>NZ_CP134054.1:0-4800000 GCF_045278815.1 Saccharopolyspora sp. ID03-671
TCGGCACCGAGGGGCGAGCCTGATATGACCACGACCGAACTCGAATCTCCGGACCGGACTGATGCGACTCGCTCGGTGCAGACCGACTTGTCCATCACGGGCATGACGTGTGCGTCGTGCGCTGCCCGAATCGAGCGCAAGCTGAACAAGCTGCCCGGGGTGAGTGCGTCGGTGAACTTCGCCACCGCCAGCGCACGCGTTGCCCATTCCGATGACGTTGCGCCGGAGGACCTGGTGGCCACGGTGCGGGGCACGGGATACGGCGCGAGTCTTCCTGCCTCTCCGACGCCCCAGGCAACGCCGGGTGAGGTTGAGGGTGCCGGGGGTCCTCTTGATGATGAGCAACGGCGCGTGCGGGCTCTGCGGGATCGATTGCTGGTCTCGGTTCTCTTGACCGCGCCGGTGTTGGTGCTGTCGATGGTGCCCGCCGCGCAGTTCAGATTTTGGCAGTGGCTGGTCTTCGCGTTGGCTTCTCCTGTTGCGTTGTGGGGGGCGTGGCCGTTCCACCGGGCAGCTGTGCTGAACCTGCGCCACCGGGCGGTCACGATGGACACCCTGGTCTCACTTGGTGTGCTGGCGGCGTGGGCGTGGAGCGTGTACGCGCTGTTCTTCGGCGGCGCGGGCGAGCCCGGAATGACGATGGCGTTCTCGCTCATTCCCAGTTCGAACACGCACGGCTCGGCAGAGGTTTACCTGGAAGTGGCCGCGGCCCTGACCGCAGCGATCCTTGCAGGCCGCTACTTCGAGGCGCGTGCTCGCAGACGCGCCGGCGAGGCGATCCGAGCCCTGATGAATCTCGGCGCCAAAGACGTCACCGTCGTGCGCGACGGACGCGAGGAGCGTATCCCGATCGACCAGTTGGAGGTCGGCGCAGAATTCCTCGTGCGACCGGGGGAGAAGATCGCCACCGACGGCGTCGTGGTGGAAGGTTCCTCGGCCGTGGACGAATCCCTGCTGACGGGCGAATCACTGCCCGTCGAGGTCAGCGCGGGCGACGTGGTGACCGGCGCGACCGTCAACGCCGGAGGTCAACTGCTGGTGCGCGCCTCCCGGGTCGGCGCGGACACCAAACTCGCACAGATCGCCCGCTTGGTCGAGGACGCTCAAACAGGCAAGGCCGAGGTGCAGCGGCTGGCTGATCAGATCTCCGCGATCTTTGTCCCAGTAGTCATTCTGCTGGCGGCCGAGACCCTGATCGCCTGGCTGTTCCTGGGCCACCCCGGGTCGATGGCGCTGACCGCGGCGGTCGCTGTGCTCATCATCGCCTGCCCGTGCGCGCTCGGACTGGCCACGCCGACGGCTCTGATGGTCGGCACCGGTCGAGGTGCTCAGCTCGGCCTGCTCATCCGTGGTCCCGAGGTGCTGGAGTCAACCCGGCGCATCGACACGATCGTGCTGGACAAGACCGGCACGATCACCGAGGGACGGATGAGCCTGACCGAAGTCGTGGCCGCCGAGGGCGAGGACGACGGGGAAATTCTGCGCCTGACAGGCGCTTTGGAGAACGCCAGCGAGCATCCGATCGCCCGCGCGATCGCGGACGCCGCCGCAGACAGGAACTCGGCCCTCCCCGCCGTCACAGGGTTCGCCAATCACGCCGGAAGTGGCGTCACCGGCACCGTTGAAGGCCGGACGATCCTCGCCGGACGCGCGAGCTGGCTGGCCAGCCAAGACAACCTGGACGTTCCAGTCTCTCTCGCTCAGGCTCAGCAACGAGCCGAAAGCGCCGGAAACACCGTCGTTTTCACCGCATGGGAAGGACAGATTCGCGCCGCGCTCGTCGTAGCCGACACGGTCAGGAAGACCAGCGCTGATGCGGTTGCCCAGTTCAAGGAACTGGGGCTGAGGCCCGTACTGCTTACTGGTGACAACACTGCGGCAGCGAAGCACGTCGCCACCCAAGTCGGGATCGACGAGGTCATCGCCGAAGTCCACCCCGAGGAAAAGGTCGATGAAGTCAAACGGCTCCAGGGTGAAGGAAAAGTCGTGGCAATGGTCGGCGACGGTGTCAACGACGCCGCCGCCTTGGCCCAGGCTGACCTCGGCCTGGCAATGGGAACCGGAACCGACGCGGCCATCGCCGCCGCCGACCTGACCCTGGTCAAGGGAGACCCGCAAGCCGCCGCAGATGCAATTCGACTCGCCCGCAAGACCCTCGCCACGATCAAGGGCAACCTCTTCTGGGCGTTCTTCTACAATGTTGCCGCCTTGCCACTAGCCGGTTTCGGCCTGCTCAACCCGCTCATCGCCGGGGCAGCAATGGCGACTTCATCGGTGTTTGTCGTTACCAACAGCCTGCGACTGCGAAATTTCCAGCCGACCGTTCGCAAATGAGGCCACTTTCCCCCGGAAGCTTGGCATACCGGTGGTAAGAAATTGTGGAATTGAGCTCTGAAGATCAGAGGTGTATGCGCGGCATGCACCCCTAGGAATGGAGGAAAAAGTGTCATTCAAGCTAGGGCAAATCAAACATCGCACGGCCCTCGCTCTCGCCGCAGGCGTCGTGACGGTTGGTGTCACGACTAGTGTGGCGGTCGCTAGCGCCACTTCGGACGCCCCGCAGCCGCCCCCCACGGCACCTGCGCCGTCGTCCCCCGACCAGCGACCCGGGCAGCCCATCCAACCGAACGGCATGGGGCAGCCCAGCCAACCGAATGGCATGGACATGATGAATGGTATGGGCATGAACGGTATGGGAATGATGCCGAATGGCCAGGGTGGCGGCATGGGCATGATGAACGGAATGCCGAACATGATGGGCAACAACGGCACGGGCATGAACGGCATGGGGATGATGCCGAATGGTCAGGGTAGCGGCATGGGCATGAACGGCATGAGCATGATGCCCAACGGCGGTATGACCATGAATGGCATGGGTATGCCGAACAATGGCACCGCAATGCCCAGCAATGGGACGGGCGGGATGTGGATGCCCTTCAGCGGCACGGGCTACATGTGGATGCCGTTCAACAGCGGGATGAACAGCATGAGTCCCGCACCGAACAACAATGGCATGAACCCCGCGCCGAACGGCGGTGCGGCTCCTGCACCGAACAGCGGCATGGGAGGCATGTGATCCATGGCCGAGGAGTCTGGTGCCGCCCAGGAACAGGATCGCCGCACAGCGCTGCGGGTGGGCGTTGCCGCGGCCAGCATTGCCGGTGCCACACTGCTGATACCTCTGCTGGCCAATGGCGACGCCTCTCCATCGTCGCCGGTGGCCAATGCCGCACCCACGGCGGCGACTCCCGCGCCCGAGGCTCAGGGGGCGCCGGGGCCTGCTACCCGCAGCAGCGGCAGCGGATGTGGCGGCGGCAAGACGGCCGAAAACTCTTCTGCCGCACCCGCGCCGCCTCAGGCCCAGACCATGGCGGCAAATCCCATGGCGCGCAGCAGTGGCAGCTGAAGCACGGTTTCCGGTGATGGGTTCCGCCGGGCATCTCGTGGTAACCGGCGGAGCCCCCGAGCTGCTGGCTCGGGCACAAACCCTGCTGGGCCAGCTTGAATCGTTGTGGTCCCGGTTCCAACCGGACAGCGAATTGTGCCGGCTGAACAGCTTGCAGGGCCGATGGGTCCGGGTTTGCGCTCCGACGCTGTGGGTGGTGCACGCCGCGGTGCGGGCGTGGGAGGTGACCGGTGGTCTGTTCGATCCGACCGTGTTGCCTGCCTTGAAAACCGCTGGCTACAGCGGCAGCTTCGAGACGTTGCGGGACGGACCGCTGCCCGAGGCGCCGCCTGTGCCTGCTCCCGGCTGCGCAGACATCGAATTCAAAGCAGATCGCGTCTACCTACCTCCCGGCGTCCAACTCGATCTGGGGGGCATCGGCAAGGGCTACGCAGCCGATCTCCTGGTCAACGAATTGCTCACCGCAGGAGCGGAAGGGGCGTCTGTCAATCTGGGCGGCGACGTTCGAATGGCGGGCTCGCCGCCCAGTGGTGTGGCCTGGGACAGTGCCGTGGCAGACGAGGCCGACCCGGACACGGACCTGGCGTGGCTGGCCTTGGCCGATGGTGCAGTGGCCACCTCCACCCGGCTTCGACGCCGCTGGCAACGGCAAGGGCGGGAACTGCACCACCTCATCGACCCGCGCACCGGAATGCCCGCAACCAGCGAGGTCGCCACCGTCACGGTGGTGGCCGGCGACGCCTCCTGGGCCGAGGTGTTGGCCAAGGCGGCGCTGATCGCCGGCATGTCTGCCGGGACGACCCTGCTGGAATCCCATGGCGTGGCCGGTGTGCTCGTCACTGGGGACGGAGCGGCGCACCCGGTCGGCAATTGGGAAAGGTATGTCACGTGGACCCCCGAATCTGGTGGTACCTCGCGCGCGTCGGCGGACTGATGTCCTGGTGGCTGCTATCGACCACGGTTGTGTTGGGATTGCTGTTCTCGACCCGCGTGCTCGGCAAGCGAGTGAACGCAGCGCGCCTGCGAGACCTGCACCGCTTCGTGTCCGCACTGTCCCTGACCTTCCTCGCTGTGCACGCTTTTGCGCTACTCGCCGACACCTGGGTGAACATCGGGCTGCCCCAGCTACTGATCCCGTTCACCTCCAGCTACCGACCCACCGCGGTGGCCTGGGGCGTGATCGCTGCATATCTGCTCGTCGCCATCCAAGCGACTTCCCTGCTCAGCCAGCGCATCCCGCATCGGTGGTGGTCCTACGTCCACCGCAGCGCGTTCGCCGTGTTCGGGCTGACGACCGTGCACGCCTTCACCGCTGGAACAGACGACCCGGTCGTGCTCGGGACCGGCATCGTCTTGATCTGGATCGTCGGGTTCTTCAGCCTCTACCGACTGCTCGCCGGAAGACGAGCCAGCGCCGACACCTCGGCCCCCGCGGAACCTGCTGAGGCCGTAGAGCCGCCCGGAACCCAACCCGTCATCGTGGCCGGGATCCGCCCCGTTGCTGACAAGATCATCGCGTTGGAGCTCTCCAGCGTGCACGGCGTGCGGCTACCTGCGTGGGAACCCGGTGCGCATGTCGATCTCGTCCTGCCGTCTGGACAGATCGGCCAGTACTCGCTGTGTGGCGACCCAGCGAACCTGAACACGTACCGCATCGGTGTGCTCCACGTTCCGGCAGGCGGCGTGTCAGATGAGGTGCACGCGCTGCGGGCGGGCCAGCGAGTAGCCATCAGCCGCCCGCGGAACCGGTTTCCCCTGGTGCTGGCTGACCACTACCTGTTCATCGCTGGCGGCATCGGTATCACCCCGTTGCTGCCCATGGTTCGAGCGGTGGCCGAAGCCGGACGGGAATGGAGCCTGATCTACGGCGCCCGCTCCGGCGCAGCAATGGCCTTCACGGAGGAGCTCCTGGCGTTAGACCGCGATCGCGTGCACCTTGTCCGCGAAGACACCGATGGTCTGCCCGACCTCGCCGATGCGCTGGCCGAAACTCCGCCGGGAGCGGCCGTCTACGCCTGCGGTCCCGAACCGTTGCTCACCTCGGTGAAGCAGATCGTCGCCACCCGCTTTCCTGACCGGCACCTGCACACCGAGCGTTTCGCCGCTGCCGGTGCTGCAACCGCCGATTTCCAGGTCGAACTGCGACGCAGCGGACGAATCCTGCCGGTCCCGGCCGACCGCAGCCTGCTGGACGTGGTCCGAGATGCAGTGCCCGACGCTCCGGCCTCCTGCGAGGAAGGATATTGCGGTACGTGTGAACTCGTTGTCCTAGAAGGCATTCCCGATCATCGTGACACCGTGTTGCGGCCCGATGAGCGTGATCGCCGCGATGTGGTCTACCCCTGTGTCTCACGCGCCCGCAGCCCGAAACTGACCGTCGACCTGTAACTAGACTGTCGCGCCCTTCAGCATGGAATGGCTGCGACCGGTGCAAAACGCGGGGTGGTGATGCTCCGCGACGTGGCGGGCGTGTACCGATGCAGGGTTGCTCGCGGACTCTGTCGGCCGCGATTCACCGTTGGCATTGGTGCGGGTGCCGCGAATCGAGAGGCTGCGTCTCTGGGCGCAGAGGATCACCTTCGCGCTGTCCTGCCTGTTCACGCGGAACTGGGCGCTGTCGCTGTGGCGCCCAGCCCCCTTGTTCCAGTCGGGTGCAGGGTTGACATCTCGTTAGTCGTTGACCAGTCGAGCCCAGGCCGCATTCCCATCCGTGCCTTCTGTAGGCACAAGCACACGTGCGCCCCATGCTGCACGAGCGGCTAAGCCCGGTGGAGCCCTTTTAGGGGCCCCGGAGGTCGCCCAGGCGGCGCTGGTATTCCTCCCGATCGAGCTCGCCCGCCGCATAGCGACGCCGGAGCTCTGCTTCCGCTGGGTCTTCGCGCTGCCGTGTCAGCTGGCCCTGGTTTGTCAGTGACCTGATCAGCCACATGATTGCCAGCACGAGTAGCGCAAGCACCGCAAGCCCAACCAGGCCCCATAGGATCGCGAGCAGGCCCATGCCCATACCCATCGTTCCGTCCATCACGGCAACCACCGCCTTCGGTCGACACGCTGCTTGGACAGGTGCTACGTCCTCCGTAATACCCCTCGTAGGTGGGTAGGGACACGGTGGTCGGGTCGGCCAGGTCCGTCAAGCCGCTGCCGACGGTTGTGTTCGGAGGCGGCCTAGGGGTTCGAGCCGCGTTCATCAGGCCTTGTGGCGCATCGGCGAGGATGGGTGTTGGTGGGGCTGAATCTGGCTGCTGCGGCGGTGAGGAGGAGCGCGGGTCCGAGGCGGTAGAACGGCGGTGATGCCGAGTCTGTCGGCGAGGAGGCCACCGAGGACGAGGCTGGCCAGTCGACAGGTCTGCCACAGAGCGTCCAGCCCGGAGAACACGTGGCCCCGCACGGCTTCATCGGTGGGCTTGGACCAGGCTGGTGAAGGTGGTGGTGCCGGTGGAGGTGCCCGGGCCGTAGAGCAGCAGTGCTGCGGCGGCCATGAGTGGCCACGTCGTCGCGGCCAGTACGAGGTCGACGAGGCCGCGCAGCCCGTAGGCGCTGAAGAGGATTCCTGGTCGGGTCGGTTCGCGCACGAATCGGGTCAGTAGCGTGGGGCCGACGGCGGCCAGCAGCCACCCGAACCCCTGGGGTTCGCGAAGTCGGTGACGATCACCCACCGCCGTGAGGAATTCCGAGCGTCCAAGATGATGCTGGAGCGGGTCCGCGACACGAGAAGATCAAGTGGCTTACCAACAAGGCGGTCACCGCGGTCGGCTCGCGCTGCGTTGCCGCCATCGACGCTGAGCGCTGGCTCGCCGAGTTCGAGGTGACGTACGCCGAGGTCGCCACCGACCTCGTCGGCGGCTACGAGCCAGGGCGAGCACCCACTAGCCACCACGTAGCAGCGTCAAAAGGACCAGACTGCTGCCGGGAGGCAATGCATGTCGCCGCTGCATGGAGCAGCGTCGAGTGATCGCCTCGAATTCAGGAGGTACGCAATGCGACGGACGGCCCAGGGGTAGGTCAGCTATGACCTAGCCCCCGGCGCGGTTGTGTGGTTTTCGATGATTCGGCAGACAACGGCGTGCTCACCGCGGCGTTTTCCGTCGCGGGCGATTTGGCGGGCACTGGACAGCGAGCGGCGAAGTTGACGGAGCTCGGTCAGGGTGCGGTCGATGTCGGCGATGTGCGCATCGAGAAGTTCGGTGACGCGTCCGCACGGGGTGGCCCCGTCGCGCTGCAAGTCGATGATGTTCTTGATTTCCGGCAGGGTCAGGCCGAGGGTTTTGGCCTGGCGGATGAAGCGCAGTACGGCGAGATCGTCGTCAGTGAACAGGCGGTAGCCGGCCTCGGTGCGCTCGGCGGGCGGCAGTAGGCCCTTGGACTCCCACAAGCGCACGGCCTTCGCGCTCACTCCCGCCGCCTGGGCGGCGGCGCCCACGGTCATGGTCATCCCAGCCTCCTGCGGTACCGGTAGTTCTCATGCTTGACCTTACCCCTGGGGAAAGGTTCTAGCTTATCTCGGCGAAGGAAAACCGCACGTCGAGGCTTGGGAGTGAGGGGCATGGAAACGCTGGTGTTGCAGGTGACGGGGATGTCGTGCACCGGGTGCGAGCAGCGGATCGACGCGGTGCTCCGCCGGGTTGAGGGGGTGCGAGAGGTCACGGCCGACCACATCACCGGCCAGGTTCGGGTCCGGGTCGGCTCGGAGCTGGCCGATCGCGGTGTGCTGGCCGATCGGTTGGACACCGCCGGCTACGAGGTCATCGAGGGGGCGGGACGGTGAGTGCCGCCGTCGCGGAAGAGTCGCAGTTGTGGGCCTCCGAGCCGAGCCCCACGCCTGGGCATCAGCGGATTCGGGCGCGGATCGCGGGCCTGCACTGCTCGCTGTGCACCGGCACGATCGAAAAGTCCCTGGGCCGCCTGAACGGTGTCGGCACGGTGGCGGTGAGCCTGACCCACGAACAAGCCCTGGTCGACTACGACCCTGCCCGAATCGCGCCGGATCGAATCCTGGGCACGCTGCGCGATATCGGCTACGACCTCTACGACCCGCGCAAGCTGCGCGCGTTCGAGGATGAGGAAGCCGACCTGCTGCGTGAGGGCAAGCGGTTGTTCACCGCCATCGGCGTGAGCCTGGCCGCGATGGTGCAGATCGCCGAAGGCTGGTGGACGCTCGCCTGCGCAACTTTGCTGATCGCCGCACTAGCGCTGGTGTTTTCGATCCTGCGTCCCACCGGCCGGTTGCGGGCGGCCGGGTGGGCGGCCGCCGTCGCTGCCCCCGGCGCGATCGCCTTGGGGAGTCGGTACGCCGGCTGGCTCGATCCCCCGGTCAACGGGTGGATCGCCGCGATACTGGCGGGGATGATGGTGTTCGGGGTGGCCCCGCACATCTTGCGGATGGCGTATCAGTCCGCGCGGCGCGGGATTCTCAACCAGCATGTGCTGCTGGAGATCGGCGCGTTCGCCGGCATCACCGGCGGCATCATCGGTCTGACCGGGGTCCTGGCGGACTTCCCCACCGCGGAATTCTTCGCGGTCGCGGCTATCGTGGCGACCTACCACACCTTCTCGGAGTGGTTGTCACTGCTGGTCAAGACCCGCTCCAGCCAGTCGATCAAGAAACTTTTGGACCTCCAACCCGATCTGGCCCGGCTGGTCACCGACTCCGGCGAGTCCGAGGTACCTGTCGAGCGGATCGAGGTCGGCCAGCGAGTGCGTGTGCGGTCCGGCGAACGCATCCCCCTTGATGGGCGCATTCGCTCCGGGTATTCGGCCATCGACTTCTCGCTGGTCACCGGCGAACCGGTCCCGGCCGAGCGCGGGCCGGGCGAGGAAGTCGTGGGAGGAGCGATCAACGGCACCGGCAGCCTGCTGATCGAAGTCACCGCCACCGGAGCCGTGGGCTTCCTGGCCCAGGTCGTGCGCCACGTGGAGGACTCCCGCGCACTCAAACCCGGCATTCTGCACCTGGTCGACCGGGTACTGCGCGTCTACACCCCGACGGTGCTGAGCATCTCCGCGATCGCGCTGGTGGCCTGGCCGGGCGCAAGCTGGGTGCTGGACGGGCAGCCCGATGTGCACCGTGCAGTATTCGCCGCACTCGGAGTGCTGGTGATGGGCTATCCCTGCGCAGTCGGGATCGCCGCGCCGCTGGCGATCGTGCGGGGTACCGGGCATGCCGCCGACCGTGGCATCGTCATGCGCACCGGCGAAGCCTTCCAAACCTTCCGGCTGGTGCGCCGGATCGTGCTGGACAAGACCGGCACCCTCACCCAAGGTCGTCCCACCGTGCAGGCCGTCGAAGCCGTCGACGACGAGCAGGAGCTGCTGCGCCTAGCCGCGGCCGCCGAGAACCATTCGGAGCACCCATTGGCCCGCGCGGTCGTCGCCGCTGCCCAGGAGGCGGGCGTGGCCGTGGCGGTCGCCGACGACTTCGAATCGGTGACCGGTGCCGGCGTGCGCGCCATGGTCGACGGCCGGCGGGTACTGGTGGGCCGGGCCGGATTGCTCACCGACGCCGGTGTCGAACTGGCCGAGCTGTCGGCGTGGATCTCCGCGGCCGAGGCCGCCGGGCACACCGTCATCGCCGTGGCCGCCGATGGGTCGCTACGGGGCGCGATCGCGCTGGGCGATGAGGTCCGCGAGGACGCCGAAACCGCAGTTGCGGCCATGCGCGAGGCGGGAATGGTCCCGGTTCTGGTCACCGGTGACAACGAGCGCGCCGCGCGGCACGTCGCGGAGGTACTCGGCATCACCGAGGTCCACGCCGGGGTGCGCCCGGACGGCAAGGCCGCGATCGTGCGCGAGCTGCAGACCGACGGCACCCGGGTGGCCATGGTCGGCGACGGCATCAATGACGCCCCAGCCCTGATGCAGGCAGATGTGGGCATCGCCGCTGGCGGCGGCACCGACATCGCCGTGGAATCCGCCGACCTCGTACTGCTGCGCGAGGACGTCACCGCAGTCTTGGATGCGCGGGACATCAGCGCCCTCTCCTATCGACGCACCCGCACCAACGTGGGTCTGGCCTTCACATTCAACGGGCTGGGCATCCCGCTGGCCACCACCGGCCTCATCAGCCCTGTGTGGGCGATGGTGGCTATGGCAGCCTCGGTGACCACGATCTTCCTCAACTCTTTCGGCATCCGCCCCGCACCGCTCATCAGTGCCATCACCAGCGTCGGCCGGCTAGGGCCCGGCACCGGCGCCGACGAGCCCGCTTCCTCGACGCCGACGCGGGTGTCCGGTTAACAGGCCGGGCGCCCGCCCCACGGTGCAGCAACGAAGCCCCGGCAACCCCAGCGCACACCATTTCAGTCATCAGGAAGAGGAGACGTGTCCGAACCCGACCACCACCCCAGCGCGCCCCGGGGCATGCTGGCACTGTTGACCACCGCCGCGTTTGTGATCTTCACGCAGATCTTCATGATCGCGCCGATCCTGCCGGCATTCGGCGAGGTCTTCGCCAGCACGCCCAGCCTGGTCGGCTTGGCCGTGCCGGCGTATCTGGTCCCCTACGGCGTCATGACCCTCATCTGGGGGCCCTTGTCCGATCGCGTCGGGCGCCGACCGGTCATCCTCGCCTCCCTGGTTGCGTTCTCTGTGCTCACCGCCGCGACCGCGTTCGTCGGCACCGCGACCGCGTTCATCGGCATGCGGCTGGTCACGGCGATCGGCGCCAGCGGCGTGGTGCCGATCGGGCTGGCCTTGATCGGTGACCTGTATCCCTATCAACGTCGCGGTTGGGCACTCGGGTGGCTGTTCGGCGGCATGGCCGGGGGAATGGCCGTCGGCGCCGCCGGCGGCGCGCTCGCCGAGCCCCTGCTCGGCTGGGGCGGCCTGTTCCTGACCGTCAGCGCCCTCGGGCTGGTGTTGCTGAGCACCGCTCTGGCCGTACTCCCGGCCACACCGAGGCCGGCCTCGGTGCCGCCCTGGCGCAAGGTCGCCGCCGGTTACCGAAGTTTGCTGCGCACCGCCCGCGGTCAACGCACCTACGCCTTTGTACTGGTCAACGCCGTGCTGCACTCCGGGATCTACACCTGGCTCGGGGTCTACCTCGTTGATCGCTTCGGGCTCGGCGAAATCGGCATCGGGCTCACCCTGCTCGGCTACGGCATCCCCGGCCTGCTCCTCGGTCCCGTCATCGGGCGACTCGCCGACCGCTACGGCCGCGCCCGCATCATCCCCGCCGGACTGGCCCTCGGCGCCGCGTGCGCACTGCTGCTGGCGACCCCGCTGCCGCTGCTGGCCGTGCAAGCAAGCATCGTGGTGATGTCCCTGGGCTACGACATGACCCAACCACCCCTGGGCGGAATCGTCACCGACCTAGCCGGAAACCGCGGCCTAGCCATGGGACTCAACGTCTTCACCCTGTTCACTGGCATGGGGATAGGCAGCTTCGCTTTCCAAGCCGCACTGCTACCCGCCGGATTCCCCGTCGCGCTGACGGTATTCGGCGTGGCCGCCGCCGCAGCCGCCGCAGCCGCCGTTCCGCTGTTCCGCCACGAACAGCCCCGTACAAGCGCCCCGGCATCTTGAGTGTTCATGCGGACGCCATATGAACTGCCGAAGCGCCGCCCGTCGGGCGACGCTTCAGTGCCGGTGATCATGGTGATGTGCCTATGACTGGGGGATGGTGGGGCGGTCGTTGCGGGGTTGGTGCCTGTGGGGTTCGCCGGGGGTGCCAGGGCGTCGGGATGTGTCGGGTGAGGGTGTTGGACAGTGCGGTGTGCCAGCGTTGTTGGAGGGTGTCGAGGAGGTGTCTTTCGACGGAGGGGCCGATGTGGGAGTAGATCTCTCGGATGTCGTTGTCGAGGGTGTGGCCGAGGCGTCGGGCTTGGGCGATTTCGGGGATGTTGTCTTCGATCATCCAGGTTTTGTGGCTGTGGCGGAGTTCGTGGAAGGTTAGGCCGGGTTTGATCGCCCGGGTTCGGACGGCGGGATGGGTGCGGTCGGTGTTGCCGTCGGCTGCGGGGCGCATGGCGCGGCGGGCGAAGTTGGAGCGGCGGAGGTAGTCGCCTTCGGCGGTCGTGAAGACGTGCTGGTGGTCATGACTGTCGAGGTGGGCGCGGAGTAGGTCGACGAGAAATGGCGGAAGGCTGATGGTGCGGGCAGATTCCGCTGTTTTTGGGGGGCCGAGGCTAAATTGCCCGTTGATCTCGTGGAGTGCGCCGGTGTCGGGGTCGATGACGATGCAGGCGTCGTCGAGGTGGGTGTTGTGGCGTTGGAGTCCGCCGAGTTCTCCCCAGCGCGCACCCGTGAAGGCGGCGGTGATGATCAGCGCCGCGGACCAGGCGCCCGTGAGCGCGGCAGCTTGGTCGGCGATGCGCACGACTTGGGTGGGTGTGGCCCACAGCCGTTCAACTCGCTTTGTGCGTCGTTGTTTACCGCGTCTGCGGGTGCGGACGGGGTTGGCTGCAATAAGTCGTTCGTCGGCTGCATCTGCAAGCATCATCGACAACAGCTTGGTCATGGTAGTGACCGTGCTTTCCGCGTAGCCGCTGTTTCGAATCTTCTTAGCCCAGGTGTTGACGGCGGTCCCGCTGATATCGGTTAGAGCGCTGCTTCCCCAGCGGGGGAGGATGTGATTGTTCAGCAGGCTGCGGTATTGGGACTCAGTGTTCCCCGCGACGTCGAGTGCGTCAAACCACTGCGTGCTCCATTCCGACAGAGTGATCGTGCCCGCCGAGGGGTCGATCCAGTTTCCTTTGCGCTGGTCTGTTTCCATGGTTTCGATGTATTCCTGAGCAGCCCCTCGGGTGGGGAAACCGCTGAGGGAACCTAGCGCGCCGTCTGCCTTGAAGTAGCGAACCCGCCACAAGCTTTTGCCTCTTTTTTCAACCCACGCCATTGCTTCTCCAAGTTGTCCGATCATGCGCGACAGATAGATTGACGCTCCTACGGGGCCAGAGGGCAAGGAAGCCATTCGGGTGAATTCGATTAAAACCTCAGCGCCATCGCGGTCGCCCACGGCGAGAGCAGGGTTCTTGGGATCCCTGGCGTGCGATTTCACGGAGATTTTCAGTCGAGAAACGCAGATGCTTGCCGAGGAAGGTGCAAGGAACGGCGCGGTTTCCAGCTTTGCGTCGAAGCCAGGATTCTCTTACGGACAAGATCTTGGCGGCTTCGGCGGGCGTGAAGAGGTGGAGATTGTGTAATTCTGGGGTTTCGCGGCGCGGCTCTTCATTGTGCTGTTGTCCGTCACTGATCGCCTTCGATCTTGGCGAAGTAGGGCTCAGCCTTGTTTGAGGCGGTCGGCCTTCAGAGTTCATGGGTCACCCCTCGCGCTTTCGAAAGATGATGACGTCTTCGTGGGCAATGAGGTGAACGGGGAGGCCGTTGCTGCGTTGTTTCCGAACGAAGTCGCGTTGGAAGAAGCTGCCCCGCGCGACCAAGTTGTCGCCGGAGACGCGGGCGAGAAGGGCGACACAGCGTTCGGCGGGGATTAGGCCGGCTTGAATCCCGCATGTAGTGATTTGGGACGGGAGATCGATGAGTTCGCCGTGTTCGCGCCAGGGACGCAGGGTGATGACGACGTGCCCGCCGGGGCGGAGGTAGGGGGCGGTAGCGGTGAGGATTCGGGTGAAGCCGGTGAGGAGCCGGTGGTGGCCGATGTTGGCGAGGTTGCCTCGGTCGAGGGTGTTGCCGTAGCGGTGGAGCCGTTTGTGCACGCCGGTGTCGCCGGTGGTGACTCGGCCGTGGGTGGAGGGGCCGTAGGGCGGTGAGGTGACTACGAGACCGACGGTGCCGTGGAGCTTCGAGGGTAGTAGGGAGTCGAGTTGGCGGGCGTCGCCGCGGATTACTCGTCCTGGGGTGCGGGTGCCGGTGTGGTGGGCGCGGTCGAGGTTGTGCTGGGCGATCTGGGCCCACTGGTGTTCGTATTCGACGCCGAGCGCGCGCCGCTGCTGGCGGAGGGCTTCGACGAGGGTGGTGCCGATGCCGCACATGGGGTCGAGCACGGTGTCGCCGGGCCGGGTGTAGTGGGCGATGGCGTGCGCGGCGATGGCGGGCAGCATCTTGGCCGGGTGCGCGGTGGACTCGCGGAGATAGCGGCCCTTGCGCTGGGTGACCGGGGCGGCTTGAGCGGTGGCCCATACCGACAACGGGGGCAGGTGGGTATCGGTCATCGCTGGGCTCCTTCGATCCGTCCGGCCAGGTGCGTGGGCATGTCGGGGTCGGGCTGGCGGGGCTGGGCGAAGACCAGCAGGTCCAGGTGCACACGGCTGTGCGGGGAATAGCCCTCGCCGGATGCCGGCCCCGTGGATCGCCGGGTGAGCTCGTGCAGCGGCGCGAGCAGGGCCACGATGTGCTGGAGGTAGAGCAAGTCCTCATCTTGCGCGGAGGTGACCACCGCGCCGGTGGGATCCACCAGCCGGCCGTCATGGACCTGGTGATGCGTCAGCACCACGAGCACGCCATTCGCGGCGAGCGCAGCCGCGGCCTGCTGAGCCAGGCGCCTGCTCGTCTCGGCGTGGCCGGGTTCGGGCGGCACAACGGCGACTGCCAAATCGACTGCCCCTCGGGCACCGGCTCCGTCCACTGGCCGTCGTTGGTGGGTGTGGATCACGCTGTGAAGCGCCGGTAGTTCCGACGGGGCTGCGTTGAGGAACGCGACTGACTCGCCCACGCCGCTGAAAGCCTGAACGATCTCGTCAAGTACGGATCGGGGCCACCGCTGCGGGAGTGAGGCCGCTGTTGCCGTGGCACAGGGCCACAGAGTGGTCGGGGTGGTGTCCCCCGTCGCGGTTGTCGGCGCGTCGGGGCGCCGCACGGGTGTCGTCTGCGTACAGGACTTTGTCGGATCTGTGTCGGTGTTGCTCGATGGTTCTCGAGGGTCCGAGGCGGTCATCGCATTCCTCCGCAAGCCCCTGAACGGCGCGGACCGTTCGTGGTTGTGACACCTCCGAACTCCGGCTCCGTGCAATTTTGGGGACGGACAGGAATGAAATTTCGCGGTCGTTAGTGCGGCGCTGATGGCGCACCAGAGAATCGAGGGAATGATCGCTTCTAAGGAATTGATTCGATCTTGATGTCGTGCTCGTAATAGCGCACGTGCGCCGACTTCAGCACGCTAACGCCGCAGTTCAAGGGTGTCCTGTGGTGTTTTGATGGCCAGCTTGCTTCCGCGCGGTTTCGATCTTGCCCGCTTGGTTTCTGTGGTTTCGTAGCTTTTCTGTAGCGGCGCGTGATGCATTTCGTAAGAGAGGCGTAGGAGGCGTGTAGTGGTGCGCATGGCGTGATGCGGACGTCGTTGTTCGACGTTTGCAGAAAGGTCTCGCCATGCGATCCGACTCGAACTCAATGAATGATCCAGGTGGGCGGGAATTGTCGCCGCTTGCCGTCGCTCGCCACTCCTTCTCGTGGCTAGTAACCGCGCCCGAACCGATCACGGTCGACGGCCGCGACTTCCCGGGCCTGCCCGGGCGGATGCTCCGGCTTGATGAGCTGCGGGACTGCCTGCTGCGCAGGGCCTGCACGCAGGACACACGCGATGCGGTGTGGGCACACCTGGTGTCGGCCTCCCGCGCCGAGGGCGCGGTGTGGACCCTGGGATGCGTCGGAGTGGCGATGCCGGCGCTGATCCGGGCCAGCGCCACCCTGACCTCACGCTTCGCGGGTGATGCCGCCGATATCGAAGCCGCGGTGCTCGCCGGCTTCGTCACCGAGCTCGCGCAGATCGACTGCTCACGAAAGAAGATCATGGTGCGGCTGCGATGGGCCGCCTACCGAGCCGGACACGCCGCCGTCCGCGAAGCCCTGGACACACCCCTGCCGACGGGCACCACACCATCCTCCGCGCCCCCGCCCCGGCCGTGGGGCCACCCCGACATCGTCCTGGCCCGCGCGGTCACCGACGAGGTCATCACCCCCGACGAAGCGCACCTGATCGGCGCCACCCGCTTGGAACGGATCCCGCTGGCCGAGGTCGCTGCGCACTACGACGTGAGCTACGAGGCGATCAAGAAAAAGCGGCAGCGCGCTGAACGCAAGCTCGTCGACTACCTCCGCGACGACAGCGACAACGAAGACCACGGCGCGACCACGGACCGGACAGCAAACCCTGCCCCGGCCACGTCCTCCGGTCGCCGACGGTGTGCTGACGGGATGTCCCGAACAGGCGACGAATCCGGAGTTCAGAAGTACCCCGCTCTGCCGTCGTCGGCGCCCGTGCGCAAGGAGGACACCCCATGCGACTGACCACCGCCGCGCCCCATCCGGAACGCCGCGTGTGCACCAACACCACGCGATCACGCCGCGCCGCACGGCACCCACGACTTGCTCTCACGGTAGGCCTTGCCCTGGCCGGCATGGTGCTCGGCGCTGCGACCGGGCACGCGGCCCCCGAGATGGTCCTCGCCGAGGCGGCCAACCTCGAAACGGTCATGAACAACGCCCGCAACTGGATCATGGGCATCCTCGCGGTGGTCGCTACGTTGTTCCTCACCATTGGTGGGCTGCGCTACCTGCTCGCGGGCGGGGACCCAAGCGAGGTGGAAAAGGCCAAGCAAGCCGTGAAACACGCCGCCTACGGCTTCGCTGTCTGCGCTCTCGCGCCGATTCTGGTCACCATCCTCAAAGGAATTCTTGAGGTGTAAACGCATGTCCCACCAGGCCGCGCGACGCGGTATCACCATCATGGTGGCCGGAATGGTTCTGTGGTTGCTGTGCGGGCCTGTGGCCGTCGCTCAGGACATTCCACTGCCATTCCCGGCCCCTGCTCCGCCGTCGTCCTCAATGCCGGTGGACGCACCGCCGTTGCCGTTACCCAGCACGGCGCCACCAGCCCCGCCACCGGCCCCACCGGCCCCACCCGCTGGAAATGAGGCGCAGGAACACGGCTGGATTCAAGAGTTCCTGACAGGATGGTTCTGGGGATTCTTCGAAGACATCGCCACCTCGGCGCTCAACGGGGTGCTGGATTGGCTGGCTCACTCACTGCTGGCGACACCCGCGCTACACGAATTGCCCGTCGTCGGACAAATCTGGGGTGGCTCACAACGCATCATGCTCGCCTGCTCCGGGCTGCTGATCACCCTGGCCGGATTGAGTGCGATGGCATACCAAACCTTGCACGCCAGAGCCTCGGTCAAAGAAATCCTTCCCCGCATCGCTGTCGGGTTCACCGCATCCAACATGTCCCTGTTCTTCGGAGGGAAAGCAATTGAATTCGCCAACGCCCTGTCGGTCGCAGTCCTCGTGGGAGATCCCGGCAAAGTCGCGGAGACCGCCGCGGAATTCACCAACACCCTCCGAGGGCGCCTTCCGCAAGGCGAGGGTCAGATCAGCGAATTGTACGTGCTTTTCACCATTCTCGTTCTCGTCGTGATGATCATCGCGGTGTTGCTCACCTATGTTGTCCGAGTCGCACTCACCGTCCTGTTGCTGATCGCGGCGCCACTGATGCTGATGTGTCACGCCTTGCCGCATACCGAGGCGGTCGCCTACTGGTGGTGGCGTTGTTTCGGCGGAGTGCTTGCCGTGCAAGTCGCTCAATCAGTGGCCTTTGTCGCGACGATCAGACTTTTCTACCTGCCCGGCGGGGTCACGCTCTTCTAGGCCTCGATTGTGAGGTGTGTGATGGCGCAGCTTCTCATCGCAATTGCGATGTGCTACATCCTGATCAAAATCCCATTCTGGATCCTCGGGTCACTGCGAAACGGACGCCGTTCGTTTCTCGGATCGATGGTGCGGGGCTTTCTCGCCTACAAGACCTTCGGCCTGATTCGCGGCGCCTCATCCGCCATCGGCCGGCCCACCGGTGCGGGCAACAACAAGTCCTCGATGCACAGCGAAGCCGCACCCGATCCGTATTCGAGCGCGCGCACGGATGCGGGAGGGCAAATGCTTCTCCCACTCGGACGTCTGGCACGAACCCGCAGACCCACGCGCACCGCCAACACCCCCACACCGCAGCCCACCCGCAGCTCGGGGACACGCGGGCAACAGGCCGCGCTGTTCACCCGTGATGGCAAACCCAGCCGCCGGGCACTGCCACCACCACTTGGCCCCGGTGCCGTGCCGACCAGCACCGGGCCTGGGCAACAACACATGCTGCCCATCCACACCCGCCACCACCCCGACGCGACCGGCCGCCACACCCTGCACGACGACCCCACCCCGCCCACCAACACGACACCGAGCCCCGGCCAAGTCGCCTTGTTCACCCGCACCAGCCGCCCCCATCCGACCGCCCGGCCCTTGACGCCCGGGCAGCCGGGCATGCGCCCCTCCACGATCCCGCCCGGCGGCCAGTACCACCTGCCCCTCGTCGGAGGCACACCCGTGCCCAGCGCGCCGCCACCGGCCGCCGCGCCAGCACCACCACCGCCCGTACCCGCGCGCGCAAGCGGGCAACGGCCGTTGTTCACCAGCGACGGCGAGGTCGCATCGCATGCTCGCCCGCCACGCCCGCGCCGCCGCAGACCCCCGGACCTGCCCGCCTACAAGGGCATTCGCCCGGACAAACACGGCCAGTACGCCCTGCCACTCGACCTTCCCGCCACGCCTCCAAAACCCCGCCCCAAGCCCGGTGCCCGGCAGTCGTCGAAGCCGCCACGCACCTCAGCGCCCAAGACACCGAAGTCGCCGTCGAAGCCGGCCTCCGCGGCACCGCCCGCTCACGCGTCCGAGCCCGTTGAGCCCGAATTGCCGCTGGCCTGGCCCGAAGGCCGACGTCCACCGAGGAGCACGCGATGAACGGACCGGCCCGAATCCCCGCCGACGTCGACCGCGAAGACCGGTTGCTGGCCGGACTCACCGCCCGCCAACTCACGCTGCTGGCCGCGACCGGCGCCCTGCTTTACGGCGCGTGGGTAGCCACTCGCACCATCGTGGCGTTGCCGGTGTTCGCGGTCCTGGCGACCCCGATCGCCGCAGGTGCGCTCGTACTGGCCTTGGGGCAGCGGGATGGCATCGCGCTCTACCGGCTCGTCGGCGCGGCCGTGCGGCACCGATTCTCCGCGCGTCACCGAGTCGCCGATCCCACGTCGGCCGAACCCGTTCCCGAATGGCTCGTGCCCGCTGCCACGACCACCGAGACCCCCAGGTTGGGAGCCGTGCCGGCCCCGGCCAGCGGTGTCGAACCCGCGAGCACCGGTGAGGCCGGAGTCATCGACCTCGCCGGCGACGGCGTCGCCCTGGTCGCCGCGGCCAGCACGGTCAACTTCGCGCTGCGCACCGATAACGAGCATGCCGCCCTCGTCGGGGCCTTCGCCCGTTTCTTGCACTCGCTGACCGCGCCCGTGCAGATCCTCATCCGCGCGCAACGCTGCGACCTCACCGGCAAGATCGCCGCACTGCGTGACGGCGCGCCGAGCCTGCCGCATCCGTCGTTGCAAGCAGCCGCCGAGGAACACGCCGACTTCTTGTCACATCTGGCCGGCCACACGGACTTGTTCCGTCGCCAGGTCCTACTGGTCTTCCGCGAAGCCCCCACCCTCAGCACCACCGACACCGGCCCACGGCGACCACGCCGGGGGATGGACGCGGGAGCACGGCAGGCCGCCGAAGCCCGGCTGCTCCGGCGCGTCAATGAGGCCATCGAACTACTCGCCCCCGCCAGCATCCGTCTCACCGTGCTCGACACCGCCCAGGCCACCCACGTGCTGGCCAGCGCCTGCAACCCCGACCACACCGGCACCACCGAGACGGCCATGGCCGGCCCGTCCGAGGTCATCACCACGCACCCCGCCACACCCGACGAACTCGTCGACCCGCACGGATGGGAGGTCTCCCGATGACCCAGCACCACGCGAGCGTGTTCACCCCCGACTCGATGACCATCGGGGCCCGGCACCTCACCGTCGCAGGGGAGTGGGTCGCCTCCTTCGCGATCACCGGCTATCCCCGGGAAGTCAACGCGGGATGGCTGCAACCCTTGTTGAACTATCCCGGCCGCCTCGACGTCTCCCTGCACATCGACCCCGTCGATCCCGCTCATGCGGCCAAGCACCTGAAACAGCAACTGGCGAAACTGGAATCCGGGCGCCGCCACACCGCCGAGCACGGCCGTCTTGTCGACCCTCACGTCGAGGCCGCCACCGAGGACGCCTACGACCTGTCGGCCCGCATCGCACGCGGCGAGTCGAAGATGTTCCGCCTCGGCCTGTACCTGACCGTGCACGCCCACAACGAACAGCACCTGGCCGACGAGGTGACCGCCGTGCGCGCGCTGGCCTCCTCGATGCTGCTGGACGCCAAACCCACCACCTACCGCAGCGTGCAGGGCTGGACGGCCACCCTCCCGGTCGGACTCGATCCGCTCGGGATGCAGCGCACCTTCGACACCCACGCTCTGGCGACCGCGTTCCCGTTTACCTCCCCGGATCTTCCCGCCGCCGACCCCGCTGATCTGGAGACCACCACCGACGGCGTGCTGTACGGCTACAACGCCCAGTCCTCGGGCCTGGTGCACTGGGACCGGTTCGCTGCCGACAACCACAACGCCGTGGTCCTCGGACGATCCGGCGCAGGCAAGTCCTATCTGGTCAAACTCGAACTCCTGCGCCACCTCTACCGAGGCGTGCAGGCCAGCGTCATCGACCCCGAAGACGAATACACCCGCCTCGCCGACGCCGTCGGAGGCACCGTCCTGCGCCTGGGCGCACCCGGCGTGGCGCTCAATCCCTTCGACCTCCCGGTCACCGTCGGCGCCGACGGGCGCCGCAGCGCCCCCAGCGACGCGCTGGCCCGCCGAAGCCTGTTCCTGCACACCGTCCTGTCCCTGCTGCTGGGCAGCGACCTGTCCAGCGCCGAACGCGGCATCCTGGACGAGGCCATCGCCGCCACCTACCGCAACGCGGGTATCACCACCGACCCCCGCACCTGGTCACGCCCCGCACCCCTGCTCGCCGACCTCCGGGACACCCTGCACGCCACCGGCGCCGCAGAGTTGGCCGAGCGCCTGCGGCCCTTCGTCGACGGCGCGTTCAACACCCTGTTCAACGGGCCGACCACGACCCGCCCCGACGGGCACCTGGTCGTGTACTCGCTCAGGGACTTGCCGCCGGAACTGCAGGCGATTGGCACCGCACTCACCCTCGACGCCATCTGGCGCGAGGTCTCGCACCCCGTGGTCCGCCGCCGGCGCCTGGTCGTGGTCGACGAGGCGTGGCTGCTCATGCGCCACACCGCAGGAGCGGAGTTCCTGTTCAGGATGGCGAAAGCGGCGCGCAAGCACTGGTGCGGCCTGACCGTGGCCACCCAGGACGTGGGCGACTTGCTGGGCAGTGACCTCGGCAAGGCGATCGTGGGTAACGCGACCACCCAGATCCTGCTGCGCCAGTCACCTCAAGCCATCGACGAGGTCGTCGCGCACTTCGGGCTCGCCGCGGGGGCACGGCAGTTCCTGCTCGCCGCCGATCAGGGCCAAGCCCTGCTGTCCACCGGATCCCAGTGGGTCGCCCTGCAAACCGTGGCCTCACCCGTCGAACACGACCTCGTCACCACCGACCCCGAAGCCCTCGAAGCCACCACCAGCCACGGCGACATCGACGACTGGATCGACCTCTAAACCACGCCCACAACCCACTCTTTCGACGAGATCCGGGGCACCGATGTCTTTGCGCGCCTTTCCGAACACATGGAGCCTGGTCGAGGTCCTCGAGGACGGCATCGCCCACTACCTCCAGAACCCCGAGACCATTCTCCGGTCTCTCCTGCACCGCCCACTGCTGCTCGCGTCGGTCGTGGCTGGACTCGGGGCGGCCTTCGTGCTGCGGCTCGGGCTGCGCGTGTGGCAGCGAAACCGGCTGAGCCGCAATGCCAAAGTCGTGACGATCCAGTCACCGCCCACAGTGGATGCCGCCGGTGGGGCCGCGTTGTGGTCCCACCTGGTGGGACTGCTCCGCCCGGCCTGGAAACGCGCAGTGCTCGGCCAGCCGCACCTGGCGTGCGAGTACGTCATCACCCGCGACGGCATCACCATCCAGATCTGGGTGCCCGGCACAATCCCGCCGGGGCTCATCGAGCGTGCCGTCGAAGCGGCCTGGCCCGGTGCCCGCACCCGCACCCAGCCGGCCACCTCACCCATCCCCGAGCCCGATAACGAGCACGCCCTGGTCGTCGGAGGCGAACTCCGCCTCGCCCGTCCCGAGACGCTGCCGATTAAGACCGATTTCGACACCGACCCGCTCCGCGCGATCCTGGCCGCACCCAGCGGCCTCGGCCCGGACGAGTACGTCTGCGTACAAGTGCTCGCCCGCCCCGCCGCCGGCCGCCGCCTCACCGGCGCCTCGCACCTGCGCGAATTCCTCTTCGACCTCCTCACTCCTACAACAGCACGCTCGTCACAGGTGACGTCCACGCGGGGGCACGCAGATGCGCACACACGGTTGGAGCACTCCGCGCGTGACCGGGTCAGCGTCACCAAACAACGCGGCAGCCAATACGAGACCCGCCTGCGCTATGCCGCCAGCACCGTCCTGCCCCGCCCGGTCGATCCCGAGCAACGGCGCCGAGCCCGACGAGTGCTCCGAGGCCGGGCACACACGCTGGCCACCTGCTTCGCCGCCTACACCGACCACAATCGTTACCGGCGCCACCGCCTGCGCCACCCGGCCCCAGCCCTACGTCACCGTGGCTTCGGGCGGGGCGACCTGCTCTCGGTTCCCGAGATCGCCGCCCTCGCGCATCTGCCCACCGACGAGGCCATTCCCGGCCTGCACCGTGCGGGTGCCCGCGCCCTCACCCCGCCACCTGAGGTCGCCGCACCGGGACCGGAGGTCAAACCGCTGGGCACGACTGACAAAGGAGCGACCCGCCGCGTGGGCCTGCGCGCCGCCGATGCCCGCCAGCACCTGCACCTCATGGGCGCCACCGGCTCCGGCAAATCCACCCTGCTCGCCCAGATGATCCTCGCCGACGCCGAGGTGGAACGCGGCTGCCTGGTCATCGACCCGAAAGGCGACCTCGTCACCGACGTCCTCTCGCGCCTGCCCAAGACAGCCGCGGACCGACTGGTGCTCTTCGACGCCGACGCCCGCAGCCGCCCACCCTGCCTCAACCCCCTCGACGGCGAGGCCGTGGACGTCACCGTCGACAACCTCGTCTCAGTCTTCCGCCGGGTCTACTCCGCATTCTGGGGACCACGCACCGACGACGTCTTCCGCGCTGCATGCCTCACCCTGCGCACCCAAGGCGGAGTCGCCACGCTCGCCGACGTCCCCCGACTGCTCGCCGAACCCGCGTTCCGGGACCGCGTCACCGCCGGGGTCACCGACCCCGTCCTGCGCGGCTTCTGGGACTGGTACGCCGAGCTGACCGAGGCCTCACGCGCCCAAGTCATCGCCCCCTTGATGAACAAACTCCGCAGCTTCCTGCTCCGCCCATTCGTGCGCGACGCCCTCACCGCTGGGGCCTCGACGGTGAACATGAACGCGGTCCTCGACGGCGGAATCTGCCTGGTACGCATCCCGAAAGGCTCACTCGGCGACGAAACGAGCCGGCTCTTCGGCTCACTGGCGGTGGCCCGTTCCTGGCAAGCCACCACCGCCCGCGCCGCCACGCCGCAGCGCGAACGCCGCGACGCCTCGATGTACATCGACGAATGCCACAACTTCCTGAACTTGCCCTACCCGTTGGAGGACATGCTCGCCGAAGCCCGAGGCTTCCGCGTCTCGATGACGCTGGCACACCAGCAT
This sequence comes from Saccharopolyspora sp. ID03-671, assembly GCF_045278815.1. Classification (NCBI taxonomy): domain Bacteria; kingdom Bacillati; phylum Actinomycetota; class Actinomycetes; order Pseudonocardiales; family Pseudonocardiaceae; genus Saccharopolyspora; species Saccharopolyspora sp. ID03-671. Next base: position 24,028 of record NZ_CP134054.1, read on the forward strand.
CTCGGCCAGCTCCCCAGAGACCTCCGCGAAGGCATCTCCACCAACGCCCGCAACAAGGTCCTCTTCGCCGCCAGCCCCGAGGACGCGCGCGCTCTCGCCCAGCACACCCACCCGCACCTCACCGACCACGACCTCGCCCACCTCGACGCCTACCACGCCGCCGCCCGCCTCGTCGTTCACGGCCAGCAATCGCGGCCCTTCACGCTGGTCACCGACCCCCTCCCGGCCGCGATCCCCGGACGATCCCGCGCGCTGCGCCGCCACGCCGCCTCCCGCACACGGCCCAGCACCGCACCACCGGAGGCCTCCACAGGAGCCAGCCAGGCGCCACGGCCGAGCACTGATCCACGACTGCACCTGTGACTGTCCCGCCCGCCTCGTCGAAGTGCCGTGCCTGATCCACGGAGGTGCTCATGCTCAACAAACCCATCCGGCAGAAATCACTGCACGGAGTACGGCCCACACGACGACAGACCCGAGCCACCAATTCTGCGGAACACCAGGCCCGCCTGGCGAAACGGCTAACCGGCCGAGACAAGTGGATCATCCGGATGGTCCACGAGCACCGGGTGCTCACCGCACCTCAGATCACCAGTTGCGCATTCCCGTCGCCGCGCTCGGGACGGCAACGGTTGCGGGAGCTCTACCTGTGGTCGGTACTCGACCGCTTCCAACCCACAGTGGATTCCGGAAGCGCACCGCAGCACTACATTCTCGGCCCCGCCGGAGCGCAAGTCGTTGCCGCTGACGCCGGCATCGACCTCAAGGTACTCGGCTACCGGCGCGACCGCGCCACCAGCATCGCCCACAGCCAACGCCTCGCCCACGCCGTTGGAGTCGGCGAGTTCTTCACCACCCTCATCGCGCGCGCCCACGCCCACGAGGGTGAGCAGGTCTCAGCGTGGTGGTCAGAGGTCCGCTGCGCACGACACTTCGGCGACCTCGTCCGGCCCGATGCCTACGGACGCTGGCACTACGACGGCCGCGAGTTCGAGTTCTTCCTGGAATACGACCTCGGCACCGAAACCACCGGGCGCGTGGCAGGCAAACTCTCCGGCTACGCCCGGCTGGCGGCCAGCACGGGCATCATCACGCCGCTGCTGATCTGGGTACCCACCGCCCGCCGCGAAGCCAGCCTCCGCACCCAGCTCACCGCCGCGTGGCGCGGACTCGACCACCCCGAGCACCTCCCCATCGCCACCGCAGCCGCTGACCTCCTCGACCCCGATCCCGAGGCACTCGCCAGCCCAGCCGAGCCGATCTGGGCACCCCTGGCACCGCGCGAGGACCAGCGCCGAGCACTCCACGACCTCGCCGCGGCCTGGCCGCAACGACCGCGCACGCAGCCGAGCTCGCCGCCAGAGCACCGCTCCAGCACGGAGATCGTGGCGCCGCACCCGATGCCACCCGTACCCACCACGCCTCGAACGGCCGGTGAACCGCGATGAGTAAAGTCCTCCTGCTCCTCGCGGCGGTCGTCATCGGGTTCCCGCTGATGGTGCTCGCCGTGGCCGGCGCGGCGATCACCAGTATCTTCGCCGCGCCCCGGGCGAGTGCGTCCACGTGTCTCGTCGCCGGGGCCGACGGGATGACGCTGGTCGGCTACGGGCCGGAAGAGACACGCAACGCCGCCACCATCGTCGCCGTCGGCAAGCAACTCCAGGTGCCCGAACAAGGTCAGGTCGTGGCCATCGCGACCGCGCTGCGCGAGTCCTGGCTGAGAAACCTCACCTGGGGAGACCGCGACAGCGTCGGCTTGTTTCAGCAACGCCCCTCCATGGGCTGGGGCACGCGCGAGGAGATCCTGAACCCGGTCTACAGCTCCACCCAGTTCTACACACACCTGCTCGCAGTCCCCGGATGGGAGACACTGCGCGTGACGGAGGCGGCCGACGCCGTCCAGAAATCGGCGTTTCCCGAGGCCTACGCCGAACACGAGCCAGCAGCCCGCGCGATCGTCGCGGCCCTGCACGGCGCGCACTGTCAACCCGCGTCGGCGCCGGGGGAGTGGGTCGTTCCCACCACCGGCACATGTACCTCCGGGTACGGGCCCCGTGACGGTGAGATGCACCGGGGCCAGGACATCGCCGCACCCATCGGCACACCCATTCGCGCCGCCCATGCGGGAACCGTGATCGATTCCGGTCCCGCTACCGGCTACGGCCTGTGGGTCCGCATCGAGCACCCCGACGGGGTCGTTACGGCCTACGGCCACAACAACGCCAACCACGTGCGCGTCGGTGACCACGTCCAGGCGGGCCAGGTCATCGCAGAGGTGGGCAATCGCGGCGAATCCAGCGGAGCGCACCTGCATTTCCAGATCGAGCACAGTGGCAACGCAGTCGATCCGGTGGTCTTCTACCGCGACCGAGGCCACCCGTCACTGTGCGACGAGACGAAGAATCGAAGCTGAGTCCCCGGACACGTGTCGGCCCCGTCCCCCGAGTTGATTTCGGGGTGACGGGGCCGAAGGGCCTTCTCGTGCTAGGAGATCCGGTGCACGGGCGGGGCGGCCATGTTCGCCAGTGCGTAGACCGCCATTGGTTCTGTGAGCGGTATTCTGGGGTCCGCGCTTTCGTGCTGGTGACCGTCGGCGGTGACGATGTGCCAGTCATCACGCACGTGATCCACGCAGTAGTAGCTGCCTACCAGCCGCCCGCGACGGGTCACGACGCCGTAGACCACCGCCTGCTCGTCGCTCGGGTCACGAACGATCGCGGTGATCAGGCAGTCGTTCTCGGCGAACTGCCGCACCACGAATTCGGGTCGAGAAGTCATAGGTTACCCCCAGAATGTGACGGGTCAGAGTGTCCGGACGGGCTGCTCGTGCTGAGTTGCTGGGGCGGCCTGCCGCCCATATCGAGCCAGTCGATGAGCTGCGCCGCGTGGGCGGCCAGTTCGTTGGCGTACTCGTCGACACGGGACCAGTGCGAGGAATCCACCATGTCGGCGTAGTCAATCGCTGCGCGCCACTGGTTCGCGGCGCGGCGCACGCTGTGCCAGGTGGAATCCGGGTCGGTGAGCGTCATGAGCGCCCCCGCAAATCCTGCTTATTCTGGTTGCAATCGAAGAAGATCCGCATAGCTCTTTCCTTCAAAGTCGTGGTCCAGCTCGCGCCGGCCGCCTCGCCCGGGCCGGCTGGGTGACGGGCGGGCCCGGGGCGAGGCGGCACCCGGTGTCCTAGGACTCGCCGGTGGTGAAGCGCTTGGGGGAGTCCTGGGTCTGGCGGGCGTAGCCGTCGTTGGAGAGCTTGTGCAGCGCGTTGTTGATCGCACCGGCCGACCGGTCGAGGGCCTTGGCGATCTGGCCCGGGCTGAACTCCTCACCGGGATGCTCAGCCAGGTAGTCCTCGACCAGTCCCCGCAGCTCGCCCTTGGCCAGGCGCTTCTCGGACGGCACGGCCGCGTCACTTCTTTCGGTGGTGGCAGTGGGGGTGGTCGATCGCGTGCCCAGTGAAGGCTGTGCGGCGGAGTGGCCCGGCTTCGGGTCGGATTTCACCTGTGGGGTCTCCGTTTTCGCGCGTGTGGCCTTCGCTGCCGGTTCCGGGGTCGTGGCCGGGGAGAAGCGGTCGGGCAGGCGCCGCGATCCGGTGCTGGCGCCGGGGGTGCGGGTGATGCTGCCGGAGCGCGACCACGCGGCGAGGATCTTGCCTGCGGTGGACCGGCCTATCCCGGCGTGCTGGGCGATCTCAGCGGTGGTGGATCCGGGGTGGGCGTGCAGTGCGGCCCACGCCTTGGATTCGGTGTCGGTGCGAACTGGGCTGGTGGTGTTGTGTTGGGTGGTGCTGGGCATGACGGTCTCCCGGTGTTATTGGGGTTGTGGGTCATGCCCTCCGGAGGGCGGTGTAGCCCCGGCGCGCGCTGCCGGTTCGTTCGCGGCTACATGACTATGGACGCTCTCCTCTTGTGAGGAGTCAAGCGTTTTCACTTGTCTCGACCGTCCCGTGTCGCGGCGTGCCGAGCGTGGCGGGAACCGCGCGCGGCGTTGTCGGTGTGCCGCGTGGGATGGGTTACAAGCCGAGGATGTTGATGGCCCGGTTGATCAGATTGGTGACGACGGGGCGCAGCTCGATGGACGGGTTGAGTCCGGGCCTGTTGGGCGGTGAGGTCTTGGCGAACCATCTACTGGGGCTCTGCGTGGTGACCTGAGACCACCTCCGTGGAGTGGCCAGCACTTCGACGGTGGCGCGGCTCTGGTGCACGTCGGGGCCGCGAACGACCCTGGCGCGGATGATGTTCCCGCCCGCTTCGACGGTGGCCTGGTAGCTGTAGCGGTCCGGGTCCTGCCCGATGGTCTCGTCAAGGGTCGTGACGTTGTGGTGCATAGCGATCTCCTCGATGGATCTCCTCGGTGACCCGCTGCGGGTTCTGTGTCCGGCAGCGGCGTTATCTAGTGGGCGGCTCGTAGCGCCTGCGTGGCGCTACGGCCAATGGCCTGCGCGGCTGATGCTGGGTCGGCGAGCTCGAGGACGGTGCCCCCGTGCAGGGGTGTGCTGTCTTTGAGATTCGGCACCAGCCACAGCACGCCGCACCCATGGGCGCGCAACCGGTCGTGGAGCTGCTGGGCTTGCTTGTGGGGCTTGGGGCAGAACTTTCCGTCGGAGACGATCACGATGAGCCGCGCGGCGCCGGGGGTGGCGAGGCCGAGTGCGCCGTCCAGGGCGGCAAGGGCGCCGGGAATGTCCTCCCAGCCGCCACCACACTTGAAATCGGTCACTTTCGCCGGGGCTGCGCCGGGGTAGGTGATGGGCTGAACGTCAGCACCGAAGATCACAGTGGCGGTGCGTGCATCGACCTGGGCATGGCGCGCGGCGTGGGCGAGGATCCACGCGGCACTCGCGACCGGTTTGGCGAAGCGACGCATCGAGCCGGATACGTCACAGGCGATTCCGAGTCGCAAGGGTGGCGCCGGTGTCGTCTGGCGGCTGATCCGGGTGAAGGGCTCGGCCGTGGGCATGGCTCCGGCCGCGCGTTGGGCGTCCGCTGCCAGTGCACCGCGCATCCGCAACCGGCCGGGCGGGGTGGCCGAGGTCGTCTTGACGGTCACCCGGTCCCGGATTCCGGCGATACTCAGCGACCGGGCCAGTTTCCGGGCGGCCTGGCGCTCCGCGACCGTCGGCGCGCGGGTTCCGGATACCGAGGAACGCTTACTACCCGGTGAGTGGGAAAAGACTTGGGCCGCGGTGAGCAACGCTGTCTGCTGTGAGTGTTGCTCGGCTCGTTTGGCGCGGGCCTTCTCGGCTGTGGGATCAACCGGCAGGAGAGAGGCGGTGTTGTTGTCGATTGCCGTGAGGGCTGCTGTGACGGATTTCGCCAGTGGGGTCGGCGTGCCATCCGGGTTGGTGGTGCCCGGTTTCGGTGGTGTGGCGTCGGGGTCGGTGCCCAGCGCCGCGCACCAGCGACGCCCGAGTTCCATCATGGCTGCGGAGTCGTCATCGGCGGTGTGGTGCGCTTCGTGCCAGATCTCGCGCAACTGCTTCAAGGTGTCGGTGCCGAGAACCTCTCTAAGTTTGGCGGTGAGAGTTCCGAGCTCGTGCCAGTCGAGGACCCCGGCATCCGCCCGCGCCAGCAGCAAGGCAGCGGTGTGTGCCGCGCTGGAGCGGTCCTCGCTGGTGGCCCGGATTTCATCGAGAATGAGTTTCGTGGCTGCGGCGCGTAGCCACGACCGGTCGTCGGGGCGGCGGCGCAGGTGGGCGGCCTCGATCCGCGATTCTTCCAGGTTGATCGCGGCGTCGGCGACGTTCGGCGGTGCGTTCTCCGGTGGGTCCCATCGGCTGTGTGCCGCGTGCGCGCACTCATGGGTGAACACGCCCCAGGCCACCGGGTACCGTGCCCGGTCGGCTTCGATGGCCGGTGAGACCGTCGCGGGGTCGACTTCGCCCAGGTGCGTGCCGTCAAGTTCGATGGTGGCCTGGTGCGGCACGAACTGACCGGGCGCGCCGCCACCGGCACCGGGGGCGATCGTGACCACCAGGTCGTCACGTCCGGCTAGGTCGGGCGCCTCATCGGTGAGTGCTGCGGACAACTCCCGCCACGCGGTCTCGGCCGTGTCAATGGATGTGAGGGGAGCGGTGTCGGCATGGGCCACATGTGTCGTCATTGCTGACTGTCCTTTCTGGAATCCGCGAGAAACCGGTCAGATCTGGTTGCCGAGTGCCAGCGGCTCGGCGCTGACTTTGAAAAGGTCACGCACGAGCTTGGCCACGGTGTCGCGGTCGTCTTCCGGTGCGATCCCAATCAGGTTCCTGGCAGCGGCATCGGTGCCAAGAACAGCGGCGATCTTCTGAAACGCGATCAGTTCACGCAGTTGCGGCGCCCAGGTGACGTCACCGGTTCCCCGGCGGGTTGCGAGATTGCTCGCCACCCGGATCGCACGGGAGTCGATCCCGAGTTGCTTGGCAAGATCGAAATCGGTGGACACCTGGATCTGCGCGGAAAACCGGGAGGCGAGCGCATCGGTCAACACTGCGCCGTGCACGCCCGGGTTATGACCGGCCACAACATAGAAACCCGGTGCGGCGCGGACGATTTCGCCACCGTTGGCCTTGACGGTGAATTCTTTCCGCCCGTCCATGGCGGGGTAGACCACCGCCAGCACCGTGGGCGGGATCAATGTTGCGTCATCGATGAACAGGCATCGACCCTCACGCATCGCGGTCACCAGCGGACCGTGTACGAAAACGTAACTGCGGTCGGGTGTTTGGGTGTATTCTCCGGCGATGTCGGCCACGGTGGTGTCACCATCGCCGGGGATGGTGATCAAGTCGGGAAACGCCGCTTCGATCACTGAGGTTTTCCCGGTGCCGGGTGGTCCGTACATCAGCGCGGGAATCCCCGCGTCGCGCAGCTTGCGCAACGCGGTCACGTCCGCTAGCCCGGCCAGTTTCCGGGGGTGGTAGGGCTGCCCGTTCGGGCGCCTGACCGGACCGGTGACCGGCTTTTCCTTTTTCGGCGCGGTTTTCGACTTGGCGGGTTTGGCTGGTGTGGATTTCTTGGGGGTGGCTGCTGCCGGGGGTGGGGATGCCGTGGGCCCGGCGGCTGACTCGGTGGATTCGTTGGCCCGGAAACGCAGTGGGGTGGTACTGGTTTGGTCGGCTGTGCCGTGATTAACCAGGGTTCGCAACGCGTTTCCGACCGCACCGGACGAACGGACCAGGTCCGCCGCGATGTCGCGCGCCGTCACGTCGGTTCCGGGGTGATCGGCAAGCCAGCGCGCAACCATGCGCCGCAATTCACCATTGGGTAGGCGCCCGCCGGGCGGTGTGACCATGGCAAGTGTGTCGGTGTTGTCGGTGGTCGTGGCTTTGGGTTTCGGTTTCGCGGTGGTGGCCACGGCAGCGGGCACGGCAGACTCCTAAAAATGAACATGGCTCACGCCAGTGACAACGGCGGAATGTTCCACGCAATCAGCGGGAAGTGAATCCGGAAAAAGGCCGGGGCGTGTCAGGGTGCGGCGCGTATTCAGCGAAATTCAGTGACGCGACCCCGGCAAGTCAGAAAGTGGTGCGCGGTGATGCGGGCGCGGTGTCGAAAGAGGGTGACTGATCGGTGGTCAGTCCTGGCTGTCGCTGTCGTCGTCCTGGCGGTTCTGGTGCTGTTCGGCGGCCGTTTCGGCGATTTCCAGCGTGGCGCAGTTCTGGGACCAGCCGCAGTAGCAAAACGCGGTGGTGGTGCCGTCGTTGTTCGTGATGGTGTCGGCGTGGCACATGCGTTTCCCCAATCATTCGGATTTTGACATGGCTCGCGCCAGGGGTGGAATTCGGTGGTTGTGTTCCGTTCCCGGCGACACATATAAATTAACTCGATCCCGCGCCGCGCGCAACACTAAAACCCGGATTTTCCAGGGAAATTCCGGGGATTTATGGGCGGCTGATTGTGGTTTATTTGAATTGCTTTTGGTGGCTGCGAATCAGTGGCCGGCCAAGTCGAATTGGGGGCCAGGGAAGCCCAATAAGGAATGGGTTAAAGAATTGCAGTAAAAGAATTGAATTACGGTGTGGGCTGCTGCCCGGACCTGCGTCAGTGAGCTACCGGCTGCTCAGCTGTTGCTGTGCCCGTGGGCATGGCTGGCCGGCCGATGTGCTTTCCGGCTTGCGCGGCAAGCCAGTTGGGGAGACCAGCGGAACCCCCTGGTTGGGCGCTGACCTGCGTGGGGGTGGCGCCCCCTGGTGGGGTTGTGGGCGCCACCCCCAGCGGATCCACGAGTGGATCCCCCATCGGCACCTCCAATGCGGCTGTCGGTTTCGGTCTGCGGGTTGCGGGCGTGGTCAGGCGATGCGCCGCATGGTGCCGCTGCTGGGGCGGTGTGCGGCGTGAATGAGCGGCGCGGCCAGCTGCGGCCATCCGGGGCCGGAGTTCTTCCAGCAGCCGAGGAGAAAGAACCGCCGGTTTCGAGCGATCCACAGCCACACATCGACGTGGTCGTCATCGTCGGTGGCGGGGCCGCGTAGTTGCAGCACCAGCGTTGAGTCCGGGACCGCACCGGCGCGCAACTGGCGTTTCCAGCCACCGCTGAAACTGGCGAGTCCGCCATCGGGGCGCGACTCGACATGGGTAATGACGATTCCGCCTTCCTCGGCGGGCATCCTCATCGGCGGCTGTGGCCCCAGGGTGAAGGCCACGCGATGCTGGGCGAATGAGACGACCTCGGAGACCGCGGTCGGCTGAGGCATTCTCGGGGCGGTGCGGGCTTGTCGGCTTTTCGGGTCTGGTGTCGACATTGTGTGTCTCCTCGAATAACGGGCGAACGTGTGGTCCGTCTAATGGACGCTCGCGGGGTGCGGAGGTGTCAATGGTGCTTCGGTGCGGATGAGTGAAGACCGCCCGATCGCGCGGATTCTCCTTTCGTCGCAGGGGAATGGGAGTCGGGGTGCTGGAGTGCTGCGGCGAGTGCGAGGGTGTCGGGGGAGGGCTCGGTGTCGATATCGCGGAGCCGTTGTGTCAGTAGGTCGAGGGTCGCGGGGATCGCGCTGGTCACCGAGGCGGGCGTGCAGACGCATGATGTCGCGGTAGAGGTGTTCGTTGGCCGGATCGAAGTCGGTCGCTGTTTCCAGCAGCCGCAAGGTGCGTTCCGGGTCGGTGGGGGAATGGTGCCGGGCCAGGGCACTGACAGCGTTGATCGCGGTGCGCAGCGCGGCGAAGCGGGGTGCCTGGATCCATTCGTTGTCGATGCCGGCGGCGAGCTCGCCTTGATACAGTTCCACCACCGCCTGGTGCGCGCGAAGTCGCAGCGAGTCCGTGGTGGTGTCGTGGCTGGTGCGCTCGGCATCGGTGAAGGCGGCGTAGTCGGTGTCGACCCGGGCTGGGTCCAGGCGTAGTCGCCGGTGGCGGGTGTCGAGGACGTCGGTTACCGCGCCGTGTGTGGCGGCCTTCAGCGCGGTGCGCAGCCGGGAAAGTGTGGTGTTGAGCGCGTTGGTGGGCCGATTCGAGGGCGCGTGCTGCCACAGGTCGGCGATCGCGGTATCGCGCGTGACGTCGGGATAGACCGCGAGGTAGGCCAGCAGCTCCAGCAACCGTGGCGTGAAGTACTCGGTGATGGCCCGGGTCTCACCGTCCGGCGATGTCCACAGCAGGCGAACCGGGCCGAAGACGTGCAGCGACAACGGCACACCGGGCTCGCGCGCCGCGACGAGCTCAACCGGTGCCGCAGGAGCAGCTTCGGTGCGTTGCGCGGCCGGCGGCGAGGGTGCGGTGTCGTGGTGCTGGGGAGCGCGCCCGAGGCTGAGCAGATCACGAGCTGTCGCCTCATCCGCGGTGAACAGGCGGGTGCCGATGAGCGAGGACACCTCCTGGCTCGCGCCGCTCACGACGCCGGTGTCCTCCACCGCCAGCTGGGTACTCGCCGGTGATGGCCCCAGGCTGAGGACGGTGACGCCCTCGACAGCCGGGATCGCGTCGTCGGCGAGGGCGGAGGGGTAGGCGACGAGCACGTCGCCGAGTTGGCCCGGCTGCGTGGTCCGCAGGTCAGTGACCCGGTGCCAGCGGTCCAGTTCGGGTGGCGCCCCACCGGGAAACAGGGCGGCGATGACGGCGGTGTGCACGCTGAGGCAGGGGCGTTGGGGGTGAAGCGCCAGGTTGACGAGCATCGCTCGCACCGCATCGGGCCCACCCGGTCCGGTGACGGCGACCCGCCGGGCGGCGGTGAGATCGAGGCGTCGGGTCTGGCCGTCGACGACGCCGATGTCCAGCCGCAGATCACTCGTGCCGGGCTGCTCGTTGCGTGTGGCCGGGTGCTCGCGTGGTGGCGCTCCTGGTTCGTCGTCGGAGGCGTGCGTGGTGATGGTGGTGTGGGCGCGTTTGAGCGCGTAGACGGCGGGAGCGATCGGGTAGTCGACGGTGGTGCGGTGACCGGGAAGGTGGTGTCGGCGGTGCCGGCGTCGTGCGAGCACGAGCGCGGCGCTGACCGCGGCGAGCGTGGCGGCACCGAGGAACGTCCTCGCGCCGAGCTGAATCTCGCCGGTGTCGGTGACCACTGGTTCCGGCGGAGGTGATGAAACCTGCGGCGGGACCACCGGTGCAGGCGAGACAGCCTCGGGCGCCGGGGCGGTCGGGGGTGGGGCGGGTAGTGCGAGGTACCAGCCGGGGAAGAGGTGGTGGGGGTCGCGCAGTACGCGCCCGTCGGGTTGTGGTTGGTCGACGTTGAGGGCGAACAGCACCGGCCACTGGTCTGGTGAGCCGAGTTCACGTGCGGCGAGCGTGGCCAGGGTGTCACCGGGCTCGGTGGTGATCCACCGCGCGGTCGCGGGAACGCCGGCCGGGGTCGGCAGTGCGGCATCGGCGGGCATGCGCAGCACCCACCCGGTTTCCAGCTGGTCTGTGCCCTGGAGGAGGTCGTGGTTGAAGTCGCGTAGCTGGGTCCAGCGGTGCGGGTTGCCCAGGTAGCGCTCGGCGAGATCCCATAGCGTGTCGCCACGGACCACGGTGTAGCCCGGGTGGCCTGGGGAGGTCATGGTGGGGCCGGGCGGCGGGTCGGGGTACCCGCCCGGCCCCACCCGGGTGTCGCCGTGGAATTCGGGGGTGGCGGCGACACCCTCTGGGGGTGGCATCAGGGCCGTGACACTCGCAGGTGGGGCGGCGGGGGCCGCTGACAGCGTTGCCGGGAACAGCGACAGCACCGCCCAGGTGATGACGGCGGTGAGCCAGGCCCGGGGCGTGCCACGGCGAACGGGACGCGAACGTCCGTGCACCAGGAGGCGCACGAGGTCGCCTGCGGTCCATGCCAGCAGAAGTACCCAGCTCGCCCACCCAGTCAGCAAGACCGCGAGCAGGGCACATCGGGAGGCGTTGAGCTCGAAGCGCAGCGTCTCCACGAGGTGTTCGGCCCAGTTTCCGAGCTGAACCGGCAGCGGCGCTGCCCACGGTGAGAACTCTGGGACCGGCCAGGGCATGGTGGGCAGCGGCGCGACCTCGGCCAGCGCCCACAACGCGACCGGCAGCCCGACCAGCAGCGCCGCGAGCCCGGTGATCGCGGCACAGGCCAGCAGCCGCGTACGCACCTCGCCCGCCGGGTTCATGACCGCCCGCCTTCACCGGTTTGCAGCGATGCGGTTGCGTGGCCGGTGACCGTGTGGACGTCCCAGAGCAGCCCGATCACGGCTGATTCGGTGTAGGTCACCGTGACTGCCACACTCGACGGGCCCTGCAGCGAGACGGTTCCGGTGTGGCCGGTGGCCGCGAGGTAGCGCCGTGCCGCCGAGGTGGCCTGCGCTGGGTCGAGCGTGACGGTGGTGTGGCGCGTGTCGAGCGCGGTGAGTGCGCTGCGCGCGGTCTCGGCGGCGACCGCGTCGGCCCGGGCTCGCACCCGAAGCCGGTCGGCACCGTCGACGAGCAACGCGCACAGCAGCAACAGACAGGGCACCAGGACAGCGACGAGCACACTCACCGACCCGTCGTCACGCCTGCGCATCGCGACGGTCATGTTCGCCCCCGGAACGGGTCGACCGGGCTGGAAAACTCCGCACTCAGCGGAACCGCACCGGGCAGTCCGGACAACCCGGTCAAGTCCGCCAGCGACACGCTGCACCGCAGCCCGACCGTGACCACGCCGGTCGTGCCCGCCCGGGTGGCCAGGCCACTGCTGTCGAGGTCGTGGGCGAGGTCGGTACACGCCAGGTGCTGCTCGTGCAGGACCTGCAGCCCGGTCGCGGTGGCCGCGCTTTCCGCTCCACTGGGGGTGCGGGCCAGCGACGCCGCACGGGCGGCCGTGGTGGCCGCGTGCTCCAGTGCGTGGTGGGCGGTGACGACGCGGCCGGCGGCGATGACCACGACGAGCACCGCCAACAGCAACGGAGTGAGCACAGCGACTTCGACGCTCGCCGAACCATCCTCACGCGGATCGGGTTTCATGGCGCATCCCCAGGGGTGGTGAAGCGTTCCTTGCTGGCTTCAGCAACCTGCGTGACCGTGCCCAACCCCGGAACCGGGAGCAGACGGGGCGCCTTCCCGGTTACCCGCACCGTGACCCGCGTCCCGGTGACCTGCGCGCTCACCAGGGGCTGTGTCACGAGCCCGGAGCCCTCGGCCAGGAACGACGCCGCGGCGGACTGGGCGTCAGCGGTGGTGCCGTGCAGCGTGCGCGCTACCTGGACGCCGTGCTGTGCGGCAGCGGAGCAGACCGTGCGGGTATGCCACCACAACCCGGCCTGCACCACCGTGAGCAGGACGAGCAACACCATGGGTGCCAGCACCGCCAACTCCACGGCAGCCGACCCCGTCTCGAACCCGGCCACCCGTACACGTCGTCGGGAGTGAGTAGACATCAGAGATCACCTCGCCCGGGGTCAGTGGATTTGGGCTTGGTACTTCTGCACCACGGCGGTGATCGCAGCTCCGAGGCCGAGTGCCGCGGCCAACGCAATCGCGGTCAACACGGCCTTTTCGGTGCTTTCCGAACCTCGGTCGTCGAAAGGAATCCTCTCGACGAGTCGGACGAGCGCGGTGGCACTGGTGGCGAACCAGGCCACGACGAGCATCACCATGACGGTCACCTGGGCGCGAATCGTGCTGATCATGACAACCTCTCAATACTGGTAGGGATTTTCCGTGGGGTGTGCGGTTAGCCGATGAGCAACCGCGCGACGGTGGGGTAGAGGGCCAGCAGAAGGAACCCGGCCATCAGCGCGGTGACCGGCAGCGTGAGGCGCTCGGTGCGTGCGTTGGCCTCGGTCTTGTCTTCGGTGGTGGTCGTGGCACGCAGGCTCGCGGCCTGCGCGGTGAGGCTGGCGTAGATCGCGGCGCCATCAGCAGCGGTCGCCGCCAGATCGGCGACCGTCACGAGCTCGTCCAGGCGGATCTGTTCACCGAGGCCGCGCAGCGCGTCCCAGGGCGAGTACCCGTGGTTTTCGGCTCTGACCAGCGTGCGGTGGAGTCGCTGCAGGAGCGGGTGGTCTGCGAGCGCGGCGGCCTCGCGCAGCGCCGGTCCCGGTGCTTGGCCAGCGGCGCGTTCTTGGGCTACGAGGTCCAGGTAGACCGCGAGCACCCGGCGGGCATCACTGCGCGCGTGGCGCGCGGCATCGCGCGTGCGCCACACCGGCACCCACGCCCCGGCGCCCGCAACCACGACCGGCGCGACGATGACCTGCACGGTCCCGGCAGCCACAAACACAGTCGCGAGAACCATTCCCGCGAGCCCGCAGCACAGGGCCCACTTGATCCGACTGGACACGTAGGACTGTGGTGTTCGCTCCAGCAGATCGAGGTCAGCTTCGGGAATGGCCAGCCACGGGTGACCGGCGTGCTGTGCCTTCTGGACCAGCCGGTCCAGACGTCCGTCGTGTGCGGTTGTGGAGTGGTTCAGGCGGTGCAGTGCGGCCTGCAACCCCATCGGTGCCGGGCCGGCCATGCCGCGAACACCGGCGGCGAGACCGATCCCGAGCAGGCCTCCGATCAGGGCGGCCAGCGGGAGCGTGGGAGTCATGACGCGCCTCCTCGCAGGTAGCGAGTCGCAGCGCGCGGGGTGGACAGGCGGTGCATGTGCCAGAGCGCGCCGGCGAAGATCGCCACGACCACGGCGAGCACGCCTTGGCCCAGCGGGGTACCGATCGGATCGAGGTATTCCCGGGCGAAGACCACCAATCCGACGAGCATGACCGTGGTGATGCCGATCAGCGTGCGTACCGTGGTCCGGGGCTTGGCGCGGTCGGCTTCTACCTCGCGCGCGCTGGCGGCCCGCGCGGTCAGGCTGGCCGCCTGCCCTTGCAAGATCTCGACCACACCGCGTCCACCCGCGCGCACCCGCAGCAGCAGGGCGAGCACAACCTCGTCGACTGCGGGGTGGGACAACTCCGCGGCGAAGGCCCGCAGCGCTGGTTCCGTGCCCTCGGTGCGCATGGCCTCGGCCAGCCGGGCCACAGCAGGGGCCAGCAGAGCCGGTGCGGTGTCGGCTGAGCGCGCCACTGCCTGGTGCAAGCCACCCGCTCCGGAGGCCAGCAGATCACCCAAGCGCCGCGTCCACGTCGCCACCGCCTCGTGCAACGCGATGTCGTCGCGTACCTGCCGGGGCGCCAGCAACGCCGGCACCACCAGGACCGCGAGCACAGCGGCGGCAGCGGCTACGGGCCAGCCCGTGGCCCACCACGTCACGCCAGCGGCCAACGACGCGATCAACCCACGCCGCCGCCACCGCTCCATCCCCGCCAACACCGCGCTCGTCCGCGAGGGCCTCGTGGGAGGTCGCGGCGGACGGAAGAACAGAACACTGAGAAGCAGACCGAGGCCCAGGAAAAACCCGAGCGCGACTGACATTGTGGTGATCACGATGCAACCCCTTGTCGAGGATCGGTAACCTTGTTGATGTCGTTGCGCTGCAACGAACGTGGGTCAAACCCGTGCTGATGAAGCCGGGCGCGTAGCGGCTCACTGGGCGGGTACACGGCAGCGATGCGCCCGTTGCTCGGGTGCGGGCCGAACAGCGGGATCAGATCGGGTGTCCCGGCATCACCGACCGGCCCGACCTCGCAAATCTCGGTGACGACCCGCTCACGCGAACCCGCGCTGTCGCGGCGGGTCACGTGCACGATCAGGTCCAGTGCCGAGGCCGTCCAGCGATGAGCCGCGGCAACACTCAGCGGCGGGTGCGCGAGTTGTCCGAGCGCGGCGATGCGATCGGGCACCGCCCGGGCCGAGGTGGCGTGCAGCGTTCCCATGCCCCCGGCGGCTCCGTTGCCCAACGCCCGTAACAGTGAGGTGATCTCGCCACCCCGAACCTCCCCGACGACCACCCGCGAAGGCGAATGCCGCAGGGTTTGTTTGAGCAGGTCATCCAAGGTGATTTCGCCGGCGCCCTCGGCATTGGGCGTGCGCGCTTCCAGGGCTGTCACCAGCGGATGCTCGACCGGGTTCAGGTGCAGCCCGAGCTCGTAGTCGTCCTCAACGGTCACCACGTGCTCGTGGTCGGGAACGGCGTGGCACAGCGAACGCAGCAGCGTCGTCTTACCGGCCGCCGGCCCACCGGTGACGAGCAGGTTGAGCCCGGCTCGCACAGCGGCGTGCAAGAAATCGCGGACCTGGTCGTTGACGGTGCCGCGTTGGTGGAGATCGTCCAGCGTGGCGTGGGCGAGTCGGTGGCGTCGGATCGCGATTCGCGGCCGGTCGGCGACCTCGCGCACCGCCGCCAACCGAGCCCCCAACGGTCCACCGGCCGACAGGCGGAGATTGCCCATCGGGTGCGCCGGCGAGAACTCCCGGCTGGTCTGTCCCAACCGCGCGAACATCGACTCCAACTGCGCCAACAAGTCCGCATCCGATCGCCCGACCGGATGCGGCCAGGCCTGTACGCTTCCATCGGCGCATTCGAGCCACACCCGGTCGTAGCCGTGAATGTGGATGTTCTCGACGTCCTCGCGCTCCAGCAGCGGCTGTAGATCACCCAACCCGGACAGCGCCGCCAGGACGGCCTCGGTGAGCCGTTTCTCGGCGATCTCCGACATCGGCTGATCACCCTGGGCTGCGCGGTGCAGAGTCCACGCGGTGATCTCGGCGGCGACCAACGACCGCTGCCGGGCGCGATCGTCTCCGGGCGCAAGGCGTTCGGCCACGCGCGCCCGCAGCTGCGCCACCGTGTCCGCGTCCGGGACGGGGCCGTGCTCGTCGGCGGGATAATTCGGCGTGCTGATCTGGGAGGTCATGCCACCTGCTCCTGTCCCTCGCCGCTGGCCGGAGCGGAGGAGATCTGCCTGGGGCCGGCGAGTTGGCTGTGCAGGCGGCGCGCCGCTTTACGGCTCGTGCGCAGCAACGCTGAACGGCGCGGTTGCAGGCAGGGCGTACCGCCGTCGCAGAGCGCCGATGCGGCGGCGGGGTCATCAGGGAGTTCGATCCCGACGGGGATGCCCAAGGCGCGGGCGGCATCGTCTGCCTGACGGCTGGTGGACGCCGACACCGCCGCGCCCAACCGTGGGGAGGGAACCAGGTTACGTAGGACCGCGACCAGCCGGTCGGCTGCGACGATGTGCCGCAGCGTCGGGCGCACCCCGACCAGGACGAGATCGGCCTCGGCCACCAGCGGCCACGGAGTGGCGGGACTCCACCGACCGGCGTCCACCAGCACATCCGGACCGCTCTCGCTGAGGTCCCGTAGTGCGCTGGCCAGCCGTTTCCACCCATCGGAGCCGATCGCGCCAGCCTGGACGGGGCCGTGGACCCCGGCCAGCAGCCGCAGACCGTGGGTATCGGGGATCTCTTGTGCGTGTCCGGCCAAGCCTTCGGCCGGGACCGATTCGAGGTGCCGAGTCGACGAGGCGAAACTCAACACGCTGCGGTCGGAGGCGAGCCGGCCATCGACCCACCACTGTCCCGCCCAGCCGGGCAGCAGATCGCCTCCCGCAGGATCGGCATCAACCACGAGCAGCGCGTGGGGCCACACCATGGCCAGTGCCGCGATTCCCGTGGTCACGCCCGGCGAACCCTTCGCCGACAGCACCGTCACCAAAGCCATTGCGCTCACGCTCCTTTCAACGAGATATGGATGGGTCGCTAGTGATCCGGACCGAGAACCGTCACGACCGCGCCGGTCGCTGCGGCCGAAGTGGCTTGATGGGCGGCGTAGTCAGGAAGAAGCAGATCGACCACGACCGCCCCTTCGGCATCCGGCGGCGCCATCCGAACCACACGGGCACGAAAGCCCGACGCCGCAGGACCAGCCTCGACTGTCGGACTCGACGACGGCGACAGCGCAGTAACTTCCACCGGGGTATTGGGATCAAGTCTCGCCGAGGGGTACCGGCCGGGCTCCAGCCGAAGACCGACCACGACTTGCCCGGGGCCCGGAACGACCTGCGTTGTGAGGTCCCGTGGGGTGAGCAACTCGCCGGCACGCAGATTCGTTGCCGCGACCTTGCCAGCAACCTCGCCCAAGCGTGCCCTGGACACCGTGAACCGCGCCGCATCCGGCGGAAGCTCCACAGTGGTCAAGTCCGCCCGCGAAATGCGCTCGGACCAGGCGATGTCCCTGTTTAGAACCAGCACAGGCTCGCGATCGTGCGCTCCGGCCACGAGCGCGACGACGCCGGCCACGGAACCTGCGACCAACCCGACCGACAGGCCCAACATCCACCATCGCCTGCGACGAGGGACACGCGGGCCACGGGAACGATGAACATCGCCTCGCACATCCGACGAGGCCGTCAGCTCAGAAAGACCCGGATTAGACATAGACGTCTCCCCACAACGGAATAGAAAACGAGATCAAAGAAGAGAAGAAATGAAAATCAACAAACGCGCTTATTGAGTGCGGAGGGCTTGCGCCTCGGCGATCACAAGCTGGGTTTGAGCACGAGATGTCATCGGCGGCAGAACACCACCGGCCGGGGAGGTTCCGGTCCAGCCCTCCCAGGTCACCTCCCAGGTGATGGACCACTGCGCCGCCACCGGCCCCGTCGAGGGGTCCTGGTACACGACATCGCAGTCAGGCGACGGGGAATGCAATCCATACGACCGGTCGTAGGGCGTCCCGGGACCCGCACAGTGAACGGGGGCGGTGCCATTGCCCGGTTCCATCGCCAACTGGACAGGTGTAGCGGTGACCTCGGCCCACACCGGACCGGCCTCAACGCGTTGGCGTTGTGGGCGCCAGGCGCTGGGATCGGTCCAAAACCAGGTGAACTCACCGACCACGGTCGCCGCCTGACCGTCCTGCAGACGCAGGTCCGGCGAGTGCTGCGGCACCGGTAGCGGGAGACGAAGCTGCTGGAGTGCTTGCTGGGCGAGTACCGCGGGATCCGGCGGCCCAGCTGCGGCTTCTGGAGGCGCTGGTCCAGGCCGAGGTTCGCCCGACGGGCACTGCCCTTCGTCTAACGGGCCAAAACACCACCACGACAAGGGGCCGGTACTCAGCATGAGCGCCGGATCATCTGAGGTGGGGGAGTCGCACATGATCGTCGGGCACAACGGAACGACCGGCGGACCAGACGGACGATGCGATCCGCCCGAGGACCCACCCGAGGCTGAACCAGACGAGGAATCCCCTGACGAACCACCCGAGCTGCTGCCGGAACTGCCTGGGCTGGTCGCACCCATCTCGATCGAGGGGGAGGAATACAAGCCTCCGAAATCGCCAGGAGTCACCTCGACTCCGCCCTCCTGCGCAGACCCCAACGGACTCAACCCCACGCACAGCACCACGGCGCCGCAGACGGCGACCACCGGGACGTGACGCGCAAGCATCAGCACCCACCACCCGGGTATTCGATCTTCGCTACCCGCCAGCCACCCGCCTCGCGTGCCATGGTCGCCGAGACCGCATTGCGCGACGGGCCGACGTTGCGGGGCTGTCCCGTGGCGGAATCAGCCAACCCGGCCTGGCTACCGTCCTGGCAATCGGTGACCACCGCGCGATCTCCCTCGAGACGTGCACCGGTGATCCGCGGCGTGACGGCGCCGTAGAGCCGAACCCCCTGGGTCCGCTGCTGCCGGGCACGAGTGGCCACCTGCTCGGACAACTCAGCTGTTGCCACCGCCCGCAGCCGCTGCTCCCAACCCTGATCCGGCTCCGCACTCGACACCCACGACACCGACCAGAACTCCCGGTACACCCCTTCGATCGCAGCATTCTCCGATGGCTGAGCCGGGGGCGCCGCGATCTCGCCCGCTGGCGGCGCGGCGGGTGGCGTCGACGAGCACGCACCCGCCACCGCACCGGCAACGCAACCGGCGATCACCAGGGCCTGTGAACTCATTCGGGACATCAGAGTCTCTCCTCATGAATAGCTGACGATGGCGATCCAGCCACCGAGAACAATGCTGGGACCAGCGGCGATGCGACTTCCCTCGTCACGCCGACCGAGCAACCACGCAACGGCGGCCACGCCACCCAGCACCAACAGGGACAGGAACAAGCCCCAGAGCACGGTGCGCCACCCCAGCCAGCCCCAGAACGAGGCCAACGCGCTCAGCAAGGTCACGTCACCGAAACCGAGCCAACCGGGAGCCGCCGCGTAGATCCCAACTCCTACCGCCAAGACGAGCAGCAGCGCGCCGAAACTTCGCAGCAACGGCGTGAGGCCTCCGGTTCCGGTGACCGTGAGGAACGTGAAGATCGTGAGGCCGCCCGCCGCGAGCGTCAGCACCCACGGTCGAGGCAAGCGGTGGCAGTGCAGATCGATCGCACCGAGTCCGACACCAATTACTCCCAACCACCACCACGCTGGCAAAGCCGGGTCATCGCCGAAGAGAACACGGACACCAATCGAGACGAGGGCGCAGGTGACGACGAGTCCAGCGAGCAGGGAAGGCTTGAGTGCCGTCGGGATCCAGCGGCGCATTCCCCATGCCGAACAGGCAGCGGCTCCAGCCCCCAGTGATGCCCACAAACCGACCGTCATGAAGATGCCAGGTCGGGTCGACATCGATTCGACGCTGCAGCGGAGGGTATCCATGGTTCTCTCCGGTTACGCGGTTCGGCGAACGAGCTGCAAGGGCTCCTGTTGCTTCGTCCGGGGCAGTGGAGTTACCTGGGCTTGCCCCGCCTCGCTGGCTTCCACGACGCTCTCGGCGAGCCGATCGAAGTCGACGGCGGCTCGCGGGATGCCGGACGCGGCAAGTGCCTGCAGTACATCGCGCCGGTCGCGTGCACTCACGCCACCCCAGATGCCCCATGAATGACCGTCGTCTGACTCGAACTCCAATGCCATCGCCAGGCATTGCTGCCGAAGCGGGCATCCCGAGCACGCTTGCTGCGCCCGCGACCGTTGCCGCTCCACAGCGCGCCCGCCGCGAGCGTCCTCGTGAAACCAGTCGGCCGAGAACGGATCCCGTGCGCACTTGCCCTCAGCGAACACTTCCGGATACCGGTTGATCGGATTCTTCATAACAGCCCCCTCGTCAAGAAATGATGTTGGATCAGGTGTATTGATCTCCAACTGGAGGTGTCGAACGATACGAGCGAATTTTGATCTTTTTCTGCCCGATGCGAATTACGCTACTCCGAATTGCGCCGCCGTCAATCGATACGTACGTATCGCTAGCGAGGATCGTCCCGCAGTGTCATGCTGGCCTAGCAACGCTGACCTGGGGAGCTGTGATGCCGAAAGAGTCAGGGCGAACGCCGTCAACGACACCGCCCAAAACTGTGGGCGAGCGGCTCAACCGCTTGTTCGAGGTTCAACGCCCTAAAGGCTCACCCGATCGAGTGTTCACGAATCGGGAGGTCGTGAATGCGTGCAAGGAAGCCGGGCGCGACTTGTCCGAATCGCACCTGTCGGAGCTGCGCCGTGGCGTGAAAACCAATCCAACGCTTCGAACGCTTGAGGCCATTGCGTGGTTCTTTGACGTCCGAACCGGCTACTTCACCGACCCGGCGGTAGCCGCCGAGGTAGAAGCCGAGCTCGCCGGTCGCGAGCAGGAGCTAAACGCAAGACTGGATGCTGAGCGAGCAGCGCAACAGGAACTCCGAACCGCCTCCGAGGAACTCCAACGCGCGATGCGCGAGTCCGGAGTCGCCAATGTCGGCCACCGCGGCGCCACGAACGTCACCGCCGCACGCGAACGCGCGAGGATGATGCGAGCTCTCGCCGAGGCCTTGCGCTCGGATGACGAGTCGGAGGAAGTCGATGACTAGCGCCGAGAGTATCGGCTCAGTCACCGACCGCCTGAACTGGCTATTCGACGTCGTGACGGTCCTCGACCCGGAGACCGGACGCCGTCCATACACCGATGCCGAGGTAGGAGAGGGCGTCGGAGTCAGCCAAATCAAGATCGCCTTGCACCGGCACGGGGAACCCGCGACACCGGATCTGCTCGGCGCCGTAGCGAGATTCTTCGGAACCGACCCGGCGTTCTTCGGCTCCGACCCGGCGGCCGTAGCCCGTGCCTACGAACACGTCGTCCAGCGTGCCTTGCGCGAATGCGGCCTCGACGAACATCGCCTGTGCAGGGTGTTCAGCCCATTGCCAGAACCGCGGTGGGACCAGCTGCGCCGAGTCCTCGTTGGACTCCGAGCTCCGTCATCCTTCGGCGAGGACACCCCGCAGGCGGCGCCGGAGGCCAGGACCCGCCTCAGAATCTGGAGTTCAACGCTCACCGGCCCGATGAGCGCGGCCCAACTCGAAGACCTCTGCAGAGACGCGCTTGCCGCGCTGGATGTCCGCCCGCCCTGGGACCCGGTCGACTTGTGTCAGCGCCTGAGCGCGTACCGAGGCCGGCGCATCAAGGTGAAAGGAGTCGATCTCGGCGCGACCACCTCAATTGGCCACGTGGTGCAGCAAAGCCGAGTCGACTCGATCTTCTACGAACGGACAGCTCCTGCACCACAACGCGACCTCGTGATCGCACATGAGCTCATTCACCTGCTTCGCCGACACTTGGACTTTGGTGACGCACTGACCTGCGGAGCCGACCTTGGCACGGACAGTGCCTACTCGGACTGGCGCGAGTGGGAAGCCGAAGTTGGCGCACGAATTCTGGCCGGTCTGGCGAGGGAACGCCCAAGACCCAACGGCCTGCGACCAGGCGTTTCACCGGAAGAGCGCGGTATCGCAGGCGCGTTCGGTTTCGTCGATCAGGAGTGATCATGGATTTCGAGATGGCGTTGCGCCTGTTCAAAGCGGTCGTGATCCTGGCAGTGACGGTCTGGGAGACCGTCCAGCTCACACGTCGACGACAGGATTTCGCCCTCCGCGTCCTGGTCGTGGGCTTGTGGGCCCTGTCCTTCGCGGCCGTCTTCGGTATCCAGACGCCCATACTCGAACCCATCGAGGACCTCTTCGGTCCGGCATGGGGGGTGATCATCAACGGCTGCTGGATGGTGATGGCCTACTCGTGGGCAGCGTTCTTCGCCCTCGCCGACCCTCGCAGGCCCGTGGTGACACGGGTACGAACGGCACGAGTCGAATTTGGTGTGCTCGTGGTAGCCCTGGCTGTCATGGCCCTGGTCTTGATGGGTTGGCCAGAAGCGCAGGGCCGTGGACAACAGACCTGGCAGCGCACGGTGTTCTACCTGTCCATGGACGGCTATTCCCTCAGCGCCTGGTTCCTGGGCATCTGCCGTGCCGGGGGCTATCTCTCGCGCCTTCAGCACCCGCTCGCGCGGGCGGCCTTCGCTCTGGTGATCGTGGGAAGCGCCGGCATGACCCTCGGAGTCAACGCCATCTCGCTCGTTCGCTACGGCATCCGGCTCTTCACGCGTGACCTCGATCTGGGTTTCATGAGCACGCTGTATTCGATCGGGCAACTCGGTGGGCAGCTTCTCCTCGCGCTGGGCTTGGCCTTCGCGCCTCTGGCCGGCGTGGTGGTCGCGAGCAGGGAACGCTATGAAAAGGCGCTGCGCGCCCGCTACACACAGCAGCTCACCCCGCTATGGCGCACGCTCACGAGCGAGTTTCCACACATCGCGCTCGATCACCACGCCAGCGACAGTGGCCGTCCTCGCCCCGATGCCGATTTCGAACGAACAACAGCGGAGATCACCGACGGCCTTGCAGAGCTGGCACGTGACTGCCCACCACCCAGCGACGATGCACGAAACCCACGACACGCGGCCGAGGCCGTCGCAGCGGGGCTGCAGAAGCGCATCGCGGTGCGCGAGGCACGCTGGGGGCAGGAGGCGCCCCCTCCCGTCGAACCGCCCTACCCGGTTATCGAGCCCGATTTCGATGGAAGCTGGCGCCGACGTGCCCGCTGGATGATCAAGCTCAGCAACGAACTCGCTTCGCGCGGGGCAATCCGGAAGGAACTCCATGACACGGTCAGAGACTGACGGTGGAGTCCGCCTCTCAGTTCTCGACACCGCACCGATCGTCGAAGGTGCCAGCGCCCGCCAGGCTCTTCACAACACGGTCGATCTGGCACGTCTCGCCGACACGCTCGGGTACCACCGGTACTGGGTACCCGAACACCACAGCATGCGTGGTGTTGCTAGCGCGGCTCCCGCTGTCCTGGTGGGACGCCTCGCCGAGGCCACGCGCTCCATGCGGGTGGGGAGCGGCGGTGTGCTTCTTCCGAACCATGCACCCCTGATCATCGCCGAGCAGTTCGGTACCCTCGAAGCGCTCTACCCAGGACGAATCGATCTCGGCCTCGGCCGTGCGCTGGGGGGACCATCACGTGCGGCGTCAGCGATTCGGAGCACAGGCCAGGGCCAGAGAAGCTTCGCAGAACAGCTTGATGAGCTGCTTACCTACTTCGACGAGTGTGAGCTGAAGCCGGGGGCAGTGACGGCGGTCCCTGCTATCGGAAACCGTCCACAACCGTGGATCCTCGGCACGAGTGTCGCCAGCGCCGAGCTCGCTGCCAAAGCCGGGCTCCCCTACGCCGTAGCGCATCACCTGAACCCGGATGGCGGTGAACTGGTCCAGGTTTACCGGGAAGGATTCCGGCCCTCGGAAACGGTGCCGACCCCGCGATCTCTCGTCAGTGTTTCCGTCATCGCCGCCGATTCGGATGCCCGCGCAGAGTGGTTGGCCGGGCCGAGTCGGCTCAAGATCTTGAGCCGCTTGAAGGGAAATCGCATACGCCTTCCCGCACCTGAAGACGCGGCGAACGTGCACTACACGTCCGAGGAGCGCGCCACTGTCGAACACCACACCCGCGGGTTGATCGCTGGATCCCCGCACACGGTGCGTCAGAAGCTCGACGCGTTGATCAAGCAGTTCGATCCCGGCGAGATCATGGTGACGACGCCGATCTTCCACCACGACGACCGGCGCCGGTCATACGAGCTGATCGCGGAGATCGGCGGAGACGCGCAGTAGCAGTGCTTCGAGCTCTGGTCCGGTGACGGCTGTTTCGCGAAGCTCGTCGAAGTAACTCTCGTAGTTCTTGACGTCGTCGGGGGAGTCAAGGCGTTGTTGGGCGGTGATGGATTCGATGAGGACGTGGTCGTCGTAGAGAAGGAAGTTGGTGAGTGGGAAGACGGGCATCGCCGCGCTGAAGGGGACGACGCCGATGTCGACGTGGGGGTATCCGGTGAGTGCGAGGAGCCGGTCGAGTTGCCCGATGAGTGTCTCGGTTGTGCCGAAGCGGGTGTGCAGGGCTGCTTCGCCCATGATGATCTGGATCTGCTGCTGGGGTTGGTAGAGGATCTGCTGGCGTTCCATGCGTTTGCCGACGATTTGGTCGATCTCGTCGGGGCTCACGCCGGCTGAGGCGGGCCCGCATGGTCGGGTGAGGACGTCGCGGGCGTAGGCGGCGGTTTGCAGCAGTCCGGGGATCATCGCGGGCTGGAACTCGGCGATGCGGGTGGAGGCGGCGTCTTCGCGGGTGGTGGTTTCCTGTTCGGCAACGGCGCCGCCGTGCTGGCGGTATCGGTGCTGGAAGGTGGCGTACTCGATGCGCGCGGCGCTGGCGAGCTCGTAGAGCTCGTCGAGCTGTTCTTGGGTGGCGCGGACAGCGTGGGCCCACTGGGCGATGTCGTCGTCGGTGGGTCGCTGATTGCCTTGTTCGAGTTTCGAGACACGGGTCTGGTGCCAGCCGAGGTGGCGGGCCAGGGCGCTGCCGGAGGTGAACGCAGCAGCGCGCAGCTCGCGAAGACGTCGGGCGAGCAGGGCTCGTTGTGGCGTGTTCGGGGCCGGCACGGTGCTGCGTACTCCTCGTGGTCAGCGTGGGTGGTAGTCACGCCAGGGTAGTGACTGCGTCAGCGCGGCATCGCGTATGGCACAGGCGTCGGCGATCTGTTGCGGATCGGTGACAAGCTCGGCTCCGAGCCACTGGCCGTCGGGTGCGTAGCGCATCGAGAACAGCCGACGCGAGTCGATGAGCCAGAAGTCGGACTCGAACGGCACGTCAGCGGGCCACTGCCCCTCGCGTACGGGGATGACCCGGACGTCTTCACCGGCCTGCACGTTGGGTTCGTAGGAGGCCAGCTCGAAGCGCATGTAGTCGGTCAGTGGTTCGGTGACGACGTGGACGCGTTGTGCACGGCACCCGTCCTTGACACGGCGATCGATGCGTTCGCACCACTGCCGCAGCTCATCGGTGAGGGGGATGGTGCCGGTGCGCCGCCACTGCGCGATGGCCTCGTCCTCGCTGCTACCGGAGTACTGCTGCAGTGTTTCCAGCCGGAACAGCGAGTATTTGAAGTTGACCAGCCCATCCCACAGAGAATCGATGCCCGGCCGCGGGTCCGAGGTCGTGCTCACGCGGAGCGCTCCTGGTAGAGCCGCGCGGCCTCCAGGATGATCTCCGGCTTGATCAGCACCCCGCCTTCACCAGGAAGAACATTTTCCATGTTGGCGTAGGTCTCGGGGTCCATCTCGAGTCCCTGGACGGCGAACATGCCGTTCTCAGCCAGGTACACGGTCTGGCAGCCACCGGGGTTCGATTCAGGGTCCTTGCAGAGCTTCCGAAGCTGCACGACAGCCTCCACAGAAGTGAGGAACACGGACCCGACCATGGTCGCTTAGATCGGCCTTAGATGTCTACTAGCGACACGGCTAACCTCAAACTAACCTTGATCTAACCGTGCTGGTGGTTTAGCGTGATTGCCATGCCGCGCGAGCTCGGACGGCCGGGCGGGGGAGCGGTCCAAGCACCTTCAACTTCGGGGGACCGACGTGACGATCACAGCCACCAGCGACGAAACACCGCACATCGCGGCCATCCGACGAAGCGTCAACGCCGGATTTCGCTTCCTGCACCTGTCCGACGCCGACGGCCGGGAGATCCTGGCGATTCACGCCGAGCGCTTCCGTAGCGGCGTGGTCGACACCTACACCGTGCGGGCGATGAACGAGGCCCTCGGCGCGCGGTTTCGCGCCGAGGACTACCCCCACGGCGATCCACTGTGGCAACACCACGGGCCGGTCGACGACGTGGTCACCACACTGATGGCACTCCCAACTCCGGGGACGCCAGGAGCCCCGAATCGGACTCTCCGGCGGTCGAGCGGTCTCTGGTTGCCCAGCTGACCTCAGCTGGCGGTGTGAAGCTCTCCGGGTGCGGATGTCGCCGGCAGCGAGACGGTACCGACGAGGTACGGGAACGGTTCGACAAGTTGCTGGCATGCATCGCAGGGTGTGCCTGAACCGTGGGGCATGACGAATGCGGCCGGATGCGCATATCCGCAGATCGGGACCCGATATTCGACCTCGCCAAGTTCGGGCGCGTAGGAGACACCACTCGGGATGAACCCGCCTTGGGCGGGGTAGGCGTGGCTGTGGGCGTCGAGTCCGGACTGTCGCCAGACGAGGTGGTTCACGGTGCGCTCCGGTCGGGGTTGCATTGTGGGCAGGGTTGGTAGCCGGTTGGTGGTGTGCCGCGTGCGAGGAAGCCGATGACGCCGCAGGCGCAGAGAACGGCGTCGCGTCCCTCGAATCGGGTCGTCACAGGGTTGGGCGCGAGGCGGTGTCGCACGCGTTCGCCGCGGAGTCCGATGGCATACGCCGTGCCGTCGGCGCTCGGCGGGGGAGCGGGCGGCAGGTTCGCGCTCGTCGCGTCGCCGGGATGTGGATTGGTGGGGAGGGCTGCGAGGCACAGTTCGCAGCCCATGCCGGAAATCTCCGCGACGGGTAAGAGAAGGGTTGCGGGTGCGGAGAATCCGCAGAGAGCTCGGCGCCGATCGCAGGCGTTGTGCTGGCCGGCGAGGAACACATGGATGATCTGGCGGGACTGCCCGAACAACTCGGGCCTCGGCCGAGCGAGGATGATCGTGCTCATCGGCCCTTCTCGTTTGGCGTGCCGATACCGGCGGTGGAGTACATGGCCTGCCCGCCTCGGTCGAGGGGAAGTGATTCCGGGGCGGGCAGGTGCTCGTTCGTGCAGCTCGGTCGCGCTTCGGGGTGTCGCGCCCAGATCTGGCGAGTCGTACGCCGCGCACGGCGCGTCGCACGCCTTTGCCGAACGAGCGAAAGGTCTGCGATCACCGCTGCCCAGGGCAGAACCACGAGGATCGCGAACAGGACGTAGAAGGTGATCATGGCGTGCCTCGCATGGCCGGGTGGCTGCTGAACGCGATGGCTGCCGAGAGGGCCGTCGCGATTGCATCGAGGGAGTTCATCGGGGCGCCGGGTGAGTTGCCGATTGCGTAGGTGGCATGGGAAGTCCGGCGAGGTGGTGTGCGCGTGCGTCGCAGGCTGCGCAGGTTTGCCAGAACCAAGCCTGGTCACTGCGGTCAGCGGTCGCTGGTTCTCCGCAGAGCGTTTCGAACCGCTCGCCCTCGCGGGGTGCCGTTTGAGCGGTGGCGTGCCGCGAACCATTGCTAGGGCACCACGTGAACGGGTGCGGGCGGTAACTCATAGCTTCCCCAGGTGGTCAAGGTCATATACGTGTCGTGATTGCTGTAACCGCGTAACGGTTACAAAGTTGACAGGTGGCAACACTGGGTGCAATGCCGCGATCAGGTGATCTCCCCAAGTGCGTGCGCGGCTGGATATGCTCTGGTGCATGGCTGGCAACACCGTTCGAACGACGCCCAAGGCTCGAGCTCTTGGTGCTGAGCTCCGCAAGGCCCGGGAGCAAAGCGGTCTCGGGTTGCGCGCGATTGGTGAGCTCCTTGACACCAGCCACACCACCGTGTCGAGGTGGGAGACCGGCGAGCGGTCGCCGAAGCTCGAAGACGTAGCCGCCTACCTGCAGGCTGTGCAGGCTCCTGCCGAAGCGCGTGAGGAGATCTTGGAACTTGCGCGGGAGCCGGACGGTCCGCATTGGCTCTCGATTGGGATGCCAGAACAGCCGCGCCAGATGGCTACGCTGCTGGAAATCGAGCGCGACGCGACGTCGATCACCAGCGTTTCGCCCCTGCTGGTCCCTGGGCTGTTGCAAACGGCGGAGTACACCCGCGCGATCATGACCACCGGCGGCGTGCCCGAGGAAGAGATTGACATGCGCGTGGCGGTCAGGTTGGGACGCAGGAACGCGCTCACCCGCAAGGAGCCCGCGAAGCTGGTCGCCTACATCGGCGAGTCAGCGCTACGGCAAGACATCGGTGGTCCCGAAGTGATGAGCGACCAGCTCAAAGAGCTGCTTAAGCTCAGCGAGCAATCAAATGTGACCCTTCGCGTAGTTCCGATCGAGACTGGCTGGCACGCGGGATTGGAAGGTCCGTTCAGCCTGTTCGAAGTCAAGGGTCGGGACTCCGTCGTCTGCGTGGAGAACCGCGTGAGTGCCCTGTATCTCCATGAGCCTACGGATGTTGCCGCTTACGAGGCCGCCCTGCCGAGGGTGGAACAGGTTGCGCTGGGCGCGGAGGAAACAACCGCTTTCATTGGCAACCTGGTGTGAGAACAAGGGGAGACGAGCGCACATGATGCACAACACGACGCCGACAGGCTGGCGCAAGTCGTTACGCAGCACGCAGGTCGAAAACTGCGTGGAGGTAGGGCGGATCGGCGACGACGCCGCGGTCCGCGACACCAAGAACCGGGACCAGGGCTACTTCACAACGACGCGCGAGCAGTGGACTGCGTTCATCAGCGACGTGAAGTCCGGACGATTTGATCTCTGACCTGTTGGAGTCCGCTCAGCGGTGTCGTACCACTGGGCGGAATCGTCATCTGCAATCTCGCGAAAGGGAGTCGGACAGCTCCCGAATATCTTAAGTGTGGCACGTCCGATGCGCTTCGCCACGGCATGGTGTTAGGGCCTACTGTTTTTGACACTGGGTGGTGGGAGGATACCGGGAGGTTTGTGCCGTCCCGTACTGCGGTGAACGTCGCAGAACTGAAGTGTGCCGCACCGGGTCCTGCTGCTGTTTCTCGGTTTTCGCAGGTTTGTGTCTCCTGTGGACGCCACTGGGGGTCAAGGGGTCGTGGGTTCGAATCCCGCCGTCCCGACCGGCAAGAAATGCCCGTTGATCTGTGAGTTTTCGCAGGTCAGCGGGTATTTTTGTGATTGTCTGTGGATCAGTGGTGATCGCGAGTTGATCGTCTTCTTGACCGCTGGGGACCAATGAGACCCACTGGACCGGCGTGGAGCCACGCGGTCAAGTGCGTCGGCGGGTGTTCGTTGGTCCTGGTGGTCCTTGATGTTGGTTCGGGAGTTCTCAGCATGTGGCACGCTTCCTGTGTGCTCGTGCCCCCACTGCGCTTCTATTCCGGCGGTCTTGGGGTGGTGGCCTGTCGGCAGTGTGGGCTGCGTTGGCGCTAGACGAAACGTGCCTCACCTCTGCAGGCCCCATTTTGAAGGGACCTCCATCTGCAGCAGGCGTCCCTCAGCGTCTGGCAGTCAACGATGGCCAGCGCGAACAGCACCGGGAAGTCGGCAATCCGTGCGCTGCTGCAGGCGATCCGAACCAACTCCCGGGATTGGGGCGAGCTGACGAGGACCCTGCCCTACGTACGCGGCTGGGCGACGACGAGTCTGTCCGCACGCTGCTTTCCCCCAAACCCCGGTCTCTTCGATCTCGTGATCGTCGATGAGGCGAGCCAGTGCTCCATCCCGCACCTCATCCCGTTGCTCTTCCGGGCCCGTCGCGCGCTGATCATTGGCGATTTGATGCAGCTGAAGCACATTTCCCAGCTCTCCCCGGACCGCGAGGCTCGCATCAGGAAGAGCGCCGGAATCAGCTCTGCATATCTTGAGCAGCACAAGCTTTCGTACCGTCGTCACTCGGCGTTCCACGCTACCGAGCGGTCCTTTGGTGAGGGATTTCTGCTCGATGAGCATTACCGCTGTCACCCTGATATCGCCGCAGTCTCGAATGATCTCTTCTACGGCGGTGAGCTCACCGTGCTCACCGATGTGCGTGGCCGCGCCGGTGTCAATCGGCCGGCAGTGACTTGGAAAGACCCTGATGGCAAGGCTGTCCGGCCGGACTCTGGTTCATCATGGGTCAACCACGAGGAAGTCCAGGCCACCCGAGAATGCGTGGCCTACCTGCTCGCCCACTTGCCGGATAAGGCCACGATCGGGGTTGTTACCCCGTTCAAAGCCCAGCAGCGCCTGCTGGAACGCCACTGGCAGACCGACGATCGCGTCCGGGTCGGGACGGTCCACACCTTCCAGGGTGGAGAACGCGACGCCATGGTGTTCTCGCTGGTCGCCAGCGAGGAAATGTTGATAGGCGCGCTGAACTGGATTGAGCAGGAGCTGAACCTCTGGAACGTCGCGATCACCCGGGCGCGGTCCCACTTGATCGTTGTCGGTTCCCAAGGTCTGTGGCGGAAACGCGGCGGTCCCGGCGCCCGGTTGGTGCAGGCGGCCGACACCTCCGACACGGGCGGAGACCCAGCTGAGCACGCACCGGACACGGTGAGCCAGCGGCTCTACGAGCTGCTCGCGGACCTGCCGCAGGTTGGCCTGCAGCTGGGTACCCGGGTGAACGGTCATCCGGTGGACGCGGTCGTTTCCACCGGAAATGACTCCGTCCTTCCCATTTTGATCGACCGCGGACCGGACGATGAGGAGGGCTCGGCACGACATCTCCGACTCATGTTGCGTCGTAGGGAACTCCTCGGTTCACCCGAAAGTAATCATCGTGCGGCCCGGCTTCCGTCGTGGATGTTGTTCGACCCCGACGCGGCTGTCGCCAAGCTGGGACTCAACACACAAGCGGACCCCACCTGAGTAGCCTCGCGAACGATGGGTTGAGACCGATCCGGCACGGTCAGGGGAGTAGCCGCATGGCGAGCACGCTTCCGTCCAGGTGGACGGATACTGGTCCGTTCCACGAGTTGTCCCACGAGCTGCTCGGCCAGGCGAAGCGGCGTTCGTAGACCTCCTGGCGATACTGCTCGACTCGTCCTTTGCTCAGAAGCCGCAGGAGGTCCTCAGCCACTCCGGAGAACGCCTCAACTCGGACCCCGTTGAGTCGGAAGACGTGGTCGGTGCCGAGGAAATCTATACCCAGGATCGTTTCGGCCGCATCCCGCACGGTACCGGCGGCGGCGTGCGCGAAGCCGGTAAAGTGTTTGCGCCCTTGATTCTCGGTCAAATACTGGTAGGCGGCGCTGCCGTCGCCTGCAAAAGCGGTCAAACCGGCGGCGGAAGTGCGGGCGAGCACTCGGCGAAACCACCCGTGGCGCTCCGGTGTGACGTGGAATCCGGTCACGGAGGAAGGTGGTTTGCCGTCCTCGGTCGGTTGCTTAATGTCGGGGTAGAAGTGCTCATCGGTGTGCGCATCGTCCAGAGAGACAGCCTGGGCATGAGAGCCGTGCAGCCAGCCGCCCGTTCCCGTCGCTTGGAGGGCATGGATTGTGGCGGGCCCATCCTTGGGCAGCGCAGTGCTGAAGACCAGAGCCGGAGTTTCGTCGTAAGGTCCGATGTGCATGGCTTCCACGTGCGCAGACGCAGCCGCGAGTTGACCGTAGGAATACGCGGCATTGCTGTGGTTACCCTTGCACGCGATCGGGAGAACCAGAGACGGTTTGCCGGGCTTCCACAGCTCTGCGAAGTACTGCGGTCGGTACTGCCCTCGCGCGCGCCAGCCGGCGCTCAGGACTATGTCCGCGGGTGCGATCGAGACCATCCGGTCGGGGTGCTGTCGGCTCAGATACCGCTGCGCCGCCATCAGCGCGAAGCCGATCCCGAGCTCCCCGGACTGGAGGATTTTGTAGTGTTCCGCGATCACCTTGCCTTCTTCGGAGAGAGTCATGAGTGAGGCGGCGTCGTCGGTCAGTGCCTGACTGTACTTCAGCGCTCCCCAGTGTTCGGCGAGTCCGCGAGCGGCTCCGCGTCTCGTCAGTGCGGTCGCTCGAGCCAGCGCGTGAAGTACGTCCCACGGCGTTTGCCCGACGGCTGCTCCCCCCACCCGGGTAAGGGCTGGAGCTCGGGCTTTCGCCGCAACGGATCAGACTGCTTCTCTTTGCGCTCCGCGTCCTTCTTCTTTGCAGCGGACTCCACAGCGCCGACCATCCTGGAACTCGAGTGGTGTGAGATTTTCGAGTGTTGCGCCAGGTTGTCCAAAATCTCAGCTACCGTCTGAGGCACCATTCCCCCTTGCTCGCCAGATCAACGGCGCCTGGCCTTCAAGTGATCGACATCGAGACGCAACGCTACGTTCCTGATTGCCAGCACGCTTCCGCGTAACGAGTGATGAACTTGCGAAATCTCGGAATCCTGGAAGTGGTTAGGGCCGATCGGATGATCATGTCGCTATCCAATTGTCTAGTTTAAGGCGGCTCTTCGGAGGAGTCGGTAGATCCGGCAGCGAAGGGGGTCGCGAAGGCCAGTCAGAGATGTGCAGGGCATAGCTGGTGGCGGAGACTTGCCCGACCCGGTGTACTGACGAGAAACCTGCAGCGCTTCGCGGCGCCCGTCATGAGTAGGGGCGGGATACCGGGGTCAGCTACGAGGTAGAAGGCCTCGGCGGGGGAGTGGGTGCTGCCCGGTGGTCTGGGTGCGTGTTGCGGGCACTAAGGCATCCGGTTGCTCGCCGGCCTTGTCGCGCGCTCGTTGTCTGCTGGTCCGTTGGAGGATGGTCTGGCCGTGAGGCGTTTGGTGATGATCGAGCGTGCGGCTTCGCCGGTTCGCGTCGGTAGTAGCGGGTAGACGTGCACGAGGCCCGGGCCTTCGTGGAACTCGATGTCGACGCCTGCTGCTTTTCGCGCGGTCTCGCAGCAGGTGTGCGTCCGGGTTGAGGATGTCGCGGGTGCCGCTGAAGACGGTGAGCGGGCCGAGCTCCGCCAGGCCCCGGCCAGGGGGCTCACGCGGGGGTCTTCGGTGGGCAGCTCTCCGCGCCAGCGGTCGGAGAGGGTGCGGCCGCCGGGCACCGCCAACCAGGGATCGCTGGGTTGGACCTGCGGGATCCGCGGATTGGACCAGGAGAGATCCAGCGCCGGTGAGATGAGCAGGGTCCTCGGCAGGGTGCCGCCGTGCTGGTCGCGCAGGACCATCGCGGCGGACAGGGCGACCTGGCCCCCGTCGGAGTCCCCGGCGAGCCGCGCCTCCCCGTGCAGCTCGCCCGCCTCCCGGA
Source organism: Saccharopolyspora sp. ID03-671 (assembly GCF_045278815.1). Lineage (NCBI taxonomy): Bacteria > Bacillati > Actinomycetota > Actinomycetes > Pseudonocardiales > Pseudonocardiaceae > Saccharopolyspora > Saccharopolyspora sp. ID03-671. The sequence goes on from NZ_CP134054.1 coordinate 57,301, forward strand.
CGAGGTCCACGACGGCGGTGACCACGGCTTCCGCCGTGCCGAACGGGACCAGCGGGTAGATCGGCACCACCACCGTGGTCCGGGCCTCGGCGGCGATCTGGGCCACCAGCCGCCAGTGCGCCGCGGAGATCTCATTGACCCAGCCCCCGCCGTGGACGTACACCACGGTTCCCTGGGGTTGGGCGTCGGCGGGGCGTCGCGGTAGACCGGCCATGCGTCGCGGCGCGAGACATCGATGGTCACCGGAGACCCGAGCCGACGCGGTGGTGCGTAAGAGTGGGGCCGCAGCGCGAGGCGGTCGATGTGGGCGAGTGCACGTCCGGGGGAGCGGAACACGCGATTCCTGCCGGCGAGACGGAGGTACAGCGGGATTACCCGTCTTCGGGGAGGCGCATCGGAATCGGCTACAGCGGTCGGGACGTGGGGTTCGCGGCTTGAGGTCGGACGATCGATGAACGTATCCGCCGGACGGCATTCCAGCAGGGTTTGCTGTGCGGATCGGCCGCGACCTCGTCGATCGGTGCTTTCAGCCGCGGTCGGCGGGGGCATCGTCGATGATCTTGTTGAGGCGCAGGGCGAGTTGAATCTCCAGCGCAGTGTCGGGTGCCTGCCAACCGTCACCGAGGAGCGTCCCGATGCGCTCCAGGCGCTGCGAGACGGTGTTGACGTGGATCTGCAGACGTTCCTTGGTGCGGTCGAGGTTCATGTGCGAGGCGAAGTAGGCCTCCAACGTCTCGGTCAGCTCGGTTCGGCGAAGCGCGTCGTAGTCGTGGACGGGCCCGAGAACCGACCGGATGTAGCTGCGGGCGTCGGCTTTTTCGCCGACCACCATCCCGATGAACCCGAGGTCGCTTATCGCGGCGTCGTGGCGGCCGAGCGCCAGCAGCGCGCGCACGGGACTCATGTGGTCCTGCCACATGAACGCAGCAGGTGCCCGCGCATGTGGCCTGATTCAGCGCTGATCAGATGCGGGTGCTCGTCTCCGCAGGCGAAGCCCCAGCGCCGAGGCGGCGAGGAACACCGCGCCCACCAGCAGCACCACGACCGGCCCGCCGAGCGCGCCACCGGTCCAGTCCCAGACCAGCTCGGGCAGCGCCACCGTCACGGAGAGCACGCCCAGCGCCAGGAGCACCGCGGCCTGCTCGACCAGGTAGCCGCCGAAGCACACCAACCCGATCACCAGGGTCAACCCGTAACCACCCACGACGGGCCCAGGTACACCGCGTACTGCGCCCCGGCCAGAGAGATCAGCACGCCGGCCCCGAGGACCGGACGGCGGTGGCGCACCACGCCGGCAACAGCGAGTGCGGTCCACGCGGCGCCCAGCGCCATCAAGCCGATCGTGTGGGCCGGTGACGAGCTTTCGAACCACTCGGCAACCGCGGTCGTCACCACGCCGACGCTGAACCCGACGGCCGCCAGCAGTACGGGGAGTCCGCCCACCACGACGTATCCGAGCAGGGCGACGAGCAATCCGGTGACCGAGGCCGCCAGCGACTCGAGCACGTCAACCCCGCTCGCGGTGGCGAGCGCAGCCGTGCAGGAAGCCAAGGCGATCAGGGCGGACACGATCCGGCTGCGCGCCGGCGGTTCCGCTTCGCCGAACGCGCGCAGCGCACGCGGCCCGCCGACCACGACCAGCCCGGCGCCGACCAGGGTGAGGGTCGCGGCGACCAGCAGGCCGACCCGCGTGGGCACCGCGAGGTCTTCCCAGTACATCCCCACCAGCAGAACGGCACCACCGAGGACCAGCGCACCGCCGATGTAGCCGAGCACCTCCCACGCAGCGGTGCGCGAGCCCCTGGTCGCACCCCGCTCGCGGTCGAGCTCGTCGAGGACGGCTGCGACCTGCTCACGGGAGAGCACGCCCCGTTCGCCCAACCGCTCCAGACGTGCGCGTTGCTCCGAGGAAAGCCGCTGCGAGTTGCTCATCGACGGAATTACAGCATCACCGCAGCCACAAGTCCCTAGGTGCTTCTACTCAAGACCCCGCCCTCGACCGGGCTGAGCGGCCATCGGACCGCGGGCATGGTTGTGAGCCGGATTTCCGAAGCACGAGCGGGCGACGCTCAAGTGGGCGGGTCCGCGTCGTGGTGAGTGAGTCCCGATGTGCGCACGATCCCGCCACGAGGTGGCCCCCGCGGGAGGAGGGGCCTCCTCGTGCTGGTCAAGGCCAGGATCCCGGTTTGCGGCGCAGCCCGACGACGCCCGCCCGCACGTACGTGCAGAAGGGCGGTCAGTGGGATCGCAGCCCGCGCAGGCCGGTCAGCGGACAGGCTCGATCACAGCTTCTTCTCCCGCACCACGAACGGCAGCGGTGGCCGGTCAGTCAGCATTGCGTCACCCACGCGTCGTGCCCGGTCGTCGTCGTTCGGTCACCGGCCGAATAACAGCGCGGTGCAGGGGTGATGTTGTCGGCGACGCGCTGCATTCCGCAGGTGAATGCGATGGCTAGATGAGGTCCGTCGCAGGTGACGGTGCGCGCGGCGTTGGCGCTGGCGTGTCGGGCGCCGTCGGTGCACCTCTACCCGGATCGTTCTCCCCGAGCAGCCGAATTCGGAGCTGTGCCAGCGGCCCGAGTACCGGCGAGAACTCGCCGACTGGTCAGGGCATCGGGGTGGATAGCGGGCGTCCGATTACAGCGGTTCACCGGACGACGGCTACGGGGCAGGCTGCGTAGTGCACGACGGCGTGGCTGACCGAGCCGAGCAAGGCCGAGCGGATGACGCCGCGCCCGCGGGTGCCGACGACGAGGAGATCGGCATCGACGGCGGCGGTGAGCAGTGCATCGGTCGGGCCTTCGGTGGTGATCACATCGTGGTGCGCGACGACGTCCGGGTACTGCTCGGCGCATCCGGCTACGGACTCGGCCAAGAGGCGGCGGTGAGCGTCGATGACATCGGAGTCGAGGGTCCATCCGCGGTTCGGTGGCAGCGGGTCCGGTGCGTGCTCGGCGATGGCCAGCAGCGCGGTGAGCTCCGCGTGGTGGCGGAACGCGACGTCGTAGGCGAAGTCCGCCGCCCGCGCGCTGCACGCGGAGCCATCGACGCCCACGATGACGCGCTCGATCCCCGCGGCCGGTTCGGTGGAGCCGGACCAGCGCCGGCCGCGCACGATGACGACCGGAGCGGGCGCTGAGCGCACCAGTTCGCCTGCGGTCGAGCCGAGCAGGAGCTGATGCACCCGGCCAGTCCTGGGCGGGCCGAGCACGAGAACGCACGCGCGGGCGGCGGCGTCGCGCAGGATGCTCGCCGGGTCGCCCATGCGTGCCCGCGTCCGCACGTCCAGTCCGGGGTGTTCACGGCGGCATTCGGCGGCGATGTCCGCCAGCGCTCGTTGCGCGGAACTGCGCAGCGGTTCGAACGAAACGGTCTCGCTAGGCAGGTGTATCCGCGTCAGCTCCTCCAGCGGGATGGGTATGGCGTGAACGACCTCCAGCGGTCGCCCACGTGTCGTGGCTTCGAGCGCCGCCCACCGCACCGCCGTCCGGGATTCCGCAGAAGCATCGAATCCGACGACGACCCCGTCGTCGTGGACCGTCGACATCGCGATCAACCTCCGTGCTCGGACTCCCGCAAGCGTCGCTCAATCGGTGCTGCTCCGCAGCCCGCCGACCGCATGGGGTGAGGGCTTCACCTGGTGTGGAGAACGAGAGGTATGAATCGACAGCCCCGCGGGCCGCGGGCGGAAAGCTGCGATGACGGCCCCCGCGGCACCGGTGCGGCCCGCGCTGGCGCGTCGCGGTTTACGGGGTGCGGTGCAACTGGGGGTGCGTTGCAGGCAGTGGCAGACGCTGCCCGGATCCGATCGCGGCCTCCTGCCGACGCGTCCGACGACGGGGCCGGTAGCGGGTCTCACGTTCGGCGATTGTGCTCGTGCCACCAAGCGTAGGTCAGAAGCGCGGCGGAGGTGAGGGAAGCGACGAAGAACTCCGCCCCCTGGCCGAGGATCAAGCTCAGGACGGCGAACAGCGCCGCCAACAGCCCCAGCGCTCGCCACATGGTCATCCACCTCATGACCTTCGTGATCGGTCGAGGTGTCGTCATCCTGTGGGCGAATTCGGGATCATCGGAACTGAGCTGGCGTTCGATCTTCTTGAGGCGACGGCGTTCGCGGCCGCGGGACATGACTTCCCCCTGGTCTGCGTGGTGCTGGGGCGCAACACCGAGCTTCAGGTGGTGCGGGAGGCTGTGCTCGCAGTCGGCGTCCGGTCCCGGGTAGACCACGCTCAGGTGGTCGTTCTCGAGCCACCGCACGAGGTGGGGCGGCTCGCGGTCCGAGCCGCGCACCTCGATGATCTGTCCCTTGTGACGGAACCTACTTGCCCTTGCGCGCGACGGGGATTTCCTTGGCTTCTGGCGCCTCCTTCTGAGGCATGTGGATGGTCAAGATGCCGTTGTCGTAGTCGGCCTTGATGTTGTCGACGTCGCAGCCCGAGGGCAGCAGCATCGTGCGGCTGTAGGAGCCGTAGTAGAACTCGCTGTGCGCCTCAGCTCGATCTTCCTGCCTGCGCTCGGCGTCGATCCTGAGCTGGTCGCCCTCGACGTTGATGTGGATGTCGTCTGGGTCGACGCCGGGAAGCTCGCAGCGAACCACGAAGCTGCCTTCTTCGGTGAACGCTTCGATCCGCATCGAGTGCCGCTCGCCGAACGGCCATTCGCTCTCCAACATGCGCAAGAGATCCGGCAGTCCCCTGTTCGGCCGAGGAAGCAAGCTGCTCATGGTGTCCCTCCTAGCGATGACGGCTTCCCCGTCCAGCATGGGACAAACACCGAGCTCCGGCAGGGTCGAGAAGTCCTCGGTGACACCAGACGAGGGGACGTGGGTTCGAGGCTCCCTCTCTGACCGAACGCGCAAATGGGGTCGCGTTCGCCGGTCACCCTCTGTGGTGACGCCAAGCCTGCTCCTGAGCGGGACGTTGTTCAGCGGGACTGCCCGGCTTCTTCTGAAGCCGGGCAGTCCCGGGTTGCGGTGTTGGCGGCGGACGTGCCGGTGGCGGTCAGGAGAAGCTGGTGACCGCCAGCTGGTAGCAGACCGCGGCGATGGCGACCAGCCCGATGGCGGCCAGCGCGTTCTGCCACCACTTGTTGCGCAGGTCGCCCATCAGGCCGGGCCGGTTGGCCAGGACGACGAGCAGTACGGCCAGGACGGGAGCGACGACGACCGTCAACGCCTGTGCCGCGATGATCAGCTGGACCGGTGATTGCCCGCGCGCCAGGACGGTGACGAGGGCGCCGAAGCCGAGAACGCCCAGGATCCCGGCGCGGACCCGCCACGAGGCGAGCCTGTTGCCGAAGCCGAGGCCGTCGGAGAGCAGGGTGCCGCCCGCGGTGGCGTTGGCGATCATCGCCGAGATCGCGGCTCCGGTGAAGCCCAGCGAGAAGATGGTCCGCCCGGCTTCTCCGGCGATCGGGGTGAGCACGGCCGAGAACTGCTTGAGCGTGGCGCCCTCCTCGCCACCGACCCCGGGCAGGACCGCGGCGGCGGCCATGATGACCAGCGCGGTCATGATCCCGGGAGCGACGATGCCGGGGATGGTGTCGGCGAGGGTCGTCTCGCGGTACTGCTCGCGGCGGAGCCCGCGCTCGCGCGAGGCGTAGCCGGCGTAGAAGGCGGCGTTGACCGAGAAGTTGGTGCCCACCAGGGCGACGATCAGCAGCCCCACTCCGGAGGGAACGACCGGGACCACGGACCCGACGGCGGCGGCGCCCCAGTCGGGCCGGGTCACGATCGCGGTGGCGACGAACGACGCGGCCATGATCGCGACGATGACGAGTACGAGCTTCTCGATGAGCGTGTAGAGCCGTCGCGCGAAGAGGATCCCGACCACCACGGCCGTGCAGGCCAGCGTCCACCACATGGGCGAGCCGCCGAACACCAGCGACAGGCCCAGTCCCGAGCCGACGGCGTTGCCGACGGAGAACATCAGGGTGATGGCGAAGACGCCGAACCCGGCCAGGCCACCGACCCGGCGGCCCAGGTGCTCCTTGATCGTCTGGACGACCGAGCCCTTCGAGACGAGCGCGATGCGGATGCTCATGTCGGCGTAGATGAGCATCAGCGCGGTCGAGACGGCGATGACCCAGATCAGGGAGTACCCGAATCGGCTCCCGGCCTGCACCGCCGAGGTGAGGTTGCCGGGCCCGAACTGCCAGGCGCCGACGATGAAGGCCGGCCCCATCAGGGCCAGCATCCGCAGGATTCGGCGTCCACGGCCGACCGGAGCGGAACCGGAGGTGTCGCTGGGCCCGTTGTTCATCCGGGCGGGTGCTGCATCGGACATCGTGCTTCCTCACCCCCGCGCGGCATTGTCGCGGGGTCGTTCGGGGACGGCATTGTCACCGGACCGGCCGGGTGGCCGGCAAGGGCCGGATGCGCTCGCGTACCCGGCCCGCTGGTCGGCTCAGACGAGCTGCGCGCTGCGCAGCGCCTGGACGATCTCCTGCTCGGCCTCGGCGGAGAGGTCGAGCAGGGGAGAGCGCACGGTCGCGTTCTCCAGCACGCCGAGCGCCTTGAGCGCCAGCTTGAGGGCCACCGTGCCCTCCATGTGCGAGCCGCGGTGGTAGACGGCCTTGGTGACCGGCAGCAGGCGGTCGTGCACCGCGCGGGCCGCCGCGTAGTCCCGGGCCTTGCCTGCGGCGATCAGTTCGAGCAGCGGTGCGGGGGCGATGTTGCCGTACCCGACCAGCAGGCCGTCCACGTCGAACATGGTGTGCAGCAGGTACTCGTCGTGGCACGACAGGATCTGCAGATCGGGGTTCTCCCGCCGCAGGACGGGGATCTCGGTGTCCCAGCGGCGCATGTTGCGCACGCCGTTCTTGGTGGCGAACACGCCCGGCTGGGCGGCGATCTCGAGCTGGGTGTCGAGGTCGTAGTTCGCCTTGGTGACGTCCGGGTACTGGAAGAGGATGCAGGGCAGGCCCGCCTCCTCGTAGATCGCTCGGTAGCGCTCCTGCGGGGCGCCCTGCTGGTAGCCGAACCGCAGCCAGCCGTGCGAGGGGTACACCAGCGCCGCCTGGGCGCCTGCGGCGACCGCGCGCTTGGCCTCCTCGACGGCCACGTGCGTGCCTTCGCCGGTGATCCCGGCGATGACCGGGACGTCGACGGCCTCGACCAGCTGGGCGATGGTGGCGACCTGCTCGTCCTGGGTCAGGAAGGTCCCCTCGCCGGCGTGGCCGAGCACCACGAGGCTCTTGACGCCGTCGTGGCCGGCCAGCCACTGGCCGAGCTTGGCCATCGCCTGGTGGTCGACCTCGCCGTCCGGCGTGAACGGGGTGACCGGGGCGGGGTTGAGGCCGCGGAGATCGAGAGACATGCCTGGGACTCCATTTCTGGGAACGGTCGCGGGAACGTTCCCAGAACGATGCGCCACGACTCGCCGGGTGTCAAGACCGATCCCGGGAACGTTCCCAACTTCCGGTAGGCTCCGGGGTGTGGTGACGATTCTCGATGTGGCCCGGGCGGCCGGGGTCAGCAAGTCCACGGTCTCCCGCGTGCTCGACGAACGCCTTCCGCGCTCCACCAACGCGACCGCGGAGCGCGTGCGCGAGGTCGCGGCCGAACTCGGCTACGTCCGCGACCCGCTCGCTTCCGGGCTGCGCCGCTCCGGGACCAGCACGGTGGGGGTGATCGTCCCCAGGCTCACCGACACGGTCATGGCGATGCTCTACGAGGCGATCACCGAGGTCGCGGCCGGACGCGACCTGTTCACGGTCGTGGCCACCACCGAGGACCTGCCGGAGGCGCAGGACAAGGCCGTGGAGTCGCTGCGGAGGCGCCGGGTCGACGGGCTCATCCTCACCACGGCGCGCGTCGGCGAGCCCGTCGACCTCGGCGGGACCCCCTACGCGCTCGCCCTGCGCACCGACGGAGCCGGACCGGCCGCCATCGGCGACGACCGCCTCGGAGCGCAACTGGCCACCCGGCACCTCGTCGACCTGGGGCACCGCAGGATCGGCCTGGTCGGCGGACCCGCGTACGCGTCGAGCGCACGTGGGCGCGCGGAGGGCTACCGGGAAGCGCTGGAAAGCGGCGGGATCGGGTTCGACCCGGCGTTGGTCGCCGGTGACGCGTTCTCGATCGAGGCCGGTGAGACCGCGGGGCGTGCACTGCTGGATCGCCCGGACCGGCCGAGCGCGGTGTTCGCCGTCAACGACAACACGGCGATCGGTGTGCTCGCCGCCGCGCACGCGCTGGGCCTGGAGGTGCCGAGGGACGTGTCGATCGTCGGCTACAACGACATCCCGGTGGTCAGCAGGCTGCCGGTGCCGCTGACCACCGTGCGGGTGCCGTTCCGGCAGATCGCCGCCGACGCGTTGCGCCTCGTCCTCGACGACGGGGCGGCGAGGGGTGAAACCGCGGTGAGCGCCCCGACTCTCATCCCACGAGCATCCACGGCACCGCCGCGTTGATGGTGCGCTACCCCGGGCTTCGTCCGGGGTCTGGACCGGCGTGCCCGGCACCGCGCCCAGGCCGTGCGATGCGGATGCCTACCGCGTAGCGGTGAGAGCGGCGACGTATATCGCTGCGGGGTTTCCCGGTTGCCAGCCCGGCAAGGGGTCGATCATGTCGATCTGAACGAAACCGCGGCGTTCCCAGAAGGCACGCGTGGCCAGGTACGGCTCGTACCCCGCACCAGCGTCGAGCGTCTTCACTTCGACCACCGCACGGCCGCTCTCGGTCAGATCGCGCACCACGCGATCCAGCAGCAGCGTGCCCACGCCCCTGCCGCGCAGCTGCGGCGCGACAGCCATCCACAGAATCTCCGCAGCACGCGCCGACCGGTGGTCCACGATCGCGAACCCGACGAGGACACCGCTGTTCGTGGCGACCCACGCCGGATGGGCCGACAGATCGGTCACGACCTTCTCGGGGACGTCATCGGTGAAGTAATCGGGAAGTTCCCGCACGATCGCAGCACAATCCCCGGCATCGCGGGGTTCTCCCGGGCGGACGGCGAACACGTCCTGACGATCGCGCGGTCAGCACCGATCGTCAAACTCTTTTCGGCTGCCCGCAGCTGCGACCGTCCCTCAGCCGATCAGGTCGGGTCGGACCCGGGCGATCTCCTGGGCGAGTTGCCGGACGGTGGTGCTGTTCGGCAGTCGCAACCGGACTTCCGGATCGGCTGTGGGCAGCTGGTTCAGCAGCGCTTGGTGGCGGGTGACGAAGCGGCGGTCGACCGGCGTGAACACCAGGGCCGGCGGCAGGGCTTTGGAGTTCGGGTCGTCCTTGACCGGCGGGCGCGCTTCCTGGCCGCGGATGGCGCGCACCTCCTCCCACGCGATCAGGTCGGACTTGCGGCCGGCCTGCCACCGGAGTCCTCGCTCGTCGACCGCGAAGCGGTGGGTGCGGGGGAACGTGTTGAGCATCAGCAGCAGGCCGCCTAGCGCGAGCGCGCCGAAGAGGAACATGGCGAAGCTGTCGGGAATGTCGCCGCGCGCCGTGTGGGACGGGTTCCCGACGTCCGGGAAGAGGGCGGCGAGGCCGAAGAACACGAACATGGCCAGCCCGAGGATGCACAACGTCCGGCCGGAGCGGTATTCGATGACCGGAGTCCCGGGGGCAGGGGACCACGCTTGTTCGGACATGACGGGCAGCGTAGTCGATTCCCGCCGCAAATCCGGGCTTTCATCCAGAACGTGACCTCAGCCGGTGCGATGGCGGCGGCTTTCCAGGGCGAGGGAGGTGAGGACTCCTGCCAGCAGACCCCAGAAGGCCGAGTTGATGTTGAGCGGGTGAACGCCGGAGACGGTGACGAGGAAGGCCACGAGCGCCCCGAGGGTGTAGGTCGTCTGGAAGGCGGTGACGAACGCGCCCTGCAGCGCTCTGAGCATGGCGAGGCCGCCGAGGACGGCGATGAACGCCGGGGGAGTGGCCAGCATGAACCGGACGAACGCGGGGGCGAACAGACCGACGAGGACCGCGCCCGCGCCGCAGACGATGCCCGCCGTGTACTGGCGCGAGCGCTCGGTGGAGGCGACCAGCAGGGCGTTGGTCGGCCCCGTCAAGCACGTCGACACCGCGCCCACGGCGGCCGCCGGCAACGACCACAGCCCGCACAGCACTGCCGCCACGTTCGTCGGCGGCCGGTGACCGGCCTGCTTGAGAACCGCTGTGCCCTGGCCGTTCTGGACCACCAGCACCGTGATCGCCAGCGGCACGACCAGCTCGGTGATCGCTCGCCACGAGAACTCCGGCACCTGCAGCATCGGCTCGGCCAGCCATCCGGACCCGGCCACCGCGAAGCGGCCCGAGGCGGCGACCGCGATCGCTCCGGCGACCAGCGCGCCGAGGATCGGCGGCACCGCACGACCTGCTCCTGGGAAGGCGCTGAGCAGCACGAACACCGCGATCATGGGTACGGCGACCAGGGCGTCCGAGCCGGTGGCGGTGACGAGGTCGAGGCCGAAGCGCAGGAACACCCCCGCCACCATCGCCATCACGATCGGCATCGGCAGCGCCGCCATGATCGTCCGCACCCAGCCGGTGAGGCCGATCGCGAGGATCAGCAGCGCGGTCACCACGAACGCGCCCAGCACCTCCGGCCAGCTCAGGTGGTCGAGCGACGCCCCGACGACGACCGTGCCGGGGATCGTCCAGAAGAACGCCAGCGGCTGCCGGTACACCCACGAGGCGATCGCGGTGAGGATGCCGTTGAGGAAGAACACCCCGAACACCCACGACGCCAGCTGACCGGAGCTCAGGCCTCCGTGGGTCCCGGCGCTCAGGATCACGGCGATCGGGCCGGTCGCGGAGAACACCAGGCCCACCACGCCACCGGCGACCGAGGACCCGCTCAGATCCCGCAGCACCTGGCGCGGGCGCGCAGGTGACGGGCGTTCGAAGCGGTCGCGGTGAGACGGACTTTCGGTTTCGGTGGTGAGAGTACTGGTCACGATCTCCCCTCGGTGGTGGGGGAAGTTTTCATGAAAACTTCCCCCACACCACGAACAGAAGGTTTTCATGAAAACTTCCCCACCACCAACCCCCTCAGAATCCAAAAGTCCTGGTGAAACCACCAATTCGTAAACCCCTGCCGGGATCTCCCAGGGTCCCGTTCGGTGGTGGGGGAGGGAAGTTTTCATGAAAACTTCGTCTACGTAGTGGGAGGGAGGTTTTCATGAGAACTTTCCTCCCACCGATGAGTGCAGGAGAACGCCGGGTGTCCGGTGTGGACACCCGGCGTTCGCGGAGTCCTACTGGTCGATCTTGTTGGGATGCACCGCCAGCGGCGTGACCTCGATGTCCATGTAGGCGAACAGCGGAAGCCCGGACAGCAGCGCGTGCAGCTCGTCGTGGTCGGCGACGTCGACGACCGAGACGTTCGCGAACTCACCGGCGACCCGCCACAGGTGCGGCCACCGGCCCTCGCGCTGCGCCTTCTGGCTGTAGGCCCGCTCGCGCGCCAGCAGATCGGCGCGCACCTCCGGATCCATGTCCGCGGGCAGGTTCACGTCCATCCGGATGTGGTAGAGCACGAAACCTCCTGATCAGGCGGGGTCGAGGACGAAGCCGTACTCGATGGCCTCGCCACCGGCCACCGGCTTCGGGTCCAGCATCAGCTCCGGCTTGACCGCCGAGGCGATGTCGTCGTCGTTGTGCTCGTCGCCGGGGAAGTACAGCTGCGCGGTCAGCAGCTCGTGGCCCGGGGCCGAGACCTTGACGTGCAGGTGCGCCGGCCGCCACGCGTGCCACCCGGCCGCAGCGATGAGCTTGCCGCACGCCCCGTCGGTGGGGATCTGGTACGGGGCCGGGCGAACCGTGCGGATCTCGAAGTTGCCCTCGGCGTCGGTGGTGAACGACGCGCGCAGGTTCCACTCCGGCAGGTTCGGCGCGAACTGCGAGTAGAAGCCGTCGGCGTCGGCATGCCACAGCTCCACCTTCGCGCCCGCGAGCGCGGACCCGTTGGTGGAGGTGACCTTCCCGGTCCAGGTCAGCGGCGTGCCCGGCTCGTCGTCGCGCATCGGGACCGAGCCGCTGGAGCCCTGCTCGGGGGCGTCGGGCACGTAGTAGGGGCCCTCGATGGTGCCCTTGTTGCCCTCGCGGTGTTCGGTGGCGACCTCTTCGACGACGTGCTCGACCCAGACGTCGAGGAACAGCGGCCACTCGCCGTCCTCGCCGACGCTGATCAGCCACGCCTTGAGCGCGTTGTACTCGTCGTAGGTGACCTTGTGCTTGCGGATCGTGCTGTGCACGGCCTCGATCACCTCGCGGGCCAGGGTGCTGACCCGCTCGGGCGGCGTGCCCTCGACGCCGAGGAACTTGTCGCTCTTGAACCGCTCGGTGGCGCTCGCGCCGGAGGCGGCGGCGGTGGCCTCGTCGTGTGCCGTGGTCATGGGAATCCTCCTTGATTCGCGGTGGGTGGTGTCAGCGGTCCTGGCGGTAGTGCCGGAGCTTGTCGGGATCGATCTCGGCGCCGAGCCCGGCGCCGGGGCGGACGGCTAGCTCGCCGTCGCTGATCGTCAGCGGTTCGGTCAGCAGGTCGTCGCTCATGTCCAGGAAGTTCGACAGCTCGCCCGCCCGGTGGGAGGTCAGCGCGTGCGCGGCGCCGAAGGCCACGGTGCCCAGCGTCCCGATCTGGCCGTCGATCTGGTTGCCCATCACGACCTCCAGGCCGAGTCCTTCGGCGAGGTGGTGGGTGCGCTGGGACCGGGTGAAGCCGGTGCGGGCGGTCTTGATGCTCACCGCCGTGGCCGAGCCGCCGAGGATCTCGCGGGTGACGTCGGCCGGGGTGACGGCGGATTCGTCGGCGATGAACGGCACGTCGAGCTGCTGCACCAGCCAGCGCCGCCCCAGCACGTCGTCGGCCGGGCACAGCTCCTCGGCGAAGAGCAGGTCGAGGTCGGCCATCTCCTTCATGGCCCGCGCCGACTCGGCGGCCGTCCAGCCGCGGTTGCCGTCGACGTAGAGCTCCACGGCGTCGCCGAGCCCCTCGCGCAGCGCGCGGACCACGGCGGTGTCCAGGGAGACCGGGCGGCGCCCGACCTTGACCTTGAAGGTGGTGATCCCGCAGGTGTCGCGCATCTTCTCGGCCTCGGCGACCATCGCGGCCGGCTCGTCGAAGCCGAGCATGTGCGAGACGCGCATCCGGTCGGTGTAGCCGCCGAGCAGCTCGGTCACCGACACGTCGAGGCTGCGCCCCAGGGCGTCCCACATCGCCATGTCCACAGCCGACTTCGCGGTCGGGTTGCCGACCGTGCGCGCCATCCGGGCGTGGGCGACCTCGCGCTCCAGCAGGCTCAGACCTGTGACCTGCGGTGCGAAGACCGATTCGATGACGGCGACGATCCCGGCCTGGGTCTCGCCGTAGGTGAACGGCCGCGGCGGTGCTTCGGCGACGCCGACGACCCCGTCGTCGGTGTGCACCCGCACCAGCACGTGCTCGGCCGCGTGGACCTCGCCGGAGGCGAAGCGCAGCGGCTTGCGGTAGGGGATGGCGAACGGGATCGCGTCCACCTGGGTGATCTTCATCAGCCGGCCTCCGCGGCGGGTCGTGCGGACGGGAAGACGTCCTCCAGCTCGGTGAGGACGGTGTTGACCAGGGGAGAGCTCGTGTCGCGGTGCCAGGCCACGGCCAGCTCCACCGACGCCGCCCCGGACAGGTCGCGGAACACGACCCCGGCCAGCGGCAGCGCCCGCGCCGACGCGGGAACCACCCCGACGCCCAACCCGCCGGCGACCAGCGCCAGCAGCGCGGCGGTGCCCGGGGCCTGGTGCTGCTGGACGGGGGTGAACCCGGCGTCGCGGCAGCTGCGCAGCACCGCGTCGTGCACCACGGAGTGGCGGCCGTCGTAGGTCACCAGCGGTTCGGTGCGCAGGTCGGCGGTGGAGACGACGGGCTCCACCGCCAGCCGGTGATCGGCCGGAACCGCCAGGATCAGCGGTTCGACCTCGATGACCCGGTAGTCGATGTCGTCGGCGGTTACCGGTGGCCGCAGCACGCCGACGCCCAGCGAGCCGTCGCGCAGCTGCGCGCACTGGTCGGCGGTGAGCAGCTCGGCCCGCACCTCCAGCTCGACCTGCGGCACCCGCTGGGCCAGCGCCCGCGCCAGGTGCGGCAGGTGGGAGAAGGCGGCGGTGCCGGTGAACCCGACGCGCACCAGTCCCGACCGGCCCTCGCCGATGCGCTGCACCCCGCGCACCCCGGCGTCCACGGCGGCCAGCACCCGCTGGGCCTCGCCCAGGAAGAACTCGCCCGCCGGGGTCACCCGCACCTGCCTGGTCGTGCGCTCCAGCAGCGCCACCCCGAGCTCGTCCTCCAGCTGCCGGACGGTGTGCGACAGGGCGGGCTGGGCGATGTGCAGCTGCTCGGCGGCCCGGCCGAAGTGGCACGTCTCGGCGACGGTGGCGAAGTAGCGCAGGTGTCGAATTTCCACGACGGTCCTCCTCCCACGTCCTCGTCGCCGATTTCTCTCACGGTAGGCACCGCGCTGATCGAAGACAAAGACCTGGTTTCGCGTGATTGATAAGCGGCATCGATGAATAGCACCCTAGGTCAGGTCTAGGTCTTTGTCCGGTGTGACCGGAACCACGGACTGTCATCGTCCTGGGTCAACGCCACGGCGGCCCCGGGTCGCCGCGATCAGAGTCGATCCGGCTGGAGGATCCATGACCGAGATGCTGAACCACGCCGCCGCCGTCGTCGCGGACGCCGTCGTCGAGGACCGCGAGGCCGGGGTCTACCGGGCCAACCGGCGGATCTTCACCGACGAGGAGATCTTCGAGCTCGAGATGAAGCACATCTTCGAGGGCAACTGGATCTACCTCGCCCACGAGAGCCAGCTGCCGAACCCCGGGGATTACTTCACCACCTACATCGGTCGCCAGCCGGTCGTGATCACCCGCGCCAAGGACGGCGAGCTGCACTGCCTGATCAACGCCTGCGCCCACCGCGGAGCGATGATCTGCCGCCGCAAGGCCGACAACCGCACCACGCTGACCTGCCCGTTCCACGGCTGGACGTTCCGCAACGACGGCAAGCTGCTCAAGGTCAAGGACCCGGACGGCGCCGGCTACCCGGAGACCTTCGACCGCGACGGCTCGCACGACATGACCAAGGTCGCCCGCTTCGACTCCTACCGCGGGTTCCTGTTCGGCAGCCTCAACCCCGACGTGGCGCCGCTGGCCGAGCACCTGGGCGACACCACCAAGGTCATCGACATGCTCGTCGACCAGTCCCCGGAGGGGCTGGAGGTGCTGCGCGGCGCCTCCACCTACACCTTCGACGGGAACTGGAAGGTGCAGGCCGAGAACGGCGCCGACGGCTACCACGTCACCGCCACGCACTGGAACTACGCGGCCACCACCGCCCGCCGCAACACCGGCGAGTCCAAGAACAGCACCAAGACCCTCGACGCGGGCAGCTGGGGCAAGTCCGGCGGCGGCTACTGGTCCTACCCCAACGGGCACCTGTGCCTGTGGACGTGGGCGGGCAACCCGCAGGACCGCCCGCTGTGGCCGCGGATGGACGAGCTCAAGGAGGAGTTCGGCGACGCCAAGGGCGAGTTCATGGTGCGCGGCTCCCGCAACCTGTGCCTGTACCCGAACGTCTACCTGATGGACCAGTTCTCCACGCAGATCCGGCACTTCCGGCCGATCGCGCCGGACAAGACCGAGGTCACCATCTACTGCATCGCCCCCAAGGGCGAGAGCGCCGAGGCGCGGGCGTGGCGGATCCGCCAGTACGAGGACTTCTTCAACGCCTCCGGCATGGCCACCCCCGACGACCTGGAGGAGTTCCGGTCCTGCCAGCTGACCTTCCGCGCCACCGCCGCGCCCTGGAACGACATGAGCCGCGGCGCCGAGCACTGGCTCACCGGGCCCGACGAGGTCGCCGAGGCGCTGGACATGCACGGCGTCATCTCGGCCGGTCAGAAGAACGAGGACGAGGGCCTGTACCCGGTGCAGCACGGCTACTGGCAGGAGACCATGCGCGCCGCCATCGCCGCCGAACGCGCCGGCCAGTGACCGCCTCGACAACCAGGAGAGTCCCGATGACGACCGCCACCCAGCAGATCACCCAGCAGGACATCGAGCAGTTCCTCTACCGCGAGGCCCGCTACCTCGACGACCGCGAGTTCGAGAAGTGGCTGGAGTGCTACGCCGACGACGTCGTCTACTGGATGCCCTCGTGGGGCGACGACGACCTGCTCACCGAGGACCCGCAGACCGACATCTCGCTCATCTACTACCCGAACAAGGGCGGGCTGGAGGACCGGGTGTTCCGGATCCGCACCGAGCGCTCCAGCGCCACCTCCATCCCCGAGCCGCGCACCAGTCACAACATCAGCAACGTGGAGCTCATCGAGCGGCGCGGCGACATCGTGGACGTGCGGTTCAACTGGCACACCATGTACTTCCGGTACAAGACCGTGGACCCCTACTACGGGACGTCGTTCTACACCATCGACTTCTCCGGGCCGTCGCCGCTGATCCGCCGGAAGACCGTGGTGCTCAAGAACGACTACATCCACCACGTCGTCGACGTGTACCACATCTGAGCGGGGCCGCTGTGAATCACCAAGTAGCGCTCTCCTTCGAGGACGGTGTCACCCGCTTCATCGAGTGCTCGCCGGATCAGACCGTGGCCGACGCGTCCTACCGGCAGCGGATCAACATCCCGCTGGACTGCCGCGACGGCGCGTGCGGGACGTGCAAGGCGTTCTGCGAGTCCGGCGACTACGACGGCGGCACCTACATCGACGACGCGCTCACCGCGGACGAGGCCGACCGCGGCTACGTGCTGCCGTGCAGCATGACGCCCAAGTCCGACCTGGTGCTGCGGATCGCCAGCACGTCGGCGGTGGCCAAGACGCAGGCGGCGACGTTCCCGGCGACGTTGACCGCGCTGGAACGGCTCTCGCCGACCACGGTGTCGGTGACGCTGAAGACCCCGGAGCGGGACGGCCTGGCGTTCCTGCCCGGCCAGTACGTCAACATCTCGGTGCCCGGGACCGAGGAGACGCGGTCGTACTCGTTCAGCAGCGCGCCCGACGACGAGCACCTGAGCTTCCTGGTCAAGCTCACCCCGGGCGGGGTGATGTCGGATTACCTCACCGAGCGCGCGAAGCCCGGCGACGAGCTGACGTTCACCGGACCGCACGGCAGCTTCTTCCTGCGCGAGACCGACCGGCCGGTGCTGCTGCTGGCCGGCGGCACCGGTCTCGCCCCGATCCTGTCGATCCTGCGCACCATGCGCGCGGCCGGATCGACCCGTCCCGCGCACCTGATCTACGGGGTGACCACCGACGACGACCTCGTCGAGCTCGACACCGTGGCCGAGCTGGCCTCCGGTATCGCGAACCTGACCTGGGACTACTGCGTCGCCGATCCCGCCAGCTCGGCGCCGAACAAGGGCTACGTCACCAAGTTCCTCCGCGACGAGCACCTGCACGGCGGGGACGTGGCGGTGTACCTCTGCGGTCCACCGCCGATGGTGGAGGCCGTGCGCACGCACTTCGCCGACGGCGGCGTCGAGCCGACCGGTTTCTACTACGAGAAGTTCGCCCTCGCCGCGACCCCGGAACCGGCCCCGGAACCGGTGGCTCTCGAACCGGCGGCTGGTCTCGAGGATGAGGGAAGTTTTCATGAAAACTTCCCCACCCCCACCACCCAACCCGACCCGGTCACGGAGAGTGGTGCGGAGTTGGGAACCCCGTCTGAACTGGAGGAAAACCCCGACTGGGGCCGGAAGTTGGCCGGTCAGAGCATCTTCCCGGAGTGTTCCGTTACCGCATCGGGTGGTGGGGTTGTGCGTTCGGTAGCTGAGGAGATCGCCGCGGCGAGTTCCATTGCCGGACAACGCATTTGGGACGGCTCTGGGAGCGGTGTCCGGGAGCTCGACGGTGGCGGGGTCTTGCGGGAGAACGTCGAGGCCCGGTGCGTCGCCGGCCAGGAGGTGCTGGCCGCGCGGTCCTTCGAACCGGTGGTGCCGCCCGCTCCGGGCGGGTACGAGATCGGCGAGGAGCACCCGTCGGTGCACGAGTCGGACGCCGTGTTCGAGGCGCGGCAGGCCCTGGAGCTGGGTGCGCTGGAGCTGACCATCGGCCGGCTCAGCTCGCAGCAGCTCGCCGGGTACCGGCTGCTCGCCGAGTCCGCCGTGCCCTACGTCGAGGGGGACCGGTTCGTCGACGCCGCCGCCTACACCGAGGCCAACGCGGCGTTCCACGACTACCTGTTCACCCTCACCGGCAACGAGCACCTCCTGCAGGCCTACCGCGCGCTCGGCGTGAAGGGCCACATGGAGACCACGCTGCGCAACGCCACCTGGTGCGATCCCCGCTGCACCCAGGACCACCTCGACATCGTCGAGGCCTTCGAGTCCGGTGACCGCACCGCGGCCCGGCGGCTCGTCGCCGAGCACGCCGAGCGCTCGAAGGTCACCACCCGGCGCGCGATGGCCGACGCCGAGGCCGCCAAGCGACCGCGGTTCGTCACCCCGGGCCGCTTCGACGGCAAGGTCGTCGTGGTCACCGGAGCAGCCCAGGGCATCGGCGAGCAGACCGCCCGCCGGATCGCCGCCGAAGGCGGCGACCTCGTGCTGGCCGACCGATCATCGCTGGTCGAAGGTCTGGCCGAGGAGCTCGCGGGCGAGCCCGTGGTGGCCGACCTGGAGACCTGGGAGGGCGCGCAGGCCGTGGTCGACGCGGCGCTGTCCCGGCACGGCCGCATCGACGTGCTGATCAACAACGTCGGCGGGGCGATCTGGTTCAAGCCGTTCACCGAGTTCACCCCGCAGCAGATCGAGACCGAACTGCGCCGGTCGCTGATGACCACGCTGTTCACCTCCCGGGCCGCGCTGCCGTCGATGAGCGAGCGCGGCAGCGGGGTGATCGTCAACGTCTCGTCCGCAGCCACCCGGGGCGTCCACCGCATCCCGTACTCGGCTGCGAAGGGCGGGATCAACGCGGTCACCGCCTCGCTCGCCCTGGAGTGCGCGGACTCCGGCATCCGCGTGGTCGCCACCGCCCCCGGCGGAACCGAAGCACCGCCGCGACGGATCTCCCGCGGGGGCTCGGCGCTCGAAACCGAGCAGGAGAAGGCCTGGTTCCAGGCCCACATCGACCAGACCGTGAGCACGTCGCTGATGAAGCGCTACGGCACGCTGGACGAACAGGCCGCCGCGATCACCTTCCTGGCCTCCGACGAGGCGTCCTACATCACCGGCACCGTCCTGCCGGTCGCAGGCGGCGACCTCGGTTGATGCCGCCCGGGACGGGGGTCGAAGCACCCCCGTCCCTCATCCCAGTCGTGCGGCCGCGCGCCGCCGGTCCGGCCTGATCAGGCCGAACTCCCTCCCCACACCCACTTCCGGGAGCCCCTCATGTCCGAAACCGACTCAACGACGCGTCGGCGCCAACGCACCGTGTCCTGGGTGGTCGCGCTGTCGACCATCGTGCTCATCTTCGACGGCTACGACCTCGTCGTCTACGGAACCGTCCTGCCCACCCTGCTCAAGGACCCGTCCCAGCTCGGAGCGATCACGCCGGGCCAGGCGGGCACGCTCGGCAGCTACGCGCTGATCGGCGTCCTCGTGGGAGCCCTGGCCGCCGGCACCTTCGGCGACCTGATCGGCCGGCGCCGGATCATGCTGATCAACCTCGCCTGGTTCTCGATCGGGATGGGTGCGACAGCGCTCACCCAGAGCGTCACCGCCTTCGGCATCGGCCGGTTCTTCACCGGCATCGGGGTCGGCGCGCTGGTGGCGACGGTCGGGCCGCTGGTGGCGGAGTTCGCCGACCCCGGTCGGCGGAACCGGCTCAACGCCATCGTGTACAGCGGTGTGCCCGCCGGTGGAGTCCTGGCGGCGCTGCTCGCGCTCGTGCTCGACGATCTGGTCGGGTGGCGCGGGCTGTTCTGGATCGGTGCCCTGCCGCTGGTGCTCGTGCTGCCGCTCGCGGCGGTCAAGCTGCCGGAATCGCCGAAGTGGCTCGCTTCGCGCGGTGAGGTCGAGCGGGCGACCGAGCTCGCCGAGCGCACCGGGATCGCGCTGCGCGCCGAACCGGTGCGGGCATCGGGCACCGCCCGCGCCGGATTTCCGGCGCTGGCGTCGAAGGAGCTGGCGTGGCCGACGGCGCTGCTGGGCCTGATGAGCTTCGCGGGACTGCTGCTGACCTACGGGCTCAACACCTGGTTGCCGCAGATCATGGCCAACAACGGCTTCGGCAAGAGCGACTCGCTGGCGTTCCTGCTGGTGCTCAACGTCGGCGCCATCGTGGGCGGTGTGCTCGCGTCGCTGTGGGCGGACCGGGTCGGGGCCAAGCGCGTGGTCGCCACGACCTTCGTCCTCGCAGCGGCCACTCTCGTGCTGCTGCCGCTGAAACTCCCGCTGCTCGTGCTGCTGTCGGCGGTCGCGGTCGCGGGGACCGGCACGATCGGCACGCAGGTGCTCGTCTACGGTCTCGTGTCGAACTACTACCCGACCAGGGCTCGGGCGGCCGGTGTCGCCTGGTGCGCGGGATTCGGCCGGATCGGCGGCATCGTGGGCCCCGTGGTCGGCGGCGTGCTCGTCGGCGCGGGGCTGGGCGGCACCACCGCGTTCTACCTGTTCGCCGGTATCGCGGCGAGTGCGGCGTTGGTGACGTTGCTGGTGCCGCGTTCGCACGAGGAGGCGGCGGGCGAACCGCCGGTGGCCGTGCCGACGGCCGGCAGCGCGAACGCCGTTTAAGCTGGTCGGCGCCCGTCGACGACGCGTCGGACGGGCGCCGACCCACGACGAGGTGGACGTGACACGACCAGCGCAGCCGCTGATCGGGCGGGCGGAGCTCCTGGCAGGTCTGGCGCAGATCCTCCGGACCGGCCAGAGCCGCTTCGTGCTGCTCAGCGGACCGCCCGGGATCGGCAGCTCGACGCTGGCCGAGCACCTCGCCCGCCGCCAGGACGGTCCGGTGCTGCGGGCCACGGCCTCGGAGTGGGAGGCCGATCACCCCTACTCCCTGTTGTCGCAGCTCTTCCCGGACCTGCCGACGTCCGGCCCGCTGGGCACGGCCGCCGAACTCGTCGCCCGGCTGGAACCCTCGACGGTGCTGGTCGTCCACGACGCCCAGTTCGGCGACGTCGCCTCGCTGCGCACCCTCGCCTCGTTCCAGCGCCACCACCCGGAAGCCGCGCTCAGGGTGGTGGCGACGGCGACCACCGGTGACCGGCGCGCGCCCGCCGAGACCCTGGACCTGCTGCCCCGGATCGCCACCGACTCACCCCGCATACCGCCGCTGGACGCGGGGGAGATCAGCGAGCTGGCCGCCGCGCACGGGGTCGCGCTGCACCCGACGATGGCCGAACGCCTCCGCCGCCACACCCGGGGCAGACCGCGCCCGGCCGTGCAGCTGCTCGCCGAACTGCCGCGCGCCACCTGGTCGCAGTTCGAACCCGCCCTGCCGGCACCGGCCGCCGTGCAGGCCCGCGTCCGCGAGGACCTGGCCGCGTGCAGCCCGGACGCGCGCCGGTTCGCCGAGGCCGCGGCCGTGCTCGGCACCGACGCCCCGGTCCGCCACGTCATGTCCCTGGCCGAGCTCGACGCGCCACCGCTGCCGCTGGTCGATGAGACCAGCGCCGCCGGACTGGTCGCCCTGCCCCCGCGCGGTCTCACCCACGTCAGCTCGCCCGACCCGATGGTCCGCGCCGCGGTCCTCACCGAACTCGGCCCCTGCCGGCGCGCTGAGCTGCAACGACGTGCCGCCGGGCTCGTCGACGACCCGGTCCGGTCGCTGCGGCTGCTGGTGGCCGCCAGTCCGGTCCCGGACGCCGAGGTCGCCGCCCGGCTCGACGAGCTGGCCCGCGAACGCGCCGCCGAAGGCGCCTGGGGCACCGCCGCCACGCTGCTCAGCGACGCGAGCAGGCTCACCGACGACCCCCAGCACCAGCAGGCCCTGATCACCCGCGCCGTCGACGCCCTGATCGGCGCGGGCGACGTCTTCCGCGCCACCGCCCTGATCCCGGAGGTGGAGAGCATCCGCGAAACCCCGCTGCGGGACGCGGTTCTCGGCTACCTCGCGCTGGTGCGCGGCCGCGCTGCCGAGGCGGGGAACCGGCTGCGCCGCGCCTGGGCCATCGTCAACACCACCCGCGAACCCGAGACCGCCGCGCTGATCTGCCAGCGCTACGTCCTCGACGCGCTGTGCCGCTACGACGGCCGCGATCTCGTGCTCTGGGCCGACCGCGCCATCGAGCTCGCCGGGCCCGACACGCCGATGGCGATCGAAGCCGAAGCGATCCGCGGCATCGGCCTGGCCGCCACCGGCAGCGCCGCGCAGGCCCTGCGCGACTACGACCGGCTCATCACCCGCCTGCGCCACGGCGCCCAGTGGCAGCGCGCCACGATGGCCAGGGGCTGGATCAACCTCATCGGGGACCGCATCGACGACGCCCGCGTCGACTTCGAAAGCGCCCTCCCGACAGCACATCTCGGCGGTTCGGCGCGGATCTCGCTGTGGGCGCGCGCGTGGCTGGCGCGGGTCCAGTTCCTCACCGGAGAGTGGAACGAGGCGCTGACCACCGTCCGCGAGGCGATGGAGATGCAGGAGCGCACCGGAATCCTTGTCACGGGCCCGATACTGCTGTGGACGGCCGCCGCGATCCACGCGCTGCGCGGCGATGCCGAGGCGACCGAGGCGGTGCTGCTGCAGAGCGCCACCGGGGCGGGCGACTACCAGATCATGCGCGTGCCGAGCCTGCTCGCCCGAGCGCACGCGGCGGAGGCCCGCGCCGATTCCGACGGGGTCCTGCGCGCCCTGCATCCGCTGACCAGGCCGTCACCGAGCTCCAGCGCGGACGCCCCGGGCCACTGGCCGTGGCAGGACATGCACGCCCACGCCCTGATCCTGCTCGGCCGCCTCGACGAGGCCGACGAGTTCCTGACCCCGCACGAGAAGCTCGCCGACCAGCGCGGACACGCCTCGATGCGCGCCCGGCTCGCCGCCGCTCGGGGGCGCCTGCACGGCGCCCGGGGCGACGTCGCGTCGGCGTCGGCGTCGTTCGACGAGGCGCTGGAGCTGATCAGCGCGCTCCCGCTGCGCTACGACCAGGCCCGCATCAACTTCGCCTACGGCCAGACCCTGCGACGCCTGCGCCGCCGGGCCCGCGCGGACGTCGTGCTCAGCGCCGCCCGCGACGGCTTCGCCGCGATGGGCGCCACCACCTACGTCGAGCGCTGCGACCGCGAGCTCAAAGCCGGTGGCGTGCACCGAATCCGACCGGAGCAGACACCGAACACCCTGACCCCGCAGGAGGAATCGGTCACCCGCCTGGTGGCCCGAGGGCTCTCCAACAAGGAAGTGGCAGCGGAACTCTTCCTCTCCAGCAAGACCGTCCAGTACCACCTCACCCGCGTCTACGCCAAGCTCGGAATCCGCTCCAGAGCAGAACTCGCGGCCCGCGTTCACGAGGACTGATCGAGCACGAATTCGGCCGCGCGCCAGGCGGTGGCCATGACGGGTGCGTTGAGGTTGCCGGAGACCATCGCGGGCAGGGACGAGGAGTCCACGACGCGCAGGCCGGAAACACCCCGGACCTGCATCCGGGGGTCGAGGACGTCGTCGTCGGCCGGGCCCATCGCGCAGGTGCCCATCGCGTGATAGCCGCAGTGGCCCCGGTTGAGGGCGGCGTCGGCGATCTCGTCCTCGTCAACGACGTCGGTTCCGGGCAGCGTCTCCTCGACGAGGTGGCGGGCGAGGGGCTCCTGGGCGAACAGCTCGCGCATCCGCCGCAGGGTGCCCGCCGTGGTGCGGCGGTCGTGGGCGGTGGTGAGGAAACCCGGGTCGATGGCGAGGTCGGCGTCGGGGTCCGCCGAGGTCACTGCCAGGCGGCCTTCGCTGGTGGGGCGCAGGGCGTAGCCGATGGCCTGCACACCGGGCTCGCGCTCCAGCTTCGCTTCGCCGCCCGCGTCGTGCGGGCGCAGCGAGAACGGGGCCAGCAGGATCTGGGCGTCCGGACGCGGCAGGTCCGGGTCGGTCTTGAGGAACCCGAGGACGTCGAACGAGGCTGCGGCCAGCGGTCCGCCGCGAGTCGTCAGGTAGCGCAGCGCCGAACGCGCCTGCGCTCCCGGTGAGCTCAGGTGCCGGTTGTAACCGAGGTCGTCGTTGAGGCGGAATTGCAGCGGGACCGCGCGGTGCTCCCGCATCCGCGCCCCGACCTGCGGGGACTCGACCCGGGCGGTGATGCCGAGCGGCCGCAGCACCTCGCCGGGGCCTATGCCGGAGAGCTGGAGCAGTTTCGGGCTGCCGATGCTCCCCGCGCACAGCACCACCTCCCGCGCGCAGCGGATCTCCACCGGCCGGCCCCGCGCGCGTCCCCGCACGCCGACGGCCCGGTCGCCCTCGAAGACCACGGAATCGACGGTCACCCCGGTGCGCACCCGCAGGTTGGGGCGCCGGCGCACCGGGTGCAGGAACGCGTGCGCCGCGCTGACCCGACGACCGCCGCGAGCGGTCATCGGCGACGGCCCGATGCGCTCGGCATCGGAGTCGTTGACGTCCTCGACGGCGTCCAGACCCAGCTGCGCTCCGGAGGTGATCATGTCCTCGCACAGCGGGTCCTCGGCCGCGGGAACGTCCACCGGCTGCGGCCCGCCCGCGCCTCGGGACGCGGACCCGCCCAGCGCGTGGTCCTCGATCGCCCGGAAGACCGGCAGCATCTCTTCCCAGCCCCAGCCGGGGTTGCCGAGTCGCACGAGCTCGTCGTAGTCCTCCCGGTGACCCCGGTTGTAGACGAGCCCGTTGATCGCGCTGGACCCGCCGAGCACCCGGCCGCGCACCCACTTCTCAGCGCGCCGCGCCGACCCCACCGGTTCGGTGGGGAAGTGCCAGGCGAACCGGGGATCGGCGATCAACTTCCCGAAACCCTTGGGAACCCGCAGCAGCGGATGACGATCCCGAGGACCGGCCTCCAGCAGCAGCACGGACAGGTCCGGATCGGCCGAGAGCCGATTCGCCAGCACGCACCCCGCGGAGCCCGCCCCGACGATCACGACGTCGACGCGCATCTCCCACCTCCGCAACCGCTCGCACCGGCGAGGGTCCCACCGGAACCGGACGGTGCGAAACCGAATTTCAGGAGGGAAACGCTGAGGCGGGTGGGGGCGAGGCCGTCGGGCCGGGGGTCAGTAGTTGGCGGAGTCGCGCCAGAAGAGTTCGACGAGGCGCTCGACCGTGATCTGCATCTGCTGGAGGGCTTCCGGGATGCGGTCGCGGCCGAAGCGCGTGCGGGGACCGTTGAGGGTCAGGATCGCCACCATCGTCCCCGCGCTGTCGCGGATCGGCCGGGACAGCGACAGCAGCTCCGGTTCGAGCTCGTTGTCGATGATGGCGAAGCCCTGCTCGCGGACCTGCTCCAGCTCCTTGAACAGCGCGTCGTGGTCGGTGATCGTGTACGGGGTGAAGGCTTCGAGCTCGTCGGGCAGCGTTCTGCGCAGTTTCTCCACCGGCTGCTCGGCCAGCAGCACCTTGCCGGTGGAGCTGGCGTGCATCGGGTAGCGCTCGCCGACCATGTTGCGCGAGACGATGCCGACCACGTGCGAACCGGCGGCTTCGGCGACCAGGTCGAGGCCGTCCTGGGCGTTGGGGATCGACAGGGTCACCGACTCGTTGAACTCGTCGGCCAGCTCCTGCAGCAGCGGCTGGGCGTGGGCGACCAGACCCGCGTAGGGATCGGCCTGCCTGCCCAGGCGGGCGAGCTCCCAGCCGAGGACGTAGTTGGTGTCGATGCGGTCGACCAGGCCACCCTGCTCCAGGCTGTAGAGCAGCCGGAACGCGGTCGGGCGGCTCAGGCCCGCGGCCTTGGCCAGCGTCGTGACGGTCGCGCCGGTGCGAGGTTGAGCGGCCAGTTCGCGGAGCAGTCGCACGGCCTTGGTGACCGACTTGTTGGCCAAGTCGGACTGCTCGGGCTCCTCGCCCATCGCCTCTCGCCTCCCGATCGCACCCGGCTGGGGTCTCCCAGCCGTGCGACCACCCTAACAGGCGCGTTCACTTAGTGGACGCGACGGAGCGAAACGGACGGAACCACCACCCTCCCCAGGGCTCACCACCCGTCGGGTTCGCTCCCCGAACACAACGTTCACCCGTCCGGGATCCTGACACGCCTGGCCGTGTCGAAAACCCCGGTTTTCACGCGTCAAAAACCCCGGTTCTCGTTGCGTGAAAACCGGGGTTTTCGACACGGGCGGTGCTCGTGCGGGTGTTGGGCTGGTCAGGTGGGTGTGACGTCGAACTCCACCGAGCCCCAGTCGGCGAACTCGCCGCTCCAGGTGCCCGCGGTGCTCATCCGCACCGCCTCCAGGCAGCTGCCGGGGAGGATGACCTGGCCCGGCTCGAACTCCACGCCGTAGGCCGCCAGCCGGTTGCACAGCCACGCCGTGGCCGACAGCGGGTTCCCGAGGATGTTCTTGGTGTTGCCCGACATCACCGGCTCACCGTTGAACCGCAGCGTTCCCCGCGTGTCGCTGAGCCGCAGATCGGTGATCCGGCGGGGCGTGCCGCCGAAGATCACCGCTCCGGTGGAACCGTTGTCGGACAAGGTGTCCGGCAGGTCGATCGCCCAGTCCCGCACCCGCGAGTCGATGATCTCGATCGCCGGCACCGCGTACTCCACGGCGTCGATGACGTCGGCGACGGTGAGGTTCGGGCCCCGCAACGGTCGCTTGAGCAGGAACGCGGGTTCCAGCTCGACGAACGGTGCGATGAACCGACCCGGGTCGATGGCCGTGCCCTCGTAGGCCACCGTGCTCGCCAGCAGGAAGCCGTAGTCGGGCTGGTCGAGGCCGAACGCGGCCTGCATGGCCTTGGCGATGTTGCCGAGCTTGTAGCCGATGACGCGATCGCCGTCGGCCACGGCCATCTCGACGGTGAGCCGCTGGACCTCGAACGCGTCGTCGGCGTCGAGCTGCTGCCAGGTCTTGCTCGGCGCGGTCACCGGCGTGCGGCTGAGCCGCGCCTGGCGCAAGGTCGCGGCGATCTCGTGGAGGTGCGCTGTCTGCATCGGGGTCGTCCTCTTCGTCGAGGGGTCAGTGGCCCGCGGCCAGGGCGGCGTGGGCGTACTTGTGGCCGGGGTGGTCCTCGGCGAGCCTGGTGGTGCCCGGACCGTGGAGCTTCTCGCGCAGCGTGCTGCCGGCGTACTCGGTCCAGACCGCCTCGCGGCGCTGCAGCTCGGGCACGACGAGCTCGATGAAGTCGGCGATGTCCTGGTACTTCACGGCGTTGCCGAGGTTGAACCCGTCGATGTCGCAGTCCTCGACCCACGAGATCAGCTCGTCGGCGACGGTCTGCGGCGATCCGACGATGGTGGGGCCGCTGCCGCCGATGCCGATGAACTCGGCGATGTCGCGCGGGGTCCACTCCTTGTCGGGGTCCATCTTGGAGAACAGGTCCACCATGGTCTGCCCGGCGTCGGTCTTGACGTGCCGCAGCGGCACGTCCGGGTCGAACTGGGACATGTCCAGCGCGGTCCAGCCGCTGTAGCGGGCCATCGCGCCGGAGTAGCTGACCAGCTTGCGGTACTGCTCGTACTTGGCCTGCGCGAGCTCGTCGGTCTCGGCGACCACGACGTTGAGCATCTGCAGCACCCGCAGCGAACGCGGGTCACGGCCGGACTCGGCGGCCTGCAGCCGCAGCGCGTCGACCTGGCGGCGCAGCGCCTTCTTCGACACCGCGTTGACGAACACCCCCTCGGCGTGCGCTGCGGCCAGCGCGCGGCCCTTCGACGACCCGCCCGCTTGAAAGATCACCGGCGTGCGCTGCGGCGACGGCTCGCACAGCGCGAAGCCGGGGACGTTGAAGTACTTGCCCTGGTGGTTGATGTCGTGCACGCGCTTCGGATCGGCGTAGAGGCAGCGCTCGACGTCGCGGACCACGGCGTCGTCGTCCCAGGAGCCCTCCCACAGCTTGTAGCAGACCTCCAGGTGCTCGGCGGCGACCTCGTAGCGCTCGTCGTGCGCGGGCAGCAGGCCGTTGCCGACGTTGCGGGCGGCGCTCTCGGCGTAGGAGGTCACCAGGTTCCAGCCGATGCGGCCGTCGGTGAGGTGGTCCAGCGTGCTGAACTTGCGGGCCAGCGAGTACGGGTGCTCGTAGGTCGTCGAGCCGGTCAACCCGAATCCCAGGTTCTCGGTGGCCGCCGCCATCGCCGAGATCACCAGCGCCGGGTCGTTGGCGGGCAGCTGTGCGCCGTCGGCCAGCGCGCCGGCGGCGCTGCCCTGGTAGACGTCGTGTCGGTAACCGGCGTTGTCGGCGAAGAACACGCCGTCGAACCGGCCCTCTTCGAGCAGTTTCGCGTACTCGGTCCAGTAGCGGACGTCCTTGTAGCGGTGGCCCTGGTCGTTCTCGTGCCGCCACAACCCCGCGGAGAGGTGCGCCGGGCCCTGGAACTCGAAGGCGAACAGCCGCATGCGACGAGACAGCATCTTTCTACTCCTGTTCAGACTCGAAGAAGGGGGATCTACTGCTGCGGCGCGGTCCACCGCTGCGAAGCGCCGGGCTGGTGGGTGCTGCGGGGCAGGCCCAGCGGGTTGGACTCGCGGAGCGCTTCGGGCAGCAGGAACTCGGGGGCGTTCTGGTAGGTCACCGGGCGCAGGAACCGGTCGATGGCCGCGGTGCCCACCGACGTGGTCGACGCGGCGGTGGTGGCCGGGTACGGGCCGCCGTGCTGCTGGGCGGGGGTGACCGCGACGCCGGTGGGCCACTGCCCGAACACGATCCGGCCGGACCCGGCCGCTGCGAGCGCCACGAGGTCGCGCAGGCTCCGCCGCTCGTCGGGGCCCGGGTCGTCGGCGGCGTGGACGGTCACCGTCAACGAGCCCGGCACGGCGGCGAGGACGGAGCGCAGCTCCTCGTCGGAGGAGTACTCGGCGATCACCGCGAACGGGCCGAAGTTCTCCTCCAGCAGCGCGGTTTCGGTCAGCAGCTCGCTCGCGCCACCCGCGTGCAGCACGGTCGGGCTGACCCGGGCGACGCCGGACGGATCGGGTTCCTCGGTGCCGCGCACCAGCACCTCGACGCCGTCGAGCTCGCAGAGCTGCGCGGTGGTCTCCCGGTAGCGCTCGGCGATGGCCGAGGTGAGCATCCGGGCTGCGGGGACGTCCCGGGCGAGTTCGGCGATCCGCTTGGGCAGCTCGGAACCGCTGGGCAGCAGCAGGATTCCGGGTTTGGTGCAGAACTGGCCGGCCCCTAGCGTGAACGAGCCGACGAACCCGGCGGCGATCTGCTCGGCGCTCTCGCGCTCGGCTCCGGCGGTGACCACGGCGGGGTTGATGCTGCCGAGCTCGCCGAAGAACGGGATCGGATCCGGCCGGGAGGAGGCGATGTCGAACAGGGCGCGGCCCCCGGTGACCGAGCCGGTGAACGCACCGGCGGCGACGCGCGGGTCGCGCAACGCCGAGACCCCGGCCTGCCTGCCGGTGATCAGCGCGAACGTGCCCTCCGGGGCACCGGATTCACGCAGCGCCGTGAGCACGGTCTCGGCGGTGAGGCGGGAGGTCTCGGGATGTCCGGGGTGGGCCTTGAGCACCACGGGGCACCCGGCCGCGAGCGCCGAGGCGGTGTCGCCACCGGCGACGGAGAACGCGAACGGGAAGTTGCTCGCCGCGTAGACCAGGACCGGGCCGACCGGGATCAGCCAGCGGCGCAGGTCGGGGCGCGCGCCCAGGGCGAAGTCCGGGTCGGCGCGGTCCAGCGCGATGCGCAGGTAGGAACCGTCGCGCAGTTCCTCGGCGAACATGCGCAGCTGAACGGTGGTGCGGGTGAGCTCGCCGGTGAGCCGGGCCTCGGGCAGGCCGGTCTCCCGCAGGGCTTCACGGACGAGGGCGTCGGAGCGGGCGTCCAGGGCGTCGGCGACCGCGGCCAGGGCGTCGGCCCTGGTGTGCGGGGAGGTCTGGGACCAGGTGCAGTCGGCCGCGGCGGACAGGACGCGGTCGAGCTGCTCCTGCGCTTCCTCGGTTTCGGTGGGGTTCGGTGTGGTGCTCATGTGCTCGTCTGCTCTCACTTCGTCGTGCGGGCGGGTTGTCACGGGTTGGGCTCGCAGTAGCCGCCGAGGCGGCCGCGGTGGAAGATCAGCGGCCGGCCGCCGCCCGCCTGCAGGCGCAGGACCTCGGCGACGACGATCACGTGGTCGCCGCCTTCGAGCTCCTGCACGGTCTTGCAGTCGATCCAGGCGTGCGCACCGGCGATCTGCGGGGTGCCCTCGGCGGATTCGTGCCAGTCGAGCTGGGCGAACTTGTCGCCCTGCTTGCTGGACATGGCCTGGCAGACGTGGTGCTGGCCGTCGGCCAGGACGCTGGCGCTGAAGAAGCCGCCGGTGCGGACCTTCGGCCAGCTGCTGGAGGTGGTGGCGACGCTGAAGGTCACCAGCGGCGGGTCCAGCGACAGGGATTGGAAGGTGCCCACGACGAGACCGGCGGGGGCACCGGTCTCGGAATCGCGCCCGGCCACGACGGTCACGCCGGTGGGCAGGTGGCCGATGACGTCGCGGAAGTAGCGGGGTTCAATCGTCGGAGTCGACAGCGTCATGATCGCTTTTCCTTCCAGTCGGTGCCGAAATGCGGTGCGGTCAGGCGGTTTCGGTCAGTCCGGCGGTGACCTCGCGGGCCACCCGGTGGCCGCTCTCGATGGCGCCGTCGATGAATCCGGCCCAGAGGTTGGCGTAGTCGCTGCCCGCGAAGTGCAGGACGCCTTCGGCGCGCTGCTGCGCGGCGAAGTAGCGGGTGAGCTGGTTCGGCTGCTGGATCAGCCAGGTCTCGCGGGAGAGCGGGTCGGCCACCCAGTCGTGCCCGGTCACCTCCAGGACCTCCAGGTCGTCGCGCCACACCCGGAGCGCCTCGCGGACGGCGTCGAGGTCGTTCGGGGAGATGCGGCGGGCGTCGGCGCCGAAGGACACCAGCACCGCGTCGTCGTCACCGACGAACTCGGTGCGCACCACCGAGAGCGGGTGCGAGGCCGAGGAGTAGGCGAAGAACGGCGTGATCGGCCCGCGCACCCGGATCCAGACCTTCACCCCCTTGGAGGCGGTGCCTTCCTCGGTGGCGGCCTGCTTCTCCGCGCACAGCGCGGGGGAGACGGGCAGTCCGCCGAGGACGTTCTGCGGCAGGGTCAGCACGACGCGCCGCGCGGTGATCCGCTCGCCGGTCGTGGTGGTCACGACGGCGCCGTCGGCGTCGTGCTCGACGTGCGCGACCTCGGTGGAGGTGCGGATGTCGGCGTCGGTGTCGGCCACGATGGACTCGACCAGCGAGCGGGTGCCCCCGGCGAGCCGGAACACCGCCGAGGCTTCGTGCATCAGGTGCCAGGAGCCGGCGGTGGCGGCGGTCCAGCGCAGCGCGCTGGTGTAGGCGCCGTCCTCCAGCGGGGCGTTGAAGTGCCCGACCCAGGCCGCTTCGTTGGCGCGGTACTCCTCGACGGGCAGGTCGAGCTCGTCGAGCTTGTCCCGCAGGTTGGCGCCGTCGACGTCCTTCAGCCCGGGTTCGGACAGCGGGTCGTGCGGGCGGGGGATGCGCTGCATGGTCTCGTGCAGCAACCGGCGCATGCCCGGGTCGATGAGCTCCATGAACCCGTCGAGGGTGCCGGTGCGGACCTCGTCGCCGGCCAGCCAGTAGGCCTCCTCGGGACGCGGACCGCGAGTGATGTCCAGGCCGTAGCGGGTGACCTCGGACCAGGCGTGCGGCTGGGTCCAGTGCAGCCAGGTCCCGCCGATCTCCAGGTCGCGGCCCAGCCGGTGATCGGTCCACACCCGCCCGCCGAGGCGGTCGCGGGCTTCCAGCACGGTGACCCGCAGGCCCTTGCGGCCGAGCTCGCGGGCGGTGATGAGCCCGGCGATCCCGCCGCCGACCACGACGACGTCAGCTTCCTCGGTCACGTGACAGCACTCCCTCGCACTCGGGGTCGTTCGGTCCGCCCCGCGGCGCGCTCGACGTGCGGGAGAACCAAGAAGAAAGTTACGAACAGAACGTTCAATATGCGAACGCGATGGCGATATTGTGACCCCGCTCGCCGTGCTCGTCAATAGTCTCGATGGATGGGGACTTGCAAGGTCAGGCGGGGATTCTCGCTTGACGCCGCTGAGTCGGGATGCCACCATCCGTGAACGTAGCGTTCAGTAATTGAACGTAAGATGCAGTGCGTCCTCCGGACAGCGCAACGCGCACCACCCGGCCATCACTCGGCGCCACCGGCGGCCGAACCGAGACACGCGTGCAGGAGAGATCGATGCCCACGTCGAGCATTGCCGAAGCCGTCGCGACACTCGCCGCAGGCGGGATGGTCCTCGTCGTCGACGACGAGGACCGGGAGAACGAGGGCGACCTGATCATGGCCGCCGAACACGCCACCACCGATCAGGTCGCGTTCTTCCTGGAGCACACCTCGGGATTCCTGTGCGTGTCGATCGACGAGCGCCGGGCAGCCGAGCTCGAACTCGACCTGATGGTCACCGCCAACACCGAGAGCCACCAGACCGCGTTCCTGGTCAGCGTCGATTACCGCCACGGCACCAGCACCGGCATCAGCGCAGGTGACCGCGCCGCCACCATCCGCGCGCTGGCCGACCCGACGCTCGCGCCCGGCGAACTGGCGCGCCCCGGCCATGTGATGCCGCTGCGGGCCAAGCCGGGCGGGGTGCTGGAGCGCACCGGCCACACCGAGGCCGGGGTGGACCTGTGCCGCGCGGCCGGGCTCAGCGGTGCGGCCCTGCTGTGCGAGATCGTCACGCCCGACCGCAAGGACATGATGCGCCGGCCGGAGCTGGACCGCTTCGCCGCCGAGCACGGCATCCCGATGATCTCGATCGCCTCCCTGGTCGACTGGATGCGCGAGCACGGCGGAGTCCGCCGCACCGGGCAGGCCGAACTGCCGACGGAGCTCGGCCACTTCCGCGCGCTGAGCTACGAGACCGCGGACGGTGTCGAACACCTCGCGCTGGTGATGGGCGATGTCGACGGCGAGGACGTGCTCGTGCGGTTGCACAGCGAATGCCTCACCGGCGACCTGCTCGGCTCGCTGCGCTGCGACTGCGGGTCCCAGCTGCGCACCGCGATGGAGTCGGTCGCCGCGGCCGGGAGCGGCGTGATCGTCTACATGCGCGGGCACGAGGGCCGCGGGATCGGTCTCGGGCACAAGCTGCGCGCCTACGAGCTGCAGCAGCACCAGGGGATGGACACCTTGGAGGCCAACCGGGCGCTGGGGCTACCGGTCGACAGCCGCGACTACGACCCGGCCGCGCTGATCCTCACCGAGCTCGGCGTCGAATCGGTGCGGCTGCTGACCAACAACCCCGACAAGTGCCGGGCGCTGGCCGACCGGGGCATCACCATCAGCGAACGATTGCCGCTGGAGGCCGAGCCCAACGAGCACAACAGGCGCTACCTGACCACCAAGCGGGACCGGATGGGGCACCTGCTCGGACTTCCGGTCTGACGACGATCCAGGAGAGCACGAATGGCGGATTCCCTTCCACGCACCATGCACGCGGTGCAGCTCACCGGCCACGGCGGGATCGACCGGCTCGACTACCGGACCGATGTCGCCGTGCCCGAACCCGGGCCCGGGGAGGTCCTGATCCGGGTCTCGGCGGCCGGGGTGAACAACACCGACATCAACACCCGGATCGGCTGGTACTCGAAATCGGTCGCGCGGTCCACCGGGACCGGGGGAGCGGGCGGGTTCGACTCCGTCGACGACGCCGACGCGTCCTGGTCGGGGAAACCACTGGAGTTCCCCCGGATCCAGGGAGCCGACTGCTGCGGTCGCATCGCCGCGGTGGGCGAGGGCGTGGACCGGGCGCGGATCGGGGAGCGGGTGCTGGTGCGGAACATGCTGCGCAGCTACGTCGATTACCGGCCCTACGAGTGCTGGACGTTCGGCAGCGAGTGCGACGGTGGTTTCGCGCAGTTCGCGGTCGCGCCCGCGCGTGAGACGCACGCGGTGAACTGCGATTGGTCTGACGTGGAGCTCGCGGCGGTGCCGTGCGCCTACTCCACGGCCGAGAACATGCTGCACCGCGTCGGTCTCGGCGCGGAAACCGTGGTGATCACCGGTGCGTCCGGTGGTGTGGGCTCGGCGGCGGTGCAGCTGGCGAAGCGGCGCGGGGCGACGGTGATCGCGCTGTGCTCGTCCGCCAAGGCCGACGAGGTGCGCGCGTTCGGGGCCGACCGGGTCGTCGACCGCAGCGCCGACCTGGTCGCCGAGCTCGGGACGGAATCGGTCGACGTCGTGGTCGACCTGGTCGGCGGCGAGCAGTGGCCTGCGTTCCTCGACGTGCTGCGCAAGGGCGGCCGCTACGCCACCGCGGGCGCGATCGCCGGGCCGATCGCCGAGATCGACCTGCGCACCCTCTACCTCAAGGACTTGACGCTGGCCGGCTGCACGTTCCAGGAGGACGAGGTGTTCGCGAACCTCCTGTCCTACGTCGAGGCCGACGAGTTCCGGCCGCACGTGGCGAAGGTGTTCCCGCTCCACGAGATCGGGACCGCTCAGGAGGAGTTCCTGAGCAAGAAGCACATGGGCAAGCTCGTGCTCACGATGCCGGAGGCAGACGTTTGAGGATCGCCGAAGTCCACGCCTTCAGCCACGACCTGCCCGTCCACGACGGTCCGTACCGGATGGCCCACGCCGAGGTCTGGGCGTTGAGGACCACGCTGGTCAAGCTCGTCGCCGACAACGGCCTGGTGGGCTGGGGCGAGACCTGCCCGGTCGGCCCCACCTACGCCGAGTCCCACGCGGCGGGTGCCGTCGCCGCGATCTCGGAGATGGCACCCGGCCTGCTGGGCGGCGAGGTGCTCCCGGTTCCGCTGCACCGGCGGATGAACGGGTTGCTGCACGGGCACAACTACGCCAAGGCCGCGATCGACATCGCCGCTCACGACCTGCTGGGCAAGCACCTCGGGGTCAGCGTCGCCGATCTGCTCGGCGGAGCGCTCGCCGACAGCGTCCCGTCCTACTACTCGACCATCGTCGGCGATCCGGACGAGACCGCACGCCTCGCCGCGGAGAAGCGCGACCAGGGCTATCCGCGGTTGCAGGTGAAGGTCGGCGGGCGGCCGGTGGAGCAGGACGTCGAGACCATCCGCAAGGTCTGGGAGGTCCTGCGAGGTTCGGGCGTGCGCCTGGCGGTCGACGGGAACCGCAGCCTGACCACGGGCGACGCGCTGCGCATCAGCCGGGAATGCCCGGACGTTCCCCTCGTCATGGAACAGCCCTGCAACACCGTCGAAGACCTGCGCAAGATCCGCCCGCAGCTCGCTCACGCCCTCTACCTGGACGAGAACGGCACGAGCCTGGACGCCGCGATCAGCGCGGCCGGGACCGGGCTCGTCGACGGGTTCGGCATGAAGATCACCCGGCTCGGCGGGCTGTACCCGATGCGCGCCTTCCGGGACCTGTGCTCGGCGCGGAACCTGCCGCACACCTGCGACGACTCGTGGGGCGGCGACATCATCGCCGCAGCCTGCACCCACCTCGGGGCCACGGTCGCCCCCGAGCTGCTGGAAGGGGTGTGGCTCGCGGCCGACCACATCGACGGCCACTACGACCCGGAGAACGGCATGGTCGCCGACAACGGGCACATCAAGCGCCCCCAGGGGGCAGGTCTGGGAATCAGCCCGGACGAGACGGTCTTCGGCGCCCCGGTGGCGTCCTTCTGAGAGGCGGTTGTTCGGTGAAGATCGAGAAGATCGAGTTGTACCAGCGGGACCTGCCCTACCCGGGCGGGGTGTACCGGCTGTCGGGAGGCCGGGAGTACCGGAGCTTCGACGGCTCGTTCGTCCGGGTGGTCACTGACGACGGGATCGAGGGCTGGGGCGAGAGCACGCCTTTCGGCTCCACCTACATCGCCGCGCACGGGCTCGGCGCGCGGTCGGGCATCGCCGAGATCGCGCCGTGGCTGCTGGGCCGCGACCCGCGCCAGGTGGACCGGGTCAACGAGGCGATGGACGCCGCGCTGGTCGGGCACAACCACGCCAAGTCCGCGATCGACCTGGCCTGCTGGGACGTCTTCGGCAAGTCGGTCGGGCTGCCGGTCTGCGAGCTGCTCGGCGGTTCCACGGGAGATCGGCTGCCGATGATCTCCTCGATCTACGCGGGAACCCCGGCCGAGATGCGCGAACGCGTGGCCCAGCACCGCGAGCAGGGCTACCTCGGCCACTCGATCAAGATCGGGGCGCTGGACGCCGAGGGCGGGCCCGCGCTGGACGCGGAGCGGATCGCCGCCTGCCTGGCCGACCGCAGGCCGGGCGAGTTCTTCCTGGCCGACGCCAACGGCGGGCTCACCCCCGAGACCGCGCTGCGGATGCTGCGGATGCTGCCGGACGGCCTGGACTTCGTCCTGGAAGCACCGTGCCGCACCTGGCGGGAGACCCTCTCGCTGCGGCAGCGCTGCCCGGTCCCGATCGTGCTCGACGAGCTGGTGCAGCACGAGGACGACCTGATCACGATGATCACCCACGACGCGGCCGACGGGATGGGGCTGAAGGTCTCCAAGGTCGGCGGGCTCACCCGGGGGCGCCGGCACCGCGACATCGCCCTGGCGTCCGGGGTGACGGTCAGCGTGCAGGACACCGTGGGTTCCACCATCGCCTTCGCGGCAGTGGCCCACCTGGCCGCCACCGTGCCGGAGCACGCGCTGCGCTGCGTCCTCGACAGCCGCGACATGGTCAGCGTCGAGACCGCCGCGTTCGACGCCCCGATCGCCGAAGGCGGCGTGCTCGTCCCGGACCGCCCCGGTCTGGGCATCGACGTGCACGTCGAGGAGCTGGGCGAGCCGGTCGAGGTCTGGAGCTAGGAACGACGAGAGGGGCGGTGGTTCTCCGGAACCACCGCCCCTCTTCGCGCGTTCAGGACCGCGCGTGGTGGTGCATGACGTGCTTGGTGCGGGAGTAGTCGTCGAGGGCGTAGATCGACAGGTCGCGGCCGTACCCGGATCCCTTGAACCCGCCCCAGGGGACCTCGTTGGCGAGCGCCAGGTGCGAGTTCACCCAGACCGTTCCCGCGTCCAGCCTGGCCGGGAGGTCGTGGGAACGGCGGGCGTCGTCGGTCCACACCGACGCCGACAGGCCGTAGGGCACGTCGTTTGCGCGGCGGATCGCCTCGTCCTCGTCGCGGAAGGTCTCCACCGTGACCACCGGACCGAAGACCTCCTCCCGGGCGATCTCGGCGCCCTCGGGCACGTCCACGAGCACCGTCGGCGCGATGTAGTAGCCGGGGCCTTCCAGCGCGCCACCGCCGAGCACCGCGCGGGCGCCGTCGCGCTGAGCGCGTTCGAGGTAGCCGCGCACCCGGTCGAAGTGCGCCCGGGACACGACGGGGCCGATCTCGACGCCGTCGACGGTCGGCTCACCGGCGGTCAGCGTGGCCGCCTCGCGGACCAGCAGGTCGACGAACCGGTCGGCCACGGACTCGTGCACCAGGACCCGGCACGCCGCGCCGCACTCCTGCCCGGAGTTCCAGAACGCCGCGGTGCGCAGGGTGGAGGCGGCGAGCGCGAGGTCGGCGTCTTCGAAGATCACCACGGGCGCCTTGCCGCCGAGCTCCAGGTGCACCCGCTTGAGCCCTTCGGCCGCTGCGCGCGCCACGGCACGGCCGCTGCTGACCGATCCGGTCAGCGCCACCAGGTCCACGTCCGGGTGCGAGGACAACCGCGCGCCGACGACGTCACCGCGCCCGGTCACGACGTTGAGCACGCCCGGCGGGATCAGGTCGGCGACCAGCTCCGCGAACTTCAGCGTGGTCACGGGCGTCTGCTCGGAAGGCTTGAGCACGCACGTGTTGCCCGCGGCCAGGATCGGCGCGATCTTCCACGCCGCCATCATCAGCGGGTAGTTCCACGGCGTCACCACGCCCACCACGCCGACCGGTTCGCGGCGGATGACCGACAGGTGGTCGTCGAGGTAGTCGTCGGCGGCCATCGAGGTGCCGGCCCGCACGGCGCCTCCCATGAACCGGAACGTGTCGATGGTGCCGACGATGTCGTCGTGGGAAACCGC
Organism: Saccharopolyspora sp. ID03-671; assembly: GCF_045278815.1. Classification (NCBI taxonomy): domain Bacteria; kingdom Bacillati; phylum Actinomycetota; class Actinomycetes; order Pseudonocardiales; family Pseudonocardiaceae; genus Saccharopolyspora; species Saccharopolyspora sp. ID03-671. The sequence goes on from NZ_CP134054.1 coordinate 95,249, forward strand.
GAGGGGTTTGCCGGTGTTGGCCGATTCCAGCCTCGCCAGCAGGTCGGCGTGCTCCTGGACCCGGTCGGCCACGGCGTGCAGCACGTCCGAGCGGTCCTTGGGGACGCGCCGCGCCCAGGACGCCTTCGCGGCCACGGCCGCGGCGACCGCCCGGTCGACGTCCTCGGCGGTGCCGTCCGGGGTGCGGCAGAGCACCTGCTCGGAGCACGGGTCGACGACGTCGAGCACCCGCCCGGAGGTGGAGTCGACGTACCCGCCGTCGACGAAGTGCCGCGACGGCGCCAGATCCGCCTGCGACACCAGCGGACGCGCATCGCTCGTGCGCCGCACCGACCCGGGCGTCGCGCGGACCGGTGCCGGTGCTCCGAGCGCTCCGGCGGCCTCGGCGGCGACCCGGTCGGCGGTGTCGGCGTCGAGCTCCATCAGCGGGCTGCGCGGGACTCCCACCGGCAGGCCCAGCGAGCCCAGGATCGACTTGACCGCGGAGATGAACGGCACCGTCATCAGGGATTCCATCAGCGGGTAGAGCCGGGACCACTCGGCGCGCGCCCGGTCCAGCTCCCCGGCCTGCAACGCGCGGTGGATCGAAACCAGCTCGGCCGGAACGATGTTCGCGCTGCCGGCCACCACCCCGGCCGCGCCTTCGGTGAGCGTGGCCAGGATCAGGGTGTCCCAGCCGCCGAAGGTGCTGATCACGTCGCCGTAGCGGTGGATCAGCTGCCGCACCCGCGACATGTCGGCGTTGGTGTCCTTGACGTAGCGGATGTTGTCGACCTCGCGGGCCAGCTCGCCGATCGTCTCGGGGGCGAGGTCCACGCCGGTGACGCCGGGCAGGTTGTAGAGCATCACCGGGATCTCGACGCTCTGGGCGACCGTGCGCAGGTAGTGCGCGGTCTCGGCCTCGCTGAGCGGCTCGTAGTAGGGCGTGACCAGCATGACCACCGACGCGCCGACCTGCTGCGCGTGGCGGGACAGCCGGATGGCCTCGGCGGTGCTCACCGCACCGGTCTGGGCCACGACCGGGACCCGCCCGGCGGCCTGGGCGACGACGGTCTCGACGACCTGCATGCGCTCCTGCTCGCTGAGCACGGCGAACTCGCCGGTCGAGCCGCAGGCGACGAGACCGTCGACACCCCCGTCGATGTTGCGCTCGACCACCCGCGACAGGGCGTCCACGTCGATCTTCCCGTCCGGGGCGAACGGGGTGGGCAGGGCGGTGAGAATTCCGCCCAGTTGCGGCGACATCCTTCGAAAGCTCCTCGGTTCGTCAGCGTTTCGGATCGAATCCGGCGCGCCCGACCGCGCGGTGGTGCTCCCGCACGTCGAGCTCCGACACCTACAGGTGTTCGAAAAATGAACAATACGTTCGCAGAGGAACCTACGGTTGGCGCGCTGCGGGAGTCAAGGTCGCGGAACTCCTTGACTTGCCTGCGCGATCCCTGTCAATGTTTTCGGTCACTACGTTCGGAATATGAACACATATGGAGGGTGGGTCTCCGTGGTGACGTGAGAACCGGCCCGCCTTCGCTGTCAGCGACGAAAGGACGAAGATGTCCGATCCAGGTAGCAGGGACGACCACATCGGAGGGTCGAACGGCGCGCGCAGCCTCCGCGAGGAGGACTGCATCGTCGTCGACAAGCCGGCCCTGATCCGGGCGCAGATCGGCGCCGGAGTCGGCAACTTCATCGAGTGGTACGACGTCGGCGTCTACGGCTATCTCGCCGTCACGCTGAGCAAGGTGTTCACCGAGGGCATGGACGAGAAGGTCGGGCTGCTGGTGACGCTGCTCGGCTTCGCCGTGTCGTTCCTGGTCCGCCCGCTCGGCGGGATCATCCTGGGCCCGCTCGGCGACAAGATCGGTCGCCGCAAGGTCATGCTCTTCACCATCGGGCTGATGGCCGTGGCCACCACCGTGATCGGCGTGCTGCCGGGCGCGGGGCAGATCGGCGTGTGGGCCGTCGTCCTGCTGTACCTGATGCGCATGGCGCAGGGCTTCTCCACGGGTGGTGAGTACGCCGGAGCGGCGACCTACGTCGCGGAGTTCTCCCCGGACCGGACCCGCGGGTTCTGGACCTCGCTGCTCAACAGCGGTTCGCAGCTCGGCTTCGCGGCCGGTGCCGGTGTGGTCGCGTTGACCAGCGGGATCGCCACCCACTTCTGGGGACCGGACGCCATGATCAGCGGTGGCTGGCGGGTGCCGTTCCTGCTGGCCTTCGTGCTCGGCATCATCGCCATCCTGCTGCGCAACCGGGTCGACGAGTCCCCGAGCTTCGAGGCCGCCCAGCAGAAGACCGTCGAGCAGGCGGCCAACCCGATGTTCACCCGCCACAAGCTGCCCGGCGTGCTCAAGCACTACTGGCCGCAGGTGCTCATCGGCATCGCCCTCATCGGATCCGACGGAGCCTCGTCCTACACGCTGACCAGCTACATGCCCACCTACCTGGAGACCCAGGTCGGCATCGCCTCGGTGCACACCGCGGTCGCCACCGTCGTCATCCTCATCCTGCAGGCCCTGCTGCTGCCGGTGTTCGCGCGGATGTCGGACAAGCTCGGGCGCAGGCCGGTCTACCTGATGGCCGCGGTAGGGAACCTGGTGCTGCTGGTGCCCGCGTTCGCGCTGATGAACTTCGGCAGCACGTGGGCGCTCTACGTCGCGCTGGGGCTGGTGATGATCCCCTCGACGCTGTTCCTGTGCATGAACGCCGCGGTGATGGCCGAGCTGTACCCGACCGCGTCGCGGTACTGCGCGGTCGGTTTCGTGCAGAACATCGCGACGTCGCTGTTCGGCGGCACCGTCCCGCTGGTGTCCCAGCTCCTGGTGGAGCTGACGGGCAACACCTACGCGCCTGCCTTCTACGTCATGTTCTTCTCGCTCATCGCGCTGGGCGCCGCGCTGTTCATGCGGGAGACCGCCTCCCGCCCGCTGCGCGGCTCGGTGCCGGTGGTGTCCACCGCCGGGGAAGCCCGGGAACTCGTCGAAGGCCAGGACCGCGACGAGCGCCTGGACACCTCGACGATGCTCCTCGCGCCTCTGCCCAAGGTCGACGACCGCGTCTGAACCACCCGCGGTGTGAGGGTGCCGGATCGGCGCCCTCACACCGCGTGCTCCTTCGGGTCGGGCCTACGCTCCGGTCCAGCGGGGTTCTCGTTTGGTGAGGAAGGCGTCGACGCCTTCGGTGGCGTCGGCGGAGTCGCGGGCGCGCGTCTTGGCGAGAGTGGTTCGGGCCCAGTCCGCTTCGTCGTCGGCGGGGTGGGCGGACTCGACGGCGCGCAGGGTTTCGCGGATCGCGATCGGGGCCTGGGCGGCGATGCGCTCGGCCATCGACAGGGATTCCGCCAGCGCCCGTCCCGGTTCGGTGAGGCGGTTGACGAGACCGAGGTCGTGGGCGCGCTGGGCCGGGAGTCGTTCGCCGGTGAGCAGGAGTTCGCGGGCGATGTTGAGCGGCAGGGCGCGCGGGGCTCGGAACAGGCCGCCGCACTCGGCGATGAGGCCGAGGCCGACCTCGGGGAAGGAGAAGTGCGCGGACGTCGAGGCGACGATCATGGTTGCCGACAGCGCGATCTCGAACCCGCCGCCCGCTGCGGCGCCTTCCACAGCCGCGATCACCGGTTTGGTCAGCGCGCGCCCGGCGATGCCGTAGGGCCCGCCGCGCTCGGTGGGTTCACCTGCCCACGCGCGGATGTCGGTTCCCGCCGAGAAGAAGTCCTCGCCGCCGGTGAGCACCGCGACCCGGGCGGCGTCGTCGTCCTCGAACGCGTTGAGCGCGGCGTCCAGTGCCCGGGTCATCTCCCCGTCGAAGGCGTTGCGCTTCTCCGGCCGGTCCATCGTGATGGTGCGCACCGGGCCGGTGCCCTCCACTCGCACGGTCAACGCCGCCTCCTCACCTGATCAGGTCGAGCACCTCGCGGAAGGCGGGGTGCTCGCTGTCGTGCAGCCATTCGAACACGACCATCTCGGTGGTGACCACGTCGACGCCGTGGTCGCGCATCCGCTCCAGCGCGCGGTCGCGGTTCGATCCGACCCGGCTGGCCACCGCGTCGGCCACCACGGCGACGTCCCGCCCGCGCTCGCGCAGGTCCAGGACCGTCTGCTGGACGCACACGTGCGCCTCGCACCCGGCCACCACGACCGCCCCGGGGCCGGGGTCGATCCCGGCGGTGAAGGACGTCTTCGGCTGAGCCGGTCGCGGCAGCAGCTCGGCGATCTCGCCGACCGTCGGACCCAGTCCCCGGGGGTTCTGCTCGGTCGCCCGCACGTCCACCCCCAGCAGCCCGGCCGCGCGGATCAGGCGAGCCGCGTTGGCCAGCACCGCGGGGCCCTCGGCGATGGCGGGCATGAGCCGTTCCTGCAGGTCCACGACCAGCAGGACGGACGAGTTGGCGCGCAGCACGGGCATGGCACGACCCTAGACAACTTCGCTCCGCGGTGTCGCGCGGAACACTCGACGGCGGCCGAGGAATACCCCCGGGGGTTTGCTACGTTGGTGTGAGCGAAGGGAGTCACCGTGGAGATGAAGCCGGAGATGGTCGGCGATGCGCTGACGAGGCTGAAGCGGGCACGCGGTCAGCTGGGCGGCGTGATCGAGGCGATCGAGGAAGGGCGCGACTGCGCCGAGGTGCTCACCCAGCTCGCGGCGGTTTCCCGTGCGCTGGATCGGGCCGGGTTCAAGATCGTGGCCAGCGGGATGCGGCACTGCCAGCAGGCCAGGGAGGACGGCGACGAGCCGCCGATGACCGAGCAGGAGCTGGAGCGGCTGTTCCTCGCGCTCGCCTGAGCGAGCGCGCAGTGGATCCAGGGAGAAGTGCGTCTAGTTCATACCCCAGGGGGTATAGGGAGGAGTGAGTGATCGTGACGTCGCTGGACGAGGGAGAACGGCTCGGCGGGCCGACCGTCGAGGTGATCGAGACGTCGTCGCTGGGCGACCGCAGCTACCTGGCCTCCGACGGCGAGGTCGCGGTGGTGGTGGACCCGCAGCGCGACGTGGACCGGGTGCTCGCCGCGGCCGGTCGGGTCGGTGCCCGCATCGCCCTGGTCGTCGAGACGCACGTGCACAACGACTACGTCTCCGGGGGTCTGGAACTGGCCCGGCTCACCGGCGCGGAGTACGGGGTGGCCGCGGCCGACGAGCTGCCCTTCGCGGGCCGCGGCCTGGCCGACGGTGACGTCGTGGAGCTGTCCGCCCGGATGCGGCTGCGCGTGGTGGCCACGCCCGGCCACACCTTCCACCACCTCTCCTACGTGCTGGAATCCGCCGACGGCCCGGTCGGGGTGTTCACCGGGGGTTCGCTGCTGTTCGGCACGACCGGCCGCACCGACCTGCTGGGCGCCGAGCACAGCGAGGAGCTGGCCCGTCACCAGCACAGCTCCGCGCGCAGGCTCGCCGAACTGCTTCCCGACGGGGCGCAGATCTGGCCCACCCACGGGTTCGGGAGCTTCTGCTCGGCCACGCAGGCCTCGGGTGATTCGGCGACGGTCGGGGAGCAGAAGCTCAGCAACCCGGCGCTGACGCTGGGGGAGGGCGACTTCGTCCGGCAGACGCTGTCCGGCCTGGACGCCTACCCGGCCTACTACGCGCACATGGGCGTCCGCAACAGCGCAGGCCCGGAGCCGCTGGACCTGCGCGCGCCCTCCCGGGCGGAACCGGACGCGCTGCGGCAGCGGCTGGACGCGGGCGAATGGGTCGTGGACCTGCGTTCCCGCAAGGCGTTCGTGGTCTCGCACCTGGCGGGCGCGGTCAGCCTCGGCCTGGACGGTCCGATGGCGACCTGGCTGGGATGGATGATCGAGTGGGGTGCGCCGATCACGCTGCTCGGCGAATCCCGCGAGCAGGTCGTCGAGGCGCAGCGCGAGCTCGCGCGCATCGGCATCGACGAGTTCGCCGGAGCGGCGGTCGGCACACCCGACGAGCTGGCCGCGGACCCGGGTCAGGTGCGCAGCACCCGGACCGCGAGCTTCGCCGACCTGGCTGCCGCGCTGCGCGGCGAACCCGGCGAGCTGCCCGCTCCGGACGTGGTGCTGGACGTGCGGACCCACAACGAGTTCGCCGCTTCCCATTTCGTCGACGCCGTGCACATCCCGCTCTACGAACTGGCGCAGCGAGTCGACGAGGTGCCCGCCGGTGTCGTGTGGGTGCACTGCGGCAGCGGCTATCGCGCCACGGCCGCGGCTTCGGTGCTGGAGGCCGCCGGACGCGCGGTCGTCCTCGTCGACGACCACTTCGGCACGGCCGCCGAGGCCGGCGTCCCGATGAGCAGCTGACAAACCAACGAGAGGAATCCCACGGCATGACCCCCTCCGCGTCGACCCCGGTCGATCCCGCGCGACTGCGAGAACTGCTCGGTGACAACCGAATTCGTCTGATCGACGTCCGCACGCCCGGTGAGTTCGCCGCCGCGCGCATCCCCGGTTCGCACAACGTTCCCCTGGACCTGCTGCGGGAGCACCACCACGAGCTCACCGCGCATCACGACGACGACGTGGTGCTGGTCTGCGCCTCCGGCAACCGAGCCGAGCAGGCCCGGGCGGTGCTCGACAGCGCCGGGTGGCGCCGGATCAGCGTCCTGCGCGGCGGGATCGCGGCCTGGGAGGACGACGACGGCGAAGTCCACCGCGGTCGCGGCACGTGGGCGATGGAACGGCAGGTGCGATTGGCGGCGGGGCTGCTCGTGCTCACCGGCGTGCTGGCCGGCACCCGCTACGAGAAGGCCAAGTGGCTGGCCGGATTCGTCGGTGGTGGCCTGACCTTCGCCGCCGTCACCGACACCTGCGCGATGGCCAGGGCGCTGTCGCTGCTGCCGCACAACCGCGCGCCCCGCTCGAACCCGCGGGCGCAACTGGCTGCGCTGACCAACGGATGAGGTGAGCTCCGTTGGTGCTGGCAGCGGTCTTCGGTGCGGTCATCGGCCTGATGCTCGGGTTGCTCGGCGCGGGCGGGTCGATCCTCGCCATCCCCGCACTGGTCTACGGCGTCGGGCAACCCCTGCAGACCGCGATCCCCACGTCCCTGGCCGTCGTGGCGCTGTCGGCGGTGGGCGGGCTGATCCCCCGGCAACGCCGCAGCGCGGTGCGGTGGCCGGTCGCGCTGGTCTTCGGCGCGGCCGGCATCCCGGCCGCCTTCGCCGGTGCCGCGCTCGGACGGGGAATACCGCAGCGCTGGCTGCTGCTGGCCTTCGCCGCGCTCATGCTCGTCGTGGCCGTGCGGATGCTGCGCGGCGGTGACGAGCGCGTCGGCGCCTGCCGCACCCGCGACGGCGGCGTGCGCTGGCGCAGCTGCCTGCCGAAATCCCTGCTGGCCGGTGCGGCGGTCGGTGTCCTCACCGGTTTGTTCGGCGTGGGCGGTGGATTCGTGATCGTGCCCGCGCTCGCCCTGCTGCTCGGGCTGGGAGCGCAGGAAGCCGTGGCCACCTCGCTGGTCGTCGTCCTGATCAACTCGATCGCCGGGCTCGCCGCCCACACCGGTGCCGCCGACCAGGTCGACTACGGGGTCCTGCTCGCGTTCGCCGGTGCCGCAGCAGGGGTTTCGGCCGTCAGCGCCCGCGCGTCGAGCAGGCTCGACCCCGCCGCGGTGCGCCGGGGGTTCGCCGTGGTCGTCCTCGCGGTCGCCGTCTTCGTCGCCGCAGCCGCCGTCGTCGATCCGGCGGCGCTCGGCTGAGCCGCTCAGCCGGTGCGCACCGTGCCGAGTTGGGTGCGGTTGAGGTTGGAGTCGGTGAAGCGCTGGGCGACGGCGCGCATGATGTCGGTCATCGCCGAGGCCGCCGGGGTCGGCGGGCGGTTCGCGGTGCGGGACAGCAGGATTCGGCGGGTCGGGGCCGGAACGTCGTCGGCGAAGTGGACCAGTCGGACGTCGTGCCTGCGGTTGGTCAGGGCCAGGCGCGGGGCGATCGCGATGCCCAGCCCGGCGGCCACCATCGCCTGGGCTTCCTGGTAGTCGTGGGACTCGTAGGAGATCCGGGGTTCGAAACCCGCCAGGCGGCAGCTGCGCCGCAGCACCTCGGCGACCGGGTGGTTGTCGGCGCGGATGATCCACTCCTGCCCGGCCAGGTCGGCGAGGCTGATGCGCGGTTCCTCCAGCAGCTCCGAGTTCGCCGGGACCACCAGCACCGTCGGATCGTCGAGCAGGTGCTCCACCTGCAGCGACTGCTCGTCGGTGCGGTTCCACTCGTAGTCCCACAGCAGCGCCAGCTCGATCTCGCCGGTGTCGAGCAGGTCCAGCAGGTCGTCGAACAGCGCCGAGCGGACCGAGGTGCGCAGACCCGGGTGCTTGCGGGAGAAGCGGGTCAGCGCCAGCGGCAGCAGCGACGCGCTGGCCGTGGGGAACGAACCGAGCCGCAGCGTGCCCCGGTCGAGCTGGGCCAGCGACTCCAAATCCGCTTGCGCGCCCCGCAATTCGCGCCGGATCGCCCGCCCCCGCTCGGCCAGGGCGGCGCCCGCGTCGGTGAGCCGGACGCCGCGCGGCAACCGGTGCAGGAGCGGCTGGCCGACCTCCGCTTCAAGCCGGGACATCTGCTGCGAGGCGGCCGAGGGCGTGATCGCCAGGACGTCGGCCGCGGCGGTCAGGGATCCGAGCTCCGCCGCCTCCACCAGCAGCAACACTCTGCGGACGTCGAGCACGGGCGCTCCCTAGAGGTGTTAGTTCAGCTTAAGGATGGGTAAGGATTCGAACATTGTACTGAAGTCAGGGGTCTTGTCAGGGTGAGCGCCAACGATTCGGAGCGAGGAAGAAGGTTGGCGTGCACGTTCCGGCAACGCTGGTCCGCGGCGGCACCAGCAAGTGTTGGTTGTTCGACGAGGCCGAGCTGCCCACGCCGGTGGGCGACATCGAGGCGTTGCTGGTCAACGCCTACGGCGCCGCCGATCCGGTCCAGCTCGACGGCATCGGCGGGGCCACCCCGACCACGTCCAAGGCCGCCGTGGTGCGTCCCTCCGGCACGCCCGGCGCGCACGTGGACTACCTGTTCGCGCAGGTCGGCATCGGGACCGGCCGGGTGGAGTGGGGCAGCAACTGCGGCAACTGCGCCACCGCGATCGCCCTGTGGTCGGTGGCGCGCGGACTGGTCGCGGCCACCGGCGACCGGACGCGGGTGGTCATGCGCAACACCAACACCGGCGCGGTCCTGGAGGCCGAGGTCGACACCCCCGGCGGTCAGGTGCCCGAGTTCGGCACCCAGACCGTGCCCGGCACGCGAGCCGGGGGAGTGGCGGTCGGGCTGACGTTCCTGGACCCGGCCGGCGGCACCACGGGCGCGTTGCTGCCCGGTGGCGAGGTCGTCGAGGACTGGGAGATCGAGGGCCTGCGCGCCCGGGTCACCATGATCGACGCCGGTGCGCCGATGGTGCTGCTGCGCGCCGACGGCCTCACCGGGGCCGAGAACCTCCGCGAGGTGGGTGAGCTCGTGGAGCCGCTGCGGCGGTTCCGCCACCGCGCGGCGTTGCGCATGGGCCTGACCGCGCCCGGTGATCCGATCACCGACGCGGTGCCCAAGGTCGGTCTGGTCGGCCCGCCGCGGGACTACCGGACCACGCTCGGCGACGAGGTCTCGGCCGCCGAGCACGACGTGTCGGTGCGGATGCTGTCGATGACCGCCCCGCACCCCGCGATCGGCCTCACCTCGGCCGTCGGCGTGGCCGCGGCCAACCTCCTCGACGGTTCCGTGGTGCACGCGGCCTCCGCTTCGCCCGGCCGCGGTGAGCTGCGGATCGCGACTCCAGCCGGTGTCATCGCCGTCACCAGCGGTGATATCACCACGTCAGGACCCGGGCGGGTCACCGTCCGCCGCGCGGCCCGCATCCTGTGCGCGGCCGACATCGTGGTCCCCGAGCCGATTCCCGCTTAGCATTCCGCTGATTCCCATCCCCCAAGGACAATGATGTCTCCTGAGCTGATCTCCATCGGCGCGCTCGGCGTGATGTTCGTCGTCGCGACCCTCTTACCCATCAACATCGGGATCCTCGCCTTCATCGGCGCGTTCGTCGTCGGCACCGCCTCCCTCGGGCTGAGCGAGGACGAGATCTTCGAGGGATTCCCCGTCTCGCTGTTCGTCACCATCGTCGGCGTCACCTACCTCTTCTCGGTGGCGCAGCGCAACGGCACGATCGACCTGCTGGTGCGGGTCGGGATCAGGCTGGTGCGCGGCAAGGCCGCACTGGTGCCCTGGGTGCTGTTCGGTGTCGCGGCGGTGCTCACCGCCTTCGGCACGTTCACCCCGGCCGCGGTGGCGCTGCTGGTGCCGGTCGGCATGAACTTCGCCTACCGCTACGGCATCAGCCAGCTCATGGTCGGCATGATGGTCATCAGCGGCGCGCACGCCGGTGCGTTCTCGCCGATCGCCGTGTCGGGCGCGCTCGTGCTCGGCATGGTCGACAGCACGCCGCTGGCGGTGTCGCCGCTCGCGCTGTTCCTGGCCAGCTTCGCCTTCAACGCCCTGCTCTCGGCGCTGACGTTCCTGATGCTGCGCCGCACCAACCCGGAGGCCGCGCCCGAGCAGGTCGCCGAGGAGGCCGAGGAGTCCGGCGCCGCGCGGGTGACGTGGCGGCAGGGCCTGACCCTGGTGGCGCTGGCGGTGCTGGTGATCGGGGCGCTGGGCTTCCACCTGGAGATCGGGTTCCTCGCGCTCGCGGCCGGTGCGGTGCTCGCGCTGGTGGACATGAAGAACCAGTCCAAGGCCGTCGAGGGCATCAGCTGGCACACGATCCTGCTGGTCGCGGGCATGGTGACCTACGTGGGAATCCTGGAGAAGGCGGGCACGATCGAGACGATCTCGCACGGCGCCGCCGGGATGGGCGCCCCGCTGTTCGTGGCGCTGCTGCTGTGCCTGGTCGTCGCTGTGGTGTCGGCGTTCGCCTCGTCGACGGCGATCCTGACCGCCATCATCCCGATCGCGGTGCCGCTGCTGCTGGCCAGCCACCTCAGCGCGGTGGGGCTGGTGGCCGCGCTGGCCATCTCGACGACCATCGTGGACACCTCGCCGTTCTCCACCAACGGTGCGCTGGTGCTCAGCAACGCGCGCGGCGTGGACCGGGAGCGCTTCTACAAGCGGATCATCGGCTACACGGCGGGAATCGTCGGCATCGGGCCGGTGCTGGCGTGGGGCTTCCTGGTCCTGCCCGCCTCGCTGTGAACCGCCGCTGATGCCGGTCGCGCACGCGCGGCCGGCATCAGCGCGCGGGCAGCACCCACGTCCGGACGTGGCGGACCAGGGCGATGAGCCGGTCGGTCGTGGCGCGGGAGGGATCGACCAGGCGGCGCTGCAGCAGCTCCCGGCCGGAGGCGTGCACCATCCGCGCGGTGTACTCGGGATCGGGGATGCCGGGCACGGCCTTCTCGATCTCCTGCTGCAGGAAGCGCAGCACGAGCTCCTCGGACTCGGCCAGGCGCCGGTGCAGCTGCGGGGGTGCGCCCTGCGGCGGGAACAGGAACAGCCGCCAGGTCGCCGGGTGCTCGTCGACGGCGTCGAGCATCCCGCAGAAGGTGCTGATCAACCGGTCCTCGTCGACCTGGTGCGCGGTGGCGCGGGCGAACTGGGCGCTCGCCCGCTCGGACTCGCGGTCGACGAGCGCGACGAACAGGCCCGGCAGGTCGCCGAAGAGCTGGTAGAGCACCGGGCGGGTGATGCCGGCGGCCTCGGCGATGCGGTTCGGGGTCGCCGCGTGGAAGCCGTCGGCGTCCACGATCTCGTGGGTCACGTCGAGGATCTGCTCGCGGCGGTCGACCGCGCTCATCCGCCTGCGCGCGTTGGGGGAGCCGGTCACCCTTGACACTCTAACCGACACCCGTCAACCTCTAAATAACAGGTTGAAAGTTGAGGTGTCACCGATGGCGCTCCACTACCCTGAACTCGCCGAAAGAGCCCGCGCGCAGCGGGAACGGCTCCCGGATCTCTACGGATCGATCGACTTCGACAGCACCCCGCACCGGTTCACCACCGACCCGCAGGTGAAGTCCGACCTCCCCGGCTGGGTGGGCGATCGCGAGACCATCCTCGCCGACGAGCCCGCCGTGGAGCTCATCCGCACCACCACGATGCTCGGCGACGTCGTGGCCGACGCCTACGCCGCCCTGTCCCGGGAACGCGGCGTGAACCCCCTGATCCGGATGCTGCAGCAGGCCTGCCGGTCCGGTGTGGACACCGTGCCCGACGCGCCCGAGGAACTCCGGGCGCTCATCGCCGCGATGGAGGACACCCCCGACTGGCTCGACATGGACCTGGTCGAGGAAGGCGCGCGCCAGCTGCGCATCGGAGCCGCGTTCCTGTCGCCCTACATCACCCGGGGCGCGTTCCTGGCGACCTTCATCAACACCTACGCCGCGCTGCCGATGGCGCTCACCGGCGCGCTGACCGGTCGCCGCGCGGCCCGGCGGGTCAACGAGACCGCCAACTTCTTCACCGTCACCACCCTGCCCGGCGCGCTGGGCCGCTACGGCGAGGGTTTCGAGGCCGCGGCGATGGTGCGGCTGATGCACTCGGTGGTGCGCTGCAACGCGCTGAGCAGCCCCGAGGGCTGGGACCCCGCGGTCTACGGGGTGCCGGTGCCGCAGGCCGACCAGATGCCGGCCGGGCTGATCAACATGTACCTGGCCGCGATGATGGCCACCGGTGCCGGGCGCACCGAGTTCACCGCGCGCGAGCGGGCGATGCTGGAGGTCAGCCGCTACCGCTGCTTCCTGCTGGGGCTGCCCGAGGAACTGCTGCCCACCACGGCCTCAGGCATCGTCGAGGTCTTCCACGCCCGCGCGGCCACCCTGCGCCGCGGGTTCGACGACGCCACCTGCGGTGAGCTGGTCCGGTCCACGATGGCCGCCGATCTCCGCCCCGGGAAGTCGTTGCTGGACCAGGCGGCCGAGACGGTGGAGCGCAGCTGGAGCCGGGCGTTCTTCCTCGGGATCTGCGGCGGCAACCGCAAGCGGGCCGAGCAGATGAACGTCCCCTTCGGACTGCTCGACGCCGCCTGCGTGGCCACCACGGCCCCGTTCGTGCTGGGCCGGTTCGTGACGATGGCGATCGCCGCCGAGCAGCCGCTGCTGCGCCGGATCGCCGACGGCTACACCACCCGGGTCGTCAAGCAGCGCCTCGCCGAGTACGGCAACGCCGAGTACACGACCCACGCCGCCACCTACCGCCGGGAGGTCACGACCCGGTGAGGTCGGCGGCGACGTCCCTCGCCCCGTACCCGTCGGGTGCCGCGACCTCGGTGACGGGTTCGGGGCGGTCGTCGAACTCCAGCCGCAGCGCCTTGGCGATCGTCGCGTGCATCTCGTACATGCAGGTGATGTAGGTCAGCTGCAGGATCTCCGGCTCGGTGAGGTGCTCCCGCAGCAGGTCGAACACCGCGTCCGGGACGCGGCCGCCGTCGAGCACCAGCGCGTCGGTGTAGGCCAGCACGGCGCGCTCCGCCGGCGAGTAGCAGTCGGCGACCTGCCAGGACGGCAGCGCGGCGATCTTGTCCTCGGCCGCGCCCAGGGCCCGCATCTGCTTGCAGTGCTGGGAGAACACGAATCGGCTCCCGCGCGCCCAGCCCGCCCGGCACTGGCCGAGCTCGCGGAGCAACGGGTCCAACGCGGACTCCCGGTAGAGCGCGAAGCCCCGCACCGCGTGCCGGAACACCTCGGGGGACTGGGCGAACACCGTCCACCAGTCACCGGGCGAGCCGGTCGCCGTGCCGTGCTCGACGGCCGGGTCCCGGTCGGGGCCGAAGAGCCGGTCGTAGAAGAACAGGATCCGCTCATCGGTGACCTCGGCGCGCGGGACCTCACGCAGGCGCGGCATGGTGCTCCACCACCGTCCGGTCGGCGGCGGTCTTGGGCGCGTGGGAAACGTCGGCGTCGGTGAACTCCCTGGTCCAGCAGGCGAATTCGAGCAGGACGCCGTCCGGGTCCTGGAAGTAGAACGACCGCACGAAAACGCCGTCGTGCATCTCGCGGGCCACCGTCGACGGGCTGTCGTCGTGGTTCAGGATCGGGCTGACCTCAACGCCCTTGTCCCGCAACCGTTCCCGGTACTCCTCGAACTTCGCGACCGGCACGTGGAAGGCCACGTGGTTCATCGACCCGACGGCGCTGAGCAGCTCGCCCTCGCCGGGGCGCGAGGCCGGTGCCGAGATGCCGGGGGCGGAGTCGGGAGCGTCCGGGAACCAGAAGAACGCCACGCAGTCCCCGCCGCCGCAGTCGAAGAAGAAGTGCTGGCCGGAGCCGCCGGGCAGGTCGATGGTCTTGATCAGCGGCATGCCGAGCACGCCGCTGTAGAAGTCGATGGTGCGCTGCATGTCGGACGAGACGAGCGCCAGGTGGTTGATGCCACCGAGCTCGAACTCCGGATTGGTCGTCGGCATGGACGCCTCCGTTGTTGACTTGACAGTCATATCAACTTTTCAGACCCTGTGATCGTGAGTCGGGCCGCTCCGGCTTGTCAAGGTTCGCGGGGAGGGGAAAATCGTGTCCAGCAGCGAGGATTCACCCGTCCAGCCGCTGACCGAGCGCGGTGCCCGGACCCGCGAGAAGCTGCTGGCCGCGGCCCGGGAGGTGTTCGAGGAGCGGGGTTTCCCGGACACCCGGATCGCCCACATCGCCGAGCGCGCCGGAGTCGCCTACGGCTCGTTCTACACCTACTTCCCGTCCAAGCAGGCGGTCTTCCTGGAGCTGGCGGACCGGTTGTTCGCGGAGATGACCGACCGGCGCGCGCTGCCCGCGGGCCGGTCCCCGGCGGCGCGGATCCGGCGGGCCAACCGCGCCTACTACGAGGCCTACCTGCGCACGCGCGGATGATGGCCATCGTCGAGCAGGTCGCCACGCTCGACGAGGAGTTCCAGGAGCTGCGGCGCAAGCACCGCGCCCAGTCGATCACCCGCACGGCCCGCGCGCTGCGCCGCTGGCAGCGGGACGGCTTGATCCCCGGCGACCTGGACCCGGAGCTCACCGCCCGGGCCCTGGCGGCCATGATCGACCACTCGCTGTACCTCGGGATCGTCCAGGGCGACGACCCGACTGGCACCGAGCGCCTCCTGGACACCCTCGACCTGCTCACCCACCGTGCCCTCGGTCTCCCGCCCGAGACCGGGGGAGGGGCGCTCGGGTAGCTTGCGGCGACGGTTCGGCGCGAGATCGCGCCGAGCGAGCTGTGGGAACGGAGCGGAGTCACCGATGGCGGACCGGATCTTCCTCGACAAGCAGACCCCTTCGGCGTTCAAGGCGCTGTCCGCGACGGCGACGGAGATCCGATCGCGCGCGCGTGAGATCGGCCTGGACCGGGTGCTGCTGGAACTGGTCAACATCCGCGCGTCCCAGCTCAACGGCTGCGCGTTCTGCCTCGATCGGCACACCCGCCTCGCCCTGGAGGCGGGTGACACACCGGAGCGGCTGGGCGTGCTGCCGGCCTGGCGCGAGACCGAGCTGTTCACCGACAAGGAGCGGGCCGCTCTGGAGCTCGCCGAGGCCGTGACGCTGGTCGCCGCGCAGCGGCCCGGCCAGGACACCAGCGACCAGGTCCGCGCGGTCCTGTCGGACGACGAGGTCTCGGTGATCACCTGGGCCGCGATCACGATCAACGCGTTCAACCGCGTCTCGATCCTCTCCGGTCATCCGGTCCGCCGACGCAGCGCGAACTCCTGACGAACTCGGACGTGGTGGGTACCGTGTTGGGAAATGCCCGTCATGCGGTGTTGTTCGTGGGTCCTGTTGCGGAGGCGTCACTTTCGCCACTCCTGACCCGGATGTACCGCCGGAATCAGGTGTTTCGCGGGCGGTGAGCTGGGAAGCGGACTCACAAGCCGGATGATCTTCACCTGAACAGGGGGCGGATTTCGGGTATTTCGCCCCTGTCCAGGCGTGGAGTGATGCACGGTACGTAGTGGAGTCTGGCGATCACGGGGTGCGATGCGGAGACTCAGGGCCATGTCGCAAGCACCGACTCACACTCCGTACACCCCGGCCCAGTACGAGCGTCCGCGCAACGACCACCCCTTCAGCTACAACCCGTGGGGTGCCCCCGAACGCGAACCCGAGCGCGAGCGCGAACCCGAGCAGAAGATCGCAGCGGCACCCGAGGACTCCGCCCCGCGTCCCACGCTGCGCGGGGTCGAGAAGCTGCTTCGCCCCTCCGCCAAGAAGCGCGGCATGACCGCCGTGGTCCTCGGCGCCGCCCTGCTGAGCAGCGGGGCCACGGCCGCCGCCACCTACGGGCTCGTCTCCCACGTCGCGCAGCCGGCCGCCTCCCCGCAGGCGACCGCCGCGGCGGTGCAGCCCAGCGTCGTGTCGCTGGAGCTGAAGGGACCGGAGGGGCGCAGCACCGGCAGCGGTGTCGTCCTCGACGAGGGCGGGCGAATCCTCACCAACAACCACGTGGTGGCCAAGTCGGGCGGCGCGCCCGTGACCGTGACCTTCAACGACGGCCGGAAGGCGCAGGCGCGCGTCCTGCAGCAGGACGCCGGACGCGATCTGGCGGTGGTCCAGGCCGAGGGCGTGCGGGACCTGACGCCCGCGAAGCTCGCCTACGGTTCCGACGTCGAGGTCGGCCAGCAGGTCATCGCGATCGGCTCACCGCTGGGACTGTCCGGCACCGTCACCAGCGGCATCGTCAGCGCGCTGCACCGCAGCGTCCCGACCGGCGAAGGCCCGGGACTGGGCGATGCCATTCAGACCGACGCGGCGATCAACCCCGGCAACTCCGGTGGTCCGCTGGTCAACATGGACGGCGAGGTCGTCGGGATCAACACCGCCGTCGCCAGCGGCAAGGGCGGCTCCGAAGCGGCCGGTCTCGGCTTCACCGTCCCGATCGACCAGGCGCGCGGGCTCGTCGACGGTCCCGCGCGCTGAGTCAACGCTCGTGCCCGCGCGGGCGCACCCCGTGATCGGCGAGGTGCTCGCGGATCTGCTTGCGGGCGCGGTGCAGCCGGCTGACGACCGTCCCGATCGGGACGTCGAGTGCGAGCGCGGCTTCGGCGTAGGACAGGCCCTCGATGTCGACGAGGTCGACGACCTTGCGGTTCGGCTGGCGCAGCGCGCCCAGCGCCTGCTCGACGGCGTCGTCGAAGGCGTCGTCGACCACGACGTTCTCCGGTGACCCGTGCGGGTCGAGATCGCGGAGGTCGTCGTCGCGCTCCGCGGAGGCGAACATGAGCAGCGGGGTGCGGCGGCGAATCCTGCTGATGTGCGTGTTGTGCAGGATGCGCAGCAGCCACGCGCGCGGGAAGTAGCCGTCGAAGTCGGTGATGCCCCGGTAGGCCCGCAGGAGGGTCTCCTGCGCGAGGTCCTCGGCATCGGCGGGCTGGTCGGTGAGCGACCGCGCCACCCGCAGCAGCAGCGGGATCTCCGGGACGATGTAGTGATCGAACCGCTGCTGCTTCTCGACCACGGAGAAAGTGTCGGCCTTGTCCACGGTCTCGACACCCCCTTCTGCGCGGAAGAGCGGGCTTCCGCCCGGTGCCGGTCGTGTTCTTCTGGGTTGCGATCCGGTTCACCAAGCAGCATCGCGGGTATCCGGCGAAGGGCACAGGGCAGAAAGTCATGCCCCGGAAAGTCGGAGGGGGTGCCGGTGCGCGAAACCCGGAGCGCGTGGTGAAACCCCGTGTAGACTGGGAGGGTCTGCACCCACGTGCGGTGGCCTGCCCGAGAGGTGGTGTGCGGTGAGAACGTGGTTCGAGCCCCTGCGACGCAACCAGCGGTCCCAGAAGTGGGCGCAGCGCGCCGAGCACGAGCGCAGGAGGCAGTGCTCCGAGGCGCTTTCCCTGCTGCAGCCCTACCTCGACGGGAGCCTCGAACCCGACGAGGCCGAGGTGTTCGAGCTCCACCTCGACGCGTGCCGGGCGTGCGGCCTGGAACTGCAGGTCTACCGCGACATCAAGGGCACGCTCGCCGATCGCAGGAGCGCACCCGACCGCGCGGCGGTGTCGCGGCTGCGGCAGTTCGTCGCCGGACTGCACCACCGCTACTGAAAATTCCCGACATCACGGCATTCTGGCGAACCACAGCACCGACAGCGCGCCGGCCGCGACCAGGGCCACGAGCGCGGACAGGAAGAACCAGTCGCTGATGTCCACCGGCACGATCGGCCGCGACACGTTCTCGCCGATGTTGCTGTAGATGGCCTGCAGGTCCTGCTCGGTGGCGGCGGTGAAGGTGAGCCCGCCGGTGTCGCGGGCCAGGCGCTCCAGCTCGCGGGTGTCCAGCGGCACGTTCACCTGTCCTTGGGCGAGCTGGACGCTGCCCGTCGGGGTGCCGACGGCGATCGTCGAGATCGGGACGTGGGCCGCGCGGGCGGCGTCGATCGCGGCCTCCGGCGGCGGGCCGGTGTTGCTCAGGCCGTCGGAGAGCACGATGATCCCCGCGGCGCTGCCGCCCGTGGCGCGCAGCGTGTTGAGCGAGGTCAGCACCGCCTGGCTGAGCGAGGTGTTGGACTGGAACCGCAGCCCGTTGAGCGCGTCGGTCACCGCCTGGTGGTTCTCGGTGGGCGGCACGTCGACGTTGGCGGAGGCCGCGAAGCTGACCAGCCCGACCTGGGTGTCGGACGGGACCGAGTCCAGGAAGTCGCGCACGGCGGTCTTCATCGCGTCGGTCCTGCTCGGCGGCACGTCGCGGGCCATCATCGACGGCGAGACGTCCACCGCCAGCACGACCACGCTGCTGCGGGAGGGGTCGGGCATCCGCACGGTCGGCCCTGACAGCCCCAGCACCATGATCAGCGCGGCGAGCAGCAGCAGCGCGGGCGGGAGGTGCCTGCGCCAGGCCGGACGACGCGGCATCACCGAGTTCAGCAGGTCCAGGTTGGTCAGCGTGACGGTGTAGCGCATCCGCCTGCGCTGGGCCAGGACGTAGCCCGCCGCCAGCGCCGCGACGAGCACGAGCAGCCACAACCAGGCCGGTGTCGCGAAGCTCAAGCCACCCATGATGACCGCCGATAGCCGAATTGCCGGTGCCGCCGGAGCTGGAAGAACCGCACCAGCTGGCCGATCCAGTCCTCGTCGGTGCGCAGCCGCAGGTGTTCGGCACCGGCGTTGCGCAGGACTCGGGCGATGCCCTCGCGCTGCTGCCGGGCCGCCTCCTCGTACCGCTCGCGCAGCCCCCGGTCGAGGGTGTCGACGGTCAGCCGCTCACCCGTCTCCGGGTCTTCGACCACCAGCGATCCCACCGCGGGCAGGCGCATCTCCAGCGGGTCGACGAGCTCCACCGCCACCACCGTGTGCCGCTGGCAGAGCCGGTGCAGCTCGTTGTACCAGCCGGGTTCGACGAGGAAGTCGGAGAGGACCGCGATGAAACCGCGCCGCGGCGCCACCGTCGCGACCTGGGTCAGGGCGGGCCGCAGATCCGTGCGCCCGGCCGGCGGATCGGGCCGGGCGTCGCGGGTGTTGAGCTGCGCGATGCGGTGCAGCGCCGCCTGCAGGTGGATCTTGCCCGACCGCAGCGGCCACACCTCGGTGCCGTCGTCGACGACGAGCACCGCGCCGATCCGGTTGGCGAGCCACGCGGCGGCGAACCCGAACGCCGCGGCGCCGAACAGCGCGAGCTCGCGCTTCTCCCCGCCCCGGGTGCCGAACGACTGGCTCGCCGACAGGTCGACGACCAGCCACACGTCGAGCTCGTGGTCCCGGATCGGGTCGCGCACGTGGGTGTGGGTGGTGCGGGCGGTGAGGTTCCAGTCGATCAACCGGACGTCGTCGCCCGGCACGTACAACCGCCCCTCACCGGCCTCGTTGCCCGGTCCGGGGAACAAGCCCTGGTAGTCGCCGTGCACGGCACCGGCCAACCGCTGGTTGACCAGGAGCTCCAGCTGCGCCAGGACCCGTCGGGTCGCCGGCTGCTCGTGGTGGGCGCGCATCAGGACCGCCCCCGCAGCGCGGAGCGGGCCTTGGCCGGTCGCGGCTGGTGCACGCGATCGAGCACCTTGCCGACGATGTCGTCGGCGGTGACGCCGTCGGCCAGGGCCTCGTAGGTCAGCACCAGCCGGTGCCGCAGCACTGCCGGAGCGACGTGGTGGACGTCCTCGGGCACGGCGTAGCCCCGGCCGTGGATGAGGGCGAACGCCCGCGCCGCGGCGATGAGCCCGAGGCTCGCGCGCGGGCTCGCGCCGACCGCGAGATACGGTGCCACGTCGGAGAATCCGAGCTCACCGGGTGTGCGGGTCGACATCACCAGCGCCACCGCGTACTCCATCACCAGCGGGTCGACGTAGACCTGGGCGGCGGAGTCCTGCAGGGCGGCCAGGCGCTCGGCGTCGAGGACCTGCTGCGGTTTCGGCGCGCCGGCGCTCATCCGCCGCACGATCTCCAGCTCGTCCCCGGCCTGCGGGTAGTTGATGAGGATCTTGACCAGGAACCGGTCCCGCTGCGCCTCGGGCAGCGGGTACACGCCCTCGGTCTCGATGGGGTTCTGGGTGGCCATCACCAGGAACGGGCGCGGCATCGCCCATGTCTGCCCGCCGATGCTGACCTGGCGCTCGGCCATCACCTCCAGCATCGCCGACTGCACCTTCGCCGGTGCCCGGTTGATCTCGTCG
Organism: Saccharopolyspora sp. ID03-671; assembly: GCF_045278815.1. Taxonomy (NCBI): domain Bacteria; kingdom Bacillati; phylum Actinomycetota; class Actinomycetes; order Pseudonocardiales; family Pseudonocardiaceae; genus Saccharopolyspora; species Saccharopolyspora sp. ID03-671. The sequence continues at coordinate 115,731 of NZ_CP134054.1, forward strand.
GCGAGCACGAAGTTGGTGAACACCGGACCGAGCTCGATGTCGAAATCCTCGCGGGAGGCCCGGTAGATGCGGGTGCCGACGATGTCGGACGGGACGAGGTCGGGGGTGAACTGGATGCGCGTGAAGTTCACGTCGACCGCGGCCGCGAGAGTCTTGATGGTCAGCGTCTTGGCGACGCCGGGCAGCCCTTCGAGCAGGCAGTGCCCACCGGCGAGCAGGCACACCACGATCTCCTCGGTCTCCTGCTCGTGACCGACGATGACCTTCTTGAGCTCCCAGAGCAGGCCGCGCATCACCTCCCCCTCGCGGTGGCGGAGGATTTCCGACTCCTCACCCAGGTTCCACGCCGTGTTGTCGTTCATGGGTCGAACTCCCGCCTGTTTGGGGCGATCAGGTGTGGTGCCCGGTGGAGTAGCCGAGCGCGGCGCGGGCCAGCGCGGCGCGGTCGAGCAGTTGCATGTGCGCGTAGCCGTTGTCGACGATGTCGTGCTGGGCGAGTTGGCCGACGACGCGGCTGACGCTGCTGCGCTGCACGCCGAGCAGCTCGGCGATCATCTGGTGGGTCAGCCGGGTGACGTCGCTATCGGCGAACTCGTGCAGCAGCAGCGACGAGATCTGCGCCCGCAGGTCACCGGCCAGCAGGTCCAGCAGCCGGCGCTCGTAGGAGGCCGTCCGGCACGCCATCGCGTCGGTCCACCGCAGGGCGAACTCGGGGTAGCGCTGGATCAGCCAGCGGAACTCGTCGCCGGGCACGCGGATGATGTCGGTGTGCAGCAGCGCGGTGGCGTCCTTCTCGGCGCGGGTCTCGGTCATCACCTCGACGTCGCCGACGATCCCGCTGTCGCGCAGCAGCATCAGCGTCGCCGAGCCCGGGCTGCGCAGTGCGATGAGACCGCGCTCGATGAGGGATACGGCTCGCACCTGCGTCCCCACGGCGAAGATCCGGTCGCCGGGAGCGAGGCTGTGGCGCGGCAGGTGGGGTGCGAGCACGCGGAGCGAGGTGCGCAGCTGCTGGTCGATGAACGAGCGCGTCCCGGTCAGTGGGTCACCCGCGGCGCGCGACGGTGTCTCCGGCATCGGTGCACCTCCTCCGCTGGAAGCGGTGCGCCTCGCCGTGGGGCGAGGCGCACCGGGTGGGTACTCAGTTGGGACCGTTGTTGGAGCTGCCGTTGTCGAGGTCGCCCTGGCGGTCCTGGTTGTTGTTGTCGGACTGGTTGTCGTTGAGATCCGACCGGTTGTTGTCGTTGTTGTTGTTGAGATCCGACCGGTTGTCGTTGAGGTTCGACTGGTTCTGGTCGTTGAGCTGGCCGCTGGGCTGGCCGTTGCCCCCTCCCAGCGCCTTGTTGGCCAGCAGGTTGCCGTTGCCCTGCTCGTCCTGGACGGCGTTGGCCTTGACGGTGACCGACTCGGCGGCGTCGGCGGCGGCCCGGTTGAAGTTGACCAGGAGGCTGCTCTCGTCGACCTCGACGACGCTGGTAGCGTCGATGCGGTCGCCGGCCTGGGTGACGAGCTGGAACCCGCTCTTGTCGTACTCCTTGTTGTCATCGATCGGCTCGTCGAAGTCCAGCCGGATCTGGCCGGTTCCGGAGTCGAGCGAAGCGCCCGTGAGGTCGGGCCCGGAGGTGAGGCTGCCGGACTTGGATCCGCCGATGGACTCGTCGCCCACCACGTTCGGGGTGGCCGAACCGTCGGAGGACTTGACGGCGTCCTGGTTGACCGCGGCCAGGCTGATCTGGTCGCCGTAGTTCTGGATCTCCGGGTAGGCGACCCGAACGACGTTGGCCGACGGCTGGACGACGCTGCTGCCCTCGATCGCCTTGCCATCGGCGGTGTAGGCCACGAAGCCCTGCGGCGAGTTGACCGTCACCGGCTGATCGAAGGTGTAGTCGAACTGGGTGCGTCCGATGAGCCCGCTGACCGATGAGAGGTCGGGCGCGGTGGTGGGGTCGCCGACCGAGCTGGGCGCGTTCTGCACGCCTCTGGTGTCGGTGACGGCATCCGCCTTGGCGAAGTGCTTCACACCGTCCTCGACCTGGGAGTCGAACTGGACGGTGACGGTCCGGTCCTCGGAGTCGGTGGTGACGATGGACTTACCGTCGATCTCTCGACCGTCCAGCGTGTACAGACCCAGGTTCGAGGCGTTTGCCCCGCCGTCCTTGAGGCTCCGGTCGAACGTGTACGTCACCTGATCGAGAGTCGGGTTGGCACTTGCGCTCTCCAGTCGTGGCGCGTCGGTGCCGTTGACGCGAGCGCCGCCGCCCTGGAGCTCGTTGGTGTTGGGCAGGTTGGTGCGTCCGGTCTCGTTCTGCACCGCTTGCGAGTCCGTGATCGCCACGGTGAACGCACGAACATCGGTACCGGGTGCGTACTCGGTGAGCACGGCGTTGGTGTCGCCCTCGACGATCTTGGCGGTCTGCGCCTTGGCTGTGGCACCGGTGGAGAACCCGGACAGCTGGAACGACGAAGCGTTGCCGACGTCGGTAACCGGCTTGGAGAAGGTGTACCTGACCTGCTCGGGTGCGTTGTCATCGAGGTTCTCGCTGACAACCTGCACGTTGTCCACGGTCATCCCGGTGTCGATGCCGCCCTGCATCTGGTCGCCCCTGCCCTCGTTCTGGCCGGGTGCCTGGCCGCCGGGTGGTTGCTCTTCGAGCGGCGGCGGGCTCGGGGGAGCGGGGCTCGGGGGAGCGGGCGGAGCCGGAGGCGGTGGAGGCGGGCCCTGAGCGAGTACTCCGGTGCCACCCATCGCGATCAGCACGCCGCTCGCGCCCGCGGCGGCGATGATCGCGGCCGTGCGGCGCGTTCTCTCACTGCGCGCTCGGTTGTTGTTGGACATCACGGTCTCCTCCCGCATGTCATGCGAATCCGTACACGGGGGAACGCCGACCGGCAGGAGAACCTTTCGAATTGTCCGCAATCAGACCAAGTGGCGAGGGTTTTGGGGTGGGGGAGGTTTTCATGAAAACTTCCCCCACCCCGGGAAACTCAGCGCATTCCCGCCGGTCCGACGTAGGTGGCGGGTTCGGGGCGGCGCTGAGCGTAGGTCCGGCTCGCGTGCTCGACGAGGGTGATCAGCACTTCCTTGGCTGAATTCTTTTCCCGAACGTCGCAGAGCACGACGGGAATTCCCGGATCCAGGTCGAGGGCGTTCGCCACGGTGCTGACGTCGTAGTGGCGCGAGCCGTCGAAGTGGTTGACCGCCACGATGAACGGGATCTCGCGCCGCTCGAAGTAGTCGACGGCGGCGAAGCAGTCGCGCAACCGGCGGGTGTCGGCGAGAACCACGGCGCCGAGCGCACCTTGGGCGATGTCGTCCCAGAAGAACCAGAACCGGTCCTGGCCGGGAGTCCCGAACAGGTAGAGCGCGAAGCGGTCTCGCAGTGTGATCTTGCCGAAGTCCATCGCCACCGTGGTGGTGGTTTTCTGCTCCACCCCGTCGGTGCGGTCCACCTGGGCCCCGGCCTCGGTGAGCCGTTCCTCGGTGCGCAGCGGCTGGATCTCGCTGACGGTGCCGACCATCGTGGTCTTGCCGACTCCGAAACCGCCCGCGATGAGGATCTTGAGCGCCATCGGGCCGTCAGAGCGCGCGGAGACCATCGATTACCTCCTGGAGGATGTTCTCGCTCGGCAGCTCGCGAGCCGGGGTCGGGCGCTCGACCCGGATGTGCCCGGCTTCGACGAGGTCGGCGAGCAGGACGCGGACGACGCTCAGCGGGAGGTCCGAGCGGGCCGAGATCTCGGCGACCGGCGTCGGGTGCCCCCGGCACAGGTCGAGGATCCCGGCCTGCTCGGGGGTGAGCGTCAAGTCGTGCTCGGGTGTGGTGCGGGCGGCGACGAGGGCGATGACGTCCAGGCTGGTGTGCTGGGGTTTCGCGCGACCCTGGGTGAGCGCGAACAGCCGCACCATCGGGCCCGCCTCGTCGTCGAACCAGTGATCCGGTGCGTTCACGATGCGGCTCCCGCCTCACGCATCGCGCACGCGCTCGGCGGTGAACATGTGCTCGCCGACCTGGTTGATCAGCCGCGCCATCTCGTAGGCGATGAAGCCGATGTCGGCACCGGCGTCGGCGAACACCGTCAGGCACGTGCCGCCCCCGGCGGCCACCACGAACAGGTAGCCGCCGTCCATCTCGATCATGGTCTGGCGCACCGACCCGGCCTCGAAGTGCCTGCTGGTGCCCTTGGCCAGGCTCTGCAGGGCGGAGGCCACCGCCGCCAGGTGCTCGGACTCCTCGCTGCTGATCGACGCCGACGAGGCCATCGCCAGGCCGTCGTTGGACAGCAGCAGCGCGACCCGCACCATCGGCACCTTGGTGGCCAGGTCGTCCAGGAGCCAGCTCAGCTCCCGGGTCTGCTCGGTCGCATGCATCGGTCTCTCCTCGTGTCAGTCGTCGCGGTCGCCGCGGCCGCGGGCGAAACCCTCTTGCAGCGCCGACATCATCGAGCGCGCCGTCTCCGGCGACACCCGCTCGCCGAACGGCGCCGGTCCGTCCTGGTCGCCGCCGCGGGTGTCCATCGCCTTGAGCCCGGGCGCCAGGTTCTCCTGGCGCTTGCGGCGGGGGAGCCCGGCGATCTCCTCCTCGTCGTCGAGGCTGCCCTCGATGCGGGCCGGGGGGATCTCGGCCGGTGCGGCGTCGACCACCTCCGGCGCCGTCCAGGCCGGTTCCGGGTGGTCGTCGGGCAGCCTCGTGGCCACCGCCGGCACCGGTTCCCGCTCGGGGAATTCCTCGGCGGGCGGCTCGACCGGCTGCAGCGCGTCCATCGTGGATTCGGCGTCGCGCACCGGGTTGACCAGGATCGTCGAGGGGATCAGCACCACGGCGGTGGTACCGCCGTAGGGGGAGCGGCGCAGCGAGACCTGGATGCCCTGGCGGTGCGCCAGGCGGCTGACCACGAACAGGCCGAGCTGACCGCTGTCGAACAGCTCCAGCCGGTGCGCCTCCTTGACGCGCTGGTTGGCGTCGGCCATCCGCTCCGGCGCCATGCCCAGGCCGCGGTCCTCGATCTCGATGACGAACCCGGACCCGACGGCCTCGCCGTGCACCAGCACCGTGGCATCCGGCGGGGAGAAGTTCGTGGCGTTCTCCACCAGCTCGGAGAACAGGTGCGTCACGTCCGACACCGCCGAGCCCAGCACCGAAAGCTCCTGCGGCAGGCGGCGGATCTTGACCCGCGTGTAGTCCTCGACCTCCGAGACCGCGGAGCGGATCACGTCCATCAGCGCCACCGGGGTGCGCCAGGCGCGGCCCGGGGTCGCGCCGGACATGATGATCAGGCTCTCGGCGTGGCGGCGCATGCGGGTGGCGAGGTGGTCGATCCGGAAGAGGTCTTCCAGGTCGGCCTCGCTCTCGGTGCGGCGCTCCATCGAGTCCAGCAGCCCCAGCTGCCGGTGCACCAGGGACTGGTTGCGCCGCGCCAGGTTGACGAACACGCCGGAGACGCCGGTGAGCAGCTCGGCGCGTTCGGCGGCGGCCTGCAGCGCCGAGTGCTGCACGGCGTTGATCGCCGCCCCGACCTGGCCGACCTCGCCCTCGCCGGGGGTGATCACCGGGACGGCGGTGGAGACGTCGATCTGCTCACCGGCCCGCAGCCGCCGCATCGCGGCGGGCAGCTGCTCGTCGGCGAGCTCCATCGCCGAGTTCCGCAACCCGACCAGCTCGATGACCATGCCGCGGCCGATGCGCACCGAGATCGCCAGCGCCAGCAGCACCGCGACCAGACCCAGCGCCACCGTCCAGATCGCGCGGTCGAGCACCGCCGCGCTGGCCGCCGCGGCCGCGTTCGCGCCCGCCTTCTCGGCCCGGTCGCGCCCGGCTTCCATCGCCTGGGAGACCTGGCCGACCGATTCGCCCCAGAGCTTCGGCGGGACCGAGCCGAGCGCGGCCGGATCGGTTCCGAGCAGCCGCGACTGCATGTCGGCCAGGGTGCGGTATCCGTCGGTCTCGGTGAGCTGCCGGTAGGCGTCGCGTTCGCCTGCGGCGAGGTCGGGCATGAGGTCGTCGGTGAGCACGCGTTGCCCGCCGAGCGCCTCGGCGAAGGCCTCGTGCTGCTCGCCGGTCATCCGCGCTCCGGCGAAAGCCGAGGTGGCGGCGGTGTTCTGGCGTTCCAGCATCTCCTCGACGCGGCCGATGCCCAGCGCCAGCCGGGCGCCGTCGGCGGCTTCGTCCTGCTGCGCGGTGACGACCTGCTCCTGCAGCGAGAAGACGTCGTCGATCACCGCGTTGTAGGCGCGGTAGGTGCTGTCCCAGTCGGTGTTGGCGTTGAGGATCGACTGGTGCCGGTCGGCCAGCGCGTCCAGGTCGGTGTTGAACGTCGTGACGCGGTCGCGCATCTGCGGCGCGAGGTTGGCGATCGTCGCGCTGGAGCGCTGCACTCCGGTGCGCAGTTCCTCGGCGGCCGCCGAGGAGCGCTGGTGCAGGGCTTCGAGCTCGGTGGTGGAGCCGGGGGTGGACAGGTGGCGGGCCGCGGCCGCGCGCTCGTCCTGCAGGGTGCGCACGACCTGGTGCAGCGGCGCGGACAGGGTGCGGTCGAGCTGCTCGGCCTGGTGCAGCGACCAGGCGTCCTGCACGGCGGTCACGGTGGTCAGCGACCACAGCGCCATCAGCGAGACGACGGGAACGGCCAGCAGCGCGACGGTCTTGGCCCGCACCGTCTTGGGCCGCAGGAACCTGGGCAGCAGCGCGGAGGGGGTGCGCAGCGTCGCGCGGGAACGGTCCGGCTTGGGTTCGGCCGGTTTCGCAGACATGGGTGTTCAGTCCTCCATCCCGAAATGGAGAATCCGGGGATGAGATGTGGGGATTCAGCCCGCGACCAGCGAATTCGAGGTGCGGGGAAAGCGCGAAATGATTGTCATCCGGAGACTCTCCGGTGTTCTTCGGGTTCGGTGCCGGGCGTTTTCCGGGATCGGACGTTCGGCGAGATCGCCACGAACGCCGAGGACAGGAACAAGTAGGTGCCCAGCAGCACGGTCAGCGGGAAGATGAACGCCATCGGGGTCGCCCCGGGCAGTTCTGAATGCATGGAGTGCGCGCCCGAATGCAGTTCGACGCTCACCGCTGCCATTCCGGTGTAGTGCATGAGGCTCACCGCGATGCCCATGACGACCGAGGCGCCGAAGGCGGCCACGGGCCCGGTCACGGTCAGCGTCGCCCACAGCGCGGCGGTGGCCGCCACGACCGCGATCAGCACCGACAGCGCCACCGTCAGCGGCGCGTAGCTGACCGAACCGGACATGCGCATCGCCGCCATGCCGACGTAGTGCATGACCGCGACGCCGATGCCGGTGATCACGCCGCCACCGAGGACGGCGGGCGCTTTGCTGCGGCTGTAGCTCACGACGAACACGCCGATGCCGACCACGACGATGGCCACGACCAGGCTCAACACCGTCAGCGGCACGTCGTAGCGGATGTCGGTGCCGGTGACGCTGAAGCCCAGCATCGCGATGAAGTGCATCGTCCAGATCCCGGTGCCGATGGCGAAGGCACCGTTGACCAGCCAGCTGCGCCGCGCACGACCGGTGGTCCCCAGAGCCCGGACCATGCAGCGCAATCCGAGCCCGGCGCCGACGCACGCCATGACGAACGACAGCACCGGTGTCAACCAGCCGAAACCGAACTCGGTCGTCGATCCCAATGGACCCATGATTCCCTAAATTGTGTAGGCGGCACTCGTTCGAAAAGGACCGGCCCACGTAGCCCCGACTGGCCGTTCACAACGGCAGCGACCATACACACGGAATTTCAAGCGGACAACCGTACTCCGGAGTAGGTTGGAAACTGTGAGCGAATGCCGACTCGCAGTGATCTCCGCAGTTCCAGGGCGTTTTTCGGCGAATTCGTAACGCCTGGCGGAGTGCGTGCGATGAACTCACCACGGCGTCCTGCGGCCTGGTGGGAATTGCGGAAAGTGGCGCTCGGTTATCTCGCTGTGATCGGGAGATCAGCGCAAGATCATGATTCGGACTTCTCGGCGCCGACGGTGTCGAGGTGGCTGCGCATCGCCTCGGCGGCCTCGGCGGTGCGCCCGGCCAGCAGGAGGTCGGCGATCTCGACGTGCTCGCGGCAGCGCACGATCGCGCGTTCCCGCGACAGCGAGCGGCGGTACTCGATGAGCCGGCGCAGCCGGTCGACGCGGGTGAGCGCGTCGATGAAGAAGGTGTTGCGGCTGCACTCCATGATCGCCTCGTGGAAACCGCTGTTGAGGTCGAACAGCTCGGCGTTGCCGACCGACCAGATGTCGCCGTCGACGAGCCGCTGCTGCTGCGCGCGCACCCGCTCGATCGCGGTGCGGTCGAGGGTGAAGGTGGGTTCCAGGATCGCGGCGGGTTCGATGGTCAGCCGCAACCGGTAGCTGTCCTGGTAGGAGCGCAGCTCGGTGAGCATCGGCTGGAACTCCCAGCCGTAGCCGGGAAGCCGCTCGATCCAGCCCTCGTTGCTGATCCGGCGCAGCAGCCGGGTCAGCTGGGCCGAGGTGAGCCCGTAGTCGCGCGCCAGTCCGGTCTCGGTGACCCGGTCGGGGAGCTTCCCGTCGAGCCGGTCCGCGGCGATGCGCAGGTACAGCTGCTCGGTGTCGTCGGTCTCGGACTCCGCAGCGGGGAGTTCGGCGGCGGGCACCAGGACGGTGTAGCCGCCGCGTTCGGCGAGACCGACGACACCGTCGTCGGCGAGCAACCGCAGCGCGTTGCGCACGGGCGACCGGGACACCCGCAGGTGCTCGGCGAGCGCCCGCTCGACGAGCTTGCTGCCCGCGGGCAGCCCCTGCTCGCGGATGTGCTCGACGATGCGAGCAGCGGTCTGACGCGTCAGCGGAGTCGGTGCCAAGGTCGGGGTCCCATCCTCACGATCAAGTCCGGGTCAAGGCTAGTTCCCCGCCCCGGCTCACCGCGGTAGGACGTCGCGCACGTGCTCCACCGCGGGCGGTTCGGCGAAGTGCGGGCTCGCCAGCTCGCGCCACCGCGCGTAGGCATCCGAAGACCGGAACGTCACGGTGTGGTGCTCCACGGTCTCCCACTCCACCAGCAACCGGTACAGCAGCGGATCCTCCGCGCTCCGCACCAACCGGACCCCGTGACACCCGTCGGCGGCCAGGAACAGCGGCACGGCCTCGGCCACCGCGGCCTCGAACGCCTCGTCCTGCCCGGTGATGCGGATGTGAGCGATTTCGGTGATCACGTTGTTTCCCTCCTCAGATCAGGGTGATGGCCCCGGTGAGCACGGTGAATCCCACCATGCCGAGCGAGACGAGGACGACCCGCAGCAGCGCGAAGCGCTGGAACTCGCCCAGGTCCTTGCCGATGAGCCCGAGCAGCACCCACAGCGGGGCCGAGGCCGGGCCGATGGAGTGCAGCATCTGCCCGGTCACCCCGGCGCGGGCGATCTCGTAGGCCTCGATGCCGTGGTGGCTCGCGGATTCGGCGAGCACCGGCAGGATGCCGAAGAAGTAGGCGTCGTTGGACATGAAGAAGCTCAGCGGGAGCCCGATCAGCGCGGTGAACAGCGGGATGAGCCCGCCCAGCGAGTTCGGGACGATCGACAGCAGGCTGGTGGCCATCGCGTCGACCATGCCCGTCTCCGACAGGATTCCGGTGAAGATGCCTGCGGCGAGCACCAGCATGACGACCGGCACGGCGTTGGAGGCGTGCTTGCGCACGACCTCGCCCTGCACGGTCAGTTTCGGGTGGTTGACCAGCAGTGCGATCACCAGCCCGGCCATGAACAGCACGGCCGGTTCGGCCACGCCTGCCACCAGCAGGACCAGCAGCACGAGGGTCAGTCCGGCGTTGAACCACAGGCGCCAGCCGCGGGCCTCGTCCTCGGTGCGCTGCTCGCGCAGTTCACGCGCGACCTCGGCCAGCACCGCGTCGTCGACGTGCTTGCGCTGGCCGCGCCCGAGGAGGTAGGCGACGACGACGATGAGTCCCGAGGTCAGCAGCAGGCTCGGGATGAGGGGTGAGAAGTAGGTCGCGGCGTCGAGGTGCAGCACCGAGATGGCCCGGGTGGCGGCCCCGCCCCACGGGGTGGAGCCGGAGATCAGGCCCAGCGCCATCGTCGCGATGGTGGCGATGACCAGCGCGTTGATGCCGAGGCGGCGGTAGATCGGCAGGAACGCCGAGCAGATGATCATGTAGCTGGTGGTGCCGTCGCCGTCGAGGGCGACCAGCAGCGCGAGCACGGCGGTGCCGACGCAGATCCGGACCGGATCTCCCTTCGACAGGCGGATGATCCCGCCGCTGATCGGGTCGAACAGCCGCGCGTCCATCATGACGCCGAAGTACAGCACCGCGAACAGCAGCAGGACCGCCGTCGGCGCGACGGTCTCGATCCCCTCCATCGCCATGTCACCGAGATCCGCCCCGCGGCCCGCGATGATCGCGAAGAGCACGGGCGCGGCGATGATCGCGACGAACGCGGTCGCGTACTTGCGCATGACCAGCACCATGAAGGTGCCGAGGGTGAGGAAGCCAAGGGTGGCGAGCATCGTTGCCGCTCCAAGGAGGCTCAGGTTTTCCGGGTGGGAGGCGGTTTTCCGCGCAGGAGTTCTCGCCTCCGAGGCGCCCAACGCGCCCCGGAGCACGAGAACTCCGGTATTCAGCCGGTCGAGAACCGAGGCGTTCGTCGCGACGAGCACCGCGGTTCTCGACCTGTGGAGAACTGGGTGTTCTGACCGGGTGGGGTCAGGTTCGGGTGTGTTCGGCGTCGACGCGGGTGGTCACGCCGGTGTCGACGAGGGTGCGGGTGGCGTCGACGGAGGCGTAGGTCCAGAGGATGCGCATGGGTGCGGTGTCGGAGGCGTTGCGGAAGCGGTGGGGGACTCCGGCGGCGACGTAGGTGGTGTCGAAGGTGGTGAGTTCGTGCTCCTCGCCGTCGATCTCGACGATGGCGTCGCCTTCGAGGATCACCACGCTCTCCGGGCAGTTGTGGGTGTGCAGCGGGATTCCGGCGCCGCCTTCGAACAGCGTCTGGCCGTTGAGGAACACCTGGGCGCCCCGGGCGCGGTTGACCAGCGGGATGGTGCTCGCGCCGCCGCCCCGGGAGAAGGCCTCCAGCTCGGCGGGGCGCAGGACGGAGGCGGGGAAGTCCGCGCAGCAGGGGTCGTTGTCAGCGGTCATCAGGCACCGATCCAGAGGGTTTTGACGTTGACGAATTCGCGGATGCCCTCGGCACCGAGTTCGCGGCCGTAGCCGGACTTCTTGATGCCCCCGAAGGGCAGGCGCGGGTCTGACGCGACGAGACCGTTGACGAACACCGCACCGGCGTCGATGCGGCGGGCGAAGTCGCGGGCGCGGTCGAGGTCCCGGGTCCACAGCGCGGCTCCCAGCCCGAACTCGGTCTGGTTGGCCAGCTTCAGGGCTTCCTCGGCGTCGGCGACGCGGGTGATGGCCGCGACGGGACCGAAGGTCTCCTCGGTGAACGCCGCCATGCCGGGGGAGACGTGGTCGAGCACGGTCGGTGGGTAGAAGTGCCCCGGCCCGTCCAGCGGTTTCCCGCCGGTGAGCACCGTGGCGCCCGCCTCGGCGGTGCGCCGGACCTGGTCGTGCAGCGCGTCGCGCAGGTTCGCCCGGGCCATCGGCCCGATCCGGGTCGCGGGATCGGTGGGATCACCGACCGGCAGTGCCTCGGCGGCTTCGGTGAAGGCGGCGACGAACTCGTCGGCCACCGGTTCCTCGACGAGGAAGCGCTTGGCGTTGACGCAGCTCTGCCCGACGTTGATGAACCGCGCCTTGACCGCGGTCTCGGCGGCCGCGGCGATGTCGGCGTCGGCCAGCACGATGAACGGATCGGAGCCGCCGAGTTCGAGGACCTGCTTCTTGAGGTGCGAGGCGGCCTGGGCGGCCACGATCGCACCGACCTCGGTGGAGCCGGTGAGCGTGACCGCCGCGATCCGGTCGTCGGCGATGACGTCGGCGACCGCGGGCACGGGCAGCAGCAGGCTGCGGCACAGTCCCTCCGGAGCGCCCGCCTCGCGGACGACCTCCTCGACCGCGAGCGCGCACTGCGGAACGTTGTTGGCGTGCTTGAGGATCGCGCCGTTTCCGGCGGCCAGGGCGGGGGCGGCGAAGCGGAAGTACTGCCAGAACGGGTAGTTCCACGGCATGATCGCCAGGACCACGCCCAGCGGGTCGTAGACCACGGTGGACTCGGCGGCGTTGGACTCCACGGGCCGTCCGGCGAGGTAGTCGGCGGCGTGCTCGGCGTAGTGCTCGCAGGTCAGCGCGCACTTGTCGATCTCGGCCTCGGCCTCGGCGATGGGCTTGCCCATCTCCGCGGTGATCAACCGGGCGTAGCCGGACCGGCCGGCGCGCAGCACGGCCGCGATCGAGCGCAGCAGCTCGACGCGCTCGGCGATCGGCCGGGTGCGCCAGTCCCGCTGCGCGGCGACGGCATCATCGAGCGCGGCGTCGACGTCGGCGCCGGTGTGCGCCTCGAAGCGGGCGAGTTCGGCCTCGGTGGCCGGGTTGGTGGACACGATCATCACTGGGTGCCCTTCTCTTCCAGCGCGGCGACCACGGCGTCGGTGAACGCCTCGGTGTCCAGCGAGCCGCCGATGTCGCGGGTGCGGGTGGTGGGATTCGACAGCGCGACCTCGACGGCGGACTCGATGCGCGCGGCGGCCTGGTTCAGCGCTGGTGTGGTGTGCTTGGTGCCCAGCCAGTCGAGCAGCATCGCCGCGGACAGGATCAGCGAAGTCGGGTTGGCGATGCCCTGACCGGCGATGTCCGGTGCGGAGCCGTGCTGGGCCTGGCCGACGCAGATGTCGTGACCGGCGTTGATGGAGCCGCCGAGGCCGAGGCTGCCGGACAGTTCGGAGGCCTCGTCGGAGAGGATGTCGCCGAACATGTTGGTGGTCACCAGCACGTCGAAGGTGTGCGGTCGGCGGATCAGCAGCGCCGCGGCGGCGTCGACGATGAGCTCTTCGAGCTCCACGTCGGGGTAGTCGGCGGCGACCTTGCGGACCTCGCGCAGGAACAGGCCGTCGGAGAGCTTGACGACGTTGGCCTTGTGCACCGCGGTCACCTTCTTGCGCCGGGTGCGGGCCAGCTCGAACGCGGCGCGCGCCACGCGCTCGGAGGCCTTCGCCGAGATCTTGCGGACCGACAGGGCGAGGTCCTCGTCGGGCATGAACTCGCCGGTCCCGGCGACCATGTTGCGGTCGGAGTAGAAGCCTTCGGTGTTCTCCCGGACGATCACCAGGTCCATCGGGTGCCGCAGGATCGACAGGTCGGGGTGCGAGCGGCACGGCCGCACGTTGGCGAACAGCTCGAAGGCGGTCCGCAGCTCCGCCGAGGGGTTGATGCCGCCTTCGGCGCGCGACGGGTAGTCGTAGTGCTGCACCGGGCCCAGCACGACGCCGTCGACCTGCGGGATCCGCTCCATGACGCGCTGCGGCAGCGTGGTGCCCTCAGCGGCGAGCGAGGTCAGGCCGATGTCGTGGGTTTCGCATTTCAGGCCGAGCCCCATCAGGCGATCGGTGGCGGTGAGGACCCGGAGGGTGGCATCGGTGATCTCGGGTCCGATGCCGTCCCCGGGCAGGACGAGCAGTTGCACGGTGTCGGGTTCCTTTCCAAACCGGCCAAGTCGGCCGCGAGGAGAACCCTAGAACCGCTGTTGGTTTTTTGCAACGAAGAAGTACCAACGGACCGATCAAGTGCGGTTGACCGGGAGGTTTCGGGCCAGCAGACCGGTGAGGGCGAGACCGCCCGCGGTGACCCAGAGGACCCCGGCCGAGCCCAGGCCCGCGGCGACGAGACCGATCGCGCCGGGGATGACGACCTGTCCCGCGCGATTCCCGGTGAGCCGCAACGACATCGCGCGTCCGCGAGCGCCCGGCGGGGCCGACTCGGCCAGCCAGGACATGGTGACCGGTTGCCCGACGCCGAGCCCGAAACCGGCGACGGTGACGGCGATGAGCAGCAGCCACACCGGGACCGGCGCTGCCGCCACGGCGAGCCCGATCGAGGCGGCGACGATGCTCAGGATCAGCAGGCGACGCCGTCCGAGCACCTCCGAGAGGCGGCCGAGGAAGAACCGCGAGGCCATCGAGGAGGCCGCGCGCAGCACCAGCAGCGTGCCGATCAGCGACGAGGCGATCCCGCGTTCGGCGCCGAGCGCGGGCAGGTACACCAGCGAGATGTCGACCGCGGCCAGCACGGTGCAGGCGGTGAGCAGCGCGCCCGCGAGCCCGGGAATCCGCAGCAGCCGGCGCACGCCGATGTTCTCGGTGGCGGCCGGACCGCGCTCGGTGCTGGTGCTCCGGACGGCGAAGGTGATGGCGAAAAGCGCCGCGGCGATCGCGATGCTGCCCGCGAAGATCGGCGTGGTGTCCGGAATCGCCTGCGTGCCGCCGAAGGCGACGATCATCAGCGGTCCGGCGGCCTGGCCGATCGAGGCGGCGAAGGTGTAGTAGCCGAACGCCGAATCCATCCGCCCCGAGGTCGCGCTGTTGGCCACCAGGGCCTGCTGCCCGACGATCGCGCCCAGGTGCGCGGTGCCGAGCACGACGCTGCCCGCGATGAGCCCGGGCACGGTGTGCCCGAGCGCGAGCAGCAGCGTCCCCGCCGCGCACATCAGCAGGCTCCCGGCGAACATCACGCGCCGCTCGCCGAGCCGGTCGACGATGTGCCCGGCGGGCAGCGCCAGCACGAGCGGGACCAGCGCGAAGCTGCCGGAGAGCACACCGAGCCACGACGCCGGGACGCCGAGTTCGAGGGCCCGGTAGGTGGTGGCCGGACGCAGCACGAAGGTGATCAGCTGGGTGAGCGCGGCGTGCCCGAGCAGCGCCCAGACCTGGCGGTTCCCGATGCTCACGAGCGGAGCCGGCGGGTGGCCTGGGCGGCGAGGCTGGTGTTGATGTGCTCGGTCATCACCGCGGCCGCGCCCTCGGAGTCGCCGGCGATGATGGCGTCGGCGAGCGTCCGGTGCTCCTCGTCCTTCTTGGCCCTGGCCTCCGGCCCCCGGTCGACCTCCAGGGCGAACCGGCGGTAGCGATCGGCCTTGTCCCACAGGCCTTCCAGGGTTTCGATGAGCAGCTCGTTGTGCGATGCCCGGTAGATCGCGCGGTGGTAGCGCCGGTGGTGCAGCAGGTGCTCGTAGTCGGGATCACCGGGCATGGCCCACAACCCCTCCAGGGACGCGCGGATCTCGGCGATGTCGTCCTTGGTCCGGCGCTGCGCGGCCAGCGAGGCGGCCAGCGGATCGAGGGAGCGGCGCATCTCCAGCAGGTCGCGGTTCTCCTCGGCCTTGAGCTCGGTGACCTTGGCGTCGCGGTGCGCGCCGAGCTCGACGAGTCCCTCGGCCTTCAGCCGGCGCAGCGCCTCGCGCAGCGGCGTGGTGCTGATGCCGATGGTGCGGGCGAGGGTGGCCTGGTTGATCACCGACCCGGGTGGGAACTCGCCGGAGAGGATCTTCTCCCGCACCTTGTCGTAGGCCACGTCGCTCTTGGTCATCAACGGCGTCGCTGGCTCTGTCATCGCACTGACCTCCTCGCTTGCTTATAGCCTACAACACCACTCCTCGCCCCTGAGTGACCAGGCATTTCGGGCGTTTCATAAGCGTGAACAGCGGTGAATCGCCGGGTCAGCGCGGATTCCGGATGGGCTGAATCCGGCCTTGACCGACAGAGGTTATAACCTTCACGATGTGCTGGCGCTCGCCGCGCAACCCCTGCACCCGGAAGGACAACGCTGAGAATGCAGACCCCCACGAGTCGCTACCGCCTGGGCATCCTGGAAGGCGACGGCATCGGCCCCGAGATCGTCCCGGCCTCGGTGCAGGTCCTCGACGCCGCCTTCGAGGCATCCGGAGTGCGGGTGGACTGGACCCGGCTGCCGCTGGGGCGCTCGGCGATCGACGAGTTCGGCTCGGCGGTCCCGCAGCAGACCCTCGAGACGCTGTCCGAACTGGACGGATGGCTGCTCGGGCCGCACGACAGCGCCGCCTACCCGGAACCGCACCGCTCGACGCTGAACCCGAGCGGCACGCTGCGCAAGCACTTCGGCCTCTACGCCAACATCCGGCCCGCGAAGTCCTTCGAGGGCACCAGGTCCGTGGTGCCCGGCACCGACCTGGTCATCGTGCGGGAGAACACCGAGGGCTTCTACGCCGACCGCAACACCCACGCCGGCACCGGCGAGTTCATGCCCACCCCGGACGTGGCGATCGCGCACGGCATCATCACCCGGCAGGCCTGCGAGCGCATCGCGCACACCGCGTTCCGGCTGGCCCGCGGCCGCAGGCAGAAGCTCACCATCGTGCACAAGGCCAACGTGCTGCGGCTGACCACCGGCCTGTTCCGCGACGTCTGCCGGGAGATCGCCGAGCAGTACCCGGACGTCGCCGTCGACGACTTCCACATCGACGCGATGACCGTGCACCTGCTGCGCCGCGCGAACGAGTTCGACGTGCTGGTCACCGAGAACATGTTCGGCGACATCCTCTCCGACCTCACCGGTGAGATCGCCGGATCGCTGGGCATCGCGCCCTCGGTCAACGCCTCCGACGAGGTCGCGATGGCCCAGGCCGCACACGGCTCCGCCCCCGACATCGCCGGACGCGACCTCGCCAACCCGGTCGCGATGATCCTCTCCAGCGCGATGCTGCTGGACTGGCTGGCCGACCGCCACGAGGACGAGTCGCTGCGCCGCGCGGCCCGGACCGTCGAGGACGCGGTCAACGCCACCGTGCGCGGCGGAACCGCCACCACCGACCTCGGCGGCACCGCGGGCACCGCGGCCTTCGCCGAGGCGGTCGCCGCGACGATCCGGGCCTCGGCATGAGCCCGTTCGTCGCCCTGATCCACGCCACGCCCGCGGCCATCGGCCCGGCCCGCGCGGCCTTCGCCGAGTCCTTCGGCGAGGCCGAGCTGTGGAACCTGCTCGACGACCGGCTGGCCGCCGACGCCGACGCCGCGGGCGGGCTGAGCGCCCCGCTGCGCAAGCGCATGCTCACCCTCATCGGCCACGCCGTGGAGCACGGCGCCCAGGCGGTGCAGCTGACCTGCTCGATGTACGGGCCGGTGGCCGAGCTCGCCGGGCAG
Source organism: Saccharopolyspora sp. ID03-671 (assembly GCF_045278815.1). Taxonomy (NCBI): domain Bacteria; kingdom Bacillati; phylum Actinomycetota; class Actinomycetes; order Pseudonocardiales; family Pseudonocardiaceae; genus Saccharopolyspora; species Saccharopolyspora sp. ID03-671. The sequence continues at coordinate 132,765 of NZ_CP134054.1, forward strand.
CTCTGGGACGTGCCGGTGCGCGGCTCGGACGGGGCGATGCTGCGCGAGCTCGCGTTCTCCCGGCCCGGCCGGGTGGGCGTGATCGGCTCGCTGGCCTCGGCCGTGGCCGACACGAGCCACCGCCTCGGCGACCTGCTGCCCTCCACCGAGATCGTGCCGATCACGGCCACCGGGGCGGCCGAGGCCGCCGCGAGCGGCGACTCCGAAGCGCTGTTCGTGGCGCTGGAGAACGCCGCGCGCGACCACGGCGTCGACGTGTTCGTGCTCGGCCAGTACTCGCTGACACCGCAATGGCGCCGGTTGGAGGCCGCGGTGTCGACCCCGGTGCTGAGCCCGCCGCAGCTGGCGGCGGCCGAACTGCGGGAGGTGCTGGCATGAGCGGGGGCGTGCTCGGCGTCATCGCCGACGACTACACCGGCGGCACCGACGTCGCCGCGGCCCTGCGCCGCGGCGGCCTCCGCGTGGTCCTCCACTTCGGGCTGCCCGACGAGCGCTGGGCCGCTCCGGAGTGCGACGCGCTGGTCATCGCGTTGAAAACCCGGACCACCGAACCGGATCGGGCGGTCGAGCAGTCGCTTCGAGCGCAGCGCCTGCTCGCCGAGCGCGGCGCGAGCAGGCTGTACTTCAAGTACTGCTCGACGTTCGACTCCACCGACGAGGGCAACATCGGCGTCGTCGCCGACGCGCTGGCCGATGCCACCGGCGAGGCGCTGACGATCGTGTGCCCGGCTTCGCCGGAGCACGGGCGCACCGTCTACCAGGGGCACCTGTTCGTCGGCGACCGGCTGCTGTCGGAGTCCTCGATGCGGCACCACCCGCTGACCCCGATGACCGACCCCGACCTGGTCCGCGTGCTGGGCAGGCAGACCGCACGGCCGGTCGCGAACCTGCCGCTGGCGGTCGTGCGCGGGGGAGCGGAGGCCGTGCGGCTGGAGCTGGACCGGTTGCGCGCCAACGGCATCCGCCACGTCGTCGCCGACGCGGTGATCGACGAGGACCTGACCGCGCTGGCTCGCGCCTGCCCCGACCGGCGGCTGCTCACCGGCGGCGCCGGTCTCGCCGGAGCGCTCGGCGGCGGAACCGGTGCGCACGCGGAGGGAGCGGACCTGCCGGGCGGCCCCGGGATCGTCCTGGCGGGCAGCTGCTCGACGACCACGCTCACCCAGGTCGCCGGGGCCCGCGAGGAGATGCCGTCGCTCCGGCTGCGCCTCGGCAACGAGGACGAGGCCATGACCTGGCTCGCCGACCACGCCCGGCAGACCGTGATGATCTACGCCTCGGCGCCCCCGGAGGAACGCGGAGGGCCGGGCGAAGCGGAGGCCTTCGAGCACGCCCTGGCCGCCCTCGGACGCCGCGCCGTCGAACTCGGCTACCGGCGCCTGGTCGTCGCCGGGGGCGAGACCTCCGGCGCGGTGGTCAAGGCGCTGGGCGTGGAATCGGTGGAGGTCACCGCCGAGGCGGACCGCGGCGTGCCGTGGTGCGTGAGCACCGGCGAGCCCCGGATCGCGCTGCTGCTCAAGTCCGGCAACTTCGGCGGGCGGGACCTGCTCAGCCGCGCGGCGAGAGGGGGCCTGCGATGACCGACCTCGCCCGGCAGGTCGTCGACCTGGGCGCTTCGCTGTTCGCACGAGGGCTCACCGCCGGCCGCACCGGCAACATCAGCGTCCGCGACGGCGATCGCGTTCTGCTCACCCCGACCGGGGTGTCGCTGGGCGCGCTGGCCGAGCTGTCGGTGCTCGACACCGGCGGTCGTCACCTCGGCGGACCCCCGCCCACCAAGGAGGCCTTCCTGCACCTGGCCCTCTACCGGGCCCGGCCGCAGGCCTCGGCGGTGGTGCACACCCACAGCACCCACTCGGCGGCGGTGTCGTGCCTGGCCGGGCTCGACCGGAGCAACGCGCTGCCCCCGCTGACCGCGTACTACGCGATGCGCGTGGGCTCGCTGCCGCTGCTCCCGTACCACGCGCCCGGCGACACCTCGCTGGGCGCGCTCGCCGAGGAGGAGGCCCGCGAGCACCACGCGCTGCTGCTGGCCAACCACGGTCCGATCGCGGCGGGCGGCGATCTCGCCGCCGCGGCGGACGCGGTGGAGGAGATCGAGGAGACCGCCCGGATCTTCCTGCTGCTGCGCAACACCGAAACCGCGCCGCTGACCCCGGATCAGGTGGCGGCGCTGCGGGCCTGACGCGGCCGACCGGTCCGGTCCTCGTTCGAACGGGCCGGACTCCCTTGCTGTTCCGCCGCGCGTGCACGTCCGCGGCGAGGTTCGAACCGGAGAAGCAACGATGCTCGCAGTTCTGGGATTTTCGACCTTAGGCGTCTTCATGGCGCTGGTCCTGCGCAAGTACCTGACGGCGTTCGTGGCCATCATGATGACGCCGATCGCCTTCGCGGTCGTCGCCGGCTTCGGCGCCGACCTGGACTCGATGATGACCTCGGGTCTGGAAACAGTGGCGCCGACGGCGGTGCTGCTGCTGTTCGCGGTGCTGTACTTCGGCGTCATGATGGACGCGGGTCTCTTCGACCCCCTCTCGCAGGGGATCATCCGACTGTCCAAAGGGGACCCGGTCCGGATCTGTGTCGGCACCGCCGTGCTCGCGCTGCTGGTGTCCCTCGACGGCGACGGCACCACGACCTACATGATCATCTGCTCGGCGTTCCTGCCGATCTACCGCCGCCTCGGCATCAACCCGCTGGTCGTCGCCACCATCGCGACGATGGCGCTGGGCGCGATCTCGGGCACGACCCCGTGGGGCGGTGCGGCCACGCGCGGCATCAGCGTGCTGCACCTGGACGCGACCGACTACTTCGTGCACATGATCGCGCCGATGGTGCTGACCTCCGGGTTCATCGTCGGCATCGCGTACCTGTTGGGTCGGCGGGAGCGCAAGAAGATCGACCCGGACACCATCGCCGAGTTCGCCGCCGAGATCGCCGCTCAGGAACGCGACACCGCGGGCCGCAACTGGAAGCTGTGGTTCAACGCGGGTCTGACGGCGCTGCTGCTGGTCCTGCTGGTGCTGGGCGTGGCCGAACTGGTCAACCTGTTCATGGTCGCCTTCGTCATCGCGCTGCTGGTCAACCACCCGAAGCTCACCGAGCAGGGCGAGGTCATCCGCAAGCACGCCTCGAACGCGGTCCCGGTGGTGATCCTGGTGCTGGCGGCCGGGATCTTCACCGGCATCATGACCGACACGGGCATGACCGACGCGATGGCCAACGCCATGCTGGCGGTCGTGCCGGACTCGCTGGGCAACCTGATCCCGCTGTTCACGGCCGTGATCGGGCTGCCGCTGAGCTTCTTCATGTCCAACGACGCGTACTTCTTCGGAGTGTTGCCGGTGCTGGCCGAATCGGCGTCGCACTACGGGATCCACGCCACCGAGATCGCCCGTGCCGGGGCGATCGGTCAGATGATGCACTCGATCGGCCCGGCCTCGGCTCCGCTGTGGGTGCTGCTGGGGCTGATCAAGCGCGATCTCGGCGAGTTCCAGCGCTTCGCCCTGCTGTGGGTGCTGGGCTGCTCGGTCGCCTACATCCTGTTCGCGGTGCTCACCGGCGCGATCAGCGTCGGCTGACGAGAAGCGGGCGGCCCCGCGCCGGGGCCGCCCGCTTCCTCACTTGACCGCCAGCGGCTCCTCGACCTGGTGCGGGACGAACTCGGTGGTGAGGTCCTTCCAGAAGGCCACGGCGACGCCGACCAGGATGATCAGGAACGGCGCGGAGCTGACGATCACCATCTGCTGCAGCGACTCCAGCCCGCCCGCGGCGAGCAGGGCGATCGCGGCGGCACCGGTGAGCACGCCCCACAGCGCGAGGATCCGCTGCGGCGGCTGCTCCGTGCCGCGGCTGGTGAGCATGCCGAGCACGAAGGTGTTGGCATCGGCTCCGGAGACGAAGAACAGCACGACCAGCACGATCGTCAGGACCGAGGTGAGCGTGGGCATCGGCAGCGACTGCAGCGTCGCGAAGAACGCCGAGTTCGCGTCCGCCGCGGCCGAGGCGGCGATGCGGGTGGTGCCGGCGAGGTCGCTGTGGATGGCGGTGCCGCCGAAGGCGGTGAACCACACCGAGAACACCGCGCTGGGCACCACGAGCACGCCGGTGACGAACTCGCGGATCGTGCGCCCGCGCGAGATGCGCGCCAGGAACACGCCCACGAACGCCGCCCATGACAGCCACCAGGCGAGCATGAAGTAGGTCCAGTCCTGCATGAACCCGAGATCGCCGTTGGCCGGGGTGATCAGGCTCGTCGACACCAGCTCGCTGAGGTAGCGGCCGATGGTCTGCACGTACAGGTCCACCAGGTACAGCGTGGGGCCGACGACGAGCACGAACACGAACAGCAGCGCGCCCAGCCCCATGCTGGTCTCCGACAGGTAGCGGATGCCGCGCGAGACCCCGGTCAGCGCCGAGGCCGTGAACAGCAGGGTGATGACGCCGATGATCGCGAACTGCACCGGCTTGGAATCGGGGATGCCGAACAGGGCGGTGAACCCGCCGTTGATCTGCATCGCTCCCAGCCCGAGCGAGGTGGTGGTGCCGAACAGCGTCGCCAGCACGGCGAACACGTCGATGGCCCCGCCCACCGGTCCCTCGGTGCGCTCGCCCAGCAGCGGCCGGAACAGGGCGCTGACCAGGCCGGGGCGTCCGCGGCGGAACATCGACCAGGACATCGCCAGGCCGACGACGGCGAAGATGCCCCAGGCGTGCAGGCCCCAGTCGAAGAAGGAGAACTGCATCGCGGTCACCGCCGCGTTCGGGGTCATCGGCGCGGCCAGGCCGTGCGGGGGTTCGGCGAGGTGGGAGATCGGTTCGGCGACCCCGTAGGAGATCAGGCCGATGCCCATCACGGCCGACAGGATCATCGCGTACCAGGTGAGCCTGCGGAAAGCGGGCCGCTCGTCGTCGCCGCCGAGCCGCAGTCGGCCGTAGCGGCTGCAGGCGAGGTAGACGAGGAAGATCAGGAATCCGAGCGAGACCAGCAGGTAGGCCCAGCCGAAGCTGCGGGTGATGCCGTCGAGCGCGGCCGAGCCGACGCGGGACAGCGAGTCGCCGGCGGCGGTGCCCCACACGGCGATCGCCGCCGCCAGGGCGAGCGAGACGTACAGGACCGGACCGGGTCGCCTGTGTTCCGGCGACGCGGTGGAGGGATCAGACAAGCGTTGACTCCGTGAGCTGGGGGAAAGACGGTGGCGGCGTCCTGGCGCAGGCGCGCGCGGCCGTCGCGGTGAGGACCGTGACGCCCGGGGCCGACAGGACGGCTCGTGCTTCGGAAGGGGTCTCCGTGACTCTGTCGGCGGCGTGGTGGACGGGGTAGGGCCGCTGCGCGGGGATCACCGGCGGACGCGTGCGCTGCGGTTCTGGGGCCGTCATCGTCGCCACGACGGGACGACGACGGCGTTCACGCTGGTCGAGCTCGCCGGAGCGGAAAACGAGTCTACCCGGTCTCGCCTACCGGGCTCACGGGCCGGTGGCGATGAGGGTGATGAAGACGACGCAGACGATGATGTTGACCAGCCAGCTGTGGGTGTTCATCCAGTCCCGCACCCGGGGCATGGCGGTCAGCGCCTGCTTGTGCAGCACGAGGTAGAGCAGCAAGGGGAGCGCGGCGATCAGGAGCGTGGCTCCGATGAACGGCAGCGCGGAGCCGAAACCGGCTTGGTGGTGTTCGAGGTTCGCCCCGACGGTGAGCATGATGATGACGTCGGAGGGCATCGTGAAGATGACCAGCAGCCCGGTCCGCAACGCGGTGATGGGCGTGGCCGACAGCAGCGTCGTCAGCCACTTCGGTGGCTGGGCGGTCTTGCGCCCGAGGAAGTTCTTGAGCGCGAACAGGATCAGCAGGCAGACGAGTCCGATCTGGACCCACTTGCCGACGGCCGAGGGGTGGTGGCCGGCGCTGGTCGGCAGCGCGGTGCCGAGCAGCGCGGCGAGCCCGCGCGCCACGCCGACCCCGACGACGAGGGCGAGCAGCACGCCGGAGAGGAAGGCGAGCGACACGCGGACCGGCCTGGGGCTGGTCACGAGCACGATTGCGGACATGATCTGCGGTCCGGCCATCATCGTGATCGCCAGCGGCAGCACTTGCAGGCCCACGAGCCGCTCCCTTCCCCCAGTGCGTCTCGCTCAACGGTGCCGCAGCTCCCGCCCGTGCGCGAGCAGTGCGTAGATCACCAGGACGTCGAGCACGATCACGACCCCGGACCACACCGGGTAGGCGGGGAAGAACGCGATGTTGGCCAGCACGCTCAGCACTGCCAGCGCGATCGCCAGCACCCGAGCCCAGGTCCGGCCGCTCATCACACCGATCCCGGCGGCCGCCAGCACGACGCCCATGATCATGAAGCTGATCGCCACGCTCCCGAACCCGACCTGCACGGCCATCCCGGACGGCAGCAGGTACGTCGACCCCGACTGGGCCAGCGCGATCAACCCGTTCACGAACTGCACGATCCCACCAACCACCAGCACGATCGCCCCGAAGTAGATCCACCCGACCCACCCGGTCCGTGCGGGGTGAGCTCCATGCGTAGCCATGACCAACTCCTCACACCGTGGGAAACACGACAACCGAGGCCCTCACCCCGGCCCCACCCACCGTGAGACCACCCCACCCGCCCAACCAGGGACCAAAGCCCCACCCCCCACCCACGAAAACCAACCGATCGTGCCCCTCAAGACGAAAACAGCGGTTTTCGACCGACGAAAACCGCGGTTTTCGACCGGGTGAATGCCGCACGTTCTGATCGGTGGGGTGGAGGGATCGCCTCCTCCGGGGTGGGGTGCGGTCGGGGTCACCAGTCGAGGCTGAGGTATTGGGTTTCGGTGAACTCGTGGAGGCCCTCGTGGCCGCCTTCGCGGCCCAGGCCGCTCTGCTTGGTGCCGCCGAAGGGGGCCGACGGGTCGGAGATCGCGCCCCGGTTGATGCCGACCATGCCGGCGTCGACGTGCTCGGCGAGATCGACGGCGCGCTGGAGCTCCCCGGCGAAGACGTAGGCGGCCAGGCCCATCTCGGTGTCGTTCACCGCGCGCAGCATCTCGTCCTCGTCGCGCCAGGTGACGATGGGGGCGACGGGTCCGAAGATCTCCTCGCGCACCACCCGCGCGTCGGCGGGCACGTCGGTGAGCACCGTCGGGGCCAGGAAGTACCCGGGGCCGCCGGGGCCCTCGGCGCGGGCGGCGACGCGGGCTCCGCGCGCGAGCGCGTCGTCGATCAGAGCCGTGATGCCTGTGACGGCCTTCTCGCTGATCAGCGGCCCGACCTCGGCGCCGTCGCCGGTGCCGACGCGCAGCGCCGCGACGGCCTTGCCCAGCCGCTCGGTGAACTCCTCGGCGACGTCGGCGTGGACGTAGAACCGGTTGGCCGACACGCACGCCTGACCGCCACCGCGGAACTTCGCGATCATCGCCCCGGCGACCGCCGCGTCGAGGTCGGCGTCGGCGGTGACGATGAACGGCGCGTTGCCGCCGAGCTCCATCGACGTCGTCACGACCCGGTCCGCGGCCTGCCGCAGCAGCAACCGCCCGACCTGCGTGGACCCGGTGAACGAGAGCGCGCGGACCCGCGAGTCGGCCAGCCACGCGCTCACCACACCCGCGGCGTCGGTGGTCGGCACCACGTTGACGACCCCGTCCGGGGCGCCCGCCTCGGCGAGCAGCCGGGTGATCGCCAGCGCGGTCAGCGGCGTCTCGGCGGCGGGCTTGAGCACGACGGTGCACCCGGCGGCGAGCGCGGGGCCGATCTTGCGGGTGGCCATCGCGGCGGGGAAGTTCCACGGCGTCACCAGCGCGGCCACCCCGACGGGCCGGTAGGTCACCAGCGTGCGGGCGCCACCGGCGGGCGCGGGGGAGTAGCGGCCCTCGGTGCGGACCGCTTCCTCGGAGTACCAGCGGAAGAACTCGGCGGCGTAGCCGACCTCGGCCCGTGCGTCGGACAGCGACTTGCCGTTCTCGGCCGTGATCAGCCGGGCCAGGTCCTCGTGGTCGCGGTGCATGAGCTCGTAGGTGCGGCGCAGCACGTCGGAGCGCTCGCGGGGCGGGGTCGCGGCCCAGGCCGCGGCCGCCCGCGCCGCCGCGTCGACCGCGGCGGTGGCGTCGTCGGGGGAACCGTCGGAGACGGTGGCGATGGGCGTGGCGGTGGCGGGGTCGACGACGTCGAAGAGCCCGCCGCGGCCGGGGAGCCACTGGCCGCCGATGTGGAGGCCGCGGTCGGATTCGAGGTGGTGCACGGGTTCGTCCTCTCGGGAGACCTCGGTGGAGCAGGCCGCCGCCCATCCTCGTCACGCGCGGCCATGCAGTCGAATGCCGATTTCGCACAGGATCCAGTACTGCGAGGCATACTCGCAGGTGTGGAACTGCGCATCATGAGGTACTTCGTGGCCGTCGCCGAGGCCGGGAGCGTGAGCGAGGCCGCCCGGCGGGTGCACGTGACCCAGCCCGCGCTGTCCCGGCAGCTGCGGGCGTGGGAGCGCGAGCTGCGGCTGACGCTGTTCGACCGCCGCGACGGGCGGCTGGAGCTCAGCGCGGCCGGCCGCGAGTTCCTGCCCGTCGTCCGCGACGTGCTGCAACGCGCCGATGCCGCCAGGGCGGCGGCCGAGTCGCTGGCCGCGGGGCGGCTGGTGAACCTGGCGATCGCCGCCAGCCCGACGACGCTCACCGACGTCGTCGCCCCGTTCCTGGCCACCTTCGGCCCGGACGACCCGATGCCGACCGTGCAGGAAGCGGGCGGGCAGGCGGCCCTGGACCGGCTCGAACGCGGCGCCGACCTGGCCGTGATCACCCAGCGACCGCCTGACTCGTGGAGCTCGCGGACGCTCGCGGTCCTGCCGCTGTGGGCCTACGTCCCGCCCGAACACCCCTGGGCCGCGCGGGATTCGGTCTCCCTCGACGAACTGGCCGAGCAGCCCCTCGTCGTCCTCGACCCCACGTTCCGCCCCCGCCGGCTCCTCGACCAGGCGCTGGCCGACCGGCGGCTGGCCCCGGCGGAGCTCGTCGAGTGCGGCAACGCCCAGGTCGCCCAAGCGCTCACCGCCGCGGGCCGAGGCGTCGCCGTCGTCTCCGACGACCCGCGCTTCGACCTGCATCCCCTGCGCATCGCCAGGCCCGGGCACGACGACCTCTCGATCACCCTGCACGCGGTCTGGAACCCCGCGCACCACGCGGCCGTCGCGCTGAGCGACGTGGCGGATCGGCTCAGGACCTTCTGCCACGCGCGCTACCCGCAGTCGTGAGCCCGCTCGGCAGAAGCCGGGGTCCGTTGCGGCGAAGTAGTTCTCAGCGATGACCGCTGGAACGGTCCACTGAGGACATCACGAGTAGAACGGCGCCGTGGTGCCGCCCAGGGGAGTGGGGTCGAGCCCGAGCTTGCGGTGGTCCCACGAGCGCGTGCGATCGACGTCGACCCGGACGGCGACCCGCTTGTGCAGCATGTGCTCCACCAGCGGCTTGACCTCGTCGGTGTAGGGGCCGTGGTAGCGCTCCCAGATGTTGACGCCGACCGCCCACAGCGCGTCCGGGTCGTCGACGATCTCGGCACGCCCCTCCAGGGACACGCCGCGCAGCGTCTCGTAGGTGAGCCCGTCCTCGATCAGCACCGTCACGCGCGGGTCCCGCCCGATGTTGACGGCCTTCTGCGCCTTCGCCTTGGTCTCGAACCAGACGACGCCGTCGAGCAGCGCGAACCACATCGCCACCGCGTGCGGGTGCCCGGACGGGCCCAGCGTGGACAGCGCGCCGTGCGACGGGTGGCCATGAACGCCTCGATCTCCTCCGGCGTCATCTGAACCTGCGTGCGCTGCTTGGCCATCGATGTCCCTTCTCGTCGTCGAGCGATCCCGACCGTAGAGGCCGGGGTCGCGGGTTGTCACGGGTTCGACAGGAGGTGATCGAGGCAGCAGGATCGAGGTATGCGCAGCACCTTCATCGACTCCCTGCCCAAGGTCGAGCTCCACGTGCACCTGGAGGGCTCGATGCAGCCGGCGACCCTGCTGGCGCTCGCCCGCAAGCACGGCATCGCCGACCTGCCCGGCACCCTGGAGGAAGTGCGCGCCTGGTACGGCTTCCGCGACTTCGCGCACTTCATCGACGTCTACCGCAACGCCGTGCGGGTGCTGTGCGACGAGGACGACTTCGCGCTGCTGGCCGCCGAGACCCTCCGCTCCCTGGCCGCGCAGAACGTCCGGTACGCGGAGATGAACTTCAGCCTGTCCAACCACCTCAAGCGCGGCATCCCCGCTGAGCTGGTCTTCGCGGGTCTGGAGCGCGGGCGGCTGCAGGTCGAGGCGGAGCACGACATCGCGGTCCGCTGGATCCCGGACTTCTCCGGTGACTTCGGCGTCGAGGCCGGGGCCGAGACCCTGGAGGCGGCGCTGCGCCACGGTCCGGGCAGCGTGCTCGGGTTCAGCGTCGGCGGCATCGAGGTCGACCGGGCGCCGTTCGCCCGGATCTTCGCCCGGGTCCGCGACGCCGGGCTGCGCAGCTTCCCGCACGCCGGGGAGACCGGTGGCCCGGACAGCGTGTGGACGGCGCTGCGCGACCTCGGCGCCGACCGCATCGGCCACGGCATCGCCAGCGTCCGCGACCCCGAACTGGTCGCTCACCTGCGCGAACACCGGATCCCGCTGGACGTCTCGCCCACCTCGAACCTGTGCACGCGGGTGGTGGCCGGGCTCGACGAGCACCCGCTGCCCCGGATGCTCGACGCCGGGCTGCTGGTCACCCTCAACTCCGACGACCCGCCGATGTTCGGCACCGACCTGACCGGCGAGTACCACGCAGCGCGCCGCATGGGGCTCGACGACGCCGCGCTCGCGGGCCTGGCGCGCAACGCCGTGGAAGCGAGCTTCGCCGAACCGGAGCTCAAGACGCGGCTGCTCGCCGAGATCGATGCCGCGCTGGCAGTCGATTCCCAAGCTAGCGACCGTTAAGCTGAGCGGAGCCGCCGAGCCGATCACAGGAGATCGCCGATGAGTGACAGTGTTCTGACCGAGTTCGCGGATGGGATCGCGCAGATCACCATCAACCGCCCCGAGGCCCGCAACGCCGTCGACCGCTCGGTCGCCGAGGGCATCGCGGCCGCGATCGACGAGTTCGAATCCCGCGGCGACCTGACCGCGGCCGTGCTCACCGGCGCCGGGGGCACCTTCTGCGCGGGCATGGACCTCAAGGCCTTCACCCGAGGTGAGCGGCCCTCGCTGCCCGGCCGCGGGTTCGGCGGGCTCACCGAGAAGCCCCCGACGAAGCCGCTGATCGCCGCCGTCGAGGGCTGGGCGCTGGCGGGCGGCTGCGAACTGGCGCTGTCCGCCGACCTCATCGTCGCCTCGCGGGAGTCGAAGTTCGGGCTGCCCGAGGTCAAGCGCAGCCTCGTCGCCGCGGCCGGCGGCCTGCTTCGGTTGCCCAAGACCCTGCCGTACCAGCTGGCGATGGAGATCGCGCTGACCGGCGACCCGATCACCGCCGAGGTCGCCCACCAGCACGGCCTGGTCAACAAGCTCACCGAGCCGGGCGACGCGCTCGCCGAGGCGCGGGCGCTGGCGGCCCGCATCGCCGCCAACGGGCCGCTGGCGGTGCGCGCCACCAAGCAGATCGTCGCCGGTGCCGTGACCTGGACCGACGAGGAGGCCTTCGCGCGGCAGTCGGAGATCGCCGCTCCGGTGTTCACCTCCGCCGACGCCCAGGAAGGCGCGATCGCCTTCGCGGAGAAGCGCAAGCCCGTCTGGCGCGGTGAGTGAGAGGAGTCCGGCCATGAGGGATGCCGTCATCGTCGACGCCGTCCGCACGCCCATCGGCAAGCGCAACGGGACGCTGTCCGGGGTCCATCCGCAGGACCTCTCGGCGCGCGTGCTGACCGCGCTGGTGGAGCGCACCGGAGTCGATCCCTCCACCGTGGACGACGTGGTGTGGGGTTGCGTGTCGCAGGTAGGGGACCAGTCCAGCAACATCGGGCGGTTCGCCGCCCTGGCCGCCGGGTGGCCCGAGCACGTGCCGGGCCAGACGATCAACCGGGCCTGCGGCTCCAGCCAGCAGGCCGTCGACTCGGCCGCGCACGCCGTCATGGCCGGGCAGTACGACGTCGTGGTCGCGGGCGGCGTGGAGTCGATGAGCCGCGTTCCCCTCGGGTCGGCCCGCCAGACCGGTCAGCCCTACGGCCCGGCCGTGACCGACCGCTACGACGGGTTCGCCTTCAACCAGGGCATCGGTGCTGAACTCATCGCCGAGCGCTGGGGCCTGTCGCGGCAGCGGCTCGACGAGTACTCGGCGGCCTCGCACGCCCGGGCCGCCGAGGCGATCGACCGGGGGCTGTTCGACGACCACATCATCCCGATCGACGTCGAGGGCACGAAGTTCACCGCCGACGAGGGGCTGCGGCGCGGCACCACCGCCGAGAAGCTGGGCGGGCTCAAGACCGCGTTCAAGGAGGACGGCGTCATCCACGCCGGCAACTCCTCGCAGATCTCCGACGGCGCCGCCGCGCTGCTGATCACCACCGCAGAGCGCGCCCGCGAGCTCGGACTGACGCCGATCGCCCGCTACCACAGCGGTGCGGTCAGCGGCGCCGACCCGATCACGATGCTCACCGGCCCGATCCCGGCCACCCGCAAGGTGCTGCAGCGCTCCGGACTGTCCATCGAGGACATCGGAACCTACGAGGTCAACGAGGCGTTCGCCCCGGTCCCGCTGGCCTGGCTGGACGACCTCGGAGCCGATCCGGAGCGGCTCAACCCGCTCGGCGGCGCCATCGCCGTCGGCCACCCGCTGGGCGGTTCGGGCGCGATCCTCATGACCCGCCTGCTCGCCCGGATGCGCGAGAAGGGCCTGCGCTACGGCCTGCAGACCATGTGCGAAGGAGGCGGCACGGCCAACGCCACGATCATCGAAAGCCTCTGACTCGTCCCGGGTGCTCTGCGGCCGTGAGGGCCAGAGCATCGATCCGGACGAGAAACTCCGGGAGCGGGGCAGCTCCTCCATCAGCACCCGACCCCAACCCGCCACCCCACGACGACCTCCCGAAGCGCTCAATCGCTCACCTGAGGTCTGTGGGTGGGGACAGTTTTCATGAAAACTTCCCCCACCCACAGAAACGACTCGGTGGTGGGGTCGATCTCGAAGTTTTCATGAAAACCGTCCCATCATCACCACGTGACCTGGGGTAACGGTGAGGTTTTCATGAGAACTGTCCCCACGATTGAGGACTCGGAGATGTGGGGAAGGGGGAAGTTTTCATGAAAACTTCGTTCTCCTCCAGGTCGTGATGTGACGGGTGGTGGGGAGGTTTTCATGAAAACCTCCCCACTCACGGGGTGACGTCCGGGGTGGAGGTTTCCGCGGAGAGCTGCACCCCGGGAGGGTCACTTGATCAGCGGATCTCGGGGGAGGCCGAGGATTCGCTCTCCGATCTGGTTCCGCTTGATCTCGCTGGTGCCGCCTGCGATGGACAGCCCGCGGTGGAGGAGGGCGAGGGCGCCGCTGAAGGCGCCGGGTCCGTCCAGGTAGACCGAGTCCGGGCCGCTCAGGGCTCCCATGATCGCCGCTGCGTCGTGGCCGAGTTCGGAGAGGACGAGCTTGGTGATCGCCCCTTCCGGGCCCGGTTCGCCGCCGGCGACGGCGCGGTGGGCGGAGCGCATGTTGAGCATCTCCATCGCGTGGTGCTCGGCCGCGTAGCGGCCGATGCGCACCGCGCCGCCGGTGAGCCGCTCCGGGTGCGCGTCGAGGTGCGGGACCATCGCCGAGGCCGGGGTGGACATGGTGCCCTGACCGCCGCCGATGCTGACGCTCTCGTTGCCGAGCGTGGCGCGCGCGACCGCCCACCCGCCGTCGATCGGGCCCACGACGTCCTCGTCCGGCACGAACACGTCCTCGAAGAACACCTCGTTGAACTCCGAGGCGCCCGAGGGCATCTTGATCGGCCGCACCTCGACGCCCTCGGCGTGCATGTCGATGACCATCATCGTGATGCCCTGGTGCTTGGGCACGTCCGGATCGGTGCGCACGGTCGCGAACCCCATGCCCGCCTTGTGCGCGCCGCTGGTCCACACCTTCTGCCCGTTGATCCGCCAACCGCCCTCGACGCGGGTGGCGCGGGCGCGGATGCCGGCCGCGTCGGAACCGGCGGCGGGTTCGCTGAACAGCTGGCACCAGATGACGTCCTGGCGCAGCGCGGGCCCGACCCAGCGCGCCACCTGCTGCTCGGTGCCGTGCTGGACGAGGGTGAGGATCACCCAGCCCGTGATGCCGTAGGCGGGGCGCTTCACCCCGGCCGCGGCGAATTCCTGCTCCACCACGAGCTGTTCGACGGCACCGGCCGCCCGGCCGTAGGGCTCGGGCCAGTGCGGCATGACGTAGCCGGTCTCGATGAGCCGTTCCTTCTGCTGGTCCTCGGGCAGCGCGGCGATCTCGTCGGCGACGGCGCGGATCCGGGTGCGGAGGTCCTCGGCCTCGGGCGGCAGCTCGACGGTGCGAGCCCGGGTGACGCCGCGGCGCGTGAGGTCGGTGACCTCGGTGGCGGCGTCGTCGGCGGGCAGCAGCGCCAGCAGCGCCGTGGCCCGCCGCATGTACAGGTGGGCGTCGTGCTCCCAGGTGATGGCGATGCCGCCGTGCACCTGCGTGTTGAGGTTGGCGCACAGGTCCGCCGCCGGTGCGGCGAGCGCGGCGGCGGCCGCTGCGGCGAACGACAGCTGGTCACCACCGGTCTGCGCGGCGCGCGCGGCGTCCCAGGCTGCGCTGGTGGCGAGTTCGGTGGCGACGGCCATGTTGGCGCAGTGGTGCTTGACGGCCTGGTACGTGCCGATCACCCGGCCGAACTGCTCGCGTTCCTTGGCGTAGGCGGCGGCGATCTCGGTGCACTCTCGTGCGACACCGGCCGCCTCGGCCGACAGGACCACGCGCGCCAGGTCGACCAGCGCCCGGCGCGCCCCGGTCAGCACGACGGCGGGTGCCGAGGACAGCGACACGCGCGCGGAGCGGCGCGACGGATCCAGGTTCGCGGGCACCTCGACGCCGACCCCGTCGCCGACCTCGACGACCACGACGTCCTCACCGGCGGGCAGCACCAGCAGCCGCGCCAGGCCGCCACCCAGCACCGCGGGCGCCGAGCCGGACGCGGTCCCGCCGGAGACCTCGACCTCGGCGTTCAGCGCGACCCCGGCCGGGATCGAACCGTCGGCCAACCCGGGCAGGAAGCGCTTCGCCGCGTCGTCGCCGGCCCGCTCGATCACCGCGGACGCGATGACCGTCGGCGCGAACGGACCGGGGGCCACCGCTCGCCCCATCTGCTCGGCGACCACCGCGGTTTCCTCCAGCCCGAACCCGGCGCCGCCGAACTCCTCGGGCAGGTGCAGCCCCAACCAGCCCAGCTCGGCTGACTCCCGCCAGAACGCGGGCAGCTCCTCGGTCTCGGCCTCCAGCAGCGCACGACCGGCGCCCCGCGCCTCACGCCGCACCAGCAGATCGGACACGGTTTCGCTCAAGAGCCGGTGATCTTCATTGATCGCGATCGACATACCCGGAGCCTAAGTTCCCGAACCACCAGAAGATACCCGCGAACGAATCCCGTACCACCAGTTCGCCCCCGCACAACACCGGACCCCGCGCTCGGTGCAACGTGCCTCCTGCTGTCCGGCTCGGTGGGAGGTGCGGGGCAGGGGACGGTTTTTCCTCGAATTGACCGGGCATAACGGACATTGATCATGGGTGATTCGAGGAAAAACCGTCCCCTGGTGACGCGCGGTGGCAACGGGTAAGGGCTGGAGGTGGCTGGAGGTGGGGTTAGAGCGGTCGGGTGGCGAGGGTGCGGGTGAGGGCTTGGTTGGCGCGGTGGGCTTTTCGGGCTTCGCGGGCGATGGGGAAGTAGCGGAGGCGTTCGGGGAGCAGTGGGACGATCGTGGCGATGACTCGGCCGAGGCGGCGGAGTTTTCGCTCGTCGGAGTCGGTCCAGGTGAGGCCGAGCTTGGCTCGGGCGGTTTCCGGGAGGGTGCCGACGGTGACGAAGTGCTGGAGCTTGCCCGGCAGGAACGCCGCCGCTCGCCAGAGGGGGCGGAGCGGGCGGGGGAGCTTCGGGGGTGGCGGGATCGTGCGGGAGGTGGCGAGGAAGTCGTGGACCGCCGGGTGCGCGACGAGGGTGTGGTCGAGGATCTCGTCGAAGCGGGCGAGGTAGTCGTCGTAGGTCGGCGGGATCTCCTTCTCCACCACGTGCAGGTTGCGCATCAGCTGCTTGATCTCGGCGTAGACCGACTCGCGCTCGGCCGCGGAGAGCGGTCGGCGGGAGAAGTAGCGGGCGCCGGTGGTGAAGGCGTACGGCGAGGTCAGGATGATCCACGCCCACGGGCCCGAGGCCAGCGCGTGGTGGGTGACGCCGTCGGCGTCGGTGGACTTCAGCGGGGCGTGCATGGCGCGCAGCCGATCGCCCTCGGCCAGGGCCTCCTCGCCGCCGTAGACCCAGGTCTGCACCGAGGCGATGCTGCGCGAAGCCCGGCCCACCGCGTCGGTGCGGAACACCGAGTGCTCGTCGACCACCGCCCCGACCGACGGGTGCATCAGCTGCAGCGCGAAACCCGCGCCGGTGGTCAGCGAGAACGTGATCAGCCCCGCGTGCTCCCACAGGTAGGAACCGGGGCCGAAGGGGCGGCGTCGCGGGATCGTGTCGACCGTCTGGCTCATGGCGCTGCTCCTCGGAGGTGATTCTGGTGGATGGCGTCACCACAAAATCTGGTGCGACTGTCCATCAGATTGCGTCCGAGGTCAATGGTGAGAGGATCGCGGCGTGACGACCACGCCCCGCTACTACCGCGGCGAGTCCCCGGAGCAGCGCCGGGCTCAGCGCCGCGCCGCGCTGCTCGACGCCGCTCTCGACCTGCTCACCGCCGAAGGCTGGGAACGCGTCACGGTGCGCAGCGTGTGCGCCAAGGCCAGGCTCAACGACCGCTACTTCCACGAGAGCTTCCGCGACCGCGACGAACTCCTGCTGGCCGTCCTCGACGACGTCACCGCCCAGTGCACCCAGGTCGTGGTGGACGCGCTCGACGGCACTCCGCAGGACCTCCGGCTGCGGGTGCGCGCGGTCGTCGAGGCCGGCATGGCGTTCCTGGAAGGAGATCCGCGCCGCGGCAGGCTCCTGGTGGAATCGCAGGCGACGGAGGCGCTGCGGGACCGGCGCGCGGCGACGATCCGGATGCTCGCCACCATCGCCGCCGATCAGACCCGCGAACTCCTCGGCGAGAAGGCGCCTCCCGAACCCGACGCCGAACTCCTCGGGCTCACGCTCGTCGGAGGGGCGTTCGAGCTGTTCACGATGTGGATTCGCGACGACCTCCCCGTCACGCGCGACCACCTGGCCGACTTCCTGGTCGCCCTGCTGCTCACCAACACCGACCTCGCCGCCGCGCTCGACCGCGAAGCGCCGCGGTGAACCTCAGGCCGGTTCGCGCTCGATGCCGCGCAGCAGCGCGTGCTCTGGCTCAACGACTCCGGCGAGATCCAGGTCCACATCGCCTGAAGCCGATCACGGGCGTGAATCCGATCACGGGTCCGGAGTGATCTCGCGATCAGCGGGGGAGACGTGATCGGCGTAGCAGGAGTGGAGGCTCCGACTCGACGTCGGCTTGAGGTTCTCCCCGCCGGCCGGATCTGGTTCAGGCGCCGACGAAACGGGGTTTGCGCTTCTCCCGGAACGCCCGGGTTCCCTCGGTGAAGTCGTGGGACTCGAACAGGGCGAGCTGGCCGTCCTTCTCGACCTCCAGCGCCGGTTCCAGCGCGGACAGCGCCGTGGTGTCCAGGGCCTGCTTGATCCTGGCGTAGGCGGCGGTGGGTCCGGCTTCGAGCTTGGCCGTCAGGTTGGCGAGCTCGGCCGGGAAGTCCTCGTCGCTGGTCGCCTTGGTGATCAGTCCCCAGTCGAAAGCCGTTGCGGCGTCGACGCGTTCACCGAGCATCGCCATCCGGGTGGCGCGCGCCCGCCCGATCGAGGCGGGGACGAGGGCCGTCGACCCGCCGTCGGGCATGAGGCCGACGTGGGCGAAGGCCAGCAGGAAGTACGCCGAGGACGCGGCCAGGGTGATGTCGGCCGACAGCGCGATCGAGGCGCCGAAGCCGGCCGCCGGACCGTGCACGGCGGCCACCACCGGCTTGGGCACCGCGCGGATCGCGCGGATCAGCCGGTTGGCCGCGTCCAGCGTCGCCTCCCCGATCGGCTGGTCGGGGTTGACCTCCTCCAGGTCCGCCCCGGCGCTGAAGGCCGGGCCGCGACCGGCGATGACGACCACCCGCACCGCCGGGTCGTCGGCCGCGGCCTCGATCGCCGCCGCGGTGCCGAGCACCATCTCCCCGGTCAGCGCGTTGAGCGCTTCCGGCCGGTCCCAGCTGATGCGCAGCACACCTCCGTCGCGCTCGACTGAGAACTCGCGCGGCGTTGCACTCGTGGACACTCTTCGCCTTTCGGTGGGGCTGGGCCTTTCTCAGGGCCGGGCCTTCGGATCAGAGACGTTCGATGAGGGTCGCGTTGGCCATCCCGCCGCCCTCGCACATGGTCTGCAGCCCGTAGCGGCCACCCGTGGCCTGGAGGTGGTTGACCAGCGTGGTCAGGATCCGGGTGCCGGAAGCGCCGAGCGGGTGGCCCAGCGCGATCGCGCCGCCGCGCGGGTTGAGCCGCGCCGGGTCGGCGTCGAACTCGCGCTGCCACAGCAGCGGCACCGGCGCGAACGCCTCGTTGACCTCGTAGGCGTCGATGTCGTCGATCGAGACCCCGGAGCGCTCGATGAGCTTGCGGGTGGCCGGGACGACGCCGGTGAGCATGAGCAGCGGGTCGCTGCCGGTGACGGCGAAGCTGTGGAACCGCGCCTTCGGCCGCAACCCGAGGGCCTTCGCCTTGGCCTCGCTCATGATGAGCACCGCCGAGGCGCCGTCGGTCAGCGGTGAGGAGTTGCCGGGCGTGATCCGCCAGTCGATCTCCGGGAACCGCTGGGACAGGGCGTCGTTGGCGAACGACGGCTTCAGCCCGGCGAGGCCCTCGGCGGTGGTCGACACCCGCACGGTCTCGTCGGCGCCCGCGCTGCGCTCGGCGCCGTCCTCACCGGTGACGGTGATCGGCAGGATCTCGTCGTCGAACGCGCCACCGGAGGCGGCCAGCGCGGCGCGGGCGTGCGAGCGGGCGGAGAACTCGTCGAGCTCGTCGCGGCCGAACTTCCACCGCGCGGCGATGAGCTCCGCCGAAACCCCCTGGTTGACAAGACCTTCCGGGTAGCGCGCGGCGACCGAGGGCCCGCCGGGGTTGGTGCCCATCGGGGTGGTGCCCATCGGCACCCGGCTCATCGACTCCACGCCGCAGGCGATGACGACGTCGTAGGTGCCCGACAGCACGCCCTGGGCGGCGAAGTGCGCGGCCTGCTGGCTCGACCCGCACTGCCGGTCGATGGTCGTGGCGGGCACGGATTCCGGGAACCCGGCGCCGAGCACGGCGTTGCGGGTGATGTTGAGGGCCTGCTCACCGGCCTGGCCGACGCAGCCGCCGATGACGTCGTCGATCTCGCCCGGGTCGATGCCGGTGCGCTCGACGAGTCCGCGCAGCGTGCGGGTGAGCAGTTCGGCGGGGTGGATGCCGGAGAGCTGGCCTCCAGGCTTTCCCTTGCCCGACGGGGTTCTGATCGCGTCGACGATGAAGGCGTCCATGGCGCTCCTCCTTCGATGGCTACTTAACGATCGCTAGGTGAGCTCGGGCTGTCAAGGACTTGGTTACTTAGCGTTCGCTCAGTATGCTGCGGGGAACGTGGTCGAGACGTGAGGAGTCGAAGTGGACATCAAGGGTGCTGTCGCGCTGGTGACCGGTGGCGCGTCCGGGCTGGGCCTGGCGACGGTCAAGGAGCTGCACGGCCAGGGCGCCAAGATCGTCATCGTGGACCTGCCGTCCTCGCAGGGCGAGGCGGTGGCCAAGGAGCTCGGCGACGGTGTCGTGTTCGCCGCGGCGGACGTCACGAACGAGGAGCAGGTCACCGCGGCGCTCGACGCCGCCGCAGGGCTGGGTGACCTGCGGATCGCGGTCAACTGCGCCGGGATCGGCAACGCCGCCAAGACGGTCGGCAAGCAGGGCGCCTTCCCGCTGGCCGACTTCACCAAGGTCATCAACGTCAACCTCATCGGCACGTTCAACGTGCTGCGGCTGGCCGCCGAGCGGATGTCGACGACCGAACCGGTGGGTGAGGAGCGCGGCGTCATCGTCAACACCGCCTCGGTGGCGGCCTTCGACGGGCAGATCGGGCAGGCCGCCTACTCGGCGTCCAAGGGCGGCATCGTCGGCATGACGTTGCCGATCGCCCGCGACCTGGCGAACCTGAAGATCCGGGTGTCGACCATCGCCCCGGGCCTGTTCCACACGCCGCTGTTCTCGACGCTGCCGGAGGAGGCCATCGCATCGCTGGGCGCGCAGGTGCCGCACCCGTCGCGGCTCGGCGACCCCACCGAGTACGGCTCGCTGGTCCGCCACATCGTGGAGAACCCGATGCTCAACGGCGAGACGATCCGGCTCGACGGCGCGATCCGGATGGCGCCCCGGTGACACCGCCCGAACCGGCCGGCGGTTTCCGCCGGCCGGTAAGGTGCCCGTGCAGCGGGGGAGAAGGAGAGAGGTCATGGCGCAAGCGAGCGCGGAGCCGGGCACCGAGTCCGGGTGGCGGGAGTTCGGGCCGCTCGACCTGACGCCCATCCTCGACGCGGCGTTGGACGAGTTCCGCGAGAGCGGTTTTCACGGCGCACGGTGCGTCAGATCGCGCGCCGGGTCGGCATGACCGTGCCCGCGCTGTACTACCACCACGAGAACAAGGAGGGGCTGCTGGTCGCCCTCCTCGAACTCGGCACCGGCGAGGTGGCCTGGCGGGTGCGCAGCGCCGCCGACGAGCACCCGGACTCGCCCCGCGAGCAGTTCGTCAGCGTCATCGAGGCGATCGTGCTGCACATGGCCTACCGCTTCCGGCTGGCCGCGCTCGACAGCGAGATGCGCTACCTGTCGCCGAGCAACCGCCGCCGCTACGGCGCCCGCCGCAAGGACGTCGAGAACGTCCTCACCGCGGTCATCGAAAGCGGCGTCGACAAGGGCGTTTTCACCCTCGCCGACCCGGTGGAGACCTCCCGCGCGCTGCTGGGCATGTGCCAGGCGGTCGGCCGCTGGTACCACCCGGACGGGCCGCTGAGCCCCGAGGAACTCGCCGAGCGCTACGTCGACATCGCCCTGATGACGGTCGGCGCGCACCCGCGGCTGCAGCGCTGATCGGCTAGAACTCGCGGTGGACCACCATCGCGGCCAGGTCTTCGAGCCGGTTTGCCGCGCCGGGGCGGAACTCCGTTCGGCGCAGGGCTGAGAGGGACTCCGCCATCAGCCTCTCTGCCTCCGACCGGCTCCAGTCCCGTCCGCCCGCCTTGTCGACCAGCAGTGCCAGGCGCTCGATCTCGGCGGCGGGGAGGTCCTCCTCGGAGGCGTAGACCTCGGCGAGCTCGCGTCCGGCGTCGGTGCCGGAGTGCAGCGCCGCCACGACCGGCAGGCTCTTCTTGCGGGCGCGCAGGTCCGCGTGCACGGGCTTGCGGGTGACCTCCGGATCGCCCCAGATGCCCAGCAGGTCGTCGACGTGCTGGAAGGCCAGGCCCAGCTTCTCGCCGAAGGAGCGCAGCTCCCGGCGGTGGTCGGTGGTGGCTCCGCCGAGCAGGGCGCCGAGCTCGCAGGCGGCGCCGATGAGCGCGCCGGTCTTGCCGCTCGCCATCGTCTCGACCTCCGCCACGGAGATGTCGGTGGCGTCCTCGAAGGCCAGGTCGGCGGTCTCGCCCTCGATGAGGGCGGTGGTGGCCTCGTGCAGCACCCGCACCGCTTCGGCGCCGCAGCCCGCGATCACCCGGTAGGCCAGTGAGAGCAGGGCGTCCCCGGCCATGAT
The DNA here is from genome assembly GCF_045278815.1 of Saccharopolyspora sp. ID03-671. NCBI lineage: Bacteria > Bacillati > Actinomycetota > Actinomycetes > Pseudonocardiales > Pseudonocardiaceae > Saccharopolyspora > Saccharopolyspora sp. ID03-671. The sequence goes on from NZ_CP134054.1 coordinate 154,667, forward strand.
CGCCGGTCCGGCGCCGAAGGCGGCCCAGGCCGTGGGCCGTCCGCGCCGTGCGGCGTCGCGGTCCAGGACGTCGTCGTGCAGCAGCGAGAAGTTGTGCACCAGCTCGACCGCGACGGCCGCGGGCGCGGCCACCGGGCCCGCGCCGCCGACGACCTCCGCTGACAGCAGCACCAACGCCGGGCGCACGGCTTTGCCGGCGGCCTCGCCGGTGGCGTCGCCGTTCTCGTCCCAGTAGCCGAGGTGGTACCCGCACACGTGCCGGGTCTCGTGCGGGAGTTCTGAAATCGCTTGTCTCATCGCGGGTTCGAAGAGGTCGCGGGACCACTGCAACGATCCACTACCGATGTCGCCATCACGAGATGATCTTGGCAGCGGCGTCACGACCACCGAAACAGGTGGCCACTCATTCGGCGCATTTTTACGCCGGACACCGATGGCGGTTGCGACATTGAGAGCACGTGCGATTTGTCCCGCACGAAAGCAAGCAAACGCTTACGTTCGCACGGGCTGGTTATGGCGCATTTTGGGATTTTCAGCGAGAGGCGCTGTTTGGTACGTCCGAGTTTCGGAATCGCGCCGTGCTGAAATAAAAGTCTGACTCGCTGATCGGGCGGTAGGTGCAGGTCGCAGGATTGGCAATGGCATATACCAGTTATTGACGGTGAAAACTAACCGCGTCAGTTCATCACGAACAGGACTCGTTCGAATCTCCGTGAAGACGCAATGTCATTCGATCTGCCGGGTTCGTAGACGCGGGTTCTCGGTGAATTTGCAGACACATTCGTTCCGCATCGTTCCCGATCAGCGCTTTTGCGATCCGTCCGCGCTCGGGTGGCATCGATCTGCCACTGTTCGGACTAATCCGCTCCCGTCGGCCGGGCGATTCATGGCCCGGAATTCACACCGGTATGGTCCGCGCAGCAACAGGCCGGGTGGAGTTCGCGAAAACTCCCTCGCGCCTGGGAAGTTTCGGGTTTCACGGAAAGAAGTTGGCACAGGGCCTCAGCTCTACGGCGAAGTAACTCCTCCACGCGGAGCGCATCCGCGAATGTCCTCGGCACGCGCGTGCTGTGAAACGGCGTGCGGATGTTCGCGCGGTCCGTCGCGCTCCGAGAACGACATCGCATGGCCGGGTGGATCGATGCTGCCCGCGTGCAGGGGTTTCCGCCGCAGGTGAGGTGTGCCGATTCGAGAGGAGTCATGGGATGGAAAGCCCTGCCACCGCGGCGGACAACGAGGAGAAGCCGGGCCTGCGCCGACGGCGCTTCCTCACCTACCTGGCGGCGGCCCCGACGCTGACGGTCGTCGGCAAGGTGCTGGCCGAGGGCGAGGCCGCCGCGGCCACCGCTGCGCCCGGCCAGCTGCCGGTCCCGCCGATCGCGGACCTCTTCGACATGGGTGACGCGATCAACCTGCTGGCCACCCCCACCTTCGGGGAACTGCGCCTGGGCATCAGCGAGAACAACGAGATCTGGTTCGAGCTGCCCAAGACCGAGGTGGGCCAGGGCATCAACACCACGGTCGCGATGATCCTGGCCGAGGAGTTCGACGCCAAGCCGGACGACATCGCCATCACGCACTCCGACGCACGCCCGGAGCTGTCGTACTCGCAGGTCACCGCCTTCTCGACGTCGGTGCGCGTGCTGCGCAAACCGCTGGCGTCGATGGCCGCGGCGGGTCGCACCCGGCTGGTCACCGCCGCGTCGAAGCGGTGGAACATCCCGGCGAACCGACTGTCCACGAAGGACACGTGCGTGTACGCGCCGGACGGGCGCAAGCTCACCTTCGGCGAGCTGTCCAAGGACGCCGCGAAGGTCGCGATCCCCGCGGTGCCGGCGAAACCGAAGCCGCCGGAGCGCTACCACATCGTCGGCAAACCGCTGAACCGCTTGGACTCGCGCGACATCGTCACGGGCAAGGCCTCCTACATCTCCGACACCAAGATCCCGGGCTCGGTGGTGGCGGTGGTAGTGCGGCCACCGACGATCGGCGGCACCGTCGCCTCCTTCGACGACTCGGCGGCCCGGAGGATGCCCGGCGTCGTGGCGATCACCCAGATCCCCACCGGAATCGCGGTGTGCGCGGAGAACACCTGGCAGGCGATGGAGGCCGCGAAGAAGGTCGAGGTCACCTGGGAGAGCGGTGCTTCGGCGTCGCGGTCCGGCGCCGACATCGCCCAGGTGCTCAAGGAGAAGGCCGGCAGCCTCGGCGACGTCGTCAGCCCGGACGGCGGCGAGTTCGACGAGCGCTTCGACTTCGCCTTCACCAGCCACGCTCCGATGGAGACCGGCTTCGCCGTCGCCGACGTGCAGGACGGCAGGGCCGAGGTGTGGTGCTCCTCCCACGTGCCGATCGAGGTGCAGAAGGCCGTCGCCAACGAGCTCGGGCTGACCACGGCGGACGTGACCGTGCACGTCAAGCGCGCGGGCGGGTCGTTCGGCCGCAACTGCCACATGGACGCCCCGATCGAGGCCGCGCAGGTGTCGAAGGCGACCGGCAAGGTCGTCAAGCTGTTCTGGACCCGCAACGACGACACCCGGCACGGCCGGATGCGCGCCGCCACCCACCAGCGGGTGCAGGCCTCGGTGCGGGCGGGCAAGGTGCGCTCGTTCCACCACCGCGTCTCCGGTGCCTGGACCGACCTCACCCACGGTCTCGGCGACATCGTGTTCACCGCGCTGATGGAGCTGGGCAAGCCCGCCAAGGAGGCGGTGGCCGACGTCGTCATCGGCGTGACCCAGACGGTGCCCTACGAGTTCGGCCTGGCCACGGTGTCGGGAACCGAGACCGATGTGGACCTGCCCAACACCGGCGTGATGCGCGGGGTGCACTCGGTGGCGTACCGGGTCGCCGAGGAGATCACCGTCGACCAGATCGCGAAGCACCTGGGCGAGGACCCGGTGGACTTCCGGCTGGAGGCGCTCAAGGACGACCGCACCAAGGCGGTGCTGCGCAAGGTGGCCCAGGAAGGGGACTGGGGCCGGTCGATGCCGAAGGGGCACGCGCAGGGCATCGGCATCCACCAGGAGTACAAGTCGATGACCGCGACCCTGGTGGAGATCGACGCGACGGATCCGGAGGAGCCGCGCGTCACCAAGGCGTTCGTGGCCATCGACCCGGGCCGGGCGATCAACCCGCGCGGCGTCGAGGCGCAGATGCAGGGCGGGCTGATGGACGGCATCAACACCGTCCTCTACGCGGGCCTGCACATCGACGGCGGGGCGGTCCGCGAGGGCAGCTTCGCCGACTTCCGCGTCGCCCGCCAGGCGCAGGCGCCGCTGGAGACGAAGGTCTTCATCATGCCGCCGACCGGCGAGCCGGGTGGTGTCGGCGAGATCTCCGTGCCCGCCTCGGCCGCCGCGGTCGCCAACGCCTACGGGCGGGCCACCGGCACCGTCCCGCGCCAGTTCCCGATCAACAACCGCTAAGAGGGGAGTACCCGCGTGCCCAAGTACTCGATCACCGTCAACGGGAAGGACGTCGAGGTCGACGTCCCGGCGGAGATGCCCCTGCTGTGGGTGCTGCGCGACGAGCTGCGCATCACCGGTCCCAAGTACGGCTGCGGCGTCGGCGTCTGCAGGGCGTGCACCTGCTTGATGGACGACGAGGAGATCCAGCCCTGCGTGGTCAAGGCCGAAGACGCCGACGGCGCCGAGGTCACCACCATCGAGGGCCTGGCCGACGGGGACGAGCTGCACCCGGTGCAGCAGGCGTGGGTCGACCGCGACGTGCCGCAGTGCGGTTTCTGCCAGCCCGGCCAGATCATGGCCGCGGTCGCCCTCATCGAGGAGAAGGGCGACGACGTCACCGACGCCGACATCGATCGGATCGAGAACGTCTGCCGCTGCGGCACCTACGGCCGGATCCGCCAGGCCATCAAGCAGGCCGCGCGGTCCTGATCCCTCCAGCGGCGAAAGCCCGCCCGGAAAGCGGGCTTTCGCCGGTTCCACCGCTTCCACGAACCTTCAGGAGCACCCCAGTCGTGACACTGTTCCAGCAGACCGCCGAACGCGCTCTGGACTACGTGCGCAAGCAGATCGGGCCGGACGGCGCGCCGTCGGTCGAGATGTCGTTCGACCCCTCCTTCGGCGAGAGCTTCACCGGCCGCGAGGCGCGCGAGAAGCTGACCGAAACGCTCGGCGCGGACCCGGGTTTCACCCTCGCCGACGAGGCCTTCTCGGCGATGGTGTCGTTGATGCTGCTCGCCTCCACCGACGCGCGACCCGATCGGGAGCTGATCGCGCCGCTGTTCGAGCAGGTGGAGCGCTGCCGCTGGAAGCGGCGCTACCGCTTCCTGCCGGAGAGCGGGCTGCCCGCCGACACCGACTGCACGGCGATGGCCACCGGCGCGCTGCACGAGCTCGGCATGCTGCGGGTCCCGGACCTGCAGGCCGCGGTCCGCGAACTCACCGTCGCCGCCTCCCACGAGCCGGCCGATTCCGACGACCTGTGGCCGTGGGTCCACCTGGTGTACTGGGAGGACGGCGCGGAGCCGGGCACGCTCAGCCGCGGCCGCAAGCACGACCCGGTGGTGTCCGCCAACGCCCTCTACACCCTGCACCTGGCGGGAACCCCGGAGCGGATGGAGGAGCGCGCGGTCCGCGACGCCACCACCCGCTACCTCGTCGCCCACCTCGAATCCGGCCGCTGGCTGGGGGGAACCCGCTACTACCCGTCGCCGAGGGCGTTCCTGCACGCGCTCTCGCGGGTCTGCGCCCGCCACCCCGAGGAGGCCGCCGCGCTGCTCGGCCCGGCCCGGAAGGCGCTGGCCGAGCTCGGCGAAGCCGAGAACGCCCTGGAGATCGCGCTGCACGCGCTGGCCGCCGACAACCTCGGCGTGAGCGATGGTCAGGACGAGCGGCGCACGAGGCTCGCCGAGTCCCAGGACTCCGACGGGTCCTGGGACTCGGGCGCCTACTACCGGATGGGCCGCTTCGCCGTCCACTTCGGATCGCGCTACCTGACGACGGTCTTCGCGATGCGCGCCCTGCGGGAGGTGCGGTGAACGACGATCTCGGACTCCTCGACCTCGGCCGCGTGCACCCGGACGCCGACGACATCGGCGCGCGGCTGTGCCAGTGGGCCGCCCGCGTCGGGCTGATCAGCACCGCCGCCGACGAGCAGCGGCTGCGCGGCGCCGGGTTCCACGAGGTCAGCGCGATGGTCATGCCGGACGACTCGGCCGACACCGTCGAGCTCTACGCCCAGTGGATCACGCTGCTGTTCCACATCGACGACGAGCAGGACGACGACGCCGAGCGCACCCCGGAGCAGGTCACGGAGCTCTACGCGGCGATCACGGCGCTCGTGCAGGGTCGGCCGGTGCTGGTGGACTCCCCGCTGATGTCGGCGCTGACGGACCTGCGGCCGCGCACGATGGCGGGCATGACGACCCGGTGGCGCGAGCGCGTCCTCGCCCACCTGCACCGGCACCGGGACGCGTTCCTGGCCCAGATCGACCACCGCGCGGCCGGGACGCTGCCGACCCCGGAGGAGTACCCGGTGCTGCGCCGCGAGTCCAACGGCATGTTCATGTTCGACATCGTCGAATCGGCCTGCGGCACGGAGGTCCCCGACGAGATGGCCCGCTCGGAGGCGTGGAAGGAGCTCTGCGAGGCCTCCAACGACCTCACGGCCTGGTGCAACGACATCCGGTCGCTGGCCAAGGAGGCCGCCAACGAGGAACCCACCAACTACGTCGCGGTCCTGCGCCACGCCCACGGCTGCTCCGAGCAGGAGGCCGTGGCCGAGGTCGAGGACCGGATCCGGCACCGCCAGAAGGAACTGGTCGAGGCCACCAGGCAGGTCCGGGTCCAGATCACCGACCAACCCCGCCTCCTGCAACCCAGGCTGGGCCACCTCACCACCGTCATCAGCCACATCCCGGGAGGCCACGCCACCTGGCTCGACACCTCGACCCGCTACCGCGAAGACGGGTGAGCGGAACCCCCGTGCGGCCTCCTCGGCGCAGGGGAGGCCGCACGGGTGGAACTCCCCGGAGCAGGGGTCTTCTGGTGACGGGGAAGTTTTCATGAAAACTTCCCCCACCCCCGCCACGGATCAGTAGTCACCCGATCAGGACGAGTCCTCGGTTCCGGAGGAATCTTCTGACCGGGAGTCCCCGGGGATGGAGTCTTCTGACCAGGGGGATGCTTCTGATCAGGGGGGATCCGCCGAGGAGGAGGAGTCCTCCGATCGGGGGTCCCCGGGCGGGGAAGTTCTCATGAAAACTTCCCCGGTCTTCGAAACATCACGCACCGGGGTCCCGCCGGGGCCGCAACGTGCTGATCCAGCGTCGTGTGTCGGCCGGGTCGATCACGTCGTCGAGTTCGAAGGTGGTGGCCGCGCTCAGCGCCCGGCCGCGCTCGTAGGACTCGGCGACCAGCTGGTCGTAGAGCTGCCGGCGCGCTGCCTCGTCGGGCGCGGCCGCGAGCTCCTTGCTGTAGCCCAAGCGGACCGCTCCTTCGAGCCCCATGCCGCCGATCTCTCCGGTGGGCCAGGCGACGGTGAACTGCGGCGCCTTGAAGGACCCTCCTGTCATCGCCATCGCCCCGAGGCCGTAGCCCTTGCGGAGCACCACCGCGCCGAACGGCACGCTCAGGCGCGCGCCGATCACGAACAGCTCGCCGAAGCGCTTGACCGTCGCGTCCTTCTCCGCATCCGGACCGACCATGAAACCCGGTGTGTCGCACAGCGAGACGATCGGCAAGCCGCCGGAGTCGCACAGCTCGAGGAATTCTCCGAGCTTTCCCGCTGCTTCGGCGTCGATCGCGCCGCCGAGGTGGTGGCTGCTGTTGGCCACCAGGCCGTAGGCGACGCCCTCCACGCGGACCAGCGCGGTCACGACGCCCACGCCGTGGTCCGCGCGCAGCTCCAGCACCGAGCCCACGTCGGCGATGGCGTCGATCGCGCTGCGGATGTCGTAGGCGCGCAACCGGTTCTCGGGCACCGCGTGCCGGGCGAGGCGCGGGTCCGGCGCTTCCCACTCGACCCCGTCGCCCGGCGTCAGCGGGCTCTGGAAGTACGACAGGTAGCGGCGCGCCAGCTCCACGGCGTGCTCCTCGTCGGCGGCGACGAGGTCGACGACACCGTTGCGGCGCTGCACCTCGATCGGGCCGATCTCCTCGGGACGGTATTCCCCCAGCCCGCCGCCGGAGATCATCGCCGGTCCGCCCATGCCGATGTTCGCATCGGGCGTCGCGATCACGACGTCGCACGCACCCGCCAGGGCGGCGTTGCCCGCGAAGCAGCGCCCGGAGACGATCGCCACCGTCGGCGCACCACCGCGCAGCGAACCCAGCAGCCGGAACGTCGGGACGTCCAGTCCCGCGACGACGTCCACGTCGGTGTCGCCGGGTCGTCCGCCGCCGCCCTCGGCGAACAGCACCACCGGGGTCTTCCGATCCCGGGCCACCCCGAGGATGCGGTCGGTCTTGGCGTGGTTGCGCATCCCCTGCGTGCCGGCGAGCACCGCGTAGTCGTAGGACATCACCACGACTTCGGCCGCTCCTCGGCCGAACCGGTCGGCGCCGATGGTCGCGACGCCGCCGACGAGGCCGTCGGCGGGCGTGTTGGTGATCAGGTCCTGTTCGGACCGACGCCTGCGCTGGGCCGCGATCGCCAAGGCCCCGTACTCGACGAAGCTGCCGGGGTCCACGAGGTCGGCGATGTTCTCGCGCGCGGTGCGGCGGCCGATCCGGTGCCGCTTGGCCACTGCCTCGGGACGCGCGGAGTCCCGGGTGAGGGCCTGCCGCTCGCGCAGCTCGTCGAGATCGGGCCGGGACGCGTCGAGGTCGAGCTCGAAGGCGGAATCCGCCGCCACCGCGCGGGTCGGCGCGTGCACCACCAGCGGATCTCCCGGCGCCACCGTGCGGCCCGGCGAGACCAGCGCGCGCACCACGCGCGCCGCGTGATCGACGGCCAGGACGTGCTCCATCTTCATGGCTTCCAGCACGATCAGCTGGCCGCCCGCCGGCACCTCATCGCCCTCGGCGGCCACCGCGACGACGGTGCCCGCCATCTGGGCACGCACCACCTCTTCGCCCTGCCGCAGCTCCAGCGCGGGGGCCGACGACGACGTCGTGGGGGCGGTCGCTCCCGCCTCGGCGACCAGCCGTTGCACGCGGCCCGCCAGGAACGCGGTGCTCACCGGTCCCGCGCGCAGGGAGTCGTCGGCGAGCAGGGCGCGCAGGAACGGGATGTTCGTGGCCGCGCCCTCGATCGCGAACTCACCCAGTGACGTCTCCAGCTTGGCCAGGGCGGCGGTGCGGGTTCCCGCGCGCACGATCACCTTGGCCAGCAGGGAGTCGTAGCGCGGGCTCACCACCAGGCCGGCAGCCCGAAGGTGTCCACGCGGACGCCCGGCCCGGTGGGCGGGGTGAAGGTCGTGAGGGTGCCCGCGGTCGGCACGGCACCGCCGTCGGGAGTCATGGTCTCCAGGTTCACCCGAGCCTGGACCGCGGTGCTCGCGGTGCTGGCCGGTTCTCCCCGGACGTCACCCGCCTCGGCGACCACGCCGCCGGGCAGCGCGAGGTCGCGCAGCGCGGAGCCGTCGGCGAGGGCGAGCTGTGCGGCCACCAGGTCCACGCCGGTGACCTCCTCGGTGATCGTGTGCTCGACCTGGATCCGCGGGTTGACCTCGAGGAACGCGAACTCCTGCCCGCGCACGAGGAATTCCACCGTGGCCAGCCCGCGGTAGCCGAGGCTCGCGCACAACCGGGCCGCGGACTCGTGCAGCCCGCGACGCACGTCGGGCGCCAGCTCGGCGGGCGCGATCTCGAGCAGCTTCTGGTGCCGCCGTTGCACGCTGCAGTCCCGGTCGCCGAGCGCGAGCGCGGCCGCGCCGTCGGCGACCACCTGGACTTCGACGTGCCTGGCGTCGTCGAACAGGGCCTCCGCGAAGACTTCCCGGTTCCCGAAGCCCAGCTCGGCCTCGTCGGCGCAAGCCCGGTGGGCCTCGTCGACCGCGGCGAGGTCGCGGACCACCCGCATGCCGCGCCCGCCACCTCCGGCCAGCGCCTTGATCATGATCCCGCCGGGGTTCTCGGCGAAGAACGCGCGCACCTCGTCGGCCGTCGCGCCACCGGTGGTCGCGGGCAGCACGGGCACGCCGACCGCCACCGCGGCCGCGCGTGCGGATGCCTTGTCCCCCAGGGTTTCCAGCACCGCCGGATCGGGTCCGGCGAACCCCAGGCCCGCCGTCGCGCAGGCGCGGGCGAATTCCGCGTTCTCCGAGAGGAATCCGTAGCCGGGGTGCACGACGTCGGCGCCGGAGCGCGCGGCGGCGGCCAGCACCGCGGCGTGGTCGAGGTAGGCGGCCGGACCGACGCCGGTCAGCGGCAACGCCTCGTCGGCGGCGTGGACGTGCGGGGTGTCCGCGTCGTCCTCGGCGTACAGGGCGACCGTGCTCACCCGCATCTCGCGGGCGGTGCGCACGACGCGCAGCGCGATCTCACCGCGGTTGGCGATCAGCAGCTTCTTCATCTGTGGGAGTTCCTCCGGCTACGCGCGGTCAACGGGCGGCGGGTAGGTCAGCGGCGCGGTCGAGCAGTTCGCCCTTGCGCACCTTGCCCGTGGCGGTCATCGGCAGCCCGTCGACGACGACGAAATCGGGCACCTTGTAGCCGGCCATGTTCTCGTTCGACCACTTCCGCAGGTCGTCGCTCGTGGTGCCGTCCCGCACCACCACGAAGGCGACCGCCACTTGGCCTTTCGAGGGATCAGGCCGGGGCACCACCGACACCGATTCGATCGCCGGGTGCAGCCGCAGCAGCGCCTCCACCTCAGACGGGAACACGCTCATCCCGTTGGTCTTGATCATCTCCTTGGCGCGCGCCAGGTAGTGCAGCGCGCCCCACTCGTCGAGCCGGCCCACGTCGCCGGTGTGCAGCCACCCGTCGCGGATCGTCTCCGCGGTCGCCTCGGGCCGGCGGTAGTAGCCGGTCAGGATCGACGGGCTCCGCACGATGATCTCGCCGGGCGTGCCGACCGGTACGGGCTCGCCGGAGTCGTCGACGATGAGCACGTCGGTGCCCGGGACCGGCAGACCGCAGAAGACGGGGTCGGCGTGCAGATCCCGGTCGTCGTCCTGGAACCCGAGCGTGAAGGTGTCGGCCGTGTGCGTCTCGGTCATGCCGTAGGAGGCCTCCCGCAGCACGGTGCCCACCGCTTCCCGCCACCGGTGGCGGACCTCCGGCGTCAGCTTCAGCACGAACGACACCGCCAGCGCGTTGCGCAGCGAGGAAAGCCGGGCGCCGTCGAACTCCGGCAGGTCCATCAGCTCCACGTAGTTGTCGACGGTGGCGACGAGGTCGGTCACGCCGTGCCGCTCGACGAGGGCGAGGACCGCGGCCGGGTCCCAGCGCGTCATCAGCACGATCTGCTGGCCGTTCACCAGCGGTTTGAGCACGCCGAAGTCCTCGCCGGCGATCCAGAAGACCGGCAGGAAGTTCAGCGACACGATCTCGGGGTCGCCGATCTGCGAGCCTCCGGCGGCGCTGGCGGTGGCGGCCGTGTAGACCATGTGCCGCTGGGTGTGCTCGCAGCCCTTCGGCATCCCGGTGGTGCCGCCGGTGTAGTTCAGGGCCGCGAGCGCGTCGGGATCGCTCGGCCGCGCTCCGGCGCGCGCCGAGGCGGCGATCTCGGCCCAGTCCGAACGCTGCGCGGTGAGCTGGAACGGCACCGGCACGTCCGGCTCGTCGGAGAGCAGGTCCGCGAGCCCGGTCCAGGCCACGTGCCGCAGGCCCGCGTCCTCGCGCACCGATTCCACGAGGTCGGCGAACGAGTCCTGCGCCAGCAGCACCGTCACCCCGGCGTCGGCCAGCTCGTAGCGCAGCTCGTGGCCGCGGAACATGGGGTTGATCGGCACGTGGACCGCGCCCGCCTTGAGGATGCCGACCATCGCGATGAGGAACTGCGGGCAGTTTCCCAGGAACACGCCGACCCGATCTCCGGGCGCCACACCGCGTTCGGCGAGCCAGCCGGCGAACCGGTCGCTGAGCTCGTCGTACTCGGCGTAGCTGATGTCGCGGCCGTAGAACGAGATCGCGACGGCGTCCGGTCGCGTCGCGGCCCAGTGCAGGAGGTGCTCGGGCAGGGCGGGGACGTCGACCGGGTACTCGACGGTGCGCGGCACCTGGTCCGGCCAGTTGGCCGCCTGCAGATCGCGGATCTCGGCGAGCGCGACGTCTCGGCGGGACGACGGCATTCGGGTCCTCCTAGGGTTCGGGGAGCGCGTCATCGGTGACGCCGATGGCGCGCTCGGTCAAGCGGATCTGGTCGTTGATGAACTGCTCGCGGACCTCGTCGGTGGCGCGGCCGAGACGGGCGGCACCGCGGACGATCGAATCGCTGAGCATCGACACGAGCCGTTCGGGCTGCACGCAGGGATCGATCGTCGCCGGGTCCAATCCGGACAGGTACTGGGTGAATCGCCGCTCCAGCCGACGCCGCAGGGTGCTCCACAGCTCGTCCACGTCGGGATCGACCCCGGCCCGGCTGTCGATCAGCGCGACCAGCGAGCCGTGGGCGAAGATCGTCTCGGCGAAGGCACGAGTGGTCGACCGCAGCACCGTCACCGGTGGGAGGGACTCGATCTCCTCGAGCTGCTGGGTGGATTCGAGTTCGGCGCAGACCTGCTCGGTGACCGCGAGGAGCACCTCGTCCTTCGAGCGGAAGTAGGCGTAGAAGGTGGGTCGCGAGGTCTGCGCCCGGGCTGCGATGAGCTCGACGGTGGTGGCCGTGTACCCGAGTTCGTCGAAGCACGCGGCCGCCGCCGAGAGCAGTTCCTCGCGCCGGGGTCCGGACGTCTCCCGGCGGTTGGCCCGCGCGCGTTCCTGAGCATCACTTGTCGTCACCGGTCCATTGTCTGGACCTCGGTGTTGACGGTCAGCCCGGACCCGGGTGGAGGCCATCAGCGCGTCGCCGCGAGGCGTCCGGGCACCGCGTCCGGGTCCTCGCGCACCTCTCGCGGGTTGGTCTCCCTGAGGAAGAACGCGCTGGCCAGGGTGATCGCGGCCATGACGATCAGGAAGAGCGAAACGCCGGAGGTCGACCGGGTGTCGGCGATGATCGCCGTCATGATCAGCGGGGTGAAGCCGCTGACCACGACCGCCGCCAGCTGGTAGGCCAGCGAGGCCGCCGAGTACCGGACCCGCGGCTCGAACAGCTCGCCCATGAAGGCGGCCAGCGGTCCGTAGGTGAGGGCCTGGCCCACGCTGCTCACCATCATCGCCACGCACAGCAGCGGGCCGTTGGTCGTCTCGGCCAGCCAGAAGAACGGGAACGCCCAGACCATCAGCGCCCCGGCTCCGACCAGGATCAGCGGGCGGCGGCCCACCCGGTCGGACATCTTGCCCGCCCACATGATCACCAGCGGCATGACGACCGAGGTGACCATGATGCAGGTCAGGATCACGTCGCGGTCCATCCCCAGGCCGCCCTTGGCCGCGGGTTGGCTGCCGTAGCTGACGAAGCCGGCGATGGCCACGTAGAACGCCGAGTTCGTGGCGGCGAGCAGACCGGCGCCCAGCAGGATGCGGCGCCAGTGGCCGCGGACGGCCTCGGCCAGCGGTGCTTGCGCGACGGTCCCGGAGTCCTCGCGCTTGGCCTCGACCTCGTTCTGCAGCTGCTTGAACTCGGGGGAGTCCTCGACCTTGGTGTGGATGTAGAGCACGACCGGGAACAGGACGATGGAGAACCAGAACGGGACGCGCCAGCCCCAGCTCTCGAAGGCGTCGTCGGGCATTCCGGTGCTCGCGGCGATCATCATCAGGTTGCCCAGCACCAGACCCAGGGGCACGCCCATCTGCCCGAAGGTGCCCGCGAAGCCGCGCTTCTTCGGTCCTGCGGATTCGGTGAGCAGCAGGACGATTCCGCCCCACTGGCCGCCGCAGGAGAGTCCTTGGAGGAAGCGCAGGGACACCAGCAGGATCGGGGCGGCCGCGCCGATGGTGTGCGCGGAGGGCAGGCAGCCGATCGCGAAGGTCGCGACGCCCATCAGCAGCAGGCAGATCACCACCATCGGCTTGCGCCCGATCTTGTCGCCGTAGTGCCCGGCGAGGATGCCGCCCAGCGGGCGGGCGATGAAGCCGACGGCGAAGGTGCTGAACGCGAGCAGCGTCGCGGCGAAGGCGCTCGACTGCGGGAAGAAGACGGTGGGGAAGACGAGAGCGGCGGCGGTGCCGTAGACGAAGAAGTCGTACCACTCGATCGAACTGCCGATCAGCCCGGCGGTGAGCAGCTTCCGGTGCGCTCTCCGGCGCGCCGAGGCATCGGCGACGGCCGGGCCTGAGGTGGAGGGGGTCATGGCGGTCCCTTCGGAATGACGTGCGCCACGTGATGGGGACCACAGTGATTGACGTTGACGTCGGCGTCAACACCCCGACCCCAGAAATTCCGCCAGGCGGTCGGCTCCGACCCGAATTGCGGACGAAGCCCCGATGGCGGTCCTGGAGCTGGTCAGGACCTGGGCACGGCGCTTGCCGGCAGGCGTTCTGAACGGTCGAACCGGCGTCGACGCAGGCGGCACTAGCGGGCGGAGCTCGGAGTCACCTCTGGCAGCCGCGTGATGTCCGGTACCAGGGGGCATGCGCCGAGCGCGCCGTCGGCAGGGGCCTGGAGCAGTGGTCGAGCGCTGCTGTTCACTCGGGGAGGGTGCCGCCGCACTCCCGCACCAGGTCGGCCATGATCGTGCGATCAGGGGGTGAGACGTGGTCGGCGTAGTAGGAGTAGAGGCTCTCGCGGGCGAGCCGTGACGCGCGGAGCCCGTCTTGGTCGCTGATCGCGGCGAACACCGCGCGGTGGTGGCGGATGGACTGCAGCATCAACGCCGTTTGGTCGTCGGCGTCGAGGATGGTCTGCTGGATCAGCGTCAGGATCGCTTCGCGGGTGACGTCGCCGTAGACCTGGACGAGCTTGTTCCCGCCGGCCTCGGCGATGAGCTCGTGGAACTCCATGTCGGCTTGGCTGAACTCCGCGTAGCCCAGGTTCATGCATTCCCGCATCCGGGCCATGTTCCGCTCGAGGCCGAGGAGCTGCTCGTCGGTGCGCCGGGCAGCGGCGAGCAGGTTGGCCGAGGCGTCGGCGATCATCCGGAACTGGACCAGTTCAGCGAGCCCGAGCCCGCCCGTCGAGGTGAGCATGGCGATCGAGCGCCGCATCGGCCCGACCGAGATGGGCAGGATCAGGGGCCCGCGGGGGTCGCGGGGCTGCGAGCGGATGAGCTCCATGTTCTCCAGCACCCGCAGGGCCTCGCGGATCGACGCGCGGCCGATGCCGAACTTGTCGACGAGCTCTCGCTCGCTCGGAAGCCGGTCGCCGGGTTTGAGCTCGCCGACGGCGATACCGTTCTGCACGTAGTCGATGACCCGCTGGAAGACCCGTTCGTTGGTCGAGCTGGTGTGGCTGGCCACCTCTGCGCCTTTCGAGAAACCTCGATCCGCCTCCGTCGCGCGATCGGGTCCGAGGATAACGCCTGCAGCAGGCCCGGGCCCCACTCGTTCGGGCGCGCCGCGGTGCCGGGGCGCGCGCTCAGCGCCGCAGCCGGACCATCGACGGGTCGAGGGCGTCGAGGCTGGGCGCGCCGAGCAGGTGCAACGTGCGGCGGAGCTCGTCGGTGAAGATCCCGATCGCCTTGTCCACCCCTGCTTCGCCTCCGGCCATGAGTCCGTAGAGGTACGGCCGCCCGACCAGGCATGCCTTCGCGCCCAGCGCCACCGCGGCGGCGACGTCGGCGCCGGTCCGCACACCGGAATCGATCAGCACGTCGAGCCGGTCGCCGAGCGCGGCGACGACCTCCGGCAGCACTTCCAGCGGCACCGGGCAGCGGTCGAGCTGGCGACCGCCGTGGGCGGAGAGCACGATTGCGTCCGCACCCTGTTCGGCGGCCTTCCGCGCATCGGTCACCGTCTGAACCCCCTTGACGATGAGCGGGCCGTCCCAGGCCTCGCGCAGCACCTCCAGGTCGTCGAACGACACGCTCGGGTCGAAAGCGTTGTCGATGAACTGGGCGTGCGCCTTCGGCTCACCGGCCGGGATCGTCGCGAAGACCAACGGCTCGGTGGTGAGCAGGTTCGCCCACCACGAGGGGTGTCGGCCGATGTCGAACAGGGTGCGCGGGGTCAGCTCGGGCGGAACCGAGAAGCCGTTGCGGACGTCCCTGCGCCGTTGACCGGTGACCGGGGTGTCCACGGTGACCACCAGGGCCGAGTACCCGGCGGCCTTGGCCCGGTGAACGAGCTCGGTGGTCAGATCCCGGTCGCGCATGACGTAGACCTGGAACCAGCGGTCGGCCCCGGCACCACCCACTGCCGCGACGTCCTCGATGGAGACGGTGCCCATCGTCGTCAGGGCGAACGGGATGCCCGCGGACGCCGCTGCCCGCGCGACCGCGCGTTCGCCTTCGTGGTGGGACAACCGGCAGAACCCGGTGGGCGCCAGCACCAGCGGCGACGCCGACGCCCGGCCGAACAGCGTGGTGGAGGTGTCGACCGTCGAGGCACCGCTGAGCGCACGCGGGCGGAACTCCAGCCGGTCGAACGCCTCCCGCGCGCGCCGCAACGTGAGCTCGGATTCGGCGCCGCCGTCGACGAACTCGAACACGCCGCGCGGTACCCGCCGCCGCGCGGCGTCGCGAAGGTCGTCGATGGTGACGGCGCGCCGGAGCCGCCTGCGGGCCGGGAGCAGGTCGAGCTGCTCGAACCGCACCAGCGGTCGGATCTCGGACCACCGGGGAACCCGGCGCGGGAGCCGTCGCCGGGGCGGGGGTGTCGCGTGCTCCCCGGACGGGAAAGCGCGATGGGCCTCCGGTGTGGTCATGGTCAGCCTCCCAACGCCCGGCCGCATGGCGGGCGGCCCGGGCTCGATCAGGCGTGCGCGCGGGTGGGCGCGAGCGCGGCGAGGGCGCTCATCAACGATGATGCCGGATCGGTGATCTTGGCGGGGTCGACGTCGGCGACCCGGTCGGCGATCCGGTGGCCGATCTCGGCGGTGTCACCGCCCATGCCGGGACCGGCGTGGGCCGGCATCTCGGCCAGCACGGACGCCGCGGCGGCCTCCAGGGCGAGCGCAGCCTCGCGTTCGCCCAGCCCGGCCAGGCACAGGGCCGCGGACAGCGCGGCCGCGGCGGGGTTGGCCCAGCCCTTGCCCGCGATGTCGGGTGCCGAGCCGTGCACCGGTTCGTACATGCTCGGCGCGGAGCCCGTGGGGTTGTGGTTCGCGCTGGCGGCGAGACCGAGGCCGCCCTGCACGGTGGCGCCGAGGTCGCTGATGATGTCGCCGAAGAGGTTGTCGGTGACCACGACGTCGAACCTGCCCGGGTCGAGGGGCAGGTGCTGGCACATCGCGTCCGCGTGCACGTAGTCGTGCTCGACGTCGGGATAGCGGCAGGCGACCTCGTCGACGATGTCCTGCCACAGCTGTCCGGCGTGAACCAGGATGTTCTTCTTGTGGCACAGCGTGAGCCGCTTGCGGCGCGCGGACGCCAGGCGGAAGCCGAATTCGACCGTTTCGGTCGTCGCCTGCGCGGTGGTGACGGAGTTCTGGATCGCAACGGCGTTGCCGGTTCCGGGGTGCGAGATCGATCCGCCGCCGGCGTAGAGGCCTTCGGTGTTCTCCCGGAGGATCACCAGATCGCAGTTTTCGGGGGTGGCGGTGCTGATCGGGCTCGTGACGCCGGGGTACAGCCGGACGGGCCGGATGTTGACCGACTGGTGCAGGGCGATGCGCAGAGCCACGATCAGACCGCGTTCGAGAACGCCCGGCGGGACGCGGGGATCGCCGACGGCGCCGAGCAGGATCGCGTCGTGCTCGCGCAGTCGCGCGCGCGTCCTTGCGTCCTAGGAGCGGGACGCCGGTCCGCAGGTAGGCCTCGGCCCCGAGGTCGAACTCCGTCGAGCGGACGGTGAAGCCGAACCGGCCGGCGGCTGCTCGGACACCGGCGAGTGCGGCGTCGGTGACATCGGGACCGATGCCGTCCCCGCCGAGGACGGCCAAGTGGTGGGTGCGCATGCGCGGACTTCTCCTTGTCGAGCGTGGTGGGCGGCGCCGGTGCGCGCCGCCCACCTGGTGATCAGGCCAGTGCGAAATCGCGCCAGGACTTGCCGTCGACCGGCTCCACCTCGACCCAGAGGGCGGTGATGCAGTTCGGGCAGACGTAGGCGACGGCCTGCAGATCGCTGTGCACCTCGACGCGGTGGCCGAGGTCGGCCGAGTCGAGCACCACGCGACCGGCGATCGATTCCCAACCTGAGGTCAGGTGCCCGAGCACGTGCCCGCAGTGCTTGCACGAGGCCAGCACCCCGTCGGAGCTGTCGTGGGTGTGCAGCGATCCGCCCCACATCCCGGTCGGCGGGCCGGCGGCGGTCGGGCCGGGGCTGGGCTCCGGGACGGTCATGCGGGCCCGCCGGGACTCCCGGATCTGCTCCCGCAGGGCCTCGGTGGTGGTCTCGTCGATCGCGCCGTCGCGCAGCGCGACGCCGTAGAGGCGTGAAGCTGCTTCGGCGCTCACCGCACCGGAGCCGACGTCGGCGGCGACCTTGCCGGGGTCGCGCAGCAGCGGATCGCCGTACCCGCCGCCGTTCTGCACGGTGCATTCGAACACGTCGCCGAAGGCGATCCGCGCGGCCGGGGCGACACCTGGCAGGACCTGGTGATCGCCGTCCAGATCACCCAGGGACGTGACCGGCTCGCCGGTGCCGAGCCGATCTAGTGCGGCGGCGTCGGTCACGCGCTCGAAACGCGCGCACGACCCCGGCAGCCCACCGAACAGGCCGGTCCGGTTCGGCACTGTGACGCCGTGGGTGCCGAGCACACCGGTGACCTCGTCGGTGTCGATCGGGGTGAGGGCGAACTGGATGCCGTTGCCGCCGCGGTAGGTACCGGCGCCGCCCGAATCGGCGACCATGCGCCGCCACAGGTACAGCAGCGGATGGCGCATCTCCTGCTGCTCGACGTCGGTCACCCCACCGCTGAGGATGACCATCGCGCCACCGGCGTCCACGCCGTCGCGGGACGAGAACGCGGGGCCTCCCCACAGCAAGGAGTCCATGTACATCGACGCGAAGGGCTCGCCGTGCTGGTCGGTTCCGCCGAACTGGCTGAGCTGCCACGAACCGTCGGAGGGGCCGAACGCGTGGTCGGCGTACTCGTCGGAGAACGACAGCATCTTGGCGATCGCACCACCCGCGGAACAGGTCGCCGTCCAGTTCGCCCCGGCAGCGCCGCCGGAGACCGGCATCGGTTCCACCGCCGTCACGCACAGGCCGTCCGGCGCGAGAACCTCGACCGGGCGCATGAGCCCGTGGTTCCAGGGGATGTCCGAACCGAAGGTGCACAGCATCAGCGTGGCGACCGCGCCCAGCAGGCCACCGCGCGTGGTCATCCCGTAGGCGGCCGATTGCGGACTGGACTCGGAGAAGTCGAAGGTGATCCGGTCACCGGCCTTCTCCAGCGTGCAGGGCACCTGCAGCAGCTCGATGCCGTCGTCGCCCGAGCGCCCGCTGCCGTCGGGACGGTCCAGGTAGGAGGTGTGCTCGTAGACGCCATCGGGCAGCTCGCGGAGCATCGCGCGCAGGTCTGCCTCCGAGTTGTCGATGGTCTTGTCCATGGTCGCGCGGACGTCGTCGGCGCCGTAGCGGTCGCAGAGCTCGTGGAAGCGCTGCTCGGCGACGCGGAGACCGGCGAGGAACGCGCGGAAGTCGTTGGCCACGGTGTCGTGCATCCGGGAGTTGAGCACGATGGTGTCCCACAGCTCGTCGTTGAGCACGTCCTTGCGCACGATCCGGCCCGGGGGGATCCGGATTCCCTCCTGGAAGACGTCGGTGGCGGTGGTGCACCAGCTGCCGGGGTCCATGCCGCCGAGGTCGACCTGGTGGGCCATGCACCCCAGCCACGCCACGATCTCGCCGTCGCGGAAGACGGGTTTGCAGAACTGGACGTCGTTCTGGTGCATGGCGGCGAGGTAGGGGTCGTTGATGATGAACACGTCCCCGGGTTCGATGTCGTCGTAGCGGTCGAGGAAGACCGAGATCGCCATCGCGCCGGTGTAGATCGGTGTGAGCAGGTAGGTGCCGATGATCGCCATCTCGCCGGAGGCGGTGTAGATGCCGAAGTTGTAGTCGGTCGCGTGCACGACGGGCGAGCCCGACACGTGCTCGACGGTCGTGGCGCCCTCCGAGTTGATCGACCAGAGCTTGTGGCGGATGACCTCGTGGGTGACCGGGTCGACTGCTGCGGTCATGGTGGCGTCTCCTTCCGGTCAGCGCTTCTGGATGATGATGTCGCCGAATCGGTCGACCTCGGCCACTTGATCCGGGCCGACGACCACGGTGGTGTCGCGCAGCTCGACGATGGCCAGACCTTCGATGCGAAGGCCGTCGCGCAGGTGCTCGGCGCGGTACACGGCGGCGTCGTGCCACCGGCCTCCGGAGAAGACCTCGCGGGTGCCCGGCTGCGGGGCGGTGCCGGTACCCAGCGCTGCGGTGTCGAAGTCGGCACGGGGCACGGGGCTGGCGGCCACCACGCGGAAGGTGGTGATCTCCACGCCTCCGTCGAGGAAGGCAGCGCCCTTGCCGAAGCGCCCTTCGTAGATCTCCACGAACTGCTGGACCATCGCGTCGACGTCGCTGGCGGTGATCGTGTCGGCCTCGATGGGCACGGTGAGCACGTGGATCTGGGCGCGGAAGCGGATCTCGACGAATTTGGTGCAGCTGATCGAGTCCTCGGAGGCGCCCGCGGCGACGAGCCCGTCCCGGGCGCGCGCGGTCAGCTCGGCGAAGGTCGCGTTGAGCTCCTCCGGCGGCAGGGCCGCGGCGTGGTCGGTCGTGCCCGGTGGGGTCTGCATGGGCTTGGAGATCTCTTCGACCATCGTCAAGTCGGAGCAGCCGATGCCGAACGCGGAGTGGACCGAGGCGGTGATCGGCACGACGACTTGCGGGCAGCCGAGCTCGGAGCCGTAGGAGAAGGCGTGCAGCGGGCCCGCGCCGCCGTAGGCGAACACCGTGAAGTCGGTGGGGTCGTAACCTTGCTCGACGGTGACCTGGCGGACCAGGTCGGCCATCCGGGCGTCGACGATCGTCTTGATGCCCTCAGCGGCTTGCTCGACGCTCAGCCCGCTGGGCGCGGCCACGTGCTCGTCGATCGCGGCGCGTGCCTTGTCGACGTCGAGGGCGAGCCGGCCGCCGAGGAAGTTGCCGGGGTTGAGGTAGCCCAGGACCAGGTCGGCGTCGGCGACGGTCGGACGAGTGCCGCCGCGGCCGTAGCAGGCCGGTCCCGGGTAGGCGCCGGCAGATTCCGGCCCCACCTGCAACGTGCCGTTGTAGACCGAGGCGACCGAACCGGCACCGGCACCGATGGCGCGCACCGCGACCGACGGCAGCGCCAGCTCGTCGCGTCCGATGAGGGTCGTGTTGGACATGACCGGGCGACCGTCGAGAACCAGGCCCACGTCGAAGCTCGTGCCGCCCATGTCGGTGGTCACGATGTTGCGGTAGCCGTTGCGGTCACCGAGGAACTGCGAGGCGACCACGCCGCCGACGGGCCCGGACAGCACGGTCGCGGCTGCGCGCTTCTCGACCTGGTCGAAGGTCGCGAGCCCACCGTTGGACTGCATGAGCAGCGGTCCTGACCGCAGCCCCGCCGCGGTGAGGGTGTTCTCGAACGAGTCGAGGGAGGTCTTCAGGACCGGCCGCAGGCTCGCGTTCACCGCCGTGGTCAGGGTGCGTTCGTACTCGCCGATGCGCGGCAGGAACTCCGAGGACAGCGTCACCGACGCGCCGGGAACCTCTTCTTCGATGATCTCCGCGATCCGCTTCTCGTGGGTGCTGTTGGCGAACGACCACAGCAGCGACACGGCGAAGACCTCGGCCCCGGCGTCCCTGAGCTCGGTGATGGCGCGGCGGACATCGGCCTCGTCGAGGGCGCGAACGACCCGGCCCGCGTAGTCGATCCGCTCCGTGACCTCGGCGGTGAGGCGGCGCGGCACCGCCGGTGGCTGCTTGACCAGCGTCCGGAAGCGCTTGATCTCCTCCTCTTCCAGACCGATCCCCTTGAAACCGCGCATGACGGTGAGGGTGTCACCGAAGCCCCGGGTCTGGATGAGGCCGACCGAGCGGGTGCGGCCTTCGAGCATGGCGTTGGTGGCCACGGTGGTGCCGTGGGAGAACACATCGACATCATCGAGGAATGCGGCGAGGGGGACACCGCGTTCCGCGGCGGCGAGTTCCAAGGTGTCGAGCACGCCTCGGGCCGGGTCGTCCGGCACGGTCGAGGACTTGTAGCGCCCGACGGCGCCGCCCGAGTCGATCACGACCGTGTCCGTGAAGGTGCCGCCGATATCGGAGGCTACGTAGTACTTCGGCATTCCGGCATCACTCCTTTGTGGCCTGGAAAGATCGGAGGACGTTCAGGAGGCGTCGCCGGGCTCCGCCGCAGACGAGTCCCTGCTCTCCTCGAGCTGGCGGATGGTCGCTTCGATGTGAGCCCTGGCCAGGTGCTCCGCTTCGGCACCGTCGCCGGCTTCGATGGCGTCGGTGATCGCGGTGTGCTCGGCGATGGCTCGAAGCGCGTTCTCCGGCTCGATCAGCGCAACCGGTGCGAACACCTGGGCCGTCATGCGCAGGATCGTGAGCTGGTTCAGGACGAACTCGTTGCCGGACAGGTGGATGATCTCCTCGTGGAAGTCGACGTTGGCCTGGGTGTAGTCGCGCGGTGACCACGGATCGACTGCGGCGCGCTGGGTTTCGATGGCCCTCCGCAGCGGTCGAACCCGGCCCGCCGAGAACCGCTCGGCGGCGAGCCTCGCCGCGAGACCGTCCACGACTGCTCGCAGCTCGTAGGCGTCCAGCAAGGTGTTCACGTCGCCGGTGACCACACGCGCGCCTCGGCCGGCGACGACCTGGACGAGACCTTCCTGCTCCAAGATCCGGAGCGCCTCGCGCAGCGGGGTGCGACTGACTCCCAGCTCCGCGGACAGCACTTCCTGCCGCAGCCACGATCCCGTGGGGTAGCGGTGGGTGTAGATCCGTTCCCGGAGCATCTCCGCAACTTCGTCGGCGAGCGGGATGCGTCCCGCCGACTTGCCCGGATCGGTCCCTCTTCCCACGCTTCCGCCTCTCGTGCTGGACGACTGGATACAGCGAACTGAAGGCTGACTGAAACTGTGTCCTACGTCAAGCTTGGAGCAGCAGCACAGCGGCGGAAGCCGATACTAAATCGATCTGAACAGCGTATATTCCGTGCTTCCTTGACCCGCTTCGTGAAGTTGGGCACCCTGAGCGCCATTGAATGCTGGTCCGACCAGCAGTTGACTTCGAGGACTGCTGGCCGAGCTGGCAGTGCCTATGACGACGTGGTCATGAGGAGAGTTGCTGATGGGTTCGAACGCGGGCTTCGCCCTGCCCGAGATCAGATCCGGTCTGCCGATCGGACCCGGCTGGGTCACCGCCACCGACACCGCGCCGGTGGTGTTCCCCTACGACGGATCCGTGGTGGGGACCGGGCCCGTCGGATCCGTCGAGCACGCCGAGGCGGCGTTGCAGGCCGGAGCTGCCGCGGTCAAACCGGTCGGGAAGCTGACCACAGCGGCCCGCCGGGCGATCCTGCTCGACGTCGAAAGCGAGCTCCGGGCGCGTTCCGAGCAGTTCGTCGAGCTGCTCATCGCCGAGACCGGCAAGACGCGGGGCGACTGCGAAGTCGAGTTCGCGCGCACCCTGTTCACCTGGTCGGCAGCCGCGGAAGAGGTCGCGCACATCCACGGTGAGACGGTTGCGCTGGACGCCCAGGACTCGGGTGCGGGAATGGTCGGCTTCTGGACTCGCAAGCCGATCGGTCTGGTCGTCGGTGTCGCCGGGTTCAACGGCCCGCTGCTGCTGGCGAGCCACAAGATCGCTCCGAGCATCGCCGCGGGCTGCCCGGTCATCTGCAAGCCCGCCCCGGCGACGCCGCTGGCCACCTTGTTGCTGGCCGAGATCGTGCGGACGATCGCGGCCAGGCACGCGGCGCCGGCGGAGATCGTCCAGGTGGTGACCGGTGATCCCGAAGTCGGCCGCAGGTTGGTGACCGACCCGAGGGTCGCCGCCGTGTCGTTCACGGGATCGGCCGAGGTCGGCCACCAGATCGCGCGTGACGCAGCTCCTCGGAAGGTGCTGTTGGAACTGGGCTCCAACGCCGCACTCGTCATCGATGTCGACGCCGATCTCGACAAGGCCGTGGACGCCGTGCTGCGGGGCGGCTTCTACTTCAACGGGCAGGCGTGCATCGCCGTGCAACGCGTGATCGTCTGCGAACCGGTGCGCGACGAGTTCGTCGACCGCCTGACCGCGCGCATCGGCGAGTTGACGGTCGGCGACCCGCGTGATCCCGGTACGCGCGTCGCACCCCTGATCAACGAATCGTCCACCCAGCGTGTGCTCTCCTGGATCGCCTCGGCGGAAGCGGCCGGTGCCAAGATCCTGCACGGCGGTCGCGTCCTTGACCGGGCCGTCGAGCCGACCCTCCTGCTCGACGTTCCCGAAACCGAGAAAGCCTGGTGCGAAGAGATCTTCGCCCCGGTCGTGGCGATCCGGTCGGTGCCGGACGCGGCAGCCGCGTTCGAGGTGGTCAACCGCTCCCGCTACGGCTTGCACGCCAGCGTGTTCACCCGCTCGTTGGCCACCGCGTTCCACGCCGTCGAGGAACTCGACGTCGGAGGAGTGGTGATCAACGAGGTTCCGGGGTTCCGCTCGGACATCATGCCCTACGGCGGCGTCAAGGACTCCGGAATCGGCCGCGAGGGGCCGCGTTTCGCCATCGAAGAACTCACCGTCACCCGAATGGCCATCATCCGGCCGGAATGAGCGAACCCATGACCGAGAACCCCTACACCGGACTCTTCCGCCTCGACGGCAAGCGCGCGCTGCTCGTCGGAGCCGGCGGCATCGGCCGCGAGGCCGCGCTGGCGCTCGCCGCCCAGGGTGCCCGCGTGGTCTGCGCCGACAAGGACCCCGCCATCGCCAAGGCCACCGCGGACGACGTCGGCGGAGAAGTGCTGGAACTCGACATCACCGACGTCGACGCGGTGAACCGCGCAGCCGCCGAACTCGGCACGGTCGACGTCCTCGTGCTCACCGCGGCGATGAACGTGCGCAAGCGCATCCTCGACTACACCCCGGAGGAGTTCGACCGGGTCGTGTCGCTGAACCTCAAAGCCACCTTCACCGTCTTGCAGGCGTTCGGCCAGCGGATGGTGGAGCGCGGTTCAGGCAGCATCGTGGTCTTCTCCTCGGTGCGCGCGCAGGTCGTCGAACCCGGGCAGTCCGTCTACGCAGCCACCAAGGCCGGTGCCATCCAGCTCGTGAAGACCGCCGCCGCCGAATTCGGCGAGGCAGGGGTGCGGGTCAACGCGATCGCGCCGGGCGTGGTCGAGACCCCGCTGACCCACCAGATCAAATCCCATCCCGACTGGTACCAGGCCTACGCCACCAAGGGGGCGTTGGGCCGCTGGTCGAAGCCCTCGGAGCTCGCCGGTGCCGTGGTGTTCCTCGCCTCGGACGCGGCCAGCTACGTCACCGGGTCGACGGTCATGGTCGACGGCGGCTGGACCGCCGTCGACGGACGCTTCACCCCACCCACCTGATCCCCACCCGCACGCCTCCGGGAGTTCCCATGTCACACAACAACGGCGTTGTTGACCCCGATCGGCTCGCGCGGACAACGCTGCGCAGAGTCACGTGGCGCCTCGGTCTGCTGCTGTTCCTCGTCTACGTCCTCAACTACCTCGACCGCACCAACATCTCGATCGCGAAACTGCAGATGCAGCCCGACATCGCGCTCAGCGAGGCGGCGTTCGGCCTGGGCGCGGGACT
Source organism: Saccharopolyspora sp. ID03-671 (assembly GCF_045278815.1). NCBI lineage: Bacteria > Bacillati > Actinomycetota > Actinomycetes > Pseudonocardiales > Pseudonocardiaceae > Saccharopolyspora > Saccharopolyspora sp. ID03-671. Next base: position 179,506 of record NZ_CP134054.1, read on the forward strand.
GTTCTTCGTGGGCTACGTGCTCTTCGAAGTGCCCAGCAACATCATCCTCTACAAGGTCGGCGCTCGGCGCTGGATCGCCCGGATCATGTTCAGCTGGGGCCTGGTCTCGATGGCGATGTTCGTCGTGCACGACGAGTGGACCTTCTACGCCCTGCGCCTCCTGCTCGGAGTCGCGGAGGCAGGCCTGGTCCCAGGCGTCATCCTGTACCTGACCCAATGGGTGCCCGCGGTTCGCCGAGCACGGCTGATCGGCGTGTTCTACCTGGCCGTGCCGGTCTCGACCATCATCGGCGCACCGCTCTCGAGCTGGCTGATGGGCTTCACCCCCTGGGGTCTTGCCGGCTGGCAGTTCATGTTCCTCGTCGAAGGGTTCCCCTGCCTGATCGTGGCCTTCGTCGTGCTGCGCTTCCTGACCGACAGCCCTTCCGAAGCCACCTGGCTGGACGACGACCAGCGCGGCTGGCTCACCGCTCAGCTGGCCAGCGAGGAAGAGGTCAACGCCGCAGGCGGGCGGCAGTCCGGTTCCTTCGCGGCAGTGGTGCGCGACAGAGGTGTGCTGACCATGTCGCTGGCGTTCTTCGCGATGATCGTCCCGCTCTACGCGCTCGCCTTCTTCCTGCCCACGATCGTCAAGCAGATGGGCTCGTTCAGCACGGGTCAGATCGGATGGCTCACCGCGATCCCTTACGCAGTCGCCGCGCTTGCGATGTGGCTTCTCGCCCGGAACTCGGATCGCACCGGGGAGCGCACGTGGCACTACGTCGTACCGGCCGTCACCGGCGTCCTCGGCCTGGTGCTCGCGGCGTTGAACCTCGACGGTTCGCCGCTGCTCGCGCTCACCGGGTTCACGTTCGCCGCCGTCGGGTGCATCTCCACGCTCCCGGTGTTCTGGGCGCACGCACCGTTCCTGCTCGGCGGAGCGGCGGCCGCGACCGGCATCGCCTACATCACCGCGATCGGCAACATCGGAGGGTTCGTCTCTCCCTACATGGTCGCCCTCATCAAGGGCGAGGGCCCGGGGCAGGGGAACAGCGCCGTCGCGGTGTTCGTCACGGCAGTGTTCCTGGCGGTGGCGGCCGGCGCGATCGCCCTGGTCGGCCGCAACATCAAGGCCCGCTCCCAGATCGAGCCGAGCACCGCGGTGGTGACCGATGGCTGAGACCGCCGAGCCACTGGACATCGGTCTGGTCGGAGCCGGGAAGGCCGGGCTGGTGCTGGCGAGCGCGCTGAGCGCGAACGGCCACCGGATCGCCCGCGTCTGGGACCCTTCCGAAGCGGGGCGAGCCCGCGCCCGGGAGACCCTCGGCGCAGTGCACGTCCTCGACACGGCCGAGGGGTTGGGCAGCGCGGTCGAGGTGCTGCTCCTGGCCGTCCCGGATGACGCCCTCGCCGACGCGGTCGCGAGCCTGGCGGAAGACCCGCGGCGTGGGGAGGGGATCGCGGTCCTGCACGTGAGCGGACGGTACGGAGCAGGAGTTCTCGAACCGCTGCGGGCAGCGGGCGCCATCACCGCCGCGATGCACCCGGCGATGACCTTCACCGGAGACATCGTCACCGAGAGACGGAGGCTGGAAGGCACGAGGTTCGCGATCACCGGCCCGTCGCCGGGTCTGCGAGTCGCCACCCGCCTGGTGCGCGATGTGGGCGGCGTACCGCTCGTCGTGGCCGAGCACGACCGCGCGCTGTACCACGCCGCGCTGGCGCACGGCAGCAATCACCTGGTCACGCTCGTCGTCCAGGCCACCCGCGTGCTCCAGGCGGCCGGTGTTGCTGATGCCGAAGCGGTGCTCGGACCACCCCTGCGGGCAGCGCTGGACAACGCCATGCAGCGCGGGGTCGGGGGAGCGACGGGTCCGGTCGTCCGCGGCGATGTCGGCACCGTTGCGGAACACCTGTCCGCGCTCGGCCACGCCGCGCCCGAGGTGGTGCCCGCGTACAGGGAGATGTCGTTGGCGGCGGCGTCCCTGGCATCGGACGCCGGGCGGCTCGGCCGCGAAGACCACGAGCGGTTGCGGGCCGCTCTCGCCAATCGGACCTGATCATGATTTGGGAGGTCGATCTGCTGCGTTCCGAGGAATCACCGGAACCTCTGCCGCTCCGCGTTCGAGCGGTCGAGGGAACGGACCGGTAGGCCGGCGCACTCCGCCGCAGTCCTACCAGAGCGCAGACGAGGCTGGTCGGAAAACCCGATCACACCCCGGCTGCTCGGAGATCTGAACATCGCGGTGCGCGGCCGACCGGCCGCGCACCGAGCCGGAAGGCGCGGCGCAGCACCCCGCACCGCGCACGAGGGCGTGAACTCCCTGGAGGAACACGTGGAACCCGTACAGCTGTTGGGCCCGGACGGGCGCTTGCGCGAGCACCCGGACTGGCCGTTGGAGGTCACACCGGAACTCTGCCGGGACTTCTACCGCAAGATGCGGCTCGCCCGGCAACTCGACAACGAGGCCTTGGCGTTGCAACGCCAAGGCGAGCTCGGCCTCTGGCTGCAATCGCTCGGGCAGGAGGCCGCGCAGGTCGGGTCGATCACCGCGCTTCGCGAGGAGGATTACGTGTTCCCGAGCTACCGGGAACACGCCGCCGCTCTCTGCCGCGGCCTCACGCCTGCTGAGCTGCTGATCCAGTGGCGGGGAAACCAGCATTCCGGCTGGGACCCGCGGCAGTACCGGTTCCACATCTACACGCTCGTCCTGGCCGCCCAGCTGCCGCACGCGACCGGGTACGCGATGGGTGTCCAGCGGGACGGGACGGACGAGATCGTGGCCGCCTACTTCGGCGACGGCGCTGCCAGCGAGGGCGAGGCGAACGAAGCGTTGAACTGGGCGGCGGCCGCTGACGTGCCGTTGCTGTTCTTCTGCCAGAACAACCAGTGGGCGATTTCCACGCCCACGCGCGCCCAGATGCGGGCACCGCTGCACCAGCGCGCCCAGGGGTTCGGGCTCGAGGCGCACGTGGTCGACGGCAACGACGTGCTGGCCGTGCACGCGGTGACCACCGAGGTGGTGAAGCGGGTGCGGGACGGTGGCGGGCCGGCACTGATCGAAGCCCTCACCTATCGCATGGCAGGGCACAGCACGTCCGATGATCCGGGTCGGTACCGCAGCGACAGCGAGCTGGACAGCTGGAGGGCGCGCGACCCCCTCGGTCGCCTGGAAACGTTGCTGGAGAGCGAAGGCTGGATCGACCAGGAGTTCCGAGACGAGGTCGACACCGAGTGCACGGAGCTCGCCGCCGAAACCCGGAGGGCTTGTGACGAACTGCCTCTCGGTGAGGTCGGAGCGCTGTTCAGCACGGTGCTGGCCGAGGAGACCGAGTTGTTGGCCGAGGAACGCCGTCATCACCAGCAGCTCCTCGCGTCCTACGTGGACTGAATCGGCACGATCCGACTCATCGCCCTGTTCGCCTGGCCCAAGGGAGGACACCTCTTGCCGGGCCTTCCCCGCCGCGCACCCTGCGGCGACACCCACACGGAAGTGAACATGTCCGTATTGACTCTCTCTAAAGCAATCAACACCGGGCTGCGGGACGCCATGGAGGACGACCCCAAAGTCGTTGTGATGGGCCAAGACGTTGGTGGTCTCGGTGGCGTGTTCCGCGTGACCGACGGCTTGCAGAAGGACTTCGGGGCCGACCGGGTCGTCGATACGCCCCTGGCGGAAGCGGGCATCGTCGGGACCGCGATCGGTCTGGCGCTGCGCGGATACCGGCCGGTGTGCGAGATCCAGTTCGACGGCTTCGTCTACCCCGCGTTCAACCAGATCGTCTCGCAGCTGGCCAAGATGCGCGCCCGCAGCGGTGGGCGGCTCAGCCTCCCCGTGGTGATCCGCATCCCGGTCGGCGGTGGGATCGGCGCGGTGGAGCACCACAGCGAGTCCAACGAGGCGTACTTCGCCCACACCGCCGGCCTTCGCGTTGTGTGCTGTTCGAACCCGCAGGACGGCTTGTGGATGCTGCGCCAGGCGATCAGCTCCGAGGACCCGGTCATCTTCTACGAGCCGAAGCGGCGCTACTGGACCAAAGCGGAAGTCGCCGATCTCGAAGACGACGAGCGGGTGCTGCCGGCGGACCGAGCACGCGTCGTGCGCAGCGGATCGGACCTGACGCTGCTCACCTACGGCGGAATGGTGCAGACCTGCCTGGACGCGGCCGCTGCGGCCGAGGAGGAGGGGCGGCAGCTGGAGGTCGTTGACCTGCGGACGTTGTCGCCGCTCGACCTGGCCACGGTCAGCCGCTCGGTCGACAAGACCGGCCGGTGCGTCGTCGTGCACGAAGCGCCGACCTTCGCCGGGCTGGGAGCGGAGATCGGTGCTGCGGTGACGGAGCAGTGCTTCTACCGGCTGGAAGCTCCGGTGTTGCGGGTCGGCGGCTTCAACACGCCGTACCCGCCCGCGAAGTTCGAAGAACAGTACCTGCCCGACCTCGATCGCGTCCTCGACGCCGTCGACCGGACCTTCGGTTGGTGAGCGCGCAGCCATGAGCACCCGACAGTTTGCTCTTCCCGACGTGGGGGAGGGGCTTACCGAGGCCGAGATCGTCAACTGGCGCGTCGCCGTCGGAGATGAGGTCACGCTGAACCAGACGATCGTCGAGATCGAGACTGCCAAATCCGTGGTGGAGCTGCCGTCTCCGCACGAGGGAGCGGTCTCGGAAATCCTGGTGGGGGAAGGCGAGACGGTCACCGTCGGTACTCCGATCATCGTGATCGGCACTGGCGACGTCGTGTCCGAGCCTGCGGCGGGAAGCCGGCCGGAGAAGGGCGCCTCGCCTGCGGCGGCGACTGCCGAGCCGCCTCCTGCGGTTCTCGTCGGGTACGGGCCGACGGAGAGCACCAAGTCGCGGCGACGCCGTCGTGCGCCTGCCGCGGAGGCCGACGCCGCATCGGTTCCGAACGCCGGTACCGCAGTGCGCGCGAAGCCCCCCGTGCGCAAACTCGCCAAGGATCTGGGTGTGGATCTCGCCCGGGTGAAGCCGTCCGGGCCGGAGCGCACCATCTCTCGGCAGGACGTCCTCGCGCTGGCTGAGACGGCGTCCCCTCCGGAAGCGCCGGTCCTCGACTCCGCTGTTCCCGCGCAGGAGACGTCGTCGGTGCGCTCCGGAGCCGAGGGCCGCGTCACGCGGATTCCGGTGCGGGGAGTGCGGAAGGCGACCGCGGCGGCGATGTCGGCGAGCGCCTTCACCGCTCCGCACGTGACCGAGTTCCTGACCATCGACGTCACGCGGTCGGTACGGCTGGTCGACGAGCTCAAGGCCGACCCGGCGTTCGAGGGCAGGAGGGTCACGCTGCTGCTGCTGGTCGCCCGGGCGTTGCTGGCGGCGGTGCGGGAGTTCCCCGACATCAACGCCTCGTGGGATGACGAGGCCGGCGAGATCGTGCTGCACCACCAGGTGAACCTGGGCATCGCCGCGGCGACGCCCCGCGGGTTGATGGTGCCCAACATCAAGAACGCCGACTCGTTCCGCTTGCCGGAACTGGCCAGTGAGCTGACAGAGCTGACCCGAACGGCGCGCGAGGGCAAATCGACGCCGGAGGACATGGCTCGAGGCACGATCACGATCACGAACATCGGTGTGTTCGGCGTGGACGCGGGAACGCCGATCCTGAATCCCGGCGAGGCTGCGATCTTGTGCGCCGGAGCCGTCCGGAAGCTCCCTTGGGAGCACAAGGGCAAGGTCAAGCTGCGCTCGACGATGCAACTCTCGCTGTCATTCGATCACCGCATGGTCGACGGCGAGCTCGGCAGCCGGGTGCTCGTCAAGGTGGGCAGAGTGCTGGAGAACCCGACCTGGGAACTGCTGCTCAGCTGACCGGTCAAGTCCTGAACTGCCCGAGCGGCCGAGGCAAGTCCCCAGGAGGAGGAAACCTCTTGTGCCGCGACACCATCGGTGGCCTCCCACCCAGCCCTGGGGGAGGCCACCGATGGCGCGGTTCGCGCGACCAGCGATTACCGCAGTGGCTCCACACCAAGAGATGTTGACCCCCGGAGGGTGTCCTGTGACGAAGTCACCAGCGCCTACTACGGTGCTGTCCGTGGCGCCGGTTGGAACCACTACGAAGGACAAGGAGCCCGTTGTGACGGGTCTGGCGAGTGAACCCGCGGCACGCCCGCTGATCGTGATTCTGTCCGGTGTGGCTGTGTTCACCGTGGGATTCGTGTGGTCCTCGTTGACCTACGTTCCCGGCACCGGCGTGAACTTCGGGCCCGCTGCGCTGATGACGGTGGGCGAGATCGCCGTCCTCGTCGGTATCGGTATAGGTATCCGAGCCTTCATTGCATCACGTCGGCACCGCCGCAGGCGCAACAACGACTCCGCGTGAAGCGCTCCTTCCCGCGACCGTCACCACCTGTGGGATCTGGTTCGGTGCTGGCGGGCGAGGTGGTTCCGGAGTTGCGCGTGTCGGAATTGGTAGACCGCGCCGGGCTGACGTAGCGCCCCTCGTTGGTAGGCGTCTTCGAGGAAACGTTTCGAGCGCCACGGCAGGCGTCCGGTCAGCGGGAGCCATAGACGTACGAAAAGCAGCCAGTTCGCCCAGGTTGAGAGCAGTAGGCGGACGACTCCGGCTACGCATCCGCATATCAGGGGCCAGGTCCAAGGCGCTTCGTAGCCAAGCTCGAGTATGAGCCACGTCGCGGATGCGGCCATGATCGTTTGGACAAGTGTGGTGGTGCGGTCGGTGGTCAACAGTTGCCATGGGTCAATTGCGTCACGGGGGTCGTTGGTGTCGCTGAGGGCGGACACCATGATGTTCGAGATTCCGATCCCGATCCCGATTGCGGACCCGATCTCGATCCCAAATGGGAGATCGGCCCAGAGCGATCTGGGTCGATCTGAGACGACTACGTGAAAAACTGCCTCTTCGAGGGCGATTGCGAGTCCGATCGGAATTCCGATAGCAAGCCCGCTGATGACCTCGACGGTCGTTTTCCTGAGCCAAGTACGCAAAGAACGTTTGGGTTTGCCACGGCGTCGAAGGCGCAACAGCAGTCGACTCGGTTCGCGTCCCGTATTCCCGCGGGCAAACCTCGTCTCATTGACGAACCCAACCGCGAGTCCGCCCGTGGCCGTGATCCAGGACATGCCCACGGCGGTGAGCACGGCCGACGCGTGGTCGAACCCGTTCTGGAACACGAGTGGAAGCCCGATTGCGAGCGCGATCGACAATCCAGGAGCCATGATGAGGAGGATGCGGGTGTGGCGGTGGAGGGTGTTGGGGAGTTGCCACCAGGTGAGGTCGTGGGTGTCGCGTTTCGTGAGGTGGGTGGCGAGATGGCCGAGCCAGCGGCGGGCGCGATGGGGAGTCCACGTCGGTGGAGACGCTCCTGTGGGGCGGGCGGTGTCGTTCCGGGGGTCGTAGATGGTGTCCAGGTAGGCACCGAGCAGATGTTCTTCCACGTGGTCGCGGGTGGGAAAGCGCCCGGTGTCGAGGAGTTCTCCGGGGTGGTGGTCCGGGATGTCGTTGTAGATGGCGCGGGCGAGCGTCACCATCAACGGGGTGGTCAGCACCGGGAGGAGGTTCTGGCTCGCGGTTGCGTCCGGTGAGTTTCGTAGCCGGTCGAAGACCGCGTCCCATTCAACGGTGCGGGTTTTTCCGGTGCTGGCCTGCAAGTATGTTCTTGACTCGTCGGGGGTGAGATCGTCGAGTTCGATGGCGGCGGCTCGGCTGAGGGCCCTGGCTTGTGCTGCGGCCTGCGTGTATTCGTGTGGGCGGCTGGTCACGACCAGTGGCCCGCTGAACCTGCTGATCTCGTGGACGGCGTCGCGGTGGTACTGCTGGGGGATTTCGTCGAATCCGTCCAGCACGGGCAAGACCCAGTCGTCTTTGGCGAGTAGCTCGGCGGCGCGATGTCCCGCCTGATCCCGTTTCTCCAGGAATGGATGGTCCCGCAGGAGTTGGCCGACGAGCCATGTCCGCAGGGTGAGAACGCGAGGGTTCCAGTCGCTGAGGCTGAACAGTATCGGCACAGGAGCCGAACGGGGTCGGTCTTCGAGCAGTTCGAGGATGAGGCGGTGGGCCAGCACGGTCTTGCCTGCACCGGCCTGCCCCAGGATTACCAGCCGCTGCGACGGGATGGCCTCGTAGGTCTCCCGAACCCCGGTGAAAGACCCGGTCAATGTCGTCGCGTCATGTTCGGTTTCCTGGCCGTGGATGTTGGCCCAGTGGTCGAACAGTTCATCCGTGGCCCTGTGCCACCGCACCAGCAGCGGGCGGGGATCGTAGATCCGCCTATGCTCGTCCTCTCTCTTGCTGAGGCCGTGCACCCTGTGTGCGAGCGCGGCGGCCAGATCCGCCGGTTCGTCCCCGTTCGACGCTGGAGGCGACGGCGGGCCGACCACGACGTCCCCGTGCACGTTGCCAACCTGCACAGCAGATCCCGCGATCGAGCTACTGACCTCGTTGCGGACCCTCTCTTGCCTCATAACGATCAGTGTTCCAGAGGTAGCAGACCGTGTAGGGCGGTGTTGGTAGACCGGCGAGAGCGTCAGCCGGCACGCCTAGGACCACCCATCGAAAGCAACCCCGCTGGCGCGTCGAACGGAGGTACAGACGGCCGCGGTAAAAGATCAACACTAAGCGAGACCGCATCGGCGGTTACGGGTTGACCAGGACTTTCAGGGAGTGGCGTTGGTCCATGGCTCGGTAGCCGTCGGGGACGCCTTCGATGTCGACGGTGGTGTCGAAGACTCGGCCGGGTTCGACTCGGCCTTCCAGGACTGCGGGGAGGAGGCGTTCGATGTAGGCGCGGGCGGGGGCGACTCCGCCGGTGAGGGTCACGTTCTTCATGAACGGGTCGCGGCCGATGTTTCCCTCGGTGTACTGCGGGACGCCGACGCGGCTGATCGAGCCGCCGGGCCGGACGACGCCCAGGGCGGTGTCGTAGGCGTTGAGGTAGCCGACGGCCTCCAGGACGGCGTGCGTGCCGTCGCCGCCGGTGAGCTCCTGGACGTGGGCGATGCCCTCCTCGCCGCGTTCGGGCACCACGTCGGTGGCGCCGAACTCGACGCCGAGATCCGTGCGGTCCTCGTGCCGTCCCATCAGGATGATCCGCTCGGCGCCCAGCAGCCGGGCCGAGAGCGCCGCGCACAACCCGACCGCGCCGTCGCCGATCACCGTCACCGTCTTGCCCTCGCCGACACCGGCGGTGCTCGCGCAGTGGTAGCCGGTGGGGAAGACGTCCGAGAGCGTCAGCAGCGAGGGCAGCAGCGGTGAGTCCTCGTCGACCGGGGCCTTGACCAGCGTGCCCTGGGCCTGCGGCACCCGGACCGCCTCGGCCTGGCCGCCGCCGACGCCGGGCGAACCCCAGCCGCCCCCGTTGCGGCAGGAGGTCTGCAGCCCCTCGCGGCAGAAGTCGCAGGTGTTGTCGGCCCACATGAACGGCGCGATCACCACGTCGCCCTTGCTCAGACCGCTCACCTCGGAACCGAGTTCCTCGACGACGCCGAGGAACTCGTGGCCCATCGGCGAGCCCGTCTCGGAGGCCGGTTTGCCGTGGTACGGGTGCAGGTCGCTCCCGCACACGCAGGCGCGCAGCACCCGCACCAGCGCGTCGGTGGGCTGCTGCAGCACCGGGTCGGGGACGTCCTCCACCCGCACGTCCCCGGCTCCGTACATCAGTGTCGCGCGCATCGCAGACGGCCTCCCCGGGTCTCGTCCGGCCGGATTCCAGGGAACGGTAAGTCGGCCTCACCCGGGAGTGCCTGATCGTCCGGGTACCGCGGGCACCCCTCACCCCATCCGGTGAGCTGGGCCGCGCCCCGGGACCTCGCCGACGTGACCGGTGTGTCCGACTGGCGTTCAACACCCCCGCGGGGATAAGTTAGGCTGACCTAAGTCTTTGTGAGCGAGGAGTTCGATGGCGACTTACCTGACCGTGACCGGCGCGGAGATGGTGACTCCGCGGGTGCGGCGGCTGTGGTTCCGCAGCGACGATCTCTCGGCCTTCGCCGAGAGCGTGCACAGCGACCGCTACGTCAAGCTGGTGTTCCCCAAGGAAGGCGTGACCTACCCGGAGCCGCTGGACGTCAAGGCGATGCGCGGCACCTTCCCGGCCGAGGACATGCCCACGGTCCGCACGTTCACCGCCCTGTTCCCCGACGTCGAGGCCGGCACGATGGCCATCGACTTCGTCATGCACGGCGACCTCGGCGTGGCCGGCCCGTGGGCGGCCAGGGCCGAGGCGGGCGACAGGCTCGTCCTCAACGGCCCCGGCGGCGCCTACAGCCCGGACCCGGCGGCCGACTGGCACCTGCTGGCCGGGGACGAGTCCGCGCTGCCCGCGATCTCCGCCGCCCTGCGCGCCATGCCCGCCGACGCCGTGGTGCGGGTGGTCATGCTGATCGAATCCCCGGTCGAGGCGCCGGAACTGCCGCTGCCCGCCGGGGGAGAGGTCACCTTCATCTACCGCTGCGACGTCGGCGAGGACGGCGCGCTGGAGAAGGCGGTCCGCGAGCTGGAGTGGCTGCCGGGCCGGGTGCACGCCTTCGTGCACGGCGAGGCCCACGAGGTCATGCGCCGCGTCCGCCCGTACCTGTTCCGCGAACGCGGCGTGACCCGCGACAGCGCGTCGATCTCCGGCTACTGGCGCCACGGCCGCACCGAGGAGTCCTTCCGCGAGTGGAAGGCCGAGTTCGCCAAGGCCGAAGCCGCCGCCGCGAGCTGAATCAGGCCGCGTTGGCGGTGCGCAGCGTGCGCATCGCCTCGGCCAGGCTCAGGGACTGCTGCTCGCCGAGCGGGGCCAGGATGCGGTTGCGCAGGATCTCCGCGCAGACCTTCCGGGCCTCCTCGGCGACCTCCAGCCCGTGGTCGGTCAGCACCGCGTAGACCACCCGCCGGTCCTGGGCCGAGGGCTCCCGCCGGATCAGGTCGGCCTTGGCCAGCCGGTCGGCGACCTTGGTGAACCCGCCGCTGCTCAGCGCCGCCTCCATCGCCAGCCGGGTCATCGGCAGCCGGTAGTCGGGGGAGCGCAGCAGGCGGATCAGGATGTCGAAGGAACCGGGGGCGAGGTCCACGCGCTCGCTGATCTCGTTCATCAGCCTTCCGTGCGTGGCGTGGTAGCCCTCGATCACCAGACCCCACCAGGTGACGGTCTCGTCATCGCTGGGCAGGTCGACCTCGGTGGCCACGTCGTGGATCCCCTTCTTCGCGCTCATCGGACCTCTCCCGTCTCCGCCACCGCTTGTGGTGGCTCCAGGGATAATCTTACACGCAATCATCTTGAGCGAAAGATATATCCCTGTTAGCGTCTTCTTTGAATGCGGTCTGAGGTAGCAGGAGGGCGAGATGGGGATCAGGACCAGTGGGCTGCACCACGTCACGGCGATCGGTGAGAACCCCCAGCGCAACGCGGACTTCTACCTGCGCACCCTGGGCCTGCGGCTGGTGAAGACGACCGTCAACTTCGACTCGACCGGCGTCTACCACCTCTACTACGGCGACACCTCCGGCAGGCCCGGCTCGCTGATGACCTTCTTCCCGTGGCAGTCGATCGAGGCCGGCCGGATCGGCTCCGGGCAGGCCACCGCGACCGCGTTCTCCGTCCCGGCCAACTCCATCGGCTGGTGGAAGCAGCACCTCGCCGCCGCCGGTGTCGAGACCACCCGGGTCACCAACCGCGACGAGGAGGACGTCCTCGGCTTCCGCGACCCCGACGGCCTGGAGCTCGCCCTGGTCGCCCACCCGCAGGGCGACCCGCGCGACCCGTGGGACACCCCGTCGGTCCCGGCCGAGCACGCCATCCGCGGCCTGCACTCGGTGACCATGACCGTCGCTCGCGAGGCCGACACCTCCGACCTGCTCGTCGACGGTCTCGGGCTGCAGTTCCGGCACCAGGACGGCGACCGGCTGCGCTTCGCCGCGGGCGAGGGCGGACCCGGTGCGCTGGTGGACGTGCGGGTGGACCCGAACGCCCCGGAGGGCTACGTCGCGGGCGGCACCGTGCACCACGTGGCCTGGCGCGTGCCGGACGACGAGACCCAGAAGGAGTGGCGCGACGAGCTCGTCGGGCGCGGCCTGGAGGTCACCGAGATCCGCGACCGCCAGTACTTCAAGTCCATCTACTTCCGCGAGCCCGGTGGCGTGCTGCTAGAAATCGCCACCGATTCGCCCGGGTTCGACATCGACGAGCCGCTGCTGGAGCTCGGCCGCGAGCTCAAGCTGCCGCCGTGGCTGGAGCCCACCCGCGAGGACATCGCGAACTCCCTGCCGCCGCTCGACGTCCCGGCCTGAGTGCACTGTGGAGTGATCACCCGGCGCTGACCTGCCGTTGCTGGAGTCACAAAGTCGCCACCCGGGTGCATGATCCGCGCCTGTCGTGCGAGCATCCCTCGAACTCATCATCGCGTCGCGGGTGCGGCGGTTCGAGGAAAGGCTGATTCCAAGTGCAGGTCTTGTGGGGTCTCGGCGGCATGGTCGTCGTCCTGCTGCTCGCGTTCGCGATGTCGACCAACAGGCGCGCGATCAACCTCCGCACGGTGCTCGGTGCGCTGGCGATCCAGATCATCTTCGCGGTCGTGGTGCTGCGCTGGCCGCTGGGTCAGCAGGCGTTGACCGCCGTGGCCGCCGGTGTCACGAAGGTCATCGAGTCCTCCAAGGAGGGCATCGATTTCCTGGTCGGTCCGATCATGCCCAGCGAGGGCACGGTCGTGGCCTTCCAGGTGCTGCCGATCATCATCTTCGTGTCCTCGCTGACCGCGGTGCTCTACCACCTGCACGTCCTGCAGTGGGTCGTGCGCATCATCGGTGGCGGTCTGCAGAAGGCGCTGGGCACCACGCGGGCGGAGTCGCTGAACGCGACCGGCAACATCTTCCTCGGTCAGACCGAGGCGCCGCTGCTGGTGCGGCCCTACCTGGCGAGCATGAACCGCTCGGAGTTCTTCGCGGTGATGGTCGGCGGACTGGCCACTGTGGCCGGAACGGTCATGGTCGGCTACGCGATGCTGGGCGCCGAGCTGGAGAACCTCATCGCGGCCAGCTTCATGGCCGCCCCGGCCGGTCTGCTGATGGCCAAGATGATCATGCCCGCGACCGAGGACGAGCCCTCCTCCGACGACGCTCCCGCGGCCGAGGACGCCGACGCCGCTGAAGAGGAGGAGTCCAGGCAGGTCGCCTTCGGCACCGCCGCGCCCGCGCTGGAGGAGAAGCCGCGCAACGTCATCGACGCCGCGGCCACCGGCGCCTCCGACGGCCTCAAGCTCGCCCTCAACGTCGGCGCGATGCTGTTCGCGTTCGTCTCCCTGATCGCGCTGCTCAACCTCATCGTCGGCGCCGTCGGCGGGCTGTTCGGCCTGCCGGACCTGACCATGCAGCAGATCCTCGGCTACGTGTTCTCCCCGCTGATGTGGGTGATCGGCGTGCCGTGGCACGAGGCCGTGGCCGCCGGCGGGTTCGTCGGCGAGAAGCTGGTGATCAACGAGTTCGTCGCCTTCTCCGACTTCGGCCCGCAGGCCGCGCGGTTCAGCGAGAAGACCGCCACCATCGTCACCTTCGCGCTGACCGGCTTCGCCAACCTCGGTTCGCTGGCGATCCTGCTCGGCGGCCTGGGCGGTCTGGTGCCCGGCAAGCGCGGCTGGATCGCCAAGGACGGCATCCGCGCCGTGCTGGCGGCGACCCTGGCCAACCTGCTCAGCGCCACCATCGCGGGCGTCCTCGTCTGACCCGCTCCCGTCGAACGGCCCGTCGCGGAACTTCCCGTGGCGGGCCGTTCTCGCGTGTCAGGGGGTGTGGGAGTCCACGGCGGCGGTGAGCGCGCGCAGCGCGGGCAGGGCCGCGTCGAGCCGGGCGCGTTCGGCGGCGGGCAGCTGGGCGAGGCTGCGGCGCAGGGCCGAGGCGCTGGCGCGGTCGTAGCGGTCGAGCAGGTCCAGCGCGGTGTCGGTGGCGCTGAGCCGCGCGGTGCGCGCGTCCTCGGGGTCGCTGTCGCGGGCGACGAGTCCGGCCGCGCGCATCGTCTTGACCAGGTTGCTGATCGTCGAGGGCGCGACCTGCAGCGCGGTGGCCGCCTCGCGCGGGCTCAGCGGACCGTCGGCCACCAGCAGGCGCAGCAGTTCGATCTGGGCCTCGGGCAGGTCGGGCAGGTCGGCGGCCTGCCGGGAGGCGCGCAGCACGGCGCGGCGCAGCGGTCCGAGCAGGCGGGTGAACTCGAGTGCGGCGGTATCCAGGTCACCGGTCACCGGCTCATTGTGCCCGACCGCACATTCGTTTTGCAGCAAAATAGTTTTGTAGCAAAATTGAATGTGTCAACGTCAACGACGGGGGAGCGAGGCACATGAGCGAGCACCCGACCACGGTGGAGAACCCGGTTCCCGAGCAGGACCTGTCCGGCATCGTCGGCCACCGGTTCATCTACACCTACGCCAACGGCTGGCAGTACGAGATGTACGTCAAGAACGAGCGCACCATCGACTACCGGATCCACACCGGTCACGTCGGCGGCCGCTGGGTCAAGCACCAGGAGGTCGACCTGGTGGCGCTCACCCGCGGCGTCTACAAGGTGTCCTGGACCGAGCCGACCGGGACCTCTGTGGCGGTCAACGTCATCCCGGGCGAGCGCGTGCTGCACGGCGTGATCTTCTTCCCGGACTGGATCCGCGAGCACGGCGAGCGCACGGTGCTGTACCAGAACGACCACCTCGACGAGATGCGCGAGTACCGCGACGCGGGGCCGACCTACCCGATCTACGTGGTGCCGGAGTTCGCCCGCATCACGCTCTTCGAGCACGTCGGCACCGATGACGACACCGTCATCGACACCGCACCGGGCGATCTGCCCGCGGGTTGGTCCGACCGCGCGAACTGATCGTCCGACCAAGCGATAGTTTGGTACGGTGCCTCCCGGTGTCCGGTGCGCCGACGCGGGAGGCGTGATGCTGATCAGCGACGTGGTGGCCTTCGCGGCCGGGCGTGCGCCCGAGGTCGCCGCCCTGCAGTTCGAGGACACCACGTGGACCTTCGGTGAGCTGCGCCGAGCGATCCACCGGCTGGCCCACGGCCTCGCCGGGATCGCCCGGCCCGGCGACCGGATCGCCGTGCTCACCGAGAACAACCCCGAGTACGTGCTCGCCTACCACGCGGTTCCGCTGGCGGGCGTGGTGCTGCTGCCGGTGAACTACCGGCTCGCGCCCCGCGAGATCGCCGACCTGCTCGCCGACGCCCGGCCCACCGCGCTCCTCACCGAGGCGAAGTACCTGGACGCCGCCCGGCACGCCGCCGCCGAGGTCTCCTCGATCACCACGATCATCACCGTCGACGGCAGCTCAGGCATGGCGCTGTCCGAGCTGCTCGAGGGCCGGCCCGACACCGAACCCGCCCGGCCCGACGAGGACTCACCGGCCTGGCTGCTCTACACCTCCGGCACCACCGGACGGGCCAAGGGCGCCGTGCTGACCCACCGCAACGTCGTGGCGGGCGCGGTCAACGCGGCGCTGAGCTGGCCGCGCGCGACCGAGCAGCGGCCGGTGTCCCTGGTGCCGTGGCCGCTGTGCCACATCGCCGGGTACAACGTGCTCGTCGCGCACCTGGCCGCGGAGACGGTCGTGCTGCTGCGCCGCTACAGCGCCGAGGGCTTCCTCGACGCCGTTCAGCGGCACCGGGTCACCGCGACCACGGTCGCGCCCACGATGCTGGCGATGCTGCTGCGCCACCCCGCCTTGGAGTCCTGCGACACCTCCTCGATCACCCGCATCGGCTACGGCTCGGCACCGATGCCGGTGGCGACCCTGCGCGAGGCCATGATCCGGTTCCCGAACGCCGGGTTCCGCGCGGGTTTCGGCATGACCGAGCTCGCGGGCAACGCGCTGGCCCACGGCCCGGACGGGCACCGCGAGGCGGCGGGCGGACGGCCGGAGCTGCTGGCCTCAGCCGGAACCCCGATGCTGCTCTCGGCCGCCCGCGTCGTCGACGACGACGGCGTCGAGTGCGCGCCGGAGGTGGTGGGGGAGTTGGAGATCCGGGGCGACCAGGTGTTCTCCGGCTACTGGAACCGTCCCGAGGACACCGAGGAGTCCTTCCGCGACGGGTGGTTCCGCACCGGTGATCTGGCCCGGCGCGACGCCGAGGGCCGCTACGCCATCGTGGACCGGCGCAAGGACATGATCCTGACCGGTGGCGAGAACGTCTACTCCCGCGAGGTCGAGGACGTCCTGCACCAGCACCCGGCCGTAGGCGCGGCCGCCGTGGTCGGCGCGCCGGACGAGCTGTGGGGCGAGCGCGTCGTGGCCGTCATCGAACCCGCGAGCGCAGAACACCCCACCGAGCGGGAGATCCGCGAGTTCTGCGCCGCCCACCTCGCCGGCTACAAGTGCCCGCGCGCGGTGCTGGTGGTCGACGAGCTGCCGCGCAACACCGCGGGGAAGGTCCTCAAGCGCGAACTCCGAGACCGGGTTCGCTGACCTCGACGAGGAGGAAGCAGTGGAGATCAAAGGCAAGAAGGCGGTCGTGTTCGGCGGAGCCTCGGGCATGGGCCGCGCCAGCGCGGAACTGCTCGCGGCCCAGGGGGCTTCGGTGGCCATCGCCGACCTCGCTGGCTCGCAGGGCGAGGAGGTCGCCGCGCAGCTGGGCGGCAGCTTCCACCCGGTCGACGTGACCGACTTCGAGGGCGTCGAGCGCGCCCTGGACGAGGCCGTGGAGGGTCTCGGCGGGCTGCACATCACCGTGACCACCGCCGGTGGCGGGCTCGCGCAGCGCACGCTCGGCAAGCAGGGGCCGCACGATCTCGACGCGTTCCGCCGGATCCTGGACCTCAACACCGTCGGCACCTTCAACATCAGCCGCCTGGCCGCCGCGCACATGAACGCCAACGAGCCCGAGGACGGCGAGCGCGGCGTCATCATCAACACCTCCTCGATCGCCGCTTTCGAAGGGCAAGTCGGTCAGGTCGCCTACACCGCCGCCAAGGCCGCGATCGCCGGGATGTGCCTGACGATGGCCCGCGACCTGGGCTCGATGGGCATCCGCGTGCTCGCGATCGCCCCGAGCCTGTTCGACACCGGGATCGTCCGGGGCGCCCCGGAGGAGGTGAAGGCCGCGCTGGTCAAGGACGCGGCGTTCCCGCGCCGGATGGGGCGTCCCGAGGAGTACGCGAAGCTGGTGCGCGCGATCGTCGACAACCCCATGCTCAACGGTCAGTGCCTGCGGCTGGACGCGGGACAGCGCTTCGCCCCGAAGTGAGACCGCCGGGGATCTTGGCAGCCGGGTGTGATCGGCGTAACCTGCCGGAATCCATGAACGTGAACACACTTCACATTCACCGAGGAGCAGGTAGATGTCCGTCGCTCGCAGACAGGTGCTGGCCGCCGCCGCGGCCGCGCCGCTGGCCGCCACAGGTCTGACCGCCACCGGTCTGGCCGCCCCGGGGGCCGGCGCCACCCCCGCGTCCGGCCAGGGCCCGACCGGGTACCGGGTCGGTCGCGGGGTCGCCGACGTCACCGGCCCGGCCGCCGAGAACGGCATGATGGGCTACTCCATGCCCCAGCAGCAGACCGCGGGCATCCACCTGCGCACCCTGGCGCGCGCGTTCGTCGTCGACGACGGCGCCAACCGGGTCGTGTTCGTGACCGCCGAGCTCGGCGCGCTGTTCCAGTCGGTGCACCAGGAGGTGATGCGGCGGCTGATCGAGACCTACGGCGGGCTCTACACCGAGCAGAACGTGCTGCTCAACGCCACGCACACGCACTCAGCGTGCGGCGGCGACTCGCACTACGCCGCCTACGACCTGGCCACCCTCGGGTTCCAGGAGGAGGTCTTCGAGGCCGTCGTCGGGGGTATCACCGAGGCCATCGGCGCAGCGCACGACGACCTGCGGCCCGGGACGCTCGCGCTCGGTCGGGCCGAGCTCACCGATGCCAGCGTCAACCGCTCCCGCAGCGCCTTCGAGCTCAACCCGCGGCAGGACACCGAGCACTTCCCGGATGCCATCGACCCCGCCGTGACGGTGCTGCGCTTCGCCCAGGGCGGGCGCGACGTCGGCGCGATCGCCTGGTTCGCCACCCACGGCACGTCGATGACCAACACCAACCACCTGATCAGCTCCGACAACAAGGGTTACGCCGCCTTCGCCTGGGAGCAGGACGACCCGGAGTTCGTGGCCTGCTTCGCCCAGACCAACGCCGCCGACATGTCCCCGAACCTCGACCTGGAACCGGGGAAGGGGCCGACCGACGACGAGTTCACCAACACCCGCATCATCGGAGAGCGCCAGTTCCGCGCCGCCCGAAGAGCTTTCGACGAGGCCGTCACCCCGATGAGCGGGCCGGTCGACTCGCTGCTGTGCTACGTGGACCTCTCCGAGGTCACTGTGGACGGACGGTTCACCCCGGACGGCGAGACGCACCGCACCTGCACGGCCGCGATCGGCTGGTCGATGCTGGCCGGAAGCACCGAGGACGGACCGGGAATCCCCATCGGCGAAGGTCTGCGCAACCCGCTGTGGGAGTGGCTGGGCGGGGCGGACGTGCCGATCCCGCCGCAGCTCGCCGACGAGCAGGCGCCGAAACCCGTTGCGGTGCCGTTCGGAGCGATGCCACCACACCCGTGGTGCCCGGAAGTGCTGCCGCTGCAACTGATGCGGCTCGGCGATCTCCACCTCGTTGCGGGCCCGGCGGAGTACACGATCGTGGCAGGGCTGCGGATCCGGCGCAGCGTCGCCGCCGAACTCGGCGTGCCGCTGGAGAACGTCCTCGTCCAGGGTTACGCCAACGCCTACAGCCAGTACGTCACCACGCCGGAGGAGTACGACGCCCAGCAGTACGAGGGCGCCTCCACGCTCT
Source organism: Saccharopolyspora sp. ID03-671 (assembly GCF_045278815.1). Taxonomy (NCBI): domain Bacteria; kingdom Bacillati; phylum Actinomycetota; class Actinomycetes; order Pseudonocardiales; family Pseudonocardiaceae; genus Saccharopolyspora; species Saccharopolyspora sp. ID03-671. The sequence continues at coordinate 198,262 of NZ_CP134054.1, forward strand.
TCGGCCGCTACACCCTTCCGGCCTACCAGCAGGAGTTCACCCGCCTTGCCGCGGCGATGCGCGACGGGAAACGCGTTCCGCTGGGCCCGGTTCCGCCCGACATGTCCGGGACGCTGCCGAACCTGCAGCCCGGCGTGGTCTTCGACGCCCCGCCACCCGGACGCGATTTCGGCGACGTGCTCACCGAACCCGCGAGCGGCTACCACCGCGGCGACCGGGTCACCGCCGAGTTCGTCACCGGCCACCCGAAGAACGACCTGCGCCGCGGCGGCACGTTCGCCGAGGTCCAGCGCCTGGTGGACGGCCGGTGGGTCACCGTCGCCGACGACCGGCACTGGGCGACCCGCTACGAGTGGCGGCGCACCGGAGTGGCATCCTCGGCGGCGACGGTCACGTGGGACGTTCCCGCCGGAGTGCCCACGGGTCGTTACCGCATCGTCCACAACGGAGACTGGAAGGCCGCCGGTTCCGGGAAGATCACGGGGTTCGTCGGGATCAGCCGCGATTTCCTGGTGGCGTGATCGTCGGGATCGCGCGGTGCCGTGGTCGAATCGTAATGTCCCCGTGCGGGTAAACCGGTGATCAGAGTGCGTCACGGGTGGAACTCGACGCCCTGGTCGCGTACACCTGGGGACAGCACTTGACAAGCCCGAACCAGGAAGGTGTTCATGACCTCTTCGCCGAACGAGCCCGGCCAGGGCGGCTCCGAGAAGAAGCCCGCTGACGAGACCGAGAACTCGGCTCCGGAGCAGGCCTCGGAGAACGCGACCGCCGCCGGCCACGGCGAGGCCGAGACCGGCGCCGAGCAGTCGGGTGCCGAGAAGCCTGGTGCCGAGCAGACCGATGCAGCGGAGGCCGAGACCGCCGAGGCCGACAAGTCGGAGACCGCGGCCGAGACTTCCGAGACCGAGGGGGCCGAGGCTCCCGAGGCCGCTGCGACGGCTGAGACCGGTGAGTCCGCGGAGGCCGGTGAGCAGCCGAAGAAGAAGCGCAAGACCGGCATGATCATCGCCGTCGCCGCCTCGGTCGTGGTGCTCGCCGCGGTGGCAGCGGGTGCTTTCTGGCTGTTCAGCAGCGGCTCCGCGCAGGCGGCCGCCGAGGACTACGCGGCCATCTCCACCAAGGAGACCCAGGACCCGCGCAGCGTCACGGCCGACGACTACCGCCCGGTGGTCTGCAACGCCGCGATGCCGCAGATCGAGGAGCTGCAGAAGCAGAAGGAGGAGTTCCTGAAGGTCGCCAAGCCGCAGGACTTCGAGATGCTCAAGCAGGTCAAGACGACGGTCAAGGGCGTGCAGGAGAACGGCGACAGCGGCACGGCGACGATGGAGTCCACCGTCCCGGGCCAGCAGCCCGCGACCGCGCAGCTCAAGCTCGTCAAGGAAGACGGCGACTGGAAGCTCTGCGCCTGATCCCTCGCTCTTCGGTGGCCGGTCGCTTCGGTGATCGGCCACCGCTTGCGTTCCAGGGCCGGGAGGGGCACCTGGCAGCCGTTGGCAGGTGTCCTCGGCCCCGGGCTCAGGCCGCGGCGAGCTCGGGTCGGCGGCGGACGCGGCTCAGCGCGAGGGCGCCCGGGCCGGTGAAGGCGAGCAGCAGGAACGACCAGGCGAACAGGGCGGCCTGCTCGCCATCGTTCTGCAGGGGGAGCAGCCCGTCGGGCTGGTGCACGACGAAGTAGGCGTAGGCCATCGAGCCGGAGGCGAGCACGGCGGCGGCGCGGTGGAGCACGCCGAAGGCGACCAGGAGGCCGCACACCAGCTGGATCACCGCCGCCCACCACGAGGGCCACACCCCGAACGGGACCGTGCCGCCGCTGCCCGGCGCTCCGCCGAACACGCCGAACAGCGACGCCGCCCCGTGGCTGGCGAACAGCGCGCCGACGACGATCCGGAACACCCCGAGCGCGTAGGGCGCGTAGCTGTCGGCTTTTCGGTCAAGACTGGACATCTCATGACTCCCTGGGTGCTAGTGGACACCCACGAGCCTTAAGTTAGGCTACCCTAAAGTCAAGGGTGATCAAGCCGACTGTCCAGAACTTGAAACGGCCCCGACTGCGAACGGGCGAGCCGGTGCGCACCCCCGGACCCGACCCGATTGCGCTGGTCAGACAGCTGGTAAACGGCAACGGATCAGCCGGTGTACTTGCGGCCGATGTAGTCCTCGCCCGCCAGCGTCGGCAGCCGCGTCCAGCCCGCCCGGTCCTCGTGCCGGTGCTCGACGTCCACCTGGAGCGGCTCGGCCGCGTAGCGGACGCGGTCCACGGTGCCCCACGGCGGCGCCTCCGGCCCGCCCGGCAGGACCGAGACCATCCGCACCCACGTCGCCGTGTGGGTGCTGGTGGCGAAGTTGCCGCCCCAGTCGGTGAACGTGGAGTTGGACAGCACGCCCGGATCGATGTGCTCGGCCGCGCTGAGCCGCACCGTCGGCGGGGTGGTGATGCCGTCGGCGACCGCGGCCTGGTCGACGTCGGGCCACAGCACCGCGGAGATCTGGTCGGCGAAGACCACCTCGCCGTCGGTCACCGAGGTGACCGGCCGCAACCTGGTCAGCCGCGGCTGACCCACCGCCAGCCACGACCCGTGCTGCTCGACGACGACGCGGACCGCGCGCACGCGCTGCGGGAGCGCCACGGCCAGCTCCTGCCAGTGCCGCGAGCCCAGCGCGTCGTCGGGCCCCAGCGGACCGCTCGGGCCGGGCGCGGCCTCGCGGCTCAGCGGCAGGTCGACGACCCCGGTCGGGGTGTCCGCCCGCACCGAGAGCCGGTGCGCGGAGAGCCGATCGCCGAGCACCGGCACGGTGACGTGGGTGGCGTCGCCGGTCGCCGGAACCGGGTACCAGCCGGTGACGAGCTCTCCCCGGCCCGTGGGGGTGCTGGAGTTGCTGTGCCACACGCGCCCGGGCGACGACGGCGGCACCGGCAGGGGCGCAGCGGTGGCGAAATCGCCGCGCACGACGGCGGGTTCGGCCGGTTCCGGTGGCCGGGCGTCGGCATCGGCGAGGACCTGGACGTGATGGGCCAGGTCGCCGGTGCCGGACAGGGCGTGCTCGAACCCACCGCCGCCCACCGTCCAGCCCGGCGCCTGCCGGAGCGGTGCGCAGGCGAACACCGCGACCGTGCCGGTGACCAGCAGCAGCGCGGTGGCCAGCAGCACGCCGCGCTCGGGGCGCAGCAGCACCCCGAGGTGCCGACGGCGTCGCCACAGGCCGAACCCGGCGATCGCCAGCGCCAGCGCGACCCACAGCTTCGCGTCGCGCAGGAACACGTCCCCGACGTGCGGTGCGGTCATGTTCAGCTCGACCTTCGACGGCGCGGCGGGCAGGTGGTTGCCGAAGGACTGCCCCCGGTCGCTGAACGGCTTCCAGATGTTGGGGCCGGAGAACCCGGCCGCGGCCACCGCGATCATCACACCTGTGGCGGCGGTGCTCACCACCACGCCCGTGGTGCGGGGCAGCGGCGAGCGCAGCAGCGCGGTCGTGAGCAGCACGATCGCCGGTGCGGCCAGCGCCCCGAAGTGCACCACCCACTTCGTCGGGCTCAGCGCGAGGAACGCCATCGCCAGCGCGGTGGTCACGGCGCTGGAGAGCATCAGCCAGCGGAGCGTGCCGGGAGCGGTGCGCCGCCCGCGCCCGAGCGCCACCAGCAGGCCCACGGCGAGCGTCATGAGCACCGGCAGCCGCAGCGCCCACGGGCCGGCCATGAGGCTGTCGATGTGCCGCCACTCCTCGTACCAGGCGAACGAGCCGTAGTACCAGCGGTGCACCTTGGTGGCCTCCAGGACGTCGCCGAAGGTCGCGTCGGCGAAACCGACCGGCACCAGCGCGGTTCCGGCGGCGACCAGCGTCAACCCGGCCGCCGCGCGGGGCTTCCAGGTCCGGTCGCGCAGCCATCGCCACAACCACGGCAGCGCGGGAACCAGCGGCGCCCACGCCACCAGGCCCGACGGGGAGCAGCTCAACCCCAGCGCGGCGACCAGGGTGGCCGCGGCGGCCGCCGGGATGCTCTCCCGGCGGCGCGCGAGCTCGGCCAGCAGCGTGGTGGCCGCCGTCAGGCACAGGATCAGCGGTTCCGGGCGCAGCGACATCCCGTAGGGCAGCCACCAGGACAGGAACGCCAGGCCCAGCGCCCACGGCACCCACCGGTGCTCGGCCGCGCGCCCGAGGGTGGTCGCGAGCAGGACGCGCAGCAGCACCCAGGTCAGCAGCCCGTAGGCCAGCGGGAGCAGCCGCAGCCACCACAGCGAGAACTCGCCGAGACCGCCCCAGAACTGCATGAGGTACTGGCTGAGCACGAACGGGTTCTCGGTGACGTTGAACATGTAGACGTAGTTGCCGAGGAACCCGGATTCGGCCGCGTTGCGCGACATCAGCGCGTACCAGGCGTCGTCGTACCCGAGCGGCCCGAGCAGCACCCAGGACGCGGCGACGGCGCCGACGACCAGATCCACCCAGCGCGGACGCGGTCGCGGCACCCGCACCGGACCCCAGATCCGCCACGCGAGCGCGAGCGTCGCGGCCAGCGCGGCCAGATGTGCCACCAGCAGAGCGGTTTTCAGGTCGGTGGGCGTGGAGCTGTAGCGGTCGTCGGTGTGCAGGGTGACGCCGAGTCCCGCCGACTCCGGCAGTCCCGCGGCGGCGGTGGACAGCACCGACACCTCGGGCACCTGCGCGCCGGGAACCTCGGCGACCCGGTGGCCGCCGCGGGAGACCTCCAGGCCCGTGGCGGTCGCCGCGACGTGGTACGCGCACGGCCCCGCCGGGATCGGCTCTGCGAAGGCCGCGACGCCGTTCGCGAGCACCGAAACCCGGCCGCCGCCCGCGGAGATCGTGAGCCCGCCCCGCGGGTCCGCGCCTGCGGGGACGGTGCGCAGGACATCACCGGTGCCGACGGCGCGCAGCGCGGAGCACGGGATCGTCGCCTCCAGCGACAGCGGGCGCGGCGGGCTCAGCGGCACCGCCGTCGAACTCGGCAGCTTCCCGGCCTGCGGCCAGGACACGACCGGGTCCGAGACCGTGACGGGGGCGAACGGGATCACGACGCCCAGCAGGACCGTCACCGCGGCCAGCGCTCCGCACCACCAGGTGCGGCGGTTCGCCGGGATCGGCCGCCCGCGCGAGCGCTGCGGAGACCGGGTTTCGCCGAGTTCGAGGGGGTGGGAAACGACCACGCCTACACATCGACGCACTTCCGCGTCAACTGCACTACACGATCGAGGGTGCGGAAACGCCCGCCACTCGCCGATCTTGAAGCAGGAGCAGCGGAATCGATCGGGTTTTCCGGGTTGTGACTCTTCGGCGGATTGTGCGCGAGAAGTTCGCGGCCGGACGATCGATCGGCTCGCGGATGTCGACGGGATGTCGGGGTGTGGCGATGAGTTCAGGGTTCAGGATCACTCGGCGGCGCGCGTTGCAGGCCGGAACCGGCGCTGCGGCACTGGCTCTCGCACCGCCCGGCATCGGCTTGGCGCATGCGGCCGGGGTGACGTTGCGGCAGGGCACCAACATCTGCGCGGCCGCGGCCCCGGACGGGAGGATCGCGTTCGACCTGGTCAGCGCGATCTGGCTGCTGGAGGCCGGGGGAGGGCGGGCGCGCAAGCTCACCGATGAGCTGCAGGACGCCACGCAGCCCGACTTCTCCCCGGACGGGCGGAGCCTGGTGTTCCAGTCGTACCGCGACGGCAACTTCCACCTCTGGACGATGGCTCCGGGCTGCGGCAGCTGACGGCGGGCCCCGACGACCACCGGGAGCCGAAGTTCTCGCCGGACGGGAGGTTTCTCGCGTTCTCCTCCGATCGGGCGGGCGGGTACCAGGTCTTCACGATGGATCTCGGTTCCGGCGTGATCCGCCAGGTCACCCGGGACCGGGCGGACGTGTCGATGCCGAACTGGTCGCCCGACGGGTCCGCGCTGGTCTACGTCGCCGGGGAGACCGCGATCGAGCGCGTCGAGATCGCCTCCGGGCAGGTCAGCACCGTGGTCGAGGGCGAGGCGGAGCTGTTCGGGCCGAGCGTGGCGCCGGACGGGAGACTGGCCCACGTCCGGCTGGACGGGACGCGTCGGGACCTCGTCGTCGACGGCCGGGCCGTGACCGAAGGTGAGGACGTTTTCGGGTTCGCGCCGCGCTGGACCGGCCCGGACGAGCTGCTCTACACCGCCGACGGTGCGGTGCGCAGGCGAGTGCTCTCCGGCGGGCGCACCGACGTTCCGTTCGCCGCCGCGGTGCCGGTCCTGGGCTCGCGCGACTACCGGCGCCGGCGCCCGGGCGTGCGCGGACCGGACGTCACCGGCATCGCGAGCCCGGTGTGCTCCCGCGACGGCGGGCGGATCGCGTTCCGCGCGCTCAACGCGCTGTGGGTGCTGCCGATCGGCCAGGAGCCCCGGAAGGTCGTGTCCGACGGGTACTTCGCCTCCGACCCGGACTTCTCGCCCGACGGCCGGTTCCTGCTCTACAGCAGCGACCGCACCGGGACCGCCGAGCTCTGGCTGCACGAGCTCGCCACCGGTGCGGAGCGGCGGATCACCGACGTCGAAGGCGCCGCGATCACGCCCCGGTTCGCCCCGGACGGGAAGCGGATCGCCTACCAGGACCAGGACGGGGCGACCTGGGTCGCCGACCTCGACGGAGGTGCGCCGAGGCAGGTCACCTCGCCGATGTTCCAGCCCGGGCGCCCGGACTTCTCGCCGGACGGGCGAACCCTGGTGCTGGCGGCGGTCAAGCCCTACGCCGCGCGGGTGCGCGAGGGCACCAGCCAGATCGTGCGCGTCGACGTCGACGCCGGGACGTTGGAGTACACCGAGGTGCTGCCGTTCCGGTCGCTGGCCACGCGCGGCGACGACGGCCCGGTGTGGTCGCCGGACGGGCGGCACCTGGCGTTCGTGGTGGAGTCCACCGCGTGGATCGTGCCCGTCGACGCGGCCGGTGCGTTCACCGGCACGCCCCGCCAGGTCACCACCGAGCTGACCGACTCGCTGAGCTGGCGGGACGCCGAGCACCTGGTGTTCCTCAACGGCGGCGAGCTGCGCTCGGTGCACATCGGCACCGGCGAGGTCACCGCGATCCCCCTGGGCCTGCGGTGGCATCCCGCGCGCACCAGCGAGAACCAGGTGGTCCGGGTCGGCGCGCTGTGGGACGGGGTGGCGACCGAACTGCGCCGCGACGTCGACATCGTGCTGGCGGGGGAGCGGATCGCCGCGGTCGTGCCCGCCCGGGACGGGCGGGCACAGGTCGAGGCGCGCGAGCTGACGGCGATGCCCGGGCTGATCGACGCCCACGTGCACTGGCACCTGCGCGGCAGGCAGTGGGGCGATCGGCAGGGGCGGGCGTGGCTGGCCTTCGGCGTGACGACGACGCGCTCGCCCGGTGATCCGGCGTACCAGATGCAGGAGACGCGGGAGGCGCTGAGCTCCGGGGATCGGGTGGGGCCGCGGTACTTCGCCACCGGCGAGGCCATCGACGGCGGCCGCATCTACTACAACTTCATGCGCCCCACGCTCAGCGAGCGGCAGCTGGAGCTGGAGATGCGACGCGCGTCCACATTGGACTACGACCTGGTGAAGACCTACGTGCGGTTGCCGGTTCACCTGCAGCGGTCGGCGGTCGCGCGGGCGCACGCCGAGGGTCGGCCGCTGAGCTCGCACTACGTCTACCCGGCGGCGAACCTCGGCATGGACGGGATGGAGCACACCGGCGCCACCAACCGCCTCGGCTACTCGCACACCTGCGACGAGCTCGGCCGCTCCTACGCCGACGCGGTGGAGTTGTTCCTGGCCAGCGGCATGTCGATCACGCCGACGCTGTTCACCTCGTCCGCGCTGTACGCCGCGGACCGGTCGCTGGTCGACGACCGGCGCACGCGGGTGCTGTTCCCGCCGTGGGAGTACCAGCGGCTGCTCGGCGAGGTCGAGGACGCGGCCGGCCCGGACGGCGAGGTCGACCGGGCGCAGCTGGCCGGTCAGGTCGACATGCTGCTGCGCATCCACCGCGGCGGCGGGTTCGTCATCGCCGGAACCGACTCGCCGCTGGACAACATCGCGGTCTCGCTGCACATGAACCTGCGCGCGATGGTCGCCCACGGCTTCACCCCGCACGAAGCCCTCACCACGGCCACCCGCAACCCCGCCCGCTGGCTCGGTCTGCAGGGCGAACTCGGCGAAATCCGCCCGGGCGCCTACGCGGACCTGATCCTGGTCGAAGGCGACCCGCTCACGGACATCGCAGCAGCGGCCGCGGTCCACACCACCTACCGAGGCGCCATCCCTCACACCCCGAACACCCTCCTCGCCCCCTTCGAAACCTCGACCACCCCCAACACCAGGCCCGCCACTGACACCGGATCCACATCCGGCACCGCACCTTCCGCCGACGGCGCCCCGACCGGCGCCGCCCCGAGTGGCGCCGCCCCGAGTGGCGCCGCCCCGAGTGGCGCCGCACCGATCGACGGCGCAGTTCCGACCGCCCCCATCACCCACACCGGACCTGCCGCCCGAGAAACCAACCCCACCTACTGGTGGCACGAACCCGAGTGGACCCACCGCCTCTGCTGCGACCACTCCCACCCGACCTGATCCGCGACCACCCCGCCTGTCCTGATCCGCGAGGACGCCTCAATGAAGTCGCTACCCGGGGAAGGGAGGTTTCCGGAGAAGTCGCAGTCCTAGCCATAACCAACCAAGATCGAGACCTCTCCACCGCACCGCAGTTATCGCTAAAACTGCCCAGTGCCAACGGCGAACGTGACAGTGGTGGTTGGCAGGGGGCAGTTTTTCCTCGAATCACCCATGATCAACGTCCGTTTTGTCTGGACAATTCGAGGAAAAACTGTCGGCTGGTGACGTACGCGGATGGCCGCATCGGAGCGCCGGGCCTGCTCGTTAGGGTGGGAAGGTCGCGTTGGCGAGCGGGGGAGGGCGCGTTGGTGCTGCCGGAGCCGGAGCTGACGGGTGGTGAGGTCGACGTCGACCGCCCGAACTCGGCGCGGATGTACGACTACTACCTGGGCGGTTCGACGAACTTCGCCGTCGACCGCGAGGCCGCCGAGGCCGGGCTGCGGGCGATGCCGTACGCCCGCGACTACGCGGTCGCCAACCGGGCTTTCCTGCGCCGCGCGGTGAGCCACCTGGTGCAGCAGGGCATCGACCAGTTCCTCGACCTGGGCTCGGGCATCCCGACCGTCGGCAACGTCCACGAGATCGCCCACCGGCACAACCCGCAGGCCCGCATCGCCTACGTCGACCACGAACCGGTCGCCGTCGCCCACGCCCGAGCGCTGCTGGGCGAGAACCCGATGGTCACCATCGACGAAGCCGACATCCGCGACCCGGAGTCGGTGCTGCGCGCCCACGGCGTCGCCAAGATCGACTTCGGCCGACCGGTGGCGATCCTGGCGGTGGCGATCCTGCCGTTCGTGCCCGACCAGGCCGAGGCCACAGCCCTGACCGCCACCTACCGCGACGCGTGCGCGCCGGGCAGCTACCTCGCCGTCACCCACATCTCGCAGCTCGCCGCCACCGACGAGCAGGTCGTGGCGGCCGAGGAGGTCATGGCGCGCACACCGACCCCGGTGCGCTGGCGCCCGCCGCACGAGATCGCCGAGCTGCTCGACGGCTACGAGCTACTCCCGCCCGGCCTGGTCCCGACGCCGTCCTGGCACGCGGACCGGCCCCCGAGCGAGGACGAGATCGCCCGCGCCAACGCCTACGCCGCCGTCGGCCGTCTGGTTTAGCGGGCCTCCTCACCTGGGAACGTCGAGGGCACGGCCTCCGCGCGGCGGAGGTGAGTCTCCGAGCGGAAACACAGGTGATGCAGCCGTGGAGATCGGATCTCTGCAGCACGTGTACGAGCGGCCGGGCCCGTTCGTGACCGCCTACCTGGACACCTCGGGTGACGCCGAGGACGCGGCGAAGGCGATCGAGCTGCGCTGGCGGGCGGTCCGCGAGCGGCTCCAGGAGCAGGGCGCCGACGAGACGGCGCTGCACGCGATCGAGGATCACGTGCGCGAGCACCGAGCCCAGACCGGCCAACGCGGCCAGGTCCTCATCGCCCGAGGCGACCAGGTGGTGCTGCAGGACGAACTGCCCGAGCCGCCCACCGACCTGCCGACCGAGGACCAGGCCCACGTCGGCCCGATCCCGCACCTCATGCCCTACCTGCGTCGATGCATGACGACGGTGCCGTTCGTGATCGCGGACGTCGACCGCGCGGGCGCGGATCTCTCGCTGGTGCGCGGGCCCGGTCAGGTCGAGTCGGTCCGCGTCGACGGCGAGCAGCACCCGGTGCACAAGACCCGAGCGGGCGACGAGGAGAACCACCAGCGGTTCCACATGGCGGTGGAGGAGCGCTGGAAGCGCAACGCCGAGGCTGCGGCCGGGGAGATCGTCGAGCGCGCGAGCAAGATCGGCGCCCAGGCGATCGTGCTCACCGGTGAGGACCAGCAGCGCGCTCTGGTGCGCGAACTGGTGGGCGATCAGGACCTGGTGATCGAACCCGACTCCCGCACCGCCTCGGCGGAGCAGCTGCGCAGGGAGGTGACGCGCCGCGTCCACGAGTCCCAGATCGCCGAGGTCGTCGAGGAGTTCCGCCGGGAGGCCGGGCGCGGTGAGCGCGCCGTCGAGGGCTGGCAGGACACGGTGGAGGCGCTGCGCCGGGGCCAGGTCCGCACCCTGCTGTGGACGGCCGACGACCACGCGGGTGACCTGCACGTCGGCTCCGGCCCCACCGAGCTCGCCGCCGACGAACGCACCCTGACCGACTCCGGCGGCGAGATCATCGGCGACGCCCCGGCCAGCGCCGCCGTCGTCCGCGCTCTGGCCGGCACCGACGCCGACCTGGTGATCACCGAATCCGACACCGTCGACCTGACCGGCGGCATCGGCGCGGTCCTGCGGTACCGGGCCGCGTGATGCGCGCCGCTCGCGCGGTCGCCTCGTTCGACTCGGCCACCGGCATGCTGCGCGCCCTGTCGGCCTGCCTGGCCGGGCGTGACGTGCCTGCCCTCGGTGCGACGCCGCGTTCGGCGGTGCCGGCGATCTCCGCGCTGCTGGGCGCGGTCAACCGCCTCCCGCCGTCGCTCGCCGACCGGGTGTACGCGACCAGCGGGGTCAGCGAGGCCGTGCCGCCGGATCGACTCGCCGACATCGACGCCGACGACCTCGCGGAGTGGGTGGTCGACCCCTACCCGCGCCGCCGCTACCCGGTGATCTTCATCGGCTCCTCCAACGGCGCCCTGATGCACCTGGCGGCCGCGCTGGACGCGCCGTGGTTGCCGCAGACGCTGCTGATCCCGGTGCGGCGCGGAGGTGTGGATCGCGACGACCCGTCCGCGGAGCTGGAGGCCGGTCGAAGGCCGGGGTGGGAACTGCTGCGCACCAACCCGGAACTGGTGCTGCACCACATGCACGACCCCAACCAGGACCGGCTGATGATCGCCGGGATGTCGTACTTCCGCGTCAAGTGGCGCCGGCTCCCGGTGGCCTACCGGCGGTTCGTGCGCGAGCACCTGGCGCCGGACGGCGTCGTGGTCAGCGCCGAGTGCGGGCTGGACTGGCCGGTGACCCGCATCGACGACCGGCACGTCTTCCAGTTCGGCGCGCTCGGCGGCGCCGACGAGCAGGAGTACTTCACCGGCGGTCCGCGAGTCCGGGAGTTCTTGCGCCGCTACGGTTCCGAGCGCCGGTCGTGGAGCCCGCCGACCTCGGACGAGCGCGCCCCGGAGGCCGAGTGGGGTTTCGAGCCGCAGCTGCTCGACGACCTCGACGCGCTCGGGTTTTCGCTGCGCAGACTGCGGTTCGACCACCCGGAGGACCTGAGTCCGGCGGTGGCGGCGCTGCACCGCGACTGGTTCGCCGCGCACGGGCTGCCCGCGGACCGGTTGCTGGTGGAGACGTTCCTGCTGATGGAGCCGCATTGGGCGTTGCGGACCGGCTCCGTGCCGTTCTGGCTGGCGTTCAACGCGGGCCACTCACCCGAGGCGCTGCGCGAGCACCTGGACGCGGTCGGCTACGACGAGATCCGGATGATGCTGTTCTCCCACGGCACCGAATCGATCGGGCTGGCCCCGATGCAGACCTGGCAGGACCTGGTCGGCCGCGCGCGGCGGTTCGGGACGGTGCTGGGCGCGGACCCGCAGGCGTACCCGAGGGACTTCGCCGGGCTGGTCCGCGCGCACCGCGAGCTCACCCGCGTCTCCCCGCGGACGGCACCGCCCGCGATGTCGTTCCAGGAGGCGGAATCGGTGCTCCGAGGGGCGGACGTGCGGCTGTGAGGATGCATGGGATCGCTGCCGGCCGGGTAGGCGAGGGGGAGCCGCGCACGGGATTGGAGGACACCTCGTGGCGAACGCGAATCTGAAGGCGCTCAGCGACATCGGTGTGTCGATCTGGTTGGACGACCTGTCCCGCAACCGGATCCGGTCCGGGGGTTTCGACGACCTGATCGCCGAGTACCACCTGGTCGGGGCGACGAGCAATCCGACGATCTTCGCCGGTGCGGTGTCGAAGGAGCCCGAGTACGACGAGCAGGTCGCCGAGCTGGCGAAGGCGGGGGTGAGCACCGATCAGGCGGTGCGCACGATCACCACCGACGACGTGCGCGACGCGGCCGACGTCTTCCGCCCGGTCCACGAGCGGACCGGTGGTGTGGACGGCCGGGTGTCGCTGGAGGTCGACCCGCGGCTGGCCTACGACACCGACAAGACGGTGGCCGAGGCGATCGATCTGTGGAAGGCCGTGGACCGGCCGAACCTGATGGTCAAGATCCCGGCGACGCTGGCGGGTCTGCCCGCGATCACGAAGGTGATCGGTGAGGGCATCAGCGTGAACGTGACGCTGATCTTCTCCGTCGAGCGCTACCGGCAGGTCATGGACGCCTACCTGGCGGGTCTGGAGCTGGCCAGGGCCAACGGTCACGACCTGTCGAGCATCGAGTCGGTGGCGTCGTTCTTCGTGTCCCGCGTGGACACCGAGATCGACAAGCGGCTCGACGCGATGCAGGAGGGGCACCCGCTGCGGGGCAAGGCCGCGATCGCCAACGCCCGCCTGGCCTACGCCGCCTACCAGGAGGTCTTCTCGACCGAGCGGTGGAACGCGCTCCAGGCGCAGGGTGCTCGGGCGCAGCGTCCGCTGTGGGCCTCGACCGGGGTCAAGGACAAGTCCTACTCCGACACCCGCTACGTCGACGAGCTGGCGGCGCCGAACACGGTCAACACGATGCCGGAGTCGACGCTGCAGGCCACGGCCGATCACGCCGACGTGCGCGGTGACCTGGTCACCGGCACCGCGGCCGAGTCGCAGCAGGTCTTCGACGACCTGGCCGCGGCGGGCATCGACCTCGACGACGTGTTCAAGGCCCTGGAGACCGAGGGCGTGGAGAAGTTCGAGAAGTCCTGGACCGAACTCCTCGACACCGTCGGCCAACGCCTCGTCCGCGAAGGAGGGTGAGCATGTCCGAGACGACGCCGACCCCGAACGAGACCGAACCCGACCCGCAGGAGCTCGAAGATCCGGCGAACCTGCAGTCGGCGGAGGACCTCGACGAGGACGAGCTCGGCACCGATCCGCTGGAGCGCGGCGTCGAACCACCCGAGGGGTGGTCGGCGACCGCGCGGGAGCGGCCGACCCCGCGCGAGGAGCGCGAGGGCCGCAGCCTCGACGAGCGCTTCGCCGAGGAGCTCCCGGAAACCGACTGATCGTCGGTGCCGGGTGGATGATGGGGGACGTGGCCGCGGGGGAGTGGCGTTTCGTCGAGGGCGGCCGGGTGCTGCCCGGCGCCGTCGTGTCCGCGGTCGGCTACACGTCGCGGCTCGAACGCCCGGTGCAGCACCTCGGTCTGCCCTCACCCGCCCTGACGGTGGTGCTGACCTTCGACGAACCGGTGATCTCGGGGTTCCGCCCCACCGGGGAGGACGCCGAGACGGCGCACCTGGTTCTCGGCGGCCTGCACACCAGCCCCGCCTACATCGCCCAGCCGCGGGCGCAGAGCGGCATCCAGCTCGCGGTCCGGCCGCTGGCGCTGCGCCGCATGTTCGGGGTTCCCGCCGGTGAGCTGGCCGAGCGGGCCGTCGACGCGCAGGACGTGCTCGGGTCTGGCCTCGAGGACCTGCGCCAGCGGCTCGCCGAGCTCCCGAGCTGGCCGGAGCGCTTCGCTGCGCTGGCCGAGCACCTGCGGTCGGCAGCCTCAGAGGTGCGCTCGGAGCCTCGGCCGGAGGTGGCCGAGGCGTGGAAGTGGATCGCCTGGCATCGCGGAACGGGGTCGATGAGCGCCCTGGCCCGGCACGTCCACCTCGGCGAACGGCAGCTGACGACGTTGTTCCGCGCCGAGCTCGGGATGTCGCCCAAGGCCGTGTCCCGGCTGATGCGCTTCGAGCACGCCCGCCAGCGCATCGCCCGCGCCGTCCGCGACGACGTCGCCCCGGAGCTGTCGGCGGTCGCGCAAGCGTGCGGCTACTACGACCACTCGCACCTGGTCCGCGACTTCCGCCAGTACGCGGGAACGAGCCCGAGTCGCTGGATCGGGGCGGAGCTCCGAAACATCCAAGCCGGGGCCGGTCAGCCGGCGGAAGAATTCCCGGTATGACGACGACGAACACCAGGCCCGCCCCCACGGTGTGGGCCACGCTCCAAGCCCACGACGCACCCGCGCTCATCGATTTCCTGGTGAACACGCTCGGTTTCATCAAGACCGCCGCGTACGCCGACGGAGATCAGGTCGCCCACGCCCAGCTCGACTGGCCCGAAGGCGGCGGCATCATGCTCGGCTCCTACAAGCCGGACCAGGAGTGGTCCCGCCAACCCGGCACCGCAGGCATGTACGTGGTGACCGACGATCCCGACGCCCTCTACGCGAAGGTGCGCGCAGCGGGCGCCGACATCTTCAGGCCCATCGCCGACCAGGACTACGGCAACCGCGAATTCGGGGTCAGGGACCCGGAGGGCAACCTGTGGTCCTTCGGCTACTACCGCGGCGAACCCCGCCCGTGATCACTCGCCCTTGAGGCGGGAGTTGCAGTCCGCGCAGGTGGGGAAGTAGATCCAGTCCAGCTCGCTGGGCTGGGCGAGCGCGACGGGCTCGCCGCACACGGTCTCGGCCGAGGCGAGCCCGTCCCAGCGGGCACCGCGGAACGCGTGCCGCACGCCGCCCGGTAGGTTCTCGTTCGGCACCGGAAGCCAGAAGTGGCGCTGCGCCTGCTCGGTGTGCATCCCCGGTCCTCTCGGTTCGTGATCAAGTGGGATGCAAGGTAGCGAACTGCAATTGCAATCCGCGATTACCCAAAAGGCTGACTTGCTTGATCGCGTGATTCGTCTTGGTGCAAGATCCTGATCCATGTCG
This sequence comes from Saccharopolyspora sp. ID03-671, assembly GCF_045278815.1. Lineage (NCBI taxonomy): Bacteria > Bacillati > Actinomycetota > Actinomycetes > Pseudonocardiales > Pseudonocardiaceae > Saccharopolyspora > Saccharopolyspora sp. ID03-671. Next base: position 213,581 of record NZ_CP134054.1, read on the forward strand.
AAGACGTGGCCGGCGGTCCGGCGAGTCCAGGTCGGGTTGATGCTGCGCGCGATGCGCGAGCGCTCCGGCGTGAAGTCCAAGGAGATCAACGAAACCCTGGACTGGTACGTCGGAAAGCTGCAGAAGGTCGAGTCCGGCAACCTCACGGTCTCGGCCGCCGAGGTCAACGAACTCCTCCGCCTCTTCGGCAGCGAGGACCAGGAGGAAGCCGACCGCCTCCGCGCGTTGGCGAAGGAAGCCCGCCGCCGGGACCAACCGGCCAGAGTCCCCGACTGGGCAGCCACCTACGTCGCCCTCGAAGGCGCGGCGGTGGAGATCAAGTACTACGACCCGGAAGTGATTCCGGCGATCCTGCAGACCGAGTTCTACGCGACCGCCATCCTCTCGAACCCGCTGGACGACAGCCAGAACGTGGAACCGGCCGTTGCTGAGCGCATGGCTCGATCCGATCGCGCGATGAGCGAGGGCGGTCCCGATCTGTGGTGCGTCATCGGTGAAGCCGTCCTGTATCGGCAGGTCGGTGGTAGGTCCGTGCTGCGGGATCAGCTGCAGCACCTGCGGAAGATGGCCGCCCGTCCGAACGTGACATTGCAGATCCTCCCGTTCGAAGCCGGGGAGCACGTCGCTCTTGGCTCATCGTTCCGATTGCTGCATCTGGATGAACCTGAAGCGACTTACGTCTACGTCGAAGCTCTGACGAGCGGTGATTACCTGGACAAGCCAACCCACACGAACCGCTACGTGACGGCTTTCGATAGCCTGCGCATGGTCGCAGCATCCGACCGGGTGACCGTGAAGATGCTCGATCGCAGGATCAAGGAGCTGACCTAACGGAGTGGTGATCATGGCCCCGACCTCGCCCGCGTCGAACTGGCGCAAGTCGAGCTTCAGCCAGGGGGCCGACAACTGCGTCGAGGTCGGCCGCGCCGCGCGCTCCGGGGCCGCGGTCCGCGACACCAAGGACCGGGCCGCGGGCTACTTCACGACGACGAGCTCGCAGTGGAGCGCCTTCCTCGGCGCGCTCAAGGCAGGACGCTTCGACAAGTAGTTCGCCCCCGGGGACGTTCAGAGTCCGAGGTCGTCGCGCGACGCCTCGGCGAGGCTTCGAACGAGCGCGTCCGGGATGGGCTTGCGCGGCGAGAAGGTGACCCCGGTCTTGCTGGCCTTGAGGCCGGCGGCGGCGATGTCATCGGCCAGCGCCGTGATGGCGACGGGCGAGAGGTAGAGCCCGCACTGCCGGCTGAACGCGGCGTAACCGGCAACGATCGAACCGCCCACCTCGAACCCGGGCATGTTGTACTTCACGACCTCCTCCGCCTCCGGAAGCGCACTCGAAAGCTGAGTCCGCACGTGCTCCAGAAGCGGCCTGAGCTCCTCCGAAACCCCGGCGATGTAAGTGTCGTGCTCAGACATCACACCGATTCCCCTCGATAACGAGTCCACACCCTCCGCTCAAGCATCCCAGGCGACCGGATGCCCACCCTCCACAGTGACCCTCCCGAAGGGCGCGTTCCTCACCAGCGGACAGTTTTAGCCATAATCACCCATGATCAATGTCCGTTTTGTCCGGACAGTTATGGCTAAAACTGTCCCGGGTGACGTTGCGGCCCTTCGGAACCCAGTGCGGCGCCCCACCGTCGACAGCGACATCCGGGGCGGTCTGAGCCCGGTCGAGGTGTCCTCGGGTCGAAAACCGCGGTTTTCACGCGTCGAAAACCGCAGTTTTCGACGCACGAAAACTGCGGTTTTCGACACCGCGAATACGGGGGTTTTGGCGGGTGGGTCAGCGCGGGGTGAGGAGTTGGACGGTGCCTTCTCCGTTGGCGGCGAGGAGGAGGTTGCCGTCCGGGGTGGTGGCCAGGCCCGCGAAGGGGCGGGGGCGGGCTGGTGGGAAGAGGGTGGGGTCGGGGTCTTCGCGGTGCACGCCCGGGGGTAGGCCGACGGGGAGGGAGGTGGCCTCGGTGCGGATGGCGCCGGTGGTGAGGGTGATGGCGAGGAGGGTCCGGGTGCCGACCTCGACGACGTAGAGAGTGTCTTCGAGGAGGGCGATGCCTTGGGGCTGGTCGAGTCCGTCCACGATGGACTCGGAGTCGTCGAGCCGGATGACCGCGCCCAGGGCGTCGTCGGAGGCGTAGCGGTGGCCGTCCGCGTCGACCGCGATGTCGACGGGGTGGGGGAGTTCGGCGATGACGGTGAGCGCGTCGTCGGCGTCGAGGTGGATCACGCGGCCCGCACCGGACTCGGCCACGAGCAGCCCGTCATCGGTCGCGGCGATGCCCGTCGGCTCGGACAGTCCCTTGGCGCGCAGCCGGACCTCGCGGGTCGCGGGGTCGAAGGTGCGGACGTCGCCGTGCATCGACGTGACGTGCACGAGCCCGCCGGCCGCGGCGACGCCGTGATGCGCGCCGCCGGTGACGGGCTGGATCAGGTCGCCGGTCACCAGATCCCCGTCGGCCAGGCGGAAGTGGTCGCCCGCGTAGACCCGGCCCGCCTCGTCGGCGGTCACCCCGAACGGGCCGTGCAAGCCGCGACCGACGACGGTCCGGGTGCCCAGGGCGTCGACCTGGGTGACGCCGCCGCTGCCGAAGCTCGACACCAGCATCCGGTTCTCCCGGTCGAACGCCGCGTTGTCCATCCCGGCCACACCGGTCTCGATGATGCCGCGCCGCCCGGTGTCGGGATCGATGCGGGTCACGATCCCCTCGACGCCTCGCGAGAGCACGATCAGCGCGCCGTCGTGGTCGAAGCGCACCGCGACCGGCTCGTGCACGTCGTCGGCGACCTCCTGCGGCGCACCGCCGTCGGGGGAGACGCGCCAGACCTGCCCGGTCATCATGTGCGGGTAGTACAGCGAGCCGTCCGGGCCCTGCTGCATCGCGTTGCCCATCGCCAGCCCTTCGGCGAGCACGATCGTCTCGCCCGAGTCGGGCAGCAGCTCCACGACCCGCCCGCCGGGGCGCATCTCGTTGACGAACAACCGATCGCCGACGCAGGTGATGCCGTTGGGCACCAGGATCTCCTCCGACAGCAGCGTGAACTCGCCGTCCGGCGAACGCCGCCACACCCGCTGCGGGGTGATGTCGGCGATGTACATCGACCCGTCGGAGCCGAAGGCCAGGTCGTCGGGCCCCTGCACGGGCCCGTCCGGCGGGACGACGACCTCCACCGCACCGGTGGTGACGTCGACGGCGCTGATCTGCCCGGCCAGGAACTGCGCGACGTACAGCCGCCCGTCGGGGCCGAAGGTGAGGCCGTTGGAACCCCACAGCGGGCTCGGCTCGTTGAGCCTGCGCATCCGCCACCGCTCACTGCTCGGGGCGCCGAAACCGGCGGAACGCGTGGGCACGATGCAGCTCCTCGGGTTAAGTCGGGTGACTTAACCAAGGTATCAAGCGGAGGTTCGCCGTCCGAGCGACCACCGGCCGAACGCGAGCGGGCGCCCCCACCGCGATGAGGGCGCCCGCTGCCGTTCGCGCTGCTAGGCGATTTCCGCGGCCTGCGCCCGCTCCGCCTCGGCCATCCGGGATTTCCGGTAGCCGTAGGCGAAGTAGAGCACCAGGCCGACGGCCATCCAGATCAGGAACCGGACCCAGGTCATCGCGGTCAGGTTGACCATCACCCACAGGCACGCGAGCACCGCGAGGATCGGGACCAGCGGCACCAGCGGGGTGCGGAACGATCGCGGCAGGTCGGGCCTGGTCTTGCGCAGGATGACCACACCCACCGAGACCATGATGAACGCCGCCAGCGTGCCGACGTTGACCATCTCCTCCAGCTTGCTGGCCGGGAAGAAACCGGAGGCGATGACGACGAAGATGCCGACCAGGACGGTGGCGCGCACCGGCGTGCCCGTCGCCGGAGCGGTCTTGGCGAGCGCGCGCGGGATCAGGCCGTCGCGGCCCATCGCGAACAGCACGCGGATCTGACCCAGCATCAGCACCATGACCACGGTGGTCAGACCGGCCAGCGCGCCGATGATGATGAAGCTCGCCGTCCAGGTCTGCCCGTGGTGGGTGAACGCGGTGGCGAGGGTGGCCTTGGTCCCGTCGGGCTTGGTGGCCAGCTCCTTGTAGGACACCATGCCGGTCACGACCAGGGCCACGGCGACGTAGAGCACGGTCACGATGGCCAGCGAGCCCATGATGCCGCGCGGCATGTCGCGCTGCGGATTGCGGGTCTCCTCGGCCGTGGTGGCAACGACGTCGAACCCGATGAAGGCGAAGAAGACGATGGCCGCACCGGCGAAGATGCCGAACACGCCGAAGTTGCTCGTCGAGCCGCCCAGGATCAGCGAGAACAGCGACTGATCCAGTCCGCCGCCACCGGAACCGCCGCCGGTGGGTTCCGGGATGAACGGGCGGTAGTTCGCCGTGTCGATCCAGCGCAGCCCGGCGAAGATCACCAGCAGCACGACGGCGATCTTGACCAGGGTGATGACCTGCGTGACCCGTGCGGAGAGCTTGATGCCCACGGCCAGGACGACGGTGAGCGCGAGGGTGAGCACCACCGCGCCCCAGTCGAAGTCGAACCCGGCCAGCGGCACCGTGGTCTTCGCCTGGATTCCCAGCAGGCCGAGGGCTTCCTGCAGGTACTCCGACCAGCCCTTGGCAACGACGGCCGAGCCCAGCGCCAGCTCCAGCAGCAGGTCCCACCCGAGGATCCAGGCGACGAACTCGCCGAAGGTCGCGTACGAGTAGGTGTAAGCGCTGCCCGCGACGGGCACGGTGGAAGCGAACTCCGCGTAGCACAGCGCGGCGAGCCCGCACGCGACCGCCGAGATCACGAACGACAGAGCCACACCGGGACCGGCGATGTTCCCGGCGGTCCGAGCGGTCATGGTGAAGATGCCGGCGCCGATGGTGACGGCCACACCGAACATCACGAGGTCGAAAGCAGACAGGTTCTTGCGCAGCCGGGTGTCCGGTTCATCGGTGTCGGCGCGCGATTGCTCCACGGACTTGGTCCGCAGCAGCCCGGTACGAGGCACTGTCCATCCTCCTAGAACGGCCAAGGTGACACGGTGGGGACGAACCGTAAGCAGGGGGCTCGCGGGGTGTCGAGGTCGTGCCCAGGACAGTTGTAGCTACGTGACCGGTTCAACCACTCACGCGGCGAAAGAGTGTGAGGTTCACCCGCTTTGGGCGATTTTTCGGTCCACTCAGGACGGGATCGCGCCCCGCTGCTTGACCCGCACCGCCACGCCCTGCACGGCCTCGACCAGCCGCGCCGTCTCGCGCGCGGCCCGCAACCACGGCCGCTCGTCCTCCGCCGAGCGCCCGTCGCGGACGGCGGCGGCGAAGGACGCCAGCGAGTCGCGGAACTGGTGCGAGGCGTCGAGCACGAACTCCTCGGCGTGGTCCTGCTCGTCCAGGCGCAGCAGCGGCCGGTGCTCGGCGGGCGGGGTGAACGCGCGCTCCAGGCTCAGCCGGGCCGCGTCGCCCCACAGCGCGTAGCGCGAGCGGTAGCTGTGCTGGAAACCGAACTCCAGGTCGGCGAACACGCCGTTCTCCGACACCAGCAGCGCGTGCCCGGCCATGTCCACACCGGTCTCGGAATCCACCCGCAGCGTCGCACCCGCGACGGTGAGCCCGTCGCCGAGCATCAGCTGCGCCGCCCGGATCGGGTACACGCCGACGTCGAGCAGGCTCCCGGCACCCAGCGCGGGGTCGTAGCGGATGTCGCCGGGCTTCGGCGACGGGATGCCGAACGCCGAGCTGAAGGTGCGCAGGCGGCCCAGGCGTCCGCGCGCGACGAGCTCGCGCACCACGTCGTGCTGCGGGTGGTGCAGGAACGCGAAGTTCTCCCGCAGCACCAGGCCGCGCTCGGCGGCCAGCGCCACCAGCTCGTCGGTGCGCTCGGCCGAGACCGTCATCGGCTTCTCGCACAGCACGTGCTTCCCTGCGTGCAGCGCGCGCTTCGTCCAGTCGAAGTGCAGCGAGTTCGGCAGCGACAGGTAGATCGCGTCCACGTCGGGGGAGTCGATCAGCTGCTCGTAGGTCATCGCGGTGCCGCCGTGCTCGGCGGCGAAGCGCTCCGCGCGGGCCGCGGTGCGGCTGGCCACGCCGGTGATCTCGGAACCGTCGGTGTCGTGCAGCGCGGGAAGGGCCCGCCGCTCGGCGATCGCGGAGCAGCCGAGCACGCCCCATCGCACTCTGTTCGCCTCCATCAACCGCAGCCTAGGGGAAGAGGGTGGCGTCGCGCGGGATGGTCACGAGGTTCGGCCGCGCCGGGCGAGCAGGATCGCGAAAGCCGGGACGCCGACCAGCGCGGTCATCACCCCGACCGGAACCTCCTGCGGCGCGGCGACGGTCGTCGCGAGCACGTCGACCCACACCAGCAGGATCGCGCCCAGCACGGCCGTGACCGGCAGCAACGCGCGGTGGCGCGGTCCCACGACGAGCTTGGCGGCCTGCGGCAGGACCAGGCCGACGAACCCGATCGCCCCGGCCGCGGCCACCAGCGTGGCGGCCAGCAGGGCGGTGACCACCAGCAGCACGATCCGCAATCGGGCGACGTTGACGCCCAGCGCGGCCGCCGTGTCGTGGCCCAGCGCGAAGGCGTCCAGCGCACCTGCGCGCGCCAGGCACACCAGCAGGCACACCGCGCACACGGCGCCCGAGACCGCGACGTCGTTCCAGCGCGCGCCGGACAGCGAGCCCAGCAGCCAGAACAGCACTCCCCGGGTCTGCTCGGCGTCGGCGGAGGTGATCACCACGAACGAGGTGAGCGCCGAGAACAGCTGCGTCCCGGCCACTCCCGCCAGCACCAGGTGCGTGGTGGTGCCGCCCGCCAGCGAGCCGAGGGTCAGCACCAGCGCGAACGCCACCAGCGCCCCGGCGAAGGCGCCGGCGGTGAGCCCGATCGCGCCCGCGCCGAGCCCGAGGATCACCACCAGCACCGCGCCGGTCGAGGCCCCGGCCGACACGCCCAGCAGGAACGGGTCGGCCAGCGGGTTGCGCAGCAACGACTGGAGCACCGCCCCGCACATCCCGAGACCGGCGCCGCAGATCGCGGCCAGCACCGCGCGGGGCAATCGCAGCTGCCACACGATGCCCTGCCCGATCCGCGAGACGTCGGTCTCGCCGAGACCGAGCCGCGCGCCCACGACCCCGGCCACGTCGGTGACCGAGAGGGGCGCCGGACCGAGGGTGACCGCCACCGCGATCGACAGCAGCAGCGCCGGGATCCCGGCCAGCACGATCAGCGGAGCGCGCACCCGTCCGGTCCTCACCTGCGCTCCAGCTCGGCGAGCCGGTCGGCCAGCCGCTCGATGCCGGTGATGGTGCGCAGGCTGATGTTCATCTCGGTGCCGGTCATCGGCATCCAGTCGCCGGCGGCCACCGCGGGCAGCCGCGACATCGCCGGGTCGGTGCGCAGGAACTCCTGCTTGGCCGCGAGGGAATCGCCTTCGCCGTCGCGGGTGAGATCGCCCAGCACCAGCAGGTCGGGGTCGCGGGCGAGCACGTCCTCCCACGACACCTGCGGCCACATCGAGGTCACGTCGTCGTAGGCGTTGCGCACCCCCAGTGCGCGGGTCATGATCGCCGGTGAACCGGTGGAGCCCGCCACGTAGGGGGATTCGGTGCGGGCGAACCAGAACAGCACCGAAGTGTCCTGCGCGGCAACGGCTTTGGCCCGCGCGGCGGCGACCCGCTGCTGCAGCTGCGCCACCAGCGCCTCGCCCCGATCGGTGACGTCGAAGATCGCCGCGATCTCGCGGACCTCGCGGTAGATGTCGTCGAGCTCGACCGGCTCGCCCAGCGGCGCCTCCTCCGGCAGGCAGTTGGAGGGCGAGAGGTAGGTCGGAACGCCGAGCTCGGCGAAGCGCTCGCGGGAGGCCACGCCCTCGTCGGTGAACACCGCTCGGTAAGCGCCCAGCACCGCGTCCGGTTCGGTGGCCAGCACCGACTCGAACGACGGGTTGTTGTCGGAGAGCCTGGGCACCCGGGCGTTGTCGGCGGCCAGCGCCGGGTCGACCGGGTCGGTCCAGGTCGCGGTGCCCACCATCCGGTCGGCCAGGCCGAGCGAGAGCATGATCTCGGTGGTCGACTGGTTCAGGCTCACCGCCCGCTTCGGCGGTTCGGACACCGCGACCTCGGTGTCGCAGTTGGGGATCGTCACCCGCGGCGGAGCGGACTCCGTAGCAGGTGCGGAGCAGGCGGCGAGAGCGGCGGCGCAGAGCAGCATCGAGCTCGTGCGCGTCCAGAGTCGGAACACGTCGTGCGGAAATCCTCACCCCGGGCCCATGCGCGAGACCCGGTCGGCCGATTCCCGGAACCGGGTGCGGCTCCGGGGAGCCGGCAGGTCTTCGGGCTCGGGCTCCGCCGGGCGAACCGCCTTCCCGGATCCGTGATCCAGTGGCTCGGGTTCGCCCGTCACCCCTACCGCTGCGCGTCAGCTCCGGCTTCCGACCGGATTCCCTCACGGCCACATGTGGCGACCGGCTCGAGATCGAGTCTAACGGGTTGGTCGCCTACTGGTGGGTGCCGCCGTCGACGCGGATCTCGGTGCCGGTGATGAAGGCGCCGTCGTCGGAGGCGAGCATCGCCACCACGCCTGCGACGTGCTCCGGCGGGGCGAAGCCGCTGCCCAGGGCGGGGGAGAGCTTGGTGAACAGGTCCCAGTCGGTGTCGGCGGGCAGCTTGTCGGCGGTGGTCTCGGTGATGCCGCTGCGGATCCCGCCCGGGACCAGCGACACCGCGCGCAGGCCCTGCTTGGCGTACTCCAGGGCGATCGCGTGGGTGAAGGACTGGATGCCGCCCTTGCTGGCCGCGTAGGCCGCCATGTACGGGTGGGCGAAGTTCGCCGACGTCGAGCTGAAGTTGATCACCACGCCGTTGCCGGTTGCCAGCAGCGCCGGTAACGCGGCTCGGGTGACCAGGAACGTGCCGGTGAGGTTGACGGCCAGGATCCGGTTCCACAGCTCCAGCGAGCACTCGTGCGTGCGCGCCGTGTGCAGCGTTCCGGCCGCGTTGACCAGCACGTCCAGCCCGCCGAGCTGCTCGGCGCAGGCGGGGACGGTGAAGTCCACGGCGTCCTCGGCGGCGATGTCCAGCGGCAGCGTGCCCAGCCGGTCGCAGGTCCCGGCCTCGGCGGCGAGCCGGGCGGTCTCCTTCAGCCCGGCTTCGTCGATGTCGGTGGTGAGCACCCGGGCACCCTCGTCGAGCAGCCGCAGCACGCTGGCCCGCCCGATCCCCGACGCTCCGCCCGTGACGAGCACGCGCTTGCCGTTGAGCCTGTCCATCTCGCGTCCTTCCGCAGCTCCCGACCGTCGTGAAGCTCAACGCGCGAGCGCGCGTGAAGTTGCTCATGCCCCCGGCTATCCAGTTCGCCGGCCGTCCAGTTCGGACGAATGTGACGAAGGTCGGTGACGCTCGGTAGGGCCCGCCCTGGACGCCGCACTGAGGGTTGGTTAAGTTAGGCGCACCTAAGTACGAGTGAGGTGTGGACATGCGCTGGATGCGGACCCTGGGACTGATCATGACGGTCCTGCTGGGAATCGCCCTGACCGGTTGCGGCGCAGCCGGTCCCGAGGGGGAGCAGCCCGCGGCCGGATCGGCCGACGGTCAGTTCCCGGTCACCATCAAGACCGCGTTCGGTGACGTCACCGTCCCCGAGCGTCCCCAGCGCGTCGTCGCGCTCGGCTGGGGCGACGCCGAAACGGCGCTGAGCCTGGGAGTGCAACCGGTCGGCGCCGCCGACTGGCTGCCCGTCGGCGGGGACGGCGTCCCGCCGTGGATCCCCGCCGACAAGCGCTACACCACGCCGCCGAAGATGCTCGGCACGATGGAGGTCGACATGGAGAGCGTCGCGGCCCTGCAGCCCGACCTCATCCTCGACACCCGCGCCAGCGGCGACAAGGAGCGCTACAACCTGCTCAACCGGCTCGGCGTGCCGGTGGTGAGCATCCCCGAGGGCGGCGGCGAGTCCTACCTGACCACCTGGGACCAGCAGCTCGACATGGTCGGCAAGGCGCTGGGCAAGCAGGCGGAGGCCGCGCAGCAGAAGGCCGACCTCGAGGGCAAGTTCCAGCAGGCCGCCGCCGCGCACCCGCAGTGGGCGGGCAAGACCGTCGCGGTCGGCGCCAAGATGGTCGGCTCCTACGGCGCCTACGTCAACGGCGGGTCCCGGCTGGAGTTCATGGAGCGGCTGGGCTTCCGCCAGTCGCCCGCCGTGCAGCAGGTGGCCGGGAGCAACTTCTTCGTCAGCGTCTCCCCGGAGCGGATGGACCTGTTCAACGCCGACCTGACCGTGATGTTCCCGATCGGGCTGGCCGCCTCCGAGATCGACCGCGACCAGATGTTCCAGCAGGTGCCCTCGGTCCGCGAAGGCCGCTCGGTGGTGCTGCACGACGAGCAGGCCACCCAGGCGTTCTCGGCGGGGACCGCGGCGGGCATGTCCTACGCGGTCGACAAGGTCGTCCCGCTCATCGAGCAGGCCAAGCAGGGCTGATCGACCCCGACCGGCAAGGAGAACGACGCGTGACCTCGTGGGACCCGGCCGAGGCCGAGCACGTCACCTCGGCGGCGCAGCTCCGCGAGATCGTCGAACCGCCGCACCCGGAGATCGCCGAGAAGGTGGTCTCCGGGATCGACGGCGTCAGCCGCGGCTTCATCGAGCGGTCGCGGCTGTTCCTCGTGGCCACCACCGGCGCCGACGGCAGGCTCGACGTCTCGCCGCGCGGTGACACCGCCCGCAGCGTCGTCGTCTTCGACGACGGCAAGACGCTGGCCTACGCCGAGCGTCCCGGCAACCGCCGGGTGGACGGGCTGCACAACATCTTGGAGAACCCGCAGGTGGGGATGCTGTTCATGATCCCCGGCGTCACCCACGTGCTGCGCGTCAACGGCACCGCCACCGTCGTCCGCTCGGCCCCCTTCATGGCCGACCTCGCCGTCAAGGGCACACCCCCGGAGCTGGCGGTCGTGGTCACGGTCGAGGAGCTGTTCGTCCACTGCGGCCGGGCCCTCCTCAAGTCCGGCCTCTGGCGCCCCCACACCTGGCCGGAGGGCGACCACCCGGGCGTCATGGCCCTCTTCGAATCCCAACAGGCCCTCAAGACCGACCCACCCCGGACCACCCCCTGACGCGCTCCGCAGGGCGCGTCATGTCGAAAACCCCGGTTTTCACGCGACGAAAACAGCGGTTTTTGACGCGTGAAAACCGGGGTTTTCGACACGGGGTGGGGAAATTCGCAGGTGAGGGGGTTATGTGGTGACTCGTTCGGGGGAGCGGGGTGGTGCGGTGGGGACCACCGGGACTGCGAGCAGGGCGCAGCAGCCGGCGATGGCGAAGGCGATCGGGTAGCCGGCGGCGGCGATGACCGCGCCCATGATCGGCGGGACGGCGGTGGCCGTGAGTGATTGGCCGGTGTTCTGGGCGCCCATGGCGCGGCCGCTCCAGTGCGGGCCCGCGATCTCGGCGACCGCGGTGAAGGCCAGCCCGTTGTGGGCGACCGCGACGATCGAGGCCACGACCATGAAGGTCAGGGCCAGGGGAGTGCCCGACAGGGCGGCCAGCCCGCCCATCGCGATCGCCGAGCCGAAGGCGAAGTAGCGGATCGGCCGCAACCGGCTGCCGATCCGGTCCGACCAGATCCCGGCGCCGACCCGGCTCAGCGCGCTGCACAGCTGCGAGGCGCCGACCAGCGCGCTGGCGGCCGCGGTGCTCCAGTGCTGCGTGGCGATCAGCCAGACGAGCATGTACGTCCAGGCCGTCTGCTGCGGCACGGTCAGCGCGATCGAGACGGCGTGGATGCGCAGCAGCCGCCGGTCGCCCCGGTAGGGGTTGTCGCTGTGGCCGTCGCGGCGGGCCTCGGCCACCGACGGCCTCGGCGGGTCCAGGATCAACGCCGCCACCAGCACCGCGGCCACCGCGCACACGCCGGCGACGGTGAGCAGCGTGACCGTGAGCCCCCGGGCCTCGACGAGGTTCGGCACCAGCACGGCGGTCAGGCCCACGCCCAGCGGCTGCGCGGTCTGCCGGATGCCCATCGCCATGCCGCGCCGCTGCGGCGGGAACCAGCCGGAGACGACGCGGCCGCTGGCCGAGTTCGAGCTGGCCCCGGCCGCGCCGCCGACGAACAGCAGCACCGCCAGCCACACCAGCGATCCGGCCAGCGCGGCCGCCGCGGCGCTGACCGCCAGCATGCTCAGCCCGATCAGCAGCGAGATCCGCTCGCCGATGCGGTCGACGATCGCGCCCCAGATGATCAGCGTGCACATCGTCCCGGCCAGCGGAGCGGCGGCGATCATGCCCGCCTGCGACAGCGACAGCCCGCGCTCGAAGTGCAGGTTCGGGATCAGCGCGGGTGCGGCGTTGGTGAACACCGTCGCCGCGAGCTGCGCGAACATCGAGATCGCCAGCATCAGCCAGCGGTTCGGGGTGCGCGTGATCGTCGATCCGAGCATGGTCCAGACCGTAGACCTTAGCGAGAGAAACGATCTGGTTCCGGGGAGGTGTGCCCGAGCACACCTCCCCGGTGCCTTCAGTCCACGGACATCTCGCCCAGCTGCGACCAGTCGTCCTGGTCGATCTTGGCGTTGATGATGCGCGGGGTCTCCGCCAGGTACGGCGGCAGCTCCTTCCGCGCGTCGTGGAAGTGCTGCGAGGTGACGTGCGCCGAGCCCGCCTCGTCATCGCGGAAGGCCTCCACCAGCACGTACTCGGTGGGGTCCGCCAGGCTGCGGGACCAGTCGAACCACAGGCATCCCGGCTCGGAGCGGGTGGCCTCGGTGAAGGTCCGCGCGATCTCCGGCCACGCCTCGGCGTGCTCCGGCTTGATGCGCCACTTCGCGGTGATGAAGATCATCGGTGTTCCTCCAGGTCAGGGGGTCAGGATCGCGCGGCCCCGGATGCGGCCGGCGTCGAGGTCGTCCAGGGCGTCCTGGAAGCGCTCCAGCGGGTACTTGCTGGTGTGCAACCGGACCTTGTCCTGGGCGGCCAGCACCATCAGCTCGCACAGGTCGTTGTAGGAACCGACCAGGTTGCCAATGAAGTTGATCTCCGTGGAGATGATGTCGATCGTCGGCACGTCGATGTTCTCGCCGTAACCGACCACGTGGTAATCCCCGGCGCGACGCAGCATCCGCACGCCCTCGGACGTCGCGCCGCCCTCGCCGACGAAGTCGATGACGGTCTCCGCGCCGTGGCCCCCGGTGAGCTCCCGCACCTGCTCGACGTGCGTGCCGTCGGCGACCACGCCGTGGTCGGCGCCGATGTCGGCGGCCAGCTTCACCGCCTCCGGGTTGCGGTCCAGCACCACCAGTTCCGCGGCCGAGATCGCCTTGAGCACCTGGATGCCGATGTGGCCGAGCCCGCCCGCGCCGATCACCACGCACTTGTCGCCCGGGCGCAGCTTGCGGGCCGCCTTGGCCGCCGCGTGGTACGCGGTCAGACCCGCGTCGGCCAGCGCCGCTACGTCCGCCGGCTCCAGCGAGTCGTCGATGCGCACCACGCTGCGCGCCGAGGTCTTGAGGTAGTCGGCGTAACCGCCCGCGGTGTCGATGCCCGGGAACAGCGACTGCTCGCAGTGCACGTCGTCGCCGAACCGGCACGCCCGGCACAACCCGCAGGTCACCAGCGGGTGCACGATCACCTTGTCACCCTCGGAGACGTTGGTGACCGCGCTGCCCACCGCGTGCACCCAGCCCGCGTTCTCGTGCCCGATCGTGTAAGGCAGCTCCACGCCGGACTTCTCCGCCCACTGCCCCTCGAGGATGTGGATGTCGGTGCGGCACACCCCGGCGCCGCCGATCTTGACCACGACGTCGTAGGGCCCGGTCGGCTCCGGAACCGGGACCTCGGTCAACCGCATCGGCTCGTGGTAGCCGACGACCTGCACTGCTCTCATGACGCTCGTCCTTCCGAAGACATCGCCCGCGGCGTCTGGTCCGCCCCGGGCGCGGGATTGGCGGAATCGGGGTAGCGGGTGCGCAGCAGCCCGCGGCAGAAGTGGGAGTTGCCCTCCACCGAGATGCGCGTCGCCCGGGCGAAGCGCAACCGGAACGGCACCTGCTCCGGTGAGCACGGCCGCCCCTCGTCGTCGACCAGCACCGGGGCCTCGGGCCCGGTCGCGAACCCGACCGCCGCGCGGCGGTCGAGCAGCGACCGCGTCGCCGCCTCGTCGGGCAGGTCGGCGACGGTGATCGCGTGCAGGTCCTCCTCGGCCAGCTCCGGCCGGGCCTTGAGCAGCCGGGTCAGGACCCGCTCCATCGCCGCCGCGTGGGCCTTGCGGCGGAACGTCGCCCGCAGCTCCTCCAGGTCCTCGTCGGCCTCGCCCGGGAACGTGTCGCGATACCCGGCGTCGGCGGCCAGACCGGTGTTGATCAGCGTCGAGTCGTGGTGGTCGTCGAGCTCGACCACCACGCCCGTCACGCCCGGCAGGGCGCGCAGCACGTCCTTGGCGTCCGAGGCCATCAGGTAGGCGAAGTTCGGCGCGCAGAACGAGGTGGGCAGCCGCAGGTGCACCTCGACCTCGCCCGCCTCGCTCACCTCCAGCGAGCGCACGAACCCCAGGTCCGTCACCGGCTCGTCCAGCTCCGGATCGATGACCTGGTGCAGCGCCTCCCACGCGGCGGTGCGCAGTTCGGCGGCCATCTCAGACACCCGCCTTCTCGGCCACGTCCAGCTCCGCCGGAACCGGGATGTCGTACATGCGGGCGGCGTTGAGGCCGAGGATCTTGCGCTTCTGCTCGGTGGTCAGCGGCGCGTACTCGCCCTGCATGTCCTCCGGGATCTGGAAGTCCACGAACTGCTCGATCAGCCACTTCGGCGTCCAGATCGCGTAGTCGCTGGAGAACTGGATGCGATCCTCGTCCAGCCAGTACAGCAGCTCGCCGATGATCTGGGCGAAGTAGCGCGGGCGCGAGTGGATGAAGGGCATCGCCACCGCCAGGCCCGCGTGCACGTTGGGCTCCTGCACCGCGATCCAGCAGAAGTCCTCCAGCCGCGGCAGGCCGCAGTGCTCCACCACGAAGTTGAGGTCGGTGAAGTCGGTGGCGACCTTGTCCACGTCGGCGACGTCGAAGGCGTCGCGGTCCAGCGGCCGGATCGTCGGCCCCTTGTGGATGTGGATGTTCCGGATGTCCAGCTCCTGGCACGCCTCCAGGTACTTGATGCACCACGGGTCGTCGAGCTTGTAGCCGCGCGAGTCGCCCTGCCACTCGGCGGTGTAGAGCTTGACGCCCTTGAGGTCGAAGCGCTCGGCGTCCCGCTTGAGCTGGTCCAGACCGGCCTGCTCGAAACGCGGGTCGAAGCAGTGGTTGTAGGTCAGCTTGTCCGGGTGCTCCCGCGTCAGCGCGAACGCCTCCTCGGTCTGGCCGAAACCGTTGCCGTAGAAGGCGCTCAGCAGCGCGGGCTGGAAGATCGCGTGGTCGACGTAGCCGTCGGTGAACAGGTCCTTCATCAGCCGCTCGCCGCCCTGGTAGAGGAAGTCCTCGTAGGGCCAGTGCTCGGACTCCGGGCTGAGGTTGCGGTGGTAGTCGTAGAAGCAGTCGATGAACTGCTTGCCGTGGATGTTGCGCTGGTTGTCGGCACGGGCGTCCCAGAGCGCGACGTGGGCGTCCACGATGAAGTAGTTCTCGCCGTCCTTGCTGTACATGTGTCCTCCGCTACGTGGCAGCTGTGGCACGTTCGGGAGGGAACGGTAGGAGCGATCAAGCCCCGTCGGCGGCGCTCGCGTGTCTCACTTTGAGACAGCGCGACCGCCCTGGAGGCTTGCTCCCTGCGCTTACCCTGGGTCCACCGGCGCAACGTCGCGTCACCTGGAGGTTTGAGATGCACCTGCACCTGAGTGCGCCCGACTCCGCCTGCCCCACCTCGGTCACGCCCCGGCTGCGCGCGTCCTGGCGGCGCAGCGCCCGGTACGGGCTCAGCGCGGAGGAGATGCGTCCGGTGTTCACCGGATCGGTCGATACCGGCTCGCTGCTCTACGAGTGCGGGACCGCGGTGCTGCGGGGACTGCAGGCCACCCTGGCCAACGAACCGGTCAGCATGATGATCACCGATCCGGAGGGCCTGGTGCTCAGCCGGATCTGCGAGGACGGGACGATCAACCGCTCGCTGGACCGCGTGCACCTGGCACCCGGCTTCTACTTCGCCGAGGAGAACGCCGGCACCAACGGCCTCGGCCTGGCCCTGGCCGACCGGGCGCCGTCGCTGGTGCGCGCCGAGGAGCACTACTGCGCCGGACTGCGCGGCTACACCTGCGCGGCCGCCCCGGTGCTCGACCCGGTCAGCGGTGGCGTCGCAGGCAGCGTCAACCTCACGACCTGGTCGGAGGACGCCTCCGAGCTGCTGCTGGCGCTGGCCCAGTCGGCCGCGGGCAACACGACCGCGCTGATGCTGGCCCGCGGTGCCGGGCGCAGCGCGCACCCGATGCCGCGCGGCGAGGTGTTCCGCGTCTACGCCGACCGGATGAGCGCGCCCGAGGCGTCGGTCCTCACGCCCGGGTGGCGCAACGTCTTCTCCGAGGCCCGCTCGGCGTTCCGCAACGGCCGGGCGGTCGCCGTCGTCGGCGAGGCCGGGACCGGCAAGACGGCGCTGGCCTCGCTGGCGCGCCGGGAGCTGCGCCGCGAGCGGGTGCTCAGCGTGCGCCCGCCCGCGCCCGACGACGCCGAGGCGTGGCTGGAGCTGTGGGCGCCGGAGCTGGGCAAGGACAGCACCTGCGTGATGATCTCCGGCGTTGACCGGCTGCCCGCGTGGGTCACCGGCGAGCTCGCCGGACTGCTGGAGCAGGTGCGCTCGGACGAGGGGATGGCGCCGTACGTGCTCACCGCGTCGTCGGCCGAGGAGATGCCGGAGGAGCTGCGGCGGCTCGTCGACACCGTCGTGGAGGTACCCGCGCTGCGGTTCCGGCCCGACGACATCCAGCCCCTCGCAAGGCACTTCGCCCGGCAGCGGCGGCGCCGCGACGTGGAGTTCACCCCGGCTGCGATGCGCACGCTCACCGCCTACGACTGGCCGGAGAACGTCCGCCAGCTGCGCCAGGTCGTCCGCGAAGCGGCCGGCCGGACCGATCTCGTCGACCTCCACCACCTCCCGCCGGAGGTCTTCACCGGCCCGGGACGGCCCCTGACCCGCCTGGAATCGGTCGAACGCGACGAGATCATCCGCTGCCTCACCGAACCCGGAACGACGGTCGGCGAAGCCGCCCGGGAGCTCGGCGTCAGCCGAGCCACCATCTACCGAAAGATGGCCCAGTACCGAATCACCCTCCCCACCAAAACCCCACGCCCCACCCCCTGAACCTCGCTCCCTCTCCGCCACCCCGTCTCCTCAGACCACGCCACTCCCGGCTCTTCCGACCACGCCACCCCCGTCTCCTCCGACTGCGGTACCCCCGCTCCTCTGACGGCGGTACTGCGGTTCTTCCGACTGCGGCACTGCGGTTCCGAGGTTTGCCCGGGCTAGGGCCGTTGCTCGGCAGGGCTCGGAGACGTGAGGTGAAGTGCCCGGGTGCGGTGAGCCGGGAGTTCGGGGTGGGGTGGGGTTCTGGACAGCGGGGGTTCGGTTGGGGAGGGTTTCGAGGTGGGGTCGTGCGTTGTGGAAGGGGTTGGGATGGGGCGGGCCGTCCGGATCGGGGAGCCTGGGGTTCTCGCTGTCGTTGAGGAGGAGGTCGGCGGACTCGGGTGGGGTGAGGCGCTCGTCGCGGTGGCCTGGGCCGGGATTTGCGGGTCTGATCTGGAGGTGTTCCAGGGGACTCGGCCCGCGGAGTTCGTTCGCTACCCCGTCGTTCCGGGGCACGAGTGGTCCGGGACCGTCGTGCGCGTCGGTGACGGCGCGGATCCCGAGCTCGTCGGGCGCAAGGTCGTGGGGGAGGGCTTCCGGAACTGCGGCCGGTGCACGGCATGCCGCGAAGGCGACACCAGCCTGTGCTCGGCCGGGTACGACGAGACCGGGTTCACGCAGCCCGGCGCCTGGGCCGACCACCTGAAGCTGCCGGCCCGGTTGCTGCACCCGCTACCCGACGAGGCCGACCTGCGCGCCGCCGCGCTGCTCGAACCCGCCGCCTGCATGGCCTCGGCGGTGCTCAAGGCCGACCTCCGGGTGGGGGAGAGCGTCGCGGTCATCGGCGGCGGTACCCTCGGCCTGCTCGCCACCCAGCTGCTCGCCGCGGCCGGGGCCGGGCACCTCGTGGTCGTCGACCCCCGCGCCGACCGGGCCGAACCGGCGAAAGCCTGCGGTGCCACGGACTTCCGCGCACCCGACGAGCTCGACGGCGGCTTCGACGTCGTGCTGGAAGCCGCCGGAGCCTCCGGCACCGGACGGCTCGCGGTGCGCTCCACCCGGCGCGGCGGACGCACCGTGCTCACCGGCATCGCTCCGGAGGAGCACGAGCCCCTCGCCCCGGCCGACCTGGTCGGTGCCGCGGTCACCGTGCACACCGTGTTCGGCGCGTCCACCAGCGCGTGGGCGCACGCGGTCCGCGCCTTCGCCACCGGGCACCTCGACCCCGCGCCGCTGATCACCCACGAGTTCGTCCTGGACGACGCCGAGCAGGCGCTGCGCGCGCTGGCCGACCGGTCGGTGCCCACCGGGAAGGTGCTGCTGCACCCATGACGCGACGCGGAGGTTCACCCGTGCTGGACCAGGTCACCGGGCCCGTCGCCGCCCACGGAGAAGGGCCGGTGTGGTTCCCGCGCTGGCCCGGTCTGCGCTGGGTGGACATGCTCGTCGGCGACGTGCTCACCCTCGACGGCTCCGGCGAGATCCGCCGTGACCACGTCGGTTCGGTCGCCGCCGCGCTGCGACCGAGGGAATCCGGTGGCGCGGTGCTCGCGCTGGAGCGCGGATTCGCGCTGGCCGACGACGCGCTGCAGGACGTCCGGCCGATGCCGGAGCTGTGGACCGGTGCCGAGGTCCGGATGAACGAGGGCGGCTGCGGCCCGGACGGCGCCTTCTACTGCGGGTCGATGGCCTACGCCGAAACCCCCGGCGCGGGAACCCTCTACCGCCTCGACCCGCAGGGCCGCGTCGAACCCGTGCTGAGCGAGATCAGCATCTCCAACGGTCTCATGTGGACCGACGACGGGACCCGCGCCTACTACGCCGACACCCCGACCCAGCGGGTCGACGTCTTCGACTTCGAAGACGGGAAGCTGGTCGGCAGAAGGCCTTTCGCGCACATCGACCCGGCCGACGGTTCTCCGGACGGTCTCACCGTCGACGACGAAGGCGGGGTCTGGGTCGCCCTCTGGGGCGGCTCGGCCGTCCGCCACTACACCCCCGACGGCGAGCTCGCCGAGATCATCGAGGTCCCCACCCCGAAGGTCACCTCCTGCACCTTCGGCGGCGAGGACCTCGACCACCTCTACATCACGACGTCCCAGGTCGATACCGACCTGGACGCGCACCCCGGAGCAGGTGCCCTGTTCGTCACCGTCCCCGGAGTCCGAGGACTCCCCGTCCGCACCTACCTGGGATGACGCGGTTTTCATGAAAACCGTCCCACCCCCACCAAGGGAACCTTCGTCCCCGTGGTGGGGGTGGGGGAGGTTTTCATGAAAACTTCCCCCACCCCATCGTGATCAGCCGTGGGGGTCGAAGGGGATCCCTTCGGGCTTGGCCTTCTCCAGGTTGCCCGCGAACGCGTCGTCCTTGATGGCCAGGCCGGCGCTGCCGTAGTCGGCCGAGGTGAGCGCGTCGCGCAGACCCGTGTCCGGCCAGTTGTTCCAGCTCACCAGCGCCGGGTACTGCCAGGTGCCGTAGTGGTTCTCGGGTGCCTCGTCGGCACCGGCCAGCCGGAAGCAGTGCGTGCCCACGCCGTCCTTGTGGTAGACGACCTTGGCGTGCGTGCCCTCCCACTGGACCTGGTCGGCCGGGTAGGTCGAGTAGTCGCCGTGCGCGGAGGTCGAGACGTACTTGGCCTCGTCGTTCTGCACCCACACCACGACGTGCTCCAGGTCGTGGCGGTGCCCGCCGAGCCCGCTGCCGTCGACGGCCTGGTCCTTCTCGAAGTACAGGTCGTAGACGTAGGCGCACCACCCGTTGTTGCACTTCTCGCGCGAGTACGAGTTGGTGTTGTCCAGGTCGGACTGGTCGTGGCAGCTGCCGTTCACCGCGCCGGTGGTGTCCAGACCGGGTGCGATCGTGCCGTCGGAACCGATGGCCGGGGTGGGGTAGCAGCCGTCGCCGTCGTAGTCGAACGCGGGCTGCCACTTGGCGTCGGCCTCGGCGGCGCTGACGGGCAGCGCCGCGGGCGGGTCGGCGGCCGCGATCGCCGGCGGCAGCGCCAGCAGCAGCACTCCCGCTCCGGCGATGCCGGCCGCGAGCCTCCCGGCGCGCTTTCGGTCCACTGTGGTCATGGGGCGACCGCTCCTCTCCGATGGCGAAACTGGAGCGATCATAAATGCATTGCGTTGCCGGGCAGGAGAATTCGAATTGAACAGAATTGGTCGCCACGCGCCTGGCCTGCGACTTTCCCGTTTTCACAAACGAATGCCGGAGCGGTGTGGGAAATCGGTCACAGGTGAACCGGCAGCCGCTGCACGGAATTGCTGAACAACGACGGCACCGGCAGCAGGGCGTCTTCGGCGAGCGTCAGCGACGGATACCGCGCGAACAGCGCCGACACGGCCTCGACGGCTTCCAGCCGCGCCAGGTGCGCGCCGAGGCAGAAGTGCGGCCCGCCGCCGAAGGCCAGGTGCCGCTCCGGAACGCGCGTCAGGTCGAAAACGCCGGCACCGGTGCCGTGGTGCTCCGGATCGCGGCCGACACCGCTGTAGGGCGCGATGATGGCCTCGCCGCGCGGGATCGTCACCCCGGCGATGGTGATGTCCTCCAGCGGGTAGCGGGCCGGGAAGTTCCCGATCGGCGCGTCCCACCGCAGCGTCTCCTCCACGGCCTCCGCCCACGCCCCGGCGCGAGCGAGCTCCAGCTGGTCGGGGTGGGTGAGCAGCGCGCGCGTGGTGTTGAGGATCAACGACAGCGTCGTCTCGTGCCCGGCGGTGAGCAGCAGCCACAGCGTGTCCACCAGCTCCTCGGTGCTGAGCGCGTCGGACTCACCGGCGAGCAGCAGCGCGCTGGTCAGGTCCTCGCCCGGCGATTCCCGGCGCAGTTCCACGACGTCGTTGAGCAGCCGGTGCCGATCCCGCTGGGTCGCCAGCACTTCCTCCGGCGTGGTGTCGGTGCGGAACAGGCTGTCGACGAGCGCCCGCAGTTCGGCGCGCCACTCGACCGGAACACCGACGAGCTCGCAGATCACGTGCATCGGCACCGGGTAGGCGAAGTGCGGTCTCAGGTCGACCACGTCGTCGGTCGCCTGGCGGGGCAGGTCGTCCAGCAGCCCGGCGATGACGTCGCGAACCCGAGGTCGCAGGTCTTCCACGCGTCCGCGGGTGAAGTCGCGGGTGACCAGGCGGCGCAGCCGCTGGTGCTCGGCCCCGTCGGCGGTGACCATGTTCGTCACCTTGACCATGCCGATCAGCGGCCAGTCGTCGGCGATCTCGCCCTCGCGCACCGCCGTCCAGTTCCGCCAGTCCTTGCTCACCCGCGGATCGGCGACGAGCTCGGCCAGCGCGGTGTGCTCGGTGACCGCCCACGCGCGTACCCCGCCCGGCAGCAGCACCCGCACCACCGTTCCGGCCGCGCGCATCCGGGCGGCCTCGCCGTGATGATCGGCGGCCAGCGGGTCGAGCTCGATCAGCGGAACCTCGGACATCGGCGTCCTCCAGGCGGCGAGCGATGCGCTCCATCCTGGGGCGAGCGGACCGGGCTGTCGAGCTCTGTTCGAGTGACGGCTACAGCGGTGGTCCTCCCGGCCCGGCGTGGCGGGTGATGAGATCGCGGTCCTCCGGGCTGATCGCGCGCGCGTCGCGGGCGTGCGCCCAGGCGTAGGCGTCGTGCTCGGTCAAGCGCACGTTCCCGCCGCTCACGGTCACCGACCATGTGTGCTGGCGGACGGAGCGGCCCTTGCGGTTGATGTAGTCGTGGGCGGCGAGGTAGCGGGTGAACCCGGTGACGGCCAGGCCGGTCTCCTCGTGGACCTCGCGGCGCAGCGCCGCCAGCAGGTCGCGGTCGTGCGGTTCGACCTTGCCCCCGGGCATCTCCCACACCCCGCCCCGGAACTCGTGCTTCGGGCGGCGCAGCAGCAGGGCCCGGTCGTCGCGCACGATGAGCGCGCGGACCACCTGCTGGCCGATCCCGTCGGCGGTGTCGCGGGCGAGCAGTTCGGCGAGTTGTGCGGTGTTCATCGAGTGACGGCCCCCTCAGTCCGTGCGGCTCACCGACCAGTTTGGCGGCCCTCAGGCGAAAACGCCCCCCGATGCCGGGAAATCGTCACGACCGGGTTATCCGAGCCGCGTCTTGCGCTCCCGCACCTCGTCGAGGTGGCCGCGCAGGTACTCGGCCGCGCGCTCGCGCTCCCCGGACTCCAGCAGGTCGAGCAGTTCCAGGTGCTCGCGGGCCTGGTGGACCAGGCGCTGCCGGTCGGCCTGGTGGCGGTACTCAACCAGGCGACGCACGCGGTTGACCCGGCGCACCGACTCCAGCAGGTAGGTGTTGCCCGCGCAACCCACCAGCATCTCGTGGAACTCGGCGTTGACCCGGAACAGCTCGCCGCGCGGCAGCAGCAGCGCGTCACCGCGCAGCAGCGTCTCCTGCTGCTTGCGGTGCAGCGCGAAGGTCTCGGCGTCGACGGTGAAGCCGGGTTCGAGCAGCGCCGCCGGTTCGACGATCATGCGGAACCGGTAGCTCTGGTCGTGCGCCTCGGCGGTCGAGAGCACCTGCTGGAACTCCCAGCCCCGGCCGGAGCGGCGTCGGATCAGGTCCTCGCGCTCCATGCGGGCCAGCACCCGCTCGGCCTGCCGGGGGCTCAGGTCGTAGCTGCGGGCGACGTCGGCGGTGGTGAACTCGTCGGCGAACCGGCCGGTGAGGTAGTCGTCGCCGAGGCTGAAGTAGGCGCGCTCCTCGACGTCGTCGTCGGCGGAGAGCTCGACGTGGGCGAGTTCGGAGGCCGAGCGGTTCAGGAAGTAGCCGCGGTTGGGCTCGCGCACCAGCAGCCCGAGCTCGGCCAGGTAGGCCAGCGCCTTGCGGACCGGCGAGCGGGAGACGTCCAGCGAGTCGGCCACCCACTGCTCGCGCACGTGCGCGCCCCGGTCCAGCTCGGCTCGCCGGACCAGGTCGATGACCTGCATCGCGATGGTGGGCGCCATGCCTTCCCTCCCGTGGCTTGGTGCCGCCATGCTAGCCGCGCCGCCGCGGGGGACCGCGACGGCGCGGCCGAGCTCACGCGGTCTTCGCGCGGCGGCGCAGCAGCAGGGTCACCACCACGGCCGCGGCCAGCACCGCGTAGAGGGCGGCGGCGATCGGGCTGCTGATCAGCACCGTCGGATCGCCCTGACCCAGCGCCATCGCGCGGCGCAGCTCCCGTTCGGCCAACGGCCCGAGGATCACCCCGATCAGCACCGGTGCCAGCGGAACTCCGTTGCGGCGCAGCAGGAAGCTGAGCAGGCCAACCGCGTAGACCAGGATCACGTCGGAGATCGCCAGCTTCGCCGCGTAGGCGCCGAGCGTGGCGAAGACCGCGATCGAGGCGTAGAGGTAGTGCTGCGGGATCTTCAGCAGCCGCGCCCACACCGGGGCGAACGGCAGGTTGAGCGCCAGCAGCAGCACGTTGCCGATGAACAGGCTCGCCAGCAGGGCCCACACCAGCTCGCCCTCGTCGGAGAACAGCAGCGGACCCGGCTGCATCCCGTACTGCTGGAAGGCACCGAGCATGACCGCCGTGGTCGCCGAGGTCGGCAGACCCAGCCCGAGCAGCGGCACCAGCGAGACGGCCGTGGTGGAGTTGTTGGCGGCCTCCGGTGCGGCCACGCCCTCGATCGCGCCCGCGCCGAACTCCGACCGCCCGCGCCGCGCGGCCAACCGGCGCTCCAAGCCCAGCGACAGGAACGTGGGGATTTCCGAGCCACCGGCGGGGATCGCACCGAACGGCAGCCCGATGCCGGTGCCGCGCAACCACGGCAGCAGCGACCGCCGCACGTCCGAGCGCCCCAGCCAGGGCTTGCCGGTGCTGATGTCCTGCAGGCGTTGGGATTCGCGGCCGCGCGCGGCCACGTGCAGCACCTCGCCGATCGCGAGCATGCCGACGGTTACCACGACGACGCTGATGCCGTCGAGTAGCGCGTCGGAACCGAGCGTGTACC
This sequence comes from Saccharopolyspora sp. ID03-671, assembly GCF_045278815.1. Lineage (NCBI taxonomy): Bacteria > Bacillati > Actinomycetota > Actinomycetes > Pseudonocardiales > Pseudonocardiaceae > Saccharopolyspora > Saccharopolyspora sp. ID03-671. The sequence goes on from NZ_CP134054.1 coordinate 237,727, forward strand.
GGGCAACGCCGGTCTGCTGGTCGATGCCCACGACTCCGAGCGCCAGGCCGAGACCCAGCGCGGTGAGCCCGCGCACCGCCGAGTCGGCGACCACGGCCGCGGTGGCCACGAACGCGAACACGGCCAGCGCGAAGTACTCGGCCGGGCCGAAGCGCAGCGCGAAGTCCACCAGGTAGGGGGCGCAGAACACGACCGCCGCGCAGGCGATGGTGCCGCCGACGAACGAGCCGATCGCGGCGGTGGCCAGCGCTTGCGGGGCACGGCCCTTGCGAGCCATGAGGAAACCCTCGAACGCGGTGGCCATCGACGACGACTGACCGGGGGTGTTGAGCAGGATCGCGGTGGTGGACCCGCCGAACTGGCCGCCGAAGTAGACCCCGGCGAGCATGATGAACGCGCCGGTGGGTTCGAGCTTGAACGTCAGCGGCACCAGCATCGCCACCGCCATCGAGCTGCCCAGCCCCGGCAGCACGCCCACTGCCGTGCCCAGCACGACGCCGATCAGGCACAGCAGCAGGTTCAGCGGGGTCAGGGCGTCGGCGAAGCCGGCCAGCAACTGGCCGAAGGTCTCGGTCACGACGCCTCCAGCAGCAGTCCGACGGGCAGGGACACGCCGAGCCCGGCGGAGAAGCCGAACTGCACGGCGCAGGAGAACACCGCGGCGACGCCGAGGTCGAACAGCGCCCGGGTGCTGCCGACCGCCCGCGCGATGCCCCAGAACAGGGCGATCCCGGCGGGAATCCAGCCGACGAGCCACAGCAGCACGACGTGCGCGGCCAGCGTGGCCACCACGATCCCGAAAGACCGCCACTCCGGACCGGTCTCGGTATCCGGTGTCGGTCGGTCGAACAGCAGCAGGACGCCGAGCACCAGCAGCGCGCCGCCGACGCCGATCGGGAACCACTGCGGGCCGAGGTAGCCGATGTTGAGCGGCAGGTCCAGGTCGAACCCGCCGAGGACCAGTCCCGCGCCGACGAGCAGGACCAGCGCGGGCAGCACGAGTCGGCCCAGGTCGCGGTCCGGTGGTGCCGTTGTCGTCATGACAGCCCCAATCTGGAGGTGATCGCGCGGATGTTCTCGGTGTCCTGACGCAGGAACCGCTGGAACTCCGGACCGGTTTGGAAGGCGTCGATCCAGTTGTTGCGCTCCAGCGCGTCCCGCCACTGCGGGGTGGCGGTCAGCTTCCGGACGTAGTCCTGGATCCGCTTCTCGTCGGCCTCGTCGAGACCGGGTGCGGCGGTCAGGCCGCGCCAGTTCGACATCGCGATGTCGATTCCCTGCTCGCGCAACGTGGGTGTGCCCGGGAGGTCGCCGGAGCGCTCGGGTGCGCCGACGCCGAGGGCGCGCAGCTCGCCCGTCTCGACCTGGTCGCTGATCTCGTTGGTGTTGGCCACGCCGACGTCGAGGTGCCCGCCGAGCAGCGAGGCCACCATCTCGCCGCCGCCGGAGTGGGCGATGTAGTTGAGGTCGGACGGCCCGACACCGGCCGCGCCCGCCAGCGACCCGGCCAGCAGGTGGTCGAGGCTGCCGATCGAGCCGCCGCCGACGGCCACGGCCCCGGGGTCGGTGCGCCAGCGCTGCACGAGGTCGGCGGTGGTGCGCAGCGGTGAGTTCGCGGGCACCACGATCGCGTCGAAGTCCTCGGTGATCTTGGCGATCGGGGTGGTGTCCTGAACGGTGGCGGGGGAGCCGTTGATCTCGACCGCGCCGAGCATGGTCGTGCCGGTGAGCATCAGCGTGTTGGTGTCGCCGGGCTGGTTGACCAGGCGCGCCAGTCCGATGGTGCCGCCGGCCCCTTCGACGTTGAGGACCTCGCCGGTGCCGGTGAGGTCGTTGGCCTGGGCGGCGTTCTGGAGTTCGCGGGCGGTGGTGTCCCAGCCGCCGCCGGGCGCGGCGGGGGCGATGATCCGCAGCTTGTCGTGCATCCCGGCGCTGGGCCGGGCGGCCTCGTACGCCTCGCCGACGCCGGCGCCGACCAGCAGCAGGCTCGCCGCCGCGAGACCGATGCGGGTGAGGGTTCGGCGGGCGGTCACGCCACCACCTCCTGGCCGGGGGTGGGGTGCCGGGAACGATCCGCGCTGATCGTCATGCTCCGCTCCTCAAGTCGGGAGAGATTGTCGCGAAGTGCGGAACGGAACAATACGAAGGTCGTCAGCACGAAGTCAACAGTCATTCATCATTGATTGTGCGAACATGCATTTTGATACAATCGGCTCATGGTCTCGACGTTCCCCCAGGTCACGCTCGCCGCAGGCGGGCGGTCGCACCGGTACCTGCCGCTGTCGCACCTGCTGCCGCACGACCGGCTCACCGCGATCCCCTACGCCGCGCGGATCCTGCTGGAGAACGTGGCGCGGCGGGCCCCGGAGGCGCTGCCCGCGGCGCTGGAGCGCGCCACCGGGCGCGGCCCGGACTGCGAGATCCCCGTGCACCCGAACCGGATCATGCTGCACGACACGACCTGCCTGCCCGCGCTCGCCGACTTCGCCGGGATGCGCGACGCGGTGGCCGAGCTCGGCGGCGACCCGGCCGCCGTCGGGCCGACCATCCCGGTGGACCTGACCGTCGACCACTCGGTGATCGTCGAGGACTACGGCACGCGAACGGCCCTGGAGAACAACCTCGCCATCGACTTCCGCCGCAACCGCGAGCGGTACGAATTCATCAAGTGGGCTCAGGGGAGCCTGCAGAACTTCCGGGTCGTGCCCCCGGCGACCGGCATCATCCACCAGGTCAACATGGAATCGCTGGCCCGCGTGGTGTGGGACGACGACGGCGTGCTGCACCCCGACCTGCTGGTGGCCACCGACAGCCACACCCCGATGATCAACGCGCTCGGCGTGGTCGGCTGGGGCGTCGGCGGGCTGCAGGCCCAGGCGGCGATGGTCGGCGAACCCGTCGTCATCCCGTTCCCGAAGGTCGTGGGCGTGCGCCTGCTCGGACGGCTGCGGCCGGGGGTCACCGCCACCGACCTCGCCCTGACCGTCACCGAGCTGCTGCGCGCGCACGGTGTGGTCGACAAGTTCGTCGAGTTCGTCGGCCCCGGCGCCCTGCAGCTGGGGTGGGCCGCGCGGGCGGCGGTGGCGAACATGGCCCCCGAGTACGGCGCGACCTGCGCGTTCTTCCCGTTCGACGACGAGACGCTGCGCTACCTGGAGCTCACCGCCCGCGAACCCGAGCACCGCGAGGTCGTCGCCGCCTACCTGCGCGCCCAGGGGCTGTTCCGCGACGCCGATTCGCCGGAACCGGACTACGACGAGGAGCTGGAGCTCGACCTCGACGCGGTCGAGCCGAGCATGGCAGGCCCCCGGCTGCCGCACCAGCGCGTCCCGCTGTCGCAGGTGCCCGCCTCCTTCCGCGCCGAGGTGGGCGAAACCGACTCCGCAGCAGGAGGTTTCGGCGAGGACGTGCCCGCCGGGGCGGTGGCGATCGCCTCGATCACCAGCTGCACCAACACCGCCAACCCCGACCTGATGGTGCAGGCCGGGCTGCTGGCGCGGCGGGCCGCCGAGCGCGGGCTGACCAGCAAGCCGTGGGTCAAGACCTCGCTGTCGCCCGGTTCCCGGGTGGTCGCCGACTACCTGGAGCGCGCGGGCCTGCTGGACCCGCTGCGCGCCTTGGGCTTCGACATCGCCGGGTTCGGCTGCATGACCTGCATCGGCAACTCCGGAGCGCTGCACCCGAGGATCTCGGAGCTGGTCGACGACGGGTTCACCCCGACGGCGGTGATCTCCGGCAACCGCAACTTCGGCGGCCGCATCAACCCCCAGGTCTCGCTCGCCTACCTCGCCTCACCGCCGCTGGTGGTCGCCTACGCCCTGGCCGGAACGGTGCTGCACGACCTCGACACCCCGCTGGGCACCGACGGGGACGGGAAGCCGGTGCACCTGCGGGACCTGTGGCCCTCCGACGAGGAGGTCGCCCGAGTCGTCGCCGAGTCCGTGGCGCCGGGGATGTTCCGCGCCAACACCGCGGACCTGCGCACCGGGACCCGGCACTGGCGGGAACTCCCGGCCTCCGGGGGCGTGCGCTACGACTGGGCCCCGGACTCGACCTACATCCGCCGCCCGCCCTACCTCACCGGCCTGCCGGCCGAACCGGAACCGCGCCGGGAGATCAGGGGCGCGCGGGTCCTGCTGCTGCTCGGCGACGACGTGACCACCGACCACATCTCCCCGGCCGGGGCGATCCCGCCCGACAGCGCAGCCGGGCACTACCTGCGGGACCGCGGCGTCGAGGTGCGCGACCTCAACCAGTACTCGACCCGGCGCAGCAACCACGAGGTGATGCTGCGCGGCGGTTTCACCAACCCCACCACCCGGAACCTGCTGATCGACGGTGAGCAGCGGGGCGCGGGCGAGCAGCGGGGCGCGCTGGCCCGCGCCGCCGACGGCCGCGCGCTGCCGGTGCACGAGGCCGCCGAGACCTACCGGGTTCCGCTCGTGGTGGTGGCCGGTCGCAACTACGGCGCCGGGTCGAGCCGCGATTGGGCCGCGAAGGTCCAGGCGCTGCTGGGAGTCCGGGCGGTGATCGCCGAGAGCTTCGAGCGCATCCACCGCAGCAACCTCATCGGCATGGGCGTCCTGCCGCTGCAGCTCCCTCCGGGCACGACCGCGGGAGACTTGGCGCTGACGGGGGAGGAGGAGCTGGTGATCACCGGGCTGGAGGACCTCAGCGTCGGCCTGAACCCCGTTCGGCTGACGATCAACGGCACCGCCTCGTGGGAGCTGTCGCTGCGCCTGGACACCCGCAACGAGATCGACTACCTCACCCACGGCGGCACCCTGCCGCACGTGGTGCGCCGGGTCCTCGGTCAGAGGTCCAGCACGAGCCGGTCGGACAGGGACCGCGACACGCAGGGGTAGAGCCGTCCCCCGGCGGCGCCGACCTCGTCGCGGTGGTCCGGTTCCCCGTCGAGGTAGCGCAGTTCGCAGCTGCCGCACACGCCCTCGCGGCAGCCGGAGGCGACCGGCATCCCGGCGATGCGCAGCGCTTCCAGCAGCGTGTCGCCGGGTTCGACCGGGACCGTCCTGCCGGACCGCGCGCAGACCGCCTCGAAAGCGGTGTTCGGCGCGAAAGTCCTGGTGCGGGGCCGGAACCGCTCCACGTGCAGCCGCTCGGCCGGGAACACCTCCTCGGCCTCGGCCAGCATCGGTTCCGGCCCGCAGCAGTACACCACCGCCTCCGGTCCGAGCCCGGCGGCGAGGGCGGGCAGGTCCGGGCGCTCGAACCGGACCCGATCGCCGTGCCGGCGCCGCAGCTCCTCGGCGAAGGGCAGCGACCGTCCCGAGTGGACCAACCGCACCTCGGATCCCGAGGCCGCGGCGGCGTTGAGCATCGGCAGGAGCGGCGTGATGCCGATGCCTCCGGCCACGAACAGGTGCTCCCGCGCTTCGACGAGTGGGAAGGTGTTGCGCGGCAGGGAGATCTGCACGGTCCGGCCGGGCCGCAGGTGGTCGTGGACGTACTCCGAGCCGCCCCGGCTGAGCCGCTCGCGTCGCACCGCGATCCGGTAGTCCGGGCCGTCCGGGTCGCCGCACAGCGAGTACTGGCGGGTCAGCCAGTTCGGCAGCGTCAGGTCGATGTGCGCGCCCGGCTCCCACGCGGCCAGCGGTCCGCCGGTGCCGCGCAGGGTCAGCGCGACCACGCCGTCGGCGATGGGGGAGATGTCGTCGATGAGTGCCTTCTGCACCGGTACCTCTCAGTAGAGCCGCTGGTAGCCGTGCTCCAGCATCGAGTTCAGGGTGTCGGGTTCGATGTCGAGGCCGAACTGGTCGGCGGCGATCTCGCCGGGCGACGGGATCTCCTCGGCGAGCGCTTGGCTCGCCGGGTCCCACAGCCGCGAGCGCAGCAGCGCGCGCCCGCAGTGCAGGAACGCCTCCTCGACCCGCACCACGATCGCCAGCTGCGGCGTGCGCCCCTCGACCTGCATCCGGGCCAGGACCTCGGCGTCGTCGGTGGCGTGGGCGGACCCGTTGACCCGCGCGGTCTCCGGGAGCCCCGGGATGAAGAACAGCAGTCCCACACCGGGATTGGTGGCGAGGTTCTGGAAGGAGTCGGCGATCTGGTTGCCCGGGCGATCCGGGATGGCCAGCGTCGAGTCGTCGAGGACCTTCACGAAGCCGGGGTAGTCGCCGCGCGGCGAGCAGTCGGCGTTGCCCTGGGCGTCGGCGGTGGCCATCGACAGGAACGGCGAGTGCGCGATGAACCGCCGCAGGTGCTCGTCGAGCTCGGACTGCTTCTTGCCCCGCATCATCGCGTCCGGTTCGCCGATGCGGGCCCGGACCTCCTCGAACGGGACCTGCCTGGGTCGTGCCGGTGTCATGCGCTCCTCCTGCGTCGGCCTGGTGGACCCGACAGTAGGGTGGCCGGTGTGCGGCAGGTGGCCATCCATGACCGCGAAGCGGCCAACCCGATGCTGGTGGTCGTCGGCCGGCCCGAACTCGACCCGGGCATGGCGGGCGAGCACCGGCACCGGCGGAACATGCTGAGCTGGGCCGAATCGGGCACCTTCGCCGTGCACGCCGGTGGCCGTGAGTGGCTCGTCCCGCCGTCCCACGGCATGTGGATGCCCGCCGGGGTGCTGCACTCGGTGGAGACCCGCCGTCCCGGCCGGGGTCGCGTGGTGATCTTCGTCGACGACCACGGCCCCACCGACTGGCGCGAACCCACCGGTGTGGCGATCACCCCGCTCATCGCCGAGCTCATCGTGCACCTCGACGAGAACCGGCGGCGCGGACCGCTGCGCGGGCACGCCGAATCCCTGCTGCTGGGGCTGCTCGAACCCGTTCCCAACACGGTCTTCGACGTCCCGATCCCCGCCGACGACCGCGTCCGGCGCATCGCCGACGCGCTGATCGCCGACCCGGCCGACCCGCGCGACCTCGACGAGTGGGCGTTCGCGGTGAACGCGGGCGTGCGCACCATCAGCCGCCTGTTCAGCGCCGAGACGGGACTGACGTTCAACCAGTGGCGCACCCGCGTGCGCGTCCGCGCCGCGATCGGTCACCTCTCCGCGGGCGCCTCGGTCGGCAGCGCCGCTCGCGCGGTCGGCTACCGGAAGCCCGCGGCCTTCGCGGAGGCGTTCCGCCGCCTCACGGGCCAGCCCCCGAGCATCTACCAGGGCGGAGCCGCCCGGTGAGCTGATCGTGCGTAGTGTTCCGTCCCGGATCGGTCAGCACCGGGAGGGAATCGGATGCCGGAGGGCTTCGCGCGCGCTCAGGACGGGACGCGGATCGCCTACCAGGTCGGCGGTGCCGGTCCGCCGCTGGTGCTGCTGGCCGGGCAGGCCAACGATCACCGCTGGTGGGACGGCGTCCGCGAGGACTTCGAGGGCGCGCACCGCACGATCACGTTCGACCACCGGGGCACCGGTGACAGCGACAAACCCGACGAGCCCTGCTCCACACGGGGTTTCGCCGCCGACGTGGTAGCCGTCCTGGACGAGCTCGGGATCGGCTCCGCCGACGTCTACGGCACGTCGATGGGCGGGCGGATCGCGCAGTGGGTCGCCATCGACCACCCCGACCGGGTCCGCCGGCTGGTGCTCGGTTGCACCTCGCCCGGCGGTCCGCGCGCCACCGAGCGCGACGCCGACGTCCGCCGCGCCCTCGCCCAGCCCGATCCCGGTGCGGCCGAGCGAGCCCTGCTGGAGCTGATGTACAGCCCCGGGTGGCTGGCCGAGCACGACGGACCGCGCTGCGTGCTCGGCGACCCGGACATGCCGCCGCACGCCCGCCGCCACCACCTGGCGGCCAGCAACCGGCACGACGCCTGGGAGCAGCTGACCGCCATTCGCGCCCGCACGCTCGTGCTGCACGGCGCCGACGACCGGATGACCCCGGCGAGCAACGCGGAGCTGATCGCCGAGCGCATCCCCGACGCCCGCGCCCGGGTGCTCCCCGGACTCCGGCACGCCTACTTCCACGAAGGCCGCCCCGCCACGAGCGAGCTGGTCCTCGACTTCCTCGCCGATCCCGACCGGTGAGGACGGTGCTGATGGGCGGACGGGCGGCCAGCTAGAATTGGTGCACAAAATTGTCACCAATCTGGGGTAGGCGCAGTGACCACAGCTAAGCCGGACGACATCGGCCAGGAGACCCCGGTCGTGGACGCCATCCGCGCGGCCATCACCAGCGGGGACTTCGCGCCGAACCAGCGGCTGGTGGAGGCCGAGCTCTCCGAGCAGTTCGGCGCCAGCCGGGCCGCGGTGCGCAACGCGCTGGTGCAGCTGACCACCGAGGGCCTGGTGGAGCGCATCCAGAACCGGGGTGCGCGGGTCCGGGCGGTGTCGCTGCAGGAGGCCATCGAGATCACCGAGGTCCGGATGGTCGTCGAGGGGCTGTGCGCCGCGCGCGCGGCGCAGCGCGCCACCGAGGACGAGCACGCCGAGCTGCGCGAGATCGGCGAGCAGATGCGCCAGGCGGTCTCCTCCGGTGACGTGCTCGGCTACTCCGAGATCAACAAGCGGCTGCACGCCCTGATCCTGCGGATCAGCGGCCAGGAGATCGCCGCCGATGTCCTCGGCAGGCTGCGCGGCCAGAACGTCCGCCACCAGTTCCGCCTGGCCATGCACCCCGGCCGCCCTTCGGTGTCGCTGCCGCAGCACCTGGCCATCATCGAGGCCATCTGCGCGGGCGACGCCGACGCCGCCGAGGCCGCCATGCGCACCCACCTCGGCAGCGTCATCGAAGCCCTCCCCGAAGTCGACAAGACCCAATCCCGCTTCAACGCGCTCTGAGATTCGGGGTGGTGGTGTGCTCGGCGCGCCAAGGGACGGTTTTTCCTCGAATCGCCCATGATCAATGTCCGTGTTGCCCGGACAGTTTGGACTAAGGATACGTTTCAAAAGGAACGCGACCAAGGCGACCCAAGCTTCAGTAAACGCGACCCACTACGGGTACGTTTCGCAAGGCAGTGGCAATTTCTTCTGAAATTGGCGGACCGCACAACGCGAGGAGAACCACGAAACGAAGCCAATTTCTGGAGAAATTGCCACTCCGCACGCAAGCAGCTCGACCCCGCGAAGCGATCCTGAAGAGCCCCGTGGGGGGGGTGCAGTTTTCATGAAAACTGTCAGACCCCTCGGGGTCTGTCTGTGGGGTGGACTCCAGGGCCCTTGAGGCGGTTGATCTGGGGTTTTGTGGTTCCACCGTGTGGGTGGTGGGACAGTTTTCATGAAAACTTTCCCACCCCTCGGGGGTACCTTGGGAGCGCTTCGCGGGGTGCTTGGGGTAGGCGCGGAGGGGCAATTTCGTCCGAAATTGGCTTCTTTTCGTGGCTTCCTCTCGTCGTGCGGTCCGCCAATTTCAGACGAAATTCCCCTGCCTTTCGAAACGTACGCGTAGTGGGTCGCGTTTACCAAAGCTTGGGTCGTCTTGGTTGCATTCCTTTTGAAACGTACCCTAAAGCCGTCCTGCTCCAGGAGCCGCGAAGCCCCGGGCGCCCCGGATCACGGCTGTGAGGGCGACGTGGCCGACGGGGTGCGCCACTGGTGGTCCGGGAGGAAGTGCACGTCGTAGTGCTCGCCGGCGGTGCCGAACCTGTGCGGCTCCGGGACGACCGGTTCCGCGGGGAGCCCTGGTTCGTCGGTGGGGGTGCCCAGGTTCTCGAAGAAGCGCTCGAACGTGCCGCTCGGTCCGGCCGCGACGCCGACGATGCGGCTGTGGTGGCGCTCGATCCGGTAGGCGTGCGGGCAGTTCTTCGGGACGAACCCGAAATCGCCCGAGGTGAGCAGCTTCTCGTGCTGCTCGCCGCCGATCTCCTCGACGAACAGCCGGATCGCGCCGTCGGTGACGAAGAAGACCTCGTAGGTGTCGGGGTGGGAATGCGCGGGGATGATGTCGCCGCGCGGGCCCTCGCAGGTGAAGAAGTTGAACGTGTTCTCGGTCTGCTCACCACCGGCGTAGATCGTGATCAGGTCCCCGAACAGGTGCGCGCGGTCGCCCTGTCCCTTCTCGATGAAGTAGGGGACCCCCGGCTCCGGCGGGATCTGCGAACGGTTCCGGTAGGGCGTGGCGAACTCGATGGTCATAACGTCAAGGTACCTGACAATGTGCGAGGCGTGCACCACTCGCGCACCGAGCGTCATGGGATCGTGGTTTTATGAACGACACCCCGGCGAACGTGCCGCAGCTGCTGGCCTCCGCCAAGCGCTGGTTCGACGACGCCCTGGACCAGAGCATGCGGGACTCCGGCGAGCAGCCGGTCACCGTCGCGCAGGCGGCGGTGTTCGCCAACCTCGACGCCCGCGGCACGTCGGTCGCTGAGCTGGCCCGGCGCATCGGCACCACTCGGCAGTCGGTCCACCAGGCCGTCCACGGGCTCATCGCGATCGGCCTGCTCGAACAGGTCGACGACCCCACCTCGGCCCGCAGCCGCCTGGTCCGCGTCACCGACGAGGGGCACCGGGTGCACAGCAAGGCGCTGAGCACCATCGACGCCATCGAACGCGAGCTCGCCACTCGCATCGGCGAGGACGCCGTCACCGCCCTGCGCACCGCCCTCGACCAGCCCTGGGGAGGCCCGCCGCTCATCCGCTGAGGTGACGAGGAGGTTCCGCGAACCGCTGCGGGACGGCACCATTGAGCCACCACCACCGCGCAGGGGCGGTTCGGCCGCCTCCGGCGCAGTTCCCGAGGAGGCTGGCATGGCCGAGTTCCCGCCCATCGCGCACGTGGCGGTCACGGTGTCCGATCTGCAGCGCAGCACGCGCTGGTACCGGGCTCTGTTCGGGTCCGAACCGGTCCTCGACGAGGACGAGACCACCGGCGGCTTCCACCACACGGTGTTCGCCCTGGCCAACGGACAGCTGTTCGGCCTGCACGCCCACCCGGGCGGCAGTGAGTGCGCGTTCGACGAGCGCCGCCCGGGACTGGACCACGTCGCCTTCGCCTGCCGCGACCGAGGTGAGCTGGAGGGCTGGTGCCACCGGCTCGACGACCTCGACATCCAGCACGGCGGCATCGTCGACGCCCACTACGGTTCCGGCGTCCAGTTCCGCGACCCCGACCACATCGCGCTGGAGTTCTTCGCCCCACCGGGCTGACCGGGGAGGGCCCCGCGGGCAGGGCGCTCCCCGGTGCCGCGGTCAGGCGGGGAGCGCCGAGTAGCCGGAGGCGTCGCCGACGCGGGTCTCGCTGTGTCGGCCGTCCAGCGACACCGGCACGTCACCCGCGACGGTCACGCGGTGCATCTTGCGGGCCAGGTCGTCGTAGTCGGCGACCGCGTAGTGCTGGGTCGTGCGGTTGTCCCAGATCGCCACGTCACCGGGCTGCCACTGCCAGCGCGCGGTGTTCTCCAAGCTCGTCACCCGGTCCTGCAGCAGCCGGAACAGCGCCTGCGACTCCGCGCTGCGCAGACCCACGAACCGCTTCACGAAGTGCCCGAGCAGCAGGGCCCTCTCGCCGGTCTCCGGGTGCACCCGCACCACCGGGTGCTCGGTCTCGTAGAGGTCCGAGACGAACTCCTTGCGGTGCGTCTGCTGCTTGACGTCCACCCCGCCGGTCCGGGTCTCGTCGACCCGGGCGGCGTAGTCGTAGTCGTTGGTGTGCACCGCCCACAGCTCGTCGACCAGGGCCTTCAGCGGCTCCGGGAGGTCCTCGTAGGCGGCGGCCGTGTTGGCCCAGGTGGTGCTGCCGCCGTAGGCCGGAAGCTGCACCGCGCGCAGCACGCTGATCGCCGGCACCCGGTCGACGAAGGTGACGTCGGTGTGCCAGCTGTTGGCCTTCCCGTAGTCGGAGTCGATCGGCAGGATGTTGCCGATCGCGCGGCTGCGGGTCGTCGGGTGCGCGAGCGTGAGATCGCCCAGCAGCGAGGCGAACTCCTGCTGCGAGGTCTCGTCGAGGTGGTGCTGGCCGCGGAAGAACACGACCTTGTGCGCCAGCAGCGCCGAGCGGATCCCGGCCACGGTGGATTCGTCGAGGTCACCGCCCAGGCGCACGCCGTCGATGCGGGCGCCGATGCGGGCGCCCAGCTTGACGACGTCGACGGCGGTCTTCTGCTGCGGGATAGCGGTCATGACGGTTTCTCCTTCATCGGTGCGGAATCGGCGCGGGTGCGCGCCGATCGGTCAGCTGCGCCAACGCGACAGGCGGCGCTCGACGGTGGTGAGGGCGTGGTTGAACGCGATGCCCAGCAGCGAGATCGTGACGATCCCGGCGTACATCTGCGGGACCTCGAAGTTGTACTGGGCGGCGTTGATCAGGTAGCCGAGACCGGCCTTGGCGCCGACCATCTCGGCGGCCACCAGCACCAGGATCGATCCGGCGGCGGCCAGCCGGATGCCGGTGAACACGGTCGGGACCGAGGCGGGCAGCACGATCTTGCCGAACACCGCCGCCGAGCCGAACCCGAGCGAGCGGGCCGACTTGATCAGCAGCGGGTCGACGGTGCGCACGGCGCTGATGGTGTTGAGCAGGATCGGCCACACGCAGGCGAACACGATCAGCGAGATCTTCGAGGTCTCGCCCAGGCCGAGCAGCAGCACGAACACCGGCAGCAGCGCCAGCGCGGCGGTGTTGCGGAAGACCTCCAGCAGCGGGGTCAGCAGCTCGTCGGCCGTGCGGTACCACCCGATGACGAGTCCCAGCGGGACCGCGATCAGCAGTGCGATGGCGAAACCGCTCAGCGCGCGGGCCAGGCTCGCGCCCAGGTTCTCCCACAGCTGACCGTCGAGGGCCAGCTCCAGCCAGGTGGTCGCGACCCGGCTGGCCGGAGGCAGGAAGATGCTGTCCACCAGGCCGATCCGCGGCACCAGCTCCCACAGGGCGAGGAACGCCAGGATCGCGATGGAGGAACGCGCGGCTCGGCCCGCCCGCGCGCCGGTGGTGCCGGTGGTGGGTCGGGTCGGGGTGAGCGTGTCAGCCAACGCCGATCACCTCCGGGGCGGCGTGCAGCAGCGACCAGACCCGGTGCCGGTGCTCGGCGAACTCCGGCCGGCGCAGCGTGTCCTCGCGGCTGGTGCGCTCGGCGAGGTCGATGTCGACCGTGTCCTGGACACGCCCGGGCCGGGAGGTGAGGACGGTGACCTTGCGCCCCAGGTAGACGGCCTCGTCGATGTCGTGGGTGATGAACACGATCGTCTTGCGGGTGCGCCGCCAGATGCCCAGCAGCTCCTCCTGCAACCGCTCGCGGGTCTGCGCGTCGAGGGCGCCGAACGGCTCGTCCATCAGCAGCACGTCGGGGTCGAAGGCCAGGCTGCGCGCGATGGCCACGCGTTGGCGCATCCCGCCGGAGAGCTGGTGCGGGTAGTGCCCGGCGAACTCGGAGAGCCCCACCAGGTCGAGGTATTCGCGCGCCCGCTCGCGCCGCTGGGCCCGCGGAGCGGAGTTGGCCTCCAACCCGAGCTCGACGTTGGCCTGCGCGGTGCGCCACGGCAGCAGCGCGTACTGCTGGAACACCACGCCCCGGTTCAGGCCGGGACCGGTGACCGGTTTGCCGCCGATGCGGATCTGCCCGCGCGTGGGGGAGTCAAGCCCGGCGAGCAGGTCCAGCAGCGTGGACTTGCCCGATCCGCTGGGACCGACGATGACGGCCAGCTCGCCGGAGGCGATGTGCAGGTCGATGCCGTCGAGAGCGGTGATCTCGGAGTCGCGTCCCCGGAAGGACCGGGTGACGCCGTCGAGGACGATGTCTGTCATGGATGCCTCTTCATCTCAGGCGAACGGGTTGAACGCGTTGGTGTAGGTGCGGGAGACGTCGACGGAACCGGGCTCGATGACCCCGGACTCGACGAGCCGGTCCAGCCAGATCGAGAACTCGCGGGCGGCGATCACCCCGCCTGGCCCGGCGACCCCGCTGGAACGCCAGTAGGCGGCGGTCTTGGTGTCCTCGTTGCGGCCGCGCCGCCGGATGATGTCGGTGAACCGCGCGACGACCTCCGGGTACGGCCTGGTCTGCGACCAGCGCACCGCCTGCGCGATGCCGCCGACCAGCGTTCGGGTGGTGGTCGGGTTGGCGGCGATGAACTCCTCGCGCAGCACGTAGCAGCCCGCGCTGAAGGCTCCCAGCAGTTCGAAGTCGGTGAACAGCGGCCGGATCCCGCCGCGCGCCTTGGCCTTCTCCGAAATCGCGCCGGTCATCGTCGACACGTCGAGCTGACCGGATCGCAGCGCCTGCTCCGAGCTCACCGGCGGCACCACCACCGGCTGCACGTTGCGGATCTCGGCATCGGTGAAACCGTTGCGGCGCAGGTAGATTCCCAGCACGTCCTGGTGGTGGGCGCCGACGGTGTTCATCCCGACCGCCGCGCCGCGCAGGTCGGCGGGCCCGCGCAGCGGGCTGTCGTCGAGCACGAAGTACCCGGCGTTGCTCAGCGCGTCCGAGCCGTAGTAGGAGACCACCGCGCGGATCGGGGCACCGGCGGCCACCAGCCGCAGGACGGAGCCGTTGAACGCGCCACCGATGTCGACATCGCCGGTGACGGCGGCCTGGATGTCCTGCGGGCCGCTGGTGGTGTTGCCGATCCACTCCAGGCGGAGATCGCCGAGCAGGCCGAGATCGGCGGCGAGTTCGGGGAAGGTGACCTGGCCGGACCAGCCCTGGTAGCGCACCACCCCCGTCTCGCCGCGCGGGGCGGCGGAGGAGGAAGCGCACCCGCTGAGGAGGGTCGCGGCGGGTAATGCGGACAGACCGAGGCGCAGGAGATCGCGACGTCCCAGGGGACGCCGTGTCGAGGAAGGCACAGCTGGGGAACCCGTCTTCTAGGGGACCGGGAGCGGGCGCGACGCATCAGCGCCGCGTAAAGCGGTGTGGTGAGGGGGAGAACGCCGCGGAGTCGGATCGGCGGCGGTGAGAGGTCAGCGACAGCGGGCGCTGGCGACGCGGAGGCAGTCCACGTAGCGGCGCTCGACGAGAGCGGTGTTCGCTGGCATGCCCTCGATAGAACCAGCGGCCGCGCGAGGGTGTCAATCACGGACCCGGTCTATCCCGCAAGGCGGGATGCGATCCCATATTGCTGGTTCGGCAAAGAACTTTGCCGGATGGCGGAGTGGTCGGGCACTGTGGTGCCTGGAGGTGGTCGGAGATGGCAGAACAGGGCCTGACCAGGTATGACGTGATCGTCGTGGGAGGTGGCGCGGCGGGGTTGAACGCCGCGCTGATGCTCGGGCGTGCCCGTCGCAGCGTGCTCGTCGTCGACGGGGAGGAGCCGCGCAACGCTCCCGCCGCGCACATGCACGGGTTCCTCTCGCGGGACGGTGCCGCGCCCGGGGACGTGCTGGCGGCCGGGCGGCGCGAGGTCACCGGGTACGGGGGGAATATCGTTGCGGGGCAGGTGATCGGCGCGGCGCGAGGGATCGGGGTTCGCGGTCGAGCTGGCCGACGGGGCTCGGGTGAGCGCGCGGCGACTGCTGCTCGCGACGGGGCTGCGCGACGAGCTGCCCGACGTGCCGGGCGTGGCCGCGCGGTGGGGGCGCGACGTGCTGCACTGCCCGTACTGCCACGGCTGGGAGTTCCGCGACCAGCCGATCGGCGTGCTGGCGACGAGCCCGATGAGCGTCCACCAGGCGCTGCTGTTCCGGCAGTGGAGCGACCGGATCACGCTGCTGCTCAACGGGTCTGAGGGGCCCGGCGAGGAGGAGGCGGCGAAGCTCGCCGCGCGCGGCGTCGAGGTCGTGCCCGAGCGCGTCGAGGGCCTGGAGGTCGTCGGCGACGAGCTCACCGGGGTCCGGCTCGCGGGCGGGCGCGTGGTGCCGCTGCGGGCGGTGGCCGTCGCGCCGCGCATGGTCGCGCGCTCCGAGCTCGCCGCCGGGCTCGGCCTGGAACCCGTCGCGCACCCCAGCGGGGGCGAGGTGCTGCCTGCCGACGCCGACGGGCGGACCGCGATCCCGGGCGTGTGGGTCGCGGGCAACAGCGCAGACCTGCGCGCCACCGTCGTCGTCGCCGCGGCCGCCGGGGCGCAGGCAGGAGGCATGATCAACGCTGAGCTGGTCGAGGAGGAGACCGCCCGAGCCGTCGCGGCGGCCGCCTTCTCACCGGAGAACGAGAACCGGACCTGCGAGGTCGCGATGGGGGAGCGGCGCCACGGACTGCCGAACGAGGAGGAATCGCGCATGAGCGCGCAGGAGTGGGACGAGCGCTACGGCGGCCAGGAGCGCCTGTTCAGCGACAACCCCAACGACGCCCTGGTGGCCGAGATCGCCGGGACGGCACCTGGCCAGGCCCTCGACGTCGGCTGCGGGGAAGGGGGAGACGCGATCTGGCTGGCCCGCCAGGGCTGGAAGGTCACCGCCACCGACATCTCCCGCGTCGCGGTGGAACGCGGCGCGAAGATCGCCGCCGACACCGCGCCCGAGGTCGCCGACGACATCGCCTGGGTGCGGGCGGATCTGGCCGTCGAACACCCGCCGGCCCGCTCGTTCGACCTCGTCTCGGCGCAGTACTTCGCGCTGAAGAAGGACCGGGGCGAGGAACCGCTGCGCGCACTGCTCGCCGCCGTCGCCCCCGGCGGGGTGCTGCTCTACGTCGGGCACGACCCGGCCGGGTTCCCGCCCGACGCCGAGTTCGACCCCGCCGAGTACGTGCTGCCCGGCGACGTGGCCAAGCTCCTCGACGGCGACTGGCAGGTCGAGGTCGACGAGATCCGGCCGCGCACGGGCGAGGGCAAGCAGGACCACCCGCACGACGTCGTGCTCAAGGCCCGACGGGTGCGGTGATCCTCACGTCGAGCGAAGCAAGTCCCTAGGAGACGTTGCGCAGGTTCGTGCCGGAGCGCCAGACCTCGGCGACCTCGTGGATCGGGAGGTCCAGGGCGTCGCAGAGGCCCACGACCGTGCCGAACGCCGGGGTCGGCAGCCTGCCGGACTCGATCTTGCGCAGCGTCTCCGGGGAGATCCCGGCCGCGCGGGCGGTCTCGACGAGGTCGCGGCCCGCTCGCGCGTCCCGCAGCATCTTGCCGACGCGCGCACCGGACTCGACCTGATCGGGGGTGAGGGGAAGGCGTACCACGAGGGGAAGGCTACGGTGGTATTAAAATACCCGCAAGTGCTAGCGTGGTATTAAAATACCCTCAGCAGCGAAGAAGTCGTGGGAGTGCACGTGATCGAGCTCAAGACGCCGGCCGAGATCGACAAGATGGCCGTCACCGGCGCGTTCGTCGCCGAGACGCTCGCCGCGGTCGGCGAGCGGGCCGACGTCGGCGTCAACTTGATGGACCTCGAACACCACGTGCGGGAGCGCATCCGGGACCGCGGTGCCGACTCCTGCTACTGGGACTACGCGCCGTCCTTCGGCGAGGGGCCGTTCCGCAACGTCATCTGCCTGTCGGTCAACGACGCCGTGCTGCACGGCAAGCCGCACGACTACGTGCTGCGCGACGGCGACGTGCTCACCGCCGACTTCGCGGTCGGCATCGACGGCTGGGTCGCCGACGCCGCGCGCACCTTCATCGTCGGCACCGAGCGGGCCGAGGACCGCAGGCTCGTGCGCTCCACCGAGGAGGCCCTGGAGGCCGCGATCGGCGTCGCCGAGCCCGGCAACCGGATCGGCGACATCTCCGCGGCGATCGAGGCCGTGGCCAAGGACTACGGCTACCCGGTCAACACCGAGTTCGGCGGGCACGGCCTCGGCCGCACCATGCACGAGGCGCCGCACATCTCCAACAAGGGCAAGCCCGGCCGCGGCCTCAAGCTGCAGCCGGGGCTGACGATCGCGATCGAGCCGTGGTTCGCGCGGACCACCGCGCGCATCGTCACCGACCCGGACGGCTGGACGCTGCGCTCGGCGGACGGTTCCAACACCGCGCACTCCGAGCACACCGTGGCCATCACGTCCGACGGGGCCCGGATCCTGACCCAGGCGTGACCACTCGCCGTGATGATCGACTTGGGCGCTTTGATCTGTTCGTGAATTCCGTCCGGATCGGATCTCGCGGCATGTCACCGCGCGTGGTGGTCTCGGCTGGTCTCTCGTGCTTGCGGGCAGGTCGGATACTCCGAACGGGTTGCGTGTGATCGGTCGATGTTCGGGTAGCGTTCATGATCGTGGCGGGCGTGATCATGTCGACCGGGGGCGGGTTCCCGCGCGGAGCCGCGCCCTGATGTACCGCCCGCATCCCTTCAGCTGGGTGCCCGCCGAGGGCCAGCGCCACGCCACCACCGACCGCAAGCCGCGGCACGGCTACGACGGCGTCGAAGTCCGCACGCTCTGCCTGAAGAAGGTCACCGTCGACAACTCCGAGATCGGCTGGCTGTGGCCGACCTGCCCGTCGTGCAACACCGGAGCCCACGAGCTCGCCGGAGTCCCCGAGGCGGGCGAGACCGAGGAATGACGACGCCGGCCCCGCTTCCGAGCAGCGGGACCGGCGTCGGTCTTCTACCTGGGCGGCGTTCGACCTGCGGGGGTGCGGTCAGCGCAGGGTGCGGTGGAACAGCTCCAGCAGCGCGGCCCAGTGGCGTTCCGCGCCTTCCTCGTCGTAGGCGGCGGTGTCGGCCTGGGTGTAGCCGTGCGGCGCGCCCTCGTAGACCTCGGTGCGGAAGCGCACGCCCGCGTCGGTGAGCGCCTTGTCGAGCCGCTCGATCTGCTCCGGCGGCAGCGCGTGGTCCTGGTCGGCGTGGCCGAAGTACAGCTCGGCGGTGACCCGGTCGGCGACCAGGTGCGGGCTGTCGGGTTCCTCGGTGGCCAGGTTGCCGCCGTGGAAACCGCCCAGCGCCGCGACCCGCTCCGGGTAGGCCCCGGCGGTGCGCAAACCCACCACCGCGCCCATGCAGTACCCGGTGACGCCGACCGGCTCACCGGTGGTCAGCGGGCTGTCGGCGAGCCACCGCAGGTAGGCGCCCGCGTCGCGCATCGCCGACTCCGGCGTGAGCTGCTGCATGATCGGGCCGATGGTCTGGAAGATCTCCGGACGAGCGCCCGGGTCGATGAACTCCGGCAGCTCGAACACCGGCGTCCGGCCCGCCCGGTAGAACAGGTTGGGCACCAGCACGGTGAAGCCCTCGGCGGCCAGCCGGTCGGCCATGCCGTTGAGGTGCGGGCGCAGGCCGAAGGCGTCCATGTAGAACAGCACGGCGGGATGCTTCCCGTCGCCTTCCGGGTGCGTCAGGTACGCATCGGCCACACCGTCCGGCGTGGTGATGTCCACCGTGGTCCCGCGTACGGCAGTCATGGGCGCTGTCCCTCCTCATGTGGTTGCGACTGGTTCGATCTAAACACCTGTTCACCCGCCCCGACGAACGGGGACCGGCGCGTGTGCGGAATGCCGGATCTGCCGCTCGTGCAGGTCAAGGCCACCCGTTCGCGGGTTGCGCGGCCCGGCGGAGGCCGATAGCCAGGTGGGAGAACCCCTCACCTCCCAGGGAGCGCCCGCATGGCCGTGCTCGCAGTCGCCACCGACGCCGAAGAGCTCACGCTGACCGTCACCGCGCAGTTCGACGCACCGGTGCCGCGGGTGTGGCAGGTGTGGGCCGAGCCGCGCAACCTCGAACGCTGGTGGGGGCCGCCCGCGCGGTCGGTGACCTTCGACCGCTACGACTTCCGGCCCGGCGGCGAGGCCCGCTACCGCGTGCGGGCTCCCGACGGGTCGTGCTCGCGCGGCTGGTGGCAGATCTGCGCGATCGACGCGCCGCACCGGCTGGAGTTCGAGGACGGCGTGGCCGACGAGAACGGCGTCTGCGCAACGGGTTTCGGCGTCACCCACGCCAAGATGACCCTGGAGGAGCGCGGCGGGGGTGCTCGCATGGTGCTGCTGCGGACCTTCGCCTCCGTCGACCAGCTCGACCAGCAGGTCTCGATGGGCGTGGCCGAAGGAGCCCGCCGCGCGGTGGGCCGGATCGACGCGCTGCTGGGTTGATCAGCGGTTCCAGGCTTGGTTGACCGCGTTGATGATGTGCTGGTACCCGGTGCAGCGGCAGAGGTTGCCGCCCAGCAGGTTTCGGATGTCGGCGTCGGTGGGGTGGTCGTCGGGGTCTGCTGCGGCGAGGGTGAGCAGCAGGCCCGGTGTGCAGAAGCCGCATTGCAGGGCGTGGTGGTCCGCGAAGGCCCGTTGCATCGGGGTGAGGCCGTCGTCGGGGGTGAGGCCCTCGACGGTGGTGATCTCGGCGCCGTCGGCTTGGACGGCGAGGGTGATGCAGGAGCGGGCGGGCTGGCCGTCGATGAGGATCGTGCACGCGCCGCAGACGCCGTGCTCGCAACCGACGTGGGTGCCGGTCAGGGCGAGGTCCTCGCGCAGGAGGTCGACGAGCAGACGCCGCGCCGGGACGGTCCGGCGGTGCGTGCGGCCGTTGACGGTGACCGTGATGTCGCTGGTGGGGGAGGGGTTGTCAGGCATGGGCGCTCTGCTCCAGGGCTCGCCGGGTGGCCGCGCGCAGGGCGGCGCGGCGGGTGTCGGCATCGGCGTGGACGTCCTCGGGCGGGTCCACCGACTCGGCGGCGGTCGCTGCGGCGGCTTCGACGGATTCGGTGCTCAGCGGCCGGTCCAGCAGGACCCGTTCGGCCTCGGGCAGTCGGCGGGCCGTGCCGCCGATGCCGAGCCCGGCCAGGCGGGCGCGCGTGACGACGCCGGAGTCGAGCGAGACGACGGCGGCGACCCCGGCAACGGCGAAATCCCCCGCACGCCGGGAGATCTCGGCGAAACCGCAGCGGGACCCCGGTGAGATCGGCCAGCGGGTCTCGGTGATGATCTCGCCCTGTTCCAGCGCCGTCTGGTACGGGGCCACGGCGAGCTCGGCGGCCGGGATCCGGCGCTGCCCGGACGGTCCGGTGGCGATCACCTCGGCGTCGAGAACCGCTGCCGCGGCGCTGAGTTCGGCCGCCGGGTCGGCGTGCGCCAGCGACCCGCCGATGGTGCCCCGGGTGCGGATCTGGTGGTGCCCGACGTGGCGCAGCGCCGCGACCAGCAGCGGGCAGCACTCGGCGACCAGCGGCGAGAGCTCGACCGCCCGCTGCCGGGCGGCCGCGCCGATCACCAGCACTCCGTCCTCGCGCGCCACCGCGCCCAAACCCGGCAGCCGGGCGATGTCGACGAGCGTGCTCGGCCGGGCCAGCCGGAAGTTCATCATCGGCACCAGGCTCTGCCCGCCCGCGAGCGGTCGGGCGTCCTCGTCGGCGGCCAGCAGCGCCACCGCCTCGGCGAGGGTGCCGGGCCGGGCGTAGTCGAACGGCGGCGGCTTCACGAGCGGGCCCCCTCGACGAGTCCCCGCACCACCGACGGCGTCAGCGGCGTCACGTCGACGCCGCTGACGCCCAGCGCGTGCTCGACCGCCCCGGCGATCGCCGCCGGGGCGCCGATGATCCCGGCCTCACCGGCGCCCTTGACGCCGAACGGCGTCTCCGGCGCGGGCCCGCCCAGCTCCTCCACGACCATCTCCGGCACCTCACCGGTCCCGGGCAGCAGGTACTCGGCGAAGGTGGTGGCCAGCGGTTGCCCGTCCTCGTAGGGCAGGTGCTCGTGGAGAGCGCCGCCGATGCCCTGCGCGACACCGCCGTGGATCTGGCCCGCCAGCGTCAACGGGTTGATCACCCGCCCGCAGTCGTGCACGACGGCGTAGCGCAGCACTTCCACCACGCCTGTCTCCGCATCGACCCGCACCACGGCCGCGTGCGTGGCGTTGGTGTAGCCGGCAGCGGCGTTCATCTTGCCGTCCGGGCGCGGCACGTGATCCAGCCCCGGCGGCTCGTAGACGGCCCGCGCCTCCAGGCCGGGATCGACGCCCGGCGGCAGCTCGAAGGTCCGGTTCAGCGCCGACTGCGCCACCCGCGACCAGGGCACCGCGCTGCCGGGGCTGCCGCGCACCTGGAACCGGCCGCCGGTGAGCTCCAGATCCTCGGGTGCGGCTTCGAGCAGGTGGGCGGCGATGTCGGTTCCCTTGCGCCGCAACACCTCCGCCGCGCGCTCGATGGCGCCGCCGGCGACCAGCGCGCCCCGGCTGGCCCAGCTGCCGAGCCCGAACGGCGCGGTGTCGGTGTCGCCCATGACGACCCGCACCTGCTCGATCGGGATCGTCAGCGCCTCGGCGACCAGCGTGGCGACCGTGGTGTGCGCGCCCTGGCCCATCGCCGACACCCCCACCGCGACGGTGACGCCGCCGTCGGCGTCGAAGCGGACGTCGGCGGAGTCCTGGCTGCTCCAGGTCCCGGTGATGGAGAACGTCGTCGACGCCACGCCTTCCACGTACGTCGCGTACCCGACGCCCAGCAGCGCAGCGGCACCGGCGTTCGTCCGTTCCTCGGCCAGCATCCGCTCGCCCAGCACCACTGCGCGCTCGAAGGCCTCCCGGTGCGTGCCGGACCGCAGCCGCGCACCGGCCGCGGTCTCGTAGGGCAGGTCCTGCGGGTCGAGGATCATCCGGCGCCGCAGCTCCAGCCGGTCCACGCCCACCTCGCGGGCGATCCGGTCCACCAGCCGCTCGATCGCGAACGTGCCCTCCGGGGCGCCGAAACCCCGGTAGCCGCCGGTCGGCGTCTTGTTGGTGACCACGCCCTGCACGGCGATGGCCTGCCGCGGGATCCGGTACGGACCGCACAGCGACCCCACCGACACCAGGCTCGGCCCGTACCCGGCTGGGAAGATCTCCCCGGAGCCGAGATCGGTCCGCACCCGCCCGCGCAGCGCGGCGATCGTGCCGTCCTCGCGCACCGCCGCCGACAGGCGGATGGTCGTGTCGCGCGCGTGCGTGGCGGCCACCAGGTGCTCGTGGCGGTCCTCGATCCAGCGCACCGGACGCCGCAACCGCATCGCCAGCCACGGGATCAGGTACTCCTCGGGGTAGATCTCGTTCTTCTGCCCGAAACCGCCGCCGACGTCGGGGGTGATGACCCGGATGTCGCGCTCCGGCAGGCCCAGCACCGCCGAGAGCATGCCGCGCACCACGAACGCCGCCTGCGTGGAAGTCCACACCGTCAACCGGTCGTCGCGGTACTCGGCGACCACGCCGCGCCCTTCGAGCGGCACCGCCGAATGCCGGCGGATCTCGTAGGTGCCGCTGACCGTCCGCAGCTCGGCGAACGCGGCGTCCACCTGCGCGGTGTCCGGTTCCACCGACAGCAGCAGGTTGTCGCCCCACTCCGGGTACAGCAGCGGCGCGTCGTCGGCGAGGGCCTGATCGGCGGTGCCGACCACCGGGAGCGGCTCCAGATCGGCGTCGACGAGCTCGGCGGCGTCCTCGGCCAGGTAGCGGTCGTCGGCGACGACCACGGCCAGCGGGCAGCCGACGTAGCGGACCCGGTCGCGGGCGAGCGGGACGTGCCCGACCGGCCGCACCCACGGCATCCGGTCCGGCACCGCGGCCAGATCCACCTCGGCACCGCCGAACACCGCGTGCACACCGGGGGATTCGGCCGCCGCGCCCGTGTCGATCCCGCGCACGCGCGCGTGCGGGACGTCGCTGCGCACGAACGCGGCCTCGACCACGCCCGGCAGCACGACGTCGGCGATGAACCGGCCGCGCCCGGTCAGCAGGCGGTCGTCCTCGATCCGGCGTGTCGACGCGCCCAGCAGCGTCGGACTCCCGTGTTCGCTCGTCTGCATCGCCCAGCCTCCCCAGCGCGCCGTGACGGCCGCCACAGCTCCCGGGGTAGCCTCCTGCAGCCCTTCGGGGGTGCGCAATCCGCCGTGTGGTGGGGGAGGCGGACGGTTTTAGTGAGAATCACCCATGATCGATGTCCGTTCTGCCCGGACGATGAGGGCTGAAACTGCCCCTTGCCTCAGCCGAGGGCCTTGGCGAGCCTCCGCAGGCCCTCGGTGATCGTGTCGGGGGAGAAGGTCGTGAACGACAGTCGCATCGTGGCGCGGTCCGGGTCGCCGACCTGGAACGCCGCACCGGGGACGAACGCGACGTCGTGGCGCAGCGCCTCCTGCAGCAGGTCGGCGGTGTCGACCTCGCCGGGCAGCCGCACCCACGCGAACATGCCGCCCTCGGGTTCGGTCCACGTCGTGCCCGGCGGGGTGATCTCGGCCAGGCCGCGCAGCAGCGCGTCCCGGCGCCCCCGGTAGGTCTCGCGCAGCACCCGCAGTCGAGCGTCGAGATCGGCGGTGGCCAGGTACTCGGCCGCAGCGGCCTGATCGATGGTGGAGGTGTGCAGGTCGGCGGCCTGCTTGAGGATCACCAGCTGCCGCAGCAGGTCGGCCGGAGCCCGCAGCCAGCCCACCCGCATCCCCGGCGAGACGACCTTGGAGAAGCTGCCCAGGTACAGCGAGCGCTCCGGGGCGCGCGCCGACAGCGGCGTCAGCGGCTCCCCGTCGTAGCGCAGCTCGTGGTACGGGTCGTCCTCGACGAGCCAGAACTCCCGCCGCCTCGCGATCTCGGCGATCCGGTCCCGGCGCTCGGCGCTGGTGGTCCGCCCGGTCGGGTTGGAGAACGTCGGCACGAGGTACAGCAGCGCCGGGTCCTCGCGCGCGGCGATCTCGTCGAGCGCGTCGGGATCGATGCCGCGCTCGTCGCCGGGCACGGGAACGATCCGTGCCTGCGCGAGCTGGAAGCACTGCACCGCCGAGAGGTAGACGGGCTCCTCGACCAGCACCACCGCACCCGGATCCAGCAGCGCCGAGGCGATCAGGCTCAGCCCCTGCTGGGAACCGGTGGTGATCAGCAGGTCGTCGTCCACTGTGGCCAGACCTCGGGCGGTGAGGCGCTGGGCGGCGATCTCCCGCAGCGCCGGGTCGCCCTCGGTCGGCGAGTACTGCAGCGTGCGGGCGGCGTCGGGTTCGGCCAGCGCCCGCGCGTAGGCGGCGCGCAGCCCGTCGGTGTCGAACAGCTCCGGCGCGGGCAGCCCACCGGCGAACGAGATCACGCCCGGACGGCGGGTCAGCGCGAGCAGGTCGCGCACCGGGGAACTGGTGAGGCCGTCCATCCGGCGAGCGCGGGCGAGTGCAGACATGGATGCTCCAGGAAGCGGGGGGAGGAGGGGATGCGGGGCGTCGGCCGCGGTGGTGCCGCTGGCGCGCCTCGCGCACTGGCCTCGCTGTTCGAGGAGCCTGCCGACACCCTAGATCACCGAACCCGCGCGGTCACCCGAATTTGGCGCGGCTCACCTGTCGGGCGACCCGAACGGACGCAGTGCGTAACGAAAGGAGTGCTTCCGGTTCGGAAACCGCCCCGGCGGTGCGACGATGCGATCACGCGAGCGATCCCGGAGGAACCTGCAGTGGCACTTCCCGTCCAGACCCGGATCGGACATCGCGCCCGGATCGGGTACTCGCTCGGTTCGCTGGTGACCGGCGCGTTCACCACGGTGCCCGGTCTGCTCCTGCTGCCGTACCTCACCGACACCCTCGCGGTGCCCGGCGCGATCGCGGGCGTGCTCGTGCTGCTGCCGAAGATGTGGGACGTGGTGTTCAACCCGATCGCCGGCAGGCTCTCGGACGCGAGCCTCGTGCGTCACGGCAGCAGGCGCCCGTTCCTGCTCTGCGGCGGCATCGGCGTGGCCGTGCTGTTCGCCGCGATCTTCGCCCACCCCGGGTTCGGGAGCACTGCGCTGGACGCCGGGTACGTGCTGGTGCTGTACCTGCTGTGCGCCACCGCGTTCGGGGTGTTCCAGGTGCCGTTCAACGCGCTGCCCGCCGAGCTCACCGACTCCTACGGCGAGCGCACCCGCATCACCAGCTGGCGGATGGGGTTCCTGGCGATCGCGGTGCTGCTCTCCGGAGGCGGTGCTCCCGCGCTCGTCCACGGCATCGGGGGAGCGGCCGGGTACCGGGTGATGGGCGCGTCCGTCGGGCTGGTGATCCTGCTGGGCGCGGTGCTCATGGTGCTGGGGTTGCGCGGCGCCCCGGTCGGGCGGCTGCGCCCGGGCGCGCAGAGCTGGCGGGAGCTGCTGGTGACGATGCGCCGGTGGCGCTCGTTCCGGACGCTGGTGCTGGTCTACACGCTCCAGGCGCTCGGGCTGGCGACGCTGCTGGCCGGCGTCAACTACGCCTCCCGCTACGTCTTCGGCGATCCCGGGGTGCAGACGTGGCTGTTCGTCGGGTTCGTCCTGCCCGCGCTGATGACGATGCCGCTGTGGCCCCGGGTCGGGCAGCGCTGGGGCAAGCTGTGGGGGTTCCGCGCCGCGTGCATCGCCTTCGGCGTGGCCGCCGCCGGGCTCGCCGCGGCGCTGGTGCTGCCGATCGGAGTGTCGTTCGTGTTCGTCGCCCTGGCGGGCGTCGGTTACGCGGGGATCCAGGTGTTCCCGCTGGCGATCATGCCGGACCTGATCACCGCCGAGGAGGAGCGCACCGGCGAAACCCGCGCCGGCATAGCCGCCGGGGTGTGGACCGGCTCGGAAACCCTCGGCATGGCGCTCGGGCCCGGCCTCTTCGGGCTCGTGCTCGGCCTGGGCGGCTACGTGTCCAGTGTGGACGCGGGCGTGGTGCAGCCGGACAGCGCCATCACCGCCATCCTGCTGGGCTTCTCCCTGCTCCCGGGCGTGCTCGTGATGCTGGGCCTACCGCTGCTGCGCCGCGAGGTCCTGGAGCCCTGAGAACCGCCAGGACGTGCTTCGCCCGGCGGAACCCGAGAGCGCCTTCGCGGTCTCGCCGCGCGGCGGTGGAACACGCCGGGTCGAGGCGTCCCGGCCGTTTCGCAAGTCGATCACCGGGAGTAGCGAGATGGTGTGAAGTCTTGCCGTGGCACCGCTTTTGATCAGAGTGCGGTGCGCGGAACTGCCGTAGTTTTCCGGTTCATGACACCGAAGACCGCACTCAGCGTAGTTGCCGGCGCCCTGCTGATCGGAGGCGGGATGAGCTTCGCCGCGGTGTCCATGTCGGGTGCACCGGCCGCTCCCGCGGAGGAACAGGTCGTGGAGCTCGTCAACCAGGCCCGCGCCACCGCCGGGTGCGGACCGCTCACCGTCGACGGCCGCCTGACCCGCGCCGCGACCGAGCACAGCACCGACATGGCCCAGCGCGGCTACTTCAGCCACACCACGCCCGAAGGCGTCACCTTCGGCCAGCGCCTGCGCGACGCGGGTTATCCCGCTCCCGGCGCGGAGAACATCGCCCGCGGCCACACCAGCGCCGACCAGGTCGTCGACGACTGGCTGAGGTCCCGCGGCCACCGCAAGAACATCATGGACTGCTCCCTGCGCACCATCGGAGTGGGAATCGAGACCTCGGGCCACTACTGGACGCAGGACTTCGGGCGCTAGTCCTCCGGCGGCAGGACGATGTCGAACGTCGTCCTGGTCCAGGTCCGGCCGCCGAGATCGCGGTCGCCGGGGACCGGTGCGGTGGGCGGTTGCCGCTCGAAGCGCTTGATCAGCGACTCCTTGACGCCGAAGACCGCGTCGCGCTCCAGCAGGTCGTCGCCCGCCACGAAGATGTGCGTGACCAGCGTGCGCAGACCCGGTGAGCTGACCATGAAGTGCAGGTGGGAGGCCCGCAGCGGGGAACGGCCGGTGGCCTCCAGCATCGCGCCGACCGGCCCGTCGTGCGGGATCGGGTACGGCGTGGGCGTCAGCGCCCAGAAGCCGTACCAGCCGCGTTCGTCGGCGAACAGGTGCGCGCGGGCCGCGGTCCGGTCGTCGGAGTACTGCACGTCGTAGAAGCCGTCCTCGTCGGCCTCCCACACCTCGATCCGCGCGCCCGGCACCGGGCTCCCGTCGATGTCGGTGACGGTGCCCTCCACCCAGCACGGCTCGCCCGCCGCGCCGCCGGAGATGTCACCGCCCAGCTCCGCCCGGGGCGAGCCCTCGACGAAGAACGGTCCGAAAACCGTTGCCTCGGTGGCGTTCCCGCGCGCCTCGTTGTTGACCGCGATGGTCTGCATCGAGGCGCCCAGCACGTCGGAGAGCAGGATGAACTCCTGCCGTCGGTCGTCGGTGATGTGCCCGGCGGCGGTGAGGAACGCGATCGCGGCCTCCCACTCGCGCTGGGTCAGCCGCACGTCGCGGATGAACGAGTGCAGGTGCGTCACCAGCGAGCGCAGCACCTCCCGCAGGCGCTCGTCCTCGGTGCCGTCGAAGCTGGCCAGCACCTTGGCGAGCAGCTCCTCCTCGGCTCGGCGCTGCCGCTCGGCGTCGCTGGTCCCGTCGGTCATGAG
This sequence comes from Saccharopolyspora sp. ID03-671, assembly GCF_045278815.1. NCBI lineage: Bacteria > Bacillati > Actinomycetota > Actinomycetes > Pseudonocardiales > Pseudonocardiaceae > Saccharopolyspora > Saccharopolyspora sp. ID03-671. The sequence goes on from NZ_CP134054.1 coordinate 265,680, forward strand.
CCCTCCGGTGCGGATCCCGCCCAGGCGGCCGCGAGCAGCGCCCGCACCCCGCCGGTGGTGGCGGGGCGGGGGTTGGACGCCGGGACCGCCGCCACCGACAGCTCGGTGGCCTCGTCCAGGTTCGATTCCCGCAAACCGATGTCGCGCAACGCCTTCGGCGCACCGAGCCGGTCGCGCAGCGCGACCAGCGAGGCCACCGCGTCGGTGCCGCCCAGGGCCTGGGTGATGCGCTCGGCGGCCTGCGGGGCGGCCGCTGCGTTGAACGCCAGCACGTGCGGCAGCACGATCGCGTGGGTCTGGGCGTGCGGCAGGTCGTAGGTGCCGCCCAGGACGTGGCAGATCTTGTGGTGCATGCCGGACCCGGCCGAGGCGAACGCCACCGCCGACAGGTAGGCGCCGTGCAGCGCCAGGTCGCGGCCCTCCACGTCCTGCGGGTCGGCCACGATCTTCGGCAGCCCGGCGGCCAGGGTCCGCATCCCCTCGGTGGCCAGCGCCGCGTTGATCGGGTCGGCGCGCGGCGCCCACAGCGAGTCCACGCAGTGCGCGAGCCCGTTGAGCCCGGAGGCCACCGACAGCTCGACCGGCAGCGCGCGGGTGAGCTCGGCGTCGTAGACGACGGTGCGCGGCAGCACCCGGTCGTCGACACCGGTGGTCTTGCGGGCGGCCTCGGTCAGGCCCCACACGTTGGTGGCCTCCGAGCCGGCGTAGGTGGTGGGCACGGCCACGATGGGCAGGCCGCTGGTCAGCGCGATCGCCTTGGCCAGGCCGGTGGTGGACCCGCCGCCGACGCACACCAGCAGGTCGACGCCGTGCTGGGCCGCGGCTGCCCGGGCCTTCTCGGCCTTGTCGACGGGCACGTGCGGCGCGACGTCGTCGTAGTGCAGGGCCACGTCGATGCCGGTCGTGATGCGGCGGGCGAGCTCGGCCTCGCCGGTCCCGGCGATCACCATCACCGCCTTCGCCCCGCGCTCGCGCACCTCGTCGGCGACGTTGGCCGCGGCGCCGCCGGCGCCGAACCGGACCCGCTGGCCCAGCGTCGTGTGGTCGAATTCCAGGCTCACGCCTCACCTCCGGGCTTGAGGATTCCGGTCAGCACGTCGGTCAGGGCGGCCACCGGATCGTCGGCCATGCGGTGGGAGCGCCAGCAGACGTGCTTGTCGGGACGCACCAGCACCGCCCCATCCTCGTGGACCTCGCGGCCGGCCGCCCAGTCGAAGTACAGGTCGGTCACCTCGCGGCCGGGACCGATCACCACCGCTTCCAGCGGCACGCCCAGCTCCTCGGCGACCTGCCGGGCGGCCTCGGCCCACGCCTGCCCGGAGATGCCGGTGAACAGGGTGAACCGGTCGTATCCGGCGATATCGTGGGTCGAGAGCGTCTTCGCGGCGTCGCCGACCCACACGTGCGGGAGGCGTGCTCCCGGCACGGTGCTGGGCCGGTAGTACAGCTCCGGGTCGCGGTCGGACTCCGGGCGCGGCGAGCCGTCGGAGGCGATGGCGGTGGAGGTGTAGAACTGGCCCATCTCGACGCCGTGCGCGTTGAACTCGTAGTTCTTGAGCTCCATCGCGTGCCGCAGCGCCTCGCGCCGCCGGGCGCCCTCGGGGGAGTCGGCGGCGCGCTCGGCGATCTTGGCGCGCATCTGCTCCTCGGTGTCGCCGTCCTCGATGCCCAGGGCGTCGAAGATCTGGCCGAACTCGCGGGCGCTCCGGTTGGCCCGGCGGACGATCTGCTCGGCCACCGGGGCCCGCTCGGCGGAGTAGGTCTCCAGCAGGTCCGCCGAGGCCCAGCCGCGCAGCACCGCCGCGATCTTCCAGGCGAGGTTGTAGGAGTCCTGCACGGAGGTGTTGGAGCCGAGCCCGTTCGACGGCGGGTGCTTGTGGACGGCGTCGCCGGCGCAGAACACCCGGCCGGACTGCAGGTGGGTGGCCCACTGCTCGTTGTTGCCCCACAGCGAGTAGCCGGTGATCTCCACGTCCAGGTCGGCCACGCCGAGCAGGTTGCGCACGATCTGCCGCGCCGCGTCGTCGTCGAGCTCCGGCGGTGGTCCGCTGATGTCGTAGCCCCACACGATCAGCCACTCGTCCCACGGCCGGACCATGCGCACCAGGCCGGTGCCGATGCCGCCGATGTTCGAGCCGGGCTGGATCACCCAGTACAGCACCGACGGCCGGTGCGCGACGAGATCGCTGATGTCGGCCTTGAAGGTGATGTTCATCGACCCGGCGATGTCCATCCGGCCCTGGTAGGGCAGCCCGATGTCGGCGGCGACCTTCGATCGCGCACCGTCGGCGCCGATCAGGTACCGGGCGCGGATGTCGTACTCGTGGCCGGTGAGCCGGTCGCGCACCCGTGCGGTCACGCCGTCGGCGTCCTGGGTGTGCGAGAGGTACTCGGTGGAGAAGCTGGTGTGCGAGCCGCGCTCGGTGGCGTTCTTGACCAGGATCGGTTCGAGGTAGGTCTGCGGGATGTCGCAGTTCAGCGACGGCGAGGCCAGCTCGTAGTCGGCGTGCCGGGCGGGGTGGGTGCCCCAGGTGCGGATGCGGCCGATCTCGTCACCGGCGATGGACGTGCAGAAGACGGTGTCGCCCATCTGGTCGTGCGGTGTGGCCTCGGCGAGCACCTGCTCCTCGATGCCGAGGTCGCGGAAGATCTCCATCGTGCGCTGGTTGGTGATGTGCGCCCGAGGGGTGTTGGCGGTCCAGCGGTACTTGGTGACCACGATGTTGGACACCCCGAGGCTGGACAGGAACAGCGCCGCCGACGCCCCGGCTGGCCCGGAGCCGATGATCAGCACCTCGGTCTCCACCGCGCTCGTGGTGGGAACCTCGGTGTCGGCCGAGCCGTCGTTGAACTCCATCGCGTCGGTCCTCCCGCAGTGCGCCGTCCGTTCGGCACGATGCCACGCCCCAGAACGTCCGAGCCCCCGACGGCGCGAACGGTCAACACCCCGTCGCGAATGGGCAATTCCCGCCGTCGGTGTGCAACGCGGCTCGGCGGCGGGGCCGCGGTGGCGGGGGAGAGGGCAGGGGACGGTTTTTCCTCGAATCACCCATGATCAAAGTCCCTTTTGTCCGGTTAATTCGAGGAAAAACTGCCCTCTGCCGAGTTCAGCTCCGGCGGAGCGGTGGTGGGGTGCGCACCGCGACCTCGGGCAGGGGTTCGGTGACGGGTTCGACGTCGACGTGGGTGCGCTGTCCCGCGCAGCCCTGGGAGAGGCGCGACGAGCCGACGTCCTCGGTGAGGACGTTCGGGTTGCCGTGTGCGCAGAGGTCCCGGCCCGGGTGCCGGGGGTCGGGCTGCGGGTCGAACCAGGCTCCGGTGGGCAGCACCGCCACGCCGGGGCGGACGCGGTCGCTGAGGCGGGCCCCGGCCAGGCACGCGCCGCGGTCGTTGAACACCCGCACCACCGTCCCGTCGGTGATGCCGCGCGCGGCCGCGTCGTCGGGGTGCAGCGTGATCGGCTCCCGACCGGCCACCTTGGAGTCGCGGCTGACCGCGCCCACGTCGCCCTGCCCGTGCAGCCGGGTCGGCGGCTGGTTCGCGATCAGGTGCAGCGGCGCCCGACGCTCCTGCGGCAGCCACACCGGATGCCCCGGGCAGTCCTCGTAGCCGAAGGAATCCACCGTCTCCGAGAACAGCTCGATCCGGCCGCTGGGGGTGTGCAGCCGTTCCCGCTCGGGGTCCCGGCGGAACCGCACCAGCGGCGGGTCCTCCGGCATCGCGGGCAGCTTCACCTCGCCGAGCCGCCAGAAGATGTCGAAGTCCGGCAGGTCGTGGCCCTGCTGCACCAGCGGCGCCCGCCACTTCTCGTAGAGGTGCTCCAGCCAGCCCCGCGCGCCGCGGCCCTCGGTGAAGCGCTGCCGCACCCCGAGCCGCTCGGCGAGCCCGGCCAGGATCGCGTAGTCGTCGCGGGCCTCGCCGACCGGATCCAGCACCCGGTGCATCGCCGTGAGATGCGTGTCGCGGCGCCCGGCGCCGAGGTCCTCGCGCTCCAGCGTCGTGGTCGCCGGCAGCACCACGTCGGCGTGCCGGGCGGTGGCCGTCCAGTGCGTCTCGTGCACCACCACCGTCTCCGGCCGCGCGAACGCCCGCCGCAGCCGGGTGAGGTCCTGGTGGTGGTGGAACGGGTTGCCGCCCGCCCAGTGCACCAGCCGGATGTCGGGGTAGGTCAGCCGCTGCCCGTTGTAGTCGAACTCCGCGCCCGGGTCGAGCAGCATGTCGGCGATGCGCGCGACCGGGATGAACGAGCTCACCGGGTTCGGGCCCTGCGGCAGCGTCGGCAGGTGCAGCACCGGCCCGTCGGCGCCGACTTCGGCCATCGACCCGTAGCCGTGCCCGAAACCACCGCCGGGAAGCCCGATCTGACCGAGCATCGCCGCCAGCGCGATCCCCGCCCACACCGGCTGCTCGCCGCCGCGCGTGCGCTGCAGCGACCAGGTGACGGTCACCAGCGTCCGGCCGGTCGGCATCCGCCGCGCCAGCTCGCGGATGTCGGCGGCGGCGATCCCGCAGATCTCCGCCGCCCACTCGGGTGTCTTCGGCACGCCGTCGGAGGAACCCAGCAGGTAGGCCGCGAAGACGTCGAAACCCGTGCAGCAGCGCGACAGGAACTCGGTGTCGTGCAGGTCCTCGGTCAGCAGCACGTGCGCCAGGGCCAGCTGCATCGCCACGTCGGTGCCCGGCTCGATCGAATACCAGCGGCCCCCCGCGGGCACGTCGTCGGCCAGCGGGCTGATCGAGGCCACCGCCACCCCGGGATCAGCGGCCGCCGCCGCGCTGGTGTGGCGGCTGACCCCGCCCGGCGAGACCGACAGGTTCTTGGTTGGCAGACCGCCGAAGGCCACGATCAGGTCCGCGTGCTCGCGCACCGTCGCCCAGCTGTCGGCGTAGCCCAGCACCGCCGCCGCGCTGCCCACCACGTGCGGCAGCAGCACCTGCGAGGTCCCGAAGCTGTAGTTGTTCCGCGAAGCCGTGTAGCCGCCGATGGTGTTGAGGAACCGGTGCAGCTGGCTCTGCGCGTGGTGGAACCGGCCCGCGCTGCTCCAGCCGTAGGAACCGCCGTAGATCGCCTCGTTGCCCGACTCGGTGCGCACCCGGTCCAGCTGCGCGGCCACCAGGTCCAGCGCCGTGTCCCAGTCGACCTCGACGAACTCGTCCCGCCCGCGCTGCGCCGACGGTCCTGGCCCGCCGAGCAGCCAGCCGCGCCGCACGGCCGGGCGCAGCACCCGCGTGTCGTGCCGGGCGATCCCGGGCACGTTGCCCAGCAGGGGAGAGGGCGCCGGGTCGTCCGGGTGCGGCCGCACCCGGACACCGCCGTCACCGTCGGACGTCGCCTGGTAAGCGCCCCAGTGCGCGGTCGTGGGCACCCACTGCTCGGTCGACATCGTCCCGCCCTCCCGTGGCCGGACGTGCTCCGACCTGCGCAATCGTGGCCGCGCCCGATGTTACCCGGGCTCGGAGAACGTCATCGACGCCTCGGCGTGGACCTGGTCGGAGCGCACCGAGAACGTCCCGTCGGACTCGCCGCACACCAGGACCGGGTCGCCGGAGAACACCGGGCGCCGCAGCCGGAACGACACGCCGGTGACCTCGCGGTGCTCGCGGGCCAGCTCGGACATGAGCAGCACCAGCAGCGGGCCGTGCACCACGAGCCCCGGGTAGGCCTCCACCTCGCGGCAGTAGGGCTCGTCGTAGTGGATGCGGTGAGTGTTGGCGGTCAGCGCGCTGAACCGGAACAGCCGCGTCGGCTCCCCGGTGAACCGCTGCTGCCAGGCCGCGGTGGAGTCCGGGAAGTCGGTGGGGCGCAACCGGTTCGGACTCTTCGCCTCGCTCTCGCCGCTACGGTAGACGTAGTCGACCTCCTCGGTGAGCCGCAGCCGCCCGTCCTGGTGGAACTCGCGGCGCTCGGTCACGAACGCCATCTCGCCCGAACGGCCCTGCTTGACCGCGACGCCGCCGAGCTCGGTGGTGCGCTCGGCCGGGGTGCCCAGCCGGATCGGCTCGGTGATCGCGACCCGGCCACCGGCGAACATCCGGCGCCGGTCGGGCACCGGCGGCAGGAAGTCCCCGTCCAGCGGGTGGCCGTCCGGGCCGAGCTCGGAGTGCGGCGGCCAGGTCAGGAAGTGCACCCAGTGCCACAGCGGCGGCAGCTCGTCGACCGGGGCCGGGACCTCCAGCACGTGGGCCAGCGCGCGGGCCTGCTCCGGCGCCATCGCGTCGTGCTCGACCACCGGCCGCGGGTGCCAGTCCCGCAGGAACTCCTCCAGCACCGTATCCCTCCAACACCGTTGACGTGGGGACCCGGTCATCCAAACATGCCGAACCGCCTCAGCGGAGGTAGACGCGGGCGGGGTCGACGTCCTCGCGCAGCATGCGGAGCTCGTCCTCGGTGGGCGGTGCGATCTCGGTCAGCTCCGAGTCCACCCGCAGGTCCCAGCCGGTGGCCGCGCGGACCTCGTCGACGGTGACGCCCGGGTGCGTGGCCACCAGTCGCAGCTCCTCGCCGACGCCGTCGCGGGCGAGGATGCCCAGGTCGGTGATGACGCGCGTGACCCCCTTGCCGCGCGGCCGGATCCCGTCGGCCAGCGCCCGGTCCGGTCCGGGCGAGGTGCAGAAGTCCAGCTCGGCGGTGAACGAGCGCGGATCGTGGCGGCGCATCACCACGAACACCTCACCCGAGTTGGCCATCACCTCCATCGCGCCGCCCGAACCCGGCAACCGCACCTTCGGGGCGTGCCAGTCGCCGATCACCGAGGAGTTGAGGTTGCCGAACCGGTCGATCTGCGCCGCGCCGAGGAACCCGACGTCGATGCGCCCGCCCTGCAGCACGTAGCCGAACAGCGCGGTCATCGGCAGCACCGCCTCCGAGTCGGTGATCAGCACCGCGTCGGCGATGGTCTCCGGCAGCTGGGCCGGGTGCGCGCCGCACACCCCGGACTCGTAGACGATCTCCACCTCCGGGGCCACCGTCAGCTGCGCCAGCGACACCGCCAGCGTGGGCAGGCCGATCCCGGCGAAGACCGTGTTCGCCCCGGCCAGTTCGCGCGAGGCGACCGCGGCCAGCAGTTCCGACGACGTGATGCTCATCGACCTCTCCTCACAGCCTGCGGCCGTAGTTGACCGGCTCGCTCCACGCCTCGCCCACGGCCAGCTCCGCCCAGCGCTCCTCGCCGAGCTTGGCGACGTAGGCGGCGTGATCGGCGGTGCCGCGCACCCACTCGTCCAGCCAGTCGCGCAGCCGCTGCGGATCAGCGCTGATCTGCGACCACTCCCGGTAGAACGCCCCGTCGCGGTCGTAGTAGCCCTGCACGAACGCCGGGTGCGCCCCGCGCGGGCAGGCCACCACGGCGTCCACGGCGTGGGCGGGGATGACCGTGCGGTTCGGGTCGGAGCGGATGACCTCGTCGGCCACCACCTCCTCGACCACCACGATCGCCTTGCGCGCCGCGTAGACCGCCTCGGCCTGGATGCCGGTGAGCCCCCAGACCTGGGTGTTGCCGGACCGGTCGGCGCGTTGGGCCTGCACGATCGTCACGTCCGGGTTCAGCGGCGGCACCACGTAGATCTGCTCCTCGCCGCCGTCCGGCGCGGGATACGGCGAGGTGACCTTGCGGATGCTCGGGTTGACCGCCGGGACGTCGCTGCCGGCGTAGGAGCGCAGCGGGTAGAACGGCAGCCGCTGGGCCCCGGCCAGGTAGCGGCAGATCATGCCGTAGTGGCTGTACTCCTCGAACGCCAGCGCCCCGGCCTCCACCCGGCGGCGCAGCTCGCCGAGCGACCCGGCGGTGGAGTTGCCGACGAACGACGAGATCAGCCTGCTCACGCAGTCCCCGGCGATGAGCTGGTCGGTGACGACGTCGGCGGTCATCCGCGCGATCGTGAGGTCGCGGCGGCCCTGCCGGATGATCTCGTGCCCGGCCGCGGTCGGGATCAGGTGCGTGAAGCCCTCCAGCGACACGGTGGCGCCGTCGGTGACGAACTCGGCGATGGCCTCCCGCATCGAGGTGGTCTTGTCGGGCTGCGGCATCGGTGGCCCCCAAGGTCTCGCGGTGTGCGGCTCACCCTGCCACCCCGGATTGAGACAGGTCCAATACCGAATTAGTGTCAGATCAAGAGCCCGGGCGAATGGATCGAGGAGGGGATGGGTGTGGAGCTGCGCTACCTGACCGCGTTCGTCGCGGTCGCCGAGGAACTGCACTTCGGCCGCGCCGCCCAGCGCCTGCGGATGGCCCAGCCGCCGCTGAGCCAGCAGATCAGGCAGCTGGAGAAGGAGCTGGGCGTGAAGCTGTTCGAGCGCAACACCCGCTCGGTGCGGCTCACCAACGCCGGCGAGTCCTTCCTGGAGCCCGCCCGCACCGTCCTCGACGACGTCGACATGGCCGTCGGCGCCGCCAAGGCCGCCGGGCGCGGCGAGTACGGCCGGGTCACCGTCGGCTTCGCCGGCGCCTCCAGCCACGAGGCGTTGCCGCTGCTCACCCGCGCGGTCCGCGCCGCGCACCCGGGCCTGGAGCTGGTGATGCGCGGGCAGACCTACGCCGACGTGGCGCTGGCCCGCGTGGCCGACGGCACCCTGGATCTCGGGTTCGTGCGGCTGCCGGTGAACCAGCCGGGGGTCGACACCCGTGTGATCGAGGTGGAGGAGCTGATCTGCGCGCTGCCCACCGATCACCGGCTGGCCGGGCTCGACCGCGTCCCGATCGCCGAACTCGCCGACGAGCCGTTCGTCAGCTTCCCCTCCAACGCCGGGTCGACGCTGCGGGACGCCCTGGTGAAGGCCTGCGTCGCAGGCGGTTTCACCCCGCGCGTGGTGCAGGAGGCGCCGGACTCCTACACGATCCTCGCCCTGGTCGCGGCCGGTGTCGGCGTGACGCTGACGCTGACCTCCTGCCAGCACATCCAGCAGACCGGGCTCGTCTACCGCGAGCTCGCCGGCGAGCCCACGCGGCTTCGCGCCGCCCTGGCCTGGCGCTCCGACAACACCAACGCCGCGCTGCACACGGTCCTCGGCATCGCCGAAACCGCCCTGCCCACCCCGGATTGATCCGAATCCGATCTCAATCCGCCACCGATCTTGTATTGGACGCTGTCGCGTTCGGGCTGCCACCGTTGCTGCGATCACACCGGATTCGAAGGGGAATTCATTGAGCAGCGCGCGCACGGCGAACCGTGCCGGGGTCGGGGCCTTCATCGGCTCGACCATCGAGTGGTTCGACTTCTACATCTACGGCACGGCGTCAGCGCTGGTCTTCGACAAGGTCTTCTTCCCCGAGCTCGACGGCGCGCTGGGAACGCTGGTCGCGTTCGCGACGTTCTGGGTCGGCTTCCTCGCCCGGCCGATCGGCGGCATCGTCTTCGGCCACATCGGAGACCGGTTGGGGCGCAAGAAGACCCTGGTCATCACGCTGCTGATGATGGGCGTCGCGACCACCGCGATCGGTCTGCTGCCCGGTTACGCCCAGATCGGGGTGTGGGCGCCGATCCTGCTGGTGTGCATCCGGATGGTGCAGGGCATCGGGCTCGGCGGTGAGTGGGGCGGCTCGGTGCTCATCGCCTCCGAGCACGCGCCCAAGGGCAAGTCGATCCTGTACGGCGCCTTCGCCCAGCAGGGCTCGCCGGTCGGCAACACCCTGAGCACCGTCTGCTTCCTGCTGATCAGCAGGCTGCCCGAACCCGACATGCTCAGCTGGGGCTGGCGGATCCCGTTCCTGGCCTCGGCGGCGCTGGTCGTGGTGGGGCTGTTCATCCGGCTGCGGGTCACCGAGTCCCCGGCGATGGCGCGGCTCATCGAGTCCAAGCGCACCGCGAAGCTGCCGGTGTGGGAGGTCGTGCGCTCGCACCCGGGGCTGCTCGCGCTGGGCATCGGGGCGTGCACGATCGGGCTGTCGGCGACCTACTTCAAGTCGACGTTCGCGCTGGCCTGGGCCACCGGCGACCTCGGGTTCGCCAAGACCGACTTCCTGACGATCATCCTGGTCGCCAACATCGCCCAGATCGTGGTGCAGCCCTTCGGTGCGGTGATCGCCACCCGGATGCGCAGCCTGTCCCGCGCGGTGACGTTGATGCTGCTGCCGGAGGTCGTGCTGCTGCCGCTGATGTTCCTGCTCATCGCCACCGGGAACTACTGGCTGGCGATGGCCGGTGTCGCGGTGGCCACGGTGCCGCACTGCCTGTACTACGCGGCGATGGCCGGCATCCTCGCCGGGCGGTTCCCCGCCGAGGTGCGCTACACCGGGCTCTCGCTCTGCTACCAGCTGTGCGGGACGCTGCTGGGCGGGACGACGCCGGTGGTGGGCCAGTTCCTGCTGAGCGCGTCGGGGTCGATCAACGTCGTCATCGCCTACGCGCTGTTCCAGGTGCTGCTCACGCTGGGCTGCGTGCTGGCGCTGCTGCGGCGGCCCGATCACGACGAGCGCAGTCACGAGGAGCGCAGTCACGACGAACGCGAGAACCCGGGAGGCGAACGTGACCGGAGCACGCTGGACCCGGCGGCCGGAGGGGTCCAACTGGGGTGAGTTCGGCCCCGGCGACACCCGCGGCCGCATGAACCTGCTGACCCCGGAGCGGGTGCGCGCCGCGGCCGTCGAGGTGCGCGAGGGGATCAGCCACGCGCTGAGCCTGCCGCTGACGCTGCCGGGCGGGAACGCGTTGAACCCCAACCGGTTCCCGCCCGCGCTGCGCCCGACGCGGCGGTTCGGGGAGATCAACTTCAACTACCGGCTGGGGCAGCGGGTCGAGGGCGCCACCGACGTCCTCTGCGACGACCTCGTCGTGCTGCACCTGCAGTACTCGACGCAGTGGGACTCCTTCGCGCACGCCGGGGCCCTGTTCGACGCCGACGGCGACGGGGTCCCGGAACCGGTGTTCTACAACGGGTTCCGCGCGGGGAGGACGTCGTCGGGCCGTCGGTGCTGGCCGACTCCGGGACCGGGGAGCTGCACGAGCGCACCACCTCCAGCGGCGGGCCGCTGGGCATCGACAACCTCGCCCGGTCCGGGGCGCAGGGTCGGGGCGTGCTCATCGACCTGCACCGGCACCTCGGTGACGAGCGCGCGGTGGTCGGCTACGACACCCTCGCCGAGATCATGGCCGCCGACGGCGTCGAGGTCGAGGAGGGCGACATGGTCTGCCTGCACACGGGATTCGCCCAGCGCCTCATCGACATGGACGGCGACCCCGACCCGGACGTCCTGCACGGCGCCTGCCCGGCTCTGGACGGCCGCGACGAACGGCTCCTCCGGTGGATCACCGACTCCGGCCTGTCAGCCCTGATCGCCGACAACTACGCGGTGGAGCAATACCCGGCCACCCCGGCCGAACCCCCGGCCCCGGCCCTCCCGCTGCACCACCACTGCCTGTTCAAGCTCGGCGTCCACCTCGGCGAGCTCTGGCACCTGACACCCCTCGCAGCCGACCTGCACCGCCTGCACCGCTCCCGCTTCCTCCTCACCGCCCCACCCCTCAACCTCCCCGGCGCCGTCGGCTCGCCCACCACCCCCGTAGCCACCCTCTGACCCCGCTGCCTCCCTCTGACCCCGTTGCCTCGGTTCCGGGGAGCGCGTGCGTCACCAGGGGACGGTTTTTCCTCGAATTGACCGGATATTTCGGACACTGATCATGGGTGATTCGAGGAAAAACCGTCCCCTCCGCAGCGACGCGCGCGTCGGGACCCGGCACCCACCACGTCGTCGTCAGGGCCAGGGGAGGGTTCGGCGGGAGTGGAAGTGGCGGGGTCGGCCGGTTCTGGGATCGGGAAACTCGAGGGATCGGGCGAGGAGCTTCAGCGGGGCGGTGAAGTCGTCCGGGGGCTTCGGGCGGACCTCGGGGTAGAGGTCGTCGCCGACGATGGGGAGGCCGAGGGAGTTGAGGTGGACCCGGAGCTGGTGGGTGCGCCCGGTGCGGGGGTGCAGGCGGTAGCGTGCCAGGGCGCCGCGGGATTCGAGGAGTTCGACGCGGGTTTCGGCGTTGGGCTCGCCGGCTTCCTCGAACGCCGCCAGCACGCCCCGGTGCTTGACGATGCGGCTGCGGATCGTGCGGGGGAACGTCAGACCCGGGTCGTGGGGAGCGATGGCCTCGTAGGTCTTGTCGACCCGGCGGTCGTGGAACAGGGTCTGGTACGCGCCGCGCAGCGCGGGATCGACGACGAACAGCACGAGACCCGCCGTGGCGCGGTCCAATCGGTGCGCGGGGGACAGGTCCGGCAGGTCGAGCTGCCTGCGCAGGCGGATCAGGGCGGTCTCGGTGATGTGCCCGCCGCGCGGGGTGGTGGCCAGGAAGTGCGGCTTGTCGACGACGAGGATCTCCTCGTCGCGGTGCAGGACCTCCAGCTCGAACGGCACCGGCGTCTCCGGCGCCACGTCGCGGTGGAACCACACGAACCCGCCGGGCCGGAACGCCTCGTCCGCGGCCACCGGCCCGTCGCGGGTGACGAACCGCCCCGCCGCCAGCATCTCGTCGACGAGCGCGGGGGAGAGCTTGGGCAGGCGCTCGACGAGGAAGTCCCGCACGGTCGCCCACCGCCCGTCGGTGGGCAGGTGCACCCGGACCGGGTCCAGCCCGTCGCGCTGAGGCAGGGGTGAGCGGAGCTTGCGACGCATGGTTCGCCCAGCGTAACCGGTGGTCACAGCATCATCTTGTAGCCCTCGTGGGAGGCGGTGAAGCCGAGACGGTCGTAGAAGCGGTGCGCATCGGTGCGCTTCTTGTCGGTGGTGAGCTGGATCAGCGCGCACCCGCGCCGTCGGGATTCGTCGATCGCCCAGGCGAACAGAGCCGCACCCAGCCCCCGGCTGCGGTGCGCCGCGGCGAGCCGCACGGCCTCGATCTGCGCCCGCCACGCACCGCGCCGGGCCAGCCCGGGGATGAAGGTCAGCTGCGAGGTAGCGACCACCAGCCCGGCCGGGTCCTCGACAGCGACGAGCAGCTGCGCGGGATCGGCGTCGATCGCCGCGAAGGCCTCCCGGTAGGGGCCGAGGTCGTCCGCGGACTCGCGGCCCGACCCGAGCTCGTCGTCGAGCAGCAGCCCGACGATCTCGGCGAGATCCTCCTGCGTGGCCCGGCGCACCCGGTAGGTCGCGCCGGCGACGTGCAGTTCGTCCACGCCCGTCATCCCAGCAGCTTGGCGAGGAACCAGCCGACCCGGCTGACCTTGCGGATGCGGGGGTTGCCCTCGATGCCGTGGACCTCCCACTGCTGCCCGCAGTCCGGGCAGCGCCACAACCCGATCTGGAGGGGAACCTCGCACGGATGACCGCGCCGACCTCGTCTCATGACCCGATCTCACCACATCCGGGCTGCGCGAGGTGGTGAACCGATCATCGGAATCGGTGACTTTCGGCCTTACCGAGCGTGCTGGGGGATCCATAGCCTCGCCCGCATGGCTAGCGGAGTTCGGATCAGTCGCGGCACTCGCAGGCCGGGTCCTGGCACGCGTGGTTGAGCCCCGGCAGCGGAGGCGTCTCGACCCGGTCCCCGCGACCGATGGTCAGCGCCGCCAGCAGCCCGCCCGCCGCGCACAGCGCTGCCGAGATCTGCAGCGCGGTCGCGAAACCCGGCCCCAGCGGCGCGCCGTCGCCGGTGCCCGACAGCCCGGCGACCACCGGCAGCACCGCCACCGCCAGCAGTCCGGCCAGCCGCGACACGGCGTTGTTCACGCCTGAGGCCACCCCGCCGCGCTCGGGCCCGACCGAACCCAGCACCGCCGCCGTCAGCGGCGCCACCGTGATCGACAGGCCCAGCCCGAACACCAGCACCCCCGGCAGCACCCCGCCGGCGTAGCTCGCCCCGGCCTCGGCGCGGGTGAGCAGCAGGAGCCCGGCCGCGCAGCCGAACGGCCCCACCGTCATCGGGATCCGCGGCCCGGTCCGCTGCGCCAGCGCGCCGATCCGGCCGGACAGCAGCAGCATGATGATCGTGATCGGCAGCGTCGCGATGCCCGCTTCCAGGGCCGTGTAGCCCATCGTCTGCTGCAGCTGCAGCGAGAGCAGGAACAACGCCCCGCTCAACGCCGAGTACACCGCCAGCGTGACCAGGTTCGCGCCGGTGAACTGCGAGGACCGCAGCAGCGACAGCGGCAGCAGCGGAGCCGGGTGGCGCGCTTCCAGCAGCGGGAACACCACGAGCGCGGTGACCCCGACCACCGCAGCCGTGGTGGAAACCGGGTCCCAGCCGATCGTCGGGATCTCGATGAGCGCGAACACGGTCCCGGCCAGCCCGAGCGTGACCGCCACCGCGCCGCCGACGTCGAGCCGTCCGCTCGCGTTCGGGTCCCGCGTCTCGGGGACGTGCCGCAGCGCCAGCAGAGCGGCGGCGGCGATGGGCACGTTGATGAAGAACACCCAACGCCACGACGCGGCGTCGACCAGCCAGCCGCCCACGAACGGCCCGACCGCCGAGGACACCCCGGTCAGCCCCGCCCAGCGCCCCACGGCCTCACCGCGGTCGTCGGGATCGATGGAGGCGTTGATCAGCGCCAGGCTGCCCGGCACCAGCAGCGCACCGCCGACGCCCTGGGCCAGCCGCGCCGCGATCAGGGCTTTCCCGGTCGGCGCCAGCCCGCAGCCCAGCGAGGCGATCGTGAACACGACCAGCCCGGCGGTGAAGATCCGCCGACGCCCGTAGCGGTCGCCCAGCGCGCCGCCGAGCAGCAGCAACGCGCTCAGCGTGAGCAGGTAGGCGTCGAGCACCCACTGCAGCACCCGCATCCCGCCGCCGACGTCGCGGCCGATGGCCGGCAGCGCCACGTTGACCACGGACCCGTCCAGGAACGCCACCCCCGAGCCGAGGATGGTGGCCACCAGGATCCAGCGGCCGGAGCGGGAGCGGAGCGCGACGGCGGTGGGCACGGCGCCGACGATAGGCCGCTACCCCGACACGGGCACGGCAAGCCCCTCGGCCGGGAGCGCCGACGCGACGGCCTCCGGCGAGTAGCGGCGCAGCAGGCCGAGTCCGATCTGCGCCCGGCGCACGCGCTCGCGGCCGAGCCGCACGGCGGTGTCGGTGAGGTGGCTGCCGCTGGGGTAGATGTTGGGCGCGTTGCGCAGGCCGAACTTGACGTAGACCGGGGCGGCGACCCGCACGATCTCGGCGATCTCGAAGTGCCGGACGAACCCGCCCATGTCGTCGGGCGACTCGACGTAGACGTCGAGCGGCAGGTCGGTGGCCGCCCGGATCGCCGCCAGCTGCCCGAGGGTCAGGTCGGTGGGCACGTTGTAGGTGTCGGCGCCCAGGTCCTCGGCGATGCGCACCGAGGCCGGGTTGGCCAGGCCCATCTGCACGCTGATCTTGAACTGCAGGTCGCCGGGCAGGTCCCCGGCCTCGCGCATCGCCGAGGCGACCTTGAGCACGCCGAGGTCGGTGATGAGCACGCTGCGGATGCCGGACTCGGCGGTGCGGCGGATGTCCTCCAGCACGTGCACCAGCTGCTCGGTCCCGCGTGCCTGCGCGGCCACCGGGGCGCCGCCGGAGGAGACCGCCATCGCGCTGGTGTCCCAGCCGGCCAGCGGCCGGGCGAACAGGCTCAGCTCCACCGAGCGCGCGGCGGCGGTGGTGGACATGGTGGCCAGCTCGTCGTCGGTGAGCAGCATCCCACCGCTGCCCTGGGAGATGCGGTGCACCAGGACGCCGCGCTCGTCGGCCTCGGCCAGCACCGCGTCGAGGACCTCCGGGCCTTCGGTGCTGGGGATCTCCACGCGGTACTGGGCGCCGTCGGGAAATCTCTTGTCGCTGGTGGCCGCCGTGTCGTCGGTGGGCAGACCCAGGGATCGCAGGAAGTCGCGCGTCTGGCGCACCTTGAACACACTCCGTTCGACATTCCGAACAACGTTCGTGGAATCTGTATGATCGGGATCGAGCCGGGGTCAAGACAACGCTTCCACCTCGATCGATATCAGGTACGATGTTCGAAATATCGGTCAACCCCTCCGGTTGGCCCGAAGCGGAAGGAGTAGCGGCGTTGGCACGAGCGGTACCGGCGGTGGAGCGGGCCTTCGACGTCCTCGAACTGTTCCTGGAGGCCGATGAGCTCAGCGCTCCGGAGATCACCGCGCAGCTCGGGCTGCCGCGCACCACGGTGCACGAACTGGTCGGCACCCTCAACGAGCGCGGCTACCTGATGCCCACCGGGCGCGCCACCAACAAGTACCGGTTGGGCGTGCGCAGCTTCCAACTGGGGTCGGCCTACGCCGAACGGCTCGACCTGGCCCGCGAGGGCCAGCTGGTCGCCGAGGAGATCGCCGAGCGCTGCCAGGAGACCGTGCACGTGGGCGTCCGCGACGGCTCCGACGTGCTCTACGTCTCCAAGGTCGACAGCTCCCACCCGGTGCGGATGGTCTCCGCGGTCGGCCGCAGGCTCCCGGCGCACTGCACCGCGCTGGGCAAGACGCTGCTCGCGGCGCTGCCGCGCGCCGAGGTCGACGAGCTCTACAGCGGGCAGAAGCTCGACGGCATGACCGCGCACAGCATCACCAACCGCAAGACGCTGCGCAAAGAGCTCGACGAGATCGCCGAGGACGGCGTGGCCCGCGAGTACTGCGAGTCCAACGAATCGGTGGCCTGCGTGGCCGCCCCGGTGCGCGACACCAGCGGCGCGGTCGTGGCCGCGATGAGCATCTCGGTGCCGATCCTGCGCTGGAACGACGAGACCGAGGCAGCCCTGCGCGACCTGGTCCGCGAAGGCGCCACCGCCCTGTCCGAGAGGCTCGGCCACACGTCGTGAGGCGCGGCGGTGCCGCTGCGTCGGGTTCGGGACTCAGCGGCACCGCCGAGCGAAGCGATCACTCGGCCGTTCCCTAGTGGCGGACGATCACCACCGGGCACTTCGAGTGCAGGGCTGAGCGCTGGCTGACGGAGCCGAGGAGCGCGCCGTAGAAGCTGCCGTGGCCCCGGCTGCCGACCACCAGCAGGTCGGCCTCGGCGGAGGCGTCGATGAGGGCCTGGGCGGCGTGGCCGTGCACCAGCTCGCGCTCGATGGTCACCTCGGTGGAGCCCTCGAACTCCTCGACGGTGTCGTCCAGGCACTGCCGGGCGGAGTCCTCGAAGTCGTCCGGTGGCATCGGGCCGCCTTCCCAGGAGTAGAACGCGGGGAACTCCCAGGCGCCGATCGCGCGCACCGTCGACCCGGTGAGCTCGGCCTGCTTGAGGGCCCAGCGCATCGCGCACTTCGAGGGTTCCGATCCGTCCACGCCGACGACGATCCTGCCGTGCTCCGTCATGACGTCCTCCCGCGTTGGCTCTCACTGGGGCCTCCCCCCAATGGAAGTACGCGGAGCTGATCCCGTCCAGCCTTCGGCGTGTCGGAGGCCGCCGTCCCCCTCCCCGTAACACGAACGGGTTCAGCGGAGGTCGTTTCGTTGTGATCGTCGATCTCGGTCCGCTACCGATGAGGCACATCCGCGCGCCACCGATCGACGAGGAGTGACATGACATCCAGTCTGACCGGGCGTTACCTGGTCCTGCTCGAAGACGACTCGACCATCATCGGCACCCGCGAGGTGACCCGCTTAACCGGCATCCGCCCCGCCAACACCGCCGACGCGGCCGGTGCCGCACCCGGCGAGCTGTTCAGCGGCGCGGGCGGAATCGTGCTGCACCAGCTGGGCATCGCGCTCATCGACGCCGACGAGGAGCAGTTCGCCAACCTGCAGCGCGCCGTCGGCGAGACCGGCCCGATCGCCGGCGTCGAGGCCGAGCGCCGGGTCTTCGCCATCGGCGAGCCGGCCCCGCCCGCGGAAGGCGAGTTCACCTGGGGACTGCAGGCGGTGCGGGCCGACGCCTCCGCCGCGACCGGAGCAGGGGTGCGGGTGGCCGTGCTCGACACCGGCCTCGACGAGCAGCACCCCGACTTCGCCGGGCGCGACATCGTCACCGGCGCCTTCGTCGAGGGGCAGAGCGCCCACGACGGCCACGGCCACGGCACCCACGTCATCGGCACCGCCTGCGGACCGCGCACCTCGCAGGCCGGGCCGGGCTACGGCGTCGCGAACGAGGCCAGCATCTACGCCGGGAAGGTCCTCGGCGACGACGGATCGGGCTCGGACAGCGGCATCCTGTCGGGCATCGAGTGGGCGCTGTCCAACAGCTGCTCGATCGTGTCGATGTCGCTGGGCTCGGCCACCGAACCCGGCGCGCCCTACTCGGAGGCGTTCGAACGGGTGGCCCGCCGCGCCCTGGAGCGCGGCACGCTGATCATCGCCGCCGCCGGCAACGAGAGTCAGCGCTCCGCGGGCGTGATCGCCCCGGTCGGCCACCCGGCGAACTGCCCGTCGGTGATGGCGGTCGGCGCGGTCGACTCGCAGATGCAGGTCGCCGACTTCTCCTGCGGCACCGTCGACAACATCGGGCAGGTCGACGTGGCCGCGCCCGGTGTCGACGTCTACTCGTCCTGGCCGGGCGCCGAGCGCTACCGCAAGCTCGACGGCACCAGCATGGCGACGCCGCACGTCTCCGGCGTGGCGGCGCTGCACGCCCAGCAGTCGCCGGACCGCTCGCGGGCGCTGTGGACGCGGCTGACCCAGTCGGCCAAGCGGCTGCCGCTGCCGGGCACCGACGTCGGCGCGGGGCTCGTCCAGGCTCCCTGACGGGTGCGACCGGGCGGCGGGCTCAGCGCTCGCCGCCCAGCTCGTCCTCGATGGCCTTGGCCGCGACCCGCGTGCAGTTGCCCAGGTCCTCGGCCGCCGCGGCGGCCTGGTCGAGCGCCACGTGCACCTCGGGCGGTTCGGAACCGGCGCCGCCGCTGTCGGCGGCGAGCAGGTCGAGTTGGCGCGCCAGTCTCGCGCTCGCGGCGCTGAGGTCCAGCAGCGCGTCCCGCGCCCGGACGGCCTCGGCAGGGCTGTCGGTGATGGCGCGGGCGCCCTCGTTCAGGCGATGACCGGCGACGGTGATCATGTCGGCGGTCGCGCTGACGTTCTGCCAGCTCGTCGGTTGTGCGCTCATCGGCGGGCTCCCCGGTTTCGAACACGCAGGCTTTGCGAGGCCCGGTGTGTGGCGGGCTGCCCTGGTACTACCCGCGAGGACGCGCCGCCAAGCCTGAACGCACCGCGCGCGAGACGAGGGCCACACCCGCCGCGCGAGCGGCGACCGCCAGCCTGCGCGAGACCGGCACGGCGACGCGTCGGGCGAACACGTCGTAACCCGATCCGACGATGTGGTCGAGGATCTCGCCGTAGAGCACCGCCGCGGTGCGCACGCACGGGCGCGAATCCGGCGCCAGCAGACCGATCCCGGGCTCGGCGGCGCGGTAGTGCGCGCGCGTGCGCGCGACCTGGTCGGCCAGCGCCCGCCGCACCGGCCCGTCGGCCCGGCCGCGACGGCGGCACCACACGAGCCGCTGCCGGTCCACGCCGAACACCGCCAGCTCGTCGGCGGGCAGGTACACCCGGCCCCGGTCGAGGTCCTCGCCGACGTCGCGCAGGAAGTTGGTGAGCTGGAAGGCCACGCCCAGCGCCGAGGCCGCCGCCCGCGCCTCGTCCGGGCTGCCGACGGTGCCCAGCACCGGCAGCAGCTGCAACCCGATGACCGCCGCCGAACCGTGGACGTAGCGCTCCAGGTCGGGGCGGGTGGGGTAGTCGGTGACGGTGAGGTCCATCCGCATCGAGGCCAGGAAGTCTTCGAACAGCACCGGATCGACCTGGTGGCGCTCCACCGTGTCGGCCAGCGCCGCCAGCACCGGGTGCTCGCTGGTGCCCGACTTCAGCGCGAGCCGCAGCAGGTCCTCCAGCTCGTCGAGGCGTTCGGCGCGCAGCGCGGGGGAGTCGGGGCCGACGTCGTCGACGATGTCGTCGACCCAGCGGGCGAAGCCGTAGAGGGCGTGCACGGCGGGCCGCCGGTGCGGCGGCAGCAGCCGGGTCGCCAGGAAGTAGGTGCGGCCGTGCTCGGCGTTGAGCGCCCGGGACCGCAGGTAGGCGGGGCGGAGGGCGGGCGCGACACCGGCGGCGTCGAGTTCACGGCGTGCTCCCACCACCGACCAGGCACCCGCGTCCATGACACGAATCTCAGCACATCGCGACCGGCTCGGCGCCGCCGGAGTCGCCGCCCGGTGAACCCGGTCACGTGCGGGGACCGCCGGGGGAGACCGCATCCACAGCAGCCGCCCCCGGCGGTTCTTCACACGCGGAATCCCCTCTGCGTTCCGCGCGCCCGTGAGCGGCTCCAGGCCCGCCCACACGATCGGGACCCACCTGGGGCGCGGCCATGACGCAAGATCGCGGAACTTTTTCGAACGACTTCCTGACCGGTCGGCCCGCCGGCTCAGGACGCCTTGCGGGAGCCGCGCCCGGCCTCGGCCACGGCCCGCTCCAGCTCGGCCCGCTTCATCTTCGAGCGGCCCTTGACGCCCAGCTCCCGCGCGCGGTCGTCGAGCTCGGCCTTGGTCAGCTCCGAGAGGTCCTCGGAGGGCTGGGGCGCCCGGCCCTTGCGGGCCTCGTCGACGCTGCGCCGCAGCGCCTCGGTGAGGTCGATGACGTCGGTGGGTTGCGGCGGCGCTTCGGCCGCCTGCACCTCGCCGCCGCGCGCCTTCTCCGCCAGCAGCTCCTCGACCCGCTCGGTGTAGGTGTCGGAGTACTCCTCGGGATTCCACTCGCCGCTCATCGACTCGATGATCGTGGTGGCCATCCGCAGCTCCTTGTCGGAGGGATCGGCCTGCTCGGGCTGGTCGCCGACGAGGTCGGCCGGATCGCGGATCTCGTCGGCGAAGAACAGCGTGTTCAGCGCCAGCACGTCGGTGTCGGCGCGCACCGCGGTGAGGTACTGCTTGCCGCGCAGCACGAACGTGGCGATGCCGGCCTGCCCGGTCTCCTGCATGGCGCGGCGCAGCAGGTTGTAGGGCCGGAAGTGCTCCTTGGAGTTGGGCGCCAGCCAGTAGGTCTTCTGGAAGTGCACCGGATCGATCTCGGTGAGGTCGACGAAGGTGGAGATGTCGATGGTGCGCGAGCGGCCGGGAGCGATCTCGTCCAGTTCGGACTGCTCCACGGTGATGATGCCGTCGCCGTGCTCGCGGCCCTTGACGATGTCGTTGTAGCCGACCTCGTCCCCGGTGGTCTCGTTGACGCGCTTGTAGCGGATCCGGTCGGTGGTCCCGCGCTGGTACTGGTGGAATTGGATCGTGTGGTCCTCGGTCGCGGCGTAGAGCCCGACCGGGATGGTCACCAGGCCGAAGTTGATCGACCCGGTCCAGATCTTGCGCGGCATGGCGTGCTCCCCTCGCCCGAGCGCCGGCGTCGCCACCACCCACCATGCGGTGAGCCCCGCAAGATCGCAGACCCGCTCAGCGGCAGGTTCTGTGCGTGCCGTCGGGCAGCCGACGGGTGCGGCCGCGGCGCGCCAGCAGCTCAAGCAAGGGAACCGCGACCCGGCGCGAGGTGTCCAGTGCCCGCTTGGCCTCGCTGAGCGTGAAGGGCTCGTCGAGCTCGGCCAGCCGGGGCAGCGCGAGGTCCGCGGCATCGGGCAGCAGCACGAGCCCGGGCGCGAGCCGCAGCAACGCCCCGGTGCGCTCGGCGGCGGCCAGCTCGCGGTCTCCGAGGCCGAGTTCGGCCAGCTCGTCGGCCGTGGGCGCCTGGAACGGGTGTTCCCGCAGCCTGCCGCTCAGCACCTGCACGGCCCGCGCCACCGGCTCCGGCAGGTCCGAGCCGCCGCCGAGGCGACCCCGCTGGACGGGGATTCCGGCTTCGGCGGCGATGCCGGGCAGCAGCTCCGGATCGGGGAGGTCCAGGGCGCGCAGCGCGGCACCGGTGGGCATCCCGTCGTCGAGCGGGTGGTCTCGCCGGTGCTCGGCGAGCACGTCGCGCAGCCGGGCGGCGAGGTGCGCGCGGTGCTGCGGGGACAGCAGCCACGGGCCGTCGCCGGGCGGGACGGCGCCCATCGCGGCGAGCTCGTCGGCGCGCACCAGGCCCCGTCGCCGGAGCTCGGCAACCCCGTCGGGGACGCCGTCGATCCGGTCCAGCTGCTCGGCCCGCGCCCGGGCGGCGCCTCGCCGTCGCAGCTCGGGCGGGCGGACGTCGAGGACCGTGACGCCCGCGCGCACCGCGTGACCGCCGGGGTCGCGCAGCAGCGCCCGGTCTCCGATCCGCAGCGGCAGCGGCTGCCGGAGCGCGAGCCGCGCGGTGTCGGCGCCCAGCGGCCGGACGCGGGCGGGCACGGCGGCCGAACCGATGTGCAGGGTGAGCTGCTGCGGCAGGTCGGCGGCCGGGTGCACGCGCACGTCGACCACGTCGGTGCTCAGCCAGCGCCCGGGACTGACCAGGGCGTGCCCGCGCCGCACCTGGTCGAGGTCGACGCCGCGCAGGTTCACCGCCACCCGCGCGGGGGCCGACAGCGCCTCCTCGGCCGAGCCCAGGGCGTGCAGCGCCCGGATCGGGGCGTCCAGCCCCGACGGGGTCAGCCGCAGCCGGTCGCCGACACGGAGAGCGCCGCCCTGCAGGGTGCCGGTGACGACCGTGCCCGCGCCCTTGACGGCGAACGCGCGGTCGATCCACAGCCGCACGTCGGCGTCGGGATCGGCCGGGGCCAGCCGGTGCAGCATCGCGTCCAGCGCCTCGGTCAGCTCGTCCCATCCCTGCCCGGTCCGGCCGCTGACCAGCACCGGCGGGACGTCGGCGAGGCTCGTGCCGCGCAGCCGGGCCCGCGCCTGCTCCAGCGCGGGCCCGGGATCGGCGAGGTCGCTGCGGGTGATGACCAGCAGCCCGTCGGACACGCCCAGCGCGTCCAGGGCGTCGAGGTGCTCGGCCGACTGCGGCATCCAGCCCTCGTCGGCGGCCACCACGAACAGCACGGCCGGGACGGGCCCGACCCCGGCCAGCATGTTGGGCACGAACCGCTCGTGCCCGGGCACGTCGACGAACGCCACCGAGCACCCGTCGGCCAGCTCGGTCCAGGCGAAGCCGAGGTCGATCGTCAGGCCCCGGCGGCGTTCCTCCGCCCACCGGTCGGGTTCCATGCCGGTCAGCCGCCGGATCAGCGTGGACTTGCCGTGATCGACGTGCCCGGCCGTGGCCACCACCCGCATCGGCACCTCCTGCCGCGATTCCTCCTGCTGCGAGTCCTATTGGGCGCCGAGCACCGCGCGGCGCAGCGCGTCGTCGTCGGCGGGGTCGAGGGCGCGCAGGTCCAGCAGGCAGCGCTGCCGCTCCACCCGCGCCATCACCGGGGGAGTCCCGAGCCGCAGCTGCTTGGCGAAGCGGACCGGCAGGGCGACGGCGGCGCTCGGCAGGTCCACGCCGGGTGCGCCGCCTCCGCCGACGGTGGCGCGGGTGTCCACGGCTTCGGCGGGGATTCCGGCGGCGGCCAGCGAATCCGCCAGGGCCGCAGCGCGTTCCGGCAGCCCGTCGCGGTGCAGGGCTTCGGCGACCGGGGGCCTGGGGCCGCGCACGGTCGCCTCCAGGGCGGCCAGGGTGAGCTTGTCGACGCGCAGCGCTCGCGCCAGCGGGTGGCGGCGGAGCCGGTGCACGAGCTCGGCGCGGCCCAGCAGCAGGCCGCACTGGGGTCCGCCGAGGAGCTTGTCGCCGCTGGCGATCACCAGGTCGGCGCCGTCGGTCAGGGTCGTGGTGGCGTCGGGTTCGCCGGGCAGCGCGGGGTCGGGGCGCAACAGGCCGGAACCGATGTCGGCGACGACGGGGACGCCGAGGTCGCGCAGCTCGGCGACCGGGACCTCGGCGGTGAACCCGCTGATCACGAAGTTCGACGGGTGGATCTTGAGCGCGAACCCGGTGTCCGGGCCGAGGGCTCGGCGGTAGTCGTCGAGGCGGACCCGGTTGGTGGTGCCGACCTCGTGCAGCCGCGCCCCGGTGGAGGTGAGCAGATCGGGGATGCGGAAGCCGTCGCCGATCTCGACCATCTCGCCGCGCGCCAGCACGATCTCGCGGCCGGCGGCGAGCGCCGTCGCGGCCAGGGCGAGCGCCGCGGCCCCGTTGTTGACCACGTGCGCGGCCTCGGCGGCGGGTACCGCCTCCCGCAGCGCCGCCAGGGCCGAAGCGCCGCGCGGACCGCGATCCCCGGTGTCGAGGTCGAGCTCCACGTCGGTGGTCCCGGCCGCGATGTCCAGGGCCTCCCGGGCGGCGGCCGACAGCGGTGCGCGCCCGAGGTTGGTGTGCAGCAGCACTCCGGTCGCGTTGAGCACCCGCCGCATCCCGCACGCCGAATCGGGCAGCGCGGCAACGGTTTCCGCCACGACCTCGGTCGGCGGGAGGAGTCCGTCCCGCGCCCGCTGCGCCACCTCCCGGACGACCTGCACCACCCGTTCGTGCCCGAGTCGCCCAACGGCGGCGGCGACCCGCGGATCGGCCAGCACCCGATCGGTCCCCGGAATCTCACGCCGACGATCACCCATGCCCCCAACCGTAGGAACCCACCGCGGTCCTCGCTTGTCCGAGGGAGCGGGGTTCGCCGGGGCAAGGTGGCTCGGGAATGGGCGTTCCACCGGGAAACGGACGTTCCGAGGTTGCCGGAACTGGTGACACGAAGGCGAACTCGGGGGATTCCGGATGTCGATCGAGTGGATTCTTACAACGCCCATTGACAACGTGGTTAGGCTTTCGCGCATGGCTGGCGCAGCGTGGCAGGCGGGATCCGGGTGGCTCGAAACCGACGACGGACTGCGCTTGGCCGTGCAGGTGCGCGGGCCCGAAGACGCGCCCACCGTGCTGGCCGTGCACGGGTACCCGGACAACCACACCGTCTGGCACGGCGTCGCCGCCGCCCTGTCGGAGCGCTACCGGGTCGTCACCTACGACGTGCGCGGCGCCGGTGAGTCCGCCCGCCCGAGCAGCACCGACGGCTACCTCGTCGACCGGCTCGCCGACGACCTGTTCACCGTCGCCGATGCCGTCAGCCCGGACCGTCCCGTGCACCTGCTGGCCCACGACTGGGGATCGGTGCAGTCCTGGCACGCCGTCACCGACCCGCGCGCCGCAGGCCGCATCGCCTCCTACACCTCGATCTCCGGTCCCTGCCTGGACCACTACGGCCAGTGGCTGCGCGCGAAGCTGCGCCCCGACCTGCGCGATCTGCGGGAGCTGACCACCCAGCTGGCCTTCTCCGCCTACATCGCGTTCTTCCAGCTGCCCGCGCTGCCCGAACTGGCCTGGCGCAGCGGCATCATGCCCAAGCTCATCGCCAACCTCGAACGGCTCGACCCCAAGGCCGCGGCCGCGCCGACCCGCCCGGTCGTCGCCGACGGCGTGCACGGCCTGGAGCTCTACCGCGCCAACGCGGGACGCCTCCGCGAGCCCGCTCAGCGCCGCACCTCGGTCCCGGTCCAGGTCCTGGCGCCCACCGGCGACCCGTTCGTGTCGGCACCGCTGCAGACCGAGGTCGAAGCGCTCGCCGAGGACCTGCGGGTGCGGCACCTGCCCGGCGGGCACTGGCTGCCCCGCAGCCGCCCGGAGCTCGTCGCGCGCTGCGCCGCCGAGCTCGTCGACCACGTCGAAGGCGGTGAGCAGACCCGAGGGCTGCGCCGCGCCCGCGTCCGGCCCGGGCGCGGCGAGTTCGCCGACCAGCTCGTCGTCATCACCGGCGCCGGCAACGGCATCGGCCGGGCCACCGCGAGCGCCTTCGCCCGTGCCGGTGCGCACGTGGTCGCCGCCGACGTCGACCGCAAGGCCCTGGACGCCACCGCCGAGGAGCTCGGCGAGGCCGTCACCACCTACCAGGTCGACGTGTCCGACCGGGCCGCGATGACCGACTTCGCGCTGGACGTGCAGACCGAGCTCGGCACACCGGACGTGGTGATCAACAACGCCGGGATCGGCCTCGCCGGGGCGTTCCTGGACACCACCGCGGCCGACTGGGAGGACGTCATCGACGTCAACCTGTGGGGCGTCATCCACGGCTGCCGCCTGTTCGGCCGCCAGATGGTCGAGCGCGGGGAAGGCGGCCGGATCATCAACGTCGCCTCCGCAGCGGCCTACCTGCCCTCGGCCGTGCTGCCCGCCTACAGCACCACCAAGGCCGCGGTGCTGCGGCTCAGCGAATGCCTGCGCGTGGAGCTCGCCGGGGACGGCGTCAAGGTCACCGCCGTGTGCCCGGGCCTGGTCAACACCGGCATCACCACCCGCAGCCGCTTCGCCGGGCTCGGCGAGGTCGAGCAGGCCAAGCGCCGCCGCGCCGCCACCGAGCTCTACCAGCGCCGCGACTACAGCGCGCAGCGCGCCGCCGAGCAGATCCTGCGCGCCACCCGCCGCGCCCCCGCGCTGGCGCCGGTCACCCCGGAGGCCAGAGCGGGGCTCGTGCTGTCCCGGCTCACCCCGAAGCTGCTGCGCGCCGCCGCCCGAGCCGACCTCATGCCGAAGTAAGGAGGCGTTGCGTGAACCCCAACGACCCCGGCGACCCGGACCGCGTGGCGCTGCACGCCCGCGACGTGGAGTTCGACTGGTCCCAGCTGCCGATGCACTGGATCCCCGGCGAACCCTTCGCCACCCACTGGATCAACTTCCTGCACCTGGTGCTGCCCGAGGGGGAGCGCTGGTTCGTCGAGGTGTTCAAGCAGGCCCTGCCGCTGATCAGCGACGACCGGCTGGCCGAGGACGTGCGCGGGTTCGTCGGCCAGGAGGCCATGCACGCCGAGTCCCACCAGGGCGTCATCGACCACTTCGACGCCCACGGCCTGGACACCCGCCCGTTCGTCGACCAGGTCCGCTGGATGTTCCGCACGACGCTCGGCGACCGCCCGCTGCGCGGCAAGCGCGCCGAGTCCTGGCTGGTGCAGCGGCTCGCGCTGATCGCCGCCATCGAGCACATCACCGCGTTCCTCGGCCAGTGGATCCTCGACGCGGAGGAGCTCGACGCGGCCGGGGCCGACCCGACGATGCTGGACCTGCTGCGCTGGCACGGCGCCGAGGAGGTCGAGCACCGCTCGGTGGCCTACGAGGTCTACCAGCACGTCCACGGCCGCTACGCGCAGCGCGGCCTCGCGATGGTGCTGGCCACGGCGGTGCTGACCGTGCTGTGGGTGCGGGGGCTGCGGTTCCTGATGGCCTCCGACCCCGTGCTGCGCGGCAGGCGCAAGCCCCGCTGGCGCGACCTGATCCGCACCGGCCGACTCGGCCTGACCCCGAGCTACCGGCAGCTGCTGGTCGCCCTGCCGGCGTTCTTCCGGCCCGGCTACGACCCCTCGGAGCACGGCTCGACCGCGCGGGCCGTGGACTACCTGGCGACCTCACCGGCGGCGCTGGCGGCGGGGCAGTAGATGACCGCGGAACTGCCGAGGTCCCTCGACGGCACCGGACCGGATCGGCTGATGGGCGTGGTGCACCGGCTGGTCGGCGGCGTGGAGTGGCTGCACCGCAACAGCCGCCGCCGCACGGCCCCGCCGAGCCCGGTCGACCGCGACATCCCGCTGGTGATCTCCGACCCGCGACGAGGCCGACGGGGTCCGCAGCCTGCGGCTGACCCGGCCGGGCGGCGGTCCGCTGCCCGCGTGGCAGCCGGGCGCGCACCTGGACCTGCTGCTGCCGTCGGGCCGCAAGCGCCAGTACTCGCTGTGCGGGCGGCCCGGCGAGCGGTCGCACTACCGGATCGCGGTGCGGCGCCTGGCCGACGGCGCGGGCGGCTCCCGCGAGATCCACGACGAGCTCGCCGAGGGGGACCGGGTCGTCGCGCGCGGACCGCGCAACGCCTTCCCGTTCATCGCCGGGCGCTCGTACCTGTTCGTGGCGGGCGGCATCGGCATCACCCCGATCCTGCCGATGGTGCGCACCGCGATGGCCCGCGGCGCCGACTGGCGCCTGGTCTACACGGGACGTTCCAGGGCCTCGATGCCGTTCCTGCGGGAACTCGCCGAGCTCCCCGCCGAGCGGGTCTGGATCCGCCCCGACACCGAGTTCGGCATCCCCGCCGCGGGCACCGAACTGCTCGCCCACGCGGCGGAGGGCGCGGCGGTCTACGCCTGCGGCCCGGTCCCGATGATCACCGCGGTGCGCCTGGCGCTGCCGGTCAGCGCCGCGAAAGGCCTGCACTGGGAACGGTTCTCGGCACCTCCGATCGTCGACGGCCGGGAGTTCACCGTCGAGCTGGCCCGCAGCGGCCGCACCGTCGAGGTCCCGGCGGACCGCACCGCGCTGGAGGCCGTCGGCGAAGTGGTACCGGACGTGGCCTACTCGTGCCGCCAGGGATTCTGCGGCACCTGCCACGTCCCGCTGCTCTCCGGCGACGTGCTCCGCCGGAGCCGGGCGCGCGGCGACGACCTGGCCCTGTGCGTGGATCGAGGGCGAGGGCACCTCACCGTCGATCTGTGAAAGACCCCGGTTCGGGGGAACCGGAGGGGAGGCGGTGCGGCCCGGTTGCGGGGTGTGACCGGGCCGCACCGCGAAAACCGCTTCCCGCCACCGCAGGTCGCGCCGTAGTGTCGGGCGGGAGCGATCTGGGAGGAAGCGGTGGAACTCGAAGGCGCGCAGGAGATCACCTCGACCGACGAGCTGGAGGAGGTCGTCGGCCGACCGCTGCAGCGGGTCCTGGACAAGCAGCGCCCGGCGCTGCACCAGCTGGACGTCGGCTGGCTGGCGGCCTCGCCGTTCTGCCTCGTGGCCACCTCCGACGAGCAGGGCCGCTGCGACGTGTCACCGAAGGGCCACCCGGCCGGGTTCACCCTGGTGCTCGACGAGCGCACCATCGCGATCCCCGAACGGCCGGGCAACCGCCGGGTCGACGGGTTCCGCAACGTGCTGGCCAACCCGCACGTCGGCCTCGTCTACCTCATCCCCGGCCGCGGTGACACGCTGCGCATCAACGGCCGGGCGCGGCTGCTGCGCGACGCCCCGTTCTTCGACCGGATGGTCGTCCGGGGCCACCGGCCGAGCGTGGTGCTGCTGGTGGAGATCGAGGAGGTCTTCCACCACTGCTCCAAGGCGTTCCTGCGCTCCGGGCTCTGGAACGCCGAGACCTGGAACCCCGAGGCCGTGCCGTCCTCCGCCCGCCTCGCCAAGAACCTCACCCGCCCGAACGACCCGATCGACGAGCTGGAGCGGTACTACTCCGACGAGCGCTTCCGGTCGATCCTCTACGACGCCGAGGCCTGATCCCGCGCCGCGTCGCGGAAGCGGGCCGGGGTGATCGCGTAGTAGCGGCGGAACCAGCGGGTCAGGTGGCTCTGGTCGGCGAAGCCGGACTCCACCGCCGCCTCGGCCGGGCTGCGCCCGGAGGCCAGCAACCGGCGCGCGTGGCGAACCCGCAGCTGCCGCTGGTACTCGCTCGGCGTGAGCCCGTGCAGGTCGCGGAACGCGCGGTGGAGCGCGAACCGGCTGCGCCCGCTGATCTCCGCCAGCCGCGCGGTGCCGACGTCCTCGGCGAAGTGCTCGTGCAGCAGCTCCCGCACCTGCCGCAGCCCGTCGTCCTCCCGCCGCGTCTCCGGCGCCCAGCCCGGGGGAGCGGCGGTGACCGCACCGAGCCGCACCATCGCCCGCACCGCCGCGTGCAGCGCCTCGTCCTGCGCGAGCGCGCTCTCCCCACCGGTCAGCGCGTCGTGCACGCCCCGCAGCGCCGAGGCCAGCGCGGGCTCGTGCAGCACCGGCTCGGCGAACAGCGGCAGCCCCACCGGCTTCCCGGCGGTGTCGGCGAGCACGTCACCGATGAGCTCGGGGGAGATGTGCACGATCTGGTAGGTGAACCCGCCGTCGTGCACGGCGTGCCCGTCGTGCGGGTCCTCCGGGTTGAACGCCATCACCATGCCCTGCGCGCTGGTGCGCTGGGCGCCCCGGCAGCGGAACGTCTGCGCCCCGACCTCGGTGCACCCGAACGAGTAGGCCTCGTGGGCGTGCAGGTCGTAGCGGTGGTGCTCGAAGTGCGCGCGCATCACCTCCACCGGCATCCGCGCCGAGCGCCGGTAGGACACCCACTCCTGACCCATGCCCGCCATTCTCCCCGCCGGCCGGCAGCCGAGAGCGCACCAGCGTTCAAGACCGCGCGCGCCCGCCCGGTCTGGGATGGGCCCATGGCACAACAGACGAAGATCGCCGTGGTGCTGCGCGACGACCTGGCCGGGTGGCAGCGGGTCAACGTCACCGCGTTCCTGGCCAGCGGCATCACCGCCGCCCACCCCGAGCTCATGGGCGAGGAGTACCGCGACGCCGACGGCCGCGGCTACCTGCCGCTGCTGGGACTGCCCGTGCTCGTCTACGCGGCCCCGGCCGCCGACCTCGCCCGCAGCCACGCCCGCGCCGTCGGCCGCGAGATGCCCACCGCGATCTACTCCGAGGGCATGTTCAAGACCGGCAACGACGCCGACAACCGCGCCGTGGTCGCCGAACGCCCCACCGACGAGCTCGACCTCGTCGGATTCGCCGTCCACGGACCCCGCAACGCCGTGGACAAGGTCTGCAAGGGACTGTCCCTGCACCCCTGAGGTTTGCGAGATCCACAGGCCGGGTAGCCGCTCGGCATGGCCGCCACGTGGCTGAACTGGCCGGTGCTGCGACAGCTCACCGGCCCCGACCGGCTGGCCCGAGGCCCCGCCGCCCGGTCCCGGCGCACCGACGAGATGCGGGCGCGCACCAGCGACGCCGAGCACGTCACCCGCTCGGTGTGCCCGTACTGCGCGGTCGGCTGCGGCCAGCGGATCTACAGCTCCGGCGGCCACGTCACCCAGATCGAGGGCGACCCGGACTCGCCGATCAGCCGCGGTCGGCTGTGCCCCAAGGGCTCGGCCAGCCGCGAGCTGGTCACCTCACCGCTGCGCGAGACCCGGGTCCGCTACCGGCGCCCGCACGGCACCGAGTGGGAGGACCTCGACCTGGACATCGCGCTGGACATGATCGCCGACCGGGTGCTGGCCACCCGCCGGCAGACCTGGGAGGACGCCGACGCCGACGGCAGACCGCTGCGGCGCACCATGGGCATCGCGAGCCTCGGAGGAGCGACCCTCGACAACGAGGAGAACTACCTCATGAAGAAGCTCTACACCGCCCTCGGCGCGATCCAGGTCGAGAACCAGGCGCGCATTTGACACTCCTCCACGGTGCCCGGTCTGGGCGCCTCCTTCGGGCGCGGCGGCGCCACCACCTTCCAGCAGGACCTCGCCGAATCGGACTGCGTCCTCATCCAGGGCTCCAACATGGCCGAAGCCCACCCCGTCGGGTTCCAGTGGGTCGTGGAGGCCAAGGCGCGCGGCGCCACGATCATCCACGTCGACCCGCGCTACACCCGCACCTCGGCGCTGGCCGACCGCCACCTCGCGCTGCGAGCCGGCAGCGACATCGCCTTCCTCGGCGGTCTGATCAACCAGGTGCTGACCCGCGAGGCCCACTTCCACGACTACGTCGTGCACTACACCAACGCGGCGATGATCGTCGGCGAGGACTTCCGCGACACCGAGGACCTCGACGGCGTGTTCTCCGGCTTCGACCCTGAGGCGGGCAGCTACGACACGACCACATGGCAGTACCGGGGCAGCCACGCCGTCCCGCCCGTCGGCGGGCACGGCACCGAGGAAGCGCCCAGCACCGCGCACGGCCGGGAGCGCCAGAGCAGCCGCCCCGAGCGCACCGGATCCGGCGGGCCCGTCTACCACGGACGCCCCGACTCCGACCCGACGCTGCAGCACCCGCGCTGCGTGTTCCAGCTGCTCAAGCGCCACTACGCCCGCTACACCCCGGAAGTGGTGGAGGAGATCTGCGGCATCACGCAGGAGGAGTTCACCTGGGTCGCCGACCAGCTCATCGCCCACTCCGGCCGCGAGCGCACCTCGGCCATCGCCTACGCCGTGGGCTGGACCCACCACACCGTCGGCGCGCAGTACATCCGCGCGGCCTCGATCCTGCAGCTGCTGCTGGGCAACGTCGGACGCCCCGGCGGCGGCATCCTCGCGCTGCGCGGGCACGCCAGCATCCAGGGCTCCACCGACATCCCGACGCTGTTCAACCTGCTGCCCGGCTACATCCCGATGCCGCACGCCCACACCGACACCGACCTGGAGTCCTTCGTCGCCGACGACGAACTCGCCTGCGGCTACTGGGCCAACATCCGCTCCTACCTGGTCAGCCTGCTCAAGGCCTGGTGGGGCGAGCACGCCACGGCCGACAACGACTTCTGCTTCGACCGGCTGCCCCGGCTCACCGGCGACCACGGCACCTTCCAGACCGTCCTCGACCAGATCGAGGGCCGCTGCCGGGGCTACTTCGTCATCGGCGAGAACCCCGCGGTGGGCACCGCCAACGCCCGCCAGCAGCGGATGGGGCTGGCCAACCTCGACTGGCTGGTGGTGCGCGACCTCAACATGATCGAGACCGCCACCTTCTGGAAGGACGGACCCGAGATCGAAACCGGCGAGATGCGCACCGCCGACATCGGCACCGAGGTGTTCTTCCTGCCGGCCGCCGCCCACACCGAGAAGGACGGCACCTTCACCAACACCCAGCGGCTCCTGCAGTGGCACCACAAGGCCGTCGAACCCACCGGCGACCAGCGCAGCGACCTGTGGTTCTTCTACCACCTGGGCCGCCGCATCCGGGACAAGCTCACCGCCGACAGCGAACGCGACCGCGCGGTGCTGGAGCTGACCTGGGACTACCCGACCCACGGCGAGATCGGCGAACCCAGCGCCGAGGCCGTGCTCGCCGAGATCAACGGCTTCGACGCCGACGGCCGGCCGCTGTCGGCCTACCCGCAGCTGCGCGCCGACGGCAGCACCTCCTGCGGTTGCTGGATCTACTGCGGCGTCACCGCCGACGGCGTGAACCAGTCCGCCCGCAGGAAACCCCGCGACCAGCAGAGCCGGGTGGCGCCCGAGTGGGGCTGGGCGTGGCCGGCCAACCGCCGCATCCTCTACAACCGCGCCTCCGCCGACCCGGACGGCCACCCGTGGAGCGAGCGCAAGGCCTACGTGTGGTGGGACGCCGAGCGCGGCGAGTGGACCGGCCACGACGTCCCCGACTTCGACCGCACCAAGCGCCCCGACCACCGGCCCGCCGCCGACGCGGTCGGACCGGAGGGCATCGCCGGCACCGAGCCGTTCATCATGCAGAGCGACGGGCGCGGCTGGCTCTACGTGCCCGCCGGGCTGGTCGACGGCCCGTTCCCCGCGCACTACGAACCGCAGGAATCCCCGGTCGCCAACCGCCTGCACCCGCACCAGCAGCGCAACCCCGCGCGCCAGATCCACTCCCGCCCGGAGAACCGGTACCAGCCCAGCGGCACCGAGCCCGGCAGCGACGTCTTCCCGCACGTGTTCACCACGTTCCGGCTCACCGAGCACCACACCGCGGGCGGCATGAGCCGATGGCTGCGGCACCTCTCCGAGCTCGCCCCGGCGATGTTCCTGGAGGTCTCCCCGCAGCTGGCCGCCGAAGCGGGCCTGATCCACGGCGACTGGGCCACCGTGATCACCGCCCGCAGCGCCATCGAGGGCCGCGTCCTGGTGACCGAGCGGCTCCGGCCGCTGCGCATCGGCGGGCGCACCCTGCACCAGATCGGCATCCCCTGGCACTGGGGACCCAACGGCCTGACCACCGGTGACGCCGCCAACGAGCTCATCGGCGTGGCGCTGGACCCCAACGTGCACATCATGGAGACCAAGGCCGGGACCTGCGACATCCGGCCGGGCCGCCGTCCGCGTGATGCCGCGCTGCAGCGCCTGGTCGCCGAGTACCGCGACCGCGCGGGCATCACCGAGCGCACCGGCACCGAGCACGCCGACGACCCCCGACTCGAAGGAGGCTGACCGGTGAGCGCCCACCACCTGTCCGGACCGCTGGCCGACCCGGCCGCGGAGACCGGCTACCCGCCGCAACCCCGCGCCGGGTTCTTCACCGACACCAGCGTGTGCATCGGCTGCAAGGCCTGCGAGGTCGCCTGCAAGGAGTGGAACCTGCTGCCCGAGGACGGCCTGGACCTCACCGCCACCTCCTACGACAACACCGGCGCGCTCAGCGGCACCACGTGGCGCCACGTCGCCTTCGTCGAGCAGTCCGGCACCCCGGCCGAGCTGGGGATGCCGTCCTTCGGTGCGCCCGACGAGCAGCAGGTGCGCTGGCTGATGTCCTCCGACGTCTGCAAGCACTGCACCCACGCCGCGTGCCTCGACGTGTGCCCGACCGGGGCGCTGATCCGCACCGAGCACGGCACGGTGCTGGTGCAGGACGACGTGTGCAACGGCTGCGGCTACTGCGTCCCGGCCTGCCCCTACGGCGTCATCGACATCCGGCCCGACACCGGGGGAGCGGCCAAGTGCACGCTGTGCCAGGACCGCCTGGGCGCCGGGCTGATGCCGGCCTGCGCCACGGCCTGCCCGACCGAGTCCATCCAGTACGGGCCCCTGGACGAGCTGCGCGAACGCGCCGCGCTGCGCGTCGATGAGCTGCACGAGCGGGGCGTGACCAGCGCCCGCCTCTACGGCCACGAACCGACCGACGGCGTCGGGGAGACGGCGCGTTCTTCCTGCTGCTCGACGACCCCGAGGTCTACGGCCTGCCGCCGGACCCGGTGGTGACCACCCGCGACCTGCCCTCGATGTGGCGGCACGCGGCGGCCGCCGCGATCACCGCCGCGGCCGTGATCGCCGGATCGTTCCTCGGGAGGAAGCGGTGAGGTCCTACTACGGGCGACCGGTGCTCAAGGAACCGGTCTGGAAGGTCCCCGACGTGCCCGCCTACCTCTACCTCGGCGGCATGGCCGGGGCGTCGTCGACCATGGCGCTGCTGGCCGGGCTCACCGGCCGCGAGCGGCTGGCCCGAGCGGGACGGCTCGCGGCGGCGGTGGGCGCCACCACCAGCGTCGCGGCGCTGATGCACGACCTGCACCGGCCGATGCGGTTCCTGAACATGCTGCGGGTGTTCAAGCCGACCTCGCCGCTGAGCGTCGGCTCGTGGATCCTCGCCCCGTTCTCCGGCCTGGCCGGGGCCGCCGCGGCCGGTGACGTGACGGGGCTGCTGCCGGGGCCGAGTCGCGCGGCCGGGGTGGTGGCGGGCGCGATCGCCCCGGCGATGACGACCTACACCGCGGTCCTGCTGGCCGACACGGCCGTGCCCGGCTGGCACGAGGGCTACCGGGAGCTGCCGTTCGTCTTCGCCGGTAGCGCCCTGACCAGCGCCGGTGCCGTCGGGATGGTCGGTGCGCCCGCCGAGGCGGGACCCGCGCGGCGGATGGCGGTGGCCGGTGCGGTGCTGGAACTGGCCGCGAGCAGGCGCATGGAGTCGCGGATGGGGCTGGCCGCCGAGGCCTACCGCACCGGGCGCGCCGGTGGGGTGCTGCGCGCGGCTCGCGCGGCCACCGCGGCCGGTGCCGCGCTGGCGCTGTCGCGTCGCCGCCCGGCGGGCCTGGCGGCCGGAGCCCTGCTCACGCTGGGCGCGATCGCGACCCGCTACGGGGTCTTCGAGGCCGGCCGGGTCACGGCCCGCGACCCCCGGTTCGTGGTCGAGCCGCAGCGGGAACGGGTGAGCGAACCAGGGACTTCGGGCCGTGGCGAAGTGCACTGATCGAATTCGGATGTTGACGTTCGGTAGTCCCCCACAAGGGTGGCCAGTGGTTCAGGTCTCACGGGGCGTAGTTTGATTTCAGGTGAATAACGCGTTTCTGATCAAGAAATGACCTGCGAAAACCTCGGCATCGTCGCGATCTTGATTACGTTTCTATGACGAGCGACACCCGCTCATGGTTTTGTTCACGCTTTTCAGCTACGTAGCGTTGCCCGGCGTCGGCGCCCCCGAGCCGACGGCAAGCCAGGAAGTCCGCAGCGCCGAACCCTGCCCGGCGGACCTTCCGAAACCCCGAGACGCATCGCGGGCAGGGACGTGACGACCGCCGGAGACCCCGGCACCGACCGTTAAGGGCAAACCCGGCCGGTGCCAGCGGGGGAGTCCGGGACGACGGTGTCGCGCAGGCGTCGCTGGAGACGAAGACAGCATGGGCAAGCACCGCAAGTCCACCACCTCCCGCCGCACCGCGACCCGCGTGGCCGTCGCGGGCGCCATCGTCGCCGCGCCGTTCGCGATGACGATCCCGGCCAACGCCGCCTCGGAGTCCACCTGGGACGCCGTCGCGCAGTGCGAGAGCGGTGGCGACTGGAGCATCAACACCGGCAACGGGTACTACGGTGGCCTGCAGTTCAACCAGTCCACCTGGTCCGCCTACGGCGGCACCAGCTACGCCTCGAACGCCGCGCAGGCCAGCAAGTCGCAGCAGATCGCCGTGGCCGAGCGCGTGCTGCAGGCGCAGGGTCCGGGCGCCTGGCCGGTGTGCTCGAAGAAGGCCGGTCTGACCGCGGGCGGCGGCGCCGAGCACCAGGACGTCGCCTCGGGCAGCACCAGCAAGAAGAGCACCGAGAAGAAGTCCACGACCAAGAAGAAGAGCACGGTCAAGAAGACCGTCCAGGTCGAGGACACCTACACCGTGCAGGCCGGTGACACCCTGAGCACGATCGCCGAGAAGAGCGGCGTGAGCTGGCAGGCGATCTTCGAGAAGAACCGCTCGGTCGTCAACGACGCGAACGTGATCTTCCCGGGTCAGCAGCTCGCCATCAAGTGACCCACCCGGTCCGCGGACCCGGGTGCGCATGAACGAGGGACCCCGCCTGCCTCTCTCCGGCGGGGTCCCTCGACTGCGAATCCGACGCGGGTCGCTCGCGGACGGCGGTCACTTGAGCTTGCGGCGGCGCAGATCGGCGCGGATGTCCCACGCGGTCCAGCTGATTCCGGCGAAGGCGAAGAAACCCAGCAACAGGACGAGTTCGGTCACTTCTCGGCTCCCTTCGGATCTTGACGGACACCGTCGGGATCAAATCCGAGCGTAATTGCACGTTCGTTGATCGCCGAGCGTATCGCCGCAATAGACCCCAACGGGTGAGCGCCGCGGTGTGGTCACTCCGCCATTCGGCCCCAAAATTCCGCAGCTGCAAGAAAAGCGCGCAGGGTGCGAATCGCTTCCTGAACCCAACCACCGGTCACGCGATCACGCAGCGTCCCCGCGTGAAATCACCACGAGTGAAACCTCCTCGATAGCGGGACATCCCGGCATGTCGGCACGGCGAGCGCCCCCGGTGCCGCCGGACCATGGACGTGACCGCACTCACCCGCGTTCCCCCCGCCCCGACCTTCGGAAAGGGGATCCCCGATGTTCATCGCTGCTCAACTCGATGCCGCCACCTCCTCCGGCATCGACGGTTGGGTCGGCCCCGCCGCGATCACCGCCGGCCTCCTCCTGCTGATCGTCGCGCTGTTTCGGCGCAGCCGGGCCACACTGGCCAGGAAGCGAGGGGCGGCGCGCCCGAGTGCGGCCGATTAGCGGTGTCGCGCAGCCCTGAGCCGACCCGGCGTGCCGCGTGCGACGGCCGCCCGAGGGGGGAGGGGACGCATGACCGACACCACGCGGGAGACCGACGAGCCATCGGTCGACCAGACACCGGCCCAGCGCCAGACGCCCGATCAGCACCGAACAGCGGATCAGGACCGAACACCGGGCCAACGGCGGTCACCCGAACAACCACCGAGCACGGGACGCCACCGGCCACCCGGCCCCGACGAGCAGGGCGCTGACCAGCGCTGGAAGGTCGTTCCCGCGACCGAGCGCGAGATCGGGCGACCGCGCGGCCGGGATCTGCGCACCAACCTGGCCATCAACATCGGCCGGATGGCCGCGTCGCTGTCGCAGCGCCTCGGTCTCGGATCCGGCGGGATGATCGGTGGCCGTGTGGCGCTGACGCTACAACCCGACCTGCTGCAGCGGTTGGCGGCCGGTCGGCGTGTCGTCATGGTCACCGGAACGAACGGCAAGACCACGACGACCCAGATGGTCGCCGAAGCGATGCGCGCCCAGGCCCCGGCGGTCAGCAACGCCACCGGCGCCAACATGCTCGACGGCCACGTCGCCGCCCTGCTGACCCGGCTCGACGCCCCGTTCGCCGCGCTGGAGGTCGACGAGCTGCATCTGGCGCAGGTCACCGAGCGCTTCGAACCGGCCGCGATGCTGCTGCTCAACCTCAGCCGCGACCAGCTCGACCGCGTCGGCGAGGTCCGCACCGTGGCCGCCAGCCTGCAGCGCGCCCTGGCCCAGGCACCCGGCGCGCAGGTCATCGCCAACCGCGACGACCCCAACATCGTCTTCGCCGCCTCCGACCACCCGAACGTCACCTGGGTCTCCGGTGGCGTGCGGTGGCGCGACGACGCCCTGAACTGCCCGCGCTGCGGCTCCTTCATCGGCGACGTGGACCGCGACTGGCGCTGCCAGTGCGGTCTGGCCCGTCCGGCCGCGGACTGGAAGGTCACCGACACCGGCGTCCTCGACGCCGAGGGCACCCACCACGAGCTCGCCCTGGCCCTGCCCGGGCACGTCAACCGCGTCAACGCCACCTTCGCGCTGGCCGCAGCCCTGGAGCTCGGGGGCGAGGAGGCCGCCGCGCTGGCCCGCATCCGCCGCATCTCGCAGGCCGCCGGTCGCTACGACACCGTCCGCGTCGGCGGCCGCAAGGTCCGGCTGCTGCTGGCCAAGAACCCCGCCAGCTGGCTGGAGATGCTCGACCTGGTCTCCGGCAACGACGAACCGCTGGTGCTGGTGGTCAACAGCCGGGAGGCCGACGGCTACGACGTCTCCTGGTTGTGGGACGTCGACTTCGAGATGCTGCGCGGCCGTCCCGTCCAGGTAGCCGGGGACCGGGCCCTGGACCTGGCGGTCCGCCTGCGCTACGCCCAGGTGCCCGCCACCGTCGCCTCCACCGTCGAGGTCGCCCTCGGCGGCTCGCACGGCGGCGTCCCGGACGTGATCGCCAACTACACCGCCTTCCGCGACGTGCTGACCAGGAGCCGCAGATGACCGGGGACCGAGTCCGCATCGCCCTCGTGCTGCCCGACCTGCTGGGCACCTACGGCGACCGCGGCAACGCGATCGTGCTGGCACAACGGCTGCGCTGGCGAGGCATCGGCAGCCGGCTCGTCACCGTCCTGTCCTCCGACGACGCGGTGCCGGAGGACTGCGACCTCTACCTGATCGGCGGCGGCGAGGACGTGGCCCAGGTCGCCGCCGTCCGCTTCCTGCGCCGCGGCGCGGGACTGACCCGCGCGGTCGAGCACGGGGTGCCGGTGCTGGGCATCTGCGGCGGTCTGCAGGTGCTGGGCACCAGCTTCGTCACCGGCGACGGGCAGCGCCACGAGGGCCTCGGCCTGGTCGACGCCTCGACCGAACCGGGACGCGGCCGCGCCATCGGCGAGGTCACCACCCAGTCCACGCTGGGCGGGGTCGGCATGCTCACCGGGTTCGAGAACCACCTCGGCCGCACCACCCTCGGCCCCGGCTCGCACGCGCTGGGACGGGTCGTGCGCGGGACCGGCAACGGCGTCGAAGAAGCCGAGGGCGCGGTCTCCGGACACGTGGTCTGCACCTACATGCACGGCCCGGTCCTGGCCCGCAACCCCAAGCTCGCCGACCTGCTGCTGGAGTGGGCGATCGGCGAGCCCCTGGCACCGCTGCCCGATCCGCCGGAGCTCAAGGCGCTGCGCACCGAGCGCACCCGCGTGCACGTGCGCAACCGCAAGTAGTCGTCCCCGCACGCGGTCAGCGGCGAGCGAGCCGGCCCAGCTTCCGCAGGGCCGGCTTCAACTCGGGCGCCCGCAGCAGCGCCAGCACGGCCACGGCCACCGAGGGCACGAGAACGCCGTGCAGCACCAGCGCCAGCCACGCGTCGAGCATCGGACCCAGCGAACCGGTCAGCGCCCGCACCCCGGCCACCACCGCCAGCGAGCACACCGCCCCGGCGGCCCCGGCCACCAGGGCCCGCAGGCATCCCACGACGGTCGCGCCTGTGCTCAGCGATCCGACGCGGGCCCGCAGCCACACCTGCCCGACCACCGCGCCCAGCAGGAAGCTCGCCGACATCGCCGCGGTCACCCCGAGCACCAGGTCCTCGGGCCGCACGGTGGCCAGCACCAGGTAGCACAGCGCGCTGCGCACCACGACCATGATCACGTTGATCCAGGTGGGCGTGCGCGCGTCGTGCATCGCGTAGAAGGCCCGTAGCTGCAGCATCGTGATGCTGAACGGCACGACCCCGGCCGCAGCCGCAGCCAGCGCCCACCCGAGTCGTCCGGCGGCGGCGACGTCGCTGGCGCCCAGCGAGAAGAACGCCACCGCCAGCGGTCCTCCGGCCACCACCAGCAGCGCGCTGACCGGCATCAGCAGCACCGCGGTCATCCGGGTGCCCCAGGCGACGTCGTCGACGAACTCCCGGGTGCGCCCGGCCGCGGCGGCATCGCTGATCCGCGGCATCAGAGCCGTCAGCAGCGACACCCCCAGGACGCCGTAGGGGACCTGGGACAGCAGCCACGCGTAGTTGAACGTGGCCACGCTGCCCGGCGTGCCCTGCGCGGTCACCCGCGTGATCACCACCATGCCGGCCTGGCTGATCAGCGTGTAGAGCACCACCCACCCGGCGAGCCCGCCGAACTCGGTGAGCCTGCGGTCCCAGCCCCACCGCCACCGGTAGCGAAAACCGCTGCGGCGCAGCGAGATCACCATCACCAGCAGCTGCGTGGTGATGCCCGCGAGGGTCCCCAGCCCGAGGATCAGCAGCTTCGGCTCGCCGATGCGCACCGGGTCGGTGGAGATCTCCCCGGGCACCAGCGCGTAGACCACGACGGTGGCGATGACGACGAGGTTGTTGCACACCGGCGCCCACGCCGGCACGCCGAACACCCCGCGCACGTTGAGGATCGCCTGCAGCAGCGCCGACATCCCGTAGCAGACGATGCCCGGCAGCAGCAGGTAGGCGAAGGCGGTGGTCAGCTCCGCGTTGGCGCGGGTGTCGGCCCCCAGGTACAGGGCGGTGAGCAGGCCGGCGCAGGCGACCGCGACCGCGGTGGCCACCACCAGCAGCACCCCGCCCATGGTGATCATCCACTGCGCGTAGGACTCGCCCTGCCGGGGACCCTCCTGCTGGGCGCGGACCAGCAGCGGCACGGCGATGCTGGTGAGCACGCCGCCGAGCAGCAGTTCGTTGACCACGGTCGGCAGGGTGTTGGCCACGGTGTAGGAGTCGTTGACCACGCCGAGCCCGAGCACCACGACCAGCAGCACCTTGGCGAGCAGGCCGCTGACCCGGCTGGTGGCGGTCGCGACCGCCATCGCCGCGCTCGCGCGGGCCAGCGAAGGTCGTCGGACGTCGGCGTCGGCCTGATCGACCACGTGGCCCTCCCATCAGCGCGTTCGATGTTGAAGGTGCCACGAAACACCCGCACTCGCCGGGCGGAGCGGTGCCGTGGCAGGCTGATCGGCGACGGCTGCGGAAGGGGCGCGCGGGTGATCGTGTTCGGTGTCGTGCTGCTGATCGCCGGGGCGGTGGTGGCCATCGCGTTCGGCGGCGACGCGGGTGGCTGGCTGCTGCCGGTGGGGTTGATGGCCGCGGGTCTGGGGATCGTGGTCGCGGGCGGGGTCGCCCGGCTGCGCCGCTCCCCGGTGCGAGCAGCCGTGCGCGCGCACCGCGCCGGGGCCGGGGGCTCACCGCTGGCGAGGCTGCGCGCGGTCCCGGCGATGCTCGGATCGACCGCCCGGGGCCGGAACCCGCAGCTGCCGCGCTACCAGCTGCTGCTCTGGCTGATCGCCGTGGTCTACCTGGTCTCGCCGATCGACTTCATCCCGGAGTTCCTGCCGCTGTTGGGCATCGGTGACGACATCGGGGTCGGCAGCTGGCTGCTCACCAGCCTCTACGCCGAGTCCGGCAACTACCTGGCCCGCCAGGAGGAGCGGACCGAGATCGAGCCGGGTGAGGCTCACTAGGTCTCGTTCTGCTCGTAGTACTCGGTCGCGGCCTCTTCGCGGCGGCGGTTCCTGCGGCGGCCGAACACCAGGTGGTCGATCGACCAGGTGCCCGCGTTGAAGCCCATCGCCAGCACGGCGGCACCGATCGCGAGCGGGAGCTCGAAGCCGTCGGGGGCGAACAGCCCGTGCGGCAGGTGCACGAACACGATCGCCCCGATCATGTCGATGGCCACGGCCAGTCCGACCAGCGGCAGCGCGATGCCGAGGATCAGCAGGATTCCCCCGGCCAGCTCGACGATGGTGGCGTACCAGGCGGCGACCTCGGGGAACGGGATGCCCATCTTCCCGAAGTTCTGCGCGGTGTTCGGGATGCCCCAGGTCATGAGCTTCTGCCAGCCGTGGGCGATGAGGATGGCACCGACCCCGATGCGGCCGATGAAGGTGAGCAGGCTCCGAAGCGCGGTCATGGCAACTCCCGTCCTCAGCGGTGCGACCGATCCACCCAGTGTGGTGGAGATCCACACCCCCGACATCTCGGAACGGGCGACCACGAACGCACGAAGGTGGGGCCCGACGGAACCACTCCGCCGGGCCCCACCTCGTCTCAGGACGTCACTTCAGGAGGTTGCGGGCCATGACCATGCGCTGGACCTGGTTGGTGCCCTCGTAGATCTGGGTGATCTTGGCGTCGCGCATCATGCGCTCGACCGGGAAGTCGCGGGTGTAGCCCGCGCCGCCGAAGAGCTGGACCGCGTCGGTGGTGACCTCCATGGCCACGTCGGAGGCGAAGCACTTGGCGGCGGCCGAGATGAAGCCGAGGTTGGGCTCACCGCGCTCGGCGCGGGCCGCGGCCACGTAGACCATCTGGCGAGCCGACTCCACCTTCATGGCCATGTCGGCGAGCATGAACTGCACGCCCTGGAACTCGGAGATGGACTTGCCGAACTGCTTGCGCTCCTTGACGTAGGCCAGGGCCTGGTCCAGGGCGCCCTGGGCGATGCCCACGGCCTGCGCGCCGATGGTCGGGCGGGTGTGGTCGAGGGTCTTGAGCGCGGTCTTGAAGCCGGTGCCGGGCTCGCCGATGATCCGGTCGGCCGGGATCGTGGCGTCCTCGAAGTACAGCTCGACGGTGGGCGAGCCCTTGATGCCGAGCTTCTTCTCCTTCGGGCCGACGGTGAAGCCCGGGTCGTCGGCGTGCACCGCGAAGGCGCTGATGCCGTTGGCGCCCTTGTCGGGGTCGGTCACGGCCATGACCGTGTACCACTTGGACACCCCGCCGTTGGTGATCCAGCACTTGCTGCCGTTGAGCACCCAGTGGTCGCCGTCGAGGCGCGCGCGGGTCTTCATCGACGCGGCGTCGGAGCCGGCCTCGCGCTCGGACAGCGCGTAGGAAGCGGTGGTCTCACCGGAGGCGATCGCGGGCAGGACCTGCTTCTTGAGGTCCTCCGAGGCCGACAGGATGATCGGCATGGTGCCGAGCTTGTTCACCGCCGGGATCAGCGAGGAGGAGCCGCAGACGCGGGCGACCTCTTCGATGACGATGCAGGTGGCCACCGAGTCGGCGCCCTCGCCGCCGTACTCCTCGGGGATGTGCGTCGCGGCGAAACCGGCCTTGACCAGGGCGTCGAGCGCTTCCTTGGGGTAGCGCTCCTGCTCGTCGACCTCGGTCGCGTAGGGCGCGATCTCCTTCTCCGACAGGGCGCGCACCGCCTCGCGCAGCGCCTCGTGCTCCTCGCCGAGCTGGTAGGTGCCGAAGTTCGGGTCCACCGGGTCCCTCCCTAGTCCCGTCGCGTGGCGGCGGGGTCCGTTGCATGCCGCTCGCGTTGCGCGGCGGACCTTCTCTGCGCGCCATCGTAACGGCACTGAGTGCCACTAGCAATTCGGCGGTGCTATATTCCGGCCATGTCCGAGGCAGTCGCTGCGGCACCCAAGTCCCGCACCGGGCGCACCCCGCACGGCCGCCGGAAGGTGCGCAGCGCGATCGCGGTCGCCGCTCTGGAGCTCTTCGCCGAGCAGGGCTTCGAGGCGACCACCGTGGACCAGATCGCCGAGTCCGCCGGGGTCGGCAGGCGGACCTTCTTCCGGTACTTCCGGTCCAAGGAGGACGTCGTGTTCCCCGGGCACGACGAGCGCCTGGCCGAGGTCGTCGAACTCCTGGAATCCTCCGACGCCGCGGCCGACCCGCTGCTGGTGCTGGGGGAGGCGGCCGAGTTCGTGCTGGGGATGTACCTCGAGGAACCCGAGGTCTCGCTCAAGCGCTCGGAGCTGACCAGGCAGGTCTCGTCGTTGCGCGACAAGGAGATCGCGAGCATCGACCGCTACCAGCGCGTCTTCGCGCGCTACCTGCGCGCGCGCTTCGCCGATCAGCCCGACGCCGAGCTGCACGCCGCGGTCGCGGCCGCGGCGGTGGTCGCCGCGCACAACCACGTGCTGCGCCAGTGGCTGCGCAGCGGGGGAGAGCTCGACGCCCGCGCGACGTTGCGGCACGCCACCGACCAGGTCGCCGAGGCGCTGGCGGGGCAGTGGCCGACGGGCCAGGCGGATCGGTCCGAACAGGACGGTCAGGAGGTCGTGGTGGCGGCGGTGCGCACCTCGGCCTCGTCGGCGGTGGTCCTCAAGCAGATCCAGGAAGCGCTGCGCGACATCGAGCGCTGAACCCCC
The DNA here is from genome assembly GCF_045278815.1 of Saccharopolyspora sp. ID03-671. Lineage (NCBI taxonomy): Bacteria > Bacillati > Actinomycetota > Actinomycetes > Pseudonocardiales > Pseudonocardiaceae > Saccharopolyspora > Saccharopolyspora sp. ID03-671. The sequence continues at coordinate 309,987 of NZ_CP134054.1, forward strand.
ACGGCACTCAGTGCCGAAAACGATCTCCACCGGTCACGTGTTGATTACATCTATGCCTTCAGTGCAGAGTGAAATCAATCCCGTCCCGTCTGTGGTGGGGGGAAGTTTTCATGAAAACTTCCCCCCACCCGGAAAACGGCTGAGGAGGCGGGTCAGCTCAGGAAGGCTTCGAGGGCGTCGGCGCCCGCGGGGGCACCACCGGAGGAGCGGACGAGCTCGCGCATCCGGTCGAGGTTGGCGCGGACCTCGGCGTCAGCGGCGATGCGATCGACCGATTCCCGCAGCTCAGCGGCCGTGACGGTGTTGGAGTCGAGCTTGATGCCGAGGCCGAGTTCGGCCGCCCGCGCGGCGTTGGCGGCCTGCTCGGGCATCTGCGGGACGGTCACCAGCGGAACGCCGTGGTGAAGCGACTCCATCGTCGAGTTCATCCCGGCGTGGGAGACGAACGCCGACGCGTGCCGCAGCACCGCGGGCTGCGGGAAGGACCGGCGCACGTCGAAGTTCGCCGGGACCTCACCCAGCTCGTCCAGGTCGATGCGCGAGCCGACCGACATCGCGACCTGCCAGTCGCCGCCGGCGAAGGCCTCCAGGCACAGCCGGTAGAAGTCCGGGCGCTGGTTGAACGCCGTGCCCAGCGAGATGTACAGCAGCGGGCGCCGCGGGTCGGCGGGGGAGTAGGGCTCGTTGTCCCGGTCGCCGAGCTGCGGGCCGAGGAACCGGAAGCGGTCGTCGAAGGTCTCGTGCTCCAGCTGGAACTCGCGGGGCAGGAACACCAGGTTCAGCTCGGCCGGGGTTCCACCCATGAACGGGGAGACCTCGACGCCGAACTCGTCGCCGAGCGCGCTCATCTCCTCGTGGAGGCGGTCCAGCGCTTCCGGCGGGGGACCGGCCGTGCTGCCGGCGTGCTCGGCCATCACGGCGGTGCGCAGGTCGAACTTCTCGTTGCTGGCGAAGTTGGGCACCAGCGCGATGGCGGGGATGCCGAGCCGGTCGGCGAGCATCCGGCCGTAGGTGGTCATGACGTCGGAGCACACCGCGTCCGGCGGGTCGTCGGTGAAGCGCTCCAGCAGGATCGGCATGCATTGGCGGACGTCGTCGATGAAGAACTCGACCATCGTGCGCATCCGCTCGGGGGTGAAGTGGTCGCCCGCTCCACCCAGGTTCGGGATCCGCGTCGGCAGCTCGACGACCTGGGCGCCGGTGGCGCGGACGGTCTCGGCGGAGTCCGCACCGACGGCGTAGGTGACCTGGTGGCCGCGGTCGAGCAGCTCGCCGACGAGCGCCAACGTCGGGTTGACGTGGCCGGAGGCGGGGACGCAGGTGAACAGGAAGTGCTTCTTCATGATTCCTCGATGAACTAGAGCGGGCGGCGGAATCCGCGGACGGCCGCGGCGATCCCCAGGGCGCACAGCACGGCGCTGGTGCCCAGCGCGGCCGGCACTCCGGTGCCGGTGGGCAGGGCGAGCGAGAGATCGCGGGAGGCGTTGACGGCGTAGGTCAGCGGGTTGATCCGGGCGACGAGGGCCAGCCAGGACGGCAGCGCCTGGATCGGCACGAACGCGCTGGAGGCGAACATCAGCGGGAACATCGCCAGGAAGCCGACGCTCTGCATGACCTCCTCCTTGCGCAGCCAGGCACCGAGCGCGAGGAAGATCCACGACAGCGACCAGCTCACGAACAGCGCCAGTCCGAAGGCGCCCAGCGTGCCGCCGAGACCGCCGGCGGGGGAGAAGCCGAACACCAGCGAGGCCACCGTCAGCAGCACGATCAGCTGCACGGCGGTGCGCGCCAGGTCGGCCAGGCTGCGGGCGATGAGCACCGCGCTCATGCCGATCGGCAGCGCCCGGAAGCGGGCGATGACACCGTTCTTCATGTCGCTGACCAGCCCGACGCCGGACTGCACGGCCGCGCCGATGCCGGTGGTGACCAGGATGGCCGGCATCAGGTAGTTGATGTAGCTGCCGCCCTGATCGGCGACGTTGCCCATCATGGCCTTGCCGAAGACCTGGCTGAACAGCACCAGCATGATCAGCGGCTGAAGCAGGCTGAAGACGACCACGCGCGGGTCCTTGATCACCGCGCGCAGCGAGCGGCCGGTGAGCACCAGGACCTGCGTGGGGTAGGGGGCGCCGCGCCATCGGCGGGCGGTGGGCGCGGAGCCGGGCGGGCTCGGCGGAGCGGGGGCGAAGGTGGTCATGGAGGTCCCCTCAGACGGCGGTGGGAGCGTGGTGGGCCAGGGCCAGGTAGACGTCGTCCAGGGTCGGTTCGCCCAGGCCGAGGTCGCCGATGTCGATGCCGGAGTCGTCGAGCGCGCGGACCACGTCGGCGAGCTGGCGGGAGGCGCTGACCGGGATGGTCAGCCGCGCCTCGTCGTGCACCGGGTCGAACCCGGCGGTGCGCAGGGCGCGCAGCGCCTCGGTGGCGCGGTTCGGATCGGTCAGGGTGGCGTTGACGGTGCGCTGGCCGACCTGGGCCTTGAGCTGCTCGGCGGTGCCGGTGGCCACGACCTCGCCCGCGGACAGCACGGTGATGGAGTCGGCGAGGCGGTCGGCCTCGTCGAGGTACTGGGTGGTGAGCAGGACGGTGGTGCCGTCGGCGACGAGGTTCTCCACGATCTGCCAGAGGTTGAGCCTGCTGACGGGGTCGAGGCCGGTCGTGGGCTCGTCGAGGAAGATCACATCGGGGTGGCCGACGAGGCTGGCGGCGATGTCGAGCCTGCGCCGCATGCCGCCGGAGTAGGTGCGGGCCGGGCGGTGCGCGGCCTCGGTGAGGTCGAACGTGGTGAGCAGCTCGTCGGCGCGCTGCTTGGCCTCGCGGCGGGTCGCGCCGAGCAGGCGGGCGATGAGCACGAGGTTGTCGTGGCCGGAGAGCTGCTCGTCGACGGAGGCGAACTGGCCGGTCAGGCCGATCCGCGCGGTGACCTCGCGGCGCTGGGTGACGACGTCGAGCCCGGCGATGCGGGCGCTGCCGCTGGTGGGCGGCAGCAGCGTGCTCAGGACGTTGATCAGCGTGGTCTTGCCCGCGCCGTTGTGGCCGAGCAGCCCCAGCACGCTGCCCTGCGGCACGGAGATGCTGACGTCGTCGAGGGCGGTGACCTCGCCGAAGCGCTGGGTGATGTGGTGCGCTTCGATGATCGGATCGTTCATCGGGACTCCCCGGGGTGGTCGGTGGTGGCCAGGGCGCCGTGCAGCAGGACGTCGACGCGCGCCCGGATCGCGGCGGAGTGGTCGACGTCGGCGGTGTCGAGGGCGGTGGCGGTGAACCGGATGCCCAGCACCAGCGACTGCAGGTAGTGCGCGAGGTCGTCGGCCGGGATGCGGAGCTCCCCGGGCTCGATGAGCGAGCCGAGGGCGTCGTTGAGGTCGCGGAGGAACTGCTCGCGGACCTCGGGCAGGCCGGCGGGCTTGCGGTCGGGGCCGCCGCGCAGGTCGAACCCGGATGCGGCGAGGGTGTGGACCAGCTCGCCGAAGCGGGTGAAGTGATCGAGGAACAGCTCGCCGGCCCGGGTCAGCCGCTCGGCGACGTCGAGGTCGTGGGGGACCGCGCGCACCCGGGAGCACAGGTCGTCGGGTCGCAGCGCTGCGGTCACGCAGGCCTGCAGGAGTTCGGTCTTGTCGCGGAAGGCCCGGAACACGGTGCCTTCGGCGATCTCGGCGGCCTGGGCGATCTGCTTGGTCGTGATGTGCGCGCCGTGCTCGCGCACCAGCGGCAGCACGGCCGCGACGATCGCCTCACGGCGCTGCTCGGGGCTCATCGCGGAGGCCCGTCGGCGCGGTTGTTCGTCGGTCACCCCACCAAGATAGGAGTGAGTGCTCACTCATGTCAATGAGCGAGCACTCACTCAGTCCCGACGTCGGGAGCGCCCTGGTCCGTCGGTGCTGGAGGGGGCCAGCTTTTCCTCGAATCACCCATGATCGAAGTCCGTTTTGTCCGGACAGTTCGAGGAAAAACTGGCCCCTGGCGACGCCCGTGCCACCGAGTCCCGTGGTCAGCCCGCGGTGGTTGTGAGGTGGGGGAGGACCGGGGCGAAGGCCTCCATGAAGGGGCCGTGGACCGAGTAGTAGGTGAAGCCGTAGCGGGTCCGGTTGCGCTGGAGCTGGTCGGCCATCTGCTCGGGGGTGCCGATGAGCAGGAACGGGGTGTCGAGGATCTGCTCCAGCGTCATCGTGTCGCCGAAGCGGGGGAGGAGTTCGGTAGCGGCGGCGCGGCGGTCGTCGGTGGGGATGACGGCTTGGACGAGGACCTGCCACTCGACCTGATCAGCGCGGTCTCCCGCGGCCTGCCGGGTGAAGGCGACGCGTTCGTCGGCCTCCTCGGCTGTGCACAGGCGGAACGTGCCGGGCGGGCGGCCGGGGAGTTGGCGCACGCCGGCGACGCCGATGATGTCGGCGGTCTCGGCGGCGATGCGCAGGACGCGATCGCCGGTGCCGCCGATCAGCAGCGGAGGGCCGGAACCGTCGAAGCCCGTGCGCTGCGCAGGTTTCAGGACCGGCACGTCGAACTCGGCGTTGTGCTCGCGCTGCTGCTCGAAGCCCTCGCCGGAGAAGTGGCGGGTGAGCTCGGCGACGGTCGTGCGCAGGCGCTCCGCGCGCTCGCTGAACGGCTGCCAGGGCAGGCCGGCCTCGTCGAACTCCCACTTCATGTGCCCTGCGCCCAGTCCCACCTCGAGGCGTCCCTCGGTGAGGAGGTCGGTGGTGGCGATGTCGCGGGCGAGCAGGGCGGGGTTCCAGAACGCGGTGTTGAGCACGAGGGTGCCCACCCGCAGTCGCTCGGTGGCCTGCGCGGCGGCGACCAGCACGGGGAAGGGGGAGGGGGTGCCGAGGTGGTCTGCGGCGAAGACGGTGTCGTAGCCGAGTGATTCGGCCCGGCGGCAGGTGTCGGTGAACTCGGCGAGGGAGCGGATTCCGAAGACGTTGTAGGAGAACCGGAAATCAGCCATGTCCCGATGCTGCTCGCTCTCGCGGTCCGCCGGGGAGAGGTTCACCGCAGGCATAGACATCATTAGCCTTTGTGTCTTCAGTGCCGAGTGAAATGAATCCTATTCCAGCGCACGCGCCCACGAACGTCCAAGGAGCACAGAGGGGGAGCGGGGGCGCGCCGCCTGGTCCTGGGAGGTCGTGCTGCGACCTGCGGCGGCGCGCCGGCTCGTGGGTCAGTCGTAGCCGCGGATGACGTGGCTCTCGTCGTCTTCGGTCTCGACGGACTCCCAGCGGGACTGGACGGGGAGGTCCAGGTCCACGTCCGGGTCGAAGGAGTCCTGCGGGGCGACTCGATGATCTGAGAGCGTCATGGCGGGGCTCCTCTCGGCAATGGATTTCACCGGCCGATCCTGCGCTCGCGCTGGACAGATCGCATGTGCGACGCGCCACACACCGTTCGGAATCCCCCGGATGAGCAGGCTTCACCCGAGTATTAACTTCTATAACTTCAGTGGCAGCTGAAAAGAATGCTCCGCACCAAACCTCGCCACCTAACGCCAAAAAACCGGCCAACGAGAACAGGTCAGGTCTTCGGGGTGAGGCGTTGGCCTGCTCTGCGGCCGAGGAACCGACCGTCTTCGACGACGGTGCTGCCTGCCAGGCAGACCCAGGTGACACCGGTGGGAGGCCGCATCGGGTCTTGGTAGTCGCCGACGTCGCGGATGGTCGCGGGGTCGAATGCGACGAGGTCAGCGACGTGGCCTGGGGCGACGATGCCGCGGTCGGGGATGCGGAAGGTGTCGGCGGGCAGCGAGGTCATGCGGCGGACGGCCTCGGGCAGGTCCAGGACCGCGCGGTCGCGGGTGTAGCGGGCGAGCACGCGGGGGAAGGTTCCGGTCATGCGCGGGTGGGGTCGGCCGCCGTTGCCGGGTGGGAGACCGTCGGAGCCGATCGTGGTGTGCGGGTCGCGCAGGGCCGCTTCCAGGTCGTCCTCGTGCATCGAGAAGTGGATCATCGCGACCCGGAGCTCCTCGGTGACCAGGACGTCGATGAGGGCCTGGACGGGGTCGGTGCTCTGGGCTTCGGCGATCTCGGCGAGGGTACGGCCCTCGTGGCGGTGGCTGGGGGTGGTGGCGATGAGGATTCGGTCGAAGTGCGTGGAACCGCCCAGGGCGGCGGTGAGCTCGGCGTGGGCGTTGCGGGCGGTGAGCCTGGCCAGGGTGTGGTGGTCGCCGCCGCTGAGGTAGCCGGTGGGCAGCACGGAGGTCAGCGTGGTCGAGGAGGCGGTGTAGGGGTAGACGTCCTGGCGGACGTCGTGGCCGTCGGCGCGGGCGCGGTGGAGTCGGTCCAGGGCGTCCGGGACGGTGCCCCAGTTGCGGGGGTGGGTGGCCTTGAGGTGGGAGAGGTGGGTGCGTCCGGCGACGCGGCCGATGCGCAGGGCTTCGTCGACGGCGTCGAGGAGGTGGTCGCCTTCGTCGCGCATGTGGGTGGCGTAGAGGCCGGTGCCGCCGAGGACCTCGGCGAGGGCGGTGAGTTCGTCGGTGGTGGCGAACAGGGCGGGTGGGTAGATGAGCCCGCTGGAGAGGCCGAAGGCGCCGGCGCTCATGGCTTCGTCCAGGAGGGCCTGCATGTGTCCCAGGGAGGGACCTGCGGCGCTCATGCCGGTGGCGGCCACGCGGAGGGTTCCGTGTCCGACGAGCGGGCAGTGGTTGGTGACGTGGCCGGCGGTGTCGGTGGTGTGGAGGAGTTCGGCGAAGGTCCGCCAGGTCACCGGTAGGGGTGGGAAGAGTCGGCCGAGGTGGTGCCGGTGGTCGTCGGCGCGGGCGGGGGTGTGCGGGGCGAGGCTGAAGCCGCAGTTGCCGACGACTTCGGTGGTGACGCCTTGGAGGATCTTGGTGGTGTCGTGCTCGGTGAGCAGGGGTGCGTTGTCGGCGTGGGAGTGGGCGTCGATGAAGCCGGGGGCGAGGACGAGTCCGGGGAGGTCGCGGCGCGGGTGGCCGGTGAGGGTCCCGGGTGGTGCGACGGCGGTGATGCGGGTGTCGTCGATGAGGACGTCGGCGGGGCGGAGGGGTGTTCCGGTGCCGTCGGCGAGGTGGGCTCCGGTGAGCAGCTCGGTCATGGGTGCGTCTTCCTGGGAGCTCGATCTCATCGGGAAATGCTGCTGGTGGGTTGGGTGTTGGTGGGGTTGTCGATGTTGTGCGGAAGGGGTGCGTCGTGCACGGCGAGTTCAAGGTTGCGGGCGGCAAGTTGGTGGCGGCGGATGTGGAGGTCGCTGAGGGCCGGTTGTCGCGGGTGCGGATCAGCGGGGATTTCTTCTTGGAGCCGGACGAGGCGTTGGAGGCGATCAACGGGTCGTTGGTGGGTGCGCCGGTGTCGGCGGAGCCGGAGGAGTGGGCGCGTCGGATCCGGGGTGGGTTGCCGGAGGGTGCGCGGTTGGTGGGGTTCTCGGTGGAGGCGGTGGTGTCGGCGGTGCGTCGTGCGGTGACGCGGGCGTCGGGGTGGGCTGAGCACGAGTGGGAGTTGGTGCGGGAGGGGCCGCGTTCTCCGTTGATGCACATGGCGTTGGACGAGGTGCTGGCCGAGGAGGTGGGTGCGGGGCGTCGTGGTCCGACGTTGCGGTTCTGGGAGTGGTCCTCGCCTGCGGTGATCTTGGGTGGGTTCCAGTCGGTGCGCAACGAGGTGGATCTGGGGGCGGCCGGGCGGCACGGCATCGAGGTGGTGCGGCGGGTCACCGGTGGTGGGGCGATGTTCGTGGAGCCGGGGAACACGGTGACGTATTCGCTGTACGCGCCGCCGTCGTTGGTGGCGGGGTTGTCGGTGGCGGAGTCGTATCCGTTCTTGGACGACTGGGTGTTGGGTGTGCTGGGGGATTTGGGGCTGAACGTTTGGTATCAGCCGTTGAACGACATCGCGTCGGAGGGCGGGAAGATCGGTGGTGCGGCGCAGAAGCGGATGGGTTCGGGGGCGGTGTTGCATCACGTGACGATGTCGTACTCGATCGATGCCGCGAAGTTGGGTGAGGTGTTGCGGGTCGGGCGGGAGAAGTTGTCCGACAAGGGGGTGGCGAGCGCGGCGAAGCGGGTGGATCCGCTGGCGCGGCAGACGGGTTTGGCTCGCGAGGTGGTGATCGATCGGTTGATCGCGGGGTTCCGGTCGCGGTTCGGGTTGGTCGACGGGCCGGTGAGCGCGGTGGAGGAGGCGCGGGCCGGTGAGTTGGTGGCGTCGAAGTTCGCGACGGAGGGGTGGTTGTGGCGGGTCCCGTGATCGGTGTGGCTGTGACCGTGGTGGTCAGGTGATGACGTTGGGGAGGCCGGGGGTGCTGCGTTTGCGGCGGAGCCAGATCTTGCGGCTGCCGTCGGAGTAGAGCAGGACGCGGGAGAGTTCCCAGCCGGAGTACTCGGCGTGGATGCTGAGCTGGGTGGCGGCGCTGATGCGGGTGATGCCGGGTGGCAGGCGCAGTGGCCGGTATTCCCAGTCGGGGTCGGTGTCGAGTCCTTCAGCGGTTGTCACGGCTTCACCACCTGGTATCCGGCGCCGTTGGCGGAGGCGATGTAGAGGGTGTGGGTTTCCGGGTCGAGGGTGACCGAGTTGGGTTGGGTGATGGTGGGGATGCGGTGGGTTTCGCGGGGTTCGCCGCCTGCGATGTCGTAGCCGACGAGTTCGTTGGTGGCGGTGAGGGTGATCCAGGCGGTGTCGGTGGTGGGGTCGTAGGCGAGGCCGTAGGGGGTGCCGGGGACGGGGTAGCGCTGTTTGAGGACGAGGGGGTTGGTGCTGAAGGCGAGGAGGGCTTGGCCGCGGGTGTCGATGGTGAGCAGGCGGCCGTAGCGGTCGGTGGTGGCGTTGGTGGCGCCTTGTCCGGCTCGGAGTCCTGCGCCCTTCTCGCCGGTGTCGGGGTTGATGGGGGTGATGGCGGTGGTGAGTGTGTCGAGGAGGTGGAGCTGGCCGGCTTGGGTGAGGAGGAGTTGGGCGGGGCCTTCGAACTTCTCGGTGGTGGTGCCGGGTGTGCCGTCGGTGAGGATGGTGACGGTGGCGGTGTCGCGGAGGGCGACGGCGGTGCGGTGGGGGTCGAGGTCGAGGGCGTCGACGGGTGCGCCGGGCACGGGGGTGGGGTGTGCGGTGGTGGTGCGCAGGTCGATGCGGGTGATCTGGTCGGCGTCGGGGAGTGCGGCGAGGACCTGGCCGGTTTGGGCGCGGAGGCGGGCGGGTGCGGCGGGCAGGTCGAGGGTGCGTTGGGCGCCGGTGGTGGTGTCGATGAGGTGGAGCTGGGTGCCTGCGGCGAGCACGAGGGTGTGGGTGTCGGGGTCGTAGGCGGTGTGCTGGGTGGGTGGTGCGGGGTGCACGGTGCCTGCGGGTGGGGTGCTCGCGGGGGGTGCTGTGGCGGGTGTTGCGGTGGTGAGGTTGTCGGTGACCTGGAGGGGGTCGGTGTTGTCGTCCATGCCGCACCCGGTGAGCAGGGTGAGGGTGAGGCAGGTGATGACCAGACGACGCAAGCGAGGCCCTCCTGTGGTTGACCTGCGGTGTCTCCGCTGGGTGGTGGGTGTGTCCTCCAATATCCCTGATCGGGTTAGGGGTGGTGGTGCGGGGGTGGATCCTTCAGCGTGGCATTTCGCGCGGGTGGCGGGAAGTGCTGCTGGTTTTCGGGGTTATTGGGTTTCGGGGTAGCCGTGCTGGGGTGCGCTGATGTCGTCGAGGGCGGCGCGGATGGCTGGGGGGAGGGTGAGTTCTTCGGAGCCGAGTGCGGTTTTGAGTTGGGCGGTGGTGCGGGCGCCGAGGACGGGGGCGGTGACGCCGGGGCGGTCGCGGACCCAGGCGAGGGCGACTTGGGCGGGGGTGGTGGTGAGTCCTTCGGCGGCGGTGAGGAGTGCTTGGACGATGCGGGCGGCGCGTTCGGTGCGGTGGTGTTCGACGTAGCCGGAGAGGTGGGTGGTGGCGCCGCGGGAGTCGGGTGGGGTGGTGTTGCGGTATTTGCCGGTGAGGACGCCGCGGCCGAGGGGTGCCCAGGCGAGGATGCCGAGTCCGTGGTGTGCGGCGGCGGGGATGACTTCGCGTTCGATGCCGCGTTCGAGCAGGGAGTACTCGGTTTGGGTGGAGATGAGGGGTGTACGGGTGGGGTGGTGGTGCTGGTGCGCGGCGGCGGTGGCGGTTTGCCAGCCGGTGTAGTTGGCGATGCCGGTGTAGCGGACGCGGCCGGTGGTGACGGCGGTGTCGAGGGCGGCGAGGGTTTCGTCGAGGGGGACGTGGGGGTCCCAGTTCTGGAGTTGCCAGAGGTCGATGTGGTCGGTGCCCAGGCGGCGGAGTGAGTCGTCGAGGGCGGCGAGGAGGGCGCCGCGGGAGGCGCCGCCGCCGAAGGGGCCGGGTTTGCGGCGGGCGGCGGCTTTGGTGGCGAGGATGATCTCGTCGCGGGGGATGTGGTGGGTGAGCAGGTGGCCGAGGAGTTCTTCGGCGTGGCCGCGTTGGTAGACGTCGGCGGTGTCGATGAGGGTGCCGCCTGCGTCGTGGAAGGTGGTCAGCTGGTCGGCTGCTTCGTCGGCGTCGACGTCGAGGCCCCAGGTCATGGTGCCGAGGGCGAGTCGGGAGACGCGTAGGCCGCTGTTGCCGAGTTGTCGCTGTTCCACGGTGTTGGAGGGTAGGGGGTGTGGTGGGTGTGGCTGGTGATGTGGTGTCGGCGGGTCCGGTGTGGCGTGGTGTGGATCACACTGTGGCGGTATGTCGGCCTCGTGTGCGCGGTGCGTAATCGTGTGGCGGCTGACCTGCCCTGATGGGGTGATCAAGGGTGGCGGAGGTTGACAGGGGGCGATGCTGCAAGATTCGAGGACCGGGCCGGCAGTTCCGTAAGAGGGCCCGGGTTCCCCCTGTCGATCGTGTGGAGTGGGTTTCGTGTCGTGGTTGCAGGCCATGGTTCTGGCCGTGGTCCAGGGACTCACCGAGTTCCTGCCGATTTCCTCGTCCGGGCATCTGTCGATCGTGTCGAAGTTGTTCTTCGGCGATGACGCGGGTGCCTCGTTCACCGCGGTGACGCAGATCGGTACCGAACTGGCGGTGGTGATCTACTTCATCGGCGACATCGTCCGGTTGATCGCCGTGTGGTTCCGCGGTCTGTTCAACGCCGAGGTGCGTTCCACCCAGGACTACAAGCTGGCCTGGTACGTGATCGTGGGCAGCCTGCCGATCGGACTCCTGGGCTTCTTCTTCCAGGACTACATCCGCTCGACGCTGCGCAGCCTCTGGATCACCGGCGCCACGCTGGTGATCTTCGGTGTGCTGATGGGGCTGGCCGAGCGGTACGGCAAGCAGCTGCGCGAGCAGGCTCGGCTGCGGCTGAGCGACGGTGTGCTGATGGGCTTCGCGCAGGCGATGGCGCTGATCCCGGGTGTGTCCCGTTCCGGCGGGACGATCACCGCGGGTCTGGCGCTGGGCCTGACGCGGGCGACGGCGGTGCGGTTCTCGTTCCTGCTGGCGATCCCGGCGGTGTTCGCCGCCGGGTTGTCGGAGATCCCGCACGTGTTCGAGCCCAGCCCGTACGGGCTGCAGCCCACCGGGGCGCAGATGATCGTGGCCACCATCGTGGCCGGCGTGATCGGCTACGCGGTGATCGCGTGGCTGCTGCGGTTCGTGGAGCGCCACAGCGTCTACCTGTTCGTCTGGTACCGGATCGTGCTGGGCGGGCTGGTGTTCGCGCTGCTGGGCTTCGGCGTCATCCAGCCGTGAGGCGGTTGATCGCCCGGCCGCGAGGCGTTTGATCGCGAGGTGAACATGGAGACGTCGGGGCGGTCCTGCCGGGACCGCCCCGACGTTTTTGCGCCGTGCCGGGCCCCTCGCGCCCGTTCGGTGGTCGCGGCGCCTACCCTCGGCGGACGTGGCGACTCTCATCCTCGTTCGGCATGCGCGTTCCTCGGCCAACGGTTCCGGTGTTCTGGCCGGGCGCGCTCCCGGTGTCGGTCTCGACGAGACCGGTCGTGGCCAGGCCGCGACACTGCCCTCCCGCCTGGATGGCGTGCCGCTGAAGCGGGTCGTGGTCTCCCCGCTGCAGCGCTGCCAGGAGACGGTGGCCGGGCTGGCTGCCGGGCGCGAGCTGGAGCCGGTGGTCGAGCAGCGGCTCTCCGAGGTCGACTACGGCGACTGGACCGGCCAGAAGATCAAGGACCTCACCGGTGAGGAGCTGTGGAAGGTCGTGCAGCAGCACCCCTCGGCGGCGGTGTTCCCCGGTGGTGAGGGGCTGGCCGAGGTGCAGGCGCGCGCGGTGGCCGCGGTGCGCGAGCACGACCGCCAGGTCGCCGACAACGAGGTGTGGTTGCTGTGCAGCCACGGGGACGTGATCAAGTCGGTGCTGGCCGACGCGCTGGGGCTGCACCTGGATTCCTTCCAGCGCATCGTCGTCGACCCGTGTTCGGTGAGCGTGGTCCGCTACACCGAGACCCGGCCTTTCGTGCTCAAGGTCAACGACACCGGCAGCGACGTCTCCGGTCTGCTGCCGCCCGCCGAGCCCGAGCAGTCGAGCTCGGATGCGGTGGTGGGAGGCAGCACCGGCAAGGCCTGATCGCCGCAACCCGGATACAGCGGTCTGTCCGGACACGGGTGTCTAGTCGAGGATCTCCACGACGTGGCAGCGGCGTCCGGCGGGCAGGTGTCGCCGGTGGCCGCTGGTGAAGCCCACGGTGATGCGCTCGGTGTCGTCGCGGGTGACGGTTTCGACGATGCCGACCGGTCCGATCGCGCCGTGCAGCCGCACCGGGGTGCCCGGGCGCAGGCGGTGGGCGGGCACGCGCCGCAGGTTGGTGGCCCGCGAGGCCGGGCGCAGGCGGCGGATCCACAGCCACCACGCGGCCAGGCCCACCACCGCGAGCACCAGCGGCAGCCACGTCCACACCCACGTCAGGGCCAGGCCGGCGGCCAAGCCGCTCAGCGCGGCCCACAGGCCCGAGGAGATCGCCAGGGGGCCGATCTGCAGCCAGCCGGTGGTGCGGATCGTGCCGTCGGCCTGGGTGCCTCGTGGCGGGGTGGGTGGGGCTTCGTCGGGGAAGTCGAGGTCTTCGCCGACACCGCGGCGCTGGGAGTGCTCCGGGGTGATCTTGACGAGGGTCTCGTGTCCGTGCAGGGCCTCGTCGCGGATGGGGGTGAGCTCGCCGCGCACGAGGGTTTCGCGGTCGGACAGCGGGATGTCGTGGCGCTGGTGTTCGGGGTTCACCATTCTTGCCACCTCCAGGCTCCGTCGGTGTAGTCGCAGACGTAGCGGTCGCCGTCCTCGCCGCGCGCCACGTCGCCGGGTTCGTCGCACGGCTGGCCGGCGGCGACCTCGGGCGGGCGTTGCGCGCCGGGGTGGCTGGTCGTGGTCGGCGCCGTCGTGGTTTCCGGTGGCGGAGGGGGTGGTGTGGTGGACGTGGTCCTGCGGGTGCTGCTGCTGCGCTTGCTCGTGGTGGTCGAGGTCGGTGACGGGCTGGTGGTGGGTTCGGCCGCGGTGGTCTCCGGCGGTGGGGGCGGGGGTGTGGTCGTCGGGGCGAGGTGGACGACCTGCGGTGCCGGTGGGCTCGCCTGGGGCTGGTCGGGGGTGGCGGGCAGGTTGGCGACCACGCCCGCTCCGGTGGCCGTGATCAGGGCCAGGGCGGGCAGCAGTCGGACCGCCAGGGGGCTTTTCCACCACAGGCGGAGCGGGGCCGGGGATCGGGCGGGCACGTCTCGGGGTCTCCTTCAAGCGGGGTCCCGCGCACCCTAGCCGAAATCTGTGAAACACGTCTCCGATCTTGGATGCGAAAACCGTTGGCATGACGTAGAAGACACCTACCGGCACGTACCGTGACCCTCCACTGTGGTGTGTGGGGTGTCGGTGGCGGGGTGCATCATCGAGGTCATGGTGATCGAACTGCGGGATCGGGGCGAGATCGAGGCGCTGGCCAGCACCGGATCGGTGGTCGCCGCCGTGCTGCGCGCGGTCGGTGCCCGCGCCACGCCCGGTACGAGCCTGGGGGAACTGGACGAGATCGCCCGCGACACCGCCGACCGGTACAGCGCGCGGCCGGTTCAGGGGCGGGTGATCACCACCTCGCTCAACGACGAGATCACCGGCGGTGCCGCCGACGCCCGCGTCCTGGTCGACGGCGACCTGCTCAGCGTCGCCGCGACGCTGGACAAGCAGGGCTGGTTCGCCCGCGCGGCCACCACCGTGCCGGTGGGCACCGTCGCCGAGGACGACCGGCTGCTGCTCGCCGCCACCCGCCAAGCCCTGGCCGACGGCATCGCCGCCGCCAAACCCGGAGCGCGCCTGGGCGATGTCTCCCGCGCGATCGGCCTCGTCGCCCGCAGCAACGGCTACGGCATCCCACCCCTGGGCGGTCACGGCCTGGGTCGTCAACCCCGCCAAGAGCCCGCGGTCGCCAACGACGGCCACCCCGGTCAAGGCCTCCCGCTGCGCCCCGGTCTGGTGTTCACCCTCGAACCGATCTTCACCGCAGGCGGCCACGACCACCTCGACACCGACCACCACCCCCTCCTGCGCACCACCGACGAATCCCGAGCGGCCCACACCGGCCACACCCTGGCCATCACCCCCACCGGCCCCCGCGTCCTCACCGCGTGACGGCAGCGGCGGGCGGGGGCCGGTGAGCGGCTCGATGAGCTGTCCCCCGCAGGACCCGCCCCGACCGCGCTAGTCGACGGTGAGGACGACTTTGCCGAGGTTGGTTCTGGATTCGAGGGTTTCGTGAGCCCGGGCTGCTTCGGTCAGGGGGATCTGGTCGTGGACGCGGGTGCGCAGCCGTCCTTGGCGGTGCTGGTCCCAGAGTTCGTCGCGCCAGTAGGCGTGCAGGGACGGTTTCGGGGGTGCGCCCATGCGGAAGCCGGTGGCCGAGGCGCCGCGCAGCACCAGCTCGCGCGAGGAGATCGGGCCGGGTTGGCCCGCGAAGGTCACCAGCCTGCCTCCGGGGCCCAGGGCGCGGACGGTGCGGCTCAGCAGGTCGCCGCCGACGGCGTCGAGGACCACCTCCACCGGATCGCCCCAGTCGTGGTCGGCGTAGTCGACGACGCGCTCGGCGCCGAGGTTGGTGAGGTGGGCGCGCTTGTCGGCGGCGTTGCTGACCGCGGCGACCACGCGGGCGCCGCACCCGCGGGCGATCTGGACGGCCATGGTGCCCACCGCGCCGGCCGCGGCGGTGATCAGGACCGTTTCGCCGTGGCCGAGCATGCCCGTCGCGCAGGCCTGGCGGGCGATGAGACCGCTGCGCACCAGTGCGATCGCGGTGATGGCGTCGGCGTGGTCGGGGATGGGGGACGCCAGGGGTTCGGCGAGCAGGGCCAGTTCGGCGTAGGCGTGCTCGAAGCACAGTCCGGTGACCCGCTGGCCCGGCCGGATGCCGCGGACACCGGCACCCAGGGCGTGGACGGTGCCGGCGATTTCTCCGGCCAGCGGGGCGGGTTCGGGTCCTTCGCGGACCCGGCGCACCGTGGGCAGGGTGACGCCGATGGCTTCGCAGGCCACCAGCAGCTGGCCCGGCCCGGGTTCGGGGACGGGGGCGTTCTCGACGAACAGGACCTCGGGTCCGCCGTGGACGACGTGGTTGACGCGGCGCATGACGCTGCCTCCTCCAATTCGATGGGTTCACCAACGAATTGGAGGGTAGGAGCACTACCGTTGGGTGGTCCAACGATTTTTCGCTAGGGTGCCCGCGTGACCGAACGCGCCCTGCAGCACATCCAGTCCCTGCCCAGCTGGCTGACCGGACGCGTCGCCGCCCGCGGCCGCGAACTCCTCGCCCACGCCCTGGCGGGCGAAGGGCTGCGGCTGAGCCACTACGCCGTGCTCGCGGCCGTCGCCGAGCACGGCCCCACCGCCCAGGCCGAGCTGGTGCGCCGCCTGGAGATCGACCGCAAGGACGTCGTCGGCCTGCTCAACGACCTCCAAGCCCGCCACCTCGTGCAACGCAGACCCGACCCGGCCGACGGCCGCAAGAACGCCGTGTCGGTCACCGACGAGGGCAGGGCCACCCTGCAACGCTGCGCCGCGCTGGCCGAGCAGGCCAACCAGCAGCTGCTGGCGCCCCTGAGCGCCACCGAGCGCGAACTGCTCATCACCCTGCTGGCCCGCTTGCAGCGCGCCGACCAACCGGGTGATCAGTGCCAGTAGGTGTGCAGCCGCTCGGGCGTGAACGCGCCCTTGTCGGTGACCACGGTGCTCACCAGGTGCGGGTCGGTGACGTCGAAGGCCGGGTAGAGGCCGGTGACCTTGTCGCTGGCGCTGCGCCGCCCCAGGGTGTGCAGGACCTCGTCGCCGTCGCGGAACTCGATCGGCACCTGCGCCCCCGTCGCGGTCTCCGGATCCGGGGCGTGGCACAGGGCGTGGAAGGGCACGTCGAAGGCGCGCGCGGCCACCGCCAGGCCCAACGTGCCGACCTTGTTGATCACCGAACCGTCCATGCTGACCCGGTCCGAGGCGGTCACCAGCGCGTCGACCCGGCCCTCGCGCATCAGCGACGCGGGCATGCCGTCGGTGACCAGCGTGACCGTCACCCCCATCTCGGCCAGGGACTCGGCGGTCAACCGCGCGCCCTGCAGGTAGGGGCGAGTCTCGGTGCAGACGAACTCCGGACGTTTGCCCTGCTCCAGCAAGGCCTCCACCAGACCCAGCAGGTACAGATCGCCCCAGCAGTGGGTCAGCACCCGAGCGCCCTCGCCGAGCAGCTGCGCGCCCGCCCGGCCCATCCGCCGGCACCGATCCCGGTAATCGGCATCCCCGGCACGAGCGCCCTCCAGCGCGGCCGCGTCGACATCCTCGCGCTCGGCGATCGCCTCCAGCACGAACGCCGCGGCCTTGCGCGGCTGATCATTGGTCGGACGGGTCGCGATCAACCGGCTCGCCGCCGCCTCCACGCGCTCGCGCGCCACCTCGGGCGCACACCCCCGCGCGTCGCGCGCGGCCAGCGCCAACCCCCACAGCACCGCGAAGTACGGGCCCGAGGACTGGGTCACCATCTCCTCGATCGCCCGCGCCACCTCCTCCACGGTGCGCGCGTGCACCCACCGGCGCTCGAACGGGAACACCCGCCGATCCAGGATGTGCACGCCGTCGTCATCGAAGCGGACGCTGTCGGCGAGAACGGGGGTGACTGGAGACGACATCGCATCCTTCATCGAGCGCGAACCGGCACGGGCACCGGTGAGCCTAACCAGCCCGCCTCGCACACCCCGGCCCCCACCAACTCGTTTGCTAAGCTCACGACACCGCGTTGATCGCCGCACACGCAGGCTTGATCACCCGAGGCACCGCGACACCCGAGCCCCTCACCCCGCACCACCCGGCGCAGCCAGAAGGACACCGCAGTTGACCCACCCCCGCCCCGCCGACACCGGCCCCGTGCTGCGCGCCACCGACGTCGACGTCGTGCGCGAGGGCACCCACCTGCTCCGCTCGGTGTCGATCGACGTCCACCCCGGCCAGCACTGGGCCCTGCTCGGCGCCAACGGCGCGGGCAAATCCACCCTGCTCAACCTGCTGGGCGCCCACAACCACCCCACCCGAGGCAGCGTGGAGGTCCTCGGACACCGCCTCGGCGCCGTGGACATGCGCGCGCTGCGCAGCCTCGTCGGCCACATCAACCCCCGCCACCCGCTCCGAAGCCCCCTGACCGTGCGTCAGGTCGTGCTCACCGGACTGACCAACACCACCGAACCCGTCCCGCGCCGGAACCCCACCGACGACGAAATCACCCGCGCCGAACGGCTCATCAGCGTCCTGGGCATCGCCGAACGCGACCAGGCCCGCTGGGACACCCTGTCCCAAGGCGAACGCGGCCGAGCCCTCATCGCCCGCGCCCTGATGCCCCAACCCCGGCTGCTGCTGCTCGACGAACCCGCCACCGGCCTCGACCTGGCCGCCCGCGAACAACTCCTCACCAGCCTCGACCAGCTTCGCCACGACCACCCCGACCTGGCCACCGTGCTGGTCACCCACCACCTCGAAGAACTGCCCACCGGCACCACCCACGCCCTGCTGCTGCGCGAAGGCACCACCCTGGCCCGAGGACCGGTCGATCAGGTGCTCACCAGCGACCACGTCAGCAAGTGCTTCAACCACCCCGTGCACCTGGCTCGCGACCACGGCCGCTGGCACGTCCGCGCCCGGGCCTGAAAAGCCCCGCGCACAAAAAGGACGGTGGTCCTGGCACGGGCGCAGGATGCAGGTCTGCGCCCGTGCCAGGACCACCGCCGGACCCGGGTGAAGAAGAGCTCTAGCGGCGCTTCTTCGGCGGGTCCTTGCGCAGCAGGTCCGGTCCGATGATCCGGCGCACCACGCGCCGCATCAAACCGCGCTTGCGCGGAGCCGCCGCCGGCTTGCCGCCCACCGCGGGCTGCGGACCCGTCAACGCCGCAGGTGAAGCCGCCGACACCTCCGGGTTGAGGCGCTTGGCGAACTCCGGCTGCTCATCGCGGATCGCGGGAATGTAGGGCTGGGTGACCTCGACGTGCTCGGGCACCGGCGGCGGAGCCAACGGCAGGCCCGCCACCTCCGGGCCACCACCCATCGGCGGCTGCGGCGGCATCCCGGGCTGCGCCGTCGGGGGCTGCGACACCGGGGGCTGGGGGGACGGGGGGATCGAGGGCATCGACGCCGGTTCGTCGGCGTAGAAGGCCTGGAAGGCCGTGTCACCGGCGATCGAGTCCTGACCCGCCTCGGGGGAGCGGGACGGGTAGCCACCGGGATCGAGGGCCTCGGCGAAGGTCGTGCCCTGCGACATCGCCGTGCTCGGACGGGGCGGCAACGACCCCTGCGACGGCTGATCGAACTGCGGGGGGTCGAACGGGGCCTGGTCGAAAGGGGCTCGG
Organism: Saccharopolyspora sp. ID03-671; assembly: GCF_045278815.1. Classification (NCBI taxonomy): domain Bacteria; kingdom Bacillati; phylum Actinomycetota; class Actinomycetes; order Pseudonocardiales; family Pseudonocardiaceae; genus Saccharopolyspora; species Saccharopolyspora sp. ID03-671. The sequence goes on from NZ_CP134054.1 coordinate 328,715, forward strand.
TCGAACTGCTGCTGCGAGGCAGCGGTGCGGAACTCGCCCGCCTGCGGCGCGGCGGGAACCTCGTCCACCGGGCTCACCTGTCCCACGGGGTTCGCGGACTCCGCGGGAGCGACCTGGCCTCCGGTGTTGACCTGGTCCGTCGAGTCCACGGGCAGCTGGCCCATGATGCGTGTCGTCGGGGATCCCGGGTCCGGTTGCTGCTGTTGCGCTTCCGAGGGGACCACGGGCTGGAACCACGGTCGAGCAAGATCGTCTTGAATAGTCATCCGTATCGACTCTGCGTCAGCAAACGGCCAATGTCACCGGATCGGGGACTTCCCTTCCGGCGGAGCAGACCCTACCGGTCACGGACCGGTAAAGGACACCCCCGTGTTCCCTAACCCACGACCGCTCATCCGCACCGGCACTCGTCATCGGCCATGACCGCCTGCCTGAGCTGCCCGAACTCCGCCGCCAGCGTCGCCGCGGACCAATGCGCGTTCAGGCCACTGGGATTGGGCAACACCCACACCCCGGCCTCACCGATCGTCCGATCTTGCTTACCGAACGTGGCGCGCTTGGCGCCGAACGCCGCCCGGTAGGCGGTGATGCCCACGACCGCCACCCACTGCGGCCGATACCGCGCCACCTTCTGCGCCAGCACCTCGGCCCCGGCCGCGAGCTCGTCGTCGGAGAGATCGGCGGCCTTCGCGCTCGCCCGCGAGACCAGGTTCGTGATGCCCAAACCCAGCCCCAGCAGCTCCGATTGCTCCGAGGGGGCCAGCTCGCGCGGGGTGAAACCGCTGGCGTGCAGCACCGGCCAGAACCGGTTGCCCGGACGCGCGAAGTGAAAACCCGTGGCACCCGACCACAAACCCGGGTTGATCCCGCAGAACAGCACCTTCAGGTCCGGCGCCAGCACATCCCCGATCGTGGCCCCGCTGGCGGCTTCCAGTTCTTGCGCACTCGGCCGGTCACCCGACAACTGACCTACCTCCCCGTCCCCGGTTGTTCCACGGACCCTAACCACACCACCAGCACGCCCCGAAGGCAGCGCCCCCGCACGCGCCACCACCGGGCGCCAATGCGATCATGGCCGCCCGCGCGGTGCGACCCGCGCGAACGGCCATGACGTGAAAACCCAGGTCAGTCGGTGCCCGACTCCATCGCCGCGCGATCCAGCGCCTGCGACTCGGACTCCTCGGCACCCACCGAGGCGATCGCCTCAGCACCACCGGCCTGCAGCGAACCCACCAGCTCGGTCTGCGCCTTGCCGACCAGCCCCAGCTGCGCGTAGCCCTCCAGCTTCGCCCGCGAATCGGCGATGTCGAGGTTGCGCATCGTCAGCTGGCCGATCCGGTCGGTCGGGCCGAACGCGGCGTCCTCGGTGCGCTCCATCGACAGCTTGTCCGGGTGGTAGGAGAACGCCGGGCCGCGGGTGTCGAGGATCGAGTAGTCCTCACCCCGGCGCAGCCGCAACGTCACCTCACCGGTGATCGCCGAACCCACCCAGCGCTGCAGCGACTCCCGCAGCATCAGCGCCTGCGGATCGAACCAACGACCCTCGTACATCAACCGGCCCAGCTTGCGGCCCTCGTTGTGGTAGGAGGCCACGGTGTCCTCGTTGTGGATGGCGTTGACCAGCCGCTCGTAGGCGGTGAACAGCAGCGCCATGCCCGGGGCCTCGTAGATGCCGCGGCTCTTGGCCTCGATGATGCGGTTCTCGATCTGGTCGCTCATGCCCAGGCCGTGCCGGCCACCGATCGCGTTGGCCTCGTGGACCAGGTCGACCGGCGAGGAGAACTCCTTGCCGTTGATGGCCACCGGCCGGCCCTGCACGAACGACACCGTCACGTCCTCGGGCGCGATGGCCACCGACTCGTCCCAGAACCGCACACCCATGATCGGGTCCACGATCTCGATGCCGGTGTCGAGGTGCTCCAGCGACTTCGCCTCGTGCGTGGCACCCCAGATGTTGGCGTCGGTGGAGTAGGCCTTCTCCGCCGAGTCCCGGTAGGGAAGACCGTGCTCGACCAGCCACTCCGACATCTCCTGCCGGCCGCCCAGCTCCTGGACGAAGTCCTCGTCCAGCCACGGCTTGTAGATCCGCAGCCGCGGGTTGGCCATCAGCCCGTAGCGGTAGAACCGCTCGATGTCGTTGCCCTTGAACGTCGACCCGTCGCCCCAGATCTGCACGTCATCGGCCAGCATCGCCCGCACCAGCAGGGTGGCGGTCACCGCGCGGCCCAGGGGAGTGGTGTTGAAGTAGGTGCGCCCACCCGAGCGGATGTGGAACGCCCCGCAGGCCAGCGCCGTGAAGCCCTCCTCGACCAGCGGCTCGCGGCAGTCGACCATGCGCGCGATCTCGGCGCCGTAGTCCTTGGCCCGGCCCGGGATCGAAGCGATGTCGGACTCGTCGTATTGCCCGATGTCGGCGGTGTAGGCGCACGGCACCGCGCCCTTGTCGCGCATCCAGGCCACGGCGACGGAGGTGTCGAGACCCCCGGAGAAGGCGATGCCGACCCGCTGGCCGACCGGCAGAGACGTCAGAACCTTGGACATGGCAGAAAGTTTATGCGATGGGCTGTATGGTTATCCACCCGGGTGGCCCATCGGTGTGAAACCTCACCCCACCCCGGCCCACCAATGGGGTGGGGGAAGTTTTCATGAAAACTTCCTTCGACCGCGCGAGCACGGGCCGGGGGCACCCCAACGTCGGCATCGCCGGGGTTCGCCGCGACACTTCGGCCGGAGGGGAGTCTCGTGGACGTGGCGGCTTCGAGCCGAAGCCGGTGGTACGCGCCTGGAACCGCAGCACACCGGGTTCGATCTCGACGATCACCGCGAGCGGGCCGCCTGCGAGCGCATGGGGCCCCGGGTGACGCGACACCGTTCTGCCCCGCCCGGCCGAACTCGCACCCGGCATCGGGTGAGGTCGTGGTGGGCGAGCTCACCGGGTTCCGAGCTGACCCGTGCGGTGGGGTTGGGCAGAATCGGAGGGACGAGGATCCGGACGAGGCGCACCGTACCTGGACATGCAAAGACGGTGCAGGCGCGGAGGAGCGCGCACGTCATGGCATGGATCGTCCTGATCATCTCCGGCATGTTCGAAGCCGTGTGGGCCGTGGCCCTGAGCAAGTCCGAAGGCTTCACCCGGCTGGTCCCCTCACTGGTGTTCCTCGCCGGTCTGACCGTCAGCATGGGCGGACTGGCCCTGGCGATGCGCACCCTTCCCGCCGGGACCTCGTACGCGGTGTGGGTGGCCATCGGTGCCGTGCTCACGATCGGCTACTCGATGGCCACCGGCGACGAATCGATCTCCCCGATCAAGATCGCCCTGCTGTTGGGGCTGATCACCTGCGTCGTCGGCCTCAAACTCGCCCACTGAGCCGGTCCCGGGGCGTGCCGTCCCAGCGCCAGCGGGTCAGCCGCGCACGCCCCGGGATTTCGGCGCGGCCGGTGCACCACAGCAACGCCGGCCACGGCTCGGCGTCGGTGGGAGCGTCGGGGAAGAGCCGGTCGAGCACCTTCGCGCACAGCTCCGCCGGTGGCTCCCAATCCAGGCCCAGACCGTCGGTGACGTCGTGGGTGTGCACGAGCGTTTCCACCACGCCCATCGCCGCGAAACCTTCCGCGTCGGAGACACCGAAGACGTGGTAGGAGCGCAGGTCGGGGCGGGTGGTGCGCACCATCGCCACCAGCAGGGCGGCCGTGGCCTCCAGGGTCAGCAACAAGCCGTCCGGGCCGGTGTCGGGATCGGCGTGCACCGCGTTGAACGGGCCGCCCTCGCGGCGCGGCCGCCAGAGCAACGGCATCTCGCGGTCCCGCGGCGGGTTCGCGGGACCCAATTGCACGGCGTAGGAGAACAGGTCGTCGCTGAGGTGCTCGACGGTCTCCCACCGATCCCACTCCAACGACCCGGCCTTCTCCCGCCACGCCTCGGCGGGAACCCGCCGCAACACCGCCAGCGACAACCGCACCGAGCCGGCCAGGTCCTCGGCGCTCACCTCGATTCGAGACATCCCCGGACCCTAGCGCCACCACCTGCACCGCACCCGCGAATTCTCGCGGCTGCCGTTGTGCCGCGCGGAGTTTTATGGCCTCAGCGACCTGCCTCTAGCGTCGGGATCATGTTTCGCTCAGCCGCCGAATGCCTGGCCGCGATGCGCACCGGTGAGGTGTCCTCAGTGGAGTTGACCGCCGAGGCCATCGCCCGCGTCGAAGCGCACGACGGAGAGATCAACGCGATGTGCGTGCCGGATTTCGGCCGCGCACATCGCGCCGCGCACCAGGCGGATCAAGCGCGCCGCGACGGCCGGGACGGACCGCTGCTGGGCGTTCCGGTCACGGTCAAGGAGTGCTTCGACATCGCCGGGCTACCCACGACGTGGGGAATCCCGGCGCACCGCGACCACTACCCGGACGCCGACGCCGTGCAGGTGGAGCGGATCAAGGCGGCCGGAGCGGTCGTGCTCGGCAAGACCAACGTGCCCCTGGGCTTGCAGGATCTGCAGAGCTTCAACGACCTCTACGGCACCACCCGCAACCCCTGGGATCACGACCGCACCGCGGGAGGCTCATCCGGTGGATCGGCCGCGGCCTTGGCCTGCGGGTTCGGTGCCCTGTCGCTCGGCTCGGACCTGGCCGGGTCGCTGCGCACCCCCGCGCACTTCTGCGGGATCTACGCCCACAAGCCCACCCTCGGTCTGGCCGCCACCCGCGGCATGGTCGCGCCGGGCGAACCGGTGCTGCCGGTGGAGCAGGATCTGGCCGTGGTCGGCCCGATGGCGCGCACCGCCGGTGATCTCGCGCTGCTGCTGGAGGTCATGGCCGGGCCCGACCCGCTGACCCACGGCAAGGCGCACCGGGTGCGGCTCCCGCCCCCACGTCACCGACGGCTGGAGGACTTCCGGGTTCTGGTGCTCGACGAGCACCCGCTGATCACGACCGGCGTGGCCGTGCGGACCGGACTGGAACGCGTCGCCGCGGCGCTCGTCGACGGCGGCGCCCGCGTCGAACGGGGAAGTGCGTTGTTGCCGGACCTGGCCGAGGCGGCGCGGATCTACACCGAGCTGCTGTTCTCCGGCTCCGTCGCGCGCTTCCCCCTCGATGCCGACGACGACCTCCGGGCCCGTGCCGCGGAATTCGGCGCGCGGGATCGAAGTCTGGAGGCGACGCGGTGGCGGGCGATGGTCTGCAGCCACCGCGACTGGATGCTCGCCCAGCGGAGCCGCGAACTGCATCGCCACGGTTGGCGGCGCCTGTTCGCCGAGTTCGACGTCGTGGCCTGCCCGATCACACCCACCCCCGCCTTCGGCCACGACCACGACCCGAACCCGCTGGGACGTCGCCTCGACGTCGACGGCGTCGACTACCCGTACTTCGACCAGCTCGTGTGGGCGGGCCTGGCCACCATGCCCGGCCTGCCGGCCACTGCCATCCCGACAGGACTCTGCGATGAAGGGCTGCCGGTGGGGATTCAGCTGATCGGCCCGGCTTTCGAAGACCACACCCCGCTGCGCCTGGCCGCGCTCCTCGAGCAGCTCCTCGGCGGTGTCCGCCCGCCCGCTTAGTCGTCGAGGAGGTGACGCGGGTACTTGTCGTGGTCGTTGACGAGGTCGCGGGTGAGCCGGACCGGCGGGTCGTGGGCGTAGTCGACCGGCGAGCACCCGGTAGAGCCAGCAGCACGGGGGAGTGGGGCGCGACGATCGTTTGACCGCTCTGCCGCGCGAGCTCGACCAGACGCGCCAGCAGTGCCATGCAGCCGCGCACCGACAACATTGCCGGAGCGGTGGGCCACCAGATCCAGAAACGATTCGCCGTGCGAGCGCTCGTGCGGCTCGACGCCGCCGTAGGCCGGCATTAGCGGCGGCGAGCCGGGGTCCTCGTCGAGACGTTCGATCTCGCTGGCGAGGTTGTCGGTGGGACTCGGCGCGCAGGAAGAACCCCGTGTGCGGCGTGCGGTTCCAGCGCACGATCAGATCGATCAGCGTGGATTTGCCGGAGCCCGTACTCCTCGACCAGAAGCGTCACTGACGCATCCAGGTCCAGTCCGCCTAGGAGGGCGAGGTGGGAGACCACCGTCCAGTGTGAAGGGGTAGCGGCCGGTGCCGGATCCGGGTTCAGGCGCGCGTGGCGCAGGAACACCCCGTGGGCGCGCCTCCCGGCTCTGCCGCATGACCCGACGCTAGCGCGCCCGCCCTTCAGCGGGACGACCCCGCACGGTTCTCGCGTGGTTCCGACCCTCCTCGTCACTATTACGTTACTAACGTTTTGAACCCAACGAAACGGAACTCTGACGAGGGAAAACGGACAGAAGGGAGGCGCGCATAATCGCGCTTATGTGCGGTAAGATGGGATCATGGAGATTCAGGCGGCGGGTGGCGGCAGCTCGGTGGGCACGCGGGCGCAAACGGAACTGCTGGCCGCGACCACCCGCACCGGCCACACCCTCACCGCGCTGATCGCCTCCTGGCTGGGCTCGTTCACCGACTCCGCCGACACCCGCAGCGCCTACACCCGGGACCTGCGCGAGTACCTGGACTGGTGCACCCGCCGCGACCTCGACCCGCTGACCGTGCGGCTGCCGGAGGTGCAGATGTACGCCGCCGAGCTGGCCGCCACCGCCAACCCGCGCACGGGCAGGCCCCCGGCGGCCTCCACCAGGGCGCGCAAGATCGCCGCGGTCTCCAGCTTCTACACCCACCTGGTGCGCGCCGGAGCCATCGACGCCAACCCGGCCCGTGATGCCGCCCGGCCCCGCTACGACCGCCGGCACTCGCCGACCACCAGCGTTTCGGCCGAGCAGGCCTCGGTGATGCTGGCCGAAAGCCGCTCCTACCGGCATCGGACGCTGGGGCCGCAGGCCGCCGCGCTGGTGATGGCGCTGCTGATCGACCTGGGCGTGCGGGTCTCGGAGCTCTGCCACGCCGATCTGGCCGATCTCGGGCAGCGCGAGGGGATGCGGGTGCTCACGGTGCGGATGAAGGGCGGCAAGGTGCGCACCCGGCCCATCCCGCACGGCCTGCACGGGGTGCTCGACGCCTACTTGCAGCAGCGGCCCGAGGCCGACACCGACGCGCTGGTGATCACCCGGGACGGGCGGCGCGTCAACCGCCACCAGATCTACCGGCTCGTGCAGGCCCTGGCGGCCCAGGCCGGGGTGCCGATGCCGCAGCGCATCACCCCGCACTCGATGCGCCACACCTTCAACACCATCGCCCGCCAGCACGGCGCGGCCCTGGAGGACCGCCGCGACGCGCTCGGGCACTCCTCGGCGGCCATCACCCAGCTCTACGACCACGTGGCGCTGTCGCTGACCCGCGATCCGGCGCATCTGGTGGCCGAAGCGACCCGATCCCAACCGGATTCATCCGAGCAATCCCCCTAATCCGTTCGGTCACGGTGACGAAAAGATCTTGGGGTTTCCGCGATGAATTTCGCGCACCCGGGTAGTCCCTAGTGCATGACCACACACACGCCCGCATCCACGACCGTCACCAACATCGGCGTCACCATGTTCACCGTCGCCGACCAGGACGCCGCCCTGGAGTTCTACACCGGCAAGCTCGGCTGGGAGGTTCGCGGCGACACCCGCTTCGGACCCGACGGCCAGTACCGCTGGCTGGAGGTCGCCCCGCCCGGGTCCACCTCGCGCCTGGCGCTGAACCCGCCGATGGGCGGCGGGCAACCCGGCGGCTGCGGCATCGGCGTCGAGACCGCCGACGTGCACGGCGAATACGCACGACTGCGCGCCCTCGGCGGGGTCCAGATCGACTCCGAACCCGAATCCAGCCCCGGAGCACCGCTGCTGTTCATGATCAGCGACCCCGACGGCAACCACATCGCCGTCGTCGAAGTCTGATCACGCCCCGGAATTGAGCCGGGCCGCCTGACGCAGGAGGTGGTCGCGTTCGGCGACACTGCTCGCCGAACGCGCCGCCTCGGCGTACAACCGCGCCGCCACCTCCCGATCACCCGCGTGCTCGTGCAGGTAGGCCCGCGTGGCGGTGTGGCGCGGCACCGACGGGTCGCAGTCGGCCAGCGCCGCCAAGCCCGCGTGCGGACCATCGGCCTCACCAACGGCCACCGCCCGGTTCAGCCGCACCACCGGCGAACCGGTGAGCGCCAGCAGTTCGTCGTACCACTCCACGATCTGCGGCCAGTCGGTCTCGGCCGCGGTGGGCGCGTCGGCGTGCAGGGCCGCGATGGCCGCCTGCGCCTGGTACTCGCCCAACCGGTCCGCCGCCAGGGCTCCCTGCAGGAGGGCGACGCCGTCGCTGATCAGGCGGGTGTCCCAGCGGGTGCGGTCCTGCTCGGCCAGCGGTACCAGGCGCCCGTCCGGGTCGGTGCGCGCCGGGCGGCGGGCGTGGTGCAGCAGCATCAGCGCCAGCAGCCCCCGCACCTCGGGGTCGTCGGTGATGGCGGCCAGTTGACGGGTCAGGCGGATCGCTTCGGCCGCCAGGTCCACATCCCCCGAGTAGCCCTCGTTGAACACCAGGTACAGCACCCGCAGCACGGTGCCCACCTCGCCGGGGTGGGTGAAGCGGGCACCGGCGACGGTGCGCTTGGCGCGGCTGATGCGCTGGGCCATCGTGGATTCGGGAACGAGGTAGGCCTCGGCGATCTGGCGGGTGGTCAGACCGCCGACCGCGCGCAGCGTCAGCGCCACCGCCGAGCTCGTGCTCAGGCTCGGGTGGGCGCACAGGAAGTACAGCTCGAGCGTGTCGTCGGCGTCCGGGACGGTCCCGGGTTCGGGTTCGGTCTGAACGCGGGTTTCCCGGTGGCGTCGTGCCGTCTCGCTGCGCGTCGAGTCGAGGAATTTGCGCCAGGCGGTGGTGACCAGCCAGCCCTGCGGGTCGCGGGGCGGGTCCTGCGGCCAGGTCCGCACCGCTTCCAGCAGGGCTTCCTGCACGGCGTCCTCCGCCGCGGCGAAGTCGGCTCCGCGACGGCGCAGGACGCCGATGACGGCCGGGCTCCACGCCCGCACCGCGGTCTCGTCCACCGGTGCTACTCGGTGATGGTGGGCGGGGCGGTCAGGAACGGGCGCAGCTCCAGCCATTCGTGGATGGGTTCGCCGCCCGCGCCGGGTGCGGCCGACAGCTCCCCGGCCAGCTCCACGGCGCGGTCGTAGTCCTCGACGTCGATGACCATCCACCCGGCGATGAGGTCCTTGGTCTCGGCGAACGGGCCGTCGGTGACCGGGGGCTTGCCGGGCCCGTCGTGGCGCACCCACGTGCCCTCCGGGGCCAGGGCCTGGCCGTCGACGAACTCACCGGTGGTCTTGAGGCGGTCGGCGAAGTCGTTCATGTAGCGCACGTGCGCGTCGACCTCCTCGGGCTTCCACCGGTCCATCGGCACGTCGTTGACCGCCTCCGGAGCGCCCCGGTAGTGCTTGAGCAGCAGATACTTGGCCATGATCATCGTCTCCTTCGGAGCTCGTGCGGTCATTGTGACCGCCTTTCACCCCGGGGACGGCGCCGAAACGCGATTCTCGACATCCCACGGCGGCTTTTTCGCGGAAACTTTGGTCAGCGGCGGGTGAGGATCGTGGTGGTGTTGGCGGTGACGATGGCGGCGATGCAGGCCCACTGCGCGGCGTCGAGGTGCTCGTCGAGGATGAGCAAGCCGGTGGTGGCGGCCAGGACCGGGTTGAGGCTGGCGACGATCGCGAACAGCGGGGCGCTGACGCGGCGCAGGGCCAGGGCGTCGCACAGGAACGGCACCGCTGAGGACAGCACGCCCGCGGTGATCGCGAAGCCCAGTGCCGGTCCGGTCGGCGGGTGGGTGAGCAGCACGGCGATGCCGATCGGGACGAACACCAGCCCGGACAGGCCGCAGGCGGTGGCGGTGCCCTGCGCGCCGGGCAGGCTGCGGCCCAGGGCGCGGTTGAGCAGGATGTAGCCCGCCCAGCACGCCGCGGCCAGCAGCGCCAGCCCCATGCCGAGGTAGTCGCTGGTGGGCTCGGGGCGCATCAGCACCGCGACACCGGCGGCGGCCAGCAGCGCGCAGGCCAGGTCGATGAGGCGGCGCGAGCCGGCCAGCGCCACGGCGAGGGGGCCGAGGAATTCGAGGGTGACGGCCAAGCCGAGTCCGATGCGGTCCACGGCGCTGTAGAGGGCGAGGTTGATGACGGCGAACACCCCGGCCAGCGCGAGGACCAGGCGCCACTGGGCGCGGGTGAACTCCCGCCACCGCGGCCGGGTCGCGGCCAGCAGCACGAGGGCGGCGATCCACTGGCGCACCGCCACGACTCCGGCGGGGGTGATGGTGTCGAAGGCCAGCGATCCGATCGCCGCCCCGGTCTGGTTGGACAGGGCGCTGCCCGACATCAGCGCCACCCCGGCGCCCCGCGAGGCGGGGTCGGCGGCCGGGGGTGCGGGGAGCTGCGTGCTGGTCATGGCGGTGAGCCTGCCGTCGCGGGCTCGTTGCGCAAAATGCATCCGCCACGCCGCCGATACGCTTGAGGTATGGATGTGGAGGTGCGGCAGCTGAGGTGCCTGGTCGCGATCGTGGAGGCGGGCAGCTTCACCGACGCCGCCGTCGAACTCGGCCTGTCCCAAGCGCAGGTCTCGCGCACCCTGGCGGGGTTGGAGAACGCCCTGGGGGTGCGGTTGCTGCGGCGCACCAGCCGCCAGATCGCCCCGACCGCCGCCGGTGCGCGCGTGCTGGCCCGCGCCCGCCGGGTGCTGGCCGAGACCGATGAGCTCGTGCGTGAGGCCACCAGCGAGCAGGCGGGGGTGCGGGTGGGGCACGCGTGGTCGGCGTTGGGCCGGCACACCGTGGACTTCCAGCGCCGGTGGGCGCGCGACTTCCCGGACGTGCGGTTGCAGCTGGTGCGCACCAACTCCGCCACCGCCGGGCTGGCCGAAGGTGCCTGCGACGTGGCGGTGGTGCGTTCCGAACCCGACCGCAAGCGTTTCTCCGACGTCGTGGTGGGCCTGGAACGCCGCTACTGCGCGATGGCGACCGACGACGAGTGGGCGCGGCGGCGGTTCGTGCGGCTGCACGACCTGGCCGAGCGCACGGTGCTCCTCGACCGCCGTGCGGGCTCGACCACCCCGCAGCTGTGGCCGCCGGAGCACCAGCCGGAGTTCGAGCAGACCTCCGACGTCGACGACTGGCTCACCGCCGTCTCCAGCGGGCGCGTCGTCGGCATCACCTCCGAAGCCACCCTCACCCAGTACCGGCGCAGCGGCGTGGTGTTCCGGCGGGTGCGCGACGCCCCGCCCATCCCGGTGCGCGTGCTGTGGTGGCGCGACGAACGCCACCCCCACACCGGCAAGGTCGTCGATCTGCTCACCGACCTCTACCGCCGATGACCCCCAGCCGTCGCAGACCGGGAGTCACGACACCTCCGGCCCCCGTTCTCACCTGAACCGCGTCGAAAACCGCAACATTCGTCGCGCGAAAACCGGGGTTTTCGACACGCGAATGTCGCGGTTTTCGACGTGGGAAGGAGGCCCGAATGGTTCGTGTGCGGGGGCGTGGGAGTTTTCTTGTGCTCGGTGTGGTGAATGCGGTGGCAGGTGCCGGGTTCATCCGCCTGGGACACGTGGTCGCGTGCCGTGACGGTTCTTTCCCGCGGAATCGGTGCGGTTGTTCGGGTCGATCAGGGTGACGTTGTTCGAGGCCCAGGCGTGGGCGGTTCTGAGGAAATACCTGTCGTTTCCCCATTCGACGGGGTGGGCCGGGATCGCGGCCAGCCAGGTGTGGCGATCGTGCTGCGGATCGACGCCGGGAAGGTCGGTGATCTCGAACGGGGGTCGCTTGAGGACGAAGAAGGAATGCCCCTCGCACACGTAGCCGCGTTTGACCGCGATGCGGGATTCGCCCTGAACCCAGCGGAAGGTGACCCCGAAGTTGTAGTAGCGGGAAATGGGTTTACCGGCCATGTTCGGGACCGTAGAGCGATCACCCCGATCCGTCCGGCACTCGCCACCGCTCTCGCGCCGAAATTCGGCGAACGGCGCGAGCCCGGCCGTTCGCCGAACGAACTGCGGCGATTCTCCTCCGGCGTGTCCCGGCGGCGATGAATCGACGAGCGGAACGCCCTCGGTGACCGAGCGGGGTCGGTGATCACGGCACCAGCAGCAGCACCACGCTGCCGTGCAGGTACAGCACCGGGAACGCGGTGGCCACCGCAGCGGTGAACAGGACCGCCTGCGCGCACGCGCCAACACCGCGCAGCTTCCGCACCGCGCCCGCGCCCAGCAGGAGCACGCCGAGGACGGCTTGGCCCCACCAGTAGCGGGGGTCGGTGGAGGCGGCCAGGACGGTGAGCCCGTACCCGGCTTCGCCCAGCAGCACCCCGCACGGGGCTGAGAGCCCCAGCGCGGCACGGGTTCCTCGCCGCCACCACTGCGCGCCCAGGCCCAGCAGCGGCCCGACCAGCACCGCCGCAGCACCCCAGAACACCAGCAGCCCGGTCGAGGACGGGTAGCCGCGGGCGAGGTCGGTGGCCACGTATCCGGCGAGCATGCCCACCAAGCCCGTACACCCGCAGAGCGCGCCGGTGAGCGCCGTGGGTGCGGGCAGGGCCAGCAGGAACGCCAGCAGGGTCCAGGCGCCGCTGGAGTTGGCCAGCGGCGCCCACCCGGCGGGCAGCCTGCCTTGGGCCAGGGCGGTGGCGGCCCCGGCGCACAACCCCAGTGCGATCGCGATCGCCAGGGCCGGTGCGGTGCCGCGTCGGCGATGGCTTCGGGTGGGCACGTCGGGGACGACCGGGGTCATGTCGTGTGAGTCTCGCAGCCGCCGCGAGCTGCGCGAGACCGATTCGGCCGAACCCGGGCGCCGCTGGATGGCGGAGCGTCGCCCCGGGGGCACGACGAGCGGCCTCACGAGTTTCGTCCGGATCCAGCCGGTTTCGGAGGCGTGGGTCGACGTGTTCGCGACAGCGCGGCTGCGGGAACAAGCCACCAGCGGGCACCGGCAGCAGGTGGCGGCTTAGGATCCGGCGCGCTGGTCGCAGCCGATGACGAGGTGGTCCTGGCATGAGGGTTCCGAGCCTGCTCGGTGTGTTCGCCCATCCCGATGACGAGTCGTTGTCGGCCGGAGGTGTGCTGGCGCGCCACGCCGAAGCCGGGGCGCGCACCGGCGTGGTGACCGCGACCTGGGTCGAGGACACCACGCGTGCCGCCGAACTCGGCGAGGCGCTGCGGGTGCTGGGTGCGGGCAAACCGCGCCTGCTCGGCTACGCCGACGCGCGCGTGCCCGAATCCGCCCCGGGGTGCGCCCGGTTGCTGGACGCGCCGCTGGAGGAGGCGGTGGCCCGCCTGGTGGGGCAGCTGCGGGAGTTCCGGCCGGAGGTGGTCATCACCCACGACGCCTGCGGCGGCATCTCCGGGCACCCCGACCACGTGCAGACCCACCGGATCACGATGCTGGCCGTGCACGCCGCCGCCCTCGAACAGCTCTACCCCGAGACCGGGGAGCCGTGGTCTCCGGAGGCGTTGTACTCGGTGACGCACCCGCGTTCGGCGCTGGCACCGATCCGCGATCTGGTCGGGGAACGCAAAGCGGTGCACGCGGTGCCCGATGAGCAGGTGAGCGTCTCGGTGGACATCGCCGCGTGGTTGGGTGTCAAGACCGCGGCGGTGCTGGCGCATCGCAGCGAGGTGCGGCGCGGCGCGCTGCCCGCCCAGCTCGGCGGTCTGGACCCGGAAGCGCGCCGGGCGCTGTTCGGCACCGAGCACTTCCTGCGCCACCCCCTCGGGCACATGCCGGCGGGTGCGGATGAGCCGATCGCGCGCGGCTAGCCGGATTCCCAGTGCCGCGGGTGTTGCAGGCCGGGCAGGCGGGTGGAGGTGTCGCCGCGGGCGGCGGCGATCTGCGGGCGGGTCACGAACAGCGCCCCGGTCAGGTCGGCTCCGCGCAGGTCGGTGTCGCGCAGATCCGCGCCCAGCAGGTCCGCTCGCCGGAGATCGGCGTCGCGGAGGTCGGCGGCGATGAGCAGCGCACCGCGCAGGTGGGCTCCGCGCAGGTCCGCCCGGCGCAGGCGGCGCCCCATCAGGTCGGCGCCGCGATGCTCCGGCCCGGGGCGGGAGCGCACGAGGGTGCTGGCGCGGGCCAGCAGGTCACCGGTGCGGGCGCGTTCGGCGTCGAGGTCCAGGGCCAGCAGGCTCCCGGCGTCCTGCTCGGTCAGGCGGGTGAGCTCGGTGTGGCGGGTGCGCAGATCCGCGTGCAGGGGCGCGGTTTCGGGGCGGTCGAGGGCGTCGGTGAGGTAGTGCAGCAGTTCGTGCAGCCCGCGCATCACCGGGAACGCCGCGAACATCGGTTCCCGGGACCGCGGTTCCTGCCGCCACGACACCCCGCCGAAGGTGTGCTGCGAGAGGTGCTGGCCGGCGCCGAAGCAGTCGAACACCGTGCACCCCGCGTAGCCCTCGTCGCGCAGGCGTTCGTGGATGCCGCAGGAGAAGTCCGCCAGCAAGTTCCCGCAGGCGGTCCCGGCGGGTTTGTCGACGGCGAAATCGGCGGAGGCCGTGAACGGCAGCGCCGCGCAGCACAACCCGAAGCACCGCGAGCACTCGGCATGCAATTCCACACCCGGGATTGTCCCCTCACCTGCGGTGATCACACCCGGCGGGGCCGTTGGTACGGTCACTGATCGTGAGTGAGCAGCCGCAGCGGGCCGAGGACAACACCGAGGGGATCTGCCGGTTCCCCGGATGCGACCGGGAGGTGGAACGACCCTCCGGGCCCGGCCGCCCGCCCGAGTACTGCGACCTGCCCGAGCACACCCGCTGGCGGGCGTGGAAGCAGCGCCAGCGCCTCCAAGCGGTCGCCGAGCAGACCCCGCCCGCCGCGCCGCAGGGCTCCAGCGAGTTCGACTCGGCGCGGATGCGCGCCGAGGAACTGCTGCGCCAGTACCGGTTGCTGTCCGAGCAGCTGGGCCGCAACCTGCGCGCCGGGCTGGAAGAACTGGCCACCCTGGCCGACCCGTCGGCCGCCGAGGCCCAGATCCAGGCCGCCCAGGCCGAGGCCGCGCACCGCATCGCCCAGGCCGAGCAGGCTCTGGCCACCGCCCAGCAGCAGCGGCGCGAGGCCGAGCAGGCCCGCCAGGCCGCCGAGGAGGCCGCGGAAGACGCCGTGGCCACCGCCGAGAACGCCACCCGCGAGGCCGACACCGCCCGCGCCCAAGCAGATCAGGCCCGCGAGGACGCCACCCGCGCTCGGCGGGAGGCCGAGCAGGAGGTGGAATCAGCCCGCAACGAGGCCGAGGTCGCCGCCGCCGCGGCCCGCAGGGAAGCCGACGGCCTGGTCGCCCGGGCCCGCGAGGACGCCGACGAGCAGATCGCCGCCGCCCACGGCGACCTGGAAAAAGCCCGCGCCGAGGCCGCCGCGCAGGTCCAGGCCGCCCAGCAGCAGGCACGCCGCGAGGTCGCCGAGGCCGACTCGCGCCGTTCGGAGGCCGCTGAGCGCGCCGCCCGCGCCGAGGCCTCCGCCGAGACCGCGCGCGATCAGCTCACCGAACTGCGCCAGGCCGCGCAGGACTCCCGGGCCGAGATCGAGCGCCAGCGCGCCGAACTCGCCCAGCTGCGCGAGCAGCAGGCCGCAGAGCTCCAGCGGGTGCGGGAGGAGGCGGCCGAGCGCCTGGCGGCCGAACGCCGAGCGGGCGCCGACCGGCTGGCCGCCGCGCAGCAGGCCGCGGAGCAGGACCGGTCCCGCGCCGAGCGCGCCGAAGCTCAGATCGACGCGCTCACCGAACAACTGCGCACCCGAACCGGTTCCGAGTCCACCCGCGACAACGACGACGCCTAGTCGGGGCGGGTGAGTCGCCAGACGACTTCGAACCCGGCCTTGGCCGGGGTGTGGGCGAAGCGCGGTGGGTGGCACCGATCGACGCAGGTGAACCCGAGGCGCTCGGGGATGGCGCGGCTGGCGGTGTTGGCCGCGTCGTGCCAGATCTCCACCCGGCTGATGCCCGGCAGCGCGAACGCCTGCTCGGTCAGGGCTCCGGCGGCGGTGGTGACCAGGCCCCGCCCGGTGTGGTCGGGGTGCAACCAGTAGCCGATCTCCAGGCCGCCGTCGCCGATGCGTCCTTCCAGCGAGATCGCGCCTGCGACCACCTGATCGCGGGTGATGAGGTAGGTGAAGGCGGTGCCGGCCTGCCAGTGTCCGGTGGCCTCGTCGATGAAGGCCTCGGCGGCGCTGAGCGGGTAGTCGCCCGCGGCCCACGGCATCCAGGGCCGCAGGTGGTGCAGGGATTCGGTGACGGCGCGGTGCAGCGCGGCGGTGTCGGCCTGTCCCGGGCGGTGCAGCACCGCCCGGGACAGTGCGATGCGTTCGGCGGGGCGGCTCATGCACCGATGCGGCGGGCCGCCCGGAACGCGGCAACAGGATTTTCCCGGCCCTGCACGAGCGAAAGCCGGGGGCGATGATCATCGCCCCCGGCTTCGAGCTCACGATCGCCAGGTCACACCAGGCCGAGCTTGGCGACGGTGTCGCGCTCCTCGGTGAGCTCGGCGACGGAGGCGTCGATGCGGGCGCGGGAGAACTCGTCGATGTCCAGGCCCTGGACGATCTCGAACTTGCCGTCGCGGGCGGTGACCGGGAACGACGAGATCAGGCCCTCCGGCACGCCGTAGGAGCCGTCGGAGACCACACCGGCCGAGGTCCAGTCGCCGTCCGGGGTGCCGTTGACCCAGGTGTGGACGTGGTCGATGGCGGCGTTGGCGGCCGAGGCCGCCGAGGAGGCGCCGCGGGCGTCGATGATGGCCGCGCCGCGCTTGGCCACGGTCGGGATGAACTCGTCGGCCAGCCAGGACTGCTCGACCTGCTCGGCGGCGATCTTGCCGCCGACCTCGGTGTGGAACAGGTCGGGGTACTGGGTGGCGGAGTGGTTGCCCCAGATCGTCATCTTCTTGATGTCGGTGACCGACACGCCCAGCTTCTGCGCGAGCTGGGTCAGCGCGCGGTTGTGGTCCAGGCGGGTCATGGCGGTGAAGCGCTCGGCCGGCACGTCCGGGGCGTGGGCCTGGGCGATCAGCGCGTTGGTGTTGGCGGGGTTGCCGACCACCAGCACGCGCACGTCGTCGGCGGCGCCGGCGTTGATGGCCTCGCCCTGGGGCTTGAAGATGCCGCCGTTGGCCTCGAGCAGGTCACCGCGCTCCATGCCCTTGGCGCGCGGGCGGGCACCGACCAGCAGCGCGACGTTGGTGCCGTCGAAGGCGGTGCGCGCGTCGTCGGTGATGTCGATGCTCTCCAGCAGCGGGAAGGCGCAGTCGTCGAGCTCCATCGCGGTGCCCTCGGCAGCCTTGACCGCCTGCGGGATCTCCAGCAGCCGCAGCTTGATCGGGGTCTCGGCGTCGATGAGCTGACCGGAGGCGATCCGGAACAGCAACGCGTAGCCGATCTGACCGGCCGCACCGGTGACGGTCACGGTGACGGGAGCTTTGGTCATGAGGTCTCGTTCTCCTGCTCGACGGGTGGGTGTTGGATCTGTCTCGGGATGCTATCCCCAGCGCCGCCGGGCTGTGGGACACCGGTCGCGGATCACAGCCGCGGCGCGGCGGGACCGATTCAGCACGGGTAATGCGCACCACAACTGGGGTGCCCCGGGGTCAGCGCATGCGGCGCCCGCCACCGGCGTAGAGGGTTTGGCCGGTGAGCCAGCGGGCTTGGTGGGAGGCCAGGAACGCGGCGATGTCGGCGATGTCGTCGGGGTGCCCGAGGCGGCCCAGGGGACTGGTCTCGGCCAGGCGGGCGGCGTCGTCGCGGTGCAGCCACCCGGTGCGCACCGCGCCGCAGGCGATGATGTTGACGGTGATGCCGGTGGGCCCGAACTCCTGGGCGGCCGAGCGCGACAGCGATTCCAGGGCGTGGGCGGCCGCGGCGCGCGAGACCTGCCCGGGCGCGCCGTCGGAGACGTCGGTGCTGAGGGTGATGATGCGCCCCCACTCGCCGCGCCGTGCCCGGTGGCGGCGGTGGTGCTCGGCGATGAGCAGCGCCGGTGCGCGGGTGCCGCGCTCGTGGTGGGCGTCGATGCCGGTGGCGGTGAGCTCCTCGGCGCCGCGGGCGCGGGTGAAGGTGTCGAGCCCGGAGGGGGCGGTGTTGAGCACGAGGATCTCCACCGGCCCCAACCGGGCCTCGGCGGTGTCGTAGACCTGCCGGGGCGCGTGCGGGTCGGTGAGGTCCACGGCCAGGGCTTCTGCGGTGTGGCCGTCGGCGCGCAGCGCGGGGGTGAGGTGGTCGTCGGCGCCGGGTTCGGTGATCAGCAGCGGCCGCACCTGCTGGCGGGCCAGGGCGCGGGCGATGGCCGCGGAGATGCCCAGGGCGGTGTCGCATCCGGTGATGACGGCGACGCGGTCGCGCAGTCGCGGATCGATCATGCCGTTGATCATGCCGTGCCCGATTCGCGGGCCCGATTCGTGGGCCCGATTCGCGGGCCGGGTTCGCGGGTGGGGGCACTCGGCTGGCGCGGTGGCTCTAGGCTCTGCGGTCATGGCGCACGGTGAGGACGGGGTCGACCGCATCCAGGCGGCCTGGCAGCGGGAACGTCCGGGCATGCCGGTGGCCTCGATCGGGATCATCACCCGGATCTGGCGCATCGCGAAACTCCTCGAGGACGAACGCCGCCGCACCGACGCGCGCATCGGCCTGGACGCCGCCACCCGCGACCTGCTCTCCACGCTGCGCCGCGCCGGACCCCCGTACCGGTTGGGCGCCGGGGAGATCGCCCGCCAGTCGCTGGTCAGCGCCGGCGCGATCTCCCAGCGGGTGGCCCGCGCCGAGCAGCGGGGCCTGGTGCGCCGCCTGCGCGGCGGCACCGACGGACGCAGCGTGCAGGTCGAGCTCACCGAGACCGGGCACCACCTCATCGAGGACCGGGTCGACGACCTGCTGCGCCACGAGGAAACCCTCCTGGAATCCCTCGATCCCGGCCAGCGCGAGCAGCTCACCGAGCTGCTGCGGGTGCTGCTGGGCGACCTCACCGACCGCTTCGGCGCCGAAGACCGCCCCTGACGACCCGGCCCGGGAACCGCAAAAACCGCTTGTGCGAGGGGATTTGCGGGTGTAGAGGTCGGTGAATGCTGCACGAGAGCGGAACCGGTGAGGTCGTGGACCTGCACGGCGCGACCGCGACCGCGCGCTGCGTGCCGCTGGCCGGTGCGCCGCGCATGGCGCGGCTGATCGCCGCCGACGGCCAGGACGTGTGGGGGTTGCTGCGGGCGCGGCTGCCCGGCTGGAACGTGGTCACCGACCTCGCCGACGGGCAGCGGCTGATCCGCGCGGGGGCGAGGCTGCGCCGCCACGCCCACACGATGCACCGCGACCTGCGCACCGACCCACCACCCGCCGAGTGGGGGAGTCTGCGGCCGCCGGAGCCGTTGCGGATCGGCCCGTGCGATCGGGCGGCCGAGGCGCTGGTGCCGGCGTGGCGGGAGGCCTACCCGCCCGGGCATCCCGATCACGTCGCCGCCGACGATGACGCGGTGCGCGCGGGTCTGCTGCAGCCCCTGCTGTCGGGCCGTGTGCTGGGCCCGCTGCTGGGCCGCAGCGCCCTGGTCACCGACGCGGCGGGCGCGGTGGTGGCCGGGCTGATCGTCAACGACCGCGCCGGTGAGGCGTGGGTCAGCGACGTCTTCCGCCGCCGCGCACCCGACTACGCCGGTCTGGGCGGGCTGCTGCTGCGGCGCGCGCTGGCGGGGCTGGCGGGCGAGTACGAGCGGGCGGGGCTGGCGGTGACGGTGGGCAACCCGGCCCAGCGGCTCTACCGCAGGTTGGGGTTCGCGCTGACCGAGACCACGATGACCTTCACCATCACCTGACCCCGGGTGAGGGGCGGGGCGGTTATGCTGGGGGCGTGATCCGCAGCAGTCGTCTTTCCTGGTGGCGCTCCAGCTAAGGAGCGGCCACCCGCACTGCGGTACTTCCTCAACCACCCCGGGGCCGTTCGACCGACGGCCCTGTTGTTGTGGTGCGCCTCGTCGCAGGCGCGGGTCCCGGTCGGCGGCCAGACCCCGAAAGGACCCCACGATGACCAGCACTGTCGAGGTGTCCCCGGCCGCGCGCCGCAGCGCCGAGCTGGAGGACGAGATCACCGCCGACCCCTCCCGGTTCCGGATCCTCACCGGCGACCGCCCGACGGGGCCGCTGCACCTGGGCCACTACTTCGGCACCCTGCACAACCGGGTGCGGCTGCAGCGCCGGGGCGTGGAGCTGGGGCTGGTGATCGCCGATTACCAGGTCCTGACCGACCGCGACGTCGCCGACGACCTCGAAATCCACGTGCTGGGCCTGGTCGCCGACTACCTGGCCGCCGGGATCGACCCGGACGAGGCGATGATCTTCACCCACAGCGCGGTGACGGCCCTCAACCAGCTGATGCTGCCGTTCCTGAGCCTGGTCACGGTCCCGGAGCTGCAGCGCAACCCCACCGTCAAGGACGAGATCGGCCACTCCCGCCAGGCCGGGGTGTCGGGCCTGATGTTCACCTATCCGGCGCACCAGGCCGCCGACATCCTGTTCTGCAAGGCCAACCTGGTGCCGGTGGGCGCCGACCAGCTGCCGCACCTGGAGGTGACCCGCCTGATCGCGCGGCGCTTCAACGACCGCCACGGGCCGGTGTTCGGCGAACCGGAGGCGCTGCTGAGCTCGGCGCCGCTGCTGCTGGGCACCGACGGCACGAAGATGAGCAAGTCCCGCGGCAACGCGATCACGCTGGGCGCCACGGCCGAGGAGACCGCCCGGTTGATCCGGGGCGCCAAGACCGACGCGCACCGCCACATCACCTACGAACCCGGCACGCGCCCGGAGGTGGCCAGTCTGGTGCTGCTGGCCGCGCTGTGCGAGGACCGGGATCCGGGTGAGGTGGCCGCCGAGGTCGGTTCGGGTGGTGCGGCGGCGCTCAAGGCACGGGTGACCGAGGCCGTCAACGGTGCGTTCGCGCCGTTGCGGGCGCGGCGGGCGGAGCTGGCCGCCGACCCGGGGTATTTGCGGTCGGTGCTGCGCGCGGGCAACGCCCGCGCCACCGAGCTGGCCGAGGCCACGTTGGCGCAGGTGCGTGAGGTGATGGGCACTCGCTACTGAGCGAGGTAGGTGCGGGCCAGGCCGGTGAGGTGGATCCGGCCGGCGCTGGTGGTGACCAGGCCGAGTTCGCGCAGCCGCCACAGGTCGGTCTTGGTGCGGGCCACCGGGCGGTTCTGGGCGGTGGCGAGCTCGGCCGGGGTGGGCGCCGGGTGGTCGTGGAGGTGTTCGAGCAGCGCGCGGGTCCAGGGCCCGCGCGGGGTGCCCGCGTCCAGCCGTGCCAAATCGGTCTGGATCTGGTGGCGCCGGGCTTCGGTGAGCTCGACGGTCTCCGGGGCGGGTGTGGACGAGCCGAGGTGGGTCAGGCTCAGGCGCCAGGTGCGGCCGGTGTGCCGGGCCAGGGAGGTGCGCAGGCCCTGGGCGGAGCGGAATCCGGCGCGGGCGGCGTCGGTGTCGGTGAGCGCGTCGGGGTCGACCTCGGTGAGCTCGGTGATCTCGATGTCGCCCGCGCTGGTGGTCACGCGGGTGCCGGGGCGGGCGTGCGGGCTGGCCCAGCGGAAGTAGGTCTCGGTGATGTGCCCGTCGGCGACGCCGCGCGCGATCCTGTCGCTCAACACGACGTCCACGATAGTGGCGCACCCGCAAGCCCCCGTGCGGGTGCGTGTTGATCACGAAACGAGTTCGTCAACTACCGCAGGTGCACCGGATGGGGGACGATCGGCGCATGCTGCAGGTTTGCCTGAACGGCGCCCGGTCACCGCGTGAGCACTTCCACCTGCCGGTGCGGCCGGAGGAGCTGGCCAAGGCCGCCGCCGATGCGGTGGCCGCCGGCGCCACCGACGTGCACCTGCACCCCAAGAGCGCCGACGGCACCGACACCCTCGACCCGCACGCCGTGGCCGCGGCGCTGCGCGCGGTGCGTGCCGCCGCACCGGGGGTGAGCGTGGGGGTGACCACCGGGGCGTGGACGGCGCCGGACACCGACACGCGGGTGCGCTCGATCAAGGCGTGGACGCTGCTGCCCGATCACGCCTCGGTCAACTGGCACGAGCCCGGTGCCGACGCGGTGGCCGCGGCACTGCTGGAGCGCGGGGTGGGGGTGGAGGCCGGGATCTTCTCCGGCACCGACGCCGATCACCACTTCACGCTCTCCCCGCACCGCAACCGGGTGCTGCGGGTGCTGGCCGAGGTCACCGACCCGACCGCCGGCGGTGCGGCGGCCACCGCCGAGGCGTTGCTGGCGCGGCTGCACCCGGCCTCGGCACCGATCCTGCTGCACGGTGAGGCGGCCGGAGCGTGGCCGGTGCTGCGGGTGGCGGCCCGGCGCGGGTTCTCCACCCGCATCGGCCTGGAGGACACCCTCGTGCTGCCCGACGGGCAGATCGCCACCGACAACGCCGAACTCGTGGCCGCCGCCGTGCAGCTGCTGGCGGCGGAGGCGCGCTGACTCGACACCATATTCCCGTCGGTCTATATTCGTGGTGTGGCAACTACCTTTGAGGTGCTGGCCGAACCGCGCCGCCGCGATATCCTCGACCTGCTGCGCACCGGTGAACGCGCCGTCGGTGACCTCGTCGAAGCGCTCCCGCTGAGCCAGCCCACGGTCTCCAAGCACCTCAAGGTGCTGCGCGAAGCCGGCCTGGTGGAGGTCCGCCAGGACGCCCAGCGCCGCTGGTACCGGCTCCGCCCCGAGCCCCTCGCCGAGATCGAGCAGTGGCTGCGGCCCTACCGGCGGATGTGGGAGCACCACCTCGACTCCCTGGAGCACCACCTCGACCAGACGAGGGAGCAGACATGAACCCGCACCTGTCGATGATCAACGGACACCCGGTGCTGCGCCTGCAGCGCGTGCTGGCCCACCCGCCGGAGAAGGTGTGGACGGCGGTGACCGACCCCGACGGACTCGCGGCGTGGTTCCCGGCACGGGTGAGCTTCGACCGCCTCGCCCCGGGCGCGGCGATGCGCTTCACCTTCGAAGGCCCCGACGTCCCCGACACCGGCGCACCCGAGACCGGCGAGATCCTCGAGGTCGACGAACCGAAGGTCTTCGCTTTCCGCTGGGACAGCGACGTCATCCGCTGCGAACTCCTCCCGCACGAGCAGGGCTGCCTGCTGGTGTTCAGCCACACCCTCCGCGGCCCCGACAGCGACCGCCCCTCCGCCGCCCGCCACGGCGCCGGCTGGCTGCTCTGCCTCGACGCCCTGCAATCCGGACTCGACGGCACCACCGCCGAATTCGACATGACCGCCTGGTTCACCCACGCCGAGAACCTCATCGACCTCTTCGACCTCGCCACCGGCCACGCCCAGCCCACCGAGCACGGCTGGCAGCTGCGCTTCGAACGCGACCTCGTCCAACCCCCGAGCGAGGTGTGGCAGCTGCTCACCGGCGGCGAACCACCCGAACCCGGCGGCACGCCGCCGCTCCCGGCCACCCACGGCTACGGCCACGCCGGGCCCGTCACCGAATCCACGCCGCCCGAAACCCTGGCCTACAGCTGGGAGGACGGGGAGAGGTGCGCTTCGCGCTGCGCGAGCAGCACCCGATCGGCACCCGCCTGGTGCTCACCCACACCATCACCGACCCCGACCAGCGGGCGATCCTGCTGGCCGCCTGGCACACCCACCTGGAGCTGCTCTTCGCCGCCCTGCACGGCGACGTCCGCTGCCCGTGGCCCGCCGAACGCACCGAGCGGCTGCGCGTGCGCTACACCGAAGAGCTCGCCGACGACGGGCCGTCCGGCGCACGATGATCGGCCACTTAGGATGGTCCTCGTCCGACATCGCCCCGCGAGCACCATCAGGAGAGCGACGCACATGATCTTCATCACGGCGAAGTTCCGCGTGAAGCCCGAATCCGCCGAGCAGTGGCCGCAGATCGCCGCCGCGTTCACCAACGCCACCCGCAACGAGCCCGGTTGCCTGTGGTTCGACTGGTCGCGCAGCCTGGAAGACCCCCACGAGTACGTGCTGGTGGAGGCCTTCCGCGACGGTGAGGCCGGCGCCGCCCACGTCAACAGCGAGCACTTCAAGCACGCCCAGCAGACCCTGCCGCCGCACCTGGCCGAAACCCCGCGGGTCATCAACACCTCCCTCGACCAGGACGACTGGTCGCTGCTCGGCGAGATGTCCGTCGACTGACACGCCACCAGCGCGAAGGGGGCTCCGGGATTCCCGGAGCCCCCTTCGCATCAGGCCGTCAGGGTGAACCACAGCGACCCGGCGGCCAGGGCCAGGAACACCCCGGGCGCGGCGATCGTGGACCACGTCCCCGCCCGCACGTGCGCCACCACCGCACCGACGAAGAACAGCACCAACCCGGCCGCCGCCCACGCCCCGATCACCGGAACTCCCAGCACCGCGGCCAGCAACCCGACCGCCCCGGCCGCTTTGAGCCCACCGAGCACCGGCAACCACTCCCGCGCCACCCCGTTGGCCTCGGCGTTGCCCACCACGTACCGGCCCCCGGCGAAGTCCACCACCGCGCTGACCGCGTTGAGCACCGCGGTCACCACGATCACGATCACCGACACGAGCACCATCACACCCGACCCCCTTCTTCCCGGTCTCACCCCGATGACGCCCGCGAGCGCGCGGATGTGACCGTCACAGCAGCACCTCGGCCAGGGCGCGGGCGGTCTCGATCGGGCCGGGCTGGTCGCCGTCGGACTGCACACCGAGCACCACGTGATCGGCACCGGCCTGGAGGTGCGCGCGCACGCCCTCGGCGATGACCTCGACGTCCCCGGCACCGGCCACCGAGTCGACAAGTCGATCGCTGAGCGCGGCCAGCTCGTCGTCGCCGAAACCCATGCGGCGCAGGTGCGCCGCGTAGCCGATCCCCTCGGTGCCGACGAGGAACCGCATCGGTTCCCGCAACGTCCGCCGCGCCCGCTCCCGGTCGGGATCGAAGGTGACCATCTGCAGCACCACCAGGCGCGCCCGCGGCCCGAGGCGCCGACGCGCCTGGGCGGTGTGCTCCGGCGGGACCAGCATCGTGATCGCCCCGGCCGCGGCCTCACCGGCCAGATCGAGCTTGCGGGGCCCCAGCGCGGCCAGCAGCCGCCGCCCCACCGGGACGCTGCCGTCCAGATCACCCAGCACCTGCCGCGTGGCCGACACCGGCCGCGCCTGCAACCCGCCGAACCCGGCGACGAACCGTCCCGGAGCCCGCAGCTCGTTGTCGCGGAAGTGCTCGGCGATCTCGTCGGTCCCGTACCGGTCGAACGGGATGATCGCCGAGCCCACCACAGCCGAACGGGTGGCCCGCAGCAGCTCGCTCAGCGGCGCCAGCGTGTCGAGCTGACCACCCGCCACCCACAGCCCGGAGTACCCGAGCTCCTCGGCCTCGACGGCGTCCTTCAAGTACGTCCCGTCCGCGTCGACGTCGACCGTCAATCCGATCCGACCCAGATCCCGCACCGCGATCACCTCAACTTCTCCGACTGCACCGACGCGGCCACGCTAGGAGCTCCACCAAACTCGAAGTCAAACCCGACCCGGCAGCGCTCGGGCGACGGCGAAACTGCGCGGCGCGCAGGGGTCAGTCCGAGGTGGGGGACCAGCCGGGCGGGCCGAAGAGGTAGCCGAGCTTGTCGCGCCAGCGCGGGGTGGTGCGGACCTGGCGCAGGATGTCGGCGAAGGCGCCGTACTGCAGGGTCACGACGTTGTAGGTCTCCACGGGGTGGGTGAGCCCGTAGGTGGGGCGGTGCAGTTCGGGCTGGAAGGTGCCGAACACGCGGTCCCAGATGATGAGGATGCCGCCGTAGTTCTTGTCGAGGTACTCGGGGTCGGAGCCGTGGTGCACGCGGTGGTGCGAGGGCGTGTTGAACACGAACTCGATCGGCCGCGGCAGCTTCGAGATGGCCTCGGTGTGGACGAAGAACTGGTAGACGAGGTTGATCGAGAACGCGATGTAGAGCGCCCAGGGGGCGAAGCCCAGCAGCGGCAGGGGCAGCCAGAAGAAGAACTCGAACCACGGGTTCCACTTCTGCCGCAGGGCGGTGCCGAAGTTCATGTACTCGCTGGAGTGGTGGGCCTGGTGGGCGGCCCAGCCGATGTTGACCCGGTGCACGAACCGGTGGTTGAGGTAGTAGGCCAGGTCGAGCCCGACGATGAGCAGCAGCCAGAACCACCACGTGTCGGTGGGCAGGTGCCACGGCGCCAGGTGGGTGTAGAGCGCGTTGTAGACGAAGAACGTGGCGACCTTGAACACCGACAGGAACACCAGCGATCCCGCGCCCATGGTCAGGCTGGTGCGGGTGTCCTTGAAGGCGTATCCGGTGGCGTTGTCGTCGTGGTCGAGCCACTTCAGGGCGGCGAGCTCGATGGCGATGCTCAGCACGAAGAACGGGATCGCGTAGGTGACGGGGTTCTTCATCGGATCCAGCAGGTCGGTCATCGACAAGTCCCTCCCCGGTGAATTGACCTTTCGGTAAGTTACCAGTGGGTCACCCACTTGGGTAGACTCCCGGAGTGGCCAAAGCAGGAACCAAGGGCGTCGCCCGAGCACAACGCGAACGCCAGATCCTCGACATCGCCGGACGCACCTTCGCCGAACACGGCTACGCCGGCACCTCACTGACGACCATCGCCACCGACGCCGGCATCTCCAAACCCCTCATCTACAACTACTTCGGCTCCAAACAAGGCCTCTTCTCCGCCTGCCTCACCCGCGCCGGAGAAACCATCGCCGGCGTCATCGAGCACACCGCCGACCTCGGCCACGTCGGACCCGAACAAGCCATCCTCAGCCTCGACCGCATCTTCACCGCCCTGCACGGCCAAACCTGGATGTGGCGCATCCTGCGCGACCCCACCATGCCCACCGAACTCACCGACCAACGCACCCACTACGAACACCGCATGCACACCGTCGGCGCCCAAGGCGTCGCCGACATGCTCCGCAAAGCCGACAACCACGACCCCCTCGACGCCTCCGCCCTCACCGCCGCCTGGATCAACGTCTTCGACGCCCTGGTCACCTGGTGGACCGACCACCCCACCCAAACCCCCACCGCCATGACCCACCGCGCCGCACGACTGTTCACCACCGTCTTCGGCCCCCTCGACCTCGACGAACTCCCCCTCAACAACCGCTGACAACCCCACAGAACCACGGCAACATCAAGCAGCCCAGGACAACCGCACCCAGCAGCGCAGCCGCCTCCTGCCGCACTGAACCCAGGCCTTCCCAACCCAGCCCCGGCACACCGGCGACCACAGCCACGCCCTACCCGCCGTCGCCACCCGGCACTACGACAAGGGGGGAGCAGCCGATCACGCACCCACCCAACCGGCCACCCCCAAATCCCGCGACAGCTCCGCCACCTGCTCGCTCGACAGCACCACCGTCACCGCACGACCGCTGACCAGCGTGAACGTCAACGCACCCTCGTCGACCTCCACCGAACCGGCCACCGGCTCCCGCACCCACGACCCCGCCGAACTCTCCCGCTCACCCTCGAACAACGGCAAATTCGCCGCCATCTCCACCACGCACCACGCAGCCGTCCAAAACGCCTCCCGATCCCGGAAGTCCGTCCGGCTGCACGTCAACTCCCGACCCAACCCCGACGAACCCACCCGCGCCTTGACCCGGCCCACGCCCGCGGCCGACTCCCAGATCGCGAACACCGTCACGTTGTTGGCCAACCGCTTGCGATAGGTCTCCCGCCCCTGCGAACGGGCCAACTCCCAACCCTCCACCATCTCGGGCCAAGCGTCGTCCACCACGACCACTCCTCTCGAACCGGCGCACTCACCGCTCCGACGCACCACGAACGACCCCAGTTCCATTCGCGGGAACGACGTTGAACAACTACACACGGCGATCGGCTCGACTGAAGTGCCCCAACCGCTCACCGAAAAGAGTGGCGCCTATTGGGGCAATGCATGGAACTACCTCACCGCCCGTGATCGAATGGTGCTCTCGGCCGGGCAAACCCATCTCAGAGCAACATTCGCACGTCGAAGGTAGGCAACGTGAGCGCCGAAGTTATTCGCGAAGGCATCAGGCATAGGTGCACCCACATCTCCCTGTGGGACAGCAAGGCAACCACCCTCTGCGGCAAGAAGTTCCAGAGCGGCAGCTACAAGACCCCGGTCATCTACTGGGGCGTGACCTGTGCTGACTGCAGGAAGGTCAAGGTCGAAGCGTAGGCGGAAACGTCCAGACGATCACGACGCGAGGCGTTCGTTCTCGGAGTTCGGACGCCTCGATGTGGTCATCTCACCTGCACTGCCGACGAGACAACCCCTTGAGCTCCTCCAACCCGGAAGCGCTCCGGGTCGCCACCAGGGTTCGCCCCGACGCGCGCACCAGGCCCCACCCGCGACGCTGTCGAAATGCGACCAACACTGCTCACCGCACTGGCCCTCAGCGCCTCCCTCGCGCTCCCCGGCACCACCGCGAACGCCGCGCCACCCCAACTCGCACTGCCCGAACCCACCGGACCACTGCCGATCGGCACATCACAGCTGCACCTGATCGACCACCAGCGCCCCGACCCGTGGGCAGCCGACCAACCACGCGAACTCATGACCACCCTCTGGTACCCCGCAGCCCCCACCGACGGACCATCGGCCCAATACGTCACCCCGGCCGAATCCCGCGAAATCCTCCACCACCTCCAAGACCTCCCCCCAGTGCCCGACGACATCCTCAGCACGACCCGAACCCACGCGAACACCGACGCACCACCGATCTCGGCCACGCTCCCGCTCGTCCTGCTCTCACCCGGCTTCTCCCACCCCCGCGCCGCGCTCACCGGCCTGGCCGAAGACCTCGCCAGCCGCGGCTACGCCGTCGCGCTCATCGGCCACAACCACGAATCCCACGCCACCGAGTTCCCCGACGGCCGCCTCACCACCTGCCTGGCCTGCCAAGCCCAGGACTACGCGAAGGTGGTGCGCACCCGCGGTGACGACGTCGCGTTCCTCCTGGACGAACTACCCCGCAAGACCCCGTTGCGCCCGGACCGCATCGCGATGGTCGGCCACTCCATCGGCGGCGCCAGCGCCGCGCAGACCCTGAGCACCGACCCGCGCGTCACCGCCGGGATCAACCTCGACGGCACCTTCTTCCCATCACTCGGCCACGACCTCGCCAAGCCCTTCCTGCTCCTCGGCACACCCGAACACCGCCCCGGAGGCACCGACGAATCCTGGGACACCAGCTGGCCCCACCTGACCGACTGGCGACGCTGGCTGACCGTCTCGGGCACGAGCCACTCCTCGTTCACCGACTTCTCGATCCTCTCCGAGCAGTTCGGCGTCGGACTTCCCGACGAGCCGCTCGACGGCCACCGCACAGCCGAGATCACCCGGGACTACGTCGCGGCGTTCCTGGACCAGCACCTGCGCGGCATCCCGCAACCGCTGCTGGAGGGCCCCACGGCCGGCTACCCCGAAGTCATCTTCGAGGACCCCGCCACCCGCGGCGGTTCCGGGCAAGCATCCCGAGGCCGTCCCTGACGAAGCCAGGGGAGAGGCACCACCAAACCTCTCGCCACGGAAAATGAAACATGTTCTACTTGGGTGCATGGCCAACACCCCGGACCACGAATGCGACGTCCTCGTCATCGGATCCGGCGGCGGCGCACTCACCGGCGCCTACACCGCCGCCCGCGAAGGCCTCTCGGTCATCGTCGCCGAAGCCTCCACCCACTTCGGCGGCACCACCGCCTACTCCGGCGGCGGCATGTGGTTCCCCTGCAACGCCGCACTCACCCGCGAAGGCCACCACGACACCCTCGACGCCGCCCGCACCTACTTCCGCGCCGTCGTCGGAAACCGCACACCCACCGCACTCCAAGACGCCTTCCTCGAAGGCGGCGCACCCCCCATCGACTACCTCGAAGCCGACACCGACTTCAAATTCATGGCCTTCCCCTGGCCCGACTACTTCGGCTCCGCACCCCAAGCCCACGCCACCGGCCGCCACATCATGGCCAAACCCCTCAAAGCCGAAAAGCTCGGAACGCTGCGCGACACCCTCCGCCCACCCCTGGGCACCGAACGCGCCGACGAACCCCTCCCGGACGGACTCTTCGGCGGCCAAGCACTCCTCGCACGCCTGCTCCTCGCCCTGTCCAAGCAACCCCGCGCCGACCTGCGCCGCAACGCCGTCTGCGACGAACTCCTGCTCACCGACGGCGCGGTCACCGGAGCAGTGATCACCCACGACGGCACCCGCCGGCACATCCGCGCCCACCGCGGAGTCCTCATCGCCGCAGGCGGATTCGAGCACAACCAGCAGATGCGCGACCAGCACGGAGTCCCCGGAACCACCCGCGACGCCATGGGCCCGCCCAGCAACCAGGGCCTGGCCACCCTCGCCGGCATCACCGCCGGAGCCGACACCGACCTCATGAACGAGGCCTGGTGGTCACCCGGCATCACCCACCCGGACGGCACCTCCACCTTCTCCCTGTGGTTCACCGGCGGCATCTTCGTCGACGACCAGGGCGAGCGCTTCGTCAACGAGTCCGCCGCCTACGACCGCATCGGCCGCCGCATCCTCAGCCGCCTCGCCGACGAGGCGATGACCCTGCCGTACTGGATGATCTACGACGACAGGGCAGGGGAGAGGCCACCCGTGCAGTCCACCAGCGTCCCCCTGGGCAACACCCAGGACTACGTCGACGCCGGCCTCTGGCACACCGCCGACACCCTCGACGAACTCGCCACCAAGATCGGCGTCCCCGCCGAGAACCTGGCCCGCACCGTCGCCCGCTTCAACACCTTCGCCGAATCCGGCACCGACGAGGACTACGGCCGCGGCGACGAGCCCTTCGACCGCGCCTTCACCGGCGGAGCCTCACCACTGGTCCCCATCACCAAGGGCCCCTTCCACGCAGCCGCCTTCGGCATCTCCGACCTCGGCACCAAGGGCGGCCTGCGCACCGACCCGCGAGCCCGAGTCCTCAACACCGAAGGCGACGTCATCCCCGGCCTCTACGCCGCGGGCAACTCCATGGCCGCCGTCTCCGGCACCACCTACCCAGGAGGCGGAAACCCCATCGGCGCCTGCATGGTCTTCAGCCACCTCGCAGCCCTCGACATGGCCCAGCACAGGGGAGAGGCGCAAGCATCCTGACAGAGACCGTGAGCGATCTCGGTCCAGACCTTGGTGGTCTCGTCGTGGCCGGGTTGGGGGAAGTTTTCATGAAAACTTCCCCCAACCCATCAGAAGCCGCAGCAGCACGCCCAGGCCGAGTACGACGAACGCGCGGCCGTAGGGCGACTACGTCGCCTCGTTCGCCCATCTTGCTCGGTCCGGCTTCGGAGGTCGGGGAAGCGGGTTCCCGGGTCTCCCGAACACTTCACTTAACATAATGTGCATTATCGGCATTACGGGGTGCTGGGCCGATGAGGGCGAGAGGGGCTGTTGGGTGGCGCTTTTCGGTCTTGGTGGCGACCGGGGCGTCGCATGGTGCGGGCTCGTTCTCGTGTGCGGGCCGCCGGGTGGCGTTGGGTGCCGGGATGCGTGGTGCGGCGTTGCGGTGATGCGTCGGGCTGGTTGAGCGTGCGCGTCGGTGATGTGCGGCGTGCTGTCTTCGCGACTCCTGCGAACGTGTGCCTGCTTGGGTGCGAGTCGGGCTTCTCGGCGGCGTGGTGGGTGGTGATCCCCCTGTCTCGGTCGATCCCTTATCGACCACTACTTACGTCACAGTGACGTATTGGGGTTGGTCTGGCTGGACCTCGAAACAGTGGTCCGCGCAGGGCATTTGCGCGTTGATGATCACGGAAGGCGGCGCCTGATGGGTGCGGCAGGCCGGAGCCGGCCGGCGCCTTCTGCATGGACGCAGCGGAAGACCCGCGAGGGCTGAGCGCGACTCGATGACGGACCCTGAAGGTGGCCTGTGAGTCGACTGAAGGACGCCTCGATCCCCCGAGGTAAGATCGGGCCGTTCACCGGGCCATCACTCTGATTGATGGATAACGTAGATTATCCACGAAATTACAAGATCAACTTACAGATGTGGTTGTGGCCCAACGCGTTCCACCGATCCAGCGGGACCGCCCCACTGCCGTCAGGAAGGCCCCGTGACTGCCGCGGGTGCTTCGCGCTCTCCGCTTCGGCCCAAGCTCCCACGCACCGCTCCCCTCCGCTGAGGCCCTACCCCGGCAGCCGGTCGAACGCGGGTTCGATTCCTGCGGGTTCGCGGGCGGGCCTAAAGGCACTCCCCTCCTCCTGCGGGCGGTGGATGCTGGGGGTATCACTCCTTCTTCGGGGAGGTCGTCATGAACGGCCAGGAAGCTCTGCGGGAGCTGATCGAGCGCCTGGAGGCGCGGGCACGTCAGTCGCTGTGCACCAACGACGAGCAGAATCGCCGGTTCATCCGCACCGGGCTGCACGCGGCGGCCGATGAGGCGCGGATGCTCATGCGGGAGCTCGACGAGGAGAACCTGCACCCCCGCTGGAACGGTCTGCCGATGCGGTGAACCGCCGGGTCAGGGACGCCAGCGGTGGGCGTAGCCGGGTCGGTCGGCGTAGGGCAGGCCGAGTAACGCGAGGGTGAGGCATCCTCGTTCGTCCTCGGGCGGGTAACTGGTGCCGAGGACGTCGCAGGGGCCTTCGCCGGTGCCGCAGCGCTCGTGCTGGGCGAGCAGGCGGGTTTTGAGCTCGCATTCGCGGAATCCGCGCAGGGGTCCGATGAGGCAGCGGTGGGTGGCGTTGCCGGTCTCCTCGTCTTGACGGGCTTGGCTGTGCAGTTCGAGGTCGACGTCGACCTGGCGGCGCAGGAATTGGGTGAAGCGGCTCATTGGGTCTCCCCCGTGCGTCCCTCGGTGATCGCGGTCCACTGCGGTGACGCGCGGGACGGCCGGTGATGACGTGTTGCCGAGCGATTGTCTGTTGGTTACTTCTTGGCGAACTGGTGGCGGCTTGTCGCCAGGAATTCCCGTTGCCGTGATCGGCTGCGTAGCGTGTCGAATCCCCAGGGCGCGGCCCTGTTTCGTGATCGCTGACCGGTTTTCAGGGAGTGGAAGTCATGGTGCAACGGGAAGTGCGGGTCGCTCGGCGTGCGGTGCTGGCCGGTGGGCTGGCGGTGTCGGCGGTGGGTTTCGCCGGGTTGCCGGCGAGCGCGGCGGCTCCGCGGGTGGGAGGCCGTGCGGCGGCTCCGTCGATCTCCTCGACGTCGGATTGGGACGCCCGGGACGCCTCGGGTGAGATCGAGGTGCTGGACTCGAAGCCGACGAAGATCATCGTGCATCACACGGCGACGCCCAACAGCGATGACACGTCGCAGTCGCACGCCTTCGAGTTATCGAGGCAGATCCAGGACTACCACATGGACACCAACGGCTGGTCGGACACGGGCCAGAACTTCACCAACTCGCGCGGTGGCCACCTGATGGAGGGCCGGCACAAGAGCTTGGCGGCGCTGCAGGGCGGGTCTCAGCACGTCAAGGGCGCGCACGCCGGTGAGCAGAACTCGGTGTCGTTGGGGATCGAGAACGAGGGCACCTACACCGAGGCGTCGGTTCCGGGGTCGTTGTGGGAGTCGTTGGTGTCGTTGTGCTCGTACATGGTGTCGCAGTACGGGATCGAGCCGGGTGAGATCTACGGGCATCGGGATTACATGTCGACGGCGTGCCCGGGTGATGTGCTCTACGCGCGGTTGCCGGAGTTGCGGGAGTCGGTGGGTGCGGCGTTGGGTCTGGCGGTGGTGCAGCCGGTGACGTGGCCGTTGCTGCGTCCGGGTGCGCAGGGTCCGAGCGTGTCGGCGCTGCAGATGTTGTTGGGTGCTCGGGGTGCGGTGGTGCCGGTGGACGGGGTGTTCGGGGAGTCGACGCAGCGGGCGTCTGCGGGTGTGGTGGCGGAGCGGGCGGGGTCGGGTCCGTCGTGCTTCGGGTCGCGGGTGGCTGAGCCGGGGTTGTTCGGCGGGTTGGCGTGGGAGTCGGTGACGCCGGTGCTGGGTGCGGGTGCCCGGGGTGAGGCGGTGCGGGCGGTGCAGGTGCTGTTGACGTCGCGGGGTCGGTACGTGCCGGCGGATGGGGTGTTCGGGAATCGGATGGTCTCGGTGGTGCGGGAGTTCCAGGCGGCGTCGGGTCTTGCGGTGACGGGTGTGGTGGATCGGGAGGGTTGGTTGCGGTTGTTGGGGTGACCGCTCCCCTTGCGTCGGGCCCCTGGGTGCGTGCCCAGGGGCCCGTTTTCATGCGCGGGTGATGCGGAGGGTGCGGATTTCGAAGGGGCGGAGTTGCAGGGGTGTGTCGGGTGGTTGGGGGTCGTGGGTGGGTCGTTCGAGGAGGTCGGTGCGGGTGATGGTGGTGGCGGGGAAGTTGGTGGTGAGGTGGGCGCGGGCTTGGGCGCCGCGGGCTTCGTAGAGGCGGACGATGAGGTCGCCGCTGCGGTCGTCGGCGAGTTTGAGGGCTTCGACGATGACGCCTGCGTTGTCGAGGGTGATCAGGGGTGTGACGGGGTTGCTGCCGTGGTGTGTGCGGGTGGGCAGGTTGATGCGGTAGCCCTGGCGGGCGGCTTCGGTGATGTCGGCGCCGATGCAGAGGGCGTAGCGGAGGGTGTGGTGTCCGTGGTCGGTGTCGGGGTCGGGGAATCGGGGTGCGCGCAGGAGGGAGAGGCGGATGGTTGTGGTGGTGCCGTCGTCGTCGCGGGTGTGGCGGGTGACGTCGTGGCCGTAGGTGGCGTCGTTGACGAGGGCGTGGCCGTAGTCGGGTTCGCTGACGTGGATGTAGCGGTGGGCGCAGATTTCGAAGCGGGCGTTGTCCCAGGAGGTGTTGGTGTGGGTGGGGCGTTTGACGTGGCCGAATTGGGTTTCGGAGGCGGAGTGGTCGGCGTGGATGTCGAGGGGGAAGGCGGCTTTGAGGAGTTTTTCGGATTCGTGCCAGTCGATGTCGGTGGTGATGTCGACGCGCTTCTCCCCTGCTGGGACGGAGAGGGTTTGGGTGATGGTGGAGTTCTGGTAGGTGCGTTGGAGGACGACGGTGTTGTCGACGATGTCGAGTGAGTCGAGGTCGGTGAGGTCGGTGACGGTGTGGCGGTAGAAGCCGTCGATGTCCCAGGCGTCCCAGTGGTTGGGGTGGTCGGGGTGGATTTGGAGGAGGTTGGCGGGGGCGGCGAGGGCTTCGCGGTCGGTGGTGTGGTCGTGGACGGCGTTGATGAGGCCGTGGGTGTCGAGGGTGGCGCGGATGAGTCCGTTGTCGAGGGTGATGGTGCCGTCGGGTTGGCGTTGGGGTGTGGTGGGTGCGGGTGCGCGGGTGGTGGTGGCGCCGAGGGCGGGGATGTCGTGGTGGGTGTGGGGTGCGGCGTTGAAGGTGATGGGTTGGTCGCCGTGGCCGGCGAGGGTGCGTTGGGCGTGGGTGATGAGGGTGTTGAGGCGTTGGGCGAGGTGGGTGTAGGTGGTTTCGGCTTCGCGGTGGACCCAGGCGATGGAGGAGCCGGGGAGGATGTCGTGGAATTGGTGGAGGAGGACTTGTTTCCAGATGTCGTCGAGTTCGTCGTAGGGGTAGGGCTCGCCGGTGGTGATGGTGGCGGTGGTGGCCCAGAGCTCGGCTTCGCGCAGGAGGTGTTCGCTGCGTCGGTTTCCTTGTTTGGTGCGGGCTTGGGAGGTGTAGGTGCCGCGGTGGCCTTCGAGGTAGAGCTCGCCGGTGTAGACGGCGGGGTGGGTGTGGTCGTTCTGGGCGGTGGTGAAGAACTGGGTTGGGGTGTGGAGGTGGACTTGGGGTGAGCCTTCGAGGTTGTGGGTGCGGTGGGCGCGTTCGAGCATGTCGCGGGTGGGTCCTCCCCCGCCGTCGCCGTGGCCGAATGGGAGGAGGGAGTGGTGGGCGTAGCCGTGTTCGGCGAAGTTGTTCTGGGCGCGGGCGAGTTCGGCGCCGGTGATTTCGGCGTTGTAGGTGTCGGCGGGTGGGAAGTGGGTGAAGATGCGGGTTCCGTCGATGCCTTCCCAGTGGAAGGTGTGGTGGGGGAAGCGGTTGGTCTGGTTCCAGGAGAGTTTTTGGGTGAGGAACCAGTGGTTGCCGGATTGTTTGATGAGTTGTGGGAGTGCGGCGCTGTAGCCGAAGGAGTCGGGGAGCCAGACTTCGCGGGTTTCGATGCCGTATTCGTCGAGGTAGAAGCGTTTGCCGTGGATGAGTTGGCGGGCTAGGGCTTCGCCGCCGGGCAGGTTGGTGTCGGATTCGACCCACATGCCGCCGACGGGGACGATGCCGCCGTTGTTGATGTGGTGGCGTACGCGGTCGTGGAGTTGGGGGTGGTGGGTTTTGATCCAGGCGAGTTGTTGGGCCTGGGACATGGCGAAGTGGAAGTCGTGGGTGTCGAGCAGTGTGGTGACGTTGGCGAGTGTGCGGGCGATCTTGCGGATGGTTTCGCGGATGGGCCAGAGCCAGGCGGAGTCGATGTGGGCGTGGCCGACGGCGGAGATCTGGTGGGCGCTGGGGTGTGCGGGTGAGGTGAGGGCGTCGGTGAGTTGGTTGCGGGCGGTGGTGGCGGTGCCGGGGATGTCGTGGAGGTCGAGGGTGTCGAGCATGCGTTCGAGGGCGCGGAGGATTTCGTGGCGGCGGGGTGAGTTCTCGGGCAGCTGGCGCATGAGCTGGTCGAGGACTTCGGCGTCGTGGAACAGGGCTGCGGTTTCGGTGTGGCGGAGGGCGATGTCGGCTTGGCGGAGTTGGTAGAGGGGTGGTCCGTCGGGGGTGGGGTGGTTGCCGAGGTCGGTGGGTTGGAAGCCGCGGGGTCCGAGGATGTCGGGGTTGGCGGCGGCTTCGACGTAGATGGTGTGGGTGCCGGGGGCGGCTGGGAGTGGGAGGTGGGTGTTGAGGGGGTTGATGGCTTTGAGGGGTGTGCCGTCGGGGGTGTAGCAGAGGCCTTCGCATTGGAAGCCGGGGCGTTCGGGTGTGGAGCCGAGGTTGATGAGTGCTTCGACGGTGTGGCCGGCCCAGTGTTCGGGGATGGTGGCGGTGAGGCGGAACCAGGCGGTGCCCCAGGCGGGTCCCCAGGGTTGGCCGATGTGGGTGGGTTGGTAGGTGGCGTTGAGGGCTTCGGTGACGGGGACGGGTTCGCCGGGGGTGTGCCAGACGGCGATGTCCATGGGGTGGGGGTCGGTGTGTTGGGCGGGTTTGATGCGTTGGTGCAGGACTCGGTCGAGGCGTTGTTCGACGATGTGGCGGTCGTCGTGCACGGGCGGCCTCCGGGGTGGTCGTGGTGTGTGGTGGTGATCATGCTGGCACAGGGTGGCGGGGGTGCTGAGGTGAATGGTGTTCGGGTGTGGGTGCGGTTGCCGGGGGTGGTGCTGGGCCGCATGCTCGCGATGTTGGGTTGTCGTCTGGTTCGTGGAGGGCGGTTTCGATGGGGACCTGCGAGGTGTGCGGGAACGAGTACTGGATGAGTTTCGAGGTGCGGACCGTGGGGGGCGGGGTGCACACGTTCGATTCGTTCGAGTGCGCGGCGCAGCGGTTGGCTCCGCAGTGCGAGCATTGCGGGTGCCGGATCTTGGGGCACGGTGTGGAGGCCAGTGGCCGGTTCTTCTGCTGTGCGCATTGTGCGCGTCAGTCGGACGTGGCGGTGGCCGGTGAGTTGCGGGATGCGGTGGGGGCGCATCCGGGTTGATCGCCACGGGGCGTGGTTCCGGGGGTCGTCCGGTGGGGTGTGACCGCCCGCTCATTGTTGTGACCGTTCTGTTATGTCACGGTTGAAACACGCGGACGACCTGCGACGACATCCCGGGTGACGGGTACGAACTCGGCCGGAGAAGTGGGTGTCCGCGTATCCGGGTGTTGACAACGAGCGGGAAACCGTCAACTCCACATCAAGTCCCTACAGAAGCAGTATGGAGGACGCCCCATGGCAAATATGGTTCGCTGGCTGGGCGGCATCACGCGGGAACTCGAGCGTGCCCGCGCGCAGATGCGGCACCCCCGCTCGCAGGCCTGCACGCGTTTTCCGCGTGACTGAGGTCTTCAGCGCACAACCGAAAACCTGACTTCGAGTTCTGCCGCGTCCCCGTGCCCCGGGGGCGCGGCAGAACTCGTTCGGCGGGTCGGGTGCGAGGATGGGCCGGTTGTTCGCGCGGGTGTGGGGGCGTTGATGTCGCAGGATGCGGTGATTTCCCGGTTGCGGGCGGCGGGGTGCGTGTTCGCCGAGGACGAGGCCGCGCTGCTGGTCGGTGAGGCCGGTGGTGACGGTGCGCGTCTGGAGTCGATGGTGGCGGCGCGGGTGTCGGGGTTGCCGTTGGAGCAGGTGTTGGGGTGGGCGTGGTTCCGGGGGTTGCGGATCGCGGTGGCGCCGGGGGTGTTCGTGCCGCGGCGGCGCACCGAGCACCTGGTCGAACTCGCTGTCGAGCACGTGGTTTCGGGTGCTGTGGTGGTGGACGTGTGCTGCGGGTCGGGTGCGGTGGCCGCGGCCGTGCGCGTGGAGTGCCCGGAGGCGGTGGTGTGGGCGTGCGACGTCGATGAGCGCGCCACGGCGTGCGCGAGGGTGAACCTGCCGGGAGGTGAGGTCGTGACGGGGGATCTGCTGTCCCCTCTCCCCCGCGATCTGGCCGGGCGGGTGAGGGTGATGACCGCCAACGCCCCCTACGTGCCCAGCGACGCGGTGGCGCTGATGCCTCCGGAGGCCCGCGATCACGAACCCCGCACGGCTCTGGACGGCGGCACCGACGGCCTGGCGATCCAGGCGCGGGTGATCGCCGAGGCCCCACGTTGGCTGGCCCCCGGCGGAGCGCTGCTCGTGGAGACCTCCGAGGAGCAGGCCGAGGGCACCTCGGCTCTCATGCGCGCGGCGGGCCTGCACGTCCGGGTCTCCCGCAACGACGACCTCGACGCGACTGTGGTCTGCGGCCTGCGGGTCTAGTGGGCCTCGAAGGCCTGGAGTTCAGCGCGGATCTCGGCTTCCAGCTCCGGCCG
Source organism: Saccharopolyspora sp. ID03-671 (assembly GCF_045278815.1). Lineage (NCBI taxonomy): Bacteria > Bacillati > Actinomycetota > Actinomycetes > Pseudonocardiales > Pseudonocardiaceae > Saccharopolyspora > Saccharopolyspora sp. ID03-671. Next base: position 367,520 of record NZ_CP134054.1, read on the forward strand.
GGATGGGTCTTGGTCGCGCCGATGAGGGACCGGCGCGACCAAGGCGGTCGGTGTCAGAGGTGCTGGTGGAGGTCTTTTTTGATGTCTTCGGGGGTGGTGGGGGGTTCGTAGCGGGCGAGGACCTCGCCTTGGTCGTCGAGGAGGAACTTGGTGAAGTTCCAGACGATGTCGCCGGGTTCGGTGGCCGGTGTGACGGCGCTGATCTTGTCGTAGAACTCGCCGTGGTGGGGTCCCCAGTCGCCGGGTGCTTCGGCGCGCAGGTGGGTGAACAGGGGTGCCGAGTCGGGGCCGTTGACGTCGATCTTGCCGAGGACGGGGAAGGTGACGTCGTAGGTGAGGCGGCAGAACTCCTGGATCTGCTCGTCGGTGCCGGGTTCCTGGCCGAGGAACTGGTTGCAGGGGAATCCGACGATGCGCAGGCCCTTGTCGGCGAACTCGCGGTGGAGGGCTTCCAGGCCCTCGTACTGCGCGGTCAGTCCGCACTTGCTGGCGACGTTGACGACGAGGGTCAGCGTTCCGGCGTAGTGGCGCAGCGGGACGCTGGTGCCTTCGGCGGTGGTGACGTCGATGTCGTAGGCGCTGGTCACTCTGCTCTCCCGGGGTGTGTCAGAGGGCTTTGCGGTGCTTGGCGGCGAGGGTGAGGTACTGCTCGACGGAGAGCTTGAGGGCGGCTTGTTCGTCGTCGGTGAGTTCGCGGCGGACCTTGCCGGGGGTGCCGGCGACCAGGGAGCCGGGCGGGATCTGGGTGCCTTCCAGGACCACGGCTCCGGCGGCCACGAGTGATCCGGCGCCGATGCGGGCGCCGTTGAGCACGACCGAGCCCATGCCGATGAGGCTGCCGGTTTCGACGGTGCAGCCGTGCAGGACGGCGCGGTGGCCGACGGTGACCTCGGGGTGGATGTCGGCGGGGAATCCGGGGTCGGCGTGGATGACGGTGCCGTCCTGGATGTTGGTGGCCTCGCCGATGGTGATGGTCTCCTGGTCGGCGCGCAGGACGGCGCCGTACCAGATGCTGGCGCGGGCGGCGATGCTCAGCTGCCCGATGAGGCTGGTGCCGGGGGCGATGAAGGCCTCGGGGTCGATGTGGGGTGTGGCGCCGTCGACGGTGAGGGTCAGCGGGTCGTTCACGGGGTTTCCTTCCTGGTCTTGCCCAACTCGGTCGTGCCCAACTCGGTCTTGCGCTGCTGGGCCAGCCAGGCCAGCGCGACGTCGGTGTGTCCGTCGACGGTGTCCTCGATGCCGTCGAGGAAGCTGCGGTCGCCGTGGGTGGCCAGGGCGTCGAGGACGGCGTGGGGGTCGCCGGTGTCGATGATCTCGAGCAGGTGGGTGTGGCGGGCGACGTCGCCGTCGAGGCTCTCGTGCTCTTCGCGGGCGCGGCGGTTGAGGGCCATCGACAGCATCAGCTGCAGTTGCAGGGAGCGGTAGGCCTCTTCGAGGCGGGCGTGGCCGGACAGGCCGACGATCGAGACGTGGAATTCGAAGGACCGCTCCAGGTAGGCGGGGCGGTCGCCGTCCGCGGCGGCTTGGCTCATGGCGTGCAGGGCCTGGTGGCAGCGCTGGCGGCGGGCGGGGTCGGTGACCGGGACGCCGAGGCGGATGGCCAGGCGTTCGAACTCGGCGCGCAGGGTGCAGATCTCGTAGATGTCGTGCAGCGTCAGCGGGGTGACGATGACGCCTTTGCGGGGCACCTGGCGGACGAGTCCTTCGCGTTCGAGCACGCGCAGCGCTTCGCGCAGGGGTGGCCGGGAGATGCCGAGTTCGCCGGTGAGGCGGTTTTCGACGATGCGCTGACCGCAGAGCAGGTCGCCGCCGACGATCATGCGCCGCAGGGTGGCCGCGGCGAGCTCGACGAGGCTGGGTGGCCCGGTGATGTGCGGGGCGCTGCTGGTGGTGTCCACGTCTTCTCCTTCGCGCTGGGCGCGATCTCTCCGGCCGCGATCCTATTGCCTCGGGTGGAGCAACCTGCGTGGCCGAGCTTGTCAGCCATGATCTGACTGCTGTAGACAAAAGTCAGGTGATGCCGATCACGGTCATCGCCCATCGCCCGAAACGGCGGATCGCCCGAGACGGTGGGAGGCGTGGCAGGTGGGAACCCGTTCAGAGACCGCCCGATCAGAAACGGCTCCGCTGGCCGGTGTGCGCGTGGTGGAGATCGGCGCGTTCATGGCCGCCCCGTACGCGGCGATGCAGCTGGCCGACCTGGGTGCCGACGTGGTGAAGGTGGAGAACCCCTCCGGTGGCGACCCGGTGCGCCAGACCGGCCCGTTCCTGGGCGAGCACTCCTCCCCCTTCGTGCGGCTCAACCGCAACAAGCGTTCGCTGGCCGTGGACCTCAAGACCGAGCAGGGCAAGGAGGTCCTGGCCTCGCTGCTGGGCACGGCGGACGTGCTCATCGAGAACCTGCGGCCGGGGGCGTTGCGCGCCTTGGGTTTCGGGCCCGATCAGGTCGCCGAGCGGTTCCCGCGGCTGGTGTACGTGGCGGTGTCGGGGTGGGGTCAGGACGGTCCCCTGGCCGCCCAGCCGGGCCTGGACATCATGGCCCAGGCGCGGGCCGGGCTGATGAGCATCACCGGTGAGCCGGGGGGTGCTCCGGTGAAGGTCGGGGTGCCGGTGTGCGACCTGGTGTGCGGGCTCTACGCGGCGATGAGCGCGATGGCCGGGTTGCGGGCGCGGGAGGCCACCGGGCGGGGGCAGTGCGCGGACGTGTCGTTGTTCGAGGCGGGTGCTTCGTTGGCGGTGTGGGAGGCCGGGACGTTCTTCGCCACCGGTGAGTCCGGTGCCAAGCACGGGTCGGCGCACCAGAACAGCGCCCCGTATCAGGCGATTCGCAGCAAGGACGGGTGGGTGACGGTCGGGGCGACCACGACCAAGACGTGGCCGGCGTTCTGCCGGGCGCTGGGGCTGGAGTCGTTGCTCGACGATGCCCGTTACGGCTCGTCCTACGACCGCTACCACCACCGCGCCGAGCTCATCGCCTCGATCGAGGAGACCACGAGCGGGTGGGAGACCGATCGGATCGTGGAGGTGCTGGTGGCGGCGGGGGTGCCGTGCGCGCCGATCGCCGAGACCGCGCAGGTGTTCACCGATGCCCACCTGAGCGAGCGGGAGTTCTTCTGGGACGCCCCGCACTCGGAGCTGGGGGCGGTGCGTCAGATCGGGTCGCCGATGCGGCTGTCGCAGACCCCGGCCCGGCGGGATGTGGCGGGCCCGGTGCTCGGTGAGCACACCGGGCAGGTCCTGGCCGAGCTCGGCCTTGGCGAGGAGGAGGTCGCCGCGCTGGTGGCGGCGGGAGTGTGCCGGTGAGGTGAGTTCTCGCGACGCGAGCTCGAGGAGGAGCGATGCGTGCGTTGACGGTGATCGTGGCGGCGGTGCTGGTGGCCTCCGGGTGTTCGGCCGGTTCCGCTTCGCAGGACGCGGCCGGGGCTGATCGGCCGGTGGGGCCGGTGACGATGGTGGTGCCCTTCGCCGCCGGCGGCGGCAGCGACATCGCCGGGCGGGCGGTGGCCGACGGGCTGGCGGCCACGAGTCCGGGGTTGAGCATCAGCGTCGACAACCGCGAAGGCGGGCAGGGCGCGGTCGGCTACTCCTACCTCGTGGGCAAGGCGGGTTCCCCGAACTACCTGCTGGCCACCGAAACGTCGCTGCTGTCGCTGCCCGCGTCGGTCGAGGTGGCGTTCTCGCACCGCTCGTTCACGCCGATCATGAAGGTCGGTGAGGACTTCACGCTGCTGGTGGCCCGCCCCGATTCGCCGCTGTCGAGCTGTGCCGAGGCGGTGGCCCAGGCGCGTCAGCGGCGGGTGCTGGCGGCGATCTCCGGGGCGATGGGTCCGGATGCGGTGGTGTTCTCCCAGATCCGCGCCACCACCGGCGCCGACATCGACACCGTGCCCTACGAGGGCGGTGGGGAGTCGATGGCCGCGGTGCTGGGCGGGCAGGTCGAACTCGCCTCGCTCAACCCCAGCGAGGTCATCGGGCAGCTGCGGGCCGGGCAGCTCAAGGCGTTGTGCGTGTTCGCCGACCAGCGCTACCCCTACCCCCAGCTCGCCGGGATTCCGACGTCGGTGGAGCAGGGCGTGCCGGTGGTCTTCGCGCAGTTCCGCGGGATCATCGCCCCCGGCGGGCTCAACCCGGCGGCGCGGGAGTTCTGGATCGGCGCGGCGCGCCGCTTCGCCGACTCGCAGGCCTACCGCGACTACGTGGCCTCGGAGTTCCTGCAGGCCCGCCCGGCCTTCGGTGCCGATTTCGCCGCCTACCTCGCCCGCGCGCAGCAGGAGATCTCCGGGGTGGTGGCGCGATGAGCGCGCAGCGGTGGTTGTGGACGTCGCTGGTGGTGCTGGGTGCGGCCGTGGCGGTCTCGGCGCCGGTCTACGGGGTTTTCGGGGAGCAGGGCCGCATCGGGCCGGGGTTCATGCCGCTGGCCGCCGGGCTGGTGCTGGCGGTGCTCTCGGCAGCGCAGTTGCGGCACCCGGTCGCCGAGGCCGAGCCGGAGCAGGCGGGTGTCGATGACGCGGGGCGGACTCCGGCGCGGCGGGCGTGGATCCTGCGGCGCGTGCTGGTGCTGCTGGTCGCCGCGGTGGCCCTGGTGCCGGTGGTGGGTCTGGTGTGGGCGTTCGCCGGGCTGGTGCTGCTGATCTCGACGTGGCTGGAAGGTCGGAACCTGCTGTCGTCGCTGGTGTTCTCGGCGGCGGCGGGTGCGGTGGTGTGGGTGATCTTCGGGGTGCTGCTGGCGGTGCCGCTGCCGACCGGGCTGATCGGGATCTAGAGGAAGGGAGGTGGGCGAGGATGTGGGACAACCTGTGGCTGGGGATCTCCACGGCGGTCACACCGGTGAACCTGCTGTGGTGCCTGGCCGGGGTCGTGCTGGGCACCGTGATCGGCCTGCTGCCCGGCATGGGCTCGGCGACCGGGGTGGCGATCCTGATCCCGATGACGTTGACCGTCGAACCCGTCACCGCCCTGATCCTGCTCGCCGGCATCTACTACGGCGCCCAGTACGGCGGCACGATCACCTCGGTCCTGCTGTCCACCCCGGGTGAGGCCGCCAGCGTGGTGACCACGTTGGACGGGTATCAGATGGCGCGGCAGGGCCGGGCGGGTGCGGCGCTGGCGATCGCGGCGATCGGCTCGTTCACCGCGGCCCTGTTCTCCCTGGTCCTGCTGGCGGCGCTGGCGCCACCGATCGCGCAGGTGGCGTTGCGGTTCGGGCCACCGGAGAACCTCGCGGTGATGGTGCTGGCGCTGGTGACGATGGTGGTGCTCTCGACCGGTTCCACGGCGCGGGCCGCGGCGATGGCCGCTGTGGGGGTGCTGATCGCGTGCGTGGGCATCGACGCCGGAACCGGGCAGGCCCGCTACACCTTCGGCAGCATCAACCTGCTCTCGGGCATCCCCTACGTCGAGGTCGTCATCGGCTTGTTCGCCGTCGGGGAGGTGCTGCACCAGATCCGGGTGGGTGCGGTGCGCCCGATCCGCGCGAGCTTCCGCGATTTGGTCATCCGGCGCGAGGACGTGCGGGATTCGGCGGGGGCGATCGGGCGCGGCAGCCTCGTCGGCTTCGCGCTGGGAACCCTGCCCGGCGCCGGATCGACCCTGGCCTCGTTCCTGGCCTACGGGCTGGAGAAGCGCGTCTCGCGCAACCGCGAGCAGTTCGGGCACGGCGCCATCCAGGGCGTGGCCGCACCCGAGAGCGCCAACAACGCCGCCGCCAACGCCAACTTCATCCCCACCCTGACCCTGGGCATCCCCGGCGGCGCCACCACCGCCGTCCTGCTCGGTGCGCTGACCGTCTACGGCATCCAGCCGGGGCCGTTGCTGTTCACCGAGCAACCCGACCTGGTGTGGGGATTGCTGGTGTCGTTCTTCATCGGCAACGTCATCCTGCTGGTGCTCAACCTGCCGCTCGCGCCGGTGTTCGCGCAGCTGCTGCGGGTGCCCTACGGGCTGCTGTACCCGCTGATCCTGATGACCAGCTTCGTCGGCGCCTTCGCCATCGACAACAACGTCTTCTCGGTGGTGCTGGTGGCGGTGTTCGGCCTCGTCGGCTACGGCATGAAGCGCCTCGACCTGCCGATGGCGCCGCTGGTGGTGGGCGTGGTCATCGGGGGTCTGCTGGAGAAGGCGCTGGTGCAGTCCTCGGCGATCTTCGACGGCGACATGGCGCTGCTGGCCACCCGCCCGATCGCCGTGGTGATCCTGCTGATCGCCGCGGCCGCGCTCATCACTCCCCTGCTGGCCCGCCGCCGGGCGGGAAGGAAGGAACACGCCGATGTCCGATGAACTGCTGGTCGACGCCGACGGCCCCGTGCTGCGGGTGACGTTCAACCGCCCCGCCCAGCGCAACGCCATGAGCTGGACCATGTACGACGGGCTGGTCGCCGCCATCGACCGCGCCGAGTCCGACCCCGGTATCCGGGTGGTGGTGCTGCGCGGGGCCGGCACCGAGGCGTTCGTGGCCGGCACCGACATCGCCCAGTTCACCGAGTTCACCAGCGGCGAGGACGGTGTGGCCTACGAACGGCGGATGGAAGCGGTCTTCGGGCGTCTGGAAGCGTGCACCGTGCCCACGGTGGCGGCGATCTCCGGCTACTGCGTCGGTGCGGGCCTGGCCATCGCCGCGGCCTGCGACCTGCGGGTGGCCACCACCACGGCCCGCTTCGGCGTGCCGGTGGCCCGCACCCTGGGCAACTGCCTGGCGATGAACACTGCCTCGATGCTGGTGTTCCACCTCGGTCCCTCCCGCGCCAAGGACGTCCTGCTGCGCGCCCGGATGCTCACCGCCGAGCAGGGCCACGACGCGGGATTCGTCCACGAGCTCTGCGGTCTCGACGAGCTCGACGCGGTGGTGGCCTCGGTGACCGACCGGCTGGTGGCCCACGCGCCGCTGACGATGTGGGCGAGCAAGGAGGCCATCCGCCGCCTGCGCCTGGCCGGCATGCCCGACGGGGACGACCTGGTGCGCACCGTGTTCGGCAGCGACGACTTCCACCGCGGTGTGCGGGCGTTCATCTCCAAGACCCCGCACACCTGGACCGGCTCCTAACCGTCCACGTCGGACAGGGTCTCGCTCAGCCGCATCCACCGGGTGGGGCGGATGTCGGTGAGGAACCGGTGGTCGTGGGAGACCACCACCAGCGCGCCCCGGTAGGCCCGCAGCGCGGCCGCGAGATGACCGATGCTGTCGAGGTCGAGGTTGTTGGTGGGCTCGTCGAGCATGAGCAGTTGCGGGGCGGGTTCGGCCAGCAGCACCACCGCCAGGCTCGCCCGCAACGCCTCCCCACCCGACAGGCTGCCCGCGTCCTGGTCGGCGCGGCGGCCGGGGAAACCCAGCCGCGCCAGCCCGGCCCGCACCTGGTTGGCGCTCAACCCCGGTGCCGCGGCCGCCACGTTGCCCGCCACGCTGAGCCCGGGGTCGAGGACGTCGAGGCGTTGCGGCAGCAGCCGCACCGGCACCGGCACCTCCACCACCCCCTGCTCGGGGTCGAGTTCACCGGCCAGCACCCGCAGCAGCGTGGTCTTGCCGGTGCCGTTGTCGCCCAGCAGCGCCACCCGCTGCGGGCCGTGCACGTCGAGATCCACCCGCGCCCCGGTGTGGGGCAGCACCACCTCCCGCAGCCGCGCCACCCCGCGACCCGCGGGTACCGCCGTGGCCGGCAGGTCCAGGCGGATCGCCGGGTCGTCCTCGCGCACTGCCGCCTCGGCCTCGCGGCGGGCATCGCGGGCCGCGGCCAGGCGCTGCTGGGCGGTCCCGGTGAGCTTGCCCGCCGATTCCTGGGCGGCGCGGCGCCGGGCCCCGGCGAGGATCTTGGGCATGTTCTCCGCCGACCGCGCTCCTTGCTTCCGCCGCTTGGCGACGCTCTGCTGCGCCTGGGTCAGGTCGCGTTGCTGGCGGCGCTCATCGGCCTCGGCGGTGCGCAACGCCTGCTGCGCGGCGGCCTGCTGGGTGGCCAGGGCCTGCTCGTAGGAGCTGAAACCGCCGCCGTGGACGGTGATGCGGCCCTGGTGCAGCTCGGCGATGCGGTCCACGCCTTCCAGCAGGTCGCGGTCGTGGGAGACCACGACGCACACCCCGTGCCGCCACCCGGCGAGCGCGTCCACGACCCGCTCGCGGGCCGGCTGGTCGAGGTTGTTGGTGGGTTCGTCGAGCAGCAGCACCCCGGGCCGGGCGAGCAGCAGCGCGGCCAGGTGCAGCAGCACCGTCTGCCCGCCGGAGAGCGTCCCGACTTCGGTGTCCAGGGGCAGGCCGTCGAGTCCGAGGTCGGCCAGCAGGGCGTGAGCGCGCTGCTCGACGTCCCAGTCCTGCCCGATCGTCTCCAGGTGCTGCGGGGTGACCTCACCGCTTTCCACCGCCGCCAGCGCGGCCAGGGTCTGCTCGATGCCCAGCACGTGCGCGACGCGCGCCTGGGTGCGGGTGGTGAGGTTCTGCGGCAGCACCGCCACCGGGCCCGGGACGCTGATGCTGCCGCGCGTGGGGTGCAGGGTCGCGGCCAGCAACCGCAGCAGGGTGGTCTTCCCGCTGCCGTTGGCGCCGATCAGGCCGGTCACACCGGCCGGGAACGTGACGGTGAGACCGGTGAACGCGCTGGTGCCATCAGGCCAGGTGTGCGCTACGTCGGTGCAGATCACCGAAGAGGACATGAGTGCTCTCGCCTTCGCCGTGCGGTCGATTCGGGCCAGGCGAGCACTTGAGGAACCGCGCGCGAACGCGCCGGTCGGGGTGGTGCGGGTCATCGAAGGCTCGCCTGCCACGCCCACCGGCAACCACCACCCCGAACCCCGGGATGGGTGCGCGCGTGCGGCGTGGTCTCACAAGGGCAAACCTCAGATGAGCAACGGGCACCTCTCTCGGCGGCGGCAGGACGTCCGCGATGCTACCGGCATCCCACGGCCGGGCGCGCGTGAATTTATGCGCACCACTCGGCGAGCGCGGCCACGGTCCGCCAGTTCCGGCACGTCACCGGCGTGCCGAGGTGGCGTTGCAGGTGCGCGGTGGTCAGCTTCGAACGCCCCACCCCGTCCGGGTAGTGCAGCGCGATCTCGCCGTCCCAGCGCTGCGCCCGTTCGCGGGCGGGGATCGGCATGGCCGCCACGGCCTCGATCGCCACCGGTGCGAGCGGGAACGCGACCTGCAGGTGGGTGGGGTCGCTGTCGTCGGCGGCGAAGGGATGCCCGGCCGCGCCGAGCTCGGCGAGCTGCTGCCCGGTGCGGATCATGACCTCGGTGTCGAGGCCGTCAGCGCGCAACGCGCCCCGCAGCGCCTCGGCCACCTCCGCCGCATCGGCGGCGGCGCTGGTGAACACGGCGTTGCCCGACTGCAGGTACGTGCGCACCTCGCCCCAGCCCAGACCGGTGATGATCTGGCGCAGGCGGGCCATCGGCAGCCGCCCGCGGCTACCGAGGTTCACCGCGCGCAGCAGCGCTACGTAGGTGTTCACACCGGCTGATCCTGCCAGGCGGCACCGACGTTCACCGCCGGGCGCGGGCCAGGGCCTCGTCGAGGTCGCCGGTCTGCTCGAACAGCCCCGACAGTCCGGTCAGCTCCAGCACGCGCCGCACGCGTCCGGTGCCGGGCACCACCAGCAGGCGGGCCTCGCGGCGCCCGGCGGCGTGGTGGGCCAGCATCAGCAGTTCCAGCACGGCGCTGCTGGCGAAGCCGACCTGGGAGAGGTCCAGGATCGCGGTGTGCAGGCGGGCGGCGGTCAGGCGCTGGCGCAGGACCTCGGTGATGCGCGGCAGGCTGGCCATGTCGATCTCGCCACCGACCGAGACCATCACCACGCCGCGTTCGGGCCATTGCACGCGCACCCGTAACGCCGAAGCCGACCGGGCGCCGGCACCGAAGCGCGCCTCGGCGGCGGCCCGCGGTGAGACGATCTCACCGTCGCCGTGGCTGGTCCCGGCGGGCATGGATCGGGAGACGATCACGCTACCCCCTTCGTGGTCGGCGAACAGACGGCTCCCCCGGGCGCCCGCACTGCCCGAAACCCGCCGTGCGCTGGGGAGATCGCACAGGCGGCGCGTGCGTGACGACCGGGAGGGGACTGCACCACCACCGTAGGAGCCGTGTCCGCCCCACAACAAGCAACAACACTTTCGTGTGAAGTTCGGGGTTAGTGGAGGGCGGTGTCGAGGAAATCGGCGACGAGAGTCCACGTCGCGGGCGCCTGCCCGGTGGTGCCACCACCACCGGTGTGGTGGACCCGGCGGGGCGTGAAATCGCGGGTCTCGTCGAGGTAGTCGTGCTCGTGTACCCGCCCCCGCATCTCGTACAACGTCGCGGGCACCCCCGCCTCGCTCAAGGCGTCGAACAGCAGCCTGCTCTGGTGGAACGGCACCAGGGGATCGTCGGTGCCGTGCAGGATCAGCCACGGCGGGCACCCGCGCCGCACCCACCGGCACGGGTCGGCCTCGGCGACCCGCTCGGGCACCGTCTGGATCTCCGCGCCGATCAACCGCGACTCCGGCGAGACCGCGTCGTCATGGCCCCGGGTGCCACCGGTGAGCGCGTTCAACCGCTCGATCGCCCCGTCGGGCATGTGGGCGTCCATGCTCAGGAAATCCGTCGGCCCGTACAGATCCACAACGGCCTGGACCTCGCTGGAGACCGACGTGGGACCCAGATCGCCCTCCATGCCCACCACCCCGGCGGTGGCGCCGAGCATGCTGGCCAGCCACCCGCCGGAGGAGTTGCCCATCACCGCGATCCGAGCACCGTCGAGGCCGTAGCGGGTGGCGTGGGCCCGCAGCCACCGCACCGCCGCCTTGCCGTCGTGCACCTGCGCGGGGAACCGGCCCTGGGTGCTCGACCGCACCGCCACCGCCGCCACGGCGTAGCCGCGGGCGCACAAGGCGCGGGCGACGCGTTCACCGCCGGTGGTGCCGTTGTCGGCGCGCCAGGCCGATCCGGCCGACCACAGCACCACCGGCACCGGCCCGGCCGCTTCGGCCGGCAGGTACAGGTCCATGCGGTGGGCGTTGCCGATCCGGGGCGCGTAGGCCAGATCGCGCATCGCCACGTAGGGGTGCCCGCCGGTGGCGCGGGGCTGGGCGAGCATGCCCCACACCGTCACCGCACCAGCCGCCACGCTCAACCAACCCAGCCGCACTGCCCCACCGCCTGTCCGCACCCGGAAACGATCAAGAGCCCACCATGCCAAGATCGAACCCGTCTGGGAAGACGATCACCCGAACGCACTGGTGCGCGGGGCGGGAAGTGGCGAGTTCTCGCCTCCCGCGGCGTGCTTGCCGCCCGACACCGGCCGCCACACCTGGCCCACCGACAGCACCAGCCCGCTGCCATCGGCATCGACGGTGATCTCATCACCGGCACCGGCCTGCCCGGAGAGCACGAGCCGGGCCAGGCGGTTGTCGAGCTCGCGGGAGATCACCCGCCGCAGCGGCCGCGCGCCGAACTCGGGTTGGTGGCCGCGTTCGACCAGCCAGTCCAGTCCCGCATCGGTCACCGACAGCCGCATGCCCTTCTCACCCAGCTGGGAGCGGGTGCGCTCCAGCAGCAGCGCGGCGATGCGGCGCAGCTGCACCGCCCCCAGGGGCCGGAAGATCACGACGTCGTCGATGCGGTTGAGGAACTCCGGGCGGAAGAACGCCCGCAACTCCTCACCCACCACCTCCTCGGAAGCGGTGCGCTCGGCACCGGCGGCCAGGATCCGCTCGGCACCGAGGTTGGAGGTCATGATGATCACGACGTTGCGGAAGTCGACCAGCCGCCCCTGCGAATCGGTCAACCGGCCGGCGTCGAGGACCTGCAGCAACGTGTTGAACACATCCGGATGGGCCTTTTCGACCTCGTCGAACAGCACCACCGAATACGGCTGGCGCCGCACCCGCTCGGACAGCTGACCCGGGGTCTCCCCGTAGCCGACGTAGCCGGGCGGAGCACCGACGAGCCGCGACACCGAGTGCTTCTCCTGGAACTCGCCCATGTCCAGGCGCAGCACCCGCTCGGTGTCACCGAACAGCGCTTGGGCCAGCGCGCGGGCCAGTTCGGTCTTGCCGACACCGGTGGGGCCCAGGAACAAGAAGTTGCCGATCGGGCGCTGCGGATCAGCCAGCCCCACCCGGGCCCGGCGCACCGCCTCGGCCACCACCGACACCGCCTCGTCCTGACCCACCACGCTCTCGCGCAGCTGGTCCTCCAGCTCCACCAGCCGCTGGGCCTCGGCGGCGGTCAGGTCCGAGACCGGGATGCCGGTGCGGGTGGCCACCACGTCGGCCACGTCATCGGCGACCACGGTCGGCTCGAACACCGCCGCCGAACGCACCTGCCCGCCGCGGCGCAACCGCACCCGGCTGCAGGCCTGGTCGAGCAGGTCCACGGCCTTGTCGGGCAGGAACCGGTCGGTGATGTAGCGGTGCGAGAGCTCGGCGGCGGCCTGCAGCGCCGCCTCGTCGACGCGCACCCGGTGGTGGCGCTGGTAGCGCTCGGCCAGCCCGCGCAGCACGATCACGGTCTCGGCGACGCTGGGCTCATCGACGGTGATCGGCGCGAAACGCCGCTCCAGCGCGGGATCCTTCTCGATGTGCTTGCGGTACTCCTCCACCGTGGTGGCACCGAGCAGCCGCACCTCGCCGCGCGCCAGAGCGGGTTTGAGCATCGTGCCGGCGTCCATCGACCCCTCACCGGCTCCGGCGCCGACGATGGCGTGCAGCTCGTCGATGAACACCAGCACCGAGTCGCGGTGGGCGCGGATCTCGGTGAGCACGTCGCGGAACCGCGACTCGAACTCGCCGCGGTACTTCGCCCCGGCCACCATCCCGGCCAGGTCCAGCGAGACCACCCGCAGGTCGGCCAGCGACCACGGCACCTCCCCGGCCACGATGCGCCGCGCCAGGCCCTCCACGATCGCGGTCTTGCCGACGCCGGGATCACCCACGAACACGGGGTTGTTCTTCGCGCGCCGCCCGAGGACCTCGATGGCCTGCTCGATCTCCTCGTCACGACCCACGACGGGGTCGAGCTTGCCCGCCCGGGCCAGCTCGGTCAGGTCCATCCCGAACTCGTCCAGCCGCGGCGTCAGGCTCAGCACCCCGCGCCCGTCACCGCCCTCACCGAGCTCGATGGCCCGCGCCAGCGCCCGCCCGGCCACCGAGTCGGCGTCCGCGGCCAACCCCAGCACGACGTGGCGGGCCCCGACGACATCCGCGCCTTCGGCCAACGCCTGCCGGTAGGCGCCCAGCAGCGCGCGGCGGGCCGCCGGGGAGAGCACCGGCTGGCCCTGCAGCAGCGGTTCCTGCACGGCGATGACCGCCGAGCGCACCGCCTCGGCCAGCTCGGCGACCCGCACCCCGGAGGAGGTCAGCAGCTCGGCGGTGGCCTCCACGCGCGTGACCGCCCACAGCAGGTGGGTGCTGTCGAGCTCCCGCGATCCCCACTCGACGGTGGCGCGCACGGCCTTGGACACCACCTCGTGGGCCTGGTCGTCCAGCAGCGCCGACAGCGTCGCCGACGGGGCGGCCGAATCACCTGAGCCGGCCAGCACGTCGCGGAACAGCGAGTCGAAGGCGGCAGAGGAATCTCCCGCACCGCCGCGATCCAACCGGGCCACCTCCACACGCCGCGCACTCGGGCACCGGGAGACGATCGCACCGCCTCACCACACCGGTGGCGGCCTCCACCGGCCCTCTCGCCGGGAGGCCACCACGCGGTGGTGCCGTCACCAAACCCCTGCGCGCGCAACGCTTCCCCCGCCGCACCCCGCAACAACCGGTGCCGTCGCGCGCGTGATCATTGTGGCACGACGCCCGATTCGACCCCGGCGCGGGGCGGGGGCGGATTCAGCTGGCGCGCTTCTGCGCCTGCTCGATCGCATCGGCCAGTCGCGACAGCTCCTTGCCGATGTGGGAGAGCCGTTCGGACATGACGCTGGCGTGCCCCGACAGCGGGCCCACGTGCCCGGCGGCGCGCAACCACTCGGTGACCCCCGACAGGCCACCGGACATGCCCTCCACGGTCAGCGAGAAGCCGCGCATCACCTTCTCGATCTCCTCGACGCTGTGGGCCACGCCCGGGTCGCGCAGCCGCTCGCCCAGCGCCACGGTCGCTTCGCCGACCTGCCGGGCGACCTCCGAGGAGTAGCCCGAGTCGCCTCCCCCTTCCTCACCGCGCGTGCGGCGGGCGGGCGGGCCGTGCTTGCCCGCCTGTGACGACGAGTGGTCGGAATGTCCAGCGGCAGTCATAGCGAACCAATCAACCCGAATCCAGTACCAACTCCACCCCGACCGCCACGTCCCCCGCCCGATCCGACCTGGGTTGTCCGGATCGCGGGTTCGTCGCAGCACAGGAGCAGGTGCGCAAGAGGTTAGCGCGTCCGCTCGGGCGGTGGTGAAGGCGTTGCGCAAGCCTTATCCGGCGCTCTGCGAGCCGGTGCCGCCTCACCAGCCAAGATCACCCACGGGGGTTGTGCGGGCGCGCACGGTGACCGCCTCAACCGGTTCCGAGCTCGTCGAGCAGCGCGGTGATCTCCGCATCGGTGGTGGCGGCGAAGTCGCGGTAGTACTGGCCGACGGCGGCGAACCCGACGGGTTGCAGCACGCACACCACCGCATCGGCCAGGCCGCGCATCGCCCGCACCGAGTCGGGCGCGCCCACCGGCACGGCCAGCACCAAGCGCCGCGGCCGGGCTCGGGCGAGCATGCCCAGCGCAGCGCGGGCGGTGGCGCCGGTGGCCAGCCCGTCGTCGACCAGCAGCGCCTCCCGACCGGTGAGCTCGGGCGGCAGTGCGTGGTAGCGGTGCTCGCGGCGGGCCGCCTCGGCCCGCTCCCGCTCGCAGGCATCGGCCAGGTCGGAGGGGGTGAGGCCGAACGAGCGCAGCAACGCGTGGTCGTAGCGCGGCGGCCCGTGGGCGGTGACCGCGCCGAGGGCGAGTTCGGGCTGGCCGGGTGCCCCGATCTTGCGGGCCACGCACACCCGCAGCGGCGCGCCCAGAGCCCGGGCCACCTCGGCCGCGACCGGCACGCCACCGCGGGCCAGGCCGAACACGACGGGGTCGGCGAGGTCCAGGCCGCCCAGGTGGTCGGCCAGGACGTGGCCGGCGTGGGCGCGATCGGTGTAGCCGGTGGCCGGTGGCGGCCGGGAACGCATGCGCGGCATCGAGGTCCTCCTGGTGGGCCCCAGGGGTGCCCGCCAGGAGGACCTCGGAAACCGGTCAGGGCCGCAGGTCCGACACCTCCAGCACGCGCAGCCGGTTGAGGGCCGCGGCGACCTCCAGCGGCCGGGGCACGGCGAAGTCACCGACGAAGCGCTCGTCGACGGCCGCCACCCCGCGGTCGGTGACGTCGGCGGCCCAGCCGCGCAGCACCTCGGCGAGCTCCTCGCGGCCGTCGAAGCGCCCCCGGCGGGCGAGGCTCACCAGGGCCAGGCCGATGCCGGTGACCTGGGAGGCGTCGGCGATCTGCTCCACCCCGCGCAGCTCGATGGTCGACTCACCCAGGGTGAGGGCGTCGGTGCCGCGCGCGCGGATCTTGGGCCGCTCGGTGGGGATCGAGCGCGGCCGCACGACCCGGTGGCGCAGCGGCGGGTACCCGTCGGCTTCGCTGCGTCGCCCGGTGGGCCGGTCCTGCGCCAGCGCCCGGGCCCGGTCGGTGACGTCGTGGGCGTGGTAGGCGTCGAGCATCAGCACCTGGTCGGCGACGTCCATGTAGTCGCCGGAACCGCCCATGACCAGCACGGTGGAGACGCCGTGGGTGGTGTGCAGGGGGCGGATGAGGTCGACGAACGGGGTCAGCGGTTCGGCGTCCTTGGCCACCAGCTCCTGCATGCGGGCGTCGCGGATCATCAGGTTCGTCGCGGCGGTGTCCTCGTCGACCAGCAGCACCCGGGCGCCGGCTTCGACGGCTTCGGTGATGGACGCGGCCTGCGAGGTCGAACCCGAGGCGTTGTCGGTGGAGAAGTCGCGGGTGTCGGCGCCGGTGGGCAGGTGCGAGACGAACGGGCTGACGTCGACCCGGTGCACCCGCCTGCCGTCCTCGGCGCGGACCTTCGCGGTGTCGGTGCGGGCCACGACCAGTTCGCGGCCGTCACCGGGCACGTGGTCGTAGACGCCCTGCTCCAGGGCGCGCAGCAGGGTGGATTTGCCGTGGAACCCGCCGCCGACGATCAGGGTGATGCCTTCGGGCACGCCCATGCCGGTGACCCGCCCGCGATGCGGCAGCTCGATGCTCACGCGCATCGACTCCGGTGAGCGGAACGGCACCCCGTCGACCAGGGGGCGGTCGTCGACTCCGCTGCGGCGGGCCGGCATCGCCCCATCGGCGACGAAGGCCACCAGCCCGAGGCCGGGCAGGGCGCGGCGCAGGGCGTCGGTGTCGACGACGGTGCGCACGAAGTCCTCGGCGGCCTGCTGGTCGGCCACGGCCCAGCGCAGGGCGGCGTCGACGACGTCGGGCAGCTGGCCGCAGAGGGTGTGGGCGGCGGCGTGGCCGTCGATGCTGCGTCCGCGCCCGGGCAGGTCGATGCCCAGGCGCACCTGCACGGCGCCGTCGTGGATCTGGCACGAGCTGCGGTCGAGGACCTCCTGGCCGCCGGCGTCGATGCGCAGACGGCTGTCGGCGAGTTCGCGGTCCAGGGCGCGGGCGAGGTATCCGGCCAGGGCGCGGGCGCGCACGGGGGTGTCCCACAGGTGGGTGGGCAGTGCGGCGGTGGCGGCGTCGACGGTGACCTGCACGCGGCTGGCCGGGGCGTAGGGGTCGGGCTGGACGCGCTGGATCTGCAGGGTGAAGTCCTCGAAGCGCCAGCTGCCGGTGAGGGACTTGTAGCGGCCGTAGCCGCTACCGTGCATGCCGCGCAGTTCCTGCCGCAGCCGGTCGCCGTCGCCGCGATGGCGTGCGGGGTCGCGCTGCTGGGTGGTGGCGCGGGTGGAGCTGCGGCGGGGTCCGCCCCGGCCGCCGTAGTGCTGTGCCATGGCCACACAGCTACCGCAGGAGCGCCGAGAACTCCAATTCGGGGACACAGTGGACACACTGTGGACGGACCCGGCCCGGCAGCGCAGCGGCGAATACGAAACACCGGCGCGTCGTTAACCGGCAGGGGCGTTGACGTCGGGTTACCCTCCTTGCGCGCGCAAGATCACCCGCGCGTCCCGTGCTCGTCCGACCCCGTTTTCGTACGCACCGCACCGCCTTCCCCGTGATCCGGGCCGGTCGGTGTTGACGTGAGGAGGCCGCCCATGTTCCGACGCCCCGGTCGTTCCCGCAGCGCCCCGCGCCGCCGCGCCGCCGTGGTGTTACTGGCCGCGGTGGCCGCCCTGTCCGGCGTGGCCGTGCCCGCCCACGCCGGGCCGCGGGTGGACCCGCACGACCCGCAGGGCGCGTGGATGGGCTACAGCGCGGGCCCGGGTGAGCGCGCCCCGGCGCAGATCCCGGCCGGTTCGGTCGCGGGCACCGATGTCAGCGGGCACCAGCCGCAGGTCGACTGGGGGCGGGCGTGGGCCGACGGGGCGCGGTTCGCCTACGTCAAGGCCACCGAGGGAACCGGGTTCCGCTCGGATTCCTTCGCCGGTCAGGTGCAGGGCGCGGCCGCGGTCGGCATGGTGCGCGGGGCCTACCACTTCGCGTTGCCGGACCGGTCGACCGGTGCTGCCCAGGCGCACTTCTTCGTCGACAACGGCGGCGGCTGGGCCCCGGGCACCGGCACCTTGCCCGGGGTGCTCGACATCGAGCACAACCCCTACGGCGACACGTGCTTCGGGCTGGACCCGGTGGCGATGTCGCACTGGATCGCGGATTTCTCCAGCACCTACCTGGCGCGCACCGGCCGGTTCCCGATGATCTACACGACGGCGTCGTGGTGGAACCAGTGCACCGGCGGCAACCCGGACTTCGCGGTGAACAACCCGCTGTGGATCGCCCGCTACGCCCCGGAGATCGGGCCGCTGCCGGCGGGCTGGTGGTACCACACGATCTGGCAGCACGGTGACGTCGGTCCGATGCCCGGCGGTCAGGACGCCTTCAACGGCGACTTCAACCAGCTGCTCGCCTTCGCGGGCTGACACCGACGACGAGAGCGGGCCACCCCGGCACTTCGGGGGTGGCCCGCTCTCGTTCGTGAGCCCGGTCCTACTGCTCGAGCAGGTCCTGCGGGATGGGCTGGTCGTTGGTGATGGCCTCGAACAGGCGGCCGGCCTTGTCCTTGTCCCACACGATGACCGAACCGCCGTCGGAGTCGCGGCCGAAGCGCCCGAAGGGCACCTGGGTCGTGACGCCCTGACCGCCGCTGACATCGCCCATCGCCAGCGCCAGCGACATCAGGTGCCAGATGTGGTCGGAGTCGTTGACCAGGAACGTCTTGCTGGCGCCGGAGGCCAGCGGGAACAGCCGGAACGGGTTGATCAGCGTGGCCGGGCTGGTGCCCTTGTCGACCAGGGCACCGAGCAGCTTGCGCTGGTTCTCGGCGCGTTCGAGGTCGCCGCCGTCGAGGGAGTAGCGGGCGCGCACGAAGCCCAGCGCCTGCGGCCCGTCGAGTTCCTGGCAGCCCTGCGGCAGGTGGACGTTGGCCATGTTGTCGTCCATGGGCTTGTCCAGGCAGATGTCCACACCGCCGACGGCGTCGACGAGGTCGGCGAACCCGCCGAAACCGATCTCGGCGTAGTGGTCGATGTGCACGCCGGTGTTCTGCTCGATGGTCTGGGCCAGCAGTTGCGGCCCGCCGAAGGAGAACGCCGAGTTCAGCTTCGTCTTGCCGTGCCCGGGGATGGCGACGTAGGAGTCGCGGGGCAGGCTGATCAGCGCGGGCTGGCCGCCGCCGGAGGGGATGTGCACGATCATCATCGAGTCGGTGCGCCGCCCGCCGGCGTCACCGGCGGAGAGCTCCTCGCGCTGGGCCTCGTCGAGACCTTCGCGGGAGTCCGAGCCCACCAGCAGCCAGTTGCTGCCCGCCGAGTCGGCGGCCTGGCCTTCGAACTCCAGGGCGGCGGTGCGCTGCAGCATGCTGTCGAAGTAGAACACCAGCGCACCCAGCAGCACCACGACCACCAGCAGCGCGATGCCGATGCGCTTGCCCCAGTTGGGGCGGCGCCGCCGCGGCGGGGGTGGCCCGGTCCGTCGCCCCTGCGGGGGCCGGCCGGGTGGCGGTGGCGGCGCGGGGCGCCGTCCCTGCGGTTGCCGTCCTTGCGGGGGCCTGCCGCCGCGGTAGTAGTCGTAGCGGTCGTCGCCGCCCTGCGGCGGCCTTCGCCTCGGCGGTCCGCCCGCCGACCAGTCGCTCATGCTCACACCTGCGTCGGTTGATGGCGACGCGTCCCGCACGCGCCGCTGTGTGGCGTGCAGCATCGCAGAAGCACGTCGCGCAGGTGGCCGCCGCTATCGAACAGTGATCCGAGATTGCGGGTTTGTGCTGGTGGCGGGAGCGAGCGAGATCTCACACCCGCCACCAGCGGCGCATCTCCTAGCTTGCCACGGCCGCCCGCACCGCGGTGGACCACCGCTCCAGCGCGGCGTCGACCTGCTCGCCGGTGACCACCAGCGGCGGGATCATGCGCACCACGTTGCCATGCGGGCCGCAGGTCAGCAGCAGCAGCCCGGCTTCGGCGGCCTGGGCGTGCGCCCGGGCCGCGGTGGCCGCGTCCGGTGCGCCCTCCGGGGTGGTGAACTCGTTGCCGAGCATCAGCCCGAGGCCGCGCACGTCGCCGATGACGGGGTGGTCGGCGGCGACCTTGCGGAGTCCTTCGGCCAGCCGCGCGCCCTGCTCGGCGGCGTTGGCGACCAGACCTTCCTGCTCCACCACGTCGAGGGTGGCCAGGGCCGCGGCCGCGGCCACCGCGTTGCCGCCGTAGGTGCCGCCTTGCGATCCCGGCCAGGCCTTGCTCATCAGCTCCTCGCTCGCGGCGATGGCCGAGATCGGGAATCCGCTGGCCAGGCCCTTGGCGGTGATGAGGATGTCGGGGCGGATACCGGCGTGGTCGTGGCCCCAGAACCGGCCGGTGCGCCCGACGCCGGTCTGCACCTCGTCGACGATGAGCAGGATGCCGTGGGCGTCGGCGCGTTCGCGCAGCCCGGCCAGGAACTCCGGGGGCGCGGGGATGTAGCCGCCTTCGCCGAGCACGGGCTCGACGATGATCGCGGCGGTGTCGCGCGGGCTGGTCTGGGTCAGCAGCAGCTGGTCGAACTCGGCCAGCGCCCGCGACACGGCCTCCTCCGCGGTGCAGCGCCACCGGTAGGCCTCGGGGAACGGGGAGAACACGACCCCGCCCATCATCGGCCCGATGCCGGCGCGCACCTTCACCCCGGAGGTGGTCAGCGCGGCCGCGCCCATCGTGCGCCCGTGAAAACCACCCTGGAAGGCGATGATGTTGGCCCGTCCGGTGGCGTGTCGCGCCAACCGAACCGAGGCTTCGACCGCTTCACTACCGGAGTTGACGTAGAACACCCGGTCCAGCCCCTGCGGGAGGACGTCGCCGAGGCGTTCGGTCAGCGCCAGCAGCGGCTGGTGCATCACGGTCGTGTACTGGCCGTGGATGAGGGTGCCCACCTGGCGCTGGGCGGCCTCGACCACGCGCGGGTGGCAGTGTCCGGTGCTGGTGACGCCGATGCCGGCGGTGAAGTCCAGGTACGGGCGGTCGTCGGTGTCGTAGAGGTAGACCCCTTCGCCGCGCGCGGCCAGCACCGGGGTCGCCTGCTTGAGCGCCGGGGAGAGCTCCGTCATGATCGACTCCAAGCGTGCGGAATGTAGGATTGTTGACAATCTAGGCAGTCATGCAACCATCAGCAACACCCGGTGTCCACCACCGAAGCGGTCTAGGTTGGCAATCGAGGAACCGTCGACACCCAGGAGGGTCCGCTCAGCGATGACCACCACCCCAACGCACCCCCGCGAGGCGACCGTCGTCGAGGCCGCCCCCAAGCAACTGCTCATCGGCGGCAAGTGGCGCGACGCCACCGACGCCCGCACCTTCGACGTCGAAGACCCCGCCACCGGCACCACCCTGTGCCAGGTCGCCGACGCCTCCCCCGACGACGCCCTGGCCGCCCTGGCCGCCGCCCACGACGCCCAGGCCGACTGGGCCTCCCACCCGCCGCGCGAACGCGGCGAGATCCTGCGCCGCGCCTACGAGATCATCATCTCCCGCCGCGAAGACCTCGCGCTGCTGATGACCCTCGAGATGGGCAAACCGCTGGCCGAGGCGCGCGGCGAGATCACCTACGCCGCGGAGTTCTTCCGCTGGTTCGCCGAGGAGGCCGTGCGCATCGGCGGCGACTACGCCGTCCCGCCCAACGGCGCGGGCCGGTTCCTGATCACCCGCCAGCCCGTCGGCCCCGCCCTGCTGATCACCCCGTGGAACTTCCCGATGGCCATGGGCACCCGCAAGATCGGCCCCGCCATCGCCGCCGGCTGCACCTCGATCATCAAACCCGCCCACCAGACCCCGCTGTCGATGCTGGCCCTGGCCGACATCCTCCGCGAAGCCGGCCTGCCCGACGGCGTGCTCAACGTCGTCACCGCCGCCGACGCCGGCGGCGTCATGGAACCCATGATCCGCGACCCGCGCGCCCGCAAGCTCTCGTTCACCGGCTCCACCGCCGTGGGCCGCAAGCTCATCGAGCAGTCCGCCCAGCAGGTCCTCAAGGTCTCCCTCGAACTCGGCGGCAACGCCCCGTTCCTGGTCTTCGACGACGCCGACCTCGACGCCGCCGTCGAAGGCGCCATGCAGGCCAAGATGCGCAACATCGGCGAGGCCTGCACCGCCGCGAACCGCTTCTACGTCCACGCCGACATCGCACCGGCCTTCTCCGACAAGCTCGCCGAACGCATGTCGGCCCTGACCATCGGCCGCGGTGTCGCCGACGACGTCCAGGTCGGCCCGCTCATCGACGCCAAGCAGCTCGGCAAGGTCACCGACCTGGTCTCCGACGCCATCGCCCAGGGAGCCCAGGTCGTCACCGGCGGCCAGGCCCACGGCGGCGACGGCTACTTCTACACCCCCACCGTGCTCACCGACGTGCCCGAGGGCGCGCGGATGGCCTCCGAGGAGATCTTCGGCCCGGTCGCGCCCATCACCACCTTCACCGACGAGCGCGAGGCCATCGACAAGGCCAACAACACCGAGTACGGCCTGGTCAGCTACCTGTTCACGCAGAACCTGCAGCGCGGCCTGCGCGTCAGCGAAGCCCTCGACACCGGCATGGTCGGCCTCAACCAGGGCATCGTGTCCAACCCCGCCGCCCCCTTCGGCGGCGTCAAGGCCTCCGGCCTCGGCCGCGAAGGCGGCAGGCTCGGCATCGACGAATTCCTCGAACCCAAGTACATCTCCATCGGCGGCCTGTGACCGCCGACCACCGCAACGACGAAGCCCCCGCACTCGAAGAGAGCGGGGGCTTCGTCATGTCCGCGTCGTGTTGAGCGGATTCCTCGTGGAGTGCTGCTACTCGGCGAGGGAGCCGTTGAGTCGGTCCAGGGCGTCGTTCATGTGGCCCTCCAGGCGCGAGAGCAACAACGCCTCGTCTCCTGCTTCGATGGCGTCCACCAGACCTCGGTGCTCGTCGACCAGGGCCTGGATGTCGGCGTGGTACTTGTCCTGCAGCGCCGTGAGGCACATGCGCTTCTCCACCAGCAGCGTCTGGGCCATGCGCTGCAGCCGGGCGCTGCCCGACACGCGCACCAGGGTTTCGTGGAACTCCTGGTCGGCGTCGGCCAGTTCGATGGCATCGCCCTTGCCCGCCGCGGCCACCATCCGCGACTGGGCCGCGGTCAGCTCCGCCACCGCCTCCACCCGGTGATGACGCACGATCTGCTCGCACGCCGCGCGTTCCACCGCCAGCCGCGCCAGGTAGATGTCGGCGACGTCATCGGTGTCGAGATCCATCACGAACAACCCGCGATGCGGCTCGCTGCGCAGTAACCCCTCGGCCACCAGCCGCTGCATCGCCTCCCGCAACGGCCCCCGGCTCACACCCAACCGCTGCGCCAGCTCCGCCTCACCCAGCTGCGACCCCGGAGGCAACGACCCGTACATGATCGCCGCGCGCAGCTGATCGGCCACGATCGCCGCCGTGGACTTGCGCTGCACCGGCTCCAGCTCACCGGGCTGCTGGTTCTGCTCCTCGGTCCCGAGCACTGCGCTCACCATTTCCTCGCATCCTCGAACGCCGCTCACGCACCGGGTGCGGTCGCGAACAGCGTTCCCAATCCTCGTCGCGGCCGGTCGTCACCGGCCAGCCGCACCGCCTCCCACGCGCTGACCTGGTTGGCGGTCAGCACCGGCTTGCCCACCCGGGCCTCCAGATCCTCCAGCCACGCCGCGGTGTGCAGCGCCGTGTCCGGCAGCAGCAGCGCCTCGGCGTCGGGGTGATCGTGGGCCGCGGCGAACTCCAGCACCGCCTCGCGCCCCAGCGTGCCGACCTCGGCGGCGGTGACGATGCCCCTGGCCGCCACGTCCACCACGTCCAGGCCGGCGGCGTGCAGGAACTCCACGAACCGGGCCGCCACCTCCGCCGGGTACGTCGCGGCCACCGCCACCCGCGAGAGCCCGAGGCGCGCGGCGGCGTGGACGAACGCGAACGACGTGCTGGAGGTGGGCACCCCGGTCACCGCGCGCAGCTTGTCGACCTGCTCGCGCGCCCCGTCCCAACCGAAGACGAAACTGCCCGAGGTGCACGCCCAGATCACCGAGTCCACCGGGCCCAGTGCGCGGGCACCGTCGGCCAGGACCTGCTCGGAGCCCACGTCCAGCAGCGCGTCGACGCGGTGAGCGTCCTCGCGCATGAGCGTGTGCACCAGCGGCAGCCGCACCTCGGGGCCCAGCAGGCGCTGCAAGGTGGGGTAGTCGTCTTCGGCGCTGAAACCGGGATACAGAATTCCTGCGGTGTGCGGCACCGGGGAGCTCCATCCTGTGCTTGTCACGTCCAACGACCACGACCTCTGCCACCCGAAAACCGGGTGTCGATTGTTGACAATGTTATCGCAGAGGCCGCGGCCGGTGGAGAGTTCGTGATGTCTTCTTTACGGTCCGGTCACGTGCTGACCAGCTAGGCGGCCGAGGCGTCCACGGCGTGCAGCAACCGCTGCTCGACCCCGACCGCGGCCAGCCCCATCGCCCGCAGCGCCGCCCACATCGTGACCTGGTTGGCGGTCAGCACCGGCTTGCCCAGCTCCTGCTCCAGCGGACCGATGAGGTCGTAGGTGGGCAGGTTCGTGCACGAGATGAACACCGCCTCGGCCTCGGGCCGATCGGCCGCGCGCACGATCTCGACCACCTCGCTGTACCGGGTGGACCAGATCCGGCCCGGCAAACCCAGGCCCTCGCTGGCCACCACCCCGATGCCGTGCTCGCCGAGGAACGCCCGCAGCCGGTCGGTGATGCTCACGACGTAAGGGGTGGCGATCGCGACGCTGCCCACCCCCAGCGCCTCCAGGGCCTCCACCAGCGCACCCGAGGTCGTCACCGCCTCCGGCGCGCCCGCCGCGCGCATCACCTCCACCAGCCGGCGCTGCCCGCCCGCACCGTCGACGAAACTGCCCGAGGTGCACGCGTAGACCACCACCTCCGGTTCGGGCACGAGCAGGTCGCGGGTGGCCGCGTGCACCGCGGCCTCGTCGGAGACCAGGTTCGCCTGCTCCACGCTCACCGGCACCGGCACGAACGGGGTGCGGGTCACGTGCAGCGACACCTCCTCGGGCACCCACCGCCACAGCTCGCGGTCCAGCGCCAGGTCGAACGGGGCGATCACCCCGATCCCCCGCTGGGCCGCAGGCCCCGGCATCGCGCCGAGGAAGTCTTCGGGCAGCATGGCCGCGCCCCTACCGCTCGTACCTGTCGTAGCGCAGCGTCTCGCCGACGCTGCCCGAACGCCACACGTCGTTGCAGGCCTCGGCCATCTCGGCCAGCCCCTCGACGATCGTGGCGTAGACGTTGCCGGGCACCCAGCCCACGTCGCCGTTGAGCAGCAGGTTGTTGCGCCCGTAGAAGATCGCCAGGTCGATCACCCCCGGCAGCCCCTCGATCCCCTTGTCCTGCTTGAACTCCCGGTCCAGCATGCCGCCGGGGAAGGAGAAGTAGACGACATCACCCGGGATGGGGGTGACCGTCGGGTTCTCCTGCCCGGGCTCGTCGACGGCGAAGCGCGGGACCATCGTGTAGATCTCGTTGCGCGCGTACTTGGCGTGGTGCACGGGCCCGACCTGAGGCAGCGCGTTCCACACCGCCTCGCAAGTGCGGGGCGCGTCAGCATCGAGCAGTTCCGCCACGCACGACACGCCGCGCTTCTCCAGCGTGATCGACAGGTACCTGGGCATCGATCCACTCCTCCTGCGGTGATGATCCGGTGGACTCCCCCCGGCGTTCCGGCACCGCCGTCGCCCAGTGGATTGTTGACAATCCTACGAACCGTTCCTAGCGTGTCAATGCCTTCTCCCAAACCCCCTTTCGCATGCCCCGCACCGGGGGAAACACGCGCGCAACCGGCGTGGGAGACGATCACCCACCACCCCTGCGGACCTAAGGTCAACGGCATGATCCACACCCGCCCCACCGTCGTCGTCCTCCACGACGGCGACGCCCCCGCCGAAATGGCCCGCATCGCCGAGCACGCCGAACTGCGCTACGCCACCGGCGACGAGCTGCCCAAGGCCCTGCCCGGCACCGACGCGATGTTCGTGTGGGCCTTCCGCTCCCAGGCCATCGCCGACGCCTGGCCCCACGCCGACCAGCTGCGCTGGATCCACGCCGCCAGCGCCGGAGTCGACCGCCTGCTGTTCCCCGAACTCCGCGACTCCGACATCGCCCTGACCAACTCCCGCGGCGTGTTCGACCAACCCATCGCCGAATACGTCCTGGGCACCGCGCTGACCTTCACCAAGGACATGCACACCACCCTGCGCCTGCAGGACCGCAAGCAGTGGCAGCACCGCGTCACCGACCGCCTCGCCGGCAAGACCGCACTCGTCATCGGCACCGGCCCCATCGGCCGCGCCATCGCCCGCCAGCTCACCGCCACCGGAGTCCACGTCGCCGGCGCCGGACGCACCGCCCGCACCGGCGACCCCGACTTCGGCGACATCCACCCCTCCGACGAACTCGCCCGCGTCGCAGGCGAATTCGACTTCCTCATCTGCGCCGCACCCCTCACACCCCAAACCCACGGGCTCATCAACACCGACGTGCTGGCCGCCATGCGCCCCACCGCCCGGCTGATCAACGTCGGCCGAGGCGAGCACGTCGACCAACCCGCCCTGGTCACCGCCCTGCAACGCGGCCAGATCGCCGGAGCCGCCCTCGACGTCTTCGACACCGAACCGCTGCCCACCGACTCACCCCTGTGGGACATGCCCAACGTGCTCATCTCCCCGCACATGTCCGGCGACACCCTCGGCTGGACCGACGAACTCGTCGACCTCTTCCTGCACAACCTCCGCGCCTTCACCCGCGGCACCGACCTGCGCAACGTCGTCGACAAGCACCGCGGCTACGTCACCACCTGACACCACCCACCGGAGACGCCATGGCCCACACCCAGCCCACCGAGCTGCCCGCCACCGAACTGCTGGCCGCCTACGCCGCCGGAACCCTCTCCCCCGTCGAAGCCTGCGAAGCCGTCCTGCAGCGCATCGACGACCACGACCACGCCATCAACGCCTACTGCCACCTCGACCCCGAAACCACCCTGCAAGCCGCCCGCGAATCCGAGAAGCGCTGGCACCAAGGCCAACCCGCCGGACGCCTCGACGGCGTCCCCACCTCCGTCAAGGACCTCTTCCTCACCGAAGGCCACCCCACCCTGCGCGGCTCCCGCACCATCGACCCCGCAGGCCCCTGGACCGAAGACGCCCCCGCCGTGGCACACCTGCGCGCCCACAACGCCGTCATCGTCGGCAAGACCACCACCCCCGAACTCGCCTGGAAAGCCGTCACCGACAGCCCCCGCCACGGCATCACCCGCAACCCCCACAACACCACCCGCACCACAGGAGGCTCCTCCGGCGGCGCCGCCGCAGCCGTGGCCACCGGCATGGCACCCCTGGCCCTCGGCACCGACGGCGGCGGATCCGTCCGCATCCCCGCCGCCTTCTGCGGCATCACCACCCTCAAACCCACCTACGGACGCATCCCCCTCTACCCGGCCAGCCCCTTCGGCACCCTCTCCCACGCCGGACCCATGACCACCACCGTCACCGACACCGCCCTCATGCTCGACGTCCTCGCCCACCCCGACCCCCGCGACTGGTCCGCCCTGCCCGCACCCACCGACTCCTTCCTCGACCACCTCGGCGGCTCACTCACCGGCATGCGCATCGCCGTCAGCCTCGACCTCGGCTTCAACACCCCCGTCGACCCCCGGATCGCCCACGCCATCACCCGCGCCGCCACCGCCTTCGAAGAACTCGGCGCCCACGTCGAAGCCGCCGACCCCGGCATCACCGACCCCCGCGAGGACTTCCACGTCCTGTGGTTCGCCGGAGCCGCCAAAGCCACCGAACACCTCACCGACGACCAACGCGCCCTCCTGGACCCCGGCCTCGCCGACATCTGCCGCCAAGGCCTCACCTACAGCGCCCAGGACTACCTCGAAGCCACCAACACCCGCATGCTCCTCGGCCAGCGCACAGCCGCCTTCCACCAGACCTACGACCTCCTGCTCACCCCCACCGTCCCCATCCCCGCCTTCGACGCCGGCCGCGAATCCCCCACCGACGGAGACCGCTGGACCACCTGGACCCCGTTCACCTACCCGTTCAACATGACCCAGCAACCCGCCGCCAGCATCCCCTGCGGCCGCACCGACGACGGCCTGCCCATCGGCCTGCAGATCATCGGCCCCCGCCACGCCGACGCCACCGTCCTGCGCGCAGCCCACGCCTACGAACACACCCACCCCTGGCCCAGAACCACTACTCCCACGCCGAGAGCACGTGCTTGATGCGCGTGTAGTCCTGCAACCCGTTCACCCCGAAATCCCGCGCCGACGCCGAGTGCTTGAAACCCGAGTGCGGCATCTCCGCCACCAGCACGTCATGGGTGTTGATCCACACCGTGCCCGCCTGCAACCGACGCGACATCCGCATCGCCCGACCGTGATCCCGCGTCCACACGCTCGCCGTCAACCCGTACCGCACCCCGTTGGCCAACGACACCGCCTCGTCCTCACCCGAGAACGACTGCACCGTCACCACCGGCCCCAACACCTCGTGCTGCACCAACTCATCACCCTGATCGACCCCGTCGACCACCGTGGCCTCCAAGAAGAAACCCCGCTCACCCCGACGCCGCCCACCGGCCACCACCCGAGCCCCCTCCGGCAACCGCGCCAACCGGTCCAACACCCACTCCAGCTGACCCGCGCTGTTGAGCGGACCGAACGCCGCATCCACGTCCTGCGGCGGACCCGGCCGCCACCGACCCGCGCACTCCACCAACCGCCCCAACAACTCCTCCCGCACACCCTCCTCCACCAACACCCGGCTCGCCGCCGTGCAACTCTGCCCCGCGTTGCCGAACGCCGCCGCCGCGATCCCCTCAGCCGCACACCCCAGATCCGCATCGGCGAACACCACCGCAGGCGCCTTCCCACCCAACTGCAGATGCGCCCGCTTCAAATCCACCGCCGCAGAACCCGCCACCTCCATCCCCGACCGCACCGTCCCGGTGATCGAGAACATCCCCGGCACCTCGTGCGCCACCAACGCCCGACCGCTGTCCCGATCCCCGCACACCACGTTGAGCACCCCCGGCGGCAAGAACTCACCCGCCCACTCACCCACCAGCACCGCGCTCACCGGCGTCGTCTCCGCCGGCTTGAGCACCACCGCGTTGCCCGCCGCCACCGCAGGCCCGATCTTCGCCGCCGCCTGCACCAGCGGATGCGTCCACGACGTCACCGCCGCGCACACCCCGATCGGCTCCCGCCGCGTGAACGACGTGCACCCCGCCACGAACTCCCCACCCGCCGTGCCCGGCTCCGCCCGCGCCGCACCCGCGTAGAACCGCAGCAGATCCACCGCCCACGGCAACTCCCGGCCGCGCACCACCTCGAACGGCTTGCCCGTCACCCGGCACTCGGCCAGCACCAGCTCCTCGGCCCGCGCTTCCACCGCACCCGCCAACCCCAGCAACGCCTCCTGACGCTGCCGCGGCGTCGACTGCGACCACGACTCGAACGCCGCCGCGGCCACCGGCATCACCGCATCCACATCCGCCCACCGCGTCAGCGGAGCCGACCCGCACACCTCACCGGTGCTCGGATCCACCAGCTCCAACGCCTCCCCACCGACCGCGGGAACCGACTCACCGCCGACCAGGTTGCTCAACCGCCAGCCCGACACGCCCTCACCACCTCGCAAGCCGGGGCCGGCCTGATGCGCCGGCCACCGACCCGAGGCTAACGCCGCGCGCTCACCGACGAGAGCGGTCGCGCAACCACCACTGCGCACCGGTCCCGATCACCAGCAGCACCAGCACCGGCGTGAACGCCCACCGGTACCCCACCGCCGGATCCAGACCCGACACGAGCTCCAACACCCCACCGACCAGCAGCTGGATCAGCACCGCAGCGCTGAAACCACCCATGTTCACCACACCCGTGGCAGTACCGGAGCGGTGCTCGGCGTTGGCCATCCGCGCCCCGTCGAAGGCCAGCATCGCCGCACCCCCGGCCACACCGATCGCCAGCAGCGCCACCACCAGCACCGGCAGCGGCACCGCGCCCGGCCAACCGACCATGACCGACCACACCACCACGACCATCACCGACAACCCCAGCGTGTAGCGCTCACGACGACGCGGACGGCCCGAGACGTACTGCCCGGCCAACCACGACCCCGCGATGAACCCCAGAACGCTCAGCAGCAGCAACGACCCGACCTCGGACTGACCGCGCCCCTGCGCCTCACCCAGCCACGGCCCGCCCCACAGCGTGGTGATCGCGACGAACTGCGCCATGAGCACGAAGTGCGTCCAGAACGAGTGTCCGGTCCCGCGCTGAGCGATCACCGCCCGCAGGCTGTGGACGATCCGCTCACCCACCGGCTCGTCCTCCTCCGGGGCAGGAGCCGGGGCGGAGGTGTCGCGGTCGCGGATGATCAGCGCCGCGGCCAGGCCCAGAGCCGCGGTCAGCGCCGCCGCGCCCAGGAACGTGGGAACCCAGCCCAGCGAGTGCAGCGACAGGCTCAGCGGCAACGTCGAGACGACCTGCCCGAGCCCGCCCGCGAGCCCGGTCAACGCCGCGACCTTGCCGTAGCGCTGCGGCGGGAACCAGTGCGCGGCCAGCCGCAGCACGTTGGTGAACATGAACGCGTCACCGAAGCCGATGAGCATCCGCCCGGCGATGCCGCCGACGATCGACCCGCTCAGCGCGAACACCGCCGAGCCCACCGCCAGGGCGACCATGCCGCCGGTGATGCCCTTGCGGGGTCCGAGCCGGTCGGCCAGCAGCCCCGCCGGGATCTGCAGCACCAGGTACACGCCCAGCTGCAGGGCGGAGAAGATCGCGAGCACGCCCGGTCCGGCGTCGAAGCGCTGCACGGCCTCCGGTGCGGCCACACCCAGCCCGGCGCGGTGGAACAGCGCTGCGCAGTAGCACAGCGCTCCCACGCCCCAGACCAGCCAGGCCGTCCTGGACGACCCGCCCGGCCCGGCGCTCGCCCGGTGCGGCGGCGCGGCTTCGACTGTCGTGGACACGTGCTACCCCTCCCGAAGAAAAAAGACTTGTATCCATCATAGATACAAGAGGGGTGGAAGTAGGATGCTCACGTGTCGAGCGCAACAGCATCCGAAACGCCGGCAGCCGACCGCGCGTACCAGCACGTCAAGTCAGGACTCCTCGACGGCAGCTTTCCCGACGGCGAGCTGCTCAGCGAGGGAGAAGTGGCCAACGCCCTGCAGATGTCGCGCACACCCGTCCGCGAGGCGTTCCTGCGGCTGCAATCGGAGGGCTTCCTCAAGCTCTACCCCAAGCGCGGCGCCCTGGTCGTGCCCGTCGGCGCCGGCGAGGCCCGCGCCGTGATCGAGGCCCGCCTGGCCCTGGAGAGCTTCGCCATCGACAAGCTCGCCATCGAAGGAGCCGAGGCGATGGCCGCCATCGGCCGCGAACTGGCCGACCACCCCGCCTGCGACGGCACCGACCTCAGCGACGCCGAGATGCACGTCGCCGACCGGGCCTTCCACGCCACGCTCGTCAGCGCCGCGGGCAACCCGGTCGTCACCGACCTCTACAACACCCTGCGCGACAAGCAGATGCGCATCACCGCCACCGCCCGCACCCACTCGGCGCGCGAGCGCATCACCCACCAGCACGGCGCCCTGGCCGACACCCTCGCCGCAGGCGAAGCGGAGCAGGCCAAGACCCTGCTGCGCGAGCACCTGCTGGGCACCGTCCGCGCGCTCGGCATCGCAGGCGGCCCCTACCTCGACCCCTCCACCGAGGCCTGAAGCCGGGTCTTTTCGGTGACGTGCGTGCTGAGCTGCGATGCGGAGCATTGATTTCGGCGACCACTGAAATCACAAAGGAAATCAAGTGACGAGTGCGTTCTCGAAAGGCGCTCGGATTGGACCGGCCGCATCATCGGCCCATGAACGAACACCCGACGGCCGCCGTCATCGTCGCCGACCGCAGCGGCACGATCGTCCACCTCAACGACATCGCCGAAGACCTCTTCGGCCACCCGCGCACCGAAGCCCTCGGCGCCAGCCTCGACCTGATCGTGCCCGGCGACTACCGGCAGGCCCACTGGGCCGGCTTCCACCGGGCGATGGACACCGGCGAGTCAGGGCTGGAGGGCACGGCCGTCCACCTGCCCGTGGTCTGCCACGACGGCCGGATCCGGGTCTTCCCCGGCATGTTCAGCGTCCTGCGCGACCCCCACGGCCTCGCCCTGGGCGCGGCGGCGACCTACACCGCCGCCCCCACCGGCGCCCAACCCTTCACCCCGCTGGACGTCCCCACCCAACAAGCGCGTCCCGGCACCGGATGACCGGCACCGGGACGCACCCCTGAACAGAACGACGCCGAACAGCCCCTAACCCTGCTCGGGGGGCTGGGAGACGTTGGCCGGCGGAACCTCCTTGCGGGCCACCGCCTCCGCGGCGCGCACCGCCTCGGCCACCTCCGGGTTGGTGGAGGTGTCGAACCAGGACTGCACCGAGTCCTCCACGTCCTCGGCAGGCGGGGCGTGGGTGCTCTCCTGCGGCGGCTCGTAGCGGAACACCCCGTCCTCGCCCTGAGCACCGAGCATCCGCGCGAAACCCTCCAGCGACTTGCCGAAATCGCTGGGCACCATCCACACCTTGTTCGCGTCGCCCTGAGCCATCTCCGGCAGCGTCTGCAGGTACTGGTAGGCCAGCAGCTCCGGGGTCGGCTTGGACCGCTTGACCGCCGCGAAGACCTTCTCGATCGCCTTGGCCTGACCCTGCGACTTCAAGTACTGGCTGGCCCGCTCACCCTGCGCCCGCAGGATGCTCGACTGCCGGTCGGCCTCGGCGGCCAGGATCGCGGCCTGCTTCTCACCCTCGGCCGCCAGGATCGCCGACTGCTTCTGCCCCTCGGCGGTCTTGATCGCCGACTCCCGGGTGCCCTCGGCGTTGAGGATCATCGCGCGCTTCTCCCGGTCGGCGCGCATCTGCTTCTCCATCGAGTCCTTGATCGACGGCGGCGGATCGATCGCCTTGAGCTCCACCCGCGCCACCCGGATGCCCCACCGGCCGGTCTCGGTGTCGAGCACCCCGCGCAGCTGCGTGTTGATCGCGTCCCGCGAGGTCAGCGTCTCCTCCAGGCTCATCGCACCGACCACGTTGCGCAGCGTCGTGGTGGTCAGCTGCTCGACGGCCACGATGTAGTTGGAGATCTCGTAGACCGCCGCCCGCGCATCGGTGACCTGGAAGTAGACCACCGTGTCGATCGAGACGGTCAGGTTGTCCTGGGTGATCACCGGCTGCGGCGGGAACGACACGACCTGCTCGCGCAGATCGATGCGCGCCCGCACCCGGTCGAAGAACGGCACCAGCATGTTCAGCCCCGGCTGCGCCACCGTCCGGAACCGGCCCAGCCGCTCGATCACCGCCGACTGCGCCTGCGGCACCACCATCACCGCTTTGACCACCACGATGAGCACCAGCAGCACCACGACCACCAGCACGATCAGTTCGGCCATCCCCACAGAGCCTCATCTCCTCACGGTTCGGCCCACACCACTGCCGTGGCGCCCGCGATCTCCACGACGGTGACCGTGCGGCCGACCTCGATAACCTGGGTCTCGTCCAGAGCCCGCGCCGACCACACCTGGCCGTCGATGCGGACCCGACCCCCGTGCGCGTCCACTGCGGACTCGACCTGGGCGTGCTTCCCGACCAGGGCGTCGGCGTTCGTCTTGAGCTCGGTCTGGTTCATCCGCCGCTTGATCGCCGGACGCGCCAGCAGAACCAACCCCAGCGCGAGCACCGCGAACACCGCCACGTCCACGCCCAACGGCATCCCCAGCGCCGAACTCCCCGCGGCCCCCAGAGCCGCGGCGCCGAGCATGACCAGCACGAAGTCCCCGGACAGGGCCTCAGCACCGACCAGCAGCACCCCGGCGATCAGCCACAGCAGCGCAGGAGTCATGGCCCCATCGTGGCACGAGCGTGCCAGGTCGCACCGGCTTTTCGCGGTGCGTGATCAAGGCGTGACCCGGTCTCACCCGTCAGCGGTCACGAAATCGATCAGCTCTTCCACCGCCGTCAGCAGCGGCGTCTCCACGTCCCGGAACCCGCTCGCCCCGGCCAGCACGCGCCGCCACCCCTCAGCGGGCTCACCCCAGCCCAGCCGCGCGCACACGCCGGTCTTCCAGTCCTCACCGCGCGGCACAGCAGGCCACTCCCGGATGCCCACCGCCGCGGGCTTGACCGCTTCCCAGATGTCGACGAACGGGTGCCCGGTGATCATCACGTGCTCGTCGGTGATGCCCTCCACCAGACGGGACTCCTTGCTGCCCGCCACCAAGTGGTCCACCAGCACCCCCACCCGGCGCCCCGGCTCCGGCCCGAACTCCGCGAGCAGACCCGGCAAGTCGTCGACACCGTGCAGCGGCTCGACCACCACGCCCTCCACGCGCAGGTCGTGACCCCAGATCCGCTCGACCAGCTCCGCGTCGTGAATGCCCTCGACCCAGATCCGGCTGCCGCGCGCCGTGCGGGCCCGCAGGCCCTCCACCTTCACCGACCCCGACGCCGAGCGCTTCGCCGCCGCCGGAGCGCTCGCGGGCACCGGCACCAGCGTCGCCGGCCTGCCCTCGAACAGGAACGCCGCCGGGCGCATCGGGAACAACCGCTGCTTGCCGTGCCGGTCCTCCAGCACCACGTTTCCCTTGTCCACCCGCAGCACCGCACCGCAGAACCCGCTGGCCGGATCCTCCACGACCAAACCCGGTTCCGCGGGGATCTCCGGCACCTTCTTGCGCCGCGAACCCGCCAGGACATCCCGTCCGTACTCAAACGACCGCACGAGCGCACACGCTAATCCGATCGTGGCCCGCAGCGGTGCAGCCACGCCGCGACAACACCGCCATGGGCGGGGTCACACCGCACCTCCCCCGGGACGCAGCAAGGGTTTTCGATCCGTACCCTCTAGCGACGTGCCATGCCCAAGCGCCACTCTGGTTGTCTGGTCGTCCGCCTGGCTGCACGGCGCGGCCGCCTCGGACGACGTGCTCGATGCCCTGCAGACCTGGGGCGAGGTGCAGGAGTTCCGCGCCGCCGACGACGAACTCGCCGCGCGCCTGGACCTGCCCGGCCCCGACGACACCCCCGCCGGCCCCGCCCTGCTGCTCGCCGCGCTGCGCAGAGCCGGAGCCTCCACCGGCCAGCTGGCGCTGCCGGTGCCCGGCGACGCCCGCGGGCTCGACGGCTCCAGCCCGCTGTCCAAGCTCGCCATGCGCACCGGGGAAGCCGCCGTGCTGCCCGAAGCCGGACTGGGCCTGGTCCCCGAACGCATCGCCGAAGGCGTCCTGCGCTGGACCGTCTTCGCCACCGCCGACCTCGCGCCCGCCGAGCACCTGCCCATCGGCGAAGCCGAGCACGGCATGTCCTCGGCCATGCGAGAAGCCGCCACCGCCCTCATCGACCTCGGCGTCGCCAAGCAGCGGCCCGGCGTCCGCGAGGAGATCGCCCGCACCATCGCCGCCAAACCCGCCCCGGACTGGCCGGAGAGCATCCCCCAGCGCACCCTGCGGATCCTGCAGCGCGCCACCGAGGTCGAGGCCATCCTGTGGGTGGCCACCGAGGACTCCCCCGGCGGCGCTCTGTCGGCCTCGGCCATCCGCGCCCGCACCGACGCGCTGCGCCCGCTGTTCGACTCCGTGCGCGCCGCCCGCCGCGCCTGCGTCGCCGAGATGGTCCGCGTCCTGGCCGAGCAGGCACCCCACTCCTGACCCACGCCGCAAAAAAGGGGTGCCTTCCCCTCCGGAAGGCACCCCTTCGACGACCAGCGCTCAGCAGCAGCCGGGAGCGCACAGCGCCCCGTTGACCGTCGACCCCGCGGCCCGAAGCTCCGAGAGCTTGCACACCGGAGCGTCATCGGTGTGCTCGGCGATCAGCTCCACGATCATCTTCGCGAACCGCGGATCGGTGCCCGCCGTGGCGGCCCGCGCGAAGCCCATCCCCCGCTCCCGCGCCGCTTCCTCGGCCTCGTTGTCCAGGTCCCAGATCACCTCCAGGTGATCGGAGACGAACCCGATCGGGCTGACCACCACCGCATCCACGCCCTTGGCGTGCAGGTCCTCGATGTGATCGCAGATGTCGGGTTCCAGCCACGGCACCTGCGGCGGGCCGGAACGCGACTGCCACACCACGTCGTAGCTCTCCACACCCACCCGCTCGGCCACCAGCCGCGCGGCCTCGGCGACCTGCCGCGAATACCACTGCGGCCGCCCGTCAGCGCCCGGCTGGTCGTCCGCCCGCAACGGCACCGAGTGCGCGGTGAACACCAGCCGCGCCTGCCCGGCCCGCTCCCCCAGTTGCTCGAACGCCGCCCGCACCGCGTCGGCGTTGGCCTCCACGAACAGCGGGTGGTCGAAGAACTGCCGCAGCTTCACCAGCTCCGGCGCCCCTTCGCCCACCGAGGCCCGCGCCCGCGCGATGTCCTCGTGGTACTGCTTGCAGCCCGAATAACCACCCCACGCCGACGTCGCGAACACCAGCGCCCGCCCGACACCATCACCGGCCATCCGCGCAACGGTGTCCTCCACCATCGGGTGCCAGTTGCGGTTGCCGAAGTACACCGGCAGATCCCGGCCCTGGGCCTCCAGTTCGGACCGCAGCGCGGCCATGATGTCCTCGTTCAGCCGGTTGATCGGCGACACCCCGCCGAAGTGCAGGTAGTGCTCGGCCACCTCGTCCAAGCGCTCCGGCGGCACACCCCGGCCCCGGGTCACGTTCTCCAGGAACGGCCGCACTTCCTCCGGGCTCTCCGGCCCCCCGAACGACAGGAACAACAACGCGTCGAAGCTCACCGCCCCATCATCGCGCCGCGCGAACACCCCCGCGCAACCGGGGCGCACCCGATGTGAACCACGGAATCCTCACCACGACGAGGGGGCGACGTCCCCGCGGAAACGTCGCCCCCTCGCTCGTCGAGATCAGATCCCCAGCGAGTGCACACCACCGTCGACCATGATCATCGAACCCGTCGTCGCCGGCAGCCAGTCCGACAGCACCGCGCAGATCGACTTCGCCACCGGGGTCGGGTCGTTGACGTCCCAGCCCAGCGGAGCCCGGTCACCCCAGCCCGCCTCCAGCTCCGAGAAGCCCGGGATCGACTTGGCCGCCATCGTCCGCACCGGGCCCGCCGACACCAGGTTCACCCGCACGCCCTTCGGCCCCAGCTCCCGCGCCAGGTACCGCGACGTCGACTCCAGCGCCGCCTTCGCCACGCCCATCCAGTCGTAGGCCGGCCACGCCACCCGCGCGTCGAAGTCCATGCCGACGATCGACGAGCCCTCGCTCAGCAGCGGCAGGGTCGCCGTGCTCAACGACTTCAACGAGTACGCCGAGATCTCCACCGCCGTGGACACGTCCTCCCACGGCGCCGCCAGGAAGTCCCCGCCCAAGCACGACGCGGGCGCGTAGCCGATCGAGTGCAGCACCCCGTCCAGGCCACCGACGTGCTCGCGCACCCGCTCCGGCAGCGTCTCCAGGTGCTCGGCGTTGGTCACGTCCAGCTCCAGCACCGGCGCCGGCTTCGGCAACCGGGTGGCGATGCGCTCCACCAGGCTCAACCGGCCGAACCCGGTCAGCACGACCTCCGCACCCTGCTCCTGGGCCACCCTGGCCGCGTGGAACGCGATCGAAGCATCCGTGATCACACCGGTGATCAGGATGCGCTTGCCTTCGAGCAATCCGCTCACGAGAGAAGTCCTTCCCAGAAATCACCCGTCGCAGGCGCCCACGCACCCGCGACGGCCGGCACCCGCGTCGTGCCGGACATCGATCGAAGTCGTCAGTGCCCCATGCCCAGACCGCCGTCGACCGGGATCACCGCACCGGTCACGTACCCGGCGTCGTCGGAAGCCAGCCAGCGCACCGCGCCCGCGACCTCTTCCGGGCTGGCCATCCGCGACAGCGGGATCTGCCCGAGGATCTCCTTCTTGCGTTCCTCCGGCAGCTCATCGGTCATGTCGGTGTCCACATAGCCCGGAGCGACCACGTTCGCGGTGATGTTGCGCGAACCCAGCTCACGGGCGATCGACCGCGCCATGCCCACCAGCCCGGCCTTGCTCGCCGCGTAGTTGACCTGACCCGGACCACCCGAGAGCCCCACCACCGACGAGATGAAGATCATCCGGCCGAACCGGTTGCGCAGCATGCTGCTCGCCGCCCGCTTGGCCACCCGGTACGAACCCGCCAGGTTCGCGTCGATGACCCGCCCGAACTGCTCCTCGCTCATCCGCAGCAGCAGCGTGTCGTCGGTGATGCCCGCGTTGGCCACCAGCACCTCGACCCGCCCGTGCGCGTCCTCCACCTCGTCGAACGCAGCCGCGACCTGGTCCGGATCGGTGACGTCGCACTGCACGCCCAACAGGCCCTCCGGGGCACCCGACCCGCGGTGCGTGACCGCCACCTTGTCCCCGGCGGCCTCGAACGCCCTCGCGATCGCCAGGCCGATGCCCCGGTTACCGCCGGTCACCAGTACGGACCGTGCCACTGTGGATCTCCCATCGAACGCACCAAGATTCGTTTCAGCCGCGACATTATCCGCTCAGCGCACGGCAGCGCTCATCGACTCCTGACACAAAAAGCGCCCCAAACTCGTGGCGCGCCTACACACCGGCGCACCCCGTTCGTGGCAGCGCGCCCCCACGACAAGTACGGTGGCGCACCACACCCAAGGTGATCACCACGTGCGTGGTGCAAGCGACATCCACCTGCGGGAATGCTCGGTCGAACCACCGCGTTGCCCGAGGACCTGCCCCCAACCGTCTGCGAAGAGGGATCCCACATGGCCACGGTCGAACTGACCAAGGACAACTTCGACGAGGTCGTCGGCGACGACAAGTTCGTCATCATCGACTTCTGGGCCGACTGGTGCGGCCCCTGCAAGCAATTCGCCCCGGTCTTCGAGAAGGGCTCGGAGAACCACGACGACATCGTCTTCGCCAAGGTCGACACCGAGGCCCAGCCCGAGCTCGCGGCCGCCTTCGAGGTCCAGTCGATCCCGACGCTGGCGATCATCCGCGACAAGGTTCTGGTCTTCCAGCAGCCCGGAGCCCTGCCGGAGAACGTCTTCGAGGACCTCGTCGGCCAGGCCCGCGGCCTCGACATGGAGCAGGTCAAGAAGGACGCCGAACAGCAGTGATCCCAGCTCGGGGGCTCGGGCCGAGCGGCCCGAGCCCCCTTTCGCTCTAGAACCCCGTCTCGGCGTCGTCGCCGGCCGCCGCGTGCAACACCCCCGGCAACGAGCTGATCTCCTCCACCAGCGCCGCCACCGGCACCTTCCCCCGCAACCGCAACGCCACCACCGCCGTGCGCTGCTCGTCGTCGGAATCCTCCCGCTCCACGTGCAGGTCCAGCAGCGCCCACCCGCGCGACGTGCACATCGTCAGCACGCTGCGCAGCACCCCGAAACCGTCCAGGTAGCCCACCCGCACCACCTGCGGCTCCCGCAACGCCGGACGCCCCGCGCGCAGCAGGTACGGGAACCCGATCGCCACCAGGAAGTGCACCGCGGTCGTCGCCGCCGCCAGCACCACCAGACCACCGCCGCAGGCCATCCCCACCGCGGCCACCAGCCACACCGACGCCGCCGTCGTCAGCCCCCGCACGGCATCCCGGCGCACGAAGATCAACCCACCGCCGATGAACCCGATCCCGGACACGATCTGCGCCGCCACCCGCGACGGATCCAGCGACACCCGGTCGAACACCAGCAGATCACCGAAGGCGTACTTCGACACCAGCATGAACAACGCCGCGCCCACGCCCACCAGGGCGTGCGTGCGCAACCCGGCGCTCTTGGCCCTGACCTCCCGCTCCAGCCCGATCAAGCTGGAGAACAGCAGCGCCGTCCCCAACTCCACCAGCAGCGGTAACTCGTCCAGCCCCGACACCACGGCGTCATCAGCCATCCCAGAAAACTAACACCGCCCCGACCCCGCAGCCGCGGTCCTTTCGCACTTCCCCACGCGGCCAACACCCCCGACCGACACCCCGGAATCCCTACCCCACCGAGGCCGATCACTCCCAGTGACCGCGAAAACCGCGGTTTTCGTCTCGCGAAAACCGCGGTTTTCGACCGAGGGAAGACCGGGGTTCTTGAGTCGAGGGCTAGTGCTACGCCGAGCGGGGTCTGCGGGCCA
The DNA here is from genome assembly GCF_045278815.1 of Saccharopolyspora sp. ID03-671. Taxonomy (NCBI): domain Bacteria; kingdom Bacillati; phylum Actinomycetota; class Actinomycetes; order Pseudonocardiales; family Pseudonocardiaceae; genus Saccharopolyspora; species Saccharopolyspora sp. ID03-671. The sequence goes on from NZ_CP134054.1 coordinate 407,277, forward strand.
GGTAGACCACCGCCGGGGGCAGGTTGCGCCAGACAGTGCGGCTGACGACCGTTTCCTCGAACGTCGCGCGCAGGTCCGCGTGCTGCCGGCGCGCAGGCGGCGCCCAACGCGTCCAGGTGTAGGCGAACTGCGTGAACGCGCCGTCCGGAGCCATCACCCCGGCCAGCAGCTCCACCAGCGGAATCCCGTCGACCGGGGCGTGCGCCACCCACGGCAGGCCGCTGACCACCACGTCAGCCCGGCCCAGCCCCCGCTCGGCCAGCAGCTCCGGAACCCGGCGGGCATCGGCGCACACCGACTCCACGCCCGGGAACCGGCCGCCCAGCTCGGCCGCCCAACCCTCGTTGAGCTCCACCGCCAGGTGCGTGCCCCGGCCCGCCAGCCGCCGCTGGATCACCTCGGTGAACGCACCCGTGCCCGGCCCCAGCTCCACGACCACCGGATCACCGGTCAACGGGATCGGGGCCACCATCTGCTCGGCCAGCGCCCGCGAACTCGGCCCCACGGCCGCGGTCGTGGTCGGCGACTTGACGAACTCCCACAGGAAACGAGCTGCCGTGCTCAAGGCGACGTTGCTCCCGTCGTCGGTTAAGGCAGTCTTCGACCGGCGAACAACGAGATCCCGGCCGCCACGATCGCGCAGAGCGTACCGAGCACCAACCACGGCTTGCTGGCATCTGTGTGCTTGGTCTCGTAGCCGATCTGCTCGCCGAGCGTCTCGTAGACCTCCCGCAGCTGCTCCGCGCTGGCCGCCTTGTGGAACTCACCGCCGGAGAGCCGGGCGATCTCCTGCATCGCCTCGTCGTCGACCTCGACCCACTCCTGCTCGCCCTCGATCTCGATCGAACCGTGCTTGGTCCCGAACGAGATCGTCGAGATCGGCACACCGGCCTTCTTCGCCTCACCGGCCTTCGTGTACGCCCCGCGCGGCGCGTCCATCTCCCGCGGGATCGTCTGCCCGCCGTCGGCCATGAGCACGATCCGCGCCGGAGGAGCCCCCGCCGGACCGCCCACCATCTTCCCGAACGAGTCGATCGCCTGCATCGAGGCGTTGATGCCATCACCGGTGGCCGTCGCCTCGGCCAGCTTCAGCGTGTCGATGGCCTGCTTGACGCTGGAGCGATCAGTCGTCGGCATGACCAGCACCGTCGCCGTCCCCGCGAACGACACCAGCCCCAGGTTGATGCCCGGGGTGAGCTTGTCGGCGAACTCCTTGGCCGCGACCTTCGCCGCCTCCAACCGGTTCGGCTCCACGTCGGTGGCCTTCATCGACAACGACACGTCGATCGTGAGCATCACCGTCGCCCGGTTGCGCGGGATCCGCTGCTCGGCCGTCGGACCCGCCAGCGCCACCGTCAGCACGATCAGCGCCACGCCCAGCAGCGCCGGAGGCACGTGCTTCCACCAGCCCTGCCTGCCCGAAGCCACCCGGTCCAGCACCGCCAGGTTCGAGAACTTCAGCGTGTCGCGCCGAGCCCGGCGCATCGCCCACACGTACCCGGCGACCAGCCCGGCCACCACGAACAGCAGCAGGAACCACCACGGCGCGGTGAACCCGGTCAGACTCAACATCACCCAGCTCCTCCGCCGGACCAGCCTCGCTTGCGCGCCATCACGAACCGCACCACGTCGGCGATCCAGTCGGAATCGGTCCGCAGCACCAGGTGCGCGCACCCGGCCCTGCGCAGAACTCCCGCCACGTCGTCGCGGTGCGCGGCCGCCGCAGCGGCGAACTCCTTGCGCAGCACCGGACTCGTGTGCACCTCACGTCGTTTGCCCGTCTCCGGATCCGACAGCAGCACCGTGCCCACGTCCGGCAGCTCCACGTCGCGCGGATCGAGCACCTCGATCGCCAGCAGCGAATGCCGGGCGCCCAAACCGCGCAACGCCCGCTGCCAGTCGGTCGGACCCAGGAAATCGGAGACCACCACCGCCAGCCCCCGTCGCCGCGGCGGACGGCGCAGCGACTCCAGCAGCGCCGCCAGGTTCCCCCGCGTGCCCTCCGGGGCGCGCGGGGTCTCGGCGACCTTCTTCAGCAGCGCCCGGGCATGACCCGAACCGCCGCGCGCCGGCAACCGGTGCTGCCCGGTGCCGTTGTCGACGACAGCACCGATCCGGTTGCCGCCACCGCTGGTCAGGAACATCACCGCGGCCAGCGCCGCCACCGCCAGCTCCCGCTTGTCGCACGCGGCGGTGCCGAAGTCCAGGCTCGGCGACAGGTCCATCGCCACCCACGTCTCCAGCTCGCGGTCGGCGACGGTCTGCCGGATGTGCGGTTCGGCCATCCGCGCGGTGACCGCCCAGTCCATCCGCCGCACGTCGTCGCCCGGCTGGTAGCTGCGGGCCTCGCCCGGCTCGCTGCCCGGTCCGGGCACCAGGCCCAGGTGGTTGCCCTGCAACAGCCCGTCGAGCCTGCCGCGCACGGTCAGCTCCAGCGCGCGCAGCGCGACCTCCATGCGCCCGGTGTCCAGGGCCGGTGGCGCCCAGGCCGGGCGGTCACCGCCGTCGTGCTCGGGTGCCGCCACGTCAGCCCCTCCCCTCACTGGTGCGGAGGCATCGGCGGCTGACCGTAGCCGGGCTGCCCGGCCGGACCGACCGGGGCCGGCTGCTGCGGTCCGCCCTGCGGACGAGCCGAGACCTGCGGCAGCGGCACGGTCTGCAGCACCCGGCCGACGATGTGCTCCACCGGGATCCCGTCGGCCAGCGCGTCGTAGGACAGCACCAGGCGGTGCCGCAGCACGTCGGGCACCACGTCCACCACGTCCTGCGGCAGCACGTAGTCGCGACCGCGCACCAGCGCCAGGGCGCGGGCGGCGGCGATGATGCCGAGGCTCGCCCGCGGCGAGGCGCCGTAGGAGACCCACCCGGCGACGTCGGAGAGGCCGTGCTCGTTGGGCATGCGGGTGGCGACCACCAGCCGCACCACGTAGTCGACCAGCGCGTGGTGCACGAACACGCCGGCGGCGACGTTCTGCAGCCGGATCAGCTCCTCGGGGTCGAGGACCCCGTTGGGCTCGGGCGGGGTGACGCCCATCCGGTAGATGATCTCGCGCTCCTCCTCCGCGGTCGGGTACTCGACCGGGAGCTTGAACAGGAAGCGGTCGCGCTGCGCCTCGGGGAGCGGGTAGACGCCCTCGTTCTCGATGGGGTTCTGGGTGGCCAGCACGAGGAACGGCGCGGGCATCGGGAAGCTCTCGCCGCCGATGGACACGTGCCGCTCGGCCATGACCTCCAGCAGCGCCGACTGCACCTTGGCGGGCGCGCGGTTGATCTCGTCGGCGAGCACGAAGTTCGCGAGCACCGGGCCGAGCTCGACGTCGAAGCGCTCGCTGCCCTGCCGGTAGATGCGGGTGCCGAGGATGTCGGCGGGCACCAGGTCGGGCGTGAACTGCAGGCGGGAGAAGGAGCCGCCGACGACGCGGGCGAAGGTCTCCACCGCGAGGGTCTTGGCGACGCCGGGCACGCCTTCGAGCAGGATGTGGCCCTTGGCCAGCAAGCCGGTCAGCATCCGCTCGACCAGGCGGTCCTGGCCGACGATGACCCGCTTGACCTCGAAGACGGTGCGTTCGAGCAGCTGCGCGTCGCGCGCCGGGGTGCTCGACGTCCCCGCCTGACCTGCTGGACGCGCCGCAGCGGCTCCGGCGCCCCCGCTCTCACCGTTGCCGGCCTCGGTCACTCTCAGCCTCCTCGTCGATGCGGCCTCGTCGGGCCGATCAAGATCCTGGCACGCCCCCCGCGCACGGCGCACGAGGGGGCGCATCGAACCCCCACCCAACCTCATGGCCGGTATGACGGCTGTGAAGCGAGGCCGCTTCGGCCTCCGCGCGTCGTGCCGGGACCGGCCCGAAGAGCATTGATTTCATTCGACACTGAAGCAATAGACATTCTTAAAACTTTGCGGCGCGCCGCTCCCCTCCTCTGCGGGATCATCCCGGTCAGGAGTCGGCGGCCTGCGCTCTGTCGAGGTCATCGGGGGTGTCCACGTCGGACACCTCAGCTGTGGTGGCGTCGACGCGAACCGGGTCGAGCGCTTCGAAGAGGGCTCGCACCGGGCGGTTTCGGACCTCCGACGGCATGGCATCGCGCAGCGCGCGCACCCGCCAGACCCCGAGGAGCCACTGCGGGCGCCCCCCGGGCTCGGCGAGCACCGCTCCCCCGGCTTCCGGGTCGGTGCGCAGCGCGTCGCGCAGCCGCGCGACGGTCTCGCGCGTGAGATGCGGATGATCGGCCGCGAGGATCGCGACGACGCCGTCGTCGGCGTCGAGGCAGCGCAGCCCGGCGTCCACGGCCGCCAGCGGCCCTCCCCCGGCCGGGTCCTCGACCGTCCAGCGCACCCCCGCCGCGGCCGGGCGTCGCGGACCCACGACCACCACCGGATCGGCACCGCTGAGCGCTGCGAGCGTGCGGTCGAGCAGGGTGCGGCCGCCGACCGGGAGCATCACCTTGTCCACGCCGCCGAGCCTGCTCGCCCGGCCCCCGGCCAGCACCACCGCCGCGAAATCCGCCACTCCCCCATGTTCGCAGGTCGCCCCGTTATCGCTGGCGACGAGGTGGTTCAGAGCACGCGCACCGCGTACCCGGTGATGCCGCTGTAGCGGACCGGGGCCACCCGGACCCGGGAACCGGAGTACGGCGCCTCGACCATCTTGCCGTTGCCCAGGTAGAGGGCGACGTGGTGGATGGAGCCGCCGTCGTCCCAGAACAGCATGTCGCCGCGGCGCATCTGCGACAGCGGGACGCGCTTGCCGGACTGGGCCTGGTAGCCGCTGTAGTGGTCCAGCGAGACCCCGGCCGCGGCGAACGCGTAGATCATCAACCCGGAGCAGTCGAACCCGATCTTGGCGTAGTCGCCGTAGGAGTCGGCCACTCCCCCGTCGCGGATGCCGCGCGTCGGGCCGCGCGAGTTGCCTCCGCCCCAGGCGTAGGGCATGCCCAGCTGGGACAGCGCTCGCGAGATGACGGCCTCGACGTCGCCGGAGGCGGAGGAGGCCGGGGCGCTGCTGCCCGCCTGGTGCTCGGAGGCCGAGGCGGCGTGGGCGGCCGCGGCCTGCTCCTCGCGGGCCTTGTCCTCCTGCCACTGCTCGTAGTCGGCGCGCTGGGCCTGCAGCCCCGAGACGTGCGACCGGGCGGCGTCGAGCTCGGCCTGGACCGAGTCGCGGTCCGCGCGCAACCCCTCGGCCTGCTGGGTCTGCTGGGTGCGGGCCTGGATGGCCGCCTGCTGGGCGGACTCGGCGGCCGCGCGGGCCTCGTCGGCGGCCTGGCGCTTGGCCTCGGCCTCGTCGAGGGCGGCGCGGGTCAGCGAGTCCTTGTTGACCTTCTCGATGCGGGCGCGTTCGAGGTCGTCGAGGACGTCGAGCTGGGAGTCGCTGATGGCGTCGAGCAGCGAGGCGCGCTCCAGCATCTCCTGCGGGTTGCGGGCGCCGACGTAGGCGGTGATCGATCCGAGCCTGCTGCCCTGCCGGTAGCTGCTGGCGGCGAACTGGTCGAGCCTGCTGCGCTGCTCCTCGATCCGGCCGGCGGCGGCGCGGGCCTCGGCGGCCGCGGCGTCGGCGGCGGTGCGGGCCTGGCCGTAGGCGGACTCGGCGCGCTGGAGGTCGACGCGGGCCTTGTTGGCGTCCTCCATCTTGACCTCGACCTGCGACTGCAGGCCGACCAGACGGGACTCGGCCTCGGCCAGCCGGTTGGCGAGCTCACCGGCCTGGCCCGCGGTGCGCTGGGCGTCGGCCTCGCCGGACTGGATCTCGGCGTCGCTGGGGTTCGGCGGAGGTGCCGGGACCGCCGCGCCGGTACCGGTGGCGCTGAGAGCGACCGCGCCGAGCAGCACCAGCACGCCGATCCTGCGCGCGCCTCGTTTCGTGGACAACACCCGTCACCTCCAGCAGATGCACCCGTTCGGAGTCGAACATTAATCCGAACGGAGTCACAATCAGCTGCAGTTTTGCATTGTCGCACCAGACGCACCACGCGAAACGAACGTTTCGTTTGCAACGTCAACCACTCGTGTCACATCTGTTCCCAGGTGGTGGGATCTCCCCAGGTGCGCAGCGGCTCGTCGGAGTCGATCAGCGGGGCGTCGGCGAGGCCGGGCAGGACGTCGGTCAGCGGGCCGCGCAGGACGGCGTCGGCGATGTCGTCGTAGGGGGTGGGCTCGGCGTTGCAGATGATCAGCTTCGCGCCCGCCCGGGCGGCCATCCCCGCGAACGCCGCGGCCGGGTGCACCGTCAGCGAGGTCCCCGCGGCCAGGAACAGGTCGCAGTCCAGGGCGGCGCGGCGCGCCTCGCGCACCACCTCGGCGTCGAGGGCCTGACCGAAGAACACCGTCCCGGACTTGAGGATGCCGCCGCAGGAGCGGCAGTCCGGATCTGGCTCGCCGTCGGCGACCCGCTGCAGGGCGTCGGTCATGGCGCCGGTGGCGCCGCAGTGCACGCAGACGGTCCGGCGCATCGTGCCGTGCAGCTCCAGGACCCGGTCGCGGGCGAGCCCGGCCTGCTGGTGCAGCTCGTCGATGTTCTGGGTCAGCAGCGCCCCCAGCCGCCCGGCGGCGTCGAGGTCGACGAACGCGCGGTGCGCGGCGTTGGGTTCGGCGTGCCAGGCGGGGTTGGCCGCGCGGGCCTGCCACGCGCGCACGCGGACGTCCTCGTCGGCGAGGTAGCTGTCGATGTCGGTGAGCCGCGCCGCCTGCGGGTTGCGGGTCCAGACCCCGTCGGGTCCCCGGAAGTCGGGGATGCCCGAGGCGGTGGACACCCCGGCCCCGGTGAGCGCGGTGATGCGGCGGGCGGCGCCGAACAGGTGGCGGGCGCGTTGCCAGGTCGCCCCCTCGTCGTGCCGGAACGTGCCGTCGTCGGACTCCGGGCCAGGTTGGGTCACGTCTCCAAGGTGCCACGGCGCGGGACGGGAACGAGCCACCGGGGGCGGCCTGTGTCGCCGATCACGGCCTTCCTGACCGGCGGCGGGACGATCATGTGAAGCCCGTTTTTCCTGCCGGTAACGCGTGGCAATTCAACGGGAAACAGGCGGTTCCTACCTTCGTGGCAACCCGTTGAGAGGAGCCGCGTTGACTGCGAACGCACGGGCCCCGAGAGGCCGCTGGATCGAGGGCTGGGACCCCGAGAACGAGGACCTCTGGGAATCCACCGGCAAGCACGTCGCGCGCCGGAACCTGATCTTCTCCATCATCTCCGAGCACATCGGCTTCTCCATCTGGAGCATCTGGTCGGTCCTGGTCCTGTTCATGGGCCCGGACATCGGACTGCCGTTCACGGCGTCGGAGAAGTTCCTGCTGGTGATCACCCCGAACCTGGTGGGCGCCGTGCTGCGGCTGCCCTACGCGGCGGCGGTGACCCGCTTCGGCGGCCGGAACTGGACCATCTTCAGCGCGCTGCTGCTGCTGGTGCCCGCCGGGCTGGCGTTCCACTTCGTGCAGCAGCCGGGCACGCCGCTGTGGGTGTTCATGCTCATCGGCGCCACGGCCGGTGTCGGCGGCGGCAACTTCGCCTCGTCGATGACCAACATCACGATCTTCTTCCCGCAGCGGCTGCAGGGCTGGGCGCTGGGCCTCAACGCCGGTGGCGGCAACATCGGCGTGGCCACCATCCAGGTGGTGGGCTTGCTGGTGATCGCCTTCGCGGGCAACACCCACCCGTCCTACGTGGCGGCGATCTACCTGCCGCTGATCGCGGTGTCGGCGATCTGCGCGGCGCTGTTCATGGACAACGTCGACGCCATCAAGGCGAAGCCGGGCGCGCTGGCCGAGGCCTGCCGCAGCAGGCACACCTGGTGGATCTCGTTGCTGTACGTGGGCACCTTCGGGTCGTTCATCGGGTTCAGCTTCGCGTTCGGCCTGGTGCTGCAGACCGAGTTCGACTTCACCCCGCTCCAGGCGGCGTCCTGGACGTTCCTGGGCCCGCTGGTGGGGTCGGTGTCGCGGCCGCTGGGCGGCTGGCTGGCCGACCGGGTCGGCGGTGCGCGGGTGACGCTGTGGAACTTCGTGCTCATGGCCGCCGGTGTGGCGGTGCTGCTGGTGGCCTCCGCGCAGGGTTCGTTCGGGCTGTACGTGGCGGCGTTCATCGCGCTGTTCCTGCTGACCGGCCTGGGCAACGGCTCGACCTACAAGATGATCCCGGCGGTCTACGCCGAGGAGGCCGAGCACGAGGTGACCTCCGGCGGTGAGGCCGTGGCGGCCTTCGCCAAGGCGCGGCGCCTGTCCGGTGCGGTCATCGGCATCGCCGGGGCGATCGGCGCGCTCGGCGGGGTGGGCATCAACCTGGCGTTCCGCTCGTCCTACGGCGGCGCCGCGGCCAGCGGTGACGGGGCGCTGATGGTGTTCCTCGCCTACTACCTGGTGTGCGTGCTGGTGACCTGGGCGGTGTACCTGCGGGGTGCGCTCAAGCCCGGTCGGGTTCCGGCGGGTCGGCCGGAGAAGCGGACCGCGGAGGCAGGCCGTGCCTGACGTTCGAACCGTGGCCACGCACTGCCCGTACTGCGCCCTGCAGTGCGGCACCCGGCTCACGCGCGAGCGGCGCGGGGTGTCGGTGCGCCCGACGGACTTCCCGGTGAACCGGGGCGGGCTGTGCCAGAAGGGGTGGACCGCTCCGTCCCTGCTGGACGTCGCCGACCGGCTGCGCCACCCGATGGTGCGCCGCGACGGCGAGCTCGTCCCGGTGTCCTGGGACATCGCGCTCGACACCATCGCCACGGGTCTCGGTCGCATCCGGGCCGAGCGCGGCCCGGATGCGATCGGGGTGTTCGGCGGTGGCGGTCTCACCAACGAGAAGGCCTATCTGCTGGGCAAGTTCGCGCGGCTGGCGCTGGGCACGAGCCAGATCGACTACAACGGCCGGTTCTGCATGTCCTCGGCCGCCGCGGCCGGCAACGCAGCGTTCGGGGTGGACCGGGGGCTGCCGTTCCCGGTGACCGACCTGGGCGGGGCCGACGTGGTGCTGCTGGCCGGGGCGAACCCGGCCGAGACGATGCCGCCGCTGATGCAGCACCTGCGGTCGCCGGAGCTGATCGTCATCGACCCGCGCCGCACGGCCACGGCCGAGCAGGCGGCGCTGCACCTGCAGCCGCTGCCGGGCACGGATCTGGCGCTCGCGCTGGGACTGCTGCACATCGCGGTCGTCGACGGCCACAGCGACACCGGCTACATCGCCGAGCGCACCGGCGGCTTCGAGTCCGCCTGGCAGCGGGCGATGTCGTGGTGGCCGGAGCGGGTCGAGCGGGTCACCGGCGTCCCGGTGTCCGAGCAGCGCCAGGCGGTGCGGATGCTCGCCGAGGCCGGCAGCGCGTACGTGCTCACCGGCCGGGGCGCCGAGCAGCACAGCAAGGGCGTGGACACCGTCTCGGGGTTCATCAACCTGGCGCTGGCGCTGGGACTGCCGGGTCGTCCCGGTGGCGGGTACGGCTGCCTGACCGGGCAGGGCAACGGCCAGGGCGGCCGGGAGCACGGCCAGAAGGCCGATCAGCTGCCCGGCTACCGGATGATCACCGATCAGGCCGCGCGCGAGCACGTCGCCGAGGTGTGGGGCGTGCGCCCGGAGGTGCTGCCCGGCCCGGGTCGTTCGGCCTACGAGCTGCTTGACGCGCTGGGCACCGAGGACGGGCCGAGCGCGCTGCTGGTCTTCGGTTCCAACCCGGTGGTCTCGGCGCCCAACGCCGCCCACGTGACCGACCGCCTGAAGGCCCTGGAGCTGCTGGTGGTGGCCGACTTCGTGCCGTCGGAGACCACCGAGCTGGCCGACGTGGTGCTGCCGGTGACCCAGTGGGCCGAGGAGGAGGGCACCATGACCAACCTGGAGGGCCGCGTCCTGCGGCGCCGCGGGTTGCAGGTGCCGCCGGGGCACGCGCGCAGCGACCTGGAGGTGCTGCACGGCATCGCCACCCGGCTGGGCGAGCCCGGGCACCGCTACCCCACCCGGCCGCGCGAGGTCTTCGAGGAGCTGCGCCGCGCCTCGGCCGGTGGCAAGGCCGACTACTCGGGCATCAGCTACGAGCGCCTCGACGCCGGGGAGGCGCTGCACTGGCCGTGCCCGGACGGCGAGCACCCGGGAACGCCCCGGCTGTTCCTGGACGGTTTCGCCCACGCCGATGGACGCGCGCGGTTCGTCGCGGTCGAGCACCGCGAGGCCGGTGACGTCCCGGCCGAGGTGTTCCCGCTGACCGCCACGACCGGCCGCGTGCTGGCGCAGTACCAGTCGGGGGCGCAGACCCGCCGGGTCGCCGAGCTCAACGAGGCGGCTCCCGAGGCGTTCGTGGAGGTCCACCCCGACACCGCCGCTCGCGCGGGGCTGGCCGAGGGCGCGCGGGCCCGGGTGACCTCGCCGCGCGGCAGCACCGTCGCCACCGTGCGCCTGGTCCCGACGATGCGCACCGACACGGTGTTCCTGCCGTTCCACTTCCCCGGCGACGGACGGGCGAACCTGCTCACCTCCGACGCGCTGGACCCGCGCAGCCGGATGCCGGAGTTCAAGGTCAGCGCGGTGCGCCTGGAACCGGAGCGGGAGGTGGTCGCGCCATGACCGCCCTCAACCCGACCGCCGGGCGGGTCGTCGTGGTCGGCAACGGCCCGGCCGCGCACCGCTTCGTCGAGCGCCTGCGCGCGCTGGGCCATGACGGCCCGGTGACCGTGCTCGGCGCCGAGGGGCAGCCCGCCTACAACCGGGTGCTGCTGGGCTCGGTGCTGGACGGGTCGCTGCCCGCCGGCGCGGTGTCGCTGCCGGAGCTCGACGCCGAGGTGCACCTCGGGTGCGCGGTGACCGACATCGACCGGGCGCAGCGGGTGGTGCGCGCCGAGGACGGCCGCGAGTTCGGCTACGACGCGCTGGTGCTGGCCACCGGGGCGCGGCCGCTGGTGCCGGAGGTGCGGGGTCTGGGCGCCGAGCGGCTCACCGCGCTGCGCACCCTCGACGACTGCGCGCGCCTGGTGGAGGGCACCGGCCCGGTCGCGGTGCTCGGTGGCGGTGTGCTCGGGGTGGAGACCGCGCGGGCGCTGCTGGCGCGCGGGCACCGGGTCACCCTGGTGCACCGCGAGGAGCACCTGATGGACCGCCAGCTCGACGAGGTCGGCGGCCGGATGCTGGCCGAGCGGCTGACCGCGCTCGGGGTGGACGTGCGGGTGGGAGTGAAGGCCGGTTCGTACCGGGCGCCGGTGCTGCGGCTCGGCGACGGCGAGGAGGTCCCGGCCGAGCGGGTGGTGGCCTGCACCGGGGTGTGGCCGAACGTGACGCTCGCGCAGCGCGCCGGGGTGTCGGTCAACCGCGGTGTGGTCGTCGACGACCGGCTGCGCACCAGCGATGAGCGCATCCACGCGATCGGCGACTGCGCCGAGCACCGCGGCACCACGCCCGGCCTGGTCGGCGCGGCCTGGGAGCAGGCCGAGGCGCTGGCGGCACACCTGTCTTCCGGTCGCGACGCGGCGCACTCCGGGACCCGGGTCGTGTCGCGGCTCAAGGCCCGGGGCATCGACCTGGTCTCGGTCGGTTCGGTGCGCGCGCTGGGCGCGGCCGACGCCGAGATCGTCACGCTGTCGGATCCGGCGCGGGGCCGCTACGCCAAGCTCGCGCTGCGCTCCGGGCGGATCTCCGGCGCGGTGCTGCTGGGGTTCCCTGCCGCGATCGCCGCCGTGAGCCAGCTGCACGACCGGGACCTGCCGATGCCCGCGGACCGGTTGTCGCTGCTGCTGGGCACCCCGGCGGCGGTGCCGGGCGCTCCGGTGGAGCTGCCCGAGGACGCGGTGCTGTGCCGCTGCAACAACGTCACCAAGAAGTCCCTGATCACCGCCTGGCACGGAGGTGCCCGGTCGGTCGCCGAGCTGGCCAGGGCAACGCGGGCGACCACCGGCTGCGGGGGCTGCGTCGACGACGTCGGCCGGCTCTGCGGCTCGTTGGCGGATCGCATCGAATCAGAAAGGGAGGGCGCGGCATGACCCGCACGCTCGTCGTCGTCGGCCACGGGATGGTCGGCCACCGGCTCGTTGAAACACTCCGCGATCGCGATGAGGCGAACGCCTGGCGGATCGTCGTGCTCGGCGAGGAGCCCCGCCCCGCCTACGACCGGGTGGGGCTGTCGTCCTACCTGGACGGCAAGAGCGCCGAGGACCTGAGCCTGACGGGTCAGGACGTCCTCGACGACCCGATGGTCGACCTGCGGCTCAACGCCGCGGTGACCGGTGTGGACACCGGTGCCCGCGCGGTGACGCTGGACAGCGGCGAGTCGCTGACCTACGACGCGCTGGTGCTGGCGACCGGGTCGAAGCCGTTCGTGCCGCCGGTGCCCGGTCACCAGCTGCCCGGCGCGTTCGTCTACCGCACGATCGACGACCTCGATGCGATCCGCGAGGCCGCCACGGAGGGCCGCGACGGCGTGGTCATCGGCGGCGGGCTGCTGGGTCTGGAGGCGGCCAACGCGCTGCGGCTGCTGGGCATGCGCCCGCACGTGGTGGAGATGGCGCCCCGGCTGATGCCGCTGCAGGTCGACGAGGGCGGCGGGCAGGTGCTGCGCGGTCTCGTCGAGGAGCTGGGCCTGACCATCCACGCCGGCGCGGCCACGCAGTCCCTCGACGGCGAGGAGCGCGTCACGGGTGTGACGCTGGCCGACGGCACGGTCATCGACACCGACCTGGTGGTGTTCTCCGCCGGGGTGCGCCCGCGCGACGAGCTGGCCGAGATCGCCGGTGTGGCGCGCGGTGAGCGCGGCGGGTTCCTCGTCGACGACGCCTGCCGCACCAGCGTCGAGGGCGTGTGGGCGATCGGTGAGTGCGCGGCGGTCGAGGGCCGCTGCTACGGCCTGGTCGCGCCCGGCTACGCGATGGCCGAGGGCGTGGCCGATCAGCTGCTGGAGCTCGGCGAGGGCACCTTCCCGGGTGCCGACATGTCGACCAAGCTCAAGCTGCTCGGTGTCGACGTGGCCAGCTTCGGCGACGCGCACGGCACCACGGAGGGCGCGCTGGAGGTCGTCTACGCCAACAACGCGGCGGGCACCTACGCCAAGCTGGTGCTCTCCGACGACGCCCGGGTGCTGCTGGGCGGGGTGCTGGTCGGTGACGCGAGCGCCTACGCGGTGCTGCGTCCGCTGGTGGACCGCGAGCTGCCCGCGCCGCCGGAGCAGCTGCTGCTGCCCGCCGGGTCCGGTGTGGACTCGGGTGCGCTGCCCGACGACGCGACGGTGTGCTCCTGCAACAACGTGACCAAGGGCGAGATCACCTGCGCGATCGCCGAGCACGGCCTGGCCGACGTGCCGGAGGTCAAGTCCTGCACCAAGGCCGGCACCAGCTGCGGTTCGTGCGTGCCGATGCTCAAGACGCTGCTGAACGAGTGCGGCGTGGTGACCTCGAAGGCGTTGTGCGAGCACTTCACCCAGTCGCGGGCGGAGCTGTTCGAGATCGCGCAGGCCACCGGCATCGGCTCGTTCTCGGAGCTGATCACCAAGCACGGTTCCGGGCGCGGCTGCGACATCTGCAAGCCCGCGGTGGCCTCGATCCTGGCCAGCCTCGGCAACGGCCACATCCTGGAGGGCGAGCAGGCGTCGCTGCAGGACACCAACGACCGGTTCCTGGCCAACATCCAGCGCAACGGCACCTACTCGGTGGTGCCGCGGGTGCCCGGTGGGGAGATCACCCCGGAGAAGCTCATCGTGCTCGGCGAGGTCGCCAAGGAGTTCGGCCTCTACACCAAGATCACCGGCGGGCAGCGCATCGACCTCTTCGGCGCGCGGGTGGAGCAGCTGCCGGAGATCTGGAAGAAGCTGGTGGACGCCGGTTTCGAGTCCGGTCACGCCTACGGCAAGGCGCTGCGAACGGTGAAGTCCTGCGTCGGCAACGACTGGTGCCGCTACGGCGTGCAGGACTCGGTGAGCATGGCGATCCGCCTGGAGCTGCGCTACCGGGGTCTGCGCTCGCCGCACAAGCTCAAGTCCGCGGTGTCGGGCTGCGCCCGCGAGTGCGCCGAGGCGCGCGGCAAGGACTTCGGCGTCATCGCCACCGACAAGGGCTGGAACCTCTACGTCGGCGGCAACGGCGGGTTCACCCCGCGCCACGCCGAGCTGCTGGCCGCCGACCTCGACGACGAGCGGCTGATCCAGCTCATCGACCGGTTCCTGATGTTCTACGTGCGCACCGCCGACCGGTTGCAGCGCACCTCGGCGTGGGTGGAGTCGCTCGACGGCGGGCTGGAGCACCTCAAGGAGGTCGTCGTCGAGGACTCGCTGGGCATCGCCGAGGAGCTGGAGGCCGCGATGCAGCGCCACGTCGACACCTACTCCGACGAGTGGGCGGGCGTGCTGTCGGACCCGGGCAAGCTCTCGCGGTTCGTGTCGTTCGTCAACGCCCCCGACGCGCCCGACCCCACCATCCGCTTCATCGAGGAACGCGGTCAGATCCGCCCGGGCCCGGTGAGCCTGCCGATGCCCGAGATCGTCGCCCCGAAACAGGAGGTCCGCTCGTGAACTGGCACCAGATCTGCGACATCGAACTGCTGCTGCCCGAGTACGGCGTTCCGGCGCTCATCGGCGAGCACCCGGTGGCCGTGTTCCGCACCCACGACGACGAGCTGTACGCGATCGGCAACGTCGACCCGTTCTGCGGGGCCGGGGTGATGAGCCGCGGCATCGTCGGTGACCGGGGCGGGGAACCGACCGTGGCCTCGCCGATGCTCAAGCAGGTGTTCTCGCTGCGCACCGGGGAGTGCCTGGACGACCCGGGCGCGCGGCTGCCGGTGTTCCCGGTGCGCCGCCGCGAGACCGTCGTGGAGGTCGCGCTCCCTTGAGCGAAGAACTGACCGGCTACACCGTCGCGGTCACCGCGGCGAGACGGGCCGAGGAGCTGGGCTCGTTGCTGGAGCGCCGCGGCGCGCGGGTCGTGCACGGCCCGGCGCTGCGGATCCTCCCGCTGGCCGACGACACCGAGCTGCGCCGCGTCACCGACGAGTGCCTGCAGCACCCGCCGGACGCGGTCGTGGCCACCACCGGCATCGGCTTCCGGGGCTGGGTGGAGGCCGCCGACGGCTGGGGCGTGGGTGCCGAGCTGCTGGACGCGCTGAGCTCGGCGCGGCTGCTGGCGCGGGGGCCGAAGGCGCGGGGCGCGGTGCGGGCGGCCGGGCTGCCCGACCCGTGGTCGCCGACCTCGGAGTCCTCGGCGGAGCTGCTGGAGCACCTGCTCGGCGAACCCCTCGACGGGCTGCGGATCGCGGTGCAGCTGCACGGCCAGCCGCTGCCGGACTTCGTCGAGGCGCTGCACTGCGCCGGGGCGAAGGTCATCGAGGTGCCGGTGTACCGGTGGACGGCACCGGCCGACATCACCGCGCTGGAGAGCCTGCTGGCGGCGGTGTGCGCGCACCAGGTCGACGCGGTGACCTTCACCAGCGCTCCGGCGGCGGCGAGCCTGCTGTCGCTGGCCGCCGAGCGGAACTGCCGGGACGAGCTGCTGACGGCGCTGCGCGGTCCGGTGCTGGCGGCGTGCGTGGGTCCGGTGACGCACGCGCCGCTGGCCGACCGCGGGGTGCCCGCGGTGATCCCGGAGCGGTTCCGGATCGGCGCGCTGGTGCGGTCGTTGTGCGAGGCGTTGCCGATGCGCTCGCCGACGCTGCCGGTGGCCGGGCACAGCCTCCAGGTGCGCGGGCACGCCGCCATCCTCGACGGAGAGGTCAAGCAGCTGTCGCCGCAGGGAACGACGCTGCTGCGGGCGCTGGCCGAGCGGCCGGGACGGGTGGTCTCGCGGCCGGCGCTGGCCGCAGCGCTCAACTGCGCCGGTGGCGGTGCCGCCGACGAGCACGCCGTCGAGCAGGCGGTGGCGCGGCTGCGGTCCTCGCTCGGCCGGCCGCAGCTGGTGCAGACCGTGATCAAACGCGGATACCGACTTCCGCTGGAACCGATGGGGGACTCCCCGCGATGCGCCGATCCGTTGCCGTGAAACCCGCGCACCCGCCGCTGCTGCTGGTGGCCCACGGAACCCGCGACCCCGCGGGGCCGCGGGTGATCGAGCACCTGGCCGAGGCCGCCGCGCAGCGGCTCGACGTGCCGGTGCACGTCGGCTACGTCGACGTCATCGGCCCGACCGTGGCCGAGGCCCTGGAGCAGGTGCCGGGTCCGGTCGTGGCGCTGCCCGCGTTCCTGGCGGCCGGTTATCACGTGCGCGCCGACCTGCCCGAGCAGGTCGCGGCCACCGGCAGGCGGGACGTGACGATCACCGAACCGCTGGGGCCGGCGCGGGAGATCACCGAAGCGCTGCGGGACCGGCTGACCGAGGCCGGGTGGCGCCCGGGTCACCGGGTGCTGTTCTCGGCGGCCGGATCCTCCGACGAACGCGCGCTGGCCGATGTGCGGGCTGCCGCGCGGCGGCTGGGTCGCGCGTGCGGGCAGTGGCTCAACCCCAGCTACGTCACCACGGCCGCCCCGGCGACCGAGGAGATCCACCAGCCCGGTGACTTCGTGGCCCCGTACCTGCTGGCCCCGGGCCTGTTCCACCGGCGGCTGGCCGCGCTTCCGGTGGCTGGGGTCGCCGAGCCGATCGGGGTGCACCCGGCGGTGGTGGAGTTGATCGCCCGCCGCTACCGCGCTGCGGCGCGCAGCGGCAGCACCGCGGCCTGAGCCGACCGTCGTGCGCGGACACCGCGCGTTCACCCGACACGACTGACCCGTTCGCAGTAGCCTGAGCTGGTCCTGACGTCGTAGAAGGGCACCGCGATGGCCACCACCGGCTCCACACACACCCAGCGCGGCCGCAAGTCGTCGGGGCCGAAGCAGACACGCTCGTCGGCTTCCGGTTCCAGTGCTCGGAAGACGGCGAGCGCGAAGAAGCCCGACTCCACCGGCGCCTCGATCCCGGTCCCCTACGTCACCGCGTCCTGGCACACCACCCAGATCCCGCTGCCCGAGATGCCGGGCCGGGACAACCTCGCCTCCACGGTCACGGCGGTGCGCTCGAACCTGCCGTCGCCGGAACAGATGCTGTTCTACGGCGGTCTGACCGCAGCGGCGGCGCTGAGCGTGATCGAGTGGCCGGTGGCCGCGGCGATCGGCATCGGCGCGGCCGTGATGCGGCGCAGCTCCGGCCAGGACGCCGACCAAGACTGACCGCACTGGAGTGCCGATGCCGCTGCGCCGGCTGCTGTCCCGAGCCGCCCAGATCGCCGCGCCGGTGCTGCGGGCCGCCCAGGTGGCCACGTCCTCCCCGTTCGATCGCCGTGTCTGGCGCGGCAGGGAGCGCAGCCACCTGGAGATGCGCGGTGTGCACCTGCCCGACAACGAGCTCGCCGCCCGGGAGGTCGAACGACGCCTGGCGGAAATACCCGGCGTCCACGCGGCCGAGGTCAACGCCGTGCTCGGCCGGGTGGTGCTGCGGCACGATCCGGAACTGCCCGATCTCGACGAGCCGGCCCGGGTCGTCGGCGAGGTCGAAGCGGATTTCGGCCTGGGTGATGCGGAGGTCGCGCCGCGCAGCGACCGGCATCCCGGCAACGCCGAGGCGGTGCTGCGCGACGCCGGTGCGGTGGCGGTCTCCGCCGTCGGGCTCGGCTACTCGAGCCTGACGGCGTTGCTGCCGCTGCGGCTGGTCTCCCCGCTGGTACCGGCCGCGGTGTCACTGGTCGACACGGTGCCGTGGATGCGGCGCGGGGTGCGCCAGGTCGTCGGGCGGACGCCGCTGGAGATCACGCTCGCACTGGGCGGTGCCGCCGGGCAGGGCCTGGCCGGCCGACCGCTGGGGGCGCTGACCGATCTGTGCGGCCGGTTCTGCTCCGCCCGGGAAACCCTGTCGCGGCACCAGGCCTGGCAGCACTGGGAGGGCACGCTGCCGCACCGCTGCGCGGCGCTGCCGGTGCCACCGCGGCCGTGCCCGCCGCCGGACGGTCCGGTCGAGCGCGTCGCCAACGCCTCCGGCACGGCCGCGGTGGGCGGCGCGACCACGGTGTACCTCCTCTCGCGCGCCCCGCAGCGGGCGCTGGGCGCGTTGCTGGCGGCGGTGCCCAAGCCCGCGGTCGCCGGGCGAGAGGCGTTCGCGACGTCGCTGAGCACCTCGCTGTCGGCACACGAAGGCCTGGTGCTGGAGCCGGACGCGCTGCGGCTGCTGGATCGGCTGGACACCGTGGTGTTCGACGCCGCGACGCTGCTGACCGGGCGCCGCGTGGTCGATTCGGTGGTCGCGCTCGAGGAGGGCGAGGATCCGGCGCGGCTGTACGCCCGCGCGGCCGAGCTCATTGACCCGGCCAAACCGAACGAGCCCCGCCACCAGGACCGCTGGGCGGTGCTGCCGCTGGAGGACTGCGACCCGTTGCCCGATCCGATCGCGCGGGCCGCGAAGTACGAGACCGCGCGTGGAGCCACGGTGGTCGCGTTGCGGCGCGACGGCAGGACCGTGGCGCTGGTGGTGGTGGCCGACGAGCTCGATCCGCTGGCCGAGGCCCTGGTGGACACCGCCCGCGGCGTGGCGTCGAGCGTGCTGGTCGCCGGTTCCCGGGGCGGCCTGGACCGGCGGCTGGGCCTCGACGGCGCGATGCCCGGCGGCTCCCGGCTGGTCAGGGGCGTGCACCGGTTGCAGCGCGACGGCGCGGTCGTGTCGGTGGTCTCGCACCGCGACAGCGCCGCGCTGGCGGCCGCCGACCTCGGCATCGGACTCTCCACATCGGACCCGGCAGGGTGGGCCGCCGACGTGCTCTGCCCGCACGCCGGCGTGTTGCACACACTGCTCGGCTCGGCCGAGAACGCGCGCACCGCGAGCAGGTACGCCGCCGGGATCTCCATGACCGGAGGCGTGCTGGGAGCGCTGTTCGCCGCGTTCGGCCCGGCCACCGGCGCCCCCGCGCGGGCCTCGATGCCGGTGCACGTGGCCACCCTCTCCGCGTGCGCGACCGGAACCTGGATCGCGCTGCGCGCGGCCAGCCTGCCCCCGCCCCTGCCGCGGGAGCGCACCCCGTGGCACGCGATGCCCGCCGCGGCAGTTCTCGCGACGCTGAACAGCTCCGAGCAGGGCCTGACCCAGGCGGTGGCCGCCGAGCGGCACCGTCCCACCGACGGCGCCGGCGACTCGCCGGGGCTGTTCGCGGCGACCATCGAGGGCCTGATCACGCCGATCACGCCGGTGCTGGGTGCCGGAGCGGTGATCTCGGCGGGCCTGGGATCGGTGATCGACGCGGTGCTCATCGGCGGCGTGCTGCTGGCCAGCGCACTGATCGACGGCATGCAGCGCCGGGCCACCGACCGGGAGCTGGGCAAGTTGCTGGAGGCCGGGCAGACCCCGGCCCGGCTGCGGCGCGAGGGCTGCAGCGAGATCGTGCCCGCCGACCGGCTGGTGCCCGGTGACGTCGTCGAATTGCGCGCGGGCGACGGTGTTCCGGCCGACTGCCGGGTGCTCGAGGCCGAGTCGCTGGAGGTCGACGAATCCGGGCTGACCGGTGAGTCCCAGCTGGTCGCCAAGAACGCGGCCCCGACCACGGCGCCGGCGGTCGCCGATCGGACCTGCATGCTCTACCAGGGCACCGTCATCGCCAGCGGCAGTGGCCTCGCGGTGGCGGTCGCCGTCGGCGGGCGCACCGAGATGGGCCGCACCACCGCGCAGGTCACCGCGACCGACGACGAGACCGGGGTGGAGGTCCGGCTGGCGGAGCTGACCAAGAAGGTGCTGCCGGTCTCGATCGGCGCCGGCGTGCTGCTGTTCGCCTCCGACCTGCTGCGCGGGGTGCCGATGGGGCAGACCATCGCGCGCTCGGTCGGCCTGGCGGTGGCCGCCGTTCCGGAAGGGCTGCCGTTCGTGGCCACGCTCGCCGAGCTGGCCGCCGCGCGCCGGATGTCGCAGCGCGGCGTGCTGGTGCGCAGCCCAGCGACCATCGAGGCACTCGGCCGGGTCGACGCGCTGTGCTTCGACAAGACCGGCACCCTGACCCAGGGCCGCATCGCGCTCGGCGAGGTCTCCGACGGCCGAGAGTGCCGGGACATGGACGAGCTGGAGCCGGTGCACCGGGAGATCGTGGCGGCGGCGCTACGCGCCACTCCCCGCCCGGAGGACGACCACCCGCTGCCGCACCTGACCGACCGCGCGGTGCTCGAAGGCGCGCGCGGAATCGGTCTGGACACCGACGGCGAGGTGCTCGCGGAGCTGCCCTTCGAGCCCTCGCGCGGTTTCCACGCCGTGCACACCGACCGGCTGCTTTCGGTCAAGGGCGCACCGGAGGTGATGCTGGAACGCTGCGCCCGCTGGCGGCGCGACGGGCAGCCGCACCCGTTCGACGAGCAAGCCCGTGCCGACATCGAGGCCGAGGTGGAACGGCTGGCACTGCGCGGCTTCCGGCTGCTGGCCGTCGCCGAACGCCGGGTGGGCCCCGGTTTCGGGCTCGACGAATCCACCGTGGACGACCTGGAGCTGGTGGGGCTGCTGGGTCTGGCCGATCCGGTGCACGCCACCGCGGCGGAGGCCGTGGGCCGGCTGGGTCGTGCGGGCGTGGACGTCATCATGATCACCGGCGATCACCCCAGCACCGCCGAGGCCATCGCCGCCGAGCTCGGCATGCTCGGCGACAAGCGCGTGCTCACCGGCGCCGAGCTGGACCTGCTCGACGACGAGCAGCTCGCCGGCGAAGTGCCGAAGGTGGCGGTGTTCGCCCGGGTCAGCCCGGGCCAGAAGGCGCGGATCGTGCGCTGCCTGCGCGATGCGGGCCGAGTGGTCGCCATGACCGGCGACGGCGCCAACGACGTGCCCGCGATCAACCTGGCGCACGTGGGCATCGCCTTCGGTTCCCACGCCACCCCCGCCGCCCGCGATGCCGCCGACCTGGTGGTCGCCGACGACAGGATCGAGACGCTCACCGAGGGCATCGCCGAGGGCCGGGGCATGTGGATCTCTGTGCGCGAGGCGCTGGCGGTGCTGCTGGGCGGCAACCTCGGCGAGATCGGCTACGCGCTGGGCACCGGGTTGATCAGCCCCTCGGCCGCGCTCAACGCCCGGCAGCTGCTGGTGGTCAACATGCTCACCGACGTGCTGCCCACGATCGCGATCGCGGTCCGCCCGCCCGCCGACCGGACCCCGGAGAAGCTGCTGTCCGAAGGACCGGACGCCTCGCTGGGTTCGACCCTGGCCCGCGAGATCGGCGCCCGCGCGGTGGGCACCGCGGTCGCAGCCGGACTGTCCTGGACGCTGACCCGGCCGCTGGCCACCGCCGGGCAGGCCCGCACCGCAGGGCTGGTCGGGTTGGTGTCCACCCAGCTGGCCCAGACGCTGACCTCGCGCGGCCGCACCCCACTGGTGGTGCTGGCCGCCGCGGGCTCGGCGCTGGTGCTGGTCGCGCTGGTGCAGATCCCCGGTGTGAGCCAGTTCTTCGGCAGCACCCCGCTGCTGCCGCACCAGTGGGCGATCGCGCTGGGCGCCTCGGTCGTGGTGGCGCTGGCGGTGCAGGTGTGGCAGCAGCGGCCCGTGGGGCGCAGGATCACTGCTTGACCTGCAGAGTTGAGCACCGGTTCACCGGCCGGTCACCTGCGTTGCGAACACGGCTAACCCGCCGCCCGCACGCTCGGAGGCGTTCCGCACCACCGACACCGACGAGGGCGCCACGATGCCTCAGTTCCTGACCACGATCATCACCGGCGTGGCGATCGCCCTGCTTGAGACGCTGGTCGTCCACCTGGTCAAGAAAGCCGTGCGCGCGGCCTGAGCCGGTCCGCGAACGCTGACTCCAGAACAAACGCACACGGGAAACCCCGGTGGGGCGCCGCAGGGCGACACCGCCGGATGTCCGCATTCGCCGGGCCGGGCCGTCCGGTCCGGCGAATTTCGCGTCCCGGCGGGTGTGCCAGAACCGAAAACGCGGTGTTGCGGACTGGAAACACCTGGCGTTTTTCACGTTTTGGCGAGAAACACCCAGAGTCAGGTCACCCTGTGTTGAGCGCCTATATAGGACACGCGTACTGTTAGCTGTGAAGAGCGCGAGTCCCCGCGCACGCTCAGCTGACGTGCGCGAGACTCGCAATCGTTCCCGAACTTGCGCCCGTCGCGAGATGGAGTTGAACGTGACTGCACCTGCGAGCAAGGACAGCTTCGGCGCCCGCGGAACGCTGAACGTCGGCGACGCCTCTTACGAGGTGTTCCGGCTCAGCGCCGTCGAGGGTGCCCAGCGGCTGCCCTACAGCCTCAAGATCCTCCTGGAGAACCTGCTGCGCACCGAAGACGGTGCCAACATCACCGCCGACCACGTGCGCGCACTGGCCGGCTGGGACTCCAAGGCGGAGCCCGCCACCGAAATCCAGTTCACCCCCGCCCGGGTGATCATGCAGGACTTCACCGGTGTGCCCTGCGTCGTCGACCTCGCCACCATGCGTGAGGCCGTCGCCGACCTCGGCGGCGACACCTCCAAGGTCAACCCGCTGGCCCCGGCCGAGCTGGTCATCGACCACTCGGTGATCATCGACGTGTTCGGCAAGCCCGACGCCTTCGAGCGCAACGTCGAATTCGAGTACGGCCGCAACAAGGAGCGCTACCAGTTCCTGCGCTGGGGCCAGGGCGCCTTCGACGAGTTCAAGGTCGTCCCCCCGGGCACCGGCATCGTGCACCAGGTCAACATCGAGCACCTGGCCCGCACCGTCATGGCCCGCAACGGCCAGGCCTACCCCGACTCCTGCGTCGGCACCGACTCCCACACCACCATGGTCAACGGCCTTGGCGTGCTCGGCTGGGGCGTCGGCGGCATCGAGGCCGAGGCCGCGATGCTCGGCCAGCCCGTGTCGATGCTCATCCCGCGCGTCGTCGGCTTCAAGCTGACCGGTGAGATCCCGGCCGGTGCCACCGCCACCGACGTCGTGCTCACGATCACCGAGATGCTGCGCAAGCACGGCGTCGTCGGCAAGTTCGTCGAGTTCTACGGCTCCGGCGTGGCCTCCGTGCCGCTGGCCAACCGCGCCACCATCGGCAACATGAGCCCCGAGTTCGGCTCCACGGCCGCGATCTTCCCGATCGACGACGAGACCGTGCGCTACCTCAAGCTCACCGGTCGCCCGGCCGAGCAGGTCGACCTCGTCGAGGCCTACGCCAAGGAGCAGGGCCTCTGGCACGACCCGAGCCACGAGCCCGAGTACTCCGAGTACCTCGAACTGGACCTGTCGACCGTCGTGCCGTCGATCGCCGGCCCGAAGCGCCCGCAGGACCGCATCGTCGTCTCCGAGGCCAAGCAGTCCTTCCGCAACTCGCTGGGCGACTACACCAAGGCGCCCACCGACGACGCGGCCCTCGACGAAGCCGGCGAGGAGTCCTTCCCCGCCAGCGACCCGGCCTCGATCAGCCCGCACGCCAAGCCCGAGCTGATCTCCGCCGCCAACGGCTCCACCGGCCGCACCTCCAAGCCCACCAAGGTCTCCTCGGAGGAGCTGGGCGAGTTCGAGCTCGACCACGGTGCCGTCGTGATCGCCTCGATCACCTCCTGCACCAACACCTCGAACCCGTCGGTCATGCTCGGCGCCGCGCTGCTCGCGCAGAAGGCCGTCGACAAGGGCCTCACCCGCAAGCCCTGGGTCAAGACCTCCATGGCCCCCGGCTCGCAGGTCGTCACCGACTACTACGAGAAGGCCGGCCTCTGGCCGTACCTGGAGAAGCTCGGCTTCCACCTCGTCGGCTACGGCTGCACCACCTGCATCGGCAACTCCGGCCCGCTGCCGGAGGAGATCTCCGCCGCCGTGCAGGAGAACGACCTCACCGTCACCTCGGTGCTGTCGGGCAACCGGAACTTCGAAGGCCGGATCAACCCCGACGTCAAGATGAACTACCTGGCCTCGCCGCCGCTGGTCATCGCCTACGCCCTCGCCGGCACGATGGACTTCGACTTCGAGACCGACCCGCTGGGCAACGACACCGAGGGCAACCCGGTGTACCTGCGCGACATCTGGCCGTCGCCGCAGGAGGTCCAGAAGACCATCGACTCGGCCATCACCAACGAGATGTTCACCTCCTCCTACGAGGACGTGTTCAAGGGTGACGAGCGCTGGCGCTCCCTGCCCACCCCGGAGGGCGAGACCTTCGAGTGGGACACCGAGAGCACCTACGTCCGCAAGCCCCCGTACTTCGAGGGCATGGAGATGGAGCCCGCCCCGGTCACCGACATCTCCGGTGCCCGCGTGCTGGCGCTGCTGGGCGACTCGGTCACCACCGACCACATCTCCCCGGCCGGCGCCATCAAGGCCGACTCCCCCGCGGGCAAGTACCTCTCCGACCACGGCATCGACCGCAAGGACTTCAACTCCTACGGGTCCCGCCGAGGCAACCACGAGGTCATGATCCGCGGCACCTTCGCCAACATCCGGCTGCGCAACCTGCTGCTGGACGACGTGCAGGGCGGCTACACCCGGGACTTCACCCAGGAAGGCGCCCCGCAGGCGTTCATCTACGACGCCGCGCAGAACTACGCCGCGCAGAACACCCCGCTCGTGGTGCTCGGCGGCAAGGAGTACGGCTCCGGCTCGTCCCGCGACTGGGCCGCCAAGGGCACCCGCCTGCTGGGCGTGCGCGCCGTCATCGCCGAGTCCTTCGAGCGCATCCACCGCTCGAACCTCATCGGCATGGGCGTCATCCCGCTGCAGTTCCCGGAAGGCTCCTCGGCCAAGTCCCTCGGCCTCGACGGCACCGAGACCTACGACTTCTCCGGCATCACCAAGCTCAACGACGGTGAGACCCCGGAGACCGTCCAGGTCACCGCCACCAAGGCTGACGGCTCCAAGGTGGAGTTCGACGCCAAGGTGCGCATCGACACGCCCGGCGAGGCGGACTACTACCGCAACGGCGGCATCCTGCAGTACGTCCTCCGCAAGATGATCCGCTCCTGACCCCCTGCTTTTATCCCTGGCAGGAACGGTGAAGACCGGGCCCGGTTGGAGTCACAAGCTCCGGCTGGGCCCGGTCTTTCGTTCACTGACAAGACTCTGTGGTCTCTTTGCGTGGCGGTGCCGGAAGCGGAACCTGAGCGGCGGTGCCGGTTGCTCAGGTGGGGGTATGGAGAAACCGGCTTCGCCGGTTGCCTGACGGTTTTCAGGCCGGGAGGTTCGGGCGCCTGCAGACGTAGGTCCTGGCCGGGGGGACGTTGCGCCAGATCGTTCGGGTGGTCAGGACTTCGTCGAAGCTGACGTCGAGACGACGGCGGAACTGGCGGGCGCCGTTCATGCCCAGGGCGTGCAGGTAGGCGAACGTGGTGAACGCGCCGCCCGGGGTGAGCACCGAGCCGACCTGCTGCAGGATGTCGTGCTGCAGCTTGGCCGGGAAGATCGACCACGGCAGGCCGCTGACGACCGCGTCCACCCGATCGATGCCCGCATCCGCCAGCAGAGCGCCCAGGTGCGAGGCGTCGCCCTGGATGACCTCCAGCCACGGCAGTTCCCGCTCGAGGTGCTCGATCATGCCCGCGTCCAGCTCGATGGCCAGCTGGCGGCCACCAGCGGGCAGCCGGTCGGCGATGGCCGAGCTCAACGCGCCCGTGCCCGGGCCGAGCTCCACGACCACCGGCTCACCGGTGCGCGGCACCACCGAGGCGATCTCGCGAGCCAGGTGCGGCGAACTGGGCGCCACCGCACCGACCTGGCCGGGCTTGCTCGCCGCGCGCTGCAGGAAGGTCCGGTAGTTCTGCAGCACCGATCCCCCGCCGCGGCCGCTCCCCGGCGCCTGCGCAGCGGGCGTCGTCGAGGTCTGCGGGCTGCTGGGCGTGTGCGATGAGGTCACGGATGCCTTCCCGATCGGTGCGGCCGGTCGTTGGTGCGCACCAGCCTATCGGGCGATGTGCGACCGGGCGCACAGCAGTGCCCCACACCACGCGGCGCGAGGAGATCGAGAAGTCGAGATCGGGTTTCCCGCAATTCGCCGAAACGAAACCGGCCGGTAGCGGAATGGGCGCGAAGACGGCGCCGGAAAAGGTGTAACGAAATGCGTTCCGAGAACGATTGAAGAAGCTTCACGGGCTTGTCCCAGCGGGAGCAAGCCCGTGCGCGCGCTTACCTCAGGCGGTCTGCCCGGCGGGCTCGACGACTTGACCCGAAACCTCGCTGGGACGACGAACCCAGCTGGTCAGCGCTCCGGCCGCAGCCAGGAGAACGATCGCCTCGGCCGCGAGGGCCACCCACACCGTTGCCACTTCTTGCCTCCTCTCCACTGTCCTCCCCGCCTTCCGAACGCGCGCACGCACACCCCCGCCCGAAGGCAGGTCGATCGGAAGAAGGTTTGGGTGATAACCCGGTACAAACCAATCCTAGGGCCGCGGTTCCCGAACACCCAAACCGGGCGGATGTAATGTGCGCGACACCCGAACAGTCGATTCGTGTGAGACCCTCTCCGTCACCCCTCCGGGGGATAGATGCAGGTGACGAAAGCGTGTGCGACGCAGGGGGAAATGGATGCCGCTCATCCCCTTAACGGAGTACCGGTCGTGCGACAATCCGCCGCAAGCACACCAGGGCCGAATCGAGGATCATGACCACCACCGACACGACGCCGCGACTGCGCGCGGACGCGCGCCGCAACCGGGACCGGATCATCAGCGCTGCTCAGGCCGTGTTCACCGAACGCGGTACGGAGGTGCCGATGGAGGAGGTCGCCCGCTCCGCCGGGGTGGGCGTGGGCACCCTCTACCGTCGGTTCCCCGACCGCGATTCCCTGATCCGGGCCGTCGCCCAGGACGCCTTCGCCACCGTCCTGGAGGACACCCGAGCCACCATAGAGCAGGAGCCCGACGCGTGGACCGCGTTGAGCCAGATCATGCACCGCGGCCTCGCGCTGCGCACCGTGGTCCGGCTGACGGTCCTGTCCTCCCGGGCCCGGGCGCTCATCAACGCCGACCCCAACACCGAGGCCGTCAACAAGCAGTTCCTGCAGCTGGTCGGCGACCTCGTCCGGCGCGCCCAGGCCGACGGGAAGCTGCGCGACGACATCAGCACCGGTGACATCGCCGTGCTCAGCGGCCTCGCGCTGCAGGGCATGCAGGCGCTGCCCGAAGAGCTGCGCAGCCTCGCCCCCGCCCGCTACATCGCGGTGCTGCTCGACGGCCTGCGCGCCGAGAACAGCCGCCCGCTGCCGGGCAGGCCGATCGAGGCCGACGAGGTCGTCATCCGCACGCCGGAGATCGACTTCTAAGCCCGACGCGCAGTGGTCGCGCGCAGCAGGTGGTAGCCGATGAGCGTGACCAGCGTGCCCAGGGCGATGCCGCTGAACTCGAACGACGGGGTGATCTGCAGCGACACCCCGCCGATGCCGGCGACCAGTCCGGCCGCCAGCGGCAGCAGGTTGACCGGGTCGGCGAAGTCGACCCGGTTCTCCACCCAGATCTTGGCGCCGAGCAGGCCGATCATCCCGTAGAGCACGACGGTGATGCCGCCGAGCACACCGCCCGGCGTCGCGGCGATGATCGCGCCGAACTTCGGGCACAGGCCGAAGGCGATGGCCACGATCGCCGCCACCCAGTAGGCGGCGGTCGAGTAGACGCGGGTGGCGGCCATGACGCCGATGTTCTCCGCGTAGGTGGTGGTCGGCGGTCCCCCGACGGCGCTGGACAGGGCGCTGGCGAACCCGTCGGCGAAGATCGCCCGGCCCAGGCTGCCGTCCAGCCGCGCCCCGGTCATCTGCTCGACGGCCTTGACGTGACCGGTGTTCTCGGCGATCAGCGCGATCACGGCCGGCAGCACGACGACGATCGCGGCCAGGTCGAACGACGGCCCGTGCAGCTGCGGCAGCCCGAACCAGGGCGCGTCGCCGACGCCGCTGAGGTCCAGCCGCAGGTGGGTGCCGACGTTGCCGTCGGCGTCCGGCGCGGTGATCGGGCCGAAGACCACGTCGAACACCCAGGACAGCGCGTAGCCCGAGGCCAGGCCCAGGAACACCGCGATGCGCCCCCAGAACCCGCGCAGCAGGACGGTGGCCGCGAGCACGATCACCATCGTGATCAGCGCGATCCACTGGTCCTGCGGCCAGTACGTCTCGGCGACCACGGGCGCGAGGTTGAAGCCGATCAGCATCACCACGGCACCGGAGACCGCGGGCGGCAGGATCCGGTGCACCGCCCCGGCACCGACGAAGTGCACGATCACCCCGACCGCCCCGAGCACCAGCGCGCAGATCAGGATCGCGCCGGTCACCGCGGAGCTGTCGCCGCCTCCGGCCCGGATGACGGTCACCGCGCCCACGAACGAGGCGCTGGAGCCGAGGTAGCTGGGGATCTTGCCCTGCACGATGAGCAGGAACAGGATCGTGGCCACGCCCGAGACCAGGATCGCCAGGTTCGGGTCGAGCCCCATCAGGACGGGGAAGACGAAGGTGGCGCCGAACATCGCCACCACGTGCTGGGCGCCGAGCCCGATGGTGCGCCCCCAGGAGAGGCGCTCGTCGGGAGCGACGGCCTCCCCGGGGCGCGGCGTGCCGCCGTCGCCGTGCAGTCTCCACCCGATGCCGAGCCTGGCGCCCAATCCCTGCCGCATGGCGCACCTTCCTGTTCCGCCCGCAGCGCGGGAACCCCGAATCGAGGCGGAACTCTACAAACCACCGCCCTTGTGATCGGCACCTCAGGCCGGGAATTCACGCGGAATTGATCAGCGCAGCGCCGGGATGATCTTCTCGCCGTAGGCCCCGAGGGTGCCGTCGACGGCGTCGTGCATCGCGTAGATCGCGAACTGGTCGACCCCGATCTCGCGGAGTTCGGCGAGCCGTTCCAGGTGCGCGGCGGGCTCGCCGAGCAGGCAGAACCGGTCCACGATCTCGTCGGGCACGAACTCCGCGCTGGCGTTGCCGGCGCGACCGTGGTGCGAGTAGTCGTAGCCGTGCCGGTCCTTGATGTAGTCGGTGAGCGCGGCAGGCACGGCACCACCGGTGTCGCCGTAGCGGGCGACGAGGTCGGCGACGTGGTTGCCGACCATGCCGCCGAACCAGCGGCACTGCTCGCGCGCGTGCGCGAGGTCGTCGCCGACGTAGGCCGGGGCCGCCACGCACACGGTCACCTCGGCGGGATCGCGTCCGGCCCGCCGCGCGGCGTCGCGGACGTGCTCGACCATCCAGCGGGTCAGGTACGGGTCGGCGAGCTGCAGGATGAACCCGTCGGCCTGGCGTCCGGCCAGTTCCAGGGCCTTCGGGCCGTAGGCGCCCATCCACACCGGCAACCGCCCGTCGCGGACCCAGGGCAGGCGCACGGGCGTGCCGTTCGGGCTCGCCTCGCGGCCCTCGACGAGATCCTTGATCACCGCCATCGCCTCGCCGAGCCGCGCCAGCGTGGCGGGAGTGCCGCCGGTGACGCGCACGGCCGAGTCACCGCGGCCGATGCCGCAGACGGTGCGCGGGCCGAACATGTCGTTGAGGGTGGCGAACAGCGAGGCCGTGACCGTCCAGTCCCGGGTGCTGGGGTTGGTCACCATCGGGCCGACGCGCAGCCGCTCCGTGGCGGCGAGGACCTGGCTGTAGATGACGAACGGTTCCTGCCACAGCACGCAGGAGTCGAAGGTCCAGCCGTGGGTGAAGCCCAGCGCTTCGGCCTGCCGCATCCGCTCGACCACCAAGGAGGCGGGCGGGTCGGTCTGCAGGACCACTCCGAAGTCCATCTCCGCCTCCTCAGGTCAGGTAGCCGCAGGCGTCGCGGTGCAGGAACCGTCCGCGTCCCGGTCGTCCGCGGTACTCGCCGTCGTCGACGATCACCTCGCCGCGGGAAAGGACGGTGCGGGCCCGGCCGATCACGCGTCTGCCCTCGTAGGCGTTGTAGTCGACGTTCATGTGGTGGGTCTCGGCCGAGAGCACCTGCTCGGCGTCGGGGTCGTAGAGCACCACGTCGGCGTCGGAGCCGGGCGCGATGGTGCCCTTGCGCGGGTGCAGCCCGAACATCCGCGCCGGAGCGGTGCACGCCAGTTCCACCCAGCGGCGGCGGGTGATGCGGCCGGCGACCACGGCGTCGTGGAGCAGGTCCAGGCGGTTCTCCACGCCGGGCATCCCGTTGGGGATCTTGGAGAAGTCGTCGCGCCCGAGGTCCTTCTGGCCCGCGAAGCAGAACGGGCAGTGATCGGTGGAGACCACCGAGAGGTCGCCGGTGCGCAGCGCCCGCCACAGCGCCGCCTGGTGCTCGACGGGGCGCAGCGGGGTCGAGCAGACGTACTTGGCTCCGTCGAATCCCGGTGCGTCGAGCTCGTCGACGGTCAGGAACAGGTACTGGGGGCAGGTCTCGCCGAAGACGTTGTGGCCCTCGTGGCGGGCGCGGGTGATCTCGGCGACCGACTCGGTGGCCGAGACGTGCACGACGTACAGCGGTGATCCGGCCACTTTGGACAGCTGGATGGCGCGGTGGGTGGCTTCGGCTTCCAGCAGCGGGTGGCGGACGCGGCCGTGGTGCTTCGGGTCGGTCAGCCCGGCGTCGAGCGCCTGGCGGACCAGGACGTCGATGGCGATGCCGTTCTCGGCGTGCATCATGATCAGCGCGCCGTTGTCGGCGGCCCGCTGCATGGCCCGCAGGATCTGCCCGTCGTCGCTGTAGAACACGCCGGGGTAGGCCATGAACATCTTGAAGCTGGTGATCCCCTCCCCCACCAGCGCGTCCATCTCCTTGAGCAGGCCGTCGCCGACGTCGGAGAGGATGCCGTGGAAGCCGTAGTCGATGGCGCAGCGGTCGTCGGCCTTGGCGTGCCAGGTCTCGACGCCCTCGCGCAGCGTGCGACCGACGGGCTGGATGGCGAAGTCGATGATGGTGGTCGTGCCGCCCCAGGCCGCGGCGCGGGTGCCGGTCTCGAAGGTGTCCGAGGCGTAGGTGCCGCCGAAGGGCATCTCCATGTGGGTGTGGGCGTCGACCCCGCCGGGGATGACGTAGCGGCCGGTGGCGTCGAGGACGGTGTCGGCGGTCCACTCCCGGGCCAGCGCGGGGGTGGCGATGGCGACGATCTTGTCGTCCTCGATGAGGACGTCGGCCTCGGTCTCCTCGGTCGCGGTGATCACCAGGCCGCCGCGGATGATGGTTCTGCTCATCGCGGTCTCCTTCAGGGCCGGGTCAGCGGCTCGTAGGCGTCCGGGCGGCGGTCGCGGTAGAAGGCCCACGTGCGGCGGACCTCGTCGATGATCCCCAGGTCGAGGTCGCGGACCAGCAGTTCCTCGTCGGTGTCGCTCGCGGGTTCGCCCACGAACCGCCCGTAGGGGTCGACGAAGTAGCTGGTGCCGTAGAAGTCGTTGTCGCCGTACTCCTCGACGCCGACGCGGTTGATGGCGGCGATGAAGTACTCGTTGGCGACCGCGGCGGCCGGTTGTTCGAGCTTCCACAGGTAGGACGACAGGCCGCGGCTGGTGGCCGAGGGGTTGTACACGATCTGCGCACCGGCGAGGCCGAGCGCGCGCCAGCCCTCCGGGAAGTGCCGGTCGTAGCAGATGTAGACGCCGACGCGGCCCGCGGCGGTGTCGAAGACGGGCCAGCCGAGGTTGCCGGGGCGGAAGTAGTACTTCTCCCAGAAGCCGGGCAGGTGCGGCAGGTGGTGCTTGCGGTACTTGCCGAGGTAGCTGCCGTCGGCGTCGATCACGGCGGCGGTGTTGTAGTGGAAGCCCGGGCCGTCGATCTCGAAGACCGGCACGACGATGACCATCGACAGCTCCCGGGCCAGCGCGCACATGCGCTGCACCGTCGGGCCGTCCGGCACCGCTTCGGCCCACCGGTGGTGCTGGTCCTCCTGGACCTGGCAGAAGTAGGGCGCGTTGAACACCTCCTGGAACCCGATGATGCGCGCGCCCCGCGCGGCGGCGGCTCGGGCGTGCTGCTCGTGCGCGTCGACCATGCTGCCGGTGTCCCCGGTCCACTTGGCCTGCACCAGCGCTGCGCGAACGATGTCGGGCATCGGCGGAACCCCTTGCTCGCTCGGACTCCCGCCGGATCTCAGCGGGTGGGAACGAACGTAGGCCCGCCGGTGAACACCCGCAATCACCGACCGGACACGCACGGTGATCGACGGCGGGCGTGCGGGGCCGCTGCGTGGGACGACGGGTTCGGGGCCGGTTTCCGGAATTCGCCCGGCCGGATCACGCGCCGGTGTGTCGGGCTCACTCCCACCAGGGTCGGTAGCCGACGCCGTGCTTGTTGGCGCGGTCGAGGTCGCGGCGCATGGCGCGGGTGTCCCGGGCGACGCCCGGCGGGAACCCGTGCTTGATGGCGCGGTGCTCGCCGGTCTCGCCCATGTAGCACAGCGAGTAGAACAGCCCGACCAGCACGCCGAGGGTCAGCGAGCTCAGCCGGATCGACAGCGGACCGGGCACCAGCATGAGCACGGCGCAGAACGGGGCGAGCTGGGTCAGCGCGCGGGCGATGTGGCGCAGCACCCACGTGCGGCAGGTGACGTCGTGCAGCACCCACTCGGCGCACCGGTCCGGCAGCTTGCCTCCGAAGGCGTACCAGACCCATTGCGCCGGATTGGGTCGCGTCCTCGGCGCGGGCGGGGTGGTCGCCATGGCTCCAGGTTAGTCCTCGTCGCGGGGCTGCTCGGCGGTCCGTTCGGCCGCTGCGGCAGATCCTATGCACCGGTTTCCCGGCGACATGACGCGACCACCGGAGGTGATGTGAGACACATTCGGGTGAAGTCGCGCCACGCTCGCGGGTGATGCGCGTCCCCCTAGTAACGAGGGATTGCGGGAGCTCGATACCGCAGGCAGATAGGGGAGGACAAAGTGTTCGTCGTCGTCGTGGCAATGCTGTTGGTTCTGGTTCTGGGGTTCGTCATGTTCACCGACGCGCTGGAGGGCACCGGGTCGATGAGCACCCGGCGCGGTCTCAAGGAGATCGCGGCGCAGGTGAAGCGGAGCGCCCGTCTGGGCGACTGAGCGCGTGACCGCCTCGGGGGCGAGGCGGTCACGTCACACCGAGGGGGTCTGGAGCAGCCCGCGGTGGACGAGGTTGGCGAGCAGGGAGCGCACGCCGAAGGTCCACCGCGGGCACTGCTCGCTGCGGTTGACCCGGTTGGCGAGCGTGCCGAGCTTCGGCGTGGAGATCCGCACGACGTCACCGACGTGGTGGGTGAAGCCCTTGCCGGGCGCGCCGCGGTCCTCGGTGGGAGCGAACAGGGTTCCGGTGTAGAGGATCAGCCCGTCCGGGTACTGGTGGTGCGCGCCGAGCGCGGCCGCGGCCAGCTCCTCGGGATCCCGGCTGATCTCGCGCATCGAGCTCAGCCCGTCGAGGACGAAGCCGTCCCGCCCCCGGACCTCCAGGCGCACGTCGAGGTCGCGGACGTCGTCGAGGCCGAACCCGTCGTCGAACAGCCGCAGGAACGGGCCCAGCGAGGCCGAGGCGTTGTTGTCCTTGGCCTTGGGCAGCAGCAGGGCGCTCCGCCCTTCGACGTCGCGCAGGTTGACGTCGTTGCCGAGCGCGGCGGCCACGATCCGGCCGTCGGAGCGCACGGCCAGGGCGACCTCGGGTTCGGGGTTGTTCCAGTCCGAGCCCTCGGCGATGCCGATCTCCGCGCCCGCGCCCACCGCCGACAGCAGCGGCGCCTTGGTGAAGATCTCCGGGTCGGGGCCGAGCCCGACCTCCAGGTACTGCGACCACAGCCCGTCGCGCACCAGCACGTCCTTGACCGCGCGGGCCTCGTCCGAGCCGGGGCGCACGGCCGCGAGGGCACCGCCGATGGCGGTCTCGACCTGCCGGCGGATCTCCGCCGAGCGGGTCACGTCACCGGCGGCGCGCTCCTCGATGACGCGTTCGAGCATGCTCTTGACGAAGGTGACGCCGGCCGCCTTGAGGACCTGCAGGTCCGCGGGCGCGAGCAGTCTCGGCCCCGGACCTCCGTCGAGCGTCGCGGCCAGCACGGCCCGCAGCGGCCAGCTCTTGCGCGGGGCGGCGGTGCGGGCGAGCTCGACGGGCTCGGGGTGTTCGAGCAGGTCGGTCAGGGTCGGGGCGGTGCCGCTGAGGTCGACCACCTCGTCGCCGCGCACGGCGACCACGGCCGGGCCGCCCTCGTCCGGGTCGTGCAGGCGGCCGACCAGCGTGGCCGCGTCGTGATCGGCGGGCAGCACGTCACGGGCGTCGTCGAGCAGCTTCACGTCTCACCTCTCGTTCGCACTCGCCGATCAACCTAGCGGCCCGAACACCTCCCCGACCGCGCTCGGAACGGACGCCCCTCCCCCGGCTTTCGGGGTGCTGGCGAGAGTCCCCCGCGGTGACGTAGGGTTCGACCCGCCTTCACACGTTCGGGTGAAGGTCTGTGGTCGGAATGGATCATTCGACAGTGGGGTGAGTTGCAGTGGGCAGGTCGTCGTTGGCACGGGCCGGGCGCGGGCGTCATCGCCGTGGCGCCGCGTGGCGCTACACCGCACCGGTTCTCGGTTACACGACCGCGGCGGTGCTGGCGGTCATCGCCGCCACCAGCGCGCACTACTCGCAGACCCACGCCGAGGAAGCCTCGATGCCCGAGCCGGCCAACGCGGTGCGCGCGCACGCCGGAGCGCCGACGCGGCAGTACCTGCCGCAGCTCGTCGATCCCGCTCCCGGCCCGACCCCTCCCCCGGTCGCGCCGCCCGCGCCGACCACTCCGGCGCAGGCCGCGCCCGAACCCGCCGCGGACACGTCGACGAGCGAGGAGACCACGCGCCGTTCGGCGCCGACCTCGACCGGCGAAGCCGGCGAGCCGACCCAGACCTCCGAGCCCGCTCCCACGTCGGAGCCCGCTCAGACCTCGGCACCGACGCAGACGTCCGAGCCGACGCAGACCTCGGAACCCGCCCAGACGACCCAGCCCAGCGAAACGACCCAGCCCAGCGAGACTCAGCCCAGCGAGACGAGCGAGCCGCAGCCGGTCCTGCTGCCGCTGGTCGGCGACGTGGTGCAGGGCCTGACCGACCCGCTGCTGGGGCGCTGACGCCGCTCGCGGGAGCCGCGCACCGGTGGGATCGTCGATCCCGGGAGGTGCCGGCATGGACACGGTCGCGATCACCGGTGGCACCGGCCACCTGGGGCGCCAGCTGGTGCGGCTGCTCAAGCCGACGCACCGGGTGCGGGTGCTGACCCGCCACCCGGGCACGGATCCCGAAATCCAGTGGGTGGCGGGGGATCTGGCGACCGGATCCGGTGTGGACGAGCTCGTGGACGGGGCCCGGACCGTGGTGCACGCCGCGACCTCCTCACCGGCGGCGCAGCGCGGGTTCCCGCACCCGGTGGACCTGTGGCGCAGCCCGCCGGAGGTCGACGTCGACGGCACCTCGCGGCTGCTGGAGGCCGCCGCGGCGGCGCGCGTGGAGCACTTCGTGCACGTCTCGATCGTCGGCGTGGACCGCCCGGCGCTGCCGTACCTGCGGCTCAAGCACACCGCGGAGGAGCTGGTCAGCGTCTCCGACGTGCCGTGGTCGATCGCGCGGGCGACCCAGTTCCACTGGCTGCTGGACCGGATGTTCGGTCGCGCCGCGCGGTTCCCGCTCCTGCCGCTGCCGGGGTCGCTGCCGACGCAGCCGGTCGACGACCGGGACTTCGCCGATCACCTGGCCACCTGCGTGGCCGAAGGACCGGCGGGGCGCCGAGCCGACTTCGGCGGGCCGGAGGTGCTGACGCTCGACGAGGCGATGGCGACGTGGCGCCGGATGCGCGGGGCGCGGCCGCGCGTCATCGGCGTCCCGGCGCCGAAGCGCCTGCGGCGCATCGCCTCCGACTGGACGTGCCCGAACGACCGGCACGGCCGCACCACCTGGGCGGAGTGGCTGCACGACCACCCCGCCCAGGGGCGGTAGCTCAGGCGATCTTGACCAGCATCTTGCCGGTGTTGTCGCCGCGCATCAGGCCCAGGAAGGCGTCGGGGGCGTTGCCCAGGCCCTCGACGACGGTCTCCCGGTAGCTGATCTTGCCCTCGGCCAGCCAGGCCCCGACCTCGGAGAAGAACTGGTCCTTGATGTGGGCGTGGTCGCCGACGATGAAGCCCTGGATCTTGAGGCGCTTCTGCACGATCATCATCAGGTTTCGCGGGCCGGGCTGCGGGGTCTCGTTGTTGTACTGCGAGATCATGCCGCACTCGGCGGCCCGGCCGAAGTCGTTGAACGCGGAGATCGCGGCTTCCAGGTGCTCCCCGCCGACGTTGTCGAAGTAGACGTCGATGCCCTCCGGAGCGGCCTCGGCAAGCTGCTCGCGGACCGGACCGTCGTGGTAGTCGAAGGCGGCGTCGAAGCCGACCTCGTCGAGCAGGTACTTGACCTTCTCCGGGGAACCGGCGGAGCCGATGACCTTCTTGGCGCCGCGCAGCTTGGCGATCTGGCCGACCAGCGAGCCGACGGCGCCCGCCGCGCCGGAGACGAACACGACGTCGCCCTCCTTCTGCTCGGCGACGTCGACCAGGCCCGCGTAGGCGGTCATGCCGGGCATGCCGAGCACGTAGAGGTAGGCGCTCGGGGAGGCGATCCCGGCGTCGACCTTGGTGGCGTGCTTGGCGGGCACGACGGCGTAGTCGCGCCAGCCGAACATGTGCAGCACGAGGTCGCCGGTCTGGTAGCCCTCGACGTTGCTGCTCACGACCTCACCGACGGCACCGCCCTGCAGGGCCTCGCCGAGCTCGAAGGGCGGGACGTAGGACTTGCCCTCGTTCATCCGGCCCCGCATGTAGGGGTCGACGCTCATGACCAGGTTGCGGACCAGCAGTTCGCCCTCGCCCGGCTGCGGAGCCTCCACCTCGACGAAGTCGAAGTTGTCCATCGTCGGCAGACCCTGCGGCCGGGACGCGAGGCGGATCTCCAGACCCTTGCTCATAAAAGTGCTCCTTTCACTAGAACAGTTTCATTTGGCAACTTTACGCTGCCCGCCTCGCCCCGGCCACGAGCCGGTGGTTCAGGACGGGTTGCGGGTGCGCCCGCGAGCCCGCAACGCCGCGTTCGGCAGGGCCGGGGCGGGCAGCGCCGGCGAGTGGTACCCGTGCACGACGCCGAAACGCCCGCGGCCGTCGGACTTCTCGCGCCCCCGCTCCCACTCGGCGCGAGCTCCGGCGACCTCGTCGTGGGTGCGGCCGACGAAGTTCCACCACATGACGATCTCCTCCTCGAACGGCACGCCGCCGAGCAGCATCGCCCGCCCCTCGCCGGCCGAACCGATCGTCACGTCGTCGCCGCCCGTGCCGACGTAGAGCATGTCGCCGGTGGCG
The DNA here is from genome assembly GCF_045278815.1 of Saccharopolyspora sp. ID03-671. Lineage (NCBI taxonomy): Bacteria > Bacillati > Actinomycetota > Actinomycetes > Pseudonocardiales > Pseudonocardiaceae > Saccharopolyspora > Saccharopolyspora sp. ID03-671. The sequence goes on from NZ_CP134054.1 coordinate 444,318, forward strand.
ACCTCGCGCCCGTTGACGGTGATGTCCGACAGCGCCAGCACCGCGTGCTCGAACCCGGCCTCCACCGGGATGCGCATCGTCCGCCCCGGGTTGATGAGCAGTTCCGCGCCGACCAGCGGCGTGTAGCACTTGGCCGGGGACGTGCCGCCGAGCAGCGAGCCCATCAGCACCGTCGCGGTGCCCTCTGAAGTGGTGATCACCGGCAGGTCGTCGTGGTGCTCGAAGTGCGGGTCGACGCCGCGCTGATCGGCGGGCAGCGCGACCCACAGCTGAACGCCGTGCAGGATCGCCGAGTGGTCGGCCGGGGACTCCTCGGAGTGCGAGATGCCGTGCCCCGCGGTCATCAGGTTCAGCTGGCCCGGTTCGATGAGCTGGACGTTGCCGAGGCTGTCGCGGTGCAGCACCTGCCCGTCGAGCAACCAGCTGACGGTCTGCAGGCCGGTGTGCGGGTGCGGCGGGACCTGCATGCCGGCCTGGCCGGTGATGTCGGCCGGGCCGTAGAAGTCGGTGAAGCACCAGGCCCCGACCATGCGGCGGTCGCGGTTGGGCAGGGTCCGCCCCACCAGCATCGCCCGAGGTCCGCCGAGCGGGACCTCCCGGGGTTGCAGCAGTTCTGGTTCCGGCGCTGCGGTGGCCACGCCACCGCAGCGCAGCTCGTCCGGTCGGTTCTCGACGTTGCTCACGTCCTCAGCCTCCTCCATCGGCCACGCGCGTGCACAATATTGGTTGAAAGGTCATCTATCGACGGGAGCACGCCGTGAGCACCGAGCCCGACGTCAAGGACAACCCCGACGCGAGCCGCTTCGAGATCCGCGTGGACGGCGCCCTCGCCGGGTTCGCCGAGTACAAGCTCAAGCCCGGCCAGATCTCGTTCACCCACACCGAGATCGACGACGGCTTCAGCGGCCAGGGCCTGGCGGGCAAGCTCGTGCGGGCCGCGCTGGACGAGGTGCGCGGCCGGGACCTGGCCGTGCTGCCGTTCTGCCCGTTCGTGCGCGGCTGGATCGGCAAGCACCCCGACTACCTCGACCTGGTGCCCGCCGAGCGCCGCGCGGACTTCGAGCTCTGAGCCCAACTCCCGGATCGTGAGCATTGCTCACGACCGGGTCTAGGCTGTCCGGTGAACCACATCCGCACTCGGAATTGAGGAGTCGATCTCGTGTCCGACGCTCCCCCACGCCGCCGGCTCGGCCGCAGCGGTCCCGAGGTCAGCGCCATCGGCTACGGCGCGATGGGCCTGTCCGGGGTCTACGGCAACGCCGACGACGCCGAGTCGGCGCGGCTGCTGGAGCAGCTGCTCGACCTCGGCGTGAACTTCCTCGACACCGCCGACGTCTACGGCGACGGCCACAACGAGGAGCTCATCAGCGGACTGCTGGCCCAGCGCCGCGACGAGGTCGTGCTGGCCACCAAGTTCGGCGCCAACAAGGAGACCGGCGGCGGCAAGCCCGACTACGTCCGGAAGGCGGTCGAGGCCAGCCTGACGCGGCTGGGCACCGATCACATCGACCTCTACTACCTGCACCGGCTGGACAAGACCACGCCCATCGAGGACACCGCGGGCGCGATGGGCGAGCTGGTCGCCGAGGGCAAGATCCGCCACGTCGGGCTCTCGGAGATCAGCGCGGCGACCCTGCGCCGCGCGCACGCGGTGCACCCGATCACCGCGGTCCAGCAGGAGTACTCGCTGTTCACCCGCGAACCGGAGGACGACCTGCTGCCGACGACCCGCGAGCTGGGCGTGAGCCTGGTGGCGTACTCGCCGCTGGGCCGCGGGGTGCTCACGGGCGCGTTCTCCAGCGTCTCCGACGTGGAGAACCTGGAGGTGCGGGCGAAGCGCTACCCGCGCTTCCAGGAGGAGAGCCTGCAGCGCAACATCGAGCTGACCCGGCCGCTGCGCGAGCACGCCGAGTCCCTCGGCATCACCCCGGCGCAGCTGGCGCTGGCGTGGCTGCTGGCCCAGGGCGAGGACATCGTGCCGATCCCGGGCAGCCGCCGCATCGAGCGCGTCCGCGCCAACCTCGAAGCCGCGAGCGTCACCCTCACCCCGGACCTGGTCGCGGAGCTGTCCGCCCGGTTCCCGCCCGGCGCGGCCGAGGGCGAGCGCTACCACCCGGACGGCATGTCCAGGCTGGATCGCTGATCGAGGCGGTCCGCGGGCCCTCACCGACCCGCGGACCCGCCAGCTCAGCCGACCGTGGCGCCGAAGAGGAGGCCGAGGAGGTAGGTCACGCCCGCCGCGCCGAGGCCGATGGCGAGTTGGCGCAGGGCGCGCGGCAGCGGGGCCGCTCCGGACAGGACGCCGACCGTGGCGCCGGTGAGCATCAGCGCGAGACCCACCAGGACGATCGCGATCCCGACCGCCAGGCCCCCGCTCAGCCCCACCGCGAACGGCAGGACCGGGACGAGTGCGCCGGAGGCGAAGAACACGAAGCTCGACACGGCCGCCTTCGCGCCCGTGCCCACCACCTCGTGGTCGCCGGAGGTGTCGGCGGACGCCTCGCCGGCACCCGGGTGGGCGGTCTCGGAGGCGGCCTCGGGCTTCAGCTGGAGCTTCTGCAGCAACGCGTCGGCGCGGCGCTGGGCCTCGCCCTCGTCCATGCCCCGGGCGCGGTAGACCAGGGCGAGTTCGTTGGCGTCGACGTCGAGGTCCGGGACGACCGCGCGGGCGCGCGGGTCCGGGGCGGCAGCCGCCAGCAGCTCGCGCTGCGAGCGGACCGAGATGTACTCGCCGGCACCCATCGACAGCGCACCCGCCAGCAGGCCGGCCAACCCGGTGAGCAGGACGGCTTCGGTGGGGAGGCTGCCGCCGATGACGCCCAGGACGAGGGCGAGGTTGCTGACCAGGCCGTCGTTGGCGCCGAAGACCGCCGCGCGGAACGAGCCCGACACGCGGGCGCGGCCCCGGGCCGCCAGGGCGCGCACCACCTCCTCGTGGATGCGCTCGTCGGCGGCCATCGAGGCCGGGACGTCCTGGTCGTAGCGGTACGGCGAGTGGCTCTCCGCGCGCTGGGCCAGGGCCAGCACGAACACCGAGCCGAAGCGGCGCGCCAGGGCGACCAGGATGCGCATGTGGAACTGGCCGCGGCGGTGCGGGCCGATGTCGTCTCCGAGCAGTTCCTCCCAGTAGCGGGCGTGGCGCTCCTCGGCCTCGGCGAGCCCGAGGAGGATCTCGCGCTCCTCGCCGCTGCGGCGAGCGGCCAGGCTGCGGTAGACCCGCGCCTCCTCGCGCTCGTCGGCGAGCCTGCGGCGCCAGCGCCGGATCGAACGGCCGTCGGTGATCTCGTCCTGCACGGTTGCAGCTTCGCAGCGCCGACGAGCGGTCTCCACTCGACTCGCCGCGCACCCGGCCCCCGGCCGGGGCGGCGACACGCATGACCCCGTCGCGTGACGGCTGGGGCGGGTGCGCGAGGTAGGGTGCCTGCGGCGCGCCGGGCGGACCGACGGAGGCTGATCCATGAACCGCAAAGCCGTGACCGTGATCGTGATCGTCGTGGTGCTGGTCTGCGGCTCGCTGCTGGTCCGCGACCCCGTGTCGGCGGCGCAGACCGTCCGCGACGCCTTCACCACCGTCATCGCCGCGCTGACCACCGTGGTCAGCTCGCTCACGACGTTCTTCCAAACCCTCTTCCACGGCAAGTAAGGCCTGTTTAGGGCCCTGGCGCCGGAAAAAAATCAGCTGCTCAGCGGCGCCGGAGGCATTAGTCTGGTCGCGCGGTGTCGCGCATTCCGGCATGCCTGGAGTCGACATGAGCAAGCTGACGCAGCCGACGAAACCCGAGAGCAGGCTGTCCCGTTCGGCGGCCCACGGCGCCGACGAGCTGGACCAGCGGTTCCGCGCTGCACCCGGCATCCGGCGGCAGCTGAACAAGGTCTTCCCCACCAACTGGGGTTTCCTGCTCGGCGAGATCGCCCTCTACAGCTTCATCGTCCTGCTGCTCACCGGCACCTACCTGGCCTACTTCTTCGACCCGTCGATGGCCGAGGTCGCCTACGACGGCCGGTTCGCCAACCTGCGCGGCGTGGAGATGTCGCGGGCGTTCGAGAGCACCCTCGACATCTCCTTCGAGGTCCGCGGCGGGTTGTTCGCGCGCCAGCTGCACCACTGGGCCGCGCTGATCTTCATGGCCGCGATCACCGCGCACATGTTCCGGATCTTCTTCACCGGAGCGTTCCGGCGCCCGCGCGAGACGAACTGGCTCATCGGGATCGGCCTGTTCGTGATGGGCATGTTCGAGGGCTTCATCGGCTACTCGCTGCCCGACGACCTGCTCTCCGGCACCGGCCTCCGCATCGCCTCCGGCATCCTGCTGTCCATCCCCGTCATCGGCACGTGGCTGCAGTGGTTGCTGTTCGGCGGGGAGTTCCCCGGCACCGAGATCATCCCGCGCTTCTACCTGTTCCACGTGTTCCTGCTGCCGGGCATCATCCTGGCGCTGGTGGCCGCGCACCTGGCGATCGTCTGGTACCAGAAGCACACCCAGTACCCGGGTCCCAAGCGCACCGAGTCCAACGTGGTCGGGGTGCGGATCATGCCGGTGTTCGCGGTCAAGGCCACCGGGTTCTTCCTCATCGTCACCGGCGTGCTGGCGATCATGAGCGGCATCTTCCAGATCAACTCGATCTGGAACTTCGGACCCTACGTCGCCTCCCAGGTGTCCGCGGCGTCCCAGCCCGACTGGTACATGATGTGGACCGACGGGATGGGCCGGTTGTGGCCGCCGTGGGAGCTCTACCTCGGCCCGTTCACCATCGGCGCCCCGTTCTTCCCGCTGATCCTGGGGCTGGGCCTGGTGTTCACCGTCGCCGCGGCCTACCCGATGCTGGAGCGCAAGCTCAGCGGCGACGACGCCCACCACAACCTGCTGCAGCGGCCGCGCGACAACCCGGTGCGCACCTCGCTCGGGGTCATGGCGATCGCGTTCTTCCTCGTGGTGCTGATCTCCGGGATGAACGACATCGTCGCCTTCGTGTTCGGGCTGTCGCTGAACATGATGACCTGGGCCGGCCGCGTCGGGGTGCTGGTGCTGCCGCCGCTGGCCTACTACATCACCTACCGGATCTGCCTGGGGTTGCAGCGCAGCGACCGGGAGGTGCTGGACCACGGCGTGGAGACCGGCATCATCCGGCGGTTGCCGCACGGCGAGTTCATCGAGATCCACCAGCCCCTGGGCCCGGTGGATGAGCGCGGTCACCCCGAGCACCTGGACTACCAGGGCGCTCCGGTGCCCAAGAAGATGAACAAGCTGGGCGCGGCCGGGCATTCGGTTCCCGGCAGCCTGCTGCGGCCCGATCCGCAGGAGGAGACCGCAGCGCTGGAGTCCGCGCGGGAACACCAGGAGGAATCCCAGGTGAAATCCTCCCGGCCCGGCCGGCCCGAGGCGTGACGGCGTCCCCGCGCGGAGGGATCGGCGGCATAGGGTGACCGGCGTGTCCAACCGGGAACTCGTCGTGCTCGGCACGGCCAGCCAGGCTCCGACCCGCACTCGCAACCACAACGGATACCTGCTGCGCTGGGACGGGACCGGGCTGCTGTTCGACCCGGGCGAGGGCACGCAGCGGCAGATGACCTTCGCCGGGGTCAGCGCCAACGACGTCGACCACCTGTGCTTGACGCACTTCCACGGCGATCACTGCCTGGGCGTGCCCGGGGTGATCCACCGGATGTCGACCGACCGGGTGCGCGGCGCGGTGCACGCGCACTACCCGGCGTCGGGGGCGAAGTTCTTCCAGCACCTGCGCTACGCCTCGGCCTACGACGACTCGGTGCGGCTCGACGAGCACCCGATCACCCGGGACGGGGAGGTCGCGCGCGGCCGGTTCGGGACGTTGCGGGCAGTGCGGCTGGACCACCGGATCGAGGCGTTCGGCTACCGGCTGGAAGAACCCGACGGCCGTCGCATGCTGCCCGGGCGGCTGGCCGAGCTGGGCGTGCGCGGCCCCGACATCGGCAGGCTGCAGCGGGACGGCTCGGTGCGGGTCGGCGACCGGGCGGTGGCGCTGGCGGAGGTCAGCGAGGCCCGGGCCGGTCAGCGGTTCGCGTTCGTGATGGACACGCGGCTCTGCGACGGGGTGTTCGAGCTGGCCGACGGCGCGGACATGCTGGTGATCGAGTCGACGTTCCTGGAGGCCGACGCCGCGCTGGCCGAGCGCTACCGGCACCTCACCGCCGCGCAGGCGGGCCGGGTCGCCGCCGAGTGCGGGGTGCGGTGCCTGGTGCTGACCCACTTCTCGCAGCGCTACCCGGACCCGCGCCGCTTCCACGACGAGGCGGCGTCGGCCTTCGACGGGCGGATCGTGGTGGCCGCCGACCTCGACCGGATCCCGGTGCCACCGCGCCGCTGACCCAACACACCGGGAGCGAAAAGCGCTGCCGCGGCGGAGGAAGCGCCGTACGGTTGTCGGCACCAGCGTGTGCATCCGGATGTGAGGAGCGGGACCCGATGACCAGCGCCGATGTGCTTGTCGATGCGTTCAGCAGGGTTCAGGAGGCGGTGCACGAGGCGGTCGACGGGCTCGACGAGGAGCAGCTGGCGCACCGGATCGACGACGGGGCGAACTCGATCGCCTGGCTGGTGTGGCACCTCGCGCGCGTCCAGGACGACCACATCGCCGACGTCGCCGAGATCGAGCAGGTGTGGCTGGCGCAGAACTGGGCGTCGCGGTTCGCGCTGCCGCTGGACGAGGAGGACACCGGCTACGGCCACGACACCGACCAGGTGGAGTCGGTGCGCGCCTCCGGTGAGCTGCTGACCGGCTACTACGACGCGGTGCACGAGCAGACGCTGCGGTTCGTCACCGGCCTCGACGACGCCGAGCTGGACGAGGTCATCGACGCGAGCTGGTCCCCGCCGGTGACGCTGGGCGTGCGACTGGTGAGCGTCATCGCCGACGACCTGCAGCACGCCGGTCAGGCGGCGCTGCTCAACGGGTTCCTGCGCCGCACCGCCTGACATCGGGACGTCGTTGCCGGACACCGGATCGTTGCCGGACACCCGCCCTTGCCGGACACTGGGAGGCATGAGCGAGCGCAAGCCTCCCGGGGTCACGTTCGAGTCGTGGGTGGACCGGCAGATCCGCACCGCCCAGGAGCGCGGTGAGTTCGACGACCTGCCTGGCGCCGGCAAGCCGCTGCCGGGAGCCGGTGCGCCGCTGGACGAGCAGTGGTGGGTCAAGGAGCAGATCCGCCGCGAGGGCCTGTCCGGGGACGCGCTGCTGCCCACTCCCCTGCGGCTGCGCCGCGAGGTCGAGCGGCTGCCGTCGACGGTGGCGGAGCTGACCAGCGAGCAGTCGGTGCGCGACCTGGCCGCGGAGCTCAACCGCCGGATCGTCGAGCACCTGCGCTTCCCGGAGGGGCCGCGCGTGGCGGTCGCGCCGGTCGACGTCGAGGACGTGGTCCGGCGCTGGCGGGCCGACCGGGCGGCCCCGGAATCCGACGGACCGAAACCCGACGAACCGGAACCCGTTCCGGAGCCGCCTCGCAAGCCTCACCGCCGGTTCCCTCGCTGGTTCCGGCGCTGACCTGCGTGTTCTCACGGTGCGGACACCCTTTGACCGCCCCCGTGGGACCTGATTCCATCTTGTGGCATGGCCACGGGAACGCTGCTGGTGCAGCGTGCGCACATCGACCTGCTGCGGGTCGCCTCCGCGGCGTGTCCGCGCGGTTGAGCTCTGCCGCTCCCGCCCGTTCACACCCCGCAGCGATGGAGAAACGTGCCATGACGCTGGAACCGACAGCAGCGGACTTCGCCCCGGAGGACGCCGAGCTGGTCGAGGTCAACGCCCGATTCGTGATCACCCGCGAGGACCTGGGACTGCTGGAACGCATCCTGACCCGCAACGCCGAGGCGCGCGGCTCGATCCCCGTCCAGTCCATCGTGGACACCGCGCCGGCGGCGCGGCCGCAACTGCGAATCCTGGTGGCGGCCAGGCAGATCGTGCGCCCGGACGGCACCCTCGTCCGCTTCACGCGACTGGAGTTCGACCTGCTCCTGTTCCTGGCCCGCAATCCCGGCCGCGTGCACCACCGGAACACGCTGCTCGCTGCGGTGTGGGACTTCGCCAGCGAACCCCGCACCCGCACGGTCGACGTCCACGTCCGCCGCATCCGCACCAAGCTCGGCCCCGATCTCGATCTCATCACCACCGTCCGCGGCGTCGGGTATCGCCTGGATCACGCGGAACGCGTCCGGATCGTCACCGACTAGTGCGGCGACACCCGCCGTTTCAGGTGCGGGACCCACCTTTCCGCCGGGCGGAGCAACCACGACGCACTTCCTCTCCGGATCACGTTGACCGCGTCTCCGGTTCGCGCAATCCTGGTGAAGTTTCGTCGGCGAAACGAATCCGGGTGGCGACATGAGCGTGGTGATCGGCGTGCTGGTGCACGCGCGGCGCCAGGAGGTCTTCCGCCAGGCCGCGAGCACCATCACCGGCACGACCGCGCGCTGGGGTGTCCACGGTGCACCCGAGGAGGTGCCCGACCGGTTGCGGGAGCTGCTGTCCTCGCCCGGTGTGGACGGCCTGCTCCTCGGCCCGCACGCCTACGACGCGGTGCGCGATCAGATCCCCGAGCGGATGCCGGTGGCGGTGGTGCGACCGGGTCCGTTGGAGCTGGCGCTGGCCGTGGGCCGGATGCGCGCGGAGTTCCCCGAGCACCGACGGGCCAGCATCGACTCCTTCGACCACCACGTGATCCAGGAGGTCGCCACCTCGCTCGGCGTGCGCCACTCGGCGCTGCCCTACGCGCCGGGCCAGCCGGTCGAGGAGATCGTCGCGCACCACCGGGAGGCGTTGCGCAACGGCGGGGTGGTGCTCACCCCGCGCAGGCAGGTCGCCGACTCGTTGCGCGCCGAGGCACCGGTGGTCGAGGTCGAGCTGCCCGCGTCGACGGTGCGGACGCAGCTGCAGGAGCTGGCGCTGCGGGTGCGCGCCGACCAGGCCGAGGATTGTCGCGTCGCCGCAGGGGTTTTCCAGATCCGCGACGGCGACGACGTGGACCGGGGGCGGGCGGCCCTGCGGGAGTTCCTGCTGCAGGACCCGCAGCTGGCCGGGTCCTGGGTGGAGAACCGCGGCAGGCGCGGGCTGGTGCTGTTCGGGCACAAGGCTCTGCTGGAGCGGGCGACCTCGGACTGGCAGGTGGTTCCGGGGCTGCAGCGGGCAGAGCGCGACATGAACGTGCGCATCGCGGCCGGGTTCGGGCTGGGACCGTCGGTGCGGGAGGGCATCTCGCTGGCCGAGCGCGCGGTGGTGCGCGCCGAGGCCGAGCCGTACTCGTGCGGGTTCGTCATCCAGGACAGCGGGGTGATCATCGGGCCGATCGGCGGGTCCGGTCGGCGTGCGGAGTTCGCCTACCGGGATCACAGCGCGGAGCTGGAGCGGCTGGCCCGCGACGTCGGGTTGAGTCCGACGACGCTGTCCCGCCTGGTCTCGCTGGAGCGGGAGCTGCACGGCCGGGCGGTCTCCCCCAGCGAGCTGGCGACGCTGATGGGCATCACCGATCCGAGCGGCAGGCGGTTGATCCGCAAGCTCGGCACCGCCGAGCTGGTCACCTCCGAGGGCAGTGCGCAGCCGACCCGCCGCGGCCGCCCCACCCGCCTCTACCGCCTGCGCCTGGGCGACGTCCTGGGCGGTTCGGCCCCGGAGTAGCCGTCGGCGCCCGGCGTGCGGACCACCGAGTTCGGCAACGGAGTTGACAAGTTTGCGCAAGGTTGGTCAATATCTGCTCTGCCCGGTGCCGCACCGGGACGTGCGAGAGCGGAGGGGCGATGGCGCCGACCTTGACCGACGTGGCCAAGCGGGCCGACGTCGCCCTGTCCACGGCGTCGCGCGCGTTCAGCGACCCGCAGCGACTCGGCCCGGACACCTTGCGCAAGGTCCTCGCCGCCGCCCAGGAGCTGGGCTACCAGGGCGCCAAGCCCGGTGAGCCCCAGGCCGCCGGGTCCACCGTGGCGATGGTGGTGCCCGACATCGCCAACCCCGTCTACGGCACGCTGGTCAAGGCCGCCCAGGGCGAGGGCAGGCGGCGCAAGCAGACCCTCGTGCTGCACGACACCGACCGCGATCCGGAGCGCGAGCGCGAGGCGATCACGCACCTGCGCAGCCAGGTCGCGGCGATCGTGCTGTGCTCGTCGCGACTGCCCGCCGACGAGCTCGTCGAGCTGTGCGGGTCCACGCCGTCGGTGCTGATCAACCAGGAGCACGACGACGTCGACTGCGTGCTCGCCGACGCCGCGGACGGCCTCCGCCAGGCCGTCGACTACCTCGCCGCGCTCGGCCACCGGCGGATCGCGTTCGTCTCCGGCTCGCACCACTCGTGGTCCAGCCCCCGCCGGGTGCGGCTCGTCGAGGAGCTCACCGCCGAGGCGGGCATCGAGCTGGAGGTGTTGGACTGGCAGGCCGAGACGGTCGCAGCCGGCACCGCCGTGGCCGCCAGCGTCCTGGCCACCGGCGCCTCGGCGGTGATCACCCACAACGACCTGGTCGCCATCGGCGTGATCAAGGGCGCCCGCGCGCTGGGCGTGGACGTGCCCGACGGGCTCAGCGTCATCGGCATCGACGACGTGGCGCTCACCGAGGTCTCCCGCCCCTCGCTGACCAGCATCTCCATCCCCTGGTCCAAGGCCGGAGCGCTCAGCGTGGAGCTGCTCGGCCCGATCCTGGGCGGTCACCGGACTCCGCCGCGCAAGCACCTGCTGCCCGCGCAGCTGGTGGTGCGCGAATCCACCGCTCCCGCCTCCCGCTGATTATTTCCCCTTCCCGCACCGATTGGCTCGCCATGCAACGACTCTCCGCGTCCACCACGCCCGCTTCGGCCCTGCAGCACCACCGCTCGCTGGGCGCGCCGGGCATCGTCCACCTCGGACTCGGCAACTTCCACCGGGCGCACCAGGCCGTGCACACCGCCCGCGCGCTGGAGCACACCGAGGGGCCGTGGGCGATCGTCGGGGTCGCGAACTCCTCGGCGGCGGTCGCGCAGGCGATGCGGGAGCAGGACATGCGCTACGGCGTCGTGGAGATCTCCCCGGAGCGCACCGAGGTCGGTGTCCCGGCCGTGCACAGCGACGTGCTGGTCGCCGCGCAGCAGCCGGAGGCCGTGCTCGACGCGCTGGCGGCGCGGGAGACCCGGATCGTCACGCTCACCGTCACGGAGAAGGGCTACAGCTACTCGCCGCGCACCCAGCGGCTCGACCTCGACGACCCGGCCGTGCGGGCCGACCTCGACGGCGGCGCGCCGCGCACCACCGTCGGCAGGCTGGCCCGCGCGCTGCAGCGCCGCGCCGCCACGCACGCGGCACCGGTGGCGATCCTCAGCTGCGACAACCTCACCGGCAACGGCGAGCTCACCGGGCGCCTGGTGCGCGAGTTCGCCGAGGCGCTGCCCGCGCCCGAGCGCGAGGACCTGCTGTCCTACCTGCGGGGCTCGGTGAGCTTCCCGAACGGCATGGTGGACCGGATCGTGCCGGCCACCACCGACGCCTACCGGGCGGCGGTGGCCGAGCGGCTCGGCCTGCGCGACGAGGCGCCGGTGCCCGCCGAGCCGTTCAGCATGTGGGTGCTGGAGGACCACTTCGCCGCCGGCCGGCCCGCGTGGGAGCACGGCGGGGTGACCTTCACCGACGACGTCGAGCCCTACGAGCTGATGAAGCTGCGGCTGCTCAACGGCACCCACTCGCTGATCGCCTACCTGGGCGCGCTGGAGGGCTGCGACCTCATCGCCGAGGCCACCGCGCGACCGCACATCGCCGAGGCGGCCCGGCAGGTGATGCGCGCCGACTACCTGCCGAGCCTGACGATGCCGTCCGACATCGACTTCGACGACTACGCCGCCCAGCTGTTCACGCGCTGGAGCAACAGCGCCCTGGGGCACCGGACCCGCCAGGTCGGTTCCGACGGCTCGACCAAGCTCGCCCAGCGCGTCCCGGTCCCGGCTGCGCTGCACCTGGCCGCGGGCCGGATGCCGCAGCACTTGGCGCTGTGCGTGGCGGCCTACCTGCGCGCCACGACCGCACCGGAGACCAACGAGCACACCGCGGCGATCGTCGACCCCGCCGCCGAAGCGCTGCGCGAGGCGCACGCCGGGGCCGCGAGCACCCGCGAGTTCGTGACGGCGGCGCTGCGCGACGGCCTGCTCGGCGACGAGCTGGCCGCCCACGCCGAGTTCCAGGCCCGCGTCGCGGAGTTCATCGACGTGCTCGCCACCCGCGGGGTCGCGGCCGCCACCGAGGAAGCCCTGCAAGCCCAGAGATAACCGCACGAGAAGATTGCGTGGTCCGATGAGCGAACAACGAAGTTCCACAGTGGACACCACCGAGACGCCGGCCGACCGGAAGGCCGTGCGACGAGCGGCGTGGGCCGGACTGATCGGCACGACGCTCGAGCAGTACGACTTCGTCATCTACGGCACGGCGTCGGCGCTGATCTTCAGCAAGCTGTTCTTCCCGAACATCTCCCCCGTCGCCGGGATCCTGGCCTCGTTCAGCGCTTACGCGGTGGGCTTCGCCGCGCGACCGCTGGGCGGGCTGATCTTCTCCCGCTTCGGTGATCGGCTGGGCCGCAAGTGGGTGCTGGTGGCCACGCTGCTGCTCATGGGCGGCTCGACGCTGGCGATCGGCCTGCTCCCGACGTACTCGCAGGTGGGACTGCTGGCGCCGATCCTGCTGGTGGCGTGCCGGTTCTTCCAGGGCATGGGTGCGGGCGCCGAGCAGGCCGGTGGGGCGACGCTGCTGACCGAGACCGCCGGGCGCGGCAAGCGCGGCGCGCTGGCGTCGCTGGTGATGACCGGGGCCGCGCTGGGCACCGCCCTGGGCGCGGTGGCGTGGATCCTGGCGCAGGCGCTGCCCGAGGACGCGCTGATGAGCTGGGGCTGGCGGCTGGTGTTCGGCAGCAGCCTGCTGGTGACCATCGCCGCGCTGGTCATCCGCCGGAAGCTCAACGAGAGCCCGGTGTTCCAGGAGCTCAAGGAGCAGGTCGGCGAGACGAAGGCACCGATCGCCGAGACGTTCCGCGAGGGACGGCGGCCGCTGCTGCTGGCGTTCTTCCTCAACGTCGGGTCCAACGCCCAGTCCTACACCTACCAGGTGTTCATGGCCTCCTACCTGGTGTCGACGGTGGGCGTGGACAAGTCGTTCGTGCCGAAGGTGCTGCTGCTGGGCGCGATCTGCGGCGGCATCGCGGCCTTCGGGTTCGCGCTCTGTCGGACGTGCTGGGCCGCAAGAGGGTCTACTCCACGATCATGGGTGCGCTGGTGCTGCTGCCGGTGCCGACGTTCGTCGCGCTCAACACCGGCTCGCCGGTGGCGATCACGGTGGCCATCGTGATCGGGTTCGTCCTGGCCTGCCACGGCTCGGTCGGCGTGCAGATGAGCTACTTCCCGGAGCTGTTCGGCAACCGCTACCGCTACGCGGGCGTGGCGCTGGGCCGCGAGTTCTCCTCGGTCGTGGGCGGCGGTGTGGCTCCGCTGATCTGCGCCGGGCTGATGGCCGCCTTCGGCGGCTCGTGGGTGCCGGTGGCGATCTACATGATGGTGATCATGGCGATCAGCTTCGCCGCCTCGCTCATCGCCCCGGAGACCAAGGACCGCGACCTCAACGTCCCGCAGGACGCGGCCTGATCTCCAGAGATCTCGTCGTGGTGGGCATCGGCCCGCGGGCCGATGCCCACCACGCGCGGGTCGGTCTCGTGGACGAGGTCGTGCCCGCACGGATGCCCTAGCCTCGGCACGTGCAGAACGAGGTACCCACCGAGACGGCACCGCTGCCCCGTCCCGCCCACCGCGCGCTGGCCGCCGGGCTGTGCGGGATGCTGCTGCTGGTCTGGTTGCTGGACCTGGAGTCCTCCGACGGGATCCGCGACGTCCACGGCGCCTGGATCGCACCGCTGGTCTCCGGCGCGCTCGCGTCGGCCCTGCTGGCCGTGCCCGACCGGTACCTGCCGCTGCACCACCGGTCGTGGATCGCCGCGATCGGATCGCTCGCGCTGACCGCGACCATGCTGCTCACCACCGGTGCAGCCGCCACCTGGGGCGCGCTGGAGTCGGTGTGCCTGCTCATCCTGCTGTGCCAGACGTGCCGCCGGATCCGGGTGCCGATGGTAGCGATCGCGCTCACCGCAGCGGTGATCTCCGGCCCGCTGCGCACCTACGACTGGAACCCGGACCAGTTGACCTCGGTGCTGAGCTTCTCGTTCCTGCTGACCTTCGCCGCCGGTGGTGTCATCGGGCTCGGCTGCTACCTGCGCGTGCTCGACGCCCGGAGGGCCCGCGCGGTGCGGGCCGTGCGGGAGGGCGAGCGCCTGGAACTGGCGCGGGACCTGCACGACTTCGTGGCGCACCACGTCACCGGGATCGTCGTGCAGGCCAACGCGGCTCGTGCCGTCCGCGAGACCGCGCCCGAGCGGATCGACGCGATCCTGGCCGACATCCACGACGCGGGCGTCGAGACCCTCGACTCGATGCGTCGGCTGGTGCACGTGCTGCGGGAGGCCGACGGACGGCCGCGCCGCCAGGGCGAGCTGTTCGGCGAGCTCGCCGCCCTGGTCAGCGACTTCTGCACCGCCGATCAGCAGTTCGCGACGCTCGCGGTCGCGGCGTCGGCGCGCGGTGCCCGGCTCGCACCGGAGGTGGAGACCTCGGTGCTCCGGGTGGTGCAGGAGGCGCTGACCAACGCGCGCAGGCACGCGCCCGGCACGGTGGTGACCGTTGAGGTCGACCTGACCGGCGACCGGCTTCGGGTCGAGGTGCGCAACACCGCGCCCGCCAGGTCACCCGCGCCGCCGGTCGGCGGTCGCGGCGGGTTCGGGGTCGTCGGACTCCACGAGCGGGTCTCGGCGGTGGACGGGACGATGGAAGCCGGCGCCACGCCCGACGGTGGTTGGCGCATCGCAGCCGACTTCCCGGTGCTGGGCGTGGCAGACTCCGCCAGGTGAGCGAGAAGACCACCGGGAATCCCACGCGCGTGCTCATCGCCGACGATCAGCGGCTGGTCCGCAGCGGGTTCCGGATGATCCTCGACGCCCAGCCGGATGTCGAAGTGATCGGTGAGGCCGCCGACGGCGTGGAATGCGTCGAACTGGCCAGGCGACTGCGACCGGACGTCTGCCTGGTCGACGTTCGGATGCCCGGGCTCGACGGGCTCGAGGTGACGCGGATCCTGGCCGGCCCCGGGACCGCCCAACCGATGCGCGTCGTGGTCGTGACGACGTTCGACCAGGACGACTACGTGCACGCGGCGCTGCGCAACGGCGCCTGTGGGTTCCTGCTCAAGGACGCCAGCCCGACGCTGCTGATCGAGGCCGTCGAGGCCGCCCGCCGCGGTGACGCGCTGATCTCACCGGCGGTGACCGTCCGGCTGCTGCACCGGCTGGCGCCCCGAGAAGCGCCCCCGCGCCGATCAAGCGCTCGACGAGCGGCGCTCTCCGAGCGGGAACTCGACGTGGCGCGACTGGTCGCGGTCGGGAACACCAACCAGGAGATCTGCGCCGAGCTCCACATCTCGCTGGGCACCATCAAGACCCACCTGACCAACATCCAGTCCAAGCTGGGCGTGCGCAACCGGGTGGAGATCGCCGCGTGGGCGTGGTCGACCGGCACCGTCACCACCGACCCCGCCGGTTGAGATCTCGGCCGGTTCCGGACTTTCGGCCGATGCGGCTCGGCCCGCAGGCCGAGGCGCGAGGGCGGGGCGCGGCGCAGGCTGGTCGTCATGAACACCCGAGCCAGCACGCCGACCGCGCCGACCGCCGCTTCCGGTGAGCGGTCGCCGTCCCGGATCACCGAGTGGGACGCGCTGCGCGGTTTCGCCCTGTGCGGCATCCTCCTGATCAACATCCCGCAGATCACCCGGCTGTCCCCCGCTTCGGACAGCACCACGTCGAACCTGGTCTCGGACGGGCTCGGAATGGTGGTGGAGGGCCACTTCTACCCGATCTTCGCCTTCTTGTTCGGGTTGAGCTTCGCCCTGTTCCTCGACGGCGCCGAGAGGCGGTCGAAGCACCCCCGGCTGCTGCTGGTCCGCAGGCTCGTCTTCCTCGGCCTGCTCGGCGTCGGGCACCACCTCCTGCAGCCCGGCGAGGCACTGCTGCCCTACGCCATCGCCGGGCTGCTGGTCCTGCTTCCGGCGTCGTGGCTGCCGAACGCGGTTCTGGTGCCGGTGAGCGTTCTGGTGGCCGTCGCGGGATTCACCGCGGCCTCGGGCGGGACGTTCAGCATTCCCGGGCTGTTCCTGCTGGGACTGGCGTGCGCGCGGACCGGGCTGGCGGACACCGCTCCCCGCCGACCGGGGCGACTCCGCGTCGTGCTGGCGGTCGCGGTGCTGCTGAGCGTGCCGACCGTGTGGGCGGAACTGGTGTACCCGGTGGACGGGCCGCTGGCCTCCCGGATCTCCGCGCTCGCGGGTGTTCTCGGTGCGATCGGTTACGCGGCGGCCTTCCTGCTCGTCCTCCGGACGCGGCTGGGCCGCCCGGTGCGCGCGCTGTTCGAGCCGCTCGGGAGGATGGCCCTGACCAACTACCTCACGGCCACTCTGATCGTCGTCGCGGTGGCGGGAGCGCTGGGCCTGCACGAGTCCTCGGCCTGGTCCACCGCGCTGCTGCTGGCGTTGATCATCCTCGCGATCCAGGCCGCGTTCAGCCGCCGGTGGCTGCGGAAGTTCCGCTACGGCCCGGTGGAATGGGTACTGCGCAGCATCACCTGGTGGGAACTGGTGCCGCTGCGGCGCCGGTCCGTCCCCGCGGGCGGGATCGCCAGCGCTCGGTGAACGCGTCAGCGTTCCAGGGTGAAGTCGAGGTAGCGGGTGGCGGAGCGCTGGACGATCTCGTGGGCGCCGGTGGGGATGACGGTGTCCCACCAGGCCCCGTGCAGCGAGTCGAAGGCGTAGCCGTCGAGGATCTCGGCGGCGCGGCGCACCACCGACGGCCGCTCCGGGATGAGGTTGGGATAGCTGTACATGAAGGCGACGTGGGTTCGGTCCGGGATGACCTGCACGATGTCGCCGGAGAACAGCGAACCGGCACCGGCGGCGTGGTGCAGGACGGTGCCGCCGGCGAAGTGCACGCCCAGGTTGATCAGCGTCAGCCCCGGGGCGAGCTCGTGGGTGGTGCCGCTCCAGAACCGCAGCGCGGGGTCGGGGCGCCCGACCCACTGGCGGTCGGATTCGTGCAGGTGGACCGGCACGTCGAAGGCGCGCGCCCACTCGACCATCGTGGTGTAGTAGTGCGGGTGGCTGATCGCGATGCCGATCAGCCCGCCGAGGTCGGTGATGGTGCGGACGATCTCGTCGTCGAGGTAGGCGGTGCAGTCCCACAGCACGTTGCCCGCTTCGGTGCGCACGAGCAGGGCGCGCTGCCCGATGGCGAACTTCGGCGCGCAGCCGATGCCCAGCACTCCGCCCTCCTCGCGCAGGTCCGCCTCGTGCTCGGCGCGCAGGGCCTGGAGGTCGGTCCACTGCTGGCCGTCGCGCGGAACCCACTGGCGCTCGTCCTCGCAGATCGGGCAGTCCTGGCGGGCCTGTGCGTACTGCGTCCCGCAGGTCGCGCAGATCGGCAGCGTCATCGTCTCCTCCGGGGTCGGTGGCCGCTCCACGCTAACCCTGGTCGGTGTCGGTGGGCAGGCGGACAATGCGGGCATGTGCCGCAGCATCAAGACCCTCCGCCCGCCCTACGCCGAGCAGGTCACCGACGCCGACATCCGCGCCGCAGCCCTGCAGTACGTCCGCAAGATCTCCGGCTTCCGGGCCCCGGCCGCCCACAACGCCGAGACCTTCGAACAAGCGGTGGACGAGGTCGAACGCGCCACGGCCAAGCTCCTGGACTCCCTCCAGGTCCGCGGCCGCTGACCGTCAGGACCCGCAGTGCCCGCCGGAGCGCGGGACGTCGAGGGTGGGGTTGCGGTCGAAGAACCCCTGGGGCACGAGGGTGAAGCCCGAGCGGTCGACGGGCATGATCGGCCAGTCCTCGGGCCTCGGGAAGTGGGTGAGGCCGAAGGTGTGCCACAGGACGATGTCCTGGCCGTCGATGCCGCGGTCGGCCCCGGTCCAGGACGGCAGACCCGCGCCGCCCGGGTTCTGGTTGACGAAATCGCCCGCCGGGTAGCGCTGTTCGGAGTCGTAGCGGGTGACCCACAGGTGCCGGGTGGCGAAGGTGCCGCGAGCGTGCACCGAGGACGACTCGTCGGCGAGCATCACCGGCTGTCCCTCGGGCCGCAGGACGTAGGACACCGGGTCGCCGTGGCGGTTGAGGCGCTCCGGGTTGACGACGTGCCAGGTGCGGGCGCGCGAGTTGTCGGCCAGGCGGGCTGCCTGGGACTCGGTGGTCAGACGGGTTCGCCTCGCGCGGAAGGCGTTGCCGTGCGGGTTGGCGTCGCTGACCGGCAGGGCCTCGGCCTCGACTTCGTCCACGGCGTTGCGCGGCCCGTCGATCGCGACGTCCAGCCGGGCGCAGAACAGGTGCTGGTGGAACGGCGCGGCCAGACCGGGCGCGACCTGGGTGGCGTGCTCGTGGCCCTCCTCCGGGTAGGCCCCGGTGAAGGTGATGCCGGTGGCCTTGGTCTCCAGCTCGATGGTCCCGTCCAGGTAGAGGTACCAGTAGAAGCCGTAGTCGTAGTTGCCGACGGTGGTGAAGAACGAGATCACGAGCCTGCGCTGACGCCGGGTCTCCCGCGAACCGGTGAACAGGTCGGTGTGCTTCCACAGCACGCCGAAGTCCTCCTCGTGGAGGCAGATCCCGTTGCGGATGGTGCGCGGGCGCCCGAAGTCGTCGGCGACGACCGCGTCGAAGTAGTGGATCTCGCCGAGGCAGTCGCAGCCCAGTTCCAGCGGGTTGGTGTAGCGGGCGAACATGTACTCGCCGCAGTCGAAGTAGTTCTGCCAGAACCGCACCGGTGACGGGTCGGCGTAGGGCACCACCATCTCGGCGATCGAGGCGCGGTAGAGCACCGGCCGGTCGTGGAACGACAGCTGGTGCAGGGTCAGGCCCTCGCGCTCGTTGAACCCGATCCGCAGGTCCCAGTTCTCCCAGCGCACCCGATGACCGTCGACGCTGAAGCTCGGCCCCTCCGGCTGGGTGATCTCGATGGGCTTGAGGCTGGTGCGCGGCGGCCCGGTCACCTCGGGGTCGTCGAAGTTGCCGGGTTCGGGCGGGACGGGGAGGTCGCGGTGGTCGATGACGCGGGTGACCTCGCGGTGGGTGAGGTCGACGTAGGCGCACAGCCCGTCGACGGGGTGCGCCCACGGGTGGTCGGCGGGGTGGAACTGCTGGAAGCCCAGCGAGCGGATGATCCGCCGCCCCCGCTCACCCGGCTCGTCGTAGACGCCGGCCGACAGCGGAGCGGCCCGCACGGTGGCGGGGTCGATGCCGCGGCGGCGCAGCGCCGAGGTCCAGCGCTCGTCGGCGTTGACGATCTCCTCGACGAGCTCGAACTCGGTGTCGATGATCGGTGGCTGCCCGTCGGTGACCGGGTCCAGCCGCCGCACCGAGTCCACCGCGGAACGCGTGGTGGACACGACGGTGTCGTGGGAGACACCGGTGGCCAGGTCCAGCAGCACGGCGCGGAACCGGCGGTCGACCGGCTCGCCCGGGCGGTGCGCGAGCACGGCGGCCTTGTCGGGTTCCTCCGGCGCCACGAAGGTGAACCGGACGTGCTCGCCGAGCAGCCCGGCGTCCTCCAGCGCCGCGCGGAGGGCGTCGACCTCCTCGGCGCTCATCGGGTCCAGCGGGTGAGCGGTGGTGGTGGGCTGGTCGGCGATCGTCATCTCGTGCCTCCCCCGAAGCGGCCGCCGGTCGGGCGGCTCGGTCCCCTCCAGCATGGCGGCGACCCGGCGGGCGGGCGAGCACGATCGCTCGAACAGAGTCGTCATCGCCGCTTCACACCGCCGGGACGGGCGAGGTGCGAGGCTGGTCCGGTCGCGAGGAGAGGAGCGTGCATGTCGGGGTTGCTGGCGGGGTTGGACGAGCGCATCGGGGGGATCCGCGAGCTCTACGAGGACCTGCACCGGAATCCGGAGCTGTCGTTCCAGGAGGTGCGCACCGCCCGGGTGCTGGCGGAGCGGCTGCGGGCCGCCGGGTACGAGGTGACCACCGGGGTCGGCGGCACCGGGGTCGTCGGGGTGCTGCGCAACGGCGACGGACCCGGGGTGCTGATGCGGGCCGACATGGACGCGCTGCCGGTTCGCGAGGTTGAGGTCGTGGACTACCGCAGCGCGGCCACCGGCGTCGGACCCGACGGCGCCGAGACTCCGGTGATGCACGCGTGCGGGCACGACACGCACATGGCGGCGCTGATCGCCGCGGCCGAGCAGCTCGCCGACCGGCGGGGGTCCTGGTCGGGGACGGTGCTGGCGGTGTGCCAGCCCGCCGAGGAAGTCGGCGGCGGTGCGCGGGCGATGATCGAGGACGGTTTCCTGGAGCGGTTCCCCGCTTTCGACGTGGCTCTGGGCCAGCACATCGCCTCGGCCCCCAGCGAGCACCTCTACGTACGGCCGGGGACGTTCATGGCCGCCGCCGACAGCCTGCGCGTCACCGTGCACGGCCGGGGCGGGCACGGCGCGCAGCCGCAGGCCGCGGTCGACCCGATCGTCATCGCCTCGTCGATCGTGCTGCGGTTGCAGACCGTGGTGGCGCGCGAGATCTCTCCCGAGGACGTCGCGGTGGTGACGGTGGCAGCGGTGCACGCGGGCAACAAGGAGAACGTCATCCCCGCCACCGCCGAGCTCAAGCTCAACGTGCGCACCTTCGACCGCGCGGTGCGGGAGACCGTGCTGGAGGCCATCGGCCGCATCGTCCGGCACGAGGCCGCCGCGGCGGGAGCGCCGCGCGAACCCGACATCGAGCCGATCAACTCGTTCCCGATGCTGGTCAACGACGTCGACGCCGCCCGGCGCATCAGCGAGGCGTTCACCGGGGAGTTCGGGGCCGGTTTCGTGCACGAGCCACCGGCCAAGGCGGGCAGCGAGGACTTCGGCGCGTTCGGCACCGCGGCCGGGGTGCCGTCGGTGTTCTGGAACTTCGGTGGTTTCGACCCGGCCGACTACCCGGACCCGGCGAGGCCGAACGCGGCGGTGGCGGCCGGGCTCGCACCGGGCAACCACTCCCCCGAGTTCGTGCCGACCGGCCTCGAACCGACCCTGCGGCGGGCCGCGGCGGCGCTGGTCACCGCGGCCGGTCTGTGGCTGGCGTGACGTGGTCGACCGGGGCGACCGCCGCCCGAGCGATTATGTTCGGGGCGGACGGGTCGGACGAGCGGAGGGGTACACCGGATGTCGCAGCGAACCGTGATCGGCGTGCTGGGCCTGGGCGAGGCCGGGGGCGCGTTCAGCGTCGACCTGGCGGCGGCGGGCGCGCAGGTGCGCGGCTACGACCCTGCCGTGCCCGCCGGGCCGGGCCTCGTCGCGGCGAGCAGCGAGGCCGACGCCGCGACCGGCGCGGACCTGGTGCTCAGCGTGAACCGCTCGGCCGTCGCGGTCGAGGTGATGGAGGCCGGGATCGGTGCGCTGCCGGAGGGTTCGGTGTGGGCGGATCTCAACACGGCGTCCCCGGCGAAGAAGGAGCGGCTCGCCGAAATCGCCGAGCGGCACGGGATCGCCTTCGCCGACATCGCGATCATGGCCCCGGTTCCCGGGCCCCGACTTCAGGTGCCGATGCTGGTCAGCGGTCCGGGGGCGGTGCGCGCGGCGGAGCTGCTGAGCGGTTTCGGCGCTCGGGTGGAGGTCCTCGACGGGCCGCCGGGACTGGCGGCGACGCGGAAGCTGTTGCGCAGCGTGTACTTCAAGGGCATGGCGGCCTCGATCGTCGAGGCCCTGGAGGCCGCGCGGGCGGCCGGTTTCGAGGACCTGCTGCGGGAGAACATCATCGCCGACCTCACCGCGGCCGGTGAGTCCACTGTGGAACGCATCGTCTCGGGCACCTACCAGCACGCGGTGCGCCGCACCGACGAGATGGCCGCCGCCACCGAGATGCTCACCGACCTCGGCGTCACCCCCAGCATGGCCGCCGGCAGCCGGGACCTGCACGCCCGCCTCAGCGAGGACAGCTAGGGGCGGTTGGCACACGCGGCGCAGCCGCGCCCTCCCCCGCCGCGCAATGCAACCCTCGCAGGTCTCAGGCCAGGGGCATTCCGCGGCGCATTCGCTGCCGCAGGTCCCAGAGGGCGAGGTCGTAGGGCAGGCGGCGCAGCGGGCGCGGGGTGAGGTTCTGGACGGCGGCCACGACCCGGATGATCCGGTCGAAGCGGGCCTGGTCCTTCTCGGTCCAGGGCAGCCGCATCTCCTCGCGGAATCGCGGCGGCAGGAATCCGGTCGTCATGAACACGTTGAAGCCGCCGAACGCGGTGCTGAGCGGGGCGGGCAGGAACTTCAGCGCGGCCACGTCGTGCAGGAAGTCGCGGACGGTGTCGTCGATGTGGACGTTGTCGAGCTGCTCGGTCCAGTAGCGCTCGAACTCGGCGCGGTCGGCGGGCCACATGTCCTCGCGCACCTGCAGCGTGGTCCCCAGCGCGGCCGACTCGCGGTAGACCTCCTCCAGCGCGTCGGGGTCGGTGATGTCGCCGAACAGGCGGTAGATGTCCTCGACGCCCTTGTACAGGCAGGCCGCGACCCACAGCTGGAGCTCGGGGTCGAACGCGTTGTAGGACACCGGGCTGCGCTCGGTGGAGCGGACCCGGGCGTGCTGGCGGTTGACGGCGCGGCGGAAGGCGGCGCGCTCCTCGTCGGTGCCCTGCAGGGCGACGGCGAGGTAGGTGATGGTGGTGCGGGTGCGCTTGACCGGGCGCTTGAAGAGGTTGCCGCTGTCGACGCGGCTCTCCACCACGCCGTGGCCGACTCCGGGGCGGCTGAGCTGCATGATCACGTTCGCCGCTCCGGCCAGCAATCCCGCACCGAGCACCGAGTCGTCCACG
This sequence comes from Saccharopolyspora sp. ID03-671, assembly GCF_045278815.1. Classification (NCBI taxonomy): domain Bacteria; kingdom Bacillati; phylum Actinomycetota; class Actinomycetes; order Pseudonocardiales; family Pseudonocardiaceae; genus Saccharopolyspora; species Saccharopolyspora sp. ID03-671. The sequence goes on from NZ_CP134054.1 coordinate 467,203, forward strand.
CCGCTGGGCATCGCAGGACCTCCCGAGGAGTGATCTGGTAACAGTCGTTATCAGAACCATGAGACGAGTGGGCGATCGAGATGTCAAGATGGCCGGGTGGCCACCACTCCTCTGCGCGTCTACGGCGGCGTGACGGGCTCGGACCGCCAGGCCGAGCGCCGCGCCCTGTTCCTCGAAGCCGGGCTGGAACTGCTCGGTTCCCCCGATGGCGACCCGAGCCTGACGGTGCGCGGGGTCTGCCGCCAGGCCGGGCTGGCCAACCGCTACTTCTACGAGAACTTCACCGACCGCGACGAGCTCGCCACCGCGGTCTACGACCACGTGGTCAACGAGATCGCCACCACCGCCCTGGACGCCGTGACGGCCGTCGATGACGCCGAGCTGAAGGTGCGCACCGGACTGGCCACCATCGTGCGGCTCATCGCCGCCGATCCCCGGCGCGGCCGGCTGCTGTTCTCCCCGTTCCTGGCCGGAACACCGCTCGCGCACCGGCGCACCGAGTCCACCCGCCTGTTCACCCAGCTGCTGGGCACCCAGGCCCGCCAGGTCTACGGCGTGCAGGGCGGTGCGCGGCTGGAGCTGCTGTCGAGCTTCCTGGTCGGCGGGCTGGCCCAGACGCTGACCGCGTGGCTGGACGGCGACCTCGCCGCCTCCGAGACCGAGATCGTCGAGTGGTGCAGCGAGATCTTCCTGGCCACCTCCGAGCTTCCGCAACGACCGCGAGACGGGAGAGCACCGTGACGCTGACCGACCGGATCACCGAGGCCGTGGCCGCACCCCGCACCGACGACGCCTTCGACGCCCACGCCGAGTTCGCCGAGGTGCTGGCCGGGATCGGGATGAGCCCGTCGGACACCGGCGGTCAGGTCCGGTTCCTCGGCGCCGACCCGGTGGTGCCCAGCACCCTGCGGCTCGGTGGCGCGGCGGCGATCACCCTGGCGGCGAAGTCGGCCGCGATCGCGCGCCTGTGGCGGCTGCGCGGCGGCGAGGGTCAGGACATCGAGACCGACCTGCGGGTGGCTCCGCACCGGCTGTGCCCGTTCTACGACCGCAGGTGGGAGCTGCTCAACGGCTATCCCGGCGCCGGGGATTCCAACCAGGCCTTGGGCTTTCGCTTCTACCCCACCGCCGACGAGCGGTGGGTGATGCCGCTCAACCCGTACCCGAAGATCAAGGCCGGGGCGCAGAAGCTGCTCGACGTGCCCGAGGACTCGGCGTCGGTGGCGGCGGCCATCGCCGGGTGGAAGGGACGCGATCTCGAAGAGGCCGGTGCCGAGGCGGGTGTGGTGATGCCGCTGCTGCGCCGCCCCGAGGAGATCCTGGCCGAACCGCAGTACCGCGACCACTTCGCCGAGATGCCGCTGGTGGAGATCGAGCGCATCGGCGACGCCGAGCCCGAGCCGCTGCCGCCGGGCGTCGAGCAGCCTCTCTCGGGCATCCGCGCGCTGGGCATGGGCCACGTCATCGCCGGGGCCGGGACGGGCAGGGCGCTGGCGCTGCACGGCGCCGACGTGCTGAACCTGTGGCGGCCGGGCGAGTTCGAGCACGAGGGCGCCTACATGAGCGCCAACGTCGGCGTGCGCTCGGCGACGGTCGATCCCCGTGCGCACCAGGCGAAGGTGGCCGAGCTGCTGGCGGGCGCGGACGTGTTCTACGCCAACCGGCGTCCCGGCTACCTGGCCTCGATCGGGCTGTCGCCGGAGGAGGCCGCGCAGCTGCGGCCGGGGATCGTGCACGCGACGACAACGCTCAACGGCGAGCGCGGGCCGTGGGCCGACCGGGTCGGTTTCGACCAGACGGCGGGCAGTCTCGTCGGGATGATGGACCTGGAGGGCGACGGCACCACGCCGAAGCTCTCACCGATCCTGGTGGTCAACGACTACATCGTGTCGTGGCTGCTCACCGCCGGGGTCGTCGCGGCCCTGACGCGGCGTGCCACCGAGGGCGGCAGCTGGCGGGTGCACGTCTCGCTGACCCGCGCGGCGCTGTGGATCCTGAGCCTGGGCGTGTTCGACCAGGCCTACGCCGCGGAGACGGCCGGTCGCGGCGAGCAGCACCGCTACCTCGATCCCGAGACCTTCACCGCGGACACGCCCCTCGGCCGCTACCAGGGCGTCACCGACCAGGTCCGCATGACCGCCACGCCGGGCCGCTACCGCCACGTCCTGCTCCCCCGCGGCTCCAGCCGCCCGGAGTGGCTCTAGGACGTTCCGAAAGAAACGCGACCAAAACGACCCAAGCTTCGGTAAACGCGACCCACTACAGGTACGTTTCGCAACGAACGCGACCAGGATGACCCAAGATTTGGTAAACGCGACCCACTACGGGTACGTTTCGAAAGGCAGGGGAAATTTCGTTCGAAATTGGCGGACTGCACAACGCAAGAAACCCCCAAGACGAAGCCAATTTCGGACGAAATTGCCCCTCCGCACCCACCCGAAGTACCCCGCGAAGCGCTCCCAAGGCGCCCCCGAGGGGGTGGGACAGTTTTCATGAGAACTGTCACTCCACCCACAAGACGGAACCCCAAAACCCCAGCTCAACCACCTCGGGACCCCTGGAGCCCACCCCACAGAGAGACCCCGTGGGGTCGGACAGTTTTCATGAAAACTGCACCACCTCCACGGGGTTCTTCGGGAGCGCTTCGCGGGGTCGAGCTGCTTGCGTGCGGAGTGACAATTTCTCCAGGAATTGGCTGCGTTTCGTGGTTTTCTTGCGTTGTGCGGTCTGCCAATTTCAGAAGAAATTGCCACTGCCTTTCGAAACGTACCCGTAGTGGGTCGCGTCTACTAAAGCTTGGGTCATCCTGGTCGCGTTCCTTTTGAAACGTATCCCTAGGTGATCAGGCTCGGCAGGTAGGTGGCGGTGCCCGGGACGGCGATCATGAGCAGGATGAGGGCGAACTCGATCACCAAGTAGGGGGCGATGCCGCGGAAGACGTCGCCGAGGTCGAGTTCGGGGACCACCGTTTTCATCGTGTAGAGGTTCAGGCCGACCGGCGGCGTGATCACCGCCATCTCCAGGTTGACCACCAGCAGCACGCCGAACCACAGCGGGTCGAAGCCGAGCTCCTCGATCGCGGGCACCAGGATCGGGGTGACCACCAGCAGCAGCGAGGCCGCGTCGACCAGGCACCCGAGCAGCACCAGCACCAGCATGATGCCGATCAGCACCACGTAGGGATGCACGTCGAGGCCGACGACGAAGTCGGTGAGCGTCTCGGGAACCCGTGCCACGACGAGCATCTGCGTGAACACGAACGCCGAGCCGACGATGGCCAGCATCGCCGCCGAGACCGTCGCGGTGGAGGCGAAGATGAGCTTGAGGTTGGCCCAGCCCAGCTTCCGGTACACCAGGCCGGTCATGGCCAGCGCCAGCAGCGCGCCGATCGCCGCGGCCTCGGTGGGTGTGGCGAAACCGGTGTAGATCGACCCCAGCACCAGGGCGATCAGCACCAGCGCCGGTGTGATCTTGCCGAGCGCGGTCCAGCGCTCCCGCCAGCCGAAGTGCTCGCCGTCGCGAGGCGCGCTGTCGGGGTTGAGCTTCGCGCGCACCACCACGTAACCGATCATGAGCACCGCGAGCAGCAGGCCGGGCACGATGCCCCCGGCGAACAGCGAGGCGACGCTCTCGCCGGTCACCGAGGCGTAGAGGATGAACATGAGGCTCGGCGGGATGAGCATCGCCAGCGCCCCGGACGCGGCGACCGATCCGGCGGCGAAGCCCGGCTTGTAGCCGCGCGAGAGCATCTCGGGCACGGCCATCCGCCCGATCAGCGCCACCGAGGAGATGCTGACGCCGGACATGGCGCCGAACAGCGTCGAGGACGCGATCGCCGAGGCCCCGAGCCCGCCGGGCACGCGGGTGAACCAGCGGTGCGCGGCGCCGAACAGATCGCGCCCGAGCCCGGTGACGGCCAGCGCCTCGCCGAGCAGGATGTAGAGCGGCGCCGCGACCAGCGCGTACTCCTGCAGCTGGGCGCCCATCGCCAGCGGCACGAGCTTGAGCCCGTCGAAGCCGGACAGGCACAGCAGCCCGATGATGCCGGAGACCGACAGGGCGATGAAGATCGGCGTGCGGGCCGCGATGAGCACCAGCAGCAGCGCGACCGCCAGCGCCACGACCAGACCGTCGGAGAGGATCACGCGGGACCTCCGTCCTCGGTGTCGGGGGCGCCGGCGGTGGTCGCGGCGAGCTCGGGTTCGGCGTGCGGCGGGAACAGCAGCGCCACCACCAGCAGCAGCGCTCCGGAGACGCCGAGGATCGCGTCCGGCACCCACAGCGGAACGCTGAAGGTGCCCGAACCGGTGAGACCGTGCCCGTAGGACAGCACCGCGGAGTGGAAACCGGTGGTGGCCAGCACGATTCCCAGCAGCGCGGCGGCCGCGGCGGTCACCGCGTCGGCGATCCGGCGCAGCCCGCGCGGCAGCGCCCGGTGCACGAGGTCCATCGAGATGTGGTGGCCGGTGGCGTAGAGGTGCGGGATCGCCAGCACGGTCACCGCGAGCACGGCGCTGGAGTTGAGCGGGTACGCCCAGTCGGTGGGCGCGCGGAAGGCGTAGCGGGCGATGACGTCGTAGCTGATCGACAGCATCATCAGCCCCACGGTGAGCATCGCCAGCACCGCCATCGACCGGGTGCCGATGAGCGCGATGCGGCGGAGGTGGTCGAGCATCGTCGCTCCTCAGGCCGTGCGGATCAGGTCGAGGGCCCGCTGCGCGGCGACCGGGTCGCCCAGCAGGGCGCGCCAGCGCTCGTGCACGGCGGACACGGCGTCGCGGAACGGCCGCAGCCCGGCCTCGTCGAGCTCGATGAGCTCGACCCCGGCGTCGCGCACGGCGGGAAGGTACTGGTTCTGGTGGACGTCGAGGAGGGTGGCGGTGCCGTCGCGGAAGAGCACCTTCCCGGCCTCGTCGAGGGCGTGCCGCTGGTGCGGCGGCAGCGCGGCGTAGAAGTCCTGGCGGCAGTAGGCGTCGACGGTGTAGGCGCCGAAGTGCGCGGCGGTGCCGTAGCGCAGGATCTCCTGCAGGTCGCGGGAGACGACCGTGCCCAGGTAGCTCATCATCCCGTCGATCGTTCCGCGCTCCAGCGCCTGGTACAGCTCGGCCGAGCCGAGGAACACGGGTGCGCCGCCGAGGGCTTTGACGGTCTCGCCCTCGATCTCGCCCGCCACCCGCAGCCGCAGGCCGCGCACGTCCTCGGGCGCGCGGATGGGTTTGTCGATGGTCCAGAGGTATTCGAACCCGGTGGCCATGCCGCCGAGCATCCGCATGTTCTGCCCGGTCAACCGCTCGTTGATCAGCGCCGAGACCGGGCTCGCCGGATCGCAGGCGCGCAGGTAGCGGTCGAAGTGCTCGGTGGTGAAGGGCAGTTCGAGCGAGCCGAGGATCGGGAAGCTCGACGAGACGTAGGAGCTGGTCTGCAGCACGACGTCGGCGACGCCGTTGAGCAGGCCGGGCACGAGTTCCTCGGCCCCGAGCAGCTGCCCGGACGGGAAGACGTCGAAGTCGAACCCGCCGAGCGCGCGGGCCTGGTCGAGGAACCGCTCCACGCCCGGGTACAGGTCGTCGTAGGACGTGGTCAGGTAGGTGGCGGCGACCGGCCGGTGCGCGCCGGGCGCGCAGCCGGTGAGGGCGGCCAGGGCGCCGACCCCGGTGGCGGCCAGGAAGTTCCGCCTGCTCAGCGCGCTCATCGGGCGCGCGCCGAAAGCCGTTGGGACGGCACGTCGTTCCCCGGAACGTTCACCGGCGGGCTCCCTTCGCGCTCAAGCCGCGGAAGGTTCGCACCACGAACGGGAGTTCGCCAAGTCGATCTTCCCGCCCAGCGGAAGGATCATGGTCGAGGGCTCAGGCGGGTGGCGTGGTGTAGCGCGCGACGAGGTCGCGCCAGGCGGCGTCGAGCCGGTCGAGGGGGAAGCCGCGCTGGACGACGAGGTGGTGCAGCAGCGGGGTGTCGATGGAGGCCAGCAACGTCTCGGCGGCGAGCTCGACGTCGGTGGCGGCCTCGGTCTGCCGCAGCAGGATCGCCACGTGCGACCTGCGCAGCCCGCGCGCGGGAACCTGGCAGCGGCGTTCGACGGGCGGCTCGGCGGCGAGGTAGAGCTCGATGTGGTCGAGCTCGTGGCGCATCACGGCCGGACCGAAGGCGCGCAGCCGCTCGATCGCGGTGGCCTCGGGCCCGAGCGGCGGCGGGCCGGACAGGAAGGCGTGCTGGAGCCGCTGCTCCTCGTGGTCGAGCAGGGCGAGCAGCAGGCCGTTGCGGTCGCCGAAGCGGCGGAACACGGTGCCCTTGCCGACCTCGGCTTCGGCGGCGACGGCGTCCATGGTCAGATTGGCCGCCCCGCAGCGGGTGACCAGGCGGGCGGCGGCGTCGAGCAGCTTGGCCCGGTTGCGCACGGCGTCGGCGCGGGGCCTGCGGCCCGCGTCGACGGGCGTGACCTCGAACTCGACCGGTCCGGCCAGGGCGTCACCGGTGGGTCCGATCCGGGGAATGCCACCACTCATGCGCACAGCGTAACGCCTCCCACAGGGAACTGGACCTCGGTCCGCTTCGGTGGTAGAAATGCAATCGGACCACGGTCCGCTTGTTCCCCACCTTACTCCTCACCTGGAGAGATACCAATGTCGGTCAAGATCCTCGCGCTCGTCGGCAGCCTCCGCTCCGGTTCGCACAACCGCCAGCTCGCCGAGGCCGCCCGCACCCTCGCACCCGGCGATGTCGAGATCGAGATCTTCGACGGTCTCGGCGACCTGCCCTTCTACAACGAGGACATCGACACCGAGGCCGACGTGCCCGCCGCCGCGACCCGGCTGCGCGACGTCGCCAACGCCGCCGACGCGTTCCTGCTGTTCGCGCCCGAGTACAACGGCACCATCCCGGCCGTGCTCAAGAACGCCATCGACTGGCTGTCCCGCCCGTTCGGCGCGGGCGCCCTGTCGGGCAAGCCCACCGCCGTGATCGGCACCGCCTTCGGCCAGTACGGCGGCGTGTGGGCGCAGGACGAGACCCGCAAGTCCGCGGGCATCGCCGGCGCCACGATCGTCGACGAGGTCAAGCTGAGCATCCCCGGCTCGATGACCCGCTTCGCCGAGACCCACCCGGCCGACGACCCGGAGGTCGTCGAGCAGCTGACCACCGCGCTGGGCAAGCTCAAGGCCAACATCAGCGCGTGAGACCCACCCGGCGGCGGTGCGCTGGAGAGGGGCGTACCGCCGCCGGTGCGCACGGCGTTAACGTTGCTGCGTGGCTGGAACGAACTGGGCGAAGAACCTCACCTACCGGGCGAAGCGGCTGCACCGCCCGCGCAGCGTCGACGAGGTGCGGCGGATCGTCGCCGGATCCGAGCGGGTCAAGGTGCTGGGGTCGCGGCACTGCTTCAACGACATCGCCGACACCTCCGAGGACCACCTCTCCCTCGACGCCCTTCCGGCCGAGGTCGAGATCGACGGTGACGTGGTGTGGGTGCCCGGCGGGATGCGCTACGGCGAGCTCGCCACCCACCTGGCCGCCTCCGGCCTGGCGCTGCACAACATGGCCTCGCTCCCGCACATCACCGTCGTCGGGGCCACCGCCACCGGCACCCACGGATCCGGGGTCGGCAACCGGTCGCTCAGCGCGGCGGTGGCCGGGCTCGACCTGGTGTGCGCCGACGGGGAGCTGGTGCGGCTGCGCCCCGTCGACCCCGACTTCCCCGGTGCCGTGGTGCACCTGGGCGCGCTGGGCGTGGTGACCCGCATCGGTCTGCGCGTGCAGCCCGCGTTCGACGTGGCCACCACGGTGCACCTGGGGCTGGGCTGGGACGCGCTGCTGGGCGAGTTCGACGCGGTGATGTCCGCCGCCTACAGCGTCAGCGTGTTCACCGACTTCGACGAGGTCATCCAGGTGTGGGCGAAGGCCCGCGTCGGAGATGAGGCGCGCGGCGAGCTGTTCGGCGCCCGCCCGGCCGAGGTGCCGACGCACATGCTGCGCGACACCGGCATCGAGAACCTCACCGACCAGCTGGGTGCGGCGGGTCCGTGGCACGACCGGTTGCCGCACTTCAAGGCGGGTTTCACCCCCAGCAACGGCGACGAGCTGCAGAGCGAGTACTTCGTCCCGGCCGAGCACGGGGCCGCCGCGCTGGCGGCGCTGCGGCCGCTGGCCGACAAGATGGCGCCGCTGCTGCAGATCAGCGAGGTGCGCACGATCGCCGCCGACGACCTGTGGCTGAGCCCGGCGCACGGCGCGGACTCGGTGGCGTTCCACTTCACCTGGTGGCCCCAGCAGTCGGCGGTGGAGGCGCTGCTGCCCGACATCGAGGCGGCGCTGGAGCCGTTCGGCGGCCGGCCGCACTGGGGCAAGCTGTTCACCACCGAACCCGCCGACCTGGACCTGCTGTACCCGAAGCTGGCCGATTTCCGTTCGCTGGCACGGCGTTTCGACCCCGACGGCAGGTTCACCAACGACTTCCTCGCGCGCACGATCGGGCTGTGATGGCCGCGCGGCGCGGCGGACCGGGTGGCCCGACGGGCCCGGTGGTGCGCCGCGCGCTGCAGCTGCTCGACGCCTTCTCCCCCGACCGCACGGCGATGACGCTGAGCGAGCTGGCGCGCCACACCGGCATGCCCGCTTCGACGACGTACCGGATGCTCGGCGAGCTGGTCGACTGGGGCGCGCTGGAGCGCGGTGACGACGGCGCCTACCGGATCGGGCTGCGGCTGTGGGAGCTCGGGGCGCTGGCTCCGCGCGGCCTCGGGTTGCGGGAGCACGCGCTGCCGACGATGGAAGACCTCTCGGCGGTGACCAGGGAGAACGTGCAGCTGGCGATCCGCGAGGGCACCGAGGTGGTGTTCGTCGAGCGGATAGCGGGCACGGGAGCGGTGCCGGTGCGCACCCGGGTCGGCGGTCGGTTCGCGCTCACCGCGACGGGCGTGGGTCTGGTGCTGCTGGCGCACGCCCCGGCCGAGGTGCAGGACGTGGTGCTCGGCGGCGAGATACCGCGCTTCACCGACTTCACGGTGACCGATCCGGCGGAGCTGCGGCGGATGCTGGCCGAGGCGCGGGCCTGCGGTTTCGCGGTGAGCGACCGGCAGGTCACCGACGACGCGCTGTCGGTGGCGGCACCGGTGATCGACCAGCGCGGCGAGGTGGCGGCCGCCGTGTCCCTGGTCGTGCGGCACGGCACCGCCACCCCGCACTCGCTGAGCGCCCTGGTGCGCGCGAGCGCCCGCGCGATCTCGCGCGCCATCGCCTGATTTACGTTTTCCCGGTTTACTGTCAAGATCAACAGCATCTAGTGTGGGAATCGACCTCTGCGCGACAGGAGCCCACCATCGACACCACCTGCCTGACCCGCGAGAACGTCGAGCACCGCGTCGAGTGGACGCCCGGCGGGATGCGGGCGCTCTGCCGCTGCGGTGCCGAGCGCGAGTTCACCTCAGCAGCGCCGATGTGGGACTGGCTGCTCGCCCACCCCCACCTGCGCGATCAGGGGACGATCGAGTCGACGTAACCGCCGTCGACGCGGACCGCGGCGCCCGTGGTGGCCGAGGCCAGCGGAGAGCTGAGGTAGACGACCATGTTGGCGATCTCCTCGGGCTCGATGAGCCGCTGCAGCAGCGACTGCGGCCGGTGCTCGCGCATGAACTGCCGCTGCGCCTGGTCCCACGGCAGCGACGAGTCGACCATCTCGTAGACGAACTTCTCGACACCGCCCGTGTGGGTGGGCCCGGCGATCACGGAGTTGACCGTCACCCCGGTCCCGGCGGCCTCCTTCGCGAAACCCCGGGAGGCGGCCAGCAGCGCGGTCTTGGACATCCCGTAGTGGATCATCTCCGCGGGGATGACCACCGCCGAGTCGCTGGCGATGTACTGGATGCGGCCCCAGCCCCGCTTCACCATGCCCGGCAGGTAGGCGCGGGTGAGGCGCAGCGCGGAGAGCACGTTGACCTCGAAGTAGCGGCGCCAGTCGTCGTCGGTGATCTCCATCGCCGGCTGGGCCCCGAAGATGCCGAGGTTGTTGACGAGCACGTCGACCCGCGGCAGCACCTCCAGCAGTCCGGCCGTACCGTCCTCGGTGGTCACGTCGGCGGTCGCGGCGATCGCCTCAGCGCCGGGCACGTCCTGCTGGATCTGCCGCACGGCCTCCTCGACGCGCTCGGCGGTGCGGCCGTTGATCGCCACCCGCGCCCCCGCGCGGGCCAGCCCCTGCGCGATGGCGTACCCGATTCCCTGGGTGGAGCCGGTGACGAGAGCGGTGCGTCCGGAAAGATCTAGCTGCATGCCGCGAGGATATGCCGCCTCTCCCTCCCCCGCCGCGCTGCGGGGGCACCCGGCCGAAGGATGTCGGGTTCGGGCTTTTCGCGACTGAACGCGCTCTTTCGTCGTGGTGTGGGGGAGGTTTTCATGAAAACTTCCCCCACACCACCACAATCAGGTGATCCCGTGAGCACCCGGAGTGGCTCACGCCCGAGGTCAGGGCCGTTTACCCGTTCCAGTCGACGAGCTGGACGATGACGCCGTTGGGGTCGCGGACCTGGAAGGCGCGCTCTCCCCACTCCTCCGCTGTGAGCGGCATGGTGATCGTGACGCCTTCGCCTTCCAGGCGGGCGAGTTCGCCCTCCAGGTCGTCGACCTCGAAGGCGAGGATGAGGCCGCTCGCGTGATCGTCGCGCTGGTCGGCCGGGAGCGAGGCCAGGCCGCGCCGCAGGAACACCACGTTGACCCCGGCGTCGTCCCTGGTCAGCGAGGCGAACCCGTCGGCGGCCATGACCTCCTGAAACCCGAAGTGCTCCACCAGGAACCGGCTCGACGCGGCCACGTCTTCGACGTTGAGCGACACCGCCGTCGCGTTGATCTTCATGTGCTCCCCCATCTCCCTCGACGCCCCCTGCGTCGTCTACTGTACGGAGCTCAGAGGTGGTGGTGAGGTGGTCGAGCGGACCGGCGCCGGTGATCCCGGGCGCACGCTGGAACTGCTGTGGCGGCACAAGCTCGGTGAGCCCTCGGCGCAGCGCGGACCGCGCAAGAGCCTGAGCATCGATCAGATCGTGGACGCCGCGGTGGAGCTCGCCGACTCCGACGGGCTGGCGGCGGTGACGATGCGTCGGCTCGCCGACAGCCTCGGGGTCTCGACGATGTCGATGTACACCTACGTGCCCGGCAAGGCCGAACTGCTGGACCTCATGCTCGACCGCCTCTTCCAGCAGATGCCGCGCACGCCGCTGGACGGCCTGCCGTGGCGGGAGCGGGTGACGCTGGTCGCGGCGCAGAACCGCGAGCTCTACCGCGAGCACCGCTGGGCGATGCAGGTGTCGACGAACCGCCTGCCGCTGGGGCCCGGCCTGATCGCCAAGTTCGAGCACGAGGTGGGCGCGTTCCTCGACCTCGGCCTCGACGACGCGCACCTGGAGAAGGCGCTGACGCTGGTGCTGGACTTCGTGCAGTCCTCCACGCGCTCCGAGGTCGAGGCCCAGGCCGCCCAGCGCGACAGCGCCACCACCGACGAGCAGTGGTGGCGCGCCAACGAGACGCTGCTGGCCGAGGTCTTCGACCCCGCCGAGTACCCCAACACCTTCCGCGTCAGCGAAGCCGCGGGCGCCGAGCACCTCGCAGCGCGAAGGGCCGACAGCACCTACGAATTCGGCCTCCAACGGATCCTCGACGGCCTCGCCGCACTGATCGAGAACTAGGAGGTCGGAGCTCGGCGGTCGGCGAGGCGCTGGTAGCCCACCCGGGTTCGCCGGGCTCCTCCGGCACACCGGCTACGGCCGGGGAACGACCTCCGCGAACTCCGCGTCCACTCCCACGACCAGCTGATCCAGCCACGACGGGACCGAAGGATCTTCGACCGGCACATCGGTGCTCTGCACCTGCACGAGGTACTGCCCGTAACGCAGGTCCACCCACCAGGTGTCGCAGGCGCCGGGCCTGCCCCGGATCTCCCCGCACACGAAGCGCACTTCGTCGGCCTCGCGCGGTGGCACCCGCGGGAAGCGCTGCGAGGTCTCGTCGAAGCCCTCGCCACCACGCGGGTCCACCCGACCGAAGGCCCAGCCCGCCCACCGCGCGGAGGCGTAACGCCGCACGGTGTAGTCGACCTCGACGGCCTCGGGAGCGCGCCACGAAGCCGTCGCCTGCTCCTGCGCACCCCAGTCCGACGACAACCGCCCAGGATCAACCACTTCGGCCGTCGAGCGCCCCGGCAGCGCCGGAGGCGCGACGTCGACGAGCTCGGCCGCACCGACCACCCGCCGCTGCTCCCCCGGCGCCACCAACCACCACCACACCAGGGCACCCACCAGCACGATCGCGAGCACCCCGACGACGGTGACGACGACCCGCTTTACGGTGCGGTCCACTTGCGCACCTGCTGCAGGTTCGGCCTCTCGTCATCGATCTGGTCGATCACCTGGTAGACCTTGGCGCGGAGCTGGGACAACGTCAGGTCCTGCTCGTGCTCGTCCCAGAGGTCCATCCCGGCCTGCATGGTCAGGACATCGCCCTTGTCGTGCTCGCCGGTCCCGGGCAACGTCGGAGCCGTGTGCAGGACGTCCGCGTCGAAGCCGCACGACCGGCCCACGTAACCGTAGTGAACGTTCGACCAGACGTCGTAGAAGACCTCGCGGCCCTCGTCGTCACCGGGAATCTTGAAGTACAGCTCGTCGGCGTTCCCGGTGTCCAGGTCCTCCCGAGCCGCGATCTTCGGCTTGTGGTCCCAATCCATTCCGGGCGCGACCTTCACCGCGAAGATCAGCGTCGGTGTCGGACGGCCGGCCGCCTGCTCGACGAGCTCCAACCACTTGGCCCACTCGGGACCTCCGAACAGCTTCCCCGCGATATCACCGATCGAGGAACCCAGCCCGCCGAAGTTCAGGGCCCAAATCGCCCACGCGATGGCCGAATTCCCATTCGTCATCATCTCGCCGTAGATGTACTCCAGAGTCCGGTTGAAACGGGCTTCGCTGAGATCGGCCCAGTCGGCCCGCTTGCGGGAACCCCCGGAACGGGACGATTCCTGCCGCTTCCCAGAGCTCTCGGCGTTCTCCAGCAGATCCCGTGCGCGATCCTCGGCTTCCGCGTAGCGACCCGGGTAAGCGGAGCGCTGCACCTCCTGCGCCAGCTCGTCGGCGCTGAACTTCGGGTTGTCCTCCTCGGCCTCGACCGCGCGGGAGAAGAACTGCCTCGACGCGTAGTTCACGTTCATGCAGTCCTTCGCGGAGCCCCAACCCTGGCTGGGACGTTGCTGGAAGACACCCACGGAGTCCCGATCCCCGTAATCGAGGTTCTCCATCCCCGACTCCACCAATGCGGCTTCGAACGCAGCCAGCATCACCCTGTCGGACACGTCGAGGTGCTCACCGACGGCATGGATGACCCGCCCCACGTCCGGGTCGGGACGACCCGTCGCTCGGCCCGCCGACGGTCCTTCAGGTAACTTTTCCGCCATTTCGCTGATCGACCCCCATGCGTTGGTTTCCCCCCGATGTCCGGAGACTCGCAGGGATGCGCGGGGACGTCCGGCGATCCGGGTGGAATCACTCGGACAGCGGAGTGGGATCGCGACCGGTCGAAGAGCCTCGCGCTCGGCGGAACTCAGGTCAGATCGCGACCTGGCCGTCGATGCAGGTGACAGTGCTGCCGCCGACCCACACCGCGCCGCTGTCGTCGGTGTCGACGCGCACCGTTCCGGCCCGGCCCAGCGCCGTGCCCTGCCGCGCGGTGTAGGGCGCGGTGGTGCGCCCGGAACCGAGCAGCCACTGGGCGAGGGACGCGTTGAGGCTGCCGGTGACCGGGTCCTCGACGCAGCCCGCGCCGCCGAGCGGGGCGAAGGCGCGGACCTCGAACCGCGCGGGCCCGCCCGCGGGGTGCGGACCCGCGACGCCGATCTTGATGTCCTCCCGGTAGGACGGTTCCAGCGCCAGCACCGCGTCGGCGTCGGCCAGCAGCACCGCGACCCAACCCGGTCCGTTGTCGGCCCACTGGGCGTCGACGATCTCGCCCGTGCCGATCCCGAGGTGCTCGGCGACCCGCTCCAGCACGTCGGGTTCCACCGGGCCCGAGCGCAGCAGCGGCGGCGCGGCGAAGGCCAGCCCGCCGCCCGAGCGCCGCACCGTCACCGGTCCGGCGCCGCACTCCTGCACCACCGAGTCGCGGTCGCCGTGCACCGACAGCCAGGCGTGGCAGGTGCCGAGGGTGGGATGACCGGCGAAGGGCAGCTCCTCGGACGGGGTGAAGATCCGCACCCGGTAGTCGGCGCCGGGGTCCTCCGGGGGCAGCACGAACGTCGTCTCCGACAGGTTCGTCCACGCCGCGAACCGCTGCATCGCCTCGTCGGACATGCCCTCGGCGTCGAGCACCACCGCCACCGGGTTGCCGTAGTACGGGGTGTCGGTGAACACGTCGACCTGCTGAAACCTCCGCATGACCGCCGACCTTAGCGGCCCGCTCGGAGTGCGGAGTTCAACGGTGCGGAATAGCCGCTTCCGGGGGCGGGTTGTGATCGACATGCGTGTTTTGGGTTTCACCGAATTCGGCGGTCCGGACGTGCTGGGGATCCACGACGTGCCCGAGCGGCACGCCGGCCCCGGCGAAGTGCGGATCCGCGTGCGCGCGGCGGCGGTCAACCCGACCGACACCGCCGGACGCGCCGGCTGGTTCACCGAGCGGTACCGCGATCTCGAACCTCCCTACGTGCCGGGCATGGACGCGGCCGGGGTCATCGACGAGATCGGTGCGGGCACCGACACGGACCTGCGGGTCGGTGACGACGTGATGGCCATCGTCGTCCCGTCGGGCTCGCACGGCGCCTACTCGGAGAGCCTCGTGGTGCCCGCCGACTCGGTCGCTCGCGTCCCTGCGGGCGCCGACCACGCGGCCGCCTCGACGCTGCCGATGAACGGGTTGACCGCGCGCCTGGCGCTCGACAGCCTCGCCTTGGCGCCCGGGAGCCTGCTGGCCGTCACCGGTGCCGCGGGCACGCTCGGCGGCTACGTCGTGCAACTGGCCAAGGCCGACGGGCTGCGGGTCCTCGCCGACGCGAAGGACTCCGACCGCGAGCTGGTCGCCTCCTTCGGCGCGGACGAGATCGTCGAGCGCGGCGAGGACGTCGCGACCCGCTTCCGCGAGATCGCCCCCGACGGCGTGGACGCGGTCGTGGACGCCGCGGTGCTCGACGACAAGGTCGAGCCCGCCGTGCGCGACGGCGGCGGTCTCGCGACGGTGCGCTTCTTCTCCACCGAGTCCGACCGCGGGGTCACCTATCACCGGGTGCTGGTCAGCGACTACTGGAAGGAGCGGGACAAGCTCGACGAGCTGCGGCAGCAGGCCGAGGACGGGGTGCTGACGCTGCGCGTCGCCGACACCATCCCGGCCGAGCGCGGCGCCGAGGCGCACCACCGCCTCGAAGCGGGCGGCACCCGCGGCCGCCTGGTCTTGCTGTTCTGATCCCGCCTGTTCTGGTCCCGCCTTTTCTGGTCCCGCCTTTTCTGGTCCCGCGCGGGGGTCGGGCTCACCCGGCCTCCGCCAGGTCTTCCCAGAGCTCCTCCGGCACGGGCGCGTCGAAGGCTTCGGCGTGGCCGCGGACCTCGTCCGGCGTCCGCGCCCCGAGCACCACCGACGCCACCGCCGGGTGCCGCCGCGCGAAGGCGATCGCGGCCTGCGGCAGCGACACCCCGCGCCGGTGGCAGATCTCGGCCAGCCGCCGCGCTCTCGCCACCAGGTGCGGCGGGGCGGGGCGGTAGTCGTAGACCGCGTGGGCCGCCGGGTCGTCGGTGGCCAGCAGGCCGCCGTTGAACACGCCCGCCACCAGCACCGAGACGCCGCGCCGGGCGCACTCGTCGAGCAGCGGTTCGCCGGAGGAGTCCAGCGGGGTGAAGCGGCCGGCGAGCATGACGGCGTCGACGTCGGTCTCGGTCGCGAAGCGGTGCAGCATCGGCCACTGGTTCATGCCGACGCCGATCGCCCCGATGACTCCCTGCGCGCGCAGGTCGTGCAGGGCCGGGTAGGCCTCGTCGACGGCCTGCTGCCAGTGGTCGTCGGGATCGTGCAGCAGCACGAGGTCGACGTGGTCGAGCCCGAGCCTGTCCGCACTGGATTCCAGGGAGCGGCGGACGCCGTCGGCGCTGAAGTCCCAGCGGCGGGCGAAATCGGCGGGGACGGCGAACCCGGCCGCGTCGTCTCGGGTTCCGCGCGGGTTGTCGACCGGGTCGAGGATCCTCCCGACCTTCGTGGACACCGCGAACTCGTGTCGGGGGCGTCCCGCCAGGGCGGTACCGAGGCGGCGTTCGGCCAGGCCGAGTCCGTAGTGCGGGGCCGTGTCGAAGTAGCGGACCCCGGCGTTCCAGGCCGCGTCCACGGTGGCGGCGGCCGTGCCGTCGTCGACCTCGCGGTAGAGGTTGCCGATGACCGCTCCGCCGAAACCCCAAGGGCTCACCCGCATGCGTCACTTCCGCAGCCGCAGGCCCTGCATGCCGCCGTCGACGGCCAGCGACGTCCCGGTCGTGGCCCCCGCCGACGGGCCCGCCAGGTAGGCCACCGCGGCCGCCACCTCCTCGGCCGACACCAACCGGCCGGACGGCTGGCGGGCGTTGAGCGCGGCGAGTTCCGCGTCGGGATCGTCGGCGGCCGACAGCAACCGGCGCACCCACGGGGTGTCGGCGGTTCCCGGGTTGACGCAGTTGACGCGGATGCCCTCGCGGATGTGATCGGCGGCCATCGCCTGCGTCAACGACAGCACCGCCCCCTTGCTCGCGCTGTAGGCCGCGCGATCCGGGAGTCCCGCCGTGGCCGCGATCGAGCAGGTGTTGACGATCGACGCCGCCGCCGACTTCCGCAGGTGCGGCAGAGCGGCCCGCGTGGTGCGCACGATGCCCAGCACGTTCACGTCGAACACGCGGTGCCACTCCTCGTAGGAGTTCGCCTCGACGGTGCCCTGGGCCCCGATCCCCGCGTTGTTGACCAGCACGTCCACCCCGCCGTGCCGCTGCACCGCCTCGTCCACGGCGACCCGCACGGACCCCTCATCGCTCACATCGCACTTCAGGCCGAGAACCCCGGCAGGCACACCACCCGGATCCAGGTCCAGCGCCGCGACCTTCGCACCGCGCTCGGCCAACTCCCGCACCACGGCCAAGCCGATCCCCGACCCACCACCGGTGACCACCGCCGACAACCCGTCGAACTCCCCAACACCCACCGCGCAACCCCTTCGCTCGCCGAAGCCCTCCCGGACCTCTAGCACCCCGAACGAACGGGCAACAAGAACTCCTCACCCCCGACGACCTCAACCCGGGGCTCCACGACCTCCCCGTCCACGACCACCCCTGTCCCGTGGTCGGCGAAGTTCTCATGAAAACCTCCCCCACCCACCTCGAACCACGGGAACCACCCAGAACTCCCCGCCCCCGGAACCTCACCATCACCCACGACGTACCCCTCACACATCGACGAACCCGGCACCCTACCGCCGCACGACGGTCACTCCACCGGATCGCCCCTCTCCCACCGTCGAAAACCGCTGCATTCGCGCGTCGAAAACCCCGGTTTTCGTCGCGCGAATGCAGCGGTTTTCGACGCGATGAACACCGGGGTTTTCGACCGGAGACGCGAAAGCGGGGGCGTGACCTGGTGGTCGCGCCCCCGCTGGCGGTGGATCGCTGGGATCAGCCCATCTGCTCCAGGGTTCGGCCCTTGGTCTCCGGGATCCACTTCCAGACGAAGTAGATCGACAGGACCGCGAAGGCCGTGTAGCCGATGTAGGCGCCCGAGAGGCTGGACTCGGACAGCGACGGGAACGTCACCGTGACGGCCCAGTTGGTGACCCACTGAGCCGCGGCGGCCACGGCCAGACCCGAGGCGCGGATGCGGTTCGGGAACATCTCGCCGAGCAGGACCCACACCGCCGGGCCCCAGGAGATCGCGAAGAAGAACACGAACGCGTGCGCCGAGACCAGGGCGATCATGCCGTACGGGTCGGGCATCGTCGGCTCACCGTTGACCAGCTGGGCCTGCGCGAACGAGAACGCGGCCGCGCCCAGGGTGACGGCCATGCCCACCGAGCCGGTCAGCAGCAGCGGACGACGACCCAGGCGGTCCAGCAGCACCAGGGCCACGATCGTGCCGGCGATGTTGAAGATCTGCGTGGACATGCTCAGCAGCAGCGAGCTGTCCTCGTTGATGCCGACCGACTGCCACAGCGCCGACGAGTAGTAGAAGATCACGTTGATGCCGACGAGCTGCTGCAGCATCGACAGCCCGATGCCGATCCACACGATCGGCAGCAGCGCGGTGCCCTTGGCCTTGAGGTCGCTCAGCCGGGGCTTGCGGTCGCTGCTGAGCGATTCCTCGATCTCCGACAGGCGGGTGTCCACATCGGTCGGTTCGAGCGAGACGAGCACCTCGCGCGCCTCGTCGGAGCGCCCCGTGGCCACCAGGTGCCGCGGCGATTCGGGGATGGTGAACGACAGGACGCCGTAGAGGATCGCGGGCACGGCGGCGACGCCGAGCATCCACTGCCAGGCGGACAGGAATCCGAGCGGCTGGGTGGCGCCGCCCGCGGCTTCGGCGATGCCCCAGTCGACGACCTGCGAGATCGCGATGCCGAGCACGATCGCGAGCTGCTGCAGGGTTCCGAGCTTGCCGCGCTGCGAGGCGGGCGCGATCTCGGCGATGTAGGCGGGGGCGATCACCGAGGCCATGCCGATGGCGACGCCGCCGACCAGTCGCCAGAACCCGAGGTCCCAGGCGGAGAACGGGACGGCGGACCCGATCGCGCTGATGCAGAACAGGATCGCGGCCAGGCGCATCGCGAAGAGCCGGCCGGAGCGGTCCGCGATGGACCCGGCGAACCAGGCGCCGACGGCTGATCCGAGCAGGGCGATGGCGACGGTGACGCCGGTGGCCACTGCATCGATCTGGAAATGATCTCGAATGGCGTTGACGGCGCCGTTGATCACGGCGGTGTCGTAGCCGAAGAGGAATCCGCCGAGGGCCGCGACGCAGGCGAAGTGCAATGCCTTCACACGTCTCGGACCGGCTGTTCTTCCGTCACCCGGGGTGACGGTCCTGGCGCTTTCCGCCATGGCGTTGCTCCGTTGCAGTGCGTTGTTCTCTTGCGCCGCGTGTGCGGCGCGGGTTAGTAAAGGACACATACCAACTCATCGTCAAGGGAGGCGGTGCCCGCCTTGGCCACACCACCGCGCCCTCGCCCGCCCGGGCATACTTCCCCGGTGTCCCCGAACGGCCCGCAGATGGTGCGACAGCTCAACCGCCGACTGGTCCTCGACCTGTTCCGCGACGGTGAGGTCCGGTCGCGCGCGGACGTCGCCCGGCAGACCGGCCTGACGAAGCCGTCCGCCTCCGCCATCACCGACGGGCTGCTCGCCGAGGGATTCCTCCTCGACGCCGGTGTCGGCGAACCCGGCTCGGCGGGAGGCCGGCGGCCGAACCTGCTGCGCTTCAACGAGCGCCACCGCGCCTACGTCGGCGTGCACTTCGGGGCGCAGCGGACGATGGTGACCCTCGCCGACGCGCTGGGGAACCCGCTGGCCCGCGCCTCGACGGCCAGCTCCCTCGGCGACGCCGAGCGCGGCCTGCGCGCCGCCCGGACGCTGGTGCTGCGCGCGTGCGGGCGCGCCGACATGGCGATCGACCTGGTGGCGGCCGTCGGCGTCTCGGTGGAGGGCCTGGTCGACCAGACCTCGGGCCGCTGCCTGCTCGCTCCCAACCTGGGCTGGCGGGACGTGCCGATCCAGGCGCGGATGGAGGAGCTGATCGGAGCTCCGGCGACGGTGTTCAACGAGGCCCACGCGGGTGCGCTGGCGGAGCACCACGCCGGTGTGGCGGTGGGCGTGGAATCGTTCGTCCGGCTCAGCGTCGGCACCGGTGTCGGCTCCGGCGTGGTGCTGGGATCGCAGCTGTTCTCGGGCAGCACGGGCATCGCCGGGGAGATCGGGCACTGCCGCGTCGAGGACGACGGCCTGGAGTGCGGCTGCGGAAACGCGGGCTGCCTGGAGACGGTCGCCGGCGAGCCGGCCATCACCAGGGCCGTGGACGTCGCGCTGCGCGACGGCCGGTTCAGCTCCCTGCGCGAGGGGAGCCACCTGCGCCTGATCATCGAGGCGGCGCACGAGGGCGACGAGGCCGCCCGCGCGGCGCTGGCGCGAGCGGGACGCGGCCTGGCGCGAGGCATCTCGTACCTGCTCAACGTGCTGGACCCGGATCTGGTGGTGATCGGCGGCGCCGTGCGCGGGGCCGGGGACCTGCTGCTGGGGCCGTTGCGGGAGGAACTGCCCCGGTCGTCGTTGCCGCAGCACCGCGCGCGCCGGGTGGTCTTCAGCGACGTGCCGCAGGCCGAGCTCGACGGGGCGGTGCTGCTGGCGCGGCGGCTGGACGAGGCCGTGGCGCCGTGAAGCGCCCGACGATCATCGACATCGCCCGCGAGGTCGGGGTGTCGAAGGCGGCGGTGTCCTACGCGCTCAACGGGCGCGGCGGGGTCTCGCAGGAGACGCGGGAGCGGATCCTGGACGTGGCCGCCGAGCTGGGCTGGCGCGCCAGCAGCGCCGCGCGGGCGCTGTCGAGCGACCGGGCGGCCACGGTGGGCGTCGTGCTGGCCCGCTCGCCGGAGGTGCTGCGGACCGAGCCGTTCTTCATGCAGGTGGTGGCGGGCCTGGAGAAAACCCTGTCGGCGCACGGCTTCTCGCTGCAGCTGGCGCTGGCCTCGGACACGGCGACCGAGCTGGAGACCTACCGGCGCTGGTGGGCGGAGCGCCGCGTCGACGGCGTGCTGCTGACGGACCTGCGGGTCGACGACCCGCGCCCGGCCCTGCTGCGCGAGCTGCGGGTTCCGGCGGTCTTCTTCGGCACCGAGCGGCCGATGGCGGGAATCCCGGTGCTGTGGGTCGACGAGCGCGACATCGCGGCGAGCGCCGTGGGGCACCTGGCGGCGCTGGGCCACCGGCGGATCGGGCACGTGCAGGGTCCGGAGCAGTTGCGCCACACCGCCCGCCGGGAGCGGGAGCTGCGCTGCGCGGTCGCCGAGATGCCGGGGACGGAGCTGGTTCCCGCGCACGGCGACTACACCGAGGCCGGTGGCGTGGCGGCCGCGGCCCGGTTGCTGGGTTCTGCGCGGCCGCCGACGGCGATCATCTTCGACAACGACGTGATGGCGGTGGCCGCGGTCGCCCGCGCCGACGAGCTGGGAGTGCGCGTACCGGGCGATCTCTCGGTGCTGGCGTGGGACGACTCGATGCTGTGCCGGGTGGTCCGCCCGGCGATCACCGCGTTCTCGCACGACGTCGGCGGGGCCGCCGAGCGGGCGGCGCTGATGCTGCTGGAGCTGATCGAGACGGGCGTGGCCGACGACGCCCGGATGCACCCGCGCGAGCTGATCACGCGCGACAGCACGGGCGCAGCGCCCGTGCGCTGATCGGAGCAGCGAAGGGCCGCCAGCGGTAACGAATCGGTCACGCCGGCCGTACCGGACCTTCTGGTTAACCGGTTAAGTCCCTAGCTTGAGCGGCGGGCCCAACGACGGGTCCGACGAGGCCGAGGAGTCGTTTCGTGATCAAACGCTCGCTCGCGACGGTGTCGCTGATCGCCGCCGTGCTCGCCGCAACGCTGACCGGCTGCGCAGGCTCGGCCGACGACCCGAACACGATCACCTACTGGGCCAGCAACCAGGGCGAGAGCGCCGAGCAGGACATGGAGGTCCTGCACGACGACCTGGCCCGGTTCACCGCCGAGACCGGCATCAAGGTGAACGTCGAGGTCATCGGCTGGAACGATCTGCTGAACCGGATCCTGGGGGCGGCGACCTCCGGAGTCGGACCGGACGTGGTGAACCTGGGCAACACCTGGTCGGCCTCGCTGCAGGCGACCGGAGCGTTCGTGCCGTTCGACGACGAGCTCATGCAGCGCTTCGGCGGCCGGGAACGCTTCCTGGACAGCAGCATGAGCTCCACCGGCATGGCGGGGCAGGTGCCGACGTCGCTGCCGCTGTACGGCTTGAGCTACGGCGTGTTCTACAACAAGAAGCTCTTCGCCGAGGCCGGGGTGGCCCCGCCGCGCGACTGGGACGAGTTCGTCGCGGCGGCGAAGAAGCTCACCGATCCGGCCCGCAACCGCTGGGGGCTGACGATCGCCGGCGCGAGCTACACCGAGAACTCGCACTTCGCCTTCATGTTCGCCCGGTGGCAGGGCGTCGACCTGATCACCCGCCACGGCCCCGACTTCGACTCGCCGGGCGCGGTCTCGGCCGTCCAGCGCTACCTAGACCTGATGTCGACGCAGAAGGTCGTGAGCCCGGGCGACGCCGAGGAGGGCACCACCTCCAGCGCCGCCGAGGACTTCACCGACGGCAACGCGGCGATGCTCATCGCGCAGAACAGCGTGATCCCCACGCTGGAGGACAACGGCATGTCCGGCGACGCCTACGGCGTGGTGCGGCTGCCCGCGCCCGATCCGCTGCCTCCGGGCGGGACCCCGGCGCTGAGCCACGTCGCGGGCTCGAACGTCGCGGTGTTCGCCGACAGCCCGAAGCGCGAGCAGGCCCTCGAACTCGTGCGGTTCCTGACCAGCGAGGAGACCCAGGCGTCGCTGAACAAGAAGTACGGGACGCTGCCGGTGGTCACCGACGCCTACGACGACCCCGCGTTCCACACCGAGCGGGACAGGGTCTTCTCGGACGTGCTGGCCAACTACTCCGAGCCCGCTCCGATGATCCCGACCGAAGCGCACTTCGAGACCACGGTGGGCTCGGCGATGCGGGACCTCTTCGCCGAGATCGCCACCGGCCGCGAGGTCACCACCGAGGACGTGCGGGCGGCCCTGGCCGACGCCGAGCAGAAGATGCGAGGTACCGGAAGTTGACCAGTACCGCCACCTCCCCCACCGCACCGGTCGCCCCGCCCGATCCTCCGCCGCGCCGCCGGTGGGCGCCGAGCAGGCGGTTGCTGCCGTACCTGCTGGTGGCTCCGGCGCTGTGCTTCGAACTGCTGGTGCACCTGCTGCCGATGCTCGGCGGGCTGTACATGAGCGTGCTGGAGCTGACCCAGTTCTACCTGCGGGACTGGTTGCACGCGCCGTGGGCGGGTCTGGCGAACTTCCGCTTCGCGCTGGACTTCGACGGTGCCGTCGGCGCGGCGCTGGTGCGCTCGTTCGCGGTCACCGCCGGGTTCTCGGTGCTCACCGTCGGGTTGTCGTGGCTGCTGGGGGTGTTCGCGGCGATGCTGCTGCAGCGCTCGTTCCGGGGGCGGGCGGTGCTGCGGACGCTGTTCCTGGTGCCTTACGCGCTGCCGGTCTACACCGCGGCGATGGTCTGGAAGTTCCTGCTGGACCAGGACGACGGCATGGTCAACGCGACGCTGAGCGGGCTGGGCATCACCGACGGTCAGACGTTCTGGCTGCTGGGCGACAACGCGTTCCTGGCCACGGTGGCGACGGCGACGTGGCGGTTGTGGCCGTTCGCGTTCCTGGTGCTGATGGCAGGCATGCAGTCGATCCCGCACGACGTCTACGAGTCGGCGACGGTGGACGGCGCGGGGCTGTGGCAGCAGTTCCGGTCGATCACGCTGCCGATGCTTCGGCCGGTGAACCAGGTCCTGGTGCTGGTGCTGTTCCTGTGGACGTTCAACGACTTCAACGTGCCCTACGTCCTGTTCGACAAGTCGGTGCCCAGCGCGGCGAACCTGCTGTCGATCCACATCTACAACAACTCGTTCATCACCTGGAACTTCGGTATGGGTTCGGCGATGTCGACGTTGCTGCTGCTGTTCCTGCTGGTCGTCACGGCCGGGTACCTGGCCTTCACATCGCGGAGGATGAAGGATGCCTGAGCCGAGGTGGTTCCGCGTCCTGCGGGTCGTGGGCCTGGTGGCGCTGACGCTGTTCACGGTCATCCCGCTGTACGTGATGGTGACCTCGTCGCTGAAACCGCTGGGCGAGGTGCGGGACCGGTTCGAGTGGTTCCCGGGGAACCTGACCTTCGAGCCGTTCGTGGACATGTGGTCGACGATCGACCTGGCCGACTACTTCCTCAACAGCGCGATCGTGGCGCTGGGCGCAGCGGCGGTGTCGCTGGCGATCGCGATCCTGGCCGCCTACGCGGTGAGCCGCTACCGGTTCCGGGGTCGCGACGGGTTCCGGATCGTGGTGCTGTCGACGCAGATGTTCCCGGGCATCCTGTTCCTGCTGCCGCTGTACCTGATCTACGCGACGATCGGCCGCTACACCGGCATCGAGCTCTACGGCAGCCTGCTCGGGCTCGTCGTCACGTACCTGACGTTCTCGCTGCCGTTCGCGATCTGGATGATGGTCGGCTACTTCGACACGATCCCGCGCGATCTCGACGAGGCGGCGCTGATCGACGGGGCGAGCCCGCTGGGCGCGCTGTGGCGGGTGGTGCTGCCCGCGGCGCGGCCGGGCATCGCGGCGGTGGGCATCTACGCGTTCATGACGGCGTGGGGCGAGACCCTGTTCGCGTCGATCATGACGGATTCGGATTCTCGGACGCTGGCGGTCGGTCTGCGCGAGTACTCGACGGAGACCTCGGTGTACTGGAACGAGGTGATGGCCGCGTCGCTGGTGGTCAGCATCCCGGTGGTCATCGGGTTCCTGGCGCTGCAGCGCTACCTCGCCCAGGGGCTGACGGCGGGCGCGGTGAAGTGACTCGGCCGGTGCGGGACCGGTCGTGGTGTTCCGTGCAGTTTCCATCGCTGCGGAAGGGTTCTCATGCGACGCAACACCGCCAAGGTGACCGCGGACGGGCGACCGGAGGTGTGGTTGGGCGCGAACTTCTGGTCGCGCACCGGTGGCCCGCTGATGTGGCGCGACTACTCCCCCGAGGTCGTGCGCGAGGAGCTGCGGGTGCTCCACGAGCACGGCCTGCGGCAGACCCGGTCGTTCTTCTACTGGCCCGACTTCATGCCGGCCCCGAACGAGGTGGACGAGCAGAAGGTCGCGCACTACCAGGACTTCCTGGACGCGCACGCCGAGGTCGGGATGACCTCGATCCCCACGTTCATCGTCGGGCACATGTCCGGCGACAACTGGGACCCGGAGTGGCGCGGCGGTCGTGATCTCTACGCCGACGTGTGGCTGGTGGCCCAGCAGGCGTGGTTCGTGCAGCGGATGACCGAGCGCTTCGCCGGACACGAGGCGGTGGCGGGCTGGCTGATCAGCAACGAGATGCCGATCTACGGCCGTCTGCGGCACGAGCCGAAGGCCCCGACCGAGCAGGTCAGCGCGTGGGCGCGGCTGATGGTGCAGGCGGTGCGCGCCGGCGGCGGGACCCAGCCGGTGTCGCTGGGCGACGGCGCGTGGGGCATCGAGGTCACCGGCGTCGACAACGGCTTCTCGGTGCGCGAGACCGGCGCGATGGTGGACTTCGTGGGCCCGCACGTGTACCGGATCGACAGCGACCCGGTGCGCCAGCACCTGATCGCGGCGTTCGTGTGCGAGCTCTCGGCGGTGGCGGGAAAACCGGTGGTGCTGGAGGAGTTCGGGCTGTCCAGCGACCAGGTGTCGCCGGAGAACGCCGCCCACTACTACCGGCAGACGTTGCACAACTCGCTGCTGGCCGGGTCTACGGGCTGGGTGGCGTGGAACAACACCGACTACGACGACCTGATCGGCCAGGGCCCGTACTCGCACCACCCGTTCGAGATGCACTTCGGGATCACCGACTTTACCGGGGCGCCGAAACCGCCGCTGCGGGAGCTGGCGTCGTTCGCCGAGGTGCTGGAGCGGGTGGACTTCGCCCGCTGCGAGCGCAGCGACGCCCGCGCCGCGCTGGTGGTGACCGAGTACCTGGAGCGCGGCTACCCGTTCACGCAGGACGACGACCGCCCGCTGATCTTCGACACGCTGCACCAGGCGTACGTGGCGGCGCGGGAGGCGGATCTGCCGGTCGGTTTCACGCGGGAGCGCGACGGCATCGACGCCGAGGTCGACCTGTACCTGCTGCCGTGCGTCAAGCAGATCCAGGGACCGACGTGGCAGCGCCTGCGCGAGCGCGTGCGCGAGGGCGCGGTGCTGTACCTGTCGTACACGGCCGGCGAGGTGGGGCATCACCGGCAGCCGTGGATCCCCTACTTCGACGAGACCTTCGGGGTGCGCAAGAACATCACCTACGGGGTGGTGGACGAGGTGGTCGACGAGGAGGTGCGGTTCGACTTCGCCGAGGACTTCGGCGGCATCGGCGCGGGCGAGTCGTTGCGGTTCCGGGTGTCGGGCAACGAGCACAGCCGCGCCTTCCTCCCGGTCACGCCGCGGGGCGCGACGGTGGTGGCGACCGACGCGCACGGCAACCCGGCGCTGCTGCGGTACGCGACGGGCGCGGGCGAGGCGGTGCTGTGCACCTACCCGGTGGAGCTGTTCGCGTCCCGCAGCACGCGGGTGAACCCGGACGACAGCCACCGCCTCTACGCAGCGCTGGCCGCGATCGCCGGGGTCGAGCGGGAGGTCGTGGTCGACGACCCGCGCGTGTTCGCCGACGTCCTGGTGCACGAGGACGGCCGCCGATTCGCCTGGCTGGTCAGCCAGCACTCCCGGGAAACGACGGTCTCGCCGCAGTGCGCGGGCTCGGTGCGGAGCCTGTCCGGCGAGCCGCTGTCGGAGGTGGTCCTGGCGCCGTACGGCGTCGAGGTGGTCGAGCTCAAGCCCTGACCACCGGGGCGGGCCTCGGTCGCTCGGGGGACCGAGGCCCGCCGCCTTCCGCACCGGCGTGACGCGACGCGGCCGGGCGCCCATACTCGCCGGGAACGTCAACGGCGACGAGGTGGGCGATGATGCGCGAGATCAGCACGGTCCTGGACGGTTTCTCCTTCTTGGAGTGCCCGCGCTGGCACGAGGGCAGGCTGTGGGTGTCGGACTTCTACACCGGCCGGGTCGTGGCCACCGACCGTCGCGGACCGGCCGAGGTCCTCGCCGAGGTTCCGGAACAGCCGGGCGGGATCGGGTGGTTGCCGGACGGGCGGGCGCTGATCGCCTCGATGCGCGACAAGCGGCTGCTGGTGCGGGAGCCCGACAGTCGCTTGACCGAACACGCGGATCTGTCGACGTTCGCCCCGGGAGCGCTCAACGACATGCTGGTCGACGAGCGCGGTCGCGCCTACGTCGGCAACTTCGGTTTCGACCTGATGGCGGGCGATCCGATCCGGTGGACGAGCCTGCTGCGGGTCGACCCCGACGGGTCGGTGCACGAGGCCGCCACCGATCTCGGCTTCCCCAACGGGATGGTTCTGCTCTACGGGAACGTGCTGGTGGTGGCCGAGACGTTCGCGGGGCGGCTCACCGCGTTCGACGTCGCCGCCGACGGTTCGCTGCACGAGCGCAGGGTCTGGGCGAAGTTCTCCGAGGTTCCGGACTCCGACGACGTCGAGCAGGTGCTCCGCGCGCTCGCCGTCGGCCCGGACGGCATCTGCGCGGATGCCGAAGGCGCGATCTGGGTGGCCGACGCGCTGCACGGCCGGGTGCTGCGGGTGCGCGAAGGCGGCGAGATCGTCGATGAAATCAGCATCGGCACAGGCGTTTTCGCATGCATGCTGGGCGGCAACGACGGCAGGACGCTGTTCCTGTGCACGGCCCCGTCCTTCGCCGAGCACGAACGCCGCCCGGTGCGCGAAGCCCAGCTGCGAGCGGTGCGGGTGGAGGTCCCGCGCGCCGGGTTGCCGTGAAGCCGGCTGACCCGGCGCGGCTCCGGCCTGGACCGGCTGAGCCCCCGGGAGCGCGACGTGCTGGCGCTGATGGCGGAGGGTCTGGGAAACGGCGCGATCGCCGAGCGCCTGGTGGTCACCGAAGGCGCCGTGCACAAGCACATCCGCAGCATCTTCGCCAAGCTCGACCTGCCGCCGGACGATCGCGCGGACCGCCGGGTGACGGCGGTGCTGCGGTACTTGGAGCGCGAGCGGTCGTGATCGCGCCGGTCGGCGAGGTGCCCCTCCTCGCCGACCGGCGCCCTCCTCACTTGCCCGCGCCCGCGGTGAGTCCGGCGATCATGAACCGGCGGCCGAGGATGTAGAGCACCAGCACCGGGATCGCCGAGAGCACGACACCGGCCATGATGGCCGGGACGTTGACCGTGTACTGGCCCTGGAACTGCCAGAGCATCACCGGCAGCATCGCGGTCTCCTCGCGCTGGGTGAGGATCAGCGGGAACAGCAGCCCGTTCCACACCTGCAGCGCCTGGTAGATGCCGACGGCCAGCAGCGCCGGTCGCGACAGCGGCAGCACCAGGTTCACCAGCACCCGGAACTGCCCGGCGCCGTCGAGGCACATGGACTCGTAGAGCTCCTCGGGGATGTCGCGCAGGAAGTTGCTCAGGATGAGCACCGACAGCGGCATCGCGAAGGCGATGGCGGGCAGGATGACCGCCAGCAGGCTGTCGTAGAGTCCGGCCTCCACGATCATCACGTAGACCGGGATGATCGTGGCCTGCAGCGGGATCGCCAGGCCCGCCAGGAACATCCGGAACAACCACTGATGCCTGCGGCGTCGTCCGCGCACCACCACGTAGGCCGCGGGCAGCGCGGTGGCGAGCACGACCACGACCGTGATGCCGGTGGTGAGCAGGCTGTTGAACAGGAACTTGGCGAACCCGTCGGAGAACACCAGCCCGTAGTTGTCCAGGGTCGGGATCGCCGGTAACGACAGCGGGTTCTCGGTCACCGAGGCGTCTTCGCCGCGCAGGCTGGTGACCACCACGTAGTACAGCGGGATGGCCACCACCAGCGCCCACAGCAGGGCGGCGGCGTTGGGCAGCAGGCCTTTGATTCGCAGCATCACGCGCCCTCCTGCTCGCTGCGCATCCGGGCGAAGCCGGAGTACTTGGTCAGTCCCAGCGACAGGGCGGTGCCCAGCGCCACGAGCAGCAGCGCGATCGCGCTGGCGTAGCCGAGCTGGTACTGCTGGAAACCGGTGACGTACATGTTCACCGGCAGGATCCGGGTGGCGTCACCCGGACCGCCCTCGCTGAGCACGTAGAACAGGTCGAAGTAGGTCAGCGAGCCGACCAGCATCAGCGTGCTGGAGGTGACGATGGTGTTGCGCAGCTGCGGCAGCGTGACCAGGAAGAACTTCTGCACCGGGCCGGCGCCGTCGAGCTCGGCGGCCTCGTAGAGCTGCGCCGGGATCTGGCGCACGCCCGCCTGGTAGAGGAGCGTGTGGAACGGGATGAACTGCCAGGACACCACGAAGATGAGGGTGTAGAGCGCGAAGTGCGCGTCCCCCAGCAGGTTCAGGCCGGGCAGGCCGAGCGCGGGCAGCACGCCGAACTCGGGGTCCACCAGGTTGCGCCACACGATGCCGATGCCGGTGGACGACAGCACCAGCGGCAGGAAGAACAGGGCCGCGAGCACGGCCCGGTGCTTCTGCTTCCCGGCGACGTAGACGCCGAGCAGGATGCTGATCGGGGTCTGCACGACCCAGCACAGGATCATGACCTGCAGCGACACCCACACCGAGTGCCACAAGCCGGAATCGGTGGCCAGTTCGCCCCAGTTCCCGGCCGCGTTGAACTCCGGCGCCGAGATGCCGTTCCAGTCCATCATGGACAGCACGATGACGACGACGATCGGCGCGATGACCAGCGCGGCGAAGAACAGCAGCGCGGGAGCGGCGAACCAGGTGGACGGCTCGGTCCAGTGCCGCGCGGGGCGGCGTTGCGGTGATGCTGGGGCGGGCGCGGTCGGGCGCAGGGCCTCGGTGGCGGTCATCGCGAGGACTCCTCCATCAGCTGGGAGAACTCTTCCGGGCTGATCTGGTCGAGGAACAGCTTCTGCAGGTTGATCAGCACGTTCTGGGCGGGGCCCGGCGGCAGCGCCTGGTCCCACGACTGCTGGAAGTGCGGTGCGTTCTTGGCGAGGTCGTAGACGAAGGACATGTAGTCGGCGTCGTCGGAGGCGCGCAGCTGCTCCTCCACGCCCGCCGCCGGTGGCACGTCGCCGCGTTCGATGAGGCCCCGGGTGAACTCGGGGCTGGAGAGCTCTTCGCGGAGGTAGTCGATCGCGACCTGCTGGTCGGGTCCGGCGGTGGCGGACATGAACGTGGTGGGGTTCCCGACGAGGTTGGCGGGATCGCCCTTGCCGCCCTCGACGGCGGGGAACGGCGCCCAGCCGAGGTGGCCTTCGCGCACCCACTGCTCGTCGTCGCCGAGCATGTCGGAGTAACCGGCGCCCAGGTGGACCATCATGGCGGCGCGTCCGCTGCGCAGCAGCGTGCGCTGCTGGCCGAGTTCGGCGCTGGTGGAGGCGAAGGCGTTGCCGAAGGCTCCCCGGCGCACGAGGTCCTGCAGCATGGTGTTGGCCTTGATGATGTCGGGGTTGAGCCAGGCGCCGGGCTTTCCGTCCAGGACCGCCTGGAACGCCTCGGGACCGGCGACGCGGTCGACGATCGCCTCCTCCCACATCAGGTAGGTCCAGGAGTCGGCGCCGCCCAGGGAGATCGGCAGGTATCCGGCCTGCTGGAGCTTCGGGATCTGGTCGAGCAGCTCGTTCCAGGTGCGCGGCGGCTGCAGCCCGGTCTCGGCGTAGACGTCCTTGTTGAAGTAGAGCAGCACGGGCTGCATGCCGCCGATGGGGATGCCGTAGGTGCCGCCGCGGATGTCGACCGGGCTCATGACGCTGGGCAGGAAGTGCTCGCGCCACTCGGGGTGCTCGCGCATCGCGGGCGCGAGGTCGGCGACCTTGCCCGCGTCGAGGAACGCCTCGAGCGCTCCCCCGCCCCAGCCGAAGAACGTGTCGGGCGGGGTGCCCGAGCCCATCGAGACCCAGAGCTTGTTCTTGTAGGGGTCGTTCTGGAAGAACTGGGTCTGCATCGGGCGGCCGGTCCGCTGCTCGAACTTCTCGCCCTCGACGGGCATCAGCTCTTCCTCACCGCCGCCGCTGATCGCCCAGGTGGTGACCAGGTCGGCGCTGCCTTCGCTGGGTGGCAGCAGAACGGCGCACCCGGTCGAGGTCAGGGCTAACGCCAGCGTCGCCCCCATCGCGCACAGACGTCGCAGTCCACGCATCGTCGCTCCCGTCGCACCGTTGCGAACTTTCCACGATCTCCGGAGGTGGTGTGCACGCGGTCACACCCGGCTGCCGGACGGCGAGACGGTACCGCAGCGGCCGAACGATCGACAAGACTGAGTTTCCAAAACTTTCACGATCCGGCCTCCCCGCCATTTATCGGGATCCATGCAGGACATTCGGCGGCCGATGTGGCAATCTGTCGATCGTTACACCCCGGTGACCGGAGCACGACACCGAAACAGTTTCGAAAGTGTCGACGCGGACGGCCGCCCAACCACGACGGGAGTCGCAGCACATGCCGCAGTCGCGCCCGACCGAGGACCGCCAGCCCTACCGCGATCCCGCACTACCGGTCGAGGAGCGGGTCGCCGATCTGGTGTCCCGCATGACGCTGGAGGAGAAGCTCAACCAGCTCGTCGGGATGTGGATCTACGTCTCCGGCGCCGAGGAGCGCGTCGCCCCGCACCAGGAGGACTTCGCCGACGACACCCCGCCCTGGGACGAGATGATCAAGAGCGGTCTCGGCCAGCTCACCCGCGTCTTCGGCAGCGCGCCCATCGAACCCGCCCGCGGCGCAGCCGCTCTCACCCGGCTGCAGCGCGAGATCACCGGCTCCAGCCGCTTCGGCATCCCGGCGGTGGCGCACGAGGAGTGCCTGGCCGGGTTCACCGCCTGGGGCGCCACCGCGTACCCGGTGCCGCTGTCCTGGGGCGCCTCGTTCGACCCGGGACTGGTCGGCGAGATGGCCGCGAGCATCGGAGCCGACATGCGCTCGGCGGGCGTGCACCAGGGTCTGGCGCCGGTGCTGGACGTGGTGCGGGACCTGCGGTGGGGCCGTGTCGAGGAGACCCTCGGCGAGGACCCGTACCTGATCGGCGCCGT
Organism: Saccharopolyspora sp. ID03-671; assembly: GCF_045278815.1. Classification (NCBI taxonomy): domain Bacteria; kingdom Bacillati; phylum Actinomycetota; class Actinomycetes; order Pseudonocardiales; family Pseudonocardiaceae; genus Saccharopolyspora; species Saccharopolyspora sp. ID03-671. Next base: position 499,071 of record NZ_CP134054.1, read on the forward strand.
CGGCTCGGCCTACGTCGCCGGCCTGGAGTCCAGCGGGATCGTGGCCACCCTCAAGCACTTCGCGGGCTACTCGGCCTCCCGCGCGGGCCGCAACCTGGCGCCGGTGAGCATGGGTCCGCGCGAGTTCGCCGACGTGGTGCTGCCGCCGTTCGAGATGGCGCTGCGGCTCGGCGGCGCCCGCTCGGTGATGCACTCCTACACCGACGTCGACGGCATGCCCTCGGCCGCCGACGAGGCGCTGCTGACCGATCTGCTGCGCGACGAGCTGGGCTTCACCGGCACCGTCGTCGCCGACTACTTCGGCGTGTCGTTCCTGCACAAGCTGCACGGCGTCGCCGAGGGGCCGGGCGAGGCCGGTGCGGCCGCGCTGCGCGCCGGGGTGGACGTGGAGCTGCCCAACGCCCGCTGCTACGTCGACCCGCTGGCGCGGCTGGTGCGCTCGGGCGAGGTCGACGAGGCGTTGGTGGACCGGGCGCTGGGCCGGGTGCTGGGCCAGAAGGTCGAACTCGGCCTGCTGGACCCGGATTGGTCACCGGAGGCACCGGGACCGCGCGAGTTCGACTCGGCCGCCAACCGGGACCTGGCGCGACGGCTCGCCGAGGAGTCGGTGGTGCTGGTCGCCAACGACGGGACGCTGCCGGTGCGCGAGCCCGGCCGGGTGGCGGTGGTCGGCCCGCTGGCCGACGACCCGTTCGCGCTGCTGGGTTGCTACTCGTTCCCCGCTCACATCGGTGTGTCCTACCCGGACTGGCCGCACGGCATCGACCTGCCGACGTTCCGCGACGAGATCGCCCGCGTCGCCGAGCACGTCGACCACGTCAAGGGCTGCGACCTGCCGTCCGGCGGAGCGGATTTCGACGCCGCGCGAGCAGCGGCGGCGGGGGCGGACCTGTGCGTGGCGGTGGTCGGCGACCGCGCGGGCCTGTTCGGCCGCGGCACCTCCGGCGAGGGCTGCGACGCCGCGGACCTGCGGCTGCCCGGTGACCAGCAGGAGCTGGTGGAGACGCTGATCGAGACCGGGACCCCGGTGGTGCTGGTGGTCTCCAGCGGCCGCCCGTACGCGCTGGGCGCGCTGGCCGACCGGGTCGCGGCGGTGGTGCAGGTGTTCTTCCCCGGCGAGGCGGGCGCCGCGGCGCTGACCGGTGTGCTCACCGGCGAGGTGAACCCGTCGGGTCGGCTGCCGGTGTCGATCCCGGCGACGCCGGGCGGCAACCCGGGGACCTACCTGACCGCTCCCCTCGGCGCGGCCAGCGAGGTCAGCTCGCTGGACCCGACGGCGCTGTTCCCGTTCGGGCACGGCCTGTCCTACACCGACTTCGCCTACTCGGACCTTGAGGTCAGCGCCGAGGAGGTCGGCACCGACGGCGCGGTGGACGTGGCGTGCACGGTCACCAACACCGGCGACCGCGACGGCGACGAGGTCGTGCAGCTCTACCTGCGGGACCCGGTGGCCCAGGTGACCCGCCCGGTGCGGCAGCTGGCCGGTTTCGCCCGGGTTTCGGTCCCCGCGGGCGAGAGCAGGCGGGTGTCGTTCCGGTTGCACGCCGACCGGACGGCCTACGCGGGCGCGCGCGGGAAGCGGATCGTCGACCCCGGTCTGATCGAGGTCCACGTCGGCGGCGACAGCGCGAACCCCCGTCTCTCCGGCGAGTTCCGCCTCGTCGGCGAGGTCCGCGAGGTCGGTGCGGACCGCGTGCTGGACACCCCGGTGACGATCTCGGAGTGACGTGATCGGGTGCGGGCGGTGGGCCCGAAACTTTCAGGTACGGTGACGTCGGTCGAGCTAGGAGGCACTGTGACCGAGGCTAAGAAGAACCGCGTGACGATCAGCGACATCGCGCGGGAGGCCGGTGTCTCGGTGCCGACCGTGTCGAAGGTGCTCAACGGCCGTCCGGAGGTCGCCGCCCACACCCGGGAGCGGGTCGAGAAGCTCATCACCCGCTACAACTACTCCCGCCGGGCCAGTCACGGCAGCGGCCGGGCCGGGCTGATCGACCTGGTCTTCCACACGCTCGACAACGAGTGGGTGCTGGAGATAGTGCGCGGCGTCGAGAGCGTCACGCACGACGCCGGGGTCGGGATGGTCGTCTCGGCGGTGCACGACGGGCGCAAGACCGAGCGCGCGTGGCTGGACAACCTCACCTCGCGGCGTTCGGACGGGATCATCCTGGCGGTCACCGAGCTCGGCCCGCGCCACGCCGAGCAGCTGCACGGCCTGGGCGTGCCGGTGATCATCATCGACTCGCTGGGCCAGCCGGATGCGCGGGTGGCCTCGGTGGGAGCGACGAACTGGAGCGGTGCGCGCGCCGCCGTCGAGCACCTGCTCGAACTGGGCCACCGGCGGATCGGGTTCATCGGCGGGCCCCCGCAGCTGCAGTGCTCGGTGGCGCGGCTGGACGGCTACCGGTCGGCGCTGATGGCGGCCGACATCGGCGTCGACGACGCTCTCGTCGCCGACGGCGACTTCACCCACGACCGGGGCGAGCGGGCCGCCGAGGAGCTGCTGGCGCTGCCCGACCCGCCGACCGCGATCTTCGCCGCCAACGACCAGCAGGCGCTCGGCGCCTACCGGGCCGCCGAGCGGCGCGGGCTGCGCCTCCCGGACGACCTCAGCGTGGTGGGCTTCGACAACCTGCCGATGGCCCAGTGGATCTCACCGGCGCTGACCACGGTGAACCAGCCGGTGGCGACGATGGCGGCGGAGGCCGCGCGGATGGTGCTGCGGCACTCCGAGACCGGCCGCTTCGACACCCACCGCGTGGAGCTGGCCACCGATCTCGTCGTGCGCGGCAGCACCGCCGGCCCCCGGTCCTGACGCTGCGCGTCCGCCCGGTCACGGCGCGCATGCGGGGCCAGATCACAGGCCAGGCCGGAAATATCGACGTTTCGCTCCGCGTTGCTCCGGAAAGGCCGGGACGTGGTGTCCCGCGGTGTTCTCGTGTGGAAAGGCTGATCCTGCCGTGACTGTGGCTCTCTCCGTTCTCGACCTGGCGCACATCGGCGATGGGGAGACCGCCGCGGACAGCTTCACCGCGAGCGTGGACATGGCCCAGCGCGCGGAACGCTGGGGCTATCACCGCATCTGGTACGCCGAGCACCACAACATGCCCACCATCGCCTCGTCGGCGACGAGCGTGCTGATCGGTCACGTGGCGGCGCAGACCAGTTCGATCCGGCTGGGCGCGGGCGGCATCATGCTGCCGAACCACTCCCCGCTGACGATCGCCGAGCAGTTCGGCACCCTCGAAACCCTGTTCCCGGGCCGCATCGACCTCGGTCTGGGCCGCGCGCCCGGCAGCGACCAGCGCACGATGCGCGCGCTGCGCCGCGACCCCACCTCGGCCGACTCGTTCCCGCAGGACGTGCTGGAGCTGCAGGGTTACCTGGCCGGTGAGTCCCGCGTCGCCGGTGTCAACGCCACCCCGGGCTACGGCACGAACGTTCCGCTGTACGTGCTGGGTTCGTCGATGTTCGGCGCACAGCTGGCGGCCCTGCTGGGCCTGCCGTACGCGTTCGCCTCGCACTTCGCCCCGGACGCGCTGGAAGCGGCCACCTCGCACTACCGCAAGGAGTTCAAGCCCTCGGCGCAGCTGTCGGAGCCCTACGTGATCGCCGGGGTGAACGTGATCGCCGCCGACACCACCGACTACGCCGAGGAGCAGCTGCTGGAGGCCAAGCGCTACCGCGCGGGCCGGATGCTGGCCCAGGGCCGCAAGCTCAGCACCGAGGAGATCGACGCCCTGCTGGCCTCCCCCGCCGGCCGCCAGGTCCAGTCGATGGCCCGCTACAGCGCCGTCGGCACCCCCGAACAGGTCGACGAGTACCTGGACGGCTTCGCCAAGCAGGCCCAGGCCGACGAGCTGATGATCGTCTCCTCCGCGGTCGACCGCGCCGCCTGGCTCCGCTCGCTGGAACTCCTCGCCGACGTCCGCGGCCTCGGCAGCTGACCCGCGGTTCCGCGCAACCGCCCTGCCCCTGGAACTCCAGGAGCAGGGCGGTTTTTCGTCCTCACCGTCCGGACGAAGCGGACTGCTCGAACCACCTCACGCCGCGAGGCGGGACTCCAGCTGGTCGGCGAGCTCGTTCATGATCTTGGCGTAGCTCGCGTGGCTCATCGGGGCGACCGCGTCCCACTCCGCGAAGCGCCCGGCCGCGGCCGCGGGCGTGTTGGCGAAGACCGGGTTCTGCATCATCTGCTCCGGGGTCATCGACACCGAGCGGGCGTCCCACAGCATGATGTCGCCCGGGTAGGCGTTGGCCTTCTCCCAGGACAGCCGCTCGTAGTAGCCGCCGCTGGCCTGGTCGGGGTTGTTCGGCGTGGTGATCGGCAGGCCGAGCTCTGTGACGTAGTAGTCCAGGTCGGGGTTGCGGCCGGGCACGACGACGAAGAACTCCTCCTTCGTGCCGCCGATCGCCAGGATCGACCGGCCCTCGGCCTTCATCCGGGCGCCGATTCCGCGCAGCCGTTCGGCGGCGGAGTGGAACGCCTGCTCGTCGGCCTTCACCTTCGGCGAGTCGACGTCGGCGCCCAACGCGCGGGCGAGCTCCCGGTACTTGCCGATCGCCTCCGGCAGCGCGATGCCCGACTGCTGCACGCCGAGGGTCGGCACGATCTCGGCGACCTTCTTCTCCTGGTCCTCCACGAGGTGCCAGAGCCCGGGGTACTCCGCGTACTTGCCGCTGACCAGCAGGTCGGGCTGCAGCGCGGTGAGCCGCTCCAGGTTGATCTCGCCGTAGCCGGCGCCGGTGACGTCGGTGACCTTCGCGGGGTCGAGACCGGCGGCTTCGGGTTCGACGGAGCCGTCGTCGCGCACCAGCGGACCGAACGTTCCGGCGACCTGCACGCCGAAGTCCTGCAGCGCGGCGGCGGAGGAGACCTGGGCGACGATCTGCTGCGGACGTTCGGGGCGGGTGACCGTGGTGCCGCGATCATCGGTGTAGGACCAGCCGGTGCCGGTCTGCTCGGGCTGCGAGGGTCCGCACGCGGACAGCGTGCCGACGGCAGCCAAGGATGCCGCGATCACCGCAGCGGCCCTGATCGTGTGACGCAAGGTCGACCTCCCATTGTTCTAAGGCTAGGCTAACCTAGCACCACGATCGGGAGGTTTCGGATGACAGGGACGCGCAACGGGCGAACGGAGCAGGCCAAGCCGGGCTACCGCCTGTTCCCCGTGGAGGTCGCCCGCGTGCTTCGGCTCGGCCCGAGCTTCGTGCGGATCACCTTCGGCGGCGCCTGCCTGTCCGGGTTCGGCTTCGGCGGTCACGACCAGCGCATCAAGATCGTGCTGCCCAAGCCCGGCCGCGCGCTCGACGACTTCCCCGAGGGCGACGACTGGTACCCGCGCTGGCTGGACCTGCCCGAGGACGTCCGCCCGGACCTGCGCACCTACACCGTCCGCGACTACCGGCCAGAGTCCTGCGAGGTCGACGTCGACTTCGTGCTGCACGGCCTGGACGACGGCCACGCCGGACCGGCCTCCACCTTCGCCGCCGGAGCGCGGCCCGGCCAGGTCATCGGCCTGTTCGCCCCGGACCGCCCGGGCACCGGGCGGATGTGGGGCTGCGAGTGGGCTCCGCCGGACTCGGCCGACCGCCTCGTGCTGGCCGGCGACGAGACCGCGGTGCCCGCGCTGGCGGCCATCGTCGAGTCGCTTCCCGCCGACGCGCGCGGCGTGGTGTGCGTGGAGGTCCCCGAGGAGGACGACCGGCAGGAGTGGGCGTGCCCGGCCGGGGTGCGGGTGCGCTGGTACGCGCGCACCGGCGCGCCGCACGGCAAGCTGCTCGGCGAGGGCGTCGCCGCGGCGCTGAACGAGCTGTGCCCGGCGGAGTCCTCCGGCTCGCGGGACAGCGCGCTGGAGGACGTCGATGTCGACACCGGCGTGCTGTGGGAGGTCCCGGAGGACTCCACCGGCTCGATCTACGGGTTCCTCGCGGGCGAGGCCGCGGTGATCAAGCGCCTGCGGCGGCTGCTCGTCGACGAGCACGGCATCCCGAAGCGCTCGGTGGCGTTCATGGGCTATTGGCGCGAAGGTCGGAGCTGACCTCCTTGTCGGAGCAGCGCGCTACGGTCTTCGGCATCGGGTCGGGCCACCTCTCACCGAAGGGCCACCGCCATGCCAGTCACGACGACCGCGCCAACCGATGACTTCGTCGCGCAGGCGGACTCGTACCGCCGCGAGCTGCTCGCGCACTGCTACCGGATGCTCGGGTCGTTGCAGGACGCCGAGGACCTCGTGCAGGAGACCTACCTGAAGGCCTGGCGCTCCTACGCCGGCTTCGAGGGCCGCAGCTCGCTGCGCACCTGGCTCTACAAGATCGCGACCACCACCTGCCTGACCGCGCTGGAGGGCCGCAAGCGGCGGCCGCTGCCCAGCGGCCTGGGCGCACCGGCCGACGAGGTGCCTCGGGAGAAGGTCGTCGAGTCCGGCGAGGTGCCGTGGCTGCAGCCGATCCCGGACGGGATGATCGCTGACCAGGCCACCGACCCCGCCTCGATCGTGGGGCTGCGGGAGAGCACGCGGTTGGCGTTCATCGCGGCCCTGCAGCACCTGCCCGCGCGGCAGCGGGCGGTGCTGATCCTGCGCGACGTGCTCAAGTGGCGCGCCGCCGAGGTCGCCGACGCGCTGCACATCTCCACGGCCGCGGTCAACAGCGTCCTGCAGCGCGCCCGCGCCCAGCTCGCCGACGCCGCCCCCTCCGAGGACGACCGCCCGCAGCCGCTGACCGCCGAGCAGGAGCAGCTGCTGGAGCGCTACGTCGCGGCGTTCGAGGCCAAGGACGTGGACGCGATCGTGGGCCTGTTCACCGCCGAGGCGGTGTGGGAGATGCCGCCGTTCGAGCTGTGGGTGCGGGGAGGTGAGCTGATCGCGCAGCTCACCGCGCGGCAGTGCCCGGCGGGTCCGGACGGGTTGCGGCTGCGACCGACCCGCGCCAACGGCCAGCTCGCCTACGGCGTCTACAGCCGCTGCGACGACGACGTGTTCCGCCCCTTTCAACTGCACGTCCTGGAACTCGACGACGAGCGGGTCAGGCACGTGGTGTGCTTCTTCGACGTCGACTTCGCCCGGTTCGGGCTACCGGAGTCGGTGAGCTCCTGATCTGTGGAGCCGGGCCCGTTCTCCTACAGTGGGCGGCGGAGACGTTCGGGGTCTGGTGACCCCCGCGGCCTTCAAAGCCGTTGGCGCCGAGCAACTCGACGCGGCGGGTTCGATTCCCGTCCGTCTCCGCCAAAGACCTCTGCCACCGACCGCGAGGACGAGTTCGATGGGCGGCTACCGGCTGACGCAGTACGCGCACGGCGGCGGGTGCGCCTGCAAGATCCCACCGGGCGAGCTGGAGGACGTCGTCGGTTCCCTCGTGCCGGACGTGCCCGAGCCGAACGCCAAGCTGCTGGTCGGCACGGACACCGGGGACGACGCGGCGGTGGTGTGCACCGACGAGGGCACCGGGATCGTGGTGACCACCGACTTCTTCACGCCCGTGGTCGACGACCCCTACGACTGGGGCCGGATCGCGGCGGCCAACGCGCTCTCGGACGTCTACGCGATGGGCGGCACGCCGGTGCTCGGGGTCAATCTGCTGGGCTGGCCCCGGGAGGTGCTGCCGTTCGAGCTGGCCGGTGAGGTGCTGCGCGGCGGCACCGACGTCGCCGCCAGCGCCGGGTGCCACCTCGGCGGCGGGCACAGCGTGGACGATCCCGAGCCGAAGTACGGGCTGGCGGTGACCGGCCTGGTCGATCCGGCCCGGATGCTGCGCAACGACGCGGCGCGGCCGGGTCTGCCGCTGTCGTTGACCAAGCCGCTGGGGGTCGGGGTGCTCAACACCCGGCACAAGCGGACCGGGCAGCGCTTCGATCACGCGGTGGCGGTGATGACCGAGCTCAACCGCGACGCCTCCCGCGCCGCGCTGCGGGCGGGAGCGGTGTGCGCCACCGACGTCACCGGTTTCGGCCTGCTGGGGCACCTGTTCAAGACGATGCGCGCCTCCGGCACGTCCGCGGAGATCGACGTGGCGGCCGTCCCGGTCCTCGACGGCGCGCGGGAAGCGGTCCGCGACGGCTTCATCAGCGGAGGCACCCGCCGCAACCTCGACTGGTGCCGCCCGCACCTAGACCCGGGCGGCACCAGCGCCGAGGACCTGTTCCTCCTCGCCGACGCCCAGACCTCCGGCGGCCTGCTCGTCGTGGGCGAGGTCCCCGGTTCCCCGGTCATCGGCCACGTCCTCCCCCACCGCACCGACGACATCCGCATCACCTTGCGCTGAAACTCCCGCAACACGGCAGTCCTCCGGGACCGGAACACGGCAGTTCTCCGGGACCGGAATACGGGAGTTCTCCGACAACGGAATACGGCCGCATTCCGGTCGCGGAACACCGCCGTTTTCCGGCCGGTGCCCACATCTCGGACCGCGTTGACGGGGTCGAGGCGCGGTTCTAGCTTGGGAGGCATGGCTCTCCGGCTGCGATTGGTCACGCGCGACCACATCGACCTGCTCCGGGTCATCGCCGCCGCCTGTCCCCGCTGACGGGCGAGTTCCGGCCGCTCCTCCCCCCGTTCTCCGCTCGTCGCCCGGTCTCGTGCCCGGGCCGAGCGGTGATTCCCCAACCGCATCGCAGCGGCGTTCCCACCCCTCGACCCGCGCAGCAGGCGCAGGGAGGACACGAGGATGGTTCAACCCACGCAGTGGCATCTGGCCGTGGCCCTCGACGGGACCGGCGCGCACCCGGCCTCGTGGCGGTCCGCGCAGGCCAGACCCGAGGACCTGTTCACCGCCGGGTACTGGCTGGACCTGGTTTCGCGCGCCGAGTCCGGGTTGCTGGACCTCGTCACGTTCGCCGACTCGCTGGGCCCGCAGTCCAGCGACCCGGACGGCCCCGACGAGCGCACCGACCGGGTGCGCGGCCGGCTCGACGCCGGGCTGATCGCGGCGCGCGTCGCGCCCCGGACCCGGCACGTCGGGCTGGTCCCGGTCGCCGTGGTGACCCACACCGAGCCGTTCCACATCTCCAAGGCGATCGCGACGCTGGACTACGTCTCCGGCGGCCGGGCCGGCTGGTTGCCGCAGGTCAGCGCGAGCGCCGGGGACAACGCGCACTTCGGTCGCCGCGCGATCGAGCCGGATCGGCTGCTCGACGAGGCCGCCGATCACGTGGAGGTGGTGCGCCGGTTGTGGGACTCCTGGGAGGACGACGCGGAGATCCGCGACGTGGCCACCGGCCGGTTCATCGACCGGGACAAGCTGCACCACATCGACTTCCGGGGCGAGTGGTTCAGCGTCAAGGGCCCGTCGATCACGCCCCGCCCGCCGCAGGGGCAGCCGCTGGTGACCGCGACCGCCTCGGACGAGGCCGGGTTCGGCTTCGCCCGCCGCTCCGCCGACGTGGTGTTCACCCCGCTGCCCGACCCGGGCGCCGCGGACCGGGCGGTGGCCCTGGCCGGTGCGCTGCACGTCTTCGGGGACCTGGTGGTCCACCTGGGAACCGACGCCGCGGAGCGCAAGGCACGTCTCGACTCGCTCGATCCGTCCACATCGGACCTGCCCGAGTTCGTCGGCGACGCGCGGGATTTGGCCGACCTGCTGGCGGAGCTGGCCGAACGCGGCGTGACGGGGTTCCGGCTGCACCCGGGTGAGCTTCCCGTCGACCTGGCCGCCATCACCGACGAACTGGTGCCGGAGCTGCAGCGGCGCGGGGTGTTCCGCACCGGCTACGACGCCGGGACGCTGCGCGACCGGCTGGGGCTGGCCCGGCCGGTCAACCGCTACGCGAGCGCTGGAGGCACGCCGTGACCAAGCAGATCCATCTCGCCGCGCACTTCCCCGGCGTCAACAACACTACGGTGTGGAGCGATCCGCGCTCGCTGAGCCAGATCGAGTTCTCCTCGTTCACCCACCTCGCCGACACCGCCGAGCGGGCGCGGTTCGACTTCCTGTTCCTCGCCGAGGGCCTGCGGCTGCGCGAGCACGCCGGACGCATCCACGACCTCGACGTCGTGGGACGGCCGGACACGTTCACGGTGCTGGCGGCGTTGGCCGGGACGACCGACCGGCTGGGGCTGGCGGGCACCATCAACTCCACGTTCAACGAGCCCTACGAGGTGGCGCGCCAGTTCGCCAGCCTCGACCACCTCTCGGCGGGACGGGCGGCGTGGAACGTGGTGACGTCGTGGGACGCGTTCACCGGCGAGAACTTCCGGCGGGGCGGGTTCCTGCCGGAGGACCAGCGCTACGAGCGCGCGCGGCGTTTCCTGGAGACCGCGACGGAGCTGTTCGACTCGTGGCGCGGCGACGAGATCCTCGCCGACAAGGACTCCGGTGCGTTCCTGTCCGATCCGCGCGCCGGGGAGTTCGAGCACTCCGACGCGCACTTCGACATCCGCGGCCGGTTCACCGTGCCGCGCAGCCCGCAGGGAAGGCCGGTGATCTTCCAGGCCGGGGATCCGAGGCCGGGCGGGAGTTCGCGGCCTCGGCGGCGGACGCGATCTTCACCCGGCACTCGACGTTGCAGGCGGGCAAGGACTTCTACGCCGACGTCAAGTCCCGGCTGGCCGCGCACGGCCGCGACCGCGAGGAGCTGCTGGTGTTCCCGGCGACCTCGGTGGTCGTCGGCGACACCGATGCCGACGCCCAGGAGCAGGCGGCGATCATCCGCAAGCAGCAGGTCAGCGGCCCGACCGCGATCTCGTTCCTGGAGCAGCTGTGGAACACCGACCTCAGCGAGCTCGACCCGGACGGCCCGCTGCCGGAGTTCGACCCGGTCGTCGACGGCGACGCCATCACCCAGGGCCGGGCCAGCACCCGCATGTTCGGCGACCGGCTGGCCACCGCCCGCGGCTGGCGCGAGCTCGCCGAGGCCGAGAAGCTCTCGATCCGGGAGCTGATCATCGAGGTCACGGCGCGGCAGTCGTTCATCGGCAGCCCGTCGACGGTGGCCGAGGAGATGAACCGGTTCGTGCAGGAGGACGCCTCCGACGGGTTCATCCTCGTACCGCACCTGACACCGGGCGGACTGGACGACTTCGCCGATCGCGTCGTGCCGCTGCTGCAGGAGCGCGGCGTCTACCGAACCGAGTACCCGGGGACGACGCTGCGCGAGAACCTCGGTCTGCCACCCGTTCCCTAGAGCCCCGGAGGCTTCGATGCCAGTCCCCCTGTCGGTCCTGGACCTCTCGCCCATCGTCTCCGGGCAGACCGCAGCCGATGCCCTGCGCAACACGCTCGACCTCGCGCGCCGCACCGAGGAGTTCGGCTACCGCCGGTACTGGATCGCCGAACACCACCTCACGCCGGGTGTCGCCTCGGCGGCTCCGGCGGTGCTGCTGACCGCGATCGCCGGTGTCACCAGCACGATCCGGGTCGGCTCGGCCGCGGTGCTGCTGGGGCAGCACTCGCCGTTGACCGTCGCCGAGCAGTTCGGCACGCTCGCGCAGCTGCACCCGGGGCGGGTGGACCTGGGCGTGGGCCGGTCGGGCAAGAAGCGCACCCAGGAGCTCACCGAGCGGCTGACCGCCCCGGTCGAGCACGAGGGCAGCACGGTCGACGGCCTGGTGGTGCCGGCGAAACCGCGCGCCGTGGCGCGGTCGGAGAAGTACGCGGCCCGCCTGCGCCGGCAGGCCGAGCTCGTCGGCGCCCCGGCCGAGGAGCTCACCTACCGGGAGCAGGTCCAGCGGGTGCGGTGGTTCCTGGAAGGCGGGTTCCCCGGGCCGGACGGGGAGCCGGTGCGCGCCAACCCGGCCGAGGGCGCCGACCTGCAGATGTGGGTCCTGGCCTCCAGCGGCGGCGAGAGCGCCGTCACCGCAGGGGAATTGGGGATCCCGTTCGCGGCGAGCTACCACATCACGCCGTCGACGGTGCTGGAGACCGTGGAGGCCTACCGCGAGCACTTCCGGCCCTCGGCCCACCTGGACCGGCCGCACGTGGTGGTCTCGGCGGACGTCGTGGTGGCCGACACGACCGAGCGCGCCCGCGAACTGGCCTCCCCCTACGGCATGTGGGTGCACAGCATCCGCGCGGGCGCGGGCGCGATCCCGTTCCCCTCCCCCGCCGAGGCCGCCGAGTTCGAGTGGGACGACGAAGCCCGCGACGTCGTCGCCGACCGGCTGGCCACCCAGTTCGTCGGCACCCCGGACGACGTCGCCGACCGGCTCGCGACCCTGCGACGCGTCACGGACGCCGACGAACTCGTCATCACCACCATCACCCACGACCACGCGGACCGAGTCCGCTCCTACGACCTCCTCGCCAAGTCCTGGGCCGACTCGTGAGGCGCGCAGTTCTCATGAAAACCTCCCTCCCCCAGAGAACCCGACGTTTCCGCTGAATCGTCGAATTTCCGGTGGGGAGGGAGTTCTCGTCGGAAACCTCCCTCACCAGGAGAGGGGAAGTTTTCATGAAAACCTCCCCGTCCCCGGTCTTCGGGGGTGGTGAGGTTTTCATGAGAACTGCGCGTTCTCAGCCACGTCCGATGAACGGCATGGTGGTCGCGGTGATGGTCATGAACTGGACGTTGGCCTCCAGCGGGAGACCGGCCATGTAGAGGACGGCGTCGGCGACGTGCCGGGGGTCGAAGGTCGGTTCGGGGCTCACCGAGCCGTCGGCCTGGGTGGCGCCGGTGGCGATGCCGGAGGTCATGTCGGTGGCCGCGTTGCCGATGTCGATCTGACCGCAGGCGATGTCGTGCGCCCGGCCGTCCAGCGAGATCGACTTGGTGAGCCCGGTGATCGCGTGTTTGGTGGTGGTGTAGGCGACGCTGCGCGGCCGGGGCGCGTGGGCCGAGATCGATCCGTTGTTGATGATCCGCCCGCCGCGCGGTGCCTGCTCGGCCATGATCCGGAACGCGTGGTGCGCGCACAGGAACGAGCCGGTGAGGTTCGCCCGCACGACGGCGTCGAAGTCGTCGGGCGCGAGTTCGCCGACGTCACCGGCTGGCCCGAAGGTGCCGGCGTTGTTGACCAGCAGGTCGACGCGTCCCCACTCCTGCCGGACGGTGTCGAACAGGGCGGCCACCGAGTCGGCGTCGGTGACGTCGGTGGGGATCGCGCGGGCCGCGGTGGACTCGCCCGCGGTCTCGGCGAGGGGTTCGGGGCGGCGCCCGGCCAGCGCCACCCGGTAGCCCTCGGCGAGCAGGGCTCGGGCGATCACCCGCCCCAGCCCGGTTCCGGCTCCGGTCACCACCGCGACTCGCTCGTTGCTCATGCGCTCCATGATGCAGGGCCGGGCGTCAGAATCCCCAGCCGCCTCCGTAGCCCCAGCGCCAGTCCCACACGTGCCTACCTCCTCGCGGCCAGTCGTTCGGTGCTCAGCACGAAGTCCTGGTCACCGGAGCGCCAGCTGCGGACGGGCACGCGGTCCACGGCCGGTCGCCTGCCCTGGGCGGACACGACGACGGTCGCGAAGCCCTCGGGCAGGTCGTGGACCTCGTACTCGCCGTCGGTGGAGGTCACCAGCCGGGCCAGCTGCAGCCCGGACTGGTCGGTGATGGTCAGGATCGCGCCGGGAACCGGGGTTCCGTCGTCGTCGCGGACGGTACCCGAGAGCGTCCGGTGCTTGCGTGGTTTCGGCGCTTCCAGCACCGGGTCGACGACGACGTCACCGTCGTCCTCGTGCTCGTAGGTGCCCGCCGAGGTGACGGCGGCCGGGTCGCCCTCGCCCTTGCGCCGCACCCACAGCCGGTGACCGACGACCAGGGCGATGCCCAGCGCGTACCAGCAGCACAGGCCGATGATGCCGCGCGGGGCTCCGACGCCGTCGAAGTAGAGGATGCCGCGCATCGCGTCGACGGCCTGGCCCAGCGGCAGGAACCCGTGCAGCGCCTGGAAGAACGGCGGCACCAGCTCCTTCGGGATCGCGCCGCCGGAGGAGGGCATGCTCAGCAGCACGAAGGTCCCCATCGCCACGCCGGGCAGGAACTGCTTGACGAAGGGCACCAGCCCGAAGGTGGTCCAGCCGACGGCCTGGGTGAGCAGGAAGCCGACGAGCAGCAGCAGCGGCCGGTTGTAGATCACGCCCATCGCCAGGGCGGCGCTGTAGCAGACGACGGCCGCGAAGGCGCCGACGCCGACGAGCGCGGCGAGCTTCTGGCGGGTGCGCAGTTCGGCGCGCAGCAGCATCATCACCGTGACGTAGGGCGGGATGTTCATCGCCAGCAGGCAGTACAGCAGGCCGGTGCCCATGACGTCGCCGGGCGCGGAGGGCGCGAGATCGGTGAGGACCAGGTGGTGTCCGGTGGCCGAGGCCACGGGGGTGAAGATCTGCTGCAGGATCATCATCAGCGCCGACCCGTTGGCCTTGGCGTAGAGCAGCTCACCGTTGTCGGGGTCGTACCCGGCGACGGCCTCGCGCTGGGTGATGGCCTCGCGCGCACCGGCTTCGTCGGGGACCGCCGTGACGTCGAAGCCCCCGGGCATCGCCGCCTCGAAGGTGGTGGCGAGCTGGTGCGCGGCCTGGTCGCCGACGACGACCACCGGCATGTCGTGGGGTTTCGGGGCGTGCAGCGGCAGCAGGTAGCAGAGCATGAACCCGCAGATGAAGAACGCGGGGAACCACAGGGTGTTGACCAGCGTGCGCACCGTCGAGGGTGGCTGTGGCTCGGTCAAGGAACCTCCTTCTTCTCGGCACGGGGGTTCCCGTGCGCCGGACCCGGAGACGGTTGACTCGAACAACCATTAGCAAGACTAACTTATTCCGGATCGCGCCCCGCTCGACGCCCACGACCTCGATCGAAATGCGAATTCTTTCCAGATACGTAGTCTGAGCTGCGGGGGGAAGGAGTTCGCGGCATCATGCGCATCCGCTCACGCACGTTCTCCGCCGCACTGGCCGCGCTCGCGCTCGCGGGCATCAGCGCGTGCGAACCGGCACCGGCACCACCGCAGCAGGGCGGCGGCGTCACCTCCGACCAGCAGGGCGGCGCGGGAGCGCCGGACGGGCCGCCGGTGGTCGCCGTCAAGATCGACAACGCCGCAGAGGGCCGCCCGCCGGTGGGCCTGGAAGCCGCCGACGTGGTCTACCTCGAACCCGTCGAAGGCGGGCTGAGCCGCATCCTGGCCCTGTTCGCCACCCACAAGCCCACCACCATCGGCCCGGTGCGCAGCGCCCGCGAGACCGACGCCGAGATCCTGCCGCAGTACGGCCGCCCCACCCTGGCCTACTCCGGCGCCGCACCCGAGGTGCTGCCGACGATCGACGCGGCCCCGCTCACCGACGCCTCCGACGCGCGCGTGCCCGACGCGTACTCCCGCGACGATTCCCGCCCGGTGCCGCACAACCTGTTCGTCGACTCCACCAAGCTCCCGCCCGGGCAGCCCTGGTCGGGCGCCTCCCGCCCGCTCGTCGGCGACGCGCCCGCCGGGGGCGCGCCCACCGAGCGCTACGAGGTCCACTACACGGCGGCCACCGCCGGGTTCTTCTTCAACCACGACAACCGCCGCTGGATGATCTCGATGGACGGCGAGCCCTACGCCGCGGTCAACAGCGGACGCCTGGGCGTGTCCACGGTGATCGTCCAGAAGGTCCGCACCCACGATTCGGTGGTGCGCGACGCGGCGGGCAACACCTCCCCGGTCGCCGAGACGATCGGCAGCGGCCAGGCGATCGTGCTGCGCGACGGCAAGAGCTACGCGGGCACCTGGAACCGACCCTCCCCCGAATCCCCGACCACCTACGCAGACCAGGCCGGCGCACCACTGCCCGTGGCGGCCGGCCAGGTCTGGGTGGTGCTGGAGCCGAACTAGAACTGGTCGACGAGCAGGGCGATGGAGAAGTAGCCGTAGAAGACCACCGCCACGCCCATCATCACCAGGCGCCAGCCTCCGAGGCGGATGACGCGGGGCAGGAACCGGCGGTTGATGACGATCAGCAGCATCGAGTACAGGAACATCACCACGCCGCCCGCCGACGAGGAGATCAGGATCAGCGCGAGCGGTTCCTCGGTGCCCGACAGCAGGATCGCCGACCCGGCGATGATCATCGTCCAGATCACCGCGAAGTAGATGCGGCTCTCGGTGACCTTGGTGCTGTCGCGGAAGAACGTGACCTTGACGGTGTCGGCGGTCAACCGGCTCACCCAGTCCATGATGCCCAGCTGGGTGGAGAACAGCGCGATCGCACCGGCGCACCAGAACGCCATCTGGAACCAGAGGCCGAAGTTCTGCCCGAAGATCTCGCCCTCGGCCTTGATGAAGTCGAAGTCGTCCTCGGGCAGCGGGTGGCCGAACACCGTGGCGTAGGCCAGCACCGACATGATCACCAGGGTTCCGCAGCCGAGCACGAAGAAGGTGCCGAACTGCTCGACGTTGGCGACCTTCCACCAGCCCTTCCAGCGGCGCCGGTTGTCGTCGCTGTCGAGGAACATGTGCCCGGTCCCGGCCGCGGCGGCCTCCTCGCCGGTGAACGGCGAGGTCACCCGAGGCATGAACTGCCCCATGCCCATCTGCTTGTCGCGCACCCAGTTGCTCTGCACCAGGTTGTTGCCGCCACCGGCTCCGGCGAAGGCGATCGCGCCCAGCAGCGCGGCAACGCCGCCGACCTCCTCCATCGGCGGCAGCTGGCCCACGCTGGCGAAGCTGGCGCCGAAGGCGGCCCAGTCCGACAGGCCGGTGCCGACGAACAGCGCCACCACCAGGAACACCGCGATGCCGCCCACCAGCACCATCTCGACGCGCTCCACGGTCCGGTAGACCACTTTGGACAGCGTGAGCGCGGAGCCGATCGCCACCATCGCCACGATCGCGATCGGCACCGGCGCTCCGGCGCCCGCCACGTAGGTCACGATCGTCGCCGCGCCGGTCGCCCAGCCCGGCCAGAGGTTGGGGATGATCGCGATGACGGTGATCAGCACGCCCAGCGGCGGCCAGATCCTGGTGAAGCCGGTGACCGCGGTCTCGCCGGTGGCCAGCGTGTACCGCTCGATCTCCATGTTGAGGATGTACTGCATGAAGAACCCGAGCACGGCGGTCCACATGAGAACGAGACCGACCTGGCTGGTGATGTAGGGCCACAGCACGAACTCACCGGAGCCGATCGCGGTGGCGGTGAGGATGATGCTGGCGCCGAAGATCTGCCGGAACCGGCGCGGCTCGGGCAGGTCCCGGTACCTGGCCGGGGGGAGGAACTTGCTCGGC
This sequence comes from Saccharopolyspora sp. ID03-671, assembly GCF_045278815.1. NCBI lineage: Bacteria > Bacillati > Actinomycetota > Actinomycetes > Pseudonocardiales > Pseudonocardiaceae > Saccharopolyspora > Saccharopolyspora sp. ID03-671. The sequence continues at coordinate 516,188 of NZ_CP134054.1, forward strand.
AGTTCGCGGGCGACGGCCCCTGCTTCCGGTATCTCTCGGTCCTGGATGGCCACGGTGCCTCCTGGGTGGAGCGGATACGGCCGATCAGGTGTAGCAACCCGACATCCGCTTGTGAACCAGCTCACACATCTGGATCCATCCCGAATGTCCGAATCGAAAGCCGTGCGCAGCGGAAACGCCCCGCCGAAAGCCGGTGCGGTCAGGCCGCTCTCCGGTAAAGTGATCTTTTCTGACTCGATGGCGAAGGGACCCGCACCGATGCCCAAGTTCTCCTGGCACACCGACCCCGTTCCGGCGGGCCTGGCGGTGCGGCAGGTGTACGGGTTCCTGTTCGTCCCCGACGGCAGGCTGCTGATCCGCCTCGACGGCAGCAAGCACACGCTGCCCGGCGGTCGGCCGGAGCCGGGCGAGGTCGCCTACGCCGACATCCTGCGCCGCGAGGCGATGGAAGAGGTCACCGTCGACATCGACGACCCGCACTACCTCGGGTACCAGCGCGTCGACGACGGCATCTCCCCCTACGCCCAGGTCCGGATGGCCGCGCTGATCTCGTGCGCCTACCCGCCCGCGCCGGACCCGGACAGCGGCCGCACCTACCGGCGCCTGCTGGTCCACCCGAGCAAGGCCGGCGACCTGCTGGCCTGGGGCGAGACCGGCTACCTGCAGGCCACCTGCGCCGCCGAGGCGGCCGTGGACGTGCTCGGACTGCCCGCAGAGGGGCTGCCCCCGTCCGGCGATCTCTGACCCCTCCACCGCGCGTCGACCAGGCACGACCTCTCTTGACCGGGACCTCGCATCTCCCCTATCGTTCGCATGAAGCACATCTGTTCACTATGCGCACAACAAGGGGTGGTCGGGGTGGCACGCATCCTGAGCCTTCGCGAGGCCGTCGCGGAGCTCGTCCACGACGGCGACACGGTCGCGCTGGAGGGCTTCACGCATCTCATCCCGGTCGCCGCCGGACACGAGATCATCCGGCAAGGCCGCAAGGACCTGACGCTGATCCGCATGACGCCGGACATCGTCTACGACCAGATGATCGGCGCCGGATGCGCGCGCAAGCTGATCTTCTCCTGGGGCGGCAACCCCGGCGTCGGCTCGCTGCACCGCTTCCGGGACGCCATCCAGAACTCCTGGCCGGTGCCCCTGGAGATCGAAGAGCACAGCCACGCCGGCATGGCCAACCGCTACGCCGCCGGGGCCTCCGGGCTGCCGTTCGCCGTGCTGCGCGGCTACACCGGCACCGACCTGCCCGCCCAGACCGAGACGATCAAGCCGATCGAGTGCCCGTTCACCGGCGAGCGCCTCACCGCCGTCCCGGCGGTGAACCCGGACGTGGGCATCATCCACGCGCAGCGCGCCGACCGGGCGGGCAACGTGCAGATGTGGGGCATCACCGGCGTGCAGAAGGAGACGGTGCTGGCCTCGGCGCGGTCGCTGGCGACCGTGGAGGAGATCGTCGACGAGCTCGAACCGGTGCCGGGCGCCGTGGTGCTGCCGCAGTGGGCGGTCACCGCCGTCGCCGAGGTGCCGCGCGGCGCGCACCCCTCGTACGCGCAGGGCTACTACGAACGCGACAACAGCTACTACCAGGAGTGGGATCCGATCGGCCGGGACCGCGAGCGGTTCGAGCAGTGGCTGGCCACCGAGGTCCGCGGTGCGGAGAGGAGCGCGCGATGAGCCTGGAGTTCACCTCCGACGAGATGATGACGGTCGGGGCGGCCCGATCGCTGGAGGACGGCGCGAAGTGCTTCGTGGGTATCGGATTGCCCAGCACCGCGGCCAACCTGGCGCGCCGCACCCACGCCCCGAACCTGGTGCTGATTTACGAGTCGGGCACCCTGGGCGCCAAGCCCGACCGGCTGCCGCTGTCCATCGGTGACGGCGTGCTGGCCGACACCGCGGACTCGGTGATCAGCGTGCCGGAGATCTTCAACTACTGGTTGCAGCCGGGCCGCATCGACATCGGCTTCCTCGGCGGCGCGCAGGTCGACAAGTTCGGCAACATCAACACCACCGTCATCGGCGGCGACTACAGCAACCCGAAGGTGCGGCTGCCCGGCGCGGGCGGCGCCCCGGAGATCGCGGCCTCGTGCCGCGAGGTGCTGATCGTGATGCGGATGAGCCCGCGCAGCTTCGTCGACCGCGTGGACTTCGTGACCTCGCTGGGCTACGGCACCGGCAAGGGCGACCGCGAGGAGCTGGGCCTGCGCGGCAAGGGCCCGGTCAAGGTCATCACCGACCTCGGCGTGCTGCGCCCGGATCCCGACACCTGCGAGCTCACCCTCACCGAGCTCAGCCCCGGTTCCACCGTCGAGCAGGCCAAGGAAGCGGCGGGCTGGGACCTCAAGGTCTCGGACGACCTCGGCGCCCAGGATCCGCCCAGTGAAAACGAGCTGGAAGTCCTGCGCGCCCTCAAAGCTACGGTTTAACCGTCAGGCAAGCACCGAAGGTGCTTCCTCTTTGCCCCAAGCAAGCAACCGGCACCGCCGCGGGTTCAGTTCAAGGAGTCCACTTATGACTGTTCATGAGACTCGGTCGGATTCCGGTCTCATCCTGCCCGAGTACCTGCCCGACGACCGTTCGCACCCGCCGCTGGATTCCCCCGGGTACCGGTCGTCGGCGCTGCGGCATCCGAAGCAGCCGCTGCAGTACCTGCCGCAGAACCTCACCGAGGTCACGGGGCCGCTGCTGGGGCAGGACCGGTGCGGCGAGCAGGACCACGACCTGACCGCGCAGCACGACGGGGAGCCGCTGGGCGAGCGGATCATCGTCAGCGGCAAGGTCCTCGACTCGGCGGGCAAGCCGATCCCGAACACGCTGGTGGAGATCTGGCAGGCGAACTCGTCGGGTCGCTACCTGCACCAGGGCGACCGGCACCCGGCTCCGCTGGACCCGAACTTCTCCGGCACCGGGCGGTGCATGACCGACGCCGAGGGCAACTACCGGTTCATCACCATCAAGCCCGGCGCCTACCCGTGGCGCAACCACGACAACGCGTGGCGCCCAGCGCACATCCACTTCTCGCTGTTCGGGCAGGCGTTCACGCAGCGGCTGATCACGCAGATGTACTTCCCGGGCGACCCGCTGTTCTACCAGGACCCGATCTTCAACTCGGTGCGCGACGAGAAGGCACGCGAGCGGATGATCTCCCGGTTCGACCTGGACTCCACGGTTCCCGAGTGGGCGCTGAGCTTCAAGTGGGACATCGTGCTGCGCGGCCCGCAGGCCACCGTGTTCGAGGACGAGGAAGAGGAGGACGACGACTGATGGGCGTTCCCGCCACCACCCCGTCGCAGACGGTCGGCCCGTTCTACGCCCTGCCGGACGGGATCCTGTGGGACGACGGGCCCGAGCTCGTGCCCGCCGACCGCGACGGCGCGTTCGTGCTGCACGGCGTTCTCCGCGACGGAAGCGGCGATCCGGTCCCGGACGGGGTGATCGAGATCTGGCAGGCCGACGAGCAGGGCCGTTTCGACCACCCCGACGACCCGCGCCCGGACTCCTCGGGCTGGCAGGGCTTCGGCCGCTGCCCCACCGACACCGAGGGCCGGTTCTGGTTCCGCACGGTCAAACCCGGTGCGCTGCCCACCCCGGGCGGCGAGATCGAGGCACCGCACATCGACGTGACCGTGCTCGCCCGGGGCATGCTCAACCGCGTGGTGACCCGCGTGTACTTCCCGGGCGAGGCGGCCAACGACGCCGACCCGGTGCTGACGGCGGTGCCGACCGAGCGGCGCGACACGCTGCTGGGCGTCACCGACGAGGAGGGGCTGCGGTTCGACGTCCGCCTGCAGGGCGATGGCGAAACGGTGTTCTTCGCGGTCTGATGGGGCGGTCAGTCCACAGGAGATCGAAGGAGTCGGGTGTGTTCGGTTCGATGTTCAGCACTCCGGAGGCCACCGAGCGCACCGGCGACGCGGCATGGCTGCAGGCGATGCTGGACTTCGAGTCGGCGCTCGCCGCGGCGCAGGCCAAGGCCGGGATCGTGCCGCCCGAGGCGGCCGAGGACATCGCGGCGCACTGCCGCGCGGAGCTGTTCGACGCGGCCTCGATCGGCGAGCGCGCGGTGGCCTCGGCGACGCCGGTCATCGCGCTGGTCAAGGACCTCGCGGCGGCGGTCGGACCGGGGTCGCGTCCGCACGTGCACCGGGGCGCTACCAGCCAGGACGTCATCGACACCGCGGCGATGCTGCTGGCGCGCGACGTGCTGGAGCTGGTCGTCGAGGACCTGCTGGCGGCGGCGCGGGAGTGCGCGAGGCTGGCCGATCAGCATCGCGGGACGGTGCTCATCGCGCGTTCGCTGCTGCAGCAGGCGCTTCCGACGACGTTCGGGCTGCGCTGCGCCGGCTGGCTGACCTCGCTGGACGAGGCGATCACCGGGCTGCGGCGGGTGCGTCCGGCGGTGCAGTTCGGCGGCGCGGCGGGCACGTTGGCGTCGCTGGGCGACGGCGGCACCGAGGTGCTGGGCGGGGTCGCCGAGCGGTTGGGGCTGGCCGAGCCGGTGCTGCCGTGGCACACCGACCGCGCCCGGATCGCCAAGCTGGCGGGTGCACTCGGCACCGCGTGCGGGGTGCTGGGCAAGATCGCGCTGGACGTGGAGCTGCACGCCCAGACCGAGGTCGGCGAGCTCACCGAGGGCAGGCCCGGCGGGTCCTCCGCCATGCCGCACAAGCAGAACCCCGCCACGTCGGTGCTGATCACGGCCGCGACCCAACGCGTTCCGGGGTTGGTGGCGACGCTGCTGTCGGCGATGCCGCAGTCCTACGAGCGCGCGGCCGGGGCCTGGCAGTCGGAGTGGGAACCGCTGACCGAGCTGCTGCGCCTGTCGGCAGCGGCGGCCCGGCGGACGCGGGAGCTGTTGGAGGGCCTGAAGGTTCACCCGGACCGGATGGCCGAGAACCTCGACCTCACCCGCGGGCTGGTGCTCGCGGAGAACGCCGCCGGGCGGCTCATGGGCGCGCTGGGCCGCACCGACGCGCAAGCGCTGGTCGCCGAACTGTGCCGGCGCACCACCGGGAACGGCAGCACGCTGCGCGCGGAGCTCCTCGCCGAACCCCGGGTGCGCGAGGTGCTCTCGGAGGACGACGTGGTCGCGGCGACCTCGGCGAGCGACTACCTGGGGTCGGCGTCGGAATTCATCGATCGGGCTTTGGCCGCGCACACCGGAATGGAGGAGCGTTGAACGTCAACCACGAGCTGACCGGGCCCGAGGGGGCTCCGGTGGTGGTGCTGTCCAACTCGCTGGGAACCGACCTGCGCCTGTGGGACGAGCAGGTCCCCGCGCTGCGCGAGCACTTCCGGGTGCTGCGCTACGACCAGCGCGGGCACGGCGGCACGAAGGCCGAGCCGGGCCCGTACTCGCTGGCCGACCTGGGCGGCGACGCGCTGGAGCTGCTGGACCGACTGGGCGTCGAGCGTGCCCACTTCGCCGGGGTGTCGCTGGGCGGCATGACCGGGATGTGGCTGGCCGAGAACGCGCCGGAGCGCATCGCGTCGCTGGCGTTGCTGTGCACCTCGGCGGATCTGGGCGGCCCGTCGTGGTCGGAGCGGGCGGCGACGGTGCGCGCGAACGGCATGGCGGCGATGGTCGACTCGTCGCTGCCGCGCTGGTTCACCCCCGCCGCGGTCGGGAACCCGGAGATCCGGGAGAAGTTCACCGACATGATCCTCAGCGCCGACCCGGAGGGCTACGCGGGCTGCTGCGAGGCGATCGCCGAGATGGACGTCCTCGACGGCCTGCCCGGGATCACCGCGCCGACGCTGGTGATCGCCGGTGCCGAGGACCCGGCCACTCCCCCGTCGCACGCCGAGCGCATCGCCGCCGGTGTGCCCGGGGCGCGGGTCGAGGTCCTCTCGCCCGCGGCGCACCTGGCCAACGCCGAGCAGCCGGAGGCCGTGAACCGGTTGCTGCTGGAGCACTTCGGGGGTGCCGCGTGAGCGACGAGAGCCGCTACGACGCGGGCATGGCGGTGCGGCGCGAGGTGCTCGGCGACGCGCACGTCGACCGCGCCAACGCCCGCAAGACCGACTTCACCGAGGGCTTCCAGGACTTCATCACCCGCTACGCGTGGGGCGAGGTGTGGACCGGCGACGGCGTCGACCGGCCGACCCGCAGCATGCTGACGCTGGCGATCCTGGCCGCCACCGGCTGCGAGGACGAGTTCGCGATGCACGTGCGCGCGGCCCGCCGCAACGGCCTGGAGCCCGAGCGGATCAAGGAGGTGCTGATGCACGTGGCGATCTACGCGGGCGTGCCCCGCGCCAACACCGCGTTCGGCATCGCCAATACGATCCTGAGCGAGGAAGAGCCGGGGTAGTAGTCATCCGAGGCCGTTCCGCCGACGAGGGGATCATCGATGGAGTCCGAGTCCGACACCAGCAGCGGCTACGTGCAGTCGCTGGCGCGGGGGCTTGCGGTGATTCGCGCGTTCAGCGAGTCCAGCCCGGAGATGACGCTCTCGGAGGTCGCCCGCGCGACGGACCTGTCGCGCGCGGCGGCCCGCCGGTTCCTGCACACCCTGGTCGGCCTGGGCTACGTGTGGACCGACGGGCGGGTGTTCGCGCTGACGCCGCGGGTGCTGGAGCTGGGGTTCTCGTACCTGTCGAGCGTGTCGCTGCCCGAGATCGCCCAGCCCCACCTGGAGGGCCTGGTCTCGGAGGTGCACGAGTCGGCGTCGGTGTCGGTGCTCGACGGCACCGACATCGTCTACGTGGCGCGGGTTCCCACGTCGCGGATCATGACGGTCTCGATCAACATCGGCACCCGCTTCCCGGCCTACGCGACGTCGATGGGCCGAGTGATGCTGGCCGACCTGCCCGAGGACCGGCTGCGCGCCCACCTCGACCAGGTCGACCTCGCGCCGTTGGGCCCGCACACGATCACCGGGCGCGCGGCGCTGCAGGAGGAGCTGGCGCGGGTCCGCGAGCAGGGCTGGGCGCTGGTCGACCAGGAGCTGGAGGCGGGGCTGCGCTCGATCGCGGCCCCGATCCGGGACCGCTACGGCCGGGCGGTGGCGGCGGTGAACATCTCCTCGCACGCCAGCCGCACCACCCGCGAAGCGGCCGAGAACGACCTGCTGCCCCCGCTGCTGGCCACCGCCGGGCGCATCGCCGGGGACCTGGCGGTCTCGCCGCAGTCCCGCGCCGTGGTGCGCTAGGTCCCGCTGAGGTGCGCGGTGGAGCCCGACTCGGGTTCCGCCGCCCGCACCGCCGCGCTAGGTGATCCTCCAGAGAGGTTCACAGGTCTTCCTGGGCCCAGCCGTGGCGGTAGAAGGAGCGGATGTGGGCTGCGGTGCGCTCCTCGGCGGCTTCGGCGTCGCCGTCGCGCAGGGCCTGGTAGATCGCCCGGTGGTCGGCGCGGAGTTCGTCGGCGATGGGGTCCCAGTCGTCGCCGAGGGCGTCGAAGGCGGCCAGCAGCGGGCGGCGCATCGACTCGCGGATCGCGATGGTCATGTCGGCGACCAGGCGGTTGCCGCCGGCTTCGGCGATGCGCACGTGGAACTCGGTGTCGAGGTCGTTGAACCGGGCCCGGTCGCAGTCGGGTGAGTCCATCTCGTCGAGGAGTTCGGCGAGCCTGGCCAGGTCGTCGGGCCGGGCGCGGGCGGCGGCGTGCCGGGCGCTCTCGCGTTCGAGCATGAGCCGGGCGCGCACCACGTCGGCGACGGGGAAGTTGGCCAGCGCCACGTGCAACCGCAGCAGCCGGGTGAGCGCCTGGCTGGGCAGCGCGGCCACCGTCGTGCCGGAGTCGGGCCCGGTTCCCACGCCCATCCGCAGCACGCCCTGGGCCTCCAGCGCGCGGAACGCCTCGCGGACCGCGGCGCGGCTGACGCCGAGCATCTTGGCGAGGTCGCGCTCGGCCGGAAGCCGGTCACCGACCTTGAGCGCACCGGTGACGATCTGCTCTTCGACGCGGTCGATGACCAGCTCGTAGGTGCGGGTGCGGGCGACGGGACGCCAGTCGGCGTCGCCCGCGTCGGCTTCGAATCCGCTCACTCGGTCCCCTTTACACGCGCCGTCCGTGATCCCTAGGGTAAGTGCCGTCTATGGTCGGACCAAAGAATGGTCGACAAGTCGGGTGTCGTGGCGTTCGGTGCGCGAGGATTCCGGCGAGGACGGAGAGGAACCGGTGATGCGCGCATGAGGGTGGCCCTGTTCGCGACCTGCCTCGGCGACACGCTGTTCCCGGAGGCGCCGAAGGCGACGGTGCGGCTCCTGGAACGGCTGGGGTGCGAGGTCGACTTCCCGGCCGCGCAGACCTGCTGCGGCCAGATGCACACCAACACCGGCTACCGCAAGCAGGCCCGCTCCTCGGTGCGGACGTTCGTCGAGGCCTTCGCCGACTACGACGCGGTCGTGGCGCCGTCGGGTTCGTGCGTGGCCTCGGTGCGCCACCAGCACACCCAGGTCGCCGACGGCGACCGCGCGCTCACCCGCGCGGTGGAGCGCACCGCGCCGAAGGTGCACGAGCTCTCGGAGTTCCTGGTGGACGTGCTGGGCGTGACCGACGTGGGCGCCTACTTCCCGCACCGCGTCACCTACCACCCCACCTGCCACTCGGCGCGGCTGCTGCGCGTCGGCGAGCGCCCGCTGCGGTTGCTGCGCGCGGTGCGCTCGCTGGACCTGGTCGAGCTGCCCGCCTCCGAGCAGTGCTGCGGGTTCGGCGGCACGTTCGCGCTGAAGAACCCCGACGTGTCGGTGGCGATGGGCGCCGACAAGGCCCGGCACGTGCGCGAGACCGGCGCGGAGGTGCTCTGCGCCGGGGACGCGTCGTGCCTGATGCACATCGGGGGCCTGCTGTCGCGGCAGCGCTCGGGCGTCCGGGTGCTGCACCTGGCCGAGATCCTGGCCTCGACGGAAGGAGACCAGCGGTGAGCGCCACTCCCCTGGGCATGCCCTCGTTCCCGACCGCCGCCAAGCGCGAGCTGGCCGATTCGCAGCTGCGGCACAACCTGGCCAACGCCACCTCCACGATCCGCCGCAAGCGCGCCGGCGTGGTCGGCGAGCTCGACGACTGGGCCCAGCTGCGCGACGCGGGCGCGGCGATCAAGGCCCACACGCTGTCCAACCTGGACACCTACCTGGAGCGGTTCGAGACCGCGGTGACCGAGGCCGGGGGCACGGTGCACTGGGCCCGCGACGCCGCGGAGGCCAACCGGATCGTCACCGATCTCGTCCGGGCGACCGGTGAGCGGGAGGTCGTGAAGGTCAAGTCGATGGCCACGCAGGAGATCGAGCTCAACGAGGCGCTGGCCGAGGCCGGGATCGACGCGTGGGAGACCGATCTGGCCGAGTTGATCGTCCAGTTGGGACACGACACGCCCAGCCACATCCTGGTTCCGGCGATCCACCGCAACCGCGCGGAGATCCGGGAGATCTTCCGCCGCGAGATGGGCGCCGTCGGCACCCCGGCTCCCGAGGACCTCACCGACGAGCCCGCGCGGCTGGCCGAGGCGGCGCGGCGGCACCTGCGGGAGAAGTTCCTGCGGGCCAAGGTCGCGGTCTCGGGCGCGAACTTCGCGGTCGCCGACTCCGGCACGCTGGTGGTGGTCGAGTCCGAGGGCAACGGGCGGATGTGCCTGACGCTGCCGGAGACGCTGATCAGCGTGGTGGGCATCGAGAAGGTGGTGCCGAGCTGGCGGGACCTGGAGGTGTTCCTGCAGCTGCTGCCGCGGTCGAGCACCGGTGAGCGGATGAACCCCTACACCTCGACCTGGACGGGCGTCACGGCCGGGGACGGGCCGCAGGAGTTCCACGTGGTGCTGCTGGACAACGGGCGCACCGACGCGCTGGCCGACGAGGTGGGCCGCCAGGCGTTGCGCTGCATCCGCTGCTCGGCGTGCCTGAACGTGTGCCCGGTGTACGAGCGCACGGGTGGTCACGCCTACGGCTCGGTGTACCCGGGGCCGATCGGGGCGGTGCTGACGCCGCAGCTGCGCGGCACGGCGTCCGAAGTGGACAAGTCGTTGCCGTACGCGTCGTCGTTGTGCGGCGCGTGCTACGACGTGTGCCCGGTGGCCATCGACATCCCGGACCTCCTGGTGCACCTGCGGACTCGCGTGGTCGAGGAGCACTCGGCGAAGGACAAGCCGATGGACGCGCTGATGGGCTTGGCGTCGTGGGTGTTCGGCGACGCCAAGCGGTTGGCGGCGGTGCAGAAGGTGGCGTCGTGGAGCCGGAAGGTGATCGGGCGGCGCGGCACGATCGGCCGGCTGCCGGGTCCGCTGTCGGGGTGGACCGACGCGCGGGACGCACCCGCCCCGGCGCAGGAGTCGTTCCGCTCGTGGTGGCAGCGCACCCGCGGCGAGGAAGGGGACGGGCGATGAAGTCGGATTCGGCGCGCGAGGCGGTGCTGGGCAGGGTTCGTCGAGCGCTGCGCGACACCGAGCGCACACCGCTGTCGGCGGTACCGCGCGACTACCGGTCCACGCGCCCGCGAGCGGATCTGGTGGCGGCGTTCTGCGAGGCGGTCGCCGACTACAAGGCCACTGTGGACCGGGCTGCCGCCGATGAGGTGGTCTCCCGGATCGCCGGGATCGCCCGGGACGCGGGCGCGCGCCGCCTGCTCGTCCCGGACGGGGCACCACAGGCGTGGTCCGCGGCGCTGGGCGAGGAGTTCGAGCTCGTCGACCCCGGGGCGTCGACGACGGCGTTGGAGCAGGTCGACGCGGTGATCACCACAGCCGCGGTGGGCATCGCCTCGACCGGCACGATCGTGCTGGACCACGGCCCGGGCCAGGGCCGCCGCGCGGTGACCCTGGTGCCGGATCTGCACGTGTGCGTCGTCGCCGAGTCCCAGGTCGCCGACGACGTCCCGGCGGCCCTGGCCCGCCTGGACCCGGCCCGTCCCACGACCTTCATCAGCGGGCCCTCGGCCACCAGCGACATCGAGCTCAACCGGGTCGAGGGCGTCCACGGCCCCCGGACCCTCCACGTCCTGGTCGCACCGTCGGCCTGAGCTAGAGCGGGAGGGCGTCGGCGAGGACCACGCCGGGTTCGGTCAGGCGGTGGGCGGCGGGGCTGTCGTAGACGACGAGGAGCTCCCCGGAGGGCAGCAGCGCCAGCCCTTCGGCGTGGTCGTCGCCCTCGCCGTGGGGGACGTCGAGCTCGCGGTGGAGTTCGGCGCGGTGCACGACGTCGGCGGTGTCGAGGGTGGCGGCGCCGGGCCAGCGGTAGACGCGGACCGGGCCGTCGAGGGCCATCGAGGGTCCGGCGAGCAGCAGCAGGTCGTCGCCGTGCACGCACATGTCGCGAATGCCCAGTCCGTCGAGGTCGAGGAAGATCTTCGCGTAGCGCTCGTCGTCGATCTTGCGCAGTTCCAGTTCGCCGTCGTCCTCGCGGGGTTCGAGCAGCAGCACCACGGCCCAGCCGCGCAGCACGGGGCCGCGCAGTCCGAGGTAGACGCGCTCGCGGCCGGGTTCGCCGTGCACGGCGATGCCTTCGACGTCGAGGCCGTTGTCCTTGCCGGGGATGGCCAGGAACGGGGCCAGGTGGTCGTCGTCGGCGAGCAGGTCGATCAGCCCTCCCCTGCCCAGCGCGGCGCTGCGGGCGCCTTCGGGGGTGCGTTCGGCGGGCACGTCGTCGGACAGGGCGATGCGGGCGAGCACGCGGCGGCTGGGTTCGGCGCTGACGGAGGCCAGCCGCTTGGCGGCCTTGGCGTCGGTGTGGTGCTGCTTGATCTTGCGCCGCTTGGCGCTGTGCGAGCCCACGACCCACAGGAACGGGCCGTTGCGGGAGATGCCCTCGACGTCGACCTCCTCGTCGGCCTCGCCGGGCAGGTCGACGACGTCGGCGAGCGGGAAGGTGACGTGCTCGCGGTACTCGGCGGGCCGGTCCGGGTCATCGCAGCGGAGCCGTTCGACGGTGGCGGTCTCGTCGCCGGCGATCCACAGGTGCTCGCCGTCGGTGCGCACCGCGGAGAGGTTGACGTGGGTGTCGGATTCGACCGCCCCGGCGGTGAAGATCAGGCGCACCGTTCGTGCTACGTTCATCCATCGCTTTCTACCAGGCGGTTCCGCCACGAGCTCCTCGATCAGGGAGTCCGGATGTTCTCCTCGCCCACACGATCAAGTGACTGCTGGAACCGTCGCGCCGGGGGTGCGGTCCTAGGCGATGTCGTTGTCCACGCGTCCATGGGAGAAGGAAAGGGGTCGCCGTGCCAGACATCCGGGTCCGGCTCCGCGGTGGGCCGCAGGACGGTCAGGAGCTGACCGTCTCGGCCGACTCATCGGGCAAACCGATCCCGCGCATCACCCTGCCCGCGCGCGCTCGCAATCCCGAGGCCGTGCCGCCTCGGCTGATCTACGAGCGCTCCGGCAAGCACGGTGATGGAACCTGGGAGTTCCGCTACGTGGGTGCCGAGACCTGACACCCCGCGGCGGCGGCAGGGCACGGAGCCGGGTGCCCTGCCGGTCGTCACCGATCATCACCGCCGGGCGAGGACCTCCGGGCTGCGCATGACCGTGGCCCGCGCGCCCGCTCCGATCCGGGCGTACACCTCGGGTTTCGCCCGCTTGAGCAGCATCCCCCACGCCGATCCGACGGCGAAGACGCCCGCCAGACCCGACGGCACCACCCAGCCCAGCGCGTGCCCGGGCGCGACGCCCAGCGTCGTCCGGTACGAAAGCACCGCCGTCACCAGCACCAGCGCCAGCAGCGCGGCGGCCAGCGCGGGGGCGATGGTGGTGGGCCAGGCGCCGTGCCCGTGACCGCCGGTGCGGCGGAAGAACCCGACGACGGCCACCGAGGTCAGCAGCACCAGCAGCAGCACGCCGAGCGCACCGGTCGTGGCGCCCCAGAAGAACAGGTGCACCGCCGGGTCCAGCTCCAGCAGCGCGGTGACCGCGACGGCCGCGGCGCTGACCGCCGTGGCGACCAGCGACCCGGCCACCGGCGCACCGGTGCGGGCGCTGGTGCGCACCCACCAGCGGGCTCCGACGCCTTCCAGCCCGAGCGAGAACAGGTAGCGGGCGCACACGTGGTGGAAGGCCAAGGCGGCGGCGAACATCGAGGTCAGGTACAGGACGTTGCCGACGTCGACCAGGGTCGCGGGCAGCCGCTGGGCGGCCAGGGCGAACAGCAGCCGGGTGGAGTCGCGGTCGGCGGCGGCCACGACCGATCCGGGCCCGGTCGCCACCGTCATCGCCCAGGTGGAAGCGGAGAACAGCCCGCCGATGACCAGCAGCGAGATGGCCGCGGCGTGAATGACGGTGCGCGGATCGCGGGCCTCGCGGGCCAGCACGGTGAGGTTGGCGAACCCGATGAACCCCGTGAAGGCGACGAGCAGGATCGCCCCGGCCGACCCGGTCAGCAGCACCGACGGGTCCAGCGCGCCGAAGGTGAGGCCCTCGGGCCCCGGGGCCGCCACGAACGCCACGTCGTAGACCACGAGCGCGGTCACCTCGGCGAGCAGCAGCAGCGCCAGCACGCGCCCGTTGACGTCGATGCGCTGCAGCCCGAGCGCGGCCACCAGCGCGATCGCCGCCGCCGAGTACCACCACCAGGTCGGGTCGGTGCCGGTGAGGCGGCGGGCGAAGTCGGCCGCGCCGACGCCGAAACCGCCGACCAGCCCGCCGAGGATGAGCAGGTAGGACACCACGGCCACCGCGCCCGCCCCGGCTCCGGCGGCCCGGCCCAGGCCCTTGGCGATGTAGGCGTAGAAGGCACCAGCGTTGTCGACGTGCCGGGACATGGTCACGTACCCGATCGCGAACACGCCGACGACCAGGGCCATCACCAGGTACCCGAGAGGCAGTCCGGGCGCGGCGGTGACCGCGAAGCCGTTGGCGGCCACACCGCCGACGATGGTGGCAGGGGCACCGGCGGCCACGGTGAAGAACACGATCGACAGCACGCCCATCCGGGATCCGGCCAGCGTCGCCGACACCTTCGAAGGGGGCACGTTCACGCTCCTAGTGCTCGGTTCAGTGCCTCGGGGTGATCGCCGACGCTCCGCGGGCCGCGCCGATCTCGTGGAGGAGGCTGCGCAGGGTTCCGGGCAGCAGCGATTCCCACGAGTTCATCCGGAACTCCCCCTGCCGCAGCGCGTTCTTGCTGAAGCGCAGGTGGCGCAGCACCCCGGTCTCGCGGGTCAGCAGCGCGAAGGTGATCTCGGTCAGCCGTTCGGGCACGGTGATCACGCCGTTGCCGGTGGCCGTGTCGGTCCCGGTGAACAGCTCTTCGAGCTCGGCGGTGGTGCCGCGGCGGGTGTCGGCGAGGCGCCAGGCGGCGGCCGCTCCCCCGCGCAGCCCGCCGGAGATGGGGACCTCCCGCAGCACGTCGACGAGCACCAGCCGGGACCGGACCTTCTCCACGGAGGTCTGGGCGAGGTACTCCAACCAGGTGCGCAGGTCGTGGCCGGCTTCGCGGCGGATCTCGCGCAGCACCGTCCAGGACAGGAAGTCGGGGCAGCGCCCGTTGCCGCTGGGCCGGACGTCGGGGGTGAGGGCGATCTCCTCCTCCACGATCAGCTCGGCGAGCAGCCCGCCCGAGCACCCGAGGGCGAGCAGGTCGGCGTCGATGCGCGGCGAGATCCGGTTCTCGCCGCTGTGGGCGGCGAGGAAGAACCGGTCCGCGATGCGCAGCGGGAGCCGCGTGCCGTCGGGCTCGGGAACGCTCCGGCCATACCTGGCCACGCCCTTCAACACGTGGTCGATCTCCTTCACCAGCCAGAACGCGTTCGTCGCGGGACCCGCACTCCGGAAGGTGTCCAGGGCGGCACTCCGCGTGGTGCAACCCCATCGTTCAAGATCAACGCCGAGTCGCGCATCGGCCGAGCGTCTGATGTGGCCGAATCGTTGTGGTGGCTAACCGTCCGTTTACCGGTCCGCGCTCAGCGCCGGAACCGGGCGGGAACAACCGGGAGGCGCATTGACTTCCACCTGAGTCGAGGTTCGAGGATGGAACCACCCGAACGACACCACCACGTCACGAAGGACCTCCAGTGAACGCCAACTGGTCGACGATGCGCTCGTTCGCGAGCGACAAGTCCGTCACCCGGCAACGCCTGTCCGCCGGCCTGCTCCGCCGCATCGGCGGCTACGCACGCCCCTACCTGCGCGACATCGTGCCGTTCCTGGTGCTGGTCGCGCTGGCCGCCGCGCTCGGCGTGGTCAACCCGCTGCTGTTCAAGGCCATCATCGACGACGGCATCGTGCCGCGGAACTTCTCGCTGGTGGTGTGGCTGGCCGTGGCGGTGGCCGGGGTGGCCGTGCTGGAGGCGGCGATGAGCCTGGCCCAGCGCTGGTACTCGGCCCGCCTCGGCGAGGGCCTGATCTACGACCTGCGCCGCGAGGTCTTCGACCACGTGCAGCGGATGCCGGTGGCGTTCTTCGTCCGCGCCCAGACCGGGGCGCTGGTCAGCCGCCTCAACAACGACGTGATCGGCGCGCAGCGGGCGCTGACCTCGACGTTGTCGTCGGTGGTGTCCAACGTGCTGAGCCTGGTGCTGGTGCTGGTCACCATGTTCACGCTGTCCTGGCAGATCACCGTGATCGCGCTGGTGCTGCTGCCGCTGTTCCTGCTGCCGGTGCGCTGGGTGGGCCGCCGGCTGCAGCGCATCACCCGTGAGCAGATGAAGCTCGACGCCGAGATGAGCTCGCTGATGACCGAGCGCTTCGGGGTGGCCGGGGCGATGCTGGCCAAGCTCTACGGCCGCGCCGACGAGGAGTCCGAGCGCTTCGCCGCCCGCGCCGAGCGGGTGCGCGACATGGGCGTCATCTCGGCGATGTACAGCCGGGTGTTCATGGTGGCGCTGACGCTGCTGGCGGCGCTGGCCACGGCCGTGGTCTACGGCCTGGGCGGTGGTCTGGTGCTGGCGGGGGCGTTCCAGCTGGGCACGCTGGTGGCGCTGGCGACGCTGCTCAACCGCTTGTACGGGCCGCTGACGGCGCTCTCGAACGTGCACGTGGACGTGATGACGGCGCTGGTGAGCTTCGACCGGGTCTTCGAGATCCTGGACCTCAAGCCGATGATCACCGAGAAGCCGGATGCGCGGGAGCTGCCCGCGGGGGCCTCCGACGTGGAGTTCGACCACGTCTCGTTCCGCTACCCGGCCTCCAGCGAGGTGTCGCTGGCGTCGCTGGAGTCGGTGGCGCGGGCGGATCACTCCCCGGCGCACCCGGTGCTGCACGACATCAGCTTCCGGGCCGAGCCGGGCCGGACCGTCGCGCTGGTGGGGCATTCCGGGGCGGGCAAGACCACGATCACGAACCTGGCCGGGCGGCTCTACGACGTCGACGCGGGCGCGGTGCGCATCGGCGGCGTGGACGTGCGCGACACGTCGCTGGCCTCGCTGTACGACCACGTCGGGGTCGTCACGCAGGACGCGCACCTGTTCCACGACACGATCCGCGCCAACCTCACCTTCGCCCGGCCCGACGCGTCCGAGCAGGAGCTGACCGAGGCGCTGCGCACGGCTCAGCTCGGCCACCTGATCGACTCGCTGCCCGACGGCCTGGACACGGTGGTCGGCGACCGGGGGCACCGCCTCTCCGGTGGTGAGAAGCAGCGCCTAGCGATCGCCCGCCTGCTGCTCAAGGCCCCGCCGATCGTCGTCCTCGACGAGGCCACGGCCCACCTCGACTCGGAGTCCGAAGCCGCGGTGCAGCGCGCCCTGGCCACTGCCCTGTCCGGGCGCACGGCCCTGGTCATCGCCCACCGCCTCGCCACCATCCGCGAAGCCGACCGGATCCTGGTCATCGACGACGGCCGCATCGCCGAGGACGGCACCCACGAAGAGCTCCTCGCCCGAGGCGGCCACTACGCCGAGCTCTACCGAACCCAGTTCGCCCAGCAAACCGACCCGGACACCCAGCAGACCGGCCCGGACACCCAGCAGTCCGACTCGAACGCCCAGCAGACGGGCCCGAACACCGAGCAGACCGACCCGGACGTTCAGAAGACCAGCCCGGACACCCAGCGGACCGATCCGGACACCCAGCGGACCGGCCCGGACGCGGCCTCGGACTCCGACGAAGCCGCCTAGCGGTCAGCGCTCCTCGTTCCCCTGCCAACGGTCACGGTGACAACGTCCGTTGGCAGGGGGCGGTTTTAGCCATAATCACCCATGATCAATGTCTGAAATGTCGGGACAATTATGGCTAAAACTGTCCCCCTCCAGAACCGCGAACCACCGGAAAGGACCTCGCGGGCAGGAGGTGCACCGAAGCCTTCCTCTGGGACGAGTCCCGGAGGAAGATTTGGGAGGGATTTTGGGCGGGTTATTCCTGGGGTGGTGCGACTGAGAGGGTGCCTCGGGGGTCGACCTGGGTGAGGAGGGCTGTGCAGAGGTCGTCGAGGAGGGTCACCTGGGACTCGTCGAGGGCGTCGACGATCAGCGAGCGGACCTTCTCCACGTGGCCGGGAGCGGAGGCGACGACCTTGGCCAGGCCGGCTTCGGTGAGCTCGGCGATGCTTCCGCGGGCGTCGTCCTCGGCCTTGCGGCGGGCGACGAAGCCCTGCTGCTCCAGCCGGGACACCACGTGCGAGACCCGCGACGGCGAGGCGTTGGACTGCTGCGCGAGGTGGCTCATCCTCAGCTCGCGCCCGGGTGCCTCCGACAGCATCGACAGCACCCAGTAGCCGAACATCGTCAGGCCCGCGTCGCGCTGCAGCTGCGCGTCCAGGGCGGCGGGAACCACCGTCATCAGGGCCGCCAGCTTCCGCCAGGCGCGCTGCTCGTCGTCGCTCAGCCAGCGCGTATCGCTCACGACCCGAGCTTAACAGGGGTTGAAGTTTCAAAGAGGCCCTACGACCAGCGGCGACACGCCGCGCGCGGCGCAGAACGACCCGATCTCCTCCCGCAACCGCACCGCCGCCGGGGCCGCCTGGAGCGGCGTGCGCTCCAGCGACCGGCCGAGCCGCCGCAGCCGCCGCAGCACGGCCTCGGTGCGCCGGGCGGTGGCCGCGGCGAGCACGAGGTCGACCTGCTCCGCGGCGCCGTCGAGGTCGCGGCCCCGCAACCGCACCTCCGCCAGGTCCAGCCGGGCCAGGCACAGCTCCCCGACCCGCTGCCGCTCGGGCGGTTCCTGGGCGTAACCGGCGATGGCGGTGATCGCGTCCCGCTCGGCGTGGGCGAGGCCCACCTGCCCGCCCAGCCACAGCGCCGTGGAGGAGGCGTAGGCGTACTGCTTGGCGACCGGGAACTCCATCATCCCGGCCGGGAAGTCCGCCTCGGCGACCTCCTCGCGCGCCTGCTCGGCGCGGGTCAGGGCGCGTTCGGCGGCGTGGGCGTCGCCCAGGCGCGCGTGCGCGCGGGCCTCGATCGCGGCCAATCGCACTGCGGCGGTGCCGGATTCGGGCGGGTAGTGCAGTCCGTCGCGGGCGAGTTCGACGGCGTCGCGGCCGCGGTCGTCCCAGTAGGCCACCAGGCTCTGGGTGCCGCGGACCCAGCAGCGCAGCGCGTCGTCCCCGGCCTGATCGGCGCACTGGAAGGCGGTGCGCGCCTGCACTTCGGCCGCTGCGGGGTGGCCGAGGTCGAAGGCGGCGGTGGACATCGCCGCGCAGATCAACCCGGCGGTGCGGAACCAGTCGCGGGCGTGCTCGGCCGGGACCCGCCGCTCCAGCACCTTCAGCGCCCGGTCACGCAGCTCGCGCAGCTCCACGAACAGCGGGAACACCGGCTGGTGCGGGTAGTCGTCGACGATCCGCGCGACGTCGGCGCGGAAGCGGTCGAGGCTCTGCGGCCCGCCGTGGCCGGACCGGGCGGGGGTGACGGGTTCGGTAGCAGGCATGAGCGCCTCGCTCTCCACGTGGCCGTTGCCTCACGAGCCGGTCCGGACCTGGGATTTCGGCGGCTCAGGCGTACGGTGACAGCCCGCAGACCCGGCCCGCAAGTGGGGTCTACCGGGCGATGTCCGCAGCCGGGCGGGTGTTGCGGACGCGGTCGGCACCGATGCCGCACTCCTCGGCGCGGGCGCAGCCGTGCACCAGCCAGTCGAGCTGGCCGGGCGCGTGGGCGTCGGAGTCGACGGTGAACTCGCAGCCCAGGTCGCGAGCCAGGCGCAGCAGTTCGCGGGGCGGGTCGAGCCGGTCGGGCCGCGAGTTGATCTCCACGGCGACGTCGTGGTCGCGGCACGCGGTGAAGACCTCGCGTGCGTCGAAGGTCGACTGCGGGCGCTTGCGGTCGCCGATGAGCCTGCCGGTGCAGTGCCCGAGCACGTCGACGTGCGGGTTGCTCGCGGCGGTGACCATGCGGCGGGTCATCGGCCCGGAGGCCATCCGCAGCTCGGAGTGCGCGCTGGCGACCACCACGTCGAGCTCGGCCAGCAGGTCCTCGTCCTGGTCGAGGGAGCCGTCGCCGAGGATGTCGACCTCGATCCCGGTGAGGATCCGGAACGGCGCGAGCTCGCGGTTGAGCCGCGCGACCACGTCGAGCTGCTCGCGCAGCCGTTCGGCGGACAGACCCCGCGCGACCGTCAGCCGCGGCGAGTGGTCGGTCAGCGCCATCCACTCGTGCCCGAGCCAGCGGGCGGTGGTGGCCATCTCGGCGATCGGGCTGCCGCCGTCGGACCAGTCGGAGTGGGCGTGGCAGTCGCCGCGCAGCGCCTCCCGCAGCGCGGTCCCGTTCTCCGGAACCTCGGCGGCGTCGCGGACTTTCACCAGGTAGTCGGGCGTCTCGCCGCGGTGGGCCTGGGCGATGACGGTGGCGGTGGTGCGGCCGATGCCCTCCAGGTCGGTGAGCGTGCCGCGTTCGACGCGCCGGTCGAGGTCGTCGACGTCGTCGAGGACGGCCGCGGCGCGCCGGAAGGCCCGCACCCGGTAGGTGGGCGCGTTCTGCCGCTCCAGCCAGAAGGCGATCTCGCGCAGCGCCGCGGTCGCGTCGTCGCTCACCCGTCCTTGGTATCGGCTCCGGTCGCTCCGCGCCACCGTTGCAGCGCCGCGCCGATGCGCTCGGCCACGGCGAACAGCCGGTCCTCCTGGCCGGGGCTGCCGATCAGCTGCAGGCCGGCCGGGAGCCCGTCGACGGTTCCGGCCGGGACCGACAGGGCGGGAGTTCCGGCGAGGTTCCAGGGCCGGGTGAGGCCGATCAGCGGTCCGCGAACCGGCAGCGGCGCGCCGCCGACCTCGATCTCGCGCTGGTCGACCTCGGGCGCGGCGACGCAGGTGGTGGGCATGGCCAGCAGGTCCACCTGGTCGAGCAGCGCACCGACCTCGGCGCGCCACCGCTCGCGCTCGGTCAGCGCCCGCACGTACTGCCACCCGGCGGTCTCCCCCGCCTGCCGCAGGATGGCCAGCACGTCGTCGGTGAACAGCTGCGGCGCCTCGGCGACGCGTTCGGCGTGCACGGCGTGGGCCTCGCTGAACTGGATGGCCCCGAACGCCCGCAGCATCCCGTCCAGGCCGCCGGGCCGGATGTCGCGGACGTCGAGACCGTCGGCCCGCAGCGCGGTGCGGGCGAGTAAGGCGACCCGAGGATCGGTGGGGTGCAGCAGGTCCGGCGGGATCCAGCCGACGCTCACCTCGGCTCCGCGCTCCCGGCGCGGCATCGGCCGCAGTCCGGCCAGCACCCGGTAGCCGGTGCGGCAGTCGTCGGCGCTGCCGGCGAGGACGCCGACGTGGTCGAGGGTCTGCGACAGCGGGAACACCCCGCCGGTGGGCACGGCGCCGTAGGCCGGTTTGAACCCGGCCACCCCGCACAGCGAGGCGGGGATGCGCACCGAACCGCCGGTGTCGGTGCCCAGTGCCAGCGGCACGATGCCGGCGGCGACCGCGGCGCCGCTGCCGCCGCTGGAACCGCCGGTCATCCGCCCGGGGTCGTGCGGGTTGCGGGAGGCCCCGTTGTGGGCGCGGTCGCCGGTGGGGCCGAAGGCGAACTCCTGGGTGGTGGTCTTGCCGATGACGATCGCCCCGGCCTCGCGCAGCCGCGTCACGCACTCGGCGTCCTGCGCGGGCACGTTGTCGGCGAAGTGCGCCGATCCCATCGTGGTGCGCAGCCCGGCGACGTCGATGATGTCCTTGACCGCGACCGGGATGCCGTGCAGCGGCCCGCGGTCGCGCCCGTCGGCGAGTTCGGCGTCGGCGGTCTCGGCGGCGCGCAGCGCCCCGGCCCGGTCGACGGTGACGAAGGCGTTGAGCGTCCCGTCGAGCGCGTCGATCGCGGTCAGCGCGGCCTTGACGAGATCGACGGCGCGGATCTCGTCGGCGCGCAACCGCTCACCGAGCTCGGCGATGGTGCGGCCGCGGAAATATCCCGTCGTGTGCTGTGTTCCGGTGCTCAACGCGACTCCCGCCCGAGTGGTCAGCGAAGAGCTCATCGTGCGCTCGCGGTCGGTGATCGTCAACGCCCCGAGCGCACGGCGGTGATCGCCCCGAGCACCACCACCAGCAGCGTCATCGTCAGCGACAGCGCGGTCACCGAGGCGTCCTGGGCGGGTCCGTGCCCGGCGATCCCGGCCAGCAGCGCCTCGACGCCGAGGAACACCAGCACGGCCGCTCCGCCCACCGACGCTCCCGGCGCGCGGGAGCACAGCGGGGCGGCCGCGCGCACCAGGCGCGCGACGCCGAGCAGCGCCAGCAGGTTCGCGCACAGCACCAGCGGGGAGCTCCCGCCGGTGGCGGTCACGGCGAAGGCGCCGAGCACGACGGCGACCGGGATCGCGGCGATCCGGGCGGCCCGCACCTCGGGCAGCCCGGGTTCGTCCCGGCGGAACAGCCACCAGGCACCCACCAGCACCACGACCCCGGTGGCGGCCGAGAGCCACCCGAGCCCGGGGGCTCCGGTGCTCACCAGCACAATCCGGACCAGCGCCGAGGCGCCGACGGCGACCGGCACGCGTCGAGAACCGCTGCGAACGCGACGAACACCGGGATTCTCGCCGGCACCGGGCGCGCGGTGGGTGAGCAGGACCAGCAGCACGACGAGGTCGACGGTCATCGCCAGCGCCGCGCCCCAGGCGGCCAGGAACTCCGCCGCCTTCGCCGGGGCGTCGAGCGCGAGCGCGCCCGCGAGCAGAGGTGCGGCGAGCAGGCCGGCTCCGGCGACCAGCGGGTCGCGGCGGGTGGGCGCGCGCTCCCGGGCGCAGGTGAGCAGGTCGGCGGTCAGGGCCGCGAGCAGCAGGATCACCGCTGCGGACGGGACTAAGGCGGGCACGCTCATGGGCGCCTCCGGCGTGGGGAGTCGGTGATCCCCGCAGGCCACGGCTCTCGGGCCTGGCATCGGTGGTTCTAGTCGGGCGGAAGGGCGGTGTCCAGAACCACACCGGCGATCCATCCGTTCGGCCCAAGCGGTGGTCCACACTGGACGGCTCGGTCGGGGCCGCTCGCCGCGACCGGTCACGCCAGGCGGGATACTGTATGCTAAAGCCACGGGCTGAACCCGTGGACCGCATCGCCCACGAGCAACCGGAGCTGACCGCATGTCCCTGACCTCGAAACCGTCCGAGGCCCTCGCTGCCCGCCAGGTGGCGCGCCCGGTCCCGCTGCGCGAGACGGTCTACGAGGCCATCCTCGAACTGATCATCACCGGCGAGCTCAAGCCGGGCCAGCACCTGGTCGAGAAGGAGCTGGCCGAGGCGCTGGGCGTGTCCCGCCAGCCGGTCCGCGAAGCACTGCAGTGGCTCAAGAAGGACGAGTGGGTGGACCTGCGCCCGGGCTACGGCGCGTTCGTCCACAGCCCCACGCCCGAGGAGGCCGACCAGCTGCTGGGCGTGCGCACCCTGCTGGAGGCCGAGTCGGCCCGGCTGGCCGCGCTGCACGCGACCAAGGACGGCGTCGCGGCCCTCAAGCAGATCTACAAGCGCGGCGTCGCCGCCCTCAAGGCCGACGACATCGACGCGGTCGTGGCCGCCAACTCCGAGCTGCACGCCACCATCACGGAGCTCTCCGGCAACAAGGTCCTCATCGAACTCGCCTCGCAGATCAACCGCCGGGTCCGCTGGTACCACACCCCGGTCGCCAAGAGCCGGGGCAAGCAGGCCTGGGACGAGCACTCGGCCCTCATCGACGCCATCGCCAAGAAGGACGCCGACACAGCGGCCACCCTCATGCGAGAGCACACGGAGCACACCCGAAAGACCTACCTGGACCAGAGCGCAGACACGGACGAGGACTGACGAGAGCAACCACCGTCAGGCAAGCGCCGCAGGCGCTTTCCCACCACCCCGAGCAAGCAACCGGCACCGCCGCGGGCTCTGACACGTCTTCTGGGGAGGGCAGCCGACGTGTCGTGCATTGGCATGCATGAGCCTCGGATCCCGGAGCCAGAAGGCGTGTCGGGTTCCGCTACCCCCACCGCCAAGCGAAGAGACCACAGCGAGTCTTGTCAGCAGACGAAACCCCGAACCCCCAAGAAACGATCATGACCTCGGGTTTCCAAGCGGTGAAAGCGCTGAGAAAGCCGAGTCAGGCAGTATCCTTCCTGCCTGCCTGGGGCACAGGGCGTCCGCTGATTGGGTTCGACGGCCGCCCGGGTGGCCGGGCGTCGGTTCGATGAGGATGGGGGATTCGTCGCACCGGCGCCGGCGTCACCGTTCAGGAGGGGGACCAAAGGGCGGCCGCTTGTGGGGAGCGGTCGCCCTTTCTCTTCGTTCGCCTCACACAACATCGCCGGTGGTCGCCGGGTTTCAGCTCAGCAGCGGTTGTCCGCAGGTCAGGCGGGCGAGGTGGTCGAGGGCTCGGTCGGCGGGCAGCTGGCCGTGGGCGGCGGTGTGGGCGTCGCGGAATCGGCGTTCGACGCCGTAGTCCTGGCGGAAGGCGTGCTGGCCGCACACCTTGATGCCGAGTTCGGCGACCTGCACGGCGTTGTCGCCGGCGAGCGCTCGGGCTTGCAGGAGTCGTTCGAGTCCGTCGGCGTGCCAGTGGCTTCCGGCGGCGTCGGTGAGCACGAGCGCCGCGGTGTCGACCTTGGTGCGCATCCGGGCGAGGTCGGCGCGGACCTCGGGTTGCCGGCTGGGCGGGTCCTGCCAGCGCGACCAGGAGGGTTGCGGTCCGGTGACGCATTCGACGCTGCGGGTGAGCACGGCTTGCATGAGTCCGAGGGCGAGCGCGGCTTGCAGGGCGCACAGCCAGGGCAGGACCTCGTCGACGAGCAGGACCGTTCCGCCGCCTCGGGTGCCGAGCAGGGCGGAGTCGGGGACCCGCACGGGGTCGGCGGTGATGGTGGCGGTGGCGCTGCCGCGCAGCCCGACGGCGTCGGCGTGCGCGGGGACGCACAGGCCGGGGGCTTGGGAGGGGACCAGCCACCACGACAGGCCCTCCTCGTCTCGGCTGCACCAGAGGTAGCTGTCGGCTTCGCCGGCGGCGGTCACCCAGTTCTTGCGCGCGGACAGCGCGGTCACTCCCCCGCCCGACTCGGCGCGGCCGGTGGGGAGCGTGCCGGGGTTGCCGGCCTCGGCCAGCGCGAGGGTGCTGAGGTGGCGGCCGGTGGCCAGGGCGCGCAGCAGCTCGGGCCCGGCGTGGCGGGCGAGTGCGGCGGTGGCGGTGTAGTGCGAGGCGAGGATCGCGGCGGTGGAGCCGCAGGCGCGGGCGAGGCGGGTGATCACCTCGGTGGCTTCGACCAGGCCGCGGCCGCCTCCGCCGCACCTGCTGGGCAGGGTGAGGCCGAGCAGGCCCGCTCCGGCCAGGGCGGCGAGGGTGTCGCGGGGGAAGCGGCCGCGGTCGTCGACCTCGCGGGCGCGGGGTTCGACGGCGGTGCGCAGGACGCGCCCGAGCGGGTCGCTCCGGTGGGCGGTCATGTCCGCTCCCGGGTCGGGCCCGCCGCGCGTGCGCGACGGGCCCGGGTGCTGCTCTCGTGCATGCTCACTCCCGTGAGTTCGGCCCGGCCCCTGCCGGTTCGCGCACCGCCGGTTCGCGCGGCGCGGGATCGCGGGGCGCGAGGCGTTGGCCGAGCAGGTCGCCGAGTGCGTTGACGGTGCGCAGGGTCGGGGCGTCGGCGCCCACGAGGTCGGCGAGTTCGACGACCGCGGTGAGCATCGCCGCCAGTTCCAGGGGTTTTCCCCGCTCCAGGTCTTGGAGGGTGGAGGTCTTGTGCTCGCCGGCGCGTTCGGCCCCGGCGAGGCGGCGTTCGACGGCGATGTCGGGGTGGCAGCCGAGCGCGGCGGCGATCTGGAGGGTTTCGCGCATCAGGGCGGCGACCAGTTCCCGCACCCCCGGGTGCCGGCACATGCCGGCGAGGGTGGCGCCGGTGAGGGCGCTGATCGGGTTGAAGGCGACGTTGCCCATCAGCTTGATCCAGACGTCGCGGCGGATGTCGTCCTCGACGGGGCACTTGAGCCCACCGGCGATCATGGCGTCGCTGAACTCGCGGCAGCGCGCGCTGTCGCTGCCGTCGGGTTCGCCGATGGAGAAGCGGGTTCCTTCCCGGTGCCGCACCACGCCGGGGGCGTCGAGTTCGGTGGCGGCGTAGACGACGCAGCCGATGGCGCGGTGCGGGGGGAGGACTCGGCTGACCGCGCCGCCGGGGTCGACGGTCTCGATGCGGTGGCCTTCGTGCGGGCCGCGCAGTCCGTGGAAGTACCACCACGGGATGCCGTTCTGCGCGGCGATGACGGTGGTGTCCTCCTTGAGCAGGGGGTGGACCAGGGGTCCGGAGGTGGCGTAGGAGTAGGCCTTGAGGCCGAGGATGACGTGATCCACCGGGCCGATCTCGGCGGGGTCGTCGGTGGCGTGCGGTGCGACCCGGAAGTCCCCTCGGGGGCTCAGGACCTCGACCCCGCGACTGCGGAGGGCGGCGAGGTTGTCCCCGCGGGCGATGAGGCTCACGTCCGCGCCTGCCCGCTGCAGGCAGGCACCCATGTACGCGCCGATGGCACCGGCGCCGACAACAGCGACTCTCACTGGTGATCTCCACTCTGGTCTTGCGGGCCAGGCGTGGGTGTCGGTGCACGCAGTATACAGTATGCGACTTCGCGGACAAGATTTCCGCGCTCCTCAGGCCGTCGAGAGCCACCGCCGAACCGCCTGCGACCAGGCCGAATACGCACTTGTGAGTCCACACTGGACGATTTCGGCGGGGTCCGGCTCCCCGGCTCGACCTATGGACACCCGGCTTCCGCTGGGGTATGCCTGAGACACACCTCATACGGTATGCAGTATGTCGCCGACCGTAGACGCGGCCTTCTTCAAAGGGGATGAGCGCACATGGCCCAGGCTTCCGACAACGCAGGCGAACCCGAGACGATCTCCGGCGGGCACCTCGTCGCCAAGGCGCTCAAGGCCGAAGGCGTGGACACGATCTACACCCTCTGCGGTGGCCACATCATCGACATCTACGACGGCTGCGTGGACGAGGGCATCGACGTCGTCGACGTGCGCCACGAGCAGGTCGCCGCCCACGCCGCCGACGGCCACTCCCGCATCACCGGCAAGCCCGGCTGCGCGGTCGTGACCGCCGGCCCCGGCACCACCGACGCGGTCACCGGCGTGGCCAACGCCTTCCGCGCGGAGAGCCCGATGCTGCTCATCGGCGGCCAGGGAGCCCTGTCGCAGCACAAGATGGGGTCGCTGCAGGACCTGCCGCACGTCGACATGATGAACCCGATCACCAAGTTCGCCGCGACCGTGCCGCACACCGAGCGCGCCGCCGACATGGTGTCGATGGCCTTCCGCGAGTGCTACCACGGCTCCCCCGGCCCGTCGTTCCTGGAGATCCCGCGCGACGTCCTCGACGCCCGGGTTCCGGTCGAGCGCGCCCGCGTGCCGCGGCCCGGCGGCTACCGCGCCACCACCCGCTCGGCGGGCGACCCCGACGCGATCGAGAAGCTTGCCGACCTGCTGGTCAAGGCCGAGAAGCCCTGCATCCTGCTGGGCAGCCAGACCTGGACCTGCCGAGCCACGGACTCGGCGGTGAAGCTGGTCCGCGAGCTGAACGTGCCCGCGTTCTGCAACGGGGCCGGGAGGGGCACGCTTCCGCCCGCGGACCCGCTGCACTTCCAGCTGGCGCGCCGCTACGCCTTCCAGAACTCCGACCTGATCATCATCCTGGGCACCCCCTTCGACTTCCGGATGGGCTACGGCAAGCGCCTGTCGCCGCAGGCCACCGTCGTGCAGATCGACCTGGACTACCGCACGGTCGGCCGCAACCGCGACATCGACCTGGGCATCGTCGGCGACGCCGACGCGGTGCTCACCGCCGTGGCCCAGGCCGCCTCCGGGCGCCTGAACAACGGCGCCGGCGGCCGCACGACCTGGGTGCAGGAGCTGCGCGAGGTCGAGACCGCCGCGCTGCAGAAGCGCCTGCCGCGCCAGCACTCCGACGCCTCCCCCATCGACCCCTACCGGCTGGTGCACGAGATCAACGAGTTCCTCACCGAGGACTCGATCTACATCGGCGACGGCGGCGACATCGTCACCTTCTCCGGCCAGGTCATCCAGCCCAAGTCCCCCGGCCACTGGATGGACCCGGGACCGCTGGGCACCCTCGGCGTCGGCGTGCCCTTCGCGATGGCCGCCAAGAAGGCCCGCCCCGACAAGGAGGTCGTGTGCCTGTTCGGCGACGGCGCCTTCAGCCTCACCGGCTGGGACTTCGAGACGATGGTGCGCTTCGACCTGCCCTTCGTCGGCATCGTCGGCAACAACTCCTCGATGAACCAGATCCGCTACGGCCAGATCGCCAAGTACGGCGAGGACCGCGGCCGGGTCGGCAACACCCTCGGCGACATCTCCTACAGCAAGTTCGCGCAGATGCTCGGCGGCTACGGCGAGGAGGTCGACGACCCCGCCGACATCGCCCCCGCGCTGCAGCGCGCACGCGAGTCCGGCAAGCCGTCGTTGATCAACGTCTGGGTCGATCCCGAGGTCTACGCCCCGGGAACGATGAACCAGACCATGTACAAGTGAGGTGTGACGTCATGAGCGCACTCGAAGGTGTCCGGGTCCTGGACATGACTCACGTGCAGTCGGGCCCGTCGGCGACCCAGATCCTGGCCTGGCTCGGGGCCGACGTGGTCAAGCTCGAAGCCCCCACCGGCGACATCACCCGCAAGCAGCTGCGCGACGTCGCCGACGCCGACAGCCTCTACTTCACGATGCTCAACTGCAACAAGCGCAGCATCACGCTGAACATGAAGTCCGAGGCGGGCAAGGAGATCTTCACCCGCTTGGTCGCGGAATCCGACGTGCTGGTGGAGAACTTCGGCCCGGGCACCGTGGACCGGATGGGCTTCACCTGGGACAAGCTGCGCGAGATCAACCCGAAGCTGATCTACGCCTCCATCAAGGGCTTCGGCGACGGCCCCTACACCCACTTCAAGGCCTACGAAGTGGTGGCCCAGGCGATGGGCGGGTCGATGTCTACCACCGGTTTCGAAGACGGCCCGCCGCTGGCCACCGGGGCGCAGATCGGGGATTCCGGGACCGGGATCCACACGGTGGCCGGGATTCTCGCCGCGCTGCTGCAGCGCGAGCGCACCGGCGAGGGCCAGCGGGTGTCGGTGGCGATGCAGCACGCGGTGCTGAACCTGTGCCGGGTCAAGCTGCGCGACCAGCAGCGGCTGGCGCACGGCCCGCTGCGGGAGTACCCCAACGCCGAGTTCGGCGACGAGGTGCCGCGCTCGGGCAACGCCTCCGGCGGCGGCCAGCCCGGGTGGGCGGTGCGCTGCAAGCCCGGCGGCGACAACGACTACATCTACGTCATCGTGCAGCCGCAGGGCTGGGCGCCGATCGCGAACCTGATCGGGCGCCCGGAACTGATCGAGGACCCGGACTGGGCCACCCCGGAAGCACGTCTGTCCAAACTGGACAAGATGTTCAGCATGATCGAGGAGTGGACGCTCGGGCACGACAAGTGGACCGTGCTGGCCGCGCTCAACGAGCACAACGTGCCCTGCGGCCCGATCCTGTCGACCAAGGAGATCATCGAGGACGCCTCGCTGGCCGACAACGACATGATCGTCAGCGTCGATCATCCCGAGCGCGGCGAGTTCAAGACGGTCGGCTGCCCGATCAAGCTCTCCGACTCCCCCGTGCACGTCCAGCGCTCCCCCCTGCTCGGCGAGCACACCGCCGAGGTCTTCCGGGACCGGCTGGGCATCGACGAGTCCGAACTGGCCGAGCTCAAGGCGAACGGAGTGATCTGACGTGGCATACGACGGTGCCCTCGTGCGGGAGGTGCTCGACGCCGTGCGGTCCGACGGCCGCACGGCGCTCACCGCCCCCGAGGCCAAGAAGCTGTGCGACGCCTACGGCATCCCCACCGCCGGTGAGGGCCTGGCCACCAGCTCCGACGAGGCGGTCGCGCTGGCCGCCGAGATCGGCGGACCGGTCGCGCTCAAGATCGTCTCACCGGACATCCTGCACAAGACCGACGCCGGGTGCGTGCTCGTCGACGTCCGCGGCGCCGACGACGTGCGCGCCGGGTACGAGACGATCCTGGCCAACGCCCACGCCCACACCGAGAACCCGGCCATCGCCGGGGTGCAGGTGCAGCAGATGGTCAGCGGCCAGGAGGTCATCGTCGGCGCCACCACCGACCCGACGTTCGGCAAGGTCGTGGCTTTCGGGCTCGGCGGGGTGCTGGTGGAGGTGCTCAAGGACGTCACATTCCGGTTGGCGCCGCTGAGCGCCGACGAGGCCAGGTCGATGCTCGACGACATCGCCGCCGCCGACGTGCTGCGCGGCGCGCGCGGCGCCGAGCCGGTCGACGCCGAGGCCCTGGCCGAGGTGCTGCGGCGGGTCTCGGACCTGGTCAGCGACTTCCCGGAGATCGCCGAGCTGGACCTCAACCCGGTGTTCGCCACGCCGTCGGGGGCCACGGCGGCCGACGTGCGGGTGGTGCTGCGCTCCGACGAGCCGGAGGCGGTGCCGCAGCGCTCCCCGGAGGAGATCCTGGAGTCGATGCGGCGGTTGATGACGCCGAGCAGCGTCGCGGTGATCGGGGCCTCCAACGAGGAGGGCAAGATCGGCAACTCGGTGATGAAGAACCTGATCAACGGCGGCTACGCTGGCGAGATCCACCCGATCAACCCGAAGGCCGACGAGATCATGGGGCGCACGGCCCACAAGAGCATCACCGACGTGCCGGGGCCGGTGGACGTCGCGGTGTTCGCGGTGCCGGCGAAGTTCGTGGCCTCGGCGCTGCGGGAGTGCGGCGCCAAGGGCGTCTCGGCGGCGGTGCTGATCCCGTCGGGCTTCGCCGAGACCGGAAACCAGGAGCTGCAGGACGAGGTCGTGGCGGTGGCCCGCGAGCACGGGATCCGGCTGCTGGGCCCCAACATCTACGGCTACTACTACACGCCGGAGAACCTGTGCGCGACGTTCTGCACGCCCTACGACGTGCGCGGCGGCGTGGCGCTGACCTCGCAGAGCGGCGGGATCGGCATGGCGATCCTGGGGTTCTCGCGGACCACGAAGATGGGCGTGTCGGCGATCGTGGGGCTGGGCAACAAGTCCGATGTGGACGAGGACGACCTGCTGACGTTCTTCGAGCACGACGACAACACCAACGTGGTGGCCATGCACCTGGAGGACCTCAAGGACGGCCGGGCGTTCGTCGACGCCGCGCGCAGCATCACCAAGAAGAAGCCGGTGGTGGTGCTCAAGGCCGGGCGCACCGACATGGGTGCGCGGGCGGCGAGCTCGCACACCGGCGCGCTGGCCGGCGACGACAAGGTCTACGACGACGTCCTGCGCCAGGCGGGCGTGGTGCGGGCGCCGGGCCTCAACGAGATGCTGGAGTACGCCCGGGGGTTGCCGGTGCTGCCGACGCCGAAGGGCGAGAACGTCGTGATCATCACCGGTGCCGGCGGTTCCGGGGTGCTGCTCTCGGACGCCTGCGTGGCCAACGGGCTGCGGCTGATGGACATCCCGCCGGATCTGGACGAGGAGTTCCGCCGCTACATCCCGCCGTTCGGCGCGGCGGGCAACCCGGTCGACATCACCGGTGGCGAGCCGCCGAGCACCTACGAGGCCACCATCCGGCTCGGCCTGCGCGACCCGCGGATCCACTCGCTGATCCTCGGCTACTGGCACACCATCGTCACCCCGCCGATGGTGTTCGCCGAACTGGCTTCCCGCGTCGCCGAAGAGGCCCGCGCGGAAGGGATCGACAAGCCGATCGTGGTGTCGCTCGCGGGCGACACGGAGGTGGAGAAGGCCGCGGACTACCTGTTCGACCACGGCATAGTCGCCTTCCCCTACACGACGGAGAAACCGGTAGCGGTCCTGGGCGCCAAGTACCAATGGGCCCGCTCCGCCCACCTCCTCCCCTGATCGGCGGTCCCCCGGACGAAAACCGCAACATTCGTCGCGCGAAAACCGCGGTTTTCACGCGATGAAAACCGCGGTTTTCGCCGGGTCGAATACCGCGGTTCCCGCCCGGGCGAGAACTGCGGTATTCGACCTGCGGGGCCGGTGTGCACTCCCATGGACAACCCCAAAGGACAAGGAGGTCCGATGTGGACGCTGAGCAGGCGCCTGGGAGAGACGATCAAGAACCGGTATTAGCAGACGGCGGTCGGGTGTGGCGCGCAGGTGGGCTGGAGCCGATGCCCATCCGCAAGCTGCCCGACGCTCCGCCGTCGATCCACCTGCTCGGCCCCACCGTGTTCCTCGTGGCGCTCGGTGTGGGCATGGGCGAGTCCTACATGTGGCCGCGGCTGGTGCTGATCTTCGGCCCGGAGATCCGCTGGCTGTTCCTGATCGGTGTGACGTTGCAGGCCGTGGTGATGCTGGAGATGGCGCGCTACGCGATGGCCACCGGCG
Source organism: Saccharopolyspora sp. ID03-671 (assembly GCF_045278815.1). NCBI lineage: Bacteria > Bacillati > Actinomycetota > Actinomycetes > Pseudonocardiales > Pseudonocardiaceae > Saccharopolyspora > Saccharopolyspora sp. ID03-671. The sequence goes on from NZ_CP134054.1 coordinate 547,823, forward strand.
AGAGCATCTTCTCCGGCGCGGCGCGCGTGGCCAAACCGGTCATGTGGTTCTTCTTCATCACCGCCATCGCGGTCTACATCTGGCCCGGCCACCTCTCGGCGGGCGCGGCGGCGCTGGAGCAGATCACCGGAATCCCCTGGTACATCTCGGGATGCGTGGGCCTGCTGCTGGTCGGGGTCATCTTCACGATGGCCAAGGTGATCTACAGCCTGCTGGAGAACGTGCTGTCGATCCTGATCGGCCTGCTGGTGGTGGGCACCGCGGTCATCGCCTCGCTGGTGGGCAACCTCGGCGATCTGACCAGCACGATCGCCGGGATGTTCCACTTCGGGTACTTCCCGCAGGCGGCGATGTCGCCGGAGTGGTTCCCGGTGGTCGTCGGCGCGATCGCCTTCGCGGGACCGTCGGGCATGCAGCAGATGTGGTACACCCTGCACCTGCGCGATTCGGGTGCCGGCATGGGTTCGCACATCCCCCGCATCCGCGGCCTCAGGCACGCGGGCGAGGAGGAGGCCATGCCCTCGCGCGGGTTCATGTTCGACACCGACGACCCGTCGGAGATGGCCAAGTGGAAGGGCTGGCGGCGCTGGGTCACCTTCGACGCGCTGCTGCTGTTCTGGGGCGTGACGATGCTGGTGACGATCTCGTTCACCGTCCTCGCCCAGGCCGCTTCGCGGGAGAACCCGAACGTCAAGACGCTCATCGAGTCGGGCGAGCGCGAGGCCGCGCTGTCGGCGATGTCGGACGCGTTCTCGGCGGCGGGTTCGCCGGTGCTGGGCACGGTGTTCCTCGGGTTCATCGCCCTGATCGGCCTCAACGCGACGCTGGGTCTGTTCGACTCGTTCTCCCGCGGCCAGGCGGACATGACCTATCACTTCGTGCCCGGCGCCAAGCGGTTCGGGATGTCGAAGCTCTACGCGGCGTTCCTGTGGGGCGTGATCATCTTCGGGATCGTGATCCTGCTGTTCGGCCCGGCCGACGGACCAAGCTCGATCCTGGACATCCTCGCGTTCCTGTCCACCTTCGCGATGGGCGCCTACTGCGTGGTGCTGCTGCTGGTGAACAACCGGATGCTGCCCAAGCCGATCCGGCCGAGGTGGTGGTCCAACCTGATCATCGGGCTGGGCGCGGTGTTCTACCTCGGGATGCTGTTCTACAGCCTGGTCGAGTTCGGCGTGGTCGTGAGCTGACATGACGATCACGGGAGGCAGGGCTGCGACGAGGATCACCGCTCCGGGTCTGGTCATCGGCACCGTCGCCGGGCTGTTCGCGGCGCTGTTCGCGCTCGTGGCCGGGGCGCCGGCGGCGTGGGCGGTGACCGGCGGGCTGCTGCTGGCGGTGCCGCTGGCGGTCTTCGGCGCCGGGTGCAGCGCGCTGCGCCTGAGCGGGAGGCTGCGCACCGGGGCGTTCGCGCCGATCGCGCTGTACTGGCTGATCGCGTTCCCGCTGGCGCGGCTGATCCAGGAGGTCGGCACCCGGCTGGTGGTCGGCGACGGGTTCGCGCTGCCGCCGCAGCCGGGGTCCTTCCTGGTCTACCAGGCGCTGATCGGCATCGGGTTCGCGATCGGGTTCGTGTGGGTGCAGGAGCGATTGGTGCGGGGTGGTGCCTGACATGAGCGGACCGGGCACCACCACCGGCGATCAGCCGTGCGCGTCGACGAGTCGCTCCTCGTCGGCGCGTCCCGGCTCGGGCCGCGCGCCACCGCGCCGGTCGTCGTGACGAGCCGACGCGATCGCGGCGGACGTGGCCAGTCCCAGCACGCGCCCGTCCGCCGCGTAGCCGCGCGGCATGCGTTCGAAATGGCGCAGGATGGCTCCGATGATCCGCATTGTCCTCACCTCCTCCCGTTCTCGTTCACTGCATACAGTATGCCGGCCCACTGTCCGGTTGACGAAGTTCTTGTGAGCACCGACACCCGAACGGAGGGGAGCCGATGCGCGACGACCAGGCGATGATCGGCCTGCACACCCCGCAGCTGGTGGTGCGCGACCACCACGGTCGCCGCTACCGCGTCGGCGAGCGCCCGCGCGAGCTCGCGGGACTGCCGCGCGCGGTGATGCTGGGCGCCTGCTGGTTGCCGATGCTGCTGGTCGGAGCCCTGCAGTACGCCTTCGGCGCCGCGATCCCCGGCCTGCTGGCCGCCGGGCACGACCTGGCCGAGCTGTGCTGGACGCTGGCGGGCTGGACCGTGCTGCAGGCCGGCGCGGGCTACCCGGCCGCCCTGCTGCGCCGCCGCTCCCGGACCGGAGCGCGCACGATGCTCGTGGTCGGCGGGATGCTCTGCGCCGCAGGAGTTCTCAGCCTCGGCCACGGCATGACGACCGTGTACTGGCTGCTGGGCGGCACCGGCGCGGGCCTGGTCTACGCGGCCTGCACCTCCACGGCCGAGAAGTGGTTCCCGGAGAACCCCGCCGCGCGCGTCGGCGTCGTCACCGGCGCGTTCGCCTACGGAGCCACCCCGCTGGTCATCGCCGCGACCCTGGCACCCGATCACGTCGAGACCGGGTTGATCGCCTACTCCCCCGTCCTGCTCGTCGGCGTGGCCGGGTGCGGGTTCCTGCTGACCGACCCGCCGCGGCACTGGTGGCCCGCGCACGTCGACCACCGCAGCTGGGCGCGGGCGAATCCGCCTGCCGCGCGGGAGTTCTCGGCCGCCGAAGCGCTGCGCACCCCGGCGTTGCCGCTGATGGCGACCTGCCTGTTCTGCGCGGCGGCGGTGTCGCTGTTCGACGCGGCGTTCCTCGCCCTGCTGGCCGCCCCGCTGTCGCCGGTCGCGGCGATCGCGCTGTTCGTGGCGACCAACGGCGCGGGCCGCTCGGTGGCGATCCCGGTCGCCGCGCGGCTGGGCCGGCGACGCGCGCTGCGCTGGGTGATGACCGCCCAAGCTCTCGGGCAGGTGCTGCTGCTGACCGGGATCTCGCAGGGCTCGCCCGGGTGGCTGGCGACCGGGGCCGCCGTCGCCGGACTCGGCGGCGGCGCGTTCTACCCGCTGTTCGCGGCGCTGGCGCGGGAGTGCTTCGGGCAGTCCCGCAGCGTCGAGGTCCACGGGCTGGTCTACAGCGCGAAGGCGATCAGCGGCGTGGTGGGCATCGGGCTGGGTTGGCTGGTTCTGGCCGGCTGGGGCCCTGCGGTGGCGCTGGCCCTCGCGGCCGTGCTGTCCTTGCTGTCCACGACGTTGTGCGGAGCACTGCGGCGCCAGGGATTTCCCCACACTCTGCCCAGCGGAAGACCTTGATCGGTCTAGCGCCGAGTGCGAGGATCTTTCCGCTTCTGGTGATGATCAGGTGCCCGCGGCCGGGCACGCGGGAGGGTCGGGCTGGGATGAGCACCGAAGTCGATGTCATCGTCGTCGGATCCGGCATCAACGGCCTGGTCGCCGCCGCCGAGATCGCCCGCGCGGGCCGCTCCGTCCTGCTCGTCGAGCGCAACGACCGCCTCGGCGGCTTCATCGCCTCCGAGCAGCGCACCGTGCCCGGCTACGTCCACGACACCTACTCCTCGTGGCACCCGCTGTTCCTGGCCGGCCCCGCCTACGCCTCCCTCGGAGAGCAGCTGCACGAGCACGGGCTGGTCTACCGCAACACCGACACCTGGGCGGCGGCCAGCGTCGCCGACGACGGACGGGTGAGCCTGGCCCACCGGGACCCGGTCCGCACCGTCGACGGCTTCGAGCACGACGCCGACCGCTCCGCCTACCTGTCCATGTTGGGCAGGATCGGTGGGAACATGGCCGCCATCAACGGTTTCCTCGGAAGCGAGCTGCGCTCCTGGGCGTTGCTGCGGCACGGCGCGAAGCTGATCAACACCGGGGGCGTCCGCGGCGCCGAGGGCTGGCTGCGGCAGCTGGCCACCAGCGGGCGCTCGTTCTGCCGCCGCGAGTTCCGCGGCGACGAGGTCGACCACCTCTTCACCCCGTGGCTGCTGCACGCCGGGCTCGGGCCCGACCACGCCTCCGGCGGGTTGATGACCGGCCTGCTCGCGGCCGGCCTGCACGGCGCGGGGCTGCCCGTGGTCGAGGGCGGCGCGGACAACTTCGTGACCGCCTTCGCCAAGCTGCTGGACTCCCTCGGCGTGCAGGTGCGCACCGACACCGAGGTCGAGCGGATCATGATCGACGACGGCCGCGCGATCGGCGTCGTCTCCGGCGACCACGTCTTCCGCGCCCGCCACGCCGTGCTCGCCTCCGTCGCCCCCTCGACCCTCTACCAGCGACTGCTGCCGCCGAGCGCGGTGAAACCCCACCTGGCGCACCAGGCTTCGCAGTTCCGCTACGGGCGCGCCGCCATGCAGATCCACGTGGCCCTGTCCGCACCCCTGCAGTGGCGCGACGAACGCCTCGCCGACTTCCCGATCGTGCACCTCACCGACGGGTCGGCGAGCACCGGGATCGCGTGCGCCGAGGCCGAAGCCGGACTGCTGCCGCGACGGCCCACGGTGGTGGTCGGACGCCAGTACCTGGTGGACGCCACCCGCGTGCCCACCGGCGCGGCGTCGCTGTGGCTGCAGCTGCAGGAGCTGCCGTTCCACCCCGTCGGCGATTCCGCCGGTGAGCTCGACACGAGCCGGGGCTGGACGCGGGAGCTGGCCGAGGGCTACGCCCGGCGGGTCTTCGACCGGCTCGACGCCCACGCCCCCGGCGTGCACGACCTGGTGTGCGCGGTCGACATCATCAGCCCGCCCGAGCTCACCGCCACAACCCGAACTCCGCCCAGGGCGACCCCTACGGCGGCAGCACCGAGCTCGACCAGAACTACCTGTGGCGCCCGCTGCCCTCGGCGGGCGGCCACTCGACCTCGATCCCCAGCCTGTGGCACATCGGCGCCTCGACGCACCCGGGTCCGGGCATGGGCGGCGGGTCCGGTCACGCGGCCGCCACGGCCTTGCTCAAGCGCATTCGCTGAGCACCCCTCCTCTCACCGCCATTCCCGATTCAGAACGCCGGAAGAGCCCTGGATCGGCGCGTTCTCAGCAGGCGAAAGAATGATCTTCGCCGCGCGCGTGGCGAATTCATGCCATCCTCCACAAAAAACGGGAATGCGGCTGGGAAATTTCGTACCAACCGACGAAGACCAGCCATCACAGCAGGTCAAGACACTTTCACCGGCGCGGGCGAATGGACGCGTAGCCGATTCGTCCTTGACCGGCCCACGCGTCCGAATTATGGTCCAGACCACCAAGCGATTGGTGAATTCCCTTCCGCGACAGGAAAAACCGACAACGAGCGCCCCACCACGGGCGCCGCTGTTCGGAATCGATTCACACTGTCGCGCGTTCTCCCCCGAAGGAGCTGACAATGCCCAAGCGCAAGATCTCCGCAGCCATGGTCGGTGCCGCCGTCGCACCGTTCCTGCTCGCGATCCCCGCCGGAACCGCCAGCGCCCACGGCTACATCGACGCCCCGCCGAGCCGCCAGGCCCAGTGCGCCGCCGGCACCGTCCAGTGCGGGTCCATCACCTACGAGCCGCAGAGCGTCGAGGGACCGAAGGGCCTCAAGAGCTGCAGCGGCGGCAACGAGAGCTTCGCCGAGCTCGACGACGACTCCAAGGGCTGGACCGCCACCCCGATCGGCACCCAGGCCACCTTCAACTGGAAGCTGACCGCCGCCCACGCCACCACCACGTGGGAGTACTACATCGGCGACAAGCTGGTCGCCTCCTTCGACCAGGGCGGCGAGCAGCCCCCGCAGACGCTGCAGCACAACGTCGACCTGTCCGGCTACAGCGGCCCGCAGAAGGTCCTCGCGGTGTGGAACGTCGCCGACACCGCCAACGCCTTCTACGCCTGCATCGACGTCAACGTCGGCGCCAAGAAGTAGGAACGCGAGAAGGCGGGCCCGGACATCCCGGGCCCGCCTTCCCACGACCGTTGCTAGACCAGGAACGAGAACAGCGGCGAACCGGGCGAGACCTGCTCGATCTGCAGCGGGGACTCCTTCATCCGCCTCAGCAGGTCGTCGAGGTCGTCGGCGTTGTCGAGCTCGATGCCCACCAGCGCCGGACCGGTCTCCCGGTTGTTCTTCTTGACGTACTCGAAGGCCACGATGTCCTGGCCGTCCACCAGCACGTCGTCCAGGAAGTGCCGCAGCGCGCCCGGCTCCTGCGGGAACGTCACCAGGAAGTAGTGCCGCAGACCCTCGTGCAGCAGGGACCGCTCGACGATCTCCCCGTAGCGGCTCAGGTCGTTGTTGCCACCGGAGACCACGCACACCACCGGACCTCGCGGCGCCCGCTCCAGCATCCGCGACGCCGCGCTCGCCAGCGCACCCGCGGGCTCGGCGATGATCCCCTCGGTCTGGTACAGCTCGATCATCTCGGTGCACACCGCACCCTCGGGCACCGCCACCAGCTCGTCGACCAGCTCCCGCGCCACCTCGAAGCCCAGATCGCCCACGCGGCCCACCGCCGCACCGTCGACGAACGTGTCGACCTCCGGCAGCTTCACCGGCGCGCCCTCGTCGAAGGCCGCGCGCATGCTCGCCGCACCGGCAGGCTCGGCACCCACCACGCGGATCTCCGGGAAGTGCTCCTTGAGCCACAGCACGATCCCGGCCAGCAGCCCACCGCCGCCCACCGGCACGATCACCGTGTCGATCGGGCCGTCGTGCTGCTCGGCGATCTCCAGGCCCACCGTGCCCTGACCGGCGATGGTGCGCGGATCGTCGAACGGGTGCACGTAGATCGCACCGGTGCTCTCCGAATCCGCCTTCGACGCCGCGCTGGCCTCGTCGAACGACGACCCCGCGATGATCGGCTCGACCCACTCGCCACCGATGCTCGCGATGCGCTTGCGCTTCTGGCGCGGCGTGTTGGCCGGCAGGTACACCCGGCCCTTGATCCGCAGCTCGCGGCAGGCGAACGCCAGCCCCTGCGCGTGGTTGCCCGCGCTGGCGCACACCACTCCCCGCTCGCGCTGCTCGGCGTCGAGACCGGAGATCAGGTTGTAGGCACCGCGCACCTTGTAGGACCGGCACACCTGCTGGTCCTCGCGCTTGAGACGGACCGGAACGCCCAGCTCCGCGCTCAGGCGGCTGCTGGTCTCCAGCGGCGTGCGCCGGACCACCTGACGCAGGCGCGTTCCGGCCCGGAAGATCGCGGCGGGACTCAGCTCAACGGACACCTGTCGATACTAAAGCCGCTGGTGAATCGGGCGGCCGTCGGGTGGCTCAGCTCTCAGGCGGGTCCTGCCGCCACACCGCCCGGTACCGCTCGGCGGCCGCGGCGTCCCGCTGCCGCCGCACAGCGGAGCCGTGACCAGGCGGGAAGCCGTACTTCGCGAGCCGGCTGTCGACGCTGTCGACCGAGCTGGTCAGCACGATCCGGGCCACCACCAGCACGCCCAGCAGCAGCGCCCCGGCCGCGATCGGCCACGCCCCGCCCAGCACCCCCAGGCCGACGAACAGCAGCACACCCAGCGGCGCGATCTGCAGCAATCCCCGGATCAGCACGCGCAGCACCCACGTCCGGCAGGTCGCGTCGTGCAGCACCCAGTCCCGGTACTGATCGGGCAACCGCCGTCCGTACTGGTAGGCGATCCACCGAAGAGGCCCCGGCCGCAGCATTCCCCCAGCATAGAACCACGCCGCTCAGGTGGTGATCGCGGCCGTTCGACCTGCCAGGGTGGGGGAAACACCTGGTCCGCAGCCCCGGAGAAGAAGCATGTTCAACGTTGAGAGAGTTCGGTTGGCCGGTGCCGACGTGCCGCTGCCGCGGATGCTGCCCGTCGAGCAGCGCTTCGCGGCCTCGTCGGTCGAGGACCTCGAAGGGACGATCCGCGCGCAGGTCGCCGAGCACGCCCGCACCCACCAGCTCGGCGGCAAGCGGATCGCGGTGACCGTCGGCAGCCGCGGCATCGCGCAGCTGGACCGGATCGTCATCGCCCTCGTCGGCGCCCTGGCCGAGCACGGGGCGAAACCGTTCGTCATCCCGGCGATGGGCAGCCACGGCGGCGGCACCGCCGACGGGCAGCGCCAGGTGCTCGCCGAGTACGGCGTCACCGAGGAGACCGTGGGCGCGCCGGTGATCGCCTCGATGGAGACCGTCGTGGTCACCGAGCTGCCCGACGGCACACCGGTGCACTGCGACGCCGAGGCCGCCCAGGCCGACAGCATCGTGGTGCTCGGCCGGGTCAAGCCGCACACCGACTTCCGCGGCTCCCACGAGAGCGGTCTGGCGAAGATGATCGCCATCGGGCTGGGCAAGCACGAGGGCGCGGCGACGCTGCACCGCCACGGCTTCGAGAAGTTCGACACCCTGATCCCCGAGACCGCGGCGGCGGCCCTGGCGGTGCTGCCGTTCGAGTTCGCCCTGGCCGTGGTGGAGAACGCCTACGAGGACCTCGCCCGGCTCGAACTGGTGCCCACCGAGGGGCTGCTGGAGCGCGAGGCCGAGCTGCTGGCCGAGGCGAAGTCGCTGATGCCGAAGCTGCTCATGTCCGACATCGACGTGCTGGTCGTCGACGAGATCGGCAAGGACATCAGCGGCGCGGGCATGGACCCCAACATCACCGGCCGGGCCCCGGTCAACGCCGACAAGTTCCGCGCGACACCGGTGAAGCGGATCGTGGTGCTGGGGCTGACCGAGCACACCAACGGCAACGCGTGCGGACTCGGGCTGGCCGACTTCACCACCCAGGGCTGCGTGGACCAGATCGAGTTCGGCTCGTTCTACACCAACTCGCTGACCTCGGGCGTTCCCGACGGAGCGCGGATCCCGATGGCGCTGGCCTCCGACCGCGACGCGATCACCGCCGCCGTGGCCCTCACCCAGGGGCCCCGGCCGCGGCCGCCGAAGGTGGTGCGCATCCGAAACACGCTGTCGATGCCGCGCGTGGAGGTCTCCGAGGCGTACGCCCAGGAGGTCGCCGAGCACCCGGACATGACGGCCCTCGGCGAGGCCCGCCCGTGGGAGTTCGACGACACCGGTCGCCTGCCGAAGCTGCCGCCCGTCCACTGAACCCGACCCGGCCTGGACCTCGCACGTCCTGGCCGGGTCCTCCTGCGCTTCAGCGGCATTGATTTCGATCCGCACTGAAGCAATAGGTATTTCTGACTAGTGTTAGCCGCGTGGCCTGGGCGGATAGAATTCCGTCGAAGCTTCTCCCCCTACAGCACCCGATCCGGCTGGTTCGCGGAAGGCGAGGGCAGGCGATGCAACTCCCCATCTCCACCGACCGGCTCGTGGTCCGCGACTGGACCACCGAGGACGCCGACGTGCAGGCGGCTCTGGACCTCTACGGCCGCCCCGAGGTCACCGAGTGGCTGACGCCGGTGATCTCCAGCGTCGCCGACCTGGCCGCGATGCGCGCCGTGGTGCACTCCTGGACCGAGTCGCAGCCCAACCTCGTGCCGCCGACCGGCCGCTTCGCGATGCAGCGGCGGGAGGACGCGCAGGTCGTGGGCGGCCTGGTGCTGCGGACGCTCCCGCCGCACGACCACGACCTGGAGCTGACCTGGCAGCTGCGCCCGGCCGAGTGGGGTCACGGCTACGCCACCGAGGCCGCGATCGCCCTGCTGCACTGGGCGTTCACCTTCGACATCGACGAGATCTTCGCCCTGGCCAGGCCGGACAACACCCGCGCGATCGCCACCGCGCAGCGCATCGGCATGGAGTGGGTCGGTGAGACCGCCAAGTACTACGACATGACGTTGCAGGTCTACCGCGTCCGGCAGGGCGACCTGCCGGACGCGCCGGGTCTCGGAACACCCGAGGACTGACCGGCGAAGATCACCGTCCGTGGTCAAATCCCCCGCCAAAGAGTGATCAGAACAGGCCCGAGTAGCGGTTTCAGGATGTAATCCTGGAAGCGTCGTCCGAGCGCCGATCACGGGGCGCACCCGACGGAGGAACCTTGCCAACGCCACGCGACAGGAACCCGGTCCCACCTCGGCGCCCGAGGGGGCGGCCGCCGGCCCGACCGGTTCCGCAGCGCCGGCAGCGCAAGCCGATCGGGCCGAAGGTGCTCGCCACCGTCATGTCGCTGGTGATCCTGCTGGTCACCGGCTACGGCTGGAGCAACTACCGGCACCTGCTCAACGGTCTGGCCACCAGCGACGTCGCCGAGGGCGGCGGCGCCGACGGCGCGGTCGACATCCTGCTGGTCGGCATGGACAGCCGCACCGACGCGCACGGGAACCCGCTGCCGGAGAACGTGCTGCGGGAACTGCACGCCGGGTCCAACGACGCGTCGCTGACCGACACGATCATCATGCTGCACATCCCCAACGACGGGTCGAGCGCGGTCGGCTTCTCCTTCCCCCGCGACTCCTACGTGTCGATCCCGGGTCAGGGCCAGCACAAGATCAACTCCGCGTACGGTCGCGGCAAGGAGGCCGAGATCGCCTCGCAGCAGAAGCGCGGCGTCAACGACCCGGCCGCGCTGGACCGGGCGGGCAACGACGCGGGCCGCAAGCTGCTGCTGCGCACTGTGGAGAACCTCACCGGCTCGTCCATCGACCACTACGCCGAGGTCAACCTGCTCGGCTTCGCCCAGATCACCGAGGCCGTCGGCGGCGTGCCGGTGTGCCTGAACTCCGCGACCAGCGACAGCTACTCGGGCGCGGACTTCAAGGCGGGCCAGCAGACCATCAAGGGACCCGACGCGCTGGCGTTCGTGCGGCAGCGCCACGGCCTGCCGCGCGGCGACCTCGACCGCGTCGTGCGGCAGCAGGCGTTCCTGGCCGGGCTGGCGAGCACCGCCCTGTCCGGCGGGGTGCTGGCCAACCCGAACAAGCTGCGCGAGCTGATCAGCTCGGTGCAGGACTCGGTGGTTCTCGACCTAGGCGAGGACACCGACGTCCTGTCGTTCGCCGAGCGGCTGCGCGGCCTGGCCGGCGGCGCGATCAAGTTCGACACGATCCCGATCGAGGACGCCGCCTACGACACGCCCGACGGCGAGGCCCTCAAGGTCGACCCGCGCGCCGTCAAGGCCGCGGTGCGCGCGGCGACGCTGCCGCCGGGCGCACCCGGTTCGCCGGCTCCGCAGCCGCAGACCACCTCGGCCTCGCCGTCGGAGGAGGGTGCGTCCACCCGGGTCGACGTGCTCAACGGCACCCGCACCTCCGGACTGGCCTCCAAGGTGCAGGACCGGCTCTCCGGTCAGGGCGTCAAGGTCGGCACCGTCGGCAACACCAGCAAGCGCAACTCGTCGGTGGTGCGCTACGGCCCGGGCGGCGAGTCGGCCGCGCAGGAGGTCGCCTCGCTGCTGGGCGGCATGCCGACCGAGTCCGACTCGTCGCTGTCGTCGGGACGGGTGCAGGTGCTCGTCGGCTCGGACTACGACGGCCCGTCGGGACCGCGCTTCTCCCCCGGCGGCGCGCTGGCCCTGGACGGCACGGCGCGGCAGCAGAGCTCGGACACGCCCGAGCAGGCGCCGATCAGCGCGGCGGGGATCCCCTGCGTGAACTGAGGCGTCCGGCCATCCCGCCGAGCCCGGCTTGCCGGGAACCGCTTGCGCCGGTCATCGGCCGCCGATAGCGTGCACGCACGGGTCGCGGCCGAAACCCGTTGGCGTTGCGCCGATCGGATGCCGGACCGCTGCGGATTGCGCCGAACAGGTGGCGTTCTCGCACGTCGCGGGGCCGCGGCACCGACTGGTTCCGCGATCGACACCTCCTCGTGGCTCGCAGTACAGCTGCACCACCCCACCGGACCGCACGCTCGTTGAACGTGCGCAACGTTCTCAGTACCCAGCCGGACGAACGGTCCGACTCACCCGCGACGAGCCGGGAGCAGGACGCGGTGCGATTGCTGCTGCTGATCGACGGAGCCGCCGAACCCCTGCCCTTCCCCATCCCGGACCCGGAGCTGGCCGACGCGGTCGGCGTGGTGACCGGGCAGACCCGCCTGCAGAAGCTGGACTTCTGGCTTCGCAGCCCCGATTTCCTCGCCGACGAACTGCTCAACGAGTACGAGCGGACCGCGGAGGGACGACTCCTGGAGCTGGCGGGGAGCATCCTCGATTCCGAAGAACCCGAGGTCCGCCGCTACCCGATGCTGCGCCACCACTTCGGCGCCTACGAACCGCTCGACGACGCGCTGGCGGTGCTGCGCAGCGCGGGCCTGATCGTGCGCAGGCGCCGGGGCCGGGTGGGCCACACCCGGCGGCACGACTACTACCTGCTGGGGCGGGGCAGGCGGGTCGCGCGCACGATCATCGCCCGGGCACCGGCTTTCCGCTACTACGTCGACCGGGTCCGGCTGGTGCTGGACCTGGCCGACGGGCGCGGCGGCAACGAGCTGCGGGACCGCCAGTACCTGCAGGCCGAGTACGCGGGGACGCGCCGGGGAAGCCCGATCGGCACGATCGCCGAGCGGGTCCGCGAGCGGCTCGCCCGGCTGCGCGCGGAACTGCGCGCGGCGTAGGGGGTGTCGAAGATGAGCGCGGGAACCTCGCTGCTGCACGACAGGATCTCGGCGATCACCGGCATGGCGGCCGAGACCGTCGCCCACCTGCTGGTCTCGGGCGGCAACTCGCCGTCGGCGCCGCTGCGGCGGCGGATCGGCGACGCCGAGCGCGACTGGGAGCGCTCGGAGCAGGCCCACCGCGCGGCCCGGCAGCGACGCCAGGCCGACGAGCGGGCGCTCAACGACACCCGGGAGAACGGGGTGGCGCGGGTGCTGTTCCACGGTCTGGAGCCGCATTCCTGCCCGCGCTGCGACGCGCCGATCTCCGAGCAGCGGCGGCGGGCGGAGCGCGAGCAGCACCGGTGCGCGGTGTGCACCAGCGATGTGTCGGCGGCCGCGCGGGAGTCCGACGCGCCGGAGATCGACGCGCGGTTGCGGCTGGCCGCCAGCGAGGCGGCGGAGGCCGCTGCGCTGGCGGGCCTGCGCCGCGCGGAGGTCGCGGTGGCCGAACTGGTCGCCGAGCTCGCCGAGCCGCCCCGGCCGCGCAACGGCGACAACCCGACCGGATCCCCGCTCGGCCCGCCGTGACCGCGCGGGAGGTGGCGGCCGGGCCGCAGGCCCCGGTCCTGGCGGCGGCGCTGGCCGCCCGTCAGGACGCCGCCGGCCGGGAGGAGGTCGCGGAGTTCATCGAGGGACTGCCGGACCAGCGCAGCCTCCTGGCGCTGGCGGCGAGCGTCGACGAGCTGCTCGCCGCGCCGACGGTGCTGCAGGTGCACGGCGCGCGGTTGCACGACGCGCTGCTGCGCGACCTCGAGCCGGTGGTGCAGCGGCATCCGCTGATCGCGGCGAGCCGGTTGGCGGGCGCGGTGCGGTTGGCCATCGCCGACGCCGTAGCGCCGTTCGCGGTGCTGGGCAGGCTCGCGGACCTGCCGCCGGGCGCTCCGGAGGAGTTCACCGAGGCGCTGCCGCGGCTGGTGGGCGCGGCGATGGACCGGTGGGCGGGCGAGCCCGCGATCACCGCGCCGCTGCGCGCGGCTCTGGACCGGCTGCGGCACGAGGAGGCGGCCTCGGTCGACGCGGCGTTCGAGCTGGCCTGCGACGAGCTGCGCGTCGCGCTGACCGCGACGGAGATGCCCGCGGTGCTGGAGGCGTTGAGCGAGGCGCGGTCCCGGTTCGCCACCGTCGACGCCGCCGAGCAGGCGCGCCACGACGCCCGCGCGCACGGAGCCGCCTGCGACGCGGTGCTGGCCTTCACGGCCCAGGACCGGGGGCGGCTGGCGGGTGCGGCGGATCGGCTCACGGCGGCGGTGGATCAGCGTTCGGCCTGGTTGCGCGGCACCCACCAGCCGCCCTGGTTGCGCCCCCGGCAGGCGGCGGAACCGGCGTGGCTGCGCCTGGTCCTGCTGCTGCGCACGGCGTCGGAGCGGTTGGCGGAGACGATCTGGATGGACGTCTGGGAGGCGCTCGGCGCGGTGCTGGAGGCCTACGCGCAGGTGCGGACGCTGCAGCCGCTCCCGGGCGCGCAGGCGGCGCCGGGTCTGGCGGCGGTCGTGGAGCCGACGATCGAGAACGCGATCGTGCGCGGTCGGAGCCGGTTGGCGGCGTTGCGGCGCACCGTCGTGGAGGCTTCGGCGGCCGAGAACCCGCCGCTTCCCCCGCGCACCGCGCGACTGCTGCTGGACCGCATCGAGTCGGCGGGCGCCGACCGGCGTCCCGACCAGCCGCGAGCGGGGCACGAGGTGGACGAGCGGGCGGCGTCTCGGGCGCACCGGATGGCGCCAGCGCTGGTGCGGGTGCTCGGCGAGCGGGACGCGGCCGGGCTCACCGGCGCGCTCAGCGACGACGACCTGCGGCTGCTCGACGGGGTGGTGCACAGCGGTGAGGTCGCGCGGTCCCGCACCGCGCACCCGGTGCTGGACCCGCTGCTGGAGCGGCTTCTCGCGGGGCTCGCGGAATCCCCGGGGTTCACCGGGCGGGTGCGGGCGACGTTCGGCCTGCTGCTGGAGCAGACGCTGCGGTTCCTGCTCAGCCGCGCCGATCTCACCACCGCCGCGTGGGGCCGCGGCGAGGACTACCGGCGTGCGCTGCGCGACGGCGAGCGGCGTCCTCGCGAGTCGGCGCTGCAGCGCGACTACCACCAGTGGCTGGCGACCGGGCAGCTCGGCGGTCTGGTGGCGGTCGAATCGGGCGACGTGGCGCGAGGTCGCGCGGACGTGGCGGTCTCGTTCGGCGCGCTGCGCTACGTCACCGAGGTCAAGCGGGAGCTGCGGGACGCCTCGCGGGAGCACCTCGAAGCCGCGCACCTGCCGCAGGCCGCCGAGTACGCCGGGGCCAACGCCGCGTTCGGGCAGCTGCTGGTGCTGGACCTGACTCCGCATCCGCGCGGGTCGCCGCGCGTCGACGAGCGGGTGTGGCTGGCCCGGCACGGCGGGCGGTGCGTGGTGGTCGGCGTGGTCACCGGCAACCGGCCCGCGCCCCACCGGTTGTGATCTTCGGGGGCGTCACCCCCTGCTAGAGTGCCGGGATTATGGCTCGGGTCACTGCCGCGCGCGTGTTCTCCACCGTCGGCCTGCCCGCCGAGCAGCGGGTGGCGCTGTGGGAGCGGCACAACGCTCGCGCGCTGGTGGGGTTGTCGTGCAAGACCATCGACGACGCGCCGCTGTCGGCGACCGAGCGCAACCTGCCGCTGCCGCGACTGCACGTCGCGCACGTCAGCGGGAGCCCGCACCTCGTCGAGCGCGGCGCGCGCGAGATCAGCGACCGGCCCACCGGTTCGGCGGTGCTCTACATCGCCACGGCCGGGGAGGCGTTCTTCTACAGCACCGGCGGCACCCGCGTCCTGCGCCCGGGCCAGGCGGTGCTGTGCGACGCGGACCGGCCGTTCGCGCGCGGGTTCTCGCACGGGCTGAAGGAGTTCGTGCTCAAGATCCCGCACGGCGCGCTGCAGGAGCTCACCGGATCGACGCTCGCACAGCCGGAGTTCTTCGACCTCGCCGACGGCGCCGCCGCCGACACGGTGCGCGCGCTGACCCGGTTGATGCGCGCGGCCATCGACGAGCCGACCGACGGCAGCCGCACCGAGCAGCAGGCCCTCGGCCTGCTCGCCGCTCTGCTCACCGGAGGCGCGAGCACTCATCTCGACACCGCGAAGGCGGTCATCGAGCTGCACCTGCGCGACCCGAACCTCTCGGCGGCCCGCGTCGCCGACCGCATCGGCATCAGCGAACGCCAGCTCTGCCGGGTGTTCAACCGCGCGGGGCTCAGCGTCGCCCGGCACATCCTCGACCGGCGCCTCGAACTCGCCCGCGAGCTCCTGGAGTCGTCCCGCACCGCCCGCTGCTCGATCGCCGAGATCGCCCGGGACTGCGGCTTCGTCTCCCCGTCCCACTTCACCCGCACGTTCAAACGCCGCTACGACACCACCCCGGCCCAGCTCCGTATCGCGTCGCAGCTCCGGCGGCGCTCTGCGTCACCAGGGGGCGTTTCTTCCTCGAATTACCCGGATATTTCAGACATTGATCATGGGTGATTCGCGGAAGAACCACCCTCAGCCGAGCAGCGCGGTGACGGTGACGAGGACGGGGACCGACAGGATCGTCGAGAGCAGGATCGACTCGCGGGCGAGGCGGACGCCGACGTTGTACCGCGAGGCGTAGACGAACAGGTTCTGCGCCGCGGGCAGCGCCGAGATCACCACCACGGCGAACAGCGCAGCACCGCTCATGCCGAACAGGCCCGCCCCGATCGCCCAGGCGATGACCGGGTGCGCGAAGGACTTCAGCCCGACCGACACCAGCACCGGCCAGCGCTCCGCTCCCCCGGCGGGCAGCTGCGACCCGCGCAGCGAGATGCCGAAGGCCAGCAGCACCGTCGGCACCGACAGGTGTCCGAGCAGCGTCAGCGGCTCGGCGACCGGCCCCGGGATGCGCCAGCCCAGCAGGGACAGGCCGACGCCGAGCAGCGAGCAGATCACGATGGGGTTCTTGAAGGGGGCCAGCAGCCGCGTCCACGTCGAGTCCTTCTCACCGGACTGCGCGAAGTCGATCACCGTGAGCCCGATCGGCGTCATCACGAGCAGCTGGAACAGCATCACCGGCGCGACCAGGCTCGCGTCGCCGAGCACGTAGACCGCGACCGGGATGCCCAGGTTGCCGGCGTTGACGTAGCTGGAGCACAGCGCGCCGATGGTGGTGCGCCGGATGTTCCACCGCCGCCACAGCGCGATCAGCACGAACAGCGCCGCCGCCGCGAACGTGCTCAGCGCGGTGACCAGCAGCGGAGCCGAGAACAACACGCGGACGTCGGAGTCGGCCAGCATCGTCAGCAGCAGCGCGGGGGTGCCGACGTAGAAGGAGATCTTCGCCAGGACGTCGCGTCCGCTGTCCCCCAGGACCTCGCTGCGGCCCAGCACGTACCCGACCAGAACGATGGCGCCGATGACGCCGAAGCCCTGGATCACACCCGACACGACGCCTCCACCCCCGGCGCGCTGTCCACTGTGGAAACGCGCGCGAGCCGTTGCGGTTCTCTCAACGCGGTTTTCGGCGCACATCGCGGCCGCATCGCCCGGGCGCCCCACCCGTTAGCCACCCTAATCGATCACACGCGGACCCGGGGTGTCCGAATGGCGACTCTCACACCGCGACGCCCGCTTCCCGCGTTCCGGGAGGTCAGCTCTCGTCGCCGGTGATGGCCGGTTCCACCGGCCGCAGGTCGGTGCGCCCGTCGGAGGTCGGCACCCCGCCGGGCAGCGTCACGGCCTCGGTCAGCGGCCCAGGGCTCCAGTCGCCCCAGTGGGTCTCGTGCCGCACCTGCAGCGCGGCCTCGGCTCCGACGGTGTCGGGGTTGTAGGGGTCGATCACGTAGATCGCGCCCCAGTCCCGGTTCGGCGCTCCCTGCAGGTAGGCGGGCAGCCGCCGGACGCTGGCGCCGACGTTGAGCCAGCCGAACGGTCCCCCGCCGGCCGGTGCCGACCAGCTCTGGCCCATGTCGCGCATGATGCCGCCGCCCGCGACCCGGAACCGGGGCATCTCGAAGACCCCGTCGTGGATCTTGGCCGGCTGCAGGCACGGGTGCACCAGCGCGGCGGGCCACTCGACGAACGTCGGCTGGTCGCCGATCAGCTTCGTCATCGACGTCATCTCGGGCACGCGGGGAGCGCTGAAGGCCAGCCACCCGGCGGCGTCCGCGCGGCGGTCGGCGGCCACGACCCGCACCTTGCTCGCGCCGGGCACGTCGAACCGGACGTCCTGCCACCCGCCGTGGTCGAGCCCCAGGTCGCGGTGCCCGGTGATCTCGAAACCGCCGGGAACGTCGCGACCCCACTCCACGCGCAGCGCGTTCGTCCCGGTCGACGAGCCCGCGAACTGCAGCACCACAGGCGAGGTTCCGGCCGCGGCCTGCGGCGGCACGTCGAACCAGGCGGTGCGGATCTCGCCGGTGCCGGTGGCGTCGGTGTCGAAGGTTCCCCAGATCGGGGCGTCGTCACCGCCGTAACCCCACGGCGGGGTGTACTGGGTGCTGCCGGGATAGCCGAAGCGGTGGAAGCCCTGCTGCTCGGCACGCAGGTAGTCCGCCGGCTGCGCGGTGTCGCTGGGCACGCGCGGCTGCTCCGCCGACGGCGCGAGCACGCCGCGGCGGGGATCGGCCTCGACGTTGATGTAGTCCGACAGGCCGCAGCTGCGCCCGGCGATCTGCTTGGCGTTGTCCAGGCCCAGGCTGTAGCTGTCCCGCTGCTTGTCCATGCCCACGGCGAACAGCCCGATCTCGACGATCAGGCACAGCGCGCAGGTGATGGTCAGCGGCGCGGCGCCCAGGCTCAGCACCCGCTTGCGCGCCGTCGGGGTGATCACGGGTGGTTCGTCGTGGCGCACGTGCTCGATGAAGCCCACGACCAGCGCGAGGAAGCCCAGCGCCAGGAACGCGGTGCTGGCGTGGCGCCCGTCGAGGCTCGGGGCCTTGTCGAACCACGGCACGCCCCAGCCCGAGACGTACCACCACGAGTTGGTGCCGGTCACCGACAGCGCGCACACCACCATCAGCCCGGCGAAGAACCCGGCGCGGTTGCGGCGCGAGCGCAGCACGGCGGCGCTGGTGGCCAGGGCGGTGAGCGCGGCCAGCACGGCTCCGATCGCGGCGAACACGCCGAAGTGGTGGGTGTGCTTGGTCGGGGTGGCGGCCAGCACGACGAAGCACAGCACCGCGATGCCCAGCATCCGGCGGCTGGGCCCCAGCGCGGCGCCGCGGATCTTGCCGCGCCGCAGGAACACCACTCCGCTGGCGGCGATGCACAGCACCAGCAGCAGCACCGGGAAGCGCCTGGTCAGCGACCCGTCGGGCCACTTGTCGAAGAGCTTCTCGTAGCGGCCGAGCTCCTCGTACCAGGCGTCGTTGGGGCCGAACTCGGTCTTGAGGTCCACCGAGTCGAGCACCGACTGCAGGGTCTGGTCGAAGAAGACCCCGACGAGGATCACCAGACCGGCCGCCGCGATCGGCGCCAGCACCGGCAGCGGGCCGATCTCGCGCATCCGCCGCCACAGCACCCGCAGCAGCGGCTTGGCGGCCACCAGGAACGGCAGCGCAGCCACCATGCCGTGCGGGTTGGCGCCCAGGCCGAGGGCCGCGGCGACCAGGCCCAGGGCCGCCGGGGTCAGCCGCTCGGTGGCCACCGCCCGCTCCACCGCGCACAGCGACAGCAGGAAGAACACCACGACGACCGGTTCGGGCCGCAGACCGTTGTTGTAGGGCAGCCAGAACGCCAGGAACACCGCGGCCGCGGCCCAGCCCGCCGATTCGCTGCGCCGGACCTGCTGGCCGAGCCGCGGCAGCACTCCCCTGCTCAGCAGCAGCCAGCTCACGACGCCGAGGAACAGCGCGGGCAGCCGGACCCACGGGGTGGCGGCGGAGATCTGCACCCACAGCGCGTAGATCTCGTAGAACCAGCCGAAGGGCGATTCGGGGTTGCCGAACCAGCGGAAGTAGTTGGTGACGTAGCCGGCGTCGGGGGCGGCGCGCAGCATCGTGAGGATGTAGCCGTCGTCGGCGGTCATCGCGCCGATCAGCCACCACACGCCCAGCGCGCCGAACACCACGACGTCGCGCGCGCTCAGCCGCCACCAGCCCACCGGGAGCCATCGCACGGGCGCGCGAAGCTCCAGCTTGCGCAGCGCGAGCAGCGCACCGAGGAAGCTCAGCACGGCGACGACCATCGCCGCGGTCTTCAGCGGCGTGCGCGTGGTGTCGAACCGGGTGTCGACGCCGGCCTGGAAGTCCAGGCCGCGCACGTCGTCGCGGTGGTCGTCGAGCTGCGAGTAGATGCCGGTGAGCTGCGGTCGCTGGTCGCCGCCGACCGTCCCCAGCGGGATCCCGGCGACGTCGGCGCGGGTCTGGCCCGCGTCGGAGCTGATCGTGATGGCGCAGTCCCCGGCGGGCAGCGGGGCGGCGCCGAGCTGGTGGCCGCGCGAGAACAGGCTCACCTGACCGTTGTCGACCTGCAGGTTCATCCCGGTCAGGCCGCCGTAGCTGCCCGAGGGCGCGTTGGTGGCCAGCAGCGAGGCGGCGCCGTTGACCCGGTCGTCGAGGCTGCGGGCCGAGGCGCAGGGAACGGTCGCGTTGAGCCAGAGGGGTTCGTGGCTGAGCAGCGGAGCGGACACCGAGCGGGTGCCTTGGGCCGTCGGCCACTTCAGCGTGGTGATCTCGTGGTCGACCGGCAGCAACGGCACCAGGACCGCGAGCACGGCCGACAGGAGGCCGAGCACCGCGGCCACCACGCGCGCACGTCTGCGCGCCGGGTCACGACGCGTGAACCACGTCGAACGCTGACTCACGCGCTCGCCACCTCACCTCGCAGGTCTGCTCCTCGCAGAGCTTAAACGGTGGTGACGCGACGGCGACGGCTGGCAGCGGCAGAAGCCGCGAACGGGCACCGCCGGGGATGCCGGGTGGGTGCTGTTCGCGCGGCTGCGCAGGGCTTTCGCGCGGACGATCAGGCTGCGAGGGCGGGTTCGAGGTCCGCGGCCATCGGGTTGCGACGGGCGTCGAACAGATACCCGACCCAGAAACCGACGACTCCGGCACCGACAACGGCCAACGTTCCGACAGCACGCACCATGGGAGGTTTCCTCTTTCTCGGCGACGCAGATCCTCTGGACCCGGCTCATGACTGCTCGATGGGAAAATATGGTGAGCCCGCCGGGTGGCAGCGTCGTTGCACAAACGATAACCGGGCGTAAATCGGCCGACCACGCCACCCCTCGCAGGTCCGCAATCACGGTGCGTCATGTCGCGGACCCGCGAACGGAGTAGCTGGAGCCCGTTGGAGAACGGGCTCCGGGGCCCACGTGAGCTCGCCGCGCGCGCGAGGTCCGGGGTTGCGGTCAGACCGCCACCCACCCGAAGTTCGCGCCCCGATGCGGACGCCGCCCCACCGCTTCGGTGAAGTCACCCGCTCGGGAAGCATCGCGAAACGCGCTCGCGATTCGTACCGGTTCCGCCGGGTTTCCGGGGGTTGACGATGAACGCGGCGGAGGCGCGTTCAGAGCGACCGCGGAGCGGTCATCAGAGGTTGACCTCGGCGAGGCCGCGGTGGTCGCGGCGGACCTCGGGCCACGGCTTGCGCGCTTCGGCGAGCAGCCTGCCCGCGGCCTCGGTGACCTCCCCGGCGCAGTCGGCGATCGCTGCGACGTCGGCCGCGTGCTCGTCGGGGTCGAGACCGGCTCGGCGCAGCAGCGGGGTCACATCGCCCAGGACGCGGACCAGCCAGCCGATCGGATCGGCCGAGAGGTCGGGGTCGAAGACGCGGTCGCCGGGTTCACCGTCGGACATCTCCGGGTGCCAGTGCATCCGGTCGGCCGCGTGCGGACGCGATTCCAGCAGGTCGAAGCGGCAGACGCCGCGGCTGAGCCAGGCCGCCCGGGAGGCGTAGACGGAACCGGCCTCGGCCGATTCGGTCAGCCTGCGCAGCTCCAGGCGCACTCCGCGTTCGCGCACGTCCGCCTCCCCCGCCTTGGCGGGGTCGAGGAAGTCGACGCCCTCGACGGTCACGGAGAGCCTCTGGAAGCAGTAGATCCGGTACACACCAGCACACAAGCACAGCCGTGCCGCCCGCGACAAGGACGCGCCCTTCGAGTCCACTGTGGATTTCCGAGATGCCGGTACGCCCGCGTGCCGCCGACGCCGCCTCGCGCGCCCGCTCCTAGGCTCGGCCCAGTGAACCTTCCCGAGCAGTTCCGCCAGCCCATCCCGGCCGACACCACCGACCTGACCGACGGACCGCCGCTGCACGAGACCTGCGCGCCGCTGCGCGAGCTGGTCGGCGTCTGGCACGGCGAGGGAGAGGTCGACTACCCCACCATCGACGGCCCGTTCCGCTTCGGGCAGCAGCTGACGATCTCCCACGACGGCCGCCCGTTCCTGCGCCACCAGGCGCGGGCGTGGCTGCTCGACAGCGAGGGCCGGGTGCTGCGCCCGGCGGCCTGGGAGACGGGATTCTGGCGACCCGGCACCGAGGGACGCCTCGAACTGCTGCTCACCCACGCCACCGGCCTGCTGGAGGTGTTCTACGGCTCGGCCGAGGCCGGGACCTGGCGGCTGGAGACCGAGACGGTGCTGGGCACCGCCACGGCCAAGCAGGTCCGGGCCGCGCAGCGCCGCTACTCCCTCGACCGCGACGTCCTGGACTGCGCCGAGAGCCGGGCGATGGTGGGCGAGCCGATGACCCCGCACGTGGCCGCGCGGCTGCGCCGCGTCCCGATCACCGACTAGCCGCGCCGCATCGGGCCGGGTGAACCGCAAGAGACCCCGCATTCGTGGTGAATGCGGGGTCTCTTGTCTGCGGGCCGTGTGACCGGCTCTGTGAAGTGGACGGCCTACCTCAAGCGGAAGCCCGTCCCGGTATTACGCGAGACGCCGTGCTCAGATGACGCGGACGTCGGCCGCCTGCGGGCCCTTCGGGCCCTGGCTGACCTCGTAGGTCACCTTCTGGTCCTCGTCGAGGCTGCGGAAGCCGCGGGCGTCAATGGCCGAGTAGTGGACGAACACGTCCGGGCCACCGTCGTCCGGGGCGATGAAGCCGAAGCCCTTTTCCGAGTTGAACCACTTCACGGTTCCCTGTGCCATGCTTGCTCTCTCCTTCTGGGAGCCGGTACTACATCAGACCGTCACACTGCGTGACGACCTGGGCCGCTGAACGAACGGCGACTTGTCCAGCTACAACCAGAAAGCAGCACGCCCGCATCACCATCCTGCGAGTGTGCGCGAACACGACCCCAGAAAAATACGACCGCCACGAACACTACACGGTCCCTCGTGGACACGTCTCCCACTATCACCCGAGCGTGCCGTGACCGGCGTCACATTTTTCCGCCGTTCCCGTTCTTCCGATCCGACCTCGTTCCGTGATGAACCCGATCTTGTCTCCACCCTCCGCTTCAAGCTGAAATCGATTCACAACCGAATGAGGAGGGACGGATGTCCAGCACGCTGCTCACCAGTCCGGACTTCAAGCTCGGCCTGTTCTCACCCAACTGCTCCGGCGGACTCGCGATCACCACCGTCGCCGACCGGTGGGGCGCGAGCTGGGCCGACAACCTCGCGCTCGCGCGGCTGGCCGACGAGGCCGGGCTCGACTTCCTGCTGCCCATCGCCCGCTTCATCGGCTACCCCGGCACCTCCGGGTTCCACGAGAGCGTCCTCGAACCGGTCCCCTGGGCCGCCGGGCTGCTCGCCGCGACCCGCCGGATCACCGTTTTCGCCACCGTCCACACCGCCTTCAACCACCCGGTCGTCAGCGCCAAGCAGCTGGCCACCCTGGACCACGTCGGGCAGGGCAGGGCCGGGCTCAACGTCGTCGCGGGGTGGAACGAGCCCGAGTACCGGGCGATGGGACTGGAGCTGCCCGAGTCCCACGACGACCGGTACGCGCTGGCCCAGGAGTGGTGGGACCACGTGCACGCGCTGTGGACCCGCGAGGGGCGGTTCGACCTGCCCGGACGGTTCTTCGACCTCAGGGGCGTCGAGGCCGCCCCCAAGCCGATCAACGGAGCGCTGCCGCTGCTCAACGCCGGGTCCAGCCCGCAGGGCCGCGCGTTCGCCGCGCGCAACGCCGACTTCGTGTTCACCGCGCTGAGCGACCCGGACCACGGCGCCCAGGTCGTCGCCGAGCTGCGCGCCGACGCCCGCACCCGCTGCGGCCGCGACGTCGGGGTGATGGCGCCCGCGTTCGTGGTGTGCCGCCGGACGCGGGCCGAGGCCGAGGAGTTCCTGCGGCACTACGCCGAGGAGAACGCCGACCGGGAGGCCGTCGACGAGCTGATGCGGTTGCAGGGCATGTACGCCCGGTCCTTCGCCAACGACATCATGGACACCCTGCGCACCCGCTTCGCCGCGGGGCACGGGACCTGCCCGCTCATCGGCACCCCGCAGGAGGTGGCCGACGAGATCGAGCGCTACGCGAAGGCGGGCCTGTCGGGGATGTCGCTGGCGTTCCTGGACTACCTCGGCGAACTGGAGGACTTCGTCGCCGAGGTGCTGCCGCGCCTGGAGGCCAGGGGAATCCGGCTTCCGGCGGCCGAGCGCTTCAGCGCCTGATCACTCGAAGCGGGACGGGTCGCCGGCGCCGACGCGCACGATCTCCGGCTCGTCGGTGGAGAAGTCGATGACCGTGGTGGGTTCGACGCCGCAGTCGCCGGAGTCGATGACCGCGTCGAGCTGGTGGTCCAACTCGTCCTTGATCTGCCAGCCCTGCGTCATCGGCTCCTCCTCGCCGGGCAGCAGCAGGGTGCTCGACAGCATCGGCTCCCCCAGCTCCGCCAGCAGCGCTTGCGCGGCCACGTGGTCGGGGATGCGGACGCCGACCGTCTTCTTCTTGGGGTGCAGCAGCCGACGTGGAACCTCCTTGGTGGCGGGCAGGATGAAGGTGTAGCTGCCCGGTGTGGAGGCCTTGATCGCGCGGAACACGGCGTTGTTGATGATGACGAACTGGCCGAGCTGCGCGAAGTTCTGGCACACCAGCGTGAAGTGGTGCCGGTCGTCGAGGTGCCGGATCGCGCGGATCCGGTCCATGCCGTCCTTGTTGCCCAGCTGAGCGCCCAGCGCGAAGCAGGAGTCCGTGGGGTAGGCGATCAGTCCGTCCTCCCGGAGGATGTCCACCACCTGCCCGATCGAGCGCGGCTGCGGGTTGTCCGGATGCACGTCGAAGTACTTCGCCATGCGACCCAGCATAGAAGTCCTGTCACGTCTTCGTAGCGCGTGAAACCGGGCGAGTCGGGCTCTGGACTTCCCCCGTTCGCCCGAGCATCCTGTGCCCTCCGGGAGGTGACCTCGGTCGCACCCGGCCTCGGAACCACGGGCCGAAAGGGCGAAGGATGAGCCGGGCGACGCGGCCTGAGCACGAAC
This sequence comes from Saccharopolyspora sp. ID03-671, assembly GCF_045278815.1. NCBI lineage: Bacteria > Bacillati > Actinomycetota > Actinomycetes > Pseudonocardiales > Pseudonocardiaceae > Saccharopolyspora > Saccharopolyspora sp. ID03-671. The sequence continues at coordinate 572,558 of NZ_CP134054.1, forward strand.
GACTTCCCGACGAGACCGACGATCCAGGCGAGATCGCCGCGACCCACGACGAGGAGAAACCGGCGCGCCGGCTCTCCCGCCGCCCGGAGCTCCTGGTGTACCTGGTGGCCCTGGCGGTGGCGCTGCTGGTGCTGCGGCAGGTGTTCTTCCCGCTGACCAAGGGCAACCAGTTCTACCTGGTCATCTTCCTGGGATGCACGCTGCCGCTGGTGTTCCTGTCCTACCGGCCCGGTGGCAGGCGCGGAGCCGGTGAGCGCGACGATCCCGCCTGGTACGACTGGGTGCTGTCGGCGTTGACGCTGCTGGTGAGCTTCTACCCGGTGCTGCCGCTCTCCGGCGGTTTCGACGCGTTCCTCGACCGGCAGGGCGGCCTGTCCACCTTGGACGTGGTGGCGGGCTCGCTGCTGTTGCTGCTGGTGCTGGAGGCGACGCGGCGCACCACGGGCTGGATCCTGCCGGTGATCTGCGCGGCGTTCGTGGCCTTCGCCTACTACGGCGGTTTCCTGCCGCAGAACTGGGGAATCGCGCACGCCGGGGTGGACTTCGGCCAGATCATCAACGCGCTGTACAACGATGCCAGCGGTTTCTACGGCACTCCCCTGGACGTCGCGGCGAGCTACATCGTGCTGTTCACGCTCTACGGCGCGGTGCTGTCGGCTTCGGGCGCCGGGCAGTTCTTCGTGGACTTCTCCTTCGCCGCGTTCAAGCGCTCCCGCACCGCTCCCGGCCGCACCGCGGTGCTGTCGGGCTTCCTGCTGGGCACCGTGTCCGGGTCGGGGACGGCGACGGCCGTGAGCCTGGGGTCGATCACCTGGCCGATCCTGCGCCGCGCGGGCTACCCGCAGGAGAACGCCGGTGGTCTGCTGGCGGCCTCGGGCATCGGGGCGATCCTGTCGCCGCCGACGCTGGGCGCGGCGGCGTTCATCATCGCGGAGTACCTGCAGACCTCGTACCTGACGGTGCTGATCTGGGCGTGCGTGCCGACGTTGCTGTACTACCTGGGCATCGTGTTCTCTGTGGAGGCCGACGCGCGGCGCTTCGGCGCCGAGGCCGTCGACATCGAGCGCGGCAGCGCGTGGAAGCTGCTGCTGCGCGGGGGTTATCACTTCCTGTCGCTGGCGATCATCGTGGTGTTCCTGGCGCTGAACATCCCGCCGTTCGCCGCGGTCGTCTACGCCACCGGGGTGGCGGCGCTGTTCGCGCTGGTGTCGAACCTGGTGCGGGCCACCGACGGCCCCGGCCGGGCGGTGCTGGACTGGGCGCGCGGCATGGTCGACGCGCTGTCGATCGGGGTGCGCGGGGCGCTGCCGGTGGTGGCGGTGTGCGCGGCCGCGGGCATCATCACCTCGACGATCACCAAGACGGGCCTCGGTCAGGAGCTGGCCGACGCGCTGGTGCAGGCGGCCAACGCGATCTCGCAGGACCCGACGGTGATCCTGGTGCTCACGGTGGTGTTCTCGGCGCTGGCCGTGGGCGTGCTGGGCCTGGCGGTGCCGGTGACGGCCTCGTTCATCATCGCCTGGGTGGTGATCGGCCCGGCGCTGGGCGAGCTCGGCGTGGCCGACGCCGAGCGGGCGATGTTCATCTTCTACTACGCGGTCCTGTCCGAGGTGACGCCGCCGACGGCGCTGGCGGCGGTGGCCGCCGCGGCGATCACCGGCGGCCGGGTGATCCCCACGATGATGCAGGCCTGGAAGTACACGCTGCCCGCGTTCCTGGTGCCGATCGCGTTCGTGCTCACCGACAACGGCGCGGCGCTGCTGCTGCAGACCGACGCGGTGACGGTGCTGTGGGTGCTGGCGGCCTCGGTCGTGGCGGTGGGCGCGCTGAGCGTGGTCACCGGTGGCTGGCTGTTCGGCCCGGTGCCGGTCCCGGTGCGACTGCTGTTCGCACCGGGCGCGCTGTGCCTGCTCTACCTCGAACCCCCGGTGGTGGCGGTGGGTCTCGGTTTCTGCGCGCTGGGCTTGGTGGCTCAGCTGGCGTTCCGGCGCAAGGCCCGGTTCACGGAGTCGCAGTTCAAGGAGGAACTCGATGCGGATTAGGACACTGCTGGCGACCGCGGCCGCCGCGACGCTGGTGCTCACCGGCTGCGGCGGCAAGCAGGTGCAGGAACCCGCCGCCGGGCAGGCGACGTCGTGCGAGGCCGGTGACGGGCGGCTGACGATCGCCACCGGCAACACCGGCGGGGTCTACTACGTGCTGGGCGGCGGTCTGGCGCAGGTGATCAGCCAGAACAGCAAGCTGCGGGCGACGGCGGCCGAGACGGGTGCGTCGGTGCAGAACATCCAGCAGCTGGTGGCCGGCGACTACGACATCGCGTTCACGCTTGCCGACACCGCGGCCGACGCGGTCGCGGGCAAGGACGCCTTCGACGGCAAGCCGCAGTCGATCCAGGCGTTGAGCCGGATCTACCCGAACTCCACGCACGTGGTGGTCAAGGCCGATTCCGGGATCAACAGCGTGGCGGACATGCGCGGCAAGCGGATCTCGACGGGCTCGCCGAAGTCGGGCACCGAGGTCATCGCGAACCGGTTGCTGCAGACGGCGGGCCTGGATCCGGCGGCCGACGTGCAGGCGCAGCGGCTGTCGCTGAGCAAGTCGGTGGACGGGATGAAGTCGGGCACCCTCGACGGGCTCTTCTGGTCCGGTGGGCTGCCGACCCCGGAGATCACGGATCTGACCACGACGCTGGGCGGGGCGGTGAAGTTCGTCGACGTCACCCCGCAGCTGCCGGAGCTGAACAAGATCAGCGACGTCTACGAGCAGGGCACGATCCCGGCGGCGACCTACGGCCAGGCCGCGGACGTCCCGACGGTGCAGGTGCCGAACCTGCTGGTGGTGCGGGACGACTTCCCGGCCAACAACGCCTGCGCGGTGACCAGGCTGGTGTTCGACAAGAAGCCCGAGCTGGAGGCCGTCCACCCCTCGGCGAAGCTCATCAACAGGGACGACGCGACCAAGACCGACCCGGTGCCCATGCACCCGGGCGCGAAGCAGGCCCTGGGCGGGTGATCATGGGGGTGGGGAAGTTTTCATGAAAACTTCCCCACCCCCACCCCCACCACCTCGCGTGACCCCACCGGTCACTTGCAGGTGGCGAGCATCTCGGAGAGGGCCTTCTTCTCCGCGTCGGTGACGGTGAGCGCGTAGCTGTTCTTGACCTGGATCCAGTCGGTGGCGTACACGCACCACTGGCCCTGGGCGGTGGGCTTCCAGGTCGACGGGTCCTGGTCGCCCTTGCTGCGGTTGGAGCTGGAGTCCACGGCGACCAGCTGCGGCAGGCTCATGTCGTTGGCGAACTGCTGGCGCTTGGCGTCGTCCCACTTGTTCGCGCCGCTGCGCCAGGCGTTGGCCAGCGGAACCATGTGGTCGATGTCGACGCCCTTGGCGTCGCTGACCTTCTCCCCGGTGTAGAGGCTGGTCCACGAGCCGGAGGTGACCTCGCAGGCGTTGTTGGACTTGACGCCCTGCCCGTCGCGGGCCAGCACGGCCTCGCGCGTGTTGCAGTTCTTCCCGGCGTCCGGCTGCGGGATCCAGTGCTTGAACTTCTCCCGCGAGTACCCGGTCATCGAGCCCGCCGGGGCGACCTTCAGCTGCGCGAGCTGGTCACCGGCCGGGCCGGAGGACGCGCTGACCTTCGAATCGAGCAGTCCCGATTCGAAGACCAGCCACATCGCTCCCAGCGCGATCGCAGCGACGACCGTCATCCACACCGGCGTCTTCTTCTTAGCCGACACCCGACTCCCCCTTCTCGGCGAGGTGTTCGACCAATTCGATCATCCGGTGTGCCCAGCGATCACTCCACCACGCGGGCCATGTGTTCCAGCTAACGATCACCCGGTCAGCCCATCGCGGGTCGGCGCGGCACGTAGCGCGGCGTGTACCGCAGCAGCAGACCGGCGCCGAGGAGGCCGAGGACGCCCATCCCGGCCCCGGCTAGTCCGACCCCGGCCAGGGCGGTGAGCCCGGAGATGATCAGCGGTCCGGCGGCCTGGCCGAAGTCGCCGGTGAAGCGCCAGGCGCCGAGGAACGGCGCGGGCCCGGACTGCGGGGCGAGGTCGGCGCCGAGGGTCATCAGGATGCCGCTGCTCGTGCCGTTGGCCAGACCGAGCAGCATCGCGACGGCGGCGAAGGTGGGCACGTCCGTGACGGCGAACAGCAGCGCGTGGCCGATGGCCAGCCCGGTCATCGACGGCACCGCCGCCCACAGCCGTCCCCAGCGGTCCATGATCTGCCCGGAGGTGTAGGACAGCGCGAAGTCGATGCCCCCGGCGATGCCGATGATCAGCGCCGTGGTCGAGGCCGGGAGCCCGGCGGCGACCGCGACCAGCGGGAGCACGACGTTGCGCGAGGCGCGCAGGCCGCCGAGCAGCGCGGCGCAGGAACCCATCCGCAGCAGCACGCCGCGATGGCGGCTCATGGTGGGCAGCAGTCCGTCGCGGCTCTCGCGCCGCTCGCCCTCGTCGGCGCCTCCGAGGTCGCCGGTGCACAGCAGCAGCACGAGCGTGGCCAGCGCGAAGCCGACGTGCACCAGGAACACCGAGCGCTTCTCGGGGCTGAGCGCCAGCACCAGCGAGCTGACGAACGGGCCGATGAAGTAGCCGGCGCGGAAGAGCCCGCCGAGCACGCTCAGCGCCCGGGCGCGGTAGCGCAGCGGCACGCTGGTGGTGATGAACGCGTGCCGGGCCAGCGCGAACACGGCGGTGGACAGGCCGACGACGAACACGCAGGCGCCCAGCACCCAGGGGTTGGTGGAGAAGTAGCAGCCGAGCAGTCCCGCGACCGACACCAGCGAGGCGACAATCATCGCGGTGCGCTCGCCGAGCCGCTGCACCAGCGCTCCGCTGGGCAGGTCGCCGACGAGCTCGCCCACCATGATCATGGCGGCGATGAGCCCGAGCGCGCCGAGACCGGCGCCCTGGTCGGCGGCGATCAGCGGGATCATCGGCAGGATCGCGCCCTCGCCGGTGGCGAACAGCAGGGTGGGCCCGAAGGCGGCCAGGGCAACGGTTTTCAGCTCGAACGGCTTGTCGGTGACGGTCACTCTCCGCTGGCTCCCCGGGCGCGACATCGGCCCGCCGCGACCTCGGCTCGGCGCGGCATTGGCTCGGACCACTTCCGCCGATCAGCCTCGCACGGCGGAGATCGGGACCGGAACCGGCCGGAGCCCCGAAACCCCTGCGCACGAGGTGAAGTTGGTTACCTCGCCGACGACAAACCGAACAAACTTCGCCTTGACCGCCCCCGTCCCGGACCGCAGGATGAGTGAGCCCGACCACGGCCCATCAACGCTCATCGGCCCATCCCCCTCATCGGCCCATCCCCCCTCAACGGCGAGGTGACGATGTCCGCACTGCCCGGCAGGGGCATGACGATCAGCGATCAGATCGCGCGCCATGCCCGAAAGATTCCCGACGAGATCGCGCTGCGGCACGGCGAGGTCTCCCGCAGCTACGCCGAGTTCGACGAGCGCGTGACTCGCCTGGCCAACGCCCTGCGCGACCGGGGCGTGCGCCCGGGCGACCGCTACGCGGTGGCCACGCTCAACCACCTGGAGACCATCGAGTCCTACGTGGCCGGTTCGCGGATCGGCGCGATCTGCGTGCCGATCAACTTCCGGCTGGTCGCCGACGAGATCGCCTACCACCTCAACGACAGCGGGGCGGCAGCGGTGATCACCGACACGGCGCTGGCCGACACCGTGGCCAAGGCCCGCGAGCAGGCCCCGGACGCGAGGTCCGCGCTGGTCATCGGCGGTGGCGACGCGGGTCCGGGGTCGGTGGAGTTCGAGGAGGCGCTGGCGACGGCCTCGGCCGAGCACGACGAGCTGGACGTGGAGCAGGAGTCGCCCGCGTTCATCATGTACACCTCGGGCACGACCGGCCGCCCCAAGGGCGCGGTGCTGACGCACCACAACCTGCTGATGCACACCTTCAGCCTGCTGGTGCACAACGGGGTCTCGGAGGACGACCGCGTGTACCTGGTGGGCGTGCCGCTGTTCCACATCGCCGGGGTATCGGGCATGTTGGGGCCGCTGCTGCGCGGCGGGCGGATCGTGCTGTCGTCGTCGGGCCGGTTCGACCCGCGCGAGACGGTCGAGATGCTGGAGCGGGAGCGGATCTCGGGCTGCTTCTTCGTCCCCGCCCAGTGGCAGGCGATCTGCTCGCTGCCCGACATCGGCGAGCGCGATCTCTCGGCGCTGCGGCGGATCAGCTGGGGCGCGGCGCCGGCGTCGACGACGCTGCTGCGCCAGATCATGGAGACGTTCCCGCAGGCGGAGCTGAGCACGGTGTTCGGCCAGACCGAGTGCTCGCCGGTGACCACGGCGCTGCGGGCCGAGGACGCGCTGCGCAAGATCGGTTCGGTGGGCACGCCGATGATCAACGTCGAGGTGCGCATCGTCGACGACGAGATGAACGACGTGCCGCGCGGCGAGGTGGGCGAGATCGTCTACCGGGGGCCGACGGTGATGCGGGAGTACTGGAACAAGCCGGAGGAGACCGCGGAGGCCTTCCGCGGCGGCTGGTTCCACTCCGGTGACCTGGTGCGCCAGGACGACGACGGCTACATCTACGTGGTCGACCGCAAGAAGGACATGATCATCTCCGGCGGGGAGAACATCTACTGCGCCGAGGTCGAGGAAGCGCTGTCGGGGCACCCGAAGGTCGGCGAGGTGGCGCTGATCGGGGTGCCGGACCAGCGCTGGGGCGAGACGCCGCTGGCGGTGATCGCCCCGCGCGACCCGGCCGATCCGCCGACCGAGGACGACATCGAGACCTGGTGCCGCGCGCGGCTGGCCGGCTACAAGCGGCCCCGGCAGGTGCGGCTGGTCGAGCAGCTCCCCCGCAACCCCAGCGGCAAGGTCCTCAAGACGACCCTGCGCGCCGAGTACCGCAAGTAGTCACGACCGGGAGGCAGCACTCACGTGAGCAACGAGGCCAATCCTTTCGACCTGACCGGGCACGTCGCCCTGGTCACCGGCGGCAACTCGGGCATCGGTCTGGCGATGGCCGACGCGCTGGCGGCGGCCGGTGCCGGGGTGTGCGTGTGGGGCACCAACGCCGAGCGCAACGAGAAGGCGGCGCGCGAGCTGGACAAGCACGGCGGGAAGGTGCTCGCCGTGCGCTGCGACGTCGGCGACGAGGAGCAGGTCGAGGCCGCGATGGCCCGCACGGTCGAGGAGTTCGGGCGGTTGGACTCCTGCTTCGCCAACGCCGGGATCGGCGGGGTCGGGAGTCGTTTCCTGGAGACCGACCTGAGCGAGTTCCGCCGGGTCACGCGGGTGGACCTGGACGGGGCGTTCCTGACGCTGCGGGCGGCGGCGAAGCAGATGGTGGCCCAGGGCGAGGGCGGCAGCCTGGTGGGCACCTCCAGCCTGGCGGCCCGGCAGGGCCAGCCGCGCGGGCAGGCCTACGCGGCGAGCAAGGGCGCGCTGGTATCGATGATCAAGTCGATCGCGATCGAGCTCGCCCGGCACGGGATCCGCGCCAACGCGGTCCTGCCGGGTTGGGTGAGCACCCCGCTGGCGGATCCGATGCTGGAGTCGGAGGGGTTCCAGCGGAAGGTGCTGCCGCGGATGCCGGTCGGCCGGTGGGGCAGGCCGGACGATTTCGGCGCGCTGGCGGTCTACCTGGCCAGCCCGGCGAGTGCGTTCCACACGGCGGACGCGCTGACCGTCGACGGCGGTTACGTGAACTTCTGATCCCGCGCCCCCGGTCTCGCGGCCGGGGGCGTTCTCGTCGCACCCTATGCAACTCGTTGCATTGCAACTCGGTGCATAGTAGCGTCCGGTCCGGTTGGAGCGGTTCGAGTTGAGAAGGGCAGTGAGCAGCGTGCTGCGAACCAGGTTCACCGAGGAGTTCGGCGTCGAGCACCCCATCGTGCAAGGCGGCATGCAGTGGGTCGGCCGCGCCGAGCTGGTGGCCGCGGTGGCCAACGCCGGCGCGCTGGGCATGATCACCGCCCTGACCCAGCCCACGCCCGAAGACCTGGTCAAGGAGATCGCGCGCTGCCGGGAGCTCACCGACAAGCCCTTCGGCGTGAACCTGACGATCCTGCCCTCGATCACTCCCCCGCCCTACGCCGAGTACCGGCAGGCGATCATCGAGTCCGGCATCACCGTCGTGGAGACCGCCGGGTCCAACCCCGCCGATCAGGTCGCCGCGTTCAAGCCCGCCGGGATCAAGGTCCTGCACAAGTGCACCAGCGTCCGGCACGCGCTCAAGGCCCAGCAGCTCGGCGTGGACGGGGTCAGCATCGACGGCTTCGAGTGCGCCGGGCACCCCGGCGAGGACGACATCCCGGGCCTGGTGCTCATCCCCCGGGCCGCCGACGAGCTCGACATCCCGATCATCGCCTCCGGCGGTTTCGCCGACGCGCGCGGCCTGGTCGCCGCGCTGAGCCTTGGCGCGGACGGGGTGAACATGGGCACCCGGTTCATGTGCACCCAGGAGTCCCCGATCCACGACGAGGTCAAGAAGCGCATCACCGAGGCCGGTGAGCGCGACACCGAGCTGATCTTCCGGCCGCTGCGCAACACCGCGCGGGTGGCCAGCAACTCCGTGAGCCGCGAGGTCGTCGCCAAGCTCGACGACGGCGCGCAGTTCGAGGACATCCGCGAGCTGGTGGCCGGGGCGCGCGGTCGTCAGGTCTACGAGCAGGGCGACACCGAGCTGGGCGTGTGGAGCGTCGGTATGGTCCAGGGGTTGATCAACGACGTGCCGACCGTGGCCGAGCTGGTCGACCGGATCGTCACCGAATCCGGCGAGCTCGTCCGGAACCGGCTCGGGAAGCTCATCGCGAGCTGAGAGGAAGACCGCCGGTGTCTCTGGAGTACGCGATCCTGGTGTCGCTGCGGGAACGCGCGGGCTCGGGCTACGAGCTCGCGCGCCGGTTCGACAAGTCGATCGGGTACTTCTGGGCGGCCAGCCACCAGCAGATCTACCGGAGCCTCAAGCGCATGGTCGAGCTCGGCTGGGTCGACTGCGACCAGGTCGCCCAGCTCAAGCGGCCGGACAAGAAGGTCTACCGGGTCAGCGACGCCGGGGCCGAGGAACTGAGGCGCTGGATCGCCGAACCGGCCGCCACTCGCAACGACCTGACGGTCAAGCTGCGCGGCGCGTCGTTCGGCGATGTCGCGAAGGTGCGCGACGAGTTCGCCCGGCAGCGCGACCTGCACGTCCAGCGGCTGTCGCTGTACCGCGAGATCGAGCGCCGCGACTTCGGCGATCCCGCGAAGCTCACCGGGCAGGCGCTGCACCAGCACCTGGTGCTGCGCGGCGGGATCCGCACCGAGCAGGCCTTGCTGGAGTGGTGCGAGGACGCGATCCGAGCACTCGACGACGATCAACGGGGATGAGGGCATGAACGCCGCAGACCGCTTCCGCGCCGCCATCGAGGCGGGCGACTTCGACGCCGCCGTGAACGAGTTCACCGACGACATCCGGTTCTTCAGCCCGGTGAAGTTCACGCCGTTCGAGGGCATCGACACCGTGCGCGCGCTGTTCCGGGTGCTGCAGCGGACTTTCGAGGAATTCCGCTACGTCGGCGACTTCCCCGGTCGCGGCCGGACGCCCGCCGGGGACGAGACCGAGGCGCACGTGCTGCACTTCCGCACGGTGGTCAACGGAAAGCAGGTCGAGGGCATCGACCTCATCCACCTCGACGCGGAAGACCGGATCAGCACCTTCACGGTGATGATCCGGCCCATGTCCTCGCTGCAGGTCGTCAGCGAAGCGATCCACGCGGGACTCGTCGCGGACGGAGTCGTCCCGGGCTGAACGTCAACCGGCCCGAGCAGCGCAGCCAAGCGACGGAGTCGCTTTCTCCTTGCACCACCTGAGCAACCGGCACCGCCGGGGGTTCTCAGACGTTCTCTGGTGAGGACAGCCGACACGCCGTGTATTGGCATACATCAGTCTCGGATCCCGGAGCCGGAGGACGTCTGAGGTTCCCCTACCCGCACCGCTAAGCAAACCAGCCAGCGGAGTCCGAAAACCTCACCAGATCTCCTCGACCCACTCCGGGTGGTCGACGAACGGGTTCCGGTTGTGCTGGATGTCGGTGAATATGACCTCGTTGCGGTGCTTCTCGAAGTCGTCCGGCGGGTCCTGCTCGTTCCACTGCTTGAGGACCGAGAGCTTGCCGATGTTGGGGTTGCTGCCGTTGCCGACCTGGTCGTTGACCTCCAGGTCGGCGAACCCGTCGGTGCCCTCGTAGCGCACCGACATGTAGAAGATCATGCGGGCGACGTCGCCCTTGACGGCGTCGCGGGGCTCCCACGAGTCGTCGTCGGTGAAGTTGCCCGGCGCCTCCTCGGACTCGGTGCCGCCCATGTCGAAGTCCTTGTTGCCGCGGTCGGCGTTGACCGACACGTCGGTGGGACGCAGGTGGTGCACGTCGGTGCCCGGGCCGGGAACGGTGTCGAAGTCGCCGTGGGACTTGGCCCAGACGTGCTCGCGGTTCCACTGGTCGGCGTCGCCGCCGTTGGTGTCCGCGGCCTGCGAGCGGCCGGTGTAGAGCAGGATGACGTTGGCCGGGTTGGCCGGGTCCTGGTCGGTGACCTTGAGGGCGTCCCAGACGCCGTCGTAGTCGAGCGTGGTGACGCCGTTGCTGATGATGCCGTGCAGCGCGGCCTCCAGCTCGGGGCCGGTCTTGCCGATCGCGTCCTGGTAGTAGTCCTCGGCGCTGGGCTGCGACGGCGAGGCGACCGCGACGGCGGCGGTCGGCGCGGCCACCAGGACCGCACCGCATAACAGCGTGACGGGTTTCCAGCGGGTGATCTTCATGGCTCCCTCTCCCCGTGGTCGAGACGGGGGAAGCGTGCCACAGAAGGGATCACCATTGGGTGACGCAAATCTGGTGAAGAGATGGCGGGAAATGATCGTCTCGACGTCGGAAATCCACGACGAGCTGCGACGATTCAGCTCGCGGCTCGTCGGGTCCGGGGCCACCAAATGGAAACAACGGGAATCAAAAGTGCCAGCAGCAGGCCCGCCAGGCCGAACCCCAGTCCCGCGTCCTGCCGGTAGAGCGCGGTGAACACCGCCGGCGAGGCCGACATCCCGAGGAACCGCCACGCGGTGACCACCGAGATCGCTCCACCACCTCCGACACCGCCGAGCACGGTGGCGTTCACGGCCACCAGGATCAGCTGGCCGCACACCCCCGCCAGCGCCCAGGCGAGCACGACCACCGGCAGCCACTCGACCAGTCCGATGGCGGTCACGGCGATCGCGGCGCTGAGCACGCCGGTGATCAGCGTGGCCCGCACGCCGAAGCGGTCGACGGCGCCGCCGGTGAGCCGGGCGGCGAGCACCCCGGCGATGCCGTAGGCGGTCAGCGCGAGCCCCCGGGCGCCGGGGCTGAGCGCGAAGGCGTCGTCGAGGCGGAAGGACACCAGGAACGGCAGGCCCGCCGAGGCCATCCAGGCGACGCCCGCGACCCCGCCGCTGAGCAGCACGATCGGCGTCCAGGCATCGCGCAGCAATCCCGGCTCGCGCTCACCCGCGGGCCCGGAATCGGGCGGCAGCGGGCTGACCGCCAGCAGCGCCGCGACGACCGCGACGCCGACGAAGGCGAGCTGCCAGGAGCTCTCGGCCGCGAGGCCGCCGATCAGCGGCGCGGTGGTCTGGCCGATGGCCTGCATCGCCCCGTAGGCACCCATCGCCCGGCCCAGCCGGTGCTGCGGCGTGCCCGCGGCGATCTTGGCCAGCAGCAGCGGCGTGGTGAAGGCGTTGGCCACGCCCTGCAGCACGCGGGTGAGCTGGAACAGCCAGAACCAGGGCGCCACGGCTCCCAGCACCGCCACCACGGCGTAGCCGATGTAGGCGGCCCGGATCGTGCGGCTGCTGCCCCACCGCTCGCCGAGGCTGCCGGAGACGAGCATGACCAGCGCGAACGGCAGCAGGTAGGTGGTGGTCGTGCTCGCGGCGAGGCCCGGTGAGACGTCGTAGTCGGCCCCGAGCTCGGGCAGCATCGCGGCCACGATCCCGCCCCCGAAGGGACCCAGAAGCCCCCCGACGTACAGCGCGACCCGAGAACTCACCACCTCACCTCCACTCCCCGTCCGAACCTCCGCACCCGCCCGACGGACCACTCGTTAGCCGCGCGAACGTTATCACCGCAACCCCGCCCCGCGGTCCACAGTGGGGCGTCGATCACCACCGCACCACCCGCCGCAGCCGAGCGCTCCGCACCAGGGGACGGTTTTTCCTCGAATTGACCGGACATAACGGACATTGATCATGGGTGATTCGAGGAAAAACCGTCCGCCGGCAACGGCCCACAACACCGGAGCCGGGGCACCCCTAGCACATCAACGCTGGTGGTGTGCTGGTTCTGGGTGAGTAGGGTTGGGAGATCATGGGTTCCGGTGAACTGCTGGCCGTCAGCGATCTGCACGTCGCTGCGGGCGAGAACAAGGACATTGCGCGCGAACTCCGGCCTGGTTCGGATCACGACTGGTTGCTGGTCGCCGGGGACGTCGGGGAGATGTCCGACGACATCACCCGGACCCTGGAGATGCTGGCCGGGCGCTTCGAGAAGGTCGTGTGGGTTCCCGGCAACCACGAGCTGTGGACGCCGAAGCAGGATCCGCTGCAGCTGCGCGGCGAGGCGCGCTACCTCGAACTGGTGCGGCGCTGCCGCGAACTCGGCGTCGTCACGCCCGAGGACGACTTCCCGGTGTGGACCGGCCGGGGCGGGCCGGTCACGATCGCGCCGCTGTTCGTGGGCTACGACTACACCTTCCGCCCCGCGGGCACCTCCACCAAGGAGGAGGCCCTGGCGGTGGCGCACGACTCCGGGGTGGTGTGCACCGACGAGTTCCTGCTGCACCCGGACCCCTACCCCAGCCGCGACGCGTGGTGCCGGGCTCGCCTGGACCACAGCGAGAAGCGGCTCGCCGACCGCGACCCGGACCTGCCGACGGTGCTGGTCAACCACTACCCGCTGGTCCGCCGGCCCACCGACGTGCTGTGGTACCCGCAGTTCGCGCAGTGGTGCGGCACCACCGGGACCGCCGACTGGCACCTGCGCCACCGCGCCGCCGCCGTCATCTACGGCCACCTGCACATCCCGCGCACGACCTTCCACGACGGCGTCCGCTTCCAGGAGGTCTCGATCGGCTACCCGCGCGAGTGGAAGCGGCGGGGCCTGCCCGACGAACTCTTGCGCCGCGTGTTCCCGGAGGAGTCGTGATGCTCGAACACGTCCTGCCCGACGACCTCGCGCGGCACGAGCTGTTCACCGACCCGCCGGAGGCGCGGCTGTTCGCCGAGGAGACCGCGGTGGTCGCCCGCGCGGTCGACAAGCGGCGTCGCGAGTTCACCGCGGTCCGCCACTGCGCCCGAACCGCCCTGGCAGAGATCGGCGCACCCGTCGGCCCGCTCCTGCCGGGTGAGCGCGGTGCTCCGGGCTGGCCGCCGGGGGTGGTGGGCAGCATGACGCACTGCGCGGGCTACCGGGCCGCCGTGGTCGCCTGGGACAAGGACGTGCGCACGATCGGCATCGACGCCGAACCGCACGAGCCGCTGCCGGACGGAGTCCTCGACGCGGTGTCGCTGCCGGCCGAGCGGGCCATGCTCTCGGGTCTGCCGGGCGGGACGCACTGGGATCGGATCCTGTTCAGCGCCAAGGAATCCGTCTACAAGTCGTGGTTCCCGCTGACCCGCGAGTGGCTCGACTTCGAGGAAGCCGAGCTCACCCTCTCCCCGGACGGCACCTTCCACGCCCGCCTCCTCAAACAGGGCCACGACGCCCGGGGCAGGCCGCTGGCCTCGTTCGACGGCCGCTGGCTGGCCGAGGACGGGCTGATCGTCACCGCGATCGTCGACCGCTGAACCGTGGTCCCGGCACCACCCGGCGTGCCATACTCCGCTGCTCGAACGGCAGTCGTGACGAGGAGAGAAGCGGTGGCGGGAGTTCCGGACTGGGTTCCTTCGCAGATCGACTGGAACCAGCCGAGCGTGGCGCGGATCTACGACTACGCCCTCGGCGGCGCGCACAACTTCGAGACCGACCGGCGCGCGCAGGACGCCGCGCTGGAGGTGTTCCCGCACCTCAACGACGCCGCGCGGGCCAACCGCGCGTTCCTGCACCGTGCGCTGCGGTTCTGCTTGGACCGAGGGGTGCGGCAGTTCCTGGACCTCGGCTCGGGCATTCCCACCGTCGGCAACGTGCACGAGGTCGCCCAGGACATCGCTCCCGAATCCCGCGTCGTCTACGTCGACCACGACCCGGTCGCCGTCACCCACGCGCGCAGCATGCTCGCCGACGATCCGAACACCGCGTTCCTGCACGAGGACATCCGCGCGCCGCACCGGATCTTGGAACACCCGGACGCCCTGCGGCTGCTCGACTTCGACCAGCCCATCGCGGTGCTGATGGTCGGCATGCTCCACTACGTCAACGACGCGTCGGACCCGCAGCACCTGCTGCGCGACTACCGCGCCCGCATGGCGCCGGGTTCGTACTTCATCGCCTCGCACCTGACCAGCGATCTGCCCGAGATGCGCTCTGCGGCCCCGTTCTTCGACGACAGCCGCAACCCCATGACGCTGCGCGGCCGAAGCGAGATCGAGGCGCTGCTGGGCGACTTCGACCTGGTCGAGCCGGGCGTGGTGTTCACCGTGGAGTGGCGGCCCGAGGGTCCGCCGGGCGAGCACCCGGAGCGGTCCGCCTGCTACGCCGCGGTGGGGAGGTGCCGCTGAGAGGTCGCCCGGCGCCGTCGACCGGTCGGAGCGGGACGGCCGGACGACGCCGGGCTCGTCGAGTGTCGAACCTCCAGCGCGCTGGAGGTCAAGATCAGAGCCGGTAGAACCTCTCGGCGTTGTCGTGGAACAGCGCCATCCGCTCGTCGCGCGAGAAGTCCCGCGTGATCTCCCGGAAGGCGTCGAAGATCGCGCCGTAGCTGGAGAAGAGGCTGTCGACGGGGAAGTTCGAGGCGAACATGCACCGCTCGACCCCGAAGACCTCGATCGCGTGCTCGACGTAGGGCCGGATCGACTCGGTGGTCCAGTCGTGGTCGCCCATGCCCAGCCCGGAGATCTTGCAGGCGACGTTCGGGGCCTGGGCGAGCACGCTCATGCCCTCGCGCCACGGCTGGAAGTGGTCGGGCCCGTCGACCTGCATCCCCGTGTGGTTGAGGATGATCTGCACGTCCGGGTAGTCGGCGGCCAGCTCGAAGAACTCCCGCATCTGCGGGTGGTACAGCTGCAGGTCGAACGACAGCTCGCGCTTGCGCAGCTCCTCGAACCCGCGTCGCCACTCGGGCGTGCGGCTGACCTCCGGCCGGTCCAGGTAGGTCTTGGCCTTCTCCGGGTGGTAGTTCATCGACTGCCGTATGCCCCGGAAGTTCGCGTGCTCGGCGTGGGCGTCGAGCACGTCGGCGACGTCCGGGCGGGACAGGTCGGCGTAACCGACGATCCCGTGCGGGAATCCGCGCTCGTCAGCGATCTTCTGCAGCCAGCGCGTCTCCCCCACCGGATCGCGCGGGTCCCAGCCGACGTCGAGGTGCACGGCCTTGACGAGGCTCTGGCCCTCGGCGTCGCGCAGGAAGTCGTCGAGCGTGTAGTTGCGCAGCAGCGCGTCGTAGCTCCCCCACGCGGCCGGGCCGACCTGGTCGCTGAGCCACGGGTGGTAGTTCGCGTCGAGATCCCACAGGTGCTGGTGGGCATCGATGATCGGGATGTCGTCCCGGCGCATCGTCAACTCCTCACTGAGCTGCACCGGACCACCGTGCGCCACGGTTCCGGCTCTTCGGCGATGCCTCACTATGTAGATGTCGACTGTTGGATGTCAACACTCGACAGTTATGCTTCGTCGCGGCGGACGATCTCGGTGATCCAGGTCGGCGCGTACGGGGAGGTGCAGCCCTTCGACGTCGGGTAGTCCTCCAGGACTCGGAGGCGTTCGCCGATGTCGAGGGCGCGGGCGCGGTGGTCGGGGTGAGCGATGCCGATCTGGGCGAGGCAGGTGTTCATCTGCCACTGGAGGCGTTCCGGGGCGTCCTTCATCTCGGCTTCGATCGTGTCGAGCAGACCGGACAGGTCCAGGCCGTCGGGCTTCTTCACCACTCGCTCGGCGGTGAGCGCCCAACCCGCGGCGGCGACCACCGGATCGGGGTCGTCGAGCCAGGTCGAGCGCAGGTCCTCGACGTGCGGGTTCTTCTTCACCGCGTAGCTGATGAGCCAGTCCTGCGCCTTGACGCTGCCGGCCTGGCGCAGCATCGCGTCCAGCTCGTCGCGCTCGAAGGACTTCGGACGGCAGATCAGCAGGGCCAGGAGCTTGGCCGCGGTGTCGCCGGTGGCCCACAACCGGAGGGCCAGGTCGTGCTGGGTCTTGAGGCGCTTGGCGATCGCGCGCAGCTCGGAGAGGTTCACGCCGTGGTCATCCCCGTGCCGGGCGTTGACCTCGCGCCGCTTCGGGTCGTCGAGCCCCCCCAGCTCCGCCATCAGCTCGTCGAGCGTCGTCCCGGCCATGCCCGCCTCCACCTCCGATGCCGTCCGGTTCTCACCCTAGTGGCGATTCGTCGGCTGGCCTGCGGGCCCGTCCTCGTGGGAACGTCCCGGGATGTCTCTGGACACGACTCAGCCGAGTGCCGCCCGCGCCTACGACTACTTCCTGGGCGGGCACAGCAACTTCGCCGCCGACCGGGAGTTCGCCGAGCAGGTCAAGGCCATCGCTCCGAGCGTGCCGAACGTGACCAGGCTGAACCGCAACTTCCTCCGCCGCGTCGTGCAGCACTGCCTCGACCAGGGCGTCCGGCAGTTCCTCGACCTGGGATCGGGCATCCCCACCGTCGGCAACACGCACCAGATCGCCGAGGGCGCCGACGCGCGCGTGGTCTACGTCGACAACGAGCCGGTCGCCTACCACCACAGCCGCGGGCTGCTCGACGATCGCCCGGACGCCACCATCATCCGGGCCGACATGCGGGATCGGGAACTCGTGCTCGACCACCCCGAGACGCGACGGCTGCTGGACCTCGACCAGCCGGTCGCGCTGCTGGTCATCGGCGTGCTGCTGTACCTGCCGGACCCGGAACCCGCCGAGGTGATCCGCGGTTACCGGCAGCACCTGGCCCCGGGCAGTCTCGTCGCGGTGAGCACGCTGACCGACGAGCACGCCGATCCCGCGCTGCGCGAGGAGGTCCAGCGGCTGCGCTCGGCCTACGCCGACGCCGGCGAGCCGGTCTACCCGCGCGATCACGCCGAGATCCTGCCCTGGTTCGAGGGCCTGACGCTCGTCGAACCCGGTCTGGTCACCCTGCCCGAGTGGCGCGGCGACGACCCCTCGGAGGCCTCCGACGTCGCCGCTCCCCTCGGCTACGGCGCCGTCGCCCGCATCCCCTGAGCATCGCACCCAGCCCGAGCGCTGACCCGACAACCCGCGCGCTGTCGAAACCGCGACGAACGTCGTGTCGAAAACCGCGGTTTTCGTCGCGTGAAAACCGGGGTTTTCGACACGAGGAGAGGTCGTCGTGGTGGTGGCCGCGTCCGGCAACGCGGCCGACCTGTTCGGGATCTGAGCGGGGTACCGGCGGTATCCACATCAACTCGCCCTGCCCCGCTTGGGGTGGCGGGCGCTTCCCCGCGTCTGCGGGATCCCGCACCTGCGGCGGCGAGGTCCAGGAGATCCGCCCCGGCGACGTCGTCCACATCGAACCCGGTGACGAGCACTGGCACGGCGCCACCCCGGACCGCTTCATGGCGCACGTCGCCATCCAGGAGGCCGACGAGAACGGCGAGGTCGTCACCTGGGGTGCCCACGTCAGCGACGAGGAATACCGCCGGGTCTGACCGGTTTCACCCGTTCCACCGCTGTTGGCCCGGGTGATCACCGGCGTATACCGGGAGGAGATCCGGTTTCGGCGAGGTGGGGGTCGGCGATGATCCGCTCGGTGATGGCGCTGCTCGTCGTGCTCCAGCTCGCCGCACCCGGCACGGCCTCCGGCGAGAACTCGGTGTCGGCCGGGGAGTTCGTCCACGTCTACGACCCGTCGGTCGGCGAGGACGAGCAGTGGTACTACAACGACCACACGCTGATCCGCGACGAGAGCACCGGTGTGTGGCACGTCTTCGCCATCACCCACGCCGAACCGGCGAACCCGTTGGACGAGAAGCACTTCGGGCACGCCACCGCCCCCTCACCGCGCGGCCCGTGGACCAAGCAGCCCTTCGCGCTCACCGCAGACCCGGAAGCCGGCGAGAGCCACATCTGGGCGCCCCACGTGGTGCTCGTCGACGGCGTCTACCACCTGTTCTACGCGGCGGGCACCCCGGACCACGCGGCCTACCGCATGCACCTGGCGACCTCCACGGACCTGTGGCGCTGGACGCGCAGCGACGCGAACCCGCTGTTCACCGACGGATTCGACGCCCGGGACCCGATGGTCACCCGGGTCGGGCCGCTGTGGGTCCTGTACTACACGGCCACCAGCACGCCCGAGGGCGGCACCCACGAGGTCGCCTACCGGGTCAGCACGGACCTGCGGAACTGGAGCGGCAAGCACGTCGCCTTCGAGCACCCGCGCACGGGTGATGTCGGCGGTCCCACCGAATCCCCGTTCGTGGTGCGGCGTTCCGACGGCTGGTACCTGTTCGTCTGCTGCGACTCCGGCTACCGGGACACCCGCGTGTACCGCAGCGCCAACCCGTTCCGCTTCTCACCCGACTCCCAGGTCGGGCGGATCGACGCCCACGCCGCCGAGGTCATCACCGAACCCGACGGCACCACCGCCATCACCAGCGCGGGTTGGGGCCAGGGCGGACTGCACCTGGCACCGCTGCACTGGTGACGAACCGTCCCGTGGCCTTCTTTGGGGGTGGGGGAAGTTTTCATGAAAACTTCCCCACCCCCACCACGAACCCGATTTCAATGGAATTCGGGGACCCGACTTCCGTTGAAATCGGGTCACCCCTGGTCGGGGGTCACTTCGAGCTGATGACGTCGAAGGAGAGGCCCGCGTTGACCAGGCGCGGGATGAGGTTGTCGCCCATCGCCGTGGCTGTGGTGACCTGACCCGCGGTGGTCGGGTTGTCGTCGAAGGCCAGGCACAGGGCCGATTCGGCGAGCATCTTGGAGGTCTCGCCGTAGCCGGGGTCGCCGCCGCTGACGCGGGTGTGCACGGTGCGGCCGCCGGCCTCGCCGATGAAGTCCACGGTGAACCAGGAGCGGGCGCGGCGCTGCGGCGAAGGACCTTCGCCCTGCGGGAGGCGCGAGGCGATCAGGCGTCGCAGCGGCGGGATCTGCGCCGCGCCGAAGAGGGCTCCGAGCCCGAGACCCGCGACGGCGATCGTGGCCGGGTTCTTCACGCCCGCGAAGTGCGAGTAGGTGAACTTCGGGCCGTAGTCGGCGCGCGCGGCCGCGGAGCGCTGCACGACGAACGGGTCGATCGTGGGCAGCGGGACCAGCCAGAACCCCAGGTCGGCGTCGCGTCGCGGCTTGTCCGACCGGGCCCGTGCGCGGCGTCCCTCCGGTCGCGGCTCGACGCGCTTGCGCTCGATCATGGCCTGGCGCATCTGCTTGGCCCGCGCGAACTGCCCGAGCGCGGAGTGGAAGGTGCCGCCGGACAGCGTCGCGTTGCTGCGCACCACCCCGCGCACGGTCACCGGCACGTCGTCGGGCAGCTGCCCGACGGTGAACAGCGCACCCAGGTCGTGCGGGATGGAGTCGAACCCGCAAGCGTGCACGAGCCGCGCCCCGGTCTTCTCGGCCGTGGCGTGGTGGGCCAGGTACATCCGGTCGACGAACTCGGGTTCCCCGGTGAGGTCGACGTAGTCGGTGCCGGCGGCGGCGCAGGCGGCGACCAGCGGTTCACCGTGCTCCAGGTACGGCCCGACGGTCGTGATCACGACCCGCGCCGACTCGGCGACCTCGCGCAACGAGTCCGCATCGGACGCGTCGGCCACCAGCAGCCCGGGCTCGACGGCGTCCGGGTGGGCCCCGGTGAGCCGGTCGCGCACGGCCCGCAGCTTGCCTTCGCTGCGCCCGACCAGCGCCCACCTCGCCCCCGCCGGCAGGTTCCGCACCAGGTACTCCGCGGTCAGGCCACCGGTGAATCCGGTGGCACCGAACAGGACGATGTCGTAGGCGCGCTCGGTCATGGGCTCCTCCGGGTCGAGCGACGATCAGACTGCACCGCCTGATCTTGCCGGATGATCCCATCCGCTCCTCGCTCCCCCGAGGCCACCTCGGACGATCTTGCGCTGACACCCCCGGCGACCAGCGTGGCGGCGCCCTGCTCGGGCGCGTGTGCGAGGATTCCCGGCGTGAGTGAGTCGTCGAATCCGAGCAGGACCGGAGCGCAGGCCGTCGAACGGGCACTGACCGTGCTGCGCGCCATCGAGGACAGCGAGGACCCGCTCGGCGTCACCGAGCTGGCTCGCCAGACCGGGCTCACCCTCAGCACGGCCCACCGCCTGGCCCGGACCCTCACCTACAGCGGCCTGCTCGCCCAGGACCCGATCACCGAGCGCTACCAGCTCGGGCCGACGCTGGTCGCGCTCGGCGAGAAGGCAGCGGCGCGACTGGGCTACGACCAGGCGCTGCCGATGCTGCGCGAGCTGTCCGCGGCCACCGGCGAGTCGATCAACCTGGGCATCCGGACCGGCAACGACGTCCACGTCGCGCTGCACGTGCCCTCGCCGCAGCCGCTGCGCTTCGACCAGCCCTCCGGGACGACGGTGCCGCTGCACGTGTCGGCGATGGGCAAGTGCCTGCTGGCCTTCGTCGGCGAGATCGAGGAGCAGGTCGACAGCCTCGGCGACCTCACCCGCGTCACCGAACGCACGATCACCCAGCGCACGAAGCTCAAGGACGAGCTGGAGCTCGTGCGCGAACGCGGCTGGGCCCTCAACGACGAGGAGCGCAATCCCGGCGTCCGCGCGATCGCCGTCCCGGTGCTGCGCGACGGCACGGCCGTGGCCGCCATCGCCGTCCAGGGGCCCACGATCCGCCTCACCGAGGATCGCCTCGACGCCATCGCCGAGCAGATCCGCAACACCGCCCGCCGGGTCGCCCCGGGCCTCGGCCGCCGGGTCCTCGACCAGGGCGAGGACGAGTAGCGGGCGACCCGCACTTTCACCCCGTCGGAGCACACCGCGCCGGGTCGTCCCCTGCGTAGCATCGTCGGCCGCACCGGTGCTCTCGGAGGGAGAAGGTCTTGGGGTCGTCGTCGCACGAGGTGGACGTCTCGTTGCCGAACCCGGCGCGGATCTACGACTACGGCCTGGGCGGGGACCACAACTTCGCCGCCGACCGGGAGGCCTTCCACCAGCTGCTGGAGGTCGATCCCGACTCCCGGACCGTGGTGCGCTCCAACCGGGCTTTCCTGCGTCGTGCGGTGCGGTTCTGCCTGGACCGGGGCATCACCCGGTTCCTCGACCTCGGGTCGGGGGTGCCGACCGTGGGCAACGTGCACGAGGCCGCGCACGAGATGAACCCGCGCGCCCGCGTGGTCTACGTGGACAACGAGCCGGTCGCGGCCGCGCAGACCCGCCGGCTGCTGCAGGACCAGCCGAACACCGCGATCATCGAGGCCGACCTGCGCGACACCGATGCCGTGCTCACCGCTCCGGAGACGGCGGAGCTGCTGGACTTCTCGGAACCCGTCGCGCTCGTCATGGCCTCGGTGCTGCACTGGGTCGGCGACGACGTCGCGGACCTGCTCGACCGGTACCGGCGAGTGCTCGTGCCCGGCAGTGCGTTGGTGATCAGCCACCTCACCGACGAGGACCTGCCGGAGCAGATGCGTCGGGTCGAGGCGATCTTCGACGAGACCAGCGCCCCGGTCACCTACCGGCCGCGCTCCCGGGCCGCCGAGCTGTTCACCGGCTTCGACATCGTCGAACCGGGCGCCGTGTACTGCTCGGAGTGGCGGGCGGAGCCGCACGAGAGGCTCGCCGAACCCGAGCGCTCCAAGATCTGGGCGGCGGTCGGGATCAAGTCCTGACCAGGTCCCCCTCGCGCGTTCCGCTGCGGACGCGTCGCGGTCGGACCGGGCTCACCTGCGCGCGGCCTGCTTGGCGGGTTCGGGGAACGGCCACCAGCTCAACGCCTGGCGTCCCTTCGCGGTGAGCACCACGCGGTGGCCGCGCGGGGCGAACAGGTTGCTGCGGGTGTCGATGTCGATCAGGTCGGCGACCCACAGGTCGTGCAGCGCCGCGCCCAGGGCAGCGGTCATCGGGTTGGCCGCGCCCGCCGCCCAGTCGTAGCCGACCGGCCGGTCGTAGAGGCCGTTGTGGTAGCAGATCATCCCGCGCTGCACCGATTCCAGCGCGGTGTAGCGGAGACCGGCGGGCGTGTTGCGGAACGTGACCGCGTCCTTGGCGCTGCGGGTCCTCGTTTCCTCCCGCATGGGTTCTTCCTCCTTCCGTCGTCGGACTGCGGTCGCACAGAATGTCGGTCCCCGGCGCGGCGTTCAAGACTCCGGGAACCGACGGATCGCCCCGTCCGGCACGAGCGGTATCGCGGTGCGGACGAACGGCACTCCCCCTTCTCGAATTGCGGTTCGGATCGGCGGAGAACGCCCTCGGGAAATGCCCACCGGTAGGGATCCGGCCTGAGCGGTAGCTTTCCGAGCGGGAGCGGTGCGCATGACCGGCTCAGCGGAAGATCCTTCCGGAGAAGGGTTTCCGGTGCTTAGACTCGTCTGCCACCGCAGGAATTCCAAACGGGTCTTCCACCCGCTTCATCGACGAATCCCCCGGGACCGCGAGCAGCTCGATGGCCCGAAATCCTCCTCCTGAATGGTGTCCGCATGTTCGAGATCATCGCCCTCGGTTTCTTCCTCAGCCTGGACAACTTCCGCTCGTCCATCGCGATCGGAACGATTCCGTTCAAATTCCGGCGCGCGGTGCAGATCGCCGTCGTGTTCGGCATCTGGGACACCGTGGCGCCGCTGATCGGCGGGTTCCTCGGGCAGTTCATCGGGGAGTCGACGGGCGAGGTCGCCGACTACCTGGGGCCGGTGCTGCTGGGCGCCTACGGCCTGTACCTGCTGATCGGGGCGATCCGCAATCCCGAGCCGGAGGAGATCGACCAGCCGTGGGTGACGCTGTTCGGGATGCCGCTGACGTTGAGCGTGGACAACCTGCTCGCGGGCACCGGGCTGGGGATCCTCGGCTTCTCCCCGGTGATGTCGGCGATCATCTTCGGCGCCATCACCGCGATCATGTCCCTGGCGGGGATGTGCATCGGGCGCTACGCGGCACGCCTGATCCCCGTCCGGGCCGACCTGCTCAGCGGCATCTCGCTCGTCACCGCTGCGATCGTGCTGCCGTTCGTGACGTCCTGACCGGTCAGGCGCGGCGGTACCATCGCCGCTGATGGAGCTGTTCCCGCGTCCGCGCGCCGAGATCGCCCCCGGGGCGGTACACGTCCCCGGGTGGCTGTCGCCGGAGTGGCAGCGGCGCCTGGTGCAGGCGTGCCGGGAGTGGGCCCGGCCGCCTGCGGGGCTGCGCTCGGCTCGGTTGCCCAGCGGTGGGCGGATGTCGGTGCGCACGGTGTGCCTGGGCTGGCACTGGTATCCGTACCGCTACTCCCGGACGGTCGACGACGGTGACGGTTCGCCGGTCAAGCCGCTGCCGGACTGGCTGGCGGACCTGGGCAGGCGGGCCGTCGCCGAGACGCTGCCCGAGGCCCGGCCCTACGACCCGGACATCGCGCTGGTGAACTTCTACGACGCCGACGCGCGCATGGGCATGCACCAGGACCGCGACGAGCTCAGCCGCGGTCCGGTGGTGTCGCTGAGCCTGGGTGACGAGTGCGTGTTCCGCTTCGGCAACACCGAGAACCGCAAGCAGCCCTACACCGACGTCGTCCTGCGCTCGGGCGATCTGTTCGTCTTCGGCGGCCCGTCGCGGATGGCCTACCACGGCGTGCCGAGAACCCTTCCCGGCAGCGCCGATCCGGATCTGGGCATGAGCGGCGGCCGGCTCAACATCACGCTGCGCGAATCCGGCATGTCCTGACCCCGGGGGATCGAACGCGTCGCATGTCTTCCCCGCCGAGCGCCGCCTCCGGGATCGAGCCTCACGCCACGGCTCCGAGGACGAGGACGATGGGGAGCGAGATGAGCGAGGCGAGGGACATGGCGACCGTGTGGGTCTTGAAGGTGCCTCGGGTGCTGAGACCGAGCAGCGACTGGAACATCCAGAAGAAGTTGCTGCTGACGTGCGGCAGGAACAGCGCGCCCGAACCGGCGGCCAGTGCGACGAGCACCACCGGGACGCCGAGGCTTCCGGCGATCGGGGCGAGGATCCCGGCGGCGGTGATCGCCGAGACCGAGATCGACCCCAGCGCGATGTGCAGCACCGCGGCGACGAGCCACACCAGCAGCAGCGGTGGGAGGAATCCGGAGGAGAAGGCCGAACCCAGCACGTCCGCGAGCCCGGACTTCTCGATCACCGCGCCGAGCGAACCGCTGATCCCGCTGAGGATGAGGATCGGGCCGCAGCTCGTCAGCGCCTCGCCCACGGCTGCGCCGATCTCCTGCCGGCTGCGCACCCGACCGGCCAGCACGAACGCGAGGCAGGCACCGAAGAAGATCGCCACCACGGGGTCGGTGACGAACCCGATGACGTCGTGGTCCACGCCCAGGCCCGAGGCCAGCGCTCCCCCGGCGATCAGGACCAGCGAGAGCAGCACCGGCGAGATCGCCAGCGTCAGCGGGAGCTGCTTGGTCACCGCGGGCGAGGCGACCTCCGCGGCGACCGGCTCTCCCGATCCGGTTTCGCTTCGGTCGCCGGAATCCGCAGCGGCGGCTGTTTCGAGTTCGTCCTGCGCGGGGTCCCACCGGATCAGCCGGGGCAGAGCGAGGCGGAAGACCAAGGTGGTCAGCACGGCGGTGGGCACGCCGACGAGCAGTCCGCAGAGGAACATCTGCCCGAGCGGGACGCCGAGCACCCCGGCGACCGCCACGGCCGCAACGCCAGGTGCCACGAAGACCAGACCCACCTCGATCCCCGCCGTCAGCGCACCGCCCATCAGGGCGATGCCACGCGGGCCGAGCCCGGAGCCGAGCCTGCGCGCCAGCGGAGCCGACAGCACCAGGAGCACGTCCGAGTAGATCGACGTGAACAGCGAGCTCAGCGCGACGGCGATGATGTAGGGCAGGCTCCGCTCGCCGAAGATCCGCAGCATCGCCTCGACCAGCCGTTGCATGGTGTCGGTGACCGTCAGCAGCGCACCGGTGATGACCCCGAAGGTGATCAGGACACCGATGTCTCCCAGCACGTCGGCGAACCCGCTCGTGACGGCCTCCGGAGTACCGGCGAACCCGACATCGGTCGTGACGCCGAGGAACAGCGTTCCCAGCAGCAGGGCGAAGACGGGCGGGATCTTGGCCCAGGTGATGAGCAGGACGATGCCGACGATCGCCACCGCCGTGGTCACCAACAACAGGAAATCGTGGGACAACGCTGTCTCCGTTCAACGGTCGAGGACCAGGCCGATTCCGCTCAGTCCACCCACGCCGCCTGCCCGACGTCCAAGACCGGTTTCCTGACCTGCTGATAGGTTGCGCTTATCCGAGCTGGTGGAGGTGCGCGTTGGACGTCCGGCAGATGCGCTACTTCCTGGCCGTGGTCGACACCGGCAGCGTGCACCGCGCGGCCGAGCAGCTCTTCGTCGCGCAGCCGTCCGTTTCGCAGGCGCTGCGCGGCCTGGAACGGGAACTGTCCGCGGAACTGTTCCACCGCACCGGCAGGCGCCTCGTGCTCACGGCCGCGGGCCGCGCGCTGATCGAACCAGCGCGAGATCTCGTGCGATCGCTCCACGTGGCCCGGGAGACGGTCGAGGCGGTCGACGGACTTCGCGGTGGGAGGCTCCTGATCTCGTCGATGCCGTCGCAGGCGGTGAGCCCGCTCGCCTCGCTGATCCGCCGGTTCCGCGACCGCTACCCCGAGGTGGAGATCGGGGTGTCCACCGCGGCCAAGGCGGGCGACGTCGCCGATGTCGTGCGGCGCGGTCACGCCGAGGTCGGGGTGGTGGCGGTGCCCAACGAACCGTTGCGGGAGAACGGCTTCCGATTCGAACTGCTGGAAGTGCAGTCCTACCTGCTGGTGGCTCGCGACCCCGCCGAACTGCCGCCCGGCGACGACCCGGTGCGGCCCGCCGACCTCGGCGAGCTCCCGCTGGTGATCGGGCAACCGGGCACCGGGATGCGCCGCGTCGCCGACGCGATCCTGTCCCGGACCCGATGCCGGATCGCCGTGGAGATCGAACACCGCGAAGCACTGCTGCCGCTGGTCCTGGCCGGGGTGGGCATCGCGGTCGTGGCCGACTCGTGGCGCCCGCTCGCCCACTCCGCCGGGCTGACCGTGCGCTCCCTCGACACCGACGAATCGCTGCACGTCGGGTTGCTGACCACCGACTCCAGGCCCGGCCCCGCCACAGCGGCCCTGCTCGACGTCGGCCGGGAGTGGGCGCGCACCTAGTCGATCTCCGGGAGCCTGGTCGCGAGTCCCCGGCGCAGGTGCTCGATCGCTTCCCCGGCACGGCGGGGAAGCGCCTGGACGGGTCGGCTCAACGCGTAGATGTCGGCGCGGGGCGACGGGATCTCGGGCAGCACCTGCACCAGGCGCCCGTCCCGCAGCAACGGCGCCACCTGCCAGAGCGAGCGCATCACCATGCCGCGCCCGGCCAGGCACCACTCCGTGGCGACGTCGCCGTCGTTGCTGACCATCGCCCCCGCCACGCGCACCGCCTGATCGCCCTCCTCGCCGAAACGCCAGTTCATGAAGTCGGTGTCGTTCTCCCGGATCACGATGCAGTCGTGCTCGGCGAGATCCGGGAGGGTGCGCGGCTCACCGCGGCGCTCCAGGTATCCCGGTGCCGCGCACACCACGCGCCGGTTGGCGTGCAGCAACCGCGCGTGCAGCCGGGAGTCGGGCAACCGGCCGACGCGCACGGCGAAGTCGTACGGGGTCCCGGCGACGTGCACCGGGAGGTGCGACAGCTCCAGGTCCACCTCGAGATCGGAGTGCGCCGCGGCCAACTCCCCCAGCAGCGGTGCGATGTGCGCGCGCCCCAGACCGATCGAGGAGTGCACCGAGATCCTGCCGCGCAGGCCCGCGCGCTGCTCCCCGATGTCGTCCTCCAGGTCGGCGATCTGGCCGAGCAGCCGACCGGCGCCCTCGGCGTAGCGCCGGCCCTCGGCGGTGAGGCTCAAGCGGCGCGTGCTGCGGTTGACCAGCTGCACCCCCAGCCGCCGTTCCAGGCGGGCGAGCCGCTTGCTGACCGTGGAGACGTTCACGCCCCACTGGCGCGCCGATTCGGTCAGCGTCGTGGCCCGGGCGATCCCGTCGAAGAACTGCAGGTCGTCGAGTTCCGGGAGCTCCATGCCACTCCTTGCGCCTGAGGAAACGATGTCGTGCCCGTCGGCGCCTTCACCGCGCCTTTCCTGCTTCCTACGCTAATCGCCAGCGGCGAAGCCCGTGGCTCGCCTCCCCGGCAACCCCGACTCGAAGGACGGTCATGGCCACGCATCGGATTGCGGTGATTCCCGGCGACGGCATCGGCAAGGAAGTGGTGCCGGAAGGGGTTCGCGTGCTCAACGCGGTCTCGGAGGTCTTCGGAACGCGCTTCGAGCTGGTCGAGTTCGACTTCGCCAGCGTCGACCACTACCTCGCCCACGGCCGGATGATGCCCGAGGACTGGTTCGAGCAGCTCAGCGGTTTCGACGCCCTGTTCTTCGGCGCCGTCGGCTGGCCCGAGGTGGTGCCCGACCACATCTCGCTGTGGGAGAGCCTCCTGCAGTTCCGCCGCCGCTTCGACCAGTACGTCTCGCTGCGGCCGGTCAAGCTGCTCAAGGGTGTGTCCAGCCCGCTGGCCGGGCGGGAACCGGGCGACGTCGACTTCCTGGTCGTGCGGGAGAACACCGAAGGCGAGTACTCCAGCATCGGCGGCAAGATCTTCGAAGGCAGCGACCGCGAAACCGTCGTGCAGGAAACGATGATGACGCGCATCGGTGTCGACCGGATCCTGAAGTACGCCTTCGAACTCGCCCAGAACCGCCCGCGCCGGAAGCTCACCTCGGCCACCAAGAGCAACGGCATCTCGATCTCGATGCCCTACTGGGACGAACGCGTCCAGAACATGGCCGCCGACTACCCGCAGGTCGAGGTCGACAAGTTCCACATCGACATCCTCGCCGCGAACTTCGTGATGCACCCCGACTGGTTCGACGTCGTGGTCGCCTCCAACCTCTTCGGCGACATCCTCTCCGACCTCGGTCCGGCCTGCACCGGCACGATCGGGATCGCGCCCAGCGCGAACATCAACCCGGAGAAGAACTTCCCGAGCCTGTTCGAGCCGGTCCACGGCTCGGCACCCGACATCGCGGGCAAGGGCGTCGCCAACCCGATCGGCCAGATCTGGTGCGCCTCGATGATGCTCGACCACCTCGGCGAGCACGACGCCGCGGCGGCCGTGATGACCGCGATCGAGGACGTCGTCGGACGGGGCGCCGCGGCCCTGACCCCGGACATGGGCGGCACCGGTGACACCGCGGGCGTCGGCGCGGCCATCGCCGAGTCGATCCGCACCTCCCGCGCCTGACCCTCGGGGAGCGTTGAGCCCGAACCCGATTCGGGCTCAACGCCCGCTCACGCGTCGTGCAGCTCGTCGAGGAGGGTGAAACCGTCCTCGATCCAGGCGAGTTCGGTGCGGGCGTGGGCGATGAGGCCGTCGTAGGCGTAGACCTTGTAGCGGACGGTGAGTTCGGCGGCGCGCTCGTCGAGCTTCGCCAGCCGGGCCGCCAGGGTGGGGTGGGTGCGGTCGACCAGGGTCGCGCGGGTGTCCTCCAGCATCGCCAGGTGCTCTTCCCAGTAGGCCTTCTGCTGGTTCAGCTGCTCGCGGACGGCGTCGGGGTCGGCGAAGTCGAAGTAGGCGGCCTTGAGGTAGGCGGGGTCGCGCTGCCACTGCGGGACCAGCGGCGACTCCATCCACTCGCGGAACTCCTTCAGGCCCGCGTCGGTGACGTGGTACTCCTTCTTCGTCCCCTTCTTGCCCCAGGGGACCTCGACCGAGGTGAGCAGCCCGTCGCGCTCCATCCGGTTCAGCGCCGGGTAGATCTGCGAGTC
This sequence comes from Saccharopolyspora sp. ID03-671, assembly GCF_045278815.1. Lineage (NCBI taxonomy): Bacteria > Bacillati > Actinomycetota > Actinomycetes > Pseudonocardiales > Pseudonocardiaceae > Saccharopolyspora > Saccharopolyspora sp. ID03-671. Next base: position 601,645 of record NZ_CP134054.1, read on the forward strand.
CGGGGCGTGCCAGACGTGGGCGACCGAGCGGCTGAAGCTCTTCGAGATGTCGTAGCCGGTCATCGGGCGACCGGTGAGCAGCGCGATCAGCGCGTAGCGCAGCGACAAGACGACCTCCCTCCTTGATCGGTCACGCTATCTCACCCTTGCCAACTCACTATATCCATAGTTACCTTGTGGCCCACGCTACAGATACCTCTCTTCATAGGGAGTTGGGCCATGAGCCTCACCGCAACGCCGCGGGTGGACGTCTCCGCTCCGACCACCGCCGCGGCCAAGATCTTCAACCACCCCCGCAACGCCTGGTACGTCGCCTCCTGGGACCACGAGGTCACCGGCAAGCAGCCGCTGGCGCGCACCGTCGCCGGGGTGCCGCTCGCGCTGTGGCGCAACGCCGAAGGCCGGGCCGTCGCGCTCGCCGACGCCTGCTGGCACCGGCTCGCACCGCTGTCGCAGGGCAAGGTCCTCGGCAACGAGCTGCAGTGCCCGTACCACGGCCTGCGCTACAACTCGACCGGCCGCTGCACCGCCATGCCCGCGCAGGAGACGATCAACCCGAGCGCGGCCGTGCCGTCCTACCCCGTCGTCGAGCGCTACCGCTACGTCTGGGTGTGGGTCGGCGACCCCGACCTCGCCGACCCGGCGACGGTGCCCGACATGCACCAGATGGACGACCCGGACTGGGCGGGCGACGGCGAGACCATCCACGCCGACTGCAACTACCAGCTGGTGCTCGACAACCTCATGGACCTCACCCACGAGGAGTTCGTGCACTCCTCCAGCATCGGCCAGGAAGAGCTCTCCGAGTCCGAGTTCGACGTGAGCCACGACGGCGACACCGTCACCGTCACCCGCTGGATGCGCGACATCGACGCGCCGCCGTTCTGGCTCAAGAACATGCGCGACAAGTTCCCCGGTTTCGAGGGCAAGGTCGACCGCTGGCAGATCATCACCTTCCAGGCACCCGGCACGATCTGCATCGACGTCGGCGTCGCCAAAGCGGGCACCGGCGCGCCCGAGGGCGACCGCAGCCACGGCGTCAACGGCTTCGTCATGAACACGATCACGCCCGAGACCCACCGCAGCTGCCACTACTTCTGGGCGTTCATGCGCAACTACCGCCTGGACAGCCAGACCATCACCACCCAGCTCCGGCAGGGCGTGCACGGGGTGTTCGGCGAGGACGAGGACATGCTGCGCGCGCAGCAGCGCGCCATCGACGCCAACCCGGACCACGAGTTCTACAGCCTCAACATCGACGCCGGAGGCATGTGGGTCCGCCAGATCCTGGAGCGCATGCTCGCCGCCGAAGGACGCCCGGCAGCGGCCCCGTTCCCCGCGCGAGGTGCCTGATGGCGGCCCTCACCCGGTCCCACCGGCAGCGCGGACGGGTCGTCGAGGCCGAGCACGTGGCCGACGGCGTCCGCCGGATCGTGCTGGAGGTCGACCACCCCGAGTCCGCCGCTCCCGGCACGCACGTCGACGTCGAGCTGCCGATCCGCGGCGGCAGGCAGCTCCGCTCCTACTCGGTGGTCCGCTCCTACTCGGTGGTCCGCTCCGAGGACGGGGGCCGCCGGCTGACGCTGAGCGTGCAGCTCTCCCCCGCCTCGCGCGGCGGCTCGGAGGCCATGCACGCGCTGGCCGTCGGCGAGGAGCTCACCGTGACCGGCCCGGTGCAGAGCTTCCCGCTCTCGGTCGGCGCCGGGCGCTACGTCCTGGTCGCCGGCGGCATCGGCGTGACCGCGCTGGTCGCGATGGCCTCGGCCCTGCGCCGCCGCGGCGCCGACTACGAGCTGGTGCTCGTCGGGCGCAGCCGCCGGGTCATGGCCTACGTCGACGAGCTGCGCGCCGAGCACGGCGAGCGGCTCCGGGTGCACGTCGACGACGAGGGAACTCCGCTGTCGGTACCGGACCTGGTCGGCGAGATCGCCTCGGCGCCGAACGCCGACACCACCGAGCTCTACATGTGCGGACCCATCGGGCTGATGGACGCGATCCGCTCCAGCTGGACCGAGCACGCGCTGCCGCCGACCAGCCTGCGGTTCGAAACCTTCGGCTCCAGCGGACGTTTCGACGCCGAGGACTTCGTGGTCCGGCTCCCCCAGCACGACCGCGAGGTCACCGTCCCGCGCGACGCCTCCATCCTCGAAGCCCTCACCGCCGCCGGGGTCGAGACGCTCTCGGACTGCCGCAAGGGCGAGTGCGGGCTGTGCCTGGCCAAGATCGTCGACGTCGACGGCACCGTCGACCACCGCGACGTGTTCCTCAGCGAAGCGCAGAAGCAGCGATCGAACTCGCTGTGCCTGTGCGTCTCGCGCGCGGTGGCCGACGGCGGCGACCGCGCGTCCCTCACCCTCCACCTCACCTGATCCCCCTCACCCCCTGGATGTCCCCATGAACCTCACGGCCCGCATCGGCGCGGCGCCCATGTCCGCCTACCAGTGGCTGATCGTCGCGCTGTGCACCTTCATGAACTGCCTCGACGGTTTCGACGTCATGGCGGTCGCCTTCACCGGCCCCTCGGTCACCGAGGAGTTCGGTCTCAGCGGCTCCGAGTTCGGACTCCTGGTCTCGGTCGGTCTCATCGGCATGGCCGTGGGGTCGATGCTGCTGGCGCCCTTCGCCGACCTCATCGGACCCCGCCCGCTGATCCTGATCAGCCTCCTGCTGGGCACGGTCGGCATGTTCGGCGCCGCGATGGCGCCCTCGGTGCTCGTGATGGGCGCCTTCCGGCTCATCACCGGCATCGGCGTCGGCGGAATCCTGGCCAGCACCAACGTGATCGCCAGCGAGTTCTCCAACACCCGCAACCGCGGCCTGGCCATCGGCATCTACACCGCCGGGTACGGCATCGGCGCGACCCTGGCGAGCCTGGTCGCCAAGAGCGCGGTCGGCGGCGACTGGCGGACCGTGTTCTACGCCGGTGGTGTCGGGACGCTGCTCGCGCTGATCGTCATCGCCGTGCTGCTGCCCGAGTCGGTCGCGTTCCTCGAACAGCGCCGCCCGAAGGGGGCTCTGGAGCGCATCAACCGGATTCTGGGCCGCATGGGGCTGGATTCGGTCGAGGAGGGCGAACTCGGTCAGGGCTCCGGCCGTCCCGACGCGGAGAAGTCCGGTTCGGGCTGGCTGAAGCAGCTGCTCGCGCCCACGGTCCTGCTGTGGATCGTGTTCATCACCATCATGTTCGGCTTCTACTTCGTCAACAGCTGGACGCCGACCCTGCTCAGCGAGGAGGGGCTGTCCAAGAGCGCCGCCGTCACCGCCGGGATGGCGATCTCGATCGGCGGCACCGTCGGGTCGGTGCTCTACGGGCTGTTCGCCCGGTTCCGGCCACCGCGCGTGGTGCTGATCGGGTTCTCGCTGCTGTCGGCCGCGATGATGGTCGTGTTCATCCTGAGCACCTCCGTCCTGTGGCTCGGGTTCGGCATCGGCGTCCTCGTCGGCGCGCTGATCAACGGCTGCATCGCCGGCGCCTACACCGTCGGGCCGCCGCTGTACCCCTCGCACGTCCGCAGCGTCGGCATGGGCTGGGCCCTGGGCATGGGCCGCATCGGGGCCATCCTCTCCCCGACGATCGCTGGTCTCCTCAAGGACGCCGGCGCCTCCGCCACCCAGCTCTACACCGGCGCCGCGGTCGTCGTCGCCCTCGGCGCCATCGCCCTGGTCGCCCTCCGCAAGCACGACCCGGAATCCACCCCGGCGCCCGCGACCACGGCAACGCAACCCCACTGACGACCGACCCGGCGAAGCGCCCGCTGCCCCGCCTCCCAGCGCAGGTCAACGGGCGCTTCCCACATCTCGCAACCAGCACCTCCTCACATCAATTTCATTCACCCCTGAACCCATTACACCACCAGAGACCTCATGCTCGTGCCGAAAACCCCGGTTTTCGCGCGTCAAAAACCGCGGTTTTCGTCGCGCGAAAACCGGGGTTTTCGACACGAGGGGGACGTTTCGGGCTGGATTCGGCGAATCGGGGGTGGCCTGCGGGAGGAGGTTCTAGCCTCGCGGGCATGAGTGAAGCGTTGTCGTCCACCGCGCACGATGTGCCGACCGGCCGGAAGTCCGGGAACGGCATCGGGGTCGCCGCGCTCGTCGTGGGGATCGCGGCCTGCGTCGCGGCGCTCTTCCCGATGACCGCCTTCGTCGACGCGATCAACGTCCTTCCCCTCAACGGCCCGGTCACCTGGCCCACGATGTTCTTCGGCGGGATCATCGGCGTCGTGCTGGGCGTGATCGGCGTCCGGAGGGCGCACGTGGGCAAGGCCTCCAACCTCACGACGGCGAAGGTCGGGATCGCCCTGTCCCTCATCGCCCTCATCATCTGCGCGGGCTGGGTCGCGCTGAACCTCACCAGCGCGCCGTCCTGACCCCACTTCCACGGAGCGTCACGACGACGCTCGACCGGGCCTCACGCGACCGCGTGGTTCGCTGCGGGGCCAACCCTGTCGCGGTTATCGTTGTTCGGTGGCATCGCCGGACTCCGCCATGCCCTTCGGCGTGATGTGGCAGATGATCTTGCACCAGGCCGCCGCACCGGTCGTGGCGCTCGACCTGCACGCCCGCATCATCTACGCCAACCCGGTGGCCTGCCGCCTCCTCGGCTACGAGCTGCAGGAGGTGATCGGACGCCCCTCGCAGGACTTCACCCATCCCGATGACCCGCCGCTGGACCACGAGCTCTTCGCCGGGATGATCGCCTCCGGGACGGACACGCGGAACGAGGAGCGGCGCGGCATCCGGGCCGACGGCGCCGTCATCTGGGTCCTGATCAGCTACGCGCTCATCCGCGACGAGGACGGCAAGCCGACCGTCGTCTTCGCCCAGTACCACGACATCACCGAGCGCCGCACGGCCGAGCGGCGCTGGCGCGGCACCTTCAACAACGCCCCGATCGGCATGGCCACGCTCGACCTCTCCGGGCACTGGATCGAGGTCAACGCGGCGCTGTGCGACATGCTCGGCTACACCGCCGAGGAGATGCGGTCCATGCACGCCTCGGACCTCACCTACCCGAACGACACCTCCGAGATCGACGTCATCGCACAGCTGGCCGAAAGCAGCGGCGACGCCGTCAGCGTGGAGAAGCGCTACCGCCACAAGGGCGGCTACCCGATCTGGATCCTCATCCGGTTCAACGTCGTCCGCGGCGCCGACGACCAGCCCGCCTACGTCGTCGCCCAGTACGAGACGATCGGCGACGAGCAGCTCCGCGACAGCCACATCGCGCACATGGCGCTGCACGACCCGCTGACCGGCCTCGCCAACCGGGCGCTGCTGATGGACCGGATCAACCAGGAGCTCGCCGCGCTCCCCTTGCACGGCGGCATCGTGATGGTGCTCGTCGCCGACCTCAACCGGCTCAAGCCCGTCAACGACCGATTCGGCCACGCCTCGGGCGACCAGCTGATCGTCACCACCGCCGACCGCCTCCTGCACGCCGTCCAGCCCGGGGACACCGTGGCCCGCCTCGGCGGCGACGAGTTCGTGGTGGTCTCCCGCGCCCCGGACCTCGCCACGGCCAGGACGTTCCGCGACGACCTCTCCGACCAGCTGCGCACCGACGTCGTCATCTCCGGAGAGGTGGTCGAGCTCAGCGCCAGCGTCGGCCTCGCCACCACGGCCGACACCACGACTCCGGCCGCCGAGCTCCTCCACGACGCCGACGTCGACATGTACGCCCGCAAGACCCCCACCCGCTGACTCGTCCGCGGCCGGGTTCCGGTTGAGCGCTCGGGGCACCAGGGTGCGGTTCTTCCCGGAATCGCCCGCGCTTCGCTGTGGATCACTCGGATGATTCTGGGAGAAACTGTCCCCTGCGCACGCACGAGCCCCACAGCACCACCCCCGGCTCCGTGAGACGCCGTGCGCGAAGGTGGGCTTGAGCGGATGCTGAGGGCCGGCCCGGCGCCGCCGGCAGGCCCCGACCGCACCACATTTCGACCCAGGGAGGACATGAATGAGCACCACGCGCAGCGCACACACCGTTTGGAAGGGCACGCTCATGGAGGGTTCCGGGACGGTGTCCCTGGACTCCTCGCAGGTCGGGCAGTACGCGGTGTCCTGGCCGTCGCGCGCGGAGGACCCGAACGGGAAGACCAGCCCCGAGGAGCTCATCGCCGCGGCCCACTCCAGCTGCTACTCGATGGCGTTGTCGAACGGCCTCACCCAGGCGGGCACGCCGCCCACCGAGCTCAACACGAAGGCCGAGGTGACCTTCAAGCCGGGCGCGGGCATCACCGGCATCCACCTCACCGTCGAGGCCCAGATCCCGGGGATCGACGAGGACGCCTTCCGCGCCGCGGCCGAGGACGCCAAGGCCAACTGCCCGGTCAGCCAGGCGCTCACCGGTACCACGATCTCCCTCACCGCCTCGCTCACCTGACGCCCCGGCGCTGAGCACCGTGCACGGGTGGGCCGGGAATCTGCGCGAAGCGCACGCGGCCAGCGGAGATGTGCCCTAGCATCCCGATCAATTCCTCGACGTGATTCGTCGCCGATGAGAGAAGGACTGGGGATCATGAAACGCACGACGCGTTCGGCCATCATCACCGTCGTCGCCGGGATCATCGGCGCGACGCTGACCGGCACCTCCGCCGCGCAACCCGCTGCCGCGGACCAGAATCCGGTCTACTTCGTGCACGGCTGGGGCGGTCCGAAGGACTGCGACGAGACCTGGGGCAACGCCGTCGACTACTTCGCCGACGAGCAGGGAATGCAGCCGAGCAAGCTGTACCTGCTGCGCTACTACGACGGCGACTACGAGTCGAAGAACTGCCGCGACGGCGTCAACTACCCCGACATCAGCAACGACGGCAACAACGACGGCACCCGCGACACCCGCATCAAGCACGTCGCCGCCGCGTTCGCCCACCAGCTCGCGAGCCACGACGGCGAGAAGATCGACATCGTCGCCCACTCGATGGGCGGTCTGGTCACCCGGGTCGCGCTGCTGGGCACCGCGCAGGGCTGGGACGGCTTCCCGAAGGACGCCGACGGCAGCCCGGCGGACCTCAACGTCGACGACGTGATCACCCTCGGAACCCCGCACAAGGGCGTGAGGCACGCAAGCCACAGCGACACGCAGTGGGAGTCCATGCTCCCGGACTCGGAATTCATGCGCGTGCTGCACCTGCCGGAGAACCGGCTCAGCGAACCGTGGGCCAAGAGCGTCGACTGGAGTTTCGCCGGGACGCTGGAGGATGACGAAACGGTAGCGGGCGAATCCGCCATCGACCTCAACTACCGAGCCAACCACAAGTACCTCTACCACGCTGGCAACAACCCGCCGATCACTCACGGCAAGATTCGGTCCCAGGTCGAAGGCGACCACCACTTCAACCTCCGCCACGTCCACAACGGCGGGAACCCCACCGACACGACGGAAGGCCGCTCCCCGGTAGCCCTCGCCTGGCGGGCCATCACCGACAAGGACCGGTGACGGCCACCCCGCCAGGAGGACTTCACCACCTGCCGTCGAGGTGGATGATCACGCGAGCTGGTTGGCGGCTTCGCGGTTCCACTGCTCGATCTGCTGGCCGATCTCGCGGGTGACCGTCGGCTTGTCGCGGACCAGTTCGTCGAGCATGTCGCACGGGATGGCCAGCAGCGTCAGCTCGGTCGTCGCGGTGATCGTGACGACCGCGGCGGTGCGGGTGACCGCGCCGTGCCCGAGGTAGTCGCCTTCGCGCAGCGTCCGCATCGACTCCGCGCCCGAGGCGATCGTCGCCGAGGCTTCTCCCCCGACCACGAGCGACAGCACCGACGGGACGCGGCCGGCGCGGAGGACGATCTCGCCGGCCGCGTAGCGCTCGACGCGCATCCTGCTCGCGAGCTCGGGCGCCTGCTCCGGCTCGATGTGCAGCCGGGGCGCGAACCGGCGCAGCGCGGCCGCCGCTTCGTCCACGTCGTCGGCGAGCTGCGCGCGGACCCCGTTGAAGGCCAGGCCCGCGCGGCGAGCCGCGTACCAGGCCCGGGTGCGCAGTTCGGTGCGCACGCCCCAGTGATCGGCGAAGTCCTTCATCGGGACCATGACGCAGTAGTTCATCAGCGGCGTGTGCGAGAAGGACGTCGGCGGGGACAGCGGAATGGTCTTCGGCGCTCCGGCGTGCAGCTCGGGGCTGATGTCCGCGGCCGTCTCGGTGAGGGTCCGGATCACCTTCTGCGGCGGGTCGCTCTCGCTGAACGCCAGGGTGACCATCAGGTAGAACGAACCCGGTGGCTGGCTGTGGTTGGCGAAGGACGCCTTCGACAGAGAGGAGTTCGGGATGATCCGGGTCCCGGTGAAGGTCTGCAGGTGCACCGCCCGCCAGTTCACCTGGACGACCTGTCCGACCTCACCGTCGACCTCGAGCCAGTCGCCGATCGCGAACGGTTGCTCGAACAGCAGCAGCAGACCCGAGATGACGCCGCCGACCGCGTCCTGCAGCGCCAGGCCGAGCACGATCGAGGTGACGCCGAGGGCCGCGAACAGGCCCCCGATGTCGGCGCCCCAGATCCACGCCAGCAGCACGGCCACCCCGATGGCGACGAGCAGCACCCGGCCGAGCTCGATGAAGATGGTCGGCAAGCGCCGTCGCCACGAGCCCTGCGTGGCGTTGACGAACAACATCGCGTTCAGCGCCGAGAGCACGAACTGCAGGATGAGGACCCCGAGCACGGTGGCGACGATGCGCACCCAGTTCGAGCCCTCCGTGACGCTGACCCGCCCGGACGCGAGGCCGAGCAGGATCAGGATCGCGACGCCCGGCACGATGTAGGTGCGCAGCAGCTGCAGCGGTTTCGCCAGCGGGTTGCCGCGCCGCACCAGCACTCCGTGCAGCTCGGTCAGCGCCACGGTCACCACCGGCAGCGCGATGATCACCACGATGTACCACCCGAACCACGGCTGCCCGGTCATCGGCGAGGTCCTTCGTCCAGGCGCCACACGGGCTGCCCGTCGACGCCCGCGTCGACCTCCGCGAAGTCGAAGCTGTCCCGCACGCGGGCGCGGACCGCGCTGCTGACGTAGATCCCGGGTTCCCCCGACGCCCGGGCCACGCGCCGGGCCGAGTCCAGCGCCTCACCCCACACGTCGTAGCCGGTGCGCCGGCCGAGCAGGCCGCCGGCGAGCGAACCGGTGTCGATCCCGGCCTCGATGACGAGCCGCTGGGCGTACCGCGCGTGGAATCCCGCGATGATGCGGAGGAGTTCGGTGCCGAAGTCGAGGGTGCGCTGCGCGGTGTCGACGCGCGGGACCACGAGGCCGCAGGTCGCGATGAACCTGAGCTGCGAGACGTGCACGAGTTCCACGCCCGCCGTCTCGGCCGCGTCCTCGACGCTGCGCACCAGCTCGTTCAACCGCTCTCGCCGCTCGGCGGCCTCACCCGGCCAGTCGGCTTCGTCGGGTCCGGTGAACGCGGCCACGATGACGCACGCGTCGTCGCTCTCGGTCGTGATGTCGTCCTCGCCGGCGCGGTAGCGCTCGGCCACCGGTTCCGGCATCACGTTCGTCAGCAACCGGTCGTTCTCCTCGTTCACCTCGTCGAGCTGGTCCTGCTTGGCCCGGAGCCGATCGCCCATCGTGTTGAACGCGACCGTGAGATCACCGAACTCGTCCCGGCTGCGCACCGGTATTCGCGTGTCGAGGTCGCCGCTGCTGAGCCGTTCCGCCCCGGCGAGCAGTCTCGTGATGGGACGGGTGAACGCGCGGGCGATCATCATCGACGCCACGGTCACCAGCACCACGAGCAGCAGGGCGACCAGGCCGATGTTGCGGGTGAACGACCGGACCGGCGCGAGCGCCTCGGACTTGTGCATCTGGCCGACGACGGCCCAGTTCAGGTCGGGGTCGGCGAGCGGCGCGTAGTTGGTCAGCACCGTGTCACCGAGGTAGTTGTCCTCCTCCGCGATACCGGTGCCGCCGTTGAGCCCGTCGCGGATGGAGTCCGAGTCGACCTCCTGGCGCAGGATGGGGTCTCGCTGCGCGACGATCTCGTCGACGGTCCCGGGCGGCATGCCGTGGTTGTTGGCGGCGGTGCGGTAGGCCTCCGGGTCCTGGACCAGAAGCCGGGAGGTGGAGCGGAGGCGTTCGTCATCGCCGACGAGGTAGACCTCCCCGGTCTCACCGAGCCCGGTCCCCCTCCAGTTCTCGTCGGCCGTCATCGCCTCGTTGATCCGATCCACCGAGAGCTGGATGACCATCGCGCCGACCAGCTTCCCGCCGACGCCGATGGGCGTGATGCCGAAGGCGGCCGGGCGATCCATCTTCGGCATGTACTGCTCGAAGTCGGTCAGCTTCACCTCGTTGACGGCGTTCGAGCGGAAGACGTCGCGCACGCCCTCGGACAGCTCGGTCTTGTTGAACGCGTCGCCGAACAGGTTGGCGCCCAGTTGGATTCCGCCGTCGGCGCTGTAGACGACGTTGCCGCCCGGATCGACCAGCATCACGTCCTCGTAGCCGCGCTCGCGCTGCAGTGCCCGGAAGTACTCGCCGTACCGGAGGTGCGCCGCCGACCACGCGCTGCCGTCGCCCGCGTCGGTGATCGCGGGCCGCGGCGCGTCGTCCTGGTCGCCGGTGGAGAGGTAGTGCGCCTGGAGGTAGATCTGCTGGTTCGAGCGCGGCAGGAGGTTCTCGGCGGTCACGTTGGTGCCCGACGTGGCGTGCACGCGGGGGACGAAGTCCTGCCGGTAGTACTGCTCGAGCTTCTGGCGGTCCGCCGGGGACACGGGTGCGTCGGCGAGTTGGCCGAACGCGGCGCCGAACTCGCTCATCGCGGAGCGGGTGCTCTCGGCGACGCTGGTGGCCGCGAGGGATTCGCGCACGTCGGCGAAGAGGGCTTCGGCTTGCCGCGCGCGGGCGTCGCGCGCGGTGATGATGTGGTCGTAGGCCTCCTTGCTGAGCGCGCTGCTGCCGGACTCGTAGCCGACGAGGCCCGCGACGAGCACCGCGATGATGCTGGCCGACAGCAGCATGACGAGGAGCCGCGATTGAATCGTCAGCCGTCCCCACACCCAGGACTTCTGCAACTTCGGCGGATCGGAATTGTTCGCGCCGGGCTTGTCAGCGGACGAGTCGGGCCCCAGATCCACACCATCTCCTGCTGTTCGATCAACGCAGGCGTCCGCTGCCACGGAGTCGCCACGCTAGGATCGATCTTCACGAACAGCAATTCGGGTTTCGCCCGACCGGGTCCGAATTCGCCCTACAGCGGGAATTCCAACCGAAATCCGGGCCTTCCCCCTCAAGGCACGCCCGGGTTCATGCCCGGTCTTCCGCTCGCCCCAGTCCGAGCAGTCGTGGGGTTGCGAGCACCGCGATCGCCCCGACGACGACGGCGGCACCGATGATGACCGCGCGCAGCGACGTGGCCTCGGCCGCCGGGCCGGCGAGTGCCGCGCCGAGGGGCATCAATCCCCACGCCAGCACCCGGTGTGCGCTGGTCACCCGTCCCATCAGCGGGCGCGGCGTCAGCCGTTGACGGTTGGCGGACGACAACACGTTCCACGCCCCGGCACCCAGACCCATCACGAGGTAGGCCGGCCAGGCCACCCAAGGGGAACCTCCGGTCCCCAGCACGGCGATGCCCGCCGCCAGGATGAGCAGAGCACCGACCATCACCGGTCCGCCGCCGCAGCGCAGCGCCGCCCGGGTGGCCAGTGGCGCCGCGACGAGGGCGCCGACCGCGGTGCACACGAGCAGGGTGGCGACCGATGCCTCCGGCAGCCGCAGCGACTCGATCGCGTGGAGGAACGCCACGGCGTTGACGCCGCTGGTCACGAAAGCGGTCAGTCCGACAACGCCGACCACCGCGCGCAACGTCGGCTGCCGCACCAAGAACCGGACCCCTTCGAGGACCTCGGTGCGCAACGCCGTGATGTTGCTGCTCACCGGGCGCTCGGCACTCACGGTGACCGTGGCCGCCAGCCCGCCGGCGATGATGAACGCCATTCCCACTGCCAGGAAGCACAATTCCGGTCTCCACGCGAAGAGCCCGGCGGCCGCGAGCGGGCCCGCGATCTCCACTCCGACCGTCTCGGTGCTGACCACTCGCCCGTTGGCACGCTCCAGTTCGGACGGACCGGCCAGCGTCACCAGCAGGGTCTGACCGGCCGAGTCCGCGAACGTCTCGGCACTGCTGAGCAGGAACGCGCACACCGCCAAGGCTGTAACGTCGGCGCTTCCCGCCGCGATCAGCGCGCTCAGCGACACCGTCAGCCCACCGCGGATCACGAGGCTGACGATGAACGCCGTCCGCGGCGACCATCGATCGACCAGAGCCCCGGCGGGCAGGGCCACGAGCAGCCAGGGCAGCACCGAGGCGACCGCCACGATCGACACCGACAGCGGATCACGCGTGGTCACCGCGCTGAACAACGGCAACGCCGCCGTGAGCACCCCGTCACCGACCGACGCCGCACCCCACGACGCGAGCAATCGCCGGAAGTCGCGGCTCCGAACGCCCACCACCGAAGCCCCCACGCCGGCCGACCTCCCACACGGCTCACCGAAGTCCACCGCGATCACACGGCCATAGCCGGTACCGGCCAACCGTCTCGTCCGCAGCACCGGAAGGGTCCTGAAGCGCTGACCCGAACCACCAGAGGACAGTTCTCCCTCGAATTTACCCGGTGAAAGGGACTTCGATCATGGGTGATTATTCGAGGAAGAACCGTCCCTGCCGCGGCGGCTCACCAGTCGTGCACGGTGCCGTCGAGGAGGCGGTTCACGGGGAGGTAGGCGGTTGTGTAGGGGTGTTCGGCGGCGAGGGTTTCGTCGAGTTCGACTCCGAGGCCCGGGGTGTCTCCGGGGTGGAGGAAGCCCCGGTCGAAGGTGTAGGAGGTGCGGAAGGTCTCCAGGGTGAGGTCGCTGTGGGGCATGTACTCCTGGATGCCGAAGTTGTGGATCGCCAGGTCCAGGTGCAGGGCCGCGGCCATGCCGATCGGGGAGACGTCGGTGGGGCCGTGCAGGCCGGAGCGGATGCCGTAGATGCCGGCGAAGTCGAGGAGCTTCTTCATCCCCGTGATGCCGCCGGTGTGCGTGGGCGCCGAGCGGACGTAGTCGATCAGGCGCTCGGTGATCAGCGTCTGGTAGTCGTAGACGGAGTTGAAGACCTCGCCGGTGGCCAGCGGTGTGGTGCTGTGCTGGCGGATCAGCCGGAACGCTTCCTGGTCCTCGCCCGGGGTCGCGTCCTCCAGCCACAGCAGGTCGTGCGGTTCCAGGGATTTCGCCAGCCGGGCGGCTTCGATCGGCGACATCCGGTGGTGCCCGTCGTGCAGCAGGCGCAGCTCCGGGCCGAACTCCTCGCGCACCTTCTCGAAGATCGACGGGACGTGGCGGAGGTAGGCCGGGGTGTCCCACTCCTCCTCGTCGGGGCGGGTGGCGGCCTGCCGTCGGCCGCGCGGTGCGCGGGCTCGTAGTCGTACTTCTCCCCCGGCTTCGCCGTCGCCGAGACGCCGTAGACCGAGTCGAGACCGGGCACGCCGGTCTGGATGCGGACCGCGGTGTAGCCCTCGTCGACGTAGCCGCGGATCGCCTGCGACAGGGCCGCGTAGTCGTTGCCGGAGGCGTGGGCGTAGACGCGGAGCTTGTCGCGGCTCGCGCCGCCGAGCAGCTGGTAGACCGGCGCGCCCAGCTTCTTGGCCTTGATGTCCCACAGCGCCATGTCGACCGCGGCGATCGCGGCCATCGTCACCGGACCGCGACGCCAGTAGGCGCCCCGGTACAGGTACTGCCAGGTGTCCTCGATGCGGTCCTCGTCCCGGCCGATCAGGGTGCCGGCGACGTGGTCGCGGAGGTAGGCCGCGGCGGCGAGCTCGCGCCCGTTGAGCGTGGCGTCTCCCCAGCCGACGACGCCGTCGGAGGTGACGAGCTTGAGGGTGACGAAGTTGCGTCCGGGGCTGGTGACGATGACGTCGGCGGTGGAGATGCTCACGGTGCGGGCTTTCCGTTTTCGGGCCGCGTTGGCGCGGCGTGGGTGGTGGAATCCCGGCGGCGCCCCTGGTGGCCGGGGCGCCGCCGGGCGGTCAGACCGCGTTGCGCGGGTCCTTGAGGTCGCGGCCGGCGACCTCGGGCATCAGGAAGGTGCCGATGAGCGGGCAGATCGTGAACGCCGCGAGCATGATCGCGATCGGGGTCCACGAGCCGCTCGCGGCGGCGACCCAGGCGGCCACGACGACCGGGCCGATGCCGGTGGCCACCATCGCGGCGATCTCGCGGATGACGCCGGTGGCGGCGTAGCGGTGCCGGGAGCCGAAGATCTCCGGCAGGGTCAGGTTCTCCAGCGAGGCCAGGGCCATCACCGACACGTTGTGCATGACGATGTAGCCGAGGAACAGCTGCGGCACCTGCGCGCCGGCGATCGCCATCACGGTCGGCACGATGAGCACCAGCGAGATGATGCTCATGACCTGGTACATGCGGCGGCGGCCGAACTTGTCGCCGAGCGCCCCGACGAGCGGCACGGTCAGGAACGCGACCAGCGAGGACACGATCACGACGCTCGTTCCGACCGAGGCCGACATGGCCAGCGTGACGGTGATGAACGAGACCATGTAGGTCTGCAGCAGGCCTGAGTTGCCCGCCTGCCCGAAGCGCAGCAGGAACGCCGGGATCATGGCGCGCCACTTGTTCTGCTCCAGCGCTTCGAGCATCCGCTCGTCGTTCTCCTGCTCGGCCTTCTCCCGGATCTCGGCGGTCGTGAGCGCCACGCCGTCGGTGACGTGGGCGCTCTCCTCGAACACCGGGCTCTCCTTGAGCCGGAACCGGACCCACACCGCGAACAGCAGGATCACCGCGCTGCCCAGGAACGGGATGCGCCAGCCCCACGCGAGCAGCTGCTCCTCGGAGAGCACCGCGACGAGAACGCCCCAGATCGCCGAGGCGCCGAGCGTGCCGCAGTTGGTGCCCAGGGCGACGAGCGAGGCGATGATGCCGCGACGGCCGGACGGCGCGTACTCGGCGAGCATCACGCCCGCACCGGAGATCTCCGCACCGGCGCCGAAGCCCTGCACCAGGCGCAGCAGCGCGAGCAGGATCGGGGCGAGGATGCCGATCGTGTGCGCCGTGGGCAGCGCGCCGATGAGCGTCGTCGCGCCACCCATCAGGGCGATCGTGATGAACAGGACCTTGGTGCGGCCCACGCGGTCGCCGAGTCGGCCGAAGTACCAGGCGCCGACCGGCCGGGCCAGGTAGCCGACCGCGTAGGTGGCCATCGCCGAGACGACCGCCAGCGCGGGGCTCTCGCCGACGAAGAAAAGCTGGCTGAACACCAGCCCGGCCGCCAGCGAGTACAGCTGGAAGTCCATGAACTCGAGCGCGGTGCCCAACCATCCCGACATCGCCGCGCGCACGAGATCGCTCGTCTTGCGTTGGGCGGGCATGGTTTCGCTCCGGAGTTCTCCGGGCTCTGGGGTGAAGTGGACATCGTTGTTCCTTCAGCAGTGGGTGGAGCCGTCTAGCGCAGGAGGGTCAGAACTCGATGAGGACCTTGCCGGAGGCGGCGGAGTCCTTGGCGGTGGTGAACGCGGCGACCGCGTCGCTCGCGGGCAGCACGTGGGTCACGACTCCGGCGATGGAGGGGTGGGCGGCGAGCATCTCGACGGCCTCGTCGATCTCGGTGGAGAAGCGGAAGGTGCCGCGCAGCTGCACCTCCTTCGACACCAGCGGCGCGAGGTTCACGCCGATCGCGGCATCGGCGAGCATGCCGACCTGCACGACGACTCCGGCACGACTGGCCGAGACGACCGCCTGGCTCAGCGACGGGGGCGCCGCCGAGCACTCGAACACCACCGGGTAGGCGGTAGCCGGGACCTCGTCGGTGCCGACGAGGAACGTCTCGTTCGCGCCGAGCGCGCGGGCCCGGGCCAGCGCCGATTCCTGGGTGTCGCCGACCGCGACGTGCTCGACGCCCCGGGCGCGCAGCGCCGCGATCACCAGCAGGCCGATGGGCCCGGCGCCGAGGACCAGGGCGCTGGAGCCCAGCTCGTCACCGGCGACGGTCAGCGCGTGCAGCGCGACGCCGAGGGGCTCGGCCAGCGCGGCGTCCCGCAGCGAGAGCCCGTCGGGCAGGCGCCGCAGCATGTGCTTCTCGACCACGACGTAGTCGGCCGCCGCGCCCTGGCGGTGCGGGAAGTCGGCGGCGCTGCCCAGGTAGTCGCCGCCGGGCCACAGGTGCGGTTTGTCCTCGATCCCGTCGACCGGGGTGCCGAAGCGCGCGGGGTGCGCGGTCACCGGCGTGCCCTGGGCCCATTCCCCGCTCGGGTCGTGCTCGACGGTCGCGGAGAACTCGTGCCCCGGGGCGAAGGGCTCGCGCACGAGGTTCTCCCCGTTCTTGCCGTGGAAGTAGTAGTGCAGGTCGGAGCCGCAGATGCCCACGTAGCGGACGCGCAGCAGCACCTCGCCCTCGCCGGGTTCCGGCACGGCGACCTCGTCGAGGCGCATGTCCTCGGCACCGTGGATGAACAGGGCTTTCATCGGTGATCAGCTCCTGGCGACTAGCGGGCGACGGCGACCGGGGTGGGCGCATCCCCGGTGATGTTGGCGATGAGGCTAAGCGAGGCGGTGAAGCCGCGGCAAGATGTTTGCCAAATCTTGCACAACTATTTCACACTGGTCGCAGACCGCTCCTGCGGTTCCACCGGGACCGGATCGGGCAGGTCAGCAGGACCGCGCCGAGGCCAGCAGCGCTGCGGTGATCGGCTCGCCCGCGCCGTTCTTGCACAATGGGTCCGCCCGCCGCCGTCGTGATGAAGGAGCGCTCGTGCCCGCCACCCTCACCGACGTCGCCGCCCGCGCGAAGGTCTCGCTGGCCACGGCGTCGCGGGCGTTCAAGGAGCCGGACCGGCTGGCACCGGGCACGCTGCAGCGCGTGCAGTCCGCAGCGGCGGAGCTGGGCTACGAGACCCCGGCCGTCCCGGCCACCCGCACGCTCGGCGTGGTCCTGCCCGACATGGCCAACGCGGTGTTCGCCTCGCTGCTGCGGTCGATCCACGACCAGGCGTGGCACGGCAGGCACCAGCTGGTGGTCACCAACACCAACGAGGACGCCGACCGCGAGCGCGAGGCCCTCGACCGCTTCACCAACTCCGCCGACGGCATCATCGTCTGCTCGCCCCGCTCCCCCGTCGAGCTGCTCGACGAGGTCGCGGCGAAGAAGCCCGTGGTGACCATCAACGGGACGACCGCCGAGGCGCCGAGCGTGCTCATCGCCGCCGACGACGGCCTCCGCCAAGCCGCGGAGCACCTGCGCGCGCTCGGCCACGAGCACGTCGTCTACGTGCCCGGCCCGGAGAACTCGTGGGCCGACCGCAACCGGCACGACGCCCTCTCGGAACACTGCTCCGCACAAGGACTTCGGCTCACCGTCGTCTGCCACCAGTCGGCCTCGGTGGCGGGCGGCCTGGCCGCCGCGGCGTCGGTCGTGGCCAGCGGCGCCACCGCCGTCGTCGCCTACAACGACCTGGTGGCGCTCGGAATCCGCGCGGGCGCCCGAAAGCTCGGCCGCCGCTGCCCCGCGGACCTCAGCATCATCGGCATCGACGACCTCGACGTCGCCGCCGTCTCCGACCCGGGCCTCACCTCGGTCCACGTCGGCATCACCGAAGGCGGCACCCTCGCCGTGGACCTCCTGCTCAACCAGATCGACGGCCCACCGCGCCACGACGACGTCCGCATGACCTCACAGCTCATCGCCCGGGACTCCACCGGGCCGCGCGGCTGAACGATCGTCGAGACCTGCTGCGAGCAGATACGTTTCACTCGGGTGCGTTCTCCAGAGGCACACGAGCCACCGTTGCCGAAGAAGACCTCACCTCCGGTCCTGGTGATGTGTTCCGTAGGCGGCCATGAACATGTCCAGCAGTCCGTCGATCGCGTGCTCGTCGATGGGGCGAGTCGACAGCAGGTGGCGGTAGTACAGCGTGCCGCACAGCACCTCCGCGGCGAATTCCAGGTTCGCGTCCGCGGTGAGCTCGCCGGTGCGCTGGGCATCGGCGATCCGGTCGAGGGTGCTCCGCTCCACGGTGACCAGGAACCGTTCGTGCAAGGTCGCCCGCAGCGCGGGATCAGCCTGCGCCTCGGCGATGACCGCGCGGTAGACGGGGCCGATGGGCGGGGTGGACAAGGCGAGGCTCGACCGCAGGAACTGCTCGCGCAGATCGGCGCGGACGTCCCCGGTGTCGCGGTAGTTCAGATCGCTGGACCACACCAGGCTCAGCGCGTCGAGCAGCAGCGCCGCCATCGAGGGCCAGCGTCGGTAGATCGTGTGCTTCCCGACCCCCGCCCGCTTGGTGACCGCCTCGATGTTCAGGCCCGCGTAACCGACCTCCGCGGCCAGATCCAGCGTGGCTCGCAGCAGCTCCTCGGTGCGCGCGGCACCTCGGCGCCTCGGGGCGGCGGGAGTGTCGGTCATGGCGAGATTCTATCGGCACGTACCGTGCCGTTGACAATCCGTCCGATATGCGAGCAATATGGCGCCACGATCGGCACGGCTCGTGCCGATAATTGCGAGGCAGGTCCGGTTCGCCATCACCGACCGGCGAACCCCGCCTCTCAACTGGAGGAGAAGGCCACATGCGCACGCTGATCAGTTCCGCTTTCGTGTCGCTCGACGGGGTCGTCGAGGCTCCGGGCGGCGAGCCCGGATACCGCAACTCCGGCTGGACCATCAACGAGGTCGAGTTCGACGAGCAGGCGTTCGAGATCAAGGGGCGGGAGCAGAAGGAAGCCTCGGCGATCCTGCTCGGGCGGGTCAGCTACGAGGCGTTCAGCCCCGTCTGGCCGGACATGGCGGAGTTCGCCGACTACAAGCTGATGCCGAAGTACGTCGTCTCCAGCACCCTCTCCGAGGACGACCTGGTCGACGGCTGGGGCGAGACCACGATCCTGCGCTCCGTCGACGACGTCGCCGCGCTCAAGGAGACCGACGGCGGCCCGATCATCGTGCACGGCAGCACCACCCTCAACCGAAACCTCTCCGATGCCGGGCTGATCGACCGCTACCACCTGCTCGTGTTCCCGGTCCTGCTCGGCGCGGGCAAGCGCCTGTTCAGCACCACCGACAAGGACGCGCAGCGGCTGAAGCTCGTCGAGCACGAGGCGTATCCGAACGGCGTTCAGCTCAACGTCTTCGACGTCGTGCGCTGAGATCCTCACTCGCGGAGAGCTTTCCGACCTGCCGGCGGTGTCCGGCAGGTGCGGGGAGCACCCGATCGTGGTCTCCCACATGCCCGGACAGCTGCCCTACCGGTGTTCCGCGTCCTGGAACAGTTCGAGGCGGCGTTCCAGGTCGTCCTGGGCGTTCGGCCACCGGAAGGCGTGGGGCTCGATCGACCCGGGGCTCTCGCCCCGCACGGCCGCTCGCAGGAACTCCTGCACGGCGCTCGGCTCCGGCAGCACGTCCTCGCCGAGGAAGCAGACCGGCGTCGTCCCACCCTCACCGTCGGTCTCGACCCGCAACGCCCAGCCGCTCACCTCGTCCCAGGTCAGCAGCAGCGGATACTCCGGCAGCGTCGGGACGCGCGAGTCCAGCAGGATCAGCACGGTCGCCGGAGCCTCCTCGACCTCCAGGTCGACCGTGGTGAACTCCTCCAACCCGCTGGTCACGCCCCGCACGTAGGTCACCAGGCCGCTCACCGCGGAAGTCCTCATGCCCATCGGATCCCTCTCCGGAAGTCGAAAACCCACAAACCCCGGTTACCGACCAGCACGCCTCGTCAAACAGGCGACACCGGTCGTCGTCGCCGCGCCGCCGTCACCCGGTCGCGGTGAGCTCGCGCTCCGCGGCGTAGGTGAACCGGCCGGCGAGGCCCAGCAGCGTCAGCACGCGGTCGACGACGGGCGCCGGGACCAGCAGCAGCTCCTTGTCGCGGGCTTCGGCCAACCGCTCGGCCTCCAGCAGGGCGCTCACGCCCTCGGAGTTGATGAAGCTGATCTCCGAGAAGTCGAGGACGACCATCCTGGAGGTGCCGACGAGCCGCTGCCGGAGGAACTCGGTCAGGAAGTGGCTGGCGGACATGTCCAGCTCGCCGGACACCCGCACGACCACCACCCCGTCGCCGGGGCGGAAGACCCGCACCCGCAACGCCGCGCACGCCACCTCCGCCGAACGAGGGGACGGAACCGCATCGGTCAGGTCGGCTTTCATCACGAAGACCACACTCCAAGCCTGTTCCCCGCGCGACGAGGCGCGCGCGAACTGCAGAAGGAAAGCAGTCCCACCGGCACCGGCCGACCAGGGGCCAGGACGTCCGGGCGGAACCGCGGCGGCTGTGTGCTCAACCGACGATGAACCCGAGCCTACGGAAGGACGGCGGGCTTCGCACGGCTCAGGACATCGGTCTCTCGCGGGCGGTGCAGGTCGCGCGTAGGTTCGGGTGTTCCGCGACCCGGGAGGTGAGCGATGTTGACCGAGGACGAGGCCGAACGCCTCTTGACATGGCTCGCCGACGCGGTCGGCGGCCTCGGTGCGGCCCGCGACCTCCCCCAGACGCTGGAGTCCACCGCCCGGGGCGCGGTCGAAGCCATCCCCGGCACCGAGGGCGCCGGCATCACCGAGCTGTTCGGGCGCGAGCAGTTCGTCGAACGCGTCGCCACCGGCGCCCTGCCCGAGATCGTGGACCGGCTCCAGCACGAACTCGCCGAAGGCCCGTGCCCGCTGGCGCTGGCGACGGGACGGACGATCCGCGTGCACGATCTGGGCGAGGAGTACGACCGGTGGCCGAAGCTGGCCGAGGCCGCCCGGCGCGAGAACGTCGCCGCCGCGCTCTGCTACCGGCTCGACACCCGGTCGGACAAGCGGCGCATGAGTCTGAACCTCTACGCCCGCCGGCCGGGCGTGTTCGACGACGAGGCCGTGCTGCTGGGCGAGCTCTTCGCCTCGCACGCGAGCATCGCCCTCGCCCACGCCCAGAACTCCGAACAGCTCACGACAGCTCTGAGCACCCGCGACCTGATCGGCCAGGCCAAGGGAATCCTCATGGAGCGCTTCGGCATCGACGACTACAAGGCGTTCCGCATGCTCGTGGAGAGCTCCCAGAACACCAACCTCAAGCTCGTCGACATCGCGACCTGGCTGACCTCCGGCGTCACCGGAGCCGAGGACTGATCCGGAACTGCGGCGCGCGAACTCCGCGTCCCCGCCACAACAGCGCGCCGGTGAGCACGAGGCCCTTCGCGGTGCTGTTCCGGCGCTTTCGCGCCTCCAGCGCCGCGAAGGGCCTGATGGGTCGTGGGTTTTCAGTTGTGCGAGTGGTCGCGGGAGGGATCGACCGCCAGGGCGAAGATCAGGCCGCTGAGGGCGAGCAGGCCGCCGAACACGAGGAAGGACGCGGTGTAGCCGCTGCCGGGTGCGGCGGCGGTGTCGACCAGCCGCCCGGCGACCAGCGGGCTCACGATTCCCGCCGCGGCGGAGGCCGCCGTGATCATGGCCAAGGCACCGGCCCGTCGCGATGCGGAGAACAGCTCGGACACGACGGGGAAGGTCACCGTGTTGACCGTGACCGAGAAGCCGTAGCCGAGGACGACCGCGGCGACGGCGACCACCGGGGCGTCGATCAACGGGATCGCGGCGAGCACGAGGCCGGACAGCAGCAGGCAGATGCCGCCGACCCGACCACGGCCGACCTTGGTCGAGGCGCCTCCGCGCATCAGCCGGTCGCCGATCCCGCCGATCAGCACCAACGCGCCCACGCCCGCCACGCTCGGCAGCGCGAACAGCATTCCGGCGGTGGTCGCCGAGTAACCGAGCCCGGCCTGGAAGTAGGACGGCAACCAGGTGAACACCACCGCCGCGAGCGCCCCCTGGGCGAAGGTGGCGAACAGGCAGGCCAGCATCGTCGGGGTCCGCAAGCCCCGCATCCAACCGCGATCCGACGCGGTCGCGGCAACGTCGTCGGACCCCGCGTGCGGGCCGGGGCGGCCGATGAAGAACCACACCGTCGTCCACACCACGGCGATGACACCGATCGCGACGAACCCGACGCGCCACCCGAACGCCACCACGAGCAGCGAGATCACCGGCAGCAGCGCGATCTTCGCGAAGGACGCTCCACTGGTGATGATGGCGGCCGGCAGGCCGCGCCGGCTGGCGGGGAACCACGAGTAGGCGGCGTTGTGGGCCAGCGGCACCGCAGGCCCCTCGGCCGTACCGACCACGATCCGGCTCATCACCAGCATCATCGCCCCGGCGGCAAGCGCCGCCGGGATCTGCCCGAGCGCGCACAGCAGCCCGCAGCCGAGCAGGACCACGCGGGTGGAGATGCGTCGTCCGGACAGCCCGATCGCCAGGCAACTGATCATGGTGAGCAGGTACGTGGCGCAGCTGATCATCCCGTAGGTCGTCGCCGACATGCCGAATTCGGCGCGGATCGGTTTGGCGACGATCCCCAGCAGTCCTTTGTCGACGAACACCAGGACGTGGGCTCCGGCCGCCGCCGCGGTCACCGCCCACGGCGTCCACTTCGGGACCGCGCGCGGCGCGTCATCGGCCGGGGTCGGGCTCAGATCGGTGGTCATGTGCGTCTCCTCGTTGAGAGCGATCGTCCCGCAGCCGCTGGCGCGGGATCGGGTGGATCAGGGCGCCGGGGCCAGTTGGGCCCCGCCGCAGACGTGCAGGACCTCGCCGGTGACGAAGCCGGCCGACTCGGAGGCGAGGTAGCCGACCGCGTGCGCGATGTCCTCCGGCGTCGCGATGCGCCGCATCGGCGTCATCGCGAGGTGCTTGGCCTCGAAGGCCGCGTACTCCTCCTCGCTGCGATCACCTCGGGTGAAGGGAGTGGCCACCATGCTGGGCGCGACCGCGTTGGCGGTGACACCGAACGGCGCCAGTTCGAGGGCCAGGGAGCGGGTGAGACCGACGACGGCGGCTTTCGAGCTCGTGTAGGCGATCGGCCCGCCCGACAACCAGGTCCGGGAGGTGATGTTCACGACGCGGCCGCCCGTTCCCGTCTCGCTCCACAGTGGAACGGCGCGGCGGCACAGCTCCGTCGGGCCCCAGACGTTCACGGCCATCACGCGCTCCCAGTCGTCGCGGTGGAGAGCCTCCATGCCGCGGGGTGCGGTGACGGCGGCGTTGTTGACGATCACGTCGAGCCGCCCGAATCGCCGTTCGACCATCTCCACCATTGCCTGGACCGAGTCGTCGTCGGCGACGTCGAGGTAGCACGCCTCGACGCCCGTGAGGTTCTCGCTGCGCTCGCGGGCACCGTCGAGGTCCCGGTCGGCGAGCAGCACCACATCGGCCTGTCCGGTGAGGTGTTCACCGATCGCGGCCCCGAGGGCTCCGGCTCCGCCCGTGACGAGGGCGACCCGGCCGGCGGTCACGAAGTCACCACCGCGGGCTCGTTGGCGTGCAGGACTTGCAGACCGACCTCCAGCGCGGCCTCGGGCGCCAGATCGGTGGTGAAGTCCTCGAGGGACAACCAGCCGTCGTAGCCACCGCGGTGCAGCGCGGTCCGGAGAGAACCGACGTCGAGCACGCCGTCGTCCATCGGAGACCACTGCAGCTCCCACGGCCCGCCCGTCCCGGTGGGGACCCAGCGCGCGTTCTTGACGTGCACGTGGGCCAGGTGCGCGCCGAGCAGGTCCACCGCGGTTCCGTGGTCCTCGTAGCCTTCGACCAGCAGGTTTCCGGCGTCGTAGATCACGCCGACGAGGGCGGGGTCGGCGTCGGCCACGATCCGCTGCGTCAGCGACGCGCTGGGGCAGATCGTGCGCTGGTGCAGCTCCAGCAGGGCCCGAACGCCGTGCGCGGAGGCGATCTCCTGCAGCTCGTCGACGAACCGGCGCGCGCGGTCCGCGTGCTCGACCCACGGCGCTCCGTCGCGCCAAGGAGTCCGGAACCGGAACCACGGGACGCCCGCTTCGGCGGCCACCGTCGCGGCCCGCCGGGCCGCGACCAGATCGCCGCATTCGACGTAGGTGTCCAGCCCGACGACCTCCACACCGCTGCGGCGGCACCGGTCGGCGATCGCGGCGACGTCGGCGAATCCGACGGTGCACCGGTTGTCGGTGAACACGTCGGTTCCGGTTCCCGGGTCGTCGTCGGTCACGCGCCACTCGATGCCGGCCAGCCCCGTCTCGACCGCGAGCGCGATCGCCTCGTCCGGGGACCGGTCGTAGAACATGATCGAACAGGCGCTGATGGGGTTCACGGTCGCCTCTCTTCGATGTCAACCATGCCCGAGAGTGAACGCCGCACCACCCGCCCCTGTCCAAGACCAGCTGAGACGCCCCGGCCATGCCTCGTAGGCATGGCGCGCGGTGCGATACTCGCGGGGGGAACTGCGTCACATGCGCTACGTCCTGGCGGTGGCCCGCCACGGGTCGTTCAGCCGCGCTGCCGAAGCACTGCACATCGCACAGCCCGCGCTGAGCCGGCAGATCCGCGCCATCGAGGCCGAGCTCGGCGTCAAGCTCTTCGACCGCGGTTCCACCGGTGCTTCGGTGACTCCGCCAGGCCGGACGTTCGCCGCCCACGTCAGGCAGGTCCTGGCGCTGGCCGACTCGACCGGCGAGGTCGTGCGCGCGGAATCACCGCAGCGCGAACTCGTGCACATCGGCTTGCCGCCGGGACTGCCGCAAGCCTGGACCGTCGAGGTCTCCCGCCGACTGCTGGACGACGTGCCGAACGCATCGGTGCGGTTCGTCGAGGCCGGCAGCACCGAACAGCTGCGGCTGCTCACGCAGGGCAGGCTCGACGTGGCCGTGGTGCACCAACTGCCACCGGCCGAGACCAGGTCGGTGCTGATCGCCAGCGAGCCCCTCGGCGTCGCCATCCGGCCAGACCACCCGCTCGCCGAAGCGCCTCGATACCGCTTGGCCGACCTCGGCCGGCTGCGAATCCTCGTGCACTCCCGCGATCAGATCCCCACCCAGCAGGACGGAGTGCTCGCCGCCGCCGGGTCCGCCGGGATCGAACCGGAATGGATCTTCGCGCGCTTCGTCGAACACGCCCGCGCCTGTGCCGAAGCAGCCGAGGCCGACGCCGTCCTCGTCGGTTCCCACACGGCGCGCACCCAGCTCGACGGCTGGGTCTGGAAGCCGATCGAAGACCTCGAACTCGCCATGAACACCTGGCTGGTGCACCGCACCGACGCCCGCGACGTCGTCCCACCCACCATCGCGGCGATCAAGACCTCCGCCGCACGCCCCCACTTCGACGCCTCTCCCCCGTCGTGATCAGCGCGGCGGGGCAGAGGCGCCGTGGGCGGAGCCGCCGAACACCCCCGATGTTGACAGCGCTTACTTCCGCGCCTACCGTGATGTAATCACTGTAAACATGGTGGGCTGGGCATTGCCCTCCCCACCTCGCCGGTGACCGGCGCGCGCATTCGGAAGACGAGGGATGATGCAGACCATCCTGGGAGCGAACGGCCAGATCGCGGTCGAGTTGGCTCGGGAGCTGAACCGCCGGTACACGACGGATCTGAGGCTCGTGAGTCGCCGTCCGCGCGCGGTCAACGCCGCGGACGGCCTGGTCGCCGCCGACCTGCTCGACGCCGAGCAGACGAAGGCAGCGGTCGCGGGCAGCGAGATCGTCTACTTCACCGCCGGACTACCCCCGAAAACCGAGCTGTGGGAGGCGCAGTTCCCCACGATGCTCCGGAACGCCCTGGACGCGAGCCGGTCCGCAGGCGCGAAGTTCGCGTACTTCGACAACACCTACATGTACCCGCAGGACGACCGCGTCCAGACCGAGGACACCCCGTTCGCGCCGGTCGGCCGCAAGGGCGAGGTCCGCGCGACGATGGCCTCGATGGTGCTCGACGAGATGGCGCGGGGCGACATCGACGTGCTCATCGGTCGCGCCCCGGAGTTCTACGGACCCGGTCGCACGCAGAGCTTCACCAACACCCTGATCATCGACAACATCAAGAACGGCAGGAAGCCCCGCGTGCCGGTGCGCGACGACCGACTGCGCACGCTCATCTGGACACCTGATGCGAGCCGGGGATTGGCGGCACTGGGCAACACGCCGAAGGCGTACGGGCAGACCTGGCACCTCCCGGTCGACGACAACCGGCCGACCTACAAGGAGTTCGTGGCCATGGCGGCCGAGACCTTCGGCCGCGACGCCGGGTACACCGTCGTTCCCAGGTGGGCGCTGAGCTCGGCCGGCCTCTTCTCCCAACAGGTTCGGGAGATCAAGGAGCTACTGCCGCGCTACGCGCAGGACAGCCGCTTCGACTCCTCGAAGTTCAACGCGGCCTTCCCCGACTTCACCGTGACCACGTATCGAACCGGACTCGGCATCATCCGCGCGGAGGCCCACGACGAGCGGATCGGGCAGGGCCCACGCCAACAGTGATGAGGGGCGACTGACATCGACCCGGCGGATCGTGCGGTATGTTCACAGCGCTTACGCGGGCTTGAGGAGTGAACTAGCGGTGTCGATATCCGAGAAGAGCGGCTACCACCACGGAGACCTGCGCGCGACCCTGCTGACCACGGCGATGCAGATGCTGGAGAACGGGGAGACCTTCTCGCTGCGCGCCATCGCCCGCAACGCCGGCGTCTCCCCCACCGCTCCCTACCGCCACTTCCCGGACCGCGACGCCTTGGAGGCCGCTTTGGCGGTCAAGGGCTTCAGCGACCTCAAGCACGATCTGACCGACGGCCACGACTTGCCCACCTCGATCGCCGACCTCGCGGAATTCGGCGTCACCTACGTCGACTTCGCCCTGCGGCGACCGGCGCTGTTCCGGCTGATGTTCGGCAACCCCTGCGACGACTCCAACGACGAGCGGGTGAAGGCGGCCGACGCGCTGCACGAACTCCTCGGGCAAGCCCTGGCGCACGTCGCACCCGAGGCGGACACCACCGCGCTGGCCTGCGCCGGGTGGAGCCTGGCCCACGGCCTCGCGTTCCTGCACCTCGACGGCAAACTCCCGGCCGACTCCCCCGAGGCGGTCGCCGATCGAGTGCGCTCGGCATTCCTGGCCATCACCACGATCCAGGACGGATCCGAGAAACGACGCCGCAGCTGAGCCGCGCGGCACGAACCCGCCGCGACCTCGTCCTCCCGAACGGATGGCGATCCGTTGAGGACGAATCACACCGCGGTGACCCGATCAGAACTTCAGGCATAGCAGCGCCGGATCAATAAGTCCACAATGGACCAGTGGCGCAGCCTCAGCGCGAACATCACCGTCAGCGGATGCGGCCCGACCCCCGAATCCGTCGAACTCCAGCTCCTGCATCGACTCCGATGTCGCCGCGTTGCACGTGAGAGCGGATGCGACGACACTCGTGTTGACAGTGCTTACATTCGCCCCTAATCTGCGTGAGCACCGTTAACATTGCCCATGAGGGAGTTGCTCCAATGCCCACGACGCACCAGGCCACGGTCGAGGTCGACCTGGCCGGCCGCACGGTCGAGGTTCCCCGGGACGGCTTGTTCGACCGGTACCGGATGAACACCGATCTGGACGAGGTCGCTCGCGATCCGCGTGTCAGCGGCGTGGACTTCTTCCGGAACCTGCCCAAGACCGAGGTCGATTCGCCGATCGGCCCGACGCTCACGCCGAACTTCTACTACCGCATGTCCTCGACCCGGCTGACGATGCTCGCCCGCTCCCGCGCGATCCGCTCCCGCCTGCCCCGGGAGCTGGCACCGCTGGAGGTCGCGCCGGGAATCGGGCTGATGTCGGTGATCTTCTTCCGCTACGACGTGTGCGACATCGACTTCTACACCGAAGCCGCCGTCGGAGTCGCCGTGCGGCCGGCACGTCACGGCAAGCTCGGATTCGTGGATCTGGTCGCCGCTTTGAAGAACGACCACCTGGACTCCTACGTGCTGTCGCTGCCGGTCAGCACCGACATCGCCCAGGTCCGCGGCCACGACGGCTACGGCTTCCCCAAGTGGGTCACCGAACTCGACGTCGACATCGACAGCAGCCGCACCACCGCGCGCGTGGCCAACGACGCAGGCGAGACCGATGTGGCGTTCTCCGCACCCACCCCGTCGCAGACGCGGTATCCCAGCGGTGAACGCGTGTCGGGCCTGACCTCGTACACCTCGATCAACGGCGCGTGGCACTCGACGTTCAGCCAGACCAACGCCCTGTCCGCGGGAAGCACCGCCTTCCCACGCGACCTCGACCTGCAGCTCGGCCGGGGACGCATGTCCGACGACGTGCGCTCGCTCAAGCCGATCCGCACCATCCGGCTCGACGTGATCACCGAGGGACAGCTCGCGCTGCACATGCCCGTTCCGCACTCGGTACCGGCCAAGGCGTGATCCGGAAACTCACGTCCGCGCAACGTCATCGAGGAGTCGACTGATGACCAGAGTTCTGCAGGTTCTCTCGGCCGCCCGCGTGTGGACGCTCAAGGACGGCACCGAGCACCCGACCGGGTTCTGGGCGGAGGAGTTCGTCGTGCCGCACCAGCTGTTCATCCAGGCCGGTTGGGA
This sequence comes from Saccharopolyspora sp. ID03-671, assembly GCF_045278815.1. Lineage (NCBI taxonomy): Bacteria > Bacillati > Actinomycetota > Actinomycetes > Pseudonocardiales > Pseudonocardiaceae > Saccharopolyspora > Saccharopolyspora sp. ID03-671. The sequence continues at coordinate 630,036 of NZ_CP134054.1, forward strand.
CGTCACCGTGGCCACCCCCGGCGGCAAGCAGCCGGTCGTCGACGAACTCAGCCTCGGATTCAGGGGCGGTGTCCTGCCGTCCCGGGCGAAGAAGCTGCGCGCCGAACTCGACCAGCTCGCTCCGGTGCTGCGCAGCCCGGCCGACCTGTCCGAGATGGATCCCGACGACTTCGACGTCGTGTTCTACTCCGGCGGCCACGGCCCGATGGAGGACCTCGCCGTCGACGAGGTCTCCGGCGCGCTGCTGACCAAGCGGCTGCACTCCGGCCGTCCGCTCGCGCTGCTGTGCCACGCCCCGGCCGCCTCCCTGGCCGCCGAGAACCCCGATGGCAGCTGGCCGTTCGCCGGCTACGCCATGACCGGGCTGTCCAACGCCGAAGAGCGGATCAACCCCTTCGCGTGGAAGGCCAAGTGGCTGCTCGAAGACCGCCTCAAGCAGGCCGGTGCGCACTACACCGCCGGGCTCCCGCTGAAGTCCAAGGTCGTCGTCGACCGCAACGTCTACACCGGGCAGAACCCCGGCTCCTCAGCCGCACTCACGCGCCGCATCATCGCCGACGTTTCGGGAAAGGAGTAGCCCAGCACCAAGCGGTCCCCATGCGCAGGACCTGACTGGTCGGACACCGAACACCATCACGGAGTTGGAGAGAGCAATGCCTGAAATCCCGCCTCCCATCACGCCGGTTCTCGAACCGGAAGCCGCGGAGCTGGCCAAGGCGACCGATCCGCATCCGCGCATCTACGAGCTGCCGCCCGATCAGGGCCGGCAGATCCTGCTCGACCTGCAAAGCGGCGAAGGCGTGCCGCGCCCGGAGGTCGACGAGACCTGGGTCGAGGTCGACGCCGGGGAGTGGGGCACCGTCCCCACCCGCATCATCCGCCCCAAAGGCGCGTCGGGCCCGCTGCCGGTGGTGTTCTACATCCACGGCGCCGGGTGGGTCTTCGGCGACGACAAGACCCACGACCGCCTCTTCCGCGAACTCACCGTCGGCGCCGGCGCCGCGGGCGTCTTCCCGGTCTACGACCGCGCACCGGAGAAGGGCTACCCGACCCAGGTCGAGCAGAACTACGCGGTGGGCCGGTGGGTGCTGCAGCACGGCGCCGAGCACGGCCTGGACACCTCCCGCGTCGCGGTCACCGGTGAGTCCGTCGGCGGCTGCATGTCCGCGGTGTTCGCGCTGATGAACAAGGAACGCGGCGGCATCGACGTCAAGGCCCAGGTGCTGCTGTACCCGGTGACCAACGCCGACTTCGACACGCCGTCCTACGTCCAGTTCGCCGAGGGCTACTACCTCACCCGCGACGGCATGAAGTGGTTCTGGGACCAGTACACCACCGACCCCGCCCAGCGCGCGGAGAAGTACGCCTCACCGCTGCAGGCCTCCCTGGACGAGCTCAAGGGCCTGCCCACCACCCTCGTCATCACCGACGAGGCCGACGTGCTGCGCGACGAAGGCGAGCAGTACGCCAACAAGCTGCGCGAGGCCGGTGTCGACGTCACCTCGGTCCGCGTCGCCGGGATGGTCCACGACTTCCTGCTCCTGGACAGCCTCCGCGACACCCGCGCGGCCAACGTCGCCCGCCACCTCGCCATCGACGCCCTGAAAACCGCGCTGCAGTAGCGAAGACCCGACGGGTTCGGCGTGGCCGCACGCAGCGGCCACGCCGAACCGAACCACCGTGGTGCCCGATCGGCCCACTTACAGCACACCTCTACCCGGTACCCCTCTCGCGCACGGAGCCAGACCATGAACCCCGTACCTGCCAGCACCGCCCCGACCACTGCGGGAGCGCTGCCTCCGTCGATCACACCGGCGGTGCTGCAGCGCCTGACCGCCCGGGTCGCGGCTCCGGCCGAGGCCCCGACGGTCACCACCCGCGCCCCCTACACCGGTGCCCCGCTCGCCGACCTCCCGATCTCCACGCCGGAGGACGTCGAGAGCGCGTTCGCGCGGGCCCGCCGCGCGCAGGCGGCCTGGGCCGCCACACCCATCGATGAGCGCAAGAAGATCCTGCTGCGCTTCCACGACCTCGTCCTCGAACGGCAGAACGAGGCCCTGGACCTCATGCAGGCCGAGAGCGGCAAGACCCGCCGCGACGCGTTCCTGGAAGTCACCGACATCGCGATCACCGCGCGCTACTACGCGCGCAGCGCCGAGCGATACCTGGCGCCCCAGCGCCGCCGCGGCGCCATCCCGCTGCTGACCCACACCACCGAACTGCGCCACCCCAAGGGCGTCGTCACCGTCATCTCACCGTGGAACTACCCCCTGAGCATGGCCGCAGGCGACGCCATCCCCGCGCTGATGGCCGGAAACGCCGTGGTCCAAAAACCCGACACCCAAACCTCGCTCACCGCGCTCTGGGCCCTGGACCTCATGCACCAGGCCGGACTGCCCGCCGACGTGTGGCAGATGGTCATCGGGCGCGGCAGCTCCATCGGCGATGCGCTCATGGCAGGCGCCGACTACGTGATGTTCACCGGATCCACCGCCAGCGGACGCAAGATCGCCCGCGACGCCGGTGAGCGCCTCATCGGCTCCTCGCTCGAACTCGGCGGCAAGAACGCCATGCTCGTGCTCGACGACGCCGACATCGGCCGCGCCGCCGACGGCGCCATCACCGCCGGCTTCCCCTCGACCGGTCAGCTCTGCGTGTCGATGGAGCGCATCTACGTCGCCGAGGAGATCTTCGACGAGTTCGTCGCAGAGTTCGCAGCCCGAACCGAGAAGCTCCGGCTCGGCGCCGCCTACGACTACAGCATCGACGTGGGGTGCCTGACCAATCCCTCCCAGCTCGACACCGTCACCGCGCACGTCGAAGACGCCAGAACCAAGGGCGCCACCATCCGTGCCGGTGGCCGGGCGCGGCCCGACCTCGGGCCGTTGTTCTACGAACCCACCATCCTCACCGGCGTCACCCCCGACATGATGGCCCACGACCAGGAGACCTTCGGCCCAGTCGTGTCGGTCTACCCCTACCGCGACCTCGACGACGCCGTCGCGCAGGCCAACGCGACACCCTACGGACTCAACGCCAGCGTCTGGACCCGCAACGGCGCCAGAGGACGCGCGGTCGCAGCGCGCCTGCACGCCGGAACCGTCAACGTCAACGACGCCTTCGCCGCCGCGTGGGGAAGCATCGACGCCCCGATGGGCGGCATGGGCGATTCCGGGCTCGGCCGTCGTCACGGCATCGACGGCATCCTCAAGTACACCGAGGCCCAGACCATCGCTCACCAACGCGTCCAGGGCTTCTACCCGCCCTCGGGCATCTCGCACGAGACCTGGTCCACCCTCCTGACCAGTGCGCTGAAGCTCCTGAAGAGCATCGGCTCCCGGTAGGGCCGCGGTTCTCCCGGGTGTGCTCGCTGAACTGCACGTGGGGAACGCCGCTCACGTCGTGGCCGACGGGTCGGCGCTGAAGCGTCATCAGAAGTGGTTTCGCTGCCCGTCCGCTGCGGTTGCGGGGTGTCGTCGCGAGTCCAATCCTGGGCTGGTCGCCAACTGCCGACTCGGGCGCCCTTGCGATCTTCGATGCCGGCTCGTGCCTGGCTGCGTGCTGAAGAAGGTTCAGCGACCGCCGAAAACCTGAGGAGATGACGTCTATGCCCGGCAACAAGGCCGTTGCCTACATCGAGCCGCATCGCGTCGAAGTTCAAACGATCGACTACCCGAAGCTCGAACTGCAGGACGGCCCTGGGGTCAATCCGGCGAACGTGGGCCGCCAGTGCCACCACGGGGTCATCCTGCGGTGCGTCGCCACCAACATCTGCGGCTCGGACCAGCACATGGTGCGCGGCCGCACGACCGCTCCGGCGGGACTGGTGCTCGGCCACGAGATCACCGGCGAAGTCGTCGAGGTCGGCCGCGATGTGGAATTCATCAAGCAGGGTGACCTGTGCTCGGTTCCGTTCAACATCGCCTGCGGCCGGTGCCGGAACTGCAAGGAGGGCCGCACCGACGTGTGCCTCAACGTCAACCCGGACCGGCCCGGGTCGGCCTACGGCTACGTCGACATGGGCGGCTGGGTCGGCGGCCAGGCCGAGTACGTGATGGTCCCCTACGCCGACTGGAACCTGCTGCCGTTCCCGGACAAGGACCAGGCCATGGAGAAGATCCTGGACCTGACGATGCTCTCGGACATCTTCCCGACCGGGTACCACGGTTGCGTGTCGGCGGGCGTCACCACCGGCTCGCAGGTCTACATCGCCGGCGCGGGACCGGTGGGGCTGGCCGCTGCGCACTCCGCTCAGCTGCTCGGGGCATCGGTGGTCATCGTGGGCGACATGAACGCCCAGCGCCTCGACCAAGCGCGCAGCTTCGGCTGCGAAACCGTCGACCTGACCAAGGACGCCTCCCTCGGGGAGCAGATCGAGCAGATCCTCGGCGTTCCCGAAGTCGACGCCGCCGTCGACGCGGTGGGCTTCGAAGCTCGCGGGCACGGAGACCAGGCGGGCCAGGAGAAGCCCGCCACCGTACTCAACTCGATCATGCAGGTCACCAGGGCGGCCGGGAAGCTCGGCATCCCGGGGCTCTACGTCACCGGCGATCCCGGCGCGGTCGACGCAGCCGCTCAGGAAGGGAGCCTGTCGATCCGGATCGGTCTGGGCTGGGCGAAGTCGCACACCTTCACCACCGGGCAGTGCCCGGTCATGCGGTACCACCGCGGACTGATGAAGGCCATCCTGCAGGAGCGGTGCACCATCGCCAAGGCGGTCAACGCCACGGTGATCGGCCTGGACGACGCGCCTCGCGGCTACCAGGACTTCGACAGCGGGGTCTCCAAGAAGTTCGTGCTCGACCCGCACAACAACCTCGCCGACAAGAGAGCCATCGCGGCCTGATCGACGCACCTGGTGCACACCTGAGCGCCCCGTCGCGTGACCAGGCGGGTCAGCGCGGGGTGCTCAGGCTCAGGGCGACGAGGACCGCCTCGAGGTGGCTGCGGCAGACGGTCCGGGCGCTGTCCGGGCCGGGCCGGGCGCGGGTGCCTTCCACGTCGCATATCCACGTACCGGTGCACGCGTTGCGGTACACGTGGGGTGCCTGGTGGTGCGAGGGCTGCTGGGAGATCTGCGACGGGTACATGATCGGACCGTTCCGGGTGGCGCGATGCGCGAAGCTGACACCACCCAACGTCCTCCGCCGCAGCAGCCCCGAACAGGGGATTAATTACCAACAACCCTGCGTAGTCGGCCGGCCGCGTCGAGGCGGTGAGCTAGGCCCCGACGACGAACAGCGACAGCATGACCGTGGCCAGCACCAACGCCATGACGAGCGCGATGCTCAGCGTCGTCCCGTCGATCGTGATCCTGGTTCCTGCGCCGTGGTGCGGTGTGGTCATGCCACGTCCCCCTTACCCCCGAGTCGTCGGTGAGACCCCGGCCGGACCGACCGGGCTTCCGTCAGAAGTGAACCGAGCGGACGCGCAGGTCACCAGGTCCGAAAGTCCCGCTTCCCCGGCGACCACCGCGGGACTCAGGCCCGGCCGTGGACGGGCACCACCCCTCCGGTGGTGACCTCGTTGTCCGGCGCGGCCAGGAAACCGACCGTTGCTGCGATCTCCGCTGGAGAAGGCCAGCGCCGGTGGTCGGCACGCGGCATGGCCGCTCGGTTGGCCGGGGTGTCGATGATCGCGGGCGCGACCGCGTTGACCAGGACGTTCTGTTGCACCACCTCGGCGGCGAGCGCCTGGGTGAGAGCCGATACACCGGCCTTGCTGACGGTGTACGCCGTCGTGCCCGCACCCTGCCGGGGCTCCAGCGCGGCACGGGCGGCGACGTTGACGATGCGGCCGCCGCTCGGACCGAACGCGGCGAGCGCCCGGCGGCAGCACAGGTAGCAGCTGACGAGGTTCGTGTTCAGCATGCGCAAGAGGCTGCCCTTGTCGGTGTCGGCCAGGTCTCCCATGCCGAACCCGCCCGCGAGATGAATCGATGCCCACAGGTCGGAGACGCCGTCGTAGAGGCGATCGACGTCCGACTCGTCGGTCAGATCGCATCGGGGAACGAGGGTGACCCGATCGCGATGCGGAAATGAATCGGCTTCGGCATCGGTGAGGTACGGGACGCGGCACTGCGCGCCCGCGTCGAGCAACGCGGCCACGACGGCGACGCCGAGCGCCCCGGTGCCGCCGGTCACGATCACGGTTCGATTCGCGAAGTCCATGTGCTCCCCCACTCGTCTCCTGGCCAGTGTCCGAACGGACCGAGGATCGCGCGACAGGAGGCGGGGCTGCGGGCGTTCACGCGGCACGCACGTCACGCGGATTATCGGCTCTGGCTATCACCCTGACTCGAATTCCGGCCTTGTCGACGCCCTCGATCAACGGTGGAGTTGTCCCAGCGCAGCGCCAGGTCAACCAGATCCACAGCCGTGACGGAGGCTCACATGGCATCAGCCGAAATCGGGGCAACGGTGGTGTCACCACCCGTGCCCCATCGGGACCGCAAGGCCTGGGGCGTCGTCATCCTGCTCTTCGCCTTCTTCACCCTGAACTTCGCGGACAAGGCCGCGGTGGGGTTGGCGTCGCAGCAGATCCGCCACGACCTCGGGCTCAGCGCAGCCGACTTCGGGCTGGTCGGCAGCGCGTTCTTCTGGTTGTTCGCGGTCGGAGCCGTGGGCTTGTCGGCGGCCATGCGCTGGATCTCCGCGAAGTGGGCGGCGGCGATCCTGATGTTCACCTGGGTGGCGAGCATGCTCCCGCTCGCGGTGCCCACCACGTTCGGCGTGCTGCTGGTGTCGCGGATCGTGCTGGGCTTCTTCGAAGGCCCTGCGCACGCGCTGTGCCAGAGCGTGGTCGCCGACCGGTTCCCGAAGGAGAAGCGCGCCTTCGCCGGGTCGATCGTCAACGCCGGGTCCTCGGTCGGTCCGCTGATCTCCGCACCCGCCTTGACCTGGGTGATCGTCTCGCACTCCTGGCACGCCGCGTTCCTCGTGCTGATCGCGGTCGGCATCGTCTGGCTGGTCGTCTGGCTCTGCTACGTCGAGCGTCAGCCGCTGCGCAAACGCCCCGCGGCCGAGGAGGCCGAAGCCGACCCGAACGGCCACATCGACGTGCCGTTCCTGCGGTTGCTGCGGCTGCCGAGCTTCTGGGGGCTCAGCCTGATGTCGTTCGCGGGCTACCTCATCACCTCGCTGAAGGTCGCCTGGCTGCCCGCGTTCCTCGGCGAGGGACTCGGCTACTCGCCGACCACCGTGGGATGGCTGGTGACCCTGCCCTACGCGACCGCGATCGTGGTCCTCATCGCCAGCGGTTACCTCTCCGGCCGGCTCCTCGCGCGGGGCTGGAGCTCGCGAGCCGCTCGCGGGTACTTCAGCGGCGCGCTGATCATCTTCGCGGGCCTGAGCATGATCGCGTTCACCCTGGTCGGTCCGGGGAAGCTCCAGCTGGCGCTGGTGATCTGCACCTTCTCCATCAACAGCGTCGCGTTCTCGGTCGCCTTCGCGGGCGCGTCCGACTTCCTCCCGCAACGCCAGCGCGCCGCGTTCTTCGGCTGCGTGATCGGCTTCTACAGCCTCGCGGGGATCATCGCCCCCTACGCGCTGGGGCTCATCGTCCAAGCCGGACCGACGGCCTCCGCGGGCTACGCGAACGGGTTCCTCGTCGTCGGCATCGCCATCTGCGCGTGCGCCGCGGTCGGTGCGCGGCTGCTGAACCCGGAGGCCGCCCGCCAGGCGCTGGAGGCCGAGACCGCGATGAGGAGGGCGTCGTGACGCAGCTACCGCTGACCGGGATCCGGGTCGTCGACCTGGGCCAGTACATCGCCGCTCCCGGGGCCGGGCAGCAGCTGGCCGACCTGGGAGCCGAGGTGATCAAGGTGGAGAGCCTCACCGGCGACCAAGCGCGCTCCGTCGGTTCGTTCGGCGAGGCGATGCTGCACGCCAACAACCGCGGCAAGCGCAGCATCGCGGTCGACCTCCGCCGCCCGGAGGGTTTCCAGATCGTCGACGAGCTGTGCGCGGAGTCGGACGTGCTGCTGCACAACTTCCGGCACGGCTCGGCCGATCGCCTCGGCATCGGTCCGGAGCAGGCGCGCTCACGCCACCCGCACCTGGTCTACGGGTACGTCACCGGCTTCGGCACCCGCGGCCCCTCCGCGGGACGAGCGGGCCTGGACATCGCCGCGCAGGCCGAGTTCGGGGTCATGCACACCACCGGCGACGCCGACGGAGAACCGCAGCGCGTCGGCTTCACCATCGCCGACGTGCTCGCCGCCAACGCCCTCGCCACCGGGGTGCTCGCGGCCCTGGTCCGCCGCGGCCGCACCGGCGACGGCGCGCTCGTCGAGACGTCGCTGATGGAGGCGGTGGTGGCGGCTCAGGCGGCGCAATGGACGAACTACCGGCTGACCGGCGAAGCGCCCCGGCGGACCGGAAACGGCCAGCCCGCGGTCGCACCCGCCGCGGACCTCGTGCGGACCGTCGACGGCGCCGTCGTGGTGTCGGCCTACACCGAAGCCAAGTGGGCGGCGCTGTGCTCGGCGATCGGCAGGCCCGAACTCGCCGCCGACCCGCGCTTCGCGGACAACCGAGCGAGGGTCGCCCACCGCCCGGAGCTCAAGGAGGTCCTGGGCTCCGCTCTCGGCCACCTCACCCGCGCCGAGGTCATCGCGCTGCTGGCTTCGCGGGGGATCGTGTGCGGCTCGGTGCGCTCGTTCGACGAGCTGGTGAAGGACGCGGATCTCTCCGCGTCGGGCCTGGTCGTCGAGCTGGAGGAGCTGGGCATCGACGCCCCCGCCGCGCCCTTCCGGGTCGACGGGGCGGCTCGCGGCCGGACCTCGGCCGCGCCCCGGCTGGGCCAGCACACCCGCGACGTGCTGCGCGAACTCGGGCGCGGCGACGACGAGATCGACCGGCTCGCCGACGACGGCGTCGTCGGCGAGCCGCAACACCCACGAGGGATGGAGGCACGATGACCCGCGGCACGCCCGACTTCGACGCGTACCTGCGCACGATCGCCCAGTTCACCGACGACGAGCTGATCCCGGCCGAACCCGAGATGGTCGCCGCCGGGCAGGTCCCGGACGGGCTCGTGCAGCGCATGGCCGAGCTCGGGCTGTTCGGCATCTCGATCCCGCCCGCCTACGGCGGTCTCGGCTGGAGCATGGAGCAGCAGGTGCTGCTGACGTTGGAGTTCACCAGGGCCTCGTGCGTCTACCGCTCGCGCTTCTCGACCGTGATCGGGCTCTGCTCGCAGGCGATCCTCGACCACGGCACCGAGCAGCAACGCCGCGAGCTGCTGCCGGAGATGGCGAGCGGCCGGCGGGTCACGTCGTTCGCGCTGACCGAGCCGGAAGCCGGTTCGGACGCCACCAACGTGCGGACCACGGCCGAACGCGCCGGTGACGGGTGGGTCCTGGACGGTTCCAAGCGCTACATCACCAACGCGCACTGGGCCGACACGTTGCTGGTCTTCGCGCGCACCGCCGACGCCGAGGTGTCGGCCTTCCTCGTGGACCGGACCGCGCCGGCGTGTCGACCCGGGTGCCCGAGCTCATGAACGGCCACGCCGAAGGGCCGGTCGGCGAGATCGACCTGAACTCGGTGCCCGTCGCCGAGAACGGGCTGCTCGGCGGGGTGCCGGGCACCGGGCTCGCCGCCGCGATGCGCGGCATCAACCACGCCCGGCTGCACGTGGCGGCAACCTGCGTCGGCCAGGCGACCCGGATGCTGGAGGAGACCACGCGCCACGTCCTGAACAGGCACCAGTTCGGCGCGCCGCTCGCCGAGCTCGGGGTCGTGCAGGCCCAGCTGGGCCGGTGCTACTCGGAGATGGAGGCCGGGCGCGCGCTGGCCCTCGACGCAGCGCGCTCCTTCGACGCCGGAACCGTTCCCCGGCACCGGATTTCGGCTGCGAAGCTGTACTGCTCGGAGATGGTCGGCAGGGTCGCCGACCAGTGCGTGCAGCTGCTGGGCGGGGAGGGCATCGTCGGACCGCACCCGGTGCCCCGGATGTGGCGCGCGCGCACCCTGCGGATCTACGAGGGTGCTTCCGCCATCCACGAGCGCAACCTCGGCCGCGCGATGACCAGGTCCGTCGCGGCGGAAGGAGTGCTGCCGGACAGCTACCGCGTACGTTAGTGCTGGTCCGCGGGAGACCGGAGGAGGCACGATGGAGCTGCGCCAGATCGAGTACTTCCTGGCCGTGGTCGAGCACGAGGGGCTCAACCGCGCCGCCCAGCACCTCTACGTCTCCCAACCGGCGCTGTCCCAGGCGATCCAGGCGCTCGAACGCGAGCTCGGCGTGGAGCTGTTCCAGCGCGTCGCGCGCCGCAGCCTCGCCCTCACCCCGGCGGGGACGCTGCTTGTTCCCAAAGCGCGAGCGATCCTCGACGACGTCGTGGCCGCCCGCGACGCGCTGAGCTCGGCCCGGGACCTCGAAGCGGGTTCGGTGTCGATCGCCACGATGCCCGAGATGTCCAGCGACGCGGTCGCTTCCTGGATCACCTCGTTCCGGGCCCGGCACCCGGACGTGCGGCTGGACATCTCGGAGGTCGCCGGCGTGCGGGACCTGTGCGGCGAGGTGACCGCCGGGCACTACGAGCTCGGGTTCACCACCCGGCCGGTGCCCGCCAAGAGCCTCGAATTCGTCGAGCTCGGCGTGCAGCGGCTGCTGCTGGTGATGCCGCCGGGATCACCGGCACCGTCGACCGGCCGACTCCCGCTCGACGCCCTCCGGGAGCTGCCGCTGACGATCTGCTCGCTCGCGCAGCGCGAGAACGACCGCGTGGCCACGGCTCTGCGCGACGTCGGGGTGGAACCGCGCCTGCTCGCCAGCATGCCCAACCGCCACGCGCAGCTGACCCTCGTCCTCGGTGGCGGGGTGCACGCATTCCTGCCGCTGCGGATGGCCGTGCAGGCACGACGACTCGGTGCCGTCGTGATCGAAACCGAGCCGCTGGTATCGGTTTCCTTCGGCGTGACCCACCGGCGCGCGGCGTTGAGCCCGGCTGCCCGGGAGTTGATCCGGCACTGCAAGGCCACCCTCGACGCCTGGTACGCGGCCATCGCCGACGCCCGGACCGGAGGGGCGAGTCTGATCGACGCGGCCGACGCCGCCTACGACGACGTGCACCTCCCGATGAACCCGTGATCACCCGGCACGTCGTCGCAGGGAGGCCGCGAGCGACCTCGTCAGGGGCGCGGCCGGGTCGGTATCGCCGCGGCTTCCCCGCACCCACGTCGGCGGGCTCGCCGCCGCGGGCAGCGGTGGAGCGTCGTGCTCCCAGTCGAGGATCACGGTCCGCTCGGCGATGAGCCACCGGCCGGCGCGTCGTTCGAAGATGTCGAAGTAGCGAAGCCCTTGGAACACCGCACCGCCCTCGACAGGCTGCCGCCGGTACAGGCAGTAGGTCTCCACCTCCGCGCGCTCGCCGTCCAGCGCGATGGTGGGCGGGCTCATGAAGTGGAACGTGCTCTCCAGCGTGGCGCCGTAGGTCTCGAAGAACTCGAAGAGCTCGTCGACGGTTCCGCTGAATCGCCCGTGGTCGTCCGTGGCGTCGGGGTGGTAGCAGGTTCTGGCGAGTTCGCGGTCTCCCCGGTCGATCGCGTGGGCGTAGCGCGCGAGGACATCACCGATCTCGGCGCGCGCGAGCAGCTCGTCAACAGTGGGCACGTCGTCTCCTCGCAGCAGGACCTTCACACCGCCGTGTAGCCGCCGTCGATGACCAGCTCGGCTCCGGTGACGTACTTCGACTCGTCCGAGGCCAGGAACAGCACCCCGTGGGCGACGTCGGCCGGTTCGCCTCGGGCGCCCATCGGTATCGCGGCGAGCGTGCGCGCGTTGTACTCGCGCGCCGTCGGCGACTCGTCCTGGCGCACCGAGCCGGCCGAGCCCGTGTCGATCGAGCCGGGGTGGACCGAGTTCACCCGGATCGCGTGCTCGGCGTAGGTGGCCGCGTCGGCTTTCGTCATCAATCGCACGGCCCCTTTCGTCGCGTGGTAGAGCGGCAGCATCGCATTGCCGACCAGCCCGTACATCGAGGACATGTTGACGATGCTGCCGCCGCCTGCGGCGATCATCCGGGGCACCACGTGCTTGGTGCACAGCCAGGTTCCGCGCACGTTGACGGCGAAGAGCTCGTCGAACTCCGCGACCTCGACCTCGTGAGCCGGTCTTCGCGGTCCGCCGACGCCGGCGTTGTTGACCAGCACGTCGATCCCGCCGTGCTCCTCCGCGATGCGCTGCATCGCCGCGGCCACCGAGCGCTCGTCCCGGATGTCGACCTGCAGCAGCTCGGAACCCGGTGGGCGCACCAGGTCCAGTCCGATCGCCGCGCCGCCCTCACGGCGGATGGCTCGGCAGATCTCCGCACCGAGCCCACCGGCCGCACCCGTGACCACGCACGTCTTCCCGGCGAGGCGACCGCCGCCCGAGGTCATGTCGGGCGCCCCGAGATCGCGGACCTGCCGCCGTCGACGCGGATCGCTTGGCCGGTGACGTAGCCGGCCCCGGGTGAGGCCAGGAAGGACGCCACGGCGGCGACCTCCTCCGGCCGGCCCGTCCGCCCCAGCGGGATGGTGCGTTCCCACCGGGCTCTGGCCTCGTCGTCGCGCCACGCGTCGTCGTTGATGGCGGTGCGGATGAATCCCGGGTTGATCGCGTTCACCGTCACCCCTTCCGGTGCGAGTTCCGCGGCGAGCTGGCGGGTCAGCGCGACGATCCCGCCCTTGGAGGCCGTGTAGGCCGGGTAGGCGTAGCCGCGGTCGGCGGCACCGGAACCGATGTTGATCACGCGCTTGGCCCCGTCCCCGGCCGTGAGGTGCGGTATCGCGGCCTGCACGACGCGGAAGGTGCCGACGAGGTTGATGTCGAGCACCGACCGCCAGATCTCGGGAGTCGTGTCGCGCGCGTCGGCGCGCACCAGCACCCCGGCCGCGTTGACCACGACGTCGATGCGGGACCGCCATCCGGCGACCTCGCCGATGGCCGCTGCGACCTGCGCGTCCTCGCGCACGTCGCAGGGCACGGCCAGGCGGTCCCGGTCACCGCTCGCGGCGGCCAGTCCGGTCTCGTCGCGGTCGAGGGCGGCGACGTGGAGCCCGTCCCGGCGCAGCTGGTCGGCGATCGCCGCACCGATCCCCGACGCCGCCCCGGTGACGACCGCGACCCTCGGTGCCGGTCCGGTCATGACGCCGCCGCCGCGGCTCCGGTGCCGACCTCCGCCTCGTCGTCGGCGGCGCTCCTGTTGCGGATCCGGATGACCGCGATCGTCGAGACCAGCGAGATCAGGCTCATCGCCAGCAGGTACCAGCCCAGCGAGTTGATGCCGAACGTGGCCACGAGGCTGGCCGCCACCATCGGGGCGATCGCGCTGCCGCCGATCATGCCGATGGTGTAGCCGATCGACAGGCCCGAGTACCGCACGTTGACCGGGAACGCCTCCGCGTAGAACACCCCGGCCACGCCTTGGCCCGCGGCGTGCGGGATGCACATCAGCACGTAGCCGAGGAAGATCAGCCACACGTCCCCGCTGCTGACGAGCCAGATCCACGGGAAGGCCAGGATCGCCTTGCCGAACACCCCGGCCAGGATCATCCGGCCGCGGCCGACCCGGTCCGACAGCGTGCCGGAGGCGACCACGAACGCGCAGTCCAAGATCATCGCCACCAGGACGATCAGCAGGATGGTGCCGCGGCTGATGCCCAGCGAGGTCGTGGCGTAGGACAGTCCGAACACCGACATCAGGTAGAACACCACGCCGCCGCTGAGCGTGGTACCGGCCACCAGCAACGTCCGCACCGGGTAGGTGCGCAGGATCGTCAGCGCCGGAGCCCGGTCGGTGGCGCCGCGCTGCTTGATCTTCTCGAAGGTCGGGCTCTCGTCGATGGTCCGCCGCAGCACGTAACCCAGCACGATGAGGATCGCGCTGAGCAAGAACGGCACGCGCCAACCCCAGCTCAAGAACGCCTCCTGCGGCAACGCGTTGAGCGGCAGGAAGACCAGGGTGGCCAGCACCAGGCCGAGCGGACCGCCGATCTGCACGAAACTGCCGAAGTAGCCCTGCTTCTCAGGTCGGCTGTGCTCCATCGTCAGCAGCACCGCGCCGCCCAGCTCGCCGCCCATCGCGAACCCCTGCACGATCCGCAGCAGGATCAGCAGCACCGGGGCGGCCACGCCCAGGGTAGTGAAGCCCGGCAGGAGTCCGATGAGCAGCGTCGCGCCGCCCATGAGGGTCAGGGTCAGCACGAGCATCGGGCGCCGACCGATCTTGTCGCCGAGGTGACCGATCACCACGCCGCCGATGGGGCGGACGAGGAAGGCGACCGCGAAGGTCGACAGCGACACCAGCGTGCCCGCCAAGCCCTGCAGCGCGGGGAAGAACACCTTGTTGAACACCAGCGCCGCGGCGGTCGCGTAGATGAAGAAGTCGTAGTACTCGATGGTCGTTCCGATCACGCTCGCCGCAGCGGCGCGTCTGGACTGCAATGTGGCCATGATGTCTCTCTTCGTTGAGAGCGAGTGGTTTTCGATTCGCCGATGTTCCGGCGATCGCGAATGGCATCGAAATGCGGCCGCGTTCGGCCCGTGCCGCAATCGCGCAACAACGCGTGCGGCATTGGAGTGTTGAATTCCCGGAGGGTTCAGATCACGCGGTCGTGCCCGGTATATCCAGGTAGTCGCCGCGGTGGAACAGCAGCGGACGGCGCTCGCCGGTGCCGGCCAGGTCGTGCACCTCGCCGATGACGATGGTGTGATCGCCACCGTCGTACTCGTGCCGCAGCTCGCAGTCGATCCACGCGACCACCCCGTCCAGGACGGGTGCGCCCAGCGGGCTCGGCGACCACTCCACCCCGGCGAACTTGTCCGCGCCGGAGCGGGAGAACTGCTGGCTGAGCTCGCGCTGATCGGCCGCGAGGATGTTGACGCAGAAGGAACCGACGTCGCGGATGCGCGGCCAGGTCCGCGACGTCCGGGCGACCGCGAAGGTCACCAGCGGTGGCTCCAGCGACAGCGAGGCGAACGACTGGCAGGTCAGCCCGATCGGCCCGTCGGCGCCCACCGCCGAGACCACGACGACGCCGGAGCAGAAGGACCCCACCACCTCGCGCAAGCGCTGCGGGGAGATCGGACCGCGGAATTCACTCCTCGCCCTTTCGCTCGTTTCCATGTTTCACCACCTTTCGGGATGACGGAGGAATTCAGAGCAACGCCACCGCGTTGCCGGGTGAGCCCAGCCCGCCGACCAGCGCCAGGGGCACCGACACGAACAGGAACTCGGAGCGGCCGAGGTCCCGGAGCCGCACCGCGAGCTCGTCGAAGTCGAACAGCTCGCCGAGCGGGATGCCGAGCAGCCCGAGCAACCGGCGGTGCAGGCTGCCCACGGCCGGGTCACCGGGCGTCACCTCGACCGCCGGGTTGTCCGCGCCGATCGCTGCGATGTGCCAGTCCCACAGCAGTTCCGCCGTCGCCTCGTCGGCACCCAGCCCGGCCGAGTCCAGCCCGCTCTTGCGGGCCGAGATCTCCTCCCGCGCCGCGGGTTCCAGCGCCCGGTACGCCTCCAGCCAACCGGTTCGCACGCACAGCACGTCACCGGGGCGGATCGTGACGTCCTGCGCCCGCGCGACGGCGCGCAGGTCGTCGGCGGAGATGCTGCGCTCGGCGAGCGGGTCGTAGCCGCTGCCGCTGAGATGCGCGGCGACGTCGAGCAGAACTCCGCGCCCGATGATGCCGGCGCGGGCCCAGTGGTGGATGCTCAGCCGCGGGTTCCCGGTGGCCGGGTCGTCCACGACCCCGCCGTAGAAGCCGTGCTCGCGCACCCGGTGGTGCCGGAACCCGTCCCACTGGGTCGATCCCTGCGGGAAGAAGGAGTCCAGCCGGTCGTCCCACATGCTGCCGATCCGCTTGATCGTGTGCTGGAACGGTTCTCGCCGGAACAGCGGCGGATCCGGTTGGTCCAGCGGCAGGCTCAGCCCGATCCGTTCGCCGGTGCGCACCGATGCGGTGGCGGCGCGCACCGCCTCGGCGTCCAGCAGGTTGAGGGTGCCGAGCTCGTCATCGGGCCCGAACACGCCCCACGAGCAGTTCGCGCCGATGTCGTCCAGCCGCGGCAGCTCCGCGTACTCGGGCAGCGATGTCGCGTCGATGTCCACTGCTCACCTCTCCGGTTCGCGACTAGAGCTCGTGGTCGCCGGCGAGCAGGCGCCCGGCGATGGTGCGGCGCTGGATCTCCGAGGTCCCGTCGGGGATCCGCAGCGTGCGCGCGTGCCGCCACGCCTCCTGCAGCCGCAGCTCGTTGGTCAGGCCCATCGCGCCGTGCACCTGCATGGCCGAATCGCTGACCCGTCCCAGCATCTCGGTGCACAGGGCCTTGGTCATCGAGGTCTCCTTGACCGCCCGTTCGCGCTGCTCGACCAGCCACGCGGTGCGCGCCACCACCGATTTGGCGGCGTAGACGTCCATCGCCATCTCCGCCAGCTTGATCTGGATCGCCTGGTGATCACCGATGGCGGAGTCGAAGGTCTCGCGCTGCTGGGCGTAGTCCAGCGACATCTCCAGCGCCCAGCGGGCCAGGCCGACGCACATCGCCGACATCGACAGCCGGCCCTTGCTGATCCCCAGCAGCGCCAGCGCCAGCCCCTTGTGCAGGGTCCCGATGATGTGGTCGTCGGGAACCCGCAGGTCCTCGACGGTGACGATCCCGATGTGCGATCCGGCGTGGCCCAGGATCGGGATGACGCTGGTGCACTCGAAGCCCTCGGACCGGGTGTCGACGAAGAACGCGGTGATGCCGCCGCGCCGGTCCTTGTTCGCCTCGGGATCGGTGACGGCGAACAGGATGCAGTAGTCCGCGTAGGGCGCGTTGGTGATCCACTGCTTGGAGCCGTTGATGACCCACTCGTCACCGTCGCGGACCGCACGGGTGCGGATGCGCTGGACGTCGGAACCGGCGCCCGGTTCGGAGAGCCCGAAGCACAGCGTCTTCTCGCCCGAAGCGATGCCGTCCAGGTACCGCGCCCGCACGTCGGGCTTGAGCTCGCACAGGATCGGGCTCAGCCCGTTGGTGAACACCGACGGGATCACGTTCTCGTGGATCAGTGGCCGGGCGGGGCCGCAGATCCGGTTGAGCTCCTCCTGGATGTGCACCAGCGCGATCTCGCCGAGCCCGCCCCCGCCGAGCGCCTCATCGCCGAACATGGTGTAGAAACCGGCCTCTGCCGAGGCCATCCTGACCTGCTTCTTCAGGTCCTGAACGGCCGGCACTAGCAGTCCGTCGTCGTCGTAGCGCTTGCGCTCGTCGTCGAGCAGCGCGGCGTGCTCGCGTTCGATCGGTTCGACGTGGCGCTCGATGAAGCTGAGCACCGCCTCGGCCGTCTCCGCGGCCTCGTCCGGAACGGTGAATTCCATGCGCGTCAGGTCTTTCTGCTCCGGGGCGCTTCCCTGAGGTCGTTGGCCTCCGCCTTCTCGACGTCCAGCGTCAAGGCGCGCGCCCAAATGTTGGTGAGGGTCTGAACCACTTCTTCGATGTCGAGGTCTTCTCGCTCACCGATGACCAGGTTGATGTAGGCGAAGTTGTTGATCATCGACACGATCGCCTCCGCCGTGAGCTCGGCGGAGATGTCGGGGTCTGCCGCACCTTGCCGTTGCAGCCGTTCGATGCCGTGCTGCACGCGCCGCCGGAAGTCGCGCCGGATCTGCATGCGGTTCTCCCGCATGCGCTCGTCGAACGTGGCGACCTGCTCGACGATGCGGCTGAACCGCCGGGAGTGCTCCATCTCGGCGAAGTACTGCCGCAACGTGTACGCGAACCTGTCGGCGACCGTGCCGGTGAAGTCGTCCGGGACCGCCGTCAGGAGATAGCGATCGGCGATGACCGAGTCGACCAGGTTGTAGAAGACGTCTTCCTTGGACTGGAAGTAGATGTAGAAGGTGCCCTGCGCCAGCCCGGCCTCGTCGCAGATGTCACCGACGCGGGTGTCCAGGAAACCCCGGGTCTCGAACACCACCCGCGCAGCCGCGAGCAGTCGGTCGCGCGTGCGGCGACCTCGCGCGGTGCGCGGTTCCGGGCTCTGCTGCGAAACCTTCGGCGGACCCTTCCGCTGTTCCTCGCCGGAGCTGCCCTTCGCCATCGTGTCTCCCGTTCCTCGGACGTGCGGCGCACCGGCGTCTGCTCAGCTCGCCGCCGCGCTCACAGTTGCGGACGCACCTTCTCCGCGAACATTGTCATCGATCGCAGCACCCGGTCCTGCGGTTGACTGCCCGCGTCGAACCAGGCGACCAAGCCGCCCAGGCCGGTGTGGCTGTGGAAGGAGGCCAGCTCCTCGGCGACGTCGTCGGGCGAACCGAGCACGAGCGTCTTGCGCTCGATGTACTCGTCGTAGCTGAGCTCCTCGATGCCCAGCCCTACCTTCGCGCGATTGGTCAGGACCCCGACATACCACATGTAGCCCTCGCGGTACTCCTCCTTGGCCTGCTCCCGGCTCTCCGCGACGTGCACGGCCTTGAGCTGGGAGGCGCGGGCGATGTTCTCGTCGATCGCGTCGAAGGAGTGCCCGGCCGCGCGCGCTTCCTCCCGGTACACGCCGACCAGGTGCTTGACGTCGTCGCGAGTGGGTCGTTGACCGAGGACGAACGAGAAGCCCCGCCGGGCCGCCGACCGCAGCGACTCCTCGCTGGAGGAGACCATCACGAACACCGGTGGCGTCGGCTTCTGGACCACCTCGGGGAAGAGCTCGACCTCGTCGACCACCTCGCCCTCGGCGGGCACCTGGTAGTGCTCGCCCCGGTAGTTCACCTTCCCGTCGCGCCAGGCCTGCATGACGATGTCGAAGACCTCTTCGTAGCGGGCGTCGCGCTCGGCCTCGGGAATCCCGTAGGCCTGGAACTCCAAGCGGTCGTAGGCCTTTCCGATACCGAAGTTCAACCGCCCGTTGCTGAGCTGGTCGACGTAGGCGTAGTCCTCGGCCAGCCGCAGCGGGTGGTGCATCGGCAGCCGCGAGACCCCGGATCCGAGGCGGATCCGCTCGGTGGCCGCCGCGGCCGCGGCCAGCAGGATCTGCGCCGAGGCCACGATCCCGTACCGGCGGCCGTTGTGCTCGGCCACCCAGGCTTCCTCGAAGCCGAGGCGGTCGGCGTGCTTGATCTGCTCGACCGCCTTGTGCACGACCTCGTTGTGGGTGTTCCACGGGGGCACGTTCGAGAGGCTGAAGATCCCGTAATGCGGGGTGGCGACGTTGCTCATTGCTCTCCTCAAAGACCCATGACGGGGTGGTCCGGCAGCCCGCCTCGAACGCGGCGCCGCCGGGCGAAATCGCTGCTCAACCCGGGGTGAAGACGGGCTTGACTAAACATGACACGCGCGTCATTGTCAACAGCCAGAGACGCCTTCCGCAGTCACCTCCACTCCCCCGCCCGCACTTCCACCGCAGGCGAAAACGCTTGTCCCCACCCCTGTTTCCGAGGGAGATGCGCACCCCATGACTTCGGTCCAGACCATCACCGGCGACATCGACAGCGCCCAGCTCGGCCGCGTGCTGATGCACGAGCACGTGTTCGTGTTCAACCACGAGTACGCCGCCAACTACCCCGAGACCTGGGACGACGCCGAGCGCACCGACGACGCGGTCGCCAAGCTCGTCGAGCTCAAGGCCAACGGCATCGACACGATCGTCGACCTCACCGTGCTCGGGCTCGGCAGGGACATCCGCAGGGTGCGCGCCGTCGCGGAGCGCTCACCGGTCACCATCATCGCCGCGACCGGCTACTACACCTTCAACGAACTGCCCACCTACCTGCGCCTCCGCGGGCCCGGACGGCTCATCGGCGGCGAGGAGCCGATGGTGGACATGTTCGTGCGCGACATCTGCGAGGGCATCGCCGGAACCGGCATCCGCGCCGGGATCCTCAAGTGCGCGACCGACGTCCCGGGAGTCACCCCCGACGTCGAGCGGGTGCTGCGCTCGGTGGCCCGCGCCCACCTGCGCACCGGCGTGCCGATCTCCACGCACACCGACGTGGCCACCGAGCGCGGTCTGGAGCAGCAGAAGATCTTCGCCGAGGAAGGCGTCGACCTCGGCAACGTCATCATCGGTCACAGCGGCGACTCCGAGGACCTCGACTACCTCCAGCGGCTGCTCGACAACGGGTCCTACCTGGGCATGGACCGGTTCGGGCTGGACAACCGCCTGCCCTTCGACAAGCGCATCCGAACGGTCGTCGAACTCGTCCGCCGCGGGTACGCCCCGCGCCTGGTGCTCTCGCACGACGCGTCGTGCCACAGCCACAACTTCCCCGACGCCTACCGGGCCGAACACCTGCCCCGCTGGAACTTCGCGCACATCACCCGCGACGTCCTCCCCGCGCTGCTGGAAGCCGGTGTGAGCCGGCGCGACATCGACACCATGCTCGTGGACAACCCGCAGGAGATCTTCTCCGCGCGGCCCGGTGAGTCGTCATGAGCGGGATCGCCGACGTGGTCGCCACCGCGGAACATCCCCGACCCGACGACGTCGCGGACACATCCGGTCCACATCGGACCGACTCGGTCGACGACGCGACTTCCGCCCTGCGCGAGGGTGATCCGGTCGTGCTGGTGGACGACACCGGTCGGCACCCGTGCGGTGAGCTGGTGTTCGCCGCGAGCCTGGCGACGACCGCCACGGTCTCCTTCGCGGTCCGGCACACCTCGGGCCTGCTGCAGGTCGCGCTGTCCCGGCAGGACGCCGACCGGCTCGACTTGCCCCCGATCAGCCGCGACCGCAGCACGCCCGGCGCTCCCGAGTACGGCGTCGCCGTGGACACCGCGGGGAGCGCCGGCACCGGCATCTCCGCGGCCGACCGCGCCCGCACGATCGCCCTGCTCGGCGACCCCACGACCGCGGCCGAGGCGTTCGCACGCCCCGGGCACGTGCTGACCTACCGGGCCCACGACGAAGGGGTGCTGGGCAGGCTCGACGCCGGTGAAGCCGCTCTCGACCTGGTCAGGCTCGCCGGTGCCGGAACGGGCGCCGCTCGCGCCTGCCTGGTCTCGGACGCCGACCCGACCGCCGTCCAGCGGCTCCCGGAAGCACGCGCGTGGGCGCACCGGCACGGGCTGGTAGCGGTGACCACCTCCGCCGTGCTCGCGCACCGGCTGGTGCGCGGTGACCGGCGTGCCGCCGCGTTCCAGCTGACGATCCGCGGCACGGACTTCGACGTGGTCCGGTGGCGCCGCGGGACCGCCGAGATCACGGCGCTCGTCCTCGGCGACGACGTCGGAGAGCCGCCGATCATCCACGACGAATGCCTGCACTGCCTCTTCGACCCCGACGCCTGCCGGTGCCGGGCCGAGCTCACCGCGACCCTGCGCTCGATCGCTGAGCGCGGCCGCGGACTCGTCCTTTACCGCCACCGGATCGCCTTGCCGGACATCACCTCTCCCCTAGCAGAAAGGCTCGTGCCATGAGTCTCGTCCGCGTCGAACGGAACGAGAAGGTCGCCGAACTCGTGCTGGACCGCGAGGACAAGCTCAACGCGTTCAACGACGCGTTGTTCGAGGACTACGAGAGCGCGTTGCACGAGCTCGGGGACGACTCCTCGGTCTCGGTGATCATCGTGCGCGGTGCAGGCCGCGCGTTCAGCGTCGGCTGGGACGTCGCCCGCCCCGAACCGAGCGCGAACGGCGATGCGCCCGCCCACCGCACGGCCCACGAGGACTGGCTGCGCCTGCGCGGCCACATCCGCGCCTTCACCGCGGTCTTCGACCTGCCCAAGCCCGTCGTGGCCGGTGTGCACGGCTACTGCATGGGCGGCGCCACGCTGATCCCGGCCTGCGCCGACCTGGCGGTCGTCGGGGAGGACACCAAGATCGGATGGCCGGTGCTGCCCATCGGCGGCGGCATGCTCGGGCCCGTCGCGATGTCGCACCTCGGTCCCAAGAAGGCCAAGGAACTGTCCTACACCGCCGGTTCGCACATCTCCGGTGCCGAAGCCGCCTCCCGGGGTTGGGCGAACTACGCGGTCCCCGCCGACGAGGTGCTGGACAAGACGCGGGAAGTCGCCCGCGAGGTGTCCAAGACCCCGCTGGACATGCTCGAGATCAAGAAGCGGGCCGCCAACGACGTGCTGATCCGCCAGGGCTTCCGGGAAACGCTGGACGCCTGCGCCGGGTGGGACGCCCTGGTCCACACCGCCGAGGGCAACCGGCGCATGGTCGCCAAGCTCGGTGAGCTGGGCATCTCCGCCGCGCGCACCTGGTACGCCGAGGGCGGCTCGCTCGCCTTCTGATCACCGCACCCTCCCGCCGAGCCCGAAGGAGCTCCACCGCCGTGTCCCGATCCACCATCGCCGTCGTCGGCGCCTCGCCCCGCAACTTCTGGACCCGGTGCGCCATCCACAACCTGCGCACGCTGAACCCGGACCTCTCGGTCGTCCCGGTGACCCCGACCCACGACGAGGTCGCCGGCCTGCCCACCGTCCCGGGCGTCGGGGCGCTGCGGGAGGCGCCGCGCGCCGCCGTGGTCGCCATCCGGCGAGAGGCCAGCGTCGAAGCCGTCCGCGAGCTCACCGAACTGGGAACCCCCGACATCGTGCTGGTCTCCGACGGTTTCGGGGAACGCGGCGACGACCTGGGCCGTCGGCTGCACGCCGAGCTCGTCGACATCGTCTCCGGTACCGGGACCCGCCTGTGGGGTCCCAACTGCGTCGGTTTCGCCGACTTCCACGAGCGGGTCTGCGCCGTCGCCGAACCGGTATGGCTCGACGCCGCCGCAGGCCCGGTCTCGATCATCTCGCAGAGCGGTGCCCTGCTGTCCGCGCTGGTCGCCGCGGCCACCGAGGAGCACCTGGGCGTGGACTTCTGCGCCTCGACCGGCAACGGCGCGCTGCTGGGGGTCGCCGAGGCGATCTCGCTGGCGATCGGCAGGGCCACCACCCGGGTCATCTGCGTCTACCTGGAAGGCATCTCCGCCGAGCAGCTCCCCGTGTTCGTCGACGCCTTCGAACGCGCCCGCGAGGCGGGCAAGCAGATCATCGTGCTGAAGTCCGGGGTGTCCGAACGCGGCGGCCGCGTCGTGCTCTCCCACACCGCCAGCATCTCCGGAGGCGACGCGGTGCTCTCCGAGCTGCTGCGCGAGCACGGCGTGCTGCGCGCCGACGGCATCGACGAACTGATGCGCCTGGCCACCCTGAGCCTCGCCGGTGTCAAACCCGGTCGGCCGCGCGCGGTCTCGATCCTGGGCGGTTCCGGCGGCGCCGCGGCGCTGTGCAGCGACCTGGCCGAACGCCACGGCGTGAACCTCACCGTCTTCGCCGACGAGACGATCGCCCGGATCCGCGAGCTCGCCGGCCCCGGTTCCTTCGTCGACAACCCGCTCGACGTGATCGGCGTCAAGCGCCGCGAGGGCGACGAGAGCGTCAACAGCAGGGTCTTCGCCGACCCCAACACCGGGCTCGTCCTGATGCCGTGGAGCGTGCAGCTGCCCTCCGACTCACCGGAGCAGGCCGTCCACACCTGGAACTGGGACGACCTGGCGAGGTTGTCCGCCGAGCACGGGATGCCGCTGGTCATCACCTCGATGGCCCCCGTCCCGGTCACCGACTGGGTCCGCGACTACCAGGCCCGGCACCCGCACGTCGCGGTGGTGCACAACCTGCGGCTGACCTTCACCGCCCTCGCCAAGCTCTTCCCCGCCCTGCCGGACGCGGAGCGCACCCCCGGCCCCGAGACCGACGACCGCGTGCTGAGCGAAGCCGATTCCCGCGACCTGGTCGAAGCGGCCGGAACACCCGTGGTGCGCGGTGTCCGCCTCGGCCCGGGTGACGATCCGGCAGCGGTGGCCGCCGACCTGCGCCCCCCGTTCGCGGTCAAGATCATCGCCCCGGTCAGCCACAAGTCCCGCCTCGGCGGCGTGGCGCTCGGCATCTGCAGCACCGACGACCTCCCCGCCACGACGAAGCAGATCGAGGCCGCCGTCACCTCCGCCGGAGTCGACCCCGCCACGATCGAGGGCCACCTCGTCGAGGAAATGGTGTTCGGGAAGGAAATCCTCATCGGTCTCAACACCGATCCCGTTCTCGGCAAGCACGTCGTGGTCGGCTTGGGCGGCACGGCCACCGAACTCGCCAACCGCTCCACCACCCGCCGTCTCCCGCTCCGCCCCGACGACGCCGAGCACCTGCTTCGCACGGCCGGGGTCACCGAGCACCCGGCCGCCCGAAAAGCCCTCACCCGGCTCTGCGAAGCCTTCGAGCGCGGTGCGCTGGCCGACTACGAAACCGTGGAGATCAACCCGCTGATCGTCACGGGAACCGAGTGCTGGGCAGCCGACGCGGTCATCACCCGCTTCCCCTGACCAACCCCGCACTCCGGGAACCGGCGCGAACACCGGGGTCGCGGTGAAGCTCCGAACTCCGCGGACCGCCAGCGTTCCTGCCTAGGACGCGGTCCGGTCCACCTGGCGGTGCCGCTGGAACCGGTCGCGGGCGGTGTCGAGGTCGACGATCGGGGCCGGGTAGCCGCGCCCGCGCAGCCCGGCGGGCCCGAGACGCCAGGGCTGGTGCAGGTCGCGCGGGTCGTCGAGGTCGGCGAGTTCCGGCACCCAAGTTCGCACGTAGTCACCGGTGGGGTCGTAGCGCTCGGCTTGCCGCAGCGGGTTGAGGACGCGGTTCGGACGCGTGTCCGTACCCGTTCCCGCCACCCACTGCCAGTTCATCTGGTTGTTGGCGATGTCGCCGTCGAGCAGGTGCTGCTGGAAGTGCGCCGCACCGGCCCGCCAGTCCAGGTAGAGCGTTTTGGCGAGGAAGCTGCCGGTGATCAGCCGCGCGCGGTTGTGCATCCAGCCCTCGGCGGCCAGCTGCCGCATCCCGGCGTCGACGATCGGGATGCCGGTCCGGCCCTCCTTCCACGCCTGGAGCGCCTGCGGATCGTCGCGCCAGTCGTCGGCGCGCGACCGGTAGTCGTCGTGCGCCGCGCGCGGTCGTGCCGCCAGCACCTGGAAGTGGAAGTCCCGCCAGGCCAGCTGGCGGACGAACGCGTCGGCGCCCTCGGTGTGGCGGGCACCGGCCTCAGCGGCGAGCTCGAGCGCGGACAAGCACCCGAAGTGCAGGTACGGCGACAGCCGGGAAGTCCCGCGTTCGGCGGCGAGATCGTCGTGGCGGCGGTGGTAGTGGTCGACGTCCTCGCCCAGCCAGCGGTGCGCCCGGCGGCGGGCTTCGGTTTCCCCGCCGGGCATCCCCGATTCCCCTCCCGCCCCGACCGGCGCCTCCGGTGCTGACACGGCGGGCGGCAGCCGCAGCCGCCGGGGAGCGGAGGCGATCTCCCGCCGGGCGGCGCCCGCCCAGCGGCGGTGGTACGGGGTGAAGACCGCGAAGTGGTCGTTTCCCCGCGGCGTGATCGACCCCGCGGCCAGCACGGTGTGGACCGCGTCGTGCACGGCGAGCTCGCAACGATCCGCGAGCGCTTCCGCGAGCCGCCGCTGCCGCCGGACGGCGAAGGCGGAGGCGTCGGCGGCGATGTGCACGGCGGTGGCGTCGACCTCGTGCGCGAGCCGGGCCACCTCGGTGACCAGATCGCCCTCGCGGCGCAGCAGCGCGGCACCGCGCTCGCGCAACCCGGCGTCGAGATCTGCGAGGCACTCGTCGAGGAAGCGCGTGCGGGGGCCGGTCGCGAAACCGGTCGTCGCCAGGGTCTGGTCGTGCACGAACACCGGCAGGACGTGGTCGGCCGCGGCCGCGGCGGCCAGCACCGGGTTGTCGTGCACGCGCAGGTCGCGGGTGAACACGACGATGGCGGTCGTGGGCATCGGTGGAACTCTCCAGGGGTTTGTGGTTCAGCGATTCCGCAGCGCGCAACGCCTTTCCGCGTAGGCCAGGTCGTCGCGCCACAACCGGGCCGCCGTGCGCCTGATGAGCGGGCGCAGCGCGGGCGCAACCCGCCGGGCAACCGCGAAGCCGGGGCGGGACGAATCAGCCACGACAGCCTCGACGACCGCCGACCTGAAACGGCCGTCCGCAGCCCGGCCGAGCGGTGTCGCGTGCGTTTCCACCACGCTTCCCTCCCCCTCACCCTCGACGATGCGCATCACCACGGTCCTGGGCTCCGGGCAGGAGAACTCCGCGCGCACCGGCACGCCGAACCGGCCCGCCACGCGGAAGGTCACCTCCACCAGGAACCGGTCCTGGGACTGGTCGTCGAGGACGGGCGGAGGCGCGCTGAGGACCTTCAGCCGCGTGAACGAATAGGGGTGGAACCAGGAACCGTGCCAGGGATCCAGCCGGTTGGCGACGATGTCGGACGGTTCGCACACCCCGACCATCGAGGCCACGGCCGCGATTCCGGAAGCCCGGGGTGGTCGCTCGGCGAGGACGGGCCGGTCCAACGGCTCCTCCCCTCCGACGCCGTCCAGCCGGACCCACGCGAGAACGCCGTCGTCGTGGCACGGCAGCGGTTTCCACCCCCGTCCGGCGCCCGGGCCCACGCGGAGACCGTGCCACCTGCACACCAGGGCGTCGCAATCCACCGCGGCCTCGCTCAGCGGAGCGCCGAGATGCGGACAGCTCCCCGGCCCTGCGTGCAGCCCTCCCCAGGAGTCGCGCCAGGCGACCAGTTCGGTCCCGTCGACCCGGAACCCGCGGGGACGGCCGGACCCGATCTCGCCGCTGGCGGCGAAGACGTACCAGTTCCCGGACGGTCGCGCTTCGGCCCGCTTGAGCGCCGCGTCGATGATCGCCGGCTCGGCGTCCCGGTAGGTGGGTTCCTGCGCGACCCAGCTGCTGTCCGCGACCGGTTGCAGGGGCCAACGCCGGGGCCAGCGCCGATCGAGTGCGTCCCACACGCTCATCGCGTGCCCTCCTTCGCTCTAGCGCTGAGCCAGCGCAGCGCGGCCGACCGGCCGGCGGTCGGCACCGAGAACAGGTCGTGTCCGGGCAGGCCCCATCCGCCGAGCAAGCGGTTGGCGGCCTGCCAACCGGTGGTGGCCGCACGTTCCATCAGCGCCACCGGCAGGTCGATCCGGATTCCGTCCCCGGCCAGCACCAGACCTGGATGCGGGGTGTCCACGCCCGGCCGACAGGCGAAGTCCCCCAGACCGAACAGCGGGCAGTCCTCGCGCACGAGGAACCGCTCGGCGATGAGTCCGGCCTGCGCGGTCTCCGGGTAGATCTCGTGCAAGCGGCTCAGCAGCTCTTGGCGGAGCCGGTCGGTGCGGTGATCCTCAGGTAGCGCGTAGGCGTGCAGTTCGACGATCGAACCGCCGTGGCGGACCGTCCAGTCCTGCGCGTCGCGGTCGTAGCGATCGAGCACGCTGATGTTGTCCAGCGGCGCCCGACCGGCCGTGCCCAGGAACGCGGGACGGTGGGGCGCCACGGGCCGGTCGAGCCAGAGGCGCTGGACGAAGAACGGCGGCGCCGCGCGCAAGCTCCGCACCGACTCGGTCCAGCGCGGTGCGTGCAACTCGGGGGACGCGTCGATGACGGCGCGGAGACCGGGCACGTCCGCGGCCAGGACCACGCCGTCGGCCTCCTCGGTGCGGCCCGCGTCGTCGTGCACCCGGAACGCCCGGTCACCGCCGACCCGATCGATCCGCTGGACGGCGGTGCCCATGCGGAAGTCGGTGCCGCGGGCGGTCAAGTACTTCTGCAGCGGTGTCCACAGGCTCCGGTCGAACCCGGCGTCGGGGACGTCGAAGAGGATTCCCTCGCTGGAGCCCAGGAAGTAGATGTGGAACATCGCGGCCAGTTCCGCGGCCGACATCTGCGACGGGGGTGCGAAGAAGCTGCGCGAGAAGACCTCGAACGCCAGGTGTCGGGCGGCCGGTGGGAAGTTGATCGACCG
Organism: Saccharopolyspora sp. ID03-671; assembly: GCF_045278815.1. Classification (NCBI taxonomy): domain Bacteria; kingdom Bacillati; phylum Actinomycetota; class Actinomycetes; order Pseudonocardiales; family Pseudonocardiaceae; genus Saccharopolyspora; species Saccharopolyspora sp. ID03-671. The sequence continues at coordinate 657,790 of NZ_CP134054.1, forward strand.
CAGGAAGCTCTCGGCGTCGACGTGGTCCAGCGAGTGGTAGATCCCGGGCACCCTGACGTCGCCCAGCGGCGCGGCGGCGCGCGGATCGAGGCGAAGCAGATCCCGCGCGCGGAAGGTGGGGCTGCGCAGCGCGAAAGCGACCGCGTTCCACGGAGGGTGGCGGGGCAAGCCCCGAAAGCTGTCCAGCCGCCCGGACGAGTCGAGCAGCGGGTAGTCGTCCAGGGCCGTCAACTTCTCCAGCCCCGGGTCGGCGCGCTGGAGCAGCCGGCGCAGGTTGTAGTACTGCCGGAAGAACGCGTGGAAGCCGCGGCTCATGGCGATCTCCTCGCCACCGTGCTGTTCGGTCCAGCCGCCGACCCGGCCACCGAGGTGCGGTTCGCGCTCGATGAGCTGGACCTCCACCCCGCGCTCGGCGAGCCCGGTCGCCGCGCTCAGCCCCGCGATGCCGCCGCCGACGACGATCACCCGGCGGCCGCCGGACGCGGCCGAGGGTTGCTGCGCGCGCGGGCGGTGCGCCCGGTGCCGGACGATCCTGCGGTCGGAACCGATCTCAGCGTCCATCGCGACCTCGATCCGATTCCGCCGGTCGCCGGGCGAGGAAGGTGTGCACCACGTTGCGCTGCCAGCCCGTCATCGTCGCGGTGCGCACGGCGGTCAGGCCCTCGTCGCCGAGCCTGCGGCGGAACCGGCTCACCCCGTCGAACTCGACGACGCTGCGCCGCAGGTAGCGGAACAGCGCGGCGTCACCGGTCGCGGCGAGCCCGACGGGAATGATCACGCCGCAGCACACCGCGTTCCAGGTGGCGCGCGCCAGCGGTGAGTCGCCGACGGAGTACTCGTGGACGCACAAGGTCCCGCCCGGCCGGAGCAGGGCTCGGAACGCCCGCAGCTGCCCGTCCGGATCGGCCAGGTTGCGGATCAAGTAGGCGGCGAAGATCGCGTCGAACCGGCCGGGTTCCACGGCGCTCCCCGGTGACTCGATCGGCGCCTGCACGAACCGAACCGATCCCGGCCAGCTCTTGCGCCGCGCGCCCGCCAGCATCGCGGCGGACCCGTCCACCGCGACGATCTCCGCGCGCGGGTACGTCGCCAACAGCGCTGCGGTCGAAGCTCCCGTCCCACAACCGGCGTCGAGCAGGCGCAGCCCGGAACCCGCGCCGGGCAAGGCCATCCGGCGCGCCGAACATCGGAGGTGCCGGTGGTAACCGGGGTTGGCCGCGACGAGCCGGTCGTAGGCACCGGCCGCGGCGTCGAAGGCCGCGGTCACGTCCGGGCGGAACTCGTCCTGCTTCACCGCGCCTCTCCTTCCCCGGGCGCAGCCGCCTCCGCGCGGCGCGAGCGCTCCCAGAGCAGCAGCACGGAGGTCACCAGCGAGAACCCGAACAGGAAGTCCTCGACGGGGATGTCCCACGGGAACCGCACGCCGGTGAGGTGCTCCTCGGCGTAGACGACGACGGGCTGGTCGAGCCTGGTGAGCATGCCGTCGACCGGGATCTGGAAGCCCAGCACGATGGCCATCGTCAACCAGTAGCCCGGTTTGGCGAACAACCCCGTGCGCAGCCACGCCGACTCCCACACCAGCACGACGAGCACCGACAGCAATGCGGGCAGGGTGTAGCCGATGCCGATCACGGAGCACGCTCCTTCCCGGACCGCGGGCGCCCTGCTCGCCGGGAGACGCCCAGCAGCGCCTCGACGCACCCGAAGGTCAGCAGCGCGCACAGCGGAACCACGACGAAGAACAGCACTTCCTCGATCGGGAGGCCGAGCGCTCCCACCCCGGAGACGTGACGCGGGTTCAACGACCACACGCCGCTCGCGAGGGCCACCGCGTCCCAGACCAGGAACACCGCGGCGACCGGCAGCACGGCCTTGATCGTGCGCAGCGGTCTGCGGTAGACCCTGCCGCCGAGGAATTCCAGCGGTGCCGTGATGGCCAGGCACAGGGCGAGGACGAGCAGGTAGCGCATCTGATCAGCTGTCATGGCCGCCTCCTGCTCCCCGGTGCTCCGCGGCGTCCGATCCGGTCACGCGATCTCCCTTCGCTCCTGGCGGGTGCCCGGTGCGCGTCCGGCCCGGCGGGCCAGGGTCGAGCGGACCAACCCCGACGTCGCGACGCGGACCCGGCGCCACCGGCCGACCGTCGCGCGGATCCGGAAGACGGCGAAGTCCTCCTCCTCGATGCGGTCCAGGATCTGGGCGTAGAGGGTGCACGCCGTCTCCACGCACGGACGTGAAACCGGTTCCAGCAGCGCGATTCCCCTCCGGGCGAAGCGGTAAACCTCCCTGGTGGCGGCGTGCTGCTCGGCCAGAGCGCGGCGAACTCGCGGATCGGTGCACCTGCGCTGCCTGCACCAGATGAGCAGCTCTCGGTCCACCCCGTGCGCGGCCAGTTCGTCGGCCGGCAGGTAGACCCGGTCGCGGTCCAGGTCCTCGGCGACGTCCCGCAGGAAGTTGGTCAGCTGGAACGCCTTTCCCAGGGCCGCGGCGTGCGGTGCGGCGTGTTCGGGCGGGCTCACGGTACCCAGCACCGGGAGCAGCTGCAGCCCGATGGCTTCCGCCGAGCCGCGCACGTACCGGTTGAGGGCCGCTCGGTCCGGGTAATCGGATACCGAGAGGTCCATGCGCATCGAGGTCAGGAAGTCCTCGAACAGCGCCCGGGGCAGCCCGTAGCGCACGGCGGTGTGCACCACCGCGGCGAGCAGTTCGTCGTTGCTGCAACCCTGGTCGAGACCGGCCAGCAGGTCGCGGCGCAGCTCCTCCAGCGCGTGGCCGCGAGTGCGGTGGCCATCGGGCGGTGCGGGTTCGTCGACGATGTCGTCGGCCCAGCGCGCGAACCCGTACAGGGCGTGCACCGCCGGACGCCGCTCCCGGGGGAGCAGCCGGGTGGCCAGGAAGTAGGTCCGCCCGTGCTGCGCGTTCAGGGTGCGGCACCGCTGGTAGGCCTGCCGGAGTCGCGGGTCGGAGATCCCAGCGGCGTCGAGCTCCGAATCGCTCACGGGTTCACTTCCCCACAGCTCGGCATCGGGCCGCGCCCCTCCGAGCGCGGCTGCCCACTACCGCAACGCGGTCCGCGGACACGTCCTGCGCCCAGCTTCGATGCCACCCGCGCTACGGCGTGGTGCCGCTGGAGGACGACGCGTGCGACGGCTACGTCGCCGGCATGGCGCGCATCGGCGGAGCGCTGGGTGTCGTCGATCCCCCCTGAGACCGCGCCGAGCCGGGATTCCGCATGCCCCTCACCGTAGGTCGGGACCGACCCCGACGCCACCGCGCGAGGCGCGCGCCGTAGCGGTCCGGTGAGTGCTCGGCGAGGTGGTGGGACTCGGCGTCACAGGCCGCCCGGGGCGGGCCAGAGCCGGACGACGACCTCGCCCCTTATCGAACTCCTCGGCACCGGACCGAAATCGGCGGCTGGTTGTGGCAGTGGATCACGTATCGCCACCGGAACCGTTCTTGAACTCCCACACCTCCCCGTCACCGAGCCCGGGGGCCGCATCGCGGACTCCGGTGACGTCTCGCGGCCACTCGGGATCGGCACTGCTGCTGACGATCAGCCTCCGGAACGACGTTTAGGCCCCCTGAAGGCGGGGAAGGACATGGGCACCGGCCTCGCACCGCGTCGAGGCGGAGCGTCGGCACCGCGCCCGGCCCGCCACCAGGACCGGTGCCAGGGGAAAGGTTGATGTCATGACGCACCAGGACCAGCCTGCGCGGGTGCACTCGTCGGATCCGGCCGAAGGAGGCCTGCAGGCGGAAGTCGCTCAGCCCGCCGCAGACGAGCCACGAGGCGACGAGCCCGCTGTCGATGAGCTTCGGCGCCACTCCGATCTCTCAGCAGAAGGTGAATGAACGAGACGACCTGAGATCACCGGAGACCACCGCGGTTCGTGGGCTCGGTCAGATCACGAACCAGCGCGAAGGCGGTCGTGACCGCAGAGGATGATCTCCTTTCCAGGACGGAACCCAAGCCGCTGCCGATCGCTTCACGATCCGCCGTGAGGCGACTCGCGCGCCCGGAGTTCTCGGCGGAGGAGTTTGCCGGTCACGGTCTTGGGCAGTTCGTCGAGGATTTCGACCTGGCGCGGGTACTTGTAGGCGGCCATGCGCTGCTTGCAGAACGCGATCAGCTCCTCGGCGTCCGCACTGGCGCCGGGCCGCAGGCTCACGAACGCCTTGACCGTCTCACCCCGGTACTCATCAGCCACCCCGACCACCGCGGCTTCGCGGACCGAATCGTGCTCGTAGAGCACGTCCTCGACCTCACGCGGCCAGATCTTGTACCCACCGGCGTTGATCTGGTCCTTCTTGCGGTCGACGATGTAGAACCACCCGGCCTCGTCCATGTAGCCGACGTCGCCGGTGCGGAACCGGCCACCGCCCATCGCCTTCGCCGTCTCCTCGGGCTTGTTCCAGTACCCGGGCACCACCTGCGGACCGGAGATCACCAGCTCACCGACCTCGCCCGGCGGCAGCTCCTCACCATCCTCACCGACGATGCGCACCACCGTGTTGTAAACCGGCACCCCCACCGACAACGCACCCGAGGCCGGATCCACCGGGGCGTCCGCGCCGAACGGCACCCCGTGCGACGGAGAAGTCGTCTCCGTCAGCCCGTAGATGTTGTGGATGTAATGCCCGAAGACCTCCTGGAACGCCTTCACCGTGCTCGGCGGGATCGGCGCCCCACCCGAGTACACCTTCGTGAGACTGGCCAAGGCCTCCTCATCCGCACCGGGCGCGTTCATCAACGCGATGAACACCGTGATCGACCCGACCGTGAACGTCGCCCTCTCCTCGCGGACCGTCTCCAGGGTGACGCCCGGGTCCAACCGGTACATCAGCACCAGCGGCGCCCCGACCAGCAGCGACAACGCCACGTGCCCGATCAGGCCGGTGATGTGGAACAACGGCGCCACGCCCAGGATCACGTCATCGGAACCGATCCCGATCCAGACCCGGTAGGTCTGGGCGTTGAACACCACGTTGCGGTGCGTGGCCATCGCGCCCTTAGGCGGACCCGTCGTCCCCGAGGTGTAGGTCAGGAGCGCGACGTCATCGGGTCCGATCGACACGTCCGGCGGGACGCTGCCCCGGTGCCGCTCGATCATCTCGGCCATGTCGACCGTTCCCGCGCACGACACCCGCTCAACACCGCCGAAAACCCGCTGATCACCGCGGGTCTGATACTCCAGCTCCGAAGTGGTGACGACGGTGCGGACATCGGTGCCGCCCACGACATTGCTCGCGACATCGAGATAGAGGCCCTCCAGGCACACCAGCACACTCGCCCCGGAATCCCGCAGGATCACCTCCAACTCCCGCTCGCGGTTCATCGGATTCACCGACACCGCGATCCCACCGGCCTTCCATGTGCCCAACTGGGCGATCATGAACTGCGGCACGTTCTGCGCGTAGATCGCCACCCGCTCCCCCGCCGCGAACCCCGCGTCCACCAGACCCGCCGCGAACGCGTCGCTGAGCTCATCGAGCTCGCGCAACGTGATCCGCCCGTCGAAGTACCGGATGATCTCGCCGTTCGGATCGCGCGCCACCGAGGCGGCGAACATGTCCACCGCGTTGTCGTGCTCCACCGCGATCTCAGCGGGCTGACCTGCGGCGTAGCGGGCCAACCACGGCTTGTCGTCGTACACGCTCACAGCGCCTCCTCAGCGGATCGGGTTCCCCCGGACGTAGGCCTCGGCCAGGCCATACAGCCAGATCGACCGACCGAGCACAAGACGACTCGCGCTCCAGCACCTCGGCCGACGCCCCGTCGCGCCGGTCGGGGACCGCATGGCCGAGGGCATCGCGCGGTGACTCCCGCGCTCACAGGTTGCCCAGGACTTCGTCGGGGTCGGCGTCGAGGGCGAGTTCTTCCAGCACGGACATGAGTTTTCGCTCCTCGAACCGGAAGTGGCTCTCCATGATCGCGCCGATGCCCTCCAGGTGGCGTTCGAGCTCCGCCGGGGAGGCGTCCCGGTTCATCGCGGCCCGCATGTCGCTCAGCAGGTGGCCGATCATCGAGTGGTCCTGCTCCAGCGCGCGAAGAGTCTCGCGCAGCTCCGGGTGGTCGGCGGCGATCGCCGGGAACAGCTGCCGGTCCTCGCCTTCGTGGTGCCCGGTCAGCGCGGTGCAGAACCCCCGGCAGAACAGCAGCAGATCGCGTCCGGCCTTCTCGGCCGCACCGGAGTCGAGCTCCTCGCGCACGACCGCCAGCGCTTCGCGCAAACGCGCGTGCACCCGGCGCATCTCCTGGTTCCAGGCGACCAGCCTGGACTTCTCGCCCTCAGTCACGGGAGGGCGAAGGCGTGGACATCATCATGTCGTGTCCTTCGAATCCCACGCCTCCATGCCTGGCACGGACTGCCACCGGCACGCGACGCTGCAGCAGAACCTAACACCACCGCCCGCCCCGCCCAGTATCACCGCATCCCTCACGCCGCCGACTTCGGCTCACGTGTTGCGCTCAACGCACCAGGGGACAGTTTTTCCTCGAATCACCCATGATCAATGTCCGTTTCGCCCGGACAGTTCTCACTAAAACTGTCGCCCTCCAGAACCCACGAGCCGCCGGGTGCCCCAGGTCGCGGCTGCGAGTGCCACCGCGGCGAGCGCGAGCCAGAGGAGCGGGGTCCAGGTCCCGGAGGTGAGGGCGTTACCCGCGGTGATGTAGGTGAGGTTGGCCGGGAGGGTGCCCACCGCCGTGCCCGCGAGGAACGGGAGGGCGCGGACTCGGGTGACGCCGGCGCCGTAGTTGACGACGCCGTAGGGCACGACCGGGAGCAGGCGGCAGAGGATCGTCGCGGTGAAGCCGCGGCGCGCGAACAGGGAGTCCAGGGCTTCGAGGCGTCCGCTGCGCAGTCGTGGTGCGATGGCCTCGCGGCCGAGCAGGCGGGCGACGCCGAAGGCGAGTCCCGCCCCGCTCACGGTCCCGGCCATCACGACGAGCAGCGCGATCGGCGGGGTGAACAGCATCCCGGCGACCGCGGCCAGGGCGGGTCGGGGCACGAACGCGAGCGCGGCGACGGCGAAGAACAGCAGGAACAGCCACGGCGCCGACCGCCACTGCTCCACCTGCAACAACGACGACCCCGGCACCAGCCACAACCCGACGCCCGAGGCGACGACGAGCAGCGCCACCAAGAGCCACAACCGGGGTGTCATCGAACTTCCCTTCGGAACTCGTGCGCTCGGGGCGAGCACGGCGAGGAGGTTACCCCGGTGGCCTGCGACACTTCCCGGCCCGCGGCGGAAGCAGGCGTCCTCGCCGGTTGTTGAACGGCGTGCTCGGTGCGAGGAGGGTCCAGCGATGCGGTTCGCGACGGTCGTGGTCATCGGCGGTGGGCAGTCCGGACTGTCGGCGGCCTACCACCTGCGGCGGAAAGGCTTCGCGAGCGCCCTGGAGCGGGCCGAGCGGAGCTTCGTCGTGCTCGACGACTCGCCCGCGCCCGGTGGGGCGTGGCGGCAGCGCTGGGAGTCGCTGCGGATGGCGACGGTGAACGGGATCTTCGACCTGCCCGGCTTCGCGAAACCCCCGATCGACCCGGACGAGCCCAGCCGGGACGCGGTGCCGCGCTACTTCCGCGCCTTCGAGGACGCCGCGGACCTGCCGATCCTGCGTCCGGTGAGAGTCAGCGCCGTCCGCGACGACGATCCCGATCTGATCGTCGAGACCGACGGCGGCCCGTGGCGGACCCGCGCGATCATCAACGCCACCGGCACGTGGACCAACCCGGTCCTCCCCCACTACCCGGGCCAGGAGACCTTCACCGGGACGCAGCTCCACACCCGCGACTACGTCTCCGCCGAGCACTTCGCCGGTCAGCGCGTGGCGATCGTCGGCGGCGGGATCTCCGCGGTCCAGCAGCTGGAGGAGATCTCCCGGGTCGCCACCACGTTCTGGTACACCCGCCGCGAACCCGACTTCCGCGACGGCGAGTTCGACAGCGAAGCCGGGCGCGAAGTGGTCGCCGAGGTCGCCGCCGACGTGGAGGCCGGCCGCCCCAGCGGCAGCATCGTCTCCTACACCGGTCTCGGCTGGTCCTCCTACGCCCTGGCCGCTCACCGCCGGGGAGCGCTGCAGCGCCGCCCCATGTTCACCAGGATCGAACCGAGGGGGCTCCGCGAAGCGGACGGCACCTTCACCCCGGTCGACGCGATCCTCTGGGCGACGGGCTTCCGGCCCGCGCTCACCCACCTGGACCCGCTCGGGCTGCACAACGAGCTCGGCGGCATCCAGGTGCGCGGCACGCAGGTCGTCGCCGACCCCCGCGTCCACCTCGTCGGCTTCGGCCCCTCCCAATCCACGGTCGGGGCCAACCGCGCGGGCCGCGACGCCGCCACCGCACTGGCCCGCTACCTGCGAGAACCGGTCGTCACCTGAGACCAGGCCGACTCGGAGGTCCTCGGCGCCTAGGCGTCGAGGACCTCGTTGAGGCGGCGCGCCAGGGCGAGGTCGTGTTCGGTGGTGGCGTTCTCGTCGTGGGTGGTGGAGGTGACGGTGACCTGCTTGTAGTCGTGGATGCTGATGTCCGGGTGGTGGTTGGCGCGGTTGGCGACGAAGGCCACGACGTTGGCCAGCTGCATCGCTCCGTTGAAGCCCTTCAGCGTCCAGGTCCGGCTGATCGCTCGCCCGTCACCGTCCCACCCGGGCAGGTTCTCCAGCGCGCGAGCCACCTCGTCGTCGCTGAGCATCTCCACTCCTTCCGGCACGGGGACGAGGGCCGCACCGAGTCTACGTTCCGGGTCCTCGGATCAGGGTCTATCTCCCCTACCGGCCCCGGCTCACCGGGCGCGATGGTGGCCTGGCCAGTCGACCGCGGGAGGCCACCATGCTGCGACGACACGAACTCCGCATCCTCGGTGAGATGGAACGCCAGCTGTCCAGCGACGACCCGGCTCTCGCCGACAGGATGACCAACACCCGCATCCACTTCCGCGCGTGGCTGACCCGCCGCCGGGCGTTCGCGCTCGCCGTCGCGGCCCTGTCCCTGCTGTGCCTCGCGCTCGGCGAGGGCGCGGCGTTCTTCACCACCGCCCTGCTCGCGGGAGCCCTGCTGCTGACCCAGAACTGGAGCTTCAGGAGCTCGTAGGGAGCGCGCCCAGCAGGCGGACCGCGTTGCCGCCCCGGATCGCGTCCACCGCGGCGGGGTCGAGGTCTGCTGCGCGGAGGCGGTCGACGGGATCGTCGACCCCCATGTCGAACGGGTAGTCGCTGCCGAGGGTGATCTGGGTGGGGCCCATCGTGGTGATCAGGTGGCGGAGCTGGTCGGATGTGTAGACCAGGGAGTCGACGTAGGTGCGGCGGAGGAGTTCGCTGGGCGGGGCCTGGGTGGTGCGGGCGTCGGCGCGCATCGTCCAGGCGTGGTCGGCGCGGGTCAGGTAGCTGCCGAGGTAGCCGCCGCCGTGGGCGGACCAGATCTTCAGGCGCGGGTGGCGCTCCAGCAGGCCGGAGAAGGCGATGCGGGACAGGGCCAGGGCCGTTTCCACCGGGTTGCCGACGGTGTTGAACAGGTAGTAGGCGTTGAGCCGTTCGCCCAGGGTGCAGCCCCACGGGTGGATGAGGATCGCGGCGTCCAGCTCCTCGGCAGCGGCCCAGAACTCCGCCAGCGACGGGTCGTCGAGCTCGACGCCGGGCGCGGCGGCGGTGGAGATCTGCACGCCCCGCATACCCAGCCCCCTTACCGCGTCGCGCAGCTGCTCCACGGCCAGATCGGTGTGCTGCAGCGAGACCGCGCCGATGCCGACGAACCTGTCCGGCCGGCTCGCGACGAGCGCGGCGACCGCGTCGTTGGCCAGCGCCGCGATGCGCTCGGCGAGGTCTCGCGACGCCCAGCTGTGCGGCAGCGGCACCGGGCTGACCGCCTGGACGTCGACCCCGGCGCGGTCCATCGCCGCGAGCCGGGCGTCCACATCGGTCAGCTTCACCGCGAGCGACCGGATCTGCTCGACGTTGTGGGCCGCCGACTCCGGCCCCAGCGACGCGCCGTCGATCTCCCGCTGCCGGGCCAGCCCCGGCTCGTCGGCGATCAGCGCGTCGACGGCGGGCGTCCCCACGTGGGCGTGGACGTCGACCGCCGGAACGGTGTGGGGCATCGGTTCCTCCTCGTTGAGCGGGGTCATAGCGGGGCCATGGCCGCCGTGGTGACGGCGTGGGCCACCGCGTCGGGGTCGATGTCGAGGGTGTGGTCCTGCTCCCAGCGGCCGATGCGTTCGGAGCCTTCGACGACGGTCCTGCAGCGCTCGAAGCGGCGGCGCATGAACGCGTCGAGGACCTGCTCGACCGGGGCGCCTCCGGCGATCTCCTCGGCGAGCACCACGCCGTCCTCGATGGCCTGGGCGCCTCCCTGGCCGCAGTGCGGGGACGTGCCGTGGGCGGCGTCGCCGATGAGCAGCACCTTCCCGCGATGCCACGGAGCGGGCAGCAGGACGTTGTCGACCGGGCGGTAGACGACCTCGGCGTCGTCGCGCACCAGGTCCCGGTGCTCGGCGACCGCTCCCCCGTACTCGGCGAGCCTGCGGCGGTATTCGGCCGCGAGCCCCTCCCGGGGCAGCCGGACCGGGGCGCCCTCGGGGACCTTCTCGATGGTGAGCATGTACATCAGATCCGGTGCCAGCGGGACGAACCCAGCCGTGCCCCGAGAACCCCGGTACACCCACAACCGGTCGAGGTCGGGGATCCGCGGCAGGTTGTAGCGCCAGGCGACCTGCCCGGTGAACTTCGCCCGGACCCCGAACAGCCGCGCGCGCAGTGGCGAGTACAGGCCGTCCGCGCCCACCACCAGGTCGTAGGCGCCGGTCGTCCCGTCGCTGAACCCGACATCGCCGGTGCCGGGTTCGACCGCGGACGTGGTGACGCCGGTGCGGATGCGGGCACCGGACTTCCGGGCGGCGGCGACCAGGATGTCGTGCAGGCGTCGGCGGGTGATGCCGTTGTTCGGCGGCAAGCCCTCCACCGCGGGCGGGAATTCGTCCGCCCGCAGCAAGGTCTCGCCGTCAGCGGTCCAGCTGCGCATCCCCGTCATCGGATGCCCCTGAGCCACGCACTCCTCGGCCACGCCCAGCCGGTCCAGCGCGCGCAGCGCGTTGCCCGGCTGGATGATCCCGACGCCGTGGACCGACCACTCGGCGTCCTTCTCCACCAGGTCGACCTCGACGCCTGCCTGGCGCAGCGCGAGGGTCGCCGACAGCCCGCCGATGCCGCCGCCGACGACCGCACGCTCACCGCGATCCGCCCACCTGGTCGCCGAAGAAGTCGCGCACGTTCTCGCCCGCGATGGCCTCGTCGTTCTTCGCGGCGGCCGCACCGGCCGGCAGCGGCCACGCCTCGTGGAAGCCCTCCGGGGCCTCGACGTTGCGCCAGATGCTCTGCCCCGGGTTGCCGCCGGCGGCCTGGTAGGTGGTGGTTTCCCAGTCCGGCATGGTGTTGATCCAGCCTCCGGAGTTGATCTCCATCCGGAAGCCGCCGGGCTCGCGGACGTAGAGGTAGGTGATCTCGTCGATGCCGTGCACGCCCGGCCCGAACTCGATCGGCGTGTCGTTGGCCAGGAACACCTCCGCGGCACGCTCCACGTCCTGGCGCTGGTCGACGCGGAAGGCGATGTGGTGGGCGCGCCCGGTCATGCCGCTGAAGTCGGGCACCAGCGCGAGGTCGTGGGTGGAGCGGATCCCGTTGCAGGTCAAGGTGGAGAACACCTCGAATCCCGGTTCGACCTCGGTCTGCGCGGTGTGGCGGGCGCCGAGCCGCTTGTAGAAGTCGATGTCGCCGACCATGTTCTGCGTCGGCATCGTCACGTGGTCGAGGTAGCGGGCGCCGATGCCCTTGCCGGAGTACCGCTGCGGCCGGTTCTTGATCACCGGGTCCTGCTTCTCCGGCGGCGCCTGGTAGCGCTCGACGTCCCAGAACACCTCGTGCAGGTGCCGGCCGTGCGGCGCGCGGTACTGGTAGGTGGCGCCGTGGCCCTCCCAGTCGTCGACCCAGCCCACGGCCTCCTCGGTGTCGGCGAGCCGCTTGGCGACGATCTCCGGGTCCTCGGGTCCGTAGGTGCGCCAGCCGATCCGGCCCACGCCGGGCTCGCGGCCCTCGGTGATGATGAGGCTGGAGTGCAGCCACTCCGCCCAGCCGCGCAGGTAGACCGACTGGCCCTCGCGGGAGGTCTCCTCCAGGCCGAAGACCTCCTTCATCCACTCCACGGTCTCGGCGGGCTTCGGGCTGATCAGCTCGACGTGGGCGAGCTGCGACAACAAGATCTCCGACATGGGAACTCCTCGGGGGAGAAGGGGGTTCAGGCCCAGCAGGTCAAGGGGCGGCCGCCGTTGTAGGCGACCATGTCGCGCAGCGCGGCGCCGGGGTCGAGCGGTCGCCCGGACTCCTCGGCGTAGGTGCTGTGCAGGTTGCCGACGATGCGCTCACCGTCGGTCCACTCGGCGAAGCGGCCGAGATCGGTCTCGCGCGCCAGCTCCAGCGGGCTCAGCCCGGCTTCGCGGCCGCGTTCGGCGACGTCGAGGACGAAGCGCAGGTAGTCCAGCACCTCGTCGATCACCTCCGGCCCGCACACCGGGCCGTGGCCGGGCACGATGGTGGTGGCGCCCAGGGGTTTCAGGAAGTTCTCCAGCACCTCGACGGAACCGCGCACCGACCCGGACAGCAGGAACGGGGTGCCGCCGTGGAACACGAGGTCACCGCCGAAGAGCACCTCGCGCTCCGGGATCACACGACCACGTCGTTGCTGGTGTGCGCCGTGCGTCCGGGGTGGATGAGCTCGCAGCGCAGGTCGTCGGCCCACACCGAGATCCGGTCGGTGAAGGTGAGGAACGGCAGCTGCAGCTCCAGGTCCCCGTAGTCCACTTCGGACCAGACGCCGTCGTTGGAGGGCAGCCCCAGGGCGCGCATCTCGGGCCGCGCCTGCTCGTGGGCGACGATGGTGGCGTTGGGGAAGAACCCGTTGCCCGCAGTGTGATCCGGGTGGTGGTGGGTGTTGACCAGCGTCCGCACCGGGGCGGTGGTCACCTCGCCGATGGCCGCCAGCAGGTCGCGGGTGCGGCGTTCGGTCGCGCAGGCGTCGATGCACACCACGCCCGAGCGGCCGACCACGAACCCGCTGTTGTTGATCATCCAGCTGCCGTCGGGCTGGACGAACGCGTGGACCCCGTCGGAGACCTCCTCGGCGCGTCCCGGCTGCGGCCCGCTCATCGGGGCTCCTGCACGCAGGTGTTGCGCTGCACGCCGATTCCCGAGATCCCGGCCTCCACGACATCACCGGGTCCGAGCCAGCGCTGCCACTTGCCGCCGTTGCCCGCCGGGCTGCCTGTCAGCACCAGGTCCCCCGGGTAGAGGGTGGTGGCCGTCGACGCGGCGGCGATGATCGCCTCCACGTCGAACAGCAGGTTCGCCGGGACGTCGGACTGCTTGCGCTCGCCGTTGAGGTCGAGGGTGATCGCCCGCTCCCGGTAGTCGCCCAGCACCTCGACCGGGGTGATGAACGGGCCCGTCGGCAGGAACGTCGGCCGGTTCTTAGCCCGGATCCAGTCGCCGCCCAGCGGCCGGTGCTCCGGCGGGAACTGCAGGTCCCGGGCGCTGATGTCGTTGCACACGGTGAACCCGGCGACGTGCTCCATCACGCGTTCGCGCGGGACCCGGTGCGCGGTCTTGCCGATGACCGCGGTCAGCTCGACCTCCCAGTCGACCTTGGCGGACTCGGGGGGCAGCAGCACGTCGTCGTCGGGACCGCAGATCGCCGCCGGGAGACCGGAGAAGAAGAACGGGCTGCCCGTGCGAGTCTTCTCGTCCATCATCGTCTCCGCCTCGCGGCGCAGCTCCTCGTCGCTGCGGGTGTCGTCGGGTTCGCGGCCCGACAGCACGATCTCGGCGACGTGGCTGCGGTAGTTCGCGCCCGCCTGGATGATCTGGCGCGGCATCACCGGCGCCCGCACCGCCAGCTCGGCCAGCGGCCTGCCGCCGCCGTCGGCGAGCGTCGCCGCCCGTTCCGGGAGCCGGTCGCGCACCGACTCCCACTCGTCCAGCAGATCCCGGACCGTCGCCGCCTCCAGCGGCATCACCCGGTCGCCCGAGACGAGTCCGGCGAATTCACCGTTCCCGTCCGAGAAAGTCCCCAGCGCGTAGCCGTCGACCCGTCGCGTCATCGCGTCCTCCTTCGACGCGTTCGACGCTAAGGCGCGTGGGGGTGAGCGCGGAAATGCGCGGTGTGGATACCAGCTATGGCACGACGGACAGCAGTTGGTCGCGCAACCAGCGGTGGCCGGGGTCGGCGTCGCGGCGGCTGTGCCAGTAGGCGGACTCCCGCACCGGGCGCAGCTCGAAATCCGGTTCCAGCAGCACGATGTCGGCGGCGGGCGCGAGCTTCTCGCCGAGGCTCTCCGGGATGATGGTGACCATGTCGGTGCCTGCCATGAGGAACGGCATGGTGATGAAGTTGACCGAGGTCGCCTCCGGCCGCGGCGTCACCCCGGCCCGCTCGATGTCCTCGTCCATGAGGCTGCAACCGTTGGGCGGCGCGAACGCCAGGTAGGGGTGCTGCTCCAGGGCCCGCAGCGGCAGCACTCCTCCCCCGGCCAGCGGGTGCTGCGACCACGCCGCCCCGACGTAGCGGTCGCGGACCACGGGCGCGCTGGAGCACGAGTCGGAGAGCATCTCCTCGCCGAGCACCTCGGGCAGGATGACCAGGTCGATCTCGTCGCGCTCGACCATGCGGGCCGCGTCGGCCGACAGCGACCCGAGCTCCAGGCGGACGTTGGGCACCAGGCCGTTCACCCGCGCCAGCAGCGGCCGCATGATCACCACGCCCACGTAGTCGCTGGCCACGAGGTTGAACGTCCGCTCGTCGCGGCCCGGGTCGAAGTCGGGCGGCGCGACGATGTGCTGCTCGATGGTGGCCAGCACCTCCCGCACCGGCTCGATCAGCGCCTCGCCGCGCGGCGTCAACCGCAGGTAGCGGCCCTGCCGGACCAGCAGCGGGTCGCCGAGGATCTTGCGCAACCGCGCCAGGGCCGTGCTGGTCGCCGGCTGCGACATGTGCAGCCGCTCGGCGGCCCGGGTGACGTTCTGCTCGCGCAGCAGCGCGTCCAGCACGACCAGCAGGTTCAGATCCACCTGAGCGAGGTTCACCCGGGCCCCCTTCCAGCGCCGTTGCGACCCCGCGATCCTACGAGTTCGCTCAGCCCGGGGTCGGCGCGGCGACCCGGCCGACCGGGGAGCCGGTCTTGGCCACCACCTCGTCCTCGGTGACTCCGGGGGCGAGGTCGACCAGGGCGAACCCGTCGGGGGTGACGTCGAGGACGGCGAGGTCGGTGATGACGCGGTTGACCACGCCCGCGCCGGTCAGCGGCAGCGCGCAGCGCTCGACGAGCTTCGGGCTGCCGTCCTTGGCGACGTGGTCGGTGAGCACGACGATCCGGCGTGCGCCGACGACCAGGTCCATCGCGCCGCCCATGCCCTTGACCAGCGCGCCGGGGATCGTCCAGTTCGCCAGGTCGCCGTTGGCGCCGACCTGCAGCGCGCCGAGCACGGCGATGTCGATGTGCCCGCCGCGCATCATCGCGAACGAGGCCGCCGAGTCGAAGTAGCTCGCCCCGGGGTTGACCGTGACGGTCTGCTTGCCGGCGTTGATGAGGTCGGCGTCCTCCTCGCCCTCGAACGGGAACGGGCCGACGCCGAGGATGCCGTTCTCGCTCTGCAGCGTCACCTCCACGCCGTCGGGGACGTGGTTGGCGACGAGGGTGGGGATGCCGATGCCGAGGTTGACGTAGTCGCCGTCGCGGAGTTCGGCGGCGGCCAGCGCCGCCATCTCGTCCCGGGTCCAGGTCATGTGCTGCTCCTAGTTCGTCGCGGCCGCGCGGGGGCGCACCGTGCGCTTCTCGATGTCCTTGACCCGAGGCCGGGCCCGCACCAGCCGGTTCACGTAGATGCCGGGGGTCACGACCTGCTCGGGGTCGAGGTGCTCGTCGCTGAGGTGCTCGACCTCCACGACCGCCACCCGCCCGCAGGTGGCCACCACCGGGTTGAAGTTGCGTGAGCTGGCCCGGTACACGAGGTTGCCCGCCGGGTCGGCGGTGTGGGCGTGGACGAGCGCTACGTCGGCGACGATGGCGCGTTCCTGCACGTAGGTGCGCCCGTCGAACTCGGCGTGCGGCTTGCCCTCGGCGACCGGGGTGCCGACCCCGGCGCGGGTGTAGAAGGCGGCGATGCCCGCACCTCCGGCCCGCATCCGCTCCGACAGCGTGCCCTGCGGCGCGAACTCGACCTCCAGCGTCTTGTCGAGGTACTGCTGGGCGAATAGCTTGTTCTCCCCGACGTAGGACGAGATCGCCTTGGCGACCTGCTTGTTCTCCAGCAGCAGGCCGAGGCCCTTGCCGTCGACGCCCATGTTGTTCGACACCACCGTCAGCCCGGTGACGCCGCTGTCGCGCACGACCTCGATGAGGTCGTTGGGCACGCCGCTCAACCCGAACCCGCCGACCGCCAGGGTCATGCCGTCGGTGAGCACGCCCGCCAGCGCCTCCTGCGCGTCACTCCGCAGCTTCGACAACTCGTCACCTCTCCCCGTCCAACTACCGGACGCCTGGGAGTAAAGGGGGATCGTGCTGTTCACCGCAACATTCGGGTGTGATCCGCTCACCCACCGAGCAGCGGCAGCATTCCGCGTCCACTCAGTGAACGCTATTCTCGGGTCGTGACGGACAACCACCTCGTCGGCAAGATCGGCGCCCTGCTGCGGGCGCTGTCGGCCAGGAACACCGGCGCGGCCACGACCGATCTCGCCCGCGACACCGGGATCCCCCGCCCGACCGCGCACCGCCTGCTGAGCTCGCTGGCCGACGAGGGCTTCGTCGACCGCGACCAGCAGACGGGCAGCTGGTTCCTCGGCCCGGAGCTCTACCTGCTCGGCCAGACCGCCGGGTCCCGCTACGACGTCACCCACCAGGCCCGCGACAGCGTCCACCGGCTGGCCACCAAAACCGGCGAGAGCGCGTTCTTCTCCGCCCTGCGCGGCGAGGAGACGGTCTGCCTGGTCCGCGAGGACGGCGACTTCCCGATCCGCTCGTTCGTCCTCTACGAGGGCGCCCGCTTCCCCCTGGGCGTGGTCTCAGCGGGCCTGGTCCTGCTCGCCTTCCAGGACGACGCGACGATCGACGCCTACCTGCACCGCACCGACCTCACCACCCGCTGGGGGCCGGAGCACTCCCCCGAGTCGATCCGCGAGCGCATCGCCCGCACCCGCCGCCACGGCTACGCCCTCAACCCGGGCCTGGTCGTCGAAGGCAGCTGGGGCATGGCCGCCGCGGTCTTCGACACCCAGGGCAAACCCGCCTGGGCCCTCACCCTCACCGGCATCGAATCCCGCTTCAAACCCAGCCGCCAACCAGACCTCGGCGCGCTGCTCCTCCACGAAGCCCACACCCTCACCCGAGCCCTCAACACCCGCTGACCGGCCACGCAACCCCTCACGTCGAAAACCGCAACATTCGTCGTGTCGAAAACCCCGGTTTTCGTCGCGCGAATGCAGCGGTTTTCGAACGGGTGAAGGGGGCGGGCCGGGGGTCAGCTGATGCCCGCGGCTATGGCGAGGGCTGCTGCTTCCCCTCGGGTGGTGACTTCGAGCTTCTTGAGTACTCCGCCCATGTGGAACTTGATGGTGCTCTCGGTAACGCCTAGTTCGGCGGCGATGGTCTTGTTGCGCTTGCCGCGAGCGACCAGGGTGAGCACGTCGAGTTCGCGGCGGTTGAGGCTGGCCAGGCGGGTTTCCCCCGCGTGATCGGGGACGGTTTCCAGCGGCAGGTCGATGACGGCGCGGCTGCCCCAGCCCGGGGTGGCCTCCAGCTCGATGCTGCCGCCGAGCGTCCGGGCGCGACCGTCGAGCTGACGTCGCAGCGCGGTGACGTCCAGCGCACCCGAGTGGTCGTCGCGGACGTCCACGCGCAGCGAGTCCTCCGCGCAGTACCAGGCGATGCGCAGGCGGGTCAGCTCCGGCTGCGCGGTGAAGGCCAGCACGACGGTGCGCGTCATCGCCCTCGCCGCGTAAGCGATTTCGCCAGGGAGCGCGCGGGATTCCTTGGCGGGGGCGACGAACTCGACCTCCGCCCCGTGGTGCCGCAGCGTCTGCCGGATCTCCTTGCGCAGCTCGCCGAAGGCCGACTGCGCACCTTCCTCCGACAGCGCGGCGTCCGACTGCGGCACCGAGCGGGTCGCCACCAGCGCCGAAGCCGCGGCCTCGGTGGCGGCGATGCGGGCGCGGTGGTCGTCCAGGCCGCTGGATCGCAGCGCCGAGAGGATCGTGACCAGCGCCGTCTCGTGCGTGGCCACGAGTTCGGCGATGGTGCGGGCGCGTTCGCTCGACGCCGCGCGCGACTCGGCGAGGTAGTCGGGGCTGGCCTGGGCGACCTGCTGGCGGATCGAGGTCGCCACGACGCCGAACAGCCCGGCCAGCAGCTCCGGGTGCGGCAACTGCCGACCTGAGCCGCGCGGCACCAGGACCAGCAGCGTGCCGATCCGGTCCCGCAGCGCCCACACCCGCCGCTCGCTGCCACCCAGGGTGGCGGTGATGCTGGACCGGCCGCCGAGGTCGATGTCGGCCTTGATCCGGTCGAGCTCCTCGATGGTGATCTTGTCGACCACGCCGGACGAGCCGGCGACCTTGCGGGGACGACCGGTGCACTCGCGGGTGAAGATGACCAGCGCGGTGTGCGGCCAGCCGTCGGCCAGCGCCCGGGAGAACCGGGGCGCGATCTCGTGCAGCGGCCCGTCGATCACGGTGCGCAGCGAGGTCAGGGCCTCTTCGACGTCGAACACGACGCGGATCCTACCGGCCTTGACTCGACGGAGGTCGGGGTTTGTCCGTCCTTCCGATCAGGTGGCCGCACGTCGTCACGGACGTACGGTTTTCCAGGTCGTGCACCGCGCGCGCACCCGTTCACCTGCGAAGAAAGAAGAGGACGCATGCCACAACAGGTCCGCGGCGTGATCGCCCGCGCCAAGGGCGCTCCCGTCGAGCTCGTCGACATCGTCGTCCCCGACCCCGGCCCGGGTGAGGTCGTCGTGTCCGTGGCCGCCTGCGGGGTCTGCCACACCGACCTGACCTACCGCGAGGGCGGGATCAACGACGAGTACCCGTTCCTGCTCGGCCACGAGGCCGCCGGAACGGTGGAGAGCGTCGGCGAGGGCGTCGAGACGGTGCAGCCGGGCGACTACGTGGTCCTCAACTGGCGCGCCGTCTGCGGCAACTGCCGGGCGTGCAAGCGCGGTCGCCCGCAGTACTGCTTCGACACGTTCAACGCCGAGCAGAAGATGACCCTGACCGACGGCACCGAGCTGTCCCCGGCCCTGGGCATCGGCGCGTTCGCCGACAAGACCCTGGTCCACGCCGGTCAGTGCACCAAGGTCGACCCGACCGCCGACCCGGCCGTCGTCGGCCTGCTCGGCTGCGGTGTCATGGCCGGTCTCGGCGCGGCGGTCAACACCGGCGGCGTGAGCCGCGGCGACACGGTCGCGGTCATCGGCTGCGGCGGCGTCGGCGACGCGGCCGTCATGGGCGCCCGCCTGGCCGGTGCCTCGAAGATCATCGCCGTGGACCGGGACCCGCGGAAGCTGGACTGGGCCCGCGACCTGGGCGCCACCCACACCGTCAACGCCTCCGAGAGCGACAGCGTCGAGGAGATCCGCGCGCTGACCGGCGGTTTCGGCGCCGACGTCGTCATCGACGCGGTCGGCCGCCCGGAGACGTGGAAGGAAGCCTTCTACGCCCGCGACCTCGCCGGCACCGTCGTGCTCGTCGGCGTGCCCACGCCGGAGATGACCCTGGAGGTGCCGCTGCTGGACGTCTTCGGCCGCGGCGGTTCCCTGAAGTCCTCCTGGTACGGCGACTGCCTGCCGGAGCGCGACTTCCCGATGCTGGTCGACCTGCACCAGCAGGGCCGGTTGCCGCTGGAGAAGTTCGTGACCGAGCGCATCAAACTCGACGAGGTCGAGGAAGCGTTCCACACCATGCACGCCGGTGAGGTGCTGCGTTCGGTGGTGGTCCTGTGAGCAACCTGATCGTCGAAAGAGTCATCACCTCGGGCGTGTTCGCCCTCGACGGCGGCGAGTGGGAGGTCGACAACAACGTCTGGCTCGTCGGCGACGACGATGACGTGGTGGTCATCGACGCGGCCCACGACAAGGAGCCGATCATCGAGGCCGTCGGCGACCGCAACGTCACCGCGATCCTGTGCACCCACGGCCACAACGACCACGTCACGGTCGCGCCGCAGCTGGCCGCGGAGCTGGACGCGCCGGTGCTGCTGCACCCGGGCGACCAGCAGCTGTGGGACATGACCCACTCGGGCGAGCGGTTCCGGGAGCTGGCCGACGGCGACCTGATCCCGGTCGCGGGCACCTCCCTGGAGGTCCTGCACACCCCGGGCCACTCGCCCGGCTCGGTGTGCCTGCACCTGCCCGAGGCGAAGGCGCTGTTCACCGGCGACACCCTGTTCTCCGGCGGACCGGGCGCGACGGGGCGGTCCTTCTCGGACTTCCCGACGATCATCACCTCGATCGGCGACCGCCTGTTCACCCTGCCCGGCGACACCCAGGTCCACACCGGGCACGGCGACGGCACCACGATCGGCACCGAGGCCCCCAACCTCGACGACTGGAAGGCCCGCGGCTACTGAACCGCACCGGCGCGCAGCGCGAAACCCGCGCTGCGCGCCGTGCCTCCCCTGCGCGCTAACGTCCTCCGCGAACCCGGGGAGGACGCGATGACCGCTGCACGACGATCGACCCTCGCGCCGGAGCAGATCGCGGGTCTGCTGCGCGAACGCATCTACGGCGGCATCGCCTGCCTGAGCACGCTTCTCGTCCTGCTGCGCCACCTCGACGAAAGCCCGTCGGCCTGGTCGGCGTTCCTCGACGTCGCGGTGGCCAACGGCAGTCTCTGGGCCGCGAGCCTGTTCGCCGACTACCTCGCGCACCTCACCGCACACGGCAGGGGCCCGCGCGGCGCGGAACTCCTGCACGGGCTGCGCGCCTCCGGTCAGATCCTCGAAGCAGCGATCGCCCCGCTGCTGCTCGTCCTGCTCGCCGCCCTCGGCGTCATGTCCCTGCACATCGCCCTGTGGACCGCGGTCGGCCTCTCGATCGGCACCCTCGGCCTCTTCGCCCTCCTGGCCGCCCGGCGCACCAAGCTCCCGTGGTGGAAGCGCATCCTCGTCGTCCTCGTCCTCCTCACCCTCGGAATCCTGGTCGTCGGAGTCAAAATCCTCAGCCACTGACCCTCGTCCCGACATCGGCTTCCCCGCGTCCCGACGGCCACGGAGCTCGGCAGCGGACAGTTTTTCCTCGAATCACCCATGATCAATGTCCGTTTTGCCCGGACAGTTTTCACTAAAACTGTCCCCTGCCCACCACTCCACGACGGTCAGAGCTAAGCTCGAAACTCCCGAAGCCGCACGCTCTCCCCGATCAGCTCCACCACGCCACCCTCGCTTCCCCATCGACCGGGCAGCGAACCGGGCGCTGCCCTTCCCCCTCGCCGTCGCGCGGCACGCCACGCCCAGCCGTCCAGCATCACGAGCATGCACGGAACCCGGCCCACCGCACCGAATCCAACGATGCCCCGCCTCCGATCCGCGCGGAACCGCCGTCCGCACCCGATACCTCGGGGACGAAAACCGCAACATTCGTCGGCTGAAAGCCGCGGTTCTCGTCCCCCGGGGGTGGGTCAGGCTGCGAGGAGGTCGTCGATCTGGTTGATGGCGGAGGAAGCGCCTTCGACGACTCCCATGTCGAGGACCTTCTGGAGGGCTTCGGCCGAGACGTAGCGGCTGGCGTAGGTGACTCGGGTGCCGCTGCTCGTCTCCTCGAAGGTGTAGGTGTTGTGGGAGACCGGCATGTCCGGGAGCGGGTTGAAGTCCTCGTCGGCGAAGCCGTCCTCGAAGGTGAACTCGCGGGGTTCGTCGACGGTCTTGACCACCCACCAGCCGCAGAACTTCTCACCTTCCGGGCTGGTCATGTAGTAGTTGATGCGCCCGCCCGGGGTCAGGTCGTGGTCGACGAACGTCGCCGGGTAGGTGGGCGGCCCCCAGATCTTCTCCAGCTGACGCGGGTCGGCGTAGATGTCCCAGACGCGCTGCACCGGGGCGGCGAACTCCGCGGTGATGGTCAGGGTCAGCTCGTCGAGATCGTGTCGAACGTCGGTGACAGGCATGGTCATTCTCCCTCGCTTGTTCCGGTCGGCCCCTCGGTGGCGAGGAGCTCGTCGATGCGGGCGACGCGCCCGCGCCACACTTCCTCCAGTTCGCCCAGCATCGATGCCACTGAGCGCACCGCCTCCACCTCGCCGGTGGCGAGGTTCTCCCGGCCGCTGCGGCGCTTGGTGATCAAGCCCGCGCGTTCGAGGACGGCGACGTGCTTCTGCACCGCCGCGAAGCTCATGTCGTAGTTCGCGGCCAGCGCGGTCACCGAGTGCTCCCCGACCAGAACGCGGCGCAGGATGTCGCGTCTCGTGCGGTCCGCGAGCGCGTGGAAGAGAGCGTCAGCCCTGTCCTCTGCCTCGGTGTCGTCCACACGAAGAACATACAACCGATCGGTTGTAGATCGCAAGTCGTCAGCGGTGACCGGCGTGCGGCCCGCGCGGCGGGCGGGCCGAGGACAGCACCGCGCAGGTGATCACCAGTGCGGCCAGGACGAGCGCGGTCGCGAGGAGTTCCGTCCAGAGCATGGTCAGCTCCCGAGGTCGGGTTGTGCGGAGCGGCGGGCGCGCAGGCTGGTCAGGGTGACCGCGGCGAGCACGAGCACGATGACCGCCAGCGAGATCGGCGTGGGGATCTCCGGGACCTGCGGCCAGATCCCGTGCGCCCAGTGCAGGACGAGCTTCACGCCGATGAACCCGAGGATGATCGCCAGCCCGTGGTTGAGGTGCACGAGCTTGGCCAGCGCCGTGTGCAGCACGAAGTACAGGGCGCGCAGGCCCAGCAGGGCGAAGGCGTTGGTGGTGAACACCAGGTAGGGGTCGGCGGTGATGCCGTAGACCGCGGGAACCGAGTCGACCGCGAACACCACGTCGGTGGCGAACACCGCCACCACCACGACCGCCAGCGGCGTCAGCGCGCGACGTCCGGCCTCGCTCACCACCAGCTTCGCCCCGCGGTAGTCGTCGGTGACCGGCATCAGCCGCCGCAGCAGCCGCACCGAGCGCATCTCCGACACGTCGCGGTCGAACGCGGCACCGCTGAGCGCTTCGCGCAGGATCTTCACGGCCGTGACGAACAGGATCAGGCCGAACACCAGGAAAGCCCAGGTGCCGGCCTGCAGCAGCGCGGCACCGAGGGCGATGAAGATCCCGCGCAGCACCAGCGCCCCGACGATGCCGTAGAGCAGCACCCGCTGCTGCAGCTCGCTCGGCACCGAGAACCCGGCGAGCAGCAGCATGAACACGAACAGGTTGTCGACGGACAGGGACTTCTCCACCACGTAGCCGGTGAAGAAGTCCAGCGCCGGACCCCCGCCGTACCCACCCCACAGCAGCAGCGCGAACAGCAGCGGCAGCGCGATGTAGAACACCGACCACCCGAGCGCCTCGCGCATCCCCACCTCGTGCGGTTTGCGGGTGATGGCGAAGTCCAGTGCCAGCAGCGCGAGCAGCACGGCGATGCTGATGCCCCACATCCAGGGCGAGCCCACCGAGACATCGGCGGAGGCGAGGACGAGCATGGCGACTCCCGAACAGCACGTGGCGGTCCGGGGTCTCCTTCACCCGCTCGGGGCGGCCCACCGGGGACGCGAGAGCGTCCGTGCTGACCGGCGCGACCGTTCCGAAGTACTCCCCCCTTTCAACCGGGGGTATCCCCGGTCAGGGGCGCGCAAACCCCGGCGGTCAGGCCTGCCGAGCCGCGGTGCGGCCTGCTCTGCGGCCGAAGTAGGAGGCTTCTCCGAGTTGGATTCCCGAGGCGTAGCCCTTGCCGTCGACGGCGATGTTGGAGGCGCAGGCTCCGGCCGCGTAGGCGCCGGGGACGGTCGTGCCGTCCTGGCGGAGGAGCTGTCCGTCGACGGTGACGCGCAGTCCGCCGCAGGAGAACCCGGCGTAGAAGCACTTGCCCGGGGTGAGGTCGTAGGCGCCCCACGGGCCGTGGTCGAGCGGGGTCAGGTGCTCCGGGGCCTTGCGGAAGTCCGGGTCCTCGCCTCGGGCGGCGTTCTCGTTGTAGGAGTTCAGCGTGCCGACGAGGGCGCCTTCCGGGATGCCCAGGGCCCGCTCCATCTCCTCGACGGTGTCCCAGCCGTCGATCAGCGGCTGGAAGCGGTAGCTGGGCTGGACCATCGTGGCCTCGTCGAGGATCAGGTAGGCCACCCGGTCGGGCTGTTCGAAGACGAACGCCGAGGTGCGGGAGTGGTAGGAGTCCTCGTTGACGAAGCGCTCGCCGAGCTTGTTGACGACGATGCCGCGCAGCGCCTCGCCCGGCGGGTAGAACGGGCCGGTCAGGAACACCTCGCCGAGGTGGTCGGCGACGCCGCCGACGGACTGGCCCATGCGGATGCCCAGGCCGTCGTCGTAGGTGTTGCCCAGCGCCATGCCGTTGCTCTCGACCGCCAGCAGGTCGGGGGCGTGGGTTTCGAGCATCTCGCGGTTGAGCACGAAGCCGCCCGCGGCGATCACCACCGCACCGGCCTTGATCGCGCCGGCGCCGTCGAGGTCCTTCCAGGTCACGCCCGCGACCCGGTCGCCGTCGAGGACCAGCGCGGTCGCGGCGGTCTCCCAGCGGACTTCGACCCCTCGCTCGGCGAGCTCGTCCAGCGCCAGGCCCACGACGAGCCCGGCGCCGCCGGTGTCGCCCGGGATCGGGACCTTGTGGCCGCGCGGAACGGGTTTGACGACGTCGGCGACGTCCAGGCACTTCTCGTTGCCGGTGAAGCTCAGGCCCTCCGTTCCCGGCTGGACGACGGCCTTGTGCGGGTAGAACGAGCGGTTGAACTCGAACCCCAGGGACTCCAGCCACCGGAAGTGCTCGACGCTGTCGTCGGCGTAGGCGCGGATCTTGGCCGGGTCGCACTCCGGCGACATCAGGGCGAGGTAGTCGGCCATCGCCTCGGGCGAGTCGTCCCAGCCGGTCGCCTGCTGCACCTCGGTCCCGCCGCCGAGGTAGAAGTGCCCGCCTGCCATCGCGCTCGTGCAGGTCAGGCGGCCACCGGCGTCCAGGACGAGGACGTTCGCACCCGCGGACCGGGCCTCCAGCGCGGCGCTCACGCCCGCCATCCCGGCACCGATCACGACGACGTCGACCTCATCGGACCAGGCGCTCACCGACTCGACCGACACCGGATCAGGGATCTCCACACCCACGAGTCCACCCACCTAGAACGCGCTACACCGTCACGACCACCCGACCGCGCGACAACCCCAAATCACCTTTGCCTCGGGCGGAGTTCGAAGCTCGCCAGTCAGACAGAGACGAAATGTAACATGTTCTATCTGCGTGTGGGTGGGTCGCGAAGTTTTCATGAAAACTTCCCCCACCCCGAACACGACGACGCGCGGTGGTCCCGACGTCCGGGACCACCGCGCGTCGCGGGTGACTCAGTGCGTGGAGGCCTTCTCGGCTCCAGCACCGGTCAGGGAACGCACCTCCATCTCGGCGTACTTGTCCTCCAGGTGCTCCTTGGACAGCACCGTGCCCAACCAGCCGAAGAAGAACGCCGCCGGGATCGACACCAGACCCGGGTTCTGCAGCGGGAACCAGTGGAAGTCCACGTTCGGCAGCATCGCTTCCTCGCTGCCCGACACCGCCGGGGAGAACACGATCAGCACCACCGTCGTGGACAGACCGCCGTAGATGCTCCACAGCGCGCCCGAGGTGTTGAACCGCTTCCAGAACAGCGAGTACAGGATCGTCGGCAGGTTCGCCGAGGCCGCCACCGCGAACGCCAGCGCCACCAGGAACGCCACGTTCTGGTTGCGGGCCAGGATGCCGCCCACGATCGCGACCAGGCCGATGACCACCGCGGTGATCCGGGCGACGCGCACCTCCGCGTCCTTGTCCTCGACCTTGCCCTTCTTGATCACGTTGGCGTAGATGTCGTGCGCGAACGACGCCGACGCGGTGATCGTCAGACCCGCGACCACCGCGAGGATCGTCGCGAAGGCGACCGCGGCGATGAACCCGAGCAGCAGCGGCCCGCCCAGCGCCTGGGCCAGCAGCGGCGCCGCGGAGTTCGACGAACCCGGCGCGGCCTTGATCGCCTCCGGACCCACGATGGCCGCCGCGCCGTAGCCCAGCACCAGCGAGAACAGGTAGAACAGGCCGATCAGCCAGATCGCCCACACCACCGAGCGACGCGCCTCCTTGGCCGTGGGCACGGTGTAGAAGCGCATCAGCACGTGCGGCAGACCCGCGGTGCCCAGCACCAGGGCGATGCCCAGCGACAGGAAGTCCAGCTTGCTGACCTCCGACTTGCCGTACTTGGCGCCGGGGTTGAGCAGCTTCTCACCGGAGGACGCGCGGTCCACGGCGGCCTGCATCAGGCCGGAGAAGTCGAAACCGTGCATCGCCAGCGTCCACACCGTCATCACCGCGGCACCGCTGATCAGCAGCACCGCCTTGATGATCTGCACCCACGTGGTGCCCTTCATGCCGCCGACCAGCACGTAGACGATCATGATGATGCCGACGATGCCGATCACCAACGCCTGCCCGGTGCCGCTGGAGACACCCAGCAGCAGCGAGACCAGCACGCCCGCACCGGCCATCTGAGCCAGCAGGTAGAAGAAGCTGACCATCAGCGTCGAGGTCGCCGCCGCGGCCCGCACCGGGCGCTGGCGCATCCGGAACGCCAGCACGTCGCCCATCGTGTACTTGCCGGTGTTGCGCAGCAGTTCGGCCACCAGCAGCAGCGCGACCAGCCAGGCCACCAGGAAGCCGATGGAGTACAGGAACCCGTCGTAGCCGTAGAGCGCGATCGCGCCGACGATGCCCAGGAACGACGCCGCCGACAGGTAGTCACCGGCGATCGCGATCCCGTTCTGCGGCCCGGAGAACGCGCGGCCGCCCGCGTAGTAGTCGGCGGCGCTGCGGGTGTTGCGGCTGGCGCGCAGCACGACGACCAGCGTCACCACGACGAACGCGGCGAAGATTCCGATGTTGAGCAGCGGGTTGCTTCCTTGCAACCCCTGCGCGAGGTGGTTCATCCCAGCTCCTTGTGGGGGTCAGGAGGCGTCTTCGACGCGGGCGCGGACGCGCTCGGCCACCGGGTCCAGGTTCCGGTTGGCGTAGCGCACGTAGATCGTGGTGATGGCGAACGTGGACACGAACTGCAGCAGGCCCAGCACCAGGCCGACGTTGATGTTGCCCACGAGCTTGATCGACATGAACCCGTGCGCGTAGTCGGCCAGCAGCACGTAGACCAGGTACCAGACCAGGAACAGCGCGGAGACCGGGAAGACGAACGCCCGCAACCGCCGGCGCAGCAACGCGAAGTCCTCGCTGGCGTGCGCTTCGTGCCAGACGTCGTCGGTGGGCGGCGGGTTGGCGGAGTCGGTGGTGCTCACGGATCCTCCCTAACGTGTGAGGAGCGCCACGCTAAGGAAGCCGCCATCCGATGCGGGAGCCGTGCGGGACCGATGACGGCGCCACCGGGACGAACGGTCGACGAACGGCCGGTCGACCACGACGAGCGGTCCCGCTCTTGTCCGGCCTGTGACATCCGCGTCAACCGTCAGCGACGCGAGGTTTCGTCCAGGTGCAGGCGCAGCACGGCGGTCTCGGCCCACGGCGGGGTCTTGCCGCGCAGCGAGATCGCGATCATGGTGGCGAAGGCCAGCGGCACCGCCCACGGGGCCGGCTGGGCGACGAGGATCGCGAGCAGCCCCGCCAGCGGCGGGCCGAAGAGGGCCGCCGCGATCGCGCCGGAGGTCGCGGTCAGCCCGACCAGCATCCCCCACAGCGCCCCGGTGCGGGTCAGCCTCGGCCACCACACGCCGAGCACCAGCAGCGGGCAGAACGTCGCCGCCGCCACGGTGAAGCCCCAGGTCACCAGGACGCCCGCGGACAGGTGCGTCGCGGGCAGCGCCAGCAGCACCACCACCGCGGCCGCGCCCAGCACCGTCCACCGCAGCTGGCCGAGCCCACCGGGGGTGAGGTCGTGCGAGATCGCACCGGAGACCACCAGCAGCAACCCCAGCGAGGTCGCCAGGAACGCGGCGAACGCACCACCGGTGAGCAGCGAGGTGAACAACGTCCCGGCCCACCCCGTGTCGACCTGGGCCGGGAGCCCGACGACGACCGAGTCGGTGACGCCGGAGAGGTAGAGCTGCGGCATCAGCACCCGGCCCAGCGCGCCGTAGATGCCCGGGAAGAGGTAGAAGCAGCCCAGCAGCAGCACGGTGATCGCCGCCGCGCGGCGGGCGGCGCGGCCGTCGCGGCTGGTGTGGAACCGCACGATGACGTGCGGCAGGCCCATCGTGCCGAACAGCGTCGCCACCAGCACCGCCCAGGTTCCCAGCAGCGGGTGCTCGGCGTTCTCCAGGTCCAGCAGCGGCCGCTGCCAGTCCGGTCCGCCGGGCACGTCGATGCCGTCGATCTCGGGCACCGCGGCTCCGGCCGGGAACGTCAGCGTCCGGCCCGCTTCGATCTCGTGCGAGCCCGGGTGC
Organism: Saccharopolyspora sp. ID03-671; assembly: GCF_045278815.1. Lineage (NCBI taxonomy): Bacteria > Bacillati > Actinomycetota > Actinomycetes > Pseudonocardiales > Pseudonocardiaceae > Saccharopolyspora > Saccharopolyspora sp. ID03-671. Next base: position 686,424 of record NZ_CP134054.1, read on the forward strand.
AGCGGCACCGGGCGTCCTCCCGGGTCGCGCACCGTGACCGGCTCGGCGACGTCGAGGTCGACGGCGACCCGGAAGGTCACCGGAGTGTCCTGGGCGAAGTGGGTGAACTGCACCGGGTGCAGCGCCTGCTGCCGCACCTCCGGACCCACCTGCAGCAGCAGCCACACCGCGGGCACCACGAACAGCACGAGCTTGAGGCAGAACTGGAACGCCTGCACGTACGTCGCCGCGCGCATCCCGCCCAGCGCCAGCGTGATCGACACGGCGGCGCCGGCGATGACCACGCCCACCCAGTACGGGGTGCCGCTGACGACGCTGAGCACCAGCCCGGCGGTGCGGAACTGCGGCACCAGGTACAGCCCGCCGATGATCAGCACCACCACAGCGGCGAGCCGCCGCAGCTCCGGGGAGGCGAAGCGGGCCTCGGCGAAGTCGGGCACCGTCAGCGCTCCGGAGCGGCGCATCGGGGCGGCCACCAGCACCAGCATCGCCACGTACCCGGCGGTGAATCCCACCGGGTACCAAAGCGCGCCGACGCCGTGGGACAGCATCAGCCCGGCCACGCCCAGGAACGACGCCGCCGAGAGGTACTCCCCCGACACCGCCGCCGCGTTGACCAGCGGCGACACCTGCCGGGAAGCGACCAGGAAGTCGGAGGTGGTGCGCATCGCCGCGACCCCGCGCAACCCGATGAGCAGGGTCAGCAGCACCACCGCCGCGACCGCGATCAGCACGAACACGCCTCAGCGCTCCTCGACGCGTTCGGCGCCGCGCAGCTGCCAGCGCGCCAGTGCCGCCATCGCCGGGAACGGCAGCAGCACCAGCATCAACCACGACACCGGAATGCCCAGCAGCCGAAGCTCGTCGAGCACGGGCGCGGCGGTGAACACCAGCGGCAGCCCGAACACCAGCGCGCACAGCAGCAGCAGCGTCACCGCGCCGAGCCTGCGCTGCGCCCGGTGCAGGGCGCGGGCGCGCAGCTCCTCGCCGGGTTCGAGGCGGGGCGCGCGCCAGCGCCGCCGCAGGGTGCGGCGGGCGTGGGCGACCCGGGTCTGCGGGCTGGTGACCGCGACGCGCCTGGGACCACCGCTCATCCGCGTCCTCGCGGGTTGGTGAGCTCGGCGTTGCGGGCGCTCTCCAGCAGCCGTTCCCGCAGGTCGCGGGCGTGCCGTCGGCTGACAGGGACGTCACCGGCCTCGGTGTGGGCGTTGAGCGCCCCGGCGGAGTCGCTGCGCAGTTCCCGCACCGCCGCCAGCGACAGCAGGAAGCTGCGGTGCACCCGCACGAAACCCGCGCCCTCCCAGTACTCCTCGAGCCGCGACAGCGGCATCCGCACCACGTGCACGCCGTTGCGGGTGTTGAGCCGCACGTAGTCGCCGTGCGCCTCGACGAACAGCACCTCGCTGCGCCGCACGTAGCGGGTGCGCCCGGCGGTCTCGACCGGCAGCGCGACCATCGCGTCCGGCTGCTGCGCGGGCACCGACGCGACGACGTCCTCAGCGGACAGCAGCCGCGTCACCCGGTCCAGCGCCGCCGAGAGCCGTTCGGCGCGAACGGGTTTGAGCAGGTAGTCGACCGCACCGACGTCGTAGGCGCGCACCGCGTGCTGCTCGTAGGCGGTGACGAACACGATCACCGGCGGCTCGCTCATCTTCGCCAGCAGCGACGCGAGCTCCATGCCGTCCAGCCCGGGCATGGAGATGTCCAGGAACACCACGTCGAACCGGTCGCTCTGCAGCGTGCGCAGGGCGCTGAGGGAGTCCGAGGCGGCCACGACCTCCCCGACCTCGGGAGCTTCGCGCAGCAACCTGCACAGCTCGTCGAGCGCGGGTGAGAGGTCGTCGACCGCCAGCGCGCGCAATCCTTCGCTCAACTCGGCACCACTCCCGGATGGAATCGCGGGACGCGGACGACCACGCGGGTGCCCGCTCCCTCGGCGGTTTCCACGACCAGCCCGTACCAGGCCCCGTAGACGCTGCGCAGCCGCCGGTCGACGTTGGCCAGCCCGACCGAGTCGGCGGGCCCCTGCCCGGCCAGGATCGCCTCGGCCTCGGCGGGGTCCATGCCGACGCCGTCGTCCTCGACGCTGATGATCAGGTCCCCGCCTTCGGCCTCGCCGAGCACCTGCACGGTGCCGACGTCGTCGGAGTCGGGGGTGAAGCCGGGTTCCAGGCCGTGCCGCACGGCGTTCTCCACCAGCGGCTGCAGCACCAGGTACGGGATCGCCACGGCCAGCACCTCGGGGGCGACGCGGATCTGCACCCGCAGCCGCTCCCCCAGCACCGCGCGCTGCAGGGCCAGGTAGGTCTCGATGGCGTGGAACTCGTCGGAGACGGTCGTGTAGTCGCGGTGCCGGGCCAGGCCGTAGCGGATGAACTCGGCGAAGTCGAGCATCAGCTCGTGCGAGCGCTCGGGGTCGGAGCGCGCCAGCGAGCCGATCACGGTCAGCGCGTTGTACATGAAGTGCGGGGAGATCTCGGCGCGCAGGGCGCGCAGCTCGGCCTGGGCGGCGAGCTCGGCGGAGTCCTCCAGCTTGCCGTGCTCCAGGGCGTCCTCGACCCAGGCGGTGGCCTCGCGCACCGCCGACATCCGCACCTCGCCCTCGACGACGAGGACGCCGGCGAGCTCGTCGTGCACCAGCAGCGGCATCGCGACGAGCGGCGGGCGGCCGCTGCGGGTCTCGGTGTGCAGCACGTCGGCGACGGCGGTGACCGCGTCGGCCTCGGCCTTGACCCCGCCCGACCACTGCAGGGCCCCGGACAGGTCGCTGAGGCCGACCGCGTCCACGGCCAGGAGCTTGCGCAGGTCCCGCAGCGCGCTGGGCACGCCGGGACCGGTGGGTCCGGCGCGCAGGTTGACGGCCAGGCGGCGGGCCGTGCGCAGCACCGACTCGGAGTCCGAGCGCCGCGGCAACCACGCGCCGGACTGCGGCAGGCGGTTGGTCGGGACCGGCATCGCGCACTCCACATCACCGTTGACGGATGTCCGGATGCTAATCCGAACGGCTGAACTGGGCGAGACCGCTCGTCAACCGCTCGTCGCGCGGCGGGGACGTTCGGCCGCGTCAGCGGGGCGGTCGGTCGCGAACCTGGTGCCCCAGATCACGGGAGTTGCCTACGTTGCGTTGTCGAGCACCACGCACCGAGCAGCACAGGGAGTGTCCGTGAGCAACGAGGCCCACGCCCAGTACCCGCCGTCTGAGGAGTTCGCGGCGCAGGCCAACGCCACGTCGGCGCTGTACCAGGCCGCTGATGCCGACCGCGAGGCGTTCTGGGCCGACCAGGCCGACCGCCTGGCCTGGGACACCCGCTGGAACCAGGTCCTGGACTGGTCCGACGCGCCCTTCGCCAAGTGGTTCGTCGGCGGCACCCTCAACGTCGCCTACAACTGCGCCGACCGCCACGTCGAAGCAGGCCACGGCGACCGCGTCGCGATCCACTGGGAAGGCGAACCCGGCGACTCCCGCACCATCACCTACGCCGAACTCCAACGCGAGGTCTCCCGCACCGCCAACGCCCTGGCCGAGCTGGGTGTCGGCAAGGGCGACCGGGTCGCGATCTACCTGCCGATGCTGCCCGAGGCCGTGTTCTCCATGCTGGCCTGCGCCCGCCTCGGCGCCCTGCACTCGGTGGTCTTCGGCGGCTTCTCCGCCGAAGCCCTGCGCTCCCGCATCAACGACGCCCAAGCCAAGGTCGTCATCACCGCCGACGGCCAATACCGCCGCGGCAAGGCCATGCCGCTCAAGGCCAACGTCGACGAGGCCGTCGCCGAGGCCCCCAGCATCGAACACGTCCTGGTCGTGCAGCGCACCGGCACCGACGTCGCCTGGAACGACCGCCACGACAAGTGGTGGCACGACGTCGTCGACCGCCAGCCCGACACCCACACGCCGGAGGCCTTCGACAGCGAACACCCGCTGTTCATCCTCTACACCTCCGGCACCACCGGAAAACCCAAGGGCATCCTGCACACCTCCGGCGGCTACCTCACCCAAGCCGCCTACACCCACCACCACGTCTTCGACCTCAAACCCGACACCGACGTCTACTGGTGCACCGCCGACATCGGCTGGGTCACCGGCCACACCTACATCGTCTACGGCCCCCTGGCCAACGGCGCGACGCAGGTGATCTACGAAGGCACCCCCAACGCCCCCCACGAAGGACGGCACTGGGAGATCGTGCAGAAGTACGGCGTCACGATCTACTACACCGCCCCCACCACGATCCGCACCTTCATGAAGTGGGGCGCCGAGATCCCCGCCCAGTACGACCTGTCCTCCCTGCGAGTGCTCGGCTCGGTCGGTGAACCCATCAACCCCGAAGCCTGGATCTGGTACCGCAAGCACATCGGCTCCGACCAAACACCCATCGTCGACACCTGGTGGCAGACCGAGACCGGCGCCATCATGATCTCCCCCCTGCCCGGCGTCACCGCCACCAAGCCGGGTTCGGCGCAGACACCACTGCCCGGCATCTCCGCCAAGGTCGTCGACGAGCAGGGTGAGGAAGTCGAGTCGGGCGGGAGCGGGTTGCTCGTCCTCGACCGGCCGTGGCCGTCGATGCTGCGGGGCATCTGGGGCGACGAGGAGAGGTTCAAGGACACCTACTGGTCGCGCTTCGCCGACCAGGGCTACTACTTCGCCGGCGATGGCGCGAAGTACGACGAGGACGGCGACCTCTGGCTGCTGGGTCGGGTGGACGACGTCATGAACGTGTCGGGTCACCGCATCTCGACGGCCGAGGTCGAGTCGGCGCTGGTGTCGCACCCCGACGTCGCTGAAGCGGCGGTCGTGGGTGCGAGCGACCCGACGACGGGTCAGGGCATCGTCGCCTTCGTCATCCTGCGCGGCGGCGCGGGTGACGCGGCCGGAGGCGAGGCGGCGCTCACCGCGCTGCGCAACCACGTCTCCACCGAGATCGGTCCGATCGCCAAACCGCGCCAGATCATGGTCGTCCCCGAGCTGCCCAAGACCCGCTCCGGCAAGATCATGCGCCGCCTGCTCCGCGACGTCGCCGAGAACCGCGAAGTCGGCGACGTCACCACGCTGGCCGACTCCTCGGTCATGGACCTCATCTCCAAGGGCCTCAGCACGACGTCCTGACCCCGCCACACACGGGTGGCCGAGCGGAAACCCCGCCCGGCCACCCGTTCTCAGCTCCGGGTCAAATCCCGCAAGCGGAGGCGGCGAGGAAGGTGATGACCGCGACGGACCCGGCAGGCGGAGCGGTCACATCGGACCGCCACTCGGCTGGAACGCGACGTCGGTGCTCCTGCAGGCGAGTTCCGGTTCACACGTCCGGGTTCTCGTGGACGAGGCGGCCTGCGAAGTAGGTTCGGCGGACTCGGGTGGCGTGGATGTCGGTCGGGTCGATCTCGAAGAGGTTGCGGTCCAGTTCGATGAAGTCGGCGGAGTAACCGGTGGCCAGCTTCCCGGCGGTGTCGCCGAGGCCGAGGGCCACCGCGGGGTGCGAGGTGAACGCGGTGATGGCTTCCGCCACCGTCAGCTTCTGGGCGGGGTTGAGCGTGCCGGGGAATCGTTCGTCCGGGTTGCGGCGGGTCACCATCGCTTCCAAGCCCGTCCACGGGTCGGGTGTCGGTACCGCGCACGGCCAGTCCGAGCCCGCGGCGACGATCGCGCCGCCGTCGAGGAGATCTCGCATCGGCCAGGAGGACTCGACGATCTCCTGGGGCACGTGTTCGGCGATGCTGTCCTGGATCACGCCCGGATACCAGATGTAGGGCGAGACGTCGGCGACGACGTCGAGCGCCGCGAACCGCGGCACGTCGTCGGCGTGGATGAACTCGGCGTGCGCGAGCTGCAGGCGCAGGTCGGAGTCCTCGCGCACTCGCTCCGCCGCGTCGAGCACGCGGCGAGCCGAGGCGTCTCCCGTGGCGTGCACCTTCGCGCCGAGACCTAGTTGGGCGCACCGCCGCAGCTGGGCGACCAGATCGTCCAGTTCCCAGTACATCTCACCCCGCTCGGTGCCGTGGGCGCACCGGTACGGGGTGAGCAGCGCGCTCGTCCTGGTCGTCGGAACGCCGTCGAGGAAGATCTTCACGAAGTCCGGGCGGACCAGGTCGCCCGCCAGTTCCGCGACCTCGGCGACCAGCTCCTCACCGACCGCACCGTCCTCGATGAACGGGCGGACCGGCATGGACAGCACGACCCGCGCGTTGAGCCCGCCGGAGGCTTCGAGAGCCGCGAGCGACCGAGCGACCCCGAGCATCGTGGCGGCCTCCTGCGCGGAGGTCACCCCGTAGGCGTTGAGGGTGTCGACCGCAACGGCGACCGACGCGTCCGTCCGCGCCTGCACGTCCGGGATGGACCTGGTGAAAGCCGACTCCGCCTCCCCCGAGGCCGACTCGTGCAGCACCCCGGTCAGGTCGCCACCGGTGTCGCGCACGTAGCGGCCGCCGTCCGGGTCCGCGGTACCGGGACCGACGCCCATGAGTTCCAGGGCGCGGGAGCTGACCCAGCGGTTGTGCATGGTGTCATCGCGCAGCAGCACCGGTCGGCCTCCTGCGGCGCGGTCCAGCCGGGCGAGCGCGGCGGTGGTGAGCCCGTCCAGCACCGTGCTCCCGACGATGCCGCCGACCACCCAGGCGTCGGGTTCCAGGTCCGCCGCCCACTCGGCGACCTTGCCGAGAATGGCGTCCAGGTCGTCGGTGGCGTCCAGCGGCAGCTCGAACGCGGCCTGGCTCCCGCCCAGGCCGAGGTGCACGTGACCGTCGATGAGGCCCGGCATGAGCATCGCGCCGGCGGCGTCGTGCACCTGGGTCCGCGGGCCGGTGAACGCCTCGACGTCGGCACCGGATCCGATCGCGACGATCTTCCCCTCCCGCACCGCCAGCGCCTCGGCCCACGGCCTGGCCGGGTCCTGGGTCCAGATCCGACCGCCGGTCACGACGAGGTCTGCGGGCATGCTCGGTCCTCTCCGAAGCTGGTCTCAGGCATCAGGCGTTGACGCGGGCGCCGAGGATCCGCTCGAAGAACGCCGCTAGCTCGTCGGTGCCCTCCAGCGGCAGGACCTGGGATACGTAGTGGTCGGGCCGGACGACGACGAGGGCGCCGTCGCGGTGGACGCCCCGGGCTTCGAAGATGTCGTCGGCCGGGTCGGCGGCGTAGACCTTCTCGTAGTCGACGCACTGGTACGGGCCGACCTTCGGCAGGAACGCGGGCGGAACCGAGCCGAGGTCGAACTCGGCGTGGTCCTGCTGGTAGATCACCTTCACGTCGAACCAGGCGTCCACGTCGAGACCTTCCGGCGTGTGGGCCACCACGGGCGACTGCGGCGAGGTGGTGATCCACTCGGCGAATTCGGTCGTCCTCGAAGGACTTCCGGGGACCGGACGATCGGCGAAGACGTAGATCCGCCAGCGCCCGTCGGCGCGGTGGTGGTGACCGAGGTGCACCGGGTTCGCGTCGCAGACCCGGGTGACCGGGTGCGACTTGAAGCGCTTGCCGATCGGGAACCCGGCCGCCCGGTCCTGATGCGCGGTCTCGCCGGTAATCAGCGACGGCTCGTACCGCGTCATCAGACCGGCCGGGAACTCGGCGGTCTTGACGTAGAAGTCCGCCAGGGCCGTCGGGTCGCCCAGCTCCTCGGGCTTGGCCGCCATCATGCTCGACCACTCGCGGTCGAAGTCGATCAAGTTCTGCGCGATGACCTGCCGCTCGGCCGAATAGGTGTCCAGCAGCGACTCCGGAGCGCGGCCGTCGAGGACGTGCCCCAGTTTCCAGGCGATGTTCCAGCCGTCCTGGATGGACACGTTCATGCCCTGGCCGGCCTTGGCGCTGTGGGTGTGGCAGGCGTCGCCGGTGATGAACACCCGCGGCGTGCGGGTGCCCACGAGCTCGGCCGGGACGTCGTCGAACTTGTCGGCCAGCCGGTGCCCGACCTCGTAGACGCTGCGCCAGCCCACGTGCTTCACCGTCAACGTGTACGGGTGCAGGATGCGGTTGGCGCGGGCCTCCACCTCCTCCTGGGTGGTCTCGCGGACCTTGCCGTGGTCGTCGGCGGAGACCTCGCCCAGGTCGACGTACATCCGGAACAGGTGGTTGCCCTCGCGCGGGATGTGCAGGATGCTGCCGCCGTCGTGGGACTGGATGGCGCACTTGGTGCGGATGTCGGGGAAATCGGTCTCGGCCAGCACGTCCATCACGCCCCAGGCGTGATTGGCCTGGTCGCCGACGAGCTCGCGGCCGATCGCCTCGCGCACCCGGCTGCGAGCACCGTCGCAGCCGATCACGTACTTGGCGCGGATGGTCCGCTGCTCGCCCTCGCCCTCCCCCGCGCTGCGCCGCAGCGTGACGGTGACCGGGTGCTCCCCCTCCTCGGCGACGTCGAGGGTGACGAACTCCCAGCCGTAGTCCGGTTCCAGGCGCGCGGGCGCGTTGCGGGCGGCCTCGGCGAAGTAGTCGAGAACGCGGGCCTGGTTGACGATCAGGTGCGGGAACTCGCTGATCCCCGTCGGGTCGTCGGGGGCGCGGGAGGTCCGGACGATGTTCTCCGGGTGCTCGGGATCGGGCGCCCAGAAGCACATCTCGGTGATCCGGTAGGCCTCCTCGATGATCCGGTTGGCGAACCCGAACGCCTGGAAGGTCTCGACGCTGCGCGCCTGGATGCCGTCGGCCTGCCCGATCTCCAGCCGTCCGGCGCGGCGCTCGACCACGCGCGTGACGATGTGCGGGAACTGGGCGAGCTGCGCGGCGGCGATCATGCCCGCGGGGCCGCTGCCCACGATGAGCACGTCGACCTCGTCGGGGAGTTCCGGCGGGCGATCGATTCCGGTGCCGGAGGCCTGCTGCACGCGGGGATCACCGGAGACGTAGCCGTGGTGGTGGAACTGCACGATCTCTCCTCACTTCATCGTGAGCCTTGCCGCGGACGGTTCCAGCCATGATTGCCCGGACGAAACGGACTTCGATCATGGACAGTTGTGGCTAAAACCGTCACCTCAGAGCGACGATCCCAACTTGAATCCCTGCTCCTCGTCGCCCTTGCGGGTGTAGGAGAAGCCGTCGGCGCCGACGGTGACGGCCATCTCGCTGCTGTCGGTGCGCTCGTGGAGCGGCTGCGGGTTGCCGTCGAGGTCGAGGACGGGTGAGGCTTCGGTGTACCAGGACGGCACGACGGGGTTGCCCCACCAGTCGCGGCGTTGGTTGTCGTGGACGTCCCAGGTCACCGTCGGGTTGTCGGGGTCGCCGGTGTAGTAGTCCTGGGTGTAGATCTCCACCCGGTGCCCGTCGGGGTCGCGGATGTAGAGGTAGAAGGCGTTGGACACCCCGTGCCTGCCGGGACCGCGCTCGATCACGTCCGACATGCGCAGCGCGCCGAGCTTGTCGCAGATCGACAGGACGTTGTGCTTCTCGTGGGTGGCGAAGGCGATGTGGTGCAGCCGGGGCCCGTCACCGCCGGTCAGGGCGGTGTCGTGCACGGTGTCCTTGCGCCGCAACCACGCCGCGTAGGTGGTTCCCTCGTCGTCCTTGATGTCCTCGGTGACGCGGAAACCCAAGTCCTCCAGGTACTCCCGGCCCTTCGGCACGTCCGGGGTGACCTGGTTGAAGTGGTCCAGCCGCACCAGCGCACCCGGTGTGTGCAGGTCGTAGCGCCACGCCAGGCGCTCGACGTGGGCGACCTCGTAGAAGAACTCGTACGGGAACCCGAGCGGATCTGTCACCCGGACGGAATCCCCGATGCCCTTGACGAAGCCCTCCTTCCGGCGTTCGGTGCGGCAGCCGCGCGCGGCGAACCACTCCTCCGCCCGGTCCACGTCCTCGGGCGTGCGCACCCGGTAGGCGAAGGCCGCCGCGGCGGCGACCGGCCCCTTGCGCAGCACCAGGTTGTGGTGGATGAACTCCTCCAGGGTGCGGAGGTAGATCGCCTCGTCGTCCTCGGCGGTGACGGTCAGACCGAGCACGTCGACGTAGAACTCCCGCGCCCTGGCCAGGTCGGTGACGACCAGGTCGAGGTAGGCGCAGCGCACGATGTCCGGAGGGGTGGTGGCACTCATCGTTGAGAGCTCCTTCGCGTCCGCGGCGCGTCAGGCGCCGAACTTCGGGGTGTGCACGGGGGCCAGCGAGATGTGCATGGCCTGCTGGTCGGAGTAGAAGTCCAGCGACCGGTACCCGCCCTCGTGCCCCAATCCGGAGGCCTTGACACCGCCGAAGGGGGTGCGCAGGTCGCGGACGTTGTGCGAGTTCAGCCAGACCATCCCGGCGTCGATGCGCTGCCCGACGTTGTGGGCGCGCTCCAGGTTCGAGGTCCACACGTAGGCGGCGAGCCCGTACTTGACGTCGTTGGCCAGCCGCACGGCCTCGTCATCGGTGTCGAACGGCGTGATCGCCACGACGGGGCCGAAGATCTCCTCCTGGAAGATCCGCGCGGTGGGCGGCACGTCGATGAACACCGTCGGCTGCACGTAGTTGCCCGACTCAAGTCCCTCGGGACGTCCGCCACCGGCGGCGAGTTTCGCCTCGGTCTTGCCGATCTCGATGTACTCGGTGACCTTCGCGTGGTGCTCGGGGTGCACCAGCGCGCCGACCTCGGTCGCCGGGTCGTGCGGGTCGCCGACCTTGACGTTCTTCGCGCGTTCGACGTAGCGGCGCACGAACTCGTCGTAGATCGGCCGCTCCACCAGGATCCGGCTCCCGGCGGTGCAGCGCTCGCCGTTGAGCGAGAACACGCCGAACACCGTCGAGTCGATCGCCGCGTCGAGGTCGGCGTCGGCGAACACCACGGCCGGGCTCTTGCCGCCGAGCTCCATCGACAGGCCCTTGAGCGTCGGAGCGGCGTTGGCGAAGATCAGGCTGCCGGTGGCGGATTCGCCGGTGAACGAGATCAGCCGCACGTCGCGGTGCTTGACCAGCGCGTCCCCGGCTTCCTCGCCGATGCCGTTGACGATGTTGAACACCCCGTCGGGAACCCCGGCCTCGCGGAAGATCTCCGGCCACAGCCCCGCCGAGAGCGGTGTGAACTCGGCGGGCTTGAGCACCACCGTGCACCCGGAGGCCAAGGCGGGAGCCAACTTCCAGCTCTCCAGCATGAACGGCGTGTTCCACGGCGTGATCAACCCGGCGACGCCCTTGGGCTTGCGGTTGACGTAGTTGACCTGCTTGCCCGGCACCTTGTAGGTGTCATCGGCCTGGGCGACGATGAGGTCGGCGAAGAACCGGAAATTCTCGGCGGCCCGCTTCGCCTGCCCCAGCGCCTGGGTGATCGGCAGGCCGGTGTCGAAGGTCTCCAGCTCGGCGAGCCGCTCGTTGCGGGTCTCGACGATGTCGGCGATGCGGTTGAGGATCCGGGCCCGCTCGCGCGGCAGCATCCCCGGCCACGGGCCCTCGTCGAAGGCCTGCTTGGCGACCGCGACCGCGCGGTCGATGTCGGCCTGCTTGCCCGCCGACGCCTCCAGGTAGTTCTGGTTGGACACCGGGTCCAGGACCTCGAAGGTGTCGCCGTCGAGGCTGTCGACGAACTCACCGCCGATGAAGTGCTGGATGCGCTTGGGCAGGTTCTCCGGAACGTGCTGCATGGTTCAGTTCCCTCCGGCGATCGTGTCGGTGTCCTCGACCGGCGACAGGTAGTCGGCGCCCTCGGCGAGCAGCGCGCGGATCTTGTCCTTGCCCGCGTCGGTCGGCGTGATCAGCGGCGAGCGCACGTGCCCGGAGCGGATCAGGCCGCGCTCGGACAGCACCCACTTGACCGGGGCCGGGTTGGTCTCCACGAAGATCAGGTCCACCAGCGGGTGCACGCCGTAGTGGATGTCCAGGGCCTCGTCCATGCGCCCGGCGTGGAAGGCCTCGTACATCCTCTTCGTCGCCGCGGGCGCGATGTTGGCGGTGGCGCTGACGAAACCCGTTCCGCCCAGCGCCAGCAGCGGCAGGCACAGCAGCTCGATGCCCGACCACACCAGCAGATCGCGGCCGGAAGCCTTGATGACGCGGGAGAAGTGCTCGAAATCCTTCGTGGTTTCCTTGATCCCCACGAAGTTCGGCACATCGCGGTGCAGCCGAGCCACCGTCTCCGGCGCGATCTCGACCGCCGTCCGGCTCGGCACGTTGTAGGCGATGATCGGCAGCTCCGGGTACTCCTCGGCCACCGTCTTGTACCAGACGTAGAGCGCTTCCTGGGTCGGCCGCGCGTAGTACGGCGTGATGATCAGCGCCGCGTCCACGCCCGCGTCGTAGGCCGCGCCGGTCAGCTCGATCGTCTCGTCGAGCTTGGCCGATCCGGTCCCGGGCACCACCGGTGCGCGACCGTCGACGGTCTTGAGGACGGTGCGGATCGCGTCGGCGCGCTCGTCGATGGTCTGCGCGCTGGGCTCACCGGTGGAACCGCCGATGGACACCCCGTCGGAACCCTGCTTGAGCTGCCAGTTCACCAGGTTCGCCAGCGACTCGTGGTCCACCGCGCCGTCCTCGGTGAACGGCGTGATCACCGGAGCGATCGACCCGGTCAGCTCCTCCGGTCGCGTACGCCAGTTCGTCATCGTGTTCCTTCCTGAGCTCGCTCGGCGTCGTAGCGGCGACGCCACTCGCCGGTCAGCGGGTAGAGCCCGTCCACGGCCGCGCCTTCGGCGACGCGGGCGGCGATCCACTCCTCCTCGGCCTCCTGCTCGATCGCGGCGTCGAGCACGTCACCGAGCAGCGCGGGCGGGATGACCAGCACCCCGTCGTCGTCGCCGACGATGACGTCGCCGGGCTGCACGGTGGCCCCGCCGCAGGCCACGGTGATGTCGTTGTCCCAGGGCACGTGCTTGCGGCCGAGCACCGCCGGGTGCGGGCCGTTGGAGAACGTCGGGATCTCCAGCTCCGCGACCGCGGTGTGGTCGCGCACGCCCCCGTCGGTGACGATGCCGGTCGCGCCCCGCACCTGCGCGCGCAGCGCGAGGATGTCACCGACGGTGCCGCTGCCGCGCTCCCCGCGCGCCTCGACGACCAGCACGTCGCCGGGCCCGAGGGAGTCGAAGGTGCGCTTCTGCGCGTTATACCCGCCGCCGTGGCTGCGGAACAGGTCCTCGCGAGCGGGCACGAACCGCAGCGTGCGGGCCCGACCGATGAGCTTGCTCCCGGGCTTGTTGGTGCGCACGCCGTCGATGGACAGCTGGTCGTAGCCGCGCTTGCGCAGCTGCGCCGACAGCGTCGCCACCGCCACCTTCTCCAGCTTCGCCCGCATCTCCTCGGTGAGCTCGAACAGCGGCTCCAGCCCGGCGGCCTCCCGGCTCCCCCACGCCTCGGCGCGCTGGTGGTCGTCGACGGCCGGCTGCGCGCTGAACTCCGGCAGCGGCTCGGCGCCCTCGACGACGGTGGTGCGCAGGCGGCCGGTGCTGCGCCCGCTCGCGGGCTCGTCCACCTCGACCTCGACGACGTCACCCGGCCCGACCACCGAGGAGCCCGCCGGAGTGCCCGTGAGCACGACGTCGCCGGGTTCGAGGGTGATCAGCTGGGAGAGGTCGGAGACGAGCTCGGCGAACGGGAACACCACGGTGCCCGAGGTGTCGTCCTGGACCTGCTCGCCGTTGACCCAGGTCCGCACCCGCAACCCCGCCGGGTCGATCTCCGCGGCCGGGAGCAGCTCGGGCCCCAGCGGGGTGAACCCGTCGCCGCCCTTGGAGCGCAGGTTGGAACCCTTGTCGGCGGCCCGCAGGTCGTAGACGCCGAGGTCGTTGGCGGCGGTGACGGCCGAGACGTGCGACCAGGCGTCCTCCCGGGACACCCGGCGCGCGGTCGCGCCGATGACCAGCGCGATCTCGCCTTCGAAGGCCAGCAGCTCGGCGCCCGGCGGGCGCTCCACGCTGCCCCCGTCGGCGGCCAGCGACGTGACGGGCTTGAGGAAGTACGACGGTCTGGCGGGCGCGCGCCCGCGCTGGGCGATGCGGGACGGGTAGTTGAGGTGCAGTGCGATGACCTTGCCCGGCCGCCCGACGAGCGGGTGGTGTGCGAGGCCGTCAGCCGGAGAACGAACGGCATCGGTCGTCATGACGCCGGATCGTATATGATGCCGTATGCGATCACAATGGGACGCCGACCGCGCTTCACCGGACCTGATCACCCGTCCGGCACAATGAGGCGCCACGTCACCGAAACGGGGAGCCATGACCAGCGACGCACCGGCCGCCACCAGCAAGTCCCAGCAGGCTTACGAGTGGCTCCGCGACCGGATCGTCTCGCACCGGTTCACCCCCGGCTACCGGCTCGTGCTCAGCCAGCTCGCCACCGAGCTCGGCGTCAGCACGGTCCCGGTCCGCGAGGCCATCCGCAGGCTGGAGGCCGAGGGGCTGGTCACCTACGAGAAGAACGTCGGCGCGCAGGTCGCCCTGGTCGACGAGGGCGAGTACGTGACCACGATGCAGACCCTCGCCGTGGTCGAGGGCGCCGCGACCGGCTTCTCCGCTCCCCTGCTCACCGCCGCCGAGCTCGCCAAGGCGCGCGCCATCAACGACCGCATGCGCGACACCCTGGAGCACTTCGACCCGCGCCGGTTCACCGAGCTCAACGAGGAGTTCCACTCGGCGCTGTTCCTGCACTGCCCGAACGACCACCTCATCGACCTGGTGCACCGCGGCTGGGGCCGCCTGCGGATGCTCCGCAACTCCACCTTCAGCTTCGTCCCCGGCCGCGCGGTGCAATCCGTCGCCGAGCACGACGCCCTGGTCGACCTCATCGAGTCCGGCGCGGACTCGATCGACATCGAACTGGCGGCCCGCCGCCACCGCACGGCCACCCTGGACGCCCTGCTGGAGTTCCAGCACTCCCAGGGCTGAACTACCGCAGCGACTCCAGGTACGCGGCGACCGTGCGCTGCTGCACCTCCCGCGTCGCGGAGGCCTCGTCGAGCAGCGCCAGGGCCTGCAGGCCGTTGAGCATGGCGAGCAGCTGCTCCGCCACGAGCTCGTCGGACATCGCGGTCCCGATCGCCCCCTCGTCCCGGGCCTCGGCCAGGAATCCGATGATCTGCCCGCGCCACAACGCCATCGAGTCGGTGTAGAGCCGGCGCAGGTCGGCGTCGGCCAGGGCCCGCTGCCAGAACGGCAGCACCACGCGGGCTTCCAGGTCGGTCAGGTCGGCGACCGGCATGATCTCCTCGCAGAAGATCCACAGCGCGTCCATTCCGGTCTCGCCGCGCAAGCGCTCGCGGACGCGCTCGTTGGTCGCGTCGAACACGTAGCTGAAAGCCGTTCGCACGATGGAGTTCTTGTCCGGGAAGTAGTGCTTGAGCGCGCCGTTGGCCATCCCGATGGACTCGGCGATCGCGCGCATCGTGGTCGCCTCGATGCCGCGTTCGGCGATCAGTCGCCAGGTCGCGTCCGCGATGCGGGCGCGACGGTCCTCGTGGTCCACGCGTTTCGGCACGATTGCTCCCGGGTAAGAATCCGCCCCACTCTACCGATCGAGTTCGCTCCGCCCCTTGTGCGCGCTGGTGTCATCCCTCACCCTTTCGTCTACGAGTGTAGAAAAAAGGGAGTCAAGGATGCCCACCCGTTCCCCCCATCCGCTCGACCGGCTCTCCGCGGACGAGATCACCCGCGCGAGAAACCTCCTCGACGACAACGGTTTCCTGCCCGAGACCACCCGCGTGGTCTACCTGGGACTGGAGGAACCCCCGAAGCACGCCCTCGACGGCGCCGACCGCCGGGTGCGCGCCCTGCTGCACGATCCGAAGTCCGGCGACCGGGACCTCGTCCTGTCGCTGTCGTCGGGTTCGGTGCTGCGCGACACCGCGCTGGATCCGGCCTCGGACGGCCACCTTCCGGTTCTGGACGAGGAGTTCGGGCTGGTCGAGGAGATCCTCGCCGCCGACGAGCGCTGGCTGCAGGCCCTGGCCGCGCGCGATCTCGACGTCGGTCAGGTCCGCGTCGCACCCCTGTCGGCGGGCGTGTTCGACTACCCCGAGGAGACCGGCCGGCGCATCCTGCGCGGTCTGGCGTTCCTGCAGCAGCACCCGGCCGACCACGCCTGGGCGCATCCGATCGACGGGCTGGTCGGCTACGTCGACGTCGACGAGCGCGCGGTCACCCGCGTCCTCGACCTCGGTCCGGTGCCGATCCCGCAGGAGTCGGGCAACTTCGACGACCCGGCCGTGACCGGTCCGCTGCGGACCTCGCAGCGGCCGATCGAGATCCTCCAGCCCGAGGGCCCCGGCTTCAGCCTCGACGGCGACCGGCTGGAGTGGGAGAACTGGTCGCTGCGCATCGGTTTCGACGCCCGCGAGGGCCTCGTGCTGCACCAGATCGCGTTCCGCGACGGCGACCGCGAGCGCCCGATCATCCACCGCGCGTCGATCTCGGAGATGGTCGTGCCCTACGCCGACCCGTCACCGGTGCGGTCGTGGCAGAACTACTTCGACACCGGCGAGTACATGATCGGCCGGTACGCCAACGCGCTGGAGCTGGGCTGCGACTGCCTCGGCGACATCACCTACCTCGACGCCGTCGTCGCCGACGAGTTCGGCCACCCGCGCGTGCTGAGCAACGCGATCTGCATGCACGAGGAGGACTTCGGAGTGCTGTGGAAGCACACCGACCTGTGGGCGGGATCGTCGGAGACGCGCAGGCAGCGGCGGATGGTGATCTCGTTCTTCACCACCATCGGCAACTACGACTACGGCTTCTACTGGTACCTCTACCTCGACGGCACGATCGAGTGCGAGGTCAAGGCCACCGGCGTCGTCTTCACCTCCGCCTACCCGGGGCCCGGCAACGCCACCACCAACCCCTACGCCTCGCAGCTCGCACCCGGTCTCGGCGCCCCGTTCCACCAGCACCTGTTCTCGGCGCGGCTGGACATGATGGTCGACGGGCACGGCAACTCCGTCGAGGAGATCGACGTGCAGCGGGTGCCCACCGGCCCGGACAACCCGCGCGGCAACGCCTTCACCCGCACCCGGACCCCGCTGCGCACCGAGTCGCAGGCCCAGCGGCTGGCCGACAACCGGGCGGGCCGGGTCTGGCACATCACCAACCCGGCCGCCCGCAACCGGCTCGGCGACCCGGTGGCCTACGCGCTGCTGCCCGAGGGCAACCCCGAGCTGCTCGCCGACGACGGCTCGTCGATCCGGCGTCGCGCCACCTTCGCCACGCGGCACCTGTGGGTCACCCGCTACGACCCGGATCAGCGTTATGCCGCAGGCGATTTCGTGAACCAGCACCCGGGCGGAGCGGGCCTTCCGGCGTTCGCGGCCGAGGATCGCGACCTCGACGATCAGGACGTCGTCGTGTGGCACACCTTCGGGCTCACGCACTTCCCACGTCCGGAGGACTGGCCGATCATGCCGGTCGACCGCACCGGTTTCCAGCTCAAGCCAGTCGGGTTCTTCGACCGCAACCCCGCCCTGGACGTGCCGCCGAACCGCTCCGCCGAGACGACCGGAGGGTGCTGCCATGAGTGAGAGAACCAGCGGCCTGCGCGGATCGATCGGCGTCGCGGGCATCGTGTTCATGGTGGTGGCGGCCGCCGCGCCGCTGACCTCCATCGGAGGGGCGCTGCCGGTGATGCTGTCGATCAGCAACGGTCCCGGTGTCCCGCTGGCCTACGCGGTCGTGGCGGTCGTGCTGGTCGTCTTCAGCGTCGGGTACGCGGCCATGAGCCGCCACGTCGTCGACGCCGGCGCGTTCTACGCCTACGTCACCCGAGGTCTCGGCCGGGTTCCCGGGCTCGGCGCGGCAGGGCTGGCGCTGCTGACCTACACGGCGATCCAGGCCGCGATCTACGGTCTCGCCTCCTCCACCCTGCAGGAGCTCATCACCCGCTACGGCGGGCCGGGCGTGCCGTGGTGGGCGCCGGCCGTGGTGCTGCTGGTCGTCGTCGCCGCGCTGGGGTACCGCAACATCGAGATCGGGGCGAAGGTCCTCGGTGCGATGCTGGTGCTGGAGATCGGCGTCGTCGCGGTGTTATCGGTAGCGATCCTGCTGCAGGGCGGTCCTCAGGGCTATTCGACGACGTCGTTCTCCCCCGCGACGTTCTTCCACGGCGCGCCGGGCGTGGCGGTGACGTTCGCCGTGGCCTCGTTCATCGGTTTCGAGGCCACCGCCATCTACGGCGAGGAGACCCGCGACCCCAAGCGCACCATCCCCCTCGCGACCTACGCCGCGGTGCTGCTCATCGGCGGGTTCTACACCTTCTCCAGCTGGACCATCGTCGTCGCCCACGGCCCGGGCCGCGTCGAGGCCGCGGCCACCGCCAACACCTCGGGCCTCGTCTTCGACACCGCCGGCGACCGCCTAGGCCCGATCTTCGCCGACACCGTCGGCGTCCTGCTGCTGACCAGCCTGTTCGCGGCGCTGCTGGCGTTCCACAACGCGATCGCCCGCTACCTGTTCGCGTTGGGCCGCAACGGCATCGCGCCCGCCGCGCTCGGCACCACCCACGAGCGCCACGAGTCCCCGCACCTCGCCTCGCTGGCCCAGACCGGCACCGCCGTCGTCGTCCTCGGGATCTTCGCGCTCGCCGGGGCCGATCCGGTCCTCAACCTCTTCACCTGGATGTCCGGTCTGGCCACGGTCAGCATCCTCACCCTCATCCTGCTCACGGGCCTGGCGATCCTCGTCTTCTTCGCCCGCGCGGACGTCGACACCCGCTGGTGGAACACCCGAATCGCCCCCGCCCTCGGCCTCCTCGGAGTCCTCGCCCTCACGATCCTGGTCCTGACCAACTTCACCACCCTCATCAGCGGCTCGGCGACCGTCGCCACCACCCTCCTAGCCACCATCCCCGCGGCCTTCGCCCTCGGAGCGGCCACCACCCTCACCACCAAACCCCACCCCACGACCTCCCCGACGCCCTAGCCCCGTGGCGGCTGAGGCACCTCCGTGAAAACGTCCCCCACCCACCAACACCGAACCACCGTGCAACACCCCAACAACGCGCCCCGCACCCCACGTCGAAAACCGCTGTTTTCACGCGACGAAAACCGCTGTTTTCGTCGCGCGAAAACAGCGGTTTTCGACGGGTCGAGACCTGCGGCCGTCGCACCCAGGGGTCGTGACTGAGTCCGCTGACGGAATACGGCCGCAATCGGGTCGCGGAATACGGCCGTACTCGGGTGGCGGATTGCGGCCGTAATCCCGGTGTCAGGTGTACTGGACGGGGAGGTCTTTGATTCCGTTGAGCCAGCCCGAGCGGAGGCGGCGGGGTTCTCCCGCGCGGCGGAGGTCGGGGGCCATGTCGGCCACGGCGTCGAAGATCTGCCGGACTTCCATGCGGGCGAGGTTGGCGCCGATGCAGTAGTGGGCGCCGTGGCCGCCGAAGGCCAGGTGCGGGTTGGGGTCTCGGGTGATGTCGAAGGTGAACGGGTCGGTGAAGACCTCGTCGTCGTGGTTGGCGCTGGCGTAGAACAGGCCCACGCGCTCGCCGCGTTTGATCTCCACGCCGCCCACCTCGACGTCCTCCAGCGCGGTGCGCTGGAAGGAGGTGACCGGGGTGGCCCAGCGGATCACCTCGTCCATCATCGTGGCCGGGCGCTCCCGCTTCCACAGCTCCCACTGGTCGGGGTGCTCGAAGAAGGCGTTCATGCCGTGGGAGGTGGCGTTGCGGGTGGTCTCGTTGCCCGCGACGGCGAGGGCGATGACGAAGAAGCCGAACTCGTCGTCGGTGAGACCGCGCCCGTCGACGTCGGCGTTGACGAGCTTGGTGACGATGTCGTCGCGCGGGTTCTCGCGCCGCTCGGCGGCCAGACCCATGGAGTACATCAGCACTTCGGCGGCCGCGGCCTCCGGATCGTTGTCCTCGCGGGCCAGATCGGGGTCCTCGGCGCCGGTCATCTGGTTGGTCCAGTCGAAGATCTTGCGCCGGTCCTCGGCGGGGACGCCGAGCATGTCGCCGATGACCTCCAGCGGGAACTGCGAGGCGATCTGGTCGACGAAGTTGCCGCCACCGGTCTCGACGGCGTCGCGGACGATCCGGCGCGCCCGCTCCTCCAGCGCCTCCTCCAGGGCTCCGATGGCGCGCGGGGTGAAGCCCCGGCTGATGATCTTGCGGAGCTGGGTGTGCTCGGGCGCGTCCTGGTTGATGATGACGACCTTGGACGGCTCGACCGACTCGCGGGTGGCGGTCTCCGGGTTCCGGATGATCACGGCGTTCTCGTGACTGCTGAACACCTTGCTGTTGCGGGAGACCGCGGCGACGTCGGCGTGCTTGGTCAGGGCCCAGTAGCCGGTGCCGGACTCCTCCGACATGCCGGCGCGCGCCTCCGGGGTCTGCTCGACCCAGCAGATCGGGGCGGTGCTGCGCAGGGCGGCGAACTCTTCGTGCGGGATTCCGGCGAGGTTGAGGTCGGGGTCGGTGAAGTCGAAACCTGGGGGCAGCGGATTCGCCATACCCGGGACCATACACATTTCGAGAAGTGTATGGAATGGGATACTGCAGGCATGCGTGCGCACGGATGGGCCGGGTCCCCACCGGCCGACGCCTCGGAGGCGCGTTCCCGGATCCTCGCCGCGACCCGGGAGCGCCTGGCCGAGGCGGGCACGACCAGCACCGCCGAGATCGCCGAGCGGGTCGGCATCACCCGCCAGACCGTGTACCGCTACTTCCCCACCACCGAAGGACTGCTCAACGCGGCGGCGAACCAGGCCGTCGCCGACCTGACGACCGACCTGGTCGAGCACGTCCGCGCCCACCTGGCCGCCACCGGCGGTGATGCCGGGGACGCCGCGGTCGAG
Source organism: Saccharopolyspora sp. ID03-671 (assembly GCF_045278815.1). Taxonomy (NCBI): domain Bacteria; kingdom Bacillati; phylum Actinomycetota; class Actinomycetes; order Pseudonocardiales; family Pseudonocardiaceae; genus Saccharopolyspora; species Saccharopolyspora sp. ID03-671. The sequence continues at coordinate 707,085 of NZ_CP134054.1, forward strand.
GTCGTCGCCTACGTCTTCGAGCACCTGCGCGACGACCCGGCGCTCAACCGCCTGCTGGCGCCGGGCCGCATGAGCGGCACGGTCGCGAACCTGACCTCGTCGGCGTCGATCGAGATCGGCCGCGACCTCATCACCGGTTTCGGCATCGACTGGGACTCGCTGGGTTGGGACGAGCAGCAACGCCGCGAGCTCGTCGAACACCTCCTGCGCACCCTGCAATCCCTGGTCCTCGACCCCGGCGACCCACCGCGCGCAGGGCCGGAACTCCGCGCCTACCTGCAACGCTGGCTCGCCCCGGCCCTGCGCTGACCTCGCTCAGAGGTTGGCCAGGACCGCCTCGACGATCTGGTCGGTCCGGGCGGTGCCGCCGACGTCGGGGGTGAGCAGGCCTGCGGCCGTGGTCGATTCGATGGCCTTGCGCACTCGGGTGGCCTCGTCGTTCAAGCCGAAGTGCTCCAGCATGAGTGCCGCGCTGCCGATCGCGCCGATCGGGTTGGCCAGACCCTGACCCGCGATGTCGGGGGCCGAGCCGTGGACCGGCTCGAACATCGACGGGAAGCGGCGGTCCGGGTTGAGGTTCGCGCTCGCGGCGAGGCCGAGGCTCCCGGCCAAGGCCGAGCCGAGGTCGGACAGGATGTCGGCGTTGAGGTTCGAGGCCACCACCACCGACAGGTCTTCGGGGTGCAGCACGAACTTCGCCGACATGGCGTCGACCAGCACGCTCTCGGTCTCCACGTCCGGGTAGTCGGCGGCCACCCGCTGGAAGACCTCGTCCCACAGCACCATCCCGTACTGCTGGGCGTTGCTCTTGGTCACCGACGAGACCTTCTTGCGGTCGCGCTGCCGGGCGAGGTCGAAGGCGAAGCGCATGATGCGCTCGCAGCCCTTCTCGGTGAACAGCGCCGTCTGCAGCGCCACCTCGTTGCCGGGCCCGCGACCGGCGAGGTTGCGGCCGCCCAGACCCGCGTACTCGCCTTCGCTGTTCTCGCGGACCACGACCCAGTCCAGCGGGGTGTCGTCGGCCTTGCGCAGCGGCGAGGTGATGCCCGGGTGGAAGTGCACGGGACGCACATTGGCCCACTGGTCGAAGTTCTGGCAGATCCGCAGCCGCAATCCCCACAGGCTGATGTGATCCGGCACCGACGGCCAGCCGACGGCCCCGAAGTACAGGGCGTCGAAGTCCTGCAGCGTCTCCAGCCCGTCCTCGTCCATCATGCGGCCGGTCTTCTCGTAGTAGCCGCAGCCCCAGGGGAATTCGGTCCACTCGAAGGCGAACCGCCCGCCCGAACCCGCCGCCAGCGCGTCCAGGACGGCCCGTCCCGCGGCCACGACCTCGGTGCCCACGCCATCGGCGGGGATGGCGGCGATGGAGAAGTTGCGCTGCTCGGACATCAGGTCACTCCCTGCGGCGGTCGGTTGCTCTTCCCCTGAGTGAAGACCGGCGGGCCGCCTCGCGTCCAACACGCGCTGCCGATTCGGTTGATAGGCGTGAGCTATGTGTCCAGGTGGTCGAGCGGGGTGTAGGAGCGGGCGACGGTCAGGAACGCCCGCGCGGCCGGGGTGAGCGGCGCCGATCGGCTGACCAGCGCGACGTGCAGCTGGGACGGCGAGTCGACGCGCACGGCGCGGGCACCGGCCCGCCGCGCCAGCGGAACCCAGGCCGAGGGCAGCACCGCCAGCCCGACCCCCTGCAGGACCAGCGGCAGGATCGAGGTGCGGTGGGCGACCTCGGCGACGATCTCGGCACCCGAGGTCACCATCTCGTCGACGATCCGGCGCATCTGACTGCCCGGTGGCGAGGCGATCAGCCGGGCACCGCCCAACGCCGTCACCGGCACCGGGTCGTCGTCCGGCAGCTCGGCGCCGACCAGCACGAAGTCCTGCGATTCCAGCGGAAGCACGTCCACCCCGGGGGCCCGCAGATCACCCGGAACGCCGACCAGTCCGAGCTCGCAGACGCCTTCCCGGACCTTCTGCAGCACCTCGTCCGGGGTGAACGCGGCGTCGGCACCGACCATGATCCCGGGGTGTTCGCGGGTGAACAGCCTGGTCAGCGTGCCGAGCGGTTCGATGCCGGGCGAGGGCATCGTCACCAGTTCGACGTGGCCGCGCTGGACGCCCTTGAGCGAGTCCATCGTGGCCTTGGCGGTGCGCAGGTCGCGCAGGACCTGGCGGGCCGGACCGATCAACTCCTTGCCGGCGTCGCTGAGCACCGCGCCGCGCCCGATCCGGTGGAACAGCCGCACGCCGAGCTCGCGCTCCAGCCCTGCCACCGCCTGCGACAGCGAGGGCTGGGCGATGTGCAGCTTCGCGGCGGCGCGGCCGAAGCCGTCGTTGTCGACGATCGCCAGGAAGTACTCCAGCTGTCGCGCGTCCACGCACCCACCTCTCGTCGATCTTCCCAGGTCAACCGGGATTCATTCATCGAACCTATCAGTCGGGTAGCGAGTCCCTGTTGGACGGCGCCGCGCGAACCGGGTCACTGTCGGTGCCCGGCAGCGTGCCGCTGGAGATGATCGACGTGCAGGAGACTTGCAATGACGCAAACCGCACAGCGCCCGGTTCCCGACAGCGGGAGGCCGAAGGCCAAGCCCTGGTACCGGCAGCTCTACGTGCAGGTGCTCGTCGCGATCGTCATCGGGATCCTCGTCGGGTGGCGCTGGCCGGATGTCGGTGAGGCGATGGAGCCGATCGGCACGACGTTCATCGACGCGATGAAGATGCTGATCGGGCCGATCGTGTTCCTCACCATCATCGGCGGCATCGCGAGCGTCGCCGACCTGAAGAAGGTCGGCATGACCGGGCTCAAGGCGCTGACCTACTTCCAGGTCGGCACGATCATCGCGATGGTCATCGGCCTGGTCGCGATCAACCTCGTTCGGCTCGGCGAGGGGGTCAACGCCGATCCGTCGACGATCCAGACCAGCGGGAAAGCCCAGGAGTACATCGAATCCGGTGAGTCGCAGCACTGGTGGGAGTTCCTGACGAACCTGGTTCCGGACAGCTTCTTCGGCGCCTTCGTCGAGGGCGACATCCTGCAGATCATCTTCCTGGCGGTGCTGTTCGGGATCGCGATCAAGGCGGTCGGCCCGATCGGGGAACCGGTGGTGGCCGGGGTCAAGCGGTTCACCGAGATCGTGTTCAAGGTGCTGAGCTTCGTCATGAAGGCCGCCCCGCTGGGCGCGTTCGGCGCGATGGCCTACGCCATCGGCAAGTTCGGACTGTCCACTCTGACCAGTCTCGGCTCGCTCATCGCCCTGTTCTACGTCACCTCGATCCTGTTCGTGGTGGTCGTGCTCGGCGGGTTCCTCGCGCTCTACGTGCGGCTCAACATCTTCCAGCTCTTCCATTACCTCAAGGACGAGTTCTTCCTGGTGCTGGGCACCTCCACCGCCGAGCCCGCGCTGCCGGGGCTGATGCGCAAGATGACGTTCCTCGGCGCCGACCGCACCACCGTCGGCCTGGTCGTGCCAACCGGGTACAGCTTCAACCTCGACGGCGCGGCGATCTACCTGTCGCTGGCCACGCTCTACATCGCCCAGGCCACGAACACGCCGCTGAGCATCACCCAGCAGCTCGGGCTGCTCGCGGTCATGCTGCTGACCTCCAAGGGCGCGGCCGGCGTGGCGGGCGGCGGGTTCATCGCGCTGACCGCGACGCTGTCGACCGTGGGGACGGTGCCCGCGGCCGGGATCATGCTGATCTTCGGCATCGACAAGTTCATGTCCGAGTGCCGCGCCCTGGTCAACTTCTACGGCAACGCCGTGGCCACCCTCGCCATCGCCAAGTGGGACCGCAACCTCGACCTCGACCGCGCCAGGCAGGTCCTGGCCGATCCCGGCTCGGCGGAGCGGTCGGCGGCGATGCCGGACAACACCGCCGAACCGACCGCCCCGGCTCACGGCACGCGGTGACCTGCGGCCTGGACGAGCCCGTACCACTCGGATCGGGTCAGGCGGACGTCCGATCCGGCAGCGGCGTCCGTGACGCGTTGCGGAGTGGTCGTGCCCAGCACGACCTGCATCGCGGCCGGGTGGCGGGTGATCCAGGCCGTGGCGATGGCCATCGGCGTGACCCCGTACTTCGCCGCGAGCTTGTCCAGCATCGTGTTGAGCTCCGGCAGGTCGGGGTCGCCGAGGAACACCCCGCCCTGCCCGCCGCCCTTCTGGAACGGCGACCAGGCCTGCAGGGTGATCCGGTTGATGCGCGCGTGCTCGACGAGTCCGCCGCCGTCGCGGGTGACCGCGTCGTCGTCGGCCGTGTTGGCGACCAGGCCCTGGGTGACGATCGTCGAATGCGTCACCGACAGCTGCACCTGGTTGGTCACGATGGGCTGCCGCACCGCGGTCTTGAGCAGGTCGATCTGGCGCGGCGTGTAGTTGGAAACGCCGAAACTGCGCACCTTGCCGGAGGATTCGAGCTCGTCGAAGGCCCGGGCGACCTCCTCGGGCTCGAACAGCGCGTCGGGCCGGTGCAGGAGCAGCACGTCGATGCGGTCGGTGCCTAGTGCGCGCAACGAGTCCTCCACCGAGGACACGATGTGCTCGTACGAGGAGTCGTAGTGCCACTCCTCGCCGTCGACGATGCCGGTCTTGGTCTGCAGCGTGATCTCGTCGCGATCCGCTCCGGTCAGCTGCAGGGCCTCGCTGAAGCGGCGCTCGCAGAAGTGCGTGCCACCGCCCGGGTGCCGGAACCCGTAGAGGTCCGCGTGGTCGAAGAAGTCGATGCCCGCGTCGCGGGCGGTGGTGTAGAGCTCGCGGATCTGCTCATCGGTCTTGTCGGCGATGCGCATCATCCCGGCGACGACGTTCGGGACCTGGGCACCGGTGGTGCCGAGCGGAACCGTTCGCATGGATCTCGTCCAATCTCTCAGCGGTCGTGGCCCGGGTCGAGCACCTGCGCTAGGTGCAGGCCGGGGCGGGTGGGGTCGAGCTGGTCCACTTGCCTGGCGCAGGAGAATCCATCGGTGAGCACCGCGGCATCGCGGTCGGTTCCGCGCAGGGCCGGGGCCAGCGCGTTCTCGGCGACCTGCATGCTGACCTCGTAGTGCTCGGCTTCGAAGCCGAAGTTGCCCGCCACGCCGCAGCATCCGGTGGCGTCGACGACCTCGCAGACCCCGGCGGCCTGGAGCGCGGTGCGCTGGGCGGCGGCGCCGAAGACCGAGTGCTCGTGGCAGTGCGTCTGCAGCACGGCCTTCTCCGGTGGCCGCGCCGGGGACGGCGTCCAGCCTCCGGCGACGCGGTCGGCGACGTGGGCGGCGAAGCTGCGCACGCGCCGGGCGACGCGGCGGGCCTGGTCGGTGTGGACGAGTTCGGGCAGGTCCTTGCGCAGCGCGGCGGCGCAGCTGGGTTCGACGACGACGATCGGCCGGTCGGTGCCGTCGTCGAGAGAGGCCGCGGCTTCGGCCAGCTTGCGCCTGGCGGTGCCGAGCTGGCCGGTGGAGATCCAGGTCAGGCCGCAGCAGGCGTCGGCCGAGCAGGTCACGGACTCGCCCGCGTCACCCAGAACCCGGGCGGCGGCACCGGCGACCTCGGGCCGGAAGCCGCGGGTGAAGGTGTCCACGAACAGCACCACCGAACCCTCGGCACCGGCGTCGGGGACCTCTCGCCGCCACTCCCCCGCACCGGCGAAGCGCGGCAGCGCGCGTCGGGTGGTGAGCCCGCCCGCTGCCGAAATCGCCTTGCCCAGGCGGCTTCCGAGCACGGCGTTGACGGCGCCGGGCAGTCGGCCGGTGAGCTTGAGCCAGCGCGGCAGCCAGCCCAGCGTGTAGTGCGAGCGCGGGCGGAGGCGTCGGCGGTAGTAGTGGTCGTAGAACTCCGACTTGTAGGTGGCCATGTCGACCCCGGCCGGGCAGTCGGTGGCGCAGGCCTTGCACGACAGGCACAGGTCCAGCACCTCCCGCGCCTCCTCGGACCGCCAGCCCTGCTCGACGGTGCGGGCGCCCCGCACGACTTCCTGCAGCACGCGGGCCCGCCCGCGCGTGGAGTCCTTCTCGTCGCGGGTGGCGCGGTAGCTCGGGCACATCACGCCACCGCCGTCGGCGCGGCACCGGCCGACACCGATGCAGCCCTGCACGGCGTGCACCCACGGGTCGCGGCCGGAGGTCGGGTTCAGCTCGAAGCTGGTGCGCCACTCGCGTTCGGGTACCCCGGCGAGGGCGAGGTGGGCGTCGATCGGGTCGGGGTCGGTCATCGATCCGGGGTTGAGGATGCCGACGGTGTCCCAGATGCGGCGGGATTCGGCGAAAGCGGCCATCACCTCCGGCGAGTACATGATCGACAGCAGCTCGGACCGGGCGCGTCCGTCGCCGTGCTCACCGGACAGCGATCCGCCGTGGCGCACGACGAGTTCCGCGGCCTGGCGGGTGAACTCCCGGAACACCGACCTCCCCTGCTCGCTGCGCAGGTCGTAGGTGATGCGGATGTGCATGCACCCGGCCCCGAAGTGCCCGTACATGACCCCGGTGAGCCCGTGCGAGTCGAGCAGCTCGCGCAGGTCGGCCAGGTAGTCGGCCAGCCGCTCCGGCGCGACGGCGGCGTCCTCCCAGCCCGGCCACGACTCGCCACCCGAGGCCAGCCGCGACGACAGCCCGGCGCCGTCCTCCCGGACCCGCCACAGCGACGCCCGCTCGGCGGGGTCGGCGGCCTTGCGCCCCTGCACGAGCCGGCTGTTCTCCGCGAGCCGCTCCAGCAGCCGGTCCGCCTGGGCGCTGACCGAATCCGGGTCGTCCCCGTCGAGGTCGACGAACAGCCACGCCTCCCCGTCGGGCAGCCCGAGCACGGCGTCCGGGCCGCGCCGGTGGCGCATGGTGGCCACGATGGCGGCGTCGGTGCCCTCGACGGCGGCCGGGGAGAACTCCAGGATCGTCGTGACGTCGCGAGCCGCGTCGACGACGTCGCGGTAACCGAGGCAGACCAGCAGCGCGCTGGCCGTTTTCGGCACCAGCTTCATCCGCGCCCCCACCACCACGGCCCACGTCCCCTCGGAACCCACGACGGCGCGGGCGATGTTGAACTTCCGCTCGGGAAGCAGGTTTTCGAGGTGGTATCCGGAGACCTGGCGGGGGATGCGGCCGAGTTCGAGCCGCAACGCGCTCAGGTGCTCCTGCGCCAAGCCGGTCAGCGACGCGGTCAGCTCCTCGGCCCGCGCGGCCGAGACCGCGTCGGCGGGGTCGGTGGCGCGCAGACCCGTCTCGGTGGCGGTCAACCGCGCGCCGTCGGAGGTGACGAGGTCGATCTCGGCGACGTGATCGGAGGTGCGGCCGTAGCGCACGGAGTGGTTGCCGCACGCGTCGTTGCCGATCGCACCGCCGACGGTGGCGCGGTTCTTCGACGACGGGTCCGGCGCGAACGTCCGCCGCCCGCCGGTGGCGCGTTCCACCGCGACCGACAGGTCGGCGAGCACGACACCGGGTTCGACGTCGACCGTCCCGGTCTCCTCGTCGATGGCCCGCACCCGGTTCATGTACCGCGAGAAGTCCAGCACCAACCCGGGACCCACGGCGTTGCCCGCCATCGAGGTCCCGCCGCCCCGAGCGATGATCGGCGTCCCGGTGTCGCGGCACACCCCCACCGCGGCCACGACGTCATCGGGAGTCCGGGGAAACACCACGGCCACGGGCACGACGCGGTAGTTCGAAGCGTCGTAGGCGTACTCGGCACGCCGCCGCGTCGAAGCGTCGGCCTGCACCCCCACCTCGGCGAGCGCGCTCAGCAGCGAGGTCGAATCCACGGCGGTCTCGATCATGACCCAGGATTCTCCCTCCCCCAACGCCTCCGGCCCACCCCGACACGCGTCCGCGTGTCGGGCCCGCCCGCCACGAGAACCCGATCGCCCTCGCGGGCGAGCGAAACCGCAGGCCGTTCCGGGGTTCTCGAAGTTCGAGAAGCGTTCTGCCGAAGGACTTTCGCGGACATCTTGCGAGCTCCCGTTCGCACAGCCTAACGTTCTCCTACGTTGAGCAGTGTTGCTCATTTAATGAGAACCCAGGGAGTTCCCGATGCCCCTACGGATGTCCCACCGCAGGCCGACCCTCCGCTCACCGGGTTCCGCGTTCTGGAGCTCGGCAACTTCATCGCCGCGCCGTTCGCGAGCCGGATCTTCGCCGACTTCGGCGCGGAGGTCATCAAGATCGAACGCCCCGGCACCGGTGATGAGCTGCGCGGGTGGCGTCGCGGTCGCGGTGCCACCTCGATGATGTTCCGCACCATCGCCCGCAACAAGAAGTCCCTCACCCTCGACCTGCGCACCGCCGAGGGCCGCGACCTCGTCCTCGACCTGGTCCGCCAATCCGACGTCGTCATCGAGAACTTCCGGCCCGGAACGCTGGAGCGCTGGGGACTCGGCCCCGAGGAGCTCAACGCCGCCAACCCCGAGGTCGTGCTGGTACGCATCTCCGGGTACGGCCAGACCGGTCCATACCGGGACCGCGCCGGTTTCGGCGGGGTCGCCGAGGCCTTCGCCGGCCTCCGCCAGGTCACCGGGCACGCAGATCGACCGCCGGTGCGCCCGGCCGCACCGATCGGCGACGCCCTGGCCGGTCTCTACGGCGCGATCAGCGCGTTGATGCTGCTGCTGGCCCGCGCCACCGGCCGCACGCACGACGGCCCCCGGGTCGCGGACGTGGCGCTCTACGAAGCGGTGTTCATGGCGATGGAGTCGCTCGTGCCCGACATGGACGCCTACGGCATGGTCCGCCGGCGGACCGCGGGCAACCTCCCCGGCGTCGTGCCCAGCGGCGTCTACCCCACCTCCGACGGGCAGTCGGTGATGATCGCGGGCAACTCCAGCGGAGCGTTCACCAGGCTGATGACCGCCATCGGCCGCACCGACCTCGCCGACGACCCCTCGCTGGCCGACGGCGACGCCCGGCACGCCCGCGAGACCGAGCTCGACGCCGCGATCACCGACTGGACCACCCGCCGCACCGCACCCGAATCGGTCGACGTGCTCAGCGCCGCGGGCGTTCCGATCGGACCGGTCTACGACGCCGCCGCCATCGCCGACGACCCGCACTTCGCCGAGCGCGGCATGCTGCGCCCGCTCATGGTCTCCGTCGAGACCGATCCCGAGGAGATCCGCTTCCCCGGAGTCGTCCCGCAGGTCCCCGGCGCTCCCGGGGACGTGCGCTGGGCCGGGCCCGAGCTGGGCCAGCACACCGACGACGTCCTCCGCGAGGTGCTCGGCCTCGCCGCCTCCCAGGTCGCCGACCTGCGCGAGCGAGGTGTCCTGTGATGAGCCGGGACGTGCAGATCACCGACGTCGTGATGCGCGACGGGCTGCAGGACGAGCCCCTGGTGGTGTCGGTGCCCGACCGGCTGCGGATCGCGGACGCGCTGGTGGCCGCCGGGATCACCCGCGTCGAGGCCGCGTCGTTCGTCAACCCTGCCCGGGTGCCGCAGATGTCGGGCGCCGAGGAGCTCGTCGCCGGATTGCCGCACCCGCCCGGGGTTCGGTGGAGCGCGCTGGCGCTCAACCGGCGCGGCGTGGATCGAGCGGTGGCAGCCGGGGTGACGGAGGTGTGCCTGGTCGTCTCCGCGGCCGAGGGGCACAGCCGCGCCAACGCGGGACGCGGCGTGCGGGAGGCCCTGGCCGACCTCGCCGAGGTGGTCGAGGACAACCCGCACGTGCGCTTCACCGGCGGGGTGGCCACCGCGTTCGTCTGCCCCTTCGACGGGGAGGTCACCCCGCAGCGGCTCACCGAGGTCGCCACCGCCTACGCCGACATCGGCATCACCCGGCTCGGTCTGGCCGACACGCTCGGCACCGCCGACCCCCAGCACGTCGGGAGGTCGGTCGGGGCGGTCCGGGACGCCCTGCCGGAGGCCACGATCGGACTGCACCTGCACAACGCCCTGGGCCAGGCCCTGCGTACCGTCGATCTCGCCCTGGACCTGGGCATCACCCGCTTCGACGCCGCGGCGGGCGGTTACGGCGGGTGCCCGTTCGCGCCGGGTGCGCACGGCAACATCGCCACCGAAACCCTCGTCGAGCACCTGCACCGACGCGGGGTCGCCACCGGAATCGACGCGTCCCTGCTCGCCAAAGCGGTGACGGCCGTGGAGGACGCGCTGCACCGAGGCAGCCCGACGTCCTGAACCAGGCCGCCCCCGGGCGGCGCACCACCCCTCCTGCGAGCCGCAGGCGTTCCGTGACCCCTCCGACCGGCCAACGGCGGCCGGTTCCCTTGGGAGACAACGATGTCCACCATCCCCAGCAGCGAACCCCAGTCCAGACCGATCTCCGCTCCCACCCCGGTCCTGCTCCGCGGACCGGAGCTGGCCGGCCTTCCCCCGCTGGTCCACCTGGCCGGTGCCGCGATCCTGCTCGCCGCCGCGCTGACCGACCACCTGCCGACCTCGCTGCTGTCCGGGTTCGCCGTCACGATGCTCGTCGGCGGTCTGCTGATGTGGGTCGGCAAGCAGGTCCCGGTGCTGCGCGATTACGGCCTGCCCACCGTCCTGTGCACGTTCGTTCCCGCGATCCTGCTGTTCGCGGGCGTGTTCCCGCAGGTCGCGGCAGAGGTCGTCGCCGGGTTCGTGGAGGACAGCGGGTTCCTGGACTTCCTGGTCATCACCATCATCGCCGGCAGCGTCCTGGGCATGCCGCGAGCGCTGCTGCTCAAGGCCGGTCCGCGCTTCGCCGTCCCGCTGCTGGGTTGCCTGGCGCTGACGTTCGTGATCACCGGGGCGCTCGGCGCCCTGCTGGGATTCGGCTTCGCGCAGGGCGTTCTGCTCGTCGCGGCACCGATCATGGCCGGTGGTCTCGGCATCGGTGCCGTGCCGATGTCGGAGATGTACGCCGCGGCGACCGGCGGTACCCCGGATTCCTTCATGGGCCAGCTGATGTCGGCTGTGGTGGTCGCCAACATCCTCTGCATCGCCATCGCCGGTGTCTACAACGGACTCGGACGACGCGAGAAGCAGTTGTTCGTCGGCTTCGACGGCCGCGGCCAGCTGATGCGCATCCAGCGCCGCGACATCACCATCGACACCGCACCCACCCGCGACAGCGCCACCTACGCCGCCCTCGGACAGGGCCTGCTCATCGCCGGGCTGCTGTTCGTGTTCGGCGAGCTCATGGGCGGCCTGCTGCCGTTCCTCCACCCCTACGCCTGGACGATCATCGCCGCCGCGATCGTCAAGATCGCCGGTCTGCTGCCCCACCACCTGGAGGAGGCCAGCACCAACTGGGGCGCGATGGCCACCACCCTGTTCGTGCCCGCGCTGCTGGTCGCGGTCAGCCTCACCTACATCGACATCGGCGACGTCCTCACCGCGCTCAGCAGTCCGCTGTTCCTGGTCCTGACCGCGGCGACGGTGCTCAGCGCGACGCTGACCTCCGGCGTCCTGGGCTGGCTCGTGCGGTTCTACTTCGTCGAGGCCGCGATCACCCCGGGGCTCGTCATGGCCGACACCGGCGGCAGCGGCGACGTCGCCGTGCTCTCGGCGGCCGACCGGATGCACCTGATGCCCTTCGCGGCTCTGACCAACCGGCTCGGCGGCGCGGTCGTGCTCTTCGCGACGTCCCTGCTCGCACCCCTGCTGTCGCTGACATGACGACCAGCGGAGGACGAACCGGGGATCGGACCTACCCTGGGGCGGTGCCGACCGATCCACTCGCCGGAGCCGAACCGAGCCCGGTCATCCGCTCGACCGGCGTCGGGGTCCTGGACCGCGTCGTCGCCGTCCTCGACGCCGTCGAGCTCCGCCGCATGACCGCCTCCGAACTCGCCCGCCACCTGGGCCTGTCGGTCCCGACCGCGCACCGGCTGGTCGGATCGATGCTCGCGCACTCCCTGCTCAGCAGGGACGACGACGGCGGGCTCCGCCTCGGCGCCCGCTTCTCGATGCCGTCGCTGGAGCAGTTCGGCAAGCCCGTCCTCACCGACCTGCGGCAGAAGACCGGTGAGACCGCGCAGCTGGGTCCGCCGAGGCGAACACCGCCTGTGCCTGGCCGGCGTCGACTCCCCCGCGGAACTGCGGGCCTCGGTGCCCGTCGGCACGCTCCTGCCGCTAGCGGCAGGGGGATCGGCAGCCCGCGTCCTCACCGAACCCACCCCCGCGCAGGGCTGGGTGGAGAGCGTCTCGCGCCGAACGCCCGGCCTGTGCTCGGTCAGCGCCCCGATCCAACGACCCACCGGGGAAACCGTCGCCGCCCTCTGCCTCTCCGCGCCGGTGATCCGAGTCGACGAAACCGGCCCCGGAGCCGCCTACGGCGGCCTGATCGTCTCCGCCGCGGCCCAGCTCTCGGACTCCCTCCGCAACTCCTGACAACGCGACTCGGGCAACCGGATCTCATCCGATATCCGGTTGCGCCCGAAGCTAGTCTTCCCCTGAGATCGGCACCTCGCGGCCGGTCGGGCCGCTGAGAGCTGGGGGGCAAGTGCCGAGGCAGAATCGCCAGGTCGTCCTGCGGGCACGACCCGCGCACAACATCGACGCCGACACCTTCGACCTGCGCACGGAAGCGGTGCCCGCTCTCGCCGACGGCGAGGCCCTGGTCGGTGTCCGCTGGCTCGGCATCGACGCCACCCAGCGCACGTGGCTCAACCCGGACGCGACCTACACCGACCCGGTCGCGGTCGGCGCGGTCATGCGCGGCAGCGGCGTCGGTCAGGTTCTGGAGTCCCGAGATCCCCGGCTGCCGGAGGGGCAGTGGGTGTACGGCGACCTCGGCTGGCAGGAGTACGCGATCGCGCGTGGCGAAGGGATCTTCGGGGTCAACCCGGTGCCGCCGGGCATCGAGCCCAGGCACATGCTGTCGGTGTTCGGCACCAACGGGTTGACCGCCCACATCGGGATCACCCGCGTGCTGGGCCTCTCCGGCGGCGAGGCGGTTCTGGTCACCGGGGCGGCCGGAGGTGTCGGCTCGTTGGCCGGCCAGATCGCCCGGTTGAGGGGTGCGCGGGTCATCGGCACCGCAGGCACCGCGGAGAAGGTGCGCTGGGTGACCGACGTGGCGGGTTTCGACTGCGTGAACTACCACGACGACGTCCACGCGGCGCTGCGCACCTTCACCCCCTCGGGGTTGTCGGCGGTCTTCGACAACGTCGGAGGACCGCTGCTGGAGACAGCCCTCGACAACCTCGCCCTCGGCGCGCGCGTCGCGCTGTGCGGTTCGATCTCCTCCGGCTACACCGCCGCAGGTTACGGGCGCGGTCCCGCGAACTACATGCAGCTGGCGTTCCGCCGCGCGCGCATGGAGGGTTTCGTCTTCTTCGACCACGTCGCCGATTTCCCGTCCGCCCTCCGGGAGCTCGCCGGTTGGGTCGCCGACGGGAAGCTCGTGTGGAACGAGACCATCACGACCGGACTGCACCGCGCCCCGGACGCGCTGCAAGGTCTCTTCGACGGGATGAACCTGGGCAAGCAGCTCATCGCACTCCCCGAGGCCCCCTAGTTCACTGACCGACGAGAACCGGTCCTGGTCGCCGACGGAACACCAGTGAACGAAGCGATCGGCATCGAGCGTGTGGGTGCCTCAGCCTCCGCCGAGCCCGCGCAGCACCGTGATCGTGGGTGGGGAAGTTTTCATGAAAACTTCCCCACCCACGATCAAGCCGAGCCTCCGCCGCGGAGGTCGCGGGGTTCGGGGCCGTTGTAGTCCGGGAGGAGAGGTCGTGGGATGGGGCCCTTGATGCGGGTTCCGGAGGACTTCTCCTCCCAGGCGTGGGAGAGGACTCCGACGCTGCGGGCGAGGACGAACAGGCCGCGGCCGAGTTCCGGTGGGAACCCGAGCTCGCTGTAGACGATGGCGGTGGCGCCGTCGATGTTCATCGGGACCGGGCGGCTGCGGCCTCGGGAGAGCGCGCGTTCCAGGGCCGTGCCCGCGCGCAACGCCCAGCCCGGCACGTCCCCGTCGGCCACGGCCTGCTCGACCATGCTCACCAACGGGTCCCGGCGCGGGTCGCGCGGGTGGAACCTGTGACCGAAGCCGGGGATGCGCGCGCCCGACGCCCGGTGGTCGGCCACGACCTTCTCGGCGGCCTCGTCGAGGTCCGCGCCGGTTTCGTGCAGCTCGGCCAGCAGTTCCATGCACTGTTGCCCCGCTCCCCCGTGGACGTCGCCGAGCAGGTTGACGCCGGTGGCCACGGCGTTGTTGAGGCCGACCCCGCAGGTGGCGGACATCCGGGCCGCGGCGATGGACGGCGCTTGCGGTCCGTGGTCGACCGCCGAGACCAGCGCCGCCTCCAGCAACCGGCGCTGACCGGGTTCGGGCAGGTCACCGCGCAGCATCAGCCAGATCGTGTCCACGAAGGACACTTCGCCGATGAGCTGCTCGACGGGGTATCCGCGCAGCAGGATCTCACCCGGCCGGATGCGGCTGACGCCGGTGCGCCACCACCCGGTGACCGCGTTCTCGTACTCCTGGGTGGTGCTGAAGGCGGGGGTGCTCATACCGCTCCTTCCTCGCGCAGCGAGGTGATCTCCTCGGCGCTGTAGCCGAGTTCGGCCAGCAGTTCGTCGGTGTGCTCGCCCAGGGTCGGCGGCGGGGTCGCGGGGCCGGCCGCTTCCCCGGCCACCCGCACGGGGCTGCCGAGCACGCGCAGCCCGCGGTCCGGGTGCTCCGGGAACGGCAGGTCGTGGATGAAGTTCCGGGCGGCGACCTGCTCGTTGCCGAGCGCCTCGGGCACGGTGAGCACGCAGGCGGCCGGAACCCCGGCCTCGGCGAGCGCGGATTCCCACTCCTTCGCCGAGCGCGCCGCCAGCGCCTTCTCCAGTTCGTCGGTGAGCTCCTGGCGGTGGGCCTTGCGGTCCCCGCGCTCGGCGAAGCGCGGATCGGCGGCCAGTTCGGGGCGCTCGACCACGCGGCACAGGGCGGCGAACTGGCGCTGCTCGTTGGCGGCGATGTTGAGCAGCCCGTCCCCGGTGCTGAAGGCGCCGGACGGGGCGGCGGTGAAGTTGTCGTTGCCGACGCGCTTCGGCTCCTGCCCGGCGATCAGCTGGTTGGACACCACCCAGCCCATCGCCGTCATCGCCGACTCCAGCATCGACACGTCCAGGTGCACGCCCTCGCCGGTGCGGTCGCGCTGGACCAGCGCGGCGGCGATGGAGAACGCCGCGGCCATCCCGCCGAGCGTGTCGGCCACCGGGTACCCGGCGCGCAGCGGACCGGACTCGGCGGTGCCGGTCACGCTCATCATCCCGGACAACCCCTGGACGATCTGGTCGTAGGCGGGCCTGTCGCGCAGCGGCCCTTCCTGTCCGAAACCGGAGATCGCGCAGTAGACCAGGCGAGGATTGGCCTCCCGCAGGCGTTCCCAGCCCACGCCGAGCCGGTCCAGCACGCCCGGTCGGAAGTTCTCGACGAGCACGTCGGCCTCGGCGGCGCTGCGCAGCAGCACCTCGCGCCCGCGCTGGGACTTCAGGTTGACCGTCAGCGAGCGCTTCCCGGCGTTCTGCGCGAGGAACGACGCGCCGAGCCGCTCCTGGTTCAGCCCCGCATCGGCGCCCAGCTGGCGGGCGAGATCACCGGCGCCGGGGACCTCGACCTTGACGACGTCGGCCCCCAGGTTGCCCAGCTGGTAGGCCGCGAACGGCCCGGCCAGCACGTTGGTCAGGTCCAGGACCCGGACGCCTTCCAGCAGGTTCCCGGGTCCCGAGGGACGTGGGCTCACGAACGACCTCCGATGAAGTTCAGCTTGGACAACTGCTCCGCCGCGTGGACCAGGACGGGCAGGAACTCGCTCACCCGGTCCTGGGTGAACCGGCTGGTGGGTCCGCCGAGCCCGACCGCGGCGACGACTCGCCCCGCCGAGTCGGTGACCGGGGCGGCGACGGCGGAGACACCGTCCTCGCGCTCGCCGTGGCTGACGGCCCAGCCCCGCTCCTCGGCCCGGCGCACCCGCTCGGCGAACTCCGCCTCGAACTCGGTTCCCCGTCCGGCCGCCGCGGCCACGCCCCGCACCGCTTCCGGGGCGGCGCCGATCAGCAGCGCGTGCCCGGACGCACCGGCCCACAGCGGCATGGCCTCGCCGATGCGCACGACGTGCCGCAACTGCTGGGTGCCCTCGTGCTGGGCGACGCAGAGGCGGTTGACGCCTTGCCGGACGTAGATCCGGGACGACTCGCCGCCGGACTCGGTGGACAACCGGCGCAGGCACTCCACCGCTTCGGGCGGGAGCTGCCAGGCGTCGTGGGCCAGCTGCGCCCAGCGCAGCATGCCCGCGCCCGGCGCCAGCCGGCCGTCGCCGCGAGTCCACAGCAGACCCCGCTGCTCCAGGGTCGACACCAGCCGCACGACCGTGGACTTGGGCAGTCCCGTGGCGTCGATCAGCTCCCGCGCGGTGCGCGAGCGGTGGTTCTCGTCGAAGAGCGCCAGCAGGTCCAACGCCCGCAGCACGCTGCGAACACCGTCACCGCTCTCGCTCGAACTCTGCGGCATCTGCGTCCTCCCAGAGGTTTTCGGCCGAGCACGTCTCCCCCAACCCTACCCGGTTAGTGCCATCTGTCGGTACGTCGGTACCGACAGATGGCACTCGAATTACGCGTTCACCGGCTCGGGCTCCTCGGTCTCGCGGGTCTCCCGCGCCACGGCGACGGTGACGACCGTGATCGCGCACGTCGCCAGCAGGAAGATCACGACTCCGATGATGTTGTGGTCGAACCACAGCAGCAGCGCGCTCGCCAGCACCGGGGCCAACCCACCGGTGAGCACGGTGCCGATGTTGTTGGCGACCCCGACCGCGGTGAAGCGCACCTTGGTGCTGAACAGCTCCGCGAAGAACGCCGGCTGCGAACCCAGAACCGCCGACTGCCCGATGCCGAGGGTGATCAGCAGCGCCAGCCACACCAGCCACGCGATCTCGGTGTCGACCATGAGGAAGAACGGGTAGCAGGCGATCGCCATGACCAGCGCACCCAGGATGCTCACCGGCCGGCGGCCCCACCGGTCCGACAGCGCCCCGAACAGCGGGACCGAGACGAGCTTGACCGCCGAGACGAACATGACGCCGGTCAGCACCGGCCCGGTCGACAGCCCCGCGTCCTCGGCGTAGGCGACGGAGAACGTGCCGAACACGTAGTACCCGCAGTTCTCGGCCGCACCCGCGCAGATGACGATGAGCATCTCCTTGGGGTACTTGCGCCAGGACTCCACGAAACGGCTCTGCGCCAACCGCTCCCGCCACGGGCGCCGCGCGACCTGCCGGCCTTCGCCTTCAGCTGCCTGACGCCGCTGCTCCCGCTTGAACTCCTCGGGCTCCTCCAGCGACCGGCGCACCCAGAGCCCGAACAGCGTCAGCACCGCGCTGATCAGGAACGGAACGCGCCAGCCCCAGTCGAGGAAGGCCTGCTCGGACAGGGTGGAGGACGCCAGCGCCATCGCACCCGTGGACAGCAGCGAACCGGCGCCGGTGCCGATGGCCGGCAGGCTGGCCTGCAGCCCCCGGGAGCGGGTGGGCGCGTTCTCGAACATCAGCACCAGCGCGCCGGTCTTCTCCCCGCCCGCGGCGAAGCCCTGCACGAAGCGCAGCACGGTCAGCAGCAGCGGTGCGGCGAACCCGATCGACCCGTAGGTCGGCAGCAGACCGATCCCGGTGGTCGCGACGCCCATCAGCAGCAGCGTGATCACCAGGACGTGCTTGCGCCCCTTGCGGTCTCCCAGCTCGCCGAAGTAGGCGCCGCCGAGCGGTCGGCCGAGGAACCCGATGGCGAACGTCCCGAAGGCGGCGATCGTGCCGACCAGCGGATCTCCACCGGGGAAGTACAACTTGTTGAACACCAGCGACGCCGCGGTCGCGTACAACGCGAAGTCGTACCACTCGACGGTCGTGCCGAGGACCCCGGCCGCGAAAACCCGCGGCTGGAACGCAGACCCGCGTCTGCTCGGTGCACCCATAGCGACTCCCTTGTCACCTGTTCGTACCGCCTGGTGGTACGACTGTGTCATTAGGCGGACGGAGAGTACGGTGCACCCCCGAGCCTGACAAGACCCGGAGACGAATCGGGGCCGACTCCGCGAAGGAGTCGGCCCCGATTCGGCGGGATGGGGTCAGGTCGTCACGGGTTCCTTCTCGGTTCCCTCTTCGAGCTGCTGGTCGGCCACCAGCGGGGGTTGGAGGTCGTTGGTGCCGAAGTCCTCCCGGAGCCATCTCGCGAGGGAGATGGCGACGAGGACGAGGACGAAGATGAGCGGGAAGGCCGTGATGATGGACAGGGTTTGCAGGGCTTCCAGGCCGCCGGTGTACATCAGGATCACCGAGACCGCGGCGAGGACGATCGCCCAGAAGACGCGGTGCCAGCGGGCCGGTTCGGCGTCCTGAGGCAGGTCCTTCGACGCCGTGGCGGCCATCGTGTAGGCCGAGGAGTCCAGGGTCGTCGCCAGGAAGACCACCATCAGCAGCAGGAACGCCACCACCGCGAAGGAGCCGAAGGGCAGGTGGGCGAGGGTGGCGATGATGCCGGCCGTGTCGCCCTGGCCCTGCACGATGTCGGCCACCGGGACGATCTTGTTGATCTCCATCCACAACGACGTGTTGCCCAGCAGCATGAACGCCAGCCAGCACCCGGCGCTGCCGGCCAGGCACATCGCGCCGATCATCCCGCGGACCGTGCGACCCTTGGAGATCTTCGCGGTGAACAGGCCGACGAACGGGGCGTAGGCGATCCACCAGCCCCAGTAGAAGATCGTCCAGGTCTCCTCGAAGCCCGACCGGCCCACCGGGTCGGTGTAGAAGCTCATCTCGACGAAGTTCTGCAGCAGGATGCCGAAGCTCTGGGTGAACGTGTCGATGAGGAACACCGTCGGGCCCACGACCAGGATGAACACGCCGAGCACGAGCGCCAGCCACACGTTGACGTCGGCGAGGCGCTTGAGGCCCTTCTGCATGCCCAGGAACACGCTCACCCCGAACAGCGCCGTCCACACCACGACGATGCCGATGTCGAGCGGCGTGCCCTTCTCCAGCGGGGTCATCGCGGCGATGCCCTCGGACACCAGCGGGACCTCCAGGCCCAGCGATGTTCCCGCGGCACCGATCAGGCCGAAGATGAACAGCACGTCGATGAGCCGGCCCAGCCAGCCGTCGGCCCGGTCACCGATGACCCCGCGGCAGGCGTCGCTGAGCCGCAGGGTGCGCTGCTTGCGCACGTGGTAGACGTAGGCCAGGGCCAGCGCCGGTAAGCAGAACAGGCCCCACGCGGTGAAACCCCAGTGGAACAGCGGGTAGGCCGCGGCCCAGTCGGCGGCCTCGGTGCTGCGGGGCTGGATGTGCATCGGCGGTTCGACGTAGTAGTAGGACCACTCGATGACGCCCCAGTAGATGATCCCGCCGCCGATGCCGGAGGTGAAGATCATGGCCAGCCAGCTGTGCGTGGCGAACTCTGGCTTGTCGTCGCGTCCGCCGAACTTCACCCGGCCGTAGCGGCTGAACGCCAGCCACCCGAGGAAGGCCGCGACCGCGGCGGCGAACCAGAGATACACCCATCCGAACTTCCCGGTGAGCACGCCGAGCAGCGCGTCGAGGGCCTGCTGACCGCGTTCCGGGGCGATCATCACCGGAACGCAGATGAGGGCCACGAGCAGCACCGAGAAACCGAAGATCCGTCTGTCGATCCGAACTTCTCCGCCTGTCGCAGGGATGACGGAAGCACCTCCACAGTGTCGGGGCCGGCTCGCACCGGCCGTGCAGCGTCTCGTCGGCGTCCGCGCCGGAAGCGGTCCGCGGCGTCGCCCGCGGACGGGCAGCGGAGCCGATTGCGTTGCGATTCTACTGATGAGTCAGTTGCGCAATGGCGTACACCTTGAAGCCGCCCTCACCGATCGTCAAGACCCAATGCGCATATTCGCAGGTAATTGGCTTTTCTTCGTTCCGCAACCAGCGGTCGCGGCGCCGACGCAGCGTTGCGATGAAACCCCGACCGTTGCGATAGTCGCAATGCGCTGTTAGCGTGTGAGTCGTGGAGGACACGGAGTCGGCGCTGCGCGACCGAGTGCGCGAGGTGCTGCGAGGGCACCCGGGCAGCCAGCGGGCGTTCGCCGAGCAGATCGGCCTGGACGCCACCAAGCTGTCCAAGTCCCTGGCCGGCACCCGGCGGTTCACCCCCGCCGAGCTCACCCGCATCGCCGAGACCGGCAACGTCACGGTCAACTGGCTGATCAACGGCAGCGACGAGGCCGAAACGGTCGCCGCCGTTCCGCAGCGCTCCGCCGTGCTCTCCCGCACCCCCGACGCGCGGGAAGCCGGACGGCACCAGCAGATCCTCGACGCCGCCTGGCACCTCATCGCCGAACGCGGGTACCACTCCGTGCGCGTCTCCGACGTCGCCCAGGAGTGCGGGGTCAGCGCGGCCACCATCCACTACCACTTCCCCGGTCGCGACGACCTGCTCACCGAAGCGCTCCGGCACTCGGTTCGCCAGGCCTTCGACCGGCAGGTCGCCGAGCTGCACAGCATCGACGACGCCCACGACCGCCTGCTGCGGCTCGTCGAGCTCCAGCTGCCCAAACCCGGGCTGCTGCGGCTGGAGTGGTCCATCTGGTTGCAGGTGTGGAACGAGAGCGCCCGCAACCCGAAGATGGGTGTGCTGCACTCGGATTCCTACACCCGCTGGCACGACACCATCGCCCGCACCATCCGCGAGGGCCAGCAGCAGGGCGTGTTCGTCGCCGACGCCGACCCCGAGGACCTCGCCCTGTCGCTGACCGCGCTCATCGACGGCCTCGGCATCCAGGTCCTCACCGACCGACCCGGCCGCTCCGTCGAGCGCATGCGCCAGGTCCTGCACGACTACGTCAACCGCGACATCGTCCAGCACTGACCCGCAATCACCCGAATTCCCGCAGTCGTCGGCACGCCCGTGTCCGGCGCGCTGCGCGCTGCCCGGAAAACCCCTGGAAAACCCGGTGGTTCGAGAAAGGAATCGCGTTGAACAACGAAGTGATCATCACCGCGGCGCTCACCGGCGCCGGTGACACGGTCGGCAAGAGCGAGCACGTGCCGGTGACCCCGGAGCAGATCGCCCGCTCGGCCGTGGAAGCCGCCAACGCCGGGGCGGCCGTCGTGCACATCCACGTGCGGAACATCGACGACGGCAAGGGTTCTCGCGACGTCGCGCTGTACCGGGAGACGGTGCGGCGGATCCGCGAGTCCGGTGTGGACGTCGTCATCAACCTCACCGCGGGCATGGGCGGCGACCTGTTCATCGACCCCGACGACCCGCTCAAGCCGGTCGACGGGACCGACCTGGTCAACGGCCTGGAGCGGCTGCCGCACGTCGAGGAGCTGCTGCCGGACATCTGCACGATGGACTGCGGTTCGCTGAACTTCGGCGAGGGCAGCCAGCTCTACATCTCCACCCCCGACATGCTGCGCGCCGGTGCCAAGCGCATCCAGGAGCTGGGCGTGAAGCCGGAGCTGGAGATCTTCGACACCGGTCAGCTGTGGTTCGCCACGAAGATGATCGAGGAAGGCCTCATCGACGCCCCGCCGCTGTTCCAGCTGTGCATGGGCATCCCCTACGGCGCACCCGTCGACCCGGGCGTGCTGCAGGCGATGGTGAACATGCTGCCGGAGGGCGCGAACTGGGCCAGCTTCGCCATCGGCCGCAACCAGATGCCCTGGGTCGCGCAGTCGGCGATCCTCGGCGGCCAGGTCCGGGTCGGGCTGGAGGACAACCTCTACCTCAGCCGCGGCGTGAAGGCCACCAACGCCCAGCTGGTGGAGCGCGCGGTGACGATCGTCGAAGCGCTGGGCGCCAACGTCGCCACGCCGGACCAGGCGCGCGAGAAGCTCGGCCTGAAGCGGAGGTCCTGACATGACCGAGTCCACGATCGCTCCGGCCGAGGTCGGCCACGTCGCCTGCATCGGCGCCGGTGTCATCGGCGGCGGCTGGGTCGCGCACTTCCTGGCGCGCGGCTACCGGGTCACCGCCTGGGACCCGGCCGACGACGCCGCCGAGAAGCTGCACCGGCTGGTCGAGCTCGCCTGGCCCGCGCTGACCGAGCTGGGTCTCGCCGAGGGCGCGTCCCGCGACAACCTGACCGTCGTCGACACCCTCGAGAACGCCGTCGCCGGAGCGGAGTTCGTGCAGGAGAGCGCTCCCGAGGACCTGGACCTCAAGCGCGACCTGCTCGCCCGGATCGACGCCGCCACCCCGGCCGGTGTGGTGATCAGCTCGTCCACCTCGGGCTTCACCATGACCGAGATGCAGGACCGCTGCCCCACCCCGCAGCGCCTGGTCGTCGGCCACCCGTTCAACCCGCCCTACCTCATCCCGCTGGTCGAGGTCGTCGGCGGCGAGAGCACCGAAGACTGGGCGGTGCGCTGGGCCTCGGAGTTCTTCGAGGTCGCGGGCAAGTCGGTGATCACGATGGACCGCGAGGTCCCCGGGTTCATCGCCAACCGGCTCCAGGAGGCGATCTGGCGCGAGGCGCTGCACATGGTCGCCAACGGCGAAGCGACGGTGGAGCAGATCGACGCCTCCATCACCGAGGGACCGGGGCTGCGCTGGCCGCTGTTCGGCCCGTGCCTGACCTTCCACCTCGCCGGTGGTGAGGGCGGCATGGCGCACATGCTCGACCACTTCGGCCCGTCGCTGAAGGCGCCGTGGACCCGCCTGGAGGCACCGGAACTGACCGGGGAGCTGCGCGACCGCATGGTCGACGGCTGCGAGGAGGCGTCCGGCGGCCGGCCCATCCCGGAGCTCGTCGCCGAGCGGGACCAGGCGGTCATCGCCGTCATGCGCGCGATGCAGCAGGTCCGGGGGACGCGATGAGCGGAGGCGAGTTCCGGCAGAAGGTCCGGCCGGAGTGGATCGACTACAACGGCCACCTCAGCGAGGCCTACTACGTGCTGGTGTTCGGCTTCGCCACCGACGCGCTCATGGAGCGCACCGGGATGGACGAGGCCTACCGCACCGGGTCCGGGTGTTCGCTCTACACCGTCGAGGCGCACGTCAAGTACCTGCGCGAGGTCGGTCCGGACGCGGAGATGCTGGTGCGGACCAGCATCGTCGAGCGCGGCGCGAAGAAGCTGCGGATCGCCCACGAGATGATCGTGGACGGCACCGTGGTCGCCACCGAGGAGATCGTCGCCCTGCACGTCGACAGCGCGCAGGGGCGTTCGGTGCCCTTCCCCGACCACATCGCCGCGCAGCTGGACGGCTGAGGGTGCGCCCGGTGTCGTTCTCGGCACCGGGCGCACCACTTCAGGCCCGCCGGGTTCCGGTGACCGCCGTGCGGGGCAGGCGCCCCGCGCGGGAGTGACCGGTGAGCTCGTCGCCGGTGACGATGACGTCGAAGTCGAGGTTCAGGCGCAGCGGCCGGGTCACCGACTGCCGCCAGGTGACGCGCTGCCCGTCGACGACGACGTCCACGAGCGGGACGGTTTCGTCCCGGGACGTGGCGGTTCCGGTGAAACCGTCCGCGGTTCCGGTGAACTCGTAGGTCGCGGCGAGCGTGCCGATCGGCGTCTTGAGCTCGACGTCCCAGGTCCCGGTGATCATGCGTGCTCCCGTTCGGCGTTCGGAGACAGCCACGGGGTTCCGCGGCGCTCGTGGGCGAAGAGCTCTTCGACGGCGTGGGCGACGTGCGAGCCGTACCGGCGTCGCAGCAGGTGCAGGCCGAGGTCCAGCCCGGAGGTCACCGAGCCGGACGAGACGAGGTCACCGTCGTCGACGACGCGGGCGTGCACGGCATGGACCCCGGTGGCGTCGAGCAGGTCCATGCCGAGCGCGTGCGTGACCGCGTGGCGGCCTTCGAGGAGTCCGGCCATGGCCAGCGCCAGCGACCCGCCGCACACGGTCGCCACGGTCACCTCCGGGTTGGCCAGCGCGCGGGCGAGCAGCGGGGCGGCCGCGCTGGTGCTGAACCTGTTGAGCAGCACGGGAATCGTGTCCACGCCGTCGTCGGGGTCGCCGTCGATCGGGCCGGAAGCGCCCGGCACGACGACGAATCCGGGCAGGTCCGGGTCGAGCGCGGCGGTGGCTTCCAGGGCCATGCCGCGGGTTCCCGACACGACTCGCCGGGGTCCTTCGGCGGAGACGAACTCGATGTGCGGGCCGTCGCCGGCCTCGTCGCCGCCAGCGGCGAGGACCTCGAACGGCGCGATCGCGTCGAGCGGGTCGAACCCGTCGAACAGCACGATCTGGTCGGACAGGGGCATCAGCGGGGGCTCCTCGGGCTCGTTCCGGCGCTCTCGCCGGGGTCGGCACCATCGTCGGGTGGGCTCGACCGCGCCCACCACCGTCTGAACGCCAACCTTCACCCGGATCTCGCCACCGTCCTGCGGCAGGACCGTGAACTGGGATGTCGTGGCTACAGTCGGCTCATGCACACCGTCGCCGCGCTCGCGCTGCCGGACACGATCGCCTTCGATCTGGCCACGCCGATGGAGGTGTTCCGCCGGGCCAGGATGCCCGACGGGCGCGCCGCCTACCGCGTCGTCGTGTGCGGCACCGAGCCGCTGCTGGATGCCGGCCCGATCCGCATCGCCACCGATCACGGTCTCGACGAGCTCGCCCGCGCGGACACGATCGTCGTGCCCGGGCGCCACGACATCACCGTGCCGACGCCGCCGGACGCGCTGGAATCCCTGCGCGTCGCGGCGGCGGCCGGGACGCGGGTCGCCTCGATCTGCGTCGGCGCCTTCACCCTCGCCGAAGCGGGACTGCTCGACGGCCGCCCCGCCACCACGCACTGGGCCGCCTCGGACCTCCTGGCGCAGCGGTACCCGCGGGTCGACGTCGATCCGCAGGTCCTCTACGTCGACGACGGCCCGGTCCTGACCTCGGCGGGCGCCTCAGCCGGACTCGACCTGTGCCTGCACATGATCCGCCGCGATCACGGCACCGCCGTCGCCGCCGACGCCGCACGCCTGGCGGTGGCCCCGCTGCACCGCGACGGCGGCCAAGCCCAGTTCATCGTCCACAACCCACCGGACCTGGCGCCCGCGACGCTCGAACCGCTGCTGGGCTGGATCGAGGAGCACGCCCACGAACCCCTCACCCTCGCCGACCTGGCCACCGCGGGCCGGATGAGCACCCGCAGCCTGCACCGGCGCTTCCACGCCGAAACCGGCCAGAGCCCGGTCGAATGGCTCACCCGAGTCCGGGTCCGCCACGCCCAGGAGCTCCTCGAAACCACCGATCACGCGGTGGAAACCATCTCCGACCGCGTCGGTTTCGCCAGCCCCAACACCTTCCGAACCCACTTCCGCCGCCTCGCCGGGGTCAACCCCCGCACCTACAGAACCACCTTCCGCAACGGCGGCTGAGCAGCGCGGAAGAGCGCAGGGCAGTGGACAGTTCTAGTGAGAACTGTCCGGACATACCGGACATTGATCATGGGTGATTCGAGGAAGAACCGTCCCCTGCCCACCACGATCACCACCGGTGCGCCCGGATCAGCCGGTGTTGCACCTGGGGGTGGGGTCAGACGGTGATGATGGTGACCTCGGGGAGGCAGCGGAACGGGGCGAGGTCGGTTTCGCCCGCGTTGGTGTCGGTGACCAGCGTCCAGCGCGACGGCAGCGGGGCCCAGGCGTTGAACGGCATGGCGCCGAGCTTGCTGCTGTCGGCGAGGATGAAGACCTCGCGGGACTGGGCGATCATCTGCTCCTTGAGGCGGGTCTGCAGCAGGCTCGCCTCGCAGATGCCGTACCGGGAGTCCAGCCCGTCGGCGCCGAGGAACGCCTTGTCGGCGGTCAGCCGCGACAGCGTCAGCTCCGCCAGCGGACCGACGAAGCCCTGGCTGATGTGCCGCAGCTCCCCGGCCAGCGACACCACCTGCACCGGATCGGCGTCGACCAGCTCGGTCAGCGCCATGACGCTGTTGGTGACCACCGTCAGCCCGGAGCGGTCGCGCAGGTGGTGGGCGAGCTTGCCGGTCGTGGTCCCCGCGTCGAGGATCACCGTGTCCCCGATGGAGACCTGCCCGGCCGCCCACTCGGCGATGCGGTCCTTCTCCGCCGAGGCCAGCGCGGAGCGCTGCCCCAGCGAGGGCTCGGCGCTGCTGGCGGGCATCGCCCCGCCGTAGGTGCGCGCGAGCTTGCCCTGGTCGGTCAGCAGCTGCAGGTCGCGCCGGATCGTCGAGGGCGTGACGGCCAGCGACGCCGCCAGCTCCTCGACCTGGACCGCGCCCTGCTCGGTCACCAACCGCTCTATCAACGCCCGGCGCTGCCCTGCCGAGAGGCGTCCTTCGACTTCCGCGCTCACGCCGCGATCCTCCCAGAACCGGATCAAGGCTTTCCGGCCAGTGCCGACGCCTGGCGCAGCGCCTCGATCATGCTGCCCGCCTCGGCCCGGCCGGTGCCGGCGATGTCGAAGGCCGTGCCGTGGTCGACCGAGGTCCGGATGACCGGCAGGCCCACCGTGATGTTCACCCCGGCTTCCAGGCCGAGGATCTTCACCGGGCCGTGGCCCTGGTCGTGGTACATCGCCACGACCAGGTCGAAATCGCCTCGCCCGGCCCGGAAGAACACCGTGTCGGCGGGCAGCGGGCCCTGCGCGTCGATGCCGTCGGCGCGGCAGATCTCCAACGCCGGGTCGATCTTCGACTCCTCCTCGCCGCGCCCGAACAGGCCGTTCTCCCCGGCGTGCGGGTTGATCCCGCACACCGCGATGCGCGGCGCGGCGATCCCGGCGTCGACCATCGTCCGGTGTCCGCGCCGCACGGTGCGCTCGACCAGGCCGGGATCGATCCGCTCGATGGCGTCGACGAGCCCGATGTGCGTGGTCACGTGGATGACCCGCACCTGACCGGTGGACAGCATCATCGACACCTCCGGGACCCCGCACAGCTCGGCGAGCAGTTCGGTGTGCCCGGGATAGCGGTGCCCGGCGGCGTGCAGCGCCGCCTTGTTCAGCGGGGCTGTGCAGATCGCCTGCACCTGCCCGGACAGCGCCAGCTCCGCCGCCCGGGCCACGTACCGGTAGGCGCCCTCCCCCGCGATCTCCGACCGCTCGCCGAAGGGCAGGTCCGGCGGGATGCCGCCGACGTCGAGCACGTCGATCACGCCCGGGTCGCCGGAAGCCTCGGCGGGCTCGGCGACCGGTTTGATCCGCACGTCGACGCCGCAGATCTCGGCGGCGCGGGCCAGCCGCGCCGCGTCGCCGATCACCACCGGCCGGGCCAGGCCGCGCAGCTCGGGTTCGGCGAGAGCGCGCACGACCACCTCGGGCCCGACACCGGTGGCGTCGCCCATCGTGACGGCGATGGCGGGAAGGGTCACGCGACGGCCCTTCCGCAGCGCACCGCGGAGACCGCGCGGTGCAGGGTGTCCGGCGCGCCGAACGCACCGGCCTTGGTGATGACGTAGCCGGGCTGCTTCTCGATGGTGCGGCCCAGCACCACGCCGGGTTCGAGCTCGTTGAGCAGTCGCAGACCGCTGACGCCGCGCCGGGTCAGCACGGCCCGCGCGGTCTCGCCGCCGGTGAGCACCAGCAGTCCGGCCTTCTGCGCGGCCGGGGCGCAGACCTCGGCCAGGCTGGCGGTGAGCCGGCGCGCGTGCCCGGCCTCCACCGGCCCTTCGACGGTGACCAGCACGTCGCCGCCGCACAGCGCGTCGTTGATCTGGTCGGCCAGCCGCACGAGCGCGGCCGGATCGGCCTCGACGAGGGTGCGCGCCGAGAGCCGCCGGGTGTGCCCGAAGCGCTCGGCGAGGTGATCGGCCTGCTGGCGGGAAGCCCAGTTGGCGCTGCCGACCACGGCCAGCACCGGCCCGTCGACCGGCGGCGGAGGTTCGATGTCGTAGCCCGGCCGCAGCAGTTCGGCCAGCGCGTCGGCCAGCCCGTTGGCACCGACCCAGTGCGGCGGGTTCTCGGCCGCGGCGCCCGCGGTGACCACGGCGCGCAGGTCGCTCTCGGACACCGCGTCGCAGATCACCACTTCGGCCTCGGTGAGCAGCTGGGCGACGCGTTCGCGCAGCTGCGCGGGCCTGCCGCGCACCGAAGCCAGCGCCACGTGGCGGACTTTCAGCCCGTCGAGCGCGGACGCGATGTCCACCGGCGATTCTCCGGGTTCGTTCTTCCACAAACCCGTGTGGTGCAAGGGGATTCCGTTTATGTGCACCACTCCGCCGAGCACGGTGCGGCCGGTCGCCGGCGAGGCCGGGCACAGCAGCACCCCCGCTCCCCCGGCGTGCTCGACGATCGCGCCGACCTCGGAGGCGACGTTGCCGCGCAGCGTGGAGTCGATCTTCTTGAAGACCACCCGCCCCTGCGCGTGCCCGTCGAGGGCCTCGTGCACGCGCTTGGCGGCGAGATCGGGTTCGATGTGCCTGCTGTCGGTGTCGGCCACGAACACTTCGGCGTCGCCGGTGTCGTCCAACGCCAGCAGAGTGCGCATTTCGCGCAATGCGAAGGGAACTCCGGAATCACCGGCACCGCTGAGGTCATCGGCTACGACCAGGACTCGCGATCCCATGATCACCTGCTCTTCTGCTCGCCGGAACACCCAACGAGCACCCCCCGTCGGGCTTGGTCCAACCATAGAGATCACTGCGCGAACCGCGCAATAGTCCTCTCCAGTGAGTGCGCAGTGCGCAACATGCTGCGCGCCCCGGAGTTCAGTCCGCTTCGGCGCCCATTCCCGCAGGTAGGTGTTCGGAGAGCAGGTCGAGCAGGCGGTCGGCGTCGACCGGTTTGGTGAGGTACTCGGTGGCCCCGGCGGAGATGCTCTGCTCGCGATCGCCCTTCATCGCCTTGGCGGTGACGGCGATGATCGTCAGATCCCGGTAGCGCGGCATCTCCCGGATCATGCGGATGGTCTCGTTCCCGTCCAGCTGCGGCATCATCACGTCCATCAGCACGATCACGACGTCGGCGTGCTTGCGCAGCTCGGTCAGCGCGGACAGAGCGCTGTCGGCCTGCACGACCTGCAGGCCGTGCTGCTCCAGCAGCACCTTCATGGCCTGCACGCTGCGCTCGTCGTCGTCGACGACCAGCACCTTCTCGGAGTGGAACTGCAGCGACCCGCGCTGGGCGGGCTGGGCGGAGCGCTGCAGGTGCGGCTGGGTGTCCTGGTTGATCAGCTCGGTCGAGCGCAGCGGCGGATCGATGCCCTCGGCCGAGACGTCGAAGCTGGTCTCGGCATCGGTGGGAACGCGTGGCAGCGGCGGGGGCTCGACCCGTCCGGCGTCAACCGGTTCCGCGTCAACCGGTTCCGCGTCGACCGTTTCCGCGTCGACCGTTTGCGCGTCGACCGTTTCCGCGTCCACCGTTCCCGCGTCCACCGGCTCGGTGTCGGCCCCTTCGACCTCGGCCGGTGCCGGACCTCGCCCGGGAGCTTCCTCGATCGGCTCGGTCGGCAGGTAGAGGCTGAACGTGCTGCCCTGCCCGGGTTCGCTGCGCACCTGCAGCTCGCCGCCGAGCAGGTCGGTGAGCTCGCGACTGATCGACAGGCCGAGCCCGGTGCCGCCGTACTTGCGCACGGTGGTGCCGTCGACCTGCTGGAACGCCTCGAAGATCAGCGACAGCTTGTCGGCCGGGATGCCGATCCCGGTGTCGCGCACCGAGAACACCACGCGCTGGCGGGCGCGCCGCAGGGAGCCGCTGGTGACCTCGGTGGGCTGGGCGGGCCGGATGCGCAGCTCGACGCTGCCGCGATCGGTGAACTTCACCGCGTTGGACAGCAGGTTGCGCACGATCTGCTCGAGCCGGCTGCGGTCGGTGCGCACGCTCGGCGGCAACGACGGCGAGACCACGATCTTGAAGTCCAGGCCCTTCTCGGCGGCCACCGGCCGGTACATCGAGTCCAGGCTCCGCGACACCTCGCCGATCTCGACGTCCTCCGGCAGCAGGTGCATCTGCCCCGCCTCCACCTTGGACAGGTCGAGCACGTCGTTGATCAGCTGGAGCAGGTCGGAGCCCGCCTGATGCACGGTCCGGGCCAGGTCCACCTGCTGCGGGGTGAGGTTGCCGTCCATGTTGTCGGCCAGCAGCTTGGCCAGGATCAGCACGCTGTTGAGCGGTGTGCGCAGCTCGTGGGACATGTTGGCCAGGAACTCCGACTTGTAGGCGGAGGCGTCCGACAGCTGCCGGGCTCGTTCCTCCAGCTCCTGGCGGGCCTGCTCGATCTCGATGTTCTTGAGCTCGATGTCGTTGTTGCGGCTGGCCAGCAGCGTGGCCTTCTCCTCCAGCTCGGTGTTGGAGCGCTGCAGCTCGTCCTGCTGGTGCTGGAGCTGCTCGGAACGGGCCTGCAGCTCGCTGGCCAGGTGCTGGGACTCGGCCAGCAGCGCCTCGGTCCGGCTGTTGACCACGATGGTGTTGACCTCGACACCGATCGACTCCTTGAGCCGGTCCAGCAGGTCCAGGTGCGCCGCGCCGAACGGGTGTATCCCGGCGAGTTCGAGCACGCCGAGGACCGATCCCTCGAACAGCACCGGCACGATCGCCACCTGCGCCGGCGCGCTCTCGCCGAGCCCGGACCCGATCCGGATGTAGTCCGGCGGCGCGTCGTCGACGAGGATCGACCGGCGGTCCACGGCCGCCTGCCCGACCAGCGATTCGCCGAAGGCGAACCGCTGCGGCGAATCGCTGTCGGGCGGGCAGCCGTACCCGGCGGTGTGCTCCAGGTAGCGGCGGCCGTCGTCGCCGGTGCGCGTCAGGTAGAACGCCCCTTGCTGGGCCGCCACCAGCGGCGCCAGCTCGGACATGATCAGCTGCGCGAGCGCGTCGAGGTCGTGCTGCCCCTGCATCAGCGCCGAGACCCGGGCGAGGTTGGTCTTGAGCCAGTCCTGCTCCTGGTTGGCCCGGGTCGTCTCCTTCAGGTTGCTGATCATCGCGTTGATGTTGTCCTTGAGCTCGGCGACCTCACCGGAGGCGTCCACGGTGATCTGCCTGGTCAGGTCGCCCTCGGTGACCGCGGTGGCGACCTGGGCGATGGCCCGGACCTGCGTGGTGAGGTTGCCGGCGAGCCGGTTGACGCTCTCGGTCAGCCGCTGCCACGTGCCGGAGACGTCGGCGACCTCGGCCTGCCCGCCGAGCTTGCCCTCGGTGCCGACCTCCCGCGCCACCCGCGTCACCTCGGCGGCGAACGCCGAGAGCTGATCCACCATCGTGTTGATCGTGGTCTTGAGCTCCAGGATCTCACCGCGCGCGTTGACGTCGATCTTCTTCGACAGGTCGCCCTTGGCGACCGAGGTGGTCACCTGCGCGATGCTGCGGACCTGATTGGTGAGGTTGTCGGCCATGATGTTGACGTTGTCGGTGAGGTCCTTCCAGATCCCCGCCACGCCGTACACCCGCGCCTGGCCGCCGAGCTTGCCCTCGGTGCCGACCTCCCGCGCCACCCGCGTCACCTCGGCGGCGAACGCCGAGAGCTGATCCACCATCGTGTTGATCGTGTTCTTCAGCTGAAGGATCTCGCCCTGGGCGTCCACGTCGATCTTCTGCGTCAGGTCCCCGGCGGCCACGGCGGTGGCGACCTGGGCGATGTCGCGGACCTGGCTGGTGAGGTTGTCCGCCATGAAGTTCACCGAGTCGGCCGACAGCGCCCAACCGCCCTCGACCGGGCCGTCCAGGGAGACCGGGGCGACCGGCAGCTGCCCGCGCGCCACCGACTCCCCCACCCGCTGCAGCTCACCGGCAAGCCGCTGGTTGCGCTCGGCGACCTCGTTGTAGATCGCGGCGGCCTCGGCGGCGGCGCCGCCGCCGGTGACGACCAGGCGGCGGCGGAAGTTGCCGTCGCGCAGTTCCCGCAGCGCGGGCAGCAACCGGTCCAATGCCTGCTCGGCGTCGGACCGCTCCGGCTGTGGTGGCATCAGGGTCCCTTCGCGCTCAGCGCTTGTTGCGGGAATCGCGGTCGAGCCGGAGCTCGGTGGCCAGCACCGCCGCCTCGCTGCGGTGCCTCATCGCGAGCTTCGCCAACATCTGCGAGACGTAGTTCTTGATGGTCTTCTCGGCCAGCACCATCCGGTCGGCGATCTCGCGGTTGGTCATGCCCTCACCGATGAGTTCGAGCACCTGGCGCTCGCGGGCGGTGAGCTCCCGCAGCGGATCGGCCTTCTCCTGCTCCTTGCGCAGCCAGGACAGCATCGCCTCGGTGCGCTGCGGGCTCAGCAGCGATTCGCCCGCGCCGACCTTGCGCAGCGCGCTCACGAGCTCCTCGCTGACCACGCCCTTGAGCACGAAACCGCTGGCCCCGGCCATGATCGCGTCCATCAGCGCTTCGTGGTCGTCGAAGGAGGTCAGCATCAAGCAGCGCAGCTCCGGCAGCTGCGAGCGCAGTTCCCGGCACAGCTCGACGCCGTTGCCGTCGGGCAACCGCACGTCGAGCACCGTCACGTCGGGGCGGATCTTCGGGACCCAGGCCAGTGCCTCGGCCACGCTGCCAGCCTCGCCGACCAGCTCCAGGTCGGTCTCGGCGCCGACGAGCGCGGCGATGCCGCGCCTGATCACGTCGTGGTCGTCGACCACGAACACCCGTGTGCTCATCTCACTTCCCGGCGCAGATGGTCTCCACGAAGTGCGCGAGCTGGTCGCCGTCGAGGTGCTGGGCCAGATCCGCCTCGCTGATCATGCCCACGAGGCGGTGATCCGAGATCACCGGCATCCGCCGGATCCTGTGCTCCTCCATCGAGGCGAGCACCTCGCCGACGTCGGATCGCGCGTCGATCCAGTGTGGCGTGCCCTGAGCCATCTCGCTCGCTCTGACCTGCGCGGGATCGCGGCCCTCGGCGCAGCAGCGCAGCACGATGTCGCGGTCCGTGATGATGCCGTACAGCCGGTCGTCGTCCCCGCAGATCGGCAGCGACCCGACGTCGAGGTCCCGCATCATCCGCGCGGCGGTGAGCAGCGTGTCGTTCTCACCGATGCATTCAGCACCGGAGTGCATGATGTCGCGTGCGGTCGTCATGATTCGGCCCTCCTCGGGAGTGGGTCCTTCCGCACTACCCGGGGCCGGTCGGCGCGAAACCCCGGCGAGGGGCCGCTGAAGCGGTGTCCGCGTCAGTACTCGCGCATGAGGCGGTCGAAGGCGCTGTTGGCCGCCGACCACTCGTGGGTGAGGACTTCGGTGGGGATCTCGGCGCGCGGTTCGGCGTCGACGGTGACCGCGAAACCGCGGTCGGAGACCCGGCGGCGCATCTGCACGAGGTGCCCGCCGGTGGACCGGCCGACCCGCTCGCCCTGGTCGTTGGACTCGGTCTGCCCCGGTTGCAGGGTCGCAGTGCTCAACTCAGCCATACCCCCATTGGACCGCAGCCGGTCAACCCGGGCCAGTGCGAGCGCCCGCCCGGAACCGAACGGGCGCTCGCCACTACTGCGCGGTGCTGCGGAAGCGGCGGAGGCGGAGGCTGTTGCCGACGACGAACAGCGAGCTGAACGCCATCGCCGCACCGGCGATCATCGGGTTGAGCAGCCCGGCCGCGGCCAGCGGCAGGGCGGCGACGTTGTAGGCCAGCGCCCAGAACATGTTGCCGCGGATCGTGGTCAACGTGCGCCGTGCCAGCCGGATCGCGTCGACCGCGGCGAGCAGGTCGCCGCGGACCAGGGTGAGGTCGCCGGCTTCGATGGCGATGTCGGTGCCGGTGCCCATCGACAGGCCGAGGTCGGCCTGGGCCAGGGCCGCGGCGTCGTTGACGCCGTCGCCGACCATCGCCACCGACTTGCCCTCGCCCTGCAACCGCTTGACGACCTCGACCTTGTCGGCGGGCATCACCTCGGCGATGACCTCGTCGATGCCGACCTGCGCGGCCACCGCGTCGGCCACGGCCGCGTTGTCGCCGGTGAGCAGCACCGGGGTCAGGCCGAGGTCGCGGAGCTGCGAGATCGCCTGCTGCGAGGTCGGTTTCACGGTGTCGGCCACGACCAGCACCGCGCGGACGGCGCCGTCCCAGGCCAGCACGACCGCCGTCTTCCCGGCGGCCTCGGCCGCCGCCTTCGCCTCGGCCGGCTCCCCGTCGAGGTGCAGGCCCCACTGGTCCAGCAGCGCGGCGCGACCGGCCAGCACGGCCCGGCCGTCGACGACGCCCTGCACGCCGAGCCCCTCGATGTTGGCGAAGTCGGCGACCGCGGGCAGCTCGCCGGTCTCCTGCTCGGCGGCGGTGGCGATGGCGCGAGCGATCGGGTGCTCCGAGGCGTGCTCCACGGCCCCGGCGATCCGCAGCGCCTCGGCGCGCTCGACGCCCTCGGCGGTGCGGACGTCGACCAGCTGCATCCGCCCGCTGGTGACGGTGCCGGTCTTGTCCAGCACGACGGTGTCGATGCCACGGGTGGACTCCAGCACCTGCGGGCCCTTGATGAGCACGCCCAGCTGGGCGCCGCGCCCGGTGCCGACCAGCAGCGCGGTCGGCGTGGCCAGGCCCATCGCGCACGGGCAGGCGATGATGAGCACGGCCACCGCAGCGGTGAAGGCGGCCGTGGTGGGCTGACCGGCGATCAGCCAGCCGAGCAGGGTCAGCAGCGCCAGGCCGATGACGATGGGCACGAACACGGCCGAGACCCGGTCGGCGAGCCGCTGGATCTGCGCCTTGCCGGTCTGGGCCTCCTCCACCATCCGCGCCATCTGCGCGAGCTGGGTGCCGGATCCGACCTGCGTGGCGCGCACGACCAGCCGGCCCCCGGCGTTGACCGTCGCGCCGACCACGGCATCACCCGGGCCGACCTCGACCGGTACGGACTCGCCGGTGAGCATCGAGGCGTCGACGGCCGAGCCGCCTTCCTCCACGACGCCGTCGGTGGCGATCTTCTCGCCGGGACGCACCACGAACCGGTCCCCGACCGCCAGCTGAGCTGTGGGGATGCGGACCTCGGCACCGTCGCGCAGCACCGCCACGTCCTTGGCGCCCAGCTCCAGCAGGGCGCGCAGCGCGGCCCCGGCGCGTCGCTTGGCGCGGGCCTCGAAGTAGCGCCCGGCCAGCACGAACGTGGTGACGGCGGCCGCGACCTCCAGGTAGATGGAGTTCGTGGCGTCGCCGCGTTCGATGGTGAAGGTGAACGGGTGGGTCATGCCGGGCATGCCGGCGTGGCCGAGCAGCAGCGCGTACAGCGACCAGGCGAAGGCCGCCAGCGTGCCCATCGACACCAGGGTGTCCATCGTCGCCGCGCCGTGGCGCAGGTTCACCCACGCCGCGCGGTGCAGCGGCCAGCCGCCCCACACGACCACCGGCGCGGCCAGCACCAGCGAGATCCACTGCCAGTAGGTGAACTGCAGCACCGGCACCATCGCCAGCAGCACGACCGGCACCGACAGCGCCAGCGAACCGAGCAGCCGCTGCCGCAGCGCGTCGGCTGGTTCGGCCTCCTCGGCGTCGGCGGGTTCGGCGGCGGGCAGCGCGGCCCCGTACCCGGCGGCCTCGACGACCTCGACCAGCCGCTGCGGGTCGAGGTCGTCGGGGGCGGCGACCTGCGCCTTCTCCGTCGCGTAGTTGACGCTGGCGGTGACGCCCTCGACCTTGTTGAGCTTGCGCTCGATGCGGTTGGCGCACGACGCGCAGGTCATGCCGGTGATCGCCAGCTCGACGGTGCGGCCCGCGGAGTGCTCGACGGTGGTCATGCCAGGTCCTCTCCCGCGCTCGATCCGATCAGGAGGCCAGCTCGTAGCCGGCCTCTTCGACGGCCGCGCGCACGGCGGCCTCCTCGGCGCTGCCGACGACGGTGACGGCACCGGTGGGCAGGTCGACCCGCACGTCGGTCACGCCGTCGACGGCACCGACCTCCTCGGTCACCGACGCCACGCAGTGCTGGCAGGTCATTCCGGTCACGTGGTAGGTCGTCTCGCTCATCGGGGCCATCCCTCTCGCTCTCGGGTTGTCGTCGGCATCGCGCGCCGACACCCCGAAACTATACCCCCTGGGGGTACCACTGCAAGCACGACACACCCTCATCGTAATACCCCCGAGGGGTAACCCCACCAGCATTGGAGATGGGAACTTCCCGGCTCCACCGTGGACTCAGGCCGGGCCGACCTGGTCGCCCCGCACGGCGCCGCCGGTCACGCCGTGACGCGGTGATCGGCGACCAGCGCCTTGGCGCGGGTGACCAGCTCCTCGGGCGGCGTCGCCGGGGTCAGGCCGAATCGGCCGTCGTAGGCGGCCAGCACGGTGTCCTCGAAATCGGCCGCGGAGACGCCCGGCGACTCGTCGGCGATCGAACCGACCGAGTCGTCGTCGAAGGGCAGGTCCAGGGCCCGGTAGATCTCGGTGAGCAGCGGGCGCAGCACGTCGGCGTCGTCGAGGATCGCCACCGCGCTGAACAGCCACGCACCGCGCACCATCCGCTGCGCGGTGCCGACGAGCTTCACGCGGCCGCGCGCGTTGACGCTGTGCGCGCCGGGGCAGTACTCCCCCGGGACGGCCCCGACCTGGGCGGCCACCCCGTGCGCGGCCAGCACCTCGGACCACAGCTCGGCGTAGCCGACGAACCGCTCCTCCAGGCCGGCCAGGCGGCCCGGGTCGGGGCCGGCGTGGTCGACGACCAGGGAGTTCTCGGTGTAGGCGACGGCGCGCCCGCCGGGTGCGCGCAGCACGGGGGCGAACCCCGGCGTCGCGTGCGGCGGCGACGGCGTCGGGGAACCCGGGGAGCAGGCTGTCGCGCCTGCCGAAGGCCACCACCCGCGCCTCCGGCCGGTAGACCCGCAGCACCGGCCCGGTCTCACCGGCGCTGATCCGCCGCAGCATCGCGTGCGCGGTGGCGACCTCCATCGCCTGGTCCTCGCCCACGCCCAAAGCCCCGCGCAACAACTCCACGCGCGCAGTCTACGCAGGGCAAATCCCTTCCCCGGGGACGGGATCTCGAGCGGACCGGGGCCCGGCTCCCGTCGAAATCCGGCCCCGGACCGCAGTGCGCGGCCTCAGTCGTCCAGGAGCGGGGTGCCGTTGAAGACGGCGAGCTCCTCGCGGTAGAACTCCAGGCCGATGCCGTTGGGGTCGCGGATGTAGAGGCTGTCGTCGATCCCGCGATCGGGACCGATGTACTCCACTCCGGCCTCGTCGAGGCGCTCGCGCGCGGCGGCGAAGTTCTCGGCGTCGGTGGCCAGGGCGATGTGCTGCACCGCCCCGATGGTCTCCTCGAACGGCGGGTGGTCGTGGCCGGGGAAGTCGAAGAACCCCAGCAGGTTGCGGTTGCCGACGTCGAAGAAGAAGTGGCTGGAACCGGCGTAGTCCCGGTTCTCCACCAGCTCCACCAGCGGGAAGCCCAGCAACTCCTGGTAGAAGCGGATGGTCTCCTCGACGTCCTTGCAGATCAGCGCGACGTGGTGGAAGCCCCCTACAGTCGGGGCCGGACGCTGCGCGCTCGGCTTCAGGTAGCGGTCGCGGAGCTCGTTGCGACGAGCCCGGACGGCCTCCAGCTCGGCTCCTTGCGGCTGCGGCATGTTCCGACTCCTTTCGTTTTCAACCAATTCTAGGCCACTCGGACGGCACGATGATCAGTCGGACCGAGACCTTCCGCTGAGCACAACGATGTGACCTGCGCCCGGGCGTGGCACGCTGAACCGATGGACGAGGGTCGGTTGGCGACCTACCGGCGCATGCGCGACTTCGAGCGCACCGCCGAACCGCGCGGCGGCGAGACCACGGGCACCGGTGACCGGTTCGTCGTGCAGCGCCACCGCGCCCGCCGCAGGCACTACGACCTGCGCCTGGAGCACGACGGCGCGCTGCTGAGCTGGGCGGTGCCCAAGGGCCCGA
Source organism: Saccharopolyspora sp. ID03-671 (assembly GCF_045278815.1). Classification (NCBI taxonomy): domain Bacteria; kingdom Bacillati; phylum Actinomycetota; class Actinomycetes; order Pseudonocardiales; family Pseudonocardiaceae; genus Saccharopolyspora; species Saccharopolyspora sp. ID03-671. The sequence continues at coordinate 744,655 of NZ_CP134054.1, forward strand.
CGCTGGACCCGGCGGTGCGGCGGATGGCGGTGCGGGTCGAGGACCACCCGCTGGAGTACGCCGACTTCGAGGGCACCATCCCGGCCGGCGAGTACGGCGGCGGCGACGTGATCGTGTGGGATCGCGGCACCTGGACGCCGGGCGAGGACGACCCGGCCGCGGCGCTGGAGGCGGGCACGCTGCACTTCGAGCTGCACGGCGAGAAGCTGCGCGGGCACTTCGTGCTCGTGCGGCGCGGCGAGACGCAGTGGCTGCTGCTGCACAAGCGCGACGAGCACGCCGAACCGGGCTGGGACCCCGAGGAGCACCTGGTCTCGGTGAAGAGCGGCCGCACCAACGAGCAGGTCGCGGCCGCCCCGGAGGCGATGTGGCGGAGCGACCTCCCGGCCGATCAGGCCGAGATCCGCCTCCGCCCGTCGTGGCAGCCGCCGACCGACGACGAGCTCGCCGAGCTCGCGGCGCTGGGGTCGAAGGGGACCTGGACGCTGCAGGGCGAGCGGATCGCGCTGACCAACCTCGACAAGGTGCTCTTCCCCGGCCGGGACGGGGAAGAGCCGATCACCAAGCGCGAGCTGATCGCCTACCACGCGCGGATCGCGCCGGTGATGCTGCCGTACCTGGCCGACCGGGCGCTCAACAGCCACCGCTTCCCGCGCGGCGTGGACTCACCGGGCTTCTGGCACAAGGAGGCGCCGAGCCACGCGCCGGACTGGCTGCGGACCTGGGCCTACCCCGGCGCCGATCCCGGTGACGTGCAGCGCTACATCGTGCCCGACAGCCCCGCCGCCCTGGCCTGGCTGGCCAACTACGCCGCGCTGGAGCTGCACCCGTGGACCTCGCCGATCGACGACGTGGAGCACCCGAGCTGGGCGCTGTTCGACATCGACCCCGGCGAGCGCACGAGCTTCGACGACGTGCTGACGCTGGCCCGGTTGCATCGCGCGGCGATGGAGCACCTGGGGGTGCTGGCCAAGCCGAAGGTCACCGGACAGCGCGGGATCCAGATCTGGGTGCCGATCGAACCGCGCTACAGCTACTCCGAGACCCGCGAGTGGGTGGAGAAGGTCTCGCGCGCCGTCGGCAACACCGTGCCGGAACTGGTCAGCTGGGCGTGGAGCAAGTCGGAGCGGCACGGGCTGGCCCGGCTCGACTACACCCAGAACGTCCTCAGCAAGACCCTCGTCGCGCCCTACAGCGCCCGCCCGCGACCGGGCGCGCCGGTGTCGGTCCCGCTGGAGTGGGACGAGCTCGACGACCCGGACCTGACGCCGGACCGCTGGACGCTGCGCACCGTCGGCGAGCGCGTCGCCGAACGCGGCGACCCGTTCGCCGAACTGCTCGACCACCGCCAGCCGCTACCACCGGTCTGACCGGAACCGCCTGCGGCGCGGCTACTACGCGTCGACCCAGCCGTGCCTCACGGCGACCTGGGTGAGCTTCTGGCGGACCTGCAGGATCTGCTCGGCGGTCATCGTCGGCGCGGCGGCCAGCAGCGCCTCGGTGATCGTCTCGTGGAACTCCTTGGCCGACAGCACGTCGAAGAGCTCCTCTCCCGGCGGCGGCTCGTCGGGCCCGCGCTCGGCCGCGGCGGCGGGCGCTTCCCGGACGATGCTCACGTGGGAGGCCTTCGGGCCGCGGTCGCTGTCCTCCAGGTCGAACTCGACGACCACGCCAGGTGCGATCAGGCGCTTGTCGAAGGTCAGGTCGTTGACGTGGATGAAGACGTCCTCGCCGCCCACGTCCGGGGCCACGAACCCGTAGCCGCGCACCTCGTCGAACCTGATGACCTTGCCGGTGACCATCTGCCGCACCCCGCCTTCACCCCGCACCGCAGCGCGAGCACTCTACCTCCGGTCACGAGCAGGCGACCAACGGTGTCCAACGGCGGCTCAGCGGCGCGGCATCGGGATGTCGGTGTTGGGCCTGCTGCGTTCCTTGGGGCCGTGCTCGATGAAGTCAGCGGCGAACTTGATCCCCGCCTGGTAGGCCTCCACCCGGGCTCGGCCGATCTCGGCCTCGATCGTCTCCGGGTACAGCTCCTCCGCCAGCGAGCGGATCTCCGCGAGCCGGCTGCGGGTCTCCTCATCCATCCTGGTTGCCACCCTTCCGCATGAACACCACTCAAATCCTCAAGGGTGTTCGCGTTTCTCGCACGACCGGGCAAGGCTAGACCCGAAACCCGATCAGGTGAGGCGCGCGGTGATCGTTAGCCCGGACACCACTGCGGGTCACCGTTCCCGATCTGCGGTTACGATCCGCCGGGCAGCAGGTGCGACGGGGCGTGGAGGCGGCATGAGCGAGGGTCGGCTGGGGCTGGAAGTCGATCAGAACGTGGCCCGGATCACGATCGACAACCCGGGCAAGCGCAACGCGATGAACGCGGCCATGTGGCGCAGGCTGCCGGAACTGCTCGCCGAGATCACCGCCGACCCGGCGGTGCGCGTCGTCGTGCTCACCGGGGCCGGGGACGCCTTCTGCGCCGGAGCCGACATCTCCGAGCTGCACGAGATCGAGGGCCCCGGGGGCAGTGCGACCGAGCCCGCCGAGCGGGCCCTGCTGGACTGCCCGCTGCCGACGATCGCGCTGATCAACGGTCTGTGCATCGGCGGCGGCTGCCAGCTGGCGGCGGCCTGCGACCTGCGGATCGCCGCCGAACCGGCGATGTTCGGCATCACCCCGGCCAAGCTCGGCGTGGTCTACCCGTCGTCGAGCATCGAGCGGCTGACCGAGCTGGTCGGCCCCGCGGCGGCCAAGCTGCTGCTGTTCTCGGCGGACTTCTTCGACTCCGGGCGCGCGCTGGGGATTCGGCTGGTCGACGAGGTCGTGGCCGATCCGGTGGCGCGGGTCGCCGCGCTGGCCGCGACCATCGCGGGCCGGTCGCAGCTGAGCGTGCGCGCGGCCAAGGAGCTGGTCGACCTCGCCGCGCGGGGCGAGTCGCTGACCGAGCGGGCCGCGCACTGGCAGGACGTGGCCACCGAGACCGGGGAGACGGCCGAGGGCGTCACCGCGTTCCTCGAACGCCGGCCCGCGGTCTTCCCCTACGCCTGACCGCTGCCGCGCGCGTCGAGGGCGCGTCGGCTGGCCGCGATGATGGTGGTCAGCGAGCCGTGCAGCTCCTCCAGCGCGGAGAGCTCCACGCCCAGCGTCTCGACGATCTGGTATGGGATCTTCTCCGCCTCCGCGCGCAGCCGGGCGCCCTCGTCGGTGAGCGCGACCTCCAACCGGCGCTCGTCGCTGCGGCTGCGGGTGCGCACCACGTAGCCCACCGCCTCCAGCCGCTTGAGCAGCGGGGACAAGGTAGCGGCGTCGGCGTGCAGCGCCTCGCAGAGGTCGGTGACCGAGCGCGGGGAGCTCTCCCACAGCGCCAGCATCACCAGGTACTGCGGGTGCGTGAGGTTCATCGGCGCGAGCAGCGGCCGGTAGAGCGAGATGACGTTGCGGGAGGCGACCGACAGCGCGAAGCACACCTGGCGGTCGAGAGCGAGCGGGTCCTCGCCCAGGTCGGGAGTCTGCACGGCGTCATCTTACCCACGTGCTGGAACACGCTAACAGTTAGTGTGCTAAGTATTGGGGTGTGAGCCAACAGCCTGACCCGCGCCCGAAACGCCCGGACCCGCTGCGGTGGATCTGGTACGCCTTCGGCGGACGCCTGCCCTCCCGGTACCGCGAGTGGGTGCTGCACGACGTCACCTGCCGGACCTGGGTGCTGCGGCACACCGCGCGCAGCCTGGTCCAGATCTCCCCCGGCCTGCTGTTCCTGCTGCTGCCGGGGCCGCTGTGGATCCGGGGCATGGCCGTGCTCGGCGGCGTGATCCTGGCCCTGTGGTACTCGCTGTCGTACATGGAGCACACCTGCGAGTACCGGCTGCACAAACACGGCTACCCGATCGGCACCGGCAGGGCGACCCGCGAGGCCGCCCACGCCGAAGCGCGGGCGCAGCGGGCCTCCCGCTACGACGAGATCTACCGCAACCAGGACTGATCGCTCCGGGTGAGACCGGTGGCAATCCAGCTTGCCGCAGTGGCAAGCTGGACGGGTGGACGGGGAATTCGGGAACGCGCTGGAAGCCGTCGGACCGCGGTTGCGGGCGCTGCGCAAGCAGCGGGAGACCACGCTGTCCGACCTGTCGGAGGCCACCGGCATCTCGGTGAGCACGCTCTCGCGGCTCGAATCCGGTTCCCGCAAACCCACCCTGGAACTGCTGCTGCCGCTGGCCAAGGCGCACGGCGTCACGCTCGACGAGCTCGTCGACGCCCCGCCGACCGGCGATCCCCGGGTTCACCTCCGCCCGATCTCGCGCGGTGGCATGACGATGCTGCCGCTGACCCGACGCGCGGGCGGCATCCAGGCCTACAAGCTGATCATCCCGGCGACGGTGCGGCGCGGCGAACCCGATCCGCAGACCCACGAGGGCTACGAGTGGCTCTACGTCCTCAACGGACGGTTGCGGATGATCCTCGGCGAGCACGACCTGGTGCTCTCCCCCGGCGAGGCCGCCGAGTTCGACACCCGCGTCCCGCACTGGTTCGGCCCTGCCGACGACCAGACCGTGGAATTCCTGAGCCTGTTCGGCAAGCAGGGCGAACGGGCGCACCTCCGCGCCAAGCCCAAGGACGCCCCCGAGCGGTGATCACGCCCTGCCGCGCCCCGGCGCGTTAGGTTGGGGCCGACGCGCGAGGTACGAGGAGGTTTCTTCGATGAGCAAGCCAGTAGCGGTGGTCACCGGGGCGAGCACCGGGATCGGTGCCGCGAGCGCCAAGGCGCTGGCCGGAGCCGGTTTCGAGGTCGTGCTCGGTGCGCGCCGCCTGGACCGGTTGAAGGAGGTGGCCGAGGCCTGCGGCGGCCGGGCGCTGGAGCTCGACGTCACCGACCAGACCTCGGTGGACGCGTTCACCGGTGCGATCGACCGCTGCCACCTGCTGGTCAACAACGCCGGCGGGGCCGTCGGCGCGGAGACCATCCTGGAGGCCAAGGACGAGGACTGGCAGTGGATGTACGAGACCAACGTGATGGGCACCCTGCGGGTGACCCGCGCGCTGCTGCCGAAGCTGCTGGAGTCCGGTGACGGCCAGGTCATCAACATCGGCTCGGTCGCGGGCCGCGAGCCCTACGCCACCGGCGGCGGCTACAACGCCGCCAAGCACGCGGTCGCGGCGCTGTCCCGGGTGCTGCGGCTGGAGATGTTCGGCCGGCCGATCCGGGTATGCGAGATCGACCCGGGCCTGGTGCAGACCGACTTCAGCCTCGTCCGGTTCCGCGGCGACCAGGACAAGGCCGACGCGGTCTACGAGGGGACGAACCCGCTGACCGCGGAGGACGTCGCCGAGACCGTGTCGTGGGTGGCGACGCGGCCGCCGCACGTCAACGTCGACCAGATCCTGCTGCTGGCGCGCGACCAGACCTCGGCGCGCGTGATCAACCGCTCCGAGTGACCGCCTTCGGGGGTTGGGTCTTCCCCGCCGGGTTCCTCAGCCCCCGAAGCGCTGGGCCCAGGCCATGACGTCGTGCGGGGTGGCGTTGCCGCCGCACACGACCAGGCCGAGCGCGACGTCGTCGTGCTCGGCGATGATCCGCCGGGCGGCCGGGAGCAGGCAGCCGGCCGCCGGCTCGGCCCACAGCTTCGCGTGCCCCGCCAGGTCCAGGACGCCGCGCACGGCTTCGGCGTCGGGCACCACCAGCACGTCGTCGACGAGCTCGCGCGCGGTGTCGTAGGTCAGCTGGGACACGGCGGGCGCGCTCAGCGTCGACACGATCGACGACAGCTCGACCGGCACCGGGCCGCCCGCCGCCAGCGCCCGCGACATCGCTTCGGCGCCTTCGGTCTCCACGCCCCAGATCCGCACGCCCGGCCGCTTCGCGCGCAGCGCGGTGGCCACGCCCGAGATCAGGCCGCCGCCACCGATGCTCACCAGCACGTCGGTGAACTCCCCCGCGTCCTCGGCGAATTCGAGCCCGACGGTGCCCTGCGCGGCGATGACCACCGGGTCGTCGAAGGGGTGGACCAGCGTGGAGCCCTCGGCCCGCAGCTGTTCGGTGAGCGCGAAAGCGCCCGCCATGTCCGGGCACAACCGCACGGTCGCCCCGGCGGACTCGGCCACCTCCACGGCCCGCCGCGGCGCCGATTCCGGCATCACCACGGTCGCCTTGACGTCCAGCGCCCCGGCCATCACGGCCAGCGCGATGCCGTGGTTGCCGCCGCTGACGGCCACCACCCCGGCCGCCCGCTCCGCCTCGGTCAGCGACAGCAGCTTGGCCACCGCCCCGCGCGCCTTGAACGACCCGGTCCGCTGCAGCAGCTCCAGCTTCGCCGTCACCGGCACCCCGAGCAGCTCCGACAACCCCGGACTGCTCACCGTCGGAGTCCGCACCACGTACCCCGCCACGGCCTCCGCAGCGGCCTCGACGTCCCCGATCCCGATCACCACACGCCTCCCGAGAGCTCCGTTCCAGGAGCACGGTAGTCACTCGCGCAGCGCCACGCGCGAGCGCCGTCCGGTGACGACGTTGGTCCACTGTGGATGAACGCGGCCACCGGACGAGGGCTACTCCTCCGGCACGAAGTACGGGACGACCTCGTGGTCGGGGTCCGGGCCGGAGGGTTCGAAGGCGACGCGGACGCGCAGGCCGGTGAGGTCGGAGTCCGGGTCGACCTCGGCGAGACGGGTCCACCACCACGGTCCTTCGTCGAGTTCGACGATGCCGACGACGAGGCGGAACGCGCCGCCGTCGGGGAGCTTGTGGTGCACCACCGTCCAGGACACCACCCGGCCGGTCCCGGCCGCGGGGACCTGCTCGACGTCGTCGTCCGGGGAGATCGGGGTGTGCGGGCTGAGGTGCTCGCCGGTGTCGCGGCGGCGCGGCAGGAGCAGCTCACCGCGGCGGGTTCCGTCGAAGAACGCCGCGCTGGCGCGGTCTCTGGTGACCGGGACGAGAGCCATCGGGGCCTCCTTCAGGCGGACAGCACGAGCGTGCTGTGGTGGGAGAAGATGCCGCCGTTGCCCGAGACCAGCAGCAGCTCGTGGTTCGGGACCTGGCGTCGGCCGGCTTGGCCGCGCGCCTGGATGATCGCCTCCGACAGCGGCGTGAAACCCCACATGTAGTACGAGGACAGCTGGCCACCGCCGGTGTTGACCGGCAGCGATCCGCCGGGGCCGAGGACGCCCGGGGTGCTGACGAGCTCGCCGCCCTCGCCCTTGGCGCAGAAGCCGTAGTCCTCCAGCGTCAGCAGAACGGTGAACGTGTAGCAGTCGTAGAGCTCGGCGATGTCGATGTCGGCAAGGTTCACCCCGGCCATCCGCAGCGCCGCCGGTCCGGCCTGGGCCGCACCGCTGACCAGCCCCAGGTCGTCGTCGCGGCGCAGCGAACCACCCGGGTGGGCCTGCGCCCAGCCCAGCACCGACACCGGGGGTTGGGCCAGCGTCGCCGCGCGGTCGCCGCGGGTGACGATCACCGCCACCCCGCCGTTGGAGACCATGCAGCAGTCCAGCAGGTGGAACGGCTCGGCGACCATGCGCGATTCCTGGTGGTCGGCGATGTCGATCGGGTCCCGGAACCGGGCGAGCGGGTTCAGCGCCGCCCAGGCGCGCTGCGCGACGGCGATCTCGCCGAGCTGCTTGCTCGTCGTGCCGTAGGCCTGCATGTGGCGGCGGGCGGCCAGCGCGTAGAACGAGTTCGGGCCGCTGAAACCGCTGGTGGCGATCAGCCCGCCCCAGCCGCTCGGCGAGTAGCGCTCGCTCCCGTAGGCCGCACCCGAGGAGGCGCCCTCGCGCAGCGGGGCGTCGGCGAACACGCAGGCCACGGTGTCGGCCATGCCCGCCTCGACGGCCATCGCCGCGTGCTGGACCATCGCCCCTGCCGTGGAGCCGAAGGACTGCATCTGGCTGAGCAGCCGCAGGTCCTCCAGCCCCAGGTCGTCCTGCAGGCTCAGGTCCACTCCCCCGCCCAGGCCCGCCGACACCAGCAGGCCGTCGACGTCGCCGAGACCCAGCCCGGCGTCGTCCGCGGCGCGCCGGACCGCCTCGGCGGCGAACTGCTGCGCGGTGCGGCCGTAGACCTTGCCCATCTCGGTCATGCCGAGCCCGGCGATCGCGGCCCTGCGGTGCGCGGGCAGGTCACTGCGACTGCTCATCTGACACCCTTCCGGACGATCTCGGTCCGAAAGTAGGTGAGCGCACCCGCTTTGTAAACGGCCGCACCGGATCTCCTCCGGCGCGGCCGCGGTGATCAGCTGAAGTACCGGCGCGGGTTGTCGACCAGCATCGTCGTCAGCTGGTCCTCGGTGACCCCGGCCTCGCGCAGCGCGGGCAGCACCACGTCGTGGATGTGGGTGAAGTTCCAGTTCGGCATCGCCTCCTCGACCAGGCCCTCCGGGAACCAGTCGATGTGGCAGGAGGCGTCGTGGGCCAGCACCATCCGGTCGGCCAGGCCCTGGCCCGCGAGCTCGGCGATGGTGGCCACCCGGTCGTCGGTGGGCAGCAGGACGTCGAGGCCGAAGCGGTCCATGCCGATGAAGGAGCCGTTGTCGATGAGCTCGCGCAGGTAGTCGGTGTCGGTGGTGTCGCCGCTGTGGCCGACGACGACCCGGCCGAGGTCGACCCCGTTGCGCCGCAGCACCTCCTGGGCGACCAGACCGGTGCGGTGCCCCGGGCTGGTGTGCACGGTGATCGGGACGCCGGTGCGGTTGTGGGCCTCGGCGACGGCGTTGAGCACGCGCTCCACGTCCGGGGTGAGCTCCTCCTCGATGGCGCACTTGAGGAACGCGGCCTTGATGCCGGTTCCGGCGATGCCCTCGGTGATGTCCTTTACGAACATTCGCACCATCAGGTCGTCGCCCCCGAGCAGCGTTCCGGGCCCGTGCATCCGGAAGAAGAACGGCACCGAGTCGTAGGTGTAGAGGCCGGTGGCGGCGATGATGTTGAGGTCGACCTCGGCGTTGATGCGCGCGACGCGCTCGACGTCGCGGCCGAGCCCGATCACGGTCGGGTCCACGATCGTGTCCACGCCGCGCCCGGCGAGCTCCCGCAGCCTGCGGATCGCGTCGGCGACCCGCGCCTCCTCGTCCCAGAACTCCGGGTAGTTGCGGCGGATCTCCTCGTTGAGCACGAAGACGTGCTCGTGCATCAGCACGGTGCCCAGCTGGTCAACCGGCACCTGCCCGCGAACGGTCTCGACCATGTTCGTCCTCCTCGACGATCTCGCTGGCGGGCACCTTAAACGCTCGTGCGCCTTGCGCGAACCGCCGCGAGCCAGGCATGTTGGTCCGGTGAACGCGTTGGGACCGGCCACTTTCCGCGATGCCGACTTCCCGGCCGATCCGTATCCGGGTGCCCGTCCCGACCACTCGTTCCTGCAGGTCGACGGGCAGGGCTGGCGGCTCTCCCCCGACGCCTCGCAGCCCTCCGGCTGGCGGGTCGGGCCCGGCTGCCTGGACGACGTGCTCGACGAGCCGCTGGCGGCGCGGTGGCCGGTGCTGGCCTACGGCTCCAACGCCTGCCCGAGCAAGATCACGTGGCTGCGCGAGGAGCTGGGGCTGGACGGCCCGGTCGTGGTGCTCCGCGCGCGCTGCACCGGCCTGTCGGCGGTGTGGGCCTCCGGGGTGCGGGCCCGCGACGGGCAGCGCCCGGCGGTGCTGGTCGGCGCACCCGGAGTCGTCGAGCACCACGCGGTGTGGCTGGCCACCGCCGAGCAGCGCCGGGTCCTCGACGTCTGCGAGGGCCGGGGCGAGCGCTACCGCCTGGTGCGGTTGCGCGGACCCGAACGCGTCGAGCTGGAGACCGGCCCGGTCTCGGACGTGCTGGCCTACGGCGCGCTGGGCGCGATCCGCCGCCCGCTGCTGGTCGACGGCCGGTACGTGCCCTGCGCGGACCTCGGGCAGGAGCGGGCGCGCGAGCTGACCGGCAGCCTGGCCGCATCCGACGGCCTGACCTGCGTGGAGGTCACCGGCGAGCCCGGCCCGCCGCACCGGTAGGTTGGGACCGGGGAGGAATCACACATGTTGCCGACTGCGGAACTGCACATTCACATCGAGGGAACGCTCGAACCGGAGATGCTGGTCGAGCTGGCCGCGCGCAACGGCGTCGCGCTGCCCACCAGCGATCTCGACGAGCTTCGGGCGAAGTACGACTTCAACGATCTGCAGTCGTTCCTGGACCTCTACTACGCGAACCTGCCGGTGCTGCGCACCGACCAGGACTTCTACGACCTGACCAGCGCCTACCTCGCGCGCGCCGAGAAGGCCGGGGTGCGGCGGGCGGAGATCTTCTTCGACCCGCAGGTGCACCTGAACAACGACGTGCCGCTGGGCGCGGTGTTCGAGGGCATCGGCGGCGCGCTGCGCGACTCGCCGATCTCCACCGACCTCATCCTGTGCTTCCTGCGGGACCTGGGGCCGGAGGCGGCGGCCGAGACGCTGCGGATGGCGATGCCCTACCGGGAGCGCTTCATCGGCGTCGGGCTGGACTCGGCGGAGGTCGGCCACCCGCCGGCGCCGTTCGCCGAGGTCTACCGGCGGGCGGCGGCCGAGGGCCTGCACCGGGTCGCCCACGCCGGCGAGGAGGGCGGGCCGGACTACGTGCGCGACGCCCTGGACGTGCTCGGCGTCGAGCGCATCGACCACGGCATCCGCGCGATGGAGGACCCGGAGCTGGTGGCGCGGCTGCGCGACGAGCAGATCCCGCTGACCGTGTGCCCGCTGTCGAACGTGGCGCTGCGGACGGTCGACAAGCTCTCCGACCACGTGCTGCCCGCGATGCTCGACGAGGGCCTGCTGGTGTGCGTCAACAGCGACGATCCCGCGTACTTCGGCGGCTACGTCGACGACAACTTCGCGGCGCTGCGCCGCGAGCTGGGCATCACCGAGGAGCAGGTGGCCACGCTGGCGCGCAACTCCTTCGACGCCTGCTTCGTCGACGACGAGCGGAAGTCGGCGTGGAAGGCCGAGATCGGCGGCTGACACCGTCCCCAGTGGACTGGTTTGACGCGCCTCCTCCACGGGTACCTGAGCCGTCGGGTACCCGTGAAGGAGGTTTCGACGATGGTTGACGAACTCACCGGCAGGAAGGTCGTCGTCCTGGCCGCCGACGGCGTGGAGCAGGTCGAGCTGACCGGGCCCCGCCAGGCGCTCGAACAGGCGGGCGCACAGGTCGATCTCGTGTCGCTGCACTCCGGCGAGATCCAGGCGATGAACGGCGACATCGACAAGGCCGACCGGTTCCCGGTGGACCGGGAGGTCTCGCAGGTGTCGGTGCGCGACTACGACGCGCTGGTCCTGCCCGGCGGCACCATCAATCCCGACCAGCTGCGCCGCGACGGGACGGCGGTGTCGTTCGTGCGGGACTTCGTCGCCTCGGGCAAACCCGTGGGCGCGATCTGCCACGGCCCGTGGACGCTGGTGGAGGCAGGTGTGGTGCGGGGACGGCAGCTCACGTCGTTCCCCAGCATCCGCACCGACATCCGCAACGCGGGCGGGGAGGTCACCGACCAGGAGGTCGTCGTCGACGACAACCTGGTGACCAGCCGCAATCCGGGCGACCTGCCCGCCTTCCAGGAGGCGGTGATCAAGGCGATCGCGTCCAGCTGAGTCAGCCGCGCCTGCGGGCCGCGAGGCGTTCGATGAGGCCGAGCTTGAAGCGCTCGGATTCGACCACCTCGAAGCCCGCGGCGGCCAGGTGCCGGGACGGGCGGCGGCGGAAGTGCTCGCCGCCCATCGGCACCGTGACCAGCTCGGCCGCCCGCTGCAGCAGCCGGACCGGCCACGCGGTGCTGACCACGTGGTCGGCCAGCAGCAGCAACCCGCCGGGCCGCAGCACCCGGTGCATCTCGGTGATCGCCTGCTCGTGGTCGGGGATCGCGCACAGCGAGAACGTGCAGACCACGGTATCGAACGCGCCGTCGGGGAACTGCAGCGCGCGGGCGTCGCCCTCGCGCAGTTCGGCGCCGGTGCCGAGCTCGTCGTTGCGGCGCCGCGCGAGGTCCAGCATCCCGGGACTCCACTCGACGCCGGTCAGGTGCGTGCCCGCCGGGTAGAGCGGCAGGTTGAGGCCGGTGCCGATCGCGACCTCCAGCACGTCACCACCGGCTCGCGAGCAGATCCACCGCCTGCTGTCGCCGGCCAGGTAGCGGTCGAAGCGGGCCATGACGCCGTCGTAGGAGGGCGCCGACCGGTCCCAGTACCGCCGCAGCTTCTCCGAGCGCTCCACGGCGCGGAACGCTACCGCACCACCGCGGTCCGCACAGGCCGTTTCCGCGCCCGCTTCAGCGCCCGCTTCAGCGGCGCGGGGGCCGACGCCGTCCGGGGATCATCCGCTGCCGGGGCGGGCGGGTGCCGTCGCCGGCGTGGGTGGGGAACGCCCCGGTCTGCGCGGCCACCGGGGGCAGGTTCGTCCCGGTCCCGGTCGCGGACGGCAGGTTGGTGCCGGTGCCGACGGGACGCATGTTGGTCCCGGTGCCGGTGACCGGCCGCATCTGGGTGCCCGTGGCGGTCACCGGCGGGAGGTTCGTGCCGGTGGTCACCGCGCGCATGTTGGTGCGGGTGATGTTGCGGATGCTGGAGGACACCATCACCAGGAACGCCAGCACCCCGGCCTCGTCGTAGCCGGGCATGCCGGGTGCGGGCGGGTTGAACCGGGCGTTGAGCACGTCGTTGGGCGTGAGGTCGTCCATGCCGCGCAGGGTGGCCTGGACCCGGTCCATGAACGCGTCGACCTCGGCCTTGTCCAGCGCCGAGCTCTGCGAGGTCGCCGGCTGCAGGCCGCGGAAGCGCTCCGGGCGTCCCGGTTCCTCCGGCGCCCGCTCGACGACCGGGGCGGGTTCGACCTGCGCCGCGGCGTTGTGCGCCGGTTCGATCCGAGCCGGACCGCTGGGGGCCGGACCGCTTGGTTCCCTCACGTGGCGCTTGGGCAGCGGGGTGCTCCCGGTCTCCTCGGACTTCGGGCGGATCTCGTCGGGCTTGCGCGCGGCTCGCTCGCCACGGACACCGTCCTCCGCCGAGCGCGACTTGCCGCGCTCCTCGGCGCGCACCTCCAGCTTCATCAGGGTCAGCGCGACCTTGTCCAGGAACTCGTCGACCTGGTTCTTCTTGTAGGCGCGCCCGCCGCGCTTGCGCGGGCTGAAGTGCATCGTCAGCACGTCGCGCGCGGTCACCAGTCGTTTACCGCGCAGCGTGGCCTCGACCCGACCCAGGAAGTGATCGACCTCGGCCTCGTCGTACCCGCGCTCCTTGCGCCAGGCCCGGCCGAAGACGACATTCCGCACGTCATCAGGGGTCAGCATGTAGTCCGGCCTCCACAGGGCGTCCGCATGATTCCTCTCGGACGCATACCCGGCTCACATTCGCGCCGGGCCCCCGACCGCCCGCGTTTGCGCGCTCCAGCTTGCCCAAACCCGGACGCGAGATCAAGGCCCGAGCCAGCCCATTCACGTTGCGCCAACGGCGGTAACCGCTCGTGCCCTTCGGGCTCGCTGCACGTCGAGTTCTTTCCAAGCACACCACGCGTTCACGACCGGCTGCTTGAGTGAGCGCGATCACCGGAGTGCTGGGAGGTTCTCGGATGGTGGCCGGTCGTGGTGCCCGCCTGCTCGCGGTCCTGCTGACCTGCGGGGCGCTCGCCTCGCCGATACCGGCGGCCGCGCAGGACGGCGAGGTCGTGATCGGACCGGGGGTCAGCTACCGGCCGTTCCAGCTGTCCACCGCCCACGGCCCCGTGCTCGGCCACGTGGTGACGGTCGATCTGAGCGATCCCAACGCGAAACTCGGCCTGCTGCACCCGGGTTCGGTGGCGGCGAAGGACGAGATCGCCGACCAGACCAACGCGGCGGGCGCGGTGGCGGGGGTGAACGGCGACTTCTTCAACATCAGCGAGGAGCACCCGGGCGTGGTGCCGACGAGCTCGTCGGTGGGCCCGGAGATCGCCGGTGGCGAGGCGCTCAAGGGCGCGGTTCCCGACGGCCAGCGGTTCGGCCCCGCCCTGCCGGAGGGAACGTCCGATGAGGACGTCTTCGCGGTGGGGATCGACGGCAGGGCAAGGCTTTCCCGGCTCTCGGTGACCGGTTCGGCGATCTGGCCGGGCGGGGTGGTGGACGTCGAGGGGCTCAACCAGTACGCGCTGCCGGTCGACGGCGTCGGCGCCTACACCGACGACTGGGGCGAGGTCTCCCGCGCCCGCTCGGTCTGCGGCACCGACACCGACCGCTCCGCGCCGTGCAGCACCGCCACCGAGGAGGTGGTGATCACCGACGGCGTCGTGCGCTCCGAGACCGATCTGCCGGGCGCGGGCCCGATCCCGGACGACACGGTCGTCCTGGTCGGCCGGGAGGCGGGCGACGCGGTACTGGAAGCCCTCGACCCCGGCGACCCCGTCAGGGTCCGCACCGCTCTGGTACCCGCCGACGGGATGCCCCTGTCGTTCGCGGTCGGGGCCACGCCGATCATGCGCGACGGCACCCCGATCCCCGGCCTGGACACCGCCGAACTCGCCCCGCGCACCGCCGCGGGCATCGGGGACGACGGCCGCCTCGTGCACCTGGTCGTCGTCGACGGCCGCTCCCCCGCCAGCACCGGGCTCAACCTCGCCGAAACCGCGGGCCTGCTGACCGATCTCGGGGCCACCGACGCGGTCAACCTCGACGGCGGGGGCTCGACCACGATGGCCGTCAGAACCCCCGGCACCCCGCTGGCCACGGTCCGCAACGCCCCCTCCGACGGTGAACAACGCCCCGTCGCCAACGGAATCGGCGTCTTCACCCGCTGACGGCCCACGATTTCAATGGAGATCAGGAACCCGATCTCCATTGAAATCGTGGACACCCGCTGCGGTCAGGAGCGTGCGGGCGCGTTGGGCGCCCAGGGGAGGTCCGCTGTGCCGTACTTGGCGGCGCGGACGTCGCCGGAGCGGGCGTGGCCCTCGAAGAGCTCGACGCGGGCGGCGCGGCCGCAGACCTCTCCGAGGCGGGCGCTGGCGGCGGTGTCGGTGACCTCCTGGTAGGTCACGGTCTTGAGGTACTTGCCGACCCACAGACCGCCGGTGTAACGGGCGGCACCCCGGGTGGGCAGCACGTGGTTGGTGCCGATCACCTTGTCGCCGTAGGACACGCAGGTCCCCTCGCCCAGGAACAGCGCGCCGTAGTTGCGCATCTTCTCCAGGGCCTCGCGGGGCTGCCGGGTGAGGATCTGCACGTGCTCGCTCGCGTAGGCGTCGGCGAGCCGGTAGGCCTCGTCGAGGTCGGCCACCACGTGCACCTCGCCGTGGTCGCGCCAGGCCGGCTCGGCGTTGTCGCGCGTGGGCATGTCCGGCAGCAGGGCGTCGACGTGCTCGACCACGCTGCGGCCCAGGGCTTCCGAGGTGGTGATGAGCACCGCGGGCGAGTCGGGACCGTGCTCGGCCTGGCTGAGCAGGTCGACGGCCACCACGAACGGGTCCGCGGTCTCGTCGGCGACGATGAGGACCTCGGTCGGCCCGGCGAACAGGTCGATGCCGATCTCGCCGTAGAGCTGGCGCTTGGCCTCGGCGACGAAGGCGTTGCCGGGTCCGGCGAGCATGTCGACCGGCTCGATCGTCTCGGTGCCCAGCGCCATGCTCACCACCGCCTGCACACCGCCGAGCAGGTAGATCTCATCGGCACCGGCCAGGTGCATGGCCGCGACGGTGGCGTCGGGCACCTCGCCGCGGATCGGGGGCGTGCAGGCGATGACGCGCGGCACCCCGGCGGCCTTGGCGGTCAGGATCGTCATGTGCGCCGAGGCCAGCAGCGGGTAGCGCCCGCCCGGCACGTAGGCGCCCGCCGCGGCGACCGGGATGTGCTTCTGCCCCAGGTGCACGCCCGGCAGCGTCTCGACCTCGATCTCGCGCATCGACTCCAGCTGCTTCTCGGCGAAGCCGCGCACCTGCTGCTGGACGAACTCGATGTCCGCGATGACCTGGTCGGGCACCCGGGCCATGATCTCGTCGATCTGAGCTCGCGAGAGCCGGAACGCCTCCGGCTCCCACTTGTCGAAGCGGGCCGAGCACTCGCGGACCGCCTCGTCCCCGCGCTCGCGGATGTCGGCGATGATCGCGGCGACCTTCTCCTGCACGTCGGGCAGCGAGGTCGTGGTGGCCGCCGAGCTCTCCGCGGCCCGCTTCAGCGCGAACGTCATGTGTCCCTCCCAGGATGTTTACGTACACACGCACCCTAGGCGGCGCGGGTGTTTACGTAAACCCCGTAGGATGGCCTTCCTCGGTGCAGACGCGAAGGAGGTGCCCGGTGGTCACCAGCCGGGACGTGGCACGGCTGGCCGGCGTGTCCCAGATGACCGTGTCCCGAGTCCTGCAGGACAACGGCAAGGTCGCCCCGCAGACCCGGGAGCGCGTGCTGGCCGCGATGCGCGAGGCCGGTTACCGGCCGCACGCCGCCGCGCGCACCATGCGCACCCGGCGCACGGCGACCGTCGGGGTGGTCGTCGCCGACATCACCAACCCCTTCTACCCGCAGCTGCTGGAAGCCGTCGCCGAAGCCCTCGACGCCGCGGGGCAGCGCATGGTGCTGTGGAACGGCGCGGACGGGTCCGGCGCGCTGGAGTCGCTGGACGAGGGCACCGCCGACGGCCTGATCTTCACCACCGTCACCGAGCCGACGCCCCAGCTCACCGACGCGGTGGACCGCTCCGCCCCGATCGTGCTGCTGCACCGCGGCCTCGACGAGCTCGACTGCGATCAGGTCACCACCGACAACCTCGGCGGCGGCCGCGCGGTCGCCGACTACCTGGTGGCCACCGGCCACACCCGCATCGGGTTCCTGGCCGGGCCGGAGCTGCCCAGCACCGCCCGGCACCGCGAGCAGGGGTTCCGCGAGCGCCTCGCCGAGCTCGGCCACCCGCTGGCCGCCGAGCTCAGCGTCCCGAGCGGGTTCGCCCACGACGTCGCGCGCACCGCGATGCGCGACCTGCTGGAGCTGCCCGACCCGCCCACGGCGGTGTTCTGCGCCAACGACCTCACCGCGCTGGGCGCCGTCGACGGTGCGGTCTCGCTGGGCCGCCGCGTCCCGGAGGACGTGTGGGTGGTCGGCTACGACGACATCGCGATGACGGCGTGGGACTCCTACGACGTCACCACCGTGCGCCAGCCCATCGCCGAGATGGCGCGCGCCGCGGTCCGGCTGCTGCTGGAGCGCATCGACGACCGCGATCTGCCTGCCCGCGAGGAGCGCTTCCCCAGCGAGCTCGTGGTGCGCGGCTCGACCGCGCGCACCGCACACCCGGCGGGCTAGCCGGGGCTCTGCCAGACTCGGATGGCGTTGTGCGGCCGGACACGTCGAGGGGCTGGCCATGACTTTTCCGACGGCGTTGGGCTTGCCGCCCGAGCGCACCGAGCACGTGATCCGCTGCGCCGGGCTCGCCCCGTCGCTGCACAACCGGCAGCCGTGGCTGTTCCGGCTCGGCGAACACGTCATCGAGGTGCACGCCGATCCGCAGCGGCGGTTGCCCGCCACCGATCCCGACGACCGCGAGCTGCGCCTGTCGTGCGGGGCGGCGTTGCTGAACCTGCGGCTGGCGCTGGAGCACGAGGGCCTGCGGCCGGTGGTCGATCCGCCGTCGTCGATGAGCGCGCCGACGGTGCTCGCGGAGGTCCGCGACGGGGGCCGGGCCGAGCAGGCCCCGGCCGAGCGCGAGCTCCACGACGCGATCCCGCGTCGCCGCACCAACCGCCGCCCGTTCCAGGAGATCCCCGTCTCGACCACCGACCGGCACGCGCTGATCAACGCCGCGCAGCGGGAGCAGGGATGGCTGCACGTGCTGGCCCGCACCGAGCTCGACGCCTTCGCCGAGCTGGCGCAGCGGGCGCACCGGGTCCAGCTCGACGACGAGCGCTTCCGCGCGGAGCTGGAGCGCTGGACCGGGCGTTCGCGCCAGGTGAGCGAAGGGGTTCCGACGGCCTCCGCCGGTCCTCGCCCGGAGCCCCAGGACCTGTGGGTGGTGCGGGACTTCTCGGGCGGTTCGGCACCGGAACGGGTGGCGGGCAAGGACTTCGAGCGCGATCCGCTGCTGGCGGTGCTGTGCTCGCACCACGACAGCCGCGCCGACGACGTCCGGGCCGGTCAGGCGATGCAGCGGGTGCTGCTCACGGCCTGCGCGCACGGCCTGTCGGCCTCGCTGCTGTCGCAGGTCGTCGAGGTGCAGGACACGCGCGACGAGCTGCGCCGGATGCTGGGCGGGTCGCTGCAGCCGCAGGCCGTGCTGCGCTTCGGCTACGGCTCCCCCGTGCCGGAGACCCCGCGCCGCGATCCGGCGGAACTGCTGATCGACTGAAAACGGCGCTGCACCCGACCTTTCGCCGGATGCAGCGCCGAATTTCCCTGCGGCGCAGGCGCCGTTGCCCGCGCGATACACGGCCAGCCGTGAGCCTCCCGGGAGTGGTGGGGGGCCGGGAGACTCACGGCTGGTTGCTCAGTAGCGGTAGTGCTCGGGCTTGTACGGGCCCTCGACGTCGACGCCGATGTAGGCCGCCTGCTCCTTGGTGAGCTTGGTCAGCTTCACACCCAGCGCGTCCAGGTGCAGACGAGCGACCTTCTCGTCCAGGTGCTTGGGCAGCACGTAGACGTCCTTGCCGTACTCGCCCGGCTTGGTGAACAGCTCGATCTGCGCGATCGTCTGGTTGGTGAAGCTGTTCGACATCACAAACGACGGGTGACCCGTGGCGTTGCCCAGGTTCAGCAGACGACCCTCCGACAGCACGATGATGCTGTGCCCATCATCGAAGGTGTACTCGTGCACCTGCGGCTTGATCTCCTGCTTGGTCACACCCGGGGTCTTCTCCAGACCCGCCATGTCGATCTCGTTGTCGAAATGACCGATGTTGCCCACGATCGCCTGGTGCTTCATCTTGGCCATGTGCTCGGCCTTGATGATGTCGTAATTACCCGTCGTCGTGATGAAGATGTCGGCGTACTCCACGACATCCTCAAGCGTCTTGACCTCGTAGCCCTCCATCGCCGCCTGCAGCGCGCAGATCGGGTCGATCTCGGTCACGATCACCCGAGCACCCTGACCCCGCAACGACTCCGCCGAACCCTTACCGACATCACCGAAACCGCAGATCACCGCGACCTTACCGCCGATGAGCACATCGGTGGCCCGGTTGATGCCATCCACCAGCGAGTGACGGCACCCGTACTTGTTGTCGAACTTCGACTTCGTCACCGAGTCGTTGACGTTGATCGCCGGGAACAACAGCTCCTCGGACTTCACCAGCTCGTAGAGCTTGTGCACACCGGTCGTGGT
This sequence comes from Saccharopolyspora sp. ID03-671, assembly GCF_045278815.1. Taxonomy (NCBI): domain Bacteria; kingdom Bacillati; phylum Actinomycetota; class Actinomycetes; order Pseudonocardiales; family Pseudonocardiaceae; genus Saccharopolyspora; species Saccharopolyspora sp. ID03-671. The sequence continues at coordinate 763,908 of NZ_CP134054.1, forward strand.
TTCCTCGGTGACACCCTTGATCTCAGCCGCCAGCTTGGTGAACCGCTGCTTGTCGTTGGCGACCGACTTGCGCAGAGTCTCCAGAACGACCTTGAACTCCTCCGGGTCATCCGCACTCGGCTGCGGCACCGCACCCGCAGCCTCGAACTCGACACCCTTGTGCACCAGCAGCGTCGCGTCACCACCATCGTCGAGGATCATGTTGGCGACCTTGCCGTCACCGAAGTCCCACAGCTGATCGGTGCACCACCAGTAGTCCTCCAGCGTCTCGCCCTTCCACGCGAACACCGGAACACCAGCAGGCTTCTCCGCAGTCCCGTTCGGACCCACCACGACCGCAGCCGCAGCCTCGTCCTGAGTGGAGAAGATGTTGCACGACACCCAACGCACATCCGCACCCAGAGCGACCAGGGTCTCGATCAACACAGCCGTCTGCACCGTCATGTGCAACGAACCCGCAATCCGGGCGCCCTTGAGCGGCTGGGAGTCGGCGTATTCCTTCCGCGTGGCCATCAGACCCGGCATCTCGTGCTCGGCCAGGCGGATCTGGTGACGACCCGCCTCCGCCAGCTTCAGGTCGCGCACGGCGAACTCCAGTCCGCCCACCTGCTGAAGCTTCACGCTCATGATTCCTCTTCTCGCATAGCACGATTCATCGACAACTCAGTCCACAGCGGACCCATCAGGTGGAAGACGCCGACCGCGATCACGCGCAGGCGGCACGACGCCGGAGACTCCACGGCGTTCGCACGTCGGCCGGTGGCCGCGATCCCCCTCGCGACATCAAAAAAGGCACCTCCGTCAGGAGGCGCCCTTACCGTGCTGTCCCTTTACCCCGCCGGCCGAGCGTGGCGGACGTGACGTCCGTTGCAGCGCCTCTCAGCCAGCGGTCGCGCCCCGGATCGGAGCGCATCGAGTCGGTCGAACCCGGCGTGCTGAAAATTCTGGTGACCGCCGACCGCTTTGTCAACCGCCCCACCGGCCGCGCGGGGCGCGAAACCGCGCCGGACCTCGGCCTTCCCGATTTTCACCGGAAGAGGTGATTTCCGCGTGAGGCGCCGTCGCGTCGTCAAGGTCGGCCGCCATGAACGCGATAAACATTCTTGACCATCCATTGAGATCACAGTTGAAGAATGCGGCGCTCATGACACTTGTTGGCGGCTTCCGTGAAGTGAACGACACCGAGGTGCTCCCGACCGGCCGACAGGCGGCACCCACACCTGAGGACCACGGCCCGGCGATAGCCATGCGGACGTTCTTCACGCCTCCGTTCGCCAGCCTGCCCGTCGATCTCTACGCCAAGATCGAGGACGGCGCGGCCACCCGGCACCGCGGCGCGGTCACGGTTCACCCGCACAGCACCGTGTCCACCTCGACCTACTTCGGGCGCTTCCCCGCCAGCTACTGGCAGCGCTGGACCGCCGTCACCGAGGTGACCGTGCGGGCCAGCGTCAGCGGCGCCGGGATCGTGCGCGTCATGGCCTCCGACTCCCGGGGCGGCACCCGCACGCTGCACACCGCGCGCGTCGCGGGCACCACCGAGACGCGCGCGCAGTGGACCGTGGGCATCGGCAAGTTCGTCGACGGCGGCGCGATCTGGCTGGAGCTGATCACCGAGGCCGACCCGCTGCAGGTCGCCGACGTCGAGTGGCTGGTCCCCCACCCGCACCGCAGCCGCCCCACCACCGCCGTGCTGTGCACGCACAACAGGCCCGACGACTGCCTGAACACGCTGCGCGCGCTGGCCGCCGACCCGGCCGCGATGAGCGCGCTGTCGGACGTCTACGTGGTCGATCAGGGCGACGACACCCTCGAATCCCGCGAGCCGTTCGAGTCGGTTCGCGACATGTTCGGCGGCCGGATGCACTACGTGCGCCAGCGCAACCTCGGCGGCGCGGGCGGTTTCACCCGCGGCCTGCACGAGTCGCTCGCCGACGACGACGCCGTGCTCAACACCCTGTTCATGGACGACGACATCCTGCTGGAGCCGGACACGGTGGTGCGGATGACGACGTTCGCCGACTCGGCCGTGGAACCGACCGTCGTCGGGTCGCAGATGCTGCAGCTGCTGCACCCGTACCAGATCCACGTCTCCGCCGAGCACGCCCGGTTCACCACCATCGAACCCGGCCTGGCCGTCGACGGCGGTCTCGACCGGGCCGACCTGACCGAGCAGCTGCAGGACCGGCGCGTCGACGCCGACTACAACGCCTGGTGGTGCTGCCTGCTGCCCTCGGAGATCGTGCGCGACGCTGGCTACCCCATCCCGATGTTCTTCCAGTGGGACGACGTGGAGTTCGGCTACCGCATCCGGGGCCGGGGCCACGCGACCGTGACGCTGCCCGGCGCGGCGGTGTGGCACGCCGACTTCGACTGGAAGGACGAGGAGAGCTGGGTCCGGTACTTCACCCTGCGCAACGCGCTGATCATCGACGCGCTGCACGGCGACTTCAGCGGCGCGGCGAGCGCGAAGGTCTTCCTGCGCTGGACCGCCGAGTGCCTGGTGTCGATGCGCTACGCCCAGGCCGAGGTGCTGATCGCCGCGGTCGAGGACTTCCTGGCCGGTCCCGGCGTCCTGCGCGACGGTGACGCCGACACGCTCGCCCGGATCGCGCGGATCCGCGCCGCCCACCCCGAGACCGCGCGGTACGCGCCCTCGCAGGTGCCGGGGCTGCGCGGGGCCTCGCGACCCATCGCCAAGGCCGGACCGCACCCGGCCCGCCGTCGGTTGGTGCTGGCCAAGCGCCTGATCTGGCACCTGCGCGGCAAGGTCGGCGGTGCCGCCTCCATCCCGTCCGGCGACGCCCACTGGTGGCACGTCGGGTTGTTCGAGACCGCGGTGGTCACCGACGCCTCCCAGGAATCGGTGTCGGTCCGCCGGGTCGACCGCGACGAGCTCCGTCGCATCGGCGCGAAGGCCCTGCGCACGGCGCTGCGGCTGCGCCGCGAAGGAGACCGGGCGCGGGGCGCGTGGCGCGACGGCCACCGCGCGCTCACCGACAGGACGAACTGGACCCGCCTGTTCCAGCTCGACGAAACCAACGCTGCCAAGGAGTAGATCGTGAACATGCTGTCCCGCGTCCTCAACCCCGTGCGGGTCGCCGCACGGGAGAAGTTGCAGCGTGCGGTGTCCGAGGCCGTCGCGGGCGTGGTCCGCCCCGAGGTCGACCGCGCGGTCAACGCCACCCGCGACTTCGAGATGCGCTCGCGCCGCGACCTGTTCGCCGCGGGTGAGCGCGACGCCGCGGTGTCCACCGCGCGGCTGGTGCACCAGGAGATGGCCTCGGCTCGGATGCTGCCGGACCCCATCGCCACCCTCAACCACGCGCTGTCGCTGGCCCCGGCCGAGGGCATGGCCCTGGAGTTCGGCGTGTACTCCGGCAAGACGCTCACCGAGATCGCCCGCTCCCGCAAGGGCGTCGACGTCTACGGCTTCGACTCCTTCGAGGGTCTGCCGGAGCACTGGCGCGCCGGGTTCCCGGAGGGCACGTTCGGCGGCGAGATGCTTCCGGACGGGCCGCCGCAGGTCGAGGGCGCCGAGCTGGTCGTCGGCTGGTTCGACCAGACGTTGCCGCGCTTCCTGGACGCCCACCCGGGCCCGGTGGCGTTCCTGCACGTCGACTGCGACATCTACTCGTCCACCAAGACGGTGCTGGAGCTGGTGGGCCCGCGGCTGCGCAAGGGCAGCGTCGTGGTGTTCGACGAGTTCTTCAACTACCCGGGTTGGCAGTTCGGCGAGTACCGGGCGTGGGGCGAGCACGTCGACGCGACCGGTTGGAAGTTCTCGTACGAAGCGTTCACCATCGACAACGAGCAGGTGGCAGTCCGGCTGACCGACGTCGGCCCTGGCGTGGAGATCGACAGGTTCGCCCGCGCCCCGCAGGCCGCGGTGCAGCACAGCTGATCCGCTCGTCCCGCCCGCCCGGGTACCGGGCGGGCAGCCCGAGCAGCGCGCGCACGGAAGGCCGACTAGGGTGTCGGCGGCGTTCGCCTGGGAAGCGGAGGGCCATGGTTGAGAGCTACCGGTTGGACGACGCGGCCGGTCTGGACGAGGGGCTCAACGACCTGGCATGCCGGGTCAACCGCGCCGCCGCTTGGTCCTACCGGTTCTCCGACGGCGAGCTGCACTGGTCGGCGGGCATGGCGGGGCTGCTGCAGGTCGACGAGGACGACCTGCAGCAGATCCGGACCCGCCTGCTGGAGCTGGTCTCGCCGCTGGTGCACTCCGCCGAGACCCGCCAGGCCCCGGACTCGCAAGCCCTGGAGGAGCCGTTCCTGACGGCCTCGGGCGAGGCGCGCTCGGCGTTCCTGCGCTGCAGCACCACCCACTACCGGGGGGAGAGGTGCCTGGTCGGGATCGCCGTGGACGCGGCGCCGCCGTTGCGCGACCAGCGGCTGGACACCGACATCGCCGACCGATACCGGCGGCTCATCGAGCTCAACCCGGACGCCGTGTGCGTGCACCAGGACGGGGTCACCGTCTACGTCAACCCGGCGGGCGTGCGGATGATGCGCGCCTCCTCCCCCGACGAGGTCGTCGGGCATCCCATCACCAAGTTCGTCGCCGAGCACTCCCGGGCGGGGTTGTTCTCGCGCTTGTCGGTGGCCAACGAGCCGGGGACGACGACCGAGCCGGCCGAAGCCGAGATGATCCGGGTCGACGGCTCGCGGATGCTGGTCGAGTCGGTCGCGGTGCGCACCAGCTGGCACGGGCGGCCGGCGTTCCAGGTGATCCTGCACGACGTGACCGCGCAGCGGGCCGCGGAGGCGGCGCTGCGGTACCAGGCGGCGCTGGTGGAGCACGTCAGCAACGCCATCATCGCCACGTCCTGGGACGGCGTGGTGACCAGCTGGAACCCCGCCGCCGAGATGATCTACGGGTACTCCGCGGAGCAGGCGCGCGGCCGCCCGGTCGGCGAGGTGGTGGGCGCCCGGATCGACCCGGCGGCGCTGCTCACGGTGGGCGGGACGACCGAGGCCAAGCACCGGCACGCCGACGGCTCGCCGGTGCTCGTGCGGATCTCGGCGGCGGAGATGAGCAACGGCTACGTGCTGGTGTGCGCCGACGAGACGGCGCGGCGCACGGCCGAGCAGCGCTACGCGACGGTGGTCAGCCTGCTCGACGAGGGCGTGCTGATCATCGATGAGGGCGGCCGGATCGTCACGACCAACCCGGCCGCGGCCGCGATCCTGGGCTTCCGGGAGGAGGAGCTGCTGGGCAGCTCGCCGGAGTCGTGGGTGACCTACGACGACGACGGCGAGCAGCTGCCGGAGCCGCCGTCGGTGCGCACGCGCTACAGCGGTGAGCCGGAGAACCGCCGCGTCGCGCGCTTCGAGCGCCGGGACGGCAGCAGCGCGTGGCTGGCGATCTCGGCGCGTTCCCTGACGCCGGAGGACTCGCCGCCGCACCGCACGATGGTGTCGTTCACCGACATCACCGAGCCGCGCGCCTTCCGCAAGCAGCTGGAGCGGGAGGCGACGCACGACCCGCTGACGGGGCTGGCGAACCGGACGATGGTGCTGCGCCGGTTGCAGGCGGCGATGCGCGAGCCGACCCGCACGAAACCGACCGGCGTGATGTTCATCGACCTGGACAAGTCAAGATCATCAACGATTCGCTGGGGCACGTCGTCGGTGACGAGGTGCTGCGCGTCGCCGGAGAGCGGCTCCGGTCGGTGATGCGGTCCGACGAGCACGTCGGCAGGCACGGCGGCGACGAGTTCGTCGTGCTGGTGCACGACGAGCACGACTCGGGACGCCTGCACGCGCTGGCAGAGCGGATCCGGCGGCGGCTCACCGAGCCGATCCTGGTCGACGGCAGGCACCTGCACGTCGACGCCAGCATCGGCATCGTCCTGGTCCCGCCCGGCGACACGCGCACCGCCGAGGACGTGCTGCGCGACGCCGACGTGGCGATGTACGAGGCCAAGACGCGCGGGCGCGGCCGGGTGGCGTTCTTCGACGTGCAGCTGCGCGAGCGGCTGCAGCGCTACCTGGAGCTGGAGCAGAACCTGCGCTCGGCGGTCGACCGGGGCGAGCTGTGGCTGGCCTACCAGCCGATCGTGAACCTGCACTCCAACCGGGTCGCCGCGGTCGAGGGGCTGCTGCGCTGGACCCACCCGGAGCACGGGACGGTCTCGCCGGAGGAGTTCATCCCGATGGCCGAGGAGAGCGACCTGATCCACCACATCGGCAGCTGGGTGCTGTCCACGGCGGTGAAGCAGATCTCGGAGTTCCGCTCGCGCTTCGACCTCGACCTGCAGGTGAAGGCGAACCTGTCGGTGCGCCAGCTGGAGGACCCGGCGCTGCCGGAGGCGGTGGACCAGGCGCTGCGCAGTTCCGGGTTGCCGGCCCGGTCGCTGTCGCTGGAGATCACCGAGAGCGCGCTGATGCACGACCCGACCACGGCCGCGCACATGCTCCAGGAGCTGCGGCGGTACGGGGTGCGGCTGGCCATCGACGACTTCGGCACCGGCTACTCCTCGCTGGCGCAGTTGCTGCGGTTGCCGCTGGACTCGCTGAAGATCGACCGGTCGTTCATCAACGACATCGCGCACTCGCACGACTCGGAGGCGCTGGTCACCAGCATCATGGCGATGGCCCACGCGGTCGATCTGGGCGTCATCGCCGAGGGCGTGGAGAACCCGGCGCAGCTGGCGGTGCTGCGCAGGCTCGGCTGCGACCAGGCCCAGGGCTACTACCTGGGCCGCCCGTCGCCGGTCCAGGAGCTGGCGGGCACCATCGAGGTCGCCAACCGGCGGGCCATCATCGAGTGAGGCGGGTTGCGTCGCGCAACCCGCTATCCTCGGCGGCATGCGGCGCACGTCCCTGGCTCACTGGCCCTGCTCGATCGCGCGGGCCCTGGACCTGCTCGGCGACCAGTGGACCCCGCTGGTGCTGCGGGAGGCCTTCTACGGCGTCCGGCGCTTCGACGACTTCCAGACCTCGCTGGGCATCGCCCGCAACACCCTCGCCGAGCGGCTGCGCCGCCTGGTGGACGAGGGCCTGCTCGACAAGCGCGCCTACCAGGACGAACCGCCGCGCTACGACTACGTGCCGACCGAGAAGGGCCGCGACTTCTACGGCGTGCTGGCGGCGATGGCCCGCTGGGGCGACCGGTGGCTGTCGGGGGCCGAGGGCGTCCCGGTGGTGCTGCACCACGAGCGCTGCGGCCACGACACCCACGCCGAGGTGGTCTGCGCGGCCTGCCGCGAACCGCTGCGCGCGGAGGACACGGCGGCCCGGCTCGGCCCGGGCTACCCGCCTCGCCTGGCCGAGCGCCCGGACGTCAAGCGCCGCTTCGGCTGAGCCTCAGAGGTCCCGGACGAGGTCGAGCGCGCGGCCGAGGGTCGTCAGCCGCTCCTCCAGGTCCTCCCCCGCCGGGTAGAAGCGGACGGTGCGCACGCCGGTGTCGCGCCAGACGCGCAACCGCTCGCGGATCATCTCCTCGGTGCCGATCAAGGTGGTGGCCAGCACCATCTCGTCGGTGACGAGCGCCGCCGCCCCGTCGCGGTCGCCCGCCTGCCAGCGCTCGCGCACGGCTTCGGCCGCTTCCCGCCAACCCTGGCGGGCGTAGGCGCGGTTGTAGAAGTTGGTGGTGGCCGAACCCATGCCGCCGAGGGAGAACGCCAGCTGCTTCTTGCGCCCGGCGAGCATGTCGCGCAGTTCGGCGGGGTCGGTGGCGAAGGCGACCTCGGCGCCCTGGCAGATGTCCAGGTCGGCGCGGGTGCGCCCGGCGCGGGCCAGACCCGCGTCGAGGTGTTCGAAGTAGGCGTCGGCGCCTTCCGGCACGAAGCTGGTCCCCAGCCAGCCGTCGGCGATCTCCCCGGTCAGCTCCAGCATCTTCGGCGATAGCGTCGCCAGGTGGATCGGCACCTGCACCGGCGGGATCGACACGCGCATCGGCCGGGATTCGCCGGGGCGCGGGATCGTGAAGTGCTCGCCGCTGTGGCGGACCTTCTCGCCGGCGAAGACCTGCCGCACGACCTGCACCGTCTCCCGCATGCGGCCCAGCGGGCGGGCGAAGTCCACGCCGTGCAGCCCCTCGACGACCTGCGGTCCGGACGCGCCGAGGCCGAGGTGGAACCGGCCTTCGGACAGGTGGGCCAGCGTCATCGCGGCCTGGGCGATGGCGACCGGCGTGCGGGTGCCGAGCTGCATGATCCCGGAGCCGAGGCGAATCGTCTCGGTGCGGGCGGCGAGGTAGCCGAGGGTGGACGGGGCGTCGGAGCCCCAGGCTTCGGCGACCCAGCACATGTCCAGGCCGAGCTTCTCGGCTTCGCGGACGAACTCTACGGTCTCGCGCCAGTCGCCGCCGGAGCCCTCGATGGTGGTGGCGGTGCGCATCAGCCGGTCGCCTCGGCGAGCCGCTTGATGCCGGTGAGGTTGGCGGTCATGCCGCGCTCGAACTCGCGCAGGCGGACGAAGACGATCTTCTGCTCCTTGTCCGGCATGCGGTCGATGGCCAGGCTCAGCCCGGAGCGCGCCGGTCCCATCCGAGCCCACTGGCGCAGCCGCGTGCCGCAGCCGTCGGCCTCCAGCGTGAAGCGCCAGGACGCGGTCGGGTGCTCGGCGTCGCCGACGGCCCAGCCGAAGGCGCGGTGCGGCTCGAACTCGACGACGTGGGAGGTCGTGGTCCACTCCCCCAGCGCGTCGTTGCGGTTGCGGCCGGTGAAGCGGGCTCCGAGCGCCGGTTCGACGGCTCCGTCGAGCCAGGCGACCTCCTGCAGCTCCTCGCTGAAGCGCGCGAGCAGGTGCACGTCGCTGACCAGCTCCCACACCCGCTGCGGCAGGGCGTCGATCCAGGTCTCGACCTCGACCGCCGGTCCGTCCGCGTAGCGCGCGCCCGTCCACTCCATGCTCGCGACCTCCTCGTCATGCGGCGTTGACCAGTAGGGTTGCGTGATGCAACCCGCAATGTCAACTCCTCGACGAGGAAGTGCTCGTCAGGCCGTGCGCGAGGTCGAAGCGGGCACCGGAACGTCCGGGAGCGGGATGTCCGGGAGCGGGACCCGCCGCGCCTTCTCCAGCGCGTGCTTGATGATGACCACCAGCTCCCGGTTCGGCGGCGAGCAGGCGAACGCGGCGCGCGCGTGCTCGCTGACCGCGGCGTGCTCGGACACCTCGATCTCCATGTGACGGAGGACGTGCGTCATGCCGTCGACCTCGGAGAAGCTGTAGGTGATGGTCACCGACGAGGCGCCGTCGAGCCCCCGCGACCGCACGATCCAGCGGCGGCCCGGTTCGGCGTCGAGGATCGCCCAGCGGTTCCCCCGACTCTCCTGCCAGCCGTCGTCGACGGGCCTCCTGCCCGGTGGCACGAGCGTCCACCCCGGATCGGCCACCGGCCGGCCGCCCTCCCAGTTGGCCGGATCGGTGATGTAGCTGTAGACGTCCATGGCCGGGCACGCGATCTCCGTCTCGGCCACCGTCGAATAGAAGGGCATGGCTCAAGCGTCCTTCCACTCAATTCCCCCCGGACGCCCCGCGACCGGATTACCCCCACCGGGTCCATTGTTCGGCCCGAAAGGGAATCAGCAACTCGATCGGCACCCGGTGATCGCGCCACGGGCAGCGATCCGGGGTTCGGGCGTGACGCGCGGCACAGCGTTGGGCCAGATCGGAAGCGGTTGAAGCGCAGGGAGTTTCGCCCGCGTCCCTCCGATGCGGACACCCGGCTCCGATCCGGGGACGGCGGAGCCTACCGGATTCGGCGACGGCGGCAAGACCACGAGAGCGCTTCGGATCAAGTCGCTGAACCGTCGCTGACCCGGACCTTCGTTGCGCGAGCAACATCATCTCCCGCACACCGCGACGTCACCCGGTGGTGCGTCCTTCCAAATCGATTCCGAAGCCCCCGACGGGGTCCGTCGGAACCCGGCTCGGCGGTGCGCGGGACCACGGGGCACGACCCGGCGACCGCCTGCGACCAGCACATGTACCGTGACGTCGAACCCACCGCCCGGCCCGGCCGGCGGTGATCCGCAGGAGCGTCCACAGGAGACTTGAGCAGCGATGCAACCGAGTAACGAGCAGGACCGGGCGAAGTGGGCCGCGGGTACGGCCGTCATCGACGCCTACATCCGCGACGGCATGAAGCTCGGCCTGGGCTCGGGCACCACTTCGCACTGGTTCGTCCGCGCGCTGGGCGAGGCCGTGGCCAACGGCCTCGACGTGGTCGGCGTGCCCACCTCGACCAGCACCCGTGACCTGGCGCTCGAGGTCGGCGTGCCGCTGACCACGCTGGCCGAGGTCGGCAAGCTGGACCTCACCGTCGACGGCGCCGACGAGATCGACCCCGCCGGTCACATGATCAAGGGTGGCGGCGCCTGCCTGCTCTGGGAGCGCATCATCGCCGACAACTCGGCGAAGATGGTGTGCGTGGTCGACGAGGGCAAGGCCGTCGACCAGCTCGGCAAGTTCCCGCTGCCGATCGAGGTCGTGCAGTTCGAGTGGCAGGCCACCGAGCGCGCCATCGGCGAGCTGCTGGACTCCCTCGGCCACCCCGGCGTGAAGCTGACCCGCCGCGAGAAGGACGGCGGCCCGCTGGTCACCGACAGCGGCAACTTCATCATCGACGCCCACCTCGAAGCGATCAAGGACCCGATCGCGCTGGACTCCCAGCTCAACTGGATCCCGGGCGTGGTGGAGAACGGCCTGTTCACCGGCATCGCCGCCGAGGTCGTGATCGGCCGCGGCGACGGCAGCCACGACATCCGCGACGTCTCCGCGACCCCGTCGGCCCGCCCGTCGACCCGCGGACGCTGACGCCGTCACCCGACCGAGGGGCCGTGAGCACCGCTCACGGCCCCTCGTCGCGTCTCAGATCCCCGCGTAGCAGTACGAGTCCGAGGACGCGTCGCCGCCCTGGAGGCGCACCTGGTGCGCCCGGCGACCCCGGAATTCGTCGCCGTGCACGAAGAAGTCCCGGTCGACGGTCAGCCCGCCGCGCTGCGGGTCGGTGGTGAGCTTGGCCAGCCACGCGCCCACGCCGTCCGGGTAGAACTGGTCGTCCCAGGCGCCGTAGAGCGAGTTGGTCAGGTATATCCGCTGCCCGTCGCGGCTGACCTCCACCATCTGCGGGCCGCCCGCCAGCGGCCGGTCCGGTGCCGAGGGGTGCGGTGCCCGGTCGACGATGCCGCCGAGCCGGACCGAACCGACCTCGCGCGGGTGCGCCGGATCGCTGACGTCGTACTGCTTGAGCTCGCCCGTCCCCCAGCACGAGACGTAGAGGAACCGGTCGTCGACCGAGAGGTTGATGTCGGTGACCAGCGGCGGGACCGCGCCGAAGGGCTGCAGCGCGGGCGGCAGCTGCTCGGTCCCGGCGGGTTCGGCCGGGATCGTGATGACCTTCTCCACCTGCCACCGCTCGCCGTCGCGGAACCAGCGCCACACCGAGGCCGACAGGTCCGCGGTGCTGACCACGACCCCGGCGAACCCCCAGGTCGCGCCCGGGTCGTGGGACGGCCGCAGCTCCAGCACCATCTGGTGCTCCGAGCCGAGGTCGACGCGCTGCACGTGCCTGCCCTCGGCCAGGTCCCAGAAGTGCAGCGCGTGCCCGTACTGCTGGCCCAGCAGCAGTTCGGGCACCAGACCGTCCTCGATCATCGACGGGGTGCCCCACTCGCTGGTGATCAGCGTGTTCTGGTTGAGGTGCCACCAGGCGTCGTAGGCCAGGTGCTGCGGGCCGCGATCGGTCTCCCACGCCCGCACGACCTCGAAGGTGTCGTGGTCGAGGACCGCGATCCCTCCCGGTCCCCCGTCGCCGTCGGCGGCGCCGAGGCACGACAGGTAGATGCCGTCGGGCCCGCAGTGCAGGGTGTGCGGCCGCGAGTACCCGGCGCGGGCGGCGAGCTCGTCGGCGTCCACGGTGCGCACCAGGTGCGGCTGCGTCGGGTCCGGGTGGGTGTCGTAGACGTGGATGTTCGACGACCGCAGGCCCGGCAGCAGCAGGTAGCGGCGTTGCAGGCCGTCGGTGTGGTGCCCGGCGTGCGCGAACGCGCTGCTGCAGGCGTTCCAGCCGAAGTGGTGGAGCTCGTCGCCGCGGGTGGGCAGGTCCGCCCAGCCCACGACCTGCCCGTACCCGTCGGCGTCGGGGTCGGTGCCGATGACGGCCAGCGCGTCGGGCTTCTCGGCGGCGCGGTCGAAGGTCACGACGTAGGCCAGCGACTCGGGCGGTGCGGCGATCGCCTCGGCCGGACTGCGGTAGAACGTCGGATCCACCGTGGGTGTGCTCATCTCGTCCTCCATCGGGAGATGGCGTTCGGTCCACCCCGAATCGTCCCGCACCTCACCCCTCGGCGAGCGGTGTCCGCATCGCGGGACCGGCCGCTAGAGGTGCGCGCAGCGCAGCGACGGGTCGAGCCGGTAGGTGATGTCCAGGACGGCGTTCTGGCCGCTCAACCAGGACATCTCCGCTCCCGGGTGCGCGGTGTGCACGATGACCAGGTCCCACCGCCGCGACTCGGCGGCGTCATCGGCTCGCAACGTGGTGTCACCCAACCGGACGGACGGCACGAACGGGTCCGCGTAGGCCACCCGGACCCCCTCCGCGGCCAGGTCCGCCATCACCTCCAGCGCCGGGGACTCCCGCACGTCGGCGACCCCGGGCTCGTAGGCGACGCCCAGGACGAGCACGTCGGAGCCGGCGAAGGGCTTGCCCCGGTCGGCCAGCAGGTGCCGGGCGCGTTCGACGACCCGGTGCGGGCGGGCCGCGATCGACCCCATCGCGGCGTTCATCAGCGGCGCCGGGAACCGCTGCGCGCGCAACTGCCACAGCAGGGAGTGCGCGTCGCAGGGGATGCCGCGGCCGGGCCCCGGCTGGAACGGCACGAACCCGTGGGGCTTGGTCGCCGCCGCCTCGATGACCTCGATCGGATCGACCCCGAAGGCGCGGCAGCCGTCGGCGAACTCGTTGATCATCGCCATGTTGACCGCCCGGAAGCTGTTCTGCAGCAGCTCGGTCATCTCCGCGGCCTCCGGTGAGGTGACGGCGTGCACGCCCGGTGCGCCGCGGGCGATCACCGCCTCGGCCCGGCGACCGCACTCCTCGGTCACCCCGCCGATCACGCGCGGGGTCGCGTACCGCTCGGGCCCGTTCACGCCGGGATCGACGTGCTCCGGGCTGAACGCGACGTGCACCTGCTCGCCGACGGTCCAGCCGTTGCGGTGGCGCAGCGGTTCGGCGACCAGGTCGCGAGTGCAACCGACGTACGTGGTGGAGGTGAGCACGATCGACTGCCCTTCGACGGCGTTGGCCACCACCGAGGCGCACGCCGCGGTCAGTTCGCGCATGTCCGGCACCAAGCGGCTGTCCACCGGCATGGGCACCGCGATCACCACGGACTCCGCGTCGCTGATCGCCGCGAGGTCGGAGGTCAACTCCATCCGGCCGTCAGCGAGCGCGCGCTCGACTCGCGCGCGGTCGGGGGTGGACGGCTCGGCGTCGCGCACCAGCAGCCTGCTCTCATCGACGTTCACACCGGTCACCGCGACTCCGGATTCCACGAGGGACAGCGCGGTCCGCATACCGACTTCACCCGAACCCACGACCACCGCGTGGACCGACCCCGGCTCCTGCATGATTCCGATCGCTGAACTCGACCGCGTCGCAGTCATATTCGCTTCACCCATGATCGCGGAACCTTCTCGTCTTGTGCATCGGTCGCTGAGAACGCACTGCTGTCAGAACGTTTCGCTGAGTAACCGGGCCGGAACCGGGCGGTTCCCCCGGTGCTTCGCGCAACCCCGATGACCGCCGATGCGTGGGACCGGGCCGATCCGACCTGCAGAGAAGAGTGCACCAACGTGGTGCCACAAACCAGGGAACAAAGGCCTGATAAGGGACTTCCTCCCCGCTGCCGCGAGAAGCGGGGAGGGCACAATCGGGAAAACGAGTCCGTGATCGGACCCGCACGAGGAGGCCCCATGGATCAGCAAAAGTGGGACCGTCACGACATCGCCGACTACTTGGGAATCCGGGTCGGATCGGTGAACGCTTGGCTCTCCCGGCACAGGATCAGTCCGATCGCGCGGCGACCCGCCGGTCGCGGCGCGCTGGCGAACCTCTACGACGCCGAGGAGATCAAACGCGTTCGGAAAGCCGGTCGCGAGCAGCGGCAGTGAGCCGCACCTGATCACCTCCGGCCCGGTCGTGGCCGCAAACGGACGTACGGCGTCGACTTCGCCCTGAACGGCCCGAGTCGCGCACGAGGAATCGCCCACCCCCGGAAAGAAGAGAATCATTTCGTTCCACTTCCGGGATTTCAGAACCGGAGCGGATTCCTCCGAAGCGGGCGGTGCGTTCGGCGCTGCCCGTGCCCTGAATTTCGTCCGCCACGGGGCCGATGAACCTCGCGATGCCGGGGATCATCCTCTGCCGCAGCACCTTTCCCTCGCACGCTCCCCCGTGCCGCGCGCCGATCCGGCATTCACTCACCGCATTCTTCCGGTCACGTGGTGTGGCGGGGACTTTTGACACTAGGACGACGCAACAACCTGTTCCACCTTCGGTAGCGCTATCACAACCTTTCAGCCGAGAACTGAAATGCGTTGCAGCGCCTACTCGAACGGGGGCGGGGATGAGTCATCAACACACGCGGTTGGCCGTGGTCGGGTACGGGTACTGGGGCGCCAAGCACGCACGCGTGTTGAGCAGCGTTCCGGGGGTCGACCTCGTCGTGGTCGACAACGATCCGGGCCGACGGGAGGAGGCCCGGTGGGGTTGTCCCAACGCCGACCTCACAGGAGATCTCGCCGCAGCGCTCGACTTCGTCGAAGGTGTCGTGGTCGCCACTCCACCCAGGACGCACGGTGAGATCGCGCATCGCGCACTGCGCGCGGGCAAACCCGTGCTGGTCGAGAAACCGCTGGCGACGTCCACATCGGTGGCGAGGTCACTCGTCGACACGGCGGCCGAGCACGGTGTCCCGCTGATGGTCGGCCACACCTTCGAGTACAACGCGGCGGTGTGGAAGCTGCGGGAGATGATCCACTCGGGCGAGCTCGGACGCGTCCTCTACATCGACACGGCCCGGCTCAACCTCGGGATCTACCAGAACGACGTCGACGTGATCTGGGACCTGGCCCCGCACGATCTGTCGATCATCTCGTTCCTCATGGGGGAACGGCCCGGTTCGGTCGCGGCCTGGGCGCACCGCAGCGTCGGCGCGCGTCATGCCGACGTCGCGTACCTGCGCCTGCAGCTCGAGCAGTCACTCATCCCGGCCTTCGTGCACGTGAGCTGGCTGGACCCGCAGAAGGTCCGGCGCGTGACCGTCGTCGGAGACCGGAAGATGGCCGTCTACAACGACCTGCTCGACGAGGACCGGATCCGGATCTACGACATCGGCGTGGATTCCACCGATCAGGGCGAGCCGGTGGACACGCCGGCGATGCCGGTCACCTACCGCACGGGCGACATCGTGTCGCCGCACGTCGTGTTCCGGGAGCCGCTCCTGGTTCAGGACACCCACTTCATCGACTGCGTCCGCACCGGTGAGCGGCCGTCCACGCCAGGAGAGAGCGGGCTCGACGTGGTCCGGGTGCTCAGCGCCTCCGACGCGGCCCGTAAGAGCGGCCACGAGGTCGCGGTTCGCGAGGAGCACGGCCTCCTCGACGGCCGGCAGGTCCTGCTCGCGCGCGCCCAACTCGGTGGGACACCGTCATGAACGAGCCGATTCCCTTCCTGGACGTCGTCGGCGTCAACTCCGACGTGCGCGAGGAGCTCGACATCGCGTGGAAAGCCGTTCTGCAGCACGGGCGTTTCGTGGGCGGACCGGAGGTCGGGATGTTCGAGGAGCAGTTCGCGAGCTACTGCGAGACCTCCGAGTGCGTCGGGGTCGGCAACGGGACCGACGCGCTGGAACTGATCCTGACCGCGCTGTCGATCGGCGCCGGTGACGAGGTGATCGTCCCGGCCAACACGTTCGCCGCCACGGCCGAGGCGGTCTGCTCGGCAGGCGCCCGACCGAGGTTCGTGGACGTCGATCCCAGCACGCTGCTCATCGATCCCGATGCGGCGGGCGCGGCGGTGAACTCGCGGACGGCGGCGATCGTCGGGGTGCACCTCTTCGGCCAGATGATCGACGTGCCCCGGGTCGCGGCCGTGGCCCGACGGCACTCGCTCGCGCTGCTCGAAGATGCCGCACAAGCGCACGGTGCCCGGTACGCCGGCCAGCGGGCGGGAAGCGTCGGCACAGCAGCGGCCTTCAGCTTCTACCCGGGCAAGAACCTCGGGGCACTCGGGGACGCGGGAGCCGTCGTCACGCACGACCGTTCGGTCGCCGACCGAGTGCGCAGGCTCGCGAACCACGGCTGCGCACCGGGCAACCGTCACGTGCACCGCGAACGCGGCCGCAACAGCCGCCTCGACAGCATCCAGGCGGCAGCCCTGTCGGCCAAGCTCCCGATGCTGGACGACGACAACCGGCGACGCTCGGCGTTGATGGAGGCCTACGCGGCGCTGCTGCCCGCCTCCTGCGCCCCGGTCGCCGTATCACCCGAGGCGCAGTCCGCGCACCACCTGGCCGTGGTGCGGACCGCGCAGCGGGAGCGGGCGGTGTCCGCACTGGACTCCGCGGGGATCGGTTGGGGCGTGCACTACCCCGTTCCCTGCCACCTGCAGCCCGCTTTCTCCGCGTTTCGCGAGCAGTTGCCGACGGTCGAGAAGGCCGCCGAGCAGATCCTGTCCCTGCCGATCTCGCCGACGTTGGGCCAAGCCGACGTCGCACGAATCTGTGAAGCATTGCGAGGTGTCACCTCATGACCAGCACCGGATCCGATCGAGGACAGCCGCGGATCGAACCGGACGGGAACGCGAACAACTCGTCCGTCGAACGCTGGCATCGTTACGAGCCCTGGGAGGCGGATCGCGCGCGGGTACCGACCCGGGACCGGGACACCGCCGCGCACACCCTCTTTCGCGCGATCTCCCCACGTCGCCTGTTCGCGTTGATCCTGGCGATAGTGATGTTCGGGGCGGCCGCCGGGTTCGGCGGCGCCCTGCTGTGGCCGAAGGAGTACGCGGCCCGGGCGGACATCCTGTACGAGATCAGCACGGAGAAGCCGACGGGCTTCCTGCGCGAGGACCGGAGCCTGACCACCCAACTGGTCACCCTCCGAAGCAGGCAGGTGCTCGGCCCGGTCGCCGTCGCCAACGGTGTCCCCGTCGAGAGCATCGAGAAGCAGGTCACCATCTCACTGCTGGACAGCAGCGAGATCATCCAGGTGGAAGCCCGAGCGGGAGACCGCGACACCGCGCAGAACCTCACCCGCGACATCGTCGACCGCTATCAGCAGGTCGTGCGCACCCAGGACGGCAGCCAGGCGTCGGGCTACCTGAACACGCAGCTGAGCCAGGTGCAGGGCGGACTCGCCAAGGCCCGCACGGACCTGGAATCCCAGCGGGCCCAACAGGCTTACAGCGGGATCGGGACCGCGAAGCTGGCCGCGGCCGAGGCCCAGGTGCAGGACCTGAGCGATCGGGAGCAGAACCTGCGGCGGCAGCTCGACGAGATCACGGTCGCGCAGATGGACGCGCCCCGCACCGAGATCGTCGTCCCGCCGTACGGCGTGCCCGACCCGGTGAGCCCACGACCCGTTTTCGCCGCCGTCTCCGGTGCGCTCGCGGCCTTCGTCGTCGCGCTGCTGACGGTCGCGGTCATCGTTCACCGGCGCACGCGGACGAGCGGGGCCGAGTGATGTTGCGCTCCCGCCCGCTCGGGCCCTTCGTCACCACGGCTGCACGTCGTTCCGCCGTCGTCGCGGGATGGACGCTGATCAGCCGGGTGACGGGGCTGGGCCGCGTGGTCGTGATCGGGGCCGTGCTCGGGCCGACCTTCTTCGCGAACACGTTCGTCGCCACCAACGTCGTTCCCAACATCGTCTTCTCGGCGGTGGCGGGACAGGCGCTCGGGCTCGTGGTCGTGCCGGCCGTCGTCAGCGCGTCCTCGCGCGGGCGGCGCGGGCATGCCGCGGAACTGCTCGGCGGTGTGGGAGCGTGCCTGCTCACGGCGGCCGGAGCGGTGACCGCGCTCCTGCTCCTGGCCTCCCCCCTGCTGGCGTGGTCGCTGACCTTCGGCATCGCCGACCCCGTCGTCGCGGGACAGGCACAGGGCATCGCGGTGCTGCTGATCCTCCTGGTCAGCCCGCAGGTCGTGCTGTACACCATGGCCGCTCTGGGCGCTGCCGCCCAGCAGTCCCGAGAGCGGTTCGTCCTCGCGGCGGCCGCGCCGGCGGTGGAGAACGTCGTCCTGATCGCGATCGTCGTCATCGCCGGCGCCACGTGGGGTACCGGTCAGGAGGCCGGTGGAATCCCGCTCGGTTTCCTCCTGACGCTCGGGGTGGGCAGCACCGCCGCGGTCGCCGTCCACACCGGACTGCAGCTGTACGGTGCCGCGCGCTGCGGTCTGGCGGTCCGGCCGTTCCGGAAGTGGTGGCGCGACCCCGCCACGATGCGGGTCGCGCGGCGGCTCCGCGGTTCGCTCGCGGTACCCGCCTCCCCGATGATCGGGATGTACGCGCTGCTCATCATCGCGGCGACCGTTCCCGGCGGCGTGGTCGTCGTCCAGCTCGCGTACGCCCTCTTCCAGTTCCCGCTCGCGCTGGGGGCGCGTGCCGTCTCGATCGCCGTGCTGCCCGAGATGTCGGGCAGCTACGAACGCGACGACCGCGCCGCCTTCGCCGCCTCGTGGCGTCAAGCGCTGACCTACGCCACCGTGACCGGCGTCCCCGCGGCGGTGCTGCTGCTGGTGCTCGGTGATCCCGTGGCCCGCGTGCTCGCCAACGGCGAGATGCGGTCGCCCGACGTGATCGCCCGGTTCGCCGCGTGCATCACCGTCGTCGCGGTGGCGCAGCTCGCGGCCGGGCTGCACCAGATCGGACGCCAGGGGTTGTTCGCGCGCATCGATGTCGCCGGACCGAGGAACGCGAGCCTGGCTCTGTTGCTCGTGACGGTGACGGTCGCCGCGTCGGCGCTGGTGGTCGCGCCCGGAACGGGACGCCTGGTCATCCTGTGCGTCGCGTTGCTGCTCGGGGAGCTCGCGGGAGCGGTGATCACGCTCGTTCGGCTGTGGCGCGCCATCCGGCCCGAGAGGTTCGCCGATCCGGCGCACATCGGGGTCTCGGTGATAGCCGCGGCGGCGATGCTGCCCGTCGTCGGGGCCGGCTGGTGGCTGCTGAACACCAGCGAACTCGGCACCGTCGCCGAGTTCGGCGTGCTCGTCGCGTGCGGACTGCTGTCCTTGGCCGCTTTCACCGGAGCCGCCCGCTTCAGGCTGCTCCGCATGTCGGGAGGTGCGACATGATCTCGTTGGTCCGCGACGGAACACCGCGAGCGGGCGTTCGCGGAGACCGTCGGCTGGTCGTGTTGGCCGTCGTCGCGGCGGTCGTGCTCGGGGCGTTGTCGATCGTGGGCGGGTTGCTCGTGTTCGCGACGCTCGTGATCGTCGGGCTGTTCGCCGCCTGCGCCTACCGCCCGGTGTTCGCCCCCTACCTCTACCTCGTCACGTTGCCGTTCCTGGCCGGGATCGAACGCGGCGCGCTGGTGCCGATCGCGCGCCCGAACGAAGCCCTGCTGGCCGTGCTGCTGGCGGGCGCTTGCGCCGGCGGACTCGTGAGGTACCTGCGCGGTGACGCCGTGCGGCTGCGGCTGCGTCCGCTGGACGTGCCGCTGGGCTGCCTGGTGCTGCTGGCCACGGTGTGGCCGCTCGCCTCCATGATGCTGCGCGGGCAGACGCCGCTGGGCTCGGACCTGTCGGCCGTCCTGCCGATGTGCAAGCTCGCGGCGCTGTTCCTGCTGGTGCGCATGACCGTGCGAACCGACGCGCAGCTGCTGCGATGCACCCGTCTGATCATCTGGCCGGGTGTCGTCGTCGCCGTGGTGGCGATCCTGCAGACGCTCAACGTCGGTCCCGTGCTGGACCTGCTCGCCGGGTGGTGGGCCACCGACAACGGCGGGCTCTCGTCGCGGGGCACGACGACGCTCGGTTCGTCGATCGCCACCGGTGACTACATCATCATCTGCCTGAGCCTGGTGATCTGCTGCTCGCTGCGCGGTCTGCTCGCCAAGCGGGAAGCGCTCGTCGCCGGCTTCGTCCTCGGAGCGGGAGTGCTGGCGGCCGGGCAGTTCTCCACGTGGATCGCGGCCGCGGTCGCGGGGTTGGTGATCCTGCGCCGGTACCCGCAGCTGCGGCGGCGCGCCGTGAAGTTCCTGCCGGTGGTGGGGGTCGCCGTGCTGGTCGGCGCGCCCGCGTTCCTCGGCCGGATGTCGGACTTCTCGGAGGGCTTCACCGTGCCCCGCAGCTGGTTGGGGCGCTGGGACAACATCACCCACTTCTACCTGCCCCGGCTCGACGACTTCGGCTTCGTGCTCGGCGTCTCCCCGGACTCGGTGCTCCCCGCTCCGGAGACCTGGCGCGATCTGATCTACCTCGAGAGCGGGTACCTGCAGCTGCTGTGGGTGGGCGGTCTGCCGCTCCTCGCGGCGTTCATCTGGCTCTCGGTGGCGGTTCTGACCACGACGTCGCGGTTGCGGACGCGCCTGGACACCACCGGCGCGTTCGCGGCGACCCTGGAGATCGCGTGGTGGGTCGTCCTGGTGCTCTCGATCATCGACATCCACCTGGTGCTGCGGGGGTCCGGCGACCTCCTCTTCGTGCTCCTCGCGGTGGTTTCGGGGAGGTGCACCCGTGAACGCTCATGACCTGCCCGCCCGACGGCGATTCGACCCACCTCAGTGGACCGACGTGATCCTCGCGAGCCTGGCGCTGGCGGTGCTCGCACTACCGATGCTCGTCATCGGCGCGCTCGTGAGGCTGACGAGCCCCGGCCCCGCCCTGCTGCGACAGCGCCGCGTCGGCCTCGCGGGTGAAGCGTTCACCCTCTACAAGTTCCGCACCATGCGCCTCGGCGGCAGCGACGCCGCGCACCGGGAGCTCATCGCTCGCGAGCTGCGCGGTGAGGACACCTCGATCGACGGGAGCTGCAAGCTCGACGCCGATCCGAGGATCACCCGCTTCGGATCGTGGCTGCGCAGGACCAGCCTGGACGAGCTCCCCCAGCTGATCAACGTGATCCGCGGGGAGATGGCGCTGGTCGGCCCGCGGCCCTGCCTGGAGTGGGAAGCGGAGATGTTCCCCGCGACCTACGCGGCGCGGTTCACCGTCCGGCCCGGCTTGACCGGGCTCTGGCAGGTCAGCGGGAGGAGCACGATGGGGACCCTCCAGATGTTGCAGCTGGACCTCACCTACGTCCGGCAGCGCGGCTTCTGGAGCGACCTCGTGATCCTCGCCCGAACGGTGCCTTCGGTGCTGCGCGGGGGTGGTTCGCGATGACCACGCTGTTCGTGGCGACGACCGGAGGTCACCTCGCCCAGCTGGACAAGCTGGCGCAACGCGTTCCTCCCGACGGCACCGCGCTGTGGGTGACCCCCGATTCCACGCAGGGCCGGTCCTTGCTGACCGACCGGGATGCCGAGTTCACCCACGTCGTCCCGGGCCGCAGCGTGTCGGGTGTGCTGCGGTGCCTGCCGATCGCCCACCGGATCTGGCGGAACCGGGAGGTGACGCGGGCCATCTCAACGGGTTCCGGAATCGCGCTGGGATTCCTCCCGTACCTGGCGGCGCGCGGCGTCGAGTGCCACTACGTCGAGAGCGCGGCCAGGGTCACCAGCCCCTCGCTCACCGGGCGGATCATGCGGTGGGTGCCCGGTGTGCGCTGCTACACCCAGCACCCCGGGTGGGCCTCGCGCCACTGGCACTACGGGGGCAGCCAGTTCGACTGCTACGCACCGGTACCGGCGCACCGCGATCGCCGCGGTCCGATCCGGGTCCTGGTCACCGTGGGGACGTCGAACTTCCCGTTCAGGCGCATGCTCGACCAGCTCGTGCGGCTGCTCGGGCCGCAGGGCGAGCTGAGCAACACCACGGGATCGACCGTGGAAGTGCTGTGGCAAACGGGTTCCACACCGGTCGACGGGTTGCCGATCGACGGGGTCCGGTACCTGTCGGGCCCCGATCTGGAGCGCGCCCTGTCGGTGGCGGACATCGTGATCAGCCATGCCGGCACCGGGTCGGCGATGGCGGCGTTCGAGGCGGGGCTGAAGCCCGTCCTCGTCACCCGCTTGCACGAGTACGGCGAAGCCAGCGACGACCACCAGGGTCAGCTGGCCGAGGAGCTGCGGCGGCGTGGTTTGGCGTCGTACCGACGGGACGGGGCGGTCGGCGTCGCCGAGCTGACCGCGAGCATGTCCTGGTCGGTTCGGCGCGTCGACGAACCGAGCCCGTTCAGCCTCCTCCCGCGGAACGAGAGGAGTGGTCGGCGATGACGCTCACTGCGGGCGAGGTCGTGCGGGTCGACCCGCGCCGGGACGACCGATGGCGGGAGCTGGCGCTCAGCGCGTCCGGCGGACCGTTCGTGTCCCCGCCGTGGATCCGAGCGCTGTGCGCGACCTACGGATTCACCCCGACGGCCAGGATCGCGCTCGACGCCGGGGGCGAACCGGTCGCCGGGTTGGCCTGGGTCCCGGTGTCGGACGCCCGGGGACGGCGGGTGTGCAGCCTCCCGTTCTCCGACTGGGCAGATCCGATCATGCCGGACGCGGCGACCTGGAACGCGCTGACCGCCGACGTGCTCGCCCCGGGTGAGCGCTTCAGCGTGCGGTGTTCGAAGGGCTCGGTTCCCTTCGAGGACGCACGCCTCGAGGTGGTCGACGAGTCGGTCCGGCAAGGCTGTCGCCTCGACGTGCCCGTGCCGGAGCTGTACGAGCGCATCGGGTCCGCCGCCCGGCGCAGCATCACCAGGTCCGAGCGGCGGGGCGTGCGGATCGAGATCGACACCGGTCTGGACGGGGTGCGGCGGTTCCACCGGCTGCAGGTGGCGCTGCGCAAGGTCAAGTTCCGGATGCTGGCGCAGCCGGTCGAGTTCTTCGAGCGGATCTGGGAGGCGTTCGCCCCGGAGCAGGGCGTGACGACGATGCTGGCGTACCCGCCCGGGGCCGCGGAACCGGTGGCGGGTGTGGTGTTCCTGCGGTGGAACGGCGCGCTGTACGCCAAGTTCATGGCGTCGTTGCCCGGTTCCCTCGATGACAGGCCGAACGACGCGCTGTACTGGGCGGGAATCCGCTGGGCGGCGCAGCAGGGGCTGCGGGCGGTCGACTGGGGCATCAGCGGACTCGACCAGCCCGGCCTGCAGCGGTTCAAGCGCAAGTACTCCACGCACGAGTCGCGGGTCGTGACGCTGCGCTCCCGAGGGGAGGAGCCCTCCCCCGCGGAGGTCGAGGTCGGGTCGACCTTGAACGCGATCACGCTGCTGCTCACCGAGGACTCCGTCCCGGACGAGGTCACGGCGCGCGCCGGCGCCGAGCTGTACCACTACTTCTGCTAGGAGCGGCGACATGTCGTGCGATCACCGACGCTGCCTCACCCGGGCGCTGCCGCCCGCGTCAGAAGCGCTGGTTCCCCTCGAGGCGCAGGCCCGGCCGGGAGCTCTCGTCCACCTCGACCATCGGGTAGTCACCGCGGAACCGGTTGCCGACGACCGTCGCGGACGTCGAATCGTCCGCGATGTACACGCCGTTGACCAGGTCCGGGCCCGAGATCTCGTTGTCCTGCACCGTGATCTCGGGGAACCACCGGACGAGCACGGCCTGCGACCCGTTGACGGCGCAGGTGTTGCCGACGAACCGCACCGAGCGGGAGCGGCCGATGGCGCCGGTCTGCCCGGCCTCCTCCGCCGTGGCGATCAGGCACTGGTGATCAACGTTGAGGCAGCTGTTCCCGGAGATCTCCACGTCGACCGTCGGCGGGCTGCTGTTGTCGTAGGTCTGGAAGCAGTCGGTGTGCGGCGGTTCGGGGTAACCGTCGTCGGAGATGTCGTGAACCTTGTTGGCGCTGATCCGATGTCCGGTGCCGAAGAACCGGATCCCGTCGGCGTCGTTCGACTCCCGCATCACCGAACCGCTCACGTCGTTGCGCAGCAACGAGATCCGCTCGCCCTCGATCCTGATCCCGGTGCCGTCCGCCTCGCGCACGACGTTGTCCTCGATCTCCGCGTCGGTGCACTCGCAGCCGATGCCGTCGTCGTGCGCGCGCAGCACTTCGTTCCCCCGCGCGGTGATGCCCGTCCCGGTGAGCGCCAGTCCGTCGCCGTCGGCGGTGGTGAAGCCGTCGACGACCACGTGGTCGGCGTCCACCGAGACCGAACCCACGGTGGTGTCCCGACCGACCAGCACGATCGGTTGTTCCGGAGTCCCCGAGGCCGACGCCTCCAAGTCGGCGCCGCGGAGGCCGTCGCCCGAGAAGCACAGCGTCTGACCGGGTGCGGCCTGATCGAGCAGAGCGCGGGCCTGCTCCTGGTCGGTCGCGGTGCGCGTGCAGGTGACGGGGGGCGGGTCTCGCGGAGGCTCGGCCGCCGCGGCCGGACCTCGCTCCGGCCGGGACGGTGCCTCGGGCTCGCCCCCACCACCGGTGCACGCGCCGGCGAGCAGCGCCGTCGTCGTCCCCACGACCGCGATCAACATCTTGACGCTCATGGTTTCCCTCCCCGCCCGAAACCCGAGCGGTCGTTCTCCGAGGTTAGAGCCCGGCCCCGATTCATGCAGCGACGGCGGAACCGCCCGTCGCGATCGGAGCCCGGCACCGAGTCGCATCGCAGAGGAGATGGGTGAGATGCCAGACCAATCGATCGGACGGCTCGCGGTGGTGGGCCAGGGCTACGTGGGATTGCCGGTCGCCATGCGGGCGGTGGAGATCGGTTTCGAGGTCGTCGGTTTCGACCTCGACAAGGACAGGGTGGAGTTGCTGAGGCGAGCCAGCACCTTCGTCGACGACGTGAGCGACGCCCAGATCGAACTCGCGCTCTCGTCCGGCCGGTACGTCGCCACCGGCGACCCGGAGGAGCTGGCCGGGTTCGACGTCGCGGTCGTCTGCGTGCCGACCCCGCTGCGGGACGGGGCCCCGGACGTCGGCTGCATCGAGGAGGCCGGGCGGATGATCGCGCAGCACATCTCGCCCGGCTGCTGCGTCGTGCTGGAGTCCACCACCTACCCGGGGACCACCGAGGACGTGCTGGTCCCGATCCTCGAAGCCGGTTCCGGACTGCGCGCGGGCAGCGACTTCCACGTCGGTTACAGCCCGGAACGCATCGACCCGAGCAACCGGACGTGGCACTTCGAGAACACGCCGAAGATCGTCTCGGGCATCGATGCCGAGTCGCTCCGGGTCGTGCGGGAGTTCTACGACTCGCTGGTCGACCGCACGTTCGCGGTCCCCGGGACGCGGGAGGCCGAGCTCGCCAAGCTGCTGGAGAACACGTTCCGGCACGTCAACATCGGGCTGATCAACGAGCTCGCGGTCTACACGCACGGGCTGGGTGTCGATGTGTGGTCGGTGATCGACGCCGCCGCGACGAAGCCGTTCGGGTTCATGCGCTTCGAGCCCGGTCCCGGTGTCGGCGGCCACTGCCTGCCCATCGATCCGTCGTACCTGTCGTGGCAGGTGAAGCGGTCGCTCGGGCAGGCGTTCCGGTTCGTCGACCTCGCCAACGCCGTCAACGACCACATGCCCGAGCACGTCGTCACCCGGGCGGTCGAATGCCTCAACGCTCGCCGCAAGGCGGTCAACGGCAGCCGGGTGCTGCTCATCGGCTTGGCCTACAAGTCGAACTCCGGGGACGCGCGCAACTCCCCGGCGGTCGCCGTGGCCCGGCTCCTCGACAAGCTCGGCGCCCGGCTCTCCGCGATCGACCCGCTCGTCGACCCGGCCGCGGTGCCCACATACGTGGAGATGGTGGACTGCGAGCAGGAACACCTCGACGGTGCGGACCTGGTGATCGTGCTGACCGATCACGACGTCATCAACTGGGACCTGGTCGCTCAGCGCAGCGACTGCGTGTTGGACACCCGCAACCGGCTGCGGGCCGGGAACGCGGAAAGGCTGTGACGGACGCCGACGACCGGCTCCGCATCGCGAGAGGGGGAGGACGTGCCTGCGGGGAACTCGATCACCATCGTGGATTCGGCTCGACCAGAGCAGTCCTGGATCCGGGCGTGGGACGACCTCGTCGACGCCACACCTGGTTGCGACGTCAGCCAGCTCAGCGCGTGGGGGCGGGTGCGCGCGGCCGCGGGCTACGCCCCGCACTACGTCTTGGCCGCGCACCGGGGCGAAGTCATCGGCGGGGCGCAGGTCCTGGTCCGGAACGTGCGGCCGCTGGGGACGATCGGCTACGTGCCCTACGGGCCCGTGATCGCGACGGGCGTGCCCGATCGCGAGCGCGTGCGCGAGGCGCTCGCCGGAGCCCTCGACGACCTCGCCCGGCACCACGTGCGGATGCTGTTCGTGCAACCACCGGAAGGCGTCGACGACCTCAGCGGTGAGCTGATCGAGCGCGGGTTCCGCGCGTCCGACGCGCGGGTGGCCCCGCCCGGGTCGTTGCGCATCGATCTCACCCGCTCCGAGGAGGACCTGCGGTCCGAGTTCGGCAACGTGCGGCTGCGCCGGGACATCAGGAGGAGGTCCTGGGAGGACAAGGGGGTTCGACTCGATCGCGGTGATGAGCGGGACGCCCCGGTGGTGGCCGAGCTGCTCGCCCGGACCGGTGCCCACCACGGGTTCCAGCCGTTCTCCGAGGAGTACGTGGCAGCTCTGCTGCGCGGGCTCGGCGAGCACGCCGCGCTGTGGATCGCCCGCCACCGCGGAACCCCCGTGGTCGCCCACCTCTACACCCTGTGCGGGGCGACGATGAAATCGCGCCTGACCGGGTTCGATCGCGCGGTGCCGAGTCCCAAGGGGATGCCCGGCATCCTGCACTGGGAAGCCATGATGTGGGCCAGGGGCCGGGGGTGTCGGTGGTTCGACCTCGGGGGCCTGCCGGAGTCGGCGTTGCGGACGTTGCTGGACGACGCCGGCGATCGCTCGTCGCTGAACAGCTACGACCGGTACAAGTGCGACTTCGGCGGCAGTCCCTACCGCTGCTCCCCCGCGATCGAGTCCATCAGGCCGGTGGCGCTGCGCGGCGCCTACGACCTCGCGAGGCGGACCGGTACCGGCACGCGCCTGATCCGGACGGCGCAGGGCTTGCTGCGTCGGGGCCGCAGCGGGACGACCGCTCCGCAGTCCTCCCCGCACGGCGTTCGCTGAGGGTTCAACTTCCTCACGCTGCGCGCACGCGTGCGGCGCGCGGGCGTTCCGCACGCGGGTTCGCGTTGAAAACCGGCTGCCTGGTTGATGTTCGGGCTGGTTACCGGGTGTGAGTTCGGGTCTCGCGTGGTCTCGGCCGGGTGGCGTGGCCGAAAACCGCGCATTTTCCGTCCGGTTCGAGGCAACCCTAGTCGAACGTGCGACGTGGAAAGGGTGTCGCGATGCCAAGGCCCGAACCGGGCCGCTGGGGGCCAGCACCGAACACCACGCGCGGGACACCTGTGCGTTCGCACGCCTGCGTAGCTGAGAACTGGGAGGAAAAATGTCGACGAGGACTCGCAAGATCGCTGCGAGCGGGGCCGGTGCACTGCTGCTCATGGCCGTCGGAGGGGGCGTCGCCTCCGGTGAGACGCAGGAGGAGGCCGTGCAGCGCGCCAAGGCCGTGTGCGGCGAAGGCCAGCTGTGCGTCTGGGACGGTCCGAACTTCTCGGGTCACCAGAACACCTTCCACGACTGCCTCGACGCTTGGGCCAAGTTCGAGGGCTTCGAGGACGGGCGTGCGGGCTCGTGGCTGAACACGCAGTACGCGCCCGGCGTCGCGTCCTTCGCCACCGGAAACCCGGACGACCCGGCCACGTGGACCGAGGGCTACAGGTCGCCCGAGAACGAGGCCATCGCCGACGGTGGTCCGCTGAACCTGGTGGGGGTGGATCCCTGCTGAGAGGGGGAACGCCGATGACCACGGCCGCCGCTCGCGGGCGTGGTCATCGGCGTGTTCGGCGATCGATGGCACGATGGGCCCATGACGCGATGGAGCAGCGACCAGCTTCCGGACCTGGCGGGCAAGACGGCCGTGGTCACCGGCGCGAACAGCGGGCTCGGCCTGGAGACGGCGCAGGCGCTCGGGCGCGCCGGCGCGCACGTGGTGCTCGCGGTGCGCGACATGGCCAAGGGCGAGCGGGCGGCCGGGAGCGTTCCGGGATCGGCCGAGGTGCGCAGGCTCGACCTCGGTGACCTCGCCTCGGTGCGGGAGTTCGCCGAGCGGTTCGACGGCGAGATTTCGTTGCTCATCAACAACGCCGGGCTGATGTTCCCGCCGGAAGGGGTCACGAAGGACGGTTTCGAGCTCCAGTTCGGCATCAACCACCTCGGGCACTTCGCCCTGACGAACCTGCTGCTGCCGCAGGTCACCGACCGCGTGGTCACCGTGTCCTCCGGGATGCACCGGGCGGTGCGGGGAATCCACTGGGAGGACCCGAACTTCACCGGCGCCTACGACCCGCAGAAGGCCTACGGCCAGTCCAAGCTGGCGAACCTGCTGTTCGCGCTGGAGCTCCAGCGCCGGCTCACCGACGCCGGGTCGCGGGTCCGCTCCACGGCCGCGCACCCGGGCTACTCGGCGACGAACCTGCAGAGCCACGCGGGCAGCGCGGTGCTGCGCCGGTTCATGGCGCTCGGCAATCTCGTCGTCGCGCAACCCGCGAAAGCCGGTGCCCTGCCGACGCTCTACGCCGCCACCCAGGACCTGCCGGGCGCCAGCTTCGTCGGCCCGGACGGTCCGATGGAGCTGCGCGGTTCCCCCACCCTGGTCGGCCGCAGCAAGGCGGCCAGCGATCCTGCTGCCGCGCAGCGGCTCTGGACGCTGTCCGAGCACCTCACCGGCATCGGCTTCCCGCTCACCGAGAAGTCCTGACCCGGCGCCTCAGCCGCCGGCCGCGCGGGTGGTGATGGTCAGCGGCACCCCGTGCGGGTCGATGAGCAGCGGTTCGGTGCCGGGTCTGAGCACGGCGCCCGCACCGGCGGCGGTCATCGCTCCGACGGCGCCGCGGGCTTCGGCCACGCCGAGCCCGAGCGAGCGCAACCCGTGCCGCGACTGCCCGGCCGACCAGGTGCTGGGCCTGGTCTCGCTGCGGAAGGTGAACAGCTCCAGGACGACGTCGCCGACGCGCACGTTGGTGATGACGAAGCCGCGCGGGTCGTCGCCGCGGACGAGCTTGCCGATGACGCGGGCGCCGAGGGTGCGGACGTAGAAGTCGAGGGCTTCTTGCAGGTCCGGCGCGGTGACGGCGACGTGGTCGAAGACCGGTCCGGCCGCGCGCGGCCGGTTCTGGTGCGCGGCGAGGTCTTCGGCGGCGAGTTCGTGCGAGGAGATCTCGTCGTGCTGGACCGCACCTTCGACGAACTCCAGCAGGGTTCCGTCGGGGTCGGTGAAGAACGTGATGCGAACGCCGCCGTGGGCGTCCTTGGGGTGCGCGGTGAACTCGACACCGGCCTCGCGGAGCCGGGCGGCCTGGGCGTCGACGTCGCCGACCTTCATGCCGACGTGCCGCATCCCGCACTGCAGGTCGTCGGGCTCCCAGCCGCCGAGGTCGCCCTCGCCGACCTCGACCAGCTTGATCCGCGCGGGCCCGGCGTCCAGCCAGCTGATGCCGGATTCCGCTGCGATCTCGGGGAATCCCAGCAGTTCGGAGTAGAACTCCCGGGATCGGGCCAGGTTCCGGCATCCGATCTCGACGTGCCGGATCGCAGCGGTGGCCGCGCTCGGATCGGCCGAATGGTTCGCGGTCATCGCCCCTCCGGCGGTTCGTCCGGAGGCCGCGGGCGAGCGGCGTTCCGGTGATCATGCGTCCGCATGATGCTGCCACCGGCCTGACGAGGAGGGCAACGGGATGTCGGGGACACGAACCGGGGGCTGTCCGGTTCGCGTCCTCCCGGGAAGAGGTGGTGCCCGCCTCGCCGAGGGGGCGGGGGCGAGACGGGCAGCCGCGAGGCTACGCCGTTCGGCCCATCTCGGGCCCTGCGAACGAGCCCCGCCCGGCGATCTCACCAGATCCAGCGATCACTCCCGCTTTAGTTCACCATCTCAACTAACCAGCGTCCTCATCGGTGACCGGCACCACACATGACCAGCGATGACTGCGATTTTCGGCAGCCCCTTGCCTCACGAGGCCCGCGCTATTAGTTTGACGCCCATACTTATTGGAGGTGTTCGTGACCGAGCGAGGAACCGGCGAAGTCGTGCGGCTGGGCGGGACGTCCGGCGTCGACCAGACCGCCGTGCGCCGGGCCAACCTGGCCCGCGTGCTCGACGAGGTGCGGCGCGGCGAGGTCGTCTCGCGCGCCGACATCGCCACTCGCAGCGGGCTCACCAAGGCCACCGTCTCCAGCCTCGCCACCGAGCTCATCGACCGCGGCCTGATCCGCGAGACCGGGCTGCGCCGCGACGGCGCCGTCGGCCGCCCCGGCCGGGCCCTGGAGCTCGACGGCGGCGGCATCACCGCGCTCGGCCTGGAGATCAACTCCCAGTACCTGGCCGCGCGCGGCACCGACCTCGCCGGACGCGTCATCGTCGAGCGCCGCCTGGGCTTCGACGCCATCCACGCCGACCCCGGGACCACCCTCGACCGGCTCGCCGGGCTGGCCCGCGACGCCGTGGCCGAGCTCGCGGGCAGCGCGTCGTCGTTCCTGGCCGGGATCGCGGTCGCGGTTCCCGGCCTGGTCGACGCCGAGAACGGCCGGGTCCGCTACGCGCCCAACCTCGAATGGCGCTCCACCCCGATCGCCGAGGCGCTGCGCGACCGGCTCGGCAGCGACGTGCCGATCGTGGTGGACAACGAGGCCAACCTGTCCGCTCTCGCCGAGCTGCACGCCATGCCGCACCCGGCCGCCGACCTGGTCTACCTGACCGGTGAGGTCGGCGTCGGCGCCGGGCTGATCACCGGCGGCCGGCTGCTGCGCGGGTCCGGCGGGTTCTCCGGCGAGATCGGGCACATCCCGGTCGACCTCGACGGGCAGGTCTGCGGGTGCGGGCGGCGCGGCTGCCTGGAGACCAAGATCGGTCTGCCCGCGGTGCTGCGCGCGGCGGCACCCGACCTGGTCGACCGCGAGGCCGATCCGCAGGACCAGGCGCACGCGCTGCGGCAGCGCGCCGAGGACGGCGGACCCGAGGCCATGGCCGGGTTCGACGAGATCGGCAGGTGGCTGGGCATCGGCGTGTCGATGCTGGTGAACCTGCTCAACCCGGAGGTCGTCGTGCTCGGCGGCTACCTCGGGACCGTGGCGCCCTACCTGGTCCCCGCCGCGATGCGCGAGCTGCGCGCCCGCGCGGTGGCCGGGGACGAGGCCGCCTGCCGGATCACCGCGTCCACCTTCGGCTTCTCCGCCGCCGTGCGCGGCGCGAGCAGCATCGTCATCGAGGAGATCTTCGGCGACCCGCTGCGCATCCCCGCAGCCGAGAAGGCCGCCGACTGAACAGGATTCGGCACCCCCGGTGCCGGTGAGCAGTGCACGACGAAGTGAGGAGCACCAGGTCATGACCGACTTCACCCCGAAGCGCGACGACAAGTTCTCGTTCGGACTCTGGACGGTGGGCTGGCTCGGCCGCGACCCGTTCGGCGAGGCCACCCGCAGCCCGCTGGACCCGGTCGAGGCCGTGCACCGGCTCTCCGACCTCGGGGCCTACGGCATCACCTTCCACGACGACGACCTGGTCCCGTTCGGCTCCGACACCTCGGAGCGCTCGGCCGTCGTGTCCCGGTTCCGGGGTGCGCTGGACGAGACCGGGCTGGCCGTGCCGATGGTGACGACCAACCTCTTCAGCCACCCGGTGTTCAAGGACGGCGGGTTCACCGCCAACGACCGGGACGTGCGCCGCTTCGCGCTGCGCAAGGTGCTGCGCAACGTCGAGCTGGCCGCGGAGCTGGGCGCCAAGACGTTCGTGGCCTGGGGCGGCCGCGAAGGCGCGGAATCGGGTGCTGCCAAGGACGTTCGCGCGGCGCTGGACCGCTACCGCGAGTCCGTGGACACCGTGGCGGCCTTCATCAAGGAGCGCGGCTACGACCTGAAGCTGGCGCTGGAGCCCAAGCCGAACGAGCCGCGGGGCGACATCCTGCTGCCGACCGTGGGTCACGCGCTGGCGTTCATCAACGAGCTCGAGCACGGTGACATCGTCGGCGTGAACCCCGAGGTCGGGCACGAGCAGATGGCCGGGCTGAACTTCGCGCACGGCATCGCGCAGGCGCTGTGGTCGGGCAAGCTGTTCCACATCGACCTCAACGGCCAGAGCGGCATCAAGTACGACCAGGACCTGCGCTTCGGCGCCGGCGACGTGCGCAACGCGTTCTTCCTGGTCGACCTGCTGGAGAACGGCGGCTACGAGGGTCCGCGGCACTTCGACTTCAAGCCGCCGCGCACCGAGGACTACGACGGCGTCTGGGCCTCGGCGGCCGGCTGCATGCGGAACTACCTGATCCTCAAGGAGCGCGCGGCGGCCTTCCGCGCGGACCCGCGGGTCAAGGAGGCGCTGGAGGCCTCCCGCGTCGGCGAGCTGTCGACCCCGACGCTGGGCGCGGGCGAGAAGGTCTCGGACCTGCTGGCCGAGGACTTCGACGTCGACGCCGCCGCGGCGCGCGGCATGGCCTTCGAGAAGCTGGACCAGCTGGCCATGGACCACCTGCTCGGCGTGCAGTGAGCATGATCGCGTGATCGCCGGTTGATCGCGCACAATCACCCGTGAGGAACCACTCCGGCCCGGGAGGCTTCACCGCCTCCCGGGCCGCGCGAGCGTGAAGGATGACGCAATGCTGGTGCTAGGCATCGACTCGTCGACCCAGTCCACCAAGGCGCTCGTCGTCGACGCCGACAGCGGCGAGGTCGTCGCCGAGGCCAAGGCGTCGCACCCCGACGGCACCGAGGTGAACCCGGCGGCGTGGTGGGAGGCGGCGCAGACCGCGATCGGCGAGGCCGTCGCGCAGGCTCCCGGTCGGATCGAGGCGGTGTCGGTCGGCGGCCAGCAGCACGGCATGGTCGCGCTCGACGAGCGCGGCGAGGTCGTCCGCGACGCCCTGCTGTGGAACGACACCCGCTCGGCGCCGCAGGCCGCCGAGCTCACCGAGCGCCACGGCGCGAAGGAGCTGGCCGCGCGGACGGGCCTGGTGCCGGTCGCCAGCTTCACCATCACCAAGCTCGCCTGGCTGGCCCAGAACGAACCGGCCAACGCCGACCGGGTCGCGCAGGTGCTGCTGCCGCACGACTGGGTCGGCTGGCAGCTGGCCGGACGTCCGGAGCGGACCTGGACCGACCACGGCGACGCCTCCGGCACCGGCTACTACTCCCCCACCACCGGCGAGTGGCTGCCCGAGGTCCTGGCCGAGGCGATGGGCGGGCGCACCCCGAGGCTGCCGGAGCTGCTGGCGCCGAACGCCAAGGCCGCGGTCGCGACGCTGCCGGGCATCGAGGGCGCGACGATCGGCGTCGGCACCGGCGACAACATGGCCGCCGCGCTCGGGCTGGGCCTGCAGCCCGGTGACGTGGTGGTCTCGCTGGGCACCTCGGGCGCGGTGTTCGTCCCGGCCGAGCAGCCCAGCGCCGACGAGACCGGCATCGTGGCGGGCTTCTGCGACGCCACCGGCCGCTACCTGCCGCTGGTGTGCACGCTCAACGCCGCGCGGGTGCTGAGCTCGACCGCGCAGATGCTCGACACCGACCTGGAGGGCCTGTCGCGGCTGGCGCTGCAGGCCGAGCCGGGCTCGGGCGGGCTGAGCCTGCTGCCGTACCTGGAGGGCGAGCGCACGCCCAACCTCCCGGACGCCACCGGCACGCTGACCGGCCTGACGGGCGCGAACATGACGCCGCAGAACCTGGCCCGCGCCGCCGTCGAGGGGATGCTGTGCGGCATGGCGGATGCCATCGACGCGCTGCGCGACACCGGCGCCGAGGTCCGCCGCGTGCTGCTCATCGGCGGTGCCGCCCGGTCCGAAGCGGTCCAGGCCATCGCCCCGGGCCTGTTCGGCGTCGACGTCCACGTCCCCGACCCGGCCGAGTACGTCGCGCTCGGCGCCGCCAAGCAGGCCGCCTGGGCCCACGCGGGCACCTCCGCTCCCCCGAACTGGCAGGTAGCGGGCACGTCCCACCCGGTCGGCGACAACACCTCGGGCCCCGCGATCCGCGCCACCTACGCCCGAGCCCGCCACCAGGTCCACGGCATCTGACCGTTCCCCGGGGACGAACACCGCAGGTTCGTCCGGTCGAAACCTGCGGTGTTCGACCTGTCGAAAACCGCGGTTTTCGTCGGATGAAAACTGCGGTTTTCGACGCGCGAAAACTGCGGTTTTCGACGCGGGGTCGGGTCAGGCTGCGGCGAGGGCCGGGTGGGTGGCGGTCCTGAGGGTGGTCGCCGCTCGGTGCAGGAGGGACTCGGCTCGGGGTGTTGGGGTCCAGTCGGGGGCGGTGAACCAGGTGTCGTAGAGGTAAGTCGGGGATAGCGGGTCCGGGGTCGGCAGGGCGTTGGCGAGGCCGACGGAGTGGCTCCTGAGCGTGCCGAGGCCGATCGGGAGGACCGGTTTTCCGTCGAGGGCGCGCGGCGGGAGCATGGCCAGCCACGTGCGCAGCGGCGTGCTGCCGTGCGGGTCGTAGCGCGGGAGCACCACCGCGACCGCGTCGGCTTCGGCCAGCGCACGCTGGGTTCGGCGGACGTCCGGGTGATCGTGGTTCCCGGCCATCAAGGCGGAGTGCGGGAGTTCGCCGACGGCTATCTCGACGACGTCGGCGCCGGTGGCGCGCAGTTCGTCGGCGAGAGTCCCGGCGATCATGCCGGGGCGGGAACGTCGGGTCAGGTGTCCGGTGAGCACGGCGAACTGGGTCATGTCACCCCTCCTCGGTCCACTGTGGACGAAAATGGGAACAGGCGAGGACACGACACCATGCTGAACTCCTGAGAGGCGGGATGCGACACCGGCGCGTCACCGATCGACGCGAAAAGCGTTGCTGGAAGAAGAGATTCCGGTAGCCGCCGGGGCCACCGGTCAGGACGAGCCGTGGATCAACAGATCGCGCTGCACACGCGCAACAGGTCGATGTGGCACCGCACCACGAGACCGGCCAGGGCTGTCATACCGGTCATCCTCATGCCTTCCAGGCACGCTTGTAAAACCGCGCCGCGCGCATCCCACATTCCGGGCCGGGGCGCGTCGGCACCCCGGCCCGGACGGGCTCAGGCGGGCCGGTGCTTCGACACGAACGTCACCGAGATCAGGCCGATGACCGCGACCGCCGCGAAGGCGTAGAAGCCCCACGGGTAGGCCAGACCGGCGCTGAGCAGCGCACCGCCGACCAGCGGACCGCAGATCGCGCCGAGCCGGCCCACGCCGCTGGAGGCGCCGAGCGCGGTCGCCCGCCCCACGGCCGGGTAGTGGTGGCTGACGTAGGCGTAGACCGGCACCTGGGTGCTGAACACGAACACGCCCGCCAGCAGCACGCTGACGTACACGCCGAAACCGGGCAGCGGCACGCTCAGCAGCGCCAGGAACACCGCCGCGGCCGTGAACCAGATCAGGGTGCAGGTGCGCACCCCGATCCGGTCGGAGACCCGGCCCGCGAGCAGCAGGCCCAGCACGGCACCCACGTTGAGGGTCAGCAGCAGCGCCAGCGCGGCGCCGAGCTCGTAGCCCGCCTCGCGCATGATCTCCGGCAGCCAGGTGTTGAGCCCGTAGACCAGCAGCAGCCCCATGAACGAGGTCACCCAGAACGCCAGCGAGGATCGCAGGTAACCGCCGCGGAACAGGGTCGCCACGGGACTGCGCGCGGCCTTCTCCTCGGCGGTGGCCGGCAGCGACTCCGGCAGGTAGCGGGCCAGCAGCGGCACCAGCGCGACCGCCGGGATCGCGCCGATGACGAACATGGCCCGCCAGGTCAGCACCGGGATCACCAGGATCCCCAGCAGCGAGGTCAGCACCGCGCCCACGTGGTAGCCGGTCATCAGCGTGGTCGTCGCGCTGCCGCCCTTGGCCTGCGACGCCTCGTTGACCAGCGCGATCGCCACCGGCAGCACGCCGCCCAGCCCCAGCCCGGCCAGGAAGCGCAGGAGCCCGAACGCGAGCGGCCCCGTCGCGAACGCGCACGCCAGGGTCAGCACCGAGAACAGCGTCACGGTGGCGATCATGAGCTTGCGGCGGCCGAAGCGGTCGGTCAGCGGTCCGACGCACAGCGCGCCGATCATCACCCCGACCAGCCCGACCGAGGAGATCACCGACGCGGTCGCCGGGGTGAGCCCCCAGCTCGGGTCGCGCAGCAGCTTGGGGAGCACGACACCGAGCACCACCAGGTCGTAGCCCTCCAGCGCCACCGCCGACCAGCACAGCGCGGCGACGCCGCGGGCCGACGTCCGCTGGTCGGTCGTCGGTTCCGGCTCGCCGCCGGACCGTCCTGACGCCGTTGTCATTCCAGGTCACCTCTTCGCAGTCCGTGTTGTGCCCGGAATCATGTGACCCGGCTCCCCCGACCCGACCAGCTTCGGTTTCCGCCCAGCGGAACCCGCTGCGAGGTCGATATTCGGCGTACGCCGAGCGTCACCACCGGTCACCCCGCGCAGTCATCCGGACGAAACGGATGTGGGGGTATGTCCGTCACCCGTCAGGATGAGGCCGATCGAGGCATGATGTCCGGCCATGGACACCATGCACGAGACCGCGGCACCCGCCGGGGCCGAGGTCGACGAGTCACGTCTGCGCTGGTGGGAGCGCCGCACCGAGTGGCCGATGGTGGCCCTGTCGGTGCTGTTCCTGGGCCTCTACGCCTGGATGGTGCTCGACACCGGCCTGAGCCCGAGGGCCCACGCGCGCATCGACGGCGTCATGTGGGCGGTCTGGGCCGCCTTCGCCGTGGACTACGCGGTGCGGCTGGCGCTGGCCCGCCGCCGGCTGCGGTTCGTGCTGCACAACATCTTCGACCTGCTGGTGCTGGTGCTCCCGCTGCTGCGGCAGCTGCGGGTGCTGCGGCTGGTCGTGGTGCTGCTGACGCTCAACCGGCGCGTGCAGGCGCGCGTGCGCGGCCAGGTCGTGCTCTACGTGACCGGCGCCGTGGTCCTGCTCGGCACGTCGGCGGCGCTGGCCGTGCTGGAGGTCGAGCGCACCGCGCCGGACGCCGAGATCACCACCTTCGGCGACGCGCTGTGGTGGACGATGACGACCGTGACCACCGTCGGCTACGGCGACTACTACCCGGTCACCGGGCAGGGCAAGCTCATCGCGGCCGGGTTGATGGTCGCCGGGATCGCGCTGCTCGGCGTGGTCACCGGCAGCATCGCGTCCTGGTTCGTCGACCGCTTCGGCAGTCTGGAGCAGTCGATGAGCGCCAGCGCCGACGCCACCCGCCGGCTCGACGCCGAGAGCGACCAGCTGCGCGCGGAGATCGTCGCGCTCCGGGAGGAGATCACCGCGCTGCGCAAGGAGATCACCTCCCGCGACTAGCCCTGACGGGCTCATTCCAGGACGCGGGCCGGCACCGCCGCGGCCATGGCGACGGCCCCCGCGTCGTTGGGATGCAGTCCGTCGCCGCCGTCGAACTCCGGGCGCAGCCGCTGCGGATCGGCCGGATCGCGGGTGGCGGCGTCGAAGTCGACGACCGAGTCGTACTCACCGCCGGTTCGGATCCAGTCGTTGACCGCCTGCCGCTTGGCCTCGTTCTCGGGCGTGTAGAAGCCGAGGCCGTCGCCCTTGAACGGCAGGATCGTGCCGCCGTGGATCCGGATCCCGGCGGCGTGCGCGCGAGCGATGAGCTGCCGGTGCCCGTCGATGAGCTGCTGGGCGGTCACGGTTTCCGAGGGCGGAGCGATGGTGCCGGGGTGCCCGAGGTCGTTGACGCCGAGCAGGACGATGACGTCGCGCACCCCGGGCTGGGCGAGCACGTCGCGGTCGAAGCGCCGCAGCCCGGCTTCGCCGAAGAACGCCGCGTACTCCTCGGCCTCGTTGCCTGCGGGCGGGTTCGGGTCGTGCAGCAGCCGGTTGCCGCCGATGCCGGCGTTGAGGACTCCGGTGCGGCGCAGGCGTTCGGCGAGCAGGTCGGGCCAGCGGTGGTTGGCGTTGACCTGCGTGCTGGCGCCGTCGGTGATGGAGTCGCCGAAGGCCACCACCGAGGCCGCGCGGCCGGTGGGGCGAACGCTGACGCCGGAGAGCAGGTACCAGCTGGTGGGTCGCGCCACGGGCACGACCGAGGGCGCGGCCACGACGTTGCCGTCGGCGACGGCGTTTTCCTGCAGCGCGGAGTCGTGCAGCGAGGTGATCGGCGTCGGCCCGGGCAGGTGGATGCTCACCACGAGATCGTCGCGGGCATCGATGCTCAGCGGCACCGGGTCGCTCACCAGCGGAGCACCGGGCGGCGCGGTGGCGCTCTCGGAGCCGCTGAAGCGGACCGCGCGATCGGTGGCGGGGTCGATGTCGGTGCCGGTTCCCGCGCGGCGGGCGACGTGGACGGCGCCGATGCGCAGCGGGGTGCGGCCGAACTCGTTGGTCAGCCGGATCCGCAGGTCGCCGCCGCCGATGCTGGTGTGCACGACCTGGCGGACCGTGGCGTCGGCGACCGTCGGGGTGTTGCTCTCCGGGGTGGCGCTCGGTGCGGCCGCCCAGGTCCCGACCCGACCCGGTTCGGTGGCACCCGCGACGCCGGAACCGCTGAGCAGCAGCAGGGTTCCGAACGTTGCGGCCGCGAATCTCTTGATCGTCACGCTGGCCTCCTCTGGCCCGCAACATTTCTGAAACTGAAGCTAAGCATCCGCCTCCCGGGTGTCAACGTCCGGATGGACCACGCTTGACCACCGTTTTCCCACCGCACATTACGAAAGTTGCGATTCTTGACGTTTCGACAGACGCGGCCCTAGCCTTCGATATCGCGTGATCTCCGAAATCTTTCGGAAACTGTTCGGCCAACGTCGACGAACACGGGAGCCGCGATGAAGCCGATTCGCCTAGCCACCACCGCCGCAGCCGCGCTCATGCTGCTGCCCGCCTACGCCCAGGCCGCACCCGGCCCGTCGCAGGCGGACACGCTGCGCGACGCCGCGCCCGACGGCCTCGTCATCGGCTCGGCCGTCGCCGGCGGCGGCCACCACGAGGAGCAGCCCTACCCCGACCCGTTCAGCTCGGACCAGCCCTACCGCGACGTCCTCGGTCGCGAGTTCAGCTCGCTGTCGCCCGAGAACCAGACGAAGTGGGAGTACGTCCACCCCGCGCGCGACACCTACAACTTCGGCGTCGCCGACTCCATCGTGGACTTCGCCCGCCAGCACGGCCAGGTGATGCGCGGGCACACCCTGCTGTGGCACAG
The DNA here is from genome assembly GCF_045278815.1 of Saccharopolyspora sp. ID03-671. Classification (NCBI taxonomy): domain Bacteria; kingdom Bacillati; phylum Actinomycetota; class Actinomycetes; order Pseudonocardiales; family Pseudonocardiaceae; genus Saccharopolyspora; species Saccharopolyspora sp. ID03-671. The sequence continues at coordinate 803,141 of NZ_CP134054.1, forward strand.
CCAGAACCCGGACTGGCTGGAGAACGGCAACTTCTCGCCCGAGGAGCTGCGCGAGATCCTGCACGAGCACATCAGCACCGTCGTCGGCCGCTACGCGGGCAAGATCCAGCAGTGGGACGTGGCCAACGAGATCTTCGACGAGAGCGGGAACCTGCGCACCACCGACAACATCTGGATCCGCGAACTCGGCCCGGGCATCATCGCCGACGCCTTCCGCTGGGCCCACGAGGCCGACCCGCAGGCGAAGCTGTTCTTCAACGACTACGGAGTGGAGAGCGACAACGCCAAGAGCGACGCCTACTACTCGCTGATCCAGGACCTGCGCGCGCGAGGCGTCCCGGTGCACGGGTTCTCGGCGCAGGCTCACCTCAACCTCGACGACGGCTTCCCCGCAGACCTCACCCAGAACCTGCAGCGCTTCGCCGACCTCGGCCTGGAAACCTCGATCACCGAGCTGGACGTGCGGATGACGCTGCCGGAAGGCGGCGCGCCGACCGAGCAGCAGCTGGCCGAGCAGGCGGACTACTACCGCCGCGCGCTGCAGTCCTGCCTGGACGTCGCCACCTGCCACTCGTTCACCGTGTGGGGCCTGCCGGACAAGTACTCCTGGGTTCCGGGCACCTTCCCGAACCAGGGCGCGGCGACGATCTACTGGGACGACTTCACGCCCAAGCCCGCCTACGACGCGCTGCTGCAGACCCTGTCCGAGGGGGACCGAAAAGCGGGAAAGCCGAGAACGAACGGATGACGACGTCCGGGTGAACCTCGTCTGGTTTCGGTCGCCCGAACCTGGCACGGTGAACCGGATCGGGGTTCGGCGGTGTCCGGACCACGAGCGCGCGAGCGGGGCGGCATCCGGCCGCCCCACCCCGCCCGAGCGTGAAAGGTGTTGCGGGTCCGATGCGGTCGCAGACCGAGACCAGAGCCGAGGTGTCCTTCGAACGCCTGTCGCGGTTGCGCGACACCGGTTTTCACCGGCTGCGCCCGGGGATCGACAACCTGAGCACGCGGGTGCTGCGGCTGGCGGGCAGCGCCGCCGAGGGCTGCGGGAACGTCCGGATGCTGCGCGACGCGCGCACTCTCGGGCTCTCGGTCGAGTGGCGCTACCGCTACGGGTTCCCCGGCGAGACCGACCACGCCTACTCCCGGGTGCTGCGGCAGTTCCCGGCGCTGCACCACCTTCCGCCGATGACCGGCGCCGAGCGCAGCGGCGACGGCATCTCCGCCGCGACCGAGACGGCCCTGCTGGCCGGTGTCGCGGAGTGGCGCCGGGAGCACCCGGCGGGCGCGCTGCAGGTGTTCGCCGACGGCGAGGCGCTGGTGGTGCTCGACGACCGCCCGCGCTTCGGCAGGCACGAGTACGTCTTCGCCGGTCCGGCCGCGGATCTCCTGCGCCACCTGGAGGCTCCGTGCCCGCTCGCGGTGCTCTCCGCACGCTTCGGGCCGCAGGTGCACGCCCGGCTCTCGGACCTGCGCGAGTGCGGCCTGGTGTTCACCGACGCCGGCAACTGGGTGCACGTGCTGCCTACCACGACCTGAAACCGGTTGGGGTGACCTCGGCCTCGATCGTGATCACCGAGTGCCCTCGCCGTGAGGTGACCCGCCTATCGTCATCACCCGTCGGAGGGTGTCGCGCACCATGCGAACGGAGCAGTGCGCGGTCACGAAGGCACAACGAAACCCGATCCTGACAACCATCGTTGTCACTGTCGCGGTAGCAAGTCCAGTGCCGAACTCCGGCGGAACACCGATCGCGAGCAGGGGGCGGGTATGGCGGCGTTGCCCACGGAGGCGGGTTCCCGGGAACGCGGGGACACCGAGCTCATCGAAGCGGTGCGCGAGGGCGACACCAGCGCCTACGGGGTCCTCTACGAGCGGCACGTGGCCGCCGCGTACTCGATGGCCCGGCAGGTCACCAAGTCCTCCGCCGAGGCCGACGACGTGGTCTCCGAGGCGTTCGCGAAGGTCCTCGACCTGCTGCGCGACCAGCGGGGACCGACCTCGGCGTTCCGCGCCTACGTGCTCACCGCCGTCCGGCACGCAGCCTACGACCGCACCCGCAAGCAGCAGCGGCTCCAGTACGCCGACGACCTGGAGACGGTGCCCAACATCGACGTCTCGCAGCCGTTCCGCGACACCGCCGTCGAGAGCGAGGACCGGTCCCTGGTCGCGGCGGCGTTCGCCAAGCTCCCCGAGCGCTGGCAGATGGTGCTCTGGCACGTCGAGATCGAGGGCGAGTCCCCGGCGAAGGTCGCTCCGCTACTGGGCATGACTCCCAACGGCGTGTCCGCGCTGGCCTACCGCGCCCGCGAAGGGCTCAAGCAGGCGTTCCTGCAGGTGCACCTGAGCAAGCTCGACGCCGAGCAGGAGCGCTGCCGGGCCAACGTCGAGCGCCTCGGCGCCTGGACCCGGGGCGGGCTGGCCAAGCGGGAGACCGCCCAGGTCGAAGCGCATCTCGACGACTGCGACCGGTGCCGGGCGCTGGCCGCCGAGCTCGCCGAGATCAACGGCGCGCTGCGCGTGTTCATCGCACCGCTGGTGCTGGGCGGAAGTGCCACCACCACGGGATACCTCGCCGCGGTCGGGGCCGGTGGTGCGGTCGGCGGTGGCGCCATCGGCACCGCGATCAACGCCGTCGGCGGTCCGCGTCGCGCGGCGCTGTCCGGTGCCGCGCTCGCCGCGGTGCTGGCCGGGCTCGCGCTCGCCCTGACCTCCAACGACGGCGAGCTGCCGCCGGTAGCCTCGGCCAAGCCGCAGCAGCCGTCCTCCCCGCAGTCGCCGCAGTCCCCGCAGTCACCACCCGCTCCCCCGGCCCCGCCGGCGGCGCCGGCACCGGCTCCGGCGGCCCCGGGCGGTGCCGCTCCGCCCGCGCCTCCGGCCGAGGAGGGCGGCACGCCGCTGCTGCCGATCCCGCTGCCGCTGCCCCCGGCCGCGGCGCCGGTCGCCGACGGCACCACGCACGCCGGGGTCGACCTGCTCGGCGTCGCCGTGGACGCCGACCCGCACCTGGTCATCGAGCGCGACGGCGTCGACGCGGGCGCGGATCTGCGCCTGCAGCCCTCCGGCCGCCTGCTGGGCATCGATCCGATCACCGGAGCCCTCGACCTCCTCGGCAACCCGATCGTGGGCCGCTGAGCGCCACGACCCGGCGCCGGGGACCAAAGTCCCTGGCTCACCGGCGGTGTCGCGGCGCCCAATGAGCAGCGGGAACTCCGGCCGAAGACCGATGTTCCCGCGCTTCGAGGGGGATGTGGATCTCCAGGCACCTCACCCCGCATCCCCCTCGTCCACTCGCACCGCGGAGGACGCCGCCATGCCGACCCGACACGCCCGCACCGCCGCAGCGATCGGACTGCTGAGCCTCCCGGTGCTGGCCTCCTGCGCGACGGCGTACGCACCCGCTCCCGCGCCGGTCACGGTTCCCGCCCCGGTCACCGTTCCGGCACCCGTCACCGTTCCGGCGCCGGTCGTGGTTCCCGTGCCGCAACCCGCCGTGCCGTACCCGGTTCCGCGGTCGCAGACCGCGAGCACCACCGGTTGCGTGGCCTCCTACGAGACGTCGCAGTCCCATGTCGACATCTGCGGGACGGCGGGTTCGCTCTACTACTACGGATCCAGCGACTCCGGCTCCCTCGTGCTGCGGGCCTACGCCGACGGCGACGGGTACACGACCGAGAGCAACGACGGCCACGTCTACCGCATCGACGGCTCGGCGCTGACCATCACGCGCTACGGGTCGGTCCTCTCGACCCAGCCGGTGCTGTCGGCATCGGGAAGCTGAGGTCACGTCGGCGACGGGCGTGCCGCGGAGCTGCGGCACAATGCTCGGCAGCCCGTCGAACGGCCGCTGTTGGTTCTGGGACCTCGTCGAACAGGAGTGATCGAGGGCATGTCGCCGATGCTGGAATGGGGCGCCCGGCCCGAGGGCGCGAGGGTCGCGGTGCTGGCGGTGCACGGACGCGGCGGCGATCCGGGCTCGATGCGCGAGGTCGCGAGCCGTTTCGGTGACGCGCCGGTGCGGTTCTTCGCCCCGGAGGCCCCGGGCAACGCCTGGTACCCGGGCGGTTTCCTGCAGCCGCTGGAGGACAACCAGCCCGCGCTGGAGAACTCGCTGCGCACCGTCGGGCAGTGCCTCGACGAGCTCGCCGGTGCCGGGTTCGGGCCGGAACGCGTGGTGCTGTGGGGGTTCTCGCAGGGCGCCTGCCTGATCTCGCACTACGCGCTCGCGGTCGCGCCGCGCCGCTACGCGGGGCTGATCGTGTTCACCGGCGGCTTCATCGGGCCCGACGTCATCGCCGATCCGGTGGACGAGCCGCTGACGGGCGTCCCGGTGGTGCTGCGCAGCATCAGCGAGGACCCGTGGGTGCCGCGGCACCGGGTCGAGGAGACCGCAGCGTCACTGCGCGCGGCCGGCGCCGAGGTCGACCTGCGGATCGATCCGGGCAGCGAGCACATCATCACCGACGAGGCCTGCGAGGCGGCCACCCGACTGCTGACCAGCTGAGACGTCGCCCGAGCTCCGAGGCGGGCGCCGGTGCGGCACCCGCCTCGAACCGTTCTCGCAGCTCACCAACATGATCACCCCCTGTGACCGACCGGCGGCCGATCGGGTGCAATCCCGCGAATTCCGGACGCGCCGGACATGGGCGCTTAACTTCTCCATCCGCCGATGACATCTTGGTGGCAGCAGCGGGACGCGCGGGGAGAGGCGCAGCAGTCCGATGTCGACCGTCCGGACCGCACCCGCTGCTGCCGTCGCAGGCGGGTGGGGCGTCCACCCGCGCGCACGGCGCAGGAGGGCACCGACCGCGAGGGGGACGCTGGTTTTGAGCACGGCACAGGTCCAACGGAAGACCCGGCGCAGCACCGCGCGGAGGCAGCACGCCCGCGGCAGGCACAACGCGCGCCCGACGGCCACCCGCCCGTGGGTGGGACGCCCGCTCCCGGCCCGTCCCGGCACCTCCCCGATCCGCAGGCCGCTGCCGGTCACCCCGGCCGCGCCGCCCCCAGAACCCGAGAACGCCCGAGGAACCACCATGACAGCACGTCACGCCGAAGTGATCACGGCGACCCTCTCGATCACCACGTTCCTGACCATCGGCGCGATGTGGATCGGCTACTTCTGACGGTGCGCTCGCGTTGAGTCGCGGACGACGAGTTCCGGCTGGAACACGAGGCGCCGGTGCTTCACCGGCGCCTCCCCTGAGGTCTCGTCGATGAGCAGCTCCGCAGCCGTGCGCCCGATCTGACGCGCGGGCTGGCGCACCGAGGTCAGCGGCACGGCCGCGGCCCCGGCGAACTCGATGTCGTCGTACCCGACGATCGCCATCTCCTCCGGCACCCGCACGCCCGCGGCGACCATCGCCTGCAGCACTCCGAGCGCGAGCAGGTCGTTGGCGCAGAACACCGCCGTGGGACGAGGACTCCGGCCCAGCAGCCGGGCACCCGCATCGCGGCCCGACGCCACGTCGAGCGCGGGTGCGTCCAGGACGGACAGGTGCACGTCGTGGTCCTGCAGGGCCGAGCGCGCACCGGCTTCGCGGTCGCGGCACTGGGCCAGCAGCGACGGCCCGTTGACCATCGCGATCTCGCGGTGCCCGGTCTCGGCGAGGTGGTGGGCCGCCAGCGCTCCCCCGGTGACGTCGTCGACGGCCACCGAGCTGCCCTGCACCTCCGGCACCGTGCGGTCGACGAAGACGTACGGGATGCCGTTGCGCGCGAAGGCCCGCAACCGCTCGCCGGTGGTGTCCACCGGGGACAGCAGCACCCCGCGCACCCGCTGCTCGGCCAGCATCGACAGGTACGAGGACTCCAGGTCGACGCGCTGCCCGCTGTTGCAGGTGATCACGTTGAGCCCGGCCTCGTGCGCGGCCTGCTCGGCGCCGCGGGCGATGTCGACGAAGAACGGGTTGGCGAGGTCGAGCACCAGCAGCGCCATGATGCGGCTGCTGCCGGCCCGCAGCTGCCGCGCGGACTCGTCGCGCACGTAGCCGAGCTCGTCGATCGCGGCCTGCACGCGCCGCCGGGTCTCCTCCGACACCAGCTGCGGCCGGTTGACCACATTGGACACCGTGCCGATGGAGACCCCCGCCGCCCGCGCGACGTCCTTGATTCCGACCATCCTCGAACCTCACTCACCGAACTGACGCGAGCCTAGTCCGAGGTCGTGGGCCCGGCCGCGCGGCCGGGCCCACTCGCTCGCTCACGCCTCGCGGGGCATCTCCTTGACCTCGCGGCGGAGGATCTTGCCGGTGGGCCCCTTGGGCAGCTCGGGGACCAGCCAGATCTCGCGCGGGTACTTGTAGGCGGCGATGCGGGCCTTGACGAACTCGCGCAGCTCGTCCTCGGTGGCGTCCTGACCGGGCTTGAGCGAGACGGCGGCGCCGATCTCCTCGCCGAGGTCGGCGTGCTTGACGCCGATGACCGCGGCCTCGGCCACCGCCGGGTGCTCGTAGAGCACCTCCTCGACCTCGCGCGGGTAGACGTTGTAGCCGCCGCGGATGATCAGGTCCTTCTTGCGGTCGACGATGAAGTAGTAGCCGTCGGAGTCCTTGGTGGCGATGTCGCCGGTGTGGAACCAGCCGTCCTTGATCGCCTCGGCAGTGGCGTCCGGACGGCCCCAGTAGCCCTTCATCACGTTCTCGCCGCGGATGACGATCTCGCCCGGCTCGTCGAGCCCGACCTCGTTGCCGTCGAGGTCGACGACCTTCATCTCGCAGCCCCGCACCGGCAGTCCGATCGAGCCGGGCTTGCGCTCGTAGCCGGGCTGGTTGAAGGAGGCCACCGGCGACGTCTCGGACAGGCCGTAGCCCTCCAGCACGTGGCAGTCGAACTTGGACTCGAAGCCGCGCAGCACCTCCACCGGCATCGCCGAACCACCGGTGGCGCAGGTGCGCAGCGAGCTCATGTCGGCGGTGCCCGCGTCGGGGTGGTTGAGCATCGCGGCGTACATCGTGGGCACGCCCTCGAAGATGGTGACCTTGTCTCGCGGCACGATCTGCAGCGCCTTGGCCGGGTCGAACCGCGGCAGCAGCGTCAGGCACGCGCCGACCAGCACCGAGGTGTTCAGCGCGCAGGTCAGGCCGAACACGTGGAACAGCGGCAGGCAGCCCATCACCACGTCGTCGGGGGTGAGCTCGAACAGCGTCTCCACCGCCATCTTCGCGTTGGAGGCGAGGTTGTGGTGGGTCAGCTCGGCGCCCTTGGGCTTGCCGGTGGTGCCCGAGGTGTAGAGCAGCACGGCGGTGTCGGAATCGGTGCGCTCGACGGGCTCGGTGATCGGCGTACCGCCGAGCTCGTTCGGGCCCAGTGCGCCGACGACGACACCGGGGAGGCCGACTTCGGCCGCGGCGTCGGGCACCGCGTCGCCGCCGCCGTCCCAGCCGTAGACCAGCGACATCTGCGAGTCGCGCAGGTAGAACTCGACCTCGCGGGCCTTGAGCAGCGGGTTCATCGGCACGACCGTCGCCCCGGCCAGCAGCGCGCCGTAGAACAGGATCGGGAACGCGGGCACGTTCGGCAGCACCAAACCGACGCGGTCGCCCGGTGAGATGCCGCGTTCCCGCAGGTCACCGGCCACGGCCGCGGCCGAGGCGTGGAGCTGGGCGTAGCTGAGCACGTGCTCGTCGAGACGGACCGCGGGCCGGTCGCCGTGCCGCTGCGCGGAGGCGACCAAGTTCGCTGCCAGGTTCGTCATGTTCCGTTCCCGTCGTCGTTGAGGTGGTCGGAGCAGATGGGATCGCCGATCCCAGGCAGATCGTCCATGCTCCGCAGCCGCCTGGCAATCGTTTGGGTGTACATTTCGGTAACACGTAGTTCCCATACCTGCGGCAATCCGCCGATGGGCGCATCCTGACCGGCGACGGGAGCCGGTTACAGGAGTTGGCCGGCGAGTTCGGCGATGGTCTCGGCGTGGAGGTCGAACTCGTCGGGTTCCGCAGGATCGTCGTCCTCGCCGTCGCGGGTGATGTAGGCGGTGGCGATGCCGAGCTTGGCGGCGGCGCGCAGGTCCCAGGAGTGCGAGGCGACCATGAGCGCCTGGTCGGGTTCGACCCGCAGGAGTTCCAGAGCGCGCTGGTAGACGGCAGGGTCCGGCTTGTAGGCGCCGACCTGCTCCGAGGACAGGGCCAGCGCCCAGCGCAGGCCGCCGCGGCGGGTGATCTCGGCCAGCGAGCGCACGGTGGAGTTCGACAGGGCGACGACGGTGAACCGGTCGGCGAGGGCGCCCACACCCGGTGCGGCGTCCGGCCACGGCTTCGGGCGCAGCCCCTCCTCGGCCAGGGCGGTCAGCGCGGCTTCGTCGAGGGAGGCGCCGCTGGTCCCGGCCGCGTGGCGCAGGGCCTCCAGGTTGAGCTCGTCCATCGGCCGGTAGTCGTCGGTCTCGGCGACCAGGGCGTTGAGCCGGTCCAGCCAGGCGGTCGCGAGCTCGTCACCGCCTTCCCCCACCGCCTCCCGGGTCGCGGCGAGGAGCGAGCCCCGCTCGTCGACCACGGTTCCCAGGACATCGAAGAGCAGCACGTTCAGGCGGGAGACATCGAGCGACACGTCGTGATCATGCCCGCTCGCGCACCATGATCACATCCCCTTCGCGGAACACGGTTCGGTTTCGAGGCGGTGACCGGACCAGCACAAGACCGCACCGGATCGACCACTTCCCGCGCGGTGATCAGGAATTCCGCGCGGCGTCCTCCAGCAGGGCCCGCATCCGGGTGGTCATCGCCTCGTGCAGCGAGATGGCGGTGCTGGTGCGCTCGACCCCGTCGATGTCGAGGATCGCGTTGGTGATCCGGTGCAGGTCCTGGGTGTCGCGGGCGACGACCTTGACCATGAGGTCGGCGTCGCCCGAGGTCGCGTGGATCTCGATCACCTCGGGCAGCTCGCGCAGCGCCGTGGTGGTCACCGGTTGCTGGGTCTGGCTGATCTGCATCGACACGAACGCCACCAGGTCGTAGCCCAGCGCCACCGGGTCGACGCGCCGGCTGAAGTCGCCGAGCACCCCGTTGTGGCCGAGCTTGCGCAGCCGCGCGTGCACGGTGTTGCGGGCGACGCCGAGCTCCCGGGACAGTCCGAGGACGGTCAGCTCCGGGTCGTCGTCGAGCGCCAGCAGGATGCGGGCGTCGAGGGCATCGATCCGACTCACCGGCACGCTCCCCTCCCCTCGGGCGAAACCCCAGCTCAACTGTGGTGCCGGGCACATCGGGGGCGAAACCGTGTGACGAGCACCGGGCTGATGAGCACTCTGCCACACGGATGCGCGGATCCGCGAACTTCCGCGCAGCCGATGACGGCTGTGTTGCCCGATCTGATGCGCCTGCCCGAAGATTTCGAGCATGTCCGCACCGACCCTGTCCCCTACTCCGGCCACCGCGCCGCCGCAGCCCGCCGAGACCCGGCGGCCGGTGGTGCCGCACTCGCGCACCGAGGACGTGCTCGGTCTGCTCACCGGCACGTTCGTGGTCTCGCTCGGCCTGCACCTGCTCAAGTCCAGCGAGATCGTCACCGGCGGCACGGCGGGCCTGTCGCTCCTGCTCAGCTACGGGCTGCCGGTGCCGTTCGGGGTGCTGTTCTTCCTGGTGAACCTGCCGTTCATGGTGCTGGCGGTGGCCAAGAAGGGCTGGTCGTTCGCGGTCCGCTCGCTGATCTCGATCGCGCTGGTCTCGGCGTTCACGCCGCTGCACGCGCAGCTGTTCGGCGCGCTGCACCTGCCCGCGATCTACGCGGCGGTGTGCGGCAACGTGCTGACCGGGATCGGGCTGCTGATCGTGTTCCGGCACAACTCCAGCCTGGGCGGGTTCAACGTGGTCGCGCTGATCGCCCAGGAACGCCTGGGGTGGCGGGCCGGGTACGTGCAGATGGGCCTGGACGTGCTGGTCATCGTCACGGCGCTCACCGTCGTCTCCCCCGCAGCCGTCCTGATCTCGGCCTTCGGCGCGGTGTTCCTCAACGGCGTCCTGGCCCTCAACCACCGGCCGGGCCGCTACCTGGGCGCCTAGCGGTCGCGCGGGCGCTTCCGCGCGGGGCGCACCGGCGGGAGGTCGTGGCCCGCGGTGACGCGGTTGCGGATCGTCCCGATGCCCTCGACGGTCATCTCGACGACGTCGCCGGGCTGCAGCGACGGCGGGTCCTCCCGGTCGGGCCTGCCCCACAGCTCGCCGAGGCAGCCGCCGTTGCCGCAGGTCCCGGAGCCCAGCACGTCACCGGGCCGGACCTCGGTACCGCGCGAGGCGTAGGAGACGAGTTCCTCGAAGGGCCAGCCCATGTTGGACAGCAGGTCGTGGCCGATCCGCTCGCCGTTGACCGCCACGCTCATCGGCAGCCGCAGGAAACCGTCGGCGTCCCGGTGGGCGTCGAGCTCGTCGGCGGTGACCAGAACCGGGCCGAGAGTGGTGGCGAAGTCCTTGCCCTTGGCCGGGCCGAGGCCCACCTTCATCTCGGCGGACTGCAGGTCGCGGGCCGACCAGTCGTTGAAGATCGTGTAGCCGAGGATGTGCTCGCGCGCCTGCTCCGGTGCGAGGTCGCGACCTGGGCGCCCGATGACGGCGGCGACCTCCAGCTCGAAATCCATCCGGCGGCAGCCGGGCGGGATCGCGACGTCGTCGAACGGACCGGTGATCGCGTGCGGGTTGGTGAAGTAGAACGTCGGCGCCGCGTACCACTCCGGCGCGATGGCACCTCCGGTCATGCCCTCGACGTGCTCCTCGAAGGCGACGAAGTCGCGCACCGTCGCGGGTTCCAGCGGCGCCCGCAGCTCCACCTCGGCCAGCGGCACGCCCGGCTCGTCCAGCGCCCGCGCCCCGGCCTCGGGAAGGCGTTGGGAGCGCAGCAGTTCCAGCAGCGGGGCGGGCAGCGGGTGGAACGTCTCGCCGTCGACGACCCCGCTGAGCCGGGTTCCGTCGTGACGGGCTGTGGCGAATCGCATGTGGTTCCTCCGGCGCCGGATTGCGGCGACCTCTAGGCGGGTCGGGTGAGCAGGGTCGTGACCTCGTCGAGCAGTCCTGGGACGTCGCCGCGCTCGCCGTCGAGCAGCCACTGCCCGAGCTGGTTGGAGGCGTCGACGACCGTCTTGGCGCGCGGGTGGCGCCGCTCGGCGTAGGCGGTGAGCACCTCGTCGTCGACGGTGCCCGCGGCCAGCAGGAGCTCGGCGAGCACCGAGGCGTCCTCCAGCGCCTGGGCGGCGCCCTGGGCGATGGTGGGCGGGCAGGTGTGCGCGGCGTCGCCGGCGAGCACCACGCGGCCCCGGTGCCAGGGCGCGTCGAGCAGGTGGGTCTCGAACCAGGTGTGGTGGACGGCGTCCGGGTCGGTGAGCCCGTCGCGGATCTCCCGCCACGGTCCGCCGTAGTGCGAGGCGAGGTCCCGCATGACCTCCAGCGACTGCTCGGGCGTGAGATCGCTGCGGTCGCGGGCGTCCTCGACCAGGTAGGCGTACATGTCGGACTCGCCGGTCGGGCAGTACCCGGCGATGTAGCAGTGCCCGCCGTAGTAGAGCTCCGTGCGGGTGATCGACTCGGGGCGCCGGGTGAAGGCCCGCCAGATTCCCATGCCGGTGGCGCGGGTCGCGGCGTCGATGCCCAGCAGCTCGCGCGTGGTTGAGCGGACACCGTCCGCGCCGACGACCAGGTCGTAGCGACCGGTGCCGCCGTCGCCGAAGGTCACCCGCACGCCGTCGTCGTCCTGCTCCAGCCCGGTCACCGGCCTGCCGAAGCGCACCGCCGCGCCCGCTTCGGCGGCGCGTTCGACGAGCACCCGCGCCAGCTCGGGCCGGTGAGCGCCGAGAGTCGCGGGCAGGTCGGGCCCGCCGGTGCGCACGTCGTCGACCTCGGTGAGCAGCGTGCCGTCGGGAGCGCGCAGGCCCAGCCCGTCGAACCGGTAGCCGCTGAGCCGCTCCCACGCCCCGACCTGGTCGAGCACCCGAAGTGCGTTGCCCTGCAAGGTGATCCCGGATCCGACGGCGGACACCGACGGGCGCGCCTCGGCGATCTCGACCTCCCAGCCCCCTTCGGCGAGCAGGATCGCGGTCGCGGTGCCGGCCGATCCCGCGCCGACCACCAGCACGTTCCGCGTCGTCATGGGTTTCTCCGAGGTGAAGGGGGTGTTGCCCTTCCAGGGTTGCCGACGGCCGGTGATCGGGGAAGCGCGGCGTGGCTATGCCTGGTATCCGCGACGGCGATGGTCGAGCGCTTCGACCGGCTCGACATCGGTGTCCGGTGTGCGCATGCTGTCCGGCATGGCAAGGTCGCCGAGCGGGGAATCAGTGTTGACCAGGGCGGTGCGCATCCTCGACGCCTTCGGTCCGGACGATCGCGTGCTCACGGTCACCGACATCAGCCGTCGCGCGGACCTCCCGCTGCCGACGGCGGGCCGGCTGGTCGGCGAGCTGGTCCGGCACGGCCTGCTGCACCGCGACGAGCAGCGGCGGGTCCGCATCGGGGTGCGCCTGTGGGAGCTCGCCCAGCGCGCCTCGCCCACCCTGCGGCTGCGCGACGTGGTGATGCCGTTCCTGGAGGACGTGCACGCGGTGGTCGGGCACAGCGCCCAGCTGGGCGTGCTCGACGGCGACGAGGTGCTGTTCGTGGAGCGGCTCAGCGCACCGCGCGCGGTCGTCAACCTGACCCGCATCGCCGGGCGGCTGCCGCTGCACGTGTCCTCGGCCGGTCAGGTGCTGCTCGCCCACTCCCCGCCCGACCTGCAGGAACGCGTTCTGTCGGGCCCGCTCCCCGCGATGACGGCCGAGACCATCACCGACGCCGACGCGCTGCGCACGGTTCTCGCGCGGGTGCGCACCCGGGGCTTCGCCTTCTGCGCGGGGCACGTGCACCCGGACGCCACCGGTGCGGCGGTACCGCTGCGCGGTGCGGACGGGCGGGTCGTGGCCGCGTTGAGCCTGGTCATCCCCAACGATGAGCACGCGTGGTCGCGGGTGGCGCTGCTGCAGTCCACCGCTCGCGCCGTCGACCGGGCGATGCGGCGAGGAACGCTCGTTCAATGAGAACGCGCTCGCGCCGGCGGTGACCGGGTCCGCACTCTCGTCGGCACGACGAAGGGAGCGCCGGGAATGGATCGGGTGCGCGTGACCGCCAAGGAGCAGGTGGCCGAGGACGTCGTGGCGTTGCGGTTGGAACATCCGCGGGGCCTGCGGCTCCCGGACTGGACGCCGGGATCGCACGTCGACCTCGTGCTGCCCAACGGCATGACCCGGCAGTACTCGTTGTGCGGCGACCGGTGGGACGCCCACGCATATCGCGTCGCCGTGCTGCGCGAACCCCGCGGGCGCGGCGGTTCGGCCTTCGTGCACGACGAGCTCGCCGAAGGCGCTGAGATCGCGATCGGGGGTCCGCGCAACCACTTCCGGCTCGTCCCGGCCGCCGAGCACCTGTTCATCGCGGGAGGGATCGGGATCACGCCGATCCTGCCGATGCTGGCGGCGGCCGAACGGCTCGGCGCTCGGTGGCGGCTGCTCTACGGCGGCAGGCGGCGCGCGTCGATGGCCTTCCTCGACGAGCTCGACGACGAGCGCGTGCGGGTGGCTCCGCAGGACGAGGTCGGTCTGCTCGACCTGCCCACCGCCGAGGAGGGCTGCGCGGTCTACTGCTGCGGCCCGGCTCCGCTGATCGACGCCGCCGAACGCGCGTACGGCGACCGGTTGCGCACGGAGCGCTTCGCCGCGAAACCCGTTGCAGCGAGCGAGGACCGGCCGTTCACCGTCCAGCTGGCCCGCTCGGGTGGGTCCGCGACCGTCGAGCCCGGCACCTCGCTGCTCGACGCGGTGCGGGCGGCCGGGGCGAGCCTGCTGTCCTCCTGCGGTCAGGGAATCTGCGGGACCTGCGAGACCGACGTCCTCGACGGCGAACCCGATCACCGCGACTCGCTGCTGGACGACGTCGAGCGCGAGCGCGGCGACCGCCTGTTCCCGTGCGTCTCCCGCGCCCGCTCCGACCGCCTGGTCCTCGACCTCTGAAAGGGACTGCCATGACAGGGAGAACTCCGGTGTCGGACGTCGATCCGTTCAGCCCCGAGGTGCTCGCCGATCCGCTGCCGTGGCACGCGTGGTTGCGCGAGGCGGGTCCGATCATGTTCCTGGAGCGCTACGGCGCCTGCGCACTGGGCCGCTACGACGAGGTCCGCGCGACGCTCACCGACTGGCAGCGCTTCCAGTCCGGTGCCGGGGTGGGCGTGGCGAACTTCCGCACCGAACCGCCCTGGCGGCCGCCGAGCCTGCTGCTGGAAGCCGACCCGCCGCACCACGACGCGCCCCGGGCTGTGCTCAGCCGCCTGCTCGGTCCGCGCGCGCTGCGACGGTTGCGCCACTCGTGGTACGACGACGCCGAAGCGCTCGTCGACGAGGTCGTCCGCGACGGAGAGCTGGACGGGGTGACCGACCTGGCCGAGGTGTTCCCGCTGCGGGTGTTCCCCGACGCCGTCGGGCTCTCCCCGCACGGCCGCGAACACCTGCTGCCCTACGGCGATTTCGCCTTCAACGCCTTCGGCCCGCACAACGAGCTCGTCCAGCGCGGAGCCGACGGCGTCGCCGAGCACGCGGCCTGGGTCGGCGACCAGTGCCGGCGGGAATCGCTGGCCCCGGGCGGTTTCGGCGCGCAGATCTGGGCGGAGGCCGATCGAGGCGAGATCACCCCCGAGCAGGCACCGCTGGTGGTCCGCTCGCTGCTCACCGCCGGGGTGGACACCACCGTGCACGGCATCGGGGCCGTGCTGCACGCCTTCGCCACCCACCCCGAGCAGTGGGCGCTGCTGCGCGAACGCCCGGAGCGGGCCCGCGCGGCCTTCGACGAGGCCGTGCGCTGGGAATCGCCGGTGCAGACGTTCTTCCGCACCACCGCCGAACCGGTCGAACTCGGCGGCGAACGACTACCCGCGGGGACGAAGGTGCTGCTGTCGCTGGCCTCCGCCAACCGCGACCCGCGCCGCTGGCAGGACCCCGACGTCTTCGACCCGGGCCGCGACCCGTCCGGGCACGTCGGGTTCGGGATGGGCCTGCACCAGTGCGTCGGTCAGCACATCGCCCGGCTGGAGTCCGAGGCGCTGCTGACGGCGTTGGCGCGTCGCGTCACCGGCATCCGGCTCGCGGGCCGACCGGTGCGCCACCTGAACAACACGCTGCGCGCGTGGAGCTCGCTGCCGCTGCGGTTCACGACCTCATGACGTCGCCGGTCCGGACAGGAGTCCTCCGCCGGGGTCGGATTTCCGTCGATACGACGCGGAGGCCGACGGGAGCGGACCCGCCCGCCGAGCACCGAGGCGGGTCACCGGTGGTCGACGCGCGCGTTCCCGCGCACTTCCTCACCGCGCACCGCTGATCTACTGTCCCCGGCGTGACGACGAACCAGCCGGGGGCTCCGCTGGCCCGGCGCCTGGGCACGATGGACGCGACCGCGATCGGTCTCGGCTCGATGCTGGGTGCCGGGGTGTTCGCGGTGTTCGCCCCGGCCGCTGCCGCCGCCGGGAGCGGTCTGCTGCTCTCACTGGTCATCGCCGGGTTCATCGCCTACTGCAACGCGACGAGCTCGGCGCAGCTGGCCGCGGTGCACCCGGCGTCCGGCGGAACCTACGTCTACGGGCGGGCGCGGCTGGGTCACTGGTGGGGGTTCACCGCGGGCTGGGGCTTCGTGATCGGCAAGACGGCCAGCTGCGCCGCGATGGCGCTGACGTTCGCCGCCTACGCGGCCCCGGGTTTCGAGCGCCCGGCCGCCGCGCTGGCCGTGGCGGTGCTGGCGGCGGTGAACTGCGTGGGCATCACCCGCACCGCTCAGCTGACCCGCGCCCTGCTGGTCGTGGTGCTGCTGGTGCTCGTCGGCTTCGCCGCGCTGAGCGCACCGGCGGCCGGAACCGGCGGGCCGCCCGACTGGCTGCCGCACGGTCCGCTCGGCGTGCTGCAGGCCGCCGGGCTGCTGTTCTTCGCCTTCGCCGGGTACGCGCGCATCGCGACGCTCGGCGAGGAGGTGCGCGATCCGGCGCGCACGATCCCGCGCGCGATCCTGCTGGCGCTGCCGATCGCCGCGGTGGTCTACGCGGGCGTGGGACTGGCCCTGCTGGGGGTGCTCGGTCCGCACGAGCTGGCGACCAGCGCCGCTCCGCTGGCCGACGCGCTCACCGCAGCCGGGCACCCGGGGCTGGCTCCGGTGGTGCGGTTCGGCGCGGCGACCGCCGGCCTCGGCGCGCTGCTGGCGCTGATCGCCGGTGTCGGCCGCACGGGTCTGGCGATGGCGCGGGAGGGCGACCTGCCGCGGTTCCTGGCGGCCGTGCACCCGAGGTTCCAGGTGCCGCACCACGCCGAGCTCACCCTCGCCGCGGTGGTGATCGCGCTGGTGCTGACCACCGACCTGCGCGGGGTGATCGGCTTCTCCAGCTTCGGCGTGCTGGTGTACTACGCGATCGCCAACGCCTCGGCGTTCACCCAACCGGCCTCGGAGCGGCGCTGGCCGAAGGCGCTCAACGTCGCGGGCCTGACCGGGTGCCTGCTGCTGGCCGCGACCCTGCCGTGGACCTCGGTGGCCGTCGGGCTCGGGGTGTTCGCGATCGGCCTGCTCGGCCGCCTGGTCAGCAGGGCACGCGCGGCGTGATCACCTCGCTCAGCCTCCGCCGCAGGTCACCGGCCTCGGGCGCGTCCAGGGCCTCGTAGATCCGGACGGCGGTCTCCCAGTGGCGCCGGGCCGAGTCGTGCCGTCCCGCCGCGCGGTGCAGATCCCCGAGCCCGGTGTGGGCGCGGGCCCGCACGTAGTGGCTGGGGCCGCTGTTGGCGACGCCGAGCGCGTGCAGCAGGCAGCGGGTGGCCTCGACGTCGTCGCCCATCGCCACGTGCGTCTCGGCCGTGGCGGTCAGCGCCATCGCCTCCATCGTCGCCGACCGCATCTGGCGGGCGAGCACCAGCGTCGCGCGGTGACTCTCCAGCGCCTGCGGGTAGTCGCCGAGGCAGCGGCGGATGGTGCCCAGCCGGTGCAGCGCCATGCCCTCCAGGAACCGGAACCGGGTGCGGCGGGCCAGCACCAGGGCCCGCTCGGCGTGCTCGGCGGCCTCGGCGTAGCGGCCGGCGTCGCGGTGCAGACCGGCCAGCGCGTAGGACGCGTCGGCCTCAGCGGGCCGGTAGCCGTGCGCGGCGGCCACCCGCGAGGCCTCCTGCAGGCAGACCAGCGACGCCTCGTGGCGCCCCCACCTGCGGTGCAACCGCCCCATGCAGATCATCGGCCGCAGTCCCAGCAGCCGCAGCCCCGCCTGCTGGTACAGCCGGGCTGAGCGCCGCAGGTGTTCCAGCGCGCGCTCGGTGTGGCCGGTGAACACGCACACCTCCCCCAGGCTCAGCAGCACCGTCGCGGTCGCCCCCGGCCCGTCGGCCAGTTCCAGCGCCTCCTCCAGCAGGCGTCGCGCCGACTCGAACCGGTTGCGCCGGAAGTGCGCGATGCCGAGCCCGCGCAGCACGATGCCCTCGGCGGCCCGGTCGCCGGTGCGGTGGGCGATCTCGCGGGCCCGGCCGTGGAGCCGCTCGGCTTCGTCGACGTGCCAGCCGAAGTCGAGCGCGGCGTCGAGAACGACGGCGAAATCGACGGCGTAGTGGGCGAGTTCGCCGTCGACGGTCTCGGCGATGCGCGTCATGGTCTCAAGCTTGGCGTCCAGCCAGCCGGCCGCGTCCTCGTGGTCGCGCATCGCCGGGATCTCGTAGCCGGTGTCGCGTTCGGGCAGCGCTCCGGGCGCGAGTAACCCGGTCGCGGCGGTGGCCGCCTGGAGGAAGTAGTCGTAGAGCCGCCGCAGCGCGTCCCGCCGCTCGGCGGCGGTCTCGGTGAGCTCGCACAGCTCCTCGGCGTAGGTGGCCAGCAGGTCGTGCAACCGGACCCGCTTGTCCCCGACCTCCTCCACCAGGTGCGCGCGGGCCAGTTCCGCCAGCCCGCGCCGGGTGGCGCGGACGTCGCCGTCCCCGGCCAGCGCGGTCAGCGAGTGGGCGTCGACCTCGTGGCCCGGGTGCAGGCCGATCAGCCGGAACAGCCGGGCCTCGGTCTCCGACAGGTTCCGGTAGGAGGCCGCGAATATGGTCCGCACGCACGCCTGCGGGTCGCCGCTGTCGAGCAGGTCCAGCCGCGCTTGGGCGCAGCCGAACTCGGCGACGGTCTGGTCGATGCCGCGGTTGCGGTTCCGCCGGACCCGTTCGGCGGCGATGCGCAGCGCCAGCGGCAGCCGGGCGCAGCACTCGATGAGCTCGTCGACGGCGTCGGAGTCGGTGACCAGGTCCCCGAGCAGTTCCTTGAGCAGCAACCGCGCCTCGTGGACGGTCATCCGGTCCAGCTCGACCCGCTGCGCGCCCTGCCCGACGACCAGGCCGTTGAGCTGGTCGCGGCTGGTGATCAGCACCGCGCAGTGGGCGTTCCCGGGCAGCAGCGGGCGCACCTGGTCGGCGCTGACGGCGTTGTCGAGCACCAGCAGCACCCGCTTCCCGTCGAGCAGGCTGCGCAGCCGGGCACCGCGTTCGGCCACGTCCAGCGGCACGTCCTTGCCGTCGACGCCCATCGCCCGCAGCCAACCGGCGAGCACGTCGCCGGGCTCGGCCGGGGTGTCGGTGCCGAAGCCGCGCAGGTCGGCGTGCAGCTGGCCGTCCGGGAAGCGGCTCTTCACCCGGTGCGCCCAGCGCAGCGCCAGCGAGGTCTTGCCGACTCCGGCGGTGCCTGCGATGACCGCGATGGGGATGGTGCGGGTTCCCTCGTCCAGGATCTGGTCCAGTTCGGACAGCGCGACCTCGCGACCGACGAAATCGGTGGCGCAGTGCGGGAGTTGGGCCGGGACCTCGGCAGGGGCGGAGACCTCGACGACCTCCCCGGCGCGGATCTGGCCGTGCAGCGCGCGCAGGTCCGGGCCGGGGTCGAGGCCGAGCTCGTCGTTGAGGACCTCGCGCGCGTGGTGGTAGGCAGACAGCGCCTCGGCCTGCCGTCCGCTGCGGTAGAGGGCGAGCATGAGCAGCCCGTGCAGCCGTTCCCGCAGCGGGTGGTGGTGCACGGTCTCCAGCAGCTCACCGGCGACGGCCTCGTGCCTGCCCGCGCGCAGCTCGGCGGCGTAGAGCTCCTCGACGGCCAGCAGCCGCTGCTCGCCGAGCCGTTCCACCTCGGCCGCGACCTCGGGCAGGTCGATCTCCTGGTAGGGCCTGCCGCGCCACAGCCCCAGCGCGTGCCGCAGGGTGGCGGCCGCGCGTGCCGGGTCCGCTTCCCCGGTGGCCTCGTCGAGCAGCGCCCGGAACACCGCGGCGTCGAGCTCGCCGGGCTCGACGCGCAGGCAGTAGCCGGCGGGCCCGTGGGTGAGCCGGTCGGGTTCGTCCAGCTCCCGGCGCA
Organism: Saccharopolyspora sp. ID03-671; assembly: GCF_045278815.1. Lineage (NCBI taxonomy): Bacteria > Bacillati > Actinomycetota > Actinomycetes > Pseudonocardiales > Pseudonocardiaceae > Saccharopolyspora > Saccharopolyspora sp. ID03-671. The sequence continues at coordinate 822,460 of NZ_CP134054.1, forward strand.
GCCGGTGGACGTGGACCTGGAGTCGGCGCGCCCCCTGCTCGCCCGGCTCACCCCACAGCGCTTCCAGCAGAACGGTGACCGGGACCGGTTCGTTGGCGCGGGCCAGCAGCACGGCCAGCAGGTGGCGTCGCAACGCGCCGGTCAGCGGTGCTGTCGAGTCCCCGTCGATCATCCGAATCGGTCCAAGAACTTCGAACCGCATCGTGCTTCCCCCAGAAAATGACAAACGAACAATACTGCCGCATCGGGGCCCCCTGCCGCTGCCTCCAGAAAGCGACGAGAAAGCCACGCCGCGCACATTGGCCGCAAAACGCCGGGCGGCTCAACGAGCGGCACCCCAACGAGTGATACCGAGTACCTGGTCGATACCGGATCCGGACTCGGAACGGGGCATGTCGACCGCGCGACCGCGCGCAGCACCCGGTGCTCGCGACCGCGCCAGACCGGGATCGAACCAATTCCGGGCATGCGTCACCCCGGAATGCGCGTTCGCCCGCCGAATGGACGTCGGATCGTCCGGATCCGGGGACGACGTGCCGCCGGTCGACCGAGAGTCCCGCGACGACGTGGATTCCCGAAACCGAATCCCGCTCACGACATCTGCGGGCTGATGACCGGAACTCCCGCCGCGCGAAGCGAGTTCACGCCGCGGAGTTCACCTCGCGAACTACACGCGCTGCCAGAAGAAACGATGAGCCATCGCTACACCCCCCAGGTGTTGGCGTTGCCTGCTGATCCCCCAGACCTCGGTGGTCGACACCACCGGAATCCGCCTTGATGATGAACGCTCACCCGAACAGCGCACAAGCTCTTGCGTCGAACAATTTTCACCATTGTCCGGCATTCCGATTCTGACCTGGCGAAACCACGCGGAATTGCGGGAATTTCGATTCACGCCCGGATACCGGATGCGCCGCGGAACATCGGTGTGGACCACTTTCGGTCTCCGAGCGGATCGGTGGTGAGGCGGCCCCCTCGCCCGCCTCACCACCGCAGGTGCGAGCCTACGACGGACCGCTGATCGTTGCGAGATCAAACACCGCCGATCACCGGCGTGGCTTCCCCCACTCGCGGACTGCCACCGCCACCCGGTTGGGTTAATCTCAGCACCATGAACCGCACGCCCTCCACGCCGGCCGAAGCCTTCGCGACCCTCATGGAAGGCAACCAGCGCTTCGTCGACAGCGCCCGGCTGCACCCCCACCAGGACGCGGACCACCGCGCGTCCCTCGCTCCCGGGCAGACCCCGTTCGCCGTCCTGTTCGGCTGCTCGGACTCGCGACTCGCAGCGGAGATCATCTTCGACCGCGGCCTGGGCGACCTGTTCGTGGTGCGCACCGCCGGGCAGGTCACCGGCTCGGAGGTGCTGGGCAGCATCGAGTACGGCGTGGGCGTGCTGGGCACGCCGCTGGTGGTCGTGCTCGGCCACGACTCCTGCGGCGCGGTGGTCGCCGCGCGCCAAGCGGTCCTGGAGGGCACCAACCCGCCCGGCTACCTGCGCGACATCGTCGAGCGGGTCACGCCCAGCGTGCTGGCCGCCAAGGCGGGCGGGCACGAGGAGGTCGACGACATCGTCGACGTCCACATCCAGCGCACCAGCGAACTGCTCCTCGAACGCTCCTCGCTGCTGGCCGACGAAGTCGCCGCGGGCCGCTGCGCGATCGCGGGCCTGTCCTACCGCCTGGCCGACGGCACGGTCCGCCTCGTGGCCAGCCACGGCCCGCTCCAGCAGCAAGCCGCCTGAGGAGCTTCTCGGAGGGCCGACCTCCGCACCTCGCGTTAGCCTGCGAAGGCACGCTTGGTGAAAGGAATCGGTCGCGTGAGCTTCCAGCCGCGTCGTGTGCTGCTGATCAGCGCCACCATCGGTGAGGGCCACAACGCGACCGCTCGCGCCGTCGAGGAGGCCGCGCGCCGGGTCTGGCCCGGCTGCGAGGTGGTGTGGCTGGACGCGCTGCGCATCATGGGCCGATGGGTCCCGCGCGCGTTCAACTGGATCTACGTCACCAACGTCGAGTCGACGCCGTGGCTCTACGACTTCTTCTACGACGCGCTGTGGCGGTACCGGTGGTTCGCCACCGCTTCGCGGCGCTTCGTCGGCGCCTGGTGCGGTCCGCTGCTGCGCCGCGAGATCCGCCGTCTCGCACCGGATCTGATCGTCTCGACCTACCCGCTGGGCACGGCCGGGCTGGACTGGATGCGCAGGCGCGGCGGCCTCGACGTGCCTGTCTCGGCGGTGGTGTCGGACTTCTCACCGCACCCGTTCTGGGTCTACCCCGAAGCCGATCTGCACTACGTGATGAGCGAGGCGAGCCTGCGCGCGATGCGCCGCGCCGAACCGGACGCGGTCGGTGCCGTGTCGGTGCCGCCGGTGCGCAGCGAGTTCCACCCGCGCGATCGTGCCACCGCGAGGACCGAGTTCGGTTTCCCCGCAACCGGTTTCACCGCGCTGGTCGCGTGCGGGGCGTTGAGCTTCGGCGCGGTGGAGCGGGCTGTGGACGCGGCGCTGCGAGCGCCGGGCCTGGCGCGCGTGCTGGTGGTGTGCGGCCGCAACGACGCGGTGCGCGAACGACTGCTGGCGCGCGGAGATCCCCGGGTGGTGCCGTTGGGCTGGGTCGACGACATGCCCGGTCTGATGGCCTGCTCGGACGCGGTGATCACCAACGCGGGCGGCGCGACGGCGCTGGAGGCGCTGGCGTGCGGGCGCGCGGTGGTCATGTTCGAACCGATCGCCGGGCACGGCCGCGCCAACGCCGAGCTGATGGCCGACGCGGGTCTGGCCGAGCTGTGCCCGGAGGAAGCGCAGCTGACCGCGACGCTGCGCCGCTGGGTCGCCGACCCGCAGGAGGTGGGCGAGCGGGAGGAACGCGCGCTCAAGCACTGCCGCGCAGCCGAGTTCGACGAGCAGGTGGCCGCGCTGGCCGATCTCCCCCGGCACCGCGGGAGGCGTCCGCTGCGCGCGCAGGACGCGTTCTTCGTCTACGCCACGACTCCCGAGGTCTCGCAGCAGACCGGCGCGATCCTGCAGCTGGAACCGTCGCTGGACTCCACGCACCAGTGGTCCGAGCACCTCGCCGCCCGGATCCGCGAGCACGCGCCGCGGCTGCCGATGCTCACCCGCAGGCTGACCCGGCGCACCGGACGTCGTCCGCAGTGGATCGCCGACGCCTCGGTCGACCCCGTCGAGCACCTCAGCTCCCGCGAGCTGCGCCCCGAGCACGACCCCGAGGCGTTCATCAGCGAGTTCTTCTCGACCCCGGTGCGCACCGACCGCCCGCCGTGGGAGCTGCGCCTGCTGCACGACCCGGCCACCGGCCGGGCGACGCTGCTGGCGAAGATGCACCACGCCCTCGGCGACGGTCTGGCGGTGACCGGCACGCTGCTGCGCCTGCTCTGCGACGGGCCCCACCCCACCCCGCACTCGGCCGCCGTCGGGCGCACCGGACAGGTGCGCGAGGTGCTGCGCGGCCTCATCGGCCTGGCCACCTCCGCCGGCTCGCCCAGCCGCGCGTGGACCGGGCGCAGCACTCCGGCGCGCAGCTTCGGGCACCTGGCGCTGCCCGCGGTGCGGGTCCGCGCGCACGCCCGCGATCACGGCGTGACCAGCAGCGCCCTGCTGATCGGGCTGGTCGCCGAGGCGCTGCACCGGTCGTTGGGCGAGAAGCGCACCGGTGCGCTGTTCCGGGTGATGGTGCCGCGCACGGCTCGCACCGGCCGCGGCGGCGCGGGACTCGAAGCTCCCGGCAACCACACCCGCACCCTGTCGGTGGACCTGCCGGTCGGGCCGATGCCGCTGGTGTGGCGGATCCGCGCCGTCGCCGACGCCCTGGCCGCGCCCGACCACTCCGGACAGCCGGAAGCGGCGGGCGCCGTGCTGGCCGGGCTCGGGCTGCTGCCCGCGCCGCTGCACGCGTGGGTCGTGCGCCGCATCTACGGTCACCGGTTCTTCAACGCGGTGGTCTCGGTGATGCCCGGGAGGCGACGTGCCGCGCACATCAACGGTTCCCGGCTGAGCCGGGTGCTGCCGGTGCTGTCGCTGGCCGACGGTGTCGGCGTGGCGATCGGCGCGATCGGCTGGGGCGAGGAGTTCGGCTTCGGCGTCACCACCGACCCCGGGCTCGCCCCGGAGGCCCACGTGCTGGCCGCTCACCTGCGGGAGGCGTTCGACGAGCTGCGGGAGCGCCGGTGAGCTCGGGCACGGTGCTGGTGGTGGCCGTGCCCGCCGCGGTGGTGGGCGCCGCGAGCTTCGGGCTGGCCAGCGCCATCCAGCACCGGGTGACCAAGCAGGTCCCGCGCGTCGCGACGTTCAGCCCCCGGATGTTCTGGGACCTGGTGCGCGAACCGATCTGGGTGCTCAGCATCGGGACCGTGATCGTCGGCCTGTCGCTGCAGGTGGTGGCGTTGGCGTTCGGGCCGCTGGTGCTGGTGCAGCCGCTGCTGGTGACCTCGGTGCTCTTCGGCGCGGCGTTCGCGGCGTGGCTGGCCCGGCGGCGCATGGACGGGGTCCTGGCGCTGGGGGCGCTGTCGTGCGCGGGCGGTCTGGCGGCGTTCCTGGTGCTGGCGCGGCCTTCCGGGCAGGGCAGCGAGTTCACGGGTGCGCCGGTGCTGCCGCTGGCGATCGTGCTGGGACTGGTGGTGGTGCTGTCGCTGCTGGCCGAGCGGTGGCTGCCGGGCGAGTTCGGCGTGGTGGGCCTGGCGGTGGCCACCGGCGTGCTCTACGGCGTCACGGCGGGCCTGATGCGGGTGGTGGCCGGGCAGTTCCGCACGGGAGGCCTGGTCGAGCCGTTCGGCCACTGGACCTTGTACGTGGTGTGCGTGATCGGGCCGATGGGGTTCCTGCTCAGCCAGCAGACGTTCCAGCGGGGCCGGTTGATGTCGCCGTCGCTGGCGGTGATCACCACGGTCGACCCGCTGGTCTCGGCGGCGATCGGCGTGAGCTGGCTGGGCGAGCGCATCGCCCACTCCCCCGCGATCCTCGCCGGGGAGGCGGTCGCGGCCGCGCTCATGATCGGCGGTATCGCCGTGCTGGCGCGGCGCAGCGAGCAGCTCGCCCGCGAACTCGCCAGGCAGGAGGAACCGGGATCGTGGGGATGAACCGGGCTCTGGTCACCGGTGCCTCGTCGGGCATCGGCGCCGCCACCGCACTGCGGCTGGCCGCCGACGGCTGGAACCTCGTGCTCACCGGCCGCGACCGACCGCGCCTGGACGCGCTCGCCGACCGGGCGGGCGGCAGCGCCGTGGCCGCCGACCTCACCGACGAAGACGGTCTGCAGCAGGTGATCGAGGCCGGTCGCGGGGTGGACCTGCTGGTGCACAGCGCCGGGATCGGCTGGGCCGGACCGTTCGCGGAGATGGAACCGCACCACATCGACCGGCTCGTCGAGCTGAACCTGGCCGTCCCGATGCGGCTGACCCGCGCGCTGCTGCCGCCCCGGGTGGCGTTCGTGGCGTCGGTGGCGGTCGTGGGCGTCCGCGACGAGGACGTCTACGCGGCGACCAAGGCGGGGCTGCGCGCCTTCGCGGCGAGCCTGCGCTACCGGGGCGTCACCACGACCGCGGTGTTCCCGGGGGCCGTGCGCACCCCGTTCTTCCACGGCCGGGCCTACGACCGCCGCTTCCCGCGCATGGTCGAACCCGACCGCGTCGCCGACGCCCTCGTCGACGCGGTCCTGCGCGGCCGTCCCGAGATCTTCGTCCCCCGCTGGCTCATCGCGGCCGACCGCCTCCACGGCGCCCTACCCACGGCCTTCCACCACCTCGCAAGGCGTTTCGGCTGACCCACTCCGGGTGCGTCGGTGGGCAGTGGACAGTTTTAGTCCAAACTGTCCGGACAAAACGGATATTGATCATGGGTGATTTGGACTAGAACTGTCCGCTGCCCACGCTCAGCGACACGGCCACGGTGCTCGAGCGGAGGTGACGACGCTGCGCGGTGCGGGTCAGCTCCGCAAGGCGCGCAGCGACTCCCGCAGGGAGCCGAGGGTGGCCAGCACCGAGGTGGGCTCGTAGCCGCAGTGGGCCATGCAGTTGGCGCAGCGCGGATCGTTGCCCCGGCCGTACGCCTGCCAGTCGGTGTCCTCCAGCAACTCGCGGTAGGTGCGGGCGTAGCCGTCGTCCATCAAGTAGCAGGGCCGCTGCCAGCCGTAGAGCGAGTACGACGGGATCGCCCACGCCGTGCAGTCGAAGTCGACCTTGCCCTCCAGGAAGTCCAGGAACAGCGGCGAGTGGTTGAAGCGCCACCGCTTGCGCCGCCCGTCGGCGAAGACCTTCTTGAACAGCTCGCGGGTCTCGGTCACGCCGAGGAAGTGCTCCTGGTCCGGTGCCTTGTCGTAGGCGTAGGCCGGCGAGAGCATCATCTTGTCGACCTGGAGCTCGTTGTTGAGGAAGTCCAGCACCTCGATGACCGACTGCGGCGTGTCGGTGGTGAAGAACGTGGAGTTCGTGGTCACCCGGAAACCGCGACGCTGCGCGTCCTTCACGTTGTCCACGGCCTGCGCGAACACGCCCTTCTTGCACACCGAGGCGTCGTGGCGCTCCTCCAACCCGTCGATGTGCACCGCGAAGGAGAAGTACGGCGAGGGCTCGAACTCATCGATCTTGCGCGGCATCAGCAGCGCGTTGGTGCACAGGTAGACGAACTTCTTGCGCTTGACCAGCTCCCGCACCAGCACGTCGATCTCGGGATGCATCAGCGGCTCGCCCCCGGCGATCGAGACCACCGGGGCTCCGCACTCCTCGACCGCGGCCAACGCCTGCTCGACCGGCATCCGCTGCTTGAGCACGTTGGCCGGGTGCTGGATCTTGCCGCACCCGGCGCAGGCCAGGTTGCAGGCGAACAGCGGCTCCAGCTCCAGGGTGAGCGCGAACTTCTCGCGCCGCGCCAGCTTCTGCTTCAACAGGTACGCGCCGACGCGGACCGCCTGGCGCACGGGAATGCCCATGACTACAACGCCTCCTCGCAGGTGGTGCGCACTTCCGGCGGGATGTGGCGGCCCCACCGCCGCAGGCACGAGCCCACGGCGTGCAGCCTCGCCAGCCCCGACATCGCCCGGCGGACGGTGCCCGGCCGCAGCAGCGGGTGCTGCGGGGTGTCGACCACGACGCGCACCACCGCCAGCGGGCGGTGCCCGGCGGCTTGGGCCAGCACCGCCGATTCCAGGTCCACGGCCAGCGCGCCCGTGGCCGCCAGGTCAGCGCGGCGCTGGCCGTGGACCAGCGCGTCGGTGGTCACGATCGGCCCGCAGCGCACCGGGAACCCGCTGCGCACGAGTTCGGCGGCCAGCGAATCAGCGGCCTGGCATCGCAGCACCTCGCGATGACCGCGCAGCTCGTCGGCGACGATCACGTCACCGCTGCGCACGTCGGGCGACAGCCCACCGGCGAGCCCGGCCACCACCAGGACGTCGAAGTCGGCGGCCAGCAACCGGACCGCGCTGCTCGCGCTGCGGCTCGGGCCGTAGCCGGTGCGGCGCACCGTCACCGAGTCGGCCCCGAGCCCGGTTGTGCGCATGGTTTCCTGGCCGGACGCGGAGTTCCCGGCGGCCGAGCGCAGCGCGCTGGCCTCCAGCCGCATCGGGGCGCAGATCAGCATCCTCGTCGACATGTTCACTCCCCGTCCCGCAGGTAGCGCCCGAGCGCGGTCAGCGGGAAGATCACCCGGTACAGGTGGTAGTTGATGTAGAAGTCGCCGGGGAACCCGGTCCCGGTGAACTGCGGTTCGTCCCAGCCGCCGTCGGCCCGCTGGCTCCTGGCCAGGTAGCCGATGCCGCGACGCACGGCGTCGCTGTCGTGCCGGTTCATCGCCAGCAGCGCCATCAGCGCCCACCCGGTCTGCGAAGCGGTGGAGGCGCCGCGCCCGATCCACTGCGGATCGTCGTAGGACCGCAGGTCCTCGCCCCAGCCGCCATCGGTGTTCTGGTGCTGCTCCAGCCATCGCGCGGCGTCGCGCAGCGCGCGGTGGTGGCGATCGACCCCGGCCGCCACCAGGGCGGGCACGACGGCGCCGGTGCCGTAGACGTGGTTGGCGCCCCACCGCCCGAACCACGACCCGTCCCGCTCCTGGTTGGCCAGCAACCACTTCACGCCGCCGCGCAGCACCTCGTCGTCCTCGCCGAGCACCGCCAGCGCCTCCACGACGTGCGCGGTGACGTCCGCCGATGGCGGATCGATGACCTCGCCGAAGTCGCAGAACGGCAGCTTGCGGACCAGCTGCCGCGTGTTGTCGGCGTCGAAGGCGGCCCAGCCGCCGTCCTTCGAGCGCATGCCGCGCAGCCACCGCAAGCCGCGCGCGATCGCGCCGCGCACCGCGTCGGGATCGGGGTGGTCGACGCGGTTGAGCGCCAGCAGCACCTCCGCGGTGTCGTCGATGTCGGGGTAGCCGTCGTTGTCGAACTCGAAGGCCCAGCCCCCGCCCGCGGGCAGCTCGGGCCGCTGCACGGCCCAGTCGCCCTTGACCCGGATCTCCTCGGCCAGCAGGAAGTCCGCCGCGCGCCGCAGCGACGGGTGATCGCCGGGCACCCCGGCATCGTGCAGCGCCTGCACGCCCAGCACCGTGTCCCACACCGGCGACTGGCAGGCCTCCAGCCTGCGCACCGCGCCCTCCGGGGTCTGCTCGCGGATGAGGAACCGCTCCAGCCCGCCGAGCCCCTTCGCGATCACCGGGTGGTTCATCGGGTAGCCGAGCAGGTGCAGCGCAAGGATCGAGTACACCCACGGCGGCTGGATACCGCCCCACGAGCCGTCGGCCTCCTGGCGGGCCACGATCCACTCGGCGGCGCGCAGCATCGCGTGCCGCCGCAGCGACTTCACCGGCCGCCGGTGGTAGCGGTGCAGGACGCGGTCGAGGCTGTGGAAGCCGTAGGCCCAGGACCACTCGCGGCGCGGCGCCGAAGCCGGTCGCCCGGAGCGCAGCTCGCGGACGGTGATGCCCAGGTCGCGACGCGGCCGCAGGGTGCACACCACGGTCAGCGGCACCACGGTCTGCCGCGCCCAGCAGGCCCAGTCGGAGACGTTGAGCGGGCACCACTTCGGCAGCAGCACCACCTCCGGCGGCATGGCCGGCAGGTCGTCCCAGGACCACTCGCCGAACAGCGCCAGCCAGATCCGGGTGAACACCCGGGTCTCCTCCAGCCCGCCGTGCGCCAGGACCCACTCGCGCGCGAGCCGCATGTGCGCGGCCTCGACGTCGTCGCCGGCGAGCTTGAGCGCGGTGTAGGCCTCGACCGTGGTCGACAGGTCGCCGGGGCCGCCGTGGAACGTCGCCCAGGTACCGTCCTCGCGCTGCTGCGACCGGATCCAGCGGGCCGCCTGCTCGGTCTCGGCGTCGGTGCGGATGCCGAGGAACTGCCGCAGCAGCAGGTCCTCGACGTCCATCGTCACGTTGGTCTGCAGCTCGCCCTTCCACCAGCCCTCCGGGCTCTGCAACGACAGCAGGTGGTCCCGGGCGGCCAGCGCGGCCATCCGCGCGTCGGCGCGCGCCGCCCCTTGGCTGGGGATCTCCACCGCCGTGGCGGCGGTTCGCGCGGACTGTTGCAGCTGATCGGTCAAAGCTTCCTCCGTACGACGAATTCGGCGAGCTCTCCCAGTGCCGCGGTGTCGCCCAGCGATCCGGCTTCCAGCGCCGCCTCCGCGCGCTCCAGCCGACGCCGGCACTCCCGTCGCGTCCAGTCCTCGGAACCGGCGCGGCGCACCATCTCGGCGGCTTCGTGCAACTGCTCCTCGGTGAGCGGCTCGGACTGCTCGTAGAGCTCCGAGAGCCGCTCGCCCGCTGCGGTGCCGGAGGTCAGGGCGTGCACCACCGGGACCGACTTCTTGCGGGTGCGCAGGTCCGACAGGACCGGCTTGCCGGTGACCTCCGGGTCTCCCCACAGGCCCAGCAGGTCGTCGACGAGCTGGAACGCCATCCCCAGCTCGGTGCCGTAGCCGTGCAGCGCGCGCACCGTCCCGCGCGGCGCGCCCGCGCTCAGCGGCCCGATGGAGCAGGCGCAGGCCAGCAGCGCGGCGGTCTTGTCGTGCGCCATGCTCAAGCACTCGGTGAGGTCGACGTCGGTGCGGCTCTCGAAGTCGAGGTCGGCGGCCTGGCCGGCGATGAGCACCCGGGTGGTCGCCGACAGCGACCGCACCGCCACCGAGGCGTGCGGCGCGGCGGATTCCAGCAGCACCTCGGGTGCGACCGCCAGCAGCGCGTCACCGGCCAGGATCGCCGGCGAGGAACCGAACACGGTCCAGGCGGTGGGCCGGTGCCTGCGCGAGGCGTCGCCGTCCATCAAGTCGTCGTGCAGCAGCGAGAAGTTGTGAACCAGCTCCACCGCAGCGGCACCGGCGACGCCGGATTCCGGGTCACCGCAGGCGATCTCGCTGGCGGCCAGCGCCAGCGCCGGGCGCAGCGCCTTGCCCCCGGCGTCGGTGGGCGCGCCCTGGGCGTCGCTCCAGCCGAAGTGGTACTCGGCGACCCGGCGGGTGTCGACGTCGAGACGCGCCACCGCCGAGCGCAGCGCGGGTTCCACCGATTCCTTGGCGCTGCGCAACGCCAGGGGCAGGACTGCGGTCATGCCGTCACCTCCACGCTCTGCGGTGATCGCTGCCTGCCCTCGACCACCTCGGCGGCGCTGTTCCCGCTGCGCACGGCGCCTTCGGTGGTGTCCGGCCAGCCGGTCGCGGTCCAGGCCCCGGCCAGCACCAGCCCCGGCACGTTGGTGCGGGCCCGCGGCCGCAGCGACGCGGTGCCCGGTGCCTGCCGGAAGGTGGCGTGGGGTTCGCGGGTGACGAAGAAGTCCAGCAGCTGCGCCTGCCGGGCGGCGGGGAACAGGTCCCGCAGCGCGGGCAGGAAGGTCTCGCGCAGGTCCTCGGTGCGCATCCCGAGCTCCTGCTGGGCCGCCGACTGCGACAGCGCCAGGTACTGGCCGGTGCGCGCCCCGGAGATGCGGGTGCGGTCGAAGACCCACTGCACCGGTGAGTCCAGCGCGGCGGCCATCTCCAGGTCGGTGACCTGCCGGTCGAAGTGGGCGTGGACGTTCACGATCGGCGCCGACGACAGCCGCGCCCAGTCGCACGCACCGCGCACCGGCAGGTCGGCCAGCAGCCCGGCCGCGGCCGGGTGCGGCGTCGCCACGACCACCGAGTCGGCGGACAGCTCCGCCTGCCCGGCCTGGTCGTCCACGGGAATCTGAAAACCGTTGGGGCCACGACGGATCGCGCGCACCTTGCAGCGCAGCCGCACCTGCGCGCCCGCCGCCGTCAGCGCCCGCAGCCCGGCCTCGCCGTGCAGCTGCGACAGCGGGCGCTGCGGGATGCCGATGTCGCAGGCGGACGCCGAGTCGAGCACTCCGGTGCGGAACACCTTGGCGGCCAAGGCCATCGATGCGTTCTCCGGTTCGGCGTTGAGCGCCGCCACCGCCAGCAGGCCCCACAGCGCGTCCACCGCGCGCGGCGTCTCACCCCGGTCCCGCAGCCACTGCCCGAAGCTCTGCTCGTCCAGCGCCGGATCAGCGGGGTCGAGCTTGCGCAGCGCGAGCGCGGTGCGCACGACCCGGGCCCGCTGCAGCACGCTCAGCCTCCGGTACCCCAGCAGCGCCGGGGTGAGGTGGGCCGGGGCGCGCAGGTTCCAGCGCCGCAGCGTCGCGGGCGCGGCGCCGGGGCTGAGCACCGGGACCGCGAAGCGCTGCTGCATCCGCACCCCGTCGGCCGCGCCGATCCTGCGCAGCAGGTCGAGGTAGGCGCTGTAGCAGCGCAGCAGCACGTGCTGGCCGGTGTCGACGAGCAGCTCGCCGCGCGCGAACGAGTAGGTGGCGCCGCCCAGCCTCGGACGCGCCTCCAGCAGCTGCACGGCGTAGCCGCGCTCGCGGCACTCCAGCGCGGCGGTGATCCCGGCCAGACCACCGCCGACGACCACGACGCTCCCCCGGCTCACGGCGCCATCCCCGCCAGCGATCGGGCCGCCACTCCGGCCTTGCGCCACCCCGTCAACGACGTGCGCTCGCGCATCGCGGCGTTCGGGTTGGAGGCGATGCGCACCAGCAGCTCGTGGTAGATCCCGGCCATCGACGCGCAGCAGGCGCGCGAGCGCCGGTCCAGCATCGGCAGCAGCCGGAACCCCTCGGTGTACCAGCGTTCGGCGCGAGCGGCCTGGAAGCGCACCAGCCGGTTCCAGCGGGTGGTGTCCTCGACGAAACCGCCGCCCGGCTCCAGCCGGACGCCGAAGTGCGCGAGATCGCCCGCGGGCAGGTAGACCCGCCCGTTGAGCTGGTCCTCCCGGACGTCGCGCAGGATGTTGGTCAGCTGCAGCGCCACCCCGAGCGCGTCGGCGCGCTCCGTGGCGGTGCTGGGGTCGTCGGTGCCGAACACGCCCAGCGACAACCTGCCGATCGTCCCGGCCACGCAGCGGCAGTAGTGCAGCAGCTCGTCGAAGGTCGCGTAGCTCGTGCCGCGCACGTCGGCCTCGCAGCCGTCGATGAGCTCGTCGAACGCCTCCAGCGGCAGCGGCATCCGGCTCGCGGCATCGGCCAGCGCGGCCAGCACCGGGTCGGTCGAGCCGATCGAGGCCTGGTGCACGGCTTCGCGGCACTGCTTGAGCTCGCGCAGCTTCTCCTCGCGCGGCAGCTCCCCGTCACCGATGTCGTCGATGCGGCGGGCGAAGGCGTAGACCGCCGACAGCGCGCGGCGCTTCGGGCCCGGCAGCAGCCGGATGCCGTAGGAGAAGTTGCGCGCCTGCGCGCGGGTGATCCGCTCGCACTCCAGGTAGGCGTCGCGGATCCGAGTCGGTTGCGTCACCGGGTTCCTCCCATCGCGTGCAGCCGCGCCCACTCGGCGAAGGTGCGCGACCTGCTCGGGCTGACCGGTGCGGCCAGCGGGTCGTGTCCGGCCGCGGCGAACGCGGCGACCGTGGCCAGCCCTCCACCGACGTAGCCGGCCACGGCCACCCGCGCGGTTCCCGACAGGGCACCGACGAGCACGCTGCCGTCCCGCAGCATGCGGCGAGCGCGCTCGACCTCGAAGCGCACCAGCCCGCGCAGCGCGGTGGAGGCGCGCGGAGCCGCCAGGTCGAGCTCCTGGCAGCCGTAGCGCGCGAGGTCCTCGGCGGGCACGTAGATCCGGCCCGCCCGGTGGTCCTCGGCGAGATCTTGGAGGTGCTCCAGGATCTGCAGGGCGGTGCAGACCCGGTCGGACAGCGCGATCAGCCCCTCCTCGGCGCGGCCGAACACGTGCAGCACCGACTCCCCCACCGGGTTGGCCGACAGCGCGCAGTAGTCCAGCAGCTCGGCGAAGTCCGCGTAGCGCTTGACGTGCTGGTCGCGGCGGTTGGCCTCGATCAGCTTGGCCAGTGTGGACACCGGGATCGCGCACTCGGCGACGGTCTCCTGCAGCCCCCGCATGAGCGGCAGCCGCGCGGAACCCGCGTAGGCGCGTTCGAGGTCGTGTTCGAGGAAGTCCAGCAGCGCCTCGCGGTTGCCGGGCGCCTCGTCGCCGGCGTAGTCGACGAGCCGGAAGTAGCCGTAGAGCGCGTGCAGGTGCCTGCGCACGCCCCGGGGCAGGACGCGGGAGGCCACCGGGAAGTTCTCGGAACGCATCCGCGCCAGCACCGCGGCGCTGCGCGGGAACTCGCCCGAACGCCCTGACCCCTCCGGGTGTTCGGGATCCTCACCGGACAGCGTCTCGTCCGGCAACGACAAGACCATCGGTCCTCCTCCTATCCACCGGCCAGGAGGCGCAACCGGCATCGTATGAGCGCCCCTGCGGCAGCGCAGGGCGAACCGGGAACCCCCGCGAACCACGAGGAAACCCGTGAATCACGGTGATTCGCGCCGGTGTTCGACCAAGCACCTTCCCCCCGGTTCCATATTGGACATCCCGGGGAACGGGCTCGCGCCGACTCGCCAGCAGGTGGCCGGATCGAGTGGCACGACCTGACCACTTTGGACCAGTCGACTACCGACTGCGACGGAGGAGACGACGCTGCGCCGACCCGGATCACCGGGTCGGCGCAGCGGAGGTGTGGTGCCGCGGGCGCGAAGCCCGCTCGGATCAGGCGTCGAGCTCGTCGATGGTGGCGATCGACGGCGACTCGGTCCGCTGCAGCTCCGCGGCCACCCGCTCGGCGTCGCGCAGCACGCGCACGCCGTTGTGCCAGGTCAGCTTGCCCAGATCGGTCTCCGACCAGCCGCGGTCCAGCAGCTCGGCGATGAGGTTCGGGTAACCGGAGACGTCGTCGAGGTCCTCCGGCAGGAACATCGTGCCGTCGAAGTCACCGCCGACGCCGATGTGGTCGATCCCGGCGACCTCCCGCATGTGGTCGAGGTGATCGGCCACGGTCTTGGCGGTGGCCGTCGGCTGCGGGTTGGCCTCCTCGAACTTGCGCAGCACCTCCTTGGCCGCCTCCGAGCTGTCCAGCTCGTCGAAGCCCTGGGCGACCAGCTCGCGCTGCGCGGCGGCGGTCCAGTCCACCGACTCCTGCAGCACGAACTTGGTCACGAACGTCGCCATCGCCACGCCGCCGTTGCCGGGCAGCTGGGCGAGCACGTCGTCGGGGATGTTGCGCGGGTGCGTGCACACCGCGCGCGAGGAGGAGTGCGAGAACAGCACCGGGGCCCGGCTGACGCGCAGCGCGTCGCGCATGGTGTCGGCGGCGACGTGCGAGAGGTCGACGAGCATGCCCATCCGGTTCATCTCGCGCACGACCTCCTCGCCGAAGCGGGTCAGGCCGTTCGCGGCGGGCTCGTCGGTAGCCGAGTCGGCCCACGGGGTGTTGTCGTTGTGGGTCAGCGTCAGGTAGCGCACGCCCAGGTCGTAGAACGCCCGCAGGGTCGCCAGCGAGCAGTTGATGGAGTGCCCGCCCTCGGCGCCCATCAGCGAGGCGATCTTGCCGTCGGCGCGGGCGGCCTCGACCTCGTCGGCGGTGTTGGCCAAGCGCAGCCGGTGCGGGTAGCGGGCGGCGAGGGCCTTGACGCAGTCGATCTGCTCCAGCGTCGCGCTCACCGCGTCGTCGCCCTGCAGCGAGGTCGGCACGTAGACCGACCAGAACTGGCCGCCGACGCCGCCCGCGTCCAGCCGGGCGAGGTCGGTGTGCAGCCTGCCGGTCTGGTCGGCGGCGATGTCGCGCTGGTCGAGGTCGTAGCGGACCTGCTGGCGCAACGCCCAGGGCAGGTCGTTGTGGCCGTCGAGCACCGGCGTCACCTCGAGCAGGTTCCGCGCCTGGGCCACCACGTCCGCTTCGCTCATCGGACTCCCTCGTTCCGGTTCGATTCACCCGGTCGGTCGTTCCGGCTGAGCATATCCCGTCGAGATCACCCGACCAGGGTGCGAAGCCACGCCGTAGATCGAATCGACGAATCGGGCGTTCGGCCGCACCATCGGCATATGGAGCGAATTCCCAGGCAGCAGGACACCAGCAACCTCCCCGCGGTGCTGGCCGAGTACGGGCACCTCGCGGCGCAGCTCCCCGGCGCCTCGACGCAGCAAGCGCAACGGCTGCGCGCCCGGCTCGCCGAGCTCGACGAGCAGATCGACGGCTACGTCGCGCAGCTCACGGAGTACCACTCCATCGTCGACAGTTGACGAGCTCAGCCGTCGAGGCCGCGGCGCGCTCCCGGGACCTCGCTCCTCGCAAGTCCGTCCTACGCTGCCTCCCTCGCTCCGGTGATCAGCCCGACGACCTGGTTCATGTCGTGGGTGCGCGGTGAGACGAGCCCGACGCGCCTGCCGAGCCGGTGCACGTGGATCCGGTCGGCGATGTCGAACACGTGCGGCAGGTTGTGGCTGATCAGCACGACCGGTAGCCCTCGATCCCGGATCCGGTCGACGAGTTCGAGGACCTTGCCCGCCTCGGCCACGCCCAGCGCCGCCGTCGGCTCGTCCATGATCACGGCCTTGCTGCCGAACGCCGCCGCGCGGGCCACCGCGACGCCCTGGCGCTGACCGCCGGAGAGCGTCTCCACCGGCTGGCTGATCGACTTCACCTTGATCCCCAGCTCGTCGAGCACCCGCTGCGCCTCGTCCCGCATCCACGCCCGGTCGACCGCGCGCAGCACCCCGCCCAGCACCCCGTCCCTGCGGCGTTCGCGCCCCAGGAACATGTTGGTCGCGATGTCCTGGGCCGGCGCCAGCGCCAGTTCCTGGTGGACGGTCTCGATCCCGCAGCGACGCGCGTCCAGCGGGCCCCGGAAGCGCACCGCTTCCCCGTCGACCCGGATCTCCCCGGCGTCCGGGATCAACGCCCCGGACAGCGCCTTGATCAGGCTGGTCTTGCCCGCGCCGTTGTCGCCGACCACTGCCAGCACCTCGCCGGGGAAGACCTCGAACTCGGCGTCGTCGATGGCGGTGACCCGCCCGTAGTGCTTGCTCAGGCCCGTGGCCGACAGCGTCGGTGTGCTCATCGTTGCCTCCTGGCCAGCCGGTCGAAGACCACCGCGGCGATCACGAGCGCACCGGTGGCCACGTCCTGGTAGAGCGCGTCGACGCCGAGCTGGGTGAGCCCGGAGCGCAGCACCGCCACGATCAGCGCTCCCATCAACGTGCCCAGCACCGATCCGCGTCCGCCGAACAGGCTGGTGCCGCCGAGAGCACGACCGCGGTGATCGAGTCGAGGTTGCCCAGCTGGTAGGCGTTCGGATCGGCGTTGGGGACCCGGCCGAGCGCCTGCCAGGCAGCGATCCCGAAGATCACCCCGGCGGTGAGGTAGACCGACAGCAGCGTCCGGTCGACCTTGATGCCCGACAGCCGCGCCGCTTCCGGCGCGTTTCCCACGGCGTAGACGTGCCTGCCCCAAGCGGTGCGGGTCAGCGCGTACCAGACCACCGCGTACAGCACCAGGCACAGCGTCATGCCGTAGGTGATCTCGATGCCGCCGAACAGGTAGCGGCGGGTGCCCAGCCAGGTCAGCAGTCCGTCGCCGGTGGGCACCGCCTCGCCGCCGGCGAGCAGCTTGCCGACGGCGGTGAGCATCGTGAGCATGCCGAGCGTGACGATGAACGGCGGCAGCCGGAACCGGGTGACCAGCGCGCCGATCACCAGCCCGATCAGCGCGGTGGTGGCGATGCCCGCAGGCAGGGCGAGCACGCCCGGTGCCCCGGCGAGCACGAGCAGCGCCATCACCAGCGTGGCCACCACGGCGGAGGAGGCGTTGGCCAGATCGATGCCGCCGGTGAGGATGATCAGCGTCTGACCCAGCGCGAGGGTGCCGATCACCAGCGACTGCTGGACCACCAGGGACAGGTTGTCGGGATCGAGGAACGTGTCGGTGGTCAGCGAGAACACCGCGACGGCCAGCAGCAGCGCCAGGGCCGGGCCGACGGCCGGTGCCCGCAGCAGGAACTCGCGGGCGCTGAGACGTTCCTCGGCGACAGCGGTCACCGCTCGCCCCAGCAGTGCTGCTCGCCCCAGGCGACGGGTTGGCTGGGGATGCCGGGCATCGGCTGGTCGGTGATCACCACCGATCCGGTGTCCTGGAACCCGCCGGGCTTGGCGCCGGTGCGGGCGTGCTCGACGGCGGCGTCGACGCCCAGCTGCGCCATCTTGTCGGGGAACTGCATGACGGTGGCCCGGATCTGACCGGACTTGACGGCGGCGACCCCTTCGCAGCCGCCGTCGATCGAGGCCATCACGACCTGTCCGGCCAGCCCGCGCGACTGCAGGGCCGCGTGCACGCCGCGCGCGGTCGGTTCGTTCATGGTGTGGACGGCGGTGATGTCGCTGCTGCGGGCAAGCAGGTTCTCGGCGCCCTGCTGGGCGAGGCTCTGGTCGCCGTTGGCGTTGGTGGTGCCGCGGATCTCCGGGGCGCCCTCGGCGAGGCCCATGCCGACGAGGAATCCCTGGTGCCGCAGCGTGCTCACCGACGACCCGGCGGTGCCGTCGATCATGAGGACCTTCGGCGGCCGGTCGCCGAGGGCGGCCTTGGCGTAGGCGCCCTGGAGTCGTCCGGCTTCGAAGTTGTCGGTGGCGATGGTGGCGTCGACCGCGTCGGGGGGCTCGGTGGCCGTGTCGAGGGCGATCACCAGGATGCCGGCCTGCCGCGCGCGGGCGAGGGCGTCGTTGACGCCGGTGGAGGAGTTCGGCGTGATGAGGATGGTGCTCACGCCCTGCTGGATGAAGTTCTCGATCGCGCGGACCTGGCCGTCGTTGTCCCCGTCGAACTGCCCGGCCAGTGCGATGAACTCGGCTCCCCGGGCCGAGGCCGCCGCTTCGGCGTCCGCTCGCAGGTCCACGAAGTAGGGATTGGTGTCGGTCTTGGTGACCAGCCCGATCTTGGCGACGCCGCCCTCCGGGGAGGCTCCCCCGCCCCACTCGCGCTCGGCGGAACACCCGGTGGCCAGCAGTGCCAGTCCGACGACGACGCTCACAACTCTTCCGAACATGAGTCCTCCACGTTGAGGCCGCTCCGAAGACGCCACGCGATCATGCCGATCCGAACGTCCCGGCAACTCCCCCGTTCGGTGATGGCGGATTGATTTCATTCGACACTGACGCCACCAACCGTATTGAGATGTACGTCGGGGGGCGTAGGTGCGATGTCGGTGTCGAGGCGACGTCAGGGCGGGGTGCGTGGGCGAGACTGGTGGGCATGGGTTCGTTGCGTCCTCGGGTCGGTGATGTGGGGCTGGCCGTGCTGGTGACCGCGGTCGGCGTGATCGGGACCGTCGCCGCGAGCCGGTGGAGCGGGCACGGGATGCGCGGCCTCGACGGGCTCGGCATCGCCTTCGTGCTGGTCGCCGGGCTGGCGCTGGCCTGGCGGCGCCGGCTGCCGCTGGTGGTGCTCGGGATCGCGGCGGCGGCCGTCACCGGCTACCTGATCAGCGGCTACCGCTACGGGCCGATCCTGCTCGCCCTGCTGGTGGCGGTGTACTCGGCCGCGCGGCACCGGCCGCCGCGCACCGCCGGGATCGCCGCGGGCGTCGTCCTCGCGCTGATGTGGGCGCACACGCTGATCACCGGTCCCGGCTGGACGGGGCTGGTCCCGGCGGCCGCGTGGGTCCTGGTGCCCTTCGCCGCGGGACTGGTGGCGCGCACGCAGTCGGAGGCGGTGGCGCGTCATCGGGCCGAGGCGCTGCGGCAGCGCGTCGACGACGAGCGGCTGCGCATCGCCCAGGAGGTGCACGACGTCGTCGGGCACGGGCTCGCGGCGATCAAGATGCAGGCGGACGTGGCGCTGCACGTGCTGCCGAAGAAACCGGAGCAGGCCGAGATCGCGCTCGACGCGATCAGCCGCACCAGCAGCGACGCCCTCGACGAGCTGCGCGCGACGCTGGCGATGGTCCGCACCGGCACCGGCCGGGGTCCCGAGCCGGGCCTGGAGCGCGTGCACGACCTGGTCCACCGCACCCGGGAGGCCGGTGTGGACGTCGCGCTGCGGGTGCGAGGCGAGCGGCCCGACCTGCCCAAGGCCGTCGACCTCACCGGGTACCGGATACTGCAGGAGTCGCTGACCAACGTGCTGCGGCACAGCCGCGAGCAACGAGCGGAGGTCACCGTCGACTACGCGCCCGAGGAGGTCCGCATCGAGGTCACCAACCCCTCCCCCGCCGCCACCGGCGGCGACGGCCTCGGCATCCCGGGGATGCGCCGCCGCGTGGAGGCGCTGGGCGGCGAGTTCGACGCCGGAGCGTCCGGCGGCCGCTTCCGGGTGCGAGCCCGCCTGCCGATCGGAGAGCAGCCGTGATCAGCGTTCTCATCGTCGACGACCAGGACCTGGTGCGCATCGGTCTGCGCACGCTGCTGGACTCCGAGGACGACCTGCACTGCGCCGGCGAGGCCGCCGACGGGCTCGAAGCCGTGGCCAGAGCCAGCGAAACCCGGCCCGACGTGGTGCTGATGGACATCCGGATGTCCGGTGTGGACGGTCTGGAGGCGACGCGCAGGATCACCGCCGACCCGGATCTGGCCGGCACCAAGGTGATCGTGCTGACGACCTTCGAGATCGACGAGTACGTCTTCAGCGCGCTGCGCGCCGGTGCCAGCGGTTTCCTGCTCAAGGACACGACCCCGGTCGAGCTGCTGCGCGCGATCCGGCTGGTCGCCGGCGGCGAGGCGCTGCTGGCGCCGTCGGCAACCCGCAAGCTGGTGCGCGAGTTCGTCACCCTCGCGCCGCGCTCCCACCAGCCGCACCCGCAGCTGCACACCCTCACCGACCGGGAGCGGGAGGTGCTGGCGCTGGTGGCCGAGGGGTTGAGCAACGACGAGATCGCGCAGCGCCTGGTCGTCAGCCCGGCCACGGCGCGCACGCACGTCAGCCGCGCGATGGTCAAGCTCGCGGCGCGGGACCGCGCGCAGCTGGTGGTCTTCGCTTACCAGTCGGGCCTGGTGGACTGAATCACTTGCTGATGGGGCTGAAGCGGGTCCAGGGGGTGTCGGCGAGCTTCTTGTTGCCGTCCCAGAGCTCCACCATGATCCGCATCGAGCCATCGGACTTGAGCTGCAGCTTGCACTGGACCCAGTCGCCCTCGCTGCTGGTGTCCCGGCACTCGGCGGTGTGGTGGTAGTCGGTCTCCGAGCGGGTCTTGATCCAGTACCCGTCCTTGTTGGTGTCCTTGGCCGCGATGTAGTCGCCGTCGGCGTCGAAGCAGCCGGTGCCGCGGTTCTCGCCCTTGTAGCTGATGGACTTGCAGATCCTGGCCTCGTACGGCGCCCGCGAGGTCGTCGGTTGGGACGTCTCGGGCGGCGGAGGTGCGGGCTGGACCGAGGACGAGATCACCACCGGTGTGGTGGTCGGCGCGGCCGAGGAGGTCGGCGGCGCGCTGGTCACCGGGGCCGTCGTGGGCGCCGGAGCCGGAAGCGGCGTGGCCTGGCCGCCGGTGGCCTCGGGTCGCAGCGTCACCACGGCGGCGGCGACTCCGGCGACCGCGGCCACCGCGCCCACTGTCGCCAGCGCGATCGGCCAGCGGGATCGGCGCCGACCGTCGTCGAATCCAGCGGCTCCCCCGGCGCCCAGGGGCGCGGTGGTGCGAAGCGCGCGGCGCGCGGCGGCGGCGAGCTCACCGGCGGTGCTGTAGCGGTCGGCGGCGTTCTTGGCCATGCCGTTGGCCACGACGCGGTCGAACTCCGGCGGGACGCCGGGCATCGACTCCGACGGCTTCGGGGGCTCCCGGTTGAGGTGGGCGTAGATCAGCGCTTCGGTGCTGGTCACGCCGTAGGGCTTGGCGCCGGTCAGGCACTGGTAGAGCACGCAGGCCAGCGAGTAGACGTCGACCCGGTGATCGGAGGGCGCGTCGCCGAAGCGCTCCGGGGCCATGTAGGCCAGGGTGCCCATCGTGACGCTGCCGGAGGTGCGGCTGGTGGCGTCCTGGATCGAGGCGGCGATGCCGAAGTCCACGAGGTAGGCGAAGCCGCCTGCGCCGAGCAGCACGTTCGACGGCTTGACGTCGCGGTGCACCACGCGGGCGGCGTGCGCGGCGTCCAGCGCCGCGGCGACCTGCTCGATCACGTGGACCACGTCGTTGGGGTGCATCGGGCCGTGGGCGTTGAGCCGGGCGCCGAGGTCCTCGCCCTCGACCAGCCGCATGTCCAGGTAGAGGCGGCCGTCGATCTCGCCGTAGCCGTGGATCGGGATGACGTGCGGTTCGTTGAGGCGTCCTGCGGCGTGGGCCTCGCGCTTGAACCGCTCGCGGAACTCCCGGTCGGCCGCCAGGTGCGGGGCGAGCAGCTTCAACGCGACGATGCGGTCGTGGCGGGTGTCGTAGGCGCGCAGGATCTCGCCCATTCCCCCGCGGGCGATGACGCCCTCCACCCGGTACGGGCCGAACTGCGACTGCACGGTTGCTGCTCCTCGTCCGACGTTTCGGTCATCCTATTGGGTTACTCAGCGCGCAGTGCACGGCCCACCGCCCGATCCGCTCAACGGCTGCTGCGCTCGGTGAAGTTTCCGCTACGAAGCGAGGATTCCCGGTGCGCGGGCGGTCACGGTCCTGCTACCAAAGGTGAGGAAAGATCATGTTCCTCCACCGGCTTCGGGAAAGGACCGGTCCCCACCATGTCGACGACCGACGACGACACCGACGCGCGCAAGATCGAACGCGAGCAGGACACCGGGGGATGCCCGGTGAGCCGGGGCTCCGACGGCGTGTGGCGGGTTCGCGGTCACGCCGCCGCCCGCGCGGCCCTGCGCAGCACCGACACGGTCCAGGCCGGCCTCGGCGTGGAGACCGTCGAGAAGATGCCCGCCAAGATCCGCCGCCCCGTGCTCTACCGGGACGGGCCGGAGCACCGCGAGCACCGCAGGCAGACGGCCAAGTACTTCACTCCCCGCAAGGTCGACGAGTCCTACCGCGGGATCATGGAGCGGGTCAGCGACGAGCAGCTGGCCAAGCTCACCACCCACGGCAACGCGGTGCTCTCGGAGCTGAGCTTCGAGCTGGCGATCGGCGTGGCGTGCGCGGTGATCGGGCTGACCGAGAGCAAGCCGGGCCTGGCCGGACGCCTGGAGAGGTTCTTCCCGGAGGAGTTCGGCGAGCCCGGTTTCACCAGCCTGCACGGCCTGTACTGGGTGTGGCGGCAGGCGGTGAACTGGGGCGGCATCTACTTCGCGGACGTGCTGCCCGCGGTGCGCGCCCGGCGCAAGCAGCCGCAGGACGACCTCATCTCGCACCTGCTGGCCGACGGCTGCTCGTCGGCGGAGATCCTCGGCGAGTGCATCACGGTCGCCGCCGCGGGCATGGTGACCACGCGCGAGTTCGTGAACCTGGCGGCCTGGCACCTGTTCGACGACGACGCCCTGCGCGAGCGCTACGTCAACGCCGAGGAACCGGAGCGCCTGGCGATCCTGCACGAGTTCCTGCGCCTGGAGCCGGTGGTGTCGAACCTGCGGCGCCGCACCACCGCCCCGGTCGAGCTGCCCGGTGAGGGCGGCGAGACGCACGCGGTGCCGGCGGGCGAGGTCATCGACATCGACGTGACCAGCACCAACACCGACACCGCCGCGTTCGGCGACAAGCCGCTGCAGGTCTGCCCGCACCGCGAGCTCACCGAGGCCACGGCCCCGGGCCTGTCGTTCAGCGACGGCGCGCACCGCTGCCCCGGCAACAACATCGCGATCCAGGAGACCGACGTCTTCCTGACCCGCCTGTTCGCCCTCCCCGGCGTGCGCCTCCAGACCCCGCCGAGGGTGTCGTTCAACGACGCCATCGGCGGCTACGAGCTCCGAGGCATGGTCGTCGCCGTCGACCGGTGATCTCTCGGGGTGGGGGGAAGTTTTCATGAAAACTTCCCCCCACCCCATCAGGACTCCGACCACGCGAAGGTCGTCACCGCTCCTGCCGGGAGCGCGTGCTCGAAGCTCTGACCGCCGCTGCGGACCTGGAAGGTCTGCTCCGAGTCGGAGGCGTTGAGCGCCAGCAGCGCGATCGAGCCGTCGGTGTTGCGGAAGGCGACGGTCTCGATCCCGCCCGGGTTGCTGGCCGACTCCACCCGCTGCGCACCGGGTTTCACGAACTTCGCGACGTGGCCGAGGACGTAGTACTCCTCGTTGTAGGTGACCTGCCCGCTGCCGGTGTCGACGGTGACCACGCCGCGGCAGTCCGAGCAGCCGCCGTTGGTGGGCCCGTGGTCCTGGTCGAGCGCCACGTTCCACAGCGCGACGCCCTTGGCGCCGTTGCGGGTGCCGCCGATGACGAGGTTCTGCGTCTGCCACTTGAGGTTCTCGGCGAAGTCGGGCGACCAGTCGCCGCCGGAGCACTCGGTGAGCCACACGCCCTTGTCGGGGTGGGCCTGCTGGAACTCGCTCTGCCCGGACACGTCGCCCTCGTAGCAGTGGAACGCCGCCCCGGCCACGTGCGGCCCGGCTTCGGGGTCGTCGACGACGGCGCCCGGGTACTCGGGGTGCGACCAGTTGTGGTCCCACGCCAGCAGTTGCGTGCCCAGCCCTGATTCGGCGAACTTCGGCCCGATCTCGTCGCCGATGACGGCGGCCTGCTGCTCGGGGCTCATGTGCATCGACGGGTATCCGGCGGAGCCGTCGCCGGATTCGGGGTGGTAGGGCTCGTTCTGGACGCTCAGGAAGTCCAGCGGTACGCCCGCGTCCGAGTAGGCCCGGGCGGTCTTCACGAGGTAGTCGGCGAAGACGCCGTGGTTCTCGGACTTGAGCTCTCCGCCGTCGACGTTGTCGTTGGTCTTCATCCAGGCGGGCGCGCTCCACGGCGTGCCCATCACCTTCAGGTCGGGGTTGATCTGCTCGGCCTGGCGCAGCAGCGGCAGGATGTAGGCGTCGTCGTGCGCGGTGGAGAAGTCGCCGAGGTCGCAGCAGGTGTCGTCGAAGGTGTAGTCACCGGAGTCGGCGGTGGCGAAGTCGCTGGCGCCCAGCGGTTGCCGGAGCATGCTGAGCCCGATCCCGTTGGCGCCGAACAGGTTGTTCATCAGCTCGTCGCGCGCACCCTGGTCGAGGTCGTTGGCGACGAGCGAGGCGGCCGAGTCGGTGAAGGCGGTCCCGAACCCGTCGACGGTCTGGTAGGTGGTGGCCGGGTCGACGTCGATGATCGTCTCGGCGGTACCACCGGAGCCGAACTCCTCGTCCTCCTGGCGTTCGAGCAGCTTGCTCTTGTCGCCGGTGGTCTCCCACACCTGCACGACCGGCGCGGCACCACCGGGCGCGACGCCCGCAGCGGTTCCCAGCAGCAGGGCGCCGGCGAGCAGTGCGGCGCGGCTGCGCCGGGGTCGGGTTCGCCTCATCGCGATGTCCTCTCGGCCGAGTTCGTCACGGCGGAATTGTTCGCCGATTTCGATCCCGGCGCACGTGGCATTTCCCGTCCGATCGTGCATTTCGGTGAACGCGAGTGCGCCTTTCCGACGAAAGGTGTCGAACTCTCGCCAACGAGGCCGGATTCGTTGGCGCGGTGCTATGTTCGGCAATCGCGACAAACCCGACCTCACGGCGACACCCCCCGAACTGGATCGGTTCGGTCGCATTCGCCGCGCAGGTGAATTCCGAAACATTTCGGATTGCCGTCTCGGCGAATGCCTTTTGTGTTTTCTCAACGCGGAGGAGATGCGTTCATGACCTTCAGCAGACGAATGCGCGTGGCGGCGATCGGTGCCGCGCTCGCGTGCACGGCGCTGATCACCCCGACGGTGGCCGCCGCTGCCCCGACCTACCAGGACGCGTCGGCACCGATCCCGGACCGGGTCGAGGACCTGCTGTCGCGGATGTCGTTGCAGGACAAGATCGGTCAGATGACCCAGGCCGAGCGGGTCGCAGCCGATCCGCGGACCGCGGCCTCGGCGTCGCTGGGATCGGTCCTCAGCGGCGGCGGTTCCGCCCCGGAACCCAACACGGCGGAGTCCTGGGCGGACATGTACGACGAGTACCAGCGCGCGGCGACCTCGACCCCGCTGGGCATCCCGCTGATCTACGGCGTGGACGCGGTGCACGGGCACAACAACGTGCACGGCGCGACGATCTTCCCGCACAACATCGGCCTGGGCGCGGCCAACGACCCGCAGCTGACGGAGGACATCGGCCGTGCGACCGCCGAGGAGATCTCCGGCACCGGCATCGACTGGGACTTCGCCCCGTGCCTGTGCGTGGCCCGCAACGACCGCTGGGGACGCACCTACGAGTCCTTCGGCGAAACCCCCGAGCGCCCCGCGGCAAACGCGACGGCCATCGACGGCCTGCAGGGCGAGGCGCTCGACGCCCCGGGTTCGGTGCTGGCCACGGCCAAGCACTACATCGGCGACGGCGGCACCACGGGCGGTGACGACCAGGGCAACACCGAGATCGACGAGCAGGAGCTGCGCCGCATCCACCTGCCCCCGTTCCAGGAGGCGATCAACCGCGGCGTCGGTTCGGTGATGATCTCCTACAGCAGCTGGAACGGCCTGAAGCTGCACGCCCACTCGTACCTGATCAACGACGTGCTCAAGGGCGAGCTGGGATTCCAGGGCTTCGTGATCTCCGACTACGACGCGATCGACCAGATCGACGGTCAGCTGGGCTTCACCGCCGAGGAGGTCGCGACCGCGATCAACTCCGGCCTCGACATGATCATGGTGCCGAACGACTGGCAGAAGTTCACCGAGCTGCTGCGCGGCGAGGTCGAGAACGGCCACGTCCCGATGGAGCGCATCGACGACGCCAACCGCCGCATCCTCACCAAGAAGTTCGAGCTCGGGCTCTTCGAGAACCCCTACACGGACCGGCAATTCACCGGCACGGTCGGCAGCCCGGAGCACCGCGCCCTGGCCCGCGACGCGGTCCGCAAGTCCCAGGTCCTGCTCAAGAACGACGGCGGCGTGCTGCCGCTGGCCAAGGACGGCGGAAAGCTGTTCGTGGCGGGCAAGAACGCCGACGACATCGGCAACCAGTCGGGTGGCTGGACCATCAGCTGGCAGGGCGAGAGCGGCCCCATCACCCCGGGAACCACCATCCTGCAAGGCATCCGCGACGCCGCGAAGGGCACGGAGGTCACCTATGACCGCCACGGCGAGGGCATCGACTCCTCCTACCGCGCCGCCATCGCGGTGGTCGGCGAAACCCCGTACGCCGAAGGCCAGGGCGACCGGCCGTCCGGCATGGGCCTGGACCAGGAAGACCTGGCCACGGTGAAGAAGCTGGAGGACAGCGGAGTCCCAGTCATCGCGGTCACGGTCTCCGGCCGCCCCCTGGACATCGCCGAACACCTCCCCCGCTGGGACGCCCTCCTCGCCTCCTGGCTCCCCGGCACCGAAGGCGCCGGCGTCGCAGACGTCCTCTTCGGAAACCACAACCCGACAGCGACCCTCCCGATGACCTGGATGGCCTCGGCAGACCAACAACCCATCAACGACAGCGACGGCCAGAAGCCGCTGTTCCCGTACGGCTTCGGGCTGACGTACTGATCTGGGAATCCCGACATCCCCTGGTCATCCACGCGTTGGCCAGGGGATGTCACATGTGCATCAGACAACGTCCCGAGATTCGGCAATGAGCGCACCGCGACGAACCGGACGCCGATCGTCCAGGCGGTCAGCGTACGAAGGCGGTGAAGAGTTGCAGCCAGGCGGCTCGGAGGAGGAGGCGGGTGGCGCCCGCCTTGTCTTCGTCGGCGGTCCGTTGCCGGCGGATGTTGCGCACCAGGAAAAATCCTCTTCGAATCCGTCGGGCCGGGCGTCGTCGCACATCGGCCCTGGAGCTTTCGACGCCTGGCGGGACTCCGTTGTCTCGCCAGGCCGCACACCCTGCCGAAGCGCGGGCTGCGATCGATACCTTGGCGGTTACCTGGCGTTTACGCAAGGGATTTCTCCTGCCGAACACCCTCCGTTGATCGCGAATGAGCGTCTGACCTGCGATGATCGAATGCGAGTTAGCCGATCGGGTGGAGCAACGGCTTATGCTGCGAACGGCGGCTTGCGCTTCGAGGCAACCAGGAGGACGCGAATGCAGTACCGGCATCTGGGCAGCAGCGGCATGATCATCAGCGAGCTGGTCTACGGCAACTGGATCACGCACGGCTCCCAGGTCGAGGAGAACGCCGCGGTGGCCTGCGTGCGGGCCGCGCTGAACAACGGCATCACCAGCTTCGACACCGCCGACGTCTACGCAGGTGGGCGCGCCGAGGAAGTGCTGGGGCGGGCGTTGCGATCCGAGCGCCGCGAGGGACTGGAGATCTTCACGAAGGTCTACCACCCGATGGGCGAGGGCAAGAACGACCGCGGGCTGTCCCGCAAGCACATCATGGAGTCGATCGACAACTCGCTGCGCAGGCTGCAGACCGACTACGTCGACCTCTACCAGGCGCACCGCTACGACCCGGAGACTCCCCTCGAAGAGACGATGGAGGCCTTCGCCGACGTCGTCCGCAGCGGGAAAGCGCACTACATCGGCGTTTCCGAGTGGACCGCCGACCAGATCCGCGAAGGCCACCGGCTGGCCCGGGAGCTGCGGATCCCGATGGTGTCCAACCAGCCCCAGTACTCCGCCTTGTGGCGGGTCATCGAGGGCGAGGTCGTGCCCGCGTCCCGCGAGCTGGGAATCGGCCAGATCGTCTTCTCCCCCATCGCCCAGGGCGTGCTGACCGGAAAGTACCTGCCGGGCGCCGCACCGCCGGAGGGCTCGCGCGCCACCGACGAGCGCGGTTCCACCTTCGTGGCCCGCTACCTGCGTGACGAAGTCCTGGAGCGCGTTCAGCAGCTCAAGCCGCTCGCCGAGGAGGCAGGCCTGTCGCTGGCCCAGCTGGCGGTGGCGTGGGTGCTGCAGAACGACAACGTCTCGGCCGCGATCATCGGCGCCTCCCGCCCCGAACAGGTGTCGGAGAACGCCGTCGCCGCAGGTGTGCAGCTCGACGCGGACCTGGTGGCGAAGATGAACGAGATCCTCGCACCGGTCGTGGTCACCGATCCGGGCAAAACGGCCGAGAACGCCCCGAAGTCCCGCAGCTGACGGCCGCGTCGCCCTTCCGGACGGGCTGACGAGCTCGTAACCTGCGACCGTTGACCACGACCCGGGAGGGCGACGATGCGACCGAAACACCTGGTGGACGCAGTGCTGTTCGACACCTTCGGCACCGTCGTCGACTGGAGAACCGGCATCGCGCAGGCCGTCGCGGAGTTCGCGGGGGATGCCGTGGACGCGGACCGGTTCGCCCTGGCTTGGCGGGGTCGGTATCAGCCGTCGATGACTCCGGTTCGTCGCGGCGAGCGGGGATTCGTCGACCTCGATGTGCTGCATCGCGAGAACCTGGAAGCCACCGCTGCCGAATTCGACCTCCCCCTGGACCGCGACCCGTCCGATGTGGACTGGTTGAACCGCGCTTGGCACCGGCTTCCCGCTTGGCCCGACAGCGTTCCGGGGCTGACCGCGATCAAGCGGGAGTTCATCATCGGGCCGTTGTCCAACGGCCACACCGCGCTGCTGACGAACATGGCCAAGCACGCCGGGCTGCCGTGGGACGTGATCATCGGGTCGGACATCACCCGCACCTACAAGCCCGACCCGAACGCCTACCTGCGCGCCGCCGAACTCCTTCACCTGCCGCCGGAGCGAGTGATGCTGTGCGCCGCCCACAACATCGACCTCGCTGCCGCTCAGAAGGCCGGGCTGCGGACGGCCTTCATCCCCCGCCCGACGGAGTACGGCCCGGACCAGCGCGAAGACCTCCACGCGACCGGCCCTTGGGACGTGATCGGACGCGACATCGCCGACCTGGCAACGCAGCTGCGGGAGCACATGATGTGAGAGGTTCGGACTGCTCCAGCCAGCAGCCGAATTACATGAAATCCGTTTGATTTTCGCGTTTTTGGACGCACTGTTCACCCGGTCCAGCGATGGCGCGAGGCTCGTTTTCGCATCGCCCAGCAGGCACAATGGGAACATGAGTTCGATGACGTCGTTTTCCGGTGCCGTGGCCGCGGCTCGGGCCGCTCTTGCGGGTGCCGTGGCGTCACCGAGGCGTGCCGGTGACTTGGCCGGTGCGATTCGGGAGTTGGAATCGCTTGCTCGGTACGTGTATTCCGTGCAGGCCGAGTTGATCCAGGAGGTTGAACAGCGGGAGATCGCGCGCTCTTCGGGAGCGCGGAACACCGGTGTGTGGTTGCAGGACGTGCTCAAGGCCGATCCCCGGCAGGCTCGTGGACGGGTTCAGGTCGCCACGAGCACTGCCGTCTGGCGCGGAAGGCGTTGGCCGACGGGATGATCAGCGTGGAACACGCGCAGGTGATCGCTTCGTGCGTCGACAGGCTCCCCGATGCCGCCGAGACCTCCCAGGTGGAGGCGGTACTAGTTGAGCAGGCGCGGGCGTGTCGTCCTCGCGACCTGCGGCAGTTGGCCGAGGGGATCAACGCCGCGCACGACCGCGAGCGCGCCGTGCGGGACGAGAAGGCCCAGCACGAGTCGCGGGAGCTGCACTACGTCACGACCGGCGACGGGATGGTCGTGGTGAAGGCTCGGCTCGACAAGGAGACCGGTCAGAAGTTCCTGGCCGCGCTCCGGCCGCTGTCGAAACCGCTTCCTGCGCACGACGGCACACCTGATCCGCGCACGCCCGCGCAGCGTCACGCCGATGGCTTGGCAACGCTGGTCGATCTCGCGATCGGTTCGGAGAACATGCCGCGCGTCGGGGGCCAGCGGGTGCAGGTCCAGGTCACCGTCGGTTACGACGACCTGGTGCGCAGCCTCGACCCCGATGCCGAAGGCGTGGCGCCCGGGTCGTTCGCCGACGGGACGCCGATCACCGTCGAGGCCGTGCGGCGGATGGCCTGCGACGCGGGAATCCTGCCCGTCGTTCTCGGTGGCGATGGTGTCGCGCTGGACTACGGGCGCGAGGAGCGGACCGCTCCCCCGCAGTTGCGGGCAGCGCTGTTCCGGCGGGACGGGATCTGCGCGTTCCCGGGCTGCGAACACCCGCCCGGGACCTCCCAGGCGCACCACATCGTGGAGTGGTTCAACGGCGGGTCGACGACGCTGTCGAACATGGTCATGCTCTGCGCCTTCCACCACCGGATCGTCCACAGCGACCGCTGGACGATCACCATCGATGAGGGGAGAACCGAGTTCACACCACCGCACCGCATCGATCCGCACCGCGTGCCCCGGCCCGGCTCGACGTCGCGCCCGGGAACGCACAGACAACTGATCCGGGAACTCGTCCCCGCACCACGAACGACCGCACCACGAGAACCCGCCGCCTGAACCGACCTGCACCAGGCCGGGCACCCCGGCACGCCCACTGCGGCACCTGCTGTTTGACAACTACAGAGTGGGAAAACAACGCGGCCGGAGCCCCCGGCCTCGGGGTCACGCGCGGAACCGGTCCCTGGCCACCGTCCAGGCGCGGGCCTGATCGCTGATCGTGACACCGAGGCCGGGACGGCTCGAGATGTGCATCCGCCCGTCGGCGATCTCGAGGTGCTCGTTGAACAGCGGGTCGAGCCACTCGAAGTGCTCGACCCACGGCTCCCGGGCGTAGGCGGCGGCCAGGTGGACGTGGATCTCCATCGCGAAGTGCGGGGCGAGCTGCAGGTTCCGGCTGTCGGCCAGGGACATCACCTTGAGGAACTGGGTGATGCCGCCAACCCGCGGGGCGTCGGGCTGGACGATGTCGGCGCCGCCGGCGCGGATCAGCTCGCCGTGCTCGGCGACGCTGGTGAGCATCTCGCCGGTGGCGATCGAGGTGTCGAACGTCGAGGTCAGGACGGCGTGGCCCTCGAAGTCGTAGGCGTCGAGGGGTTCTTCGATCCAGACCAGGTTCATCGGCTCCAGAGCGCGGCACATGCGCCGGGCCGTGGGGCGGTCCCACTGCTGGTTGGCGTCGACCATCAGGGCCACGTCGTCGCCGATCTTCTCGCGGACCGCGGAGACCCGGGAGAGGTCCGTGGCGTTGTCCGGGTGACCGACCTTGATCTTGATGCCGCCGATGCCTCCGGCCACCGACTCCGCGGCGCGGTCCACGACCTCCTCGATCGGGGCGTGCAGGAACCCGCCGGACGTGTTGTAGCAGCGGACCGAATCGCGGTGCGACCCGAGGAGTTTCGCCAGCGGCAGGCCCGCGCGCTTGGACTTCAGGTCCCAGAGCGCGACGTCGAACGCGGCGATGGCCTGCACCGACAGACCGCTGCGGCCTACCGAGGCGCCCGCCCAGACCAGCTTGTCCCAGATCTTGGCGATGTCACTGGGGTCCTCGCCCAGCAGCACCGGGGCGATCTCGCGGGCGTGGGCGTACTGGCCGGGCCCGCCGGCGCGTTTGGAGTAGCTGAAACCGACTCCCTCGAAACCGTTCTCGGTGGTGATCTCGGCGAACAGCATCGCGACCTCGGTCATCGGCTTCTGCCGTCCGGTGAGGACCTTCGCGTCGCTGATGGCGGTCGGCAGCGGCAGGATCACCGACGAGATCGTGACTCCGGTGATGCGGTCCAGCGTGGCCGAATCGGTCGCGGTCATGGGATTCGTCTCCGTTCAGGCGTCATCGGCTGGCTCCGCCGGTCGAGGCTCCGGCGGAACCGGGACCGGCGACGGGTCGGGACGGTGATCAGGACACTAGAGCCCCCGATGATGCCGGTCCAAGACCGATAGAACATCGATCAATACCGTCGTCGCATCGATCTCCGGGCGAAAACGCACCGGACATCCGGAGTCGATTCCTCCAAGGTATTGACCGATGCCAAATCAGGCTTGGACACGCATGGAATGACGACCATAGGCTTCCCCGAGCATTCGTCACCGTGACCGCACTCACATCGATGCGGTCGATGCCCTGCGGATCGAAGGAGAAGGCGTTGACAAAGAGGTCAGTACGCCGAGCGGTGGTGCCCGTGGTCGCGGCAGCGCTCTCGCTGTCGCTCGCCGCCTGCGGCGGGAACCTGTCCGGCGGCGGGCAAGGATCGTTTCCGAGCGGCCCGGTCACCCTGTCGATCGGCCAGGACCCGGGCGGCAGCACGGACCTCATCGGACGTGCCCTCGCCGACGAGGCCGCCAAGGACCTCGGCGTCGCGATCCCCGTGGTCAACACGCCCGGGGCCAACGGAGCGCTGGCCGCCAAGGAGTTAGCGGGCAAGCAGCCCGACGGCCAGAACATCATGGTCCTCAACGCGTCGCTGACCTCCATCACGCCGCTGGCCGTCAGCGAGGAAGAAGCGGTCGACGTCAACGACTTCGAGGTCATCACCGGCATCTCCCGCGACGACTACGTGCTCGTCGCCAACGCCGATTCCGGGCTCAACTCCGTGCAGGGCCTCGTCGACGCCCACCGCGACCTCAAGTTCGGCACCACCGGCGTCGGCACCGGCAGCCAGCTGTCGCAGGAACTGCTGTTCAAGCACGCCGGGATCGCCGGCACCGCCGTGCCCTTCGACGGGGGATCGCCCGCGATGACCGCGGTGCTGGGCAAGCAGGTCGACGTGGCGTCGGTCCAGCTCGGCGAGGCGATCAGCCAGATCAAGTCCGGCGAGCTCGTCCCGCTGGTCACCTTCTCCGAGCAGCGCAACCAGTACCTCCCGGACACCCCGACAGCCGTGGAGCTGGGCTTCGACGTCAAGGTGTCGCAGTACCGGGCGATCGTCGCGCCGAAGGAAACCCCGCCGGAGGCCGTCGACCGGTTGCGCGCCGCGTTCCGCAGCGCCTTCGCCACCGAGTCCTACAAGTCGTTCAACCAGGAGAACCTGCTCACGCCGCACGAGATCGACGGCCCGCAGGTCGCCAAGGAGTGGAGCGACTCCCTCGAGAACTACCGGGCGATGGTGCAGAAGTACGGGATCGATCTCGGCGGGGAGAAATGAGCAACCCGCCCGACACCCGAACCGAGCCCGGGAACGTGCAGGAGAGCGCCGTGCCGGAAGCCGGGGCCGACGAGCACCCGGCTCCGGCCGGGGCGGTGTCGAACCTCGTGGTGGCACTGGTCGTGGTGGCCCTCGGCGTCAGCGGGCTGGTCGGTTCGCTGGCGCTGGGGCTCGGCACGGCCGCCGCGCCCGCCGCGGGAACCTGGCCGTTCCTGATCAGCGTCGCGATCACCGCGCTCGGCGTCGTGCTCGCCGTCCTGGCCCGCCGCACCACCGATGCCGAGCGGTTCAGCTCCGCGGCCTGGCGGGTCGCCGCCGCGATCGCCACCATGATCGGGTTCGTCGCCGTGATCAGCGTGATCGGGTTCGAGATCCCGTCCGCGCTGCTGGCGTTCGTGTGGCTGCGGTTCCTCGGCGGCGAGTCGTGGCGGGTCTCGGCGCTGGGCGGCGTCGGCATCGTCGTCGCCTTCTACGCGATCTTCGTCGGGGCGCTGAACGTGCCCGTGCCCCACATGTTCTAAAGCTCCCCACCACCAGCATCCCTTGGAGCGGCGATGGACTTCCTGACCCCTGCCATCGAGGGGTTCGGCGTCGTTCTCGAACCCACGAACCTGCTGTACTGCTTCCTCGGCGTCGTCATCGGCATGCTCGTCGGCGTGCTGCCCGGCCTCGGACCGGCGGCGACGATCGCGATCCTGCTGCCGCTGACGTTCAACGTCGAGCCGGTCACCGCAATCATCATGCTCGCCGGCATCTTCTACGGCGCGCAGTACGGCGGCACCATCACCTCGGTGCTGCTTCGGCTGCCCGGCGAGGCCTCCTCGGTGGTGACCGTCTTCGACGGGCACGCCCTCGCACGCCAGGGCAAAGCCGGTACCGCGCTGGGCATCGCCGCCATCGGGTCGTTCGCCGGCGGCACCCTGTCGATCGTGGCGCTGTCGTTCCTGGCACCGCTGATCGCCGGGTTCGCGCTGGACTTCGGCCCGCCCGAGTACAGCGCGCTGGCGCTGCTGGGCATCCTGCTGGTCGCCACCGTCAGCAACGGCGGCAAGGTGAAGGCCCTCATCGCCGCGTCCCTCGGATTGCTGCTCGCCACCGTCGGCCGGGACGCGTTCACCGGCTCCGAGCGGTTCACCTTCGACG
Source organism: Saccharopolyspora sp. ID03-671 (assembly GCF_045278815.1). Classification (NCBI taxonomy): domain Bacteria; kingdom Bacillati; phylum Actinomycetota; class Actinomycetes; order Pseudonocardiales; family Pseudonocardiaceae; genus Saccharopolyspora; species Saccharopolyspora sp. ID03-671. The sequence goes on from NZ_CP134054.1 coordinate 856,759, forward strand.
TGCTGTCGCTGTCCGACGGGCTGGACTTCGTCCCCATCGCGATGGGCCTGTTCGGGCTCGGCGAGATCCTGCACAACCTCGAACAGCGCCACAAGGCCGCGACCGCGCCCGGCCGGGTCGCCAACGTGTGGCCGTCGCGGGCGGATCTGCGGCAGTCCTCCGGGGCGATCGGGCGGGGCTCGGTGCTCGGGTTCGTGCTGGGCGTGCTGCCCGGCGGCGGCGCGACGCTGTCGTCCCTGGCCGCCACGCGGTGGAGAAGCGCCGGTCCAAGACCCCGGAGCGCTTCGGCAACGGGGCCGTCGAAGGCGTCGCCGCGCCCGAGACGGCCAACAACGCGGCCGCGACCTCGTCGTTCATCCCGCTGCTGACGCTGGGCATCCCGGCCAACGCGACGATGGCGATGATCTTCGGCGCCCTGCTGATCCAAGGCGTCACACCGGGGCCTCAGCTCGTGGACGAGGAACCCGAGCTGTTCTGGGGCGTGGTGAACTCGATGTACATCGGGAACATCCTGCTGCTGATCATGAGCATCCCGCTGGTCGGGCTGTTCGTGAAGATCCTGCGGGTGCGCGAGTCGATCCTGGCCCCGATCACCGTGCTGATCACGCTCATCGGCGTCTACACCGTCCGCAACAGCGTCTTCGACATCGCCCTGGTCATCGCCTTCGGCCTGCTGGGCTACCTGATGAAGAAGTTCGCGTTCGAACCCGGGCCGCTGGTGCTGGCCTTCGTCCTGGGCTCGCTGCTGGAGACCTCGCTGCGCCGGTCGCTGCTCCTGTTCGAAGGGGACCCGACCGGCTTCCTCACCAGGCCCATCTCGGGCACGCTGCTGGCCCTGCTGGCCGTGGTCGTCCTGCTGCCGCTGGTGCGGAACCTCCTGCGGGCACGCCGCACCGCGCCCGAGGACACCCGCGAGCAGGCCGAGCTGTAGCGCCCGACCGCCTCACCTCCAGGGACCGGGCCGCCCTGGGGGCTGAGGCGGCTGAGGCGGCTGCGGGGGCTGGGGCGGGATGCGCAGCTTGTGCGTCGGCATGTCGTTGAGCTGCTGCGGCACGGTGAAGAAGCCCGACTGCTGGTTGCGCGCCCACGGCGCGGGTTTCGGCTGCGGCATGCGGCGGAAGAACGCCTCGCGCGCCATGCCCATCAGGGTCACGATCTGCCCGCGGCGGGCGAAGAACCTCTGCGGGTCGATCGTGCGGCGCTCGGCCTGGGCGTGCAGCAGCGCCAGTTCCGTGGCCGCCAGCTGGTAGTCGCCCATCGCCTGCGCCCCCACGGCACCGGCCTGGTGCCGGGCCCAGTTCCGGGCCTGGCGGCGACCGCGCATCGTGCCGAGCATCTGGATGTCGTTGGGCGCCACCAGCCCGCTGGGGATGTAGGAGGGCAGGTATCGGCCGATGAGGTGCACCAAGCGCCTGCGGTCCCGGACCAGCACGATCACCAGCGCCAGCAGCACCGCGGCCTCGATCAGGTAGGCCAGCACCAAGCCACCGAAGCCGAACAGCACCGAGCCGCCGTTCCACAGCGCGTGCAGGAACACCGCCGCGCACCAGCCCAGGATCGGCGCGAACACCCGGCCGACGCCGCGGTGGGTGGCGGCGTAGGCGATGCCCAGACCGGTCATCGCCGTGTACATCGGGTGTCCCAGCGGAGCCACCACGCCGCGGATCAGGACGGTGCCCCAGATCTCGCCGGGCACCGAGGCCAGGCCCTGCATGTAGTAGAGGACGTTCTCGACGAGCGCGAAGCCCAGCCCGCACAGCCCCGCGTAGACGATCCCGTCGGTCGGCCCGTCGATCTCGTTGCGCCGCACCAGCAGCAGGAACAGCAGCAGAGCGCCCTTGAAGCTCTCCTCGACGACCGGTGCGATCACCGACACCGTCAGCACCGTCGCGGGCTCCGGCCCCAGAACGACTGCCAGCACCGACTCGCCGAGCGTGTTGACGATCAACGCCCCCAGCAGCGCCACCCCGGCTCCCCAGCCGAAGGCCACCAGGAGGTTCAGCCGCGGTTCCGGTTCCAGCCGGTCGATCAGCAGGATCAGCGCCACCAGCACGATCGCGGTCGGCAGCGCCAGCAGCATGCCGATCACGACGTTGCCCGGCGCACCGGGGTCCATCGCGAAGTAGGACGCCAGCGCCAGCAGCAGGCAGACGCCGGAGACCACCAGTCCGATGATCAGCGACACCGGCGCGCGGTTGGTGCTGCGTCCTTCCAGAACCGATTTCGGGCTCAGTGCGGGCATGCCGCGTAGGAGATCCGCCGGGCTCCAGTCCGGTCAGCCCCGGAATCGGCCCCCGGGGACGACCGATGTCCCCGGGGGGCCGACCGGCGGGCGGGTCAGCTGTTCTGCGGGAAGCCCAGGTTCACACCGCCGTGCGAGGGATCGGGCCAGCGCGTGGTGATCACCTTGGTGCGGGTGAAGAACCGGATGCCGTCCGGACCGTAGGCGTGGGAGTCGCCGAACAGCGAGTCCTTCCAGCCGCCGAAGGAGAACTGGGCGACCGGCACCGGGATCGGGACGTTGACGCCCACCATCCCGACCTCGACCTCTTCGCCGAACCTGCGGGCGGCGCCGCCGTTCTCGGTGAAGATCGCGGTCCCGTTGCCGTACGGGTTGGCGTTGACGAGCGTCAGAGCGTCGTCGTAGGTGGGCGCGCGCAGCACCGACAGCACCGGCCCGAAGATCTCGTCGGCGTAGATCGACATCTCGGGTTGCACGTGGTCGAACAGCGTGGGACCGAGCCAGAATCCGCCCTCGGCGCCGTCAACGTCGACGCCCCGGCCGTCGACCACCAGCTCCGCGCCGGCGGACAGCCCGGCGTCCACGTAGGACGCGACGCGGTCCCGGTGCGCGGCGGTCACCAGCGGGCCCATGTCGCAGGAGCGGCGGCCGTCGCCGACCTGGAGCTTGCCCATCCGCTCGGCGATCTTGGCGACCAGCTCGTCGCCCACCGGGTCGACCGCCACCACCGCCGAGACCGCCATGCAGCGCTCCCCCGCCGAACCGAAGCCGGCCGAGACCGCGGCGTCGGCGGCCAGGTCCAGGTCGGCGTCGGGCAGCACCACCATGTGGTTCTTCGCCCCGCCCAGCGCCTGCACGCGCTTGCCGTGCACGGTGCCGGTCTCGTAGACGTAGCGGGCGATCGGGGTGGAGCCGACGAACGAGATCGCCTTGACGTCGCGGTGCTCCAGCAGCGCGTCGACCGCGACCTTGTCACCCTGGACCACGTTGAACACGCCGTCGGGCAGCCCGGCCCGCTGCCACAAGCGGGCCAGGAACAGCGCCGCCGACGGGTCCTTCTCGCTGGGCTTGAGCACCACCGAGTTGCCGCAGGCGATCGCGTTGGGTGCGAACCACAGCGGCACCATCGCCGGGAAGTTGAACGGCGAGATCACCCCGACCACGCCCACCGGCTGCCGGGTGGAGTGCACGTCGACGCTGGTCGAGGCGTTCTCCGAGAACCCGCCCTGCAGCAGGTTCGGGATGCCGCAGGCGTACTCGACGTTCTCCAGCCCGCGCTGCACCTCCCCGGCCGCGTCGGAGAGCACCTTGCCGTGCTCGGCGGTGACGATCGCGGCGAGCTCGTCGGCGTGGGCGTTGAGCAGTTCCCGGAACGCGAACAGCACCGAGGATCGCTTGGCCAGCGACGCCCGCTTCCACTCGCGCTGCGCCGCGGCGGCCGCGGACACCGCGGCGTCCACATCGGACCCGTCGGCGTAGGCGACCGTGCCGGTCCGCTCCCCGGTCGCCGGGTTGAACACCGCCCCGGTGCGTTCCGGGGTGGCGCCCGCCGGGGCGCCCGCGATCCAGTGATCGATCAGCTCGGTCATGATGAGAACAGCTCCTGCTCGGCCAGCGAGACGGTTTCGGTGAGCACCTGCAGCGCGTGCGCCGCTTCGGACTCGGTGAGCGTCATCGGCGGCGCCAGGCGCAGGACGTTGCCGTGCAACCCGCCCTTCCCTATCAACAGACCCCGCTGCTTGGCCAGTTCCATCGCCCGCGCGGCGGCCTCGGGCGCCGGGGTCTTGCCGCCGGGCACGACGAGTTCGACGCCGATCATGAGGCCCTTGCCGCGCACGTCGCCGATCAACGCGCTGTCGTGGGCTCGCAACCCCTGCAGCAGTTGGGAACCGAGCTTGGCGGCGTTGCCTTGCAGGTCGTGGGCCAGCAGGTATTCCAGCGCGGCGTGCGCACCGCCGGTGGAGACCGGGTTGCCGCCGAAGGTGGAGATGGAGTTCGCACCGATGTCGTCCATCAGCGCGGATTCGGCGACGACACCGCCGATCGCCAGACCGTTGCCCAGCCCCTTGGCGAAGGTCATCGCGTCCGGGGTGACGCCGTGGGCCTGGATGCCCCAGAAGTGCTCGCCGGTGCGGCCCCAGCCGGTCTGCACCTCGTCGGAGATGAGCAGGATGCCGTACTCGTCGAGCACCTCGGCGAACGCGCCCAGCAGTCCGTCGGGCGGGGTGGCGAACCCGCCGACGCCCTGGATGGGTTCGGCGATCATGCAGGCCACGTCCCCGGCGGTGGTGGTCTCGATGACCTCGCGCAGGTCGTCGACGCAGGCCGCGATGTAGTCGGCGTCGGACAGCGCGGAGAACGGGCTGCGGTAGCGGTAGCCGCCGTGGACGTAGCTGACCTTCACCGGCGACAGCGACGTCGCCGACCAGCCCCGGTTGCCGGTCACGGCCAGCGTCGCGAACGCGCGCCCGTGGTAGGAGTTGCGCAGTGCCAGCACCTGGTTGCTGCGGCGCTTCTGGGTGGCGAGCATCAGCGCGGTCTCGTTGGCCTCGGTGCCGGAGTTGGTGAAGAACACCTTCGGGTCGCGCAGCCCGGACAGCTCGGCGATGCGCTCGGCCAGCTCGACCTGCCGGCGGATCAGGTACAGCGTCGAGGTGTGCAGCACACCGGTGTCGACCTGGCGGCGGATCGCGTCGCTGATCTCGTCGATGTCGTAGCCGATGGCGTTGGTGAGGATGCCGGCGAAGAAGTCCAGGTAGGTGTTGCCGTCCGCGTCGGTGACGTGGCGGCCCGAGCCGCTGACGATCTCGATCGGCTCCTGGTAGTACAGCGACAGCCAGTCCGGCATCACGGCCTTGTGCCGCGCCAACAGCGAATCCGACATTCTTCCTCCTGCTCAGGCGACCTCGTGGCGGTCCGACCAGTCTGTCGCGTCGGGCGCCGCGCGGCCACGGTCCGGACCACGTGATCAACACGATGGGGTGCGATCAGCCACCGCAGGAGGCGCGCACCGCTACCCCCGATGACCGCTCGGGCACCGGGTGTAACCTGTGCCCCGCCGGTCACGCGGCACCAGCACCTCCCCCCCCAGTAGCTGGCGCTCGCGTGGCCGGCCCTGCTTCAGCCCAGTTCTCCGGGCCCGGCTCCCCCGAATGCCGATCACCACGCGTGCTCACCAGCGCTCCGGCAACCCCTTCGGGTGATCAATTGGTCGTTTTCGCGCATGGCCGTTGGGCCGAACGGGTCAACCCGCCTAGCCTCGCGTCACGACCGCCTCGTGGACGAGTCCCGTCCGCGGAGGTGGGGAAAATGATCAACCGGAACCACGACGCCCAGTCCGCCCACGGCCTGCCGGGAGACCCGGTGGACACGAGCCTGCGGCCGGGCGCAGCACAACCACCGGGGGCGACACGATGAGCACAGTGGTCGCGGTGCGGTTCTCCGCAGGAGTGGTCGCGGAGTCCCGCCGTCAGACGCACCTGGCGGCCCGGCCGGAGGGACCGTTCCCGGCCGCGTGGCGGACCTTGTGCGGCCTGCAGATCCCCTCGTACGTGGCCGAGGTGTCCGAGCAGCCGGCCGGGATGCCGTGCGTGCGGTGCATGTCGCGACTCCCCGGCCCCTCGGACCCCGAGCTGGAGCGGTGACCCGGGTGCTTCGCCGCGCCGGGGCGGCGGGCTACCGCGCGACCGACAGCGACAGCGCGAACTCGGCCGCGTCGTCGAGCCACCAGCTGCCCAGGTCGAACCCGGCCACGGCCAGCTCGTCGGCGATGCGATTACGCCGGAACTTCGCCGAGATCTCGGTGCGGATCTCCTCGCCCTCGGCGAACTCCACGTCCAGCGCCAGCTCGCGCACCCGCACCCGCATCGGGCGCACCGCGCGCAGCCGCATCTCGATCCACTCCTGATCGGTGTTCCAGCGCGCCACGTGCTCGAACGAGTCCACGTCGAAGTCGGCGCCGAGCCGCCGGTTGAGCACCCGCAGCACGTTGCGGTTGAACTCGGCGGTCACGCCCTCGGCGTCGTCGTAGGCGCGGATCAACCGCGAAGGCTCCTTGACCAGGTCGGTGCCCAGCAACAGCCACTCCCCCGGCCGCATCGCCGCGTGCAGAGCTCCGAAGAACCCGGCGCGCTCCTCCGGGAGGAGGTTGCCGATGGTGCCGCCCAGGAACGCCACCAGACGCCCGTCGCCCTCGTCGAGGCGCCCGGTGGTGAAGTCGTCGACGACCCCGGAGACCTCCAGCTCCGGGTAATCGGCCTCGATCGCGGCGACCGCGCCGCGCAGCGCCGACTCGGACACGTCCAGCGGCACGAACCGCCGCAGCGTGCCGTGCTTGCCGAGGGCGTCGAGCAGCAGCCGGGTCTTCTCCGACGAACCGGAACCGAGCTCCACCAGGGTCGCGGCGTTGGTGAGCTCGGCGATGGTCAGCGCCGTGCGCCGCAGGATCTGGTGCTCGGCGCGGGTCTGGTAGTACTCGTCGAGCTCGGTGATGCGCTCGAACAGCTCGCTGCCCTCGGCGTCGTAGAACCACTTGGGGGACAGCCACTTCGGGTGATCGGTGAGCCCTTCGCGCACGTCGGCCCGCAGTTCGCGGTCGGCGTCGGCTTCGGTGAAGCGCACGGTCAGTTCGGGATGTCGCACGAATCCTCCCCCAGGGAGACGACTTCGGTGTGCTCGGCGTCGGCGACCACCAGGCAGCGGTCGGGGATCTCGACCCACGGTTCCGCGGGGCCGAAGGGTTCGGACGCGACGGTCACCGCGCCCGGTTCCCGGCGCACCCACAGCGAGTGCGTCCAGGTGGTGGCCACGATCCGGGTGCCGTCGGACAGCAGCAGGTTCAGCCGCGACTCGGGCGCGACGGCGTGCACCTCCCGCACCAGCCGGGACACGGCGTCCTCGGGTGCGGCGCCGTCGTCGAGGAGCTGCCGCAGCAGCGCCCACAGCACGGCGGAATCGGTGGGCTGGGCGGTGAGCAGGTCCGCGGGGTCCAGCCGGGACGCGAGCTTGGCCAGCGTATCCGGCCAACCGCCGACCTTCCCGTTGTGGCTGAACAGCCACCGCCCGTCGGTCAGCGGCGCGCACAGCTCGGGCCCGACCGGCATGCCGACGGTCGCCGAGCGCACCGCCGCCACCACCGCCGGGACCCGCAGTTCGCGGGCCAGGGCCGGGAACGACGTGTCGGTCCACATCGCCGCTCCGTTGCGGTAGGTCCCGGTGGTGCCGTCGTGGCGGAACCAGCCCGCGCCGAAGCCGTCGGCGTTGACGGTCCCGCCGCCGCGCATGTCGTTCGGCGCCCACGACTGCTCCAGCAGCGAGTGCGCCGGGGTGAGCAGCAGCTCGGCCAGCGACACCGGTGTCCCGAGGTAACCCAGGTGCCTGCACATGCTCAGCGCTCGTCCGGGAGCGGGGTGCGGGCGCAGCGGAAGCCCGCGAAGATCTGCCGCCGGATCGGGAAGTCCCAGTTGCGGAACGTGCCCCGGCACGCGGCGCGGTCGGTGCCGAACGAGCCGCCGCGCAGCACCTTGTGATCGGAGCCGAAGAACACCTCCGAGTACTCGCGGTACGGGAACGCGACGAAACCCGGGTACGGCAGGAAGTCGCTGGAGGTCCACTCCCACACGTCGCCGATGAGCTGCCGCGCCCCGCACGGAGCCTCGCCCAGCGGGTAGGCACCGGCCGGTGCCGGTCGCAGGTGCCGCTGCCCGAGATTCGCTCGGGTCTCGTCGGGTTCGTCGTCGCCCCAGGGGTAGCGGCGTGATCGGCCGGTGGCGGGGTCGTAGCGGGCGGCCTTCTCCCACTCGGCCTCGGTGGGCAGGCGCTTGCCCGCCCAGGCCGCGTAGGCCTCGGCCTCGTGGAAGCTGACGTGCACCACGGGTTCGTCGCCGGGCACCTCCTCGACGTGGCCGAAGCGGCGGCGCCACCACCGGTCGCCGTCGCGGAACCAGAACCTCGGTGCCTCCAGCGAGGCCTTGGCGCGGTAGCGCGACCCGGTTTCGCTCCACCACTGCGGGTCCCGGTAGCCGCCCGCGTCGATGAACCGCGCGAACTCGGCGTTGGTGACCGGCGTGGTGTCCAGGTAGAACGCGTCGACGTGCACCTCGTGCGCCGGGCGCTCGTTGTCCAGCGCCCACGCCTCGGTGGAGGTGCCCATCGTGAACGGTCCGCCGGGCACGAACACCTCGCCGGGCAGCGCTTCGGCGGGCGCGGCGGGCGGCGGTTCGGCGTGCAGCGCGGGCGGGCCGTCGCGGAGCTGGTGGGTGGCCAGCATGGTCTCGTCGTGCTGCTGCTCGTGCTGCACGATCATGCCGAACGCGAACGCCTGCTCGACGAGCCTGCGCCCCTCCAGCGGGGCGTCGTCGAGGAGGTCGAAGACCTTCTCGCGGACGGTGCCGATGTAGTCCCGCGCTTCGCGAGGGCCGAGCAGCGGCAGCTCGGGGCGGTCGGCGCGGCGGTGCTGGAAGGCGTCGTAGAGGTCGTCGATGTCGGGCCGGATCGGTTCGCGTCCGCCCACGTCGCGCACCAGCCACAGCTCCTCCTGGCTGCCGACGTGCGCGAGGTCCCACACCAGCGGCGACATCAGCGGTGAGTGCTGCTTGACGAGGTCTTCGTCGTCGACGGCGTCGGTGAGCCGAGCGCTGCGCCGGCGGGTGCGGGCGAGCTCGGTGGCGACGTGCTCGCGCAGGTCTTCGGTTCCCAGTTCCTGCAGTTCTTTCACCGCGCACTCCTCCAGGTCGTGACGGGATCGGGTCAGGCTCGGGCGAGCCGTTGAGCCAGGTGCTCGGCGAGGCGGTCCGACAAACCGTCGCCGACACCGTCGCCGAGGCGGTCGAGCAGTCGGCAGGCCAGGTCGAAGATCTCGCGGGCACAGCGCGCCAGCACCGGGTCGGCGAGCCCGAAGCGGGCGGCGTGCACCCAACGCCCGGCCGCGGGTGCGGCCATCACCGCCACCTTGTCCACCACGGACTCGTCGCCGAACAGCGCGGCGAGCGCGGCCGTCGGCAACATCCAGTTCGTCCCGGACTGCGCGTCCAGGTAGCGGACCTCCAGGTAGCCGCGGGCGCGGACCGGCGGGAACACCGTGGTCAGGTGGTAGTCGAGGTCGTCGTGGGTGGGTGGGTCCGGCAGCCCGCCGTGGATCCACTCGGCGAAGCTCAGCCCGGCCGGCGCCGACCAGTCGTCGCCGTCGCGCCTGCGGCACACCAGCGACATGTCCAGCATCCGCCGCGCCCAGCCGGTGACGGGGTCGCCCTTGGTGGGGCCCGGTCTGGTGCGCGGCGGGTCGGTGTCGAGCAGCACCCGGGTGCGGGTGGAGGCCCAACCGGTGTCCTGGCCGAACAGCCGGGGCGAGTTCGCGAAGGCCGCGATCATCACCGGTCCGAGGGCGTGCAGCGCGTTCCAGCGCGCGGCGATCCGGTCGGGTTCACCGGCGTCCAGGCACACCTGGACGCCCGCTGTGCTGCACATCATCAGCCTGCCGTCCAGGCCGATCCGGTCGAACGCGTTCTCCATGGCCCGGTAGCGCGGCACCTGCAGGATCCGGTGCGGGTGCCGGTGCGGGTCGATGCCGCTGTCGCCGAGGACCAGGCCCGCTCGCTCGACGCGGCGGCGCAGGTAGTCGGAGTCGGCGGCGACCACGCTCAGCAGCGAGCGCAGCGACGTGGTGGGAAGACTGGAGATCTCGACCTGGCCACCCGGCTCAACGGTGAGCACGGAGCCGTTCGGCAGCGCCTGCTGGGGGCTGTCGGGGACCAGGGAGCGGGGTGCGTGCGGGCCGAGCGCGGCGACCAGCGTCGCGGCGTCGAGGGCACGTCCCGGATCGGATCGGTGGTGCACGGTCCATTCGAGTTCGACGCCCAGCAGGCGCGGAGGGCCGTGCTTGAAGCACACCGAGGCGACGTAGGCCTCGGCCTCCGCTCGGGTGCGGACTCGCGAGGTGGGGAACTCGTCGGCTGAAGGATCGGCTGAACGATCGGCAGATATCGGCAAGATGATCACCGCCCGTGATTGGCCGGTTACCGACGCTACCGCCCACCTCTGACAGTCGCGAGCCTTGTTCTGCCCCCGCGCAGCTGTTATCGCCCGGCCGTCGGGCGGTCCGGATGAGCCGAGAACCGCCCACAGCGGACCTGTTCGGGTGCGATGTGCTCGAAACGCCAACAAAACGTACGTACGGATTGCGATGGCCGGGACCGTCCTGCGAGGATTCACGGCATGCCCCGGGTCAGCCAGGACCACTTGGACGCGCGACGCCGTCAGATCCTCGACGGTTCGCGGTCCTGCTTCGCGCGCTTCGGGTACGAGGGTGCCACCGTCCGGCGCCTAGAAGAAGCAACCGGCCTGTCGCGCGGCGCGATCTTCCACCACTTCAAGGACAAGGAATCGCTGTTCCTCGCCCTGGCGGAGGACGACGCGGCGCGGATGGCCGACGTCGTCGCCGAGCAGGGCCTGGTGCAGGTGATGCGCAACCTGCTCCAGGAACCCGCCGGTGCGGAAGCTCGCGCGCTGGGCGCGGACTGGCTGGGAACCCGGCTGGAGGTCTCCCGCCGGCTGCGCACCGACCACGAGTTCCGGGAGCGGTGGGCGCAGCGATCCGAGGCGCTCACCGCCGCCACCCGGGCGCGTCTGCAGTGGCAGCACCAGTCCGGCAACCTGCGCGACGACGTCGACGTCGACGTCCTCACCGCCTACCTGGAACTGGTCCTGGAGGGCCTGGTCTCACACCTGGCGATGGGTCTGCCCGACCGGCACCTGGTCTCGGTGCTCGACGTCGTCGAGGAGAGCGTGCGACGTCACCGGGGCCGCTGATCCCACAGCGCCAGTCCCGTTCGGCGTAACCTCGCCTCACGGGTCGGCCGAGGTGAAGGAGTGCGCGTGGCCAGCGAGTGGTGGAACCGCTTCCTCGCGTCCGACCCGTCGTTGCGGAGGCTGCGCACCGCGATCCGCGTGACGCTGGCCGTCGCCCTGACGCTGGCGGTCGCCGTGCCGCTGCTGGCCTGGTGGCGGCAGCCGCTGCCCAGCGCCATGATCGGCGCGGTGGTGGCGATCAACGGCTCGCTGGGCGTCAACGACCCGGACCGGCGAGGCCAGGCGATCACCTACGCGCTGCTGCCGCTGCCGGTGCTGGCGGCGCTCGGGTTGTCGATCGCCACCCAGTTCTCGCCACCGCTGCACAGCGCGGTGTTCCTGGTGGTCATCTTCGTCGCGGTCTACGTGCGGCGGTTCGGACCCCGGTTCTTCCCGCTGGGCATGGTCGCGTTCATGGGCTACTTCTTCGCGATGTTCCTGCGCCCGCAGCCCGCCCAGTTCCCGGCGCTGGTGGTCGCCGTGCTGCTGGGCACGCTCGCCGCGGCGGGCCTGCGGTTCCTGGTGCTGCGCGACGACCCGGAAGGGGTGCTCGCGCGCGGGCGGCGCACGCTGCGCGCCCAGGTGCACGGGCTGCTGCACGCGGTCCGCGACGTCGCCGACCAGCCGGACTCGGCGGCCCGGCGGCGCAAGCTGCACAACCGCTCCGCCCGGCTCAACGAGACCTCGCTGATGCTGGAGAGCACCGTCGGCCGGATGGACGAGCTCTCCGAGGCCGGCCGCACCGTGCTGCGGCAGCGGATCCTCGACGTGGAGCTGGCCGCGGAGAACCTGGTGACCCGGCTGCTGCGGCTGGTCGACCACCCCAGCGGTGGTGGTGTGGTGCCGCACGCGGTCGGCGCGCTGCTGTCGGTGCTGGAGAGCCGTCCGCGCGAGATCCGCGACACGACCCGCCGGGTCTCCGAGCAGATCGAGGACCGCGGTTCGGTCGACGTGGCGATGGCCATCCGCAGCCTCGGCACCGAGCTGGCCGAGCTGGCCGAGGCGACCGGTGAGCTGGGCGAACGCACCGACGACACCGAGGCCGACGTCGCCGACGAGACCGAGGAGTCCGCCGACGAGCAGACCGGGCTGGCCCGCCCTGAGCTGCGCACCGCCATCCAGGTCACCGTCGCGGCCGGGCTGGCGATCGTGCTGGGCCAGCTCGTCTCGCCGAACCGCTGGTACTGGGCGGTGATCACCGCGTTCGTGGTGTTCATCAGCACCAACAGCCGGGGCGAGCTGCTGGTGCGCGCCTGGCAGCGCACGGCGGGCACCATCCTCGGGGTGCTGGCGGGGATCCTGGTCGCCGCGCAGGTCGGCGGCGACCTCACCGCGGAGCTGTCGGTGATCCTGCTGTGCGTGTTCCTGGCGTTCTACTTCGTCGGCTACTCCTACGCGGCGATGACGTTCTTCATCACCACGCTGCTCGGCGCGCTGTACGGGATGCTCGGCACGTTCGACGCCTCGGTGCTGGAGACGCGGCTGGCCGAGACCGCGGTGGGCGCGCTGGCCGGGGTGCTGGCGGCGGTGTTCGTGCTGCCCACCCGCACCCGCGAGGTGGTCCGCAACAACACCTCCGAGTTCCTCGAAGCGCTGCGGGACTTCCTGCGCAGCACCGGCACCGAGCTCAGCGAGCACGGCACCGCCTCCGGCCTGCAGGAACCCACCCGCGCCCTGGACGACGCGCTGCAGAAGGTGCTCACCAGCGCCAACCCGCTGACGGTCTACCGGTTCCGGTCGCGGCGCAGCCAGGTCCAGCGGATGGCCGCCAAGCTCAGCGGCTGCGCGTACTACGTCCGCAACCTGTCGGTGGCGCTGGGCGACGCCGCCGAGATGGTCGACGCCGACACCCGGGACCGGCTGGCCGAGCACCTGTGGGCGCTGGCCGACGCCGCCGACGCGCTCACCGACGAGGGCCAGGTCCCCTTCGACGAGGCGCTGGCCGCGGCGCACCGCCGCTCCGACGAGCTGCACGACCTGTCCGAGTCGCTCACCGACGGGCCCACGTCGCTGCACCGCAGCGTCCGGTTCCTGGACCGCACGACCCAGATCCTCGACGAGCTGGCGCGCGAGCTGGGCACCGACTCCCACCTGACCGGGACTCACCTGGCCGGGCGAAGCTGACACCCCCTTCCGGCGACACGGCACCGAGTCCGCCGATCACCTCCCCTGCCGCTCCTAGGCTGCGAGATCAACTGCCTCCACGCGTCTGAGGAGCTCACGTGAAGCGTTCGATCGCGCTCGGCCTGGCGGCGGTGGCCGCGCTGGCCGTCGCACCCGCGACGGTCGGCCCCGCCGTCGCGCAACCGGCCCTGCGGTTCGGCCCGTGCCCGCAGGACGTCGCCACGCCCTACCCGCAGCTGACGTGCGCCACCGTCGAGGTTCCGCTGGACCACGCGAACCCCGGCGGTGAGCGGGTCCCGCTGCTGGTCTCCAAGCTGCCGGCCCGCAACCCGCAGGCCCGCAGGGGATCGCTGCTGGTCAACCCCGGCGGTCCGGGCGGGCCGGGCGTGGACTTCGCGGGCACGCTGGCCGGGCTGGTCCCGCCGGAGGTCCGCGACTCCTACGACCTGATCGGCTTCGACACCCGCAACACCGCGCACAGCGCCCCGATCCACTGCGTCGACCCGGCGAGCTACTGGACCAACCCGCTGCCCGACCCGGACTCCCCCGCCGCCCGGGAGGCGAACTGGCAGCGCGCCGAGACCTACGCCGACGGCTGCGCGCAGCGCGCGGGCAAGTACCTGCCGCACCTGAACACGCCCACCAACGCCCGCGACATGGACGCCATCCGGGCCGCGCTGGGCGAGCAGAAGATCAGCTTCCTGGGCTACTCCTACGGCACCTACCTGGGCGCGGTGTACGGGCAACTGTTCCCGCAGCGGGTGGACCGGATGGTCCTGGACAGCTCGGTGAACCCGGACACCTCGGAGATCTGGTACGGCAACAACCTCGCCCAGGACGTGGCCGCGCAGCAGCGCCTCGATCACTTCTTCGGCTGGGTCGCCCGCCACGACCAGGTCTTCCACCTGGGCACCGACCGGCGCGAGGTGAAGGCGGCCTGGCAGCGCACGCAGGCCGAGCTGCGCCGGGCGCCGCGCGGCCCGCTGGGCCCCTCCGAGCTGATCGAGATCAGCTTCAACGCCCTCTACGGCGAGTCCGACTGGCAGCCGCTGGCCCAGGGGCTGGCGGACTTCCAGCTGCGCGGCGACGATCGGGCGCTGGCGGCGATGGTCGTGCCGAAGGACGCGCTGGCCGAGAACGGCAACGCCATCTACAACGCGGTGGAGTGCGCCGACGCCCCGTGGCCCGCCCGGCGCGCGGAGTGGGAGCGCGACTCCCGCCAGGTCGCGGCCCAGCACCCGTTCGCCGCGTGGTTCAACAGCTGGACCGTCGCCCCGTGCCGCACGTGGCGGGCGCCCCGGCAGGAGCCCACGAAGATCACCGGCGAGGGACTGCCCCCGGTTCTCATGTTCAACTCGGAGCACGATGTGGCCACGCCCTACGCCGGCGCCGTCGAGATGCACCGGTCGCTGCCGTCGTCGGTGCTGGTCACCGAGCGGGACGCGGGCAAGCACGGCGTGTGGGCGCTGTCCGGCAACGACGAGGCCGACCGGATCGGCGCCGACTACCTGGTCCGCGGGACGCTGCCGGGCGAGGACGTGGCGATCCCCGGCCACCCGGAGCCCGACCCGTCGGCCCCGGAGACGCGCGAGTCCCGCACCTACGACCTGCGCTGACCCCGCCGGAACGCGAGGAGGCCGGTCCCGCTCGGGGACCGGCCTCCTTCGCGCGCGGGTGCCTGGTGGCTAGAGCACCGTCAGAGCACGCCGTGCATGTAGCGCTTGATGCTGCGCGCCGACAGCAGCAGCAGTCCGGCGCAGGCGATCGTGGCGACACCGATGATCGCGAAGTACATCTGCTGGTTCTCCACCGAGTACATCTTGACCACCTGGGCGCCCAGGCCCTGACCCATCGCGGGGGCGAGCCAGTACAGGCCCATCATCTGCGAGGCGAACACCTTCGGCGCCAGCTTGGTGGTGGCCGACAGGCCGACCGGCGAGAGCATCAGCTCACCCACGGTCATGATCACGAAGACCAGCGCCAGCATGATCGGCAGGTGCTTGCCGTCGTCGGCACCGACGAACTTCGACAGCACGACCCACAGGAACGACACGGCCACGAAGAACAGACCGCCGACGAACTTCTGCGGGGTGGACGGCTGGCGCGAGCCCAGCTTCATCCACAACGTCGCCATGACCGGCGCGAGGATGATGATCGTCAGCGGGTTCACCGACTGGAACCAGGACGCCGGGATCGCGAAACCGAGGACGTTGAGATCGGTGTCGGCTTCGGCCAGGTTCGCCAGCGTGTTCGGCTGCTGCTCGAAGAGCAGGAAGAACAGCGCGGTCGCCAGGAACAGCGGGATGTAGGCGATCAGCCGGTCCCGCTCGACCTTGGTGATCTCCTTGCTGGAGAGCATCACCGCGAAGTAGACGACCGGCAGCACCGCCGAGATGATGCTGATCAGGTTGACCAGGCCCTCCAGGCCCATCACGCCGCTGACCGACAGTCCGATCAGCACCACCACGAACGCCAGCGCGATGCCGCCGGCGCGGCCCAGGACGCGGCCCTTGTGCTCGGCGGGCAGCGGGTTGACCGGGGCGCTGCCGCCGCTGCCGAGGTGCTTCTGCCCGACGACGTACTGGATCAGGCCCAGCGCCATGCCGACCGCGGCGACGCCGAAGCCGAGGTGCCAGTTGACCTTCTCGCCGAGCGTGCCCACGACGAACGGGGCGACGAAGGCACCGAGGTTGATGCCCATGTAGTAGATCGAGAAACCGGCGTCGCGCCGGTTGTCGTCGGCGCTGTAGAGGGTGCCGACCAGGCCCGAGACGTTGGGCTTGAGCAGGCCGGTACCGATCACCAGCAGCACCAGGCCGATGAGCACGGTGGTCATGCCACCGGGCAGCGCCAGTCCGATGTGGCCGAGCATGATGATCACGCCGCCGTAGAGGACCGCCTTCTGCGCACCCATGATCCGGTCGGCGAGCCAGCCGCCGAGAACACCGGTCATGTAGACCGAGGCGCCGTAGACGCCGACCACCGACAGCGCGGTGGACTCGGGTATGCCCAGGCCACCTTCGGACACCGCGTAGTAGAGGTAGTACGCCAGGATGGCGCGCATGCCGTAGTAGGAGAACCGCTCCCACATCTCGGTGAAGAACAGCGTCAACAAACCGCGCGGGTGTCCGAAGAAACCCTTCTGCGGCGCGTCCGCAACCGTGGGTGTGCTCACGATCACGTCCTCTCGTGATTGTTCAGCGCGGCGGTGGCCGCGACGACGTTTGACGCAGGTTACTTCGAGGTAGGATGGATCAGACCATCGGGGCGAGAACCAGCCACCGACCGGCCACAACGGACCCTCCGCGACGCCAACGCGCCTGGTGAGGAGCATGCCGCGCCACACGTCGCGCCGCACGCCTGACCGTTGTCGACAACTCCGGGAAAGCCGCGAATCGTAATCGTGGCGCTACCGGGAGCACACCGGAACTCCCGGTATACTCGTTATGACCAATTCCAACGCGGTCTTTCTCTATTTTCGGGAGTGAGCACTTCAGTGCCTGCGGCACAATCCCCTGAGGGAAGCAGTACCGAGCCGGGTAGCAGACCCGGCTCCCCCCGACCCACGGTCGCGAGCACGAGGCGGGCCGAGGGTTGATCGACGTCCTGCTGGCCGTTGCCGGCCTCTTGTTCATCGCGGTTCTCACCACGGGCACGGGTCTGGCGGTGGCGGCGGAGTTCTCGCTGACCTCGCTAGAGCGCTCCACCGTGGACTCCCACGTCCGCACGGTCGGCGACAAGCGCGCCCGCGCCGTGCAGCGAGCGCACCGCACCCTCTCGTTCCAGCTCTCCGGCGCGCAGGTCGCGATCACGCTGACCACGCTGATCACCGGGTACGTGGCCGAGCCGCTCATCGGCGACCTGATCCAGCCGGTGATGACCGTGCTGGGCATGCCGCTGGGCGTGGCCGAGGGCATCTCGCTGGCGCTGGCGATCCTGCTGGCGACGGCGCTGTCGATGGTCTTCGGCGAGATGGTGCCGAAGAACCTCGCCATCGCCCGTCCGCTGCCGACCGCGCGCGCCGTGTCCGGCTACCACTCGCGCTTCTCGCAGGTGTTCAAGTGGCTCATCGACGCCATGAACAACAGCGCGAACTGGGTGGTGCGCAGGCTCGGCGTCGAGCCGCAGGAGGAGCTGCGCTCGGCGCGCTCCCCCGACGAGCTCGGCTCGATCGTGCGCTCCAGCGCCGCGCACGGCACGCTCGACGAGTCCACGGCGCGGCTGATGGACCGCTCGCTGCGCTTCGGCGACCGCACCGCCGAGGAGCTGATGACCCCGCGCGTCAAGGTCGCCTCGCTGCAGGTCGGCGAGACCGTCGTGGACCTGCTGGACCTGGCCCGCCGCACCGGTTTCTCGCGATTCCCGGTGCACGGCGGCGATCTCGACGACGTCCAGGGCGTCGTGCACGTCAAGCAGGCCTTCGGCATCCCGGCCGAGCGCCGCGAGACGGCGCGGGTCGAGACGCTGACCCGCCCGGTGCCGACGGTTCCGGCCACTCTGGACGGTGATGCGCTGCTCAACCGGCTGCGCGGTTCCGGCCTGCAGCTGGCGGTGGTCGTCGACGAGTACGGCGGCACCGCAGGCATCGTGAGCCTGGAGGACGTGGTCGAGGAGATCATCGGCGACGTCCGCGACGAGCACGACCGGCTGGAGATCGCCGCCGTGCGCAGGCTAGGCGACGACTCCTGGCTGATCTCCGGCCTGCTGCGCCCCGACGAGCTCGCCGAGGCCACCGGTTTCGCGATGCCCGAGGGCGACTACGAGACGGTCGCCGGACTGCTGCTGTGGCGGCTGGGCCGCATCCCGACCGTCGGGGACCAGCTCGACACCGACGGCTGGCGGCTGACCGTCATGCGCATGGACAAGCACCGCATCGCCGAGCTGCGCCTGAACAAGCAGCCCGCGCACGCCGACGCGACGGAGGCGAACCGATGAGCGACTCCTTCGCACTGCTGCTCGGCGTCGTCCTGCTGGCGCTCAACGCGCTGTTCGTGGGCGCGGAGTTCTCCCTGCTGTCGTCCCGACGCGACCGGCTCGAGGCGCTGCTGGCCCAGGGCGTGGGCCGGGCCCGCACGGTGATCAAGGCGAGCCAGGAGGGCTCGCTGATGCTCACCAGCGCGCAGCTGGGCATCACGCTGTGCTCGCTGGGCCTGGGCCGCATCGGCGAACCCGCTGTCGCCCATCTCCTGGAGGGCCCGTTCACCGCGCTGGGCATCCCGGCTGCCATCACGCACGCGGTGGCGTTCGCGATCGCGCTGGCGATCGTCGTGGTGCTGCACGTGCTGGTCGGCGAGATGGTGCCGAAGAACCTGGCGCTGGCCGAGCCGGAGCGGATGGCGCTGTGGCTGGTGCCCCCGCTGGTCGGCTTCGTGCAGCTGGCGCGACCGCTCATCGCGCTGTTCAACATGATGGCCAACGCGGTGCTCAAGCTGCTGCGGATCGAGCCGAAGGACGAGCTGGAGACGGCCTACACCTCGACCGAGCTGGCCGAGCTGCTGGTGGAGTCGCGGCGCGAGGGGCTGCTGGAGCAGTCCGAGCACCGCAGGCTCGCCCAGACGCTGTCGTCGGCGGAGCACACCGTCGCCGACGTGCTGGTGCCGCTGCGGGAGGTCACGACGCTGCCGGGGCGGCCGACGCTGGGCGACGTGGAGCGGCTGGTGGCCGACACCGGCTTCTCGCGCTTCCCGGTGCGCGGCGACGACGGCAGGCTGCTGGGCTACCTGCACATCAAGGACGTGCTGGACCAGGCGGGCGACGACCCGCGCACGCCGATCGCCGACGCGCGCAGGCGCGATCTGCCGACGGTGCCGGTCACCGCGCGGCTGGACGAGGCGATGACCTCGCTGCGGCGGGCCGGCAGCCACCTGGCCGCGGCCGTGGACGCCGGGGGCACGGCGGTCGGCGTCGTGGCGCTGGAGGACCTCGTCGAGGAGTACGTCGGCACGGTCCGCGACGGAACGCACGTCCACTGACGGCCGGAGGCGCATCTGGGCGAGGCGCGGCGAACCGCGCCTCGCCCATCTGGCCCAACTTCGGCGGAAACCCCGGTGCAGCGGGCCCGCCCGAACGGCCGCGAAATCCCGTTTTCCCAGTTCGCGCCGGGGATGCCCCCGGCGCGGGCGGGAGAGCTCACTGGGTAGTGTCCATGCGTGCGAGATGATCAGCTCTCGCCGTCCCACGCGGACACATCGACTTCGGGCCGCGTGGTCGGCGGCAGATACCGGCTGGACCGCACCATCGGCAAGGGCGGGATGGGCTACGTCTGGTCCGGGACTGACGAGCTCCTGGAACGACCGGTGGCGGTCAAGGAGCTCCACCTGCCCGCGAACGTGCCCGAAGAAGAAGCCGCCGACCTGCGCGAACGCGCCCTGCGCGAGGCCCGCGCGATGGCCACCCTGAACCACCCCAACACCGTGATGCTCTACGACGTGGCGCGCGAGGGCGGCAGCCCGTACGTGGTGATGGAGCTGGTCCCGGGCCAGAGCCTGTCGGCGATCCTCAAGCGGCACCGCGCGCTCAACCACTACCAGCTGGCCGTGATGATCGACGGGGTGGCGGCAGCGCTGGACGCCGCGCACCAGGTGGGCATCGTGCACCGCGACGTCAAGCCCGGCAACGTGCTGCTCGGGCCGCGCGGGCAGGTCAAGCTGGCCGACTTCGGGCTGTCCCGCAACGTCGCCGAGACGACCATGACCCGCTCCGAGGTGCTGCTGGGCACTCCCGCGTACCTGCCGCCGGAGATCGCCCGCCGGGGCACCCTCGACGCCTGGGCCGACCTGTGGGGGCTCGGCGCCACGCTGTACTCGGCCGCGGAGGGCCGCCCGCCCTACGACAAGAGCAACGACCCGCTGATCACCATCAGCGCGATCGTGCACGGCCCGCTCCCCCGCCACCACCAGACCGGCCCGATCGGCGAGGTCCTCGGCGGCCTGCTGGTCAAGGAGCCGGAGCGGCGGATGCCGCTGGTGGAGGTGCGCCGCAGGCTGCACGAGATCGTCCGCTCGGCCGGCGAAGAACCGTTCGAGCCGCTGCTGGACCCCAACACCGCGGGGCCAACCGAGCGGTTCCACCCCACGCCCCCTCCCCCGTCGGTGATTCCACGCGAGTCCTCGCGGCCCGCCGAACGGCGTCAATCCATCCCGCGCGTGACCCCCACACCGCCGTCCCAGCCGCGGCCGGTGGCGGGAGAACCGCAGTCCCGGCCGTGGATCCCGCCGCAGCAGGTTCGGGCCGCGCAACCGAACCTGCCCGCGCAGTCCGGCCTCTGGCAGGCGCCGGACCCCGCGAGCGGGCCGGATTCGGCCCGCCCATCGCAGGAATCTCCGGCGCCGCAACGCCGCCGCGCGCGGACCGCGCTCATCGTGGGCGCGGTGGCTGTGGTGCTGACCACCGGGGCGGCGGTGTTCGGGGCGGCCGTGTTCGGGTACACGCTCGGCGACAGCAGCGGTTCCGGGACGATCAAGCGGAGCCGCCCGATGGGCAGTGCTCACCAGGTGATGCAGGCCGAGGCCGCGGGGTGGGTGGGCACCGAGATCGGCACAGCGAGCCAGCGCGGTGTCAACTTCCTCGGACCGCTGGTGTCCGGGCAAGCGCTGAGGTTCGACGCGGTGGATTTCGGTCCGGTACCCGCTCGCAAGATCAACGCGCGCTTCTACCCCGCGCAGCCCGAGTCGGCCAACACGACGGTCTCGATCCGGCTGGACTCCACCAGCGGCACGAAGATCGGCCAGTTCAAGGCGTCCTCCCCGGAGGGAGCCGAGGATTGGCAGATCCGCACGTTCGACCTCGACCACCCGGTCACCGGACTCCACACGGTGTATTTCGTCGTCAGCTCGGAGGTCGGTGGCCAGGAGGTGCTGAAGCTGGACTGGGTCCAGTTCGACTACTGAGCGCAGACCGCTACCCTGACCAGCGATGTTGGTGCTGAGCGAGCAGGAGTGGCGGGAGCGGCGGAACGCCCACCGGGAGCGGGTGTCGCAGTGGACGGCGCCGCACCGGCAACGGCAGCACCACCAGCGCAAGCACCCGGTGCTGGACTTCCTGTTCACCTACTACTCGTTCCGCCCGGCCCGCCTGGAGCGCTGGCAGCCCGGGGTGGGCGTGGCGCTGGAGAACGGTCGGGAGTTCTTGTCCCGCAAGGGTTTCGCCGAGACACCCGAGGGCGTGGCGCTGGATCCGGCGGCGCTGACCGACAAGCGCCGCGACTCGGCGGAGTTCATCCTCGGCCTGCTCAGCGCCACCGCGTCCCGCCCGGCCCGGTTGGGCTGCTTCGGACTGCACGAGTGGGCGATGGTCTACCGGACCGAGCCCGGCGACGTCCGGCACGCCGGGTGGCCGCTGCGGCTCGGGCACCGGGGCACCGACGAGGTCGTGGAGTCGATGCCGATCAGCTGCACGCACCACGACGCGTTCCGGTTCTTCACCCCGCAGGCGCGCCCGCTCAACGCGCTGCAGCCTTCCCGCGCCGATCAGGTCCGGCTGGAGCAGCCGGGCTGCCTGCACGCGAACATGGACCTGTTCAAGTGGGCCTACAAGCTCGACCCGTTCGTGCCGGGCGAGCTGCTCGCGGACTGCTTCGAGCTGGCGGTGCGGGTGCGCGAGCTGGACATGTGCGCGAGCCCCTACGACCTCGGCGAGCTGGGCTACGAACCGGTGGCGATCGAGACCCCGCAGGGCCGCGCCGAGTACGTCCGCCGTCAGCGCGAGTTCGCCGACGAGGCGTCGGTCCTGCGCTCCCGCCTGATCGACACCTGCCGCGACCTGCTCGCCTGGGGCTCGCGACAGGCCGCGTGACCTCGGCCCGGCGGGACGGTCAGCCGGTGCGTGCGACCGGGTGCGCCTCCGGGCTGCGGCGCCGGGTCAGCACGAGGAAGACCAGGACCGCCGACAGCGACACCGTTCCCATCACCAGGCCCATCGGGACCTCGGTGTCCGAGCCCGCGATGCCGACCAGCGGCGAGACGAGACCGCCGATCATGAACTGCAGCACGCCCAGCAGCGCCGAGGCGCTCCCCGCCGTCTCGCGATGACCGGACAGGGCCAGGGCGGTGGCGTTGGGGAACACCAGGCCGATGCTGGCCACGGTCACGAACAGCGCGGGCAGCAGCGCCGGGAGCCCCAGCCCCAGCACGGTCGAGACGGCCACCGAGACCCCGCCGACGGCGTTGGCCGCCAGGCCGATCGCCAGCAGCCGCCGCGAGTCGACCTTGCCCACCAGCAGGCCGTTGACCTGGCCCATCGTCACGATGCCGATCGAGTTGACGCCGAAGATCAGGCTGAACATCTGCGGTGAGAGGTCGTGGACCTCCTGCAGCACGAACGACGAGCCGGAGATGTAGGCGAACATGGCGGCGAAGGCCAGGGACGCGGACAGGGCGAAGCCGATGAACACCCGGTCGCGCACCAGGCTCCCGAAGGTGCGCAGCGTCTGCGGGAGGCTGCCGGGCCTGCGCTGCTCGCGCGGCAGCGTCTCGGGAAGCGCGAGCAGGGCGGCCAGCAGCAGCGCGGCGCCGATCGCGCACAGCGTCACGAACACCCCGCGCCAGGAGGTGACCCGCAGCAGCTGCCCGCCGAGCACCGGCGCGAGCACCGGGACCACGCCGTTGACCAGCATCAGCAGCGAGAAGAACTTGGCGAGTGCGACCCCGGAGAACAGGTCGCGCACCACGGCGCGAGCGATGACGATGCCCGCCGCCCCGCCGAACCCCTGCACGAGCCGCAACGCGGCCAGCGCGTAGGCCGACGGCGCCAGCGCGCAGGCGAGCGAGGCGAGGGCGAACACGACGACGCCGATCAGCAGCGGGCGGCGGCGGCCGTAGGTGTCCGACAGCGGGCCCATGACCAGCTGCCCCAGCGCGAGACCGGTCGTGCAGGCCATCAGCGAGAGCTGCACCTGGGAGGCCCCGGCGTGCAGGTCACCGGCGATCGCCGGGAGCGCGGGCAGGTACATGTCCATCGACAACGGCCCGAAGGCCGACATCCCGCCCAGGATCAGCGCGAACTTCGCCCGCGACGACTCAGCCATCCCCACCCTCGATCGTTCGCCCCGCAAACCACTGTCACGGTAACCCGGGGCCGACGACGACGGCGATGAGTCGTTCGTCGCACGAGACGATCAGCGGCCCCAGAGCGGGCCCTGCCAGTCGGTGGTGCCGCGGAGGTCGCGCTTGAGCAGCTTGCCGCCGGGGTTGCGCGGCAGCGGCTGGTCGCTGAGGTGCACGAACTGCGGGATCTTGAAGTCCGCGAGCCGGTCGGCCAGGTGTGCGGGCAGCTGCGCGGCGTCGAAGGCCTCGTCGGCGACGATCACCGCACCTACCTTCTCGCCCATCACGTCGTCCGGTACGCCGACCACGGCGGCCTCCACCACGCCCGGCACCGCGGCCAGCGCGTTCTCGACCTCGACGGAGTAGACGTTCTCGCCGCCGCGGTTGATGACGTCCTTGGCGCGGTCGACCAGGTGCACCAGCCCGTCGTCGGACACGCGCGCGAGGTCTCCGGTGCGCAGCCAGCCGTCGACGAACGTCGCCGCGGTGGCCTCCGGCTTGTTCCAGTAGCCGGCCACCACGTTGGGGCCGCGGATCAGCAGCTCGCCGACGCCGGTGTCCGGGTCGGGTTCGCGCACCGCCACGTCGACCACCGGCGCCGGGTACCCGACCGAGTCGGCGTGCTCCACCGAGTGCTCGTGCGGCAGGAACGTGGAGATCGACGAGGTCTCGGTGAGCCCGAACCCGTTCCCCACGCGGGCCTGCGGGAACGCGGCCTTGATCCGCTCGACCAGCGCGGGCGCCATCGGCGCGCCGCCGTAGGAGACGTGGCGGACCTGGCTGAGGTCGAACTCGGCGAAGTCGGGCTGCTTGAGCGCCAGCGCGTAGATCGCGGGCACGGTGGTGAACATGGTGATCCGCTCGGCCGCGATCACCTCCAGGAACTGCCGCACGTCGAACCTGGGCATGACCACGGTCGCCCCGCCGAAGGACAGCTGAAGCAGCAGCTGCGTGTTGCAGCCCGTGACGTGGAACAGCGGCACCGACACGAGATTGCGCGTCTGCCAACCGGTTTCAGCATCGATGCCCTTGACCCGGCAGACGTTCTCCACGTTGGACAGGAAGTTCTCGTGGGTGGTCATCGCCCCCTTGGGCAGCCCGGTGGTGCCGCTGGTGTAGAAGATCGCCGCGACCTCGTCGCGGGAGAGGTCGTCGACGACGTGCGGCTCGCCGTCCGGGAGCGGCTCCTCGGGCCGGAAGGTGAACGCCGCACCGGAATCGGTGAGCACGTAGTCGACCTCGCGCGGGGCGAAGCGGGTGTTGACCGGCACCGCGACCGCCCCGGCGAGCTGGGTGCCGAGGAAGGCCAGCACCCAGTCCACGCCCGCGGGAAGCAGGTTGGCGACCCGGTCCCCGCGCGAGATCCCGGCGGAGCGCAACCCGCCGGCGACCCGGGCGGACCGGCGCCACAGCTCGCGGTAGGTCAGCCGTCCGCCGCCGACCTCCACGAGCGCTTCGCGGTCGCCGAAGCGCTCGACGCTCTCGCGCAGCATGTCGACCAGCGAGTCCGGCAGCCCGGTGTAGTGGGCGATGCCCTGCTCGTCGCGTTCGATGCCGGACTTGTCGAACATCGCCTGACCTCCCCGTCGGGTGCGACCGCGATCACGGTCGCCCGCCGGATGATTCGGGTCAAGCGCTCACGGCACCCGGAACCCGAACGGCAGCTCCAGCCGGTGCTCGGCGAGCAGGTCCTCGTCGGCCAGCAGCTCGGCGGTGGGTGCGTCGGCGACGACCCGGCCGTCGTCGATGATCACGCTGCGCGGGCACAGCTGCAGCGCGTAGGGCAGGTCGTGGGTGACCATGAGCATCGTCCGGCCGACCGAGAGCAGGACCTCCGCGAGCTCGCGGCGCGCCACCGGTTCCAGGTTCGCCGAGGGCTCGTCGAGCACCAGCAGCTCCGGCTCGCAGGCCAGCACCGCCGCCAGCGCGACCCGCTTGCGCTGGCCGCCGGAGAGGTGCAGCGGCGAGCGGTGCGCGTGCTCGGTCATCCCGACGGCGTCGAGGGCCTGCTGGACGCGCTGCTCCAGCTCGGCTCCCCGGGCGCCGAAGTTGGCGGGCCCGAACGCGACGTCCTCGCGGACCGTGGGCATGAACAACTGGTCGTCGGGATCCTGGAACACCAGGCCCACCCGGCGCCGGATCTCCTTGAGGTGCCGGGTCTCCACCGGCAGACCGCCGACGCGGATGCTCCCGGAGGTGGGTCGCAGCACCCCGTTGAGGTGCAGCGTCAAGGTCGTCTTGCCCGCGCCGTTGGGGCCCAGCACGGCGACCCGCTCCCCCGGCTCCACCCGCAGGTCCACGCCGCGCAGCGCGCGGTGCCCGTCCGGGTAGGAGTGGGCCAGGCCGCTGATCTCCAGGGCCGGCGCGCACGGCGATCCGCCCGCGACGGCGGGCTGCTCTGCAGCAGCGGGCTGCTCGGTCACGCGGTCCACCACGACACCCCCAGGACGACGGCCGCCGCGGCGGGCGCGGTCAGACCGAGGCTCCACGTCTTCCACGAGGTGCGGCGAGCGGGTTCGAGCTCGGGCATCTCGCCGCTCCAGCCGCGCGAGAGCATCGCCAGGTGCACGCGCTCGCCGCGCTCGTAGGATCGGATGAACAGGCTACCCACACCCCGCGCGGTCGCCCCGACCTGCCAGGCGAAGCGCGGGTCGTGCCCCCGGGAGATCCGGGCGACGCGCATCCGCCCGGCCTCGGCGACGATCACCTCGGCGTAGCGCAGCATCAGCGTGATGATGGTGATCACCAGCTTCGGCGCGCGCAGCCGCTGCAGGCCCAGCACGATCTCGCGGGGCTCGGTGGTGGCCGCCAGCAGCAGCGAGGTGCCCAGCCCGAGCGTGCCCTTGACCAGGATGTTGAACCCGGCCAGCAGCCCCTCGGTGGACAGCCCCAGCCCGGCGACGTCGGTGGTCGGACCGCCCGCGGTGAACGGCAGCAGCAGCGCCAGCACCACGAACGGCACCTCGATGAGCAGCCGGGTCAGCATCCAGCGCGGCGGGATCCGGGCGGCGGCCGCCAGCGCGGCCAGCACGACCGCGTAACCGCCGAAGGCCCAGAAGTGCTCGCGCGGGGTCGCCACCACGCACAGGACCAGCAGGAACGCGGCGGTGATCTTGACGTGCGGGTCGAGCCGGTGCAGCGCCGTGGCACCGGGCAGGTGCAGGGCGTGGGTGTGCCCGGCACCCATCTCAGGCCTCCCCCGACCCGGATCGGCGGCGCAGCCCCCAGAACAGGCCTCCGGCCGCGGCCAGCGTGACCGCGGCCCCGATGATCCCGGCGACGCCGGTGAACCGGTCGTCGCCGCCCACGGTGTAGTCGGCCAGCGGGCCGTCGCCGAGCGCGTGGTCGCCCGCGTGCTGGGCGATGCACTTGCCCTCCAGCGACTCGCCCTGCTCGGTCCGCACGACCGAGCAGCCCTGCTGGGTGACCGAGTCGAGGCCGTCCGGGTCGGAGTCGGCGAAGTAGGCCACGCCACCGGCGACGACCAGCACGACCAGGGCGAAGATCAGCAGGAACCGCTTCATCGGACGACCTCCTGGGTTCGGGCGCCGCGCAGCAGGTGCACGAGATCAGGGCGGGCGGCGGCCACGGCGCCGACGGTGGCCGCGGTGATCAGACCCTCGCCGAGTCCGATCAGGCAGTGCACGCCGACGATCGCCACCGACACCGCGGGCAGGCTGAACCCGGCGTCACCGCCGATGGCGTACTCGACGAGGAAACCGCAGGAGGCGAGCACGGTGTTGACCCAGGCGGCGACGAACGCGGTGGTCAGCAGCCCGGCCCGGCTGCGCGCGGCGAAGCGGCGCAGCGCCAGCGCGACCAGGTAGCCCACCGCGGTGCCGATCAGCGCCATGTTGGTGATGTTCGCGCCGAGCATCGTCAGGCCGCCGTCGGCGAACAGCAGCGATTGCACGACCAGCACGATCGCCACGCACAGCGCGCCGACCCACGGTCCGGCCAGGATCGCGGCGAGCGCCCCGCCCAGCAGGTGCCCGCTGACGCCCGGCAGCACCGGGAAGTTGATCATCTGGGCGGCGAACACGAACGCCGCCACCAGCCCGGCCATCGGGGCCGTGCGGTCGTCGAGATCGGCCCGCGCGCGCACCAGCGCCACCGCGAGGCCGGCTATCGCCACGACGGCGAACAGCACCGCCGTCCGAGCGTTGAGCAGCCCGTCGCTCATGTGCATCGCGAGCGTCGTGGTCGGCACTGGCCATCCTCTCCCCGAACCGGGCGTCCCCCGCCGGGACTACCGCCGGTCCAGGGTAGTTGCCGATCACCCGCTATCACCAGGTGCTGGCAAGAGGCGCTCGTCGCAATCCTGTGCGAAAAAGCCGTCGACCCGGGCATACCACCCGGGTCGACGGCTCAAGAACCGGGCTGAGGCCCTCTTGCGGACCCCGCCCCGCGAGCAGATCAGTCGCGCACGGCGAGCGCGAGTTCGCCGCTGCTGTCCTTCTCGGCGTCGAGCGTCTTGTCACCGAGGAGCTCGGCGACCTCCTTCTCCAGGAAGACCCGGACCCCGTTCTCCTCGATCACCTCGTCACCCTCCTGGGGTGCCTCGGCGATCGACGCCTGCAGCCCCTCGCCGGCCGGCGCGATGCGCAAGCCCGAGCTGGCCGGAGAGTCGCCGCCGACGAGGACGAGCTTGATGACCTCCACGGCGCTCTCACTGATGGTGAGCATGGTGCTCAACTCCTCTCGGAGCCGGTCGGTTGAAGTGGCCACCGTGTCACCGCCGCGACCGCGCGCGCAAACCGACCCGCCGACTCAGCTCTGGTAGGCCTCCAACGGAGGGCACGAGCACACCAGGTTCCGGTCGCCCTTGGCCCCGTCGATCCGGCGGACCGGCGGGAACACCTTGATCGCGTCGGTGCCCAGCGGGTAGGCGGCCTCCTCGCGGGAGTAGGAGTGGCGCCACTCCTGGGCGAGGCTGGCCGCCGTGTGCGGAGCCCCGACCAGCGGGTTGTCGTCGGCCGGCCACTGACCGGCGACGACCTTGTCGATCTCGGCGCGGATCGCGATCATCGCCTCGCAGAAGCGGTCCAGCTCGGCGAGGTTCTCGCTCTCGGTCGGCTCGACCATCAGCGTGCCCGCGACCGGGAACGACATGGTCGGGGCGTGGATGCCGTAGTCGGCGAGCCGCTTGGCCACGTCGTCGACGGTGATGCCGCTGGTCTTGCTGATCTGCCGCAGGTCCAGGATGCACTCGTGGGCGACGAAGCCGCCCGCACCCGTGTAGAGCACCGGGAAGTACTCACCGAGCCTGCGGGCCACGTAGTTGGCCGAGGCGACCGCGGTCAGCGTCGCGCGGCGCAGGCCGTCGGCGCCCATCATCCGCACGTAGGCCCAGGAGATCGGCAGGATCGAGGCGCTGCCCCACGGGGCGGCGCTGATCGGGCCGACACCGGTCTCCGGACCGGCCGCGGGCTGCAGCGGGTGGTTGGGCAGGAACGGCGCCAGGTGCTCGCGCACCCCGATCGGGCCGACGCCCGGACCGCCACCGCCGTGCGGGATGCAGAACGTCTTGTGCAGGTTCAGGTGCGAGACGTCGGAGCCGAACTTGCCCATCCGGGCCAGGCCGATCAGCGCGTTGAGGTTCGCGCCGTCGACGTAGACCTGGCCGCCCGCGTCGTGCACCAGCCCGCACACCTCGCGCACGGTGTCCTCGTAGACGCCGTGCGTCGACGGGTAGGTGATCATGATCGCGGCGAGGTCCTCGGCGTGCTTGCCGACCAGCTCGCGCAGGTGCTCCATCTCGATGTTGCCCTGCTCGTCGCAGCGCACCACGACCACGCGCATCCCGGCCATGACGGCGCTGGCGGCGTTGGTGCCGTGCGCGCTGGCCGGGATCAGGCACACGTCGCGCGCGGTCGCACCACGGTCGTGGTGGTAGGCGCGGATGGCGAGCAGACCGGCGAACTCGCCCTGGCTGCCCGCGTTGGGCTGCAGGCTGACCGCGTCGTACCCGGTGACCTCGGCGAGCCACTCCTGCAGGTCGGAGACGACCTTGAGCAGGCCCTCCGCGTCCTCGGCGGGCGCGAACGGGTGCAGCGAGGAGAACTCGGGCCAGGTGATCGGCTCCATCTCCGCGGTCGCGTTGAGCTTCATCGTGCACGAGCCCAGCGGGATCATGCTGCGGTCCAGCGCGATGTCCTTGTCCGACAGCTGCCGCAGGTAGCGCAGCAGTGAGGTCTCCGAGCGGTGGGTGCGGAACACCGGGTGCGTCAGGTACTCGGAGGTGCGCGCCAGCGCGCCCGGCAGCGAGTCCGGGGTCTCGGCGTCGAGGGCGTCGACGTCGCCGGCGAGACCGAAGGCGTCCCACACCGCGGCCAGGTGGGCGCGGGTGGTGGTCTCGTCGCAGCTGATGCCGACGTGGTCGGCGTCGACGCGGCGCAGGTTCACCCCGGCCCGGCGGGCCGCGGCCAGCACCTCGTCGGCCTTGCCCGGGACGCGCGCGAGGACGGTGTCGAAGAACTCCGCGTGCACGACCTCGACACCACCGCGGCGCAGGCCCTCGGCGAGCACGCTCGCCATCCGGTGCGCGCGGGTCGCGATCGCCTTGAGCCCGTCCGGGCCGTGGTAGACCGCGTACATCGAGGCGACCACGGCCAGCAGCACCTGCGCGGTGCAGATGTTGCTGGTGGCCTTCTCGCGGCGGATGTGCTGCTCGCGGGTCTGCAGCGCGAGCCGGTAGGCCTGGTTCCCGTCGACGTCGGTGCTCACGCCGACCAGACGACCGGGCAGCTGCCGCTCCAGGCCCTTGGCCACGGCCATGAACCCGGCGTGCGGGCCGCCGAAGCCCATCGGCACGCCGAAGCGCTGGGTGGAGCCCACGACCACGTCGGCGCCGATCTCACCGGGCGCGCGCAGCAGCGTCAGCGACAGCAGGTCGGCGGCCACGACGACCTTCGCCCCGGTGTCGTGGATCGCGCTGATCAGCGCCTCGTGGTCGCGCACCGCACCGGAGGCGCCCGGGTAGGACAGCAGGGCGCCGAAGAACTCGCCCTCGGGCAGCTCCCCGGCCGACAGGTCGGCCACCACGACCTCGATGCCCAGCGGCTCGGCGCGGGTCTCGATGACGGCGATGGTCTGCGGCAGCGTGTCGGCGTCGACCAGGAAGCGCGGCGACTTGGACTTGCCCGCGCGGCGCACCAGGGTCATGCCCTCGGCCGCAGCGGTGGCCTCGTCGAGCATCGAGGCGTTGGACACCGGCACCCCGGCCAGGTCGGCGACCATCGTCTGGAAGTTCAGCAGCGCCTCCAGCCGGCCCTGCGAGATCTCCGGCTGGTAGGGCGTGTAGGCGGTGTACCAGGCGGGGCTCTCCAGCACGTTGCGCAGGATCACCGGCGGGGTGATCGTGCCGTAGTAGCCCAGCCCGATCATCTCGGTGTGCGGGGTGCAGCGGCCGGCGAGGTCGCGCAGCTCGGCCAGCGCCTCGGTCTCGGTGGCCGGGTCCGGCATGGCCAGCTGCAGGTCGGACTCGCGGATGGTGTCCGGGACGGCCTTCTGGCCCAGCTCCTCCAGGGAGCCGACGCCGATGACGTCGAGCATGCGGGCCAGCTCAGCGGGCATCGGCCCGACGTGGCGGTCCGCGAACGGCCTTCCGTGCTCCAGCGCGGCCAGCGGGATGCGGTCGTGCGTCGCGTCGGTCATCGCCAAAACCTCACTCATCGCGGCGAACAAAGGGCGGCAGCTCTGCGCTGCTCTCCCCCTCTGTCCCCGTTCGCGAAGCGAACGCCTGAGAGCTTCACCCGGCGGACCGGGCTTGCACCGTCGGCGGGGCGCACCTGGTGGGTGTGCCCGCTTTCCAGAGGTATCTCGCCCGTGCGGTCCAGGTGGCCTGAGAGGTTGTCGGGGAGAGTTGCTCCTTCGGCGCCTGCCCTGGCCGAGGCCAGGACCGGACTCTCCCGCACGGGGTCGGCGATGGCGCTCAGAGTACCCGATCAACCGCGCTTATCAGACCATCAATGTCGTCTACCGCACAGATGGCCGAGGGTGGTCGCGACCGGACCGGGTTCAGCCGGTTTCGGCCTGGCGGTCGCGGCGGCGGGCCGCCAGCTCGTCGGTCATCGACGACTCGATGTTCTCGCCGCCGTCGGCGCGCTCGGCCGGGAACTCGTGGATCGTGCCGCTGATCTCGCGCATCGCGCCGCTGACGGCGATGCCGAACACTCCTTGGCCGCCCTGGAGCAGATCGACCACCTCCTCCGCGGAGGTGCACTCGTAGACCGTGGTGCCGTCGCTGAACAGCGTCAGCTTCGCCAGGTCCTGCACGCCGCGCTTGCGCAGGTGCTCCACCGCGACCCGGATGTTGTGCAGCGAGACCCCGGTGTCGAGCAATCGCTTGACCACCTTGAGCACCAGGATGTCCTTGAACGAGTACAGCCGCTGGGAACCCGACCCGGCCGCGCCGCGGATGGACGGGCCGACGAGCTTGGTGCGCGCCCAGTAGTCCAGCTGCCTGTAGGTGATGCCCGCGATCTGGCAGGCCGCCGGCCCGCGGTAACCGACCAGCTCGTCGGGGGCCGAGGCGTCGGGGAACAGCTCACCCTGCTCCGCAGCGTCATCCGCGTTCGCTGCTTGCTCCACCACGCCTGCCTCCCCTCGTCCGGCCCGCAGCCGACGACGACGATCACCAGCTCCCGGACCGCTTCTGATCCAGGGCCGCGAAGCCGTACACCGGCTGAATCACACCGGGGCAATTCGCGTACTTCCGAAGGTAGGCCCGCTCAGCAGGCGGGTCAACGCGACGCGCGGGGGACGTGAGCCCGCGTTCGCCTCGCACGAGATCCGGCCCCCGAGCCGCTCGCGCGACTCGGGGGCCGGGGTGGTCTGTTCGGCCCAGCAGGGCTGGTCCTGCTGCGTGTCGGCGCCTACGTGTCGGCGCCGCGGAAGTCCTCCGGGGAGACCGAGTCGAGGAACTCGCGGAACTTCTCGACCTCGTCCTCCTGCTCGTCCGGGATGATCAGCCCGGCCTCGTCGAGGACCGATTCGTCGGCGTGGATCGGCACGCCGATCCGCAACGCCAGCGCCACCGAGTCACTCGGTCGCGCCGACACCCGCACATCGCCGTCGAACACCAGCTCGGCGAAGAACGTGCCCTCCTGCAGATCCGTGATCCGCACCTGCTCCAGATCGCGGCCCAGGGCGCCGATGACGTCCTTGAGCAGGTCGTGCGTCAGCGGCCGCTGGGGCCGCACGCCCTGCTGCTCCAAGGCGATGGCCGTCGCCTCCACCGACCCGATCCAGATCGGCAGGTAGCGCTCGCCCTCGGCCTCGCGCAACAGCAGGATCGGCTGGTTCGCCGGTAGTTCCACTCGCACGCCGACGACGCGCATCTCGCTGCTCATCGTCACATCGCCTCCTCCAGCGCGCCGAAGCGTGACTTCCCCGTCGAGGGTCCCGCACCGACGCCTCCGACGCTACCCGCGATACGGCGGACACGCCCTTTCCCACCGGCGGCCCCAGCGGACCGCCCACCGTCGCGGTCGTTGCGAATCGGGGCTCGCGGCCCGGACCGCCGGCTGAGCTCGTCGTCGAGCATTACCCTGCACGATACACCGCGCGGGAGATCACCGACTCCATCGGAAATCCCCCGCTGTGCTGTGGAAACCGCTTGTGGTCCCGGGAAATTCCCGGTGCGGGGAGGACGTCCGCGCGCGGGCGGCGCAGTTGCCTCATGCGTCAGCGGGGCGGCGCCCCTCGGCGCCGCCCCGCTGACGGGTTGACAAAGCCCTGATCGGCGGCCTCAGCGGCCGCCCTGGCCCCCATCGATCGGCCCGGTCAGGAACACCAGGCGGAACTTCCCGATCTGCACCTCGTCGCCGTTGGCGAGCACCGAGGTGTCCACCGGTTCCCGGTTCACGTAGGTGCCGTTGAGGCTGCCCACGTCCACGACCACGAAGTCGTTGCCCTCGCGGCGGAACTCGGCGTGCCGCCGGGACACCGTCACGTCATCCAGGAAGATGTCGCTGTCCGGGTGGCGTCCGGCACTGGTGGTCTCGCGGTCCAGGAGGAACCGCGAACCCGCGTTGGGACCGCGCTTGACCACCAGCAGGGCGGAACCCGCGGGCAGCGCATCGACCCCGGACGCGGCGGCAGGCTCCGGGGCCGCGCTCTCGGTGCTCTCCTGCTCCGAGAGGAAGGGCCTGAAGACCGAGGTGGTCTCCGGTGACTGCTCCGGCGGAACATCGCCGAAGCCGCTGTTTTGGCTCACCTGAGCTCTCCTCTACGCGGATAGATCGTGCCAAGTATGCGCCCAACGTACCGTGCCTGGACAGCCCCGTGACGAGCGACTCCCGACATCGTCGCACGGACGCCGCCGCGTCGGACGATCATGCCTGGTCGATCAGGTTCTGATAGGCCTCGGCGTCGAGCAGACCCGCCAGTTGGTCCGGGTCGGCGAGCCGGATCTCGACCATCCAGCCGTCACCCGCGGCATCCGAGTTGACCAACTCCGGCTGGTCCTCCAGCGCGGTGTTGCCCGCCGTGACCTCACCGGTCACCGGGGCGTAGATGTCGGAGACGCTCTTGGTCGACTCCACCTCGCCCATCGAGTCACCGGCGGTGACCTGCTGCCCCGTCTCGGGAAGCTGGACGAACACCACGTCGCCGAGCTGCTGCTGGGCGTAGTCGGTGATGCCGATGCGCACGGTGTCGTCACCGACGCTCTGGACCCACTCGTGCTCTTCGGTGTACTTGATCTCCGGGGCCGCCACTGGTCCCGCCTTTCGTCCGCCGTGTGCAAGGTGCCGAGTGATCGACGCGGCGAGCGTATTCACCGGCCGCCGACGGCCGCAAGACGACGCGCACGCAAGATCAGGTCCGCGTGCGGGCTCCCCGCACGGCGGCGATGACCTGGCCCAGGTAGAGGATGCCCGCCCACACGTACAGCGCCCCGCCCCAGGCGGTGAAGGCGTAGGCGATGGGCCGGACCACGTCGGCCCCGGTGAAGTCGTCCTGCACCAGCAGGAGCAGCGGGAACGCGTACATCAGGCAGAACGTGGCGGCCTTGCCGAGGTAGTGCACCTCCGGCGGCTCGTAGCCGTGCCAGCGCAGCACCGGCAGGCACAGGGTGAGCACGACGTCGCGGCCGACCAGGGCGACCGCGACCCACCACGGGATGACGTCGCGCAGCACGAAGGCGATCAGGGTGGCGACGATGTAGAGCCGGTCGGCGGCCGGGTCGAGCAGCTCGCCGATGCGGCTGTACTGGTTGAGCCAGCGGGCCAGCTTGCCGTCCAGCCAGTCGGTGGCACCGCTGACCACCAGGACCAGCAGCGCCAGCAGGTCGGCCTGCGGCCCGAGCAGCAGCCAGAGGAAGACCGGCACGCCGGCCAGGCGGATCACGCTGAGCAGGTTCGGCAGCGTCCACCAGGGATCGGCCCACACCCCGCGGGCGACCTCGCGGATCCGGTCCAGGCCCGGATCGCCGGGTCCGCCCGTCTCGGCCTGCGAGCCGCTCGTGGTGTTTTCCGTGGTGCGCTCGGCGTCCTGCACCACGAGCCTCCCCTGAATGGTTGTGCGCGCTGTCCCGCAACGGGTGCACACCTGTGCATCCTGACCCGATCAGGGTCTCATATCGGCAGCACAACCCACCTGGCGGCCAGCCGGTGCCCGGAGGTCCCGCGACGCGGGAAGATCCGGTGCACGTCAGTCCCGCGTGCGGCTCCAGCCGCGCCGTCGCAACTCGGCATCGGTGAGGAACCGGGCTCTGCCGCGATCGTCCACGCCCGCCCAGCGGGCGCCCGCGCTCCCCTCGCGGACGTAGGAGTGACCGCCGCTCCACACCACGCTGCACGGCGCGGTCGGGAGATCGTGGGACTCCTCAGCGGTCGGCGCGCCGTCGAGCGTGGCGGTCGCCGACCGCGTGGTCTTGGAGGGTTCTGCCGGTTCCATCGTGCCCATAGTTCGTAGCACCTCCGATTCATTTGTCGGCGCGGGACACCTCGGTGTTAGCCCGGCCATCGGCTCGCCGCCGATTGTGGGGTCTGGAAGTCGTGCTGTCGCGCCGAGAACGCACCCGCCGCGCCCAGCGGCCGCGCGGCGTCGCCGAACCGCAGCGGGGGTGAGCGCGACCGAACTCCGTTCGTCCGTTCATCCGAACGTCGACGTTTCGCTCGTGACGAACGCGTTTCGGCCGAACGGACGCCCGGGCCTCTGGCGCAGTGATCCGATCTGAGGTACTACACAGGCGTTGTCACAGTGGACGCGCTCGGGAGGTAGTCGGGCAATGGGTGAGTACGCGGAGAACTACCGGCGGAGCCTGACCGACCGCGAGGGCTTCTGGCTCGACGCGGCGACGGCCATCGAGTGGGACCGCGAGCCGACGCGAGCGCTGGACGACTCCGCCGCGCCGTTGTACCGCTGGTTCCCGGACGGCGAGCTCAACACCTGCTTCAACGCGCTGGACCGGCACGTGCGCGACGGCCGGGGCGAGCAGCCGGCGCTGATCTGGGACTCGGCGATGACCGGTGTGGTGCGGACCTGGACCTACCGCGAGCTGCTGGACGCGGTCGCCCGCTTCGCCGGGGCGCTGCGCGCGCAGGGCGTGAACCGGGGTGACCGGGTGGTGCTCTACCTGCCGATGATCCCGGAGGCGGCGATCGCGATGCTGGCGTGCGCCCGCATCGGCGCGGTGCACTCGGTGGTCTTCGGCGGTTTCGCCCCCAAGGAGCTGGCGGCGCGCATCGACGACGCCCGGCCCAGCGTGGTCGTGGCGGCCTCCTGCGGGCTGGAGCCGAACCGGGTCGTGGAGTACAAGCCGATCGTCGACGAGGCGCTGCGGCTCACCGAGCACCAACCGGGCCGGGTGATCGTGCTGCAGCGCGATCAGGCGCGCGCCGAGATGGGCGCGCGCGACGTCGACTGGCAGGACGCGATCGCCGACGCCGAACCGGCCGAGTGCGTTCCGGTCGCCGCGACCGATCCGCTCTACGTGCTCTACACCTCGGGCACCACCGGCAAGCCCAAGGGCGTGGTCCGCGACAACGGCGGGCACGCGGTGGCGCTGCGCTGGTCGATGGCCAACATCTACGACATCTCCCCCGGCGAGGTCTTCTGGACGGCCTCGGACGTGGGCTGGGTGGTCGGCCACTCCTACATCGTCTACGCGCCGCTGCTGACCGGGGCGACGACGGTGGTCTACGAGGGCAAGCCGGTGGGCACGCCGGACGCGGGCGCGTTCTGGCGGGTCATCGCCCAGCACCGGGTGAAGGCGCTGTTCACGGCGCCGACGGCGCTGCGGGCGATCAAGCGGGTCGACCCGGACGGCAGCCTCATGGCCGAGCACGACCTCTCCTGCCTGGAGACGCTGTTCCTGGCCGGTGAGCGGCTGG
Source organism: Saccharopolyspora sp. ID03-671 (assembly GCF_045278815.1). Classification (NCBI taxonomy): domain Bacteria; kingdom Bacillati; phylum Actinomycetota; class Actinomycetes; order Pseudonocardiales; family Pseudonocardiaceae; genus Saccharopolyspora; species Saccharopolyspora sp. ID03-671. Next base: position 893,352 of record NZ_CP134054.1, read on the forward strand.
ACCCGGAGACCTACCACTGGGCCGCGCAGCAGCTGGGCGTACCGGTGATCGACCACTGGTGGCAGACCGAGACGGGCTGGCCGATCTGCGCGAACCTGCGCGGGCTGGAGCCGATGCCGGTCAAGGCGGGGTCGCCGACGGTGCCGGTGCCGGGCTTCGAGGTCGAGGTGCTGGACCAGGCGGGCAACCCGCTGCCGCCGGAGACCGACGGCGCGATCTGCTTGAAGCTGCCGCTGCCCCCGGGCACCCTGCCGACGTTGTGGGGCGACGACGCGCGGTTCCGCGAGTCCTACCTGTCGCGCTACGACGGCTACTACCTCACCGGCGACAACGGCTACGTCGACGCCGACGGCTACGTGTTCGTCATGGGCCGCACCGATGACGTGATCAACGTGGCCGGGCACCGGTTGTCGACGGGTTCGATGGAGGCGGTGCTGGCGGCGCACCCGGCGGTGGCCGAGTGCGCGGTGATCGGCGTGCACGATCAGCTGAAAGGTCAAGTGCCGCGCGGGTTCGTGGTGCTCAAGTCCGGTGTGGACATCGCGACCGAGACGCTGCGCGAGGAGCTGGTGACGGCGGTGCGCGAGCAGATCGGCCCGGTGGCGGCGTTCCGCGACGTGGCGGTCGTCGACGGCCTGCCCAAGACCCGCTCGGGCAAGATCCTGCGCAAGTCGATGCGCGAGATCGCCGACCGAGGTGACACCAACGTCCCCTCGACGATCGAGGACCCGTCGGTGCTGGACCAGCTGCGCCCGGCGCTGCGCGGGGACGGCTGAACGAGAACGGCTGGGCGAGAACAGCTGGGCGGAGGCGAGTTCTCGCCAAACCGAGTCCGATACGTCCGTTCGGAGGCTCCCGACCCGCGTCGTGGTCTATACCTTTGTGCTCCACCGTTCCCCCGAGGATGGAGCCACGACGATGAGCGCACGACCCCGATCGAGGGCGGCGAGGGCCGGACTGGCCGTCGTCGCCGGAGCTCTGCTGGCCGCGGGAGGTGTCGTTCCGGCCGGTGCCGAACCGGCGCCCTCCGCGATGGAGAACATCGTGCCCGCGCCGGAATCGGTGACGCCGGACCCGGCGGCCGAGTTCGCGCTGTCCGAGCGGACCGCGATCCTGGCGCCGGGCGAGGCCGCCGAGGTCGGCGAATACCTGGCGGGCGTGCTGCGGCCCTCGACCGGATTCCCCGTGCCGGTCAACCCCGCCCTGCCCGACCCCGCACTGCCCGGCACCGGTGACATCGCGCTGGCGCTCGACGGCGACCCGGCGCTGGGCCCGGAGGGCTACCGGCTGCAGGTCGCCGACGACGCCGTGCGGGTGCGCGCGACCAGCCCGGACGGGCTGTTCAACGCGGTGCAGACGCTGCGGCAGCTGCTGCCCGCGAGCATCGAGAGCGCGACGGCGCAGCCGGGCCCGTGGACGGTGCCCGGTGGCGAGATCACCGACAAGCCGCGCTTCGGGCACCGCTCGGCGCAGCTGGACCCCGCGCGGCACTTCTTCACCGTCGACATGGTCAAGCGCTACATCGACCAGATCGCCAAGTACAAGATCAACCGACTGCACCTGCACCTGACCGACGACCAGGGCTGGCGGCTGCAGATCAACAGCTGGCCGCGGCTGACCAAGGTCGGCGGCCGGACGGAGGTCGGCGGCACGCCCGGCGGGTTCTACACGCAGCAGGACTACTCCGAGATCGTCGACTACGCCGCGTCCCGGCACATGACCGTCATCCCCGAGATCGACATGCCGGGGCACACCAACGCCGCCCTGACCTCCTACGCGGAGCTCAACTGCGACGGAGTGGCACCGCCGCCCTACACCGGCATCGACGTCGGGTTCAGCTCGCTCTGCGTGAACAAGGACGTGACCTACCGGTTCGTCGAGGACGTCATCCGCGAGGTCGCGGCGCTGACCCCCGGCCCGTACCTGCACATCGGCGGCGACGAGGCGCACTCCACCACCGACGAGGACTACGTGGCCTTCATGTCGAAGGTGCTGCCGCTGGTGGAGAAGTACGGCAAGAAGCCGCTGGGCTGGCACGAGTACGGCAAGGCCGCCCCGAAGGGCGACGCGGCGCTGCAGTTCTGGGGCACCACCAACGGTGATCCGCTGCTCGACGAGGCGGTGACGCGCGGCAACAAGGTCCTGGCGTCGCCGGCGAACAAGTCCTACATGGACATGAAGTACGACGAGAACACGCCGCTGGGCCTGGAGTGGGCCGGGTTCATCGAGGTCGCCGACGCCTACGGCTGGGACCCGGCCGACCACCTGGGCGTGCCGGAGGAGTCGGTCCTCGGCGTGGAGGCGCCGATGTTCAGCGAGACCCTGGAGACCTCGCAGCACATCGAGTTCATGGCCTTCCCCCGCCTCCCGGCCATCGCCGAGCTCGGCTGGTCCCCGAAGCGATCCCTGAACTGGGAGTCGTTCCGGGGCAGGCTGGCCGCGCAAGGCCCGCGCTGGCAGGCCGCCGGCCAGGACTTCTACCGGAGCCCGCAGATCCCCTGGGCCCCGTAGGCCCAGGGCACCGCCGCGGGAGTCGGCCTCCTCCCCGCCGACTCCCGCGAGCGCGGTCAGCCGATCTTCGGCTCGATGACCTGCCACCAGTCGGCCAGGGTGGGGCGCTCGGCGAGGTCGGCGAAGGTGATCTGGACGCCCTGCTTGCGCCACTGCTCCACCAGCGTCATGATCCGGACCGAGTCCAGGCCCCAGTCGATGAGGTCTTCGTCGTCGGCCAGTTCGGAGGGGTCCTCGTAGAGGAGTTCGGCGACCTGCTCGCGGACCGCTTCGAGGGTGAGTTTGTCGGGCATCTTCCGGAATTCTCCTGCTGTGGTGGTCGGTTTCAGGCGACTTCGGATTCCGGCGCGACGAGGTCGCCGACCAGGTTCCGGGTGGTGTCGACGACACCGCAGTTGCGGGCCGCGTAGGAGACGGCCATGTCGTGGTCGGCGCGGGAGAAGTCGGCGACCGCGTCGGCGACGAAGAACGCCTGGACCTCCTGCTGGAAGGCCTCCGAGGCGGTCATCAGGCAGCCGATGTGGGCGTAGATGCCGGTGATGATCAGCTGGTCGCGGCCCCACTCCCGCATCCGCTCGCGCAGGTCGGTGCGCTGGAAGGCGCTGTAGCGCCACTTGGTCAGCTGGACGTCACCGGCACCGGGCGCCAGCTCGTCGATGATCGCCTCCATCGCGGGGTCGGCGACTCCGGGCCCCCACCACTCCAGCTGCAGGCCGCGCTGCTCGGGGGTCTGCCCGCCGGGCTGGGCGCAGTAGACCACCGGAACGCCTGCGGCGCGGGCGCGTTCGCGCAGCAGCGCGATGTTCGGCACGACCTGGCTCAGCGGGTCGGCGCCGGGGGCGAAGGCGTTGACGAAGTGCCGCTCCATGTCGTGGATCAGCAGCACCGCGCGTGCCGGGTCCGGCCGCCAGGAGACCTTGTTGGCGGGCAGCTCCTCGGCCTGCGGAACGCGGTAGGGTGCGATGCTCGGAAGCGCCACGGGCTCCCCCTTCACAATCTGTTGCGTGGAAAGTCGTTGTCAGCGGCCGAGCTTCGGCACGAGCTCGCGGCTGATGGCCTCGCGCAGGTCGCGCTTGGAGACCTTGCCGACGCCGGTCTGCGGGAACTGCTCGACGAACACCACGCGGTCGGGCACCTTGTACCCGGCCAGGCCGCGCTCGCGGACGAACTTGATGAGCTCCCGCGCCTTGGGCGCGGTGCCGCGCGGCACGACGAACGCGCAGGTCCGCTCCCCCAGGTAGTCGTCCGGCATGGACACCACGGCGGCGTCGTGCACGGCGGGGTGGGCCAGCAGGTGGTTCTCCACCTCCTCGGCGGCGACCTTCTCGCCACCGCGGTTGATCTGGTCCTTCGCGCGGCCCTCGACGACGATGTTGCCCTCGGCGGTGAACCGGACGACGTCACCGGTGCGGTAGAAGCCCTCGGGGGTGAAGGCGCGCGCGTTGTGCTCGTCGGCCCGGTAGTAGCCGCGGATCGTGTAGGGGCCGCGGGTCAGCAGGTGCCCGGTCTCGCCCGCCGGGACCGGGTTGTCCTCGTCGTCGACGACCAGCACCTCGTCGTCGGCCGAGATGGGCCGTCCCTGGGTGCTGACGATGACGTCCTCGGGATCGTCCAGCCGCGTGTAGTTGACCAGGCCCTCGGCCATCCCGAACACCTGCTGCAGGGTCGCGCCGAGCACCGGGCGCACCCGGCGGGCGACCTCCTCGCTGCACTTGGCGCCGCCGACCTGCAGCACCTCCAGGCTGGACAGGTCGTGCGAGGTCTCGGCGGCGGCGTCGAGCCACAGCAGCGCCAGCGGCGGCACGGCGGCGGTCAGCGTCACCCGCTCGCTCTCGACGAGCGGGAACACCTCGTCGGGGCTGGGCCGCCGGGCGAGCACGACGCGGCCACCCGCGTGCAGCACGCCGAAGGTGCCGGGCGAGCTCATCGGGAAGTTGTGCGCGGCGGGCAGCGCCACCAGGTAGACGGTGTCCTCGGTGACGCCGCAGAGGTCGTTGCTGGCGCGGAACGAGTAGATGTAGTCGTCGTGGGTGCGCGGGATCAGCTTGGGCACGCCGGTGCTTCCACCGGAGAGCTGCAGGAACGCGATGTCGCCGGGGACGGGTTCGTCCAGCTCGGCCGGATCTGCGTCCACATCGGACAGCGCGGTGAACTCGCCCGCGTCGCCCGCGACGAACACCTGCAGGCCCTCCTGCTTGGCGGCGACGTCGGCGGCCAGCGCGCGGTGGTCGAACCCGGCTTCGGCGTCGACGGTGATGTAGGCGGCGGCCTCGCTGAACTCGCAGAAGTAGGAGATCTCGGTCATCCGGTGCGAGGGCAGCGCGAACACCGGGACCGCGCCGAGCCGGAACAGGCCGAAGCAGACCTCGAAGAACTCGGCGACGTTGGGCAGCTGCACGACGACCCGGTCGCCCTTGGCGATTCCGCGCTCGCGCAGCCCTGCGGCCAGCCGGTCGGCGCGGGCGTCCAGCTCGCCGTAGGTGATCCGGCGCTCGCCCTCGACGACGGCGACCCGGTCGGGGTGCTTGGTAGCGCGCACCCGCAGCATCTGGCCGAAGGTGTAGCCCTGCCAGTACCCGGCGGCGCGGTAGCGCTCGGCGAACTCGTCGGGCCAGAGCGTCACGCCTGGCAGATTCGCGATCATGGTGATGTCCCCTCAGAGGGCCTGGTCCAGGCCCATCGCGGTGAGCGCGGTGCGGAACTTCGCCGAGGTCTCGGCGAGTTCGTCGGCCGGGTCGGAGCCGGGCACGATGCCGGCGCCGGCGAACAGGCGCATCGCGTCGTCCTCGACCTCGGCGCAGCGGATGGCCACGACCCACTCGCCGTCACCGGCGGCGTCGCACCAGCCGACCATGCCCGCGTAGTAGCCGCGCTCGAACGGCTCGGTCTCGGCGATGACCTCGCGCGCCCGATCGATCGGCGTGCCGCACACCGCCGGGGTCGGGTGCAGCGCGTCGGCCAGGTGCAGCGAGGTCGTGGCGGCGTCGCGCAGCTCGCCGGTGATCTCGGTGGCCAGGTGCCACATGGCGTTGGTGCCGATCACGCTCGGCGCCTGCGGCACGTGCAGGTCGGTGCAGAACGGGCGCAGCGCGTCGGCCACGGCTTCGACGACCATCGCGTGCTCGCGGTGGTCCTTCTCGGAGGCGGCGAGTTCGGCGGCGCGGCGCTGGTCCTCGGCCGGGTCGCCGCTGCGCGGCCGCGATCCGGCCATCGGGTTGGAGCGGACCTGCGTGCCGCGCCGGGACACCAGCAGTTCCGGGCTGGCCCCCAGGAAGGTGCGCTCCAGCGCCGGTTGCGGACCGTAGCTGTCGCGGGTGCCGTCCTCGCCGCGGCGCGGCAGGTCGACGGCGAAGGTGTAGCTGGCGGGGTCCGCCATCGCCAGGTTCCGCAGCACCTCGCGGACGTCGATCGATTCCGTCGAGGTCAGCTCCAGGCTGCGGGCCAGCACGGCCTTGGTGAGATCGCCGTCGTCCATCCGGCGCAGCGCTCGCGCCACGCCGCGCTCGTACTCCTCGGGGGCGGGCACCGGGCGCACCGAGTAGGTCGGGGTGGAGACCGGTGTGCGCTGCGGGACCAGGACGTTCAGCGGTTCGGCGCGCACCACCTCCTCGGGCAGCACGAGGTGCGCGGGCAGGGTGCCGCCGAAGGGAACCGCTCCGACGACCATCGGGTTGCGACGACCGAATTCGACGGCGCCGTCGAGGAATTCCTGCATCCGCGCGGGTAAGTCCGAGCGCGCGCACATGGTCTTGGACATGGTCGCGGCCACGCCGCGGGCCAGCAGCACCCCGCGCGGGCCGGAGAACAGGAACGACCGGCCCTGCTCGTAGGCGGCCAGCAGGCGTGCCGCGGCGTCGTCGGCGAGAGCGTCGTCGACGGCGTCGACGTGCCCGTCGGTCTCGATCGTGGTCATGACAACCTTTCGGCGAATCGCGGGAGGTCAGGCGCGCAGCGTCGCGCCGCCGTCGACGTACAGGTCGTGCATCGTGATGTGCCCGGCCTCGTCGGAGGCGAGGAAGACGACGGCGTGGGCGACGTCCTCCGGGGTGGCGAGCTTGCGCAGCGGGATGCCCGCCTTGTAGGTCTCGGGCGTGCCGGCGATGACCCGCTCGGGGCCGTTGCCGTCGGTCCACATCCCGCGCTGCATGTCGGTGTCGGTGGACCCGGGCGCGACGATGTTGCAGCGGATGCCGTGCTCGGCCAGCTCCAGGCCGAGGGATTTGGTGAACATCGTGGCGGCGGCCTTGGAGGCGGCGTAGGCGGCCATGGAATGGCGCGGCACTCCCGCGGCGTTGGACCCGACCGTGACGATCGCACCGCGGCGCCGCGAGATCATGTGCTTCGAGACCTCGCGGCAGACGTTGAACACGCCGGTGGTGTTGACGGCGAAGGTGCGCTGCCACTCGGCGTCGGTGAGCTCCTGCACGGTGCCGACCTGCAGCACGCCCGCGACGTTGGCGAGCACCGCGATCGGGCCCTGCTCGGCCTCGACCCGGGTGACGACCTCGGTGACCGCGGCAGGGTCGGCGACGTCGGCGCGGTAGGCGCGCACCCGGTGCCCTTCGGCGGCGAGGCCCTCGGCCGTCTCGGTGGCCTTGTCGCCGTTGCGGTCCACGGCCGCGACCTCGGCGCCTTCCTCGGCGAGCGCTCTCGCCACGGCTGCGCCGATCCCCTGGCCGGCGCCGGTCACGATGGCGACCTCGCCGCTGATCCCCGTCCGGTTCATCTCGCCCTTCACTCAACTGAGGCTAGCCTAACCTTTGTCAGGCGAGCCTGAGTTTAGAACATGAAGTGGACGCGAATCTCCCGCTGATGAGGTGGCATTGATCACCGACGACGCACGGTCATCGGACGAATCCGCTGCTCGCACAGGAGTAGCGGCAGGAACCGGGCGAACCGGCGATCAGCGGACGATTCCGCGGGCGAAGCCGAGTTCCACCAGGTCCTGGGGGCGCAGCTTGAGGTGGTCGGCCAGTCGCGGGACCTCGGCCGGGTCGCGCTTGAGGATCGCGGCGGCCGATTCGGGGGCGATCACCGCGAAGTAGGCGTCGGCGGTGACCCAGGTGTCCTCCGGGGCCGCCAGCGCCAGCGCGCCGCCGGAGCCCCCTTCGCCGATGACCAGCGTGGTCACCGGGACCCGAGCGGCCGCGACCGCGCCGAAGACCTCCGCGATGGCCGGTCCGACGCCGCCGCGCTCGGCGGCGGCGTCGTTGGCGGCGCCGGGGGTGTCGACCAGGGTGAGCACCGGGAGGCCCAGCCGGTCCGCGAGCCGGATCAGCCGCGCGGCGGTGCGGAATCCGGCCGGCGTGTTGGCCGTTCCGGTCTGGGCGGCGAACGCCGTGACGCGGCCGTCGTGCTCGCCGAAACCGCAGATCATGCCCTCGTCACGACCCCCGGCGCGATCGCCGCTGATCTCGAACCGGGTGCTGAAGTGGGCGTCGAGGTAATCCCGGGCGCGAGGCCGCTCGGCCGCGCGGGCTCGTTCGACGGCCCGCATCCCCGTCTCCGGCGGGGTCCGAGCGCCGAGCGCGGCCGGGACCGGAGCGGCTTCCGGCCCGCTCCGGTCCGGGTGCAGCAGCGCGACCAGCTCGGCGAGCACCTCCGGCAGCGCGGACTCCTCGACGATGCGGTCCACCTGGCCGTCCGCGAACTTGCCCTCGGCGCGGAAGTCGTCACCGTCCTCGCCCGCCGAGCGCACCCGCGCGCCGCCGAAGGAGACGCGGGCGCCGGGCGCGGCCAGCACGACGTCGGCGGCGGCGCCCAACGCGGCCCACATGCCGCCGGTGGTCGGGTCGCGCAGCACCGTGATGTGCGGGATGCCGTCCTGCCCGGCCAGCAGGCAGGCGCGGGTGATCGCCTGCAGCTGCTGCAGCGCGCGGATGCCCTCCTGCATCCGGCTGCCGCCGGAGGCCACCAGCGAGATCACCGGCAGCCGCAGCTCGCGGGCGCGGGCGAAAGCGCCCACCACGCGGGCCCCGGCCTCCTCGCCGACCGAACCGCCGAGGAAGGCGAAGTCGAAGGCGATGAGCACCGCCTCCCGCTCCCCGAGGCGCGCCCGACCGCAGAGCACCGATTCCCCGGTGTCGGTGCGGTCGTGCGCTCGGGCGCGCTGGTCGGCGTAGCCGGGCCAGCCGAGCGGGCCGTCGGCGGCGGTGCGCCGCGGCGGCGGGTCGAACTCGGCGAAGTCCGAGCCGATCGCCTCGACCAGCTCGCGCACGGCGCTGGACTCGCTCGCCGGGCTGGGCTCACCCATTGCCCGGCCCAGCCTGGAGGGCCTTCTTCTGGACCTTGCCCATCTCGTTGCGCGGCAGCGCGTCGCGGAAGCGGACCTCGCGCGGGCGCTTGTGCGGGGTGAGCAACCGGGCGACGTGGTCGACCAGCTCGGCGCCGGCGACCTCGGCGCCGGGGGCGCGCACCACCCAGGCGATGATCCGCTCGCCCAGGTCCACGTCGGCCTCGCCGGTGACGGCGACCTCGGCCACGGCCGGGTGCTCCAGCAGGCAGTTCTCGATCTCGCCCGCGCCGATCTTGTAGCCGCCGCTCTTGATGATGTCGGTGGCCTTGCGACCCACGATGCGGATGTAGCCGTCGGGCGCGCGGGTGGCCACGTCACCGGTGCGGAACCAGCCGTCGGCGAAGGCGGCCTCGGTGGCGTCCGGGCGGTTGAGGTAACCGCTGAACAGGTTGTCGCCGCGCACCAGGATCTCGCCGACGGTCTCGTCGTCGCTGACGGTGATCTCGGCGCCCTGCTCGTCGACGAGCTTGAGCTCGACACCGGCGAAGGGCTTGCCGACGTAGCCGGGCCTGCGGTCGCCGTCGGCGCGCACGCCGCAGTTCATGATCGTCTCGCTCATGCCGTAGCGCTCCACGACCCGCTGACCGGTGAGCCGCTCGATGCGCTCGTGCTCCACGGCGGGCAGCGCCGCCGAGCCGGAGACCAGCAGCCGGGCCTTGCCGACGGCCTGGCCGATCTTCGGGTCGGCCTCGGCGTCCTCGGCGAGCCGGTGGTACATGGTCGGCACGCCGAACATCATCGTGGCCGGGCCGGAGAGCTCGTCTGCGATGGCCTGCGAGGAGAACTTGCCCAGGTGGTGCACCGTTCCGCCGAGCCGGACCGGGCCCAGCGTGCCGAGGATGAGGCCGTGCACGTGGAACAGCGGCAGGGCGTGGGCGAGCACGTCGGCGGAGGTCCACTCCCAGGCCTCGGCCAGGGCGTCGAGGTTCGCGCTCAGCGCGCGGCGCGGCAGCACGACGCCCTTGGGCGGCCCGGTGGTGCCGGAGGTGTAGACGATCAGCGCGGGCGCGTCGGCGGGCGCCTCGGGCGGCAGCACGCCGCCGCGGGCGGCCAGGTCGATCTCGGCGATCTCCACGCCGTCGAGCCCGGCGGGCGGGGCGAAACCCGGTGCGGCGAGCAGGAGTTCGGGGGCGCTGTCACCGAGGATGTGGGCGAGCTCCCGCTCCCCCACCTTCGGGTTCACCGGCACCACTGCGACGCCGGCGGCCAGCCCGCCGATCACGGCGGCGGCGGTCTCCAGGGTGTTGGTCGCCCACACCGCGACGCGGCTCTTGCCCGCGACGCACTCGGCGATCGCACCGGCGAGACCGGCCAGCTCCCGGTAGGTCAGGGCGCGGGTTCCGAACCGCAGCGCCTCGGTGTCGTCGGGTTCGCGCAACTTCGGGAACAGCACCTGCTACCTCCGGGTTCTCTCCGGGCAAATCTCTCACCGCCCGCAGGCCACCGCCGGACGGCAGTGGTCAACTGGCTGAGCCAACTTTTGCCGTCCGGAACGAGGGGCGTCAAGGGAATGTGGCAGAATTGGCTCAGCCAGTTTGCCTCTTGACGATCCTGGAGCGCGCCGGTGTCCGACTCACTCCGACCGCTGAACCGCCCACGCCTGTACGAGCAGGTCGTGCAGCGGCTGCGCGAGCACGTCGCCGACTCGGGCCTGCGCGCGGGCGACCGGCTGCCACCCGAGCGCACCCTCGCCGAGCAGCTCGGCGTCAGCCGCGCCTCGGTGAAGCAGGCGATCGTGGTGCTGGAGGTCCAGGGCCTGGTCGAGGTGCGCCACGGCGGCGGCACCTACCTGCTGCGCGAATCCCTCGAAGTCGAGCCGGTCGAGGAGCTGGTGGAGCGCAAGCGGCGGCTGCCCGACGTGCTCGACGCCCGCGAGGGCCTGGAGACCAAGCTCGCCGAGCTGGCCGCGCAGCGGCGCACCGACTCCGACATGGCCGAGATCGACGCGGCGCTGGACGCGATGCGCGCCGAGATCGAGGCGGGCGAGGTCGGCGAGGACGGCGACCGGCGCTTCCACGCGGCGGTGACCGCCGCCGCGCACAGCGCGCTGCTGGCGGAGTTCATGCGCACCATCGCCCGCGAGATCGCCGAGAGCCGCAGCGAATCGCTGCGGCAGCCGCGCAGGCCCCCGAAATCGCTGGCCCAGCACGAGCGCATCGCCGAGGCCATCCGCAACGGCGAGGCGAAGGCCGCGGCCTCGGCGATGGCGCGGCACCTGCGCACCGTCAGCCGGGTGCGGCTGCTGGACTGGGACCCCGAAGCCTGAGCAGGACCGAAGCCTGAGCAGGACCGCCTGAGCGGGGCCCGGGGGCCTGATCCGGCCATCCCCCGATAGGCTGCCGCAGGTTTTCTCTCCTGGGGGTCGGCGCTGCAGTGATCGGGTGGTTGTTGGGCACGGCGGGCACCGCCGCGCTGGGCGCGGTCTTCCCGCTGGTGAACATCGAGCTCTACCTGCTCGGCGTCGTCCCCACCGTGCACTCGGTGCCGTGGTGGGCGTTCGCGCTCGCCGCCGCGATCGGCCAGGTCGCCGCCAAGACGCTGTTCTTCCTCGCGGGCAAGGGCGGTTTCGCGCTCGGCGAGCGGTTGAGCAAGCGGGTGCAGAAGGAGCGCACCGGCCGGTGGGCCGCCTGGGTCGAGCGGTTCCACCAGCGGACCCAGGAGCACCCGTGGTGGGGCATGGCCGTGCTGGCGGTCAGCGCGGTTCCCGGCATCCCGCCGTTCAGCCTGATGTCGCTGCTGTCCGGCGCGGCCGGACTCCCCCTGCTCGGCTACCTCGCGGCGAGCCTCGTCGGCCGGATCGGGCACTTCCTGCTCGTCGCCGGAGCACCGGAGCTGGTGACCTGGCTGGGCTCCTGATCTGCGGTTCTCACCCGATTCGGGCGTATTGCGATGATCACCCGGCCGAGTCCGCCGTGCACCCGGAGTCACTTTGAGTACCGGTGAGGTCACACTCCGCGAGGCGGGGTGAGCCGTCGCGGAGGAGATCTTCTAACGTGCCCTCCCGTGAACTTTCTGCGAACGATGCCCGTCGAGGACATCCTCTCCCGGGGTGAGCGCAGCGGCCTGGTCCGCAGGCTCACCGGCAAGGACCTCATCGGGTTCGGCATCGGCATCATCATCGGCACCGGTGTGTTCACCCTCGCCGGCATCGAGGCGAAGGACCACGCGGGACCCGCCGTGGTGCTGTCCTTCGTCATCGGCGGCGTGGTGGCCGCCCTAGCGGCGCTGGCCTACGCCGAGCTGGCCTCCTCGGTCCCCACGGCGGGCAGCGCCTACACCTACGCCTACGCGACCCTGGGCGAGCTGTTCGCCTGGATCATCGGTTGGGACCTGCTGCTGGAGTTCGCGCTCGGCGCCGCGGTGGTCTCGCGGAGCTGGTCGGGCTACATCGCCAACCTGCTGGGTCTGCCGCAGGCCTGGTTCGGCGAGGACGCGACCGTCAACGTCGGCGCCGTGCTCATCATCGCGGTGCTCACGGTGGTGGCGGTGGTCGGCATCCGCGAGTCCTCGTGGGTGACCAACGCGCTGGTCGTGGTCAAGGTCGCGGTGTGCGTGCTGGTGATCGTCGCCGGGCTGTTCTTCGTCACCGGCGCGAACCTGCACCCGTTCATCCCGCCGGCGCAGCCCGCCGAGAGCAGCGCGAGCGCCCTGGAGCAGCCGCTGGTGTCGGCGGTGCTGGGCATGGAGCAGTCGGTGTACGGCTTCGGCGGCGTGCTCACGGCCGCGGCCGTCGTGTTCTTCGCCTACACCGGTTTCGAGGCGCTGGCCAACCTCGGCGAGGAGACCAGGCGGCCCCGCCGGGACCTGCCCGTGGGCCTGCTGGGCAGTCTCATCGTCTGCACGCTGTACGTGCTGGTGGCGTTCATGCTGGCCGCGATGGTCGACTACCGGCAGATCGACGAGGGCGCACCGCTGGCGGCGGCGTTCCAGTCGGTCGGCCAGCCGTGGGTGGCCGCGGTGATCTCGCTGGGTGCGGTGACCGGCCTGACCTCGGTGATGATGGTGGAGCTGGTGACCATCGGCCGCATCGGTTTCGCGATGAGCCGCGACGGGCTGCTGCCGCCCAAGCTCTCCCAGGTGCACCCGCGCTGGGGCACCCCGCACCGGATGACCATCGGCGGTGCGGTGGTGATCATGCTGCTGGCCGGGTTCATCCCGATCTCGGAGCTGTCGGACATGGTCAGCATCGGCGCGCTGTCCGGGTTCCTCATCGTGGCGCTGGCGGTGCCGGTGCTGCGCCGCACCAAGCCCGAGCTGGAGCGCCCGTTCCGGATGCCGCTGTCCCCGGTGCTGCCGGTGATCACCGCACTGGCCTGCCTGTACCTGATGGCGAACCTGGACGTGGTGACCTGGCTGCGGTTCGCCGCGTGGCTGCTCATCGGCCTGCTGATCTACTTCGGCTACGGGCGCGGGCACGCGCTGCTGGGGCGGCGCGACGCGCAGCGGGTCGAGGACTGACCGACGCGCGGGCACAATCGGAGCTACGGTCGCTGGTACCGGAACCCACCATCACGGGAGGTTCGATGAATCCCGAGACGCCCGAAGCCGACGCGGTCGAGCAGGCGCGCCGAGCCGAGGACCTGCCCGACGAGGACGAGTCCGCGGCGGTCGAGATCCCGCTCGACGCGGATCCGGCCGACGTCTCCGAGCAGTACCGCACGGTCCCGGTCGACGACGAGTACGACCGCTGACCTGCTGAAACGCGCCGGGCTCCGCTTCGGGGCCCGGCGCGTTCGCGTTCACGGCAGGACGCGGGTGGGGTTGAGGACGTGGTGCGGGTCCAGCGCGTCCTTGATCGCGCGCGAGGCCCACAGCCCGGCCTCGTCGAGCTCGCGGCCGAGCCAGGCGCGCTTGAGCTGACCGACGCCGTGCTCGCCGGTGATCGTGCCGCCCAGGTCCAGGCCCAGCTGCATGATCGCGTCGAAGGCCTGCTGGGCGCGTTCGGTCTCCTCGGCGTCGGAGTCGTCGAACGCGACGACGGGGTGCATGTTGCCGTCACCGGCGTGCCCGGAGCACAGCACCTGCACCCGGTGCTGCCCGGCGATGCGCTCCATGCCGTCGACCAGGTCGACCAGGTGGCGGCGCGGGACGCAGACGTCGTCGATGAGCAGCGCCTTGCCGAGCTTCTCGTGGGCGTCGCCGACGAGCCGGCGGGCCTGCATGAGCATCTCGCCCTCGGCGGCGCTGTCGGAGACCACGACCTCGGCCGCGCCCATCGCGCGCGCCACCTTCTCGAAGGCGGCCAGGTCGGCCGGGGCCTCGTCGCCGCGGTCGGACTGCACCAGCAGCATGGCGGCCATGCCGTCGGGGAAGCCGAGGTCGGCGATCTGCTGGACGGCGGCGACCGAGGAGGCGTCCATGAACTCCAGCACCGAGGGCCGGTGCCCTTCCGCGAGGTAGCCGGAGACGGTGCGCGCCGAGTCGGCGACGCGGGGGAAGAACGCGACGGCGGTCAGCGGCTGGGCGGAGGCCGGGCGCAGCGCCACGGTCACCTCGGTGACCACGCCGAGCGTTCCCTCGGCGCCGACGATCAGGCGGGTCAGGTCGTAGCCCGCGACGCCCTTGGCGGTGCGGCGCCCGGTGCGCATCACCCTGCCGTCGGCCAGCACGACCTCCAGGCCGCGCACGAAGTCGCCGGTCACGCCGTACTTCACGCAGCACATGCCGCCCGCGTTGGTGGAGACGTTGCCGCCGATGGTGGAGATGCTGCGCGAGCCGGGGTCCGGCGGGTAGAACAGGCCCTTCTCGGCGACGGCGGCGGCGAGCACCCCGTTGACCACGCCGGGCTGCACCACGGCCAGCTGCTCGTCGACGTCGATGTCGATGATGGCGTCCATCTTCTCCAGCGACAGCAGCACGCAGCCGTCCAGCGCGTTGGCCGCGCCGGACAGGCCGGAGCGCGCGCCCTGCGGCACGACCGGAACCCGGTGGGCGTGGGCCCACTTCAGCACCGCCGCCACGTCGTCGGTGTCGCGCGCCCGGACCAGCGCCGCCGGCGTCCCGGCCGGGCAGAACGTGGCTCGGTCCCGGCTGTGCGCCGCCAGCACGTCCGGATCGTCGAACACCCGCCCGTCGGGTAGCAGCTCCCGCAGTGCGTCGGTGGGGATCATCGCCTCGTCTCTCCCAGGCTTCGAACAGGGCTCTTACCACGGCAAACCTAAACCGCCGAACGCCCGCATCCCACCCCGGAGTGACCTTCTCCGCTCCTCCCGCCCCGGGGGACCGGATTTCGAGGGAAACCCGGTCCCCGACTTCCATGGAAATCGTCCGCACCCGGGTCAGGTGATGCCCGGGGCGATCATGGTGAGCCAGACGACGACCGGGGCGATGACGACCATGGCGCCCCCGTAGAGGGCCAGGCCCTTGAAGACGGAGTCCCGTTCCGACTCGCGGGAGTTCGCGAGCATGATGGCGCCGCTGGTGGAGAACGGGCTGATGTCTACGACCGTGGAGGCGATCGCCAGGGCGGCGACCATGCCCGCGACACCGACCTGACCGCTCGCCATGAGCGGGACCGCCAGCGGGATGAGCGCGCCGAGCAGCCCGGTGGAGGACGCGAACGCCGAGACCACCGCGCCGATCAGGCACAGCAGGAACGCCGACAGCAGCGGGACGCCGATGCTGCTGACCGCGTGGCTGACGTAGTCGACGGTGCCCAGCTCCTGCAGGACGCCGACGTAGGTGAGCACGCCGCAGATGAGCAGCACGGTCGGCCAGGTGACGTTCTTGACCGCGTCGCGGTGCGCCTGCGGGGAGATGACGCCGAGCACCACGGCCACGGTGATGGCCACCAGACCGATGTCGAGCTCCAGGAACAGCGTCAGCACGACCATCGTCAGGATGCCGACGAGGGTCAGCACCTTGTCGCGGCTGAGCTCCACCCGCTCCAGCAGCGCGTCGTCGCGAGCGGCCCCGGGAGCATCGGCGGGAACCGGTGTCTCGACGCTCCTGCGCCTGCTCAGCAGCGCGAACGCGACGGCGGCGAAGACGAGGTTGAGCGCGAAGCTCGCGAAGAACAGGAACAGCGGGCTGCCGTCGAGCCTGCTCTGGTCGACCACGCCGTTGACGATCACGCCGAACACCGAGATCGGCGAGAACCCGCCGACCATCGTGCCGTGCACGACCATCACCGACATCAGCAGCGGGCTGATGCCGTGCTTGGCGGCCAGTCCCATCGCGACCGGCGCGATGATCGCGACCGCCGCGGGCGGCACCGCCCCGATGGCGGTCAGCAGCGCCGAGACCGCCAGCATCACCCACGGCACGAGCGCGAGCCTGCCGCCCACGAGCTGCACCGACCGGTAGACCAGCCAGTCGATCGTGCCGTTGGCGCGGGCGATGGCGAACAGGTAGGTGACGCCGACCAGCACCATGAAGATGTCGCCTGGGAATCCGCCGAGGATGTCGTCGGAGGTCATGCCGCCGGCGAGGGTGCCGACGAGGAACGCGGCGGCGAAGGCCAGCGCCCCCATGTTGACCGAGAACACGCCGGTGACGACGAAGATGGCCACCAGCGCCAGGATCGAGATCAGTTCGGCGGACATGGTCACGCCCCCGATCTGCCGGTCAGCTCGGCGATCGCGGCGGTGACCCCGCCCGGCCGGTGCGGCACCCCGGCCAGCCCCAGCCCGGCTTCGACGACGCCGAGGGTGCCCAGCAGCGTGGCGTCGTTGAACGCGCCGAGGTGCCCGATGCGGAACACCTTCTTGGCCACTTTGGACAGTCCGGCGCCGAGCGAGGTGTCGAAGCGCTCCAGGATGACCTTCCGCAGGTGGTCTGCGTCGTGCTCGCCGGGCATCAGCACCGCGGTCAGCACGCTGCTGTAGTCGGTGCCGGGCGCGGTTCCCGGGTCGCGGCACAGGATTTCGAGCCCCCAGGCGCGCACGGCGGCGCGGGTGGCGGCGGCGTGCCGGTCGTGGCGCGCGTAGACCTCGTCGAGCCCTTCGTCGAGCAGCATCGACAGGGCTTCGCGCATCCCGAAGAGCATGTTGGTCGGCGGGGTGTAGCGGAAGTAGCCCTGCTTTCCCGCGGCCAGCAGCGGTTGCCAGTCCCAGTAGGACTTGGTCAGCGTCGCCGACTGCGAGGCCAGCAGCGCCTTGGCGCTGATCACGTTGAGGCCGATGCCGGGCGGCAGCATCAGGCCCTTCTGGGAGCAGCCGATCGTGACGTCCACGCCCCACTCGTCGTGCCGGTAGTCGACCGAGCCCAGCGAGGAGATCGTGTCGACCAGCAGCAGCGCCGGGTGGTCGGCGGCGTCGAGGGCGGCGCGCACCGCGGCGATGTCGCTGACCACGCCGGTGGAGGTCTCGTTGTGCACCACGGCCACGGCCTTGATCCGGTGCTCGGCGTCGGCCCGCAGCCGTTCCTCGACGGCGCCCGGGTCGACGCCGCTGCGCCAGTCGCCCGGGATCGTCTCGGGGCGCAGGCCCAGCGAGCTCGCCAGCTCGGACCACTGATCGGCGAAGTGCCCGGTCTCGTACATCAGCACCTCGTCGCCGGGCGAGAGCGTGTTGACCAGGGCGGCCTCCCACGCCCCGGTGCCCGAGGAGGGGTAGAGCACGACGTCGGCGGAAGTGCGCGCCACGGCGCGGAGCTTGTCGAAGACCTCCAGGGCGAGGTCGGCGAAATCCGGCCCCCGGTGGTCGATGGTGGGGTTGGCGATCGCGTGCAGCACCCGGTCGGGAACGTTGCTCGGTCCCGGGATCTGCAGGAAGTGGCGACTGCTGGCAACGGACATTCGATCCTCCACGGTGAGGACGATCTTCCGGCATGTGAAAACCGCGTTCCAGTGGGTTGAATTCTGTAGACAGCGAGCCGATCATGTCAAGTGGCTCACTTCCGCCTTGACACCTGTTCCAGCCGGCCACCGCCGCGAAATCGGCAGGAAAACGCGGGAAGGACACGCAGTGCGCAACGAAGCCACCACCCGGGCAGCCGCTTCCGAGCTGGCCACCGAACTGGCCCGGAACCTGGACGGAAACGTCCGGTTCGACGACTACTCCCGCCACCTCTACTCCACCGACGCCAGCATGTACCGGGTCCGGCCGCTCGGCGTCGTGTTCCCCCGCCACGCCGAGGACGTCGCGACCACCGTGCGGCTGTGCGCGCAGGCCGGGGTCGCCGTGCTCCCGCGCGGTGCCGGGACGAGCCACTGCGGGCAGACCGTCGGCGAGGCCGTGGTGCTCGACTTCTCCCGCCACATGAACCGAATCCTGGAGCTGGACCCGGATCGCCGGGTGGCGCGGGTGCAACCCGGGCTGGTGCAGGACGAGCTTAACCTCGCGGCCGGCGCGCACGGCCTGTTCTTCGCGCCGGACACCTCGACCAGCAACCGAGCCACGCTCGGCGGCATGATCGGCAACAACTCCTGCGGTTCGCGCTCGGCCCGCTACGGCATGACCATCGACCACGTCGAAGGTCTGGAAGTCGTGCTCTCCGACGGAAACCCGGTGCGGCTGGGCGAGATCTCGGAATCCGACCGACTGACCAGGTCCACTTCGGACACCCTGGAGGGCCGGATCCACCGGCGGCTCCCGGAGATCGTCGACTCCGCCCGCCCAGGTCTGGCCGAGCAGTCCCAGCAGTTCTGGCGCCGCGCCGGCGGCTACCGGCTCGACCGGTTGGCCGAGGGGCCGTTCGACCTGGCGAAGTTCGTCGTGGGCGCCGAGGGCACACTGGTCACCGTTACCGAGGCGCTGGTGCGGCTCATCCCGAAACCGAAGGCGACCGTGATGGTCGTCGGGCACTTCGACTCCACCGCCGCCTGCATCGCCGGGACCGACGCGGCGATGCGCACCGGCGCCGCCGGGATCGAGATGGTGGACAACTTCATCCTCGACCTGGCCCGGAGATCACCGCAGCACGCGCACCTCTTCGACGCGCTGGACGGCGATCCGCGGGCGCTGATGTTCGCCGAGTTCTACGGCGACACGATCGAGGAGGCCCGCGCGGGAGCCGAGGAGCTCGTGGCCACCTGGCGCACCGAGGGCCACGGCTACGCCACCCGACTGGCCGCCACCGACGCCGAACTGGCCCCGCTGCGCGCGCTGCGCAAGTCCGGCCTCGGCCTGCTGATGGCCGCGGGTCGCTCCACCGAGCGCTCGGTGGCCTTCGTCGAGGACACCGCCGTGCCGCCGGAGCACCTCGCCGAGTACACCGCCAAGTTCGCCCAGATCCTCGACGACCACGGGCTGCGCGCCGGGTTCTACGGCCACGCCTCCGCCGGGTGCCTGCACGTGCGGCCGTTCATGGACCTCACCCGCCCCGACCAGGTCGCCACCATGCGCGCGGTCGCCGAGGAGGTCTGCGACCTGGCGCTGTCCTACGGCGGGGTCAACTCCAGCGAGCACGGCGACGGCTACGCCCGCAGCGAGTTCAACCGCAAGATCTTCGGCGACACCGTCTACGAGGCGATGCGGGAGGTCAAGGCGTTGTTCGACCCCGAGGGCATCATGAACCCGGGCAAGATCGTCGACGCGCCGCCGATGACCGACAACCTGCGCGAGCCCACGATCCCGGTGGCCGCGTCGCTGGACACCCACTTCGACTTCACCCGCTACGGCGGGATGCGCGGCGAGGCCGAGCGCTGCCAGCGCATCGGCGCCTGCCGCAAGCCCGAGACCTCGGGCGGAGCGATGTGCCCCTCGTTCATGGCCACCCGCGACGAGGAGCACTCCACCCGGGGCCGCGCCAACGCGCTGGTGCTGGCGCTGTCGGAACCCGATCCGCGCGCGGCGCTGGGCGACGAGCGGCTCAAGGAGGTGCTCGACCTGTGCCTGGAGTGCAAGGCCTGCCAGCACGAATGCCCGATGTCGGTGGACATGGCGACGCTCAAGAGCGAGGCGCTGGCCCATCACCACGCCCAGCACGGCACCGACCTGCGGAGCCGGGTCTTCGGCGCCACCCGGCAGCTCTACCGGCTGGGCGCGATGGCCGCACCGCTGACCAACCTGCTCGCCCGGCCCGGGCCGGTGCGGGCGCTGATGCAGAAGGTCGTCGGTATCGACGGCCGCCGTCCGCTCCCCTCCTTCCGCCGGAACGACCTGCTGCGCTGGAACCGCTCCCGGCCGGCCACGCCCACCGCTGCGGGTGTCACCCCGGGTGAGCGGGGCGAGGTGGTGTTCCTGGCCGACTCGTTCACCAGCCACACCGAGCCGGACATCGGGCGGGCGGCGATCCGGCTGCTGGAGCACGCCGGGTGGCGGGTCCGGGTCGAGTCGGGGGTGTGCTGCGCGCGGCCGCAGATCTCGAAAGGCCTTCTCCCCCGGGCGGAGGAGGTCGCCGGGAAGCTGGTGTCGACGCTCGTGCCGGAGGCCGAGCGGGGTGTGCGGATCGTGGGCTGCGAGCCCTCGTGCGTGTCGACGCTGCGCGACGAGCACCCGAAGCTGCTGGGCGATTCCCGGGTGGCGGGCAGCGCGGGCCTCGTCGAGGACCTGCTGGCCGAAGCCCTCGACGACGGCACGCTCACGCCCCGGCGCGGACCGGAGAAGGTCCTGTTCCACGGGCACTGCCACCAGAAGGCGGTGCTGGGCACGGCGTCGTCGGCCCGGGTTCTCCGGTCGCTGTCGGAGGTCGAGGTGCTCGACGCCGGGTGCTGCGGGATGGCGGGTTCGTTCGGCTTCGAGACCGAGCACTACGAGATGTCGATGACCATCGGCGGCCAACGCCTGTTCCCGGCCATCGAGGACGCTCCCGAGGCGACCGTGGCGGCCACCGGCGTCTCCTGCCGCCAGCAGGTCGCCCACGGCACCGGGCGCCAGGCACGGCACCCGGTGGAACTCCTCCACGACGCCGTCTTCGGGTGAGCCCCCCGGCAGGGGGCGGTTTTTCCTCGAACTGTCCGGACAAAACGGACATTGATCTCAGGTGATTCGAGGAAAAACTGCCCTCTGTCGAGCACCACCCCAACCGAGAGCTCCCGCAGGGCGGCGTCGGAGCAGCGGCGGCGTCGCGGTGGTGTTGTGGGTCAGGAGGGCCAGAGGCCGAAGAGGGCGGCGAAGCCTTCGCGCCAGCTGGGCCAGGTGGGCTTCCAGCCCAGGGTTTCGCGGAGGCGGAAGTTCGTCGCGCCGCGCTGCTCGGTGAGCTGGTGGACGGTCAGCCAGTCCAGCTGGGACTGGGCCTGCTCCAGGGTCAGCGCGACCGGGGCCGGGGCTCCGGCCATGCGGGCGTAGGCCGGCAGCCATTCGCAGGACTCGGCCGGCTCGTTGTCGACGACGTTGTAGGCGCCCGGATCGCCGCCTTCGAGCAGTTCCAGGATCACCCCCGCGGCGTCCTCCACGTGGGTGAAGGAGGTGAGCCCGACCCCGTCGCCGACCAGCGGCAGCTCGCTGCCGACCACCCGCGCGTGCACGTCACCACCGGGCGCGTACTGGGTGTCCGGGCCGTACAGGGCGCCGTAGCGCAGCGAGATGCCCTCGATGCCGGAGCGGGTGAACAGCTCCTCCTCCATCGAGGCCAGCGCCCGCACCAGCTCGCCCCAGGCTCCGGGGGCGTCGATCCACAGCGGGGATTCCTCGTCGAGCACGTCGTGCCCGTGCGCGCGGTAGGCCGCGGTCATGCCCTGGGCGATGAACCGGCGGGCCCCGGCCGCCACGGCGGCGTCGAGGAGGTTCTTGCAGCCGCGCTCGCGGAGTTTCGCGGTGCGCCGCAACGCCTCCTGCGGATCGGCGGCGCCGAACGCCGAGGTCTGGTCGATCACCACGTCGGGAGCGCACCGGCGCAGCTGGATCCGCAGCGCATCGGGTTCGAGCAGGTCGACGGCCACGACCTCGTCGGCGGACAGCTCGTTCAGCCGGTCGGCTCTGCGCGACAGCGCCGTCACGTGGTGACCGCGCTCCCGCAGCTGCGGCAGCAGAGCTCTTCCGACCACACCGGACGCACCGGCGACAACCACACGCAGGGGCATTCCCCGGAACCTCGCATCTGGTCAAACGTCAGCGAGCCCCGAGGCTACCCCGCGACACCCTGCCCCATCGGGTGAAACTCGCCGGTGATCGGCGAGAGGAAGATCATCTGCGGTGAGCGGCGGACCGGCGGTCACGGCCCGCCGCTCGTCGAGGACTGCAGCGAGTCAGACGGTGCGGATGCCCGCCGCCTGAGGACCCTTGGGGCCCTGCGCGATCTCGAACTCCACGCGCTGGTTCTCCTCCAGCGTGCGGAAACCGGTGGCGTCGATGGCGGAGTAGTGGGCGAAGACGTCAGAGCCACCGCCGTCGGGGGTGATGAACCCGTAGCCCTTCTCAGCGTTGAACCACTTGACCGTACCGCTAGCCATTCCTTGTTCTCCCGTTTCTGCTGGCCGGGGTCAACACCGCGCAGACCCCTGGTTGGCAGAGCTGATCACCGGCAGCGCGCGGAGCCAGGCACCGCGGCACAAAAAAAGCGCCTGCGTTCTGGCAGGCACTCTTCCAGTACTGCAAGGACCAAAACCGCAACCACGAGTCACGCTAGCACCGTGGTAGCAGGTTGTCACACGTTGATCGCAGGCGGTCAGCATGAGACCGTACCCGGTCCGCCACAAGACTTTTCGAGTTCGAACGACGCGGTCCCCGGGTCGCGTGAACCCGGGGACCGCACCGCTGGTCGTCACGGAATGCTCAGCAGGGCCTCCCCGCTCTCCTCGGCGACCCGGTTCTGCTCGGTGCGCTGCTCGGCCAGCATCAGCGCCGCGTCGCGCGGCGTGTGCCCCTCGGTGTCCCAGGCCGCCAGCAGCAGCGGGATCTTGGCCAGCATCTCCTCGCGCAGCACCTGGAAGGACAGCACGGGATCGGCGTCGACCCGCCCGAGCAGCAGCCACCACGCCCACGCCGCGGCACCGGCGTTGGCCACGAAGTCCGGGATGACCGGAATCCCGCGGGTGGCCAGCAGTTCCTCCGCCTCGGGCGTGACCGGGTTGTTGGCCGCCTCGACGATCACCCGCGCCGCCACGTCCGGCACCCGGTCGGTGCCGATCGCGAAGGACACCGCCGCCGGGATCAGGACGTCGACCTCCTGGGAGAGCACCGCGTCGCGCGGCAGCAGCTCCACACCGGCGGGGACCTGGTCGCGGTCGATCTCGCCGAACCGGTCGCGGGCCTCCAGCAGCGTCGGCACGTCCAGCCCGTCCGGGTGGTAGAGGGTTCCGGCCGCGTCGGCCATCGCCACCACCTTCAGCCCCGCCTCGTGCAGGTAGAAGGCGGCGCCGCCGCCCATCGTGCCCACGCCCTGCACGGCCACGGTGGTCTCCTCCGCAGCCCAGTCGCGGGCGTGCACCACGCCCAGGCAGCACTGGGCGACGCCGTAACCGCCGACGACGTCACCGAGCAGCAGCCCGCCCGGCACCGGCGCGTTGAGCCCGGCCCGCACCCGGCGCAGCGTGCGCTCCACGTCCGGGGACCGGCGGATGGCCGCGTGGTAGGACTGGTGCATCCCCAGCTCCTCGAACGCGTCGTCGATCAGGTGCTGCGGCACGCCGAGGTCCTCGGCGGTCACCCAGTGCGCGTCCAGCCACGGGCGCATCGCCTGGAGGTAGCGCCGGAGCACTCCCTTGGCCTGCGGGTCCTTCGGGTCGCAGTCGATGCCGCCCTTCGCCCCACCCACGGGCAACTCGAAGACAGCGGTCTTGCGGGCCATGCCGCGCGCCAGGTGCTCGACCTCTTCCATCGTGCAACCGGCACGCATCCTGGTCCCGCCGGTGGCGAGACCCGACACCAGGCTGTGCACGACGAGGAAGCCGTTGCTGCCTGTCACCGGATCCGTCCAGGTCACCTTCATGAGCGGTTCGCCGCCGACGAGTCCCATGGGCGATACCTCCTTTCAGAGCGCATACGAGACGGGGTAACGCGATCGGGCAACGACGAGATAGGGCGGATATCCGCCCTGTGTGGTTCGTCGAAGCCGATCAGCTACGTGCTAATTCGAGGAGTCTGATCGTGAGGAGAAGGTCCGCAGACCGGGTCGGACGCGGAAAGCTCTTCAACTCGGTTCGCATGAGTCCACCTCCCGCGTCCGCCCAATGGCTCGAAGCTAAGGCCGGGGGTGAGAGATTGTCAACAATCGTCGGTTCGGACAACCGTTACGACGTCGGAACGGGTGCATGACGGCCGGTAAAACGGGCGTATCCGGTTGCTGCGTAACGAGATCAACTCAACCGGCCCCCGCCGGCGGCGCGTTGGTCCTAAGCTTCCACCCGAAGGCGCTCGTGATGCCTTCGCCCCGATTTCGCGAATCCGACATCCCGGAGCGGAAGGGTCGAATCCGGACTCGGGGAACGGCGTGCACCGCCTCGCTGCACGACTGGAAGGATGGGAGTCATGAGCCAACCTGAGCCGCCGGGATCGCTGGATGAAGCCACGCAGCAGCAGTTGATCCAGGAGATCGGCCGGGTGATCGTGCGCGCGCTTCCACCCGGCTGGCACGAGTCCACGACGGAGTACCGCTCCCTCGGCGGCCACGTCGAGACGGTGTGCCGGTTGATCGCGCCCAACGGCAGCGCGATCCCGCTCGCCGCGCCCCCGGAGGCGGGTCCGCTGTTCGAGCGGCTGCGGCGCGGCATGTACCAGCCCGATCGGGGCACCTGGGTCAGCGCGGTCTACCGGCTGCAGCGGCCCGGCAGCTACGCGGTCGACTTCAACGGCGACCGCGAACCCGAATGGCAGACCCCTCCCCCGCCCTCCGCCCGCGCGGAGGAGCTGCGGCTGCACCCGCGCCCGGCGGCCGCCACCCCGCATTGGCTCGCCGGCGAGGCCGCCCCGCAGGTCGGATCGCCGCAACCCGGGCCCCCGCAGGCCGGTGGCCCGCCGCTGCGCACCGCGGAGGTCTTCGACGACCGCGGCAACCCGATCACCGAGCGTGCCGAGATCGGTCGCGCGGAGGCCGATCGAGTGGCGGAGTACCTGGAGACTGCCCCGGTCGTGCTGGCCGCGCGCAGCTACGACGACGACCGGCTGGACCGGCAGCGCACCGGCGCGGTGCCGATGACCTTCCACACCGACGGGACCTGGATCTGGCCGGGCGCGGTGGCCTACTACCTGCGTCAACACGGCGTGGCGCCGGAGCCCGACCTGCTCAACCACATCCGCGCCCGGGGCTTCCAGCTCCCGGAGGTCACCGAACCGCAGCGCGAACGCGCCGTCGCCGCCATCACCGGCGAGCGCGTCTAGGCCGCCTGTCCGGAACTGACCGGCGCCACCGCACCGACCTGCTGCGACAATCAGCTCATGGTCGGTGAGGTGGCGTTCTTGGGTGGCCCGGTGGCCACGATGGACGCCGCGCGGTCGTTCACCGATGCGGTGCTGGTGCGCGACGGCCGGATCGCGGCCGTCGGTGCGGACGCGGTGCGCGAGCGGATCGGCCCGCGCACCGACGTGATCTCGCTGCGCGGCCGGTTGCTGCTGCCGGGGTTCCACGACGCGCACGTGCACCCGGTCTTCGGCGGCCTGCTGCACGGGCGCTGCGACCTCTCGGGGGCCGAGTCGGCGGCCGATTGCCTGCGGCTGGTCGCCGAGCACCTCGCCGCCCGCCCGGACTCGCCGTGGCTGCTCGGCGGCGGCTGGGACGTGGCGCAGTTCCCGGGCGGGACGCCGACCCGGCGGGCGCTGGACTCGGTGACCGGGGACCGGCCCGCGTACCTGGTCAACCGCGATCACCACGGTGCGTGGGTGAACTCGGTGGCGCTGCGGCTGGCCGGCATCGGCCGGGACACCCCGGATCCGCCGGACGGGCGCATCGAGCGCGACCCGGCCGGGCGTCCCGACGGCACCCTGCACGAGGGCGCGACCCGCCTGATGGAGCACGTGCTGCCGGTCACCGGTGCCCAGGAGCACCTCGACGCCCTGGCCGAGGGGCAGCGGCACCTGCACGCGCGCGGCGTGACGTCGTGGCACGACGCGATCATCGGCCGCTACCTGGGCTACGACGACCTGCTGAGCACGTACGTCACCGCGGACGAGCGGGGCATGCTGACCGGCAAGGTGCGCGGCGCGCTGTGGTGGGACCGCGATCGCGGACCGGAACAGGTGCCGGATCTGGTGGAGCGCCGCAAGCGGGCGCGGGGCGAGCGGTTCCGGGCCGAGACGGTCAAGATCATGCAGGACGGGGTGTGCGAGAACGCCACGGCCGCGCTGCGCCTGCCCTACCTGGGGCGGGACGGTCGGGGCCTGTCGTTCGTGTCCCCGGAGGAGCTGGCGGAGGCGGTGCCCGCGCTGACCGCCGAGGGCTTCCAGCTGCACTTCCACGCGGTCGGCGATCGGGCGGTGCGCGACGCGCTGGACGCGGTCCGCGGGAGCGATCCCGCGCTGCGTCACCAGATCGCCCACGTCCAGGTGGTCCATCCGGGCGATCTCCCCCGCTTCCGGGAACTCGGGGTGGCCGCGACGATCCAGCCGCGCTGGGCGGTCCAGGACGCGGCGATGACCGAGCTGACCGCGCCCCGGCTCGGCCACACCCGCACCTCGTGGCAGTACCCGTTCCGCTCGCTGCGCGCGGCGGGCGCGGTGCTGGCGGTGGGCAGCGACTGGCCGGTGTCGGAGGCCGACCCGATGCTGGGCGTCCACGTGGCGGTCAACCGCTGCGAGCCCGGCTCGGACGATGCCCTCGGCCCGGGCGAATCGCTGCAGCTCGTCGACGCGCTGGCGGCCTGCACGGCGGGCGGGGCGTGGGTGAACCACGTCGAGGGCAGCACCGGCACGATCGAGGTCGGCAAGGCGGCCGACCTGGTGCTGCTCGACGCCGATCCGTTCGCGCTGCCTGCGGCGGAGATCGCGTCCTGCGGGGTGGATCTGACGATGGTGGACGGTGTGATCGTGCACCATCGGTGATCTTGGGACTGGGCCGGGCGGGCGATGTCACATCCCGATCGTGTGCCAACCGCGGCCAGGCATTGGCCGCGCTGGACGGGACTGGTTGCGTCTGCGGCGACGGTGCACATCCCTTGGGAGGCCGCTGACCCATGTCGTTCCGACTGCCCGAGTTCTACCTGTCCTACCCGGCCCGCCTGAACCCGAACCTGCAACGCGCGCGCGAGCACACCAAGCAGTGGGCCCGGCGCATGGAGATGATCGACGTCCCGCAGCAGGGCAAGGAGATCTGGACCGAGGCCGACCTGGATCGCGACGACTACGCGCTGCTGTGCGCCTACACCCACCCCGATTGCGACGGTGACGAGCTGGACCTGGTCACCGACTGGTACGTGTGGGTGTTCTACTTCGACGACCACTTCGTCGAGCTCTACAAGCGCGATCCGGACCTCACCGCGGCCCGCGAGCACCTCGACCGGTTGCGCGCGTTCATGCCGGTGGAGGGGGAGATCACCGAGGAGCCGACGAACCCGGTGGAGGCGGGTCTGGCGGATCTGTGGCGGCGCACGGTGCCGTCGATGAGCGTCGACTGGCGCCGCCGGTTCGCCGAGAGCACCAAGGCGCTGCTGGACGAGTCGCTGTGGGAGCTGCACAACATCAGCGAGGGCCGGCTGTCCAACCCCATCGAGTACATCGAGATGCGCCGCAAGGTCGGCGGCGCCCCGTGGTCGGCGAACCTGGTCGAGCACGCGGTGGGGATGGAGGTCCCGGCGGAACTCGCCGGGACCCGGCCGCTGAAGGTCCTGCGGGACACGTTCTCCGACGCGGTGCACCTGCGCAACGACCTGTTCTCCTACGAGCGCGAGGTCACCGACGAGGGCGAGCTGAGCAACGGCGTGCTGGTCTTCGAGCGGTTCCTGGGCATCGACACGCAGGAGGCCGCCGAGACCGTCAACGACCTGCTGACCTCCCGGATGCACCAGTTCGAGCACACCGCGGTCACCGAGATCCCGAGACTGCTCGAGGAGCACGGGGTGGATCCGGCCGGGCGGTTCGCGGTGCTGGGCTACGCCAAGGGCTTGCAGGACTGGCAGTCCGGCGGGCACGAGTGGCACATGGCCTCCGGCCGCTACCCCGAGGGCGGCGGGTCGACGGCGGTGCTGGGCGGGCCGACGGGCTTGGGCACGGCGGGGGCCTACATCGCCAAGTCGCTGGCATCGACCACGCCGCAACGCTTTCGGAGCTTCAACCACGTCCCGTACCAGCCGGTTGGCCCGGTGCGGCGGCCGCAGCTGGAGGTTCCGTTCGAGCTGCGGTTGTGCTCGCACCTGGACGTCGCCCGCGAGCACGCGGTGGACTGGTCGCGCGAGATGGGGATGTTCACCGAGGTCCAGCCGGTGTGGGACGAGGCGGCGGTGCGGTTCAACGACCTGCCGCTGTGCGCCGCCGGGCTCGACCCGGACGCGAGCCTGGAGGAGCTGGACCTGGCCTCGCACTGGCTGGTGTGGGGCACCTACGGCGACGACCTCTACCCGCAGCGGTACGGCCACGCCCGCGACATCACCGGCGCGAAGGCGCAGAACCAGCGGTTGAAGCAGATCATGACCGACTCGGGCGAGCCCGGGATCGTGCCGGTGAACATGATGGAGCGCGGTCTGGCGGACCTGTGGCGGCGCACGACGGCACCGATGAACGCCCGGGAGCGGGCGTCGTTGCGGGACGCGGTCGAGGTGATGATCGACAGCTGGGTGTGGGAGCTGGACAACCAGGCGCTCAACCACATCCCGGATCCGGTGGACTACGTGGAGATGCGGCGGGCGACGTTCGGTTCGGACATGACGATCAGCCTGGCCCGCTTCTCGCACGGCGACGTCGTGCCGCCGGAGCTGTACGAGACCCGCGCGGTGCAGAACCTGGAGAACTCGGCGATCGACTGCGCGACGCTGCTCAACGACGTGTTCTCCTACCGCAAGGAGGTCGAGTTCGAGGGCGAGGTGCACAACGCGGTCCTGGTGGTCCAGAACTTCCTGGACTGCGACCAGGACCGCGCGTTCGAGATCGTGCACGAGCTGTTCAACGCCAGGATGGAGCAGTTCCGGCACGTCATCGACGTGGAACTGCCCGCCCTGTACGAGGAGCGCCAGGTCTCGCCGGAGGCGCAGAAGGCGTTGAACGAGCACGCCGAGGAGCTCCAGGACTGGCTGGCCGGCATCCTCAACTGGCACGAGCAGGTGGCCCGCTACCGCGACGAGGAGTTGCGGCACAACGCCCCGCTGAGCGGGATCCGGTCGCTCTACGCGCCTTCGACGCCGTGGGATCCCGTGCTGGGCTGAATCCTCTCGCCGGGCTGGGCGAGGGTCCGCCAGGCGGCTTCTCCGATGGCGGCGGCGGCTTCGACGCCGTCGCCGCCTCGGTAGCCCTTCGTGGACACCGGGTCGGTGAGCTGGTCGATGAGCACGGCGAGCACGACCTGCGGGGTGTCGTCGGTGCTGAGCAGCGCGACGTCGTGGCGCAGCCCCTTGATCTCGCCGGTCTTGTTCCAGCAGCGCGCGTTCTCGGGCAGCCGCAACGGGATTCGGTCCACGACCTGCTGGCGCGCGAGCACGCCCAGCGCGTGCTCGGTCTCGGTCGGGGGCAGCGCTGCGCCCAGGGCGAGGGCGGCCATGACGCGCGCCTGGTCGAGCGCGGTGGTCCGCAGGACGCCGGGTGCCTCGGTGTCCATGATGTGCCGTTCGACGCGCGTTCCCGTGCAGCCCAGATCCGCGATGCATTCGGCGATCGCGGGGAATCCGACCTCGTCGATGACGGCGTTGGTGGCCCCGTTGTCGCTGACGACGATCATGAGCGCGATCAGGTCCCGCAAGGACACCGAAGCGACGCTGGGCATCTCGAACAGCACCCCGGTCCCCCGGGTCCGCTCGCGCGGCAAATCCACGAGCCGATCCAGGTCGAGCCGCCCGTCGGCGACGGCCCGCAACGCCGCGATCATCACCAGCACCTTGATGGTGCTCGCCGAGTGCACTTCGACCTCGGCCCCCCGCAGCACGGGCACGTCCTCCCGCAGATCCCAACAGGCGATCCCCACCCGCCCGGGAAGCTCCACCCCCGCCAACTCGGCCTCGAACCGCTCCGCAAACCCCACTCATGACCTCCTCGAAAACACAGCCCTCACCAAGGGAAGCACACCACCCCCAACCTCAACGCCCACAACACGGACACGCACCCGCGGAGAAGTGGTTCTCCACGTGCACCTCGAGCGCGTCCCACGCGATCTGGTCCAGCGCAGCCACAACCCGAAAGCACCCCGGACCACCGACCGGACACACGAGCCAGTCCCGCCCGTCGATCAGAACCGCATCGCACTCCCGCGCCCGACACATCGCCAACGAATCCAGTGGCACTTTCACCATGATTCGAAGGTAGAAGCCCCGGAATCCAGGAATCCACTTCTAGTCAGGCCTTCGCATAAACTCATCAGCCACGGAATTCAGGAGGCTATGCGCTTCATTTCCAGATACAGACCGTTCCAAAAAATGCTCGAACAGGTTCAAGTGGTAGGAAATGTCCCGATAATCGCGCAACGCGATCTCGCCGGCGAAGATCTCGGTCATCACCAGGCGGTCGTCGTACACCACGAACACGTTGAGCGGAGAAGCGCTCACCAGCGCCGCACTGGGCAAGATCGCCAACTCCACGTTCGGCAGCTCCGCCACCTGAACCAGATGACGGAGCTGTCCAACCATGACGTCGGCCTCCGCGCGCTTGAGCCGGACCGCCTGCTCAGTCAGGAGGAAGAGGAACTTGCGGGACTCATCGTTCAGCGCGGTTTGGCTGTCCATGCGCGCTTCCACAGCTCGTTCGACGTCCCGCGCGGGCCGCCCTTCCACTC
Organism: Saccharopolyspora sp. ID03-671; assembly: GCF_045278815.1. Lineage (NCBI taxonomy): Bacteria > Bacillati > Actinomycetota > Actinomycetes > Pseudonocardiales > Pseudonocardiaceae > Saccharopolyspora > Saccharopolyspora sp. ID03-671. The sequence continues at coordinate 923,821 of NZ_CP134054.1, forward strand.
CTGGAGTGAGGACGGCCCGCGCGTAGTCGCGAGTCTGGATTAGGCCGGACGGAATCGCGGGAAGGAACTGCCGCACGACGGAGGAAGACTCGGCCAAGGATTTGATCTCGGCCTGACCCCGCCAGATTCCCATGCGCGCGGAGGAACGGAGGGACGTGTATTCAACGTTCGCCGAACGGGTCAGCGCGAGAAGTTCCGCCCGTGCCTCCGCAGGAACGTCCAGTGCCTGAACGATCCGTTCCACGTCGGAAACGGTGGGCACGGTCTTGCCGGATTCGATGCGGCTGATCTTCGGTTGTGACATGGCAGCGCGAGCGGCCAGCCTCTCCCCCGAGAGCCCGGCCGCTTTGCGCAGCTGCTTCAGCGTGTCAGCAAGGTTCTTGCGGTGCTGATCGTTGTCAGGTCCGAGCATTCCACTCACTGAGCGGGACGGCGTGAGCCAACGCCCGCTCTTGCAATTCCAGGTACTGCGTCAGGTCCGGGTCCTCGATCCGCTCAAGGTTGATGAGCGTACCGTCCGACTCGAAGTTGAGATGGACGACGATCGAGTCGTCGAAGATCCAGAAGTCCTGATCAGGCAGGTCGAGGTCCAGCTCGGTCACGTCGAGGATCCGAATGTCCTCGCCCGCCTCGATGTTGCCCGGGATGCCCCAATCCAGCTGGTAGCGCAGGTATTCGCTCAACGGGCGACGAACCACGCGAGCACGGCCGATGCTGCGACCGGAGTCCACGATCTCCCCGACCGTGCCGTGCCAGCGGACGTTGTGATCCTCGGGCTGCGGCTCACCCGCACGCCAGCGACGGATTCCGTCCTGCTCTCGCGGGATCGTGTAAGTCTGCTGGCACTCGAACCTCCAGGCGGACCGCTGACACTCGTCGAAAAGCCTACCCAGTTCTTCCCCACTCACGATCACTTCAAGGCCTCCCTCAGACGCCGCAGCTCATCCTTGCTGATGCCGGGGCACTCCACCAGGGAGGAGACAGCCCCCAGAATTATCCGTGTTGGCAACTCGACTGCGGTCTCGCCGTCGCTGAACTCTAGTCCCTCGGCCGCAGGCAAGTGCATGCCTTGAACCACCGCTGTTCCCCGGTCGGACAGGTACACGCCCGGACAGGTCTTCTCCTCGCACCCGGACACCTTGCGTAGTTTCATGCGGTCAGCTTTGGGTAGGTGATCGGGGCGGACAAGGCTTATTCACGTGCTCGCATGATCTTTAAGCCGGTCGGGTGGCACTACAGCTTTCCCAGCACTGCGTGGGCTGCTGCTGCGTCTTGGGCTGCTATGCCGACGCTGTTGTAGAAGATGCGGTCGTGGGCGGATTTTCGGGCCGGGTGTTGCCCGGTGAGGATGGCGCCGAGTGGGATCAGCGCGTCGTGGGTGATGTGGCCGGAATCGAGGGCCGTCATGATCGGGCCTGCGTGGTGGATGGCCGTGTCGACGTCGTCGACGACGATGGTGGTGGCGGTGCGCAGGAGGTCGGCGTCGACTTCGCGGCGGTGCGGTTCGAAGCTGCCGACGCTCACCACCGTGGCGCCCGGGGCCAGATCTTCGGTGGGGACGACGGGGTCCGGGCTGAGGGTGCAGGCGACGACCACCGCCGCGTCGCGGACCGCCTCGGCGGGCGTGGCGGCCGGGCGAACGTCGAGGTCGAGTTCGGCAGCCAGCTCGGCGGCCGTGGTCTCGCGGCGGGTCGCGTCGCGGCTGTGGATGCGGACCTCGGCCAGCGGGCGGACCCGGGAGATCGCGCGGACGTGGGCGCGGGCCTGGACGCCGGAGCCGATCACCGCCAGCACGTCCGCCTCAGCCCGGGCGAGGGCGTCGATCGCGACGGCGCTGCCCGCGGCGGTGCGGATCTCGGTGAGCGCGGTGCCCGACATCGTCGCGGCCAACGCCCCGGTCTCCGCGTCGAGCACCAGGACCGTGGCGTTGATCGAAGCCAGTCCGCGCTCGGCGTTGCCGGGGTTGACCGAGACCAGCTTGGCGACCGGGCCGTGCCGGGGCGAGAGCCGGCACAGGTACGACAGGGCGGTGTCCTGACCTGTGCGGATCGCCGTCTTCGCGGCCTGCTGGGCCTCCCCTCGGCCCAGGGATTCGAAGGCAAGCCGTTGCGAGGCGATCGCGGTGTCGTAGTCGAGGACGGCGGCCACGTCCGCGTCGGTGAGCAGCTCCATGCGCACCGACGCTGGCACACCGGCCGCCCTGCCGGAAGCCCCACCCGCCTCATCAGCAGCCCCAGCATCACTGGTGCTCAGACCGACGAGAAATCACTCTTCTGATCCTCAACAGAACACGCTCCGTCGTTCTACGGTGATCTCAGCGTTATCCCGAGCAGGGTGATCCCGACCTGGAAGAGGTGCATGGCGGTGCAGGCGACGTTGAGCTCCGTGATCGGCCCGGACGCCCCGGAGGTGGTCGACGGCGGAGGCGAGTACCTCTCGAAGAACCCCGCGAACCTCGACGACGTCGTCGCCAAGGTCGCCCTGGGCACCCCCGACACGCTGGTGGCCGCCACCGAGCAGGCCCAGCGGGCGCAGAAGGAGTGGTCCCAGGTGCCCGCGCCGGTCCGCGGTCGCGTCATCGCCGGGCTCGGCCGCCTGGTCGAGGCGAACAAGGAGTCCCTCGCGAAGCTGGTGACCCGCGAGATCGGCAAGCCCTACGCCGAAGCGCTCGGCGAGGTCCAGGAGATCGTCGACACCTGCGACTTCTTCCTCGGCGAGGGCCGCAGGCTCTACGGGCAGACCGTGCCGTCGGAGATGCCCGACAAGCAGCTGTTCACCTTCCGCGTGCCGGTCGGCGTGGCCGTGGTGATCACCGCGGGCAACTTCCCGGTGGCGGTCCCGTCCTGGTACCTGGTGCCGGCGCTGCTGTGCGGCAACGCGGTCGTGTGGAAGCCCGCCGAGTACGCGGCCGGTGCGGCCCGCGCGGTCGCCGAGCTCGCGTGGAAGGCCGGGGTCCCCAAGGGCGTCCTCAACCTCGTCTACACCGACGGCGAGGCGACCTTCAAGGGCCTGGAGGCCTCGCTCGAAGCGGGCACGGTCAACAAGGTCGGCTTCACCGGCTCCAGCGCCGTCGGCACCCGGGTCGGCGAGCTGTGCGGCCGCCACCTGCAGAACCCGTGCCTGGAGCTGGGCGGGAAGAACCCGATGATCGTCACCGAGGACGCCGACCTGGACCTGGCCGTGGAGGGCGCGCTGTTCTCCGGCTGGGGCACGGCCGGTCAGCGCTGCACCTCGCTGGGCAACCTGATCGTGCACCGCGACGTCAAGGACGAGTTCACCCGGCGCCTGGACGAGGCGCTGCGCGCGGCCACCGTCGGCGAGCCCGGCGGCGACGTGCTCTACGGGCCGATGCTGGACCAGAAGTTCGCCGACAACTTCGAGTCCATCTTGGACACCCTGCAGCCGCACCACACCACGCTGGGCTCGGACGCCGTCGGCCGGATCGGGAACGACAAGCCGCGCAGCGGTTTCCGCGGCGACCCGGCCGCCGGGCTGTACTACCACCCGGTGCTGGTGGACGGGATGCGCACCGACGACCACATCTTCCGCAACGAGACCTTCGGCCCGATCGTCGGCATCACCGCCTACGACACGCTCGACGAGGCCATCGAGCTCGGCAACGCGCCCGGCTACGGGCTGTCGGCGGCGATCTACACCACCGACCCGGCCAAGGCGTTCCGGTTCCGGCAGGGCATCGGGGCGGGCATGCTCAGCGTGAACAACTCGACCTCCGGCGCCGAGGCGCACCTGCCGTTCGGCGGGAACGGCAAGTCCGGCAACGGAAGTCGCCAGTCGGGCATCTGGGTGCTCGACCAGTTCACCCGCTGGCAGTCGTTGAACTGGGACTTCTCCGGCAAGCTGCAAAAGGCCCAGATGGACGTCGACACCGTCGAGCCCGAGCTCGACTACCGGCTGCCCCCGGAACTCGGCGGGAACTAATGCTCCCGGCCGCTGCGGAAGTCGTGGTCGTCGGCGGCGGGGCGGTGGGCGTGAGCACCGCCTTCCACCTCGCCGAAGCCGGCGCGGACGTGCTGTTGCTGGAGCGCGACGAACTCGGTTCGGGCAGCACCAGCAAGGCGGCCGGCGGTGTCCGGGCGCAGTTCTCCGATCCGGTCAACATCGAGCTCGGGCAGCGCAGCCTGCGGGCCTTCGAGGACTTCGCGCGGCGGCCCGGCGGCGACATCGATCTCAAGCAGCAGGGGTACCTGTTCCTGCTGTCGGATCCGGCCGACGTCGCCGCGTTCGAGGGCAGCGTGGCGCTGCAGAACTCGCTGGGCGTGCCGAGCCGGATGCTGACCGTCGCCGAGGCGTGCGAGCTGTCGCCGCTGGTGTCGCCGGAGGGCCTGCTGGCCGCGGCCTTCTCCCCCACCGACGGGCACTGCACGCCCGAGGGCGTGGTGCAGGGCTACGCCAGGGCGGCCCGCGAGCACGGGGCGGTGCTGCGGCGCGGGGTTTCGGTGACCGGCATCGAGACGCGCGGCGGCGAGATCAGCGGTGTGCTCACCGATCAGGGCGAGGTGCGCACCTCGACGGTGGTGTGCGCGGCCGGGGCCTGGTCGGCGGAGGTCGGCGAGCTCGCCGGGGTGCGGCTGCCGGTGCGTCCGCTGCGCAGGCAGATCCTGGTCACCGAGCCGATGCCGGACCTGCCGCCGAAGCTGCCGTTCACCATCGACTTCGCCACCAGCTTCTACTTCCACGAGGAAGGGCCCGGCCTGCTGGTGGGCATGTCGGATCCGGACGAGGAGTTCGGGTTCCGGCTCGGCACCGACGACCGCTGGTTGGGGCGGCTCAGCGAAGCCGTCGCTCGGCGGGCTCCGCGGGTCGCCGAGGCGGGCGTGGCGCACGGCTGGGCCGGGCTCTACGAGATCACCCCGGACCACAACGCGCTGGTCGGCAACTCCGGCCGGTTCTTCTACGCCACCGGCTTCTCCGGGCACGGCTTCCTGCAGAGCCCGGCGGTCGGCGAGGTGATGCGCGACCTGGTGCTGGGCCGCACACCACCGATCGACGTCTCCGGTCTCGACGTGCGCCGCTTCGACGGCGCCGAGGTCCGGCCCGAGCACAACTGCGTGTAGGAAGGGACAACCGTGGTCGACCTGTTGCAGGAGATCGACGAGTGGGGCCCGGAGAAGGTCGTCTGCGTCTCCGACGCGCGCACCGGGATGCGGGGCGTGCTGGTCATCGACAACACCGCGCGCGGCACCGGCAAGGGCGGCACCCGCATGGCGCCGACGGTGACCGTCGGCGAGGTCGCGCGGCTGGCGCGCGTGATGACCTGGAAGTGGGCGGCGGTCGACCTCTTCCACGGCGGTGCGAAGGCCGGGATCGTCGCCGACCCGGACTCGCCCGACAAGGAAGCCGTGGTGCGCGCGTTCGCGCGGCGGCTGGCCGACCAGATCCCGGCCAGCTACGTCGCCGGGCTGGACATGGGGATGACCGAGCACGACGCGGCGATCATCCAGGACGAGCTCGCCGATCGCGGCGCGGCCGTCGGCGTCCCGGAAGCCCTCGGCGGGGTGCCCTACGACCAGCTCGGGGTGACCGGGCACGGCGTCGCCGAAGCGGCGCTGGCCGCGCTGGAGCGCGCCGGGAAACAGGTCGCCGGGGCGCGGATCGCGGTGCAGGGCTTCGGCGCGGTCGGCGCGGCCACCGCCGCGCGGCTGCACGAGTTCGGCGCCCAGCTCGTCGCGCTGTCCACCGTGGACGGTTCCGTGCACGACGCGAACGGGCTCGACGTGCCCGAGTGGCTGGCCGCGCGGGCGGAGTTCGGCGACGCCTGCGTCGCCAAAGCCGCACCCGCGCAGCGGATCGCCCAGGGCGAGGAGCTCACCGTGGACTGCGATGTGCTGATCCCGGCGGCCCGGCAGGACGTCATCGACCCGACGGTGGCCGAGCGGATCAGGGCCGGGCTGATCGTGGAGGGCGCCAACCTGCCGACCACGCCGCGCGCCCGGGAGGCGCTGGGCGCGCGGGGCGTGGAGATCGTGCCGGACTTCATCGCCAACGCCGGTGGGGCGATCGCCGCCGGGTTCGCGATGGACGCCCGGCGCTCCGCGTTCCGGCCCGAACCGACCCGCATCCTCGACGAGGTCGCGGCCCGCACCCGGCGCAACACTTTGCTGGTGCTCGACACCGCCGCGCGCGAGGGCGTGCTGCCGCACGCGGCGGCGCTGGCGATGGCCGAGCAGCGGGTCCGCGAGGCGATGCGGCTGCGCGGCCGGCTGCCCGTCCCCGCCTGAGGAGGCGGCGTGCTCAACCCGATTCACCTGCGCACGCTGCAGGAGTGCGTGCGCACCGGCTCGTTCGCCGAAGCCGGGCGCGCGCTGGGCTACACGGCCTCGGCGGTGTCGCAGCAGATGGTGCTGCTGGAGCGGGCGATCGGCGCACCGCTGTTCGAGCGCTCGGCCCGGTCGGCCCGCAGCACCGCGCTCGCGCTGCGGCTGGCCGAGCGCAGCCGCGACGCGCTCGGCGCCCTGGACTCGCTGGAGCGCGAGGTGCGGGCGATGGTCGTCGGCGACGAGGGCAGCCTGCGGCTGGCCTCGTTCGCCACCGCCAACTCCCGGGTGCTGCCGGACGTGCTGGCGGCGGTGATCTCGCAGCGCCCGCACGCCGAGGTGCAACTCGACGAGGGCGAACCCGACGAGGTCGTCGACGGCGTCCTCGACGGGGTCCTCGACGCGGCGCTGGTCTTCGAGTACGACCTGGACCCGCGCCAGTGGCCCCTCGACCTGTGCGCCGAGGAGCTGCTCGCCGAACCGCTGCACGTGGTCCTGCCCGCCTCGCACCGCCTCGCCGGGCGCCACCGCGTGGAGCTGGCGGACCTGGCCGAGGACAACTGGATCTGCACCCGCGAGGACACCGCGGGCGCGCGGTCGCTGATCCGGCTCGCCGCCGCGGCCGGGTTCGTCCCGCGCATCACCTTCCGCAGCAACGACTACTCCGTGATCCGCGACCTGGTCTCCCGGGAGCTCGGCGTCGCCGTCCTGCCCGCCCTGGCCATCCCCCGGGACCAGCCCGGCATCGTCCGCATCTCCGGCTTCCAGCCGCGACGCCGGGTCAAGGTCCTCTACCGCAAGCAGAACACCAACCCGCTGCTACCGATCGCCCTGGAATTCCTGGCCTCGTCCTGCACAGCGGCCGCGTCCGAGTGGGAGCAGTCATGACCGAACCCGTCGACGAGCACTTCCTCCGCACCATCCCCGACCTCGGTACCGCGATTTCAATGGAAACCAGGCACCCGATCTCAATGGAAGTCGGATCTCCGAGCTCCGTTGACATCGGGTCAGGCCCGGTCCCGGCCGCGGATCTGGTGGGGTTGTTCGACTCGCAGATCGGGAGTCGGCATCTCGACCTCAAGGCGCGTGAGCTGGGGAAGCGGGGTGCCGGCTTCTACAGCATCGGGTCGTCGGGGCACGAGTCGAACGCGGCCGTGGCGGCGGCGCTGCGGGCGAGCGATCCTGCGCTGCTGCACTACCGGTCCGGGGCGTTCTACCTGGAGCGGGCGCGGCAGGTCGCCGGGAGCACGCCGCTGCTGGACGTGCTGCTGGGGATCGTGGCCTCGGCCGACGAGCCGATCTCGGCCGGTCGGCACAAGGTCTTCGGGCACGGCGACCTGGCGGTGATCCCGCAGACCTCGACGATCGCCTCGCACCTGCCGCGCTCGGTCGGGTTGGCGTTCGCCCTGGAGCGGGGCGCGCGGCTCGGCGTCGAGGCCGAGTGGCCGGCGGATTCGGTGGTGGTGTGCAGCTTCGGTGACGCCTCGGCGAACCACTCGACGGCCACCGGCGCGATCAACTCGGCGCTGCACTGCGCCTTCCAGGACCTGCCGATGCCGCTGCTGCTGGTCTGCGAGGACAACGGGATCGGCATCAGCGTGCGCACCCCGTCCGGCTGGATCGCCACCGCCTACGGGAACCGCCCGGGACTCCGCTACTTCACCGCCGACGGGCCCGACCCCGTTGAGTGCCTGCGCGTTTCGCGAGAGGCGGCGGACTGGGTCCGGGAACACCGGGCTCCCGCGTTCCTGCACCTGCGCACGGTGCGGCTGATGGGTCACGCCGGGTCCGACGTCGAGTCGGCGTACCGGTCGCGCACCGAGATCACCGGCGACCAGGACCGCGACCCGCTGCTCGGAACCGCGAGAGCGCTGATCTCCCGGGGAATCCTCACCGCCGAGGAGGTCCTGGACCGCTACGAGGCCAAGCGGGCCGAGGTCGACGCGCTCGCCGAGGAGGCGCTGGGCCGCCGCAAGCTGGGCAGCGCGGGCGAGGTCATGGCGTCCCTGCACCGCCACTCCCCCGACGCCATCGCCGCCGCCGCGGCCGACAACCCGGCGAGCCGCGCGGATTCCGGCGGTCCGCTGACGCTGGCGCAGTCGATCAACCGCTCGCTGGCCGACGAGCTAGGCCGCGACAACCGCGTCGTCGTCTTCGGCGAGGACGTCGCCCGCAAGGGCGGCGTGTACGGCGTGACCCGGGGGTTGCGCAAGAAGTACGGCGGCAGCAGGGTTTTCGACACGCTGCTCGACGAGCAGAGCATCCTCGGCACCGCGCTCGGCGCCGGTCTGGCCGGCCTGCTGCCCATCCCGGAGATCCAGTACCTCGCCTACCTGCACAACGCCGCCGACCAGCTGCGCGGCGAGGCGAGCACGCTCAGCTTCTTCTCCGACGGCCGCTACACCAACCCGATGGTCGTGCGCATCGCCGGTTACGGCTACCAGAAGGGGTTCGGCGGGCACTTCCACAACGACGACAGCGTCGCCGCCCTGCGCGACCTGCCCGGCGTGGTCCTGGCCTCCCCGTCGCGGCCCGACGACGCGGCGGCGATGCTGCGCACCTGCGTCGCGGCGGCCCGCGTCGACGGACGGGTGTGCGCGTTCCTCGAACCCATCGCCCTCTACCACACCCGCGACCTGCACGAACCCGGCGACGACGGCTGGCTGGCCGACTACCCGGTGCCGGGCGAGCACCACGTCCCGATCGGCCGCGCCCGGACCTACGGCGACGGCACCGACCTGACGCTGGTGAGCTTCGGCAACGGCGTTCCGATGAGCCTGCGCGTCGCCGAACGCCTCCGGCGGCACGGCGTGGCCGCTCGCGTCCTCGACCTGCGCTGGCTCGCACCGCTGCCCGCCGAGGACCTGCTGGCCGCGGCCGAGGCCACCGGCCGGGTGCTCGTCGTCGACGAGACCCGGCGCAGCGGAGGCGTGTCCGAGCCCGTGATCACCTCACTGGTCGACGCCGGGTTCACGGGTCCGATCAGCCGGGTGACCAGCGAGGACAGCTTCATCCCGCTCGGCGCGGCGGCCTACCACGTGCTGCTCGACGAGGACGCGGTCGAAGCCGCCGCGCTCAAGCTCACGCGGTGAGTTCCGGGAAGCGGTGCGCCCAGATCTCCCGGGATGCGGCGATCGGGTCGGAGACCGTGGAGCTGGGGAGGTCCAGGACGCGGGTGCGGCGGTCGGTGGGATGGTAGCGGTCCCAGCCGGGGTCGCCGGTGGCGGCGAATGACGTCCAGGAGCGGCGGAACTCGCCGGAGAGCTCCTCGAACCCGTCCGGCACGCCGCCGAGCAGCAGCTCCAGCAGCGGGCCGTCGGTGTTGCCGAAGGTGAACGGGATGTCCAGCGCGTGGCAGGCGCCCAGCCCGTTGGGGGCCTGGAGGGTGAGCTCGTAGAGGTAGCTGCGCTCCCCCGCCGCCGCGTGCGCCTCGGCCATCCACTGCGCGGGCACCCGGAACAGCTTGTCGCTGAGCAGCGTGTTGTAGAGCCCGGCGTCGTCGAGATCGGGGTGCGCGGCGCGGTACTGGTCCATCACGCCGTCGCGCAGGTGCAGCTCGGCGGCCAGCCGGTCGGGGTCGAGGCGCTCGCGGCGCATCATCGCCGTGAACAGCGTGGCCTCCTCCGCGGTGAAGCCCGCGATGAGGTCCACTCCCCTGGCCGCGCCGCCGCGCAGCGCGACCCACGGGAGTTCGCCGAGCGTCTCGCCGTCGAGGACCACGCCGTAGGGCGTGGTGTCGGACCAGGCCGCCCGGTTGCGGGTCATCTCGGCCGCGGCGTCGCGCTGCGCGGCGTGCAGCCGCTCGGCCGGGACCTCCGCGAGCTCGGCGACGGTCGGGCGCACCCCGACGGGACCGGTGATCAGCTCGTCGGCCTTGCGCGCTTCGTCCTCACCCCGGTACATGGCCGCCGGGCTCTGCGCGATCGCGCGGTGGAACAGCCCGGTGCGCGCGGAACCGGCGACCAGGGTGGCGATGGAGGTACCACCGGCGGACTCGCCGAAGATGGTGACGTTGTCGGGATTCCCGCCGAAGGCGGCGATGTTCTCCCGCACCCAGCGCAGCGCGGCGAGGTGGTCGAGGATGCCGCGGTTGGCGGGCGCGTCGTCGACCCAGCCGAACCCCTCGTAGCCGACCCGGTACCCGGCGGTCACCACGACCACGCCGGAGCTCGCCAGCCGCGCCCCGTCGTAGCTGCCCTCCGACGGGCTGCCCGCCAGGTAGGCGCCGCCGTGGAACCACACCATGACGGGCAGGTTCGCGGACGGGTCGGGTGTCCAGACGTTGAGCGCGAGGCTGTCGGTGCCGTCACCCGGCTTCCACGACGACGGCAGCCCGTCGGCCATCGGCGGTTGCGGGACCGCCGGGCTGAAGCGCGTGGCGTCGCGCACCCCGTCCCAGCGCTCCGGCTCGGCAGGCGCCTGGAACCGCCGAGGCCCGTCCAGCGGGGCCGCGAACGGGATCCCCTTGAACACCTGCACATCACCCGCAGCGGAGCCCTGCACCGCCCCGCTCTCGGTCCGCACCACGAATTGCATGTATCCATACAACCATCAGACGGGGTCATCCGACCACCGCCGCACCGATGATCCGCGCCGCTTCGGGGTAGGCCCCGGGGTTCGGCCCCGCGTAGTTCAAGCGCAGGAAGCGCCCGGTCGGCTCGGCGGGGAACCACTCGTCACCCGGGGCGACCACGACCCCGCGGTCCTCGCAGTCGCGCACGAGCCGGGGCAGATCGGTGCTGTCGGGCAGGCGCACCCACAGGTTGAGCCCGCCCGCCGGGACCTCCAGGTGCGCCCCGGGCACGTGCTCGCGGACGGCTTCGGCGAGCAGGTCGCGCCGGGCCGCGAGCTGCTCGCGGAGATCGCGCAGGTAGGTGCGCCAGGCGGGCTGGGTCACCACGTCGAGCGCCACGGCCTGCAGCATGCCGCTGACGTAGACCGCCTCCGATTGCGTGTCGGCGAGGATCCGCTCGCGCGCCGGGCCGCGCGCGATGACCCCGGCCACGCGCACCGATGGCGACACGGTCTTGGTCAGCGATCGCAGGTGGACGACGTGCCCGTCCTCGTCGCGCGCGGCGACCGGGGTCGGATCGATGGTGATGCCCAGGTCGTGGGCCCAGTCGTCCTCGATCAGGAACGCGCCGTGCCGGCGCGCGATGTCGAGCACCTCCTCGGCCAGCCGCGAGGACCACTGCACTCCCGTGGGATTGGCGTAGTTCGGCTGGGCGTAGAACGCGCGCGCACCGGTGGCCTCGAACGCCCGCGCCAGCTGCTCCGGGTCCGGCCCGTCCGGACCGGTCGGCACAGGGACCGTCCGCACCCCCACCTGGGCGGCGGCGACGATCGCACCCCAGTAGGTGGGCGATTCCACCAGCAGCGGCCGACCGGCTCCGACGAGCGCCCGGAAGAGCGCGCTCAAACCGCTCTGGCTGCCGGGGAAGACGACCACGTCACCGGGAACGGCCGTGCCGAGCTCGGCGGCGAACCAGGCCTGCAGCTCCGGAACGCCCGCTGACGGGGGGCGGTCGACGACCGCGTCGCTGCGCGCGGCGCGGGTGAACGCGGAGCGGACCAGCCGCTCGGGTAGCAGTTCGCGGCACGGGTACCCGGAGTGCAGCGCGATGACGTCGTTGGGCGCGGGACGCATCGCGGCGGGCAACGTGGGCCGCGTGTTCCGCGGCGACCCCAGCGCGGCGGTCTGCCAGCCGTAGTCGTTCGGTCGGGCCGTTCTCGTCGAGCGCACGAAAGTGCCCACGCCCGGCCTGCTTTCGACCAAACCCTGAGAGCTCAGGGTGCGCAGCGCCTTCTGGACCGTCACCGGACCCGCCCCGTGCCGCGCGGCCAGCTCACGGGTGGAGGGCAGCTTCGCCCCGGGTTTCGCGGTCGCCATCCACGCGCGGAGTTCCGCCACTATCCGGCCACTGCTATCGTCGACCATGAGAAGCAATAGTAGCGCTATCGCAGTCGTACCACCGGCGCTATCACCGTCTCGGGCGGGGTTGGGCTGGGGGTTCCTCGGCGTCCTGGCGTTCTCGTTCACCGTCCCGTTCACGCGCATCGCCGTCGGCGGGCTCTCGCCGCTGCTCATCGCCGCCGGTCGCGGCACCGTCGCCGGGATCCTCGCCGCCGCAGCGCTGCTGGTCCTGCGGCAGCGGCTGCCGCGAGGGACCCAGTGGGCACGAGTCGCGGTGGTTTCGGGCGGGGTGGTCGTCGGGTTCCCGTTCCTCACCTCGTACGCCCTGACCACCACGCCGGCCACCCACGGCGCCGTCGTGATCGGCGTGCTTCCCGCCGCCACCGCCGTGATGGCGGTGCTGCGCGGGCACGAACGCCCGCCGAAGGCCTTCTGGGTCCTGGCCGCGCTGGGAGCGGTCGCCGCGGTGTCCTTCGCCGCGCTGCAGGGCCTGGGCGGGCTGCACCTCGCGGACCTGCTGCTGTTCGGAGCGGTGGTGTCGGCGGCGATCGGCTACGCCGAAGGCGGCCTGCTGGCGCGGGAACTCGGCGCGTGGCAGACCATCTCGTGGTCCCTGGTGGTGGCCGCTCCGGTGATGATCGCGCTCACCGCCGCCGCGCTGGCCGAGCAGCCGCCCGCAGCGACGCCGATCCAGTGGGCGTCCTTCGGCTACCTGGCGGTGGTCAGCCAGTACACCGGGTTCCTGGCCTGGTACCGGGGGCTGGCGATCGGGCCGATGACCCAGGTCAGCCAGATCCAGCTCACCCAACCCGTGATGACCATCCTCTGGGCGGCGCTGCTGCTGGCCGAACCGCTGACCTGGTCGACGGTGCTCGGCGGCCTGGCGGTCGTGGCCTTCGCCGCCCTCTCGGTCCGCACCCGCCTCCCCCACTAGCCCCGAGGCGCGCTCCTGGGGCGAGAAGTTCCTGGAGGGGGACAGTTTTAGCCAGAATCACCCGGGGTTGGCGTCCCTTTTGTCCGGTCAATTATGGCTAAAACTGTCCCGTTCCAGGAGCCCCACCTCGAGTGAGGCGGCTCGGATCAGGAGGGGTCGCCGAAGACCTTGCCGGGGTTGAAGATTCCGGTGGGGTCGAGGGCGTTCTTGATGTCGTGGTGCATGTCGATGACCTTGGGCGAGAGCTCGGCGTGCAGGCCCTTGCGCTTGAGCAGGCCGACGCCGTGCTCGCCGGTGACCGTGCCGCCGAGCTCGATGGCGTCGGTGACGATGTCGTCGAAGGCGCGCTGGGCGCGCAGGCGGGCGTCGTCGTCCCCGGGCGGGGTGATGATCAGCGGGTGCAGGTTGCCGTCGCCGGCGTGGGCGATGTTGGCGATCTGGGTGTCGTGCCGCTGCGCCGCGGCTTCGATGCGCGCGAGCATGTCGGGAACCAGGGCGCGCGGGACGCAGACGTCCTCGGTGAGCAGCGGGCCGAGGCGCTCCAGCGCCGGGTAGGCGAGGCGGCGGGCCGAGAACAGCGCGTCGGCCTCCTGCTCGTCGGTGGAGCGGGCGCTCCAGGTCGCGCCGGCCTCGTCGAAGCAGCGCACCAGGGTGTCGACCTCCTGCTCGCCCACCTGCCCCGGTGTGTCGGAGCGGCCCAGCAGCAGCACGTTGGCCTCGGCGGACAGGCCCATGTTCTTCCAGTCGTCGACCGCGCGCAGGCAGTGCTGGTCGAGCAGTTCCAGCGCCGAGGGCACCACGCCGGAGGCCGCGACGGCGGCCACCGCCTCCCCGGCGGCGACCAGCGAGTCGAAGTAGCCCACCACGGTGCGCTCGGGCGCGCGCAGGCCCGGCAGCAGCTTCACCGTCACCTCGGTGACGATGCCGAGCGTGCCCTCGGATCCGACGAACAGCCCGCACAGGTCGTACCCGGCGACGCCCTTGGCGGTGCGCCTCCCGAGCCGCACGACCTCGCCCGAGCCCACGACGGCTTCGAGACCGAGCACGTAGTCCCTGGTCACGCCGTACTTCACGCAGCACACTCCACCGGCGTTGGTGGAGACGTTGCCGCCGATGGTCGACCAGGGCGAGCTCGCCGGGTCCGGCGGGTACCACGCGCCGTGCTCGCGGCAGGCGGCGCGCAGGTCGTCGTTGACGACGCCGGGCTGCACCACGGCCAGCTGCTCGCGCGGGTTGATCTCCAGGATCTCGTTCATGCCCTCCAGCGAGATCAGCACGCAGCCGTCCACGGCGTTCGCGCCACCCGACAGGCCGGTCCCGGCGCCGCGCGGCACGACGGGAACCCGGTGCTCGGCGCAGACCTGGACCGCGGCTACGACGTCGTCGGTGCCGCGGGCGCGCACGACGGCGAGCGGCTTGCCGTAGGGCGCCCACTCGGCCTCGTCGTGCGAGAAGCGCCCGGTGGAGTCCGGATCGGTGAGCAGCACCTCGTCCGGCAGAGCGGCCCGCAGGGCCCGCAGCGCCGCGTTGTCCGAGTTGTCCACCATCGCTCTACCTCCCGCTGCACGAACCGCCCACACACTAACCCGGCGGACGAGCCGAACAGCTTGAGGCCTCAACCAAGTTCGGGGAACCGGTGCGCCCAGATCTGCCGGGACCCGCGGATCGGGTCGGCGGCCACCGAGACCGGGTCGTCGAAGATCCGCGTCTGCCGCTCCGCCAGGCGGTACAGCGGCCACCCGGGGTCGCCGGTCGCGGCGAAGGCCGTCCAGGACCGGCGGATCTCCGCCGACAGCGCGTCGAACCCGGCGGGCTCCTCGCCGAGCATCTGCACCGCCAGCGGGTCGTCGCACCGGCCGAAGGTGAACGGCACGTCCAGCCCGTGCGTCGCGCCGAGCACCCCGTCGCGCTGCGGGGTCTCCCAGGTGAACTCGTAGAGGAACCCGCGCCCACCGGCGGTCGCCACGGCTTCGGCCATCCAGACTGCGGGCATCCGGAACAGCTGGTCGCTGAGCAGGATCGTGTGCAGATCGGAGTCGGACGCGCCCGGGTAGGCCGAGCGGTACTCGGCGGCCGTCGAACCCGGCAGGTGCAGGGCGCGCGCCAAGCTCTCGACGTCGCGGGCCTCGGCGGGCAGGTCGGCGGTGAAGCTCGTCGCCTCGTCGCGGTTGAACCCGGCGATCACGTCGATGCCGTGGGCCGCGCTGCCGCGCATCGCCACCCACGGCAGTTCGGCGAGCACCTCGCCGTCGAGGACGACGTTGTAGGGCAGGTTGTTGGTCCACACCTCGCGGTTCGCGCTGATCTCGGCCATCGCCGGGGCTTGCGCGGCGTGCAGGGCCTCGGGCGGGATCCCGGCGAGCCCGGCCGCGGTCGGCGGGACGCCGAGCGGGCCGGTGATGAGCTCCCCGAGCTTGCGGGCCTCGTCCTCGTCGACGTACATCGCCGCCGGGCTCTGCGCGATGGCGCGGCGGAACAACCCGCGCCGCCCGGAACCGGCGACCAGCGTCGCCACCGACACTCCCCCGGCCGATTCGCCGAAGATCGTGACGTTGTCCGGGTTCCCGCCGAAGGAGATGATGTTGTCGCGGACCCAGCGCAGCGCCGCGAGCTGGTCGAGGATGCCGCGGTTGGACGGCGCGTCCTCGACCCAGCCGAACCCCTCGTAGCCGACGCGGTAGTTGACGGTCACCACGACCACGCCGTCGCGCGCCAGCACCGCGCCGTCGAAACCGTCGGTGGAGGCCGTTCCGCCGAGGAACGCGCCGCCGTGGAACCACACCATCACCGGCAGGTGCCCGCCGCGATCCGGCGTCCAGACGTTGACCGTCAGGCAGTCTGTCGCGTCGCCGGGACGCCAGATCGCGGGCAGCGGCGGGATCGGCGCCTGCGGCACCGACGCGCTGTGCCGGGAGGCGTCGCGCAACCCGTCCCACCTCGGCGGCGCCACCGGCGCCTGGAACCGGCGCGGGCCGTCCAGCGGCGCCGCGTACGGGATGCCCTTGAACGCCATGACGTCGCCGTCGGCGACGCCGCGGACGGCGCCGTGCTCGGTGCGGACGATGAGGTCCACGCCACCGTAGAGCCACTGGAAACCGGATAACGCGGACGAGTTCTCCTCGACCATCTCTCACGTCCCGTCGCAGAGTTCGGCGACCGCCTCCGGCAGCGCCTCGGCGAGCTTCTCCATGTCGGGCAGCGCGGCCCGGTTCGCCTGGACCCCGATGTGCACGGTGTCGCGGAACTGCGAGACCGCGATCGACAGCGAGTGGCCGGCGGCCAGCGGCGCGAGCGGGAACAGCTCGGTGACCTCGGCGCCGTCGAGGGCGGCGTGGAACCTCGGCAGCGGCACGTTGGTGACCATCGTGTCGAACAGCAGCGGCGCGCCCTGGGAGACCAGCGGCGTGGCGACGTGGTGCAGCAGCTGCGGCAGCCTCCCCGCCAGCACCGGGAACGCTCCCGGGCCGCGCAGCGGACCGCCGCTCTTGTTGGCGCTCATCTCGTCGCGGAGGGACTTCAGGCGCGCGCCCGGGTCGGGCTCGTCGATCGGCAGCCCGCACAGGTAGCCGGAGAGCTGGTTGTTGCCGGTGCGCGGCTGGTTGCGGCGCCGTCGGCACACCGGGATCAGCGCGCGCACCGGCACCTCGGCGACGTCGGTGCCGCGGTCGGCCATCCACCGGCGCAGGGCCCCGGTGATCACCGCGAGCACGACGTCGTTGGTGGTGCCGCCGCCGTGCCGGGAGCGGATGCGGCGGATGTCGGCCAGGTCGACGGGCACCAGCGCGAGCCTGCGGGCCGGTGAGGTCGGGGCGTGCATCGGGGAGGACTGCGCCGGGATCCTCATGTTGCGCACCACCGAGGCGGCGATGCCCAGCGACTCACCGGACTTCGCCAGCGTGCCGCGCAGCGCCCCGACCAGCTTGTCCGGTTTGCCGAGGAGCCCGAGCGCCTCCTCGATCGGGTTGCCCGGGGGTGTTGCGGGCGTGTCGGTGAGGTCGGTGAACTCGTCGAGCAGCCGCACCCCGACCTCGACGGCGTCGTGCCCGTCGACCAGCGAGTGGCGGGAACTTCATCAGCACCGCGAACCGGTTGTCGGCCAGGCCGGTGATCAGGTGCAGCTCCCACAGCGGGCGCCGCTGGTCGAGGGGGTCGGCGATCAGCTCGGAGGTCAGGACCGCGAGCTCCTCGCGGCCTCCGGGGCTGGGCACCTCGTGGTCGTGGACGTGCTCGGCGGCGTCGAAGTCGCGGGCTTCGCGCCAGTGGGGTTGCAGCCACGAGCGTTCCAGCCGCATCCGCAGCCGGCCGATGCGCTGGGCGCGTTCGGCGAGCAGCCGCCGCAGCCGGTCGCGGTCGACCGGGCCGTCGGCGCGGAACACCGCGACCGCGCCGACGTGCATGGGCGTGTCCTCCTGCTCCATGCACAGAAATGCCCAGTCGAGCGGTGTGAGTTCACTCCGGGTGGACGTTTCAGTTCCGGTCATCGCCTATTTCCCGTCAACGACGAATTGGTCGTTCGCGTTACGCATCAGTTTCCGATTTGCTCTCGCAGCGCCCTGGAATCCAATCCGAACCCGGTTCGCAATCGGACGTTCCGGTGAATCGGCGACCCCGCGAGCGGGCCCGAACCTGCAGGTGACAAGGACATCGACGGGTTCCTTCCGGTGCTGCCGGCAGTCGGCGTGCGCGCACCGATCACCGCAGCAGTGAGTGTTTTCGGGTCGGCGCACGTGTGGCTTATTCGCAAACCGGTGCACCGTTGCACAATGGGTCAGGGTAACCGCTGACCAGCGCATCGACCTTAGCGAAGAAATGATCGGTTGAGAACGACCGCGATCGGCCACGCCGAAACTCGGAAGGGTTTTGATCGCTTCGTTCGGTACCGGTTCCGGCATTCGCGATCACCCGAACGGATGCTGACGTCTCTCCGGTGGACTCGCGTCGCGGACGGCGATGACGCCCCGCACCGGCCCGGTGGCGACGACGTCTTCGGATTCTCACTCGAACGCTGGTCCGGGCAGCACGAAGCCCCGCCGCCGCAGGCGTGTCGCGCTGCGGTGGCGGGGCTCCGCGATTCCCAGCCGGGTGGTCGTTACTCGCCGGGCTCCCAGTGGTCGAGCAGGGCGGCGAAGGTCTCGAACGCCGGGGCGTTGTAGCCGTAGGGCGCTTCGAGGTGGACGCTGATCGGGAATCCGAGGTCGTGCACGCCGTCGATGACCCGCTTGTAGAGGTCGACGACCGCCTGCTTGCGCTGCTCGAAGCCGAGCTCGGCGGTGCGGGCGACGAACTCCTGCTCGGCGGCCACGGCCTCGTTGCCCGGGTCCTGGATCAGCCACTGGATGAGCTTCTTCTTGCTCTCCACGCCGGGGATGAACCCGAACGACAGCAGGATCTCGGGGCGGTGCGGCGTGGTGCGCGCGAACTCCTTGAGGAAGTCCACGATCGCATCGGAGTAGAGCAGCTGCGTCATGCCGTAGGTGGCGCCGCGCTCGCACTTGAACCCGAAGCGGCCCTGCTCGCCCTCGCGAGTGGGGATGAGGATCGAGCCGCGGTGCGGGACGACGTCCTGGAACTTGGTGAGCGCGTCGACGGGCGCCACGCCGGGGCCCTCGCCATCGGCCATGGTGCGCGGGACGCCGACGAAGGCGATGCCGTCCATGTCGGCGTCGCGCAGGGCCTGCAGGCGCTCGGTCAGGGCGGGCTCGTCGTGGAAGGCGGTGACCTGCGTGCACAGGCCGCGGACGTCGCCGCCGAGTTCCGGGCGGATGGTGCGCCAGAAGTCGATGGTGTCCATCTTGGGGCGGAAGTCGACCGGGCGGTCGCTGTCCTCCTGGATGATCCCGGGGATCATCACGTGCCGGATGCGGCCGGTCAGCCCGAATTGGCGGCTGAGCTCGGCGATCTTCTGTCCTTCTTCAACGGCCCTCTGCACACCGCCGTCGAGGTCGGGCGGAACCAGTTCGAGTGCGATGGTGGTCATGTCGGCCTCAGGTATTCCTTCTGTCGACTTCGGTCACCGCAGCGCTCGCTAGACACGCCTGCGAACCTGCACCTTGCGGCAGGGACCGTTTTCATTTCAGGAAGGTTTTTCCGACGAGGCCGGCGTTCCCGGGAACGTCCGATGTGGAACGTCCCCGGGCTCACCGACTTTCGCGGGAACCGGGGGTGGTCACCGCACGAGGGCGGTGACCACCGGACCGGATCAGTAGCGGTAGTGCTCGGGCTTGTAGGGGCCCTCGACGTCGACGCCGATGTAGGCGGCCTGCTCCTTGGTGAGCTTGGTCAGCTTCACACCCAGCGCGTCCAGGTGCAGACGAGCGACCTTCTCGTCCAGGTGCTTGGGCAGCACGTAGACGTCCTTGCCGTACTCGCCCGGCTTGGTGAACAGCTCGATCTGCGCGATCGTCTGGTTGGTGAAGCTGTTCGACATCACAAACGACGGGTGACCCGTGGCGTTGCCCAGGTTCAGCAGACGACCCTCCGACAGCACGATGATGCTGTGCCCATCATCGAAGGTGTACTCGTGCACCTGCGGCTTGATCTCCTGCTTGGTCACACCCGGGGTCTTCTCCAGACCCGCCATGTCGATCTCGTTGTCGAAATGACCGATGTTGCCCACGATCGCCTGGTGCTTCATCTTGGCCATGTGCTCGGCCTTGATGATGTCGTAATTACCCGTCGTCGTGATGAAGATGTCGGCGTACTCCACGACATCCTCAAGCGTCTTGACCTCGTAGCCCTCCATCGCCGCCTGCAGCGCGCAGATCGGGTCGATCTCGGTCACGATCACCCGAGCACCCTGACCCCGCAACGACTCCGCCGAACCCTTACCGACATCACCGAAACCGCAGATCACCGCGACCTTACCGCCGATGAGCACATCGGTGGCCCGGTTGATGCCATCCACCAGCGAGTGACGGCACCCGTACTTGTTGTCGAACTTCGACTTCGTCACCGAGTCGTTGACGTTGATCGCCGGGAACAACAGCTCCTCGGACTTCACCAGCTCGTAGAGCTTGTGCACACCGGTCGTGGTTTCCTCGGTGACACCCTTGATCTCAGCCGCCAGCTTGGTGAACCGCTGCTTGTCGTTGGCGACCGACTTGCGCAGAGTCTCCAGAACGACCTTGAACTCCTCCGGGTCATCCGCACTCGGCTGCGGCACCGCACCCGCAGCCTCGAACTCGACACCCTTGTGCACCAGCAGCGTCGCGTCACCACCATCGTCGAGGATCATGTTGGCGACCTTGCCGTCACCGAAGTCCCACAGCTGATCGGTGCACCACCAGTAGTCCTCCAGCGTCTCGCCCTTCCACGCGAACACCGGAACACCAGCAGGCTTCTCCGCAGTCCCGTTCGGACCCACCACGACCGCAGCCGCAGCCTCGTCCTGAGTGGAGAAGATGTTGCACGACACCCAACGCACATCCGCACCCAGAGCGACCAGGGTCTCGATCAACACAGCCGTCTGCACCGTCATGTGCAACGAACCCGCGATCCGGGCGCCCTTGAGCGGCTGGGAGTCGGCGTATTCCTTCCGCGTGGCCATCAGACCCGGCATCTCGTGCTCGGCCAGGCGGATCTGGTGACGACCGGCTTCGGCCAGCGCCAGGTCCTTCACGGCGAACTCGAGGCCGTTGACCTTCTGCAGCTTGACGCTCATGACTTCCCTTCTGTTTCTTTCTGATCGGCAGCTGATGGAACAGCGGAATCAGGTGTTGAAGTACTTGGCTTCCGGGTGGTGGGCGATGATCGCGTCCGTCGACTGCTCCGGGTGGAGCTGGAACTCCTCGGAGAGCACGACGCCGATGCGTTCCGCCTCCAGCAGGTCGACCAGCTTGGCGCGGTCCTCGATGTCCGGGCACGCGCCGTACCCGAACGAGTACCGGGCGCCCCGGTAGCCGAGCTTGAAGAACTCGCGCACGTCGGAGGGGTCCTCCTGCGCCACGTTGCCGCCGTTGGCCCAGGCCAGCTCGCGCCGCACGCGGCGGTGCCAGTACTCGGCCAGCGCCTCGGTGAGCTGCACGCCCATGCCGTGCACCTCCAGGTAGTCCCGGTAGGCGTTCTTGGCGAACAGCTCGTTGGCGAAGTCGGCGATGGGCTGGCCCATCGTCACCAGCTGGATCGGCAGCACGTCGACCTGACCGGTCTGCTCGGCCTGCTCCCGCGTGCGGAAGAAGTCGGCCAGGCACAGCCGACGGTCGCGCTTCTGCCGGGGGAAGAAGAACCGGTGCCGCTCCTGGGCGTCGGGCTCCTCCTTGTCCAGCACGACGAGGTGGTTGCCCTCGGTGACGCACGGGAAGTAGCCGTAGACCACCGCCGCGTGCTGCAGGATTCCCTGCGTGGACAGCTCGTCGATCCAGTGGCGCAGCCGCGGCCGGCCCTCGGACTCCACGAGCTCCTCGTAGGTCGCTCCCTCGCCCTTCTTGGCGCCGCGCAGGCCCCACTGGCCGAAGAACGTGGCCCGCTCGTCGAGCAGCTGCAGGTAGTCGTTGACCGCGACTCCCTTGACCACCTTCGAGCCCCAGAACGGCGGGGTCGGGACCTCGACGTCGGCGGCCACGTCGGACCGCGTGGTGTCGTCGTAGCCCGGCTCGTCACCGGCCTCGGCCTTGCGCTTCTCGGCGATGCGCTGGGAACGCGCGCGGCGCTCCTTGCGCTCGGCCTTCTTGGCCTCCTCGGCGGCGTCCTCCTCCGGGGAGTCGCCGCGCTTGATGGCCATCAGGCGGTCCATCAGGTGCAGGCCCTCGAAGGCGTCCTTGGCGTAGCGGACGTCGCCCTCGTAGACCTCGTCGAGGTCCTGCTCCACGAAGGAGCGGGTCAGCGCCGCGCCACCGAGCATCACCGGGTACTTCTCGGAGATGCTGCGGGAGTTCATCTCCTGCAGGTTGTCCTTCATGATCACGGTGGACTTCACCAGCAGGCCGGACATGCCGATCACGTCGACCTTGTGCTCCTCGGCGGCCTCGATGATGGCGTTGATCGGCTGCTTGATGCCGATGTTGACCACGTCGTAGCCGTTGTTGGAGACGATGATGTCGACGAGGTTCTTGCCGATGTCGTGGACGTCGCCCTTGACCGTGGCCAGCAGCAGCTTGCCCTTGCCGCCGGAGTCGTCCTTCTCCATGTGCGGTTCGAGGTAGGCCACCGCCGCCTTCATGACCTCGGCCGACTGCAGCACGAACGGCAGCTGCATCTGACCGGAGCCGAAGAGGTCGCCGACGACCTTCATGCCGCCGAGCAGGTCCTCGTTGATGATCTCCAGCGGGGCCTTCTCCTGCATGCCGGCTTCGAGGTCGTCCTCGAGGCCGTTGCGCTCACCGTCGATGATCCGCTTCTGCAGGCGCTCGAACAGCGGGAGCTTGGCCAGCTCCTCGGCGCGCGAAGCGCTGGAGGACTTCGCGGTCTGGCCCTCGAAGAGCTCCATGAGCTTCTGCAGCGGGTCGTACTCGCCGTCGCGCCGGTCGTAGACCAGGTCCAGGGCGACCTTGCGCGGCTCCTCGTCGATCTTGTTCATCGGCAGGATCTTCGAGGAGTTCACGATCGCCGAGTCCAGCCCGGCCTCGCGGCACTCGTTGAGGAACACCGAGTTGAGCACCTGGCGCGCGGCCGGGTTCAGACCGAAGGACACGTTGGACAGACCCAGCGTCGTCTGCACCTCGGGGTGCCGGCGCTTGAGCTCCTTGATGGCCTCGATCGTCTCGATGGCGTCCTTGCGGACCTCCTCCTGACCGGTGGTGATCGGGAAGACCAGGCAGTCGATGATGATCGCGGACTTCTCCAGACCCCAGTTGGTGGTCAGGTCCTCGATCATCCGCTCGGCGACGCGCAGCTTCCAGTCCTTGGTGCGCGCCTGGCCTTCCTCGTCGATGCAGGTCACGACGACGGTCGCACCGTGCTCGCGGACCATCTCCATGACCCGCTGGAACCGGCCGCCCGGCTCGGTGCCGTCCTCGTAGTTGACCGAGTTGACCGCGCAGCGGCCGCCCAGGTGCTCCAGACCGGCCTCGATCACGTCGGGCTCGGTGGAGTCGACCATGATCGGCAGCGTCGAGGCGGTCGCCAGCCGCGAGGCCAGCTCCCGCATGTCGTGCGTGCCGTCGCGGCCCACGTAGTCCACGCACAGGTCCAGCATGTGCGCGCCCTCGCGGGTCTGGGCCTTGGCGATCTCGACGCAGTCCTCGTAGCGCTCCTCGAGCATCGCCTCGCGGAACGCCTTCGACCCGTTGGCGTTGGTGCGCTCACCGACGTTGAGGATCGAGGCGTCCTGCTCGAACGGGACGCTCTGGTACACCGAGGACACCGACGGGATGATCTCCGGCGTGCGCGGGGTGGGCGGGGTGCCGCCCACGGCCTCGGCCACCGCGCGGACGTGCTCGGTGGTCGTGCCGCAGCAGCCGCCGACCAGCCGGGCGCCGTAGTCGCGCACGAAGCCGGCCAGCGCCTCGGCGAGCTCGTCGGGCTGCAGCGGGTACACCGCGCCGTTGGGACCCAGCTCCGGCAGACCGGCGTTGGGCATCACCGACAGCGGGATCCGCGAGTTCTGCGCCAGCACCCGCAGGTGCTCGCTCATCTCCGCGGGACCCGTCGCGCAGTTCATCCCGATCAGGTCGATGCCGAGGGGCTCCAGCGCGGTCAGCGCCGCGCCGATCTCGGAACCGACCAGCATCGTGCCGGTGGTCTCCACCGTGACCTGGGCGATGATCGGCAGCTGCTGGCCGGTCTGCGCCATGGCGCGCTTGGCCGCCACGATCGACGCCTTGGTCTGCAGCAGGTCCTGCGAGGTCTCGACCAGGAAGACGTCGATGCCCCCGTCGAGCATGCCCAGGGCCTGCTCGTAGTAGGCGTCGCGCAGCTTCGCGTAGGGCGCGTGGCCCAGGGTGGGCAGCTTGGTGCCCGGTCCCATCGAGCCCAGCACGAACCGCTTGCGGTCCGGCGTGGAGTACTCGTCGGCGGCCTCGCGGGCCAGCCGCGAACCGACCTCGGCCAGCTCCCGGATGCGCTCCGGGATGTCGTACTCGGCCAGGTTGGCCCAGTTGGCGCCGAAGGTGTTGGTCTCGATCGCGTCCGAGCCCGCGTCCAGGTAGCCCCGGTAGATCGAGGACACCACGTCGGGCCGGGTCACGTTGAGGATCTCGTTGCAGCCCTCCAGGTTGGAGAAGTCGTCCAAGCTGAGGTCGTAGGCCTGCAACGCGGTGCCCATGCCGCCATCGGCGACGAGAACGCGCTCGTCGATGGCGGTCAGGAAACCGCTGGGATCGTTGTGCCGGTCTGACATGCCGCTACTCCCCGTTCGTCAGCGCAGCTTCGGCCCGACCTCGGCGGCGGCGTCGTCGCCGTAGGCCTCGGCGATGCGGGCCAGGAACGAGTCCTTTTCCACGTCGTACTCCTGCGGGCCGTCGGTCTCCAGCGAGACGGTCGCCAGGGTGCAGCCCAGCTGCAGCGACCGCTCCAGGCTCAGACCGCCCTTGAGCCCGGCGAGGAAGCCGGCGCGAAGCGCGTCGCCGACGCCGGTCGGGTCGCCCTTCTGCTTCTCCTTCGGGGGCTCGACCAGCAGCGTCTCCTCGCCCTTGGCCTTGACCTGGACGCCCTTCGGGCCGAGCGAGGTGACCCACTTGCCGACGCGGCCGAGGACCTCGTCCTCGGTCCAGCCGGTGCTCTGCAGCAGCAGGCCGTGCTCGTACTCGTTGGTGAACAGGTACTGCGCGCCGTCCACGAGTTTACGGATGTCGTCGCCTTCCATGCGGGCCAGCTGCTGGCCCGGGTCGGCGAGGAAGTTGTAGCCGCGGTCCCGGCACTCCTGGGTGTGCCGCACCATCGCTTCGGGGTCGTTCGCCGAGATGACGACGATGTCGAGACCGCCGAGGCGCTCGGCGACGGGCTTGAGCTCGATCTCGCGAGCCTCGCTCATCGCACCGGGGTAGAACGACGCGATCTGGTTGTGGTCGGCGTCGGTGGTGCACAGGAACCGAGCGGTGTGCTTGGTCTCGGAGACGTGCACGGACTCGGTGTCCACGCCGTGCCGCTCCAGCCACGAGCGATAGTCGTTGAAGTCCTGGCCGACCGCGCCCACCAGCGTCGAGGTCACGCCCAGCTTGCCGAGGCCGAAGGTGATGTTGCCGGCGATCCCGCCGCGGCGCACCTCCAGCTCGTCGACCAGGAACGACAGCGAGACCTGCTCCAGCCGGTCGGCCACGAGCTGCTCGGTGATCCTACCGGGGTAGGACATCAGGTGGTCGGTGGCGATCGAACCGGTCACCGCAATCCGCACTTTGAATAACTCCTTCACCAGGGCAGGCTGCGGGACACGGCCATTTCTGGGCGGCGCCCCGCAGCCTGCGACAGCTTCGTCGGTTTTGGTGGCTTACAGACCGGCAGCGGCCTTGAGGGCCGCGGCGCGGTCGGTGTTCTCCCACGGCAGGTCGACGTCGCTGCGCCCGAAGTGACCGTAAGCCGCGGTCGGGGCGTAGATGGGCCGAAGGAGGTCGAGGTCACGCACGATCGCGCCGGGGCGCAGGTCGAAGACCTCGTTGATGGCGGCCTGGATCTTGACCGGGTCGACGTTCTCGGTGCCGAAGGTCTCGACGAACAGGCCGACCGGGGCGGCCTTGCCGATCGCGTAGGCGACCTGGACCTCGATGCGGCCGGCCAGACCGGCGGCGACCGCGTTCTTGGCCACCCAGCGCATGGCGTAGGCCGCGGAGCGGTCCACCTTCGACGGGTCCTTGCCCGAGAAGGCGCCACCACCGTGGCGGGCCATGCCGCCGTAGGTGTCGACGATGATCTTCCGGCCGGTCAGACCGGCGTCGCCCATCGGGCCACCGAGGACGAAGCGGCCGGTCGGGTTGATCAGGACGCGGGCGTCGCTCGCGTCCAGACCGGCGCGCTCCAGCTCCGGAGCGATGACGTGCTTCTGGATGTCGCCGACCAGCTGGCCGTCGAGGTCGATCTCCTCGGCGTGCTGGGTCGACAGCACCACGGTGTCCAGGCGCACGGCCTGGTCGCCCGCGTACTCGACGGTGACCTGGGTCTTGCCGTCGGCGCGCAGGTACGGCAGCGTGCCGTCCTTGCGCACGTTGGTCAGCCGACGCGACATGCGGTGCGCCAGGGTGATCGGCAGCGGCGCCAGCTCGTCGGTGTCGTTGCAGGCGTAGCCGAACATGAGGCCCTGGTCGCCGGCGCCCTGCTTGGCGATCTCGTCCTCGCTGCCCTCGACGCGCTTCTCGTGCGCCTCGTCGACGCCCTGCGCGATGTCCGGGGACTGCTTGCCGATCGCGACGTTGACACCGCAGGTCTCGCCGTCGAATCCCTTGATCGAGGAGTCGTAGCCGATCTCCAGGATCTTCTCCCGAACCAGGCTCGGGACGTCGATGTTGGCCTTCGTGGTGACCTCACCGGCGACGTGCACCTGGCCGGTGGTGACCATGGTTTCCACCGCGACGCGGGACTTCGGGTCCTGGGCCAGGTAGGCGTCCAGGATCGAGTCGCTGATCGCGTCGCACATCTTGTCGGGGTGGCCCTCGGTCACCGACTCACTGGTGAACAACCGGCGGTTGATCTCACTCGACTGCTCCTCACCTCACAAGCTTTGCAGCTTTGATCCTTGCGTACGGTAGTCAGGTTGGTTACCGGGGGGACCTAGACTCGGGCGTGAATGATGCCCCACGCGAGGTTCCCCGCCTTGCCCCCGGACACCCAGTTCTTCAGGCCGGTCTTCATCTTGGTGCGGTAGGCGTCACTGATCTTGTCGGCAAGATCACCCTCTCGGGCTTCCAGTTCCTGCAGCACCCGGCCGTAGTGGATCGCCAGGTACTCGGTCAGGTCGTCGAACTCGAAGTTCTGCAGACCCAGACGGGCCAGCTCGCGGCGGTAGAAGCCGGGCGAACCCATCGTGTCCAGGCTCAGCCGATCGAGGATCGGGCCGAGCTCGGAGCGCTTGGCCGTGTCGGCCGCCATCGGGTCGGTGAACAGGAACGACCCGGTCGGCTTGAGGACGCGGGTGACCTCCTCCAGCACGCGCGGCCGGTCACCGCTGTGCAGGATCGCGTCCTGCGACCACACGATGTCGAAGGCGTTGTCCTGGAACGGGATGTCCTCGAAGGAGCCGTCCTTGACCTCGATGAGCTCGTCGAGGCCCTCGGCGCGGTTGAACTCCACGTTCCGGGCGTTCTCGACCTCGGAGAGGTTCAGGCAGGACACCTTGCACCCGTAGGTGCGCGCCAGGTGGCGGGCCGCGCCGCCGTAGCCGGCACCGATGTCGAGGATGCGGGTCTCCGGGGTGATCTCCACCTTGGAGCACATCCGCTCGACGGTGCGCCGCGAGGCGGTGTCGATGTCCTCGGTGTCGGAGCTGTAGAGGCCGACGTGGATGTCGTTGCCGCCCCACACGTGGTAGTAGAAGTTGTCGGCGTCCTCGGAGTTGTAGTAGTCGCGGGCGGTGTGCACCGCGGTCGAGTAGACGTCGGAGAGCTCCTCGTCGGGGCGGTACTTCTTCTCCGCGACGTGGATGTAGAAGTCCGGCTCGCCCTCCTGGTAGGTCTCCTGGAAGTCGCCGTAGGTGTCGATCCGCTGGAATCCGACCTCGCGCAGCAGCCGCCGCGTGTAGTTCTTCCGCAGCGGGTACATGTTCAGGAAGAATTCAGATTTGTCCGGGAAGGTGTACTTGAACCGCGCCAGACCTTCATCGACGTAATCCGGCTCAGCGGAAACGTCCTCACCCGCGTAATAGTACGTGTGCTTCGAGCTGAATCCGTCGTCCAGAATGGAGTCGTAATTCCGCTGGTCGATAATCAGAACGCCGTCGTGCTTCAGCATCGCGTAGAACTCGGCGAGCGTCTTGCGGCGGTCGCGCTCGGAGAACAGGTGCGTGAACGAGTTCCCGAGACAAATGATCGCGTCGTATTCGCCGTGGACGTCACGATTCAGCCAGCGCCAGTCGGCGTTGACCACGCGCAGAATGTGCCCGCCGTACTCGAGCCCGTTCTGGAACGCCTTGGCCAGCATCTGCGGGCTGCCGTCGGCCGAGACCGTCTCGAAGCCCTCCTCCAGCAGCCGCACCGAGTGGAACCCGGTTCCCGTGGCCGCGTCCAGGACGGACTTGACGCCGCGAGCCTTGAGCTGGTCGATGAAGAAGCTGCCCTCGCTCTCGTAGCGCTTCTTCCAGTCGATCAGATCGTCCCACTTCTCCACGAATCCACCGACGTACTCGTGGGTGTAGTGGTCGGACTCGCGAACCTCCAACGGGTTTTCGCCGAACACCTGCTCCTCACGCGCCACCAGCTCGGCCGTGTCAGGCGCTCCCGCCTCGTTAGAAGTCAAGTCGTCCACGCTCTTGGCCATTTTCACTCCCACCACTCACGTTGGTCATGCGCCACCCACGAACTTCAGGCATGCGCAAATCCGTGCCCCGAGCATGTGTCTCGCGGCCGTGCGGGTCGCCACTGCGAAAAAAGGCAACACCTCCGACCGGCGCGGGCAGCCGAGAAAACGCTCAAGGCCGCAACACCAACGCCGATCACACTCGGTCGGCACCCTTGCCCACCGGCGCAACGCATTTCCGTGCGCCGCTTAACCAACCTAGGCGAAGGAGATCACGAAGCAAGCGTACAAACGTGTGACGGTAATCACCGCAATGCGATGATTGCGTGATTCCCATTGTCACCCTGGGTGAAAAAATGCGCGATCACCAGCGCAGATTCAAGATGATTTTGGGCCCGATAACGATCACGTGAGTGCAACAAATTCCTGGAAGATGTACACTGACGCGCGCCCGATATAGCACAATGTTCGCGCTATTTCAAGAGTTCCGATCGACAAAGATTCGACGAATCTGTTGAATAGCCGATGCGGCGGTTGACTTTTTGCTCCTCGCGCTACTTGCATCGAAGATGCGGAGCACGGATGTTACGGCGTTCACCGCCCGAGCGCCATAACTTTTTCCCCAGTGTCAGTCAATCGGTGCATCCACCTCGGCGGCGCAGAACCGATCCAGCACTCGCGCACCGGCTCCCACCAGCCACGATACCGGAACCTCCGGCTCGCCGACGCGGGTTCTCCAGGCCGGGAAATCGTCATCCCGAGCCGCCCTGCGCGCCCCCGAGGCGTTGGTGATCTTGCGCGCGGTGCTCCGTCGAACCGTTCCGGCCACCAGCCCAACGGGTGGACCGGTTGCTCCGATGTGCGGGTTTCGGCTCGCCCTCGTTGACGGCTCGTTCGGTTGTGGTCATTATTGTTGATTACTGGTGATTTTCTTTCGGAATTTCCGGCGTCAAGGAGGACTCCGTGTTCCGACCTGTCACGACGATTGCCACCGCACTCCTGCTGACCCTCTCCGGAGCACCCGCATCGATGGCCAACGCCGCACCGGCCTGGCAACCCCAGGACCCACCGCTGACCACGCCCTGGACCGACCAGGTCGGCCCGGACAACGCCCTGCCCGAGTACCCCCGCCCGCAGCTGACCCGCGAGCGCTGGCTCAACCTCAACGGCCTGTGGGACTACACCGGCGGCGACCACGGCCCCGAGCAGATCCTCGTCCCCTACCCGCCCGAGTCGGCCCTGTCGGGCGTGCAGCGCCACGACGACCGGATGGTCTACGAGCGCTCCTTCGAGGTGCCCGCCGACTGGTCCGGGCAGCGGCTGATCCTGCACTTCGGAGCCGTCGACCAGCGCGCCGAGGTCTCGGTCAACGGCAAGCAGGTGGCCGTGCACGAGGGCGGCTACACCGCCTTCGAGGCCGACATCACCGACGCCGTGCGGCCCGGTGAGCCGCAGCGGCTCACCGTCGCCGTCTCGGACGGCAACGAGACCGCCCCCTACCCGCTGGGCAAGCAGCGCAACGACCCCGGCGGGATCCTCTACACCGGCGCCTCGGGCATCTGGCAGACGGTGTGGCTCGAACCCGTCGCCCCGGAGCACGTCACCGGTCTGGACATCACCCCGGACCTGACCGGCTTCGACCTCGCCGCCGAGACCTCCGCCGCTGACGGGGCTCAGGTCGAGGTCGCGGTGCGCGACGCCGAGGGCACGGAGGTCACCCGCACCACCGGTCCGGCCGATCAGCCGGTGCGCGTGGACGTCCCGCAGCCGCACCTGTGGACCCCGGACGACCCCCACCTCTACGACCTGACCGTGCGGCTGCTCGGCACCGACGGCGCGGTCCTCGACGAGGTCGGCAGCTACACGGGTCTGCGGACCACCGGTCTGGTCAACGACGAGCAGGGGCGGCCGCGGCTGGCCCTCAACGGGAAGATCGTCTTCCAGCACGGTCCGCTGGACCAGGGCTACTGGCCGGACGGCATCTACACCGCGCCGACCGACGAGGCGCTGCGCTTCGACCTGGACAAGACCAAGGAACTGGGCTTCAACACGGTCCGCAAGCACGTCAAGGTCGAGCCGGCGCGCTGGTACTACTGGGCGGACCGGCTCGGGCTGATGGTCTGGCAGGACATGCCGTCGCTGCCGATCGACCTGGACATCCCGCCGGAGGACAGCCCGCCGCCGTCGGAGGAGATGAAGGCGAACTACCGCGCCGAGTGGGTCGACATCATCGACCAGCTGCGCAGCTCGCCCTCCATCGTGGCGTGGGTGCCGTTCAACGAGGGCTGGGGCGAGTTCGACACCGCCGAGATCACCGACCTGACCCGGCGCACCGACCCGACCCGGCTGATCAACCCCTCCAGCGGCGTGAACTGCTGCTACTCGCTGCCCGACAGCGGCGCGGGGGACATCTACGACGACCACACCTACGTGGGGCCGGGCGCGCCGACCGTCGAGTACGGCCGAGCCGTCGTCGACGGCGAGTACGGCGGGCTGGGGCTGGCCGAGGAAGGGCACCTGTGGCCCGGAGAGCCCAGCGCCTACGAGATGACCGACAGCAGGGAGCAGCTGACCTTGCGCTACGGCGAGGTCAGCGACGAGCTGGCGCGCGTCATCGGGGCCAACGGCCTGTCGGCGGCGATCTACACCCAGACCACCGACGTGGAGAACGAGGTCAACGGCTTCCTCACCTACGACCGCCAGGTCATGAAGCCGGACGTGGCCGCCGTGCGCGAGCACAACATCGCCGCGATCGAGGCGGGGAGCAGATGAGGAGACCGATGAAGATCAACAGACGGGGTGCGTTGCTGGGGGCCGCCGGTGCGGCCGGTGCGGCGGCGGTCCTGCCCGGGGCCGCCCAGGCCGCGCCCGCCGCTCCCCCGACGGCGAACGGCCGCCTCTACGAGATCGGCGCGGGACGGCATCGCGTCCTGGTCGGCGGAGTGGCGGCCACGGTTCTGTCGTGGACGGTCGACGGCCGGGAGATGCTGCTGACCCACGATCCCGAGGACGTCGGCGAGGGCTACCAGGGCAAGACGATCCTGCCGTGGGCCAACCGGATCGACCACGGCGCCTACACCTTCGAGGGCGAGGAGCTGCAGGTCGCGATCAACGAGCCGGAGCGCGACGCCGCGCTGCACGGGCTGATGAGCTTCGTGGAGTGGTCCCCGGTGTCGCACCGCGCGGACTCGGTGGTGCTGGAGCACGTGCTGCCACCGGACTACGGCTACCCGTTCCGGCTGGCGTTCCGCATCGCGTTCCGAGTGGACGATCGCGGTTTCTCCAGCACCCTGTCGGCCACCAACATCGGGCGCGGCCCGGCCCCGTTCGGCACCGCCAACCACACCTACCTGGCGGCGGCTCCGGGAACCCGGATCGACGACATCGAGCTGGAGATCCCGGCCGACACCTACTACGTCGTCAACGACCGCCTCATCCCGACCGGCACGGCACCGGTGGAGGGCACCGAATACGACTTCCGCTCGGCCAGGCCGATCGGGCGGACCACGATGGACACCGCCTTCACCGGACTGCACCACGAAGGCGGCGAAGCGGTGGTCCGGTTCCGGCGCCCGGACGTCGACGTGGAGCTGTGGGTCGACGAGTCCCACCACTACCTGCAGGTCTACACCGACGACGATCCGAGCACCGATCGCCCGGGACGGCAGGGTCTCACCGTGGAACCGATGACGTTGGCGCCCAACGCCTTCGTCACCGGCGACGGCCTGATCGTCCTCCAACCGGGACGGACCCACACCGGAACCTGGGGCTACCGCCTCCCCGGCTGATCCCGAGGGGTGCGAAGTTTTCATGAAAACTTCGCACCCCACCCAGAACGACACCCTCGTGGGGGTGGGAAGTTTCAGTTGAAACCTCCCACCCCCACGAGCGTTAGGGTGTGGCACGTGGCCGACTACATCCAGATCCCCACGCCTGCGGGCGAGTTCGACGCGTTGACCGCGGGTCCCGAGGACGGGCGCCCGGTGCTGCTGCTGCACGGATTCCCGGAAGCGGCGGTCGAGTGGAGCGAGCAACTGGGCGTGCTCGGCGGCGCCGAGTGCTTCGCCGTGGCCCCGGACCAGCGGGGCTACTCCCCCGGCGTCCGGCCGCAGCAGGTCGCCGACTACCGGATGGACGAGCTCGTCGGCGACGTGCTGGCCATCGCCGACCACTTCGGGTGGCAGCGCTTCGACCTGGTCGGCCACGACTGGGGCGCGGCGGTGGCGTGGTCGGTGGCCGCCGAGCACCCCGACCGCGTTCGCACCCTCACGGCGGTGTCGATCCCGCACCTGGACGCCTTCACCCGGGCGGTGCGCGAGGACGAGGACCAGCAGCAGCGCTCGGCCTACATGCAGGCGCTGCGCTCCTCCACCGCTGAGAAGACGCTGCTGGCCGACAACGCCGCCAAGCTGCGGCGGATCTACTACCCGGGCGTCCCGGAGCACCACGTCGACGACTACGTCCAGCGGCTCACCGAACCGGGCGCGCTGACCGGGGCGCTCAACTGGTACCGGGCGTCGCGGTTCAACGGCGAGATCGGCCCGATCACCGTGCCCACGCTGTACGTGTGGAGCACCGAGGACGTCGCGGTCGGATCCACCGCCGCGCTGGCCACCGAACAGCACGTCACCGGGCCCTACCGGTTCGAGATGCTGCAGGAGGTCTCGCACTGGATCCCCGAGGAGGCGCCGGACTCGCTGACCCGCCTGCTGCTGCAGCACCTTCTCGCGCACCCCGAGTGATCTCTTGCCGGTCGGGGTCCGGGCGGTGAGCATGATTCCGTCCGGACTTCCGCCGTGCCGACAGGAGTGCTCGTGAAGGGTTCCGAAGGACTGCTGGCCACCGCCGCTGCCGCCGGTGTCGACATCTGCTTCGCCAACCCCGGAACCACCGAGATCCCGCTGGTCGAGGCCTTCGACCAGGTTCCCGGGATGCGGGCGGTGCTGGGCCTGTCCGAGGGCGTGGTGACCGGCGCGGCCGACGGCTACGGCCGGATGACCGGGACGCCCGCGCTCACCCTGCTGCACCTGGGGCCCGGGTTCGCCAACGGGATCGCGAACCTGCACAACGCCCGCCGCGCCCGCACCCCGATCATCAACCTGATCGGTGAGCACGCCTCCTGGCACCAGGCCGCTGACGCACCGCTGCACAGCGACATCGAGTCGCTGGCCAAGCCGGTGTCGGGCTGGGTGGGCCGGACGTCGTCGACGGCGGCCGCCGCGAGCGAGTTCGCCGAGGCCTACCTCGCGGCGCTGCGGACGCGGCTGCCCGCGACGCTGATCGCCGCCGCCGACCACATGTGGAGCCAGGGCGCCATGCCGGTCGCGGTGCCCGCCGCGCCGGAGCGCCCGCAGGTCGACGAGCAGCGGATCGCCGAGATCGCGAAGGTCCTCTCGGCCGGGCGACGTCCGGTGCTGCTGCTGGGCGGTCAGGCGGTGGAGAGCGCCGAGGGCATCCGCACGGCGGCCCGGATCGCGGCGACGGTGGGCGCCGAGGTCCTCGCCG
Source organism: Saccharopolyspora sp. ID03-671 (assembly GCF_045278815.1). Taxonomy (NCBI): domain Bacteria; kingdom Bacillati; phylum Actinomycetota; class Actinomycetes; order Pseudonocardiales; family Pseudonocardiaceae; genus Saccharopolyspora; species Saccharopolyspora sp. ID03-671. The sequence goes on from NZ_CP134054.1 coordinate 957,764, forward strand.
AGCGCGGCAGCGCGCGGCTGGAGCGCGGTCCGGGCATCCCTCCGGTGCGGACGCTGCCGTACTTCCCGGAGGCGGTCACCGAGGCGTTCGAGGGCTTCTCGGACCTGATCCTCGTCGGCGCCCGCACCCCGGTCTCGTTCTTCGGGTACCGCGGTCAGCCCAGCCACCCACTGCCCGACGGGATCAAGGTGCACGAGCTGGCCGACACCGACGCCGACGCGCTGCACGCCCTGGCGGCGCTGGCCGAGGCCACCGGCAGCGCGGCCGAGGAACCGCCGCACGCGAAGCGCCCGGAGGTCGCGACCCCGTCCGGGCCGCTGGACGCGAACGCGATCGCGGCGGCGATCGTGCTCACCCAGCCGGAGCACGCGATCATCGTCAACGAGGGCGTGTCGTCCTCGGCGGCCTACCCGGCGATCGCCGACGCCGCGCCCGCGCACTGCGAGCTGTCGCAGACCGGCGGGGCGATCGGCATGGGCATGCCGGTGGCCACGGGTGCGGCGATCGCCTGCCCGGACCGCGCGGTGATCAACCTGCAGGCCGACGGCAGCGCCGCCTACACCGCCCAGGCGCTGTGGACCCAGGCCCGCGAGTCGCTGAACGTCATCACGGTGATCTGCTCGAACTCCCGCTACCGCATCCTCGACCAGGAGCTCCAGCGCGCCGGCATCGACGATCCGGGCGCCGCGGCGGCGTCGATGACGAGCCTGGGCGACCCCGCCCTCGACTGGCAGGCGGTGGCCCGCGGTTTCGGCGTGCCCGCCCAGCGGGCCACGACCGGCGAGGAACTCCTCGCCGCCCTGCGTCATGCCCACGCCGAACCCGGCCCTCACCTGATCGAAGCGGTGCTCTGAGGAACGGCTGCCCACGCTCCCCCGGCCGAAGAGACCGCAGACCAGACCCAACGCGCCTCATATGAGACAGTTCTGTCTCATATGAGGTAACGTTGACTCATGGCTGTCGACCGGAACCAGATCTTGAACGCTGCGGCGTCGTTGCTGGCACGCAGGAGCACCGCACCGATGGACGAGGTGGCGCGTGCCGCCGGGATCAGTCGGGCGACGCTGAACCGGCACTTCGCGGGACGTGATGCGCTCGTGCTCGCGCTCCAGGAGCTCGGGATCGCCCGCTGCGAGGAGGCGCTGGACGCCGCTCGGCTGGAGGACGGCTCGACCGAGGAGGCGCTGCGGCGAGGCATCCAGGAGCTCGCGCCTTCGGCGGATCTGATCAACTTCCTGTACTGCGAGAGCCAGCTCTTCGAACCCGAGCACCACCACGAGGGATGGGATCGCATCGACGCCCGGCTGACCGAGTTCTTCCGGCTCGGCCAGCAGCGCGGCGATCTCCGGATCGACCTGAGCCCCGCGTGGCTCACCGAAGCCCTCTACGGCCTGCTCGGGTCGGCGGCTTGGGCGATCACCGACGGTCGCCTTGCGCGCAAGGACTTCACCTTCATGGTCTCCGAGCTGCTGCTCGGCGGAGCCCGGAAGCAGGGATCATGACCCCGACGCTCCATCCCCCGCACCCGGTGGCGCGACCAGGCCGCTGGATCGCGCTGAGCGCGCTGGCGCTGGCCGTGCTGCTGGTGACCGTCGACGCGACGGTCCTCGGCCTGGCCACGCCCTACATCAGCGCGGAGCTGCGCCCCTCGGGCACGCAGCTGCTCTGGATCGGCGACGTCTACTCGTTCGTGCTGGCAGGCCTGCTGGTGTCGATGGGCGGCCTCGGCGACCGCATCGGCCGCAAGCGCCTGCTGCTGGTGGGCGCGACCGCTTTCGGCCTGGTCTCGGTGCTCAACGCATTCGCACCGACCGCCGAGCTGATGATCGTGGCCCGGGCTCTGCTCGGCATCGCCGGGGCGACCCTCATGCCGGCGACCCTCGCGCTGATCCGCAACCTCTTCGAGGATCCGCGCGAACGCAGCCTCGCGATCGGCATCTGGGGCGCGGCGGGCTCAGGGGGCATGGCCGTCGGCCCGGTGCTCGGCGGAGTCCTCCTGGAGCACTTCTGGTGGGGTTCCGTGTTCCTGATCAACGTGCCGGTGATGGCGGTCCTCGTCCTGGTCGGCATCGTCACGCTGCCCGAATCCCGCGACCCGAACCCGGGCCCGTGGGACCTGGTCAGCGTCGGCCTGTCCATGTCCGGGATGCTCGGAGTCGTCTACGCGATCAAGGAGATCACCGCGCACGGGCCCTCCTGGGGCGCGCTCGCCGCGGCGGTGATCGGTGCCGCGGGACTGGCCGGGTTCGTCCACCGGCAGCTCGTGCTGGAGCGGCCGCTGCTGAACATGCGGCTGTTCGCCGATCGCGCGTTCAGCGGTGCGGTGCTCGCGGACCTCATGGCCATCCTCGGCCTCGCCGGTCTGACCTACTTCCTGTCCCAGTTCTTCCAGCTGGTGCAGGGGCGCGGACCGCTGGAGGCCGGGCTGGCCGAGCTCCCCGCCGTCCTCGGCGCCGTGGTGGGCGGACTGGTCGCGGGCCGCGCCGCCCGGGCGATGTCGGTGCGGGTGGTGGTCGCCGGTGGACTCGCGGCGGTAGGGCTGTCGCTGGCCGTGCTGACCGCGGTGAGCCGCGACACCGGGTACCCGTTCCTGGGCTCGCTGCTGCTGATCGTCGGCTTCGGCGCGGGCATGGCCTTCACCGTGACCGCCGATGTCATCCTCTCCACCGTGCACCCGGATCAGGCGGGCGCGGCCTCGGCGGTGTCGGAGATGGCCCACGAGCTCGGAGCCGCGCTCGGCATCGCAGTGCTGGGCTCGATCGTCACCGGTGTCTACCGGGCCTTCCCGGCATCGCCCGGCACTCCCGGTTCCGCCCGCGAATCCCTCGGCGGCGCGGTGGACGCCGCGCAGCGGCTGACGCCGGAGTCCGCCGGAGCGCTCCTCGACGCCGCCCGCGCCGCGTTCGTCGACGGACTCTCCCTCGCAGCGGGAGCCGGGGCCGTCATCCTGCTCGCGGCCGCCGTCGCGTCCTGGTTCTTCCTCGACGAGCGCTGATCGCGGGAACGACGAGAGCCCCACCGCACCCGGCGGTGGGGCTCCGGACGGCGATCAGATCGTCCAGGTGTCGTTTCCGGTGAGCAGCTTCTGCAGGTCGGCGGGCTTGGCCTGCTCGGCCTGGGTGACCTGCTCGCGGGCGAGGTCGTCGTAGGTCGGCCGGGTCGTGTTGCGGAAGATGCCGGTGATGGCCGGGTTGAGGTCCTGACCGCCCAGGCGCGAGAGCGCGAAGGCCAGCGACGGGTCCTCCCGCTCGGCGTCGTGCACCACGACCTGCCGCGAGTCCACTTCGGACAGCTTGGCCACGCGCAGCCCCTCGGGCCCCTGCACCACGCCGTACTGCTCGTCCTCGGGTCCGAAGGTGATCGGCTCGCCGTGCTGCAGGGTGACGATGCGGCGTTCCTTCTCGTCGTTGTCCTTGAGGACGTCGAAGGCGCCGTCGTTGAAGATCGGGCAGTTCTGGTAGATCTCGACCAGCGCGCTGCCCCGGTGCTCGGCGGCGGCCTTGAGCGTGGCGGTGACGTTGGCGCGATCGGAGTCGATCACCCGCGCCACGAACGACGCCTCGGCGCCCAACGCCAGCGAGACCGGGTTGAACGGGTGGTCCAGCGAACCGGCCGGGGTGGACTTGGTGACCTTGCCGACCTCGCTCGTCGGCGAGTACTGACCCTTGGTCAGCCCGTAGATCCGGTTGTTGAACAGCAGGATCTTCAGGTTCACGTTGCGGCGCAGCGCGTGGATGAGGTGGTTGCCGCCGATCGACAGCGCGTCGCCGTCACCGGTGACCACCCACACCGACAGGTCCGGCCGCGAGGTCGCCAGACCGGTCGCGATGGCCGGGGCGCGTCCGTGGATGGAGTGCATCCCGTAGGTGTTCATGTAGTACGGGAACCGGGAGGAACACCCGATGCCCGAGACGAACACGATGTTCTCCCGCTTGAGCCCCAACGAGGGCAGGAAGCTCTGGACCGCGTTGAGCACGACGTAGTCGCCGCACCCCGGGCACCAGCGCACCTCCTGATCGGACTTGAAGTCCTTGGCCTTCTGCGGCGCATCAGCGGCCGGCACCCCGGCCAGCCCGCCGAGAGACGGCATTCCCAGCTCGGTGGCGGTCACGCGGACACCCCCTGCACGACGTCGTTGAGCACGTTCTGGAGTTCTTCGGCCTGGAAGGGCAGGCCGGCGACCTTGGTGTAGGACTGCACGTCGACGAGGTAGCGGGCGCGCAGCAGCATCGCCAGCTGGCCGAGGTTCATCTCGGGCACGATGACCTTGTCGTAGCCGCGCAGGACCTCACCGAGGTTGGCGGGCATCGGGTTGAGGTGGCGCAGGTGGGCGCTGGCGACCTGGAGCCCCTGCGCGCGCACCCGGCGGCAGGCCGCTCCGATCGGGCCGAACGACGAGCCCCAGCCCAGCACCAGCACCTTCGCCTCGCCCGAGGGGTCGTCGACGGTGATGTCCGGGACGCTGATGCCGTCGATCTTGCGCTGCCGCAACCGGGTCATGTGGTCGTGGTTGTCCGGGTCGTAGGAGATGTTGCCCTTGCCGTCGGCCTTCTCCAGACCGCCGACCCGGTGCTCCAGCCCGGGCGTTCCCGGCACGGCCCACTCGCGGGCGAGGGTCTCCTCGTCGCGCACGTAGGGCCAGAACTCGCCGGAGCCGTCGGTGGCGTTGGGTTCGGTCGCGAACTCCACGCTCAGGTCCGGCAGGTTCGCCACGTCCGGGATCAGCCACGGCTCGGAGCCGTTGGCGATCGCCCCGTCCGACAGCAGCAGCACCGGGGTCCGGTACTGCAGCGCGATCCGGGCCGCGTCCAGCGCGATCTCGAAGCAGTCCGCGGGAGAGCAGGGCGCCAGCACCGGCACCGGCGACTCGCCGTTGCGGCCGTAGAGCGCCTGCAGCAGGTCGGCCTGCTCGGTCTTGGTCGGCAGGCCAGTCGACGGGCCGCCCCGCTGGATGTCGCACACCAGCAGCGGCAGCTCCAGCGCCACTCCCAGGCCGATGGTCTCCGACTTCAGCGCCAGACCGGGACCGGACGTGGTCGTCACGCCCAGCGAGCCGCCGAAGGAGGCGCCCAGCGCCGCACCGACACCGGCGATCTCGTCCTCGGCCTGGAACGTGGTCACGCCGAAGTTCTTGTGCTTGGCCAGCTCGTGGAGCACGTCCGAGGCCGGGGTGATCGGGTAGGTGCCCAGGAACACCGGCAGCTTGCTGCGCTGACCCGCCGCGACGATCCCGTACGCGAGTGCGGTGTTGCCGGTAATCTGCCGGTAGGTGCCCTCAGGCAGCTTGGCCGGGGCGACCTCGTAGGTGACGGCGAACGACTCGGTCGTCTCGCCGTAGTTCCAGCCCGCCCGGAAGGCGAGCACGTTGGCCTCGGCGATCTCGGGCTTCTTCGCGAACTTCTCCCGCAGGAAGCTCTCGGTGCCCTCGGTCGGCCGGTGGTACATCCACGAGAGCAACCCGAGCGCGAACATGTTCTTGCAGCGCTCGGCGTCCTTCTTGCCCAGCCCGGTCTCGGCCAGCGCGCCCTGGGTCAGGGTGCCCATCTGCACCCGGTGCACGGCGTAGAGGTCGTCGAGGACCTCGCCCTCCAGGGGGTCCGCGTCGTAGCCGACCTTGGTCAGGTTGCGCTTGGTGAACTCGTCGGTGTTGACGATCAGGATCCCACCATGCGGGAGGTCCCCGAGGTTGGCCTTCAACGCCGCCGGGTTCATCGCCACCAGCACGTCCGGCCGATCACCGGGCGTGAGGATGTCGTAGTCGGCGAAGTGCAGCTGGAAGCTCGACACCCCCGGCAACGTGCCGGCGGGGGCCCGGATCTCGGCCGGGAAGTTCGGCAGCGTGGCCAGGTCGTTCCCGAAGGCCGCGGCCTCCGAGGTGAACCGATCGCCGGTCAGCTGCATTCCGTCACCGGAGTCACCGGCGAAGCGAATCACGACCCGGTTGAGCTTGCGGGTCCCGTTCGTCCGGTGTCCGTTCGTCGCGCCCAATTGATCCGTTCCCCTTCAATTGCAGGCAACGTTCGTCCTGTGGCGAACGATACAGGTAGTGGAGTGGTCGCGATCACGGAGTCGATCTTGTCGGTCACCGTGCGCGAGCCCCCGCACGGAACGATCCAGTTCCGGATTCCCGCGCAGGCAGGAGCACCTGTATCGATGGTGCAACCGGCGGATGAACGGACGCTACGGACAGTTGACCGGGAAAACTGTGATCTGCCACACCATCACCCGCTCTCATGATGCGGGAAAACGATCGCTCAACTGGCCGATGCCCAGCGGGGTCCGGGTCGGATTACATCTCAGGCCGGACCACCCGTCCGGTCGAGCCCGCCCGTGGAGGAACACACCATGCCGCTGCACCCGGAAGCCGAACCGTTCGTCGCACGAGCCCGGGAGCAGTTTCCCGATCTCGGCGGTGAGGTCACCGATGCCGCGACCGCCCGCAGGCTCTCCGCCGCGCGCAGCTCGCGACGGCCGCGCCCGGAGGTCGAGCGCACCGAGGACCGGCTGATCCCGGGTTCCTACGGCGTGGAGGTGCCGGTGCGGATCCACTGGCCGAGCACCGCGACCGCGCTGCCGGTGATCGTCTACTTCCACGGCGGCGGCTGGGTGCTCGGCGACCTGGACTCCCACGACGGCCTGGCGCGCACGATGGCCAACGCCGCGGAGGCGATCGTGATCTCGGTCGACTACCGGCTCGCCCCCGAGCACCGCTACCCCGCCGCCGTCGAGGACGCCTACTCCGCCACGGTGTGGGCGGCCGAGCACGCGGCCGAGCTGGGCGGCGACGCCACCAGGCTCGTCGTGGCCGGTGACAGCGCCGGCGGCAATCTCGCCGCGGTCACCGCTCTGCAGTGCCAGGAGCGCGGAACCCCGGACCTGGCCTTCCAGCTGCTGATCTACCCGATCACCGACCACGACTTCACCACCGAGTCCTACGTGGACAGCAGCCTGGACTGCATGCTCACCAAGCAGCACATGACGTGGTTCTGGGACGAGTACGCCCCGGACCTGGAAGTCCGCGACCACCCGCACGCCTCCCCGCTGCGCGCCGACGACCTCACCGGCCTGCCGCCCGCGCACGTGCTCACCGTCGGCATGGATCCGCTGCGCACCGAGGGCCGCCGCTACGCCGAGCGGCTCAAGGAGGCCGGCGTGCCGACCTCCACCCAGCACTGCCCCGGCCTGTTCCACGGCTTCGCCCCGGACTCCGAGCAGATCCCGGTGGCGGCGGAGGCGATGCGAGAGCTCTTCGCGGTGCTGCGCGCCGCGCTCGGCTAGCGCACCAGCGCCTCGGGTGGTGCGGTGGGAACGAGAACGGGACACCGCAGACGGGGGTGGGCCAGGTGGCCGATGAGGTCGATGTCGTGGTGGTCGGGATGGGTCCGGGCGGCGAGGACGTGGCCGCCCGGCTCGGCCGGGCCGGGTTGTCGGTGGTCGGAGTCGAATCGCGGCTGGTCGGCGGCGAGTGCCCGTACTACGCGTGCATCCCGACCAAGATCATGGTCCGGGCCGCCGACGCCCTCGGCGAAGCGCGCCGGGTACCCGAGCTGGCGGGCTCGGCGACGGTCCGGCCCGACTGGTCCCCGGTGGCCACCCGGATCCGCGACGAGGCCACGACCGGGTGGAACGACGAGATCGCGGTCCGCCGGTTCGAAGCCACCGGCGGCAGGCTGGTGCGCGGCGTCGGCCGCATCACCGCCCCCGGGGAGGTCACCGTCGGCGATCAGGTGCTGCGCGCCCGGCGCGGCATCGTGCTCAACCCGGGCACCGAACCGGCGATCCCGCCGATCGAGGGCCTGGCGGGCACGCCGTACTGGACCAACCGCGAGGTCGTGTCGATCGAGCAGCTCCCGGACTCGCTGATCGTGCTGGGCGGCGGACCCGTGGGCCTGGAGTTCGCGCAGGTCTTCGCCCGCTTCGGCTGCGAGGTGACGGTGCTGGAGGCACGACCGCAGCTGCTGCCGCTCGCCGAGCCCGAGGCCGCCGAGGTCGTCACCGACCGGCTGCTGGCCGAGGGCGTGCACGTGCGGGTCGGCAGCACCGTGCGGAAGGTCCGCCACGACGGGACCTCGGGATTCGGTGTGACCACCGACGGCGAGGAGTTCGAGGCCGAGCGCCTGCTGGTCGCCACCGGCAGGCGCACCGACCTGCGCGCGCTGGGCGTGGCGGCGGTCGGGCTCGACGACGCGGCGCGCACCATCGAGGTCGACTCGCGGATGCGGGCGGCCGAGGGCGTCTGGGCGATCGGCGACGTGACCGGCCACGGCGCCTTCACCCACACCTCGGTCTACCAGTCGCGGATCGCCGCGGCCGACATCCTCGGGTTGCCGGGCGCCCCGGCCGACTACCGGGCGATGCCGTCGGTGACCTTCACCGACCCGGAGGTCGCGACGGTCGGCCTCACCGAGACCCAAGCGCTGGCCGAGCACGACCGGGTCCGCACGGCGGTGTCCCAGCTCCCGGTCTCCACCAGGGGTTTCATCCACAAGGTGGGCAACGAGGGCCTGATCAAGCTCGTCGCCGACGGCGATCGCGGAGTGCTGGTGGGCGCGACGGTCGCGGGACCGTCCGGCGGCGAGATCCTCGGCGCGCTGGCCGTCGCGGTGCACGCCGAGGTCCCGATCGCGCTCCTCGCCGAGATGATCTTCGCGTACCCGACCTTCCACCGGGCCATCGAACCCGCCCTCGACGAGCTGCTGCAGCCCTGAGGGCACTCGACTTCCTAGTCGCGGGCCGCGCCCCTGTTGCGCTTGCGCTCGTACATGTCCTGGTCGGCGGCGTGCAGGAGTTGTTCGCGGCCGACCCGCGGGTCGGTGGTGATGGCGTGGCCGACGCTGGTGCGCAGCGGCAGGGTCCGGTCGCCGATGGTCACCCAGGTGTTGAGGCGCTGCTCGATGCGGTCCCGCAACGAGGCGGCCTCGGCCGCGTCCTCGACGATCGTCATCACCACGAACTCGTCGCCACCGACGCGAGCCACCGCGTCGCCGCTCCGCACGGCGTTCTGCAGCGCTTCGGCGGCCGCGACGATGATCTTGTCGCCGACCAGGTGGCCGTAGCGGTCGTTGAACGGCTTGAGCTCGTCGAGGTCGGCGACCACGACCACCATCATCTCGTCGCCTCGGGCGAGCCGCTTGAGGCCCAGGTCCATCAGGTCGGCCAGCAGCGTGCGGTTGGCCAGTCCGGTGAGCGGATCGTGCAGCGCCAGCTGCGCCAGGTGGGCGTCGGCGACGCGGCGTTCACCACGTCGTCGTACTGGCTGACCACGAACGCCGGCTCACCGCTGGCGTCGGGCACCGCGGTGGCGCGGATCAGCATCCAGATCGGGTGGCCGTGCTTGTGCCGGTACCGCTTCTCGATGCTGACGCTCTCCACGACACCGTGGACCAGGTCATCCAGCAGCGCCGGTCCCCGGTCGTCCTCCTCCTCGAAGGTGATGTCGCTGAAGTGCATGCCGATCAGCTCTTCGCGGGAGTAGCCGAGCATCTCGCAGAGCGTGTCGTTGACCTCGGTCCAGCGCCCCTTGAGGCTCAGCAGCGCCATGCCGATCGGAGCGTTGGCGAAGCTGCGCTGCCACAGCAGTTCGGCCTCGCGGCGACGGGTGATGTCCTGGCTCTGGGACAGGAAGCTGACGGGCTCGCCGTGCTCGTCGCGGATGAAGGTTCGCGACACCAGCGCCCAGATCACGGTGCCGTCCGAGCGGATGTAGCGCTTCTCCAGCGGCTCGTCCGCCTCCTGCGGCCCGTCGGGGTCGATGTCGTCCGGGTGCGTGACGCTGCGGTAGTCGTGCCCGATCAGCTCATCGCTCCGATACCCCAGCATTCGGCAGAAGGCGGCGTTGACGTGCAGGTACTTGCCCTGCAAGTCGAGGATCGCCATGGCTGCGGCCGCCTGTTCGAACAGCGGCTGCCAGGGCGCGGCGGCCTCGCCGCCCGGCTCCGAGGGGGTGGACATAACGAGACGCACGATAGCCGCCGCGCATCGCCCACGCATGGACGACGGAACGGGCAGCGCCGCGTAGGCCCGTGAACACGGTGCGTTACGATCCGGCCACCGATCCAGTCGAGCGCGGAGCGTGTGCAATGGCGGGAACTTCGGTGGGGCGGGCCGTCGACCAGATCCGGCGGATGATGCGCAGTCAGGAACTGCTTCCAGGACAGCCGTTGCGGCAGGAGGCGCTGGCCGAGCGGCTGGGCGTGAGCCGGGTGCCGATCCGGGAGGCGCTCAAGTCGCTGGAGGCCGAGGGCGTCGTGCGCCACCGGCCGAACGTGGGCTACACGGTGACCCGGTTGTCGGCCGACGAGCTGCAGCAGTCCTACCTGATGCGCGCTGCGCTGGAATCCACGGTGCTGCGCCGGATCTCGCGGCTCAGCGACGCCCGGCTGATCGAGCTCGACGAGCTCAACCGGGGCATCGAGGCCGCGGCGGAGGCCACCGACGTGCTGCGGATGACCGAGCTCAACCACGACTTCCACTTCGTGATCTTCCGCAGTTCGGGGCTGGACCTGATCGTCGACGAGATCGAGCGAATATGGAAGATGACCGAGCCCTACCGCTCGGTCCACCTCTACGACCGGACCGCCCGGCGAAGGCTGGTGAGCGAGCACCGGATGCTCATCGATGCCCTGAGGAAGGGCGAGACCGCCACCGCCATCTCCATCCTGGACGCCCACCGCGACCACCCGGCGCCCCACTCCCCCGGCGCCGTGCTCCCCGCCCCGCGCTGAACCTCACGAACGGCGCTCGATCGAGTCGATGCGGGCGGCGATGCCGTCGAGCACCCGGCGCAGCCCGTACTCGAACGGGACGTCGGATTTGCGGGGACGGCGTTCGGCCATCGCGCTCAGCACCTCGACCACGGTCGGGAAGCGCTCCTGCTGCCCGAAGTCGACCAGCATCTCGGCGCTGACCATCTTCGCCTCCCCGGAGCGTTCCGGCACGAACGGTGCGCTGCCGCGCACGAATCCGTTGACCAGCAGCACGGTGTTGAGCATCTCGGCGGGGGCGAGCCCGGTTCCGCGCAGCGCCGCCAGCCCGGCCTCCAGGTAGGCGACCTCGTTCGGGCCCATCACGCGCGGCCTGGTCACCAGCGTCAGCGCCCACGGATGCCGTTCGAAGACGCTCACGTTGGCGCGCGCCCACGTCTCCATCGCGCTGCGCCACCCGGTGCGCCTGCCGATCTCCGGCGGCGCCCCGATCGCGGTGTCGAGCATGAGGCAGATCAGGTCGTCCTTGCTCGGCACGTAGCGGTAGAGCGACATGGTGCCGGCGCCGAGCTCGGCGGCGAGGCGTTGCATCGACAGCGCTTCCAGGCCCTCCGCGTCGGCGAGTCGCACCGCCTCGTCCACGATGCGCTGGAGGCTGAGTGTGGGTTTCGGCCCGCGCGGTGCCCGGCTGGTGTCGCCCCAGAGCAGCTGCACCCCGCTGGACTGGACGTCTCGATCGCTCATCGCGGTCCACCTCGTGCTCGACGTAGGCGTCTTCGTCGCGCGTAGAGGTTACGCCGAACGGGTTGCGCTCCCGCCGTTGCGCGTGTCCACCGGTACTCCGCGAAATCCGGTTCGGCGGCATCACCCCCAGCCGATGCCGCCGAACCGCCCCGACCCCGTCGCAGCGCAATCCCCTATTGCGTGCGGTGTACGCATATTAGCGCACGCTCACAGCCGGACGCCATCGCGTTTCCCGCCCGGATCACAGCAACTCCACCGGGACGTCGACGTGCCGCGCGCGCAGGAACTCCCCGACGGCCTTGCCGATCGGGTCCACGCGCAGGTTGCTGGACCCGCCGGTCCCGAGCAGTCCCCGCAGCACGAAGTGCACGGCGCGCAGGTTCGGGAACTCGTGGCGGACGATCTCCAGGTCCTTGGCCTCGGGCATCAGCCTGCGCAGCTCCTCGGTGGTGAGCAGGCTCCGCAACCACGGCCAGGCCGCCGGATCCGACACCCACAGCCCGACGTTGCTGTTGCCTCCCTTGTCGCCGGACCGGGCGTGCGCGAGACGCCCCAGCGGCACCCGCCGCGTGTCGCCCGATTCGCGCGCGGGCGGTTCGGGATGCGCGGGCTGGAACGACTCTTCCGTCGTCGCGGGCGGTTCCACGTCGATCCGGGTCCCGTCGTCGAGCACCGCGATGTGCTCGACGGCGGCCATGTCGAGCAGCGCCGGCCAGTAGTCGACGCGGGTGCTGGGCGTCGCCGCCTGCCGGGCCGCGGTGTCGGTGAAGAACCCCGGAACGCTGGACAGGCAGCTCGCCGATCCCGGAAACCAAGCGCTGCAGCGGTTCTCGCTCGGACGCGGTGGCCATGATCCGCACCTGGGCGGTGGCGTCCCACTGCCGCTGCGGGTCCTCGGCGACCGTGCCGAGCGCGGAGACGTCCAGTTCGGCCTCGGCGCCGGCCAGCAGGGCCTCGGCCTGCTCGCGGATCAGCGCGACCTTGGCATCGATGTCGAGCCCGGTGACGTAGAGCGCGGTGACGATCTGGTGCCCGATCGGCGCGAACAGGGCGACCTTCGTGGTGGGCGGAGGCGGCGACCCGGTCGCTCCCGACAGCTCCACCCGGTCCGGCCCGATCTGCCGCAGCCGCAGGTCGTCGAGGTGCGCGGTCACGTCGGGGTTGAGGTAGCGCGGGCCCTGGATCTCGTAGACCAGCTGCGCCGTCACGGTGTCGGTGGTGACCGCGCCGCCGTCGGCGGCGTGCTTGGTGATGACGGTGGTGCCGTCGTCGGCGATCTCGGCGATCGGGAAACCCGGTGCCACCGCACCAGGGATCGCGGTGAACCCGGAGAAGTTGCCGCCGGTGGCGTGCGGGCCGCACTCGATGATGTGCCCGGCGACCACGGACGCGGCCAGCCGGTCGAAGTCGGTGCGGGACCACTCGTGCCACCACGCGGCGGGCCCGGCGGTCAGCGAGGCGTCGGTGACCCGCCCGCACACCACGATGTCGGCCCCGGCCCGCAGCGCCGCGGTGATGCCCCAACCGCCGAGGTAGGCGTTGGCCGCGACCGGGCTCCCCCGCCACGATTCGAGGGGCTCACCGGTGTCCATGCTCGCCAGGTCGTGGCCACCGGCCTGCAACTCCGCCAGCCGCGGCAGCACGTTGTCGCCCTCGACGTGGGCGACGCGCAGGTCCGCTCCGGCCTCCGCGACGAGCGCGCGGGTGGCCTCGGCCAGCCCGGCGGGGTTGAACCCGCCGGCGTTGACCACGACGCGCACCCCGCGCTCGGCGATCGCCGACAGGTGCGGTTCGAGCTGCGTCAAGAAGTACTCGACGTAACCCCGCGAGGGATCGCTGCGGTGCCGCGCCGAGAGCATCGCCAGGGTGAACTCGGCGAGGTAGTCACCGATGAGCACGTCGACCGGATCGCCGGCCATCGCCTCGTCGAGCGCGCTGCGCCGGTCCCCCAGATAACCCGAGAACCCTGCGATTCGAATCGGCCTGGCCATAGATCCCACCTCATCCGGGGTCGGCGAACTCCTCGGTGACGCTAGGCACAGTGAGGCGACGAGCACAACCGTGCGACCGGGGCCCGATCTTGACTGCGCCGGGCACGGCCCTTAACGTTCGCTAAGGCGCCGCTGCGCACGGTTTCCCGCTGCTGCGCGCGGTTTTCACGACCTTCCTGGAGGAAACCCCGTGTCGACAGCAGAGCGGATCAGCTGCACCATCACCGATGGCGTGGCCGACGTGCGGCTGAACCGCCCCGACAAGCTCAACGCCCTGGACCTGGCGATGTTCGAGGAGCTGGTCACCACCGGTGAGCGGCTGCGCGGGGACTCCGGGGTGCGCGCGGTCGTGCTCTCCGGCGAGGGGCGCGGGTTCTGCGCCGGTCTGGACTTCAGCGTGTTCGGCGAGATGGCGGACGGCACGGCGCCGCCGCGCCTGGAGACCGGCGGACCGGCCAAGGCCCTCGCGCAGCAGGCGGTGCACATCTGGACGCTGATGCCGCAGCCGGTGATCGCCGCGGTGCACGGCGTGGCCTTCGGCGGCGGCCTACAGATCGCGCTCGGCGCCGACATCAGGCTGGTCGCCCCCGACGCCCGGCTGTCGGTGCTGGAGATCAAGTGGGGCATCAACCCCGACATGACCGGAACCCAGGTGCTCCCGGAACTCGTGGGGCGCGACGTGGCCAAGGAGCTGACGTTCACGGGCCGCGTCGTCGAGGGCGAGGAGGCCGCGGCCCTGCGCCTGGCCACCCGCGTGGAAACCGATCCGCACGCGGCCGCGCTCGCGCTCGCGCGCGAGATCGCGGGCAAGAGCCCGGAAGCGATCCGCGAGTCCAAGCGCCTGCTGGACCTGGCCGGTCGGGTCTCGCTCGACGAGGGCTTCGAGGCCGAGCAGGTCGCGATCCACTCCCTCATCGGCACCCCGAACCAGCTCGAAGCGATCTCGGCGAACTTGGAGAAGCGCCCCCCGAAGTTCACCGACCCCGCCTAGGAGCTGTTAGGAACGCGGGTCCAGATCGCGGGCTGCGGCGTCCTGCACGGCGTGCGCGACCGCGGCCAGCGCGGGTGAGTCGAGCTTCCACTGCTGCCAGAACAGCGGGACGTCCACGCCCCGGTCCGGTGCGATGTCGACCAGCGCGCCGGATCGCAGCAGCGGTTCGGCCTGCACGCGCGGCACCATCCCCCAGCCGAGGCCGACCACGATGGCCTCGACGAAGCCCTCCGAGGAGGGCACGAAGTGCCGGGCACCGCCCGCCCCTCGGCCCCGGGTGACCTTGCGGGCGAAGGCGTCCTGCAGGTCGTCGTGCTGGTCGAAGATCAGCACCGGGACCTCGTCGAGCACCTGCTTGAGGGTGCGCCGCTCCTGATGGCGCGGTGCCGCGCAGGCGAGGTATCGCATGTGCCCGAGCCTGCGCACCGAGCAGCCCTGCACGGGATCGGGCGTCGAGGTCACCGCCGCCATCACGCGCCCCTCGCGGAGGAGGGTCGTGGTGTGCCCCTCGTCGGCCCGGTGCAGTTCGAAGCAGACCCCGAGCTCGTCGGGAACACCGGCCAGCGCGGGGACGAACCAGGTGCTCAGCGAGTCCGCGTTGACCGCGATGGGCAGGGTGTTCGGGGCGCCGCTGCCGGACATGCCGAGGTCGGCTCCGACGTCCTGCTCCATCCGCGCCAGCTGCCGCGCGAACCGGACCACCACCTGCCCGGACTCGGTGAGCTGCACCGGTTTGCTGCGGATCAGCAGGACCCGTCCGGTGCGCTGCTCCAGCGCTTTCACGCGCTGGCTTACGGCCGACGGCGTCACGTGCAGCGCGGCCGCCGCGGCGTCCAAGGTGCCGCCGTCGACCACGGCCAGCAGCGTCCGCACGTGCTCCAGGGGCAGATCGAGGTTCACTCCTCCTAATGGTAGTTAAGAATCATTAGCTGTACTGTCCCGCGCCTCCTCCCTAGCGTCGGTGGCATGGCCAACTCCCTGCTCCCGATGTCGGCGGGTTTCGCGACCTGCATGTCCCTGATCGTCTCGATCGGCGCCCAGAACGCCTTCGTGCTGCGCCAAGGCCTGCGCAGGCACGCGGTGCTGCTGGTGGTGGCGATCTGCATCGCCTCGGACGTCGCCCTGATCGCCCTGGGAGTGGGCGGGTTCGGCACCCTGGTGACCCGGTCGCCGCTGCTGCTGACCCTGTGCACGGTCGCGGGCGGCTGCTTCCTGCTCGCCTACGGGTTCCTCGCCGCCAGGCGAGCGCTGCGCCCGTCGGCGGCGCTCGACGCCGGGACCGGCGAGACCGGGTCGCGGCGTCGCGCGGCGCTGACCTGCCTGGCCATGACGTGGTTGAACCCGCAGACCTACTTGGAGACGATCCTGCTCATCGGGTCGGTGGCCGCCGGGTACGGAGCCATGCGGTGGGAGTTCGGAGCGGGCGCGCTGGCGGCCAGCTGCGTGTGGTTCGTCGCGCTCGGCTTCGGCGCCCGCCTGCTGACGGGCTTCTTCGCGCGCCCCTCGTCCTGGCGCGTGTTGGACGGGGCGATCGCGGTGATGATGGTGTCGCTCGGAACGAGCCTTCTCGCAGGGCTGTGACCTCTGGATTCATCCACAGTGGTCGCTTGATGGTGTTGTCTTGCAGCCTGTTTCGACATCGATCACCTGATCGTGTAGCGGCTGTTCGCTCGCCTTTTCGAACGCCGACGTGCACCATTGACACATGCGTTCGACACCGGAACACCGCGACCACCCCCTCGACTCCCCTTTCCGCCAACGCCTTTCCGCGCCTTCACGACCGATCTCCGCGAAACCTCCTGCTGATGAGCACTATTCGCTCGTCACCCCCTTCGACTTCCGCGAACACCGCACCCGGGCGGTGGCCCGAGAGCCACCGCCCGGCACCCGATGACGCCCGAACGCGCTCCGGCGCACCGATCCTCAGATGGCCGGTGACCCCGGCGACATGCTGCTTGACAACTCCACATCAGGGTCCGGGGCGCCGTCAGACCCCCTCCGGGCGAGCGGGCCACTCCGGCATGAAGTCGGGGTAGTCCTCGCTCACCCGGAGGGGGAACTCCGGCGGACGCTTGGCCAGGAACGAACCGACGCCCTCGGCCGCATCTGCCCCGGCGCCGAGCACGTTGATCCCCTTGGAATCCAGGCGGTGCGCCTCCCACGGCGAGTCGGCCGAGAGCATGCCCCACAGCAGCTGACGGGCCACGGCCACCGACACGGCCGAGGTGTTCTCGACGATCTCCCG
Source organism: Saccharopolyspora sp. ID03-671 (assembly GCF_045278815.1). NCBI lineage: Bacteria > Bacillati > Actinomycetota > Actinomycetes > Pseudonocardiales > Pseudonocardiaceae > Saccharopolyspora > Saccharopolyspora sp. ID03-671. The sequence continues at coordinate 974,438 of NZ_CP134054.1, forward strand.
GCAGATCGATCGCGCCGTTTCGAGCAGCTCGTCGTCGGCGACCACGCGGGACACCAGCCGGCCGGTCAACGCCTCCGCGGAGTCGAAGATCCGCCCGGTGGCGGCCCACTCCATCGCCTGCGAGATGCCCACCACCCGCGGCAGGAACCAGGACGAGGCCGCTTCGGGCAGCAGACCGCGACGGGTGAAGACGAACCCGAACCGGGCGCTCTCGGCGGCGACGCGGATGTCCATCGGCAGCGTCATCGTGGCCCCGACGCCGACCGCGGCACCGTTGATCGCGCCGACCGTCGGCTTGCGCATGGCCGCCAGGCGCAGCGCCACGGTGCCACCGCCGTCGCGCGGCACGCCGTCGACCTCGCCGAGCTCGCGGTGCGCCGCGGCGCGCACGCCGTTGGACCGGCTGTTGAAGGTGTCCTCGCCCGCGCTCAGGTCCGCTCCCGCGCAGAACGCGCGACCGACGCCGGTGACGATGACCGCCCGCACGTCGTCGTCGGCCTCGGCCTCGTCGAGGGCCGCGATGATCTCACCGCGCATCACGTGCGTGAACGCGTTGAGCTTCTGCGGCCGGTTCAAGGTGATCGTGGCGATCCGCTCGGAGACCTCGTAGCCGATCTCGGTGTAAGTCATCGCACCATCCAATTCGCGGGTTTGAAAACGGGCTTGCGCAGTGGAAAAGTCCGGCGTGCACCAGGAATCGCAGAAAGCGGGGCAGCATGTCCGAGGTCGAGTACCGGCAGTCCGCGTTCACACCGCCCGCCGGGGCGACCGACATCCTGTTGGTCCGGCACGGCGAATCCGCCCCCGCCGTGCCCGGAAAGCCCTTCGACCTCGTCGACGGCCAGGGCGACCCCGAACTGGCACCGGCCGGCCGGGAGCACGCCGAGCACGTCGGACGACGGCTCGCCGCCGAGCCGCTCGACGCCCTCTACGTGACCACCCTGCGGCGCACGGCCGAGACCGCCGCTCCCCTGGCCGCCCGGCTCGGGCTCGCACCCCGCGTCGAGAAGGACCTCCGGGAGGTGCACCTCGGCGAGTTCGAGGGCGGGCTGTTCCGCCAGAAGGTCGCCCAGAACGACCCGATCATCCAGCGGATGCACGCCGAGGGCCGGTGGGACGTCATCCCCGGCGCCGAAACCTCCGAGGCGTTGCGCGAGCGGGTCACCGGAGCCATCGAGCGGCTGGCCGCCGCCCACCCCGATCAGCGCATCGCGGTGTTCACGCACGGCGGGGTGATCGGTGAGGTCATGTCCATCGCCAGCGGCAGCCTCCCGCTCGCGTTCCTGGGCGCGAGCAACGGTTCGATCTCCCAGATCGTGGTCAGCGGTGGCCGCTGGATCGTGCGGCGCTTCAACGACACCGCGCACCTGAGCGGCGGGCTGGACCAGCAGCCCGCCGCCCTGAGCTGACGCAGCGGCCACCGGCGGTCTACTTCAGGCCCAGCGCCCGAACGGCCGCCGTGGGGTCGCCCGGAGCCACCAGCGCGATCGCCGGTGTGGTCACACCGTTGTCGACGTACTGCTGGACGCGTTCCCGGCAGTACTCGGCCGGCCCGTGCACCACCAGGTCGTCGACGACGCTGTCCGGGATCGCCGCGAGCGCGGCCTTGCGGTCGCCGGAGTCCCACGCCTGCCACATCGGCGTGAACTCGTCGCGGCCCAGCCACTCGTGGAACGCCCGGTAGACCGGGACGTTCATGTACGCGGCGATGTGCCTGCGGGCCAGGCCCCGAGCGGTGTCCGGGTCGATGTCGGGCATCACGAAGATGCGGGCCACGACCTCCTTGTCCGGACCGCCCTGCTGGACGTGGGGCACGACCGTGCGGACGTCGTCCGGCGAGAGCCAGTTGATGATCGCTCCGTCGGCCTCGCGCCCGGCCAGCTTGAGCATCCCGGGGCGCAGCGCCGCCACCAGCACCGGCGGCACAGGGTCGGCCACCAGTCCGGCGGTGAAGCCCTTGACCTCGAAGGTGTCGTACGACTCGGTGACCTTCTCCCCGCGCAGCGCCTGCCGCAGGAACCGCACGGTGTCGCGCACCCGCTTGTACGGCTCGTCGAAGGGGATCCCGTTCCAGCGCTCGACGATGACGTTCGACGACGTCCCGACGCCCAGTGCGAAGCGACCGGGGGCCGCGGCGGCGAGGGTGGCCGCGCTCATCGCCAAGGTCGCCGGACCGCGGGTGTAGACCGGCACGATCGCCGTGCCCAGCCGCAGCTGCGGCGCCCAGGTCGAGGCCAGCGCCAGCGGGGTGAACGCATCAGCGCCGTTGGCCTCGGACGACCACACGTCGGTGTAGCCGAGGTCGGGCAGTTCGGCGATGAGCTCGCGCTGCTCGGGCAGCGAGAGCTCGGGCAGCGGAACGCTGATGCCCCAACGTCGATCCACGGGTCATCCTCTCAATTCATCGGGTGTAGCGGGCTTTGAGCTTGCCCTTGACGAGTTTTCCGGTCGGTGTGCGCGGCATGTCGTCGACGAAGTCGACGCTGCGCGGAACCTTGTAGTGCGCCACCCGCTCGCGGGCGTGCTCGATGATCTGCCGTTCCAGCTCCGGACCGGGTTCCGCGCCCGGCGCGGGCTGCACGACGGCCTTGACGGCCTCGCCCATCTCGGGGTCGGGAACGCCGAAGACCGCCACGTCGAGGATCGAGGGGTGCAGGGCCAGCACGTCCTCGACCTCCTGCGGGTAGATGTTCACCCCGCCGGAGATGATCATGAATGCCTTGCGGTCGGTGAGGAACAGGAACCCGTCCTCGTCGATGTAGCCGAGATCGCCCATCGTGGCCCAGTTGAGGTGCTCGGGGTGCTTGACCGAACGGGTCTTGCCCGGATCGCCGAGGTACTCGAACTCGATCTCCTCGCGTTCGAAGAACACGGTGCCGACCTCGCCGGCGGGCAGCTCGGTGCCCTCCTCGTCGCAGACCCGGACCACACCCAGCACCGGCCGCCCCACCGAACCGGGCTTGTCCAGCCACTGGGTGGACTCGATCATCGTCATGCCGATGCCCTCGGTGGAGGAGTAGTACTCCTGCAGGATCGGGCCCCACCACTCGATCATCGCGCGCTTGACCTCGACCGGGCAGGGCGCGGCGGCGTGCACGGCGGTACGGTGGCTGGACAGGTCGTAGCGGGTGCGGGTCGCCTCGTCGAGCTTGAGCATCCGCACGAACATCGTCGGCACCCACTGGCTGTGGGTGACCTGGTAGCGCTCGATGGCGCGCAACGCCTCCTCGGGGTCGAAGCGCTCCATCATCACCACGGTCCCACCGATCGCGTGCACCGTCGCGCAGTAGCGCAGCGGCGCGGCGTGGTAGACCGGCGCGGGCGAGAGGTAGACGGTGTCCTCGCCGAAGCCGTAGAAACCGCGCAGCAGGTCGACCAGGATGTTGCCCGGCTCGTGAACCTGCCGGTCGGGCAGATCGGGCCGGATGCCCTTGGGGCGGCCGGTCGTGCCCGAGGAGTAAAGCAGATCCGCGCCGCACGGCTGCACGGCCGGGGCCTCGGTGGACGCGGCCGACAGCGCCTTCTCGTAGTCGTCGTAGCCGGGCACCGCGCCGCTGTAGGCGAGCCGCAGCCGCACCCCGGGCGTGAGCTCGGCGACCTGCTCGGGCAGCTCGCCCAGTCCCGCCGAGACGACCATCGCGCTCGCGCCGGAGTCGTTGACGATGTAGGCGACCTCGTCGGGCTGCAGGTGGTTGTTGACCGCGCAGACGTACATGCCCGAGCGCACCGCCGCCCAGTACACCTCGTAGGCGTGCAGGTTGTTGTCGGAGAGCACGGCGACCACGTCGCCCTTGGTCAGTCCGGCCTCCCGCAGCGAGTTGGCCAAGCGCAGCGAGCGGTCGTCGAGTTCCCGATAGGTCAGCACCTCGCCCGAACCGGCCATGATCAGGGCCGGTTTGTCGGGCGTGGTGGCGGCGTGGACACCTGGGTACATGCGGCTCCTCCTTGAACCTCGCGTACCGCCTTCGATTTACCTCACTTGACCAGTCCTTCGACCTTCCCGAAGAGCCGGCTGGACTGCTCGGCGTTGGGCACCACGAACCTGCCGTCGGCCTCCACCAGGACCGCGTCCGGCGCGTCGGCGGTGCAGATCGTGGCCTTCGACTCGGTCCAGCGCCCGTTGACCTGCTCGACCCGGCCGACGATGCGCAGCGGGGTGGCCAGCGGCACCGGGCGCCGGTAGCGCAGCGACAGCTGGACGGTCATGCCGGGCGGGGCCCCGCCCGCGGCGTGGGCGTGCCCGAGGATCTGGTCGAGCAGCATCGCGCTCATCCCGCCGTGCACGTAGCTGGGCGGGCCCTCGTAGGCGAGCCCCAGCGTGCAGGTGCCGACCGCGGCGCCGTCGACGATCTCGACGTGCATCGGCGGCGAGATCGGGTTGCCGGGCCCGACGGCCGGGCTGTACAGGCGGCGCGGACGGCGGCCGTCGTCGACGGCGGCCATCTGGCCCCGCTCGCGACGCACCGCGTCGAGCGGGGGCACCAGCGCCCGCACCTGCTCGGTGATCTCCCGCAGGGTCTCGGTGTCCGCCTCCGTGGACACAGCGGCGTCGGTGAGGTCGCGCAGCGCGGACCCGAGGTCGCGCACCGCCTGCCGGCGTTCCCGCAGTTCATCTTCGCTGTCGGCGGCCACGTTCGCTGTTCCCTCCGGGGTGCACGATCGGTTTCCGGCCTTCAGTTAAACCCGTCGCCCGCCCCTCAGTCCAGACAGACCGGCCGGTCGGTATGAAACTTCGAGGCGGGAGGCGTGTCAGCCCGGCGGTCTACCGGCCGTGACCGGATAGGCTGAGGCGAGCGATTCGGGAGGTGGCGTGCCGCAACAGCGTGGGGAGCACTTCGTCCGCGCCGTGGAGCGGACCATGTCGGTGCTGCGGGCGTTCACCCCGGAACGAGCCGAGCTGTCGCTGACCGAGGTCGCCCAGGCCGCCGACCTGGACCGGGCGGGCGCCCGGCGCATCCTGCTGTCGCTGGTCGAGCTCGGCTACGTGCACCAGACCGACAAGCGCTACGCGCTGACACCGCTGGTCCTGGAGTTCGGGCACGCCTACCTGACCAGCAGGTCGCTGCCGCAGATCGCCGAACCGCACCTGCAGGAGCTGACCCGCCAGGTGCGGGAGATGACCGCGATGGCCGTGCTGGAGGGCACCGAGACCCGCTACATCGCCCAGGTGCCGAGCCCGAAGCTGCTGTCCGTGGCGATCCCGGTCGGCTCCCGGTTCCCGGCTCACGCCACCTCGATGGGCAAGGTCCTGCTGGCCGCGGTGCCGCCGGAGCAGCTCGACGCCAGCCTGCGCTCGATCGAGCTGGCGCCGATCACCCCGCACACCGTCACCACGCGCGAGGCGCTGCTGGCCGAGCTGGCCACCGTGCGCAAGCAGGGATTCGTGATCGCCGACGACGGGCTGGAGGAAGGGCTGCGGGGGGTCGCGGTCCCGGTCCGCGACACCGACGGTCGCGTGTTCGCCGCGATCAACGTCTCGCTGGACAAGCACAGCTCCACCGAGGAGGGCGTCCGGCGCGAGATCGTGCCGCTGCTGGCCCGCACGGCCGCCCGCATCGAGGCCGACATGCGGATGCGGCCCGGGGCCCGGTGACATCACCGGTCCCCGGGCCGCATCCCGGCAACCCCGTGGCGGGTTCGCGGCCGGACGTCAGGCGTCCGGGTCCTCCACGTAGGTCTTCTCCGCGACGTGGATGAAGAAGTCCGGTTCGTCGACCGGCTGCTCCTGGAAATCACCGAAGGTGTCGATGCGCTGGAACCCGACGTCGCGCAGCAGCCCGCGCAGGTAGTCGCGCCGCAGCGGGTACATGTTCAGGTGGTACTCGCTGCCGTCGGGGAACTCGTAGCGGTACCGGGCCAGCCCGTCGTCGACGTGGTCGGGAACGGCCTCGACCTCGGTCCCGCAGTAGTAGTAGCTGCTCTTGCCGCCGGCCTTGCCGTCCAGCAGGGCGTCGTAGTTGCGCTGGTCGATGATGAGCACGCCGTCGTGCTTGAGCATGGCGTAGAACTCGGCGAGCGCCTTCCGGCGGTCGTGCTCGCTGAACAGGTGGGTGAAGGAGTTGCCCAGGCAGATGACCGCGTCGAACTCACCGTGCACGTCGCGGTTGAGCCAGCGCCAGTCGGCGTTGACCACCCGCAGCAGGTGGCCGCCGTTGTCCAGGCCGTTGCGGAAGGCCTTGGCCAGCATCTGCGGGCTGCCGTCGGCGCTGACGGTGTCGAATCCCGCCTCGATGAGCCGGACCGAGTGGAATCCGGTACCGGTGGCCACGTCGAGCACGCTGCGGACTCCGCGGGCCTTGAGCTGGTCGACGAAGAAGCGGCCCTCCCCGTCGGCGCGCCGTTCCCAGTCGATCAGGTCGTCCCACTTGTCGACCATTCCACCCACGTATTCCTGGGTGTAGTGGTCGGTTTCGCGGACTTCCAGCGGGTTGTCGCCGAAGAACTGCTCGCGAATGTCGGTCAGGACGGTGTCGCTCATGCTCCCGTTTCCTCGAATCGTTTCGACAGTGGTGCGGTGCGCGGCCGCCGAATTCAGCTGCGGAATTCCGGTGTCTCCGACGCTAGTCCCCGTAAGGAGAACAGCAAGGCCCGTTCTCCTCTCGCACACCGGCGAAAGCACAGCGACACCGCGGAAAAGCAGGCCGGATCCGCGCTCTGACCAGTGGATCCACCGACCCCCTCACAGGGCCCGGTGCGTCCCGATCCGCGTCCGCGAGCGGTTCGGACGCCGAACCCCGCGATCGCTGGGCGAACCCGGCCTCCATCCCCGGGACGGGTTACCCGGATGCCCTCGAATGCCACGCCGAGGAGCGGAAATCGTCCTGGGCGCACCGCATTCGCAGCACGGTGAGCGGAGTGCGACACCGATCAGCAATCGCCCGCAGGACGCTGCTGCGCGGGGCGCTGGCCACCGGCGCCCTCTCCATGACCGGCACCACCGCTGACGCCTGGGGATCACCCGTGCGCTTCGACAACCCGCTGGCCCGGCAACGAGCCGACCCGCACGTCCACCGGCACACCGACGGCACCTACTACTTCACAGCTACCGTCCCCGGCTACGACAGCGTCGTGCTGCGCCGCTCCACGACGCTGCGGGGTCTGGGCGAGGCCGACGAGCACGTGCTCTGGCGCAGGCACAGCAGCGGCGAGATGAGCAGGCACATCTGGGCTCCGGAGCTGCACCACGTCGACGGGCTCTGGTACGTCTACTTCGCCGCCGGCAGTTCCGAGGACATCCAGAGCATCCGGATGTACGTGCTGGAGAACGCCGCGACCGACCCGCTGAGCGGCGCGTGGGTGGAGCGCGGGCCGATCAGCACGCCGTGGGACACCTTCGCCCTGGACGCGACGACCTTCGCCCACCGCGGTGTCCGGTACCTGGCCTGGGCGCAGCGCGAGCCCGGGATCGAGACCAACTCGAACCTCTACCTCGCGCCGCTGTCGGACCCGTGGACGCTGGGCGGTCCACCGGTGCGGCTGGCGATCCCGACCCGCGACTGGGAGACGCGCGGATTCCGGGTCAACGAGGGACCGGCAGCGCTGGTGCGCCACGACAAGGTGATTCTGACGTTCTCCGCCAGCGCCACCGACAGCAACTACTGCCTGGGCTTGCTCACGGCCCCGGCCGACGCGGACCTGCTGGACGGCAGCTCGTGGCGGAAGAACCCCGACCCGGTGTTCACCACCTCCGCGGCCCACAGCCAGTACGGGCCGGGCCACAACAGCTTCACGGTCGCCGAGGACGGAACCGACGTGCTCGTCTACCACGCGCGCCCGTACGACGCCGAGGTCGGCGACCCCAACCGGCACGCCCGGCTGCAGACCTTCGGCTGGAAGCACGACGGCACACCGGATTTCGGCTCCCCGGTACCGGACTGATCGCGAAACAGCGGTGCCCCGGTCCGAACAGGACCGGGGCACCGCGGGGAACTTCGCTCAGACCATCGGGCGGTCGGTCGGCTCGATCGGAGCCGGCAGCACGTCCCGTCCGGTGAGGTAGCGGTCCACGCCCGCGGCCGCGGAGCGGCCCTCGGAGATGGCCCACACGATCAGCGACTGACCGCGTCCCATGTCACCGGCGCTGAACACGCCGTCCACGCTGGACATGAAGTTCTCGTCGCGGGCCACGTTGCCGCGCGGGTCGAGCTCCACGCCCAGGTCCTCGATCAGACCGGGCTTCTCGGGGCCGACGAAGCCCATCGCCAGCAGCACCAGCTGCGCCGGGATCTCGCGCTCGGTTCCGGCCACCGGCTCGAAGCCGTTGTCGGTGCGCTGGACCTCGACCAGCCGCAGCGACTGCAGCCTGCCCTGGTCGTCACCCACGAACTCCTGGGTGTTGACCGAGTACAGCCGCTCGCCGCCCTCCTCGTGCGCCGAGGTGACGCGGTAGAGCATCGGGTAGGTCGGCCACGGGTGCGCCGCGGAGCGCTCCGCAGGCGGCTGCGGCATGATCTCCAGCTGCGTCACCGACGCCGCGCCCTGGCGGTGCGCGGTTCCGACGCAGTCGGCACCGGTGTCACCGCCGCCGATGACCACGACGTGCTTGCCCTCGGCGTGGATCGGCGAGCGCTCGAAGTCGCCCTCCTGCACCTTGTTCGCCAGCGGCAGGTACTCCATCGCCTGGTGCACGCCGTCGAGCTCGCGGCCCGGTGCGGGCAGGTCGCGGGCCTGGGTCGCACCACCGGCGAGCACGATCGCGTCGTAGTCGGCGCGCAGCTGCTCCACGGTGACGTCGACGCCGACGTTCACCCCGGTGCGGAACTCGGTGCCCTCGGCGCGCATCTGGCCCAGACGCCGGTCCAGACGGCTCTTCTCCATCTTGAACTCGGGGATGCCGTAGCGCAGCAGTCCGCCCACGCGGTCGGCCCGCTCGTAGACCACGACGCTGTGGCCCACGCGGGTCAGCTGCTGCGCGGCGGCGAGCCCGGCCGGACCGGAGCCGATGACCGCGACCTTCTTGCCGGTGTGCTTCGGCGGCAGCTGCGGCTTGACGTAGCCGGCCTCCCAAGCCTTGTCGATGATCGAGATCTCGACCTGCTTGATGCTCACCGGGTCGCTGTTGATGCCGACGACGCAGGCCGCCTCGCACGGGGCGGGGCACAACGTCCCGGTGAACTCCGGGAAGTTGTTGGTGGCGTGCAGCCGCTCGATCGCGGACTCCCAGTCGTCCCGCCACACCAGGTCGTTCCACTCGGGAATGAGGTTGCCCAGCGGGCAACCCTGGTGGCAGAACGGAATTCCGCAGTCCATGCAGCGGCCGGCCTGCTTGGTCAGCCGCGGCTGCTCGAACTCCAGGTAGACCTCGCGCCAGTCCTTGATGCGCACGTCCACCGGGCGACGCTGCGGGGTCTCCCGCGGCGTCGTCATGAATCCCTTGGGGTCAGCCATGAGCCGCCTCCATGATCGCCTCGTTGACGTCGCGGCCCTCGCGCTCGGCGGCGCTCTGCGCCTCCAGCACGCGCTTGAAGTCGCGCGGCATGACCTTGCCGAACCGCTCGACCGCGGTGTCCCAGTCGGCCAGCAGCTCGCGCGCCACCGCCGACTCGGTCTGCTCGAAGTGCCTGCGCACCCGGTCGTGCAGGAACTCGCGGTCCTCGTCGTCCAGCGTGTCCAGGTCGACCATCTCGGGGTTGATCCGCCGCGGATCGACGTCCAGCAGGTACGCGATACCGCCGGACATGCCGGCCGCGAAGTTGCGCCCGGTCTTGCCCAGGATCACCGCGCGACCACCGGTCATGTACTCGCAGCCGTGGTCACCCACGCCTTCGACGACGGCGACCGCGCCGGAGTTGCGCACGCAGAACCGCTCGCCGACGATGCCGCGCACGAACAGCTCGCCGCCGGTCGCGCCGTAGAGCAGCACGTTGCCCGCGATGATGTTCTGCTCGGCCACGAACGGCGCCTTCGGGTCGGGGCGAACCACGATCCGCCCGCCGGAGAGGCCCTTGCCGACGTAGTCGTTGCCGTCACCCAGCAGTCGCAGGGTGATGCCGCGCGGGACGAACGCACCGAAGGACTGCCCGGCCGAGCCGGTGAAGGTCACGTCGATGGTGTCGTCCGGCAGGCCCTCGCCGCCCCAGCGCCGGGTCAGCTCGGAGCCGAGCATGGTGCCCACGGTCCGGTTGACGTTGCGCACCGGCAGGTCCAGCCGCACCGGGGTGCCTTCCTTGAGAGCACCCTCGGACAGCTGGATGAGCGTATTGTCCAGCGCCTTCTCCAGACCGTGGTCCTGCTCGGTGGTCTGGTGCAGCGAGGTGCCCTGCGGCAGCTCGGGGACGTGGGTGATCGGCGCGAGATCCAGGCCCTGGGTCTTCCAGTGCCGCACGGCGTCGGAGGTGTCGAGCAGATCGGCGTGACCGATCGCCTCCTCCAGGGACCGGAAGCCCAGCTCGGCCAGGTACTCCCGCACTTCCTGGGCGATGAACTCGAAGAAGTTCACCACGTACTCGGCCTTGCCGGAGAACTTCTCCCGCAGCTTCGGGTTCTGCGTGGCCACGCCCACCGGGCAGGTGTCGAGGTGGCAGACCCGCATCATGATGCAGCCGGAGACCACCAGCGGAGCGGTGGCGAAGCCGTACTCCTCGGCGCCCAGCAGCGCCGCGATCACGACGTCGCGACCGGTCTTGAGCTGGCCGTCGGTCTGCACGACGATCCGGTCGCGCAGGTCGTTGGCCAGCAGCGTCTGCTGCGTCTCGGCCAAGCCCAGCTCCCAGGGACCACCGGCGTGCTTGATCGACGACAGCGGCGAAGCACCGGTGCCGCCGTCGTGCCCGGAGATGAGCACCACGTCGGCGTGCGCCTTGGACACACCCGCCGCGACCGTCCCGACGCCGACCTCGGAGACGAGCTTGACGTGAACGCGCGCCCGGGGGTTGGCGTTCTTCAAGTCGTGGATCAGCTGCGCCAGGTCCTCGATCGAGTAGATGTCGTGGTGCGGAGGCGGCGAGATGAGGCCGACGCCCGGCGTGGAGTGCCGGGTCTTGGCCACCCACGGGTAGACCTTGCCGCCGGGCAGCTGACCGCCCTCGCCGGGCTTGGCGCCCTGCGCCATCTTGATCTGGATGTCGTCGGCGTTGACCAGGTACTCGCTGGTCACGCCGAAGCGACCGGAGGCGACCTGCTTGATCGCCGAGCGCCGCGAGTCGCCGTTGTCGTCCGGCGTGAACCGGTCGGCGTCCTCACCGCCCTCACCGGTGTTGGACTTGCCGCCCAGCCGGTTCATGGCGATCGCCAGCGTCTCGTGCATCTCCTGCGAGATCGACCCGTAGGAGATGGCGCCCGTCGCGAAGCGCTTGACGATGGACGAGACCGGCTCGACCTCGTCGATCGGCACCGGCTTGCGCGCGCCCTCGCGGAACTTGAACAGCCCGCGCAGCGTCATCAGGTCGCGCGACTGGTCGTCGACGGCCTGGGTGTACTCCTTGAACACCTCGTAGCGCCCGGAGCGCGTGGAGTGCTGGAGCTTGAACACCGTCTTCGGGTTGAACAGGTGCGGTTCGCCCTCGCGGCGCCACTGGTACTCGCCACCGACGGCCAGCGAGCGGTGCGGCGCCTGCACGCCGTCGACCGGGTAGGCGCGGCGGTGCCGCTCGGCGACCTCCTGGGCGAGCACGTCGAAACCGACGCCGCCCAGCCGCGAGGTGGTGCCGGTGAAGCAGCGCTGCACCACGTCCTCGCCGAGACCGATGGCCTCGAAGATCTGCGCACCGGTGTAGGAGGCCACAGTGGACACGCCCATCTTGGACATGGTCTTGCGGACGCCCTTGCCCAGCGCCTTGATCAGGTTCGCGGTCGCCTGCTCGGCGGTGGTCCCGTTGATCACGCCGGTGGTGACGAGATCTTCAACGGTGGCCATCGCCACGTAGGGGTTAACGGCGGCGGCGCCGTAACCGATGAGGAGAGCGACATGGTGCACTTCGCGAACGTCGCCGGCTTCGACGATCAGACCCACCTGGGTGCGCTCCTTCTCGCGCACCAGGTGGTGGTGGACCGCGCCGGTGGCCAGCAGCGACGGGATCGGCGCCCGCTTCGCGTCGGCCTTGCGATCGGAGAGCACCAGGATGTGCGCACCGTCGGCGACGGCCTGGGAGACCTCCTCGCAGATCTCGTCCAGCCGCGCGCGCAGCGCCTCTCCCCCGCCGGAGACCCGGTAGGTGGCGTCGATGACGGCGGGCTTGAGGTCCGGCCGGTCGCCGTCGTCGTTGATGTGCACGATCTTGGCGAGCTGGGCGTTGTCGAGCACCGGGAACGGCAGCACCAGCTGGTGGCAGGCCTCCGGGGCGTGGTCGAGCAGGTTGTGCTCGGGCCCGACGTGGGTGCCCAGCGAGGTCACGAGCTCTTCCCGGATCGCGTCCAGCGGCGGGTTGGTGACCTGCGCGAACAGCTGCGTGAAGTAGTCGAACAGCTGCCGGGGGCGTTCCGAGAGCGCGGCGAAGCCGGTGTCGTTGCCCATCGAGCCGATCGGCTCGGCACCGCTGGTGGCCATCGGCTGCAGCAGGACGCCGAGCTCTTCCTGGGTGTAGCCGAAGACCTGCTGCCGGTGCACCAGCGAGTCGTGCGAGGGCAGTTCGCGCTCGCGCTCGGGCAGGTCGCCGAGGCGAACGACGCCGGCGTCCAGCCATTCCTGGTACGGGAACTCGTCGGCGAGCTGGCCCTTGATCTCGTCGTCGTCGATGATCCGGCCGGCGTCGGTGTCGACCAGGAACATCCGGCCGGGCTGCAGTCGGCCCTTGCGGACGACCTTCTCCGGCTCGAACTCGAGCACGCCGACCTCGCTGGCCAGCACGACGAGCCCGTCCTCGGTGACCCAGTAGCGGCCGGGGCGCAGACCGTTGCGGTCCAGCACCGCGCCGATCTGGGTGCCGTCGGTGAAGGCCACCAGCGCGGGACCGTCCCAGGGCTCCATCAGGTAGTTGTGGAACTCGTAGAACGCCTTGCGCTTGGGGTCCATCTCGGCGTGGTTCTCCCACGCCTCCGGGATCATCATCAGCACCGAGTGCGGCAGCGACCGGCCGCCCAGGTGCAGCAGCTCCAGGACCTCGTCGAAGGTCGCGGAGTCGCTGGCCTCGGGCGAGGCGATCGGGTACAGCCGCTTGAGCTCACCGGGGATGAGGTCGGTGTCGAGCATGCTCTCGCGGGTCCGCATCCAGTTGCGGTTGCCCTTGACGGTGTTGATCTCACCGTTGTGCGCGATGAACCGGTACGGGTGCGCCAGCGGCCAGGACGGGAAGGTGTTCGTGGAGAACCGCGAGTGCACCAGCCCGATCGCGCTGGCGAAGCGCTCGTCACCCAGGTCCGGGTAGAACGCGCCCAGCTGCGCCTCGGTCAGCATGCCCTTGTAGACGATGGTGCGGGCGGAGAGGCTCGGGAAGTACACGTCGGCCTCGTGCTCGGCGCGCTTGCGCACGCAGAACGCCCGGCGCTCGAACGCCAGCGCCGTCTCGGCCTGCCGCCCGTCCTGGGCGCCGATGAACAGCTGGCGGAAGTTCGGCATGGTCTCGCGGGCGGAGGTGCCCGCGCAGTCCGCGGCGATGGGGACCTCGCGCCAGCCGAGCAGCCGCAGCCCTTCCTCGGCAACGATCCGCTCGATGACGGCCGCGGCTTCCTCGGCGGCGGCGTCATCGGCGGGCAGGAACGCCGTGCCCGCCGCGTAGGTGCCGGCTTCGGGCAGCTCGAAGGGCACGACCGCGCGGAAGAACGCGTCCGGGATCTGGGTCAGCAACCCGACACCGTCACCGGTCTCGGGGTCGGCGCCCTTGGCGCCGCGGTGCTCCAGGTTGCGCAACGCCGTCAGTGCTTTGTCAACCAGGTCGTGACTCCGCCGACCGCGGAGGTCGGCGACGAACGCGACACCGCAGGCGTCGTGCTCGTTGGCCGGGTCATACAGACCACTGGCTTGGGCGCTACGCTGCGCCACGCTTCTTGCATGGTGGGATTGGGGCATCGGACCTCCCGTCGACAGGCTGCGGTGCGCAGCAGGGCATGACTCACCCACTGCGAACCGCGGGAGCCTTTGGGGGCACTGACAAATAAGGATGCGCCGTTGCACTCTTGGTCAGTTTGAGGCACTGTACAGACCCAGCGGCCCAAAAGCTACCGCTAGGTAACACGAAGTTAAGGGAACATGACGACTCTCAGACAGTGAGACGCCGTTGTCGCCAAGGCCGGGAGTCCGAGGAATTGTGCACCACGCATCTGTCCTAAGGCGACAGCTGGCGATCATCAGTGGTGTTGTTCACGATCTTCTTGCGCAGCACCGAATCCAGTGCGAATAGCTGCTCACGCCATTCGGATTCGGTTCAGAACCGCACTTTTGCGTAATTGTTGTTACACCGTGCGTGCGCGTGGGCGCAATCACCCGAATGCGAAACGCGATTTCAGACACCCGCCGGTTCCGGTAGCGAAGCCCGCGGAACCTCGGTGCGAATCGGCTCGCGCCGGGCCTTGCGCACCAGCAGCCCGATGAGCACCAGCCCCAGCAGCGCGTAGGGGTTGCCGAAGAGGTGGGCCACCACGTCCCAAGGAGGGCCGCTGGGCATCCAGTTGAAGGCCGCCGCCAGGACCGTGACCAGCGTCCAGCCCGCGAGCGCGAGCCAGCCGAGGCTGCGCAGCCGGACGGCGTAGCCCAGCAGCACCAGCAGCCCGGGAGCGCACCACACCCAGTGGTCCGACCACGACGTCGGCGAGATCAGCAGCGCGAGCAGCGCGTTGGCCGACACGGCGAGCACCGGCTCCACGCGGCGAACGGCGAATCCGACGGCGAGGGTGAGCGCGATCGCGAGCACGAGCCAGAACCCGTTCTGCACCGCGGTCGGGAGTTCGAAGCGCGACAGCGCGCCCATGATGGACTGGTTGGTGTGGAACGCCGACCCGCTCACACCGTGCGCGGGGCCCTTGCCGAACCAGTACTCGACGGCGGCTGAGCGGTTCAGCGCGAACCCGGACAGCGTGGCCACCACGGCGGTGCCCACGGCGACGACGGCCGCGCGGTAGTCCTTCCGCAGCACCAGGAAGAGCAGGAACGCGGCCGGGGTGAGCTTGATGGCCGCGGCGATCCCGATCAGCAGCCCGCGCGGCCAGCGGGGTGACTCGGCGAGGCAGTCGGCCATCACCAGGCCCATGAGCAGGATGTTGACCTGACCGAGGCCGAACGACGAGTACACCGGCTCCAGGAACAGCGTCAACGGCAGCAGCACCGTCGCCGCGGCCAGCGCTCCGCGGGCGCCGACAGCGGGCCACAGGTGGCGGAGGACCAGGTAGAGCGAGCCGCCGATGGCCAGCAGGTCGAGCAGGTAGAGCGCCAGCAGACCCGCGCTGAAGGGCAGCAGGGCCAGCGGCGCCAGCGGCGCCAGCGCGAACGGCGGGTAGACCCACGGCAGGACGCGGCCGATGCTCACCGTCGGCGCGGTGTTCATGATGTCGCCGCCGGCCAGCCAGGTGTGCACCGCCCAGCGGTAGACCTGGTAGTCGATGGCCGATTCCTCACCGATGCCCGCGCGGGGCGTGAGCAGCAGCAGGCCGAGCGAGACCAGCACCAGCGGGATGCCTATGAGCGTGATCGCGCGCGAGTTCGCCACCACGAAGGCGCGCAGGCGGTCGGGCAGACCGCCGAGGTGCAGAGCAGGGACGGAGCCGATCCGTACCGTGGCCACCCTGTGTCCTCTCGTCCGAGCGGCGCCGTTGATTCGCCTGCGTGATCGCGCGATCACACCCGGTTCGCCGCGCCGCGGGAATTCCCCCGGTGAAAGCCGAAAAACCTTAACCCACGTCGGCGGGTTCCCGGCACGCGCCTCGCCGGGAACGACCGGACGTTCACCCTGCCACGTCGAGCGGCCCGAGAACCTTCGCCAGCAGTTCGCCCAACCGTGTCCGTTCCTCGTCGGTGAGCGGGTCCAGCAGCGCCCGCTCGCGTTCGAGCTGAGCCGGGAACACGCGGTCGATGACCTCCCGGCCGCGGTCGGTGAGCCGCACGTCGACCTCGCGCCGGTCCCGGGTCGACGGGTTCCGGGTGATCAGCCCGTCCTGCTCGAGCCGGGCGAGCCGCTTGGTGGTGGCCGCGCCCGACGACAGCATCTCCTTGGTGAGCCGGCTGGGCCGCAGACCTCCCCCGGCCCGCCGCAGTGCGCTGAGCACCTCGAACTCCATCCGGGACAGCTTCAGCTCGTCGAGGTCGTCGTCGTGCCGCTGGTCGGTGAGCGCCGCGAGCCTGCGCACGCGTCCGATCACCTCGATCGGGGTGAGGTCCAGGTCCGGGTGCTGCTCGCGCCACTGCTCGCGGATCCGTCCGACGACGTCCAAGGCCACACTCCTTCACGGGTAAAACACCAGCTATTATTTTACTCGTGAACGGTTCGTTGCTCCAGACCTTGCGCACCCGGGACGCCCTGCGGATCACTTCGATGTTCGGCGGGGTGCTGGTACCGGCGCTGCGGGTCGGGGTCTCCTACGCCGTCCCGATCCTCGCGCTGCTGGCGACCGGGCACCTGGAGCTGACGCCGTTCGCGGCGCTGGGCGCCTTCACCTCCCTGTACTGCCGGGTCGATCCCTACGCGCGCCGGGCCTGGCTGCTGGCGCTCGTCGCGGTCGGACTGACCGCGAGCGTGGCCGCCGGGGCAGCGACCTCGGCGGCCGGTGCCGGCGGCCTGACCAAGGTCGTGGTCCTGGCGGTGGTGGCCACTCTGTCGAAGCTGCTCGCCGACGCACTCCGGCTGGGTCCGCCCGGCGGGCTGATGTTCGTCTTCGCCGCGGGTGCGGCGGCGTACTCCCCGCAGACGTGGTCCGGGCTCCTGGTCGCCGTCGGAGCGGCCGCGGCCTCCGCGCTCCTGTCGTACCTGATCTCCATGCTGGGCGGGCTGCTGCACCCGACCGGTCCGCACCGGCTGGCCACCGCGCGGGCGCTGCTGGCCGTCGCCGAGCACCTCGAGGAGCCGGGGACCGCGTCCCGCCGCCGGGCGCACGCCGCGGCGCATCACGCGCTCACCGCCCTGCGCGCGAAGGAGGGACGCACCGCGATCCGGCTGCGCGGGCACCTGGCACACGCCCTGCACCTGCTGCACCACCCGGCGGAGGGCGTCGGGGAACTGCGCGCCGCAGGCCGCGGCCTGCGGCGAGGCAGGGTTCCGGCCCCGGCTCAGGACCACCCGCTTCCGCACCCGGTCCGCGCCGACGGCGTCCGGTTCGCGGAGCTGCGCACCAGCGCGCTGCGGATGGCGGTGGCCTCGCTGGTCACCGGACTGCTGGCCTCGACGTTCGAGCTCGACCACGCCTACTGGGCGGTGGTGTCGGTCAGCTCGGTGCTGCAGTCGCACAACACCGCCACCACCTGGCAGCGCGCACTGCAGCGCAGCGCGGGCACCGCGGCGGGTTCGCTGCTGGCGCTGGGGATCTTCGCGGCCGATCCGTCACCGGCCGCGATCCTGGTGGTGATCATCGCGTGCCAGGTCGCCGCGGAGCTGGTGGTGATGGCCAACTACGGCCTCGGACTGACCTTCGCGACCCCGCTGGCGCTGTGCCTGGCCTCGCTGGGGAGCCCGGGCGCCGGAGAGCACCTGGTCGCCGAGCGCGTGGGCATGACGCTGTTCGGCGCGCTGCTGGGCGTGCTGGTCTGCTTGGTGCTGACCAACCGGCGCGCCCGGACGCGGTTGCGCGAAGCGCTGGAGACCACCCGCCGGGCCACCGCCGAGCTGCGCCGCTCCCCCGGCGACAACGCGGCGCGGGCGGACCTGCTGCGCGCGGTGTTCGCGCTGCGCGACGCGCACCAGGTCGCCGCGGGCGAGCCGTTGCGCCCGCACCACGACGACCAGGAGCTGCTCGACTGCGAGCACGACGCCTACCGGATGCTCGCCGCCACCACCGCTCCCGCGCGGTGAGGCCGGATCATTCGACGCCGAGGCGGGCGAGCAGCTCCGCCCGCAACGACACGAACTCCGGGTCGCCGACGTCGCGCGGACGCGGCAGGTCCAGCGCCCGGTCGTAACCGATGCGCCCCTCGTTCATCACCAGGACGCGGTCGGCGAGCAGCAGCGCCTCCTCCACGTCGTGGGTGACCAGCAGGATCGCGCACCCGTGGCGCTTCCACAGCTCGCCGACGAGGTGCTGCGCCTTGAGCCGCGTCAGGGCGTCGAGAGCGGAGAACGGCTCGTCGAGCAGCAGCAGATCGGGTTCGCGCACCAGCGCGCGGGCCAGCGAGGTGCGCTGGGCCTCGCCGCCGGAGAGCACCTTGGGCCACACGTCCACCCGGTGCCCGAGCCCGACCTCCTCCAGCGCCGCGACGGCGCGCTGCTTGTCCGGACGCCCGGGCAAACCGAGCACGACGTTGTTCCACACGCGCTTCCAGGGCATCAGCCGCGGGGCCTGGAAGGCCACCGCGCGGCGCTCGGCGACCTCGACCTCCCCGGTGACCTCCTGGTCGAGGTCGGCCAGGATGCGCAGCAGGGTCGACTTGCCGCAGCCGCTGGGACCCAGCAGCGCGACGAACTGCCCGGGCTCGATGTCCAGGTCGAGCCGGTCGAGCACGGTCCGGTCGCCGAAGCGGCGCGAGAGCCCGCGCACGACGGCGGGTTTCGCGGTCACTTCCCGCTGAAGGCCGGTCGCCATGCCAGCACCACCCTTTCCAGTCCGCGAACGATGAAGTCGGCGACGAGGCCGAGCAGGGCGTAGAGCACGAGGCAGACCACGATCACGTCGGTCTGGAAGAACTCGCGCGCGGTGTTCATCTCGTACCCGATACCGGCGGTGGCGTTGATCGTCTCGCCGAAGACCAGCGCCAGCCAGGCGGATCCGAGCGCGTAGCGCAGCCCGACCAGCGCGTTGGGCATCGCGGCGGGCAGGATCACGTGCCGCACCTGGGCCAGCGGACCGAGGCCGAGCGTCTTGGCCGCCTCGACCAGGCCCGCGTCGACGTTGCGGATGCCGCCGTAGATGTTCATGTACAGCGGGAAGGTCACCGCCAGCGCGATCAGCACGATCTTGGGTTCCTCGCCGATGCCGAACCAGATGATCAGCAGCGGGATCAGGCCGATCACCGGGACCGTGCGCAGCATCTGCATGGGCGCGTCGATGAGGTCCTCGCCGCGCCGGAACAGCCCGGACAGCGTCGCCAGCACCGTCGCGGCCACCACGCCGATGGCCAGCCCGGCACCCACGCGCTGCAGCGACACGGCGATCGCCTCCTGCAGGCGACCTTCGGCGAACAGCTCGCCGCCGGTCTCCACAACGGTCGCCGGTGAGGCAAGCGTGTCGTCGCTGAGCACACCGGTGCTGCTGAGCAGCTGCCACAGCGCGACCAGGGCGATCGGGCTGATCAGCTTGAAAGCCCAACGAGGGATGCGGGATTCGCGCCGCGCGGTGCGGGTGCTCACCCGGGTGACGGCTATCTGCTCACCCGTCGGCACGGGTGTGAGGTGTGTGGTCATGAGGGCTCCACGAACGTGGGCGGGCATGCGGAAGCGGCCGCCGGCGAGCGTTCAGCGCGGCGGCGCGGGAAAGCGGCTCTGCGGAAGAGGAAGTGGGGGAAGAGCTTCAGGCCCGACAGAGCGCCGAGGACACGCGGGAGAAGTCGACGTGGCCCCGGGTTGTCAGCGGCACCGACGGGATCATGCGCACGACGGTAGCCGGGCGTCGCAATCCGTGAAAGTCCTCCCCACATCGTGGGAAAGACCGGCATCCGTCCTGGTCAGCGACCGAGTGGGCTAGTTTGTGTGGGTGATCGAGGAGCTCCTGCCCGCCGAGGTGGCCACGGCCGAGACCTTCGACGACCCGGCCGAGGCGCGGTTGTTCGACGCCGAAGCGGCCGAGATCGCCGAGGCCGTAACCAAGCGACGCCGCGAGTTCACCAGCGGGCGCTGGTGCGCCCACCGGGCGATGCGGGAGCTGGGCGTGGAGCCGGTCGCGCTGCTGCGCGGCGAGCGCGGTGCGCCGGTGTGGCCGTCGGGCCTGGTCGGCAGCATCACGCACTGCGCCGACTACCGGGGAGCGGTGGTGGCCCGCAAGGGCGAGGTGCGTTCGGTGGGCATCGACGCCGAGACGCACCAGCCGCTGCCCGAAGGGGTGCTGGACGTCGTCTCCCGCTCCGAGGAGCGCGAGCACCTCGCGGAGCTCGGCTCACGCGATCCGGGCGCGCGGTGGGACCGGCTCCTGTTCAGCTGCAAGGAATCGGTCTACAAGACGTGGTTCCCGGTCACCGGCGAATGGCTGGGCTTCGAGGACGCGGCGCTGGAGTTCGCTCCGGCGGGAGGTGCGGCCGGGTCCGCCACCGGGACGTTCACCGCGCGGCTGCACAAGACCGCGGCCGGGCTGACGGGCTTCACCGGCCGCTGGATGATCCGCGATGGCCTGGTGCTCTCGGCGATCGCGCTGCGGGCGTAGGTGCTGCGGGCACAGGTGGAGGGCGCCTCCCCGCCTCCCGAAGTTCCGCGCACGTTCGGTTCCCCCCTCGAGGAATCGCTCGGCGCGAGGACCATCGGGACGCCTTTCGGCGGGAAGACGCCCTCCACTTCCCCCTCGCAGTGGACTGCTGGTTCACGCACCGCTCTTCAGGGCGCGGGCGACCTTGACGACGCGACGGGCCTGGACGGCGGCGGCGGCGCGGGTGACGTCGTCGACCTTGTTCTCGCCCTGGGCGTCGACGTGGCTGGTGCCGTACGGGTTGCCGTCGACGAACTTGCTGCCGTCGGTGTAACCCGGCGCGACCACGATGCCGCCGAAGTGGTGGATGGTGTTGTACAGCGCCAGCAGCGTGGACTCCTGGCCACCGTGGGCGGTGGAGCTGGAGGTGAAGCCGCTGTAGACCTTGTCGGCGAGCTTGCCCTGGGCCCACTGGCCGCCGAGGGTGTCGATGTACTGCTTGAGCTGGGCGGCGATGTTGCCGAAGCGGGTCGGCGAACCGAAGATCACCGCGTCGGCCCACACGGCGTCTTCGGCCGTGGCTTCCGGAACCGAGCGGGTGGCCTCGACGTTGGCGCGCCACGCGGGGTTGCTGTCGATCGCTGCGTCGGGGGCCAGTTCCGGCACGCGGCGCAGCCGCACCTCGGCGCCCGCCGCTTCGGCCTCGGCGACCAGGGTGTTGGCGATCTCAGCACCGATCCCGGTGGACGAGTAGTAGATGACGCTGACCTTGACGGCGTTGCTCACGATCCAAAACTCCTGTTCACACGACGGATCGTCCGGATCGGTCGATCTCTTACGCGGAAGACAATATCCAGAAGATGTCTTCCTCGCAAGCGACTTTCCGGAAAATCTCTTTCGTGTAGCATGGATCTCACAAGACCGCAGTGAAGGAGTTGCGTTGAGCGAGGCGATCAGTCCGGACAATGCCGTCGACGACGACGAGATCGTCACGTGGTGGGGCCTGGTCATCGAGGGCTACCACGTCACGGCTGAGAAGTTGGCGGCGGCGATCATGGACGAGTACGGGCTGCCGATGGCGTCGTTCGACATCCTCATCCGGTTGGTGCGCTCACCGGACAACCGGATGCCGATGACCAAGCTCGCCCGCGAGGCGGCGCTGAGCAGCGGCGGCTTCACCAAGGTCGCCGACCGGCTGGCCAAGGCGGACCTCATCTGCCGCGTGCCCAGCGAGACGGACCGCCGGGTGACCTACGCCGAGCTCACCGAGCACGGCCTGGACGTGGCGAACCGCGCTCGTGAGACCTGCGCCCAGGTCCTGCGCGAGCACGTCCTCGCTCCCCTGGGCAAGACCGACTCCCTGGCGCTGGCCCAGGCCATGCGCACCCTGCGCGAGGCCAACACCCCGAAGCAGGACTGAGAACCGCTTCGCGGATGCTCTGCTCGGCAGCGCGGGTCGCGAGCGTCGTGGACGAGAACGCGGCTGACGCCGCGTGCGGCGTGAGCCCCTAGAGCACGTCGGTGACCGCGGTACCGGTCTCGTCGAGCGGGAGACCGAGATCGGCTCGTTCGACCAGCCAGCGGCTGGGCCGGTAGCGCGGGTCGCCGGTGGCCGAGTGCAGGGCGCGCAGGACGGTCAGGATCCGCCGCGCGCCCACCTGCTCACCCCATTCCAGCGGGCCGCGCGGGTAGCCCAGCGCGAGCCGCACGGCGGTGTCGATGTCCTCCGGCGTGGCCAGGCGCTGCTCGGCGATGAAGCAGCTGGTGTTGACGATCGCGGCGAGCAGGCGCTGGGCGATCATCCCGGGACCGTCGCGCACGACGGTCACCGCGCGTCCGGTGGCGGCCAGCGCCGCCCACGCCGCGCGCACCACGTCGCGGTCGACCGCCGGGTGCACCGTCAGCGTGCAGCGCTCGGAGGTGCTCAGCGGATCGACCCCGCAGACCCGGTCGACGGGCAGCCGTGCCGACAACGCCGCCGAGGCCGCGCTGTGCCCGTAGGGCGTGACCAGCGCGATCGCCGACTCGCCGGGATCGTCGCCGCGCTCGACGGGCACGCCCGCCTCGGCCAGCGAGTCCAGCAGCGCCGCGTCGTCGGACCACACGGGCCGGTCGGTGAGCTCCGGTGCGACCGGTTCGGGGCGTTCCTGCTTGGCGCCGTCCTCGTAGCGGTAGAACCCCTCCCCCGTCTTGCGCCCCAGCAGCCCGGCCTCCAGCCGGGACCGGGTGATCGGCGAGGGCCGCAGCCGGGGATCGCCGTAGTATCCGGCGAAGATGCTCTCCATCGCCGGGTGGGTGACGTCCAGCGCCGTGAGGTCCATCAGCTCGAACGGGCCCATTCGCAGCCCCAGCACATCGCGGGCGATGCGGTCGACGTCCTCCGGCGTCGCCAGGTCCTCGGCGAGGATCTGCAGCGACTCGGTGATCAGTCCGCGCCCGGCGTGGTTGACCAGGAACCCCGGGGTGTCGGTGGCGCGCACCGGCGTGTGCCCGACCCGGCGGACCAGCGCGATGAGGGCCTCCGGCAGGTCCTCGGCGGTGCGGGCACCCGGGATGACCTCGACCAGCCGCATCAGCGGTACCGGGTTGAAGAAGTGCAGCCCCGCCAGCCGGCTCGGGTCCTGCAGCGCGGTGGCGATCGAGGTGACCTGCAGCGAGCTGGTGTTGGTGGCGAACACGACGTGCTGCGGGCAGGCGCCCTCCAGCGCCGCGAACAGCTCGCGCTTGGTCTGCAGGTCCTCGCGGACCGCTTCCACGACCAGGTCGCAGTCGGCGGGGTCCAGCGGGTCGGCGAGCTGCACGAGCCTCCCGGTGGCGGCCTCGGCCTGCTCGGCGCTCATCCGGCCCTTGCTCGCGAGCTTGTCGTACATCCGCCCGATCTCGGTGACCGCCGTGGTCACGGCCTCGGGGCGCGCGTCGGCGAGCTGCACGGTGATGCCCGCGGCGGCGCAGATCTGGGCGATGCCGCGTCCCATCACGCCGGTGCCGATCACCCGCACGGTGCTCACGCGCTCCGCCCACTCGCCCGGCAGCATGGTCGACTCCTTCGTTGGCGACACCGGTTCCGGTCAGCTTCGCACGTCCGCGCCGAGACCGTCCAATACCGAATTGCGGTGCCGGTGAGACGGGACGCGACATAATCCGCGCTGCTTACGATCCGGCTCCGCGCTGTGCTACCAACGAGAGGACGACGCCGGAAACGGCGGCGTGCCAACGCGAAGGAGCAAGCCATGCGCGAAGCGGTGATCTGCGAGCCGCTGCGGACCCCGATCGGCCGGTTCGGCGGGGTGTTCAAGACGGTGTCGGCGGTCGAGCTGGCCGCCACCGCCATCAGGGGTCTGCTGGAGCGCACGGGCCTGCCCGGTGAGGCCATCGACGAGGTCATCCTCGGTCACTGCTACCCCACCTCGGACGCCCCGGCGATCGGCCGGGTCGCCGCGCTCGACGCCGGGCTGCCGGTGGAGGTCGGCGGCACCCAGCTCGACCGCCGCTGCGGCTCCGGCCTGCAGGCCGTGGTCGACGCCGCGATGCAGGTGCAGACCGGTGTCAGCGACGTCGTCCTGGCCGGTGGCGCGGAGGCGATGAGCAGCGCGCCGTTCTACACCACCGAGGCCCGCTGGGGCATCCGCGGCAGCGGCCTGGAGCTGCACGACTCGCTGGCGCGCGGCCGCACGACCGCGGGCGGCCAGAACTACCCGGTCCCCGGCGGCATGCTGGAGACCGCCGAGAACCTCCGCCGCGAGTACGCCATCCCGCGCGAGGAGCAGGACGAGCTCGCGGTGCGCTCGCAGCAGCGGGCGGCCGAGGCCGAGCGGGCCGGGCGCTTCGACGACGAGGTGCTGCCGGTGACGGTGCGCTCCCGCAAGGGCGACGTCGTGGTCGACACCGACGAGCACCCGCGCCCGGACACCACCCTCGAGCAGCTGGCAGCGCTCAAGCCGGTGCTGGGCAAGAACGACCCCGAGGCCACGGTGACCGCCGGCAACGCCAGCGGCCAGAACGACGCGGCCGCGATCTGCGTGGTCACCACCCCGGAGAAGGCCGCCGAGCTGGGACTTCGCCCGCTGGTCAAGCTCGTGTCGTGGGCGAGGGCGGGCGTGCCGCCGCGCACGATGGGCATCGGCCCGGTGCCGGCCACCGCCAAGGCGCTGGAGCGCGCCGGGATCGGTCTGGCCGATGTGGACCTGATCGAGCTCAACGAAGCCTTCGCCGCGCAGGTGCTGGCGTGCACCCGCGAGTGGGAGTTCAAGCCGTCGGACTTCGACCGCCTCAACGTCAACGGCTCCGGCATCTCGCTGGGCCACCCGGTCGGCGCCACCGGCGGCCGCATCCTGGCGACGCTCTCCCGCGAGATGCACCGCCGAAACGCCCGCTACGGCCTCGAAACCATGTGCATCGGAGGCGGCCAGGGTTTGGCAGCGATCTTCGAACGGATCTAGGTGCATGCGACGGAGCCGCATCCTCTTCCACCACCCGAGCAACTGGCACCGCGGTGTTGTCTCCTCTGGGGGAACCTGAGCGTCTTCGTGGCGAGTACGCCGGGACGCCGTGTATTGGCATACATCAGGAGCGGCGCACGGAGTCCACGGAGACGCTCAGGTTCCGCCACCCGCACCGCCACGCAAACGGACCCCAACAACATCAGGTCGTCCACTGTGGAGGTCGCGCGAGTGTCGGTGGTGCGGATTAGGGTGAACGGCGTTCTCTGCGATCTGTTTCGAGGAGCTGTTCATGGCGATCGCCACCGCTGACGAGGTCGACCGCGAGGCGCTGCTGGAGTTCCTGCGGCCGAGGCACAAGGGCGTCCTGGTCACCACCCGCGCCGACGGGCGGCCGCAGATGTCGCCGCTGACCTGCGGTGTGGACACCGAGGGCCGGCTGGTCATCTCGACCTACCCGGAGCGGGCCAAGACCCGGAACCTGAAGCGCAACCCGCAGGCGTCGGTCTGCGTGGTCTCCGACGAGTGGAACGGCCCGTGGGTGCAGGTCGACGGCACCGCCGAGGTGCTGGACATGCCCGAGGCGGTGGAGGGGCTCGTCGAGTACTTCCGCTGCATCTCGGGTGAGCACCCGGACTGGGACGAGTACCGGGAGGCGATGGTCCGCCAGGACAAGTCGCTGATCCGGATCACGATCGACCGCTGGGGCCCGATCGCCACCGGCGGTTTTCCGGCTCGCCTGGCCCAGGACTGAGTCCCGCGTCGACGCCCCGGTCCCGCGCGGGCCGGGGCGTCAGGCCGTCCGGACCCGGATGTTGAAGGCGCGGGAGAAGCGCGCGCTGCGCAGGAACAGCGAGATCAGCAGCAGCCACCCGAACCCGATGACCAGGGTGATGCGCTGGTAGAGGCCCGCGAGGGCTTGGAAGTCGGGCATCCCGGCGAAACCGAGCGCGGCCAGCGCGAACCCGGTGAGGAAGGCCGCGGTGGTGACGAAGCAGTAACCGGCCCACCAGGGGTGCTTCGTGGCCCAGAACAGACGGCCGAGCATCCAGCTCGCGGCGGGCAGGCCGAGGAACACGCCGGCGGAGAACAGCTGGTGGAGCACGCCGATCACGGTCGTCGCCGCCTCCGCACCCGGCGGGTAGCCGTTGATCGGGTCGGTGGTGAAGAAGCCCGCGCCGATGAGCCCGACACCGACGGCGATCACCAGACCGGGGATCCACCAGTCGCCGCCTAATCGCAGCAGCACGGACCGCACGCCGAAGGCGAAGCTGGTGACCAGGACACCGCTGATGCAGAAGTTCACCGCCTGCGTCCAGCCGAACGAACCGATGGCCAGCGAACTCACCGGGTGGCGCAGCGGGTCGTACCCGGCCCGCACCGAACCAATGACCAGGAACGCCGCCACGAACAGGACCGCGCCCGCGGTCCCGCAGCGAAGCAGCGTCCGTTCATCCCGAGCCTGCAACATGCGCGGCAGCCTAGCCGTTGGTGCCACCGGCCGATGTCACGGTCGTCACCAGCATCACCGTCCGGCTCAGCCGCGTCCCAACCTGCGCACGGCCGCGCTGCCACCGATGAGCAGCACCAGCCCGGCCAGCGCCCAGCGGCGCTTCTCCTGCGTGGTGTGCCCGGATTCCTCCGAGTCGGTCTCCTCGCTGGGCGTGGGCGTAGCGGACTCCGGCGTCTCGCTCGGCGGGTCCTCCGGCCGGTCCTCCGGCGGGGGTGGCGCGGCGCTCGGCGCGGGGGTCGGCCGGGGCTCGGCCGGCTCGGGGCTCGGCGGGGCGACCGGCGGCGGGGAGGGGAGCTGGGGAGCTTCCGAGCTGGTCGGAGGCGCCGGGGCCGGCGACGGCGGAGTCGGAGGTGGCGGGGGCGCTGGGGGCGGAGGTGGCGGGGGTGGTCGTCGCAGGCACCCGGCGGCGTCCGAGCTGGACATTCCCGGCAGCTCGGCCAGTTTCACCGTCTCCCCTTCGCCGATCCGGTACACCCCGCCGCTGCGGTTGCCGGTGACGTAGAGGGCGTCGTCCTGGCCGATCACCGCCGACCCGTAGCTGTCGGGCGGCAGTTCCGGCAGCCACCTGACCGGTTCGACGACGCCGGTGCTCTGATCGAGCCGCACGACGGCCGGGATGCCGGTGTAGGTCTGGGCGACCCCGCGCAGCAGGCCGTCCGGGCCGACGTCGACGTCGTCGACCGAGAACGGGCCGTGCCGGCGTTCCAGCGCTCGGGAGCTCAGCACGTGCCGGAACGTCGGGCTGTCCGGGTCGATGTCCACTGTGTACAGGTAGTCCTCGTCCAGGACGCACCAGCGGTCGCCGCGGATCGCCCCGGCTTCCGGGTGACCGATCGGGTTCCACGGCGTGTCGCCGCGTCCGGCCACCACGGGTCCGAGGTCCAGCGGCGGGTCGGACGGGCGCAGCGCCACCACGTGCCCGCCGTCCGCGAATCCCTCGGCGATGCCGTACGCCCAGCCCTGCGAGCGCGAGTACCCGAGGGCGTTGATCCGGTACGGCAGCTCCCCCACCCGCACGTCGGTGAACCCGGGCAGCCGCACCCGGTGCAGCACCGAGGTCGCCCCGCTGGTGCGGACCTGCAGCGCTTCGCACGCCGGCGCGGCCTCGGCCGCCGGGGGCACCGCGATGAGACCGAGAACGAGGGCTAGCCCCGCCCCAAGCGGTCGAGCGCCCACTGGAAGGCCTCCGGTTCGATTCGGGACCCGCCGCTGAACGGGTTCTGCAACTGGAAGATCGCGAACAGCAGCAGCGCCAGCGCACCGGCCAGGGTGGACACCAGCACGATGTGCGGGAAGGAGCGGGTGCCGCCGAAGAGGTTCGGCAACAGCACGCACACCACGCTGCCGACGACGAGGACGAACCACACCACCGCCACGACGCCGCGGTCGAAGGCGCGGGTGAGGCGTTCGTGCCGCTCGGTGTAGACCTCGTTGAGCTTGTCGAGGGCCTCGGACTTGCGGTCCTCCTGGAACTCGCCGTCTGCCTGGGCGGCCACCAACGCGGCCCGGATCCGGTCCAGCTGACCCCATCCGGGCCCGCCGACCGGGGTGCCGCGCTCCATCTGCGGCCACTCGGCGCGGATCACGGTCCCGAGGTAGTCCCGACTGTGCGCCCGGACCGCGGCGGCGGATTCCGCCGGGAGCGACTCCATCGCCCAGGACACCGCGACCAGGTCCTCTGCCTCGGTGTAGGCGCCTTCGCGCGCGTCGGTGACCGCGTCGAACAAGGTCACCAGCACGAACGCCAGGACCACCGCCTGCAGACCGCTGACGATCGTGAAGACCTGCCCGGCGGCGTCGTTGTTGCTGGGTTCGCCCTCGTCCTGACCGATCCGGCGCACCAGGTAGCCGACCACCGCCGCGCCGACGGCGGCGCCGAGGACCCAGAGCGTGCCGGTGAGGATCAGGTTCATTCCACGGCCCCGGCCGGCGCCTCGTGCGCGCTCTCGGGCGCCCGCGGAGCGGGGACCCGCTGCACCTCCGGCTCCAGCAGCTCACCGACCTCGCAGCCGAGCACGCGGCATATGACGTCCAGGTCGTCGAGCTTCAGGCTGGCCGGGGTCTTCGACCACAGCCCCGACATCTTCCCGGCGGAGATCACCAGCCCGTGCTCGGCGAATCTGCGCTGCAGATCGGTGGCCTTCCAGATACCGCGCTGCGCCGCGACCAGCCTCAGGTTCCACTTCACGCGAAATCGCCTCCTGGAGAGAACAACTGACCGGTTCGCCGACTTCGAGGGGCCTTCAACCATCCCGATCCAATCGGGGAAAGACCCGGCCGAACCACTGCCCGAACACTACGCCGGAGATCCGCCGGAAATGGATAACCCGATTCGTGGAATTCGAGTTCACAACTCCGTCGCTCCAATGGAGCAACCAAACCGAAGGGCCGTCCCGCTTGCCGACTCAACAACGCATCCGAGCGCGACTTCCGCCCGTTAAGCCGGAAAACCCATCTATTCGACGCACCCCGCCGGGCACAAGGGCGCAATCAGGTGATCATGGAACTACGCTTCGCTGACCACCCAATATGGAACCGATCAGCACTTTCGGGTGACTGTACGGCCCTGTGGCCCGGTGCTAGCGTTCCGTTCGTGAGCAACGCCAACGCCGCCGTTGCGACGCACGATTAAATCCTTCCCCCTCTCCATCTAATTCATCGACGACAATCGTCGATTCAACTTCTCCTGCTCTTCTTCGAGTTTCCCGCTCGTCGATTCGTCAGCACAAAGATTGGTGGTATTTCTGTCGTGACTGCGACCGATCCGACCAACCCCGTCGACACCGAATCCCCGCAGCTGAGCCTGAGCACGGCGGCGGCGCGCAACCTGGCGACCACGACCAAGTCGGTTCCGCAGATGCAGGGCATCACCTCCCGGTGGCTGCTGCGCATGCTGCCGTGGGTGCAGGCGGCCGGCGGCGTCTACCGGGTGAACCGGCGGTTGAGCTACACGCTCGGAGACGGCCGGATCACCTTCAGCAACACCGGTGCCGACGTCCGGGTGATCCCCCAGGAGTTGCAGGAACTGCCGCTGCTGCGCGGATTCGACGACGACGCGGCGCTGCGCGCGCTGGCCGACCGCTTCGTGCAGCGCCAGTACGAACCGGGCCAGGTGATCGCCAGCTCCGGGGACCCGGCCGAGGAGGTGGTGCTGATCGCGCACGGCAAGGTCAACAAGATCGGCACCGGCGAGTACGGCGACCAGACCGTGCTGGAGGTGCTCGCCGACGGCCAGTACTTCGGCGCGCAGGTGCTGGCCGGTGAGGCCGGCGAGTGGGACGCCAGCTACAAGGCGGTCACCCCCTGCACCGTGCTCTCCCTGGGGCAGCGGACCTTCCAGGAGCTCAACGGCTCCTCGGAGTCGTTGCGCGCGCACGTGCGGCAGGCGCTGGCCGGGCCGGGCCGGCCGCACAACCCGCACGGCGAGGCCGACATCGACATCGCCTCCGGCCACTCCGGCGAGCCGTCGCTGACCGGCACGTTCGTCGACTACGAGCTCGCGCCGCGGGAGTACGAGCTCAGCGTCGCCCAGACCGTGCTGCGGGTGCACAGCCGCGTCGCCGACCTCTACAACCAGCCGATGAACCAGACCGAGCAGCAGCTCCGCCTGACCATCGAGGCCCTGCGGGAGCGGCAGGAGGAGGAGCTGGTCAACAACCGCGACTTCGGCCTGCTGCACAACGCCGACCTGCGGCAGCGCATCCCCACCCGCACCGGACCGCCCACGCCCGACGACCTGGACGAGCTGCTCACGCTGGTGTGGAAGGAACCGGGCTGCTTCCTGGCGCACCCGCGCACCATCGCCGCGTTCGGCCGGGAGTGCAGCAAGCGCGGCCTGTACCCGCAGAGCATCGACCTCGGCGGGCACCAGGTCCCCGCGTGGCGGGGCGTGCCGATCCTGCCCTGCGACAAGCTGCACGTCAGCGACAAGCGCACCAGCTCGATCATGCTGATGCGCCTCGGCGAGCAGAACCAGGGCGTGGTCGGCCTGCACCAGACGGGTCTGCCCGACGAGTACCGGCCCGGGCTGTCGGTGCGCTTCATGGGCATCAACGACCAGGCGGTCCTGTCCTACCTGGTCAGCACCTACTACTCGGCCGCGGTGATGGTCCCCGACGCGCTCGGCGTTCTCGAGCACGTCGAAGTGGGCCGCGAGAGCTGAACAGGCGGGCCGGTCGCAGCGGCCGGCCCGCTCCTCTTCCCGATCCGAGGAGTTGAACCACCTTGACCGCGACCGAACAGCCGGCTCTGAGCCTGAGCACCGATGCTGCGCGCAAGCTCTCCACGACCACCAAGACGCAGCCGCAGATGCAGGGCAGGACCTCGCGGTGGCTGAGCAGGATGCTCCCGTGGGTCGACATCGACGCCGGCACCTACCGGGTCAACCGGCGGCTGACCTACGCCTCCGGCGACGGCCGGATCACCTTCACCAACACCGGCGACGCCGTGCGGGTCATCCCCCGCGAGCTCACCGAACTCCCGCTGCTGCGCGGGTTCGACGACGACTCGGCGCTGGGCGCGCTCGCCGACCGGTTCGTGCAGCGGCACTACGAGCCGGGCCAGCTGCTGTCGGTGGCCGGTGAACCGGCGACCGAGGTCGTGCTCCTCGCGCACGGCAAGGTCGACAAGATCCGCAGCGGTGAGTACGGCGAGGACACCGTCACCGACACCCTCGCCGGGGGCTCGTTCTTCGGTTCGCAGGTGCTGGCCACCGCTCAGTCCACGTGGGACAGCACCTACCGGGCGGTGACGCCGTGCATCGTGCTGACGCTGGATCGCGCCGCGCTGCACGAGGTCACCCGGCAGTTCGACGAGCTGCGCGCGCACGTGGCCGCCGAGTACGCCTCGCCCGCACCGGCGACCAACAAGCGCGGTGAGGCCGACATCGCGCTGGCCTCAGGGCATTCCGGTGAGGTCGTGCTGCCGGGCACGTTCGTCGACTACGAGCTCGAACCCCGCGAGTACGAGCTCAACGTGGCCCAGACCGTGCTGCGGGTGCACAGCCGCGTCGCCGACCTCTACAACCAGCCGATGAACCAGACCGAGCAGCAGCTCCGCCTGACCATCGAGGCGTTGAAGGAACGCCAGGAGCACGAGCTGCTCAACAACCGCGACTTCGGCCTGCTGCACAACGCCGACCTCCAGCAGCGCGTGCACACCCGCACCGGACCACCCACGCCGGAGGACCTCGACGAGCTGCTGTCGCGGAGGCGCAAGTCGCGGTTCTTCCTCGCCCACCCGCGCACCATCGCCGCGTTCGGCCGCGAGTGCACCAAGCGCGGGATCTACCCGCAGACCACCGAGGTGCAGGGGCATCCGGTGCAGGCGTGGCGCGGCGTGCCGATCCTGCCCAGCGACAAGATCCCGATCAGCGGCAAGGGCACCACCTCCATCCTGTGCATGCGCACCGGCGAGGACGACCACGGCGTGGTCGGTCTGCGCCAGACCGGGATCGCCGAGGAGCAGGAGCTGGGGATCTCCGTGAGGTTCTCCGGGATCAACGATCAGGCGGTGCTGTCCTACCTCGTCAGCGCCTACTTCTCGGCCGCAGTGCTGGTCCCGGACGCGCTCGGCGTCCTGGAGAACGTCGAAATCACCCGCTGAGCGAAGGGAGTGCGGAGATGACCGCGATGCAGCAGGACGCGAACCGCGCCGGTCAGGCATTCGAGGCGCTGACCAGCAGCCGGACGATGGTCGAACCGGCGCTGCGGGCGGCGGTGGACCGGCTCCCGGACCGGATGCGGCAGGTCGCCGGTTACCACATGGGCTGGCTCGACGAGCGCGGCGACCCGGTGCGCGCGGACCGGGGCAAGGCGATGCGCCCGGCGATGGTGCTGCTCAGCGCCTCGGCGGTGGGCGGCGATCCGGCCGACGCGGTGCCGGCCGCGGTGGCGGTGGAGCTGGCGCACAACTTCTCGCTGCTGCACGACGACGTGATGGACGGTGACGTCACGCGGCGGCACCGGCCCACGGCCTGGACGGTGTTCGGCAACGCCACCGCGATCCTGGCCGGGGACGCGTTGCTGTCGCTGGCGGCCGACGTGCTCGCCTCCTCCCGGCACCCGGAGTCCTCCGGCGCGGTGCGGATGCTCAGCAGCGCGGTGCTGGGGCTCATCGACGGGCAGAACGCGGACCTGGAGTTCGAGACCCGCGCGGACGTGGGCGTGGCCGAGTGCCAGCGGATGGCGCGCGACAAGACCGGTGCGCTGCTGGGCTGCGCGTGCGCGCTCGGCGCGCTCTACGGCGGCGGGTCGCCGGAGCAGATCACCCGGATGCGCAGCTTCGGCGAGCGGCTGGGCCTGGCGTTCCAGCACATCGACGACCTGCTGGGCATCTGGGGCGATCCGGCGATGACCGGCAAACCGGTGTTCTCCGACCTGCGGACGCGCAAGAAGACGCTGCCGGTGGTCTCGGCCCTGACCTCGGGCACCAACGCGGGTCAGCGGTTGGCCTCGCTGTACTACCGGGAGCAGCCGCTGATCAGCGGTGAGCTGGCCCAGGCCGCGGAGCTGGTGACGTTGGCGGGCGGCAAGGCGTGGAGCCAGGCGCAGGCCGACGAGCTGCTGGCCGCGGCGCTGTCGGATCTCCGCAAGGCCGAGCCGGACGAGGAGGCGGCGGCGGGTCTGACGGCGCTCGCCCACCTGGTGGCACGCCGGGACCACTGATCCCGGCGGTCCGGAACGACGGCTCCGGCCCCACGGCCCCTTCTGGCCGGAGCCGTCCCCGGACGATCAGTCGCGGTGGCGGCGGGCGAACAGGCCGATGACTCCCGCCGCCACCGCGGAGATCACGAACGAGGTCAGCGCGGCGCTCATCCAGGTCGGCACGGTGAACCCGACGGCCTCGCGGGCGCTGGTCCACAGCTGGGTCCACCAGCCGAGCTCACCCGGGTTGATCAGCTGGAACGTCGCGAAGCCCAGCAGCCAGGCCACGAGCATGCCCCAGCGCGAGGGCGCTTCGGCGGAGACGTCCCACTCGCGGTTGCGGGCGTTGTGGAAGTAGTCCACGGCCAGCACGCCGAACATCGGCACGAACACCGAACCGATCAGCAGCAGGAAGTTGGAGAACTGCTCGATGTCCATCGTTAGCGCCGCCAGCGTGCTGATCGCGCCGACGATCAGGCTCAGCACGCGGCGATCGGTGCTGGGGCGCAGGTTCTGGATGGACACCGCGGTGGAGTAGGTGTCGGCGAAGGACTGGTCGACCTCGCGCAGCACCAGAACCGCGAAGAACAGCACGCCCAGCGGCGCGGCCAGCAGCGGGTCGAACGCCTTGTCGCCGTCGAAGCCGACCAGCGCCAGGCCGAGCAGGCCCAGCAGGTAGCAGGCGATCTGGGTGATCGAGTAACCGACGGTCGCGGCGGTGAACGCGCCACCCGCGGAGCGGGAGTGCCGCGAGTAGTCCGAGGCGACCGGCAACCAGGACACCGCCACGGCCAGCGCCGCGTCCGCGCCCGGCCAGAAGCCCTCCCACGAGCCCTCGTGCATCGGCGGCAGCGGTTTCATCAGCAGCTGCACGAAGAAGTAGACCATCGCGATGAGCACGGCGACGCTGACGTAGCGGCGCAGCAGTCGCAGCGCGCCGAGCGGGCGCAGCGTCAACGCGGTGGTGATCACCCCGGCGATGAGCACGTACAGCCACTGCGGGCCGCCGCCGAACAGCGCCTCGGCCCCCTGGGCGATCACCAGCAGTTCGAAGGTGCCCCAGCCGACCAGCTGCAGGATGTTGAGCGCGGTCGGCACGTAGGACAGGCGGGTGCCGAACAGGCCCCGCAGCAGCATCATCGCGGGAGCGCCGGTGCGCGCGCCCGGGATGGCTGCGATGCCGACCATGATGCTGCCGAGCACGGTGCCGACGACGGTCGCGGTGACCGCCGCGGCGAACGACAGCTGCGGCACTCCGGCCGGTGCGAGCACCGCCAGCGCGCCGCTGAAGCCCAGCAGGCTCACGCCGAGGTTGCCCCAGAACGCGCCCTGGTCGAGCACTCCCAGGGTTTTCGGCGCCGGTTCGTCCAGGGTGTTCGGAACTTCGGACAGCGCGACGTCATGCGTCATCGACAGCTCCCTACGCCGGCATTATCCGGACAGGTTCTGCGGTCGGTGGCGCGCGATCTGCCACCCTCTCAGCCCGGTGCGCCCGAGCTCCCGCGTGGATAAGTCGAGCAGACCCTACCTGATCGGGTGACGCGTTGTCCGTCAGTGCCTCCGGTTCCCGAACAACCCCCGGGTGACCTCGCGGCCCACGGCGCTGGCGGCGGAGCGGAAGAACGAGCGCACGGCGGGGTTCTCCATCGCCTTCTGGAACATCCCGGCCTCCTCGCGCTCCCGCTGTTCCGGCACCTCCCCGTCGGGTGCGGAGGCCGGCGCTCCGGTCCGCCCGGCGGAGGGTTCGGCGACCTTCTCGGCGAGCTTCTCGTAGGCCGACTCGCGATCGATCGTCTCGGCGTACTTGGCGTGCAGGTCCGAGGACTGCGCCGCCTCCCGCACGGCGTCCTCGCCGATGCTGCCCATCAACGAGCGCGGGGGCCGCAGCCGCGTCCAGGCCACCGGCGTCGGCGCACCGGTCTCGGACAGCACGGTCACGATGGCCTCGCCGATGCCGAGGGTGGTGAGCGCCTGGTCGAGCCGGTAGTGCTCGGTGGTCGGGTAGGTCTTGACGGTGCGGGCGAGCGCCTTCTGGTCCTCGGGGGTGAAGGCGCGGATGGCGTGCTGGATGCGCGCACCGAGCTGGGACAGCACCGGGTTGGGCAGGTCGGTGGGCAGCTGGGTGTCAGAAGAAGACGCCGACGCCCTTGGAGCGGATGAGCTTCACGGTCTGCTCGATGCGGTCCAGGAACGCCTTGGAGGCGTCGTTGAACAGCAGGTGCGCCTCGTCGAAGAAGAACACGAGCTTGGGCCGGTCCAGGTCGCCGGCCTCGGGCAGTTCCTCGAACAGCTCGGCCAGCAGCCACATCAGGAAGGTGGAGAACAGCACCGGGTTGGCCTGCACGTCGTCGAGTTCGAGCAGGTTGACCACGCCCTTGCCCTCGACCTGCCGCAGCAGGTCGGAGACGTCGAGCTCCGGTTCGCCGAAGAACTCGTCGCCGCCCTGGGCCTCCAGGTTCGCCAGCGCGCGCAGGATCACCCCGGCGCTGGCCGCCGAGACACCGCCGATGCCCTTGAGGTCCTCCTTGCCCTCGTCGCTGGTGAGGTACTGGATGACCGAGCGCAGGTCCTTGGTGTCCAGCAGCGCCAGGCCGCGCTGGTCGGCCCAGTGGAAGATCAGACCGAGGGTGGATTCCTGGGTGGCGTTGAGCCCGAGCACCTTCGACAGCAGCAGCGGACCGAAGCTGGTGATCGACGCCCGGATCGGCACGCCGCGCCCGCCGGTGCCCAGCGACAGGAACTGCGCCGGGTAGGACGAGGCCTGCCAGTCGTCTCCGACGTCCTGGGCGCGGGCGGCGAGCTTCTCCCCGCCCTCCCCCGGCCGGGCCAGGCCCGACAGGTCGCCCTTGATGTCGGCGAGCACCACCGGGACCCCGGCTTCGGAGAGCTGCTCGGCCAGCAGCTGCAGCGTCTTGGTCTTGCCCGTGCCGGTGGCCCCGGCGACCAGGCCGTGCCGGTTGAGGGTCGCCAGCGGGATCCGCACGGCGGCCTGGGCATCGGCCTCGTTGTCGATGACGACCGCGCCGAGGTCGACGGCGGCGCCCCCGGTGTCGTATCCGGACGCGATCTGCTGGGCAGCGCTGTTGTCGGTCACCGCAGTCTCCTCCCGTCGGCACGTTCCTCTCGGAAGGTAGGTCGATAACGCCACCTTCCCCGGGAGAGCCACTCGGTCGGGGGACACGTGGGCGAGTCCGGCACTAGCACTCCGAACAGGGCCCCAACAGGCTCGTTGACCACCGGAAAGATCTCGTTCGCGGGCATGGGACGCATCGCCCGCACGAGTTAAGGTCTGGTCAGACCACCTGGGTACCGCCGTGCGTGAGGAGTGAGGTCGTGACCGGTTTGGACCGCCTGCGGGCTCGTGTCGGCACCGAGGAAGCCCTGGTCGTGGCGTTCTCCGGTGGCGTGGACTCGGCGCTGCTGGCCGTGGTGGCGCACCAGGTTCTGGGCTCGCGGATGCTCGCGGTCACCGCCGTGTCGCCGAGCCTGGCCGCCGAGGAGCGCAGGCAGGCGAAGCGCTTCGCGCGCGAGCGCGGTTTCGCCCACGTCGAGGTCTGCACCGACGAGGCCGACCGCCCGGAGTACGCGGCCAACGACGGAAACCGCTGCTACCACTGCAAGTCCGCGCTCTTCGACGCGCTGGAACCGCTGGCGGCGACGATGGGCGCGCGCATCGCGCTGGGCACCAATGTGGACGACCTGGGCGATCACCGGCCGGGCCAGCGGGCGGCGGCGCACCGGGGCGCGGTCGCTCCGATGGTCGACGCGGGGTTGACCAAGGACGAGGTGCGCGAGGCCAGCGCCGCGCTCGGACTGTCCACTGCGGACAAACCAGCGGCGGCGTGCCTGGCCTCCCGCGTCGCCTACGGCGATCCGGTGACGCCGGAGGTGCTGGCCCGGATCGAGCGCGCCGAGGCCGCCGTCCACGACCTCGGGTTCCCGGTGTGCCGGGTCCGGGCGCACGGGCAGGGCACGGTGGCGCGCCTGGAGGTGCCGTCCGAGGACATCGACCGCGCTGCCGCGCTGCACGCCGAGCTCGATGCCGCCGGCCGGGACGCGGGTTTCGACTTCTGCGCGCTGGACATGGCGGGCTTCACCAGCGGCCGGATGAACGTGCTGCTGCCGCTGCTTCCCACCCGGACCGCGTCATGACGGGCTTCACCGATCTCGGCTACGCCCGCGTCGACACCGACCGCGAGTCACGCCAGGGCCTGCCCGAGGTCGTCTACGGCCCGGGCAAGCGCCCGGAGGAGATCACCGGCATCGTCACCGAACTGCTGGCGCGCGGCACCGGCCCGGTGCTGGTCACCCGGGTCGACCCGGAGGTCGCCGAGCAGGTGCGGGTTCCCGGCGGCGACTACGACGAGACGGCCCGGCTGCTGGTCTGGCGGCCCGCCGCGGACCGGGGCTTCCGGGTGTGCGTGGCCACCGCGGGCACCTCGGACTGGCCGGTCGCGGCCGAGGCCGAGGCGGTCGCGTCGGCGATCGGCCTGCGCACGCACGTGATCCGCGACGTGGGCGTGGCCGGCATCCACCGGCTGCTGGCGGCGAGCGAGGACCTGCGGGCGGCCGATGCGGTCATCGTGGTCGCGGGCATGGAGGGCGCGCTGGCCAGCGCCGTGGGCGGGCTGGTGGCCTGCCCGGTGATCGCGGTGCCGACCTCGACCGGCTACGGCGCCTCGCTGGAGGGCGTGACGGCGCTTCTGGCGATGCTGACCTCCTGCGCCGCCGGGCTGACGGTGGTCAACATCGATTCGGGCTTCTCCGCCGCGATGGCCGCGCACCGACTGGCCGCGGTGGCGCGGCGATGATCCTCTGGCTCAACCCGGCGACCGGCGTGTCCGGGGACATGCTGCTGGGCGCGCTGCTCGGCCTCGGAGCGCGGCTGGGCGCGGTGCGCTCGGCGATCGCCGCCACCGGCCTGACGGGCTGGTCGCTGGCGGCCGAGCAGGTGCAGGTCGACGGGATCGCCGCGACCAGGGCCGTCGTGGAGGTCGACGACGACGCGCCGGAGCGCCACGCCGCCGAGCTCCTCGACCTGGTCTCCCGGGCCCAACCGGAACCCGTTGCCGCCGTCGCGGTTTCGGCGATCCGGGCGATCGCGGAGGCGGAAGGGGCGCTGCACGACCGGGATCCCGCCGAGGTGCACCTGCACGAGGTCGGCGGGCTCGACACGGTCGTGGACGCCGTCGGCGTGGCCGCGGCGCTGCACGACCTGGCGATCACCGAGGTGCACTCCGCCCCGATCGCGCTGGGTTCGGGCACCGTGACCTGCGCGCACGGCGTGCTGCCGGCCCCGGCTCCCGCGACGCTGCGGCTGCTGGCGGGCGCGGCCGTCGTGGGCGCCGACCTGCCCGGCGAGACGGTCACCCCGACGGGAGCCGCGCTGGTCTCGGCGATGGGCGTGCGGTTCACCCCTCCCCCGGCGATGACGCTGGGCGCCACCGCCTACGGCGCGGGTACCAAGCGCTTCCCGCAGCGGCCCAACGTGCTCTCGGCGTCGCTGGGCTCGCCGCGGGCCGGAGCGGAGACGATGGTCGTGGTGGAGTGCACCGTCGACGACGTCACCGGAGAAACGCTGGGCCACGTCGTGCAGCGGCTGCTCGAATCCGGCGCCGCCGACGCGTGGACCAGCCCGGCGACGATGAAGAAGTCCCGCCCGGCCCACGTCCTGCACGTGCTGTGCGCGCCGGGCCGGGAGGCGGCGCTGAGCGAGATCGTGCTGACCGAGACCGGCGCGCTCGGGCTGCGCCGCCACGAGGTCCAGCGCACGGTCCTGCCCCGCCGCACCACGACGGTGGACGTGGGTGGCCACGCGATCCGCGTCAAGCACGGCCCGCACCGGGCCAAGCCCGAGCACGACGACGTGGCGACCGCCGCCCGAGCCCTCGGACTGCCGTTGCGCACCGTCGCCGAGATGGCGCTGAACGCCGCCCGCGAGTAGTCCCGGGCCCGCCTGGTGTCCCCCGGTCGAGCGGCGTCCCGGTCGAGCGGCGGCGTCCCGGCGCGGGCCTCCGCCGACACCCCGCGCGAGGCTCCAGTCCAGCGGTGATTCAGATCCGGCCGAGGAGCTTGTCCGGGGTGAGGGGCAGGTCTCGGACGCGGGCGCCGGTGGCGTGGTGCACGGCGTTGTCGATGGCGGCCGCGGTGCCGCAGATGCCGATCTCGCCGATGCCCTTGGTGCCCATCGGGTTGACGTGGGGGTCGTCCTCGTCGATCCAGTCGACCTCGATGTCGCCGACGTCGGCGCAGGACGCGACGTGGTACTGCGCCATGTCCCGGTTGATCACGTGCCCGAACCGCGGGTCGACCTGGGCTTCCTCGTGCAGCGCCATCGACATGCCCATGGTCATGCCGCCCAGCAGCTGCGAGGCGGCGGTCTTGGCGTTGACGACGCGGCCGATGGCGAACACGCCGAGCAATCGCGGCACCCGCACCTCGCCGGTGTCGACGTTGACGCGCGCCTCGGCGAACTGGGCGCCGAAGGCGTGCATCGCGAACGCGCTCCGGTGCGGGTTGTCGGGCATCCGCCCGGTCACCGCGACGCCTCCGTCCGGCACGGGTCCGCCGTCGGGCAGCTCCGCGCGCAGCCGCTGCGCGGCGTCGACGATCGCCGAGCCCCAGCAGGTGATCCCGGTCGAACCGCCGGCGCCGGAGGCCCACGGCAGGTCGGTGTCGCCGATGCTGAGCACGATCTTGTCGACGTCGGTGCCCAGCGCGTCGGCGGCGATCTGGGTGAGCGCGGTCCAGGCGCCGGTGCCGATGTCGGCGGCGCCGAGGAGCACCCGGAACCGGCCGTCGGGCCGGGCCTCGATGGTGGCCTGCGTGCCGGGCTGGGAGTTGACCGGGTAGGTGGAGGCGGCGACACCGGTACCCACCAGCCACTCGCCGTCGCGACGGGCGCCGGGCGCGGGATCGCGGTCGGCCCAGCCGAACCGGCGGGCGCCTTCGCGCAGGCAGGCCACCAGGTTGCGGCTGGAGTAGGGCAGTCCGGTGTCCGGATCGCGCTCCGGTTCGTTGCGGATGCGGAACTCGATCGGGTCCAGCCCGCAGGCCTGCGCCATCTCGTCCATCGCCGTCTCCAGCGCGTACATCCCGGGGCACTCGCCGGGCGCGCGCATCCACGTCGGCACCGGGAGGTCCAGCGGCGCGACGCGGTGGGTGATGCGCCGGTTCGGCGCGGCGTACATCGTGCGCGTGGGTTTCCCGGCCATCTCCGGGAAGCTCTTGAGCCGGGCGTCCTGGGCGACGACGTCGTGACCGATGGCGGTGAGACGCCCGCTGGGGTCGGCGCCGAGGCGCAGGCGCTGGACGGTGCTCGCGCGGTGCCCGGCGATCGGGAACACCTGCCTGCGGGTGAGCACCAGCTTCACCGGTCGCGGCGCGACGCGCTGGGCGGCGAGCACGGCGGCGACCAGGTGGGCGTGCGCGGGCCCCTTGGAGCCGAACCCGCCGCCGACGTGCGGTGCGATGACGTGCACCTTCTCGGCGCCGATGCCGAGGAGCCCGGTGAGCGCGTCCCGCACCCAGTGCACGCCCTGCGTGGAGTCGTGGACGGTGAGCTCGCCGTCGGACCACGCGGCGGTGGTGGCGTGC
This sequence comes from Saccharopolyspora sp. ID03-671, assembly GCF_045278815.1. Lineage (NCBI taxonomy): Bacteria > Bacillati > Actinomycetota > Actinomycetes > Pseudonocardiales > Pseudonocardiaceae > Saccharopolyspora > Saccharopolyspora sp. ID03-671. The sequence goes on from NZ_CP134054.1 coordinate 1,014,973, forward strand.
GGTTCCAGCGCGACGTGGTGCTCCTGCGGCACGGTGTAGACCGCGTCGTGCACCACGGCCGCTTCGGCGAGCGCGGTGTCGAGCCCGCCCTGGTCGACGTCGTCGGAGACGGTCTCGAGGTCGTCGCGATCGGCGTCCAGGCGCGCGTCGTGCTCCTCCTGCTCGTACTCGACGCGCACGAGACCCGCTGCGGCCCGTGCGATCTCGGGAGATTCCGCGAGCACGACGCCGATCGGCTGGCCCCGGTAGGCGACCTGCGGCGACTGCAGGACGGCGAGTTCAGCGTCTTCGGTGCAGGCCGGCTCGGGCGCGTTGCGGTGGGTCACGACGTCGACCACGCCGGGTTCGTCCAGCGCCGCGGTGGCGTCGATGGTGGTGATGCGGCCACGGGCGATGCGCGACTGCACCAGGTGGGCGTGCACGGGCTTGTCGACGGGGTGCTCGGCGGCGTAGCGGGCGCGGCCGCGGACCTTGTCCTGGCCTTCGATGCGGTCGAGAGGTGCGCCGAGGACGCGGGTGGCGGTGCTCATCGCGGCACCCCCGCCAGGTCCGCGAGCGTTCCGGTGATCATGTTCCGCACGAGTTCCACCTTGAAGTCGTTTCCGGGCAAGGGATTCGCGGCCTCCAGTTCGGCCTCGGCCGCGCGGCGGAAGGCTTCGGCGCGGGCGGGCCCGCCGCGCAGCCGCTGCTCGGCGGTGGTGGCCCGCCACGGCTTGTGCGCAACACCGCCGAGGGCGAGCCGCGCGTCGCGGACCTCCCCGTCGACGACGTCGACCGCGGCGGCGACCGAGACCAGCGCGAACGCGAACGAGGCGCGGTCCCTGGCCTTGCGGTAGCGGGACGTCACCGCGAAGTCCAGCGGCGGCACCTCGACGGAGGTGATGAGCTCGCCGTGTTCGAGCACGGTGTCGCGCTCGGGTTCGTCGCCGGGCAGCCGGTGCAGGTCCACCAGGTCGATGCGGCGCCGTCCGCTCGGTCCTGTGGTGTTGACCGAGGCGTCGAGGGCGACCAGGGCCACCGCCATGTCGGAGGGGTGGGTGGCCACGCAGGAGCGGGAAGCGCCCAGGATGGCGTGCTCGCGGTGGAAGCCCTCGCGCGCCGGGCAGCCGCTGCCGGGTTCGCGCTTGTTGCAGGGCGTGGAGACGTCCTGGAAGTAGCCGCACCGGGTGCGCTGCAGCAAGTTCCCGCCGGTGGTGGCGAGGTTGCGCAGCTGCGGTGAGGCGCCGGCCAGCACCGCCTGGGACAGCACCGGGAAGCGCTCCCGGACCAGCGGGTCGGCGGCCAGGCGGCTGTTCGTGACCGACGCGCCGATGCGCAGGATTCCGTCGCGGTCCTCGATCTCGTCGGAGGTCAGCCGCCGCACGTCGACGAGCACCTCGGGGGCGGCGACCTCGAGTTTCATCAGGTCCACGAGGTTGGTGCCGCCGGCCAGGTACTCGGCGCCCGGGGTCTCGGCGAGCACGCTCACCGCGGAGTCGACGTCGAAGACTCGCTCGTAGTGGAAGGGCCTCATCGGGTCACCGCCTCCTCGACCGCGCGCACGATGTTGGCGTAGGCACCGCAGCGGCAGATGTTGCCGCTCATCCGCTCGCGGATCTCCTCGGCGAGGTCGGCGCCCCGATCGGTCACCGCGCTGGGTTCCCCGGCGTGCAGCTCGTCGACCGCGGCGACCGCGGACACGACCTGACCGGGCGTGCAGTAGCCGCACTGGAACGCGTCGTGCTCGACGAACCCGCGCTGCACCGGGTGCGGTTCGCCGTCGGCGAGCCCGTCGGCGGTGCGCAGGTCGGCGCCGTCGTGGGCGACGGCGGGCATCAGGCAGCTGTTGACGCGCCTGCCCTCCAGCAGCACGGTGCACGCGCCGCACTGGCCGTGGTCGCAGCCCTTCTTGGGGCTGGTGATCCCGAGTCGTTCGCGCAGGGCGTCGAGCACGGTCGTCCGCGTGTCCACGGTGAGCCGGTGCTCGACGCCGTCGACGCGAAGCGTGATGTCGGCGTCCACGATCCCTCCCAAGTCGTACCTGCACCACCGCGTACCCGCGTTCCCGCCCGGCCATGCACGAGGGGCCGCGCACGGGCGGGCTCAGCGCAGGTCGCGCCACGGGTCGGACTTGCGGGCGAGCCTGCGGGCCAGGTTGGTCAGGCCGTAGGACTGCGGGTGCACCCGGCTGAGCTCGTCGAGGTCGATCGGCGTGGCCGCCGGGGCTCCGGGGCGGGCGCGCAGCGAGTAGGGCGCGATCATGGTCTGGCCGTAGGCGTTCCGGTTGACGTCGAGGAAGATGCGGTCGCCGCGCTTGTTCTTGCGCTGCTCGGTGGTGAGCCGATCCGGGTCGTCGCGGGCCGCGCGGTCGGCGATCTCGCGGATCCACCCGCGCACCTCCTCGAAGTCGCGCGAGCCGTCCAGGGGTGCCGCGACGTGAAATCCCTTGCCCCCGGTGGTTTGCACGTGCGGATCGAGCCCGTCGTCGGTGAACAGCGCGCACACCGAGCGCACGACGCGGCGCAGCGTCGCGATCTCGACGCCGTCCGGCGGCGGGTCGATGTCGAGCACCGCCAGCACCGGATGCTCCAGATCGTCCGCAGTGGACAGTGCGATGTGGATTTCCAGGGCGGCCTGATCGGCGAGGTGGAGCAGCGTCGCCTCGTCGTCGACGAGCACGTGGTGCACAGGAGGTCCACCACCGCGCTGCGGGACCTCCGCCCGCGCGATCCAGTCCGGGAAATGACTCGACGCTTCTTTCTGGAAGAACCCGTCGGCGTCGATGCCGTCCGGGAACCGCCGCAGCGTCGCCGGTTTGCCGCGCGCGTGCGCGACCAGCGGACCGGACACGGAGCGGAAGTAGTCGAACACGTCTCGTTTCCGGAAAGAGTCTTGCGGGTAGAGCACCTTGTCCGGGTTGGACGGTGCCTCGTCGTGACGCGGCATGAACTCGTCCTACCCGGCCGCGCCGATCCCCAATCACCTGGTCGTGAGCAGCGTTCGCAGCACATCGTTAAAACATTCGGGTGACAACGGGAACCAACGGGCGCTGCATTTGTTCCTATTGGCTGTAAGCGGATTACGGCGAACGCCGAACAGGGAGAACCTCGATGCAGCAGCACGTGCACGCAGAACTCATCGGCGGCCCGGAGGACGGGCGATCGTTCATCATCCCGGCCGTCGACGCGGACTTACCGCTGGGCGAGTTCGCCTTCCCCTCGCCCCGCGACGGGGAGGACCCGTGCTCGCCCTACGCCTGCTACAACCGCCGCGACCAACGCCCGGACGGCGTGTGGCGCTACCAGTACGCCGGCGAGCAGAGCGTTGCTCCCTGAGAACCGTGAGTGATCACTTCGCCGGTAGCGGAGCCGGCGCCCCAGGTGGCGGAGGGGAATGCGGCTCCGCCGCATCAACAGCCCCTGGTCGGTCGGATCGTCGGCGGCGTGTGCCAAGCTGCGGCCATGCGGATCGCCACCTGGAACGTGAACTCGGTCGGGGCGCGGCTGCCCAAGCTGCTGGACTGGCTGGGCACGGCCGAGCCGGACGTGCTGTGCCTCCAGGAGCTCAAGTGCGCCGAGGACGCGTTCCCCTACGACGAGGTCGGTGAGCTCGGCTACGAGGCCGCCGCGCACGGCACCGGCCGCTGGAACGGCGTCGCCGTGCTCTCCCGGGTGGGCCTGACCGACGTGCGCGAGGGCCTGCTCGACCAGCCCGGCTTCCAGACCGACGGCTCCATGTTCGAGACCGCCGAGCCCCGCGCGGTCGCCGCGACCTGCGGCGGGGTTCGGGTCTGGTCGGCCTACGTGCCCAACGGCCGCGAGGTCGGCCACCCGCACTACGACTACAAGCTGCGCTGGCTGGACGCGCTGCGCGCCACCGCCGCCGAGGAGCTCACCGCCGGGACCCCGTGGGCCGTGCTGGGCGACTTCAACATCGCCCCCAACGACGAGGACGTGTGGGACATCGCCGCCTTCGAGGGCTGCACCCACATCACGCCCGAGGAGCGCAAGGCGCTGACGTCGCTCGCCGAGACGGGCCTGGCCGAGGTGTACCCGCGAGCCCTGAAGTACGACGTGCCGTTCACCTACTGGGACTACCGGGCGCTGCGGTTCCCGAAGAACCAGGGCATGCGCATCGACCTCGTCTACGGCAACGAGCCCTTCACCGGTGCCGTCACCGACTCCTACGTCGATCGCGAGGCCCGCAAGGGCAAGGGCACCTCCGATCACGCCCCGGTGGTCGTCGACCTCGACCTGGGCTGACCCCGACCACCGCGACCACCTCGCACGGCGCTCAGCTCGGGCGTCCGGGGCGCTATGTTGCGGGTCGAAGCACCCGGTGGGAGGAGCCACGACGTGTCCGATTCGCTCTGCCAGCGCACGGCGACCGAGCTGGCCGCGCTGCTCCGCGCGCGGGAGGTCTCGGCGCGCGAGGTGATGCGCGCCCACCTGGACCGGATCGAGCGGCTCAACCCGAAGGTCAACGCCGTGGTCTCGCTCGACCCGGAGGGCGCGCTGACCGGCGCCGCAGCGGCCGACGAGCGGCTGGCCTCGGGCGCGGCGGTCGGTCCGCTGCACGGGCTGCCGATGGCGCACAAGGACACCCACGACACGGCGGGCCTGCGCACCACCTACGGCTCGCCGCTGCTGGCCGACAACGTGCCCGTCCAGGACGAGCTCGTCGTGGAGCGGCTCAAGGCCGCGGGCGCGGTGACGATGGGCAAGACCAACGTCCCGGAGTTCGCGGCCGGGTCGCACACCTTCAACCCGGTGTTCGGCACGACCGCCAACCCCTACGCCCCGGACCGCTCGGCGGGCGGCAGCAGCGGCGGCGCGGCGGCGTCGCTGGCCTGCCGGATGCAGCCGCTGGCCGACGGCAGCGACATGGGCGGTTCGCTGCGCAACCCGGCGTCGTTCAACAACGTCGTGGGCCTGCGGCCCGCGCCGGGCCGGGTGCCGACGTGGCCGGACGCCGCGGCCTGGTCGACGCTGTCGGTGCAGGGGCCGATGGCGCGCACCGTCGCCGACGTCGCCCTGATGCTGTCCGCGATCGCCGGACCCGACGACCGCAGCCCGATCTCGATCGACGAGCCCGGCTCGGTCTTCCGGGAGCCGCTGGAGGCCGATCTCCGCGGCCTGCGGGTGGCGTTCTCGCTGGACCTGGGCGGTGACCTCGTGGTCGACCCGCAGGTCCGGTCGGTGCTGGAACCGGCGGCGCGGGTGCTGACCGAGATCGGCGGCGCGGTCGACGAGGCGTGGCCGGACCTGACCGGCGCCGACGAGGTGTTCCGGACGCTGCGCGCCTGGCAGTTCGAGCTGATGCTGGGCGAGCTCCGCGACGCCCACCCGGACCGGATCAAGCCGAGCCTGCGCGACAACATCGACGCCGGCCGGGCGCTGACCGGCGCCGACGTGGGGCGCGCCGAACGGCTGCACACCGAGCTCTACCACCGGGTGCGGGAGTTCTTCACCCGCTACGACGTGCTCGCGCTGCCGGTCAGCCAGGTGCCGCCGTTCGACATCGACCTGGAGTTCCCGACCGAGATCGGCGGCGTGGCCATGCCGTCGTACCTGGACTGGATGCGCTCGGCGTACTGGATCTCGGCCACCGGTTGCCCGGCGATCTCCGTTCCGGCCGGGTTCACCCCGGAGGGCCTGCCGGTGGGGCTCCAGCTGGTGGGCCCGCACCGGTCCGAGCAGCGCTTGCTCCGCATCGCCCACGCCTTCGAGCAGGCCACCCGCCACGCCGAAGTCCTCCCGCCGCTCTAGCCCGGCGGTCGGCCGGGCGCGGACCGGCGACCGGCTCGCCACCGCGCCGAGATCGCCCGGACCCACCACTCACCATCCACTGTGGACGAAGTCTGGGTGAATTCGCGTGACTGCTGGGTGGAATCGGACGGGCGATGTCTTGATTCCGGGGGTGAACACAGGTTTACTCACGTGGTGAACACCGGTTCACCCCATGAGTGAGGAGTCTGATGAGCACCGCCGGGTCCGCTTCGTCCGCAACGCGCAGTTCGAAATGGGTCATCCTCGTGCTCGCCTCGTGCGGCATCGCGGTGTCGCTGATGCAGACCCTCGTCGTCCCGCTGCTGCCCGACTTCCCGCGGCTGCTGCACACCACCGCCGCCAACGCCGGCTGGCTGGTCACCGCCCCGCTGGTGGCGGGCGCGGTGTGCGCACCGGTCACCGGACGACTCGGCGACATGTACGGCAAGCGCCGGATGCTGCTGTTATCCCTGGCCACGATGGCGGTGGGCAGCGCGATCGGCGCGGTCAGCGACGACTTCACCGCCGTGCTCGTCGGCCGCGTGCTGCAGGGCGCGGCGGTCGGCGTGGTGCCCCTGGGCATCAGCATCATGCGCGACGAGCTCCCGGAGGAGCAGGTGGGCTCCGGGGTGGCGCTGATGAGCGCGACGCTGGGCATCGGCGGCGCGGTCGGGCTGCCCGTCACCGGCGTGGTCGCCCAGGAGCTGGACTGGCACTGGCTGTTCGCCGGGGCGATGGTCTTCGCGCTCGTCGAGATCGCGCTGATCCTCAAGGTGGTGCCGAGTCCTCGCTGCGCACCGGCGGCAAGTTCGACCTCGTCGGCGCGCTCGGCCTGTCGGTGGCCCTGACCTGCCTGCTGCTGGCGATCTCCAAGGGCAACGAGTGGGGCTGGTCGAGCGCGCTGGTGCTGGGTCTGATCGCCGGGGCCGTGGCGATGCTGCTGCTGTGGGGCGCCTACGAGCTCCGCACGACCGCACCGCTGGTGGATCTGCGCGTGTCGGCGCGGCCCACGGTGCTGCTGACCAACATCGCCTCGGTGCTGGTGGGCATCGCGATGTTCACCGGGTTCCTGGTCGGCTCGCAACTGCTGCAGGCACCGCCGGAAACCGGCTACGGCTACGGCATGTCGCTGGTGACTGCCGGTCTGGTGCTGCTGCCGATCGGTGCGGCGATGGGGTTGTTCTCGCCGGTCTCGGCCCGGATCTCGCGGCGCTTCGGTCCGCGCACCACCCTCATCCTCGGCGCCTGCGTCCTCGTGCTCGGCAACCTCGGCGCCTCGCTGCTGCACGGGCCGCTGTCGCTGGTCGTGCTGAACCTGACCATCAGCTCGATCGGCGGCGCCCTGGCCTACGGCGCGCTGCCCCAGCTGATCATGCGCTCGGTGCCGGAGACCGAGACCGCCGCCGCCAACGCGCTCAACAGCCTCGCCCGCTCGATCGGCACCTCCAGCTGCAGCGCGATCGTGGTGGCGCTGACCACCGGATCGCTGGTGCGGGTCGCCGGGGCGACCTACCCGTCGATCAACGCCTACTCCTGGGTCTTCGTGGTGGCCGGCGGTGCCGCTCTGGTGGCCGCGCTGATCGCCGCGGCGACCCCGGGACCGGCTCGGTACGAGTCCGTTACGCCCCGGATGCCCGTAGCGGTGGGAGGCTCGCGCTAGCCTGAAACGCATGCCCACCACGGGGTCGATCGAGGAGCAGCGCCGCGCAGCGTGCGCGACGCGGGAAGCCATCCTGAAGGTGGCCAGGCGCCGGTTCTCGTCCTGCGGCTACGCGGACGTGACGCTGCGCGACATCGCCGCCGACGCCGACGTCAGCGCGGCGCTGGTGGTGAAGTACTTCGGCAGCAAGGAAGACCTCTTCGCCCAGGCCTCGGGCTTCGAGAACGACGCCGAGAAGCTGCTGGACTGCGAGCTGGAGCACCTCGGCGAGCACCTGGTGCGCACGCTGCTGGACTACCACGACCGCACCCAGGGCGACCCGCTGGTGCGCGCGGTGTTCACCTCGTCCCGCCCGGCGGGCGCGAGCTTCCGGGACAACTTCGAGTCCCAGCTGGTCACCCGCCTCGCCGAGCGCCTGACCGGCCCCCGCGCCCGCCTGCGCGCGGAACTGGTCTGCAGCCACCTCATGGGCCTCGGCGCCTCCCGCCTCGTCCTGCGCACCCGGGCCATCACCGCCGAACCCACGGAAGACCTCGTCGCCCTCACGGCCCCCCTCATCCAGAACTGGATCGACAACCCCCTGTAGACCTGCGACGTCGAGAACCGCAGGATTCGACCTTCCGGGGACCGAGTCAGGCGGAGCGGCCGAGGACCGTGGTGTGGGGGATCCCGTCGAGGGCCTTGGTGAACTGCTCCAGGACGTCGGTGAGCGGGTTCGCGCTGTCCTCGTGGATGGCGAGGTGGTCGTCGGCGAGGGTGAGGTGCTTGTCGAGGAGGAAGAAGCTCTGGACCGCGTGGCGGGCGCCGAGGGAGTGCACGACGGGGCGCAGGGCGTAGTCGATGGCGAGCACGTGGGCGACGCTGCCGCCGGTGGCCAGCGGCAGCACGGCCTTGCCCGCGAACCCGAACTGCGGCAGCAGGTCCAGGAACGACTTCAGCAGGCCGGAGTAGGCGGCCTTGTAGGTCGGCGTGGCCAGCACGATGCCGTCGGCCGCGGCGACCTGCTCCACCGCCGCGGCGATGGCCGGGTCGCTGACGTCGGCGCCGAGCAGCGCCTCGGCGGGAAGGGTTCGCACCCGCAGGTGCTCGGCGCTGCGGCCGCTCGCGGTGAGCCGCTGGGCGAGGTGCTCGCCGACCTTCTCCGTCTTCGAGGTGCGCGACGGGCTTCCGGAGATGACCAAAACGGTGGACACGAACTTCTCCCTGCTCCTGGTCCTCTGTGGACCGTTACCGGGTTCCGCCTGGTGACGGCGTCCCCCCTGACGTTGCGGTTCCGTCAGGAGCGACAGGCCTGGGTCGTCACCCGCTGGAAGTCGACGTGCCTCCGCCTGCTGAGGATCGAAGTGGTCACGAACCTCATCGTCCGGCCGGTCCCGTTGCGGTGTCAACGAGCGGACGTGCGTTCTCACCAAGCGGACGCCGGGATTCGGACTTCCCGGCCGCGCCTCTGGCCTTCCGGGGTGCGGGCGACGAAGCTGTCGGGGCACCACGAAGGAGGCAGGAAACCATGTCATCAACCGCGCTGTGGCACCCGTTCGCGGACATGTTCGAGGTCAAGAGCAGCAGCTTCTGCGTCACCAAGGCCGAAGGGGTCTGGATCTACGACGATTCCGGACGTCGCTACCTCGACGGGACGGCGAGCCTCTGGTACGCCAACGCCGGCCACGGTCGCACCGAGATCGTCGAGGCCGCCGCGGCGCAGATGCGCGAGCTGGAGTCCTACTTCGTCTTCAACGACTACACCAACCCGCCCGCCGAGAAGCTGGCCTCGCGGCTGGCCGACCTCGCGCCGATGCCCAACTCCAAGATCTTCCTGACCACCGGTGGCGGCGAGGCGATCGACACGGCGGCGAAGCTGGCGCGGCAGTACTGGGCCCAGCGCGGGCAGCCGCAGCGCACCCACATCCTCAGCCGCGGCAACGCCTACCACGGCACCAACGGCATGGGCACCAGCATCGGCGGCATCGATGCCAACCAGGCCGGGTTCGGCCGGCTGGTCCCCGAGACGGGCCGGGTCGCCCACGACGACGCCGAGAGCCTGCGCGAGGCCATCGAGCGCATCGGCGCGGAGAAGATCGCGGCGTTCTTCGCCGAACCGGTGATCGGCGCCGGCGGGCTGCACCCGCCGGAACCGGGCTACCTGGAAGCCGTCGCCAAGATCTGCTCCGAGAACGGCATCCTGTTCGTCGCCGACTCGGTGATCTGCGGCTTCGGCCGGGTGGGCACCTGGTTCGGCGTCGAGCGCTGGGGCCTGCGACCCGACATGATCACCTTCGCCAAGGGCGTGACCAGCGGTTACCTGCCGCTGGGCGGTGTGGTGGTCGCCGAGCAGGTGGCCGAGCCGTTCTGGGACCAGCCGGGCCGGGTGTTCCGCCACGGCGCCACCTACTCCGGTCACCCCACGGTGGCGGCCGCGGCGCTGGCCAACCTCGACATCCTGGAGCGCGAGAAGCTCATCGCCCGCTCCGATGAGCTGGAGCGGCCGCTGCACGACGCCCTCGCGCAGGTCGCCGACCACCCGGCGGTGGCCGAGGTGCGGGGCGGGACCGGTCTGCTCGGGGCGGTCGAGCTCACCGCCGAGCAGCTGCAGGCCGGTGGGCTCGGCGCGCTGCAGAAGAAGATCCGCGAGCTCGGCGTGATCGTGCGCCCGCTGGGCAAGGCGCTGGCGGTCTCGCCGCCGCTGATCATCACCGAGGAGGAGATCGGCCTCATCGGCAAGGCCTTCGCCGAGGGACTCGACACCCTCGTGTGAGCCGTGCGAACCGCTCGGGGCGGTCGCGACACGCCGTGACCGCCCCGACACTCCCGGAGCCCGATCGTCGTTCACCTCCTCGGTTATCAGAGGGGCCACCGGCCTGGAACTCCCCCGTTGTGGAACCGATACGTCCGGAGGTGGTCGCGACCGGCTTTCGTCACGTACGTTTTTCACCAGATCGTGCGTCGTCGCAGCTGGAGAAGGCTGTTGACGGCGGCGGCGGTGGTCGCGGCGACCTGCGGAGTCCCGGGTCGAGGAGCGAAGTACGAGGCCGAAAGCAAAAGGGGCCCCTGCGCACAAGCCACCCAGTGGAGTTGGCAAAATACGACTTCCGGGTGATCGAAAGCGCAGCGGGGGCGGACGGAGGATCTCAACCAGGTGAACACTCAGACCGCACAAGTCGACGACCTGCGACTGATCGCGCTGCCCAGCGCGGTGAACTGCACCGAGATGTTCGTGCGGTTCTCCCTGGCCGAGTGGAGCCTGCGCGAGATGACCGACATCGCCACGCAGCTCACCGGAGCCCTGGTGACCGCGGCCGTCGACGCCGCCGACCAGAAGAACCCCGGCTTCATCACCGTCCGCCTGCGCCTGAGCGGTGAGAGCCTCGTCGCCGAGGTGCAGGACGAGCAGGCCACCGTTCCCCCGCAGCTCGCCCCCGGCTTCGCCGACGGCCGCTGCGGTGCCACGGCGCTGCGCACCGGCGGAACCCTGGTGTGGTGCGAGATGCCGCTGCCCAGCGGTGTCAAGGCCGACTCGGTTCCGCTTCCCCGCCGCTCCCGCAAGAAGAACGCGATGGCTCCGCAGACGACCGAGGAGACCGCCGAGGTCGACCCCGAGGTCATCAAGCGGCTGCTCTCCGGCCTCAGCAACGGCGGCCTGGACTGATCCGCTCCACCCCGCCGACCCGGGCGGGGTGACCTGCGGCGTGTTTCGCCCGGCCACGCGCCGGGCACCTTCCGGGGCATGGACCAGGCATTGTTCCGCACCGAACTGGCACAGCAGCTGCGGGTGGACTCCGTCCGGGCCAGCACCGCCGCCGGGTCCGGCCACCCCACCTCGTCGATGTCGGCGGCCGACCTCCTGGCCGTGCTGCTCGACGGCCACCTGCGGCTGGACTTCTCCCGTCCCGATCACCCAGCCAACGATCACCTGATCTTCTCCAAGGGCCACGCCTCGCCGCTGCAGTACGCCGCGTTCAAGGCCGTCGGCGCCGTCGAGGACGACGAGCTGCTGACCTTCCGCGAGTTCGGCAGCCGGCTCGAAGGCCATCCCACCCCGGTGCTGCCCTGGGTGGACGTGGCCACCGGCTCCCTCGGCCAGGGCCTGCCGGTCGGCGTCGGCCTGGCGCTGGCGGGCAAGCGCCTCGACCGGCTCCCCTACCGGGTGTGGGTGCTGTGCGGCGACAGCGAGATGGCCGAGGGCTCGGTGTGGGAGGCCCTGGAGCACGCCGGGCACGAGCGGCTGGACAACCTGATCGCGCTGATCGACGTCAACCGGCTCGGCCAGACCGGACCCACCATGCACGGCTGGGACCTGTCGTCCTACTCCGCTCGCGCGCAGGCCGCCGGGTGGCGCGTGCTGGAGATCGACGGGCACGACCTCGACGAGATCGAGTCCGCGCTGACCGAGGCCGAGCGGGGCGACGGCAGGCCGGTGATGATCCTGGCGGCCACCCAGAAGGGCAAGGGCGTCGCCGAGGTCGCCGACAAGCCCGGTTTCCACGGCAAACCCCTGGCGCACGCCGAGGAGGCGATCGCCGAGCTCGGCGGACTGCGCGACCTGCGGGTCAAACCGGCATCACCCGAGGGCGACGCCACGCCGCACGTCTTCGACACCGGCACCGCCGGGATGCCCGCCTACGAGGAGGGCACCGAGCTGGCCACCCGCAAGGCCTACGGCCAGGCGCTGGCGGCGCTGGGCGACCGGCGCGGTGACGTGGTGGCGCTGGACGGCGAGGTGTCGAACTCGACGTTCGCCGAGCTGTTCCGCGACGCCCACCCGGACCGCTACTTTGAGATGTACATCGCCGAGCAGCAGCTGATCGCCGCCGCGGTGGGCATGCAGGTGCGCGGCTGGTGCGCGTTCGCCTCGACCTTCGCCGCGTTCCTGTCCCGCGCCTACGACTTCGTCCGGATGGCCGCGGTCAGCCGGGCCGACCTGCGGCTGATGGGGTCGCACGCCGGGGTCGCCATCGGTGAGGACGGGCCGTCGCAGATGGCGCTGGAGGATCTCGCGGCGTTCCGCGCGGTGCACGGCAGCACGGTGCTGTACCCGTGCGACGCCAACCAGACCGCGCACCTGGTGGCGGCGATGGCCGACCTGCCGGGCATCAGCTACCTGCGCACCAGCCGGGGCGCGATGCCGGTGATCTACCCGCCCGACGAGGAGTTCCCGATCGGTGGCGCGAAGGTGGTCCGCGACGGCGCGGACGTGACGCTGGTGGGCGCGGGGGTCACGCTGCACGAAGCGCTCAAGGCCGCCGATCTGCTGGCGCACGAGGGAATCGGGGCCCGGGTGATCGACCTGTACTCGGTCAAGCCCGTGGACACCGCGACGCTGCGCCGGGCCGCGAGCGAGACCGCGGGGCTGGTCACCGCCGAGGACCACTGGCCCGAGGGCGGTCTCGGCGAGGCGGTGCTGCACGCGCTGGCCGACGACCCGGTGCCGGTGCGGCTGCTCGCCGTCCACGAGATGCCGGGCTCGGGTCAACCGGCCGAGCTGCTCGGGCAGGCGCGCATCGACGCCACCGCCATCGCCGACAAGGCCCGCGAGCTGGTGTCGTGAGGGTTTCCACCCGCACGAGGCGGGTGGACGGAGGAGGAGTCATGGTGCTGGCCGATCGCGCGGAGATGCTGCAGGTGCTCTGCCACGTGCGGTTCCCGGCGACCAAGCGCGAGATCGTGCAGCAGTGCGAGGAGTTGGGCGCGAGCCCGGAGCAGCTGGACCGGCTCGACGGGTTGCCCGAGGGCACCTACGTCGAGGCCGACACGGCGCTGCAGTCCCTACCGCACCCGATGCACGACTGAGCGTCCGCGGCGGGACGTCAGGTCTCGCGATGCCGGCGGGAGGTGACACCCGCCGCGATGACGCCTGCCGCGGTGATCGCGCCCAGCGCGGCCGAGGTCCACACCAGGCCGCTGGCCAGGGAGAGCAGCGACAGCATCGCGGTCAGCGCGAGCGCGGTGCAGATCAGCGCGCGGCTCAGCGCGCCCGTGCTCGGCCCGCCCTCGAACCGCTCGAACTTCTCCGCGAGCACAGGGTCTGCGGAGGCCAGCGCCGATTCGATCTCGGCGAGCCTGTCCCGCTCGTGCTTGCTCAACATGACGAGCTCCTAGTGACGTCGCCTTTGACCCCAACGAGGTTGCGCTCCCCGGCCGCGCACCGGCCTGAGAGCTCATTCAGGCTCGCACGCGATCACCGGTCGCCTCTGCGCTGCAGTCGGGTGATTTTCGGCCCGCAGGAGACCCTCCGTCCGGTTACGGACCGTTGCCGCCCGCTGCCCAGCGCAGCCACCACGAACCGGCTCTCAGGAGTAGTGCACGACTCCTTCGACCCGCTGGGCCCCCAGCTCGTCCTGGAGCACGAGAACGTCCAGGTGGGCGGCGGTTTCGAGGACCGCCATCATCTGGTTGAACACGTCGAGGTCGTCGAAGGCGCGCTCGCGGCGGGTCCAGGTCAGCGCGCGGGCGGCCTCGTAGGCGGTGCTCGCCCCGGCCGCCACGACCGCGGCGGTGGCCGTCAGCCGGGCGTCGTGGTGGGCCAGCAGCTCGTCCACGCGGTCGTGGACGCTGTCGGTGACCGGGCCGTGCGCGGGCAGCAGCCGCATGTCCGGCAGGCCGCGGACCAGCCGCAGCGACGCCAGGTAGTCGCGCAGCGGGCTCGCGGTCGGGGCCTGCTCGAAACCGATGGACGGGGTGATGTGCGGCAGCACGTGGTCACCGGCGAACATCAGCCCGGCCTGCTCCTCCAGGAACACCAGGTGACCGCGGGTGTGGCCGGGGGTGGGCAGCGCGCGCAGCGACCGGTCGGTGAGCCCGAGGTCGCTGGCGGCGTTGATCCACGCGTCGGGCTTCTCCCAGATGTGGTTGCGCGGCCCGTCCTCGCGCAGGCTCAGCAGCGTGTCGCGGACGGGTTTGGCGCCGTGCTCGGCCAGCAGCTCCAGCTGGCTGTCCATCGAGCGGTGCTCGGGCGACATCAGCCGGTCGAGGGTGTGCCGCTCCTCCTCGCCGAGCAGCACCTCGGAGCCGTACTCGCGCCGCAGGGCCACCGCTTGCGTGTAGTGGTCGCGGTGGGCGTGGGTGACCAGGAAGCGGGTGATGTCGCCCGGCCCGGCGCCGATCTGGGCGAGCGCGGCGACCAGCTGCGCCCGGGATTCCTCCAGCGCCCAGCCTCCGTCGACCAGGGTCAGCGAGTCGCCGTCGGCGATGGCGTAGACGTTGACCGCGCGGAGCCCGTCGTTGGGCAGGGGCAGCGGGATGCGGTGCACGCCCGGCGCCACCTCGAACGCGCCCGGTTCCATCCACTCGTACCGCGGATCACCCATGGTCAGACCTCCAGACACCCGATCCATCAGCTCTACCACACATACCAACCGGTTGGTGTGTGTCCGCGCTCACTCATGCAGTAGACTCGTCCGATCCGGATCTTTGGAGTCCATTGTGGACGCCAATCCCCGGTTGCCGAGTCGTCGTGGGATCGAGAACGGGCGGGGTCCGCGTGTCGTTGCCGGAAGAGCTCGCCGAGCAGCTCCTGGGGTCGATCATCGACGGAACCTACCCGCCCGGCGGCGCGCTGCCGTCGGAACCCGAACTCGCCGAGCTGTTCTCGATGAGCAGGCTGACCGTGCGCGAGGCCGTCAAGGCGCTGCGGGTGCAGAACGTCGTCCGCGTCGAGCGCGGTCGCGGCACCTACGTCAATCCACCGGCGGAGTGGACCTCGTTGCACCCGATGATCCGCGCCGCCACCTCCCCCGGCGCCGATCCCGACGTCGTCGGCGGGGTCCACGAGGCCCGGCGGATGCTGGAGGCCGGGATCGCCGAGCTCGCCGCCCTCAACCGCACCGAGTCCGACCTGCGGGAGTTGCGCGAGCACGTGCGCGCGATGCGCGCGAGCGACGACGCCGGCTCGCGCGGCGCCGCCCACCTCGCGTTCCACCAGACGATCGTGCGCGCGACCGGCAACGCGTTCGTGCCGCTGCTGTTCGAGCCGTTCACCCGCGTGCTGTCCGGCCTTCCGGTGGAGACCGACCGCGAGGCGATCACCCGCCACGAGCGGCTGCTGGCGGCCATCGAGGCCCGCGACCCGGTCGCCGCACGCCGATTCATGGCCGCACACCTGCACTTCCACGCCTCGTAGGCGCGATCCGCGTAACCTCCCGGGAAACCGGTCGTTGATCTCCCGGACGTACTGGGAGGTCTGAATGCGCCGCTCCTTACCCGCCTTGCTGCTCGCGTTGCTGACCGCTCTCGCCGGCCTGACCGCCGCCGACGCCACCCCCGCCTCCGGATGGAGCGCCCGGGACGCGGACTACCCCGGTTCGGTCGTCGAGACCGACGTGCCGGTGCCGATGTCCGACGGCACGGTGCTGCGCGGCGACGTCCGGCGCCCCGCCGACGCAGAGGGCAGGCCGGTCGAGGGACGGTTCCCGGTGCTGCTGACGATCATCGCCTACAACAAGAACATCATCAGCGGTCCCGCCGCCGGTGCGGTCGGCGGCGATCCCGACTACTTCGTCCAGCGCGGCTACGTGCACGTCTCGGTCGACGCGCGCGGGACCGGCTCCTCCGGCGGTGACTGGCAGGCGTTCAGCGCGCGGGAGAACACCGATTCGGGCGAGATCGTGAACTGGGCCGCCTCGCCCGAACGTCCCTGGAGCAACGGCGCCGTCGGCATGCACGGCGCCTCCTACATGGGCATCAACCAGCTCTTCGCCGCGGGCAACCGGCCGCCGGGCCTCAAGGCGATCTTCCCGCAGGTTCCCGCGATGGACACCTACCGCGACGTGGTCGCCTCCGGCGGCGCGCTCGACGTCGGGTTCATCCCGCTGTGGATGGGGCTGGTGACCGGAACCGGGCTGATCCCACCGGCTTACGGTCCCGCCGAGCCCGACAACGCGCTGCAGGTGTACCTCGACCGCGTCCAGGGGGCGACGAGCTTCACCGCGCCGACGCTGCTGGAAGCCACCCTCGGGCTCAACGCCGCCTTCGACGGCCCGTTCTACGCCGAGCGCTCCCCAGCGAGCGTCGTGGATCGCATCGACGTGCCGACCTTCCTCATCGGCGGCGAGTACGACCTGTTCCAGCGCGGCACGCCGATGGTCTTCGACGCGCTGCGGCAGCGCGGCGTCCCGGTGAAGATGATCTTCGGCCCGTGGGACCACCTCCAGGGTTCCGGCGACGAGGTCCCCGCCGCCGGGTACGGCACGCTGCAGGAGCTGCAGCTGCGCTGGTTCGACCACTACGTGCGCGGCCAGGCCGACCCGGCGCTGGACACCGACATCCCGCCGCTGACCTACCACGAGATCGGGTCCGGGCAGTGGTACCGGGCCGACCGGTGGATCGGTGAGCAGCGCGCCCGCAGCTTCGAGCTCTCCGGCACCTCGCTGCCCGGTGCCCCCGGCGGTCTCGTCGACGCCGACCCGGAGCCGGGGCGGACCACGATCGCTCCGCTGCCGGTGTCGGGCCTGTGCACCCGCTCGACCAACCAGTGGACCGCCGGGCTGCCCAACGCCGTCGGGATCTCCCGCCTCTGCGGGGACAACCGCTGGAACGACCTGTCCGGCGCGGTGTTCGAGACCGAACCGATGACCGAGGTGATGCGGATGCGCGGGCCGATCAACGCCCACCTGCAGACCTCCACGCCGACCGGAAACGGGATGCTGTCGGTGTCGGTGTCCTCGGTGGCGCCCGACGGCAGCGTCGAACGGCTCACCGGCGGCTGGCAGGTGCTCTCGCACCGCGCCCTCGACCCGGAGCGCTCCCGCTACCTCGACGGCGAGCTGATCCAGCCGTTCCACCCGTTCACCGAGGACGCGCAGAGCACCATGCGGCCCGGCGAGGTCGAACCGGTCGACGTCGAGGTCTTCCCGACCGGCGCGGTCATCCCGCCCGGCCACAAGCTCCGCATCTCGGTGCAGGCCTTCGACGTGCCGCACCTGCTGCCCACCGTGCGCGACCTGCCCGCGGCGCTGTCGCCCGTTGCCATCCACACGTCCGCGGAGCATCCTTCGAAGATCACCTTGCCCGTCGTCCCGGCCTCGGAGGGAACCCGATGACCGCTGCGGTGACCGACATCGTCGACACCGACCGCTACCCGCTCACCGCCCCCGGCAGCCCCGGCTGGGTCGCCGCCGTCGAGTCGGTGCGCGCCGAACTGGCCGTCGACGGGTGCAGCGTGCTGCGCGACTTCGTCGCCGCCGAGCACCGGGAGGCGCTGCGCACCGAGTGCGCGGGCCTGGCCGACCGCGCCTACTACGAGGAGCAGACGGTCAACGTCTACAACACCGCGCCCGACGCCGACCTGCCCGACTGGCACCCGGGCAGGCGGACGACGGTGCGCGGCAACGCCTTCGTCGCCCGCGAGGACATCCCCGCCGAGCACCTGATCCACCGGCTCTACACCGACGAGCTGTTCCAGCGGTTCCTGGCCGAATGCCTGGGCCTGGAGCGGATCCACCCGCTGGAGGACCCGCTGGCCGGGCTGGTGGTCAACATCGTCAACCCGGGCAAAGAGCACCCGTGGCACTTCGACACCAACGAGTTCGCGGTCAGCATGCTCACCCAGCAGCCGCGGGGCGGCGGCGTGTTCGAGTACTGCCCGCACATCCGCTCGGCCGAATCGGAGAACTTCGCCGACGTCGGCGCCGTGATCAGCGGCGACGGCGGCGACCGGGTGCGCGCGCTGCCGCTGCGGCCCGGCGACCTGCAGCTGTTCCACGGCCGCTACGCGCTGCACCGGGTCAGCGCCGTGGAGGGTGACGTGGCCCGGCACTCGGCGATCTTCGCCTACAGTGATCGCCCTGGGGTGGTGGGCACCGCGGAGCGCACCCGGCAGCTGTTCGGCCGGGTCACCGACGCGCACGGCACCACCGCCCGCACCGACGACCTGCTCGACTAGTGAACGACGAGGTTGCTTTGCGCACCAGCACTTTCGGCAACGAGGACTCCCTCCCCCGGATACCGCTGCCCACGCTCGCCGACAGCGGGGAGCGGTTCCTGCAGTGGTGCTCACCGCTGCTGACCGAGGAGGAGCTGGCCACCACCCGGCAGGCGGTGGCCGAGTTCCTCGCCTCCGACGAGGCCGCGGAGCTGCACGACTCGCTGACCGCCTACGCCGGTCAGGACGACGTGCACAGCTGGCTCGACGAGTTCTGGCGGGACCGCTACCTGGGCCGCCGGGACCGCATCGCCCTCAACGCGAACTTCTTCTTCCTGTTCAACGACACCGACGACGACCAGATCTCCCGCGCGGTGCGGCTGATCGCGGCGGCGGTGGACCACAAGCTGGCGCTGGACGCCGAGACGGTGCCGCCCACGACGCGGCGCGGTCAGCCGCTGTCGATGCAGCAGCACCGGTACCTCTTCTCCACCACCCGCATCCCGCGCCCGGAGCGGGACGGCGTGCGGGCGCCCAACACGCCCGAGCAGCCCGGCCCGAGCCCGGCGCGGCACATCGTGGTGTTCTTCCGCGGCAACGCCTTCCGGCTCGACGTGATCGGCGCCGACGGCGCGCCGCACTCCCTCGACGAGCTCGCCGAGGCGCTGCGCCGGATCGCCGCCACCACCGACCGCGGCCCCGGTGTCGGGGCGCTGACCAGCCACGACCGGGTTCGCTGGGCGGCGAACCGGGAGGCGCTGCTGGTCGACAACACCGCGTCGGTGGACGTCGTCGAGACGGCGCTGTTCTGCCTGGCCCTGGAGCACGAGCTGCCCGGTGACCTGGACGGCAAGTGCAAGCAGCTGCTGGCCGGGGACCCGACCGACCGCTGGTTCGACAAGGGCGTCACGCTCATCGTCTTCCCCGACGGCGCGGCCGGCATCAACGGCGAGCACTGCCTGCTCGACGGCACCACGATCGTCGAGTTCGTCGACTCGCTGATGTCCGGGACCGCCGAGTCGCACGCGCGGGCCGCCGGCGCCACCGCGCAGGGCGTGCCGGAGCCCCAGGCGCTGGAATTCCGCCTGTCGCCGGAGCTCTCAGGCGAGGTGGACGCCGCCACCAAGGACTACGTGGCCTACGGCGAGGCCACCGCGACCCGCACGGTGCGCTTCGACGACTTCGGCTCGGAGCGCGCCAAGGCGCTCGGCATCTCACCGGACGCGTTCGTGCAGATGGCCTTCCAGCTCGCGCACCGGCGGTCCAAGGCTTCACCGGCGCGACCTACGAGTCGATCGCCACCCGGCACTTCCACCACGGGCGCACCGAGGCGATGCGCGTGGTGACCCCGGAGGTGCTGGAGTTCGTGGCCGCGATGGAGGACGCCGAGTCCTCGCGGTCGGACCGCGCGGATGCGTTCCGGCGGGCCGCCGACGCGCACGTCATCCGCGCCAAGGAGTGCCAGGCCGGGGACGCGCCCGAGCAGCACCTGTGGGAGCTGCAGCTCATCGCGGCCCGGCGCGGGCAGGAGTTCTCGCCCGCGCTGTACTCCTCGCCGGGCTGGCTGACGATGCGCGACGACTACCTGAGCACCAGCGCCGCGCCGTCGGTGAACATCCAGTACTTCGGGTTCGGCGCGACCAGCGAGCACTGCATCGGGGTGGCCTACGTGCTGCTGCCGCAGAGCTTCAACGTGCACCTGAGCACGCCGCGCACGGTCGGCGAGCAGATGACGGGCTTCGCCGAGCAGCTGGGCCGAGCCATCGACGAGCTCTCCGACCTGGTGTCATGAGCCGACTCGGAGAGCCCGGTCGCTCTGGAGAGCCCGGTCGGTCTGGTGACCACGGTCGTCCTGGTGAGCACAAGGCCGACTTCAGCGACATCTACGCCCGGCCGGATCCCCGGGCGTACGTCTCGACGCTGAAGCGGTTCGAGTACCAGATCCCGCAGCGCGCCACCCCGATCTTCCGCGAGGTGATCGGGGCGGCGCGCCCCGCGCGCGTCCTGGACGTGTGCTGCTCCTACGGCATCAACTCGGCCCTGCTGAAGTCCTCCGGCGATCCGCGCGAGGTCCTCGACCGCTACACCGGTCCGTCGGCCGAGCGGTCGTCGACCGCGGAACTGGCGGCGGCGGACCGGCGCGACTTCGCCGGCGACCTCGACATCGTCGGCCTGGACGTCTCCGAACCCGCGATCGCCTACGGCCGCAGCGCCGGGCTGCTCACCGACGGCTGGGCCGAGAACCTCGAAACCACCGATCCCTCACCGGAACTCGCCAAGGGCATCGCCGACACGGGCTTGATCATCTCCACCGGCGGGGTCGGCTACGTCGGCCTGCCGACCTTCGAACGCCTCCTCGCGGCGATCAACCGCCCCGACGAGCTCTGGCTCGCGATCTTCGTGCTCCGCGTCTTCGACTACTCCGCCATCACCGAGCTCCTCGCGGACCACGGCCTGACCACCGAGCGATTACCCGGCACCTACCCGCAGCGCCGCTTCGCCGACGACACCGAGCAGCAGGCCGCGATCCACGACGTGCAGCGCCGAGGACTCGACCCCGAGGGCCTGGAAGCCGACGGCTGGTACCACGCCCACTGCTACCTCACCCGCCCCCGGAACGCGGGCTGACGCAGCTGGAGGGGTGGAGGTTCCGCCGGAAACCTCCACCCCTCCACCAGGTTCGGGCTACTTGATCTCGCAGATGGTGGTGCCCTGGGTGACGGAGTCGCCGGGCTTGGCGGTGAGGCCGGTGACCGTGCCCGCCTTGTGGGCGTTGACCGGGTTCTCCATCTTCATGGCCTCCAGGACCGCGATCTGGTCGCCCTCGGCGACCTCCTGACCGTCCTCGACCGCGACCTTGACGATGGTGCCCTGCATCGGTGCGGCCACCGCGTCGCCGGAGGCCGCGGCACCGGCCTTGCCGCCGCTGCGCTTGCGCGGCTTGGCCTTGGCGGCCGGGGCGGCCGAGGTCGCCGCGAACGCGGCGGGCAGCGAGACCTCCAGGCGACGACCGCCGACCTCGACCAGGATCGTCTGCCGCTCCTCGGCCTCCTCGGCGGGCTCGGCGCCACCGGTGTGGGGCTCGATGGTGTTGTCGAACTCGGTCTCGATCCAGCGGGTGTGCACGGTGAACCCGTCGGTTCCGACGAACGCCGGGTCGCGCACGATCGCGCGGTGGAACGGCAGGACCGTGGCCATGCCCTCCACCTGCATCTCGTCGAGGACGCGGCGGGCGCGCTGCAGCGCCTGCTGCCGGTCGGCACCGGTGACGATGACCTTGGCCAGCAGCGAGTCGAACTGCCCGCCGATCACGCTGCCGCTCTCCACGCCCGCGTCCACGCGCACGCCCGGCCCCTGCGGGGCGACGAACCTGGTGACCGTGCCCGGCGCCGGCAGGAAGTTGCGGCCGGCGTCCTCACCGTTGATGCGGAACTCGATGGCGTGCCCGCGCGGCTCCGGGTCGGCGCCCAGGTGCAGCTTCTCCCCCGCCGCGATGCGGAACTGCTCGCGGACAAGGTCGATGCCGGTGGTCTCCTCCGAGACCGGGTGTTCGACCTGCAACCGGGTGTTGACCTCCAGGAACGAGATGGTGCCGTCCTGGCCGACCAGGAACTCCACGGTGCCCGCGCCGTAGTAACCGGCCTCGGCGCAGATCGACCGGGCGGCCTCGTGGATGCGGCTGTGCTGCTCGGCGCTGAGGAACGGCGCCGGGGCCTCCTCGACGAGCTTCTGGTGGCGGCGCTGCAGCGAGCAGTCGCGGGTGCCCACGACGACGACGTTGCCGTGCTTGTCGGCCAGCACCTGCGCCTCGACGTGGCGCGGGCGGTCGAGGTAGCGCTCCACGAAGCACTCGCCGCGGCCGAACGCGGTCTCGGCCTCGCGGACCGCGGAGGCGAACAGCTCCGGGATCTCCTCGATGCTGCGCGCGACCTTGAGACCGCGGCCGCCACCGCCGAAGGCGGCCTTGATGGCCACCGGCAGCCCGTGCTCCTGGGCGAAGGCGACGACCTCGTCGGCGCCCGGGACCGGGTCCTTGGTGCCGGGGACCAGCGGCGCACCGGCGCGGGTGGCGATGTGCCGCGCGGTGACCTTGTCACCGAGGTCGCGGATGGCCTGCGGCGACGGGCCGATCCAGATCAGGTCCGCGTCGAGCACGGCCTGGGCGAACTCGGCGTTCTCCGACAGGAACCCGTAGCCGGGGTGCACGGCGTCGGCGCCGGAGCGCTTCGCGACGTCGATGATCTTCTCGATGTTCAGGTAGGACTCGCCGGGCGTGGAACCGCCCAGCGCGAAGGCCTCGTCGGCCAGCCGCACGTGCTGCGCGTCGGCGTCCGGCTCGGCGTAGACCGCGACGGAGGCGATGCCCTCGTCCTGGCAGGCGCGGATGACCCGCACCGCGATCTCACCGCGGTTGGCGATCAGGACCTTGCTGATCGGCGTCACGTCCACAGTGGTCAACTCCTCATTTTCCCGGCGCGACGCCGGAGCAGGCGGAAAAGTTCAAGACTGGCGAGGGCGTTCAGCCCGGCAGACCGGACGCGCGCCACGCGTGCAGGCCCGGCCGCAGCGGGCGGCGGCCCGCCGGGTGGCGCAGCCCCGAGGCCGGATCGGCCCACAGCGACATCGGCTCCTGCCCCTCGTCGGGCACTTGGGCGGCGGCCGCACCGGCCAGCGCCGCGGTCAGCGCGGCGACCTCGACGTCGTCGGGATCGCCGCGCACGATGCGCAGCACCGGCCGCTGCGGCGTCTGCTCGCTCATCGATCGCTCCTTCACCTCGACGCTCTCCGACCGGTCACGGGTGTACCCGGTCACAGGGGATCCGGTCACAGGGGGATGTTGCCGTGCTTCTTGGCGGGCAGGTTGGCCCGCTTGTTCCGCAGCATCCGCAGCGAGCGGGCGACGTAGCCGCGGGTGAACGACGGCGGGATGACCGAGTCCACGTACCCGCGCTCGGCGGCGGTGTAGGGGTTGCAGAGGGTGTCCTCGTACTCCTGCTGCAGGTCCGCGCGCAGCGCCTCGACGTCCTCGCCGTTGGCGGCGGCGTCGGCCAGCTGGCGCCGGTAGAGGATGTTGGCCGCGCCCTGAGCGCCCATCACCGCGATCTGAGCGGTCGGCCAGGCCAGGTTGATGTCCGCGCCGAGGTGCTTGGAGCCCATCACGTCGTAGGCGCCGCCGTAGGCCTTGCGGGTGATCACGGTGATCAGCGGGACGGTGGCCTCGGCGTAGGCGTAGAGCAGCTTCGCGCCGCGCCGGATGATGCCGTTCCACTCCTGGTCGGTTCCCGGCAGGAAACCGGGCACGTCGACGAAGGTCAGCACCGGGATGTTGAAGGCGTCGCAGGTCCGCACGAACCGGGCGGCCTTCTCGCTGGCGCCGATGTCGAGCGTGCCGGCGAACTGGGACGGCTGGTTGGCCACGATGCCGACCGGCTGGCCCTCGACGCGCCCGTAGCCGGTGACGATGTTCGGCGCGAACAGCGAGGAGACCTCCAGGAACTCCTCGTCGTCGACCACGGTCTGGATGACCTTGTGCATGTCGTAGGGCTGGTTCGGCGAGTCCGGGATCAGCGTGTCCAGCTCGCGGTCGGCGTCGGTGATCGCGTCGGCGATCGCCCCGGCGCCGGTGTCGGCGCCCTCGAAGACCGGCGCCTCGGAGAGGTTGTTGCTCGGCAGGAACGACAGCAGTTCCTTGACGTAGCCGATCGCGTCGTCCTCGTCGGAGGCGAGGTAGTGCGCGTTGCCCGAACGCGAGTTGTGGGTGTGCGCGCCGCCGAGCTCCTCGAAGGTGACGTCCTCACCGGTGACGGTCTTGATGACGTCGGGGCCGGTGATGAACATGTGCGAGGTCTTGTCGACCATCACCGTGAAGTCGGTGATCGCCGGCGAGTAGACCGCGCCGCCCGCGCACGGGCCCATGATCAGCGAGATCTGCGGGATGACGCCGGAGGCGTGGGTGTTGCGCTTGAAGATCTCGGCGTAGAGGCCCAGCGCGGCCACGCCCTCCTGGATGCGGGCGCCGCCGGAGTCGTTGATGCCGATCAGCGGGCAGCCGGTCTTGAGCGCCAGGTCCATGACCTTGACGATCTTCTCGCCGAAGACCTCGCCCAGCGAGCCGCCGAAGACCGTGAAGTCCTGGGAGAACACGCACACCTTGCGGCCGTCGACGGTGCCGTAGCCGGTCACCACGCCGTCGCCGTACGGGCGGTTCTCGTCCATGCCGAAGTTGGTGGAGCGGTGCCGCGCGTGCTCGTCGAGCTCGACGAACGAGCCCTCGTCCAGCAGCATGTCGATCCGCTCGCGGGCGGTCTTCTTGCCCTTCTCGTGCTGCTTGGCCACCGCGCGCGCCGAGCCGGCGTGCACCGCCTCGTCGTTCCGCCGGTACAGATCCGCGAGCTTGCCCGCGGTCGTGTGGATGTCCGGCACGTCAACCGGCGGCTGACCGACCGGTTCCGTCGCGCTGCTCATGCAACCAACCTGTCCTCGTGGCACGTGTTCGGGACTACCTGCGCGGGTTCCGCGTCCGCGCGGATCTGCTCTCGCCGGAGATTAATTCGCCGATGATGATCGAGTCAACCGACAAGTGAGCCGCCATTAGGCAGATCGACGTCCTGCGAGCTGGTTCTCCTGCCCTTTCCCTCGCTAAGTGAACGGCCGGTAGCGCGTCGCCTCAGCCGTCGACCGGGGTGTCGAGCATCAGCGCGGTCCCCAGCCGCAGCACCGCCCTGGCGTCCCGGATCGGGCCGGTGCGCGCCATGTCGTTGGCGGCGGTCAGCGCCGCCTGCACCAGGATCCTGGACCGGACCGGATCCAGCTCGGGACGCGCCTCGCAGAGCAGCCCGACCCACTCGGCGACGTAGGAGTGCTGGGTCTGGCGCGCCCGGTGCCGCTCCTCGGCGGGCAGGTGCCCGACCTCGCTGACCAGGATGTCGATGAAGCCGCCGTGGTCGAAGGCGAAGCGGATGTAGGAGCGCAGCAGCGCGCGCAGCGCCTCGGCCGGGTCGGACTTGGTGGCCAGGGTGCGCTCCAGGTCCACCTCCAGCCAGGCGTTGCCGCGGGTGATCACGGCGCTGAGCAGCTCCTGCTTGCTGGCGAAGTAGTTGTAGAGGCTGGGACCGGCGATCCCGGCGGCCGCGCCGACGTCCTCGGTGGTGACCTTGCCGTAGCCGGC
Organism: Saccharopolyspora sp. ID03-671; assembly: GCF_045278815.1. NCBI lineage: Bacteria > Bacillati > Actinomycetota > Actinomycetes > Pseudonocardiales > Pseudonocardiaceae > Saccharopolyspora > Saccharopolyspora sp. ID03-671. Next base: position 1,040,400 of record NZ_CP134054.1, read on the forward strand.
TTCGGCGAACAGACGACTGGCCGCGACCAGCAGCAACCGGCGCCGGGAGGCCCGCCCGGCGAAGCGCTCGACCTGCTCGGGCTGGGCGTCGGGCCGGGCCGCGAGCTCCTGCGGCGGGCGGTTGCCGATGATCATCACCATCGCGCGCAGCAGCTGTTCGAAGTCCCGCCGCGAGAGCTGCACCTGGTGGTAGGACGGGCTGGTCAGGACGCTGAACATGCACCAGGCGCGGAACCGCGCGTCGGCGTCGGTCAGCTCGGGCCGGAAGGCCCGGGCCAGCCGGGTGAGCCCGCGCGCGACCTCGCGCAGCTCGCCGCGCAGCACGTCGCGGCGCTCCTCGGGCAGCCGCCGGGACTCCCGTTGCCAGAGCACGCCGAGCTGGCGGTGGTCGAGCGCGGTCGCCGCCAGCTTCCCGACGACCTCGTCGACGTCACCCGCCTCGGCGGTGATCTCGACGAACGGGCGCAGCTCGTCGAGCACGACGTGGGTCAGCAGCTGCTGCTTGCCCGCGAAGTGCCGGTACAGCGCGGAGGACCCGACGCCCACCGCCTCGGCGATGTCGCTCATCCCGACCTGGTCGAAACCGTCGCGGAAGAACAGCTCCGCCGCCGCGGCGGTGATCATCGCCCGCCGGTTCCGGGGCCGCGTGTTGCGCGCAGGAGGGCTCCCCACCTCGGCCATCACCACCTCCGCTCGCACCGTGCCACCACCGGCCAGAGGCTATTTCCCCACCCCAACCGGAACAACCTCACCTCACCTCGCGTCGAGAGCCCGGGTTCTCGCGGCGACAGGTGCCGCGGTTCTCGGCACCGGGCGGAGACGCGTCTCGTTGCGGGCGTGGGGCCGCGGGCGGATACTCGTCGGGGCGCGCGGGTCTCCCGGTATCGCACCGGGAGTCCATTTTGTTCTATGTGGACGACTTGGCGCCTTCGAAAGGCGCGTGATTCTCCGATAAACTGCGTCCACCTCGTTGTCACTACTGTTCACAGTGGACGGAAATCATGTCCGAGCTCGCTCGAAGCCTCGACGTCACCGACACCGACGCCCGCCGCGGGGAGATCGCCGACATCCTCGTCGACGCGTTCTCCGAACTCATGGAGCGCAACCCGGCGGCGTTCCGCACCAAGTTCCGCAAGATGGCCGCCGACCCGTTCGCCTTCTACCGGGGCAGCGCGTGCCTGTTCTACGCCGACGTCAACCGGCTGACCGACCCGTGGGCCGACGAGCGCACCAGCCGGGTGTGGATCCAGGGCGACCTGCACGCGCAGAACTTCGGCACCTACATGAACGCCTCGGGCGTGCTGGTCTTCGACGTCAACGACTTCGACGAGGCCTACCTCGGGCACTTCACCTGGGACCTGCAGCGCTTCGCCGCGAGCCTGGCGCTGCTGGCCTGGAGCAAGGCCCTGCCGGACGGCGACATCGTCGCGTTCGTGCGCCACGCCGCCACGTCCTACCTGGACCAGGTGCGCACCTTCGCCTCCAGCGACCGCGACTCCGAGTACTCGCTGCGGCTGTCGACCACCGACGGCACCGTGCACGAGCTGCTGCAGCAGACCCGGCTGCGCAGCCGCACCGAGCTGCTCCACCGGCTCACCGAGACCGAGGGCTACGACCGGCGGATGCGGCGCGGGCCGAACATCCGACGGCTCGACGACGCCGAGCGCGGCCGGGTCGAGGAGGCGTTCGCGCGCTACCTGGAGTCCATCCCGCAGGAGAACCGGATGCGGGACGTGGCCTACACGATCAAGGACGTCGTCGGGTCCAGCGGTTTCGGCATCGGCAGCGCGGGCCTCCCGGCCTACAACATCCTCATCGAGGGCGCGACCGAGGCGCTGGAGAACGACATCGTGCTGTCGATGAAGCAGGGCAACGTGGCGGCACCGTCGCGGGTGGTCACCGACGAGCGCATCCGCGCCCACTTCAAGCACCACGGCCACCGGACGGCGCTGTCGCAGCGGGCGCTGCAGGCCCACGCCGACCCGATGCTGGGCCACACCGAGATCGGCGGGGTCGGCTACCTGGTCGACGAGCTCTCGCCGTACGAGTCGGACCTGGAGTGGGACGACCTGACCGAGCCGAGCGACATCGTGCCGGTGCTGGACTACCTGGGCCGGGCGATCGCGAAGATCCACTGCGTGTCCGACGCGCAGTCGGACACGCAGCTGGTCGACTTCCAGGTGGAGGAGGCGATCCTCGGCGTGGTCGGCGACCGGGAGAAGGAGTTCGTCGACTGGCTCGTCGAATTCGCCCTCGGCTACGCCGAAGTCGTCCGCGACGACCACCGGTTGTTCGTCGACGCGTTCCGCAACGGCGAGATCGGCGGGGTCGCCGCCACTGCGAGCTGAGCACGACGGTGGCCCCGGTTCGGCCCGGAGCCACCGCTCAGGCGGGGGCGCGCACAGCCTGGAACACCGGGCGGCGGTGGATCCGGAAGCCCATCCGCTCGTAGAGCGCGATGGCGCCGGTGTTGGTGTCCACGGCGTGCAGGAACGGTCGCTCGCCGCGCGCCCTGATGTCGACGACCAGCGTCCTGATCAGCCGGGACGCCAGCCCCTGCCCCTGGAAGCCCGGGTCGGTGCACACGGCGCTGATCTCGGTCCAGCCCGGCGGGTGCATCCGCTCCCCCGCCATCGCGATCAGCTTCCCGCCGCGACGAATCCCCAGGTAGGTGCCGAGTTCGATGGTGCGCTGCTCGAACGGGCCGGGCTTGGTGCGCGCGGCCAGCTCGCGCATCTCCGGCACGTCGGCGGTGGTGAGCCGGACGGCTTCGGGGTCGCGCTCACCGGTCACGCCGTCGTCGATCATCTGGACGCCGGGCGCGACCTCGAAGCGCTCCCAGCCCGGGGGCGCGGTGCGCGGCGGCCCGGTGACGAGCACGATCCCGCCGGGCCCCACGAGCTTGGCCGCGTCCGCCCAGGCCGCCTCGTCGGGTTCGAGCGGCAGCGCCGCGAAGGGCGATACCTCGGACGGGTAGCGCATCGCCTCGCCGACGCGTTCGGCGAGGCGGGCGTGGGCACCGTTGAGCGAGTGCCACACCGGGTTGCGCAGTTCTTCGGACACGGTCCTCCCCAGGGACGATCTGTCGTTCCGCTGAGAACCAACCGCTCGGGCGCCCGGCTTGTTCCCTACCAGGTCCAGCGGGTGGCGGCGGCGATCTCGTCGGGGGTGGCCTCGGCGAAGCGCTCGGCCTCTCCCCTGCGCACGGTCAGCAGGGCGTCGTGCAGCTCGGGATCCAGCGCTTCGGCGAGCACCTCCGAGGAGGCCAGCGCGTCGGCGGCTTCGGCGGGACCGGCGGGCAGGCGTTCGATCCCGGCCTCGGTGCGGGCGTCCTCGCCGAGCAGCGCGGGATCGCCGGTGATCTCGTCGGGCAGGCTCAGCTCCTCGCGCACCCCGGCGAGCCCGGCGGCGATCACCGCACCCACCACCAGGTACGGGTTGGCGGTGGCGTCGAAGCACTTGATCTCGGCGTTGGCGGCCCAGGAGTGCGTGCCCTCGGTCCCGGTGATCAGCCGCAGCGCGGCCTCGCGCGTCTCGTGGCCCCACGCGTGCCAGATGCCGGCCCAGCGGGACGGCCCCAGCCGCAGGAAGCTCGCCGGGTTGCCCGCCCCGACGGCCACCAGCGCGGGCAGTTCGCGCAGCACCCCGGCGAGGAACGCCTCGCCGGCCGGTTGCAGGCCGTGGCGACCGGATCCGCTCGCGAACAGGTTCCCGCGGCTGTCGTGCACCGACAGGTGCAGGTGGGCGCCGGAGCCGGCGCCGTCCGGAACCAGGCAGGGGGCGAAGCTGGCCCGCCAGCCGTGCCGGCGGGTGACCGCGCGGACGGTGTGCCGGGTGAGCACGGCGTCGTCGGCCGCGCCGACGGGGTCTTTGGCGGCCACCGACAGCTCGGCCTGCCCCAGCGCGTACTCGGGGTGGAACTGCAGCACGTCCAGGCCCTGCTCGCGCATCGTGCGCACCAGCGTCAGGCCGTAGTCGGCCAGCGCCTCCAACCGGACCTGGCCGTAACCGGACCCGCTGATCGCGGGCACGAACTCGTCGAGCCCGGGTTCGGCCAGGACCCACTCGTGCTCGAAGGCCGCGGAGATCGTCAGTCCCGCCGAGGCCGCCGCGGCGACCTGCCGCGCGGCGAAGGCGCGCTGGCAGGCGACGAAGCGCGGCCCGTCCTGGGTGAACTTGTTGGCGGGCGCCCACGCCCAGCCGGGCATGGCCACCAGCCGGGTCAGCCGCGCGATGTCGGGGACCAGCCGCAGGTCGCCGTCGGGGCCGCCCAGGTGGGTGCCGCGCAACATCACGTCGTCGAAGGTGAAGGTCTCGAAGCACGGCGAGGCGCCGAGCCCGTAGCGGGCGAGTTCGGGCAGCCGGTCCAGCGGGGCGGTCTTGACCCGCACGATGCCCGCGTTGTCCACGAAGGACAGTTCGACCAGTTCCACGCCCTCGGCCCGCAGCCGCGCCGAGGCGGGCACCAGCTCGGCAGGCTCCGCCGCCGGGATCCGATCGCCGCTCATCCACCCACGGTAGTCGGGCGGCTACCCCTCGCGCAGCGAATCGGAGGCGCGGGAAGCCCGGAACTCCCGCCGCGGATCGCGACGGGAGTTCCGGGTTCCTCGTCAGTTGCTCTGCTGGGCCAGCAGCTGTTCGAACGGGACCGGCTCCTCGAACGGGTCCGGTGCCCGCACCGCCGGGCGCTGGTCGATGAGCGCGGCCAGCTCGCCCGCCGCGCGCTCGACGCGGTCGGCCAGCGTGCTGTCGCCCCCGGTCGCCCAGTCCTCCGAGGCCGCGTAGACGGAGGTCGGAGCGACCACGGCGTGCAGGTAGGCGAACATCGGCCGCATCGCGTGCTCCAGCGCCAGCGAGTGCCGGGCCGAGCCGCCGGTGGCGCCGATGACCACCGGCTTGCCCGCCAGCGCGTCCTTGTCGAGCACGTCGAAGAACGACTTGAACAGCCCGCTGTAGGACGCCTGGAAGATCGGGGTGATGGCGATCAGCCCGTCGGCCTTGCGCACCGCCTCCAGCACCTCCTCCAGCTCCGGGCTGGGGAAGCCGGTGACGAAGTTGTTGGCGATGTCCTTGGCGTGATCCCGCAGCTCCACGACCCGGACGTGGACCGGGCTCAGCCGCGCGGTGGCCGCGGCCAGGCGGTCGGCGAGCATCCGCGTCGAGGACGGGTTGCTCAGCCCGGCCGAGATCACGACGATCTCGCGCTCGCTCATCGTGCGACCTCCTGCTTCTGCTCTTCCTGCTGCTGTTGGGCGGCGAGCAGGGACTGGTGGGTGGGGGCGTCCGGGACGTGCGCCGGCTTGAGCTTGGCGAACTCCTCGCGCAGCACCGGCACGACCTCCTCGCCGAGGATGTCGAGCTGCTCCAGGACCGTCTTGAGCGGCAGGCCGGCGTGGTCCATCAGGAACAGCTGGCGCTGGTAGTCGCCGACGGTCTCGCGGAAGCCCAGCGTGCGGTCGATGACCTGCTGCGGGCTGCCGACGGTCAGCGGCGTGGCGGTGCTGAAGTTCTCCAGGGACGGTCCGCCGCCGTAGACCGGGGCGTTGTCGAAGTAGGGCCGGAACTCGCGGACCGCGTCCTGCGAGTTCTTGCGCATGAACACCTGACCGCCGAGACCGACGATGGCCTGATCGGCCTTGCCGTGGCCGTAGTGCTCGAAGCGCTGGCGGTACAGCCGCACCATGCGCGCGGTGTGCTCGGCGGGCCAGAAGATGTTGTTGTGGAAGAACCCGTCGCCGTAGTAGGCGGCCTGCTCGGCGATCTCGGGCGAGCGGATCGAGCCGTGCCAGACGAAGGGCGCGACGCCGTCGAGCGGGCGCGGGGTCGCGGTGAACGACTGCAGCGGAGTGCGGAACTTGCCCTCCCAGTCGACCACGTCCTCACGCCACAACCGGCGCAGCAGCGCGTAGTTCTCGATCGCCAGCGGGATGCCCTGGCGGATGTCCTGACCGAACCACGGGTAGACCGGGCCGGTGTTGCCGCGGCCCATCATCACGTCGACGCGACCGCCCGCCAGGTGCTGCAGCATCGCGAAGTCCTCGGCGATCTTCACCGGGTCGTTCGTGGTGATCAGCGTGGTGGAGGTGGACAGGATGAGGTCCTTGGTCTGCGCCGCGATGTAGCCGAGCATCGTCGTGGGCGAGGAGGCCACGAACGGCGGGTTGTGGTGCTCGCCGGTGGCGAAGACGTCGAGTCCGACCTCTTCGGCCTTGAGCGCGATCCGGACCATCGCCTGAATGCGCTCGGCCTCGGTCGGGGTCCGGCCGTTGGTCGGGTCAGTCGTCACGTCACTGACCGAGAAGATCCCGAACTGCATGTGAACTCCCTAACTGAGCCCGAGCCCGCAGTCATTTTGTACGAGCTTCAACTACTTCCGGGAACGAGTCTTCCTTACGAAGTATTCCGGGGGAACCGCCGCACTCCCCGAAGGTGGCGCAGCTCACAGATCGGTCGCGTTCCGGCCCGACTCACCGGTGGCGTGTGGGCACCCGGGAACGTCCGGCGCCCTGCGTAAGATTCCCGCCGTGGCGTCTCCCGAAACCGCGACCGACCTGTCCACCGAACCCCTGAAGGTCCTGCAGCGGGTCTTCGGCTACGACTCCTTCCGGGGCACGCAGCAGGAGATCATCGACCACGTCGTCGGGGGTGGCGACGCGTTGGTGCTGATGCCCACCGGCGGCGGCAAGTCGCTGTGCTACCAGATCCCGGCGCTGGTCAGATCCGGTGTCGGCATCGTGGTCTCGCCGCTGATCGCCCTGATGCAGGACCAGGTCGACGCGCTCGGCGCGCTCGGCGTGCGCGCGGGATTCCTCAACTCCACGCAGAGCTACCAGCAGCGCCGCGAGACCGAGGACGCGTTCCTCTCCGGTGAGCTCGACCTGCTCTACCTCGCCCCCGAGCGGCTGCGGCTGGACTCCACGCTGGACCTGCTGGCGCGCGGTGAGGTCGGCGTGTTCGCCATCGACGAGGCCCACTGCGTCGCCCAGTGGGGCCACGACTTCCGGCCCGACTACCTCGCGCTGTCGGTGCTGCACGAGCGCTGGCCCGACGTGCCGCGCATCGCGCTGACCGCCACCGCCACCCCGGCCACCCGCGACGAGATCGCGAACCGGCTGCAGCTGACCGAGGCGCGGCACTTCGTCTCCGACTTCGACCGCCCCAACATCCAGTACCGGATCGCGCCCAAGACCGACGCGCGCAGGCAGCTGCTGCAGCTGCTGCAGACCGAGCACCTGGGCGAGTCCGGCATCGTCTACCGGCTCTCCCGCGCCGAGGTCGAGCGCACCGCCGAGTTCCTCACCGCCAACGGCGTCACCGCCCTGCCGTACCACGCCGGGCTGGACAAGGAGATCCGCGCCGCGCACCAGTCCCGGTTCCTGCGCGAGGACGGGCTGGTCATGGTGGCCACCATCGCCTTCGGCATGGGCATCGACAAGCCCGACGTGCGGTTCGTCGCGCACCTGGACCTGCCGAAGTCGATCGAGGGCTACTACCAGGAGACCGGCCGCGCGGGCCGAGACGGACTGCCCTCCACCGCGTGGATGGCCTACGGGCTCCAGGACGTGGTGCAGCAGCGCAAGCTCATCGACAACTCCGAGGGCGACGAGGCGCACCGCCGCACCCAGAGCAGGCACCTGGACTCGATGCTCGCGCTGTGCGAGACCGTGCAGTGCCGGCGCGCCCGGCTGCTCGACTACTTCGGCCAGCCCGACGCCGAGCCGTGCGGCAACTGCGACACGTGCCTGAGCCCGCCGGAGTCCTGGGACGGCACGGTCGCCGCGCAGAAGCTGCTGTCGACCGTGGTGCGCCTGCAGCGCGAGCGCAACCAGAAGTTCGGCGCCGGGCAGATCATCGACATCCTGCGCGGCAAGAAGACCCAGAAGGTCGAGCAGTTCCGGCACGACGAGCTCAGCGTGTTCGGCGTCGGCTCCGACCTCAGCGACAACGAGTGGCGCGGCGTGATCCGGCAGCTGCTGGCCCAGAGCCTGCTGGCCGTGGAGGGCGACTACGGCACGCTGGTGCTCACCGACACCAGCTCCGAGGTGCTGCGCCGGGAGGACCCGCGGCAGGTGTGGCTGCGCACCGAGCCGAAGAAGACCCCGGCCGCCAAGGCCAAGGCGCGCGATTCCAAGCGCGCCCCGGTGGACATGCCGCCCGAGGTCGAGCCGGTGTTCCAGAAGTTGCGGGCGTGGCGCATGGAGGTGGCCCGCGAGGAGGGCAAGGCGCCGTTCATCATCTTCCACGACTCGACGCTCAAGCAGATCGCCACCGTGCAACCGTCCACGTTGGACGATCTCGCGACGATCAGCGGCATCGGCGAGGGCAAGCTCAACCGCTACGGTCAGGGTGTGCTGGAGGCTCTCGCGGCGCCCGATCCGGAGGAATGAGTCGGGGTGACCGGGCGTTTACACTCCGCCGGGAGCGAGTGGGCCGGACAGGTGGCGTCGAGGAGAGCGAGTCGATGAGCGAATGGTCGACCCCGCTGCGGGGTGTGAACACCACGGTCGCGCACAACGCGCGGGTGTGGAACTACTGGCTGGGCGGCAAGGACCACTACGAGGTCGACCGCCAGGTCGGTGAGCACATCCACAGCATGTTCCCGCTGATCGCCGACGTCGCCCGCGCCGACCGGGGTTTCCTCAAGCGCGCGGTCGCGCACCTGGCGGGCGAGGTCGGCATCCGCCAGTACCTCGACATCGGCACCGGCCTGCCCAGCGCCGACAACACCCACCAGGTGGCGCAGCAGATCGCCCCGGAATCGCACGTGGTCTACGTCGACAACGACCCGCTGGTGCTCACCCACGCCCGCGCCCTGCTGACCAGCTCGGCGAAAGGCCGCACCGACTACGTCGAAGCCGACGCGCGGCACACCGAGGAGATCCTGCAGGCGGCCTCGCGCACGCTGAACTTCCAGCAGCCGATGGCGGTGATGCTGCTCGGCATCCTCAACTTCATCCAGGACACCGGTCAGGCCCGCGACATCGTCCGCCGGTTGATCGGGGCGATCCCGTCCGGCAGCTACGTGGTGATCAGCCACCCGACGACCGAGCTCGACGGGGAGGCCAACCGGGAGGCGATGGCGTTCTGGAACAAGAACGCCACTCCCCCGATCACCGCCCGCGGCCACGACGACATCGCCGGGTTCGTCGAGGGCCTGGAGCTCGTCGAGCCGGGCATCGTCTCGTGCGCCCGCTGGCACAACCCGGACCCGTCGGAGCCGAGCGTCCCGCAGTACGGGCTCATCGCCCGCAAGCCCTGATCGCCCGCAAGCCCCGACGGTCACCGCTCGCTGTCGAGCTCGGCCATGTGCGCGCTCGGGTAGCGGTCGCCGCGGACCGCGTCGCGCGGGATGAGCTCGCCGAGGCGGGCGAGGTCGTCGGCGTCGAGCCGCACGGCGTTGCTCGCGATCATCGAATCGATCTGGCCCGGGCGGCGCGCGCCGATGACGGGCAGCACGTCCTCGCCCTGCGCGGCGACCCAGGCGATGGCCAGCTGCGCGACGGTCGCGTCCTTCTCGGCCGCGATCTCGCGCACCCGCGCCACCAGCGCCTCGTTGTGCTCGCGGTTGCCGTCCTGGAAGCGCGGCATGGCGCGCAGTCCGCCGTCGACCGCGCCGCTGCCGCCGATGAGCCCGCGGGAGAGCACGCCGTAGGCGGTGATGCCGATGCCGAGCTCGCGGCAGGTCGGCAGGATCTCGTCCTCGATCCCGCGGGTCAGCAGCGAGTACTCGATCTGCAGATCGCTGATCGGGGCGACCGCTGCGGCGCGGCGGATGGTCTCGGCGCCGACCTCGCTGAGCCCGATGTGGCGGACGTGGCCTTTGTCGACCATCTCGGCGATCGCCCCGATGGTGTCCTCGATGGGCACTTTCGGGTCGAGCCTGGCCGGGCGGTAGACGTCGAGGTGGTCGACGCCGAGTCGGTTGAGCGAGTAGGTCAGGAAGTTCTGCACCGCCTCGGGCCGCGCGTCGTAGCCGACCGGGGCGCCGTCGGGTCCCCGCAGGGCGCCGAACTTCACCGAGAGCACGACCTCGTCGCGGTCGCGGTCGGCCAGTGCGCGGCCGATGAGCATCTCGTTGTGCCCGTGACCGTAGAAGTCGCCGGTGTCGAGCAGCGTGCCGCCCGCGTCGAGGTAGGAGTGGATGACCCGGACGCTCTCGGCGTCGTCGGTGCGCCCGTAGGCGCCGGACAGGCCCATGCAGCCGAGACCGGGCGAGGTGACGGTGGGGCCGGTGGCGCCGAGGCGGCGGGTGCGGAGCTGGGTTCGAGCTGTCATGCCACCACTGTCGTCCGGCTCCGGGGGCGCCGCCCAGGCCCGGTTCATCCGGGGACGGGCTCTCCCTGGCTGAGGGGCGTCGCCGGGTCGATGATGGGAGGCGTGATCGACCGACCGGGGCTCGCCGACTTCCTGCGCCGACGCCGCGCGCTGCTGCGCCCGGCCGACGTCGGCCTGCCCGAGGGCGTCCGCCGCCGCACACCGGGTCTGCGCCGCGACGAGGTCGCCCAGCTCGCCGGGATCTCCACCGACTACTACGCGCGACTGGAGCAGCAGCGCGGCTCGCACCCGTCCGAGCCGGTCGTGGCGGGGCTGGCCCGCGCGCTGCGCTCCACCCTCGACGAGCGGGACCACCTGTTCCACCTCGCCGGCCTCACCCCGCCACCGCGCCGCGCGAGCGGGCACGTCCGGCCGGGCCTGATCAGCCTCGCCGACCGGCTCACCGACGTACCGGTCTGCCTCTGCACCGATCTCAACGAGATCGTCTGGCAGAACGCGCTGGCGGTGGCGCTCATGGGCGATCAGCGGCGGCCGGGCGAGAAGCACCGCAGCGTCGTCTGGCGCTGGTTCACCGATCCCGAGGTCCGACGCGGGATGCCCGAGGAGGACTGGGCGCACCACTCCGCGGCCCACGTCAGCGACCTGCGCGCCACCTACGCGCGCCGCGCGGGCGAACCCGACATCACCGGCCTGGTCGAGGACCTGCTGGCCCGCAGCGCCGAGTTCCGCGACCTCTGGGAGCGCCACGAGGTCGCCGTCCGCCACAAGGACCGCAAGCGCTTCCTGCACCCCGAGGTCGGCGAGGTCGACGTCAGCTGCGAAACCCTCCTCACCCCCGACGCCGACCTCAAGCTCCTCGCCTACTTCCCCACCGAGGGCACGGACGCCAAGGACAAGCTCGACCTCCTCCGGGTCATCGGCACCCAGGACCTCCACCCCAGCCCCTGACCCCGCGCGGAAACCGCAACATCCGTCGCCGGGACCCGGTGCCGCCGAACACGGCATCGAGCGGAAATCGCGCTCTGACCTGGTGTTTTCGCAATCAGTGGCGGACGTCACGACAGATCGCGGACCGGGACGTTTTCCCTGGTCGCACATGAACACCATCGGTCACCCTCCGCGACCGATCATGGTTATCAGCCCTGCGCATCCCCTGTTCGCGTGAACGGTCCTTGAAGGCACGACTACCCGTGGTTACCTTCAGTTAGGCGAGTTACGGAACGGTCACGGCAGCCAGTCGCCCCCGACGCAATCGACACCCCCGGTCGGTTGCGACCGCTCCCGCACTCGCGCCTCCCGGTAGCCGTTGCAACCCCGAAAGGAAGCCGTGTTCCGCCAGCGTCTCCTGAAGCTGCTGCCGGAGTCCACCCGCGAGGACCCCAGCCGCCTGACCCACGGCCTGGCCGCGACCGCGGTCCTGGTCATGGCCGCGATAGCCCCGACCGCCCAGGCGCTCGCAGCCCCCAACCCCGAAGCACCGACGCCCGCCGTCGCCCCCGCGGCAGCGTCACCGCTCCTCCCGTCGGAGCAACCCTGAGCCGAGGTGGACCGGACTGTCCCCCGCCGTCCGGTCCACCTCTTTCCAACTCGGCTTTCCCGTTCAGCGCCGCCGCTTGCCGCCGAAGGTGTAGTGCCCCGGCCCCGGCGTGTCGATCGTCGTCTTCCCGTGCGTCATGTTCCGGCTGAAGCGCCCCAGCTTGAACCCCCACGACGTGACGCGCGTGTTGTGGATGTTCAGGTAGATCGGACCCAACCGAATCCGCCGGTGCAGGTGAAATCCCATATCTCGCCCCTCCGCAGAACGTCGCTTCAGCGCACCCGAGCCGAACCCGCGCCCGCCGGGCACAACCCCCACGAAATCACACAACGGACACCACGAGCCACCACGATGATCTTCATCTCCGGGCACCCCTCCAGCACCACGGTCCGCGACCAGGAAGTCGCGATGACCAAGCCCTCGGAGATGGACCGGATCTGCCACCCCACCTGCCACGACTGCCACAACCCTCATGGCTGAGCAGCTGCAGGGCTTCGGGAGTCCGGGTGCGGTGGGGAGCTCCGTGGCAGAGGGGCAGTTTTAGCCATAATTGTCCCGGCATTTCGGACATTGATCATGGGTGATTATGGCTAAAACTGTCCCCTGCCCACCGCCCTCGACCCGGTCACCGATCAACGCCGCGGGAGTCTCCCGTCAAGTTCCTCCAGGCCCCCGCAGGATCGAAGTGCGGAGGTGCGTCGGGTTACAGTACTCCTCCCTACTGATGGGTAGGCCGGTTCGTCCGGGTCGGGTGGGAGTTCTGGTGGCGGCGTTTTTCGAGGTCTTCTGATGAGTCGTTGGTTGGGCCGGTTGACGCGGGCGTGGTGGCAGTGGGCGCGCAACGGTGCCGCGATCACCGCGCGGACAGCGGAGGGGCGTCGTTTCGGGGCGCTGGGGGCGCGCACCCACCTGGCGTTCCCGCAGGGGGCGCTGACCGGGATCGAGCGCATCCGCATCGGAGCCGGCTGCATCATCAACGAGCACACCGTGCTCTCCGCCGGACTGCCCGGGGCGGCGCTCGGCGAAGGCGAGCCGATGATCGTCATGGGTGATCGCTGCGTCCTGGGGCGCAACTCCGAGATCCTGGCGATGTCCTCGGTCGTGCTCGGCGACGACGTGTGGACTTCCAGCCGCGTGACGATCGTCGACCACCACCACCGCCACGACCTCACCGACGTGCCCGTCGCCGTGCAGTGGCCGCTGCCGGTCCGGCCGGTGGTGATCGGGTCCGGGACCGTGATCAGCACCGGATCGGTGATCCTCGCCGGGGCTCAGATCGGCGAGAACTCCATCGTCGCCTCCGGGGCGCAGGTGACCGCCGGGGTCTACCCGCCCAACAGCGTGCTCGCGGGCGTGCCCGCGCGCGTCATCCGGACGCACACCTCGGTCGAGGCCGACGCGGTCTAGGTCAGGAGCTCCAGCGCGAGGACCTGGACCTCGCCGACCGCGAAACCGAGCAGCGCGCCGGTCGCGATGAGCATCCACTCCTCCTCGCGGAACGCCGGGCGGAGCAGCTCCTCGAACTCCTCGGCGTCGAGCTCCTGCATCTTGCTGACCAGCGTGTTGCGGATGTCCATCGCGTCGGCCGCGTAGTCCTCGATGTAGCTCATCGTCTCGGGCAGCCTGCCCATCACCATCTCGGCGATGCGGCCCTTGAGGTCCTGGTAGCGGCGCCCGCCGACGGCGAAGACCACCAGCGGCTTGGCGATGCTGGTGCGCCGGTTGAGCTCCTCGTCGACCTTGCGGGTCACCAGCGCCAGCACCTTGTCCGACAGCGGACCGCGCAGCACCGCCTCGATGACGTTGCGCGGCGTGACGATCTCCTTGGCGATGAGCTCGCCGTAGGCCTCGGAGACCTCCTTGCGGCGCTTGAGGAACAAGCCCTGCCACTCGAAGAGGCCCAGGTAGGTGGTCGGCTGCTGCGGCCGGAAGATCATCTTCAGCGCGAGCCAGTCGGTGAACCACCCCGTGAACAGACCGAACATCGGCATCAGGATCGGCGCCTTGAACAGCACCCACGCCGACATCTGCACCAGGCCGATGACGAAGCCGAACACCGCGCCGGAGCGCCGGATGAACTGGAACTCCTTGTCGCCGGCCTCCAGGAAGATCCGGTTGAGCAGCTCCTTGTCGCGCACCAGCGCGTTGACGACCATGTCCTTGAGATCGAAGACGTTGTCCACATCGGACTTGATCTCGTCCATGATCTCCGCGAGCATCCGCGGCGCGTCGTTCTGGACGCGCTGGATCATGGCCCGCCGCACGGCCTTCGGCATCGCCTCCCACATGCCCGGCTGGTAGGTGGAGGCGACCTCGTTGACGATCTCCTCGATCGTCTGCCGCAGCGGCTCCTCGACCTCGGCGACGATGCGGTCGGGATCGAGCCGCGCCACGACGTCCTGCGGGCGCAGCAGCTGCTCGGTGAGCGTGTCGCAGGCGATGCCCGCCATCTTCGCGGCGTGCTTGGGGACGATGCCCTGCCAGCCCAGGAACGGCCGCTTCCCCCGGAATTCAACCGGGTAGAACATCATCTTGATCGCCAGGATCTTGGTGACGTAACCGATCAAGGCGGCCACCAGCGGGATGGAGAGGTAGAGCATCCAGTGCTCGTGGAAATCCTGGAGGATCGCTCCCATCTCACGCCCTTCCCCGAAAAAGCCCCGGCCCCACCTGCTCCCGACGAACCTGTGCTCGACGACACAGCGGGATTGACCTTACCCCGCGCGATTACGCTTTCGACGCCTCGTCGGCGCCGGATATCGGGGTGGGATCGCAGCGGCGCCAGAACCGCGTGCCGAGTTCGGACATCCGGACGCTGCGGCGCACGACCTTGGTGGACTTCCCCGAGCGCAGCGCCTCCCGGATCCGCGACTCGGTCTGCAGGATCTCGTACTGGTCGTCCATCGCGTCCAGCTCGGCGCCGATCTCGACGAGCCCCAGCGCGTGCAGGCGGGTCAGGTAGTGCGGAACCTCGTCGGGCAGCGCCACCCCCACCGCACGGCCGACGGTGGAGCCGTTGCGCAGCACGAACCGGCTCGCCCCGCCGATGCCGGAGCGCTCGGTCACGTGCACCACCGGGTATGCCGCGCCGTCGCCGAGACCGGCGAGGACGCGGGCCTCGTCGGGCGTGATCATCCGCAGGATCCCGGCGTAGAGGTACTCGCGGGCCTCGGCCTTGCTCGACGTGGCCGACCGGAAGAGCAGCTCGGACATGGCCTCGCGCAGCCCGTCCTGAACCGGTTCGACCTCGCCGTCCTCGTCGTCCTCGGGGTCGGCGCCCTCCGCACCGGCCACCGGGTCGTCGACGGACTCGATCCAGACCCGCACGCCGGTCGACACGGCCTTCTCGATGGCCTGCACCTGGCGTTCCACCTCGACGCCGCCGGGCAGCTCCCGCATCAGGCCCATGCCGGTGCGCGCGACGTCGCGACCGACGCGGCCGGCCAACCCCAGCAGACCGCCCAGCACCTTCGAACCCGCCGATCGCTGCTCGCCGCGGTCCTCCTCGGCGCCGAACTCCTCGTCGGCGCCGAACTCCGCATCGGCGCCGAACTCCTCGTCGGCTCTGCGGCTGAGCTCGATCTCCCCTGTCACGCGGCCCCCTACGTCTTACCCCGAATCGCGATCCGCTTGCTCCGGATGGATCAGCGATGGGGGCGAGTATGGCCTGCGCGACCCGACGCGGACCAGACCGGGGGTGTCACAGTTCTATTCGGATACGGCCTTGGCACGCAGCACGTTCTTCTGCAGCTTGCCGGTGGAGGTCTTCGGCAGCTCCCCGAAGACGATCTTCTTCGGCGCCTTGAACGCGGCGATGCGGGAGCGGACGAACTCGATCAGCTCGGCCTCCCCCGCCGCGGCGCCCTCGCGGAGGCTGACGAAGGCGACCGGGACCTCTCCCCACTTGTCGTGCGGCGCGGCGACGACCGCGGCCTCCACGACGTCGGGGTGGGCGGTGAGGGCGTTCTCGACCTCGATGGAGGTGATGTTCTCACCGCCGGAGATGATCACGTCCTTGAGCCGGTCGCGCAGCTCCACGTACCCGTCGGGGTGACGAACGCCCAGGTCACCGCTGCGGAACCAGCCGTCGAGGGTGGCGTTGTCGGTGGCTTCGGGGTCGCGGTAGTAGCCGAGCATGACGTCGTTGCCGCGCAGCAGGATCTCGCCGGGCGTCTGCCCGTCGGCGGGCACCTCGCGGCCCTCGGGGTCGGTGACGCGCACCGGTTCGGCGATGACGTTGGCGATGCCCTGCCGCGCGATCAGCCGCGCCCGGCGCTCCGGATCGGCGTCGTCCCACTCGGGCTGCCACTCGCAGACCACGGCGGGCCCGAAGGTCTCGGTGAGGCCGTAGAGGTGGCGGATGTCGAAGCCGAGCTCCCCCATCCGCGCCAGCAGCGATGGCCACGGCGGTGCCCCACCGGCGAAAACCCGCAGCACGTGGTCGAGGTGGTGGGCCTCGGGGTGCTCGGCGAGCATCGCCAGCACGGTCGGGGCGGCGCAGAAGTGCGTGATGCCCTCGCGCCCGATCGCCGCCCAGATCGCACCCGGGTCGACCTTGCGCAGGCAGTGGTGCACCCCGCCGGCCGCGGTCACCGCCCACGGGAAGCACCAACCGTTTCTCTACTGTCTTGAACTACCTTGGCTTCATGAGCAGCGATCCGACCCCGTTGAGGGCGCGCGAGTACCTGCGGGTGTCATACGACCGGTCAGGCAGGGCGCGCTCGAACACCGAGCAGCACACCGACAACGCCGCCGACGCCGCACGTCAAGGCTGGGTCTTGGGCCGCCGTTACGAGGACACATCCATCTCGGCCTCGCGGTACTCCAAGAAGGCGCGCGAGGGCTACGACGAGCTCATCGCGGATCTGCAAGGGAAGCGATTCGACGCCGACGTGCTGATCATCTGGGAGTCGTCCCGTGGATCTCGACGGGTCGGTGAATGGGTCTTGCTCTGCGACCTGCTTGAGGAGCAGGGTGTCCTCGTCCGCGTCACCACCCACGGCCGGACCTACGACCCCAGCAATCCCCGTGACCGCAGATCGCTGCTCGAAGACGCGGTCGATAGCGAGTACGAAAGCGGCAAGATGTCAGGCCGGATTGCCCGCTCCGCGAAGGCGGCAGCCTACGAGGGCAAACCACCCTCCCGATCGGCGTTCGGGCATCCGCGACGCCACTGGGTAGAGACCCCGCTCGGCAAGGAACGACACGCGGTCCCCAACGAGCAGATCGAGGCCGAACGGGCCGCCGTGCAGCGCCTCTACGAAGGCCTGTTCGCAGGTCGCACGCTCGGACGAATGGCGCATGAGCTCAACGAAGAAGGATTCCGAACCGCGCGAGGCAACACGTGGACACGAACATCAGTTCGCTCCGTGCTGCGCAACCCGCGCAATGCCGGCGTGCGGTTCTACAAGGGCGAGCGCCTCGACATCGCGACACAGTGGGACCCCATCGTTAGTGAAGAGACCTGGCAAGCCGCGACACAACTGCTTGCCGATCCAGGGCGACGCACCCAGGACGGAACCGCGCGACGCTGGATAGGTGGCAACCTCTTTGTCTGCGGCCAGTGCGGCGCACGCGTGAAATCCGACTACATGCCCAACAGAGTCCGCGGCTACCGATGTAGGCTAACCGGACATAACAGCCGCCGTGCTGACAAGGTCGACGCCTACGTCTTGACCACCGTCGCCGCCCGCCTCCGCCGCGATGACATCATCGAACTCCTCGCTGGCCAGGAGAACAAGCAAAGGGCCGCAGAGCTACGCACCACCGCCGCCGGCCTTCGACAACGCCTCGATGGACTGGGCGTCGACTATGCCCAAGGCCTCCTCACCGCCGGGCAAGTCCAAACTGCGACACAGGCGCTGACCTCCCGACTCAACGCAATCAACGACGAACTCGCCCGGCTCGGTCGCGACGAACTCGCCTACCTATCCGGAACCGACGATCCCGGGCAACGTTTTCTCGATTCCGACCTTGACCTGAAGCGAGGCACCATCGACGCGCTCTGCACCGTCACACTGCTTCCCAACAAGCGAGGCCCCTGGGCAACCATGGAAGAATCAGTTCAGATCGACTGGAAATAGCACCAGCCTCACATCAGTCTGATCGTCCTCTGCCGGGTTCAAGTCCGCCCTCGGACACCAGTGGGTGGGATCCGTCCCACGACACCACAGATGGTTTCAAACGCGAGACGGCGAGGTGCATTGCATCCGCCGTCTCGTCGCGTCTTCTGCCACAGAGTCCTGGCTCGGGGGTGGCAGCCGTGGCTGACCGGACTGTTCCCGCGATCGAGCTGCATCCGCTGTCGGTGGATGAGCGCGCCGAGTTGATCGCCGCGCGCGGCACGGCCCGGCGGGTGCCGCTCACGCAGCTGGCCGCACTGCCGAGTACGACCTCGATGGTTTATCGGATCGCCTCCCTCGACGCCCAAGGCCGCATCGCCGACAGCAGCATCGTCAACGCCCTGGGCTGGCAAGCCGGGCGACGGATGCGCCTGGATGTGCTCTCCAACACCACGGTGACCGTCCAGGCCGACCCCGACGGGGTGTTCACCCTCGCCCGCCGCGCCCACCTCCCGCTGTCGGCGGCGGTGCGCCGCTGGTGCGGCCTGAACCCCGGCGACCGGCTGCTGCTGGCCGCCGCCCCGGATCCCGGCCTTCTTCTGATCCACACCATGCGCGCTCTCGACGCGATGGTCGCCGCCTTCCACACCCCCGGAGCTGACACCCCATGACCCACCACCCCGACGCGCCCGAACTCGACGCCGCTCGCCTGCTGCTGGCCAAGATGGGCGTCACCCCCGAAGACCTCCTCGGTGCAGCCGCACCGAAGCCGCAGGCTCCGACGTTCGCCGATTACATCCCCGAGGTCGCCAAAGCCGTCTCCCCTGGCACCAAGCGCGTGTATGGCACGTACTGGAACAGGATCCTCGAACACTGGGGCGACCGGCACCTCGACGAACCCACCACCCTGGAGATCCAACAACTCGCCGAAGCCGTCCGCTCCCAGGTCGTCGTGCGCCGCAACGCCCGCGGCGGACGGGGTGCGGCCGAGCACCTCATCGCCGCCATCCGCTGCCTCTACAACCACGCCGTCGCCGACAACCTCATCACCGAAGGAGACAACCCCGCCAAGAACGCCACCAAACCCCGCAGGCTCGCCAGCACCCGACGAGGACTCACCGACAACCGACTCAACGAGATCAACCACATCGCCGCCACCACCGGCGACGACCCCGCACTCGACACCCTCATCCTGCGCCTGCACATCGAAACCGCCTGCCGCCGCGGCGGAGCCCTCGTCCTCACCCTCCGCGACCTCGACCCGGACCAATGCCTCATCCGCCTCCACGAAAAAGGCGAAACCGTCCGTTGGCAGCCCGTTTCCCCCACCCTCATGACCCACCTGCGCGAGCATGCTCAGCAGCGCGGCACTACGAAACCCACTGACCAGCTTCTGCGCTACCGCAACGGGACACCCATCACCAGACGCCGCTACGACCACCTCTGGACCCGCATCGGCACCACCTCCCCTGGGTGACCACCCAAGGAGTCAGCACCCACTGGCTCCGCCACACCACCCTCACCTGGGTCGAACGCAACCACGGCTACGCCATCGCCCGCGCCTACGCAGGCCACACCACCACCAACAGCGACACCGGAACCACCGCCGCCTACACCCGCGCCGGCATGACCGAAATCGCCACCGCCCTGGCCACCCTCACCGGCGAACCCCACCCACTCGCTACCAGCCGAACGGGCTGACCAACCACCGCACTCGGAAGGCGCACGCTCGGCCGGCTCGTGGTGAACGGCCCCCTAACACGAGCCAGCAGTGACAACCCCGGTTTAATACTGTTGGTCCATCAACTACCGGGCGAGTTCACCACGCAATCTAAGCGCTCCCGGGAAGATTCCTGTTATTAGCGTAGGAGCTAATTTGGGTCCCGTGGTCGACGCTGGCAGGGGTTTTTCTCAGCCACAGACGCGGCCGTTGATGTGCGATAATCGCTGAGGGCTTGGGTGACAGCACGAAGGAAATACTCAGCAGAACTTTCGACGGCGCGCATTTCGCGATCGGCTGGCTGTTGCTGGTCAAGTCGATACGCATTGGTGAGGTTCGCCGTCAGCATGGCCGCATCAGAGGCAATGCGCGCCAAGGGTTGGCTTTCCGCTTCCTCCGTCATGATGAGCTCGAAGGCGGTATAGATCGAGCGAAGTGCCAGCAAGCGCAGGCCTGTGTCAGCACCATGCACCGTGTGGACCATGTCGTTGTAACCCGCCAGGAAGTCCGCGAGCCCATCGGGCGGGTCGTCGTTGGGATCGGCGAGCACCGGCAACCTCCTCCAGGGTCAACCCCGCGACCCGCGATCGCGGCGTAGCGGGCTTTGGGGGCACCACCTCCTTCTTCAGCAGCTCGGTCGCTCGCCGATACACCGCCAGCTCGGCCTCCAACTCGGCGATCCTCTTCTTCGCGGCGGTCAGCTCGGCCTTCTCCGCGCTGGTCAACCCGGACTCCAGGCCCCGGTCGTTCCGATCCTGTCGCCGCCAGGCGTAGAACGTCTGATCGCTGATCCCCAGATCATGCGCCACGTCGGCGACCTTGCGGCCAGCGTCGATCACGTCCAGCAC
This sequence comes from Saccharopolyspora sp. ID03-671, assembly GCF_045278815.1. Lineage (NCBI taxonomy): Bacteria > Bacillati > Actinomycetota > Actinomycetes > Pseudonocardiales > Pseudonocardiaceae > Saccharopolyspora > Saccharopolyspora sp. ID03-671. The sequence continues at coordinate 1,060,842 of NZ_CP134054.1, forward strand.
CTTCCGCCGGAACTCCGGCGGATACCCACGTCGTCCCATGCCACCCTCAATCCAACAATCGGACTCTGTCAAACCCGGGGCAGACCAGTCGACGAGGCCATTCAGCGGGTGCGGCGCGGCTCTTGTGAAGGGTTCCGGGTGAGCAGTTGGTAGGGCAGGCATTGGGGGCTGCCGTTCCGGGGGTCGTGGACGATGTCGGCCTCGACGCCGAAGACGTCGCGGAGCATGTCCTGGGTCATGACTTCGTGCGGTGTTCCGGCGGCGTAGATCGCGCCCTCGCAGAGGGCGATCATGTGGTGCGAGTAGCGGGCGGCGTTGTTGAGGTCGTGCAGCACCATGACGGCGGTCTGGCCCTCGTCGCGGTTCAGGTCGGCGAGCAGTTCGAGCACCTCGAGCTGGTGGGCCATGTCCAGGAACGTGGTGGGCTCGTCCAGCAGCAGCGCGTCGGTCTGCTGCGCGAGGGCCATGGCGATCCAGGCGCGCTGGCGCTGGCCGCCGGACAGCGTGTCCAGCGCCCGGTCGGCGAACTCGGCCACGCCGGTGATCTCCAGCGCGCGGGCGACTGCCCGCTCGTCGGACCGGGACCACTGCCGCAGGAAGCTCTGGTGCGGGTAGCGGCCCTGCGCGGCCAGTTCGCGGGCGGTGAGCCCCTCCGGGGCCCGCGGGTCCTGCGGCAGCACGCCCAATCTCTTCGCGACCTCGCGCGTCGGGAGATCGGTGATGGCCTGGCCGTCGAGCAGGACGGTGCCCGCGCGGGGTTTCAGCAGGCGAGCCATCGCGCGCAGCAGCGTGGACTTCCCGCAGCCGTTCGGACCGATGATCGAGGTGATCCGGCCTTCCGGTACGGCGACGGAAAGATCGGCGATCACGGTGGCTTCGTCGTAGGCGAGCGTGATCCGCTCCGTCCTGAGCTCGCTCACGGCTCTCGCCTCCCCAACAGGAACACTCGCCCTCCAGACGCTCTGTGAAACCGGAACCTCGAGACCTACTTGTTCCTGCTCCGGTGGAGCAGGTACAGGAAGAACGGTGCGCCGAGAACCGCCGTCACGATTCCGGCGGGAATCTCCACCGGGGCGAAGAGGGTTCTCCCGACGAAGTCCGCGCCGACGACGATCGCCGCTCCGGTCGCCGCCGCCACGGGGATGAGGGCTCCGTAGGACGAGCCGACCAGCTGGCGGGCGATGTGCGGGGCCATCAGCGCGACGAAACCGACCGCTCCCGCTGTGGCCACCGCAGTGCCGGCCAGTCCCACGCTCGCCAGGAGCAGCAGCCCGCGCGTCGTCTCGACGCGCAGCCCCAGCACCCGTGCGACGTCGTCGCCCAGGTTCATCGCGTTGAGCCGACGGGCGAGGAACAACGCCAGCGGGAGTAGGACCACCAACCACGGCGCGAACGACTGGAGCTCGTCCCAGCCGCGACCGTGGACGCTGCCGGCGAGCCAGATCAGGGCGAAGGACACCTGCTGCATCTCGCCGATGGTGATCATGAGCGTGGTGCCGGCGGCGGCGATCGCGTTCAGCCCGATTCCGACGAGCACCAGCCTCACCGGTGAGCTGTTCCCCCGCCACGCCAGCGCGTACAGCAACCCGGCCACGAGGAACGCCCCGCCCAACGCCGCCGGCTGCAGGTAGGCGGTGGCTGCCGCGGGCGCGGCCACGATCAGGCTCACCGCGGCCAACGACGCCCCGGCGTTGACGCCGATGATGTCCGGCGCGGCGAGGTCGTTGCGCGTGAGGCCCTGCAGCATCGCCCCGCTCACCGCCAGCGCGGCTCCCACGGCCACGGCGACCAGCGCGCGGGGCAGCCGGAGGGTGTTGATGACGAACGCTTGACCGCTGTCGTCCGCGAGACCGAGGAGCGTGCGCACGACCTCGAGCGGCGGCACCGGGTAGGCGCCGTACCCGACGTTCGCCACGCCTCCCGCGAACGCGGCCGACGACAGCGCGAGGAAGACGAGTGCCGCGCGCAGGTTCAGCCGCAACGAGACCGGTCCGGCTCGCAGCGCGGCCTCACCGGTGTTCGTCCGGGAGGCGAGGGACCTCAGCCGTGCCATCACTGCGGTGCCCTGCAGCGCGCCAGGTAGATGAAGAACGGGGCGCCCAGGAGAGCGGTCGTCACGCCGACCGGGATTTCCTGGGGCGCCAGGACGATTCGCGACACGATGTCGGCGCCGAGGAGCACGATCCCTCCGATGATCGCGGAATAGGGCAGGATCCAGCGGTAGTCCAGGCCGACGAAGAAGCGCACGGCGTGCGGCACGACGAGCCCGATGAAGCCCACCGGCCCCGCCACGGCGACCGCGCTGCCAGCCAGGAGCACCACCGAGAGCACGGCGAGTGATTTGGTGAGCGCGGTCTTCTGACCCAGCCCGCCGGCCACGTCCTCGCCGAGCATGAGCGCGGTGATCTGACGGCTCAACGCCAGCGCGCTCCCTAGCCCGACGAGGACGTACGGCGATATCTGCTGCAGCAGTGCGAGGTCGCGCCCGAGCACCGAGCCGGCCAGCCAGAACCGGATCGTGTCCATCGTCTGGTCGCTGAAGATCAGCGTGGCCGTGGTGAACGACGACAGGAGCGCCGCCAGCGCCGCCCCGGCGATGGCCAACCGCATCGTGCCCATCTGGCCGCGGCCGGCCGAACCGATCCCGTACACGAGCACGGCCGCGACCGCCGCCCCGACGAAGGCGAACAGCGCGAACGTCGTCGACGAGGTCGCGCCGAACACGAACACCGTGATCACCACGGCGAAGGACGCTCCGGCGTTGATCCCGAGGATCCCGGGATCGGCCAACGGGTTGCGCGTGATCCCCTGCATCAGCGCACCGGCCACGGCCAGGCAGGATCCGACCAGCGCCGCGCTGAGCGCGCGCGGAACCCGGATCGTGCGGACGATGAGGTCATCGCGGGACCCGTTGAAGTCCGCGAAGGCCCGCACCACGTCCGTCACGCCGATTCCGGCCACCCCGAAGTTGAGGCTGATGACGAGGCTTGCGGCCAGAACCGACGCGCAGACCGCCAATCCGAGGAGGAGCGCGTACCGCGATCGCAACACTGAGATGATCCTGCCCGGCCGGGACGACTAGTTCGGCTGTTGCGGTTGACCGGCGTTCGCCGGAGCTCGCTCGTAGAGCAACCTGGTCGCCTCCTCGGCGATCAGTTCCATGGAGACGAGTCCCCTGGAGCGGGTCCACAAGGCCCGATTCACCGAGTGGACGTCGCCGGCCGCGACCGCGCTGAGGTTCTGCCACACCGGTGCCGCTTCCCAGTCCTTCGTCGTGGTCCTCGCGTCGGTCATGACGAACAGCACGGCCGGGTTGATCTGCGCCAGCCCTTCCAACCCGACCGAGGACGAATCCGAGTTCTCCGGGTAGGCCGCCGCCTCCGGGGCGTACGTCACCCGCACCCGGCGGAGGATTTCGGCCACGTACGACCCCTCTCCCAGAACCTGCGCAGTGCCGTGATCCCGGGGGATGACGGCCAGAGCATCGCGTCCACCACCTTGGGGAGCGGTTCGAGCGAACTCGTCCAGCCGACCGTTCAGGCGGGTGATCTCCGCGTTCATCTCCGCCGGCTTGTTGATGGCGTCGCCGACCTTCCGAGCCACGTCCAGCGTTTCCTCGTACCCGGCGTAGCGGGCGGTGAACACGACCGTGGGCGCGATCGCGCTCAGCTCGTGGTAGATCCCCGCGTGGCGTTCGTTGTCAGCGATGATCAGGTCGGGTTTGAGCCTCGCGATCTGCTCCAGGTTCGGCTCCGAACGGGACCCGACGGACTCCCACTTGCCGATCCGGTTCCGCACCTCGGGGATCAGGTTCTCCGGATCGCCGTCGTCGACCGCACCGACCGGGGTCACCCGGAGAGACGCCAGCATGTCCACGTAGGGGAACTCGAGCGCCACGATGCGCTGGGGCTTGTCGGGGACCGCGCTCGCACCCAGGTCATGCGCGACCGTTCGGGTCGGCGCCGGTGCTTCCTCTCCGCCTCCGCCGCCGGTGGCGCACCCGGCGAGCAGCACGATGCTCAGCACCAGTGCGGAGATCGCCCCCCAACCGCGTTTTCCCCAATGTCCGATGCGATGACTCATCTCGAGCAGACTCCGTTCTGGACGCGATCGCCGCATCCTCATCCGGCACCGGAAACGGGCCGGGCGGTGAACGGCCCGAACGGTTTCGGAGGTGATTTCCGACCGGCGCGCGATGCCGTTCAACTCCCAGCGCACGATGCCCGTGATCTTCTGCGGGAACCTTGAGCGAGGGACGTGCGAGTATCAACGACCCGAGGACGAAACGGACGGGATGCGTGACCGCCGGGTCGATTTGAGATACGAGCGGAGTTTAGGTGTCGGTCCACGAAAGCGCGGAGAACGATCGAGGGTTATCTATGAAAAATGACGGCGGTTAGCATTCCTCCGTGACACGAGCGCAAATTCGCGTTTCGTGCCCACGTTCATCACCGCCGGCCATCGCTCAGGAGATCGTGGAGCGGGAGACCGAGCTTTTGTCGGCGAAGCTGTCCTGTGCGAGGGCGTCGGCAACGTCGCCGCCGGCGCGGGCGGCCTGGGGGACGCAGTCGCGGATGGCCGCACCGAGTACGACACGATCGACTACAACGAAGCGTTGAACGTCAAGAGTGCGCAGGCCGGGCGCTGACGTGGAAGAACTGGACACCGAGCTCAAGGGCCACCCGGAGAACTTCACCGCGACCTGCCAGTGGCTCCGGGAGGCCTCGGCCAACATCGAGCAGGCCGAGCAGAGCTACCTCAAGCCCGTGGCAACTCCGAAGGCGGCTGGGCGGTGACGCCTGGGACGCGTTCCGTGAGATCGCGTTTCATGGTGCGCGGATGGTCGGGGACACCGTGCAGATGGTCTCCGGCGTGTGCAGCGTGGGGGAGCAACGAAGGTAGGAAAGACGCTGCCCAAACTGTCTCCGGGCGCTTCCTGTGGTCACTGGCTGTCCTCGGCGAGGTAGACTTGATCGGCGAAGACGTCGAGCGCTGCGACGCAGGCCTGCAGCGCCTCCTCGGCAGCGGTCCGGCGGTCGGCACCGAGCGAGTCCCGGAGGCGGACCTTGTCGAACCAGCCTCGCAGCTTAGTGAGGTCTTCGTCGTTCTCCTCCAGTTCCGCGTAGGTGAATTTTTCGGCGGCGGTCTCCTTGTCTATCTCGGCCTGGAAACCGTGGCACCGGTCGATGATCTCCTGGTACTCCTCGTTGCGCTTGGCGTTGTAGGTCGCGACGACCTCGCCCATGCCGCCCAGAACCTCGCAACGCATCAACTGGGCCGTGCCGCCGAGCTCCCCGATGTCCTTGCGCAAGGAGCGCAGCGCGCGTTCGTGGGACGTCGACTCGGGCAGCACTGCGACGGAGTTCTGCAGGTAGACCGCGCCGATGGTCTTGAGCCTCCGCCATACGCTCGCGCGCAGCCGGGTCGGTTCGCGCGGGACTCGGTAGATGAGTAGTAGCCACCCTGGCGGAGTGTTTTCACGGTCAGCGGAGTCCTCGGTCACGCCATCAGCTTGCCATCATGCGGTCGGCGCCGTCATGCATCGGTCGCGAGTTCACAAGGCCATCGAAGTTGCACCGACAAGCTAACCGCAGTTAGGATTCAAACAGAACCGGCGAGACGCCCTCGGCGTTCGAACGGGACTTTCACTTATGTGCTCCGGCCTGGCGGAGACTCCGTCCGTTCAACGGGACGATCCGACGGTCACGCATCAAACACCTTTCGTTGCCGGGTCATTGATGCTCGCGGGACTCTGCGTCAACATTTTCGCTGCAGAACGATCTGCGAACTCGGTGAATGCGACCACCACGCAGCTCGGCATCGCAGCTCGCGATTCTTGATGTCGATTTGGTTTCTCCTCTTGACCGTCTACCTTGGGAGTCTCATGGTGACGTTTACCATCGGCCGACCACTTCCGGACGAGGAGCCACAGCACACGCGGGAGGTCCGTCCCGCTGGCCTTTCGGGTGCAGCGAAGCCGCGTTTCGAGCCGTCCTCGCTCGATGCGTGCACTTCCTGGCCGGTTTCGCAATCGCGCCGTTCCTGGTCGTCATGTGCCTCACGGGTCTGGATAACGAGTTCACCCCGCAGAACGTCAATGCGATGCGCGGTGGCCGCCCACATCACCGCGGGTATGGCGCGAACTGCCGAGAACGACGCTGTGCGCAGTTGTGCTGGCCGCCGGTCTCCACGTGTGGGCCATGCCCGTCCTCGGAGTAGCGCTGGTCGGATTCCTGATCCTCGACGCCGTCATTAACACCGCTTAGCACGCGATTCAAACGCGTAACTGAAGCACGCCTTTCGGCACCGACGCCATGGTTTGGTCGGCGATTCATCGACAGCATCGGTGCGCTTCGTGTGTGTGCTGAGAAGTCTCCAATTGCCATTCTGCAACACGCATGCCGGGAGGCTACGTTGATCCACGTTGGTACAGAGAAGTGGGACAGCGCTGCGATTAACGCGGGGTTGACCAGGCCACTGTCTCACGGTGACTTCGAGTGGGACGCGCTACGGCACGAACCAGATCTGGTTGAGGTTCGGGCTGATCTCGTGGGTGAGGTAGACACTTCCTGGTTGCGGGATCGTTTCGATGGTTGTCTCGTGTACTGTCTTCGCAGCCGTGAGCACGGTGGTGCCTTCGAGGGGTCGTCGCAGCAACGATGCGCCCGGCTGCTGGCCGCGTCCGAGCACTACGACGTGGTCGATCTGGAGGCCGAGCACGACCTGGTCCCGGAGTTGCTGGAGCGGATTCCGGTGACGCAACGTCGCATTTCCTGGCACGGAACCGCCGCCGAACACGGCTTGCTGCACCAGCACTTCGACCGCATGGCCGCCGTGGGAGCTGGGCTTTATGTGCTCACGACGGCCGTATCGCGGCCTGAGCAAGCCTTGGCGCCGCTGCGGTTCCTCGGCGAAATCGGGCGGCCGGACGTCACCGCGTTCGGCACCGGCGCCGCCGGGTTCTGGAGCCGCCTGCTGGCTCCCTGGCTCGGTGCCCCCGTCGTGTTTGGTGGGTTGGATGGTAATGACGCCGAGGTGCCCACTGTCGACCAGCTGGTGGCCGACTACGGCTTCCCCCGGCTACGCCCATTGAGCACTGTCTACGGCATCGTCGGCCGTTCGGTTTTGGCATCGGTGTCGCCCCGTGCGCACAACGCCGGCTATCGCGCGCTCGGTATCCCCGCGCTGTACTTGCCGTTTCAGGTCGAGGATTTCGGGGGCTTCTGGCGAGAAGTCGCTGAGTCTGGCTTGACTGAGCTCGGTCTTCCGCTGCGGGCGGCCACTGTCGTGGCCCCGCACAAGGAGTCGGCCCTGGCCACGGCTCGCACGGCCAGTCCCGCGGCGGACAGTTCCGGGTCGGCGAACTCGCTTGTCCGACGAGGGAAGACCTGGCACGCCGACACCTCTAACAGTCCCGCGATTAGCAGAGCCCTTGCCAGCATCGATGCACCCGTGTCTGGCCGCAAGGCCGCTGTGATCGGATGCGGTGGTGCCGGGCGCGCTGCCGCCCTCGCGCTCGCCGACTGCGGCGCCGATCCCGTGCTCGTCAACCGTGATCACCATCGGGGGCGGTCAGTCGCCGAGACGCTCGGCTTTGAGTTCATACCTCTGGACGAGTTCCGCGCGGATGGATTTTCGCTCCTCGTGCATGCGACACCTGTGACCGAGCGGGTTCCTTTTCACATGGATGACCTTGCGGACGACGCGGTCGTTGTCGACATGGTTTACGCCCCGGGCGAGACCGCGGTCAGCAGCGCGGCGCGCGAGCGCGGACTCACCGTCGTCGACGGGTGGGACGTGCTCCTCGCCGACGCCAGTTGCCAGTTCCACTTCATGACCGGTCAGCACATCCCCACCGAACAGACCCGCGCGCTACTGAAGTCTGGGCGAAAGTCCCCGCGCGACGGATCTCCACGTTGCTGACTCCTCGAACTCAGACAGAAAGGAATTCGCGTGCTCATCGACGACACCTTGGAACCAACGTGGCTGCAAGGTCTCAGCTCTCGAAATCGGGAACTGCTCGGGCGCGTCGGAGAAGTAGCCGAAGCTTGCGCCGAGCGAGCGGACGAATACGACCGGTTAGCGGTGTTTCCCAGCAAGGACTTCGACGATTTGGCCGCCGCCGGCCTGAACGCTGCCACAGTTCCCAGCGAGCATGGCGGGCTGGGGCTCGGGCCGCTGAACGGTGACACGCTCCCGCTGTGGCTGATGACCAAGGAGCTGGCCAAAGCGAACCTCTCGCTCGGCCGATGCTGGGAAGGGCACACCAACTCGCTGGTGCTCCTCAACGCGCTGGCCTCCGACCAGCAACAAGCTCGCTGGTTCGACGGAATCGTGCGCGGCGGCGAGAAGTGGGTCGCCTGGAGCGGGGAGCCGCAGGCGCGAAAGCCCGGTGAGGGCAATAGTTTCGGCACGAGCATCACCGCTGTCGACGGTGGATGGGTCCTGGACGGGGCCAAGGCCTTCGCCACCAGCGCGACGGGTGCGGACTGGGCCATTCTGCTGGTCAACACCGCCGGGCCGGGTGGCGCCCGCCATTCGGACGGCCCGGCCGAGGGGCTGCTCCTGCTGGCGTGCGACCTCTCCGACCCTGCGGTCACCGTTGACGATTCGTGGTGGGACCCGATCGGCATGCGAGCCACCGCGAGCCACGTGGTCGAGTTCAACCAGACCTTCCTGCCCGAGGAGAACCTGATCGGGACACCGGGCGCCTACCTGCACGAGGGCTGGCAGAGTGCCTTCACTCCCCACTACGCGGCCAGCTTCCTCGGCGCCGCCGAAGGCGCCTACGCCTACGCGCTCGAATACCTTCTCCGGCAAGACAAGACCGCCGACCCCTACGTCCAGCATCGTGTCGGGTCTATGGCGGTCAACATCGAAACCGCGCACCTCTGGCTGGCCCACGTGGCCCAGCTTTGGGACAGCGGTCGTCGCCTCGAAGCGCAACGCGCCGGTAACCGCGCCCGCCACCTCGTCGAACATCTAGCGCTGGACACGGTGGACCACTGCGTCCGCGCCTGCGGAGCCCGCAGCCTGGTTCGGCCCAGCCCCGTGGAACGCATCCTGCGCGATCTCACCTTCTACGCGCGTCACGACAACAACGATCACATCCTCGCGACGATCGGACGGGCAGCACTCGGACAGACCCACGACTCCTCGTTCTTCAAACCCTGACCGAATCCGGTCGCGCACTTCCGCACACTTGAAAAGGAGCGCTCGTGTCGATCACCTTCGATCGGTTCATGTCGGAGGGGGCGAAAGCAGGCCGCGGGGGTTCCACGCGGAGTTACCGCCGAAGGGTGATTACCTCGGCTTCGGTGGCGTTAGCCATGACGGCTCCTGGGCAGACCGCGGGCATCTCGGTGTTCGTCGACCCGCTCATCACATCCCTGCACGTGTCTCGTTCGTCGGTGGCCACGGCCTATCTGATCGGCTCGCTGGCGGGCGCGGTGGCGATGCCGCTGCTGGGAAAGGGGCTCGATCGTTTCGGACCGCGCCGGGTTATGGCCGTCATCGGATGTTGCTTCGGCAGTATCCTGCTGGCGGCCGGCACCGCTACCGAAATCGTGGGCCTGACCGCGGCCTTCGTTGGCATCCGCATCGGCGGGCAGGGAGCGCTGAGCCTCGTGGCCACCACCACCGTCGCGGTCTACGTACAGCAGCGCAAGGGCTTCGCGACGGGCGTCGTCTCGGCGATCGGCACCTCCGCTATCTCGCTGGCTCCATTGGTCCTCGAGCGGCTCATCGGCGAGCTCGGCTGGCGCACCGCCTGGCAGTTGGAAGGCTGCGCCGTCCTCGCGCTCACCGTACCGGCCGCGCTGCTGGTCCTGCCGCGGCGCGTGCGCGCAGAGGAGGACGCTACTGCGAGCCTCAGCACGGTCGAAGCCGGGCCAGCGCTCGCCACTGCCGACTGGACTCTCCGGCGCGTGAGCCGGACAGCGGTGTTCTGGGTCGTCATCAGCGGTGCGGGCGTGTGCAGCCTGGTGACGACCGCGTTGACCTTCCACCAAGTTTCCCTGCTGGGTGAACGTGGGCTAGACGTCGCCGAAGCTGCCGCGAACTTCATCCCGCAGCTGATCGCCGGACTGTTCGCCAGCTTCCTCGTGGGGTGGCTATCCGATCACATCAGTGACCGCGCGCTCACCATCGCCATCATGGCGATCCTCGCGCTCACCACGATCAGCGCAGCGTGGGTGCGACCTGGCTGGGCGGCCATCGGATACGGATTGGCACTCGGTGCCTGCACCGGCGGGGTGCGCACGCTCAAGGCGGTGGTCTTCATCGACCGCTTCGGCCCCCACCATCTCGGAGCTTTACGCGGCGTCGTGCACTCGGTCATCATCGGCGCTTCCGCACTCGGCCCACTCGTTCTCGCACTCGGCAGAACGTGGTTCGACTCCTACCAATGCGCACTGGCCGTCTTGTGCTCTCTACCGCTGCTAGTTATCGCAGCGGCATGCACGACCAGACCACCCGCGCGCAGGCACCACGCTTAGCAAGAACAGCAGTGATCTAGGTTGTGTCTTTGCTGAGAGAGTGCACGGCTGGCGCGGTGTTGGCCGCCCCGCCAGACCCACACAGGATTCACGTCACGTGCCTGCGTGGCCAGGGTCTTTCGGCTTGGCCGCGGTTCCAAGCAGTAGATTCGCGATCGGTACGGGAGGCCGCGGTCCCCCCAGCGCAACAGGGCGTAGACCGTGGCGAGCACGAGCAACACGACGAGCGTGGCCCGGTATGGCCGAGCGAGTTGGTGAGCCAGGCGGGGAGCGCCGGCGGTGGCGAGCGCGGTGATGACCGCGGACCAAGTGGCGGGACGATTGTGCGTAGCCAGGTGGTGAGCTGATCGGCCACAGGATGCCTCACTTCCCATCGGTGTCGATCTCCGCTCGCGCTCCTGCATTCTCTACTCGGCCTTTCCCAAGCATCCCGATACTCAGGGTAGTCCCGACTAATCCTTTTACGGTCTTGATCACGTACATTCTGACAGCGTTATTCAGGCCCTTTTCGTAATCGTTGAGGAACACTCGTGTATGGATCGCGCGTGTGAGGATCGACACGAGGTTCATCGGACGCCCGATGTGCCCATTGAGATTGGCGCTGGCCTGCTGCAGATCTTGCTGGGCATGTCCAAAGTTGCCCGGGTTGCGTTGGCGATTTCACCGGCGGTCGTGCAGGGGATGCTCGCCGGTATTGGCATCGTGATCGTCCTGGCACAAATCCATGTGGTGTTCGGCGGGCAGCCGCACACTTCGGCCCCGGAAAGCCTGGCCTCGCTGCCGGGCCAGCTGGCACAGGTGAACCCAACTGCCTTGGGACTGGGCGTTCTCACCGTCGGCGTGCTGCTGGTCTGGCCGCGATTGCCGCGACAGGTCAGCTCCGTGCCCTCGCAGCTGATCGCGGTGGTGTTGGCCACCGCCACGGCCTGGGTCGCAGGGCTGGATGTGCCCAGGGTGAACCTTCCCGATGACCTGTTGAACGACCACGTTCTACCCGCCTTTCCCGAGTGGGAATTGGGGCAGCATCGCGTTGGCCGTAGTGACCATGGCTCTGATCGCGAGCATCGAATCGCTGGTCTCGGCGATCGCGGTGGACCGGATGCACGATGGTCCGCGCGCCGACCTCAACCGCGAGATGGTGGGACAGGGTCTCCGGTGGCCTCAGCGGTCTACCGATCACCGGTGTCATCGTGCGCAGTTCCACCAACGTGGCCGCTGGCGCCCGCAGTCGTGTGTCGACGATTCTGCACGGTGTTTGGGTCATCTTGTTCGTGTTGCTAGCCGCCAGACTCCTCCGCCAGATTCCGACTGCGGTGCTGGCGGCCTTGCTGGTGATGATCGGCCTCAAACTGATCAAAATCAAAGAAATCCGTGCGCTGCAGCGTCATCGGGAGCTGCCGCTGTATCTGATTACGGCACTGGGGGTCGTCTGCCTGAACCTCATGGACGGTGTGCTACTGGGCCTCGGAACAGCGGTGGCGTTCACGTTGTTCCGGCTCACGCGGTGTACGGTCCGCACCGAGCATAAGGGCGAGCGGTGGCACGTGGTAGTCGAAGGTTCGTTGACCTTCGCCGTGGTGCCCAAGCTGTCCCGCGCTCTGGCCCAGATCCCGGCCGGGTCAAGCGTGGACGTTGACCTGGCTGTGGACTTCCTCGACCACGCCGCCTTCGACGCGCTGCACAACTGGCGCACGGCCCAGGAGCGTCTTGGCGGCAAGGTCGACATCGATGAGATCCACGAAGCCTGATACCACAACGCCTCCGAACACGGCGCAGGTGGACCCAAATCCACCCCGGCCAAGCCAGCCTTCCTGCCCCGTCCGACCCAGCAATCCGAGACGTCACCGGGACAGCAGATGCTCGCGGGCGTTGACGAGTTCCAGCGCACCGTGGCACCCAAACTCCGCGGCCTCTTCGAAGATTTGGCCGGCGGGCAGGCACCCTCGCAGCTGTTCATCACCTGTGCGGACTCCCGCATCGTGCCCCACCTGATCACCACCAGCGGTTCTGGCGATCTGTTCATCGTGCGCAACGTCGGCAACCTCGTGCCACAGCACCACGTCGACCCCACCACCATGGGAATCGACCACTCCGTAGCCGCTGCCATCGAATATGCCACCGAGGTGCTGGAAGTCACCGACATCACGGTCTGCGGCCACTCCGGATGCGGAGCCATTCGCGCGCTCATGGACGGCCACGGCGAAAACAGTCCCACTACCGGTCTGGACGCATGGCTCCAACATGGCACCCACACCCTGGCCCGATACCGCGTCGACACCACAAGCAACGACGAGCACGGGTCGATGTCGCACGAGAACCTATGTCGGGCCAACGTTGCCCAGCAACTGGACAACCTGCTCACCTACCCCGGAGTGCGGGAACGGGTGGACAACGGCGCTCTTCAGCTGACCGGGATGTACTTCGACATCGGCGCCGCCGAAGTCCAGTTTCTCGATGAAGCCACCGGTCAGTTCACCCCGACCGGCCAGCTGACTCCTCGTCAGCTCACCACCGCTAACGCGGACGACTGACCCCAACTCGCCACCGTGGGCCCGCACCCCAGGTCCCGGGCCCCTCCTACTCACGGTGCAGCTCGCTCCTCGGTACTTACGCCCCCTTTGGCCACGGCCGAAGTGGGCCTGCTTGATCCGATCCCGCCAGGTGAGGTTCCCCCGCTTTCACGGAAAGCCCCAAATCATGGTCCGATAGGATCGGAAGCAGCCATCAGTGAACGTTTTCCACTTTGGCACAGCCTGCATGAATAACGCTGCGGATGGCGTTGACGAGCCTGGTCGTCTGTCGTGGGCTGGAACGAATCTTGCGCAGGATATTCCAGGACTTGAGCTGGGCGTTCGCGCGTTCTCCCGGGCCACGTAGTCGGGCATGTGCTGTGTTGACGTCTTTTCGTTGGCCGACAGGCGCCGCCGACATTGGAGATGCCCGGCGGAGACAGGCTGTCCATCACGGCCTACAGTGCAGACGAGGACAGCCCCACCGCGGAAAGGTTCACACTCCTGGCAAGCTGGACCATCCCGTCGCGTGCCGTGGATCAGCCGTCCGTCACGTGCTGACCCCGGCGGAGTTTCCGGTCCGCTGCAACCAAGTTGGATGCCAACTCGGATCGCGGGGCGTTGAACAACTCACGTGGTGTGGTCGATTCGACGAGGCGACCGCCCTGCATGAGATGCACCTCGTCAGCCAGCGCGGACACCGCGGTGAAATCGTGGCTGATCAGCACGATGCTGGTGTGACACGTTGCTTTCACGGTAGCCAGTACGCGCAGCAGGTCGGACTGGTTGACCACGTCCTGCGATGAGGTGATCTCGTCGCAGATCAGCACCGATGGGCGGGCCAGCAGTGCGCGCGCCAGGGCCGCGCGCTGGAGCTGACCGCCAGAGAGCCCGGAGGGGCGCCTCAGAGTGTGCGCCGACTCCAGCCCGAGTGTGGCCAGCGCGTCTCCGGCCTCCCGGAGTGCGTCCGGGCGGGAAAGGCCTCTCAGGAGTTCCGCGGTTCTGGCGACCTGGTGCACCACTGGACTCCGCGTGTCGAACGCGGCGCGGTTGTCTTGGTGGATGTACTGCACGTGGCGGCGGTGTTCGCGAGGTCGTCGACGTGCCGTCGGGGCCAGTTCGACGTCGCCGAGGAGGATCCGGCCGGTGTCCGGACGGGTCAGCCCGGCCAGGCAGCGGGCCAGGGTCGTCTTTCCTGCTCCGGACCGCCCGATTATCGCGGCGCACCAGCCGGAGTGCACGGTCAGATCCACGCCGCTGATCAGAGGCGTGCCGTTCTTTGCCCGACGACCGATGTTGTCAACACGCAGCACAGGCTCAGGACCGGCCCGAGTGACGTCGGCATTGGCGGACAGGTGTCGCTCCGCTGCCGGGAGCTTTCTGATGTGGGCGTGGGTAGGCGCGGGCAGCGATCGCGTGGCTGTCCCGTGTTCGACGATCCGGCCGCCGTGCAAGACGAGCGTGTGGTGCGCGATCCTGCGGGTCAGTGCCAGGTCGTGGGTGAGCAGCACCAACGCCGTCCCGTTGGCCGCGAGAGCTGCCAACATGTCGGCGGTTTCGGATGTGGTGATGGTATCGGCACCCGTGGTGGGTTCGTCGAGGACGACGATGCCGGGTTGGGTGATCAGTGCTTGGGCGAGCGCGAAGCGTTGCTGCTGGCCTCCCGACAGTTGGTGCGGGTAGCGGCGCTGGAGGCCTGCTTCCGGGTTCAGCTGGGCTGCCGTCATCGCGTCCCGAACGGCGTGGTCACGTGTGCGGCGATCCGCGTGACGTAGTGCTGCTAGCTCGCGCAGCACGGTGCCAACGCGCCGCATCGGGTTGAGCACACCGGCCGGGTGCTGCGGCAACACCGCGGTCTTCCCGGCACGCACGCGGCGCCGCTGCGCATCCGTGCAGCCCAGAAGTTCGGTGTCGTGCAGCCGGACGCTGCCGGAAAGAGCGACGCCGGGTAGGGATTCGCCTTGCAACGCCAGTCCGAGCGTGGTCTTGCCGCTGCCCGACTCGCCGATGACCGCCAGCACGGTGCCCGGTCTCAGGTCCAGGTCGACGGTATTCAGCAACAAGTGGTCACCCGCGGCGGCGCGGAGCCCGCGCACGACGAGGATGGGTTCGCTCACGCCGCGACCTCGCTTCGTTTCGCTGCCGTGCGGTCGACCACGAGGTTGGCGCCGGTGCACAGAGCGACCAGCAACAACGCGGGCGCGACCACGGCGAGCGGTTGTAGGAACAGGGCTTCGCGATTGCGTTCCACCAGGACTGCCCAATCGCTGGCCGAGGCGGGCAGACCCAAGCCGAGGAAGTTAGCCGACGCCATCAGCTGCAACACCAGGATCAGTCGGCTGCCCGCGTCCACTGCCACCGGACCGAGCACTGCACGGCCGGTGTGCCATAGGTGAATCCGCCACCACGGTTCGCCTTGCAGGACCATGGTTTCCACGACCGTGCGACAACCCGGGGCCAGGGCGGCGCTGCGCGCCAGTCGCACGATCGCCGGGAGCTGCAGCACGGCGACCGCCACGACCAGGCTCGCCGCGCTCTGCCTGCCGGTCGCGGCCAGCACCAGCAGAACGAGAAGGCCAGGCAGCGCGAGCAGCACGTCCAGCCCGTGCAGCAATGCCTGGTCGATCCACTGCCGCGCCTGGCCGACCATCACCAAGGCCAGTGGGACGCCCGCGAGATAGGCCAGCGCCAGCGCCGCCCCGGTGAGCACGACGACCGTGCGCCCACCGGAGAGCACCAGCGCGAGCACGTCCCGGCCGAGCGCGTCGGTCCCCAGCAGGTGTGCCGAGTCCGGTGACAGCAGCGGACCGGCTTCCGACCGGGTGGTCCCGGCGAACACCGGCCCCAGCAGGGCCAGGCACAGCGGAATACCGAGCAGCAGCCATCCCGTCACGGCGCGCAGGAGGTTCGTCGTGGTCACACCACCACCTCCCGCTGCGGAATCAGCCGACGTGCCGCCACATCGGCGGCGATGTTGACCAGGACGGTCGTGAGCACGAACACCAGCGCATACCCCTGCACCACGGGAAGGTCGCGGGCTTTGACGGCGTCGACGAATCCCGATCCCACCCCGGTGAGCCCGAACAACGCCTCCACCACGACAACACCACCGAGCAGGCCGTCCACGGTTCGGGCGAGCTGCTGGACAGCCGGTGCGAGTCCGTTGGGCAGCACGTGACGCATCAGCACCGTCCGTTCCGGCACACCGAGCATTCGCAGGTGCGTCGCGTATCCGGCCTCGACCGCTTCTGCCACTCCGATCCGGATCTGCCGCGTCGGCGCGCACAACTGCTTGCACACCAGCACGGTGACCGGCAGCACCAACACCGCCGGCTCCTCGGCCAGCCAGAGACCCGACAGCCCGGCCGCGGTGGCGGGCAACCAGCCGAGCTGCAGTCCGAACAGGGCGACCAGCACCATGCCCAGGGCGAACTCCGGAATGGCGTCGAGCACGACAATCGCCGAGGTCAGCGCCCGGTCGGTGCGCGATCCCATCCGCACCCCGCTGAGCACCCCGATCAGCACCGCCAGCGGCAGCACGACCAGCAGCGTCAGCATGGCCAGCATCGTGGTGCTCATCAGTTCTCGACCGAGCTGCTCGCTCACCGATTGCCCGGTGAGCAGCGACGTCCCCAGATCACCTCGGGCCAGGCCTGCGACCCAGTCGAGGAACCGCTCCGGCCAGGGGCGGTCCAGGCCGAGCTGGTCGCGCAGTGCCGCCAGTTGCTGTTCGGTGGCGTTCTCGCCCAGCACGACCACCGCTGTGTCGCCCGGCAGCCAGGTAGTCAGCACGAACACGCCGGTGACGACCGCGACGACTTGCAGGAGTCCCGTGGCCAGCCGCCTGATCGCAAACTTCGGCATCAACCCAGCTCGGCGCGGTCGAACCGGGCCCAGTCCAGGGAGTTCGGCGTGGCCGCCCGCAAGCCCCGGACGTCGCCGGTGACCGCGACGTTCCAGTTGCTGAAGCCCCACACCATCAGCCCGCTGCGCTCGTGCGCGAGCTGCTGGGCCTGGGAGAGCAGCCGCGCCCGCTCTCCTTCGTCGGCGGTGGCCAGCGCCGTGCTGAACAGCGCGTCGAACTCGGGCGACTGGAAGTGGGTGTAGTTGTTGGTCCCGCTGCCGCTGGTCATCCGTTGTCCGAGGAATGCCGCCACCGGCAGGGCCGCGGTCCTGGTGTGCGCGGCCACGCCCTGTTCCTTGATGTCGGAGAAGTACGTCTCCGAAGGGCGCACCTGCGGGGTGACTCGGATGCCGATGTCGCCGAGCTGCTGGGCGATCAGCATCGCCGCCGGCTCGAAGTACGGGTCGGCGCCGCTGGTCAGCAGATCGAACGCCAAGCCCTCGGCACCCGCGTCGCGCAGCAGCGCCCTCGCGCGGTCGACGTCGCGCGGTCGCTGCGCCACGTTCTCAGCATAGTGGCGCAGTCCTTTGCCGAACAGATCGTTGCCCACGTCGCCCTTGCCGCTGAGAGCGACGTCGACGAGCGCCCGGCGGTCCACGCCGCGCAGGACCGCGTGCAGCACGCGAGGGTCGCGGAACGGTGCCCGGTCGACCTTGAACGCGACCGCCTGCATGGTACTGCGCTCGGCCGAGAGCAGCTGGGCCCGCTGATCGGCTTCGAGTTGGCGCGCAGCGTTCGCGCCGATGTCGTGGGCATAGTGCACCTGACCGGACAGCAGCGCCGCCACGCGGGCCGAGTCCTCGTTGATCGGCACGAACTCCAGTTCCGGCAGCGTCGGGGCGCCGGACCAGTGACCGTCGAAACGCGCGAACACCGCGCTCGCGCCCGGTTGGAAGTCCACGAAGCGGAACGGTCCCGATCCCACCGGGGCGTGGAAGTCGGTCGTGCCCGCCGGGACGATCTCGGCGCCTGGCGCGCCCCACGCCGACGGGAACTCGAAGTTGGGGCTGTTGAGCACCACTTCGAGCTCGGTGGCCGAGCGAGCGCGGCTGACGGCGAAGTTCACGCCAACGAATTGCTTGGCCGCAGCCGCCGAGGTGGCCGGGTCGGTGATGCGGCGGAAGCTGTAGAGCACGTCCTCGGCCGTCACCGGCCGGCCGTCGTGGAACCTGGCCTGGCGCAGCCGGATCAGCCACCGGGTGCCCGTCCCGTCGGGCTCCCACGATTCGGCCAGGCGCGGCACGACGCTCATGTCGTCTGCGTAGGCGACCAGCGTGTCGAATAGCGCTTTGGCCCGGGCCTGGTCGACGAACAGCGAGCTGGTGTGAGGATCCAGCGATTCCTTGGCGCCCGACGTCGGGAACGCCGCTCGAAGCCGACCGCCGCCCCCTGCTCCCGCACCGGCGCACCCGGCCAGCGGCAGAGCTGCCGCGGCACCCAGCGCCGTGGTCAGCATCCTCCGACGACTCCACAGTGGGCGCTTGCCGGTTTCGCTCATGCTCCTGCCTTCCTCTCATCGTTCCGGCACGGTGCCGGATTCCGCGTCAGCAGGCCTCGCCGGTGCATCACGGCGGTGCCCGCCGCACCGGCCAGACCCACCGCGCACAGCACCAGCCACGGCAACCAGCGCAGCCCCGGCGAGGAAAACGCGTCGAGCATCGCTCCGACGAGCCAGCTGACACCGGCCGCAACCAGGCTCGACACCAGGTAGTAGAAGCCGTAGTAGGTCCCCGCGAGCCGCTCGCTGCCCACGATCGGCAGCAACTCCATCGCGAACGGGTTCGTGATCGCCTGGCCGACGGTGAACAGCACGGTCGTCACGATCACCGGCAGCAGCACCCAGCTCTGGCCGGTCTCGCCCACCTCGCGCGTGGGCAGCAGCGGCCCGGCCACCATCAGCGGGACGAACGAGCACCCCATGCACGCCAACCCGACCGCCGTCGAGCGCCCCGACGACCAGCGCCCACGGCACCAGTTCGTGATCCGCACCTGGCCGAAGACTCCGATCACGGTGGAGACCACGAACACCACCGCGATCGCCCACGACAGCCCCGACACGCGCTGGGCTTCCAGCGGAATCGTCAGGTAGAGCTGGTTGTAGAGGCCGAAGTAGGCCGACAGCGACAACGTGAACGCCAGGAAACGTCGGTTGGTCACGACTTCCCGCCAGCTGCCGAGCACGCTGCTGCCCTGCGGTTCGACTTCCCGGTGCGGCAGCACCGCGATCTGCGCGGCGGTGAGCGCGGCGAAGGCCAGGCAGGCCACCAGCGCGACCGCGCGGAAGTCGATGCTCAGCAGCAACGCGCCGAGCAGCGGCCCGACCAGGGTCCCGGCGTGGGCGAACACGTTGAACACCGAGAACGCTTCCGCCCGGTGCTCGCCCGCCTCGTGCATCAGGTAGGTCCGCACGGCGGGGTTGAACAGAGCCCCGGCCAGTCCGGTCAGCACCACGGCCAGGACCAGGCCCGGCAGCGAGGTGAGCAAGGCGAACAGGCCGAAGGCCACCACCCGCAGCGCGCAACCGAGGATGATCATCGGCCGGCAGCCGATCCGGTCGGCGGCGGTTCCTCCCACGAGGAACATGCCCTGCTGGCTCAAGTTCCGCACTCCGAGCACGAGTCCGACCACGGCCGCGCCGTAGCCGAGGTCGTGGCTCATGTAGGAGGCGAGGAACGGCAGCAGCATGTAGAAGCCGACGTTGATCCCGAACTGGTTGACCACCAGCAACCGCGCGGGCGTGGACAACCGCAGGAAAGCTCCCTTGCTCGTCATGATGTCGCGCCCTCCTCGCACACCGGGCACCACTGCCCCGAGGTGGCTCGTCGGCAGCACGGATCAGCCACGGTGCGGCACCGCGCCCACCGCCGGCCCACGGCCTCGCGCGGGTGGTCCACGGTGGAGGGCATGGCGGCGCGTGCGACCAAGTCGTGGTGCCGGCAGAAGTCGTCGTCGTAGATGGACTCCCAGTACCGGTCCGGACCGTCGGGGAAGACCGCCACGACCCGATCCGAATCGAGTTCCCGCGCGCACCACGCGGCGACCATCGCGGTCGAACCCGTGCTCCAGCCACCGCTGACGAAGCTGCGCGCGGCCAGCCTGCGGCACGCGTCGGCCGCCTCGGCAGGCCCCACCCAGTGCACCTCGTCGAACTGGTCGTAGGCGACGTTGCCCGGGTGGATGCTGCTTCCCAGCCCGCGCATCAGGCGATGCCCGGGCACTTGGCCGAACAGGCTCGACCTCGGCGAGTCGACGCCCACGACGCGCACTCCGGGCCACCGCTTGCGCACCACCGAGGCGATGCCCGCGCTGTGACCACCGGTTCCCACGCTGCACACCACCGCGTCGAGCTCGTCGAACTGCACGGTGAGTTCGCGGCCCATCTCCCGATAGCCCGCTGGGTTGTCCGGGTTGTTGTACTGATCCGGCCAGTAGGCGCCGGGAATCTCCGCCAACAGCTCGTGCACCCGGTCCAGCCGTGCCCGCTGCCACCCACCGACCGGATGTGGTTGCGGGACGATCTCCACGCGGGCGCCGTAGGCGCGCAACAACCGCCGGGTCATCTCGTCGAGCTCGGAGTCGGCAACGATGACCACCGGATGTCCCAGCGCCGAGCCCACGAACGCCAGTCCCACGGCGAGGGTGCCGCTGCTGGACTCGACCACCGCAGCCCCGGTGCGGAGCTCACCGCGCTCGCGGGCGCCGCGCAGCATCGACAGCGCAGCACGGGCTTTCATGGTCGCCGGACCGACCGACTCCAGCTTCGCCCAGAACCCCGGGTGCGGTCGCGGAAGCGGTGTCGCCACGCGCAGCACTGGGGTGTCGCCGATGAGATCGAGCAACGACTCGCACTTCCTGCCACCCGCGACACCGTCGGCGGCGCCCTGCTGCAGCGGGATCACCCTAGACCCCCTCGGTAGAGGTGGACGTCGGTGTCGCCGCCGCTGAGCCAGAAGAACGGGTACGGCTCGGCCGACAGCCCCGTGATCTCCTCGCCCAGCATCTCGCGGAACACCGCGCTCCCGCTCTGGGCGAACATCACCAACGGCAGCTCCCGCGACCGGCACAGCGCGGCGATGGAGTCGAACGTGCCGTTGCCGAGCACCATTCCGGACGCGAGCACCGCGTCGGCACCGTCGATCGCGCGCTGGTGATCGGTGAGGACGGGTTCCTCCCACTCCGTCACGCCGCCCTTGAGATCGCAGGGCACGTAGTCGATCCCGCGTTCGCGCAGTGCCGCCAGAAGCGAGTTGACCACCCCGACCACGGCGACCCGCCCGCCTGCCGGCACTTCGACCAGCTCAGCCACAGCACGGGCACGCGCCGTGGACTTCTCCAGCGAGGTCCCCGCGGGCACTCGCACCGAGCGCGCCCGCGGGTGCCGCGCGTGCGGCACCGCATCCCCCAGGCAGGCGTCCAGCGCGGCCACCCGCACCGCCGTCACGGGGTGCCGCAGCAGCTCGGCCAAATCGGCCCCGACGATTTCGCGCACGACCTCGTCGTCGATCTCACCGGGCTCGACCGCGCAGGAGCCCACCGCTGAGCCCACCCGCACGCTCAGCACCGCGTTCACATAACCGCTGCGGCGCCCCACGTGCTGCGCCGCCTGCACGGTCAGGAAAGCCACCGATGTCTTCGCCTCGACGGATTTCCCGTCCCGATCACCGATCACGCGTTCCAACGCCGAATGAGCGCGCTGCCGCGGAAAAGGAAAACTCACAGACACAGTTGTCTCCACATCGCAAGAGGAACGGCCACGAAGCGCATGGCCCTATGCGATGCGGACAGCAACGAGACGAGCCCTCGACAGGCCCGAAAATGACACGACGACCCACTGATCCGGACGCACCGGTGACCTCCTCCGGGGCTCCGCGACCCCGTACGAATCGGCGTGACGACGCGAGTCTCCTGACTCGTGGATCGACGTCGCCTTCAGCCTTCCCACCGGACACTCGGCAGTGGCTCGAACGAAGACGACTCCTCACTCACAGTGGCGGGACCGTGCCGGATTCACACCGGCTTCCTCCACGCCGTCACATGGATGTTCGAACCAACATCGCAGCAGGAACCGCGCGCAGTCAATCGCCAAGTGATATCTATTGCACAGATCTAGCAACAATGATGATCTGTTCATTTGAACATGTGGAGGTGGAAATGCTGCAGGAGAAAGTCCGCGTGCTCGGGGATTACGAGGTGCGACGCGCCCGCAGAGAAGACATCGACAATGCTCGGACGCTGATGTTGAACACCTTCTACTGGGTCATGGGCCACGGATACGTTGCCGAGTGGCACGCCGACGTGATCGACCTCGAACGAACCTACTTCCACACACCAGGCCAAGCACTGTTCGTCGCCACGCTTGGTGACGAAGTCGTCGGGACGGCCGCTGTCCGCGCCAGTGGGCCGAAGAATCCACCACACCCGAAGTGGATCGCCGACCGCTACGGCACACCCGGTACCGCCCAGCTGTTCCGCACCTACGTCAATCCCGAACACCGAAGGAACGGGCTCGCCCGTGCCCTGGTGGAGCAGTCATGCGAGTTCATCGCCGAAACCGGGCGTTATGACACGATCTACCTGCACACCAATCCGGCGATCGAAGGCGCAGAACCCTTCTGGCGCAGCGTGGCCAAGGAGATCTACGACGCGCGGAACCACAGCCAGTACAGCCCGACCATCCACTTCGAGATCCCGGTACCACCAGCCACGACCGGCACGTGACCTGCGCTCTCGCTACTGGTACCCCCCGGCATCAACGGATCGGGGTTCCCCGGCGCCCACCACACCGTTCACATCCTTGCCGTGGTCGCCGCGCGCAGCTCCGATCCTGTGGACTACTTCGAGGCGATCAAGGTGTCGAAGTCAGGGAAGGAGTCGGCGAGGCGGCTGCCGGTGAAGTTGCCGACCCAGCCGTCCTCGTCGTGGAAGAAGCGGACCGAGACGTAGTCCGGGCGAGTGCCCATGTCGAACCAGTGGGTCGTGTGGGCGGGGACGCTGATCAGGTCGCCCGCTTCGCACAGCACCGCGTACACGCGGTCGCCGACGTGGAGGTAGAACACGCCTGCGCCGCGGGCGAAGAAGCGATCCTCATCGTCGTCGTGGGTGTGCTCGGAGAGGAACTTCTCGCGAGCCACGGCCGCCTTCTCCGCCCACTCCGGCGTGCCCTCCGGGATCATGCTCATCGCGTCCACGAGCACGTAGCCCTCGGTGTCCACGACGCGCTGCACCTGGTCCGAGTACGCCTCGAGCACCTCGTCACATGTCGGCTCGGCCGGCAGGTCCACCAGCGGCCAGCGCTCGAACCGGACGCCCAGCTCCTTGAGCTCGGCGGCGATCTCCTCGCCGTCGGTGGACCGCAGCAGCACCTCGTCGGGGGCGTCGTCGGCCCACACCGTCAACAGCGTCATCACGCACTCCCTTCAACAACGTTCATGCTGGTGGCCGTGGCGAACCGGAGCAACCACTCCAGGCATTCGAGCCGGTGGCGAGCCTCGAGCAGGTCCTCGCCCCAGACGTAGACCCCGTGCCGCGCGACCAGCAGCGCAGGCGTGTCCGCGCGGAAGCCGCGTTCGAACGCATCCCCCAGCACCGTCATGTCCTGGCCGTTGCCGATCACCGGGATCGTCACGACGTCGTCGTGGGCGGCGCGGCCGAAGCCCTTGAGCATCTCCAGGTCCCGCAGGACGACACCGTCCGGCCAGCGCTCGGCGGCCAGCACCGGGGCCGGCGCGTGCACGTGGACCACCGCACCCGCGCCCGACACCGACGCGATCCGGGCGTGCAGGCCCGCCTCGGCCGAGGGCTTGCCGCCGTCGACGGCGATGCCGTGCTCGTCCACGACCACCGCGTCGTGCTCGGTCAGCTCGCCCTTGTCGCCGCCGCTGGCGGTCACCACCAGGCGCAGCGGATCCCGGGACAGCACCTCCGAGAGGTTTCCCGACGTGCCGCGCATCCAGCCCATCGCGGCGTAGCGCGCGGACTCGGTCGCCAAGCGCGCCCCGATCTCGATCACCTCGTCACCCACCGGGCACCACCTCGACCTCCGGCAGCTCCTTCACCGCGCGGTGCGGGCCGAAGTCGGCGTCGGCGAACGGCTCACCGGGACGGGCCAGGCCGACCGTGCGCCAGCCGGCCGCGGCGGCCGCGTCGAGTTCGGCGGGCACGTCGGAGAAGAACACGATCCGCCCCGGCTCGGCCCCCAGCGCCTCCGCGATCGCCCGGTACGACGGCTCCTCGCGCTTCGGGCCCGCGTTGGTCGTGTCGAAGTGCCGACCCTCGAACAGACCGGTCAGGTCGCCGTCGGTGGTGCGCGAGAACGACGCGACCTGCCCGGCCGCCGAACCCGACGAGAACACCGCGAGCCGCAAACCCGCCTCCCGCCACGACCGCAGCGTCGGCGCCACGTCACTGAACAGCGTCGTCGTCAGATCGCCGACCGCGTAACCGTGCTCCCAGATCAGGCCCTGCAACGTCTTGAGCGGCGGGACCTTCTCGTCGGCGTCCATCCAGCCGTGCAGCACCGACACGATCTCGTCGGTGGAGGCGGTCTCCGCGAGCTCCGCGCGGGCGCGGATGTCCTCGACCGCTCCGATCACCACCGGGTCGTCGGGGTGCTCATCGATCCACGGCCCCAGCCTCGGCCGCGCGTAGTCGTAGAGCACCACGTGCACCTGGCTGGTCGCGGTGAGCGTGCCCTCGATGTCGAGGACCACCCACTCGACGGCGATCTGCTCGCCGGGCTTCGTCACAACTCCTCCTCGTACCTGTCCAGCTCGTGCGGCCCGAACGGGCCTCGGTCGGTGACCACGGTGGTCACGAATCGCAGTGGTGTCACGTCGAAAGCCGGGTACCAGCCGCGGATTCCCGGTTCGGACACCCCAGCGGCGGCCAGCACCTCGGTGCCGTCGCGGTGCTCGATCGGCACGTCCCCGGCACTCGGCGCCGAGGCGTCCGGCGCCTGCACCATCGCGTGGAACGGCACGTCGAAGGCGTGCGCGGCGACCGCCAGCCCGAGCGTACCGATCTTGTTGATCACGTGACCGTCCATCGTGACCCGATCGGCAGCGGTCACCAGCGCGTCCACCTCGCCGGAGGCCAGCAGTGCGGCCCCCATCGAGTCGGTGATCAGCGTCGTGTCGACTCCCATCTCGGCCAGCGTCGCCGCGGTCAGCCGCGCGCCCTGCGTGTACGGGCGGGTTTCGGTGCAGGCGAACCGCACCCGCTTCCCCCGCTCGTGCGCCGCGCGCACCAGCTCCACCAGGTACAGGTCCGCCCAGCAGTGCGTCAGCACGCAGCCCTCGTCGGGCAGCAGCGCGGCGGTGTGCTCGCCGAGGACGCGACTGCTGTCGCGGTAGACCTGCTCGCCCCACCGCGCGCCCTCGGTCGCCGAGGCCACCAGGTCGTTCTCGTCGACCCGCGACAGCACCCGGTCGACCGCCTTGCGCAAGTGGTTGTTGGTCGGCCGGGTCGACACCAGGCGCGCGCCCGCCTTGTCCATCAGAGCACGGGGATTCGCATCGCCCTCGGCCTCGCGCGCGGCGAGCACCATGCCCCACAGCGCGGCGAAGTAAGGCCCGGAGGACTGGGTGACCATGTCCTCGATCGCCTGCGCGACGTCCTCCACCGTCGCGCACCGCACCCACTCGCGGCGCTGTGGGAACACGCGACGGTCCAGGACGTACACTCCGTCGTCGGCGATCCGCACGCTGTCGGCCAGCACCGGCAGGTCCATCAGCTGTACCCCGAGGGAGTCGGGTAGGCACCGGTGAGGACGTGATCGCCCACCTCCCGCGCCTTGTGCGACACCGGGTCGTGAAGCGTCAAAGTGCGGGCGTTGCGCCAGAAGCGGTCCAGTCCCACCGCGTTCGACGTCGAACGCGCACCGGTGAACTCGAAGACCCCCGAGGCGACCTCGGTCGCAAGCCGGCTGGCGACGATCTTCGCCGAGGCGATCGCGACCGCGGCCTCACCGCGCTGCTCGGCACCCAGATCCACACCCGCTTCGAACGCCGACCACAGCTGCGCGGCCGCCTCGTCGGCCAGGGCACGTGCCGCCCGGGTTCGTGCCGCCCACTCGCCGTACCCGGCCAGCGCGTAGGGATCCTCGACCGCGGCGGCGACACCGGACGGAGTCCAGCCGCGGCTGCGGGTGCGGGTGTAGTCGGCGGCCTCGGCCAAGGCGCCCTCGGCGATGCCGACCGCGACCTGGGTGAGCATCAGCTGAAAGCCCAAGGCCGCCAACGACCTCAGCACCGCTCCCGGGGCCTCGTCATCGGTGGCGCCCAGCACCTCGCCGTCGGAGATGTACGCCTCGTTGAAGGTGATGGCACCGCTGGCGGTGAGCCGCTGGCCGAGGTTGTCCCAGCCGTCCGGGTAGGAGATCCCGTCGGCGCGGGCGTCGATCGTGAACGTCACCTTCGCCTCGGTGTCGGTCCGCACGCCGCTGACCACGAGCCGGTCGGCGACGCTCGTTCCGGTCGCGAAGGTCTTGGTCCCGTCCACGCGCAACCCGCCCGGCACAGGCGTGAGCTGCAGCGCCGCGTCCAGGGGGTTGCTCACTCCGGCCCAGAACCAGTTCTCCGTCGTCGTGGCGCGCTCCAGGCGCTCGAGCTCGTCGGGCCGGTCGAACAACCTCGTTCGCCACAGCTGCAGGAAGTGGTACCCGAGCAGGTGCCCGACCGAAGCGTCAGCGGCGGCCACGATCCGCGTCACCTCGTTGACCGCCGACCAGCCGGCTCCCCAACCGCCGCGTTCGCTCGGAACGAGCAGCGTCAGCAGACCTGACTTGCGGAGCCGGTCGACCTCGTTGAACGGCTCGGCACCGATGCGCTCCCGCTCCACCGCGTCGGCCCGCAAATCCGCCGCCAGCTTCTCGGCAACGACCTTCCAGTCCTCGCTCACCACGACTCCCTCACTCGGCAGCACCACCGCAGCCAGTTCCTTCGATGCTAGCGACGGTCATCGGTTGTTGAAAATCATTGTCGAAATGGTTCCGCGTGCTGAGATGCTGCGGCTGTTGGCTCGAAAACCCGGTGCGGCCGAAACGGAATTGCGAGCCAGCAGACCCGACCGCGCAACCCGCCCTTCGCCGGTTGACCACACCGGGGTGATGCCTTGGACGGTGCTCACACCACGGGGATGGAGATCTCGTAGTAGACCGCCGGGCTGTGGCGGGGGTCGGTTCGGCCGTCGTGGACTTGTTTCGCGACGCTGCTCCAGAACGGTTCAGCGCCGTCGATGTCGGGGTTGGCGTGCAGGTAGATCGTGTCGTAACCCGGGGTGATCGCGATGAATCGGCAGGCCATGTCCACCAGCTCGCGGGCGAGGCCGTTGCGGCGGTGTTCAGCGCGGACGTAGACGCGGAAGATCTGTGCCGTCGTGCCCGAGGGGTAGCGCTCGGCCAGCCAGGGCGCGTGCGGTGGGCTTTTCGGCCCGTCCTCCCGCACCGCGGCGGTGCCCACGATCTCGTCGTCGAACGCCGCCACGAACAAGGCTTGTCGCGGGTGTGAGAAGTAGGCGCTGTCCATGTCGATGACGTCGGCATGCCATTGGGGTCGGTAACCGTGGCCGAAGACACGGTAGAAGGTGTCGAGAATGACCGACCGTGCGCCGTCAGCGTCGGCTGGTCCGGCTTCGCGGATCACGTACTGGCCGACTCGGCGCTCTTCCAGTTTCGCCACGGTTACCTCCCTCATCGACTATCGTTGTTGCAAAATATATGCGATTAGTGTCTCGCTATGTGTCGCGACCTGCGGTTTCCGGGGTTGCGGCATGCACCAGCGCTCGGGTGGCCGCGTGTTGCGGGGAGTCGAGCACCGCGCTGGTGCGGCCGTGTTCGACCACCCGGCCGTCGTCGACGATGAGCACTCGGTGCGACAGGGCGGCCACCGCGTGCAGGTCGTGGGTGATCATCAGCAGCGCGCAGCGGGTGTTGGTCTGCAGCTTGGCGAGGATGCCCAGCAGGTCCTCGCGGCGGCGCGCGTCCAGGCCGGAGGTGATCTCGTCGCAGATCAGCACGTCCGGCTCCGCCAGCAAGGCCCGCACCAGCGCGGCCCGCTGCAGCTCACCACCGGACAGCGCCGAAGGCAGCCGGCCGACGCTGGACTCGGGCAGCCCCAGTGCCTCGAGCTCCTCGATCGCGCGAGCGCGCGCTTCGGTCGGGTCGAGCCCGCGCAGCCGCTCGGCCGTGCGCGCGACCTGGTGCAGCACCGGGGTGAACTCGCCGAACGAAGCCCGGGCGTCCTGGAAGACGTACTGCACCCGCGCCAGCTGCTCGCGCGATCGCCGCCGCAGCACCGGGGACAGCCGATGATCGTCGAGCAGGATCTCTCCGCTGCGGAAGCGGTGCAGCCCGGCGATGCAGCGCGCCAGGGTAGTCTTGCCGCTTCCGGAGCGCCCCAGCACGGCCACCCGCTCCCCCGGCGCGATGTCGAGCTCGATGTGGTGCAGGGTGTCGCCGTCGCGGTGCCCCGCGCGGAGCCCCCGCACCCGCAGCACCGGATCGGCCCCCGCCTGCGCCTGCGGAACGACGGGATCCGGACGGTCCAGTGAGTCCACATCGGACTCCTCCAGGACGCTTCCTTCGATGGACAGCACTCGGTCGGCGATCTCGCGCACCAGGTCAAGGTCGTGGGTGAGCAGCAGGATCGCGATGCCCTGCTCCGCCACCGCGCGTAGCTCGGCCCCCAGCTGGGAGCGGATCACCGGGTCCTGGCCGGTGGTCGGTTCATCGGCGATGAGCACGCGGGGACGCCCGATCAGCGCCTGAGCGAGCACCACTCGCTGTTGCTGGCCGCCGGAGAGCTGGTGCGGGTAGCGCCGCAGGTATCGTTGACCGTCGGGCATTTGGGCCTGCCGCAACGCTTCCAGCACCCGCTCGCGCACCTGTGCTTTCGGCACGTGCAGGCGCGCGATCTCGGCGAGCACCGAGCCCACGCGGCGCACCGGGTTCAGCGCCGCCGAGGGTTGTTGCGGGATGTAGCCGACGGTGCCGGGCGCGAAGCCGGAATCGACCGCGGCACCTTCGATCTCGACGGTGCCCGTGACAGTCACCCCGGGTGCGGTCTCGCCGAGCAGAACCCGCGCCAGCGTGGTCTTCCCGCTGCCGGATTCACCGACCAGCGCGGTGATCTGCCCGGCGCGCAGGGTGAACGACGCTGCCGAGAGCAGCGTGCAATCCCCTGCTGTGATGGTCACGTCATGTGCGGCGACTGCGGTCACCGAGCCTCCAAGAAGTTCACGTCGCGATTGCGCAACCAGCGGTCGAACAACAAGTTCACGCCGACCGACAGCACCACGATCAGCACAGCGGGAACGACCACGGCCCACGGCTGCAGGAACAGCCCGGTGCGGTTGCGGTCGACCATGGCTGCCCAGTCGCTGGCGCCGGGGGCCACGCCGACGCCGAGGAAGCTCGCCGAGGCGGCCAGGTAGACCGCGCCGGTGAGCCTGGTTCCCAGATCGGCGGCGAGGGTGCGGCGCATCGCTCGCGCTACGTAGCTCACCGCGATCCGCGCGCGGTGCTCGCCTTGCAGGCGCATCGCCTCGACCGCGGGCCTGGTCGAGAGCGACAGCGCGGCGGCGCGGCTGATGCGCACCACGTCCGGCAGGTTGATCAGCGCCACGACCCCGACCAGAACCCACATGTTGCCGGGCGCCAGGGCGGCCAGCAGCAGCAACATCAGCATCGAGGGCATCGCCAGCAGCACGTCCAGCGGGCGCATCAGCACCTCATCGAGCAGCCGGCTGCGGGTCATTCCCGCCACCAGACCCATCGGCACGGCCAGCAGGTACGTACAGGCCGTGGCCGTGAGAGCCGTGACGACAAGCGATCGCCCGCCCAGAAGGACCTCGTTGGCCACGTCGCGGCCGAGGAAGTCGGTGCCGAACAGGTGGCCGCCGCCGAGCAGGAAGGCCACGTCCTTGGTGGTGTCCTCGGAGGCGAACATCGGCCCGAGCAGCGCCAGCACGACGGGCACAGCCACCAGCACGCCCGGGAGCAGGTACTTGGTCATCGGCCCACCTCCGACGTGGGAGACAGGACGCGGGCGGTGATGTCCGCGCCGAGGTTGACCAGCACCGTGGTGCAGGCGAACACCAGGGCCAGGCCCTGCACGACCGGAAGGTCGCGGGCCGAGACCGCATCCAGCAACGCGGTGCCCAGCCCGGGCACCACGAAGATCGCCTCGACCACGATCACCCCGCCCAGCAGCCAGTCGGCGGTGCGCGCCAGCTGCTGCACCGCCGGAGCGGCCGCGTTGGGCAGCACGTGAAAGAAGCGGATGCGCACCGGGGAGAGCCCGAGCCTGCGGACGTGCTGGACGTACGGCGAGCGCTGGGCTTCGATCACGCCGGCCCGGATGAGCCTGCTCAGCGAGCAGATCGGACGCAGCAGCAGCACCAGCACCGGCAGCACCAGCAGCGCCGGGTTGGCGACCAGCGAGCTGCCGATGGCCGTCGGCGGGAACCAGCCCAGCTGCACCGCGAACACGGTGACCAGCAAGATCGCCATCGCGAACTCCGGTGCGGCGTAGAGCCCCAACGTGGTGCTGGTGATCGCCCGGTCCACCCGGCCGCCCTCGCGGTTCGCGGCCAGCATGCCCATGCCGGTCGACAGCGGCACCAGCAGCGCCAGCGCCAGACCGGCCAGCAGCAAGCTCGGCCCGATCGCGGATCCGATCACCTCAGCCACCGCCCTCGGACCCACCAGCGACGTCCCGAAATCACCTTGCACCGCAGTGGCCAGCCACTCGGCGAAGCGCTCCCACGCAGGCCGGTCCAGGCCAAGCTCCTCGCGCAGGCCGGCGATGATGGCCGGGTCAGGGTTGTCGCCCGCGATGGTCACCGCCGCGTCACCCGGCAGCGCCTCGGTGAGCGCGAACACCCCGACCGCGACCAGCAGCACCTGCAACACGCCGAGCGAGAGTCGGCGCGCCACATAACCGATCACGCCAACCACACCTTGTCGAAACGGGCCCAGTTGAGCGTGTTGGCCGGGGACTTATCGTCGATGCCGCCCACGTTCGGCACCGAGCCGACGATCCAGTCCGACACGCCCCACCAGATGAAGCCGCCTTCCTCGAACAGCTGCCGCTGCATCCGGCCGTAGAGCTCGGTACGCTCGCGCTCGTCCAAAGTGGACTGGGCGGAGTTGTAGAGCTCGTCGAACTCCGGTCGCCGCCACGCCGTGTTGTTGGTCGTGGAAGTGGTCAGCAACCGCTGCGAGAAGTGCGAGTCCAGCGGCAACCCGCCCGAGCGGTAGCTGGCCAGAACGCTGTTCTTGGCGATGTCGGACCAGTAGGTGTCCTTGTTGCCCAGCTTCACATTGAGGTTGAGCCCGATCTTGCGTGCCTGATCGCCGATGGCCAGCGCGGCCTCCTTGAGCCCGGTGGAGGCATCGGACGTGTCGAAGTCGATGGTCATGCCTTCGGCACCTGCCTTGCGCACCAGATCCCGGGCCAGGTTCAGGTCCTGCTTGCGCTGCGGGAAACCGGCGTAGTAGCGGTAGCCCTGGCCGTAGACGTCGTTGCCGACCTGGCCGGAGCCCTGCAGCACCGACCGGACCAGCTCCTCGCGGTCGATGAGGTGGTACATCGCCTGCCGCAGCTCGGGCTTGTCGAACGGCGGGCGGTCGACCTTCATCGCCAACCCTTGGAAGTTGCTCAGCGGCAGCCGCAGCACCCGTAGCTGGCCGCTCGCCTCGTAGGTGCGGGCGCTGGTGAGGGTGAGGTCGTTGGCGTACTCGACCTGCTTGCCCAGCAGCGCGTTGACCCGCGCCGCCTCGTCGTTGGTGACCACGATCTCCAACTCGTCGAGCAGCGGTGCGCCGTCGAAGTAGTCGGGGTTGCGCTCACCGAGGAAGGCACGTCCGGGCTCGAAGGACTTGAACTTGAACGGCCCCGACCCGACCGGCCGGCTGAAGTCCGCGGTGCCCTCCGGGATGATGTAGGCGCCGAGAGTGGCCAGCGCGTTCGGGAACTCGGCGTAGGGCCACTTGAGCCGGAACTCGAGGGTGCGGTCGTCGATCGCGCGGCTGTTCGGCAAGTCGATCACCGACAGGCTGGCCTTGGCCCGGCGCTTGCTGCCGGGGTCGGTGATGCGCGCGTAGCTGTAGAGCACGTCGGCGGCCCGCACCGGACGCCCGTCGTGGAAGTTGGCTTGCCGCAACGTGACCCGCCAGGTCATCAGGTCGGCCGAGGGCTCCCACCGTTCGGCAAGTCGCGGCTGCGGCGACATGTCGTTACCGCTGTCGGCGAGCTTGTCGAACAGCGCCTTGGCCCGGGCGATCTCGACGTAGAGGTCGCAGTCGTGCGGGTCGAGAACCTCGGCCGAACCACCCCCGGCGAAGGCCGCGCGTAACCGGCCACCGGGCTTGGGCGCGCCCACCTGCGGCGCACCGGCCGGAGCGCAGCCGGCCAGCACGGCACCGGCCGTGACCGCCCCGGCGGCGGTCAGGCCGAGGAAGCGTCGTCTGTCGAGGTCGAACATGGCGATCTCCTACTTTGTCGGGGTCGGGTCAGTCGAGGTCGGGTCAGTCGATGCGTCGGGCGATGAGATGAAGCCGGTCACCGGACATGCGCTCGGACAACTCGGCGTCGGCCGTCCACGGGGTGTCGGTGCGCGGGCCCGGCTCGTCGAAGAGCGCGAGGACCTCGAAACCTGTGTGCGCGGCGAAGTAGCGCAGTTCCTGCGGGAACAGCAGTCTCCAGGCCGAGCGCTGCACGAGTTCGTCGTCATCGGGCAGCCGCCAGCGGCGCTCTCTCCGCAACAGCTGACCGGCGTGGTCGATCCACAGCCGGGTGCGCGAGCTGTACTGCTGGCCGTCGTAGGTCAGCGTGCGCTCGGCGATGCCGTCGAGCAGCTCGGTGTTGCCCAGGAAGAACGCCCCGTTGCGGGCTTCGGCGATGAGCAGTCCGCCGGGCCGCAAGTGGTCGTGGCAGCGCGTCAGAAAGCGCTCGAGGTCGGCGTTGTCATGGCAGTAGAGCAGCGCGCTGTCCAAGCAGGTGATGACGTCGAACTCGCGTCGCAGGTCGAACGAGCGCATGTCGCCCACGACGAACTCGGCCTCCTGGCACTGCTCGGTGGCGTGCGAGATCATCGCCAGTGAGCTGTCCAGCCCGGTGACCTGGTAGCCGTGTTCGCACCACCACCGCGCGTCGCGCCCGGTGCCGCAGCCCACGTCCAAGAGGTCTTTGCCGCCGTCGAAACGGCGCACCACGTCGTCGGTGAACCGGGCTGCCACGTGTTCAGGGTCGGGAAACCACGCTTCGTAGACGGCAGGGTTGTCGGTCAGGAAGTTGGTGTGGGCCACGAAGGCTCCTCCTCGGTGGGTCGTGGGCCGATCCCGCTGCGCCGGTGGATCGCCAGCACGGCCAGGGCCGAGAACACGCCGATGGCCACGCACAACACCGAAGGCAGCCAGGGCAGATCGGTTCCGGCCAGATCGACCGCCCACCCGATCAGTGCATTTCCGCCGGCGGCGGTCACACCGGAAGCCAGGTAGAACACGCCGAAGTAGGTGCCGGAGAGGTCGTCGCGACCGAACGCGGGGATGAGCTCGTAGACGAAGGGCTGGATCAGCATCACACCGACCGACAGCGTGAATGCGGTGACCAGCACCGGTGCCAGTCGCACCGCGGTCTCGGCCGGAGAGCTCGCCGCCTGGCCCGGCATCACGGTGGCGGCGATCGCGGTGACCGCGAAACCGCCGCCCATCACGGCCAGGCCGGTGGCGATCGCGCGCCCCCGGCTCCAGCGCCCGTCGCACCAGCGGGTGATCCGCACCTGCAGCGCCAGACTGGCGACCGTCGTCACCAGGAAGATCACTGACACCGAGACCGCCGTTCCGGTGAAGTTCTGCGCATGCATGGGCAGCACCAGGTACAGCTGGTTCTGCAACGCGAACATCCCGGTCAACGCAGCGGTGAACAGGACGAAACGCCGATCGGTGAGCACTTCCCGCCAGTCGGTGAGCACCGAGTTCTGCGGCCGCCGCACCTCCCGGGCCGGCAGCACAAGCACCTGCGCGACCGTCAACACGGTGAAGATCAGCGCGGCACCGATCGCCGAAGCCTGGAAGTCCACCAGCAGCAACGCGCTGCCCAACAGCGGGCCGATCAGCATGCCGGCGTTGGCGAAGACGTTGAACAGCGAGAACATCTCCGCTCGTCGCTCAGCAGCCTCGTGGCTGAGGTAGGAGCGCACCGCCGGGTTGAACAACGCCCCCGCCAGTCCGGACAGCACCGATGCGGTCAGCAGCACTGGCAGCGAGGTGCCGAAGGCGAAGAGCCCGAACCCTACCGAGCGCAGCGCACAACCGGCGATGATCACTCCGCGTGCGCCGAGCCGGTCGGAGGCCGAGCCGCCCAGCAGGAACAGGCCCTGCTGGCTGAGGTTGCGCACCCCGAGCACGATGCCGACCACAGCGGCCGACATCCCCAGGTCGTGCCCTAGGTATCCGGCGAGGTAGGGGATCAGCAAGTAGAAGGCCGTGTTCACGCCGAGCTGGTTGACCAGTAGCACCTGCACGGCCAGCGGGTAGCTGCGGAAGAGCCGTATGGTGTTCACGCGGGGCGCACCCCGAGTCCGATGAGTCCGGCGATGCGCAGCAGACCGTTCTCCCCGCTGAGCCCGGTCCACGGGTCCCGTGCCAGCAGCAGGTGGCCGTCGAGGTCCACCCAGCGCGCCATCCCGCACAGGTGCACGGCTGGTGCGATGCCCAGCGAACTGGCGACCTGGCAGCCCAGCATTACGTCGCACCGAGGCCGTCAGCGGTGTCGATGATCTCGCGAGCGGCGCGGAGGCCGCCGCATTCGGGAAGCTTGATGTTGATCCCGTGCACCTGCGAGCCCAGCCGACGCACGTCCTCCGGGGTACGTGCGTCCTCATCGGCGATAACCGGGATCGGCGATGCCTCGGCGACCTCCGCGAGCGCGTCCGGAGTACCCGGTGCGATGGGCTGTTCCACCGCATCGACGTC
Source organism: Saccharopolyspora sp. ID03-671 (assembly GCF_045278815.1). Taxonomy (NCBI): domain Bacteria; kingdom Bacillati; phylum Actinomycetota; class Actinomycetes; order Pseudonocardiales; family Pseudonocardiaceae; genus Saccharopolyspora; species Saccharopolyspora sp. ID03-671. The sequence goes on from NZ_CP134054.1 coordinate 1,095,726, forward strand.
GAACTCCGTTGCTGCGCAGAGCATCCTCCTGGCCACATCAGGATCCCAGGCGCCGTTGGGATCCAGCAGGATCCTGGCGTGCGGGGCGGCTTCGCGGATGGCGGCCACCCGGGAGAGCTCATCGGCGCCGGAGCCGAGCTTGACCTTGAGCACCTGGAATCCCTGCCCGACCAGCCCGATGGCCTCGGCCACCGCCTGCTCGGTCGAGGTGATGCCGATCGTGCGCGCGGTCGGTACCGAACCCGGTGGTACTGCCCCGATGAGCTCGTGGACGGCGATGCCGCGCTTGCGCGCGAGGAGGTCGTGCAGCGCCGCGTCCAGTGCCGCGCGCACACCTGGAGAGGCCTGCGGCAGGTCGGTGCGCAGCGCCTCCTCCGGGGCGAGGTCGACCAGCTTCGCCTGCGCCTCGGTCAGTTCGGCTTCAATGCGCGGCACGTCGAGCTCGTAGTGGACGCTGGTGACGACCTCGCCGTGGCCGAGGTCGCCGTTGTCGTCGAGAGTCAGGGTCACCGCGTCGCGCTCGGCCATCACCGACCGCGAGATCCGCAGCGGCTCGCGCAACACCAAGCCGCTCGCCCGCCAGTCGAGCTTCACGCGGGCACCTCCATGTTCTCCAGGGGGTCGATGACCGTCCGGCAGCGCGTCCACCCGGTGGCCTCGACCTCCGGGTCCGCGACTTCCACCGGGCGAGTGGCGATCGGGGTGTCCAGCAGTCCGCGGGCCTGGCAGTACTCGTCGTCGAAGACCGTGCCCAGGTAGCGGTGCGGACCGTCGGGGAAGACGGTCACCACGTTGGAGCCGGGATCGACGCGTGCCGCCCAGGCAGCGACCAGCGCCACCGCACCTGTGCTCCAACCGCCGGTGACGAACGCGTTTCGAGCCAGCGCCCGGCAGGTGGCTACCGCCTCGCCCGGGCCGATCCAGTGCACTTCGTCGAACTGCGGGTAGTCGACGTTTCGCGGGTGGATGCTGCTGCCCAATCCGCGCATCACCCGGGGTCGGGCGGGTTGGCCGAAGATTCTCGATCCCACGGTGTCCACCCCGATTAGGCGCACCTTCGGCCAGCGCTTGCGCACGGTGCGGATCATCCCAGCGCTGTGCCCGCCGGAACCGACGCTGCAAACCAGCACGTCCACGCGGTCGAGCTGGCGGCAGATCTCCGCGCCCATCTCGGCGTATCCGGCGGGGTTGTCCGGGTTGTTGTACTGGTCCGGCCAGTAGGCGCCCGGCAGCGAGCGGCAGATCTCTCGCACCCGGTCCAGCCGAGCTTGCTGCCAGCCGCCTTCGGGATGCGGCTTGTCGACGATCTCCAGCCGCGCGCCGTGGGCGCGCAGCAGTGCCCGCATGCCGGGTTCGAGTTCCTTGTCGACGACCAGGACGATGGGGTGGCCCAGCGCGTTGCCGGCGAAGGCCAGCCCAACGCCCAGCGTTCCGCTGGTGGACTCCACGACCGGCGCACCGGGCAGCAGCTCACCGCGTCGGCGTGCTCCGCGCAGCATCGACAGCGCCGCGCGGGCCTTCATCCCGCCGGCACTGAGGCATTCCAGCTTCGCCCAGAAACCGGGATGGGGCTGCGGCAGTGGTGTCGATACTCGGGCGAGTGGGGTGTCGCGGACCAGGTCGAGCAGGTCCGGGTTCATGCAGCATCCTCTCCGGGGTAGCGGTAGAGCGAACTCGGGCCGCCGCCGAGCCAGAAGAACGGGTACGGCTCGGCCGAGACGGCCGTGACTCCGGAGCCCAGGAAGCAGGGCAGGATCCCGCTGCCGGTCTGGGCGAAGAACACCAGCGGCTTGCCGGTGGCGCGGGCGTGATCCAGCAACGGCTGAAAAGTTCCGTTGCTCAGCACCATCCCGGAAGCCAGAATCGCGTCGCAGTCGGCCAGGACGGACAGGGCGTCGGTGTGCACCGATTCGCCCCACTCGGTCTGCCCGCCCTTGTAGTCGCACGCCAGGTAGTCGGTGCCGCGTTCACGCAGGTGGTGCAGCAGCGAGTTGACCACGCCGACTACCAGCACCCGCCGGACGGACGGCAGCAGGTCTACGACCGATTTGGCCCGGTGCAAGGACTTCTGCAGCGAACTGCCGCGCCCGATCACCACCTCCTCGGCGTGCCGGTGGTGCGGCCGCACCGACTGCAGGTAGGCGTCCATTGCGGCGATGCGCACCGCCGTCGTGGGGTGATCCAGCAGCTCGGCCACCGGGGCGCCGACGCAGTCGAGCACCACGTCCTCGGTGAGTTCACCGGGTTCGACCGCGCACGAGCCGACGGCGTCGGCGACCCGCAGGCTCAGCACGTGGTTGCGGTAGGAGGTACTGCGCGAGGCGTGCCGCACGCCTTGCTGGGTCAGGAATCCCAGGCTCACCGCGGCATCGGCGATCTGCTCGCCGTGCCACCCATCGCGGATCTCCTCGGTCAGCTCGGCCAAGGACCGCAGCGGACTCACCCGGCCTCCTCGGCGTAGCGCACCTGCAGCCCGGAGATGAGCCGCTCGGCATGCGGGCGCGCCGCACCGGGCTCCGCACTGGTCACCATCACGTGACCCAGGTAGTTGTTGTTGCTGGTCGGCGCGAACACCATCCGACCGCACAGCGGCGCAGCCAGACGTCCGGATCACCTCCACGTGTGTGGAGAGCACGGAACGTTGTGCCCATTTTCCCAGCGGCTGAGCGGCCCACCTCCACGTGCGTGGAGAGCACACCGCCCGGGTCGTGCCGTAGCGCTCCATCAGCGGCCCACCTCCACGTGCGTGGAGAGCACACCCACCGTCCGGAAGGCTGCCGGGTTCACGACGGCCCACCTCCACGTGCGTGGAGAGCACCGGGCGTTGGAGTCGTCGCGCGCTGCCCAGGCCGGCCCACCTCCACGTTCGTGGAGAGCACAGCTCGTCCTCGAACGGGATCGTGTCGCCGGGCGGCCCACCTCCACTCCACGTGCGTGGAGAGCACAGCATGAGCTGGGGGGACGGCGCGCTGGGCGACGGCCCACCTCCACGTGCGTGGAGAGCACACTTCGTGACCTGGTGTTTTAGAAGGGGACTTGCACGTTTTCGTGATCTTGGTGCTGTTCTGGGTTGGTGAAGGCGATGAGTTGGAGGCCATCGAAGTCGATGGGGTGTCGGCGTCGTTGGCCGGCGGTTTTGACGGTGTAGCGCTGTTCGTTGTCGTCGGGGTGGACACAGACTGCCGCGCCGTCGCCGACGGCGTTGGTCACCTGCTGCCAGAGGTGGTCTCGGACGCGGGCTGAGATCGAGCCGACGTAGAGGCCTGGTGCTGGTTCGGTGAGCCACCGTGACAGGGCGCCGCGGAGGTAGTCGGGGATGGCGGTGGTGTGGATGACGACGAGGTTGGGCATGTGGTCACGTCTCGAGTTCGTCGGCGTGGTTGATGCCAGCCTCGACTGGCCCGAGGTCGGGGTCCCAGAGGTGCACGAGTTCGGTGGCTTCGTGCTCACCTCCCGGGTACGTCGCCGAGTCTTCAACGTCTGGGCTGGAGTACGGCTGTCCGAGGATTGAGTTGTCAAGCAGCACGTGCGTGTTCACACCGTGGGCCTTCGAGTTTAAGCGCCGCCGACCGGGTGCGGGGTGTTCTTCCGGGGGCACGGCCGCCCCGCCTCTCCAACGTGCGCTACTCCGTCCGGGCGATTTCGATGCCGGTTTTCGGATTTGGCCTCGGGCTGTCAGGGGTCGTCGGCACCATGTGGCGCACGGTTGATCAACGCGTGGGCGTTGGCTGTGTGCTCTGGGGTGGTGGATGTTCGAGGTCGGTGTCGATGCACCGGTATCGGGGGCGTGGGGGAAGGCGGGTTCTGCCGTTCAGCCGCATCCGCTTGTGTGTCATGCGATCGATACGACGGCGGTTGCCGAGCTGCTCTACGACGTGGTGTTGGGCCCGGAGGTTCGGCGGGAGCTGGAGCGTGGGCTGGCGCCGTTGGGCGATGTCCGCTCGTGGGTCGCAGTGCTGTGCGGGTGGCACGACATCGGCAAGGCCAGCCCGATTTTCCAGGCTATGCGCACTGATCTCGCCGTGCGCTACCTCAGCCGCGGAGTCCGTGATCTGGTGGAGCGTCTGCACGGGTTCTCGAAGGATCCTGCTTCCCGGACTACGCATGGCGTTCTCACGACCGTGCACCTGAGTCAGTGTTTGAAGCGGTGGGGCGCCAGCGTCGAGGTGGGTGATGCGCTGGCTTTCGGGCTCGGCGGGCATCACGGTTCGATGCCTTCGGCTTTTGAGGTCCAGAGAGCTCGCGGACGTCGTGCCCATCGCGGCGCTGCTTCCTGGGACGACCTACGGACGAGGATCATGTGCGAGGTCGCGCAGCTGTGGGGCCTCGGTGATCCCGCTGAAGCCGCCTGGGACGCGGTGTCGGTGTCGGTTCCCGCGCTCGTCGGCTTGGCTGGGCTGACGTCGGTGTCGGACTGGATCGCCTCCGATACCAGGAATTTCGGCTACGCCGACCTCCCCCTGCCTGAAGACCTTCGCCCGTACCGCGACGGGGCGCGCCGGAGCGCGGCAGCAGCTGTCGAAAGCAAGCTGCGCTGGCGGCGGTGGGCACCGCCGGCCGACACCTCGTATTCGGGCCTGTTCGGCGAGGACCCGCGTCCGTTGCAGCAGATCGTCGAGGCGGTTGTGGCGGGGCGCGACGAGCCGGGCGTGCTGGTGATCGAGGCGCCGACCGGTGAGGGAAAGACCCGGGCGGGGTTTCAGGCCGCTGCGACGTTGGTGCGTCGGTTGGGTTTGTCGGGGATGTACTTCGCGTTGCCGACCCGCGCGACCGCGGCTCAGGTCCACTCCGAGCTGGAAGCAGTAGCGCAGCGGTTGGGCCTCGATGAGCCGCCGAACCTGGTGCAGTCCCTTCGTGGTCTTGAGCCGAGTGCGGTCGATGAGGATGGCGATGGTGCCCGGGACGGGCATGAGTGGTTCACCCGGAAGCGAGGCCTGTTGTTTCCGGTCGGGGTCGGGACGATCGATCAGGCGCTGCAAGCGGCGATCACGTCGCGGCACGTGTTCGTGCGGCTCACGGGCTTGTCGGGCAAGGTCCTGGTGATCGATGAAGCGCATGATCTCGATGCGCACATGCGCACGTTGATGTGCCAGTTGATGTGGTGGTGTGGTCGTCTGGGCATCCCGGTCGTGCTGATGTCGGCCACGTTGCCCTCAGGTTCTCGGGAAGAGTTCGTCGCGCACTGGCGCACCGGACGATTGCGCCGCAAGCCAGGTGAGATCGCCGCCCGGGTGGTCGGGGCTGGTGGCCAGCAGGTCATGTGGGCAGGTGCCGAGGACGAATCTGAGCCTGTTCCAATCGGGCTGTCGGAGGTCAACGCCCGGCGTCCGCCGGTGACGGTGCATCACCTGGAAGACGAGAAGGAGATGACCAGGTGGTTGCAGGATCGTCTCCGGGAGCGCGGGTGCGGTCTGGTGATCCGCAATCTCGTCCGCGATGCCCAGCACACCCACGATCTACTCAAGGAAGCGTTCAAGGACTGGCCTGTAAAGCCGGAGTTGGTGCTGCTCACCGGCCATACTCCGTCGCGGCAGCGGCGTGAGGTTGAAACGCGCCTGCGCAACGCTCTCGGGCCGAAAGCATCGGATCGGCCGCACATCCTCGTCGTCGGCACCCAGGTTCTTCAGCACAGCCTGGATCTGGATTTTGACCTGCTCGCCAGCGATGTCGCGCCCATCAATGAGTTGATCCAGCGCGTGGGCCGGGTGCACCGCCACGAACGCGACCCGCAGTCACGAGCCTGTCCTGTGCCAGAGCTGGGGTTGCTGCAGCCTCCCGAAGGAAGAAACGGGCCGCAGTTCGCTCGGGGCCTGCACACCGTGTATCCCACCGCGTTGTTGCTGCGCACCTGGCTGGCGCTACAGAACCGTTCCGAACTCAAGCTCCCCGCGGAAGCCCCCGAGCTCGTGCACACGATCTACACCGCACCAGTCAAGCTGCAGGGACGGTTGGCGCGGCGCTTCGACACCGCGACCGAACGGTTGCTCAGCCAGGACGCGGCCGAGCAGTCGCGGGTGAGTCGCTTCTACCTCCCGCCCCTGGGCAGCAACGACTCGATCCGTGAGCTGACCCGCTACCCCACGCTCGCCAGTCGCACCCGCAAAGACACCCCTTGGAAGGAAGACGGGTGACCACAGACCCTCTCGACGGACTCGAGCGGTTCGACGTGGTGCTCCTGCTCCCCGGCACGCCGCATCCCACAGCTATCGATGGCACTCCGGTCGATCTCGAGGCCCCTGGACAACTGGACGACACACAGGTGCAGGCGCTGCTGGACTCGACGGTGCAGATCTTCCTCGACGACCTCACCGCGGCCTCGTTCGCGGTCGTTTCGGCGCTGCCGGTCCCGGACTGTTTCGGACGTTCCGGGTGGCTGTACGACCACCATGCGCTCGTCCTCGACGACGCCGCCCAGAGCGGGCCGGTGCAGTTCCATCTTGACGAGGTTCTGGGCTTGCGGATCGAGGAGGAGCAGTGACGACACCCCCCGCGTTCGACCTGACCTGCCAGCCGTGGATCCCGGTCCTCGATCTCGACGGCCAACCGCGGGTGCTGAGCCTGCGGGAGGTCTTCCAGGAGGCGCACCGGTTGCGGTGGCTGGATGCCGAGGCACCGCCGGTTACCGCCGCCCTGCACCGTCTGCTCATCGCCGTTTTACATCACGCCCTCGACGGACCGAAAACCCGGCACGAGTGGGCCACGCTCTGGAACGACACCACGCTTCCCGCCACCGATATCGGCGAGTACCTCGACAAGCACAGTCGAAGCTTCGATCTCTTCGACGCCGAGCACCCGTTTCTGCAATGCCCGCAGCTGCACAACATCGAGATGGGCCCTGCGGCAAAGCTGGTGCATTTCCGTGCGTCTGGCAGCAACAGAACCTTGTTCGACCACACCCGGGCCGACGATCAGATCGAGCTCTCGCCTGCCGAGGCGGCGCGCTGGCTGGTGACGGTTCAGGCCTACGACCCGGGTGGCACCAAAACACCAGTCACCACGAAGAACTCCGACAAGAGTCTGTGCAATCGGTTCGGCGTAGTCCTGGTGGAGGGGGCCACGCTGAAAGAGACGTTGCTCCTCAACACCTGTGAATACGATCCGCCCGTCAAAAAGCCCTGGTCTTCAGCCTTCGACGATCGACCGGCATGGGATGCGGAGCCCCCGCCGTCCACGCCGGACGCACGCGAGCCCTACGGGTGGCTGGATCTGCTGACCTGGCCCGCTCGCAGAGTTCTGCTGCGGCCGGCTGGTGACGGTGAATTGATCGAGGGTGCCGTAATCGCGCCCGGCACGAGTTTCAAGGGCGATCTCTACCGCGCAGAGCTCATGGCCAGCTTTCAGCAAAAGAAGGGAAAGGCCAACGACAGGCCGCAGTGGAACGCGGTCGGCCTGGAAGAGCTTCAGGGTGTCTGGCGACACGCGCGGGACATGCTGCTCGTGGAGGCCGAAGAAAACGGCCGTCCTCGTGTGCTGGAGCACGTGGCCGAACAAGTCGAATGGGACACGCTCTCCCCGCACACCGTTTTCACCCTGCGCGTGTTCGGGCAAAAACTCGACGACAGCGGTGGCGGTTCCGTCCGCTCCTGGCTGCAAGAACAACTTCCAGCGCCCGCCGCGTTGCTCAACGCACGCGAGCCGTGGCTGGGCGAGGTAATCGGCAGCTGCGTCGGTCTCGCCGACAGCCTCGGACAGGCGCTGGCCACGCTGGACAAAGAATGCCGACTGGCGTTTCAGGCCGAACCACCGGCCAAGGTTCGCAGGAACGCACGACGCAACGTCGGACTAGCCCAGGACTACTGGCCTAAGCTCCCGGCCGAGTTCGCCGAGCTCCTGCTGCACCTCGGGCGGGCCGTCGCCGACGATTCCCCGCCCAAGCCGCCCGTGCTCGACTGGAGAGGATTCGTTCGCCATCAGGCCAACCACGCCGCGGACCGCTTGGTATCCCAGCTGCGCGAACGTCAGAGCCGGCACCTGTTTGAGATTTCGGCAGCCTACGAACACTTCCAAATTGCCGTGGCCAAGCATCTCAAGACTTTCGACGGCCAGCTCGCCCGCCACCTTCCCTAGGACGCAAAGCCCATGACCATCAGCGATCTTGCCCCGGTGGCCCAACGCCGCCGGGAATTCATCGACCATCTCCAACTCCTCGCCTGGAACCTGACATCAGGCCGCCCACACTTGGTCTCCGAAGCGCGCCGGACCCTCGCGCAACTACGCCGGTCCATCACCGAACACCGTCACGAACACGACGCCCTCGCGCTCGTCTTCGAGCATCAGCCGCCCCGGGCTGAAGAACAGGCCTGGCTCACCATCGCCGGGCTCTTCGCACTCGCACCCCAAACCGGTGGCAGCCGCCTGCCGCTGGGTGCTGCCCTCCAGCAGCTCGACCGGCAGCGCGCCAGCGGCACCGCGCAGAAACGGCTGCGGCAGCTACTGGCCGCCGACGCACACAGCCTGCCCCAACACCTGCGTTCAGCACTGCGCCTGCTGGCTAACGACGGCATCACCGTCAACTTCCACGCCCTGCTCGACGACCTCGTCATCCTTCTGCACCCCGTGCACGACGAGAACAAGACCCGCGACGTCCAGTGGCGCTGGGCCCGAGACTTTCACCGCAAGACAAGCACCAACAACACCCCCGCCTCCCAGGAGACCGACCAGTGATCCTCGAACTACACCTGCTCCAGTCCTTCCCCGTCAGCAACCTCAACCGCGACGACCTCGGCGCCCCCAAGAGCGCGACCTTCGGTGGCGTGCCCCGTGCCCGGGTGTCGAGCCAAGCGCTCAAGCGCGCCGCGAGGGACGAGTTCATCAAGCACGGCCTGGACAAGACCGACCTCGGTGACCGCACCAAGCGAATCATCTTCGCCGCCTCCGACCTCCTCTCCGAAGACCACCAGGCCGACCCCCGCGCCACCGACATCCTCGCCGCGGGCCTCGCAGGGCTCGGCTTCGGTGTCGTCGACACCCGACGCTCGCAATACCTGCTATTCATCGGCAACAAGGCCGCTCACGCATTGGCGGAGTACTGCGAGCAGAACTGGGACGACCTCACCCAGGTCGTCGAAGCCGCGGAGAAGGAAGCCAAGAAGGCGACAAGCAAGAAGAAGGCCAACCCGGACAAGGATCCGGTGGCCGCCTTCACCAAGAGCAAAAAGTCGAAGGACGCTGCGGCTACAAGGAAGTTGCTCGACGCCAGCTATGCGGCCGACATCGGCCTGTTCGGACGGATGATCGCCGACAACACCGAATTCAACATCGCCGCCGCCTCACAAGTCGCGCACGCGCTGTCGACGCACGCGGTCACGACCGAGTTCGACTACTACACCGCCGTCGACGATCTCAAGAAGAACGACGAACCCGGCGCCGACATGATCGGCACCATCGACTTCAACACCGCCTGCTACTACCGCTACGCCAACCTCGACCTCACCCAGCTTCGCGAAAATCTCGCCGCCGACGACGCACTCGTCGCCAAAGCAGCCCAGGCCTGGCTCGGCGCGTTCATCGACTCGACCCCCACCGGTAAGCAAAGCACCACCGCCGCCCGAACGATGCCCGAAACACTGCTCGGCACCGTTCGGGATCGGGGCGCGTGGAACCTGGCCAATGCCTTCCTCAAGCCCGTCACCGGCCACGACCTCATGACCACCTCCACCCAGCGGCTTTTCGAACACTTCCAGACGCTGCGTGGCTTCTACGGCTCCCGCGCCCTGCGCACCGTGGCCGGCGCCGCTCTCACCAGCGACACAGCACCCCTGCCCGCCGAGGAACGCGTCGATTCCCTCGACACGTTCACCTCCCGACTTCTGAGCACCGCGCTGGACACGACCGCATGAGCACCCCGCACACACTCGCGGTATGCCTGGACGCCCCCATGCAGTCGTGGGGGTTGCGTTCCCGGTTTCAGAACCGCGACACCGCCCACGAACCCACGAAATCCGGAGTCGTTGGTCTTCTCGCCGCAGCGCTGGGGATCCCCCGTGAGAACACCAGCGACATTCAGCGACTTGCGCAGGTTCGCATGGGAGTTCGCGTCGACCGGGAAGGGCTCGTCGAGCGCGACTTCCACACCGTCAACAACGTCCCCAACACCGCCGAGAAGGACCACAAGACCGTCATCAGCGACCGCTACTACCTCGCCGACGCCGTCTTCCTCGTCGTCCTCGAACACCCCGACCGGGACAAGCTACTGCGTTGGCACGCCGCGCTGCACCACCCGCACTGGCCGCTCTACCTCGGCCGAAAGGCCTTCGTCCCCGCACGTCCACTGGTCCATCCCGACCACACCAGCACCTTCCTCGGCGTCTCATCCTCCACGCTCGACGAGACACTTGACGCGCATCCCTGGCTGGAAAACCAGCCCACGTCCCTGCATCGGGCCACCGAGGCTCTTCAACAGGGGCGCGAAGTCCCGCTGCGCACCCTCAGCGACGCTGAACCCACCGATGAGCTCGCCGAACCCCGACGCGACGTGCCCGTCTCCTTCGCACCGGGCAACCACCTGTTCGCCACGCGGCCTGTCCGCACCGGACACGTCCAGCTCACCGAATCCCTGATCCACTCCGGAGCACACCCGTGTACCTGAGCCGCCTGTTCCCCGACACGACCGCCCACGACTACCGGCGCGACCACGCCGATCTGCACAACATGCACCGCACCGTCATGTCCGGATTCCCCGACGTCACCGGAGACACCCCCGCCCGCGCACACCACGGCGTGCTCTGGCGGTTCGACCGCACCCGCCACGGCCACACCCTCTACGTCCAAAGCCACACCCGTCCCGACTGGAGCCACCTCGACCACTACCTCGCCCGTCCCGCCGACACCCGTGACCTCACCGATGTCCTCGAAACTCTGCAGCCCGGGCGAACCCTCGCGTTCCGGCTCAGCGCCAACCCCACCAAACGCCTCCGTCTCACCGACCAACGCGACCCCAACCGCACTGGCGGACGACGTGACAACCGCTACCCCATCGTCAAGCCCGAAGACCAGATCAGTTGGCTGATCAACCAAGCCACCCGTCACGGCTTCGTCATCCCCACCGGCAGCGACAACCGGCCCGACGTCGCCACCACAAGCACACCCCGCCAAACCGGCAAACAACACGACCGCAGCAACACCATCACCGTCGATCAAGTCCGCTACGACGGCCACCTCGTCATCACCGACCACACCGCCTTCACCACGGCACTCACCACCGGAATCGGCCCCAGCAAGGCCTACGGCTGCGGCCTGCTCACCCTTGCCCCAGCACAACGATGAGCACCTGCCCAACACACGACCGGTATCCGCAAGTTCAGGAGCGCCCACATGGCCGACTACGAGTTCCCTTCGGCACCCGACCTTGAGAGGGCATACCGAACGGCGCACACCGCACTGGCTTCACTCCTCCCTCAACGCGATGTAGTTCCGGAAGCCGAAGCCTCGTTCCCTGAGGTGCTTTCCCAGTTCCAATTCCTGGTCAACCAGGCGGATTTGATCACCACCGGTCAACTCGGCCCGCCCATCTCATGGCAAGCACCGCGAAGGGACGGCGACTGGGATCTCGTCGTCACGGGAATCGACCTCGATGCCGACGCACACGACTTCGGCGACATCGAGCTCGGTGCTGACGCCTTCACCGGCCCGAAGGGAACCTGGCACGGGAGCGCGCTCGACCGCGCCGGACTGGTCTACAAACGAGCCTGCGGCTGGGACTTCACCCCAGGAAACGCCGGCATCTGGCTCGTCATGCTCGCCCCGCTCTCCGCCAGCGGCGGCGAGAACGGACCCTGGGGATACAGCGGCCGCCTCGCCGGCTTCGTCGTGATCTACGACCGCGACAACGACGGCACCTACGAAGCAATCGGCCACATCTGGACCGCGACCGCATGGCAACGACGCGGAATCGCACGCCGTCTGCTCACCGAGGCAACAAGCCGGTTTCCGATCACCAACATCGAGAGGCCCTACACCACAGACGGATCCGCCTTTCTCAAGGCGTGCCAAGAATAGTCCGTCCCAGCTCACGAAGATGCTTCCATACACGCGAAGGTCAACCGCGGAACCCGCGGCATTGGCTTAGGAAGGGTAAGAGCCCTCACGAACGCCGTCGGTGAACACAAGGCGCCAACAGGTCCCGCAACCCCGTTACAACCCGGGCACGTTCCTCCTGCCACTGAGCGGCCCCCAGCCCGTGAAAGGGCAGATGCTGATCGACCAGCTGCAGCCTCGGCTTCAACTCCTCGAACCGCCCGTGATGGCCGCCCAGAACCTGGGCAGCCAACCGCGCCCAACCCGTCTTCGCACTCGAATAGCCTTGGGACTCCATCAAGCCGGGGACACACCACGCCGAAGCCCGCTGGTGCGCGACCGAATTCCCGTCATCGGCGCTGTCCGCGTCGCTTGCTGGTCATGTGCTCTCCACGCACGTGGAGGTGGTCCGGCCGGATGCACGTCTACGCGACCGGCAACGCCGTGCTCTCCACGCACGTGGAGGTGGTCCGATCCACCGGATCTTGCGGATGTCGCCGGTGTAGTGCTCTCCACGCACGTGGAGGTGGTCCGTACACACCCAGCGGCTTGCCGGTGCGGGAAGCGTGTTCTCCACGCACGTGGAGGTGGTCCGGCGGCCTCCGCGCGGATCGAGATGGTCAGGCCGTGCTCTCCACGCACGTGGAGGTGGTCCGGTGGGCCTGACTGCCACAGACCGTGGCAGCGAGTGCTCTCCACGTACGTGGGGGTGGTCCGTGCTTGAACGGGCACTCAGGCGAGCTGAGCAGGTGCTCTCCACGCACGTGGAGGTGGTCCGGCATCTGCGCCTTCCAGCAGCGAGGCCAGGCGGTGCTCTCCACACACGTGGAGGTGACCCGTCCGATCGCACCCGCACCGTCGACCGTCATGACGGCGGCCTAACTGCAGACCTAGCTTGATAGCGGAGTCGCGCCCTGCAGGTCCCGTTCGTGGAGATGCGGGGCGTTTCGTCGTGCCCACGGTTTACCGTGGCCAGCATGGCAAGTACCCGGCAGCGCGAGCAGTGGTGGGCTGAACAACGGTTGATCACGGAAACGGCCGAGCTGCTGCGATGCCGTGCACGCCAGCAGCAAGCGGAAGCCGACCAAGAGGCCCGCCGTGACACCGGCGACGTGACACTCTCGGCGTTTCCACTCGACCGGTACAAGGTCGTGCGCCTACTCGACGAACTCGCGCTCGCGGCCGGCCGCGGTGACCTACCCCGCGACGTACGCCGAGCAGTCATGGCAGTTTGTGACGGGCTCCGTGCCGAGGCCGAGCGCACACCGCACTGAGATGGGTCTCCCGTTTCAGATGTGGCGTGGAACACGGACATCGATCACCTCAACGTCCACACGATCGATGCGTCTACGCATCGATCACGCGCTGGACGACACCCACACCAGCCCTATCTGGCCTGACCGGCGCGGCGCTGCTCGGTGCGCTGGACAGCTTCAGCCAACACCGGACGCGCCTTCACCCACGTTCGGTGAACCGGGTCCTCGGGCGCGTAGCGGCTGAAGATCTCCTCGATCCGCTCGTCGTAAGTCAAGCGTTGCCCTGTCGGCCCCGTGGTGAGGTCGGCCGTGACCAGGGCATCCAGCAGGACAGAATCCTCGAACGGGAACTCGGCCAGCTCATCGGACATGCCGCGCTCGGCCGCCTCGAAGCGTGCCCCGGAGTGGTGCGCGACGAGGTTCACGATCACCTCGGACCATCCCCGGTTCCGTAGGTAGCGGGCACCGTCAAGAGGGTGGAACTTAGTGTGCCCGATCTCCGGAGCGTAACCGATGTCGTGCAACCAAGCCTCCACGTGCGTGGAGAACACGTTCTCTAGCCAGGGGCCGATGGACTCGTAGAGCGGACCACCTCCACGTGCGTGGAGAGCACGGCAGCGCCTTGAGCAGCTGCGTCACCTTCGTCGGACCACCTCCACGTGCGTTGAGAGCACACAATCCGGGCGACTCGCTCAACATCCTCGCGCGGACCACCTCCACATGCGTGGAGAGCACATCCAGGCGTCCTCGACGAACAGCGCCGTGTACGGACCACCTCCACGTGCGCGGAGAGCACACGCTGTCGAGGTCGTCCGCCGTTTACGGGGTCGGATCACCTCCACGAGCGGTGGAGAGCACCAGACGTTCGTAGTGATCGCCCACCGGTTCGCCGGACCACCTCCACGTGCGGGGAGAGCACATCGGCCCGTACAGCACCAACCAGATGGACGACGGACCACCTCCACGTGCGTGGAGAGCACGCGTGGATGGACCGCCGCATCATCAACATCAACGGATCACCTCCACGTGTATGGAGAGCACAAGCGCAGCTGATCGCCCGGTATCCGGAACAGCGTTCCACCTCCACGTGCGTGGAGAACACCCATCGCGCGCTAACACCGCCTCGCCCACCCGCGGACCACCTCCACGTACGTGGAGAGCACACTTCGTGACCTGGTGTTTTAGAAGGGGGCTTGCACGTTTTCGTGATCTTGGTGCTGTTCTGGATTGGTGAGGGCCATGAGTTGGAGTCCGTCGAAGTCGATGGGGTGTCGGCGTCGTTGACCGGCGGTTTTGACGGTGTAACGCTGTTCGTTGTCGTCGGGGTGGACACAGACAGCCGCCCCGGCCCCGACGGCGTTGGTCACGTACTGCCAGAGGTGGTCTCGGACGCGGGCCGAGATCGAGCCAACGTAGAGGCCCGGTGCTGGTTCGGTGGGCCACGTAGTCATGTCTCGAGCTCGTCGGCGTGGTTGATACTAGCCTCGACTAGCCCGAGGCCGGGTTCGGTTTCAAGAAACACGAGGACACGCCCGTCGGCGCCCCAAGGTTCTAAATTCTGAGTGTATGGGTGCCCAACCCTCCTCCTGATCCGGAATACAGACCCGGGCAACCGCCCATTGGGGTACGGCTGACACGCTGACCTTCACACCAGCCCACGCAACAAAGACCTGGGGCAGGTCAAGGCTTCAAACAAACCCCAGGCCAAACCCTCCCTACACCGCAACCAGGCTTGGTAGTTCGCGGCAGTATTGCTTGGTGTGGAACATGGGGAGCGTCCACAGGTACTGGGACGAGGTGTCGAGCTTGGCGTGGTAGGCCATCGCGAGGGCCTGCAGGTAGGCGCCGCGGTGGTGGTACATGACGCCCTTGGGGCGTCCGGTGGTGCCGCTGGTGTAGTTGATCGACAGCAGCGATCGCTCGTCGGCGACCTCGACGCGGTGCGGTTCGGCTGCGTCGACCAGGGCGTCGTAGTCGCCGGAGTCGATCACCGGGACCGACGGTTCGCCCAGCACCTCCCGGTGGTCGGCGTCGACCAGGACGAGGCTCGCTCCGCTGTGCTCCAGGATGTACGCGATCTCCGACGGCGCGAGGCGGGTGTTGAGCGCGACCAGCACACCCCCGGCCAGCGGGACGCCGTAGTGGGCCTCCAGCAGCAGGTGGGTGTTGGGCGAGAGCACCGCTACCCGATCACCGGGCCGGATCCCGCGCTCCGCGAGCAGCCCGGCCAGCCGCTGCGCCCGGTCCCAGAGCTGCGCGTAGGTGTCGCGGCGGGCGCCGTCGACGACCGCGGGGCGGTCGGCGAACACCGCCGCGGCGCGCTCCAGGAAGGACACCGGACTCAGTTCCCGAAAAGCGATCCCGGACAACGCGAAGCCTCCCTCTCACACCCGACGTCGGGCGCGCGGAGCATAACCACCCGAAACGCTCCGGGCGAGGGGTCGCGGCGGCTCACATGTTCTGGGCGGCTTCCTTGATCGCGGAGCGGATGCGGCAGTAGGTGCCGCACCGGCAGACGTTCTCGATCGCGTCGATGTCGTCGTCGGAGGGGTCGGCCGTGTCGTTGAGCAGCGCGACGGCGGCCATGATCTGGCCGGGCTGGCAGAAGCCGCACTGCGCGACGTCCTGGTCGAGCCAGGCCTGCTGGACCGGGTGCAGCTCGTCCCCGTCGGCGAGGCCCTCGATCGTGGTGATGCTCGTGCCCGCCGCCTGCTCGACGGGGATCGTGCAGAGCTGGACCGCCTCGTCGTTCATCAACGAGGTGCAGGCCCGGCAGACCCCGATGCCGCAGCCGTACTTCGGGCCGGTGATCCCCAGCTGCTCCCGCAGCACCCACAGCAGCGGCGCTTCGGACGGGGCGTCGACCGCGACCTCGTCGCCGTTGACGGTGAACTCGAACTTCGGCATCGGACTGCGAACTCCCAGCTGAACGTGCGGACGGGCAGCGAAAGCTAACCCGACCGCCGCACACCCCTCGCAGCGGTCCCGCCAGGCACGAAAAAGCGTCCGGTTGGGCTGATCGGCCCAACCGGACGCCCGGAATG
Source organism: Saccharopolyspora sp. ID03-671 (assembly GCF_045278815.1). Classification (NCBI taxonomy): domain Bacteria; kingdom Bacillati; phylum Actinomycetota; class Actinomycetes; order Pseudonocardiales; family Pseudonocardiaceae; genus Saccharopolyspora; species Saccharopolyspora sp. ID03-671. Next base: position 1,112,041 of record NZ_CP134054.1, read on the forward strand.
CTGCGCTGAACGAACCATCCCGCTTGCTGCGAATGTCTCTTCGGGGTTGGTCTCGTTATGACAACAACTGCCCGAGGCCGTCAGAACTCGAAGCCGCCGGGTTTGTCGTTGCGGTCGGCGATGAGTCCCGCCAGGGTGGCGATGGCGATCTCCGGTGGCGTGCGGGAGCCGATGTTGAGCCCGATGGGGCGGTGCACGCGCTTGATCCGGTCCTCGTCGACGCCGAGGTCGCGCAGCGCCTGGACGTGCGGCCCCTCGTGGCGGGGGTTGCCCATGATCCCGATCCAGCGGGCGTCGTGCCGCAACGCGTCGCGCAGGACCGGGCCGAGCTCCTCGCGGTGGTGGTCGGTGACGACCACGTCGGTGTCGGGCCCCAGCTCCGGCACCTCGGTCAGCGCGCCGTCGGCGCCCGCGGGATCGACGAGGACCGCGGTGTAGCCGAGGTCCCGGCCGTAGCGCAGCAGGTGTTCGGCGACCGGCGAGGCGAAGACCGCCACCAGCACTCGCTGCCCGGATTCGGTCGGTACTTCACCGTGCGCCACCGCGCACGCGGCATCCTCGGTCGTCATGCCGCCAGCATGCCAGGCCGGGACCTCCTCGCTCTACAACCGCGTCGCCGTGGCCAGCCACGCGGGGACGTCGACCCGCCCGCCGTCGGCGACGCCGAAGAGCTGCGCGTGCTCGCCGCGCGCGATGCCCCGGTAGGTGCTCGGGCGGACCCGCTCCAGCCGCCAACCGCCGGTGAACACGCGCGGGAACACCGACTCGGCCACGACCGGGCCGAGGGCGGGTTCGACGTCGGCCAGCGCCAGCACGTGCACCGTCGCACCCGGCTTGCACACCGCGTGCAGGCTGCGGGCGTACCGGTGCTGGTCCTGCTCGCCGAAGACGTGGAACAGGGCGCTGTCGACGACCGTGTCGTAGGGGCCGCCGGTCAGGGCCAGGGCGTCGGCGACCGCGAAGCGGGCCGGCACGTCGCGGGCGGCGGCGTTGGCCTGAGCGAGCTCGATCGCGTGCGGGGCGGCGTCCACGCCCAGCACGTCGTAGCCGAGCCCGGCGAGCAGGATGGTGTGCTCACCGGCTCCGCAGCCCGGGTCGAGCACCGCGCCGGAGATCTCCCCGCCGCGTTCGAGTTCGACGATCGCCTGCTGCGGCTCACCGATCACCCAGGGTGCGGTGCCCGCCACATACGCCTCGTCGAATACTGCGCGATCCACAGACGTTCCCATGATGTGTCCCCTTCGTTCGAGCTGGTCACCCCAGCCTGGAACCTCCAGTTAGCTGGAGGTCAACGGATCCGGACCGCATTCGCCGGGTGACGCGAACCACACCGCGATCAACTTGGAATTACAGCGCACTCGCTTACGTTGGTTGATAGCGACAGACTCAATTAGATGGCGGCGATGCTGAGCAAGACCGCCACGAGGAGGTTGGACATGGCGACGTTCTTCGGACCGGTCGGCGGCCCGTTCGACGAGTACTTCGCTCGCTTCTTCGGGGCCGACGACTCCACGGCCGGCTCGCGCCGAGTCGACATCACCGAGCTGATGACCGAGCAGGCGCAACAGCTGGTCGGCGAGGCCGCGAAGTTCGCCCGCGACCGCGGGCAGGGCAGCCTCGACGCGCTGCACCTGCTGTGGTCGGCCGCCAAGCAGGACCCGACCCGGGCGCAGCTGAGCCAGCTGGGCGTGGACACCGAGGCCTTCGCCAAGGAGGTCGAGGGACACCTGCCCGCCTCGGGAGCTCCGGTCGACGACGAATCCGTCTCGCTGACCCTGGCCGCGCGCACCGCGCTGGCCGACGCCCACCGCGTTGCCCGCGCGCTGGGTTCGACCTACATCGGCCCGCAGCACGTGCTGCTGGCGCTGTCGGCCAACCCCGAGACCGAGGCCGGCCGCCTGCTGAGCGGCGCCGGCGCGGGACCGGAGGCCCTGCGCGACGCGAGCCAGCGCCCCGCACCGCAGCAGGCGCCGAAGTCCGGCCCCAGCGGGGGCGAGACCCCGACGCTGGACGAGTACGGCCGCGACCTCACCGAGACCGCCCGCGAAGGCGGGCTGGACCCGGTGATCGGCCGCGCCGACGAGATCGAGCAGACCATCGAGATCCTGTCCCGCCGCACCAAGAACAACCCCGTGCTGGTCGGCGAGGCCGGTGTCGGCAAGACCGCGATCGTCGAGGGCCTGGCCCAGCGCATCGCCTCCGGTGACGTGCCCGAGGTGCTCACCGGCAAGCGGGTCGTGCAGCTGGACCTGTCGGCGATGCTGTCGGGCACCCGCTACCGCGGTGACTTCGAGGAGCGGATGACCAAGGTCATCGACGAGATCTCGGAGCACAGCGGCGAGCTGATCGTGTTCATCGACGAGCTGCACACCGTCGTCGGCGCCGGTGGCGCCGAGGGCGCGATGGACGCGGGCAACATGCTCAAGCCGCGGCTGGCTCGCGGTGAGCTGCACGTCGTCGGTGCCACCACGCTCGACGAGTACCGCAAGAACATCGAGAAGGACCCGGCCCTGGAGCGCCGCTTCCAGCCGGTCCAGGTGCCCGAGCCGAGCGTGGCCGACACGATCACGATCCTGCGGGGCCTGCAGGAGCAGTACGAGAAGCACCACAAGGTGACCTACACCGAGGAGGCCGTCGAGGCCGCCGCGAAGCTGTCCGACCAGTACATCAACGACCGGTTCCTGCCGGACAAGGCGATCGACCTGATCGACCAGGCGGGTGCCCGCAAGCGCCTGAACTCCGGCGTCGCCGACGACGGTGAGCTGCGGGCCAAGGTCGAGCGGCTGGAGCAGCTCAAGAGCGAGGCGGTGGCCTCCGAGGACTACGAGCGGGCCTCGGCGCTGCGCGACGAGATCACCGCCGCGCAGGCCCGGCTCGACGAGGGCGGCACGGGCGTGCTGGAGATCGGCCCGGCTGACATCGCCGAGGTCATCTCCCGAGCCACCGGGGTGCCGGTGTCGCGGCTGACGGCCGAGGAGAAGGTGCGGCTGCGCGGCCTGGAATCGGAGCTGCACAAGCGGGTCGTCGGCCAGGACGACGCGGTGCGGGCGCTGGCCCGCGCGGTCCGCCGCTCGCGCAGCGGACTGGGCGACCCGACCCGTCCGGTGGGCAGCTTCCTGTTCCTGGGCCCGACCGGCGTCGGCAAGACCGAGCTGGCCAAGGCCCTGGCGGAGTCGCTGTTCGGCGACGAGCAGCGGATGATCCGGCTGGACATGAGCGAGTTCCAGGAGCGGCACACGGCCAGCCGCCTGGTCGGCGCCCCGCCCGGCTACGTCGGGCACGGCGAGGCCGGTGAGCTGACCGAGGCCGTGCGGCGCAACCCGTACTCGGTGGTGCTGCTCGACGAGGTCGAGAAGGCGCACCCGGACGTGTTCAACACGCTGCTGCAGGTCCTCGACGACGGGCGCCTGACCGACGGTCAGGGCCGCACGGTGGACTTCAGCAACACCGTGCTGATCATGACCAGCAACCTGGCCTCGGAGGTCGTCTCCAGCGCGGGCGGCAAGATCGGCTTCACGGCCGGCAGCCCGACCCAGGACCTGGAGGAGCGGGTCATGCCCAAGCTCAAGGACGCCTTCCGGCCGGAGTTCCTCAACCGCATCAACGAGATCGTGGTGTTCAAGCGCCTCGACGGCGAGCAGCTGCACACCATCACGCGGGCGCTGCTGGCGACCACCACGAAGCGGCTGGCCGACATGGGCGTCGAGGTCGTCTTCGACGACGACGCGGTGGCCTGGGTCGCCGACCGCGGCTACCAGCCCGAGTTCGGTGCTCGGCCGTTGCGCCGGGCCATCGAGCGGGAGGTCGACGACCGGATCAGCGACCTGCTGCTGGACGGTGAGCTGACCGAGGGCACCCGGCTGCGGGTCGGTGCCCGCGACGGCGCGCTGGACTTCCAGGTGGAGGCGCCGGTCGCCGCGTGAGACCGCGAGTGAGGACGGGGCGGGCATCCTCCGGGGTGCCCGCCCCGTTTCGTGCCCGCCCCGTTTCGTGTGCGCTGGTCAGCGGGTTGCGAGTTGCCGAAGGGATCGCCTGGATTGACCCTTCACAGCAGGTTCCAACGTTGCGATACTTGTTCAACCAGGCGGTACTACCCGGTGGAGGTGGGCCATGCTTCCCAGGGACGAGCGGCGCCGCCTGCAAGAGATCGAGCAGCGGCTCGTCGATGAGGACCCGCGACTCGCGCGCAGGCTGAGCCAGACGACCACGCTCGGTTATCTGCGGGCCCGCGTCTCGGTGCGGATGTTCGCGGCCGCCTGCGCGGGCGTGCTCGCCGTCATGTGCCTGTTCCTCAACGAGGGCGCGGCGGCGCTGACGTCGGCGGCTCTGGCGGGCGCCCTGCTGCTGTCGCGCACCTGGCGGTTCGAGTTCCTCTGATCCTCCGCTGATTTCGTCCACTGTGGCCGGTTCCTCCCGTTCCGGCCCGTGGGTCCCGCGTGCCCGAAAGCGGTTCCCGCCCAACACACCGGTGGTGTGCTGGTTTGGTGCGCCGCCTCGCTCGCGGGGAGAATCGGCGGCGGATCTCGACGTATCTGCAAGGGGAGTTCGTGATGACGACCGTCGCATTCCTGGGCACCGGAACGATGGGGGCTCCGATGGCGCGCAACCTCGCCGCCGCCGGAGTGGACCTGCGGGTGTGGAACCGCACGCGCAGCCGGGCCGAGCCGCTGGCCGAGGCCGGGGTGACCGTCGTGGACTCCCCCGCCGAGGCCGCGCGGGGCGCCGACGTGCTGATCACCATGCTGCTCGACGCCGATTCGACCATCACCGCAGGTCGCGAGGCCGCCGCGGCGCTGAACTCCGGCGGGGTGTGGGTGCAGATGGGCACCATCGGCCTGCCGGGTACCGAGTCGGTGTGCGCGGCGGCAGCCGAGGTCGGCGGGGTCACCGTGGTCGACGCGCCGGTGCTGGGCACGAAGCTCCCGGCCGAGAAGGGCGAGCTGGTGGTGCTGGCCGCCGGTGCGCCCGAGGTGCGCGAGCGCGTGCAGCCGCTGTTCGACGCCGTGGGCACCCGCACCCAGTGGGTCGGCGAGGACCCGTCGAAGGCGGCCGGTTCCCGGCTGAAGCTGGTGGCCAACAACTGGGTGCTGACGCTGACCAACGCGGTCGGCGAGTCCATCGCCCTCGCCGAGGACCTGGGCGTGAATCCCGAGGACTTCCTGGCCGCCATCGAGGGAACCGCCACCGACTCGCCTTACGCGCACATGAAGGGCGCGGCGATCATCAGCGGCGAGTTCCCACCCGCGTTCACCCTCAGCGCCGCCGCCAAGGACGCCGGCCTGGTCTCGCAGGCGGCCAGCGACGCGGTCCGGTTGGACCTGGCCGAAGCGGTCAGGGCCCGGTTCGCCCGAGCCCTGACCGCAGGCCACGCCGACGAGGACATGGCAGCCGTCTACTACGCCTCCAAGCGCTGACTCATTCCGCGCGGCGTTCCGCGGCGACGGTGAAGGCTCCTTCGGCGCGGATGTCGCGGGAGGACTCGCCGACCTCGACCCGGTAGTCGCCCGCGGCGACGGTCCAGCCGCCGGACAGCTCGTCCCAGTAGGCCAGGCTGCGGTCGGTGAGGGTGAACTGCACCGACGCGGCCTGCCCCGGTTCCAGGGTGAGCTTGGCGAAACCCTTGAGCTGGCGCGGCGGCTGCGGCACGTCCTCGCGCGGCGAGGGCAGGCCCAGGTACAGCTGCGGCACCGCGTGGCCGGTGCGCGCACCGGTGTTGGTGACCACCACGCTCACCTGGTCCGCCGAGACCTGCGGGTCGGAGTAGGCGAAGGTGGTGTAGGACAGGCCGTGCCCGAACGGGAAGGCCGGTTCGATCTCGTGGGCGTCGTAGTGCCGGTAACCGACGAGCACGCCTTCGGTGAAGTGCACGTCCAGGCCCTTGCCCGGGTAGCGGGCGGTGTCACCGGCGGTGGGCACGTCGTCCTCGCTGTTGGGGAAGGTCAGCGGCAGCCGGCCACCCGGGTCGACGTCGCCGAAGAGCACCCTGGCGATCGCGGTGCCCGCGTTCGCGCCCGGGTACCAGGCCTCCAGCAGCGCGCGCGTGCGGTAGCGCCACGGGGTGTTGACCGGGCCGCCGGTCTCCAGCACGACCACGGTGTCGGCGTTGGCCTCCAGCGCGGCCTCGATGATCGCGTCCTGGTCGGCGAACGGGTTGCCCACCGCGGGCGGCGGGAACTGGCCGATGCCCGAGTCCAGGTCCATGTTCGGCTTGTCCAGGAACTCCGACATCATGTCGGAGACGACGACCACGGCGACGTCGGCGTTGCGGGCGGCCTCGGCCGCGGCGTCGGGGGTCTTGCCCGGTTCGTGGACGACGGTGATGCCGGCCTCGGCGCCGCGCTGCTGGATGCCCCGCAGCGGTGAGACGAAGCTGTACGGGGTGGTCGAGGAGGAACCGCCGCCCTGCACGAACTTCTCGGCGGCCTCGCCGATGACGGCGATCGTCTTGCCGCGCAGCGCGCCCGGGTCCAGCGGCAGCAGGCCGTCGTTGCGCAGCAGCGTCATGCCCGCTTCGGCGACGCGCCCGGCGGTGGCGAGGTTGGCCGGCTTGTCGATCCGGCTGTCGTCGTTCGGGTACTCGGGGCGGTCGAAGATGCCGTGCGAGAACATGGTTCGCAGGATGCGGCGGGCGTGTTCGTCCACGTCGGACGTCGCCGCCTGCCCCATCGCCAGCGCGGTGCGGATCGCCGCGGGCGAGTACACCAGAGCGGGCCACGGCTCGAAGTCCATGCCGTTGGCCAGCGAGTTCCCGGTGGAGTGCATGGCGGCGTAGTCGGCGATGGTGTAGCCGGTGAAGCCCCACTCGTGCTTGAGCAGGTCGTTGAGCAGCCACTGGTGCTCGCAGGCGTACTGGCCGCCGACCCGGTTGTAGGAGCCCATCACCGCGCCGACCCCGGCTTCGCGGACCGCGGCCTCGAACGGCGGCAGGTAGATCTCGCGCAGCGTGCGCTCGTCGACGACGGCGTTGTAGAGCATCCGCGACCCGACCACGCCCAGCTGGCCTTCCTGGGTGTAGGCGGCGAAGTGCTTGACGCACACCATGACGCCCTGGGAGTGCGCCCCGGCGGCCCAGCCGACGCCGATCCGCGAGGACAGGTGCGGGTCCTCGCCGAAGCCCTCGAAGGCGCGGCCGGAGGTGGGGATCCGCAGCACGTCGACGGTCGGGCCGAACACCACGTCGTTGCCCTTGCAGCGCACCTCGTTGGCGACGGTGGCGCCGTAGGTCTCGGCCAGCTCCGGGTCGAACGAGGCCGCCAGCGACACGCCGGAGGGCATCGAGGTGCCGTTGCCCTGGCGCGATCCGACGGGGCCGTCGCCGTAGTACACGGGCGGGATCCCGAGCCGCTCGACGCCGTGCCCGGTTCCGGTGTGCCCGAACCCGGCGGCGCCCGCCAGGTCGTCGCCGCCGAGCAGCGAGATCTTCTCGTCCAGGGTCATCTCGCGCAGCACCAGCGCCGCTCGTTCGTCGGGCGAGAGGCCGGGGTCGCACCAGGCGTGGTCGCCGCAGCGTCCCGGTACGGCCGCGGCCGCCGCTCCGGTGGGCAGGACCGCGGCCATCCCGGCCAGTCCTGCGGCGGTCATCAGGGTCCGACGGTTCACGTGCTGCATCTGGCGCAGGGCTCCGATCACTCTGTACGACGTACGGTTTTGATCAGTTTCCGCCAGAACAGGACGTGGATCATCGTCCGAATGCAGTCATCCGCTGCCTCCGATGCGCCGCCATGCGCACCGGGGCGTTCACGACTCCGTATCCCGCGTAGTCACCGACCCGCTGCACGAGTTCGAGGAACACCCGCGAGCCGAACAGCTCGGTGAACAGGTGCAGGAACTCCCCGCCCGCGTCGCGGTCGTAGAGCACCGACCCGCGACGCAGCGAGGCCAGCAGCTCCGGGTCGAGGTCGAGGCGGGCGTCGAGGTCGTCGTAGTAGTTGTCCGGGATCGGCAGCACCGGAGCGCCCGACTCGCGCAGCCGCTCGGCGGCGGTGAGCACGTCGGTGCAGGTGAAGGCGATGTGCTGCGGGTCGCGCACCGCCGGGGCCCACTCCCCGCGCCGCACCAGCGCGCCGTTGAGCGCGATGCGCACCGATCGCGTCGCGTCGACCATGCCGCGGTTGCGGACCATGCCGAACGGCGCCGCGTACTCGGTGACCTCCTCGGGTTCCAGGCCGAGCACCGAGCGGCAGAACAGCGCGGCCTCGTCGAAGTGGTCGAAGGGCTGGGTCAGCGACACGTGGTCGATGCCCGTGATCAGGCCCGCCGCCGGTGTGGCGGCCGCCGGTGCGCTGGTGTCGCGGAAGTCGCCGCGCCAGCCGTCGGTGGCACCGGTGTCGCAGAAGAACACCCCGGTGCCGTCCGGTGCGGCCACCGAGACCAGGCCCGCCTCCTGCGGTCCGCGTTCGCGGGGCAGGATCGGCGAGCTCATCGCCTCGGCTCGGCGGGCGGAGCGCATCGGATCGGCGCTCTCCACCGCGAGCGCGCCGATCTCGGCGGTGTCGGGAGCCGTCGCCGAGGTGTTGATCAGCACTCGCGCGCCGCCCTGCTCCCAGCGCCGCACGGGTTTGCTGCGGTGCTCGCCGGTCTCGGCGAAACCCAGCGCGCGCAGCCCCTCGGACAGCCGGGTGGCGGTGTCCGGATCGGCGACGAGCTCGGCGAAGGCGTAGCCGTCCAGGTCCGGGGCGGGCTCGGCGACGGGCTCGCCGAGCTGCTCCTCCAGCAGTCGCAGCGAGCGCATCGCGTCCACCGCGGCCGGTTTCGGGTCGGCCTGCCGGAAGACGTCGTTGAACACCTCCAGCGACAGCGGCCCGGCGTAACCGGCGTCGAGGACGTTGCCCGCGAAGGTCTTCAGGTCGAACGAGCCCTGGCCCGGGAACAACCGGTGGTGGCGGCTCCACTGCAGCACGTCCATGTCCAGCTGCGGCGCGTCGGCCAGCTGCAGGTAGAAGAGCTTCTCGCCGGGGATGGTGCGGATCAGCGCGGGGTCGCCGCCGCGCGAGAGCACGTGGAAGGAGTCCAGGCACAGGCCCAGAGCGGGGTGGTCGGCGCGGCGCACGATCCGCCACGAGTGCTCGTAGGTGTTGACGAAGCGTCCCCACGCCAGCGCCTCGTAGGCCACCCGCATCCCGCGCTCCTGGGCGCGTTCGGCCAGCGCTCGCAGCTGCTCGGCGGCCAGCTCGTCGTCGTCGACGGCCTCCGGGGACACCGTCGAGCAGACCAGGACCAGGTCGGTGCCCAGCTGCTCCATGACGTCGAACTTGCGCTCGGCGCGCCGCAGGTTCTGCCGGAACCGCGCAGGCGGAACGGCTTCGAAGTCGCGGAACGGCTGGTAGAGGTCGATCGACAGGCCCAGATCGCGGCAGCGGGCGCCGATCTCGGCGGGCGAGGCGGCCGAGGCGATCAGGTCGTTCTCGAAGATCTCCACCCCGTCGAACCCGGCCGCCGCGGCGGCGGCGAGCTTGTCCTCCAAGGTGCCCGACAGGCAGACCGTGGCGATGGACCGTCGTGGCTCAGACATGCGCTCCCTCCAGTTCGGCGAAGTGCCGCAGCATCCGCTCGGCGTCCGGTTCCAGGCCGGTGAACAGCCGGAACGCGTCCACGGCCTGGAACACCGCCATGCCGCCGCCGTCGAGCACCCGGCAGCCGAGTTCGCGCGCGGTGACGACGAGTTCGGTGGCCAGCGGACGGTAGACCACCTCGGCCACCCACTGCTCGGGGCGCAGCAGCGCGGCGGGCACCGGGAGTCCGGGGTGGGCGGCCATCCCGGTCGGGGTGGCGTGCACCAGACCATCCGCCGCCGCCAGCTCGTCGGCGAGTTCGCCACCGAGCACCGCGCGGTCCGGCAGGGACGCGACCAGCGCGGCGGCGCGGTCGGCGTCGAGGTCGACGACCCGGACCTCGCCGGCGCCCAGGCCCAGCAGCGCGTGCGCGACGGCCGCCCCGGCGCCACCCGCGCCGAGCAGCAGCACCCGGTCCAGGGCGGCACCGGGCAGGCCGCGCCGGAGGCTGCGGGCGAACCCGGAGTGGTCGGTGTTGTGGCCGACGGCCCGCTCGCCGTTGAAGACGACGGTGTTGACCGCGCCCAGCGCGGCTGCGTCGGGGTGGACCTCGTCGAGGTGCTCCAGGACCAGCTGCTTGCAGGGGTGGGTGATGTTGAGCCCGCGGTAGCCTTCGGCCCGGGCGCGGGCGAGCAGCTCGCCGACGGCGTCCGGCGGCGCGCCCAGCTCGTCGAGGTCCCACCGCCGGTAGCGGTAGTCCAGGCCGAGCTCGGCGGCCTCCCGCTCGTGCAACGCCGGGCTCAGCGACGGGCCGATGCCCGATCCGATGAGCCCCACCAGGTAGCCGTCTTGCACTCCGCACTCCCCGTTAAGTAACGAACTAGCTAGTTAATAGTAGGCACACGAACCGCCCTTCCGGAAGACTCGGTGCACTACAGTGGCCCTGAAGTGCACCAACCCGCAGAGGAGCATCGTGGCCGCACCGTCGTCCGACACCGCAGCGATCAAGCAGCGCGACGCCGATCGGACCCGCGCGGAGATCCTGCGGGTGGCCACCGAGGAGTTCGCCGACAAGGGCTACGCCGGAGCCCGGGTGGACGAGATCGCCGCGCGCACCAGCACCACCAAGCGGATGATCTACTACTACTTCTCCGGCAAGGAGCAGCTGTACCTGGCCGCGCTGGAGAACGCCTACTCGGTCATCCGCGGCCTGGAGAGCCAGGTCGATCTCGAGGCGCTGGAGCCCGCCGAGGCGATCCGCAGGCTCGCCGAGCTCACCTTCGACCACCACGAGTCGCACCCGGACTTCCTGCGGCTGGTCAGCATCGAGAACATCCACCGCGCCGAGCACCTCACCAAGTCCGAGCTGCTGCCGGGCCTGGCCGGCCCGGCGGTGGAGGTGCTCGACGGCGTGCTGCGGCGCGGGCGCGAGTCCGGGGTGTTCCGCGACGACGTCGACGCGCTCGACGTGCACATGATGATCAGCTCGTTCTGCGTGTTCCGGACCGCCAACCGCTACACGTTCCAGGCGATCTTCCAGCGCGACCTGCTCGACCCGAAGCGCCGCGACCACTACCGCCGGATGCTCGGCGACATGGTGCTCGACTTCCTGTCCCGGAGCTGACGCGGCCTCCCCCGGCGCCGAGCCGGGCGCAACGAGCCCGAAACACCCCCTTGACACGGGTTCGCGGGCGCTTCACAGTCTTGAGAACTAACTAGATGGTTCATAAGTCACCGCGCAACGGTGCACGGACTTCCTGGAGCTGACAGTGACCGACGGCCCGAGAGCCACCCAGGGCAAACCGCGCAAAGCCGCGATCGCCGCGTGGATCGGAAGCGCGCTTGAGTACTACGACTTCTTCATCTACGGCACCGCCGCGGCCCTGGTGTTCAACAAGATCTTCTTCCCCGACGCCGACCCGTCGACCGGCACGCTGCTGGCGCTGGCCTCCTTCGGGGTCGGCTACCTGCCCGGCCGATCGGGGCGTTCATCCTCGGCCACATCGGCGACGCCTTCGGCCGCAAGCGGGTGCTGGTGTTCACCGTGCTGCTGATGGGGATCTCCACGGTCCTCGTCGGCTGCCTGCCCACCTACGACCAGATCGGCCTGGCCGCGCCCGCCCTGCTGGTCGCGCTCCGGCTGCTGCAGGGCTTCTCGGCCGCGGGCGAGCAGGCCGGGGCGAACTCGATGTCGCTGGAGCACGCGCCCGCGCACCGGCGGGCGTACTTCACCAGCTTCACCCTCAGCGGCACCCAGGCCGGGCAGATCCTGGCCACCGCGGTGTTCCTGCCGGTGGCCGCGCTGCCGGAGGACCAGCTGGTCGCCTGGGGCTGGCGGGTTCCCTTCTGGCTCAGCGGGATCGTGGTGATCGTCGGCCTGGTGATCCGCAGCAAGCTCGACGAGACGCCCGTGTTCGTCGAGGAGGTCGCCGAGACCAAGCGGGAGAAGACCCCGCTGCTGCCGCTGTTCCGCGACCACTGGGCCGACGTGCTGCGCGTGATCGTCGCGTCCGTGATCGCCGCGGTGAGCACGATCTTCACCGTCTACGCGCTCAGCTACGCGGTGAACACCGCGGGCCTGGCCAAGACCCCGATCCTGTGGGTGGGCGTGCTGGCCAACGTCGTGGCGCTCGCGGCGATCCCGCTGTGGGCGGGGCTGGCCGACCGGATCGGCCGCAAGCCGGTGTTCATCGGCGGTTCGGCCGGCTGCGCGGTGCTGATGTTCGCCTACCTGTGGTCGCTGTCGACCGGGAACTGGGTGCTCATCTTCGCCTCCGGCATCGCCCTGTTCGGCGTGGTCTACAGCGCCACCAACGGGATCTGGCCCGCGTTCTACGGCGAGATGTTCCCGGCGAAGGTGCGGCTGTCGGGCATGGCCGTGGGAACCCAGATCGGGTTCGCGCTGGCCGGGTTCTCCCCCAGCATCTCCGAGGCCATCGGCGGTGGCCGCGACGGGTGGATCTACGTGGCGCTGTTCACGGCCGGCCTGTGCGCGCTGAACATCATCGCGGTCGCTTCGGCCCGCGAAACGCACAAGGTCCCGACCGCCGAGCTCGGCCTACCGAAGACCCCGGCGACCGTCTGACCTCGGTCGACGGACCAGAACGGCCCCGATCCCACCGGGATCGGGGCCGTTCTGCTTTCAGGACTCCGGCACACAGTGGCACGCTGTTCCGTGATGTGGGATGTCCGTCTCGACCGTTGACCTCCCGATGAGGCGCTGCGAGCATCCGATGCGTGTTCATCCGGAACGCCTTCTCCTGGCGCCTGCACGTCGATCTGCGACGGCAGGCCAGCTCCATCTGTCCGATCGCTTAGGGCTTTTCGGGACCGTGGACGGTTTTTCCTCGAACTGTCCATGATCAATATCCCTTTTGTCCGGTCAATTCGAGGAAAGACCGTCCTCTGCCTCGCGCTCGCCCGGTGACGTCGTCATCCCGGATTGATGCGTCGCGCCTCGCTGATGGAGTGAAAGACCTTGCGTCGTCGTGATTTCCTGTCGTTGTTCGCGGCCGCCTCGGCCACCGGACTGCTCGCCGCGTGCTCCCGCGGCGGTGACGGCGGCGGTGACGCCGCCTCCGCGCCGCCCCCGGCCCTGATCCCGCCGGACCAGCTGGCGGGGGTGAAGCTGAGAGCGGGCGACCAGAAGGGCACCTCGCAGTCGCTGATCCGCTCGGCGGGCCTGGACGACTTCCCCTACGAGGTCGAGTGGGCGACCTTCACCTCCGGACCACCGCTGCTGGAGGCGCTGTCGGCCGACGCCATCGACATCGGCGGCACCGGCAACACTCCCCCGCTGTTCGCCGCGGCCGCCAAGGCCGACTTCAAGATCGTCGCCGCCTCGCAGGGCAACGTCGCCAGCGATGCCGTCGTGGTGCTGCCGAACTCACCGCTGCAGTCGCGGGAACAGCTGCGCGGCAAGAAGATCGCGGTCGCGAAGGGAAGTTCCGCGCACGGGCAGATCCTGCAGACCCTCGCCGCCGTCGGCCTCACCCCCGACGACGTCCAGCTCGTCTTCCTGCAGCCCGCCGACGCGCTGGGCGCGTTCAAGCAGGGCGCGGTCGACGCCTGGGCGATCTGGGACCCCTACTTCGCCCAGATCCAGCTCGAATCCGGCGCACGGGTCATCGCCGACGGGCATTCCGGCGGCGCCAACGGCTACACCTTCCAGGTCGCGAGCACCGCCGCGCTGGCCGACGCCCGGCGAAACTCGGCGATCGCCGACTACCTGACCCGGCTGGCCAGGGCCAACCGCTTCTCCGACGCCAACAGGGACGTCCGCGCCCAAGCCTGGTCGCAGGACACCGGGCTGCCGATCGAGGTCACCCGCAAGGCCACCGAACTCGGCCCCGACCTGCCGGTCCCGCTGGACGAGACCGTCATCCGGTCCGAGCAGGAACTCGCCGACGCCTTCGTCGCCGCCAAGGAGATCCCGCGCAGGTTCACCTTCGCCGACTTCGTCGACACCCGCTTCGCCACCCAGCTCGCCAGCGCCTAAGAGGAACGCCTGATGCCCATCACCACCCACTGGTTCCTGCCGACCCACGGCGACGGCCGGTCCGTCGTGGACCGCCCGCACACCACGCCGACCGGGGCCGACACACCGCGCCGCCCCGACATCGACTACCTCGCCCAGGTCGCCCAGGCCGTCGAGCACCTCGGCTTCACCGGCATGCTCACCCCCACCGGCAGCTGGTGCCAGGACGCCTGGATCACCACCTCCGCGCTGCTGGCGCGCACCAAGCGGATCAAGTTCCTGGTCGCGTTCCGGCCGGGCTCGCTGTCGCCCACGCTGGCGGCGCAGCTGGCCGCGACCTACCAGAAGGTCTCCGAGGGCCGCTTGCTGCTCAACATCGTCACCGGTGGTGAGTCCATCGAGCAGCAGCGCTACGGCGACTGGCTCGACCACGACGAGCGCTACGCGCGCACCGACGAGTTCCTGGCGGTGCTGCGCGGCATCTTCGCCGGGGAGCCCTTCGACTTCGACGGCGAGCACTACAGCGTGCGGGGCGCGACCTCGTTCGAAGCGCCAGAACCCGCCCCGCCGCTGTACTTCGGCGGGTCCTCGGACGCGGCGCTGCCGGTGGCCGCCCGCCGCGCCGACGTGCACCTGACCTGGGGCGAGCCGCCTGCGGCGGTGGGCCGCAAGGTGCAGCGGTTGCGCGAGCTGGCCGCCGAGGAAGGCCGTGAGCTGCGGTTCGGGCTGCGCGCGCACGTCATCACCCGCGACACCAGCGCGGACGCGTGGGGCACCGCGCAGCGGTTCCTGGAGCAGATGGACCCGGCCGACGTCGCGGCCTCCCAGGCCAAGATCGCCAAGACCGAGGCCGTCGGCCAGCGCAAGATCGCCGAGCTGCACGGCGGCGTGCTGCCCAGCAGCGCCCGCGACCTGGAGGTGCACCCGGGGCTGTGGGCCGGTGTCGGACTGCTGCGCGGCGGGGCCGGGACGGCCCTGGTGGGCAGTCACGCCGAGGTGGCCGATCTCATCGAGGAGTACCACGCGGTGGGCATCGAGGAGTTCGTGCTCTCCGGCTACCCGCACCTGGAGGAGGCGTACTGGTTCGGCGAGGGCGTGCACCCCGAGCTCGCCCGCCGCGGTCTGCGCGCGGCGACCGGCCCCGCCGCCGCGCGGGATCTGACCCCGGCACCACACTGACCTGCGAGAACAACTCGGCCCCAGCCTTCGAGGCTGGGGCCGGGTTCTGTCAGTAGCGGTTGCCGCCGGGGGCAGGGCGCTGCGGCGGGCGACCGCCGGGGCCACCGGGAGCGCCGGGACGACCCGGGCCCGGGGGCTGCGGGGGCGGGGCACCCGGGCGACCAGCGCCGGGCGGCGGTGCGGCCGGCGGGTTGCCCTGCGGACGGCCCTGGTTCGGCGGTGCTCCGGGACGGCCCTGGCCGGGGGGTGCGGGACGGCCGCCCTGGTTCGGCGGCGGCCCCTGCGGGCGTCCCTGGCCGGGGGCTCCCTGCCTGCTGCCGCGCCGGGCTGCGGCTGACCGGGGCGACCCTGACCCGCTCCCGGTCGTCCCTGCTGCGGGCCGCCGGGACGGCCCTGGGCGGCACCGGGCCGGGCGCCGGGGCGTCCTGCGGGCGGCTGAGCTCCGCGCTCCGGGCGGGAGGTCTCCGGGCGGGAGGGCCTGCGGTCGTCGCGGTCGAAGTCCAGGTCGAAGTCGTCGTCATCGCGACGCCGGCGGCCGGGCATCCGCAGCGGGGCCTTGCCCGCGTTCTTGCGGCTGTTGATCCACAGGTCGAAGCCGAAGATCACCAGAGCGCCGATCAGCAGCATCAGGCCCAGCAACGGCACTTCCAGGACCAGCGCCGTCACCAGCGCGAGCACCAACATCGCGATGATCGGTACCCACGCGAACGGGTCGATCCGGTTCAGGATCGCTGAGATCCCACCGGAATCGTCGTGGTCCGCGTCACGTGCCATCGAGACTCTCCAACTCAACTCTGCGCCCGGCCGCGGAAGTGTACCGGAGAGTCACTTCCGGACCCGCGACCGTCACCCGCCGATGCGGGTCCGATCACGCCTTTTCTACGCCATCACCGACCGGCCAGGCGGACCCGGACACCCCAGAACCCCACCCCGGCCGGACGCGGCGCGGGACGCTCGCCCGATGTCGCCGCCGCCCGCCGCTCGGACCGCGTCAAGATCATACTCACGGACCGGTTTCCCTTTGTTCACACCGGTGTCCGGACGCGATGACGCCGAGAACACCGGCGGCTGACCAGGCATTGCGCGTCCGCTTTTGTCGGCAGGGGTGCTTCCGGATGAGTTTCGGACGGATAATTCGCGAGTCCACTGTGGATCCATTACCAAATGGAACCCACTCTGTGAACACCTTGTTGATCACACGTTCCCGAAGTCGCCATCCTGGACACTTCGCCCAGTTACTCGATGTAACAAGGAGTTTCGCGCCCGAACACCGCTCACCAAGATCACTCCGGTGGCGCCGAAGCAGCAAGATCATGGATACTATCGTGATCGCCCGTAACTTTCCGGTGGCCACAAAGCCGGAGTCCGAAGTCAGATTGATCAGGGGCTGCGATGAGCACAGCCGACGAGACACTCGGCGAACTGACGAAAAGGCAGTTGGAAAACCTCTGCCGAGCAGTCGGAATAGACCAGGACGACCCCGCGCGATTACTCGGTGAAGTGCTGGCAGCGGCCCGCGACCGGCCCCTGACCAGCCCTCCGCTGTGGCCGTCGGACATCGCCGACGACGCCACCCCCGTCGAGTTCTCCGTCCAGGTCAACGACGGCGGCGACCGCCACCTGCGGATCCTCGCCGAAACCCTGCCCGCCGCCCCCTCGCCCGCCGCGAACCTGCGGGCCGCGAAGGACCTCGTCGCCGCCCTCGCCGACCGCTACGACCTGCCGCTCGACCGGCTGCGCGCCGTCGAGGACCTGTTCAGCCCGGACGAACCGCAGGGCAAGTTCTCCTGGTGGTTCTCCTTCATCTTCGACGCCGCGGGCCGCCCCAAGTTCAAGATCTACTTCAACCCCGACGTGCGCGGGCGGGACCGGGCCGAGGAGCTGGTCGAGGAGGCCTTCACCCGCCTCGGCCTCGACGGCGCCCACCTGACCGTCTCCGACTACGCACTGCGACGTCCCGCCGACCGGCTCACGTTCTTCGCGCTCGACCTGGACCGCAGCCCGGAGTCGCGCGTCAAGATCTACGTCTCGCAGCACGACGCGGGCATCGCCGAGGTGCAGCACGCCGCCTCCGCCGTCCCCGGCATCGACCACGGCCAGGTCGGCGACTTTTGCCGACTGCTGGCACCGGGCACCGAGCGCTTCGCGGGCAGGCCGTTGGTGTCGAGCTACTCGTTCGTGCAGGGCGACCGCGAGAAGCCCAGCAACTACAGCCTCTACCTGCCGCTGCGCGACTACGTCCCGGACGACTCGGTGGCCCGCGAGCGGGTCCGCAGGCACCTGCGCGCCCGCCGCGTCGACCCCGCGATGCTCGACGAGGTCATCGGCGCGCTCACCGACCGCGACCTGGCCGCCCAGGCCGGAATGCTCGCCCACGTCTCCCTCCGCCTGAGCCCGGACCGGACCGGAACCACCGTCTACGCCTCGTCGGAGGCCTACGGCGGGACGAAGAACTGACCCGAGGAGCACATCCCGCATGCCGCACTTACGCCCGTACGTCTCCGCCGTCGTGCGCCCGATCCCGATCACCACGCGGGAGCAGCGCGTCGAGGAGCTGGATCGCGCCGGGCACAACCCGTTCAACCTGCCCGCGGACAAGGTGAGCATCGACCTGCTGTCGGACTCCGGGACCGGTGCGGTCTCGATCGACCAGCAGGCGTGGGCCCAGCGCGGCGACGAGCGCTACGCGGGCGCCGAGTCGTTCTACCGCTACCGCGAGGCGCTGCGGGAGGTCGTGCCCTACGAGCACCTGCTCCCGGTGCACCAGGGGCGCGCCGCCGAGCGCGTGCTGTTCACCGCCCTGCTCGGCGAGGGCCGGATCAGCCTGAGCAACACGCACTTCGACACCACCCGCGCCAACGTGGAGCGGCTCGGCTCGGAGGCGCGCGACCTGCCGAGCCCGGAGCTGTTCGACCTCGACGCCGAGCACCCGTTCAAGGGCGACATCGACGTCTCCGCCGTCCGCCAGGTCCTCGACGGGCCCGACGGCGAGCGGGTCGGGCAGATCCTGATGACCATCACCAACAACGGCGGCGGCGGGCAACCGGTGTCGATGGCCAACCTCAAGGAGGTCAGCGCGCTGGCGCGCGAGCGCGGCGTGCCGCTGATCCTCGACGCCGCGCGGTTCGCCGAGAACGCCTGGCTGGTCATCCGCCGCGAACCCGGCTACCAGGACAAGACCCCGCTGGAGGTCGCGCGGGAGGCCTTCGAACTCGCCGACGGAGCCGTGGCCAGCCTGAAGAAGGACGGTCTGTCGCCCGAGGGCGCGTTCATCGGCCTCAACGACGCCGAGCTCGCCGACCGCTGCGAGGTCGACATCATCGCCACCGAGGGCTTCCGCACCTACGGCGGCCTCACCGGCTCGACGCTGGAGCAGCTGGCGCAGGGACTGCGGGAGGTCGTCACGCCCGCCTACCTCGCCGACCGCGAGCACGAGGCCGCCTACCTGGCCGACCGCGCCCACCAGGCGGGGGTGGGCACCATCCGCCCGTCGGGCCTGCACGGGGTGTACCTCAACGCCGGGCGGCTGCTGCCGCACCTGGGCCCGGCGCAGTTCCCGGGCCACGCGCTGGCCTGCGCGCTGTACCGGGAGGGCGGCATCCGCTGCGCCGAGCTGGGGTCGCTGTACCTCGGCACGCTGGACGAGAACGCCGAGCTGACCTCGCCCGCGCCGTTCGAGCTGGTGCGCCTGGCCCTGCCGCGGCGGGTCTACGACCACAGCCACCTGGAGTACGTGGGCGAGATCCTGGCCGAGATCGCCAAGAACCCCGAATCGGTGCCCGGCTACCGGATCACCGAGAACCCGCCGATCCTGCGGCACTTCCGCTGCCGGACGGCGCCGCTGAGCTGAAACCCGTTCCCGGGTGCCCTCTTCCGGGCACCCGGGCAACGCTCACGCCAGGTCGGACGGCGTCCGGTCGATGGCGTGCCGCACGAGGGTGACCAGCGCGTTCTTGCACAGCGCGCGGTCCCGCGCGTCGCAGATGACGATCGGCACCTCGGGCGGGATCACCAGCGCGTCCCGCACTTCCTCGGGTTCGTACCGGTAGCCGTCGTCGAAGATGTTGACCGCCACCACGAACGGGATGCCGCGGCGCTCGAAGAAGTCCACGGAGGCGAACGCCTCCTGCAGCTTGCGCGTGTCCACCAGCACCACGGCGCCGACCGCGCCCAGCGCCAGGTCGTTCCACAGGGGCCAGAACCGGTTCTGGCCCGGTGCGCCGAACAGGTACAGCACCACCTCGTCGGAGATGGTGATGCGCCCGAAGTCCAGCGCGACGGTGGTGGTCTCCTTGCGCTCGACACCGCTGAGATCGTCGATGCCCTCGCTGGCGACCGTCATCTCCTCTTCGGTGGTCAGCGGTGGGATCTCGCTGACCGCGCCGACCATCGTCGTCTTCCCGACGCCGAAACCGCCCGCCACCACCAGTTTCACGGGTATCGGGGCGGGGTTGGCACCCTCGTCCCCCTCGCTCCGGCCGGACCGCGCCGGAACGGCCTGATCGGCCCCGGCCCGCGCGTCGGCCACCCTAGAGTCTGCAAAGCCCACGGTACACCTGCTCCAAGATCTCTCTGCTGACTTCGCTCCGAGGCGTGCGCACGAAGACGGCACCGTGATCGAGCAGGTCGCCGCACAGGACCCGGACCACGCCCATCGGCTGTCCCAGAGCGACGGCGAGCTCCGCGAGCGAGACGGGGCGGTGGCACGCCTCCAGGATCGCGCGGTGCTCGGGCGTGATCTCCAGCCTCGGTGCTTCCGGCCGCGGCTCGACGGTGACGACCTGGGTCGCGGTGTCGAGCCGGTGGTGCTTGTGCTGCCCAGGTGTCCGGCCGCGCGTGATCGTGTACGGCCGGACCATCGGTCCGGCTTCATCGTCGTACCACGCCTCGTCCACTGTCAGGTCCTCTCCGCCGCCAAACCGTGCAGCTCTCGCGGCGCCGCCGACAGGAACGAACCGACGCGGGTGATCAGGCGGCCCATCTCGTAGGCCACCAGCTCGATGTCGGTGTCCGCCGCCGACAGCACGGCCAGGCACGCGCCGCTGCCCGCCGCCGAGACGAAGAGGAACCCGTGCTCCATCTCGACGTGCGTCTGCGCGACCTGGCCCCGGCCGAAGTCCTTGCTCACGCCCTTGCCGATGCTGCGCATGCTGGACGCCGCCGCGGCGAGCTTGTCACCGGCGTCCCGGTCCAGCCCCGCGGACTTGGCGATGACCAGGCCGTCGTTGGACAGCACCACCGCGTGATCGGCACCGTGCACGCCCTGCACGAAATCGTCCAGCAGCCAACTCAGTTTCGAAGCCGTCTCGGTCATGCCCACCTCACCTGCACTTGCTTGTCGTCTGGTCTGCTCACGAGCCGCTTCTGCCGGGGTGATCCCCGTCCGGTTCGTCGGACCGGTCGAAGCCTCCCCGGAACGCGCGGCGGAATCCCGCCAGCTTGCTCGGCGAGGCGATCACCTGCTCCTCCTCGGCGTCGGGATCGTCCTTGAGCCCGTCGGCCAGGTGCGTCTGCGGCACCCGCTTGGGCAGGGCCGGGCGCTTCCCGTTGCCGACTTCGGGTTTCGCGCCACCTTCAGGATTCGCGTCGGGCTCGGACGTTTCGGCGTCCGGCCACTCGTAGCCGGGTGAGGTGGCCTGCTCGCTCATCGTCCCGTCCCAGCTGAGTTCGCGCGGCTGCGGCACCAGCGCCGGCTCGGCCTGCTCGCGGTTGACCGAACGCCGCTGCCGCTCCCGCTCTTCGAGGTTCCCGGCGATCTCCTGGCGCCGCTGCACGGCGCTGACCGGCACCTGCACGGTGTCGTGCTCGCCGCTGCCGGGCCCGGTCTCCAGGATCCGGTTGGGCAGCAGCACCGTGGCGCGGGTGCCGCCGTAGGCCGAGACGCCGAACTCCACGGAGACCTCGCGGCGCGAGGCCAGCCGGGCGGCGGTGAACAGGCCCAGCTGCTCGGCCTTGTTGTTCTCCAGCACGAGCCGGTCGAACTCCGGCGGCTCGTGCATCATCTCGTTGGCGCGGCTGCGGATCTCGGGATCCATGCCCAGCCCCTGGTCGGCGATGTCGATGGCGATGCCGCGCGCGACCTCGGTGGCCCCGACGTGCACCTGCGTGTTCGGCGGGGAGAACGCGGTGGCGTTGTCGATGAGCTCGGAGAGCAGGTGGATCGAGTCGCCCACCGCGGCCCCGTGGATCATCACGTCCGGCACGTGGCCGATGACCACCCGCGAGTACTGGTCGATCTCGGAGATCGCCGAGCGCAGCACGTCCATCAGCGCGACCGGGCGGCTCCACCGGCGGCCGGGCTGCTGGTCGCCGAGCACCAGCAGGTTCTCCACCGTGCGGCGGGCGCGGGTGGTGGCGTTGTCCAGGTCGAACAGCTTGGACAGCTGCTGGGAGCTCTCCTCGTTGCGCTCCAGCTGGTCGATCGTGGTGTGCATGCCGCGCAGCAGCCGCTGGATGCGGTGGGCCATGCCGACGAAGACCACGCGGGCGCCCTGGCGGGCGCGGGTCTCGCCGACGGCGGCCTGCACCGCTTCCTGCTGGAACAGCTGGATGGCGTGGGCGACCTCGCCGACCTCGTCGGTGCCGTACTGGCCCAGGCCGACCATCTCCGCGTCGACGTCGACCGCCTCGCCCTCGCGGAGCCTGCGGACCACGTCGGGCAGCCGCTCGGCCATCGCCAGCGACTCGGTGCGCAGCCCCTGCAGGCGGGTGAGCAGCGCGTCGTCGACGACCGTGCGGTAGACGCGGCGGGCGAAGAAGAACGAGCCGACCGAGACCGCCAGCGCGACGAGGCTGCCGATCAGCACCGTCAGCAGGGTGTTGCTCGCGCGGTTGACCGCACCGTTGGCGACCTGCTCGCTCTGGGCGCGGACCAGGTTGGACATCTCGGCGCCGACGTCGTTGGTGATCCGGCGCCAGTCCTCGACCCGCAGCTGCGGGCGTTCGCCCGGGCCGAAGGAACCGTGCGCGACGAGCTCGTCCTCGGCGGCGGTGAGCTGCTTCCAGTCCGGGTTGTCGATCATCGCCTGGTAGCGCTGGCGCACCTCGGGCAGCATCGTGGTCAGGTTCGCCTCGACCGCGGTGTGGTGCCCGACGACGTAGCCGGTGAGCTCGCGGTGCTGGGCCGGGGTCAGCTGGCCGCTGGCCAGCACGGTGCCCACCATCGACGACTCGCGGGAGAGCATGTCCGAGGCGCGGAACAACCCGACCGCTGCCAGCGAGCCCTGGCGCGCCTCGGAGTCCGGCGTGATCCGCGACTGGATGTCGAAGAGCCGCGTCGCGGTGTCGAACATGTCGTTGTAGAAGGCGTTGAGCTCATCGACCGTGGCCTGCCCGCCCGCGATGCGCTGGCGCAGGTCGGGCAGCCGCTTGAAGTAGCCGTTGAGCTCGTTCATCGGCTCGATCACGTCGGCCGGGGCCGATTCCAGGACCGGGACGGCCTTCTCGTCGAGCTCCTTGAGCGCGCTGTCGGTGGCGCGCTGCTGGCCGCGCAGCTCGTCGGTGGCCGCGCCGGGTTGGCTGATGACCTCCAGGCTGCGGAGCCGTTCGCGCTGCACCTGGTCGAGCGCGTTGACCGCGGGCAGCGACATCTGCTGCACGCCGGAGGCGATCTGCCGGGCGAAGAAGGCGTCGAAGGCGAACAGCGAGCACCCCACCGACCACAGCACCGCCACGACGACCCACGGGACGAACACCGCCCAGGTCAGCCGCGACCGGATCGAGGATCCGCCTCCGGTGCGTCGTCTCTCGGGGCTCGGCGAGGATGAGGAGTCGTCTTGGGTCGTCACTTCCACGTTCTTTCCATCGGTGTTCTTCGCCCGCGCCGGGGCACACCCGGCGACCCGACAGCGGGTGCCCTCGACACGTTCGAGACCCTATCGGATGATCTTCACTCAATAGTGGATGTTGGCGGGTATTCCCCACCACAGCTGAGCGGCCTGGAATTGCTCCGGGATTTTTCCCACTGAACCGTCACGACCCGGCAAAACGTGTGAACGGACGAGGGCAGGGCTGGGAACGCGAATTCGCCGCGTCGCAGGAATCACTCGAATGGCCGCATTTCCGCACGGCTGTCGGCAATCGACCCCGCATTTCCTCCTCATCACCCCGGAATCGGACCAACTCCGCTCCGATGGGCCTCGGTCCGCTTCGCGGCGCGGTCGAGCTCGTCGAGCATGTCGTCGACCTCCCGGGTGCGCTCGGAGGCCACCAGGCCCAGACCCGCGAACAGCACCAGCGACACCATGATCGGCGTCGCCACGGTGGCGGTCTCGTTGGCGTCGACGCCGTAGTAGAGCACCGCGTAGGTGATCAGGCCGCCCGCCCAGGACACCAGCGCCGCCCGCGAACCGCAGCGCCGGAACCGCGGCAGCATCCCCAGCAGCAGCGGCACCGAGATCGGCCCCATCAGCGCGGCGACCCACGAGACCACGATCGACAGCACGCCGCCGAGGCTCTCGGCCTGCGTGGCCACCAGCATGCTCAGCGCGATGAACGAGAACGTCGCGATCCGGCCGGCGCGCAGCCGCTGGACCTCGCCGAACTCGCGGGCCCGGCGCCACAGCACCGGCAGCATGTCGCGGGTGATCACCGCCGAGATGGCGTTGGCGTCGGAGGCGACCATGGCCATCGTGTGCGAGAACATGCCCGCCAGCACCAGTCCCACCATGCCCGCGGGCAGCAGCTTCTCGGTCATCGCCGCGTAGGAGGTCGTCGGGTCCTCCAGCCCCGGCACGAACAGCGGGGCGGCGAACATCGGGAACATCAGCACCAGCGGCCAGACCAGGTACAGCGCCGAGGACAGCAGCGCGCCCCGGCGCGCGGCGCGGTTGTCCGGCGCCGCCATGTAGCGCTGCGCCAGGTTCCACATGCCGCCGTTGTACTCCAGCGTCTTGACCAGCACGTAGACCAGCAGGAAGACGGTCGTGTAGTCCTCGGTGACCGGCGAGAGGTGCCCGGCGGGCAACCGGTCCCACATCGTCCACAGGCCGGAGATGCCGCCGAGCGAGGACAGCACCGCCCAGATCATCACGATCCCGGCCAGGCCCTGGATCACGAACTGGCCGAAGTCGGTGAGGGCGTCGGCCCACAGCCCACCCGCCGTGCAGTACAGCAGGGTCACACCCCCGGTGACGAGGATGCCCACCAGGATCGGCACGCCCGCGAAGGACTCCAGCAGGATCGACACCGCGAACCACTTGGAGGCCACGTCGAAGACCTTCAGCGACGCCCCGCTCCAGGCCAGCGCCTGCTGGGTGGGGACGTTGAAGCGGCGGGCCAGGAACTCCAGCGGCGAGGCCACGCCGAACTCGGCGCGCAGCTGGTTCCAGCGCGCGGCGAACAGCCAGGCGCCGATGGCCACGCCGATGCCGATGGAGGCGAAGCCCCAGAAGTAGACGGTGACGCCCTGGCTGTAGGCGACTCCGGCGTAGGCGACGAACAGCACGGCGCTGTACCCGGACATGTGGTGCGAGATCCCGGCCAGCCACCAGGGCATCCGACCGCCCGCGATGAAGAAGTCCCTGTCGGTCTTGACCCTGCGGTGCGACCACCACCCGATGGCCACCATCAGCCCGAAGTACCCGATGACCATGACCCAGTCCAGCGCGTGCACGGGCCCACCCCTCCACATCCGATGGCTCTTCCATCCGCGGCTGTTGAGCTCGCTGCGGGATCGTCGTCGTCCCGGGCGCATGCGCCGGATGTGCTGCCCGGCCACCAAGGGGAAAGCGCTTGCCGAATGGGCCGGGTGGGCCGCGCGGGAATTCCGCGCGGCCTTGAACGATTTGTTTCGAAAAGTTCCGGAGCCGGACGCTAGATCACGTCGATCACGTGTCAACCGGCCCGGAACGCCTTGGAGGCGAAGGAAAACACCGAGGCGACCGGGCTACCGGGTGCTGCGGGCACCTCGGACAACACCCGGCGCACGGCACCCTCGGGAAAGCCGAACTAACTCTGCTTGCGGGCCTTCTTCGCGGCGCGACGCATCTGGATCATGCGGGCCGTGCCCGCGAGCCAGACCAGGACGCCGCCGATGATGGCGGCGAACAGCAGGGCCAGGCCCAGCGGCAGGCTGAACTGCAGGCCCAGGAAGTGCACGGTCACCGAGACGAAGTTCTGCGCGACGAAGATGAGCAGGAAGACCAGCACGACACCGGCCACGGCCAGCGCCGTCCACAGCAGCCCGGTGCGGCTCTGCGACGACTCCAGCTCGTGCTTGCCGGAGGTCGGCCCGGCCTTCTCCACCGACCCGGTGTCGTGCTTCGAGCCGTCGTCGTTCGAGGTGATGCCCGGGGTGCCGGTGCCGTCCTTCGTCGTCGGCTCCAACGCGCCCGACTCGGACCCCGTCCCGGCTCCCACGTCCTTCGACCCGTTCTCAGACATACCGACCATCATCAACCGCGCGTGGGGCCGCACCCCACCCCACACACCGCCCTGTCACCTGTTCGATATCTCCCAGCGCTTGATCCTTCAGCGCCCGACCCCCTCAGCGCCCGCCGGTCACGTCGCTCAGCGCCTCGTCGAGGATCGCCAGACCCCGGTCGATCTCGGCCTCGGTGGCCGTCAGCGGAGGTGCGATGCGGAAGGTACCGCCCAGGCCGGGCAGCTGGACGATGTTCATGTGCAGCCCGAGCTCGGTGCAACGACGGGTCACCGCCGCGCCGAGCTTGTCGACGTCTCCCCCATCGGGTCCGGCGGTCAGCTCCAGGCCGACCAGCAGTCCGCGGCCCCGGACGTCGCCGATGACCGGGTGCGTCCCCGCCAGCTCGGTGAGGCCGCCGCTGAGCCGTTCGCCCAGTTCGCGGGCGCGCACGTCGAGGCGGTCGCGGGTGAGCACGTCCAGGACCGTGTTGCCGACGGCGGCCGGCAGCGGATCGTTGACGTGGGTGGTGAAGAACAGGAATCCCCGGTCGTGGGCCTGCTGCTCGATCTCGGCGCTGGTGATCACCGCGGCCAGCGGCAGCCCGGCGCCGAGGGTCTTGGACAGCGTGAGGATGTCGGGGACGACGCCGTCGCGCTCGAAGGCGTACCAGTCGCCGGTCCGGCACAGGCCGGTCTGGGCCTCGTCGAGGATGAGCAGCATGCCGCGCTCGTGGCACTTGTCGCGCAGCGCCGCCAGGTAGCCGGGTGGCAGGTCGATGACACCGCCGGAGCTCAGGATCGGCTCGACGATGCAGGCGGCGAGGCTGCCCACCGACTGCGCGTCGATCAGGTCGAAGCCCAGGTCCAGCTGGCGGCGCCAGTCCAGTTCGCCGTCGGCGTCGGTCAGGTCCGGGTGGAAGGCGTCGGGCACCGGCAGCGCGAAGTTGCCGGGGGCCGCCGGGCCGTAGCCGTGGCGGCCTGCGCTGTAGGTGGCGTTGGCCGCGGCCTGGGTCATGCCGTGCCAGGAGCGGGCGAACGAGACGATCTCGTGCTTGCCGGTGACGAGCTTGGCCATCCGCAGCGCGGCCTCGTTGGACTCCGCGCCGGTGGTCAGGAACATCGCCTTGTCCAGCGGGTCCGGCAGCGTCTCGGTGAGGCGGCGCGCCAGGTCGATGACCGGGCGGCTGAGCATGCCGCTGTAGAGGTGGTCGAGCCGGGCGGTCTGGTCGCGGACCGTGGCGACGATCTCGGGGTGCGAGTGCCCGAGGATCGCGCTCATCTGCCCGGAGGTGAAGTCCAGCAGCTCGCGCCCGTCCTCGGTGAACACCCAGGCGCCCTCGGCGCGCTCGATGACGCCGGGGCTGAAGGAGCCGCGGCCGGAGTAGCGGATCAGGTCACGTGTGGCGAGGTCGTCCATTCCCCGAAGCTACGGGAGGGAACGGGGTGGCGGCAGCCCGCCACCACCCCTTCCTCGTCGCCGATCGTCAGGGTTCCACCGGCTGGTCGTAGACCGAGAACCGGAGGTACACGCCGATGTCGGCGGGACTGTCCGGGGCCTTGGTCCGGTAGGCCAGCAGGTCCTGCAACCCCGTCATCGCCGACGGCGGACGGGGCGCGAGGGCCTCGATCATGTCCAGGTACGCCGTCGGGTCCAGGCCCTCGGCCCGCATGAGGTCCGCCGTGCGCGCGGCGGCGTCCTCATCGGACTCGGCGTTGCCGGGTAATCGCAGGTACAGGTTGGCCTCGTCCGGCTGCGCCGAACCCTCCCGGAAGGCCAGGCACACCATCGGTTCCTCCCCTTCGGCCTTGTCCTGGCCGTGATAGAGGGACCGCCACACCCGGGCGGCCCGCTCGGAATCGTGACCGCTCGCCAAGGAGGCCACGGCGTCGAGGTCCTCCAGGGAGCGGGCGTTGATGCGGAAATAGACCTTCACCCGCGCATTCGGCGAATCCGCCAAATCGAGTGCGGCGAATTCGATCTCATTTCCCCGGTCCATCATCTCCGGCATCCACATTCGCACCGAACTCCAGGAACTCGCCAAGCCGAGTCGCCCCATCGCTTCGGTGGTGCGGTCGAGGACGTCGGCCGGATCGGTGCTTCCGGCCTGCGGGTTGAAGTAGGTCTTGTACCGCGTGGACTCACCGGGCCGCCACGCGAGCGAATGCCAGATCGTGGGACGGTTCAGCCGCGGGTCCTCGCTGACGAAGAGGTCTTCCACCAGGTGGTAGCGGTGCAGATCCACTCCCGGGCGCTCGGCCAGCTGCTCGGTGAGAGACCGTCCCGCACGTTGGCAACCCGCGGGAGTCGGCTCGTCCCCGAGCGATTCGAACAGGACGCGGAGTTCGGGACGGCGCTCTCGCCAGCTGAGCGACATCTCGGCCGGAAAACCGTCCGCTGAAACAAAAGAGGGAACCTTCGGACAAGGGCCGATCGGGTGATCACCCCACGGCCGCAACGCCACACTGAGTTCTGTGATCAGGGTCTCCACATCGGAGGCCGAGAACCCCAGATGTTCGGCGGCGGTTCGGTACTGGCTGGTCAGGAACTGTGTGAATGAGATGTCATGAGCGGGGAACACTCCCCACCGTTGAGGTGATGACGAGACCTCTCGCGAAGTAGGCACTACCCCGACCTTCCGCATCGCGGTTACTCTTGATCGCGGGCATGGCGCCTCTCAGGACCTTCTACACGATCTCATCCAGAACTCGAATTGGGAATAGGCTGCGCGCGGAGGGGACCCAATGAGCACTGTGGACGATCGCGGGGAAAAACCTTCTCACCAGGCGGATCAACGTGATGTGTGCGTGATCGGTTCCGGTATTTCCGGACTCGCCGCGATGCGTTCGCTGACTCGGCGCGGAATCGATTTCGTCTGCTTGGAACGGGACTCCGCGGTCGGCGGGGTGTGGAACTTCGATTCGACCGATTCCCCCGACTCGCACCCGGCCTACGGTTCGCTGCACCTCAACACCTCCAGCAAGGTCACCGGGTTCACGGGTTTCCCGGTGCCCGAGGACTTCCCGCGCTACCCGCGCCACGACCAGGTCGCGTCCTACCTGCGCCGATTCGCCGACGAGCACGGGCTGACCGAGCGGATCGAGTTCGGCACCGACGTACGCCGGGTGGAGCCCAACCCGGCCGGCGGCTGGTTCGTCACCAGTCGGGGCCCGCGAGGATCGGTGCGCACGAGGCACTTCCGGGAGGTGGTGCTGGCCTCGGGTTATCACTCGGTGCCGCGCATGCCGAACCCGGAGATCACCGGTTCGGCCGAATTCCGGGGCGAGCAATTGCATTCCGCGCAGTACACCGATCCCGATTCGTTCCGGGGCAAGTCGGTCGCGGTCGTCGGGTTCGGCAACTCGGCCTGCGACATCGCCGTCGAGCTCTCCCGGGCGGCCGCGCGCACGGTGCTGTCGGTGCGCCGGGGCTCGCACGTGGTGCCGAAAACGCTGATGGGGCTGCCGATCGACGAGATCGCCGCGAGCCGCTGGTGGTCGTTCCTGCCGTTCAAGGCCCAGCGCAGGCTCATCGAGGTCCTGCTGCACCTCACCCGCGGTCGCATCGCCGACTACGGCTTGCCGGAGCCCGATCACCGGGTGATGGACGCCCCGATCACCATCTCCGACGAGCTGCTGAGCCGCCTCTCGCACGGCGAGATCACCGTGCGGCCCGGGATCGACCGGCTCACGCCGACGGGCGTGACGTTCGGTGACGGCAGCGTCGAGGAGGTCGACGCCGTCATCTACTGCACCGGCTACGACATGTCACTGCCGCTGCCCGCCGATGTCGCGTTCGACTCCGAGGGGCGGCTGGAGCTGTTCCACCGGGTCGTGCCGCCGGGCCACCGGGGGCTCTACCTCGCCGGGTTCCTGCGCCCGGTGGGCGCGCTGACCAGGCTCGCCGAGCTGCAGGCGGAGTGGATCGGCGACCTCATCGCGGGCGAGGCCGCGCTGCCCGGCGAGCGGGAGATGCTCGCCGAGTCCCGCGCTCACCTGGACCGAATCGCCGGCCGCTACGGCACCGAGCGCCGCGAGGACGCCCTCAACGTGGACGTCCCCACCTACGTGCGAGGTCTCAAGCAGGAGCACCGCCGGGGCCGCGATCGCGCGGAGGTCCCGGCGGCCTCCGGCCGTCACCGGCTCACTGACCTGCGCCGACCTTCTGCTGAGCAGCCATCTGCTTCATGACGTGCTCCAGCAGGCGGGCGAGGACGTCCTTGACGTCGGCGCGCCGGCGGGCGTCGAAGTTCACCACCGGGACCTTGGCGGTGTCGATCTGCAGCGCGTTGGCGATGTCCTCGGGCCGGTAGCGCTGGGTGCCGTCGAACTCGTTGACCGCGACCACGTAGGGGATCTTCCGGTCCTCGTAGAAGTCCAGGCTGGAGAAGCAGTCGTCGAGCCGGCGGGTGTCGGCCACGACCACGGCGCCGAACGCGCCGTGCGTGTGGTCGTCCCACACCGACCAGAACCGCGACTGGCCGGGCATGCCGAACAGGAACAGCGGGGTCCCGTTGCTCAGGTTGATCCGGCCGAAGTCGATGCTGACCGTGGTGGTCGTCTTCTCCGGGACCCCGGTCAGCGCGTCCACCGAGGCGCTCGCGTCGGTGATGGGCTCGTCGGTGAGCCGCACGTAGCGGTCCGGGTCGGCCACGCTCTTGATCAGGGTCGTCTTGCCGCACCCGTAACCGCCGGCGATGACGAGCTTGACCGGCGGCCGCTCAAAGCTGTTTAACACTGTCCAGAACCCCCTGTAGGTATTCCAGTGTTGCATCGGAAACGGTTTCTTCCGGGGTGCTCTCGCCGTCGAGGGTGAGAATCCCGCGGCGCAGCAGCGCACCCACGAGCGCGCGTGCCGTCAGCACCGGGGTTCCGAGGCTTCCTGCGACCTCGGCGATGGCGACCGGGTTCTTCGCCAGCTCCAGCGCGGCGCTGTCGCTCATCGACAGGTCGCGGTGCCCGTCGCCCCCGACCCTGGCGACCACCTGCGTCGCCAGGTCCAGGTCCAGGTCGGCCTTCTCCGGGGCACCGGCGACGACGAACGGGCGCACGCCCGCTCCCGGGTCCTCTGCGTGGACGTTCTGCTCGGCCATCGGTTACGGCCTCGTCCCCGTCAGCGAGTCGGCTCCGCCGCGTCCCTCGGTGACCAGGTGCTCGCCGACCTGGGCGAGCAGCCGGTCCAGCTCGACGTTGACGATCAGCGGATCGGCTGCGGTGTCGACGCACACAGTGATCCCGGTGCGCTCGGCGGCCAGCGCGAGGATCACGAACCGGTTCGCGCCCTCGATGACCGTCTTGCTCAGGTCACCTCCCCCACCGATCACGCTCACCCGCTTCGAGGAGCTGAAGGCCGACGCAGACATCGCGGCGAGGTCCTCGGCCTGCTCCTTGGACACCCCTTCGGAGGCGGCCCTGGGGAACCCGTCCGACGACCACAACACGACGCAGTCCACGTCCACGACGCGCTGCGCGAAGTCGGTCAGCACCCAGCTCAAGTCGTCCCGGCTATCGCTCACTGTGTTCACCCCTCACCCTGGTCGTTCCCGTGGTTCTGACGTCCGGACACGAAGCCCATCGCTCCGCCGCCGCCCGCGCTGCGCCGCGTTCCGGTGTCCTCGCCGGAGGTTTCGGCCTGCGCCTTCTTCTCCTCGTCCAGCGCGCGGCCGACGGCGGACGCTCCCCGGCGGCGCACCGGCAGGCCCACCGGGGAGGTCTCCAGCGGAGCCTCCTCGGCCGGTTCGGCGCGCGGCTTGGGCGGTTCCGGGCGGGTGCGGGTCTCGACCGGCTCGGCCAGCAGCGCGGTGGCGCTGCCCAGCGTGCCGCGGCTGGTGGAGCTCACCGATGGCGCGGAGCGCTCGAACTCGGGCTCGCGCAGCAGGTCGCCGGGGATGGCGACCTCGGCGCGGATGCCGCCGGACTCCCCTGCGGTCAGCGTGACCTGGATGTGCCACTGCTGCGTGATGCGGGCGACGACCGGCAGGCCGAGCTGCATGTGCCGCTGGACGCTGCCGAGGGCGAAATCGGTGTCGGTGCCCAGGATCGCGTTGGCCTCGCCGAGCTTCTCGCCGGGCATGCCCAGGCCGCGGTCCTCGATGACGACGACGAGGTCGCCGTTGCGCTCCTCGGTCCACACGCGGGCCTTGCCCTGCGGCGAGCTGTAGTTGGCGGCGTTGTCCATCAGCTCGGCGAGCACGCGGATCAGGTACGGAGCGGCCTGGCCATCGATGGCCACGGCTCCGGGGTGGCGGGTGTGGATGCGGCCGTAGTGCTCGATCTCGGCTCGCGCCGATTCGAGGATGACCTCCATCGGCGTCGGCCCCTTGTGGTAGCGGGCGAGCCGGTTGCCCGACAGCAGCCGCAGGTTCTCGGCCAGGCGGCGGGCGCGCAGCAGGAGGCTGTCGAGCACCAGCAGCGCCCGGTAGCGGGGTGCGGCCTCGCCGGCCTCGCGCTCCTCGGTGTCGACGATCTGCATCGCGCTCTGCACGATCTGCTGGACTCGCGCGGCCATGCCGACCACGACGCGGGTGAACGCGTCCGAGGTCTGCTTCTGCTTGATGCGCTCCTGCACCGCGACCTGGTAGGCGCCGGCGAACGCGTCGGCGACCTCGCCGATCTCGTCCTTGCCGAAGTCCAGCGAGCGCAGCGGAGCGGAGACGTCGACCTCTTCGCCGCGCTCGACCTTGCGGAACAGCTCCGGCACGTCCTCGTCGGCGATCTTGCGGACGGCGTCGCGCAGTTCGACCAGTCGCTGCGGCACCAGGGCCACCAGGTGACGTCCGGCGAACCACCACATCAGCAGCGCGGCACCGGCGGTGGCCAGCAGCACGAGCCCGGCGAACAGGGCGGTGCGCAGCAGCGCGTTGGTGCCGTTGGTGAGGCCGAGGTCGGCGCCGTAGCGGGCCTGCTCGACGGCGAGGTCGGTGATCTCGGCGGTGACCTGGTCGCTGACCCGGTGCCACTGCTCGGTGGTGACGCCTTGCGCCTGGCCGCCGGACATCATCTGCTGCTCGATGGCCCGCAGCTGCTGCCAGCTCCCGGAGCGGGTGAGCTCCTCGTAGCGCTGCTGGACCTGCGGCGAGGCGTGCGGCACCTGCTCGGCGATCTCGTCGTGGTAGGAGCCCACGAGCACGGCGAAGTCGACCTGCTCCTGCGGCGTCATGCGGGATTCCACGCCGCGGGCGCCCAGGATCGTGGTCTGCGCCATCTGGTCGCCCGCGCGGAAGATCTCGGTGGCGGTGATGCCGGCCTGCCCGGCCTGGGCGTCCTCGACGGAGCGGGCCTGGCCGTCGAACAGGTCGGCACCGGCGTCGAGGACCTCGTTGTAGTCGCGCAGGGTTTCGGTCTTGCGCGCCGGGTCGATCGGCGTCGACGGGCGGGAGCGCGGCAGCTGGTCGAGCAGCGTGCCGACCCGGTCGATCTTGGCCTTCATGTCGGCGGGGACCGCCGGGTTGGAGCTCAGGTCGGAGAGCCGGTCGGACAGCTCGGCGACGGCGCGGTCGGTGGCGGCGTAGCGCTGGTCCAGCACGTCGAGGCGGGCCTGGCCGTCGAAAGCCCGTGCCACGACCTGGCGTTCGGCCTGCACGGCGGTGAAGGTGCGGACGGCGGGGATCGAGGTGTCCTGCACGGTGACGGCGACGTAGCGGACGATGAGCCCGTCGACGAACGAAGGTGCGAAACCGGCGAGCACCACGACGAAGAACAGCGCGACGATGGTGATCAGAATGTTCCTGATCCTGCGCCGGAGGCTCGTCCTGTCCGGCTCGCGCGTTCTGATCCCGGTTAACCGCACGTCGACCGCACTCCTTCGGTTGTCCTCAGATGAGACAGGCCCCGGCCCCCCGGCAGCCTTCGCGCGAATTCATGCGGAGTGCGCGCTCCGCCGGGCGTCCACGACTTCGGGAACTCCGCACCGAATGTGAGCGGCGTGCAGCACCGCCGGTCCGATGATCATCCGCGCTTGGCCGGGACAGTACCAGCACGCTTTTCGGCGTTGATCACTGATCTCCCACGCGGTTTGGCGCGGAAGCGGACATGAACGGCGGTACTCGATTTCGGTTACGTTCTTCTTGCGATTCCCCGGAAAACACCGACGAAAGTCGGTGCGGATTTCACCCGGGCTTGTCCTGTTGTCATCGTCGCCCGATATTGCCCCGTTCCCGGCTCGTCGCTACGTTGAGGACATCCTGGTCTGGACAACGTTGTCAATCGGGAGGTCTTCCTTTGCGACGCCGGCACGACGTCAAGACCGTTCGACGCACCAACGTTCCCAGCAGACTCGCGGCGGCCGCTCTGGCCGCGGCGACCGCTCTCGCGCCGGCCCCGGCGGCCGACGCGGCGATCGACGATCCGGCCCACTACGTCAACCCGTTCGTCGGAACCAAGCCCGGCGGGCCCGATTTCGGCCACGGCGGCGGTGCGGGGAACACCTTCCCCGGCGCGGTGGCGCCGTTCGGGATGATGCAGTTCAGCCCGGACACCGCGACCTACCAGCACGGCGGCTACTCCTACGACGACGACCGCATCCGCGGCTTCAGCCTCACCCACCTCTCCGGGGCCGGGTGCGGGGACTTCGGCAACGTCCCGTTCATGCCGGTCCTCGGCGACTCCCCGGTGGCCGACTACTCCTTCTCGCACGACGACGAGTCCGCCTCCCCCGGCGCCTACGACGTCACCTTCGACAACGGGCTGCGGACCGAGTTGTCGGCCACGCAGCGCTCCGGCGTCGCGCGGTTCACCTACCCGCGGGGCCAGCGGGCGGGGTTGTCGGTGGACGCGGCGAAGGCGTTCAACGACGCCACCGGATCCCTGGAGATCGGCCGCAACAGCATCAGCGGTCACAGCGACAGCGGCGGTTTCTGCGGTGCCGACAACAGGTACCGGGTGTACTTCCACGCGACCTTCGACCGCGATTTCAGCGCCCGCCAGGTCGACGGCGGTCGGGCGTTCGTGCAGTTCGACACGGCGGAGTCGGCGAGCGTGGTGGGCCGGATCGGGATCTCGTTCGTCAGCGCCGACAACGCCCGCGCCAACGCCGAGGCCGAGCAGTCCGGCCGCGGTTTCGACGAGATCCGCGACGGCACCCGCGCCGCGTGGAACGGGATGCTGGGGCGCATCGACGTCGGCGGTGGCAGCGACGAGGACCGGCGGCGGCTCTACACCGGCCTCTACCACTCGCTGTTGCACCCCAACGTCTTCAGCGACGTCAACGGCCAGTACGCGGGCTTCGACGGCCAGGTGCGCACGGCGGCCGACGGGCACGCGCAGTACGCGAACTACTCGGGGTGGGACGTCTACCGCTCGCAGCTGCCGCTGGTGGCGCTGATCGCGCCGGACATCGCCTCCGACATCGCGCAGTCGGCGGTGAACCAGTCCGAGCAGGGCGGTTACTTCGACCGCTGGACCGTCGCCAACGGCGGGACCGGGGTCATGGTCGGCGACCCGCTGCCGATCATGGTGGCCAGCGCTCATGCCTTCGGCGCAACGGATTTCGACACGACCGCCGCGCTGCGCGAGATGCGCGAGGGTGCCACCCACGACGACGAGCGACCGGGTCACGACGAGTACGACTCGCTGGGCCACATCCCGCCGGGCGTGGAGGGCGCCACCGACTCGGTGTCGACGACGCTGGAGTACGCCGGCGCCGACTTCGCGATCTCGCAGTTCGCCGGGCGGCTGGAAGACACCGCCACCCGCGACGAGTTCCTGGGCAGGGCGCAGAACTTCAAGAACCTGTTCAACCCCGGCAACGGCTACCTGCAGCCGCGCAACGCCGACGGGTCGTTCACGTCGTTCGACCCGGTGCAGACCGAGGAGTACACCGAGGGCAACGGCGCCCAGTACACGTGGATGGTGCCGTTCAACCACCGCGGCCTGTTCGACCTGATGGGCGGGAACGCGGAGGTGGTGCCCCGGCTGGACGAGTTCTTCGGCGAGCTCAACGCGGGTCCGGACGCGCCGCACGCCTACCTGGGCAACGAGCCGTCGCTCAACACCCCGTGGGCCTACGCCTACGCGGGCAGGCCGGACCGGACGCAGGACGTGGTGCGGCGGGCGCTGACGTCGCTGTTCAAGTCCACACCGGACGGTGAGGTCGGCAACGACGACCTGGGCCAGATGTCGTCGTGGTCGGTGTGGGCCTCGATCGGGATGTACCCGCAGGCACCGGGCCGCTCGGAGCTGGTGCTGGCCAGCCCGATCTTCTCCTCGGTCCGCATCGACCGGGGCAACGGCACGGTCATCGACATCACCGCCCCCGAGGCCGAACCGGGCGCGCCCTTCGTGCGCGGCCTCGCGGTCAACGGCGCCGAGAGCTCGAAACCGTGGGTCGGCGAGGACTTCGTCGCCTCGGGCGGCACCCTCGACTTCACCCTCGGCACCGAACCCGACCCCACCTGGGGCACCGCCCCGCAGGACGCGCCCCCGTCCTACGACGAGAGCTGAGGACCGGTGTCGGCGTCGCGCCAGCGCAGCACTTCCAGCGCGGCGCCGACACCGACCACGTCCTCCGCCAGGGGGCGCGGCAGCAGGTCGTCGGCGCGGGCGAGGCGGCGCAGCACGGTGTTGCGGTGGGTGTAGAGGCGTTCGGCGGTGCGGGAGGCGTTGCACTGCTCGCGGATGTAGGTGCGCACGACCTGGCGCATCTCCGGATCGGCGTCGCGGAGCTCCCCGAGCACCTCGGCGACGAACTCGTCGGCTTGGGCGGGGCCGGCGGTCATCAGCGCGACCAGTTGGACGTCCTCGTAGCGGGCGACCTGCTTGCAGGAGCCGAGCCGGGCCAGCATCCGCTGCGCGGTGAGGGCGTCGAGGTGGCTGCGGCGGAATCCGTCCACTCCGCGGCCGGGGCGTCCGATCGACACGCGCACGTCCGGCCGGGAGCCCAGCCGCTCGGACAGCTCCTCGATGCACGCGGTGGTCGTCACCGGCAACCAGATCCACAGGGTGGCCGCGGTGGCCACCACGGTCAGCCGCCGGCCGGCGCCGGTGAGGCGCACCAGTTCTTCGGCGGCGCTCTCCAGCTCCTCCAGACCCGCCCCGGTGGTGCTCCAGACCACGGCGGCGGTGTGCGGACCGGTCAGCCCGTAGCCGAGCTTGAGCTCGGCTCGGCGCGCGCTGATCGGGGACCCTTCGAGGATGAGGGTGACGGCGGCCCGGCGATCCGCGTTGGTGCCTCGGGTGAGGGTGTCGAGCTCCTCCTGCATCCGCTCGCTGATGCCGGCGATGGTGTCGTTGACGTAGGTCGAGATCGACAGCGCCGTGATCTCGAGGAGTTCGCGCAGCTCGCCGGGGTCGGTGGTGAGCGAGAAGCAGATCTCCATCCAGAACCGCCAGGCGACGTTCTGCCCGGCCCGGTAGGTGTCCAGGGCGTGCGCGTCGAGGCCGCGGCGCACCAGGTCGCGGGCGGTGTCGAGGGCTTGGGTGCCCAGGTGGGGCGGGACCCGGCAACCGGGGTCCTGGACGTTGGCCGCCGCCCAGTGCACGACGTTGTCGACGTTGGTCTGCCGCAGCTCGTCGGCGAGCACCGGGTCGGCGGCGATGGCCTGGGTGCGGTCGGCGTCGAGGACGGCGGCGTGCAGCTCGTCCGCCCACCTCGCGGGCGGCTTCAACGCCGCCTCCGCCCCGAGCCGGATCAACTCCCGCACCCGAGCGGAAGGGCAGGGCCACGACGGAGTCACGGCTGGCACTATGCCCCACTTGATCCCGTTTGGGGAGAGGTGATCACCGGGGGTGTTCGCGCTGGGCGCCTCGGACGTTGATGGGGCTGCCCGGGGGTTCCGCGCAGTGGGCGTGGAGGTTGGCCGGGACTTCGGCGAGGTCGGTGCCCGCGCGCTGGTGGGTGCTCTCGTAGCCGCGGGTGCAGACGAACGGGTCGAAGTTGTTCAGGACCAGGCCGAATCGGGCTCGGCCGTCGCCGGGAACGGTGGTCTTGGTGCCCTCCGCGAGGCTGGGGTAGGTGACGAGCAGCTGCTCCACCCCGTCGAGCCGGGTGCGGTAGACGTTCGCGGTGGTCAGCAGGTTGCCGACCAGGCCGCCGAGCTGCGGTCCGGTGTCCCGCAGCAGCCCGCTGACCTGCTCGGCGGCATCCGGTGCCGCGCCGACGACGCGCCGCAGGTCGGCGTCGGAGGCGCGCAGCTGCCCGGCGAAGGCGTGCAGGTCGCGGCTGAACGAGGCGATCTCGGCGCCCTGCTCCCGCTGGGTCTCCAGCACGGTCCGGCCGCTGGTGATCAGGTCGAGGGTTTGCGGCAGGTGGTCGGTGGCGTGCCGGGTGTAGGCGTGGGAGGTGTCCAGCAGGGCGCCGAGCGGTCCGTTGAGGCCGGTGAAGGCCAGGTCGAGCTCGGTGACCACGGTCTGCAGCGATCCGATCGGGATGCTGCTGACGGTGCGGTCCAGGTTGGCCAGCAGCTCCTCCGGCGGCACCGGGATCGAGGTGCGATCGCTGCCGATCACCGAACCGTCCCGCAGGTGCGGGCCGCCGTCGGAGCGGGGACGCAGGTCGACGTACTGCTCCCCCACCGCCGAGCGGTTGGTGACGACGGCGTCGGTGTCGGCCGGGACCTCCGGCGCGCTGTCCTCGATCTCCAGCGACACGTCGACGCCCTCGGGCGTCAGCCGCAGCGGCCCGACCCGCCCGATCGGCAGTCCGCGGTAGGTGACCTCGGCGTTGGTGAAGATGCCGCCGGAGTCCCGGAACCGCGCCACGGCGGTGTACCCGCGGGAGGACACAAGACGGTCCAGCCCGGCGTAGGTGGCGCCGACGTAGGTGATGCCGACCAGGGCGATCAGCGCGAACGCCCCGAGCTGCAGCTTGACCCGTTGGGAGATCACCGGCCACCTCCGAGCACGACGTCGAACGGTCCGCCCGGTCGCGGTGGCGGCGGCAGGGCCGGCCCGGGGGCGGGGGCCGGTCCGGGCGCGGGGGCGGGGATCGGCAGCGGTGGTTCGCCGGGCCCGGCGCCGCCGGTGGGCGGCGGCCGTCCCTGCAGCACGTTGTCCACGAAGGTGCTCAGGTCGAGGTCCAGCTGCAGGTCCAGGTTGGTGTAGTCGCCCTTGATGGCGTTGACCGTGTAGTCGGTGAACGGGAAGGTGACCAGGACTTCCAGCGATCTGGGGAGGTCCTCGCCCGCTTCGGCGAGCTTCTGCAGGATCGGGCTCAGCGACCGCAGGTTCGCCACGGCGTCGTCCTGGCTGCGCTCCGTGGTCTCCACGGCGACCTCGGAGAGTCGGTCCATCTGCTGGAGCATCGTGACGAGCTGCCCGCGCTGCTCGTTGATGACCTTCAGCCCCGGTCCGAGGTTGTCCAGCGCGAAGGCGATGTCGTGCTGCTGCCCGACGAGGGAGGCGGCGAGCCGGTTGAGACCGTCGAGGACGCGGGTGATCTCGTCGCGCTGGCCGTCGAGCTCGCGGGTGAAGACCTCCAGGTTGCGGTGCAGCGACCGGATGTCGTCCTCGTTCCCCGACAGCGCGGCGCCGAGCTCCTGGTTGATGTGCTGCAGCTGCCCGATCCCGCCGCCGTTGAGCAGCATCGACAGTGCGCCCAGCACCTCTTCGACCTGCGGGTGGCGGTTGGTGCGCGACAACGGGATCCGGTCGCCGTCGGTCAGCAGCGCACCGCCCGGCGCGGGGGAACCGTCGAGCTGGACGTACTTCTCGCCGAGCAGGCTGGACTGGCGCAGCTGCGCGAGCGCGGCTGCGGGCAACCGCACGTCGCGGTTGATCTCCATGTCGACCTCGGCGGTCCAGCCGTCGGGGGCGAGCCGGATGGCGGAGACCCGCCCGACGGCGACGTCGTTGACCTTCACGCTGGCCTGCGGCACCAGGTCCAGCACGTCGGCCAGCTGCGCGGTCACCCGGTACGGGTCGTCGCCGAGGTCGGCGCCTCCGGGCAGCGGTGCGTCGTACATCCCGGTGAAGCCGTGCTGCCCGCACCCGGTGACCAGCAGGGCGCTGAGCAGCAGCATCGCGATCCGCATCAGCGGCCACCTCCCGGGTGCGGGGAACCGGTGTCGCGCAGGGCGTCGACGAGCGGCAGCGGGATGTCGGGCGCGTGCCCGCGCTGCAGGGACGTCATCGCCTCGGCCGGGGACGGCAGCGGGAGAGCTCCGGTGACGACCGGTTCGATGCGCGCGCAGGCGTCGGCGAGCACCGGTGGCACGGGGCGTTGCGGTGGTGACTGCCGGAGCAGCTTGCAGACGAGGACGATCGGCGGGTGGGTGAGCTCGTTGATGTTGCCGCGGGTGCGGGTGACCCCGGCGGAGGCGTCGTAGGTGTTGGCGAGGTTGGAGAGGCCCAGCGGCGCCAGGTCGGTGACCTCCTCCAGCGCCGCCCGCTGGTCGACGAGCACCTGCGTGACCGCCCTCAGGTGGTCCACGTTGGACTGGAGCACGGCGCGGTTGTCGCGGATGAAACCGGCGGTGTCGGCCAGCGCGGGGCCGAGTTCCCGCAGCGCGGAACCGAGTTCACCGCGTTCGGCGGCCAGGAACGACGCGGCGTCGGCGAGCTGGGTGTTGAACCGGCGGACCTCCTGGTCGCTGTCGGCCAGCGTGCGGTTGAACAGCTGCAGGTCGTCGACGGTGGCGAACATGTCCTCCTTCGACCCGGACAGCGTCGTGGTGGCCTCGCCGAGGCGGCGCAGCATGTCGTTGAGCTCGGCGCCGCGGCCGTCCAGGTTGGCGGCCTGCACGTCGAGGAAGTCCGACAGCGCGCCCTCCCGGTTCGCCCCGTCCGGGCCGAGCATCCGCACGGTGCGGTCGGTGTTGCGGTTGATCTCGTCGAGCTCCAGCGGGGTCGCGGTGCGCTCGCGCGGGATCACGGCGCCGTCGGCCAGCTGCGGCCCGCCCTCGTAGACCGGGGCCAGTTGCACGTAGCGGTCGCTGACCAGGCTCGGCGCCACGGCAACGGCTTTCGCGTCGGCGGGGATCGGCGTGCCCTCGTCGAGGCGCATCTCCACGCGCACCCGAGTGCCCTCCGGCACGACCTCGGTCACCGAGCCGACCCGCATGCCCAGCACCCGCACGTCCGAGCCCGGGAAGAGCCCGACGGTCGCTCCGAAGTGCGCGGTCACCGAGGTGCGCGCGGCACTGGCCACCGCCCACCAGGTGGTGCCGGTGACCACCAGCGCCACCGCGATCACGATCGCCATCAGCCGCCTGCTCATCGCGGACCTCCCTCGACCGGCGGGTGGCAGCCCTGCTCGTTGGCCGACACCGGTCCGGCGTGCAGCACGGGCGGGACCTGGCCGCACACGTAGCTGTCGAACCAGCGCCCGTTGGCGACGGTGTTGCTGAAGTAGCGGGCGAACGGGGCGAGGTTCTGCAGACCCCGGTCGAGGTTGGCCTGGTTGCGGTGCAGGACCGCGGTGACCCGCTCCAGCGTGGTCAGCGCGGGCCGCAGCTGCGCGTGGTTGTCGGCGACCAGCCCGCGCAGCTGCTCGGAGAGCTCCCGGGTGCTGCGCAGCAGCGCGCTGATGGCCTCCCGGCGGAACCGGATCTCCTCCAGCAGCAGGTTGCCGTCCGCGAGCAGCCGGGCGAAGACCTCGTCGCGGTCGCCGAGCACCCGGCTGACCTGGCGGGTGTTGCTCAGCAGCTGCTTGAGCTGCTCGTCGCGCTTCGAGATGACCTGCGAGAACGACGAGAGCCCGCGCAGCGCCTCGCCGACGTGGGCGGGCGTGCCGCGGAACGTGTCGGCCATGGTCCGGAAGCTCTGCGCGAGCGCGGCGGTGTCGACCTCGCCGGAGGTGCGGCCGAGGTCCTGGAACGCCTCGGTGACGTCGTAGGGCGACCGGGTGCGGTCGGCCGGGATCGTCGCGGCGGAGTCCTGTTCGCGCTCGCCCTGCGGGTCCAGCGCCAGGAACTTCTGCCCGAGCAGGGTTTTGATCTCGATGGAGGCGGTGGTGCGGTCACCGACCCAGGCGTCGTCGACGCGGAAGGCGACCTCGACGTGCTTGCCGCGCAACGACATCGACGTCACGGTGCCCGCCTTGACCCCGGCGATGCGGACCTCGTCGTCGGGTTTGAGCCCGGCTGCCTCGGTGAACTGCGCGCGGTAGGTGGTGCCGCCGACGACGGGCAGGTCCTCGAAGTGGAACGCCAGCAGCGAGACCAGCGTGATCAGCACCAGACCCACCGCCCCGGCGGCCGCCGGGTCCCGTCTCCTGAGCCTCCCGATCATCGGCACCTCCCCGGCATCTGCTCCGGCGCCGTGGCCGGGAGCGGCACGGCCACACCGAGGTTCGAGATGCGCACCTGCCCGGAGCTGCGGCAGAGGAAGTAGTTGAACCACGACCCGTAGCTGGCGGTGCGGTTGATGGTGTTGAGCTTGTCCGGCAGCCCGGCGGCGAAGCGCTCCACCAGCGGCCGGTGGCCGTCGAGGTGGTGGGCGAGCGCGCCGAGGTGCTGGATGCTCTCGCGCAGCGGCTGCCTGCCCTCGGCGAGCAGCCCGGCGGTCGCCTCGTTGACCTGGCCATCCCCTCGACAGCCGAGCCGATCTGCTCGCGGTCGGCGGCCAGCCCG
Organism: Saccharopolyspora sp. ID03-671; assembly: GCF_045278815.1. Classification (NCBI taxonomy): domain Bacteria; kingdom Bacillati; phylum Actinomycetota; class Actinomycetes; order Pseudonocardiales; family Pseudonocardiaceae; genus Saccharopolyspora; species Saccharopolyspora sp. ID03-671. Next base: position 1,154,052 of record NZ_CP134054.1, read on the forward strand.
GACACGACCTGCTGGGTGTGCACCAGCACCTCGTCGAGCTCGGCGTTGCGGCTATTGACGGTGCCGAGCACCTCGTTGAGCCGGCTGATGACCTCGCCGATCACCTGGTCGCGGGAGGCCAGCGTCCGCGTCAGCGATCCGATGTGGGCCAGCAGGCTCTGCGCGGTTCCGCCTTCGCCCTGCAGCGTCTGGATGATCGCGTGCGAGAGCTTGTTGACGTCCTCCGGCGAGAGCGCCTGCAGCAGCGGCTTGAACCCGTTGAACAGCGCGGTGAGGTTCAGCGCGGGCCGGGTGCGGTCGATCGGGATCGTGGCGCCCTCCGGGAGCATCTCGCGGGTGCCCTCCCCCCTCTCGACGGCGAGGTAGCGCTGGCCGACGAGGTTGCGGTACTTGATCGACGCGGTCGTCGAGCGCGGCAGGGCGCGGTCGCCGTAGAGCGTGAACTCCACGTGCGCCTGGCGGCGCTCGGCGATCTCGATGGAGCGGACCTGGCCGACCTTGACCCCGGCGATGCGCACGTCGTCGCCCTCGTTGAGGCCGGTGACATCGGTGAACCGGGCCGAATACCCGGTGGTGGGGCCGACACTCGTGTTCGCGATGGTGACGCCGAGCAGTCCGGTGGCCAGCAGCGTCACCGCGACGAACGCGATGAGCTTGGTCAGCGACGGCCTCATCGATCTCATCGCACGTCCACCTCCGCTCCTCGGTACAGCGGTCCGACCAGCAGCGTGCTCCAGCCCGGCACTTCGTCCGGGCGCAGCCGCGTCGCCGGTGACAGCAGCGCGGCGATCAGGTTCCGCTCGGCCGGGGAGTGCTGGAGCGACCCGGCGGGTCCGGTGGCCGAGCTCGGGCTCGTCGCGGCAGGTGGTGTGCGCTGCTCGCGCTGCGGCGGGTGCGTCGAGCCGTCTCGCGGCGGTCCGCCGCCGGGCAGGTCGGCGGGCATCGGGACCTGGTCGTAGCAGCGGGGTCCGCGCCGGTCCTGCCAGCGGGGTTCGTCGTGGCCGGGCAGGTACTTGGCGCCGTCGTCGCTGATCTCCACCCGGAGCCGGATCACGCCGGGCGTGTCGGTCCCCTTGCCCGCGACCTGGTCGAGGCGCGGCACGGCGTCGGCGAGATCGTCGAGCAGGCAGGGGTATTCGGGCGCGTAGCGGGCCAGCAGCGCCAGGTGCTCGCGGCTGGCCGCGTTGAGCCCGATGATGTTCTCGGAGTTGGCGCGCAGGAACCCGTCCAGGTCCGCGGAACCGGTGGTGACCGTGCGGTACAGGCGGTCCAGGCCCGCCCGGTTGTCGGCGACGGTGCGGTGGTTGACGGCCAGGTCGCGCAGCGCCTGCGCGAGATCCGGGGCGGCATCGGCGTAGAGGTGTGCCACGTCGGCCAGCGCCCGGATGTTCCCCTTCAGCTCCGGCAGCACCGGGTTGAACCGCTCCAGGTAGGCGTTGGTGGCCACCAGCGTCTCGCCGAGCTGCTCGCCGCGTCCGTCCAGCGCCATCGAGACCGTGTTGAGGGTGGTGGCGAGCTTGTCCGGCCGGACGGCCTGCAGCACCGGCATCAGGTCGCTGAGCACCTTCTCCAGCTCGATCGAGGTCCGGCTGCGGTCCTGCTCGATGACGTCGTCGTCGCGCAGCGACTCGCGGCTGGGGCCCGGTGGCGGGACGAGGCTGACGTAGCGCTCGCCGAACAGGGTCTTGGGCAGCAGCCGGGCGCTGACCCCGGCGGGGATGAGCGGTGCCTTGTCCGGGTGCAGCGCCAGGTCCAGCTCGGCTCCGGTCGCGGTGGCGCGCACCTCCCGCACCTCGCCGACGACCAGCCCGCGCACCTTGACGTCGGAGGGCGGTTGCAGCTGGTTGCCGACCCGGTCGGTGCGCAGCAGCACGTGCACCACCGGCGTGAACGCCTTCTGGTACACCGCGACCGTGGAGGCCAGGAACAGCGCGATCACGCTGAGGAACACCGCGCCCACCACTCGGCGGCGCAGCGTCTCGACCCGCTCCCCCGCCCTCATCCGGCGATCCGCACGGTCGTGGTGGCGCCCCAGATGGCCAGGCTCAGGAAGAAGTCCAGCACGTTGAGCGAGATGATCGCGGTGCGCACCGCGCGGCCCACCGCGCTGCCGACCCCGGCGGGGCCGCCGGCCGCCCGGAAGCCGTAGTAGCAGTGCACCAGGATGATCATCAGGCTGAACAGCAGCACCTTGCCGAAGGAGAACAGCACGTCCTCCGGTGGCAGGAACAGGTGGAAGTAGTGGTCGTAGGTGCCCGCCGACTGCCCGTAGAAGTAGACGGTGATCACCCGCGAGGCCAGGTAGGACGACATCAGCCCGATCACGTACAGCGGGATCACCGCGCCGATCCCCGCCAGCACGCGGGTGGTGACCAGGAACGGCACGCTGCGCACCGCCATGACCTCCAGCGCGTCGATCTCCTCGGAGATGCGCATGGCGCCCAGCTGCGCGGTGAACCCGCACCCCACGGTCGCCGAGAGCGCCAGGCCGGCGACCAGCGGGGCGACCTCGCGGGTGTTGAAGTAGGCGGAGACGAACCCGGTGAAGCTGGCGGTGCCGAGCTGGTTGAGCGCGGTGTAGCCCTGCATGCCGACGACGGTTCCGGTGAACAGCGTCATGCCCACCATCACCCCGATCGTGCCGCCGAGCACCGCCAGCGCACCGCTGCCGAAGGTGACCTCGGCCAGCAGCCGCAGCACCTCCTTGGAGTAGCGGCGCAGCGTGCGCGGTGCCCACGCGATCGCGCGCAGGTAGAACAGCGCCTGGTCCCCGGCGGTGTCGAGCACCGCCAGCGGGCGGTGGAGCAGCCGCCGGACGCGGCCGGTCGCCACGACCACGGCTCACATCCCCTTCGGCGGGACGAGCTGCAGGTAGATCGCGGTGAGCACCACGTTCACCAGGAACAGCAGCATGAACGAGATGACCACGGCCTGGTTCACCGCGTCCCCCACACCTTTCGGCCCGGGAGCGGGGTTCAGGCCGCGGTGCGCGGCGACCACCCCGGCGATGAAGCCGAAGATCACCGCCTTGATCTCGCCGATCCACAGGTCGGGCAGCTGGGCGAGCCCGTTGAAGCTGGCCATGTAGGCGCCGGGGGTGCCGCCCTGCATGATGACGTTGAAGAAGTACCCGCCGAGCACTCCGACGACGCTGACCACCCCGTTGAGCAGGGTGGCGATGAGCATCGCCGCGAGCACGCGCGGAACCACCAGCCGGTGGATCGGCGAGACGCCCAGCGTCTCCATCGCGGCGATCTCGTCGCGGATGGTGCGCGCGCCCAGGTCGGCGCAGATCGCCGACCCGCCCGCCCCGGCGATGAGCAGCGCGGTGATCAGCGGGCTGGCCTGCTGGATGATGGCCAGCACGCTGGAGGCCCCGGTGAACGACTGCGCCCCGATCTGCTTGGTCAGAGACCCGAGTTGGAGCGCGATCACCGCCCCGAACGGGATGGACACCAGCGCGGTCGGCACGATGGTCACGCTGGCCACGAACCAGGACTGCTGGACGAACTCGCGCCACTGGAACGGCCGGGCGAACACCGCCCTGGCCACGTCCACGGCGTGCAGGAACAAGCGTCCGGTTTCGCTGAGCGGACCGGTACCGGCCGGTCGCGCCACCCCAACACCCATCGCGGCTCCCCGTGATCTCGGCAGGGCATCCAGAGTGATCAGCCACACACCGCGCAACCAGGGGCACAGTGCCCCAGGATTCACCCGGCCTGATGCACATCGCCCGTAACCCGAACCGACCCCAGGAGCGATGGACATTCCCGATCGATTCGAGAGTGCTTCCACCCCAGTCGATTCCAGAGTCCCAAGTGGAGCGGAACCGTCCACTCACCCGATCGTGGCGGTTTTCGAGCCGGTCGGAGCGGGTACCCGCGAGCGGAGGTCGACGGAACGGAGGTCCGCGGCGTGGTGAGCTGGCAGGCGCGCCTGATCCTCGCCAAGTACTGGCTGACGCGGCGCAAGGAGGTCTTCGCCGATCCCGCGAAGTTGCGGGAGAGCGCCGAGAGCCACCAGGCGGAGAGCGTGCAGGTGCCGCGTTGGGTCTACCGCCGCTTCGACGTCGAGGAGGCCGATGTGCTCGGCCACCGCTGCTACACGCTGCACCCGCGGGAACCGGAGAACTCCCAGCACATCCTCTACCTGCACGGCGGCGCCTACGTGCACCAGGTGGAGCACGCCCACTGGCGCTTCCTGGCGCGGCTGATCGAGGCGACCGGATCGGTGGTGACCGTCCCGATCTACCCGCTGGCACCCGCGTACGCCTACGACGAGACGGTGGCGATGGTGTGGGAGACCTACGAGAAGGTCCTCAGCGGGCTGCCGCCGCAGGACCAGGTGCTCATGGGGGATTCCGCGGGCGGCGGTCTGGCCCTGTTCGTGGCGCAGCGGATCAAGTTGCACGGCAGGCCGCAGCCGCGCCGCCTGGTGCTGTTCGCGCCCTGGCTGGACCTCACGACCAGCGATCCCGGGATCGCCGAGCGGGAGCCGCACGACCCGTTCCTGAGCGCGCCCGGTCTGCGCGAGGCCGCCCACCTCTACACCCGGGATCTCGACCTGCGCGATCCGCGGGTGAGCCCGCTGTTCGGCGACCTGTCCGGCCTGGCGCCGATCAGCGTGTTCACCGGCACCCGGGATGTGCTGCTCACCGACTCGCGCCGGCTGCGCGACCGGGTCCGCGAGACCGGCGCCGACATCGACTACGAGGAGTACGGCGGGATGTTCCACGGCTGGGTGCTGCAGTCGCTGCCGGAGGCCGAGCACGCGACGAACCGGGTTGCCGCGCTCGTCGGTGATTGAGATCGCCGCGAACGGGGAAACCACCCTGAGGCCCTCCCCCGACCTGCCGAAGAGGTGAGCGGTGATGACGCATCCGCCCGACCCCGACCGCGTGCAACCGTTCCTCAAGGAGGTGCACTACCCGGTCAGCAAGGCCGAACTCGTGCACATCGCCGAGGAGCAGGGCGTCGACAACGAGGTGCTGAGAGCGGTTCGGCTCGTGCCCGACCGCACCTACGAGACGCAGGAGGAGGTGCGCGACGAAGTCGCGTTCGGCAGCTGAGTCAGCTGCCGGCGGCGGACGTTCTGCTGAGGACCAGCAAGGTGACGTCGTCCCCGGACGACGCGGAGGTCACCAGCTGGTTCATCACCGACGCGCACACCTCGCTCGCCGGTGCGCAGGTGACCGCACCGCACAAGCTCTTCAGCCCGATGTCGATCGACTGCTGGCGGCGTTCGATGAGGCCGTCCGTGTAGAAGCACACCACCGATTCCGGCGGGATCTCGATCTCGGTCGTGCGCCGCGGCCGCTTCGACACCGCCACCCCGACCGGCGGGTCGACGGGCGCGTCCACGAGCTCGCCGCGCTCGCCGGGACGGCCCAGCACCGGGGTCAGGTGCCCGGCGAGCGAGAAGGCCAGCCGCGCCGTCTCCGGGTCGTAGAGGGCGTAGCAGACGGTGGCCATGGCGTCGGGCTCGAAGTGCGTCACCTTGCGGTCGAGCTTGTGCAGCACGCGGGCCGGGTCCTCGTCGTCGAGCGCGTAGGCGCGCAGCGCGCTGCGCAGCCGCCCCATGACCACGGCCGCCGACAGCCCGTGGCCGACGACGTCGCCGACCACGATCCCGACGCGCCCCGACGGCAGCCGGAACACGTCGTACCAGTCGCCGCCGATCCCGTGGTCCGCGCCGCCGACGTAGCGGCCGTCCATCGACGCCCCGGGGACCGGAGGCAGCCTGCCGGGCAGCAGGCTGTGCTGGAGCACGGTCGCGGCGATCCGCTCGGAGCGCGACGAGCCCACCTGCGAGACCGAGGCGAGCCGGTCGGCGGCGACCTGCACCAGCTGCGCGTCGTCATCGGTGAACCCGTGCTCGGTGAAAGCGCCGACGCACAGCACTCCGATCGCCTCGCCGTCGGCGACCATGGGGGCACCCGCCAGCGATCTGATGCCCCTGTCCCGCAGCGCGCGGCTGACCAGGTGCCGATCGGCCACGTGGTCGAACACGCAGGCCTTGCGGTGGCTCAGGACCGCGCCGGCGAAGCCGTGGCCGACCGGCATGCGCACGCCCTGCTTGACGTCGTCGTCGATGCCGACCGCCGCGGTGGCGATGAGTTCCTCGCCGTCGGGGTCGAGCAGCAGGACGGTCGCCATGTCCACGTCCAGGACCTCGCGCACCCGTTCGAGGATCTCCCCCAGCAGGTCGTTGACGTCCAGGTGGGCGAGCGACGTGTCCGTGACCAGTTCGATGCGTCGCAAACGCTCCTCGGCGGAAGACTCCGCGGAAGCATGCATGTCAGCCACAATAACGTCCGCGCGGCCTCCCGTCTGCGCCACTGAGGACCGGTCTTTGCCAGGAACGGTCGTCGACACCATCATGGAGAGCATGGATCCCGACATCAACGAACACCAAGCACCCTTCAGCGCGGTGACCGAGTGGTCGGGCCGCACGCTCTTCGTCACCGCCACCGGCGAGGTCGAGCTCGTCAACGCGCCGCAGCTGGAGACGGTCCTGGATCAAGCGGTCGGCGACCGGCCCGACGTGCTGGTGCTCGACATCACCGCCGTCACGTTCCTGTCGTCGGCCGGACTGGCCGTGCTCGTGCGCGCGCACCGCAACGCCGAGGCCGCGGACGTCCTCTTCCGCGTCGTCGCGAACAACCCGGCCACCCGGCGCCCGATCCAGCTCATGGGGTTGGACGAGGAGTTGGACGTCTTCTCCGATCGGGAGGGAGCGCTCGTCGGCACGACGAGTTTGTGATCGGGCGAGCGCGCCTACCCTAGAGCTGCGAGTGAGCCTGAACTGTTAGGACGCAACTATGGCACCCGCTCAGCCAGGCGGGCCGGAGGTGAGCTCCGGGGGCGTCGACGAGCTCCGCCGTCACGGCGTGCCCGCCTCTGCCGGCAACCTGCCGCCGCTGCGCGACGAAGTGGATGAGTGGGCCCGAGCGGCAGGACTCGGCGACGAGATCGCCGAGTCCTTGGCCCTGGCCGCGTACGAGGCGATGGCCAACGCCGTCGAACACGCCTACGCCGACGACGACGGCTTCCTGGACCTGGACGTCGTCCGCGGCGCCGCCGGGATCGAGGTGACCGTCACCGACCACGGCAGCTGGCGCCCGCCGCACGAGAGCGACCCGAAGCGCAAGCGCGGCCTGCCCCTGATCGAACGGCTCGCCGACGAGGCCGTGGTGACCTCCGGCGAGCACGGCACCCGCGTCCGGATGCGCTGGACCGCACCGGTGCGGCACAGCGACGACGACATGGCGGCGGCGGACGCCTGAGCGTTCAGCCGGTGAGGAATTCCTCGACGAGATCGCCGAATTCGCGCGGTGCCGAGTACGGCACCATGTGTGCGGCGCCGGGCCAGGTGACGAGGCGGCCTCGGGGCAGCGAGGAGGTCACCCGCCGCGCCCAGCCGTGCGGGACGAGCGCGTCGTGCTCTCCCCTGACCACCAGTACCGGGACGTCGATCGCGGGCAGCTTGTCCTCGACGCGGTCGCGGATCGACTCGGCGAAACTGCTCATCGCGCGGCGGAACCCGGCTTCCCGGTAGTCGCGGAAGGTCAGCGGCGCCAGACCGCGCGGTTCGTGTCGCGAATTGCGCAGCCACCGCCGCAGCTGCCCCACCGCGCTGCGAGCCCGCGGATCGGTGGTCGGTCCGACCAGGACGAGACCGCGCACCTTCTCCGGGGCGCGCAGCGCGGCTTCGACCGCGACCTGACAGCCGAACGAGCAGCCCAGCAGGCTCACCTCGCCCAGTCCGGCCGCGTCCCGCCACGCCTCGACGGCCTGGGCCAGTCCGTCGAGGTCGAGCGGCCGACGAGGCCCGCTGCTCGATCCGAAGCCCGGCAGGTCCACCGCCCACGTCTCGCGGATGCCCGAACGCCCGGCCACGAAGGGCAGCAGTTCGCGGCTGGAGACACCGGCTCCGTGCACGCACACCAGCGGCGGGCGTGATCCGCCCACGTGCCAGGCCACCAGACCGTCGGGCGAGAGGTCCGGGCGTTGCAGGACGATCCGGGTGCGCTGCATGCGAATCCTCTCCGGCCGGCTGAAGCGCCGCGTCGTGCGGGTCGAACGATCATCGGCCGATCCGAGCGGAGACGTGTGAGCGGTGGCCCGCACGGGTATTCCGACGGCCGACCGGATGATCAACACACCTCTCGATTGGGGTGACAGATGACCGCCACGACACGGCTTCCCAAGCCCACCAGCGAATCCTGGCAGTGGCAACTGCGCGCGGCTTGCCGAGACCTCAGGACGAGCCGCTTCTTCCACCCCGACAACGAGCGGGGGCAGCCGCGCGCCGAGCGCGAGCGGCAGGCCAAGGCCGTGTGCCGGCGCTGCCCGGTCATCGCGCAGTGCCGGGAGCACGCGCTCAGGACGCACGAGCCCTACGGCGTGTGGGGTGGGCTCGGCGAACAGGAACGCCGCGCCCTGCTCGGCCGGCGCCGCAACGCGGCGGCGTAGAACTCGCGCGATGTGCGGTGCGAGCGGAAGCTGCCGGCGTCCGCTGAGCGTCCTGCCCGGACTCCTTTCGCTCCCCACACGGCTGATCGGGGCGACCCCGCGGCGGCGCTGAGATTATCGTTGCGCCGCAAGGGGTATTGCGCGACGGCAGGAACCGCTGGCCATCGTGGAGGCGACAATGCACCAGGAACGACCTCGCACACCGCCGAAGGACGACGACGAGGCCGCTCCTGCCCCGACGACGTCGGGGCAGGAGCGACGCGAACAGCTCGACGAGGAGACCGACGACCTGCTGGGCGAGATCGACGACGTCCTGGAGGACGCTCCCGAGGAGTTCGTCCGCGGCTACGTCCAGAAGAGCGGTCAATGACCACCGCGTGCGGCTCGGCGCCGGGAGTGCCGGCGCCGAGCCGCTTCGGTCACACGTGATCCCGCGGGATGCGGCGGTCCCAGTTCTTGGAGAACACCCGCTCGCCCCCGAGGTAGCCGTCCAGCTCGGCGTGCAGCCGGAACTCGTGCGGTGTGGAGGTGAGAGCGGTGCGCGTGCTGGTGCGCACCGACCAGTCGCCGCGGGCGAACCGCAGCGTCCACTCCGTCTCACCGCGTGCGGAGTCGAAGTCCTCGCCGACCCAGCTGTAGCGCTCGACGGCGCGCCGGTCGACGTCGAGGTCGATGTCGCTGAAGCGCACCCGGCCCAGGTCCTTGATGACCTCCAGCGACGACCGGTAGTCGACGAGATCCCTGCTGACCTGCCACTGCTCCTCACCGGGGGCGATCTGCTTGGCCCGAACCGGGGGCGCGCCCTCGGGCTCGCCGAACAGCGGCGTGGGAAGCTCGTCGGCCTCCTCCGGCGGGCGCAGCGGCAGTTCGAGTTCGCTGTCCTCCGGGTGGACGGTCAACCGCACCCGCTCCGGCGGTGGCCAGGCCAGCGGCCAGTACGAAGTGGACAGCGCCAGCCGGATGCGGTGGCCCGCCGGGAAGGCCTGCGCAACACCGTTGATCCGCAGCTGAACCTGGTAGCGCACACCGGGTTCCAGCGGCTTCGGCTCGTCGTGGCCGTCGCGGTGGGTCAGGTTGAGCAGCCCGTAGGTCACGCGCGTGGCCTGGCCCTCCGGGCCGACGTCGGACAGCCGCGCGGCCAGCATCGCCACCGGGCGGTCGACCTCGACGCAGACGTCCAGCAGCGGGCCGCCGAGGATCTCGCAGCGCTCCTCCAGCGGGTCGGTGTCGAACACCAGCGAACCGCCGTCCTCCTCGCGCTGGTCGTAGGGAAGGTCCGGCGGCGCGTTGTAGGAGCACCACTTGCCGCCGTACTGCCCGACGGACAGCGGTGAGCACACCGTGACCGGTGGGCTCCGCCGCTCCTCCCCCGGCCGACCGATCGTGTTCTGCGCCAACGGGAATCGGGTGCGGTGCACGTGCGGCGAGGGCCACGACGGCTCGCCGACCCATCGACCGGGCCGATCCTCGTAGCTGGTGGAGGGTGGCATGCTCTCCTGCATCCAGGTGCACAGCACCGGCTCGTCCATCACGCCGTTGTCGACGTCCTTGAGCCAGCGGTCCCACCAGCGCACGAGCTCCTGCAGGAATCCGATGGCCGGGCCCGGCCGGCCCAGGTGCGGGTACTTGTGCGACCACGGCCCGATCAGGCCGCGGCGCGGCACGTCGAGGTTCTGCATCAGGCGGAACACCGCGTTGGAGTAACCGTCGGCCCAGCCGCTGACCGCCAGCACCGGGCAGCCGACGTCGGAGAAGTCCTCGCAGATCGAACCGTGCCGCCAGTAGTCGTCGCGGCGCTGGTGGCGCAGCCAGGTGTCCAGCCACAGGCCGCTCTCCTCCATGCGCTCGCGCCACATCTCCTCCCACCGGTCCCCGACCACGGCCGGGTCGGGCGGGCAGGAGTTGTAGGCGAACATGGTGCTCGCCCACGACAGGTTGTCGCTGAGCAGGCAGCCGCCCATGTAGTGCACGTCGTCGGCGTAGCGGTCGTCCGCGCAGCACAGCGCGGCGATCGCGCCCAGGCTCTCCGGGCGGCGGGCGGCGACCTGCAGGGCGTTGAAACCGCCCCAGGAGATGCCCATCATGCCGGTGCGGCCGGTGCACCAGGGCTGCTCGGCCAGCCAGGCCAGCACCTCCTCCGCGTCGGAGAGTTCGAGCTCCAGGTATTCGTCGGTGAGCACGCCGTCGGATTCGCCGCTGCCGCGCAGGTCCACGCGCGCACAGGCGTAGCCGTGCCCGGCCAGGTACGGGTGGTGGATCGAATCGCGGATCGCGGTGAGGTCGCGCTGCCGGTACGGGATGAACTCCAGCACCGCGGGGACCGGCTCGGTGTCCGATGCCACGGGCCGCCAGAGGCGGCCGGACAGCCGGGTTCCGTCGGCCAGCGGGACCCAGATCTCCTCCTGCTTGGTCCCGAGCGGGAGCTCGCTCACCTCACGCACACGTCCTCCTCTGTCGTCACGGCAGGTCCCAGGCGCCACCCGCTGACCTACCCATCAATCGATCCGGCCATGCCCGATCGGTTCACGTTTCACCACGCGGCGCAGCGGTTACTCGCCGAACAGGACTGCCGACCGGGTGGAGGACTGCAGCATGGTTCGGTTCGGGTACACGCTGATGACGGAGCAGTCGGGGCCGCGCGAGCTGGTGAAGCAGGCGGCCGCCGCCGAGCGGGCGGGCTTCGACTTCGCGGTCATGAGCGACCACTACTCGCCGTGGCTGGACGAGCAGGGCCACTCCCCCTACGCGTGGAGCGTGCTCGGAGCTGTCACCCAGACGACCGAGAGCATGGACCTGCTGAGCTTCGTGACCGCACCGATCATGCGGTACCACCCCGCCGTCGTCGCGCAGAAGGCCGCCACGATCGGTTTGCTGTCGGACAACCGGTTCACGCTCGGCGTCGGCGCCGGGGAGAACCTCAACGAGCACGTCGTCGGACGGGGGTGGCCGCCGGTGAACGTGCGGCACGAGATGCTCGACGAGGCGCTGCAGATCATCTCGTCGCTGTTCGACGGCGGTTACGTCGACTTCCGCGGCGACCACTACCGGGTGGACTCGGCGAAGTTGTGGGACCGGCCCGACCAGCGGGTGCCGATCGCCACCGCGGTGTCGGGCGAGCAGTCGGTGCGGAAGTTCGCGCCGCTGTCGGACGCGATGATCGCGGTCCAGCCCGAGGCCCCGCTGTGCCGGGGCTGGGATGCCGCGACCGGCGGTGAGCAGCGCAAGTACGGGCAGCAGCCGATCTGCTGGGACCCCTCCGCCGAAGCCGCCGCCAAGCGCGCGTGGTCGCAGCTGCGCTGGTTCGCCGGCGGCTGGAAGGTCAACGCCGAGCTGCCGGGCACGTCGGGTTTCGCCGCGGCCACCCAGCACGTGCGCGTCGAGGACGTCACCGCGGGCATTCCCTGCGGCCCGGACGTCGACAAGATCGTCGAGTCCGTCTCGGGCTACTGGGAAGCCGGCTTCACCGACATCGCGCTGGTGCAGGTCGGGGTGGACGAGGACCCGGCGGGCTTCTTCGGCTTCGCCCGGGAGAAACTGCTGCCCGCGCTGCGCGAGGCCGCCGGCTGACGCGCCTCAGCGCAGCGTGCGCCCGGTTCCTCGCCAGGTGATCCCCGCGCGGGCGGGTTCGCGCGGGTCGAGCTGGTTGCGGGCGTCGACCAGCACCCGCGCTCGCATCACCTCGGCCACCTTCGCCCAGTCCAGCTCCGCGAACTCGGGCCAGTCGGTCAGCAGCACCAGGGCGTCCGCGTCCTCGGCGGCCAGGTAGGGGTCACCGACGCAGCGCACCTGCTCCACTGCGGGCAGCTGCGCGCACTCCGGGTCGTAACCGCGCAGCTGCGCGCCCCGGTCGGCCAGCAGCCGCGCGACCGCGAGCGCGGGCGAGTCGCGCAGGTCCCCGGTGCCCGCCTTGAACGTCAGGCCGAGCAGGCCGATCCGCGCGCCCGCCACGTCGCCGCCGCAGCGCTCGACCACCTCGTCGGCCACTCGGGCCTGGTGGTGGGCGTTCGCGCGGACCGCGGCGCGCAGCAGCGGCAGGTCCACACCGGCGGTGTCGGCGGTGTGGAGCAGGGCCGCGGTGTCCTTCGGCAGGCACGAGCCGCCCCAACCGGGCCCGGCGCGCAGGAATGACGGCGCGATGCGGTGATCGCGCCTCATCCCCCCGGTGACGGCCTCGACGTCGCCACCGGTGCGCTCGCAGAGCTCGGCGAGGTCGTTGACGTAGGAGAGCTTGGTGGCCAGGAAGCCGTTGGAGGCGTACTTGACGAGCTCCGCGCTGACCGGGTCGATGAGCAGGGTGCGCGCGCCCAGCGGGGAGTACAGGCCCGCGACGAGCTCGGCCGCGCGCCGCTCGTCGGAGCCGACGACGACGCGATCCGGGTTGAGGAAGTCCTCGACGGCATGTCCCTCGCGCAGGAACTCCGGGTTGCTGACCACCGCCACGTCGTCGCGGCCCAGCCACCGGCCGAGGCGCTCGGCGGTGCCCACGGGCACCGTCGACTTGGTCACCACCACCGCGCCGCGCGACAGCAGCGCGCGGAGGTCGCCGGCGACCGACTCGACGGCGCCGAGGTCGGCACCGCCGTCGGCGCCCCTCGGCGTCGGCAGGCACAGGAACACGACCTCGGCACCACGAACCGCCTGCCGGATGTCCTGGGTGAAACCGAGGCCGCCCGTCGCCGCGCCGTCCGCGACGAGCTCGCCGAGTCCGGGTTCGCGGATGTCGACCTCGCCCCGCCGCAACCTGGCGATCTTCTCGCCGTCGACGTCGCAGCAGATCACCTCGTGGCCCAGCCCGGTCAGGCAGGCCCCCGTGGTGAGGCCGACGTAGCCGCAGCCGACCACGGCGATCCGGCGAGGTTGCATGGGGTCCTCCCGCGAGAACGGCTCCTCAGCGCAGGGTTTCGAGCTCCGCGAGCACCGGGGGCGGGTGCGCCTCGCGCAGCCGCGCGGTGGGCGCGCGCCGCGGCGACGTCGCACGGGCCTCGGCGTCCGGGTCCGGTCCGATGCGCGGGTCGGCGCGGACGCACTCGACCACCCGGTCCACGTCCGCCCCGACCGCGCGGCACAGCTCGGCGAGCTCGGCGAAGAACTCCCGCTCCACGGCGAGCAGTCCGGCGGTGGCGTGCGGCACCAGGTCGGCGCTGTCCACGTCGCAGTGCAGCGGTGAGGCGGGCAGGCGGGCCAGCACCACGTCGGCGCGCACCAGCGTCGCGGCGTCGTCGGCGCCGAGGACCTGGCAGTCCGCGCCCAGGAAGTCCTCCAGCGCCGTTGCTTCCCGCAGCTGCTGCGGGTTGCTCACCACCGGTCTGCCCAACGCCTCCTGGAGGGCACGGGTGGACTCCCAGGGCGGCAGCGCGCAGTTGATCACAGCGCTACCAGGTGGGGCGGTGACCACCTCAGCGCCGCAGACGAGCACGGCATCGGGAGCGGCGAGCTCACCGAAGCTCAGGTCACCGCTGCGGTGCAGGCACCGCATCACCTCCGGAAGCCACGGCTCGCTCGCCACCACCTCGGGATCAGGGCGCGCGCAGCTCACCCGAACGCCGCACCAGGCCAGCCCGGTGGCGACCGCGACGGCGGTCAGCCCCTCGCCGAGCACGCGGGCGCGCGGTTCCCTCACGGCCATGACGACTCCTCGGAGTGGCAGACGACCAGTTCGCGAACCTCGCAGCCGGCCGGTTGGCGCAGCGCGAACAGCACGGCCTCGGCGACGTGCTCGGGCTGGTTGAGCTTGGCGTCCTGCGGCGGCTTGTACTGCTCCGGCCGGTCGTCGAAGAACGCGGTGCGCATCCCGCCGGGCACCAGCATCGTCACCCCGACGCGGCCGGTGAGCTCGGCCGCCAGCGCGCGGGAGAAGCCGACCACGCCGAACTTCGAGGCGCAGTAGGCGGTCGCGTCCGGCAGGCCCTTGAGCCCCAGCGTGGACGAGCAGGTGACCACGGTCCCGCCGCTCTCCTCCAGGTGGGGCAGCGCGGCGCGCACGACGGCGGCGGTGCCGAGCAGGTTGACCTCCACCACGCGCTCCCAGTCCTCGGCCGGGACGGAGCTCAGCGAACCGCAGGAGTCGATGCCTGCGGCGGTGAACACGCCGTCGAGACCGCCGACGGTGTCGGCCATCTCGCGCACCGCCCGCTCCGCCTCGCGCCGGTTCGCCAGGTCGACCTGGGCGTGCTTGACCGGGGCCGAGGGCACCTCGCGGTCGAGCACCAGCGGCGTGCCGCCGGCCGCCATCACCGCCTCGACGACCGCAGCGCCGAGGCCCGAGGCGCCTCCGGTGATCAGGACATTACCCGGCCCGTTCATGGAGTTCCTCCCGATTCACATCCAGTTCCAGCAGGTTGCGCAACATCCGGGTGGTCGAGAAGTCGCCGGTGAGCGGAACCCGGACGACCTCGCCCCCGCACTGCTCGACGACCCCGGCCTCGGGCATCCGGGACGGTTCGTAGTCACCGCCCTTGACCCACACGTCGGGCTGGAGCTCGGCCAGCAGGGAGCACGGCGTGGTCTCCTCGAAAACGGCGACGGCGTCGACGGATTCGAGCGCCTCCAGCAGGCACTTGCGGTCCTCCACCCCCACCAGCGGGCGCGGCGGGCCCTTGAGCCTCCGCACCGAGGCGTCGGAGTTGAGGCAGACGACGAGCGCGTCGCCGAGCCGCCGGGCATGGTTGAGCAGGCTGACGTGGCCGGGGTGCAGCAGGTCGAAGCAGCCGCCGGCCGCGACGAGCCTGCCGCCGCGCTCCCGAACCCGTTCGACCACGTCCAGGCCGGTTTCGGACACGGGTCGTTCGCTCGCGGCCCAGGCACCGGCTCCGCCGGCGGCGACGAACCGGGTGGCCGACACCACCGCGTCGGCAACGGCGTCCGATGTGGACTCACCGCGCGCCAGCGCGAGGGCGGCCGCCACGGAGAAGCCGTCACCCGCACCGCAGGTGTCGGTCGCGGTGTCGACTTCGGGGGCGGCGATCAGCTCACCGTCGGGGGCCAGCGCCGCGCCGCGCTCGCCCGTTGTCACCGCGACCGCGCCGCACTCCCACTCCCGCCACAGCTCCAGCGCGCCGGCCGGTTGCGCGGTCACGCCGCTGAAGCGCGCGGCCTCGGATTCGTTGGGCACCACGAGATCCGAACGGGCCACGGGCACCGCTCCGCGGGGGTGCGGGTCCCAGACCAGCGGTGTGCCGGGCGGCAGCCGGGACAGCTCGTGGCGCAGTCGGGAGTTGCTCGCCGCACCGCGGCCGTAGTCGGCCACGAGCACCGCGTCGGCGCTGCGCAGCTCCCGCACGACCGCCGGTCCCGGAGCCACGTCCGGAACGGTTCCCGCTCCGGCGTCGAGCCGCACCACCGACTGGTCGCCGGCCCGCACCCGCGTCTTGCTGGGCGTGCCTCCGGCGAAGGGCAGGTCCACCAGGCGGATTCCGGCCGGCAGCAGGCGATCGAGCTCGTAGCCGGCGGGGTCGGTGCCGCGCCCGCTGATCAGGGTCACCTCGGCACCTCGGCTCGCGGCGAGCAGCGCCGCCAGCGCGGCGCCGCCGGGCCTGCCGCGTCGCGACTCGACGTCGACCACCGGGACCGGCGCGTCGGGGCACAGCCGGGACGCGCTCCCGGTCAGGTCCAGGTCCAGCAGGGCGTCGCCCAGGATGACGAGCTTCACGTCGACCTCCTCGGGTCACCGGCGCACTTCACGCAGAAGCGCGGTCCAGTCGGCAAGGAATCTGTCCAGCGAGTACCGCCGCAGCGCCGCCCGGCGGGCCGCGTCGCCCGCTTCCCGAGCGCGGTCGGGATCGGCGGTGAAGGTCGTGACCGCGTCGATGAGGGTGTCGACGCGGGTCGAGATCACTCCCGCCTCCGGCGGCACGGCTTCGACGACCTCCGTGGCCGCGACGGCCACGATCGGCATGCCCAGGTGCATGGCCTCCAGCAGCGCCAGCCCGAGCGAGGTCCACCGGTAGGGGTGCAGGTAGACGCGGCGGGCGGCCAGCTCGGCGTGCATCTTGGGCTGCGGCAGGTCCTCGTGCGGGGTGATCCGGTCGCAGCCGAGCGCGTCCGGGAGCTCTCGGACCTGCATGCCGAACACGTCCAGCCGCGCACCGCGGCTCAGCCGGGGCAGCAGGTCGGTCCCGGCTATGTGGCTGCGCCGCACCGGCTCGTTGACCACGACCGCGGCGTGCGGCACGGTTCCGGTCCAGCGGTGGCCCGGGTCGACGATGCCGTGCTCGATGACGGTGTTCGGCGCGCGTCCGCTGTCCCACCACATCTGGTTGAAGTGCGTGACGTGCGCGATCGGGATGTCCTCGCGGTCCGCCACCGGGTGCCGGTCGGCTCCTGAGGGACCGCGCGGCGTGTCGTGCTCGACGTAGACGGCCGGGACGTCGACGCCGGGTCGGCGGCCGGTCCACAACCGCGTGAGTTCGAGCTCGCCGGGTCGTTGCAGCACCACGACGTCGATGTCCTCGTCGCGCAACCGGCCGGGCTCGACCTCGACCGCGTTGTCCGGCCAGGGCACCGTCTGCGAGCGACCTCTCCCGTCGGGACCGCGATCGGCGGTGACCGGCAGCAGGTAGGTGTGCGGGCCCTGCACGAAAGAGGTCGCCCACGAGCCGTGCCGGTGCCAGACAAGGATCCGCAGACCGTCCCGGGAGGGCGCAGAAGTTCCGGACGCGGCGAAGGCCGTCATGCCGTCACCTCCCGGACCGCGTCGACGACCTCCTCCGGCGTCACCAGCGTCAGGCACGGGTGCCCGGGCACCGGGCAGGTCCGCGCGCGGGTGTCGCGGCACGCGGCCAACTGCTCGCCGAGCACCGCGCGCCGCACGCCGTAGGGCGCCCAGCGAGCCGCGCTGACGACGGGAGCGAACAACGACACCACGGGCGTGCCGACCGCGGCGGCCAGGTGCGCGGGCCCGGTGTTGGGCACGACGACGGCGTCGGCGCCGTCGAGGACCGCCGCCAGCTCCGGCAGATCCGTGCGCCCGCTGAGGTCGGCGCCGACGTGCCCGGCCACGTGCGCCGTCAGCTCCCGGTCGGCCGGAGCACCGGTGACCACCACGCGCCACCCGGCGGCGGCGAGTTCGACCACGGCCGCCCGGCTCCGGAACATCGGCCACTGCCGCGCGGGGACCGACGCGGCCGGGTGCAGCACCACGTAGCCGGGTTCGCCGACGAGATCGCTGACGTCGGGCAGCGGGCGGCGCACGGCCAACTTCCCGTCATCGCCGTCGGGCAGCGCGAAGCCGGCGGCGCGCGCCAGCGACAGCGCGCGCTCGGGCTCGGGCGGGTCGCCGTCGACCCGGTGCCGGACGTCGAGCAGCGATCCCGGGTAGTCCTCGCTGATCGCCGCGATCCGCTCCACCCCGGCCATCCGCAGCAGCAGCGCCAGCGGCAACGCCGACTGGTGGAACGAGGTGAGCACCACCGCCTCGTCCGCGTCGATCTTGCGCAGCACGTCGAGGAATTCGCACATCGAGGCCTCGGTCACCGGAGGCGGTTCCGGGTCGATCCACGGCGCACAACGGGTCACGACCTCGTCCACACCGGGCAGCAGCTCGGCCGCCGCAGCGCCGCGCGGGCCGGCCAGCATGACAACGGATTCGGCGTGCGCGGCCACGGCTCGCACCGCAGGCCCCGCCAGCAGCACGTCGCCGAGGTTGTCCTGGCGCACGATCAGCGCCCGCCGGGTCACGGCACACCTCCGGCGCGCTGCCACGCCTCCCGCGGATCGCGGGATCGTGCTGCGCGCAGACCTGGAACGAGCACAGCGACGCCTCCTGCGTGTCGTGCAGCTGTTCGGTGGAACGGCGCCGCTCCCACGACGCCCGACCACATCGCTACCCAGCGAAGCGACTCTCCTACACATCCGCACCCGAATGCGCGCAGGGTTCAGCACTGATCGGGAGCACTTCGTGCACGCTGCGCGAGCGACTGCGGGGTTTTTCGCGCGAGATGCGGGTAACCGCAGGAACGTGGACGCCCGTTGCCCGTCTCCGGGAGTGCCGAATGGACGGACGAATCGACACCGACGTGGTGATCGCGACGCGCAACCGGCGCGACGAACTCCTCCGCACCGTGGGGATGTTGCTCGATCTGCGCCCGTGCCCGCGCGTCGTGGTCGTGGACAACGCCTCGACCGACGGCACCGCCGAGGCGATCGCCGCGCTGCACCCGCGCGTGGAGCTGATCCGCGCGCCGCACAACCTCGGGGCCGCGGCGCGCAACCTCGGCGTCCTGAGCTGCCGGACGGAGTACGTGGCCTTCAGCGACGACGACTCTTGGTGGGAGCGAGGCGCGCTGCCCCGCGCAGAACGCCTCTTCGCCGAGCACCCCGGCGTCGGGCTGATCGCCGCGAAGACGCTGGTGGGCGCCCAGCAGCGCGCGGACGCGGTCAACGAGCTGATGGCGCGCTCGCCGCTGCCGGGGTCACCGGAGCTGCCGGGGCCGCGGGTGCTGGGGTTCACCGCGTGCGCGGCCGTCGTGCGGCGACGCGCCTTCGAGGAGGTCGGCGGCTTCGACCCCGTGCTGTTCTTCGGTGCCGAGGAGAAGCTGCTCGCCTGCGATCTCGCGGCCGCGGGCTGGGACCTCGTCTACGCCGACGACGTCGTCGCGCACCACCACCCCTCCCCGGAGCGGCTGAGCCGGGCCGATCGCGAAGCCCTGGAACTGCGCAACAACGTGCTGATCGCCTGGATGCGCCGGTCGCCGTCGGCGGCGGTGTCCGCGACGTTGCACGCGCTGCGCCGGTCCCGGCGATCCGCGGCAGGAGCGCTGCGCCGGTTGCCCGAGGCGTTGCGCCGCCGGCGCCGGCTCCCCGACCGCGTCGAACGGGAGCTGACCGCTGTGGAGTCCGAGACGGCATGACGACTTCCCGGATCTCGAGTCGGCCCGCCGCGCTGCGCGCGCTGGTGGACCGCATCCCGCGCGCGGACATGGCCGTGCTCGGCACGACCGCTCCCGAACCGGCGGTGCTCGGGCACACCGACGAGCGCGCCCGGTCGCTGGAGATCGCGCAGCTGCGCAGCGGAACCGGGCCGAGCGTGGAGGTGGCCGCGTCGCAGCGGCCGGTGCTCGCCGATCTCAACCAGATCCGGACCTACTGGCCGGATTTCGCCCGCCGGGCACGCGAGTTCCGGGTGCACAGCTTGCTGATCGTGCCGTTGGAACCGGAGTTCCCGGCCGGGGTGCTGAGCCTCTACGCGCACCGCTCGCACGCGTTCGACGAGCACGACGAGGACGTGGTGCGGCGATCGCTGCCCGCGCTGACGAGGTGGTGAGCGTGTTCGGCACCACGGTGGTCATCGCCACGCACGAGCGCCGCGAGGAGCTACTGCGCACCCTCGACCACATGACCGCGCTGCCCGACGCGGCGCCGATCATCGTGGTCGACAACGCCTCCCGCGACGGCACGGCCGAGGCCGTGCGGCGGCACTTCCCGGACGTCGAGCTGCTGGTGCAGGACCGCAACCTCGGTGCCTGCGCTCGGAACGTCGCCGTGGAGCGGGTCCGCACGCAGCACGTGACCTTCTGCGACGACGACACCCGCTGGCAACCGGGGTCGCTGGGGCGGGCCACCGAACTGCTCGACCGCCACCCGGACGTCGGTGCCGTGATGGGACGCTGCCTGGTAGAACCGCACCTGGCCGAGGACCCGCTCACTCCGGAGCTGCGCACCTCGCCGGTGCCCGCACCGCACTGGCTCCCCGGGCCGGCGCTGCTGAGCGTGATGGCCGGGCTGACCACGTTCCGCGTGAGCGCCTTCCGCGAGGCGGGCGGGTTCTCCGAGCGGTTGTGGCTGGGCGGCGAGGAGGAGCTGCTGGCGCTGGACCTGGCGGCCCGGGACTGGTGGTTGTGCTGGGACCCGGACGTGCTGATCCACCACGCGCCCTCCGGGGCGCGCGACGCGCGGCGGCGCAGGCGGCTCGGCATCCGCAACACGCTGCTGACCGCGTGGCTGCGACGACCGGCGGGCAGCGCCCTGCGCCGCAGCGCCCAGGTGCTGGCTTCGGCGCCGAAGGACCGGTGCACGGCCGCCGCGGCGCTGGAGGCGCTGCGCCGGTGGCGGTGGGTGCTGCGGGAGCGCCGGGTCGTGCCCGCCGAGGTCGAGCGCGGCCTGCGGCTGCTGGAGGAGCCGCAGCGCCGCTCCCCCGCGCGCCGCTACGTGGGCTGAGCCGTGCGCTTCCGCGCAACCCGACGTCGTCCGCCGGTGATCCGCTTCCCGGGCCGCGTCCACCGCGGTCCCCGCTCCGGGCGCACCGCGGCCTTGCCCGGTACCGGCGGGTGCGCCGGCTGCGGCGGTGCGGGGTGCACCCCGGCCAGCCGCGCCCAGCGCTGCTCGGCGGGCATCGCGCGGCGCTGCGGTGAGCGGGCGAACAGAAGCCAGGCCGCAGCCGTGGCCACCACCGTGACGGCACCGGCGATCTCCAGCGCCGGGCCGGGGCCGGCGAACTCCGACAGCCAGCCCAGCAGCGGGCCGCCGATGGCGCCGGAGGCGGCGGTCACGATGCCCTTGGCGGCCAGGACCCGACCGCGCATGTCCTCGTCGGTGTCGAGCTGGATGCGGGTGCTGGTCGCGGTGTCGAGCACGACCGCGCCGATGGCGATCGGCACCAGCAGCGCCGCGAAGCTCCACAGGGCGGGTGTGGCGCCGCTGAAGAACTGCAGGACGCTGGTGCCCAGCGCGGTCCACAGCACCAGCCGCAGCGTCAGGTTCTTGCAGGCGGCGGCGACGAACCCGCCGAGGACCGTGCCGACGGAGAAGATCACCGACAGCACGCCGTAGCCCTCGGGTCCGGCCGCGAGCGGTCCGCTGCTCATCGCCGCCATCGTGACCTGGTAGTTGCGGCCGAGGCAGGACAGCACGAAGCCGAGCAGGAACATCAGCACCAGCGGTCGGTGACCGAGCACGTACCGGATGCCCGCCTTGACCCCGGTCCGTTCCGCGGTGCTCCTGGCCAGGTGGAACATCCCCTCCGGGCGCACCTTGGCGATCGCCGCCAGCACCGCGCCGAAGCTCACCGCGTTGATCGCGAACAGCAGCGGGACCCCGGTGACGGCCACCATCGCCCCGGCCAGCCCCATCCCGAGGATGCGTCCGCCCGAGCTCAGGATCGAGCCCAGGCCGAGGGCGTTGCTCAGGTCTTCGCGCGGCACCAGCTGCGAGCCGAACCGGCCGAGCGCGGGGCCGTCGAAGACGGTCACCACACCGCCGAGCAGCGCGAGCGCGTAGACGGCGGCCAGCGGCCCGTCGGCCCACGCCAACCCGGCCAGCACCAGCGCGAGCAGGCCGTGCAGGGACTGGGTGGTCAGCAGCACGCGCTTGGTCGGCCACTTGTCGGCGACGGATCCGGCCACCGAGCCGAGCAGCACGCCGGGCAGCAGCTGGAAGAGCAGGGAGAGCCCGAGCAGGCCGGGTGAGCCGGTCTTGACGAGCACGAACCAGTTCAGCGCGAGGTTCTGCATCCAGGCGCCGGTGACGGAGATGAAATCGGCGACGGCCCAGCGGCGGTAGTTGGGATGTCGGAACGCGCGGAACATCGGCGCCACGGCTGAGCGCACGCGGAATTCCTTCCGGGTGGAGTCACGGGGCGATCTCCGCGCCTGGGGGAACTGCGCGGAAACCGTCACGACGGTGCCACCGGATTCGCCGAGATCGACACGTTTTGTGCCCGGGCTCTCAGGAATTGCGGCGCGATTCCCCGCGATTCCCACGGAATGCAGAACGACTGACCACGAACGGTCAGCGACCGGCCTTCGGCGCGGCCCTCGCGGCGGATTCCGCCCCGAGCGGGTTTGGCCGGTTCCGCTGCTGCCAATCCTCCGGGTGCGAGCGGAAAACATCCGTGACGAGGAGGATTCCATGGCCGGCGAACCCGACAGCCCGGTGAAGGACAAGAACTACAACCTCATCACCGTGTTGCAGTTGTCCTTGCACCACGCGTGGATGCTGGACCAGTACGTCAAGGATGCCGAGTCGCAAGGCGATGACGAGCTCGCCAAGTGGCTGCACCGGATTCAGGACAACAACCTGAAGGCCGGTGAACAAGGCAAGGAAATGCTGCTTAAGCGCCTGCAATACGAGAACGGCTGAGAGGAATCACGACCATGAACGGTGACCGGATCCGCCAACTGACCAAGCGGGTGCGCGAC
The DNA here is from genome assembly GCF_045278815.1 of Saccharopolyspora sp. ID03-671. NCBI lineage: Bacteria > Bacillati > Actinomycetota > Actinomycetes > Pseudonocardiales > Pseudonocardiaceae > Saccharopolyspora > Saccharopolyspora sp. ID03-671. Next base: position 1,176,658 of record NZ_CP134054.1, read on the forward strand.
GGGATCGCGGAGCACAACCCGGCGAAGCCGAAGAACGAGGCTTCGGCGAAGAGCGAGCAGGGGCGACCCCGCCGTTCGGGCCGGGCGAACTCGCTGCTCGACACGGGCCCGCGCGTCCCTCCGCAGACCGGTCCGCAGAAGAAGCGCTGATCGTGGCGCCCCGCAGGACGGGGCGCCACGCCTTCCCGGTGGGGGCCCGATGCGGGTGCTGGTGACCGGCTGGGCGAGCTTCCTGCACGGCGAAGCCACCGCCGGCGATGTCGCGAGCCTGCAGCGGGTGGCCGCGCGGCTCGCCTCCGACGGGATCGACCACGACATCGTCCTCAGCCCCGGATTCGCGCCCGGGGCAACCCACTTCGACGACGCGGACCCGGCGGACTACACGCACGTGCTCTTCTGCTGCGGTCCCGCGCACGGTTGGCAGCTGGAGGAGCTGCACCGCCGCTACTCGAGGTGCACGCGGATCGCCGTCGGTGTCTCGGTCGTCGATCCCAGGTCCCGCGCGGCCACGGGCTTCCACCGGTTGTTGCCCCGGGACGGCCCGGGATCGCACGCCTCGGCGGACCTCGCCACGGGCTTCGAACACCGCCAGGTGCCGGTCGTGGGCGTGGTGCTGGCCCCGGAACAACCCGAGTACGGCGAGCACTCCCGCCACGACGTCGTGCACGCGACCGTGCGCCGCTGGCTGGCCGGCCTGGACGCCGCGCGGGTCCCGCTGGACACCCGGCTGGCCGACGGCGAGTGGCACCTGTGCTCCACGCCCGAGGGGTTCGCCTCGCTCATCGCCCGCACCGACGTGGTGGTCACCACCCGCCTGCACGGTCTCGTGCTCGCGCTCACCGAAGGGGTGCCCGCACTGGCCGCTGATCCGATCTCCGGCGGCGGCAAGGTCACCGCGCAAGCGCGCGCGCAGGGCTGGCCCGCCGTGATCGGCCCCGACGACCTCTCCGAGGCGGAACTGGACCGTTGGTGGGAGTGGTGCCGTTCGGACGGCGGTGCCCGCCGGGCCGCGGCTATCCGCGGCTCGGCGGGCACCGGGTCCGCCCTGCTGGACGCGCTGGCGCGCGAGCTGCACGCCGCAGCGCTGGATCAGTGACGTCCGGGCAGGAAGTCCTGCGCCTTGGCCTTCACGCCTTCCTTGACCACCGACCACGCCTCCGGGTCCCCCTTGAGCATCGCCGCGGCCATCGACTCCACCTGGCTCCAATCGGCCTGCGGCGGGATGGGCGGCACCGACGGGTCGGTCACGAACTCGATCAGGCACGGCTGCCTGCTCGCCAGCGCGTCCCGCCACGCGTCGGCGATGTTGCTCGGGTCCTCGACCCGGATACCGCGGAAACCCGTGCTGCGCGCGAAACCCGCGTAGTCGAAGTCCGGAAGCCGTTGCGAGGGCGTGAACTGCGGCGCACCGCCCATCGCCCGCAGCTCCCAGGTCACCTGGTTGAGATCGCGGTTGTTGAGCACCCCGACGACCAGGCGCGGATCCGACCACTCCTGCCAGCACTGGCCGATCGTGATCAGCTCGTTAATGCCGTTCATCTGCATGGCGCCGTCCCCGACCAGCGCGATCACCGGACGGTCCGGGTGCGCGAACTTCGCGCCCGTGGCGTACGGAACACCGGGCCCCATCGTCGCCAGGGTGCCCGACAGCGAGCACCGTACGTCCCCGCGCACGCGCAGGTGGCGGGCGTACCAGTTGGCGGCCGAACCGGAGTCGGCGGTGATGATGGCGTCCTCGGGCAGCTGCGGGGACAGCTCGTGGAACACCCGTTCCGGGTTGACCGGGTCGGCCTCGACCCCGGCGCGGCGCTCCATCAGCTCCCACCAGTCGCGCACGCCGCGCTCGACCTTCTCCCGCCACGCGCGCTCGGTCTTGCGCCGCAGGCGCGGCAGCAGGGCCTGCAAGGTGGCCTTGGCGTCGCCGAGCAGGTTCACCTCGAACGGGTAGCGCATGCCGATCATCATCGGGTCGATGTCGATCTGGACGGCTCGGGCCTGCTCGAACTCCGGGAGGTACTGGCTGTAGGGGAAGCTCGCGCCGATCATCAGCAACGTGTCGCAGTCGCGCATCAGCTCCCACGAGGGCCTGGTGCCCAGCAGCCCGGAGGCCCCGGTCACCCACGGCAGGTCGTCGGGCAGGACGTCCTTGCCCAGCAACGCCTTCGCCACACCGGCGCCGAGCACGTCGGCCGCGGTGGTGACCTCCTGCGCGGCCCGGCGGGCGCCCTGGCCGACCATGATCGCCACGCGTTCCCCGGAGTTGAGCACCTCGGCGGCGCGGTCCAGGTCGGGTTCGGCCGGGATCGTCACCGCCTCGGAGATGCCCACGCTGGAGGGCACCATCTTGAAGTCGTGCGTCGGCGGCGAGTACTCCTGCTCCTGCACATCGCCCGGGATGATGAGCGCGGCGACGGTCCGCCGCGCGTGCGCGGTGCGCATCGCGCGGTCCAGGGCGTTGGGCAGCTGCTGGGGTGCGGAGACGACCTGCACGTACTCGGCCACGTCCTTGTACAGCGAGGAGAGGTCGACCTCCTGCTGGTAGGAGCCGCCGAGCGAGGTGCTGGCCTGCTGCCCGACGATCGCCACCACGGGAACGTGGTCGAGCTTGGCGTCGTAGAGCCCGTTGAGGAGGTGGATCGCACCGGGACCACCGGTGGCCGCGCAGACGCCGACCTCGCCGGAGAACTTCGCGTAGCCCACGGCTTCGAACGCGGCCAGCTCCTCGTGCCGCGCCTGGATGAAGCGCGGGTCGTCGTCGGCGCGCTCCCACGCCGCGAGGATGCCGTTGATGCCGTCGCCCGGGTAGGCGAAGACGTGCTCCACTCCCCAGGTGCGCAGACGTCGCAGCAGGTAGTCGGCCACGGTTTCGGCCATGCCGCACACTCCGATCATCCTGTTGGGTGCCGTTCTCCGGTGATCTACCCGGTTCGGCGCTCGTTCAACCGCCTCAGCCCGGGTGCGTCTCGCCACCGACCGGGGCCAGCACCTCGCCGGTGTAGTAGCTGGACAAGCGATCGGAGGCGAAGAACACGTAGGACGGAGCGATCTCGTCCGGGTGCGCCATGCGCTGCATCGGCGTCTGCTCGCCGAACCCCTCCACCTTGTCCTCGGTGAGCGTCGCCGGGATCAGCGGTGTCCACACCGGCCCGGGCGCGACGCAGTTGACCCTGATCCCCTTGTCCGTCAGCGCTTGCGCGAACGACTTGGTGAGCACGTGCACGGCTCCCTTGCTGGCGGAGTAGTCCATCAGCGACTTGTTGCCGCGGAGGCCGTTGACCGACCCGGTGTTGATGATCGCGCCGCCTTCCGGCAGGTGCCGCATCGCGGCCTTGCACAGCCAGAACACCGCGTGGACGTTGACCTCGAAGGTCCGGGTGAACTGCTCGGTGCTGATCGCCTCGATCTCGTCCTGCGGCGCCTGGGTCCCGGCGTGGTTGACCAGCACGTCGAGGCCGCCGAGACGCGCGGCGGCGTCCTCGACGAGGCTGGTGCAGTAGTGCTCGTCGGCGACGTCACCGCGGAACAGGTAGCAGTGCCTGCCCTGCGTGCGCACCAGCTCGGCGGTGCGCTCGGCGTCGGCGTCCTCGCTCGGGTCCAGGTAGGCGACGGCGACGTCGGCCCCCTCCTTGGCGAAGGCGATGCTCACCGCGCGACCGATGCCGGAGTCGCCGCCGACCACCAGGGCGCGCTTGCCCGCGAGGTGGCCCGCTCCGGCGTACTCGCGCATCTCGTCGCGCGGCCAGGGCTCCATCGGCTCGGTCGTGCCGGGCGGTTGCTGCTGCTGCGCCGGTGCGCTCCGGGGCGGTTGGTCCATGACGTCCTCCACATCGACATGTCGCCGTCATCAGGCCGGATACCCACTCGGCGGGTGGCCTCACACCACTCGTCGGTGCGTCAGGCCAGTTCCGGGTGTCCGAAGAACGTGGCGAAGCCGCTGGGCAGCTGGCTGAGCACGTGGTTGAGCTCGCCGCCGTCGATGCTCTCGGTGACCGTGGTGAGCACGGCGCTGACGTCCCAGCGCGCCGTCTCCGTGCTCGCGCCGTCCAAGCGGGCCGCGACGGCACCGGCGAACGCCTCCGGCGACAGGTCCGGCATGGACCGCGCCTCCGCGCGCAGCGCGCCGGCCAGGTCGCCGGGCAGCTGCGCGGCGAGATCCTCGGCTTCGCCCGCGGTGATGCGGGCGCCCAGCACGCCCAGCACGCACCGCGTCACCTGCTCGGCGCGTTCGGCCGACTCGTACTCGCCCAGGCGGCGCACGTTCGCGATGAACTCGTCGTACCGCATGACTCCTCCCGGTCGCGGTCGTGCGTGGTCGCCCTCAGGGTTTCCACCGGCCGTCGGGTGAAAACAGCCGGATTAGGCCAAGACGATCTGGGTATGCGAGGTGGTGTGACTGAGAGGCCGAAGAACGTGTTCCTGCTCGGACCCGACGAGCGCAACCTGGCGCTGATGCGCGAGCTGACCCACCTGGAGCCGTACCGCTTCCACCCGTTGCTGGACAAGGAGAAGCTGATGCACAGCGACACCGGGTTGGACCGGCTGCTGGAGCTCGCCCAGAACCAGCTCGACGACTTCTCCGGTCCGATCGACGCGATCGTCGGGTACTGGGACTTCCCGGTCAGCTCGATGGTGCCGATCCTGGCGACTCAGAACGGGCTGCCCGGACCGAGCCTGGAATCCGTGGTCAAGTGCGAGCACAAGTACTGGAGCAGGCTGGTGCAGCGCGAAGTCACCGACGCGCACCCGGGTTTCGCGATCATCGACCTCGATCAGCCGGAAGCGCCTCCGGGGCTTCGGTTCCCGATGTGGCTCAAGCCGGTCAAGTCCTACTCGTCGACGCTGGCGTTCAAGGTCGACGACGAGGAGCAGCTGCGCGCCGCCGCCACCGAGATCCGCGACGGCATGGGCCGGACCGGTGAGGCCTTCGACTTCCTGCTGTCGATGCTGGAGCTGCCGCCCGCCGTGGCCGAGGCCGGGGGCATGGCCTGCCTGGCCGAGGAGGCGGTGCGGGGCGAGCAGGTCACCGCTGAGGGCTACTGCAGCGGCGGTGAGGCGCACGTGCACGGCATCATCGACTCGCTGTGCTACCCGGAGACGTCCAGCTTCCTGCGGTACCAGTACCCCTCGCGGATCCCCGAGGAGGTCCAGGAGCGGGTCGTGGCCATCAGCCGCGACGTGATGCAGCACATCGGGCTGGACTCCTCGACGTTCAACATCGAGTTCTTCTGGGACGCCGAGACCGACGCGCTCAACGTCCTGGAGATCAACCCCCGGCTGTCCCAATCGCACGCCCCGCTGTTCGAGCTGGTCGACGGCATGCCGAACCACCAAGCCATGGTTCAGCTCGCGGTAGGCGAGGAACCGACCATGCCGCGCCGGGAGGGCGAGCACCGCATCGCCGCCAAGTGGTACCACCGCACGTTCCGCGACGCCCTGGTCAAGAGCACGCCCTCCGCGGAGGACCTCGACCGCGTGCACCAGGAGGTGCCCAGCGCCACGGTCGACGTCGTCGCCGAGGAGGGCAGGCAGCTGTCCGAGCTCCCGGCCCAGGACAGCTACAGCTACGAGCTCTTCGCCGTCTACCTCGGCGCCGACAACGAGTCCGAGCTGCGAGCCCGGTTCGACCGCTGCGTCGAACTACTGCCCTTCGACCTCGACGAGCGCTGAGGGGTCGTTCCCGGTCAGGAGTGGGGTTCGAGGAGGACCTTGATCGCGCCGTCCTCCTTGCGCTGGAAGATGTCGTAGCCGTGCGGGGCGTCCGCCAGCGGCATGCGGTGCGTGGTCAGGTCGCGGACCCCCAGCGGGTCGGATTCCTCGGCGACCAGCGGCATCAGGTCGGGGATCCAGCGCTTGACGTGGGCCTGCCCCATCGCGATCCGCACTCCCTTGTCGAAGAGTGTGAGCATCGGCATCGGGTCGGCCATGCCGCCGTACACGCCGCTGAGCGAGATCGTGCCGCCGCGGCGGACGCAGTCGATGCACTGGTACAGGACCGAGAGCCGGTCGACCCCCGCGGTGGACATCAGCCGCTCCGAGATCGACTCGGGCAGCACGCTCGCGACCTTCTGCCCCAGCTCGGCGACCGGCGAGCCGTGCGCCTCCATGCCGACGGCGTCGATGACCGAATCGGCGCCGCGCCCGTCGGTGAGCTCGCGCACCACGTCGGCGACGTCGTCGTGCTCGCTCGCGTCGATGGTGCGGATCCCGTGCCGCTGCGCCATGTTCAACCGCTCCGGCACGATGTCGACGGCGATGGGCTGGAAGCCGCGGTGCCGGGCGATGCGCGCGGCCATCTGCCCGATCGGGCCGAGCCCGAAGATCACGACGCTGCCACCGCGCGGCACGTCCGCGTACTCGACGGCCTGCCAGGCGGTGGGCAGCACGTCGGAGAGGTACACGAACTGCTCGTCCGGCGGCCCTTCGGGCACCTTGACCGGACCGAAGTGCGCCTGCGGCACCCGCAGGTACTCCGCCTGCCCACCGGGCACGCTGCCGTAGAGCCGGGTGTAGCCGAACAGCGCCGCGCCGCTGCCCTGGTCGCGGACCTGCGTGGTCTCGCACTGGGCGAACAGGCCGCGCTCGCACATCCAGCAGCGTCCGCAGGAGATGTTGAACGGGACCACGACGCGGTCGCCGGGCGCGACGTGCGACACCTCCGGACCGGTCTCCTCGACCACGCCCATCGCCTCGTGCCCGAGCACGTCACCGGTGTCGAGGAACGGCGCCAGCACCTCGTAGAGGTGCAGGTCGGAACCGCAGATACCGCTGCTCGTGACGCGGATGATCGCGTCCGTACCGGATTCCAGTTTCGGGTCGGGCACGTCCTCCACTCGGACGTCCCGCGGACCGTGCCAGGTCAGTGCCCTCACCAGTGCCCTCCTCAGCGGATCGTCGTCACCCGACGGCATTGCCCCGCAGCGGAGGGGTCAAACCTGTCTCGTCTCGCGCTGCTCGCGGCGGCGCCGGGCGCGGCGCTCCCGCTCGCGCTTGCTGAAGGCGGCCCGCCGCACCGCCGACTCGGTCTCCAGGCTCGATCCCAGCGCCCCGGCGATGGTGCCCATCGAACTGGCGAGCCAGGACAGCGCCAGGTAGTCCAGCGGTCCGGCGTGGTGGGCGAGCTGCCCGCTGAGGTACTCCGGGCTGATGACGATTGCCGAACCCAGCGCGGTCACCGCCAGCAGCAACGCGTACGTGCAGATCACGCCGATGATCACCGTCAGCAGCATCGCGGCGTTGTGCACCCGCGTCTTGTGCACGTCGGTGTTGCCGCCGGGACGCTCCCACAGCCCGTTGTGCACGATCAGCCAGCCGACCATCGCGCTCACGGCGAAGAGGTTGACCGCGGTCAGGCGCGTCGCCGTGAGGCTGGCGGCGAGGCTCCAGATGCTGGGGAAGAACACGCCGAACGCCGCCGTTCCCGAAGCGGCCGCGACCGCGCGCGACAGCCCCGGTACCAGCCACCAAGGCCGGTTGTCGCGAACCATGCCGAACAGCAGGCGGATCCTGCCGGGCAAGCCCGGCAGCACCAGGTTCGCGTCGATGGTGCTCTCCCGGGACGGGACCTGGCGGATGCGGACGCCGAACACCCCCCAGGTGCCCGCGTGGTAACCGTCCTCGCGACTGCCCTTGAGCCCCAACGTCTCCCGCGCGAGCAGGCCGACCAGGTGCACCACGACCCGGCGGGCGTAGGGCAGCAACCGGATCCAGCCGATCGCCGGCACGGAGGCCAGCGCCGCCCCGCTGTCGGTGTCGGCATCGGCGACGACCGCGCCCGCCGGCGCCACCCGCGGCAGGTCGGTGAGGCAGATCAGCAGGTCGCAGTGCTCGCTGCGCCCCTTCTCCGCGGCCTTCTCGACGATGTCGATGGTGCCGTCGTCGCTCAGCGGGAGCTCCTCCGAGCTCGTCCGCACGCTCCAGTCGACGTCCTCGGCGACCCGCGCCCGCAGCTCGTCGGGCATCTCCTGCGCGAGCCGTTCGGCGAGCTCGGAGGGCACCCCGGGGTCGGCGACGATGCCGATCGCGATCTGCCTGCGTTCCGCAGAAATCGTCTCACCAGTGGCCACGACCGGGACCTTTCCAGCTCCGGGCGCGGTGAAACCCGGGCGTTTGCGCGTCCGCGTGCGGGGAAGCCCAGGGGGGAGATCTCGCAGAAGCACGGGAGGTGGGGCATGGCTGCGTCCGGAGACGACCGGCGAGTCGCGATCGTCGGTGCGACGGGCAACCTCGGGACCAGCGTCGTGGCGGCGCTGCGCGAGGACCCGGACGTCGAGATCACCGCGCTGTCCCGGAGGGAACCGTCCGCGCTCGGCTCCGGCGTCGACTGGTCGAGCACCGACATCTGCCAGGACGACCTGGTGGGCCGGTTCGCCTCCACCGACACCGTCGTCAACCTGGCCTGGCTGTTCCAGCCCACGCACGACCCGGTGACGACCTGGCGCAACAACGTGCTCGGCTCGATCCGCGTGTTCGAGGCCGCAGCCGCAGCCGGGGTGCGCAAGCTGGTGCACGCCTCGTCGATCGCCGCCTACTCCCCCGGGCGCGGACGTCAGCCGGTCAACGAGTCCTGGCCGACGCACGGCTGGCCGAACGCCGCCTACAGCCGCGAGAAGGTCTACCTGGAGCGGTACCTGGACTCCTTCGAGCGGCGGTCCGACATCGAGGTCGTCCGGATGCGCACGGCGTTCTGCTTCAAACCCGAGTCCGCCGAGGAGCAGCGACGCCTGTTCATCGGGCCGTTCCTGCCCAACCGGCTGGCCCGCCCGGAGCTGCTGCCCGCGTTCCCGCTGCCCGCAGGGCTGCGCTTCCAAGCCGTGCACAGCGACGACGTGGGGCAGGCCTACCGGCTCGCGGTGCGCTCGGATCTCACCGGCGCGTTCAACATCGCCGCCGACCCGGTCATCGAAGCCTCGGAGCTCGCCGAGCTCCTCGACGCCCGACCGATCCCGGTACCGCCGTGGCTGGTTCGCGGCGCGCTGTCGGCCGCGTGGAACCTGCACCTGGTGCCCGCGTCACCGGGATTGTTCGAGACGTTCATGCGGTTGCCGGTCATGGACACCACCAAGGCGCGCACGGAGCTCGGCTGGACCCCGGTGCACGACTCCACCTCGACCGTCGCGGGCTTCCTGCGCGGCCTGCGCTCGGCCACCGGCGACGACACCCCACCGCTGCGCTCGTCGAGCCCGGGCGGCAGGGTGCAGGAGCTGCGCACCGGCGTCGGCCAGCGACCCTGATTCACGCTGCCCGCAAGGCTTTCCGCGCGGCGTCGAGAACCCGCCCGGTGGTCAGGGCCAGCAGGCCCGGATCCGGTTCGGAGGCGAAGGTGTCGCCGCTGCGTCCGTGCCAGAGCGCGATGTGCCGGTCGTCGGCCGGCGGGCCCCAGTAGCGGGGAGCGACCGGGCCGAACAGCACCACCGACGGCGTGCGGAACGCGCTGGCCAGGTGGGCGATTCCGGTGTCGCCGCAGATCAGCAGGCGGGCGTGGGCGACCAGGGCCGCCAGCTCGCGCAACCCGGTGCGCCCGGCCAGCACCGCCTCCGGCGCGAGACCGGCGAGCTCGACCACGCGCGAGGCGCGTGCTCGCTCCGCGCCGGAACCGGTGAGCACCACGTCGAAACCGGATTCCGCGGCCCAGCGCGCCACTTCGGCGTAGCGCTCCACCGGCCACAACCGGGCGCCGTGACTGGCACCCGGGTGCACGATCACGGCCCCCGGGCGGGGAACCTCCACCGGCGGCGTCGGCAGCAGTAGGTCCTCGGGGTCGGCGTCGATGTCGTGGTGCCGCAGAAGTCGGCACCAGCGCTGCCGCTCGTGCTGCTCGGTCTCCCAGGCCGGACCGGCACCCGGCGGCGCCGCCGGGTGCCGGTGGGACAGGATCCGGTGGGCCCCGGTCGAGCACACCGCGCGCACCGATTCCGGGCCGCTGCCGTGCAGGTTCACCGCGACGTCCGGTTCGCCCCGCTGCCAGCGGAATTCCGCCGGCCCGGGTGTGGGGAGCAACTCGTCCAGCTCGGGAAGCAGGTCCAGAAGCGCGCCCAGCGGTTCCGGTGCAGCAAGCACCACCTGGTGCTGCGGGTGGGCGCGCCGCAGACCGCGCAGCGCCGGTACGGCGGTGAGCAGATCGCCCAGCCCGAGCGCGCGCAGCACGAGAAGCGTTGCGATCACCGGGCTTCCGAGTCCTTCTCAGCGGTCAGCGCGTCGAACTCGGCGCACAGCGCGTGGATCAGCGACAGGTGGATCTCCTGCACCGTGGCCACCCCGGGAGCCTCGACCGCCACCGCGTCGTCGCAGACCGCGGCGAGATCGTTCGGAACGGGTCCGGTCAACGCCCAGGTCAGCAAGCCCAGCTCCCGCGCGGTCTTGGCGGCGGCGAGCACGTTCTGGCTGCGTCCGCTGGTCGACAACACGACCAGGACGTCGCCGGGGCGTCCGTGCGCGCGCACGGCGCGGGCGAAGACCTCCTGCTCGCCGTAGTCGTTGAGCGTCGCGGTGAACGCCGAGGTGTCGGCGTGCAGCGCGATGGCCGAGTACGGTCGCCGGTCGCGCAGGAACCGCCCGGTCAGCTCGCCCGACAGGTGCTGGGCTTCCGCGGCGCTGCCACCGTTTCCGCAGGCCAGCAAGCGCGCTCCGGACGTGAGGCGGTCCGCGAGCGTTCCCGCCCAGCTCCGCAGCTTCGGAGCCGTGGAGCTAATCTGCCACGCGGCTGCGCCCAGGTCTTGGAAGTGCTGTTCGATCACGGTGCTCCCCCTCCCGCCGCGGCGGTCACCGCGGTCCGCCTGGACCGCGCCGAACGCACCTGGTGGTAGATGTCCTCCGCTTCGCTGACGAGCCGGTCCCACCCGTAGCGGGCCCGAACTCGCTGCGCGCCTGCGGTCCCGAGTTCCGCGCGCAGGCTCGGCCGGTCCAGCAGCTCCCGCACGGCCCGAGCCGTCGCCGCCGGGTCGTGCGGTGGCACGTGCAGCCCCGTCCGGCGGTCCGCGACGGTGTCGAGGTGCCCGCCGACCGCGCTGACCACGACCGGCACACCGCACGCCATCGCCTCCAGCGGAACGGTGCCGAACGGCTCGTACCAGGGGACGCTGGCGACCACGTCGACCGACCGGTGGAGATCGGGGGCGTCGTCGTGCGGGACCTGCCCCAGGAACTCGGTTCGGTCGGCGACACCGGCCTGCCGGGCCACCGCCTGCAGCCGGTTGACCTCCGGGTCGTCGGCCCACTCCGCCGCAGGAGGCCCGCCCGCGATGAGCAGCCGGGCTCCGGGGACCTCGCGCATCGCCCGGATCATCACGTCCACGCCCTTGCGCTCGACCAGCCGGCCGATGCTGAGAACCCGGGCGGGCCCGCGCTTCGGCCGGCGCGGCGCGGCCGGGCAGAACCGGTCGAGGTCGATGCCGCAGGGCAGGATCGCGGTGCGCTCCGGGGGCACGCCCATCTCGGCGAGCTCGCCGACCTCGTCGGTGCAGGTGGCGATCACGCGGTCGGCGCCGCGGGCCACCTGGGCCTCCAGCTCGGTCCGCTGCGGCGGGCTGGTGTCCTTGGCGCCCTGCTCGCGCCGCTTGACCCGGCCCAGCGCGTGGAAGGTCTGCAGCACCGGCACGTCCAGACCAGCGGCGCCGCGCTGGGCGGCGAGTCCGCTCATCCAGAAGTGCGCGTGCACCAGGTCCGGTGGTGCGCTCGCCCAGGTCTCGGCGAGCTGCGCGGCGAAGGCGTCCATGTGGGGCAGCAGTTCGTCCTTGGGCATCGGTTCGGGCGGCCCGGCCGCCACGTGCCGGACGGTGAACCCCTCGTCGGTGCGCACCCGCTCGGGTTGCGCCGACGAGTCCCGGCGGGTGTGCACGACGACGTCGTGCCCGCGCCGGGCCAGCCCGGTCGCCAGTTCCGCCACCTGCACGTTCTGGCCTCCCGCGTCGGCTCCGCCGAGGGCCGCCAGCGGGCTGGCGTGCTCGGAAACCATCTCGATCCTCATCGCGGCACCTCCTGCCGGGCGGGGCGCCGCGTCGCCGCGCGCACCCGGCCGTCCCGCAGCACGCGGGAGACAGCGGCCTCGAGGGTCGGCGCGACCTCGGCTTCGACGAGCGCCCTGGTCGTCTCCTCGGTCCTGGTCCGCTCGGTGGGCACCAGGATCGCCCTGGCACCGACGGCGTGCGCCGCCGCGACGTCGGCGCCGGTGTCACCGATGACCACGCAGGCCTTCGGCGGCACCCGCAACCGAGCGGCGGCTCGTTCGATCAGTCCGGATCTCGGTTTGCGGCAGCCGCATCCGGCGCTGTCGTCGTGCGGGCACCACTGCCAGGTGTCGATCGGTCCCAGCCGGCGCTGCACCGCGGCGTTGACGGCGGCGACGTCCTCGTCGCGCAGCAGACCGCGCGCCACGCCGGACTGGTTGCTCACCACGCCGATCGGGATGCCGGCGACCCGCAGTCGATCCAGCGCTTCCCGCGCCCCGCGGACCGGTCGAACCCGGGCCGGATCGCCGTTGTAGGGCACGTCGTGGATGAGCGTGTCGTCCCGGTCGAACAGCACCGCGGCGGGCGTGCGCGGCCTGCTCGCGCGGGCTTCCAGCTCGCCGCGAAACCGGTGCAGGCAGGCGGCGGGCGGAATCAGCGCGCTGGTGACGAGCATCCGCGTCACCTCGGCGGGAGTGCGAGGCCCCGGGATGACGCGCCGCGCGGTGAACTCGGCGGTCAGCCCCAGCCAGACCGCCGCGCCCCATGCGGCGGTGCGGTGCGCGCCCAGCGCCCAGGCGATGAGCGCGGTGCCTCCGGCCGCCGTGGTGGCCAGGTGGCCCCGGATCCGTCCGGGCCCTTCTCCGATCGTCCTGCGCCAGTGCTTTCCGCACTTGCGGCGCATGATGGCGTTGTCGGCGTTGCCGCGCTGGGCGCGGACGCTGGCGAGGAAAACCGCCGGGCGCGCGGGATGGCTGGTCACGCGGGCGCCGTGGACCAGCCGCCACCCCGCGGCCCGCACCCGCAGCGCGAGGTCGGCGTCCTCGCGGAACGCGCGGCGGAACTCCTCGTCGAAACCCCCGCAGGCGGAGAGCGCTTCGCGTCGGTAGGCCATGTCGGCGGTGATCCACAGCGCGTCGGCGAGCGCGGCGGTGTCGCGTTCGGCGTCGGTGGGGCGGCGCTCGCTCGGCAGCGGGACGACGATGTCGCCCTGGCAGGCTCCCACGTCCGGGCCCACGGCCAGATCGCCCTCGATCTGCTCGCGCCATCCGGCCGCGGGCACCACGTCGTCGTCCAGGAACACCACCCACTCGGTTCGCGCTTCCCGCCAGCCGATGTTGCGCGCCGCCGCGGGCCCGCGCCCGCCGGAGCGCACCACGCGGATCGGCAGCTCGCCGCGCGGCAGCGGCAGCGGCGCGTCCACTTCGGGCCGGTCGTCGACCAGCACGACCTCGCGGGGGCCGGGGCCGCGCCCGGTGTCGAGCGCGGCCAGCGTCCCGGACAGGCTGTCGCGGCCCGTGGTCGGGATGACCACGGTGTAGTCGCCGTGCTGCGCGGTCATGCGCGCTCACCCCTGCGGCGGACCACGAAGGGGCCGAGGACCAGCAGGTCGATCGGTGACGCCCCGAAGCACTCCAGGGCGTCGAGCGGGCTGTCGACCATCGGCCGGCCTGCGGTGTTGAAGCTGGTGTTGATCAGCGCGGGGATGCCGGTGCGCGCGGCGAAAGCGTCGAGCAGCCGGGCCAGCAGCGGTTCGCGGTCCCGGTCGACGGTCTGCGGGCGGGCGGTGCCGTCGACGTGCACGGCCGCCGGGATCCGGTCCCGCCACTCGGCTCGCACGTCGTGCACGAACAGCATGTGCGGACTGCGCTCGGGTCCGCGGTCGAACAGCTCGGCGGAGCGCTCGGCCGGCACCATCGGCGCGACCGGCCGGAACTGCTCGCGGCCCTTGATGTCGTTGAGGCGTTCGACGTTGTCCGCGTTGCCGGGATGCGCGAGCAGCGAGCGATGGCCCAACGCGCGCGGGCCGAACTCGCTGCGCCCTTGGAACCAGCCCACCGACTCGTCGCGCGCCAGCGCCTCGGCGGCGACCTCGGCGACCTCGTCCGGTCGTTCGTAGGGGAGGTCGGCCGCGCGCAAGGCGCTCTCGATCTCCTCGTCGCTCCACCCGCGGCCCAGGTCGGCGCCGGGCATCGGCGCGATCGGCTCGTCGTGCCGCGCCGCGAGCTCCAGGGCCGCGCCCAGCGCGGTGCCGGAATCGCCCGCCGCCGGCTGCACCCACACCTCGTCGAACGGGCCTTCGCGAGCGATCCGGGTGTTGGCCACGCAGTTCAACGCCACCCCGCCGGCCATCGCCAGCCGGGGTTCGCCGGTGTGCTCGTGCAGCCACCGCGCGAGTTCGAGCAGCACTTCCTCGAGCCGGGCCTGCACGCTCGAGGCGAGCTGAGCGTGCTTGTCCCCCAGCGGTTCCCGGCTCGATCGGCGCGGCGCCCAGCGCCGCCAGTCGATCCGGTCGATCTCGTAGTGGCCATCGCCGGTGCTGCGGATCAGCTCGCGGAAGTCCGCCAGGAAAGCGGGTTCGGCGTAGGAGGCCAGGGCCATGACCTTGTACTCGTCGCTGGAGCGGCGGAAGCCGAGGTGCTCGGTCAGCTCCTCGTACATCAGACCGAGCGAGTGCGGCAGCCGCTGCTCCGCCAGCGTGGTCAGCCCTCCTCCGGAGTAACGCCCGGCCAGGCCCGATGTGCTCTCACCGCGGCCATCCGCGGTGAGCACCGCGCAGTCGTCGAACGGCGCGGCCAGCGCCGCGGAAGCGGCGTGCGCGACGTGGTGCGGCACGCACACCACCGAGTCGGGATCCAGCCCGGGCAGCGCGGTGGCCAGGAAGTGCGGTGCCCGCTCGGCGAAGGCCGTGCGCAGCCACTCCCATCCCGGGTCGATCCCGCCCAGCATCTCGTCCACCAGCGCCGGGTCGTAGGAGCAGGCGACGACGTCCAGTTCGGACGCCTCGATCCCGCCCTGGCGCAGGCACCACGCCGCGGCCTGCTCGGGCTGTTCCCACGCCGCGAACGGGACCGGCGCCTTGCCGTGCTTCCGGCGGGAGAAGCGCTCCTCCTCCGCGGCGGCCACGGTGCGGCCGTCGACCACGAGCGCGGCAGCCGGGTCGTGGAACACGGCGTTGATCCCGAGGATTCGCACGGTCGTCCTCCCGTCGTGGGCGCGGGGTTTCCTGCCCGTACCGCTACCCCGTGCAGCGGCTCGTAAACACCGGGTCGAGGAGTTCGCTGTGCCGCACAAGGAAAATCCTCAGCCGACCGCTGCGGTGGCGGGACGCGCGGCGAACCAGTCGATCGTGCGGCGCAGCCCCTCCGCGACGTCGACCTGCGGCCGCCAACCGAGCCGCTGCGCGGCCACGGTGATGTCCGGGCAGCGGCGAGTCGGTTCGTCGGCGACGGCGGCGAGGTGGGTGATCGGCGACGACGATCCGGTCAGCGATCGCACGAGCTCGGCGATCTCCAGCACGGTCATCTCGTCGGGCCTGCCGATGTTGACCGGCTCGGTTCGCTCACCAGCGACCGCAGCGAGCAGGCCGCGCACGGTGTCGTCCACATAGCACAGTGAACGCGTCTGTCCTCCATCGCCGTTGACCGTCATGGGTTCACCGGCCAGCGCTTGGGTGATGAAGGTGGAGATCAAGCGCCCGTCGGTGGGGCGCATACCCGGACCGTAGCTGTTGAACACCCGCACGATGCGCGTGTCAACGCCCCGGTGCGCGCGGTAGCAGGAGGTCAGCGCCTCGGCGTAGCGCTTGGCCTCGTCGTAGACGGCGCGCGGCCCGACCGGGTTGACGTTGCCCCAGTAGTCCTCGCGCTGCGGGTGCTGCAGCGGATCGCCGTAGACCTCGCTGGTGGAGGCCAGCAGGAAGCGCGCCCCGGCGCGCTCCGCGAGATCGAGCGCGTGCGCGGTGCCGTGGCTGCCGGCCCGCATGGTCTCGACCGGCATCCGCAGGTAGTCCACCGGCGAGGCGGGCGAAGCCAGGTGCACCACGAGATCGACGTTCCCGGCGTGGAAGGGTTCGCGGGCGATGTCGTGCTCGACCAGCTCGAACCGCGGATCCGACCGCAGCTCCCGGACGTTGTCGGTCGCGCTGGTGCTGAAGTTGTCCAGGCAGTGCACCTCGGTGCCGCGGCGCAGCAGCTCTGCGCACATCGGCGCGCCGAGGAACCCGGCACCGCCGGTCACCACGGCGCGGTCGAACACCCACGCCACCACGACCCCTCCCCTGCTCTCGCCGGACGCCCCGCAGGCTTCCCCCACCGGCGCGGTCGGCAAACGTTGCGGACCCCGGGGAGTAGAGATCGCCGCCCGCGGGTAACCGGGGAGGACGGTACGCCGGAGGAAAGGACGAACCTCATGATCACGCTGGGAATCGTGCTCCTCGTCGTCGGCTATCTCACCGGCGTCCAGATCATCTGGGTCCTCGGCATCGTCGCCGTGGTGCTCGGGGCCGTGTTCGCCATCGCCGGTTCCACCGGCCACGCCATCGGCGGACGCGCCCACTGGTTCTGACAGCCGTCTGCAGGGCGACCGCGGAAAACCGTCCGCGGCCGCCCTTTTCCGCTCTCCCGAACTTTTCACCCGAATGGACAGTTGTTCATTTCTGTTCAGTCGCGTGTCGTCTGGTGACCTGTGCTGCGGAGAGCGGAGATCCGATGACGTTGCGCCGAGCCTCACGGGTGGCCGCCGGTGCCGCCGTGACCACATTCCTTCCGTTCTGCCCGCGGCCTGCGGAGCCCCGCAGGACGACCTCGCCGCAACGCCGCCGATGGGCTGGAACTCGTGGAACACCTTCGGATGCGACATCAACGAGCAGTTGACCCGGGAGACCGCGGATTCCCTTGTTTCGTCGGGAATGCGCGACGCGGGCTACCGCTACGTCAACATCGACGACTGCTGGGCCGAGCCCGAACGCGATGCGGCGGGCGAGCTGCAGGCCCACCACGAGCGCTTCCCCAGCGGCATCAAGGCGATCGCCGACTACGTGCACGAACGCGGCCTCGAACTCGGCATCTACACCAGCGCGGGCACGCGGACCTGCGCGGACAGCATCCCCGGCGCGCTCGGCCACGAGGAGACCGACGCGCGGACCTTCGCCGAGTGGGGCGTGGACTCCCTCAAGTACGACAACTGCCACAACCAGGGCACATCCCGGCCACCGAGCGCTACGCTGCGCGCCACGGGGCGGCCGATCGTGTACTCGGTGTGCGAGTCGGGCGAGAGCGCGCCGTGGGAGTGGGCACCGGAGATCGGTACACCTATGGCGCACCACCGACGACATCCGACCGGTGCGGGAAACCGGCAGCACCAAGTCTTCCCGATGGGCGTCATCGACATCATCGACTTCAACCGGGAGCTCGCCGACCACGCCGGACCGGGTGCGTGGAACGACCCGGACATGCTGGAGGTCGGGGTCCACGACGTCGACGAGTTCGCGGGCCTCACCGACACCGAGGCGGTGACCCACTTCAGCATGTGGTCGATCATGGCGTCACCGCTGATCGCGGGCAACGACGTCCGCGCCATGCCGCCCCACATCCGTGACATCCTCACCAACCGCGAGGTCATCGCGGTCGATCAGGACGAGCTCGGCGAGCAGGGCACTCCGGTCCGCGACGACGGCGACGAGGAGGTCTGGGTGAAGCCCCTGGCCAACGGCGACAAGGCGGTCGCCCTGTTCAACCGGGGTCCCCGAACCGCCATGATCACGACCTCCACCGACGGGATCGGTTCCGACGCTTCCACCCACACCGTCCGCGACCTCTGGCATCGCACCGAGACCACCACCACCGGTGAGATCGCGGCACCGGTCCCCTCGCACGGCGCGTTCCTCCTCCGCATCAGCCCCAGAAGCTGACCCGGGTCCGGGCGGTCAGCCCGTGCCGCGCCAGTGGAGGGTTTCGAGGGCCGCGGCCACCGCGAGGGCGTTCTCGGCGAGGGGGCGCGGGAGGAGCTCGTCTGCGCGGGCGAGGCGGCGGACCACGGTGTTGCGGTGGGTGTAGAGGCGTTCGGCCGTGCGGGTGGTGCTGCCCAGCTCGCGGACGTACGTCAGGACCGCCGTCCGGGTGTCGGCGTCGGCGTGCCGGAGGTCTCCGAGGGTGTCGGCGAGGAACTCCTCGGCCTGGGTCGGTTCGCTGGTCAGCAGCGAGACCAGCTGCACGTCCTGGTAGCGGGCGACCTGCTGCGGCGAGGTGAGGCGGGCGACCATGCGCTGCGTGGTCGCGGCGTCGAGGTGGCTGCGGCGGAAGCCCTCCACGTCGTCGCCGGGCCTGCCGACGGCGACCCGCACGTCGGGGTGCTCCGCCAGCCGCGCGGCGAGCTCCTCGACGGGCGGCGCGGTGGCCACGGGCAGCCAGACCCACGTGGCGGCGGCGCTGGCGATGACGGTGAGCCGGTGATCGGCCCCGGCCGCGCGCATGACCTCCTCCGCGGCGGCTTCGACCTGCTCGGAGCCTGCAGCGCCGCTCCAGACGATGGCCGCGGTGTGCGGCCCGGAGAGCCGGTAGCCGAGCCGGTTCTCGGCGCGATCCCGGCCGATCGGCGCCCCCTCCAGCAGCAGCGTCACGGCGGCGCGGCGCTCGGCGTGCGCGCCGCGGGTGAGCTCGTCGCGCTCGTGCTGCATCCGCTCGCTGACCGCGGCGACCGTGTCGTCGATGAACGTCGCGATGGACAAGGCCGACACGTCGAGGAGTTCGCGCAGCTCGCCGGGGTCGTCGGTGAGGCCGAACACGATCTCGATCCAGCGCCGCCAGGCGACGTTCTGCGCGGTCCGGTAGGCGTCCAGCGCGGTCTCGTCCAGGCCTCGCCGCACCAGATCGCGAGAGGCTTCGAGCAGTTCGGAGCCGGTGTTGGCGGGCACCCGGCGCCCGGGGTCCTGGACGTTGGCGGCCGCCCAGTGCAGCAAGTTGGCCAGGTTGGCCCGGCGGGTGGCAGCGGCCAGCGCCGGATCCTCGGCGACCAGCCGGACCCTGGCCCCGCCCAGCGCGGCGGCGTGCAGCTCCTCGATCCACTCGGCCTGCGGGCGGAGCGCGATCTCGGCTCCCCGCCGGAACAGCTCCCGCACGCGCGGCGACAACCTCGGCCACTCGGACGCAGCGTTGTGCACCATCACCGCATGATCCTGGTGCACGTCGCTGTGGCGCAACCCTGCCCGTCGCGGGCATGCTCACAGCAGTACCAGCAGTCCGTCCGCGCGGGGGAGCAACCAGCAGTGACCACCACCGACACCCCGGTCGAGCACCTCGACGTGCTCGTCGTGGGAGCAGGCATCTCCGGCATCGGCGCAGGCCGCTACCTCAAGACCTCGCACCCGGCGAAGACGTTCGCGATCCTGGAGGCGCGCGGCGCCTCGGGCGGCACGTGGGACCTGTTCCGCTACCCCGGCATCCGCTCGGACTCGGATCTGCACACCTTCGGCTACGAGTTCAAGCCGTGGCGCGACGAGGAGTCGATCGCCTCGGCGCCGCGCATCCTGAACTACCTGCGCGAGACGATCACCGAGAACGACCTGACCTCCCACATCCGCTTCCACCACCAGGTGGTCGGTGCGGAGTGGTCGACGGACCAGGCGCGCTGGGTCGTCGACGTCGAGAACCCCGAGACCGGTCAGCGGCACCGGCTCAGCGCGAACTGGATCTTCAGCGCGGGCGGCTACTACCGCTACGACGAGGGCTACACGCCGCACTTCGAGGGCCGCGAGCGCTTCACGGGTCCGATCATCCACCCGCAGCACTGGCCGGAGGACCTGGACTACGCGGGCAAGAAGGTGCTGGTGATCGGCAGCGGCGCGACGGCGGTGACGCTGGTGCCCGCGATGGCCGACACCGCGGCGCACGTGACGATGCTGCAGCGCACGCCGACCTACATCATGCCGGTGCCGAAGAAGGACGCCGTGGCCAACATCGCGGGCCGGTTGTTGGGCCCGGAGCGCGGGTACGCGATCGCGCGGCGCAAGAACATCGTGCAGCAGCGGTTGATCTGGAGCTTCTGCCAGCGCTTCCCGAAGGCGGCGCGCAAGCTGATCCGCTTCATCAACGCCAAGGCGCTGCCCGAGGGCTATCCGGTGGACACGCACTTCAACCCGCCCTACGACCCGTGGGACCAGCGCTTGTGCGCGGTGCCCGACGGCGACCTGTTCCGGTCGATCCGGCGGGGCGATGCCTCGGTGGTGACCGACCGGATCGAGACCTTCACCGAGCGGGGCGTGAAGCTGACCTCCGGCGCGGAGATCGAGGCCGACATCATCGTCACCGCGACGGGCCTGAACGTGCAGCCCTTCGGCGCGATCCCGCTGGCCGTCGACGGCGAGCCGGTGAGCCTGCCGGACACCGTCGCCTACAAGGGCATGATGCTCTCCGGCGTGCCGAACTTCGCCTTCGCGATCGGCTACACCAACTCCTCGTGGACGCTGAAGATCGGCCTGCTGTGCGAGCACTTCTGCCGGCTGCTGACCCACATGGACCACTACGGGCTGGACATCTGCCGTCCCGAGCCCAGCGACCCGGCGATGCCCAAGCGGCCCTTCCTGGACTTCGGGGCCGGCTACATCCAGCGCGCTGTGGACCAGCTGCCCAAGCAGGGCGATCGGATGCCGTGGCTGACGTCGCTGAGCTACCACTCGGACGTCAAGCTGCTGCGCTCGGACAGCGTCACCGATCCGGAGCTGCGCTTCGCCCGCGCCAAGACCGAGGCGGTGGCGCGGTGAGCGAGGACCTCTTCGTCGACCTGCCCGCCGGGCCGCGGATCTGCTACCGCGTGGACGGCCCGGCCGACGGCACGCCGCTGGTGCTGATCGCGGGCCTGGGGTTGGACCTCACCTCGTGGCCGCAGCGGTTCGTCGACGGTTTCACCGAGCGCGGTTTCCGGGTGGTGCGGCTGGACAACCGGGACGCGGGCCGCTCGTCGCGCATCGACGCTCCCCCACCGGGGCGGTTGCGGCAGCTGCTGGCCCGGCCCAGGCCGGATTCCTACGACCTGGGCGACATGGCCGCCGACGCGGTCGGCCTGCTCGACCACCTGGGCCTGGAGCGGGTGGAGCTGCTGGGGATGTCGATGGGCGGCATGATCGCGCAGACGATCGCCGCCCGGCACCCCGACCGGGTCGGCTCGCTGACCTCGATCTTCTCCACCACGGGTGCGCGCGGGATCGGGCAGCCCGCGCGGTCGACGCTGGTGCGCATGGCCAAGGGCCCGACGCACACCGTCGAGGAGTCGGTGGAGCGGCACCTGTGGATGCTGCGGCACATCGGCTCGGCCTCGTTCCCGCCGGACGACGACCTGGAGCGCGCCTGGGCGGCCGGGCTGTGGGAGCGCGGCGGCGGCGCTCGCGCCAAGGAGGGCCGTCCGCGGCAGATCGGCGCGATCCACGCCAGCGGTGACCGCACCGCGGAGCTGCGGCGGATCACCGCGCCGACGCTGGTGATCCACGGCGACACCGACCGGATGGTGCACGTCAGCGGCGGCCGCGCGACGGCGGCGGCGATCCCGGGTGCCCGCTACGTCGAGATCGACGGCATGGGGCACCACATCGCGCCCGGTCTCATCGACCGGCTGGTGGCGATGACCACCGACCACATCGGCACTGCGGCGAAGGAGACGGCCGGATGAGCGAGGTGCGCGGCAAGGTCGCCGTGGTCACGGGCGCGGGTTCGGGCATCGGGCGCGAGGTCGCGTTCGAACTGGCCCGCCGGGGCGCCCGGCTGGCGGTGTCGGACGTGGACGAGAACGGCCTGGCCGACACCGTTCAGCGGTTGGCGGCGCTGGGCGTCGAGGCCCACTCGGCTCGCCTGGACGTGAGCGACCGGCAGGCGGTGGAGGCCTACGCGACCTCGGTGGCGGCGCACTTCGGCGCGGTGCACCAGGTCTACAACAACGCGGGCATCGCGGCGGGCGGCGCGGTCGCCGACAACGACTGGGAGACCTACGACGAGGTGCTGGGGGTCAACCTGTTCGGCGTGATCCACGGCAGCAAGGCGTTCCTGCCGCACCTGATCGACTCCGGCGACGGTCACCTGGTCAACGTCTCCAGCCTCAACGGAATCATGGGCCAGCCGCGCAGCACCGCCTACTGCGCCAGCAAGTTCGGGGTGCGCGGGTTCACCGAGAGCCTGCGCGCCGAGATGCTCATGGCCGGGCACCCGGTGAAGGTGACGGTGGTGCATCCCGGCGGGGTGCGCACCAACATCGCTTCGGCCGGGCTGGAGGAGGCGCGGCGGCGCGGCGAGGTGACGCCCGAGGACGAGGCCCGGGTGCGCACCTACAACGAGAAGCTGCTGAAGATGCCGCCGCAGCAGGCCGCCCGCATCGTCGTCGACGGCGTCGAGGCGGGCAAGGAGCGGGTGCTGGTGGGCAACGACGCGAAGCTGGTGGACCTGCTGGTCAGACTGCTGCCGCGGTTCTACCCGGCGCTGGCGGCGAAGTTCGAGCGCCGGCGCTTCTCGCAGGGGTGAGCTCCCGGCGGAGCTGCTCGCCGGTGAGTTCCGCCCACCCGAGCCGGTGCAGGGTCCTCCCGCTGCGGCGGAAGGACTTCCCGGCGAGCGTGGACATCACGGTGATGATCGAGCCGACCATCGGCGTGGGCACGCCCGCGCGCTCGGCCAGGGCTTCCAGCGGGACCAGCGTGGAGGCGATGTCCTCGTGCAGGAAGCGGTGGTCCAGCGAGCCCGGCGCGAGGATGCTCCGGTAGGGCTCGGCGCTGCGCATGGCCTCCAGCAGGCCCGTCGTGGTGCAGCCGTAGTAGCGGTCGAGGACCTCGGGCATCGGGGTCAGCCGCGCGCCGTACGCCCCTGCGACGGCGCGGAACTCCTGCTCGACCTGGTCCACCAGCGCGACCGTCCGGTCCGAGACGCCGTCGAGGTAGAACAGCAGCTCCTCGCCCCGGTCGATGGTGCCGAGGTTGGCCAGCGCGATCGGGGCGTGCGCGACCGCCCCGAAGTCGGTGAGTCCTCTGTGGACGAGGTTGTCGGCGATCTCCAGCTGCGGGAACCACTCCCGGATCATCGGCGCACGCCGGTCGACGGCACCGGGGGTGGCTCCGGAGATCAGGTTCCAGCGCTTCGCGCCGAGCACGCGCACGCCGTCGTCGCCGTCGGGGCGGGCGGCGAACAGCGCGTCGGTCTCCACCACGTCGACCCGAGGAGCCCCGAGGCGGCGCAGCGCGGCGGCGAATTCCGCTGAGCCGCACAACTTCCCGGAGAACAGCACGACCACGTGATCCTCGGCGAGGTGCGGCGCCAGCGACTCGGCGATCTCGCGGTAGGCGGTGGTGATCGCGGCGACGACCAGCACCGAGCAGCGCTCCGCGAGCTCGGCCGGGTCGGAGGTGACCTGAGCGATCGGGAAGACGCCCCACATCTCCCCGGACGCCCGAATCGCCCCGGATTCCCGAATTCCTCCCACCCGCGCGGGTTCTCGGGTGCACAACCGCACCCGATGCCCGCGTTCCGACAGGGCGGCGGCCACGGCCAGCCCTTCACCGCCCGCCCCGATCACGCCGATCTCGTCCACCGCAGCAACTCCCCTCGCGATCGAACCCACGTCCAGGTGGTCGGATGCACCGCGCGCGCAGTTCCCGGAAATCCGCATGACCCGATGCACATCACCGCGCGGGGTCCCGCGTGACGGGTCAGAGCCGCCTCGGCCGAACCGGATTCGACGACCTCTGGGCCGCACCTGCCCAGGTCAGGCGCGGGGCGTCCAGCCGAGGCGAGGGCCGAGCCGGGTGGCGAGGTCGGTGAGGATCTGGACGTAGTCGTCGTGGTCGAAGGTGAAGGGCAGCGCGAAGGCCACCTCGTCGATCTCGCGGAACCCGGCGTGGGCGTGGAGCTGTTCGGCGATCTGCTCGGAAGTGCCCAGCAGATCGCGAGCGAAGAGCAGGCGGCCGGGCCCCTGCGGGGCGGTGGTGCGCGGGGTCCGGCGCTCGACGTAGTCGGCGTACTTCGCGCGCTGGGCCGGGGTGGCCGAGTCGGTCGGGATCACCACCAGGCCCTGCGACACCCGCGCCCGCTCGCCGTCGGAGTGGTGGGCGCGGAAGGTGCGGATGAGGTTGCGCTGGATCTCGGCGAAGTCCTCGGAATCCTCGGCCTTGACGACGCTGCTGGTCAGCAGGTTCATTCCGTGCTCACCGGCCCAGCGTGCCGAGCCGAGGCTGCCGCCGCCGTACCAGAGCCGCGAGCCGAGCCCGGGTGAGTGCGGTTGCACGCGGTCGGAGTACTCCTCGAAGCCCTCCGTCCCGCTCCACCCGGTGACCGGTTCGCCGCGCACGTGCGCGAGCAACCGCGCGACCCGCTGGTAGCTGAAGTCCTCCAGCTCGGCGCTGTCCGGGTACAGCGCTCCCTTGACCTGGTCGTAGTCGCGGGGCGGCCCGACGCTGAGCCCGGGGTTGAGCCGGCCGCCGGAGAGCACGTCGACGGTGGCCAGGTCCTCGGCCAGCCGCAGCGGGTTCTCCCAGCCCAGCGGTGTGACCGCGGTGCCGAGCTGGATGCGCCGGGTGCGCTGCGAAGCGGCGGCCAGCAGCGCCACCGGCGACGAGATCCCGAACTGCAGGTGCCGGTGCCGCACCCAGGCGCTGTCGAACCCGAGCCGCTCCCCCAGCTCGATGATCCGCAACGTGCTCTCGTGCCCCGCCCCGGGATCGGCCTCGTCGAACAACCCGATGGTGAGGAATCCCAGATGACGCAACGCTCCACCTTCAACAGGCACGTGCCCTCCCCCTCAACGAGCGACCCGATCCCAACAAGCTTCCCCTCCCTCAGCGCACCCCGCTCCACCACACCTCACCCAACCCCGACTCCCGCGACCTCCTCACCCGGACGGCCTCCTGAGGTGGGGTGGTCGCCAGGGGACAGTTTTAGTGAGAACTGTCCGGGCAAAACGGACATTGATCATGGGTGATTCGAGGAAAAACCGTCCCCTGGTGAGCTCCCACCGAACGGGAGGAGCGCAAGAGGGGTGTGGAAGGGGTGGAGGTTCTCATGTGAACCTCCACCCGCTCCAACGGTCCGGTCACGTGTACCAGGTGGGTTCGGGAACCTCGCCGAGCAACGCGTACCGGCCGACTTCGGCCCGCTTGTAGGCCACCGGGTCGTGCAGGCTGTGGGTGCGCAGGTTGCGCCAGTAGATGTCCAGGCCCACCGAGTTCGACGACGCTCGCGCGCCGGTCAGCTCGAACACGCGGGTGGCGATCTCCAACCCGACGTCGATGACCCGCTGCTTGGCGGCGGCGATGCGCACGGCGACGTCACCGCGCTGCTGCTCGGTGAGCGCCTCCCGCTCGGCGTGCAGGACCGCCGAGATCTCCTCGCCCGCCTTGTCCACCAGCGCCTCGACCGCCCACAGCTTGGCCTGCAGGTCGCCGTAGCCGTCCAGCAGGTAGAACTCCTCGCCCGCGGAGTCCTTGTTGTCCCCGCCGTAGGGCCAGGCCCGGGTGTGCTGGGAGGTGTAGGACAGCCCGGCGTCCAGCGCGGCCTGGGCGATCCCGAGGTAGAAGTTGGTGAACACCAGCTGGATGGTGGGCACGTTGAGGGTGTTGTAGGTCAGCGGCTGGAACTCCTTGTCCACGAAGCCGGCCGCCGAGGCCCACGGCACGCGCACGCCGTTGATCTCCACGCTGCCGGACTCGGTGAGCCGCTGGCCGAGGTTGTCCCAGTCGGAGCCGTAGACGATCCCCTCCTGCCGGGAGGGCACGATCGCGAAGACGTGCGTGTCGGTGCCCTCCAGCACGCCTTCCAGCACGGTCAGGTCGGAGACCTTGCTGCCGGTGGAGAACGACTTGCGGCCGCGGTAGACCAGCGTGTCGCCCTCGTCGGTGATGACGAGGTCGTCGTCGCGCGGGTTGACGGCGCCGCCGAAGAAGAACTCGTTGCTGGTGTAGAGCTGCTCGACCTCGGCGATCTGCTCCGGCGTGGCGACCAGCCGCGCCGCCCAGGCCCACAGGTAGTGGTAGCCGAGCAGCTGTCCGATCGAGCCGTCCCCTCTGGCGACCTCGCGGATCACGCGGTAGGCGGTCCGCCAGCTCTCGCCCGCGCCGCCGTGCTCGCGGGGCCCGAGCAGGGTGACCAGGCCGGATTCCTTGAGCAGCCGGACCTCCTCGTGCGGGGTCTCGTTGGCGCGGTCGCGGGCCAGCGCGGTCTCGGCGAGCACTCCGGCGACGTCGCGGGCGCGGTCGATCCAGCCCTGGGTGGTGTCGGGGCGCGCGGTGAAGCGACGCGTTTCGATGGCGGTCATGGTCCTCCCTCTCTCGGTGATTCCGGTTCTCAGCGGGCGTTGCCGACGCCGACGGGGTCTCCGGTGCGGTCGAGGTCTGCTTCGAGCTCGCGGACGATCGGCAGGACCTCCTTGCCGAAGTGCTCGACGTCTTCGAGGTAGTGCAGGAATCCGAGCAGCAGCAGGTTCGCGCCGCGCTTCTTGTACTCGACGATGCGGTGCGCGATCTGCTCGGGCGTGCCGATCAGGCCGGTGCGGAATCCGTCGTTGTACTGAACGAGGTCGGCGAACTCGGAGTCGGCCCACATGCCCTTGCCGTCCGATGTGGAGTTACCGGCCTGCTGCACGGACCTCCGGAACCCCTCCACCGCACCGACATCGGCCTTGTCGATGATCTCGCGCAGCACCTCGCGGGCCTCGGCCTCGGTGTCGCGAGCGATGACGAAGCCGTTGAGCCCGAATCGCACCGAGCGGTCGTTCTCGGCGGCGAAGCCCCGCACGTCGGCGACCTGCTCGGAGAAGCCGTCGTAGTCCTTGCCGTTGCTGAAGTACCAGTCCGACACGCGCCCGGCGAGTCGGCGGGCGGCGGTGGAGTTGCCGCCCTGGAAGATCTCCGGGTGCGGTCTGCCGGGCACGTCGTAGGGCTGCGGGCGGAGGCTGAAGTCGTGGATCCGGTAGAAGTCGCCGGGGAACTCGAAGTTCGGCCGGGTCCACAGCCCGCGCAGTACGCGGATGAACTCCTCGGTCCGGCGGTAGCGCTCGTCGTGCTCCAGCCAGGGTTCGCCGAGCCCGGTGAACTCGTCCTTGAACCAGCCGCTGACGATGTTCACCGCGAACCTGCCCTGCGAGATGATGTCGGCGGTGATGCCGAACTTCGCCAGGATCGCCGGATGCCACAACCCGGGGTGGGCGGCGACGATGAGTTTCAGCCGTTCGGTGGCGGTGAGCAGGCCGAGGCTGAAGGCGGCCGGGTCGTGCTGCTGCGCGGCTCCGTAGCTGGAGGCGTAGCGGACCTGGCTCAGGGCGTACTCGAAGCCGCTGTTCTCGGCGAGCACCGCGAGCTTCTTGTTGTACTCGTAGCTGAACTCGGTGCGCTGCTCGATGCTGCTGGTGACCAGGCCGCCGCTGACGTTGGGGACCCAGTAGGCGAACTTGAGTGGTTCGTTGACGGACATGGAAAATGCTCCCTCGCGCGTGTTTTCGGGCAGGGTCGACCGACGCACGTGCCGGCACGTGCGTGGTGCGGGTGGTGAGATCAGCGGGTCAGGTGGACCCCGGCCGGATCGGCGGGCACGGCGGTCAGCCCGTGGTCGGCGGCGAAGTCGCGCAGTTCCGGTCCGGTGGCCATGCGGGTTTCGTCGGCCGGGCTGACCAGGTGCGCGAACACCGCCGCGGGTGCGTGCCCGGCCCGGGTGACCAGTCGCAGCGCGGCTCGGGCGAGGCTCGGCCGCGGGTGGTCGAGGTCGACGGCGACCGGCACCAGGTGACCTGGCCGGGTCAGGTCGGCGGCGACCGCGCCGGGGTCGGCGAGCACGCGGGCGGCACGCGCCCGGTCTGCGGCGGAGATGCCGGTGGTCACGCCGACGGCGGCGTCGACGGTGACGCACACCGTCGTCCCGGTCTCCCGCCGGGCGCGAGCGGCGACGGGCGGGAGACCCAGTGCGTCGCAGCGGCTTTCGGGCAGCGCGACGCACAGGAAGCCCGACGAGTGCCGGACGGCGAAGGCGGTGCCCGCGACGTCGGCGCGGGAGGCGGGGAACACGATCCCGCCCTCGTCACCGGCGCCGTGCACGACGACGGTCTCGCCCGCGGCGACGGCGGCCAGCGCCACGTCCTGCTCTTCGATCAGCATGGTGGTCCTCGTTTCGCGATCAGATGTGGCCGTGCCGGGGTGGGAACGTCCCGTTGAGGGTGTAGCGACCGACGTGCTGGATCTTCCAGCGCACCGGGTCGTGCAGGGTGTGGGTGCGCGCGTTGCGCCAGTGCCGGTGCAGGTTGGCCGAGTCGAGGCTGGAGCGGGCGCCCGAGACCTCGAACAGCGCGTCGGCCACCTCGATGGCGGCGCCGTCGGCGAAGGCCTTGGCCGCGGCCACCGCGATCGAGGCCGCGGCGGCGGAGTCGTCGGTCAGGTCGGCCCGCGCCTCGTCGATCGCCGAACCCGCCTTCTCCAGCAGCGCTTCGGCGGCGCGCACCCGGATGCCCAGTTCGCCGAACCGCTGGATCGTCAGCGGGTCCTCGGCTGCGGTGTCCACACCGGACTCGCCCCACGGGCGGCTGCGGGTGCGGACGAACTCGGCGGCCTCGGCCAGCGCCCCACCGGCGATGCCGACGTCGATCGCGGCGTGCAGGGCCTGCGACAGCGCGCCGTGCAGCTGCGGGCGCTGGAAGGTCAGGTGGTGCGGCACGATCCGGTCGGCGGGCACCCGCACCTGGTCGAGCTCGACGGTGCCGCTGGCGGTGGTGCGCTGACCCATGCCCGCCCAGTCGTCGATGACGGTGACGCCGTCGGCGTCGCGCGGCACGTAGGCGACCTGGAGGCGGTCGGCGCTGTCCTTCGCCACCACCGGGATCCAGTGCGCGAGCAGCGCTCCGGTGGAGTAGCCCTTCTTGCCGGTGAGGAGGAAATCGCCCTCGCCGGTGGCGCTCAGCCTGGTCCGGATGTCCTGCACGGTGCGGCTGCCGGTCTCGGACTGGGCGTTGCCGAGCCGCTTGCCCGCCAGCAGTTCGGCGAAGAAGAACTCCTGCTGCCGCGGTGTGCCGTTCTCGCGCAGGACGTTGACGAAGGCGAAGTGGTTCTGCGGGATCTGCGCGATGCTCGGGTCGGCGGCCGCGAGCAGCCGGAACACCTCCAGCAGGGTGCGGGTGCCGACGTCGGCACCGCCGTGGTCGGCGGGCACGGTGATCGCGAGCAGGCCGCTGGCGGAGAGCTCGTCGAGCTCGGCGCGCGGCAGGCGGCGGTCCCGGTCGCGCTCGGCGGCCTCGACGGCGAAGGACTCGGCGAGCCGGCGGGCCTGGGCGAGCGCCTCGGCGTCGTCGCGCAGCACGGCGGCCACGGGTGCGGTGGAGGTGGGTGCCATCCGGAAGCTCCTCGAAGGCAGCGGGAATCGGCGCGCGGCGGCACGGGAACGCGTGCGGCCACGGCGCGAGAGGTGAAGAAGAGGAGGTGCTGTCGATCAGCGAGCGCGACACGCCTGCGCGGCCACGCGAACGAGGTCGACGTGGCGGCGCTTGGTCAGCGGCTCCGTGGAAGTCACTCCCACATGGCAGCAGTGCCCCGCCGGGGTGTCAACAGCCGGACCGAGGATCTCAACCAGCGGACGCACGACATCTCGGACATCGCGGAACGGACGGGGCCTCCGGGGCCGGGTCGCGCGACCCGGCCCCGGAGGCCCCGATCCGAATCAGACCTGCGCGACTCCCCCGTCGACGGCGAGAACCGAGCCGTTGACGTAGCTCGCGGCGTCGGAGGCGAGGAAGACCGCGGCGGCCGCGATCTCCTCGGGCTTGCCGTGGCGGCCCAGCGGGATCACCTGCTGGGCCTGCTCCCGGGTTTCGGCGTCGACGAGCTCCAGCAGGCCCGGCGTGGGGACCATGCCGGGCGAGACCACGTTGACCCGGAACTCGCGCTGCCCCGAGCTGTGCGCCCAGCCGCGCGCCAGGTGGTGCACCGCGGCCTTGGTCGCCGCGTAGATCTCCAGGCCGGACTGCGGGTGCGTTGCGGCGGTCGATCCGGTGAGGATGATCGACGCGCCGGGCCGCAGCAGCGGCAGCGCCTTCTGGACGGTGAAGACGGTGCCCTTGACGTTGACGTCGAACAGGGCGTCGAACTGGTCCTCGGTGACCTCGCCGAACGGCGCGTCGATGCCGATGCCGGCGTTGGCGACCACGACGTCGACGTGCCCGGCCCGCTCGCGGACGGTCTCGTAGAGGGCGTCGAGATCGGCGAGCTTCGAGGAGTCGCAGACCACGGCCGTCACCTCCTCGCCCAGCTCGGCGATCGCCTCGTCGAGCACCTCCTTCCGGCGTCCGGTGATGAACACCGTCGCGCCCTCGTCGCGGAACGCCCGCGCGATCGCCAGCCCGATTCCGCTGCTGCCGCCGGTGACCACGGCGACCTCGCCCTGCAGGACGGCCATGCCGTCCACCTCCCCAAAGTTATGGACCATTCCGTCCACAACTCTGCCCGTTCTGGACCGATCGGTCAAGAAGCCGTATTCTCGTGCCGTGCCACGACCCCGGGAGTTCGACGAAGCCGGTGTCGTCGCGGCGGTCCGCCGGGAGTTCTGGGACAAGGGCTACGCGGCGACGTCGCTGGACGACCTCATGCGCGCGAGCGGGCTCGGCAAGGGCAGCCTCTACGGCGCGTTCGGCGACAAGCGGGCCCTGTTCCTGCGCGTGCTGCGCGACTACGACGAGGCCAACGACCGGATGCTCCGCGAACGCCTGGCCTCGGCGGAACGAGGAGTGGACTTCGTCCGCGACTTCGTGCGCGGCCCGAGCTGCGACGCGGCGGCCGCCCGGCGCGGCTGCCTGCTGGCCAACACCACCGCCGAGCTGGCCGTGAGCATGCCCGACGTCGCCGCCGAGGCCCGCCGCAGCTACGAGGCGACCACCCGGGTGCTGACCGAGGCGCTCGAACGCGCCCAGCGCGAAGGCGACGTGGACGCCGACGCGGACGCCGAGGAACTGGCCCGGGCCGTGCTGGCCGCCCAGCTCGGCATCGTCGCGCTCGGGCGCACCGGCATGGGCCTCGACGAGCTCGCCACCGCGGCCGACTGCGCCCTGCGCGCACTGCTGCCCGCTACCGGCTGAGCAGGCCCATCGTCGTGGTCGCCAGCGCGACCACCAGGATCGTCGAGCAGGTCCCCAGCGCAAACGCGCGCGGGCCCGTGCGCAGCAGCGCCCCCACCCGCACCGCCGTGCCCAGCGCGAACAGCGCGGCCGTGAGCAGCAGCGTGGTCACCGGCCGCGAGGCGTCGACGACGAACTCCGGCAGCACCCCGCTGCTGCGCAGCGCCACGGTCACCAGGAACCCGGCGACGAACAGCGGCATGATCGGCGGCCGCGCCCCCGTCGTCCGACGCCGGCCGAGCAGGCTCACCCCGGTCACCAGCGGCGCGAGCAGCACCACGCGGCTGAGCTTGACCACCACCGCCAGCGCGACCGCCGAGGCGCCCAGCGGCGAGGCGGCGGCCACGACCTGCGCGACCTCCTGCACTCCCGCCCCGGCGATCCGGCCGCCGAGATCGGCGCCGACGCCCGTGCCCGCGAAGGTGATCGGCAGCGCGACCATCGCCACGGTGCCGAACACCGTCACCATCGCCACGCTGGTCGCGACGTCCTCGTCCTCGCGGTCGACCACGCCCTCCACCGCCGCCACCGCCGAGGCCCCGCAGATCGAGAACCCGGTCGCGACCAGCAGCGACAGCCCTCGCGAGACGCCCAGCAGCCTGCCCAGCCACAGCGTCCCGGCGAAGGTCGCGACCACGGTGATCAGCACCGCCAGCACCGTGCCCGCCCCCAGGCCGAGCAGCTGGCCGATGCTCAGCTGCAGGCCCAGCAGCACCACGCCCGCCCGCAGCGGCACCCGCGCCACCCACGTCAGGCCGGAGCGCGCTCCCCCGGGCAGTCGCGGGAGGTTGCCGACCACCGCGCCCAGCACGACCGCGACGGTCAGCGCGCTCAACGCCGGGACCAGCCACGACACCGCCAGGGCCACCGCGACGGCCGCGCCGGTGAGCGCGATCCCCGGGAGCAGGGCGGAATCGGTGCCGGTCAGCGTCTTCACGGTGATCAGCCTCGCTCAGCGGCCGCTGATCCGGTAGCCGTCACCCGCGCAGGTCGTCATAGCCCTGCGGAATGCCCGCTGCCCTGGCAGCCGGCCCACGACCTATCCTTCGGGCATGACCGCCCCCGATCCGGAATCGCTGCGCCTGCTCGTGCTCGTCGGCGAGCTGGGCAGCATCGGGGCCGCCGCGGCCGAGCTGCGCATCAGCCAGCCCTCGGCCAGCAAGCGGCTCAACCGGCTCGAACGCCAACTCGGCCTGGACCTGCTGCAACGCACCCGGCAGGGCTGCACCACCACTCCGGCCGGGGAGATGGTGTGCGGCTGGGCCCGCGAAGTCCTCGCCCACGTCGACGGGTTGATGAACGGCGTGCGGGCGCTGCGCGCTCAGCAGGAGTCCAAGCTTCGGGTGGCCGCGAGCATGACCGTCGCCGAGTACCTGGTGCCGCGCTGGATCAGCCGGCTGCGCGAGGCGCTGCCGGAGGTGCACCTCGAACTCGACGTCACCAACTCCGCCGCCGTGGCCGAATCCGTCCGGCACGGGCAGGCGGATCTCGGCTTCATCGAGGCCCCCGACCCGCCCGACGGCGTGTCGGTGCGCTACCTGACCGGCGACCGCATGATCGTCATCGTCCCGCCCGGACACCCCTGGTCGCGGCTGCGGCGGCCGCTGACGCCCAGCGAGCTCGCCGCGACCCCGCTGATCGTGCGCGAGCACGGCTCCGGCACCCGCGAGAAGCTCTACCGCGCGCTCGCCGAGGTCGGCACGACACCGGTGGCGCCGCTGCTGGAGCTGAGCTCGACCACCGCCGTGCGCAACGCCGTCGTCGCCGGGGCCGGACCCGCGGTGCTCAGCGTCCTGGCCGCGGCCACCGACCTCGCCGAGCACCGGCTGGTGGAGGTCCCGGTCGCGGAGCTGGACCTGCGGCGACCGCTGCACGCCGTGTGGCGCTCAGGGCTGCAGCTCACCGGCCCGGCCGCGGCGCTGCTCGCCACCGCCACGCGCGTCCCCGACTGACGGCAGCGCCCGTGCCGGTGCGGCGGCCTTGAGCAGCATCTCGTCGAACTCGGCCTCCGGATCCGAACCCAGCACGATCGCGCCCCCGGCGCCGATCCGCCAGCGGCCGTCGACGAGGACCATCGTGCGGATGACGATGTTGAGATCGGCCGCGCCCGAGCACCCCAGGTAGCCGATCGCGCCGGAGTACACGCCGCGCGCCCGGTCCTCGATCTCGTCGATGAGCTCCAGCGTCCGCCGCTTCGGCGCCCCGGTCATCGAGCCGCCGGGGAAGCAGGCGCGCACGCAGTCGATCACGTCGCGCTCGGCGCGCAGCGTGCCGCGCACGGTGGAGACCAGCTGGTGCACCGTCTCGTAGGTCTCCACCGCCATCAGCTCGGGCACGTGCACCGAGCCGACCTCGCAGACCCGGCCGAGGTCGTTGCGCATCAGGTCGACGATCATCAGGTTCTCGGCCCGCGTCTTCGGATCGGCGGCGAGCTCGCGGCGGATCTCCGCGTCGTGCTCGGCGCTCTCCCCGCGCGGCGCGGTGCCCTTGATCGGCTTGGCCTCCACCACCCGGTCCGGGGTGATCTTGAGGAACCGCTCCGGCGACGAGCAGGCCACCTCCACCCCGTCGGCGCGCAGGAACGCCGAGTACGGCGCGGGGTTGCGGCGCCGCAACCGCCGGTAGGTCTCCCAGGCGGGTTCGACGGCGGGCAGCTCGGCGGCGTTGGTCAGGCAGATCTCGTAGCTCTCCCCCGCCAGCAGGTGGTCCTGGCAGGTCAGCACCTCGCGCACGTAGGCCGCGCGATCGCGGGCCAGCGCTCGCTCGATCTCCGCGCCCTCGGCGTCACCCGGTTCGCCCGCGGGCAGCAGAGCCGACAGGACGGCGCTGGTACCGGCGAGCCAGTCGACCGCTTCCGCGCGATCCCCCTCGCTCAACGCCACCAGGTAGGTGCGCCCGCGCAGGTGGTCCACCGCCACGAACCGGTCGGCGAAGATCCACACCGCGTCCGGGGCCGGGGATCGGTGCCGGTTCGGCGAGCCGCAGTCGGCCTTGAGCTCGTAGCCGAAGTAGCCCACGTAGCCGCCGGTGAAGTCGAACGGCAGCGGCGGTGCCTCGATCTCCCGGTCGCGCAGTTCGCGCTGCAACCGGTCGAGCACGGGTTCACCGGAACCGACCCGGTGGACGAGGGTTTCGCTCAGCGGACCGGAATCGTCACCCAGGAACGAGAACCGCGACAACCCCTCCTCCACCCGGGAGCTGTCCAGCCAGAACGCGCGCTCGGAGTCGGCGAACAGCCGCGCGAACGCGGCCTCGGTGTCGACCGCTCCCTCCAGCTCCACCACGTTGGCGCGAAAAGGCGCCCAACGGAAGTCCGCCCAGCAGCGGACTTCCGCTGGGCGGAGACGCCCCGCCGGGCAGTTCGGCCGGGAGCCAGATCGCGGAAGTTGGCCAGCAGCCGCTCGCCGTGCTCGGACTCGACCGACTCCGGGTGGAACTGCACTCCCCAGCGCGGCAGGTCCCGGTGCCGCAACGCCATCACCACGCCGTCCTCGGCCCGCGCGGTCACCAGCAGCTCCTCGGGCACCGGTTCGGCGACGCACAGCGAGTGGTAGCGCACGGCCCCGAAGTCGGCCGGGATACCGGCGAACATCGCGTCCCCGTCGTGCCGGACGCGGGTGAGGTGCCCGTGCCGCGCCGCCGGCGCGGGGACCACGCGCGCGCCCTCGCTGACGGCCAGGCCCTGGTGCCCCAGGCACACGCCCAGCACCGGCGCGGTCGCCCGCTGGAGGAGTTCCGCGCAGATGCCGAAATCCCGCGCGCGCTCCGGGCTCCCGGGACCGGGCGAGAGGACGATGTTGTCGTACTCGTCGAGATCCAGGTCCCCGGCGGCGTCGTTGGTGACGACGTGCGGCTCGCACCCGTTGACCCGGGCCAGCAGGTGGAACAGGTTGTAGGTGTAGGAGTCGTGGTTGTCGACCAGCAACGTGCGCACGACTCCCCGCGCAGCGCTCAGTTGTCCGAGCCCTTCTTGCCCGGCTCGTCCTTGTGCTCGTTGCCCTTGCCCGGCTTGTGCTCGCCCGGCTTCGGCGGCTGCGGCTTCTCCACCGGCGCGGGCGGCGGGGGCGGCGGCGAGCTCGTCGACGAATCGACCACCGAGTCGGACTCGATCAGCGGCTGCCGCGCACCGCGCAGACCGAGCTGGTGGTGCTCGGTGATGCGCGTGCCGTCGGGCATGACCAGCACGATCCCGATGCGCACGGCGTTGCGGCCGGTGACCGTCGGCGGCTCCACCACCTGGACCTCCGACACGCTGGACCAGAAGGCCTCGTAGCCGGAGCGTCCCTGCGCCTGCAGGCCGGTTCCCAACCGGGTCCAGGCGTTGGCCGGGTGCTCGGGCAGCAACGCGTAGTAGTCGGACACGACGCGTTCGAGCTCGGCGGGCGAGGCCGTCTGCTCCTGTTGCTGCTGCTGGTCACCGGAGGGCAGCAGGAACGCCAGCGCGACCAGCACCGCGGCGGTGACGGCACCGGCGGTCAGGTAGATCCAGCGGCGCGAACGCCTCGGCGGGGCCACGGGCGCGTTGTCCAGCCGGGTGCCGTTGTCGACCGCGCCGACCAGGGCCGTGTCCTCGACCCGGCTCATCGGCTGGGTGAGCTCGGGCTCCGGCAGCGGGTTCGGCGCGCCGGAACCCACGGCCCGCAGCGCCTCGGCGGCCTGGGCGGGCGTCGGCCGCTGCGCGGGATCGACGTGCAGCATCCGGTTCAGCACCGGCGCCAGCACCCCGGCCAGCTGCGGCGGCCGGAACCGGCCGGCGGCGACCTCGTGCAGCAGGGCGATCGAGTTCGTCGCCTCCTCGCCGAACGGGGGCACGCCCTCCACCGCCGCGTACAGCGTCGCGCCCAGCGAGTAGACGTCGGAAGCGGGGGTCGGCGACTGCCCGCGCGCGACCTCCGGCGACAGGTAGGCGGGCGTTCCGGCGATGACGCCGGTGCGGGTGACCGACACGTCGTCGGCGGCGTGCGAGATGCCGAAGTCGGTGATCTTGGCGGTGCCGTCGTCGCCGAGCAGGACGTTGCCGGGCTTGATGTCGCGGTGGGTGATGCCGGCGGCGTGCGCGGCCTCCAGCGCTGCGGCCGCCTGCGCCCCCATGCTCGCAACCTTGCCCGGGGTCATCCGCCCCTTCTCCGCCAGCACCTCGGAGAGGCTGCGGGAGGGCAGGTACTCCATGATCAGCACGGGGAAGCCGTCGTGCTCCGTGACGTCGTGCACGGCCACGGCGTTCGGGTGGTGCAGGCGCGCGGCGAGGCGGCCCTCGCGCATGGCGCGCTGCCGCGCCTCCTCGGCCACCTCCGGGCCGGCGCCCTCGGCGGCGCTGAGCTGCTTGACCGCGACCGGGCGTTGCAGCAGCTCGTCGGTGGCCAGCCACACCACGCCCATGCCGCCGCTGCCCAGCCGCCGTTCCAGCCGGTACCGGCCGGCCAGCAGCGCTCCCACCTCCGTCACGCAGAACCCTTCCACTCGGCGAACCCCGACCAGGCTAACCCGTACGGATGATCCGGCTTCGCCCCCTGGCCATCCGCATCCCTGCTGACCAGCGCAAACGATCACTACTGGAGTTCATTCCTCCGATTTTTCGCAACAGGTCGCGGCCGGGTCCGCAGCGGCACCGCTGGTCGGGGCCGTTGCCGATCTCACCGGCGGCGACGCCCTCGCGCCGGCCCCAGAAGCCCGTCGCCGGTGATCGTGCCACTCGGCAAGACACCAGACTCGGAGTTCTCCGCGGAGCGAACCGGACTCACCCCGTCCGGACGCGTTCCGCGCGGACGCTATCGTGCTTGGCGTCGTGGCGTTTTCGCGTCGCCGGCGGTCATGTCGGACGCCGGGCCCCTGGACTCCTCGGAGAGGATGGCCTTGAGCAGCAACGAGATTCCGCGCTGGGCCGATCAGCCCAAGCCGTCGACGCCCGAAGAGTGGATCGCGAGAGCCCGTGCGGTGGCCCGAGTTCTGGCCGCCGACGCGGTGCAGCGCGACCGCGAGGGGACACCGCCGACCGCGGAAGTCCGCCTGCTCAAGGAATCCGGACTGGTCACCCTGCTCGGACCGGCCGAGCACGGCGGCGGCGCGCAGCACTGGACCACCGCCTGCCGCGTGGTCCGCGAGGTCTCCGCCGGGGACGGCTCGATCGGCCAGCTGCTCGGCCACCACTACGTGTGGGCGTGGGCGATGCGGCTGGTCGGCACGCCCGCGCAGATCGCCGAGGTCGACGCGCTCTACACGACCCACGCGCACTTCTTCGGCGGAGTGGTCAACCCGCGCGACCACGACCTCATCGTCACCGACGAGGGCGAAACGCTGCTCTACCGGGGGAAGAAGTCCTTCTCCACCGGCGCCAAGGTCTCCGACCTGCTGGTCGTGGAGGGCACGCTGGAACCCGGTGGCCAGAGCGTGTTCACGGTCGTGCCCGCCCGGCAGGACGGGATCACCTTCGGCGACGACTGGGACAACCTCGGGCAGCGGCTGACCGTGTCCGGCAGCGTGGAGATCACCGACGTGCGGGTGCCGTGGTCGGCCGCCGCCGGATACGTCGACAAGCGCTTCCAGGCCTCGGCTTTCAGCACCCTGCACGTGCCCGCGCTGCACCTGGTCTTCGCCAACCTCTACCTCGGCATCGCCCAGGCCGCGCTGCGCGCCGGGGTCGCCTACACGCGCGGGCACACCCGCGCCTGGCCCTACGGCGGCGAGGGCAAGAACTCCGGCACCGAGGAGTTCTACGTCCTGGAGGGCTACGGCGACCTGCAGTCGAAGCTGTGGGCCGCGGAGACGCTCACCGACACCGCCGGGGCGAGCCTGGCGCAGCTTCTGCACTCCGACCGCGACTCGGTGACGCGCGAGATGCGGGGCCGCGCAGCGGTTCTCGTGTCGGCGGCCAAGCAGCGCACGATCGACGTCGGGCTGGAGATCGCCAACCGGATCTACGAGCTCACCGGCGCTCGCGCCACCGCGAACGCGGTCGGCCTGGACCTGCACTGGCGCAACCTGCGCACCCACAGCCTGCACGACCCGGTCGCCTACAAGCGGGTCGAGGTCGGCAGGTACGCGCTGCTCGGCGACCTGCCGACCCCGTCGCCCTACACCTGATCTACTCCGGCGCCTCGCCGTCGGTCCAGGTCTTCGGCGTGACGACGTGCAGGGCGTTGCGGGCGACGCTGAACGTCTGCGGCGTGCTGGAGACGACCTCGCCGTCGATGTTGATCGGCTGCGGCTCGTCGGTGACGACCTCGACCTTCCGGGTGCGGAACTGCTCGATCTGGTCGTTGGGCGCGCCGGTCTTGAGCCCGCGCACGACCCCGGCGAGCTGACGGATGTTGCCCTGCCGGAGCACGGTGATGTCCAGGGCGTCGTCGTCGATGCCCGAGTCGCTGGCGGCCACCTGCCCGCCGCCGAAGTAGCGCCCGTTGGCCACCGAGATCTGCAGCAGCCGGTCGTAGCCGACGTCGGCGTGGTCACCGTCGGGGAAGCGCAGCGTCGCGGCGAACGGCCGGTGCTTGAGGAACGCCTTGGCGGTGGCCACCGGGTAGGCCAGCGGACCGACGAAGCGCTTCAGCCGCGGCGACATGGCCTGCGCGACCTCCGCCCCGATGCCCACCGAGGCGCGGTTGACGTAGTAGTTGTCCCCGCACAGCCCCAGGTCGACGTCGACGATGTGGGCGCCGAGGATCGTCCGGCAGGCCCCGTCGAGGTCGTCGGGGATGTGCATGGTGCGCGCGAAGTCGTTCGCGGTGCCAAGCGGCAGGAGGCCGAGCGGCACGTCGCGGTGGGCGAGGCAGTCGACCACCGAGCTGACGCTGCCGTCGCCACCGCCGACGATGATGAGGTCGTGGCCGCTCCGGGCCGCCGAGTCGACGGTCTCCACGAGCCGCGACGGATCGTTCAGCGGGTAGGTGGCGCCCAGCGGGACGCCGAGCTCGCGCAACCGCTCCAGGGCGTAGGCGTAGGCCTTGCCCCCGGTGCGCGAGTGCACGTTGACCACCAGGGCCGCTTTGGTGACAGGCCGCTCGATGCGAATGGTCCGCCTCCTGCGAAGTTCGAGGACACCGATGGCGTCCTTTCTACCTCCGCCGGGTCACGAACCGCACCTGTGGGGTGAAGGCCTCACCGGGCCATGTGCAAGCGGCGAAGCCGCGAGCAGCGAGGACCGCCCTGGCAACCCGCACCGCCGCGGGTTCTGACACGCCTTCCGGCGAGTACGCCGCGACGCCGTGTATTGGCATACATCAGGAGTGGCGCACGGAGACCAGAAGACGGGTCAGGTTCCGCTACTGGCACCGCCAAGCAGAGGGACCGCGGACATCCAGCAATCAGGCGCGGACCGCGACGTCCGCGGTCACCACGCCGGTGTTGACCATCGGGCGCTTGGCGCGGCGGGTGCCCCACGGGCCGTGCAGGGCGATCATGTCGGACGGGACCGGACAGGTGCGCCCGCCTTCGGCGATCCGGGTCATGCCGGCTTCGGGGCGGGGCTGGGCGTGCTTGGACACAGTTCTCACCAGTGACGAGTAGGCAAAGGGCAGAAAGGTTTCGGGCAGGAGAGCACGCGCTGCCGCGATTACAGTATGCGCCATCCGATGTCGATCTTCACATCGGGGTCGTTGAACTCAGAACGATCATCGAATCGAATTCGCATTCCTCAGTGGACCGTTGATGCGGTTTTCATGAGAACTTCGCCCACCGCGGTCAACGCGAGTTGATTTCACTTTTCACTGAAGCCACGGACCACGCCATCGCGAAACCGGCGCACCCTCGCCGAGTCGCGTTCATCCGGACATGTCATCGTTGCGCCATGACCGCCGGGCAAGAGGCCGAGCCGATCGCACCGCAGTCCCCGCGCTCCCCCGGGCAGCGCTTCCACACCGTCATGGAGGCGGTGACTCGCAGACTCCCCTTCGGGCTCTCCCGCGTCGTCGCGCCGAGCTTCCTGGGCTTCGCGCTGATCAACGGCTCCACCTTCGCCCTCGACCTGCTGCTGCTCACCCTGTTCCGCAGCGCGCTGCACTGGCCGGTGCCGGTGGCCTTCACCGTCGCCTACCTGATCGCCTTCACCGCCAGCTTCCTGCTCAACCGGGCGCTGAACTTCCGCTCGCACGCGCCCGTCGGGCCGCAGGCCGGGCTCTACGCCGTGGCGGTGGCGCTCAACTACCTGCTGTTCATCCTCGGCCTCGGCTCCGGGCTGGCCGCGCTCGGCACGCAGTAC
The DNA here is from genome assembly GCF_045278815.1 of Saccharopolyspora sp. ID03-671. Taxonomy (NCBI): domain Bacteria; kingdom Bacillati; phylum Actinomycetota; class Actinomycetes; order Pseudonocardiales; family Pseudonocardiaceae; genus Saccharopolyspora; species Saccharopolyspora sp. ID03-671. The sequence goes on from NZ_CP134054.1 coordinate 1,216,900, forward strand.
CACCTCTCGCGGCTCATCGCGGGGATGTGCGAGGCGGTCTACATGTACAGCGCGATGCGCTGGGTCATCTTCCGCGACACCGGCGCCCGCGCCGACTAGGGCACGACGTGCTCGGCGTGCGCGGCGCGGTCCGGCGGTTGAAGTCCGCCGACCACGACTTCGTGCTGAGCACCGCCGGTTGGCCGCGCAGCAGCGCCGATCCCGCGCTGCGGCGGCTCACCCACCTCGCCGACCACAGCAAGCTCTGGCTCGGTCTGGCCGCGCTGCTGGCGACCCGGCGAGGGCGGACCCGGCGCGCCGCGCTGCGCGGAGCCGGTGCGATCGCGTTCAGCAGCGCCATCACCAACGGGATCGGCAAACCGCTGCTGCCGCGCAGGCGACCGGCCGCGGACCTGCTGCCCGAGCACCGGCGGCTCTCCGCGCCGCCGTCGTCATCATCGTTCCCGTCCGGCCACGCGGCCTCGGCCGCCGCCTTCACCGCAGCCGTGTCGATGGAATCGCCCCGGCTGGGCCTCGCGCTGCTCCCGCTGGCCGGGGCCGTGGCGTACTCGCGCGTGCACACCGGCGTGCACTGGCCCACCGACGTGCTCGTCGGCGCCGCGATCGGCACCGGCGTCGCCGTGGCCACCCACCGCTGGTGGCCGGTCCGCCCCGCCACGCCCAGCCTCGCCCGCCCCAGCGCGCGCACCGCCGCGATCGAGCGCGGCGAGGGCCTGGTCCTGCTGGTCAACCCGGCTTCCGGGAGCCGCGATCCCTCGTGCGAGCTCGCCCGGCTGCTGCCGCGCGCAGAACTCGTGCACCCGATCCCCGGCCGGGACCTGACCGAGCAGCTGCACGCGCACCTCGACGCCACCGGCGGGGCCAAGGCCCTGGGCGTCGCCGGAGGTGACGGCAGCGTCGCGGCGGCCGCGGCCGTGGCGGCCACGCGCGGGCTGCCGCTGCTGGTGGTGCCGAGCGGAACGCTGAACCACTTCGCCCGCGACCTCGGGATCATCGACGTCGCCGACTCGCTCCGCGCGCTGCGCACAGGTTCGGCGGTCCACGTCGACCTGGGAACGGTGCTGGTCGACGACCTGCCGCGGCGGTGGTTCGTCAACACCGCGAGCCTCGGCGGCTACCCGGACGTGGTGCGGCTGCGCGCGAAGTGGGCGCCGCGCTGGGGCAAGTGGCCGGCCGGAGCGGCCGCGCTGGTGCGGGTGCTGGCCAGCGCGAAGCCGATCCCGGTGAGGATCAACGGTTCTCGGCACCGGATCTGGCTGATGTTCGTCGGCAGCAACGGTTATCAGCCCAAGGGGCCGGCTCCGACGTGGCGGCCCAGGCTGGACACCGGCGTGCTGGACCTCCGCTACATCCGCGCGGACCTGCCGTTCTCGCGCGCCCGGTTCGTCGCGGGAGCGCTGACCGGGGCGCTGTTCCAGAACCGCGCCTACGTCCAGCAGGAGTGCGACCGGGTGCGGGTGGAGGTGCTCGGACCGCCGGTGGCGCTGGCCCGCGACGGCGAGGTCTCGGTCACCGGGCGCGTTTTCGTCTTCGCCGCCCGGGACGGGGCGCTGCACGTCTACCGGCCCGAGTAGCACGAGACCCCGGGTGACGCCGCGTCCCGTGTTCGGCGTCGCCCGGGGTCCTGCCCAGCCGTGCGTCGTCAGGCGCCGATGGTGGCGGTGTCGATGACGAAGCGGTAGCGCACGTCGCTGCCGGTGACGCGCTCGTAGGCCTCGTTGACCTGGTCGGCGGAGATGGTCTCGATCTCCGCGCCGATGCCGTGCTCGGCGCAGAAGTCCAGCATCTCCTGGGTCTCGGCGATGCCGCCGATCATCGAGCCGGCCAGCGACTTGTTGCCGCCGATCAGCGAGAAGGCGCTGTAGGACAGCGGGGTGCCCGGGGCACCGACGTTGACCATCGCGCCGCCGACCCTCAGCAGGCCCAGGTAGGAGTCGACCGGCAGCTCGGCCGAGACGGTGTTGAGGATCAGGTCGAAGCGGCCGGCGAGGGTCTCGAAGGTCGACTCGTCGCTGGTCGCGTAGTAGTCCTTCGCGCCGAGCTTGAGGCCGTCCTCCTGCTTCTTCAGGCTCTGGCTCAGCACCGTCACCTCGGCGCCCATCGCGGCGGCGAGCTTGACGGCCATGTGGCCGAGGCCGCCCAGGCCGACGACGGCGACCTTCTTGCCGGGGCCCGCGCCCCACTGGCGCAGCGGCGAGTAGGTGGTGATGCCGGCGCACAGCAGCGGGGCGGCGACGTCGAGGCCGATGCCCTCCGGGATGCCGCAGACGAACGAGTCCTTGACCACGACCTGCCGGCTGTAGCCGCCGTAGGTGTTCTCGCCGTCGAAGCCGACGCCGTTGTAGGTCTGGACGTTGCCCTTGACGCAGAACTGCTCGGTGCCGGCCCGGCAGTACTCGCACTCGCCGCAGGAGTCGACCATGCAGCCCACGCCGACGCGGTCGCCGACCCGGTACTTGGTCACCTCGGAGCCGACGGCGGCCACGGTTCCGGCGATCTCGTGCCCCGGGACCATCGGGAAGATCGCGGTGCCCCAGTCCTCGCGGGCCTGGTGGATGTCGCTGTGGCAGATGCCGGCGTAGGCGATGTCGATCAGAACGTCGTTCGGCCGCAGGTCACGTCGCGTGATCGTCGTCTGCTCCAGGGGTGCCCCCGGGGACGGAACGGCGATAGCGTTCGTGATCGTGCTCATGAACCCTCCATGGAACAGCTTGTGCACGGGCCCTCGATGTAAGAGCCTTCTTACATCGAGACGTAAGAGGGGTCTTACATATTCCGAACGAGAGATGTGATCCAGGACATGACCGGGAAGTACCACCACGGTGATCTGCGCGCCGAGCTCGTGCGGGTCGCGCTGGACCTGATCGCCGAGCGCGGCGTCGACGGCTTCTCCGTCGCCGAGATCGCCCGCCGCGCCAAGGTCAGCCCCGGCGCCCCCTACCGGCACTTCCCGGACCGCGACAGCCTGGTCGCCGCCGTGGCCACCGAGGTCGCCCACCAGCTCGCCGACGAGGTCGAGCGGGCCGCCGGCGAGCACGACGACCCCGTCGAGGGCCTCGCGGCCGCCGCGGGCGCCTACACCGGCTACCTCATCCGCCAGCGAGTCGGCATGGACCTCATCAACGCCGAGGTCCTCCAAGGCCCCCGCTACGCGGACCTGCACGACCAGACCCGCCGCCTCACCGATCAGCTCCTCCTCCGCACCATGCAGGTGGCCGCCCCCGCGGACGCCCTGGAGCTCATGGAGCAGCTGTTCACCCAAGCCCACGGCTACGGCACCTTCTGGCTCAACGGGGTCTTCACCAAGCACGGCTACACCCCGGCCCTGGTCGTCAGAAAATCAGCCCGAGCAGCCCGAGTAGCGGTCCAGGGCTACCGCCACACCACCCCTTGACCCCGGGCCGCCACCGGGGTGACCGAATTTCAACGGAAGTCGGATCCCCGATCTCCATTGAAATCAGGTCCCCGACTTCCATCGAAATCGGGGACATCCGCGGTCAGCGGTGGGCGGGTTCGGAGCCGAGGGCTCGGATCTCGCGGACGCTGTCGGCGAGGGTGCGGTCGCCCAGGGAGGCGAGGACGGCGCGTTCGGCTTCGGCGGTGAGGTTGGCGAAGAACTCGCCGGTGCGGGCGGCGACCATGCAGACGTGCTCGCCGTCGGGCGAGCGGGCCCAGAGGGGCTTGTCGCCGACCGCGCAGCGGTAGATGTCGGCGAGGGTGATCTCCTCGGCGGGGCGGCCGAGCCGGGCGCCGCCGCCGCGGCCCTTCGTGCAGATCACGAGTCCTGCGTTGTGCAGCGGGACGAGGAGCTTGCGCACGAGGCTCGGGTTGGTGCTCAGCTCCTCGGCGAACTGGGTGGAACTGCGCACCTCGGAGCCCTCCTCGGCCGCGATGGCCAGCCGCATCATCACCTGAAGCGCGCGGCAGAACCGGATGTCGAGCACGTCTTCCACCTCCGTCCGCAGGTCAGGCCGCAGTCTAGCAACGAACCCAGAATAGCGACTGTCATAGTTGCAGTTAGCTGAATCGAATATGTACCTTTGTCTTGCACACTTCATCTCCGGGACGTCACGCCTGGAAAGCAGGACAGGAGACCTTCACTGTGAGCAGTCGCGCTTCGCAGGCACTGGCCCGCCCGTTCACGCTCGGCTCGGTCGAGCTGCCCAACCGCATCGTGATGGCGCCGATGACGCGCACCATGTCCCCGGGCGGCATCCCGGGTGAGGACGTGGCCGCCTACTACGCCCGGCGCGCCGCCGCAGGCACCGGCCTGATCATCACCGAGGGCACCTTCGTCGACCACGCCTCGGCGGGCATGAGCTCGCGGGTCCCCCGCTTCCACGGCGAGGAGCAGCTGGCCGGGTGGGCGCGCGTCGTCAAGGACGTGCACGCCGCGGGCGGCAAGATCATGCCGCAGCTGTGGCACGTGGGCATCCAACGCCCGGCCGGTGCGGGTCCGTTCAAGGACGCGCCGGTCGTCGGCCCGTCGGGGATCGGCATGGACGGCACCCCGGGAGCCGGTTCGCCGCTGACGCTGTCCGACATCGACGACCTGATCAACGCCTTCGCCGAGGCCGCCTGGGCCGCCGAGCGGATCGGCTTCGACGGCATCGAGCTGCACGGCGCGCACGGGTACCTCATCGACCAGTTCCTGTGGGAGCGCACCAACAAGCGCACCGACGCCTACGGCGGCAACCACGTCGAGCGCACCAAGTTCGCCACCGACATCGTCAAGGCGGTCCGCGAGCGCGTGTCGCCGGACTTCCCGGTGGTGCTGCGGTTCTCGCAGTGGAAGGCGCACAACTACGACGCCAAGCTGGCCACCGACCCCGACGAGCTCGCCGAGATCCTCGCGCCGCTGTCGGACGCCGGTGTCGACGCGTTCCACGCCTCCGGCCGCCGCTACTGGGAGCCGGAGTTCCCCGAGTCCGGTTCGGAGCTCAACATCGCCGGCTGGACCAAGAAGCTCACCGGCAAGCCGGTCATCACCGTCGGCTCGGTCGGCCTGGACGCCCAGTTCGAGCCGGAGACGCTGGGCACCAAGGGCGCCTCGGTGGAGAGCATCGAGCGGCTGCTGGAGCGCTTCGAGCGCGACGAGTTCGACCTGGTCGCGGTCGGTCGCGCGCTGCTGGCCGACCCCGAGTGGTCGGACAAGGTCCTCGGCGACCGCCAGCACGAGCTCGTCCCGTTCGCCAAGGACGCCCTGAACACGCTCCACTGACCTCGGGGCATCCGTCGTGGGGGGGTGGGGAAGTCTTCATGAAAACCTCCCCACCCAGCCTCCAACCGATGGAGACAGTTTTCATGAAAAGGTCGCTCCATCCCCATCCGGACAGTTTTCATGAAAACTGTCACCACCCCCACCCACCCAAGTCCTCTGAAGTGCAACAACGAAACATCGACTGACGTCTCTTCCCCACCCGTTCTTCCTTGGGTGACGGAAGTTTTCATGAAAACTTCCGTCACCCTGGACCCGATCGGGGGGACAGTTTTGATGAGAACTTCGTTCATCTGGGTTTTGATGAGAGGGACAGTTTTCATGAAAACTGTGTGCCTCACGAGGCCGCAGTCGTCTGGACTCTGTTGGGGATCACCCGATCCGCCAGCGGCGCACGGCGTCCTCGTCGAGCTCGACGCCGAGGCCCGGGCGCTGCGGGACCTCGATCTCACCGTCGGCGTTGATCCGGACCGGTTCGGAGAGCATGAATTCGCGCCGCTCCGGCGTCCACCCCGGCGGGTCGTAGGGGTACTCGAAGAACGGCCCGCCACCGACTCCGGCCGAGACGTGCAGGTTGGCCAGCAGCCCGATGCCGTTGGTCCAGCTGTGCGGGGTGAAGGCGCGGTGCTTGGAGTTCGAACCGGCCCTGTCCGGCGTGTCGGCGCCAATCCGCGACTTCCGGGGCCGCGTCACCGCCGCCCTCAACATCTCGGCGCCCACATCCCGCCTGCCCGACCTCGACCGAGCGGGCCGGGCCACCGCCGCCGCGGCCACCGCGATCTCCATCCAACTCGGCTACCCGGAACCCCCGAACTAGGCCGCTTCCAGCAGCGGGGTCGGCATCGTCCACGGCGCGGCGACCTCGAGCTGGCGGGCCAGGCGCAGCAGGAGGCCTTCGCTGCGCGGTGCTCCGACGAACTGCACGCCCATCGGCAGGTTCGCGTCGGTGCGGTGCAGCGGGAGGCTGATCGCCGGGCGTCCGGTGAGGTTGGCCAGCTGGGTGTAGGGCACCCAGCGCAGGCTGTTGTCGACGATCTGCTCCACCGTCCCCAGCAGCTTGAGCACGCGGGTGGTCCGGGTCTTCAGCAGAGCCTTGACCACCGACCGCAGCGCGGGCGGGGTGTCCAGCGAGCCGACCTCGATCGGCGGCTCGCCCAGGGTGGGGGTCAGCAACAGGTCGTAGCGGGCGTGGAAGTCGGCCAGGGCCGCGACGTGCTCGCGGCGCCGCTCCTGCGCGTCGTGCAGCGCGATGCCGCCGGTCGCCCGGCCCAGCGCGGCCATGACGAGCGTGTCGAGCTCGAAACCGTCGTCGCCGCAGCCGGTTTCGCGCTTGATCCGCTCGACGTCGGCGGCCTGCCGGACGAACCACATCAGCAGGAAGTCGCGACCGAGCCGGCGGTCGTCGTGCGGCGGCTCGACCTCCTCGACCTCGTGGCCGAGCTCGGTGAGCAGTTCCGCCGAGCGCTCCACCGCGCGCACGGCCTCGGGGTGCGGTTGCTCGCGCAGCGCGCAGCGGGTCGTGTAGCCGATGCGCAGCTTGCCCGGCGCCTCGTCGAGCTGCTCCAGCAGCGGGCGTTCCGGCGACGCGGTGACGTAGGGGCTCATCGGTTCCGGTCCGACGAGGGCGTCGAACATGGCGGCGGAGTCGCGCACGGTGCGGGAGATGACGCCGTTGGTGGCCATGCCCAGGAACTGCTCGGTCTCCACCGGACCGGTGGGCATCATGCCGCGCCCGGCCTTGAGTCCGACGAGCCCGTTGCAGGCGGCCGGGATTCGGATCGATCCGCCGCCGTCGCTGGCGGCGGCGACCGGCAGGATCCCGGCCGCGACGGCCGCGGCCGAGCCGCCGGAGGAGCCGCCCGGGGTGCGCCGGGTGTCCCACGGGTTGCGGGACGGGCCGAACAGGTCGGGTTCGGTGACGCCCTTGGAACCGAACTCGGGCGTGTTGGTCTTGCCGAAGATGACGAGCCCGGCGTCGAGCCAGCGCTGCACGACGGTGTCGGTCTTGCGGGCCGTGCGACCGGCCAGCGCGCGGCACCCGTCGTTGCTGACGGTTCCGGCGAGGTCCTGGTGCAGGTCCTTGAGCAGGAACGGGACCCCGGCGAACGGACCGGACAGCTCACCGGCGACGCGCTGGTCGGCGTGGTCGTCGAGCCAGGCGACGATCGCGTTGATCGCGGGGTTGACCGCCTTCGCCCTGGTCCTGGCGGTCTCCAGCAGTTCGCTGGGCGTCACCTGCCCGGTCGCGACCAGCTCCGCCAGCCCCAGACCGTCGTGCCGCAGGTACTCCTCGACGTCCACCCGTCCTCCTCTGCCACCGTCAGCCGAGCGCGTCGCAGCCGAGCTCCAGGCTCTGCCGGAACAGCGCGTGCTGCACCTCGGGAATCGCGCCCAGCATCTCCTCCTCGATCGCCGAGATCAACGGGTCGCAGCGTTCCAGCAGCTCGCGCCCGGCGGGCGTGAGGGCCATCTGCAGCACCCGGCGGTTGTTCGGGTCCCGGCGGCGTTCGAGGTGCCCGTTGCGCTCCAGGGCCCGGACCATCTCGTTCATCGTCTGCGGCGTGACGAAGGAGCGGCGCGCCAGCTGCGCCGACGACAGCCCGCCGCGCAGCCGCAGCACGGTGAGCGCGGTGAACTGCGGCGTGGTCAGCCCCAGCGGGCGCAACGCTTCGTCCATCTTGGCCCGGATGGCCAGTTCGAGGCGTTTGACCAGGTACAGCGTCATGGGCTGAGCGTCATCAGCTGTCACCGCCCCATCATCGCTCACGCTTCCGCAATCCTCCCAACCCGCGGCGGCAACCCGCACCCGCCGCGGGTTCTCGGCGGGGCTCCGGGACCGGGCGCCGCGACGCCGTTCCGCTCCCCGGACCGTCCAGAACGGCCCCGGTTTCAATCCTCGTACGCGGAAAGCCCCGGCTTGTACGACTTGTCGTCCAGGAACTGGGACATGCCCTTCTGGCGGCCGTTGGTGTCGTCGAGGAACTGGGACTGCTCGAACTTGGCGTAGAGGTAGTCCTCGGCCTGCTCCCACGGCATGTCGCGGGCGACCTTGTAGCCGACCTTGGCCGCGCGCAGCACGACCGGGTTGGTGGCGGCGAGCTTGGCCGCGAGCTCGCGGGTGCGCTCGCGCAGCCGCTCGGCCGGGACCGCCTCGTTGACCAGCCGCATCTCGGCGGCGCGGCGTCCGTCGAACAGCTCCCCGGTCATGATGTGGTACAGCGCGTCGCGCTGCGGCACGGTCGCGGCCAGCGCGCGGGTGACCACGCCGCCGGGCGGGATCCCCCAGTTGATCTCAGAGAGCCCGAACTGCGCGTTCTCGTCGGTGATCGCCAGGTCGCAGGCCACGAGCGGGGTGAAGGCGCCGCCGAAGCACCAGCCGTTGACCATCGCGATGGTCGGCTTGGACCAGTTGGCCAGCCGCTTCCACTGCCACTCCGCGCTCGCCCGGCGGACCCGGATCTGCACCGACGGGTCGTCGGACTGGTCGACCTCGCGGAAGTACTCCTTGAGGTCCATGCCCGCCGACCAGGCCTCGCCCGCGCCGGTGAGCACGAGCACGCGGCAGCGCGGGTCGGCCTCCAGCGCGTCGAGGGTGCGCACCATCTCGTCGTTGAGCGTCGGGTTCATCGCGTTGCGCTTGTCGGGCCGGTTGAGCGTCACCCACGCGATCCCGTCCTCGAAGTCGACGAGAACGGTGTTGCCCCAGGCATTCTCGGAAGTGGACATGGTGAACCTCTCCGCCGGGAACTCAATCATCAGGAATCCTGATTGTTTCGAGACCGATCGTGAGCGCCACTCCCCACGCGGAGCAAGTTCTTGTGACTCGGACCACTGCGGGGGTGTCGTGCTCCCTGATGGTTCAGGCGCGGCGACCGGTCGCCTCGACCGCGACCTCGACGCGGGACCGCACACCCAGCTTGGCCAGCACGTGCGACACGTGGACCTCGATGGTGCGGCGCGAGGCGAACAGCTCGGCGGCGATCTCCGGGTTGGACTTGCCGTCGCCGACCAGCAGCGCCACCTGCCGCTCGGTGCGGGTCAGCGCCTCCCAGCCGGTGGTGGCGCGCAGCCGCTTCGCCCGCGGCGTCCGGATGCCGTACGGCAGCATCCGGGCTGCGGCCCGCTTCAGGTCCCAGTGGGCGCCGAGCTGGGTGAAGATCTCGGCCGCCTGCACGTAGGCCTTGCGGGCCGCCGGGATCTCGCCGCGCTCGGCCAGCACCGCGGCCAGGTCCTCCAGCGCGCGGGCGCGCTTGGGCGGCTGCTTGGTCTTGTCGTAGTGCGCGATGGCCGCGCGCAGCGTGATCGGGTCGCCATCGACCAGACCCCGGCAGTGCTGCGCGGCGGCGAGCAGGTTCGGGGCCGCGCCCACGGTCGCACCCTGCCCGCAGGAGTTGGTGGCGCGGGTGGCGGTCTCGGAGTCGCCGGTCTGCAACGCGTAGCGGACCAGCATCGGCAACCACACGTAGTTGCTGCCGAAGCGCTCGCTGGCGTCGAGGGCCTCGACGAGGATGGCCTTGGCGCGCTCCAGGTCGCCGTCGATCTCGGCGCCCAGCACCCCGGCCACCATCAGGAAGCCGGAGTTCTCCTGGGAATCCGGCGTCGCCTCGCCCGCGACCGCCAGCTGCTGGTCGAAGACCTCGCGCTCGCCGCGGTACCCGGCGAGCATCGCCCGCAGCCCGTGCAGCCAGCGCAGCTGGTGCGGGGTCATCTCGTCGGTGAGCTCGCTCGCGGCCTGCAGCTCGGCGGCGGCGTCGTCCCAGCGCCCGACGGTGAAGTAGTGGTTGCCCGCCGACAGCCGCACGACGGCCAGCCGGGACGGGGTCGCGCTGGTCTCGGCGATGGCCAGCATCTCGTAGAGGACGGACTCGGCCTCGGCGGCGTGGCCGAAGGCGAACAGCAGCATCATCCGGTTGCTGAGCACCTGCAGCCGCAGGTCGACGTTCTCCAGCGCATCGCCGAGCGCGGCACCGGCTTCCTGGTAGCAGACCAGGGCTTCGGCGAGGTCGCTGTTGCGGGCCCGCGCCGTGCCCCGGACGTGCAGGGCGAGGCCGAGCGCGTGGGCGTCGCCGGACTCGCGGGCCTCGGCCAGCGCCCGGTCCACGGTTCGCTCGGAGTCGGCGAAGCGCCCGGACAGCAGCTGCGCCTGGGCGAGGGTGCCGCGCATCCGAGCCAGCCAGCGCAGCTCGGACCCGGTGGTGGCTTCGGCTTCGGCGATGACGGCGGCGGCCTCGTCGGCTCTGCGGCGCACGGCCAGCGACCACACCAGGTACCAGGTCAGCTCGGCGGCGCGGGAGCTGTCGGCGACCTCGGCCAGGGCTCGTTCGCTGAGCTCGTGGGCCTGCTCGGGCCGGTCGAGCTGCACCAGCGACAGGGCTCGGGCGGCGAGCAGCACGTCGCGGCGCTCCTCCTCGGCGGGCATCGGGACGAGCGCGGCTTCGAGCAGTTCCGCCGCGCAGGCCGGTGCGCGGTGGGCGAGGGCGTGGCCGTGCTGAACCAGCCAGTCCAGGCTCCAGCCGTCGATCTCGCTGTCGCCGATGGCGATCGAGGCGAGCAGCTGCTCCCCGACCCGTTCCACGGAGGCCCCGGAGCCGTGCAGGACGTGCGCGGCCTGCTCGTGCAGGGCCAGCCGCAGCGAGGTCGGGTTGGTCTCGTAGAGGGCCTGGCGCACGACGGGGTGCTGGAAGGCGAGGTGCAGGCCGGATTCCACGAGCACCCCGGAGTCCATCGCCTCCTCGACGTGGCCGACGAGGGCGGAAACGGGCCGTTCGGAGAGGGTGGACAGCTCGCTCATGGCGAAGGCGGGGCCGAGCAGCGCGGCCATCCGGAGCAGGCCGAGGGTCTGGTGGTCGAAGAAGCCGAGCCGCCCGATGACGGCCTCGGCCAGCGAGCGCGGCATCCCGGTGTCCGCGCCGGCCAGCTCGGCGCGGCCGTCGTCGACGGCGATCGCACCCTCGCGGGTCAGGGCCGCGACGATTTCGCCGGCGTAGCGCGGGTTTCCGGCGGCACCGGCGAGCATCCGGCGCAACCGGGGACCGATCCGGGCTGCGCGGGCGAGCGTCCCGGCCAGGCCGGCCACGGCGGTGTCCGCCAGCGGCTGCAGGGAGATCCGGGGCACCTGCGCGCGCACTTCGTGGTGCCCGCGGGCGGGGCGGGCGGCCGAGATCAGCAGCAGCGGAAGCTCTTCGGTGAGCGCGACGAACCGCTGCCACACGTGCATGCTCGCGTCGTCGGCCCACTGGACGTCGTCGACGACGAGCACCAGGGGCGCGTTCGCGCACCACTTGGCGACGAGGTCGGCGAGCTCGCCGATGGCGGTCCCGTCCGCGCCGGAGATCCGCTCGTGGAGCTCCCGCAGCTCCGGTTCGTCGGACTTGGGCCCGACTCCGAGGCAGTCGAGCATGAACCGCAGCGGGAACTGCCTGCTGAGCCGGTCGGCGGTGGCGTGGCGCACCGCGCAGCCCTGCACCGCCGCGTCGGCGACGAGCTGGTCGAGCAGCGCGGTCTTGCCGATCCCGGGCTCACCCTCGATCCACAGCGCACCACCGGTGCCGTCGACCACCGACGCGACCAGCCGCCGCAGCTCGTCGAGCTCGGTCTTGCGGCCGAAGAGCACCGGTTCCGCCGTCATCACGCCGCGAGCCTAGCCGCTGCGAGGCGCCCCAGACCCCTTGAGTGATCAACTACGACCCAGATTGGGGGCTAGCCCTACCCCACCCCGCTCACCGCCCGGCCGGGCCCGGGTGGGCCCGGCCGGGGGGTGGGTCAGGAGGTGTGGTGGACCTCCTGGAGGCCGTAGACGGGGGTGGGGATGCCCTCGGCTCGGGCCTTGAGCTGCAGGGCCAGGTAGAGGGAGTAGTGGCGGGACTGGTGGAGGTTGCCGCCGTGGAACCACAGCGCCTGCTGCTGGGTGGGCTTCCACATGTTGCGCTCCTCCCCCTCCCACGGACCGGGGTCCTTGGTGGTGTCCGAGCCCAGGCCCCACACCTTGCCGACCTTGTCGGCGACCTCCTGACCGACGATGTCGGCCGCCAGGCCGTTCATCGACCGGAAACCCGTGGCGTAGACGACGAGATCGGCCTCCAGCCGGGTCCCGTCGGTCAGCACCACCTCGGTCTCGGTGAGCTCGGCGACGTCGCCGCGGGCGAGCTTCACGCTGCCGTCGGCGATGAGCTCGCAGGCGCCCACGTCGATGTAGTAGCCCGAGCCGCGGCGCAGGTACTTCATGAACAGGCCCGAGTCGTCGTCGCCGAAGTCCAGCTGGAAACCGGCCTCCTCCAGCCGCGCGTAGAACTCGGCGTCCTGCTCGCGGATCACGTCGAAGGCGGGTTTCTGGAACTCGTTGAGGATCCGGTACGGGATCGAGGCGAACGTCAGGTCCGCGGTGCGGGTGTCGATGCCCGCGGCCACCGCCTCCTCCGAGTACAGCGGGCCGAGGCTGTGCTCCATCAGCGAGTCCGACCGCACCACGTGCGTCGACGAGCGCTGCACCATCGTCACGTCGGCCCCGGCCTCCCACAGCGCGCCGCAGATGTCGTGCGAGGAGTTGTTCGAGCCGATCACCACGGCCTTCTTGCCGCGGTAGGCGTCCGGCCCGGGGTGCTCGGAGGAATGGTGCTGGTCGCCTCGGAAGCGGTCCTGACCGGGGAAGACGGGCACGTTCGGCTTGCCGGACACGCCCAGGGCCATCACCAGCTGGCGCGGCCGGAGGGTGATCTGCTCGCCGTCGCGGTCCACGACCAGCTCCCACTGGCCGTTGTCCTCGTCGTACTTCGCGCTCAGCGCCGTCGTGGAGCCCCAGTAGTTGAGCTCCATGACCTTGGTGTACATCTCCAGCCAGTCGCCGATCTTGTCCTTCGGCGCGAAAACCGGCCAGTTCTCCGGGAAATCGATGTAGGGCAGGTGGTCGTACCAGACCGGGTCGTGCAGGGCCAGCGACTTGTAGCGCCTGCGCCAGGAGTCGCCGGGCTTCTCGTTGCGCTCGACGATGATCGTCGGCACGCCGAGCTGGCGCAGCCGCGCGCCGAGCGCGATGCCGCCCTGCCCGCCGCCGACGATGACGACCTCCGGCTGCCGGGTGCGGCCGAGCTCGGCGAGCTCGGTCTCCCGCTCCTCGCGCCAGGTCACCCGGTCCGGGTTCGCGCCGTGCTCGGCGCCCCGGGGCCTGCGGTGGTTCTTGGGTTCCTCGTGGCCCTTGAGCTCGTCGAGGGTGGTCAGGAACGTCCAGGCCTTGCCGTTGACGAGACGAAGGTGACCGGTGCCGCGCCCGACGGCCGTCTCGAAGGAGAACCAGGCCTCGGTGACCCCGCCGGACTCGGTCGGTTCGCCGAGGACGGTGAACCCGGTCGGTGCCGCGTGCTCCAGCGTCGCCGAGAGCATCGCGGCGATGTCCGCGCGCCCCTCGGAGGTCTTGATGTTCCAGGTGAGCGCGATCAGGTCGCGCCAGTAGCAGTCCTCGCCGAACAGCGACACCACGCGATCGGTGTCGCGGGCCGCGATGGCCTCGGAGAACTCGGTGATCCACTGCTCGACCCGGGCTCGGGTCGCGTTGTGCTCGACGGTCTGGCTCACGCCGACTACCTCCCGCGCGGGCGTCGTTGCCCTTGAGTGGTCGCGATCACATGACACCAGTCATGGAGCCACACCGGAGACGGGCGCGCACGGGTTGCAGGGGGTTGCAGCGTCAGCCGCGCACCGCCGGGGCGGTGGAGTGCGGCAGCAGCGCGGCCGGGTCGTCGGGCCGCAGCACCTCGACGTCGACGTTCTCGCTGAACCGGTACGGGCGCCTGCCGAGCAGGCCGCCGAGGGTCCGGCGCAGCCGTGACATCTCGGCACGCACCGTGACCGTGCGCCGCTCGTCGCCGAAGACCTCGGCGGCCAGCTGCGCGGCCGTGCACCCGCCGGGGTGGGCGGCCAGCAGGAACAGCAGTTCCGCGTGGCGGGGGCTCAGCGGGTGGTTCCAACCGCCCGCGGCCGAGTCGACCTCGACGTGGGCCTGGGAACCGCGCAGGTCGAGCCGTGCGCGGGTGCGCTCGTCGAGCGCGGCGGTGGAGTCGTCGTCGAGCAGCCGCACCAGCCATCCGCCCGGCACCGGTTCGACCGCGCAGTCGCCGAGCGCGGGCAGCCACGCGCGTCCCGCGCCGCATCCGGCGGGCAGCGCGACGTGGTCGACCGGGCCGAGGCCGGTGGAGGCGGCGACCCACCCGTGCGGGTCGGTGACCGCGGCCCGGCCGGAGACCCGCGACAGCAGCGGGACGGCGCTGCCGCGCAACCCTTCGAGCGCGGTGAGGTGGGTGGTGCGCAGCTGTGCCTCGGCCAGCTGCGCGACCGTCTGCACCAGGGCGAGGGTGGTGGGGCTGACGGTGGAGGCGGGACCGGACAGGTCGACCGCGCCGAGCAGCCGGCCGGTGCGCGGGTCGTGCAGGGGTGCGCTGGCGCAGGTCCAGGCGTGGTGGGTGCGCACGTAGTGCTCGGCGGAGTACACCTGGATCGGCAGGCCCGTGACCAGGGCGGTGCCGATCGCGTTGGTGCCCACGACGTCCTCGCCCCAGCTCATGCCCTCGACGAAGCCGAGCGAGTCGGCGTTGCGGCGCACCGCCGCGCTGCCGTCCCGCCACAGCACGTGCCCATCGGCGTCGGTGATCACCATGATGTTCGCGGTCTGCTCGGCGACCCCGCCGAGGCGGCTGCGCAGCAGCGGCAGGACCTCGGACAACGGCGACTCCCGCCGCCGCTCGGCCAGCTCGTCGGCCCGCAACTGCCGAGGCGCGCGCCCCCGCTCGGGGTCGATCCCCCGCGACCGCATCCGGCCCCACGAAGCCCCGATCACCGCCCGAGGGCGAGCGGGCGGGGTCTCCCCGGCGAGCGCCGCGTCGTGAACCCGAGCCAGCAACCGCGCGTACCGGTGGGGGTCCTCCCCCACCGGCAACGCCGCCTCCAAGCTCTCCTCGCGCACGACCCAAGTGTGACCCACGCCGCAACCCCCGCCAACCGCGAGAACCGCGGTTTTCGACCCGACGAGAACTGCGGTGTCCGTCCTGGTTTCAGCTGGTCTTGGAGGTCCAGTCGATGTGGTGGTCGTAGGCCCAGCCCCGGCCCATCGGGGGTTTGCGCTGCCAGGCGAAGGCCCGCTTGGTCTTGGTGCGGAGGTCCCGGAGGCGGCGGGACAGGGGGTGGTGGGCTCGGCTGGTCCCCGTTCGGCCCATCGCGACAACCGCTTCGACCCGTTCTCGGCGGAGGTGTTCGAAGGCCGCGAAGGCCGCTGCGGGGGTGGTGTGATCGCGGAGGCAGCGGGCGAGCTGGACCCCGTCCTCGACCGCCATCGCCGCGCCCTGCTCGGAGGCGGGTGGGGCCACGTGCAGGGCGTCCCCGATGATGATCGCGCGGTCGCGGTGCCAGCGCGGGACGTGCGGCAGGGCGTGGTCGTCGAAGGACAGGATGCGCTCGGAGTTGCCGACGACGGTCGCGGCGAGGGTGTCGTCGGCGGCGAACAGCTCGGTCATCTCGGCGCGCAGCGCGTCGACGTCCTGCGGTGCGTCGCGGCTGCGCGGGACCGGGGAGCGCAGGCTGGTGAACCAGAAGCAGCCGCCGGAGTGCGAGTCGCGGGTGGCGGCGAAGAAGCCCTTCGCGCCCACGTAGGAGCGCAGCACCTCCGGGGGCGGCGGTTCGCAGCCCGGTTCGGCCGCGTAACCGTAGATCGTGCGGGTGCCCAGGCGCTCCGGTTCCGGCCCGTCGGGGTTGATCCGGCCGCGCACCAGCGAGTTCGCGCCGTCCGAGCCGACGAGGACGTCGCCCTCGACGCGGCTGCCGTCGGCCAGCGTCACCGCGGCGGCGGCCGGGTCGGCGTCGACGACGCGGGAACCGTGCCGGAACTCGGCGCCGCGTTCGAGGGCCTGCTCGCGCAGCACCGCCGAGAGCACCGGCCAGTGCATGACGCGCGGCAGTCCGCGCTCCGAGCTCGGATCGGCGCCCAGCGAGTACCCGATGCGGGTGCCGTCGGGGCGGATGCGCTCGGTGCGCACCAGCGGGAACGAGCGGGCGATCACCGGCTGGTGGGCGTCCACGGCGCGCAGCGCGTCCATCCCGTTCGGGTTCAACCGGACCACCGCGCCCTCGCCGTGGTCGGCCGGGCGC
Organism: Saccharopolyspora sp. ID03-671; assembly: GCF_045278815.1. Taxonomy (NCBI): domain Bacteria; kingdom Bacillati; phylum Actinomycetota; class Actinomycetes; order Pseudonocardiales; family Pseudonocardiaceae; genus Saccharopolyspora; species Saccharopolyspora sp. ID03-671. The sequence continues at coordinate 1,233,248 of NZ_CP134054.1, forward strand.
GATTCCACCACGGTCACCGCGATTCCGGCGCTGCGCAGGGCCAGCGCCAGCGCAGTCCCCGCGATCCCTCCCCCGCTGACAACGACGTGCTCCACAGCATCCCCCAGGACACTCGACCGATCCACGACCTCCCGGCACCCTAGCCCGGCGGACCGGCCGATCTCCCTAGAAAACCCGCGACCGCCCGAAACGCACCGACGACCACCCGATGCCGGATTCCGACCCGAACGGCCCCGGCTCTCCCGCGGTCGCCCCGATTTCAGTGGAAATCGGGGGTCCGACTTCCGTTGAAATCGGGTCAACTCGCTGCGGGGGGCGTCGTGGGGACCGTTCGGGGTCGGCGCGTCAGCCCAGCAGGGATTTCGCGATGGCGTTCTTCTGGATCTCGGAGGAACCCGTGAGGACGCGGAACATGCGCAGTCGGCGGAACAGCGACTCGACCTCCGAGCCGCGGACCATCCCGGCCTTGCCGTGGAGCTGCATCGCGTCGTCGGCGATGCGGAAGGCGTTCTCGGCGACGAACAGCTTGCACATGAACGCCTCCGTCGCCGGGCGCCCGCCTGCGTCGAGGTCGGCGAGCGCGTCGTAGGTCATGGCGCGCGCCGCGTAGTGGGCGGTGGCCATGTCGGCGAGCTTGTGCTGCACGCTCTGCAACCCGGCCATCGGCCCGCCCGCGACCTCACGACCCCGGACGTGCTCCCGCGTCAGCGCGATCAGCCTGCGGGTGCTGCCCAGCACCGTCGGGCAGTGCAGCAACCGGTTGGTGGTGACCCGGCCGAGTCCGATGCGCAGCCCCTCCCCCACGTCGCCGAGCAGCTGCTCCGGCCCGACGTAGCAGTCGTCGAGGACGATGTCCGCCTCGATGTGCTGGCCGGACAGCGGCACCTCGCCGGGCAGCACCGAGCACCCGGGCGAGTCGAGGTCGACCAGGAACGCCGAGTAGCTCTCCTGCGCCCCGGCCATCCGCGCCACCAGCACCGAGAAGTCGGCGAACGGCCCGGCGGAGCTGAACACCTTGTGCCCGCTGATCCGCCAGCCCTCGCCGTCCGGCGTGGCGGTGGTGCGCATGGCGCGGACGTGCGAGCCCGCGTCCGGTTCGGTCAGCGAGAAGCAGCACGCGCGGTCGCCCTCGACGACCGGTCGCAGGTAGCGCTCGACCTGCCGCGGCGTGGCGTGACCGAAGATGGCACCGGCGCGCAGCGGTCCGCCCATGTCACCGAGCACGCTGTGGCCGAGCACCCTGCCGGACGCGGCGACCTCCTCCTTGAGCACGGCGAGCCGGGTGGCGCTGAGCCCGCGCCCGCCGTGCTCGGGCGGCAGGTGGATGCCGTAGAAACCGAGCTGCCGGGCGCGTTTCCACACCGGCTGCAGGATCTCGCGCCCGTAGTTCGACTCGTGGTCGAGCTCGTGGCGCCGCTCGTAGTCGGCGAGTTCGCCGTGCAGGTACTCGCGCAGCTCGGCGACCAACCCGGCGAGTTCGGGATCGTGGTCGTGGGTGGGTTCGAGCTCGAAGCTCACGCCGTCTCCTCCCCTGCCAACTCGCGGGAGGACCGGGCGGTCTCGCCGAAGATCCCGCGCGCCATCAGCGATTCCTCCGCTTCGGCCCGCGCCTGGTAGATCTCGGCGCGAACCCGGTGCAGCGTGGGCGTTCCCGGCTCGGCCCGGGTGGCCATCTCGGCCAGGTGCCCGGCCAGCCGCAGGTCTCCGGTGTCGCGGGCGCGCAGCGCGGCGTCGGCGAGGACCCGCGCGCCACCGGCGAGTTCGGCCACGGCTGCGGCCAGCACCGCGTCGGGGGCGGGTTTGAGGTGAGCCGGGTTGCCGTCGTACCAGCCGCCGTAGCGGCGCCAGAGGTTGCGCACCACGAACTCCGGTTCGTCGTAGCGGGCGCGCAGGTAGACCCGGTCCGCCAGGTGCGGCGGCGGGCTCACGCGCTGCACGATCTCGTCGAGCGGGTGGCCGCCGTTCATCATCCCGAGCGTCTGCTCCACCAGGGATTCGAGCCATTCCGCGGTCTCGGTCAGCGCCTGCTCGATGCGGTCGGCGCCGAAGACCGGGGCGCCGTGCGAGGGCAGCATGATCTCGGCGCCGAGCCCGGCCATCCGCCGCAGCGCCTGCGCCCACTCCCTGGGGTAGCGCTGCGCCTTCTGCGGGTTGCCGCAGTTCGGGCTCACCCAGACGAACAGGTCGCCGGGCAGCAGCAGCCGGTGCTCGGGGACGTAGGCGACCGCGGCGTCGTCGGTCTCGCCTTCGGCGTGGAACAGCTCGAAGGTCAGCCCGGCGCGGGTGAGGGTGAGCGCGTCGCGGAAGGTGACGTCGGGAAGCCGGTAGCTGCGCGGCCAGCGCAGGTCGGCGATGCCGAACTGGCGCCGGTTGATCAGGGCGTTGTAGCCGGCGGTCAGCGCGTAGCGGTCGAACCGGTCGCGGACCCGTTCCTGGGCGATGACCTGCGGCGGACGGGGTTCGGCGTCGAACGGGTCGAGCCCGCCGACGTGGTCGATGTGGCCGTGGGAGTAGAACGCCAGCGTCAGCGGGTCGGCGCTCCACTCGCGCAGGATCGCGTGGGTGCGCTTCGCCGACAGCGGGTTGCCGGTGTCGAAGAGCATCAGCTCGTCGGCGGAGCGGAAGGCGATGGCGTTGCCGAAGCCGGGCAGCAGGCCCAGCCCGTCGGCGATGTCGACGACGGCCTCACCGCGAGCGCTCCCGGCGATGTGGTCGTCGAGCTCGCCGTTCCAGACCTGGTCGGCGTAGGTTCTGATGTCGCTCATGCGGTCTCCTGGGGCTCAGCCGATGCGGCGGTCGACGCCGGTCCAGTCGCGTTCGCGCAGCGCGCGGCGGTCGACCTTGCCGGTGCGGGTGCGGGGCAGGGCGTCGAGGAACTCGACGACGCGCGGGAGCTTGTGCCGGGCGATGCGGGCCGCGCAGGCCTCGACCAGCGCGTCGGCGTCGACGTCGGATCCGGGGCGGCGCACGACGCACGCCTTGACCGTCTCGCCCCACTCGTCGTCGGGAACGCCGTAGACGCAGGCCTCGTCGACGTCGGCGTGGGTGTAGAGGGCGGCTTCGACCTCGGTGCAGTAGACGTTGTAGCCGCCGGAGACGATCATGTCCTTCTTGCGGTCGACGAGGAACAGGTAGCCGTCTTCGCGGAACCGGCCGAGGTCTCCGGTGCGCACCCAGCCGTCGCGGAACGTCTCGGCGCTGGCCTCGGGCGCCCGGTGGTACTGCCGCACGCAGTCCGGGCCGCGCGCGACGACCTCGCCGATCTCGCCGGGCGGCACGGGCTTCCCGTTGTCGTCGACGACGCGCACCTCGGTGTCGAAGACCGGACGTCCGCACGACAGCAGCAGTTCGGGGTCGGCCTCGACGGCGTGCGCGATCTCCTCGGCCGAGAGGTGGGTGATCGCGCTGGTGGTCTCGGCCTGCCCGTAGCCCTGCGCGACGACGGGCCCGAAGGCCGCGACCGCCTCGCGCAGCCGGGTGGGGCTGACCGGGGCGCCGCCGAGGGTCAGCGAGCGCAGGCTCGACAGGTCGCGCTCGGCCAGCGTCGGCGAGGCCAGCACCCGGTTGAGCATCGCGGGCACCAGGAACGTGGTGGTGACGCGTTCGCGTTCGAGCACGTCGAGGTAGCCCTCGACGTCGAAGGCGGGCAGCACGACCACGGTCGACCCGCGGAAGAAGCAGGACAGGATGCCCATGCCGCTGGCGTGGGTGATCGGACCGGGCGCGAGGTAGACCTCGGTCTCGCCGGTGCCGCGCATCGCGAGCTTGCGCAGGCAGGCCAGCCGGTTGCCGACGGTCTGCACGGCGGCCTTGAGGGTGCCGCTGGAGCCGGAGGTGAAGTTCAGGACGGCCGGGTCGTCGGGCGAGACGTCGACGGCGATCTCCGCCTCGTCGCCCTCGGCGACCAGCTCGGAGTACGAGAGACCTTCTCCCGCATCGAGTTCCACCACGAGCACGTCGTCGCCGAGGATCGGGCGGAGGGTGTCGCGGTGGGCCCGGTCGACGAACACCGCTCGCGGCTCGGCGTCGGCGACGACCTGGCCGATCTCGGCCGGCGACAGCCGCGGCGAGAGCGGAACGCGCACGAGACCGGCCTTGCACAGGGCCATCTCGACGACGACGAGCTCGCCCCGGTTGCCCGCGAGGGTCGCCACGCGGGTGCCCTCGGTGCATCCGCGGGCCCGCAGCGCGGAGGCGATCCGGTTGCTCTCGGCATCCAGCTCCCGGTAGGTCCAGCGCTGATCCGCGCAGGTCAGCGCGGTCACGTCCGGGCGGTTCCGGGCGGTGCGCGTCAGGTAGTGACCGAGGTTCACGCCACTTGTTCGCAACATGATGACCATTTATAGACAGACTGTCCAGGAATGTCCAGGGCGTCCGCTGGCAGAATCAGCGCATGCCCACCAACGCCCCGACCACGACCGGCGGCTCCCGCCGGGACACCCCGCGCCGCGAGGACCGCAGGACGCGGCGCACCCGCACCGCGCTGCAGACCGCCCTCGTCGACCTCGCCCTGGAGCGCGGCTACGCCCCGCTGACCGTCGAGGAGATCGCCGAGCGGGCCGACGTCGGGCGCGCGACGTTCTACACGCACTACAGCGACAAGGACGAGCTCTTCGACGCGGTCGTGCGCACCCTGCTCGGCGAGCTCGCCGAGCGCACTCAACCCGCGCTGGACACGGCGGAGGGCTTCAACGGACGCCCGGTGCGCGCCCTGTTCGAGCACGCCGAGGAGCGCAGCGAGGTCTACCGGCTGATCCTGCGCGGCGACGGCGACGGCCGGGCGCTGCACGCGCTCACCGAGGCGCTGTCCCGGTCGGTGCGCGCCGAGTTCTCCGGCCGCGCCGAGACCAACGGCGTGACACCGCGACTGGACATCGACCTGCTGGCGCGCACCTGGGTCGGCGAGGTGACCGCCGTGCTGGCCTGGTACTTCGCCAGCCCGGAACCGCCGATGCCGCTGCCGGAGGCGGCGCGGATGCTGGCCTCGCTGTCCCGGCACGGCCGGTGGTGGGGCCTCGGCTTCGACGGCCCGCCACCGGACCTCGAATCCTGAGAGCCGCTTGAGCCGACCCGCACCTCGGGTTAGTTTCTGGACAGCTTGTCCATGACTGGACCTGCTGTCTCGAACAGTGAGGAGCGGTGCCGTGCTGCCACATCGTCGTGAGCTGCAGACCTATCCGACCGGCGCGCGGCGGCGCGGTTTGCTCGCCGCCGCGATCCTGGCCATGTTCCTCACCGCCTACGAGGGGCAGCTCGCGCCGGTGCTGAGCCTGCTGCTCGCCGACCTGGGCATGCCGCTGGGCCGCTACGGCGCGATCACCGCGGTGTCGCTGCTGGTCGGCGCGGTGGCCGGGTTCGTCGGCGGCAAGCTGGTGGACCGGCTGGGCCGGGTGCGGCTGATGGTGCCGTTCCTGTTCCTGTCCGGCCTGGCGTGCCTGTTCATGGCCACCTCCAACTCCGAGGCGCAGTTCACCGCCGCACGCGTCCTGCTCGCGCTCGTCGAGGGCATCGCGGCAGCCGGAAGTGCGCCGCTGGTGCGCGATTTCGCGCCGCGGATGGGCCGGGCGCAGGCGTTCGCGTTCTTCTCCTGGGGCACAGTCGGCGCCAACTTCTTCGCCGCAGCCATCACCGCGCTGACGCTGGACCTGCTCGGCGGGACCTGGCAGGCGCAGCTCTACCTGATGGCCGGGATCTCGCTGGCCGGCGCGGTCGTGGTCGCCGCGACGCTGCGCGAGCTCGCCCCGCCGGTGCGGCGTGAGATCCGGCTGTCCGAGGAGGCCGTCCGGCCGATCACGCCGACCAGGACCGGCTCCCCGCTGCGGAACGCGACGGCGTGGACCTACGTGGCGGCGATGTCGGCGCTGTTCCTGCTGCTGGGCACGCTCAACGCCTACGGCCAGGTCCTGCTCGGCGAAGCGCTCGGGGTTCCGGTGCGGATCGCGTCGCTGATCATGATGTTCTTCTGGGGCGCGAACCTCGTTGCGAGCCTGGGACTCTCGCGCTGGTCGGACCGGCTCCAGCGGCGCACCCCGTTCCTGCTCACCGGCGGAGCGACCTCGGCGGCGGCGCTGCTGGCGCTCATCGCCCTGCTGGGACTGGGCACCGACGCTCCCGCACCGGCCGTCGTCGTGGTGTTCATCGGCCTGGGCGTCGCGCTCGGTGCGATCTTCGGGCCGTGGATGGCGGCCTTCGCCGCCTACGTCGAGGAGACCCACGTCGACGCCGAGGGCACGGCCTTCGGCCTGCAGCACCTGGTCAGCAGGCTCGTCGTGCTCGCGGCGGTGCTGCTGGCCCCCCGGCTGGCCGACGCCGCGGGCTGGTCGGCGTGGCTGCTGGTCACGCTCGCGGCGGTGGTCGTCTTCCTCGCCCTGATCCTGTTCCTGCACCGCAGGAACCCGGAGCGGGCACCCGAGACCGTCGCGGAGCGCGCTCCCACCGGATGAGCGTGGCGGGCCCCACCTAAGTGCTAGTAACCTCTCACTTAGACGTGGAACGCGAGGAAGGGCGGGCGGACGATGACGGCGGAACTGGCGCTGCCGATGCGACGCGACGGGTTCGGGCCCGCCGCCGAGCTCGGCGAGGTGCGCGACGGCGACGGCGTGGTGCGGGTCGACTCGCCCTTCGGCCAGACCGGGTACCTGGTGACCCGCTTCGCCGACGTGCGACGCGTGCTCGGCGACCCGGCGCGGTTCAGCAACGCCCGGGCCCGCGCCACCTCACCGCTGGAAGCCCGGCTCAGCGCCGAGGAAGCCGCCCGCTTGCGGGCCGGTGGCCTGCTCGGTTACGACCCGCCGGAGCACTCGCGGCTGCGCCGGATGCTCACCCCGGAGTTCACCGTGCGCCGGATGCGCCGGCTCGAACCGCGGATCGTGGAGATCGTCGAGGCCGCCCTCGACGACGTCGAGCGGGCGGGCAAGCCCGCCGACCTGGTGTCCCACTTCGCGCTGCCGGTGCCCTCGCTGGTGATCTGCGAGCTGCTGGGCGTGCCCTACTCGGATCGCGACGAGTTCCAGAGCATCTCGGCCCGCCTGCTCGACACCTCGCTGCCGGCGGATGAGCGGATGGCCGCCCAGCACGCCAACCGCGACTACATGGCCGGGCTCGTCGAGCGCGCCCAGGCCGACCCGGGCGAGGACATGCTCGGGATGCTGGTGCGCGAGCACGGTTCCGACATCACCACCGACGAGCTGGTCGGCATCTGCTCGCTGCTGCTGCTCGCCGGGCACGAGACCACCTCGAACATGCTCGGGCTGGGAACCCTCGCGCTGCTGCAGAACCCGGACCAGCTCGCCCTGGTCCGCGACGACCCGGCGATGATCGAGCCCGCCGTGGAGGAGCTGCTGCGCTGGCTGTCCATCGTGCACTCGGTGGCGATGCGGATGACCACCGAGGAGGTGGAGATCGCCGGGAACACCATCCCGGAGGGCGAGCTGGTGATGCTGTCGATCCCCACCGCCAACCGCGACGCCTCGTTCATCGACGACCCGGAGACCCTCGACATCACCCGGGGAGTCGGCGGGCACCTCGCGTTCGGCCACGGCGTGCACCACTGCCTCGGCGCCCCGCTGGCGCGGATGGAGATGCGCATCGCCTTCCCGGCGCTGCTGCGCCGCTTCCCCGGACTGGCGCTGGCGGATCCGGACGCGCAGCCGGACTTCCGGGTCTTCAACGCCGTCTACGGGCTGGAACGGCTGGAGCTGACCTGGTGAGCGCCTGAGCTCGCGGCCGTGCGGTGCTGTTACGGTCCCGTGCCATGGCAGAGCGGACATTGCGGGCGGACGCCGCGCGCAACCACCAGCGGATCGTCGACGCCGCGCTGGCGGCGTTCGAGGACGCGGGGCCGGACGTCACGCTCGACGAGATCGCCGACCGCGCGGCCGTGAGCGTCGCGACGCTCTACCGGCGCTTCGGCAACCGGGACGAGGTGGTGCGCGCGGCCTTCGACCACGTGCTCACCACCGAGGTCGAGCCGGTGGCCGACGCGCGCACCGACGACGCCTGGCACCACCTGACCGACCTGCTGCGCACGGCCGTCGACTCCCTCGCCCGGCGCCGGGGACTGCTCGCGGTGGCCCGGGAGGCCCGCGTCGTCGACGTGGAAAGCGTGCAGCGGTGCGCGAATTCGCTGCGGCGGATGCTGGACCGCGCGATCGCCGAGGGCGTGGTCCGGCCGGAGCTGGAGGTCCGCGACCTGGCCGCGGTCATCTTCATGGTGCTGAGCACCGTCCACCCCGACGACCCCGAGGGCCGGGACCGCCGCCGCTACCTCGCGCTGCTCATCGACGGTCTGCGCCCGTCGCAGGACGTGCTGCCTCCCCCGTCCGCGCGCGGCCGGTGAGCGCTGGGGCCTCGCGCTAGCGTGAACGCATGACCATCAGCGACACCGACCGCGATTTCCTGCGCCGCGCCGTGGGGCTCGCCGCCCGCGCGCTGGAGTCCGGGGACGAACCGTTCGGTTCCGTGCTCGTCTCCCCCGAGGGCGACGTGCTCTTCGAGGACCACAACCACGTGTCGGGCGGCGACCGCACCCAGCACCCCGAGTTCGCGATCGCGCGCTGGGCGGCGGACAACGTCGTCGCCGGGGTCCGCCCGCGCTGCACCGTCTACACCTCCGGCGAGCACTGCCCGATGTGCTCGGCGGCGCACGCCTGGGTGGGGCTGGGCCGCATCGTCTACGCCTCGTCGTCGGCGCAGCTCGGCCAGTGGGCCGGTGAGCTGGGGCTTCCCGCCTCGCCCGTGGCGTCGCTGCCGATCGAGGCGGTCGCACCGGGTGTCGACGTCGACGGACCGGACCCGGAGCTGGCGCTGGAGGTGCGCGCGCTGCACGCCCGCCGGGCCTGACCCCGCTGTGCCGTGGACGACAGTCGGTCGTGCCTGCGCGGGATCCCGGACGTCGCCGGTTAAGTTGATCGGCGATCACACCGAGTACGACGTCGGGGGACGACACGTGAGCACACGCGAACGGTTGCGCGAGCTGGTCGAGGCACCGCGGTTCCAGCAGTTCATCATCGGGGTCATCCTGCTCAACGCGGTGACCTTGGGCTGCGAGACCTCGCCGTCGCTGGTCGAGGACTACGGCGAGGTGCTGCACGCGGCCGACCGGATCGCACTGCTGATCTTCACCGTCGAGCTCGCCGCACGCCTCTACGCGCACGGGCCCCGGTTCTTCCGCGACCCGTGGAACTGCTTCGACGCGATCATCGTGGGCGTCGCGCTGCTGCCGACGACGGGTTCGCTCGGGGTGCTGCGGGCGCTGCGGATCCTGCGGGCGCTGCGGCTGATCTCGGCGATCCCCAGCATGCGGCGGGTCGTCGGAGCCCTGCTGGGCGCGCTGCCGGGCATGGCCTCGATCGCGGCGCTGCTGGCGCTGATCCTCTACGTGGGCTCGGTGATCGCCACCAAGCTGTTCAGCGCCGTCGCCCCGGAGTACTTCGGCGACCTGGGCGCCTCGCTGTTCACCCTGTTCCAGGTCATGACCGGGGAGGCCTGGTCGGAGGTGGCGCGGTCGGTGATGGAGGCCGAGCCGCTGGCCTGGATCTTCTTCATCGGCTACATCGCGGTCACCACCTTCACGGTGCTCAACCTGTTCATCGCGGTGACGGTCTCGGCGATGGAGTCGCAGGTGGCCCGCGAGCACGAGCGCGCCGAGGAGAACCAGACCGCGATCCTGCTCGCCGAGCTCCAGCAGCTGCGCGAGGAAGTTCGCGGCCTGCACACCGCGGGGCAGAAGCCCTCGACCGACTAGGGTTCATGCGTGCGGCGGAGCCGCATCCGACCGCGGAACAGCCCTGAGGAGCGTTGTGGACGACCGGCTGGTGTTGTGGGACGTCGACCACACGCTGATCGATTCGGTGGGGTTGGGCGGCGCGGCCTACGAGCGGATCTTCCCGCAGGTCACCGGACAACCCGTGCGGGAGCGGGCGATGATGGACGGGCGCACCGACCTCGGCACCATCGACCTGATGCTGCGCGCCCACGCCCTCGAACCGACCCGCGAGAGGGTGGCGGCGATGACCGCGGCGCTGGCCGAGGTCTTCGACGAGGTGCGCGGGGAGCTGGTCGCCCGCGGCCGGGTGCTGCCCGGGGTGCGGGAGGCGTTGTCGGCGTTCGACGCCGACCCGGCGGTGCACCAGAGCGTGCTGACCGGCAACACCGCGCAGGTCGCGAGGATCAAGCTCGACGCGTTCGACCTGCTCGGCCACTTCGACCTGGCGATCGGCGCTTTCGGCGACGACCACCTGCGCCGGGGCGGTCTGGTGCCGGTCGCCCGGGAGCGGGCGGCGCGGGAGCTCGGCATCGACTTCTCCCCCGAGCGGATCGTGCTCATCGGCGACACGCTCAACGACGTGCGCGCGGCCCACGAGTCGGGTGCGCGGCTGATCGCGGTCGCCACCGGTTCCCACAGCGCCGACGAACTGCGGTCCGCCGGCGCCGAGGTCGTCTTCGACGCCCTGCCCGCGCCGGAGGAGCTCCGGGCGGCGCTGGGCTGAGACGCGCGTCCTGGACGGCCTGCTCGCGTCTGCGCGGGTGAGCAGGCCGCGTCCAGGTGTTCGGCTAACGGAGCGCTCATCGGTAGAGCTTCCGGTGGAAGCGAGCGCGGTCGACGGTGGCCACCTGGTGGTGCAGCACCCCGGCCTGCCGGCCGGTGTCGACGTTGATCGCGCGGGCGGTCCAGGTCTGGCGGCCGACGTCGGGCGCCGGGCCTCGCTCGACCTCGATGCGCACCACCTGACCGGGCAGCGTCGGCGCGGTGTGCTCGTACACCCCGCCGCAGCCGAGCATCGCGAACTCGTCGGGCACGTCGGGGGCCAGCAGCTCCCAGGTCGCGTCCTCCAGCATCGCGATCATGGTGCCGGTGGCGAGCACCGGCTCGCCGCGCCGCGCCAGCAGGGTTCCGGGCAGGATGCTCGGCACGGTGTGCGCGGGCGTGATGGTCCGCGTGCAGCTGTGCACCTGGACCGGTTGGGTGTTGGTCACGACCGGTCCCCTCCCAGCAGCGCCGGGGCGGTGGTGATCACGGCGCCGCCGGTGCGGATCGGGTCTTCCAGCAGCCCGGGTCCGCAGGGGTCGCGCCAGAACACGGCGCAGTCGGGGCAGAACCAGCGCTGCAGCGGGGGTTCCAGCCACCGCACCTCGTCGGTGCACAGTGGACAGTTCAGGGCCCGCACTTCCGGCGCCGGCCCGTATCGATTCAGTCCGACAGCGGTCATCCCATTCCTCCGATTCGTTCGAGCGGTTCCTCCGTTGTCCGCTTCGTCGGGAAGTATCGACCGGATCAAGATCGAAACTGAAGAGGCGCGATCGTCCGCGTTCACCGATCGGGCGGCATGTCGAACCTCCCCGTGAGGCGGGAGTCCACAAAGGATCAACCGAAAGTGGAACAACCAAAACGGCACGGTACGAACCTGTTCCGATAATCCACTGTGGACTTCATCACATGGATCACCGAGCGGCCGTGCGCTCCCCCGAAAACCGAACACCCGTACCGGTGCCGGAACCCGGCCGAGCGCTCCGCGCGCGGCCCGTCCGAGGTGCCGTCGGGGTGACGAATGGGGCTCTCGGAACTTCCGGTGGAAAATGGGCTTGAGTCTCCAGTCGGTGGAAGGTTGAAGGTGGATCCCGTGAGCGAGGAACCCGAGCTGTTCACCATCGGTGAGCTGGCGCAGCGGACCGGACTGGCGGTGCGGACCATCCGCTTCTGGTCCGACAGCGAGGTCGTGACGCCCAGCGGGCGTTCGGCCGGCGGCTACCGGCTCTACGACGCCGAAGCCGTCGCGCGCCTGGACCTGGTGCGCACGCTGCGGGAACTGGGGCTGGACCTGGCCTCGGTGCGGCAGGTGCTGTCGCGCCAGGTCACGGTCCAGGACGTGGCCGAGGAGCACCTGCGGGCGCTCGACGGGGAGCTGCGCACCCTCCAGACCCGGCGCGCCGTGCTGCGGTGGATCGCTCGCCGAGGAACCACGACCGAGGAGATGAGGACCATGCACGAGGTGGCCAAGATGTCGGCCGACGAGCGCCAGCGCATCATCGACGACTTCGTCGGCACGACCTTCGAGGGCATCGACGACGACGCCCCGGGCGCGCACATCGCCCAGGGCATGCGCTCGATGCCACCGGCACTACCGGACGATCCCACCACCGAGCAGGTGGACGCGTGGGTCGAGCTCGCCGAGCTCGTCGCCGACGAGGACTTCCGGCGCCGCTGCCGCGAGATGGCGGTGACCGGGGCCCGGGGCATCGAGCAGCCGGGCGGTTACACGCCGGAGAAGGTGATGGAGCACGGCGCCGAGGCGCTGCGCGAGGGCGTCGCACCGGAATCCGCCCGCGGCGCGGAGTTCCTGGACCGCATCGTCGACCCGGGCTTGGGCGCGGAGGAGCGGCTGGCGCTGGCCGACACGGTCGAGACCTTCACCGATCGGCGCGTCGAGCGCTACTGGCAGCTGCTGGGCGTGCTCAACGGCTGGCCCGCGTTCGAGCCGCACGTGCCGAACTTCGAGTGGCTCATCGCGGCGCTGCGCGCCCACGCGTGAGTCCGCTCAGACGTTGCGGAGCACGGAGACGACCGTGCCGAGGATGACGGCGTCGTCGCCGTCGATGACCTCGTAGTCGGGGTTGCGGGGTTCGAGGTGGACGTGGCCGTTGCGGCGGCGGAAGACCTTGACCGTGGCCTCGTCGTCGAGCATCGCGGCGACGATCTGCCCGGAGTGCGCCTCGGACTGCTGGCGCACCACGACGATGTCGCCGTCGCAGATGGCGGCGTCGACCATCGAGTCACCGCGCACGCGCAGCCCGAACACGTTGCCGCGGCCGGTGAGCTCGCGCGGCAGCGTCAGCACGTCGTCGACGTGCTCCTCGGCGGCGATGGGGGTTCCGGCGGCGATGTCGCCGACGACCGGCACCGGCACGTTGCGCTCGTCGCCGGACCCGGAACGCCCGTCCCGCAGGAAGAGTCGCACGTCGATCGGCCGGGACAGGGTTTCGCTGCGCTTCAGGAAGCCCTTGTCCTCCAGGGCCGCCAGGTGCCGGGACACCGAGGAGGTGGAGCGCAACCCGACCGCCTCACCGATCTGCCGGGTGCTCGGCGCGTAGCCGTGCTCGACCACCCAGTCCCGGATGGTGGCCAGGATGCGCTGCTGCCGCTCCGGCAGGGCCGAGGCGTCCAGGTGGTCGAGGTCGTCGAATGCGGTCATCCGGACCATCCTAATCCTCCCGTCGGACGCATGATCGACCTGGTCAGCGCGCTCGAGATTGAAACATGTTCTACATCTCGGGTAGCGTCGTCCGGCATGGGACGCGTGGAGGGCAAAGCAGCCGTCATCACCGGTGGGGCTCGGGGCATGGGCGCCGCGCACGCTCGGGCGCTCGTCGCCGAGGGCGGGCGGGTCGTCATCGGCGACATCCTCGACGAGCAGGGCCAGGCGCTGGCCGACGAGCTCGGCGAGGCCGCTCGCTACGTGCACCTGGACGTGACCGAGCCCGAGGACTGGGCGCGGGCCACCGAGCTCGCGGTGGCCGAGTTCGGGCTGTTCAACGTCCTCGTGAACAACGCGGGCATCGTCAACGGCAGCGCGATCGAGCACTTCGACCTGGCGCGCTGGCAGAAGATCCTCGACGTCAACCTCACCGGCACGTTCCTCGGCATGCAGGCCGCCGTGGAGCCGATGAAGGCGGCGGGTGGCGGCTCGATCATCAACGTCTCGTCGATCGAGGGCCTGCGCGGAAGCCCTTGGGCGCACGGCTACGTCGCCACCAAGTGGGCCGTGCGGGGGCTGGCGAAGTCGGCGGCGCTGGAGCTCGCACCGCACAAGATCCGGGTGAACTCCCTGCACCCCGGGCTGATCCGCACGCCGATGACCGAGAACATCCCCGAGGACATGATCAAGACCCCGCTGGGCCGCGCCGCCGACCCGGAGGAGGTCGCGACGTTCGTGGTGTTCCTTGCCGGCGAGGAGTCGTCGTTCGCGACCGGCTCGGAGTTCGTCGTCGACGGCGGGCTCACCGCCGACGTGCCGCACGACTGAACCGACCCCTGCCGGTCCCCAGCGGCAGGTCGAGGGTCGTGCGGATGCCGGGTTCTGCGGCCACCACCGCCGGGATGGCGTTCACGATGCGGCCCGCGGCGGCGACGATCGCGGCGTGGTTGTGGTCGCCCTCCCGGCTGCTCGGGCAGATGTCGACGGCGTAGGACGGCTCACCGGTGATCTCCACCCGGTAGGAACCGCCGGGCTGGGCCGGTCGCGCCCAGTCCGGCCGCAGGTCGTCGCGCAGCCGGGTCACGTGCTCGACGACGATCGCGGGCTCACCGTCCACCACGCCGGTGATCTCGAAGCGGACCGCGGCGGTGCCGCCCGCGGGGATGTGGCCGGCCGCGACGTCGAACGCCTCCGGCGCGGGTTCGCGCTCGACGTGCTCCGTGATCTCGTCGACCTCGATGCCGAAACCCGCCGCGAGCTGCCGGATCGTCGTCCCCCACGCCATGCCGAGCACGCCCGGTCGGTAGAGCATCGGCGTCTCGTCCCCGGGCTTGCCGAAGCCCATGACGTCGAACATGACCTCGGCGCCGTCGTAGGTGGCGTAGTCGGCGATCTCCAGGCAGCGCACCCGTTCGACGCGACGGCAGGTGCTCGCCAGCGCGAACGGGATGAGGTCGTTGGCGAAACCGGGGTCCACGCCGGTGATGAACAGGCTCGCTCCGCCCTCGCGGGCGGCCCGCTCCACGGGGTCGATCATCTCCGGCGGGAACACCTGCCACGGGTACTGGAAGGTCACCGGGGCCGAGCCGACGACGTCGATCCCGGCTTCCAGCAGCCGCCGGACGTCGGCGATCGCCTCCACCGGGCGGGTGTCGCCCATCGCGCAGTACACGGCGCAGTCCGGGCGCGCGGCCAGTACGTCGTCGAGCTCACCGGTCGCGGTGACGCCGGTGACGACGTCGAGCCCGGCGAGGGCACCGGCGTCGCGCCCGACCTTGTCCGGGTTCGACACCCACACGCCGACCAGCTCGCACTCGTCCGCCTCGATCAGCCCCGCCAGGGCGAGCCGCCCCACGTTCCCGGTCCCCAGGTGAGCCACCCGAATCGCCACAGCGCCTCCTCGCGTCCGCGCCGAGACTACCCGCGACCGCTCCATTTTTGGAACATGTTCCACGTCGGTCGGGGCGCCGCGACCGCGCGCACCGCCACCACCCCCGCCGCGACGAGCGCCAGTACCCCGGCGCCTTCCAGCACCGCCGGGACGGCACCGGCCGGGTCGAGCCCGAACAGCGTCACCACCACGACGACCGCGGCGAAGGCTCCGTACCCGGATGCGGCGAGCCGAACGACGGTCAGGCGGAAGCGTTCCGGGCGCTCGGCGTAGCGCAGGAACCAGGCCAGGGCCGGCAGCACGAGAACCCCGTGCATCGTGGCCGCGTGCGCGGGCTTGAGCCCGGCGGTGAACGCGAACGCCTGCGCCACGTCGCCCTGCACGCGGGTGAGCACCGTTCCCCGGGCCATCATCAGCACCCCGATCGCCAGGGCGACCATCAGCGACAGGAACCCGACGCGCAGCGCCGGCCGCATGCTCGGCGGGACGTCCTCGTGCCTGCGCAGCACGGTCGCCGTCACCGCGGTGATCACCCCGACGATCGCGACCGCTCCCAGCGCCGCCGAGGCCGCGGCGACGACGTCGGCGGCGGTGGCCGTCTCGGGCGGGATGAAGTGCGACGGGACTCGCCGCCACGCCTGCATCGTGATCCCGGCGACCTCCACCGCGCACGCCGCGGCGAAGATCGCCAGCAGCCGCGAGCGGCTCCGGGCGCGCATCGGCACGAACGACAGCACCCAGGTCAGCGTGGCCAGCGTCAGCCCGAACGACAGGCCGAAGGTCGCCGGTTTGCGCCAGGACAGCGGCCCGCTCCACTGCCCGCCCGTCGCCAGCAGCACTCCGAGGTGGACCAGCCCGCTGACCAGCAGCAGCGCCGCCACCCGGTAGCAGGCGCGCTCCACCCGCGACCCGCTCCGGTAGGCCTCCGCCAGGTCGGTGGCCATCGCCCGGAGCACCCGTCGCCCGCGCGGCGTCGTCGTGGTCATCGCGCACCTCCGCTCGTCACCGACGATGCTGCGCGCTGCCGGGCCCGCGAACATCCGTCGGAGCGCGGCACGCGGCCTGCGCACCGCGACGTAGCGGCGTCTAGACCAGCTCCAGGAAGGTGTGCAGAACCGGGTTGTCGTTGCTGCCGCGCCAGGCGAGGTGGAGCTCGACGGGGTCCGGGACCGGCAGGCGGACCGGCCGCAGGGCGACGCCCTCGAAGCGCAGCCGCGCGGCCGTCGAGGGCACCAGGGCGATGCCGAGACCGACCTCGACCAGCGCGAGGACGGTGTGCACCTGGTCGGCGTGCTGCACGTAGGACGGGTGCACGCCCGCCTCGCCGAACAAGCCCACCATCAGGTCGTAGAAGTAGCGGGCCGCGAACGGCGAGTACCCCACCACCGTCGCGCCGTGGAAGTCCGCCAGGTCGACCTCGTCCTGCTCGGTCAGCGGGTGCTCCACCGGCAGGGCCGCGACCAGCGGTTCGGAGCGCAGCAGCCGGGACTCCAGCCCGGGAGGGGTCGGCGGCCGGACCAGACCCACGTCGAGCGCGTCGGCGGAGATCCGCTCCAGCTGGTCGCCGCTGACCAGCTCGTGCAGCACCACCTCGACGTGCGGCAGGTGGCTGCGCGCGGTGTTGAGCAGCCCGCCGAGCACGCCGTAGGCCGACGTGGCGGTGAAGCCCAGCCGCAGCACGCCGGTGCGGCCGTCGGTCACCCGGCGCACGGAGCGGGCCGCGTTCTCGGCGTCGTGCAGCAGTCGGCGGGCGTCGCTCAGGAACGAACGCCCGGCCGGGGTCAGCCGCACGGTGCGGCTGCTGCGGTCGATGAGCCGGACCGCCAGTTCGCGCTCCAGCTGCTGGATCTGGCGGCTCAGCGGCGGTTGGGTCATGTTCAGCCGGGCGGCGGCGCGGCCGAAGTGGCCCTCTTCGGCTACCGCGACGAATCCGGCGAGTTGGGTGATGGTGAACATCGATGCAATCCCGGTATCAGTGGATGCTTAATCGGAGTTGGACGCGCATTGATGGACGACTCTAACGTCAGCCTCGACCAAGCACCGGACCTGGAGGAAACGATGTCCCGCTTCTCGCCCGCCGAAGTCGCCGAACGGCTCGCCAGCGGGCTTCTCTCGTTCCCGGTGACGCACTTCAACGAGGACCTGAGCTTCGACGAGGCCGCCTACCGGGACAACATCGGCTGGCTGTCGGGCTTCGGCGCGACCGGGCTGTTCGCGGCGGGCGGGACCGGCGAGTTCTTCTCGCTGACCACCGCCGAGGTGGAGCGCGTGGTCGCCGCCGCCGCGCAGGAGGTTCCCGCCGACGTCCCGGTGATCGCCCCCGCCGGCTACGGCACGGCCTCGGCCGTGGAGCTGGCCCGCGCGGGCGAGCGCGCCGGCGCCGACGGGCTCCTGCTGCTCCCGCCGTACCTCACCGAGGCGCCGCAGGAGGGCCTGATCGAGCACGTCCGCGCGGTGTGCGCGGCCACCGACCTGGGCGTGATCATCTACAGCCGCGCCAACGCCGTCTACTCCGACGAGACCGTCGTGCGGCTGGCCGACGAGTGCCCGAACCTCATCGGCTTCAAGGACGGCGTCGGCGACATCGAGAAGATGACCCGGATCTACTCCCGCGTCGGCGACCGCCTGACCTACGTCGGCGGCCTGCCCACCGCCGAGACGTTCGCCCTGCCCTACCTGGAGATGGGCGTGACGACCTACTCCTCGGCGATGTACAACTTCGTGCCCGAGTTCGCGGTGCGCTTCTACGACGCCGTCCGCGAGCGCGACCGGGCCACCGTGTACCGGTACCTCAACGAGTTCGTCCTGCCCTACTGCGACATCCGCAACCGCAGCGCCGGATACGCGGTGAGCATCGTCAAGGCGGGCATGCGCGCCATCGGCCGCCCGGCGGGTCCCGTCCGGGCGCCGCTGACCGACCTCGACGACACCGAGCTGAAGCTGCTGACCGAACTGATCGAACGCGTCCCGGAGGCGTGAGCATGACCCAAGTGACCGGACAGATGATCATCGCGGGCACACCGGTGCACGGTGCCGGGAACCAGATCCGCGCGATCGACCCGAGCACGGGCGCCGAGCTGGAGCCGCCGTTCGCCCACGGCGACGCCTCCCACGTCGAGCGCGCCTGCGCCGCGGCGGCCGAGGCCTTCGGCCCGTACCGGCGGCTGCCGATCGTCGAGCGCGCCGCGTTCCTGGAGCGCATCGCCGACAACATCGAGAAGGTCGGCGACGAGCTGGTCGAGCGGGCGCACGCCGAGTCGGGGCTGCCGGTGGCGCGCCTGACAGGTGAGCGCGGCCGCACGACCGGGCAGCTGCGGATGTTCGCGACGTTGCTGCGCAACGGCAACCACGACATCCCGCGCATCGACCCGGCCCTACCGGACCGCACTCCCCCGCGCGTCGACATCCGGCAGCGCCACGTGCCGCTGGGGCCGGTGGCGGTGTTCGGGGCGAGCAACTTCCCGCTGGCCTTCTCGGTGGCCGGCGGCGACACCGCCTCCGCGCTGGCGGCCGGGTGCCCGGTGGTGGTCAAGGGCCACGACGCGCACCCCGGCACCTCCGAGCTGGTGGGTCGCGCGATCGCCGACGCGGTCGCCGACCTGGGACTTCCCGCCGGGACGTTCTCGCTGCTGTTCGGCCGCGGCCGCGACCTGGGCACCCGGCTGGTGACCGACGCGCGCGCGTGCAGGCGGTCGGGTTCACCGGCTCGCGCGCCGGGGGCCTGGCGCTGGTGGCCGCCGCGCAGTCGCGGCCGCAGCCGATCCCGGTGTACGCGGAGATGAGCAGCAGCAACCCGGTGTTCCTGCTGCCCGGCGCGCTGGCCGAGCGCGGAGGTGAGATCGCCACCGGTTTCGTGGGCTCGCTGACGCTGGGATCGGGGCAGTTCTGCACCAACCCGGGCGTGGTGATCGCGGTAGACGGGCCGGAGCTGCGCTCCTTCCTCGACACCGCCGCCGACGCCGTCGCCAAGCGCGAGGCCGGGGTCATGCTGACCCCGGGCATCGCCCGCGCCTACGCCGAAGGCGTGACGCGGCTGGCCGAGCACGCGAAGGTCGAGGTGCTCGCCCAAGGCCCGGAGACGGACCTGCCGGTGGCGGGACGACCGGCGCTGGTGGTCACCGACGCCGCGGAGTTCCTGGGCGACGAGGCGCTGCAGCAGGAGGTGTTCGGGTCCTGCTCGGTCGTGGTGCGCTGCCGCGACGCCGCGCAGGTCCGCGAGGTCGCCGAGTCGCTGGAGGGCCAGCTGACCGTCACCGTGCACGCCGCCGACTCCGACCACGCCCAGGCAGCCGAGCTGCTGGACGTGCTGGAGCTCAAGGCGGGCCGGATCCTGTTCGACGGCTGGCCGACCGGCGTCGAGGTCGGGCACGCCATGGTCCACGGTGGACCGTTCCCGTCCACTTCGGACTCGCGGACGACCTCGGTGGGCACGCTGGCGATCGAGCGGTTCCAGCGTCCGGTGGCCTACCAGGACGTTCCCGCCGCGCTGCTGCCCGACTCGCTGGCCGACGGCAACCCGGCCGGGTTGCTGCGGCGCGTCGACGGCGAACCCGGCAGGCACTGACCACTCGGAGAGGCACCATGACACCCGTGATCTCGCAGCTGCGCGTCATCCCGGTCGCCGGGCACGACAGCATGCTGCTCAACCTCAGCGGTGCGCACGCGCCGTTCTTCACCCGGAACCTGCTGGTGCTCACCGATTCCGAGGGGCGCACCGGGGTCGGCGAGGTGCCCGGCGGCGAGCCGATCCGCGCGACGTTGGAGGAGTCGGCGGAGCTGGTCGTCGGGCAGCCCGTGGCGCGGCTGCGCTCGGTGCTGCGGGAGGTGCACGCGCGCTTCGCCGACCGGGACTCCGGCGGCCGCGGCGCGCAGACCTTCGACCTGCGGGTCACCGTGCACGCGGTGACCGCGATCGAGTCGGCGATGCTGGACCTGCTCGGCAAGCACCTGGGCGTGCCGGTGGCCGAGCTGCTCGGCGACGGGCAGCAGCGGGCCGAGGTCCCGGTGCTGGGCTACCTGTTCTTCGTCGGCGACCGCACCAAGACCGACCTGCCCTACCTGGCCCCCGGTGACGGCGACGACTGGTCGCGGCTGCGGCACGAGGAGGCGCTGACGCCGGAGGCGGTGGTGCGCCTGGCCGAGGCGGCCCGCGAGCGCTACGGGTTCCGCGACTTCAAGCTCAAGGGCGGTGTGCTGCCCGCCCGCGAGGAGGCCGAGGCCGTCACCGCGCTGGCGGAGCGGTTCTCCGACGCGCGGATCACGTTGGACCCCAACGGCGGCTGGCTGCTGTCCGAGGCGATCGAGGTCGGCCGTTCGCTGCGTGACGTGCTCGCCTACGCCGAGGACCCGTGCGGTGGCGAGGGCGGGTACTCGGGCCGGGAGACGATGGCGGAGTTCCGCCGCGCCACCGGGCTCCCCACCGCGACCAACATGATCGCCACCGATTGGCGGCAGCTGGGTCACGCGGTCCGCGCGGGCGCGGTCGACATCCCGCTGGCCGACCCGCACTTCTGGACGATGAGCGGCTCGGTGCGGGTGGCGCAGTTCTGCCACGACTGGGGCCTGACGTGGGGTTCGCACTCCAACAACCACTTCGACGTCTCGCTGGCGATGTTCACCCACGTCGCCGCCGCGGCCCCGGGCGAGATCACCGCGATCGACACCCACTGGATCTGGCAGGACGGCCAACGCCTGACCCGAAACCCCCTGCAGATCTCCGAAGGTCGACTCCCGGTCCCCACGACCCCGGGCCTGGGCGTCGAACTCGACGAGGACCGGGTCGCCGAGGCCCACGACCTCTACCTCCAGCACGGCCTCGGCTCCCGCGACGACGCCGCCGCCATGCAGTACCTCATCCCGGGCTGGGCCTTCGACCCCAAACGCCCCGCCCTGGACCGCCCCTAACCCCCGCCCAAAATCCACCCGATCAAGCCCCTTAAGACGAAAACCGCTGTTTTCGACTTGAGGGGTCCGATCGGGTGGGGATGGGTGGCCGAGGAGGAAGGCAATGATGCCTACCAGATCTTTGGAACTTGCGAGTGCGATCTCGTTAGCCGCCGATGAGGCGCCGGAGACCGCGTGGACCCTGCCGCCTTGGGCCCTGTTGTTGCTGGTGGTGGGTGGGATCGCGCTGCTCCTGCTGCTGGTGATGAAGGCGAAGTTGCACGCGTTCGTCGCTCTGCTGGTGGTCAGCGTCGTGGTGGCGGCCGTCGCCGGCATCAGCCCGACCGAGATCCCGGGCCTGCTGGAAGACGGGATGGGCGAGACCCTCGGCGAGATCGCGATCATCGTGGCGCTGGGCGCCATGCTCGGCCGGTTGATCCAGGAGTCCGGGGCGGCCGAGGTGCTGTCCGGGCGGATGCTGGCCGCTTTCGGCGAGCGGCGCGCTCCCCTTGCGGTCGGCTTGACCGCGCTGATCTTCGGGATCCCGGTGTTCTTCGACGTCGGGTTCATCATCCTGCTGCCGCTGATCTACTCGGTGGCGCAGCGCTCCGGCCGCTCGGTGATCAGCATCGCGCTGCCCGCCGTCGGCGGCCTGGCGATCATGCACGCGGTGCTGCCGCCGCACCCCGGACCGGTGGCCGCGGCGGGCCTGCTCGGCGCGAACCTCGGCTGGGTGACGATCATGGGCCTGGTGTGCGGGCTTCCCGCCTGGTTCGTCGGGGCGTACCTGTTGGCACCCGCATCGGCGACCGGATGGGCACCCCGGTTCCCGCGCAGCTGCTCGGCGAGGCCGAGGAGCAGGCGGGCAGCGGTGGCGGTGGTGGTGTGGCGACCAAGGCCCCGCCGTCGCTGGGCGTGACGGTGGGCGTGATCCTGCTGCCGGTCGTGCTGATCATGCTCAACACCTTCGCCGAGGTCGTCCTCCCGGAGGGCGCGGTCCGCGACGTGCTGACGTTCATCGGCGCGCCGGTCATCGCGCTGACGGTCGCGACGCTGCTGTCGTTCTGGGTGCTGGGCCTGCGCGGCGGGTTCTCGATGGAGCGCATCGAGAAGGCGGCGTCGGCCTCGCTGGGTCCGGTGGCCCTGGTGCTGCTGGTGACCGGTGCGGGCGGCGTGTTCGGCGCGGTCCTGGAGGCCACCGGCGCCGGTGAGGCGCTGGCCGACCTGCTGGGTCAGACGTCGCTGCCGGTGGTGGTGCTGGCGTTCCTGATCGCCACCGCGCTTCGCGTGGCGCTGGGGTCGAAGACGGTCGCGATCGTGACGACGGCCCCGATCGTGGCTCCGCTGATCCACGAGCTGGGCCTGTCGCAGCCGGAGATCGCCCTGGTGGTGGTCGCGGTCGCCGCGGGCGGCACGGTCCTGTCGCACGTCAACGACTCGGGTTTCTGGCTGTTCAACCGCTACATGGACCTCGACATCAGGGGAACGCTCAAGAGCTGGACCCTGATGGAGACCTTCATGGGCGGAGCGGCGTTCCTCATCGCCGCCGCCCTCAGCGCGGTCCTCGCCCTCACCTGACCCCGCTCGGAGCGCGGCGCCCTTCCCATGGGGAGGGGCGCCGCCGTCGTGGGTCACCCGGTGACGGTTTTAGCCATAACTGTCCGGACAATTTGGACATTGATCATGGGTGATTATGGCTAAAACTGTCCACTGCCAACCACCGATGACACCGTCACCGGACCTCCCGATCAGGGTTTCCGGGTGAAACCCGCGGGGATGAGGAGGTCTTCCGGGCTGAGGTAGTGGATAGAGGGGCGCGCCAGGGCCAGGAGGGAGGAGTCGATGCCGCTCCGGAGGATGTCGAAGACGTTGCGGACTCCGGCCTGGCCTTCGGCGGCCAGCCCCCAGAGGTACGCGCGGCCGATGAGGACCGCGCGGGCGCCGAGGGCGAGGGCCTTGACGACGTCGCTGCCCCGGCGGACCCCGCCGTCGAGGAGCACCTCGACGTCCCCGCCGACCGCCTCCGCGATCGCCGGGAGCAACCGGATCGTCGCCGGGGTGGAATCGAGGTTGTTGCCGCCGTGGTTGGACACCGAGATCGCCGTGGCGCCGATGTCGCGGGCGCGGCGGGCGTCGTCGGGATGCGTGATGCCCTTGATCATGAACGGGCCGCCCCAGCGCTCGCGCAGCCAGGCGATGTCCTCCCAGGTGGGAGGCGGGGTGAACATCCACTCGCCGTAGGCGCCGAAGAACGTCGGCGCGGCCTCACCGCGCGGCACCATGTTCGGCGTGGTCAGGTCCGGCAGCCCGTGGCGGAGGAACCCGCTCAGCCAGCGCGGCCGCAGCAGGCCCTGCGGGGCGAAGCTCAGCTTCGTGCGCAGGTCCAGCTTCTCCGGGATCGGCGGGCTCCCCCAGTCCCGCCCGGTGGCGAAGCACCAGTCGAGGGTGACGATGAGCCCCTTCGCCCCGGCCTCGCGGGCGCGCTCGGCGCGGGCCAGCACCTTCTCCCGGTCACCCACCCAGTAGACCTGGAAGAACGTCTTCGGGTTGGCCTCGGCGACGTCCTCGACCGCGCGGCTGGCGAACGACGACAGCCCGATCGCCGTGCCCACCTCCGCCGCGGCGCGGGCCACCGCGACCTCACCCTCCGGGTGCACGGCCTGCACCCCGGTCGGGGAGACCATCACCGGCAGTGACAGTTCCTGACCCATCACCGTCGTCGCCATGTCCCGCTCGGCGGGCAGGTCGGCCACGCGCGGGGCGAAGCCGAGCTCGCCGAACGCCCGGATGTTGTCCTCCAGCGTGGACCCGCGTTCGCTGCCGGCCACCAGCGCCAGGTAGACCGACCGGGGCAATCTCCTGCGGGCACGCCGATGCGCCTCCGCCACCGTTTCGAACCACTCCGCCATGCCGCACCACGCTAGGCGGCGCGAGCCCCGTCAGCACCGTGCGACCGGGTCCGCTGCCGCCCGTCCGATCGAACGGGCGGCAGCGCCGCTACCTGACCGATCGGACGGGGGCGCCCCTCCCCGATCGTCCCGATCTGGGGCCTCGGACGAGGGGTCTTGGCCCGTCGGCGTTCTCCTGGGGTGAGCCGGGGCACTAACTTCCGGGCCAGTGGCGGGCTCGACGTCCCGCTCCCCCGCCTGGCCGGAGATCAACGTGCAATGACGCGCGTGGAAAGGACAGCGACATGCAGGTCGATGAGCTGCTCAAGCCGTTCCCGATCAAGGAGTTCCACCCGTTCCCCCGCGCCCTGCTGGGCCCCGGTTCGCACGAGATGATCGGACCGGAGGCGTTGAAGCTGGGCTTCAAGAAGACCCTGGTGATGACCTCCGGCCTGCGCGGCACCGACATCGTGCACAAGATCGTCGAGTCGATGCGCTACCACGGTCTGGAGGTCGTGGTCTACGACCAGGTCGAGTCCAATCCCAAGGACTACAACGTGATGGACTCCGTCGCGATGTACCAGGAGAACGCCTGCGACTCGTTCGTGTCGATCGGCGGTGGCTCCTCCCACGACGCGTGCAAGGGCGCGCGCATCTCGGTGGCCCACGACGGCCGCAACGTCAACGAGTTCGAGGGCTTCAACAAGTCCGAGAACCCCAAGAACCCGCCGCACATCGCGGTGTCGACCACCGCGGGCACGGGTTCGGAGACGTCCTGGGCCTACGTCATCACCGACACCACCACCGACCCCGACAACCCGCACAAGTACGTCGCCTTCGACGACAACTCGGTGACCACGCTGGCCATCGACGACCCGGTGCTCTACTACGACTGCCCGATCGACTACACCGCGCAGTGCGGCTTCGACGTGCTCGCGCACGCCTCCGAGCCCTACGTCTCGCGGCTGAACTTCCCGCCGTCGCTGGGGAACGCGCTGCACGCGGTGAAGATGACCGCCGAGAACCTGCGCCAGGCGGTGTGGAACGGCCAGGACCTGCCCGGCCGCGAGGGCATGATGTACGCGCAGTACATCGCCGCGCAGGCGTTCAACTCCGGCGGTCTGGGCATCATCCACTCGATCTCGCACGCCGTGAGCGCGTTCTACGACACCCATCACGGGCTCAACAACGCCATCGCGCTGCCGCGGGTGTGGGCGTTCAACATGCCGGTGGCCTACAAGCGCTTCGCCGACATGGCCGACGCCATGGGCGTCGACACCCACGGCATGACCGCCCCGCAGGCCGCTGACGCCGCCCTCAACGCCGCCATCCGGCTGCTGCGCGACGTGGGCATCACGGAGCGGTTCGTCGACGTCAACGCCGACACCTACTCGAAGAACCGGCTCGGCCAGGGCCCGACGAAGTTCTACGAGCGCTCCAAGGAGATCAAGGGCGACGCCGCCGACGTCGACCGCATCACCAACCACGTCCTCGGCGACGCCTGCACGCCGGGCAACGCCAAGGAGTGCACGTTCGACACGGTGCGCCCGGTCGTCGAGCACTGCATGACCGGGGATCTGGACGACCTGCTGACCTGATCCCCCTCGGACCGGCCGTGGTGTCGCGCCCTCCGACCTGTGCGGCACCACGGTCCTCCACCACCCAGCACCGCTCGCATCCCGGAGGTATCGCAGTGCTCGACGACATCGCGGATCAGCCCGGCGACAAGCCCTTCGAGTCCGTCGAGGAGGTGATCAACCGCTTCGGCGAGCACGGCTACATCTCCGACCGGCGGCTGGCCACCACCGTCTTCCTCCAGTCCAGATTGGACAAACCACTGCTGCTGGAAGGCCCTGCGGGCGTGGGCAAGACGGAGCTGGCCAAGACCCTCGCCGAGGTCACCGGGCGCAAGCTGCTGCGGTTGCAGTGCTACGAGGGCCAGGACGAGAGCAAGGCGCTCTACGAGTGGGACTACGGCAAGCAGCTGCTCTACACCCAGATGCTGCGCGACAAGATCGGCGAGATCATCGCCGACGCCCCGGACCTGACGACCGCGATCGACCGGATCGGCGCGCAGGACAGCGTGTTCTTCTCCGACCGGTTCCTGGCCGCCCGGCCGCTGCTGGAGGCGATCCGCGGCGAGCAACCTGCCGTGCTGCTGGTCGACGAGGTCGACCGCGCCGACGAGGCGCTGGAAGCCGTGCTGCTGGAGTGCCTGGCGGAGTTCCAGGTGTCGGTGCCCGAGGTCGGCACCTACACCGCGACCACCCCGCCGTACGTGGTGCTGACCTCCAACAACACCCGCGACCTGTCGGCGGCGCTGAAACGCCGCTGCCTGCACCTGTTCCTGGACTACCCGGACCACGACCGGGAGCTGGAGATCGTCCGCTCGAAGCGCACCGGGCTGCCGGAGAACCTGGCCGAGCAGCTGGTGACGGTGGTGCGGCGGCTGCGCGAGCTCAAGCTGCGCAAGGCCCCGTCGATCTCCGAGACCATCGACTGGGCGCGGACTCTCGCCGTGCTCGGCGCCGAGGACCTGGGCTCGGAGGTGCTGGCCGAGACCGTCAACGTGGTCGTGAAGTACGAGCGCGACCTGCAGCAGGCGCTGGACGTGATCGGGCACATGGGCGATCCGAACCGCGACATCCCGCAGCAGCTCCCGGCCCGCGGTCACGGGCACGGACATGGGCACGGCCACGGGCATGACCACGACCGCGGTGACGACCACGACGACGGGCCCGAGGTGCGGGCCGCCAAGGACCGGCCGGGCCGCCACGACGATTCCTACTACGGCGCACCGGGTTCCGCCTCGTCCGGGCAGCGGGCCACGGGCACCCAGGGGGCGCGGTCGTTCTCCTCGGTGACCCGCCGCAAGTCGTGAGGAGCGCGCCGTGGAATCAGCCTGCACCGGTTCGTCCGGTTGTTGCGCCTGTTCGGCGTGCGCATCTCCGTGTCCGAGGCCACCGACGCGATGCGCTGCGCCGCGCAGCCCGGCATGCTCGACGACCGGGACGCGCTGCGCAACGCCCTGAAGGTCGCGATGATCAAGGACCGGCGCGACGAGGAGATCTTCGACGAGGTCTTCGACGCGTTCTTCGCGCTGCGCCCGGTCGTGCCCGACGACGCCGAGCACGAGCACACCCACGAGCACGACGACCTCTCCGACACCGGTGAGCTGCAGTCGTTCACCGTCTCCGAGGAGCCCGCGGAGACCCCGCAGGAGGGGCACACGCACGCCAAGCCGGCCGACATCCGCGACTACTTCGACCCCGAGGACCTGGCCCAGCAGTACAACCTGCACCAGGAGAGCAACAAGATCGACCTCGCCTCGATGACCGACGAGGTCGTGTTCTCCAGCGACAACAGCAGCACCGGAGGCGGTTCGGTGCCGTCGGTGCAGCTGGAGACCGAGCGGCTGCACAACGCGGGCACTCCCGGGTCGCTGGCCGAGCACACCGGGCAGCGCATCGACACCCGGCTGAGCATCGCCGAGGAGCAGACGCTGCTGGACTGGCTCGGCGAGGACGAGGAGCCCGACGCGGCGCCGCGCGGGCAGCTCACCGGCGTCCTGGAGAACCTGCCGGAACTGCTCAAGCAGCACCTGGCCAAGCTCGCCGAGCTGGAGCGCACCGCCAAGGAGTCCCGCGAGGTCACCGCCGGGCGCCTGGACCGGGTCGACGAGGGCGAGCGCCAGCAGCTGGAGGAGTCGCTGCGGCGGATCGTGCACAGCCTGCGCGGGGCGCCGACCAGCAAGCGCCGCAACACCCCGCGCGGGCGGGTGCACCCGGCGCGGACGATGCGCCGCAACATGCGCTACGACGGCGTCCCGTTCCGGCCGGTCACGGTCACCCGCGCCGAGGACAAGCCGAGGCTGGTGGTGCTGGCCGACGTGTCGCTGTCGGTGCGCTCGACCGCCCGGTTCACGCTCCACCTGGTGCACGGGCTCCAGTCGCTGTTCACGCAGGTCCGCACCTTCGCGTTCGTCGACGATCCGGTGGAGATCACCGAGCTGTTCACCGATCACCCGCTGGAGCGGGCGCTGGGGCTGGTGTTCGACGGGTTGCCGCAGGGCGGAGTGCTCGACGTGGACGGCAACTCCGACTACGGCGCCACCTTCAGCCGGTTCCTGGAGGACTTCGGCACGACGCTCAACCGCCGGACGACGGTGCTGATCCTCGGTGACGGGCGCGGCAACGGCAACGACCCGCACGTCGACGCGCTCGCCGAGATCGCCCGCCGCGCGCGGGAGACCATCTGGCTCACCCCGGAGCCCCGGTACTCGTGGCGGCTGGGGCGCTGCGACCTGCCGGACTACGCCGACCACTGCGACCGGGTGCAGGTGGTGCGCGACCTGTCCGGGCTGGCGAAGGCGGCCGAGTCCATCGCGACGGAGGTGACCGGGCGGTGACGGCCGGGGAACGCGCGGCGCTGCACATCGACCCGCTGGACCACATCGACCCGCTGGCCCCGCACGGCCGCGACCCGCTGGTCACCGTCGGCCGCCACGAGTCGACGTGCGACGCGCGGGTCGCGGTGACCCGCACTCCGCACTTCTGCCTGCACCGACGGGATCACCGGATGGAGGTGGCCCACTGGTTCCGGCCGGAGCAGCTGGACAACAACCTGGCGGGCGTGCTGGCCGACGAGCTGTTCGCACCCGGCTGGCTCAGCGGCGTGGAGGTCTTCGAGCGGGTGTTCACCGAGGTCGTGCAGTCGGTGATCGACGACCCGCTGCGCGCGTGGACGACGTTCTACGACAACACCCTGGCCCGCATCCGGGAGTGCTGGGCGTCGCCGGCCGAGCGCGCGCCGCACTCCTCGATCGCCGACTTCGCCCCGCTGTACCGGCGGGTGCTGGGGATGGCCCCGCCCGGCCGGGTGCTGGACCTGGGCTCGTGCTTCGGGTTCCTGCCGCTGCTGTTCGCCGAGCGGGGCGAGCACACGGTGATCGCCTCGGACCTGGCCCCCGGCAGCATGCGCCTGCTCAAGACCGTCGCCTCGACCCGGGGTCACCACATGCACACGCTGGTCTGCGACGCGACCCAGGTCCCGCTCCCCGACGGCGCGGTCGACACGGTCACGGCGATGCACCTCCTGGAGCACCTCGAACCGGCCCGGGGGGACGCGGTCCTCGCCGAAGCCCTCCGCTTGGCCCGCCGCCGGGTCATCATCGCCGTCCCCTACGAGGACGAGCCCAACGCCGCCTTCGGCCACGTCCGCACCTTCACCGAAGCCGACCTCCACCACCTCGGCGCCACCACGGGCCACCCCTACGAGGTCACCCACCACCACGGGGGCTGGCTCGACATCCGAAAGACGCCCTGACCCCGCGCAGTTCTCATGAAAACCGTCCCACCCCACGACGGACGGAACTCCCGTGTCCCCTCACGGGGGTGGGGTGGGTGCGGGGAAGTTTTCATGAAAACGTCGGTTCCCACCCGACAGACTGGGTTCTTGACCGGACCTCGTGTTTCGTTGGTGGTGAGGGAAGTTTTCATGAAAACTTCGCCTCAGATGAGGTGGAGCTTGCTGGCTTCGTAGACCGCTTCCGCTCGGCTGGTGGCGGTGAGCTTGCGCATGATGTTGCGGACGTGGAACTTGACCGTGGTCTCGGAGATGAAGAGCTTGGTGCCGATGTCCCGGTTGCTGAGGCCGCGGGCGAGCTGGCGGAGGACGTTGAGCTCTCGTTCCGTCAAGCGGGGTTCCGCGGTGGGGGCGTTCATCGACTCGACCATCGCGGCGGCCGAGCGGGAGTCGAAGGAGCTCTCGCGGCGGGCCACGGCGCGAATGGAGCGGACCAGCTCGGTGGTGTCGACGTCCTTGACGACGTAACCGCGGGCGCCGCGGTGGATGGCGTCGACGACCAGCCCGCCATCTAGGAACGTGGTGAGCACCAGGACGCCGAGGTCCGGGTAGCGCTCGGTGAGCTGCCCGCACAGCTGCAGCCCCTCGGTGTTGTCCCCGGTGGACAGCTTGAGGTCGAGCAGCACGATGTGCGGTGCGGCGTCGGCGACGACGGTCAGCGCCTCGGCCGCGGTGGCCGCTTCCCCGACGACCTGCAGGTCGTCCTCGCGTTCGAGCACCGAACGCAGCCCGTGCCGGACGATGGCGTGGTCGTCGACGAGCACGATCCGCACCGGTGGGCTTCCGGTGCGCTGGTCGGGCAGCCTCACGGCGTCACCTCCCGCTCCGGCGGCAGCGGCACCCGCAGCTGCAGCGCCACCCCGCCCATCCGCGAGCGCCGGATGCTCAGCGCGCCGCCGAGCTCCTCCGCCCGCGCCGCCATGTTCGCCAAACCCCGATGCCGGCCGGCCAGATCAGCGGCCTCGGAGAGCTTCAGGGACCGCCGCAGCTGCGCGGGATCGCCGGTGCCGTCGTCGGAGACCGTGAGCCGCAGCTGGTCGGCCTGGTAGACCAGCTGCACGACGGCACGGGTGGCTTCGGCGTGCGAGACGATGTTGAACAGCGCTTCCCCGGTGAGCCGCAGGATGGAGCTCTCGTCCTCCGGCGGCAGCGGCGCCGGACTTCCCGCGACCCGCACCTCCACCTCCAGCTCGCTGGAGAGGTGCACTGTGGACAGTTGTTTTAGCAGCACCGGCAGCGATCCCGGCGGTTCCTCGGCTCCGTGGTGCAGCGCGTAGATCGCGGCGCGCAGTCGCTCCACGGCCTGCTGGGTGAGCCCCTTGGCCGGGGCGAGCTTCTCGGCGACCTGCGCGGCTTCCGGCCCCATCTCGGCGAGTTCGGCGCGGCACACCTCGACGGTCATGCCTGCGCTGAGGACGTACTGGGTGACGGTGTCGTGCAGTTCGCGGGCGATGCGGTGCCGCTCGTCGTCGAGGGCCTGGCGCTGCATGGCCTCGACGAGGCGTCGCTGGGTCTCCTGCAGCTCGGCGTTGCGGGCGGCCAGGTCCCGGGCCTGCTGGGCGGCGGCCTCGGAGAGCTGCTCGGTGCGTCCGCGCAGCTGGGCGGCGGCGTGGAACAGGAACGAGTTGTGCACGGCGACGGCGGCCTGGTTGGCCAGGACCCGCAGGATCGCCAGGTCGGTGTCGGCGACCTGCACGTCGCCGGGCCAGCCGACGATGCCGCCGACGGGTTCGCCGTCGAGGGTCATCGGCGCCCGCACCCAGCCGGGCCCGCCGGGTTCGAGCTCGATCTCCCACGGCCGGTTGCGGATGACGTCGAGCTGCTCGCGCACCTCGGGTGGCAGCGCGGCCTCGTCGTCGACGAGTTCGCCGCGGTGCAGCAGCAGGAAGCGGGGCCGGGCGGCGCGCAGCGCGCCATCGGCGATGCCGACGAGCATCCGGTCGGCCTGCAGGTGCTCGGCCGCGGCCCGGACGACGGCTTCGACGAGCGTGCGCGGCCCTTCGACGGTGCGCACCAGGGCGCCGGAGATCCGGTCGAGGGCCTGCACGGCGTGCTCCAGGCGCTCGGCGGAGCGGACGTACTCCGGGTAGAAGGAGCGCTTGCCGGAGCGCAGCCCGGTCAGCACGCCGAGGTCGTCGCCGAAGTCGCCGCCGGACATCGCGGCCTCATCGCTCACAGCGCGGCCCGGAACAGCCGGGCGATGTCGGTGGCGCGCGCCTCGCGCGGATTCGTCGTCAAGCAGGCGTCTTTGAGCGTGTTGCGCGTCAGCACCGGGATGTCCGCGTCGGACACCCCGAGCGAGCGCAGCGTCTTGGGCACGCCGACTACGTCGGCGAGCTCCCGCACCCGCTCGGCCAGGGTCAGCGCCACCTCGACGTCGGGCACCCCGTCCGTGTCGATGCCGATCGCGGCCGCCAGCGGGACGTAGCGGGCCGGGTCGGTCTCGGCGTTGAACCGGATGACGTGCGGCAGCAGCACCCCGTTGATCACCCCGTGCGGGGCGTCGAGCAACCCGCCGACCTGGTGGCTCATGGCGTGGGTGGCGCCGAGGATCGCGTTGGTGAAGGCCATCCCGGCCTCCAGCGCGCCCTGGGCCATCGCGATGCGCGGTTCGGCCTCGGCGGGCCGGAACAGGGTGCGCGCGAGGTTGCCGGTGATGAGCGTCGCGGCGTGCAGCGAGTGCTGCTCGGTGAGGGTGTTGTGCGCGCGGGAGACGTAGGACTCGATGGCGTGGGTGAGCGCGTCGAGGCCGGTCGCGGCGTTGAGCCAGTCCGGCATGCTGGTCAGCAGCCGGGGGTCGACCACCGAGATCTCGGGCACCAGCGCCCGGCTCAGGATGGTGATCTTGGTGGCGTTGGCGGTGTCGGTGACGATGGCGAACTGGGAGACGTCGGCTCCGGTTCCCGACGTCGAGGGCGCCATGACCAGCGGCGGGATCGGGTGCACGACCTGGTCGACGCCTTCGTAGTCGAGGATGCGGCCGCCGTTGCCGGACAGGATCGCCACGCCCTTGGCCGCGTCGATCACCGAACCGCCGCCGACCCCGATGATCACGTCGGCGCCGGACTCGGCGTAGCGGCGGTGCGCGGCCTCGATCTCGTGGTCCTTCGGGTTGGGCGTGACCGCGTCCCACACGACCGCCGAGAGCCCGACGGCTTCGAGGTGGCCGACGGCCTCCGCCGCCCAGCGGGCCTCGGTGAGCCCGCCGTCGGTGACCAGGAACGGGCGGCGGGCGCCGAGGCGCCGCGCGCAGTGCCCGAGCTCGGCCAGCGCGCCGGGGCCGAACACGACCTCCGGCACGTGGAACTTCGCCAGCCTCGGCGGTTCACCGCCGGGCCGCGTGATCCGCGGTCCGGGCAGCTCGGCCACGCCGAGCTCGGGCGGGCTGGGCACCCGGCTTCGCACTGTCATCAGGCATCCTCCAGGCACCGGTGCGTCGGATCTGCGAACGCCGGTCGGGTCGACGCGCTGGAACGGGACCCATCCTATCCCGGAACGTGACCCCGACCACAGCAGCGAGACCGGCGGGGTCCGCCCGGTCCGGGCGGACCCCGCAGCCGCCCCCACCGCACGGCCCTCGCCGGGTCAGGCGAGGCCGAACGCCTCGAGCTCGTCGTCGGTGAGCAGTCGCGAGCGGATCAGGAACCGGACGCCCTCGGGGGCCTCCAGCGAGAACCCGCTGCCGCGGCCGCGCACGACGTCGATGGTCAGGTGGGTGTGCTTCCAGTACTCGTGCTGCGACTCCGACATCCACACCGGAACCGCCTCGCCGTCCACGTCGAGGTCGCCGAGGTGGACGTCGGAACCGCCGGTGCGGAACTCCCCGGCCGGGTAGCACATCGGGGCGCTGCCGTCGCAGCAGCCGCCGGACTGGTGGAACATCAGCGGACCGTGGTCGGCCCGGAGGCGGCGGAGCAGGTCCACCGCCTCCGGGGTCACGGCCACCCGGGCGGGCTCCATCAGAAGAAGCCCAACTTGTTCGGCGAGTAGCTGACCAGCATGTTCTTGGTCTGCTGGTAGTGGTCGAGCATCATCCGGTGGTTCTCCCGGCCGATGCCGGACTGCTTGTAGCCGCCGAAGGCCGCGTGCGCCGGGTAGGCGTGGTAGTTGTTCACCCACACCCGGCCCGCCTGGATCTCGCGACCCGCGCGGTAGGCGGTGTTGGCGTCGCGCGACCACACCCCGGCGCCGAGGCCGTAGAGGGTGTCGTTGGCGATCTTCATGGCGTCGGCGTAGTCGTCGAAGCGGGCGACCGAGACGACCGGGCCGAAGATCTCCTCCTGGAAGACCCGCATCTTGTTGTGGCCCTCGAACACCGTCGGCTGCACGTAGTAGCCGCCGGAGAGCTCACCGCCGAGGTCGGCCCGCTCGCCACCGGTGAGGACCTTGGCGCCCTCCTGCTTTCCGATGTCGATGTAGGACAGGATCTTCTCGAGCTGGTCGTTGCTGGCCTGCGCACCGATCATGGTGTCGGTGTCGAGCGGATTGCCCTGCTTGACGGCCTTGGTGCGGTCCACGGCCTCGCCCAGGAACCGGTCGTAGATCCCGGTCTGGATCAGCGCCCGCGACGGGCATGTGCAGACCTCGCCCTGGTTGAGCGCGAACATCGTGAAGCCTTCGAGCGCCTTGTCGTAGAAGGCGTCGTGGGCGGAGGCGACGTCGTCGAAGAAGATGTTCGGGCTCTTGCCGCCCAGCTCCAGCGTCACCGGGATGATGTTCTCGCTGGCGTACTGCATGATCAGCCGCCCGGTGGTGGTCTCCCCGGTGAAGGCGATCTTGCTGATCCGCTTGTTGGAGGCCAGCGGCTTGCCCGCCTCGACGCCGAAGCCGTTGACGACGTTGAGCACGCCGGGCGGCAGCAGGTCGCCGATGACGCTGATCAGCACGTGGATCGACGCCGGGGTCTGCTCGGCGGGCTTGAGCACCACCGCGTTGCCGGCGGCGAGCGCGGGCGCAAGCTTCCACACGGCCATCAGGATCGGGAAGTTCCACGGGATGATCTGGCCGACCACGCCCAGCGGCTCGTGGAAGTGGTAGGCGACGGTGCTGTCGTCGACCTCGCTGATCCCGCCCTCCTGGGCGCGGATGGCACCGGCGAAGTAGCGGAAGTGGTCGATGGCCAGCGGGATGTCGGCGGCCAGGGTCTCGCGGACCGGCTTGCCGTTCTCCCAGCTCTCCGCGACGGCCAGCTTCTCGAGGTTCGCCTCCATCCGGTCGGCGATCTTGTTGAGGACGTTGGCCCGCTCGGCGACCGAGGTCCGCCCCCACGCCGGCGCGGCGCCGTGCGCGGCGTCGAGCGCGCGCTCGACGTCATCGGCGGTGCCCCGGGCGATCTCGGTGAAGTCCGCTCCGGTCACCGGCGTCGGGTTCGCGAAGTAGGCGCCCTTGGCCGGGGCCACGTACTCACCGCCGATGTAGTGGTCGTAGCGGGATTCGTAGGCCACGACGCTGCCCTGCGTACCCGGCGCTGCGTACTTGGTCATGCGTTGCCTCCTGGACGAGAACTCCGTTGTCTCCGCCGATCGTGGCGCGCCTCACGTTGCAACGAGGTTGCACCGGCCGTTGCGCCGATCGGCTGACTGACCGAACGGACGGTGTTGCGCCTGGTGGCGGGTGACGCCCTTGTCCCCGGGATCACGCGTGGTCATGATGTGCTCACGCGTCGACGAGGACGCAGGACTGGAGGCACGGTGCAGGCCGAGGAGGAGACCCCGACCGCGACGATGCTCGCCGACCCGCTGGAGTACGCGTCGCTGCTGGGCCGGGTGTGGGACGCCGTGCTGCGCGGGGACCGCGCTCCCCGCTCGCCGCGGACGCTGGTCTCGGAGTCCTGGCAGCGCTCGCTGGCCGCCGAGGTCGATCCCGACGCCTGCGAGGCACCCGTGGTCTGCGAGCGCGACGAGGTCCGCGACCTGCGCGACGAGCACCCCCTCCGGGCCGCGATCCCGGTGCTGCGCCAGACCGTCCTCGACGTCGCCGACGAGGCGATGCATGTGATGATCGTGACCGATCGCGACGGGCTGATCCTGTGGCGCGAGGGGCATTCCGAGGTGCAGCGCCGCGCCGACAAGGTGCGGTTGAGCGAGGGCACCCGGTGGGCCGAGGAGGCCATCGGCACCAACGCGATGGGAACGACGCTCGCGGTGGGCAAACCGGTGCAGATCTACTCCGCCGAGCACCTGGTGCGCACGTACCACGACTGGACCTGCGCGGCGAGCCCCATCCACGACCCCGACACGGGTGACGTGCTGGGATCGGTGGACATCAGCGGCCCGCTGCGCACCGTGCACCCGGCGATGGTGTCGCTGGTCAGCGCGGCGGCGCAGCTCGCCGAGAGCCACCTGCGGGCGCGGATGGCCGCTCGCGACGAGCAGCTGCGGGCTCGAAACATGCCGCACCTGCGGGCGCTGCGCGGCGAGGCCGGTGCGCTGCTGACCCGCACCGGGCGGGTGCTGGCGGTGGAGCCGGGGGCGGCGCTGCTGCCCGAGCGCGTCGACGTCAACGACGGCCGGATCACCCTGGCCGACGGGCGCGAGGCCGTGCTGGAGCGGCTCGCCGAGGGCTACCTGCTGCGGGTGCCGGGTACGTCGACGACCCGCGCCCGCCCGCGCCCGGTGCTGTCGCTGTCGTTCCTGGACTCGGGCGGCCCGCGCGCGGTCCTCGACGGGCGCGAGGTCCCGCTGTCGTTGCGGCACGCGGAGATCCTGACTCTGCTGGCGATGCGCCCGGCCGGGCTCACCGCCGACAAGCTGGCGTTCCAGCTCTACGGCGAGCGCGGCAACCCGGTCACCGCCCGCGCCGAGATCCACCGGCTGCGCGCGCACCTGGGCGAGCACGTCATCGCCACCAAGCCCTACCGGCTGCAGGCCGCGGTCGACGCGGACTTCCTGACGGTGCGCCGCGCGCTGCACGACGGTGATCTGCGCACCGCCTCGGAGGCCTACCGGGGACCGCTGCTGGAGGCCAGCGAGGCCCCGGCGATCCGCGACGAGCGGGAGGAGCTGTTCGCCTCGCTGCGCAACGCCGTGCTCGACCGCGGCGACGTCGCGGCCCTGTGGGCGCTGTTCCGCGACCACCCCACCGACGACCTGGAGGTGCTGGGCCAGCTCGCCCACCGCCTCCCCCGCCACGACGCGCGGCGCCCGCTGGTGACCGCCCGGATGCAGCAGGTCCTCGCGGGCGAGGTCTGATCAGGCGCGCAGACCGGCGAGCATGACCTCGACGACGCGCTCGACGGACTCGATGCCGCCGACGGGCAGGTGCGAGGACACCGCGCCCTCGACCATCTCGCAGATCAGCGCCAGGTCGGTCGGCTGGACGTCGGCGCGGACCGCACCGGCCGCCTGGGCGCGGCGCAGGCCCGGGGTCAGGACGGCGAGCAGCTGGCGGACGTAGCGGCGCTGGTCGGCGGCCGGGAGCTCGCGGAACAGGCGCACCAGGGGGCGGCGGGAGATCTGCTCCTCGAACAGCTCCGCCAGCACCTCGACGAAGTCGGCGTCGGCGGTGTCGGCGACGAGTTCGCGCAGCATGTGGAGCTTGCTCTCGGCCACCGCGAGCCCGAGGGCGTAGCGGTCGGAGAAGTGCCGGTAGACGGTGGCGCGGCCGAGACCGGAGCGACGGGCGATCTCGCTGAGCTGCACCAGCTCGACGTCCTCGGTGAACGCCTCATCGGCCGCCTGCAGGATGACCTCGCGGTTGCGGCGCGCATCGGTTCGCCGAGAACTCAGCACCGCTCCCCTCCACAAGGCCACACGGAGCTCCAACCTACCCGCCGGTAGTGAGATCGTCGAGAAGTTCAATGTCTCGTTTTGGCTGCCTAAGCTCCGCGCCAGTCACCGCTGACCTGCCGTGGAGGTACCCGCATGCCCGAACTCAGCCGCCGCACCCTGCTCGCCGGAACCGCGGCCGCCGCCGGCCTCTCGCTGACCGGCCCGTACGCCAACGCCGCGAGCCGCGTGCCGCTGACCCGCGAGGAGCACCGCGTGGTGGTCATCGGTTCCGGGTTCGGCGGCGGCGTGACGGCGCTGCGGTTCGCCCAGGCCGGGATCCCGGTGCTCGTGCTCGAACGCGGCAAGCGCTGGCCGACCGGCCCGAACGCCGACACCTTCCCCACCCTGTCGGCCCCGGACAAGCGGTTCTTCTGGATGGGATCGGGCCCGTCGCTGTTCGGCATCGAGCCGCCGCCCTTCGAGCGCTACACCGGCCTGCTGGAGCGCGTGGCCGGCAACGGCATGGACATCATGTGCGCGGCCGGTGTCGGCGGGGGCTCGCTGCTCTACCAGGGCATGACGCTCCAGCCGACCGAAGAGGTCTTCAACGCCAACATGCCCGAGAAGCTCGACTACGCGCGGATGGACTCGGTCTACTACCGGCGCGTGGCCGAGATGCTGCGGATCGCGACCGCCCCGGACGAGCTGATCAACAGCGAGCCCTACAAGGCGCCGCGGATCTTCGCCCGCAACGCCCGCGCCGCCGGGTACTCGGTGGAGAAGATCCCGATGCCGATCGACTGGGACTACGCGCTGCGGGAGCTGCGCGGCGAGATGAAACCCTCCTACACCAACGGTGATTGCGCGTTCGGCGTGAACAACGGCGGCAAGCACTCGGTGGACGTCACCTACCTCGCGCAGGCCGAGGCCACCGGCAAGGTCACCGTCGCGACCCAGCACAACGTCACCGAGGTCGCCCGGACCCGCGACGGGCGCTGGGAGGTGCACGTCGACCGCATCGCCAACGACGGCACCGTGCTGGAGCAGAAGATCATCACCACTCCGGCGCTGGTGATGGCGGCGGGAACCGCGGGCACCACCCGGCTGCTGATGCGCGCCGCCGCCAAGGACCAGATCCGCGACATGCCCGACGGCCTGGGCTCCAACTGGGGTTCCAACGGCGACCGGATCTACACCTGGACCAACTTCGAGGACGACTTCGGCACGCCGCAGGGCGGCCCGGTCGTCTACGGCAGCAAGGAGTGGGACGACCCGACACTGGCCAACACCGTCATCCAGGCGTCGATCCCGCCGCTGCCGAACCTGCGCACCACGATGCTCGTCGGCTACGGCGTGAGTTCCGGGCGCGGCCGGTTCGTCTACGACTCCGCGGAGGACGACGCGGTGCTGGACTGGCCGTCGCAGGCGGATTCGACGCTGGCCGAGCGCGTCGACCAGCGCGTCGCCGAGGTCGCGGGCAACGGTTCGGTGCGGCTGGACACGACGTCGCTGGTGCCCAACACCTGGCACCCGCTGGGCGGCGCGTCGATGAACGTGGTGTGCGACCTGGCCGGGCGGGTGAAGGGCCAGCGCGGCCTCTACGTGCTCGACGGTGCGCTCATGCCCGGCAACACCGCGGCATGCAACCCGTCGATGACCATCGCGGCGGTGGCCGAGCGCGCCACCGACGAGCTGCTCGCCCAGGACGCGGACACCGTGTTCTGATGATGCCCGCCCCGCGCCACTCCCGGTGGCGCGGGGCGGTTCTCACCGGTGCGAGGCGTCGAGGAACTCCTCGCGGAAGATCTTGCGCGGAGCCATCCTCCGGCGCTTGAGCGCCTTGACCCCCGCCTCGATCATCCCCGGCGGCCCGCACAGGTAGGCGCTGAGACCGCGGCAGGACTGGAAGTCGGCCAGCACCACGTCGGTCACCAGACCCGTGGCACCGTCCCAGTCCTCTTCGGACAGGCACGGCCGGTACCCGAAGTGCGGGTGCTCGCGGGCCAGGTCCTCGAAGAACTCCACGTCGTAGAGGTCCTGCCTGCTGCGACCTCCGTGGTAGAGGTGCAGTTCCGGCGCGAGGTCGTGGTCCAGGGCGTGCCGCACGATGGACTTCAGCGGCGCCAGACCCGTTCCCCCGGCGATGAGGATCGCCGGTTCGTCCTGCGCCACCGGCATCCCGAAGTCCCCGAGCGGGCCCTTGAGCTCGATGCGCTCCCCCACCGCCAGTCCGGCGAACATCCAGCCGTCGGTGGCGATCCCGCCCGGCGTGCGCCGGACGTGGAACTCCAGCCACGAGGTCTCCGACGGCGGGTTCGCCATCGAGTACTGCCGCGCCACACCGGTTCCCGGCACGACGATCTCGGCGTACTGGCCGGGGTTGAACGACATCGGCTCGTCGAGCTCCACGACCAGCCGCCGGATGTCGCGGGCGATGTCGTCGAGCACCACCACGGTCCCGGAGTGATCGCGCAGCGGGTGCCGCGGGATGCCGTCGTCGGGATCGACCTGCTCGACCGGTTCCAGCACCAGCGCCGAGCGCGGCGTGGCCTGGCAGCCCAGGGCGATCCCGGCCTCGCGCTCCTCGGGCGTGAGGGTGTACTCGGAGGAGTCGCGGTGGTCGACCTCGCCGGAGAGCACCTTCATCTTGCAGCTGCCGCAGGTCCCCTGCGTGCAGGAGTGCGGCAACCAGATGTCGTCGCGCAGGCAGGACTCCAGGATCGATTGCCCCGCAGCGCATCTCGTCGAGCGGTCCAGCGGGTCGATGCGGACCTCGTGGGTCGTCTCCGTCGCGGTCATCACACCTCCCAGACTGCGCGCAGCTCGATCGGGCCGCGGAAGCCCCAGCCCCAGAAGTCGACCTCGTGGTCGGTGTCGGGCTCCAGGTTCGGGATGGCCTCGAACAGCTCCTCCAGCGCGATCCGCACGACCTCGGTCGCGAAGTACGTTCCCGCGCAGGCGTGCTTGCCCGCGCCGAAGGCCAGGTTCGGCACCGGGGTGCGGTCCAGGTCGAACGACGCCGGGGACGAGTAGTCGTTCTCGTCGTGGTTGGCGGAGCCGTAGGACATCATCACCACCGACCCGGCGGGCAGCTCGATGCCGTCGATGACCATGTCCCGGTGGTTGCGCCGCGCCACCGCCGACCAGATCGGCGAGGTCCACCGCACGCCCTCGGTGATGGCCCGGCGCACCAGCGACGGGTCGTCGACGACTCGTTCCAGCTGGTCCGGCCGCGTGAACAGGCCGGCGATGGTGGAGGCCATCGCGTGCCCGGGCTCCTGCATCGCGCCGAGCAGGAACACGAACACGTTGGGGTAGATGACCTCGCGGTCGCGGACCTGGCCGGGCGGCATCCCGTCGTGCAGCCAGTGCGACAGGGCGCTGTCGTCGGGTTCGACGGTCCACTTGTCCAGCAGCGGGTCGATCACCGCGCGGATCTCGGCCTTGGCCTCGTCACCGGGCGTGAAGCCCTCGGGGTTGGCCCAGTCGCCGTTCTCGTCGACACCGGCGTTGGTGAACGAGACGCTGAGCTTGCGGAACCACTCGCGCAGCTTGTCCGAGCTCACCGACTGCAGCCCCATCAGGTCACCGAGGCTGCGCACGCTGACCGGCTCGCAGAACTGCGACACCAGGTCGGCCTGGCCGTCGTCCTCGATGGCCTCCAGGTAGCGCCGCGCGATCGGGCGCGCCAGGGCGTCGACGTAGCGGTCGACCTCGCTGGGCTGCAGGCCCGGGTCGACCATCGCGCGCAGGTCGTCGTGCTCGGCACCGTTGGCGTCCAGCACCGCGGGGTCGCCGAAGGTGCGGCGACCCGCGGGGGCGATGACGCCCTCGAAGTCGCTGTCGTCGGTGCCCGCGATCCGCTTGCACATCTCCTTCGTGGAGGCCACCCAGCAGCCCAGCGCCGGGACGTAGGCCAGCGGGGCCTCGGCGCGCAGCCGCTCGTAGAACGGGTACGGATCGCGCTCCAGCTCCTCCATCGTCACGTCCGCGATCCAGTTCGGGGTCGTCATCGTCATCGCAGGTCCTCCATCGCTCGTCGCTGAGCCGTCGTCTTCCGGGAACTCACGCAGCCGATCCGGGATCGCCGTCCGGGCGGTGTGCAGGAAAAACATCACGGATCACGGGGAGCGGTCGAGCCGCTGGGCGCGATGCCGGGACGGATTGCGCGGCGAAATCGCCGTTCACCCGCCGGAGCGCTTAACCCGCGCGCCTCCGCCCGGTTTAATCCCCCCAGAGCCGGCTCAACGACGAGGAGGCGAGATGGCGACCAGCACGTCGGAGGAGTCCGTCCGCCGGGCGGCGACGCGCGACTGGGGCGAGGCGATCCGCGCCGTCACCGGCGCGTACTTCCCGCACGAGCTGCGCCCGCTCACGCCCACCGACCGGCTCGACCTGGCCATGCACACCGTGGACCTGGGGCCGGTGACGGTCGGGCGGATCGGCTGGGGCGTGGACGTGGCCATCGACTGCGCCTATCCCGACGCCTACGAGGTCAACATGCCGCTGGGCGGGTGCCTGGAGTCGCGGCACGGCCGCGACCAGGTCGTCTCCGGCGAGGGCTGCGGCACGATCTTCCCGCCGAACCGCCTCACGCCGATCACCCGCTGGTCGGCGGAGTGCACGGTGGTCGGGGTGAAGTTCGACCGCGCCGGACTGGAGCGGGAGGCCGACCGGGTGCTGGCGGCTCCGCTGCCCGGCGGCCTGGAGCTGCCCGCCCAGATCGACCGGAGCAGCGCCGCCACCCGGGGCTGGCTGCACTTCGTCCGCACGCTCACCGCGGACCTGGCCGAGACCCAGGCGATGTTGTGCGACGACGTCCTCAAGCGGCAGCTGTCGAGCACGATCATGACGGGATTCCTGCTGGCCATGCACCCGGATCGGCGCAGCGTTGCGCCCGCGCGCCCGCGCATCGTCAACCGCGTCCTGGACCGGCTTCGCGACGACCCGGCGCACGCCTGGACCGCCGCCGAGATGGCCGAGATCGCCGGGGTCAGCGTCCGCCGGTTGCAGGAGGGCTTCCAGGAGTACGTCGGCGCGACTCCGTCGACGTGCCTCCGCGACATCCGCCTCACCCGCGCCCACGAGGACCTCCTCGCGTCGAACGCGTCCACGGTCGCCGAGGTCGCCGCCCGCTGGAACTTCACCAACACCGGCCGCTTCGCCGCCGCCTACCGCGCCAAGTACGGCTGCTCGCCCTCCGCAACGCTGCAGAAGTAGGCGTCACACGCGTTGACTGTCGACAGACCACTATCATCGCATCCGTGACCGAGGAAGCTTTGCGCAGTCTGGATCGGATGACCTTGCGGGAGCGGGCGCTGGTGGCGCTGCGCGAGGCGATCCTGACCGGGCGGTACGGACCGGGCGATCACCTGGGCGAGGTGGAGATCGCCTCGCAGCTGTCGATCAGCCGCGGCACGGTCCGCGAAGCGCTGCGCCACCTCCAGCAGGAAGGCCTGGTCACCCCCGGTGTGCGCGGGATGCTGCGGGTGCGCAGCCTGTCCGCCGCCGAGATCGACGAGCTGTTCCGGGTGCGCTGCGCTCTGGAGGGCCAGGCGGTCGCCGAGATCGTCGAGTCCGACGGGCTGCCGCAGATCGTCACCGAGCTAAACGCCTCGCTGGACAAGCTCGAAGCCGCGACCGGCGACCTCGCCGAGCAGCTGGAGGCCGACCTGGCCTTCCACGCGCAGCTGTGCGCGCTGTCGGGCAACTCGATCCTGCTCGACACCTGGCGCCACCTGGAGGGACCGATCCGGGTCGTGGTGATGAGCGCGTCCACCGAGAACCGCCGCTTCCCCATGTCGGCGGGCCACCACCGGCCGATAGTCGAGGCAATCGAGCGCGGCGACGCGGAGACGGCCGTGCGGGTGCTGCGCGAGCACATGGCGAGCGCGGTCGAACGGCTCAACAGCAAGAGCTGACCCCTGCCGGGGGCTTGAGAACCCGTCCTTGACACCTCCCCGACCGGACTTATGATGACTGTCAACATTGACTGTTGACACTCAACACTCAGCCACCCGGTCAAGGAGGATCGCGATGGCAAGCTCCACCGCTCGGGCGTCGATCGACGGCAGCCCGGACAAGTTCAGGGTCGCCGTCGGCTGCGGGGTCGGCGCGACCATCGAGACCTACGACTTCATCGGCTTCGGCACCGCCGCAGCCCTCTACTTCGGCGACGCGT
Source organism: Saccharopolyspora sp. ID03-671 (assembly GCF_045278815.1). Taxonomy (NCBI): domain Bacteria; kingdom Bacillati; phylum Actinomycetota; class Actinomycetes; order Pseudonocardiales; family Pseudonocardiaceae; genus Saccharopolyspora; species Saccharopolyspora sp. ID03-671. The sequence goes on from NZ_CP134054.1 coordinate 1,276,357, forward strand.
TCTTCCCCGACTCCGACCCGCTGTCGGCGTCGCTGATGTCGTTCGCGACCCTCGGCGTCGGCTTCGCCGCGCGCCCGCTCGGCGGCATCATCGCCGGTCACCTGGGCGACCGGATCGGCCGCAAGCCGGTGCTGGTGTCCTCGCTCCTGCTGATGGGCATCGCCACGGTGCTCATCGGCTGCCTGCCCACCTACCAGCAGGTCGGCGTGTGGGCGCCGGTGCTGCTGGTGGCCGTGCGCATCGTGCAGGGCCTGGCCTTCGGGGCCGAGTGGGGCGGCGCGATCCTGATGACCTTCGAGCACGCGCCCTGGCGCCGACGAGGTCTCTACACCGGGATCACCCAGGCCGGATTCCCCGTCGGACTGCTGCTGGCGAACCTGGCGTTCCTGACGAGCGCCGGACTCGACGGGACCCTGACCTGGCGGATCCCGTTCCTGCTCTCGGCGGTGCTGATCGTGGTCGGCATCCTGATCCGGCTCAAGATCGACGAGTCGCCGGAGTTCGAGGAGCTCAAGGACTCCGGCGAGGTCGCCCGCAACCCGATCATGCAGGTGCTGCGGGACGACTGGCGCAACGTGCTGCGCACGTTCTGCCTGCGCGTGGTCGAGACCGCCGGCTACGCGGTGTCGGTGACGTTCATGCTCACCTACCTCAAGCTCGGCAGCGCGCCCACCGAGGGATCGCTGAGCCTGCTCGCGCTGACCACGGCCGCCGGGATCGGCATCGCCGCCACCACGCTGTGGGGCCACTTCTCGGACGTCTTCGGCAGGCGCCCGGTCTACCTGCTGGGCTGCGTCATCGCGGTGGCGTGGGGCGTGCCGATGTTCCTGCTGACCAACACCGGTTCCGCGGTGCTGATCGTGGTGGCCTTCGTGATCAGCTACGCGATCTGCCAGAACTCGCTGGCCGGGGTGCAGGGCGCCTGGTTCTCGGAGCTGTTCGAGACCAAGACCCGCACGGCCGGTGCGTCGCTGGCCTACCAGATCTCCGCCGTCGTCTCGGGGTTCACGCCGATGATCGCCACCGCCCTCTACGGCCAGTTCGGCTGGACCGGACCGGCGCTGCTGTTCAGCGGGTACGGCGTGCTGGGCCTGGTCGCCGCGGTGCTCACCCGCGAGACGTGGGGTCCGAAGCAGAAGGCGGAGGTCGACGCCCTGGAGCGCGCCGCCACGAAGGAGGAAGCAGTTGTCTGATCGAACGCGGCGGATCGCGGAGTCCGCGCGCCGCATCCGCAAGAACGCCCTGGACATGGGCGAGCTGCAGGGGCAGGGCTACATCGCCCAGGCGCTCGGCGTCGCCGACCTGCTGGCCGTGATGTACGCCGACCAGCTGCGGCTCCGCCCGCAGGACCCGGAATGGGAGGAGCGCGACCGGTTCCTGCTGTCCATCGGCCACTACGCGATCGCGCTGTACGCGGCGCTGGCCGAGGCCGGCGTGATCGACGTCGACGAGCTGCAGACCTACGCCACCGACGACTCGCGGCTGCCGATGTCGGGCATGGCCAGCTACACGCCGGGCATGGAGATCTCCGGCGGCTCGCTCGGGCACGGCCTGGGCGTGGCCGTGGGCATGTCGATCGGGTTGCGGCACAAGGGGAATCCGGCGCGGGTCTACAACCTGCTCTCGGACGGCGAGCTGGACGAGGGCTCCACCTGGGAGGCCGCGCTGGCCGCCTCGCACCACGGCCTCGACAACCTCATCGCGCTGGTGGACGTCAACGCGCTGCAGGCCGACGGGCCGACGGTCGACGTGCTGCGCACCGAGCCGATCCAGGCCAAGTGGGAGGCGTTCGGCTGGAACGCGGTGCGCGTCAACGGGAACGACGTCGACGCGCTGGTGACCGCGCTCGACGGGCTGCGGGAGCACCGGGGTTCGCCGTCGGTGCTGATCTGCGACACGCAGGTCGGACGCGGCGTCCCGTTCCTGGAAGCCCGGGAGAAGGCGCACTTCATGCGGGTCGAACCGCACGAGTGGCAACTGGCACGCGACCACCTGCAGGAGGCCGGGGCATGACGACCGCGACCAAGAAGGCCACCACGTCGGCGATGATCGCCTCGTTCGCCGACGAGGGCCAGAAGACCACCAAGGCCCCGTTCGGCCACGCGCTCGCCGAGCTCGGCGAGGAGCGCCAGGACGTCGTCGGGCTCTCGGCCGACCTGGCCAAGTACACCGACATGCACGTCTTCCGGGAAGCCTTCCCGGACCGGTTCTTCCAGATGGGCATGGCCGAGCAGGCGCTGCTGGCCGCTGCGGCGGGGATGGCCGAGGTGGGGCTGACGCCGTTCGCCTCGACCTACTCGGTGTTCGCGACGCGACGGGCCTACGACTTCCTGTGCCTGGACATCGCCGAACCGGGCCTGAACGTCAACGTCATCGGCGGGCTGCCGGGCCTGACCACCGGCTACGGCCCGAGCCACCAGGCCACCGAGGACATCGCGATCCTGCGCGGCATCCCGGGCCTGACGATCGTGGACCCGTGCGACTCGGTGGACATCGAGCAGGCGGTGCCGCAGCTCGCCGACTCCCCCGGGCCGACCTACCTGCGGCTGCTGCGCGGCGCGGTGCCCACCGTCCTCGACGAGTACGACTACCGGTTCCAGCTGGGCAAGGCGGCCGAGCTGCGCACCGGGCGGGACGTGCTGATGATCTCCAGCGGTTTGATGACGATGCGCGCCCTGTCAGCGGCCGCCGAGCTGGCCGACGACAACGTGGACGTGGCGGTGCTGCACGCGCCGACCATCAAACCCCTGGACACGCAGGCGATCCTGGCCGCCGTCGGCAAGGGGCGGCTGGTGGTGACGCTGGAGAACCACACGGTCGTCGGTGGTCTGGCCGAGTCGGTGGCGTCCTGCCTGGCCTTCAACGGGGTCGGTGAGCGGATCGTGCCGATCGGCCTGCCGGACGAGTTCCTCGCCGCCGGAGCGCTGCCGACGCTGCACGACCGCTACGGGCTGTCGGTGCCGCAGATCAAGAAGCGCGTCCTCGCCGAACTCGGCTGATTCCACTTGGGAGACAACATGAATCGCACAGCCATCGTCACGGGCGCGGGCTCGCCGCGCGGCATCGGCCAGGGCATCGCGCACGCCCTGGCCGCGCAGGGCTGGAACATCGCCGTCCTCGACATCGACGAGGCCAGCGCCAAGAACGTCGCCGACGCCGTCGCCGAGGCGCACGGCGTGTCGGCGGTCGGCGCGGTCTGCGACGTCACCGACAAGGCCGCCGTGGACGCGGCGGTGTCCACCGTGGAGTCGTCGCTGCCGGAGATCGGGGCGCTGGTCAACAACGCGGGCATCACCTCGCCGGTGCCGTTCGTGGAGGTCTCCGACGAGGAGTGGGACCGGGTCTTTGAGGTCAACGTCCGGGGCAGCTACCTGATGACCAAGCGGGTCGTCGACGGCATGGTCTCGCGCGGTTTCGGCCGCATCGTGAACCTCTCGTCGGTCTCGGCGGAGCGCGGCGGCGGCGTGTTCGGCGGTGTCGCCTACTCGGCGGCCAAGGCCGGTCTGCTCGGGTTCTCCCGCGCCCTGGCCCGCGAGCTGGGCCCGTCCGGCGTCACCGTGAACTCGGTGGCCCCGGGCCTGATCGACACCGACATCACGGCGGGCAAGCTCGACCCGGAGCGCAAGGCCGCCATGATCGCCGACATCCCGACCCGCCGCGCAGGTCAGGTCTCCGACGTCGCCGACGTCATCGCCTTCCTGTGCCGCCCGGAGTCGAGCTACCTCACCGGTGTCACCTACGACATCAACGGCGGCTCGCACATCCACTGACCCGTGCGGTGGGTCCGCGCGAGGGCGCGGACCCACCGCTGGGACACTCCCCCGGTGCGCAAGACACTCCCGATCATCGCCTCGGCGGTGGCTCTGCCGGCCGCGATCCTGATCCTGGGCCCCTCGATCACGGTGCGCACCGAAGTCCTGCACCACGAGTCCTCCGGGGAAGCGGGCGTCACCTACGAGCACTCGGGCGCCCGGTGGTCCAGCGACCTCTACCTGGTGGAGCTCCGCACCATCACGGGCACGAGCTACGAGCTCCGGCTCGGCCCGAACGCCGCCGAGCACTACTACCCGGTCGAGCTCTCCTTCGGCGCCGAACCTCCCGCCATCCGCGACGTGACCTGGCTCCCCGACTCCGTCGCGCTCACCTTCACCAGCGGAGAAGCGCTCCACGTCCCGGCGAGCAACTTCCGCAGCGTCCGGTGACGCCGGACCGTCGGGCGCCGACATCTCCCCGGCCGCCTCTCAGCTGTGGGGGATGGGGGTTTTCGTGAGTTCCTCGGAGATCTGCCAGAGGCGGCGGGCGTCCTCGGACTTGCGAAGCGGCGCGTAGAGCTTCTGCGCGCCGGGCGGGCCACCCATGCGGCCCGGGCCGCGCGGGCCGTAGAACCCGCCGCGCTCGGCGTCGGGCGAGGTGGCGGCGTGGAGCGCGGGCAGTTGGGCGGTGCGGACCGTCCCGACCAGGATGCCGCGCGCGGACAGGGCGCGAATCAGGCGAACGCCCAGTGTGTCCCGGGAGCGTCCGACCTCGGGACGTGCGGCGAGCAGACTCGTCGGAGCCACCCCGGGATGGGAGAGGTTGCTCGTGATGCCCCAGCCGTGGGCCCGACTGCGCCGGTCCAGTTCGAGGCCGAAGAGCCCGAACGCGATCTTGGACTGGCGGTAGGCCTTCATGCCGTCGTACCCGCGCTCCCAGTTCAGGTCGTCCCAGTTGATCGCTCCCCGCCTGGCCGCGACGCTGACCTGCGAGGTCACGTGCGCCCGGCCGGCGCGCAGCAGCGGCAGCAGGTGGGCCACCAGGGCGAAGTGGCCGAGGTGGTTGGTGCCGAACTGCAGCTCGAACCCGTCGGACGTCGTCTGCCGATCGGGCGGGGTCATGACCCCGGCGTTGTTGATGAGCAGGTGGATCGGCCGTCCCTCGGCTCGCAGCGTCTCACCGAGCGCTGCGACGGAGGAGAGCGAGGACAGGTCGAGCTCGCGGAGCGAGACCTCAGCGCGAGGTGCCGACCGACGGATCGTGGTGATCGCCGCCGCGCCCTTGCCCGGGTTGCGAACGGGCAGGAGCACCTCGGCCCCGGCCGCGGCGAGCCTCGTGGCGATGCCGAGGCCGATCCCGTCGCTCGCGCCGGTGACGACGGCGCGCTTGCCGGACAGGTCGGGGACGGTGATGTCGATGGGTGTGCGCGGCATGTTCCCACTCCTGGAAGTCCGTGTTGTCGCCTCCACCGTCGTGGAAGGCACCGGCGCCGTGCAGGGATTCTCGATCCGCTGATCAGCAAGTCCGCTGATCGGAGCCTCGACCACCGCCGCGGCCCGGACAACTCGGCAAGGGCGGATCGACGATCCGTGGCTGCCGGGGTGCGCGAGCGGTAGAAACGTGCGCATGACGATCGATCGGGCAGGGCTGGCGGAGTTCCTCCGGCGCCGCCGCGAGTCCCTGCAACCCGAGGACGTCGGCCTGCCTCGCGGACAACGCCGCCGGACTCGCGGGCTGCGGCGGGAGGAGGTGGCCGCGCTGTGCCACATGTCGACCGACTACTACGCGCGACTCGAACGGGAACGCGGGCCTCGGACGTCCGAGCAGATGATCGCCTCCATCGCGCAAGGACTCCACCTCTCCCTCGACGAGCGCGACCACCTGTTCCGGCTCGCCGGGCACGTCCCGCCCGCTCGGGGCGCGGACAGCGAGCACATCAGCCCCGGTCTGCTGCGCGTCCTCGACCGGCTGGACGACACGCCCGCGGAGATCGTCACCGAGCTCGGCGAGACGCTCCGGCAGACGCGGTTGGGTGTCGCGCTCACCGGTGACCTCACCGGCTTCAGCGGCCCGGCGCGCAGCATCGGGTACCGGTGGTTCACCGACCCCGGGACGCGGTGTCGCTACGCCCCGGAGGAGCACGAGTTCCTCACGCGCGTGTTCGTCTCCGGGCTGCGCGCGGTGGCCACGCTGCGGGGGCCGGGTTCCCGCGCCGCGGACTACGCCGAACTGCTGCTGGCCGAGAGCGAGGAGTTCCGGCAGGTGTGGGAGGAGCACGAGATCGGCATCCGCCCCAGGGAGGTCAAGCACTTCCTCCACCCCGAGGTCGGCGCGTTGGAGCTGACCTGCCAGACGCTGCTCGACCCGGACCAGTCGCACTCCCTGCTCGTCTACACCGCCGTTCCCGGCAGCGAGAGCCACGAGAAGTTGCGGTTGTTGTCCGTCCTGGGCTCGCAGGCGCTGCGCTGATCAGCTACCGGGAAGTCCGCTCCGGACGGAACCGCGGGATGCCCGTGCCCGTCACGGCACGGCCGTCACCAGCGGAACCGCACGACCCCCGCGGTCAGTCGCCGCACCCGTTCGGCGTCGCGGATGCCGTCGATCTCCACGATGCGACCGCCCACCACGGTGAAGGCCATGATCGACACCGGGCGGCCGGACCGGGCGGTGACCACGCCGGGCAGGCCGTTGACGAGCACCGGGTGGATTTCGGCGCCGCGACTCGCCCGGGACTGCCGGGCGATGTGCTCAGCTCCTCGATACACCTCAGGCCGCCTCCGGCCGCCGTAATCGGCGCGGAAGACGACGTCGGGGTCGAGCAGCCGCACCAGCTCGGCGAAGTCGCCGCCTGCAGCCGCGGCGAAGAACGCGTCCACCACCGCGCGCTGCCTGGCGTCGTCCTCGTCGGGGGCGGGTGGGGCCGCACCTCGGACGCGTCGCCGCGCACGACTCGCGAGCTGCCTGGCCGCCGCAGGGGTGCGGTCCACCAGCGGCGCGACCTCGTCGAAGGGCACCTCGAACATGTCGTGCAGCACGAAGGCCAACCGCTCGGCCGGGCTGAGCGACTCCAGCACCACCAGCAGCGCGAGGCTGACCGAGTCGGCGAGCAGCGCCTTCTGCTCCGGATCATCGCCGTCGGCCGAGACCACGGGGTCAGGCAGCGGGGTGTCGCCGAGCTCTTCACGGCGACGCCGACGTGAGCGCAGCAGGTGCAGCGCTTCGCGAGCGACGACCGTGGTCAACCAGCCACCGAGGTTGCCGATGTCGCCGGGCTCCGCGCGGCTCAGCGGCAGCCAGGCGTTCTGCACCGCGTCCTCCGCGTCGCTCACCGACCCGAGCATCCGGTAGGCCACCGCGCGAAGTCGCGGCCGGTGCTGCTCGAACCGCTGAGCGAGCTGGTCGTCTCCCGCCACCTGTCACACCGTCCCTCCGGCCGGGCTCATCAGGGTGAGCCCACCGGTCCACAGGATGTGACGACGAGGGAGGAACGGCCATGTCCGACAACGCCAGTGATTTCGTCAGCGTCAGGTACATGGTCGATGACGTCGACGAGGCCATCGACTTCTACACCGGCCATCTCGGCTTCACCGTTCGGAACGACTTCGCGCCGGCGTTCGCCGACGTCACCCGGGGAAACCTCCGGCTGCTGCTGAGCGGTCCGGCAAGTTCAGCCGGGCGGCCGATGCCGGACGGCGCGGTCCCCGGGCCAGGCGGGTGGAACCGGATCCACCTCATCGTCGATGATCTCGCTGCCGAGGTGGATCGGCTGCGCGCGGAAGGCGTTGATTTCCGCAACGACGTCGTCCGCGGTCCAGGCGGCCGGCAGGTCCTGCTGCGAGATCCGTCGGGCAACGTGCTGGAGCTGTTCCAGGCCCGCTGAGGCGCAGGGCGAAGTCGGCGGTGTTCTCCCCGCCGTGCTCAACATATAGCGCACCCCGGGGCTTGCGGCAAGGCCCCGGGGGTGGTGCAAACTCCTTTGAGCATGACCCGTGACCTGCGGATATGGGTGTTCGCGGCGCGGTTGGCCTGGGGGTTTTCGTGACTGATGCGATCGTGGTGGGGGCTGGGCCCACCGGGTTGATGCTGGCCGCCGAGCTGCGGCTGCGCGGAGTGGGCGTGGTCGTGGTCGAGGAGGCCGCCGAACCCACCGGTTTCGTGCGGGCGCTGGGGTTGCACGTGCGCAGCATCGAGATCCTGGACCAGCGCGGGTTGCTGGAGCGGTTCCTGGACGAGGGGACGAAGTACCCGCTCGGGGGCTTCTTCGCGGCGATCTCCGCGCCCGCGCCCACCGAGTTGGACACCGCGCACGGGTACGTGCTGGGCATCCCGCAGACCACCACCGAGCGGCTGCTGACCGAGCGGGCCCGGGAGCTCGACGTGGATCTGCGGCGCGGGTGCGGGCTGGTGGGGCTCGCCCAGGACTCCGACGGGGTCACGGCCGAGCTCGCCGACGGCTCCGAGCTGCGGGGACGCTTCCTGGTCGGGTGCGACGGCGGGCGCAGCACCGTGCGCAAGCTGTGCGGGATCGGTTTCCCCGGCGAACCGTCGCGGGCGGACACGCTGCTGGCCGAGGTGAAGGCGACCGCCTCCCCGGAGGAGATGGCGGCGGTGACGGCCGAGGTGCGGGAGACGCAGAAGCGGTTCGGGATCGGTCCGCTCGACGACGGGTGGTGCCGAGTGGTCGTGCCCGCCGCGGGTGTGGCCACCGCGCCACCGGGGCTCGACGAGCTGCGGAGTCGGCTGGTCGCCGTCGCGGGCAGCGACTTCGGCGTCCACTCCCCGCGCCGCCTCGCGCGGTTCGGCGATGCCACCCGCCAGGCCGAGCGGTACCGGTCGGGGCGGGTGCTGCTGGCCGGCGACGCCGCGCACGTCCACCCCCCGGTCGGCGGCCAGGGCCTCAACCTGGGGCTGCAGGACGCCTTCAACCTGGGTTGGAAGCTCGCCGCCGAGCTCGCCGGGTGGGCTCCGGACGACCTGCTCGACACCTACCAGGACGAGCGGCACCCGGTGGCCGCCGACGTCCTGGACAACACGCGGGCGCAGATGCAGCTGATGGCCACCGACCCCGGATCGCGGGCGGTGCGGCGGCTGGTGGCGGAGCTGATGGAGTTCGACGTGGTCGCCCGGCACCTGACGGAGAAGATCATCGCGACCGAGGTGCGCTACGACCTCGGCGACGAGAACCCCTTGGTGGGCAAGCGGATGCGAGACCTGACGCTGCGCGGCGGCCGCCTCTACGAGCGGATGCACGCCGGGCGCGGGCTGCTGCTCGACCAGACCGGCGGATTGTCGGTGGAGGGCTGGGAGGACCGGGTCGATCACGTCGTCGACGTCGCGGAGGAGCTGGACTCGCCCGCCGTCCTGCTGCGTCCGGACGGGCACGTGGCGTGGGCCGGGGACGATCGCGGCGAGCTCGCCGAGCGGTTGGAGCGGTGGTTCGGGAAGTGACTCATTTCTCGCTCCGACACGCCCATGTTGGTGTTGGACGTCGCCTCAGACCCCACATGTAGAGTGTCGCTCGCTGGTGGTTCACCGGGCCCGCGCGGGTCCGGTGTGGCAACAGGGAACCCGGTGCGAATCCGGGACTGCCCCGCAGCGGTGAACGGGAACGACCGCCGTCATCACGCACTGAACCCCTCGGGTTCGGGAAGCGACGGTTAGTAGGACCGGTCTCGTGGTGGGGAAGTTTTCATGAAAACTTCCCCGCCCCCGAACGAGACCGGACGCCCGTGAGTCCGAAGACCTGCCATCGGCGCGCGCACGACCGTGCGCGCCGTCCGGGACCTCGCGGGAGGGTCCACGCGGACATGCGACGAGCGCTGCCGTCGCGTCCTCGCGTGCTGTCGCCGCCGGTTCCGGGCACGACTTCCGAGCTCGCGAGGAGAGAGTCCCGGTGACCGACACCGCACTGTCCGAACCCATTCCGCTCACCCGGGCGTCCACCGTGGTCGAGCAGGCCTGCGCGGGGCTCGTCGACGTGGACCCGTCGGCGGTGCTCACCGAGGTCGAGCGCAACATCTACCCCGGGATCGGCGAGGCCGAGCTGAGCGAAGCGCTCATCATGTCCGCGCGCACGCTCGTGGAGTCCGAGCCGAACTACTCCCGGGTCACCGCGCGGCTGCTGCTGGACAAGCTGCGCGGCGAAGCGCTCAGCCACCTCGCCGGAACGCCGCGGCAGGCCGACCAGGACCAGATGCGCGACGACTACGCCGCCTACTTCGCCGACTACGTGCGGCACGGCATCGACCTGGGCCGGCTGGACCCGGAGCTGGCGCGCTTCGACCTGCCGCGCCTGGGCGCGGCGCTGGAGGCCGAGCGCGACCTGGCCTTCGACTTCCTGGGGCTGCAGACCCTCTACGACCGGTACTTCCTGCACGACGGCGGCACCCGCTTCGAGCTGCCGCAGGCGTTCTTCATGCGGGTCGCGATGGGCCTGGCGCTGCGCGAGGACGACCGCGACGCGCGGGCCGTCGAGTTCTACCGGCTGCTGTCGTCGTTCGACTTCATGGCCTCCACGCCCACGCTGTTCAACTCCGGGACCACCCGGCCGCAGCTGTCCTCGTGCTTCCTGACCACTGTGGACGACGACCTGCAGTCGATCTTCAGCTCGTACCGGAACAACGCGCTGCTGGCCAAGTACTCCGGTGGCCTGGGCAACGACTGGACCCCGGTGCGCGGCATCGGCGCGCACATCCACGGCACCAACGGCGAGTCGCAGGGCGTGGTGCCGTTCCTCAAGATCGCCAACGACACGGCGGTGGCGGTCAACCAGGGCGGCAAGCGCAAGGGCGCGGTGTGCGCCTACCTGGAGACCTGGCACATCGACGTCGAGGAGTTCCTCGACCTGCGCAAGAACACCGGCGACGACCGGCGGCGCACCCACGACATGAACACCGCGAACTGGGTGCCCGACGAGTTCCTGCACCGCGTCGAGGCCGACGAGTCCTGGACCCTGTTCTCCCCGGACGAGACCCCCGACCTGCACGACCTCTACGGCGAGGAGTTCGCCGAGCGCTACCGCGCCTACGAAGCCGCGGCCGATCGCGGCGAGATCCGGGTGTTCCGGCGGGTGCGCGCGGTGGAGCTGTGGCGGCGGATGCTGACCATGCTGTTCGAGACCGGGCACCCGTGGATCACCTTCAAGGACCCGTGCAACCTGCGCTCGCCGCAGCGGCACGCCGGCGTGGTGCACTCGTCGAACCTGTGCACCGAGATCACGCTGAACACCGCCGCCGATGAGGTCGCGGTCTGCAACCTGGGGTCGGTGAACCTCGCCCGGCACGTCACCGCCGACGGGCTCGACCGCGAACGGCTGGCCGCGACCGTGCGCACGGCGGTGCGGATGCTGGACAACGTCATCGACATCAACTTCTACACGATCCCCGAGGCCGAGCGGTCCAACTCCCGGCACCGGCCGGTCGGGCTCGGGTTGATGGGGTTCTCCGACGCGCTGCTCGCCCAGCGGATCCCGATGTCCTCGCCGGAGGCGGTGGCCTTCGCCGACCGCAGCATGGAGGAGATCAGCTACCACGCGATCGCGGCGTCGAGCCGCCTGGCCGAGGAGCGCGGGCGCTACGAGACGTTCGAGGGATCGTTGTGGAGCCGGGGCGTGCTGCCGATCGACTCGCAGGAGTTCCTGCGGGATTCCCGCGACCTGGACTCCTCGTCCACTCTGGACTGGTCTTCACTCCGGGAACGCGTGCGCTCCAACGGGATGCGGAACTCCAACGTGATGGCGATCGCGCCGACCGCGACCATCGCCAACATCTGCGGTGTCGGGCAGTCGATCGAGCCGCTGTACCGCAACCTCTACGTCAAGTCGAACATGTCCGGTGACTTCACCGTGGTCAACCCGCACCTGGTGGCCGACCTCAAGCGCGCCGGGCTGTGGGACGAGGCGATGGTGGCGGACCTGAAGTTCTTCGACGGCTCGCTGGGACCGATCGACCGGATCCCCGACGAGCTGAAGTCCCTCTACGCCACGGCTTTCGAGATCGAGCCGCGGTGGCTGGTCGAGGCCGCGGCGCGGCGGCAGAAGTGGATCGACCAGGCCCAGTCGCTGAACCTGTACCTGGCCACGCCCAGCGGCCGCAAGCTCGACGAGCTCTACCGGCTGGCCTGGCGCAAGGGCCTCAAGACCACCTACTACCTGCGCTCCTCCAGCGCCACCCACGTGGAGAAGTCCACGCTGCGCGGCACCGACGGCAAGCTCAACGCCGTCCCGGCCGCCTGCTCGGTGGAGGACCCGGAATGCGAGGCATGCCAGTGACTTCCCAGATGAGCACCGCGACCGGATTGGGCGCCATCGACCGCGACGGCGGACGCGTCGACGTCACCGACAAGGCGATGATCAACTCCCGGGCGGACGTCAACCAGCTGCTGCCGCTGAAGTACGGCTGGGCGTGGGACAAGTACCTGTCGGGGTGCAACAACCACTGGATGCCCACCGAGGTGTCGATGCAGGCCGACATCGCGCTGTGGAAGTCCCGCGACGGGCTCACCAACGACGAGCGCACCATGCTCAAGCGCAACCTCGGGTTCTTCGCGACGGCGGAATCGCTGGTGGCCAACAACATCGTGCTCGCCGTGTACCGCCACCTGACCAACCCGGAGTGCCGGCAGTACCTGCTGCGGCAGGCCTTCGAGGAGGCCGTGCACACCCACACGTTCCAGTACATCTGCGAGAGCCTGGGGCTGGACGAGGGCGAGCTGTTCAACGCCTACCGGGAGGTCCCGTCGATCGCCGACAAGGACGCGTGGGCGCTGCGCTACACCCAGAACCTGGAGAACCCGGACTTCGCGACCGGGACGCCGGAGGCCGATCAGGCGTTCCTGCGGGACCTCATCGCGTTCTACGTGATCTTCGAGGGCATGTGGTTCTACACCGGGTTCGCGCAGATCCTGTCGCTGGGCAGGCGGAACAAGATGGTCGGGATCGCCGAGCAGTACCAGTACATCCTGCGCGACGAGTCGATCCACCTGAACTTCGGGATCGACTGCATCAACCAGATCAAGCTGGAGAACCCGCACCTGTGGACCCCCGAGTTCCAGCAGGAGGCCCGCACGATGCTGCGCGAGGCGTGCGAGCTGGAGAACGCCTACGGCCGGGACACCATGCCGCGCGGGATGCTCGGGCTCAACGCCGAGCTGTGCGAGCAGTACATGCACTTCATCACCAACCGCCGCTGCGCCCAGCTCGGCCTGGAACCGGTCTTCCCCGAGACGGACAACCCCTTCCCCTGGATGTCGGAAACGATGGACCTCAAGAAGGAGAAGAACTTCTTCGAAACCCGGGTCACCGAGTACCAGTCGGGCGCGGCGCTGAGCTGGGACTGACCGCCGCCGCGGGACCGTTGGTCACCAGGTGACGGTTTTAGCCATAATTGACCGGGCATAACGGACATTGATCATGGGTGATTATGGCTAAAACCGTCCACTTGCAACGACCGTTGTCACAGTGAGCCGCCGCCGGGGCCCGGGGGCGAGCCTTTGGTCAGGCTCGCCCCCGGTTTCCGGGGCGGTCAGGCTCGGAGGCGGTGGGCCGCCTCCGCCATGTTGCGGAGGGCACGTTCGACCTCGGCGTAGTCGCGCGTCTTGAGACCGCAGTCGGGGTTGACCCACAGGCGTTCGGCCGGAACGGCCTGCACAGCGGTCTTGAGCAGCTCGGCCATCTCCTCGACACCGGGAACGCGGGGCGAGTGGATGTCGTAGACGCCCGGGCCCACGCCCCGGTCGAAGCCGACCTCGTTGAGGTCGGCGAGGACCTCCATGCGCGAGCGGGCCGCCTCGATGCTGGTGACGTCGGCGTCGAGGGCCACGATCGCGTCGATGACGTCGCCGAACTCCGAGTAGCACAGGTGGGTGTGGATCTGCGTCGCCTCCGCCACCCCGGACGTCGCGAGCCGGAACGACTCCACCGCCCAGTCCAGGTAGGCCGGGCGCTGGTCGGCGCGCAGCGGGAGGAGTTCGCGCAGCGCGGGTTCGTCGACCTGCACCACGCGGATCCCGGCGGCCTCCAGGTCGCGGACCTCGTCGCGGACGGCCAGCGCGACCTGGCGCGCGGTGTCGGCCTGCGGCTGGTCGTCGCGCACGAACGACCACGCCAGGATCGTCACCGGGCCGGTGAGCATGCCCTTGACGGGCTTGTCGGTGAGCCGCTGCGCGTGCTCGGCCCACTCCACGGTCATCGGTTCCGGCCGCCACACGTCGCCGAACAGGATCGGCGGCCGGACGCAGCGGGAACCGTAGGACTGCACCCAGCCGTGATCGGTGGTGGCGAAGCCTTCGAGCTGCTCCGCGAAGTACTGGACCATGTCGTTGCGCTCGGGTTCGCCGTGCACGAGCACGTCGAGCCCGAGGTCCTCCTGCAGCGCGATGACGCGCTCGACCTCGTCGCGCATCCGCTGCCGGTAGGTGGCCTGGTCGATGCGCCCGGCCCGCAGCGCCGCGCGGGCCTTGCGGACGTCGGTGGTCTGCGGGAAGGAGCCGATCGTGGTGGTCGGCAGCGGCGGCAGCCGCAACGACTTCTCCTGCGCGGCTTGCCGTTCCGGGTAGTCCGCGCGCCGCGAGTCACCCGGCCGGAGCGAGTCGAGCCTGGCGCGGACGCGGTTGTTGCGGACCCGCTCGGCCGCGGCCCGGTCGGCGATGGCGGCGCGCGCGTCGGCGAGCTCGGCGTCGACGACGTCCCGTCCCTCCCGCAGGGCGAGGCCGAGGGTGACGACCTCGCGGACCTTCTGCGCTGCGAACGACAACCACGGCTTGACCTGCGGATCCAGGCTCGGTTCGGCGTCGACGTCGTAGGGCACGTGCAGCAGCGGGCAGGAGGTGCCCAGGGCGAGCTCGTCGGCCGAACCGAGCAGCGTGGCCGCGGTGATCAGGCACCGGTCGAGATCGGCGCGCCAGACGTTGCGGCCGTCGACCACGCCCGCGACCAGGACCTTGTCCCGCAGCCCGGTGGTGGCCACGACGTTGTCCTGAGTGGACGGATCGGTGACGAGGTCGACCGCGATGCCCTCGACGGGCGTCGAGGCGAGCACCCCGAGCGCGTCTCCGGGATCGCCGAAGTAGCAGGCGGACAGGATCGCGGGCCGTTCGGTCAGGTCGCCGAGCCGCCGGTAGGTGTTGCGCAGCGCGTCGAGCTCCCCCGGCGTCCGGTCGGCGGCCAGGGCGGGCTCGTCGAGCTGCACCCACTCCGCCCCCGCGCGGTGCAGCTCACCGAGCAGGCCCTCGTAGGCATCGGTGAGCTCGGCGAGCTTGTCGAGCGGGTCGAAACCCTCCACCGCGGGCTTGCTGAGCAGCAGGAAGGTCAACGGCCCCACCAGGACCGGCCGGGTCTCGACGCCCAGCTTCCGGGCCTCCCGGAACTGCTCGACGACTGTGGTGTCGGTGAGCGCGAAGCGCGTGTCCGGGCCGATCTCGGGCACCAGGTAGTGGTAGTTGGTGTCGAACCACTTCGTCATCTCCAGCGGCGGCACCGCCTCGGTACCGCGCGCCATCGCGAAGTAGGTGTCCAGCGCGCCGAGTCCCAGCTCGGCGTAGCGGGGTGGGACGGCGCCGAAGGTGACGGCGGTGTCCAGGACCTGGTCGTAGTAGGAGAACGTGGTGCCCGGCACCGAGTCGAGGCCGGCCTGGGCCAGCCCCCGCCAGGTGTTCTCCCGCAGCGTGCGCGCGACCTCGCGCAGTTCCGCCTCGTCGCTGCGCCCGGCCCAGTAGGACTCCAGGGCGCGCTTGAGCTCCCGGTTCGGGCCGATCCGGGGATATCCGAGGACGGTGGATCCGATCTTGCTGGTCAACGCTCTCTCCTCGCGAGCTCGACTTCGACGGTCGAGGTCCTCGCGACAGGCGCGCCGACCCGCGGGCGCACCTCGCCCACCGGTCGTCCGCCAGGTCCTCCCGCGAGACCTCGGACCAGCGCGCGCCGGCGGCGCGCGCACCGATGGCAGGTATTCGGACTCGCGGGCAACCGTCGGTGT
Organism: Saccharopolyspora sp. ID03-671; assembly: GCF_045278815.1. Lineage (NCBI taxonomy): Bacteria > Bacillati > Actinomycetota > Actinomycetes > Pseudonocardiales > Pseudonocardiaceae > Saccharopolyspora > Saccharopolyspora sp. ID03-671. Next base: position 1,292,082 of record NZ_CP134054.1, read on the forward strand.
GTCGGGGGGAAGTTCTCATGAAAACTTCCCCGTCCACCGAACGGACCTACTGGCCGTCGCTTCCCAGGCCGCGAGGCCCAGTGCTCATGACGGCGGTCGTTCCCGCTCACCGCTGCGGGGCAGTCCCGGATTCGCACCGGGTTCCCTCTTGCCTCGCCCGAACCGCGCTCAGCGCAACCGCCCGGACGAACCACCAGCGCCCCCAGCCTATCCGGACGCGACCCGCTGACAACCCCGTTCCCGCGCCCCGGGCCCCCGACACGCGAGCTGAGCACCGGTTCGCCGCGCGAGGAGATCCCGATCACGCCCCGGTGGCGGATCAGCCCCCGAACTTGGGCGCTCCCACCGAGAACGGGGTGCCGAACGGGTCCCGGATCTCGGCCATGCGGCCGTAGACCATGTCGTAGGGCGCGGCCGCGGTACCTCCCGCGGCCGCGGCCCGCTGGGCGGTCGCGTCGGCGTCGTCGACCATGAACAGCGTGCCCCAGGCCGAGGACGTGGCCGCGGGGTCGCCGACGATGCCGCCGATCTCGTGGCCGTCCGGGCGGCGCAGGAACGTGAAATCGTCATCACCCAGGTAGCCGTCGGAGTCCAGCCCGAAGTCGAACACGGAGGCGTAGAACGCCCGTGCGGCACCGGGGTCGGGGGTGACGAGATCGTTGCGCAGCAACGCGTTCGGCTCGTTGACCAGGCGCGTTCCGACGTGGTTCTGGCCGTGCCAGAGCCCGAACTGGGCGCCGACCGGGTCCTTGACGAGCGCCATCCGGCCCTTGTCCATCACGTCCATCGGTGGCACGACCACCTGCCCGCCGGCCGCCTCGGCCTTGGACACGGTCGTGGCGACGTCATCGGTGGCGAAGTAGACGTTCCACCAGAACTCCGTCGCCGACTCGTCGTGGTTCGGCATGATCGCGGCGACCTCGCGGCCCTCGACCAGGCACATCGTGTAGCGGCCCATCGCCTCCGGGCCGACGTCGAACTCCCATCCGAACACCGCCCCGTAGAACTCCATCGCGCGATCGAGGTCCGGGATCCCCAGGTCGATCCACGCCGGGGTGCCGTTGGGCTGCGTCGAATCCAGCTTCGTCATGGCTCCTCCAAGAGGGGTGCGGACGCCACGACGGTAACCACGACCTCCGACGAATCGCCCAGCGAAGCTCAGGTCTTGATCGGCGACCAGGACCGGATCCAGGTGTCGGGATTGCTCAGGTCCGGGGTCGCCGTGGCGTTGCGGACCACCGGAACGCGCATGAGCATCCCGAAGTTGCCGCTGTCGCCGAACCGCGAACGCAGGATCTCGTGGTTGCGGGCGCGCAGCTGCGGATCGGTCAGGCAGCGCACCGCGCCGAACCCGCCCCGGGTGAACACGCCGCTGCACAGGGTCAGGGTGCGGCGCACGTCGTAGGGGTTGGGGAAGCGGGCGAGCAGGCCGACGTCCTCGATCAGCCGGCCGTCGTGCAGCGTCGGCCGGTACCGCCGCCCCTCGTCGGCGACCTCGAAGACCTCGCCGTGCCCGACGTCGTCGACCTCGACCTGCTTGACCGGCAACCCGAACCGCACCTGGCGCCGCATCGGGTTCATCGCAGGACTGCCCAGCAGCACCAGGTGCGCCCGCAGGTCCTTCGGGTCGATCCGGCGGGCGATGTCGAACCGCACGTCGGCCTCGGGGTTGAGCGCGCGCAGGTGGCCGTAGAGCTCGATGAGCGCGTCGCCGTCGGCGTAGGAGGACATGCCGATGTAGTTGCGCCGCTCCGGATCGGCCAGCGGTGAGAGGTTCCGGGAGGGCACCCGGCCGGTGAGGATGCGCACCGGTCCGCCGCCGGGGAACCGCCAGAAGTCCGGGACCTCGGGCGCGGGCGCGACCGGGTCCGCGCGCAGCCGGTCGAGCTCCTCCTTGATCTCCGCGCGGACCCGGCGCTCCTCGTCGCCGAGGGACGCCGCGGGTGGGACCTTCCCGCTGCGGGAAGGGGTTCCGACCGCGAAGAAGGTCGCGTAGTCGCCCAGCCGGGCCGGGGGCGGCACCTTCACCCCGCTCTCCCACTGCGAGACGCTGGAGACCGCGACGCCCAGGGCGCGCGCGAGCTCGCCCTGCTTGAGACCGCGCTCGCGGCGCAGCGCCCGCAGCCGCGCGCCGAGCCCGGACCGCTCCGCCATCCGCTCCCCCTTCAGGTGTTCGGTCGCCACTCGTAGAGCCGGTTCGCCGGGTTCTGCAGGTCCGGGGTCCCGGTGACGTGGCGCATCACCGGAACCCGCATCAGCAGTCCGAACCGGTTGAGGTCGGCGACCTCGTCGGTGAGGTGGGCCAGGTTCCGGTCGCGCAGCTCCGGATCGGTCAGGCAGCGCACCGCGCCGAACCCGCCCCGGGTGAACACCCCGCTGCAGAACGTCAGGGTGCGGCGGAGGTTGTTCGGGTTCGGGATCCGGGCGAGCAGCCCGACGTCCTCGACGAGCTGGTCGCCCCGGAAGCTCGGCCGGAGCCTCCGCTCGCCGTCGATCTCGAACACCGAGCCGTCGACGACGTCGTCGTCGGGGACCTGCCGGACCGGCCAGTCGGCGGTCAGCCACTCCACCCACGGGTTGGTCGCCCCGCTGCCGAGGAACACCAGGTGCGCGCGCAGGTCGTCGTCACCGAGGTGTTCGAGCCGGATCTCGGCCTGCGAGCGCGGATTGGCCGCGCGCACGTGCCCGAACAGCTCGACGGCGGCGTCGAGGTCGGCGCAGCGGGCCAGCGACAGGAAGTTCGGCTCGCTCGGGGTGCCCAGCGGGGACCAGTGCTTCTCGGTGAGACCGCCGGTGACGATGCGGACGGGGCCGCCGTCGGGGAAGTGCCAGAAGTCCTGGCGCGCTTCGGCTTCCCCGGGTTCCTCGTCCGCCGCCCGCATCCGGTCGAGCTCCTGCTTGAGCCGCAGGCGCTCCTCGCGCTGCTCGCCGGTCAGCGCGTTCTCCGGCGGCACGCCGTCGGTCACCGCCCCGGCGGCGAAGTACGTGGCGTAGTCGGCCAATCGGGTCAGCGGCGGCGTTTTCGCCCCGCTCTCCCAGGAGGAGATGCTGGAGACCGCGACGCCGAGGGCTCTCCCGAGCCGGAGTTGCGTCATGCCGCGGGATTCGCGGAGCTCGCGGAGCCGCACGCCGAGCTCTCCGGTTCCGCTCTGGCTCCCGGGACGAGCCATCAGGACGTCTCCTTCACCCTGGTCGGAGAAATTCACCCAATTTCACTGAAGCTGCGAAGACCTGCAGATACTGGCACTGCGCACGACGAGCGGCAAGGCCTGCGAAAGCGGAGGCGTTGACGCTCTGTGGAGGTAATCGCATACTGATCGTGGCGCGTTTCACCCGGCGGCGGGAAACTTCAACGGAGAAGTGAAATTTCACCGCCGGGAGGTGCCAGAAGCACTCGGCCACGGGCCGGAGCGCGCGGCCGGCGGATCGCCGGCCGGACATGCGAACGCCCCCGGAAATCGTTTGGCCACGACCGGGGGCGCTGCGCGGATCCACGATCACCCTCACTACGGGCACGACCCGTGAAGGGAGCTCGCGTATGTTCACCATACTCCCAGCGGTGCTGTCGGCAAACGACCCACCCGTCGTCACTCCCGACTCGATTTCCACCGCGCTGCAAGGAATGTTCCTCGGCGTGCTGGTCGCGTTGTTCGCGGCCGCGGTCGTGCTGGGCCGGGCGCTGTCCGGCGTGGCAGGCATCGCGCGCTCGGTGCTCGGCCCGCCCGCGGCCGTGGTCACCGTCCTGTCGGTCCTCGCTCTCGTGCTCCTCGCCGGGAACGCCGGGGCCAGTCCCTGATCACCGTCCGGTCGACACCAGGCGGACCTCGGCAGCTCCGGGTCCGCCCCCGGTGCGGCCGGGCTCGTCAATCCCCCGACCTGCGCATTCACCCGAGCCGCAGCACCTGATAACGGATCGGAACTCGTCCGTCCCGATTTGTCCGTTCCTCATTGCGCAGGGCAGGACGCTCGATTACGTTCCCGCCCATGCCTGCCGCGACTTCCTCCGATTTCCGCTCTGTCCCCGACATGCTGCGCGATCGCGTGCGACGTTCCGGGGGCAGCGAGGCCTTCCGCTACCCCGACGGCGAGCAGTGGCGCTCGCTGACCTGGGAGCAGGTGTGGGAGCGGGCCCGGGCGATCGCGCTGGGCCTGCACGCCATCGGGGTCGCGTCGCAGCAGCGGTGCGGCATCCTGGCCGGGACGCGGATGGACTGGATCCTGGCCGACATGGGCGTGATGTGCGCAGGCGGCGCCACGACCACGATCTACCCGACCACCACCGCCGAGGGCTGCGCCTACATCGTCGCCGACTCCGGTTCGGTGGTCGTCTTCGCCGAGGACGACGCCCAGATCGCCAAGCTGCGCGAGCAGCGCGCGAACATGCCCGAGCTGACCCGCGTCATCACCTTCGACGGCACGCCCGACGGCGACTGGGTGCTGGGCCTGGACGACCTGGAGGCTCGGGGCCGCGAGCTGGGCGAGTCCCGGCCGGAGCTGTTCGACCAGCTCGTCGACGGGGTCGGCACCGACGACCTGGCGACGCTGATCTACACCTCCGGCACGACCGGCAACCCCAAGGGCGTGCGGCTGGCGCAGTCGAACTGGGTCTACGTCGCCGAGGCCATGCACGAGACCGGCGAGATGACCTCCGAGGACGTGCAGTACCTGTGGCTGCCGCTGTCGCACGTGTTCGGCAAGGTCCTGCAGGTCGGGCAGATCCGCACCGGCTACCTCACCGCCGTCGACGGCCGGATCGACCGGATCGTGGACAACCTCGCGGTGGTGCGGCCGACGTTCGTCGCCGGGGCTCCCCGGATCTTCGAGAAGATCTACAACAAGGTCGTCACGCAGGCCAAGGAGGGCGGCGAGCTCAAGTACAAGATCTTCCGCTGGGCGTGCGCCGTGGGTCTGGAGATCTCCCGCCTGCAGCAGGAGGGCCGGCAGCCCGGGCTCGGCCTGAAGATCCAGTACGCGATCGCCGACAAGCTGGTGTTCTCCACGCTGCGGGAGAAGTTCGGCGGCAGGCTGCGGTTCTTCATCTCCGGCAGCGCCGCGCTGGCACCCGACATCGCCCGCTTCTTCCACGCCGCGGGCGTGCTGATCGCCGAGGGCTACGGCCTCACCGAGACCACCGCGGCCAGCTTCGTCAACCGCACCAACGACTTCCGCATCGGCACGGTCGGCCAGCCGCTGCCCGGCACCGAGGTCCGCATCGCCGAGGACGGCGAGGTGATGCTGCGCGGCGGCGGCGTGATGCGCGGGTACCACAACATGCCGGAGGCCACCGCCGAGGTGATCACCGCCGAGGGCTGGTTCCACACCGGTGACATCGGCGAGCTCGACGAGGCGGGCCGGTTGCGGATCACCGACCGCAAGAAGGACCTGATCAAGACCTCGGGCGGCAAGTACGTGGCGCCCCAGTCGGTGGAGGGCAAGCTCAAGGCGCTGTGCCCGTACCTGAGCAACGTGGTGGTCTTCGGCGACAAGCGGCCGTACTGCACGGCGCTGGTGACCCTCGACGAGGAGTCGATCGTCGAGTGGGCGCAGGCCAACGACCTGGCGGGCCTGTCCTACGCGGAGCTGGCCGAGCACCCCAAGGCGCACGAGATGGTCGCCGCGGCCGTCGAGGACCTCAACGCGACGCTCAACCGGCACGAGACGATCAAGAAGTTCAAGATCCTCCCGCGCGAGCTGACCATCGAGCACAACGAGGTCACGCCGAGCCTGAAGATCAAGCGGAAGGCCGTGGCGGACAACCACGTCGACTCGATCGCCGAGCTCTACCCGAACACCGTCGAGGCGCTGTAGTCCGCATCGCCGCGAGGGGCCGCACCGGTGGGGCCAGAACTCCCGATGTGGCCCTTTCGCACGTCGGAAAAAGCTCGCACCATCTACAGGTGTGTCGAGGCTCGAACGCCTGTGGAAGGGAGCCGTGCGCACCTGGCAGGTGTGCCGGGAGGCCGAGGAGCGCAGGCAGCTGCAGTTCCGCCCGTGGGAGGAGGAGATCCTCCACTGGTCGCGGCAGGAGGACGGCTGGGTCCTGCACGGGAAGTACCCGCCGCCCGACACCCGCTGGCGCTACGGCTCGACGAAGTGGGGCTGGTGCCCCCGCCGCGACGGATGATTCGGACGAACCGACGCGCTGCGCGGAGTTTCACTACTCCGTGTGAGTGTCGTCGGTTGTGCCTACCCGCGAGTAGTCATAATGTACAGGAATGAACAGGACTGGACAGGTTCCCTTCGGGAAACGTGACCGGTTGATCGCCGAGCTCACCGAGCAGATCCGCTCGGGCAGGCTCGCGCGCGGCGAGCAGTTGCCGGGCGAGAACCAGATCGCGGAGACCTACCAGGTCAGCCGCGGCACCGTGCGCAGCGCTCTGTCCGAGCTGCAGCGGCAGGAGCTCATCGCGACCCGCAGCGGTGTCGGCTCGTTCGTCACCTTCGACGGCGTCACCCTGGACCAGACCGTCGGCTGGGCCACCGCCCTGGCCGACTCCGGCTTCGACATCGAGACCGAACTGCTGTCCATCGAGCGCACCACCGACGCCGAGCTCACCGAGCGCTTCGGGATCGCGGAGTTCGTCGCGATCCGCCGGCTGCGCCGCGACCGCACCGCCGGGCCGGTGTCGGTGGAGACCTCGCTGATCCCCGCCACCGGCGAGCTCCGCGACCTGCCCGACAAGGGCCTGCTCGACGGCTCGATCACCGCCACGCTGCTCTCGGCCGGACTGCGGGCGGGCGCGGGCGATCAGCTCATCGGCACCAAGGCGCTCACGGCCGAGATGGCGGCGCTGCTCGACCGGACCACCGGCGAGCTGTTCCTGCAAGCGGTGCGCACCAGCGTCACCGCCGACGGCGAGCTCGTCGAACAGGTCACCAGCCTGCTCGACCCGAACCGGTTCCAGTTCCACCTGACGTTTGGCCGCCCATGAGCACACGCGACCGCGCGCTAGGCGCGTTCTACGGATTGGCGATCGGCGACGCCCTGGGCATGCCGACGCAATCGATGTCCCGCGAGGACATCGTCACCCACTACGGCTTCATCCGGTCGCTGCGCGACGCGGTCGCCGAGCAGCCGATCTCGCCGAACCTGCCCGCGGGCACCGTCACCGACGACACCGAGCAGGCGGTGCTGGTCGCCGACCTGCTCGTCGGCGGGGCCGGGACGATCGACCCGATGGTCTTCGCCAAGGCGCTGCTGGACTGGGAGGCCGGGATGGTCGCGCGCGGCCTGGCCGACCTGCTCGGGCCCTCGACCAAGCGCGCCCTGAAGCTGCTGGAATCCGGCGCCGACCCCGAGGAGGCCGGGCGCGGCGGCACCACCAACGGCGCGGCCATGCGCATCACCCCGGTCGCCATCGCCACCGCTCCCGAGCTCGACGGCCTGGTCGAAGCGGTCGTGGCGGCCAGCAAGCTCACGCACAACACCAACATCGGCATCGCGGGGGCCTCCGCGGTGGCCGCCGCGATCTCGGCCGGCATCGACGGCGCGCCCCTGTCCGACGCGCTCGACCAGGCCGAGCACGCCGCCGCGCTCGGCGCGCGCAAGGGGTGGTGGTGCGCGGGCGGCGACATCGCCTGCCGGATCCGCTGGGCCCGTCGCTGGGTTCGGGGCATGGACCGCACCACGCTGTCCTACGCTGTCTCCAAGGTCATCGGAACGTCCGTCGCCGTCCAGGAGTCGATGGTCGCGGCGTTCGCCCTCGCCGAGGCGCTGGGCGACTCGCCGGTGGAGGCTCTGACCACGGCCGCCGGCCTCGGCGGCGACACCGACACGATCGCCGCGGTCCTCGGCGCGATCCTCGGTGCGCAGCACGGGATTTCCGGTTTCCCGGCGGATCTGCCGGCCGCGGTGCGCGAGGTCAACGGACTCGACCTGGAACCCGTCGTGGACGGCCTGCTCGAACTGAGGAAGTCCGGCAGCTAGAAGGAGAGCGCATGGTCCGCGAGGCCACGGAGGCCACCCAGGCTGAAGGCGCACTGGAAACGCGTGGCATCGAACCGGTTCCGGAGCACGAGCGGACCGGGCACCCGATGCAGCTGTTCTGGGTGTGGTTCGCCGCCAACATCTCGATCCTGGGCTTGCCCCTGGGCGCCACGCTGGTGGCCGAGGGCCTGGCGTTCTGGCAGGCCGCGATCGTCGCGGTGATCGGCTCGGTGGGCTCGTTCGCGATCGTCGGCGTGGTCTCCATCGCCGGACGTCGGGGCGGCGCACCGGGTTTGACGCTCTCCCGCGCCGTGTTCGGGGTGCACGGCAACGCGGGTCCCACCGTGGTGTCGCTGATCTCGCGGCTGGGCTGGGAAACCGTCAACACCACCACGGCCGCCTTCGCCCTGCTGTCGCTGTGCACGATCCTGTTCGGCACGGCCGGGGACGCCAAAACCGTTCCGGTGCTGACGATCCTGTGCATCGCGGTCTTCGAGGTGCTGACGATGGTCGTCTCCGGGCTGGGCCACAAGGTGCTGGTGGCCGTGCAGCGCTGGGCGACCTGGATCTTCGGCGCGCTCAACATCGTCGTGGCGATCAGCCTGGTGGCCACGATCGACTGGCACGCGGTCGGATCGGCCTCCCCCGCCCCGGTCGGCGCGATGATCGCGGGCATCGGCACGATCGCCGCCGGGACCGGCATCGGCTGGGCCAACGCCTCCGCCGACATGTCGCGCTACCAGTCCCCCGCCGTCAAGGCCGGGTCGCTGGTCGCCTCGGCCGCCGTGGGCGCGGGGATCCCGCTGATCCTGCTGATCTCGCTGGGAAGCCTGCTGTCGGCGGGTGATCCGGCGCTGGCCGAGGCCGGGGACCCGGTCGCGGCGATCCGCGCGATGCTGCCGGCCTGGATGGCGGTGCCGTACCTGATCGCCGCGGTCGGCGGGCTGCTGCTGTCCAACCACCTTTCGGTGTACTCGGCGGGTCTGACGACGCTGACGATGGGGATCAACATCAAGCGGGTCTACGCGGTCGGCGTGGACGTGGTGGTGACGTTCCTCGGCTCCATCTACTTCATGCTGGTCGCGGACAGCTTCTACGACCCGTTCGTCACCTTCATCAGCCTGCTCGCGATCCCGATCACCGCGTGGCTGGGCGTGTTCCTCACCGACATGCTGCACCGCCGCAGCTACGACCCGGCCGGGTTGATGGACATGCGCAGCACCAGTTCCTACTGGTACCGGGGCGGTGTCGAGCCGCGCGCGTTCGGCGCGTGGGCGCTGGCGATCGTGGTCGGCTACCTGTTCAGCAGCAACGACTTCTTCACCGGCGTGTTCGCCGAGACCTGGCTGGGCGAGAACGGGCTCGGCTGGGTGCTCACCTTCGCCGTCTCGGCCGGGGTGTACGCGCTGCTCGGCGGCAGCCGGAAGGCCGCCGCGTGACCGGTCGTCTGGTGCACACCGGGCAGGTCGTGCTCGACCTGGTGATGCGGGTGCCGTCGCTGCCGCCGACCGGCGGTGACGTGCTCGCCGAGAGCACGGAGCTGCTGCCGGGCGGCGGGTTCAACGTGATGTCGGCGGCCGCGCGCTCGGGCGCCCGCGTGGTCTACGCGGGCGCGCACGGCACCGGCCGCTTCGCCGACCAGGCGCGAGAAGCGTTGCGCGCCGAGGGGATCGAGGCCGCGCAGCCGCAGCAGACCGACTCCGACAACGGCATCTGCGTGGCCCTGGTGGAACCCGGGGGCGAGCGCACGTTCGTCACCGGCGTCGGCGCCGAGGGCAGGCTGCTGCCGGAGCAGCTGGCGCGGGTCCGCACCGAGCCCGACGACGTGGTCTACGTCAGCGGCTACAGCCTGCTGCACGCCTCCAACCGGGAGGCGCTGCTCGACTGGCTGCCCGGCGTGCGGTCCCGCGTGATGCTGGACCCGTGCCCGCTGGTCGCCGACATCCCGGCCGAGGTGCTCGACGCGGTGCTGCCGCGCGTCGACGTCCTCAGCTGCAACGCCGCCGAGGCCCGCGCGCTCACCGGTTCCCCGGACGCGGAGACCGCCGCGCACGACCTGGGGTCTCGGCTCGGGTCGTCGGCGGTCGTGGTGCGCGACGGGGCGAACGGCTGCGTGCTCGCCGTCCAGGGCGAAACCCGCCGTGTTCCGGGCTTTCCCGCTGACCCCGTCGACACCAACGGCGCCGGCGACACCCACTGCGGCGTCCTGGCCGCCGCCCTGCTGGAGGGCGCCGACCTGCCCGAGGCAGCGCTGCGCGCCAACGCCGCCGCCGCCCTGTCGGTCCAGCGGCGCGGCCCGGCGACCGCTCCGCTGCGCGCGGAGCTGGCGGCGTTCCTGGCCCGCCGGACGAGTCCGACGCCCACCCCGCAGACCCGATTTCAAGGGAGATCGGGTTCCTGACTTCCGTTGAAATCCGGTCCAACCCGGCCGCGGGTGAGAAGGTGCTGGAGGGAGGTGAGGCCGTGATCCGGTTGGCGCGGGAGGCGGATCTGCCGGTGCTGCGGGAGGTCGAGCGGGCGGCGGGTGAGCCGTTCGCCGAGCTCGGCATGGATCTCGTGGCCACCGACGAGCCGCCGTCGGTGGCGGTGCTGCGGGAGTTCCAGGAGGCGGGGCGGGCGTGGGTGCACGTCGTCGAGGACGTTCCGGTGGCGTACCTGATCGCCGAGGTCGTGGACGGCTGCGCGCACGTAGAGCAGGTCAGCGTGCGTCCCGACCACGGCGGGCGGCGGATCGGGTCCGGGCTCATCGACAACCTCGCCGCGTGGGCGCACGACCGGGGACTGCCCGCCCTGACGCTGACGACGTTCACCGACGTCCCCTGGAACGGGCCCTACTACCTTCGGTGCGGTTTCCGGTACCTCGCCGACGACGAGCTCACCCCGGGGCTGCGCGACATCCGCGCCGCCGAGGCGGTAGCGGGACTGGACGCGTGGCCGAGGGCGTGCATGCGGCGGGATCTCTGAATCGGCTTGTGGCCGCGCGTCCGGGCCTGAAGACTCCGGCGCTATGTCGAAATCCATGCGTTTTGCCCTGTTCTCGGTGCTGGTCGCCGTGGTGACGGCACTGGGCCTGGTCGCGCCCGCCGGTGCGGCGCGCGAGATCGACCCGCGTCCGAGCACCGAGGAGCTCGCCCGCCGGCTCTTCGACCTGCAGCTGCGCAGCGGCGGTGAGGTGCGGGTGGCGCCGATCGGCGCCAGCAACCAGGGACGGCCGGTGTGGAGCGCCCGGGTCGGGCACGGCCCGCAGCGCCTGCTGTTCGTCACCCAGCAGCACGGCGACGAGCCGCTGGGAACGCCTGCGGCCGTGGAGTTCCTGCGCGAGGTCGGTGTCGGCAACGACCCGCACCAGCGCTGGTGGCGCGATCAGGTGACCGTCGACGTGGTGGTGCGCGCCAACCCCGACGGCCACGAGCACGACTGGCGCTACAACTACGACCCGGACGCCGATCCGGAGTTCGGCGAGGCGGGCAAGGGCTACGACATCAACCGCTACCACGACCCGGCGGTGGCACCGCAGGACAACCCGGCGACCGAGGCGGGCCTGATCCAGCGCCACTACGCCGAGTTCCGGCCGCACATCGCGGTCGACTACCACATGCAGGGCCGCTACGTCGGCGGCGACGGCCGCGAGATCACCGCGTCGCTGATGTGGCCGACGACCCCGGGCGTGGCCGCCGAACCCCTGAACCTGGCCAAGCAGGTCTCGGTCGTCGCGCGGACGGCGATGGACGCGGGCGGCGCCAACGTCTCCCAGTACCCGGGCGGCGACTACCAGGGCATCGCCCGCAACGCCTACGGCCTGCTGGGCAGCGGCAGCGTCCTCATCGAGCTCAGCGACATGGGCCCCAACCACGAGCAGTTCCAGATCGCCTCGGCCCTGGCCTCGATGCACGCCATCAGCAACGCCACCGCGGACGGCTCCCTCCGCAACACCGACCCCGCCGAAGCCGACACGATCCCACCCCGAGGAGAACCCCTCACCTCCTGAGTGGTCGCGAAGTTCTCATGAAAACCGTCCTCACCCCAAAAACGGTGAAGTTCTCACGAAACCCGCCATCGTTCGAGGTGAGGGAGACACCCACGAAATCTCCCACCCCCAGAGAGGGGGAAGTTTTCATGAAAACCGTCACCTCTCAGGGAACGGGAAGTTTTCATGAAAACTTCCCGAACACCAAATCCCCGGGATGCGGGTGGCGTGGGGTGGTGAACTCGCCAGGGGGCAGTTTTTCCTCGAATTGACCGGACAAAACGGACTTTGATCATGGGTGATTCGAGGAAAAACTGCCCCCCCGGTTACGGACGCACCCGACGTCACCGGGAGAGGAGGCGGCGGAGCCAGTTGGTTCGGGCCTCGGCGGACTCCTGGCTGAGACGGGCACCCGGGAACATCCGGAAGCCGTGGAAGCCGCCGGGCCACACGTGCAGCTCGGCGATGCCGCCCGCCTGCCAGATGCGGGTGGCGTAGGCGACGTCCTCGTCGCGGAAGGTCTCCGCCGAGCCGACGTCGATGAACGTCGGCGGCAGCCCGGACAGGTCCTCGGCGCGCGCGGGCGCGGCGTAGGGCGAGACGTCGTCCCCGCCCCGGGACTCGCCGAGCAGCGCGGTCCAGCCGACCTCGTTGTTCTGCTGGTCCCAGATGCCGCGCCCGCGCATCTGACGCGCCGAGGGCGTGTCGTTGCGGTCGTCGAGCATCGGGCACTGCAGCAGCTGCCCGAGCAGCGCCGGTCCGCCGAAGTCGCGGCACATCAGCGCGACCGCCGCAGCCAACCCGCCACCGGCGCTGCCGCCGGTGATCACGATGCGCTCGGGGTCGAACCCGTCCTGCTCGGCGACCCAGCGCAGCCCCGCGTAGCAGTCCTCCACCGGAGCCGGGTGCGGGTTCTCCGGCGCCAGCCGGTAGTCCACCGAGACGATGGCGCAGCCCAGCTCCCGGCCCCACTCGGTGGCCATCACGTCGAGCGCCTGCCGGTGGCTACCGCTGATCATGCCGCCGCCGTGGATGGAGTAGATGACCGGCAGCGGGCCGGTGAGCTCGGCGGGCCGCACGATCACCAGCGGCACCTCGGGCGCGCCCTGCGGTCCGGGCGCGGTGCGGTGCTCGACGGTGAACCCGTCGGCCTCCAGGGCCTCGTCCGGGGTGATGTGGCTCGTCAGCTCGCGCATCGCCGGGACGTCTTCGAGCGTGAAGCCCTGCCCGGTGTTGGGCATGGCGTTCAGGAAGACCTCCAGCTCCGGGTCGAAGGGAACCGGCGGCAGAACCTCGCTCATCGCACCTTCCTCGCAGCTCTCGGCGCGGTCACTGCCACCGCGCTCCCCCGGACGATCCAACCACCGCCCGCAACCGAATTCAGCGCTCCCGTCCTCAGCGAGCCGCCCGCGCGGTGACCAGAACCGCCTCGACGGGCTGCTCCTCGCGGGGCAGGAACGCGGCGATGCTCAGCGCCGCCACGGCGGCCAGGCTGCCGATGCCCATGATCACCTGGAAGCCGGTCTGCGACGGCACGGTGGCCGGGCCGAAGTCGATGGTCAGCTGCGCCAGCACCGCTCCGGCCACGGCGCTGGACACCGAGGTCCCGATGGAGCGCATCAGCGTGTTGAGGCTGTTGGCGGCGGCGGTTTCCGACACCGGGACCGCCGCCATGATCAGCGCGGGCATCGCGCCGTAGGCCAGGCCGATGCCCGCGCCGATCACGCTGGAGACCAGGATCAGCTGCCACACCTCCGCCATGAGCACCACGCCGAGCCCGTACCCGGCGGCCACGACCACAGCACCGACCATCAGCGTCACCTTCGGGCCGCGCAGCCGGGAGATCCGCGCCGACACCGGCGACATCGCCATCATGACCAGGCCGGACGGCGCCATCACGATGCCGACGGCGAGCATGGTCTGCCCCAGCCCGTACCCGGTCCCGGTGGGCAGCTGCAGGACCTGCGGGAACACCAGCGACTGGGCGAACATGGCGAACCCGAACACCGCCGAGGCGATGTTGGTCAGCAGCACCTGGCGACGGGCGAGGGTGCGCAGGTCCACCAGCGGCTCGGCGATGCGCAGCTCCCACCAGCCCCACGCGCCGAACACCACGGCCGCCGCGGCGGCGAGCCCGAGGGTGATCGCGCTGCTCCAACCCCAGTTCGCGCCCTTGGAGACCACCAGAAGCAGGCAGATCAGCCCGGCGGACAGGCCCAGCGCGCCGATCGGGTCGAAGCGCCCACCGGCGCGCACCGGCGACTCGGGCACGAGGCGCAGCACGAGGACGCCGGCCAGCGCGCCGAGCACCGCCGAGGTCCAGAACAGCACGTGCCAGTCGGTGCGCTCGGCGAGGAAGGCGGCGGCGGGGAGCCCGAGCGCACCGCCGACGCCGAGGGAGGCGCTCATCAGCGAGGTCGCCGAGCCGAGCCGGTCGGCGGGCAGCTCGTCGCGCATGATGCTGATGCCGAGCGCGATCACGCCGGACGACAGGCCCTGCATGATCCGGCCGACGACGATCATCGGCAGCGAGGCGCTGAGCCCGCACACGACCGAGCCGAGGACGAGCATCACGAGGCTGAGCAGCAGCATCCGCCGCTTGCCGTACATGTCGCCGAGACGCCCGACGACCGGTGTGGCCACCGCACCGGCCAGCAGCGTGGCGGTGACCGCCCAGGCGGTGTCGGCGGCGGAGGCGTGCAGCAGGCCGGGCAGCATCGGCACCAGCGGGATCACGGTCGTCTGGGTCATGGCGACCGAGATCCCGGCGAAGGCCAGGACGAGGACGACCAGTTGGGGCCGTGTTCCCCCGTGTGTGGCGGGTTCTGGCGCACCGCCGGGAGTCGCTCGCACTCGGGGAACCTCTCATCCATGTCCGGAGATGTCCCGGACACCCTAATTCAGTCAGTTGACTTAATCCAGTCGGCGGAGCTACTTTCGCAGTGGTACGACCAAAGTCACAAGGAAGGTCGGCATGACCAACACGCTGTCCTCGGCCGACGCGGCGGAGATCCCCGACTACCCGATGACGCGCGCCTCGGGCTGTCCGTTCGACCCGCCACCGCGCCTGAAAGCCCTCCAGGAGGAGACGCCGATCCACCGGGTCCGGCTGGCCGACGGCACGACGCCCTGGCTGGTGACCCGCTACGCCGACCAGCGCGCCGTGCTCGCCGACCCGCGCATCAGCTCGGACTCGGACAACCCCGGCTACCCGCGCGGCGTTCCCGCGCAGCCCGGCGGCTCGAAGATCAGCTTCATCCTGATGGACGACCCCGAGCACGCGCGCCAGCGCCGGATGGTGACCGCGCCGTTCACCGTCAAGCGCATCGAGGCGATGCGCCCGGCCGTGCAGAAGATCGTCGACGACCGGATCGACGAGATGCTGGCCGGCCCGAAGCCGGTCGACCTCGTCCAGGCCTTCGCGCTGCCGGTGCCGTCGCTGGTGATCTGCGAGCTGCTCGGAGTGCCCTACGCCGACCACGACTTCTTCCAGGACAACAGCAAGACCATCATCAACCGGGACTCCACCCCGGAGCAGCGCGCCGGGGCGCTGGCCAACCTCACCCGGTACCTCGACGACCTCGTCGGCCGCAAGCTCGAAACCCCCGCCGACGACCTGCTCTCCGGTCTCTGCGAACGGGTCGAGGCCGGTGAGCTGGAGCGCGCCGACGTCGCGCAGATGGGCGTGCTGCTGCTCATCGCCGGGCACGAGACCACGGCGAACATGATCGCCCTGGGCACGCTGGCACTGCTGGAGAACCCCGACCAGCTCGCGCTGCTGCGCGAGACCGACGACCCGAAGGTCGTTGCGGGCGCGGTCGAGGAGATGCTGCGCTACCTGCACATCACCCACAACGGGCGGCGCCGGGTCGCGTTGGAGGACATCGAGGTCGGCGGGCAGGTGATCCGCGCCGGTGAGGGCGTGATCCTGCCCAACGACATCGGCAACCGCGACCCGGAGGTCTTCGACGACCCCGACGCGCTGGACCTCACCCGCGACGCCCGCAAGCACGTCGCCTTCGGCTTCGGCGTGCACCAGTGCCTCGGGCAGCCACTGGCCCGGATGGAGTTGCAGGTCGTCTACAGCACGCTGTACAAGCGGATCCCGACGCTGCGCGCGGCCGCCGAGCTCGACGAGATCCCGTTCAAGCACAACGGTTCCGTCTACGGCGTCTCCGAACTGCCCGTCACCTGGTAATCCCGAACACCACCACGAAACGGACGAATTCCCATGAAGGTCACCATCGACCAGGACAAGTGCGTCGCCTCCGGCCAGTGCGTCATGGCCGCCGAGAACGTCTTCGACCAGCGCGACGAGGACGGCGTCGCGGTCCTCCTCACTGACTCCCCCGACCCCGCCGTCGCCGACGACGTCCACCACGCCGCCGCGGTCTGCCCCGCCCTCGCCATCACCGTCGAAGACTGACCCCGTGTCGAAAACCCCGGTTTTCACGCGACGAATGCTGCGGTTTTCGCGCGACGAAAACCGGGGTTTTCGACACAGGTGTCAAGAACTGCGATTTTCGCGGGGTCGAAAACCGCGGTTTTCGTCCCGATGAATGCTGCCTCGACGCGGTGGTTCTCGGAGGGGCGGTCTGCTCCGCTGCCTGTTCTGCGGGGTTTTCGGTGGGTCGTGCGCGGCGCTAGCTCGTCGAGCCGGGCATGGCCATCGTGTAGCAGACCGCCGTCCCCTCCAGCACCGTCGTGCCGTCGTCGCGGGTGACGGTCGTGGTGAGCTCGGTGATGGGCTTGTCGTCGCGGACCGCGTCGACCCGCACCCACCCGGTCAGCGTGTCGCCGGGCCTCGCAGGGGCGGTGAAGTTCCAGTTGACGTTGAGGAACACGGTGCCCGGACCGGGCAGCTTCTCAGCGACCACGGCGTTGAGCACCGCGCTGGTGATCCCGCCCTGCACGACGATCTCGCCGAACTGCGAGGACTCGGCCGCCTCGGCGTCGTAGTGCAGCGGGTTGCGGTCGCCGCTGATCTGGGTGAACAACCGGATGTCGGTCGGGCCGATGGTGCGGGACATCTCGGCGGTGTCGCCGACCTGGGGTTGGCCGTTCGGCCACGCGTCGCTCATCACGTCTCCCTCGTGCTTCCGGGCTCCCCGTCGGTGTTACCAGCACGGGCGGCGCGATTCCACTCACCGCGCCCGAGGCTGCGCATCGCGATCGCCCCGATGAACGGCCCCGGCGCCAGCAGCAGGAACGCGAACCGCCAGCCCGCGGCCGCGGCCAGCAACGGCACCAGCTGGATGCTCACCACCGTGAGCCCGAAACCGATCGCGGTCTGCGCCGTCAGCGCCGTGCCCACGAACCTCGGGTCGGCGGCCTCGCTCAACGACGTGGAGAACACCCCGGAATCGGCGATCACCGCCGCGCCCCACACC
This sequence comes from Saccharopolyspora sp. ID03-671, assembly GCF_045278815.1. Classification (NCBI taxonomy): domain Bacteria; kingdom Bacillati; phylum Actinomycetota; class Actinomycetes; order Pseudonocardiales; family Pseudonocardiaceae; genus Saccharopolyspora; species Saccharopolyspora sp. ID03-671. Next base: position 1,309,366 of record NZ_CP134054.1, read on the forward strand.
ACGCAGAACACCACGAGCACCACCGGACCGGCGTCGAAGGCCAGCGGCGAGAAGGCGCAGCAGGCACCGCTGATCACCAGCGCGGTCACCGCCGCCGGGGACCGCCCGTAGCGGTCGGCGCCCCACCCGCCGAGCAGGCAGCCGATCGCGCCCGCGACGCCGATCGTGACGAACACGGTGATCCCGGTCGAGGCCGGCAGGCTCCGGCCCGCCCCGCTGGCCAGCAGGAAAGTCGGGATCCACGTCCACAGCGCGTAGAGCTCCCACATGTGGCCGAAGTAGCCGAGGTTGGCCAGCCGCGGCCCGCGCTCGGCGAACATCCGCAGCGCGTAGCGCGGGTTGTGCACCGCCGCCGAGGCCGCCAGATGCGGTCCCGGCCGCACCACCGTCACCGCCACCACCGCCCCGAGCAGCCCGGTGCCGGCGGCGGCGACGAGCACCGCCCGCCACGGCAGCTGCCCGAGCCCGCCGATGAGGTGCGGCAGCGCGGAACCGAGGGTGAGCGCCGCGATGAGCAGCCCCATCGCCAATCCCCTCCCCCGGCTGGGCGCCCAGGACGCCATGAGCTTCATGCCGACCGGGTACACCCCGGCCAGGCACGTGCCGGTGAGGAACCGCAGCGGGATCGCCGCCGCCATGCCGTCGACGAAGCCCGCGAGCAGCAGCGTCCACCCGGCGGCCAGGGCCGCGCTGGCGGCCAGCAGCAGGTTCGGGCGGATCCGGTCGGCGAGGTTGAGCAGCGACGACGCGAGGGCTCCGGCGACGAAGCCGAGCTGCACCGCCCCGGTCAGCCACACCGCCGCCGCGGAGCTGATCCCCCACTCCTCGCGGAGCGTGGGCACCACGGCCGAGACCGAGAACCACACCGCCAACCCGAAGACCTGGACCGCGGCGATGGCGCCGCGCTGCACACCCGAACGCATGACCCGCAGTCTGCCTCACCGCGACCGGTTGACCCGCCGGGTGCGGGGTGCTTGTGTCGGAGCGTGCTGGACAGGGAACGGATCGTCGGAGCGCTCGGCGCCGAGTGGAACGCGCTGGACGCGCTGCTCACCGGGCTCGGCGACGCGCAGTGGGAGAAGGACACGGCCCTGCCGGGCTGGCGGGTGCGCGACATCGCCGCGCACCTCATCGGCACCGAGCTGCTGCTCAGCGGGGAGCCGACGCCGGATTCCGGCAACGACGTGGCGTCCTACGCGCACGTGCGCAACGACATCGGCGCCCGCAACGAGCAGTACGTGGAGCACTTTCGGCAGCAGTCGCACGAAGCGGTGCTGGGGAAGTTCCGCGAGGTCACCGCTTCCCGGCTGGCGTCGCTGCGGGCGATGTCCGACGAGGAGTTCCACGCCCCGGCGCTGACCCCGGCCGGGCAGGACACCTACGCGCGGTTCATGCGGATCCGGGTGTTCGACTGCTGGATGCACGAGCAGGACCTCCGCGACGCCGTCGGCCTGCCCGGCGGGGAGACCGGCGCGCCCGTCGAGCTGTCGATCGACGAGATCACCACGGCACTGGGTTTCGTGGTCGGCAAGCGAGGTGCCGCGCCGGACGGGTCCAGCGTCACCTTCGACCTCGGTTCCCGCGTCCTGCACGTCGCGGTGGACGGGCGGGCGAAGGTCGTCGACTCGCTTCCGGGCGCGCCGACGGTGCGCATCACCATGCCCCTCGGGGTGTTCACCCGCCTCTGCGGCGGCCGGGTCGACCCCGAGAACGTCTTGGAATCAGCGTCTTTCGACGGTGACGAGGTGCTGGGCGAACGGATCGCCCGGCACCTCGCCTTCACCATCTAGGAGTTCTCAGTCGAGGTGGAAGACCTCTTCGATCGGCCGCATCGCCTCGTCCGGGGCGACGGTCGAGTCGAAGAGGTCGCCCATCCACTCCTGCCAGCGGGCGTTGACGTCGTGCTCGGCCATCGCGGCGCGGCAGGCGTCGAAGTCCTCGCACTCCAGGTAGCCGATGAGGGTGCCGTCCGGGCGCAGGAACAACGAGTAGTTGCGCCATCCCGTGTCCCGCAGGGCCTGCTGCATCTCCGGCCACACCGCGCGGTGCCGTTCCCGGTACTCGGCGACGCGGTCGGGTTTGACGTGCAGCACGAAGCAGATCCGCTGCGTCACTTCGCCCACCTCTGCTCCTGCTCGATCTCCTCCAGCGTCAGGCCCTCGGTCTTCGGGCCCCAGATGACGCCGATGACACCGCTGATCACGATGAACGCGGTCAGGATGTAGGCCAGGGTCTGGAACCCGGTGGCGGTGATGATCGGGACGAAGAAGCTCCAGAAGCCGAGCCCGATGCGCACCACCGCGAACATCAGGCCCTGCGCGGTGCTGCGGAGCTTGGTCGGGAACAGCTCGCCGGACCAGATCTGGAAGAAGTGCTGGGCGCCGAAACCACCGCCGATGCCGATGGCCACGATGTAGCCGAGCGCGGTGCCGAAGTTCAGCGGCAGCACCGCGAGCAGCAGCATGCCGCCCGCCTGAATCACGGTCGACAGCGCCAGCATCAGCCGCCGGTTGACCCGGTCGTTGAGCGGCATGAACACCAGCACGGTGAACACCGCGACCAGCAGGAAGTACAGGCACTGCAGGCCGACGCTGGCCGCGTCGCTCTGGTTGCCCAGCGCGGTGAGCAGGTAGGGCGTGTAGAAGCCGTTGGTGCCGGCGAAGAGGTTCCAGATGCCGTACATGCCGATGAGCATCAGCGAGAGCTTGAGCCCCTTGCCGGTCAGCAGCGGCCGCAGCGCGGCGCTCCACCTCACCGGCTGCGAGTCGGTGTTCTCCTGCTCCCAGCGGGCGGATTCGCCGATGCCGTGCCGCATCCACCAGGTGATCAGCGCGGCGAGGAACAGGCTCGCGAACAGCAGCCGCATGCCGAGCATGCCCAGCGGTTGCAGCAGCAGTCCCAGCGCCAGGGTGACGATCGGTCCGAGCGACCACAGGACCTGCGAGAGCCCGCCGAGCTTGCCGCGCTTGCGGGCCGGGGAGAACTCGGTGATCAGGCTCCAGGACGCCGGGATGTCGGCGCCGACGGCCAGGCCGACCAGGATGTAGCCGACGAACAGCATCCAGGTGTCGACGGCGAAGATCAGCCACAGCGTGCCGAACATGTACAGCAGCAGGTCGTAGGCGTAGATCTTCTTGCGCCCGTAGCGGTCGCAGATGTAGCCGCCGACCAGGGCGCCGACACCGGCGGAGATGGCGTTGGAGCTCAGGGCGCCGAGCAGGCCGACGGTGCTGTCACCGAGCCCGAAGGCGGTGACCCACACGCTCAGCGCCACGGAGCCGGCGACGATCGATCCGGCGTCGATGTAGCTGGCCATCGCGGCTACGAACGACCATTTCCAGTGCTGTGAGGGGGAGGCGTTCTCGCTCTGCTGAACCCCTGCAGCGGATGAAGTCATCGTTGTCCTTCATGCAGCTCGTCGAGTCGTCGGCGTCGGCCGCTCCCGAGCCGCTGACGCCGTTGAAACGTTTTATGTGGCGAGCACACTAGAGAGGCCCTCCACCCCCGTCAAGGGGCCGGTTGGCTCAGCGGAGGGGCAGCGAGGAGCGCCGGACGACGAGTTCCGGCTGGTAGACGACGTGCTCGTGGGAGTGGTCGGTCTCGCCGGATTCGCGCAGCAGCAGCTCGGCGGCGGTGCGGCCGAGGCGGCGGGCAGGGCGGCGCACCGAGGTCAGCGGGACGGCCGCGGCCGAGGCGAACTCGATGTCGTCGTAGCCGACCAGCGCGATGTCGTCGGGCACCCGCAGCCCGGCGGCGAACAGGGCCTGCAGCACGCCCAGCGCCAGCAGGTCGTTGGCGCAGAACACCGCGCTGGGCCGGTCCGGCATCCCGAGCAGCCGCGATCCGGCGTCGCGGCCGCCCGCGACGTCCATCGTCGGCACCTCCAGCACGGCGAGCTCGGCCGCCCGGGCGCCGCCGAGGCGGCGATCCCGGCACTGCGGCAGGTGGAGCGGCCCGGTCACGCAGGCGATGCGGTCGTGCCCGGCTCCGACGAGGTGACCGACCGCGAGCTCGCCGCCGACGACGTCGTCCACCGACACCGAGCAGGCACCGCCGTCGGCGCTGCCGTCGACGACGACGTGCGGAATCCCCTGCCGCGCCAGGACTTCCACGCTCCCCGCGGCGGCGGGGGCGATGAGCACGCCGCGCACCCGCTGCTCGGCGAACAGCGACAGGTACAGCGACTCGACCTCGGCGTCCTGGCCGCTGCTGCACTGCATCACGCCGAGCCCGCGCGCGGTGGCGATCTCCTCGGCGCCGTGGGCGACCTCGGCGAAGAACGGGTTGGTCATGTCCAGCGCGAGCATCGCGATCATCCGGCTGCTGCCGGCCCGCAGGTGCCGGGCGGATTCGCTGCGGACGTAGCCGAGCGCGTCGATGGCGGCCAGCACGCGGTCGCGGGTGCTCGCGGCGACGCGGTCGGGGCGGTTGACGACGTTGGAGACGGTGCCGATGGAGACCCCGGCGCGCTCGGCGACCTCCTTGATGCTGACGCGGCCGTGCTCGTTGGTGGTCACCCGTTGTCCCCGACTTGTTGACTCGTGCTCCGTCCGCAGCTTACGCTACAGCGGCGTTTAAAACGTTTCAATCACTCGCCGCCGGCGTTGCGGCGACCTCACCGCCCCGCGATGCGCACTGGAGCCGACGATGCCCGACCGGAAGACCATCACTGCGGCGCTGAAGAACCAGCGGATCGAAACCCCCTCCTGGGCCTACGGGAACTCCGGGACGCGGTTCAAGACCTTCCTGCAGGAGGGGATTCCGCGCGACCCGTTCGAGAAGCTCGACGACGCCGCCCAGGTGCACGCCTTCACCGGCGTGGCGCCCAGCGTCGCGCTGCACATCCCCTGGGACCGCGTCGACGACTACTCCGCCCTGGGCGAGCACGCGGCCTCGCTCGGGCTGAAGCTGGGCGCGATCAACCCGAACACGTTCCAGGAGGACGAGTACCGGCTCGGCAGCATCTGCAACCCCGACCCGGCGGTGCGCGAGAAGGCGCAGCGACACCTGCTGGAGTGCGTCGACATCATGGACGTCACCGGGTCCGACGCGCTGAGCCTGTGGTTCGCCGACGGCCTCAACTACCCCGGCCAGGACTCCCTCGCCGAGCGCCAGCAGCGGCTCTCCGAAGCGCTGCGCGTCGCCTACGACCGGCTCGGCCCGGACCAGCGGATGCTGCTGGAGTACAAGTTCTTCGAGCCCGCCTTCTACGCCACCGACGTCCCGGACTGGGGCACCTCCTACGCGCACTGCCTGGACCTGGGCGAGCGCGCGCAGGTGCTGGTCGACACCGGGCATCACGCGCCGGGCACCAACATCGAGTTCATCGTGGCGTTCCTGCTCGGGCGCGGACGGCTCGGCGGGTTCCACTTCAACAGCCGCTTCTACGCCGACGACGACCTGATGGTCGGCGCCGCCGACCCGTTCCAGCTGTTCCGGATCATGCACGAGATCGTGCGCGCCGGAGCGCTGGAGGACTCGGCGAACGTGGCGTTCATGCTCGACCAGTGCCACAACCTGGAGCCGAAGATCCCGGCCCTGATCCGCTCGGTGCTCAACGTCCAGGAGGCCACCGCCAAGGCCCTGCTGGTCGACGGCGACGCCCTGGCCGAGGCGCAGCGCGACGGCGACGTCCTGGGGGCCAACGCGGTCCTGATGGACGCCTACAACACCGACGTCCGCCCGCTGCTGGCCGAGGTCCGCGAGGACATGGGCATCGACCCCGACCCGATCGCGGCCTACCACCGCTCCGGCTACGCCGAGAAGATCATCGCCTCCCGCAAGGACGGCACCCCCGCGGGCTGGGGCGCCTGACCGACACCCTCCCTCGGAGGGGAACGACAGTTTTCATGAAAACCTCCCGCCCCCGGGGAAATGACAGTTTTCATGAAAACGTCCCCCTCTCTGAGAACGAGAGTGTTCGCGTACACCTCCCTCACCTCGAAAGACGGTGGTCTTCGTGAGATTTTCCCTGTTTCTGGGGTGAGGACGGTTTTCATGAAAACTTCCCGACGCACCGAGAGGTTCACGATGAGCTCGACGCATCCCGAAGTGGCTGCGCTGCTTGCCCGTTCGCACGAGCTGGGCGCCGATCCCCGCAACACCAACTACGCCGGCGGCAACGCGTCCGCCAAGGGCACCGACACCGATCCCGTGACCGGCGGGGACGTTCCGCTGATGTGGGTCAAGGGTTCCGGCGGTGACCTGGGGACGCTGACCGAGGCCGGGCTGGCGGTGCTGCGGCTGGACCGGCTGCGCGCGCTGGTCGACGTCTACCCCGGCGTGGACCGCGAGGACGAGATGGTCGGCGCGTTCGACTACTGCTCGCACGGCAAGGGCGGCGCGGCGCCGTCCATCGACACCGCCATGCACGGGCTGGTCGACGCCGCCCACATCGACCACCTGCACCCCGACGCCGGGATCGCGCTGGCCACCGCCGCCGACGGCGAAGCGCTGACCGCCGAGTGCTTCGGCGACCAGGTCGCGTGGGTGCCGTGGCGTCGGCCCGGTTTCCAGCTGGGCCTGGACATCGCCGCCATCAAGGAGGCGAACCCGCAGGCCATCGGCGTGATCCTGGGCGGGCACGGCATCACCGCGTGGGGCGCGAGCAGCGAGGAGTGCCGGCGCAACTCGCTGCACATCATCCGCACCGCGGAGAAGTTCCTCGCCGAGCGCGGCAAGCCCGAGCCGTTCGGGCCGGTCGTCGCCGGGTTCGAGCCGCTGCCGGAGGACCGGCGCAGGCGCCGGGCCGCCGAGCTCGCCCCGGTCATCCGCGGCCTGGCCTCCACCGACCGGCCGCAGATCGGGCACTTCGACGACGCGCCGGAGGTCCTGGAGTTCCTGGCGCGCGAGAAGCACCCGCAGCTGGCCGCCCTGGGCACCTCGTGCCCGGACCACTTCCTGCGCACCAAGGTCCGCCCGCTGGTGCTCGACCTCAAGCCCGACGCCGGGCTCGACGAGGTCGTCGCCCGCCTGAAGGAGCTGCACGAGCGCTACCGCGAGGACTACCGCGCCTACTACGACCGCTTCGCCGACGCCGATTCCCCCGCTCTGCGCGGAGCGGACCCGGCGATCGTGCTGGTCCCTGGCATCGGCATGTTCTCCTTCGGCAAGGACAAGCAGACCGCGCGGGTGGCCGCGGAGTTCTACCGCAACGCGATCAACGTGATGCGCGGTGCCGAGGCCGTCTCCACCTACGAGCCGATCGACGAGTCGGAGAAGTTCCGCATCGAGTACTGGGCGCTGGAGGAGGCCAAGCTCGCGCGGATGCCGAAGCCCAAGCCGCTGGCGACCCGCGTCGCGCTGGTCACCGGAGCCGGTTCGGGCATCGGGAAGGCCACCGCGCAACGGCTTTCGGCCGAGGGCGCGTGCGTGGTGCTGGCCGATCTCGACCTCGACAACGCCCAGGCGGTGGCCGACGAGCTCGGCGGCCCGGACAAGGCCGTGGCGGTGCGCGTCGACGTCACCGACGAGGAGCAGATCGCCGAGGCGTTCCGCGCCGCGTCGCTGGCGTTCGGCGGCGTGGACCTGGTGGTCAACAACGCCGGGCTGTCGATCTCGAAGCCGCTGCTGGAGACCACGGTCGCCGACTGGGACCTGCAGCACGACGTGATGGCGCGCGGCTCGTTCCTGGCGTCGCGGGAGGCCGCGCGGGTGATGATCGCCCAGGGCATGGGCGGTGACGTCGTCTACATCGCCAGCAAGAACTCGGTGTTCGCGGGCCCGAACAACGTCGCCTACGGGGCGACGAAGGCCGACCAGGCGCACCAGGTGCGGTTGCTCGCGGCCGAGCTGGGCGAGCACGGCATCCGCGTCAACGGCGTCAACCCCGACGGGGTGGTGCGCGGTTCCGGCATCTTCGCCGGCGGCTGGGGCGCGCAGCGCGCGAAGGTCTACGGCGTGGCGGAGGACGAGCTCGGCGAGTTCTACGCCCAGCGCACGCTCCTGAAGCGCGAGGTGCTGCCCGAGCACGTGGCGGCGGCGGTGTTCGCGCTGGTGGGCGGCGATCTCACGCACACCACGGGTCTGCACGTGCCGGTCGACGCGGGTGTGGCCGCGGCGTTCCTGCGCTGAGGGAGGGCGGATGACGACGGAGTCGCCGACGTTCGCGGCGGTGGACCTGGGTGCCTCCAGCGGGCGGGTCGTCCTCGGACGGCTCGCCGCCGGGCGGCTGGAGACCCGCGAGGTGCACCGGTTCGCCAACGGCCCGGTCCCGCTGCCCGACGGGCTGCACTGGGACGCGGTCGGGCTGTTCCGGGAGGTGCTGGCCGGGCTGCGCCGGGCCGGTGAGCCGGTGTCGGTCGGGGTGGATTCCTGGGCGGTGGACTACGGGCTGATCGACGCCGCGGGGTCGCTGCTGGGCGAGCCGTTCCACTACCGGGATTCGCGCACCGACACCGTCGCGGAGTCCTTCGCGGACTCGTTCGGCGCTCCGGAGTTGTTCTCCCGCAACGGTTTGCAGTTCCTGCCGTTCAACACGATCTTCCAGCTGGCCGCGTCGGAGGGCGCGGCGCTGGAAGCGGCGGAGACGCTGCTGCTGATCCCGGACCTGATCGGGTACTGGCTTACCGGGCAGGTGGGTGCGGAGCTGACCAACGCCTCCACCACCGGCCTGCTCGACGCCCGCAGCCACGAGTGGTCGCCGGAGCTGGCGCGGGCGGCGGGCATCGACCCGTCGCTGCTGCCCGCGCTGCGCAGGCCGGGTGACGTCGTGGGCGAGCTGCTGCCGCGGGTGGCCGCGGAGACCGGCCTGCCCGGCACGTCGGTGGTGGCGGTGGGGTCGCACGACACGGCCTCGGCGGTGGTCGGGGTGCCCGCGCGGACCCCGAACTTCGCCTACGTGTGCACCGGGACGTGGTCGCTGACGGGTCTGGAGCTGCCCGCTCCGGTGCTCACCGAACAGGCGCGTCGGGCGAACTTCACCAACGAGCTCGGCGTCGACGGCACGGTCCGCTTCCTGCGCAACATCATGGGCCTGTGGCTGCTCCAGGAGAGCCTCCGCACGTGGGGCTTGACCTCGGACGATCTCCCGGGCCTGCTCGCCGAGGCGGCCGCCGCGGAACCGCTGCGGGCGGTCGTCGACGCCGAGGACACCCGGTTCCTGGCCCCCGGCGACATGCCGGCCCGCATCGCCCAGGCGTGTCGCGACACCGATCAACCGGTGCCCGACACGCGCGGCGCGGTGGTCCGCTGCGTCCTGGAGAGCCTCGCCCTGGCCCACCGCCGAGCCATCCGCGAGGCGGCCGAGCTCTCGGGCCGCGACGTCGACGTCGTCCACCTCGTCGGAGGCGGAGCCCGCAACGAGCTGCTGTGCCAGCTCACCGCCGACGCCCTGGGCACCCCGGTCGTCGCGGGCCCGGTCGAAGCCACCGCCACCGGAAACCTCCTCGTCCAAGCCAGAACCGCGGGCCAGGTGGCCGATCTCGCCGAGCTCCGCGAGATCACCGCCCGCTCCGACGCCCTGACCCGCTACGACCCCCGGAACCCGTCGGTCGCCTGGGACGAGGCCGAACGCCGGCTCAGGTGACGAGCTCCCCGGCGAGGGCGATCGTCGAGCTCCCCCGCGGCGGTTCCGGGCGGGGTGGCGCGCAACGCGATCCGGCGAGGAGGATCTTGCGACCGGGCCGGGGTGCGGCGGGCACGCCGACGACGACGTGACACCTCCGGGTAGGACGCCCCGTGGTGCAGTTGGCAGTACCGGAACCCGGATTACGGCCGTTTTCGAGCACCGGAATACGGCCGTAATCCCGTGCCACCGGGGGTCCGGCCGTTCCGGCGCTTCCTCCGGTGGGCGGGTCGGGTGGTGGGGGACTTTCGGCCGGTCCCGGCGGTCCGGGTGGGCGCGAGACTCGTCTTGTCCGAGTGCCGCGCGAACGCCAGGAGGCGGGGACCATGCGCATGCTCATCAGGATCAGGCCCGACCTGCGGACCGCCAACAGCGCGATCGCGGACGGTTCGATGCAGAAGGCGTTGCAACGGGCTCACGAGCAGCTCAAGCCCGAGGCCTCCTACTTCCTGCCGCAGGACGGCAAGCGGACTGCGCTGTTCATCTGCGATCTGCAGGACGAGTCGCAGCTCGTGGGGATGCTCGACCAGTTCTTCTCCCACCTCGAGGCGCAGGTGGACGTCTACCCGGTGATGACCTTCGACGACCTCCGCGCGGGGTTCGCCCAGCTCGACGGGCGGTGACCGCGACCGTCCCGCGCCCCGCCGCACCGACGGGGCGCGGCGACGTGCGTAGCGGTCCGGAAAAACCCAGGTAAACCGGCCGGTGATGGGCGTCCCGGTGTGGCAGGGTCGGGGTTTCGGAGTCGACCTGGAGGGCGCGGAGATGGTGAGCAAGCAGGAGGCGGCTGCGGCGGTGCGGGCGGCCAAGGGGGCGCTCGGCATCAGCTGGGCGCAGCTGGCCGAGGCCGTCGGGCGGCCCGTCGCGTGGACCACGAGCGCGCTGCTCGGCCAGCAGCCCATGAGCGAGGCCGAGGCCGACGCGGCGGCGAACCTGCTGGACCTGGATGCGGAGGTGACCGCGGCGCTGCGCCTCCAACCCACCCGGGGCGCGCTCGACGACGTCGTGCCCACCGATCCGACGATCTACCGGTTCTACGAGATCGTGCAGGTCTACGGCCCGACGCTCAAGGAACTCATCCACGAGGAGTTCGGCGACGGCATCATGAGCGCCATCAACTTCCGCTTCGACGTCCAGCGGGTCCCCGACCCCGCAGGCGACCGGGTGGTGGTCACCCTCGACGGGAAGTTCCTGCCCTACCAGTGGTGAGCCCGTCTTCGAGGTCGCGGGAGCGCGCGGTCCGCTCCGGTGCCCGAGACGTCCCGGCCCAACACCGCTGGCGCGCGGCGAAGTTCGCGCGGGTCCACTTCGGTTGGCGGAAGAGTCCGTTCTGAGTCCGCCCGGCGTTCGCCAGGACGTCACCTGCGCTCCATAGCGTCGGATCTTCCCGAAACCGACGCGAAAGAGGTGGACCGTGCACTCCCACCGCCCCAACCGACGCCAGGTCCTGCTGGCCGGATCCGCCGCTCTCGGCGCCGCCGCCCTGGGCACCTCCGGCCTGGCGAGCGCCGCCGGTGCCGGCGCGAGCCGGATCCGCGAGCCGTTCCAGCTGGGCATCGCCTCCGGCGATCCGCTGCCGGACGGCGTGGTGCTGTGGACCCGATTAGCCCCCGAGCCGCTGTCCGAGGACGGGTTCGGCGGCATGCCCGACCAGATCGTCCCGGTGCAGTGGCAGGTGGCCGCCGACGAGCGGTTCAGCAAGATCGTCGCCGAGGGCACCGAGCAGGCCGAGCGCGCCTCCGCGCACTCGGTGCACGCCGAGGTCTCGGGCCTGCAGCCGGGCGCCGAGTACTTCTACCGGTTCCGCGCCGGTGACGAGCTCAGCCCGGTGGGCCGCACCAAGACCGCCCCGGCGCCGGGCGCGAGCCCGGAGAAGTTCTCGTTCGCCTTCGCCAGCTGTCAGAACTACCCCGCCGGGCTCTACACCGCCTACCAGCACATGGCCGAGGAGGACCTGGACCTGGTGGCGTTCCTCGGCGACTACATCTACGAGAGCGGCGGCACCAGTGCGATCGGGCGCGCTCACGTGCCCGCGCACGAGATCATGAACCTGGCCGATTACCGCACCCGGCTCGGCCAGTACAAGACCGACGAGCACCTGCAGGCCGCGCACGCCGCGTTCCCGTGGGCCGTGGTCTTCGACGACCACGAGGTGGAGAACAACTGGGCAGGTGACATCTCGCAGCCCGACACCGAACCCGACCAGGACCCGGCGGTGTTCCGGCAGCGCCGCGCCCAGGCGTTCCAGGCCTACTACGAGCACATGCCGCTGCGCCGGGCCCAGCGCCCGGACGGCCCGGACATCCGCATCCACCGCCGCCTGACCTTCGGCGACCTGGTGGACGTGCACCTGCTCGACACCCGCCAGTACCGCGACGACCAGGAGGTCCCGCCGGAGCAGGTCGACGACCCGGAGCGCACCATCCTCGGCGCCGAGCAGCGGAAGTGGTTGCTGGACAACCTCTCCGGCTCGACCGCTCGCTGGAACGTGCTGGCGCAGCAGGTGTTCTTCAGCCGGCGCGACTTCACCGAGGGCGACGAGGACTCCTTCAGCGACGACGCCTGGGACAACTACCCGGCCGAGCGCAACCGGATCCGGGACCAGCTGGCGAACGTCTCGAACCCCGTGGTCATCACCGGCGACGTGCACGCCAACTACGCAGCCGACATCAAGGCCGACTTCGAGGACCCGGACTCGGCGACGGTCGGCGTGGAGCTGGTGGGCACCTCGATCTCCTCCGGTGGCAACGGTTCCGACCAGAACGCCGGTGACGCGGTGCAGCTGAAGGAGAACCCGCACATCAAGTTCATCAACCGGCAGCGCGGCTACGTCCGCAACACCCTCACCCGCGACGCCTGGACCGCCGACTTCCGCGTCGTCGACCAGGTCACCACCCCCGGCCCTGACATCTCCGACCGCGCCACCTTCACCATCCGCAACGGCGAGCCCGGTCTGATCGAGGGCTGAGCCCGGCGAAGGCGCCCCGGCACCCGGGGCGCCTTCCGTCCCTCCACAGTGGATCGGGGAGGTGGCCGGTCCGAACGGTCGGCCAACGGGCGGTGAAGACCCGCTACCTGCGGACATCGTCGCGCTTCCGCGGCGCGGGGGCGGCGGGCCGTTGGGTACTGTGGTGCGGATTCAACGACGAGCTCGTAGGACGTGAGATGACGAACGCGCGGCGGAAGCTGATCCTCATCCGGCACGCGAAGTCGGCGCACCCGGAGGGCGTGGAGGACTTCGATCGCCCGCTGGGCGAGCGGGGCCGACGCGACGCCCCCGCGGTGGGTCGCTGGCTGCGGGAGAACGCCTACGCCATCGAGGCGGTGCGCTGCTCCCCCGCCCTGCGCACCCGGCAGACCTGGGAGCTGGCCGGCGCCCACATCCCGGCCGAACCGCAGGTCAGCTACGACGATCGCCTCTACGGCGGCACCGCGCACCAGCTGCTGAGCATCGTCCGCGAGATGCCGGTGACCGCGATGACGACCGTGATCGTCGGCCACAACCCCGGTCTGGAGGACCTGGTCCACCTGCTGACCGGCGAGTCGGTCGAGCTCAAGACCTCGGCGGTGGCGCTGCTCAGCAGCGAGCGCGGCTGGGCCGACGCCGACGAGTCCTGGACCTGCGCGTCCACGTTCGCCAAGCCCCGCGGCTGAACCCGTGTGAGCACCACCACCGCACCGATCCAGAACCCCGGGTGACCACCCGTTCGACCTCGGCCCGGACCAGCGCGCGAGGCAGGCGCCCGGACCTCCGGGAATCGGCGTTCTAGACTCCGCGCATGGTCGACATGCCTGGTGAACCGTTCTTCCGCCCCGACGGGGACCTGCTGGTCCCGGCCCCGCACGCGAGCAGCCCGTGGTCGGACCAGATGATGCACGGCCGGTTGTTCGGCGGCCTGCTGGCGCGAGCCCTGGAGGTCGAGCACGGCGCGGAGGAGTTCCGGTTCGCGCGCCTGACCATCGACCTGTTCCGCAGCGCCACGCTCGATCCGGTCCGGGTCGAAACGCAGCGCGTCCGCGACGGCCGCCGCATCCGCGTCGCCGACGCCACCGTCTACCAGGGCGAGAAGGCCGTCGCCCGGGCCAGTTCGGTCCAGCTCCGCGCGGGCGAGCAGCCGGAGGGCGAGGTCCCCACCACGCAGCCGTGGTCGATGCCCGAGGTCACCGAGCTCGGCACGCCCCAATCCCCGCCCGGCAAGTGGGAGGCGCCGTTCGACATCTGGATGGTCGACGATTCCGGCGCCCTGACCGACTGGTCGCAGGCGGGCGCTCGCCGCGCGTGGCTGCGCGACACCCACGACCTGGTCAAGGGCGAGTCGATGAGCCCGTTCGTCCGCACGGCCACCGCCGCGGACTTCGCCAGCCCGCTGGCCAACATGCCCGAGGGCGGCGACCTCGGCTTCATCAACGCCGACTACACCCTGACGCTGAGCCGCATGCCCGTCGCCCCGGAGATCGGCATGGAGGCCACCGGCCACCTCAGCGACACGGGCATCGCCACGGCCTCCACCACGTTCCACGACGCCGAAGGCCCGTTCGGCTACTGCAACGTCACCGCAGTCGCCACCCCACCGATGTCCTGATCCGTGGGTGGGGGAAGTTTTCATGAAGACTTCGAAGGTCCGCGAGGCTGTGAGCGAGTTCTGCCGTACCGGGGCGCGTCCTGATTGCGTAGCTTGGCAGCCCGCCCGCTGGTACTGACCGGATCGTGAGTCGTCCTGACGTGATCGTGCCTTCCGGTTCGGTGGAGACCGGCCCAGGATGGGCGGCGTGAACAGAGCGCTTCTCGTTGTTGATGTCCAGGAGTCCTTCCGTCAGCACCCGCTGTGGCGGGCCATCTCGAACCCCGGTATCGCCGAGTCGGTTTCGCGGCTCGTCGAGCACGCTCGGGCCGAGGGCGATCTCGTCGTGTGGTTGCTGCACAGCGAACCGGGCACGGCCGGGGTCTTCGACCCGGTGAACGGGCACGTGCGGTTGATGGGCGGGCTCGTTCCCGACGACGCCGAACCGACCGTCGTCAAGACCTCGCACAACGCCTTCACCAGCACGAACCTGGATCAGACCCTCACCCGCCGGGGAATCCGCGAACTCACCGTGTGCGGCATCCGGACCGAGCAGTGCTGCGAGACGACGACCCGCGTCGCCTCCGACCTCGGCTACGACGTCTCGTTCGTCACCGACGCGACGGCGACGAACCCGGTGGGCCACCGGAACGCTCCCGCCGACCGGAGCGTCGAGGAGCTGCTGGCCGATCCGCGCACGCTGCACCCCGCGGAGATCATCGCGCGCACGGAGTACGCGCTGGCCGGGCGGTTCGCTTCGATCCGCACGATCACCGAGATGACCGGCGTAGGCTGACCGGATCGTGAGTCGTGTCGTCTTCCTGCTGCTGCCCGGGCTGCACCTGCTGGACCTGGCCGGTCCGGCGCAGGTGTTCTCGACCGCTGCCGAATTCGGGCACGAATACGAGCTCCACTACGTCTGCCAGCACGACGAGGTGGTCAGCGCGCAGGGACTTCCGCTGCGCGCTGACACCACCTGGCCCGAGCTGACGGCCGACGACCTGGTGCTGGTCCCGGGTTCTCGCGTCCCCGAGCCTCCCCGGTGGCCGCGCCTGCACGCCGCCACCGCGCACAAGCTGCGGGAGCATCACGCCGCCGGTGGCGCGGTCGCGAGCGTGTGCTCGGGTGCCGACGTCCTCGGGCAGGCGCGACTCCTCGACGGCCGGCGCTGCACCACCCACCACGATCTGCAGGACGAGCTCGCGCGCCGCTACCCGGCCTCGACGGTCGTGCGCGACGTGCTGTTCGTGTCCGACGACCGGGTCGTGACCTCGGCCGGCATCGCGAGCGGCATCGACCTGGCCCTGCACCTGCTGGCCGATGCGCACGGCCCCGGCGAGGCCGCGCGGGTGGCCCGGGCGATGGTCGTCTACGCCCGCCGCAACGGCGACGACCAGCAGGCCAGCGCGATGCTGCGGCACCGGTCGCACCTCGACGACGCCGTGCACCGGGCGCAGGACATCATCGACGCCCGCTTCACCGAGCCCCTGCCGCTGAGCGAGCTCGCCGCCGTCATCGGGGTCAGCGAGCGCACCCTCACCCGCTCGTTCACGCACGCCACGGGCCTGACTCCCCTGCGCTACCAGCAGATCCTCCGCCTGGAGCGGGCCGATCACCTGCTGGGTCGGGGCACCACCGCCGAATCCGCCGCGCGCGCCGTCGGATTCGCCGACGCGCGCATGCTGCGGCGGATCCGCGAGCGCGAGGCGTGATCGGGCTCTTGACTCTGGACATACACAAAACCATTATCTGTATGACTGTCGCCTCGGTGATGGTGGTCCGGAGACGTACCCGCGCGTAGGGAGAGGGCTGGTCAGCGTGCACGAGAAGCCCCTCCCGGAGTCCGTGCACGTGGTGCGTGGTGAGCAGGTGCGGATGCCGGTCGAGGTGCGCGCGGCGACCGGCATCACCGCTCAGTTCCTGCTGCCCGCCGGACCCGCGCGCGAGACCCTGGCCGCCGCCGGGCTGGAACCGGTGACGCCGCTGCCGGGGCGGATTCCCGCGACGCTGGGCTTCATGCACTACCTCGACGGCGACCTGGGCGTCTACCACGAGTTCCTGGTGGCGCTGATGTGCAGGCAGCCGGGCGTGCGCGGTTCGACCGGGGTGTTCATCCACTGGCTGCCGGTCGACGAGCTGTTCACCTGCGAGGCCGGTCAGACCATCTGGGGCTTCCCCAAGGAGATCGCCGCCATCGACGTCACCACCCACGGCCGGCGCACCCGCTGCGAGGTGCGGCTGAACGATCGCGCGGTCGTCGCGATGGAGTTCGCGCGCGGCGTCCCGGCACCCTCGGCGATGGGCGCGATGACCCTCGACGCCTACACCCACCGCGACGGCGTGCTGCGGCGAACCCCGTGGACGATGCGCGCCGGCGGCACCCGGATGCGCCCCGGCGGGGCGCGGATCGAACTCGGCGACCACCCGATCAGCGACGATCTGCGGCGACTCGAACTACCCCGAAAAGCCCTGTTCACCAACCACATCGGCGAGCTGACGATGCGGTTCGACGACGCAACACCCATTTCCAGCCGGTCGTGATCACGCGCACCGGAGCAGTCAACGGCGACCACTGGAGAAGTTGAGCACAATGAGCGATGCCGATTACATCGTCGTGGGCGCGGGCAGCGCCGGATCCGTCGTGGCCAGCAGGCTGGCCGAGCGGGGAGCGAGCGTCCTCCTGCTGGAGGCCGGGCGCAAGGACGACCTCCCCACCGTCACCGTGCCCGGGATGATCTCGGTGCTGCACGTCGTGCCGCAGCTGAAGAAGCAGGTGACCTGGAAGCAGTACTCCACGCCGCAGAAGCACGCCCACGAGCGCGAGATCCCGATGACCAGGGGCAAGGTCCTCGGCGGGTCGAGCTCGGTCAACGGCATGCTGTTCGTGCGCGGCAACAAGGCCAACTACGACTCGTGGGCCGCCGAGGGCTGCGAGGGCTGGAGCTACCAGGACGTCTTACCCGCCTTCAAGCGCCTGGAGAACTGGGAGGAGGGCGCCAGCGACGTCCGCGGCGAGGGCGGGCCGATCGAGGTCACGCGGCAGAAGAACATCACCCCCGCCGGGGAGCAGTTCATGGCCGCCGCGCAGGAAACCCTCGGCGTGCCGCGCATCGACGACTACAACGGCGAGTCGCAGGAAGGCGTCAGCATCTTCCAGCAGAGCGCGAGCAAGGGGCGCCGCTTCAGCTCCTCGCGCGGCTACCTGACCAACCGCGAGCTGCCGTCGCTGCGGGTGCGCACCCACGTGCACGTCGCGCGAGTGATCATCGAGAACGGCAAGGCCACCGGCGTGGAGGTCATCGACACCAAGAGCGGTCGACGGGAGACGTTGCGCGCGGGCAACGGCGTGGTGGTCTCGGCGGGCGTGGTCGGCTCGCCGCAGATCCTCATGCTCTCCGGCGTCGGCCCGGCCGGTCACCTCAAGGAGATGGGGGTGGAGGTCGAGGCCGACCTTCCGGTGGGCCAGAACCTCCACGACCACCTGTTCGTGCCGATGACGTTCGTGACCAAGAAGGCCGTGCACCGCTCCACCGCGACCTACATGGCTTCGGGAATGCTCAAGGAGGCGCTCGGCAAGCGCGGCGAATCGTGGCTGGGCAGAACGCTGTTCGAGACCGTCGGGTTCGTCAAGACCTCGCGGGCCCAGGGCGACGTGCCGGACATGCAGATCCACACGATCCCCTGGAGCTACCCGACGCCGAACCAGGACGAGGACAAGCTCTACCGGACCGACACGCGCCCGGCGATGACCATCTTCCCGACGCTGATCTACCCGCAGAGCCGCGGCGAGGTCCGGCTGGCCTCGACCGATCCCACGGCCTCGCCGGTCATCGACCCGGGCTACCTCAGCGACCCGGCCGACACCGAGTTCCTCATCGAGGCGATGGGCATGATCCGGGAGATCATGGCGAACAAGACCATCGCCGCCGACGTCACCGAGGAGCTCAGCCCCGGCCCGAAGTACTTCGACGAGACCGCGCTGCGCCGCGAGCTGCCGACCCGCATCCACTCCGTCTACCACCCGGTCGGCACCTGCCGGATGGGCGTGGACGAGCGCGCCGTGGTCGACCCGCAGCTGCGGGTGCGCGGCGTCGACGGCCTCTGGGTCGCCGACGCCTCGATCATGCCCAGCATCACCGGCGGCAACACCAACGCCCCCTCGTACATGATCGGCGAGATGTGCGCGTCGCTGATCTGACGCTTCGCGCTCTCACCTGATTTCCGTGGGGTTGGGGGAAGTTTTCATGAAAACTTCCCCCAACCCCACGGAAGCCGCGACGTGGGTCAACGGGTCGGGGACGAAGCCGTGTCCCGGGTCGGCGAGCGCCGCCACGGCCCGCGGAAGAGCAGCAGCATCGGCAGGAACGCCAGCAGGCAGCCCAGCGAGACCACCAGCCAGGTGCCCCAGCCCGCCACCGCGACGACCTGCGGCATCAGCAGCACGACCAGGACGGCCACCGCGCGGGTGAGGAACGAGAACACGCCCCACGCGCCGCCCTGCAACCTCGGGTCGACGTCCTCGGTGTTCTCCGAGTAGTTGGCCATCCAGGGCGCGTAGGCCGCGCCCATCCCGGCCCCGATGAGCGCTCCGGTGATCAGCAGCTCGGCCAGCGAGATCGAGCCGCGGCCGACCAGCACCACCAGGTAACCGGTCATCATGGCGGCGATCGCGGTTCCGCCTGCGGTGAAGGGCTTGCGCAGCTGCAATCGGTCGGACCAGCGCCCGGCGAGCACGACGGTGCCGATGTTGAGGACCCAGAACACCGCCATCACCGCCGAGGCCTGCGACGGGCTCAGCGCGAAGCTGTCGACGAGCATCTTCTGCCCGAACAGCGACAGCGTCAGGTACAGCACGAGCCACACCGAGATGCCGACGACGTGCGCCCACATCTCCTTGTGCGCGAACAGGGTTCGCATCCCGACGGGTTCGGCGGCTGCGGCCTCGCCCAGCGCGCGGTGCTCGGTCTGCTGCACGCGGGCCCGCAGCTGCGGCGAGAGGTCGGCGATGTTGAACGCGATGACCAGCGAGATCAGCAGCGACGTCGCGCCCATGATGAGGAACTGCGACTGCCAGGCGTTGTCGAACAGCGGCAGGGTGAGCCCAGCGATCGCGGCGGCCATGAAGTTCGCGCCGACCGGCCCCCAGGTCCAGAACCCGAACGCCTGCGCGCGGCCCATGCGCGGCGAGAAGTCGCGCACCAGCGGCGCGGTCGCGGCCACCACCACGCCGTCCAGCGCCGAGAGCACCGCGCGGACCAGCAGGAACTGCCCCGTGGTGCGGACGGCGGCCATCGCGAAGCAGCACAGCGCGGTCAGCATCATCAGCGGGACGAGCACCCGCACCCGCCCGAAGCGGTCGGTGAGCCGGCCGCCGATCATCGAGGCGACCGCACCCGCGCACAGCGCGACGGCCGAGACGGTGCCGTAGGTGACCAGGCTGATGCCGAGGTCTTCCAGCAGCAGCGGCAGCACCGGGGCGATCTGCGCCTCGTAGGAGGCGATGAGGCTCGCCAGCACCGCCATGACCAGGATGCGTCTGCGACGCGAGCCGGTCGGGTATTCCGTCAGTTCACGCACCCACGAGAGCCCCATTGCTCCGCCTTCCGGGTTGAGACCGGTTTTGCGCGACTTGTTCGGTTGATTCCGTGCAGCCTCAGAACCCGGACCCGGAAAGTCAAGGTCCGCATCGTCCATTCCGCCCGATCGGCAGGGGTGCCGGGCCGCGTTCGAGCCCCGACACTGGGGGCGTCCGGGCCGCTCGCCGGGGCGGTGACATCGGGTGTTCGCACGTCTAGCATCCGATTCGCCACGACGAAGTGAATTCACATTTCTGAAGCGAGGGTGATCGGGTTGTCGTCGCCGACCTTGGACCAGCTGGGTTTCCGCCTGCACGCCGAGGACTCCGTCCTCATCGCGCGGCAGGACATCGAGCCCGGAACCTACTCCGGACTCGAGATCACGAACACCGTGCCGCGCGGGCACAAGGTCGCCACCGACGCCATCGCCGAGGGCGCTCCGGTGCGCAAGTACGGTCAGATCATCGGCTTCGCCGCCCGCGACATCGCCGCTGGCGAGCACGTGCACACGCACAACGTCGACTACCACGAGTTCCAGCGCGAGCACGCCTTCGGCGCCGACGTCACCCCCACCGAGTTCGTGCCCGAGGACCAGCGGGCGACGTTCCAGGGCTTCGTGCGACCCGACGGCCGGGTCGGCACCCGCAACTACCTCGCCGTGCTGACCTCGGTGAACTGCTCGGCGACGGCGGCGAAGATGATCGCCCGCCGGGTCGAGGCCTCCGGCATCCTCGACGACTACCCCAACGTCGACGGCATCTGCCCGCTCACCCACACCCTCGGCTGCGGGCACAGCGGACGCGGCAACGAGGGCTTCGAGGTGCTGCGTCGCGCGCTGCAGGGCTACGCCGGGCACCCCAACATCGCCGGACTGCTGGTGCTGGGGCTGGGCTGCGAGGTCAACCAGGTCCGCGCGCTCACCGAGGACCTCAAGCTGCCCGACGGCACGCCGGTGCACGCGATGACGATCCAGGAGTTCGGCGGCACCAAGAAGACCGTCGCCGAGGGCGTCCGCCGCATCGAGGAGATGCTGCCGCTGGCCAACGCCCACGAGCGGCAGACCGTCGGCGCCGACAACCTGATCCTGGCGATGGAGTGCGGCGGGTCGGACGCCTACTCGGGGATCACGGCCAACCCGGCGCTGGGAGCGGCGGCGGACCTGCTCATCCGCCACGGCGGCACGGCGGTGTTCGGGGAGACCACCGAGATCTACGGCGCCGAGCACCTGCTGACCCGGCGCGCGGTCAGCCGCGAGGTCGGCGAGAAGCTGGTGGACCGGATCAGCTGGTGGGAGAAGCACGTCCAGGCCGACGGCAGCTCGATCAACAACAACCCCTCGCCCGGCAACAAGGCGGGCGGGCTTACCACGATCCTGGAGAAGTCGCTGGGCGCGGCGGCCAAGGGCGGCACCACCAACCTGGTCGACGTGCTGCAGTACGCCGAGCCGATCACCGATCGCGGGCTGATGTTCATGGACACCCCGGGCTACGACCCGGTCAACGCCACTGGTCTGATCGCCGGTGGCGCGCAGCTGCTGTGCTTCACCACCGGGCGCGGGTCGGCGTTCGGCTGCAAGCCGGCGCCGAGCATCAAGCTCGCCACGAACACGCCGCTCTACGAGCGGATGACCGACGACATGGACATCAACTGCGGGGTCATCGCCGACGGCGAGATGACGGTGGCGCAGATGGGCGAGCAGATCTTCCAGCACATCCTGCGCGTGGCCTCCGGTGAGGAGACCAAGAGCGAGGAACTCGGCTACGGCGAAGAGGAATTCGTCCCGTGGCACCTGTCCACCGTGCTGTGACGAGCGAAGAGCGGGCCCGCCGACCCCAGGTTCGGCGGACCCGCTCTCCCATTCCCCCTCAATCAGGCCGCGACCGGCTGGCGGACCTCCAGGTCCCAGCGGTGGCGGTGCAGCAGCACCGGCACCTGCTCGCCGCGCTGCTCGGCGGCGAAGACCGCCGCGCGGGCCCGGCGCCACCAGACCCAGGTGCGCGAGGCGCCGAAGAGCACCATCGCCACCAGGGCCAGCATCGCCACCCGGTACTCCGAACCACCCGGCATGGCCTCGAAGACGTCGAGCACCAGGCCCACCGCCAGCACGCCGAGCGCGGTGGCGGAGTGACCGCCCGCGTTGGCCACGCCGGTGGCGGTGCCGACCTGGCTCAGCGCGTTGTAGTCGCGCACCAGGGCGAAGGCCACCGACGACACCGGACCGCCGAGCGCGAAGATCAGGAACGCCACCGCGATCACCGCCAGCGGCGGGTGCCCCTGCGGCCAGGTCAGCAGCGCCACCCACGACAGCACGTTGAAGCTCAGGTAGCCCATGACCAGCCACATCCGGCACTCCGGGCGCTTGCCGATCAGCGCACCGATCACCGGGCCGCCCACGACCTGGCCGATGATCAGCAGGCTCAGCAGCACGCTCGCCGACGACGCCGCGACGCCCAGCCCCTCCACCAGGTACGGGAAGCCCCACAGCAGGGTCAGCGCGCCGGAGACGAACATCGTGCAGAAGTGCGTCCAGAACGCCAGCCGCGTCCCGGGCACCGACCACGCGGTGCGCACCTGAGCCAGCACCGCTCCCCCGCTCTTGGGTGCCGATGCCTTCGGGGTGGTGTCCCGCACGACCGGGACCGTCACCGCCGCGTAGGCCATCGTCAGCGCGCCGACCAGCAGGAACGTCGGCGTCCAGCCGAGCGCGCGCAACGCCGCGGCCAGCGGGAACGTGGCCGCGACACCGCCCAGCGCCCCCAGCGCGCTGGAAATGGTGGCCACCAGCGCGTAGCGGCGGGCCGAGAAATAGGCCGCCACCAGCCGCAGGATGCTCACCCACATCAACGCATCGCCCAGGCCCAGCACGCCGCGCGCGGCCAGCCCCATCGCGTACGTGTCGGCCAGCGCGAACATCGCCTGGCCCGTCCCCAGCAACAACACCGCCGTGGTGATCACCCGGCGTGCGCCGAAGCGATCCACCAGCAGGCCGGTGGGAATCTGCATGCCGGCGTAGATGCCGACCTGCAGCACCGTGAACGCGCTGAGCGCGGCCGGTCCGACGTCGAACCGATCGAGCGCCTGCGTTCCGGCAACCCCCAGGCTGCCCCTGTGAAATACCGCGGCGAGGTAGGCGACCACCGCCGCGCTCCAGATCCACCATGCCCGACTCTCCGGTCGGTCGGCAGCCACGAATGCCCTCCCGTGTTCTCCATGTCAACAACGCTCTGCGAACGCTTACTCATCCGTTACGTCGCTTCGCGGAGCGTCGGGGTTAGCGATTCCGCGAGTGGACTGCACCACATGCTCCACTGTGGACGTTCGAGGAATCGAGTCTTGGCCGCTGCGCGACGCTCGCTTAGCCTCGACTCCGGCGCCCGCACCGCCACGGGCGTCGACGCATCGAAAACACCCGCGTGCCAGGGCACCAGGTGGGATGGAGTGCGATGGACGGCAACACGGCACCGGTCCCGGCGATCCACCGCATGCTGCACCCGAGGTCGATCGCGGTGCTGGGTGCGTCGAACAACCCCGTCAAGCTCTCCGGTCGCCCGATCGCGCTGATGAAGCGCTTCGGGTACGCGGGCAGGCTGCTGCCGGTCAACCCGGTGCGCGCGCAGGTGCAGGGGCTGCCCGCCTTCCCGGGGCTGGCCGACATCGACGGCGAGATCGACCTGGCGATGATCATGCTGCCCGCCGATCAGGTCGTCGACGCCGTCCGCGAGTGCGCCGCGCGCGGCGTCCCGGCGGCGATCGTGGGCGCGGCCGGTTTCGCCGAGCTCGACGAGCGGGGCGCGGAGCTGCAACGGCAGCTCACCGATGTCGTCGCCGAGACCGGCATCCGGTTGCTCGGGCCGAACTGCCTGGGCATGTTCAGCCTCAAGGACCGGGCGATGCCCACCTTCACCTCGGCGATGGACGGCGACTTCCGGCTGCGCGAGGGATCGCTGGCGTTCGTCAGCCAGAGCGGCGCGTTCGGCACCTTCATCTTCTCCGCCGCGCAGCACGCCGGGATCGGCATCTCGCACTTCCTCAACACCGGCAACGAGGCCGACCTGTCGGTGGGCGAGGTGCTGGGCGGGCTGGTCGAGCTCGACGAGGTCGCGGTCCTCATGGCCTACCTGGAGGGCGTGCACGACGGCCGCGAGCTGCTGGCCGTCGCCCGCAGGGCCCACGAGCTGGACAAACCGGTCCTGGCGGTCAAGGTGGGCCGTTCGGAGGCGGGCGCCCGCGCGGCGGCCTCGCACACCGCGTCGCTCGCGGGCGAGGACGCGGTCTTCGACGGCGTGGTCCGGCAGTTCGGCGTCGTGCGGGTCGACGGGATGGATCAGCTGCTCGACGCCGGAATGATCTTCTCCGACGGTCGGCGCACCCGGGGCAGGCGCTTGACGACGCTGTCGCTGTCCGGCGGTGCCGGGGTCCTGATGGCCGACTCGGCCGCCGGTCACGGGCTGGACGTGGCCCCGTGGGAACCGGAGTGGCAGCAGCGCATGGCCGAGGTGCTGCCCGCGTTCGGGTCACCGCGCAACCCCGTGGACCTGACGGCGAACCTGATCAGCGACCCGGCGATGCTGCGCCGCGCCTTGGACATCGCGGTCGACCACCCGGGTTCGGACATGATCGCGGTGCTGCTGGGCAACGCCGACCACGCCGCCGACGAGCTCATCGGCGCCATCGAGCAAGCCCACCGCTCCACCGACCGGCCGCTGGTCGTGGTGTGGACGGGCGGCAGCGGCCGGCCTCGGGAGTGGTTGCGGGAGCTGGGGATTCCGTGCTTCACCGACCCCGGGCGCGCGGCCGCCGCGCTGGGCGCGCTGGCCGACTACAGCCTGCGCCCCGGCCCGCCGAACCCGCGGCGCCCGCACGACGTCGACGAGCGCGCGGTGCGCGCGATCCTGTGCGAGGCCCGCGATCACGGGCGCACGCAGCTCGACGAGCACGAGTCCAGCCGGCTCATCGCCGCCTACGGGGTGCCGTGCGCGGGCGCGTTCCCCGCCAAGGACCCGGAGGGAGCGGTCACGGCCGCCCGCGAGCTGGGCACGCCGGTGGCGGTGAAGCTGCTCTCGCGCAGCGTCGGCCACAAGTCCGACGTCGGCGGAGTCCGCCTGAACCTCACCACCGACGCCGAGATCCGCGCCGCGGCCGAGGATCTCCTTCGCCTCGCCCCGGACGCGAGACTGCTCGTGCAGCGCATGTCCACCGGTACCGAGCTCATCGTCGGCCTCAAGCAGGACCCCGCGTTCGGCCCGGTCGTCGTGGTCGGCCTAGGCGGCGTCCTGGTCGAGGTCCTCGCCGACAGCCAGGTCGGCACCGCACCCCTGGACCCCGCCGCGGCGAAACGACTCCTGCTCTCGCTGCGCGGCAAAGCCCTCCTCGAAGGAGTCCGAGGCCGACCACCCCGCGACCTCGACGCCGCGGCCGACGCCATCGCCCGCCTCTCCTGGCTGGCCCACGACCTCGCAGAAGACCTCGCGGAACTCGACGTCAACCCCCTCCTCCTCGACGAGAACGGAGCCACAGCGGTCGACTGCCTCGCGGTGCTGAGCTAGTCGCGCGCCCCCTGCCCCTGGACCGACGTCGATTCCACCGCCACCGGAACACCTTTCGAACCCACGGGGCGCAGCTCCGCGAGCGGAAGACCGCGCTCGTCGACGAGCTCGGTCGCTCCTGCTCACCCTCGTCTGCGTGATCGCCCTCGACTTCGCCGTCCAGACAGCGCATGTCAGCAACCAACACCTGCTCGCGAACGCCAACCCGGACCGGACGAGCAGCGTGATCGGCGCCTACGTGCTCTTCCACTCCCTCGGATCAGCACTCGGCGCGATCTCCACGACCACTACCTACGCCGCCGGATGGGCAGGATCTTCCGCGCTCGGAGGCCTCTTCGCCCTGGGCCGCCGGTAAACACGCGGTCAAGGAACCGCAGCAAGACGCGCCCACAAGAGCATGAACCCCACGAGCGACACGAGTCGACTGCCTCGCGGCGCTCAAGCAGGGCGGAGGCCTTCAGTGATGACCGTGATCAGTCGTTGAGCTCGGGGGATCCACTCGGCTTCGGGGATTCGGGCGAGTCCGCCGAGCAGGAGGAGGACGTCGGCCGCGTCGACGTCGTCGCGGAGCTCGCCTGCTCGCGCGCCGCGATCCAGCAGCGACTGGAGAGCTTCGTCGAGCCGCTGGTGCCGACCGGAGTGCAGCTCGCGCCACGCGGCGGCTTCGATCGCCGTCATGACACCCCGCTTCACGCGGGCGTACTCCACCAGGCGCTCCAACCACAGGGTCAGCGCATTCAGCGGCGAGTGCTCGGCCAGCAGCGGTGCCGCGGCGTCGACGAGCTGGGTGAGCTCGTGGCGGTAGACCTCGGCCAGCAGGTCCTCGCGGGTCGGGAAGTGCCGGTACAGGGTGCCCTGCCCGACTCCAGCCGCCTTGGCGACGCGATGCAGCTTCAGCTCCTCCGGTGCACCGTTGGACCTGCTCAGCTCGGCGCGGGCCGCCTCGACGATCCGGTCCCGGTTGGCGACCGCATCCGATCGGAGTTCACGCTCCGCCACGTGATTCACCTCTTCTCCCACACAAGCGGACAACTGTCCGGTAAGCTGAACCCTGCAAACGGACAACTGTCAGGTTAGAGGAGACTCCATGAGCGGAGTGGCCGGCAAGGTCGTCGCCATCACTGGCGCCAGCAGCGGCATCGGCGAGGCCACGGCTCTCGAACTCGCCACCCGCGGCGCGGCCGTCGTGCTCGGCGCCCGGCGCACCGACCGGCTGGATGCGCTCGCCGAGCGCATCCGCGCCGAAGGCGGACGAGCCGAGACCCTCGACGTCGACGTCACGCGGCGCGCCGACCTCGACCGTCTCGTGAGCCGGGCGGTCGAGGCGTTCGACCACCTCGACGTCCTCGTCGCCAACGCCGGGATAGCGCGCGTCGCCCCCGTGTGCGATCTCGACGTCGACGACTGGGACGCGATGATCGACGTCAACCTGCGCGGCGTACTGCACGGCATCGCCGCCGCGCTACCGGTGTTCCGCGAGCAAGGCCGCGGCCACCTCGTCACCACCGTCTCGACCTCGGGACTGAAGATCGTCCCGACCCAAGCGGTCTACGCCGGCACCAAGAACGCCGTGCGGACGCTGCTGGAGGCGCTGCGCCAGGAGTCCACCGACGGCGTGCTGCGCACGACCTCCATCTCACCCGGTTTCGTGCGCACCGAACTCGTCGACCACGTCGCCGATCCCGAGCAGCGCGCGCAGGCCCAGAAGACCATGGCAGAGCTCGGCATCGCGCCGGAAGCCGTGGCGCGCGCCATCGCCTTCGCAGTCGAGCAGCCCGACGACGTCGAGATCGGCGAGCTGACGATCCGCCCCACGACGCAGAACTAGGTGCTGTTGACGCACGGAGCTCACTAAGAACTCAAATTCCGCCACCCGCACGCGCCACGCAAGCAACCGCGCAGCTCTCAGTCGCGCGGGGGTTCGTCGAGCTCTTCGAGGATCTTGTTGGTGTGGCTGCCGATGTCGGGGATCGGGTCCATGCGGGGTTCGCGGCCCGCGACCGTGATCGGCGGGAGCAGGGCGCGCAGCGGGCCCGCCGGGGAGTCGACCTCGCGCCAGCGGTCGCGCGCGGCGAGCTGCGGGTGGTCGGCGAACTCGGCCATGCTGCGCATCCGGGCGTTGGCGATGCCGACCTCCTCCAGGCGCTGCTCGATCTCCTCACCGGTCATGGAGGCGAACACCGACTCGATGGCCCCCTGGAGCTCGACGACGTTGTCGACGCGCTTGGGGTTGGCGTCGAAGCGCGGATCCGCCGCCAGCTCCGGGAGCCGCAGGACCTGCTCGCAGAAGCGCACCCACTCCCGCTCGTTCTGCACGCCCAGGAAGACCTTGGTGCCGTCACCCGCGGCGAACGGGCCGTACGGGGCGATCGCGGCGTGGCGAGCTCCGGAACGGCGCGGGGCCTGGCCGCCGTAAGTGGCGTAGTAGTACGGAAAACCCATCCACTCGCCGAGCGCGTCGAACAGCGACACCTCGAAAGCGCTCCCCCGCCCCGTGCGTTCGCGTTCGTAGAGCGCGGTGAGGATGCCGCTGAACGCGTACATGCCACCCGCGATGTCGGCGGTGGAGATGCCGGTCTTGGCGGGTTCCTCGCCGCCGGTGATCGACACCAGCCCGGCCTCGCACTGGACCAGCAGGTCGTAGGCCTTCTTCTTCTCGTAGGGCCCGGAGCTGCCGTAGCCCGACAGGTCGCAGACGATCAATCGCGGATCGCGCTCCCGCAACCGGTCGGCGCCCAGACCCAGCCGGGCCGCCGCGCCCGGGGCGAGGTTCTGCACGAACACGTCGGCCTTGGCCACGAGCTTGTCCATCACGCGCTGATCGCCTGGGTCCTTGAGGTCCAGCGCGATGCTCTCCTTGCTGCGGTTGATCCACACGAAGTGGCTGGACAACCCGTTGACAGCGGTGTCGTAGCCGCGCGCGAAGTCACCCGATGGCCGCTCCACCTTGATCACCCGGGCGCCGAGATCGGCGAGCTGCCTGGTCGCGAACGGGGCCGCGACGGCCTGCTCCAGCGACACCACGGTCACGCCTTCCAACGGCAGCATCCGCCCACCTCATCTCGCCCGGCCACCGCCGCAGCGTCGCCGCTCGGCCAGCGCGTGTCAACGCGGCGTTACTTCTTTTGACCGTTCGAATTCTCTATTGACCGGTCAATTGCGCGGAGCTAGATTCCGTCCATGACGACCCCGGCGTACCTGCGCATCCGCACCGAACTGGAGCAGCGGATCCGCTCGGGTGCGCTGCTGCCCGGCAGCAAACTGCCCACCGAGGCGGAGCTGCGCGAGCAGTACTCGGTCAGCCGTGCCACCGCGCAGCGGGTGCTGACCGAGCTGGCCCAGGCCGGGCTGGTGGAACGGCACCGGCGGCGCGGCACGTTCGTCGCCGAGGGCGCGCGGCAGGAGAACCTGCTGCGCATGGTCAACCCCGTGCTGCGGGGCCCGGAGATCCCCGGGCGGCACGCGGTGGACTCCGCTGCGGTCATCCCGGCGCGCGACGCCGACGTCGAGATGCCCGGGGTGGACGACGACGCGCCGGTGACGCAACTGCGCCGGCTCAAGTTCGACGTCGACGACAACCCCATCGCCGTCGAACTCTCCGCGGTCCCGTTCTCGCTGGCACCACGCCTGCTCGACGAGGACTTGGACCACCTGACCGTGCACGACTACTTCTCCCGCAACGGCGTTCCCGCGGCCAAGTCGCGCGTTTACATCGATCCGGTGGTGCTCGACGACGACACCGCGGCCCGGCTGCGGCTCACCGCGGGGCAGGCCGTGATCCGGCTGCGCCGCCTGACCTGGCTCACCGACGGCAACCTCGCCGAGGCCATGTGGCACATCATCCGCCCCGACCTCGTCGAGTTCTTCATCGAGCACACCGTCCCGCCCGCTCAGGACGACTGAACCCCTTCCCCCACAACCGGTTCCACGGCGGAACCGCGATCTCATCCTGCCCGGAAAACCCCTGGAGGAGTGTTTCATGACTCGCGTCGCGGTGATCGGCACCGGCGTCATCGGTGCCATGACGACGTGGCGGCTTGCGCTGCGCGGAGCCGAGGTGCTGGCCTTCGACGCCTACGGTCCCGGGCACGACCGGGGCGCCTCGGCCGGTGAATCCCGGATCTTCCGCACCGCCTACAAGGAAGGCGCCGCCTACGTGCCGCTGCTGCAGCGCGCCGAAGCGCTGTGGCGCGACCTGGAGCGCGACGCCGGAGCGGACCTGCTCACGCTGTGCGGCGGTCTGACGATCGGAGCACCGGACCACCCGGACGTCGCCGCGGTGCGCCGCTGCGCCGAGGACGCCGGGCTCGACCACGAGGTACTCGACACCGAGCAGGCCCGGAAGCGGTTCCCGCAGCACCGGATCGACGACGGCGAGATCATGGTGCTCGACCCGGCAGCGGGCGTGCTCCGGCCGGAACCCTCGGTGCAGGCAGCGCTCCGCTCGGCCGAGGCCGCGGGCGCCCGGGTCCTGCCCTACCACCCGGTCACCGAGGCCGTCGAAACCGGCGACGGATGGCGGATCACCTGCAACGACACCACGTTCGAGGTCGATCACGCGATCTTCGCGCCCGGCCCGTGGGCGCGGAGGCTCGCACCGCTGCGCTCGCTGCCGGTGGAGGCTCGGCTGATCACGGCCTACTGGTTCGCCGCGCGCGACGTCGCCGCGCACACGCCGGATTCGCTGCCGATCGCCATCCGCAGGCACCCCGAGGCCGGGTTCTCCTGCTTCCCCGCCCTCGACGGCGCGGCGATCAAGATCGTGCCGCACCACCTCGGCTGGCCCGATCTGGACGGCCCGGACGACCTCCCGCGCAGCTCCGCGCCCGAGCACGCCCGAGCGGCCTCGGCCGCCGCCGCGCGGCTGTTGCCCGGGGTGACGCCGCACCCGATCCGGGTCGGCACCTTCGCCGAGGGCTTCACCCCCGACGAGCACGCGCTGCTCGGATCGCTGCCGGGACACCGCCGGGCCACCGTCATGACGGGCTTCTCCGGCCACGGCTTCAAGCTCGCCCCCGCCTTCGGCGAGATCGGCGCCGAACTCGCCCTCGACGGCGCGACCTCGCACGACATCGCCGCGCTCGACCCCACCCGCTTCCCGCTGTGAACCACCAGTTCGTGAGCCCTCGACTCGTGAGCCCACTGGAGGCCCCATGCTCACCGGTTCCACCGGCCAGATCGCCGGAATCATCATCGCAAGCCTGCTGGTCATCGGCTTCGGCATCGGCATGTCCGTCTACTTCGGACGCAAGGCGAAGAACTCCGCGGACTGGCTGTCCGCCGGGGAATCGCTGCCGCTGATCGTCGTCGTCATCACCCAGTTCGCCACCGCCACCGGCGGCGGTGTGCTCATCGCGCACGTCGGCATCGGCTACCGCTCCGGCTGGTCGGTGTTCCTCTACGAGGGATGCGTGCTGGTCGGGTTCCTGGTGCTGATGTGGATCGCGAAGTGGCTGCGCGAGCAGCGCTTCACCACCGTTCCCGACATCATCACCAAGCTCTTCGGCCGCAACCGGCTCGCCATCGCGATCGCCGCGCTGGCCGCGCTGGTGGTGCCCTTCGGGTGGCTGGCCACCCAGTTCGTCGCCTTCGCGCAGCTCTTCGGGCAGCTCACCGGCGTGTCGCCGACCGCGCTGATCCTGGTGATCATGGTGGCGTCGCTGCTGTTCGTGCTGCCCGGCGGATTGACCTCGGTGGCCTGGACCGATTTCGTGTTCGGCATCTTCATGATCGTCATGTCGCTGGGCGTGGCCGCCTACGCCATCCACCTCGCCGGCGGCTGGGGCCACATCACCGCCACCGTCCCGCAACGGCTGTGGGGCTGGGAGGGCCTCACCGCAGCGGGCTGGGACCAGATCTGGCTGTGGGTCGCGGCGATCCTGCCGGGCACGCTGACGAACCAGCTCTACTACCAGCGCGTCTTCGCCACCAAGAAGGTCGGCGACGCCCGTCGCGGACTGGGACTGTCGGGCCTGACGATGCTCATCGGCGGCCTCTACGCCGGGTGCATCGGACTGGCCGTGCACTCGATGAACCCGGGCCTGGAGAACGAGGAGGACGCGGCCGGGTGGCTGCTCACCCAGCTCCCGACCTGGCTGGTGATCATCTTCGGCGCCTTCCTGGTGTCCACGATCATCTCCACCACCGGGGCCGCGCTGCAGTCGGTGGTGGCCAACCTGACCCGCGACGTCTACCAGAACATCGCGGGCAAGCAGGCCGGTGAGCGGCAGACCGTGACGCTGTCGCGGATGATCACCGTCGGGGTGTCGGTGCTGGCCGCCGTGCTGGCGATCCTGTTTCCCAAGGCCCTGACCTGGCTGGTCGCGACCTACGCCTACTCGGCGGCGGCCCTGGCGGCGCCGATCTTCCTCGGCTACCTGCTGCACCGGCGACGCCGGCTGACCCCGGCCGCCGCCATCGCGGGCATGGTCGCGGGCATCCTCGGCTGCGCGATCGCGCAGCTGGTCGACACCACCGTCCCCTACGCCGTCTACGGCATCGCGGTCTCCGCCGCGGCGTTGCTGGCCACCGCCTTGCTGATCCCCGCTCGTCCCGCCGTCGAGAACGAAAAGGTTGACGCATGAAGATCGCAGTGATCGGACTCGGCGTCCTGGGTGCGGCCACCGCCCGCTCCCTGGCGCTGGCCGGTGCCGAGGTGACTGCGTTCGAGCGCACCGGTCCGCTGGCCGGGACCTCGAGCACCTCGTTCGCCTGGGTGAACTCGCACAACAAGAACCCGCGCCCCTACCACGACCTGAACGTGGCGGGCATGGCCGAGCACTCCGCCCTCGCGGCCGATCCGGGGCGGTGCGCCCCGTGGCTGACGCTGGGCGGGAACCTGGAGTGGGCCGGGGACCCCGACGGCACGGAGCGGCTGGCCGCGTCGGTGCGCGAGCTGGAGGCCCGCGACTACCCGGTGGAGTGGATCGGGCCGTCCCGCGCCCGGGAGCTGGTTCCCGACCTGCGCGTTCCCGACGGCGTGCTGGACATCGCCCACTACCCCACCGAGGGCCACCTGATCCCGGCGCTGCTGGTCGCGCGGCTGTGGGGCGAGGCCCGCGAGCACGGCGCCTCACTGCGGTGCCCGGCCGAGGTCGTGTCGGTGTCCGAGACCGCTGACGGCGTGCGGATCGTCCTGGCCGACGGCGAGACCGCCTCCGCCGACGCGGTGGTGTTCGCCGCCGGGCGGTGGACCGAGGGGCTCACGGAGACCACCGGACATCGGGTGGCGATGGCCGATCCGGACGTCGCGGGCTCGGCGACGGTCGGACTGCTGGGCTACACGACTCCGGTGCCGACCCGGTTGGACGCGGTGCTGACCACGCCCTCGCTGAACGTGCGCCCCGACGGGGGCGGCCGGTTGGTGGTGCAGGGACTCGACCTCGACGCGGACGCGGATCCGGCGAATCCGCCTGCGGTGGACGGGTTCCACGCTCAGGAGCTGTGCCGCCGGCTCGACGGGCTGCTGGCCGGCACTTCCGGGGCCGCGCTGGAGTCGATCCGGGTCGGGCAGCGGTCGATGCCCGGGGACGGGCTGACCGTCGCCGGTTTTCTGGGCGACAGCGGGCGGATCTACGTGCTGGCCACGCACAGCGGGGTCACGCTCGGTCCGCTGCTGGGACGTCTGGCCGCCGGAGAGCTGCTCCGAGGTGAAACCGCTTCGGAACTCGTCTCTTTCCGCCCCGGCCGGCTCGTGGGGCGGGAGTCGTTGCCTCCCTTGGAGAAAGCCCGGTTCGCCGGGCAGCAGTGAGCAGCACCCGCCGCCGTCATGATGAAACTTATTCACTCCCAATCGATTTCGGAGCGTGATTGATTGGATCACCCCATCCAGCGATCGCCATTCG
This sequence comes from Saccharopolyspora sp. ID03-671, assembly GCF_045278815.1. Classification (NCBI taxonomy): domain Bacteria; kingdom Bacillati; phylum Actinomycetota; class Actinomycetes; order Pseudonocardiales; family Pseudonocardiaceae; genus Saccharopolyspora; species Saccharopolyspora sp. ID03-671. The sequence goes on from NZ_CP134054.1 coordinate 1,342,459, forward strand.
CTCGCATTTTCGAACGGGCGGCCGCACAATGGGCACATGAGTTCGATGCCGCCGATTCAGGCCACCGCAGCCGATCCCCCGCGACGCGACGGGACGACACACCATTCCGACCACCGGCAGGAGATCCGGGCTCTGCTCCCCAGACCCCGGGAAGGCGAACCCGGTTTCACCACAACCCGATGACCCGCCGGACACCGGTCTCCACGGAGACCGGTCGTCCCGGCACGCCCCTTCGGAGCACGACTGCTGCTTGACAACTCCAGAGTGGGAAACAGCTCAGCCGAGGTGGCGGCGCAGGAAGTCCAGCGTGCGCGGCCAGGCTATCCGGGCCGAGTCCTCGTGGTACGAGGCGGGGTTCTGGTCGTTGAAGAACGCGTGCCCGGCCGCGTACACGTGGATCTGGGGGTGGACGTCGGTCTGCTTCTTGATCTGGTCCGCCACCTCGCCGACGGCGTCCACGGTGACGCCGCGGTCGTACTCGCCGAAGTGACCGAGCATCGGCGCCACCATCGCCGAGAAGTCCGTCTCCACTGGCGGGATCCCGTAGAAGGGGACGACGGCGCCGATGCGGTCACCTTGCTGTGCGGCCAGGACGAGGGCGAACTTCCCGCCCATGCAGAAGCCGACGGCACCGACCGACGAGCCGGTCACCATGTCGTGGCCGAGCAGGTGATCGACCGCGCCGGCCAGGTCGCGGGCGGCCTGCTCGACGGGCAGCTCCTGCATCATCCGGGCCGCCTCCTGGGGATCGTGCGTGGTGCGGCCGCCGTAGAGGTCCGGGGCCAGCGTCACGAAACCCTCGGCGGCGAAGCGGTTCGCGACGTCGGCGACGTGGTCGGTCAGGCCCCACCACTCCTGGATCACCAGCACACCCGGTCCGGGCCGCTCCGGGGTCGCCAGGTACCCGTGGGCGGTCCGGCCGTTGCTGGCGAAGCTGACGTTCTGGTGCGGGTTCGTCACGCTCGTGCTCCTTCGTCCCGGGTGACCGTCCGACGGGGCCGTTCGAGCCCGCACCATGATCCCGCCGCGAACCGCTGATCGCAGCCCTCAGTCGAGGGCCATGTGGAAGATTTCCCAGTGGTGCCCGTCGGGGTCGTCGAAGCTGCGGCCGTACATCGGGCCCTCCTCCATCACCTCGCCGATGCGAGGCGATCCGGCGGCGCGGGCCTTGGCGACCATCTCGTCGACCTGCTCGCGCGAGTCGGCGGACAGGGCGGTGATGACCTCCGTGGTCCTGGTCGCGTCGGCCACGTCCTTACCGGTGAAGGACTTGAAGAACGGTTCGACCAGCAGCATGGCGTAGGCGTCCTCGCTGATCACCACGCTGGTGGCGTTCTCGTCGGTGAAGTTCTGGTCGAAGGTGAACCCGAGCGCGGTGAAGAACTCCACCGACCGGTCGAGGTCCTTCACGGGCAGGTTCACGAAGGTCTTCATGGTCATGACTGGTCACTCCACTTCACAGGTGCGGGAATCTCGCGAGCGGGCGAGTTCAGGACTGGGCGCGGACTCGAACGGTGTCCCGCCGAGCCCAGGCGATGAGCAGGAGGATCACGCAGAGCACCAGCGGCGACAACGCCACCGCAGGGGCGCCGAGCGGGAAGATCTGCGCGAACACCGCTCCGACCATGACCAGGGCCAGGCCGGCGGCGGCGAGCCCGCACAACCGCGGGATCAGCAGGCCGATCGCGCCGAGCAGCTCTACCGCTCCGGTGAAGTAGCGGAACCACTGCCCGAACCCGATCAGGTCGAACATCTGGACCGCCGTCGGGTCGCCGAGCAGCTTGGGCACCGAGGCGAACACGAAGAACGCCGCCAGCAGCACCTGCAGCACCCAGATCCCGATGTTCAACGCCCGGCCGGGCGCGGCGGCGGTTCCGCTCGTACTGGTGGTCATCCGAAACACCTTCCCTGCGTGGTCCTGGTCCGTGCGCAGGTGTGGACTCATCGGGCGGCCGGAATTCATCGGTGCAACCGGAGCCGGTGCGGTGAGCAGGTGCTCGGGAGTTAGTCCACCAGCTGGTCGAGGACCGCGGTGAAGACGTCGCGGTCGACGGTGACCGGGTCCTGTGCGAGCCAGTGCCCGATGTCCTTGACGAACTGCGCCGGGGTCATCGGCACCACCCGGTCGTCGTGCTGTTCGACGGTCGTGACGTCACCGGCCCGGCTGGGGTAGATCAGCACGGCACCGCGCACCTCGACCTCGGGCAGCAGCTCCTCGAAGGTGGCCACGCCCTCGTTCAACCGAGTCACGCCACCGCGGAACGGATGCCCGTTGCGCCACAGCTCGCCCTTCTCGTCGGTCGTGTAGTGCCCGGGCAGCCAGCTCTTGGACTCCACCAGCACCAGCCGTCGACCGCACAGCACCGCGTGGTGTACGTCCTCGAACTCCGAGTCCGGCGAGGTCAGGCCGTGGAACACCCGCACACCGGGCAGCCGGATGAGGTACTTGGCGCACAGCTCTGCGGTGAGCAGCTGAGCCCGTTCGTGCTGGATGTCGGGCAGACCGAAGATCCGCTGGTCGCCGAACTCGGCGGTGAACATCCGGTGCTCGCGGTGGGCTCCGATGTGCCTGCGCAGCAGCACGACGATCGCGATCCCCGAGGCGATCAGCAGTCCCAGCCAGGTCGCCATGAGGGCCGCGTTGAGGTCCACGGCCATCCCGGCGAGCAGCAGCAACGACCAGGCCCCGACCAGCGCCATGGTCGGCCGGGCGTCCGGTCCGAGAACCGGCAGGTACTGCACCCGCGCCTGCGGGTCGACGACGTCCCACCAGGTCAGGTCGTCGAGCCGGACCCGGGGCATCCGGGGCACGTAGTCGGGGTCTTCGCCGAAGCCGCGGCCGGGGCGCCGGGTTCCTCCGGGACGCCGCGGGCGCTGGGCGGCCGCCCTGGCCTCGGCCTTCCGGCGCCGGGAACTGTCGTAGGAGGCTCGGCGCGCCGGGTCGGTGAGGGTCTCGTAGGCCTCCTGCAGGAGGAGGAACGCCCTGTCGCTCCCGCCCACGTCGGGATGCATGGTGCGGGCGAGCGTCCGGTACGCCGACTTGATCTCGACCGGTGTCGCGTCGCTCCCCACGCCGAGGAGTTCGTAGTAGTCGACCCCGCGCACTACCCTCCCCGCCTCCCGGACCGCGCGGCAACAACGAGCTGCAATGAGAACGCCCGGTCATGATAGGACGCGAGCCGAGATCAAGATCAACCGACTGGCCGGAATCTCACCCGAGCCACCCGTCCGAGCGCGCAGCCGGAACGAAAAAACCCGCTGACCTGCCTGGCCAGCGGGCTCTTCCACGCGGATGACCGAGACGGTGCGACCGTCCCTCCCTTTTGGCCATCCGGGAGCCGGGCGCGGTCCTGGATGGCGCCTGGGACCGGCTCGGCCTGCTGTGCGGTGCACGACCGCGTAAGTCCTGGTGAGATGCCCGGTGGAACGGGGTCCTCCCGGCATCGCCGTCCACCTTAGCCGATCGTGGCGGCGTTGTGGGGCACATTTCGGCCGCGGTTCGGCGAGCGGTCCCGCGGCACCGGTGTTTCCGCTGTTCGCCACCCCGCGGTCGGTTGCCGGACCGGGTCGGCGCCTTCTTGACGCGATCTGATCCGGCGTGCATAAGATCGCCGGTCGAACCGCTGGGTGGAAGGGCTTCAGATGGTCGCGGATCCGCTCGCCCCGGGCGTGTGGGGTGTGGTCGCCACCCCGTTCACCGAGTCCACACAGGACGTCGACCTGGCCTCGCTGGCCAAGCTGGTCGGGCACTACCGCCGGATCGGCGTCACCGGGCTGACCGTGCTGGGCGTGTTCGGCGAAGCCGCCCGGTTGTCCACCGCCGAGAAGCGCGCGGTGCTCGAGGTCGTCGTGGACTCCGTGGACCTGCCGATCGTGGTGGGCGCCTCCAGCACCTCGCCGGCACCGGTGATCGAAGAGGTCGAGCTCGCCACCGACGTCGTCGGCGACCGACTGGCGGGCGCGATGGTGCAGGTCAACACCGCCGACCCCGATCTGCTGGCGAGTCAGCTCGACGCGGTGCACGCCGCGACGGGCGCCGGGCTGGTGGTCCAGGACTACCCGCTGGTCACCGGCACGACGATCAGCGCTCTGAACCTGGCCGAGGCCGTCGAGCAGGTCGAGTCCGTGGTGGCGATCAAGGCCGAGGCGCCTCCCACGCCCCCGGCGATCGCGACGTTGACCGCGCGCACCGGCGTCCCGGTGTTCGGCGGGCTCGGCGGCGTCGGGCTGCTGGACGAGCTGGCCGCCGGGTCCGCCGGGGCCATGACCGGCTTCTCGTTCCCGGAGGGGCTGCAGCTGTGCGTGGACGCGTGGTGGCGCGGCGGCTACCAGGCCGCCCTGGAGGCCTACCTGCGGTACCTGCCGCTGGTGAACTTCGAAGCGCAGGCCCGCATCGGCCTGGCCATCCGCAAGGAGGCCCTGCGGCGCCGAGGCCTGATCAGCGACTCCGGGGTCCGGGCACCCGCACCGGGCATGCCGGAAACCCTGGACAAGCAACTCGACCGGCACGTGGCGGCCGTGGAGAACATGAAGAACGGGGAGAGCTGAATGGATCTGGGAATCGCCGGGCGCACCGCGCTGGTGTGCGCCTCGACGGGTGGCCTGGGCGAGGCGACGGCGCGAGCGCTGGCCGCCGAGGGCGCCCGCGTGGTGGTCTCCGGGCGCCGCGGTGAGCGGGCGCGCGCGATCGCGGACGAACTGCCGGGCGCGGTCGGCGTGGAGGTGGACCTGACCGCGCCGGGCGGCGCCGAGCGGCTGCTGGAGGAGGCGCAGGACGCGCTGGGGCCGATCGACGTGCTGGTGCTCAACGGCCCGGGTCCGCGCCCGGCCAGCGCCTCCGAGATCGACCCGGAGGCGACCGCGGAGGCGGTGCAGAACCTGCTGCTGGTGCACCAGAAGCTGGTCGGCGGGGTGCTGCCGGGGATGCGGGAGCGTCGGTGGGGCCGAATCCTGGCGATCGCCTCCAGCGGCGTCGAAGCGCCGATCCCCAACCTCGCCCTGTCGAACATCGGGCGCAGCGCCCTGGCGGCGTACCTCAAGAGCCTGTCGATCGACGTGGCCGACGAGGGCGTCACCGCGAACCTGCTGTTGCCCGGCAGGATCGCCACCGACAGGCTGTCGTCGCTGGACAGCGCCACGGCCGAGCGCGAGCGGCTGCCGGTCGAGGAGGTCCGGGCCCGGGGTGAGGCGGCGATCCCCGCCAAGCGGTACGGGCAACCGGCCGAGTTCGGCGCCACCGCCGCCTTCCTGTGCAGCGCGCACGCCTCCTACATCACCGGCACCGCGATCCGCTGCGACGGCGGGCTCGTCCCGACCCTCTGACCGCACCGGCCGGGCCCGGGAACGCAGGTGAGGCGTGCCGCGCGGAACGACGGGATTTCTCCGCGCGACACGCCTCGTCCGTCACCGGGAGCGTCAGCCGGTGACGGAGTCCAGGGTCGGCAGGTACGCGTTGGCGTGCCCGTCGACGTCGGGGTGGAACGACTCCTGGATCGGGGTGCTGGGCCCGTTGATCCACTCGTCGGAGGAGCACACTCCGTGGCCGGCGAAGGCTTCGCGCGGGTCGGCGAAGGAGAACCCGGCGGCCGAGGCTCGGTCGGAGATCACCGAGGCGAGCTCGTCGGCGCCCTCGTTGATCCGCTGCCGCTTGTTCTCGGTGTAGAACGGGACCCCGCAGTCGCCCATCTCGTTCAGGCGCGGGTACCCGACCACCACGACCTTCGCGTTGGGCGCGGCCTCGCGGATGTTGGCGTAGGTGGTGTCGAGCTTGGCGGGCAGCTCGTCGTGGGCCTTGGCGGTGGCGTCGCTGACGGCGCTGTCGCAGGCCTCGTCGGTGCCGGCCACGCACCGGGTGACGACGTCGACGAAACCGATGTCGTTGCCACCGATCGAGATGGTGACCAGGGTGGTGTCCGCGCTGAGCGAGCCGAGCTGGTCGGCGTTGACGTCGTCGGTCACCGCACCTGAGCAGGCGGCGAACTCGAAGGCGGCGGCACCGTGCTCGTCCGCCCATAACTGCGGGTATGCCTTGGGGCTTCGCAGGCAGTCCCCGCTGTCCTCGAAGTAGTCCCGGGTTCCGGTTCCCGAGGCGTAGGAATCGCCCAGGGCGACGTAGTTCTCGGCGGCGGAGTTCGTGGAGCCGGAATTCTTGGCGGAGAGCGAATCTGCGGCGAAGGCCGGGGCGGCCATGCTCGAGGCGACCGTGCACGCGGTCACCGCACCGATGAGGTACCTTGCGTGGCGCATGTTTTCCTCCGTTCGGAGCGCGAAAAGCCCCTTCATTCAAGGAACTCCGCACCGAATTACGGAGGAATTGGCGAATACCCGCCAGTAGCCTCAATTCCCGGCACGCCGAACAGCGCCGTGGTATCCGCCATCGGAACAATTCCGGGAATCGATTTCCCCGGATTTCCCACGAACCGGCGCATCGGGGAGTTCCGGGTAGGCTCCGAACGGGTTCGCAAGACGCACGTACGTTTTGTTCGAATTCGTACGATTGCAGCAGGCACAGCGCGTCTCGACGTGGCATAGTTCTATGCCTCCCGGCACCCCATCCCCATGTTCTGAGGAGGGCGTATGACACTCCGGGTTCCCGATCACCGCACCGCTGCGGCGGTGCTGTCGCGAGTCGCCGCCGCGGTTCCGGAGGCCTTCGACGGCGGTGTCCCCCGCAACCTCATCGACGGCGACTGGCAAGCCGTCGGCGAGCCCGCACCGCAGCTGACCCCGGTGGACGGCACCGTCTTCTCCCAGCTGCCCAAGATCGACGCCGACACCGCGCAGGACGCGGTGCACGCCGCGTCCCGCGCGCACCTGTCGTGGGCCCAGACCACCTACGACAAGCGGCGCGAAGCGGTGCTCAGCGCCGTGGAGGCGATGGCGCAGGTCCGCGACGACCTGGCGCTGCTGCTCGCCTGGGAGATCGGCAAGCCGTGGAAGCTCGCCTGCGCCGACGTCGACCGCTGCCTCGACGGCGTGCGCTGGTACGCCGACAACACCGAGCAGATGCTCAACCAGGACGTGGAGGGCGCCCCCTACAAGCGCCAGCCGCTGCCGGGCCCGGTCAGCAACATCGCCAGCTGGAACTACCCGATGAGCGTTCTGGTGCACGCCGAGCTGGTGCAGCTGCTCGCGGGCAACGCCGTCATCGCCAAGACCCCCACCCAGGGCGGAGCGGTGACGCTGACCGTCGCGCACGCGCTGATGGCGCGCGCGGGGCTCCCGGCCACGCTGCTCTCCGGCGACGGCTCGGCGCTGTCGGATCCGCTGGTGCGCTCGCCCGAGGTGGGCGCGCTCGCCTTCGTCGGCGGCCGCTCCAACGGTGGCAAGATCGCCGCGCAGCTGGTCGACACGGGCAAGCGGCACATGCTGGAGCAGGAGGGCCTCAACACCTGGGGGCTGTGGGAGTTCTCCGATTGGGACGGCCTGAGCGCGCACCTGCGCAAGGGTTTCGAGTACGCCAAGCAGCGCTGCACCGCCTATCCGCGCTTCGTCGTGCAGCGCAAGCTGGTGGACAAGTTCCTGGCCACCTACCTGCCCGTGGTCCAGTCGGTGCGCTTCGGCCACCCGCTGGCGAGCGAGAACGACGAGCCACCCGCGCTGGACTTCGGCCCGCTGATCTCCGCGGCGAAGGCCGCCGAGCTGGAGGGCAGGGTCGCCGAGGCCCTGCGGCACGGCGCGGTCCCGCTGCACCACGGCGACCGCTCCCACGGCCACTTCCTGGAGGGTCAGGACGTCTCGGCGTACGCGGCCCCGGTGACGCTGCTGGCCCCTCCCGGGGCGAGCCGGCTCATGCACGAGGAACCGTTCGGGCCGGTGGACACGATCGTCGTCGTCGACACCGAGGCCGAACTGCTAGCGCAGATGAACGCCTCCAACGGTGCTCTGGTGGCCACCATCGCCTGCGACGACGAGGCGTTCGCCGCCGAGCTCGCCGAGCACGTCCAGGCGTTCAAGGTGGGCATCAACAAGCCGCGTTCGCGCGGTGACCGGGACGAGCCGTTCGGCGGCAGGGGCGCGTCGTGGAAGGGCGCTTTCGTCGGCGGCCAGCACCTGGTGCACGCGGTGACCCAGGGACCTCCGGGCGAACAGCTCTACGGCAACTTCCCGGGCCACCACCGCTATCCGCAGACCTGATTGCGGCGCGAGCGAACGGGGAATCCCGCTGCGGCGGGGTTCCCCGTTCGTGTTCCCGGGATCTCCCACCTGCGCGCCACCGCGACGGGCTCGGTCAGCCCCTGAGCAGGTCCTCGGCGAGCTCGTCGGCGTTGCGGCCGCACATGCGGCCCTGGCAGCGGCCCAGTCCGACCCGGCAGGACATCTTCAGCGAACGCGCGTCCCGCCGGGTCCGGGCGCTGTCCCGGAGCGCCTGGTACGGCACCTCCTCGCAGCGGCACACCAGGGTCTGCGGGGTGAGCCAGGTATTCCAGTCCTCGCCGATGCGGGTCGCCGAGGCCATCGCACGACCGAACCTCCGTCCACATCGGACCACGAGTGACGCTCGGCGCACGTGCTTCCCGACCTCGTTCCAGGTGGTGGCACCGACGTGGACGGCCGCCGCGAGTCCGGCGACGGCGCCTTCCGCGGCCGCGGCCCGGGAACCGGCGATCCCGGTGGTCTCGCCGGCCGCGAACACCCACGGCACGGACGTGCGCTGGGTGACGTCGACCCGCACGAACCCGTCCCGCAGGTCGCAGCCGACGGCCTGGGCGAGTTCGAGCCTGGGCACCAGCCCGTGGGCGACGCAGATCGCGTCGACGGCGATCCGGCGGTGCGTGCCGGGGACCGGACGCCAGCGGGCGTCGAGCTTGGCGACGACGGCCTCCCGCACCCGGTCGTCGCCGAGCGCCTCCACCACGCCCGCGCGCGTCCGGAACTGGGTGTTGCCGAGGAGCCTGCGCAGGTATCCGGCGAGCCCGGCGAGCTTGTCCCACTGACCGGCCAGGGTCGGCGCGCGCCGCAACCACGCGCCCGCGCTGCCGGCGTCGAGCACCGCCACCACGTCGGCGCCGACCTCCAGCAGCGATTCGGTCACCGGCAGCAGCACCGGACCCGCCCCGGCGACCAGCACCCTGCCGCCCACGGCGATCCGCTGCTCCCGGGCCAGCGCCTGCGCGGCACCGGCGGTGAACACGCCGGGGAGCTCCCAGCCGGGGAAGGGCAGCACCCGGTCGTGCGCGCCGGTGGCGAGCACGAGCGCGTCGGCGCGCGCGGTCTCGCAGGTCTCGCCGTCGTGCACGTGGACGGTGCGACCGTCCAGCGAGCGGACGCTGCCCGTCAGAAGCCGGATGCGCGGATGGCTGCGGATCTGCTGGTCCAGGAACGCGAAACCGCGCTGGTCGCGCCGCTTCCGGGCGGCGCCGAACTCCGGCGCCTGGTGGTGCTGGCCGCGCGGGGAACGCGCGGGGTCGACGAGCAGCACGTCGGCACCGGCTCGGGCGGCGCGCACGGCAGCGGTCATGCCCGCAGGACCGGCGCCGACGACCACGACGCTCATCGCGTTCCCGGACCTCGGGTGCTGATCACGTCGCCGGGTTCGACCGCGCGCAGGCAGGCCCGCACGTCCGGTGTCCCGTTTACCACCAGCACGCACTCCGAGCACACGCCGACGCCGCAGAACAGCCCGCGCCTGCGGTCCGGTCCGCGAGTCCGGCCGGTCTCCCGCCAGCTGGTCACGCCGAGCGACATCAGCACGGCGGCGACGGTCTGCCCGGCCCGCGCGGTGACCCGGCGCCCGTCGATCTCGACGGCGAACCGGGCCTGGTGCCGGGGTCGTGAGGGGTCCAGGTGGGCGGGCAGCAGGTACGGTCCGGTCAACGGCCGCCACCTCCCGGCTAGAGCAACTCCGACAGATCCGAGTCCGACGCCGGAAATTCAACTGCCCCAGCCGTGATCGCGCATCAATCCATCGGTGTAGGCCCGTCAGACATGGGACTGAGGCGAAGAAGCAGCCGTCCCCGGCAGCCACCGCCTGCGCTGCAGCGGCTGCCGGGGACGGCCTTTTCCCTCTCCCGATGGTCCGGCGTTCCCCGTCTACGGCTGGGGGAACTGGGCGGCGTAGGTCTTCACCGCGTTGGTGATGGCTGCGAAGTTGCGTTCCAGGGCCTGGGTGTCGACGTTGTCGACGGTGTCGCAGGACTGGTGGTAGCAGGCGTCGAACGCCTCACCTGCCCGGCCGCCCCACTTCTCGGCCTGCTCGGGGCTCTTGGTCTCCTCGGCGCCGGTGAAGGTGCCGCCAGCCGGGATGCCGACCTCGATGAACGGGCCGTAGTCGGAACGACCGTCGAAGTCGGTCCCCTCCGCCGGTGCACCCGCCTGGGCCAGGGAATCGTTGAGCAGCTTCTCGATCTGCGCCGATCCCTCGGGGCCCGGGCCCGCGCCGACTCCGTCCGAGTCGTCGCCGTCGTAGGTGAAGTATCCGGCGTTGGGCGAGCCGACCATGTCGAAGTTCAGGTAGGCGGCGATCTTCCCGCGCTCGGCCTCCGGCAGCGTCTCCACGTAGTGGGTGGAGCCGACCAGGCCTTCCTCCTCCGCGCCCCAGAAGGCGAAGCGGAGCTTGTTGGTCGGAGTCTCGCCGCCGGCCGCGTAGTCCAGCGCGGCCTGCAGGATCGCGGCCGAGCCGGTGCCGTTGTCGTTGATGCCGGGCCCGTCGCCGACGCTGTCGAGGTGAGCGCCGAACATGACGACGTTGTTGGCGTCGCCGCCGGGGGTGTCGGCGATCAGGTTGTAGGTGGTGCCGCCCATGGACGGGAACTCCTGGACCGAGGTGGTGAACCCGGCCTGGTCGAGCTGTCCCCTGATGTAGTCCAGCGAGGCCTGGTAGCCGGGCGTGCCGGAGGCCCGGTTGCCGTTGTTGGCGCCGGCGATGTTCTGCAGCTCCTGGAGGTGGTCCTGCACCGCAAGCACGCCGGCGCGCGGGGTGGCTCGGTGGGTCGAGCTCTCGGCCACAGCGGCGGTGGGCAGCACCAGCGCCGCGGCCGCGGCCAGGGCCGCAGCGGTGGCGAGCATCGGTCGATCAGACATCCCGCGATCCCCTTCGTCGAGGTCGGTTCTCAATCGATCTCGTAGTCGCACGGCGAAGGTATCGGCGGGCATCCGGGTGAAGTCGGTTTTGACCAGAAGTCGCCGAACGAACGCGTTTTTCCCGTATTCCGCAGGAATCTCACAACGCGAGCGATCTCCCCGCGATCGTCGGGTGACGTGCTGAGCCGTTCGGGGGAATCGGGTCCGCGCAGCTCGCGTTGTTCTCGCGGCCTCGCTGAGGCAAGCTGGACGCGCACCTGGTCACGGCGTCGTGGCCGAGGTCCTGGTGATCGGACCGGCCGACCGGAGCGCGCGGTCCGGCTGTGGCAGGCGCTGCCAGGACTGGATAAGGTCCCGACTTCGGTTGAAGATCATTTTCCCGCGTCCCCAGGGAGGTACCGCACGTGGAACAGGTGGTCCTGCTCGACGAAGCAGGTCAGGCTATTGGCGTCGAGGACAAGGCGACCGTGCACCACCAGGAGACGCCGCTGCACCTGGCGTTCTCCTGCTACGTGTTCAACGATCGCGGCGAATTCCTGCTGACCCAGCGGGCTCACCACAAGAAGACCTTCCCCAGCGTGTGGACCAACAGCTGCTGCGGCCACCCGGCTCCCGATGAGGAGATGAAGGCCGCCATCACCCGCCGTCTCGGCGAGGAGCTCGGCCTGGCCGTGCGCGGTCTCGAACTGGCGCTGCCCGCGTTCCGCTACCGCGCCACGATGGACAACGGTGTCGCGGAGAACGAGATGTGCCCGGTGTTCGTCGCTTTCACCGACAGCGCCGCGCAGCCCAACGCCGACGAGGTCTCCGAGACCCGGTGGGTGCAGTGGAAGGAGTTCAGCACGGGCGTGCTCTCCGGCGACACCGAGGTCTCGCCGTGGTGCGCGCTGCAGGTCCGCGAGCTCACCGAGCTCGGACCGGAACCCGCGCAGTGGCCCGTCGGCGACCCGGCGAAGCTCCCGCCCGCCGCGCACGTCGCCTGAGCGGCGTTCGAAGATCTCGGAACGGCCCCGGATTCGCGCGAATCCGGGGCTGTCGTCCGCCTGGGAACGCTACTTCGCCGCCGGGGTGAGCTCGCGCGCCCAGCTCCACTCGCCGGGTTCGGGCGCACCGACGAGCTTGAGCCCGGCACCGCGCAGGGTCCGCGCGATCGCGGTGTTGTCGACGTGGGTGCTCGCGGTGAGCGTCGTGATCCCCAGCTCCGCCGCGTGCTCGACGATCTGCTCGGCGAGCGCCGTGCCCACGCCCCGGCGCTGCCAGTCGTCGCGCACCAGCAGCGCCAGCTCGCCGGTGTCGCCGTCGTACATCAGGTTGCCCATGCCGACGACCTCGCCGTCCGGGCTCAGCGCCAGCAGCGACCGGCCCAGGGCCGGGGTCAGCAACCTGCGCAGCCCGCGCTCGCCCGGCGCCGGGCCGGGGCTGAAGTAGCGGCGGAACCGCGCGGCGCTGGAGCAGCGCTCGTGGAACTCGGCGACCAGCTCGATGTCGTCGCGATCGGCCGGGCGCACGCTCAGCTCGACGCCGCCGCGTGTGGTCGCGACCCGCTCCACCGGCCGGACGCGAGCGCGGCAGCTGGCCGCCAGGTCGACCAGGGCGCGAGCGCGGGCGAACTCGGCCGGGGTGAACTCACCGCCCGGGCGGGTCAGCACGAGCACGCCGCCACCGGGCTCGGCCAGCCGCATCGCGGTCTCGCTGAAGGCCTCGGCGCCGTTGTCGGAGCGGGCGCCGTTGTCGGAATGGGCGCCGTCATCGGAGTGGGCGGAGTCGTCCTCGTACCAGCGCACGTCGATGCCGCCCAGCAGAGAGCGGAGTCCGCGCACCAGATCGGTCCGGCCGTTGACCAGGTCGTTGGCGAGGTGGGCGGTGCGGGTCGGCACGTCGTCGAGCTCGCGGACGTCGGCTCGCGCGGCCGTCACGTCGTAGCCCCCGGCCTCCTCGACAGCCGCGACCAGGTCGGCGTGGCGGACGTGCGCGGGCACGTGCAGCAGCACCTCGTCCACGGCGCCGTCCGGGACCGGGTGCACCTGCATGGTGCGGATGTCGCCGCCCAGCGCGGCCAGCGCCCCGGCGAGCTTCGCGAGCCGGCCGGGCGTGTCGGTGACCCGCGCCCGCAGCCGCCACAGGTGTTGCGGAACGAACACCGCTTCCGGAGACGCGGGCTCGCCGCCCTCGGTCTCGTCGACACCGGCGGGAGGGGTCGCGGGCGCTCGCCGCGACCACCACCGCACCGCGCCCATCAGCATCAGCGCAGCGCCGATGGCCAACAGCAGCAACGTCGCCCCGGAGTGGCTGCGCACACCGGTGACGACGAGGTTCGCCGCACCCGCCACCAGGAACAGCACGGCCAGCTCGACGATCTCGCGCGTCCAGTCCCCGTGCGCCCGGCGGCCCTCGCTGGAAGTCATGCCCCCATGCTTCCGCCACGACGTTTCCCCCGGACGAACCCACATCACACCCGGGTTAACAGCCCGGCATCACACTCCTCCCGAGCCCACGAGGCCGAAACCCGGGAGGGACCGGGGAGTCAGCGGGGGGTTTGGCCGTAGCCGGCGAAGAGGGTGGCGCAGTGTGCGAGTTCGGCGTCCGGGAGCAGCGCCGGGTCACCGAGCTTGGCGGCAGTGAGCCAGAGCTCGCAGAGCCACTCCAGCTGGCGGGCGCGGTTGTAGGCCTTGGTGAGGGTGTCGCCGAGGGTGACCGTGCCGTGGTTGCGCAGGATGCAGCCGGTGCGACCGCGCAGCGCGTCGGACATCGACCGCGCCAGCTCCGGGGTGCCGAAGGTGGCGTAGTCGGCGACGCGGACCGCGCCGCCGTAGTCCGCCAGCTGGTAGTGCACGGCCGGGACCTCGTCGCGCAGCAGCGACAGGGCGGTGGCGTGCAGCGAGTGGGTGTGCACGACCGCGCCCGCGTCGTGCTCGGTGTAGGCGGTCAGGTGCATCGGCAGCTCGGAGGTCGGCTTGAGCTCGCCGTCGACGACCTCGCCGCTGAGGTCCACCAGCGGGATGTCGGCCGGGCGCAGCCGGTCGTAGTCCACCCCCGAGGGCGTGACCGCGACCAGATCACCGCTGCGCACGGACACGTTGCCGGAGGTCCCCACCACCAGCCGGTCGGAGGTCATCCGCCGGGCGATGTCGATGACCTCGTCGCGCTCCTCGGCCAGGCGCACTGCGCTCATTCCCTTCCCCCGCTGTCCGCGGCCCTGCTCAGCAGGCCACTCCGGTGCCCTCGTACCCGTCGATCGCCGCGACCTTGTCGGCCGAGGACGAACTCGTGTCGAAACGGTAGTCGAGCCACTCACCGGCGAGCTTGCGGGCCAGTTCGAGGCCGATCACCCGCTGCCCGAAGCACAGCACCTGGGCGTTGTTGCTGAGCACGGACCGCTCCACCGAGTAGCTGTCGTGCGCGGTGACCGCGCGGATGCCGGGCACCTTGTTGGCGCTGATGGCCACGCCGAGCCCGGTTCCGCACACCAGCAGCGCCCGGTCGGCCGACCCCTCGGCGACCAATCGGGCGGCCTGGACGGCCACGTGCGGGTAGGCGGTGTGCTCGTCGGAGCCGACCCCGACGTCGACCACGGAGCCGACCCGGGAGTCGTTCTCCAGGTCGTGCTTGAGCGCGTTCTTGTAGTCCAGCCCGGCGTCGTCGGATCCGACGACGATCCGCAGCGGCTGGTCACCCGTGCTGCTCACTGCTGCTCTCCCCCTTCGGAATCTGCCGCGCATGCCGCGCCGTCGAGTAGCTCTCCCACCCGGGTCAGCACGAGCGCCAACGACGTCGCGCCCGGGTCCGGTGTGCCGACGCTGCGGTCGGCCAGCGGCCTGGCCCGCCCGGTGCGGGGCCGCAGGTCCGCGGTGGCGGCGGCGGCCTTGGTCGCCACCGCCGCCGCGCGCCGCCATGCCACGGCTCCCCCGCACCCCTCGTCGACCGCGCCGCGGAGGTCGTCCGCGAACGGCACCAAGGCGTCGACCAGGGTCTTGTCACCGAGCTCGGCCCGGCCGAGCCGCTGCACCGCGGCCAGTGCCGCCTCGGCACCGGCGGCCAGGTCGGCCGCGGTGACGGCGCGGTCGTCGGGCAGCAGGTCGCCGAAGGAGCGCAGCGCCGCTCCCCACAGCACCCCGGAGGTCCCGCCGGCCTTCGACGCCCACGCGTCACCGGCCGCGACCAGCACCGCAGCGGGTCCGACACCGTCGGCGGCGGCGTGCTCGGCCGCTTCGACGGCGGCCGCGCTCCCGCGCGTCATACCGCGTCCGTGGTCGCCGTCGCCCGCGATGGCGTCGAGCCTGCCGAGCTCGTCCTCGTTGTCCCGCAACAGGTTCGCGATCGCGTGCAGCGCGCCGACGACCTCGGCGGAGGTGGCCTGCCCGGCCTCCGGCGCGACCACGACCTCCGGCTCGGGTGCCACTGCTTCGGCGACCTCGACGTCCGATGTGGACGGTGCGACGGTTCCCCTGCGGTAGGCAGGCGTGTCGGCGGGGGCGAGCCAGAGCCGTTCGAGCTCCTCGTCCAGCCAGGTCAGCGTCAGCGAGCACCCGGCCATGTCCAGGCTGGTCACCAGTTCACCGACCTCGGGGGCGACGACCTCGACACCGGCCTCGGCCAGCAGCCGGGAGACGGTGCCCCACACCACGAACAGCTCCTCGTACTTGGTGGCGCCGAGCCCGTTGAGGATCGCCGTCACCCGGCCGCCCTCGGCCGGGGCCTCCGCCAGCAGGCCGTCCACCAGCGTCGTCGCCAGCTCCGATGCCGAGGGCATGGCCGTCTCCGACACGCCGGGCTCGCCGTGGATGCCCAGCCCGAGGCCCATCCGGCCCTCGGGGACCTCGAACAGCGGGTGGTCCTGGCCGGGCAGGGTGCAGCCGTCGAAGGCCACGCCCAGGCTGCGGGTGCGCGCGTTGGCGTGCTCGGCCACGCGCACCACCTCGTCGAAGTCGTAGCCCTCCTCGGCCGCCGCCGAGGCGACCTTGAACACCACGAAGTCGCCCACCACGCCGCGCCGCTTGGTGGCCTCCCCGGCGGGTGCGCTGGCCACGTCGTCGGTGACGACGACGTTGTGCGCGCGGATCCCCTCGCGCTGCAGGCGTTCCACCGCCAGGCCGAAGTTCATGTTGTCCCCGGCGTAGTTGCCGAAGGAGAAGATCACCCCGGCACCGCGGTCCGCCGAGCGCGCCACCGAGCAGGCGTCGGCGGCCGACGGCGAGGTGAAGATGTTGCCGATCACCGCCCCGTCGGCGAAACCGGGCCCGACCACGCCGCAGAACGCCGGGTAGTGACCGGAGCCGCCGCCGGTGACCACGGCGACCTTGCCCGCGCGGGCCGGGCGGGAGCGCACCACGCCGCCGGGCACGCGTCGCACGTGGTCGGGGTGCGCGGCCACGAAGCCGGTGACCATGTCCTCGGTGAACGTGGCCGGATCGTCGTACAAGCGCGTCACGTCAGGCCTCCTCGACGGGCGCCCAGTGCGGCCGGGCGCGTTCGATGGCGGTCAGGTAGTCGCGGTAGCCGCGGTCGTAGAACTCCACGGCTCGCGGGTCGGGGCGCACGACGCGGCGGTCGGCGGCCCACTGCTCGCGGTCGACGGGGTCGCCGAGCGCGTCCCAGGCGGTCATCGCCGCGCCGCGCGCGCCGACCCCCTCCTCGTGCGGGACGTGCAGCGCGCGGCCGAGGACGTCGGCGAAGATCTGGCTCCACGCCTGCGATCGGGCACCGCCGCCGCAGGCCGCGACCTCGCCCGCGAGCCCCGCGCTCTCCAGGTTGTGCCGCGCGGCGTAGGCGACGGCCTCGCACATCGCGCGCACCAGGTCGGCGGGCGTGGTCTCCAGCGACAGCCCGGTGAACTGACCGCGCGCCCGCGAGTCGACGAACGGCGCCCGCTCCCCCGACGCCGACAGGAACGACAGCGCGGACACCCCGCCCGCACCCGGATCGCTCTGCGCGAGCAGCGTTTCCAGCTGTTCGACGCCGGATCCGGTCATGGCCAGCACCCAGTCGAGGTTGGCGGTGCCGACCATCGCGGGCATCACCCGGAGGTAGTGCTGCGGCAGCGGCGTGGCCAGCCACATCCCCGCGGGCTCGCCGTGCGGATCGATGACGACCTCGTCGCGCAGCACCTGGCAGCCCAGGGTCGTGCCGATCACCAGGCTGCCGTCGCCGACCTCGCTCACCCCGGATCCGAAGGCGCAGGCGGGCAGGTCGAACGGCCCGGCCGACACCGGGAGCCCGGACGGCAGCCCGAGTTCGGCGGCGGCCTCACCGGAGAGCGCGAACAGCTTGCCGACCGGCGTGGTCTCGGCCAGCAGCCGGCGGTGCTGGGAGATGCCGCAGATGTCGAGCGCGGCGTCGGAGTACTCGCGCGCGGGCACGTCCAGGAACGGCAGCGAGGCGTCGGAGGCGTCCACGGTGATCTCGCCGGTGAAGCGCTGCACGATCGCGTCCACGCAGTACCCGGCGACGGCCGCGCGTTCCAGGCGTTCGGGTTCGTGCTCGGCGAGGTGCGCCAGCAGTGGCCCGGCCGAACCGGGGAACATCCCGGATCCGGTGAGCGCGTACACCTTTCGCTGCACCCCGGCGGCTTCCCAGGCGCGCAGGGTCTCGGCCGCGCGGGCGTCGAGCCAGGAGATGGCCCGGCCGACGCCGCGCCCGCGCTCGTCGCGCAGCCACAGCCCGTCGCCCTGACCGGTGATGGCCAGGGCCTGCACGGGTTCGGTGGCCGCGGCCGCGACCTGGCGCACGACCTGCACGACCGAGTCCACGACCTCGTCGAGGTCCTGCTCCACCAGTCCGGGCGCGGGTCGGTGCAGGGTGGAGCGCACGCTGCGGGTCAGCTTCGCCGACCCGTCGCGGCCGAGCAGTGATGCCTTGGTCACCGAAGTGCCGACGTCAACTCCGATGATCATGGCTGCAGGTCCTCGAACTTCGCGAGCACGTCGGGGTTGGCCACGAACCGCGGCCGCCGCCCTTCGAGGAACCGGCCGACCTCACCCGCGACGATCTCGGCGGCCCGGTGCGCGGTCTGGCGGGTGGCCCCGGCCAGGTGCGGGGTGGTGATCACGTTCGGCGCGTCGAACAGCGGCCAGTCGCGCGGCGGCGGTTCGATGTCGTAGACGTCGACGGCCAGCGCGCCGAGGCGACCGCTGCGCAGCAGGTCGGGCAGCGGCGCGTAGTCGAGCAGACCACCGCGCGCGGAGTTGACCAGCACCGCGCCTTCGGGCAGCAGCTTGAGGTTCTCGGCGTTGAGCAGGTTGCGGGTCTCCGGGGTGAGCCGGGCGTGCAGGCTCACCACCGAGCTGCGCCGCAGCAGCTCCTCCAGCTCGACGAGCTCGATGCCCTCGCCGGCGACCTGGGCCGGGTCGGCGAACGGGTCGGCGACCAGCACGGTCGAACCGAAGGCCCGCAGGACGCGGGCGACGATGCGGCCGATCGCGCCGTAGCCGACGAGCCCGACGGTCGAACCTTCGAGCTCGATGCCGGCGTTGTCGTAGGCGTAGTAGTCGCCGCGCCAGTTGCCGTCCTTGAGCTCGGCGTCGGAGCCGGGGATCCGGCGCAGCGCGGCGAGCATCAGCCCGACGGCGAACTCCGCCGCCGCGGCGGCGTTGCGGCCGGGCGCGTAGCTGACGATGACGCCGTTGTCGGTGGCCGCCTGCAGGTCGACGTTGACCGGGCCACCCCGGCACACGCCGACGAACTTGAGGTTGCCCGCGGCGGCGAGGACGTCGCCGGTGAACGGCGCCATCTGGGTGGCGACGATCTCGTGGTCGCCCAGCGCGTCGAGCAGCTGCTGCTCGGTGCCGCTGGCCTCCTGGACGTTGCCGACGGGGCCGAACGGCTCGACCGGCCACGGCAGCTTCAGCGTGTCGAAGCGCAGTTCGCGCGCGCTCGCGCGGCGCAGGGCGTCGACGAACACCTCGGGATGCACGAAGTGGTCACCGGCGGCCAGAACGCTCGTCATCTCCTGGACTCCTTTGTCGCGAGGTGCCTCGGCTCCACGAGCCGGGGGTTGTCAGCTCCGGGGCTGTTGGGTCAACTCGGGTGCTGGGGCAACGAGCCGACCAGCCGCAGCCGCACGTCGTCGAGGTCGGTGGCGATGTGGGCGGCTCCGGCGAGCGCGTCCTCAGCGGGCGGGTAGTCGCCGTTGGGGATCGCCACGACCGTCATGCCCGCCCGTGCGGCCGCGCGCAACCCGTTGCTGGAGTCCTCGACGGCCAGGCAGTGCGCCGGGTCGTGGCCGAGCTCGCGGGCGGCGGCGAGGTAGACGTCGGGGCTGGGCTTGCCGCGCGGCACCTCGGCGCTGGACACGGTCGCCGAGAAGTGCGGGGTGAGCCCGTGCCGGTCGAGGACGGCGTCGATGAGCCGCCGCGGAGCCGACGAGGCCAGCGCGATGGGCGCGCGGGCGGCGACGTCGGTGACCATCTTCTCGGCGCCGGGGAGCAGCTCGATCTCGCCGTCGTCGAGCGCGGCGATCATGTCGTCGACGACGATCCGCTCGGTGTCGGCGGCGGATTCCGCCGCCCGGCTGAACTCGGCGAGGAACGCGGCCCACTCGGGTGCGCTCATGCCCTGGACCTGCCGGGTCTCCTGCCCGGTCCAGGTGTGGCCCCGGGCCGCGGCGAAGCGGGTCCACATCCGCTCCCACAGGTGCTCGCTCTCGACCAGGACGCCGTCCATGTCGAACACGACCGCGCGATGAGCGCCGTTCGGCCGATCCGGCTGGGTCATCCGTACCTCCCGCCAATCACTGATGGACCCAAATTAACACTCGAATCGTTAACTGTCACTACTCCAGTGATAGTACGGCGGGTCTGCATCACATCCGAGGCTCTACGAGGCAAGATGAGCGCATGGCGTCCGCACCGAAGAAGCAGTCCCCCCGTCTCCAGCGGCAGCAGAGGATCGTCGATCACGTCCTCGCGCAGGGCTTCGCCAGCGCCGCGGAGCTGTCCTCGCTGACCGGGGTCAGCCTCATGACGGTGCACCGCGACCTCGACGACCTGGCCACGCGGGGCCTGCTGCGCAAGTACCACGGCGGGGTGTCGGCCCAGCCGTCGACGGTGTTCGAGTCCAGTTCGGACTTCCGGCTGCACACCCACACCGCCGAGAAGGAGGCGCTGGCCGCGGACGCCCTGCGGTTCATCACGCCGGGCATGTCGGTGATGCTCGACGACTCCACCACGGCGTTGGCGCTGGCCAGGCTGCTGCCCGACGTCGGCCCGCTGACGGTGGTCAGCAACTACCGCCAGGTCCAGGAGACGCTGCGCGACGTCCCGGACATCCGGCTGATCGGGCTGGGCGGCGAGTACTCCCGCACCCACGACTCCTACCTGGGCCTGCCGTGCCAGGAGATGATCTCGACGTTCTCGGTGGACATCGTCTTCATCTCCACCTCGGCCATGAACGCCCGCCTGACCTACCACCAGGAGCAGGAGATCGTCCTGGTCAAGCGCGCGATGATGGGCAGCGCCACCACGAAGGTCCTCATGATGGACGCCAGCAAGGTGGCCCGCTCGGCCCTGCACCAGCTCGCCCCGGTCAACGCCTTCGACCACGTCCTGCTGGCAGGGGACCTCGACGAAGCCCTCATCGAGGAGATGCGAGAAGAAGCAGAAGTCCACGTGGCCAAGCTGAGCTGACGACCGCGCCACCCGACCACAGGCAGAGCGCCGCGGGCGCTTTCCCAGCACCGCACCTGAGACGTCGGCGCCGCCGAGCACGGGGAGCGCTGAGTGATGTCAGCGGGCGGAACCAAATTCACACCTTGTGCGTTAACTTCAACAGGGTGCATGATGGCCGACATTCGTAGGCGCTGAAACATCCGACCTGTTGGAGACAGTGATGTCCCAGACGTCCGCAGCCGGAACATCCGGCATCCTGGACCGCATCGGCATCCCCAGACAACTCGCATGGGGCTTCGTAGCCGTCCTGATCTTCATGATCGGGGACGGGGTGGAGACCACGTTCCTGTCCGACTACCTGCAGAAACCCGAGGGCGGGGCCCTGCCGGGCGCGGTGGCTTCCTTCGCCACGGTCACCCTCTACGGCGTCGCGGCCATGATCGCGGCGTGGTTCTCCGGGACGCTCTCGGCGATCTGGGGCCCGCGCCGGGTGATGTGGCTGGGCGGCGCGTGGTGGGTCGGGTTCGAGTGCCTGTTCCTGTTCGCGGCGCTGCCCTCGCACAACGCGGTGTTCATCGTCGCCACCTACGGCATCCGCGGCCTGGCCTACCCGCTGTTCGCGTTCTCGTTCCTGGCGTGGGCGCAGGTGGCGAGCCCGACGAAGATGCGCGGTTCGGTGGCCGGCTGGTTCTGGTTCGCCTTCACCGGTGGTCTGCCGACGCTGGGGGCCGCGCTGGCGGCGCTGTCGATCGGCGTGTTCGGCTTGTCCGACTACCAGACGTTGGTGCTGTCGCTGGTCGTGGTGACGGTCGGTGTGCTGCTGGGTTCGTTCGCGGTGCGCGAGGAGCACGGGCTGCAGCCGATCGCGGACGAGACGGTGGAGAACCCGCGCAGCCTCAAGCGCCTGGCGGAGGGCGTGGACATCCTGTGGCGGGATCGCCGGGTGCTGGCCGGTGGCCTGATCCGCATCGTGAACACGGCGCCGCAGTACGGGTTCTTCGCGATGTTCCCGTTCACCTTCGGTCCGGCCGCCCCGGACGGCGGTTTCCTGACCGCGGCGCAGGTCGCGTCGCTGGCGTCGATCGCCTACGGCGCGAACATCGCGGCGAACCTGTTCTTCGGCGTGTTCGGCGACCGCTTCGGCTGGCGTCGCACCGTGACCTGGTTCGGTTGCGTGGGCTGCGCGATCGCGACGCCGCTCTGGTACTTCAGCTCGATGGCGTCGCAGAGCTTCGCCGTGGCAGCGACGTTCGGCGTGGTCTACGGCCTGGTGCTGGCCGGTTTCGTGCCGCTGTCGGCGCTGATGCCGTCGATGGTGGCGACCAAGGACAAGGGCTCGGCGCTGGCGGTGCTGAACTTCGGCGCCGGTGGAGCGGCGTTCGTCGGCCCGGTCGTGGTGACGGCGCTGTACCCGCTGGTCGGCGGCGGTGGCGCGACGATCGTGTTCTGCCTGATGTACCTGGCGGTGGGCGTGCTGTCGTTGCGGATGAAGGACGACAGCGACCCGGGCGAGCACCGCGCGTCCCGCGCCGGTGCTCCCGAGGCCGCCCGCGCTTCGGCCTAGGGCACGTCGAAGGTCGTGATCAGGCCGTCGCCCGCGAGGGCGGCGGCCTGATCGCCGTCCGGGGTCAGCGCGGGCCGGCCTTCGACGGGGCCGAGCGCGATTCTGCTGCCGTCGGGTCGGACGATCTCCAGGAGTCCGTCGGCGTTGCGGACCGCGAGCACGGGGCCGGGGGCGATCGCCGGGTCGGAGATCGCCTCGGCGTCGATGGTCCGCGTGCGCTGCCACCCCGCGTGCTCGGCCAGCACGACCAGATCTCCTCGGGAGTCCCGGAAAGCGGCGTACCCGCTGGTCGTCGCGATGCCGCCGACCGGGTGCTCGGTCGAGGCGACCGGTTCGCCGCACCCGGACGGGGTGAGCCGCCAGTGCCGCATCCCGGTCCGCGACGCCGCCATCACGTGGACCTCGCCGTCGCCGGCGAGCACCGCGGACACCTCGTCGAGGACGTCGGTACCGCCGAGGCGGCACCACCCGCCGCTGTCGCGGACGCTCACTCCCCCGCCCTGATCGCGGACCGCGACGACCACCCGGTCGCCGACCGACACCGCCGACGGTGGTCCGAGGTCCGCTCCCGGTCGACGCGGCGGTGGTGTTCCGAGCGGGAGCCACGGCCGATCGCCGTCCTGGAGCCACACCGCGCCGCTGTCGCGCTCCTGCACCACGAGCCTGCTCGGGTCGGCGAAGCTCACCGATCCCTCGCGCGGCACGAACGGAGCGTCCACAGCGGACTCAACGCCGGATTCGGTGAGCACGAGCCGGTTTCCGCGCACGTGCGCGTGCCGGTCGGCGGTGGCCCACCGGGTTCCCCACGGACGGCGGAGCCGCATCGAGGCCAGCCAGGCGTCGTAGGGTGCGCCGAGGCTCACCTGCGGGTCGTGCTCGGCGTAGCGGGCGAACACGGCGCGCTTGGCGGCCACGACCCGGTCCGGGAGGTTCGCCGGAGCGTCGGCGACGTTGTAGTCGCGGTAGTGCAGCAGCGGCAGATCCGTTCCGCGCAGCGCGGTTTCGGTGAACCGGGCGGTGGCGACGTGATCGGGGTGGTCGTGGGCGGCACCCCACTGCCCCTGGTAGCGCGGATCCGGACGCGGGTCCTGGGTGCGCACCAGCGTCGGCGCGAACTCGTCGACGATCCGGCGCAGCGATCCGATCACCGACGCCCGGTCGTGGCCGGTCGCGGACACGACCGAGCCGCTCGCGGGGATCGTGGGCACGCGATGCGCGGGATCGCGCCAGAGCTCGCTCAGCGCGTGCCGGGAATCGGGGTCGTTGTCGTCGGGCAGGCCGAGGAACACCAGCGCGACCTCGGGCCGCTGCCGGAGCCGCTGCAGCTCGGCCTGCCGGCCTCCGGGCAGCGCCAGCGCCGAGCGGGTCCAGTCGTCGGCGGTACCGGCCATCGCGGCGAACGCGGCGCGGGTGCCCGACTGCCTGCTCGCCGCGTAGTCGGCGGGCGGGCGCACGTCGCTCTCCCCCGCCGTGAGGAACACCGTCGCCACCCTGGCTCCCGAGCGCAGCGCCAGGGCCACGTCCGGGCTCATGAACAGCATGTCGTCGTCGGGGTGCGCCACGATCTGCACGTGCGACGCTCTCGGCGCGGCCGCGGCGGCACCGGGGGTGAGCGAGCACAGCAAGATCGTCAGCAGCGCAGCGGCCGTTCTCATCGGGCCCACCTCCGCGACAGCACCAGCGCCGCCAGCGCCCCGGCCACCACCAGCAGCAATCCCGCGCGCACCCCCGGTGGCGCCCACGTCACCGCCAGCACGCCTCCGTCGAGGTCCTTGGGGATCCGCACGGTCAGCAGACCGGCGTCGGTCGCCGCGACCGGAACCGGACGCCCGTCCACGGCGGCCCGATATCCGGGCCAGTGCAGCCGCGCGAACACCAGCTCCCCGTGTCCGGTGAAGCGCACGGTCTCGCGGCGCGCGCCGCGCTGCACGTCCTCGATCACCCGGATACCGCGCGCCGCGCCGACCCGCCCGCCCGGCCACGGGAGCGGCGTGGTGCGGGTGAGCACGACGACCTCGGCGCCCCGGTGCGACACGCGCCAACCTGGCGGTGCGTCGGTCACCTCCCGCAGCCGCCGCTGCACCACGACCCGGGTGGCTCTGAGCTGGTCGGCGAGCCGGTCCGGCCCCCACAGCCGGTCGTAGGCCTGCGGGCAGGTGGCGCCGAAGTAGTTGAGGCACAAGGTCCGGTGCAGCGCCTCGTGCCCGATCCCGGTGTAGGACACCAGGCTCGCCGTCCCAGCCGCCGCGGGCATGTTGCCCAGCAGCAGTTCCGACCACGCGCTGCCGTCGGCGATCGTCTCCGGCGGAATCGCCTCGCGGGCGGCGATCTGCACGACCGTTCCACCACCCGACGCGGCGTGCTCCGCGCGCAGGGCCGCGACGTCGGTCGGGAAGCGGTAGTCCGCGACGTCCCGGTTGGTCGGGAACCACAGCAGCTGCAACCCCAGCACCAGCGCGGTTCCCAGGTGCAGCACCACGAACAGCCGCGTCCGCAGCGCGCACACCAGCAGGAGCGCGACCAGGGCCAACCCGATGACGTGCTTGGGCGCCTGCGCCGGCCACGCCGCGACCGCGAGGTAGCCGCCCACCAGCACCAGCAGCCCGGACGCCGCCGCCCGCACCCTCGCCCGGTCCCGGAGCAGCCCTCCCGACAGCGCCACCGCCAGCAGCACCGCGAGCGCCAGGTGCAGGACCGCGATGTGCCGCAGCGGCCACCGGAACATCCACACGTTCGACGGTCCGAGGCACAGCAGCACCGAGCAGCAGGCCACCACCAGCACCGCCCGGCACCGCCGCCACGGCACCGCGCGCCAGTCCACCCAGGGCAGCAGCGGCACCGCGAACCAGGCCAGGAACGTCGCCGGAACCGTCATCCGGTAGTCGCCGAAGGACAGGATCTGCGGCAGGAAACCCGGTGTGCTGGCGTTGAGCAGGTCCCCGACGCCAGGCACCAGCAGCCCCGAGTTGAACAGCTCCGCACCCGACCGCCACCCCACCGACGAGGTCGCCAGCACCGGCCAGAACACCAGCGGCAGGCACGCGGCCACCGCCGCCCCGATCCCGAGCAACCGACGCGGCCCGAACTCGACCGCCAACCCGGCGAAGACCAGGCACAACGCCAGCAGCGCGTACGGGTCGCCCGCCGAGACGCACAGGTAGCACAGCGCGAACGGCAGCAAGGCGGGCGCACCGTCGGCGACGTGGCGGCGCAGCGCCCACCACGCCCACGGCAGCCACGCCAGCCCCATCAGCCCACCGGCCCAGCTCGCGGCCTCGAAGTGCAGCACGAACCCCGACACCGGCAGCGCCACCGACAACGCCGACGCGGCAGCGGGTTTCGCACCGCAACCCCGGCACAGCAGGTACGTGCCGACCGCCAGCAGCACCAGGAACTGGATCTTCACCACCGCCCCGGCCACGGCCAGGTCGCCGATGAGCGCGACGAGGAGGTAGTCCAGCAGGTGCACCGGGTTCCAGATGCCGAACAGCGACTCGGCGGCGAGGTTGCCGCCCATCCACGAGTCCGGTTCCAGTCCCAGCGACCACTGCCCGGCCAGCAGCCGTTCGCCGAGCCGGTGCCACATCGGCAGGAACTGCGCGGCGCTGTCGTCGGCGAAGTAGAACGACGGGTTCACCAGCAGCGGCAACGTCCCCAGCGCGGCAGTCGCCAGCGCGACCCCGGCCGCACCTCGCCACTCCCCGACCTGTCCCCGGGTCAGGGCGGCGCGGCTGGCCAGGAACGTCACCGGGACCAGCGCGAACCCCACCAGCGGCGCCAACCTCGGATCGATCCCGTACACGCTCACCGCGAGCGCCACCGCCGCCGTGCTCACCACCAGCAGCGCCAGGCTGCTCAGCGGGAACAGCAGCAACGACCGCCCGGTGGGCGGCACCCGGAAGGTGAACCGGCAGTGCAGCGCGTAGGAGCACAGCGTCGCCGCGGCGGTGGCCAGCACGTGCGCCAGCAAGTACGGCAGCACCAGCCACAACCCCAGGTACACCGCCCAGTGCACGGAGGTGTTCGCGCCGCCCACCAGCGCGAACCGGCCGAACTGCGAGGCTCCGATCCGCCGCCACATCACGACACCAGCCCAGGTCCCGGAACCGGCCCAGATCCCGCAACCAACTCCGCGGCGCGCAGGTCGACCGGCGCCGGGCTGGACTCCTTGACCAGGTAGTGCGGCCGCTGCCGGACCTCGGCGCAGGTGCGCCCGACGTACTCCCCCAGCACGCCGAGCAGGAACACCTCGATCCCGGCGGACCCGAGCAGCGCCGCCGCCCAGCGCTGCGGACCGTCGCCGATCGCGGCCGCGACGCAGCCGAACGCGAAGGCGAGCGGGCCGAGGTAGAGGGCCGGGCGCAGCGGGTGATCGTTGAACGAGGTCAGCCCGTCGACGCCGTGATCGACCAGCGCCGACGGCCGCCACCGCGAGGCACCGATCTCCCGGGGCACGTTGCGGTAGGTGACGCATCCGGTGTCGAAGCCGATCCAGGCGAACAGCCCCTTGGAGAAGCGGTGCTGCTCGGGCAGCGACAGCAGCGCGTCGACCGCGCGCCGCGACAGCACCCGGAAGTCCCCGACCCCGTCCTGCAACCGGACGTCCAGGAACCGCCGCGCGAGCCGGTAGTAGGTGCGGGACAGCGCGGTCCGCCAGGGCCGGTCGCCGGAGCGGCTGCGCCGGGCCACGACCTGGTCGTAGCCGGTGTCGAGCAGCACCAGCATCCGCGGCAGCAGCGCCGGTGGGTGCTGCAGGTCGGCGTCGAGCAGCGCGACCCGGTCGCCGCGCGCGTGCCGGAGGCCGCACAGCATCGCCGACTCCTTGCCGAAGTTGCGGCTCAGCGACACGTACCGGAACCGGGGGTCGTGCTCGTTGAGGCGCCGCGCCTCGTCCAGCGTGCGGTCGGTGCTGCCGTCGTCGACCAGGATCACCTCGTAGTCCCGGGTCGCGCCCGACAGCGCGGCCACCAGCGCGTCGTGCAGCCGCTGCACTCCGTGCTCCTCGTTGAAGCACGGCACCACCATCGACAGGTACATGGGGAGTTCTCATCCGTTTCGGAACCGACGCCCGCGCTCCGGAGATCCGGAATCCGCTGCGGGCCTTGCGAGATCACCGAAACCGTGCCCGCCGACCCGGCCGGGACCCCCTCCCAACACACCGACGAATCCCCCGTCCCGGTGCGAAATCCGCCGCGAAGTCCCCGATTTCAATGGAAATCGGGAACCGGACTTCAACGGGAATCGGAGACCCGACTTCCATTGAAATCCGGTCGCACCGGGACGAGCGGTGGCGCGGGGTCCGGTCTTGGCGAGGAATCGACCTGGTGCGGCATCCGGGTGTGCGTGATGGCAGGCTGGTTCGCATGTCGTCCGCATCGTTTCCTCGCCGGAGCGCACGCACGCAGGGCTTCAGCCTGGGTGCGCCTCGTAACTTCACCGTCGTCGGAGGCGGTGCGCACGTCCTGTTCCTGCGCTCGACCAGCGGAACCGACCGCACCACCGCCCTGTGGGCGCTGGACACCGCCACGGGCACCGAGCGGCTGCTGGTCGACCCGGCGACGCTGCAGGCCGACGAGCAGGTCAGCGCCGAGGAGCAGGCCCGCCGGGAACGCGCCCGGGAGCGGGCCACCGGCATCACCGGCTACAGCACCGACCGCGACGGCGAGCTGGTCGTGTTCACCCTGTCCGGCCGCCTGTTCACCGTCGGCACCACCACCGGCGAGGCCCGCGAGCTGCCGGTCCAGCAGCCGGTCGCCGACCCGCGCCCCAGCCCGGACGGCTCCCGCATCGCCTACCTGTCCGGCGGCTCGCTGCGGCTGATCGCCGCCGACGGCTCCGGCGACCGGGCCCTGGTCGAACCGGACGGCGAGAACGTGACCTGGGGCGCGGCGGAGTTCATCGCGGCCGAGGAGATGGACCGCCACCGCGGCTACTGGTGGTCCCCGGACGGCGGGTCGCTGCTGGTGGCGCGGGTCGACGAGTCCCCGGTCCGGCACTGGTACCTGGGCGATCCCGCGCACCCCGATCGCGTTCCGGTCGCGACCCGCTACCCCGCCGCCGGAACCGCCAACGCGGAGGTGTCGCTGCACGCGATCGCCCTCGACGGCACCCGCGTGGCGGTCGAGTGGGACCGCGACACCTACCCGTACCTGGCCACCGCGCACTGGTCGGGGCACGGCAGCCCGCTGCTGGCGGTGCAGACCCGGGACCAGCGCACCCAGCTGGTCCTCGCGGTCGATACCGAGGCGGGCACGACCGAGGAGATCCACCGGGACACCGACCCGCACTGGATCGACATCAAGCCGGGCTGGCCGTCGTGGACGCCGGCGGGCGAGCTGGTGCGCGTCGACGCCGCCGAGGGCGCCTACCGCCTGGTCGTGGGCGGCCGGCCGTGGACCTCGGCCCCGCTGCAGGTGCGCGGCATCGTCGACGTCGGCGCCGACGACGTGCTGATCTCCGGTTCCGAGGACGATCCGGCCGAGGTGCACCTCTACCGCGTCACCGCCGCCGGGCACGAGCGCCTGACCGGCGAGTTCGGCGTGCACACCGGCACCCGCGGCGGCGACGTGCTGGTCGTGGCCACCGGTTCCCCGGATCAGCCGCGCACCCGCGTGGTGGTGCGGCGCGGCAGCCAGACGGTCGCCGAGATCGCCAACCACGCCGAGGAGCACGGCCTGGACCTCAACGTCCGGCTGCTGCGGCTCGGCGAGCGCGAGCTGCGCAGCGCCCTGCTGCTGCCCAGCGATCACTCCCCCGCCGACGGTCCGCTGCCGGTCCTGCTGGACCCCTACGGCGGCCCGCACGCCCAGCGGGTGCTGGCCCGCCAGCAGGGCTACCTGACCTCGCAGTGGTTCGCCGACCAGGGCTTCGCGGTGCTGGTCACCGACGGCCGCGGGATGGCGGGGCGCGGACCGGACTGGGACCGCGCGATCGCCGGTGACCTGGCAGGACCGCCGCTGCAAGACCAGGTCGACGCGCTGCACGCGGCCGCGGCCGAGCACCCCGAGCTGGACCTGAGCCGGGTCGCGATCCGCGGCTGGTCCTTCGGCGGCTACCTGGCGGGCCTGGCGGTGCTGCGCCGCCCGGACGTCTTCCACGCCGCGGTCGTCGGCGCCGGTGTCGTGGACTGGCGGCTCTACGACACCCACTACACCGAGCGCTACCTGGGCGACCCGAACACCTCACCGGAGGTCTACGAGGCGAACTCGCTGCTGCGCGACGCCGCGAAGCTGGAGCGCCCGATGCTGATCGTGCACGGCACGGTCGACGACAACGTGGTGCTCGCCCACGGCCTGCGGCTCTCGGCGGCCCTGACCGCGGCGGCCCGCCCGCACACGGTGCTGCCGCTGGCGGGCGTGAGCCACATGCCCACCGACGAGACCACCAGCGAGAACCTGCTGGTCATGCAGGTGGACTTCCTGAAGAAGTCCCTGGCCCGCTAGAAGTCGTCGGTTCTCGCGGCGGGCACGCCGAGCACGGCAACCGCTGGAAGCAGGTCCTAGGACTTCTGGGGCAGGACGGCGACCAGTTGGAAGCCGCCGTCCTCGGAGGGGCCGGCGTCGAGTTCGCCGCCGGCCATCCGGATCCGCTCGGACAGGCCTTCCAGGCCCGCGCCGCCGGTGAGGTCCGTGATCGGTTCGCGCGCGGCATCGGGGGCGCCGTTGGTGACCACGATGCGCAGCGCGTCGGCCCGGTTGCTCAGGTCCACCCTGATCCCGGCGCCGGGCGCGTGCTTGGAGGCGTTGGTCAGCGCCTCCTGCACGACCCGGTAGGCGGCGCGCTCGACCGCGCCCGGCACCTCGTGGTTCGCCAGCTCGCCGGTCAGCTCCACGTCCACCCCGGAGGCGCGGGCCTGGCCGACCAGGTCGGAGATCGTCTGCGCCTGGCCGTCGGCCTGCGCGGCCCCCAATCCGAGGGTCGAGCGCATCTCGCCCAACGCCTGCTTGGCCAGCCCGCGCACCCGGGTCGCGGCCTCGCGCACCGCCGGGTCGTCGCTGGTCGCGCCGAGCGCGGCGGACTCGACGGCGATGAGCGTGACGTGGTGGCCGACGGCGTCGTGGATCTCGCGGGCGATGCGGGCCCGCTCCTCGGCCCGCGCCACCTCGGCCTTGGCCTGCGCCGCGACCTCGCTGGCCGTGGCCAACCGCTGCAGGCTGTCGGCGAGCTGCTCGCGCAGCGCCACCAGCATCCCGATCGCGGCCGGGGCGCCCGCCGACAGCAGCACGAACACCAGGGTCAGCAGGATCGAACCTGGTGTCAGCGACTGGGTGAGCAGCACCGGGGCGACCGCGACGACGCAGGTCAGCAGCACCCACCCGGCCAGTTCTCGCAGCTGCGGGTGGACCCGGCCGACGCGGAACATCGCCACCAGGATCGCCGCCCAGCCCAGGCCACCGGCCATCGCCGGCATGCACAGCAGCACGGCCAGCCGCGGCCAGCGGTGCCGCAGCGGCAGCAGCAGCGCGGCGGCCAACCCGGAGATGACCTTGTACCCGAACGGGTCGGGCGCGGCCAGGACCGCGGCGACGGGCAGTCCGACGGCCAGGACCTCCAGGCCCCAGAACCGCCGGCGCACGCCGTTCACCGCTCGCCCCCGACACCGGCGACGCGCTGCGCGATGAGAGCGGCCTGCACCCTGTTCTGCGCGCCCAGCTTGCTCAGCACCGTCGAGACGTAGCTCTTCACGGTGGCCTCGGTGAGGCCCAGGCGACTGCCGATGTCGGCGTTGGATCGTCCGTCGGCGAGCAGCTGCAGCACCTGGCGCTCGCGCCCGGACAGCGCCTTGACCAGGGTCTGCTCGCGGGCGTTCTCGCTGCTGGTGCGCAGCCGCGGCAGCAGGCGCGCGGTGATCCGCGGGTCGAGGACCGCACCACCGGCGGCGAGGTCCTGCACCGCGCGGACCAGCACCTCCGGCTCCGCGTCCTTGAGCAGGAAGCCCTGGGCGCCGAAGCGCAGCGCCTCGGTGACGTAGTCGTCGAGGTCGAAGGTGGTCAGCATCGCCGCTACGGGCGGTTCGGGCAGCCGCACCAGGTCCTGCAGCGCGGCGAGCCCGTCGGTGCCCGGCATCTGCACGTCGATCAGGGCGACGTGCGGGCGGTGGGCGCGCACCTCGGACAGCAGGCCGCGGCCGTTCTCGGCCTCGGCCACCACTTCGATGGTGCCGCCGCTCTCGAGCAGGACCTTGAGCCCGCGTCGCAGCATCGGCTCGTCGTCGGCCAGCACGACCCTGATCGGCGCACCGCCGTCGGTTCCCGCCACCTCTCGGTTCACCTCCGCTGCTTCCCGAGGGTCGACAGCAGACTAACCCGCCACCGCCGACCCGCAGCGCACGGACCGCCGGTTCAGCGCTTGCCCTTGCCCTTGGCCTTCCGCTCGCGCACGCGCACCGAGATCCGCACCGGGCTGCCGACGAAGCCGAACGTCTCGCGGAACTTGCGCTCCAGGAACCGGCGGTAGCCGGCCTCCAGGAACCCGGTGGTGAACAGCACGATCGTCGGCGGCCGCGTCTGCGCCTGGGTGGCGAACATGATCTTCGGCTGGCGCCCGCCGCGCGCCGGCGGCGGGTTCGCGGCGACGAGCTCGTTGAGCCAGCCGTTGAGGCGGCCGGTGGAGATCCGGGTGTCCCAGGAGTCCAGGGCGGTGCGCAGCTGGGGCGCCAGCTTCGCCACCGAGCGCCCGGTCAGCGCGGAGACGTTGACCCGCTCGGCCCAGCGCACCCGCACCAGCTCGCGGTCGATCTCCTTCTCCAGCTGGTGGCGGCGGTCCTCGTCGACCTTGTCCCACTTGTTGTAGGCCAGCACCAGCGCGCGGCCCGACTCGACCACCATCGTGATCACCCGCAGGTCCTGCTCGCTGATCGGCTCGGAGCCGTCGACGAGCACGATCGCGACCTCGGCGGCCTCGATGGCGGCCTTGGTGCGCAGCGACGCGTAGTACTCGGTGCCGCTGGCGGTCTTGACCCGCTTGCGCAGCCCGGCGGTGTCGACGAACCGCCACACCTGGCCGTCGAGCTCGACCAGCGAGTCGACCGGGTCCACGGTCGTGCCCGCGACGTCGTGCACGACCGAGCGGTCCTCGCCGGTGAGCTTGTTGAGCAGGCTGGACTTGCCGACGTTGGGCTTGCCGACCAGCGCGACCCGGCGCGGGCCGCCGCTGGCGCCGAACACCTCGCGCGGCGTCTCCGGCAGGGCTTCGAGGACCTTGTCCAGCAGGTCGCCCGAGCCGCGCCCGTGCAGACCGCTGACCGGCATCGGCTCACCCAGGCCCAGCGACCACAGCGAGTGGACGTCGGCCACGCCGCGCTCGTCGTCGACCTTGTTGGCGACCACGATCACCGGCCGCTTCGAGCGGCGCAGCACGCGGGCCACGGCTTCCTCGGTGGCGGTCGCGCCGACCTTGGCGTCGACGACCAGCACGATCGCGTCGGCGGTGTGCATCGCCATCTCGGCCTGCGCGGCCACCGAGCTCTGCAGGCCCTTGGCGTCGGGCTCCCAACCACCGGTGTCGACCACCGTGAAGCGGCGGCCGTTCCACAGCGCGTCGTAGGCGACGCGGTCCCGGGTCACGCCCGGGGTGTCCTGCACAACGGCCTCACGCCGCCCCAGGAGCCGGTTGACCAGGGTGGACTTGCCCACGTTGGGGCGTCCGACCACGGCCAGCACCGGCTGCGGCTTCGGCGGGGCCTCGTCGCCCTCGGCGGCGGCCTCGTCGAACTCCGCCCACTCGGACTCGTCGGACCACGTGCCGTCCAGGCCCTCCAGCGACTCGTCGGTCACGCTCGTTTACCTCTCACATCGTCTTCGGTCCGGTCGGCGACCAGCCGATCCAACTCGGCGATCAGCTCGACCAGTTCGGTGCGCACGGTGTCGGTCGCCGCCACCAGCCCGGCGCGGCCCTTGCCGCCCGCCGGGGAAATCGGCTCCCCGAACAACACGTCGATCCTGGGTAACAGCCTACGGCCCGATCCTTCGGGTCGTCGGGTGCCCCGGCAGGCCACCGGCAGGATCTGGGCGCCCGAGGCGCGCGCCAGCCACGCGGCCCCGTGCTGGGCGTTGTCGACGTCACCGGAACCGCGGGTGCCCTCGGGGAACACCCCGACCAGCCCGCCGCCCTTGAGCACGCGCACGGCCGCGAGCAGCGGGGTGCGGTCGGGTTCGCCGCGGCGGACGCCGATCTGCCCGATGCGGGTCAGGAACCAGCCCAGCGCGCCCTTGAACATCTCCTGCTTGATCAGGAACACCGCCGGGCGCGGCACCATTCCCAGCAGCAGCGGGCCGTCCAGCAGGGAGCTGTGGTTGGCCACCAGCACGACCGGGCCGGTGCGCGGCACCCGGTCGGCGCCGTGGACCTTCACCCGGAACGGCAGGCGCAGCGGACGCCGCGAGATCCACTGGCCGACCCGGTGCAACCACGGCCAGGAACCGTCGGGGAGCTGCTCGCTCACACCGCACCTCCGTCGCCGGTCACGAGCCCGCGCGATTCCACGAGCTTGATGAGCTGTTCGAGGACCCCGTGGATGTCGAGGTCGGTGCTGTCGACCTCCACCGCGTCATCGGCCTGGCGCAGCGGCGCGACCTTGCGGCCGGAGTCCAGGGCGTCGCGGCGCTGCACGTCGGCGTGCGTGCTGCGCAGGTCGCTCCGCCTCCCGTCGGAGGCGTCCTGGGCGGTGCGGCGCGCGGCCCGCGCCTCGGCGGAGGCCGTCAGGTACACCTTCAGTCCCGCGTCCGGCACCACGACGGTGCCGATGTCGCGGCCCTCGACGACCATGCCGCCCGGCTCGGTCATCGCCCGGCCGATCAGCTCCCGCTGCAGCGCCACCAGCAGTTCGCGGACCTCGGCGACCGCCGAGACCGCCGACACCGCGCCGGTGACCTCCGGGCCCCGGATCTCGCCCTCGACCTCGGCCCCGTCCAGCCGCACGCCGGGAGCCAGCGGGTCGGTGCCCATGCTCAGCTCGGCGGCCCGGGCCACCCGGGTCACCTCGGCGGCGTCGGCCGGGTCGACCCCGGCGCGCAGCACCGCGAGCGTCACCGCCCGGTACATGGCGCCGGTGTCGAGGTAGGTCGCGCCGAGCGCCGCCGCCAACTTCCTGGACACCGTGGACTTGCCGGTGCCCGACGGTCCGTCGAGAGCCACCACTCCGCGAAGCCTGGCCTGCGCCACGTCGCCGTTCCTCCCCGCATCACGTGCACGGCCCCGGCGGGTCGCCGGAACCAACGAACCATTCTGCCTGGCCGCCACGCGGTGGTCGGCATCGCACCCGGTTGCGGATCGGAACCGGACCGAGACCGAGAGAACGCCGGGGGGATCTAGGAATACGGGTCCAGACCTTTAGGGTTAAAAGGGTGGACGTAACTGTGACTCCGCTGCCGGGGCTCGGCACGCGCCAGGACTTCACCACCGGATCCGGTCACCGCGTCGGGGTGATCACCTACCGGGACGGTCGCTTCGAGCTGATCGTCTCCGACCACGAGGACCCGGACAAGGTCGCCGCCTCGGTGGAGCTGTCCAGCACCGAGACCAGCACGCTGGCCGGGCTGCTGGGGGCTCCGCAGCTGGTGGCCAAGCTCTCCGAGCAGCAGCGGGAGGTCGCCGGGGTGACCACCTGGCAGCTGCCGGTGCCCGCCGGTTCGCCCTACGCGGGACGGGAGCTCGGCGACACCGAGATGCGCACCCGCACCTCGGTGTCGATCGTCGCGGTGGTCCGCGACGGCGTCGTCCACCCGTCACCGCGGCCGGACTTCGTCTTCGCCTCCGGCGACCTGGTCGTCGTGGTGGGCACGGCCGACGGGCTGCGCGCGGCCGAGGAGATCCTCGCCCGCGGCTGAGGAGGATCGCGACCGTCACAACTCCATACGCAGGGAACACGCGAGAGGAAACACGGTGCACGACACGGCGATCTCCCTTATCGAGCTGGGAGCGGTGTTCTTCGGTCTCGGCATCCTCGGGAGGCTCGCGTGGAAGATCGGCATATCCCCGATCCCGCTGTACCTGCTGGGCGGGGTCGCGTTCGGCACCGGCGGCCTGATCCCGCTGCACGGCATCCAGCCGTTCACCCACATCGCCTCCGAGATCGGCGTGGTGCTCCTGCTGCTCCTGCTCGGGCTGGAGTACTCCGCGGGCGAGCTGGTCACCGGCCTGCGCCGCTCGTGGCTGGCGGGCGTGATCGACATCGTGCTCAACGCCGCCCCGGGCGCCCTGGTGGCCCTGGCGCTGGGCTGGGGACCGATCGGGGCGCTGGCGATGGCCGGTGTCACCTACATCTCCTCGTCGGGCATCGTCGCCAAGGTGCTCGGCGACCTGGGCAGGCTCGGTAACCGCGAAACCCCGGTGATCCTGTCGATCCTGGTCTTCGAAGACCTCGCGATGGCCGTCTACCTGCCGATCCTCACCGCCCTGCTGGCGGGGGTGAGCTTCGTCGGCGGGCTGACCGCCGTCGGCATCTCGCTGCTGGTGATCACCGTCGTGCTGGTGATCGCGCTGCGCTTCGGCAAGTACGTCTCGGCGATCGTCGACAGCCCCGATCCCGAGGTGTTCCTGCTGCGCCTGCTCGGCGCCGCGCTGCTGGTCGCCGGGCTGGCCTCGGAGCTGCAGGTCTCGGCCGCGGTCGGCTCGTTCCTGCTGGGCATCGCGATCTCCGGGTCCACCGCGCAGAACGCGACCCGGATGCTGGAGCCGCTGCGCGACCTGTTCGCCGCGGTGTTCTTCGTCGTCTTCGGCCTCAACACCGACCCGGAGCTGATCCCGCCGGTGCTGCCGGTCGCGCTGGGCCTGGCCGTGCTGACCGTCCTGACGAAGGTGCTCACCGGCTGGATCGCGGCCCGCATGCAGGGCGTGGCGCGGATGGGCCGGCTGCGCGCGGGCGCCGCGCTGGTGGCGCGCGGCGAGTTCTCCATCGTCATCGCGGGGCTGGCGGTGTCCTCCGGCGCGGTGAACGGAGAGATGGCGGCCCTGTCCACCGCCTACGTGCTGCTCATGGCGATCCTCGGACCGGTCGCCGCTCGCGTCGTGGAACCCCTGGCCCGCGCGGTGCTGACCCGCAAGACCCAGGCGGCCTGAGATGCGCGGAAGCCGCGGTCGGGAGCGTTCCCGGCCGCGGCTTCCGACGTTCTCAGCGCGTCACATGCCGACGATCTTGTACAGCGAGCTGATCTCCTGGCGGTTGAGCGGCCGGATGGCGCCCTGCCGCTCGGTGGTGAGCTGGACGTCGCCGATGCGGGTGCGCACCAGGCGCTGCACCGGGTGGCCGACGTGCTTGAGCAGCCGGCGCACGATGCGCTTGCGGCCCTCGTGCAGCACGATCTCGACCAGCGCGCGGTTCTGGTTCTGGTCGACCAGCTTGAAGCGGTCCACCTTCACCGGACCGTCGTCGAGCTCCACGCCCTCCTTCAACCGCTGCCCGAGGTCCTTCGGGATGGGCCCGAGCACCTCGGCCATGTAGGTCTTGCGGACCTTGTAGGACGGGTGCATCAGCCGGTTGGCGAGCTCGCCGTCGTTGGTGATCAGCAGCAGGCCCTCGGTGTCCTGGTCCAGGCGGCCCACGTGGAACAGCTTGCCCTGGCGTTCCCGCAGGTAGTCACCGATGCACGGACGGCCCTTGTCGTCGGACATGGTGCACAGGATCCCGGCGGGCTTGTTCAGCAGCAGGTGCGTCAGGTTGTTGTTGACCATGATGCGGCTGCCGTCGACGTGGATGACCGCGGTCTCCGGGTCGACGCGGCGGCCCAGCTCCATGACGACCTCGCCGTCGACCTCGATGCGGCCCTCGACGATCATCTCCTCGGCGGCCCGCCGCGACGCGACACCGGCCTGCGACAGCACCTTCTGCAACCGCACCCCCTCTTCGCTGGGGTGCTTCGCGGCACTGGACGGGGAACGGCGTTCAGACGTCATCGATCGAATCCACTTCGGGCAACAGGGGTGCGAGCGGCGGCAGGTCCTTGAGCGACGACAGCCCCAGCCGCTCCAGGAACAGCTCGGTCGTGCAGTACAGGATGCCGCCCGTCTCCGGGTCGGTGCCGGCCTCACCGATCAGGCCGCGCCCCACCAGGGTACGGATGACCCCGTCCACGTTCACACCCCGTACCGCCGCGACCCGCGAGCGCGTCACCGGCTGCCGGTAGGCGATCACCGCGAGGGTCTCCAGCGCCGCCCGGGTCAGCTTGGTCCGCTGCCCGTCGAGCAGGTAGCGCTCGACGTAGCCCGCGTACTTCTCCCGCGAGTAGAACCGCCAGCCGTCGCCGACGTAGCGCAGGTCGATGCCGCGCTCGCTCTCGGCGTAGCCCTCGGACAACCGCCGCAGCGCGCCGCGCACCCGTCCCACGGGCTGCTCCAGCGTGTCGGCCAGCAGCTCCTCCCCCGCGGGCACGTCCACCACCAGCAGCAACGCCTCCAGCGCGGCGTCCAGCTCGGAGTCCTCCGTCAGATCCGGCGCCCCCGACACCTCCACGGCGTCGTCCCCCGCGCCCTCGCCCTGATCACCGGAGGTTCCGGCGGAAACCGCATCCGGCTCAGCGGCCCCGGTCGGCTCCGCCACCTCGTCGGCCTCCAGGGGGAGGGACGTTTCGGTCGAAACCTCGCCGTCGTTCTCGGGGACGGAGGTCCCAGCGGGAACCTCGGATTCCTCGGCGGGCATCAGCCGTACTCCTCCTCTTCCTGGTTGGCGCGCTGCTCCTCGGCCTCGGCCCGGGCCTGGTCGAGCGAGCCGCCGACCCAGGTCACCTGCAGCTCGCCGAGCGGGCTGTCCTGCTCGAACTGCAGCACCTTCTCCCGGTACAGCTCCAGCAGCGCCAGGAACCGGGCCACCACCTCGACCGTGTGCCCGCAGTCCGACACCAGCTCGGTGAAGGTCAGCGTGCCCTTCTCGGCCAGCCGCACCCGCAGCAGCGCCGCGTGCTCGCGCACCGAGACGCCGTGCTGGTGGATGTGGTCCAGCGACACCGTCGGCGGCGGTTTCGGCCGGAACACCGAGGCGGCGATCTCGGCGAACCGCTGCGGGTCGACGCCGATCACCACCTCCGGCAGCAGGTTCTCGTAGCGCTCCTCCACCGACACCGAACGCGGGTAGCGGCGCAGCGCACCGGCCTCCAGCTCGCCGAACAGCGCCGCCACCTGCTTGTAGGCGCGGTACTGCAGCAGCCGCGCGAACAGCAGGTCGCGGGCCTCCAGCAGCGCGAGGTCGGCCTCGTCCTCGACCTCGGCGGCGGGCAGCAGCCGCGCGGCCTTGAGGTCCAGCAGCGTCGCGGCGACCACCAGGAACTCGGTGGTCTCGTCGAGGTCCCACTGCTCGCCGAGCGCGCGGGTGTAGGCGATGAACTCGTCGGTGACCTTGTGCAGCGCCACCTCGGTGACGTCGAGCTCGTGCGCCGAGATCAGCTGCAGCAGCAGGTCGAACGGTCCCTCGAAGTTCTCCAGCCGCACGGTGAACTTGCCGTCACCGGAGTGCTCCTCGGGTGCGGCTAACGGCGAATCCTGCTGCGCTGCGTCGTCCCCTGCGTCGGAGGGCGCGAGTTCGGCCCCAGCGCCGGAGGGCGCGGGTTGGGCGGCATCGGTCACTCGCCGGACTCCCGCAGGTGCCGGACCAGGACGGAGTCCGCACCGCGCTCGGTGAAGTCGGAGAGCAGCACCGCGATCGCCTCGCGCACGACGCGGCCGCGGTCCACGGCGATGCCGTGGTCCGCCCGCAACGCGAGCCGAGCCTGCTCCAAACCCAGCAACTCCTCGTCGGACACGTACACGGTGATCTTCGAATCGTGCTTGCGCCGACCGGAACCCGCCGTCCGCGGCCGTCCCCGCTCCTCGACCGGGGATGCCGGCGTCCGGTCCTCCTGCGGCGCCGAGGCCTGATCCGTTCGGGAAACAGTAGTACGGAACAGTTCGGCGGCTCCGGGCAGGGCGACCCGACGCGTCATCGAGCGATCACCTCGCGGGCCAGCGCCCGATAGGCCTGAGCTCCGGCGGAGCGGGGCGCCCAGCGGGTGATCGGCTCACCGGCGACCGTGGTCTCCGGGAACCGCACGGTCCGGTTGATCACCGAGTCGTACACGACGTCGCCGAACGCCTCCACGACGCGCTGCATGACCTCGCGCGAGTGCAGCGTGCGCGGGTCGAACATGGTGGCCAGTATCCCGCTGATCTCCAGCTTCGGGTTCAGCCGCTCGCGCACCTTCTCGATGGTGTCGATCAGCAGCGCCACGCCGCGCAGGCTGAAGAACTCGCACTCCAGCGGGATGATCACGCCGTCGGCGGCGGCCAGCGCGTTGACGGTGAGCAGGCCGAGCGAGGGCTGGCAGTCGACCAGGATGTAGTCGTACTCCTCGATCGACTGCCGCAGCACGCGCAGCAGCGTCTGCTCGCGGCCGACCTCGGTGACCAGCTGCACCTCGGCGGCCGACAGGTCGATGTTGCTGGGCAGCAGGTCCATGCCCTCGACGGTGGTGCGGCGCACCACGTCGTCGACGGTGACCCCGCGCTCCATGATGACGTTGTAGATGGTCTGCTCTAGCTGGTGCGGCTGCACGCCGAGGCCGACTGAGAGCGCGCCCTGCGGGTCGAAATCCACCAGCAGCACCCGACGCCCGTGTTCGGCCAGCGCGGCACCGAGGTTGATCGTCGAGGTGGTCTTGCCGACGCCGCCCTTCTGGTTGCACATCGCCAGCACCGACGCGGGACCGTGGTGGTCCAGCAGCGGTGGTTCGGGGATGTGGCGGAGCGGCCGACCGGTCGGACCGAGGCCGCGGCTGTCCTGGTTGTCGGCGTTGGCCTCAGGACCCGTGGTCTCGGGGGCGATGCTCAGGTCGACCGCGCCCCGAGGCCGCCGGGCGGCGGAAGGATGCGGCAACGACATGGCGATCTGACTCCTTCGGTACCGGTGGCGATCGATCGCAGCCTAAGTCGCTCAAACGAGCTGCGGCAACGTGCCTCGCCGTGGTGTCGGTAATTGGCTCGGTGGAATGGCCGTGATTCTGCTGTGATGAAGATCTACCGCCTTGGTTGATCACGCGCATGCGCAAGTGGTGATCTCACCCCGAAAGGTGTGCGCGCGGATGCGCGGTGGCGTAGACCTCCCGGAGCGTGTTGACCGTGACCAGCGTGTACACCTGCGTCGTGGTCACCGAGGCGTGCCCGAGCAGCTCCTGCACCACCCGCACGTCCGCCCCTCCTTCCACCAGGTGCGTGGCGAAGGAATGGCGCAGCACGTGCGGCGAGACGGTTTCGGCGATTCCCGCCCGTTGCGCAGCTGTTTTCAACGCGTTCCAGGCGCTCTGGCGGGAAAGTCCGGTGCCGCGCGAATTCAGGAACACCGCCGAACTGCCGCGCCCGCGCGCCACCAGCACCGGTCTCGCCCGAACCAGGTAGGCCTCCAGCACCTCCAGCGCGGGACGTCCGATCGGCACGAGCCGCTGCCTGCCGCCCTTGCCGTCCAGCAGCACGGTCCGGTCGGTGCGGTCGATGTCGTCGACGTCGAGGCCCACCGCCTCGGAGATCCGCGCACCTGTGGAGTACAGCAGTTCCAGCAGCGCCCGGTCCCGCAGACCGCGCGGATCGTCGCCCCCGGCGTGCTCCAGCAGCCGACCCACGTCGTCCACCGACAGCGCTTTCGGCAGCCGCTTCGGCGGGCTCGGCGGCGCGACCTCGCGGGCCACGTCGACGGCGATGCGGCCCTCGGCGTGGGCGAAGCGGTGCAGCCCGCGCGCGGCCACCAGAGCCCGCGCCGCCGACGACGACGCCAGCGGCGGCCGTCCCTCGACGCCTTCGCGCAGCTGCGCCAGGAATTCGGCCAGGTGCTCGGTGCGCACCTCGTCGAGCGCGGAAACCCCCTGCGTCACCAGGAATTCCGCGTAGCGGCGCAGGTCGCGGGCGTAGGAGTCGAGGGTGCTGCGCGCGGTTCCGCGCTCGACCGCGAGGTGGTCGAGGTACTCGCCGACGGCGGAGCGCAGTCCCGCCGGCAGCGATTCGAAACCCTTCACCGCGCGGCGAACCGCTGCGGCCGGTCGGTCCACTCGGCGTCGGCCGGGCGGGGCGGCGCGACACCGTCGAGGGCGGCCCGCGCGGCCAGCAGGCCCGCCACCGCGGGCCCGTTCACGATCTCCCCCGCCAGCGCCATCCGCACCGCCTCGGCCAGCGGGAACCGCTCGATGACCAGGTCCGCCTCCTCGTCGCCGACCGCGTCCGGCCGTTCCACCTCCGACAGACCGGTGGCCAGGAACACCCGCACCACCTCGTCGGTGAACCCGGGCGAGGTGGCGACGTCGACCAGCACCGACCAGTTCTCGGCGGCCATCCCGCTCTCCTCGGCGAGCTCGCGCTGCGCGGTGCGCACCGGTTCCTCGCCGGGCTCGTCCATCAGGCCCGCGGGCAGCTCCCACAACCGGCGGCCGATCGGGTACCGGTACTGGTGCACCAGCACGACCCGCTCCTGCTCGTCGATCGCGGCGACGGCCACCGCCCCGTAGTGCTCGACGACCTCTCTGCGCGCGTGCCCGCCACCCGGCATGCCGACCTCGTCGGCCCGCAGCGCCAGAATCCGCCCGACGTAAACGTCCTCGCTGGTCAGCGTGGTGAACTCGTGCTCTCCGTTGGTGCGCGCGACACCGCTACCCGTGGTCTCCACAGCCACCACCCTAGAGCCGATCGCCCGAACGTGACGCGGCCCGCACCGACGTGATCGTCGATGCGGGCCGCTCACCTGCGATGGATCAGGCCCCGGCGGGCTCGGACTCCGGTTCGGCCACGGTCGGCTCCAGCTCGACCGGCAGCCGCTCCGCCGCGCGGTAGTCGATCGCCGCCTTCACGAACGCCGCGAACAGCGGGTGCGGGCGGGTCGGCCGGCTCTTGAGCTCCGGGTGCGCCTGGGTGCCCACGAAGAACGGGTGGATCTCCCGGTCGAGCTCGACGAACTCGACCAGCCGGTCGTCCGGCGAGGTGCCGGAGAAGACCACGCCCGCCTTGCTCAGGCGATCCCGGTAGGCGTTGTTGACCTCGTAGCGGTGCCGGTGCCGCTCGTGGACCTCGCTGCTGCCGTAGGCCTCGGCGACCAGCGATCCCTCGGCCAGCTTCGCCGGGTAGGAGCCCAACCGCATGGTGCCGCCCATGTCCCGGTCGCCCGAGATCACGTCGTGCTGGTCGGACATCGTGCTGATCACCGGGTGCTGGCAGGGCTCCTCGAACTCGGTGGAGTTCGCCCGCTCCAACCCGGCCAGCGACCGCGCCGACTCGATCACCATGCACTGCAGGCCCAGGCACAGGCCGAGGATCGGGATGCTGTTGGTGCGCGCGTAGCGGATGGCGCCGAGCTTGCCCTCGATGCCGCGCACGCCGAACCCGCCCGGGATCAGCACGCCGTCCACCCCGGCCAGCGCCTGCGCGGCACCGGCGTCGGTCTCGCAGGTGTCCGAACCGACCCAGGAGATCTCGACCTTGGCGTGGTGGGCGAACCCACCGGCGCGCAGGGCCTCGGTGACCGACAGGTAGGCGTCGGGCAGGTCGACGTACTTGCCGACCAGGGCGATGCGCACCCGCTCGGACGGGTTGTGCACCCGGTCCAGCAGGTCGCCCCACACCGACCAGTCGACGTCGCGGAACGGCAGCCCGAGCCTGCGCACCATGTAGGCGTCCAGGCCCTCGCTGTGCAGCACCTTCGGGATGTCGTAGATCGACGGCGCGTCCGGGCAGGCCACCACGCCGTCGGTGTCGACGTCGCACATCAGCGCGATCTTGCGCTTGAGGTCGGCCGGGAGCTCGCGGTCGGCGCGGCACACCAGCGCGTCGGGCTGGATGCCGATGTTGCGCAGGGCCGCCACCGAGTGCTGGGTGGGCTTGGTCTTCAGCTCGCCCGACGGCGCCAGGTAGGGCACCAGCGAGACGTGCAGGAAGAAGCAGTTGTCGCGGCCCACGTCGTGGCGGACCTGGCGGCAGGCCTCCAGGAACGGCAGCGACTCGATGTCGCCGACGGTCCCGCCGACCTCGGTGATCACCACGTCCGGGGTGACGCCGTTCTC
Source organism: Saccharopolyspora sp. ID03-671 (assembly GCF_045278815.1). Lineage (NCBI taxonomy): Bacteria > Bacillati > Actinomycetota > Actinomycetes > Pseudonocardiales > Pseudonocardiaceae > Saccharopolyspora > Saccharopolyspora sp. ID03-671. The sequence continues at coordinate 1,385,646 of NZ_CP134054.1, forward strand.
GTCGGGCTCGGCCATGGCCCGGATGCGGGCCTTGATCTGGTCGGTGATGTGCGGGATGACCTGCACCGTGTCACCCAGGTACTCGCCGCGGCGCTCCTTGGCGATGACCGCGGAGTACACCTGGCCGGTGGTGACGTTGGCGTTGCGGGTCAGATCGCGGTCCAGGAACCGCTCGTAGTGACCGATGTCCAGGTCGGTCTCAGCACCGTCCTCGGTGACGAACACCTCACCGTGCTGGAAGGGGTTCATCGTCCCCGGATCGACGTTCAGGTAGGGGTCGAGCTTCTGCATGGTCACCCGCAGTCCGCGGGAGGTGAGCAGTTCGCCCAGGCTGGACGCCGTGAGTCCCTTCCCCAACGAAGAGGCGACGCCCCCCGTTACGAAAACGTGCTTGATAGTGCGTGCTTGCGGCACCAAGAAAAGCTCCCCGTGGTCAAGCCGTCGCCTGGCTGGATTTCTGCGCTGGCAGGACGGCTGGATCCGTCGCTCCCACGGAATTCCAGCCTAACGCACGGCGGTCGGAGCCCGCACCGAGACCCGCCTTACGCGAAAACGGCGAACCGGCCGGGTCAACCGCCATCCGGCGGTCTTCCGGCCGGTTCGCCGTGACGTCTCGGTGAACGGAACGGGACCAGGCGTGAATCCGCGGGTCACGAGTCGCCGCGGGTGCCCGGCACGGGCCCCTGCGCGCTGCTGGCCACACCGTAGTGCCCGCTCTGCCGGTCCGCCTGCTCGCGGGCGGCCAGCACGACCGCGACGCGACCGGCGCCGGTCTCGGCGTTGTCCACCGTCGACAGGGCCGAGGCGATCGCCGGGTCGACCCGCGCCACCCCGACCGCGCCGCGGCCGTCGGAGGACCCGCTCTCCCCGGCCAGCACCGCGCCCTGCCCGGAGCGGTCGATCTGGGTGGCGAAGCGCGCCAGCGCCGTGGCCCGGTCCGCGGCGTTGTCGCCGGCGAGGCGACCGCCGGTGAGCACCACCGCCAGCTGCGCGGGCCGCAGCCCCTCGGAGGCGGTCGCGTAGCCGCCCCCGGCCAGCCCGGACAGCGCCGCGGCACGCGCGTCGTCAGCCGCCTGCGGCTGCCCGGTCTGCGGGTTGACCAGCGTCAACGGGCCGATCAGGCCGCCCGCGAGAGTGCCCGGGTCGGCGGCCGTGGGCAGCTGGACCCCGGCCGGCAGCAGCTGGGTGACCACGCCGCGCAGCTGGTCCGTGCGGTCCGGGTCGGTCAGCGCCTCGCCGAGGCGGACCTCGCCGGTGACGTCGGCACCGGAGTCGCGCAGCAGCTTCGCCATCGCCGCGCGGCGGCCGTCCTCGACCTCGGGGGAGCTGATCAGCACCACGCTGCGGCCGGTGAGCTGGCCCTGCACCGCCAGCGGCGCCACGGTGGTGTCGAACCGGTCGGCGGCGTCGGCCTGGGCCTTGAACTGCGCGCGCTCGGCGCCGAGCTGATCGACCTGGGCCTGCAGCTCCTCCTTCTCCCCGCCGACGGACTTGAGCAGGCCCTCGCTGACCGAGCTGGTGCCGAGCACCACGCCCACGGCCAGCGCGAGGAACACCGCGGCGATCGAGATGATGTGGTAGCGCAAGGTGATCACGAGAACAGCCCCTTGAAGTACGCCGAGACGACACCGGCGGTGTCGGCCAGCTGGTCCACGACCGCGGCTCCGAGCCCGGACACCAGCAGCGCCACCACGACGACCGCCAGCACCGCCAGCACCAGCAGGACCACCGCCGACATCGGCGTGCGGCTGCGCTGCAGGGTGGCGACGGCGGCGCCGTCGATGACCTTGCTGCCCAGCCGCAACCGGGTCAGGAACGTCGACGGGTTGGAGCCGGAACGACCGCGGTCGAGGAACTCGCTGAGCGTGGCCTGGAACCCGACGGTGATGATGAGGTCGGCCTTGTGGGCGTCGGCCAGCAGCAGCGCCAGGTCCTCGGGATTGCCGGAGGCTGGGAACGTCATCGCGCCCACGCCCAGGTCCTGGATGCGCTCCAGGCCGGGCGCGTGCCCGTCCAGGTGCGCGGGGATGACCAGTTCCGCGCCGCAGCGCAGCGTCTCGGTGCTCACGGTGTCCGGGGTGCCGACGATGACGCTCGGCTTGTACCCGGCGCGGTGCAGCGCGTCGGCGCCGCCTTCGACGCCGATGAGCACCGGCTTGTACTCGCGGATGTAGCGCTTGAGGCGCCGCAGGTCGTCGGCGTGGCCGTAGCCGGGCGCCACCACCAGCGCCTGCCTGCCCTCCAGCGAGCCGGTCAGCTCGGGCACGCCGATGCCGTCGAGGATCAGCGTGCGCTCGGTGCGCAGGAACTCGATGGTGTTGGCCGAGAAGGCCTCCAGCTGGGTGGCCATCCCGGCCTTGGCCTCGATGAGCTGGTCGGCGATCGAGTTGGCGTCCTGCTCGACGCCGCGCCCCAGCTCGCGCTCCCCGGCGAACACGCCGCCCTCGTGCAGGCGGATCTTCGCGCCGTCCTTGACCTGGTTGAGGATGTCGTTGCCGACCCCGTCGATGAGCGTCACCCCGGCGGCCAGCAGCACCTCGGGGCCGAGGTTGGGGTAGCGCCCGGAGATCGACGGGGCCGCGTTGACGACCCCGATCACCCCGGCCGCGACCAGGGTCTCCGCGGTGCGGCGGTCCAGGTCGGCGTGGTCGATCACCGCGATGTCACCGGTGCGGACCCGGCGCGGCAGATCACCGGAGCGGCGCTCCACCCTGGCGACCCCGGCGAGACCGGGCAGCTCCTCCTGCTGTCGAGTCAGCAGTCCGCTGATTTTCATGCGCCGATGGTGACAAACCCATCACCGATCGTGTCCGCGCCACGCCGAACCCGCTGCGTCATATACCGCAGCGAACGATCCGCCGTTCAGCCCAACAAGCGACAAGCGTCTTCCGGGGAGGACAGCCGACGTGTCGTGCATCGGCGTGCACAAGCCTCGGATCCCGGAGCCAGAAGGCGTGTCAGGTTCCGCTACCCGCACCGCCAAGCAACAAGACCACAGAGCGTTTAAGACTTCCTCTTTCCGCCCTTGGACTTTCGGCCGAACTTCTCCTGGGTCAGCTTGTAGGTGTTCGCCGTCTCCAGGAGCTCTTCGGCGTGGGCGCGCCCGGTTTCGGTGGAGTCCATCCCGGCCAACATGCGGGCCAGCTCCACGACCCGGCGCTCATCGGCGACCAGGCGGACGTCGCTCTTGGTGAGACCACCGTCGACCTGGCCCTTGTCCACCACGAGATGCCGGTCGGCGAAGGCCGCGACCTGCGGGAGGTGGGTCACCACGATGACCTGGTGGGTGCGGGCCAGCCGAGCCAGCCGTCTGCCGATCTCGACCGCCGCGCGGCCACCGACACCGGCGTCGACCTCGTCGAAGACCAGCGTGGGAACCGTGTCGGCGTCGGCGAGCACGACCTCCAGCGCCAGCATGACGCGGGAGAGCTCACCGCCCGAGGCGCCCTTGTGGATCGGCAGCGCGGGCGCACCCGAGTGCGCGATCAGCTGCAGCTCGACCTCGTCGACCCCGTCCGGCCCGGCGTGCAGCGCCCGACCGTCGACCGGCAGCGCGTTCTGATCGCCGTCCTCGGCTTCCTTGGGGCTCACCAGGACCTGCAGCTTGGCCTGCGCCATCGCCAGCCCGGACAGCTCCTCCGAGACCGCCTCGGACAACCCGACGGCGGCCTCGGCGCGGGCGGCGCTGAGCGCCTGGGCGTGCTCGGCGAGTTCCACGGCGAGCTCGTCGCGGCGGGCGGCCAGCGCGGCCAGCGCCTCCTCCGAGGTGTCCATCCCGGACAGCCGGGAACGGGCGTCCTCGGCCCAGGCCAGCACCCCGTCGACGTCGGCCGCGTACTTCTTGGTGAGCTGCTTGAGCTCGGCTTGACGTGCCAGCACCTGCTCCAGGCGAGCCGGGTCGGCGTCGAGCTTGTCGAGGTAGGCGCCCAGTTCCCCGCCCACGTCGGAGAGCACCGCGACGGCCTCGGCCACCCGCGGCTCCAGCTCCCGCAGGGCCGGGTCCTCCGAGGACGCCAACCTGCGCACGGCCTCCCCGATCAGCCCGAGCGCGCCGGGCGCCTCCGGGTCGCCGTCGGCGGAACCGGACAGCGCGTGCTGGGCCCCGGCCGCGATCTCCCGCAGCTGATCGACGTCGGCGAGCCGCCGCGCCTCGTCCACCAGCGAGACGTCCTCGCCCGCTTCGGGGTTGACGGCTTCGATCTCGGCGAGACCGTGCCGCAGCATGTCGGCCTCGCGGGACAGCTCGCGGGAGCGCTCGGTGCGCTCGGTGAGCTCGCGGACCGCCTCGGCCCACTCGGCGCGCACCCGCTGGTAGTCGGCCAGGACGCGCAGCACGGGCTCCCCGGCGAACCGGTCCAGCACCGCGCGCTGCTCCCCCGGCCGCAGCAACCGCAGCTGGTCGTTCTGCCCGTGCACCGCCAGCACCTGCTCGGACAGCTCCGAGAGCACGCCGTTGGGCACCGAACGGCCGCCCAGGTGCGCCCGGGAGCGCCCGTCCGAGGTGACCGTGCGCAGCGCGATCAGGCTTCCGTCGTCGTCGGGTTCGGCACCGGCGTCCCCGGCGACCTTCGCCGCCGGCGAGTCCGGGGTCGTCGCGAAACGTCCCTCCACGACGGCCCGCTGCGCACCGGAGCGGACGCGCGAGGCGTCGGCCCGGCCGCCGCTGAGCAGGTGGAGGCCGGTGACCACCATCGTCTTGCCCGCGCCCGTCTCACCCGTGACCACGGTCAGGCCTGCGTGCAGTGCGAGCGTGGCGTCGTCGATGACGCCCAGTCCCTGGATACGCATCTCCGCCAACACACACAGCACCCTATCGGCACCGAGGCCCGGGACACGCCCCACTGCGGTGATCGCCACCGAAATCGTTAGACAGTGTGTTCGAGCCCTGGATGCCCGAGCCCGGGGCGCCCGAGCCGCGACTACGTGGCGGGGCCGCGCCACCCCTGCACGGGCAGCTCGAACTTGCGCACCAGCCGGTCGGTGAACGAGGTGTCGTGCAGCCGAACCAGCCGGATCGGCGTGGACCCGCCTACGACCTCGACACGCGCACCCGGCGGCAGGTCGAACTGCCGCTGCCCGTCGCAGCACAGCACCGCGTGATGACCGTGCTGGTCGACCTCCATCGCCACCAGCGAATCCCGCGACACCACCAGCGGTCCGGCGAACAGCGCGTGCGCGTTGCTCGGCACCACCAGCAGCGCCTGCACGTCCGGCCACACCACGGGACCACCGGCGGAGAACGCGTAGGCGGTCGACCCGGTCGGGGTCGAGCACAGCACGCCGTCGCAACCGAACGCCGACACCGGATGCCCGTCGACCTCGACGACCACGTCGAGGATCCGCTCCCGGCTGCTCTTCTCCACGCTCGCCTCGTTGAGCGCCCACGTGCTCGCGACCTGCTCGCCGTTGACCGTCGCGGTGACCTCCAAGGTCATCCGCTCGTCGACGTGGTACCGCGACTCCACGACCGCGGCGATCGCCTCGTCCAGCGCGTCGGAGTCCGCGCCGGCCAGGAATCCGACCCGGCCCAGGTTGACGCCGAACAGCGGAACCCCGGCGGGTCTGGCCAGCTCCGCGGCGCGCAGCAGCGTGCCGTCGCCGCCGAGCACCAGCACCAGCTCGGTGCCCACGGCCGGGTTCTCGTCCGGACTCGTGACCTCGCAGGCGCTGTCGCGCAGCTCGTCGGCCTCACCGGCCAGCGCCCGCACCGCGATCCCCGCGTCGAGCAGACGACCGGCGACCTTCTCCGCTGTGCGCAGGTTCTGCTCCCTGCCGGTGTGCACCACCAGCAGCACCCGTCGGGTCAACTCCCACTCCCTTGCCGGGGTGATTTCCTGGTCGAGTTCTGCGGGCCCCGCTCGACGGCGTCGGCCACCAGGCGTTCCGCGCGGTCGTGGTCGGGGTCGGTTCCGGGGCGCAGCCAGACGAAGTACTCGACGTTGCCGGACGGTCCCGGCAACGGGCTGGCCACCACGTCGCGCAGCCCGAGCCCGTGCTCGGCGGCGAAGTCGATCACGTCGAGGACGGCCTCGGCGCGCAGCTGCGGATCCCGGACCACGCCACCCGAGCCTAGCCGCTGCTTGCCCACCTCGAACTGCGGTTTCACCATCAGCGCAAGATCGGCCGAGTCGCTGGAGCAGGCGACCAGAGCGGGCAGCACGAGCTTGAGCGAGATGAACGACAGGTCGGCGACCACCAGGTCCACCTCGCCGCCGATGTCCTCGGGAGCCAGCGCCCGGACGTTGGTGCGATCGTGGATGCGCACCCGGTCGTCGGTCTGCAACTTCCACACCAGCTGGCCGTAGCCGACGTCGACCGCCACGACCTCGCGGGCCTCGCGGCGCAGCAGCACGTCGGTGAACCCGCCGGTGGACGCACCGGCGTCCAGGCAGCGCTTGCCCGCCACCGACAGCCCGCCGGGTTCGAAGGCCTCCAGCGCGCCGATCAGCTTGTGGGCGCCGCGCGACGCCCAGCCGGGATCGTCGACGTCCTCGGTGACCAGCACCGGGGCGTCGATCTCCACGGCCGTGGCGGACTTGCGCGCGACCATCCCGCGCACCGTCACCCGGCCCGCGGCGACGAGCTCCCCGGCGTGTTCGCGGGATCGGGCCAGTCCGCGCCGAACCAGTTCGGCGTCCAGGCGCGCCTTGCGAGGCACTTCGTCAACTCCGAGGGGTGTTCTGGGACTGCAGGTGGTCGGCCTTCGACAAGGCCTCGGTCAGCGCGCTGTGCACGTTCTCGAACCGCTGGACGTGCTCGGCGACGGGCTGCTCGCGCACCTCGTCGAGCTCGGACATCGCCGCCGAGATCGCGTCGATCGCCGACTGCCCGTCGTCGGCCTGGCGGGCCAGCATCGCCGGGTTCGGTGCCTGCTGCTGCCACGGAGAGGTCATGGGCGGGTTCTCCCCTCGATCACCGGACCGGGGTCATCGGGTCCGGGCCACCGGCGCCCGCGCGATCGCCGCGCGGCGCCGCCTTCACGCTAGCCGAACGGTCCGCGCCGTTCCCGTCAGGTCAGTCGATCTCCAGCGCTCGCAGCGCGTCGCGCGCGGCGTCGTCGGTGCCCACGACCTCCACCGGGCCGGAACCGGCCTTCCACCACGCGGCGCACAGCGCGCGCAGGGCACCGAGCTCGTCACCGCCGCCCAGCGCGGACAGCTCAAGTCTGCTCCCGACGGTCACCGACCAGGCCGGTTGCTCGGCGATCGCGACCTCCGAGGCAGGGGCGTGCAGACCGCGCAGGTCCACCGACACGTGGTCGGCACGTTCCGCCGGGATCGCTTCCAGCAGGTCTCGGGGCGTGTTGACGCCGGTCAGCACCATCAGCGACGGCATCCCGGCCTTGACCGCGCCGGCGATGTCGGTGTCCAGCCGGTCGCCGACCATCAGCGGTCTGCTGCCCCCTGCCGAGGACACCGCGCGGTCCAGCAGCGGCCGCTCCGGCTTGCCCGCCACCACCGGGTCCTGGTCGGTGGCCGCGCGCAGCAGCTCCACCAGCGACCCGTTGCCCGGCAGCAGACCCCGCTCGGTCGGCAGGGTCCGGTCGGCGTTGCACGCCACCCACAGCGCGCCGTCGCGAATCGCCAAGCAGGCCTCCGCGAAATCACCGTAGGTCAGCTCGTTGAACAAGCCCTGCACCACCGCCACCGGCTCGTCGGCGAAGGCGTGCACCGGCACCAGGCCGAGCGCGTGCACTTCGGACTCCAGCGCGGGAGAACCCGTGACCAGCACGCGCGATCCGGCCGGCAGCTTCTCGGCGAGCACGGCCGCGCCCGCCTGGGCGCTGGTGCTCACCTCGCTGCGCTCGGCGTGGAGCCCGAGCCCGATCAGGTGGTCCACGACCGCCTGATCGGGCTTGGAGGCGTTGTTGGTGACGTAGCGGACCGGGACGTCGGCGCCGTGCACGCGCTGGATCGACGCCAGCGCGTGCGGGACGAGCTCACCGCCCCGGTAGACCGTGCCGTCCAGATCGAGCAGCACAACGTCGTGCTGGTCCAGCAGCGTGCTGCTCATCGCGTCTGCGATCCTCCTTCGGCCGCAGACCCGGTGACGTTCTCACCGTCCTCGTCAGCCGCCGCGATCTCATCATCGAGGGCGTCGACCTCGGAGTCCAGGTCGTCAGCGAGAGGATCCTCATCCGCTTCGCCGTCGAACTCGTCCTCGTCGTCATCGTCGTCATCGATCTCCGCGGCCGCCTCGGCCTCGGTGACCAGCTCCTCGACGACCTCCGGGCCACCGATCTGCACCGCGAGCTCCTCCAGGCGCTCCGGGGCGTCGGTCTCCTCCTCATCGTCCGCGTGCGCGGCGTGGACGAACCAGGTGAACGCGTCGCGCTCGCGGCCGGCGGCCAGCAGGTTGTCGGCGTAGGCGTAGAACAGCCGGGCGCTCCACGGCTCCTGCCGCTTCGGGTCCAGCTCCGGGATCTGCAGGCTCACCACGGACGCCTCGATCTCGTCGAGGTCGCGGCGCGCACCGGCGGCCACGATCCGCAGCTCGATCTCGTCCTCCTTGTCGAGCTGCAGCGCCTCCTCGCTGCGCACCAGCTCGATGGCCCGCTCCGGGCGCCCCAGCGCCCGCTCGCAGTCCGCCATGATCGCCAGGTGGCCGGGGCCGCCGCCCATCCTGCGCGCCGCGCGCAGCTCGGACAGCGCCTCGCTCCACTCCCCGGTCAGGTACGCGGTGAGACCGTTGGCCTCGCGCACCGACGGGGTCCGGGATGCCTTCTGCCGCGCGAACCGGGCGTGCTCCAGGGCGCGCTCCGGGTCCTCGTCGATCAGCTGACCGGCCGCGACCAGGTGCTGCGCGACCTTCTCCGCAGCGCCCTTGGGCAGCGACAGCAGTTCGCGGCGGATCTCCGGGTCCAGCTCGGACGGGTCGACGCCCTCCTCAGGCAGCGCCGGCTCGACGGGCTTCGGAGCCTCGTCGTCCTTGCGGCGCTCGGGGCGGCGGTCGTCGTCGCGCTTGAAGCCGCCCTTCTTGAACCCGTCCTTCTTGAAGTCGTCGCGCCGCCCGCCCCGGTCGTCCCGGTTGCGGTTGTCCCGCCGGTCGTCGCGGCCCCGCTCGTCGCGACGCGGGCGGTCGTCCCGGTTGCGGTTGTCGCGGTCGTCTCGGCGGGGACGGTCGTCCCGGCGGAAGCCACCGCGGTCGTCGCGGTTGCGGTCGTTGCGGTAGCCGCCCCGGTTGTCGCCGCCCCGGTTGTCCCGGCGGAAATCGCCGCCCCGGTTGTCGCGCCGGTCATCACGGCCCCGGTCGTCGCGACCGCGGTCATCGCGGCGCGGGCGGTCGTCGCGGCGGTAGCCGCCCCGGTCGTCCCGGTTGCGGTCGTCGCGGTAGCCGCCACCTCGGTTGTCCCGGCGGTCGTCACGCCGATCATCACGCCGGAAGTCGTCACGACCGCCCCGGCGGTCATCCCGCCCGCGGTCGTCGCGCCGGAAGTCGTCGCGGCGGGGACGGTCGTCGCGGCGGAAGCCGCCGCGGTCGTCGCGGTTGCGGTCGTTGCGGTAGCCGCCCCGGTTGTCGCCACCCCGGTTGTCCCGGCGGAAGTCACCGCCACGGTTGTTGTCCCGCCGGTCGTCACGGCGGAAGTCCCCGCCCCGGCGGTCGTCGCGGCCCCTGTTGTCGCGGCCCCTGTCGTCGCGCCGGAAGTCATCACGACGCGGGCGGTCATCGCGGCGGAAGCCGCCGCGGTCATCGCGCGGGCCTCGGTTGTCCCGGTCGCCCCGGTATCCGCCGCGATCGTTCCTGTCGTTGCGGTAGCCGCCGCCCCGGTCATCCCGGCGGTCATTGCGGGGGCCGCCGCGGTTGTCGCGGTCGTTGAAGCGACGCTGACCGCCGTCGTTGTCACGGCGCGGGCCACCGTAGGAGCCGCGCCCCTGGGAGTTGCCGCCCGGCTTGCGGTCGTAGTTGCCGCGACCGCCCTGGCCGCTGCGGCCGGCACCGGCCCCGCGGCGGGGGCCGCCGCGCTTGTCGTCGGAACCGGACACCGAACCTCCTGAGAAAGAAAAGCCACAAGATCGCACCGGGGAAGCGCTCCCCGGCTGAGCGCGTCCGGCATCGCGGGGTCTTGATCGACCACCTGCGCTCGCACCGTCATCCGAGCCCCCGAGCAGGGGCTGAACAGCCGCGACCGAACCGCCTTCACCAAATCGTACAGCTCGCCGACGGGCTCCGAGCTTCCGGGACCACGCGCCGACGGCCGCACGACGAAAAAACGGGGCCGATTGATCCGTGAATGGGATCAATCGGCCCCGTTGTAAGGAATGTGTCGGCGGTGTCTTACTCTCCCACACCCTAGCGAGTGCAGTACCATCAGCGCTGGGGAGCTTAGCTACCGGGTTCGGAATGGGACCGGGCGGACCCTCCCCGCCATCGCCACCGACAACCCTCGTTCCCACGAAACCGCGGGAAAACCATCGGGTGTCAATCAACGTTGACACACATATCCGATTATCAACAACCCATGGGTTGTTGTCTCAGACATCGTATAGTGGGTGCGTAACACCTTCGTGAGCAAGTCCTCGGCCTATCAGCACCGGTCAGCTCCACACATTACTGTGCTTCCACATCCGGCCTGTCAACCCGGTCATCTACCGGGAGCCTTAACCCACAAAGGGGCGGGAGACCTCATCTAGGAACAGGCTTCCCGCTTAGATGCTTTCAGCGGTTATCCCTCCCGAACATAGCCAACCAGCCGTGCCCTTGGCAGAACAACTGGCACACCAGAGGTTCGTCCGTCCCGGTCCTCTCGTACTAGGGACAGCCTTCCGCAAGTCTCCTACGCGCGCGGCGGATAGGGACCGAACTGTCTCACGACGTTCTAAACCCAGCTCGCGTGCCGCTTTAATGGGCGAACAGCCCAACCCTTGGGACCAACTCCAGCCCCAGGATGCGACGAGCCGACATCGAGGTGCCAAACCATGCCGTCGATATGGACTCTTGGGCAAGATCAGCCTGTTATCCCCGGGGTACCTTTTATCCGTTGAGCGACACCGCTTCCACCAGCCAGTGCCGGATCACTAGTCCCTGCTTTCGCACCTGCTCGACCCGTCAGTCTCACAGTCAAGCTCCCTTATACACTTACACTCAACACCTGATTGCCAACCAGGCTGAGGGAACCTTTGGGCGCCTCCGTTACCCTTTAGGAGGCAACCGCCCCAGTTAAACTACCCACCAGGCACTGTCCCCGATCCGGATCACGGACCCGAGTTAGATGCCCGGAACGACCAGAGTGGTATTTCACCAACGACTCCACCACCACTAGCGTGATAGCTTCACAGTCTCCCACCTATCCTACACAAGCCGAACCAAACACCAATACCAAGCTATAGTAAAGGTCCCGGGGTCTTTCCGTCCTGCCGCGCGAAACGAGCATCTTTACTCGTACTGCAATTTCACCGGGCCTGTGGTCGAGACAGCGGAGAAGTCGTTACGCCATTCGTGCAGGTCGGAACTTACCCGACAAGGAATTTCGCTACCTTAGGATGGTTATAGTTACCACCGCCGTTTACTGGCGCTTAAATTCTCCGCTACACCCCAAAGGGCTTTACGGGTCCTCTTAACGTTCCAGCACCGGGCAGGCGTCAGTCCATATACATCGCCTTACAGCTTCGCATGGACCTGTGTTTTTAGTAAACAGTCGCTTCTCCCTGGCCTCTGCGACCACCACCAGCTCCCACCGCAAAGGGCGTTCACCAGCAGTGGCCCCCCTTCTCCCAAAGTTACGGGGGCAATTTGCCGAATTCCTTAACCACAGTTCACCCGACCGCCTCGGTATTCTCTACCTGACCACCTGTGTCGGTTTCGGGTACGGGCCGTGCACACACTCGCTAGAGGCTTTTCTCGGCAGCATGGGATCACTCACATCACCACAACGGCTACGCATCACCCCTCACCCACAAGGCATGCGGATTTACCTACACACCGGGCTACAGGCTTACACCAGTACAACCACTCACTGGCAGAGCTACCCTCCTGCGTCACCCCATCACTTGACTACCGCAGAATCAGGTCCCATGCACTCAATGCTTCACCCGAAGGATCCACACATCGCGGATGGTTAGTCTCAACCGTTTCATCATGGGCGCATATGCACGGGTACGGGAATATCAACCCGTTATCCATCGACTACGCCTGTCGGCCTCGCCTTAGGCCCCGACTCACCCTGGGCGGACGAACCTTCCCCAGGAACCCTTGGTCATCCGGCGGAAGAGATTCTCACTCTTCACTCGCTACTCATGCCTGCATTCTCACTCCCACACAATCCACACCACGCTTCCGCGGACGCTTCACCTCGTGCAGGACGCTCCCCTACCCAACCCAGAAAAATCTGGATTGGCATGGCTTCGGCGGTGCGCTTCAGCCCCGCTACATTGTCGGCGCAGGACCACTTGACCAGTGAGCTATTACGCACTCTTTCAAGGATGGCTGCTTCTAAGCCAACCTCCTGGTTGTCTAAGCGATCCCACATCCTTTCCCACTAAGCGCACACTTGGGGGCCTTAGCCGATGCTCTGGGCTGTTTCCCTCTCGACGACGAAGCTTCTCCCCCGCCGTCTCACTGCCACACTCAACTCAGGCGTATTCGGAGTTTGGCTGATCTCAGTAACCCGTGAAGGCCCATCAACCAACCAGTGCTCTACCCCACCCAAGCAACATGCGACGCTGCACCTAAATGCATTTCGGGGAGAACCAGCTATCACGGAGTTTGATTGGCCTTTCACCCCTACCCACAGCTCATCCCCCAGGTTTTCAACCCTGGTGGGTTCGGGCCTCCACACGGTCTTACCCGCGCTTCACCCTGGCCATGGGTAGATCACCCCGCTTCGGGTCTACACCACGCGACTAGAACGCCCTATTCAGACTCGCTTTCGCTCCGGCTACCCCACAACCAGGTTAACCTCGCCACGCAGCAGTAACTCGCAGGCTCATTCTTCAAAAGGCACGCCATCACCCCTGCAAAGGAGGCTCTGACGGATTGCAGGCACATGGTTTCAGGAACTATTTCACTCCCCTCCCGGGGTACTTTTCACCATTCCCTCACGGTACTATCCACTATCGGTCACCAGGAAGTATTTAGGCTTAGCGAGTGGTCCCGCCAGATTCACAGCACCCTCCACGAAAGCGCTGCTACTCGGGAACACCACCACACGCACAACAATGACTTTCGCCTACCGGACTCTCACCGTCTACGGTCAGGTTTCCCAACCTATTCAACTAGCCATCATCGCCACGCTGGCGGACTGGTAGATCCGCCCAACAGTGTCCCACAACCCCGCACACGCAACCCCTACCAGGTATCCCACGCGCACGGTTTAGCCTCTTCCGCTTTCGCTCGCCACTACTCACGGAATCACCAGTGTTTTCTCTTCCTACGGGTACTAAGATGTTTCACTTCCCCGCGTTCCCCCTCACACCCTATATATTCAGGCATGAGTAACCCGACATCACTCGGGCTGGGTTACCCCATTCGGACACCCTCGGATCACAGCTCGTTTGACAACTCCCCGAGGACTATCGCGGCCTACCACGTCCTTCATCGGCCCCTGGTACCAAGGCATCCACCATGTGCCCTAAAAAACTTGGCCACAAAGATGCTCGCACCCACTATACAATTCTCAAACAACAACCCGAGAAACAACACACACTCACAACGAGCGCAGTGTGCTCTCTCAGATACCCAACAGTGAACCGTTTCGCTAAACGTTAGTGTGTTCCACAATCCATCGAGCACCCAAGCAATGCCACGTGCGGACATTCAACTCGGACACTCCCAGCACGAAAACTGGGGTGTATTGCTCCTTAGAAAGGAGGTGATCCAGCCGCACCTTCCGGTACGGCTACCTTGTTACGACTTCGTCCCAATCGCCAGTCCCACCTTCGACCACTCCCTCCCACAAGGGGTTAGGCCATGGGCTTCGGGTGTTACCGACTTTCATGACGTGACGGGCGGTGTGTACAAGGCCCGGGAACGTATTCACCGCAGCAATGCTGATCTGCGATTACTAGCGACTCCGACTTCACGGGGTCGAGTTGCAGACCCCGATCCGAACTGAGACCGGCTTTAAGGGATTCGCTCCACCTCACAGTATCGCAACCCTCTGTACCGGCCATTGTAGCATGTGTGAAGCCCTGGGCATAAGGGGCATGATGACTTGACGTCATCCCCACCTTCCTCCGAGTTGACCCCGGCAGTCCCCTACGAGTCCCCGCCATCACGCGCTGGCAACATAGGGCAAGGGTTGCGCTCGTTGCGGGACTTAACCCAACATCTCACGACACGAGCTGACGACAGCCATGCACCACCTGTACACCAACCACAAGGGAAACCCCATCTCTGAGGCTGTCTAGTGCATGTCAAACCCAGGTAAGGTTCTTCGCGTTGCATCGAATTAATCCACATGCTCCGCCGCTTGTGCGGGCCCCCGTCAATTCCTTTGAGTTTTAGCCTTGCGGCCGTACTCCCCAGGCGGGGCGCTTAATGCGTTAGCTACGGCACGGAAACGGTGGAACCCATCCCCACACCTAGCGCCCAACGTTTACGGCATGGACTACCAGGGTATCTAATCCTGTTCGCTCCCCATGCTTTCGCTCCTCAGCGTCAGTATCGGCCCAGAGACCCGCCTTCGCCACCGGTGTTCCTCCTGATATCTGCGCATTTCACCGCTACACCAGGAATTCCAGTCTCCCCTGCCGAACTCAAGTCTGCCCGTATCGACCGCACGCCCACAGTTAAGCTGCAGGTTTTCACGGCCGACGCGACAAACCGCCTACGAGCTCTTTACGCCCAATAAATCCGGACAACGCTCGCACCCTACGTATTACCGCGGCTGCTGGCACGTAGTTAGCCGGTGCTTCTTCTACAGGTACCGTCACTCGCGCTTCGTCCCTGTCGAAAGAGGTTTACAACCCGAAGGCCGTCATCCCCCACGCGGCGTTGCTGCGTCAGGCTTTCGCCCATTGCGCAAGATTCCCCACTGCTGCCTCCCGTAGGAGTCTGGGCCGTGTCTCAGTCCCAGTGTGGCCGGTCACCCTCTCAGGCCGGCTACCCGTCGTCGCCTTGGTAGGCCACTACCCCACCAACAAGCTGATAGGCCGCGGGCTCATCCTGCACCGCCGGAACTTTCCACACGCACACCATGCGGTGACGTGTCGTATCCGGTATTAGACCTCGTTTCCAAGGCTTATCCCAGAGTGCAGGGCAGATTACCCACGTGTTACTCACCCGTTCGCCACTAATCCACCACCGAAGCGGCTTCATCGTTCGACTTGCATGTGTTAAGCACGCCGCCAGCGTTCGTCCTGAGCCAGGATCAAACTCTCCAACAATGCCTTGTTGAAACAATCCCAGCACACACTCAACAACCACAAAGGTCGGAGCGTGATACTCAAAGAAACCACCAACCACCAGCACGATCACTCGCACCAGTTGGTTAGGGGCATAAAAGAACACTAACCAAAACAGTCCACTGTTGAGTTCTCAAAGAACACACCCACACCATCGCCACAAGCCATCAGGCCCGCGCACTCCGGGGAGTCATTTCTTTTAGTTCGCGCTTTCGCTGCAGTGAAGACTAGCAGGTCGATTTTTCGGTCTCACCGGGGGGTATCCCTTATCCGATGGCCGCCGAAATCTCGGCTCACTATTCTGCCCGGCAGCGTACCAAGCGCCATTTTCAATCAAATTCTGGGTGGAAAACCGCGTCCACGTCCGCGAGCAGCGAAGCTCGCCTCTGCTTTTCTTGGTTTCCCGTTCGGGGCGCCCACTCTACCATCCGGAGACAGGAGCTTGGTTCGCAACCCCGCGTCAGGCCCGGCCCGGTGTTCCCAGTCCGTGTCGCGCTGACTTGGAATAAGTTACACGACCCCTTCTCGGGGCCGTGAACCGGGGGTCCCTTAAGCCGAAACGGGGCGCGAAACCGCAGGTCAGCGCCCCGTTGCCCGGTCCCCGTCAGCTCAGGACCCGAGCACCCGCCGTGTTGCGCTTGCCCCGGCGGACGACGAGCCAGCGACCGTGCAGCAGGTCCTCGCGGCTCGGTGCCCACTCCTCGTCGGAGATCTTGGCGTTGTTGACGTAGGCGCCGCCCTCCTTGATGGTGCGGCGGGCGGCTCCCTTGCCGTTGACCAAGCCGGTCTCGACGAGCAGGTCGACGATCGTCGGCCGGTCCGCCAGGCGCAGTTCCGCGTTCGGCACGGCCGCCATCACCGAATCCAGCGTCGTCTCGTCGAGGTCGGCGAGCTCACCCCGGCCGAACAAGGCCTGGCTGGCCGCGGTCACCTTGCGGGTCTGGTCCTCGCCGTGCACGAGCGTCGTCAGCTCCTCGGCGAGGCGCTTCTGCCCGGCGCGCAGCTGCGGGCGCTCGGCCGTGGTCTTCTCCAGCTCCTCGATCTCCTCCCGGTCGAGGAAGGTGAACAGGCGCAGGTAGTGCGGCACGTCGGCGTCGGCGGCGTTGACGAAGTACTGGTACCAGGCGTACGGCGAGGTCAGCGTCGGGTCGAGCCAGACGTTGCCGCCACCCGTGGACTTGCCGAACTTGCGGCCCTCGGCGTCGGTGACCAGCGGCGTGGTCAGGGCGTGCACGGTCGAACCGTCGACCTTGCGGACGTAGTCGACGCCCCCGATGATGTTGCCCCACTGATCGGACCCGCCGATCTGCAGCTTCGTCCCGTACTTGCGGTGCAGCTGCAGGTAGTCGTACGACTGCAGCAGCATGTAGCTGAACTCGGTGTAGGAGATCCCATCACCGGCGAGCCGGCGCTTCACGGTCTCCCGGCCGACCATCGTGTTGATCGAGAAGTGCTTGCCGACGTCGCGCAGGAAGTCCAGCGCCGTGACACCGTCGAACCAGTTCAGGTTGTTCTCCGCGATCGCGCCCGTGGGCGAGTCGTCGAAGTCCACGAACTTCTCGAGCTGGGTGCCCAGCGACCGCAGCCGCTCCTCGATGACCTCCCGGGTCGCCAACGTCCGCTCACCCACGTCGCGGGGGTCGCCGATCTGACCGGTGGCGCCGCCCGCGAGCACGATCGGCCGGTGTCCCGCGCGCTGGAAGCGCGCGAGCGTGAGCAGCTGCACGAGGTGGCCCGCGTGCAGGCTCGACGCCGTCGGGTCGAAGCCGGCGTAGAGAGTGAGCGGGCCGGTGTCGAGGTCTCGGCGCAGCGCGTCGAGGTCGGTGGATTGCGCGATCAGTCCGCGCCAGGCCAGCTCGTCAAGGATGTGCTCACTCACGGGGTTCAGTTTCGCTCATCCCCGCAACCGGGTTTACGCCCGGGCTCGGATGCGGCGCCGCCCGCCCCGCCGGTAGGCGCTGACGGCCTCCGAACCGTCGACCCAGGACCGCCACGGCATGTCCATCGCAGCCGCCACCCCCACGCGGGGACCGGTGCGGATGTCGTCCTCAGCGACCTGGGCGCCGTCGTAGAGGCGCACCGGGGAATCCGGGTCGGTCAGGTCGATGCCGTTGTGCTCGCGGGTGATGCCCAGGGCCCCCGCGAGCCGCGCCGGGCCGCTGGCCAGCTGGACGTCCTTGCGGACGGCCGGCCTGCGGCTTCGGGCCAGATCGCGGCCGGTGGTGATCTCCCCGGCGCGCAGCAGCACCGCCCCGGGGACACCGTCGGTCAAGCTCACCACGTTGATGCAGAAGTGCATCCCGTAGACAAAGTAGACGTAGAGGTGTCCCGCGGGGCCGAACATGACCGAGTTGCGCTCGGTCCGGCCGCGGTAGCAGTGCGACGCGGGATCGTCGGTTCCCCGGTAGGCCTCCACCTCGACCAGGCGGACGCCGACCTCGCCCTCCGGGCTGCTGGACCGCAGCTCGCAGCCCAGCAGCCGCCGCGCGACCCACAGCGGGTCGCGGGCCAGCTCCTCGCGCGTCATCAGGTCCACGCTCAGCACCCTACCGGGAGAACCGAGATCTCGATCAATCCGCGAGCCATCCGCGGTGCTCGTCGGCGGCGGCGACGACCTGCTTGCGCTGCTCGTCAACGCGGGCGGGAGCGGTCCCGCCGTGCGAGTCGCGGGACTCGATGGACCCGGCGACCGTCAGCACCTCGCGGACCTGCGGCGTCAGCGACGGGTGAGCGGCGGCCAGCTCCTCGTCGGTGAGATCGTCCAGCCCCACGCCGCGCGCCTCGGCGGTGCGCACGCACTCGCCCGACGCCTCGTGCGCCACCCGGAACGGCACGCCCTGGCGCACCAGCCACTCGGCGATGTCGGTGGCGAGGGTGAACCCGGCGGGGGCGAGCTCGGCCATCCGCTCGGTGTGGAAGGTGAGGGTCCCGAGCATGCCGCTCATCGCGGGGAGCAGGAGGTCGAGCTGCTCGACGGAGTCGATGACCGGTTCCTTGTCCTCTTGCAGGTCCCGGTTGTAGGCCAGCGGGAGCGCCTTGAGGGTGCTCAGCAGGCCGGAGAGGTTGCCGATGAGCCGGCCGGACTTGCCGCGGGCGAGTTCGGCGACGTCGGGGTTCTTCTTCTGCGGCATGATCGAGCTGCCGGTGGCCCAGGCGTCGTCGAGGGTGATGTAGCCGAACTCGGCGGTGTTCCAGATGATCACCTCTTCGGCGATCCGGGAGAGGTTGACGCCGAGCATGGCCAGGCAGAACGCGGCCTCGGCGGCGAAGTCGCGAGCGGCGGTGCCGTCGATGGAGTTGTCGGTGGCGCCCCGGAATCCCAGTTCGGCGGCGATGGCCTGCGGGTCCAGGCTCAGCGAGGAGCCCGCCAGCGCGCCGGAGCCGTAGGGCGAGTAGGCGGTGCGGGCGTCCCAGTCGCGGATCCGGGAGACGTCGCGCAGCAGTGCCTGGCAGTGCGCCAGCAGGTGGTGGCCGAGCAGCACCGGCTGGGCGTGCTGCAGGTGGGTGCGGCCGGGCAGCACCGCGTCCGGGTGCGCGGCGGCCTGGGCGACCAGCGCGTCGACGACGTCGAGGACACCGGCGGCCACGCGGCGACTGGCGTCGCGCAGCCACATCCGGAACAGGGTGGCGACCTGGTCGTTGCGGGAACGACCGGCGCGCAGCTTGCCGCCGAGGTCGGCGCCGACGCGTTCGAGGAGTCCGCGTTCGAGGGCGGTGTGCACGTCCTCGTCGTCGATGACCGGCGTGAAGGCACCGGATTCGACGTCGGCGGCGAGGGTGTCGAGCCCGGCGAGCATCGCGTCGAGCTCGTCGGCGGTCAGCAGCCCGGCCTGGTGCAGGACGCGGGCGTGGGCGCGCGATCCGGCGATGTCGTAGGGCGCCAGTCGCCAGTCGAAGTGCGTCGACAGGCTCAGCGCGGCCATCGCCTCGGCGGGGCCGGAGGCGAAGCGGCCGCCCCAGAGCTTGGTGGACTCACTGCCTTGCTGCGTCACGTTCGGTTCCTCGGTGCTCTCTCGGTAGGTGGTCGGGACAGTTTTAGCCAGAACTGTCCATGATCGATGTCCGTTATGTCCGGTCAATTATGGCTAAAACCGTCAGCTGCCAACGGACGTTGTCACGGTGCCCAGGAGTTCAGCCCTCATCCTCGTGGTCCGCCTCGCCGGCCGCCATCGCGGTGAAGCGGTCGGCGAGCTCGTGGCCCGTGAGCGGCTCGCGGGCCACGATCATGACCGTGTCGTCGCCCGCTATGGAACCCACGACCTCGTGCAGGGCGGCGCGGTCGATGGCGCTGGCCAGGAACTGCGCCGCACCGGGCGGGGTGCGCAGGACCGTGAGGTTGCCCGCCCCGTCGGCACCGGCGAGCAGCTCGCCGAGCAGCCGGCTCAGGCGGGAGGTTCCGCCCTGGACGCCCCGGACCGGGCTGCCGTCCTCGGGGATGACGTAGACGGCCGCCCCGCCGTCCGGGCCGCGCAGCTTCACCGCACCGAGCTCGTCGAGGTCCCTGGACAGCGTGGCCTGGGTGACCTCGATGCCGGCGTCGCCGAGCAGCTTGGCCAGTTCGGTCTGGCTGCGGATGTCCATCGAGGACACGAGTTCGACGATGCGCGCCTGCCGCGCGACCCGGGTCGTGCTCATGATCGTCGCACCAGCCAGGCCAGCAGGGCCTTCTGCGCGTGCAGCCGGTTCTCGGCCTCGTCGAACACCGCGCTGGCGGGGCCGTCGATCACCTCGTCGGTGATCTCCAGGCCGCGATGCGCGGGCAGGCAGTGCAGGACACTGGTGTCGGCCTTGCCGGTGGCGGCCAGCAGCTCGGCGTTGACCTGGTACGGCCGGAACGGGCTGACCCGGTCCTTGCCGTCGTTCTCCTGCCCCATCGACGTCCACGCGTCGGTGACCAGCACGTCGGCGCCCTCGACGGAGCCCTGCGGTGTGTTGTGCAGCTCGACGGAACCGCCGGTCTCGGCCGCGCGCTCGCGGGCGGCTTCCAGCACCCACTCGGCGGGCCGGAAGCCCTCGGGTGCGCCGATGCGCACGTGCATGCCCGCGGTGGCACCGCCGACCAGCAGCGAGTGGGCCATGTTGTTGGCGCCGTCGCCGAGGTAGGTCAGGGTCAGCCCGGCGAGCTTGCCGTGCCGCTCGCGGATGGTCTGCAGGTCGGCGAGGACCTGGCAGGGGTGGAACTCGTCGGTGAGCGCGTTGATCACCGGTCCGCGCGAGACCGAGGCCATCGCGTCGATGCGCGCCTGGGCGAAGGTCCGCCACACCACGGCGTCGACGTAGCGGGACAGCACCCGCGAGGTGTCCTCGATGGTCTCCTCGCGGCCGAGCTGCATCATCCGCCCGTCGACCACGATCGGCTGTCCGCCGAGCTGGTGAATGCCGACCTCGAAGGACAGCCGGGTGCGGGTGGAGTTCTTCTCGAAGAGCACCGCGATGGACTTGCCCTGGAGCACGTCGGACCCGAGCGGATCCGCCTTGAGCTCGTCGGCGAGGTCGAGGACCTCGGCCTGCTCGTCGGGCGTGAGGTCGTCGTCGCGGAGGAAGTGCCGGGACATCAGTTCTCCTTGCCAGCGGAAAGCAGTTCGGGGAGGTCGGTGAGCAGCCGCTGCACCTGCTCACCGCTGACCACCAGTGGCGGGCACAGCCGGATGGCGTCCGGCTGAATCGGGTTGACCAGGTATCCGCGCTCCTGCGCGGCGGCGGCGACCTTGGCGGCGACGGGCTCGGTGAGGCCGATCGCGATCAGCAGCCCGGCGCCGCGGACCTCGCGGACCAGCGGGTGGCCGAGTCCCTGCACACCGGTGACGAGCTCCTTGCCGACCCGCTCGACGTGATCGAGCAACCCATCGGCCGCGATGGTGTCGAGCACCGCCAGCGCCGCCGCGCACACGATCGGGTTACCGCCGAAGGTCGTGCCGTGCTGACCGGGGTGCAGCAGGTCGGCCGCGGCCCCGATGCCGATGCAGGCGCCGATCGGCAGACCGCCGCCGAGGCCCTTGGCCAGGGTGATCACGTCCGGCGTGACGCCCTCGCGCTGGAAGGCGAACCACGAGCCGGTGCGGCCGATGCCGGTCTGCACCTCGTCGACGACCAGCAGCGCGCCGTTGCGCGAGGCGATCTCGCGCGCGGCCCGCAGGTACCCCTCGGGCGGGACGACGACGCCGTTCTCGCCCTGGATCGGTTCCAGGAACACCGCTGCGGTGTTGTCGTCCACTTCGGACTCCAGCGCGGCCACGTCGCCGTAGGGCACGTGCACGACGCCGGCCGGCATCGGCGCGAACGGTTCCTGCTTGGCGGGCTGGCCGGTGAGCGCGAGCGCGCCCATGGTCCGGCCGTGGAACCCGCCGCGGGTGGAGACGATCTTCGGGCGGTCGGTGAGCCGGGCGATCTTGAACGCGGCCTCGTTGGCCTCGGCGCCGGAGTTGCAGAACAGCACGCGCCCCTGGCCGGTCACCCCGGCCAGCTCCAGCAGCCGCTCGGCCAGCGTCAGGCCGAGCTCGTGCACGTAGAGGTTCGAGACGTGCCCGAGCTTCGCGACCTGGTCGGACACCGCCCGCACGATGGCCGGGTGGGCGTGCCCGAGGGCGTTGACGGCGATGCCGCTGACGAAGTCCAGGTAGGTCTTGCCGTCGGCGTCGGTCAGCTCGGCACCGGAGCCGCTGACGAAGGTCAGCTTCGGGGTGCCGTAGTTGTCCATCATGGACGCCTGCCAGCGCTGCATCCCGGTTGCGTTGGTGGTCATGCGTCCTCCGTGTTCATGCGGGACACCCGCACCCGGTCGGCCGACATGAGCGTGCGGCGCGGAATTGTCACTCATGCGTCCTCCGATTCGACCGGGAACACCATCGTTCCCACTCCTGCACTGGTGAAGACTTCGAGCAGCACGGAGTGCGCCAGCCGCCCGTCGATGACGTGGGCGCGCGGCACTCCCCCGCGCACGGCCCGCAGGCAGGCCTCCATCTTGGGCACCATCCCGGAGGCGAGCTTCGGCAACATCTCGGCGAGCTGGTCCACGTCGAGCCGGTCGACCAGCGACGACTTGTCCGGCCAGTCGGTGTAGAGGCCCTCGACGTCGGTGAGCACGACGAGCTTCTCCGCGCCGAGCGCGACCGCCAGCGCCCCGGCGGCGGTGTCGGCGTTGACGTTGTGCACGACGCCGTCGACGTCGGGCGCGACGGTGGAGACCACCGGGATGCGACCGGCGTTGATCAGGTCGAGCACGGCGTCGGCGTTGACGTCGACGACGTCACCGACCAGGCCGACGTCGACCGCTTCGCCGTCCACGGTGGCGGTGCGGCGGGCGGCGGTGAACAACCGGGCGTCCTCGCCGGACATGCCGACGGCGTAGGGCCCGTTCTGGTTGATCAGACCGACGAGCTCGCGCCCGACCTGCCCGACCAGCACCATCCGGACCACGTCCATCGTCTCCGGCGAGGTCACCCGCAGTCCGCCGCGGAACTCGCCCTCCATGCCGAGCCGGTCGAGCATCGAGGTGATCTGGGGTCCGCCGCCGTGCACGACGACGGGCCGCAGGCCCGCGAGCCGCAGGAACACCATGTCCTGGGCGAACGCGGCCTTGAGCTCGTCGTCGATCATGGCGTTGCCGCCGTACTTGATGACGACGGTGGCGCCGTTGAAGCGCTGCAGCCACGGGAGGGCTTCGACGAGGACGCTGGCCTTCTCGGCCGCGGTGGCCAGCCGATCGCTGGTGTCACTGGTCATGAGGAGTACGCGCTGTTCTCTTCGACGTAGTCGTGGGAGAGGTCGGTGGACAGGATCGTGGCGGTGTGCTCGCCGAGGTGCAGGTCGATGACGATCTCGATCTGGCGGCCGGACAGGTCCGCCTCGCTGCGGTCGCGGGCGGTGGCTCCGTCGGCGTAGAGCGAGACGCCGTTGGTGGCGATCTCGACCTTGTCCACGTCGATCTCCGCCTGCGCGCGGCCCAGCGCCATCGCGATCCGGCCCCAGTTCGGGTCGGAGCCGAACATGGCGGTCTTGACCAGGTTGTCCTCGGCGACGACGCGGCCGATGGTGACCGCGTCGGCCTCGCTGACGGCGCCGCGCACGGTGATGTCGATGGTCTTGGTGGCACCCTCGGCGTCGTCCTGCAGCTGGCGCACCAGGTCGTGGCAGACCTCGGTGAGCAGCACCGTGAACTCCTCCTTGGCGACCTCGGTCCCGGAGGCGCCGGAGGCCATGACCAGCACGGTGTCGTTGGTGGAGGTGCCGCCGTCGACGTCGAGCCGGTCGAAGGTGACCCGGGTGGCCGCGCGCAGCGCCTCGTCGAGGTCGGCGCCGCTGATCGCCACGTCGGTGGTGATCACGCTGAGCATGGTCGCCATGTTCGGCGCGAGCATGCCCGCGCCCTTGGCGAACCCGCCGATCGACCAGCCGGCGTCGTGCGCCCGGTGGGCCTGCTTGGCCTTGCTGTCGGTGGTGAGCACCGCGGTGGCGGCGTCCAGGCCGGACTGCTCACCGGCGTCGAGGGCCTGGGCGGCGGTGTCGACGCCGGGCAGCAGCGCGTCCATCGGCAGGCGCTCGCCGATCAGGCCGGTCGAGCAGACCGCGACCTCGATGGCGCCGACGCCCAGGACGTCGGCGACCTTCTCCGCGGTGGCGTGCGTGTCCTGGAACCCGCCGGGGCCGGTGCAGGCGTTGGCGCAGCCGGAGTTGAGCACGATCGCCCGGAGCTTGCGCTCCTGCAGCACCTGCTGGGACCACAGCACCGGCGCCGCTTTGACCTTGTTGGTGGTGAACACCCCGGCCGCGGACTGCTGCGGGCCGTCGTTGACCACGAGTGCGAGATCGCGCGCGCCCGCTGCCTTGATGCCTGCGGCGACCCCCGCCGCCCGGAAACCGGCGGGACCGGTCACGCTCATGTCTTCTCCTCGGTTCTGGTGGCGGGATTCACGGCGCGAGGCCGGCGGTGGGCAGTCCGGTGGTCTCGGGCAGGCCGAGCGCGAGGTTCATGCACTGCACGGCTCCGCCGGCGGTGCCCTTGGTGAGGTTGTCCTCGGCGCCGACCACGACCAGCCGACCCGCGTCGGGGTCGACGGTGACCTGCAGGTGGACGGTGTTGGCGCCCAGCGTCGCGGAGGTCTGCGGCCAGGTGCCCTCGGGCAGCACGTGCACGAACGGCTCGTCGCCGTAGGCGTCGAGGTAGGCCTTGCGGGCCGCGGCGGTGTCGACGTCGCCGCGCAGCGGGGCCGAGCAGCTGGCGAGGATGCCGCGCGCCATCGGCGCGAGGACCGGGGTGAAGGAGACCTTGACCCTCTCCCCCGCCGCGGCGCTGAGGTTCTGGATCATCTCCGGGGTGTGCCGGTGCGCGCCGCCGACGCCGTAGACGCTGGCCGAGCCCATGACCTCGGCCGAGAGCAGGTGGGGCTTGAGCGCGCGGCCCGCTCCGGAGGTTCCGGTGATCGCGGTGATCACGGCGTCGGGCTCCACGAGCCCCGCGGCCAGCGCGGGCACGATGGCCAGCGAGGACACGGTCGGGAAGCAACCCGCCACGGCGACGCGCTTGGCGCCGCGCAGCCGGTCGCGGGCGCCGGGCAGCTCGGGCACGCCGTAGGGCCAGGTGCCGGGGTGGTCGCCGCCGTACCAGCGGGTCCAGTCCTCGGCGTCGTTGAGCCGGTGGTCGGCGCCGCAGTCGACGACCACGACGTCGTCGCCGAGCTCGGCGGCGATGGCCGCGGAGTGGCCGTGCGGCAGCGCGAGGAAGACGACGTCGTGGCCGCGCAGCCGCTCGGCGGTGGTCTCGGTCAGCTCGCGGTCGGCCAGCGGCAGCAGGTTGGGGTGGTGCCGGCCGAGCCTGCTGCCCGCGTTGCCCCCCGCCGTCAGCGCACCGATCTCGACCTCGGGGTGCGTCAGCAGCAGGCGGAGCAGTTCTCCGCCCGCGTAACCGCTGGCACCCGCTACAGCAACCCTCACCGTCATACGGATGATTATGCACGGCCATGCAAAATCAATCAAACGAGTTCGCGCCGGGCCACCATCCTCCCACGTCACACCCTCACCGAACCTGTGATCCGACCCGCCCCGCCGGTGCGCGGCCACCCCGGTCGACCGGATTTCAACGGAAATCAGGTCCCCGACTTCCATTGAAATCGCGATGTCGGGGGCCGGTGGGACGATCCGCGGTGTGAGCGAGAGGTTCCGGGAGGCGGCGCTGCGGTTGCTGCGGGAGCGGGCCGTGGCGGCCGACGCGCCCGGGATGCGGGCCTACATGAAGTCGGAGATGGCGTTCCTGGGCGTTCGGAAACCGGCACGGGTCGGGATCGTCGACGAGCTGTGCGCGCGGTTCCCGTTCGCGACCCAGGAGGAGCTGATCGGCTCCGCGCGGGCGCTGTGGCGGGAGGCGAGCTTCCGGGAGGAGCGCTACGTCGCGCTGTCCGTGACCGGGCACAAGGCTCAGCGGCGCTTCCAAGATCCCGGGATGCTCGGGCTCTACGAGGAGTTCGTGGTCAGCGGGGCCTGGTGGGACTTCGTCGACGAGACCGCGAGCCGGCGCATCGGCCCGCTGCTGCTGAGCCATCCCGACGTCGTGCGCCCGCTGCTGCTGCGCTGGGCGACCGACGACGACCGCTGGCGCCGCCGCACGGCGATCATCGCGCAGCTGCGCGCCAAGGAGCGCACCGACGTCGCGCTGCTGCGCCGGGCGATCGACGCCAACCTCGCCGATCCGGACTTCTTCCTCCGCAAGGCGATCGGCTGGGCGCTGCGCGAGCACGCCAAGACCGACCCCGGATGGGTCCTCGACTTCGCCGAGCACCACGCGCTCTCACCGCTGTCGCGACGCGAAGCGCTCCGGAACATCGGGCATTAGCGGGATTCTCACCGCTCGCGATCATCCGGCACCACTGCCGTCGCGGATTCACCCGCAATAGCGGCATTTCGGGCGTCGTCGTTGACAGGCGGTAACGCCGCGGCCATCCAGGTTTCACACCGCTTGCACGAGGTCACAGCACGTGGACCCCGCTGTGGATTCGGTCCGTCCCGGAAGGCATCATCGAGATCGATGACGATGATCCCGCCGCACCCGAACCTGGGGGCCCGCCACCGCGCGGCGCCGATCACGACGTCGTCCTGGGTCGGTCGGCAGGTGCTGTTACGCCGGGTGGCCGCCGCCGATCGGCGCACCCTCGCCGGTTTCGACCAAGACCCCACCCGCGCCCCGTACGCGCAGACCGACGGCTACCGGCACTGGGCCGCGCACCGCGCGAACCACGTCGACTCCCCCGACGACTTCCAGCTGGCCATCGAGACCCGCCGGGACCAGGTGCTCGTCGGCTCGATGTGCATCAGCAAGGCCGACGATCCCGACGTGTTCAGCTACGGCGTCGGCATCGGCCCGATGCACCGCCGCCACGGCTACGCCGACGACGCGATCATCACGCTGCTGGCCGTCATGTTCGGCCGCCGCCGCTTCCGGCACTGCCAGGTCGGCATCTACCGGGAGAACGTCGCCTCGATCGCGCTGCACACCAAGCTCGGATTCCGCGAGGAAGGCCGCGCCAGCGAACCCGACTCCCTCTCCGACCGCATGCTCCACCTGGTGATCATGGGCATCTCCGCCGAGGGCTTCACCACCCGCCACCTCCCCCGCAACCACTGAGGCCGACAGAGCCCCACCGCGGCCCGCGATCACCGAGGCGAACGAGAAACGGCCCCGCCCGGGAAGTCCTGGGGCGGGGCCGTTCTCGTCGTGCGGTCAGGCGCGGAGGGTGGCTCCGAGTCGGTCGGTCGCGGACTGGACCGCGGCGTCGCGGGCCTCGGTGGCCTCCTCCTGCTTGAGGGTGCGGTCCGGGGCGCGGAAGCGCAGGGCCAGGGCCAGCGACTTCTTGCCCTTCTCCAGCTGCTCGCCCGCGTAGACGTCGAACAGGCGCACGTCCTCCAGCAACTCGCCGCCACCGGCGCGGACCGCGTCGACGACGTCCGAGGCCGCGACCGAGGAGTCGACGACCAGCGCCACGTCCATCAGCACCGGCGGGTAGGCCGAGATGTCCGGGGCGGTGCGGCGCTCCACCAGCGGCAGGGCGTCGAGGTCGAGCTCCATCGCGCTGGTGCGCTTGGGCAGGCCCAGCGCCTCGACGACCTTCGGGTGCAGCTCACCGGCGTGGCCCACGACCGTCTCGCCCACCAGCAGCTCGGCGCAGCGGCCCGGGTGCCACGGGGCGAACTCCGCCTTGCGGACGGTCAGCTCGACACCGGCGGCCGAGGCCACCACGCGAGCCGCCTGGATCGCGTCCGCCCAGTCGGCGGCGCGGCCCTTGCCCCACCAACCGGCCTGCTCGCGCTGACCGGCCAGCACCGTCGCCACCCGCGTGGGCTGGGCGGGCAGAGCCGCCAGCAGCCCGGCGAGCTGCTCGTCGCTGGGACGACCGTCGACACCGACCTCCGGCACCGCGGGCTGGTCCTGCGACGGCTGGCTGACCTGGCCGATGTGGAACAGCGCAACGTCGCGGTGACCGCGGGAGACGTTGCGCTGCAAGGTGTCCAGCAGGCCCGTCAGCAGCGTCGTGGTCAGCTGCGACTTGTCGCTCTCCAGCGCGTTGAGCACCTTCACCGTGCGGCGGCGCTCGTCGTCGGCGTCCAGGCCGAAGGCGTCCAGCGCCTCCTCACCGGTGAACGGGAAGGGCAACACCTCGACGTAACCGGCACCGGCCAGGGCGCGCGAGACCGCGCGCTTGCGGCGCTGGGCGGCCGACAGGCCGTGGCCGGGCGGCGCGGCGGGCAGCACCGACGGGATCGTGTGGTAGCCCTCCAGCCGCAGCACCTCCTCGACCAGGTCGAACGGCTGCGTCAGGTCCGGACGCCAGGACGGCGGGGTCGCGGTGATCAGGCCGACGCCGTCGTCGGAGGTGCTCAGATCGATCTTGCAGCCGATCTGGGACAGCCGGCGCGCGGTCACACCGCGCTCGTAGGAGACACCGGCGACCTTGTCCGGCAGCGCCAGCGGCATCGTCACCGCCGCCGGGGCCCGGACCTCGCCCACATCGGTGCGGCCCGCGGTGAGCTTGCCGTCGCCGTAGCGGATCAGCAGCTGCGCGGCCAGCTCCACGGCCACCGGCGCCACCGCCGGGTCCACCGTGCGCTCGAAGCGCTTGCCCGCCTCGCTGGGCAGCTTGTGGCGGCGGATGGTGCGCGCGACGTTGGCCGGGTCCCAGTTCGCGGCCTCGATGAGCACGTCGTGCGTGCCGTCGCCGATCTCGGTGCTCTCGCCGCCCATGACGCCGGCCAGCGACACCACACCGGAGTCGTCGGCGATCACGATGTCGTCCGGGTCGAGCTCGCGGACCTGACCGTCCAGCGTGGTCAGCTTCTCGCCGCCATCGGCGTGCCGGACCACCAGGTCGCCGGAGACCTTCGAGGCGTCGAAGGCGTGCAGCGGCTGGCCCAGTTCGAGCATCACGTAGTTGGTGACGTCCACCGACAGCGAGATCGAGCGGATGCCCGCCAGCGCGAGCCGGCGCCGCATCCACCACGGGCTCGGCGCGGTCGGGTCCACGTTGGTCACCCGGCGCAGCACGAACCGCGAGCAGGCCTGCGCGTCCTTGATCTGCACGCCGCGCGACGGCTTGTCCTCCTCCGGGACCGGGCGCGCACCCGGGTCGCCGAAGGGCACGTCGAGCGCGTTGGACAGCTCGCGGGCCAGACCGCGCACCGAGAAGCAGTAGCCGCGGTCGGGGGTGATCGCCAGCTCGATGATCGAGTCGTCGAGCCCGACCAGCTCCACCGCGTCGTCACCGGGGTCGGCAGAACCCGACGGCAGCACCAGGATGCCGTCGTGGTCCTCGCCGAGGCCCAGCTCCTTGGCGGAGCAGATCATGCCCTCGCTGAGCTTGCCGTAGGTCTTGCGCGAGCTGATCTCGAACTCGCCGGGCAGCACCGTGCCGGGCAGCGCGACGACCACCAGGTCGCCCTCGGCGAAGTTGCGGGCGCCGCAGATGATGTTCTGCAGCTTCTGCTCGCCGTCCTCGGAGGCGCCGATCTCGACCTTGCAGTACCGGATCGGCTTCTTGAACTCGGTGAGTTCTTCGATCTCGGCGACGCGACCGGCCACGAGCGGGCCGCGCACCTGCGTCAGGTGCTCGACCTCCTCGACCTCCAACCCGATCCGGATGAACGCCTCTGCCAGCGTCTCCGCGGTCGTCCCCTCGGGCAGCTCGAGGTGCTCGGCCAGCCAGGAAACCGGAATCCGCACTTGGTCAGGCCCTTCTCTCGTTCAGGTAAGTGATGTCGGGGACGGTCGTCGTGGGTGTCTTTGAAGCGGCGAAGCCGCTCAGCCCACCCTCGCAGCTTGCACCGCTACGCAGATCGACCATCGGCAGACCTTCTTAAATGCCGTAGGGCAGGGTGAAGCGCACGTCGCCCTCGACCATGTCCCGCATGTCCGGGATGCCGTTGCGGAACATCAGGGTGCGCTCCAGGCCCATGCCGAAGGCGAAACCGGTGTAGACGTCCGGGTCGACGCCGCAGGCGCGCAGCACGTTGGGGTTCACCATGCCGCAGCCGCCCCACTCGACCCAGCCGGCGCCGCCCTTCTTCTCCGGGAACCAGATGTCCATCTCGGCGGACGGCTCGGTGAACGGGAAGTACGACGGGCGCAGCCGGGTCTTGGACTCCGGTCCGAACATCGAGCGGGCGAAGGCGTCCAGGGTGCCCTTGAGGTGCGCCATGGTCAGGCCCTTGTCGACCGCCAGACCCTCGACCTGGTGGAACACCGGGGTGTGGGTGGCGTCGAGCTCGTCGGTGCGGAAGGTGCGGCCCGGGCAGACCACGTACACCGGCAGGTCGCGGTTGAGCAGCGCGCGGACCTGCGACGGCGAGGTGTGCGTGCGCAGCACCA
The DNA here is from genome assembly GCF_045278815.1 of Saccharopolyspora sp. ID03-671. Lineage (NCBI taxonomy): Bacteria > Bacillati > Actinomycetota > Actinomycetes > Pseudonocardiales > Pseudonocardiaceae > Saccharopolyspora > Saccharopolyspora sp. ID03-671. The sequence continues at coordinate 1,415,835 of NZ_CP134054.1, forward strand.
GCCCGGAGTCCTCCGGCGCCACGTAGAAGGTGTCCTGCATGGTGCGCGCCGGGTGGTCCTTGCCGAAGTTCAACGCGTCGAAGTTGAACCACTCGGCTTCCAGCTCGGGGCCCTCGGCGACCTCCCAGCCCATGGCCACGAAGGTGTCCTCGATCTGCTCGGCGAGCTGAGTGATCGGGTGCCGGGCACCGGTGGGCACGCGGTCCCACGGCAGCGTGACGTCGACCGACTCCTCGCGCAGCACGCGCTCGTCGCGCTCGGCCTGCAGCGCTGCGCGACGCTCGTCGAATGCGCCCTGGATGGCTTCGCGGGCCTGGTTGACGCGCTTGCCCGCCTCGGAGCGCGCCTTGGGCGGCAGGGCTCCGATCTCGCGGCGCGCGGTCAGCAGCGGCGAGCGGTCGCCGAGGTGGCCGGGCTTGACGGCGGCCAGCTCGTCCAGGTCCGCTGCGGCGACGAAGGCCTTCTTGGCCTCCTCGACCGCGGCGTCCAGCGTCTCCGGCGACAGCGCGGCGACCTCTTTCGGGTCGTACGAGTCGTTGGCTCCAGACATCGTTAGTGCGTGACTCCCGTTGATCCCGCAGGCATCATCGGCCAGGTCCCTGTTCTGCCAGGTAGCCGGGCCTGCGAACCTGCTGAGGTTGCATACGACTCTTCGGTGCGAAGCCGCAAGCTGACATGGGCGATTCTAAGCGACGGCGTCCACGACGTTGCGCGGTGATCCGCTCCGCCCGAGCTCAGCGGTGCTGGGCACGCGCCGAGGCGTAGAGGCAGACGGCCGCGGCGGTGGCCAGGTTGAGGCTCTCCGCCTGACCGTACAGCGGTACCCGCAGCGTGGTGTCCAGCTGGGCCTTGACCTCGTCGGACAGCCCGTGCGCCTCGCTGCCGAACACCCACGCGGTGGGTTCGGCGAGCTCGCCCGCCCGGTCGGCGGTGTCCAGGTCGCCGGTGGCGTAGCCGTCGGCGCCGACGAGCCGCAGCCCGGCCTCCCGGCACGCCGTCAGCACGGCGGTGACGTCGCGGTCCCGGGCCACCGGCAGGTGGAACAGGCTTCCGGTGGAGGCCCGCACCGCCTTGCCGTTGTAGGCGTCGACGGTGTCCCCGGCGAACAGCACCGCACCGGCCCCCGCGGCGTCGGACACGCGCACCACGGTTCCGGCGTTGCCCGGGTCGGCGATGCCGACCAGCACCGCGACCAGCGCGGGACGCCGCGCCAGGGCGGTCACCGGGTCGGTGCGGGGCAGGTCGCAGACGGCGACCACGCCCTGCGGGGTGACCGTCTCCGACAGCGACGCGGCGGCCTTGTCGGTGACCTCGTGCACCGGCACCCCGGCCAGCACCGCGCGCTCGGCGAGCTCGGCGTGCCGCGGCTGCTCGGTGACGAACAGCTCGCGCACCCGCAGCCGGTCGTCGGCGTGCGCGGTCAGCGCCTCGCCCACGGCCTGGGCGCCCTCGGCGAGGAAGGCGCCGGCCTTCTCGCGGCCCGCGCGGCGGGTGAGCTTACGAGCGACCGCGACCCGGGACGACCGCTCGGTGAGCGGGGTCCCGGGTCGCGGATCGGAAGTGCTTTCGGCGATCAGGCCGCACTCTCCGGCAGGTTCTTGCGCGCCACGTCGACCAGCGCCTCGAAGGCCTGCGGGTCGTTGACGGCGAGCTCCGCCAGGATCTTGCGGTCGACCTCGACCTCGGCGGCCTTCAGGCCCTGCACGAACTTGTTGTAGCTGAGGCCGTGCTGCCGGGTCGCGGCGTTGATGCGGGTGATCCACAGCTTCCGGAACTCGCCCTTGCGGGCGCGGCGGTCCCGGTAGGAGTAGGTCATCGAGTGGAGCATCTGCTCCTTGGCCTTGCGGTACAGGCGCGAGCGCTGACCGCGGTAACCGCGGGCCGACTCGAGAACTGTGCGGCGCTTCTTCTGGGCGTTGACCGCTCGCTTGACGCGTGCCACGGGGTCCGTCCTGTTATCTCATCGGGGGCGGTGGGGTGCCGCCCGGTTCGGGTGGCTGGATGGTGCGATGCCGAGCTGCTCCCTCGCGGGCGCAGCGGGGAAGTCGGCGTCAGCGACCCAGCAGCTTGTTGATGCGCTTGACGTCGGCCTTGGCGACGGCCTCGGTGCCCTCGAGGCGGCGGGTGACGCGGCTGGACTTCTTCTCCAGGATGTGCCGGCGACCGGCCTGCTCGCGCCGCAGCTTGCCCGAACCGGTCACCTTGAAGCGCTTCGAGGTGCCCTTGTGGGTCTTGTTCTTCGGCATCTTCCGTCCTCGTTTCGTACTGGAGCCGGGAGGGGGCGCGGCCAGCGTCCCGACCCGGCCTCACATCACGAGCCCTGGCTCAGCGCTTACGCGTTGGCCTTGGGCTTGGTCTTGTTGGTCTTGTGCGGCGCCAGAACCATGATCATGTTCCGACCGTCCTGCTTCGGGTTCGCCTCGATGAACCCGAGTTCGGACACGTCATCGGCCAGTCGCTGCAACAGGCGGAAGCCCAACTCGGGCCGCGACTGCTCGCGACCGCGGAACATGATCGTCACCTTGACCTTGTGACCCTGACCGAGGAAGCGGGACACGTGGCCCTTCTTCGTCTCGTAGTCGTGCGGGTCGATCTTCGGCCGGAGCTTCTGCTCCTTGATGACGGTCTGCTGCTGGTTGCGACGCGATTCGCGAGCCTTCTGCGCGCTCTCGTACTTGAACTTGCCGTAGTCCATGAGCTTGCAGACCGGCGGGCGCGCCTGCGGGGCGACCTCGACAAGGTCCAGATCCGCTTCCTGGGCCAGGCGCAGGGCGTCCTCGATGCGGACGATCCCGACCTGCTCACCGTTGGGTCCGACCAGGCGGACTTCCGGAACCCGGATGCGGTCATTGATGCGCGTCTCGGAGCTGATGGGGCCTCCTCGGTTCGATGGCTGTGTACTGCACACCACGGCGTGTAGAGCTCACCCCGGAATGCAAAGGTCCCGTCGGCGTTTCCGCATTGCGCGGACACCGCGGGACCCTGACTCCAAACCGATCGAACCGGTATCAGCGATACCGTTCGCACCACCGACACCCCACGGGCGTCGACAGGACCGGAACCCGGCGGCCTCGGCGGCTGCTCGGGTGGGAGCGGGGCTCCACTTTGCCGCCCCCGCCGCAGCGGGGGCTGGTCGTGCGTGTCAGGGTAGCAGGCGTGAGCGAACCGCAGCCAACCACTCCCCCGAACGCCACGACCGGTGCCGGTGAGCCGGCACACGACGCGGATGTCGAGCTCAACGTACGCGACCTCTCGGATGTTCCCAGCGTCGAGGTGCTCAGCCGCGCTGCGGTGATGCTGATGTCCGCGGCGGCGGAGAAGCTCGGGCTCGCCGACGACGACCCCGACGCCGCCCCGCAGCTCGACCTCGACGAGGCGCGCCGCCTGATCACCGGGCTGGCCGGGCTGATCACGGCTTCGGTGGAGTACCTCGGGCCGCACGCCGGCCCGCTGCGCGACGGTCTGCAGTCCCTGCAGCGCGCCTTCCGCGAGGCCTCGACCCACCCCGACGCGCCGGGCCAGGGCCCGGGCGAGAAGTACACGGGCCCCGTCTACTGATCTACTGGCGGCTGCCCAGCTCCCGGGAGATCTCCGCCGCGGTCCGGCGGAGATCCGGGAGCCAGCCGAGCAGGTCCTCCCACGAGAGCAGGACCTTCGGCACCGAGATCGACGTCGCCGCCACCACGTCGCCCCGGTGGTTGCGGACCGGCGCGGCGATGCAGTGGGTGAACTCCTCGTGTTCGCTGCGGTCGGTCGCGTAACCCCGGGTGCGGACCCGTTCGAGCTCCTCCAGGTAGCGGTCCGGTGAGTCGATCGTGCCCCGCGTGAGCTTCGGGTAGCCGATGCGCCGCACCAGCCTCTCCCGCTCCTGCTGCCCCAGCTCCGCGACCAGCGCCTTGCCGACCGCCGTGCAGTGCAGCGGGGCCCGGCGGCCGATCCGCGAGTACATCCGGACCGGGTGGATGCTGTCGACCTTGTCGATGTAGACGACCTGGTCCTCGTCGAGCATCGCCAGGTGGATCGTGTGCCCGGTGCGCTCCCCCAGCCCGGCCAGGAACGGGCGGGCGACCTCGCGCACGTCGAGGTCGTCGAGCGCCTGGTGGGCCAGGGCGAACACGGCGCTGCCGAGCCGGTACCGGTGCGCGTCCTCGCGGCGGACGAAGCGGCCGGATTCCAGCGTGCGCAGCAGGCGCATCGCGGTGGTCTTGTGCACGCCGAGCCGCTGCGCCAGTCCGTCGAGCGTCTGCGGGCCCTCGGCCAGCGCGGTGAGCGCGGCCAGTCCGCGTTCCAGGCTCTGACTCACCGGCGTCTCCGATCATCGTTGACTCGACGAAGCGGGCAATGCTACACACCGATGTCGTTCGTCGCGCAACAGTCGTTGCACAACATGCAATAGGAGGCCGGGCGTGCCCGAGGGGATCAACACCGGAGCGGTCCGCGCGCTGCGCGACGAGACCATCGACTGGCGGTTCAAGGGCATGCCGGCCCAGGCGTTCGGCACGACCGCGGGCGAGTTCCTGGCTCAGCGACCGCGGTTGTTCGAGGCCGGTTTCGTCGGACCGCTGCTGACCTTCGACGACGCCGCGATGGAGCACAACCTCCGCACGATGGCCGCCTGGTGCGACGAGCACGGCCTGCGGATCGCGCCGCACGGCAAGACCACGATGGCTCCCCGCCTGTTCGAGCGGCAGCTGGAGCACGGGGCGTGGGGCATCACCGCCGCCAACGTCAGCCAGCTGCGGGTGTACCGGGCGTTCGGGGTGCAGCGGGTGCTGTTCGCCAACGAGCTGGTCGATCCGCACGGCCTGGCCTGGCTGTCCGCCGAGCTCGACGCCGATCCGGACTTCTCGTTCTGCTGCTACGTCGACTCGCCGCGCGGGGTCGAGCTGATGGGGGCGGCGATCGCCGAGCACGGCGGGCGGCGGCCGGTGGACGTGCTGGTCGAGTTCGGCGTGCCGGGCGGGCGGACCGGTGCGCGCACCGCCGAGCAGGCGCGCGAGGTGGCCGCGGCGGTGGCGGCCGAGCCGCGGCTGCGGCTGGTCGGGCTGTCGGGTTACGAGGGCGAGGTGGCGCACGACATCGCGGAGTCCTCGCTGTCGGCCATCGACGACTACCTGGGCGAATTCCGCGCGCTGGTGGCCGAGTTCGCCGAGGCGGGCCACTTCGACGGGGTGGACGAGGTGATCGTCAGCGCTGGCGGCAGCGCCTACTTCGACCAGGTCGCCGAGGCGCTGACCCGGCCGTGGCCGGTGGGGCTGCCGGTGGTGCCGGTGCTGCGCAGCGGCGGGTACCTGCTGCACGACGACGGTTTCTACCGGGTCCGCTCACCGTTCGGCCGCGAGCACCGGCTGGCGGGTTCGGAGGCGCCGTTCCGCCCGGCGATGCGCATCTGGGCCCAGGTCATGTCGCGGCCGGAGCCGGACCTGGCGCTGCTGACGATGGGTCGCCGCGACGTCTCGTTCGACCAGGGCCTGCCGGAACCCCAGGCGATCCGCGGCGAGGACGGCGAGATCCGGGACCTGGCGGCCGATTCCTGCCACGTCACCGGCCTGGCCGATCAGCACGCGTTCCTCAAGCTCACCGGGGCCGAGGTCGAGGTAGGCGACTGGATCGCCTTCGGCCTGTCGCACCCCTGCACGGTCCTGGACAAGTGGACCCTGATCCCGGTGGTCGACGGCGACGAGGTCACCGACCTGATCCGGACGTACTTCTGAGGGGTGGGGGAAGTTTTCATGAAAACTTCCCCCACCGAGTTCAGTCGAGGACCGCGAGGGCGTCGATCTCGCAGAGGAGACCGGCCGGGAGGCCGACGTAGACGGTGGTGCGGGCCGGGAAGGGCTCGCCGACGACGCGGGCGTAGACCTCGTTCATCTCGGCGAACTGCGCGGTGTCGGTGAGGTAGACGCGCAGCATCAGCACGTCCTCCAGCGAGCCGCCCTCGGCCTCGATGATGGCGATGACGTTGCGCAGGCACTGCTCGGTCTGCTCGGCGACACCGCCCTCGACGACCTTCCCGGTCGCCGGGTCGACCGCGGTCTGGCCGGAGACCTGCAGGATGTTGCCCTTGCGCACGCCCTGCGACAGCGGGATGTTCGCCGGGGGCTTCGGTGCGGCGTCGGTGCTCACCACGGTCCTGCTCATGTCGGTGTCCTTCCGGGATTTTCGGCGTCGTGGAGCGAGAATTCGGTCGAAACCGATCTCCATTGCTTTCCCCGGGAATGGTACTTACCATTCGACCACCCGGTGCAGACCAATTGCCCGGCGTGTGACCGGAGGAACAGATCCACTGTGGACATCGTCTATCGCGGCGCGCAGGTGGTCGACGGCGACGGCGGTCCCGGGTTCCTCGCCGACGTCGGCGTCGCCGACGGGCGCATCGCCGAGATCGCCGACGCGGGAACGCTGAGCGGACGTCGCCGCGTCGATGCCGACGGGCTCGTGCTGGCCCCCGGTTTCGTGGACATGCACGCGCATTCGGACCTGCGGCTGCTGGCGGAACCGGACCACACCGCGAAGGTCTCCCAGGGCGTGACGCTGGAGGTCATCGGCCAGGACGGGCTGTCCTACGCCCCCGTCGACGACGCCACCCTGGAGACGCTGCGCGCGCAGCTGGCCGGGTGGAACGACGATCCGCCGGGTTTCGACTGGAACTGGCGCAGCGTCGCCGAGTACCTCGACCGGCTCGACACCGGCATCGCCACCAACGCCGCCTACCTCGTGCCGCAGGGCACGCTTCGGTTGCTGTGCGCGGGCTACGAGGACCGTCCGGTGACCGACGACGAGCTGAACCGGATGCGCGAGGTCCTGGACGACTCGCTCGCCCAGGGCGCGTTCGGGATGTCCTCGGGCTTGACCTACACGCCCGGGATGTACGCCGACACCGCGGAGCTGACGGCGTTGTGCGAGGTCGTGGCCGCGCGCGGCGGCTACTACAGCCCGCACCACCGCAGCTACGGAGCCGGGGCGCTGGCGGCCTACGAGGAGATGATCGAGGTCAGCCGCGCCTCCGGGTGCGCGCTGCACCTGGCGCACGCGACGATGAACTTCGGCGTCAACGCCGGGCGGGCCGGTGAGCTGCTGGCGATGCTGGACGCGGCGCTCGACGGCGGGTGCGACATCACCCTCGACACCTACCCGTACCTGCCGGGCAGCACCTCGCTGCACGCGCTGCTGCCGAGCTGGGCGATGGCCGGTGGCGTGACCGCGACGGTGGACCGGTTGCGGGATCCCGCGCAGCGGCGGCGGATTCGCGAGGTGCTGGAGGTCGAGGGCTCCGACGGTTGCCACGGCGTCCCGGTCGACTGGAGCACCATCGAGATCAACGGCGTCCGCGAACCGGGCAACGCGCACCTGGTCGGCCGCAGCGTGGCCGATTCGGCGCTGGCCGCGGGCGCGCAGCCGACCGAGTTCTACTTCGACGTGCTGGTCGACGAGCGGCTGGGCGCCTCGTGCCTGATGCACGTGGGGCACGAGGACAACGTGCGGGCGATCATGCGCCACCGCACACACACGGCGGGCAGCGACGGGCTGCTGGTCGGCGCGCGCCCGCACCCGCGCGCGTGGGGCACGTTCCCCCGCTACCTGGGCCACTACGTGCGGGAACTCGGCGTGCTCGGGCTGGAGGAGTGCGTGCGGAACATGACCTCGCGGCCGGCCGACCGCCTCGGGCTCACCGATCGCGGCAGGGTCCGGACGGGCCACGTGGCCGACCTGGTGCTGTTCGACCCCGAGACCGTGCGCGACACCGCCACCTTCGACGAACCCCGGCAGCAGGCCGTCGGCATCCCGCACGTGCTGGTCAACGGCGTGCCGGTGATCGACGACGGACATCGGACCGACGCTCTCCCCGGACGCGCGCTGCGCGAGAACCGCTAGGAGTCCCCGTGTTCCTCGACTGGCTGCAGCACTCGACGTCCGGACTGCTCACGTTGTGCGCGGCCGGGATCGCAGTGCTGCTGGTGATGATCATCCGGTTCCGCATCGAGCCGTTCATCGCGCTGCTGGTCAGCGGACTGCTGATCGCGCTGGCCGCCGGGCTGCCGGTGGAGGACATCGTGGGCACCGCGCAGAAGAGCAGCGATTCGCTGCTCGAAGGCGGTTTCGCGAGCATTCTCGGGCACATCACCGCGATCATCGGGCTCGGCACCATCCTCGGCTCGATGCTGGAGGCCTCGGGCGGCGCGCAGCTGCTGACCCGCAAGCTGCTCGCGGCGTTCGGCGAGAACCGGGCGCCGCTGGCGATGGGGCTGTCGGGGTTGATCTTCGGGATCCCGGTGTTCTTCGACATCGGCATCTTCGTGCTGGCACCGCTGGTGTACGTGGTGGCGCGGCAGGGCAAGCGCTCGATCCTGCTGTACTGCCTGCCGCTGGTGGCCGGGTTGTCGATGACGCACGCGTTCCTGCCACCGCACCCCGGTCCGGTGGTGGCCGCGGGTCTGCTCGGCGTGGACCTCGGCTGGATCATCCTGATGGGACTGGTCTGCGGGCTGCCCGCTTTCGCGGTGGCGGGCCTGCTGTACCCGGTGTGGATCGGCAAGCGGATCGACCTGCCGGTGCCCGCCGACATGCTGGCGACCGCCGACGAGCTCGCCGCCAAGCGCGAGGGCCGGCGCGATCCGTCGCTGGGCGTGGTCGCGCTGATCATCGGGTTGCCGATGGTGCTGATCCTCGGGGCGACGTTCGGCAGCATCACGCTGCCGGAGGGCAGCGGCCCGCTGTCGGTGCTGACGTTCCTGGGCAACCCGACGGTGGCGCTGACGCTCGCGGTGCTGCTGTCGTTCTGGCTGCTGGGAACCCGGCGCGGGATGACCGGCCGGGACCTGTCCGAGCTGACCGCCGGGGCGCTGCGCCCGCTGGGGATGCTGCTGCTGGTCGTCGGCGCGGGCGGTTTCTTCGGCAAGGTGCTGGCCGAGACCGGCGTCGGCGACGCCCTGGCCGGCTCGCTGCGGGGCATCGGGCTGCCGATGATCGTCTCGGCGTACGTGATCAGCAGCGGTCTGCGGATCGCGCAGGGCTCGGCGACGGTGGCGATCGTGACCACGGGCGGCATCGTCGCCCCCCTGGTCGCCTCGGCCGGTCTGTCGCAGCCGCAGCTGGCGCTGATCGCCGTGGCCATCGCCGCCGGGTCGATCATCGCCTCGCACGTCAACGACGGCGGCTTCTGGATCATCTCCCGCTACTTCGGCATCCCGGTCTCCGACATGCTCAAGACCTGGACGGTCCTGGAAACCCTCCTCTCCCTCATCGCCTTCGCAACGGCCGCCGCACTCTCCCCCCTGCTCCCCTGACCGTCGAGAACCGCGACATTCGTGCGACGAAAACCGCGGTTTTCGCGCGACGAATGTTGCGGTTTCGACCGGGGGGTCGGAGCGTCGGGTCTGCGACCGCGCGGTCGGGTGGCGATTTCGCGCAAATCTCCTGCGGGGTGAACTTTTTCGGGGTTAGGGCCTTCGGGGGTGGGCGGGTTAGGCCGTTTTGGTCTAGTCCACATGGTGGGGCTGCGACAGACTTCGCTTCTGCTCTGTCGTCTAGCTGGGAGAACGTCGTGGCTGGTTCGTTTTCGCGTCGTGGGTTCTTGAGCGCGGTCGGGGCCCTGGGGGTCGCCGGGGCGACCGTCGGGTGCGCGTCGGCCGCCGGTCGGTCGGGCGCGGGAGCGGGGGCAGGACTGCCGAGCACCGCCGCGGCGCACGCGCACGAAGGTCTGATGACCTTCATCGGCAGCTACACCAGTTCGCAGCCCGCGGGGCGGGGCGTGGAGATCGCGATGCGGGCCATGAACGGCGTCCTCGCGCCGTCAGGCACCCTCGACGGCGTCGCCGACGCGTCGTTCTTCGCCTGGTCACCGGACCACGAGTTCCTCTACGTCACCAACGAGCAGCCGCAGGGCTCGATCACCGCGATCGACGTCAGCACGCACGAACCGCGGATCATCAACACCGCGCCCAGCGGCGGCAACGCGCCCACCCACCTGTCGGTGCACCCCACCGGGGAGTACGTGCTCACCGCGCACTACGGCGACGGGACGGTGGCGGTCCACCGCCGCAACCCGGACGGCGGCATCGGCGAGAACACCGCGCTGGTCCAGCACCCCGGCGCCGAACCGCACGCCCACCAGGTCCTGGTCGACCCCAGCGGCAAGTGGGTCGTGACCGTCGACCTCGGGGCGGACTCTGTCTTCGTCCACGCCTTCGACGCGGGCGAGCTCACCCAGCACCAGCAGCTCGCGCTGCCCGCCGGAACCGGCCCGCGACACCTGGTGTTCAAGGGCACCACCGCCTACCTGCTGGCAGAGCTGAACTCGACGATCACCGTCCTCGGCTGGGACCCGGAAGCCGGCAACCTCACCGCCGGTCAGGTCATCAGCAGCCGCGCGCCCGAGGCCGCCGGGGAGAACTTCCCCGCCGAGATCGCGATCACCCGCGACGGACGGTTCGTCTACGCCACCAACCGGGGCGACGACACCGTCGCCGTCTTCTCCGTCGACAACGGGGCCCTGACGTTCCAGTCGGCCACGCCCACCGGCGGGAACTGGCCGCGGCACTGCGCGCTGGACCCCGAGGAGACCTCGCTGTTCGTGGCCAACCAGCGCGCGGGCACCATCACCCGCCTCGCCCGCGACGCCGAGACCGGCGCGCTCACGCCCACTCCGGACAGCTACGCCTGCCCGTCGGTCGCGGCCATCACCTTCCACGGCTGACCCCCAGCACCCGCTCCAGCAGACACGGAGACCAGTCATGCGCGCAGGAAGAGCCGTCATCGCCGTCGCCGTCGCCGCGTTGCTCACGGCCTGCGGACCACCGCAGGTCCAGCAGTCGGGGCCGGACGTCGACGAGCGGACGGGACCGCTGCGCGTGTGGCTGTTCGACGAGGCCAACCGCGGCCCCAAGCAGGCCGCCGTGGACGACGCGGTGACCAGCTTCGAGCGCGAGCACCCGGGCGTGGACGTCGACGTGCAGTACATCGCGGTGGAGACCCGCTCCGAGCGCTTCACCGGCGCCTTCAACGATCCCGCCAGCGCGCCCGACGTAGCCGAGGTCGGCAACACCGACCTCGCGGGCTACGTCGCGGCGGGCGGGCTGGCCGACCTGACCGAGAAGCTGCCCCAGTGGCCCGAATCCGCCGACCTCTCCCCCTCCGCGCTGGACACGGCGCGCGTGGAGGGCAAGGTCTTCGGCGTGCCCTGGTACACCGGCGTGCGGGCGCTGTACTACCGCACCGACGTGTTCGCCGAGCTCGGTCTGCAGCCGCCGCGCACCACCGGCGAGCTGCTGGCGACCGCGCAGCGGATCCGCGAGCAGCGCCCCGACCTCTACGGCATCGCCACCGGCGGCAAGTACCACTACGCGCTGATGCCGTTCATCTGGGCCGCGGGCGGCGACCTCGCTCGCCAGGAGGGGCAGCGCTGGGTGTCGACCATCGACAGCCCCGAGGCGCAACGCGGCATCGCCGACTACGCCCGGCTGATCACCAGCGGGGCGTGCCCGCCCGAGCAGTGCGCCGACATGACCGGCAGCCAGAGCGTGCAGGCCTTCGCCTCCGGCAAGGCCGCGATGACCATCGGCGGCGACTTCAACCGCAAGGCCGTCGACGCCGGAGTCGCCGGGAAGTACGGCGTGGTCCCGCTGCCCGGCGCCCGACCCGGTTCCACCGCACCGGCTTTCGCGGGCGGCAACCTGCTGTCGGTGCTGAAGTCCTCGCAGCGCGCGACGCTGGCGCGCGAGTTCGTCCAGCTGCTGGCGGGCAAGGAGCACCAGCGCAAGATGTACGCGGCGATGGGCAACCTGCCCACGTTCCTCGACGTGCAGAGCGAGGTCGCCGACCGCGATCCGGCCGCCGCCCCGTTCGTGATGACGCTGCGCGGCGGGACGCACTTCGTGCCCGCCACCGAGGCGTGGTCGACGATCGACGCGCAGGGCGTGCTGCCGACGATGGTGCAGCGGATCATCGGCGGCGCACCGGTTCCCGAGGCGGCCGGGCAGGCGGCGGCGAGCATGAACGCCGCCTTCGAAGGCCGATGATGGCGCTGCTCTACCTAGCACCGGCGGCGCTGCTGCTCATCGCCATGATGGGCTACCCGCTGTACCAGCTGGTGCAGATCTCGCTCTACGAGTACGGCCAGGCGCAGGCCTCCGGCGGCGCGCCGCTGGAATTCCTCGGCGCGGGCAACTACCTGGAGCTGCTGGGAGACGAGCGGTTCTGGGTGGTGCTGCTGCAGACCTGCGCGTTCGCCGCGGTCTGCGTGCTGGGCAGCCTGGCCACGGGCATCGGCCTCGCCGTGCTGGCGACGCGGATCGCGCCGCTGCCGCGAATCCTGCTGTTCCTCGCGGCGATCGGCGCCTGGGCGACCCCGGCGGTGGCCGGGTCGACGGTGTGGCTGTTCCTGTTCGACCAGGACTTCGGCCTGGTCAACGAGGTGCTGACCGGCATCGGCATCAGCGCCGCCGAGGGGATGTCCTGGACCTACGACAAGTACGTCGCCTTCGGCCTGGTGGCCGCCGAGGTGATCTGGTGCTCGTTCCCGTTCGTGCTGGTCACCACCTACGCGGGCCTGACCGGCATCCCCGGCGAGATCGTCGAGGCCGCCGCGCTGGACGGGGCCTCGACCTGGCGGACCGCGCGCAGCGTGCTGCTGCCGATGCTGCGACCGGTGCTGCTCATCGCCACCGTGCAATCGATCATCTGGGACTTCAAGGTGTTCACGCAGATCTACGTGATGACCAACGGCGGCGGGGTCGCCGGGCAGAACATGGTGCTCAACGTCTACGCCTACCAGGAGGCCTTCGCCGCCTCGAACTACGGCACGGGGTCGGCGATCGGCGTGGTGATGACCGCGCTGCTGCTGGTGATCACGCTGGGGTACCTGCGCGCGCAGCGGCGGAACGGGACCGAGGTCCTGGCATGACGCGCGCCCGGTTCGCCGCCAACACCACCGCGGTCGTGCTCGCCGCGATCATCGCGTTCCCGCTGTACTGGATGGTGCTCTCGGCGTTCAAGCCCGAAGCCGAGCTGCTCTCCAGCGATCCCCGGCCGTGGACGACCGCGCCGACGCTGGAGAGCTTCCGCCGGGTGTTCACAGTGGACGGTCTGGGCGGCTACTTCCTCAACAGCGCGCTCGTCGCCGGTGCGGTGGTGCTGCTGTCGCTGCTGATGTCGTTCCTGGCGGCGGTGGCGCTGACCCGTTTCCGGATCAGGGGCCGGGCGGTGCTGCTGGTGATGCTGCTGGTGGCGCAGATGGTCCCGGTCGAGGCGCTGACGATCCCGCTGTTCTTCCTGATGCGCCAAGTGGGTTCGGCCGCACCGGCTTTCGGCCTCAACCACCTGGGGTCGCTGGTGCTGGTGCACCTCGCGTTCAGCCTGCCGCTGGCGATCTGGATGCTGCGCGGGTTCGTCGCCGCCGTCCCGGTCGAGCTGGAGGAGGCCGCCACGCTCGACGGCGCGAGCCGCACCCGGTTCGTGTGGCAGGTCCTCTTCCCGCTGGCCGCACCGGGACTCGTTGCTACCAGCGTGCTTTCGTTCATCCACGCGTGGAACGACTTCCTGTTCTCGAAAACCTTCATCATCTCCGCGACCGAGAACCAGACCCTGCCGATGGCGATCCTGGTATTCTTCAGCCCGCAGGGCAACGACTGGGGCGCGATCATGGCAGGCTCCGCACTGATGACCATTCCGGTTCTGATCTTCTTCGTGCTCGTCCAGAGGAAGCTGGTGTCGGGGCTGTCCGGCGCGGTGAAGGGATGAGCTTCCACTCGCTGCTGCCGCGACCGCGGCGAGTCGAGTACGCGGCGGGCCGGCTGCTGCTCGACATCCGCACCAGCGTGGGCGGCGAGCCGAGCGTGGCTCGCTGGTTCCGCAGGCACGTCGGTGCCGCGACGGGACTTCCGCTGCCGCTGGCGGCCAAGCCGACCATCGCGTTCCGCATCGACCCCGACCTCAGCGGGCACCGCATCGAGATCGGGCCCGAGCAGGCGCTGGTGACCGCGCAGCACACCGCCGCCGCGCACCACGCGGCCCAAACGCTGCGGCAGCTGCTGCCGCCGGACGTGTTCCGCCGCGCCCCCGTCCGCGACGAGCCGCTGTCCCTGCCGTGCGGGGTGATCGAGGACCACCCGCGGTTCGGCTGGCGCGGCTGCCACCTCGACGTGGCGCGGCACTTCGTCCCCAAGCGGGACGTGCTGCGGTTCATCGACCTGCTGGCCATGCACAAGCTCAACGTGCTGCACCTGCACCTCACCGACGACCAGGGCTGGCGCGTCGAGGTCCCGCAGCACCCCGAGCTGACCCGGATCGGATCGTGGCGCGAGCGTTCCATGATCGGCCGCGGCGAGGTGCCCGAGCACGACCGGCAGCCGCACGGCGGCTACTACACCACCGAGGACCTGCTGGAGATCGTCTCCTACGCCGGCGAGCACCACGTCACCGTCGTCCCGGAGATCGACGTGCCCGGCCACAGCCAGGCCGCCATCGCCTCCTACCCCGAGCTGGGCAGCGGCGACCCCGTCGCGGTGTGGGACTCGTGGGGCGTCAGCGACCGGATCCTGGTGCCGCGCAGGACGACCGTGGACTTCTTCCGCGACGTCCTCGACCACGTGATGGCGATCTTCCCGTCCCCGGTGATCTGCCTCGGCGGCGACGAGGTCCCCGGCGCCACCCCCGCGCACGGCGCGCTGCTGCGGCGGCTCATCGAGCACGTGCACGCCCGCGGCAGGCGCACGTCGGCCTGGAACGACGCGATGCAGATGGTGGCGCTGCCGCAGGACACCATCGTGATGGCCTGGGACGACGCGGAAGCGGTCACCCGCGCCGCCGAGGCGGGCAACGACGTGCTGCTGTGCCCGGAGACGCACTTCTACCTCGACCACCGGCAATCCGAGCACCCCGACGAACCGGTCCCGGTCGGCTTCCTCAACACGCTGGAGAACGTCTACGGCTACACCCCGCCGACCGAGCGGGTTCTGGGCCTGCAGGCGCAGGTGTGGACCGAGCACCTCAACTCCACCGCCCGCATCGACTACGCGGCGTTCCCCCGGCTGTGCGCCTTCGCCGAGCTCGCATGGAGCCGCGAGCGGGACCCGGCGGAGTTCCACCACCGCCTCGCTCACCACCACCTGCCGCGCCTCGACGCCTTCGGCGTCGACTACCGGCCCCTCGACGGCCCGTACCCGTGGCAGCTCCGCCCCGGAATCCCCGGCAGACCCCGCTGACCCACTTCGCGCAATTCCTCCCGCTCCCAGGGCGATCCCGGTACCGTCTTCCGGACAAGATCGGCCCAGGGGGTGGCGGAGATGTCGGAAGTGTCGGCGGAACAAGGGATTTCACCCGAACGGCTGCAGGCCGACCTCCAGCAGCGCTGGCTGCGCCACCGCAGGCTCGAACCCGTTCCCGACCAGCCCGTCGTCCACCTGCTGCGCGACGGCGACTCCGACCAGCTGCTCAGCTCGCTGGAGAACCACCTGGGCAGCAACGTCCCGCACGCGCGGCTCGACGTCGGCGAGGAACCGCGCAGCGTCGAACGGCGGCGCTCGGTGCAGATCCGCGATCTGCTGGACTCCGCCGCCGGATCGCTGCGCGAGCACGACTCGTGGCCGCGCGTGGGACGCCTGCGGTTCCCGCGCTACACGATGCTCAGCTGGCTCCTGCAGCAGAACGACCAGCGACCCGAGCTGACCCACCGCCCGGGCAGCAACATCCGGGACCGGCTGCACGACTACCTGATCGAACGCGGACGCCGAAGGCGCAAGAACGAGGCCGACGGCGAATCGCGGTCCGCTGCCTGGAACTCCGCGGCCGAGCAGCTCCCGTGGTACCTGTTCGTGCTGTCGCTCCTGCTGTTCCCGCTGTACTACGGCCTGTGGGTGCGGTTCGGGCGGGTGCCGCGCTGGTTCATGCGCCAGCACTACCTCGCGCCCCGCGAGTCCGCGGACTTCCCCGCGTTCGCGCAGCGGCTGATCTCCACGCCCTCGCAGTGGGAGAACGCCCAGGAGGTCCGCAAGCTCCTGGTGCACGCGTTCCTCGCCGACCTCTCCGACACCTACACGCGCCGCGTGTGGCGGTGGCGGTGGGTGCCGCGCGACAGCTACCCGGTGCTGCTGCTCGCGGACCTGGAGCCGGGCACGATCGGCGAGGCTCTCGTGGGACTGCTCAACGACGTGCGCAACGAGACCGGTGCCACCGACCCGCTGCTGGTCATCGGCTCGGGTGCCGAGCCGTTGCGCGGCGAGGAGACCTCGCAGGGCTCGGCCGGGCTGGACGGGTGGCAGAAGTCGCTGCAGGACGCGCGCCGACGCCGCTCCCCCACCGCCTGGTACGTGCCGCTGCGGGTGGGCAGCGCACCGGACGAGCCCGGCTTCGGCCGCGCCCTGCCGCTGCTCAAGCGCTCCCGCCTGCTGCGCCGGTTACCGGCGTTGGGGCTGATCGTGCTGCTGCTGGGCACGACCGGCGGGTACTTCGTGCACCGCGAGCAGCACTGCGGGCTGTGGACGCCGTGGGCGAACCCGGATCTGTCGACCACGGCGCTGTGGGAGTCCACCGGCGAGTGCATCGGGATCTCCGACGGCAGCTACCAGTTCTCCCGCGACATGGCCGACGCCGCCGAGCTCGTGCAGCTGCAGGAGATCATCGCCGAGCAGAACCGGCTCGCCGAGCAGAACCACGTGCAGTACCCCGACCGCCCGTACGCCACGATCGTCTACTTCGGCACGCTGACCACGGCCGACGCCGACTCCACCACGCTGGCCGGCACCGTCGAGGAGCTCAAGGGGCTGATCAACGCCCAGCGCGACGCCCGGATCGCGCAGCTTCCGCTGCGCATCCTGCTGGCCAACGGCGGAGCGGCCATGCGGCGCGGCGCGGAGGTGGCGGAGCGGATCGCCGCGCTGGCCGAGCGGGAGACCGAAGCACCGGTCGTGGGCGTGGTCGGGATGGGAGGCAGCTGGCGCGGGACCGACGCGGCGATCAAGCGGCTGGAGCGGGCGACGCTGCCGATGGTGGGCATCACGACCTCCGCCGACCACCTGCCCGGGCTGAGCAAGCTCTACCACCAGATCGCACCCTCGAACGCCCAGGAGGCCCGCGTCGTGGGGTCTTACGTGCGGGCGATGCGACCGGCCCCGCCCACCGGTGTCACGGTCTACTACGACCAGAACGATCCCTACAGCAACAACCTGGCCGAGGACGTGCACCGCGAGCTGGCTCCGAGCACGCCCCGGCTCCGGATGGACCCGCGCGGCAATCCCACCGCGTTCTGGCAGGAGATCCCGTGCGGGCAGGACGAGCTGGCGTTCTTCAGCGGCCGCGCCGACCAGCTGGGCGCGTTCCTGAGCGCCGTGCAGCGCCGCTGCGGTGATCTGCCGAACTACCCGCGGTTGCTGGCCAGCGACGACACCACCAAGTTCGTGCTGGACCACGAGATGCGCGAGCGCCGCAACGTGGTGCTCGACTACGTCTCGTTCAACGGCGTGCCCGCCTGGGACAGCGGGCTCGACGGTCGTTCGCTGCTCGCCCGCGACTCGATCGCCGTGCTGCAGCAGGCGATCCTCAACGTCAAGGCCACCCCCAACGGCGTGCCGCTGAACGGGGCGACGGTGTGGAGCGGCATCAACCAGATCTACGGCCTGACGCCGGTCCACGGCACCAGCGGCGACATCGACTACGGATCGGCGTCCGGCCAGGTCCCGGTGGACAAGGCGATCTTCATCCTGCGCGTCCACGGCGGGACCCAGCAGACCGAGCGGATCCTGACCTGCGGCAAGCCGTTCGTCGAAGCAGGACCGTGCCCGGGCTGAGGAACGACCGCGGGGCCGGGATTCGGTCGAATCCCGGCCCCGCGCGCTCGGTCGCCCGTCAGGCGTCGGCGGTGACCTTCTCCTTCGGGTCCCAGCACTCGATGCCGGTGAGCTCCGGGAGGCGGTCGCGGGTGAAGACCGGGTCGAGGCCCTGGCGCCGCTGGTCGTTGTAGTCGCGCAGCAGCTTGAGGGCGACCGCGCTCAGCGGGGCGATGGCCGCGAGGTTGACCAGCGCCATCACGCCCATCGTGGTGTCCGCGAGGTTCCAGATCAGGTCCGAGGAACCGATCGCGCCCAGGAACACCACGACCAGCACGATCCACTTGTAGCCGGTCTGCATCGCCGGGTTGCGGGTCAGGAAGCCCACGTTGGACTCGCCGTAGTAATAGTTGCCCAGCACCGAGGTGAAGGCGACCAGCAGGATGATCAGCGTCATCAGGTGCAGCGACCAGTTGCCCAGGTTGGCCTGCAGCGCTTCCTGGGTCATCGAGGCGCCGCGGTCTTCGTCACCGTAGGTGGGGTTGGACAGCAGCACGATGAACGCGGTCGTCGAGCACACCAGAAGGGTGTCGACGTAGACGCCGAGGGTCTGCACCAGGCCCTGCTTGACCGGGTGGCTGACCGAGGCCGTGGCACCGGCGTTCGGCGCCGACCCCAGACCGGCCTCGTTGGAGAACATGCCGCGACGGACGCCCTGCACGATCGCCGCACCGAGGCCGCCGCCCGCGATCGCCTCGAAACCGAAGGCGTGCGAGAAGATCTGGCCGATGATGCCGGGCAGCTCGCCGATGTTGAGCACCACGATGACCAGGCCGAGCAGCATGTACAGGCCGGCCATGAACGGCACCAGCAGCTCGGCGACGTGGGCGATCCGGCGCACCCCGCCGAAGATGATCAGCGCGGTCAGCGCGACCAGCGCCACGCCCAGCACCGGCGCCAGCCAGCCGTCGCCGTTGACCCCGGTGGCCTCGGCGGAGGTGACGATCGCGTCGACGATCGTGTTGGCCTGCACGGCGGTGAACACGAATCCGAACGTCACGGTGATGACCACGGCGAACAGCACGCCCATCCAGCGCGCCCGCAGACCGTGCAGCATGTAGTAGGCCGGGCCGCCGCGGAAACCGGACTTGTCCCGCACCTTGTACAGCTGCGCCAGGGTGGACTCGACGAAGCTCGCCGCACCCACGACCAGGCCCATCGTCCACATCCAGAACACCGCGCCCGGGCCGCCGAGAGCGATGGCGGTGGCCACACCGGCGATGTTGCCGGTGCCGATGCGGGCGGCGGCGGAGATCGCGAACGCCTGGAACGACGAGATCGCCTTCCCGCCGTCCTCGGCGACCTCGGCCTTGCCGACCATCGCGCGGACCATCTCCGGGATCATCCGGATCTGCACGGCTTTCGACCGCACCGTGAAGTACAGGCTCAGCACCGCGAGCACGGGGATGATCAGGTACAGCCAGAACGTGTCGTTCAACGCGACGATCGCGTCGTTGAGCGCTTCCACCGGCACTCCCTTTCCGCATGTGGCGCGGGGTCTCTCGCGTCGGCGGGCACCGTTGGGTGCGACGCCCGGCGACTTTCACCGCGTACGTACTCAGCGCGGGCCGCCAGAGGTGGTGGCGGCCCGCGCATCGGCGGAAAGGCTACAAACGGGTTGAGAACGACCGGCCACGGGGTGCCGGAATGGCATTCAGACCATCGTCCCGGTTCGGGCCGTTGCTCCGTTTCGACCCAGAATTTCCCATCTGCCCGGGGTTTCCGATCAATCCGGCGGGTCTGGTCAGCCCCGCACGTCCGGTCAGCCCCGCACGTCCGGTCAGCCCAGCGCTTCGGCGAGGAAGCGGCCGGTGTGGCTCTCCTCGACCTCGGCGATGTCCTCCGGCATCCCCTCCGCGAGCAGCAGTCCCCCGCCGTTGCCGCCTTCCGGTCCCATGTCCAGGATCCAGTCGGCGGTCTTGATGACGTCGAGGTTGTGCTCGATGACGATCACCGTGTTGCCCTTGTCGACCAGGCCGTTGATCACGCCGAGCAGCTTGCGGATGTCCTCGAAGTGCAGGCCGGTGGTCGGCTCGTCGAGGATGTAGACGGTCTTGCCGGTGGAGCGCTTCTGCAGCTCGCTGGCGAGCTTGACGCGCTGCGCCTCACCGCCGGACAGCGTCGGGGCGGGCTGGCCGAGCCGCACGTAGCCGAGGCCGACGTCCACCAGGGTCCGGAGGTGCCGGTGGATCGCGTTGATCGGTTCGAAGAACTCCGCGGCCTCCTCGATCGGCATGTCGAGGACCTCGGCGATCGTCTTGCCCTTGTAGTGCACCTCCAGGGTCTCCCGGTTGTACCGGGCGCCCTTGCACACCTCGCACGGGACGTAGACGTCGGGCAGGAAGTTCATCTCGATCTTCAGCGTGCCGTCACCGGCGCACGCCTCGCACCGGCCGCCCTTGATGTTGAACGAGAACCGGCCCGGCTGGTAGCCGCGCACCTTGGCCTCGGTGGTGGCCGCGAACAGCTTGCGGATGTGGTCGAACACGCCGGTGTAGGTGGCCGGGTTGGACCGCGGCGTGCGGCCGATCGGCGACTGGTCGACCTGCACCAGCTTGTCGACGTGCTCCAGGCCCTTGACCCGCGTGTGACGTCCGGGCACCTGCCGCGCGCCGTTGAGCTTGTTCGCCAGCACCGACGCGAGGATGTCGTTGACCAGCGTCGACTTGCCCGAACCGGACACGCCGGTGACCGCGGTGAGCAGGCCCAGCGGGAACGACACGTCGATCTTGCGGAGGTTGTGCTCGCGGGCGCCGACCACGGTCAGCTGCCGCTTGCGGTCCGGGACCCGGCGCTCGGTGGGCACCGGGATCTCCTTGCGCCGCGCCAGGTAGGCGCCGGTCAGCGACTCCTTGTTCTTCAGCAGCGCCTTGTACGGACCGCTGTGCACCACCTGGCCGCCGTGCTCACCGGCGCCGGGGCCGATGTCGACGACCCAGTCGGCGGCGCGCACGGTGTCCTCGTCGTGCTCGACGACGATCAGCGTGTTGCCCAGGTCCCGCAGCCGGCTCAGCGTCTCCAGCAGCCGGTGGTTGTCGCGCTGGTGCAGCCCGATCGAGGGCTCGTCGAGCACGTAGAGCACGCCGACCAGGCCGGATCCGATCTGCGTGGCCAACCGGATGCGCTGCGCCTCACCGCCGGAGAGCGTGCCGGCGGCGCGGTCCAGCGACAGGTAGTCGAGGCCGACGTCGAGCAGGAAGCCCAGCCGGGCCTGGATCTCCTTGAGCACCGCACCGGCGATCATCTGCTCGCGCGGGCCCAGCACGAGGGCGTTGAGGAAGTCGGCGCACTCCTGCACGCTCAGCGCGCTGACCTCGGCGATGGACAGCTCGTCGTGCTCGTTCTCCATCGTCACGGCGAGGATCTCGGGCTTGAGCCGGGTGCCGTCGCAGGCCGGGCACGGCACGTCGCGCATGTAGCCCTCGTACTTCTCGCGCGCGTAGTCCGACTCGGTCTGCTCCAGGCGCCGCTCCAGGAACGGGATGACGCCCTCGTAGCTGGCGTAGTAGGAGCGGGTGCGGCCGTAGCGGTTGCGGTAGCGCACGTGCACCTGGTCGTCGGTGCCGTGCAGCACCGCTTTCTTGACCTTGGTGGGCAGCTGCCGCCACGGCGTGTCCATCCGGAAGCCGATGGCCTCCGACAGCGAGGTCAGCAGCCGGGTGAAGTACTCGGCGGTGTGACCACCGGCCCAGGGCGCGATGGCGCCGTCGCCCAGCGACAGGTCCTCGTCGGGCACGACCAGCTCGGGGTCGACCTCCTTGCGGATGCCCAGGCCCGCGCACTCCGGGCAGGCGCCGTAGGGCGAGTTGAACGAGAACGACCGGGGTTCGAGCTCGTCGACGCCCAGCGGGTGCCCGTTCGGGCAGGCCAGGTTCTCGGAGAACTTGCGCTCGCGGCCCGGGTCGGACTCCTCCAGCTCGATGAACTCGACCAGCACCAGCCCGTCGGCCAGCCGCAGCGCGGTCTCCACCGAGTCGGTGAGCCGCTGCTTCGCGCCGGACTTGACGGTGAGCCGGTCCACGACCACCGCGATGTCGTGCTTCTCCTGCTTCTTGAGCTTCGGCGGGTCGTCGAGCGAGTGCACGACGCCGTCGACGCGGGCGCGCGCGTAGCCCGAGGAGCGCAGCTGCTCGAAGAGGTCGACGTACTCGCCCTTGCGGCCGCGCACCACCGGCGCCAGGACCTGGAACTTGGCCCGCTCGGGCATCTCCAGCACCTGGTCGACGATCTGCTGCGGGGTCTGCTTGCTGATCGCCTCGCCGCAGGTCGGGCAGTGCGGCTTGCCCGCGCGGGCGTAGAGCAGGCGCAGGTAGTCGTAGACCTCGGTGATGGTGCCGACCGTGGACCGCGGGTTGCGGCTGGTGGACTTCTGGTCGATCGACACCGCCGGGGACAGGCCCTCGATGAAGTCCACGTCGGGCTTGTCCATCTGCCCGAGGAACTGCCGGGCGTAGGCGGACAGCGACTCGACGTAGCGGCGCTGCCCCTCCGCGAAGATGGTGTCGAAGGCCAGGCTCGACTTGCCCGAGCCGGAGAGCCCGGTGAACACGATCAGGCTGTCGCGGGGCAGGTCGATGTCGATCCCGCGCAGGTTGTGCTCACGGGCGCCGCGAACGACGAGGCGGTCAGCCACGGTGATCCCTTCGAAAAAGTTCTGGTGTTGCGCGAACGCGCCGGCTGCGAGCGGTCGCCCGCTGGAGGCAGCGGGACCGCCGGCGCGGCATCGGGTCGCGACGTTGCGACGTCCATGCTATTCCGGGGTACCGACAGTCTCGGACCGGTGGCTTCGGTGACCGGGCCTCGACCGAGCGTGTCACCCCAACGTGTGAGATGTGGCGCGATCCAGAGGTGGCTGCCCCCTCACGACCATACGCAATGTCCCCCGGATTGAGCACTGTCCCCGGCATGGCCTGCGCGTTTACGCTCGGAGCTTCACATTCAGCGAATTCGCTCCCCTTCTCCCCACGCGAGGTAGAGCCATGGCTGACAGCGTTCTCGGCACCGGCCGGTGGTCCGCGCCCGCCCTGACCGACGAGGTCGCCGACCACCTGGCCGCCATCGATCACGCGACCGAGGTCCTGGTGCGCTCGGCCACGGGCCTCGACGAGCTCTCCGTCCGGCAGCCCAGCCTGCTGCCCGGCTGGAGCCGCGCGCACGTGCTCACCCACCTGGCCCGCAACGCCGACGCCTGCTCCAACCTGCTGCTGTGGGCTCGCACGGGCATCGAGCACCCGATGTACGCCAGCCGCGACGACCGGGACCAGGCCATCCACAAGGGCGCTTCGCGCAGCCACCAGCTGCTGCTGGAGGACCTGACCGCCTCCGACGACCGGTTCCGCGTCGCCGCCCGCGCCATGCCCGACTCGGACTGGACCGCCGAGGTCGCGCTCTCCGGCGGCGACGTGGTCCCTGCCGCGCACGTGCTGCGGATGCGGCTGCTGGAGCTCTGGGTGCACCTGGTCGACCTGGACCACGAGGTCGACTTCGACGACATCCCGCACGACGACCTCGAACGGCTGCTGGAGGACGTGGTCCAGTTCTTCGGGGGTCGGCACGACGTCCCGGCGCTGTCGCTGGAGGTCGACTTCGGCACCCACCGCCGCACCTGGGACCTGCGCGGGACCACCTCGGAACCGGCCAGGATCGAGGGCGAGGCCGCGGCGGTGCTGGGCTGGCTGCTCGGCCGCACCGGTCCCGAGGAGCTGCGCGGCGACGCACCGGAGCTCCCGCCCTGGATGTAGTGGGGTGCTCCTCGTAGGCTCGGCCGCGTGGAGCTTCAAGCTGAGTACACCGGACACGTGGAGCCCGGCGGCGCGGCCGCCCGCCGGGAACTGGACGCGCTGACGATCACCAAGATCTCCGTCGGCCCGATGGACAACAACGCCTACCTGCTGGTGTGCAAGAGCACCGGCGACGCGCTGCTGATCGACGCGGCCAACGACCCCGAGCGGCTGAGCGACCTGCTCGGTCACGACGAGCGCAGGCCGCGGCTGCGCACCATCGCCACCACCCACCAGCACGGCGACCACTGGCAGGCGCTGGGCGCGGTGGCCGGCGCGACCGGCTGCTTCACCGTCGCGCACCCGGCCGACGCCGAGGAGCTGCCGGTGCCGCCGGACCGCCTGGTCGAGCACGGCGACACCGTCGCCGTCGGCGACTCGGAGCTGTCGGTGATCCACCTGCGCGGGCACACCCCGGGCTCGATCGCCCTGGTCTACCGGGACCCGGCGGGGCACCCGCACCTGTTCACCGGCGACTCGCTGTTCCCGGGCGGGGTCGGCCGCACGACCTCACCGGAGGACTTCAAGTCCCTGGTCGACGACGTCGAGAACCGGATCTTCGCCGAGCTGCCCGACGACACCTGGTTCTACCCGGGCCACGGCGACGACTCCACGCTCGGCACCGAACGCCCCAACCTCCCAGAGTGGCGCGAACGCGGCTGGTGACCCCGAGTCGGGGGCGGAGCACACCGATCACCCAGGCCGCCCCCGACGCCCCGCCTTCCCGCGAACGAGTCCAACTCCCTCCCGCTGGTTCTCCCAGGTGCTCGACCTCCGCTGGTCGCACGGCTGCAGGTGTCGTTGAGCGGGCCTAGTCTGGTTTTTCGGAGGGCGAGCACCGGAGGTCGTCGTGGGCGAGGCCGTGACGCTGGACATCGGGGGCACCGAGGTGTCGGTGTCGCACCCGGACAAGGTGTTCTTCAAGGCGCGCGGTGAGACCAAGATGGATCTCGTGCGCTACTACCAGGCGGTGGCCGAGCCGCTGCTGAGCACGCTCGGCGGGCATCCGCTGCTGATGGAGCGCTACCCGGACGGGGCGAGCGGCAAGTCCTTCTTCCAGAAGCGGGTGCCCGCCTCGGCGCCGGAGTGGCTGCGCACGACCGTGGTGGAGACGCCGAACGGGACCACCAGCGACGCCCTGGTCGCCGCCGATCTCGCGCACGTCGTCTGGGCGGTCAACTTCGGGTGCCTCGGCTTCCACGTGTGGCCCTACCAGGCCGGGCACCCGGACGTCGTCGACGAGCTGCGCATCGACCTCGACCCCTCGCCCGGTGTCGGGTTCGCCGAGATCCGCGAAGCAGCCTCCCGGACCCGCGAGTTCCTGGCCGAGGACGGCATCGACGTGCGGGTGAAGACCTCGGGTTCGCGCGGCCTGCACCTCTACGTCGCGCTGCGCCCGGAGTGGGACAGCTACCGGGTGCGGGCCGCGGCCGTGGCGCTGGCCCGCGAGCTCGAACGCCGCCACCCCGACCTGATCACCGCGAAGTGGTGGAAGGAGGAGCGGGGCAGGCGCGTGTTCGTCGACTTCAACCAGAACGCCCCGCACAAGACGGTTTTCGGCGCGTGGTGCGCGCGGCCGAGGGTGGGCGGCCAGGTGTCGACGCCGATCGGCTGGGACGAGCTCGACGACGTGGACCCCGATCAGCTGACCATCGCGACCGTGCCCGGCAGGCTCGCCGAGCGCGGTGACCCGTGGGCCGACGCCCGGCCGCAGTCGATCGAGCCGCTGCTGGAACGCTACGACCGGGACATCGCGGCGGGGATGCAGGACGCGCCGTGGCCGCCGGTGTACCCGAAGCAGCCCAACGAGCCACCCCGGGTGGCGCCCAGCAGAGCGAAGCGCGACTGACCGAGAACCGTTGCCTTGTACCTGTTTTCGCTAGACCGACATGCGCGGCACCTCGAGGACCGCTTGGGCGACCCTGCGGGCCTCGGAGTGGCAGTCGTCGCAGGTCCGCCACAACCAGGCCTCCTTGGTCGCGTCGGCGACGACCTCCTGGCTGCACAGGGTGTTGACGAGCATGCCGCTCGGGTAGGCGTTGCCCCACGGGCGCTTGTCGAGACTCGCGTGCCGCCGTCCATCCGCCGGCACCCAGTGAAACGGATACATCGCGATCCACAGCCCCCTCTTCTCGTGCCCGATGCGCGCGGTCGCGCTCGGGACGAGGGCCGCGGCGGAGTCCCTCCCGACCTCGCCGCGGCCCCGATCAAACCGGGACCAATGCTCTGGTCTCGGGACCACTGCGGCAATTCCCCGAACGGATGACGCCATTCGGCGGGCACATCAGTGCGTGATCGCCCGGTTTCCCACTCCTTGACCCACTGTGACGGACAATTGCGCACCTGAAATAAGCTGTGGTGCATGAGCGAGACCACTCCGGCGCCGCGGGCATACGTTCTCGGTGCGGAAATCCGGGACGCGAGGTCGCGTACCGGTCTCGGGCTGCGCCAGCTGGCGGGACGTCTCGACGTGTCGCACTCCGTCGTGGTCCGTTGGGAGCGCGGCGAACGGGTGCCGTCCACCGAGTCCGTGTCCGCGGTCTGCGCGGTGCTGGGCTTGTCCAGCCCGGCTCGCGACCGGCTGCTGCGGCTCACCCGCGAGGCGCAGGCGGAGCCTCCCAACTCGGTGTCGGTGGGGTCGGTCGGCGAAGCCGATCAGCTCACCGCGCTGCTGGAGTTCGAACGGATCGCCACCGCGATCACCGACGTCTCCCCCATCCTCATCCCCGGTCTGCTGCAGACCACCGACTACGCGCGCGCGATCATGGGCACCGGCATCCCGGAGCACGAGGTCGCCACGCGGGTGGCGGTCCGGCTCGGCCGGCGCGAGGTCATCACCCGCCGCCAGGAACCCGTGCGCTACACGGCGTTCCTGCTCGAATCCGTGTTGCACCAGCCCATAGGCGGGCGTGCCGTGCTGCTCGACCAGCTGCGCCACGTCCGCGAGATGAGCAACCGGGACAACATCGACATCCGAATCATCCCGCTGTCGGCGGGGTGGACGCCCGCGCACGCCGGGCCCTTCGTACTCCTGGAGTTCGCCAAGGCCTCGCCCGTCGTGCACCTCGAACACCACAGGTCCAGCGCATTCTTGCGAGATCCCGGCGATGTGACGGCCTTCGTCAAGGCCGGGAAGGACCTGGGGCAATTCGCGATGAGCAGCGACGACTCGGTTCGCCTCGTCGACGAGATCATCCACCGAGAGGAGACAACACCGTGACGTTGCTGCAGTCGCCGGTCGGTTGGCGCAAGTCCAGCCGGAGCAGCCAGGAGACCAACTGCGTCGAGGTCGGCCGCGTCATCGGAGGTGCCGCCGTGCGCGACACCAAGGACCGCGCCGGGGGCCTCTTAACCGCCAACTCGGCGCAGTGGCGCTACTTCGTCAGAGCGATCAAAACAGGTCGCTTCGACCGATAGCACCAGCCTGACCAGGCACGAACCGGGAGCGTTCCGCGCGGGGCGGAGCGCTCCCGGTTCGTGCTGTGCGGATCAGGCCAGCCGCTCGACCACGAGGCGGGTCGCGTCGACGATCAACGCGCTGTCCGGCTCGTCGTTCTCGCGGGGACGGCCGGTGAGCAGTGCGATCACGATCGGCGTCCCGGTCTCGGTCCAGGTCACGGCGATGTCGTTGGAGACGCCGTAGGCGCTGCCGCCACCGGTCTTGTCGGCCGTGCGCCAGCCGCGCGGCAGCCCGGCGCGGATCTTCGCGTCGCCGGTGGTGTTGGCGAGCATCCAGCCGGTGAGCCGGTCGCGCTCGGCGGCCCCGAGCGCGTTCCCGAGCAGCAGCTCCTGCAGCCCGTCGGCCAGCGCCTTCGGGCTGGAGGTGTCGCGCTCGTCGCCGGGGATGGCGGTGTTGAGCTCGGTCTCCCAGCGGTCGAGCCGGGTCACCGGGTCGCCGATGGACCGGGCGAAGTCGGTGATGGCCCGCGGTCCGCCGAGCTCGCGCAGCATCAGGTTGGCCGCGGTGTTGTCGGAGTGCTGCAGCGCTGCGGCGCACAGCTCTCCGACGGTCATGCCGGTGTCCACCCTGGTCTCGGTGATCGGCGAGTTCTCGACGAGCTGACCGGCGTCGTAGCGGATGACGCGGTCGAAGTAGCCACCGGCCAGCCCGTGGGCGCGCAGCAGCGCGGCCGAGGCGTAGACCTTGAACGTCGAGCACATCGCGACGCGCTCGTCGGCCCGGTGGCCGAGGGTGCGTCCGGTGACGGCGTTGCGCGCGAACAGCCCGAGGCGCGCGTCGTAGCGCCGCTCCAGCTCCGCCAGCGCCGGGTCCGGTCCTCGGTCGGGCGCGGGAGCGGCGGGCGTCCGCGGCGCGCACGCGGCGATCGGCGCGGCCAGCAGCGCCCCCAGGACCGCACGACGCCCCAAGCGAAATTCAGTGTGCTGCAACTGCTTTCCCTCCAGTAGTGCGAACACCCCCAACCAACCACCCCTTCACCGATAGCACCAATAAGAACGCACCCCACTCCCGATATCCCTTCCCTATCGCCCCAGCTCCGCACCCCACCCCCACCACAACTCCCCGCGAAAAAACTCCTCCGGAGACTCCGCCCCGGGACGTCGACTTCCGGGAGGAGGACAGTTTTAGCCAATATTGTCCCGACATTTCGGACATCGATCATGGGTGATTATGGCTAGAACTGCCCCCTGGTGAGGTCACAGCCGTCCGGAGCGCAGATCCGTCACGGCGAGGCGGGCGCACTCGGCGATGGCCGCGTCAACTCGGGGCAGCGCGGGGTCGGCGCGGGCGGCGAGGGTGAACACCGCCACCGCGACCGGGGATTCGCCGTCGAACTCCACCACCGAGACCTCGTTGCGGACCGCGCCGATCGTGCCGGTCTTGCCCGAGACCTGCACCCCGCGGAACGGGAAACCCGCGCGGACCCGGTGCATCCAGGCCTGCTGGCCGAGCAGGCGCCGGACGAACGCGCACTGCTGCGGCGAGGCGACCGCGTCGGCCCAGATCAGCTCCATCAGCCGGGTCATCTCGCGGGGCGTGGTGGCGCTGGCGTAGGACGGGTCGTAGGCGCGCACCGTGCGGGCCGCGTCGTTGTCCGCGAGCAGCGCGAACGCCTCGGACGCGCTGCTCGCACCCATCTCCCGGACCAGCGCGGCGGTCGCCTCGGCGGTGCCGCCGACCACCCGGGTCCGCTCCAGTCCCAGATCGGCCAGCGTCGCGGTGACCGCGTCCAGCCCGACCGCGCCCAGGATGACGTCGGCGGCGGCGTTGTCGGACACCGACACCATCGAGGCCGCCAGGTCCCGCCACGACATCCGCACCGGATCTCGGAACAGCGACACCCCGGTCGGGCCCGGCGTGCAGGCGGTGGGGTCCAGGCGGATCGTCTCGCGCGGGTCGAGGGTTCCGGCATCGAAGGCGCGGGCGAGCGCGACCAGCAGCGGCAGCTTGTAGACCGAGGCGGTGACCACGAGATCGTCGGCGCCGGAACCGAGCTCGTGCCCACCGCCGCCGAGCCGGACCGCGTGCACCCAACCCCGAGCACCGGCGTCGGCGAGCACCTCGCGGATGCGCTGCTCGGTGCTCACGACGACTCCCCCAGCGCCGACTGCTCCAGCGCCGACTTCTCCAGGGCGGTTTCGAGCGCCCGGCACACCTCGGGCTGCGGTGACGGTTCCGGCCACACGACCCGCACCCGCAGCGCGAACTCGTCCCCGGCGGGCACGGCGGTCACCCCGGGAGCGCGCAGGTCGGGGTCGGTGGTGAGCGCGAAGGCCCGTCCGGCGGCGACGGCACCGAGCGCGTCGCGGTCGCCGGGCGCGGGCAGGAACTCGGGGTCGAGCCCCCGTTCCCGCAACGTGTCCACGAGCAGGTCGAAGGCGGCGGTGCCGTGGGCGCGCGGCGCGGTGGCGCAGGCCAGACCGCGCAGCGCGCGGATCCCGGGCCTGGCCGCCGCGGGGTGATCGGCGGGCACCAGCACCCGGCGCGGGATCTTGACCACCGGCGAGGTGCCGAGATCGCCGAGCAGCGCCGGGTGGTGCACGACCGCGCAGTCCAGACGTCCGCCGGCCACGGCGTCGACGAGGTCCACGGTGGCGGCGGTGCTCACGATGACGGTGCGGGACTGCGGATCGGGTGCGCGCAGCGCCGCGACCAGGCCCGCGACCTGGCGGTCGCCGAGCGCGGCGACGACGCCGATGCGCACCGCTCCCCTGCTCTCCCGCTGCCGCCGGGCGGCCTCGGCGAACTCGTCGGCCCCGTCCAGCAGCACCCGCGCCCGGGGCAGCAGGTCCGCACCGGCGGTGGTGAGCCGGACACCGCGGGACCCCCTGGTCAGCAGCGTGACACCGAGCCGGGCCTCGAGCCGCTGCACGCCCTGGGACAGCGGCGGCTGGGTCATGCCGAGGCGGTCGGCGGCGTGTCCGAAGTGGCCTTCCTCGGCGACCGCGACGAAGAACCGGAGATGGCGCAGCAGGTCCACACCACCGATCCAAGCACAGGGGCCCGGGACGCGATGTGCGTTCCGGGCCCGAGTGGACTTCTGCGCGTCAGGGAGCGTGGTAGAGCGCGCTGCCCTTGACGTACTCCTCCCACGGGACGGTCCAGTCCCAGATGTCGCCGTCGGCCTTGGTCAGCGGTTTCTCGGTCCCGATGATCTCGACCGGGTCTCCGATCTGGGTGAACTCCAGGAACCACCTGCCGTCGGTGCTGGAGAGGTTGACGCAGCCGTGGGTGACGTTGCTGTTTCCCTGCGCACCGGTGCTGGCGGTGTTGGTGTGCACGTACTCGCCGTTGTTGGAGATCCGCACGGCGTTGGGCAGCACCTCGTCGTAGGCGCCCGCGCTGCCCCGCGCCGGGCCGCCCCAGCTCCAGGAGTTCATCCGCACCGAGTCGTGGCGTTCGGTGGCGACGTGGATGCCGTACTGCGTCGGGTAAGCGGACTGCCCGTAGGAGGCGTCCATCTTCCGGATCTCCTGGCCGTCCTGGTAGACGGTGAAGGTGTGGTTGTCGATGTCGCCGACGGAGCGCTGATCGCGACCGATGGTGAAGTTCGACTCGAAGTTCTTGTCGCCCATGACGCCGCCGCCGGTGTCGATGCCGTAGAGGTTGGCCTTGACCTTCACCTGGGTACCGGCCTTCCAGTACTCCTTGGGCCGCCAGTTGACCTGGTCGTCGGAGTACCAGTTGAACGAACCCTCGGTGGGCACGGAGGTCTCGATCTGCAGTCGGCGTTCGACGGCGGCCTTGTCCTGGACCGGCTTGTCGAAGTAGATGGAGACGGGCATCGCGATGCCGACGGTGTCGCCGTCGCTGGGACGGGTCCGGTCGACGTTGACGATGTCGGTCGGGGTGGCCGTGGTGAACGTCGAGTTGAGCGGGATCGACGGGCGGCCCTCCTCGTCGTGGGCGACGGCCTGCACGTGGTAGGTCGTGCCGAAGGCCAGCGGCGCGTTGATCTGCCACTTGTGCCCGCTGCGGTCGATCTCGCCGGGCACCGGGGCACCGTTGGCGGTCACGTTGACCGAGGTCAGAACGCCGCGGTGCGCGGTGAGCACCAGCGGGTCACTGGGCGCCAGCTGCGCCGTCTTGTCCGGGATCGAAGTCGTCACCGACGCCTCTGATGGACCCGGTCCGCACGCCGTCAACGCGCACGCGACCAAGCTCGCGATCGCTAGCGCAACTACCCCCCGCATACCGGCCTCCCCGCAAACCCTGCACCGTCTCGTTGGTAGTCAGTAACTGTCCGGGCGCCGAGCGGGGTTCTCAACACGATCAAGCGGTGCGATGTGGGGATGTGTCGAGCCGCTGTTGACCAGCGCGGGCCTGCGGGACGGCGAGGAACGCCCCTTCGTGTGGATTGGCCCAGCACTCACCCCGGTAGCAACTACCCGCAGTCGACTGCAAGCACGACACACCTTGATCGGGTCATACGATCGGTGGACATCAAAGTCTGGTCGCCAGAACCGGTGGCACAAAAACCTGAACATCCATCACGGTGCGGGTGGGGCGACTGGGGCGGGAACCGGGTAGCGGATCGCGTTCTGCGAACCGCGGACGCCGGTCGGGCTGCCCTCGGGTTCGTCGCAGCGGAGGTCGTTGTTGGTCGGTCCCTCGGAGGTGTCCGAACCGTGCTTGCGGGGCGTGCCCTCGTAACCGCTCGTGCAGGCCGGCGGGTTGAACAGGTTGAGCACCAGCCCGAGCCGACCCGTCCCGTCCGGCGACAGGGTGTGGGTGAACGCCGAGATCATCGGCAGCGCCACCAGCGTCTGCTCCAGCGCGGGTTGGCGCACGCTGGTCAGCTGCATCGTGGTGAGCAGGTTGGCGGCGACGATGCCGAAGTCGGTGCCCATCGACTTCGTCAGCTCCTGCACCTCGGTGGCCGCCCCCGGCGCCTCCTGGATGGTCTTGCGCAGGTCGGGGTCGGACTGCTTGAGCTGCCCGGAGATCTCGCGCAGCCCGGAGCTGAACTCGGTGAGGTTCTGCGCCTGCTCCTGCTGGGTGCGCAGCACCACGTCGCTGTTGTTCAGCAAACCGGTGGTCTGCGGCAGGTTCTGCTGCGCGGCGGCGGTGAACGAGCTCGTGGTGTCGAGCAGCTTCTGCAGGTGCGGTCCGGTGCCGTCGAATGCGGTGCCGACCTCGGTGACGACGGTGCGAAGCTGCTCGGTGGGCACTCCCGCGACCAGCCGGTCGACGTTGACCAGCAGCGATTCGGGCGCGGGCGGGATCGCGGTGCGCTCGACCGGGATGACCGAGCCCGCCTCCAGGAAGGGCTCGCCGCGGCGCTGCGGCTGCAGGTCGATGTACTGCTCGCCGACCGCCGAGCGGTTGGCCACCACGGCGCGCGTGTCCGCCGGGATCTCCGGCGCGTCGTCGTTGATGTGCAGCTCGGCGGCGATGCCGTCGTGGGTCAGCCGCAGCGCGGTGACCCGGCCGACCGCCACGCCGCGGTAGCTGACCTCGGAATTGGCGAACAGACCGCCGGACTCGGGCAGCTGCACGGTCACCGGGTAGCCGTTGGAACCGAAGAACCGGTCCAGCCCGGCGTAGCGCCCGCCGACGAAACCGACTCCGACCACGGCGATGACCAGGAACAACGCCAGTTGCACCTTCACCTTGCGGGCGACCATCTACGAGCCTCCTCCGGACAGTCCCGGCAGCAGCCCGCCGTCCGGCTGGGTCCCGGGGATCGGCAGCGGCGGCAGCGGTGGCGTGCCGGGCGGCTGCGGGATGTTGGCACCGGACTGGCCGGAGTCCGACAGGCCCGGGATCGGGATCGGCGGGCCCGAGGAGCGGGCGAAGTTCTCGTAGAGCCCGGACAGGTCCAGGTCGATCATCACGTTGGTGTTCACGAAGTCGCCCTTGAGCGGGACCATCGCGTACTCCGGGAACGGGTAGGTCGACAGGAACGCCATCGCCTTGGGCAGGTCGGTGCCGGTCTTGGCCAGCTGCTGCAGCGTCGGCGCCAGCGCCTCCAGGTCGGCGACCAGGTCCTCGCGGCTGGCCTCGACAGTGTGGGTGGCGGTGCCGGAGAGCTTGTCCAGCGACTGCAGCATCCCGACGAGCTGGCCGCGCTGGGCCTCGATCTCGCGCAGCCCGGGCGAGAGCCCGTCGAGGGCGGTGTTGATGTTGCCGGTCTGCTCGCGCAGGTTCGCCGACAACCGGTTGAGGCCGTCGAGGGCCTTGGTGATCTCGCCCCGCTGCCGGTCCAGCCGGGTGACGACGTCGTCGACGTTGCCCAGCAGCGAGCGGATCTCCTCCTCGTTGCCGGTGAACGCCTTGTTGAGCTCCTGGACGATGGTCTGCAGCTGCTCGATGCCACCGCCGTTGAGCAGCAGCGACACCGCGCCGAGGACCTCCTCGATCTGCGGGTTGCGGTTGGTCCGCTCGATCGGGATCACCGCCCCCTCGGCCAGCCTGCCGGTGGCGTTCTCCGGAGGTGGGGTGAGCTCGACGAACTTCTCCCCCAGCAGGCTCGACTGCCGCAGCCGCGCGTAGGCGTTGGCGGGCAGCCGCACGTCGCCGTTGACCCGCAGCACCACCAGCGCGGTGCTGTTGTCGGGGCTGAGCTCGATGCGGTCGATGCGCCCGACGGCGACGTCGTTGACCTTGACGCTGGCCTGCGGCACCAGGTCGAGGACGTCGCGGAAGTGCGCGGTCACCGAGTACGGGTGCTCGCCGAGCTCGGCGCCGCCGGGCAGCGGCGTGTTGTAGAGGCCGGTGAAACCCGCTGTGCCGCAACCGGACACGAGCAGCACCGACAGCGATCCGGCCAGCAGCGCGCACCGTTTGGCGGTCATGGCGTCCCCGCCCCTCGTCTCATCGCGTCCACCAGCGGC
Organism: Saccharopolyspora sp. ID03-671; assembly: GCF_045278815.1. NCBI lineage: Bacteria > Bacillati > Actinomycetota > Actinomycetes > Pseudonocardiales > Pseudonocardiaceae > Saccharopolyspora > Saccharopolyspora sp. ID03-671. The sequence goes on from NZ_CP134054.1 coordinate 1,449,730, forward strand.
AGCGGCACCGGGTTCGGCCCCTTGCCGATCTGATCGGTGACGTCGCCGGCCCCGGTCTGGACCTTGCCGAGCAGGTCGGCGACCGACGGCAGCGGCGCGACGCCCTCCACGACCGGGTTGAGCTGCTCGCAGGTGTCGCGCAGCGACTGCGGGACGGGTTCGGGCAGCGGCGCGACGTTGGCGATCAGCCTGCACACCATGAGGATCGGGGGCTGGGCGAGCTCCTGCGGGTTCCACCGCGAGGCCACCGTTCCCGACGCCGAGTCGTAGGCGTTGATGAAGTTCGTGGTCGCCAGCGGCATCAGGTCCAGCACCTCCCCCAGCGCCTGGCGCTGGTCGACCAGCGCCTGGGTGACACCGGTGAGGTTGCGGACGTTGGAGGACATGTGGTCGCGGTTGTCGTGGACGAACCGCTGCACGTCATCGAGGGCGAGGGCCAGCGAGTGCAGCGAGGTGCCCAGCTGCTCGCGCTCGGAGGCGAGATAACCGGTGGTGTCGGCCATCCGGCCGTAGAGCTCGCGGATCTGCTGGTCGCTCCGGGCGAGCGTGCCGGTGAACTGGTTGAGGTTGTCCACGGTGGCGAACAGGTCGTCCTGGTTCTCCGACAGGGTCGCCGAGAGCTCCCCGAGGCGCTTGATCGTGGTGTTGAGGTCCTGACCGTTGCCGTCGAGGGTGGCCGCGGTCGTGTTGAGGACGTCGTTGAGCGCGCCGTCGCGGTTCGCGCCGTCCGGGCCGAGCGCGGTCGACAGCGCGTTGACGCTCTTGTACAGCTCGTCGAGCTCGGCCGGGGTCGCGGTGCGCTTGCGGTCCAGGACGGCACCGGAGGCCATCACCTCGCCGCGCGTGTAGGCGGGCGTGAGCTGCACGTACCGGTCGCTGACCAGGCTGGGCGCGACGACGACGGCGTTGGCGTCGGCGGGGATGCGCACCCCGTCGTCGACGTGCATGTCGACGCGCACCACGGGTCCTTCTGGTGTGACGGTGTCGATCTGGCCGACCTTCACGCCCAGCACCCGCACGCTGGACCCGGCGTAGAGCCCGACGGCCTTGTCGAAGTAGGCGGTGATGGTGGTGCCGCTCGCGGACAGCGTCCACCACAGCGCACCGGCGGTGACCAGGGCCAGCGCGCACAGCGCGGCGATCACGCGGGCGATCCTGCTCATCGGCCACCTCCCTCGGGAACCGGGATCTCGCACTCGGGGGTGTTGGTCTGGATCGGCCCGGCGTGGATCGGCGGGGGCAGCAGACCGCAGAAGTAGCCCTCGAACCAGCGCCCGTTGCCGATGGTGTTGTTGAACCCGCGCACGTAGGGCGCCAGCGCGCCGACGGCGTGGTCGAGGTTGTCCTGGTTGCGCTTGAGCATCGCGGTGAGCTGGTCGAGCTGGTCGAGGGCCGGTTTCATCTGCTCCTGGTTGTCGGCGACCAGGCCGCGCAGCTCGCGGGAGAGCTTCTCGGTGCCCTCCAGCAGTCCGCTGATGGCCTGCTTGCGGGCCTGCACCTCGGACAGCAGCTGGTTGCCGTCGGTGACGAGCTTGCTGACCTGCTGGTCGCGGTCGGCGACGATGCCGGAGACGTCGCCGGCGTTGTGCAGCAGGTCGGCGAGCTGCTGGTCGCGGGAGGCGATGGTCTGCGACAGCTGCGAGAGTCCCGTGACGGCCTGGTCCATGTGCTGCGGCGCGCCGCGCATCGTGTCGGACATGACCCGGAAGCTCTCGGCGAGCTTGGCGCTGTCGAGCTGCCCGGTGGTGCGGGTCAGCTGGTCGATGGCGTCGGGGATGTCGAACGGAGAGGTGGTGCTGCGCAACGGGATCGGCTCGGACAGCTCCTCGTCGCCCGCCGGTTGCAGGCCGAGGAACTTCTCGCCGAGCAGCGTCTTGATCTGGATGTCGGCGCGGGTGCGGTCGCCGATCTCGCGTCCGTCCACCGTGAACTCCACCAGCACCCGGTTGCCGTCCAGGACGACGTCGTCGACCTCGCCGACCTTGACCCCGGCGATCTGCACCTCGTTCCCCGGTTCCAGGCCCGCGGATTCGGCGAAGTGGGCCGAGTAGGTGTTGCCGGAGCCGATCAGCGGCAGGTCCTTGGCCGAGAACGCCGTGAGCGTTCCCAGCACCAGCAGCGCGATCGTGACCAGGCCGACGGCGACCTGGTTGCGCGCCCGCAGCGGTTTCATCGGCACCTCTCCGGCAACTGGGTCGTCGGGACGGGCAGGATCGGGACGTTGATCTTGAGCTGGTCGATGCGGATGTTGCCGGTGACCTGGCACGAGTAGTAGTTGAACCAGCCGCCGTAGCTGACGGTGCGGGTCAGCCGCTGCAACCGGTTCGGCATCGTCTGCAGCGTGTGGTCCAGCAGCGGCAGGTCCTGGTTCAGCAGCCCGGTCACGTCGCGCAGCGCGGCGATGTCCTGCTGCAGCGGCGGTCTGGCCTGCTCGACGAGTCCCGCGGTGGTGTTGCTGAGCTCGTCGAGCGCGCCGATCGCCTCGCCCACGGGTTTGCGCTGCTCGGCGAGCCCGCTGGTGAGCCGTTGCAGGGCGTCGATGAGCTCGGCCAGCTGCGGGCCGCGCTGGTTGACGTTGCCCAGCACGGCGTTGAGGTTGTCGATGACCTGGCCGATGACCTCGTCCTTCTGCGCGAGCGTGCCGGTGAGCGACGCGGTGTGGGCGAGCAGGCTGTCGACGGTGCCGCTCTCGCCCTGCAGCACCTGCACGAGCTCCCCGGAGAGCTGGTTGACGTCCTCGGGGTTGAGCGCCTGGAACAGCGGCTGGAAGCCGTTGAACAGCGCGGTCAGGTTCAGCGCCGGGTGGGTGCGCTCCAGCGGGATCTCGCCGCCCGCAGGCAGCACGTCCTTCGGGTCGCGCAGCGCCGCGTCCAGCGACAGGTAGCGCTGACCGGCGATGTTGCGGAACTTCACGGTGGCCTGCGCGTCGCGGGGCAGCGAGCGGGAGGACTCGACGTCGAAGCGCACCAGCGCGTGCTGCTCGTCGTCCACCTCCAGCTCGGTGACCCGGCCGACCTTGACCCCGGCGATGCGCACGTCGTCGCCCTCGCCGAGCCCGGAGGCGTCGGCGAAGCGCGCGGTGTACTCCCGGGCGTCGCCGGAGGAGTTCGCGGCGATGGTGGACACCAGGATCCCGGTCAGGGTCAGGGTGACCGCCACGAACGCGATCAGCTTGATCAGCGGTGCGGTGATCGACCTCATCGCACGGTCACCTCCGCGTTCCGGAACAGCGGTCCGACGAGCACGCTCGTCCAGTCGGGCACGGCTCCCGGCTGGACCTCCAGCTCCGGCGCCAGCAGTGCCGCCAGGAGATCGCGCTCGGGCCGGGAGTTGGCGACCGACGAGCTCGCCGACTGCGGCGAGGTGCTCGCCGGGGCGCTGCCGGTGGTCTTCTTCCAGGGGAACAGCGCGTCGCGGTCCAGCGGCGGTTCGGGCTTGGTGGAGCCGTCGTCGAGCGGGCCGCCCGGCGGGTACTGCGGGAAGGTGTCGGGCGCCTCGACGAACGGGTAGCACCGCGGGCCGCGCTGCTCCAGGTTCTTCGGGGTGTCCACGCCCGGCAGGTACTTGCCGCGGCTGGCGGTGATCTCCAGCGTCATCCGCGCCATGTTCGGGGTGTCGGTGCCCTTGCCGAAGGTGAGATCGGCGTTCTTCGTGCCCGCCTGGAACTGCTGCAGCATGCAGGGGTACTGCGGCGAGTACTCGGCCAGCAGCTCCAAGGTGGACCGCGAGGTGCTCGCGAGCCGGATGAAGTTGTCGCCGTTGGCCGACAGGAACCGGTCCATCTCACCGCTGGCGCTGGTCACCGTGCTGGTCATCTGCTGCAGCTGGGTGCGCTGCTCGACGACGGTGCGGCTGGTGGTGGTCAGGTCGTTGACCGCCTGCATCAGGTCCGGTGCGGCGTCGGCGTAGTTCTCGGCGACGTCGTCGACGCGGCTGATCACCGACTCCATCTTGGGCAGCGACGGGTCGAAGTCCTCCAGGTAGCGGTCCAGCTGCACCAGCGTCTCGCCGAGCTGGTCGCCGCGGCCCTGCAGCGCCTGCGAGACGGCGTTGAGGGTGGTGGAGACCTGCTGCGGCTGCACCGCCTGCAGCACCGGCATCAGGTCGGAGAGGACCTTCTCGACCTCCATCGCCGAGGCGCTGCGGTCCTGCGGGATGACGTCGCCCGCGCTCAGGGTGTCCGATGTGGACCCCTTCGGGATGTCGAGGGCGACGTAGCGCTCACCGAAGAGCGTCTTGGGCAGCAGCCGGGCCGAGGCGTCGGCCGGGATCATCCCGGCCTTGTCGGGCTGCAGCGCCAGCCTCAGGTCGGCGTGCCCGTTGCCCGCGTCGATCGAGCGGACCTCGCCGACCACCACCCCGCGCACCTTGACGTCGGCGCCCGGCATCATCTGGTTGCCCGCCGTGTCGGCGCGCACCGTCACCGCGACGAAGCGGGTGAAGGCCTTGTTGTACATCCCGATCGTTCCCGCCAGGAACAGGCCGGCGACGACCAGGAACGCGATCCCCATCGCCTGGTGGCGGCGTCTGCTGCGCGATTCGATCATCCTGCGATCCGCACTGTCGTGGTCGATCCCCAGATCGCCAGGCTGCAGAAGAAGTCGAGCACGGTGACCAGCACGATCGAGGTCCGCACCGCGCGCCCGACGGCCACGCCCACCCCGGCCGGTCCGCCGCTGGCGGTGTAGCCGTAGTAGCAGTGGGTGAGGATCACCGCGACGCTGAACACCATCACCTTCCCGAAGGACCACAGCACGTCCTCCGGCGGCAGGAACAGGTGGAAGTAGTGGTCGTAGGTGCCTGCCGACTGCCCGTAGACCCACACCGTGATCTGCCGCGAGGCCAGGTAGGACCCGAGCAGGCCGACGACGTAGAGCGGGATGACGGCCGCGACCCCGGCCAGCACCCGGCTGGTCACCAGGTACGGCACGCTGCGCACCCCCATCACCTCCAGCGCGTCGATCTCGTCGGAGATGCGCATGGCGCCCAGCTGCGCGGTGAACCCGCAGCCGACGGTGGCCGACAGCGCCAGGCCCGCGGACAGCGGCGCGACCTCGCGGGTGTCGAAGTAGGCGGCGATGAAGCCGGTCAGCGCGGCGGTGCCGAGCTGGTTCAGCGAGGAGTAGCCCTGCAGGCCGACGACGGCGCCGGTGGCCATCGTCATGCCGACCATCACGCCGAGCGTGCCGCCGATGATGGCCAGCGCGCCGCTGCCGAAGACGACCTCGGTGAGCAGCCGCAGGGTTTCCTTGCGGTACTTGGTGAGCGTGACCGGCACCAGGGCCAGGGCCCGCACGTAGAACGACAGCTGCCAGCCGAGGTTGGCCAGCACGTCGCCGGGCCGGGACGCGGCCTTGGCGATGCGGCGCTGCATCGGGGTCGGCGTCGGTGGGGGCGCCGTGTCCAGGACTGCCATCTCACAACCCCTTCGGCGGCACGAGTTGCAGGTAGATGCCGGTGACCAGGAGGTTGATCATGAACAGCAGCAGGAACGTGATCACCACCGCCTGGTTGACCGCGTCGCCCACGCCCTTCGGGCCTCCGGAGGGGTTCAGGCCGCGGTAGGCGGCGACCACTCCGGCGACGAAGCCGTAGATGGCCGCCTTGATCTCGCTGACCCAGATGTCGGGCAGCGAGGCCAGCGCGTTGAAGCTGGCCAGGTAGGCGCCGGGCGTACCGCCCTGCAGCACCACGTTGAAGAAGTAGCCGCCGAGCACGCCCACGACGCTGACCAGGCCGTTGAGCAGCAGCGAGATCAGCACCGCGCCGAGCACCCGGGGCACGATCAGCCGGTGGATCGGCGAGATGCCCAGCACCTCCATCGCGTCGATCTCCTCGCGGATGGTGCGCGCCCCGATGTCGGCGCACACGGCCGATCCCCCGGCTCCGGCGACCAGCAGCGCGGTGATCAGCGGGCTGGCCTGCTGCAGGATCGCCAGGGCGCTGGCCGCGCCGGTGAACGACTGGGCGCCGATCTGCTGGGTCAGCGAGCCGAGCTGCATGGCGATCACGGCGCCGAACGGGATGGCCACCATCGCGGTCGGCAGGATCGTGACGCTGGCGAAGAACCACGCCTGCTGGATCCACTCGCGCACGGCGAAGGGCCTGCGCGGCGTGTAGCGCACGACTTCCCAGGCCAGCGTGGCGATCTTGCCCACGTGACCGAGGGCCGTCGAGACCCCGGCGACCGGCGCGCTCATGCCCGCCGCTCCTCGATACCCATGCTTCCTCCCGGCCTCGTTGACGTGAGAAGTGGTGCGTGCCCGCGCTTCCGGCTACGGGATGTCGAGAACTCCGTTGGCGGCGAAGGACTTCTCCGGGTCGCGGTCGGCGAAGTAGGCGCCGAGACCGGATTCCAGCTCCGCCTGCGTCCAGAGCTCGCCGGAGGCGGCGAACTTCCGCTCGATGGTGGGCGGGGCGAGCAGCGCGACGGTTCCGCTGTGGACCACGAACACCTGGCCGCTGATGGCCTGGGCGGAGGGGCCGGCGAGGTAGGCCACCAGCGGGGCGACGTGCTCGACCGACATCGGGTCCACGCCGTCGCCCGGGGCGTCGCCGAAGGTCTCGGCGGTCATCGCGGTGCGGGCGCGCGGGCAGATCGCGTTGGCGCGCACGCCCATTCGCGCCATCGCGCGGGCGGTGGAGACGGTCAGCGAGGCGATGCCGCCCTTGGCCGCCGCGTAGTTGGGCTGGCCGGCCGAGCCGAGCAGGAACGCCTCCGAGGCGGTGTTGATGATGCTGCCGTAGGTGGCGCCGGAGTCCTTGTACTCCTGGCGCCAGTGCGCGGTGGCGTTGCGCGAGAGCAGGAAGTGGCCGCGCAGGTGCACCCGCAGGACGTCGTCCCACTCCTGGTCGGTCATCTTGAACAGCATCCGGTCGCGCAGCAGTCCGGCGTTGTTGACCACCACGTGCAGCCCGCCGAGCTGCTCGGTGGCGGCGGCCATCATCCGGCCGGAGACCTCGGAGTCGGAGACGTCGCCGACGACCGCGACCGCCTTGGTGCCGATCTCCTCGATCTCGGCGACCACGGCGTGCGCCGCGTCGGTCACGTCGTTGACCACCACGTTCGCCCCGGCCCGCGCCAGCGCGAGCGCCTCGGCCCGCCCCAGTCCCGCACCGGCTCCGGTGACGATCGCGACCTTTCCGTCCACACTCGACACGTGCGCCTCACCTCGGGTCGTGGTCAGCCCCGCCACGTCGCGGGGAGGTGTTAGCCACCACACAGTAGAATGTGTTCTCGCTAAGTATCAAGTGCCACGTCCGGAAGTGGCGAGTGCGCAGCGCATCCAGCAAGAACAGGTCACGGATGCGTATAAAAACGCGTTCTACTCAGGCGGACGTTTCGGCCACCTTTCGGTCACGCCGTCGCCCACTCGGTGGCTCCGGTCACTCAACGATCCGCGGGACGCGGGGGTGACTGCTCCATTCGGACGCCGTGCCGGTCGCACTTAGAACACGTTACACATTCGAAGGTGGCGCGGTGACCGCTCGGTCTCGACCTCATCGCGCCCTGAGGTCTATGATTTTAGAAACGTGTTTCACACGGCGTCCGACCCCGGGAGGATGCATGCGCATCGCCTACACCCCCGAGCACGAGAAGCTGCGGGAGGAGCTGCGCGCCTACTTCGCCGACCTGATGACACCCGAGCTGCGCGAAGAGCTGTCGCAGGGAGACTACGGCGACGGCCGCGCCTACAAGCAGCTGGTCCGGCAGATGGGGGCCGACGGCTGGCTGGCCCTGGGCTGGCCCGAGGAGTACGGCGGGCAGAACCGCAGCATGCTGGAGCAGCTGATCTTCACCGACGAGGCGGCCATCGCGGGCGCCCCGGTGCCGTTCCTGACGCTCAACAGCATCGCGCCGACCATCATGCGGTTCGGCACCGACGAGCAGAAGGCCCACTTCCTGCCCAAGATCGCGGCAGGTGAGATCCACTTCGCCATCGGCTACTCCGAACCCGAGGCCGGCACCGACCTCGCCTCGCTGCGCACCACCGCGGTCCGCGACGGCGACGACTACGTGATCAACGGCCAGAAGATGTGGACCAGCCTGATCCAGTACGCCGACTACGTCTGGCTGGCCTGCCGCACCGATCAGGAGGCGCGCAAGCACCGCGGGCTCAGCGTGCTCGTCGTGCCGACCTCCTCCCCCGGCTTCTCCTGGACCCCGGTGCACACCGTGTCCGGGCCGACCACCAGCGCCACCTACTACTCCGACGTGCGGGTGCCGACGTCGTCTCTGGTGGGCACCGAGAACGAGGGCTGGCCGCTGGTGACCAACCAGCTCAACCACGAGCGCGTCGCGCTCACCTCCGCCGCCCCGCTTCAGCTGGCCCTGTCGGAGGTGCGGGAGTGGGCCGCGCAGACGCGGCTGTCCGACGGCCGGCGGGTGATCGACCAGGAGTGGGTGCAGCAGCACCTCGCGCGGGTGCACACCGGCGCGGAGTTCCTCAAGCTGATGAACTGGAAGATCGCCACCACCGCCGAGAAGCACCCGGCCCCGGCCGCGGCCTCGGCGACGAAGGTCTTCGGCACCGAGTTCGCCACCGAGGCCTACCGGCTGCTCATGGAGGTGCTCGGCACCTCGGGCTACGTCCGGTCCGGTTCGAAGGGCGCGGCCCTGGCGGGACGGATCGAGCGGATGCACCGCTCCGCCCTGATCCTCACCTTCGGCGGCGGCACGAACGAGGTCCAACGAGACATCATCGCCGCCGTCGGACTCGGCCTGCCGCCCTCGAAGCGCTGACCGAGGGTCAGTTTTAGCCATAACCACCCATGATCGATGTCCTTTTTGTCCGGACAGTTATGGCTAGAACTGCCCCGCTCCCCCACCCCTCCAGGAGAAGACATGGACTTCACCCTCAACGAGGCCCAGGAGGACCTGGCCGGGCTCGTCGGACGGATCCTCGGTGACAAGGTCACCAACGAACGGCTGCGCGAGATCGACCGTCAGGACGACCGCTTCGACCTCGATCTGTGGGCCGAGCTGGCCAAGGCCGACGTGCTCACCGCCGCGCTGCCCGGGGGCGGTTTCGGGTTGTTGGAGCAGTGCAGCATCCTGATCGAGATCGGCCGCGCGGTGGCCCCGGTCCCCTACCTGCCCTCGATCACGATGGGCGCGACGACGCTGGCCGAGTCCGGCACCGACGAGCACCGCCGCCGCTGGGTCGAACCCGCCGCTCGCGGCGAGGTCGTCCTCACCGCGGCACTGGTCGAGGACGGCAACCCCGACCCCGCCTCGCCCGCCACCCGCGCCGAGCGCGACGGCGAGGACTGGCTGCTCACCGGCACCAAGGTCAACGTCCCCGCCGGACCGATCGCCGACCTCGTCCTGGTCCCGGCCACCACCGACGACGGCCCCCGGCTCTTCCTCGTCCGCCCCGGCCGACCGGGCGCGACGATGCAGCGCCAGGAGATCGTCGACGGCGACGCCGAGGGCTGGCTGGAACTCGCGAGCGCCCGGGTGCCCGACGCCGACGCGCTCGGCGCCGACGCCCTGCAGCGGCTGGTCGTGCGCGCCACCATCGGCGTCTGCGCGGTGCAGGTCGGCGTGCTCACCGGAGCGCTGGAGCGGACCAGCTCCTACGCCGGGGAGCGGGTGCAGTTCGGCCGCCCGATCGGCAGCTTCCAGGCCGTGGCGCAGCGGCTCGCCGACGGGTTCATCGACGTCGAGGCGGCGAAGCTGACGCTCTGGCAGGCCGCCTGGCGGGCCGCCGAGGGCCTGCCCTGCGACGAGGAGGCCGCCACCGCGAAGTTCTGGGCCGCCGAGGCCGGGCACCGCCTGGCGCACACCGCGGTCCACGTGCACGGCGGCGTGGGCATCGATCTCGACCACGAGCTGCACCGCTACTTCGTGGCGGCCAAGCGCGGCGAGTTCTCGCTGGGCGGCGCGACGGCGCAGCTGCGCCGGATCGGCGCGGGCCTGGCGGCGCGATGAGCTCCCCGCTGCAGCGGCCGGAGGTGATGCCGACGGTCACCGAGCTGCTGCTGGCCCGGGCAGACGACACGTCTCCGGGTCTGCGCACCGAGGACCGCGAGTGGACCTGGGCCGAGCACGTCCGGCACAGCGCCGAGCGCGCCGCGCTGCTGCGCGAGCTGCTGGCCGGGGACGCACCGCCGCACGTGGGCGTGCTGCTCGACAACGTCCCGGAGTTCTCGTTCCTGCTCGGCGGCGCGGCGCTGTCGGGCTCGGTGGTGGTCGGGCTCAACCCGACCCGTCGGGGCGCCGCCCTGGAGCGCGACATCCGGTTGGCCGACTGCCGGATCGTGCTCGCCGACGCCCGCTACGCACCCCTGCTGGACGGCCTGGACCTGGACGGCATCCGGGTTCTCGCGGTGGATTCCTGGCAGCAGGAGGTCACCCGCCACGCCGGTGCCGCGCTCGACCCGGTGCCCGCGACCGGCGAGGACCTGCTGGCGCTGGTGTTCACCTCGGGCACCGGCGGCGACCCGAAGGCGGTGCGCTGCACCCACGCCAAGATCGCCTTCCCGGGCCGGATGCTGGCCGAGCGCTTCGGGCTCGGCGGCGACGACGTCACCTACATCTCGATGCCGATGTTCCACTCCAACGCGCTGATGGCGGGCTGGTCGGTGGGCCTGGCCGCGGGAGCCGCGCTGGCGCTGCGGCCGAGGTTCTCCGCGTCCGGGTTCCTGCCGGACGTGCGTCGCTTCGGCGCGACCTTCGCCAACTACGTCGGCACCCCGCTGTCCTACGTGCTGGCCACGCCCGAGGAACCGGACGACGCCGACAACCCGCTGCGGGTGGTCTACGGCAACGAGGGCAACCAGCGCGACATCGCGCGCTTCGCCGAGCGGTTCGGCTGCCACGTGGTGGACGGCTTCGGCTCGTCGGAAGGCGGGATCGCGGTCACGCGCACGCCGGACACACCGCCGGGCGCGCTCGGCAAGGCCACCGACGGCGTCGCCGTCCTCGACCCGGACACCGGGAAGCCCTGTCCCGCGGCCGAGTTCGACGGATCCGGCCGGTTGCTCAACGGTGACGCGGCGATCGGCGAGCTGGTCAACACCACGGGCCCGGGCTGGTTCGCCGGCTACTACGGAGCTCCGGACGCCGACGCGCAGCGGATGCGCGACGGGATGTACTGGAGCGGCGATCTGGGCTACCTGGACGCCGACGGGTTCTGCTACTTCGCGGGCCGCTCGGGCGACTGGCTGCGGGTCGACGGCGAGAACCTGGGCACGGCACCGATCGAGCGAATCCTGCTGCGCCACCCGCACATCCGCGAGGCGGCGGTCTACGCGATCCGGGCGGAGGTGGGTGATGCGGTGATGGCCGCGATCACCACCACCGACGGGTTCGACCCGGCGGGCCTGGCCGATTTCCTGGGCTCCCAGCCGGATCTGGGACCCAAGCAGTGGCCGAGCCACGTGCGCCTGGTGACCGAGCTGCCGCGCACCTCCACGCACAAGGTGCTCAAGCGGGAGCTGGCCGCCGAGGGCGTCCGGACCTCCGATCCGGTGCTGTCCCGGGCCGACGGCACCTACCACCACCAAAATATATAACTTGTTCTAATTTTCATTCGATTGAGCAGCAGCGCAAGATGGCGCTTCTGCCCCATATTCCTATAACCTGTTTCACATACAACACGTGACTGATGGAGGGACGCGATGAGCGGGACGGAGCGTGAGCACGGGGTGCGCACGATCGATGCCGGTGCCCCGCCACAACGGTTCGCCCGGGGGTGGCACTGCCTGGGACCCGTCGCGGAGTTCCAGGACGGCAAGCCGCACGCGGTGACCGCGTTCGGCACCAAGCTGGTCGTCTTCGCCGACAGCCGGGGCGCTCTGCACGTGCTCGACGGCTACTGCAGGCACATGGGCGGCGACCTGACCCAGGGGGAGATCAAGGGCGACTCGGTCGCCTGCCCGTTCCACGACTGGCGCTGGGGCGGCAACGGCCGCTGCACCTCCATCCCCTACGCCAAGCGGGTTCCCGGCCGCGCCCGGACCCGGTCCTGGCAGACGCTGGAGGAGAACAAGCAGCTCTTCGTCTACCACGACCCGCAGGGCAACCCTCCCCCGCCGGAGGTCACCATCCCGCGGATCGACGAGGTCTTCACCGACGAGTGGTCCAACTGGACCTGGGACCGGGTGCAGATCGACAACTCCAACTGCCGCGAGATCATCGACAACGTCGTGGACATGGCGCACTTCTTCTACGTGCACTTCGCCTTCCCGACGTACTTCAAGAACATCTTCGAGGGCCACGTCGCCACCCAGTACCTGCACTCGCGCGGCCGCCCCGACGTGGGCGCCTCGCAGGGCAACTACGCGGGCGACGACACCCAGCTGCGCTCCGAGGCCAGCTACTACGGACCGTCGTACATGATCAACCGGCTGTGGACCGAGTTCAAGGGCACACCGATCGACGCGTACCTGATCAACTGCCACTACCCGGTCTCCCCGACGAGCTTCGTGCTGCAGTGGGGCGTGTCGGTCAAGAAGCTGCCCGGCCTCGACGACGAGCAGGCCGACATGGTGGCCGGCAAGTTCGCCAAGTCCTTCGGCGTCGGGTTCCTGCAGGACGTCGAGATCTGGCGGAACAAGTCGCGCATCGACAACCCGCTGCTGGTCGAGGAGGACGGGCCGGTCTACCAGCTCCGCCGCTGGTACGACCAGTTCTACGTGGACGTCGAGGACGTCACCGAGGAGCAGACCGCCCGCTTCGAGTTCGAGGTCGACACCACCCGCGCCGTGCAGGCGTGGGAAGCCGAGGTCGCCGAGAACCTGGCCCGTCGCGAAGCCGAGGAGGTCGGCAACTCATGACGGCCGCGCGCACCGACGTCCCGGCCAGCACCACCGCGGACCAGCGGCTGTACCTGGAGGGAGGCCTGCGCCCGCTGCCCTGCACCACGTGCGGGGTGCGGGTGCTGGTCAAGAAGCTCAGCCCGGAGCAGACCAGCATCCAGTGGACCACCTCCACCGAGGCGTGCCCGGAGATCTCCGCGCGCATCGCCGAGGGCGAGCACCCCGCGCTGGTCGACACCTGCCCCCGGCTGCGCGCGACCATCGAGCACGCGATCAGCGAAGGCATCCTCGACGTTCCCGAAACCGGCAACTGAATCCGAAACACCGGTGAAACGAGTTACCGATTCCATCGTGTTAGCGTGATCTCGCGGGTGGCGCGATCCGCCTTTCCGCCGACGGGCTAGGGGGCTTTTGCGTCGATGACTTCTGCTGCCAATCGGAACGGCCCCACCAATCGGAGTGGCCCCACCAATCGGAGCGGCAAGGGCGGCAACGCGCTCAACCCGATGGCCGAGGACGAGATCACCGCCACCGCGCAGCGCGACCGCCGCAAGCGGATCATCGACGCGACCATGACCTTCGCCGACAAGGGCGGTTTCGACGCGGTGCAGATGCGGGCCGTGGCCGAGCGCGCGGACGTCGCCCTGGGCACGCTCTACCGCTACTTCCCGTCCAAGATCCACCTGCTGGTGGCCGGCCTCGTCCGCGAGCTGGAGCGCATCCAGGAGCGCCTGGACCGCGCTCCGGTGCGCGGTGACACGCCCTACGAGCGGCTGCTCTTCGTGCTGGGCGGGCTCACCCGCGCGTTCCAGCGCAACCCGAACCTCTCCGAGGCGGTGACCCGCGCGCTGATGTCGGCCGACGCCTCCGCGGCGACCGAGGTCGACGCGGCGAACCGGATGATGGAGGGCATGTTCATCGCGGTGATGAGCGACGGCGAGCCCAGCGAGGAGCAGGTGGCCGTGGCCCGGGTGATCGGCGACGTGTGGCTGTCGAACCTGGTGGCGTGGGTGACCCGCAGGGCCTCGGCCACCGACGTCTCCAACCGCCTGGAACTGACCGTCCGACTCCTCCTCCGATGAATTCCCACCACGTAGAACTCGTTATCCATTTGAATTCTGCGGTACGCGGCGAACAACCACGAATCCGCCCGGGGCCGCCGAGCGTTAGGCTCGTCCCATGACCGAACCCGTTCGCCAGGTCGTCGAAGGTCGCCGCGCCGACACGGTGCGCAAGTTGCTGGACGCGACCGTCGAAGAGCTCGCCGAGCGCGGGTTCGGGTCGATGACCGTGCGCTCGGTCGCCGAGCGGGCCGAGGTCTCCCGGGCCACCGCCTACTCCTACTTCTCCTCCAAGGAGCACCTGGTCACCGCGGTGTTCTGGAAGCGGATCCAGGCCCTGCCGCCGAGCGGGGCCGACCGCACCGGCAAGCCCGGTGACGACGTGGCGCAGGTGGTGGACACGATCGCGCGGATGCTGGCCGCCGAACCGGCCTTGGTGCGGGCGTGCACCACGGCGCTGCTGGCCGACCAGCAGGAGGTCAAGCGGCTGCGCGACGAGATCGGCAACGAGGTGTACCGGCGCCTGACCGACGCGGTCGGCGAGGCCGATCCGACCGCGCTGGACGCCGTGATGACGGCGTTCGTGGGCTCGCTGGTGCTGGCGGGCAGCGGTTACCTGCCGATGGAGCGGATGGCCTCGCACCTGGCCGGCATCACCGACCGGGTGCTGCCGCGGGCCTGATGCTGCTCCGCACGCTCTCCCGCGCGGCGGGCGGCAGCTGGTCGAGCATCCCCAGCACGCGGTCCTGGCGCCGCCGCACGGCCTGACGTTCCGGCATCCCGGCGCTGACCGGCAGCTGCTCCGGCACGCCCACCACCCGCTCGGCGGCGGCGATCCGGCCGCTGGCCAGCCACTGCTGCTCGCGGTCGATGCTGGCCTGGTCCTTCTCCTCGCTCATCCCGATCGGGCCGGTCCGGTCGCCGCTGAGGAACTGCGCGACCACCGGATCTTCGCTGGTGAGCAGGACTTCGCGCGGCCCGAACAGGACGAGTTCGCGGCGGAAGAGCATGCCGAGGTTGTCCGGCACGGTGCGGGCGAGGTTGATGTTGTGGGTGACGATGAGGATCGTCGCGTCGAGCTGCGCGTTGATGTCGATGAGCAGCTGCGAGAGGTAGGCGGTGCGCACCGGGTCGAGGCCGGAGTCCGGTTCGTCGCAGAGGATGATCTCCGGGTCGAGCACGAGCGCGCGGGCCAGTCCGGCGCGCTTGCGCATGCCGCCGGAGATCTCACCGGGCAGTTTGTCCTCGGCGCCGGTGAGGCCGACCATCTCCATGCGTTCCAGCACGATCCGGCGGATCTCGGCCTCGGTCTTGCGGGTGTGCTCGCGCAGCGGGAACGCGACGTTGTCGAACAGGTCCATCGACCCGAACAGCGCGCCGTCCTGGAACAGCACGCCGAAGAGCTTGCGGATCTCGTAGAGCTCGTGGTCGCTGCACGAGCAGATGTCGACGCCGTTGACCAGGCAGCGCCCGTTCTCCGGCTTGAGCAGGCCGATCATGGACTTCAGGAACACCGACTTGCCGGTTCCCGAGGGGCCCAGCAGCGCCGAGACCTCGCCCTGCGGGAGGGTGAAGCCCACGTCCCGCCAGATCGTCTGCGGGCCGAAGGACTTGCTCAACCCCTCGATCACGACTTCAGCACCCATACCGCACTCCTCGCGACGTCGTCGTCGTTCGCGCTTCGGGAAGTCCTGTCACCGCTGGAACTTCTCAGCGGCGGTAGTAGGCGTGGGTCGCCGTGGCTCCGCCGTCGGCGACGAACTCGGCGCCGGTGCAGTAGGTGCTCTCCTCGGAGGCGAGGAAGACGATGAGCCCCACGATGTCCTCGGGCTGGCCGATGCGGCCGAGCGGGACCATGTCGCCGATCGGGCTCAGATCCGTGTCCTCGCCGGTGAACTCGCGGGTCATGCCGGTGTCGAACATGCCGGGGTGCACCGAGTTGACGCGGATGTTGCGCGGTCCGAGCTCGGTGGCCGCGGCCTTGGTCATGCCGCGGATGGCGAACTTGCTCGCGGTGTAGGCCACCAGCTGCGGCATGCCGCCGAGGCCCTCCACCGAGGAGAAGTTCACGATCGACCCGCCGCCGGCCGCGGTGAGCGCGGGCGTGGCGGCGCGCATGCCGAGGAAGGTGCCGAACTGGTTGACCCGCACGATGCGCTCGTAGTCGGCCAGCGAGGTCTCCTCCAGGGCGGAGAACATGAGCACGCCGGCGTTGTTGACCAGGACGTCGAGGCGCCCGAAGCGCTCGGTGGCGTGATCGACCGCGGCGCTCCAGTCGTGCTCGTCGGAGACGTCGAGGTGCGCGTAGCTCGCGGATTCGCCGAGCTCGTCGGCGAGTTCCTTGCCGGGTGCGTCGAGGATGTCGCCGATGACCACCGAGGCGCCTTCGGCGACGAAGCCGCGCGCGATGGCCGCGCCCTGCCCTCGTGCCGCGCCGGTGACCAGTGCGACCTTTCCCGCGAGCCGTCCCATGCGCCGCCCTCCCTGCCGATGACAACCGGTACCCGCACGAGACTAGAACACGTTCTCGACATAAGGGAAGGTGCGTTGGAGCGCGGGGTGATAATAACCGGAACTTGTTCTCGATTCAGTCGCGAGCAGGCTTGCCGGAACTCGCCGAGCCGTACTAGCGTCTGGACACATGTCCAGTGGTGTGGTGTTCAGCCCCTACGACTACGCCGTGCACGACGACCCGTACCCGACGTACGCGCGGTTGCGCGACGAGGCACCGGTCTACCGCAACGACGAACTCGACTTCTGGGCGCTGTCCCGGCACGCGGACGTCGCCGCGCTGTTCCGGGACAACACCCGGCTGTCCAACGCCAACGGCGTCTCCCTCGACCCGGCCGCCTGGGGACCCGACGCGCACCGGACCATGTCGTTCCTCGCGCTCGACGACCCCCGGCACAACCGGCTGCGCTCGCTGGTCTCCCGCGGTTTCACCCCGCGCCGGGTCCGCGACCTGCAACCGCGCATCCTCGAACTCGCCCGCCACCACCTGGAACCCGCGCTGGAGTCCGGGGAGTTCGACTTCGTCGCCGACTTCGCCGGCAAGTTCCCGATGGACGTCATCTCCGAGCTGATGGGCGTGCCGGAGGCCGACCGCGACCGGCTGCGGGAGCTCGCCGACACCGTGATGCACCGCGAGGAAGGCGTTTTCGACGTGCCGCAGGCCGCGATGGAGGCCTCGCTGCACCTGGTCGGCTACTACGCCGACATGCTCGCCGAGCGCCGCCGCTCCCCCACCGACGACCTCACCTCCGCGCTGTTGGCCGCCGAGATCGACGGCGACCGGCTCAGCGACGAGGAGATCATCGCGTTCCTGTTCCTGATGGTCGTCGCGGGCAACGAGACCACCACGAAACTGCTGGCCAACGCCGTGCACTGGGCGCACCTCAACCCCGATGAGCGGGCCAAGCCCTTCGCCGACCCGGAGCGGGTCAGCGACTGGATCGAGGAGACGCTGCGCTACGACACCTCCAGCCAGATGGTCGCGCGCACCGCCACCGAGGACGTCCCGCTGGACGGCGGCACGATCCCCGCCGGAGCCCGGGTGCTGCTGCTGATCGGTGCCGCCAACCGGGATCCGCGCGCCTTCGCCGACCCCGACCGCTACGACCTCGACCGACGGGGCGAGAACCCGCTGGTCAGCTTCGGCGGCGGCACGCACTTCTGCCTCGGCGCGCACCTGGCGCGGCTGGAGGCGCGGATCGCGCTGACCGAGTTCGTCGGGCGGGTCGAGAACTACGACGTCGACCTCGACCGCGCGCGGCGGGTGCACTCCAGCAACGTGCGCGGCTTCGCCACCCTGCCCGTTCGCGTGGAAAGCAGGTAGCCATGCCCAGATTCGAACCGAACCCGGAACGCAGGCCGACCGCGATCGCCGGTGCCTCGGCCGGGATCGGCGCGGCCACCGCCCAGGCCCTGGCCGCCGCAGGTCACCCGGTGGCGCTCGGCGCGCGCCGGGTGGACAAGTGCGAGGAGCTCGCCGCGAAGATCCGCGCCGACGGCGGTCAGGCCGTCGCCGTGCCGCTCGACGTCACCGACGACGAGTCGGTGAGCGCGTTCGTCGCCCGCACCCGCGAGGAGCTGGGCGAGGTCGAGATCCTGGTCTACGGCGCGGGCGATCTCGACGCCGACCTGGTGCACGAGATGGACGGCCCGCGCTTCGCGGGCCAGCTGGACGTGCACCTCGGCGGCGCGCACCGGCTGGTGTCGCGGATCGTGCCCGGGATGGTGGAGCGGCGGCGCGGCGACGTGGTGTTCATCGGCTCCGACGTCGTCCCCAAACCGCGCCCCCGGATGGGCGCCTACGTGCCGGCCAAGGCCGGGCTGGAGGCGATGGCCCGGACGATGCGCATGGAGCTGGAGGGCACCGGCGTGCGCGCCAGCGTCGTACGGCCCGGCCCCACCTCCACCTCGATGGGCATGCAGTGGGACCACGACACCACCCAGGCCGTGCTCGACGACTGGGTGAAGTGGGGACTGGCGCGGCACCCGTACTTCCTGCGCGCCTCCGACATCGCCGACGCCGTGCACCACGTGGTCTCCGCTCCGCGCGGCGTGCACCTGAGCCTGATCGAGGTCGAGCCCGAAGCACCCCTGGAGGAGACATGACGCTGCTCGCCCCGAAACCGGTCTCCGGCGGCCGCCACGAGCACGGCCACCTCGACGAGCTGCGCACCGACCCGATCGCGCTGATGCGGCGGGTCCGCGAGGAGTGCGGCGACGTGGGCGCCTTCGACCTCGCCGGGCGCAGGGTGGTGCTGCTGTCGGGGGCGGAGGCCAACGAGTTCTTCTTCCGCTCCTCCGACGACGACCTGGACCAGGCCGCCGCGTACCCCTTCATGACGCCGATCTTCGGTCAGGGCGTGGTGTTCGACGCCCCACCGGAGCGGCGCAAGGAGATGCTGCACAACCAGGCACTGCGCGGTGAGCAGATGCGCGGGCACGCGCAGACCATCGACGCCGAGATCGCCCGCATGGTGGCCGACTGGGGCGACGAGGGCGAGATCGACCTGCTGGACTTCTTCGCCGAGCTGACGATCTACACGTCCTCGGCTTGCCTGATCGGCAAGCGGTTCCGCGACCAGCTCGATCACCGCTTCGCCGAGCTCTACCACGACCTGGAGCGCGGGACGGACGCGCTGGCCTACGTCGACCCGCACGCGCCGATCGAGAGCTTCCGGCGGCGCGACGAGGCGCGGGCTGGTCTGGTTCGGCTGGTGCAGGAGATCATGGACGGCCGGGCCGCCGCCGGGAAACCGCCGCGCGACGAGCGGGACATGCTCGACGTGCTCATGTCGGTCCGCGACGACGATGGTGCGCTGCGGTTCAGCGCCGACGAGATCACCGGCATGTTCATCTCGATGATGTTCGCCGGGCACCACACCAGCTCCGGCACGGCCGCGTGGACGCTCATCGAGCTGCTGCGCAACCCGGGCGTGCTCGACGGGGTCGTCGGCGAGCTCGACGAGCTCTACGCCGACGGCTCGGAGGTGAGCTTCCGCTCGCTGCGGGCGATCCCGCGTCTGGAGGGGGCGATCAAGGAGGCGTTGCGGCTGCACCCGCCGCTGATCCTGCTGCTGCGGGTCTCCCAGGACGACTTCGAGGTGCGCGGGCACCGCATCGAGCGGGGCGACTTCGTGGCGGCCACGCCCGCGATCTCGAACCGGATCGCCGAGGACTTCCCCGAGCCCGACGCCTTCCTCCCGGAGCGCTACGCCGAGCCGCGGCAGGAGGACCTGGTCAACCGCTGGACGTGGATCCCGTTCGGCGCCGGTCGGCACCGCTGCGTCGGGGCGGCCTTCGCGATGATGCAGCTCAAGGCGATCTTCTCGGTCCTGCTGCGGGATTTCGAGTTCGCGCTCGCGCAGCCGCCCGAGTCCTACCGCAACGATCACTCGAAGATGGTCGTCCAGCTCGCCCAGCCGTGCCGGGTGACCTACCGCCGCCGGAGGGAGTCCTGATGCGAGTCGTCTGCGACCTCGACCTGTGCCAGGGGCACGCGATGTGCGAGCTGGAATCGCCGGAGGTGTTCTCGGTGCCCAGGCACGGCAAGGTCGAGGTGCTGGTCAGCGAGCCGCCCGCGGATCTGCGCGGCGAGGTCGAACGTGCCGTGCGGGAGTGCCCCACGCAGGCTTTGAGCATCGAGGAGGCTTGACATGCCCGCTTACCCTCGGGAAGAACTGGAACGCATGGTCCAGCACTGGCTGGACGAGAACGCGCGCTGCGAACGGCTCGGCGACTGGAAACCGTTGGCGCAGCTCTACACCCACGACGCCACCTACGGGTGGAACACCGGGCCCGGCGAGGACTTCATGACGGTGGGCCGCGACGAGATCCGCGACATCGCACTGGGCGTGGAGATGGAGGGCCTGCAGGGCTGGAGCTACCCGTACCAGCGGGTGCTCATCGACGAGAAGCAGGGCGAGGTGATCGGGTTGTGGAAGCAGGTCGCCGACGCGAAGCGACCCGACGGGACTCCGTACCAGGTGGCCGGTATCGGCGGGAGCTGGTTCCGCTACGGCGGCGACATGATGTGGTCGTGGCAGCGGGACTTCTTCGACTTCGGCAACGCCGCGCACCTGTTCCTGGAGATGATCAAGGCGGACGTCCTCTCGCCCGGGATGAAGAAGCGCATGGAGGTCGCCGCGTCCGGCGTGCCGCAGCCCGGTCACTACCGCAAGGGCACGGCACCGCTGGAGCTGTGGTGACCGGTGAGGGAACGGGAGTGACGATGAAGATCGTGGTCGACTTCGACCTGTGCGAGGCCAACGGCATGTGCGAGGCCGTGGCGCCGGACGTCTTCGAGATCGATGACGACGACAACCTGCTCGTCAAGGCGGATCCGACCCCGGAGCTGCGGGATTCGATCGAGCAGGCGGTGCAGTCCTGCCCGAAGGCCGCGCTGTCGCTGGAGGAGGACTGAGGCGATGCCGAAAGCACGTCGTCCGCAGCTGGATTCACCGGTGGTCGGGAAGGTCATCAAGGTGGCCTCGCGGGCGAACACGCGGCTCTACCGGCTCACCGGCGGGGTGCTGGGCAGCAGGTGGCGGGTCGGCAGCGCGTTCCCCGGGGCATCCCGATCTGCCTGGTGACCACCACCGGCAAGCGCAGCGGCCGGCCGCGCACGGCTCCGCTGCTGCACCTGCGCGACGGCGACCGGGTCGTCCTGGTCGCCTCCCAGGGCGGTCTGCCGCGCCACCCGGACTGGTACCACAACGTCCGCGCCAACCCCGAGGTCACGGTCCAGATCAAGCGCGACATCCGCAGCATGAAGGCCCGCACGGCAACTCCGCGGGAACGAGCCGACCTCTGGCCCCGCCTGGTCGACATGTACGCCGACTTCGACGACTACCAGTCCTGGACGGACCGGGAGATCCCGGTCGTCATCTGCGAACCCGTCCCCTGACCCGAACCCCACTCGGCCCCTCCCGCCCCGGTGGGGGTCCGGTGGTGCGGAGCCGCGGGCTGTCGGACAGTTTTAGCCATAATTGTCCCGACATTTCGGACATCGATCATGGGTGATTATGGCTAAAACCGTCCAACAGCCTCACTCTTCGAGGCCGAGCTTGCCCGCCAGGCGGTGGAAGTAGGCCGCGACGGTGTCGGCGTCCTCGTCGGGGAAGCCGAAGAGGACTTCGGTGACGCCGAGCTGCTCCCAGCGGGCGAGCCGGTCGAAATCGGGTTTGCCCGAGAGGGCGACGATCTGGGGATCGCCTTCGCGGCCGGCGTCCTTCCAGATGCGCTTGAGCAGCGCGACCTTGTCGTCGATCTCGCCCTCGGTGGGCGTGGTGATCCAGCCGTCGGCGGAGCGGGCGATCCAGGCGAACGTCTTCTCCGTGCCGCCCGCACCGATCAGCACCGGGGGCCGCGGCTGCTGGACCGGCTTGGGCCACGCCCAGCTCGGCCCGAAGTCGACGAAATCGCCGTGGTACTCGCCCTGCTCCTGCGACCACAGCTGCTGCATCGCCTCCAGGTACTCGCGCAACACCGCGCGCCGCTTGCCCTTCGGGACGCCGTGGTGGGTCAGCTCGTCGACGTTCCACCCGAACCCGGCGCCCAGGCTCACCCGGCCGCCCGAGAGGTGGTCCAGCGTCGCGATGGTCTTGGCCAGGGTGATCGGGTCGTGCTCGACCGGCAGCGCCACCGCCGTCGCCAGCCGGATCCGCGAGGTCACCGCGGCGACCATCGACAGCGCCACCCACGGGTCCAGCGTCCGCAGGTACCGGTCGTCCGGCAGCTCCTCGGTGCCCGTGCCCGGGTGCGCCGCCTCGCGCTTGACCGGGATGTGGGTGTGCTCGGGCACCCAGAAGGAGTGGAAACCCGCCTGTTCGGCCGCTTTCGCGGCGACGGCGGGGGCGAGTCCCCGGTCGCTGGTGAACTGCACGATGCCGTACTTCATGAGCGGTCCTTCTCTCCCAGGATCTTCTCGATGCGCATGGTGAACTTGGTGCCCAGCGGCCAGCCGACGTAGTGCGTCAGGAAAAGGCCGATCTCGCGCAGCTGCTCGTCGTCGAGCTCGTCGTTGCCCAGCGCCGCCCGCACCTGGATGTCGGCGACGTCGTCGAGGCCCTGGGCGGCCAGCGCGCCCAGCAGCAGCAACCGCCGGTCGCGCATGCTCAGACCGGGACGGGACCAGATCTCGGCGAAGAGGTGGTCGACGGTCACGCCGAAGAAGTCCCCCGGCCCGTCGGAGACCTCCCAGCCGTAGACCTCACCCATCTTGGCCAGGCCCCGTGCTCGCTGCTCATCGGTCATGCTTCCTCCGTGTTCTGCGGGACACCCGCACCCGGTCGGAAGCACAACCGCCGCTCCGCGCCATTTTCGGTCATGCTTCCTCCATGTTCTGCGGGACACCCGCACCCGGTCGGAAGCACAACCGCCGCTCCGCGCCATTTTCGGTCATGCTTCCTCCTTCCCCACACCGAGTCCCGCCGCCAGGTCGCGCAGCGCCCGCTCCCCCAGCGGCAGCTCGACGCCGAGCCGCTCGCCGAGCCGCAGGGCCAGCGCGAGGTCCTTCTCCCCGAGGTCGCGGACGTTGCTGAAGATCGGGTACCAGTCGTCGGACGGGGACAGCTGCGCGGTGTCGCCGCGCAGCATGATCGCGCCGGGCCCACCGGTGATGGCGTCGGTGTGCCGCACGATCTCGCCGAGCGCGCGCAGGTCGAGCCCGGAGGCCTCGGCGAGCCGCTGGGCCTCCGCGGTGGCGGTGAAGGCGATGAAGTGCAGCAGGTTGCGCGCGAGCTTGAGGCGCGTGCCCGCCCCGATCTCGCCGGCGTGCACGACGAGCCCGGCCCAGCACCTGAACACCGCCTCGCAGCGGGAGAACGCCTCCTCGTCGCCACCGACCATGACCGCCAGATCACCGCGATCCGCGCCGACCGCACCTCCGCTGACCGGCGCGTCGACCACCGAAACCCCGCGCGATGCAGCGATGTTGGCGAGCCGGGGTGCGGTGGTCTCGTCGATGGTGGAGTGCACGGCCACCACGGTTCCGGCCGCTGCCCCGGCCAGCAGCCCCTCCGGCCCGCACATCACATCCTCGACCTGCGCGTCGTCGCGCACCATCACCGACACGACCCCGGCTTGCCGCGCGACCTCAGCCGGGGTGGCCGCCGCGCGAGCACCCCGGTCGACGAACTTCGCGACGACCTCGGGCCGGACATCGTGCACGACGAGTCCGTCCGGCCAGGTCAGCAGCTTGCGCGCCATCGGAGCACCGATCTGGCCGAGCCCGATGAACCCGACGGCGCTCACGAGCGGATCACCTGCCCGCCGTCGACGTTGAAGATCTGCCCGGTCACCCAGGACGCCTCGTCGGACAGCAGGAATAGGCACATGCCCACCAGGTCCTCGGGCCGGCCCATGCGCTTGAGCGCCATGCCCTTGACCAGCTTCTTCACCATCTCCGGCGGTGTGGTCTCGCGGGTGGCCTCGGTGTCGGTCGGCCCGGGGGCGATGGCGTTGATCCGCACGCCCATGCCGCCGATCTCGTGCGCGAGCTGCTGGGTGAGCCCGTTGACCGCGACCTTGGCCAGCCCGTAGAAGCCGGAGTAGACCCACGCGGCGGTCGAGGACTGGTTGACGATCGCGCCGCCACCGCGCTGCTGCATGTGCGGCACGCACGCGCGGGTGCACAGCAGCGCGCCGTCCATGTTCACGCTGAGGAACCGCTTGTAGTAGTCCCAGTCCACGGTGCAGAGCAGGTCGAGCTTCATGCCGCCGTAGATGGCGGCATTGTTCACCAGGCGGTCGATGCCGCCGAAGCGGCTCACCGCGAAATCGGCCATCGCGGCGGTGGATTCCGGCGAGGACACGTCGACCTCGACGAACGCCGCGCTCCCGCCGTCGGCGGTGATCGCCTCGGCGACCTTCTCGCCGGACTCGGTGTTGAGGTCGGCGACCACGACGTGCGCGCCCTCCGCGGCCAGCGCCCGCGCGTAGGTCTCGCCGATGCCCTGCGCCGCGCCGGTGACGACGGCGACCTTGTCTTGGAAACGCCCCATTGCGCCCTCCTACGCCGGTTCGGCGATCAGCTTGGTCTCCAGGTACTCCTCGAAGCCGGCCACGCCCATCTCGCGGCCGATGCCGGACTGCTTGTAGCCGCCGAACGGCGCGTCGCCGCCGTACCAGACACCGCCGTTGACGCCGACCGTGCCGGTGCGCAGCCGCGCGGCCACGGCCCGCGCCCGCTCCAGGTCTCCGCCGTGCACGGCGCCGGAGAGGCCGTAGGGCGAGTCGTTGGCGATGCGCACCGCGTCGTCGTCGCCGTCGTGCGGCAGGATCACCAGCACCGGCCCGAAGATCTCCTCGCGGGCGACCCGCGCGTCGTTGGTGAGCCCGGCGATGAGCGTCGGCTCGACGAAGAACCCGCGGTCCCGCTCGGCGCGCGCGCCACCGGTGACGAACTCACCGCCCTCCTGCCGCGCCAGCTCCAGGTAGCCCTCGACCCGGTCGCGCTGCCGCGCCGAGATCAGCGGCCCGCACACGGTTCCGGGCTCGTCCGGATCGCCGACTCCGATGCCGCGCAGGGCCTTCGCGGTCGCCTCGACGGCTTCGTCGTAGCGCACCCGGGGCACCAGCAGCCGGGTCGTCAGGGCGCAGCCCTGCCCGGCGTGGGTGCAGACGGTGAACGCCGCGAGCCCGCAGGCCGCGCCCAGGTCGGCGTCGTCGATGACGACGAACGCCGATTTCCCGCCCAGTTCCAGGAAGGTCCGCTTGATGCCGGGGGCCGCGGCCGCCATCACCGCGCGGCCGGTGGCGGTGGATCCGGTGAACGACACCAGGTCGACCCGCTCGTCGGACGGCAGCTGCGCGCCCAGCGCGTGATCGTCCGAGGTCACGACGTTGACCACGCCTGGCGGGATGTCGGTTTCGCGGAGCAGGATCTCGGCGACGGCCGCCGCGCACCACGGCGTGTCCGGCGCGGCTTTGAGCACGACGGTGTTGCCCGCCGCCAGCGCGGGCCCGAGCTTGGCGAGGTTGATCTGGTGCGGGAAGTTCCACGGCGTGATCGCGCCGACCACGCCGACGGCCTCCCGCCGGGTCCAGCGCCTGCTGGGCATCCCCATAGGCTCGGCCACTCCCAGGTCGCGGGTCCACTCGTACCCGGCGGCCAGGTCGGCGAAGTAGGCGAGGTCGGCGACCGGCGCGTCCAGCTGCGCACCGTGGGTCAGGAAGCGCGGCGCCCCGACCTCGGCGATGGTGAGCTCGCGCAGCTCCTCGGCGTGCTCCTGCAGGGCGGTCCCGAGCTGCTTCAGGCAGCGCACCCGCAGGTCCACGTCGCGCGACCACCCGGTCTCGTCGAAAGCCCGCCGCGCCGCGGCGATCGCGCGGTCCAGGTCGGCGGCGGTGGCGTTGGCCGCCGTGCCGAGGACCTCCTCGGTGGCGGGGTTCGCGGTCTCGAACCGGCCGCCCGACCCGGGTTGCCACTCCCCGTCGACCAGCAGGTTCGACGTCTTGTCGGTCCAGACGCTCATCGGCACCACATCCGGTTTCTAGACACGTGTCAAGACTATGGTCCATTCATCCCGGTAGCAATAGAACCGGTTGCCCCTTCTTCGGCGAGCTCCCGTTGACACAGCATAATCGAGCCGTAGAACATGTTCTAGATATTCGGCTCAGGAGGGGACCCACCGGATGACCGACGAGAGACCAGGCACGACCTCGCTGCCGGCGGCCGGCCCGGTGCCGGTCATCCCGGAGATCCCGGCCGAGACCACGCTGCTGGCCGGCCGGATCCGCGAACTCGTGGAGGCCAGCGTGCACACCGACGTCGACGGCCCGGACCTGCGCGAAGCCGCCGAGCACGTCGCCGCGGCCGCGGCGCTCCTGCGCGAGCGCACCCGCGACCGGCCGCTGCTGCTCTCGCACGTCGACGGCCACCAGGTCAGCGTGCACAACCCGGTCGAGGGGCCCGGGAACCCGCTCGCGCCACCGATGGTCGGCGTGGAGATCGACGACTCCGGCGCGACGTCGTCGACCGCGCTGCTCGGCGCCGCCTACGAGGGCCCGCCGGGACGGGTGCACGGCGGCTGGGTGGCCTCGCTGCTCGATCACGCAGTGGGCCGCGCGGTCGCGGTGGCCGGGCACCCGTCGATGACGGTGTCGCTGACGGTGGACTACCGCCGAGGCACCCCGCACGGCGCGCCGCTGACCATCAACGCGCGGTTCACCGGCAAGGAGGGCCGCAAGGTCTTCGCCACCGGCGAGATCGTCGCCGACGGCGAGGTCACGGCCGAGGCCAGCGCGATCCTGGTGACCTACTGACCTGCGAGGAGACTTGCGATGCCTGAGTTCCACCGGCTGCGGGTGGCCGAAGTCGTCGAGGAGACGGCCGACGCCCGCTCTGTGGTCTTCGACGTCGACACCGCCCGCCTGCCCTACCGGCCCGGCCAGTTCCTGACGCTGCGCATCCCGAGCGAGCGCTGCGGCTCGGTCGCCCGCGCCTACTCGCTGTCGAGCTCGCCGGTCACCGACGGGCGGCTGGCGGTCACCGTCAAGCGCACCGCCGAGGGCTACGCCTCGAACTGGATCTGCGACAACGTCGCCGCGGGCAGCGAGATCGACGTGCTGGAGCCCGCCGGGGTGTTCACGCCGAAGTCGCTGGAGGCCGACCTGCTGCTGTTCGCGGCGGGCAGCGGCATCACGCCGATCATGTCGATCCTGAAGTCCGCGCTGGCCACCGGTTCCGGGCGCGTGGTGCTCGTCTACGCCAACCGCGACGAGCGCTCGGTCATCTTCGCCCGCGAGCTCACCGAGCTGGCCGCCGCGCACCCCGGGCGGCTGCTGGTGCTGCACTGGCTGGAGTCGGTCCAGGGGCTGCCGACGCAGGAGGCGCTGCAGTCGCTCGCCGCGGCGTTCCCGGACCACGACGCGTTCCTGTGCGGGCCGAAGCCGTTCATGGACACGGCGCGGAAAGCGCTGCGCGAGGCGGGGTTCCCGAAGTCGTCGATCCACCTGGAGCGCTTCGCCTCGCTGGCGGGCAACCCGTTCGACACCGCCACGCCCGCTGCGGCCGAAACCGAGGACTCGCAGCCGGAGGACTCCGTGGTCGAGGTGACCATCGACGGCGAGGCGCACACCTTCACCTGGCCCGCCGACAAGCGGCTGCTCGACCTGCTCAAGGAGAACGGGATCCAGGCGCCGTCGTCGTGCGCCGAGGGGATCTGCGCGGCCTGCGAGTGCCGGGTCACCGAGGGCGAGGTGACGATGGTCAACAACCAGGTTCTGGAGCAGGAGGACCTCGACGACGGCTACCGCCTGGCCTGCCAGTCGCTGCCCAAGACGCCCAAGGTCAAGGTGGACTACGACTGATCACGTGGAACGCGTTCTCGCTATGAATCACACTGGGGCGTAGCGCTGAACTCGACAGAACTATAACCTGTTTCAGTATCGTGAGGGCCACCTGGAGGTGCCATGACAGAAGCGACCTTCGATGTCGTCGTGGTCGGCTCCGGCGCCGCCGGCATGACCGCCGCGCTCGCCGCGGCGGACCGGGGGTTGTCGGCGCTGGTCGTGGAGAAGGACCGCTACTTCGGCGGCTCCACCGCCCGCTCCGGCGGCGCCGTCTGGGCCCCGCACAACGAGGTTCTGCAGCGCGCGAAGGCGGGCGACACCCCGGAGAAGGCCGCGACGTACCTGCGGCACCTCATCGGCGACGAGATCGCCGCCGACCGCCGCGAGGCGCTGCTGTCCCGCGGCCCCGAGATGGTCTCGCTGGTGCTGCGCCGCACCCCGATGAAGCTCAAGTGGATCCCCGGCTACTCCGACTACTACCCGGAGACCCCCGGCGGCACCCCGATGGGCCGCTCGCTGGAGCCGAAGCCGTTCAACGGCAAGCTGCTCGGCGACGAGCTGGCCAACCTGCAACCCCCCTACCTGCCCGCACCGGCCGGGATCACGGTCACCGCCGCCGAGTACAAGTGGATGAACCTCATCGCCCGCCACCCGCGCGGCGTGTTCACCTCGGCGAAGGTCGGCCTGCGCCGGGTGATCTCGCTGGCCACCAAGCGGCCGCTGCTGGCGCTCGGCCAGGCCCTGGCCGCCGGGCTGCGCGCGGGCCTGCTGCGCGCGGACGTGCCGGTGTGGCTCAACAGCCCGCTGACCGAGCTGCACGTCGAGGACGGCGCGGTCACCGGCGTGCGGGTGCGGCGCGGCGACGAGGACGTGCTGGTCCGCGCGCGGCACGGGGTGATCATGGCCGCGGGCGGGTTCGAGAAGAACGAGCGGATGCGCAAGCAGTTCCAGCGCGAGCCGATCGGCAGCGAATGGACCGTGGGCGCCGAGTCCAACACCGGCGACGGCATCGAGGCCGGTCAGCGCATCGGCGCGGACGTGGACCTGATGGACGACGCGTGGTGGGGGCCGTCGATCCCGCTGCCCCGGGGTCCGTACTTCTGCCTGTCCGAGCGCAACCTGCCGGGCTCGATCATCGTCAACGCCGCGGGTGAGCGCTACGTCAACGAGGCGACGCCCTACGTCGACGCGGTGCACGCGATGTACCGGGGGCACGAGACCGGTGTCTCGCACATCCCGTCGTGGTTGATCGCCGATCAGCGCTACCGCAACAACTACACCTTCGCCGGATTACCGCCCCGGCAGCGCTTCCCCGGCAGCTGGTACAAGGCCGGGGTCGTGCACTCGGCCGGGACGATCGAGGAGCTGGCGGCCAAGATCGAGGTCCCGGCCGAGGCGCTGCGGGCGACGGTGCAGCGGTTCAACGGCTTCGCCGCCACGGGCTCCGACGCGGACTTCGGCCGCGGCGACAGCGCCTACGACCGCTACTACGGCGACCCGAAGCTGCCGAACCCGAGCCTGGCGGCGCTGGAGGTCGCACCCTTCCACGCGGTGAAGATCGTGCCCGGCGACCTGGGCACCAAGGGCGGCTTGCGCACCGACGCGCGGGCGCGGGTGCTGCGCGAGGACGGCTCGCCGGTGCCGGGCCTGTACGCGGCGGGCAACGCGAGCGCGGCGGTGATGGGCTCGACCTACGCGGGAGCCGGGGCGACGATCGGCCCGGCGATGACCTTCGGGTACGTGGCCGCGCTGGACATCGCCGCGCGAGCAGAGGGCAGTTCTTCCTCGAATTGACCGGGCATTTCAGACGTTGATCACGGGCGGTTCCGGGAAGAACCGCCCTCAGTCAGGAGGCGCAATGACCGCGACTGCGGCGACCGAGCAACCGCACTGCCTCGTGGAGCAGCGCGGAGGCGTGCTCGTGGTGACCATGAACCGCCCGGAGGCCAAGAACGCGCTGTCCGGCGAGATGATCAAGATCATGATCGAGGCGTGGGACCGCGTCGACGACGACCCCGACATCCGGGCCTGCGTGCTCACCGGTGCGGGCGGCGCGTTCTGCGCGGGCGCCGACCTCAAGAGCATGAGCAACAACCACCCCGGAGACCAGCACGCCCAGGGCTCGTTCAACCCCGCCAAGATCGAGGGCCTGCTCAAGGGCCGCCGGCTCACCAAGCCGCTGATCGCCGCCGTCGAGGGCCCCGCGATCGCGGGCGGCACCGAGATCCTGCAGGCCACCGACATCCGCGTGGCCGGGGAGAGCGCGCGCTTCGGCGTCTCCGAGCCGCGCTGGGGCCTGTTCCCGCTGGGTGGCTCAGCCGTGCGGCTCACCCGCCAGATCCCCTACACCGTGGCCGCCGACCTGCTGCTCACCGGACGCCACATCAAGGCGCCGGAGGCCAAGGAGCTCGGGCTGATCGGCCACGTCGTGCCGGACGGAACGGCGCTGGACAAGGCCCTCGAACTCGGCGAGATGATCGCCGCGAACGGGCCGCTGGCCGTGCAGGCGATCCTGCGCACCATCCGCGAGACCGAGGCGATCCCCGAGGAGGAGGCCTTCGCCATCGAGGCCCGGCACGGCATCGGGGTCTTCATGAGCGAGGACGCCAAGGAGGGCCCGAAGGCCTTCGCGGAGAAGCGCAAGCCGAACTTCCAGGGCAAGTGAGCCTCGGGGCGTCCCCGCGCGGGGGCGCCCCTGATCGGTCCAGCAGCACCGGGACCGGCCGGCCGTCGTTGCAGAGTCGAACGTCCCCGCAATGTCGCGAGGTGCACGGATGCAGAGCAGCTACGCAACCGAGAGCCGCTACGCGGCGCTGTCCCGGCCCCGGCTGGCCGCGCTGCTGCCGGAGCTGCTGCTGGCGGGCCAGCTGATCGACCGGTCGGCGATGGCCTGGTGCATCTCGTCGTTCGGCCGCGAGGAGATGGCGCGGATCGCCGTCGAGGAGTGGATGGCGGCCAGCCCGATCTACACCCGGCGGATGCAGGAAGCGCTGGACTACCGCGGCGACGACGTGGTGACGATCTTCAAGGGGCTGCAGCTCGACATCGGGGCTCCGCCCCAGTTCATGGACTTCCGCTACACCGTGCACGACCCGTGGTCCGGGGAGTTCCACCTCGACCACTGCGGTGCGCTGATGGACGTCGAGCCGATGGGCGAGCGCTACGTGCGGGCGATGTGCCACGACATCGAGGACCCGACCTTCGACGCCACCGCGGTCGCCACGAACCCGAAGGCGCAGGTCCGGCCGGTGCACCGGCCGCCGCGGGTGCCGAGCGACCGGCAGCCGCACTGCGCGTGGACGGTGCGCATCGACGACTCGCACCCGCCGGTCTCCCCCAGCCCCGACTGCCTGGCGCTGCGCGAGTCCCGGGCGGCGACCCTGCCGCTGTCGCCCATCGACCCGTCCGAGGACGGGCGCGGCGACTACACCGGTCCGCTGCTGAGCGACCTGGACTTCGGCGAGTTCAGCACCTCCGCGCTGGTCCGGATGGCCGACGAGGTGTGCCTGCAGATGCACCTGCTCAACCTGGGTTTCGTCCGCGCGGTGTCGCGGCGGACCGACGACCCGCGGGAGATCTGCACCAAGCAGCTGGTGGGCATCGCCGGGATCGCCGCCGAACGCCTCCACGCCGCGCTGGGACTTCCCGGCGGTGTCGCGGGGGCGCTGCGGACCCTGGAGCTGCACCCGCTGCTCAACCCCGCCGCCTACGTGCGCGCGTCCCGGGAGGACGACGCGATCACCGTGCGGCCGGGGCCGGCGCACGACGACGGAGCGTGGATCTCGTTGTGCGGGCCCGATTCCACCGCCGCGCTGCAGGCCGTGGTGCGCGCGGTCGACCCCCGGCTCGACGTCGCCGTCGAGGGCACCGCGGACGCCTGGACCGCGCGGGTCATCACCCGCGACGACCCGGCGCCGGAGTTCGACGAGGTGGCCGTGACCCGCATCAGCACCGGGGCGAGCTTCGAGTTCCGGCCCCGGAAGTCCCTGCCCATCACGCCAGTTCGGTGAGGAGAGCCACGATGACCGGCACGAGCTTCGCCCTGTCCGAGGTCTTCCGTACGGTCGCCGATGCGGTTCCCGACCAGGAGGTGCTGGTCTGGGGCGAGCGGCGGTTCAGCTACGCGCAGCTCAACGCGCGCATCGACGGCGTCGCGCACTACCTGGCCGAGCGGGGATTCGGCTGCCACACACCGCGCGAGCGGCTGGCCGGGCACGAGTCCGGGCAGCACCACGTCGGGATCTACCTGCACAACGGCAACGAGCACCTGGAAGCGCTGGTCGGGGCGCTGCGGGCGCGCGCGGTGCCGTTCAACGTCAACTACCGCTACGTGGCCGAGGAGCTGCTCTACCTGTTCCGCGACGCCGGCGCCGAAGCGCTGGTGTTCCACTCCGCGTTCGCGCCGCAGGTCGCCGAGGTCCGGGACCGATTACCCGGTCTGCGGCTGCTGATCCAGGTCGACGACGACAGCGGGAACCCGCTGCTGCCGGGCGCGGTGGCGTACGAGTCCATCGTGGACACCCCCGGGGAGGCTCCCGAGCCGAGCGGGGACGATCTCTACCTGCTCTACACCGGCGGGACGACCGGGATGCCCAAGGGCGTGATGTGGCGGCAGCACGACGCCTACGTCAGCGCGATGGGCGGAACCCCGTTCGGCAGCGCCGAGCCCTACCGCTCCTACGACCAGATCGCCGAGGCCGCGCGGGCCGGTGGCGGCGGCATGCGGCTGATCATGACGGCGCCGTTCATGCACGGCGCCGCGCAGTGGTCGACCTTCCACATGATCACCCAGGGCGGCGCGATCGTGCTGCCGACCGATCCGACGCGCCTGGACTGGCCGGACGTGCTGCGCACCGTCGAGCGGGAGCGGGTGATCAGCGTCCCGGTGGTCGGCGACGCGATGGCCCGGCCGATGGTGGCCGAGCTGGAGCGCGGGGACTACGACCTCTCCGGGGTGTTCGCCGTGCAGAACGGCGGCGCGCCGCTGACCCCGACCGTGCGCGCCCGGCTGCGGGCGCAGCTGCCGAACGTGCTGTTCGTCGACACCGTCGGATCGTCGGAGACGGGGATCCAGATGAGCCAGGTCGCCGACGGGAACGGGGCCGACACCGGCGTTTTCACCCCCGCCGAGGACACCACGGTCCTCGACGACGACCTCACCCGCGAGCTCTCCCCCGGTGAGGGCCAGGGCTGGCTGGCCCGGCACGGCCTGGTACCGCTGGGCTACCTCGGCGACGCCGAGAAGACGGCCCGGACGTTCCCGGTCGTCGGCGGGACCCGCTACAGCGTCCCGGGCGACCGCGCGGTCCGCCTGGAGGACGGCCGGATCCAGCTGCTCGGCCGCCAGAGCATCACCATCAACTCCGGCGGCGAGAAGATCTTCGTCGAGGAGGTCGAGCGCGCCCTGGCCGCCCACCCGGCCGTCGCCGACGTCATCGTCACCGGCCGCCCCTCCGACCGCTGGGGCCAGGAAGTGGTCGCCATCGTGGAAGTCCTCGACGGCGAAGAGGTCTCGGACGAAGCCCTCCTCGCCGAAGCGGCCCACCACATGGCCCGCTACAAGCTCCCCAAGGTCATCCTCCGGGTCCCCCAGATCCAGCGCTCACCCAGCGGAAAGGCCGACTACCGCTGGGCCAAGACCCAAGCCGAGAAGTCCGCGATCGAGGCCTGACTCCACCCCGAGGAGGCGGCGTCGCGTTGCCGGCGTCCGTTGCCGGGGGACAGTTTTAGCCATAATCACCCATGATCAATGTTCCTTTTGTCCGGTCAATTATGGCTAAAACTGTCCCCTGGTGAGGAACACCGCCACCACGACGCCACCTCCGGGAGGTGCGGACGTGAGAAACCCTCCCGGCCGGGGTGCGGGCCGGGAGGGCGTCGGAGGTGGATCTCAGCGGAGCTTGTCGAGGCGGGTGAAGGTGTCCTCGACTTCGCGGAGGAGGTCGTCGAAGACCTCGGCCACCGGGCGGATCTCGTTCATGCGGCCGACGATCTGGCCCACCGGCATGGAGACAGCCTGGGGGTCGCTGGCGCGCATCATGCGCTGGTGGGCGTCGGCGACCAGGATGTTCTGCAGCGGCATCGGCAGCGGCTGCGGGGCGTCCGGAGCGGCCCACGCCTCGGTCCACTTGGTCTTGAGCAGCCGCGCCGGTTTGCCGGTGTAGATGCGGGAGCGGACGGTGTCGCTGGAGTTCGCCGCGAGCAGCGCCTCCTGGGTGACCGAATCGCCCATCGTCATGCCGTACTCCGCCGTGGTCAGCCAGTACGAGCCCATCCACGCGCCCGAGGCGCCGAGCGCCAGCGCCGCGGCGATCTGCCGCCCGGTCCCGATGCCGCCCGCGGCGAGCACCGGGGCGCGACCCGCGAGGGCGTCGACGATCTCCGGGACCAGCACCATCGTGGCGATCTCGCCGGTGTGCCCACCGGCCTCGTGGCCCTGGGCGACGACGATGTCCACCCCGTTGTCGACGTGCCGCTTCGCGTGTTCGGCCTTGCCGGCCAGGGCCGCCACAAGCACGTCGTGCGAGTGGGCCTGCTCGATGATGTCCACCGGCGGGGAGCCGAGCGCGTTGGCGATCAGCGCGATGGGGTGCCGCAGCGCCACGTCGACGTGCGAGCGGGCCACCGAGTGCAGCCACCCCAGCACTCCCCCGCGCTCCTTCTCATCTTCGGGCAGCTCCGGGACGCCGAGCTCGGCGAGGGTCCGCTCGACGAACGCGCGGTGCTCGGCCGGGATCAGCGAGTCCAGGTCTACCTGCGTGCCCTCGGTGGGGATCTTGGCCGGCATCACGACGTCGACGCCGTAGGGCTTGCCGTCGGTGTTGGCGTCCATCCAGTCCAGCACCCGGTCGAGCTCGTCGGGGTCGTTGAACCGCACGCACCCCAGCACCCCCAGCCCACCGGCCTTGCTGACCGCGGCGGCGACGTGCTCGGACGGCGTGAACGCGACGATCGGGTGCTCGATCCCGAGCGTGTCGCACAGCGAAGTTCGCATTGACTTCCTCTCAAAGGCCTATTTCTTACTCGTCCTGCGTAGCGGTGCGGGTAGCGGAACCTGAGACGCCGCGGTGCCATTGCCGACGTGGTGGAAGAGAAAGCGGCTCCGCCGCTTGCGCACAGCACCGCACGACGAATCAGCGCGCGGCGGATTTCCGCGTGGGTTCGTTGACTTCCGTCGGGGCGTGGTCCTCGGTGTGCTTGCGCGCCCACGGGTAGTCGGGCTTGCCGCTGGGCGAGCGGGTGATCTGCTCGACGATCCACAGGCTGCGCGGCACCTTGTAGCCGGCGATGACCTGGCGCGCGTGGGCGTCGAGCTCGGAGAGGCTCGGCGACGCGCCTTCGCGGGGCTGCACGAGTGCGGCCACCCGCTGGCCCATCCGCTCGTCGGGCACGCCGACGACGAGCACGTCGAAGACGTCGGGGTGCGACTTCAGCGCGCTCTCGACCTCCTCGGGGAAGACCTTCTCGCCACCGGTGTTGATCGACATGTTCCCGCGGCCGAGCAGCGTGACCGTCCCGTCGGCCTCCAGCCGCGCGTAGTCGCCGGGCACGACGTAGCGGGTGCCCTCGACCTCGACGAACACCGAGGCGGACTTCTCCGGGTCCTTGTAGTAGCCCAGCGGCACGTGCCCGGACTTGGCCAGCCAGCCGATCTGCCCGGTTCCCGGTTCCAGCGGCTTGTTGTCGTCGTCGATGACGATGAGCTTGCGGTCCGCGGTGACGCGCGGGCCTTCGGACTGCACGCCGTCCTTGGTGACGATGCCGATGCCGCCGAAACCGGTCTCCGAGGAGCCGATCGCGTCGGTGATCACGACGTTGGGCAGCGCGTCGAGGTACTGGTGCTTGACCGAGGTGGAGAACAGCGCCGCGGTCGAGGAGATCGCGACCACCGAGGACGCGTCGTAGCCCCCCTCGTTGAGCGCCTCGATCATCGGCCGCGCCATCGCGTCCCCGACGATTGCCAGCACGTTGACCCCGTTGCGCTCCACGGCCTTCCACACCTCGTGCGGATCGAACTCGGGAACGAAAACGGTGGTGGCGCAGGCGAAGAGGTTGCCGAAGGTGGCCCACTGCGCGGCGCCGTGGATGAACGGCGCGGCCGGAAGTCTTACCAGGCCACCGGTTTCCGCGCCGGTGCGCGCGAGTTCCCACTCGTCCTTGACGTATTCACCGGTCATGAAGTCGATGCCGCCGCCGAGGACGCGCCACACGTCCTCCTGGCGCCACATGACGCCCTTGGGCATGCCGGTGGTGCCGCCGGTGTAGAGCAGGTAGAGGTCGTCGGCGCTGCGCTCGGCGAAGTCGCGGTCGGCGCGGGAGGCCGCGAGCGCGGACTCGTACTCGACGCCGTCGTACCGGGCGTAGTCGTCCTCCGAACCGTCCTCGATCACTAGAACGTGATTCAGCTCCGGAACCTGCGGCAGCACCTCGGCGACGTGGTCGCTGTAGCGCCGCTCGTGGACCAGCGCGACCATGTCCGCGTTGGAGAAGATGTACTGCAACTCGGCGGGCACGTACCGGTAGTTCACGTTGATCGCGACGGCCCGCAGCTTGTACGCCGCGAGCATCGCCTCCAGCGCCTCGATGGAGTTCCTGGAGTACACACCGATGTGCGCGCCGGGCCCGACGCCGCGGGCGGCGAGGTGGTGCGCCAGCCGGTTGGAGCGCTCCTCCAGTTCCGAGAACGTCACCTGGCGCTCGCCGCAGACCACTGCGACGCGCTCAGGGACCAGGTCGACTGCGTGCTCGAAGAGATCTGCGATGTTGAGTGCCACTCGAAAAAAGTAGAACGTGTTATCGCGTAAGACAAGAGGTCGGTGGAGGTACCGCGAAATGGGCGATCCGCCATCACCGGCCTCGATGGGCAGCACGGAACCGCGCGCGGCGGCCGGGTTCGCCGCCGCACGCGGTCGCGCGCGGATCACCGCAGCTCAGATCGCCTTCTCGCGGCCTTCCCAGTACGGGTCGCGCAGCTTGCGCTTGTAGAGCTTGCCGTTGGGATCGCGCGGCAGCTCATCGACGTAGTCGATGCTGCGCGGGACCTTGAACTTGGCGAGCCGCTCGCGGGCGTAGGCCAGCAGCTCCTCGGAGAGCTCGTCACCGGGCGCCACGCCGTCGGCGGGCTGGACGACGGCCTTGACCTCCTCGCCCCAGTCGTCGTGCGGCACGCCGAACACGGCCACGTCGGCGACCTTGGCGTGCACCGACAGCGCGCTCTCGATCTCGGCCGGGTAGATGTTCACCCCGCCGGAGATGATCATGTCGTTGCGCCGGTCGCACAGGTACAGGTAGCCGTCCTCGTCGAGGTATCCGACGTCGCCGAGGGTGAACAGGTCCCCGACGCGCGCTTCCTGGGTCTTCTTCCTGTCGTTGTGGTACTCGAAGGTCGACCCGCCCATCTGCATGTAGACGGTGCCGATCTCCCCGGCGGGCAGCTCGGCGCCGTCGTCGCCGAGCACCCGCACCACCGAGCCCGGCCACGGCTTGCCCACCGAACCGGGTTTGCGCAGCCACTCGTCGGCCATGATCGTCGTGCCGCCGCCCTCGGTGGCCGCGTAGTACTCGACGACCACCGGGCCCCACCAGTCCAGCATCGCGCGCTTGACCTCCTGCGGGCACGGCGCGGCGCCGTGGATCATGGTGCGCAGCGAGGAGACGTCGTAGCGCTCGCGGGTCTCGGCCGGCAGCGCCAGCAGCCGGTGGAACTGGGTGGGCACCATGTGGCTGTGGGTGACGCGGTGCTCCTCGATGAGCCGCAGCATCTCCTCGGCCCCCCAGCGGTCCATCAGCACCGCGGTGTGCCCGAACTGGATCGAGATGCTCACGAAGTTGAGCACCGCCGTGTGGTACAGCGGCGATCCGCACAGGTGCACGTGGTCGTCGAAGGGCTTGAGCCCGAACACCCCGAAGAACCACGCGTTCGCGGCGGGCACGTCGTCGGGATCGGCCCCGCTCAGCGGTCTGCGCACGCCCTTGGGGCGACCGGTGGTGCCCGAGGTGTAGAGCATCGGCGAGCCCGTGGTGCGCACGTCGGGCCGCTTGGCGGGTTCGTCGGCGCCGAGGTTGGCCAGCGGCTGGAAGCCCGGCACCTCGCCGACGGCGAAGCGGGCCTCGCTGGACAGGCCGCTGCGCGCGGCGGCGTCGGAGGCGGCCTCGGCGAAGCGCTCGTGCGCGATGAACGCCTTGGCGCCGCTGTCCTCGACGATGTAGGCGACCTCGGGCCCGACGAGGTGCCAGTTGACGGTCACCACGTACAACCCGGTCTGGATGGCCGCGAAGTAGGCGGCGAGCAGGTCTGCACCGTTGGGCAGCATCAGCACGATGCTGTCGCCCGGTTCCAGCCCCATGCTCTGCAGCCCGCGGCCGTACCGGTCGGCGGCGGAGGCGAGCTCGGCGTAACTCACCGAGCCACCGTCCGGCGAGACCACGGCCGTGCGGTTCGGCTGCTGGTCGGCGATGTTCCACAGTCCTATGTCGGCCACGGCGGACTCCTGTCGACGGCGAGAGCGTTCCCCAGCCGAACAAACCTAGAACGTGTTGCAGTTCTGGAGCAAGGCCACCCACCCAACAACCGCTTGCCAAAGGAGGAAACCCGACACCCGAGCGGAGAACACATTCCACCTCCATCCCCCGGGAGACGCCCTTCACCCGGATTGCGGCCGCAATCCGCACCCCGACCACGGCCGCAATCCGGTCACCACGCGACCACTGCCGCGCCGGAGGCGGATTGCTGCCGTACTCCGCGTGCGGAATACGGCAGTAATCCGGATCACGGGCCCGCGGGGGCGTCCGGTGCGACTGCGTCGGCGACCGCGCGGACGTGGTCGGTGTCGCGGCAGCCGACCAGGAGCATGTCGACCCCCGACTTCTCCCAGACCGCGATCCGCTCCCGCACGTGGTCGCGATCGCCGATGATCGCCACCTCGTCGACGATCTCGTCGGGCACCGCCGCCACCGCCTCCTCGCGGCGACCGGCCGCGAACAACCGCCCGATGTCGGCCACCGCCTCCTCGTAGCCCATGCGGCGGAACAGCTCGGCGTGGAAGTTCATCCCCGGCGCGCCCATCCCGCCCAGGTAGAGCGCCACCGACGGCTTGAGCTTGGCGCGCTCGGCCGCCGGGTCGTCGGTGACCACGACCTGGCAGGTCGCCGCGACCTCGAACTCCTCGCGGGTGCGGCGCGCGCCCTCGCGGGCGAAGCCCTCGGCCAGCCACTCCTCGTACATCCCGCCGACCCGCGGCGAGTAGTACACCGCGATCCAGCCGTCGGCGATCTCGGCGGTCTGCGCGACGTTCTTCGGCCCCTCCGCGCCCAGCCAGATCGGCAGGTCCGCGCGCAGCGGGTGGGTG
The DNA here is from genome assembly GCF_045278815.1 of Saccharopolyspora sp. ID03-671. Classification (NCBI taxonomy): domain Bacteria; kingdom Bacillati; phylum Actinomycetota; class Actinomycetes; order Pseudonocardiales; family Pseudonocardiaceae; genus Saccharopolyspora; species Saccharopolyspora sp. ID03-671. The sequence continues at coordinate 1,488,707 of NZ_CP134054.1, forward strand.
ATCGGCTTGAGCGGCTTGCCCAGCCCCAGCGAACCGGGACCGTCGTAGGGCAAGCGGTGGTGCGGGCCGTCGTTGCGGATCGGTGCCTCGCGCGCGAGCACCTGCCGCACGACCGAGACGTACTCCCTGGTCCGGGCCAGCGGCTTGGCGAACGGCTGGCCGTACCAGCCCTCCACCACCTGCGGCCCGGACACGCCCAGGCCCAGCACCGCGCGGCCGCCGGAGAGGTGGTCGAGGGTCAGCGCGTGCATCGCGCACGAGGCCGGCGAGCGCGCCGACATCTGCGCCACCGAGGTCCCCAGGCGCACGCGGGAGGTGTCCGAACCCCACCAGGCCAGCGGGGTGAAGGCGTCCGAGCCCCACGACTCGGCGGCGAAGACGGCGTCGAACCCGACCCGGTCGGCTTCGAGAACGAGTTCCTGCGCGTTCTGCGGCGGGGCCGCGCCCCAGTACCCCAGTTGCAGTCCTACTTTCACTTGTGAACCTCCCTTTCCCGACCGCACGCGGACTCCGCCCATACTGCACCGGATATTGCCGGGATGGCGAGAACATGTTTCACTTCGGGTTGTGACTGGGATCTCCGAACCGCTCAGCGCCCCGCTCAACATCGGCTTCGACTACACCCGCTCGCTCGGGACCGCGCGCAGCCGATTCGCCACCGCGCTGCGCGACGGCGGCATCGTCGGCGTCCGCGGCAGCGACGGCCGGGTGCACGTGCCGCCCCTCGAATACGACCCGGACACCGCCGCGCCGTTGGACGACTTCGTCGAGGTCGGCGCCCAGGGCACGGTGGTGAGCTGACCTGGATGCCCGACCCGCTGCCCGGCCAGCCGTTCGACCGGCCCTTCGCCTGGGCGCTGGTGCGCCTCGACGGCGCCGACACCCCGCTGCTGCACGCCGTGGACGTGCCCGGACCGGAGGCCATCTCCACCGGGATGCGCGTGCAGGTCCGGTGGGCGGCCGAGCGCGGCAACGGGATTCGCGACATCGCCTGCTTCGAACCCGCCGGGGAGGTGACCGCGGCACCCGAGCCCGTCGGCGGCGATCCGGTGACGATGGTGACCACGCCGGTGCAGCTGGAGTACACCCACTCGGCCTCCCCCGAGGAGAGCCGCTACCTGGAAGGGCTCAAGCAGGGCCGGATGCTCGGCCAGCGCTGCCCCGCCTGCGAGAAGGTCTACATCCCGCCGCGCGGCGCCTGCCCCACCGACGGCGTGCCGACCGTGGAGGAGGTGGAGCTGCCCGACACCGGGATCGTGACCACCTTCTGCATCGTCAACGTGCCGTTCCTGGGCCAGCGCATCAAGCCGCCCTACGTGGGCGCCTACATCCTGCTCGACGGCGCCGACATCGCGTTCCTGCACCTGGTCCTGGGCTGCGAGGCCGACCAGGTGCGGATGGGCATGCGGGTCAAGGCGTCGTGGAAACCGCGCGAGCAGTGGGGCCACACGCTGGAGAACATCGACCACTTCGAACCGACCGGGGAACCGGACGCGCCGTTCGAAACCTACGCCCACCACCTGTGAAGGAGCTGGAATGACTGACGTCGCCGTCGTCGGCTTCGCACAGGCACCGAACGTGCGCGCCACCACCGGCACCACGAACGGTGTCGAGATGCTCGTCCCGATCTTCCAGGACGTCTTCGCCCAAACCGGCCTGTCCAAGACCGACATCGGGTTCTGGTGCTCGGGATCGTCGGACTACCTGGCGGGGCGGGCGTTCTCGTTCATCGCCGCGATCGACGCGATCGGGGCCTTCCCGCCGATCAACGAGTCCCACGTCGAGATGGACGCCGCCTGGGCGCTGTTCGAGGCCTGGGTGAAGATCCGGACCGGCGAGGTGGACACCGCGCTGGTCTACGGGTTCGGCAAGTCCTCGGCCGGGAACCTGCGGCGCACGCTGGCCATGCAGCTCGACCCGTACTCGGTCGCGCCGCTGTGGCCGGACTCGGTGAGCATCGCCGGCCTGCAGGCGCGGATGGGCCTGGACTCCGGGGACTACACCGAGGCCGACATGGCCGAGGTGGCGGTCCGCAGCCGCGCCGCCGCCAAGGGCAACCCCAGCGCCCAGCTCTCCGGCGCGTTCGACGCCGAGGAGCTGCTGGCCGAGCCCTACCTGGCCGATCCGCTGCGCGCGCACGACTGCGCGCCGATCAGCGACGGCGCGTCGGTGATCGTGCTCGCCTCGGCCGATCGGGCGCGCGAGATCCGCGAGCGGCCCGCCTACATCGGCGGCATCCAGCACCGCATCGAATCGGGCAGCATCGGCGCCCGCGACCTGCGGCGTTCGGTCTCCACCGAGGCCGCGGGCGAAGCCCTGGGCACCGACGGCGTGGAGATCGCCGAGCTGCACGCACCGTTCACCCACCAGGAGATCGTGCTGCGCCGCGCTCTCGGGCTCGACGACGCGGTCGCGGTCAACCCCTCGGGCGGCGCGCTGTGCGGGAACCCGATGTTCGCCGCGGGCCTGTCGCGCATCGGCGAGGCGGCCGGGCAGATCTTCGAGGGCCGCGCGAGCAAGGTGCTGGCGCACGCGACCAGCGGCCCGGCGCTGCAGCAGAACCTGGTGTGCGTGATGGAGGGAAGGGCCTGATGGGCAAGCAGTTGGCGGCCGTGCTGGGCACCGGCCAGACCCACCACACCAGCAAGCGGCTGGACGTCTCGATGGCCGGGATGTGCCGCGAGGCGGTCGACCGCGCGATGGCCGACGCCGGGGTCGACTGGCCGGACATCGACGCGGTCGTGGTCGGCAAGGCGCCCGACCTGTTCGAGGGCGTGATGATGCCCGAGCTGCACCTGGCCGACGCGCTGGGCGCGACCGGAAAACCGCTGCTGCGGGTGCACACCGCGGGATCGGTGGGCGGTTCCACCGGCAACGTCGCGGCGAGCCTGGTGCAGGGCGGCGTGCACAAGCGGGTGCTGGCGGTGGCGTTCGAGAAGCAGTCCGAGTCCAACGCGATGTGGGCGCTGTCGATCGTGCCGCCGTTCACCATGCCGGTGGGCGCGGGGGCGGGCGGGTACTTCGCGCCGCACGTGCGCTCCTACATCCGCCGTTCCGGGGCACCGACGCACACCGGGGCGATGGTGGCGGCGAAGGACCGCCGCAACGGCTCCCGCAACCCCTACGCGCACCTGAAGCAGACTGATATCACGGTGGATTCGGTGATGGCCTCGCAGATGCTGTGGGACCCGATCCGCTACGACGAGACCTGCCCGTCCTCCGACGGGGCGTGCGCGGTCGTCATCGGCGACGAGGCCAGCGCGACCGGCCGCAAGGCGGCCTGGATCCACGCCACGGCGATGCGCACCGAGCCGACCACCTTCGCCGGGCGCGACCAGGTCAACCCGCAGGCAGGCAGGGACGCCGCGGCGGCGCTGTGGAAGCAGGCCGGGATCACCGATCCGCTGTCCGAAGTGGACTGCGCCGAGATCTACGTGCCGTTCTCCTGGTTCGAGCCGATGTGGCTGGAGAACCTCGGTTTCGCCGCCGAGGGCGAGGGCTGGAAGCTCACCGAGGCCGGGGAGACCGCCATCGGGGGCCGGCTGCCGGTCAACCCGTCGGGCGGGGTGCTCTCGTCCAACCCGATCGGCGCGTCCGGTCTGCTGCGGTTCGCCGAGGCGGCGCGTCAGGTCACCGGCGACTCCGGCGACAACCAGGTCGACGGCGCCCGGGTGGCGCTCGGGCACGCCTACGGCGGTGGCTCGCAGTATTTCTCGATGTGGGTCGTCGGATCGAACAAACCGGGAGCCTGACATGAAGTTCACGATGTCGGTGGCGATGACGCCGCTGGATCAGCTGACCGAGCTCGCGCGCACCGCCGAGGAGTGCGGCTACACCTCGATCGCGCTGCCGGACTCGCTGTTCTACTCCGAGAAGGTCTCCGCCGAGTACCCCTACACGCCCGACGGGTCGCGGATGTGGGACGCCGACACGCCGTGGGTGGACCCGCTGATCGCCACCGCGGCGATGGGCGCGGTGACCTCGCGGCTGCGGTTCTACACCTCGGTGCTCAAGCTCGGCCCGCGCAACCCGGTGCTGCTGGCCCGCCAGCTGTCGTCGGTCGCGGCGATGACCGGTGACCGCTTCGGGCTGGGGCTGGGCCTGGGCTGGGCACCGGAGGAGTTCGAGTGGTGCGGCGCGCCGTACGCCAAGCGCGGCGCCCGGGTCGACGAGATGATCGAGATCATCCGGCTGATCCTGGGCGGCGGCATGGTCGAGTACCACGGGAAGTTCTTCGACTTCGACAAGCTGCAGATCTCCCCCGCCCCGGCGAAGCCGGTGCCGCTCTACGTCGGCGGGCACACCGAGCCGGCGCTCAAGCGCGCTGCCCGGGTCGGCGACGGCTGGGCGTCGGCCATGATGAAGCTCTCGGAGCTGCGCGAGACCATCGACCGGCTCGGCGAGCTGCGCGCCTCCTACGACCGCGCCGACGTGCCGTTCGAGATCCAGGCGGTGTGCATCGACCGCTTCGGCGTCGACGGCTACCGCGAGCAGGCCGAGGTGGGCGTCACCGACGCGATCGTGGTGCCGTGGATCTTCGACGGCCACGGCTTCGACGCCCCGCTGGAGGCCAAGCTGGACTCGGTCCGCAAGTTCGCCGCCGAGGTCATCGAGAAGGTCTGAGGAGGCCGCATGAGCGGAGTGCACTGGAAGGCCACCCGCACGTCGCACCCGGCCCGCGACGCCGCCCTGGCGTCGATGGACGCGGTCTCGCGAGGTGCGAAGGACGAGTGGCTGTCGCTGTTCGCCGACGACGCCGTCGTCGAGGACCCGGTGGGTCCCTCGGCGTTCGACCCCGACGGCAAGGGCCACCACGGCCGGGAGGCCATCGCCGCGTTCTGGGAGACGGCGATCGCCCAGGCCGAGCGCATCGAGTTCACCATCGAGGACTCGTTCGCCTGCGGCAACGAGGTCGCCAACACCGGCACCATCACCACCCACCTCCCCGACGGCTCCGCGATGGACGCCGAGGGCGTCTTCACCTACCGGGTCGACGACCAGGGCCGGGTCACGGCCCTCAGGGCCTTCTGGGAGTTCGACAGAGCAGTCGCCACCCTCCGCTGACCCACCACCGAGAAGGCGCCGTCCCCCTCCCCAGGGGAACGGCGCCTTCCTCATCTCCACCACTCACCCACCCGAACCGTCCTGCCCCAGGGGTTCCCGATTTCAATGGAAATCGGGGACCTGACTTCCATTGAAATCGGGAACCTCTGGGGGCGGAGGGAACCGGGGGTGCCCCGGCGTTCGGGCCGGGGCACCGCGTCGGTCAGCGGTACTGGACCCGGTATTCCTTGATGCCGTTGAGCCAGCCGGAGCGGAGGCGGCGGGGTTCGGCGAGCTGGCGGATGTCGGGCATGTGGTCGGCGATGGCGTTGAAGATCAGGTCGATCTCCAGCCGCGCCAGGCTCGCCCCCAGGCAGTAGTGCGCGCCCGTGCCGCCGAAGCCGACGTGCGGATTCGGGTCGCGGGTGATGTCGAAGCGCTCCGGCTGGTCGAAGACCTCCGGGTCGAAGTTGGCCGAGCTGTAGAACATCCCGACCCGCTCGCCCTTCTTGATCTGCACGCCGGAGAGCTCGACGTCGGCCAGCGCGGTGCGCTGGAACGACACCACCGGGGTGGCCCAGCGGACGATCTCGTCGGCGGTGGTCTGCGGGCGTTGCCGCTTGTAGAGCTCCCACTGGTCGGGGTTCTGCAGGAACGCGTGCATGCCGTGGCTGATGGCGTTGCGAGTGGTCTCGTTGCCGGCCACCGCCAGCAGGATCGTGAAGAACCCGAACTCGTCGTCGCTGAGCGCGCTCCCGTCGACGTCGGCCTCGACGAGCTTGGTGACGATGTCGTCCATCGGGCACTTGCGCTTCTGGTCGGCCACGCCCATGAAGTAGCCGAGCATCTCCGCCGCGGCCGTCTCCGGGTCGATGTCGTACTCGGGGTCGTCGTAGGCGACCATCTGGTTGGACCAGTCGAAGATGTCCTTCCGGTGGTCCTGCGGCACGCCCAGCAGCTCCGCGATGGCCTGCAGCGGCAGCTCGCAGGCGATGTCGGTGACGAAGTCGCCGGTGCCGGATTCCAGGGCGCCGGTCGCGATCGCCTCGGCCCGCTGGTGGAGCACCTCCTCCAGGCTGTTGACCGCGCGCGGCGTGAACCCGCGCGCCACCAGGCGCCGGACCTTGGTGTGCTCGGGGGGGTCGATGTTGAGCATGACGAACCGCTGCATCTCGATCTGGTCGCGGCTCATCTCCTCGTTGAACCGGATGATCGCGGTGTTCTCGTAGGTGGAGAACACGTCGGTGCGGCGCGAGATCTCCTTGACGTCCTCGTGCCGGGTGACGACCCAGTACCCCTCGTCCTCGAACCCGGACTTGCGGAACGGCTGCCTGTTCCACCAGATGGGCGCGGTGCGCCGGAGCTCCGCGAATTCCTCCAGCGGCACCCGCTCGGAGTAGAGATCGGGGTCGGTGAAGTCGAAGCCCTCCGGAAGGCTCGGTGCTGCCACGGCTACCTCCTGCGCTGCACGAACTGAAACGAGTTCTATGTGAAGCGAACCACAAGAAACGAGCCCGGTAAACCCCTTTCACTGCACATGAATCGTACAAGCAAAGGGGAAGATCGTCCGCCCTCGAACAGGACCGTGGCGCACAGAGATAACATGTTCTAGATTCATCTCGGTAGTGATCGCGGTGAGAGGAGATTCAGGTGGGCACTCCGGTGATCGTGGAGGCGGTGCGCACGCCGATCGGCAAGCGCAAGGGCTGGCTGTCCGGGCTGCACGCCTCGGAGATCCTCGGCGCCGCCCAGCGCGGCCTGCTGGAACGCGCGGGCGTCGACCCGGCCGCGGTGGAACAGGTCATCGGCGGCTGCGTCACCCAGGCCGGTGAGCAGGCGGGCAACGTCACCCGGACCGCCTGGCTGCACGCCGGGCTGCCCGAGCAGACCGGCTGCACCTCGATCGACGCCCAGTGCGGGTCGGCCCAGCAGGCCACCCACCTCGTCGCAGGGCTCATCGCCACCGGCGCCATCGACGTGGGCGTGTCGTGCGGCGTCGAGGCGATGACGCGGGTGCCGCTGGGCAGCAACATCGGCGTCGACGTCGGCAAGCCCAAACCCGACGCCTGGGACATCGACATGCCGAACCAGTTCCTGGCCGCCGACCGCATCGCCGGCCGGCGCGGCATCACCCGCGAGGACCTGGACCGCTTCGGCGTCCGCTCGCAGGAGCGCGCGCAGCGGGCGTGGCAGGAGGGCCGCTTCGACCGGGAAATCGTCCCGGTCCGCGTCGGCGACGAGGACGTCGCCCGCGACCAGGGCCTGCGCGAGACCAGCCTGGAAGCCCTCGGCGGGCTCAAGCCGGTCCTCGACGACGGCCTGCACACCGCGGGCAGCTCCTCGCAGATCTCCGACGGTGCCGCGGCGCTGCTGCTGATGGACTCCGACCGGGCGCAGGCCCTGGGCCTGCGCCCGCGCGCCCGGATCGTGTCGCAGTGCCTGGTGGGCGCCGAGCCCTACTACCACCTCGACGGGCCGGTGCAGGCCACCGAGCGGGTGCTGGCGCGCAGCGGCATGAAGATCGGCGACATCGACGTCTTCGAGGTCAACGAGGCCTTCGCCTCGGTCGTGCTGTCCTGGGCGGGCGTCCACGGACCCGACATGGACCGGGTCAACGTCAACGGTGGCGCCATCGCGCTCGGCCACCCGGTCGGCAGCACCGGCGCCCGGCTGCTCACCTCGGCCCTGCACGAGCTGGAGCGCCGCGACGGCACCACGGCCCTGGTCACCATGTGCGCGGGCGGCGCCCTCTCGACGGGCACGATCATCGAACGCCTCTGACCCCCCCCCCCCCCCCCCCCCCCCCCCCAACGCGCAGTTCTCATGAAAACCTCCCCACCCAACGGGAGGTTTTCATGAAAACCTCGGTTCCCTTCGAGTCGCGCAGTTTTCATGAAAACTTCCCCGCCCCAGGAACGCGAAAGTCCACCGCGGCCTCCGTGCGGTGGACTTTCGTCGTGTGGTCCCGGTGGGTCCCCGGGTTCTGAGTCGTGGTTGGGGGAGGGAAGTTTTCATGAAAACTTCCCTCCCCCACCGAGTCGGGTGGGCGTTTGAGGTGGAGGACTCTCAGAGCCAGTCCTCCGGGGTTCCGGTGAGGAAGTCCTCGGGCCAGTACCGGGCCGGGGTGGTGGGGTGGGTGATGCCCGTGTAGGCGCCCTTGTAGAACAGCAGGGGGTCTTCGTCCGCGGGTTCTCCGAGGGTGTGGACCCTGCCCACGACGATGTGGTGGTCCCCTCCGTCGAGGACGTTGTCCACCTCGCAGTCGAGCCAGGTGAGGGCGCCGTCGAGGATCGGGGCGCCGGACGGGGCCGGGGCCCAGGTCAGGTTCGCGAACTTGTCCTCACCGCGGCGGCCGAAGACCGCGGAGACCTCGCGCTGCTCGGCGGAGAGGACGTTGACGCAGAAGTGGCCGGCTCGCTCGATCAGCGGCCACGTGCGGGACGCCCTGCCGGGGCAGAACAGGACCAGCGGCGGGTCCAGGGACAGCGCCGAGAACGACTGGCAGGCGAAGCCCACCGGTCCGCCGTCCCCGGCGGCCGTCACCACCGTCACGCCCGTGCAGAAGTGCCCGAGCGCGCGCCGGAAGTCGCCCCCGTCGACAGCAGGGCCGCCCACCTGCGGAACCACGGCTCCCATCGCCACTCCCCTCACTGCCCCGGGGGCCGGTTGCCGACCGAGAAGTCGTGGCCCCACAGCGAGACGGCGGTGCTCTCCCGCGCGATCCAGTCCTCGTCGTCGACCTGCCGCCCCTCGCAACCGAACTCGACGTCGAAGCCGCCCGGGGTCTTCATGTAGAACGACAGCATCAGGTCGTTGACGTGGCGGCCCAGCGTCGCCGACATCGGCACCTGGCGCCGGTAGGCGCGGTCGAGGGTGAGGCCGACGTCGTCGACGTCCTCGACCTCCACCATCAGGTGCACGATGCCGCTGGGCGTGGGCATCGGCAGGAACGCCAGGCTGTGGTGCCGCGGGTTGCAGCCGAAGAACCGCAGCCACGCCGGTTCGCCGTCGGAGGGCCGCCCCACCAGCTCGGGCGGCATCCGCATCGAATCCCGCAGCCGGAACCCGAGCACGTCGCGGTAGAACCGCAGCGCCGCCTCGTCGTCGTGGGTGGACAGCACCACGTGCCCCAGGCCCTGCTCGCCGGTGACGAACGTGTGCCCGTAGGGGCTGACGACGCGGCGGTGCTGCAGGGCCGCGCCGTGGAAGACCTCCAGCTCGTTGCCGGACGGGTCCTGGAAGCGGATCAGCTCGCCCACCCGCCGGTCGGCCAGCTCCTCCTTGGACCCCTCCTTGAACGCGACCCCGTTGGCGCTCAACGAGTCCCGGACCTCCTGCAGACCCGCGGCGTGCTCGGCCTCCCAGCCGGCGCAGGACAGCCGGTCCTGCTCGCCGGGCACGATGACCAACCGTGCCGGGAAGTCGTCCATCCGCAGGTACAGCGCGTTCGGGTCGCTGCCGCTGCCCTCGACCATGCCGAGGACCTTGAGCGCGTAGGTCCGCCACGCGTCGATGTCGGTGGCCTCGATGCGCAGGTACCCGAGCGAGCGAATCCCCATCGGACTACCTCCCTGTTAGTTGAGCAGGAAATCGCGGGTCAGCTTGTTGAACTCCTCGAACTTCTCCAGCTGCGCCCAGTGCCCGCAGCGGCCGAAGACGTGCAGCTGCGCGCGCGGGATGAGCTTGAGCGCCAGCAGCGCCCCGTCGAGCGGGTTGACCCGGTCCTCGCGGCCCCAGATCAGCAGCACCCGCTGCCGCAGCTTGTAGGCCTCCCGCCACAGCAGACCTTCCTCGTAGGTCTCGGGCTGGGCGAAGGAACGGCCCATCGCCTTCATGGCAGCCAGCGACTCGGGCGCGCTGGCGGCGGCGAAGCGCTCCTCCAGCAGTTCCTCGGTGATGAGCGACTGGTCGTGGACCATCGTCCGCAGGAACGCTTCCAGCTTCTCCTTGCTGGGCCCGGGCGGTGCCCCGAACAGGCCGAGCTTCTGCACGCCCTCGGTCGGGTCCGGCGCGAACACGTTGACGCTGAGACCTCCCGGCCCCATCAGCACCAACCGGCCCGCCCGGTCCGGGTGGTCCAGCGCGAAGCGCACGGCGGTGCCGCCGCCGAGCGAGTTGCCGAGCAGGTGGGCCTTGGCCACGCCCAACACGTCGAAGAGCTCCTTGAGAGCGCCCGCGCTGTGGGTGAAGTACTGGCCGTGCTCGGTCGGTTTCGAGGACTTGCCGAACCCGGGCTGGTCCACGCCGATGACGTGGAACTCCTCGGCGAACGCCTCGACGTTGCGGCTGAAGTTGCTCCACGCCGAGGCCCCGGGCCCACCGCCGTGCAGCATGACCACTGTGGACTCGTTGCCGACGCCCGCTTCGTGGTAGTGCAGCGTCAGCCCGGAGGGCAGGGTCGCGTCCTGGCTCTTGATCTCCACCATCAGACCATCGAATCCTTCACCGGTAGACCGAATTCCCCGCTGCCGAACATCGTGTAGGCGCGCTCGGCGTCGTTGGCCGCGTGCACCCGGCCGGCGTGCGCGTCCCGCCAGAACCGCTGGATCGGCGTGCCCGCCTGCAGCGCTCGGCCGCCGGAGTTCTCGAAGAGCCGGTCCACCGCGGAGATCGCCCGCGCGGTGCCCCGAACCTGGTCGCGACGGGCCTTGAGCCGCAACGACATCGGGACCTCCTCACCCGCCTTCAGCAGCGCCAGCTCGTCGGCGATATTGGTCGACAGCTGCAGCCAGGCGGCGTCGATCTCGCTGGCGGCCTCGGCGATGCGGACCTTGGCGAACGGGTCGTCCTTGGCCTGCTCACCGGCGTAGGCGGCGCGGACCCGCTTGGCCTGGTGCTCGACGTGCGCGTCGTAGGCGCCCTGAGCCATGCCGATGATCGGCGCGGTGATCGTCGACGGGTGCACGGTCCCCCACGGCAGCCGGTACAGCGGCGCGGTGTTGACCTGGTGACCCGGGCAGTCCGTCTTCGACATCGACATGAAGCTCAGCGCCCGGTGCGACGGGATGAACACGTCGTCGACGACGATGTCGTTGCTGCCGGTGCCGCGCAGGCCGACGGTGTCCCACACGTCGTTGATGGCGTAGTCGCCCAGCGGCAGCAGGTACGTGCAGAAGTCGACCATCTTGCCGTCACCGTCGAGCGCGGGCCCGCCGACGAACACCCAGCTCGCGTGGTCGCAGCCGGAGGAGAAGCTCCACTTGCCCGACAGCCGGTAGCCGCCGTCGACGACGGTGGCCTTGCCCATCGGCGCGTACGACGAGGAGATCCGGGTGTTGTCGTCGGAACCCCAGACGTCCTCCTGCGCCTGCTGCGGGAACAGCGCCAGGTGCCAGGGGTGCACGCCCAGGATGGAGGCGACCCAGCCGGTGGAACCGCAGGCGCTCGCGATGAGCTTGACCGCGGTGTAGAACTCCACCGGGTCGGCCTCGCAGCCGCCGTAGCGCTGCGGTTGCAGCAGCTTGAAGAAGCCCGCGTCCTGCAGCTCGGCGATCGATTCCGCCGGGATCTTGCGTCCGTCCTCGGCCTGCTGCGCCCGATCCCGCAGCGCGGGAAGGAGTTTGCGCACTGCCTCGACGACTTCGGTGCTGTCGCTCATGCGGTGCTCCCGTCTCACTTGGTCTGCTCGCGCTGCAGCTCCAGCGCGATGTCGATCAGCTGGTCCTCCTGGCCGCCCACGAGCTTGCGCTCGCCGGCCCGCACCAGCAGTTGCGCCTGGCTGACGCCGTAGCGCTCGGCCTGGTTGGCGGCGTGCTTGAGGAAGCTGGAGTACACCCCGGCGTAGCCCATCATCAGCGCGGAGCGGTCGAGCAGGCATTCCTCCGGCATCGCCGGGCGCACCACGTCCTCGGCGGCGTCGGCGATGGCGAAGAAGTCCACGCCGGTGGTGAACCCGAGCTTGTCGCACACGCCGACGAACGCCTCCACCGGTGTGTTGCCCGCTCCGGCGCCGAAACGCCGTGCGCTGCCGTCGATCTGGACGGCACCGGCGCGCGCGGCCGCGACCGAGTTGGCCACGCCGACGCCGAGGTTCTCGTGCCCGTGGAAACCGATCTGCGCGTCGCCGCCGATCTCGGCGTCGAGGGCCTGGACCCGCTCGGCGACCTGCTCCAGCACCAGCGCCCCGGCGGAGTCGACGACGTAGACGCACTGGCAGCCCGCGTCGACCATGATGCGGGCCTGCTTGGCCAGCACCTCCGGCGGCTGGGAGTGGGCCATCATGAGGAACCCGACGGTCTCCATGCCCTGCTCGCGCGCCAGCCCGAAGTGCTGCACGGACACGTCGGCCTCGGTGCAGTGGGTGGCGATCCGGCACACCGAGGCGCCGTTGTCGCGGGAGATGACGATGTCGTCGGTGACGCCGACGCCGGGCAGCATCAACACGGCGATCTTGGCGTTGCGCGCGGTCTCGGCCGCCAGCGTGATCAGTTCCTGCTCCGGCGTTCGGGAGAAGCCGTAGTTGAACGACGACCCGCCGAGCCCGTCGCCGTGGGTCACCTCGATGACCGGCACCCCGGCCTCGTCGAGCGCGGTGACGATGCCGCGCACCTCGTCGGCGGTGAACTGGTGGCGCTTGTGGTGCGAGCCGTCGCGCAACGACGTGTCGGTGATGCGCAGGTCCAGCTCGGTGCTGTACGTCTTCGGCAGTCCGGTCACCGCGCGGCCTCCTTCTGCAGCGCCCCGGTGCGGGCGAGCTCGTCGCCGACCCGCACGGCGGCGGCGGTCATGATGTCGAGATTCCCGGAGTACTTCGGCAGGAAGTCGCCCGCGCCCTCGACCTCGACGAACACCGCGACGCGCGCCTGGCCGCCGGTGACGGCCGAGGGCGGGTCGAACTGCGGCTCGGACAGCAGCCGGTAGCCGGGGACGTACTCGGCGATGTCGCGCGCCATCCGGGTGATCGACTCGCCGACGGCGTCGGTGTCCGCGTCGGCCGGGATGGCGCAGAAGATGGTGTCGCGCATGATCATCGGCGGGTCGGCGGGGTTGAGCACGATGATCGCCTTGCCGCGCTCGGCTCCCCCGATGACCTCGATGCCCTTGGCGGTCGTGCGGGTGAACTCGTCGATGTTGGAGCGGGTTCCGGGCCCCGCCGACACCGAGGACACCGACGCGACGATCTCCGCGTAGGCCACCGGCACGACCCGCGACACGGCGTGCACGATCGGGATCGTGGCCTGCCCGCCGCAGGTGATCAGGTTGATGTTCGGCGCGTCGAGGTGCTCGCCGATGTTGACCGGCGGCACCACGTAGGGCCCGACGGCCGCGGGCGTGAGGTCGATGGCCCGGATGCCGCGCTCGGCGTAGCGCGGCGCGTTGGCCTTGTGCACGTAGGCCGAGGTGGCTTCGAAGACGATGTCCGGGCTCTCGTTCTCCAGCAACCAGTCCACGCCTTCGGCGCTCGTCGCCACACCCATGTCGGCGGCCCGGCGCAGCCCGTCGCTGTCCGGGTCGATGCCGATCATCCAGGCCGGTTCGACGTCCTGGGAACGGCTGAGCTTGTAGAGCAGGTCGGTACCGATGTTGCCCGACCCCACGATCGCCGCCTTGGCGGTCATAACGCCTCCCTAAGAACTGTGTGTAGTCCTTGTGCGTAGCGGTGCCGGTAGGAGAACCTGAGGGGCTTCGTGGACTCCGCGCGCCACTCCTGATGTATGCCAATACACGGCGTCGCGGCGTGCTCGCCACGAAGCCCCTCAGAACCTCCGGCGGTGCAGGCTGCTTGCCCGCCCACCGAAAGAGAAAGTGGCTCCGCCACTTCGAAGCACCTCCCTAGGGTTTCGCGGTGAGACCGACGGTGCCGAGACCGGAGAACTCGGCACGGAACGCGTCGCCTGGCCGCACGTCGATGGCGCGGGTGCAGGAACCGGGCAGCACGACGTTGCCCGCTCGCAGCCGCACCCCGAACCCGGCGACCTTGTCGGCCAGCCAGGCCACGGCGGTGGCGGGGTTGCCGAGCACCGCGTCGGAGCGGCCCTCGGCGACGACCTCGCCGTTGCGGTGCAGCACGGCGTCGATGCCGCGCGGGTCGAGCTCGCCGGGGGCCACGCGCGCGGCACCGAGCACGTAGCCGGCGGAGGAGGCGTTGTCGGCGATGGTGTCGGCGATGCCGATGCGCCAGTCGCGGATGCGGCTGTCGATCAGCTCGATGGACGGGATCAGCGCCTCGGTCCGGTCCAGCACGCCCTGCTCGTCGCAGCCCGGTGGGACGTCCTCGGCCAGCAGGAACCCGACCTCGACCTCCACCCGCGGGAAGCAGTAGGCGCGGGTGTCGACGGGGACGTCCTCGGCCACGGCCATGTCGGTGAGGAGGTGCCCGTAGTCGGGCTCGTCGACGCCCATCATCTGCTGCATCGCCGGTGAGGACAGCCCGACCTTGTGCCCGGCGATCGGCGCGTCCCGGCGGCGGATGTTGATCAGCTGGATCTCGTAGGCGTCGACCACGTCGATGTCCGGGTGCGACTCGACCAGCGGCGGGATGGGGTCCCGCTCGCGTTCGGCCCGCCACAACCGCTCGGCGAGCCCTCGCCGGGTCTCGGCACTGAGCATGCGACCTCCACGCCACGGACTGGAACAGGTTCCCCTCCATGCGAGCAACCGGTTCACGTGCTGTTATCGCTACATCATACCGATGAGCGCGGCAAAATCTATAACATGTTTCAGTTCGATGTGAGCACGAGTCCGCTGGTGGGGACGCCCGTTCCCGCGGTCACCAGCACGTTGCTCACCTCGTCGACCTGGTTGACCGCCGCACCGCGGATCTGCCGGACGCCCTCGGCGATGCCGTTCATCCCGTGGATGTAGGCCTCCCCCAGCTGCCCGCCGTGGGTGTTCAGCGGCAGCCGTCCGCCGTGCTCGATGGCGCCGTCGGCGATGAAGTCCTTGGCCTCCCCGCGCCCGCAGAAGCCCAACTCCTCCAGCTGGACCAGCACGAACGGCGTGAAGTGGTCGTAGAGGATGCCGACCTGGACGTCGTCGGGTCCGATCCCGGACTGCTCCCAGAGCTGCCGCGCCACCAGGCCCATCTCGGGCAGCCCGGTCAGCGAGTCGCGGTAGTAGCTGGTCATGGTGAACTGGTCCGGCCCGCTGCCCTGCGCGGCGCCGGCCACCACCGCGGGCGGCTGGGGCAGGTCCCGGGCGCGGTCGAGGCTGGTGACCACCAGCGCCACCCCGCCGTCGCTCTCCTGGCAGCAGTCCAGCAGCCGCAGCGGCTCGGTGATCCACCGCGAGTTCTGGTGGTCCTCCAGGGTGATCGGGCGCCCGTGGAACCAGGCGTTCGGGTTGGTGGCGGCGTGCTTGCGGTCGGCGACCGCGATGCGGCCGAAGTCCTCGCTGGTCGCCCCGTACTCGTGCATGTAGCGACGGGCGAACATGGCCACCTGCGCGCCCGGCGTGCCCAGGCCCATCGGGTACGACCAGCTGTTGTCCACGCCGGTGGAGGTCGCCTGCCCGGACAGCCCGGCGTTGAACTGGCCGAACCGCTGCCCGGAGCGCTCGTTGAACGCCCGGTAGCAGACCACGACCTCGGCCATCCCCGTCGCCACCGCCATCGCCGCCTGCTGCACGGTGGCGCAGGCCGCGCCGCCGCCGTAGTGGATCCGGCTGAAGTAGCTCAGGTTCGGGATGCCGACCTCGCGGGCCACCGCGACCTCGGTGTTGGTGTCCATCGTGAAGGTGACCAGACCGTCCACATCGGAGGGTTCCAGTCCCGCGTCGGCGAGCGCCGAGCGCACGCACTCGGCGGCCAGCTGCAGCTCGCTGCGACCGGAGTCCTTGGAGAACTCGGTCGCGCCGATGCCGGCGATTGCGGTCTTGCCTGAGATCATCGGTCCTCCTCCGGCAGCTCCAGCCGCACCCGGCCGGTGACGTGGGTGCCGAGCTGGTTGCGGCCCAGCACCTCGACGACGAACACGCCGTCACCGCGTTCCAGGACCTGGCCGTGCATCGTCAGCGCGTCGTAGGCGTAGCAGGGCACGCCGAGCTTGATCGACACCCCGCGCACCAGCGCCTCCGGGCCGGCCCAGTCGGTGACGTAGCGCTGCACCAGTCCGGTGGTGGTGAGGATGTTGAGGAAGATGTCCTTCGACCCCTTGGCGTGCGCCAGGTCCCGGTCGTGGTGCACGTCCTGGAAGTCGCGGGTGGCGATGGCCGTGCTGACGATGAAGGTCGGGGTCGCCTCGATGCGCTCCTCCGGCAGGGAATCGCCGATCGCGACCTCCCCGGCAGTGCGCGTGCGCGCCAAAGTCATGCGTTCTCCAGTGTTCTGCGGGACACCCGGACCCGGTCGGACGAATGAGCGCGCGATGCGGCGTTTTCACTCATACGTCCTCCGAAGGTTTCCAGTACGGCAGGGTGAGTTCGTCATCAACGCGCTGGTAAGCGACCTGGACGCGCTGCCCGATCGTCACGGACTCCGGATCGACGTCGTGCAGCTCGCCGAGGATCCGCACACCCTCGTCGAGCTCGACCAGCGCGATCACCAGCGGCAGCTTCTTGCCGGGGATCGCGGGCCGGTGGTGCACGACGTAGCTGTAGACCTCGCCGAGCCCCTCGGAGACCAGGTGGGTGCGCTTGGTGGCACCGCACTCCGGGCACATCGGGCCCGGTGGGTGGCGCAGCAGCCCGCAGCCGCCGCAGCGCTGGATGCGCAGCTCACCGGCGGCGGTGCCCTCCCAGAAGTAGGCGGTGTCGCGGTTGATCGCGGGCCGGATCACCTCGGCCGGGGGCTCCGGCTCCGGCGCGGCCTCCTCCGGTTTCGCGTCGGCGGCCTTGAACTTCAGGACCCGGAACATCATGTCGGCGACCGGCTCGTCGTCCACGTACCAGGTGTTGCGGGTGGTGACGAACCAGCCCTCGCCGAGGCCGGTGGTCTTGGGCCCGACCACCGAGTCGAGCTTGGTGGTGACCGTGACCTGCTCGCCGTGCCGCAGGTAGCGGTGGTAGGTCTGCTCGCAGTTGGTGGCGACCACCGAGACGTAACCCGCCTCGTCGAGCGCGCCCATCATCGCGTAGAGCGGGTCGTCGGGGTCGCGCTGCGGGTGCAGCCCGCCCATCGTCCACACCTGCGCCATCGCCGGCGGCGCGACGAGTCCACCGTGGACGGACGCGGCCGCGACCTCGGGATCGGTGTAGACCGGGTTGGCGTCGCGCATCGCCTCGACCCAGTTGTTGATCATCGGCAGGTTCACCGGGTCGCGCGCGGAGCGCGGCGCGGAGGACCCGCGCTCGGCGATCCGCTTGGCCGCCGCCCTGATCTCGTCGGCTTCGGTGGCGGTACTGGTCATGTCACTCCGTTCCTCAGCGCGGCACCCGCGGCAGTCCCAGTCCGGCGGTGGCGATCAGTTCCCGCTGCACCTCGCTGACACCGCCGCCGAAGGTCAGCACGAGGTTGCGCTTGGCCTGGACGTCCAGCCAGTGAAGCAGTTCCGCGGTGTCCTCATCGGACGGATCGCCGTGCCTGCCGACGACCTCTTCCAACTCGCGGCCCAGCACCTGCACGGTCTCGGAGGAGAACACCTTGGTCGCCGAGGCGTCGGCGACCTCCACCGGCCCCAGCGAAGCCGAGGCCGCGACCTGCCAGTTGAGCAGCTCGTTGACCCGCTCGAACGCCCGCACGCGCGCCAGAACCCGCCGCACGTCGTCGCGTTCGAGCAGGCCGCGCGCGCTCGCCCAGGCGCGCACCCGCTCGCGCAGACCCCCGGTGCGCCCGGACGGGCCGAGCATGACGCGCTCGTGGTTGAGCTGGGTGGTGATCAGCTTCCAGCCCCGGTCCTGCTCCCCCACCAGCATCGACGCCGGAACTCGGACGTCGTTGTAGTAGGTGGCGTTGATGTGGTGCGAGCCGTCGGCGGTGATGATCGGCGTCCACGAGTAGCCCGGGTCGCTGGTGTCGAGGATGAGGATCGAGATGCCCTTGTGCTTGGGCGCGTCCGGGTTCGTGCGGCAGGCCAGCCAGATGTAGTCGGCGTCGTGCCCGCCGGTGGTGAAGATCTTCTGCCCGTTGACCACGTAGTGCTCGCCGTCGCGCACCGCCGTGGTGCGCAACGAGGCGAGGTCGGTGCCCGCCTCGGGCTCGCTGTAGCCGATGGCGAAGTGCACGTCACCGGACAGGATCTTGGGCAGGAAGAACGCCTTCTGCTCCTCGGTGCCGTAGGTCTGCAGGGTCGGCCCGACGGTCTGCAGCGTCACCGACGGCAGCTGGACGTCGGCGCGGGAGGCCTCGTTCGCGAAGATGTAGTTCTCGACGTCGCCGAAACCCGGCCGCCGTACTCGGTCGGCCAGCCCACGCCCAGCCAACCGTCGCGGCCCATCCGGCGCACGATGTCGCGGTGCGCCTGGTCGTGCCGGTCCGCGGCAAGGGCTTCGCGCTCCTCCGGGGTGACCAGGGTGCTGAAGTACTCGCGCAGCTCGGCCTGCAGCGCCCGCTGCTCCTCGGTGAGTTCGATGAACACGGCTTCTCCTCAGGCGTGTCGGGCGAGGACGTCGACGCGGTGCGCGGCACCGCCCGCCAGCCGCGCCAGGTCCTTGACCTGCGAGTAGTAGCGGTGCATCGGGTAGGTGATGTCCACGCCGAGCCCGCCGTGCAGGTGGTGGCAGGTGTGCATCGCGGCGGGCGCCTGGTCGGTGAGCCAGAACGCGGCGACGTCGAGGTCCTCCCCCGCGTCGCGCCCGGTGCCCAGCCGCCAGTTCGCCGACAGCGCGGCCAGGTGCAGGGTGCGGTTGACGACGTAGACGTCGGCGATCTGCTGCGCCACGGCCTGGAACGCCGCCAGGGGTTTGCCGAACTGCTCCCGGGTCCGCAGGTGCTCGGAGGTCAGCTGCAGCGCCCCGGCCACGGCGCCGTCGCCGAGCGCGCACATCCCCGCCAGGGCGCACGCGTGCACGTCGGCGAGCACGGATTCCCCTGCCGTGCCGAGTGTTTCGGCCGCGGCCCCGTCGAGGTCGACGACCCACTCGGTCCCGGCCGAGGACTTCACCGAGCGCAGGGTGACGCCGCCGGCGTGCGGGTCGACCAGCGCGATCGCCGGGCCGTCCTCGGTGCTGACCGAGACCAGCAGCCGGTGCGCGGCGTCGGCGTCGAGCACTCCCACCTTGCGCCCGGTCACGCGAGAATCACGCAGCACCGCAGCGGGTTTCGCGGGAAGCGGGTTCGAGACCTCGTTGAGGGCGGCGCTGAGCACCCGGCCGGGCTCGGCCAGCAGCTCCTGCTGCTGCGCCGGGCTGCCGTGCCGGGCGATCGGCAGGACGCCGAAGGCGACGGTGGCCAGCGCCGGGACGGCGACGCCGGCCCTGCCGATCTCGGCGAGCACCAGACCGACCTCCAGCGGGCCGAGCCCGGCACCGCCCAGCTCCTCCGGGACCGGCAGCGACAGCAGGCCCGCTTCGCCCAGCGCCTTCCACACGGACTCGTCGAAACCGATTCCAGTTGAGGCGGCGGCGCGCTCGGTCTCCCGAGCCAGCACTTCGGCCGCGAGATCCCGCACTGCCTGCTGCGTCTCCCCGAGCGTGAACTCCATCCCGCCCCCTCAACCAACCCTGGCCACGTTGTGAAACTTGTTCTACTTCTACCGCCTCGGCGACCTCGCGCGCAAGCCTCAGCGAGGCAGCCCGAGGATTCGTTCGGCGATCACGTTGAGCAGGATCTGCGTGGTGCCACCGGCGATCGACAGGGCGCGGGTGAGCAGCACCTCGTGCACCGGTTCGGCCTCCATCACCAGCGCCTCGGCGCCGAGCATCTCCACGCCGAGCTCGGCGACGTCCTGGCGGTGCCAGACGCCCAGCAGCTTCTCGACGCTGGACTCCGGACCCGGGCCCCGGCCGTGCAGGCTGCGCAGGGTGGCGCGCAGCCGCAGCAGCGAGCCCGCCAGGCCCTCGACGACGGCCGAACCGAGGCGTTCCCGCATCGACGGGTCGGTGTCACGGGAGGCCGCGAGCAGCCGCTCGACCTCCTGGCCGAGGCTGGAACCGCCGCCGAGCGCCACGCGTTCGTTGGCCAGCGTGGTGCGGGCCAGCTTCCAGCCCTGGCCCGGTTCGGCCACCAGGCACTCGTCGGGCACGAAGACCTCGTCGAGGAACACCTCGTTGAACCGCTCCACGCCGGTGATCTCGCGCAGCGGGCGGATCGTGATGCCCTCCGCACGCATGTCGACCAGGAAGTAGCTGATCCCCTTGTGCTTCGGCGCCTCGGGATCGGTGCGGGCCAGGCAGATCCCCCAGTCGGCCTCCTGCGCGAGCGAGGTCCACACCTTCTGGCCGGTGAGCTTCCAGCCGCCGTCGACGCGTTCGGCCTTGGTCCGCAGCCCGGCGAGGTCCGAGCCCGCACCGGGTTCGGAGAACAGCTGGCACCAGGTGATCTCGCCGCGCAGCGTGGGCCACGCGAACCGCTCGCGCTGGGCGTCGGTGCCGTGCTCGACGATGGTGGGCACCGCCCAGTTCCCGACGACCATGTCCGGTCGCCGCACGCCCGCGCGCTCCAGCTCCTCGTCGATGAGCAGCTGCTCGTGCGGGCTCGCCCCGCAGCCGTAGGGCCGGGGCCAGTGCGGGGCGAGGTAGCCGGTCTCGGCGAGCCGAATCCGCTGCTGCCGAGGGGAGAGCGCGGCGATCTCCTCCACGGTGCCGCGGATCTCGCCGCGCCGGTCCTCGGGGAGTTCGGCGGACAGGCTCAGCGTGCGTCGCGCGCCACCGGCTGAGAGCTCGGCGACCCGTCGGCGCCACCCCGCCGTGCCGCCGACGGCCGACCGCAGCGCCAGCGCGCGCCGCAGGTACAGGTGGGCGTCGTGCTCCCAGGTGAAGCCGATGCCGCCGAGCACCTGGACGCAGTCCTTGGCGACCTCCACGGCGGCGTCGAACACCGCCGCCCCGGCCACGGCGGCGGCCAGCGGGTGCTCGTCCGGCGCGTCCTCGGCGGCGCGGGCGGCGTCCCAGGCCAGCGCGGTGGTCTTCTCGACCGCGCACAGCATCCGGGCGCAGAGGTGCTTGACGGCCTGGAAGGAGCCGATGACCTGGCCGAACTGCTCGCGGGTCCCGGCGTGGTCGACGGCGGTGCGCAGGCACCAGCCGGCGATGCCCGCGGCCTCGGCGGCGGCGAGGGTGACCGCGAGGTCCCGCACGTCCCGGCCCCGGACGCCGTGGTCGAGGACGTGCCGCGCCGGGATGGCGACGTCGTGCAGCACGACCTCGGCGACCGGGCGGGAGAGGTCCAGCGACGGGCGCGGGTTCCGCTCGGTCCGCTCGGCGGGCACCAGGAACCAGACCTCGCGCTCGCCCGCCCGCGCGGGCAGCAGCAGGTGGGTCACGCCCATCGCGCCCGGGACGGCGGCGATGCGGCCGGAAACGACCAGCCCGTCGGCGCTTTCGGTCGCGACGAGCTCGCCGGGGTCCAGCGAGAGCGCGGCGGTGGCCCGGCCTTCGGCGAAATCGGCCTCCCCCAGCAGCGCCACGGCCACGGCCGTGGACCACACCGGGCCCGGCACCAGCGCGTCGGCGGCCTGCTCCAGCCCGGCGGCGAGGTCGACCGTCGTGCCGATCCCCTCGGCGAGCAGGGAGAAGACGCCGATCTCGGTGAGGCCGGTCCAGGTCTCCTGCTCGTGCCAGACCGGGGTGTCGGAGCTCTCCAGCTTGCGCACCGGGTCGGTGCCGAGCCCGTCGGCCCAGGACCGGATGGACTCCTGCAGGGCCCGCTGCTCGTCGGTGATCGCGATCGGCACAACGCCTCCTCGTCCGCGCCCGCACTGCGAGAATTAGAACATGTTCTAACAAGCTAGCGCCTGGACCGGGTACGCTGCAATGCGCACCAGCACCGATGTGAAAGAGGCACCACGTGACGCAGGGATCGACCACCGACCGCGAGCACCACCCGTCGATGCCTGCGGACCTGCTCGACCTCGCCGAGCGCGCGACCGGGTTCATGCCCACCGACGAGGGCCTGGCGCTGCACGAGACCGCCGTCGCCCACCTCGGCGACGGCGTGGGCGTCGAGATCGGCACCTACTGCGGCAAGTCCACGATCTTCCTCGGCGCCGCGGCCCGGATCACCGGTGGCCGCGTCGTCACCGTCGACCACCACCGGGGTTCCGAGGAGCACCAGCCGGGCTGGGAGTACCACGACCCGACGCTGGTGGACGCCGAGGTCGGCAAGCTCGACACCCTCGGCGAGTTCCGCCGCACCCTGGCCCGCGCGGGACTGGAGGACGAGGTCACGGCCGTGGTCGGCCGCTCCCGCGACATCGCCGGGTTCTGGCGCACCCCGCTGACGTTCCTGTTCATCGACGGCGGGCACACCGAGGAAGCGGCCGTCAACGACTACGAGGGCTGGGCCCACTGGGTCGCCCCGGGCGGCGCCCTGGTCATCCACGACGTGTTCCCCGACCCGGAGGACGGCGGCCAAGCCCCTTACAACATCTACCGCCGAGCCCTGGCCACCGGCGCGTTCACCGAAACCCGGGTCACGGGCTCCCTCCGCGTCCTCGAACGCACCGGGGGCGAGCCCGGTTCGCTGCCCTGATCGGACGCCGGACGCGAAGAACCCCACCTCGCCGAGCTGTTCGGCGAGGTGGGGTTCTTCATCGCGTCAGCGGGTGCGCTCGTACTCGCAGCAGGAGACGTTCTCCACCGGCAGGCCCTGCGGCAGGTCCTCGCCCCGGAAGATGCCGTTGCCCGGCGAGGTCCGGGTCAGCGCGTCGGCGGCGAGGACGACCGCGGCCGCGGTCCAGGAGGACTGTTCCTCCGGCCAGCGCTTCTGGTCGGCGAAGACGAAGCCCGTCCAGTAGGAGCCGTCCGGGTCGCGCAGGTGCTGCATCGCGGCGAGCTGCTGCACCGCGCGCTCGCGCTCGCCCAGGGCGTCCAGCGCCAGCACCAGCTCGCAGGTCTCGGCGCCGGTGACCCACGGGTGGTCGTCGACGCAGCGAATCCCCAAGTCCTGCACCACGAAGTCGTCCCAGCGCTCGTCGATGCGCCGCAGGCCGTCCTCGCCGCGCACCGCACCGCCCAGGATCGGGTAGTACCAGTCCATCGAGTACCGGGTCTTCGGCGTGAACGCCTCCGGGTGCCTGCGCAGCGCGTGCCCGAGACGACCGACGGCCACCTCCCAGCTCGGTTGCGGCACGCCCACCCGGTCGGCCAGCGCCAGCGCGCACCGCAGGCTCTGGTGGATGCTGGAGCTGCCCGACAGCAGCGCCTCACCGGTGGGCCCGGCTTCGCCGATGCCCCAATCGATCTCGCCGCGCCGGTGCTGCGCGGTGAGCACGAAGTCGATGGCGTCGCGCACCATCGGCCACATCCGCTCGGCGAACGCGTCGTCACCGGTGATGAGCACGTGGTGCCACACGCCCACCGCCGGGTAGGCGCAGTAGTTGGTGTCGGCACCGGCGTCCTCGACCGCGCCGTCGCGCACCTGCAGCGGCCACGACCCGTCGGCGCGCTGCGTCGCGCGCAGCCACTCGTAGGCCTTCTCGGCCTCGGCGAGCTGACCGACCACCGACAGCGCCATCGCGCACTCGACGTGGTCCCACGGGTCGGTGTGCCCGCCCGGGAACCACGGGATCTCCCCGGAGGGGAGCTGCACGGAGGCGATGGCCTTGCCGGTCTGGACGAGGGCCTCGGCGGAGACGACGCCCGGCAGCTCAGGCGCCGGCACGAGGTTTGCCCAGGTAGACCGCGATGCTCTTGCCCGCCACCGGGTTCAGCAGCTTCTCGGCGGTGCGCGAGATCCACGGGGCCTTCATCATGTCCCACACCAGGAACGCGTGGTAGGCCTTGGCCAGCGGGTGATCGTTGTTGTCGGTGCCCACCGCGCACTTGATCCACCAGTACGGCGAGTGCAGCGCGTGGGCGTGATCGCGGAAGGCGTAGCGCAGCCCGGCATCGGTGAGCTTGCCGATGAGCTCGTCGGCGGAGTAGATCCGCACGTGCCCGCCCTCGACCTGGTGGTACTCGTCCGACAGCGCCCAGCAGATCCGCTCCGGCCAGGCGCGCGGCACGGTCACCACGACGCGACCGCCCGGCTTGACGACGCGGACGAGCTCGCGCATCGCCTTCTCGTCCTCGGGGATGTGCTCCATGATCTCCGAGGCGATGACGACGTCGAACTCGCCGTCGGCGAACGGCAGGGCCAGCGCGTCACCGGAGACGGTCTGGGCCTTGGCGCCCTCGGGCACCTCGCCCTCGTCCTTCATGGCGGCGAACATCGCGGCCACGTTCTCCAGCTCCTCGACGTCCTGGTCGAAGGCGGTGACGTCGGTGCCGCGCCGGTACAGCTCGAAGGCGTGCCGGCCTCCGCCGCAGCCCAGGTCCAGCACCCGCTGTCCCGGCCGCACGCCGAGCCTGTCGAAGTCCACCGTCAGCAACGCGTTGCTCCCTTCCCACCGCGCGGGCTGCGCGCGATCGCTTCGGCGTAGCAGTCGACGGTCGCCGCTGCCACGGATTTCCAGCTGTAGCGGGTCAGCACCCGCTCGCGGCCGTTGGCGCCGAGACGGGCGCGGCGCTCGGGCGAGTCGAGCAGCCGGGCCAGGGCCTCCGCCAGCGCTTCGGCGTCACCCGGCGGCACCAGGTCGGCGCACTCGCCGTCGGGCCCGGCGACCTCGGGGATCGCGCCGGCGCGGCTGGCCACCAGCGGGGTGCCGCAGGCCATCGCCTCCACCGTCGGCAGCGAGAAGCCCTCGTAGAGCGAGGGAACGCTGGCGACCTCGGCGGAGCCGAACAGCTCGGCCAGCTCCTCGTCGCTGATGCCCTTGACGGTGCGCACGACGTCGCCGATGGCCAGCTCCTCGATGCGCTGCTCGGTCGGGCCGCCGGGGGTCAGCTTGCTGACCAGGACGAGCTCCACCTCGCGCTCGGTGCGCAGCTTCGCCACCGCCTCCAGCAGCGTGCCCACGCCCTTCATCGGGGTGTCGGCGCTGGCCATCGCCACGATCCGGCCGGGAACGCGCGGCTTCTCCGGCGGCCGGAACACCTCGGCGTCCACGCCCAGCGGCACCACGCGCAGCTGCTCGGGCCCGACGCCGAAGTCGTCGCGGATGTCGTCGGCGGAGTTCTGCGAGACGGTCAGCAGCTGCGGGATCTGCCGGGCCACGCGCGCCTGCATGCGGGTGAAGCCGTACCAGCGGCGCACGGTGAGCTTGCGCCATCCCTTCGCAGCGGCCAGGTCCACCCGGCGGTCGTGGGTGATCGGGTGGTGCACCGTGGCCACCAGCGGAACCCCGGCGCGCTGCAGCGACAGCAGGCCGCTGCCGAGGCACTGGTTGTCGTGGACGACGTCGAAATCGTGCGCGCGGGCCTTGAGCAGCCGGGCGGCGCGCATGCTGAACGTCATCGGCTCCGGGAACCCGGCGGTCCACATGGTGCCGACCTCCAGCAGGTCGACGTGGTCGCGCAGCTCGCGCCAGTGCGGGGTGCGGAACGGGTCGTCGTCGTTGTAGAGGTCGAGGCTGTCGACCGGCGTCAGGTCGACGCCCGGATCCAGGTCCGGGTAGGGCTGCCCGGAGAAGACCTCGACGTGATGTCCCAGCTCGGCGAGACCGCGGCTGAGGTAGCGGACGTAGACACCCTGCCCACCGCAATGCGGCTTGCTCCGATAGGAAAGCAAAGCGATCCGCACGATTCACCTCACACTGCCCGGGTGCCGCGGGCTGGGTAGACTGGAACATGTTTCGGTCGAGGTAACCCGCTCACCTTAACCCGTGAGTAGCCCCGGGCGATGAGTCGCGTGGCGACGAACACGCTTCGCCGTCACCTGATGTCCGTCGAAAGTTCAAGGAGAGCCCGGTCCATGGAAAGCTCGCAGAACGTGCTGGAGGCGCTCCGCGGCAGTGCCACCGGCACCACGGCCCAGGCCGAGCGCCGCAAGCGCATCATCGACGCCACGCTCGCGCTGGCCGCCAAGGGCGGCTACGACGCGGTGCAGATGCGCGCGGTCGCCGAGAAGGCCGACGTCGCGCTGGGCACCCTGTACCGGTACTTCCCGTCGAAGATCCACCTGCTGGTGGTCGGCCTGGCCCGGGAGTTCGCCCGCGAGCAGGAGAAGCTCGACCGGACGAAGATCCCCGGCGACACCGCCTACGACCGGGTGCTGCACGTGCTCAACCGCACCACCCGCCAGCTCCAGCGCAACCCCGAGCTGACCGAGGCGATGACCAGGGCGTTCATGTTCGCCGACACCTCGGTCGCCAACGAGGTCGACACCGTGGCGCTGCTGATGGAGCAGCTGTTCACCCGGGCGATGACCAGCGAGGAACCCACCGACGAGCAGAAGGCGATCGCGCGGGTCATCGGCGACGTGTGGCTGTCGAACCTGGTCGCCTGGGTGACCCGGCGGGCCTCGGCGAGCGACGTGTCCAACCGGCTGGAGCTGACCGTCCGGCTACTGCTGGCCTGAGTACTCCACGGCATCACCGTTCTGGGTGGCGGCGAGCTCGCCGCGCCGCACCAGCAGGTCCAGGTGCGCGCTGGTCTCGCCGACCGCCAGCACCTGGTTGAACAGGTCGAGGTCGGCGAAGTTCCGGTTGCGGCGGGTCCAGCCGAGCTTGAGCGCCGCCTCGTAGGCGGTTCCGGCGCCGTCGGCGATGACCTCGGCGGTCTGCCGCAGCCGCTCGTCGTGGTGGCTCAGCAGTTCCTCGACGCGCTGGTGGCTGCTGCCGCCGACGGGCCCGTGCGCGGGCAGCAGCCGCAGGTCCGGGTAGGTCTGCATGAGCCGCAGCGAGTCCAGGAAGTCGCCGAGCGGCAGCGCCGGACGCGCGGACTCGACGCCGATCGACGGCGTGATGTGCGGCAGGACGTGATCGCCGGAGAACAGCACCTGCGAGTCGGCGTCGACGAACACGACGTGACCGCGGGTGTGCCCGGGAGTGGGCACGGCCAGCAGCGTTCGCGATCCCAGCGGGATCTCGACCTTGCCGTGCAGCCACTCGTCCGGCGGCTCGTAGGGGTTCTCGCCCTTGCGCTCCGGCGGTTTCCCGCCGTAGGCGTCGGCGAGCTTGGTGATCAGCTCGTCGGCTCCCCAGCGCTGCAACCGCTGCAGCTCGGCCAGTTCGGTGCCCCCGGCCAGGATCGCGTCCATCGTGGGCTGCTCACCGGCACCGAGGCTGATCTTGGAACCGAAGGTGCGGCGCAGCTGCACCGCGAGCGTGTAGTGGTCCCGGTGCACGTGGGTGACCAGGAACCGCTGCACGTCGGCGAAGTCGTAGCCGATCTCGCCGAGGCCCTTCTCCAGCTGGGTGCGCGCCTCCTCCAGCGCCCAGCCCGAGTCGATGAGCACCAGCCCGTCGGAGTCCTCGATGGCGTAGACGTTGACGGCGCGCAGCCCGTCGTTGGGCAGCGGCAGCGGGATGCGGTGCACGCCGGGCCCGACCTGCTCGACGCCGGGCTCGATCCACGCGTGCCGATCGCTCACCGCTGTCCTCCGGGTTTTCGTGCCGAAATTCCTGGAAGAGATGTACCACTCCCCGCCCTCAGGTGCCGTAGACGGGGTCGGCAACGGGGGCCTTGGCGAGCAGTTCCGAGACCACGGGGCCGAGCTCGTCGGCGTTCCAGCGGCGGCCGGCGTCGCGGGAGGGACCTCGGGTCCAGCCGGTGCCGACGGTGATGTCGCCTCCCGCGACCTCGAAGACCCGGCCGGTGACCTCGGCGGAGTCGACGCTGCCGAGCCAGGCGACCAGCGGGGAGACGTTCTCCGGCGCCATCTCGTCGAATCCCTGGTCGGGCTGGGCCATCATGTCGGCGAAGACGGTCTCGGTCATGCGGGTGCGCGCCGAGGGCGCGATGGCGTTGACGGTGACGCCGTAGCGGGCGAGCTCGGCGGCGGTGTTGAGGGTGAGGGCGATGATCCCGGCCTTGGCCGCGGCGTAGTTGGTCTGCCCGACGCTGCCGAGCAGCCCGGCTCCCGACGTCGTGTTGATGACGCGGGCCCGCACGGTCTCCCCGGCCTTGGTCCGGTCCCGCCAGTGCTGCGCGGCGTGCCGCATCGTCGCCGCGTGGCCTTTCAGGTGGACGCGGATGACCTGGTCCCACTCGTCCTCGGCGAGGTTGACGAACATCCGGTCCCGCACGACCCCGGCGTTGTTCACCAGCACGTCGAGGCGCCCGAACCGCTCCACGGCGAACTCCACGAGCTCCTGCGCCTGCCCCCAGTCCGCGACGTCGGCCCCGTGCACGGCGGCTTCTCCCCCGAGCGCCCGGATCTCCTCGGCCACCTCGGCGGCAGCGGACCCGTCACCCCCGCTCCCGTCCAGCTGCACCCCGATGTCGTTGACGACGACCTTCGCGCCCTGCCGGGCGAACTCCAACGAGTGCGCCCGGCCGATCCCCCGAGCACCCCCGGTCACGATCACAACCCGATCTTCGCAAATCACGTGAATCCTCCTCGAAGTTCGTAGCGTTCAACGGATCGCTCCCGCGATCCGCACCCCGACCGCGAAGACGCCCCCGCACCGGGTTTGGACGGATTGCTCCCGCAATCCGTCCCCCCGAATGCGGGAGCAATCCGTCAACCCCGAGCGGACGGGTGGATTGCGGCCGTGATCGGGTTCCCGAACACGGCCGCGATCGGGGTTGGTGGGTCAGGTTCGGATGGTGTTGAGGTAGGTCGAGGTTTCTCCTCCGCCGTGGACCGTCAGCTCCGAACCGGTGATGTAGGCGGCCAGCGGTGAGGCGAGGAAGAGGCAGGCGTTGGCGACGTCCGCGGGTGCTGCGAGGCGTCCCATGGGGACGATCGCCGACAGGTCGGATTCGCCGTAGTGGTCGGCCTGGTCCTCGGAGCTCACGAGGCCGACGACGACGCCGTTGACGCGGATGTCGGGGGCGAGCTCCTGGGCCAACGTCGTGGTCAGGTTGTCTAGGCCCGCCTTCGCCGCGCCGTAGGCGGCGGTTCCCGGGGAGGGGCGGCGGCCGGAGACGCTGCTGATGTTGATGATCGAGCCCTGCGACTCCGCCAGGGCCTCCCGGGCGTGCTGGGCGAGCAGCAGCGGGGCGACCAGGTTGAGCTCGATCACCTTGCGGTGCAAGCGGATCGAGGCCGTGGCCGTGTCGGCGACCGGGGTCCCGCCCGCGTTGTTGACCAGCACGTCCAGCCGCCCGGAGCGCTGCCGGATGCCGTCGATCAGCTCGGCGACCTGCTCGTCCTCGCGGACGTCGACCTGCGCGAAGTGCGCCGCGGCCGAACCGTGCGAGGGCAGGTCGTCGACCGGTTTCCGCGCGCAGACGTGCACCTCGGCACCTGCGCGCAGGAACGCCTCGGCGATGCCCGCGCCGAGGCCGCGCGTTCCGCCGTCACCAGCACCACCCGGCCGGTCAGGTCGATCTCGATGCCCATCCGCCGCTCCCTGCGTTCTCGCCCCTGGCGGGGTGTCCTGCGGTGTTGCTACGGTAACAACCCAACCAAACAAGTGCTAGGTTTGGCAGGTGGCATGGGCACGCACATCGAACGGCGGGACGGCGGCATCGTCGTCCTCACCGTCGACCACCCACCGGTGAACGCACTGCCGGTCAAGGGCTGGTTCGAGCTCGCAGAGGCGCTGCGCGACAGCGGTGCCGATCCGCAGACCCGAGTCGTGGTGCTGCGAGCCGAGGGACGCGGCTTCAACGCGGGTGTGGACATCAAGGAACTGGCCGCCGACCCCGGCCACGACAAGCTCGTCGCCGTCAACAACGGCTGCTACGAGGCGTTCAAAGCCGTCTACGAGTGCCCGGTGCCGGTGATCAGCGCCGTGCAGGGCTTCTGCGTCGGCGGCGGCATCGGCCTGGTTGGCAACTCCGACGTCATCGTCGCGAGCGACGACGCGACCTTCGGGCTGCCGGAGGTGGACCGGGGCGCGCTCGGCGCGGCCACCCACCTGTCCCGGCTGGTGCCGCAGCACATGATGCGCGCGATGTTCTACACCGGGCAGACCGTCACCGCGGCCCAGCTCGCCGAGCTCGGCTCGGTGCACCGAGTCGTCGCGCGCGAAGCACTCCTGGACGCCGCGCTGGAGGTCGCCGCCGACATCGCGGCGAAGAACCCGCTGGTGATCCGCAAGGCCAAGGCCGCGCTCAACGGCATCGACCCGGTCGACGTCAACCGCAGCTACCGGTTCGAGCAGGGGTTCACCTTCGAGCTCAACCTCACCGGGGTGTCGGATGCGATCCGCGCCGAGTTCGGCCGCGACGAGGAGGCGTAGGTGCAGGACAAGCAGCTGACCGTCGACGAGGTGGTCTCCCACCTGCGCGACGGCATGACGATCGGCATCGGCGGCTGGGGTTCCCGGCGCAAGCCGATGGCCCTGGTGCGCGCGATCCTGCGCTCCGACCTCGAGGACCTGACGCTGGTGTCCTACGGCGGTCCGGACGTCGGACTGCTCGCCGCTGCCGGCAAGCTCCGCAAGGTCGTCTACGGGTTCGTGTCGCTGGACTCGATCCCGCTCGACCCGCACTTCCGGGCCGCCCGCCAGCGCGGTGAGCTGGAGGTCGCCGAGTACGACGAGGGCATGGTGCTGGCCGGGCTGCGCGCCGCCGCCGCGCGGCTGCCGTTCCTGCCCACCCGCGCCGGTCTCGGCTCCGACGTGATGGCGCTCAACCCCGACCTGCGCACCGTCCGCTCCCCCTACGCCGACGGCGAGGAGCTGGTGGCGATGCCTGCGCTGAACCTCGACGTGGCGCTGGTGCACATGAACCGCGCCGACCGCCACGGCAACGGCCAGTACCTCGGCCCGGACCCGTACTTCGACGACCTGATGTGCGCCGCGGCCGAGACCAGCTTCCTGAGCTGCGAGAAGATCGTGCCCACCGAGGAGCTGACCGAGACCGCCGCGCCGCAGACGCTGCTGATCAACCGCCTGCACCCGCGCGGCGTGGTGGAAACGCCGAACGGCGCGCACTTCACCAGCTGCGCGCCCGACTACGGCCGCGACGAGGCGTTCCAGCGGCACTACGCCGCCAGCGCGAAACCCGGTCAGTGGGAGGCGTTCCGCGCCGAGTTCCTCGACGGGGACGAGGCGCGGTACCAGGCGGCGGTCGAGAAGTTCCACGCACGCGCGGAGGTGCCGGCATGACGATCACCCGAGCCGAGGTCTGCGCGGTGGCCTGCGCCGACAGCTTCGCCGACGCCGGGACGGCCATCGCCTCCCCGTTCGGCACGATCCCCTCGATCGGCGCTCGCCTGGCGCGGCTGACCAGCGCGCCGGAACTGCTGCTCTCCGACGGCGAGGCGATGCTCATCGCCGAGACGACGCCGCTGGGCGAGGAGTCCACGGCCACCGTCGAGGGCTGGCTGCCCTACGGCAAGGTCCTGGACCTGCTGGCGGGCGGCAAGCGCCGGGTGATGATGGGCGCCTCGCAGGTGGACCGCTTCGGCAACCAGAACATCTCCCGCATCGGCGACTGGGATCGGCCCAAGGTGCAGCTGATCGGCGTGCGCGGGGCTCCGGGCAACTCCGTCAACCACACCACGAACTACTGGATCCCCAACCACAGCACCAAGATCTTCGTCGAGTCGGTCGACCTGGTAGCCGGTGTCGGGCACGACCGGGCGCGTCAGGTCGGCGCGCGCTACCACGACGTGCGGGTGGTGGTGACCGATCTGGCGGTGCTGGACTTCCGTGGCCCGGACGGCGCGATGCGGCTGCGCTCGGTGCACCCCGGGGTGAGCGTGGACGAGGTGCGCGAGAAGACCGGTTTCGAGCTCGCCGTCGACGAGGTCGCGGAGACGCGGCTGCCCACCGACGAGGAGCTGTCCCTGATCCGGGACCGGATCGACCCGAAGGGGTTGCGGGACAAGGAGGTTCCGTCGTGATCGAGCAGCGGCTGCGCACACCGCTGTGCGAGCTGACCGGCGTGCGCCATCCGATCGTGCAGACGGGCATGGGCTGGGTCGCCGGCCCCAGCCTGGTCTCGGCGACGGCGAACGCCGGCGGGCTCGGCGTGCTGGCCTCGGCGACGATGACGCTGCCGCAGCTCACCGACGCGGTCCGAGAGGTCAAGGAGCGCACCGGCGAACCGTTCGGGGTGAACCTGCGGGCGGACGCGGGAGACGCCGAGGAGCGCTGCGACCTGCTCATCCGCGAGGGCGTGAAGGTGGCCTCGTTCGCGCTGGCCCCCTCGCAACGGCTCATCGGCAAGCTCAAGGACGCCGGGGTCGTGGTGATCCCGTCGATCGGCGCCCGGCGGCACGCCGAGAAGGTCGCGGGCTGGGGTGCCGACGCGGTGCTGGTGCAGGGCGGCGAGGGCGGCGGGCACACCGGTTCGGTGGCCACGACGCTGCTGATCCCGCAGGTGGTGGACGCGGTGGACATCCCGGTGATCGCCGCGGGCGGGTTCTTCGACGGCCGCGGTCTGGCCGCCGCGCTGTGCTACGGCGCGGCGGGCGTGGCGATGGGAACGCGCTTCCTGCTCACCACCGACAGCCGGGTTCCCGACGAGGTCAAGCGCTCCTACCTGCGGGCGCAGGTGGGCGACACGGTCGTGACGTCCAAGGTGGACGGACTGCCGCACCGGATGCTGCGCACGGACCTCACCGCCTCCGCCGAGTCCCAGGCCCTGCTGCGACGTCTCCCCCAGGCCCTGCGCCAGGCGGTCGCGTTCAAGGCCTTCACCGGCATGACCTGGCGGCAGCTCATCTCCGACGGGCTGGCGATGCGCAAGGCGCAGAAGCTCCCCCTCAACCGGGTCCTGCTCGCGGCCAACACCCCGATGCTGATCAAGTCGGCGCTGGTGGACGGCCACCCCGAGGCGGGCGTGCTCCCGGCGGGCCAGGTCGTCGGCATGATCGACGAGCTCCCCAGCTGCGAGAAGCTCATCGACTCGCTCGTCACCGAGGCGGCCGAGGCCCTGCGCCGGACCGGCTCGCTGAGCGGCTGACCGGTTCGAGCCCGGCGGGACCGGGCTCGAACCCCCTGCCCAGCGGGCGACCGTCAGCGGGTGACGATGCCGTCGCAGAGGATGGTGATGTACTGGTCCGCGATGGACTTGATGCTGAGCTTCCCGCCCGGGTTGAACCAGTGGACCGTGGTCCAGACGGTGTCGCGGATGAAGCGGTAGGTCAGCTTCGGGTTGAGGTCCTCGCGGAACACGCCCTGCTTCTGCCCGTCCTGCAGGACGCGCAGCCAGGTCTTCTCGAACTCGTCGGCCACGCCCGGCAGGTAGTCGAAGCGCTCGAACTGGGCCAGGTAGTTGGCCTCGTTCTGGAAGATCGCGATCGCGGCCGGGTGCTTGCGCAGCGCCGAGTAGGACCGCTTGATCAGCTCGGTCAGCGCCGTGCGCGGGTCCGGCGCCTCGGCGATGATCTTGGCGTTGGCCTGCCGCTGGTCGTCGAGGAACTCGCGCAGGATCTCGTCCACCATCGCCTCCTTGGAGTCGAAGTGGTGGTAGAGGCTCCCCGAGAGGATGCCGGCGGCGTCGGCGATGTCGCGGACCGTGGTGGCCAGGAAGCCACGGGTCGCGAACAGCTCACCGGCGATGGCGAGCAGTTCGGCGCGACGTTCGGAGCCGTTCTCCCGCGCCGGGCGGTTGCGTGCGGACAAGCGCTTGGTCGAGACCACGGGGCCATCCTCTCAAAGCCCCTCCGGCGGTGCTCACCGGAGGTTCACGGGTGCTGGTTGGAGACCGAGATGACCTCGCCGGTGAGGTAGGTCGAGTAGTCCGAGGCCAGGAAGACGATCACGTTGGCGATCTCCCACGGCTCGGCGGAGCGGCCGAACGCCTCGCGCTCGGTGAGGGTGGCCAGCAGGTCATCGGAGGTGACCTTGGCCAGGTTCTCGTGCATCACCAGGCTCGGTGCCACGGCGTTGATCCGGACCCCCAGCTCGGCGGCGTCCATCGCCGCGCACCTGGTCAGCGCCATGACCCCGGCCTTGGCGGCCGCGTAGTGCGACTGCCCGGCCTGGGCCCGCCAGCCGACCACGGAGGCGTTGTTGACCACGACTCCGGGGGTGCCCTGCTCGCGGAAGAGCCGGGTCGCGGCCCGGGTGCAGCGGAAGGTGCCGCCCAGGGTGACGTCGACGACCTTGTCCCACTGCTCGTCGGTCATCTCCAGGATCGAGGCGGTGCCGCCCAGCCCCGCGTTGTTGACCACCACGTCGACCTGGCCGAACGTGCTGGTCGCGGTGTCGAACATGCGCTGCACCTGGGCCTCGTCGGTGACGTCGCAGGCCACCGAGGCGACCTCGGCACCGGGGATCTCGGCGAGCTCGGCCTCGGTCTCGGCGAGCCGGCGCTCGTGCCGGTCGCTGATGAGCACCTGGGCGCCCTCCTCCAGCATCCGCCGCGCGACCGCGGAACCGATGCCGGTTCCGGCGGCGGCGGTGACCAGGGCGGTCTTGCCGTTGAGCAGCCCGTGCGCGGGCGGGGCCTGGGTCATCGGGTGGCCTCCTGGGGTCGGGGTTCGCGCGGCAGGCCGAGCACCCGCTCGGCGATGATGTTGCGCTGGATCTCGTTGGAGCCGCCGTAGATCGTGTCGGCGCGGGTGAACAGGAACAGCCGCTGCCCCCCGTCGAGGTCGTAGGGCGGGCCCTGGGCGACGAGCCCGCCGGGCCCGGACACCGCCATCGCCAGCTCCCCGAGCTCGCGGTGCAGGTTCGACCACAGCAGCTTGACCACCGAGGACTCCGGGCCGGGCGGCCCGTCGGCGCCGAGCAGCCGGAAGACGGTGCAGCGCAACGCCTCCAGGTCGGTCCAGGCTCGGGTGATGCGGTCGCGCAGCAGCGGGTCGTCGAGGGCCCCGGTGGCGCGGGCCCGCTCGGTGATCTCGGCGAGCTCGCGGCGGAAGACGACCTGCTGGTCGACGGTGCCGATGCCGCGCTCGAAGCCGAGCGTGCCCATCGCGACCTTCCAGCCCTGACCGACCTCGCCGACGACGTTCCCGGCGGCGGTGCGGGCGTCGTCGAAGAACACCTCGTTGAACTCCGAGGTGCCGGTGAGCTGCATGATCGGCCGCACCCGGATGCCGGGCTGGTCCATCGGCACCAGGAAGTAGGACAGCCCCTGGTGGCGGCTCCGCTCGGGGTCGGTGCGGGCCAGCACGAAGCACCAGTCGGCGACGTGGGCCATCGAGGTCCACACCTTCTGCCCGTTGAGCACCCACTCGTCGCCCTCCAGGCGCGCGGTGGTGGCCACGTTGGCCAGGTCCGACCCGGCTCCGGGTTCGGAGTAGCCCTGGCACCACAGCTCGCGGGCACTGACGATCTCGGGCAGGAACCGCTTCTGCTGCTCGGGGCTGCCGAAGGCCATCAGGGTCGGGCCGAGCAGTTCCTCGCCAATGTGACCGACGCGCACGGGCGCTTCGGCCCGGGCGTACTCCTCGTGGAAGATGACCTGCCGGCCGACGCCGACTCCGCGCCCGCCGAACTCCTCCGGCCACCCCAGGCAGGTCCAGCCGTGCTCGGCCAGCAGCCGGTCCCAGGCCAGCCGCACGTCGAATCCCTCGTGCTCGCGACCGGGCCCGCCGAGCCCCCTGGCATCGGCGAACTCGCCGGTCAGGTGCTCGGACAGCCACTGCCGGACTTCGCGGCGGAAGGCCGCTTCCTCGGCGCTGTCGGTGAGGTCCACAACCGCCTCCTCGGCGTCGTTCCCGCCTCGGCACTCTACCAAGCACTTGCTTGTTCGGCTAACCTCGACCGTGCCGCAATCGCAAGGCCGAGCTAGGAGCGCCCGATGGCAGCAGACAAAGCGGTCGTCCACTACGAGGTCCGCGACCAGGTCGCCGTGGTGACGATGAACCGGCCCGACTACCGCAACGCGCAGAACTCGGTGATGACCTACGCGCTCGACGACGCGTTCTACCGCGCCTGCGAAGACGACCGGGTCAAGGTCATCGTGCTCGCGGGCGAGGGCAAGCACTTCTCCGCCGGGCACGACATCGGCTCCCCCGAGCGCGACATCGACGTCAGCTACCCGCGCCGCGCCGGCCTGTGGTGGGACCACACGACGCACTCCGGCGGCGAGTCCCGCTTCGCCCGCGAGCAGGAGGTCTACCTGGGCATGTGCCGCCGCTGGCGGGAGATGCCCAAGCCCGCGATCGCCTCGGTGCAGGGTGCCTGCGTCGCAGGCGGGCTGATGCTGGCGTGGGTGTGCGACCTGATCGTGGCCAGCGAGGACGCGTTCTTCGCCGACCCCGTGGTGAAGATGGGCATCCCCGGCGTGGAGTACTTCGCGCACCCGTGGGTGCTCGGCCCCCGCATCGCCAAGGAGTTCCTGTTCACCGGCAAGCGGATGAGCGCGCAGCGGGCCTACGAGATCGGCATGGTCAACGACGTGGTGCCGCGCGAGGACCTCACCGACGCCACCATGGGGCTGGCGAGCTCCGTCGCCGAGATGCCCACCTTCGGGCTGTCGCTGACCAAGAAGGCCATCAACCAGGCAGAGGACCTGATGGGCATGCAGAGCGGCATGGACTCGGTGTTCGGACTGCACCACTTCGCCCACGCGCACAACGCCGAGGTCGGCAAGGACTCCCTGGCCGGCATGGACGCGCGCAGCATGAAGAAGTCCAACGAGGAGCGTGGCTGAGCCGTGGACCTGGAGCTCTCCGAGGACGACCTGGCCTTCCGCGACGAGGTGCGGGCGTGGCTGCGCGAGCACGTGCCCGCCGAGCCGCTGCCCTCGCTGGAGACCGCCGAGGGGTTCGCCGCCCACCGCGAGTGGGAGAAGCTGCTGCACTCGGCGGAGTTGTCGGTGGTGTCGTGGCCGCGCGAGTTCGGCGGCCGCGGGGCGTCGCTGCTGCAGTGGGTGCTCTTCGAGGAGGAGTACTACGCGGCCGGAGCGCCCGGCCGGGTCAGCCAGAACGGCATCTTCCTGCTGGCGCCCACGCTGTTCGAGCACGGCACCGACGAGCAGAAGCGCCGCTACCTGCCGAGGATGGCCGCCGCCGAGGACATCTGGGCGCAGGCCTGGTCCGAACCCGAGGCCGGCAGCGACCTGGCAGGCATCCGCTCGACCGCGCGGCGCGTCGACGGCGGCTGGCTGCTCAGCGGCAACAAGACCTGGAGCTCGCGCGCGGCGTTCGCCGACATCGCCTTCGGCCTGTTCCGCAGCAACCTCGACGCACCCCGCCACAAGGGGCTGACGTACTTCCTGTTCCCGCTGGACGCGCCCGGGGTGACGGTGCGGCCGATCCAGCGCATCGACGGCAAACCGGCCTTCGCCGAGCTGTTCCTCGACGAGGTCTTCGTGCCCGACGCCGACGTGCTCGGCGGGGTCGGCGACGGCTGGCGGGTGGCGATGAGCACCGCCAGCAACGAGCGCGGGCTGACGCTGCGCAGCCCCGGGCGGTTCCTGGCCACCGCGCAGCGGCTCACCGAGGTCCCCGGCGCGCTCGACGACGACCGGGTGGTGGACGCGTGGATCTCCGCGCAGGCCTACCGGCTGGCGACGTTCGAAACCGTGACCAAGGTCCTCGACGGCGCCGGGCTGGGCGCGGAGGCGAGCCTGAACAAGGTCTTCTGGTCCGAACTGGACACCGCGATGCACGAAACCGCTTGGGATCTGCTGGGCCCGGAGGCCGAGTCGAGCTCGTGGGTGGAGGGCTACCTGTTCTCGCTGGCCGGGCCGATCTACGCCGGGACCAACGAGATCCAGCGCAACATCGCCGCCGAGCGGGTGCTCGGCCTGCCGAGGGGGTCGCGATGAGGTTCGTGCTCGAACCCGAACAGCAGGACATGGCCGACACCCTGCGCTCGGTGTTCGCCACCGCCGACGTGCCGGACGTCGCCCGCGCGTGGGCCGGTGGCGACGCCGAGGGCTGGCGGAAGCTGTGGCAGAGCCTCGGCGACCTCGGGGTCACCGGCGTGACGCTGCCCGAGGAGCGCGGCGGGCTCGGGCTCGGCCCGGTCGAGCTGACCGTCTGCCTGCAGGAATGCGGGTACGCGGGACTCCCGGGACCGTTGATCGAGTCGCTGGCGCTGCTGCCCGCGCTGGTGCCGGACCTGACCGCCGACACGGCGGTGCGCACGGCGGTGGTCGCGCCGCACCTGCCGTGCGCGCTGGACGCCGACCTGGCCGACGAGGTCTACGCGTGCGATCCCGGTTCGACGCGGCTGCTGACCGGGATCTCGTTGCGGCGCAGGGAATCGTTCGATCCGGCCCGGCGGCTGTTCGAGGTCGACGCCACCGGCGGGCGGGACGTGCCCGGCGCGGACTTCGAGCGCGCCTTCGACCTGGCGGTCCTGGGCTGCGCGGCCTACCTGCTCGGGCTCGGGCACCGGATGCTCGACCTGGCCACCGAGCACGTCAAGCAGCGGCAGCAGTTCGGCAGGCCGGTCGGCGAGTTCCAGGCGGTCAAGCACCACCTCGCCAACGCCCTGCTCAAGCTGGAGTTCGCCCGCCCCCTCATCCGGGGCGCGGCCCTCTCAGCGGGAGGCCCGCACGGGGGCAGGGACGCCTCCGCGGCCAAGCTCGCCGCCGCCGACGCGGCCCACCTCACGGCCCGCGCCGCCCTGCAGGTCCACGGCGCCATCGGCTACACGGCCGAACACGACCTGCACCGCTACCTCACCAAGACCACGGCCCTCCGCCAGTCCTGGGGCACCCCCACCTGGCACCACCGCCGAGTGGCGAAGTCCCTGGCCACCGACCCGAAAACACCCATAGGCACCACCTGAACGGGTGTCCCCCTGTCGAAAACCCCGGTTTTCACGCGACGAATGCTGCGGTTTTCGACACGACGAATGCTGCGGTTTTCGACCGGAGCGGTACTGAAGTGGGAGGTTGTTGTGCGGTTTGCTTTCAGCGAGGAGCAGGAGGAGCTGCGGGAGGTCGTGCGGCTGCTCCTGGATCGGCGGGGTGGACCTGCGGTGGGTGAGCCCGAGGAGGTCGCCGAGGGGTTCGATCGGGAGGTGTGGTCTCAGCTGGCCGAGCAGGTGGGGGCGCATTCCCTGGGGAT
Organism: Saccharopolyspora sp. ID03-671; assembly: GCF_045278815.1. Taxonomy (NCBI): domain Bacteria; kingdom Bacillati; phylum Actinomycetota; class Actinomycetes; order Pseudonocardiales; family Pseudonocardiaceae; genus Saccharopolyspora; species Saccharopolyspora sp. ID03-671. Next base: position 1,527,585 of record NZ_CP134054.1, read on the forward strand.
TCCCGAGGAGTTCGGGGGCGGTGGGTTCAGCCTGCTGGAGACGTTGATCGTGGTGGAGGAGCTGGGGCGTCGGCTGTCCGACATCCCGTTCTTGAGCAGTGCCGTGCTCGCCGCCGAGGCCCTGCTGGCCACCGGGAACACCGAGGCGTGCGGCCGACTGCTGCCCGGGATCGCGAGCGGGGAGACGATCGCGGCGCTGGCCTGGGCCGAGCCCGACGACGGTTGGCGCACGAGCGGTTTCAGCACCACGGCGACCGGCGAGCGGCTCACCGGGCGCAAGGTGCACGTGCTCGACGGGGCGCAGGCCGACGTGCTGCTCGTGCTGGCGACCCGCGACGGCGAGCCGGCGCTGTTCGAGACCGACGCGGCCGCCGCGGTCGCCACCACTCCCCTGGACCTGACCCGCCGGATGGCCGAGGTCCACCTCGACGACGCGCCCGCGCGACCGGTCGGAACGCTGCCGGTGCAGCGGCTGGTCGACGTCGCGACGGCGGCCGTGGCGGCGGAGTCGGTGGGCGCGGCGCAGCGCTGGCTGCACGAGACGGTCGAGTACACCAAGATGCGCACCCAGTTCGGCCGCCCGATCGGCTCGTTCCAGGCGCTCAAGCACCGGCTGGCCGACTGCTACGTCGCCGTGGAATCGGCCCGCTCCCTGTCCTACGCCGCTTCCTGGGCGGTCTCGACCCGCGACGAGCGTGCGGGCGAGCTGGCGGCGATGGCGAAATCGGCCTGCACCGAGGCCTACTACGCGATCGCCGCCGAAGGCGTGCAGCTGCACGGCGGCATCGGGATCACCTGGGAGCACGAGGCGCACCTGCACCTCAAGCGCGCCCACTCCGCGACCCAGCTGTTCGGGACCCCGAGCGCCCACCGCGCGACCCTGCTCAGCGCGTGAGAAGCGGCTGCTCCGCCGGGGAGGCGGAGCAGCCGCTCATCAGATCCCTAGGCCAGCCGGACCACGGCCCTGGCCTTGGCCAGGACCTCCACCCCGCCGGAGGTGGCCGAGAGCTCCACCACGGCGCGGTTGTCGTCGAGCTTCTCGGTCACCGTTCCCGAGACCTCGACCTCGACTCCGGTGTCGTCGTCGGGCACGACGACGGGCTTGGCGAACCGCACGCCGTACTCCTCGACCGCGCCCGGGTCACCGACCCAGTCGGTGACCAGCCGGGCCGCCTCGGCCATCGTGAGCATGCCGTGCGCGATCACGTCCGGCAGCCCCGCGGACTTGGCGATCCGCTCGTTCCAGTGGATGGTGTTGAAATCGCCCGAGGCACCGCAGTAGCGCACCAGCGTCAGCCGCTGGACGGGATAGCGCTGCGCCGGGATCTCGGTACCGACCTCGACCTGGTCGAACGCCACGTTCGCGGCCATCACTGCCCTCCCTCTGCGGTTCCGCGCGAGATGATCGTGTTGACCGCGGTCCCGACCAGGTCGCCGTCGACGTCGACGATCTCGGTCTCGATGCGCACCAGCTCGTTGCTGCCGGCGTCGCGGATCTCCACGATCCGCCCCCGGGTGCTGAGCACGTCCCCGGCGCGGATCGGCCTGCGGTAGCTGAACTTCTGCTCGCCGTGCACGACCATCCGGTAGTTCAACCCGAAGTCCGGCCGCAGGATCGGGTTCTTCTCCGACGCCGCGCCGGTGGCCACGATCCCGAAGGTCGGCGGCGCGATCACGTCCGGATGCCCGAGCGCACGAGCCGCCGCCGGGTCGCGGTAGGCCGGGTTGGGATCACCGATCGCGTCGGCGAACTCGCGGATCTTGCCCCGGCTGACCTCGTAGGCCTCGTCGGAGGTGAACTCGAACCCGATGTAGTCCCTGTTGATCGCCAACCTTCCTCCTTCCACCACCTGCGCAGCTCGCACCGCCGGGGGTTCTGAGCGGCATCGTGGCGAGCACGCCGAGACGCCGCGTATTTGACCATGCTTGAGGAGTGGCGCGGAGTCCGCGGAGCCGCTCAGGTTCCCCCGCCCGCACCGCCGAGCAGAAGGACCGTGCGAAGAGATCTCACAGCCGCTCGATGATGGTGACGTTGGCGGTTCCGCCGCCCTCGCACATGGTTTGGAGGCCGTAGCGGCCGCCCGTGCGTTCGAGCTCGTGGAGCATGGTGGTCATCAGCTTCGCGCCGGTGGCGCCCAGCGGGTGGCCCAGGGCGATGGCGCCGCCGTTGGGGTTGACCCGGGCCGGATCGATGTCGATCTCCTTCTGCCACGCCAGCACGACGCTGGCGAAGGCCTCGTTGATCTCCACCACGTCGATGTCCGAGCCCTTCAGGCCGGTCTTGTCCAGCGCGTGCTTGGTGGCCGGGATCGGTGCGGTCAGCATCTTCACCGGGTCGTCGCCGCGCACGCTCATGTGGTGCACGCGGGCGCGCGGGCGCAGCCCGTGCGAGCGGACCGCCTGCTCGGAGGCCACCAGCAGCGCCGCCGACCCGTCGGAGATCTGGCTGGCCACGCCCGCGGTGAGGCGTCCGCCGTCGCTGAGCGTCTTGAGCCCGGCGAGCTTGTCCTTGTCGGTGTCGCGGCGCGGCCCCTCGTCGTGCTCGACTCCGGCCAGCGGTGCGGTCTCGCGGTCGAAGTGCCCGCCGTCGATGGCGGCGATCGCGCGCAGGTGGCTGGTCAGCGCGAACTCCTCCATCTGCTCGCGGGAGAGCTCCCACTGCTCGGCGATGAGCTCGGCGCCGCGGAACTGGGTGACGACCTCGTCGCCGTAGCGCTTGGCCCAGCCCTCCGATCCGCAGTCCGGACCGTAGGCGCGGGGGAATCCGAGCTGATCGGAACCGCGCAGGGAGCTGCCGATCGGGATCGCCGACATGTTCTGCACGCCACCGGCGATCACCAGGTCGTTGACGCCGGACATCACCGCCTGCGAGGCGAAGTGCACCGCCTGCTGCGAGGACCCGCACTGGCGGTCCACGGTGACGCCGGGAACGTGCTCGGGATAGCCGGCCGCGAGCCAGCCGGTGCGGCCGATGTTGCCGGCCTGCGCGCCGACGGTGTCGACGCAGCCCCAGACCACGTCGTCGACCGCCGCCGGGTCGATCCCGGTGCGGTCCACCAGGTTCTGCAGCACGTGCGCGGACAGGTCCGCCGGGTGGATCGCGCTGAGTCCGCCGCCGCGCTTGCCGACCGGTGTGCGCACCGCGTCGATGATGTAAGCCTCCGCCATGAGGAGTCCCTTCCGTCGCCACCAGTGGCCGGGTCGAGAGTAGTCCCGGAGCACCGCGGAAAACAAGCAAGCGTTTGGTTGCACCGAGCCGAAACGCGTTCGCAGGGCGAACGCTTCATGTACTCACTTTCCGTGATCGACTGGTTGCTCTCCGCTGTGTTAGGGTCTGCGGATTGCACGTGCACGTGCGGATGAGCTGCGACGAAAGAATCTGGGGGAGACAGATGCTCTCGTCAGAAGAGGCGAGCGAACCCGATCCGAGCATGTGGCTGCGGCAGCTGGTGCTGCGCGGTTTCCAGCTCATGCCACCGGTGCGGGACGGCTCCGGCGAGCTCGAGGCGCTGATCTACGTGCGCCCGCACGGCGACGTCCTCGACATCGTCGAAGTCCTGGCCGAGGACCACGTCCGCGCCGCCCGCGTTCCCCGCCGAGGCGAGATCCGCACCGACGACAGCGCAGCGTACTGGCGCATCACCGGTGATGTCATCGACGTCGTCGACCAGGTCCTGGCCCTGCCGGAACCCCTCATCCGCGTCTGAACCTCGTCCGGGCCTGAACCTCGTCCGGTCTGAACCGCTTCCGGGATCAGCGCGCTTCCCTGCTGCCCACGGGCGTTTCGTCCGCGCGGAGCTCGTTGAGCCGGTAGTTCGCCTGCGCGGCCAGGTGCTCGTCGGCGCCCAGGACGCGCTCGTAGGCCTGCCGAGCCCCGGCCAGATCACCGCGCCGGTGCAGCGCTTCGCCCAGGGCCAGCACCGCTTCCGGCGTCGGGTCCGGCGCACCGATCTCCACCGCGCAGCGCAGGTAGACCAGCGCCGCCTCCGCGTCGTCGGCGGCCAGCAGGGCCGAACCCGTCTCCTGCGCCCACTCGGCGACGTGCTCCTCCGGCACCACCTCGGTCATCCGGCGCAGCGTGTCGGCGGCCTCCAGGTGGTCGCCGTGGGCGCGCTGCTCGTCGAGGACGACGCGCACGTTGTTCATCGCGTCCTCCCCCAACTCGGCCTCGGGCACGTGCCCGGCGGCCTTGACGAACGCGTGCACCGCGCCCGGCAGATCCCCGGCCTCGTAGCGGATCAGGCCGATGCCGAACTCGCCGCGCGCCGCGACCTCCGGGTCCTCGCAGGCGCTGACCCGCTCGAAGTGCCGCATCGCGGTCTCGGCGTCGCCGTCCTCCAGCAGCAGCTCGCCCAGCCTGCTGCGGGCGGAGTCGGAGTGCCCCGGCACGCCCAGCTCGATCGCGCGCTCCAGCCAGCGGGCCTTATCGCCGCGCTCGTCGGCCCGGTCGGCCAGCAGCAGGTGCGCCGGCACCGCGGTACCCGGGTCCTCGGACTCGGCTGCGCGCAGCAGCATCTCGGCCGACTCCGGGGCGGTCTCGCCGACCGCGCGGATCCGGCGCTGCAGGGCCATGCCGAAGATCTCGGGCGACTCGGCGGCCTCCTCGGTCTCGTCCCAGGCCTGCTTGGCGGCGGCGGCCTCGCCGACCCGGTGCTGCAGGTGCCCCAGCAGCACACCGGCTTCCACCGCCGCCGTCCCGGCGCCCTCGGCCTTGGCGTGGCGGGCGACCGCGATCGCGCCGTTGAGGTCGTGCACCCGGATCAGCAGCTGGGCCATGAGCACCCCGGCCCGCGCTATGGCGGCGGGTTCGCCGGTGCGGATCGCGCGCCGGTACCAGCTCAGCGCGATGGCGTTCTCGCCGCGCTTCTCGGCGAGCTTGCCCAGCGCTATGTGCGCCTTCGGCAGCGCGGCGGGATGGCCGTGGTCGGCGACCAGGCGGAAGAACGCGGCGGCGTCGGCACCACCGGACGCCTGCGCGCGGCGGCCGAAGTCCAGGGCCAGCTCGGAGCAGGCGCGCGCGTCCTCGCCGTCGGACTCGGCCAGCAGGCGCGCGGCCGCGGCCAGGTCGGTCCGAGCGGCGCACCAGAAGTCGGCGAGCAGCTCGGAACCGTGGTGCTCGGCGATCGCGGCCCGGGCCGCCTCGACGTCGCCCTCGCGCAGCATCCGGTCCGCGCGCTCGTCGGCGTCCTCGTCCTGCCGCACGGTCGCTTCCGGCTCCTGATCAGGGGTTTCCGATTGCTGCGCAGGGGTTTCCGGGGTGGTGGCGCGCAGCTCGGCGAGGATCGCCGCGGCCCGCTCGGAACTGCCGACTCCGGCGGCGGCGACCTCGGCCAGCAGCTCGGCCGCGCGCTCGGGACTCCCCCGGCGCCGCAGCAGCTCGGCCGCGCTCACCTTCGCCACGGCGGCCTCCTCCGCATCGGCGCCGTCGGCGGCCTGCCGCCAGGCCCGCAGCGCGCCGTCGGCGTCGCCGTTCTCCTCGCGCAGCGCTCCGAGGAGCAGCAGGCCCTGCTGGCGCAGCTCGGCGTGCCCGAACTCGGAGATCAGCCGCAGCGCCCAGTCGGCGAAGTCCGGGACCCCGCGCCGCAGGTAGCGGTGGGCGAGGGTGAGGCACAGCTGGGTCGCGGTGAAGTGCGGTTCGTCCTCGTCGGCCAGCAGCAGGAAGCTGGACCGCGCCGGTTCGAGCTCCTGCCGCAGCGCGCGCATCGCGAACACCGCGACCGGTGCGGCCGTCGACGACGACCCGGCCGCGCGGGTGAACAGCTCCAGCGCCTGGTCCAGGCGATCGTGGTCCACGTGCTGCTCGCCGAGCAGGAACGCCGCGCGCGGCCCGAACTCGGGGTGTCCGCTGGCGGCGGTGCGCTGGTAGAGGTCGGTCAGCGCCTCGGTGCGCTCCAGCGTGCGGTAGATCAGCGAGAGCTTGCCGAACACCTCGCCGAGGATCGCGGGATGCCGCGTGGCCAAAGCGGTTTCGAACGCGGCGATCGTGCCGTCTGGCTCGCCGTGCTCCATGAGCAGCTCGCCGAGCCGACACGCGGTCCACGGGCGCAGCACCGGGTGCCCCGCGTCGACGACGCGCTGCAGCAGCCCGCGCGCCCGCTCGTGCTCACCGCGCCCCAGCAGCTCCTCGGCGAGCGCGGTGCGCGCGGCGGTCGCGGCCAGCGCGTTCGGCGACTCGGCGAGTCGCGCGAGACCGTCGGCGGGAGACCGACCGCCGCGCACGACGCGCGCGGCCTCGGCGAGTTCCCGCACGGCGGGCTCTGCCCCGGCCAGCATCGAGTCCACTTCGGACTCGTCATCGCGCTCCACGCGCAGCAGCACCGGCAGCACGCCGCGGGAATCAGGTTCGTCCAGCAGCGCCTCGATGAAAGCGGCGCCGCGGGCCTCGGTTCCGCCCTCGGCGGCGACTCCGCGCAGCAGCTGCCGGGCGCGGGCGGGGTCGCCCAGCGCGGCCTCGGCCAGGCCCAGCGAGATCCGGGCGCGCGGGGCGTTGTCGGGGTCGTGCTCGACGAGGTCCTGGTAGGCCTCGCGCGCGGCCGCGATGTCGCCGGAGGCAGCGGCCTGCTGCGCGCGGCGCTCCAGCTCGGCGGCGTCGACCGGCTCGGGTTCGCTCGGCTCGATCGGCAGAACCGCAAGGCGCGCGGTGTCCTCCACACCGGGCTCGGCCGGCCCGCCGAAGTCCATCGTGGACAGTGCCAGTTCCGCCTCGTGCGCGACGTTGGTGTCCTCGGAGCGCGCTGCCACCCGGAACGACTCCACCGCCGCGTCGGGCTCGCCGCGCTCGTAGCGCAGCACGCCGACGTGGTAGGCGGCGCGCGGCGCCTTGTCCGGGTGGCCGGAGTCCACGACCAGGCCGAAGGTCTCGATGGCGGCATCGGTCTCGCCGGAGTCGCGCTGGATCTCGGCGAGCACGCCCAGCGCCTCCAGGCTCAACCTGGGGTGGCGGCTGTCGATGACGCGCTGCAGCGCCTGGCGGGCCTGCGGGATCCGGCCCATCCGGCGCAGCTGCAGGCTCAGCTGGATCAGCGCGTGCAGCCGCACGCTGGGGCGCGGGTCCTGCGCGGCGCGCTCGTAGGCGCGCGCGGCCCCGGCCGGGTCGTCGAGGGCCACCATCACGCCGCCGAGCAGCACGTGCCCCCACGCGAGGTGCTCGGGGTGGCCGAGCTCGATGATCTGCTCGGCGAGGCGGCGGGTGACGTCGGTGTCGTCGACGTGCAGCGCGTAGAGCTTGCCCGCGCCCAGCGAGCCGTAGTGCGGGTGCCCGCTGTCGAGCAGCTTGCGCAGCAGCGGCTCGGCGTCGTGGTCACGCCCCTGCTCCAGCATCGCCAGCGCGCGCTGGTAGGCGATCTGCAGGAACTCGGTGCCCTCGGAGCGCTCGGGCGGGAGGGTCAGCTGCTGAGCGGCCTCGACGACGGCCGGGTCGCCGCAGGCCAGCGCGCGGGTGCGGGCCTCGCGGGCGCCGCCGGTGTCGCCGAGCTGCTGGAGCACCTGGGCCAGCAGCACGTCGGCGCGGCCGGCTTCGTCGGGTTCGGCGCCTTCGGTGGCGAAGCGCAGCAGGACCTGGGCGGTGGGCAGTTCCCCGGTGTTGAGCAGCAGGTGCCCGAGGGCGAGGGCGGCGGCTTGGGCGTGCTCGGGATGTCCGGAATCGATCACCCGCTGGTAGACGTCGCGGGCGGCGGAGAGGTCGTCGTTCTCGGTGAGGATCGCGCCGAGCATGAGCCCGGCCTGGGCGGCGGCTTCGTAGTCGCCTTCGTCCAGCACGGTGCGTAACGCCTGCGCCGCGGCGTCGTGATCACTGTCGAGCAGCAACTGCCTCGCTCGAGTGACCTCTTGCTCCCACCGTGACATTCCGCTGCGCCCTCCGATCGGGTGATCGCCGATCACGAGAATATCGCCCTCGGCGCGTCCGGGAACCGCCCGCAGCCACCTTTCGCCCGCACGCGCGAAGGAGCGGGCCGCCCATGCGATGGACGACCCGCTCCTCGGGGGATTCAGCACTCGGTCAGCCGGCGAGCTGCTTGAGCCGCTCGAAGCCTTCCTTGTACTGGTTGATGTCGGTGTTGCCGCTGATGCCGGCGACCTTGCCCTTGTCGGTGTACTGCCAGAAGTCCCAGTCCTGGAACCCGGTGGGCACCGTCGGGCTGTCGACCTCGTAGGCGGCCAGCCACAGGTTGTGGTTGCTGAAGGTGTCGGTGCCGCCCATGCACTGCTTCCAGAAGGACGGGTTGGCGTAGATGATCGGGTCCTTGCCGGTGCGCTGCTTGACCGTGTCGTTGAACGACTTGGTCCACTGGTGCATCTGGTCGACGCTCATGCCGTAGCAGCTGCCGCCGTTGGGGTCGACCTCCAGGTCGAGCACCGGAGGCAGGGTCTTGCCGTCGTTCTTGTAGTCGATGATGTCCAGGAACCGGTTGGCCTGGGTCGCGCCGTCGGAGTCGTCCGGCCGCGCGAAGTGGTAGGCACCGGAGATCAGGCCCGCATCCTTGGCACCGTGGTACTGCTCGGAGTACTTCGGGTTCGTGAAGTCGGTGCCGTCGCTGGCCAGGACGAAGGTGAACTTCTTGTTGTCGGCCGCGACCTTCTGCCAGTCGATGTTGCCGTTGTGGTTGGACACGTCGATGCCCTCGACGGGCGGGCCCAGCGGAGCGGGCTCCTCGGCCTGGTCCTCGGCGGGGGGCGCCTCGGTCTTGGTCTCCGCGCGGGTCTGCGGCGGGTCGGCCTTCTTCTGCTCGACCATCGGGGCGGCCACGGCGGCCTCCTCGACGTCCCGCTCGTCACCGCCGGTGACACCGCCGATGATCAGGCCGACGACGCCGACGGCGGCGACGCCCGCAGCCACCTGCACGGGGCGCAGGCGGGAGGCGTTCTTGACGGTCTCGGGGACGTGCGGCGCAACCCTCTCCCGGAGGCGCCGCACGGCGGGGGCGTTGGTGATGCGCTGCAGCAGCGGGGACAGCCACTGCGCGAGGCGCTGGAGCAGCGGCGCGAGCCACTGGCCCACTCGATCCGCGGCGGCCCGCAGACCGGTGTCGGCACCCTGCGCCTTCGCGTGCCGCGCACTCTCGGTCGCCTCGTCGGGGGTCGAGGCATGATCGTTGTGTACGGGGGATCTGCTGTGGTCGGGGGTCTCGGGTTTCACGAGCCCCACACTCCGCGACGGAGAGTGGTCTGCCATCGAGGTATATACCTAGACGGGTACCTAGTTTCACCCCATCGGGTATCGATCCCCACATGCCCGGTTACGCATCGTGAGACGACCCCAGCGGTCGACGAATCCTAACCACATCACTCCCCCGCTTCGGCACCGCCCCACCGCCTCCGCAGCGCTCGGCAGGGGACGGTTCTTCCTCGAATCACCCGTGATCGAAGTCCGTTTCGTCCGGTTGATTCGAGGAAAAACTTGCCCCTGCCGCGGTGCGCACCACCGAGCGTCCCCGCCCGAGCACCCACCGCCACCCCCCGGGACGTGACCCCGGGGATCCCGACACGCCGGGTCTAGTGGCACGGTTGCCCTGGTGTCGGGTCGGGCACAATGCTCGATCGGATCTGGCGAAGATCGCAGAGAAGGCGGAACCAGGAAACGTGACGACGACTGTTCATCAGAAGATCGCCGAGGAGCTCGGGGTCCGCGAAGGCCAGGTGGCCTCTGCCGTCGAGCTGCTCGACGGCGGGTCGACCGTGCCCTTCATCGCGCGCTACCGGAAGGAAGTGACCGGGGCCCTCGACGACGCCCAGCTGCGCACCCTGGAGGAACGGCTGCGCTACCTGCGCGAGCTCGAGGAGCGGCGCGCCACGGTGCTGGAGTCGATCCGCTCGCAGGGCAAGCTCAGCGACGAGCTGGAGACCCAGATCAACGCCGCCGACTCCAAGGCGCGGCTGGAGGACATCTACCTCCCCTACAAGCCCAAGCGGCGCACCAAGGCCCAGATCGCCATCGAGGCGGGCCTGGAACCGCTGGCCGACCGGCTGCTGTCGGACCCGAGCAACGACCCGCAGGCCACCGCCGAGGGCTTCGTCGACGCCGACAAGGGCGTCGCCGACGTCCAGGCGGCCCTCGACGGCGCCCGCTCGATCCTCGTGGAGCGCTTCTCCGAGGACGCCGACCTCATCGGCGAGCTGCGCGAGCAGGTGTGGACCCGCGGCCGGATCGTCTCCAAGGTCCGCGAGGGCAAGGAGGAGGAAGGCGCCAAGTTCGCCGACTACTTCGAGTTCGACGAGCCCTTCACCGCGCTGCCCTCGCACCGCATCCTGGCGCTGTTCCGAGGTGAGAACGAGGACGCCCTGGAGCTCTCCCTCGAACCCGACGACGGCACCCCGGTCGAGGGCCCGACCTCCTACGAGCTGCGGATCGCCCAGCAGTTCGGCATCGCCGCCGAGGGTCGCCCGGCCGACAAGTGGCTCTCCGACGTGGTCCGCTGGGCCTGGCGCACCCGCATCCTGACCCGGCTGAGCGTGGACCTGCGGCTGCGGCTGCGCCAGCACGCCGAGGACGAGGCCGTCCGGGTGTTCGCGGCGAACCTGCGCGACCTGCTGCTGGCCGCGCCGGCCGGCTCCCGCGCCACGATGGGCCTGGACCCGGGCTACCGCACCGGCGTGAAGGTCGCGATCGTCGACGGCACCGGCAAGGTCGTGGCCACCGACACCATCTACCCGCACCAGCCGCAGCGGCAGTGGGACCAGGCGCTGGCCAAGCTGGCCGCCCTGGCCCAGCAGCACCAGGTGGACCTGGTCGCGATCGGCAACGGCACGGCCTCGCGCGAGACCGACAAGCTGGCCGGTGAGCTGATCAGCAAGCACCCGGAGCTCAAGCTGAGCAAGGTCTCGGTCTCCGAGGCGGGCGCGTCGGTGTACTCGGCCTCGGCCTACGCCTCGCGGGAGCTGCCGGACCTGGACGTGTCGCTGCGCGGTGCGGTGTCCATCGCCCGCCGGTTGCAGGACCCGCTGGCCGAGCTGGTCAAGATCGACCCGAAGTCGATCGGGGTGGGCCAGTACCAGCACGACGTCTCCGAGTCGAAGCTGTCGCGCTCGCTGGACGCGGTGGTCGAGGACTGCGTGAACGCCGTCGGCGTGGACGTCAACACCGCCTCGGCGCCGCTGCTGACCCGCGTGTCGGGCATCAGCGAGACGCTGGCGGAGAACATCGTGGGCCACCGCGACAGCAACGGGCCGTTCCGCAACCGCAAGGCGCTCAAGGACGTGGCCCGGCTGGGCCCGAAGGCCTTCGAGCAGTGCGCGGGCTTCCTGCGGATCCCCGACGGCGACGACCCGCTGGACTCCTCGGCCGTGCACCCCGAGGCCTACCCGGTGGTGCACCGGATCCTGCAGTCCACGCAGAACGAGATCGACGCGCTGATCGGCAACGCGAAGGTCCTCAAGCAGCTGCGGCCGCAGGACTACGTCGACGAGCAGTTCGGTCTGCCGACGGTCACCGACATCCTCGCCGAGCTCGACAAGCCGGGCCGCGACCCGCGACCGGAGTTCAAGACGGCGACGTTCGCCGAGGGCGTGGAGAAGATCGCCGACCTGCAGCAGGGCATGACGCTGGAGGGCGTGGTCACCAACGTGGCGGCGTTCGGCGCGTTCGTCGACGTGGGCGTGCACCAGGACGGCCTGGTCCACGTGTCGGCGATGTCGAAGAACTTCGTCAACGACCCGCACGACGTGGTCAAGTCCGGCGACATCGTCCGCGTGAAGGTCCTCGACGTGGACATCCCGCGCAAGCGGATCTCGCTGACGCTGCGGCTGGACGACGAGCCGGGCAAGGGCGGCAAGCCCGAGCGCGCCGAGCAGGGCGTTCGCGCCGGTAGCGGCCGCGGTAACGGCGGTGGCGGCAACGGCGGCGGCAACCGCGGTGGCGGCGGCAACCGGGGCGGCGGGAAGCAGAACCGCGGCGGCGGCGGCGGTGGTCGTCAGCGCAACGACGCTCCCAGCGGCGCGATGGCCGAGGCGCTGCGCAGGGCCGGTTTCGGCAAGAACTGATCGAGAACCGAGCGAGGGGCTCCCGGCGATGCGCGTCGCCGGGAGCCCCTTTCACGTCACCGGTCGAAACGTCCGGCCTTGACGGCGTTCACGAAGGAACGCCACTGCTCGGCCGAGGCGGTGAGGTTCTCCCGCCGCGATGAGTTCCGCACCGCGACACCAGGTCTCAGGGGGCCGACTTCCAGGCGGGAACTCAGGTTCTGAGACCGCGACGAAGCTCGCCACCGGGCCGGGTTCGCTGTCATGTTCTCGCGCCTTCCAGCTCATCGAGGATCACGGCGTCGGGCTCGTTGTCTCACACGGTCCCGACACCAGTCCCAGAAGGGTAATCACCGCCGAGGAGCGGACGATCACTTCCTCACCCGCGGCCCGCGCGACCTTCTGAACCGATCTCGCCACCAACACCGTCCACAGTGGACGCGGGAAAGCGCCGGGAAAGGTCGGCGGCCGAAGTCGCAGCGGGTGAAAGTGGTGGGAAAGGACGACGCGGCGGCACCGGCGAATTACGCGCCCGATCAGGACCTCGAAAACCCGAAAGGGGTCAGTGACCGGCGGTTTCCCGGTTGGACCCGGCGACCTCGCGCTGGGACATGACCTCGGCCATGCGCTCCCCGACGACGGCCGGGATGAGGCGCTCGGCGGAGCGGATCGCGGCGGCTTGCAGTGCGTTGAACACCAGCGGGCGCAGCCGGTCGATGACCTCGCCGTAGAACGGGGTGGCCTCCTCCGCGCTCGACACGCGGGTCACCACGTGCTCTCGCACCAGGTCGGCGAGGTCCTCACCGAGCGAATCGACCTTGCGCAACAGCTCTTCGGCGATCGTCAGCGTGTCCGACAGCGGGATGCCGAGGTCGACCATCTCCGACGCCGCGTCGTAGAGCAGCGGGCTGGTGGTGACGAAACCGCGCCCCCGGCGCTCCAGGATGCCCAGGTCGATGATCCGCTTGATCGCGCTCGGGGTGATCTGGGTGCCGAAACGCCTGCGCAACTCGCCGAGGGTCACGGTCCGCGGCTGCTCCTTGGCCCAGGTCCGGTCGGCGACCGCCTCCTCCAGACCGAGCACCTCGCCGAGGCTGCGGCCGGATTCCCAGGCGCCCAGCATCTCCTTGATCTGCGCGAACGCGTATCCGCGCTCCAGCATGCTGATGATCAGCTTGAGCCGGGTCAGGTGCGCGTCGGAGTAGATCGCCGTGCGGCCTTCCTTGCGGGGCGGCGGCAGCAAGTCGCGATCCTGGTAGACGCGCACGTTGCGCACCGTCGTTCCGGCTGCCCGGGCGAGGTCGTCGATCCGATAGTCCACCACCCCGAGAAGTGTAGTTACTCGTCGCAAGGCGTGCCGCTACCCGTTCAGGCACGACATCCGGGGTTCAGGGCAGGAAACCGCGCGGCAACGCGGCCGTTCCCGCCGGGTGCTCGGCCATCGCGACGTGAACCCCGTCCGCGTCTCCGGTGCTCGATGTTGCGCCCCAGCAGCGGAATCGCGTCGAGCAGCGCGTTGATCCTCACCCGCACGTCGGCGATCGCCGATCCGGTCAGCCGTCGGCCTCGCCCGGACGTGAAATGAGATGCGCGCGCTCCGCTTCGCCCAGCTCGCGGGACGCCGCCTGCTCGGCGGCACCTCCCGGAAACCGCACTGCGCCAACTGAATACCAGCAGGAGGAGAAGCCCTCGGGAGGAAAGAAGATGGCCCGGTCGGACGGGGGTCTCGACCGGGCCATCTCGTGAGAGGTGGAGATCCGGGGGATCTAGACCTCCACCTTCTCCCCCTCCTGGGGCTCGTCCTGCGCGGGGTTGCGCTTGGGCAGGAAGCGGGCCAGCAGCGGCCACACCAGGATCAGCGCCACGATGCAGTAGACGGTGATCGAGAACGGCGTGTTGACCAGGCCGCTGAGGTCGCCGTCGCTGATCTGCAGGGCTCGGCGCATCTGCTGCTCCGACGTCGGCCCGAGGATCACCGCGATGATCGCGGGCAGCACCGGCAGGCCGTAGCGGCGCATGGTGAAGCCGATCAGGCCGATCACGAACAGCACCAGCAGGTCCAGCGGGTCACCGCCGACCGCGTAGGCGCCGACGCTGGCGAAGAACAGGATGCCCGCGTACAGGTACGGCCGCGGGATCTGCAGCAGCTTCGCCCACACCGGGGCGAGCGGCAGGTTCAGCACCAGCAGCAGCACCGAGCCGATGAACATGCTGGCGATCAGCGCCCACACCAGTTCCGACTCGCGCTCGAACAGCAGCGGCCCCGGCTGGATGCCGTACTGCTGGAACGCCGCGAGCATCACCGCCGCGACCGCCGTGGTCGGCAGGCCCAGCGTCAGCATCGACACCATCGTGCCCGCCGCCGAGGCGCTCGCCGCGGCCTCCGGACCGGCCACGCCCTCGATCGCGCCCTTGCCGAACTCCTCGCGGTGCTTGGACAGCCGCCGCTCGGTCACGTACGACAAGAACGTCGGGATCTCCGCGCCACCGGCCGGGACCGCGCCGAACGGGAACCCGATGAACGGGCCGCGCAGCCACGGCTTCCAGGTGCGGCGCACGTCCGAACCGGACAGCAGCGCGCGGCCGACCGGGATCGGTTCGGCGTTGCTGCGCCGCAGGTGCGCGGCGACCCACAGCGACTCGCCGATCGCGAACAGCCCGACCGCGACGAGGACCACGTCGATGCCGTCGGCCAGGTGCAGCAGCCCGAAGGTGAGCCGCTGCTGGCCGGTCATCTCGTCCAGGCCGATGATGCCGAGCGTGAGACCGATGAGCAGCGAGGCGAATCCGCGGATCCGGGACTTGCCGAGCACCGAGGTGATCGCGATGAACGCCAGCACCGTGATCGCCAGGTAGTCCGGTGCGCCGATGTCGACGGCCAGCTCGGCCACGATCGGCGCCAGCAGCACCAGCAGGGTCAGGCCGACGATGGCGCCGATGAAGTGGCCGACGGCCGCGGTCGCGAGCGCTTGCGCGCCACGACCCTTGCGCGCCATCGGGTTCCCCTCCAGCGCGGCGATCACCGAGAAGCTCTCGCCCGGGGTGTTGAGCAGGATCGAGGTGGTCGATCCGCCGAACATGCCGCCGAAGTAGATGCCGGCGAACATGATGAACGCGCTGGTCGGTTCCAGGGCGTAGGTGACGGGCAGCAGCAGCGCCACCGCCATCGCCGGTCCGATGCCGGGCAGCACGCCGATGGCGGTGCCCAGAAGCACGCCCAGGGCGGCCCACACCAGGTTCATCGGGGTCAGCGCGGTGGCGAACCCGTCGAGCAGCAGGTTGAGGGATTCCATCAGTTACAGCACCCCCATCAGCGGGCCGCCGGGCAGGGGGACACCGAGCAGGTTGTTGAACACGAAGTACGTCGCCACCGACAGCACCGCCGCCAGCAGCGGGTCTCGCACCGCGTTGCGGCTGCCCAGGGCGTAGGCGCAGCCCCAGAACAGGATCATGCCGGACAGCGGGAAGCCGATGATGTTGATCAGCACCGCGTTGGCCAGGAACGACGCCGACAGCAGCAGCACCGTCCGCCAGTCGCTGGGTGCGGTGAGGTCGACGTCCTCGCCGGTCTCGGACTCGCCGCGACCGCCGCGCAGCACGTCGCGGGCCAGCAGCGCCGCGACGACGAGCAGCAGGCCGCCGATGAGGAACGGCACGGTCTTGGGCCCGACCGGGCCGCGCTGGGTGAAGTCGGTCGAGATCGACGCGGCGTCGACGAGCACCAGCACGCCCAGCAGCGCCAGCAGCACGCAGATGCCCAGCTCGGAGTGCTCGCGCAGCCAGGTGCGCTTGGAGCTCGTGGTGGTCGTGGATTCGGTCATGCCAGCCCCAACTCCTCGAGCACCGTGGCCACCCGCTCGTTCTCCTGCCGCAGGAACTCGCCGAACTGCGGTCCCGGCTCGTACGCCTCGGTCCAGCCGTTGCGCTGCAACGCCTCCTTCCACTCGGGGGTGGCGTTGAGGCGCTCGAACAACGACACGAGCTTGGCGCGGTCGCGCTCGCTCATCGCCGGCGGGGCGACGACGCCGCGCCAGTTGGTGAAGTTGACGTCCACACCGGACTCGATCAGCGTCGGCGCGTTCACGCCGGGCAGCCGCTCCGGTCCGGTGACGGCCAGCACGCGCAGCTCACCGGCCTCGATCTGGTCGCGGTACTCGCCGATGCCGGAGACGCCGAAGGAGACCTTGCCGCCGAGCACGGAGGCCAGCAGCTCGCCGCCGCCGTCGAAGGGCACGTAGTTGACCTGCTTCGGCGAGAGGCCGATGGCCTTGGCCATGAGCATCGGGGCCAGGTGGTCGGGTCCGCCGGGCGACGAGCCGCCGCCGACGGGAACCCCGCCGGGGTTGGCCTTCCAGTCCCGGAGGAGCTGGTCGAGGTTCTGGTACGGCGAGTCCTTGCCGACCACGACGACGTTGGACTCCTCGACGAGCTTGGCGATCGGCGTGGTGTCCTGCAGCGACACCGGCGAGTGGTTGGTGTAGACGCTGCCGACCACGCCCAGGCCCATCGACATGGCGAGCTTGCCGTTGCCGCGCTCGTTGACCACGCGCCCGAGGCCGACGGTGCCGCCGGCGCCGGGGAGGTTGAACACCTCGGTGTTGCTCTGCAGACCGGCGTCGTCCATGGCCTTGACCGCGGTGCGAGCGGTGATGTCGTACCCGCCTCCGGGTGAGTTGGGCACCAGGACTCGCAGTCCCCGGATCTGCGCTTCTGCGCTGCTGTCTGCACTGGTGCTGATCAGTGGTGGCACCAGGAGCACGAGCAGCACGGCCGCGATCGCAGCCAGCGCGCTGCGTAGCCGCACGGGCAATCCCGCCTCTCCATTGTGGTCGGAACGTGAGCCGGCTCATGCTGCACCGCCGGTCGGTGATCTGTCTCCCTTAACGTCGTAACGACACTTCCGGAACTTCTGTAACCGGGCCGGGTCCGGCGACGTCCGATACCCGCGAAACGCGCGCACCGACCGCCCGAATCGTCCTTCGGCGGCGTGTGACCAGGGTCTTTGCCCGTTCTCGGCGGGCGCGGGTTAACGTTCCCGCGAGGAGGTGCGCGGTGCTGCGTGTGCAGGGGAGCTTGTCGCGGCAGCTGCTGAGCTGGCAGCTGCTGATCATCCTCGTGCTGCTGGGCACCGTCGCGGTGTACTCGGTGTCGCAGAGCGACGCGGCGTTCCGGGCCAGCGAGGGCCGCAAGATGCTCTCGGTCGCCGAGGACCTCGCCGCCACCGAGATGGTCCGGGCCAGCCTGCAGGACCCCTACCGGCGGGACGCGCTGCCGATCCTCGCCGAGAGCGCGCGAAGCCTCTCCGGCGCCGACCAGGTGATCATCGCCGACGCGGGCGGGCGCGTGCTCACCTCGCCCGATCCCGGGCAGCGCGGCCAGCCGCTCCCGCTGGGCGAGTCGACCGTGCTGCGCGGTGCGGCGTGGGTCGGCGAGGTCGAGGCCGACGGCACCGGCACGCTCGTGGCGCACGTGCCGGTGATCTCCAACGACGCGCGGATCGTCGGCGTCGTCTCCGCCGGTCGCAACACCCCCGACCTGCTGCAGGGCCTGCGCAACGCGCCGGAGAACCCGCTGGCGCTGCTGGCCTTCGCCGCGTTCCTCGGCATCGCCGGGTCGGTGCTGCTGGCGCGCCGGGTCAAGCGCCAGACGCTCGGGCTGGAACCGCAGGAGATCACCCGGCTCGTCGAGCACCGCGAGGCGCTGCTGCACGGGGTGCGCGAGGGCGTCGTCGGCGTCGACGAGCAGAACCGGATCACGCTGGTCAACGACCAGGCGCTGCAGCTGCTCGCGCTGCCCGCCGACAGCCTCGGCCGCCACATCGACTCGCTCGACCTCGGCGACCGGGCGCGCGACGTGCTCACCGGGCGCTCCGACGGGGTGGACCAGATCGTGCTGCGCCGGGGCCGGGTCGTGGTGCTCAACCGGATGCCGATCTCGGCGGTCGGTGCGGTGGTGACCATGCGCGACCGCACCGAGCTGGTCGACCTGCAGCGCGAGCTGGCGGTGCACCGCGACACCACCGACACGCTGCGGGCGCAGGCCCACGAGTTCTCCAACCGGCTGCACACCATCTCCGGGCTGGTGGAGCTCGGCGAGTACGAGGAGCTGCAGCACTACGTGCAGCGCATCAGCCACCACAGCGAGCGCTGGCACGCCGAGGTCACCGCCCGCGTGCACGACCCGGCCACGGCGGCGCTGCTCATCGCCAAGTCGAGCCTGGCCGCCGAGCGCGGCGTGGGGCTGCGGCTCGGCGAGGACGGGTCCCTCGGCGAGATCGACGAGGAGCTCTCCGCCGACGTCGTCACCGTGCTCGGCAACCTCGTCGACAACGCGCTCGACGCGCTGGAGTCCACTCGGGACGCGTGGATCGAGGTCGAGCTGCACCACGCCGACGAGATCACCGTCGTGGTGCGGGATTCCGGTCCCGGTGTGGCGCCGGAGATCGTCGAGGAGGTGTTCCGGCACGGGTTCACCACCAAGGCGGCGCGCGGCGGCGAGCGCGGGCTGGGCCTGGCGCTGACGCGCCAGATCTGCCGCCGCCGCGGCGGATCGGTGGAGGTGCACAACGCCGACGGCGCGGTGTTCACCGCGCGACTCCCCCTGGAGGCGGCATGATCAGAGTGCTGGTGGTCGACGACGACTTCATGGTCGCCAAGGTCCACAGCGGCTACGTCTCGCGGGTCGAGGGCTTCGAGGTCGTCGGCACCGCGCACACCGGGGCCGACGCGGTGGTGGCCGTCGACGAGCTGCGGCCGGACCTGGTGCTGCTCGACATCTACCTGCCCGACCTCGACGGCCTGTCGGTGCTGCGGCAGCTGCGCGGCCGACCGTCGGCGGACCCGGACGTCATCGTGATCACCGCCGCCCGCGACCTGGAGACCGTGCGGGGCGCGATCCACGGCGGCGCGCTGCACTACCTGATCAAGCCGTTCAGCTACGAGGCGCTGCGGGAGCGCCTGGAGAGCTTCCGCTCGGTGCACCGCGCGTTGGCGGACATGCCCGGCGACGCCGCCACCGCGCAGCAGGACGTCGACCGCCTCTTCGGCACCCGCGCCCGCGCCGTCACGCCCCCGAAGGGCCTGTCGCCGGAGACCTCCCGCATCGTCGAGGACATCCTCCGCGCCCGCTCCGCCGACGGCGGCGACCTCTCGGCCGCCGAATGCGCCGAGTCGACGGAACTCTCGCGGGTCAGCGCCCGGAAGTACCTGGAGCACTTCGTCGAATCGGGCCGCGCGGAAGTCCACTTGCGCTACGGAGGAACCGGCCGCCCGGAACGCCGCTACCGCTGGCTCTGACTCGGGGTGACGCGATTTCAATGGAACTCAGGGACCCGATTTCCATTGAAATCGGGTGTCCGACTTCCGTTGAAATCGCGTCACCGCGCGGGCGCCTAGTGCGGGGAGAACGTCACCGGCAACGACGTCAGACCTCGCATGAGGACCGAGGGGCGCCAGGTGAGGTCGTCGGGGTGAACTCCCAGGGCGGTGTCGGGGAGGCGGTCGAGGAGGACCTCGATGCCGGTGGTGGTGATGGTGCGGGCGATCTCCTGAGCGGCGTGCGGGCAGCCGTGCTCGCCGTGGCTGAACGAGAGGTGGGCGTGGTTGCCGAGCGCGCCCTCGTGGCCGTGCGGGCGGATCTGCGGGTCGGCGTTGGCAGCAGCCAGGCCCAGGACCAGCAGATCGCCCCGACGGACGGACTTGCCGCCGAGCTGGATGTCCCGGGTCGCCCAGCGGCCCACGTGGTTCTGGGTGGGCGTGTCCTCCCAGAGCACCTCGTTGAGCGCGTGGCCGACGCTGCTGCGCCCGCCCGCGAGGTCGATGGCGAAGCGCGCCTCGGTGAGCATCAGCCGCAGCGCGTTGCCCATCCAGTCCGATGTGGTCAGATGCGCCTTGCCGAGCGCGATGAACAGGTCCGCGGCGATCTCGTCCTCGGAGAGCCCGACCGGGTGCAGCACCAGGTGCGAGACCAGGTCGTCGGACGGGTCGGCGCGGCGCTCGCGTACCAGCCGCAGCATCCGGGCCACGGTGCGCTCGTGCGCGCGCACCGCCTCCTCCCCCTCCTGCCCGGACAGGGCCACGTCGTGGGTGAGCATCGGGGCGTCGTCGTCGGGCAGGCCGTAGATCTCGGCCATCGCCAGCAGCGGGATCTGGTGGGTGTACTCCACGACCAGATCGGCGAAACCGCGTCCGGCGAACCGGTCGATGAGCCGGTCGCAGATCCGCTCCACCGAGGAGGCCAGCTCGAACCGGTCCACGGCGGCCAGCGCTTCGTGCACCGCCACACCCCTCGTCCGGTGCTCGGCGACGTCGGCCAGCAGCGCCGAGGGGCGGGGTTCGACGTAGGCGCGCAGCGACCAGTCCTCCGGGACGCGGTGCCACTGGTTCCAGCGGCGCGGGTCGCGGCTGAACAGCTCGGGATTGCCCACCACGTAGTGCACTTCGCGGTAGCCGAGGACCGACCACGCCGGGACGCCGCCCTCCAGCTGCACCGGGGCGACCGGGCCGTGCTCGCGCCGCAGCCGCCGGTACACCGCGGCCGGGTCGCGGTGGAACCGCTCGCCGAAGAACGGGGTCGCGCTCACTCCCGGGTCCATCACGGCCTCCGGGCCAGCGACATCTCGCGCAGGTGCTCCACCAGTCGCACCAGCACCCGCTTGCTGGACTCGCGGTCGCGGGCGTCGCAGTCGAGCATCGGCACGTCCCCGGGCAGGTCCAGCGAGTCGCGCACCTGCTCCAGGCTGTGCTTGGGGACGCCGAAGTTGTTGCGCGCCACCACGAACGGCGTCCCGCGCTCCTCCAGGCGGTCGATGGCGTACCAGCAATCGGCGATGCGCCGGGAGTCCACCAGCACGACCGCGCCGAGGCAGCCGCTGAACAGCTGGTCCCAGATGAACCAGAACCGCTCCTGGCCGGGCGCGCCGAACAGGTACAGCACCATCCGCTCGTTGAGCGTGATGCGCCCGAAGTCGAAGGCCACGGTGGTCGTGCTCTTGGCGCCGACGCCCGCGGTGGAGTCCACGCCGACGCTGGCGACGGTCATGGTCTCCTCGGTCTCCAGCGGCCGGATCTCGCTGACCGAGCGCACGAGGGTGGTCTTGCCGACCGCGAAACCGCCGATGACGACGATCTTGAGCCCGTCCGCGGCGGTGGCGCGCAGCGGGACGCGGTCAGATGTTGCGAAGTCCAACTAGCACCTGCTCCAGGAAGTCCGGCGTCGGGATGTCCGACGGGTCGCGCCGGGCGGAGGGGTGCCGCGCGGTGATCTTGCCCAGCGCTTGGAGATCACCGAGCAGGATGCGCACGACGCTCACCGGCAGCCGGAGCTCGGCGGCGAGTTCGACCACCGAGATCGGCGAGCGCGCCAGTCGCAGGATGGCGGCGTGCTCGGACTGCATGCCCGGGGTCGGCTCCCCCTCGGTGACCACGAGGGTCACCGGGTCGAACGCGTCGTCGGCGGGACGGGTGCGGCCGCCCGTGACGATGTAGAGCCGGTCCGGGTTATCGTCGTCGAGCAGCCGCCGCGTCATGAGACCTCGACCCGGTTCGGACTCCGCAGGTGCTCGCCGATCTGCTCGACGAGCTCGTTCATGTTGTGGCCGATGATGCCCACGTCGGCCTCGTCGGAGGCCAGCACCGCGAGGTGGGCGCCGAACCCGGCCTCGACGATGCACAGCACGCCGCCGTAGAACTCGGTCATCGACTGCCGCACTCCCCCGCTGCCGTCGCCGAACTCGACCGACGCGCCGTAGGACAGGCTCTGGATCCCGGACGCGATCGCCGAGAGCTGGTCCGCCTGATCGGGCCCGAGACCCGCTGTGTGGCAGAGCTTGAGACCGTCCTTGGACAGCACCAGCGCGTGTCTGCTGCCGGGGGTGTTCTGCAGCAGGTTCTCCAGCATCCAGTCGAGCTCGTGGGTGTCGATGGTCATCGCGGCTGCGGGACGGCGGGCGGGGTGACCCGCGGTCCCACACCTCCAATCGGGGCTGTCGGGGGATTCATCGGGTGTCCTCGTCCGATGTGGACGATTCATCGCGGCGGGCGCGGGAGAACGCGCCGAAGCGCGCTCCCGCGTCCGGCCGCTCGCCCTCGGCCCGCCTGGGGGCCGGGGCCTTGCGCACTGCGGTCAGGGTGCTCCCCCGGCGTCGCTTGGGGAGCTCGCCGGGATCGGTGGTCTCCGAGGGGGTTTCGGCGTGGGGGTCGAGGGTGTGCTCGACGGGTTCCTCGGCGGGGACTTCGGGTTCGGCGCGCGGCTGGGTGATCAGCTTCTGCGGGATCATCACGACCACGCCGGTCCCGCCGCGCGCCGAGCCGCGGAAGGACACCGACAGCTCGTGCTTGCGCGCCAGGCAGCCGACCACGGCCAGGCCCAGCCTGCTGCCGGCGAGCTCGGCGAGGTCCAGCGGGGTGTCCGAGACCGCCTGCTGCGCGCGGGTGAGCGCGGCCTCGCTCATCGCCAGACCGCTGTCCTCGACGGTGACGACCACGCCGCTGTGCACCTCTTCGACGTAGACGTGCACCTCTTCGGTGGGCGGGGAGAACTTGGTGGCGTTGTCCATGATCTCGGCGAGCGCGTGCATCACGCCCTCGGCCGCGTAGCCGACGACGGCGACGGTGCTGGTGGAGTGCAACCGGATCCGCTGGTAGGCGCTGATCCGGCCCATCGCGCCGCGCAGCACGCTCTCCATCACGATCGGCTTGCTCCAGCGGCGTCCGCTGCGCGCGCCGGTGAGCACCGCGATGCTGTCGGCCAGCCGCCCGGCCTGGGCGGTGCTGTGGTCGAGCTTGAGCAGGTCGGCGAGCACGTCCTCGGACTCGTGCCTGCCCTCCATCTCGCGCAGGTCGGCGAGCATGCCGGTGGCCAGCGCTTGCACCCGGCCGGCGGCGTTGGAGCAGGTGGACAGGGCTGCGGCGCGCAGCTTCTCACCGGCGGCCAGCTCCTTCGACAGCGCCTTGATGACGCGGCGGTGGGGGATGCCGAAGCTCTGGTTGAGCTCCTTGGCCGCTTCTTCGGCCCCGGCTCCGGAGCGCAGGTCGCGGGCGAGGGTGGGCAGCGCCTCGTCGGCCAGCCGCACGAGGTCGCTGTTCATCCTGGTGGCCGCGAGCCGGTAGTGGCGGGTCATCTGGACGCCGCGCACGACTCCGCCGACGGCCGCCGACAGGGCGAGCACGAGCAGCGCGCCCACGGCGGCGATGGGGGTTTCGAGCGGGCCCTGGAACAGCGCCCAGCCGAGCAGCGCGCCGGACAGCCCCAGGGTGAGCAGGAACGCGACGACCACCGGATACCGGTAAGGGAACTCTCCTCGGGGCACGGGGTTGTCGGTCGACATCAACGGTTCCTCATCGCCGGATGCGGGGTGGGGGCTCGCTTGGGCGCGCGGGTACGCGAAGCAGATAGTAACGGAGAGCATACAGCCGATGACTCTCTTTTGGGTGACACTCGCCTCAATGTGCCAACCAACGCCTTATTCGATCTTCAATCCGGACACCACTCGGCCAGTTCCGGCAGTAGTTCTTTCGGTTTTTCACAGAACCGGAAACGCATTTTTCGCCCACTCGCGGAACGGAACGAGGGCCGTTCGCAGATCTTGCGCACTACTCCAGAGAGGTGACGCTGCGTCACTGCGCTGCGGATTTTTCACCTGATCAGTACGAGGTGCGATCACTACGCTACGCAGCAGTGAAGTTACCCGCGGACACCTTGGCGGCTGACCGATGATCACCAGGACGCTCGACCTGGACCGCCCGAGCGACGCGCGCGTCCACGACTACCTGCTCGGCGGCGGCAGCAACTTCGCCGCCGATCGGGCGCTGGCCCGCCGCATCCTCGCCGCCGCCCCCTCGGCCCGGCTCGACGCGCTGGCCAACCGCGACTGCCTGCGGCGGATGATCCGCACCTGCCTCGACCACGGCGTCGACCAGTTCCTCGACCTCGGCTCCGGCATCCCCACCGCGGGCGGCCCGCACGAGATCGCCCCCGACTCCCCCGTGGTCTGCGTCGACAACGAGCACCTCGCCGCCACCCAGGGAGAACTCCTGCTGAGCGGCAGCGGCAACGCCGCGATGGTGCACGCCGACGTGCGCGATCCGAACGCGGTGCTGGCCGCCGAACCGACCCGGCGGCTGCTGGACCTCGATCGTCCGGTGGCGGTGCTGCTGTTCGGCGTGGCCCACCTGTTCGGGGAGCACCACCACCCCGCCGAGGTCATCCGCGGCTACACCGACGCGCTGGCGCCCGGGTCGTTAGTGGCGTTGTCCCACCTCACCGACGAGTTCGCGCCGCAGCAGGCGCGCGACCTGCTCGCCGCGCTGCCCGGTTGCCCACCCCCGGTGCTCCGGGACCGGGCGAGCCTGATGTCGTCCCTCGCAGGCCTCGAAGCGGTCGACCCGGGCGCGGTGCCCGCCTCCGACTGGAGACCCGACGGCACCTCCGAGGACCTGCGCGTCACCGAACCGCTGAGCTTCGCGGTGCTGGCTCGCACCCCGGGTCGCCCGAACAGCCCAAGAAGCTAGACTGTCCGCTCGAAACCCACCTCTACCAGGGGTTTCTTTCGGACGAAACCGACCTTCGAGGTAGCGAGCGTGCAGGAACTCACCACCGCGGCGCCAACGCGGCGCAGCACCCGGAAGGTCAGCTGGGACGTGGTGCGCACGGCGTGCGTGGTGCTGGTGATGCTCTACCACGCGACCCACATGAGCCGGGTGACTCACCCCGAGCTCTCACCGCGCGTGCTGACCTTCCCGTACCAGGTGGGCGCGAGCCTGCTGCTGGTGATCTCGGCGTACTTCGCGGCGGCCACCATCGGGCGCGGCAGCCTGCGCCGGTACTGGTGGAAGCGGATGGCCCGGCTGGTACCGCCGTTCGTCGGCGCCGTGGTGCTGATCTGGCTGGTCCTGCGGTTCCTGCGACCACCCGCGTGGATCGAGCCCAGCGGCGCCGACCTGGTGCACCACCTGCTCATGCTGTGGAACTGGAAGCCGCTGGAGTACGCCTTCCTGGACGGTTCACATTGGACGGTCCCGCTGCAGCTGATGGGGTTCACCTTCGCCGCGCTGCTGTTCGCCACCAAGTGGGGCCACGGCAACAAGATCGTCTGGGTGATGTGGACAGCTGTACTGCTCCCGCTCGCCCAGTGGCACCTGCGCATCTCCGGGGTGCCCGAGACCTACCGGATGCTGGTGGACGGCTTCGGCGCGCACCGCTGGCACCTGTTCGTCGCCGGGGTCGCGATCTGGATGGTCTCCACCGGCCGCCTCGGGCGCGGCCACTTCGCGCTGCTGCTCGCGGCCTGCATGGGCGCCCAGGCCGTGCACAACTACATCCGGCTCCCCGACGGCGCGCTGGACTGCGACTGGGGTTCGACCATCGCCGTCTGGGTCGGGCTGCTGGTGCTGACGCTGGTGGCCTGCGGCCCGGACTGGCCGCTGCCGCCCGCGGCGGCGCGCGCGGCGACCTGGTTCGCCGGGATCTCCTACGGCGTGTTCCTGTCCCACCAGACCATCGGCTACGTCCTGCTGCACTACCTCGACGTCAGCGGCGTGCCGCCGCTGCTGCAGACCCTGGCGGTGCTGGTCACCGGCACCGTGGTGGGCTGGGCGCTGACCGAGGTGGTCGAGCGGCCCGCCCACGACTTCCTGATCGGCCTCTACGACCGGACGTTCGCCGAGAGCGGGTCGCGTCAGAGCGGATGACGCTCCACCCGCCGCTGGTCCAGGGACGTGCTGCGCAGCTCCGGAGCCTCCACCCCGGCCCAGCGGCGCACCGTCGCCTCGGCCTCCGCCCGCCGGTCGGCGGGCAGTCCCGCGATGTCGGCGCCGTGGTTGGCGCCCGGCACCAGGTACGAGTGCGAGTCCAGCGGGCTCGGCTCGAACGGTTCGGCGCTCCACGGGTCGTTCTGGCCGTTGACGAACATCAGCTCCGAGCCGCGGCTGCGGACCCAGTCGTCGACCTCGCCCATGACTCCCGGCTCGAACTCCATCGGGATCTCGCGCGGCACCAGGTTGCGCGGTTGGCTCAGCTCCCGGTGGTGCAGCAGGTCGGCCAGCGGCTCGTCGGAGACGTCGGGCCAACCCAGCTGCGTTCCGGCCTGGTAGTAGTACGGAGCGTAGGGCTCCACGCCCTGGTCGGTGTAGAAGGCGAACTCGACCGTCTCGTCCAGGAAGCGGTAGATCTCGTCGGTGCTCGCGGTCGGCGCCGGGACCTGCCCGCAGTCCTGCTGGCCGCGGTATTGCCAGAAGCTCCACGGCGCGTCGAGCACGACCAGCTCCAGGCCGCGGTCGATGTCGCCGATGATCCGGTCGAAGGTCATCCGCTGCTCGTCGGCGAAGGCCTGGAACTTCGCGATCATCTCCGGCCGGCGGATCAGCGCCTCCCGCTGCACGGCCGTCAGCGCCTCGCGACACGCTGGATCGGTACCGACCGATGAGAGGAACCCGTCGTAGGCGTCGTGAGCGTTGTCCACATCGTTCGGTGCGACGTACGCAACGGTTCCGTCCACGTCGTCCGGGTAGAAGTGGCGGTGGTAGACCGCCGTCATGCCGCCCTTGCTCGCACCGGTGGTGATCCACTGCCGATCGAAGATCCCGCGCAGCGCCGAGATCACCTCGTGCTCGTCGGTGGCGGCCTGCCAGATGTCGAGATCGTTCCAGTCGGCGGGTTCCGGCCGCGACGGGGTGAAGAAGCGGTGCTCCAGCGCGATCTGGTTGCCGTCGACCAGCTGCGTCGGTTCGGTGCGGTAGGTGCTGGTGGGCAGCCCGTAGCCGGTCGTGTGGAGCACGGTCGGGCGGGAGGTGTCGCGGTGCAGCAACGTGAGCCGCTGCTGGAACGTCCCGGCCTCGGGGTGCCGGTGATCGGCCGGCTGGGCGAAGGTGAGGTCGAACAACCGGAATCCCGGTTCGGTGGGCCGTTCGGCCACCACCGTCAGGCCCGGCACCCGCTCCAGCCGCTGCGCGAGCTCATCCGGAGGGGCCGCCTCCGCGGGCATCCCGACCAGCGTCAACGCGCAGGCCGCGGCGATGATCCCCCATCCGCGCCAGTTCATCCGACCTCCCGTGAGCACGACGATCGGAGCAACATAGCCAGCCGGGCGGAGCACCGGGAAGCGCGCGGCGTGTTCTCGACACGTCCCCCGCGCGCAGCAAGGGGCCGCCCACCGGGTGCCGGGCGGGCGGCCCGTCGCTCACCCGGGGTGCGCGCGGTTGCGCACCCCGGGTGACGCGGTCACCTCAGACGGTGGCGTCGGCCTCCTGCGGCAGCGGCTCCTCGTCGCGCTGCTTCGGGACGTCCACGTCGGTTTCTCCACTGTGGACGGTTCCGGTCACGTAGGCGTCCGAAGCCTCGGTGTCCGAACCGGTCTCGGTGGCCACCAGGAACGGTTCGGCGTTGCCCAGGATCTGCTGCGCGGTGCGCACCTGCTCGGCCAGCTGCTGCCGGGTCTTGAGCATCGTCGCCGAGTACTCGTCGGCCCGCACGATCCGGCGCTCGCCCTCGGCCGTGGCCTCGCGGACGCGGCGCTGGGCCTCCTCGCGGCTGGCCTGCTCGCGCTCGGCCAGGATGCGCATGGCCTCCTCGCGGCGGGCGGCCATGGACGTCTCGAAGTCGTGCTCCACCTGGACACGGCGCTCTTCGGCCTCGGCGTCGAGCTGCCTGCGCTGCTGCTCGGCCTGCTTGGCCATCTCCTGCACCTCGGAGCGGGTGCGCGCGATCATGTCGTTGCGCTGCTCCTCGGACTGGCGACGCCATTCATCGGCCTCGGCGACGAGCTTCTCGTAGCGGTTGCGCAGCTCGGCGGCGGCCTGCTCGGACCGCGCCCACTCGTGCTCCGAGGCCGCCTGGGCGCTGGCCACGATCTCCTGCGCCTCGTCCTGCGCGAGCCGGACCATGCGGCGCATGCGGTCGGACAGCGCGTCCATCGAGATGGGTTCCTGCGCCTGCGCGTCGAGCTCGCGCTTGAGCTCCTCGACCTGCGCCCGCGCTTGGTCGAGCTGCGCGGACAGCTCGTTGACCTGGCTTAACGCCGAGTCCCGGTCCTCGGTGACCAGCCGCAGCTCGGCCTCGGTCTGCTGGATGTAGAACTTCACCTGCGAACGCCGGTATCCGTACCAGACGGTGTCGAAATCGGCCTTCAGCGGTACCAGTTCGCGGTCTTCGATGTGCCCCACGGTCTCACCCCACCTGAGTTGATCAATTGTGCTGGGAGCGAGCCACGCCCCGACGCGGCAAGTCCGTGCGCCACCGGTGATTCCTCCGCTGATGCGCCCGCCGGGCCGAAACCGACAACTTCGACGACATCACCGAACACCGATGCCACGGATCGCTATGGGTCCATCTTCCTCGCCGAGGCCATTGAGATCAACTGCCCCGATTCCGGTGCAATGCAACGGACATCCGATGTTGACCATCCGGACACCCGCCCTGAAATGCCTGTTGGAATCAGGTTTTCGCGCCCGGTTGCAGCATCCGCCGAAAAGTAGTCTCGATTTCATCTCGGCTCGGCACCGATTCCCGGACGATCCCCTGCAGCTGCCAACCGCAGAACAGCACCGACAGGGCCCGGCCGGTGGTCTCGTCGGTGTAGGAGGCGAACAGCTCGGCCAGCCAGGTGTCCCACTCCTGGCTCACCTGGCGCAAGGCCGGCTTGTGCAGCGCGGCGATGTAGAGCTGGTGCTCGACGGCGGTCTGCGCGCGGGCTTCCCCGAGGTAGTGCAGCACCAGGTCGGTGAGCGCTTCGGCCAGGTCGCAGCCGGGTTCGAGCCCGTCGGCCCACCTGCGCATGTTCTCGACGTCGTCCTCGGCGGCCTGCCGCAGGGCGCTGGCGAGCAGGTCGTCGAGGGTCGCGAAGTAGTAGGTGGTGGAACCGAGCGGGACCCCCGCGGCAGCCGCGACGCTGCGGTGCGTGAGCTTCTCGACGCCGCGTTCGGCGACGACCTCGATCGCGGCGCGCGCGATGCGCTCGCGGCGGTCGGGGTCCTTGCGGCGAGCGGGCGGCGCGGGCTGCGTGGTCGACATGCGCTCGGTGTTCCTCCCCTGTCACGGCGCGTGAACGTCATCGGCATCCGGGTGGCGGGGCCGGAGGAAGGACCTGGGGCGTTCGGCCCATCCGGAGATCCAGCTTGCCACGTCGCGGTCGATACCGATGCGGTCCACGTCACCGACCAGACGTTTGGCCAGTTCAGAACGCATTTTTCCACGAGGTCGAACGTCATCGGCCAGCAGATGATGTACAGATGTACATCAATGGTGTTAGTGTCCTCTCCCGGCAGCGCAGCCAAAGGCTCCGCGAGGCGGGAAAGAATTGCGTCGCGCGGAATGGGAGAAAACGCGCCCGAAAGCCACCGAATGGAACACCAGGAGGTGAATTCGAGACCGGTGCGTGCCGAGGACGGCACCATTCGGCGAATTGCTCCGCATCATCACCCGGTGCGGATTCGCGTGGCGACGAATCGGCGTCCGCCGCATTGTGAACTCGCCGCCCGGGGCGGTGCGTGTTCCACGCGCGGACGAGGACGCGGACACACAAGCGACTTTACGGGGAAGAGCCATGCCGCAAGCAGACAATTCGGCAGCCACGTGCTACATCGACGGCAAGTGGGTCCCGGCCGCCGACGGCCGCACCCGGCAGATCCACTGCCCCGCTGACGGGCAGCTGGTCGCCACCGTCTCCGAGGGCGGTCGAGCGGACGCCGAGCAGGCCGTCGCCGCCGCGCGCCGCGCCTTCGACGAGGGCACCTGGTCCACCGGCTCCGCCTGGGACCGCGGCGACCTGCTGCTGCGCGTCGCCGACATCCTGGTGCGCGACAAGGACGAGTTCGCCCGCGCCGAATCGCTCGACACCGGCAAGCGCCTGGTGGAGAGCGAGTACGACATGGACGACATCGCCGCCTGCTTCCGGTACTTCGGCAAGATCGCCGGCACCGACGCGGGCAGCCTCGTCGACACCGGCACGCCGGACGCCATCAGCCGCGTGCAGTACGAGCCGGTCGGCGTCTGCGGGATGATCACCCCCTGGAACTTCCCGCTGCTGCAGGTGGCCTGGAAGGTCGCGCCCGCCATCGCCGCCGGCGACACCTTCATCCTCAAGCCCAGCGAGCTCACCCCCGCCACCGCGATCCTGCTGATGCGCGCGCTGGAGGAGGCCGGTCTGCCCGCCGGCGTCGGAAACCTGGTGCTGGGCAGCGGTTCCGAGGTCGGCTCGGTGCTGGCCGAGCACCCCGACGTGGACCTGATCTCGTTCACCGGCGGCCTGCACACCGGCCGCAAGATCTCGGCGATGGCCGCGCCCACCGTCAAGAAGGTCGCGCTCGAACTCGGCGGCAAGAACCCCAACGTGGTCTTCGCCGACGCCGACTTCGACACCGCAGTGGACTTCGCGCTGACCGCGATCTTCCTGCACTCCGGCCAGGTCTGCTCCGCGGGCGCCCGGCTGATCGTGCAGGACGAGCTGCACGACGCGCTGGTCGACGAGATCGTCCGCCGCGCCGAGCAGATCCGCATCGGCGGCCCGTTCGACGACGACGCCGAGACCGGCCCGCTGATCTCGGCCGCGCACCTGCAGAAGGTCGACGACTACGTCAAGAAGGCGGTCTCCGAGGGCGCTGTCCTGCGCACCGGCGGCAAGCGGCCCGAGGGCGAGCGCTACGCCAACGGGCACTACTACCTGCCCACGGTTCTCGACGAGGTGAAGCAGGGGAGTTACGCGGTGACCGAGGAATCCTTCGGCCCGGTGCTGACCGTCGAGCGCTTCACCGACGAGGACGACGCGATCCGCATCGCCAACGACACGCACTACGGCCTTGCCGGTGCGGTGTTCACCGGCGACCCGGCCAAGGCGCAGCGGGTGGCCAACCGGCTGCGGCACGGCACCGTCTGGATCAACGACTTCCACCCGTACCTCCCGCAGGCCGAGTGGGGCGGCTTCAAGCAGTCCGGCATCGGACGCGAACTGGGCCGCGCCGGTCTCGGCGAGTACCAGGAGGCCAAGCACGTGTACCAGAACCTGCGGCCCGGTCCGCAGAACTGGTTCTCCGCGAAGTAAGGAAAGGAATCCTGTGTTCGGTGCGGCGGACAGCGTTCCGCCGCACCGCCCGCAAAAGCATTGTGGGAAGAGGGATTTCGCGCTAGCAAACAACCAACCCGCGTCGTCGCTCCTGCCTCCCGGCGGGAGGGGTCGGCCGGGGAAGGAGTTCGGGGCATGAGCGCGCCCACCACCAATCACGACGCCGGGCTCAACGAGTTCGGCTACACCAACAAGTTGAAGAGAAGCCTCGGCAGCTTCCACACCTTCGCCGCGGGCATCAGCTACATCTCGGTGCTCACCGGCGCCTTCCAACTCTCGTACTTCGGCATCGGCTTCGGCGGGCCCGCCTACGTGTGGTCCTGGCCGATCGTGTTCCTCGGGCAGTTGCTGGTGGCGTTGAGTTTCGCCGAGCTGGCATCGCGGTACCCGATCGCCGGTTCCATCTACAACTGGGCCAAGAAGCTGGGCGGCCCGCACGTCGGCTGGTTGGCGGGCTGGATGATGCTGCTGGCCTCGATCGTGTCGATCTCGGCCACGGCGCTGGCCTACCAGAACACGCTGCCGCAGATCTGGTCCGGTTTCCAGCTCGTCGGTGACGGCTCCGACGCCACCGACTCCGCGGTCAACGCGGTGCTGCTGGCACTGGTGCTGATCCTGTTCACCACGCTGGTCAACGCCTACGGCGTCAAGCTGATGGCGCAGATCAACTCCACCGGCGTGTTCATCGAGCTCGCGGCCGCGGTGCTGCTGATCATCGCGCTGGCGCTGGTCGTGGTGAACCCGCCGACGGTCATCCTCGACACCAACGGCACCGAAGCGGCCTACGGCGGCAGCTACCTGAGCGCCTTCCTCGTCGCCGGGATCGCCTCGTCCTACGTCATGTACGGCTTCGACACCGCCGCGTCCCTCGGCGAGGAGTCGATCGACCCGCACAAGAACGCCCCGCGCGCCATCCTGCGCGCGCTGATCGCCTCGTTCGTCCTGGGCGGCCTGATCCTGCTGTTCGGCATGATGGCCACCCGCGACTTCAGCGCCCCGGAGCTCGCCGAGTCCGGTCTGCAGTTCGTGCTCAGCGACGCGCTCGGCCCGTTCGTCGGCCGGCTGTTCCTGCTGGCGATCTTCGTGGCGATCACCGTCTGCGTGCTGGCCGTGCACACAGCCGCGATCCGCATCATGTTCGCCATGGCCCGCGACAACGCGCTGCCCGCGGGCAAGCTGCTGGCCCGGGTGAGCCCGCGCTTCCAGACCCCGGTCGCCCCCGCGGTGTTCATCGGCGTGGTGGCCGTCGTGCTGCTGCTGGTCAACATCGGTCAGCCGCAGATCTTCACCGCCATCACCTCGCTGGCGATCATCCTCATCTACATCTCCTACCTGCTGGTGACCGTCCCGATGCTGGTCGCGCGCCTGCGCGGGAAGTGGAAGCCGGTCAAGGAGGAGGGCCGGTTCAGCCTCGGCAAGTTCGGCCTGCCCGTCAACGTCCTGGCCGTGCTGTGGGGTCTGGGCATGTCGATCAACCTCGCGTGGCCCCGCAAGGACGTCTACAACGCAGAACCGCCGTACCACTGGTACCTGCAGTACAGCTCTGTGCTGTTCGTCGGCATCGCGGCCGTGGGCGGTTTCGCCTACTACTGGTTCGTCCAGCGGCACAAGGTGGGTGTGCTCGCCGACCACGCGGCGTCCGAAAAGGACACCGCGGGCGACGAGAACACGTCCCTCGTCTGAGTTCTGAAAGGAATGACCATGACCGATCAGTTCGACTACGTCGTGGTGGGCGGCGGCAGCGCCGGTGCGGCGGTCGCGGCCCGGCTGTCGGAGGACCCCGACACCACCGTGTGCCTGCTCGAAGCCGGCCCGTCCGACGTCGGCGACAGCAACGTCCTCGAGCTCAAGAAGTGGATGGCGCTGCTGGAGTCCGGCTACGACTGGGACTACCTCATCGAGCCGCAGGAGAACGGCAACTCCTTCATGCGCCACGCCCGCGCCCGGGTGCTCGGCGGCTGCTCCTCGCACAACTCCTGCATCGCGTTCTGGGCTCCGGCCGAGGACCTCGACGAGTGGGAGTCGATGGGCCTGCCCGGCTGGGGCTCGAAGGACGTGTTCCCGCTGTACAAGCGGCTGGAGACCAACGACGGACCGGGTGAGCACCACGGCCGCTCCGGCCCGGTGACCATCCGCTCGGTCCCGCCGAAGGACCCGACCGGCGCGGCGCTGCTGGAGGCCTGCGAGCAGCAGGGCATCCCGACCACCGAGTTCAACTCGGGCAAGACGGTCACCCACGGCGCCAACTGGTTCCAGATCAACGCCAAGCAGGACGGCACCCGCTCCTCGTCGTCGGTGTCCTACCTGCACCCGATCATGGACCGGCCGAACCTGGAGATCCGCACCAACGCCTGGGCCAAGAAGGTCACCTTCGACGGCACCCGCGCCACCGGTGTGGAGTACCTCAGCGACGACCTGATCCACTCCAAGACGATCACCGCGCGCAAGGAGGTCGTGCTCTCCACCGGTGCGATCGACACGCCGAAGCTGCTGATGCTCTCCGGCATCGGCCCGGCCGAGCACCTGCGCGAGTTCGGCATCGACGTGCTGGTCGACTCCCCCGGCGTCGGCTCCACCCTGGAGGACCACCCCGAGGGCGTGATCAGCTGGGAGGCCAAGAAGCCGATGGTGGAGGACTCCACCCAGTGGTGGGAGATCGGCATCTTCACCCGGACCGAGGAGGGGCTGGACCGGCCCGACCTGATGTTCCACTACGGTTCGGTGCCCTTCGACATGCACACCGTGCGGCAGGGTTACCCGACCTCGGAGAACTCCTTCTGCCTGACCCCGAACGTCACCCGCGCCCGCTCGACCGGCACGGTCCGGTTGCGCAGCAAGGACTTCCGGGACAAGGCCAAGGTGGACCCGAAGTACTTCACCGACCCGGACGGCCACGACATGCGCGTCATGACCGAGGGCATCAAGCTGGCCCGCAAGATCGTCGCGCAGTCGGCGATGCAGGAGTGGGCCGGCGAGGAGCTCTTCCCGGGCAAGGACGTGCAGACCGACGACGAGATCGCCGACTACATCAAGCGCACCCACAACACCGTCTACCACCCGGCGGGTTCGGTGAAGATGGGCGCCGTCGACGACGACTCGAAGCCGCTGGACCCGCGGCTGCGGGTCAAGGGCGTGCAGGGCCTGCGCGTCGCCGACGCCTCGGTGATGCCGTTCCTGGTGGCGGTCAACCCCAACATCACCACCATGGCCATCGGCGAGAAGTGCTCGGACATGCTCAAGCAGGACAACGCCTGAGCCGACCCCGTGACGGGCGGGTGCCCTCCCCCATCGAGGACACCCGCCCGCGAATCCCCGGACCGCCCCGAACGCGTCCGGGGTTCGGTGATGAGAACCCCTCCGGTCCCCCGTCCCGGAGGGGTTTTCGTCTTCCTGGCCACAGTTCGCCCCGCAGCGGGCGGTCGCGATGCGATCGTGGTCGTTCGCCGAGAGAACGGACGGGGTCGTGCAGTCAGATCAGCGGGTGCGAGCCGTGCCTGCCTCCACTCTGGTCTCCGGGTTCATCACGACGCTCGTGGGCGTGGTGAGCTCGGCGGCCATCGTCTTCGAAGCCGCGCGGACGCTGGGAGCCTCGCCCGCCGAGATCTCGTCGTGGATCTTCGCGCTGGGCATCGGGATCGGCGTCGTCTCGATCGCGCTGTCGCTGCGCACCCGCGCGCCGATCGTGCTGGCCTGGTCGACACCGGGCGCGGCGCTGCTGGCCGCCAGCGGCCACGGGCTGTCGATGCCGGAGGCCGTCGGCGCGTTCCTGCTGGCCGCGGTGCTGGCGCTGCTGGTGGGCGCGACCGGGCTGTTCGAGCGGGCGGTGAACCTCATCCCGCCCGCGATCGCCGCCGCGCTGCTCGGCGGGGTGCTGCTGCGTTTCGGCCTCGACCTGTTCACCACGATGCGCGAGCAGTTCGCGCTGGTCGCGGCGATGCTGGCCGGGTACCTGCTGGCCAAGCGGTTCGTGCCGCGCTACGCGGTGCTGGTCGCGCTGGTGCTCGGCGTGGCCGGCACGGCGCTGGCCGGGACCCTGCGGGCCGGGGACGTCGACTTGGCTCTGGCGACACCGGTGTGGACGTGGCCGGAGTTCTCGGTGCACTCGGTGGTGGGCATCGCGATCCCGCTGTTCGTGATCACCATGACCTCGCAGAACCTGCCCGGCGTCGTCACGCTGCGGGCCCACGGCTACACCACGCCGATCTCCCCGGTGCTGTCCTGGACCGGGTTGGCGAACGCGCTGCTGGCCCCGCTGGGCTGCTTCGGGATCAACCTCGCGGCGATCACCGCCGCCCTGGCGATGGGCGAGGAGGCCCACGAGGACCCGGCGCAGCGCTACAAGGCCGCGATCACCTCGGGTGCGCTGTACCTGCTCATCGCGGTGTTCGGGGCGACGCTGGCGAGCCTGATCGCCGCGTTCCCTGGCGCGCTGATCGCCGCGCTGGCCGGGATCGGCCTGCTCGACACCATCGGCGGCTCGCTGGCCAAGGCCACCTCCGAGGCCGAGGGCCGGACCGCCGCGCTGATCGCGTTCCTGGTCACCGCCTCCGGCATCACGGCCTTCGGCATCGCCTCGGTCTTCTGGGGCCTGGTCGCGGGCGTCGTCGCGCACCTGATCACCCGCAGGTGAGCGGCGGGGACGTCGCCCCCGCCGCTCCCCGGGTCAGCCGATGGTGGTCGTGGTCAGGGTCGGGTTCGGGTTGGGGAAGCACGCCGACGGGACGTCGACGTCGCCGACCACCGAGGACACCACGGCGGTGAAGGTCAAGCCCGGGTCCTCGTAGCTGCTGCCCGCCAGCTTGGTCTCGATCGTGCCGGACTCACCGGCGGTGAGGTGCACGGTGATGGTGGGGAGCTCGAACTCGCCGCCCCCGGCGATCGGGCCGTCGAGGTGCAGGGTGGCCACGCCGTTCTCGACGTTGATGGTCGGCGGGGTGTTGCCCAGGCCGGAGCCGCCCGCCAGGTCGGCCGAGACGTAGGTGGAGTTGGCCGGGATCGGGATCTTCAGGTCGAAGCCGCCGACCTCCTTGACGGTGTTGCCGTTGACCTCGCCCGGGATGGTGTTGACGGCCGGGTCGACGACGACGTCGAACGCGGCTCCGGGGGCGACGGTCTCGGGCGCGGTGACGTCGGTGCTCTGCTGCAGGCTGAACTGCTGCGCGCCGAGCGGTGAGTCACCGGAGCAGTCGAAGTTGACGTCGAAGGGCGCGGCCGCGGCCTGCGGGACCACGGCGAGCGCCGCACCGGCGGCGAAGGCGGCCGCGATGGCGGCCCGCTTTCCACTGAGGACGGACTTCATTGGCCTCTCCTGCACGATCGGGGGACTTCGAAAAGTGCTGGCCGCGCGGCGGATTCGAAACCTACCGACGGGTTAAAAGCCCGGTCAACGACGACGTTTTTGCCGGAGTTACCACCTTTGACTCACCGTCACCGCGCTCGGCCGAACGGGGCCGCGCAACCGCCGTCCCGACGAGCACCACCGCCCCTCGTCCACGCGACCGATCCGGGCGAACCGGACGCGGGGGCACGCGGTGTGAGCACCCGGCGGCCGATCGGGCGACCCCGACATCACCCGGGCATCTTGACACCGACCGGAGTCCCGAACTGGGGCTAGCGCGACATACCGTCTAGTCGGTACGGTCCAGTTCATGGGTTCCAGTGCCGTCAACCCGACCGTGCGCGCGGTCGTCTTCGACTACGGAGGTGTGCTCACCACACCCACCCGCGACTCGATCAACGCCTGGCTGACCGAGGAGCGAATCCGACCGGAGCTGTTCTCCGCGACCCTCAAGGAGTGGCTGTCGCGCAACGCGCCCGCGGGCACGCCCGTGCACCGGCTCGAAACCGGTGAGCTCGACGCCGACGGCTTCAACGAGGCGATGGCCGCCCGCCTGCGCACCCTCGACGACCAGCCCGTGGCCCCCGGCGACCTGCTCGGACGGCTCTTCGGGCGGATGCGGCCGGAACCGGCCATGCTGACGCTGGTGCGGGACCTGCGGGAACGCGGGATCCGCACCGCACTGCTGTCCAACAGCTGGGGGGACATCGACGCCTACCCGTGGGAGCAGCTGGCCGGGTTGTTCGACTCCACCGTCCTCTCCGGCGAGGTCGGCCTGCGCAAACCCGACCCGCGCATCTACCGGATGAGCCTGGACGCGCTCGGCCTCGACGCCGAGCAGACCGCCTTCGTCGACGACGGCGCGCCCAACGTCGACGCCGCCCGCGAACTGGGCATGCACGCCGTGCTGCACACCGGCCCGGCCGACACCCGAACCCGGCTGGCGGAGCTGCTGCCCGCCGGATCCGTACCGCAAGAGGAGATCAGGTGAACGCACCAGCGCCCGACGAGCTGCCCGGACTCGACCTGCACCGGCTGCGGGCCTACCTCGACGTCGAGATGCCCGGTCTGGTCACCGGCGAGCTCACCGGTGAGCTGGTGCAGGGCGGCCGCTCGAACCTGACCTACATCGTCGGCGACGGCACCCGGCAGTGGGTCGTGCGCCGCCCGCCGCTCGGGCACGTGCTGGCCACCGCCCACGACATGGGCCGCGAGCACCGGATGCTCTCCGCCCTGGCCGGCACCGCCGTGCCCGTGCCGAAGGTCGAGCTGCTGTGCCAGGACGACGAGGTCCTCGGCGCCCCGTTCTACGTCATGGAGTACGTGCCCGGCGCCGTCTACCGCTCGCCCGAGCAGAGCGAGGCGCTCACCGAGCAGCAGCGCCAGGAGCTGTCCTACCAGCTCATGGACGTGCTGGCCGACCTGCACGCCATCGACCCGGCCTCGGTCGGGCTGGCCGAGTTCGGCCGCCCGGAGGGCTTCCTGGAGCGCCAGGTGCGGCGCTGGACCAAGCAGCTCAAGGCCTCGCACAGCCGCGAGGTCGAGGGCATCGACGCCCTCTCGCAGCAGCTGGCCGCCTCGGTCCCGTCCGGCGGACCCGTGGGCATCGTGCACGGCGACTACCGGCTGGACAACGTCATCGTCGGCGACGACCAGCAGATCAAGGCCGTCCTAGACTGGGAGATGGCCACCATCGGCGACCCGCTCACCGACCTCGGCCTGCTGGCCGTGTACTGGGAGGGCTTCAGCGGCCTGAACAACAACCCGATCGCCAAGGGCGTCGGCCCGGAGTACGGGTTCCCCAGCGCCGAGCAGCTCTTCGCGCGCTACGCCGAGCGCAGCCCGCTCGACCTGTCCGATCTGAACTGGTACCTGGCCTTCGGCTACTTCAAGATCGCGGTGATCCTCGAAGGCATCCACTTCCGCTTCATCCAGAACCAGACCGTCGGCGAGGGCTTCGAGCACGTCGGCGGCCTGGTGGCTCCGCTCGTCGCGCAGGGTCTGGCGACCCTCAAGGAGGCATGACAGATGGATTTCGCGTTCGACGCCAAGACCCAGCAGCTGCAGGGCGAGCTGCTGGACTTCATGGACTCCCACATCTACCCCGCCGAGCCGGTGTTCCACCAGCAGCTCGACGAGGCCCCCGACCGCTGGTCGGCGCAGCCGCCGATCATGGAGGAGCTCAAGGCCGAGGCCAAGAGGCGCGGCCTCTGGAACCTCTTCCTGCCCGGTGAGCACGGCGCGGGGCTGACGAACCTCCAGTACGCGCCGCTGTGCGAGATCATGGGCCGCTCCGGGGCTCTCGCGCCGGAGGCCACCAACTGCGCGGCGCCGGACACCGGGAACATGGAGGTGCTGGCCCAGTTCGGCACCGAGGCGCAGCGCAAGCAGTGGCTGCAGCCGCTGCTCGACGGCGAGATCCGCTCGGCGTTCTGCATGACCGAGCCCGACGTGGCCTCCTCCGACGCCACCAACATCGGCACCCGGATCACCCGCGACGGCGACCACTACGTCATCAACGGCCGGAAGTGGTTCTCCTCCGGGGCGATGAGCCCGCGCGCCAAGATCCTCATCGTGATGGGCAAGACCGACCCGGACGCCGAGCGGCACCGCCAGCAGAGCCAGGTGCTGGTGCCCAAGGACACCCCCGGTGTCGAGATCAAGCGCAGCATGCACGTCTTCGGCTACGACGACGCCGACCACGGCGGCCACGCCGAGGTCGTGTTCAACGACGTGCGCGTGCCGGTCGAGAACGTCATCTCCGGTGAGGGCGAGGGCTTCGCCATCGCCCAGGCGCGGCTCGGTCCGGGCCGCATCCACCACTGCATGCGCGCGATCGGCATGGCCGAGCGGGCGCTGGAGCTGATGTGCCGGCGCACCACCGAGCGCGTCGCGTTCGGCAAGCCGCTGGCCGAGCAGGGCGTGGTGCAGCACTGGATCGCCGAGTCCCGCGTCAAGATCGAGCAGGCCCGGCTGCTGGTGCTCAAGACCGCGTGGCTGATGGACACCGTCGGCAACCAGGGCGCGCACACCGAGATCCAGGCGATCAAGGTCGCCGTCCCGGAGATGACCACCTGGGTCATCGACCGCGCCATCCAGGCCCACGGCGGCGGAGGCGTCTCGCAGGAGTTCCCGCTGGCCGCGCTCTACGCCCACGCCCGGACCCTGCACATCGTCGACGGCCCGGACGAGGTCCACCGCCGCTCCCTGGCCCGCCGCGAACTCCGCAAGTACCAGCAGAAGTAACCCACCACCCCTCTCCCCCGTTACCCCAACGAACCCCCGCCCCGGGCGGTGACCGGATTTCAATGGAAGTCGGGTTCCTGATCTCCATTGAGATCGGGTCCCCGACTTCCGCTGAAATCGCACGAACCCACCGGGTGGGGGAACCGAAGAGCACAGAGCGAGGAGTTGTCCATGGCTGAGAGTCGTGTCGCGATCGTCACCGGTGCCGCTCGCGGGATCGGCGCCGCCACCGCGAAGAGGCTGGCCGAAGACGGGTTCGCCGTCGGCGTCATCGACCTTGACGAGAAGCAGTGCGCCGAGACGGTCTCGGCGATCGAGGCCGGTGGGGGCAAGGCGCTGGCCGTGGGGGCCAACGTCGCCGACGCCGAGCAGGTGCAGGCCGCCGTCGACCGGATCGCCTCCGAGCTGGGTGCCCCGACCGTGCTGGTCAACAACGCGGGCGTGCTGCGCGACAACATGCTGTTCAAGATGTCCGAGGACGACTGGGACACCGTCATGAGCGTGCACCTGCGCGGCTCGTTCCTGATGGCCCGCGCGGTCCAGAAGCACATGGTCGAGGCCAAGTGGGGCCGCATCGTCAACCTGTCGTCGACCTCGGCGCTGGGCAACCGCGGCCAGGCCAACTACTCCACCGCCAAGGCCGGTCTGCAGGGCCTGACCAAGACCCTGGCGATCGAGCTGGGCAAGTTCGGCATCACCGCCAACGCCATCGCCCCGGGCTTCATCGCCACCGACATGACCAAGGCGACCGCCGAGCGCGTCGGCATGTCCTTCGAGGACTTCACCACCGCCGCGATCTCGCAGATCCCGGTGGGGCGCGCGGGCGCGCCCGAGGACATCGCCAACACCGTCTCGTTCTTCGCCGACGAGCGCTCCGGTTTCGTCTCCGGCCAGGTCATCTACGTGGCCGGCGGACCGAAGGCGTGAGCGGCGTGGACGCCACCGAGCTGCGCGGCCGGGTCGAGGAGTTCCTGGCCGCGCACCCCCCGAAGAGCACCGACCGATTGGAGTTCCTGCGCGCCCGGTTCGACGCCGGGCTGGCGTGGGTGCACTTCCCGGAGGGACTGGGCGGGCTGGGCGCGGCCCGCGAGCTGCAGGCCGACGTCGACGCCGCGTTCGCCGAGGCGGG
Organism: Saccharopolyspora sp. ID03-671; assembly: GCF_045278815.1. NCBI lineage: Bacteria > Bacillati > Actinomycetota > Actinomycetes > Pseudonocardiales > Pseudonocardiaceae > Saccharopolyspora > Saccharopolyspora sp. ID03-671. The sequence goes on from NZ_CP134054.1 coordinate 1,568,304, forward strand.
CGCGCCCGACAACCAGCCGCACCTGAACGTCATCGGCCTGGGCATGGCCGCGCCGACGATCCTGAAGTTCGGCAACGACGAGCAGCGCCGCCGCTACCTCCGTCCGCTGTGGACCGGCGAGGAGATCTGGTGCCAGCTCTTCAGCGAACCGGGCGCGGGTTCGGACCTCGCGGCGCTGTCCACGCGCGCCGTCGAGGACGGCGAAGAGTGGGTCGTGGACGGGCAGAAGGTGTGGACGTCGCTGGCGCACCAGGCTCGCTGGGCGATCCTGGTGACCCGGTCCGACCCGGACCGGCCCAAGCACAAGGGACTGACCTACTTCATCTGCGACATGACCGCGCCGGGCGTGGAAGTCCGCCCGCTGCGGCAGATCACCGGTGAGGCCGAGTTCAACGAGGTCTTCCTGACCGGGGTGCGCATCCCCGACTCGCAGCGGCTCGGCGAGGTCGGCCAGGGCTGGTCGGTGGCGCTGGGCACGCTGATGAACGAGCGCGTCGCCATCGGCGGCCGCACGCCCCCGCGCGAGAGCGGCCTGATCGGCGCCGCCGCCGAGCAGTGGCGCGAGCACCCGGACAAGCGCACTCCCGGCCTGCACGACCGGCTGCTGGAGCTGTGGGTGGAGGCCGAGGCGGTGCGCCTGACCAGCATCCGGCTGCGCCAGCAGATGGCCGTCGGCGAGCCGGGGCCGGAGGGGTCGGCGATCAAGTCGGCCTTCGCCGAGCTCAACCAGCGGCTCACCGGCTACCAGCTGGAGCTCCTCGGCGAGGAAGGGCTGGCCTACGACGACTGGACGTTCCGCCAGCCGGAGTTCACCGACTTCACCAAGCGGGGCGCCGGTTTCCGCTACCTGCGGGCCAAGGGCAACACGATCGAGGGCGGCACGACGGAAGTCCTCCGCAACATCATCGCCGAGCGGGTCCTCGGCCTGCCGCCGGAGATCCGCACCGACAAGGACAAGCCGTGGAAGGAGCTGCCGCGATGACGGACCTGCTCTACACCGAGGTCGAGGAGGACCTGCGCTCCGGCGTGCGCCGGGTGCTGCGGGACCGCTGCGACTGGACGGCCGTCCTGGCCCGCGTGGAGACCGACGAGCCCTACGACCTGGACCTGTGGCGCTCGCTGGCCGGGGATATGGGCCTGGCGGGCCTGCTCGTGCCCGAGGAGCTGGGCGGTGCCGGTGCCACGGCGCGGGAGCTGTCGGTGGTGGCCGAGGAGATCGGCCGCGCCGTCGCCCCGGTCCCGTTCCTGAGCACTGTGCTGGCCACCGCCGCGCTGGTGGGCTGCCGCGAGCGGACCGTGCTGCCGCAGCTGGTCGACGGCTCGCAGGTGGGCACGCTCGCGGTCGGACTCACCACCGCTCCGCACGCGCCGTTCCCGCAGGCCGTCAAAGCCGAGAGCTCCGCGCTGACCGGCCGGGTGTCGGCCGTGGTGGACCTGGAGGTCGCCGACCACGTGGTGGTCCCGGCCGTCGACGCCGACGGGTCGGCGCTGTACCTGGTGGAGGCCGCGGCGGCCACGCGCACGCCGACCACTCCGCTGGACCTGACCCGCCGCTTCGGCACGCTGGAGCTCGACGGCACGCCCGGTCAGCGCATCGCCTCCGGCGCGGAGGCCGAGGCCGCCGTGCGCCGGGCGCTGGTCACGGCGGCCGGGATGCTGGCCGCCGAGCAGGTCGGACTCGCCCAGCACTGCCTGGACACCACCGTCGAGTACGGCAAGACCCGCTACCAGTTCGGCAGGCAGATCGGGTCGTTCCAGGCGATCAAGCACCGGCTGGCCGACCTGTGGACCAAGATCAGCATGGCGCGGGCGGTGTCCCGCAACGCCTCCGACGCGCTGGCCTCGGGCAGCGAGGAGGAGCTGGCGGTGGCGCTGGCCCAGGCCTACGTCTCCGACCTCGTGGTCCGCGCCGCCGAGGAGCACCTGCAGCTGCACGGCGGCATCGGCATGACCTGGGAGCACCCGGCGCACCTGTACCTGGGGCGCGCGAAGAGCTCGCAGCTCACCTTCGGCATCGCCGAGGTCCACCGGGCCCGGATCGCCGAACTCGTCGACCTTCCCGGAGGAAGCGCATGAAGGTTTTCGCCAGCAAGGAAGAGATCCTGGCCGCCAAGGGCCAGGAGCTGGGCACCAGCGAGTGGCTGACCATCACCCAGGAGCAGGTCAACACCTTCGCCGACGCCACCCACGACCACCAGTGGATCCACGTCGACGTCGAGAAGGCCGAGGCGGGCCCGTTCGGCGGTCCGATCGCCCACGGCTTCCTGACGCTGAGCCTGCTGCCCAAGCTGAACTCGGAGACCTTCCGGGTCGACAACGTCAAGATGGGCATCAACTACGGGCTCAACAAGGTCCGCTTCCCGTCGCCGGTCCCGGTCGGCGCCCGAGTCCGCTCGACGACGCAGCTCATCGACGTCACCGAGATCGAAGGCGGCCTGCAGCTCGCGGTCAAGGCCGTGGTCGAGATCGAGGGCGCCGAAAAGCCCGCCTGCGTGGCGGAGTTCCTCTCCCGCGTCCTCCTCTGACCCTCACCAGGCGGTGCTGAAGTTTCAACCGGAACTTCACCCCCACCTCCACAACCAGACACCACTCCACATTCCGGGGTGGGGAAGTTTTCATGAAAACTTCCCCACCCCGGAATACGTTCCCAACGGGAGGTTCTCATGAAAACCTCACCACCCCACAACCTCCCCACCAGGAGTTTCACCGAAGACTCCAGTACTCCGGTCGTCGTCCCCGAGGGACAGTTCTCATGAGAACCGTCCCTCCTCCGGGGACCTCGCTCAGGGGAGGTTTTCATGAAAACTGCGTCCCCCTATCGCCTCCGGTGCGGACTGCTGTGGTTTCGGTCGTCATGGGTGGATGTGGATGCCCATGCCCGGTCCCAATGGCAGGTCGAAGAAGTAGAAGATCGTCATGATCAGGGCCCAGAGGAGCCAGAACGGGACGACGAAGGGAACCATCCGGGCGACCAGGGTGCCGATGCCCGCGTCGGGCTCGTAGCGGCGGAGGTAGCCCAGGATGATGATCATGTAGGGGTTCAGGGGTGTCATGATCTGTGTGGCGGAGTCGCCGACGCGGAACGCCGCCTGCGCGAAACCGGGCTCGAACCCCAGCAGCGCGAACATCGGCACGAACACCGCCGCCATCAGCGTCCACAGGCTCGACCCGGAGATGATGAACAGGTTCAGCAGCGACGCCAGCAGCATGAACCCGAGGAACGCCGGATAGCCGTCCAGGTTCAGCGACTGCAGCAGGTCGGCACCCGAAACCGCCACCAGCGAACCGAGATTCGTCCAGTTGAACAGCGCGATGAACTGCCCCAGCATGAACGCCAGCACCAGGAACCCGGTCAGGTCGCGCAGCGCCAGCGCCATCAGCCGCGGCACGTCGGCGGCCCGCGTGATCGACCCGGCCTGCGCGCCGTAGGCGATGGCCGGTATCGCGAAGCCGAGGAAGATCAGCGTGGTCACCGAGTCCATCAGCGGCGAGTCCGGCAGGAACCCGCCGTCGGAGTTGGCCAGCGGCGAGTCCGGCCAGAACACCAGCAGCAGCACCAGCGCCGTCGCGACCAGGAACGCCATCCCGGCCCGCACGAGCCCCCGCCGCTCGGCCGGTTCGAGCGCGACCTGGAGATCGGCGTCCTGCTCCCCGTCGGCGGCCTCGCGGGGTACACCGCCGCGGACCAGGCGCGGCTCGATGAGCCGGTCGATGAGGAACCCGGCCAGCAACCCCAGCAGGACCGCCGAGACGGCGTTGAAGTAGTAGTTCGACACCGGCGTGACCAGCGTTCCCGGCTCCGGCAGCGTCTCGGCCACCTTGTTGCTGATCCCGGAGAACAGCGCGTCCAGGCTGGTCACGACGATCGACGTCGAGTACCCGGCACCGGTCGCGGCGAACCCGCCCAGCAGGCCCGCGACGGGATGCCGGCCGGCGGCCTTGAACACCAGCGCCGCCAGCGGCGGGATGATGATCATCGCCGAGTCGGCCATCACGCTCGCGCTGACCCCGACCAGGCCCACCGCGTAGGGCAGCACCGATCCGCGCGCGCTGCCGAAGAAGGCCCTGATCAGCGCCGTCAGCAGACCGGTGCGCTCGGCGAGGCCGACCGCGAGCATGATCGTGACGACGGTCTCCAGCGGCGGGAACCCGATGAAGTTCTCCGCCATCTTCGTGAAAAGGAACTCCAGTCCCTCACCGGTGAACGCGCCGCGGATCGGCGTCGCCTTCTCAGCACCGGGGATGGTCACGCTGACGCCGAACGCCGCGATCGCCGTGGACACCACGGCCACGACCAGGAACAGCAGTCCGAACAGGATGAACGGTTCGGGGAGCCTGTTGCCGATCCGCTCGATCAGGTTGAGCGCTCGGTCCAGGCGCGACGTGCGCGCCGCTTCGGTCTCGCTCACGGGTCACTCCCGCCGGCCGGTGACATGCCAGCGGTAGCCAACCGCTCCGGCACCGGCGCCACAAGCCCCGGCGCCGGAACGAAACAGGACGGAAACTAGGGCCGCAGCGAGTCGATGAGGAGATCCGCGAAGTGCTCGCCGACCTCCTCACCGGTGAGCTTGCCGTCCTCGCGGAACCAGGTGCCGAGGTGGTGCACCGCGCCGAAGAAGAAGTCCACCACCAGGTCCGCCTGCTTGTCGGTGCGGAACACCCCGCTGGTCTGCCCCTCCTCGATCAGCCCGCGTACCCGCTCGTGGTAGCGGCGCCGCTCGGCGCGCACCTCGGCCTGCTTGTCGGGGTGCAGCAGGTGCATCGACCGGAAGAAGATGATCGTGTCCTCCAGGTTGGCCGCCGTGGTGGCCACGACGTCCGACGCGGCCGCGTGCAGCCGCTCCTGGACGGGGGAATCGCTCTCGGCCGCGCTGTCCAGCCGCGCCTGCTGATCGCGCAGCACCCGGGCGTAGATCTCGTAGAGCAGGTCGTCCTTGGAGCCGAAGTAGTGGTACATCGCGCCCTTGGTGACGCCCGCCGCATCGACGATCTGCTGCACCGAGGTGGCTTCGAAGCCCTGCTCGGCGAACAGCCGGGTGGCTACGGCCAGCAATCGCTGCGGCACCGGTTCGGTGCCCGCCTCCGCAGCGGTGGACGTGCGTGCGTTGGCCGACCGCGCCATCGTTCCTCCCTCGTCGATGCGTTCCCACAAGCCTAGACGGGTCGTTCTTCGACCTTGCGCTGCAGCTTGCGCATGCCGCTCTGCCAGCGCTCGGGCTGGGCTGCGCGCAACGCGTAGTAGTCGGCGACCTCGGGGTGCGGCAGGATCAGGAACTCGTCACCGCCCAGCTTCTCGGCCACCATCTCGGCCACGTCGGTGGCCTCGATGGCGGTGGCGCCCATGAGGATCTGGCCGGTCTCGCCGGTGGCCTCCAGCAGCTGGGTCCGCACGCCCTGCGGGCACAGCGCCTGCGCGGTGATGCCCTTGTCCGCGTAGGTGATGGAGAGGTACTCGGCGAAGGCGACCGCGGCGTGCTTGGTCACCGAGTACGGCGCGGAGCCGAGCATCGTGAGCAGGCCCGCCGCCGAGGCCGTGCCGAGGAAATGCCCCTTCCCGCGCTCCAGCCAGTGCGGCAGCACCGCCCGGGCCGCGCGCACGTGAGACATCACGTTGACCTCCCACGAGGCGGCCCAGGCGTCCTCGTCGGCCTCCGGGCCGCCGTTGCGGCCGATGCCGGCGTTGGCGCAGAACACGTCGATCCGGCCGTGCTCGGCCATCGCGGCCTCGACGAGCGCGGTCACGCCCTGCTCGCTCGCGACGTCACCGGGCACCGCGAGGCCGCCGACCTCGTCGGCGACCGAGCTCACCGCGGCCGAATCGAGGTCCGCCAGAACGGTTCTCGCGCCGAGCGCGGCGAACTTGCGGGCCATCGCGGCCCCGATGCCGTTGCCGGCACCGGTGATGATCACGACCGAATCGGCGAACTCCACGTCACATACCGCCCTTCAGGGTCGAACCGCCGTCGAGGACCAGGATCTGACCGGTGATCCAGGAGGCTTCCTCGGAGAGCAGGAACGCCGCCGCACCGGAGATGTCGGAGGGAATCCCCAAGCGCCCCAACGGGTATCCGGAGGCCACCTCGGCCTCGTTGTCGGCGTAGAGCGCGGTGGCGAACTTCGTCTTGACCACGGCCGGGGCGATCGCGTTGACCCGCACCTTCGGCGCGAGCTCGACCGCGAGCTCCTGGGTCATGTGCGCGAGCATCGCCTTGGTCGCGCCGTAGAAGCCGATGCCGGGCGCGGGGTTGAGGCCCGCCACCGAGGACACGTTGAGCACCGAACCGCCGTGCTCGGCCATCCCGGCCCGGAACACCTGCTGGGTCCACGACAGCGCGGCCAGCACGTTGACCTGGAAGGTCTTGGACGCGACCCCGTGGTCGAGGTCGATCATCGGGCCGAAGGCGGGGTTGATGCCGGTGTTGTTGACCAGCACGTCGACCCGGCCGAAGGCCTCCTGGGTCTTGGCGACGACCTCGGCCTGGTGGTCGAGGTCGTCGGCCTTGCCCGCGATGCCCAGCGCGTTCTCCTCGCCCAGGCCCTCCACCGCCTCGGCCAGCGGTTCCGGCTTGCGGGCGGTGATGGTGACCTTGGCGCCCTCGGCGACCAGGCGCTCGGCGATGGCCAGCCCGATTCCCCGGCTGGCACCGGTCACGATCGCCACTCGTCCGTCGAAACGCTTGCTCAATGCTTCTTCCTTCCGTGTCACTCGCCGGCTCGCGCCGCGTCGCGCAGCTGTCGGCGCAGGATCTTGCCGGTCGCGGTCTTCGGGAGCTCGTCGAGGATCTCGACGCTCCGCGGGTACTTGTAGGCGGCGAGCTGCCGCTTGCAGTGCTCGACGAGCTCCTCGCCGGTGGCGGAGCTGTCGCGGGTCAGGCTGATGAATGCCTTCACGGTCTCGCCGCGGTAGGCGTCGGGCACGCCGACGACGGCGGCTTCGCGCACCGCGGGGTGCCCGTAGAGGACGTCCTCGACCTCGCGCGGCCAGACCTTGAACCCCGAGGCGTTGATCATGTCCTTCTTCCGGTCCACCACGTAGAACCAGCCCTGCTCGTCCATGAACCCCACGTCGCCGGTGTGCAACCGGCCGTCGCGGATGCTCGCGGCGGTCTCGTCGGGCTTGTTCCAGTAGGCGGGGACCACCATCGGCCCCTCGATGACGATCTCACCGACCTCGCCGACGGGCAGGTCGGCGCCGTCCTCGTCGACGACGCGCAGCACGGTGTTGTAGGTGGGCACGCCGACGGCGAGGGTGCCGGAGGCGGCGTCGACCGGGGCCTCCTTGCCCAGCGGCACGGAGGTGGCGGTCGCGGTGGTCTCGGTGAGGCCGTAGCCGTTGCGGATGTAGAGGCCGAAGCGCTCCCGGAAGGACTCCACGACCGCCGAGGGCAGCGGCGCACCGCCGGAGTGCACCATCTTCAGCGAGGCGAAGTGCTCGGGCGTGACCCCGGCGTGGTTCATCAGCGCCATGTAGGCGGTGGACGGGCCGACCATGAACGCGGGGCGGTGCTCGGCGAGGGCGTCGAGCACGACACCGGGCTCGAAGCGGTACGCGAGGTCGAGCTGGCGGCCGGCGGCCAGCGCGGCGGCGAACTGCACGACCAGGCCGGTGATGTGGAACAGCGGCGCGAGCGCGAAGATCCCGCCCGGGGTGTCCTCGTCCAGCCGCAGCGCGGTGCCCTCGGCGTTGAACACGACGTTGCCGTGGGTGTTGGTGGCGCCCTTGGGGACTCCGCTGGTGCCGGAGGTGTAGACGAGCAGCGCGATGTCGGAGGCCTGCGGCGAGATCTCCGGCGGGCGTTCGCCGGAACGCGCGCGGGCCACCGCGAGCAGGTCGACGGTTCCGGCCGCGGGGCGGCGCTCGGACCGGGAGAACAGCCGCGGGTCGTGCCGGGTCTGCAGGTCGAGCTCGCTGGTGGTGATGGCGATGCCGATCTCCAGCGCGGTGGCGACGCCGCCGACGACGTCGTGCCAGCCCTGCTCGGAGGAGATCACGGCCTTGGGCCGCGAGTCGCCGAGGATCTTGGTGAGCTCGTGCGTCCGGTACATCGGGTTGAGCGGGACGACGATGGCCCCGGCCTTCCAGCCGGCGAGCACGGCGATCGCGAACTGCGGGACGTTCTGCAGGTAGACCGCGACCCGGTCGCCGGGGGCCACGCCGCTGTCGGCGAGGTGGCGGGCGAGTCCGTTGCTGAGGTCGTCCAGCTCGGCGAAGGTCAGCCGCCCGTCGAAGTAGGTCAGGGCGAGCCCGTCGGGATTCGCGCGGACCGCGTCGGCGAAGAGCTCGACCATGGTGGCGTGCCGCGGCCGGATCTCGGACGGGAGATCACCTTCGTAGAGATCCAGCCACGGTCGTTCGTCGTACGGGCTGCCCAACACGCCACCTCCACAGTGAGACCGACCAGTCGGTACGTCCAGTCAACGATCCAACGGCGCCCCCGTCAAGAGGCGATTCGCCGACACTTCGCAGTCGGCCGATCCCACCTGCCGGGCGATCGAGGACACGGACGCCGCACCGGGGTGAATCCGGTCAGAGCAACCTCGTCGTCACCATCTGCAACATCAGTGCTACACGCGGTGAGCGTTCGGCACCGGCGCACGTTCGCGCACGCATTTCGTGCGCTCTGCGGTATCCTGGGGTCATGTCAGCCGCGCTGGAGACCGTGTTGGCCCGGGCCGGTTTGAAGGTCACCGCCAACGAGTTCCTCACCCTCGTCGAGGACGCAGCCAAGAAGCTCACCTCGCCGCAGGTCGACCCAGCCGCGCACTTCACCGGAGCGGAGCGCGACGCCCTCACCGGCGCCGGCCTCGACCTGCGCCCGCTGGACGCGGACGAGGCCGACCCCCGCGCGCGCACCGTCGCCGAGCAGACCGTCCTGCGCGACACCGCGCTGTCGGTCGGGCAGGCCGCCGCCCGCATCGGCGTCGACACCAGCCGCATCCGCCACCGCATCGGCGAACGACGCCTGATCGGCTGGAAGGACCGCGGCGGCTGGCGGCTGCCCGCGTGGCAGTTCGGCGACTCCGACGTGCTGCCCGGTCTGGACGTCGTGCTGGCCTGGATGCCCGCCGACCAGCCCGCGCTCGTGCTGGCCAACTTCATGACCACGCCGCAGGAAGACCTGGAGATCCACGACAGACCGGTGAGCCCGCGGGAGTGGCTGCTGGCAGGGGGTGACCCGCAGCGGGTCGCCGAGCTCGCGGCCGCCATCGGCACCCCAGCCTGACCAGCCCCACCGCGACCACCACCGGGACGGACACACCTTGGCACGGCTCCCCCAGCCGCCTGCTCCTGCAGCGCTGCAGGCGATCCTCCGCCGCGCGGAGGACGTGATCGCAGTACCCGCGGGCACCAGGCTCGCGCGCGTGTTCACCTCCGGTGGCGCGCACCCGCAGCAGTGGAACAGCTTCCGCTACGCGGGGCCGCTGCCGCACGCCCGCTTCGACCCGCACCTGCCCAACTCGCAGGGCGGGCCCACGATCACCCGCGAGCACGGGGTCCTCTACTTCTCGCTCTCGGTCCAGACCTGCATCGCCGAGGTCTACCAAGCGACGTCCACGGTGGACCGCCGAACCCGCAGCCCGCACCTGGTCCTGTTCCGTCCACGCCGGACGCTCCGCCTGCTCGACCTCACGGGCCTCTGGCCCACCCGAGCCGGCGCCTCCCAAGCCATCAGCAGCGGCCCCAAATCCCGCACCCAGGCCTGGGCCCGAGCCATCAGGGCGTCCTACCCGGAACTCGACGGCCTCTGGTACCGCTCCGCGATGGACTCGGGCCAACCCTCGGTGTGCCTCTGGGACCCGCCAGCGGACACGGCCCTCCCGGACACCCCGGACGTCCTCCTCCCCCTCAGCCACCCGGGTCTCGACGTCCCCCTCGGCAGGGTCTGCCAAGAGCTCAGCTACACCCTCCTCGACTGACCGCCCCGCTCGTCGACCCGCGGACGTGAAGAAGTCCCCTCCGGACGGATCCGGAGGGGACTTCTCGTGCCAGGTGTCAGCCCTTGTTGGCTTCGGCTTCCGCCGCCGCCTCGTCCCGCTTGGACTTGGCGAGGCTGGCCCAGGTGGTGATCGCCAGGGTCAGCACGATGAAGCTCAGCGACATCCAGTTGTTGATCTCCGCCCACTCCGGCACCAGGTGGTACTCGTGGAACGCGTGCAGGATCAGCTTCAGGCCGATGAAGCCGAGGATGACCGCCAGGCCGACCGACAAGTACACCAGCTTGTCCACCAGGCCGCCGAGCAGGAAGTACAGCTGCCGCAGACCCATCAGCGCGAACGCGTTGGCGGTGAACACCAGGAACGGGTCCTGGGTGATGCCGAAGATCGCCGGGATCGAGTCCACGGCGAACAGCAGGTCGGCGCTGCCGATGGCCACGATGACCACGAACATCGGCGTCAGGTACCGCTTGCCGTCGATCTTCACCGAGGACTTGGCCTCGTGGTAGTCGTCGGTCACCGGGAACACCTTGCGAACCCAGCGGACGACCGCGTTCTCCTTGTACTCCTCTTCCTCGTCCTTCTTGCGGACCATGCTGACCGCGGTCCAGATCAGGAAGCCGCCGAAGATGAAGAAGATCCACACGAACTGGGCGATCAGAGCGGCGCCGACGGCGATGAAGATGCCGCGCATCAGCAGCGCAAGCAGGATGCCGATCAGCAGCACCTTGTGCTGGTGGATCGACGGCACCGCGAAGCTGGACATGATCACCATGAAGATGAACAGGTTGTCCACGCTCAACGAGTACTCGGTGATGTAACCGGTGAAGAACTCGATGGCGAAGTGCTGGTCGCCGAAGATCCAGACACCGATGCCGAACAGGACCGCGCAGGCGATGTAGAAGGTGACCCACTTGGCCGCCTCAGCGGTGGTCACCTCGTGCGGTTTGCGGTCGACGATCACCAGGTCGAGCAGCAGGAGCAGGGCGAGTCCGCCCAGGGTCGCTGCCCACACCCACCAATGCACGTGCATCGTGTCGACTGCTTGCTGCTGGGCTTGAGCCGCGCGCAGCATCAGGTCGGCACCCATCAATCACCTCCGGTTCAGGGCGAACACGTCCGAGACCGGAGGTCTCTTCCACCGATCATCCACCTCATCGGCCAGCGGCACCGGGCTTGACCAGGCAAGTTCCGTGATGACGGCACCGCTGCGAAGGAATACTCCCCTCCACCAGTCGTCAAGATTGTCACGTATGCCGGGGTCTCCGCACCAGGCGGGGTGACCACTCGCACTGAAAATCACGATCTGAACCTAGGTGGCACCGCCGAACGGGGCAATGCGGACGCCCCGGACTGAGCGAGACGGACCCGTTGCACCCCGGCCGTTGATCGTTAGGATCACGTCGGCTCGATCACACGAGCACCGCACGCGGGGATGCGGCGGAGACCACACTCCGGCGGGCACGACGAGGTGTCCGATTGCGCTTTGGTCTCTGGTTCATAGCGTCTTGCCTTCCCCCCGCGTCTGGATGAAACCGGTGCCGCTCCGTTCCCCTACTGTCGATGGCGTGTCCGCCTCCCCCCGTCGTCGCACCGGCCTGGCCCTGCTCGCCCTGCCCTGCATCCTCTTAGTGGTGCTGGGGGCGTTCCTGTGGTCCGGCCAGGTGCAGCCGCCGCAACCCGCGGCGCAGCCACCGGCGCCGAGAGAGGCCATGGTCGACGTGCTCGACGGGCCCAGCGGCACCGAGCGCGTGCAGATCGACGTCACGCTGCACTCCCCCGTCGACACCCCCGCTCCGGCGATCCTGCTCGCGCACGGCTTCGGCGGCAGCAAGGACGAAACCGACCAGCAGGCGCGGGAACTCGTCGCGCGAGGATTCACCGTGCTGACCTACTCGGCGCGCGGGTTCGGCCGCAGCACCGGGCAGATCGGGCTGAACTCGCCGGACTACGAGGTCGCCGACGCCCGGCAGCTGCTGGACTGGATGGCCCGCCAGCCGGAGGTGCTGCGCGACCGCGACGGCGATCCCCGCGTCGGCGTCACCGGCGCCTCCTACGGCGGCGCGCTCGCGCTGATGCTGGCCGGGACCGATCCGCGGGTGGACGCGATCGCTCCGGCGATGACCTACAACGACCTGGGCCAGGCGCTGCTGCCCAACAACGCCGGTCAGGTGCGCATCGGCGGCGCCACCCCGGCGGGCGGCTCGTTCAACCCCGACGGCGTGTTCAAGCAGGCCTGGACCGGGCTGCTGTTCTCGGCGGGCGGCGTGCCCAAGCCCGGCGCGCTCCCGACCTGCGGGAACTTCACCCGCGAGGTGTGCGCGGCCTACTCGGAGGTCGCCCAGTACGGCCGGGCGAGCCGGCCGACGCTGGACCTGCTCGCGAAGTCCTCCCCCAAGACCTACAACTCGCGGATCACCCAGCCGACGCTGCTGGTGCAGGGCGAGCGGGACACGCTGTTCGGTCTGGACCAGGCCGACGCCAACGCGCGGCAGATCTCCGCGGCGGGCGCGCCGGTCAAGACCATCTGGTTCGCCGGCGGCCACGACAGCACACCGCCCGGCCCGGACGTGCGCGGCCGCATCGCCGACTGGTTCGCCTTCCACCTCGGCGGCGTGCCACCGGTGCCGGACCCGGGCACCGGGTTCCAGTTCGACATCGCCGGTCGGCCGCAGCGCGACGGCGACATCCCGGTGCGCACCATGACCGCGCCGAGCTACCCCGGTCTGCGCGACTCGCGGACGCCGCGCTTCGCGCTGCCCTTGGAGGGGCAGCCCACGCCGGTGCTCAACCCGCCGGGCGGGTCACCGGCCGCGACGAGCTCGCTGCCCGGTGCGGGTCAGGTCGTCGACGCGGCGGGCAGCCTCGGCCAGTCGCTGGCCCGCGACCTGCCCGGCCAGGTGGCGGTGTTCGGCACGAAACCGCTGGAGGAGCAGACGCTGATCTCCGGCACGCCGCGCACGCGGCTGGCCATCGCCTCGGTGCCCGGTCAGCCGCAGCCCACCGACGCGGTGCTGTTCGCCAAGCTCTACGACGTCGGCCCGGACGGGCAGCGCCAGCTGCTCGGCAACGCCGTCTCCCCGATGCACATCACCGACATCCCGCCGGACGGCACGCCGAAGGAGTTCGACGTGGCGCTGCCGGGCATCGTGCACCCGGTGGAGTCCGGTCATCGGGTCGAGCTCGCGGTGGCCACCACCGACCAGGCCTACGCGCTGCCGAGGGAGCCCTCGATGCACGTGGTGGCGCTGGCCGGCGACCGCGCGGTGTCGATCCCGTCGGTGCGCGCGACGTCGTCGAGCGCCGGAACGGTGCCGGTCGGGCCGCTCGTGGGCATCGGGCTGGTGTTCCTGCTGGCGCTGCTGCTGTGGGTGATCTCGGCGATCCGCCGCAAGTTCCACGACGACCCGGACACCCGCTTGTCCGACACGCCGCTGGTGATCTCGGGGCTGACGAAGTCCTACCCGGGCAAGAAGGCCGCGGTGGACGACCTGTCGTTCCAGGTCGAGCGCGGTCAGATCGTGGGTCTGCTCGGCCCCAACGGCGCGGGCAAGACCACGACCCTGCGGATGCTGCTGGGGCTGCTGCGGCCGACCCGCGGCGAGGTCCGGATCTTCGGGCACCGGCTGCAGGCGGGCGCCCCGGTGCTGTCCCGGGTCGGGGCGCTGGTGGAGTCACCGGGCTTCCTGCCGCACCTGTCGGGCCTGGACAACCTGCGGCACTACTGGGCGGCGACCGGCCGCCCGATGCTGCGGGCGCACATGGACGAGGTGCTGCAGATCGCCGGGCTGGAGTCCTCGGCCAAGCGCAAGGTGCGCACCTACAGCCAGGGCATGAAGCAGCGGCTGGCGATCGCGCAGGCGATGCTCGGGCTGCCGGAGCTGCTGGTGCTCGACGAGCCGACCAACGGGCTCGACCCGCCGCAGATCCACCAGATGCGCGAGATCCTGCGCCGCTACGCCGCCACCGGCCGCGCGGTGCTGGTCTCCAGCCACCTGCTGGCCGAGGTCGAGCAGACCTGCACGCACGTGGTCGTGATGCAGCACGGCAAGCTGGTCGCCGAGGGAACGGTCGCCGAAATCATGGCCGTCAACGGGGAGGCGACCTTCCGGGTCGACGACCCGGAGCTGGCCGCCGAGACGCTGCGCACCGTCGAGGGCATGGGCCACATCGAGATCGACGGCGACCTGGTGCACGCCGACCTCGCGGGCCACCAGGCGGCGGTGGCGGTGAACGTGCTGGTCGCGGCCGGTGTCGCGGTGCACCAGGTGGGCCCGCGGCGCCGCCTGGAGGACGCCTTCCTGCAGCTCGTCGGAGAGGATCAGCGGTGAGCGACGACGACACCACCACGTCCACCGAGGTGGTCGTGGCGAAGCCCGAGACCGCGCTGGTGCGCACGCCGAAGCTCGGCGTGCCGCAGGCCGACGGCGCCGTCGAGGGCTACTCGGCCAAGCGCACGCTGCCGCTGCGGGTCGAGCTGGCCCGGCAGCTTCGCCGGGCTCGCACCAGGCTGACGCTGGCGTTCCTGGTGCTGCTGCCGCTGCTGCTGCTCGCGGCGTTCGAGCTCGGCGAGGACAACTCGCGGGGCGGGCGCACGTTCGCCGACGTCGCGACCGCGAGCGGGCTGAACTTCGCGGTGTTCACGCTGTTCGCCTCGACCGGGTTCCTGCTGGTCGTGGTCGTGGCGCTGTTCTTCGGGGACACGGTGGCCAGCGAGGCGTCGTGGTCGAGCCTGAAGTACCTGCTGGCCGCGCCGGTGCCGCGGATGCGGCTGCTGCGGCAGAAGGCGAAGGTCGCGGCGCTGCTGTCGGCGCTCGGCATCGTCCTGCTGGTCGGCGTGGCGCTGGCGGTGGGCGTGTTCTGGTTCGGCACCGGCGACCTGATCAGCACCACCGGCGAGGCGCTGACGTTCCCGCGCGGGGTGCTGAGCCTGGCCCTGGCGACGCTCTACGTCGGGATCCACCTCAGCTGGATCGCCGGGCTGGCGCTGTTCCTCAGCGTCAACACCGACGCCCCGCTGGGCGCGGTGGGCGGCGCGGTCCTGATCTCCATCCTCTCGGAGATCATCGACCAGATCTCCGCCCTGGGAGACCTCCGCAACTACCTGCCCACCCACTTCTCCACGGCCTACTCGGACCTGCTCAGCGAGGACGTCGACCCCTCGTCGATGATCACCGGTTCCTTCTCAGCCGTCTCCTACGCCGCGGTCTTCACGGTCCTCGCCCTCTGGCGCTTCAACCACAAGGACATCACCAGCTGACCCCCGGGCCGCCCCACCCGTCCGAGCGACCCCCGTTCGAAAACCCCGGTTTTCATCGCGCGAAAACCGGGGTTTTCGACACGCGAAAACCGGGGTTTTCGAACGGGTGGGTGGAGGTCGGGTTTTGGGTGCTGGGTGAGGTGGGGTTGGTGGTGTGGACCGGTGCGTTGGGCCGGACGGCGTAATGTTGGTGCGCGATGGAGATCTTTCATCTGCGGTACTTCGTGGCCGTGGCGGAGAAGCTGAGCTTCTCGGGGGCCGCGCGGTCGTTGCACATGGCGACCTCACCGCTGAGCCAGCGGATCCGGGACCTCGAACGGGAGCTCGGGGTGGTGCTGTTCGAGCGCGACTCGCACCACGTGCAGCTGACCGACGCCGGCAGCTCCCTGCTCCCGATCGCGCGGGAGGCGCTGAGCCGCTTCGACGACGTGCCGTGGCGACTGCGGGAGGCGATCGGGCGCACCCGCCCGGTCGTGTACCTCGGGGTGCCGCCCGGGTTGCACTCGACGCTGCGGGAGCGGCTGACCGGCTTCACCCGCCGCTGCGCCGAGGTGTGCGACCTCAAGCGCTGGCCCGGCGGCAGCCGCGAGCTGCTGCTCGGCGTGCAGCGCGGTGAGCTGGCGATGGCGCTGGTGCACCTGCCGGTGCACGCCGAGGGCATCGAGGTCGCCGAGCTGATGCGCGAGCCGCTGGGCGCGGTGCTGCCCGCGCCCGACTTCGCCGGCCGCGAATCGGTGTCGCTGCACGAGCTGGTGGGCCTGACCTACGTGCGCCCGGCCGCGCGGATGCTGCCGGACTACTGGGACGAGCTGGAGGCGCGGCTGAGCGCCGCCGGAATACACCGCAGGATGACTCTGGACACCGGTGATTACGGCAGCACGGCGGAGGTCATCGCCAACGGAGGCGCATTCGCGATTTCGATGCTGGATCCGAGAAGCGGAATGCAGAAACTGCGTGACGACAGCATCACCGTGCTGCCCATCCAGGACTTCTCCCCCAGTCTCGCAACCGGCCTGATTTGGCGTCAGGACCGCACAGAAGTGCAGCTCGACCTGCAGGAACTCATCGACGAAGCGAAGCAATTCCTGGCCGATCCGGTGGCGTGACCGCTGCGGTCACGCCATTGTTCGCGATACGGTTCCACTGATCAATTGAACACCGCTCCACTGCGGACCTAACGTTGTTAGCGAAGCAAACAAGTCGATTCGGGATGCATTCCCGACGCACTAGGAGTGGTGATGACAACCCCCGCCGACAACGCCTCCGGCCCGCTGGCCGGCGTGCGCGTCATCGACATGGCGACAGTGGTCATGGGACCGTACGCGGCCCAGATCCTCGGCGATCTCGGCGCCGACGTGATCAAGATCGAGTCGCCGAAGGACACCGCGCGGATCGGCCCCATTCACCGCACCCCCGGCATGACGCCGCTGGCGATGAACGTCAACCGCAACAAGCGCAGCGTCGCGCTCAACCTCAAGGACGCCGACGACGCCCAGCGCGCCCGCGACCTCATCGGCAGCGCCGACATCCTCATCACCAACATGCGGATCAACGCGCTGCGCAGGCTCGGCATGGACTACGAGAGCCTCGCCGCCGACAACCCGCACCTGATCTACACCCACGCCCAGGGGTTCCGCCCGGACTCCGACCGCGCCGAGCTCGCCGCCTACGACGAGACCGTGCAGGCCGCCTCCGGACTGCTCGACGTCGCCCAGCGCGCCGGGGACATCGGCAAGCCCGTGGTGCTGCCGAGCATCTTCGGCGACAAGGTCGCCGCGCTGACCATCGTCTACTCCGCGCTGGCCGCCCTGGTGCACCAGCGCGCGACCGGGCAGGGCCAGCTGGTCGAGGTCCCGATGGCCGACACGATGCTGGCGTTCAACCTGGTCGAGCACCTGCAAGGCCGGATCTACGAGCCGCCGATGACCGACACCGGGTTCCCGCTGTCGATGAACGTCGGCCACCGCGCCCGTCCCACCAAGGACGGCTACGCGATGATCATGCCCTACTCGCCGAAGAACTTCCGCGACCTGTTCGCCGCCGCCGGGCGCCCCGACCTGGCCGAGGACCCGCGCATCGCCGGCGACTACATCGACACACGACGGGACGGCACCGCGCTGGTCGAGCTCATGGAGTCGGTGACGCCGAACCTGACCACGGACGAGTGGCTCCGCGTCTGCACCGAGTGCAGCATCCCGGTCGGCCCGGTCCTGCGCCTCGACGAAGCCGCCGACGACCCCTACGTGCGGGAAGGCCACCTGCTCGACGTCGCCGAGCACCCCACCGAGGGCACCTACCGCCAGGTGGGCGTGCCGATGCAGTTCTCGGCCACCCCGGCCTCGATCCGGCTGCACCCCCCGATCCCCGGCCAGGACACCGACGACGTCTTCGCCGAGCTCGACGAGCACAACGAGGGAGAAGCGGCATGAGCACCCCGAACACGGCCGTGCGGACCGAGACCCGCGGCACCGTCCTGATCATCACCCTCAACCGTCCCGAGGCGCGCAACGCGGTCAACGCCGACGTCGCGCACGGCATCGCCGCCGCCGTCGACGAGCTCGACGCGAACCCGGAGCTGCGAGTCGGCGTGCTCACCGGCGCGGCCGGCACCTTCAGCGCGGGCATGGACCTCAAGGCCGCCGCCCGCGGCGAATCGCCCAGCGTCGGCGACCGCGGCTTCGCCGGGATCACCGAGTTCGACAGCGCCAAGCCGCTGATCGCCGCCGTGGAGGGCTTCGCGATGGGCGGCGGTTTCGAGCTCGCCCTGGCCTGCGACCTGGTGGTGGCGGCCTCCGGCGCGTCCTTCGCTCTGCCCGAGGTCAAGCGCGGGCTCATCGCCGGGGGCGGCGGCGCGATCCGGCTGCCCAAGCGCATCCCGCACCACCTGGCGATGGAACTGCTGCTGACCGGCCGCACCATCGCCGCCGACCGCGCCGCCGAGCTGGGCCTGGTCAACCGGGTCGCCGACGACGGCGCCGCGCTGCGGGCGGCGCTGGAGCTGGCCGAGGAGCTGACCGCCAACGCGCCGCTGGCGCTGGCCGCGGTCAAGCAGGTCGTCCGGCACTCCGACCGGCTGCCCGAGCCGGAGGCGTTCACCGCCCAGCGCCGCGAGATCCGCGGGCTCTACGAGTCGGCCGACTTCGCCGAAGGCGTCCGGGCCTTCACCGAGAAGCGAGCACCGGAGTGGACGGGACGATGAACAGCGAAGAGATCCTGCGCCGGGTGGCGACACCGCTGACCTCCCCGGCATACGCACCGGCGGTCGCGCGGTTCACCGACCGCGAGTACCTCAACGTCGTCTACCGCACCGACCCCGAGGCGCTGCGGGCCGCGGTTCCCGAGCCCCTGGAGTTCGACGAGCCGCTGGTGCGCTTCGAGATCATGAACATGGGCGAGGTCACCGCGTACGGGCCCTACGTCGAGGCCGGTCAGGCCATCCCGGTGCGCTTCGGCGAGGAGCGCGGCGAGTACCTGCACGCGATGTACCTGAACAACTTCCCCGCCACCGCCGCAGGCCGCGAGGCCAGCGCCTACCCGAAGGTGATGGGCGAACCGGCGCTCAAGGTCGACCACGCCGCGCTGGTCGGGACGCTGGACTACGGCTCGGAGCGGATCGCCACGGCGACCATGGGCTACAAGTGGTTCCCGATGGATCTCGCGGCCGCCGAGGCCGAGATCACCGTGCCCACGTTCATGCTCAAGCTCGTCCCGGGCTACGACCACCGGCCGCGGATCGCCGAGCTGGTGCGCACCCGCATCACCGACATCACCGTCAAGCAGGCCTTCACCGGTCCCGCGCGGTTGCAGCTGTTCGAGCACGCGCTGGCGCCGCTGGCCGACCTGCCGGTGCGCGAGGTCGTCTCGGCCAGCCACATCGTCACCGATCTCACGCTGTCGGGAGTCGAGCCCGTGCACGACTACCTGGCGGAGAGGAAGCAGTCATGAATCCGAAGTGGACGGACGTCGCGGTGGTCGGCGCCGGGACCATCGGCCTGGCCTGGGCGGCGCTGTTCGCGCACGCCGGGCTGCGGGTCCGGGTGACCGATCCGCGCGACGACCTCGACGCCGCCATCGACGAGGCGCTGCCGATGCTCGCCGAGAGCATCCCGGGCGCCGAGGTCGCGGTGCTGCGCGGCCGCATCGAGGCGACCGACGACCTCGCCAAGGCCGTCGAGAACGCTCAGCTGGTGCAGGAGAACGGCCCGGAGCGGGTGGAGTTCAAGCAGGAGCTGTTCGCGGAGATCGCCCGGCACGCCCCGGCCGAGGCGATCCTGGCCTCCTCCAGCTCCGGGATCGTGGCCTCGGCCATCGCCGCCGAGCTGCCCGAGGAGGTGGCCGCGCGGCTGCTGATCGCCCACCCGTTCAACCCGCCGCAGGTGGTGCCACTGGTGGAGATCGTGCCCGGCACGACCGCCGAGGACGTCGTGCAGGAGGCCATCGCCTTCTACCGCGACCTGGGCAAGACCCCGGTGCGCATCCACAAGGAGGTCTCCGGGTTCGTCGCGAACCGGCTGCAGAGCGCCCTGATGCGGGAGTCGATCTCGCTGGTGCAGCAGGGCGTGGTGTCGGCCGCGGAGCTCGACACCGTGATGAAGGCGTCGCTGGGCGGCCGCTACGCGACCATCGGCCCGTTCGAGAGCTTCCACCTCGGCGGCGGGCCCGGCGGCATCCGGCACATGATGGCCCACCTCGGCGTGGGCATGGCGGACCGCTGGGCCGAGCTGGGCCGTCCGACGCTCGACGAGAGCACCATCGCCTCGATCGTCGAGCAGACCGAGTCCGCCTACGGCGCGGGCCCCGAGGCCTACCAGGAACGCGCACGACTGCGCGACCGCAAGCACAACGCGCT
This sequence comes from Saccharopolyspora sp. ID03-671, assembly GCF_045278815.1. Lineage (NCBI taxonomy): Bacteria > Bacillati > Actinomycetota > Actinomycetes > Pseudonocardiales > Pseudonocardiaceae > Saccharopolyspora > Saccharopolyspora sp. ID03-671. Next base: position 1,588,349 of record NZ_CP134054.1, read on the forward strand.
CAACGACGCCCTCTCCGGCGTCGAAGCCGGCGCGACCGAATCGATCTGACGAGGAACGACGATGCCCAAGCCCGTGATCACCAACCCCGACTTCTTCGGTTTCTACGACCTGCTCGGCGAATCCGAGCGCACCGAGCTCGCCGAGATCCGCGAGTACCTGGAGCGCGAGGTCAAGCCGCTGGCCAACCGCGCGTGGGACACCTCGGAGTTCCCCTTCGAGGTCGTCGAGAAGTTCGCCAAGCTGCGCCTGGCCTCCTACCAGTTCCCCGAGCACGGCGACGGCGTGCGGCGCAGCCCGCTGTTCACCGGATTCCTGAGCCTGGAGCTCAACCGGATCGACCCGTCCCTGGCGGTGTTCTCCGGCGTCCACACCGGACTCGCGATGGGCAGCATCTACCACGGCGGTGACCAGGAACAACGCGACCGCTGGATCCCGGACATGGTGGAGATGAACCGGATCGGCGCGTTCGCGCTGACCGAGCCCGAGGGCGGCTCCGACGTCGCCGGCGGGATGCGCACCACCGCCCGCAAGGAGGGCGACACGTGGGTGCTCAACGGTTCCAAGCGCTGGATCGGCAATGGCACCTTCGCCGACCTGGTCGTGGTGTGGGCCCGCGACGAGGCCGACGGCAACGTCAAGGGCTTCGTGGTGGAGAAGGGCGCTCCCGGCTTCACCGCCACCAAGATCGAGGGCAAGATCGCGCTGCGCACGGTGCAGAACGCCGACATCACCCTCACCGACGTCCGGGTGCCGGAGGCCAACCGGCTGCAGCAGGTCAACAGCTTCCGCGACACCGCGAAGGTGCTGGCCATGACCCGAGGCGGCGTCGCCTGGCAGGCGCTGGGAGTGGCGGTGCGCGCCTACGAGCTGGCCCGCGAGTACGCGGTGGAGCGCGTGCAGTTCGGCAAGCCGATCGGCGGCTTCCAGATGATCCAGGACCTGCTGGTCAAGATGCTGGGCAACATCACCGCCATGTTCGGCGTCGTGGTGCGGCTCAACGAACTGGTGGCGCAGGGCTCCGGAAGCGCCGAGCAGGCCGCGCTGGCCAAGGCCTTCACCACCACCAAGATGCGCGAGGTCGTGGCCTGGGCCCGGGAGCTGTTCGGCGGCAACGGGATCGTGCTGGACTACGAGGTCGCCAAGTTCTTCGCCGACGCCGAAGCGGTCTACTCCTTCGAGGGCTCCCGCGAGATGAACACCCTCATCGTCGGCAAGGCCATCACCGGCCTCAGCGCCTTCGCGTGAGGAACCTGATTCCGCACTCGTTCTGCGCAGCGGTGCAGGTAGCGGAACCTGAGCGGCCCTCCGGGTCCGGGCGCCACTCCTGATGTATGCCAATACACGGCGTCCCGGCGTCCTCCCCGGAGAACCGCTCAGAACCCGCGGCGGTGCCGGCTGCGAGGTTGGGCTTCACGCCTCGCGGCTGCGCCGCTCGCCCGCGTCCCCGACGCACGATCCGACAAGGGCCCGAACGTGACCCGTTCGGGTACTTGCGCTCAAATCCTTCCGATCTCAACAAAAATTTCACACGACCCGCGAGAACGGGCCGCTCGCCTCGATTTCCGAGGTGAGCGGCCCGTCTGCCGCTCGGCGGCCGCGCAGTCCATCCGCTCAATGGCCGCATCATTGGGCGGAAAGGCCCAATTCACCGGCCGGACGCACTATCATCACGCCGAGTGATACTTTTGATCATTAGTGGAGCACCAGTAGTCCCCGGTGACGCCCCCGACGTTTCGGCCCCGAACGTTTCGGCACCGCGGTGCCCGTCACCGACACCCCCGTACCAAGGACGCTGATGTCTGAAAGCCCCTTACCCGCGAGCCCATCCGACCGAGCACCCGAAGCCCCTCCCCACAACGATCTTCGGGCGAAGCTGTTGCGGCTGGTCGTGGCGTCCCTGGCCGTGACAGCGCTGCTCGGAAGCGCTGCGGCGGTCACGCTCGTCCTCGTCCCGCCGCCCGAAGTGCGCTACACCGTGCTCGCCGTGGCGATCGTCGCCTGCATCGCCGTCGTGATCGTCGGGTTCCTGCGCGCGAACGCCCTCGCCGACGAGATCGACCGCCGGATCCACGAATCCGGTCACGACGCCCAGGTCAGGCTGCAGGAATCGCTGCGCCACTCCCACCAGTGGATCGAGTCGCTGCGCGGCACCGTCGCCCAGGGCTCCCGCGAGCTCCCGCAGCTGGTCGAGCAGATCCAGGCCGGCCAGCAGCCCGCGCCCAAGTGGCCCACCAGCGAGCCCGTCACCGGCAACCCCTACGAGCTGCTCGCCCACGAGCTCCGGCAGGCCCAGATGGCCGTCGAGTTCGCGCTGGTGCGCATGCGGAGCGAGCCCTCGCAGGCCAACATCGACCCCAGCGTCGCGGTCTTCGCCAACCTCGCCCGGCGCGTGCAGTCCCTGGCCCACCGCGCCATCCAGCGGCTCGACGAGCTCGAGCAGCAGGTCGAGGACCCGGACCTGCTCAAGGGCCTGTTCGCGGTGGACCACCTGGTCACCGGCGTGCGCAGGCAGGCCGAATCGCTGGCCGTGCTCGGCGGTTCGATGCCGCGGCGGCAGTGGAGCAAGCCGGTCGCGATGTACACCGTGCTGCGCTCGGCGGTCGCCGAGGTCGAGCACTACGCCCGCGTCAAGGTGATCCCGCCGGTCGACGGCACGCTGCACGGCCACGCCGTCGCCGACGTCATCCACCTCATCGCCGAGCTGGTGGAGAACGCCACCGCCTTCTCCGAGCCCGACACGCAGGTGAGCATCAACAGCCAGATCGTCACCGCGGGCCTGGCCATCGACATCCGCGACCGCGGCCTGGGCATCGACCAGCGCAACCGGGTCACGCTCAACGGGCTGCTCACCAACCCCGACGAGGTCGACCGCGACGCCCAGCTCCGCGACGGCCGCATCGGCCTGTACGTGGTCGCCCAGCTCGCGCACCGGCACCACATCGGCGTGGAGCTGGAGAACAACATGTACGGCGGCACCGACGCGCACGTGGTCATCCCCAACAACCTGCTGGGCGAGACCGACGTCGAGCCCGACGACTCGGCCGCGCAGAGCTCCGCCAGCGTGCTGTCGACGAGCGAGCCCGGCAGCAACGGCCACGACTCGCGCACCTCGGTGATGCCGACGCCGCAGACGTTCAACAACGGTCGGCACACCGGCCAGCAGCCCGCCTACGCCACCGGCCCGCAGCCGGCGGTCCGGGAGGAGCTGCCGACCCGGCAGCCGTCCCAGCGCGGCCGCCACGCCGGCGTCGTGCCCGAGGCCGCCCCGGCGGCTTCCGCTCCCCCCGTCGCGTCCGGTCCCACGGGCGCCGACAACGCCGAGCGGCCCGCGCTCCCGAGGCGCGACCGCACCCGCAGCTACCTGGTCCCGCAGCTCGCCGAAGGTACCGCCGCACCCGAGGAGACCAAGCCGCAGGGCGGGCCCAGCCCGAGCCTGTACGCCTCGTTCCGCTCCGGTGTCCAGGGCGGCGTCTCGGACGACAGACCGGACCAGGGCTGACCTCCGCTTCACACATCCCCTCCCCCGCCCAAGATCTGCCCCGGCAGTGAGAAGAGAGTCAGGAGACGTTTTCCACCATGGCCAATGACGCAGCGGGCTCGTCGTCCGACCTGAGTTGGCTACTCGCCGACCTGCTCCGACGAGTCCCGCACACCCGCTGTGCCCTGCTCGCCTCCACCGACGGAATCAAGCGGTACTACCGAGGCCTGGACAACGACGAGGCCGACGCGCTCGCCGCGTGGGCCGCCGCGCAGTGCTCGCTGGCCCGCAACGGCGGCCGCCGGTTCGGCATGAACGGCGGTGGTGTGCGCCAGGTCGTCGTGGAGTTCAACGACCTCGTCGTGTTCGTCTCCGCCGCCGGTAGCGGCGCCGTGCTGGTCGTGCTGGCCACGCCGGAAGCGGACGCCGCTGTGCTCGGCTACGAGATCGCTCAGCTCGTCAAGCGGGTCCCCTCCCACCTGGCTACCCCCATGCGGCAGCCCACCGCCGCGCGGAGCGCCGGTGAGATGGGCAGGTGAGCATGCCCGGCCCATCGGACAAGCCGTGGCTGGACAACGAGGCCGGCCCGCTGCTGCGCCCGTACTCGCTGACCAACGGGCGGACCGAACCGAGCGAACCGCTGTCGCTGCAGTCGCTGGTCCGGTCCACCGGTCGGTTCTCACCGGATCGCATCGAGCCGGTTCACGCCAAGATGCTGAACCTGTGCCGGCACGCCACCTCGGTCGCCGAGGTCGCTGCTCACCTGCGGCAGCCCGCCGTAGTCACCAAAGTTCTGCTCTCCGATCTCATCGACTGGGGAGCTCTGACCACCCACGCACCCGCCGACGTGCCGAAGCGCGATCAACTGGAGGCTTTGCTGAATGGGCTCCAACAGCTCTGAGCCATTCCCGACCTCGTTCAAGTTCCTCATAGCGGGTGGGTTCGGAGTCGGGAAGACCACGTTCATCCATTCGGTCAGCGAGATCGAGCCGCTGACCACGGAGGAGACGCTCACCGTCGCCAGCGTCGGGCACGACGACCTGACCGGCGTGGGCGACAAGACCACGACCACCGTGGCGATGGACTTCGGTCGAATCACGTTCAACCCGCAGAACATCGTGCTGTTCCTGTTCGGCACCCCGGGTCAGGACCGGTTCTGGTTCATGTGGGACGACCTGGTGGACGGCGCCCTGGGCGCGGTCGTGCTGGCCGACACGCGTCGGTTGGAGGACTGCTTCGCTGCCGTGGAGTTCTTCGAACGCCGCGGCATCGATTTCCTGGTCGCGGTCAACCAGTTCGAGAACAGCTTCCGCTACCAACCCGAGGAGGTACGGCAAGCACTGGACATCAAACCGCACATCCCCGTCGTGCTCTGCGACGCGCGCGATCGCCGCTCCTCGGCATCGGTGCTGGTGCAGCTGATCGAGCACGTGCTGGAGACCCGCGCCTTATGACCCCCGTCCCGAATCCGCCCCACTCCCCCGGATTCCTCTGAAATCGGAGCCTCTCGTGACGACTTTCGATGCTGCCGGACACCGGCACCTCAGCCCCGTCGACTCGCACGCGTCCGAGCGCGCCGCGCGGCTGCGCCAGCTCGGCCTGGGCGAAGCCGCCGATCCCGAGTTCGACGCGTTCGCCCAGCGCGTGGCCCAGACCCTCGGCGTGCCGAACGCGATGGTCAACTTCATCACCGACACCCACCAGTACCTGGGCGGTCTGTTCACCAAGGCCGCCGGGATGGAAGACCCGAACTCCGATTCCGACCCGCGGTCGGCGCCGATGGAGACGGGCTACTGCCCGCACGTCATCGCCCGCCGGATGGCGCTGGTCCTCGAAGACGTCTGCGACTACCCGCGCTTCGCGGGCAACGACGTCGTGGACAAGATGAACGTCCGCTCCTACCTGGGCGCTCCGCTGATCGACCGCACCGGCATGGCGCTGGGCACGGTCTGCGTCATCGACAGCGAGGTGCGCCCGTGGGGGCGCGACGGCCTCAACGCCATCAAGGCGCTGGCCGGTGAGGGCGTGGAGCTCATCCACCGCCGCGAACGCGACCTCCAGGCGGGCTGAGGCCCCACCTGCGCCGAGGGGGCGGGACCGCGCACGGCGGTCCCGCCCCCTCGGTGCTTCTGATGGCCTCAGCCGCGGCGCAGCAGCAGGTCCAGGTCGTGCTGGATGCCGGGGCGGCGCTGTTCGACGTTGCCGATGCTGGACTCGAAATCGCCGATGTGCCGGGCGAGTTCGTCCGCGGTGGGCAGCTCGACGAACGGCCTGCTCTCCTCGGCGGAGCGCAGCTTGCCGGCCAGCTGCTGCTCGCTCCAGGACGCCGTGTGCGCGTGCATCGACGAGCGGGTGCGGCCCTCGGCGGTGAGCGCCGACAGGATCGCCCAGCAGGCGAGCTCACCGATCTGACCTGCCAGGATGTGCCGCTGCTGGCCACCGGTGGTCGTGGTGGTGGTCAGCTTGTCGACGCGGTCGACGTACTCGGCCAGCGCCGGGTCCAGGTCGAACTCGTCGAAGATCGACAGGAACTGCTGCGGCTGCTTGAGCACCATCGAGCCCAGGTAGACCGTGATGGCCTCGGTGGTTCCCTCGAAGATCCGGAACAGCCGGTAGTCGCGGTAGAACTGGCCGACGACGTTGGTGTCGACGAACCCTCGGGCTCCCAGCAGCTGCACGCAGCGGTCCACGACCTGCCACATCAGCTCGCAGCCCAGGATCTTTGCCGCGAAGTAGAACGGCTCGGGCACCTCGCGCCCGGAGTCGAGCCGGTCGGCGATGTGCTCGACCAGCATCTCCACCGCCTGCGTGGCCGCCACCGATTCGGCGATGATCTGCTGGATCCGGCCGTTCTCGGCGAGGTTGCCGGTGGCGACCTCGCGGCGACGGGCGAAGCGCTGGGTCATCTCCAGCGCCCGCATCGCCGCGCCGAGCGCGCCGGTGGCCAGCATCAACCGGCCCTGGGTGAACGCGGTCTTGGCCGCGACCAGGCCCTTGCCCTCCTCACCGAGCAGGCTCTCGGCCGGGACGTGCAGGTTCTCCAGGCTGAGGCTGTTCTGCGGCACGGCCTTGAGCCCGAGGGTGACGACCTCGGGACCGCGCACGAAACCCGGGGTCGAGGTGTCGACGAGGAACCCGGTGATCCCGGCGTCCTGGCCGTTCTCGTCGGTCAGCCGCGCGAAGAGGTTCACGTGGTGGGCGTCGTTGCCCAGCGAGATCCACTGCTTGCCGCCGTTGATGACGTAGGACCCGTCGGGCCGCTTGGTGGCCGTGCTGGTGATCGCCCGGACGTTCGATCCCATGCTCGGCTCGCTGACCGCGCTGGTCACCAGCCGCCGTCCCTGCGCCAGTTCGGGCAGCACGGCCGCGCGCACCTCCTCGCGCGCGAAGTGCTGGACCGGCGGCACGCCGAGGGTGTTGTGCACGGCGAGCAGGATGAGCAGGTTGCAGTCGATCGCGCCCGCCTGGCGCCACACCTTGATGGTGTCGGAATGCGGGAGTTCCTGACCTCGGTAGCGCTTCGGGACCTGCAGGCCGAACAGCCCGGCCTGGGCGAGATCGGGGATCAGCGACAAATGGAAACCGCGCCGTTCGTCCATTCGTCGAGAGTCGAGCTGCTCCCTGCTGTATCTGCGCAGGAAATCGAGCAGCTCCGACACCGCTCCGGGGCGTGCGGAACCGGTAGTGGGCGACTCCATTCCGATTGATCCTTCCTGGAAAGGCTCTCGCGAGGGGGTTCGCGAACGGGTCGTTCTGGGCGCGAGTGAAACGACGAACCGGCCGCGCGCTGAGAATTCAGCGCGGGTGGATAACCGCGTTCGCCATCTCATTCGTGCCGCTGAGCGGAAAAGGCGACCCCAGCCTTCGGGCATGCGCGGTCACCGGCGTGAGCAGTGGGGATGCCACGTCGTGCGTGCGGCGTCGCTCGACCGGGGAGAGGGGAATGGCGTGCCGTCAGCATTGCGGATGTCGGGGTTGCCTGGTCCTGCCGGGTCCACGCCGTGCGGGCTCGTCCTCGGGTCGGATCCCGCAGGTCCTCGTGGGGAACGAGGTCGTGACCTTCAGGCCGGGATCCATCTCGAGAACTCCGTTTCTTGCACAAGCCCGCAGCGTCCACGTGAGCACAGCAGGAGTGGGAAATTACCCTAACTCACCATACCGGGGTACCACCTTTTCGGTGAGCCAACTGACGGACTGTAATCGTGGCTGGTCGGCTCGAAGCGGAACCCTGTGAGCAATTCGACGAAACGGTTGAGCGGATTCTCAGCAAACGCGGTCCTCTGTGGACCAGAACGGGAATTGTCCGAGGTCAGAGCGAGAACTCGGCAGTAAGGACGAACTCCGTTCAGGTACTCATGAGTAGGGCGGCGCGAAAGGCGAGACCTTGATCACCTTCCGCGCCCGCGCGCTCACTCGATGCCCGCGGCGTCCATCCCGCGGATCTCCTTCTTCAGGTCCGCGATCTCGTCGCGCAGCCGCGCCGCGAGCTCGAACTGCAGCTCCCGCGCGGCGTTCATCATCTGATCGTTGAGCTGCTGCACCAGATCGGCCATCTCGGCCCGCGGCATCGACGAGATGTCGCGCTCCTCCAGCAGCCCCGCGCTGGCCACGGCCTCGCCAGAAGGCTTCTTGCCGCGCGAGGTGTTGCGGCCCGAACCACCCACCGAGACCGTCTCGTCGGTGTCATCGGCCTCGCTGTAGACCCGGTCGAGGATGTCGGCGATCTTCTTGCGCAGCGGCTGCGGATCGATGCCGCGCTCTTCGTTGTAGGCGATCTGCTTGGCACGACGCCGGTTGGTCTCGTCGATGGCGTGCTGCATCGAGTCGGTGACCCGGTCGGCGTACATGTGCACCTGACCCGAGACGTTGCGCGCCGCACGACCGATGGTCTGAACCAAAGACGTTCCGGAGCGCAGGAATCCCTCCTTGTCGGCGTCCAGGATGGACACCAGCGAGACCTCCGGCAGATCCAGACCTTCGCGCAGCAGGTTGATGCCGATCAGCACGTCGTACTCGCCGAGCCGCAGCTGCCGCAGCAGCTCCACCCGGCGCAGCGTGTCGACCTCGGAGTGCAGGTACCTCACCCGCACGCCCAGTTCCAGCAGGTAGTCCGTGAGGTCCTCGGCCATCTTCTTGGTCAGCGTCGTCACCAGCACCCGCTCGTCGCGCTCGGCGCGCTCGCGGATCTCGTGCACCAGGTCGTCGATCTGCCCCTCGGTGGGCTTGACGATGACCTCGGGGTCGACCAGGCCGGTCGGGCGGATGACCTGCTCGACGAACTCGCCGCCGGCCTGCGCCATCTCGTACGGGCCGGGCGTGGCCGACAGGTAGACGGTCTGGCCGATGCGGTCGGAGAACTCCTCGAAGGTCAGCGGCCGGTTGTCCAGCGCGCTGGGCAGCCGGAAGCCGTGCTCGACCAGCGTGCGCTTGCGGGAGGCGTCGCCCTCGTACATGCCGCCGATCTGCGGGATCGTCACGTGCGACTCGTCGACGATGAGCAGGAAGTCGTCCGGGAAGTAGTCGATCAGCGTCGCCGGGGCCGATCCGGCCTCGCGGCCGTCGATGTGCCGCGAGTAGTTCTCGATCCCGGAGCAGAAGCCGACCTGGCGCATCATCTCGATGTCGTACTGGGTGCGCATCCGCAGCCGCTGGGCCTCCAGCAGCTTGTTCTGCTTCTCCATCCGGTCGAGCTGCTCCTCCAGCTCGCCCTCGATGGCGCGGATCGCCTTGTCCATCCGCTCGGGGCCCGCCACGTAGTGGGTGGCCGGGAAGATCCGCAGGTCCTGGACCTCGCGGACGATCTCGCCGGTCATCGGGTGCAGGTAGTAGAGCCTGTCGATCTCGTCGCCGAAGAACTCCACCCGCACCGCCAGCTCCTCGTAGGCGGGGATGATCTCGACGGTGTCGCCGCGCACCCGGAAGGTGCCGCGGGCGAAGGCGATGTCGTTCCGCGTGTACTGCACGTCCACCAGCGCGCGCAGGAAGACGTCGCGGTCGATCTCGCCGCCGACCTCCAGCGGGATCGCGCGGTCGAGGTAGGACTGCGGCGTGCCCAGGCCGTAGATGCAGGACACGGACGACACCACGATGCAGTCGCGGCGCGAGAGCAGGTTCGAGGTGGCGGAGTGGCGCAGCCGCTCGACGTCCTCGTTGATCGAGGAGTCCTTCTCGATGTAGGTGTCCGTCTGCGGGACGTAGGCCTCGGGCTGGTAGTAGTCGTAGTAGCTGACGAAGTACTCCACGGCGTTGTCCGGGAAGAACCCGCGCAGCTCGTTGGCCATCTGCGCGGCCAGCGTCTTGTTCGGCTGCAGCACCAGCGTGGGCCGCTGGACCCGCTCGATCAGCCAGGCCGTCGTCGCCGACTTGCCGGTACCGGTGGCGCCGAGCAGGACCACGTCCTTCTCGCCGCTGTTGATCCGCCGCTCCAGGTCCTGGATCGCCTCGGGCTGGTCGCCGGCCGGCTCGTAGTCGCTGACCACGCGGAAGCGCCCGTCGGCGCGCGGGATGTCGCTGACGGGTCGGAACTCGGAGTGCGCCAGCACGGAGTCGTCGAGTGCGGGGCGCTCAGTCGCGAAAGCCACGGGACCCAGCGTACGAGCCCCCACCGACATCATGTCGCCTCACGGGGGGCTTCATGTCGCCTCCCGGGGTCTTATCGGACTCGCGGGGGTGCTTTCCGGCCGCTGAAGGCGGACAATGGTCTGCGTCACCGGCCCCGACCGATGGGAGGTGACCTGCGAACAGTGGTAGAGAGATCAGCGGGCGCGGCGGGCTTCGAACGTCGCGCCCGCCTCATGCGCGAGCTTAGAGTGTCGGTGTGACCACTCAGCGGGAGATCGCCGAGCACCTGGGACTGCCCGTGCACCCGCCGAAGACCGAGGTCTTCGACCTGGCGGAGGGCACCAACACCGACCCCAAGGGCCACGTCCGCACCGTGAGCCGCTTCCGCCGCGAGCCCTTCGGGCTCTACCTCGCCCGGCCGATGCCCGGGCACCCCGAGCTCGCCGCGCTGGAGTCGTGGCTGCTGCCCGCTCTCGGGCTGCGCGTCTCCCGATTCCACCGCCATCCGGGCCACGAGCGCGACCTCGATTACTACCTGGATCTGGTCGACGTCCGAACGGGTGAAAAGCAATGGCGAACCGTCGACCACTACCTGGATCTGGAAGTGCGCCAGAACCGCGACGCGGAACTGCTCGACATCGATGAATTCGTCCTCGCGGTGCGCGCGGAACTGCTCGATCCGGAAACGGCGGAACGCGCGATGCGACGCGCGTGCGCGGCCCTGGAGGGACTCGCGCGCTGCGGCTACGACCTGCCGAAGTGGTTGCGCGACAACGACATCGAACTGTCGTGGGACGGACAACCGACTCAAGATCCCGTACCCGAGCCACGTCCGCTACCGCCATCGGAGTGATGGTCGGAGACATTTCGTCCGTTCTCGCCCGCCGTGGTCGTCCGGTGCGGAAAAGTTATGTTAAAAACCGGTACTGATGATCACGTTTCCACTTTTCGCCGCTACTCTCTGACGCTGTGAGCGCTGCGGTTTCCCCCACATTGATGGAAGTCATCGATCTCTTCAGCTCGCAGCGCAGACGCCCGACCGGCCAGGTGCACCGGCTGGAGGTCTGTCACGTGGAGCGGTGGGGTCTGGCCGTGGAGTGCCCGACCCCGGACCACGACGTGGAGATCACCTGGCTGCTGGCCGACCTGGGTCTGCGCCTGACGCGGCTGCGACCCCGCAACCGGCACTCCCGCCCCGGCCCGAGCACGCTCACCGCGGTCACCATCCACCGCGACACCCGATCCTGGGCCACCGCTGACCTGCTGCTGAGCCTGGAAGTCCCCGACGCCGGGCGGCCGCGCATCGCCCGCGCCGCCGAGTTCGCCTCCGCCGTGGCCGCCGGCGCCATCCGCCAGAGCGAGGCCGACTACGCCTTCCGCACGGTCCACCGCACGCTCGACGAGATCAGCATGCACCGCTCGATCAACCAGTGGCTCGCCTACAGGGGCATCTTCGACCCCTGGTGACCCCACCCGCCCCGGGGGTTCCGATTTCAATGGAAGTCGGGTCCCCGATTTCCGTTGAAATCCGACACCTGATTTCCATTGAAATCGGGAACACCGAGGCGCGCGGGGGCTCGACCGGGGGCGTTTATCCAGGTCACGGGTGGGTCAGGGTTGTTGGGGGCGGCCGTCGAGGCGGATGAGCCGGCGTTCGACGGCGGCGTTGACCGCGGCCATGCGGCTGTCGACGCCGAGCTTGGCGTAGATGTGCACCAGGTGGGTCTTGACCGTCGCCTCGCTGATGAACAGCTGCTTGGCCAGATCCCGGTTCCCCAAGCCCTGCGCGAGCAGCTCCAGGATCTCGACCTCGCGGTCGCTCAGCGCCTGCTCCGGGGACCGGCTGCGCTGCAGCAGGCGCGAGGCGATCTCCGGCGACAGGGCCGTCTGCCCGCGCGCGGCGGCGCGGATCGCTTGGAACAGCTCCTCCGGCGGCCCGGCCTTGAGCAGGTAGCCGGTGGCGCCCGCGTCGATCGCGCGGTTGATGTCGGTGTCGGCGTCGTAGGTGGTCAGCACCAGCACCTGCGGCGGGTTCTCCAGTGCCCGCAGCCTGCGGGTCGCCTCGACCCCGTCCACACCATCCCCCAGCTGCAGGTCCATCAGCACCACGTCGGGGCGGTAGGCACCGGCCAGCTGCACCGCCTCGACCGCGGTGCGCGCCTCGCCGACGAACTCGACGCCCTCGTCACCGGCGAGCAGCGCCTGCAGCCCGGCGCGCACCACGACGTGGTCGTCGACCACCATCACGCGCACGTGCTCCGTCATGACACACCTCCCACCGGCAGGGTCGCCGCCACCGCCGTGCCCTCGCCAGATCCGCTCTCCACCGCCAGCGTGCCGCCCCGCTGCTCGACCCGCGCGCGCATGCCGCCGAGCCCGAACCCGCGTCCCGCACCGTGCGGCGGGTTCGCCGGGTCGAAGCCGGTCCCGTCGTCGCGGACGTCGAGGCTGACCTCGTCGTCGAGGTAGGACAGCGTCACGCCGACCGTGCGGGCTCCGCTGTGCTCGCGCACGTTGGCCAGCGCGCCCTGCGCGACCCGCAGCAGCACCGCGTCGTCGTCCTCGCGGGTGGGCAGCGGGTCGCCGACGACGTCGAAGCGCACCTCGATGCCGGATTCCGCGACGGTGCGGTCGGCCAGCGCCCGCAGCGCCTCCGGCAGCGATCTCCGCTCCAGCGCCGCCGGGGTCAGCCCGCGCACGAACCGGCGGGCCTCCTCCAGGTTGTGCTCGGCGATCTCGCCCGCGCGCCGCACGTTGGCGTCGGCGTTGCCGGACCGCTCGGCGGCCTGCAGCAGCATCCGGATGCTCGACAGGCCCTGGGCGATGGTGTCGTGGATCTCGCGGGCCAGCCGCTCGCGCTCGGAGCTGATGCCCGCCCGGTGCTCGGCCTCGGCCAGCTCACCTCGGGTGCGCACCAGCTGGTCGATGAGTTCGCGGCGGCGTTCGCTCTCCCGCCGCAGCTCCAGGAACACCGCGGTGGCCATCGTCGCGACCGCGATCGGCACCAGGACCGAGATGAGCTGGACGTACTCCGCGAGCCGCAGCTGCGCGAAGATGACCGTCGCGGTCAGCAACACGACCGCGATGACCAGCGGTTTCGGCTTCAGCACCCGCAGGCAGACGAAGAACAGCGGCACCGCGCACCAGCCGAAGCTTGGCGCCACCAGCACCAGCGCGCACCACACGACCACGACCGCGCCGACCCACACCTGCCGCAGGTGCGCGCTGCGCTCCCAGAACGCGATCCCGACGCCGTAGACGACGATCAGCGCCACCGACAGGCCCAGCACCCAGGGCGTGATGCCGACCAGCCCGTGCACGTCGACGAAGCGCGACGCCGACGCCGCCAGCAGCACGAAGAACCCCACGTGCATCGCGCGGTACAACCACCCGCCGGGCGGCGTCGTCTCGTCGGTCACCGAATCCCTCTCCCTCACCCCGAAGGCTGACACGTCCTCCACGAATACGTCGCCCGCCCCACCGAGCCATCAACTGATCGGTTGATCCCGCCCCCACACCACGTCGAAAACCCCGGTTTTCGCGCGATGAAAACCGGGGTTTTTGACGCGGGGGTGGTCAGGGGGCGTGGTTGGTGGAGTCCGCCCAGGCGAGGGCTTTGGGGAGGTTGTCGGCGAACCAGGGTTCCTTGGCGAGGGCGTAGGACTCGTGGTTCGGGGCGTCGGCGTGGGTTTCGGCGAGTCGGCGCTTGAGGGCGAGGTAGTTCTCGCGGGCCGCCGGGTCGGCGCGGAGCCAGGCCGGGAAGATCAGGGCGACCCGCCACGACGCCGTGCCCTCGACCCGGACGTGCAGGTTGGCCGGGCGGCCGGGGTCGGCGGCGATGTGCAGGCGCTTGGCCCACTGCTCGGGTTCCGGGGCGAAGTCGTGCGGTGCGTCGACGTCGCCGCCGGGCAGGTACGGGAACCCGGCCTCGGCGAGCGCGTCCGCGAGCGCGTCGGCGTCGGCGAGGGTGCGGACGGTGAGCTGCAGGTCGATGACGTCCTTGGCGGGCATCGGCACGGAGGTCGAGCCGACGTGGTCGACGCGGACCGCGCGCTCCCCCGCCGCCCGCTCGACGCGGGCGATCAACCGCCGGGCCTGGGCGGCCCACTCCGGGTCCGGGTCGACGATCGACGGGCCGAACCGCGCGGCCCGCTGCCGAAGCCGCAGGTTCTCCTCGAAGGGCACCAACCGGTCCCGCCACAGCTCGTCGACGCGGGCCAGCAGGTCCTCGACGTCACCGCCGTTGTCCAGCCACACGTCGGCGACCTCGCGGCGCTGCTCGTCGGTGGCCTGCGCGGCGATCCGGGCGCGGGCGTCCTGCTCGGCCAGGCCGCGGCCGACGAGCCGCTGCACCCGGACGTCCTCGGTGGCGTCCACGATGATCACCAGGTGGTAGTTCGGCGCGTAGCCCGCTTCCACGAGCAGCGGGATGTCGTGCACCAGCACGGAATCCGCCGGCGCCTCGGCCATCCGGCGCGCGGTCAGCTCCGCGACCTTGGGGTGCACGATCGCGTTGAGGTCGAGCCGCGACTGCTCGTCGGCGAACGCCTTCGCCGCCAGGGCGGGCCGGTCCAGCGCCCCGGTGTCGTCGAGGATCCCGTCCCCGAACCGCTCGACGAGCTCGGCCAGCCCGGCGCTGCCGGGTTCGACGACCTCCCGCGACAGGGCGTCGGCGTCGATCACCACCGCGCCGAGCTCGGCCAGCCGCCGCGCCACCGTCGACTTGCCCGATCCGATGCCTCCGGTCAAACCCACCCGCAACATGCGCTACATCCTGCCAGGCGCGGGGGCTCCTGCGAGAGGCCGTTTCTCGGCCGGACGCGAAACGGCCCCGCATCCGCTGGGGATGCGGGGCCGTTCGGACTTCAGCCTTCAGGCGTCAGTGCTCACGCACCACCGGAGAGCTTCTCGCGGAGGGCGGCCAGCTGCGCGTCGCTCGCGAGCGAGCCGCTGTCCTGCTGCTCGTCGTTCGAAGCCGACGAGTAGTTGCCGCCGCCGGTCGGAGCCGCCTGCTCCTCGCCGCCACCGGCGGCCGCGGCAGCCGCGGCCTCGGCGTCGGCCTGGCGGGCCTTGGCGATCTGCGCGATGTGCTTCTCGTAGCGGGTGTGCGCCTCGGCGTACTGGCGCTCCCACTCCTCGCGAGCCGACTCGAAGCCTTCCTGCCACTCCTGGGTCTCCGGGTCGAAGCCCTCGGGGTAGATGTAGTTGCCCTCGTTGTCGTACTCGGCAGCCATGCCGTACTGGGTCGGGTCGAACTCCGAGTCGGGGCTGAAGCCCTCGTTGGCCTGCTTCAGCGACAGGGAGATCCGACGACGCTCGAGGTCGATGTCGATGACCTTGATCATGACCTCGTCGCCGACCTGGACGACCTGCTCCGGGATCTCCACGTGGCGCTCGGCCAGCTCGGAGATGTGGACCAGGCCCTCGATGCCCTCGTCGACGCGGACGAACGCACCGAACGGCACCAGCTTGGTGACCTTGCCCGGCACGATCTGGCCGATCGCGTGGGTGCGGGCGAACTGACGCCACGGGTCTTCCTGGGTCGCCTTCAGCGACAGGGAGACGCGCTCGCGGTCCATGTCGACGTCCAGGACCTCGACCGTGACCTCCTGGCCGACCTCGACGACCTCGGACGGGTGGTCGATGTGCTTCCAGGACAGCTCGGAGACGTGCACCAGACCGTCGACTCCACCGAGGTCGACGAACGCACCGAAGTTGACGATGGAGGACACGACGCCCTTGCGGACCTGGCCCTTCTGCAGCTGGTTGAGGAACTCGCTGCGGACCTCGGACTGGGTCTGCTCCAGCCAGGCGCGACGGGACAGGACCACGTTGTTGCGGTTCTTGTCCAGCTCGATGATCTTGGCTTCGAGCTCGCGGCCGACGTAGGGCTGCAGGTCGCGGACGCGGCGCATCTCGACCAGGGACGCCGGCAGGAAGCCGCGCAGCCCGATGTCGAGGATGAGGCCGCCCTTGACGACCTCGATGACGGTGCCGCGCACGGGCTCGTCCTTCTCCTTGAGCTCCTCGATGGTGCCCCAGGCGCGCTCGTACTGGGCGCGCTTCTTGGAGAGGATCAGCCGGCCTTCCTTGTCCTCCTTCTGGAGAACAAGCGCCTCGACGAAGTCACCAACGGTGACGACCTCGGCGGGGTCGACGTCGTGCTTGATCGACAGTTCCCGGGACGGGATGACGCCCTCGGTCTTGTAGCCGATGTCAAGCAGCACCTCGTCACGGTCGACCTTGACGATGGTGCCCTCAACAATGTCCCCATCGTTGAAGTACTTGATGGTCTGGTCGACGGCGGCGAGGAAGTCCTCCTCCGTCCCGACGTCGTTCACTGCGACCTGCGGCTTGGTGGCGGCTGCAGTCGGGACGGTGGTGGTGTCGGTGGACATCAGGTGGGTTGCTCCGGTACGGATAGGTTGGTCGCTGGTTCTACGTTTGTGCCGCGTCGTCGCCGGTTTCTTCCAGCCCGATCACAGACCGGACCTGCGGATTCCGTTCGCCGATCGACCTTCGCCACCTCGGTGTGACCCGGGGCGCTGAAGCCGATGAGAAAAAGACCCACGGCGCGGGCGGTATCGTACGCGCTTTCTCGATCGTCGGGCAAACCGCGGTACCCCTGGGCGGCAGAAGCGTGTCGGACGCACGACACAATCTCTTCACGTCCGCACCGCCACGCACAGTCCCGGGGGCCTCCTTGACACATCCCGACGAGCCGGAAAACGCCAGCTCCCAGAATAGCTCGGCGGAGCAGCGCCTGGGGACCGTCGGTGTGCGCAAGCGCAGCGTGGACGCCGCCGAGTCGCGCTCGGCGAACCGGCTCTGGTGGGACGCCGACGCCGACGACTACCAGGCCGAGCACGGCCAGTTCCTCGGCGACGACGACTTCGTCTGGTGCCCGGAGGGCCTGCGCGAGGAGCACGCCGGGCTGCTGGGCGACGTGCGCGGCAAGCGGGTGCTGGAGGTCGGCTGCGGCGCGGCGTCGTGCGCGCGCTGGCTGGCCCGGCAGGGAGCCGAGGCCGTCGGCCTGGACATCTCCGGCGGGATGCTGCGGCACGCGGCCGAGGCCGCCGAGCGCACCGGCACCTCGATCCCGCTGATCCAGGCCAGCGCGGATCAGCTGCCCTTCGCCGCCGACAGCTTCGACCTGGCCTGCTCGGCGTTCGGCGGGGTGCCGTTCGTGGCCGACGTGGGCGCGGTGTTCCGCGAGGTGGCCCGGGTGCTGCGCCCCGGCGGCCGGTGGGTGTTCGCGGTCACCCATCCGATGCGGTGGATCTTCCCGGACGACCCGGGCCCGACCGGGCTCACGGTCACGCACTCCTACTTCGACCGCACCCCCTACCTGGAGATCGACGGCGACGGTCGTGCGACCTACGTCGAGCACCACCGCACGCTCGGCGACTTCGTGCGCGCGCTCGCGGGCGCGGGCCTGCGCCTGACCGATCTGATCGAACCCGAGTGGCCCGAGGGGCACACTCAGCAGTGGGGGCAGTGGAGCCCGCTCCGGGGCAAGCTGTTCCCCGGAACGGCGATCTTCGTCTGCACGCTCGACTGAACCGTCCGCGCCGCCTCGCTCGGCGGTGCGGGTAGCGGAAGCTCAGCGGCGGTGCCGGCTGATCAGGTGGCACCAGGAGAAGAGCGACTTCGTCGCTTGACCGAGAGAGACGTGAGGAGTCCCCGGTGGCGACCGCGCAGGAATTGATGGAGGCCCAGTTCGCGCGGTTCGCCGCCCTGGACCCGCAGCTGCCGCACGACCAGTTCGTGCCCTCGGACGCCGAGCCGGTGGCGGCGCGCACCCCCGAGGGCTACGGGGTGGCGGGGCTGGTCACGCACACCTCGAACCCGGCGGGCTCGGCGCGCGGGCTGTGGCAGGCCGGTGAGGCCTTCGAGCTGTTCCCGATCGTCGGCGAGCACCCCCGCTCGGGCTTGGACGCGCTGCTGGGCGCGTGGCGGGAGTGGCTGGCGGCGCGCGACGACCCCGGGTCGAACTCCTCGGCGATGGTGGTGTGGCCCAGCCGGGACGTGCAGGGCACGAGGGCGTTGCTGGACCACGGTTTCTTACCGCTGTCGGTGCTCGCGGTTCGATCACCCGTCCCGGTCGCAGATACGGAACTGTCTCTGGTACCGTAAAGGTGCGCCGCGCGGGACCGGCCGATCTGGACGCCGTCGTCGAGCTCACCCTCGCCGAGCTCGAATACGCCGCCCTCGTCGGAACCGCGACGTACCGCTCCGACGCCGCCCAGCTGAAGCGGGCCGCCGCCCGAGTGCGCCTGCACTCCGACGACCCGGTCTGGCTGGCGGAGCAGGACGGCACGCCCGTCGCGGTCGCGGAATGCGGCTGGATCGACACCGGCAAGTCCCCCCGGGCTTACCGGCTGCGCCCCGGCTCGTGGGCCTACGTCAACTGCGTGTCGGTGCACGAGAAGGCGCGCGGCACCGGTGTCGGGCAGCAGCTGATGGCGGTGGCGCACAACGAGTTCGTGCGCCGGGGAGTCGTCGGCAGCTTCCTGTACTACAACCCGCCCAACCCGTTGTCCTCGGTGTTCTGGCCCCGCCAGGGGTACCGGCCGCTGTGGACGATGTGGGAGGTGCGCCCGGCCACCGCACTGCGCTGACCCCGATCCCGGGGCCGTGGTGCAGGCTCCGAGAGGATCGAGGAGAAGGCGTGGAGATCGTCGCCACCGGCGTCGAGGTCATCGGCGCGCACGGGCCGCTGCTGGCGCCCACTTCGCTGCGGGTCGCCGACGGGCAGACGCTGCTGGTCACCGGCGAGGCGGGAACGGGCAAGACCGCGCTCGCACTGGCCCTGTCCGGCCGCCTCAAGCCCAGCGCAGGCAGCGTCCGGCTGGACGGCTCCGCCGACGCCGACGTGCTGCGCCGCACCGTCGCCGTCGTCGACGCACCGCAGATCACCGAGCCCGACGAGGCGCTGCAGGTCCGCGACGTCGTCGCCGAGGGCCTGTCGCTGGCCGGGCGCCGCTCGACCCGCCGCAAGGTCCGCGACTGGCTCGCCGAGCGCGAGCTGCCCGGCGACGTCCGCTTCGAGAACCTCCCCGCGCACCAGCGCACCCGGCTGCTGATCGACCTGGCCTGCGAGTCCCGCACCACGCGCGCGCTGGTGCTCGACTGCCCCGACCGCCACGGTCACGACCCGCAGCACTGGTACTCCCCCGCCACCGCCCGCGCCGCCGACGGCATGGCGGTCATCGTGCTCTGCTCCACCCACTCCGCCGACGAGCTCGGAGCGCCCGCCGTCCGCATCGGCGCGAACGACACCGAGTCCGAGGGCACCGAGAAGTCCGACGACACCCAAAACCCGGGCAAGACCCGGAAGTCCACTTCAGTCCGTTGACACCTGAAGGTCCGCGATGACTAGTTTCCGGCTCGCCGCAACGGAATTGCGGCGGCTCACCTCGGGCAAGCTGCCCAAGCTCGCGCTGCTGGCGGTCACGCTGGTGCCGCTGCTCTACGGCGCGATGTACATCTACGCCAACTGGGACCCCTACGGGAAGCTCGGTTCGGTGCCCGCCGCGGTCGTCATCGACGACACCGGCGCGCAGCAGGACGACGGCGAACAGCTCAACGCCGGTCGGGACGTCTACGACGAGCTCGTCGACTCCGGCACGTTCTCCTGGACCCGCACCGACCTGCAACGCGCCCAGGCCGGCGTGGCCAACGGCGACTACACCTTCGCGCTGGTCGTGCCGAAGGACTTCTCCCGCGCGCTGGTCTCGCCCGCCGACTTCACGCCGCAGCAGGCCAAGCTGCAGCTGATCACCAACGACGCGAACAACTACCTGGTGGGCACCATCGCCGACAAGCTCGCCGGTGAGGTCCGCGCCGGGGTGGCCTCCAACGCCGGGTCGACCGCGGCCGAGAAGTTCCTGCTCGGCTTCTCGACCGTGCACGACAAGACCGTCGAGGCCGCCGACGGCGCGGGCAAGCTCGCCGACGGCGCCGGTCAGCTGCGCGACGGCCTCGGCCAGGCCCAGCAGGGCGGCACGCAGCTCTCCGACGGCGCTCACCAGCTGCTCAGCGGGCAGCAGCAGCTCGCCTCCGGCGCCAACCGGCTCGCCGACGGCACCGGCCAGCTGCACACCGGGCTGCAACAGCTGCAGGCGTCCACCGCGCAGCTGCCGGACCAGACCGCCAAGCTCGCCGACGGCGCCGAGAAGGTCGCCCAGGGCAACGAGCAGCTCGCGGACAGGGCCAACGTCGTCGGCAACCTCTCGCAGGGCATCGTCGACGACCTGGACGAGACCAAGGCCCGGACCGCGCAGCAGCTGCGGCAGGCCGGCGTCGACGAAGCCACCGTGCAGAAGGTCGTCGACGGGCTGGACCAGCTCGGCAGCCCCGCCACCGACGCGAACGACAAGCTGCAGACCCAGGTCGGGCAGCTGAACATGCTCGCCGACGGCGCCCGTCAGGTCGCCGACGGCAACCGCGCGCTGGCCAACGCCACCCCGCAGCTCACCAGCGGCATCCAGCAGCTCACCAGCGGCGCCGGGCAGGTCGACGACGGCGCGGTGCAGCTGCGCGACGGCCAGCAGCAGGCGTTGTCGGGCACCGGCAGGCTCGCCGACGGTGCCGACCAGCTCGTCGGCGGCACCCGGCAGCTCTACGACGGGTCCGGTCAGCTCGCCGACGGCTCGACGACGCTGGCGGGCGAGCTCGGCAAGGGCGCGGGTGACATCCCGAACCCGGACGAGAAGACCCGGCAGGCCACCGCCGACACCATCGGCGACCCGGTCGCCGTCGACACCCAGGCGCAGGTCAAGGCCGACACCTACGGCGCCGGACTCGCCCCGTACTTCATGGGCCTGGCGCTGTGGGTCGGCGGGTTCGTGCTGTTCCTGATCATGCGGCCGATGTCCAACCGCGCCCTGGCCGCGGGCGTGGCCCCGTGGCGGGTCGCGCTGGGCGGCTGGCTGCCCGCGGCGCTGATCGGCCTGGTGCAGGCGGTGCTGCTGTTCTCGGTGGTGGTGTTCGCGATCGGCGTGCACCCCGCGCACCAGTGGCGCACGCTCGGGTTCCTGATCCTGACCTCGTTCGCCTTCACCGCCGTGGTGCACTCGCTCAACGCGGCGTTCGGCCCGAAGGGCAAGTTCATCGCCCTGGTGATCCTGGTGCTGCAGCTGGTCACGGCCGGTGGCACGTTCCCCTGGCAGACCATCCCCGAGCCGCTGCACCCGCTGCACCAGGTGCTCCCGCTGGGCTACGTGGTCACCGGCTTGCGCCACCTCATCTACGGCGGCACCGAGGGCTCGGTGACCCAGGCGGTCGCGGTCCTGCTCTGCTACCTGATCGCGGCCCTGCTGCTCACCACGATCGCGGCCTGGCGGCAGCGGGTCTGGACCCCCAGCCGCCTCAAGCCCGAGCTGTCCCTGTAGCCCACCCGGAGTCAACAACCCCGGTTCTCGCCCGCGCGAGAGCCGGGGTTTCTTGACGCGATCAGGCGAGCGGCGTCAGCCGCTGTTCCAGGTGCGGGACTCGGCCCGCACCGCCGAGCGAAGCGACCGCGGAACGGTCGTCAGTCGTCGTAGCGGGCGATCTCGATGAGGTTGCCGTCCGGGTCGCGCAGGTAGAGCGAGGTGATGGGGCCCTTGGAGCCGGTGCGGCCGACCGGGCCCTCCTCGATGCGGACCTCGCTGGTGCGCAGGTGCTCCTGCACGTCGGACAACGGCTGGCCGGTGACGAAGCACAGGTTCGCCGAGCCGGGCACCGGGTGCGTCGCGGTCGGCTCGACGAGCTCGGCGGACGCGTGCAGCTTGATCGTCTGGTCGCCGAAGCGGACCGCACGCCGCTCACCTGGGAACTCCACCGGCTCCATGCCGAGGACGTCCCGGTAGAACTCGACCGCCCGATCCACATCGGCGACGGTGAGGACCAGGTGGTCGACTCGATCGATGCTGATCATGCTCCTCCTCGGGGTCGGCGCGGTACGCGTACGGGGTGCCCGCGCCCTGCTGGCGCCCCGCCCGGCCACGACGCCGCGGCGGCCGAGGTCGGCCGGAGCGCGTAGCAGGTTATCCGCACCGGTGTTCGGTACCGGGCCCAGGGCCCCACCAGCGGTGACGTTCGCCATTGCACAACACACCCCGACCGCGCATCCCCGAAACGGGGGAACCGTGATCGACTCGAGATCCGGTGCGGTCAGTGCGCCGCCGAGTCCCAGGACCGGCCCACGCCCACCGAGACCTCCAACGGCACGTCCAGCTCGAAGGCCGAGCCCATCTGCTCGCGGACCAGCTTCTCCACCACGTCGCGCTCGCCGTCGGCCACCTCGATGATGAGCTCGTCGTGGACCTGCAGCAGCGTTCGCGACCGCAGGCCCTCGGCCTTGATGGCCCCGTGCACGCCGAGCATCGCGACCTTGATGATGTCGGCGGCGCTGCCCTGGATGGGCGCGTTGAGCGCCATCCGCTCGGCCATCTCGCGGCGCTGCCGGTTGTCGCTGAGCAGGTCCGGCAGGTAGCGGCGGCGCCCCAGGATGGTGGAGGTGTAGCCGTCCTTGCGGGCCTGGTCGACGACCTCGCGCAGGTAGTCGCGCACCCGGCCGAAGCGAGCGAAGTAGGCGTCCATCTGCGCTTTGGCCTCCTCGGCGGAGATCCGCAGCTGCTGGGCCAGGCCGTAGGCCGACAGCCCGTAGGCCAGGCCGTAGGACATGGCCTTGACCCGGCGGCGCAGCTCCTGGTCGACCTCGCCGATCGGCACGTCGAACGCCTGCGAGGCGACGTAGTTGTGCAGGTCCTCGCCGGTGTTGAACGCCTCGATGAGCCCCTCGTCGCCGGACAGGTGCGCCATGATGCGCATCTCGATCTGGCTGTAGTCGGCGGTCATCAGCTCGTCGTAGTCGCCGCCGACGACGAACACCTCGCGGATCCGGCGGCCCTCCTCGGTGCGGATCGGGATGTTCTGCAGGTTCGGCTCGGTGGACGACAACCGGCCGGTCGCGGCGATCGTCTGGTTGAACGTGGTGTGGATCCGGCCGTCGTCCGAAATGGACTTCGTCAGACCCTCCACAGTGGTCTTGAGCCGGGTGGCGTCGCGGTGCTCCAGCAGGTGCTGCAGGAACGGGTGCTCGGTCTTCTCGAACAGCGTCTGCAGCGCTTCGGCGTCGGTGGTGTAGCCGGTCTTGGTGCGCTTGGTCTTCGGCATGTTCAGCTCGTCGAACAGCACCACCTGCAGCTGCTTCGGCGAACCGAGGTTGATCTCCTTGCCGATGACCGAGTACGCCTCCTGAGCGGCCTGCTTGACCCGGGCCGCGAAGTGCTCGCCCAGCTCGGCCAGCTGGTCGGCGTCGACGGCGATGCCGGCGCCTTCGAGCTCGGCGAGCACCAGCAGCAGCGGCAGTTCGAGGTCGGTGAGCAGCTTGCCGCTGTCGATGCGGGCCAGCTCGGTGTCGAGGGCGTCGGCGAGCTCGGCGACGGCGCGGGCCCGCAGCAGCTCGCCCGCGGCGGCCTTCTCCTTGCTCTCGGACTCGTCCTCCAGCAGCGACAGCTGGCCGTCGTCGGCACCGCTGTCGGCGCGCAGCTCGCGCTGCAGGTAGCGCACGACGAGGTCGGGCAGCTCGAAGGAGCGCTGGCCCGGGCGCACCAGGTAGGCGGCGAGGGCGGTGTCGCTGGTGAGCCCGGCGACGGTCCAGCCGCGGTCGCGGATGGCGTGCAGCGGGCCCTTGACGTCGTGGGCGGCCTTGGGCACGTCGGGGTCGGCCAGCCACGCGGCCAGGGCCAGCTCGTCGTCGCCGGTGAGCGCGGTGACGTCGACGAACGCCCCGGTGCCGTCGGAGGTGGCCAGCGCGATCCCGGCCAGGTCGCCGCGGCCGCGCGCCCAGGTGCCGGTGCAGGACAGGCCGACGCGGTGGCCGCCGCGCGCGTGCTCGTCGAGCCAGGCCGCGAGCTTGCCGGGTTCGACGACGCCGCCGGTGATCTCGAAGCCCTCCTCGACCTCGGGTTCGGCGCTGGAGAGCGTGGCGAACAGCCGGTCGCGCAGCACCCGGAACTCCAGGTCGTCGAACAGCCGGTGCACGGCGTCGCGATCCCAGGCCCGGACCTCCAGGTCGTCCGGCCCGGCCTCCAGCTCCACGTCGCGCACCAGCTCGGTGAGCTGCCGGTTGAGCAGCACCGACGAGAGGTGTTCGCGCAGGTTGTCGCCCGCCTTGCCCTTGACCTCGTCTACGCGGTCCACGAGACCCGCCAGCGAGCCGTACTGCTGGATCCACTTGGTGACGGTCTTCTCCCCCACCCCCGGGATCTTGGGCAGGTTGTCGGACGGGTCGCCGCGCAGCGCCGCGAAGTCGGGGTACTGCAGCGGGGTCAGGCCGTACTTGGCCTCCACGGCCTCCGGCGTGAAGCGGGTCAGCTCGGAGACGCCCTTGGTCGGGTAGAGCACCGTCACGTCGTCGGTGACCAGCTGCAGCGCGTCCCGGTCACCGGTGCAGATGGAGACCTGGAAGCCACCGGCGGTGGCCTGGGTGGTCAGCGTCGCGATGACGTCGTCGGCCTCGTAGTTGTCCTTGCTCAGCACCGGGATGTTCAGCGCGCCCAGGATCTCCTGGATGAGGCTGACCTGGCCCTTGAACTCGTCGGGGCTGGCGCTGCGGTTGGCCTTGTACTCGGTGAAGGTCTCGCTGCGGAAGGTCTTGCGGGACACGTCGAACGCGACGGCGAGGTGGCTGGGCTGCTCGTCGCGCAACAGGTTGATCAGCATCGAGGTGAACCCGTAGACCGCGTTGGTGTGCTGCCCGGTGCCGGTCTGGAAGTTCTCCTTCGGCAGGGCGTAGAAGGCGCGGTAGGCCATCGAGTGGCCATCGATCAACAGCAGGCGTCGGTCCTCGGAGTGCGTCACGGCCGCGAGTTTAGGCTGCTGGGCTGACAGCCAGTACCGCAGGCGACGGGAAGGAACCACGGTGCCCGAATCCACCAGCAGCGAGGCCGCGACCAGCGTCGACGAGAATCTGATCGCGGTCGTCCAGTCCGGCGAGGAACAGCTCAGCGCGCGGATGGGCATCGAGATCATCGAATACACACCCGAACGTGTGGTCGCCACGATGCCGGTGGCCGGCAACCGCCAGCCCTACGGGCTGCTGCACGGCGGCGCGAACGCGGTGCTCGCCGAGCAGGCGGGCTCGATCGCCGCGGCGATCAACGCCGGGGCGGGCCGCATCGCGCTCGGCCTGGAGCTCAGCTGCACGCACCACCGCGCCGCCACCGAGGGCAAGGTCACCGCCGTGGCCACCCCGCTGCACACGGGCCGCTCCACGGCGACCTACGACGTGGTGATCACCGACGAGCAGGGGCGCCGGACCTGCTCGGCCCGGCTGACCTGCGTGCTGCGCGACCAGTGACCCCGCGGCCGGTGACCCGGGCATGAGAAAGGCGGGGCACCCGATCGGGTGCCCCGCCTTCCGCTTCCGTCGATCAGGACAGGTTCTCAAGAACCGCCTGCGCGACCGCCTTCATCGTGGTGCGGCGATCCATCGCGGTTCGCTGCAGCCAGCGGAAGGACTCGGGCTCGGAGAGGTTGTGCTTGCTCATCAGCAGGCCCTTGGCCCGCTCGATGGTCTTGCGCGCCTCAAGCCGCTCGGTGAGGTCGTTGACCTCGGCTTCCAGGGCCTGAACCTCGGTGAACCGGGACACGGCCAGTTCGATGGCCGGCACGAGGTCGCGCTTGGCGAAGGGCTTGACCAGGTAGGCCATCGCCCCGGCGTCGCGCGCCCGCTCCACCAGATCGCGCTGGCTGAAGGCGGTCAGGATGACCACCGGCGCGATCCGGTCCCCCGCGATGTTGGATGCGGCCTCGATGCCGTCCATCTTCGGCATCTTGATGTCCAGGATCACCAGATCGGGTCGAAGTTCCTCGGCGAGCCGGACGGCTTCCTGTCCGTCACCAGCCTCACCGACGACCTGGTAGCCCTCCTCGCGGAGCATCTCCACCAGGTCAAGCCTGATCAACGCCTCGTCCTCGGCCACGAGTACGCGACGTTCGACGGGCTTGGCCTCGCGTGTGTCCTCGGCAGCCGGCGTCGTCACCGGGATCCTCCAGTAGAACTCGGGGTCCGCCGATGCGGTTTGCATCGGAAACCGCAGCTTACCGGTACTGACTTCACGCCGAGGTTAAGAGGCGGCGTGACCATTGCGACATCCTCCCGCTCACCCGTTCGACGCCCTCCGCCGCACGAACAGGACGTAGATCAACATGATGGCGGCGACGCTGATGAGGCTCAGCAGGAGCTGCGAGCGGACGTCGGCGACGAAGGCCATGGTGATGATCACGGTGGCGATCAGGGCCAGGGTGACCCAGGTCAGGTGCGGGAACAGCCACATCTTCAGCTTCAGCGCCTCCGGCGCCTCGCGTTCCAGTCGGCGGCGCATCCGCAGCTGCGAGAGGGCGATCATGCCGTAGATGAACAGCGCCACGGCGCCCGCGCTGTTGATGATGAAGTAGAAGATCGTGTCCGGGGCGACGTAACTGGCCGCAACAGCGATGTAACCGACCAGTGTGGACAGCACGATCGCCTTCCACGGCACACCGCGGCCGTTGAGGTCGCGCACCCAGCCCGGCGCGAACGACCGCTTCTGCAACGCGAACAGCATCCGGGAAGCCGTGTACAGCCCGGAGTTCAGCACCGAGATCACCGCGGTGAACACCACGACGTCGACCACGACCTCCGCCGCCGGCATCCCGAACCGGGTGAACGCCGCGGCGTACGGGCTGCCCTCGGTCGGGATCTGATCCCACGGCGTGATCATCACCAGCAGCGTCACCGAGCCGACGTAGAACAGCAGCACCCGCCACACCACGGCCTTGGTCGCCTTCGCCACCGAGCGCTCCGGCTCGTCTGATTCGGCGGAGACGATGGTGACGATCTCGGTGCCGAAGTAGGAGAAGATCACGATCACCACGCCGTGCAGCACGGAGAAGCCGCCGTGCGCGAAGAAACCGTCCTGGCCGATGTTGCTCACCGAGATCTCCGCCCCGGGCCACAGCCCGAAGACGAACAACGTCCCGCACACCAGGAAGATCACGATGGTGATGACCTTGATGGAGGCCAGCCAGAACTCGGTCTCGCCGAACGAGCGCACCGACACCAGGTTCGTCCCGGTCAGCACCAGCATCAGCCCCAGCGAGATCACCCACTGCGGCACCATCGGGATCAGCGGGTTGATCAGCTCGGCCCCGGCGACGGCCTCGAAGGCCACGACGCCGACCCAGTAGTACCAGTACAGCCAGCCGAGGGTGAATCCCGCCCACTCCCCCAGCGACGTCCGCGCGTACTCCATGAACGAGCCGAGCGCGGGCTGCGCGGTCGCCATCTCGCCGAGCATCCGCATCACGAGCACGACGATCAGCCCGCCGATCGCGTAGGACACGATCGCCGCCGGGCCGACGGTCGAGATCACCGCCCCGCTGCCGATGAACAGGCTCGCCCCGATGATGCCGCCGAGCGCGATCATCTGGAGGTGCCGGTTCTTCAGACTCCGCCGCAGCCCCGGCTCACCCCGGGTCACCTCATCGACCAACACGTCCTCCGCACGTTCGACCAGCCACACGCTGCACGATCAAGCGAACCTAGAACGCCGTGATCACCACCACCAGCCCCGCGCGGTAAACGATCTCCAGCACCCGTTCACATGAACCTGACCAGGAGTAACGCCCCGGACACCCTCCCGGAAGACCCTGATCGGCCGTCCCGTATGCTGACGACAAGACCAGCCCCCGTAGCCCAACGGCAGAGGCAGCGGACTCAAAATCCGTCCAGTGTGCGTTCGAATCGCACCGGGGGCACCAGCCTTCACCAGGCAAAACAACCGAATATGTGGATCATGATTTTGGTCCTGGGTGCGGCCTTGGGTGCGAGTACACTCAAGGCCATGAGTCGTTCACACCCCGATGAACGTCAGCGCGGTCGCATCGAGGAACGCAGCAAGACGCTCCGGGTGGTCGTCTTCGCGGGCAACGACCCGGTGACGGGTCGCCGCACCTACCTCCGCGAGACGATCAACGGCACGGACAAGGCCGCCTACAAGCGCGCCGAGAAGGCGCTCACCAAGCTGCTGGCACAGGTCGACAGCCAGCGCTCCACCCCGTCGACGGTGAGCCTGTCCTTCGCCCTGGACGAGTGGATGCGCACCAGCGAGATCGAGGACAGCACCCGGCACACCTACAGCGGCTACATCGACCGCTCGATCAAGCCGACGCTCGGCGAGACTGCGGTGAACAAGATTTCCGCGAGGATGCTCGAGGGCTTCTACACCGAACTTCGACGCTGCCGCGCTCGCTGCGATGGCAAGCCCTACATCGAGAAGCACAAGAAGCCGGGCGAGCACGACTGCGTCGCCGAGGAATGCCGCCCACACGCGTGCAAGCCGATGGCTGCCTCAACGGTCCGCCAGATCCACGCGATCATCAGCGGCACCCTCGACGCCGCAGAACGCTGGGACTGGATCAGCTCAAACCCGGCCCGCGTCGCACGGAAACCGCGTCAGAAGCGCCCAGAGCCTGACCCGCCCACTCCCGCCGAGGCCGCGCGGCTGTCAGAAGAAGCGTTCCAGATGGACGAAGACTGGGGCACGCTCGTCTGGCTCGCCATGACCACCGGCATGCGCCGCGGAGAACTCGTCGGTCTGCGCTTCTCCCGCGTCGACCTCGACGAGGAAGTCATCGACCTCCGCCGCAACTGGGTCCGCGGCAAGGAGAAGGACACGAAGACCCACCAGAACCGCCGCATCGCCCTCGACTCGGAAACCGTCACCTTGCTCCGCGAACACCGCGACCGCGTCGCCGACAGAGTCCGGGACCTAGGCGCCAAGTTCAGCGACGACCTCTACGTCTTCGCCGGCACCCAACACCCCGACCACACCCAGCCCTACTCCCCCAACGCCATAACCCAGCGCTACAAGGACATGGCCGACAGGCTGGGCATCAAAACTCACCTCCACGCCCTACGCCACTACTCCGCCACCGAACTCCTCACCGCAGGCATCGACCTCCCCACCGTCTCCGGCCGCCTCGGCCACGGCGGTGGAGGCGCCACTACGTTGCGCGTCTACGCAGCCTGGGTCGCGGCCTCCGACCGCAAGGCAGCCGAGATCCTTGGATCCCGTATGCCGAAAAGAAAAGGAGGTTAGACGTAAGGCCAGTCGATTCGCGACCAGCTGTGCCATTTTCAGTGCGGATCGAACAGCTCCCAAGTAACGCGACGAGACTCCACTCAGATCAAATCTGAAAACACTCTAACCGCCTACAGGAGCGAAATCCCTGCCTCTTATTGGGCAACCTCATTCTTCCTTTTTCGTCTCGACAGGCTGCTCGAGTTGCTGCTGACGCTTGTTTTGTTCATCTCTGATGGATTCCACTTGCTGGGCAAACAAATGATACGCTTGCGCTTCGGTCTCACAACTTGAGTATCGCCCCACCCTCAGGGCTACAGAATAGTACTCCCTCTCTATCAGGTCCGAAGCCTGCTGCAAATTGAACGATCGTTCCCGAAACTTGTAGTAGCCGTTAATGCCGGTAGTTACACCCACGACGAGACTGATTGCGATCGTCATGGTTTGAAAAGCCGAGAAGTACACAGAGGCAGTTGCAATGGCCGACGTGGTCACGGATCCAATAATCGCAATGGTCTGGAACCAGTCATGCCAGCGCTTGTACTTCCTCGCGATTGATCGATACTCCTCCATAACCATGACAGAATCTTCACGATACTGACGGTGGATCTTTAAGAGATTCTGACTACTTGCCTCAGCCCTCGTGTCGATGTCATCAGCGAGACGACTCTTGTAGAATTCGCGCAGCTCAATTATGTAGCCCTTCTGCGAAATCACCCGCCACACTAAGCGAAGCGCCACAAACAAGGCCGCGCAGAATATCAACACCAGGGCCGCGAGCGTCGAATAAAACAGCCATTGGGCAGACAAAAATCCGTAGTATACCCGAGCGAAGACCAGTAATGCTACGCCTGCTGCCAACAGAGTCGAGAGCCAAAAGAAAACTATCCGGCCAAGCCTTAACGTCTTCAGCTCATACTCAAGCTTGGCTATTCTTCTCTTTAGCGGCTCAATCGATATTTCATCCGAGACATCCTCGTGACCGCGTGCCGAGAGTGCTCTTCTGATCCACTGGTTGAAGCCTTCTCCATGGTAGGCGCTGCTCACCGACTGTTATCCCCTCAGAGTCACAAGATTGCCGGTGATCTTTCTAGATCAAGCTTGTATCACCAATGGGCTATCCGAGTGAAGGTGGGGCTTCGCGACGTTCGGCGCCATCAGCGCGTGACGACGGTTCGATCGCGCAATCCTGAACCGCCCTAGTCCCCCGCACCTGCGCCTTGGCACACGAAGGCTCTCGGCTGCTGCTTCCTCTGATGCGCATCCGTAGGCTGCGGGCGTGAGCGAAGAGCGCGGAGCTTGGAAGACGTACGGGGAGCGGCTCGTCTATGACAACCGGTGGGTTCGGTTGGGGTTGGCTGACGTGGAGGCGCCGAACGGTGAGCGGTGGGAGTACCACGTCGTTCACCTGGCTCGGATCGCGATCGCTCTGATCGTGGACGAGCAGGACCGGGCACTGATGCTGTGGCGCTACCGGTTCCCGACCCAGCAGTGGGGTTACGAGCTGCTTGGTGGCTTGGTCGACGACGGTGACGACTCAGCTGGAACCGCCGCTCGCGAAGCCGCTGAGGAGAGCGGTTGGGAGCCGGTCGGCGAGGGTCAGCACCTGGTGACCTTCGAGCCTCTGCCTGGACAGGTCACCGCCCCGGTGGACGTCTACTTGTGGCGTGGGGCGAAGCACATCGGCGATCCGACCGACACCGAGGAAGTCGGCCAGGTCGAGTGGGTTCCGCTATCTCGGGTTACCGAGCTGGCGCAGCGACAGGAGCTGCTCGGTTCGGGAACCCTGGTGGCGCTGCTGTACTTCCTCGCTTCACGCAACACCCTCGGTGGAACCGGGCAAGATCAGCCCGCCGAGCCGGCGTAGGTGTCGGTCTGACTTGATCTGAGAAGCCAGACGCCGCGCTTGCCTGGAGTGGTCAAGCGCGGCGTCGCGGTCTCCGGCGGCAGCGAACGCCAGTGCCAGGTCGACGAGAAGCCCTGTGCGCGCCCGCACGAACTGCGCCGGTACGCGCGGTAGCGCTTCGACGAGCTGGTCGATCGCCTCTGGCTCGCCTAGCTTGCTCAGAGCGTTACCGCGCCAGCGGTCGAGGTGCGAGCCGCCTAGGAACAGGAACGGCAGCGCGGCGTCGACCGGCTCGGAAGGCAACAACGCGTCTGCCACGTCGAACGCCCGCAACGCACCGTCGCGGTCGCCAACGGCGGCCAGTCCCTCCCCGTGAGCTGCGGACAGCCACGCTCGCAGCAGCGGCGGTGCCGTCCCCTCCGCGACCTCACAGGCGTACGCGAGCTGCTCGACGGCCGAGGCGGTCTCGCCGACGTCGATCAGGACGAACGCCTGCTCCGCCGCGGCGTGTGCCAGCAGGGCCGGAGCCATGGCCTCTCGGGCCGCTGATTTTGCGCGTTCGTAGTGCTCCCACGCCTGCCCGAGGGCGTTCCGGTCCAGTGCTTCCCAGCCCGCCAATGTGGACGCCTCGGTGAGCGCACCGGCGAGCTTTTCCCGTTGTCTGCCAATGGTGTTGTAGCTGAGCAGGTCTTCGACCTGCTTGATGGTGCTGCGGAGCTGGTCGAGCAGTGTGATCCCGCCGAAGCGGCGGTCGACGTGTCTCGCATCGTTGATCTGCCGCAGGAAGACCTCGACCGTGTCCGCGTCCACGGTCTTCGCCATCGCCAGCCTCGACCGCAGCTCCGCGGCGTCGCTGTCCTCGGCCTCCGGAGGAAAGCCGAGTTCTTCGTTGGTGCGGCCGTAGATGTCGCGGAACAGCCGCTGATAGGTCTCGCTAACGGCTTCGTGCCCGTTCTCCCAGCGGGAGAGCTTCGTCTTCAGGCTCGCCGCCGTCATCACCGGGACGCCGAGGGCGTCGGCGCGTTTGAGAAGCATGCGAATGACAGCCTCGGCCGAGTAACCGAGCTGCTTGCGGACCGCCTGAAGTCGCTTCTCCTCCATCACCGCCCCCACCTTGAATAACGGTCCTGACCTGCGAAGTTAATTGCGGTTAATGGCTTCGCGGTTAACCCGCGCCATCTGCAAAAACTTCCGCGGATGCCGTTTCTTGGTGGCATGCGCAGCACGAACGCAACCACCAGCCCGCCACTGCGGCGGGCCGTCGAGGACCAGAGCCAGCTACCCCGCCCGCTCGCCGTCACTTCCGGTTCCAGCGCGCAGTCGAGCGTTCATCTCGTCGAGTTGGCGGGTGATCTGGCCGAGCTGGCGCTCGATGGCCGAGAGCCTGGAGGGCACGTCGTCCTCTTTGAACACCGGCTCGCCGGCCAGGGGCGGCTCACGCCCTTCCAGCACTGCCAACAGATGTTCCGGGTGCCAGCCGAGCGCGAGCGACAGCGCTTCCAAAGTTCGCGCGCTGCGGCGTCGCTGCACCGTGTTGCGCTGCAACTCGCGCACCGTCGCCTGCGACACGTGCGAGCGCCGCGACAGCTCCCGCTGACGCATGCCCAGCTCGCTCGTGCGCTGATTGATCGCGCGCGCGACCGCAGCCCAGTCTTCCGTCACGTGTTCCTCCGCGCTCCGCCTCAGCGCCGAGATTAGCGCGCAATAGCGAATCCGAAAGGCAGACCCGGCTCACGAATCGCCGGGCTTCGACCAATCTGCGCAATTTAGCGCTGAAATTGGCGCTTGAATGCGCCGAAACAATCTCTTTCCTCTTCAATCGAAGGGCATACCGCCATGGAAACAAGCGCTGAAAACGCGCGGCCGACCTTTTACACGGTCCGTGAAGCCGCGCAGATCATGCGATGCAATCCCTCGACCCTCTACCGAGCCATCCGCGAAGGTGCGTTCCCCTCAGTTCGGGTCCGCACTCGCTACGTCGTCCCCGCCGCAGCGGTGGACAAGCTCGCCAACGAGGCCAGCACCTCGGGCGGCTGCGTTGACGTCGCCCAGATGGCCGCTGAGCACCGCACCGCTCAGGAGATCGCTCGGCTGACGGGTGGTGCGCGATGAACCACCTCGACATCGAACGACTCCAGCGAATCGCCGCACAGCTGGATCGCTTGCGGCACGTCCCCACCGATGTGCTCGCCGAGGTCGTCGTGCGCGACGGCAGGTGCATGCAAATCACAACAGGCGAGGAACCGCCGGAATCTGCCAGCGCGGACCCGGATCGGCAGCTCGCGGCCGATCTGTGCACGGGCTGCACCGTCCAGGACGCATGCCTGGAGCTCGAATTCCGGTTGCACGGCGGACGAACGCTCGGCGTGTGGGGAGCAATGCCCGATCAGGACCGACGAGCGCTCTACCCGATCTGGTTGGCGCATCGACAGCACGGACCAACGAGCAACGAGGAGGTGACCGGCGATGATGGTGCAATTGACACCCGTTGAAGTGCTGATCGGCCTGGGCATCGTCGTCGCCTTGTTCGCCGTGTGGCGCGCGAGTGCGCGTGCTGCGCACCGGGCTTCCGAGGCGACGCGGGCTGGAGCCCGACTCATGTCGCTCACCGGGCGGGTGCTGCTGACGGCGGCGACCATCGTCGGGGTTCAGTGGATCGTAATAGTCAATCCCGGCAACACGGTGCTGCTGCTCGCGGTGCTCGCGGTGCCGGCGCTGCTCGCGTCGTACACGGTCACTCGAGCTCTGACCGTGACCACGCTCGACACTCCGCAGCGAAGGAGTCGGCGGCGATGATCGGGCAGGTTCCGCCTCCGGCGAAGGGTGGGCGGCAGCTGCCGCCCACCCGGGCCGAGGCCGAGCACGTCGAACAGGTTCGCAAGCAGGTCGACCGCTTGTGCTGGACGGGCATCCTGCTCGGCCTGGCCTTCACGATGACCAACGTCCAGCAGTTCGCCGCCGCTGACTCGCCACCGTGGTCGCTGGTGTGGTTGGCGGCGTGGCTGCTCGACCCGATGGTGTCGCTGGTGCTCTTGGCGATCCTGCGCGCCGAGCAGGTCACCGCGAGGTACGGCATCCGCACCGGTGGCTGGGTGCGTGCTGCGAAGTGGTTCACGCTCGCGGCCACGTACGTCATGAACACCTGGGCCGCATACGCGGCCGGCGAGGCCGACTCGGTGGTTCTGCACTCCGTGCCTCCACTGGTCGTGTTCGTCGCGGCCGAGGCCGTGACCGATCTGCGGGACAAGCTCAGCGAGGCCGTCCGGACAGCGTTCACGAACGCAGCGGCTGGCTCGCCCGACCAAGCTCCCCATGACCGCGAGCGGCCGACCCGCCAATCAAGCGTCAAGCGACGGACGTCGTTCGAGGAGTACCTGGAGCGGGCGCGCAGCGCGTGGAGCCCGGACGTGACGGTGTCGCCGTCGTGGATTCGGGAGGCAACTGGCTGCTCGCGTGGACTCTCGTCGCGGTTGGCCGCCGCGCTCGCAGCTGAAGTGGACGAGGGAGGTGGTCCGCGATGAACGAGCAGGGCGAACCGCTCCCGGTACCACGGCCATCGAGCGAAGTTGAATCCGCGATCTTCGACGCCGAGCTCGTGGACGATGCGGCGTCGGTCCCGAAGCTGACGCGATGGCAGCGGTTCATGAACTGGTGGCAGCGTTCACCACGCGTGCCTACCGCACTGAAGTCACGAAAGGCCGCCAAGCAGGCCCTCCTGGATCTCCTTCTGTTCGTCGTACACCTCCCGTGGCGGTTCGTCAGCGCTGCCGGCCGCGGGACGGTCGCCGCGGTGCGTGCTTGGCGTCGGTGGGTCCAGGTTCACGACTACCGGGACGCCGCGGAGCAGTCCGAGAAGCTCGCGG
This sequence comes from Saccharopolyspora sp. ID03-671, assembly GCF_045278815.1. NCBI lineage: Bacteria > Bacillati > Actinomycetota > Actinomycetes > Pseudonocardiales > Pseudonocardiaceae > Saccharopolyspora > Saccharopolyspora sp. ID03-671. The sequence continues at coordinate 1,623,216 of NZ_CP134054.1, forward strand.
ACAAGTTCATCGAGATCCGAGAGCTGACCCTGTTCCGGTGGAAGGTGACCGGAACAGCCGGGTTGGCTTCCGCCGCCGTCCTGGTGGTCGCGTACGTCCTGTACGGCGCACCAGCTCTGTGGGCTGCGGGAGGCCTGGCGGCCGCGTCCTTGGCAATCTTCGGACGCCGCAAGGAGGGATCACCGGGCCGGAAGCCCGTGCTGTCCGGCCCCCGCAGTCTGACCTGGACGATGGATCCGCAAGTCCTGGTCGAAGCGTTCCGCGATGCCAAGCTGATCGGCAAGGACGAGTCCCTGCGCCTGGTCGAAAGGGCTGCGCACGACGGCTCGGGCTGGGCGGTCACCGTCGACCTGCCAGCGACGCGCAAGGCAGCGGACGTCATCAAGCACAGGGAAGCTCTCGCATCAGCGCTTGCAGTCGATGAGTTGCAGCTCATCATCGAACGAGTTCGAGGCCGCGGCGGGCACGCCGGTCGTGTCTTCCTGTGGGTCGCCGACGCCGACCCGTACGCAGGGCCTCCGATGCGATTTCCGCTCCTCGACGTCGAGCAGTGGGACGCGTGGCGAGCGATCCCGTTCGGGCGCGATGCTCGCAACCGCCGCGTCGACCTGCAGCTCGTGTGGACATCGTTGCTGATCGGCGCGATTCCCCGGCAGGGCAAAACCTTCTCGACCCGACTGCCTGCTGCAGGGTTGATCCTCGACCCGCACGCAAGGCTGTACGTCTTCGACGGCAAGGGAGGTAAGGACTGGGAAGCCGCGGAGGCTGTCGCGCACCGGTTCGTCTGCGGTGACGAGATCGAGCACGTCGAGGCCGTTCGCGATCACCTCGTGGAGCTGGTGGCAGAAGTCCAATCCCGCTACGCGCGGATGTCCAGGCTTGACGACGACATCTGCCCGGAATCGAAGATCACCCCGGCAATCTCCCGGGACACCGACCTCGACATGCCGATCACGGCCGTGATCATCGACGAGGTGCAGGTGTACCTGGAGAACCCTGCCCGCGAAGACGTCGGCGGCAAGAAGAGCACCATCGGCGCCTACATCGCTGACCTGCTCACCTACCTCACGCGGAAAGGCCCGGCCGTGGGCATCGTGGTCATCCTCGCCACCCAGCGCCCCGACTCGAACACGATCCCGTCCCGGCTGCGCGCGGTGCTCGGTTCGCGATTCGCCTTGCGGGTCATGGACTGGCGTGATTCCAACATCGTGCTCGGCGAGCAGATGAACACCCGGGGTTTTGATGCCTCGACGTTGCTCCCGAGCCACAAAGGGGTCGGCATCTTGCGGCCGGACAGCGAAACCGGCGCGGACACCATCGCCACGTTGGTCCGCACGTTCTTCATGCCGAACCCGGAATGGCGAACCATCTGCGGCCGCGGAAGAGCTCTGCGCGAGGCAGCCGGAACGTTGACCGGCCATGCCGCTGGTGATGACCTGCAACAGGCAGTCGACCCAGCGGCAGTGGCCAAGGCGCTCGGCAGCGGCTCCGAGGTTCTGGACGACCGCTCAGCACTGCCAGAGCCCCTGTCGTCGGTCGTCGACTACCTGGGAGACGACATCGACCGGCGCGATTTCGTACCGACGGCCGAGCTCATCGACGCACTCGACACCGAACCGACCTTGTTCGGCCGGCAGATGGGCGAGCTCGGCTGTCAGCCAAGACGCGCCCGCGTCGCTTCCGAAGACGGCACCGTGCGCCAGGTCCGCGGCTACTACACCGCGGACCTCCGGGAAGCAGTGGACGAGGCCCGCACGGCCCAGGAGAAGGAAGGCGAATAGGCGTCCCATGACAACCGCGAACCCGTCCCAAACCTGACACCCATGTCCGCACCCGTCCCATGCGACAGGACACGACCAAGTAGCCGTTGACCAGGCAAGACACTCAGCGGGACGGCTGGGACGGGTGTCCGCGCACCCGTCCCAGCTGTCCCTAACCCGGCCTCATGTCGACTTCACGAGCCTCACGACGGCAACCTGTCCCACGAGCGCTCTCTCAGCGTCCGTGCTTGGCGGATTCGACCTCGCCATCCTCGGTAGCAAGAGCTGGTACCTCACCCTGGCTTCGCAGGAGCTTCGCGACGCCCTCCAGCACTCCAGCCACCTGACCCAGGTCAATTTCATCCATACGTCCGGCAGCGACCTCGTACGCAACGTCGTCGAGCAGCCATTGGGTCTTCCGCAGCAGGACCGCCAGAGCCGCGACATCGCTGGTCACTGACTCACTCCCGTCTCGACCAACGCATGGGCTTCGCGGTTGCACTCCGCACAGGTGGGCCACAGCCATGCGAGCTCGGTTCCCCGAGCGACGGTCACGGAACGCCGACACAGCGCAGTGATGCTCTCCCCCACCGCATATGCGCCGGCGAGGCGGATGTCCGCCGTGGCATGGCGACCGCCGTCCGCAGGCACCCAGCGAAACGGATGCATCCTGACACCTCCAAGTTCCCCAGCTCGAACACCGTGCGCAGGGACCGGAGCCCGAGGGGTCGGTCACTTCCGGCCCCGGCCCCTGCCTTCGAGCCCGGCGACGCGCGAAAGCGCGGAGAACACGCCGCCAGGCCGAGGTGTGACCGCGAGTAGCTATCCCGATCACACTGAAATAAGCTTGTCAACTGAGCGATATAAGCGCCATGCCAGGAACACGACACAAGGACGTCTTGAGGACCACCCGCGCGCGGACGGGAGGGAAGACCGTGCGACCACCTCGCACATTGCTTGAGCAGAAGATCCGAGAGCGACGCCAGACGCTAGAGGAGTTCGCTGAATCAGCAGAGCGGTTCGCCCGCGATCACGGCGAGGCGGGCACGCTCGGTGTGCGCCACCTGCAGCGTCTCGTCTCCGGTCGAGGACCCAACGGGCGGCCACTCGGCCCCGTTCGGCCGGCCACAGCCCGGCTCCTCGAGAAGATGCTCGACGCGAAGATCGAAGAGCTGCTTTCGCCGGTGACGAGCCCGGCCGCGACCGACGAACCAGCAAACGAGCTACGTCAGATGCTGCACACCTCGCGGCAGGTCGACGACCAGGTACTCAACCTCCTGCGCGAGCAGCTTGCAACGATCCGTCGCTTTGATCGTCAGCTCGGCGCAGTCATGGCCCACGAGGAGGCTTGCCTGAAGGCCGCGCAGGTCAGCACGCTCCTCACTCACAGCCTTCCCGGTACCGTCCGCGAACAACTCGCCGCCCTGCTGTCCGAGCTGCACACCCTCGCGGGCTGGCAAGCCCTCGACCTCGGTAAGACCAACAGCTCGTGGCAGCACTACGAACAAGCCAAGCGAGCAGCCCGCGAGTCCAGACTCGAGTCCTACGAAATCCACACCGCAGCTGAGCAGGCATTCGTGCTGCTCGACATCGGCGAAACCAAAGCCGCGACAGAACTCCTCGAAGCAGCGCGCAACCGGAGCAAAGCCGGATCACCACCGGTGTTGAACTCGTGGCTCGCAGCCGCTCACGGGGAAGCACTCGCCGCCGACAACCAACCTGCCAACAGCCTCCGAGCCTTCGACACCGCTTCAAAGCTGCTGCCGACCGACAGCATCAACCTGGACGGCCCCTACGTAGCGCTCGACTCCGTACACCTGGGGCGCTGGCGAGGCCACGCCCTTGCCCGATTCGGAGCCCCTGAAGCGATCGAGACATTGACGTCAGCACTAAACGAGCTCGACCCGACCTTCGTCCGAGCCGAGACCTCGCTGCGCATCGACCTGGCAAGAGCCTTCGCGGCCGCCGATAACTACGAAGCGGTTAAACCTCAGGTCAGCATGGCCTCATCACTAGCTGAAAACATCGGCTCAGTCCGTCAACAACGCCGCATCGCGGCATTGGAGTGCGGATAACCGGACAATGTTGCTCCCGATGACCAGGTACGGGCCGGCCTGATCGATCCTCGCGCTGCACCTTGTCCACTGCTTCACGAACGCACACAGGAAGCTCCACGGAGCCATGCACCGTCAGCACTGTGCCGAACAACCGCCAGGCGACGGCACTGACGCCGAATCGGCATGCCCGACAACAAGCAGCGAGCCGCTAAGACCAAATAGCGCGCAATCGGCACCGGCATCCACAATCGGCTGCACAAGCGAGTGACTTCTATCGTTTGCGTCGCGCAGACGACCGTCAGCGCGTAGGTTGTTCCAGGCACTGAACCTGGGACCACGGGTGTACGTGCTGGTTCATAGGTGCGTAGAGAGGTTCATGAGTGACTTCGCAGTCGGGGCTGTTCTCGGAACACGCAGCCCAGTCGGAACAGCTTCACCTAGCGGGAAACCCCGATGCGGCCGCCCTGCGGTCCTCGCGGGCGCTGGGTTGGGGCGCGCTTCTGGCGCCGCGGAGGATCCTGCTGGGGGCCGATGTTCATCCGGTGGTTGAGATCGACACCCGAGCACACGCCATGCGAAAGCAGAACGATCAGCCTCCCATGCTGGACCGGGACACCCTGGCGATGTGGGAATGGCCGGAAGCCGGGCCGGTATGTGCGCCCGAGGTTGTCAAGATCGTCGGCATTCTAAGTCGAGGGCGATCATGGCGTCGCGCATTGTCAGGTGCTGCACGGCTACGAGGGTTCTGCAGCACTGCCGTCCTGGTGGACTCCCTCATGAGTGCAGAGGAGTCGGAGTGTTTGCTGGAATGCAAGCTGCGCGGCGTTGGCCTCGTACAGGTCGGAGAATCAGCCGAGATCCGTGTTGTGGAGCCCGCACAGCAGGGGCGGGCTCCACAATCACAACGCCGGACGCTGGATCGCTGGATCGAGGAACTGCTCTACCGAGATCTCATCGAGAATGGGGCTTTCGGCTGATCGATTTCCGCCAAGGCTCGGGACTGCCCACGGCCTCCCACGCCTTCAAGAAGGCTGGTACCGGCCAATCTCGGTACAGTGGGGCTTTTGCGAGCTCTTCGTGATAGAACGCCGCGCTCTTGCAACGCTCAATCCAACTGTTGCGCCGTGCCGCGGCTGTCAACCGAGGCTCGAACAGCTCGTCCCGGATGTCGAGCAGCCACTGAAACGAGTGGCAGAACGCAGCTTCGACCCGCGCATCGTAGTCGTCGATCGTGACGAAGTGGTCAAGCTGACGTCCGTAGCAGGTGTCGCACTCGCAGACCCAGTGGTGGGCCTGATCCGGCGTCAAGGGGATTGCACCGGCCACCTTGTCCGTCGTGACATAGGAAATGCAGTGCGGCACCAGAATCGACACAGGCCGCTCACCGCCACCACCCCCACCAGAGGCGACCGGGTATAGGTGTCGAAGCGCGGGCATCGTACCGACGGCGGCACACAATGCGCCGAAACATAGTGCACCTAGAGCCGACACGTCGCTGCGCAGCAACATGATCGGAGTGCCAAGTTTCAGCAGCTTGAGCAAGTTCCGTAATGCCCCCTGCACACCGAGAGGGTCGTTGCGGTGCTCCAGGACGAGCGCGACCGGGACGTTGTGCGCCACGATCTCAGCACACAGCTTTTCCACATCGTCGCTGTTCTTAAGCCAGCTCAGATGCAGTGGTAGGCACGCGATGGCATCGTCACCGAGCCTGCGGGTTCGCTCCAGGATGCTCCGCAGACCAGTGACGTCTCCCTCTTCGACGTATCCAGAATCCGTGAGCACAGGCCCCTGGAGCCGCCGCTGCGAGGCGATCCACTCCTGGTCGAACGCCGCCTCGGCAAGATAGCGATTCCTCCCCTTGTACCGCTCGGCATCACAGAGGATCGGTCGGTCGAATCCGTAACCTTTGAGAGCCCGGCTGGCACGGAGAGCCCCGCCCCCGGAAAGCACGAGACCCGATCCCGCCCGCCCCCGCACAAGCTCTGAGGCAGCAGCTGCCTGATCGGCTCGGCATTGAACGAACAGCGTCCCCTGAAGGTCATCGTGCCAGCGAAAGTGCCTGACCCTTGAGGCGGGCGCCCCAGCCGTCTCGATTTCCGGGAACGGAAAGGCCTGGGCATTAGCGGAAGAGTTCGTAGCGGCGCATCGATCAGTACCCGACATAGCCCCTCTCACGGTCACAAGCCGGGCGCATGGCCCGCAGGACCGCCACCTCGCCGCGAGCCCCACCATCTTCGAGGCTTGCGGCGCCTAGTAAGCTGCCGGTAGCCAAACCATCAGCCTTCAGGGCGATCCTGACCCGAACTCCGTGTCGGGCATCACTCAGGGTACCGGCCGCACCCGACGATACCTGGGTGCACTGGGGAGCCTCGGCACTCGAAACGCTTTCCCAATGCCCTCTGCAGCGCCACTGCAATATTTTGTTTCCGCAGGCAGATCACCTAAATTGGGCGAGCCGCTACGTGAGTCAGGAATTCGGACCGACCCTTTGAAATGTGTCGCACATCACGTTTCAAGTGGGTTTGAATAGCCTACGATCTCGCCTCGAGTTCGACTGCGGGCAGTCACGACCACGGGCAACAGCGGCTCGATCCGTTCCCACAGCCCGTCCCCGACCTCCCACGGCCTGCACTGCGCCAACACCAGCCAGACGAACCCACGTCGTTGGTGATCGACGTCGGACAGCTTCGGCTTGGCCAGGCCTCCTTCGGCCGCCACCGAAGAAGCCGCCATCAAATGCCTCTACCTGGTCACCTGTTCCATGGCCCCACAGGAGACGAGGTGTTGTGCGGACTGATGCGGTTACTCGTGGATCTCGATGGCGGCTGCCGGGCAGAGCATCGCGGCGTTGCGGGTGTTCTCGTGCTCGGAGTCCGGCGGGTTTTCTGTCAGCAGGATGACCACGCCGTCGTCGTCTCGCTGGTCGAACACCTCCGGTGCGGCCAGGACGCACTGACCGGCGGCGCAGCACTTGGATTCGTCGATCGTGACCTTCATGGAACTTGCTCCTGGTTCGGATCCGGCCGCTGATCACGGCTGGGGGTGGGTTGGGTCGGGAGCTGGGAACGCCGTGACCCGTCGTCGCCCGGGCACGGCGCTCCGAGCTCGCGTGGCTAGTGGGTGACCGGCAGCTTCCGGACTCCGTAGTTGGTGCCGTGGGTGTCCATCGGAACCTCCGATGGCGGCACGGCCAGCTTCAGGTCGGGGAAGCGCTCGATCAGCCTGGGAAGCACGGTCTTGAGCTCGGCGCGCGCGACGTTCTGCCCGAGGCACTGGTGCACGCCGTAGCCGAAGGCGAGGTGGCGGCTCATCTTGCGGTCGAAGTTGGCGATGTCCGGGTTGTCGAACGCGCGGGGGTCTCGGTTGGCCGCCGGCATCGCCACGACGACCAGGTCTCCCTCGCGGATCTGGGCGCCGCCGATCTCCAAGTCTTCCTTGGCGACGCGTCCGAGTCCGAATTGGACGATCGTGAGGTAGCGCAGCAGTTCTTCGATCGCGGGGCCGATCTTGGCCGGGTCGTCGTGCAGCTGCTGCCACTGTTCGGGGTGGGTCAGCAGCGTCATGATCGACAGGCCCATCATGGCCGCTGTGGTGTCGTGGCCTGCGAACAGCAGCAGCGCTCCGATGCCGGTCAGGTCGCTGTTGGTGAGGATCGTTCCGCCTTCGTCGGCGATGCGGATCAGCTCGGCCAGCAGTCCGGGCGAGTCCGGGTTGTTCCGCTTCTGCTCTACGAGCTTGTTGATGTAGTCCATGAGCCACTTCGCGCCCGCGTCGCGCTGCTCGCGCGGGTTGCTCATGTCCATCATCTGTTCGGTCGCGCCGTGGAACCCGTCGCGGTCCTCGTACGGCACGCCCAGCAGCTCGCAGATCACCAGGCACGGGATCGGCAGGCACAGCGCCTGCACCAGGTCCACCGGCCCGTCCGTGGCGGCGATGGCGTTCAGGTGCTCGTCAACGATGCGGTCGATATAGGGCTGGAGGCGGTTCTGCACGGCCTTCGGGGTGAACTTGCCGGCCAGCAACTTGCGGTAGGCACCGTGGTCTGGCTCGTCCATCATCACGAACAGCGGCGGCAGGCCGCCCTCGCCCGCACCGGCACCCTCCGGCTCCTCGCCGGGCGGGTTGTCGTGGCGCGGGCGACGGGCGCTCATGCGCGGGTCGGAGAAGACCTGGCTGCCCTCGTCGAAGCGGGTCACGAGCCAGCCCTCGGTTCCGTTCGGGAACGTCACCCAGTGGATCGGGCTTTCCTCCTGCAGCGCCTGGTATTCGGGCGGCGGGTCCAGCGGCGCCTCAGTGGCGCGGGTGGTGGGCATCGACTGAGTCATGTTCGTCCTTACTCTTGAGTGGGTCGAGTTCAGTCCTGTTTGGATTCCGCTGCGATTTGCGCGACGGCCTGGGCGATTCCCTGCTGCACCGAGGTCGCGTTGCCCCAGCCGACGTAGAACGCCAGCTGGAGCGCGGATTCGTACAGCTCTTCTTCGGAGCAGTCCTCGCTGAGCAGCGCGCCGCGAGCCTGCACCTGCACCAGATCCGCGCGGCCGAGCGCGGCGGTCGCGCCCAGCACGAGCAGCCTCCGGTCCCGGGTGGACAGACCTGGGCGGTTCCAGATCTCGCCGAAGAGGTGGCCGACGGTCTCGTCGAGGAACGCTCCCGTCTGTCCGTCGAGGGACTTGCTGAACCCGGCGCCGTAGACCTCATCCATGACCTTCAGGCCGCGCTCGTAGCCGTCGTCGCTCATACGTCGTGTCCTTCCCGAATTCCGAGGGTGTCCCGCTCCATGCGTCGGGTGACGTCCACGAGGGGCAGGTCGATGTCCAGCTCTGAGGCCAGCGTCTGCGCGGCGGCAAGGTCCTTGTCCATCAACGCCTCGATTCCGGGGATCATGCCCCGGATCGCGGCCAGCGCTGCCGGTCCGTCGAGGTCTTCGTTCATCAGCGCGGGGAGCTGCTTGCTCATCGCCAGCGCGTCGTCCTCGCCGATGCGCTGCATCTGCAGCAGGTTCAGCAACGTGCGGCCACCGGGGTCGGCGGTGTTGATGACCGCCATGAGCGTTTCCGGCTCGACCCCGGCGGCGGTCGCGAGCGCGGTGGCCTCGGCGACGGTCCGCCAGCTGCCGTAGGTGACGATGTTGCGTGCGAGCTTGGTGGCCATACCGGCTCCCAGAGGGCCGCAGTGCACGACCGCCTTCGCGAAGTCCTCCAGCACCGGCCGGGCCCGCTCGACCGTCCCCGCGTCACCGCCGACCATCGTGACGAGGCCGTTCTCGGCGGCCTTGTCGCCGGGAGTGACACCGGAGTCGAGGAATCCAACACCAGCCTCAGCGCAGGCCGCCGCCAGCTCCCGCACGACCGGCAGCTCGATCGTGCTCAGCAGCACGATCACCGATCCCGGACGCGTGCCGGCCAGCAACCCGGACTCACCGGTGATGACCTCGCGCGCCTGCTCCGCCGAGACCACCGCGACCATCACCACGTCGGCGCGCGCAGCCACCTCCGCCGGGGAGCCCAGCAGCTCCGGATTCCCGCTCAGCTCGGCCGCTTCGGGTCGGATGTCGTACACGACCGGGACCCGGCCACTGCGGGCGAGACTGATCGCGACGCCGCCGCCGATCATGCCGAGCCCGACCACACCGGCCCGCAACGGAACGGTGCTCTGCGGTGCGTTCATGCGTGTTCTCCTCTGTCGGCGCTGACGAGTCGGCCTGCCTCTGGCCGCGGGCGCCGCTCCGCGACGAGTGGCCGGAATCCGCGCACGGCGCGCGCCATGTTGATCCCGACCGCCGCGCAGACGCGTCCCTGGCTGCTGTAGACGGCGACGAGCTTGCGCTCGGGGACCGAGCCCTCGACGACGTCGACCCGGTCCGCCCCTTGGGGACGGCCGTAGATCTGGATCTTGCGGTCATACTGGTCGGACCAGATGTAGGGAACCGGGGCGAACTCGCTCATCTCGCCGTCGTCAGCGAGCAGGTTCCGCGCGACCGCCATGGCCTGCTCGGTCGCGTTGGTCCGGTGCTCGATCCGGATCCGCTGCCCGAGATCGGGGTGGGTCCAGGACGCGACGTCACCGGCGGCCCAGACACCCGGTCCCGCGCTGCAGGTCGCGTCGCACTCAACCCCGTTGCCCACCGGAACACCGCTGCCTGCCAGCCATTCGGTGTTCGGGATGGCGCCGATCGCCACGAGCACGAGGTCGGCGGGCAGTGTCCGCTCGTCGGAGAGCCGCACACCGGTCACCCGGCCGTCCTCGGCCAGCACGCCTTCGACCAGCACACCGGCCTCGACCCGCACGCAGTGATCACGGTGGGTCGCGGTCAGAACCCCGCCGAGCACGTCGCCGAGAACGTCCGCGAGCGGCATCGGCGTGTCGGTCACCATCGTGACCTCGGCCCCGAGCTCCCGCGCCACTGCGGCGGACTCCGCGCCCATGAATCCCCCGCCCACCACGACGAGCCGGGGACGACCGGCGAGTGCTTCCCGCAGCGCCAGCGCATCGTCGAGCGTGCGCAGCACGTGCACGCCGGCGACGTCTTCGGTGCCGGGCAGCCGCCGCGCCCGCACGCCGGTCGTGATCACCAGCTCGTCGTAGCCGACGACCTCGCCGTCATCGACGGTGAGCTTGCGGGCAACCGGGTCCAGCGCGGTCGCGGCCTTGCCCAGGCGCAGGTCGAGGTCGAGATCGCGCACCGCCTCGTCCGAACGCAGTCGCAGCCGATCGGTCTCCCAAGCCCCGGACAACAGCTGCTTCGACAACGGCGGGCGGTCGTAGGGCAGATGGGTTTCCGCTCCGACCAGCGTCACTGCACCCTCGAAACCGCGCCGACGCAGCGCCTCGGCGACCCCGAGTCCGGCCGCGGAGGCACCGACCACCGCGATCCGGTCCGGGCGGCTCACGCGGCGACCCACGACGAGACGGTGGGCCGCTCGATTTCTGGCCGAGAGAGCCCCGTCGACGCGGTCCGGAACGCTCTCCCTCGAACGTCGAGATCAACCAGTTCAGCCACGGGAACCTCGCTTTCCGGCACGCCCGCGAGTCAGTCAGCGGGTCGCATCGCACAGTAACCTAACTAAGTTCAGTTATGAATATAGACCTCCCCCAGGACTTGAGAACTACAAGCGGAGGTGTGCCCACTCACATTTCACCGAGCGCGGCGGGGCACTCCGCCCGATGCGAAATTCACGGAGGGGTCAGTCCTCCGCGTCGGCGACCACCAGCGCGAGCATCCGCTCGATCCTCGTCTCCGGAACACGAGCGCCCTCGCCCGGCTCGGCGCTGATGATCACACCGAGCAGCCCGTCCGCCAGGCCGTCGATCAGCTCGGTGGCCGAGTTCAGCGAGAGGCTGTGCTGCAACGAGACCATGCCGTGCAGGCCGGTCCAGAGCGTGTGCGCCGCCTGGCGCGACGGCAGGCTGACCACATATCCCTCCTCCAGGCAACGCTGCACCGCGCGCCGGAAACGGGCCGCCACCAAGCGCGACGGATGCCGACCCACGCGGTCGGGCTCCACAGCGGGCTGACGAATCTCGTACATCAGGCGGTAGTGCCCCGGGTTCTCCATCGCGAACCGGCAGTACGTGCGGACTTGGCTCACCAGTCGCGTGCGGGCGTTCTCACCGGCCACGGCTTCGTCCGCCGCGCGCATGCGGTCGGCCAATTGCTCGTACTTGTCCGCCAGCGCGGCCCACACCAGCTCGGCCTTGTCCGCGAAGTGCAGGTAGATGCTCGGCGCCGAGACCCCGACCTCCTTGGCCACCGCCCGCATCGTGAGCTTCTCGTCGCTGCCCCACTCGGCCAGCAACCTATTCACTGCGGCGAGCACCTCCGTACGAAGCTGCTCGCCGTGACCACGAGGACTACGGGGACGACCACTCATAACGCCCATTCTCACACCCGGGAGCGCACGAGGTTCGCCAGCGATCCGACTCCGGCGCTGTTCGAGCGGTTAACAACTGGCCGGGCGTGCCAAAGAACGGGCGGTGCCTCGCCGCAACAGTGCGACACCATCTGCGAGCACGTCGGCATCAGCCTGCGCACCTTCTTCAACTAGCTCTGCACCAAGGACGCGCCCCCTCTCGGCAACGGCAGACCCGGCTTCGAAGATCCACTCAACTGCGTCAGCGCGCACCAGCCCGGAGCGTGAAGCCTCCGTCGACGGGGAGCACGACGCCGGTGATGAACGCCGAGTCGTCGGAGGCGAGGAACAGCGCCGCGTTGGCGACGTCCCAGCTGTCGCCCTGGTGTCCCATCGGGACCATCGCAGCCCGTTTCGCGGCGACCTCGTCCCGCTCGGTGCCGCTGGCCCTGGCGACCGAATCCACCCCCATGGGGGTGTCCATCATGCCGGGAGCCACGCAGTTGATCCGCACGCCGTGGGGTGCGTACTCCAGAGCGAGGCTGCGGGTCATGGCGTGCACCGCGGCTTTCGAGGTGGTGTAGGCGATCGCCTCTCCCCCGGCGAGCAGCCCGGCCATCGAGGAGATGTTGACCACCGAACCCCGTCCGCGTTCCCGTATGTGCGGCAGGAGGTATTTGCAGGTCAGCCACATCCCGGTGAGGTTGACCTCGAATCCCTGCCGCCACTTCTCCGCAGGCAAGGATTCGGTCGGCCCGGCCGGCACGATGCCCACGTTGTTGTGCAGCACGTCGACCGCGCCGAAGGCCTCCAGCGCTGCGTCGCGGATGCTTTCGCACTCGGATTCCACGGTGATGTCGGCCTTGTGGGCCACCGCGACACCGCCCTTGCCGGTCACCAGGTCGGCGGTCTCCTGCGCGGAGTCGACGTCCCGGTCCACGACCAGCACTTTCGCGCCCTGCTGGGCGAAGGTCAGCGCGACCGCGCGACCGTTTCCGGTGGTGGCGCCTGGGGTCTGCCCGCCGCCGACCACGACCGCGGTCCGTCCTTCGAGCTTGCCCGTCATCGCTCGTCCCTCCGCGCTCACCAGGTGACCGGCAGTTCTTCGAGACCGTAGGTCAGGGCCTTGTCGTGGAAGCGCAGCTCGCTCTCCTCGACGGCCAGCCGCAGGTCCGGGATGCGCTGGAACAACCGCGGCCAGGCGACCTGCATCTCAACGCGCGAGAGGTTCTGGCCCAGGCACTGGTGCACGCCGAAGCCGAAGCCAATGTGCTTGCGCTCGACACGGGTGATGTCCAGCTGCTCGGCCTCGGCGAAGATCTCCGGGTCGCGGTTGGCGGCCGGCAGGTTGCAGATGATGCCCTCGCCCGCCTTGATCAGCACACCGCCGACCTCGGTGTCTTGCACGCAGACCCGGCGCGGCTCGGTCTGCACCATGCTCCAGTAGCGCATCATCTCTTCGACGCAGCTCGGCGCGTACTTGGCCGGGTCCGACAGCAGGATCTCGCGCTGGCCGGGCTCGCGGATCAACGCCAAGATGCCCAGGCCGATCATGTTCGCGGTGGTCTCGTGACCGGCGCCGATGACCAGCACACCCAGACCCACGGCCTCCTGGAAGGTCAGCTCGCCGCGCTCGTCGACGTGGGTGTTGACCAGCCGCGACAGCAGACCGTTGTCCGGTTCCGAGCGCTTGCGCTGCATGTGCTCGCCGATGGTGGCGAACATGGTCTCGTGCGCGGCGTGCTTTTCCTCCTGCGGCAGTTCGAGCTGCACGAGCTTCTTCGAGGACTCGTGCACCGCGTGCCGCTCCTCGTAGGGCACTCCGAGCACCTCGCAGATCACCACGGTCGGCAGTGCCAGCGCGAAGTGCTCGATGAGGTCCACCGGGCGCGGCATGGTCAGCAGATCGTCGATGAGCTTGTCGGTGAGCTCGGCCATGCGCGGGCGGAGTGCGTCGGAGCGCTTGGCGGTGAAGTCGGGGTTGAGAATCCGGCGCACCGGCAGGTGTTCGTCGCCGTCCTTGCGGAAGAAGATCCCGCCCTCGACGAACGGCTGAGCGTCACTGGTGTTGGGGAATCCCGGCAGGGTCACATCTGCGGCGAAGCGATCGGTGGCCGAGAGCACCTCCCGGAGCTGGTCATGGCGTGTGATCAGCCAGGGAGTGCTGCCGTTCCAGATCTTCACCCGCTCCGGCGCACCTGCCTCGCGGAATTCGGTGGCCTTCTCGGGCGGCGCGAAAGGGCAACCGCGGTTGAGCGGGAAGTCAGGAGCCGAGACGTGTTCTTGCGCTGTCGTCATGTCGATTCTCCGTTTCACGGTGGGAGATGGGTTCAGGCCACGAGTGCGGTGTCCCAGTCGGTTCGGTCGGCGACCAGCTTTCGCAGGGCTCGGAGCGGGCGGACCATGTCCATGCCCACCGCCGCGGTGACCCGGCCGTCGCGGCCGAACAGCGCGGTGAACCGCCGCTCTGCGAGACTGCCGTCGATCACCTGCATCCGATCCGCGCCACGGGTGAGGCCGTAGATCTGGATCTTGCGCTCGTACTGGTCGGACCACACGTACGGCACGCTGGTGAACGCCGACGGCCGATCGGCCAGGATGTTGCGGGCCACCGCCATTCCCTGCTCGGCGGCGTTGGTGCGGTGCTCGATGCGCAAGCGCTCACCGCTGACGGGATCCGGCCACGAGGCGACGTCGCCGGCCGCCCAGACACCGCTACCGGCGTGCAGCGTCTCGTCGCACTCGACACCGTTGTCGACGGGCACACCGCTGCCGGCGAGCCATTCGATGTTGGGCAGGGTCCCGACGCCGACGATGACCGCGTCCGCATCGATGGTGCGGCCGTCGGCCAGCTCGATACCGGTGGCCCTGCTGCCGTCGTGGCACACGCGCGTGACCATCGTTCGCCGATCACCCGCACCCCGCGCTCACGGTGCAGGTCGGTGAGCATCGCGCCGATCTCCTCGCCCACGGCGTCGATCAGCGGCAGCGGACGGTCGGTCACCATCGTGACCTCGCAGCCCATCAAGCAGGCCACCGCGGCAGCTTCGGCACCGATGAAACCGCCACCGACGATCACCAGCTGCCCACGATCGTCGAGCGATCGGCGCAACGCCAGCGCGTCATCCAGCGTCCGCAGCAGGTGCGCGCCCGGACCCCGGTGGCTGCCACGAGCGCGTCATAACCGAGGCGGCCGCCGTCGGCGAGCAGCACTTCCCGTCCTCGCGTGTCCAGCTTCTCGGCAGGCGAGCCGAGCACCGTGCGCACGCCGAGATCGTCGAATGCCTCCGGGGCGCGCAGGGCCAGGCGCTCTAGCTCCCACTCCCCGGCCAGCAGCTGCTTGGACAGCGGCGGCCGGTCGTAGGGCAGATGCGGTTCGTCACCGACCAGGGTCAGTTCCCCGTGAAAACCGCCGCGCCGCAGTGCTTCCACCGTGGACAGACCGGCAGCCGAAGCGCCGACCACCACGATCCGATCAAGCCCCGTCGTCATTCGCGCACCAAGATGGCAGCGGCCGGGCAGATGGCGGCGGCTTCGCGGACGTTGTCGTACTGCTCAACAGGCGGTGCGGCGTCCAGCAGGACCACCACCCCGTCCTCATCACGCTGGTCGAACACCTCCGGCGCCGCCCACGCACTGACCGGCTCCACAGCACTTGTCTTCTTCGAGGGTGATCTCCACGGCCAACTCCGCTCTCACGAATAGATAAGTGAACAGTCGTTAATATACACTTGTTTACCGATAGCGAGCGAACATGACCCCCACCACACCGGAGGTTCGAATGAGCACCGACCGCGATGAAGGACTCGAACTGCTGCGCGAGATGCTGCCCGAGATGCTCGACAGCCAGACCAGCGACGAACTCCAGATGGAGGGCTTCGCAGGCGAATTGGCCGAGCTGAGCCTGCAGAGCGTCTTCGGCGCGCTCTGGACCCGCCCCGGACTGGATCGGCGCAGCCGCAGCCTGGTCACATTGGGCATCCTGATCGCCCTGCGCGCGAACGAAGAACTCGCCTTCCACTTCCCCATCGCCCTGCGCAACGGGCTCACCCGCGCCGAACTCGAGGAGGTCGTTTACCACGCCACCGCCTACGCCGGATTCCCCGCAGCCTCCGCGGCACGCCTGGTGGCGACGCGGTCACTCGGCGACGACGCCACCTCCTGACCAGGGTCGAACACCGTGACCAGCACCCGGACATGGCAGGCTGGAGCCATGCGTGCAGACGATTCGTCCTCAAAGGAAGATTCGGGCACCGCGCGGGCGCGGCGCGAGCGAAACCCGCGCGGCCAGGGGGACCGGCTGCGCGAAGAGGTGATCGCCGCGCTGGTTCGCCTGGTTAACGACGACGA
The DNA here is from genome assembly GCF_045278815.1 of Saccharopolyspora sp. ID03-671. Classification (NCBI taxonomy): domain Bacteria; kingdom Bacillati; phylum Actinomycetota; class Actinomycetes; order Pseudonocardiales; family Pseudonocardiaceae; genus Saccharopolyspora; species Saccharopolyspora sp. ID03-671. Next base: position 1,639,233 of record NZ_CP134054.1, read on the forward strand.
CCGGATGCGCCCGCTCCCCCTGTCACTGCGCGAGGTTGCCCGCGAGGCAGGTGTCACCGCTCCCGCCCTGTACCGGCACTTCGCCGACAAAGAGGAACTGGGCCGCGCCGTCGAGATCGACGGGTTCGAACGACTGATCACGGCCATGGACGCCGCCGACGCCTCGGTCACCTCCGGACTGCCCAGCCAGCGATTGATCGCCCAGGCGCAGGCCTACTGTCGGTTCGCCCAGGAGCACAAGGGCTACTACCGGATCATGTTCAAGACCGACTTCATGCGCTTCGCCTCCTCGACCACCGAGCCGCACATGGCCGCCGAACTCGCCGAACGCTGGCGCACCGCGGTCGCCCGGCTGCGCGAGCAGGACATCGAGCTCAGCCAGCCCCCCGAACAAGCCGCGATGTTCATCTGGGCATCGGTGCACGGCCGACTGGCACTCACCTCCACAGTGGAATCGATCTGGCCGCTCGGCGACGTGCACGACTACATCGAGAAGCTGGTGGAGTCACTGGTGAAAGTCGGCCTGCCCAGACACCCGACCGCCTGAAACCAGCGCGTCCACCTGGTTCGGAACCAAGTCGTGAGCGCTACCGAGCGAGCGCTGCCATCACCAAGTGACAGGCAGCGCCGCAAGACCGTAGACGACGTGGTGCGGACGAAACTCGACATCCTCGAACGGCACACCGAGCGCCAGCGTCGGGAACCGCTTCAACAAAGCCGGAAACGCCGCGGTCATCTCCATCCGCGCCAGCGGCGCGCCCAGGCAGTGGTGCGGACCGTGCCCGAACGCGACGTGCGCGGTGGGTTTGCGTGTCAGGTCGAGCCGATCGGGGTCGCTGACGAACCGCGGATCGCGGTTGGCCGCCGCGAGCCCGAACTGCACCTGCGAACCCGCCGGGATCGTCTGGTCACCCAGCCGAACCTCCTGCTTGGTCACCCGCGGAATTCCGGAGTGGGCGACGCTGAGGAATCGCAGCAGCTCTTCCACGGCCGGTCCGATCTGATCGGGGTTGGCACGCAGCCACTCCAACTGATCAGGGTGCTGCAGCAGAGCCAGAGTACCGATGCCGAGCATGTTCGCCGTGGTCTCGTGGCCTGCGGTGAGCAACAGCCCGGCGATGTTGGTCAGTGCGTCGGCGTCGAGCTCGTCGCCGTGCTCACGCACCAACATGCCGAGCATGTCCTCGCCGGGATTCGTCTGCGCTCGTGCGACCAGACCCTCCATGTAGGCCCGGCCTTCGCCCGCTAGCTTCGCCCGCTCCTGCGCAGGCAGCGATGTGTCGGTCTGACGCGAGGTCCGGTCCTGGAACTCGGCGCGATCCGCGTAGGGCACGCCCAGTAGTTCGCAGATGACCAGAGACGGGACCGGCAACGCGAACTCGGCCACCAGGTCCGCACCGGGCCCGACGCGTTCGAGGTTGTCCAGATGCTCGTCGACGATCTCGCTGATCCGGGGCTCCAGGCGGCGCATGCGCCGCATCGTGAACTCCGGAGTGAGGATCCGCCGGAGATGGGTGTGCTCCGGCGGGTCGAACGCGAGCAGCTGCCCCTTGCGCATCCGCTCCCGATCCTTCGGCGACAGGTGCGCGGCTGCCTCCTCGCCTGCCGCGGTGCCCAGGAAGTCGTTGCTGAAACGGGAGTAGTCGGACAGGACCTCGCGCACGTCGGCGTGCCTGGTCACCATCCACGCCTCACCGCTGCCGAGCGTCACCGGGACCTTCGCGAGCTTGCCCTCCTCTCGGATCTCGGTCACCTCCGGCGCGGGACCGAGGCCCTCTCGCGCCATGTACAGCGGAACGTCGGTCATCACCGGCCCCCTCCTTCGCCGACCCGCCCAGGTGCTCTCCGGCCGGACCGTTGCACTGGCGGGCGCAACCGTATCGACTTTGGTTGCTAGTGCAACCATTTTTCAAGTCTCACAGTCGCGTGGACGGACGCCCCACCGCGCCCGTCCATCGCTGGCGCCTACAGAAGCACCGAGCATCCGACCGTCGCCAGCTCCAGGCGTGAGTCCTCAGCCGAGAAGAGAGCCACCACCGAACGTCGCGAACTCACGTCAGATCCCAGCACGCGGCACCAGTTCTGACTCGGCGATATGAAGGCGCGCCAGCGGCTACCTAACGACCGATATCGGCGGAAGGCTTCGCGGCGGCACCGTCGCCGGTGGCCTCCTCCGTCTCACGGTGATCGAGCGTGAAGCGGTACGGACCCATGAGAAGCACGCAGACGATGCTCATCGCGACAAGAGCGACGATCGGGATGGTGCCGGCTCGGTAGGAACCCGTGGCTGCGAAGATCTGACCGAGCAGGAACATCCCAGAGGCCGCTCCCAGCGCGTAGAGGAAGTAAACGAATCCCAGCACCCGACCGTACGAGTGCTTGGGGAAGTAGCGACTTGTCATGTAGGCGGCGACATCGCCCTCGGCTCCCAACCCGAGCCCGATCAGGGCGGCACCCACGAACAGCAGGCCTACCTCGGCCGAGATGATCAGCATGGCGACGCCGGTTGCGCACAGCGCGAAGATGATCGCGGCGATGACCGGGGCGTAGAAGCGGTCAAGCAGGTAGCCGACCAGCAGGCGGGCCAGCAGCGACGACAGGCTCAGCACGGACAGGACGGACACGGCCACGGCCTTGTCGATACCCTTGTCCGTGGTCATCGGCACGACCTGCGACATGAGCCCGAAGGTCGCCGAGGACACCAGGAAGATCGACACGGACAACAGCCAGAACTGCCGATACTTGCGAGCCACAGTCCACAGCGACTCACCGATCACCCGGCCTTCATCGCGCGCGGCCTTTCTCTCGCCCTCGTGTTCGGCGGGCATCCTGGTGACGAAGAGGTAGACCGCCACCGGGATGACCGTGCACATGGCTCCGATCACCAAGCAGGTCAACCGCCACCCGGCGAGCTCGAGGACCCAGTTCGCGAGGAACGGCATCAGGACCCCGCATGCGCCCAGCCCTGCCATGAGAGTCCCCAGTGCTACACCGCGCCGGTCTTGGAACCACGCGCTGACCACGGTCGCGTGGACGATCGGGTTCACGGCGCCGCTACCGGCGCCCATTACCACGCAGGCGAGGTAGAACAACATCTGGTTGTTCGGCAGGACGGACAGCCCCATGAATCCGATGCCGAAGGTGAGGGCCATGGAGACTGACGGCGCCTTGGGACCGTAGCGGTCGATGAGGATGCCGAGCGCCACGATGCTGATACCGACCAGCACGGTTTCGATCGACAGGCCGTTGCTGATGACACTGCGCTCCCACCCGAACTCCGCTGCCATGGGCCCGCCGACGACGTTGAACAGGACGTTGACGGTGCTCGTGCCGAAAAGCAGCGTCAGGAAGCCGGTAACGACGTACCACCACCGGTTCATGTGCCGGGATCGCGTCGGGAATGCGGCGACGCTGCCTGCACTCATGCGAACTCCTGTCTGTCGGCGAACCTCGCGGTTCGCTGGCCAAGGACCTCTCCTCAGTGCTGTGGGTCACGAAGCATGAGCTTTGGTCCGTCCTTTGTCAAGATATGACCAAAATGGGACGATCGTCTGAATCCAAGTCGGCACCAAGCCCCCTGATTGACACCACGATTGCGCGAGCCTATGGTCCGAAAACCCAATTGCGAATGCGGCATTCCTATATCGGAACGGATCAATGATGCTTCGACCGACTCACATCGTCGCGGTGCTCGCCGTGACAGGGCTGGCTGCGGCCGGCTGTGCGCAGGCGCCGTCCGCAGCGCAGAACTACCCCTCGTCCACGGTCCGGATCATCACGCCCTTCGCGGCGGGTGGGATCTCGGACACGACCGCTCGCGTGGCGTCCCAGTGCCTCGAGAAGGACCTCGGTGGCACGTTCATCGTCGAGAACAAGGACGGTGGCGGAGGCGCCGTCGGCATGACGGAAGTGGCGCAGGCCAAACCGGATGGCAGCACCCTGTCCGTGGTGTCAGTGTCGACCGCCGCGCTGGTGCCGCTCGTGACCGAGGGAGCGAAGTACGAAGGGGCCAGCTTCGAGCCGATCTCCGGTGTGACGCTCGCCCCCTCGGTGCTGGTGGTGAAGAACGACAGCCCGCACCGCACCGCCCAAGACCTGCTAGCCGCGGCGAAGAGCGAGAACGGCGGGTTCACGGTCGCCATGCCCGGTTCTCGCGGCATCTTCTCCCTCACCACGAACGCGATCACTCAGGCTGGCGGGCCGAAGTTCACCAACGTTCCCTTTGAGAGCAACGACAAATCCGTGGCGGCGGTTCTCGGCGGCAACTCCGACAGCGCCTACCTGAGCACCTCACCGAACCTGCTCGAACAACTGCGGTCGGGCCAGCTGCGCGCGCTCGCCACCGGTGCGCCCCAACGCCTCGACTTCCTGCCCGACGTTCCCACCTTCGCCGAACTGGGTTTCCGCGATCTTCCGGATTCCACCGTGAACGTCGCGCTGGTCGCACCGCGCGGACTGGACGACAAGATCGAGCAGCGGCTCGCCGACGCCATGCAGAAGTGCCTCGAGGACCCGCACACCGCCGACGTGCTCGGCGAGGAGTTCGTGCGCCAGGACAACCCGGGACCGGCCGTCATGCGCGAGGAATTCGCCACCTCGGAAGCCTCGTGGCGCAAGGCGGTCGGCCGATGACCGGCGCACGAGCTGCCGACCGACCACACCGGACGGTCCCGGCCGCACTGACCGCGTTCGGAGCCGTCGCGGTCGTGGTCTCCGTCGGATTGGGGCTGGGGAGCACGACGCAGCCGGGACCTGGTGCCTGGCCGCTCGTGGCTTCCGCCGGAGTCGTCCTCAGTGGAGCCTGGCTGACCGTCACCGGCGTCGAACGCCCCGAGCTCGTCGCGCTCACCGATCTCGGCAGAGTGCTCGCAGCCGTCGGCGCCCTCGCGCTGTTCGTCGTGCTGCTCCCGCTCGTGGGCATGCCGGTGCCCGCTCTGGTGGCGATCGTCGTGTGGCTCCGGCTGTTCGGGGAGTCGTGGCGGCTGACGATCGCCACCGCGGTGCTGGCCGTCGTCAGCCTGCAGATCGTCTTCGTCGAACTGCTCGCGGTCCCGCTGCCGGTCGGGCCACTGGCCCCGGGGAGCTGAGCGCGATGAACTTCTCCGAGATCCTGACCGGTTTCGAAACGGTGCTGACGCCGACGAACCTGCTGTTCGTGCTCATCGGTGTCGTCGTCGGCATGGTCATCGGCGTCATCCCCGGGCTGGGGCCGACGGCGACGATCGCGCTCCTGCTGCCGCTGACCTACGGCATCGAGCCCGCCACGGCCATCATCATGCTCGCCGGCATCTACTACGGCTCGATGTACGGCGGCACCATCACCTCGGTCCTGCTGCACCTGCCCGGCGAAGCCGCCTCCGTGGTCACGACCTTCGACGGCTACCAGATGGCCAAGCAGGGACGTGCGGGACCGGCGCTGGGCATCGCCGCGATCGGCTCGTTCGTCGGCGGGCTGGTCTCCGTGGTCGGACTGCTGCTGTTCGCACCGCTGCTGGCCTCGTTCGCCCTGCGCTTCGGCCCTCCGGAATTCACCGTGCTCGCCCTGCTCGGCATCGCGTTGGCCGCCTACCTCGGCTCGCGCCGGTTCGCCGCGGCGCTGGCGATGGCGGCCTTCGGCCTGCTGCTGGCCACGGTCGGGCAGGACTCCATCGAGGGAAGCCCGCGGTTCACCTTCGGCAGCCTCGAACTCCTCAACGGACTGGACTTCGTCGCGGTCGCCATGGGCCTGTTCGGGCTCGGCGAACTCCTGCACACGCTGGAAACCTCGCGCCGGGCCCGCGGGCAGATCGCTCCGGTCGGCCACGTCCTGCCCTCCCGCGCCGAGATCCGGCAGTCCGGAGGAGCGATCGCCCGCGGCAGCGTGATCGGGTTCGTCCTCGGGTTGCTGCCGGGCGGCGGCGGCATGGTCGCGTCGCTGGCCTCCTACGCCACCGAGAAACGACGTTCGTCCGCACCGGAACGCTTCGGCAAGGGCGCCATCGAAGGCGTCGCCGGCCCGGAGACCGCCAACAACGCAGGATCCCAGGCCGCGTTCATCCCGCTGCTCACCCTCGGCCTACCACCCAACCCGGTGCTCGCGCTGATCCTCGGCGCACTGCTCATCCAGGGCGTGACACCAGGGCCGCAGCTCATCGTGGAGAACCCCGACATCTTCTGGGGCGTCATCGCCTCGATGCTCGTCGGCAACATCATCCTGCTGGTGCTGAACCTGCCGCTGGTGCGCGTGTTCATCAAGATCCTCAACATCCGCGTCGCGATCCTCGCCGCGCTAGCGGCCGTGGTGACGATGCTCGGCGTTTTCAGCATCAACAACAGCGTCTTCGACCTGTGGGTCGTGCTCGCCTTCGGCGTGCTCGGCTACGGCATGCGCAAGGCGGGCTTCGAACCCGGACCGCTGGTGCTGGCCTTCGTGCTCGGCGGTCTACTCGAACCCTCCGTGCGCCAGTCCCTGCTGATCAGCGGCGGTGACCCCACCGTCTTCGTCACCAGACCCATTTCCGGCACCATGCTCGGCCTCGCCGCGATCGCCACGATCGTCATGACCGTGAAGTCGGTCCGGGCCCGGAAGAACACCCGCACCCCAACCGATCCCGAGAAGGTGAACGCATGACGGCGTCCGCGCCCCCACCATCGAGCCCGCCTCTCGACGGAGTCACCGTCGTCGCGCTCGAGCACGCCGTCGCCGTGCCCATCGCCAGCAGGCAGCTGGCCGACCTCGGTGCCCGCGTCATCAAGATCGAGCGCCTCGACGGCGGCGACTTCGCCCGAGGTTACGACGACGTCGTGGCAGGCGAACTGTCGAGCGTGTTCCTGTGGACGGGGCGCGGGAAGGAATCACTCGCGGTCGACCTCAAGAACCCGGCGGGGATCGCGCTCGTGCGAGAACTGCTGGCCGGGGCCGACATCTTCATCCAGAACATGAGTCCCGGCGCGGTCGAGCGGCTGGGCCTCGGTCCCGACGAGCTCACCGAGGAGAACCCCCGGCTCATCGTCGTCTCCAACACCGGCTACGGCGAACCCGGCCCCTACGCGGGCAAGCGCGCCTACGACGCGCTGGTGCAGGCCGAGTCGGGCACCGTGGCCGTCACCGGCACCAAGGACATCATGGTCAAGCCGGGTTTCTCGGCCGCCGACGTGGCCAGTGGGATGTACATGGCGCAAGCCGCACTGATGGGCCTGTACCAGCGGGAGCGCACCGGCGTGGGAACGGTGGTCGACGTCGCGATGATCGACGCGATGACCGACTTCATCGCCAACCACATCTACTACGCCCAGCACAACGGGATCCCCGCCGAACGCATCAGCCTCGGCCACCCCTCACTCGTCCCCTACGGCGAGTACGCCACGCGGGACACGCCCGTCGTCGTCGGCATCCAGAACGACCGCGAGTGGGCGCGCTTCGCCGAACACGTGCTCGGGCGACCGGAGCTGGCAGAAGAGCCCGAGTACGCCACCAACGTCGCCCGCACCCGGCGCCGCGATGAGGTCGACGCGCTGATCTCGCAGACGCTCCGGCGATTCACCGCCGCTGAGCTGACGGCGCTGCTCGACGACATCGGCATCGCCTGCGCCCGGGTCAACGACCTCAAGTCGGTCTCCGAGCACCCGCAGCTCGTGGAGCGCGACCGCTGGGCGCAGACCTCGACGCCCGTCGGCCCGGTGCCGACGTTGCGGCAGGTCATCACCGAGCGCCGCAAGCAGTACCCGGTTGGTGCCGTGCCGGCGTTGGGACAGCACACCCGGCAGCTGCTCGCCGAGCTCGGGCGCGACGGAGCCGCGATCGACGAGCTCGTGCGGCGCGGCGTGGTGCGCGATTCCACAACACGTGTTCCCGGCCAGTAAATTGGAGCGAATGGGGACGCAGAACGAAGGGCACCGGTCGGTGGCCCGAGCGCTGCATGCGCTCGAGATCACCGTAGCCAGCGAAACCGGGGTGACCCTCGGTGAGCTCGCCGAGCACGTGGGCGCGGCGAAGTCCTCGCTGCACCCCTTGCTGCGAGCACTGGTGTTCCGCGGCTACCTCGTCCACGAGGACAACCGCTACCGCCCGGGCCCGGCGATCGACACGCTGGCGATGGCACAACACCCCGCGGTCGTACCGGTCGCCCGCCCCTTCATGGAGGACCTGCTCCAGCAGTTCAACGAGACGGTCATGCTCGGCAGCGTGGTCGGCGAGACCCTCGTGTACTTGCACTCCCTGGAGTCCACGCACGTGGTGCGCTACTCGCCACCGCAGGTCAGGCCAGCGACGGACCACCCCTCCTCCATCCGCAAGCTCTACCTCGCCCAGCTCGACGACGCGGACCTCGAGAAGTACGTGGCCGCCAACATCTGCGAGGACAAGCGAGAACGGCTGCTGGCGGAGGTGCGCGAGGCCCGCACCACCGGCGTCGCCTACAACCACGGTGACACCTTCCCGGACCTCAGCGCCGTCGCCGCGCGGATCACCGGCGACCAGGGCGTCCTCGCCTGCCTGGCCCTCGGCGGGCCGAGTCGGCGAATCGACGCGCGATCCGACGAGATCACCGAAGCTCTTCGCGAGGCGACCGCAGGCATCGAGACCGTGCTGTCCGCCGGAAGCCGAAATGCCTCGCCGTAACCGTTCATCGACCTGAACGGACCGATCCCGAACTCCCGGGATCGGTCCGCCGCCCTATGACCGCTCAGACCGCCTTGCCGCCGGCGAGGTCGAGGGCGATGTCGACGATCATGTCTTCCTGGCCGCCGACCATGCCGCGACGTCCGACCTCGACCAGGATTTCGCGGGTGTCGAGGCCGTAGTGCGTCGCCGCTCGCTCGGCGTGCCGGAGGAAGCTGGAGTAGACCCCGGCGTAGCCCAGGGTGAGGGTCTCCCGGTCGACGCGCACCGGCCGGTCCTGCAGGGGTCGCACGATGTCGTCCGCGGCGTCCTGGAGGGCGAACAGGTCGCAGCCGTGCTTCCACCCGTGGATGTCGGCCACGGCGATGAACGCCTCGATCGGGCAGTTGCCCGCCCCGGCGCCGTGCCCGGCCAGCGAGGCGTCGACCCGGGTCACTCCCTCCTCGACGGCGATGACCGAGTTGGCCACCGACAGCGAGAGGTTCTCGTGGGCGTGGACGCCGATTTGGGTGGTCGGTTCGAGCACGTCACGGTAGGCGCGCACCCGGTCCCGGACGTCCCGCATGGTGAGCCGGCCGCCGGAGTCGGTGACGTAGACGCAGTGCGCGCCCGCGTCCTGCATGATCTTCGCCTGCGCCGCCAACTCCGCCGGCGGCGCCATGTGCGACATCATCAGGAATCCGGACACGTCCATGCCCAGGTCACGAGCCTTGCCGATGTGCTGGATCGCGATGTCGGCCTCGGTGGCGTGAGTGGCCACCCGCACCGAGACCACGCCCAGGTCGTGGGCCTTCTCCAGCGCCTCGATCGTCCCGATCCCCGGCAGCAGCAAGGTGGTGAGCTTGGCGTTCTCCACGACCTCGGCCGCCGCGGAGATCCACTCCCAGTCCGTGTTGCTGCCCGGCCCGTAGGTCAGGCTGGCACCGGCCAGTCCGTCGCCGTGCGCGACCTCGATCGCATCCACCCCGGCCTTGTCCAGCGCGGACGCGATCGCCTTGACCTGGTCCGGCGTGAGCCGGTGCCGGACGGCGTGCATCCCGTCCCGCAAGGTCACGTCCTGCACGTAGAGCACGGGCTGCTCGCCCATCAGACCACCTCCACCTTCTGCTCACCTTGAGCGGCGACCAGCTGCTCGGCCGTGCGCAGCGCAGCCGAGGTCATGATGTCCAGGTTGCCCGCGTAGGAGGGTAGGTAGTGCGCGGCGCCCTCGACCTCGAGGAACACCGACACCCGCCATCGCGGCCGCGGCGCGTTCCCGATCAAGGTGCCCAGCGGCTCGTCGTCCTGGATCGCGTCGACCTGGACCTGCTGTTTGAGCCGGTAGCCCGGCACGTACCGGGAGACTTCGGCGTGCATCCGAGCGATGGAGTCCTCGATCTCCTCCGGGTCACCTCCGGCAGCCAGGCAGAGCACCGTGTCCCGCATGATCATCGGTGGCTCGGCCGGGTTGAGCACGATGATCGCCTTGCCGCGCCGCGCACCGCCGACGGCCTCGATCGCCTTGCTGGTGGTCTCGGTGAACTCATCGATGTTCGCCCGCGTCCCCGGTCCCGCGGACTTCGACGCGATCGACGCGACGATCTCCGCATAAGGCACCTCGGTCACCCTGGAGACCGCGGCAACCATCGGGATCGTCGCTTGACCGCCGCAGGTCACCATGTTGACGTTCCGCGCGGCGCGATGATCGTCGAGGTTCACCGCGGGCACCACGAACGGCCCGATCGCCGCCGGAGTCAGGTCCACCAGGATCTTCCCGTGCGGCTCGAGCAGTCCGGCGTTCGCGACGTGCGCCTTCGCCGAGGTCGCGTCGAAGACGACGCCGATCTCGTCGAACACCGGCAGTTCCAGCAGGCCCCGCACCCCCTCGGCGGTGGTGGCGTAGCCGAGGCGCTCGGCCCGGGCGAGCCCGTCGGAGGACGGATCGATACCGACCATCGCCCCCATCTCCAGCGTCTCGGAGAGCCGGATGACCTTCATCATGAGATCGGAACCGATGTTGCCGGACCCGATGATCGCGACCTTCGCCTTCATCGCCGGCCTCCGTTCACCGAGGCGCTCGCCGAGCGCTGCTCCGTCGCGGCGGTGCCCGGATCGGAGAACCCGACCGAGACCGTGCCCAGGGTGGACAGCGTCGCGGTGTACCGGCCGCCGGCGGCCACGGGGACCATCGGTCCCAGCGCCCCGGACAGCACCACCTCCCCTGCGCGCAGCGGCGAGCCCAGGTCGCGGCAGACCCGGGCCAGCCAGAGCACGGCCTCCACCGGATCGTCGAGGCAGGCTGCCCCCGTCCCCTCGCTGACCGTTCGCCCGGACCCGTCGACGAGGCTCATCCGCACCTGGGTGAGGTCGAGCCCGTCCAGCGAGGTCCGCAGCGGCCCGAGCACGTACATCGCGCTCGAGGCGTTGTCGGCCACCGTGTCGGCGAAGGTGATGTCCCAGCCCTCGATGCGGCTGTCGACGATCTCCAGTGCCGCCGCCACGTACTCGGTTCCGGCGCGAACCGCATCCGCGTCGAGGTCCTCGGTGTCGAGGTCGTCGGAGAGCACGAAGGCGACCTCGGCCTCGATCTTCGGCTGCAGCAGCGCCGCCGAGTCCGCCACCCCGCCGTCGGGCACCGCCATGTCGGCGTAGAGCACGCCGAAGTCCGGTTGGTCCACCCCGAGCTGCTGCTGGACCGCGGGCGAGGTCAGGCCGACCTTGCGGCCCACGATCCGCCTACCGGTGGCGATGGCGTCAGCCGTCAGGATGTTCTGCACGGCGTAGGCGGTCTCCGCCCTGCCGTCCGGCAGGACGTCGCGGACGGGTGCGCACGGGGTCCGCGTGCGCGCTGCGGCGAGCAAGCGGTGTGCGGCCTCCCGGATTCCGGGGTTCTCCGACATGAGTGTCCCTTCGTCGTCGGGAAATCGAGTCAGCCCCGCTTGACGAGCGGAAGCTCGGGGCGCCGGTCCGACACCCCCGCCTTGTCGGCGAGCTCACCGCTCACGGTGCCGGTGGCGAAGAACTCGGCGAAGACCGGGTTGAACAGGTCCGGACGGTCGGTCTGGCCCTGGTGCCCGCAGTCGTCCGGGTAGAAGAACTGGATGTTCGGGAGGTGGTCCTCCTGCACGTGACCCCACTCGACCGGGGTCAGGATGTCCTGGCGCCCGTACAGGTAGATGCCGGGAATGTCGATCCGGTCCAGGCGGCCCTTGGTGGCCAGGCGGGCAGCCCGGTTCTGGTCGGTCCACGGCACGATGTGGCGGTACTGCAGCAGGGTCGGCCAGAACTGGGCGTGCGCCTCGAGTCGCTGGCTGGCGGAGAGGTACCGCATCTCCACGAGGTCGTCGCCGACGGCCTCCTTGCGGTGGATGATCGCCTCCATCATCGTCCGCATGCCCTCGCGGGTGCCGTCGTAGGCGGTCATGTGGAACTGGCCCTTCGGCGGCGCGACGTCCTCGGGCACCACGTCACCGACGTCACCGGCGATGAGCGCGAAGCTGATCACCCGGTCCGGCCGGGACAGCATGTAGTTCACCGTGTTCATGCAGCCCATCGAGTTGCCCGCGAGGTGGAACCGGTCCAGGCACAGCGCGTCGACGAACTGCCCGATGAAGTCCACGAAGCTCTCCATGCCCTTCGGCCAGTACTCCTCGCGGAGGTCCGACAGCCCGAAGGCCGGCATGTCCGGGCAGTAGACGCGAAAGCCCTGCTCCGCGAGGTAGGGAGTCATGAAGCGCCATCCGGCCAGGCCCGAGGATCCGGGCAGCCCGCCGTGCAGCAGCACCACAGCAGGGCCGCTGTTGCCGGAGGTCATGTAGTGGGCCCGGGACCCGTCGGCCAGCCGCACCCAGCGGCTCGCCATCCCGGGGACCTCGACCAGGTTCTCGTCCGTAAGAGGCATCAGTGTCGTCCTTCGGTTTCGTAGTGCGTTCTTTCAGCGCTCGTCCGCGAGCCCGAGGAACTCGAGCGCGTTGCGGGCGAGGAGATCGGCCCCTGCCTCGACCGGCAAGGCCCCTGACTTGCGCGCGTCATCGATCGACCGCATCGACAGCCGCATCTGGTCCGCGAAGAAGGGCGTGTCGCTGCCGAGCAGCAATCGCTCGACGCCGAAGCGGTGCACCAGCAGGCGGAGGTGCTCGTCGTCGAAGACGAGCGTGTCGGCGTAGAGCCTGCGAGTCAGCGCGTCCCAGAGCTCGGGCGTGGCCCCGCCGCCCAGGCCTGCGGCCACCTTGAGCCGCGGGTAGGCCCAAGCGAAGGCGCCGCACCCGTGGGCGAGGGCGACCCGCAGGCGCGGGTACTTCTCCAGGACGCCGCCGAAGACCAGCGAAGAGGCCGCGATGGCCGTGTCGGCGAGCATGCCGAGCCCGAGGTCGAACGGCTGCCCGGCCCGTCGGACCACGCCCTGACCGCCGAGGATCGGGTGGACGAACACCGCTGCACCCGTCCGCTCGCAGGCCGCCCAGAGCGGATCGAGGACCGGGTCGTCCAGGTCTCGGGAGCCGATCCGGGTCCCGACCTCGATGCCCCGCAACCCCAGCTCCACGCACCTGCCGAGCTCGTGGATCGAGGCGTCGACGTCAGCGAGCGGGAGGCAGCCGAGACCGATCAGCCTCCCCTCGGACCGCCCGCAGGCCGCAGCGACTGAATCGTTCAGCGAACCCGCGTAGGCGGGATCGGCGTCGGGGTGCCACGCGTGCTCCATCGTCACGGGAACAGGCGAAATCACCTGGTTGGACACCCCGGCCTCGTCCATGTCCCGCAACCGGAGGCCAACGTCCCAGAGGGACGCGGTGACGACCCGGAACGTCGACTCGCCACACAGGATCCGCCCCCTTCGCTCATCGTCGACCACGAGTCGCGGGGCATCGGCGCCGTGCCCGGCGGACGCGAGCAGATCGGTCCCCAGGTAGTGCGCGTGGACATCGATGGCCGTGGCTGCGGGCATGAGAATTCCTTCGAACGGATCTCGAACGTCGTTGCTGTCACGCCGTTCCCGAGCGACGCTAACGATCGTGCGGCGCCCTCGTGGGTTTCGTTCTAGTGGCCGGAACCGACCTGCTCAGCTCCTCGTCCTGCCCACCCGCGCGCGTTATCGTGTTCCAACGACCCCGTGCGGGTCGCTGTTCACCACCGAGCAGCAATGGAGGTGCTGGTGGCCACTGTGGAGAAGCATTCCCCGGAGACCGACGAGCAACCTGCCTCGATCCTGTCGAAGGCGTTCGACGTGCTCGGGGCGTTCGGCCCGGACCAGCGGGTGCTCACCTTGACCGAGATCGCGCGCGCGAGCGGCCTGCCGAAGTCCACGGCGCACCGGCTCATCCGCCGGCTCATCCCGCTCGGTGTCATCGAACCGCACGGCACCGGGTTCAAGGTGGGACTGCCGATGCGCCGGCTGTCGTCGGCCATGCCGATCGAAAGCCTGCGCCAGTCGGCGCTGCCCCACCTCGGGCAACTGCACCGCTGGTCCAGGCGGCACGTCCACCTCGGTGGCCTGCGCGGGAGCCGGGTGGTGTTCATCGAGCGGTTCCTGCTCCCCGACGAAGAGCTGCCTTCCGCCTGTCCCGGGACGGACATCGGGGCCTACGCAACAGCGTTGGGCAAGGCGATGCTGGCTTTCCTCACCCCCGAGGAACTGGAGGCGGTTCTCGCCGAACCGATGCCGCCGCTGGCGCCCCACACCGTGACCGATCCAGACGAGCTCATGGCGGAGCTGCGCCAGGTCCGACGGCGGCAGGTGGCCATCGCCCGCGGCGAATCGCACCCGGACGTCACCTGCGTTGCCGCCCCGATCCTCATCAGAGGGCGTGCCGTGAGCGCGATCTCGGTGTCGACGACGGCGAAGGACGCCGTCGTCGACCGCGCACTCATCGATGCGGTGAGCGTGACAGCGCACCGCATCGCGCGGGACAACGAACGCGTGCTCGCCCAGGGCAACGACAGCTGGTTCCCCGGTATCGACTGACCGAGCCGGGTCGGCGCCGCGTCGTAACGCCGACCCGGCAGGTCCTCACCCGTTGTAGAGGGCGAAGGGCTTGTTGGAGTTGAACACGTCCGTGGTGACCATCGTCGACCACTCCCGCGTCAACTTGAGCTCCTGGACGGCCCCGACCAGGCAGAACCAGTTCAGGATCTCGTGCTGACCGGCCTCGACCACATCGCGGCTGGTCGTGGCGGCGAGCTCGTCGTACCGCTCCTCCACCAGCAGCTCGTAGAACCGCTCGTCCGAGGCCGTGTCGGGCCGGATGTGCCACAACGAGTCGGCGAGGAACGCGTGGGACCAGCTCGACGACGCCACGAACGCGACCCGGAGGTCGGTGTTCCGGAAGTACCGGGCGATCGCCCGCCCGATCTCCACGCAGCGGGCCGGACTCGGCCCCGACGGGTCCAGCGTCTCCTGCTCGATGTCGGCGAAGCGGGCCAGGCCGCCCTTGCGGGCGATCGCGTGCTGCCCGTAGCAGTTCACCGTGATCGGCAGCAGCTTGTACGGGAACTCCGCGCCCGCGTGCTCGTAGTCCAGGAACAGCTGGGTGTTCAGGATCGCGTGCGGGAAGTGAGCGCCTGCCCGCTTCCGGTAGGAGTAGGCCATGTCGACGCCATCGTTGATCAACCCGTCCGTCATGGCGCGGGCCTGCGCGGCATCACCGCGCAGCGTGATCGTGAAGTCGTCGGGCAGCCCCCAGGCGTTGGGGCTCCCCCGCTCGTTCATCACCTCGAAGGCCGGGACCTCCAGATCGTCGTAGGCCAGCACGCAGAAGGGCGGGACGACCTCCTCGCGGAAGTTCTCGTACTGATCGTCCCCCCACACCACGACCACGTCCGGCGCGAACCGGTCGAGCGCCCCACGACAGCGCCGCAGCCCGTCGAGCAATCGGGCGCGGTGACCGGCCGCTGAGGCGCGCCCCTGGTCGTTGCCCCATTCCTCGCGCATGGCTTCCGGCCAGTTCGCCGGGTCCTTCTCCTCCTCCGGGATGTCCGGGTCGGTGAGGGTCCAGCGCAGCAGACCGGCCATGTGCTCATCCGTGCCCGCCAGCAGCGGGTAGTGGGTCATTCCGATGCCGAGGAAGCGGCTCACCGTCGTGCCTCTCCGTGAAGGGGTGTGGATGTGGCGTCGGCCGGCGGTTCGGTCGGGAACCCGTCGTGCGAGACCGGCATGACGACCACGTTCGAAGTCCCGAGTTGCATCCACCGCATGCCCTCGTCATCAGGCTGGTGCGGCATGACCTCGATGGTCGTGAAGGGGACGCCGTTGGGGTCGTGGGTCCCGACGATGATGTTGACGTCGCAGCCGACCGAGCGAACGTGCAGGATCTTGTCCGGACCGTCGGGCGTCAGGTGATCGACGATGCGCATCAGCACTCCCTGGCGTTGGGTTGTCGAGACCGGCCGAACCGACCCGATTCACATGGTTGGGAATTTGGGCGACGCTAACGTTCCGCGCGCTGCGGGGGCGGACGAGTTCCGGTGCCTGGAACCGCTTTTGCCCCGCATCGTCGACGCGGTTCCAGCGGCTGGAACCGCGTCCCACGATGACCGCGGCCACGCCTAGCGTCGACGCACTCGCAAGCACCTCGACCGCTCAGCGCTGACACCAGAGGGCAGAAACAATGAGCTCGCCGTCAACGGATTCGCCGACCGCCGACCCCAAAACCCTTCGACGCGTCGTCGGAGCCGGTTTCCTCGGGACGACGATCGAGTACTACGACTTCTTCATCTACGGGACCGCAGCAGCACTGGTGTTCCCCAAGGTGTTCTTCCCCGAGTTGGGCGCCGCAGCGGCGACGACGGCCTCTTTCGCGACCTTCGCCGTCGCGTTCGTGGCGCGGCCGTTCGGCGGTGTGGTCTTTGGACATCTCGGCGACCGGGTCGGCCGCAAGACCACGCTGGTCGCGACGCTGCTGATCATGGGTGTCTCGACGGTTCTCATCGGTGTGCTCCCCACCGGGGCGACCATCGGCGTCGCCGCACCGATCCTCCTCGTAGCGCTGCGATTCCTGCAGGGGCTGGCGGTCGGCGGTGAGTGGTCGAGCGCTGCGCTTTTCGTGGGCGAGTACGCGCCACCGCGCAAGCGCGGGCTGTACGCCCTCGCCCCGACTCTGGGAACCTCCGCCGGACTGCTGCTTTCGACGCTGACGTTCCTCGTCACCGGGTTCACGATGTCAACCGAGACGTTCCTGACATGGGGCTGGCGGCTGCCGTTCCTGCTGAGCGTCGTGCTGGTCTTCGTGGGGCTCTGGGTGCGCCTCGGGGTGGCCGACACACCGGTCTTCCGGGCCGCGCAGGAGCGAGCCGCCGCGACGGAGAAGGCGAAGCTCCCCATCACCGAATTGCTGCGCCACCAGTGGAAGCAGATGCTGCTAGCAGCAGGCGCGATCCTGTTCTGGCAGCCGTTCTTCACGATCGCAGCCGTGTTCCTGGTCAACTATGGAACCGCCGAGGTCGGCCACTCCCGGAACACGATGCTCACCATCAACATCGTGGCAATCCTGTTCAACATCGCGGGAAGCATCATCGGCGGCAGGCTCGCCGACCGGATCGGGCGCAGGCGAAGCATGCTGATCTCCACCAGCTTCGGCGTCATCTGGGCGTTCGCGCTCTTCCCGCTGGCCGACACCGGCAGTCCCGTCCTGATGGGACTCGGCATCTCGGCAACCCTGTTCTTCGTCGGAATCTCCAGCAGCACGATGACCGCGTTCATGCCGGAGCTCTTCCGCACGGCCTACCGGTCGACCGGCACCGGCGCGGCTTTCAACCTCGGCAGCGCCGTCGGCGCATCCGTCCCGTCGATCATCGCCGCTCCCCTGCTCGCCGCGTTCGGGGGAATCGGCGTCGCGGTGATGCTCTCAGCGTTCGCCTTCGCAGCCACGGTGTCCGTGGCGTTCCTGAACGAGACCCGCGGCCGGTCGCTCGATGACACCGCAACCAAGACCGCGGCTCGCCCCGCTGCCGACGCAGTCTGACCACCGCCGCACCCCGGGCCGCCAGCACGACCCGGCCACTTGAGAAGAACGGAGTCACCCGTGCCCCAACCGTATGTGATCGACAAACGCGAGGACTGCCTGTTCCAGGTCGACCGCGAGGTGTTCACCTCACAGGAGATCTTCGAGAAGGAACGGGACCTGATCTTCGCCGACGCCTGGCTCTACGTGGGCCACGAGTCGGAACTGCCGAAGAAGAACGACTTCCGCACCCGCGACGTCGGCGGACGATCGGTCATCTTCAACCGGGACCGCCACGGCGAAGTGCGCGTGCTGCTCAACACCTGCCTGCACCGCGGCGCGTCAGTCTGCAGGCACCCCAAGGGAAATCAGAAGATCTTCACCTGCTTTTACCACGGCTGGGCCTACCGCAACTCCGGCGAGCTCGTCAACGTGCCCGCCGGTGAGGACTACACGAGGGCACCCGCCGACGTCTACGGCGGTCTCCGCTCCCCGCGCGTGGAGAACTACCGCGGTTTCTACTTCTGCAACTTCTCCGAACACGCGCCCGATCTGCGCACATGGCTGGGCGCCTCGGCCTACCTGTTCGACCTCACGGCCGACCAGTCCGAGGACGGCGTCGAAATCTTGGAGGGCACGCACAGCTACACCCTCAACGCGAACTGGAAGCTGCTCGTCGAGAACAGCGTCGACGGCTACCACGCGAAGTCGGTGCACCACACCTACTTCGAGATGATGATGGAGCTCGGCCAAACCCCGCCGATGCTCGGCGAAGGCACCGTCAACGGAGTCCCTCCCGCAGGTCTCGGCACGGAGTTCGGCAACGGACACGCGACGCTGATCTACCCGGGAAACGGTCTGCCGCTGGCCAACGAGCAGGTCGCGCGCAACCTCGCCGAACTCCGCGCGAAGGCGGTCGACAGGCATGGCGAGGAGTACGCCTCCGCGGTGTTCAACCTCGCCCGCAACTCGATCTTCTTCCCGAACTTCGTCCTCATCGACCTGAACTTCGGGATGATCATCCGAACCATCATGCCGCTGGGTCCGGACCGCACCCAGGCCACGAGCTGGCACATCGCACCCCGCGGGCTCGACCAGGAGTCGCTGCAGTACCGGATCGACAACGCCCTGACCTTCTGGGGCCCGGCAGGCCTGGCCACGCCCGACGACGTCGAGGCGCTCGAGCAGGCGCAGCGCGGGTTCAGCACCCGCTGCGAAGTGCCCCTGTCCGACATCTCCAAGGGCATGGGCAAGGCCCGGCCCGCGGCCAACGACGAGTTGCAGATGCGCGCCTGGTGGCGCCAGTGGAACTACGTCATGACCGGTGAGCAACTGCCCGCCGAGGTCGAGGCGTTCACCCCGTTCGAAACCCGCGAGCACCGGAAGGCCTGATCCGATGACCACCACCGAACCCGAGGCACCGCTGGCCGCCCGCCCCGTTTCCGGGATCACCCGGAGCGAGGTCGAAGAATTCCTGTACGCCGAGGCGGCGCTGATCGACGACTGGCGACTCGAGGAATGGGTGGAGCTGTTCACCCTCGACTGCACCTACGAGGTTCCGGCGACCGACGCCCCGGACACCGACCCCGGCCAGACCTGGTCGCTGATCCACGACCGGCGGACGATGCTGGAGCAGCGGATCATCCGGCTCAAGAAGCCCGAGGCCCACGCGGAGTTCCCGCACTCGCAGACCAGCCGGATCATCGGCAACATCCGGATCACCGACCGGCTCGAGCAGACGCTGCTCGTCGAGGCCAACTTCATCGTGTCGCGGATGAAGGCGGGGAAGTTCGACCAGTACGTCGGCAGGCACTACTACGAGCTCGTGCCCGCGCTCGAAGGCTTCCTCATCCGCCGCAAGAAGAGTGTTCTCGCGCATGACCGGCTCGACCCGCAGGGCAAGATCTCGTTCGTCCTCTGAGGACGGCCATCACCACGGGAGGAGAGGACACGATGGGCCAGGAGGAGACCATGACGGAACGGAGCTACGCCTGCGAGGTCGACGACCTCGACGACGGCGACACAATGACCGTCGAGCTCGACGGCGAGCCCGTCGCGCTCTACCGGGTCGGCGACGAGTTCTTCGCCACCGCCGACACGTGCACGCACGAGAAGTGGTCGCTGGGCGAGGAAGGGGACCTCGACGGGTTCGAGGTCACCTGCACGCTGCACAACGCCAGGTTCGACGTGCGCAACGGCAAAGCGCTGTGCTTCCCGGCGACGGTGGACCTGCGTCCGTACTCGACGATCGTCGAGGACGGACGAGTGTATGTCGCCCGCGCCGAGGTGTCCGCATGACCGCCGAGCGCTTCGCCGACCGGGTCGCGCTCGTGACCGGTGGTGCCAGTCCCATCGGATTCGGCATCGCATCCAGGCTGGCCGCCGACGGCGCGGCGGTGGTGCTGGGCGACTTCGACCGGGAGCGGCTCCAGCTCCTCGGCGCCAAGTTGGAAGCCGAAGCACCGGGCCGGGTGCACACCGTGCTCGGCGACCTCAGCAGGCGCGAGGACGCCGCCGCTCTCGTGGACGCGACCACCGGGCGCTTCGGCCGGTTGGACGTGCTGGTCAACTGCGCGGGCGGCGGGGTCATCCGGCCCACTCCCGACCACACCGAGGAGACCCTGCGGGCGACCGTCGACCGCAATCTCTGGACCACGCTGAACTGCACGCTCGAAGCCCTGCCGGTGATGTCCGCCGCCGGGTACGGGCGGATCGTCAACGTCGGCGCGGAGTCCGTGCGCAACGGCCTGTTCCGGCACGCGATCTACAACGCCGCCAAGGGCGGGGTGCACGCCGTGGCCACCGGTCTCGCCCGCGAATACGCCGAGCACGGCATCACCGTGAACGTGGTCGCGCCCGCGTGGATCACCACGCCCGAGGCCGAGGCGCGGATCGCCGCATCATCCGAAGCCGAGCGCGCCGACTGGGCCGCGTTCACCGACCAGATCCGCTCGACGATCCCGATGAAGCGGCCGGGCACGGTCGCCGAGGTCGCCGCCGCCGTCGCCTTCGTGGCTTCGGAGGAGGCTTCCTACATCACCGGCCAGACGATCAGCGTCAACGGCGGCAGCTCGATGCTCTGAATCGACAGCGCACCACCATCCGCCCATCCACGCCAGGAGGTTTCGTGTCCACCGTCGACCCGGTCCGCTCGGTCACCGTCGTCGGGGGCGGCCTCGCCGGGTTCACCGTCGCCCGCGAGCTCCGCGCTCGCGGGTTCGACGGCACCCTGCGGATCGTCGATCCCCAGGGACTTCCCTACGATCGGCCCCCGCTGTCCAAGGCCTACCTGTCCAGGGAGGCCGAGGCCGCGTCCCTGCACCTCGCCCCGCCGGACTGGTACGCCGACAACGAGGTCGAGGTCATCGAGGGCAGCGCGGAGAAGATCGCCGTCGACTGCGGTTCCGTCGTGCTCGCGGGCGGCTCCGAGCTCAACAGCGACGCCGTCGTGCTCGCCACCGGTGGCCGGGCCCGAAGGCTTCCGGTGCCCGGTGGCGACCTTCCCGGTGTGGTCTCGCTGCGAGATCGCGCCGACGCCGACGCACTGCGGGAGTCCCTGCGGCCCGGAGTCCGGCTGACCATCATCGGCGCCGGGCTGATCGGCGCCGAGGTGGCCTCCACCGCGACGAAGGCGGGCGCGCGAGTGACGCTCGTGGACCCGGTGCCCGTGCCACTGGCTCCCGCCGTCGGCGCGGAGCTGGCCGATGAGCTGCACGGGATGCACACCGCGCACGGCGTCGAGATCATCGAGGGCGTGCCGGAGCGGATCGTCGCCGACGGGGCCGAACTGCTCGTGGACGTGGAACGGCGAGAGGGTCGCGGACGAGTGGTCGCCGACGTGGTCCTGACCGCCATCGGCATCGACGTGGACACCACGCTGCCGGACTCGGCAGGGCTCGCGGTGGACGCGGGAATCGAGGTCGACGTGGCCGGCCGCACCTCGAACCCCGCTGTGTGGGCGGCCGGCGACGGCGTTCGGACGCGGTCGGCCGACGGCACCCTGCACCGGCGCAGCGAGCACTGGGAAGCCGCCATGCTCAGCGGTACCGCAGTGGCCTGCTCGATCCTCGACGAGGAGATCCCCGCACGTCCGCCGGCCTGGTTCTGGACCGACCGCTACGGCGTGCACGTGGAAGCCGTGGGCTCGATGTCAGCCCCCGGGTCCACCGTGCTCCGCCGGTCCGATGCTCAGCAGGTCGCCTTCCGGCTGGACAACGACGGAGTCCTCGTCGGCTGCGCGGCGATCGACGCGGGAAAGGTGCTCAGGGCGGCCAAGCGGCTCATCATGCGCGGCGCCCGAGTCGGGGCCGACGAACTCGCCGACCCGACCGTCGACCTCAAGAAGGTCGGCAGGAAGTAAGAGCTCGACGAACACGTCGGAGTCCGGCACCGGGCGGCCTGCAGGAGGAGGACCGCCCGGTGCCGACGCCCTGCGGAACTGTCAGGCGGACAGTTTGACGTTGATCTGCTTGGTCTGGGTGAACCCTTCGAGCATGCCTTCGAGGGAGGCTTCGCGGCCCATGCCGCTCTGCTTCACACCGCCGTAGGACTGGCCGATGACCTGGCCGCCGCCCTGGTTCACCTGCACCCAACCCGCTTCGACCCGGTGCGCCGTGTTCAGCGCCCGGTCCAGGTCGTGGCTCCACACGAACGCCGCCAGCCCGAAGTTGGTGTCGTTGGCCAGCCGGATCGCCTCGTCCACGTCGCGCCACGGCGTGACCACCAGGACGGGGCCGAAGATCTCCTCGCGGGAGATGCGCCAATTCGGCTCGACGGCGTCGAAAACGGTGGGCACGTGGTAGAAGCCCTCCGACAGAGGACCATCCGTCGGCGGCAGACCACCCAGCGCCAGGTTCACCCCGGGCTGTTCGGTGCCGTCGACGATGTAGTCGCGGACACCGCAGAACTGGGTCTCGTTGATGATCGCACCGATGTCCGAGGCCTCGTCCAGCGGGTTTCCGACCACGAGATCGCCCAGCTTCTTGACCAGGCGGTCCAGCACCTCGTCGTGGACGTCGGCGTGCACGAGCAGACGCGATCCGGAGGTGCAGCTCTGCCCCTGCCGGTGGAAGCGCGTGGCCAGCAGCAGCCCGTCGATCAGGTCGTCGTTCACCGCGTCCGGGAAGACGATGGACGGGTTCTTCCCGCCGAGTTCCAACGAGGTGTGCGCCAGCCGGTGGCCGGCCTGCTGCGCCACCGTCCGGCCGACCTCGGTGGAACCGGTGAACGACACCTTGTCCACCCCGGGGTGCTCGACCAGCGCCGTGCGCAAACCCGCCCGCTGCCGGTGAGCATGTTGAGCACGCCCGGCGGCAGGTGCTCCTGGCAGATCTCGGCGAGCAGCAGCAGTGACAGCGGCGCGTCCAACGCAGGTTTGGCCACGACCGCGTTCCCCGCCGCCAGGGCTGCCGGGAACTTGAAGCCCGCGATCATCAGCGGCGAGTTCCACGGCAGGATCGCGGCCACCACGCCCAGCGGTTCCCGCCGCGTGTACTGCAGCTGACCGTCACCGGCGGGCAGGACGGTGCCCTTGACCTCACCCGCGACGCCGGCGAAGTAGCGGAACAGGTCGACCAGCGTGGCTACCTCGGGCCTGGCCTGCGTGCGGAGGGCGTTGCCGGTGTCCAAAGCCGTCAGCCGCGCCAACTCCTCGCCGCGCGCCTCGATGTCGTCGGCGATGCGCGCCAGTGCGCGCGCCCGGACCTTGAAGTGCTCGGCGGCCCAGGCGGGCTGGGCCCTGCGGGCCGCGGCCACGGCGCGCTCGACATCGCCGGCTTCGGCGACCGGAACCCGGGCGATGACCTCCCCCCGCTGCGCTGGAGTGGTCACCTCCGCGGTCTTGCCGTCCTGAGCTGTGACCCATTGCCCGTCCACCAGCATCAGGTAGAGCTGCGAACGAGCGTCCGCCGCACCGCTGAGGAGATCCGCCGACCGCGTTCCCACTGTGCTGCCCATCTTCGTACCTGCCTCCTTGCGCGGGCCACCCGCAGAACTCGACGTCGGCTCGGCGCACGCCTCATTCAACGGGTCCACCGCTGTTCGAATCGCGCGGATGAACCTGCCGTCGATGGCGGTAAGCAGCCAGAACCGGCCGGTTTTCGACAATTCCGCTTAGCGGTCGATCGTAGGAGCGTTTGTGCCGCGCACAACGACCAACAACGCAGAACGACTGTGCAGGATTGCACAACCGCCGGGTGCGCAGTCCTGCACATCCGCTGTGCCTACTTGGGCGTTGCCCACGCCTGAAACCGGTGCCGATACTCCCCCGAAAGGCAGGCTGGGAACCGAGCAGTCCTCGCATCGGACCGCATCTCCTCGATGCGCCCTCCCCAGCGTCTGCGCCTCCGGATTCGCATGGTCCACCCACGCGATTTCCGGGATCTCTTCAAGGTGATTCGAACGGGAGTTGACTGTGACGACCAGCGGTCCGTTGGCAGATGCCCTGGTGCTCGACCTGTCCCGCGCACTGGCCGGGCCGCACGCCGCCATGATGCTCGGCGACCTCGGCGCCAGGGTCATCAAGGTGGAATCCCCCGGCCACGGCGATGACTCGCGCACCTGGGGCCCGCCGTTCGTCGGCGATGAATCCACCGACGCCACCTACTACCTGTCCGCCAACCGGAACAAGGAATCCCTCCAGCTCGACCTCAAGAGCACCTCCGGTCACGAGGCCCTGCGCGAGCTGATCCGCCGCGCCGACGTACTGATCGAGAACTTCCGCCCCGGTGTGTTCGACCGCCTGGGCTTCCCGCCCGCAGTACTGGAGGAGCTCAACCCACGTCTCGTCGTGCTGTCCATCTCCGGTTTCGGTCACGACGGACCCGAGTCCGAACGGCCCGGATACGACCTGATAGCCCAAGGCGAGTCCGGGCTGATGAGCATCACCGGACCGGACCCGGACCACCCGACGCGCGTCGGCGTGCCCATCGGTGACCTGCTGGCCGGGATCTACG
Organism: Saccharopolyspora sp. ID03-671; assembly: GCF_045278815.1. NCBI lineage: Bacteria > Bacillati > Actinomycetota > Actinomycetes > Pseudonocardiales > Pseudonocardiaceae > Saccharopolyspora > Saccharopolyspora sp. ID03-671. The sequence continues at coordinate 1,663,700 of NZ_CP134054.1, forward strand.
GCGCGTTCGGCGTCGTCTCGGCGCTGCACGACCGCAACCAGACCGGCCGCGGCACCGTGGTGCGCACGTCCCTGCTGGCAGCGCTGGTCGGAGCGCACGCCTTCCACGGAACCGCGTGGACCACGGCCGGCAAGGTCGGTGCGGCCTCGGGCAACCACCACCCGCAGATCGCGCCCTACGGCGCGTTCCGGTGTGCCGACGGCACCGTGCAGGTCGCCGTCGGCAGCGAGGCGCAGTGGCGCAAGTTCGCCGACCTCCTCGGACTCGACGCCGACGACGAGCGCTTCGCCACCAACTCGGTGCGCACGGCCAACCGCGCCGCGCTCATCGACGCGGTCGAGGACGTCCTGCGCACCCGGCCCCGCGACTTCTGGCTGACCAGCTGCAACGAAGCAGGAATCCCGGCAGGCGCGGTCCGCACCATCGACGAGGTCTACGAGTGGGAGCAGACCCGCAGCCAGGGCCTGGTCGTCGAAGTCGAGCACCCCGTGGTCGGCAAGATTGAGATTCCCGGTCCTCCGCTGCGCTTCGAGACCTTCGCCGGGCAGCGCCTGGGGCGCACCGAGCACACCGCACCGCCCACGCTCGGCCAGCACACCTCGGCTGTGAGCCAATGGCTCGACAGCGAGTGAACCGGCCGTGCAGCATGACCCGGCGATCGATCCGCCGGGTCGTGCTGGTCGGTCCGCCCGGTTCTGGGAAGACAACGCAGGCGCGGGCGGTGTCCGACAAGCTCGGAGCGCCGCACGTCTGCATCGGCGAGCTCTTTCGGAGCAACATCGCACGCGGGACACCCCTCGGGATGGCCTCGAGGTCGTATCTGGACCGGGGTGAGCTCGTCCCGGACGAGTGGACGACAGAGATCGTGCGGCAACGCTTGGCCGAGCCCGACGCCGCAGGCGGGTTCCTCGTGGACGGGTTCCCGCGGACCGCGCACCAGGCCAGATCCCTCACCGAAGCGCTCAACGACGCAGGCACCCCGGTGGACCTGGTGGTGGAGACGCTCCTCGAGCGCGACGAGGCCGCGCTCCGCTTGGCCGGTCGACGCAGCTGCGGTAGTTGCGGCCGGATCTGGCACGTCCGGTTCAACCCGCCTGCCGTGTACGGGATCTGCGACGACTGCGCCGGTGCGCTGGAGCAGCGCAGCGATGACGCGGCGGCGGCGATCCAGCACCGGCTCGACCTCTACGACCGTGACACCGCTCCCCTGCTGGAGTTATACCGCCGGCAGGGTGTTCTCGCGACCATCGACGCGAGTGGTGCGGTGGAGGACGTGACCGAACGGATGTTGTCCGTCCTCGGTGTGTGAGCGGAAACGAGCCGGTTCGCCTCGGACTCGCCGAGGCGAACCGGCTTTCGCGTTCATCGATCGGTGAACGACGGTGCCCGCTTCTCGGTGAAAGCGGCCATACCTTCCTTCTGGTCCTCGGTGGCGAAGGTGGCGTGGAAGAGGCGTCGTTCGAAACGCACGCCCTCGGACAGCGTCGTCTCGTAAGCGCGATTGACGCTCTCCTTGACCATCATCGTGACCGGCGTCGACATGCCCGCGATCGCCGAAGCGGTCTCGAGCACCTCCTCCATCAGGCGATCGACCGCGACGACGCGGGCCACCAGGCCGCTGCGCTCGGCCTCGGTGACGTCCATCATGCGACCGGTCAGGCACATCTCCATCGCCTTGGCCTTGCCGATGGCGCGCGTGAGGCGCTGCGTGCCACCGATACCCGGGATGACACCGAGCTTGACCTCCGGCTGGCCGAACTTCGCGTTCTCCGCGGCGATGATCACGTCACACAGCATCGCCAGCTCGCACCCACCACCGAGGGCGTAGCCGGACACCGCAGCGATCAACGGCTTGCGCACCGCGGACAAACGGTCCCAGGCGGCGAACCAGTCGCTGCGGTAGGCGTCCATGTAGGACAGCGACTGCATCTCCTTGATGTCGGCGCCGGCGGCGAAAGCCTTCTGCGACCCGGTTAGCACGACGCACCCGATCTGCTCGTCCTGGTCCAGCTCGGACACCGCCGCGGTGACCTCGACCATGAGCTGGGTGTTGAGCGCGTTGAGCGCCTCGGGCCGGTTCAACGTCACCACGCCCACCCGGTCGCGGCGCTCCACCTCGATCGTCGCGTACTCGCTCATGCGGTTGACTCCTCTCCGGCGGATGCGCGGATCGCGTTGATGATCCCGGAGAAGTCGCGGTCGGCACCGCCTTGCTCGTTGTAGCGCACGTAGAGCTCGTGGACGTGCTTGCCGAGGTCTGTCTGCACGCCCGCGGTGTCCGCGGCGCGCTGCGCCAGGCCGAGGTCCTTGACCATGAGAGAGGTGGCGAAGCCGGGATCGAAGCCGCGGTTGGCCGGGCTGGTCGGCACCGGGCCGGGCACCGGGCAGTTGGTGTTGAGCGCCCAGCACTGGCCGGTCGCCGTGGAGATGACGTCGAACAGCGCCTCGTGGGAGACACCCAGCTCCTCGCCGAGCACGAACGCCTCGCTGACCCCGACCATGGAGATCGCCAGGATCATGTTGTTGCAGATCTTGGTCGCCTGCCCCGCACCGGAGGCCCCGCAGTGGACCACCCGCTTGCCCATCACGTCCAGGATCGGCTCGGCGCGCTGGAAGTCCTCGGACTCACCACCGACCATGAACGTCAGCGTCCCGGCGGTCGCACCGACCACACCTCCGGAGACCGGGGCGTCCAGCGCGCGGTGTCCCGCCTTCACCGCGGCGTCGCGCGCCGCGTGCGACTCGCCCACCTCGATCGTCGAGGTGTCGACGAACAACGTCCCGGGTGCGGCCGCCGCCAGCAGCCCTCCCGCCTCGTAGAGGTCGAGAACATGGCGACCGCTGGGCAGCATGGTGAACACGATCTCCGCGCCCGCACACACCTCCGCAGCGGTGCCCACGATCTCCACACCGTTCTCGGCCGCCGCGGCACACGCTTCGGCGGACAGGTCGAAGCCGCGGACGCGGTGGCCGGCGCGGCTGAGGTTGGCCGCCATCGGGCCACCCATGTTGCCGAGACCGATGAATCCGATGTCAGTCATCGCACTCCCTCACAGTTGACAGCCCGAGCTCGTCGTCACCGGGCGCGAAGAACTTCTCGACGATGTCGGCACCGACCTCGTCCAGCAGCGCTGGTTTCCACTGCGGATCGCGGTCCTTGTCCACGACCTGAGCACGAATCCCCTCGACCAGATCCGGTGAGAACAGCAGCGCGCACGAGGTGCGGTACTCCTGCTCCAGGCACTCCTCGAGGGAGCTGAGCGCGCGGGCGTTGCGCAAGGCGCGCAGCGTCACCTTCACCGCAGTGGGCGACTTGGCGCAGATGGCCTCCGCCGCCTGCCGAGCACCGTCAACACCGGTCGCCTGCAGACGACGCACGATCTCAGCGACGTCGTCGGCGCCGTAGCACTCGTCGATCCATCCGCGCTCGGTCTCGAGCACCGACGGCGGCGGCTCTTGCGCGTACCGCCGCACCAGCGCGTCGACCTCGCCAGCCGAAGCGCCGGCCAAGTCCTCGACCAAGGCCCCCAGGGCGTCGCTGGGCACGAAGTGGTCCGCCAGCCCGCATCGGATCGCATCCCCCGCACTCAGCTGGCCGGCGGTGAGCGCCGCGTGCGTGCCGAGTTCGCCGGGAGCGCGGCTGAGCAGGTACGTGCCACCCACGTCCGGCACGAACCCGATCCCCACCTCGGGCATCGCGATCCTGGTGCGCTCGGTGACCACCCGGACCGACCCGTGGGCCGACACACCCACCCCGCCACCCATGACGATGCCATCCATCAAGGCCACGAACGGCCTGGCACAGCGCTTGATCCGCGCGTTGAGCCGGTATTCGTCGCGCCAGAAGCGCTTCGGCGCCGGATCACCGACCAGCGCGGCGTCGTAGATGGCCCGGATGTCGCCACCGGCGCACAATCCACGCTCACCCGCGCCGTCGACCAGCACGCACGCGATCTCCGGATCACGCTCCCACCGGGACAAGGTGCTGTCCAGCACGCGCACCATCTCAGCGGTCAGGGAGTTCAGCGCCCGGGGCCGGTTGAGCGTCAACCGCCCCAACGTCCCCCGAACCTCGACCACGACCTCCAACTCGCTCATCGGGCCGCCCCCAGCACGTCGCGGGACACGATCACGCGCATGATCTCGTTCGTGCCCTCCAGGATCTGGTGCACCCGCAGGTCACGGACGATCTTCTCGATCCCGCACTCCGACAGGTAGCCGTAACCGCCGTGCAGCTGCAGCGCCTCGTTGGCCACGACGAACCCGGTATCGCTGGCCACCCGCTTGGCCATCGCGCACAACCGCGTCGCCGCAGGATCCTTCGCATCCGCCGCCGCGGCCGCACGCCACAACATCGACCGCGCCGCCTCCAGCTCGGTGGCCATGTCGGCCACCCGGAACTGCAACGCCTGGAAGTCCCGCAACGCAGAACCGAACGCCTCACGCTCGGACAAGTGGCGCACCGTGGCCTCCAGCGCCGCCTGAGCACCGCCCAGAGAACACGCACCGATGTTGAGCCGACCACCGTCGAGCCCCGACATGGCGAAGCGAAAACCATCACCCTCGGCACCGAGCAGGTTCGCTACGGGCACCCGCGCGTCTTCGAGGCGGACCTGACGGGTGGGTTGGGCGTTCCACCCCATCTTGTGCTCGTTCGGACCGAACGACAGCCCCTCGGTGCCGTTTTCGACAACCAGTGCGGAGATCCCCCGGTGCCCGTCCTCGCCGGTGCGCACGAACACGACGTACACATCAGAGGTGCCGGCCCCGGAGATGAACTGCTTGACCCCGTTGACCACGTAATGATCGCCATCCCGGACCGCCCGGGTGGACAGCGCCGCGGCATCCGACCCCGCGCCGGGCTCGGTCAGGCAATAGCTGCCCAACGCCTCCATCGAGCACAACTCCGGCAGCCACCGAGCACGCTGCTCATCACTGCCGAACCGGTCGATCACCGAGGCGACCATGTTGTGGATCGACAAGTACGCGGCCACCGACGGACATCCGGTCGCCAGCGCCTCGAAGACCACCGCCGCGTCCAACCGCCCGAGCCCGGACCCGCCGGACTCCTCCCTGACGTAAATGCCTCCCATGCCCAGCTCTGCGGCCTTGCGCAGCACGTCAACCGGGAAGTGCTTGGCCTGATCCCACTCCACGGCATGCGGCGCCAGCACGTCGTCTGCGAACTCGCGGCAGGTCTCGGCCAGCGCTTCCTGGTCCTCGTTCAGGCAGAAGGCACCGCCGCTCGTGGCGCGTGCATCCATCATGTTCCTCCAGCACGAGCCGAGCCCGAACGCCAAAGGTTGGACATCCGACAACCCGACTACCGACTATTGCTGGAGATGCTCCCGAGGAGCCCGGTTCAGCTCAAGAGGCAAGAACACAGGTCTGATGTGCACAAATGCACACGCACCGCCCGAGGTCAGGGTTGCAGCTCGGCCTTCCGCTCCCGAACCTCGTCCTGCAGTGCCCGGCGGATCACTCGGACCACCGGGCTGGAAACGCTCTCCCGACGCGCGGCCAGGTAGAAGGGCAAACGCATGTCGACACCGAAGCTGCCCAGCCGGACCAGTTCCGGACAACGCCGTGCGAGGAAGTCCGGCAGCACCCCGATGCCACCGCCCGCCCTCGTGGCCTCCAGGTGGGCGAAGATGTTCGTGGAGCTGAACCGCGGGGTCACCCCGGGCAGGTGTCGTTCCAGATCGAGATCGCCCACCCGCAGCATCGAACCCGTGTAGAAGATCAAGACGTGGTGACGCAGGCTATCCACCGAATCCGGCACACCGTGCAGGTCCAGGTATTCCGGCGCCGCGTACAACGACAAGGAGTACTCGGCCAGCTTCTCGGTCACCAACCGGCTTCCCTGAGGCGAACCGACAGCAACCGCGAGGTCGAAACCCGACTGGTGCACGGTCAACTCACGTGTCGCGGTGATCAGGTCGACGATCAGATGCGGATGCGCGCGCTGGATGCGGGTAAGCGCGGGCGCGACGAACAACGCCCCGAACCCGTCCGGCGCCGTCACGCGCACCGTGCCCCGCAACGACGCCACATCGCCACCCGCGGCCGCAGCGGCGACGTTCTCGATCGCCTCCTCGATCGGTCGCGCGCTTTCGGCGACCGACCGCCCCATGTCGGTGAGTTCCCAGCCATCGGCGCCGCGTTCAACGAGCCGTACTCCCACGGCCTTCTCCAAGGCCGAGATGCGCCGCGAAACGGTGGTGTGGTCCACCCCCAACGCCGATGCAGCCGCGACCAGCCGACCCGTCCGCGCCAACGCCAGCAGGTACCGAAGATCGTCGACGCGTAGCCGCCGGGTGTCGATGTTCCTGTTGTTCATGTCCTGTGCCGTCCGCCTCGGGTCATGTCAGCGTCGGCCGGTAGGTGTAAGAACTACTGCGGGTGAGGGCGAACTCGAAGATGCCGGTCCCGGGAACGCCGTTCCAGGTGTACGCCGTGAGCCGGTCGGTCAGCGAGGAGTCGACCGTCAGCTGGTTCACCGACCCGTCCAGCGGGTAGACCTCGTGCTCAACGTGATCGCGTCCTCTCGGCCGGCCGTGGTGGCCACCGTATCCGGCGCCCGCCATGAGTCCGCCGCCGCCGGAGGCATCGGCATCGATCTCGTAGCGCATCCCGCTCTTGGTCGATACCTCGATCGTTCCCGAAGTCAGATCCAGGGCGTCGAAGTTCAAGGCGTGCCGCACGTCGACGACGTCGTCCAGACCACCGTCCTCATGCAGGATCGCGCCCTCCAGCAGGAGACGCCCGCCCTGCCGGTCCTCGACCAGCAGGAAGCCGACCGAGCGGTCGGGGAACTGCGCCTGGAACCAGATGTGCAGGCCCTGGCCGCCGGACATGGTGCGGACCCCGCGAGACCGGTCCCGCTGGCCGTACCAGCCGTCGACGTCCTGCCGAACGCCGTCGATGGTGAGGGTGCCTTCGTAACGGCCCGACTGCACGAGGTGCTCGAACTTCGTCGGAGTCGCGTCGGCATTGGTCACGGCGACTTCCCCCAGCCAGTACGGCGTGCGGGCTCGCCAGATCAGGTCGTATTCCATCCCCGACGGGTTGGGATCCAGCTTCAGCCGCCAAGCGCGGTTGGGCTCGACCACCTCGAACGAGAGCGGACCAGCACCTTTGCCGTCCGTGCAGCTGAGCTCGGTGGAGAAGCGGAGGTTTCGCTGCTCCTTCTCAGTGCTCACGATCGCGAAGCCGTCGGCCACGTCCTTGGCCGGGTAGTGGCCGAATCCCATGATGACCGAAGGTGCGGTGGCATCCGCAGGGTGCAGGTTGAACATGAACCGATCGAAGAACCGTTCCGGCAGGCCCAAGGTTCCCGGTGCCACCAGGTCGTCGTGGAAGTCGTTGGCCATGTGGTTCGATTCTCCTCGATCGATCCCGCTCGGTACGCGGCTGCGCCCCGAACTCGTTTCATTCCTTCAGTTCCCGACGAACCGGGGGTCCCGCTTCTCCTTGAAGGCGGCCAGAGCTTCGGGCATGTCGGCGGTCTGGGCGAGCAACGCCTGGCCCCGGTTCTCCAGTTCGAGAGCCGCAGCATAGGAGCCGACCTCCTGATTGCGCTGGATCGCCCGCTTCGAAAGCCGAACCGCGCCCGGTGCGTTCCGCGCGATCGTCCGGGCCATCTCAACGGCCTCTCCGAACAACTCCTCGGTCGGCACGATCCGGTTGGCCAGTCCGATCCGAGCCGCTTCTTCAGCTCCGACGAAGCGTCCGGAATAGCCGATCTCAGCCGCGCGGCCCGATCCGATCAGCCGGCTGAGGTGGAAGGAGGTGCCGAGTTCGCCGATCGACAGGCCGACCTTCACGAAGGCCGCGCTGAACTTCGAGGTCGGGGCGATCAACCGGATGTCGGCGGCCAACGCGAGCGCGAGCCCGCCGCCGGTGGCCGCACCGTGCACCGCGGCGATCACCGGGAACGGGAGGTGGCGGATCGCCTGAATCCCGCCGGTAGCCGTTTCCTGGAACTTCAGGAACTCCCTGACCCCCATGCTGGTGATCACATCGATCTCGTCGAGGTCGAACCCGGCGCAGAACACCCTCTCCCCCGCTCCGGTGAGGATCAGCGCGCGCAGCCCGCTGTCCCGCAGAGCGAGCGCGGCTTGCCCGTATTCGCTGAACATGCGCACGGTTTGCGAATTCATCCGGTCAGGACGGTTGATCCGCAGCACGCCGATCTCGCCGTCGAGGACCTCGAAGGTCAAGGTCTCGAGCTCGGGAAACCCTCGCACGGTGTCCGCACTGGTCAACGCATTACCTCCCGTTTCACCGTCACCACGTCACTGACCGGTGAAGACCGGTGAGCGCTTCTCCTTGAAAGCGGCCAACGCCTCAGGCATGTCGGCGCTCCGCGTGAGCAACGCCTGGCCGCGGTTCTCCAGCTCCAACGCCGCCGCGTAGGAGGAGACCTCCATGTTGGCCTGCAGCGCGCGCTTCGACAGCTGCACACCACCGGGCGAGTTCGCCACGATCGAATCGGCCAACTTCCGGGCCTCCGACAGCAGCGCGTCAGGTTCGGTCACCGAGTTCACGATGCCGAGCGTTCCGGCTTCCGGGGCGTGCACCATCCGCGCGGTGAAGCAGATCTCGCTGGTCGCGGCCGGTCCGATCAAGCGCGTCAGCAACCACGACGTGCCCAAGTCGCCGGCCGAGAGACCGATCTTGACGAAAGCCGCGTTGAACTTCGCCTCCGTGGAGGCCACCCGGATGTCGGCGGCCAGCGCCAGCGCCAGACCGCCGCCAGCGGCCGCTCCGTTGACCGCGGCGATCACGGGCACTCGCATGGACCGAATGGCGAGCAATGCCCGCGCCGCCCGCTCCTGCTGATCAAGCATGCCCAGAGCGCCTTTGCTCGGCAGTTCGTCGGCGTCGGCCAAGTCGTACCCGGCGCAGAACGCGCGGCCGGCTCCGGTGAGGATCACGACGCGGCAGTCGTCCTCGTCGTCGAGCGAGAGAGCTACCCGCTCCAACTCTTCGAACATAGTGTTCGTCATCGCGTTGTGCCGCTCGGGACGGTTCAAGGTCATCAGGACGACGCCGGGTGCCAGCTCGGCCAGCGCGAGCGTCTCGTACGTCGCATTCAGGCACTTCATCTGAGGTCCTCGCTCTCGGACGCGGCGGCGGGCGGAGAACCGGCCAGGCACGTTCACCAGCCGCCGGAAGTCGTGAGCATGTCGACGTCGCCCGCCTCCCATGCACGGCGTGTTAATATTACATAAGGTCAGACCAAAATCTAGTGCTAAGCCTTTACCACAGCGCGGAACCCGACAGTGATGTCTCAGCACACTTCGACGCCATATGCCGTTCGGTAGATTTCCCTGCCCCCATCGGGGCATATGGGTGAATTCAGTGTCTTCGCAGCTAGACGACGGCGACAATCTGCCGGACGGAGCGGCAAACGGTCCCCCACACGAGCGAGGAGGCGGCTTTGAACAACGATGTTCGAACCAGCCCCGTGCCCGCGGACGCGCTGATGCGACGGTCCCGCGATCTCCTGCGGACCGTCGCCGCGCTGACGGGCGAGCCCGACCTGAACACCGCTAACGCGCTGCGGGACCCGACGACGACACTCGGCCACGCCGAGCAGGCTCTCATCCGGGGACTGGCGGATTGCGAGGTGAGCTCAGCTCGAGCCGAGCTCGCCGCGGCCCTGTCCCAGGCAGGCGAGCTGCTCGCGATACTGCGCGAGGCCCGAGTGGTCGCGCGCACGACCGCGATGGACGAGCTCCAGCAATGCCTGGCCCGGCTGCGGTCGGCGAACTCGGTCGCAGACCTGGTCGAACAGGTTCCCGTGGAGATCAACCGCCTCGGCTACCGACGCGCACTGTTCTCCCGCCTGACCGGACCGGACTGGCGCCCGAGTTCGGCCTTCGCCTACGCCGACCCCCAGCTCGCCCACGATCTCGTCGAGGTCGGCACCGCCGTACCCGGCCAGCTGGGCCGCGAGCTGCCCGAAACCGAGGTCGTCCGCACCCGCGCGCCGGTGCTGGTGGAGGACGCGCAGCACAACCCGCGCGTGCACCACCGGCTGATCAACCTGGCCAGGACTCGCGACTACGTGGTAGCCCCACTGATCAGCCGCGGTGAGGTGATCGGATTCGTCCACGCGGATCAGCACGTGGACAGCGACCACGTCAGCGCGTTCGATCGCCAGCTGCTGGGACTGTTCGCCGAAGGACTCGGCTGCACCCTCGAACGCATCGTCTTCGCCGAACAGCTGGCCCGGTTGCGCAACCAGTTGACCGAGCAGGCCCGAGTGACCGACGAACTGCTCGAGGGCATCGGCGGGTTCGCCGCCACCTCGGAGGCATCGCCCGCCGCGGACCCGCTGGAACAGCTCGACGGCCCGCTTTCCAACCTGACGCGCCGCGAACTCGACGTGCTGCGGCACGTGGTGCGCGGCCGGACGAACAACCAGATCGCCGCCGATCTGTTCGTCTCACCGGGCACCGTCAAGACCCACGTCAAGAACCTGCTGCGCAAGCTCGGCGCCGCCAACCGCTCCGAGGCCGCAGCTCGGTACCACGCGCTGACCAGCTAGGAACCGCGACGAGAATCGGTCGCCGCCCGACCTCGGGTGGCGACCGATTCTCGTTCCTGCGGGGTGAGACGCCGGGGGGAGAAATCTCTCCACTTCAGGTGATGCACGACACGTTGCTTCGGCTTAAAGATTGGACCATTACGCGCAACGGTGCCGTCTTCCCTGGAGGGACGTTCATGACCACCACAGATCTGCCCACCCGCCCGGTCCCGGACGAAATCGCACGCCGAGTCGTGCTGCCCGAGGGGCATCGAGACGACGGGCCGCTGTTCGAGGCCTACCGCTGGCTGCGCGAGAACAACCCACTGGCGCAGGTGAAGGTCGAGGGATACGACCCGGTCTGGCTGGTCACCAAGCACGCGGACCTGATGGAGATCGAACGGCAGCCGCACGTGTTCACCAGCGGGGGCGGTGAGGAACCCGGCTCGCACAACCCGATCCTGCAGAACCAGGCGGGTGACGAGTTCACCAAGAGCCTCACCGGCGGCAGCCTCAGGATCCTGGAAACCCTGACCTACCTCGACCCGCCGGAGCACACGGAGGTCAAGGACATCGCCAACGACTGGTTCCGGCCCGCGAACCTCAAGAAGTGGGAAGACCGGATCCGGGAACTGGCGAAGGAGGCCATCACCAAGCGCCTGCGCAGCGGAACCAACGACCTCGATTTCGTCCAGGACTTCGCGCTCTACTACCCGCTGCACGTGATCATGAGCCTGTTCGGCGTCCCGGAATCCGATGAGCCGCGCATGATGACGCTGACCCAGGAGTTCTTCGGCACCGCCGATCCGGACGCGCAGCGCGAGGACGTCGAACCGCTCACCCCCGAGGCTGCCGCGCAGCAGTGGTCGGCCGCCATCAACGACTTCTACGCCTACTTCGACGAGCTCGTCGAGGACTGCCGCGCCAACCCGCGGGACGACCTCGCGACGATCATCGCGCGGGCCAAGAAGGCCGACGGCGAGTACTTCGACAAGACCGTCGCCTACGGCTGGTTCATCGCGATCGCCACCGCCGGCCATGACACGACGTCGAGCACGATGGCCGGTGCCATCGAGGCCCTCGCCCAGTTCCCGGAGCAGCTCGCCGAGGTGCAGCAGCACCCCGAGCGCATCCCGGACCTGGTGAACGAGAGCCTGCGCTGGGTCTCGCCCGTCAAGCAGTTCACCCGCCAGGCCACCCAGGACTACGAGCTGCGCGGGCAGCAGATCCGCGAGGGCGATCGCTTCATGCTCCTGTACCAGTCGGGGAACCGCGATGCCGAGGTGTTCGACGACCCGGACACGTTCCGGATCGACCGCAAGCCCAACAAGCACATCGCGTTCGGCTACGGCCCGCACATGTGCATCGGCCAGCACCTGGCCAAGTTGGAGCTGCGGATCATGTTCGAAGAGCTGCTCCCGCTGATCAAGAACGTCGAGGTGACCGGCCAGCGCAAGCCGGTGATGACCAACTTCGTCGGCGGGCTGCGGAAGCTGCCGGTCCGGCTGGAGCTGACGTGACTTCGCGCGCGGGCGAACCATCCGGCTCCGACGGGCGGGTCCTGATCATCGGCACCGGTCACGCCGGCGCCACGCTGGCCGGTCTACTTCGGCAGGCCGGCCACACCGGCCCGATCGAGCTCTACGGCGACGAACTGGACCTGCCGTACCAACGGCCTCCGCTGTCGAAGAAGTTCGCCGACGGCGAGCTCGAGCGGTGGCTGCGACCGGCGGAGTTCTACCGCGAGCAGGACATCGACATCCGGCTCGGCGAGCACATCACAGGTATCGATCCGGCAGCGCGGCAGGTGCGCACCGCGGCCGGCGAAACTCGCGGGTACGACCACCTCGTCCTGGCGACAGGAGCGCGCCCACGCCCGCTGAACGTGCACGGCACCGACCTCAACGGCGTCGTGTCGTTGCGCACCCTCGCCGATGCTCGGGTCCTGCGCAAATGCGTCGACGAACGGCGCGATCTCGTCATCGTCGGCGGCGGCTACATCGGACTCGAAGTGGCGGCCATGGCCCGCGCCGCCGGCATCCGGGTCACCGTCATCGAGCGCGAGGAACGCGTACTGGCTCGCGTCGCCAGCGCGCAGCTCTCCGAAATCATGACCGCGCACCACCGCGACCGCGGAACGCGGATCGTCACCAGCGCCAAGGTGCAGGCGATCGAGGGCTCGGACGGCCGCGTGAGCGGCGTGGTCCTCGACGACGGACGTGTCCTCGGCTGCCAGGCCGCCCTGGTCGCCGTCGGCGCGGTGCCCAGGCAAGAACTCGCACATGACGCGGGCCTGCACTGCGAACAAGGTGTGGTCGTCGACGCGAACGCGCGCACCAGCGATCCGCACGTCCTGGCGATCGGAGACGTGACCAGGCGGCCGGTCGGCAACGGCGTGCTGTCCAGGCTGGAGAGCATTCCGAGCGCCACCGAACAGGCCCGGCAGGCCGTCTCCACCATCACCGGTGCCGCGCCCGCTGCGGCCGAGGTGCCGTGGTTCTGGTCCGACCAGTTCGACCTCAAGCTCAAGATCGCCGGTCTGATACCGGTGGCACCGCGCACCGCCGTCCGCGGAGATCCCGCCACCGGCCGGTTCGCGCTGTTCCACCACGACGGCGAAACCGTCACCGCCATCGAATCCGCGAACTCCCCCGCGGAGTTCATGGCGGGCAAGAAGTTCATCGCGTCCGGGACGCGGGTCGATCCGGCCAGGCTGGCCGACGAGACGGTCCCGCTGCGCGACGCCGTCATCGCTTAACGGAGAACCACCATGCCCAAAGTCACCTACGAGCTCTCCGACGGAACTGTGCACGACATCGACGTCCCTTGTGGACAGAGCGTGATGGACGGTTCGGTGCGCAACAACCTGCCCGGAATCGTCGCCGAATGCGGCGGTAGCTGCTCGTGCGCCACCTGCCACGTGTTCCTCGAGGATGGCGCGTCCAGCTTCGACGAGCCCTCCGACGAGGAACGCGAACTGCTCGAGTTCGCCGAAGGGGTTCAACCGAACTCGCGGCTGTCGTGCCAGTTGATTCTCGCCGCTGACAGCCCGGACGTGCGCGTCACCGTCCCGGACACCAACGGCTGAACCGCTTTTTCCATGGACGAAGGAGTTCGAATGGACATCACCGCTGCGGTGGCCGCAGAAATAGGCGGCGAGTTCAGCCTCCAGCCCGCTGCCCTCGCCGAACCCGGGCCCGGTGAGATCGTGGTCGAGATCGCCGGTGTCGGCCTCTGCCACACCGATCTGGCCGCCAAGGACGGCCACCTGCCGTTCCCGCTTCCCGGTGTGCTGGGCCACGAGGGCAGCGGCGTGGTCGTGGCCGTCGGCGCGGGCATCACCAAGGTCGCGGCGGGCGACAAGGTGGTGCTCAGCTTCAACAGCTGCGGCCGCTGCCGGGAATGCCTGGACGGCGAACCCGCCTACTGCCACGACTTCATGTCGCACAACTTCGGCGGCGCGCGGCCGGACGGCACCAGCACGCTGCATCAGCAAGGCGTCGCCCTGGGATCGGAGTTCTTCGGCCAGTCCTCGTTCGCCACCCATGCGATCGCGCACGAACGCAACGTGGTCAAGGTGGCCGACGACGCCCCGGTGGAACTGCTCGGACCGCTCGGGTGCGGTGTTCAGACCGGCGCGGGCGCGGTGCTGAACTCGATGGACTGCCTGCCGGGCCGAACGCTGCTGGTGCTCGGCGGCGGCTCTGTTGGCCTGTCGGCCGTGCTCGCCGGCGTCGTGCGTGAACTGCAGCGGATCATCGTCATCGAGCCGCACGCGGACCGCCGCGACCTCGCCCTGTCGCTCGGCGCGACACACGTGATCGACCCCGGCGCGGAGCCGCTGGCCGAGCAGGTCCGCGCCATCGTCCCCGACGGGGCTGACTACGCGATCGACACCACCGGAATCCCCGACGTGCTCAACCAGGCGCTGCAAGCGCTCGGACACCGCTCCAAGGTCGGCATCATCGGCGTGCCCTCCGACCCGGAGGCGGCAATGGCGCTTCCGCTGATCCAGGCGCAGGTACTCGGCGTGCGCGTGATGGGAATCGTGGAAGGCGACAGCGATCCGGACGTGTTCATCCCCGAACTGCTCGAACTGCACCGCACGGGGCGCTTCCCGTTCGACAAGCTGATCAAGACGATGCCGTTCTCCCAGATCAACGAAGCCGTGGCCGCCCAGCACCAGGGTGCGGCCGTCAAGATCGTGCTCGTGCACGAGCGAGGCGAGGAGCCAGCATGACCATCGACTACGACCGGCTCTTCATCGCCGGGAACTGGTCCGAGCCCGCGACCGGTGATCGGATCGACGTGCGCTCGGCCACCACCGAGGAACTGCTCGGTAGCGTGCCGGAGGCTTCCGCCGCCGACGTCGATCGCGCGGTCGCCGCCGCGCGCCGAGCCTTCGATGATCCGGCGGGCTGGTCGGGATGGGATCCCGCGCAGCGCGCCGAAGCCCTGGAGCGTTTCTCGGTAGCGCTGGAGAAGCGCTCGGACGAGACCGCGCGGCGGGTTACCGTTCAGAACGGCATGCCGATCACCCTGGCTCGGCAGTTCGAAGGCGGTTTCCCGCCCGTGCTGCTGCGCTACTTCGCGGGCCTCGTCACCGAGTCACCGCAGGAGGAGACGAGGGTGGGGATGCTCGGCGGTAACTCCCGTGTCATCCGCGAGCCGCTGGGCGTCGTGGCCGCGATCGTGCCGTGGAACGTGCCTCAGGCCATCACTTTCCTCAAGCTCGCTCCGGCGCTGGCCGCCGGCTGCACCGTGGTGCTAAAGCCCGCACCGGAGACCGTGCTCGACGCGATGCTGATGGCCGAAGCCGCGCACGAGGCAGGCCTACCTGATGGCGTGCTGAGCGTGCTGCCCGGCGACCGTGAGCTCGGCGGCTACCTGGTCGGACATCCGGGCGTGGACAAGGTGTCGTTCACCGGATCGACCGTGGCCGGTCGCACGATCGCCGAGACCTGTGGACGACTGCTGCGGCCGGTGACCCTCGAGCTGGGCGGAAAATCGGCCGCCGTGGTGCTCGATGACGCCGACCTGGCCGCCACGATCGAGAGCTTCTTCGCCGCCACCCTGCTCAACAACGGTCAGATCTGCTGGCTGGGCACTCGGGTGCTCGCACCGCGCTCCCGATACGGCGAGGTCGTGGACACGATCACCGACCTGGCGCGCTCGCTCACCGTCGCCGACCCGCTCGAGGACAGCACCCAGGTCGGACCGCTGGTCTCGGCTCGGCAGCGCGACCGCGTGGAGTCCTACATCGCGAAGGGCATCGACGAAGGCGCGCGCCTGACAGCGGGCGGTGCCAGGCCGACCGGGCTCGATCAGGGCTGGTTCGTCGAGCCCACGGTATTCGCCGATGTGGACAACGGGCACACCATCGCACGCGAGGAGATCTTCGGCCCGGTGCTCTCGGTGATCCCCTACGCCGACGAGGACGAGGCGGTCGCGATCGCCAACGCCAGCGACTACGGCCTGGGAGGCACGGTGTGGACCTCCGACTCCGAACGAGGTGAGGCGGTGGCTCGCCGCGTCGCGACCGGCACGGTCGGCATCAACGCCTACACCAATGACCCGACCGCACCGTTCGGTGGCATCAAGGCCAGCGGGCTCGGCCGCGAGCTGGGACAGGAAGGCCTGCACGCCTACCAGACGCTCAAGACGATCTACCTCGACGCCGGGCAGGCATGACCGAACAGTTCGATCGCATCAACCCCGATCCCCAGCCCCTCTTGATAACGATCGTTCACGCACTTAGATTCGAGGTGGATTCAGGTGTTCAAAGGCGGCATTTACTCGCACTCTGGGACACCTAAGCGCTGAGAACGATCGCTCGCGGAGGCACGATGCGGTTCACCGAGGAGCAACGCCGGTTCGCCGCCGCGGTGCGGGATTTCTGCGACAGCGAGTGCAAGACGCTCCAACAGCGGGACGCACTCACCGACGGCGGCACGCTCGCCAACAGCCCCGACCTGCTGGCGAAGCTGGCCGAGCTCGGCTGGCTCGGGGTGTCGATTCCGGAGGCGTACGGGGGTGCAGGTGCGGGAATGGTCGAGGAGTGCCTGTTCCTCGAGCAGACATCACGTGGACTCGCACCCATCACCGCCTACTCGACGGGCCTGACGGCAGCGCAGACCTACCTGCGCTACGGCACCAAAGCGCAGAAGGAGGAGATCCTCGGCGGGCTGTGCCGCGGCAGGCTCGAAGCGATCGCGCTGTCCGAGCCCGAGGCCGGATCGGATCTCGGCTCGGCTCGGCTCAGCGCGGTCGCCGACGGGGACGGCTTCGTCATCAACGGGCAGAAGACCTGGACGTCGGCCGCTCACGTGGCAGACCACCTGCTCCTGCTGGCGCGCACCGGTACCGGGCGCACCAAACACGAGGGGCTGACACTCCTGATCGTGCCCACCGATGCGCAGGGGCTGGAGATCCGTCCCATCGAGACGATGGAGGCGCACACCGTCAACGACATCTTCTTCACCGACGTCAGGGTGTCGTCGGTGAATGTCGTCGGTGAGGTGGGGCGTGCGTGGTGGCACCTGCTGCGCGGGCTGTCGGTGGAGCGCTTGATCATCGCCGCGATGGCCGTCGGTGCGGCCCAGCGCTCGCTCGACGACCTGCTCGCCTACGTCAAGCAGCGCGAGCAGTTCGGGCGCACGATCGGCAGCTTTCAGGCCGTGCGGCACCGCGTGTCCGACCTCGCCACCGAGATCGCCTTCTGCCGCTCGTTCGTCTACGAAGTCGCCGAGGGCATTGACGCGGGCGAGGAGCAGCAGCTCGCCCGCGAAGGTTCGATGGCCAAGCTCAAATGCACCGAGGTGGCCAAGCACGCCGCGCTGGAGGCCATGCAGCTGATGGGCGGCTACGGATACGCCCGCGAGTACGGGATGGAGGGACAGGTGCGCAAAGCACTCGCGCCGCCGATCTACGGCGGCACCAACGAGATCCAGCGCGAGATCATCAGCAAGAGCCTCGGGCTCTGACAAATCGCGAAGGGCGATCATGTCGAAGACGAAGAAGTCGGTGTTCGCGCCGGACCTGCTGGCGGACAAGCGAATTCTGATCACCGGTGGCGGAACCGGCCTCGGTCGGGGTGTCGCCCGACACCTCGCCGACCACGGCGCGAAGGTGCACCTGTGGGGCCGGCGCGAGGCCGTGCTAGCCGAGGCCGCGGCTGAGGCGGGCGGGCCGGGCTCGGTGCACTTCCAGACCGTGGACGTGCGCCAGCCTGATTCCGTGGACGCTGCAATGACCGAGATCTGGGACCAGCACGGCCCCCTGACCGGCGTGCTCAACAACGCCGCTGCGAACTTCATCGCCCCCACGAAGTCATTGAGCCCCAGGGGCTTCGAGGCGATCAGCTCAACGGTCATGAACGGCTCGTTCAACACCACCCACGCAGCCGGGCGCCGGTGGATCGAGCAAGGACTTCCGGGCACGGTGCTGTCGACCCTGACGACGTGGGTGTGGTCCGGCTCCGCGTTCGTCGTCCCGTCTGCGATGGCGAAAGCCGCAGTGCACGCCATGACGATGTCGCTGGCGGTGGAGTGGGCGCGATACGGGATCCGGCTCAACGCGCTGGCCCCCGGTCCGATCCCCACGGACTACGCGTGGGAGATGCTGAACCCGACCGACAAGAGCGCCGTGGGCGCCACGCAGGCCGACCAGGTCCCGATGGGCAGGTCCGGCACGGTCGAAGAGCTGGCGAACCTGACGATCTTCCTGTTCTCGGACGCCTGCGACTACCTCACCGGCGAAACGATCGCGATGGACGGTGGGCAACGGCTCGCTGGACCGGGCACGTTCGCCGGCTTGACCTCGCTGTCCGACCAGGACTGGCAGGAGATCAAGGAACGCAGCCAGGCGGCCAGCACCGCGGCGAAACAACAACGTTCGGTGTGAACGGCGAAGTCCGGGGCGGCTGTGGAGCCGCCCCGGACTTCTTTTCACTGCTGCTGCACACCGCTCGACGTCAGAATGCCACCCGGGACGCGGCGTCGAGGAAGGACTTCACCAGCGCCGCGTCGGCGTAGTACTCGTCGCCGACGCCTTCGACCGCACGACGGCGACCGTACTCGTACAGCACGGCCAGCTTCCACAGCGCCAGCGCTGTGTACCAGTCCAGGCCCGACAGATCGCGCCCGGTCGCCGAGGCGTACCGCTCGGCCAGCTCGGCGCGCGTCGGGTAGCCGTCCTCGAACGCGGCCACACCGAGCTCTTCAGTCGGGGTCAGCGGCCGGCCTTCGACCGGCCACGAAGCCAGGAAGTACCCCACGTCGAACAAGGGATCGCCGATGGTGGCCAGTTCCCAGTCCAGCACCGCCAGCACACGGCCAGGCCGCTCGGGACCGATGATCACGTTCCCGAGCCGGTAGTCGTTGTGCACGATCGAAGCGCCGGACTCCGGCGGCACGTGCGCTGCGAGCCACGCGTCGAGCTCGGCGAACTCCGCGGGCGGATTGCCGTCCGCATCGGCGATGAGCTTGCCCATCCGCCGGAAGTGACGGGCGTTGAACCCCTCGGGCTTGCCGACGTCCGCCAGCCCGCACGCCTGCCAGTCCACGGCGTGCAATGCCACCAGCGTGTCCACCAAGGATTCGCCGATCCGCCGCCGGGCAGACGGGGTGGCCAGCGCGGGCGGGGTCTGGTCGGTGATGACCGGGCCTTCGACGTAGCTCATCACGTAGAACGGCACGTCCAGCACCTCACCCGCCTGGCTCACGGCCAGCACATCGGCGACCGGCACGTCCGTGCCGGCCAGCGCGCCGATCAGTCTCGCCTCGCGCAGCATGTCGTGGGCTCCCGGCGGAGTCGGCGGCGGGGGTGGCCGCCGCACGACGACCTTGCTCTGCCCGTCGTCGACCAGGAACGTCAGGTTCGAATGGCCGTCCCCGATCGGCCGAGTGTTCACCGGGCCGGAGCAGATTCCGCGATCCGCGAGAAACCTCGCCAGCCCGGTGCGTTGCTCTTCGCTGAAATCCCAGCTCACAGTTCACTCTCAATCAGATTCCGCGAAGTTCCTCCGCACACTGCCACTGGGTTCGGAATTCGCCGGACTGCACCGCTCACGACGGACCGGCATTCTCGAGCTTCGCCACGATGTCGGCGCGCAGCACATGCTTCTGGATCTTGCCGGTAGCGGTCATCGGTAGCTCCTCGACCACTTCGAGCCGCTCGGGCACCTTCTGGATGGCCAGACCTTGCCCCAGCAGGTAGTCCTTGAGCTCTTCAAGAGTCACCGACTCGTTGCCGGGGTGCGGTACCAGGTAACAGCAGATCCGTTCGCCGAGCCTCGGGTCCGGCATGCCGACCACTGCGACGGCATCGACGGCGGGATGCGCAGCCAGCAGGTCTTCCACCTGACGGACGCTGATGTTCATACCGCCGCGAATGACGATGTCCTTGAGCCGTCCGGTGACCCGCACGTACCCGTCCTCGTCCATCACACCCAGGTCGCCGGAGCGCGAGTAGCCGTCGGGGGTGAACAGCTCCGCTGTCTCCTCGGGTCTGCCGATGTACTCCAGCATGTGCGATGGCCCCCGGTATGCGATGTCACCTTCCTGACCCCGCGGCACTTCTTCTCCGAGCTCGTCGACGATCTTCACGGAACTTCCCGGCAGCGGGCGGCCGTCTGAGGTGGCCGCCCGGTGCGGATCATCGTCAACCGTGCACGTGGTGGTGGTGAGGTTCTCGGACCGTCCGTACAGGCTCAAGATCCGGCAATCGGGCAACAGCTCGCTCGCTCGCTCCACGAACGCACCCGGGATCGGCGCGCCTGCCGCGACCCACAGGCGCAGGCTGCTCGCATCGTGTTCCTCCGGATCGTAGGCGTCCATGAGCATCTGGAGGAAGGTCGTCGCGCTGACCGCTGTGGTGCAGCCCCACCTTCGGATGTGGTCGAGGCCGGCGTGCGGTTCCCAGGACTCCATGAGGTGCGAACCGGCTCCGTGAATGAGCGGCAGCAGGACACTGGTGACCAGGCCGGTCGTGTGCGTGATCGGTGAGGGGCCGAACTGCACGTCCTCGTCGCTGTAGGCGAAGACCTTCGCGAGCTGGCGGGCCCCGCCGGCCATCGTGTTGACCGTGTGCAGGCACCCCTTGGGGCGCGAAGTCGTGCCCGAACTGTAGACGATCATGAAGTGATCGTCAGGCCCGACACCAGGACCGATCTCGTCGGCCACGTCGTTCGGGTCGACGTCGGCGAACAACGAGTCATACGGGGTGGTGTCCTTCTCCGGGCCACCGCGCAGCACGACGATCCGCCCAAGATCCGGCGATTCCACCCGCACCTTGCGGTACATCTCGACGTAGTCGAAATTCTTGAACGTCGCGCAGGTGAAGATCATCCGTGCGCCGCTGTTGCTCGCGATGTAGGAGACCTCGTCCATCCGGTAGATCGGCATGATCGGAACGAGAATCGCGCCGAGCCTGGACAGCGCCACCGCGATCTGCGCGAACTCGACCCAGTTCGGCACCTGCACGCACACCCTGTCACCGGGCCGGATTCCCTGGCGGTACATGCCGACAGCCAGCCGCAGCGCCGTGTCGCGGAGCTCGGAGTAGGTCAGCGAGCGCGTGTCGTCGGTGATGAAGACCTTCTCCGGGCGCTGCGCCACTTGGGCCTCGAGCATGTCGAACAGCGTTTCGCGACGCCAACTGCCGTCGGCGTAGAAGCGCTCGATTTCTTCCTGCGAGTAGCGGTCTCTCACCGTCGCGAACGTCATCGGCGATCTTCCTTGATCTCGAGCGGAGCGCGCTGCCGGACCAGCAGACTGGTTCTATAGTATTTAAGGTCCGACCAAAAAGCAACGCGTCGCCGAGCCGGCGCCCTCGCCGTCGATTGGCGCGGCAAGCAGGGAGCTAACCTCCGACGCATGCCCTTCACGCACGTTCACCGGGTGCGATACCACGAGACGGACGCCCAGTCGTACCTGTTCAACAGCCGCTACCTCGAGATCGCCGACGTCGCCATGACCGAGTTCTTCCGGCACCTCGGCTGGTCCTACCCCGAGCTCAACGCCGCCGGCGCTGACCCGTCCGTCGTGAGCGCCCAGCTCGGGTTCCACGCACCGGCGTTCTTCGACGACGTGATCGGCTTCGAGGTCGAGTGCGCTCACATCGGCCGCAGCAGTTTCACACTCCGGCACTCGGTCACCCGCGACGAGACCGACCTGGCCACGATCAGCATCGTCTACGTCAACGTCACCACCCACGACGGCAAATCGCGCCCGTTGCCGGAGACCGTCGCGACCGCGCTCGCGAGCTATGCCACGAAGACTTGATCGTGACGGCATCCGACATGAACCGCACCGGTCGAAACCGGTCGCCTAGCGGACGAGCCGGAAGAACTTGCGCAGCTCATCCACGAAGATCTCAGGCTGCTCCAGCGAAGCGAAGTGACCGCCAGCGGGCAGTTCGTTCCAGTAGCGGATGTCGGTCAACCGGGTTTCCGCCCGCGCACGCGGGACCCGGATCATCTCCTTCGGGAAGATCGAGCAGCCCGACGGCACGGTGATCTTGTCCTGCGGCAGGTCGGCGAGGCTTTCCCAGTATATGCGAGCCGCCGAGGTCCCGGTGTTCGACAGCCAGTAGAGCATCACGTTGTCCAGCAGCACGTCCCGGCTGACCGCGTTCTCCGGGTGCCCGTCGCAGTCGGTCCAGCCGTGGAACTTCTCCACGATCCACGCGAGTTGCCCAACCGGCGAGTCGGCGAGACCGTAGCCGAGCGTCTGGGGTTTGGTCATCTGCTCCACGAAGTAGCCGGTTCCGCTCAACGCGTAGTCAGCGCCGAGGGCGGCACCCTGCTTCTCGAAGTCGTTCATCGACTCCGGCGGGTCGGGCTCGGCCGCGAGATCGACGAACGGGATCGGCAGGTGAACACCGACGACGCGGTCCGGGGCGATCGCGGCGAGCCGCCCGGAGACCACCGAGCCCCAGTCACCGCCGTGCACCCCGTAGCGGGTGTATCCGAGCCGACTCATGAGTTCGGACCAGGCGTCGGCGATCCGCTGCACTCCCCAGCCGGTGGCCCGGGGCCGGCCGCTGAAGGCGAACCCGGGCAACGACGGGCAGACGACGTGGAAGGCGTCCGCGGGATCCGGCGGGTTGGTGAGCGGCTCGACGAGGTCGAGGAACTCCCGGACAGAGCCCGGCCAGCCGTGCGTGAGGATGAGTGGGAGGGCACCCTCGTGCCGAGATCGCGCGTGCAGGAAGTGGATGTCCACTCCGTCGATCTCGGTCTTGAACTGATTCGCGGCGTTGAGCTTGTCCTCGCACCGGCGCCAGTCGTAGCCGTCGGCCCAGTAGGCGCACAGCCCCTGGACGTAGGACAGCGGGATTCCTTGCGACCAGTCCTGGACGGGCTGCTCATCTGGCCACCGCACGCGCTCCAGCCGACCGCGGAGGTCGTCGAGCTCGCCCTGGGCGACGTGCAGTTCGAATTGCTTCAGTTGATCATCCACGCTGCTTCCCTTCCGCCGATGTCGGGGTCAGTCGTGCTGAACGGAGTCGAGCGTGGACTGGATTTCTGCCGCGTCGCGCGGGAATCCGGTAAGCCGGTAATAGGCGAGATCGCGATGCCCCTGCGCACGCGCCGTTTTCGCGAGCAGCGCTCGAGCCTCGGCGGACTCGGAGTCAGCGAGAAGCGCTGAAACCAGGCGCATCGCATGCTCCTTGAGTCGGCGGGTCTGGTCGGCGAGATCGGCCTGCGGAATGCTCGCCTCGCCTGGCGCGGGTCCTGGCTCGGCCAGGCATGCATCGGCTTCCTCACGCAGCTGTTCGCCGACGGCGGCACCGGCGAGGAAGACCAGTTCGGTGAGCAGGCTCCGGTATTCGTTGTTCTCCACGACCTGGTAGCGGTACTCGTGCTCGTGGGTGTCGAGCAACCAGTCGAAGGTGGCCAACATCAAGTTCGCCTGCTCATGAGCGAATTCCGCGTCAGGGGGAAGTGCCGGGAGGATCGTGTCGCAGAATCGGCGACGCATCGACCGCAGTTGCTGGGTGACGGTGGGAACCATGATCAGTCCTTCGCCAGAATCCGGTTGAGCTCGCCGATGAAGTAGCCGCCGAGACCGGAGATGAAGTTGTACATGACGTCGAGCTCGGTCATCCGGGCGGCGGCGGTGCACGGCCCGGTACCGATCAGCGAGACCACCGCCCAGTACAGGTTGAGGACGAGGTAGTAGTCCAGCCGCTCCCGGTCCACCGAAAGGCCCGAGATCCGCTCGTAGTCGGCGATGAAGGCGTCGGTGTGCACCAGGCCCGAGTTGAGGTAGCGGCCGTTGTCGTCCGGATGCCCCCAGCCCGGGAGCATCGCGTAGGCGAGGTCCGAATGCCGGTCGCCGAGGTATCCCAGCTCCCAGTCCAGGATCGCTGTGATCTCCCCAGACTCCTCGTCGAAGAGGAAGTTGCCGTTCCGGTAGTCGCCGTGCAGCAGCGACACGTGGTCGACGACGGGCCGGTTCTCGGCCAGCCATTGCCGGGCCAGCAGCACCGTGGGGTGAGGTTCGAGCGCGTCCTCGTCCCAAGCGCGGTTCCACATGGCCAGCCGCCAGTCGATCGCGTCAGTGGTGTTCGGACGAGGCAGATCGAAACCGCTGAGGTCGTCGCCGGACCAGTCGTGGGCGTGCAGCCTGGCCAAGTGCTCGACGAACTGCGGTGCGAGCAGCGGCCACAAGCCCGGGCCATAAGCGGTGCCGAGCCCGGTCGCGTGGGGGATGTTCTGCGTGGGAGACGGAACACCATCCACCTTGCCGGAGATCAAGGCGGGTTCACCGAAGTCATCAGGATCGGTCGTCACCCAGTAGGGCTTGGGCACGGGGATCACACCGTGAGTGGCGCGCAACAGCTGGAATTCCCGTTCCACCTCGGTGATGCAGATACCCACCGGAGCCTTCACCCGCAGCACCAGTTCATCACTGCGGTCGGCGTGCACGAGACGGAAGCTGTAGGACTCGTTGGCACCTCCACCGGAGAGACGGGCGAAATCCTGGACCTCGAACGCACCCTCCACGCGTCCGGACAGGAAGCGCTCCAGCCTCTCCCGCCTCTGAGGGAGGGACTGCGGATCGCGGTGGTCTCCGACGGACCGGCGCCGCAGCTTCTCGTCGAAGCGCCGGGCGAGGTTTCGCTCGACCGGATAGCCGTCAGCGGCGCGTACCTTCTCTTGGGTTGTCAAAGTCCGACCTCTCTGTCGGGCTGTCACTCTGGGTTCGCCGCACCACCCAGCACGGCCACCGATGTGAGCGGTGGCCGTGATGAGCCGCGTTCTCAGGCCACGGAGATTCCGCCGTTGACGCTGACGACCTGGCCGGTGATGAGCCGAGACATCGGCGAGGCCAGGAACAGTGCGAGATTGGCCAGGTCTGCCGGTTCGGTGAGACCGAGGTGGGCCTGGGAGATGATGCGATCGAAGATCTTCTTGCTGAACTCCTGGTTCATCGCCCGGTCATAGGAACCGGTGTCGACGATGAGGGACGGGGTGATGACGTTGACTCGCACGCCGTCACGCTTGGCTTCCAACGCGAGGGTCCGGGAGAACGTGACGATGGCGGCCATGGCGGCACCGATGCAGGTCTCGCCAGGCGTCGGAACCTTGGCCGCGTCCGAGGCGATGTTGATGATCGAGCCGGCCTGCTGCTCCGACATGTGCGGAAGAACCGCGCGGCTCATCAGCAGCGGCCCCACGGACTGCTCGGTGACCACCTGGGCGACCTGGTCGATGGGGGTGTTCCGGAGCAGGGTCGGCGAGTACGGCGCAACGGTCGAGTTGACCAGCACGTCGATCGCGCCCATCCGCCGGTTCGCCTCCCGCGCGGCCTCTTCGGCCGCGGCGGGGTTGTTGGCGTCGGTCGACAGGAACTCGAGTTCGGCACCCTGCACCGCCTTCTGCACGGTTTCGACCGCACGCTCCCCGCGTTCCTCGTTGCGCCCGAGCACGGTCAGCCGGCGACAGCCCGCCTGGGCGAAGGCGGTAGCGGTCGCCAGGCCCACCCCGGAGGTTCCCCCCGCGATGAGCACGGCGGTTTCCGAGAAGTCGTAGCCGTCGGCACCGCGGGGTGGGCCGTCCGTCCGGTCGGTCATGTCACGTTTCCTTTCGTTTCGAACCCGCCCGGTCGAGCAAACGGCGTCCGGATTGCTACCCCGGGAAGGGCGAGATCAGATGGGGCGCAGCGGAATCATCGGGTGATCGGCCGGGTCGCTCCCCTGGTTCGGCACGCCGCAGGTCGAGCACGATCGGGACGTCTCTCGGGTGAGGTCTCCGGCACGCTCGTCCTCCTCGGATCCGGGTGCCGTGGCGTCGCGCCCCCGTTCACGGGCCAGCAGCGCCGCCCCGTACGCGCCGGTGATCTGCGGCGATTCCGGCACGGTGACCGGAAGTCGTAGCTTTTCTTCCAGGAAGTGCACCGCCGCCGCGTTCCTCGCCACGCCACCGGTCATCACGACGGGGGCTTTCTTGCCGACGAGCGCGACGAGCCCGAGCGTGCGCGCCGACACCGCGCGGTGCACCGAAGCGGCGATGTCCTCGCGCCGTTCGCCCGCTGCGAGCAGCGAGATGAGCTCTGTCTCGGCGAAGGTCGCGCACATGCTGCTGACCTCGAGGTCCTTCTCCCCGCTCAGAGCGAGATCGGCGAGTTCGGCGATGTCGCACTCGATCGCGCGGGCGAGAACCTCGAAGAACCTGCCGGTACCGCTGGCGCACCGGTCGTTCATGGCGAAGTTCTCAGCGATGCCCCAGTCGTCCACCAGGATCGTCTTGCTGTCCTGCCCGCCGATGTCGATGACGAGCCTGGTTCCCGGGCACATCGCCGCGACACCCCGGGCGTGGCAGGTGATCTCGGTGAACGTGCGTCCTGCGCCAGGTACCAGGCGGCGGCCGTAACCGGTCGCGATGGTCTGGGCGATGTCGGACTCCTCCAAGGCGGCCGATCGCAGTGCCGCGGATAGTGAACGGTTCAGACCGGCGCGGCTCACCGCGCCCATCTGCACGACCTCGGAGGCGACGATCTCGCCCGCTTCGTCGACGATCACCGTTTTGGCAGTTGTCGAGCCGAGGTCGACACCCATGTAGTGATCCGTCATCGTCGCCTCCTTCCCGCTCCCTACGGTGAAATCAGCCTGCGGCGGCCTGACTCCGGCGCACGTCGATGCCCTCCAGCATCGCCACCAGCCGGCTCTCCAGCACGTCGTCCTTGTAGAAGGAGGCGTCTGCGACGTCTCCTTCGAAGAACATCGACGGAATGCCGAGGTCGCGCTGGGCCGCCTTGGCGACCAGCTTCTGCGGGTTGGTGAACGCTCGGCAGGTGCGGGTGGAGTGGAACACCAGACCATCCACGTTGTACTGCTCGCACTCGGAGAGGATCAGGTTCTGGATCGTCTTGGTGCCGTGGTTGGTCGGGCACAGCAGGTAGTGCTGTGCCATGCCCCGGATCGGGTCCTCCGGGTCGATCAGGTGGGGCTCCTGCCAGAACGCCTGGTGGGTGTAGCGCCCGGCCACCACGGCGACGTCGTGCTCGGCGAACTTCCTGGACAGCCAGCCGAGCTTGTTCCAGTTCATGATGCCGTCGAAGTACACCCGGTAGTGCTCGTCGCGCACTCCCCTGGTCCCGTTGGCGACGCGACGCTCGATCTCGTCCTTGATCGCGCCGAAGTAATCCACCAGTTCCTGGCTGGCCGGCAGGAAGTTGATGTGCGCGATGCAGGAGATCCAGTCCCAGAACGTCGCCGGCGTCGGTGCCAGCTTGCACAGCGCCATGGCCGCCCGGCGAAGCTCCGAGGCGCGCTTGATGTAGGCCATGTTCTGCCGCAGCGCGTCCCAGTCGAACGGCTTGCCGGTCATGATCTCCAAGAAGGAAACGAGCTCGTGCAACTGGTCGGACACGTACTTCGTCGCGTGCTCCCACTCCTCGCCGACGAGGTAGCCGGCGTCGGGCTTGTTTCCCCACAGGAACGGCAGCGACACGTTGAAGATCGGGACTTCCTTGCCGAAGACGCGATAGGTGATGTCGTCCCACTGCTGACCCGTGCTGCACCCGGCGTAAGCGTTGACGAAGAAGTCCGGAGCGGGCAGCCGGCTCGCGAGCTCCTGCTGGTCGGGAATGCCGACGATCCCGGTGGCCTCGCCCTGGCGGTTCTTCTGGGTGAGCACCGCGCAGCCCAGGTGAGTCCGCGCGTAGGAGCACAGCTCCCCGACGTAGCCGTACTCCTGTCCGGCCTGCTGGGCAGGCTCCTCGAGGTGCTGCGCGGCGAGCCGGGCGGAGAAGGCTTCACCGTGGCACCAGACCAGGCCCGCGGCCTGGAAGATCGGATTGAGCGCCGAGCCGTTGTACCAGACCACCTTCTCGCCGCGCTCGCGTGCGTTGAAGACGCGGTCCCAGTAATCGGAGACCATCGTGCCCCCGGTCTTGGTGGCCTCGAGACGATTGGCCTTTTCCATGACTGCTGTGCTCACGTGATCACTTCCTGAGTCGAGAGAGCTGCGAAACGTTGGTCAGGGACTGACGAGCTGCGTCCGGCGAATCCGTTCCAGCAGCGCTTCCACCCTGGTCCGGACCGTCTCCGCCGGGAGCCCTTCGTGCTCGGTTTCCATGAGCAGGTGCGGAATCCCCTGCTCGTCCAGCTTCTTTCGCAATTCGGGGTAATAGAGCATGTGCGGTTCGCAGAACTTGACCATCAGCACGATGACGCCCTGAGCGCCGCTTTCCCGGACCGACCGCACGAGCTGCTCTTCCCAGTCCACCTCGTGCTTGACCCTGGTCGGGCAGGGCATGGAGACGTCGCGCTGCAAATACCACCGGCTGATCGCCTCGACAGGGTCGATGCCCTCGGCGACGTCGGTCGAGATGTATCGGGCACCTGTGAAGAGGTCGTCGTCGACGACGATCGCGCCGCACTCCTCGATCGTGCGCAGCAGTTCGGGTTTCGGTGCGTGACAGAGATGCCCGGACAGGTAGATCCGGACGCGGTCGTCGCGGGCTGCAACGGCCGCCGCCGCGATCACCTCCCGCAGCGCGGCGGTGTGCTCGGCCTTGTCCATGACCATGCTGGACTTGACCAGGATCTGCATCTGCTCCGAGGTGAAGCAGGCATCCCCCGCACGGCGCGCAGCGAACAGTTCGCGCAGCAGCCTGCGGTTCTCGTTGAACAGGGCGATGCTGCTCGCCAGAGCCTCCGGAGTGATCGGAGCACCCGCGAACTCGGCGACCTCGTCGAGGAAGGCCTGCATCATCTTCCGCGCTTCGGAAGGCGTCCACTCGTCGGTCAGCGACGTCGGCAGGTGGCCGTAGAACATCGGCTTCTCCGGCGACTCCGACCTGATGACGTCCACCGCGCCGAGCAGCTGGATGCAGTGGTCGGCGTTGAAGAAGGCGTCGTAGATGTCGAGCTTGCCCTTGGCCGCGGAGTCCGCGATGTTGCGGGTGTAGCCGCAGTAGAACTCGGCCAGCAGGTTGCGGCCGATGCTGTCGGGCTCGCGGCTCTCCTGGATGAGCACCGGGAGCGCCCCGGCGGCGTGCGCGATCTCGACGGGGAAGTTCATCGGGAACACCCCGACGGCCTTGCCGCCGGTGCGCTCCTTCCACCGCACCACGTAGGCGTCCGGATCTTCGGCGACTTCAGCGAGCGGGGCCAGAGCGGACGCGAGTGCCTCCGACACGTGTCACCTGCCTTCTCGTGCCTCCGCCCGCGGCGGGCGGAGGCGAGCTGCGGGAGCTGCGCCCCCGTTTGACTGTCCCCACCATGTGTAACCCCAACACTGGACACTTCGCAACACTGAGCGCCCAAAAATGTATAAGATTTTGCTCGATCATCCACTTAGCCGAGGTCGCGCGCGACAGTCATGCCATACACCTCTGGCCCCCTAGTGCCCTGAAATGTACATTGACTTGATCGGGCGACCGTTCGCGCGCCGCCCACAAGCCCGCTCACCGACCCCCGAGGAGCCGACGAACCATGGCGCCGATCAGCAACCGGTACACGCGACTGGCAGGAATCGAACACCCGATCGTGCAAGAAGGTCTGGGGCCGTTCAAAACCCCCAAGCTCGCCGCGGCGGTCAGCAACGCGGGCGGTCTCGGCACGGTGAGCATGCCCGGGTTTCCACGCGACCTCGCGGAAGGCTCCCGCACCTTCCGCGAGCACATCGAGGAATGCGCCGCGCTGACCGACAAACCTTTCGCGGTCAACATCCCGGTCGGTGTGGACGGCGACGGCAACGTGCTGGCCTTCACCGATGCCTACATCAACACCGCGCTCGAAGCCCGTGCCGGCGATAGCGAGATCGCCAAGCGGTTGACCGTGCTGACCACCTCGGCCGGTTTCCCGGGCAAGTACGTCGGGCCGATCAAGGACGCCGGCATGGTCCACCAGCACAAGGTCGGATCCACCGCCCAGGCGGTCAAGGCTCAGGAGGCCGGCGTCGACGCGGTCATCGCGGCGGGCTTCGAGATGGGCGGCCACGCACCGAGCAAGGGGGTGCACACCTACGTCCTCGTCCCCTCCGTGGCCGCGGCCGTCGACGTGCCCGTCGTTCTTTCGGGTGGCGCCAAGGACGGCCGCACCCTCGCTGCAGCGCTGTGCATGGGCGCGGAGGCGGTGGCGATGGGCACGAGGTTCATCGCTTCGGAGGAGAATTCCGACTGGCACCCGTCCTACGCGCAGGCGCTCCTCTCCGCGCAGGAGGGCGACGACGTCGCCTTCACGGGCGTCTACGGCCCGTGCCGCGGTCTGCGGAACCGGGCATCCCTGCGGCTGGTCGAGGATCACGACGACGCCACTGACCCCGCCGAGCTGCTTCGCTGGAAGATCGAGTCCATGCAGCGCGCGCAGACCGAGGGAGACGTCGAGGACGGACTCGTTCTCGCCGGGCAGGTCGCCGGTGCGATCGGCGAGGTCATCAAGGTCGCCGAATTCGTCCCGCACATGGCGGAGGAAGCCGCCCAAGTCCTCGACCGGCTCGCTCCTCGCAGCTGACCACGACCGAACCGAGGAGGCCCCGGCCGCCCGCGCAGTCGGGTGGCCGGGGCCTCCTTCATCCCTTTCCCTGCTGGTCAGTGCCCAGCCACCCGCGCCGGAAGCCCTGCGATCGGGGCGACGTCGAAGTCAGTCTTGCCCGTCTTCTTACCACCGCCGGACAGACCGGACTCCTCGAAGAAGTCGGCGTTCGCCTTGGTGTAGGCCGCCCACTCGTCCGGGACGTCCTCGTCGTAGTAGATGGCCTCCACTGGGCACACCGGCTCACACGCACCGCAGTCGACGCACTCGTCGGGGTGGATGTAGAGCATCCGCCCGCCCTCGTAGATGCAATCGACGGGGCACTCCTCGATGCAGGTCTTGTCGAGCACGTCCACACACGGCTCGGCGATCACGTAGGTCACGGCTGTGGTTCCTCTCGGTTTCCTCGGTCGTCCGCCCGACGACCACCTTCCGCGGCAGGCGAGGCCGCTCGTGGTGGGAGCGGTGACGCGGCCTCGCCCTCCGTTGCTGTTGCGAGTGAGCGATCTCCGGCTCAGCGGCCAGGGCTGAGGATGTTCGGCAGCGGAGCGGCATCGACGACCTGCTCCACGGGCTTGACCACCGGTGCCAGGCCGTCGTTGACCGGTGGCGGAAGGAGCTCCTTGACGGGCTCCAGCACCCGCACCGGCTCGGGCTCGGGTTCCGGGGTGGGCCGCGGAGCAGGCGCAGGCTGACCGCCGTCGTCGTCCTGAGGCGGTTCGGGTTCCTGCGGCTGCTCCGCCGCCGGTGGCGGGGGCGGTGGCGCGGTGGGCTGCGCCGAGGACTCGCTCTCGGCGTCGCTCGAGTCGTAAGCGGCCATGTGCAGCAGGTCGGACGAGGCGTGCCGGTCGGGCACTCCCCCTCCGTCGTTCTCGTAGGCCGACATCCACCCGAGCACGAGGTTCACGTACTCACCGGAGTGGTTGTAGCTGAAGATCGCGGCCCGCAGGTCCTCGGGCGTCGACAGGTCGCGGCCGTCCGCGCACAGGTAGCGGGACGCGGCGAGCGAAGCGTCGTAGACGTTCTGCGGGTTCGTCTCGCCGTCGTCGTTGCCGTCGGCACCCCACCGATCCCACGAGGACGGGATGAACTGCATCGAGCCGGCCGCGCGAGCCCAGCCGCCCTCGCCCTCGATCGCTGCCGTGTTGTTCGTGCCGTTGAGCGAGGGCCCGTAGATCGGGTGGATCAGCGTGCCGTCCGGCCTGACGTCGCCGCCTCGCGCGTGCCCGGACTCGACCTTGCCGATGCCGGCCAGCAGCGTCCAGGTGATGCGGCATCCCGGGTTCTCCCGCTGCTGGACGTCGACCGCCCGAAGGTAGGAGTCCAGCACCGTGGAGGGGATTCCGTACTTCGGCGCCGCCGGGCCCGCAGTGGACGTGCGCGCCTGTGGCTCCCCACCCGCGACCGCGGCCTGGGGTGTGAGAACCGGCGGCGGTGGCTCGGGCAGGTTTCGCGGCAGGGGACGCTCGGCGTTCGAGCCGGTGGCCTCGACGCTCGGTTCGCCGACCCACGAGGTCTGGTCCGCAGCGCTCAGCGCGAGCATCCCGACCAATGCCGCCGCCTGATAGCACCACACTCGGCGCTGGGTGCCGCGGTTTCGACTCCCGCCTCGTTGTCCCCGGTTTCGAACCATGATCACAGACCTCCGTTGTCCGGATTCGGTGCGACGGCGTTGTTGGCGTTCGCCGGCCGAATACCGGAGCGAACGATCGATCATCGGGATTCCCGCTGCTTTCGGCGATTCCCGTTTGCTTCGGGGTGTTCGGATTCGATCAGGGGGATACGGTCCAGGTATCGTTCCCGTTCAGAAGTACCTGCAGATCCGCCGGTTTCGCGTCGGCGGCGGCACGAACCTGCTCGCGGACGAGGTCGTCGTACGCTGGGCGCTGGACCTGCCGGAAGATCCCGGTCACGGCATGCCCGAGGTCCGGGCCGGTGAGCCGGGACAGGCCGAAGGCCTGGGTGGGATCGGCGGCGGTCGCGTCGTGCACCACCAGCGCATCAGCACCGACCTCGGAGACCCGTCGCACCGACAGCCCACCGGCGGCTGGGTCGCGCACCACCCCGTACTCCCCCTCGCCCACCTCCGCGCCCGGCCCGAACCGCACTTGCCGGCCGTGCCGGAGCGGGATGACGCGGTGCTGCGACTCCTCCCTGTCGGTGAGTGCGTCGAAGGCGCCGTCGTTGAAGATCGGGCAGTTCTGGTAGATCTCGACCAACGACGATCCGCGGTGGTCGGCAGCGGCTTGCAGCACCTCCGTGAGCTGCTTGCGGTCGGAGTCGATGACCGCGCGACGAAGCCGGCCTCGGCGCCCAGCGCCAACGAGACCGGGTTAAAGGGGCCGTCCAGCGAGCCCAGGGGCGTGGACTTGGTGACCTTGCCCTGCTCGGAGGTCGGCGAGTACTGCCCCTTCGTTAGCCCGTAGATCCGGTTGTTGAACAGCAGGATCGTCATGTTCACGTTGCGGCGCAGCGCATGGATCAGGTGGTTACCGCCGATGGACAGCGCGTCGCCGTCACCGGTGACCACCCACACCGACAGATCCGGACGTGAGACCGCCAGCCCGGTGGCGATCGACGGGGCCCGTCCGTGGATGGAGTGCATGCCGTAGGTGTTGAGGTAGTACGGGAACCGCGAGGAACAACCGATCCCCGAGATGAAGGCGATGTTCTCGCGCTTGAGCCCCAGCGTCGGCAGGAAGGACTGCACCGCGTTGAGCACGACGTAGTCGCCGCAGCCCGGGCACCACCGCACCTCTTGGTCGGACTTGTAGTCCTTGGCGTTCTGCGGTTCAGCGCTCTTGGGGACCTCGTGCTGCCCGCCGAGCAGCGGCAGTCCCAGATCCGTCGTCATGCTCGTACTCCCTCTAGGAAATCGGTGAGAACGCCCTGGAGCTCCTCGGCTTTGAACGGCAGTCCCGCGACCTTCGTGTAGGTCGCGCAGTCGACCACGAACTGCGCCCGGATCAGGGTGGCGAGCTGGCCGAGGTTCATCTCCGGGATCAGTACGCGTTCGTAGTCGTGCAGCACCTGACCCAAATTGCTCGGGAACGGATTCAAGTGGCGAAGATGGGCGTGCGCGACGGCGTAGCCCTGGTTGCGGACCCGACGCACGGCGGCGCTGATCGGGCCGTAGGTCGAGCCCCAGCCCAGTACCAGTGACCTGGCCTGCCTGCCCGGGTCGTCGATGACGACGTCAGGAACTTCAACACCGTCGACCTTGGCCTGCCGGAGTCGGACCATCCTGTCGTGGTTGTCGGGATCGTAGGAGATGCCGCCCTTGACGTCCTCCTTCTCCAGACCACCGATCCGGTGCTGGAGGCCGGGAGTGCCCGGCACCGCCCACGGCCGCGCCAGCGTCTCCGGGTCGCGCAGATACGGCCAGAAGTCGCCGGATCCGTCGGTCGAGTTGGGTTCCGAGGCGAAGTGGACCCTGAGGTCAGGCAGCTGCGAAGCGTCTGGGATGCGCCACGGTTCGGACCCGTTGGCGATCGAACCGTCGGACAGCAGCACCACCGGGGTTCGATATGTCAACGCGATGCGCGCCGCTTCGAGCACGCTGTCGAAGCAGTCCGAGGGTGATGCCGGCGCGACCACCGGGACGGGAGATTCCCCGTTCCGCCCGTACATCGCCTGCAGCAGGTCCGCCTGCTCGGTCTTGGTGGGCAGCCCGGTGGAAGGCCCACCTCGCTGGATGTCCAGAACCAGGAGCGGAAGCTCGGTCATGACCGCCAAGCCGATCATCTCCGATTTCAGCGCCAACCCCGGCCCCGAGGTCGACGTGATGCCGAGACCGCCGCCAAAGGCGTGACCCAGTGCAGCACCGACACCGGCGATCTCGTCCTCGGCCTGAAGTGTGGTGATGCCGAAGTTCTTGTGCTTGGCCAGTTCGTGCAGAATGTCCGAGGCCGGCGTGATCGGATAGGTGCCGAGCAGCACCGGCAGTTCCGAACAGCGTGCGGCGGCGATGATCCCGTAGGCGAGCGCGGTGTTGCCGGTGATCTGCCGGTACGTGCCGGGGGCGAGCCGCGCCGGCGCGACCTCGTAGCTGACCGCGAACGCCTCAGTGGTCTCACCGTAGTTCCAGCCGGCCCGGAAGGCATCAACGTTGGCCTCGGCGACGTCCGGCTTCTTCGCGAACTTCTCACGCAGGAACCGTTCGGTGCCCTCCACCGGGCGGTTGTACATCCAGGACAGCAGGCCCAGCGCGAACATGTTCTTCGAGCGCTCCGCCTCCTTCTTCGACAGGCCGGAGTCCTCCAACGCCCCACGAGTCAGGGTGCCCATCGGCACCTGGTGCACCGAGTAGCCCTCGAGGGATTCGTCGTTGAGCGGATCAGTCTCGTAGCCGACCTTGGCCAGGTTCCGCTTGGTGAACTCGTCGGTGTTGACGATCAGCGTCCCGCCCGCCGGAAGATCGTCGATGTTCGCTTTCAAAGCAGCCGGGTTCATCGCGACCAGCACGTCGGGCCTGTCGCCCGGCGTGGCGATGTCGGTGTCGGCGAAGTGCAGCTGGAACGACGAAACACCGGGCAACGTGCCGTGCGGTGCCCGGATCTCGGCCGGAAAGTTGGGAAGGGTGGCGAAATCATTGCCGAACACCGCGGTTTCGGAGGTGAACCGATCACCGGTGAGCTGCATGCCGTCACCGGAGTCACCCGCGAACCGGATCACCACCCGGCTCACCTGCTCGACTGAAGTGCTCACGCGAAACCTCCTAGCGGGCCCGAGCTCTCGGGACCGACAACTCCACGAACCGCCCTGTCGGTGTCGAACCTCGATCCGACGCCGACAGGCTCCGCACTTCCGGGCGAACACCTATGCCCGCCGACTGGGATCCACGCCTAGATCCCACGAGTGCCGACCCGAGTAATACTACACTTTGATTCACTTGCAATCAATCTGTGTAGTGCTTTCTTTGGAAGTAGGTGACCAGACATTGGCCCCCACATCTGCACCGATCAGCACCACAGCAAGTACCCTCGACAGCGAAGACGCGTGAAAATACCCGCACACAGAAGAAACCAACTACCTACAGCTCAGGCGATCCAGCACCTTAATGCGTTGCACTCGGACGCGGTACGGCGCGGACTAGCTCAAGGTCGCATCCCGGCTGGTGAACCAAATCGCCACCTGCGTTCGGGACTTGACGCCCATCTTGCCGAGCACGTTCTCGACGTGCCCTTCGACGGTCCGCTGCGAGATCACCAGCCGGGTCGCGATCTCCTTGTTCGTCATGCCTTCCGCCACCAAACGCGCGACTTCGAGTTCACGGCGCGTCAAGTGCGCCAGGCGCGAACCGACCTGCGGTTCTTGGCCCGCTCTGGCGAGCGACATCGCGTTGGCGTTGTCGAGCTGCCCGCCACGACGGATGTTCTCCTCGAACGCCCGGTGTCCGAGCGCGTCGCGGACCCGCTCCTCGTACCGGTCGTGGGTTTCCAACATCGCCTGCGAGCCGAAGAGAGGGTCGCCGACCGCGGCCCAGGATTCGCGACTGACCCCGAACAGCTGTGCAGCCCGTTCCTCGTTGCCGTCCTCGACCGCGGTCCATGCAAGCATCTCAACGCATGCGGAGACGCCCAGGCGATCGTTGAGGCTGCCCTTCACTTCCAGCGAGGCCTTCAGCGCCTTCGCCGCCTCCGCGAACTCACGACGCGTCCAGCGGGCCAGGCCGGAAACCCACATCGCCCACGAATACGCCCACCTCTCTCCATGCGCCTCGCTGGTGAGCCGGCACTCCTCGCACAGCTCGATCGCGCGCTCCGTCTCCCCGAGCAGGCAGGACACGAAAGCGAGCTGCGCGACGCCCAGCACCGTCAGCGAGTCCACCAAACCGGAGTTCCTGTGCATTTCAACGGCTTTGAGCAGCAGACTCTCGGCTTCTTCGAGGTTTCCCGCAAACTGCTCCGCCGAGCCACGGAACTGGAATACGAAGGATCGAGCACGTTCGTCTCCCAGCTCCTCGGCGAGGGCGAGGCACTCCTCGAAGTAGTGCATGGCCACTTGGCCGTCGCCTTGGGTCATGGCGATGTAGCCGTTGACCCACAGAGCTTTGGCCCGCTCCGAGCTGGCCGTCGGATCCGCGTTCAGCGCTCGGCCGATCCAGTACCTGCCGTCCTGGAGGTGACCGCAAGCGTTCCAGTAGAAGCACAGGGAGCCGACCAGGCGCATGCCGCGGGCTTCTTCGCCTGGTGTGGTCAAGCAGAAGTCCAGCGCTGCCCACAGATTGGCCTGCTCACCCTGGATCCGGTCCCACCAGCGGAACTGGTCGGCTCCGAACCAGCTGGCATCGAACGTTTCGGCCAGCCGCAGGTAGTGGTCGCGATGGCGTTGCAGGAAGATGCGCTCAAGCCCGGCGGTAGCGGCCTTCTCCCTACCGTAAGCCCGAATCGTCTCGAGCATCCGGTAGCGCACCTTGGTTCCGGTGCCTTCCCGGAGCACGATCGACTTGTCCACCAGGCTGGTCAGAAGTTCCACGACGTCATCGCCGGTCATGCCGTCGAAGGAGCACACCGATTCGGCGGCTTCGAGGTCGAAACCTCCTGCGAAGATCGCCAGCCTGGCCCACAGCGCCCGCTCCTGCTCCGTGCACAGGTCATAGCTCCAGTCCACCGCAGCCCGAAGTGTCTGGTGACGGGCAGGGCCACCGCGGTTCCCGGAACTCAGCAGGCGGTATCTGTCCCGGAGCCGCTCGTGGATCTGGTCGATCGACATGGACCGCAACCGCACCGCAGCCAGCTCGATGGCTAGCGGAAGGCCGTCCAGGCCCTGGCACAGCTGCGAGGCCGTTTGCTTGGTCGCCTGGTCGAGCGAGAAGTCCGGAAGCACCATGCGCGCACGCTCTTCGAAGAGGTCCAGCGCTTCGTGGCCGTAGACGTACCCTCCTCGCGCGGGAGCCACGTTCGCCAGGTCGGGCATCGACAGCGGAGGAACGGGCCAGCTGCGCTCGCCGAGGATTCCCAGCGCTTCCCTGCTTGTGGCCAGGACGACCAGCCTGTTGTCCGCGCGGCACAGCTTCGCGATCAACGTCGCGCACGAGCTCAGCAGGTGCTCGCAGTTGTCCATGATGAGCAGCAACCGGCGGCCTTCGAGGTATTCCAGCAGCACCGCCTCGCGCGAACGCGTCGTCTGGTCCCGCACGCCCAGTGCCTCCGCGACGACGTTCGGGAGCAACGCCGGTTCGCTGACCTTCGCCAGCTCTACGAGCCAGACGCCGTCGGGGAACTCCTCTCGCACATGCTCGGCAGCGCGCAACGCCAGACGGGTCTTGCCCACGCCGCCGACGCCGGTGAGGGTCACCAATCGCGACTCACCGAGTAGCCGCGTGATCTCGGCCAGCTCACGTCGCCGACCGACGAAACTCGTCAGACCGTCGCCAAGAGCCTTGACCTGAGCACACACCCCGACATGTCCCCTTTCTCGGCGCGTCGCTGCGCAGAGCGAGGTCAGTGTAGTACCACGGCCTAGACCAAATGCCACCCTTTTGCGGACGATGGGCGTCCGACCGGGCGAAACCGCCGAAGTCACCGCATGTAGGCGTCCCGCCCGTTCCGCCTAGCGGGAAGCCGGCACGGCTTGAGGACGGCCTTCAGGCATTTGCCCACCTCCATGTCCTCGACCGCCTTGTTGATGTCCATCATCGAATAGGTGTCGATGATCCTGTCGATCGGGAAACGTCCCTGCCCGTGGAGTTCCAGCAGTTGCGGAAGAAATTCGTCGGGACGACTGTCTCCCCAGGTCACACCGGTCACCGTGCGCCCGGGCAGCAGCAGGTTGGTCATATCGACGGACAACTCGGCGCCGGCCGGCCCCAGACCGAGGATCGCGCAGGTGCCCAGCGCGGCCAGGCTGTACACCGCTTGCCGCAGCACCTCTGGCTCCGCGGTGGTCTCGACCGTGTAGCCCACACCGCCGTCGGTGATGGTCTGGATGGCGCTGACCGGGTTAACCCGGCCCGAGTCGATGAGGTGGGTCGCACCGAGCTCACCGGCGCGGGCCAGCCGGTCCGGTTGCGTGTCGACCGCGATGATCTTGCTGCATCCGACGAGTTGGGCTGCCATCATCGCCGCCATTCCGACGGGACCGACGCCGAAGATCGCGATGGTGGAGCCGGCTTCCGGCCGAAGGCGGTTGATCACCGCGCCCGCGCCCGCCTGGATCCCGCAGCCGAGCGGTCCGGCGACGTCGAGATCTGTGTCGTCGTCAACTTTCACGACATTGCGCTCGCAGGCGATCGCGTGGGTGGCGAACGAGGATTGACTCATGAAGAAGCCATACATCTCGCCGTGATCGCAGTGCAGGGCGTTGCTGCCATCGGGTCTACCACCACTGAGGTTGCGCTCCAGCAGTTCCACGCAGTAGGCGGGATGACCACCCAGGCAGTAGCGGCATTGCCCACAGGAGGCGAAAGTCATGATCACCTTGTCGCCGGGCGCGACCTTGGTGACCTCGGAACCGACCTTCGCGACCACACCTGCACCCTCGTGACCCAGCACCGCAGGCAGCTGAACGGGCATCCACTGGTCCCGCAGCGCGACGTCGGTGCGGCAGAGACCGACCGAGTGCACTTCGACGAGCACTTCGTCAGGTCGTGGCTGGTCGAGCTCGAGCTCCTCGAGAATGAACGGCTGGCCCTCATCCCTGGCGACAGCAGCGGTCACGCGCATTTCGGCCTCCTTGGCGATCTCCCACCCGGCTCAAACGTTCACCCGGGCTGTCTCGAGTGCTGCTAAGCGACCAGGGCGTGCGGGCCGAAATTCGCACTGCGCTCGCGGAGCCACCGAGACGATCGTGTGGATCGCTAATCGATCAACCGACAGGGAACCGTGGAACCGACCGCGGGTCCACGGCTCACCGGCGTACTCTAGGTGGTGCTCGAGCCTCATGACCGGCCCCTTCGCCTTGGTCTTGCGCTCTGGAAACACCACGTTAACCGCCCCACTATGGTGGGGGTCACGGGTATAACTACGTGCTTTTACCGAACCACGGTCAGTGACAGGGGTTCACTATCGGACGAACCCTCTGCATCGATCAAGTCGAGCAGCGGCCAGAGGCCGCCTCTCTTCCAGATAGCGCTGCGCCGCAGCGCTTTTTTCGGCAGGGCATCACCGCTGTTCAGACAGCAACGCCGCCGCGCCAACCTCGAGGCACACCGAGCACGCCGTGAAGTCCTCTTCACGCGCTTCAACCAACGTCAGCTCCTGAGGTTGCTTGCTCTCCACCAATGTGCAGCCTGCGACGTGGAACCGCTTGCGGCGCTGCAGGACGTACACCGGTGTGTCGGCGTCGAGCCGGTCGCCGCTGGATCGTTCGACGAAGACCTCGTGCGCGAGGTCACCCGCCGAGGCCGGCGCCGCGGTTTCCGCCTGCTCCTCCGGCTCGGTTTCCGCCGCGTCCGATGCAGCGAGGTCGCCAGACGCGTCGGCATCCGGCACGTTGATCGGCTTGTTGCGCAAAACCCCGATCAGCACCAGCAGCAGTCCCAGAACCGAGATCCCGAAAGCCGCGTACACCAGGATGATCTGCTCCACCGACCACCCGACCACGAGGCACACACCCGAGACCACGGCCAGCACGAGAGCCAGCATGTCGTTCCTCCTTCTCCGTGTCGTGACGTACGGCCGCAGCGACGACCTAGTTGCCCTGTCTTGCTTGGACCGGCGATGCGTCCGGATTCGCGGGCAGGTAGTCCGCTGCGTAGGTGACGTCGGCGTCCTTGATCCGCTCCGCGAGGAACCGGTCCCAGGCGGCGAGCTTCGCGTCGTTGTCCAGTTTGCCCTTGATCGCTTCCTTGACCTGGTCGAATGAGACCGGGACCGAGGGGCGCACTTCGCCGATCCGGCCGACGTTCCAGCCCTGCGGTGTCTGCACCGGGCCGAACGCCGCGCCAGCCGGAGCGGCGAACGC
The DNA here is from genome assembly GCF_045278815.1 of Saccharopolyspora sp. ID03-671. Taxonomy (NCBI): domain Bacteria; kingdom Bacillati; phylum Actinomycetota; class Actinomycetes; order Pseudonocardiales; family Pseudonocardiaceae; genus Saccharopolyspora; species Saccharopolyspora sp. ID03-671. The sequence continues at coordinate 1,704,132 of NZ_CP134054.1, forward strand.
CGCCTTCCCATAGGCCTGGTCGAGCTGGGTGGCCTGCACCAGTCCCAGAGAACCGCCCTTGTCCTTGGTGCTTCCGTCGATGGAGAACTGCCCTGCGAGGGCGGCGAAGTCGCCACCGGCGCTCGCCTGCTGCAGGACCTGCTGCGCCGTGGCCTCGTCCGGAACGACGATGTTGGCGACGTCGCGCTGTTCGGGGGTGACCATCTGCGCGCGGTTCTGGTCGAAGTAGCGCTGCGCGTCGGCGTCGCCGGCCGGTTTGACCGACTTCGTCACCTCGCCGAACAGGCGCGCGTTGGCCTGCTGCCGCTTGATCTCGTCGATGACGTTGCGTTCGGAGATGCCGCGCGCGCCGAGCTCCTGGATGAAGGTCTGCCGGTCGGCGTAGCCGGTTTCCTTGATCACCCGCTCCAGCTGATCGCTGGCGGCCTTGTCCGCGATCACGATGCCGTGATCGCGAGCGGCCTTGTCCACCACGTCGCTGACCGCCATCGCCTTGGCCACCGAGCGCTTGAACTCGTCCTGCTTGGCGGGCTCCTTCGGCTGCTGCAAGCCGTAGACGAATTCCATCAGACCAACGCGCTGCCGCAACTGCTCTTCGGTGACCACCACGCCCTGGGCGCGGTAAGCCGCTCCATCCGGGAGCGCTTCGGCCGCGTGCATCACGGCCTTCGTGCCGGATCCACCGAGGATCACCACGAACAGCGCGAGGACGACGCCCGCTCGGTACCCCTTGATCCCGAATGCCGAAGGGCGGCCGAGGTATCCGCTCAGGCGGCCGAGGGCGCCCCGAGTTAGGAAGGCGGGCACGCGGATCTTCATGATGAGACAACCTCCGAGAGCTCGATGTCGGCGCCGCGGACTTCGCCGGCGGCCACCGTTGCGTTCTTCGGCGAAGACGACGGGCTCAGGCGCACTACCGCGAGAGCGGCCAGGTAGGACAACAGGACGGTGACGGCGAGGGTGATGCCGAAGTCGCGGAGCAAGACGATCTTGGACGGGACGAGGGCCAGGTACCCGAGCACCGATGTGGCACAGGCCCACCCGACCACTCGCGTGAGCGGGACTGAGCGACTGCGGTTCTCCTCCGCCAACAGCACGGTGAACTCGCAGGCGGTGACGGTGGCCAGCGAACCGAGCGCGATGGTCAGCGGGCTCAGCGGCTCACCGACCAGCCACAGCCCGGCAACGGTCCACCCCGTCGCCAGAGCGGCGGCCGCCATGGCGCGCCAAGCGTCGCGCCGGCTGCGCAGGCCGAAGAACAGGACCAGCCCGGCCGCCCCGATGCCCACCAGGTTGTCCAGGTACCGGTGCTGCGAGATCAGCTCGTAGGCACGAGCCGCCGACACCGGAAGACCGACTACGTCGACCTGCGTCGCACCAGGCGGAGGTGGCAGAGCGGCGCGCATCTCATCGAGCAGTGCTGTTTGCCTGTCCAGATCCTGGAACTTCAAGCCGAATGTCATGACCGCCTGAGTGCCGTCGGGGCTGAACACCGCACTGGTCAGGTACGGGGGCAGCAGCTGCAAGCCGGCCGCGACCTGCTCGGGGCTCGGTTTGTCGCCCAAGAACTTCAACAGGTCCGGGGCGGTGAGGACCGGCCGTATCTGGTCGCCGTAGCGCGAGACGGTCGCGTCCTGCGCCCGGAACATCCAGTCCAGCGCCTGCGGGCTGCGCACATCTTGGCCGCGCAACACGATGCTGACCTCGCCGGAGGAACCCAGCGTCTGCTCGGCGTAGCGAGCGTGCTCGAGCTCCGGCAGCCCCTGCGCGACGTCCTCGGGGTTCGCCCGCACGTCGAGCGTGGCCAGCGAGGCCCAGCCCAGAACCGCGACTGCGGCCAAGCACCCGAGCGCGCTCCAGCGCACGCCGGGTCGCCGCGGGACAGAAGCCGGCCTGCTCGAAGGCTTCGCCAGCGTCGGTGCGACGCCGAGCCTGCGGCCGATGAGCAAGGTGACCGCAACCGTGAGCAGCACACCCACGCCCAGCGCCAGGCCGAGCTGGCGGACGAACGGCAGGGGCGAGATGGCCAGTGAGCCGAACGCGACCGCGCTGGCCACCGACACGACCAGCACGCGGCGCCGGTCGGCGGAAACTGCCAGGTACAGCGAGAACGAGCTGCCGATGCCCATCAGCAGGGGCAGCAGCGCCACCGCGCCGAAGGAGATGGGGACGCCGGTGAGGCCGAACGCGGCCAGCGTCAGCGCACTGCCGATCAACGCGGCCAGCAGCGGCCACAGCTTCCGGAACAGACTCGAACCGGGAGAGGCCATCAGGAAGCGCAGCAGGATCACGAGAGCGGCCAGCCCGGCCAGCAACGGGATCTCCGCCCTCGCCTCGGCCGTCAGGGCGGAGGTGATGACCGGGACCCCGGTGATGGTGTTGCTGGTCTCCAGTCCGGCGGCACCGACCGCCTCCCGCACCCCGGTGGCCAGACGCTGGGTGGCCGCCTCGTCCATCCCCTCACGAGGGCGGACCAGCACGGCGATGCTGTCCTCCTTCGGCACCACGAAGTGCCACCGCGCCCGGGGTTTGCCGGTCTCGTCGAAGATGACGTTGCGGACGAAGTTCGGGTTCTTGGTCGTGGGAAGTCCGCCGGGCAGGCCGCGGACGAGCAACGTCCCGTAGCGGCGATCGAAGTCGGCGGTGGCGGCATCGCCGGCGGCACGGACCGCCGATTCCGATTCGTGCTTGTTGCGGGCCTCCGCCTCGGCGCGGGCGCGCAGTCCGTCGCGGGTACCACTGAGGCTCGCCAGCAGGTTCTGCGATGAGATGGCAAGCTGGTTCATGACCGTGCCGGGCCCGTAGACCGTGGCCACGTCAGGTACTCGCGACAGCGATCCCTCGAGCTTCATGAGCTTTTCGAGCTGCTTGTCGCCGAGCAGCAGGTGCCCGGGTTTCTCCGACTCCAGCAGGACGACGACGGGGTTCCCGCCGAAGGCCTCCGCGTGTTCCTCCAACCGATCAACGCTGGGGTCGCCTTCCGGGAGGAAGGACTCCACCGTCGTTTCGACCCGCAAGTTCAGCAGTCCCAGCACGGTGCCGCTCGCTACCCCGAGAACCACCAGGGACGCCAACAGCTTTCGCATCGTGTCGGCGCTTCGCCCGGTTCGCGATTCCTCGGCTGGAGACGTGGACCGGCCCAGGAGTGTCCGGACCCGCGCCAGAGGCGCTTTCCAAAGCCGCATCGCTCCAGCCCCATCCCTTCCACGTCGTCGTGCCATTCCTCGTGATGCGGGACACAGTACCTCTGCGCACCCACCAAAAACAACATTGTGAGGCACTCAGTCGCCTATTACGTAGAGCTTTTTGGGTGCCTCTTTGCCGTCATGTCAGAGCGCGAAAAGGAGCTCCATGAGCAGGAACAACGGATGACTTGGCGACCTTCCAGGCCCGACCTGGAAGAGATCGCCACGTCGCCCACGCCCTCATGTAGAGAATCCCGGCGGTCATGAAGGAGGAACCTCCGGGCGGTGGAGTCCTTCGACTCGCACCGACCCGGAGGTCCGTCCACGCTCCCGGATCCGTCTCGCCGTCAGTTCGGCTGAGGGTGGAGCCTGGTGAAATCCGGTCCTTCCGGTGAAACGCTCTGCCCCGGAGCCGGGTAGGGGTTGCTGTTGGTCAGCACCCCGGGCAGCGGCACGGGCACGCCCTTGACGATGCCCTCGTTGCCCAGGTCGGGCAGCAGTCGGAAGTAGTGGATGCCTGCCTCATCGGTGTACTGGAAGATTGAACCGAAGTTCGCGAAGAACGCCCCGAGCTCCGGCCCGTACGGCTTGATGTAGGACAACATCGGGTTGAGGTTGGTCATCGCCGTACGCGCTTGCGGCACGAGGGCGCTGACGTCCTGCGCCGTGACCGGAAGCCGGTCCAGAGTGCCCGGCGCCTGGTGCAGCGTCGAGTTCAGGTCCGGGAGCAGCCCGCGCAGGTCCTCCGTCGTCTGCGGCAGCTGTTGCAGCGACGAGTTCAGGTACGGCGCCGCCGCCTTGAGGTCCGCTGCGACCGGTGCCGCGGACGAGGACAGTTCGTGCAGCTTGCCGGTGGCCGTTTGGGTGCTCGACAGCACCCCGGGCAGGCTCCGTACCGTCGCGGCCAGGTCCTCCTGCTGGCCACTCGTGGCCGAGGTCAGCCGCTGCGCGTTCTCGACCAGCGAGGCGATCTGCCCCTGTCCGGTGTCGAGAGCGTCCAGGACGGTCGTCGTCTGCTGCGCCAGTGTCGTCAGGTCCTTGGACTGGGCCGAGATGGCGTCCACTGCCGTGTAGCCCTGCCGACCGAGCTGACCCAGGCCTGTCATCGCGCCGGCGATGTCCTCCTTCGACCCGGTGGTGCCCTCGCCCGCCGTGCGGATCACGCCCCCGAGCGCTTCCCTGGTCTTGGGGTCAAGGCTGTTAATCACGTCGCGCAGCTGGACGCCCCGCTCGACGCCTTCGGGCGGGATCCGGCTGCCGCTGGGCAGTTCCTTTCCCTTCCCGTCGATGATGTCGATGTAGGACTCCCCTGCCAGGGACTTGGCACCGATCCGGACCTTGGCGCCCTCGTGCAGCGGCGCGGCCTGCTGTTCCAGGCTCACCACGACCTGCGCCTTGCCGTGCGCGCGCTCGACGCTGTCGATCTTGCCGACGTTGACGCCCGCTACCTTCACGTCACCCACCGGGATCGCGTTGTCCACATCGGACGTCTCGAAGGACGCCGTGTAGGACTGCGAGTTCGCCAACGGGTTGGTGACACCCGCTTTGTCCAGCAGGTATCCCATGTACACCATGGACAGGACGAAGAAGGTCCCCAGCACGACGAGCTTGCCCGCAGTGCCTTGGAAAAACCTCATGGGTTGCTCCCGTCACCCGTAGTTCCGCCGTGCTGATCGGGCTGCACCGGCGGAGCCCCGCCCGTGTTGCCACCGTGTGTTCCGGGCAGCACGCCCGCGTCCGGCAGCGGCACCGCGACGTGGCCGCGGATGAACCCGCCGTTGGCATCGGAGAGGCTGAACGCACCGTTGGTGTTGAAGATGAACGCCTGCAGGTCGTTGAGGTAGGACACGACCAGTTCGCTGTTCGGTCCCGCATCGCGCGCCACCGGCTCCAGGTCACCCAGAGCGGTGTGCACGTCGTCGACCATCGGTCGCAGGTCGCGCACCACCGGACCGGCGGCGGAGACGACCGGCCGCGCGGTCTGGACCGTGCGGCCCAGGTTGTCGACCGTGCCGTTGACCTTGCGCAGCACCTCCGGCAGCTGCTCCGACGCCGCGTTGAGGTTGTCCAGCGTCGGGTTCAACTGGCCGGTCAGCCCGTTGACGCCCTTCATCGCGCGCTTGAGCTGTCCGGTGGTCTCCGGCAGTTGCCCAATCGTCGATTCCAGCTCCGCGTTGTGCTCGGACAACGCCGACAGGGTCTGCTCACTGGCGTCCATCAGCTCGGTGAGCCGACCGTCGTTATGACCCACCGCGGCGCTGATCTGCGACAGCGAGGACACCAGCTTGGCGATGTTCTCCCTGCGGGTTCGCAGGTTCTGCAACACCGGCTGGTACTGGACGAGCGTCGCGTCCGTGGCGTTGAGCCCGGCGGGCAGGTGCTGCGGCGCGTTCGCCAGTGCCACGTCGGAGGACGACAGCAGGTTGGTCACCGCCGCCCTGCTCCGCTCGTCGAGGTGGTTGAGCACCTCGTCGGGCTGCACCGGACGCTCGGTCTGAGTCGCGGGGATGACCCCGTTCGGCGGCAAGGCCGGGGCCGGCGGCCCACCCGGGTTGAGTTCCACGTACATCTCGTTGAGGGGGTTGGTCGGACGCAGCACCATGCGGGCGTTCCGGTACACCTGATACCCGGGCTCCAACGAGAGGGTCAGCTTCGCCCGGCCACCTTCCGAAACCTCGCTGCGGGTGATCTGCCCGACTTCAACTCCCGCGATGCGCACCTTCGGCTGCTGCCCAGGGTTGACCGCCGGAACCTGCTCGAATTCGGCCGCGACCTCGTACCGCTCCTGCCACGGCGGGATGAACCGCTGGTTGGCCAGGATCATCGATGCGCTGACCAAGCCGCACACGATCACCACCGCGAGCGCGAGGAGATTTCGTCCCAGGCCGGGAACGGTTCGGATGCGCTCCCAAACCCGGCTGAGCGAGAACTTCTTGTCCACCGTCCGCTCCTAATTCCCTGAGGTCTGGGGCGCGCCGGAGGTCGGCCCGCCCGGGAGGGGGAGGAACTGGTCCTTCCCAGGTGCGGTCGCCGGCGACCGCGAGAAGTCGTCTCCCGCGTTGTCCGGCGGTGGCAGGACCTCGATCCCGCCCGGCAGCAGCCCGAGCGACTGCAGGAACTGCGCCGTACCGGGGTTCTTTCCGCCCACCGAGGACACGCCCGCACCGAGACCGAGGCCGAGCATCCGGCCGTTCTTGTTGCCGTACTTCGACAGGTTCGCGGTGTGCGCCGCCAGGTAACCGACTTCCTCGTAGAGCTTGTGCCCGGTACCGCCGTTGCCCTCGTAGGCGCCGGTGCCCTTCCACGGCGACAACACGGCCTGAGCAATCGGTCCGTTGATCCGGTCCAGGACTGGACCGTTCACGAGGTTGAGCGTCGAGGTCGCCTTCTGCGCTGTGGGTACCAGCTGTCCGACCAGAGGCTGCACGTCGTGCAGCAGCGGGCGGAGCTCGTTGACCATCGGCCTTGCCTCACGAATCACGGGATCGGCCTTGGCCAGCAGCGGGCCCAGTTCCTGCGCGGCAGGCCTGGCATTGCCCGCCGTGGCGGTCAACCGGTCCAGGCTGCCGTGCAGCGCGTCGAGACCGCTGCGAGTGGCCGACAAGGTCTGGGGCAGGCTGTCGATCGACTCCGCCAGAGGGCGTTGCGACCGCGCGAGCGTTGAGCTGACGTCACCGAGCGAATCGATCGTGTACCGAGCTGCCCATCTCGCCGGGTCAGCGCCGCAGCGACCGTGTTGAGGTCCGGCACGATCCCGTAGAGGTCCTGGTCCGGGTTCGTCCCGCGGGCGCTGTGCAGCACCTCGCCCGCCGGGTTGAGCGTCTGCGGCGCGTGCTCGAGCAGGTTGCCCAGGCTCTCGCCGGCGCCCGCCTTCAGCGAATCATCCGTCAGGCGAGTCGTGTTCTGAATGCTCTCCTGCGCACGCCCGGGAATCGCAGCGAGGATCTTGTCCAGTTCGCTGGGCACGCTGGTGCGCTGCACGGGGATTCGATCGCCGGAGAACTTCTCGCGCTCACCGCCGGGTTTGAGCTCCACGTAGTAGTTGCCACCGAGCAGGGTCGTCGGCCGGATGATGGCCGACGGTGCGCTGCCCAGCTTGCCCGGGTTGTCGCCCCAGAGCTTCATGGACACGATGGTCTTGTCGCCCTCGGCCTTGTCCACGTCGGTCACCGTCCCGACGACGACACCGGCGATCTTCACGTCCGACTTCGCCGGGATCACCCGGTAGGCCCTGCTGAACTCCGCCTGGACCTCCTCGCCGGACGACAGCGCGGTGCTGATCCGCTCTTTCTGGTACACGGCCAGCAGCACAGCGATCACGACCGCCAGCAGGACCGCTCCGATGACGACCGGCGAGCCGAACCTCGGCTTCCGCCTCTTCGACGACATCACTGGCCACCTCCGCTGATCGCACTCGGCAGCAGGCCGATGCGCTGACGATCGACTTCACCGGGCGCCGGATAGGGGTCCTGCCCCTGCACCGGATCCTTGAGAACTCCACCGTCCACGATGGACGACGGAGTGGCCGCGACACCGACGCGCGCGCCGTGCACGCCCGGTGCGACGGAGGTGGAGACCATGCTCTCGATCCTCCGGAAGAAGTTGACGACCTCGGTGCTGTAGTTCGACAGGATGTTCACCGGCAGTGCGGCATCGGTCAGCCCGCGCGACACCGGCTGCACCAGCGGACGCGCGTCCGCCACCGTCCGGGTCAGATCCGCGACCGCGGGTTCGGCCTTCTCCGCCACGCCCGGAACCATGTTCATCGGCGCCGTGCCCTCACGGAGCACGCCGCGCAGATCGGGTGTCGCCGCGCCCAGCGCCTTGGCGCCCGGGCGGACGTCCGACACCGCCGAGCGCAGGTCGGCCAACGGCTCGTCGAGCGAGTCGAGGCCGGCTCGGGCCTCGTGCAGCGTCGCGGGCAGCACCTCGATGCTGTCCTGCAGCGGTGCTCCGTCATCAGGGTTCAGGGCTTTGGCCGTGTCTCCGGTTTCACGCACCAGATCGGCCAGCTGCTGCTCCCGTCCGTTGAGCGAGCCCGCCAGCTGATCCGCCCGATCGAGCAGTGCCGGCAGGTCCGTCTCCTGCGAGCTCAGCGCTCCTGCGGTGTTGCCGAGGCCGTTGAGGATCCCGGGGGCGTGCTCAACGAGGTCGTGCAGGTCCTGCCCGTGGCCCGCCGCCCCACCACCGACCTCTCGGAGGGTGCTGGTCAGCGCATCGCGCGTCGACGGGTCGAGAACGTCCAGGACGGTGTCGAGGTCGGCCGAATTCACGTTGTGCTCGGCAGCGATGGGCTGGTCGCCCAGCGGCCCTGTCGCCTCGTGGCCGCGGTCGATCTCCACGACCTTCTTCGCCAGTGCGGACTGGTCCCAGACCTCGGCCTTGGCGTCCTTGTACACAGGCACGTTGCCGTCCAGTTCCAAGGTCGCCACGGCGTGGCCGTTCTCGTAGGTCAGCGCGGCGACTCGCCCGACCCGCGAGCTGTTCTCACGAACGTCGTTGCCCACCTTCAGCGAGGCCCCGACCTGGTCGAATTCCGCGCGGACCGTGGTCACCGGGGCGCCGGGCACCCCAGAACTGGCCGTCACGCCCAGGAGTACCACGCCTCCCAGGACGGCGAGGCCACCCAGTCCGGCGACGAACGACCGCGTCGTCGATTGCGACACCGCTGTCATCAGCGACCTCCAAGCAGTTGGTCAACCAGGGCCGTTTCCTGCGACTGGTCGAGTCCCGTCGCGCTGCCGTCACCGTTCGCAGTGGGCCCACCGGTGAGTCCTGGCACGCTCGGCAGCCCCGGAAGTGGCGGAGGCACACCCGGAACACCCGGAATCGGAACCTGCGGCACCGGTGCGGGCGTGGGCGGTCCGGGTGGGCCGACGCCCACACCGGGGTACTGCAGGATGCTCTGCGGGGTCGTCACGACGAACGCGCGGAAGTAGTTACTCAGACCGTCACGTCCATTAGTGGACATCGCCCAGTACTTGATGAAGTCAAGCGCCGTGCTCATCGCAGGCGTGAGGTCACCGACCAGCCTGTGCGCGGACTCGCCCACGACCGGGAGTTGGTCCGCACCCGGCCGGAGATCCCGGACTGCGGGTGCCGCCTGGTCGAGCAAGCCCTTCGCCTTGTCCAGCACCGGCGGCAGCGAACCCAGCGCCGGGTCCGCGGCGTCGGCGAACGCGTCGAGCTCGCTGGTGATCTGGGTGAGGTTGTCGGTCACCGGCCGGACGTCCCGCAGCACCGGCGTGCCGGCCTCGGCGACGCCGGACACCTCGGAGAGCACCTGGTTGGCCTTCTGCAGGGTTCCCGGCAGCTGCACCAGCGAGTCCTTCATCGCCTGCCGCTGGGACGCCACTGAGGCCAGCAGTTGCTTGCCCTGCTCCACCGCCTGATCGAGGTTGCCACCGTTGCGCTCGGCCAGGGCCTGGGCCACCGGGCTGGTGCGATCCACCAGCTGCCCGAGGACCGCGTTCTGCTGTTCGAGCACGGCACCGAGCTCGCGGGTGTTTTGCATGGCCGGTGCGAGCGCCTTGAGCGCTTCGTCAACATTGGCGCCCTGCCCGGCGGTTCCCTCGCCCAGCGTCGTCACCAGCGCGGCGAGCGCGGTGCTGGAGGGGTCGTCGAGCGAGTTGAGCACCTCGTCGAGGTCCACCGCACGGGTCGTCCGCTGCGAGTGGATGACCAGCGGTTCCTGCATCTCCGGTGCGTTATCCGAGCCCCGGCTGAGGTCGATGAAGCGCTCGCCGAGCAGCGTGACCGGCCGGATCTTCGCGCTGGCGTCGCTGTGCAACGGCAGCACCGACGGGTCCAACCGCATCTTCACCGCGGCCTGTCCGTCTTGCAGCTCGACCGATTCGATCTGGCCGACCTCCACGCCGGACAGCCGAACGAGGTTGCCCGGGATCAGCGGGCTGGCGTCCGGAAACATCACGGTCAGCGAGACGTCGTCGTCATCGCCGGTTCCCGCCGCGGTGAACCCGGTGGCGACCACGGCCGCCACCGCCGCGAGCGAAAGCCCGACCTTCAGTCCTGCACTTCTCACAATGCTCATCGCGGTGCACTCCCATTCGCGTCGACCCACGCTTGGCCCGAGGCCATGCCCGGGGCCGGTCGCGAGTTCGGTCCGCCCTTGAGCCCTACTGCGGCACCCGGGTTGTCGTCGAGCACGTTCGTCCCGACCTGCACCAGCCCGTGGAAGTAGTGCCCCTGCGAGTCGTAGTTCGCGAACGCCGCGGACCAGTTGCTCAGCCAGCCCATGAGGTCCGGGGTGTAGGGCCGCAGGAATTGAACGGCCGGGTTGAGCTGGGTAAGCGCGTTGTCCACACCGGGGACCGTCGTGTGCGCGCTGTCCAGCAGCGCCGGCGTGTGCTGCAGCAGGTCGTCGGCCGCGTTGAGCGTCGGCCGCAGATCCTTGATCGCAGGCCGCAGGTCCGTCAGCAACGGGCTCAGGTTCTGCGACACCGAGGTCAGTTGCTGAGTCGCAGGCCGCAGATCTCGCAGCAGCGGGGCTGCCTCGTCGACCGCAGCGGGAACGCCGTCCATGGTCCGCTTCGCGGAGTCCAGTGTGGATGGCAGTTCACTCAGCGCGCGCTTGAGCTGCTCCTGCTCCGAGGACATGGCTCCGGTGGCGCTGTTGAGATCGCGCACGATCTTCTCGAGCTCGGTTCGCCGGGCCGCCACCGGTTCCATCATCGTCTTCAGGTTGCGGATCAGGCTCTGGATCGCCGGCCCGTCCTGCCCGACCGCCTTGAGGATCTCCCCGAGCTCCTGAACGGCGGGGCCCGCCGAGTCCAGAGTGCCGCGCAGGTCCTGCGGATGCGCCTTGAGCTGCTGGTCCAGCTGCTGCAGCGTGGAGTTCAGGTGTTGCCGGGTGGGCTCGTCGAGCGCGGCCAGGACCTGGTCCAGCTCGACCTGCTCGGAACCAGCCTTCATCAGGCTGCCGGAGGGGATCTCCGGGTTGCCCTCCGGCCCCGGGATCAGCCGGACGACCCGTTCGCCGAGGAGCCCGCGCCACTCCACCTGTGCCTTGCTGCCGGAGTGCAGCGGTGCGTGGTCCCCGTCGACCGAGACCGTGACCAGGGCCTGGTTGTCACGGGCCTCCAAACCCGTCACGCTCCCGACGGAAGTCCCGTCGACCTCGACCCGAGAACCTTCCAGGACGTTCGCCGCGTTGGGCATGACCAGCTGCAGTTCGTATTCGTCGTTCTCGACCGCCCAGGCCGTCCCGCCGACAACGGCGGTCACCACGGCCGCGAGCGCGACCAGCTTCCCCGCTCGAAACATCTCAGTCCATTCCTAGTGGGCCGACCGAATCTCCGGCGAGGAACTGCCGCACGAACGGATCGCTGGAGTTGAACGCCTCTTCCGCCGGGCCGTAGTAGACGACGCGGCCCTGCCAGATCAGTCCGACGTAGTCGCTCACCTTCTTCGCCGTCCTGATGTCGTGCGTGACGACGACGTAGGTACCGCGGTCCTCTTCATGGATCTTGAGGATCACATCGTTGAGCAGGCTGGTGCGCACCGGATCCAGGCCGGAGTCGGGCTCGTCGAAGAGCACGATTTCCGGGTTCATCACCAATGCCCGGGCGAACCCCGCTCGCTTCTTCATGCCGCCCGAGATCTCGTTCGGCGCCTTCTTCTCGGCCGCCTCAAGACCAACTTCCTTGAGCCGGTAGTTGACGATCTCGCGGATCTCGGCCTCGGACTTGTCGGTGTGCTTGCGAAGCGGGAACGCCACGTTGTCGTAGACGTTCATGGAGCCGAAGAGGGCACCGTCCTGGAACAGAACGCCGAACCGCTTCCGCAGCTGCGCCCGTTCCCGCTCCGCAATCCCCCAGATGTCCTGGCCGAACACGTTCACCGTGCCGGAATCCGGTTCCAGCAGTCCCACCATGTGCTTGAGCAGGACGCTCTTACCGGTACCCGACGGCCCGAGGATCGTGGTGATCGCCCGGGGCTTGAAGTTCAGGCTCAGTCCGTTCATCACCTGGAAGGACCCGAAGGACTTGTACAGGTTGTGCACTGAGGCGGTGTGCCCGTCGCCGTTGGCCTCGGGGGCGCTCACCGCCGACGGCATGACTTCGGTGTCATGGGCATCCATTGTGGGCTCCTCAACTCAACGACGTTGCCCTAGTTGGCAATCGGTGTCTGGATCGTGGTTCCGAAGAAGAACTGGTAGAGAATGGCCGCCGCCGCACTGACGATGATCATGTTGACCATCATCGATTTCGCGGTGTTGACGCCGACGCCGACCGGGCCGCCGGAGGCGGTGTAGCCGTAGTAGCAACCCACCAGCGTGACCATGGTGGCCAGCAGCATCGCCCAGATCAGGGCGTAGAGGAGGTCCACCGGTGCCTGGAAGGACCAGAAGATGTTCGAGTACGCACCCGGCGAGGTCGTGTCCAGCATCACCTGGGTGACCACCCACGAGCCGATGAACTGGAATCCAAGGCCGGTCACGAACAGGAACGGCGCGACGATCCACATCGCCCACAGCCGAGTCCCGGCCAGGTAGGCTCGAGAGTGGAAGCCCATCACTTCCAGGGCGTCGATCTCGTCGCTGATCCGCATGGAGCCGATCTCGGCGACGAAACCGCACCCGACCTTCGCCGCGAGGACCCAGCCCCACATCGAGGTTCCGTCAGCCTTGAGGTCGCCGACCGCGTTGAACACGCCAACGTAGTCCGATGCACCGACCTGGTTGAGGATGTAGCTGCCCTGCAGACCCGTTTCCCCACCGATCGCGAACATCATGAACCAGATGACCAGGCTGCTCGAACGAATGAGGATCGCAGCCTGCCGGATCACCTCGGAGAGGTAAAGCCCGATGGTGATCGGCATTTCCGCGAACACCCGGAAGCTGAACGAGGCGATGTTCCCGACGGTAGAACACGTCGAGGAAAAGACGATGGGCTGTTTCGGCTTCGCAGCCCCACGCCCGCCCAAGAGCTTGCGTGGTGACGGCTGCACGCTTTCCATGGCCATCCGGTATTCCTTATCTCAGCATCAGCAGGTCTGGGTTCAGCCCCTGTGCGATGGCGTTGAAGAAGAAGTTGAAGACCCACACCAGGGCGAAGCAGATGACGACCGCTTGATTGACCGCGCGTCCCACGCCTTCCGGACCGCCGCCGGCGTTGAGCCCCTTGAAGCTGCAGACCACGCCGATCAGCAAGCCGGTCAGCAAGGTCTTCAGCTCCGCACCCCAAACATCGGCCGCGTAGAGGTTGTGCGACATGCTGTCGATGTAGGCGGCGGTGGTGGTATCACCCAGAGCACCGACGGCCAGCAGGCCGAGGAGCACACCGACGAACGACGTCAGGAAGTTCAACATCGCGCACATGACCGCGGTCGCGATGACCCGCGGCAGCACCAGCATCCGGACCGGGTCCAGACCGAGAACCTTGAGCGCGTCGAGTTCCTCCCTGGCCTTCCGGGCACCGAGGTCGGAGGTGATGGACGTGCCGATGACGCCCGCCACCACCATCCCGACCATGAACGCGGCGATCTCACGGATGTCGGCCATGACCCAGAAGGCGCCCATGCGGTTAGCCGCGCCCAGCAGCACCAGGAGCCCGACACCCATGACCGTGATCAGGAACCCGAAGCCGGCCATCGAGAAGGTCGCCGGCCAGAAGCACAGTTTCAGCAGGGCGTACATCTCATCGACCGTCTCCTTCCAGTACCCGCGCGGGTACCGGACAGCGCTGTAGACGACCTTGCCGAGGAGCTGGCACATCTGGCCGACTTCCAGCACCACGTTTCGGGCCGGCCCCGGAACAGCACCGACCAACCGGTCGGAGGCGCGCGGCCGCCGTTGCGGCTGTTCGCTTTCTTCCACTGTGGTCATTCGTGCTCCCTAAAGGTCACCGCGACATCCCGTGAGCACGACGAACCGCGCCCGGTCAGAGGTGCTGATCCGTGGCGAAGCCGCGAGGGCCACAGTCGGCGGCTCAGCGCGCTCATCTACTTCACCGCATCGACCAGGTCTTCGCGCCCGGCGTCGCGCAGGATCTTCTCGTACGTCGCGAACAGCGGTTTGGTGATCGGCACGACCTTCATGACCGCCGACACCTTGCCGTGGTTGCGGATGTCCCCCTTGGCCATGGCCAGTGCGACGTTGACCTTTCCCAACCAGAACCGGTGCGCTACATCGGCTTTCATGTCGAGCTCGGCGTCGATGGGACGGGTGACCTTGGTCTGGTCGTTCTCGCCGAGCTGCACCACTCCCTCCCCGAAATCGATCACGATCGTCGACTCGGGATCGGTCTGGTTCAACTTGAGCACAGAACCAACCTTGCGGAGCTTGGGACCGAGTTCGGGGTCCTCCATGCTCACTTGGAAGATGCGGCCGAGGTACCGGTAGACCTCGGATTCGTCGTTGAATACGCCCATGATTCGCTTCCCTACCTAGAGTCCGGCGGCCGATTCAGCCGATGAGGGGTCCGGTCAGTCCTCGTGCAGCGAGATGGCTCGCTCCGGGCAGACGTCCACCGACTTGCGGGCGTCGTCCTGGTCCGCCTCGTCGACTTCGTCCACGAGCACGAAGGAGTTGCCGTCGTCGTCCACGTCGAACAGCTCCGGAGCGCGAGCGACGCACCTGGCGTGGCCCGAGCACTTGTCGAAATCGATGGAGATGCGCATCAGTTCCCGCTCCAGGCCTCGAACGTCACCGGCAGCTTCTTCACGCCCCAGGTGTTGCCGGTGTGCCACAGGGCCTCCTGCCCCGGAGTCACCTGGTATCGCGGCACCCGCCGCAAGAACTCCTGCAGGAAGACCTTCAGCTCCAGCCTCGCGAGGTGCGCTCCCAGGCACCGGTGGATCCCGGAGCCGAATCCGAGGTGACGGTTGGGCTGCCGGTCGAGCACGATCTCGTCCGGGTTCGCGAACTCCTCCGGGTCACGGTTCGCCGACGGCCACAGCAGGAGCAACCGGTCGCCCTCGTCGAACTCCTGTCCCGCGAAGGTGCACTTCTCGGTGACGTTGCGAGCGACTCCCGGCTGCGGCGGGATGTAGCGAACCAGCTCCTCGACGGCCAGGTCCAGCTTGTCCGGGTCATCGACGATCGCCTCCAGCTGCGTGCGCAGCTCGGGGTTCTCGGCGAACATCAGCAGCAGTCGGCTGAGCACGCTCGCCGTCGTGTCGAATCCGGCGGGCACCAGCACGAGGCAGAAGCCGAAGATCTCATCGTCCTCAAGGCGCTCACCGTCGACCTCTGCCTGGTCCAGGTCACTGATGAGGTCGGTGCCGTAGCCGTTGACACGGCGGTCCTCGAGCATCTCTGCGAAGTACTTGGTGCAGTTGAGGCCCGCTTCCATCGAGCGTTCCTGGTTGTCCTCGTCACTGGCCTCGGGGTCGGGCTGCAGCATGTAGAGAAACTGGTCCTTGAGCATGTCCCAGTCCTTCTCGGGCACGCCCAGGTAGAGCTCCAGAATCGCCCGGAGCGGCAGCGGGACGGCCACTTCCTTGGCCAGGTCCGCCTCAGTCGCGCCGACCAGGCCATCGATGATCTTGGTGACCATCTTCCGCATGAAGGGCTCGTTGGCCGCCACCGACTTCGGGCTGAACTGACGCCCGACCAGCGTCCGGTAGTTTCGGTGGTCCGGCGGGTCAGACTCGATCGGGATCATCGGGGTCGGGTTGCCGAACGGCGGAATCGTCACCGGGAAAGACGAGAACGTTTCCGGCTTGTGCGCCGCGTCGTAGACGTCCTGGTAACGCGACAGCGCGTAGAAACCACCGTGTTCCTCGCTGTGCGCGACAGGACAGGACTCCCGCATCTCCGTGAAGAGCTCGTGTGCGTTGTTCTGGGTGTCTTTGCTGTGCAAGCTGAACCGTCGGATCAGCTCGCGAATCTTGCTGTCATCCAGGCTTTTCGTCGTCGCCTGGCCCTTAACGCCGTCCGCAGCGCTCAAGATGACCGTCCTCTTCCGTGGTGGTTGTCCGACCGCGTCCCGGCTGCCGATGGGTGCCGGCGCACGGCGAAGACGGGCGACGGAAAGTCGCCGATCGATTCGTTGACGGGACTGGGGGTGCTTCTCGCCGATCCCGGTCCGCGGTCGGCGGACCGGAGGATCAGCATCCCGAGAGGCACCTCACATGTGACACACGCCGAAATCTAATACATCGGCATGAATTGCGTCAAGGCTCGTGTCGCATATCGACGCTCACGAAGCGACCCGGAAACCCGGTTGCGCCCCCGCAACGAGCCCACCTAGAGCTCTACGCCAGGCGGCTCGCACCCGGGGCGATCCTGCCTTGAAGTGCTACCGCACATCAGGATTACGCGACATGCGTTGCCAGTACACCTCAATCCGTGTAGTCCTATTGGTGCGCCGTTCGTGCAACACCGCGGCACCCTGAAACAGCAACGCCGCCGTGAGCCGCGCACCGAACGACCACGGCGCGTCCGCCTGGCTACTCCAACTAGAGTGGCCTTGCGCAGGTCCCGTCACCGATCGTGAGATCGGCGGCATTCCTGACACCGAGCAGCCGCCGGCCTGCACCCCCGCACGACCGGCGATCCGACGACCCGAAGGTCGACACTTCGGTCGACTGCGGAAGGACCCGTGATGGCCCAAGCAGGCGAAGGCGCATCAGCCAAGGGGCGTTCGGGCAAGCAGTCCACGCGGCCCGCGGTCACGACGGGAAGCGCTCGCTCCATGCTGATCACTGTGCTCGGCGAGCTGGTGCACCCGAACGACCAGCCGGTGTGGACCTCGTCGCTGCTGTACATGCTCGTCGGGATGGGCATCGAGCAGCGCACGGCCCGTCAAGCGATCAACCGCGCTGCGGCATCGGGATGGATCTCAGCGCAACGTCAGGGGCGCGAAGTGCGCTGGGAGCTCACCGACAGCGGGAAGCGCCTCATGGAGGACGGGGCCAAGCGCGTTTACTCGCTGCACGCCGACGCCGATCCGTGGGACGGCAACTGGTTGATCCTGCTGGTCACCATCCCGGATGCGCAGCGTTCGGTCCGCAAGTCCCTCTACACCGCGTTGGACTGGGAAGGTTTCGGCAACCCGACCCCCGGCGTCTGGGTCTCCCCTCACGTCGACCGCCAGCCCCGGGCGCAAAAGGTGATCGACGAACTCGAGCTGAGATCCTCGACCCTCGCCTTCGTCGGGAAGGCGAGCGCTATCGGGCAGACCGAGCAGGAGCTCGTCGAACTCTCCTGGGATCTCGACGAGGTCACCGCGAAGTACGAAGAGCTGCTGATCCGCTACAGCGGCCTGCAGCCGGCTCCCGGCGACCCGTTGCTGTTCACGCACGTCAAACTGACGAACGAGTGGCAACGGTTCCCCTTCATGGATCCGCAGCTGCCCGCCGAACTGCTGCCCAACTGGATCGGCAGACGCGCCGCCGTGCTGTTCCACCAGCTCCGAGAGGCCTGGTACGAAGACGCCCAGCAACGGTGGCGCGAAGTGGTCAAGGAAACCTCTCCCGGCTGAGTCCCTTTGCCCGCTCCCCTGGCGGCGAACGCGTTCAGGCGGTGGTGACTTGCGCAGCCACCACCGCCCGAACTTCTCCCGCATCCTCTTCGGATCAGACCAGCTTCAGAACCGGCTTGACCGCCTTGCCCGACTCAGCGTCCTCGCACGCCTTGTTGATGTCGGCGAAGTCGTAAGTGGAGATCAGCTTCTCGTAGGGGAAGCGCCCCTGCTTGTTCAGCTCGATCATCTGCGGGATGAACTCGTCCGGCCGCGCGTCGCCCTCGGTGACGCCGGTGATGGTTCGGCCGGCCATCAGCAGCTGGAGCATGTCGACCTGCACCTCGGTGCCGGCCGTGCCGAAGCCCAGCGTCGCGCAGGTCCCCTTCAACGCGAGGCAGTCGACGGCCTGCCGCACGACGGAGGTCACCGCGGTGGTGTCCACCGAGAAGTCAGCCCCTCGGCCGGTGATGCCTTGGATCTGGGCCACCACGTCATCGGTGGTCTTGGCGTTGATCGTGTGCGTGGCACCGAGCTCCTCCGCCAGGGCCAAGCGGTCCTGCACCAGGTCGACAGCGATGATCTTGGTGCAACCCGCGACCTTGGCCGCCATCAGCGCGGCGAGCCCCACGGCGCCGACCCCGAAGACCACCAGGCTGCTGCCGGCATGCGGCTTCAGCCTGTTGAGCACGGTGCCCGCACCGGTCTGAATGCCGCAGCCCAGCGGACCCACAGTGGACAGATCGGTCGACGGATCGAGCTTGACGGTGTTGCTCTCGATCGCGATCGCGTGCGTGGCGAACGAGGACTGGCTGAAGAAGAACCCGTTCACGTCACCGCCGGTTCCGTGCAGGGCGGTGGTGCCATCGAGGCGAGTACCGGCGACGTTGTGCATCACGAACTGCTCGCAGTAGCTCGGTTCGCCACGTCTGCACATGGTGCAGTTGCGGCACGCGCCGTAGCTCAGCACGACCTTGTCGCCCGGTTCGACCTTGGTGATGTTCTTGCCGACCGACTCCACTACACCAGCACCCTCATGTCCCAGCACGAGCGGCAACGGCACGGGCAGCCACTGGTTGCGCACACCGATGTCGGTGTGGCAGATACCGACGGAGTGGATCTTGACCAGGATCTCGTCGTCCCGGGGCGCGTCCAGTTCCAGCTCCTCGATCTGGAACGGCTGCTCGGCTTCACGGACGACCGCAGCGGTGACCTGCATGGATACTCTCCTCAAAAGATGAATGAAAGGGTGGCGGTTGCGGCGGCCAGGGAGGTAGATGGACTTCAACTCCTGGTAACCGGCGAGCGCTTCCGGCCCGAACTCGCGACCGATGCCGCTGTCCTTGACTCCGCCGAATGGGGCGTTGAGGTCGAGGACGTAGCCGTTGACACCGATCGTTCCGGTCTGCACCTCACCGGCCAGCCGCTTGGCCCGCTCAGGATCGGCGGACCACACGCTGCCGCCGAGCCCGTAGTCCGAGTCGTTCGCGATCTTCACGGCCTCGTCGTCGCCGTCGTACTTGATCACCGACAACACCGGGCCGAAGATCTCTTGCTGAGCGATCGTCGACGAGTTGTCGACATCGGCGAAGACGGTGGGCTCGACGAACCAGCCTCGGTCGATGTCCGCCGGGCGACCGCCGCCGAGCGCGAGCCGCGCGCCTTCAGAACGCCCCTTGGCGATGAAGCCCTCGACGCGCTCGCGGTGCTCGGCCGAGGCCAGCGGCCCGACCTGGGTGGACGCGTCCAGCGGGTCGCCGACCTTGAGCCCGCCCATCCAGCCGGTCAGAGCGTCGACGACCTCGTCGTACCGGCTCGCCGGAGCCAGGATTCGGGTGCAGGCCATGCAGGTCTGCCCGTTGTTGGCCAGCGACGCGAAGTACAGGCCCTCGGTGACCTTGTCCAGGTCAGCGTCATCGAGGATGACGGCAGCGGACTTCCCACCGAGCTCGAGGCTGACCGGACGCAGTAGACGCCCGCAGGCCTCCCCGATCGCACGGCCCGCCGCGGTCGATCCGGTGAAGGCCACCTTGTCGACCCCGGGATGGCTGACCAGGTACGCGCCCAGCTCCCGGCCACCGGGGACCCAGTTGATGACACCGGGCGGGATTCCGGCTTCCTCCGCGGCCTCGGCAACGATGAAGCAGTCGAGCACCGTTCCCGGGGAGGGCTTGAGAACGATCGTGCACCCGGCCGCCAACGCCGGGCCGATCTTGGTGGCCGCCAACACCACGGGGTAGTTCCAGGGCACGATGCCGGCCACGACGCCGACCGGCGATCGCTGCACCAGCGTGTCGAATCCCAGCGGCGACGGACGCCGCTCCTCGAACTCGGCGGAGGTGGCCAGGGCCGCGTAGTAGCGCAGCAGCGCCACGACGTAACCGCCCTCGAACTGCTCGCTCAGGCTCAGCGGCATCCCGTTCTGCTGGCTCACCGTGCGGGTCAACTGGTCGGAGCGCTTCTCCAGCGCGTCCGCGAACCTGTTGAGCACCTCTGCCCGCTCAGCCGGCGACGTCTTGGCCCATCCCGACTCGTCGAACGCCCGCCTAGCTGCATCGACGGCGCGGTCCACGTCCGCGTTGGCGGCCTCCGGCACGCTGCCCAGCGACCCCTCGGTCGTCGCGTTGACCACCTGAATCCGGCGGTCGGTCGTGGGTGGGACCCAAGTTCCGTCGATGAAAAGACTGTCATGGACCACTGCCATGGTCAGCTCCTTTGCCGTGACCGTTGAAAATGGCGCGAAATCAGCGCCGGAAGGCGGGTCGACCGTCTGCGAAACCGGTGGTGACCCTGCTCACCGACAAGGTAGGCGAGGACGAACGCATTAGTCAACACACATCGGCATCCAGTCCACTTTTGAGTAGCATTTACACCCTTGAACTGGTCTTTCAAGTGCGAAGACAGCCGGACAACGCACGACACAGGATCGGGAATCATCCGTCGGTACGAGGTGCGGGCGCCGACCGGAGTCAGCGCGCCTTTCGCCGAGCCAGCAGGTCGAGCGCCTCCTGCCAGCCGGCCCCTCGGGCGATCAAACGCTGGGACTTCGCGCTGTGCCCCGGGTTGTTCATGGTGAAGGCGCCGACCACGCGATCCTCTTTGCGGTACAACGCGGTGAACCGGGCCGATTCGAGGTCACCTGCGGCGACGTGGACCTCATCGATCCCTTCAGCGACCCCGACGAACTGCATCTTCCGGTCGTAGCAGTCCGACCAGAAGTACGGCACCTCGTCGTAGCGCGACGCCGAATCCGGGGCGACGGCGTTGCTGGCCGCCAGCGCTCCCTGCTCCGCCGCATTCGTCCAGTGCTCGACTCGCAACGAACGACCGAAGCGCTCGCTTGGCCAACGGGCGACATCACCCGCCGCGTAGACACCGGGCACCCCGGCGTTCAGCGTTTCGTCACAAGCGATTCCGTCGTCCACGTCGAGCCCGGACGAACGCAGCCAGTCCGTCGCCGGACTGGCGCCGATGCCCACCACGACCAGGTCAACGTCGAGCACCGTGCCGTCGGAGAGATCGACCTGCTCGACCCGATCGGAGCCGGTCACTCCGGTGACCGTGATGCCACACCGCACGTCCACGCCGTTTTCCTCGTGCAGCCGGGCCACCGCCGAACCGACCTCGGCGCCGACCGCGCGCACGAGCGGGGTGGGTAGCGATTCCACCAGTGTCACCGGCAATCCTCGCCGTCTCGCCGCGGCTGCGACCTCCGAACCGATGAAACCGCCGCCCACGATCAGCGTCCGAGCCCCGGCTTCGAGGGCGTGCCGGATCGCACGAGCATCGTTCAGCGTCCGCAGGGCGTGCACGCCCCGCAGGCCTTCCGCGCCGGGCAACGAACGCGCAGCGGCACCGGTCGCGATCACCAGGGCGTCGAATTCGATCGCGCCGTCGCCGACGACCACGCTGCGCCCTGCGATGTCCAGTGCGGACGCTCGCCGCCCCAGGCAAAGGTCGACCTCGAAGGCCGAGAACTGCCCTTCATCCCAGTGCAACGCGGCATCCGGCACGCCATCAGGGTTCAGGAAGTCCTTCGACAGCGGTGGCCGGTCGTAGGGAAGGTGCGACTCGTCCCCGATGAGCGTGATGCGCCCCTGATGCCCGGCCTTCCGGGCGGATTCCACCGCGCGCAGCCCGGCGAGCGAGGCTCCGACCACGACCAGGTTTCCGGTGCTCATGAGAACTCCCGCAAGCGATATTTGACAGAAATGACCCTGAAGTGCCTCACACTGTATAGTTTATGCAGAGATCGAGGCGCCTGGAAAGCTCGATCTACATTTCATACCGCTGAATCGCCTCAGATGTAGTGCTTCTAGCGGCCGTTGTCCAACGCGCAGCCCCGGAGGACCGCATGACCGACACGACGCCCGAATTCGACCAGGTGGCGAGCCTCCCCACGGTGAACGAGGGCACCGTCACCCCGGAGTTCATCGACCTCAACGGGCACATGAACATCCTGCACTACCTGGATCACCTGGCCTGGGGCGCAGACACGATCTGCAGCAACGCCGGCATCGACGTCGAGTACCGGCAGCAGCGCCGGATGGGCGTGTTCGCCGCGGAACACCACCTGAACTACTACCGCGAGCTCCGCGAAGGGGAGAAGTTCTCGGTGCACGTCCGGCCGGTCGAGCGCACCGACAAGGCACTGCACCTCGTCGCGCTGCTGCTCGACCGCACCAACGACAGGCTCGCCTGCACGCTCGAAACGATCCTGGTGCACGTCGACCTGGACACGCGACGCGCGACTCCCATCCCCACGGACATCGCCACAGACCTGAACCGGGAATTCGCGGCGTACGCCGACGTGAACTGGCCAGCACCGGTATGCGGAGCAATGCGCTTGCGCAACTGAGCCCAGCGTGAACACTCGTTCCCCGTGGACGCGAGGAAGAGCTTCTGCGAGGCAGCCGTTGTCGGCATATTTCGCTTCTCCTCAGCGCATGCACTTCGCGCGTTGACCCCTCGTGTGGCCGCACGCACTCCAAGGCGTTGAAAACGATCGTTCACAGGAGTAGCTTCCTGAGCAACGCCGGTCGGCCGGATTCGTCCCGGCCGACCTGGCCTCCAAACCCACCTATCCGGAGAGCCCTCCAGAGCAGAAGGGACGTCGAAGGCTCATGAACGCGTTCACCGACGTGTCCTACGAGGTCGACAACGGCCTCGCATGGATCACCATCAACCGGCCCGACCGCTACAACTCCTTCCGCGCGAAGACGGTCGATGAACTGGTCAAGGCGTTCAAGCACGCCTGGGCCGACAACGAGGTCGGAGTCATCTGCCTCACCGGAGCCGGCGAGAAGGCCTTCTGCACCGGCGGCGACCAGAAGCAGCGCATGGAAACCGGTGATTACGGCCCGTCCGACAGCGGCCTGTTCGAGGTCGAGGCGCTGCACCGGGTCATCCGCGACGTCCCGAAGCCCGTCATCGCCGGCGTCAACGGCTTCGCCATCGGCGGCGGTCACGTGCTGCACCTGCTGTGCGACCTGACCATCGCCGCCGACACCGCGCGCTTCGGCCAGAACGGCCCGCGCGTCGGCTCGTTCGACGCCGGACTCGGAACCGGATTCCTGGCCAGGGCGATCGGTGAGAAGCGCGCCCGCGAGGTCTGGTTCCTGTGCCGGCAGTACAGCGCCGAGCAGGCGGAAGCGTGGGGCCTGGTCAACAAGATCGTGCCCGCCGCCGAGCTGAAGGACGAGGTCCGCTCCTGGGCCGACGAGATCCTGAAGCTCTCCCCGACCGCGCTGAAGGTGCTCAAGCAGTCGATGAACGCCGACACCGAGCACTTCGTCGGCCTCGGTCAGATGGCCTACACCAGCCTTCGCCTGTTCGGCGAGTCCGACGAGGCCAAGGAAGGCATCACCGCGTTCAACGAGAAGCGCTCCCCCGACTTCGGCAAGTACCGCAGCGCCTGAGGCTCTGAGGCGACGAAACGCGGCTGGGAACCCGAATTTCCATCTGGGTTCCCAGCCGCGTTTCCGTGTGTCCAAGGGACTGCGCAGGCAACTCCGCCCGTGCGGAGAGCACCTGAGCTCTCCGCACGGGCGAACGATCACCTACCTGCGTTCGAGCTGGCCAGGGCACCCTTCATGCTGGTGATCACCGCCCGGGTCGCGTCTTCGGCCTGATCGGGCGTCAGGCCCCAGGGAGGCACGGTGATGTTCAGGTGGTCGTAACCGACAGCGTGCTTGGCGACCCGCTCCGGGACCTCGTTCGGCGTGCAGGCGACGCCCAGCTGATCGATCGCGCCGTCTGGGACAGCTGCGATCAGCGCCTCGTCGTCGCCCTGCCGGGCGGCGTCGCGGATCTTCTCCTGCGCCTCGGCCCAGCCGTGCATCGCGAAGAGCCGGTCGTAGACGCGGGAGGCGGCGTACTGGCCGATCGCGAAGGCCAAGCGGCGCCTGGCGAGCTCCTCGTCCTCGTCGACCGAGCACATCACCATGCCCATCAGCTTCACATCCCCGATGGAGCGCTCAGCCGCCGCGACGCCGGCCGCCAGTTCGGGCCGGACCAGTTCGTCGATGTACTTCGCGCTGAACATCGGGTGCCCCACCAGGCCATCGGCCACCTTGCCCGCAGCGCGGACCATCCGCGGGTTGACCCCGGCAGTCCAGATCGGCAGGCGTTCACGATACGGCGGTGAAACGTCGGCGGTCGGAACGACGTGCACCTTGTAGAACCTGCCGTCGTGGTGCACCGGCCCCTCGTGCAACCGCCAGAGCTTGCGCAACACCTCGATCAGCTCTTCCATGCGCACCGCGGGAGCCGAACCGTCCACGCCGTGCCAGTTCTCCATCATCTTCGGTGTGCCGTTGCCCAGGCCGAGGATGATCCGTCCACCGGACAGTTCCTCCAGGTCACGGGCCTCCGCCGCCCACATCAGCGGGGTACGACCCACGCCGTAGGCGATGTTCGACCCGATCGCGACGCGATCGGTGGCCATCGCGATCGCCGCCATCGGCACGGTCGCCGACCGGCTGTAGAGCTCGCCGTTCCACACGGCCTCGAAACCCGCCTGCTCGGCGGCGACGGCGATCTCCGTCGCGCGCCGAAATCGCTCGGGACCGTAGCCGCCGTTGAAAATCGTCAATCCGTACATGGGAAACCTCCTGACCCGCGACGGCCGCCCGGCCACAGCGCGAGAACGATCGTTCCGGGATGCAGCGCTCAGGCGAAGTTCGGCCGACGCTTCTCCAAGAAGGCGCTGATGCCCTCCTTCGCCTCTCCGTCCTCGAAGAGACCCTGCACTTGCGCCACCTCGTAGGCGAGCCCCTCGTCCAGCGGCATGTCGAACGCCGCACCGACCGTGCGGATCACGGCCTGCTGGGCGGGCAGGGACGCCCCGCAGAGCTCTGCGGCCAGCTGCAGGGCGGTCTCCTCCGCGCGCCCCGCTTCCACCCGCCGGTCGAGCAGACCCATGACCTGCGCCTCGTCCGCCTCGACCTGGCGACCGGTGAGCATGATGTCCAGTGCGCGTCCGCGGCCGACAAGCCTGGGCAACCGCTGAGTGCCGCCCGCGCCCGGGATCAGCCCGAGCTTGACCTCGGGGAGCCCGAACTTCGCCTCGGCGCCGCCCACGCGCAGCGAGCAGGCCATCGCCAGTTCGAGTCCGCCGCCCAGGGCGACTCCCTCGACGGCGGCGATGGTGATCTTGTTCGCGGCGGCCAGGCGGTCCAGGACCCCGCGCAGGGAGTCCCCGTACGCCGTGAAGGCAGCACCGTCGGCCTTGGACATGTGCTTGATGTCCGCGCCCGCCGCGAAGAAGCCCGCGACGCTCGAACCCACGACGACGACCTTGATCGCGTCGTCGGCCTCGGCTTCGTCCATGGCCTTGTTCAGTCCATCGATGATGGGCGTGCCGAGGGCGTTGGCGGGCGGACGCTGCAAGGTCACCCGCAGCACGTTCTTCCCGACACGCTCCGCGACCACAGCGTTCACAACGGTTTCCGACATCGCGCAGACCTCTCCAATTCGGTTGGGAACAGCCACCTGCGTCACGGGCGTCGTGGGAAGCGCGCGAAGTCGGGAGAACGCTTCTCCCGGTACGCCTCGCGCCCCTCCCGGGCCTCGTCGGTGGCGTAGAAGAGCAGATTCGTGTCGTGGGCGAGCTGCTGGATGCCGGCCATCCCGTCCTCGGCAGCGTGGAAGCTGGCCTTGAGCAAGCGGAGCGCGAACGGCGAGAGCTCGAGCATCTCGCGGCACCACGCCACGGTCTCCTCCTCGAGATCAGCGACCGGTACCACGGTGTTGACCAGACCCATCGCCAGCGCTTGCTCGGCGTCGTACTGGCGGCAGAGGAACCAGATCTCCTTGGCCTTCTTGAAGCCGACGAGCTGCGCCAGCAGGCCAGCGCCGAATCCCCCGTCGAACGAACCGACTTTCGGGCCGGTCTGGCCGAACCGCGCGTTGTCGGCGGCGATGGACAGGTCGCAGATCAGGTGCAGCACCTGGCCGCCCCCGATGGCGTACCCGGCGACCATGGCCACCACGGGTTTGGGGAGCCTGCGGATCTGCACCTGCAGATCGGTCACGTGGAAGCGTCCGACCGCGGCTTTCGCGCCGGAATCGCTCAGGTAGCCGGTATCGCCGCGAACCCGCTGGTCACCCCCGGAGCAGAACGCCTGCTCGCCCTGACCGGTCAGCACGATCACGCCGACCGAGGGGTCCTCTCGGGCGTGCACCAGCGCGTCGGAGATCTCGACGAGCGTCTCGGGGCGGAACGCGTTGCGCACCTCCGGGCGGCAGATCGTGATCTTCGCGATGCCTTCGCCGTCGTGCTCGTAAGCGATGTCCTCGTACTCGCGAACCGGCTCCCAGCGGACGCTCCTCCGCAGCCCTTCACCCTTGGTCAACGCCCGCGCTCCGTTTCACCGTCGTGCCGGGACCGCACCATTGCGATCGCACTCCACCCCACGCCACGACGCCGGACGGAGCAGCTCTTTGGACTTACTGTAACAACGGACAGACCAAACAGTCCACGATTCGCGGAACGATCGTTCACAGCGATGTGCTAGCTTCTCCAGGTGGACAGGGACCGCAAGATCTTGGACGCGGCGGCCGTGGCCTTCTACGAGAAGGGCTTTCACGGCGTCGGGGTCGATGAACTCGGCAAGCGGGCGGGGCTGAGCGGCCCGACGCTGTACCGGCACTTCTCCAGCAAGGACGAAATCCTCGCCGCGCTGTTCAACGAGGCGATGGACGAGCTGGTCAGCGCCACCGCGATGGTCCACGACGACCCGTTCAAGGACCTCGACAGGCTCATCCGGCATCACGTCGACTACGCGGTGCGCAAGCGGCAGCTGGTCAACGTCTACCAGCGCGAGGACCGCTCGCTCGCCGAGCCGTGGAAGCGGCACTTCACGCATCGCCGCAAGCAGTACGTGGCGCGGTGGGAAGCCGTTGTGAGCCGTTGCGTTCCCGGTGTCGGAGAGCAGCAGGTCGCCGCTCTCACTCAGTCTTGCCTGGGAATGATCTTCTCGATCGCCTACTGGCCACCTCAGACGGTGGCGACGCCCTCGCTGGCCGACCTGGTCGTCGATCTCGCCAGCAAGGGCCTCGCGGCGATGGATCTGAGCTGAACCGGGGCGTCAGGACCGCACGGCAACCGCGGCCTTGGCCGTCACGACCGGGTCGGAGCCGCGGGACGCCGTGAGCGTCAGCTGCGCTTCCGAGTGGCCCCCGTTCTCGGTGATGGCCACGACCTCCCCGCTGAGTTCGAGCACGTCACCTGGCTGCACGGCAGCCTGGAACCGCACTTCGTACTCCCGCAGGTGCTCGACGCCGCACCAGTCGGTCAACCAGGCACCGAGGATTCCGGCCTGCATCTGCCCCATCGCGATGGGGATGGCGAAGCCGGCCTTGCGGGCGAACTCCGGGTCGTGGTGCAGCGGGTTGAAATCCCCACCCGCACCGGCGAAGCGCACGATGTCGGTCTGCGTCAGCGGGCCGATCTCGCGGGCCGGAATGCGATCGCCCACCGCGGCCGTCACTGGGTGTCTCATCGCTGAACCCCCTTCTCGATCAGCGTTTCCCGCTGCGTCACGACCGTCGCGCCATCAGCGTCGACGTAGTGGGTCTCGAGCGTGATCAGACGCATCGAACCGCCACGTTTGCCCTCGCGTCGTTCGTCACCGACCACGCGGCGCACACCGCGCACCGCGTCGCCGACCCGCAACGGCCGGGCGTAACGCCACTTCACCGAGCCGACAACGATCCGTTCCAGCGCCACGCCCAGCCGATCCACCAGCGCGCGCTGGTGGCGCTGGTGCCCGGCGACCACGACGTGGGTCGGGGTCGCCAGGACGCTGCCGAAACCCGCATCCCGCGCCGCCTCGGATCCTGTGTGCACCGGATCCCGCGCGAACGTGGCCTTCGCGAACTCGGCGACCTTGCCGCGCTCCACCTCGAACTCGACCTCGTCCACGACCAGCCCGACCAGCGATCCGCCCACCGCGTCCCTCTTCCTCGGTTCGCCCGTTTCTCAGTTCGCCGCGCCGGGCACTCGCAGCAGCAGTGCATCGCCCTGGCCACCACCACCGCACAGCGCGGCCGCTCCGGTGCCGCCGCCGCGCCTGCGCAGCTCGTGGGCTTGCGAGAGCAGCAGCCGCGCACCGCTCATCCCGACCGGGTGGCCCAGCGCGATCGCGCCGCCGTTGACGTTGACCCGTTCCGGAGCCACCTTCAGCTCACGGGTGGAGACGATCGCGACGCCGGCGAAGGCCTCGTTGATCTCCACCAGGTCGAGCCCGTCGACCTCCAGCTCGCCGTCGCGGCGAACCGCGTCCCGGATCGCCTCGGCAGGCTGCCGCAGCAACGACGGGTCCGGGCCGGCGACGGTCCCGTAGGCACCGATCTCGGCCAGCCAGCCGACGCCCAGTTCCTCGGCACGGCGCTTGCTCATCACGACGAGAGCGCACGCCCCGTCGGAGAGCTGGGAGGAGGATCCCGCGGTGATCGTGCCGCTGCTGGAGAACGCCGGCTTCAGCGTGGCCAGCCGTTCCACCGTGGTGCTCGCGCGGATTCCTTCGTCCTGCTCCACCGGCGACGAGCCCTCACGCTCGACCGGCACGATCTCGTCGGCCAGCAGGCCGTCCTCGGTCGCACGCGCCGCCCGGGCGTGCGACTCGGCGGCGAACTCGTCCTGCTCGGCACGAGTCAGCTCGAACTCGGCCTGGTAGCGGTCCGTGGCCGCGCCCATCGGCACTTCGTCGAACGCACAGGTCAGGGCGTCGACTTCGAGCGCGTCGAGCACGTCTCCGGCACCGAACTTCAGGCCCTTGCGCACCCGCCGCAACAGGTGCGGGGCGTTGGACATCGACTCCATCCCGCCGGCCACGACGACGTCGTGCTGGCCCAGGGCGACGAGCTGCGCCGCCTGCGCGGCGGTCGCGAGCCCCGACAGGCAGAGCTTGTTCACGGTGGTCGCGGGGGCCGACATCGGCACACCCGCGTCCACAGCCGCGATCCGGGCCGGGTTCGGCCCGGCCCCGGCCTGCACGACGTTGCCCATCAGGACCGCGTCCACATCCGCGCCGCTCAAGCCCGCACGCGCGAGGGCTTCGCGGATGGCGACCGCACCGAGCTCGGCAGCCGTGAAGCCGGCCAACCCTCCCAGGAACCGGCCGATCGGTGTCCGGGCTCCGGCGACCAGCACCGCGTCCTGCATGGAAACTCCTTCGTCGTGTTCGATGCGGCCTCGATCGCCGCGATGACACCCGGGACCGGGGTTGATCAGGCCATCGTGAGGCCACCGCTGACCGACAGCGTCTGACCCGTGATGTAGCCGGTCGCGTCCGAGGCGAAGAAGGCCACAGCTGCGGCGATGTCCTCCGGTGTGGCGAGCCTCTTCATGGGAACGGCCTTGGTCATGCCGGACAGGACCTTGTCCGCATCCTGGCCGGAGTTGTCGGCGAACTTGCGCAGGGCGGGCGTGTCCGTCGGCCCGGGGCACACGGTGTTGGCCGTGATCCCCTTGGTCGCGACCTCGCGCGCCAGCGTCTTGGTGAAGGCGATGATCCCGCCCTTGGCACCGGAGTAGACCGCCTCCAGCGACGAGCCGACCCGGCCCGCGTCGGAACCGATGTTGATCACACGGCCCCAGCCGCGTTCGATCATGCCCGGCAGCACGCTCTGGATCACCCGCAGCTGGCCGTTGAAGTTGAGGTTCAAGATGCGGTTCCAGAACTGCTCGTCGGTGTCGACGAACTTCATGAAGTCGTCCCAACCGGCGTTGTTCACCACGACGTCGATCGGCCCCAGCTCGTCGGACACGGTCTTCACAGCGGTCTGCACCGACGTCGTGTCGGTGACGTCGACCTCAACCGCGAGGGCCTTGCCGCCACCCTCGTTGATGGCCGTCGCGGTCTCGCGCGCTCGCTCCAGGTTGATGTCGGCGACGGCGGTCTGGAATCCGTGTGCGCCCAGCGTCTCGGAAATCCCGCGTCCGATGCCCTGGGCGCCACCGGTCACGAAGGCGACTCGATTGTTCATGTGCTTCTCCGATGTCCTCGTCGTGTCAAAAGCGGAACTGCTCAGCTGCGGGTAGTGGCCCACTCCACGGGGCCAGCGACGATCGAGTGGCTGGTGAGCTTGCGGCCGAGCACCGACTGCGCCGACCGCGCCGCGTCGATGACGCCGGGAAGCGAAAGACCCGTCTCCACACCCATTTCGTGGAACATGCTCACCAGGTCCTCGGTCGCGATGTTGCCGGTCGAGCCGGGCGGGACCGGGCAGCCGCCGAGCTCGCCGAAGCTGGACTCGAAGCTGGCGCACCCGGCTTCCAGCGCCGCGAAGGCGTTCGCCAAGCCTTGCCCTCGAGTGTTGTGGAAGTGCGCGGTGATCTCCACCCCGCGCAGCCGCTCCACCGCCGCCGAGAAGAACTCGGAAGCGTAGGCGGGGTTGGCCATTCCGGTCGTGTCCCCGAAACCGAGCTCAGTAGCGCCCGCTTCGGCGAAGCGCTCGGCGAGCTCCAACACGCGATCGAGCTTCACCTCGCCCTCGTAGGGGCAGCCGAAGGACGTGGCGATCACCGCGGCGCAGTCGAGTCCCTCTTCGCGAATCCGCCGTGCCACGACGGCGTTCTCCCGCATCGATTCCTCGACGGTGCGGTTGACGTTCTTCTTGTTGTGCGTTTCCGAGGCGCTGACGAAGATCGCCGCCTCGTGGAAGGTGTCGCGCACCTTCAGCGCGTTGTCCAGTCCCCGGTTGTTCGGGATCAGCGTCATCAAGCGCACGTCATCGGGCACCTCCACGCGGCGCAGCACCTCGGCGCCGTCGGCGAGCTGCGGGATGACGTCCGGGCGCACGAAGCTGGCCACCTCGATGCGCTTGAGCCCGGTGCGACCCAGTTCGTTGATCAGCCGAACCTTGTCGTCCGTGGGAATGTTCTCGGGTTCGTTCTGGAAGCCGTCGCGTGGTCCGACCTCCCGGATCTGCACGCGGGATGGGCGCTGGCTCATGGCGGCAGCTCCTTTCTCGTCAGTCATCGGTTCGTCCCGGTCTTGCCGTCCCCGAGGGACTTCTCCAGCTCCGCGCGGTGCTCGGGCGCGGCGATCGCGATCAGTCGCCCGGCCCGCTCGGTCAGGTCGCATCCGCGCAGTTCAGCGATCCCGTGTTCGGTGACCACGTAGTCGACGTCAGTCCGACCCGTGGTCACCGGCCCCTCGAGCACCGGCCGGATGTTGGACGAAGTACGGGACGCGGCGCGCAGCGTGATGATCGAGCGCGCCCCGGTCAACGAAGCCGCCCGGGAGAAATCGACCTGGCCTCCGATCGCACCGATGTAGGTCCCCTTGCGAATCTCGGACCCCACCTGGCCGGTGAGGTCCACTTCAATCGCCGAGTTAATCGACACCAGGCCGGACAGCTTCGACAGGACCGCGGGCGAGTGCGTGTAACTGGCCGGGCGGAACTCGATGGGGAGGCCGGGCAGACCGGTGTAGAGCTCGTTGCTGCCCAGCGCGGCGCCGGTGACCACCGAACCGGTGTCGATCTCCTTGTACGCCCCGGTGATCACGCCCTTCTCCACGAGCCGGGCGATTCCGTCGGAAACCATCCCGGAGTGCACGCCGAGGTCGTTGTGCTCGGTGAGGCAGTCCAGCACCGCGGAGGGCAACGAGCCGACCCCGAGCTGGATGGTGTCGCGATCGTCGACCAGGCTCGCGACGTTGCGCGCGATGGCGCGTTCAACGTCGTCGGCCCCTCGGTCCGGTGCCTCGGGGAGAGGGCGATCGGTCTCGACCACCGCCGCGAACCGATCCAGCGGAATCCGTGGGGCTCCGTAGGTCCGCGGCATGCGCTCATTGATCTCACCGATCAGGACCGGCGTGTGCGCGATCGCGTCGGCGACGTAGTCCACGCCGACGCCGAGCGAACAGCGCCCTTCGGAGTCCGGCGGGCTCACCTGAACGAGACCGACGTCGTGGGGAAGCCGCCCTTCGGCGAACATCCGAGGTAGCGCCGAGTAGTGGCACGGCACCACGTCGACCCTCCCCGCTTCGCGAGCTTGCGCAGTTCCCCGAGACCCCCGTAGGACGACAGGGCGATCTGCTCGGGCAGCTCGGTGGTCAGCCGCTCGTCCCAGGTCAGCCCGCAGAACGCGCGCACCGGGCCGATCTCCGCGACGCTGTCCAGCAAGGCGTGCACCAGCGGAGTCGGTTCAGCGCTGGTCTGCGACCACCAAAGGCCATCACCTGGGCGCACGTGGGCGGTGAGGTCGACCATCAGCTGATCCGCTCGATCAGCGTCGCGGTCCCCAGACCACCTCCGCAGCACATCGTGACCAGGCCGAGTTCGACGTCCCGACGTTCCATCTCCGCGAGCAGCGTGGCCATCAGCCGCGCTCCGGTGGCGCCCACCGGGTGTCCCAACGCGATCGCTCCACCGTTGACGTTGACCCGGTCGAGGTCGGGCTTGAACTCCCGCTCCCACGCCAGCACCACCGAAGCGAAAGCTTCATTGATCTCGATCAGATCGATGTCATCGATGCTCAGGCCGTTTCGCTCCAGCATCTTGTGCGTCGCCGGAATCGGGCCGGTCAACATGATGATCGGGTCCACACCCACCGTGGTCTGGTCGACCACCCGCGCGCGGGCGTTGAGGCCGTACTCCTCCGTCGCCGCCCGGGATGCCAGCAGCACCGCCGCAGCACCGTCGGAGATAGGCGACGACGTCCCAGCCGTGATCCGGCCGTTCTCCTGGCGGAACGGGGTTTTCAGCCCCGTCAGGCCCGCCAGGTCGGTGTCCGGGCGAATCCCCTGGTCGCTGCGCCGCGTCTCCCCCGCCAGCTCCAGGGGGATCATCTCGGCGTCGAAGCGGCCCTCGGCAACCGCCTGCGCCGCCAACCGGTGCGAACGCACCGCGAACTCGTCCATCTCGGCGCGTTCGATGCCCCAGCGCTCCGCGATGAGCTCAGCGCTCTCGCCCTGGTGCACGAAGGAGTACTGGTCGCGCAGCTCGGCCGGCCAAGGCTCGCCGTAGAGCTTGGAGATCTCGATGGGCGAGTTGATCGGGACGTGCCCCATGTGCTCGACGCCGCCGGCGATCACCACCTCGTGGGTGCCCGATCCGACGAGACCCGCACCCATCTCGACGGCGGTCTGCGCTGACCCGCACCGGCGGTCGAGGGTCACTGCCGGGACCTCCGGCGGATGTCCCGCCTGCAGCCACGCGTTGCGCCCGATGTTGCGGGACTGCTCGCCGAAGGGGGCGGTGCAGCCGATCACCAGATCCTCGATCACCCTCGCCGGCAGGTCGGCGCGGGCCAACAGCTCGTCGTAGCAGGCCGCGAGCATCTCGTTCGGGTGCGTATCGCGGTACCAGCCCTTCTCCGGGTGGCCCTTGCCCATCGGAGTTCGGGCGGCCTCGGCGATGAGGACTTCCCGTCCGGCGCGTCGCATCGGTCCCGCCTTCGCGCGGTCCATCAGATCACCGTCCCACCGTCGACGGGCAGCACCTGGCCCGTGATGTACCCCGCCGCGTCGGAGGCCATGAACACGAAGGACCCCGCGATTTCGGTGGGTTCGGCCCACCGTCCGAGCGGAATGCGCGCGAGCGTCTTGGCCGCGAGCTTCTCGTTGCTGCGGATGTTCTCGGTCATCGGCGTGGCCGCCAGTGGGGCCAAGGCGTTGACGGTGACCTGCCTGCGGGCCAGCTCGCGGGCCAGGGACTTGGTCAGGCCGATGATGCCCGCCTTGGCCGCGCCGTAGTTGGCCTGCCCGATCGTCCCCTGCAAGCCGGCGGCCGAGGTCACGTTGATGATGCGCCCGCGACCGTCTTCCGGCAGGTATGGCAAGACCGCCTTGCTGCAGGTGTAGCTGCCGATCAGGTGGATGTCGACGATGCGCCGGAACGCCTCTTCCTCCATATCGGGGAACATCGCAGGCGCGATGGCTCCGGCGTTGTTGACCAGGATGTGCAAGCTGCCGTCGGCCAGTGCCGCCGCCCGTTGCGCGATTTCACCGGCCGCTGCCGAGTCCCGGACGTCGAGCACGCCGTATTCCGCGACACCACCGTCGTTGCGGATGCCTTCGGCGATGTTCTTCGCCGCCCGCTCGTCGATGTCGGAGACGAAAACCCGCGCGCCCGCCTGAGCGAACGCCACCGCCACCGCGGCCCCGATGCCGCTGCCCGCACCGGTCACCAGTGCGGAGCGGCCGTTGAGTTCGAACATCAGTAACTCCTGGGAAGACCGAGGACGTGCGAACCGAGGTAGTTCAGAACCATTTCCTGACTCAGCGGAGCGATCCGCAGCAGGCGCGCTTCGCGGAAGTAGCGCGAAACGTGGTACTCCTCCGAGTAGCCCATCCCGCCGTGCGTCTGCAGCGCCCGGTCGGCGGCTTGGAATCCGGCGTCGGCGCACAGGTACTTCGCCGTGTTCGCCTCCCGGCCGCAGGGCTTGCCGTTGTCGTACAACCACGTCGCCTTGCGCAGAGCGAGCTCCGCGGCGTCCAGGCGCGCGAGCGAGTCCGCGAGCGGGAACTGGAGTCCCTGGTTCATTCCGATCGGCCGCCCGAAGACCTCTCGTTCGTTGCCGTACTGCACCGCGCGCCGCAGTGCGGCGCGCCCGAGCCCGAGGGCTTCCGAAGCGACGAGCATCCGCTCCGGGTTCAGACCGTCCAAGATGTACTTGAAGCCCTGACCCTCCTCGCCGACGCGATCTTCGACGGGAATCCGGAGGCCGTCGATGAACAGCTCGTTCGAGCTGACCGCGTTGCGGCCCATCTTGTCGATCGGGCGGATGTCGACCTTGTCGCGATCGAGGTCGGTGAGGAACAGCGTCAGCCCGTCAGTCTTCTTCTTGACGTCTTCGAGCTTGGTGGTCCTGGTCAGCAGCAGGACCTTCTCGGATTCCTTGGCCTTCGAGATCCACACCTTGCGCCCGTTGACCACGTAATGATCGCCATCGCGCTTGGCGAAGGTGGTGATCCTGGTCGTGTCCAGGCCCGCCTCCGGCTCGGTGACGCCAAAGCACACGTGCAGGTCACCGTTGACGATCCGAGGCAGGTTGCGGCGCTTGAGCTCCTCGGACCCGTGCACGATCACCGGGTGCATCCCGAAGATCGACAGATGCATGGAGCTCGCGCCGTTCATCCCGGCACCGGACGCCGATACCTCCTCCAGCAACAAGGCCGCTTCGGTGATCCCGAAACCGTGGCCGCCGTACTCCTCAGGAGTGGTGATGCCCAGCCAGCCACCCTGCGCGAAGGCGTCGTAGAACTCCGTCGGGAATTCGTGCGCTGCATCCTTCTCCAGCCAGTACTGATCACTGAACTTCCCGGCCAGCTCGGCGACGGCCTTCCGGATCGTCGCCTGGTCCTCGGTCAACTCAAAGTCCACAGCAAATCTCCAACCAGGCCCAGGTGAAGCCTCTTTGGCCCTACTATACTAAAGGACAGACCAAAACGGAACCATGGCCGTCAGCCGGCGGGCAGCAAGGGGAGGACATCGGCAAGCCGCTCGTTCCACGTGCGCGGCGACCCGAACAGCTCGGCGTCGAGCTTGGCCCGCTTGTAGAACAGCTGCAGGTCGTGCTCCCAGGTGTAACCGATCGCCCCGTGCATGGTCAGCGCTGTATCGACCACCTGCCGCCCGGCCGCCGTGACCTGCGCTTTGGCGGTCGCGGCGTGCAGCGCCGATTCGTCGCCGCCCAGGTCCACTGACGCCGCCGCGAAGTACGCGATGGACCGGGAAGACTCCACCGAGACCAGCATCGTGGCGGCCGCGTGCTTGACCGCCTGGAACGAACCGATCGGGACACCGAACTGCTTGCGCTGCAGGCTGTAGTCCACAGCCAGGTCGAGCACCCGCCCGGCGGCACCGAGGCTGTCCGCAGCCACGAGCACGGCTGCGCGCAGAGCTGCATCAGCGAGCACCGCGGACGCATCGACCTCCAGGCGCCGCGCAGCCACTCCTTCGAAGCGCACGTCCGCCGCGTCCCTCGTGCGGTCGAGCAGGCTTCGATCGTTCAGCACGACGCCTTCCGCGCTCGACTCGACCACGAACAACGCCAGACCGTCCTTCGTCCGGGCCGGCGCCAGCAGCCAGCGGGCACCGCCCGCGCCCAGCACCGATGGCACCGCGCCGTGCAACTCCGAGCCGTCGAATTCAAGACCGCGTGGCCGGTCCAGCGGGCGACCCGCTTCGGCGACGAAAGCCGCGAACTGCCCGTCCTCCAGCACGGCTGAAGCGATCTCCGGCGCTTCCACCAAAGCCGGTATGGTCAGCACGGACGCCAGCCAGGACCCCGACGGAGCTGCCGCCCGGGCCAGCTCCTCCGCGGCAAGTGCGAGCTCGAGGAGCCCACCGCCTTGCCCGCCCAGCTCTTCCGGAGAACCCACCCCGAACCAGCCCTCGGACACCAGGCGCGCGGTGAACGTCGAGCGATCGCCGCCGTCCAACCACTTGCGGATGGCTTCCGTCGGCGCGGTAGCGGACAACCACTCGCGCAGTGAGGTGCGGAAGAGCTCCTGTTCGTCGGTCAATTCCCAACGCATGCCGACTCCTTTCTATGCTGGTCCGCACCGGGCCACGCCGGAGATGCGCCACCATGCATATCGTTTGATGTTAGAATGGGTCCAACTTTCAGACCATAAATTGGGAGATGCACGTGGTTGACTCGCCGAAGAAGGACCGTTCCTCCGTGCGGTTGACTCCCATGGCCGTCCCGAAGGCGTCCGACGTGCTCGCCGGCGAGTTGCGCGAGCGCATCCTGAGCGGCGAGTTCGCCGAGGACACTCCCCTTCCTCCGGAGCGCGACCTGGTCTCCCAGACGCAGATGAGTCGCACCACGGTCCGCGAAGCCCTGCGCATCCTCGAGGTCCAGGGCCTGGTGCGCATCAAGGCCGGCCGGGCCGGAGGAACCTTCGTGCAGCGCCCCAGCCAGGATTCGGTTGCGACGTCGATCAGTCTGCTGATCCGGGGACGCCAGCTTCGTCTCGCCGACCTGCTGGAAACCCGCGAGGCCATCGAACCGTTCTGCGCCCGTCTCGCGGCGCAGAACCGCACTGACGAGGACCTCGCGGTGCTCGACGCGGCGAACAAGGCCATCGCCACCGATGACGACAACCTGACGAACTTCCTGCAGGCCAACGTCGACTGGCACGTCGGCGTGGCCGCCGCCAGCCACAACGAACTGCTGATCGCGTTCATGTCCGCGCTGTCCAAGGCGATCTACACCGCGACCGAGAACGAGGCGTTCGTCGACGCCGAGGTCCGCAGCGTGACCGCGAAGGCGCACAAGTCCATCACCAACGCGATCCGCGAAGGCGACCCGGACGCCGCGGTTCGCCGGATGAACCGGCACGTGCACTCCTACGCCCAGGCGGTCCTGGAAGTGGAAGAGCGGGAGAAGATCGAGGTTGACGACGAGTGAGGAACCGCGGCCGGCCCGAAGCGGCCGGCCGCGTCCGCACGCGTTCATCAGTGCTTCGCAGCCTCGGTGATCTCGGCCAGTGCGCCAGGGTTCTCCGCACCTGAGAGATCTCCGGGGTCTTTTCCCAGCGCCGCCGCGCGGATCGCCCGGCGCAGGATCTTCGCCGACCGCGTCTTGGGCAGCTGTGACACACGGCGCACCAACGAGGGCGCGAAGGGCTTGCCGAGCTCCCCGGCCACCATTTCGCGCAGCTTGTCGGAGACGTCCTCGTCCTCGGCACCGCGGCGGGGCACCCAGAACGCCCACACCGCTTCGCCCTTGGTGGCGTCCGGGACGCCGACCGCGGCGACTTCGCCGACCGCGGGATGCGTGCTCATCACCGACTCGACTTCCGCGGGCGCCAACCGCTTTCCGGCCACGTTCATCACGTCATCGGACCGGCCGAGGATGAACCAGTGGTCGTCCTCGTCGATCAGGGCGAAGTCACCGTGGCGCCACAGGCCCGGGAACGTCGACCAGTAGGCCTCGATGTATCGCGCATCGTCCTTCCACACACCGCGCGTCATCGACGGCCAGGGCTGTCGGCACACCAGCTCCCCGACCTCACCGCGCAGCGGTTCGCCGCGGTCGTCGACGACGTCGACGTCCATGCCCAGTGAAGGTCCGCCGAGCGAGCAGCTGCGAATCGGTTCGACCGGGTACGGCGCCAGGAACGATCCACCGACCTCGGTCCCGCCCGAGAAGTTGATGATCGGAACCCTGCCGCCGAAGACCTCCTCGGCCAACCACTGGTAGGAATCCGGATCCCAGGACTCCCCCGTCGACCCGAGCACCTGCACCGAGGACAGGTCCAGATCGGACGGAACCGGTGTTCCGCTGGAACGCAAAGTCCTGATCAGCGTCGGCGAAACCCCGAGCATGGTGATGCGATGACGCGCGGCCAGCCGCCACAGCCGGTTCAGGTCCGGCACGTCGGGCGAGCCCTCGTAGAGCAGGAGCGCGGCGCCGTTGGCGTGCGTGCCCATGATCGACAACGGGCCCATGATCCAGCCCATGTCGGTCACCCAGCAGAACACCCCACCGCGCTTGACGTCGAAGGAGTACGCGACCTCGCTGGCCACCTTCAGCAGGAAACCGGCGTGGGTGTGCACCGCACCCTTCGGCTTGCCGGTGGTGCCCGAGGTGTAGGCCAGCAGCAACGTGTCGGCCGACTTCACCACGGCCGTCGGCACCTGCCCCTCCGAGCGGAGCAGGTCCGACCAAGCCGTCTCCGGAACCGGCGGGTCCAGTGCCTGTTCTTCGGCGGCCGAGATGTTGTCGACGACGATCACGTTGCGCACCGTCGGGCACGACCGCACTGCCTCGTCGAGCAGCGGCTTCATCCGCACCGTGCGCTCGCGGCGCACCGTGCCGTCGGCCACCACCACCGCCTTCGCATCGGCGTCCTGCAACCGGGCGGCGATCGCGGCCGGGGCGAACCCCGAGAACAGGGGCACCAGAACGGCTCCGAGCTTGGCGACCGCGTAACAGGTGATGACGGCTTCGGGAATCATCGGCAAGAACAGCGCCACCGCATCGCCGCGGTCGATGCCCAGTTCGCGCAGCCCGGCGGCCGCCCGCTCGACCTGATCGGCGAGCTCCCGGTAGGTCAGCGTGCGGACGGAATCGTCCTCGCTGACGTGCACGACCGCGGGACTGTCCACCACCTGCTCGTCGTGGAGCCACCGGTTCAGGCACGCGTCGACGACGTTGAGCTCACCACCGACCATCCACTCGGGACGCTGGATACCGGCCGAGAGGTCAACCGCTTTCGAATACGGCGTCCGGAACGGCAGTCGCAGGTCCTGCACCACGGCGTCCCAGTACCACCCGATGTCGCGCACCGAGCGCTCGCGCAGTTCGGCCAGCGAGTCCAACCCGTGAGCACGGGCCAGCCTGGTGACGTTGGCGTTGGCGACTCGTTCCTCCGAGGGGAACCAGGTGTAGTCGGACATGTCAGCTCCTGGGCATTTTGAGGATGCGCTCGGCGATGATGTTGCGCTGGATGAAGGTCGAACCGCCGGCGATCGCGGTGCCCCGCGACTGGTAGGCCAGCCGCAGCCAGGACGGACTCGCCGTCCGCTCGTCTTCGAGCGCGAACTGGCCGCCGAGTTCGTCGAGCGAGAGCCGGAAGTCGGCGAGGTCCTCCACAAGCGGGCAGAAGTAGAGCTTGCCGATCGAGGTGACCGGGCCCGGCGCCCCGCCATCGGCGGCCTGGGTCGCCACTCGCTGACCGATCAGGTAGTGGATCAACGCGCGTCCGTAGAGATCGGCGGCCTTCTGCCGGATCACGGGATCCGCGCCGAGCGGGCGTCCGTCCTCATCGGTCCGTCCGCGGATGTCGTCGATGATCGCATCGACGGCCTTCTTCGTGTTGACACGTCCTGTGGCGATGGCGACCCGCTCGTATCCGAGCGTTGCCATCGCAACGCGCCAACCACCGTCGACGGCACCGACGACCAGTTCGTCGGGCACGAACACGTCATCGAGGAAGACTTCGTTGAACTCCGCCTCGCCCAGCATGTGCGCCAGTGGCCGCACGGTGACGCCGGGACTGTCCATCGGCAGCAGGAAGTAGGTGATGCCCTTGTGCCGATCCCCTCCCCCGGTCCTGGCCAGCAGGATCGCGTGGGCGGCGAGGTGCGCCCGGCTGGTCCAGATCTTCTGCCCGGAGATCCGCCAACCGCCGTCGACCTTGGTCGCCTTGGTTCGCAGCGAGGCCAGGTCGGAGCCCGATTCGGGTTCGGAGAACAGCTGGCACCAGATCTGCTCTCCGGTCAGGATCGGCTTGAGGTAGCGCTTCTTCTGCTCCTCGGTGCCGAAGTCGATGATGGTGGGCCCGGCGAAGTCCTCACCGATGGTGTTCAACCGCTCCGGCGCACCGGCCCGGTCCAGCTCCTCGTTGAAGATCGCTCGGTACTGCGCGTTCGCTCCGACACCGCCGTATTCCTTCGGCCAGGACAGGCCCGCGTATCCGGCGTCGTAGAGCATGCGCTGCCACTGCTGCCAGAACGGTCGCTTCCCGACGAGGTCGGCCGGTTCGGGCCAAGGCAGACGCGGCAGAACCCGGCCCAGCCACTCCCTCACCTCGGAGCGGAACCGCTGCTGCTCGGTCGAATCGGATAGCTCCATGGTCACACCCTCAGAGGAATTTTGGAGTGATAATACTTTTGGTCCGACCAAAATGCAAGGCTCAGCGCATGCGCCACACCGGCGCGCGCTTCTCTTGGAAGGCGCGAACGCCC
Source organism: Saccharopolyspora sp. ID03-671 (assembly GCF_045278815.1). Classification (NCBI taxonomy): domain Bacteria; kingdom Bacillati; phylum Actinomycetota; class Actinomycetes; order Pseudonocardiales; family Pseudonocardiaceae; genus Saccharopolyspora; species Saccharopolyspora sp. ID03-671. The sequence goes on from NZ_CP134054.1 coordinate 1,744,900, forward strand.
TCGCGCAGGTCTTCGGTGGTGAATGCCAAGGCCAACTGCGCCTGAAGAACGTTCAACGCCTCGCCGAGCGCGAGGTCACGCGTGGCTTCGACGGCGTCCTTGCCCAGCTTCATCAACAACGGCGACTTGCCGGCGATCTTCTGCGCCCAGTCCCGGACGACCCCATCGAAGCTCTCCGCCGGGACGACCGCGTTGACCACGCCGAGTTCACGGGCATGCTCAGCTGTGATCAGATCGCCGACCATCATCAGCTCGTTGGCCTTCATCCTCGGGACGTTGCGGTAGATCAGCGCCGAGATCATGAACGGGAACGCACCGACGTTGATCTCCGGGCAGCCGAATCGCACCGAGTCCTTGGCGATGACCAGATCGCACGCCAGCGCCAGCCCGAATGCGCCCGCCAGCACATCGCCATTGGCCGCGCAGATCACGGGTTTGCCCAGCTGCGCGAGCTTCTGGTAGATCCGCGGAAAGCGGTCCAGGCCCGCGTACTTCTCGATCGTCGGACGGTCGTCGGCGAACGCCTTCAGATTCCCGCCGGAGGAGAAGACCTTCTCGTGCGAAGACGTGAGCACGACCACCCGCACGTCGTCGCTGCGCGCCGCGTGGTCGAGCAGCTCGAGAAGCTGGTCGAGCAGCTCGTCCCCGAGCGCGTTGCGAGTCGCGGGATCGTCCAACGTGATCACTGCGACGTGATCGTCCACCTCGTACCGGACCAGTTCGCCGGCCATCGGTCACTCTCCTCCAACTCGCGGAAACGTCAGTCGTGCGTCAGGACGACCTTGCCGAAGCCGCCGCCCTTCTCCAGGTGTTCATGGGCTTTGGCGGCCTGGTCGAGCGGGAAGACCTCGTCGATCACGGGAGGCCGGACATCACCGCTCTCCATCAGAGACATCAGCCCGGCGAAATCTCGCGGACTGCCCATCGTGGTTCCGAGCAGGTCGTACTGCCCGAAGTAGAACTGGCGCACGTCGAGCATCGCGTCCGTGCGAACCGAGGAGCCGAGCACCACGACCCGCCCGCCGGGCCGCAGCGCACGAACCGACTCCTGCCAACTGCCCACCGGATCGAGAACGACGTCGAAGCCGCGCCCGTGCGGAGACAGCCGTTTGGCTTCCTGCCACCACTCGGTCTCGGTGTAGAGAACGCCATCCGCAGCACCGAGTTCCCGTGATTTCGCGATCTTCTCCGCCGACGACGAGGTGACCACGACCGTGGCACCGCACGCGGCCGCCAAGCTGACCGCTGATGTGGCAACACCGCCGCCCGCTCCGAGGACGAGAACCGATTCGCCCTTGCGCAGCCGGCCGCGAGTGAACAACGCCCGGTAGGCGGTCAGTCCGACGAGGGGCAGTGCCGCAGCCTGCTGCCAGCTCAGACCCGCTGGTTTCGGGTGGACGCAGTCAGCGGGCACGGTGACCAGGTCCGCATAGGTACCGGCGTGGTGGTCACCGAGGATCTCCCAACCCGGGCCGGGTGCGCTGTCGTCGTCGCCCCACCACAGGGACGGGATGACGAGCACGTCCTCACCGGTGTCGACCCGAGTTCCCGCTCCGTCCGCACCGAGCACGTGTGGCAGTCGTGAACCGTACCGGCCTTCCCGGACCAGGACGTCGTGCCAGTTCAGCGCACTGGCACGCAGCTTCACCGTCACCCACCCGGACTTCTCCTCCGGCTCGGGAACCTCTTCGCAGCACAGATTTCGTGCAGCACCGAACTCCCGCAGGACGACCGCTTTCACCACGCACCCCATTTCGGTTCGACTGCCGCTGGTAGCGCCCGCAAGCCGGGACCAGACACCAGGGTCCTTGCCCTCACCGCCATTAGCGCTGTCATCCGTGCTGGCACAGCCCGGGCCCGGCGCCGCTGCCAACCTCACGGCCAGCTTCGACCTGGCCGTGCTTCGAGGCCCGTATCGCCGCATCCACGGCCCGCAGCACCGCCTCGTAGCAACGGCGGCACATGACCCCAGGCGTGTACAGCTGAATCTCCGAGTAGGCGAGAACGCATTTCAGATCCGCCTTCTCCTGGCAGATGCCGTGATGCCCGGCCTTGTTGCATATGCACGTGCACAACATGGGACGCCTCACCCCACCCGTCAGCTCTTGCGCTTGCCGATCTCGTCGGCGAGTTGCGGTGCGACCGCGAAGAGATCGCCCACAACGCCGAAATCAGCGATCTCGAAGATCGGCGCCTCGGCGTCCTTGTTCACCGCGACGATCGTCTTCGACGTCTGCATGCCCGCCCGGTGCTGGATAGCACCGGAGATGCCCAGGGCGATGTAGAGCTGCGGCGAGACGGTCTTGCCGGTCTGCCCCACCTGGAACTGGTGCGGGTAGAAGCCGGAGTCGACGGCCGCGCGGGAGGCGCCCACTGCGGCACCGAGCGAGTCCGCCAGCGTCTCGACCACCTCGAAGCTCTCCGCCGAGCCGACGCCGCGGCCGCCCGAGACGACCACGGAGGCCTCGGTCAGCTCCGGTCGATCGCCGCCCTCGACCGGCTCCCGTCCGGTAATACGGGCCGACTTCGCCGCATCGAGCGCCGAGACCTCGACCGCATGCTCGACGGCGGCTCCTTCGGCTTGCTCGGCCTCGATCGCACCCGGCAGCATGGTGACCACCGGCGCACCTGCAACGACCTTGGCTTTGGCTCCGTAGCCGCCGCCGAACAGCGAGTGGGCGGCGACACCCTCGTCGTCCAGGTCAACCGCCTCCGACAGCAGACCCGCTCCGGTGCGCACGGCGAGCCGACCGGCGATCTCCTTGCCGTCCACCGAGGCCGGCAGGAGCACCGCCGCGGGCGAGGCCGATCGCACCAGCCCAGCCAGCACGTCCACCGACGGCGTTACCAGGTACTGATCGACCTCGGTCGATTCGGCCGCGTACACCTTCGCCGCGCCGTAGGTACGCAGCGCATCGTTGAGCTTGGCCGCCACGCCCGGCTCACCGACGACGACCGCTGAGGGCTCGCCCAGTCGGCGCGCCGCGGTCAACAACTCGAACGCGACCTTCTTGACCTCGCCGTCCACGTGGTCGACGAGAACCAGGACCTCGGACATCACGTACTTCCTCTCGCAAAACCAGTGATTCAGACGAGCTTCTGACCGGCCAGGTATTCGGCGACGGCAATGCCGCCCTCGCCTTCGTCGGTAACCCGCTGCCCGGCCTGTTTGGGCGGCTTCGGCGCGGATTCCACGACCTGCGAATCGGCGTTGGCCAATCCGAACTCGGCCGGGTCGATACCGGCATCGGCCGCCGAGAGCACGGTCACCGGCTTCTTCTTGGCCGCCATGATTCCCTTGAACGACGGGTACCGCGGCTCGTTGATCTTCTCGGTGACAGAGACGACCGCGGGCAGGTTCGCCTCCAGATGAACGATCCCGGTGTCGGTCTCCCGCTCCGCTGTGACCACCGAGCCATCAGTGGAGAGCTTGCGAACGTAGGTCAACTGCGGCAGTCCGAGAAGTTCGGCCAGCATCGCCGGCACCGCGCCAATGCGCCCATCCGTCGCCTCGTTGCCCGCGATGACCAGGTCCACCGACTCCACGGTGCCGATCGCTGCCGCGAGAGCTCGCGCGGTCGCCGGCGCATCGGTACCGGCGAGGGCATCATCCGAGAGGTGCACGGCCTTGTGCACGCCCATCGACAACGCCTTGCGGATCGCCTCAGTGGCCCGGTCCGGTCCCATGCACACCGCGGTGACCTCGCCACCCTGCGATTCGGTGATCTGCAGGGCCTCCTCCACCGCGCGCTCATTGATCTCGTCGAGCACGGCATCGGCCGCATCACGGTCCAGCGTGTGATCGGCCGCAGCGAGCTTGCGCTCGGAGTACGTGTCGGGCACCTGCTTCACCAACACCACGACGTTCACTTGTCCACGCCCCAACTTCAGGTCTCGGCTCGCGAAGAACGCGGCTCAGGCTCGGAGGCCGGCCGACGACCCCGCCGACCAACGATTACTTTTGGCCTAATCTATTAAAGGACAGACCAAAGTGCAATACTGTCAGGCCAGAACCCAGCCTCGGGAGAGGAGCCGAGTTGATGACAGATCACCGAGCCGTCGCCAACTCCGATTCGCCGGACCGTTGACCGTGACCTCCAAGCCGGCTACGCGACCTCGCCGCACTCAACGCACGGCAGATCGGGCCCCCTCGAACCGTCAGGACGAGCACCGGACCGGGCCAAATGCGGATGCGATGCCGATCGGCTGGGACAACCACCACCTGTCACGCAACCTCACGAAAGGTGCCATGCGATGGTTTCGTTCGAGTTCACTGACGAACAGAGCGAGTTCCAGAAAACCCTCGCGGTGTTCACCCGCAAGCAACTGCTTCCGGGCTACCGCGATCGTGCCGCGTCCACCGCATTCCCGTTCGACATCCTGCGGCAGCTCGGTGAGCTCGGCGTGCTCGGAATCGGCCTGCCCGAACAGTACGGAGGGACGGGCGCCGAAGACCCGCTCATGCTGGGCCTGGCCACCGAGACGCTGGCCTACGGGGACGTCAACCTGGCATCCGCGCCGATCCAGATCGGCCTGATCGGCTCCCAGCTGGTGCACGCCACCGAGGAAGTCCGGCAGCACTACCTGCCGGCGATGATCGAGGGCCGCGAAACGGTCGCGATCGCCCTCACCGAGCCCGGGTCCGGTTCGGACGCCGCCGCGATGACCACGGTGGCCCGCCCGGTCGATGGTGGCTGGCGGCTCACCGGCGAGAAGACCGCGATCTCCTGGGCCTGCAATGCCTCCGCGGCCTTGATCTACGCCCGCGATCCGGGGAGCACGCGCGCGGCCGGCGTGAGCTGCTACCTGGTCCCTCTCGATGCCGAGGGCGTGAGCGTGCACCACATGCCGGGAATGGGCTGTCTTCCGCTCGGCTGGGGATCGATCCACCTCGACGACGTGTTCGTGCCGGAATCGCACCTGGTCGGAGAATCCGGGAAGGGATTCCAGGCGGTGATGAGCCACTTCGACTTCAGCCGCGCCGCGATCGGTCTGATGTGCCTGGGCGCGGCTCAGGTCAGCCTGGACGAGGCCGCCACGTACGCCACCGACCGCCACGCCTTCGGCAAGCCCATCGCCGACTACCAGGGCGTGTCGTTCCAGATCGCCGAGCACACGACGTACTTGGAAGCGGCCCGGTGGATGTGCTACCACGCGCTCTGGCTGCGCGAGGAGAACAAGCCGCACACCTCGCTGGCGTCGATGAGCAAGTGGTGGCCGCCGGTGGTCGCCAAGAACGCCATCGAGGCGGCCATGAAGATCCACGGCAACCTCGGCTACTCCACCGAATTCCCGCTCCAGCAGCGCCACCGCGACGTGATGGCCTACCTCGTCGCCGACGGCACCGCGGAGATCCAGAAGCGGATCATCGCCAAGGACGTCTTCGATCGCGGCAGCGTCGTGTACTAGCAATGAGAACGCCCTTCGGGACTCCCGCGAATCCCGAAGGGCGTTCTCGTCGGGCGGGCGACTAGTTCCCGGCCGACTTCTCCGCAGCCGACTTGATCGCCCTGCGGATGCGGAAGTAGGTGCCGCATCGGCAGACGTTCTCGATCTCGTCGATCTCGGCGTCGGTGGGCTCGCTGGTCTTCTTCAGCAGTGCCACCGCATTCATGATCTGCCCAGGCTGGCAGTAGCCGCACTGCGGCACGTCCATCTCGAGCCAGGCCTGCTGGACAGGGTGCAGCTCGTCGCCCTCGGCCAAGCCTTCGATCGTGGTGACCTCGCGGCCCTCGATGTCGGACATGGCGGTGACGCAGGTCGTGTAGGCCTCGCCGTCGATCAGGCACGTGCAGGCCTTGCACACGTCGAGGTTGCACCCCATCTTCGGGCCCGTCACGCCGAGCTGATCGCGCAGTGTCCAGAGCAGCGGGTGGTTGGCCGGCGCCTCGACGCTGACCTCGTCGCCGTTGAGTGTGAAGGTGTAACGCGGCACGGGAACTCCTCCGTGGACGATTCTGGTTCGGAAGGGCCGCGGTCAGTTCCGGGCCGGAAGAGGACGCATCGGCGGGCCTGGGACAGGCCCCGGCGGGTATGGCTCGTAGTCGAGCTCGTTGTCGATCGGGAACCTGGTGGGCATGATCCCCGTGGCGCGCCGGTAGGCGTTGACCCCGCCGCGAACGCGACCGGAACCGCGAACTCACCCATGCCACCCGGCTCGCCCTCACCGGGCTGGACGAAGATCCGCACATCCGTCGGAGTGTTCTTCTGCCGTGCGTAGTGGAAGTTGTGGTAGCTGCCTTCCAGGAAGTAGCCGTCACGCAGGTGCAGCCCACCGCGCAGCGCCACCGAAATGCCGTCGGTGAGCCCACCGAGCGCCTGGGCCTCGATACCGCTGACGTTGATCGGGCGGCCGACGTCGACGGCCATCACGGCCTTGACCACCCTGGGGTGCTTGGGATCCCGCGCGTCGATCTCGACGAGGACGGCCATGACGCCCTTCATCTCATCGTGGAACGCGATGCCTTGGGCGAAGCCTTCGGGCATCGTCCTGCCCCAATCGCCCTCTGCTGCGACCTTGTCCAGGATCGCCCGCTGTCGGCCGTCCTTGAGCAAGTCGCGACGGACCTGGACGGCGTCCTTGCCCAGCTTCCGGGCGAGCTCGTCGACCGCGATCTCCTCGACGCCGCGGACGTTGAGCGAGAACACCGACCGCCAGCTGCCGGTGTTCAACGGGATCGAGACCTCGTGCAGGTGGGTCGCGACCGCACCGAAGTTGTAGGGGCAGTGCACCATCGCGCGGAACATCAGCTGGCTGACGCTCTCGTTGCCGACAGCCGGGAACTTGCTGGCCGCCGTGGTCAGCGCGTCGCCGAAACCGTGTTCCAACGAGGTGTCGACCGCAGCGTTCCAGTGCTCGTAGGACAGCACTTGGTCGCCTGCGTAGTGCATGCGCACCTTGTGGTGCTTCGCGGGGTGCACGCGCCCGTGCCGGATGTCATCAGTGCGGTGCCAGATCAGCTTCACCGGCTTGCGCATCGCTTGCGAGATCAGCGCGGCTTCGACTGCGGCGTCGTTGAACAGGCGTCGTCCGAACGATCCGCCGCTGGGCATGACGTGGACGGTGACCGAGGTCTGCGGAATGCCCAGTTCACGAGCCAGGTTCTCCTGCGTGCTCGTCGGGATCTGCACCGCCGCCCAGACTTCGGCTCGACCGTCGCGCACGTCGGCTACCGCTGCGTTGGTCTCCAGCGGGGCATGGCTCAGGAACGCGAAGTCGAACTCCATCTCGAGCGTGTCCACGCCGGCGGCCGGAAGCTTCACCGGCGGGTCACCGAGTGGCCCGACAGCAGCGCGCAGCTTGCGCCGCACGGTCTCGTCGCTCTCGTCGTCCACGGTGCCGGGGCCCCACGCCACATCAAGGGCGTTCACGCCGTCCACCGCGAACGCGAAGGTCTCAGCCAGCACCGCGACTCCCGTGGGGATCGCGGCCACGTCGATGACGCCGGGCATCTGCTTGACGGCGTCGGCGTTGTGCACCGCCTTGACGGTGCCGTTGATCGTGGGCGGCCGGCGGACCACGCAGGGCTTCGCGCCCGCTACGCTCAGGTCCTGGGTGTAGGTGTTGGACCCGGTGACGATCCGGCGGGCGTCGAGCCGCCCCACCCGGCTTCCCACCAGCTTGAACTCGGATTCCGGTTTGAGTCGCACCGGAAGGTCGGGAAGCTCGGTCTTGGCCGCCGCGACGGCCAACGAGCCGAAGTCCGCGCTGCGACCGTCCGGGGCGTGGATGACCCCGTCGGACACCGTGAGCTGATCGTCGGACAGCCCCCAGTTCTTGGCCGCGGTCGCCACCAGCCGGGCGCGTGCCGCCGCGGCGGCGAGGCGAGCAGGCTTGTAGAGCGAGGTGATGCTCGAGGACCCGCCGGTGAGCTGTCCGTACAGCAACTCCGGACGCGCGTCGGCGAGAGGCATCTTGATGTTGGCCAGCGGAATGTCCATCTCCTCCGCGATCAGCATCGGTACCGATGTGGTCAACCCCTGCCCCACCTCGGCCCGGGGCAGCGGGACCGTCACCGTGTTGTCCTCGTTCACCGTGATCTGGAAGAGCAGAGCGGACGTGGGTGCACCGATCACGTTGATGACGTCCTGAAGATCGACCGTCTCACCGATCAGCTGCGGAGGCGATGGCACGGCGGCCTCGGCCGTACCCGCGGCTCCGTCCAGGAGGATCTCTGTCGCCACGGTCAGCGTGGGTGCGGCCAGCAGGTAGCTCAGGAACCTCCGGCGGCCGATGGACGGTGCGCTCGAGGACTCCTTCGTCGAATCGAAGACCACCGTTACCTCACAATTTTCTCGGTCGCTCGGACTGCCGCACCGGTCAGGAGATCGTTTCGGATGCGGTAGCCGCCGAGCTGCACTGATGATGTCGCGACCGGTCACTGCGCCCCCTGTTGACGCGACAGCGCGAAGCGACCGACGCGGCCTTACCCGATGCAGCGCGGCCGCTTTCGAGCCCGGCCTCGGCTGCGCTTGGTCACGAAACATGAAGGTAGAACGTGATCCACGACAAATCAAGAAACCAAGTCAACTTTTGTGTGTAACTTTTCGGGTGGGGCTTCCCCAGACCCTCGGTACGCCTGGGAGGTCCCAGTTGGACGTCGCTCATCAGCAACGGGGAAAATAGGGCTGTGACTGGGAGTGATACAGGAAGCGGATCACCACTGCCCGCAGCGAGCGCGCGCTCGTTGTTGCTCACGGTGATGGGCGAGTTCGCCTACCCGCGCGATGAGGCGATCTGGACCACCGCCTTGGTCCGGGTTCTCGGCGGCCTGGGCGTCGAAGGGCACGCCGCTCGCCAAGCGATCTCGCGGTCCGCGGATGCGGGGTGGATCGAACGGGAGCGGATCGGCCGGACCGCGCGCTGGCGGCTGACCCGGTCCGGCAAGAAGATCATCGAAGACGGCATGCACCGGGCCACCGCGTTCCTCGATCGCTCCGAACCCTGGGACGGTCGCTGGCTGGTCCTGCTGGTGTCAGTGCCGCAGGGCGAGCGCACCACCCGCAAGCGCCTCTACGGCGGCCTGGCCTGGCTGCGCATGGGAAATCCGACACCCGGTGTGTGGCTCACCCCCCACGTTGACACCGCAGGCGATCTCCGCGACCTGATCGCGGAATTCAACCTCACCGACACCGCCATCAGCTTCATCGGACACACCGAGGAGGTCGGCCTCAGCGATGAGCAGATCGTCCAGCGAGCCTGGAACCTCGCCGAGCTGGCCGAAACCTACCGGACCCTGCTGACCCGATACGCCGACCACCGTCCGGCAAACGGCGACGAAGTGCTGCTGAGCTACCTGGAGCTCCGGAACTACCTCCAGCAGTTCATGCGCCTCGACCCACAACTGCCGGAAGACCTGCTGCCGAAATGGGTCGGGCACGAGGCATCGGATCTGTTCCGCGACCGGCGCGAACGTTGGCTGGCGGGAGCGTGGGAACGCTGGGAGGAGATCCTCCGCGAAGCACGGCCGAACGGAGCGGACTGACCGCCCGCTCCGTTCGGAACCGCTCAACGGGTGTAGGGCATGAAGTCCACCCCGAAGAGCTCCCTGGCGATAATGATCTTCTGGATCTGCGCGGTCCCGTCCGCGATCTCCAACGCCATGACGTCCCGCAGCCTCTGCTCGAAAGGAAACTCCGCGGAGTACCCGTAGTTTCCGTGCAGCAGCAGGCAGTCCTTGATCGCGGCTCCCGCCATTTTCGGGCCGTACCACTTGGTCATCGCGGCGTCAGCCGTGTGCCGGACACCGACACTTCGTTTCCACAACGTGGAGTAGCAGAGCAGGCGGGCGGCCTCCAGCGTCGTGCTGTGCTCGGCGAGCGGGAACGAGACGCCTTCGAACCGGGACAGCGGCGATCCGAACGCCTCCCGCTCCCGCACATACATTACGGTCTCCTCCAGACATGCTCTAGCACAACCGATTCCGGTCAACGCGAGCAGCGGCCTGGTGAAATCGAACCCGTTGAGCACGGTTCGGAAGGCCGCCCCTTCCGAACCGATGAGGGCGTCGTCCGGCACCCACACCTCGTCGAGGTGCACCAGACCCCGCCCCATGGGTTTCCACCCGGTGTCCGCGATGTCGGACGTCGTCAGGCCAGCGCGGCTGAGCTCGACGAAGAACGCGGAGACTCCGGCACGAACCCCGTCTCGGTAGGTCTGCGCGGTCACGATCAGGGCGCTTGCGTGAGCGAGCATGGTGACCGAGGCCTTCTGCCCACTGATCACATAACCACCGTCCACCGCGATCGCCGTGGTCCGCAAGGCGGCGGCGTCTGAACCCGTGTCCGGCTCGGTCAAGCAGAATGACACGTACTCCTGGCCTTTGACCAGCGAATCCAGCCGGTCACCGCGCACGCGCTCCGATCCGAACCTGTCGATCAGGCTCGATACCAGCATCACCGGGATCACGGCGTTGGCGACGTTGACGTCCGCGTGCGCAAGCTCCTCCACCGCCAAACCGGCAGCCACGAAGTCCTCAGCGTCCAGCGGATTGTGATCCGCACCGGCGAGCAGACCTAGGACACCTAGGTTAGCGACGCGACGGTGGCTCTCCCAGGGGAATTCGCTTCGAGAAGCGCGATCAAGGTATCCCGGTGCGAGCTCGGCGTTCGCGAAGTCCCGCACACCGTCTCGAACCGAGGTCTGGTCATCGGTGAGCCCGAAATCCACTCAGCGCCTCACTTGCCCTGTTCGCCGTTGTCCGGCTGGTGCGTGTCGGTATCGAGTTCTCCGCTGGAGAGCTGTTCACGCAGGACGAACTTCTTGACCTTGCCGGTGGGTGTCATGGGGAGTTCTCCGACGAAGCTCCAGTAGGCCGGCGTCTTGTGCGCGGACATCTCCGCACGGCAGAAGGCGCGCATGTGCTCAACCGTCGGCTTGTCAGCACCGGGGTTGAGCCTGATCACAGCAGCCAGCTGCTCACCCCACTTCTCATCGGGGACACCGACGACCGCGGCCTCAGCAACCGCGGGGTGGCTGATCAGGAACTCTTCGATCTCTCTCGGATAGATGTTGACGCCACCTCGAATGATCATGTCCTTGAGGCGTCCGGTGATCTTGATGAAGCCGCGCTCGTCCATGCAGCCCCAGTCACCCATGTGCAGCCCCATCCGAGTCGATGGTCGACACTGTCTCCTCGGGCATCTCGTGGTACTCGATCATGTTCTGGTAGCCGCGGCAGCAGATCTCCCCCGCCTCGCCGACGGGCTTGATCTCGCCGGTCACCTCGTCGGCGATCTTGACCTCCAGGTGCGGCAGCGGTTGCCCGACGGTCTCCGACTGGTCTTCCGGCGAGTCGGTCACGCGGGTCTGCGCGATCACCCCGTGCATCTCGGTCTGCCCGAACAGGATGGTCGTCCGACATCCCAGGGTCTCCGCCGTGCGGCGGACGAGAGCCGCCGGGACGGTGGCCGCCCCGCTCATTATGGTCTGCAGGCTCGACAGATCGCGCTTCTCGCGGTCGGGGTGGTCGAGCACAGCGAGCAGCATCGTGGGCACGAGGAGGCTGTGGGTTCCCCGGTAGGTCTCGAACGTTTCCAGCATCAACGCCGGGTCGAACTGCGGAACGATGACGAACGTCCCGCGCTTGGCCAGCGTCCCCAACGAGGTCACCGCACCTCCGCCGATGTGGTACATCGGCATGGAGTTGACGTTCACACCGCCGTCACCCATGCCTGCGCGCTCTGAGACGAAACGGGCTGCGTTGGCGAGCCCCTTGTGGTGCAGTCTGGCTCCCTTGGGGAACCCCGTGGTACCGGAGGTGTATTGGACCTGAATCGGGTCCGTCGGGGCGACGAGCGGTAGTTCGACCTCGGCACCGCTGCTCAGGAATGCCTGCCACCCGGAGAACGGGATCGCCTCGCGGAGGTCGGGCAGGCGGGGTCGAATCTCCTCCACGATCGGCGCCAGCTCAACGTCGCGGTAGGAATCGGCGTAGAAGAGACCGACGGCTCCCGACTGCCGCAGCACGTACTCGAGTTCGCGTGCCCGATAGGCCGGGTTGCTCGCCACCATGATCATCCCGGCAAGGCTGATCCCCTGCTGAAGGACGATCCAGTCCGCGCTGTTGGGCGCCCAGATCGCCACCCGGTCACCCGGTGAGAAGCGCGCCAAGAGAGCCTGCGCAGCTCGTGTCGCATCAGCGAGGAACTCCGCATACGTCCAGCTCCTGCGGGAATCCTGGTCCGCGACCGCGTCCACCAGCGCTGTCCGATCGGGAACCGTTGCGGCAGCCTCCCGGAGGAGGTCCCCAATGGTGACGTCGTGGACGGTCTCGCCCTCGTCCGCCGGCCAATACGACTCGGCAAGAACTCTGTCTACTGTGGTCATACTATGACTCCTGGCGAAGTTCTCATGGCTGACTTTTCCTCGTGGAGGGCAAAACCGCACCAGCGCGCTCCTGGTCGGCGAGTCGCACGTGCGCGGCAGGTACCACGTCAGGTGCCGCACGAACCGGCATGCGGCAACCAGGGACGCGGCAGCCCCGAATCGCGATGCCTTCACTCCGCCCTGACGACGATCGGACCTGGGCCTTGATCGCAGCTGGGCGGCATGTCGACTACAGGGCGCTCCGGGCCGCTACGACGGAGGCACCGAGCCGCGTACGTGAACGCACCTCCCTCGCAGAATCCCTTACGATACGTGATCGCCATCACATCGTTTGGTATTATGTACCAAAGGTAGGACCGAAATGACAGAAGAGCAAGGCCGGGCGCCCACGAGATTCGACAGGCACCCCACAGCCTCGAGTTCCAGCACGCAGCAGCCGGCCTGTCACGCACGCGCCCATCCGAGGGGCGACCTCAGGGCGGTCGCAACGGGAACCACGAGACGCCGGAAAGCCCGGACGCCTGGGTATCCGCCGCTTGGCGCACCACTGGCACGCTGCATGCAACCGGCCGAGCGCACTCCCCACAAGGGTTGACTTTCTACACAATGTTAGACACAGTTCCATAGTCAGTAGACTGTTCTAGGTGGGAAGAGCCCCTGCTGCGAAACGTGCAAGACCGTGGCTGAGACGGCAGACGCCGGCATGCCAGGAAGGAGCCTCAACGATGCTTGCCTTCCGGCGACTTCTGCTGGCTGCGATCTCACTGACCGCTTTCGCTGGGGCGAGCGCTACTTCCCTCGCAGCAGACGAACAGCCGACGAAATTCCCACCCGGTCGCGAGCTGCCAAGCCAGCTCAGAATCTCCCCCAGTGATCACGACTGCGAAACGCCTACGGGAGCACCTGGCCAAACCTGCCAGTTGACCCACAAATACGGCGCTGCCATCAACTCGATAATCACAGCGGGATCATGGCTGCTCGCCCCGCTACCCGGGCAATGATCAAAAGTACGTCCACACGGCCACTCAACTGTGAAGACCTTCTTGCCGGTTGGGGTTGTCGTGCAGTTTAGGTCGGGATGTCGGCACGACTGCACTGCTGTTCGCAGCGCCTGGGTCCTGCCCAATTGCCGATTTCGTCGTCAAATGCCGTGAGCAGAAACCGTCGCGAACATGCATTGCTTCCCGTCTGGGAGACTGAACACGATGTGGACCAGTCCCAGGGACCGGCCTAGGTGGGATACGGTGGCAATCATCTGAAGGCTTGCTCCGGCCGGCGTCGGACGGACATAGGCGACGTGCGCCGACGTCGTCGCAAAGGCCGCACCGTTCCTCTGCAGCGCGGCGGCCGCAGCTGCGTCGGACCACGCCATCGCGACACCTCCGTGCAAGTTGCCGTTCGGGTTGGCGACCCCGGACTCGACATCCAGGGTCGCCACGAGTCCGCGGTCGGTGTCCGTCAACTCCCGCTCGAGCAACACCGGTGGGCGGTGCCTTGGATGAGGACCGAATCCGGAACCAGCAGGGGTGCACGGGCCCACTTGCGGGAGTCCGGGGATGAAGTGTCCCCACTGCCGTGCCCGGGCGACGACCTGGCCGGCGGAGTCGATGACGAGCGCCTCGGCATAGCCGTCGGTCGCGTTTCGGCCGATCAGTTCCGCCTCACCGTGGAGCACGCAGCCGTCCGTGGGTAACGACCCCGTGACGTCTACCGACATCTCAGTAGTGACCGCCCAATGACCTTGCGGCGCACCGGCGATGATGGAGTAACCGAGGACGTTGTCCACGAGTACGCCGAGGTTGCCCGGCCGCAGCTTCCCCCGGCTATCGCACATCCAGCTCCGGATAACCATTTTGGCGCGCGCAGTGGTCCCGCGCCGGTCGACGGTGACGTCCCTAACCTCGAACGCGGCCTCCGGTGGCCCCATGATGACGGGGAATTTCACGCCGGCGTACCTCCCTGCCGAACCTGCTCCCGGAGCCTGTTCTTCATGACTTTGCCGGTGGCGGTCATCGGGAGGGCACTGGCGAACCTGACCTCCTTCGGTAGCTTGTAACCGGCGATGAACTCGCGGCAGCGCGCGATGATGTCTTCCTCTGTTAAAGCTGCAGAGGGAGCGAGGACCACGACGGCGACGACTCGCTCACCCCACTTTTCGTCAGGAACGCCGATCGCTGCACACTGCTGCACCCCGTCGATTCGAGCCAGGGCATTTTCGACCTCCGTCGAATACACATTCTCACCGCCGGTGATGATCATGTCCTTCACCCTGTCAACCAGGTACAAGAAACCGTCAGCGTCGCGGTAACCCGCGTCGCCCGACCGGTACCAGCCATCCGGGAAGGCAGCCGCAGTGAGCTCGGGCTGGTTGAAGTAGCCGGTGGTCAGCGAGGGAGACCGGATGAGGAACTCACCTACTTCGCCGTCAGCTACCTCCTTACCGTCCGGGTCCGCCACCTTGATCTCGATCAGGGGAAGCGGGCTCCCGCAAGATTCGAGTTTGACGCCTTGGCGGTGCTGCTCCGGTCTGAGGAAGGTGACACCCGCGCAAGTTTCGGTGCCGCCGTAGAACTGGATGAAGTCACAGTCCATTGCGGTGAGGGCGCGCTGGAGCAGCGGAAGCGGCATCGCGGCGCCCGCGTAGACCACGACCCGTACGCAGGAGAGGTCGACGGTGGCGGCTCCGGGCTGATTCAGCATCATCTGGATGACCGTGGGCACCAGCGGCAGGATCGTGGGCCGGTCGTGGGCGATCAGCTCGAGCAGTTCGCCAGGGGTGGGCATGGGGTACACGGCGACGGCGGCGCCGTTGTAGAGCGCCTGCAACGAGAGGCCGACGCCCATGGCGTGGAACAACGGCATGACGGTGAGCATCACGTCGTCGGAGGTGTAGCTGAACGAGGGCTCGAGGTGCTCGCAGAGCCGGAGGTAGAGGTAGTTCTGGTGCGACAGCTGCACCCCCTTCGGCTTGCCGGTGGTGCCGGAGGTGTACATCAGCACTGCCGTATGCCACGGGTTGACTTCGGTGGCGGGGTCCACCGCGGGAGCCGCTGCGATGAGTTCGTCCAATTCGCTGACGCCTGGCCGCGTGGAGTCGTACCCGATCACGCGGCATGGCACGCCGCTGGTCTCGATCACTCTTGCTGCTGTCTCGGCATACTCCGCGTCCGCGAGCAGCACAGCGGGGCGCGCGTCTGCGATGATGTCCACCAGTTCCGGAGGCGCGAGCCGCCAGTTCAAGGGGACCAGTGCCGCCGAAATCTTGTTCACTCCGAAGAGCAGTTCGAAGTTCTGACGGCCGTTCTTACCCAGGACGGCCACCCGATCTCCGCGTGCGACGCCGAGCTTCACCATGAGCTGCGCGACCTGGTTGGACCGTCGGTCCAGATCCGACCAGGAGACCGGTCCGCGGCCGTCGATCAGCGCCGGACGGTCTGGGGTGGTCCTCGCGTAGTGACGTGGAATGTCATCGAGTGTGCGGATTTCTGAGTAAAGCCACATGTTGGCTCCTTTCGTGGGATAGCGACGGCATGTAGGCGTCAAAATCCCGAGAAACGTGGTTGTCGCCGTGCGGCGAACGCCGAAATGCCTTCACGCGCGTCAGCGGTGGCCGCAGCACGGCAGAGGGACTGCGCCTCGTCCTCGAGGTGGGTCTCGAGCGGTGTCGCGAGCGACCGAGCGACGAGCCGGCGGACCTCACCGAAGGCACGCGTCGGTCCGGCCGCGAGTGCCACGGCCGCTGCGCGCGCCTGCTCCGCCACGACGTCGTCGGCCACGACGTGGTCGACCAGACCGGCACCCAGTGCCTCGTCCGCGTCGAGGGATTCGCTCAGGACTAGGAAGCGGCGGGCGCGGGCGATCCCCATGCGGGAAGCGAGGCCGGCGGTCGCTCCCAGGTCGCAGGTGAACCCGAGTTGCGCGTACGCCGCGGTGAAACGTGCCGAGCGCGCGGCATAGACAACGTCGCAGTGGGAGAGCAAGGAGACCGCACCGCCCGCGGCGGAAGCGTGTGCGCACGCCACGATGGGTGCGTCCATGCGGAGTAGCCGGGTCAGCCCCATGTGCAGCCCGAACGTCCCGTCGCGCACCGCTGCCGGCGCGGCATCGAGGTCGCGCGAGAACAGGTTGACGTCTCCGCCTACGCTGAAGAAGCGACCTTCGGCCCGCAGAAGGACGGCGCGGACGTCCCCGCGCTTTGCGAGCTCGTTCGCTACCTGGCCAAACTCTCGGCAGAAGACCGCACCCATCGGGTTGCCAGGCTCGGCGTCGTTGAGCACCAGCTCAGCGAGACCGTCGTCGACCAGCAGGTCGATGGTCTGATAGTTCATGATTTCTCTCCTGTGGTGGGAGAGCATCACCGTGATTCGCGGGGGCGTCAGGCCACCGAGATACCTCCGTTGATGCTGATCGCCTGCCCTGTCACGCGCCGAGCGGCGGGACTGGCCAGGTAGACCGCCATGGCCGCGAGGTCTGCTGGCTCGGCGACCCCGAGATGCGCCAGCGACGCGGCTTTCTCGAACATCCGTGCACTGAACGGCTCCCCCGCGATCAAAGCCGCGCCGGGCGTGCCCGCGATGAGGGAGGGCGTAAGCATGTTGATGCGCACGCCTTCACGCTTGACCTCGAGTGCGGCCGCCTTGGAGTACATGACGATCGCCGCCATCGCAGCACCGATGGCGGTCTCCCCGGGTGTCGCGAGCTTCGCGGCATCGGAAGCGACGTTGATGACGGTTCCGCTGCGCTGTGCCCGCATCGAGGGCAACAGTGCGTGCATCATGTGCAGCGGTGGCAGCATGACCTCGTCGATGCGGTCGCGGATGTTCTGAATCGGGATGGTGTGCAGCAGCCGAGGGGGTTCGCTCGGGCCGGTCGCGCTGACGAGCACGTCCACCGCTCTGAGAAGGGCGAGGCTGGCCTCGCCGGCACGAACCGCGTCGTCCGGGTCGGTCGCGTCGACCCGGACGAAGTGCGGCTTGCTGCCGCTGCGTCGCTGTACCTCGTCGCAGGCCATCGCGCCACGCTCATCGTTGCGGCCGAGGATGACCACGCGCGCCCCGGTCTCCGCGAACTGCGAAGCCGTCTCGAGCCCGACACCACCGGTGCCCCCGAGGACCACGACGCCGGATCCGGCGGCTGGCGTGCTCATCGGTTCGCGAGGATGGTCGGAAGGGCCGCACGATGGAACCCGTTGAAGGGCTCGTTGTTGCGCGCGGGCTGCAACTCCCACCACCCGCGACGGGCGTTGGGGGCCCCGCCGTCGATGCGGACGCACGAGCCGGTGATGAAGCTCGCGGCCGGCGACAGCAGGAAGACGATCGCGGCTGAGACCTCGGACTCGGTGCCGAACCGCTGGAGTGGGATGTGCGGTGAGACGCCATCCTGGATGAACGCCGTGTCCTTCGCGTCGTAGGTGTCCAGGCCACTGGACGCGATGGAGCCGGGTGCGACCGTGTTGACCCGTACGCCGGACTCGGCCCATTCGGTCGCGGCCGACTCGCTCAGGGTGAGCATGCCCCCACGCGATGCCGCGGAGTGCGAGAAGTGGGGCCACCCGTGCCAGATATCGGCGATCATGCTGACGATCGAGCCGCCGTGGTCGGCCATCCACCGGTTGTAGACCTCGCGCATGACGATGAAACCACCGGTGAGGTTGGTTCTCACAACGGCATCGAAACCCTTGGTCGTGATGGTCTTCAGCGGAGCGCGGTACTGACCGCCGGCGTTGTTGACCAGACCGTCGATCCGACCGTGGTCTCGGAGGACCGTGTCGACGGTCTCGATGACGGTGTCCTCATCGCGGATGTCGGTCACGTGGGTAGAGACCGAGCCGCCATCGGTGGAGATCTCGTCCCGGACGTGCTCCAGCTTCTCCGGATTGCGCCCGAGGATGGCTACGTGGGCGCCGAGGGAGGCGAGTTCGTGCGCCGTGCAGCGGCCGATTCCGCTGCCGCCACCGGTGACGACGATGACCTGGTCCTTGAAGAGTCCGGGCGCGTAAACGCTGCGGTAGGTCACGATGTTGGTCCTCTGCTCGTGGATGGTCGATTCGGTCACTCGGACGGGGTATGTGTGCTCACCCGGTCGGGATCACGACGCTCGACGAAGTCCTGCTTGCGCTCGACGATCTCGGGATTGCCCATGGTCGAGTAGCCGTAGAGGGCCTCGAGGCGCAGTTGGTCATCCAACGGCCGTCCCACCACCTCCAAGATGGTGTCCTTGGCCGACTCCACGGCCGCCTGGGGATTGCGCAGGATCTTCGAGGCGATGTGTTCGGCGGTGCTCATCAGCTGGGCCTGGGGCACCACCCGGTTGACGAGGTGGACCTCCTTGGCTCGCTGCGCGTCGATCGGCTCGCCCATCAGTTCCAGCTCCATCGCGACACCGACCCCGCAGGTGTTGACCAGCCGGACGATGCCGCCGTCGGCGAAGTGCATCCCCCGCCGGATGTGGAAGAACCCGAAGTTCGCGTTCTCCGAGGCAATCCGGATGTCGCAGGCCAGTGCCAGCTCGATACCTCCGCCGATAACCCAGCCGTTGAGGGCCGCGATGATCGGTTTGGAAGTGTGGTGCAGTCCGCGTGTGATGCGGCCTGCGAAGCCCTTGTTCAGCAGGCTCCGACCCAGCTCGGGTCCTGCGTTGAGCCACGGGTCGACGTGTGACTTGAGGTCCGCACCGGCGCAGAAGGTCTTCTCTCCGGCTCCGGTCAGGATGGCCACCCGTACATCGGGGTCGTTGCGGAACTCCGACCACGCCTCGAAGAGGAGCTCGTCGGCCTCCGTGTCGATGGCGTTGTGCACGTCGGGACGGTTGAGGGTGATGTACGCGATCGCGTCGCGCTTTTCGTAGATGACCTTGCTCATCCGGTTCTCCAGTCCTAGTGGCCCGGGATCTTGGCCTGGCCGACCTTGTGGCGTGCGATGACGAGCTTCATGATCTGCGCGCTCCCGTCCCCGAGCTGCAGGCCGAGGACGTCGCGGAGCCGCTGCTCATAAGGCAGCTCCTCGGTGTACGCAGAGTGGCCGTTGATCAGAAGACAGGTCTGGACCGTCTCGAAGGCAAGCTTCGGCCCCCACCACTTGCACATGGCGGCTTCCTCGGTGTGGGGGATCCCCTGATCCTTCAGCCACAGGGTCTTCAGACACAGCAGGCGGCAGGCCTCAACGTGCGTCTCGGCCTCCGCCAAAGGGAATGACACGCCTTGGTGGTCGGTCAGCGGCTTGCCCTTGCTGGTGCGCTCCGCCGCCGACCGCCAAGTCTCGTCCAGTGACTGCCGAGCCACCGCGAGGACCTGAAGGCCGATCAGGGCCCGGCTGTAGTCGAAACCCTGCATGACCTGGATGAAGCCCTGGTTCTCCTCGCCGAGCAGGTGCGACGCGGGCACGGCCACCCGGTCGAAGTGCACCGACCCGCGGCCCGCGCTGCGCCCGCCCAGGTCGGCGAATTCGCTGGTGGTGATGCCGGGGAGGTCGAGCGGTACCAGGAAGGCGCTGATGCCGCGGGCACCCGGCCCCCCGGTCCTGGCCCATACCACGGCGAAGTCGGCCTGGGTCGCGAAACTCGTCGAAGTCTTCTCCCCGTCGAGGATGTAGGTGTCGCCGTCGCGATCAGCTCGCAGCGTGAGGTTCGCGGCGTCCGACCCGCCCGCCGGCTCCGTCAACGCGATCGCTGGGATGATCCGACCGGCAGTCATGCCCGAGAGCCACGGCTTCACGACCTCCGGGTTCCCGTGACGCGCCAGCAACGCGGAACTCAAGGACATCGACACCATCAGCTGCCCGACGTTGTAGTCGGAACGGCAGATCGCTTCCAGAACCAGCCCCGCCGTTACACAGTCCAGTCCCAGCCCGCCGTACTCCTCGGGGAGTTCGACCGCGAACAGGCCGAGCCTGCCCATCTCGAGCAACGTGTCACGGTCGAAGGCACCCTCGATCTCCCGCTGCTTGTAGAACGGCGCCAGACGTTGCTCACCGAAACGACTGGCAACACTCACCAAATCCTGCTGTTCAGCGGTGATCGAGAAGTTCAACGGTGCGGACATCGGTCTCCTTCATCGGTGACGGCGGTCATAGTGTGCTTCTTTGTGGCCGCACTCCTCCCCATGCCAACAGGGGGTCTTCATCCCCCAACAGTGGTAGTGTTTGCGCATGTCCTCAGCCACCGAGGCCCATTCGGACCTGGAACGGCTGCGGTCACACCGGCGTCACGCGCGCCGCGAGCGCGCTTTCATCGCTCGGTTCGTCTGGGCCGTTTTCGACGAGCTGGAGCAACGGAACCGGGAGACCGCGGCGGAGCCGGGCTGGTCTCGCAAGGACCTCGAGCACTGGGCTGAGATCGCTGAGGAGCGGCGCGCGGCCAGAGCACACGACCTCGAGCTGCGTCGGACGACCGACGCCACGCTGGCCGCCGCGCTGGACCGCCTGGCCTCCGCACCCTCCAGCGGGGAGATGTCGCGACGCGCCCCCGCCGAGCTCCGCGAGGCGTGCGGCTTCACCCGGGTGATGATCTCCTCGGCGCGGGGCTCACGGTGGCTGCCAGACACCATTCGGCCCGAGGACTACGCCGACCCGGACGCCGACGAGTTCGACCGGTTCGCACGGGAGGGCAACGAGATCCCGCTTGCGCGCTCAATGCTGGAGACGGAGATGGTCCGGCATCGGAAAGCGGTGATCGTCGAACACGCGGAGACCGACCCCAGGACCTACAAGCCGCTGGTCCGGGTCACCCAGAGCAGGTCCTACGTCGCGGCCCCGATCACCACGAACCGACGGGTGATCGGCTTCCTCCATGCTGACCGTCTCCGCCAGCACAGCCACATCACCGTTGGTGACCTGCACAGCATCGACCGATTCGCAGCGGAGTTCAGCGTCCTGTTCGAGTCCGCCGTGCTGCGCGAGCGCATCGACGGCCAGCGAGCACGGGTGGGTGAACTGCTGGGCGAAGTCACGGCAGGCCTAGCCGCCCTCGCAGATGAGCCGCTAGCCCTACCGGCGACCGCGCAAGAGCGCGCCCGCGGCGAGGAACCGGGCCCGAGCGCTGCACAGCGCACCGCAGACCTGCTGAGTCGACGGGAACAGGAGGTGCTCACCCTGCTCGCGGCAGGCGCCACCAACCGAGCCATCGCCCAGGAACTGGTGTTGTCAAGCGAGACGGTGAAGAGCCACGTCTCCAAGATTCTCCGCAAACTGCGTGTCGCCACCCGCTCAGAGGCGGTCGCGAAGTACCTGCAGCTGCGCGAGCGGGAGACCCGCGAGGCAGTCTCGTGACGGCCGCTCAGCAGGCGCGCACTCGTTCTACTCGTGACCTTCGGGCGAGCACCCTTCGCCTTGCCGCGCGTCTCGACGGACTCGAGTTGCTCGACCCCGCCGTGCCGGCGTCGGTCCGCGAGCACGTCACGCAGCCAACCGGTGCGCTGCACGACGCCGCTCGCGCGATTGCGTCGTATCCGGTAGACCACGATCGACGGTTGCTGGAGCTGGCCGCCGAGGCGTTGGCGCTGGGCGAGGAGTGGGACCGCCACTTCCACCAAGCCCGCCTGTACGCACGCGACCAGGTGGCAGAGTGCCTCGCGCAGTTGCGCTCATTGAGAGATGAGTCCGAGTTGAGCAACCAGATCTGTCCAGCCATCGCTCAGGCCTTCGGCGTGCAGTGGGCGCTCATCGCCCGCATACATAAGGACACCTGGTCGCAGTGGAGGCTGTACGACACCTCCGGGCAGTTCCGCGGTCGGGAGGAGCCGGACGGATTCGGCACTGTACCTCTGGCGCAACTGCCGGCAGAGGCAGAGGCCGTCCGCACCGGACGCGCCTTGTCCTCGACCTCGAGGAGCCTGTGGGCGGAGACGGGGCGTGTCCGCGTGGCACCTATCCCGGTGGCGGGCCGGGTGACGGCCCTGGTGCACGTGCCGGAGCCAGCAAGATCGCACGAGGATGACGATCTCAACGAGCGACTGGAGACCTGCGCCATCGGGCTTGGTCGCATACTCGAGCGTGAGCTGCTCTACGAACGCTTCCGGTCACAACGGTCCCGCGTTCGGACTTCCCTGGCTGCCATAGAAAGCACCATGACCTCACTCGATACCGGGGTCGACCTCGTACGGCTCGTCGGGCGGGAACACGCGGACACGGTGTCGGAAGTCGGATTGCCGCTCGTCGGCCCATCACCTGCCTTTGACAATGTCCTGACCTCGCGGGAACGCGACGTGATGACACTCGTTGTCCTCGGGCGTGACAACACTGCGATCGCCCATCAGCTCGCCATCACCACGAACACCGTCAAACCCACATCCGAAACATCATGCGCAAGTTCGGCGCCGTCAACCGGACCGAACTCATCTCGCTCCACCAGTCAGCCACGCATCTGGAGCCGTCGGCCACGCGATGTTGACTCCCGAACCGAGCAAACTGGAGCGGAGGTTGATTCGCCGCCGCAGTTGATTTGAGGCAGGTATGTGGTGCGTTTCGTAGCTGACGGCCGCAGCACCGGGGTCGGCACACTGTCGCCGAGCACGTTCAGTCGCCTGATCACTGGCACGCTGAATAGGCGATCGCACAGGGTTGCCGAGGTCGCCGGGGTACCGCCGTGGGTGAAGTTCCAGCCCTCCGGGCCGTTTTGTGGGCGGCTCAAATGTCGAGGACGGACGTGATCGCTTCGACCGCCGACGCGTCCGACCTAGTCGGCGCGGACTTACCTGGGTGCGAATCTGGGTGCGAACTTCTGCCCACCATGCAACTCGAGCACCATCTTTGTCCTCCACTTATCCCGTTTGCCCAGGCACCTCACCCATGACAAAGTCCCTAGCCGACTCAAAATCCGTCCAGTGTGCGTTCGAATCGCACCGGGGGCACGTACAGCATCCTCACAGCCTTGTTCTGGTCGTGAGCTGCGGATATCAGACTTCCATCGGCTCGAAACGAGCTCGCTCCCTATCACCGAGAGCGACGTTCATCCGTTCCTGCTCGCATGGACCGATCATCGGATTCGCTGTCTCGGCGGTTGTCGGGCCTTCTGGCTCTGCCGGAGACCGCTGGGCGAATGTCACCCTCACCGAGCCTGGAGGGGGACACACCATGCACCTTGATCTCGTATACGCGCACAAGAAGCAGTTCGGAATCGGAGCCGTCGCCGTAGCCGCGCTCGCCGTCCTCTGGCTCACCATCGGTATCGAGGCAGCAGCAACACTGGCCATGCTCGGCGGCCTCGTGGTGGCCCTGGGTTACGCCAGCTTCCGCCAGGAGGCGGCGCAAGAGCAAGCCGAAGAAGCGCGCATCAACGTCACCACGCCAGGAGGGGTGCCGCTAGCCCCGGTCCAGCCCGGGATCACGCACGTCAACCACCTGCTCCACCTGGTCTTGAGCATCCTCACTGGCGGGATCTGGTTCATCGTGTGGATTCTGTTGACCATCAACGTCAAGTCGGAGAAACGACCGGCTGCAACGCCGATACCGGGCCGCCATGCGCCGATACTCGGCGGAACTCGCCGCCTACGAAGAGAAAAAGCGCTCAGGCCAATGAACTTCGCGGGCAGGCACTGAGCGGGTCAGTCCTCCGCGGGCAGCGCCAGGTCCCCGATCCTGAAGTCCAGCTCGGACTCGCAGTCGTCCAGCAGGATCGCGAACACCGGGGGGTCCTGGTCGGGGCCCGGATGCACGATCAGGTCGATGTCCTCGCGGGCGATCACGAGCCCTCGCACCCCGATCCGCGCGAACGCCGGGTGCGGTTCCCACCGCACGCAGTCCTCCGAGCGGCGGATCGTGCCCGCGACCTCCTCGTCCCCGAGCCCTTCGACGGAAGCGGCCAGCGCGTCCAGGGCCTCGCGATCGAGATCGTCGGCGAAGGTCTCCATTCCGGGAACCCGGAGGACGTCGCCGACCAGGATCATCGCGTACCCGGTGGGAAGCGGTCCGGCGAGCACGGCCTCGTCCGGCTCCGCCGGCGCCGGCCCGGAGCGGCGGTTCAGCTGGGCGCGGAAACTCGTGAACAGGTAGGTCACCGAGGCGACGAACCCGATGAAGCAGCACCCCACCCCGGTCGCGGCGAGCAGGTACGTCGAGTCGTCGAACGGATCGAACTCCTCGCTCCAGCCGCCGTGATCCACGGTGACCGAGTGGTCCTCGTTGAGCCATAGGTACCCGACAACGACCCAGGAGCCGAAGAACAGGGCCAGGAATGGCAGCACCCAGCGCCAGACGTGCCACCGGTGGATCTCGCCGTCCCACGCGATCGCGCGCGGGCAGTGCGCGCGCAGGACTTCAGCGATCGACGGAGCATCAGCGGTCAGACCGTTGAACTGGATCGACGCCCCGTCGGTGAGATCAGCGCAGCAGGTGAAGTCCCAGCCGAAGCGCCGCATCCACTCGAACGCCGCGGGGCCGGGCTTCACGCGCAGCCAGCGCACCTGGTCCCAGCGCCAACTCCGGTGACCCCGCCGGGAGACGTGGGCGATACCTCGCTCGTGCACGTCGTAGCGTTCCGCGGGCCCGCCGCGCAGGGCCTTGGTCAGCTGCGCCGCGGCAACGCCGAAACCGACCACGATCCCGATGAGCATCATGGCGGCGAACTTCCCCGCCGCTCGGCTGAACACGGGGTGCAGGACGAGCACGAGCATCAGTGCCGCGGCCACCGCGCCGATCACTGCGGCCGCGCCGCCCACGACCCAGCGCTGCCGGTTGTCCACTCCGTGCGAGCTCACCAGCGGTCCCAGCGCCTCCACACGCGTGATCGTAGACGACGCCAAGCCCCCGGCCGAGCCCTTCGGCTGAACCGCCGATCCCGTTCGCCGACGGCTGGGAGCGCCGCTCCCCCAGAGGTGTGGACGACTCCGATCACTGGCTCACCAGGTAACGTTGGGATCGTTCAATCTAGACCTTCTGACCTGCGATGACTGATATGATCACGAGCCCGAGGCCCGAGGCCCGAGGCCCGAGGCCCGAGGCCCGAGGCCCGAGGCCCGAGGCCCGAGGCCCGAGGCCCGAGGCCCGAGGCCCGAGGCCCGAGGCCCGAGGCCCGAGGCCCGAGGCCCGAGGCCCGAGGCCCGAGGCCCGAGGCCCGAGGCCCGAGGCCCGAGGCCCGAGGCCCGAGGCCCGAGGCCCGAGGCCCGAGGCCCGAGGCCCGAGGCCCGAGGCCCGAGGCCCGAGGCCCGAGGCCCGAGGCCCGAGGCCCGAGGCCCGAGGCCCGAGGCCCGAGGCCCGAGGCCCGAGGCCCGAGGCCCGAGGCCCGAGGCCCGAGGCCCGAGGCCCGAGGCCCGAGGCCCGAGGCCCGAGGCCCGAGGCCCGAGCTGTAACGGTCTCGTGCCCCGACCGGGGTGCGAGACCGAGCGTGGACGGCGAGCATGAGGGCTGATCTCTCGCGTCCGCTGCTGCCGGTCACCCCGGAAGAGCCCGTGCAGGGGACGTTCGACTGCGAGCGCACGGTTCTCGTCGTCGCGCGGACCGTGACCTCGACCGGTCGCCTGCTCGAAGCGCTGCGGTTCTTCCGCGACGACTTCCGGGTCAAGCCCGTGTTCACCGTCAACGACACCTCCCGCTACAGCGCCGGCGCGCACGAGCTGCTCGCCGCATCCGGGGTCGAGGAGATCGTGCCGTGGGACCGGGTGGGCGAGCTGGACTACGCGTTGGCGCTGTCGGCCAGCGAGAACATCGATTTCAGCCGTCTCCGGGGCACGACGGTGGTGCTGCCGCACGGCATCGGCTTCAACAAGTGGGTGCCCGATCCGACCACCCGCGGCACCCGGCTGGCGGGGCTTCCGCCGGTGGAGGCGCTGCGGACCGGCCGCGTGCGCCTGGTGCTGAGCCACCCGTCGCAGGAACGGCAGCTCCGGGAAGCCTGTCCCGAGATCGCGGGCTCCACGGCCGTGACCGGCGACCCGACCTACGACCAGTTGCGGGCGAGCCTGCCGCTGCGCGACCGCTACCGCAGGAAGCTCGGGCTCGGGGACCGGAAGCTGGTGCTGCTGAGCTCGACGTGGCGCAGCGAGTCGGAGCTCGGGGCGTGGCGGACGTTGCCGCTGGAAATGCTGGCCGCCCTGCCCAGCGACGAGTACCAGGTCGCGCTGGTCATGCACCCCAACATCTGGGCCTGGTACGGATCCCGGGTGGTGCGGAACTTCTTCGACCGCGCCCTCGACGCCGGGTTGCTGCTGATTCCCCCGGAACGCGGCTGGCACGCGGCCCTCGTGGCCGCCGACGTGGTGGTCGGTGACCACGGCTCGCTGAGCCTCTACAGCGCGGGGCTCGGAAAGCCCTTGCTGCTGTCCGCGTTCGGTGCCGAGCACGTGCCCGGCACCCCGGTCGAAGAGCTGGGCCGCACCGCTGAGCACCTGGTTCCGGGAACGGGCCTGCGGGAACAGGTGGAGCGCGCTCTGGCCCACCACGACCCGCAGCGGTTCTCCGGTCTCACCGATGGGATCTTCGCCCACGTCGGTCACGCCGAGACCAGGCTGCGCGATCTCCTCTACAGCGAGTTGAACCTGGCTCCCCCGCCCGGCGAGCCGCCGCTGCTGCGGCCTCCGGATGTGGACGTGACGCCGCAACCGGTCACCGCCTACGACACCTTCACCGATCTCACCACCGATGGTGATCTGAGGATCCGGCGCTTTCCGGCTTCGGCCCGGCAGCACGACGTGGCTGCCGAGGCGGGCTCGCCACGGCACCTCGCGGTGGAGGAGGACGAACGCGATCTGCACCGCCCGCACCAGGCTTCGGTGTTCGTTCTACGCGCCCCTTCCCCGGCTCCGGAGGCTCGCGCGTGGGCGGCCCGCGCTCTGGAGTCACTTCCGGGTGCTCGCGTCATCGCGGCGGCGACCGAATCGGGCTGCGTCGCCGCGGTCCGGCGTGGACCTGTCGTCGAGGTGAGCGGGTCGGCGGACGCGATGCTGCTTGCCTCCACCGTGTACGCCTGCTGGCTCGAAGGCGATCTCCGCGACCGCGACATCGCCGTGCACGCGGGCGAGACGTCGCTGCGGGTCCGCCTGACCGTCTCCTAGCCGAGTTCGTTGAGCTCGTTCTGCAACGCTTCGAGGCGCGGCGTGCCGAACCTCGCGTGGATCTCGATCGCGCGCTGCAGGCTGTCCCGTCGCAGCGCGGTATCGCCGCTGGTCTCGGCGACGGCGGCGAGGGCTTCGTGGGCGTGCGCCGCGTAGTAGTGGTCATCGCCCCGGGACAGCAGGTCCACGGCCTGGTGCAGCACGGCCACGGCTCGCTCGGTGTCTCCGAGCCGGTGGTGGGCCAGACCGACGGCGGTGAGCGCGCGCCCCTCCATGCGCTGGTCGGGGACGGCCTGGATGAGCCCGATCGCCTGGTGCAGGGTTTCCAGGGCCTCGTCGGGCTGACCGAGTTCGAGGAGGCTGGTGCCGAGGAAGTACGTCACGAACGCGGCTCCGCGCCCATCGGACGCGGCCTCGAACAGCGCGATGGTGCGCCGGTAGGCCGCGACCGCGCTCTCGTGCTGCCCGCGCACGTCGTGGAGCCGGCCGATGAGTTCCCACACCGACGCCACCAGGCGCTGGTTGCCGGTCGTTTCGGCGATCGGCAGCGACTCGTCCAGCGCGGCCTGCGCGGCGTCGAGGTCACCGAGGTCGCTGTGGGCTCGGGAGACGAAGCTGCACAGGCGCGCTTCGGCCTGCAGGTTCTCGTCGAGCTGGGCCGCACGCACTCCGATCCTCGTCGCTTCGACCCAGTCCTCCAGGTAGCGGCGGTTCACGTACAGAGCGGTCATGGCCTCGGCCAACTGCCACGCCGCGCGGTGTGATCCCGTGTCGAGCGCAGCGCGAAGGACCGCCATGAGGTTGGTCCGCTCGCTGTCCATCCACCGCAGCGCGTCCTTCTTGGCGTCCTCACCGGTGAACGGGCTGGGCTCGCCGGTCAGGACCTCGTCGTGGGACGTGATGCGGAGTCGCTTCTCCCCCATCGCCGCCAGATCGGCATGAGCGCATCGGCGCAGGAAGTGGGCGGTGGAGCGACGCAGGACTGCGTGCCGGAGCCGGGCGGCGTCGTCCGCTGCGTCCGCGACTCCGCGAGCGTGGCGCCGGACGAGGCTGTGCAGGCCGTAGCGCCCTCGGCCCTTGTCCAGCACCAGGTTCGCTTCCAGCAGCGCGTCGAGCGCCCGACGCAGTTCGGTCGGCGTGCCACTGCCCAGCGACAGGATCAGATCCCTGTCGAAGTCGACGCCCGGGAACAGCCCCAGCATCTCGTAGAGCCGAGCCGCCGCGTCGGGCAGCTCGTTGTAGCAGGCGGTGAACACCGAGGCAACGCGGTTCGCCTTGGGAGAGCTGAACGGAGCCAGATCGCTGTTCTCGGCGCGGATCTCGGCGACCAGGTCGCTCACCGAAAGGCTCGGATGGCTCAGCAGGCGGGCCGCAGCCACTCGCAGCGCGATCGGCAGGCCGCCGCACAGTCCCGCCAGGTCGCGGATCGCCGCCGGTTCCTCCACCGCGCGGTTCTCGGAGCACAAGGAGCTGAGCAGCTTGGCCCCGTCCTCGTCCGACAGCGGATGCACGGGGACGACTTCGGCTTGGTCGACGACGAGCTCACTGAGCTGGTGGTTGCTCGTCACCAGCACCGCACTGCCCGGAGCGGACGGGACGAACGGCACGACCTCGGCGGGTTCGATCACGTCGTCGAGCACCACGAGCATCGCGCGGTCACGCGTCTTGGAGCGGTAGTGGTTCACCCGGCCCGAGAAGGTCGGCGGCATTGCCTTGTCGTCCACACCCAACGACCTCAAGCAGTCCGCGAGCCCGTCGTTGACCGCGGTCGTCCCGTTCTCCCGCAGGAACCCGAGGTCGACGTAGAGCTCACCACCGGGATAAGCGCCGTCGTTGGAGGCGTCCACCGCACGCTGCACGACCGAGGTCTTGCCCACCCCGGGAAGCCCGGTGAACATGGCGATCCGCGCCGGACCGGTCGCGGGCTTGAGGAACGCGGCAGCATCCCGCAGCTCCTTGACCCGGTTGAAGAACGACCCCGTCGGCACCGGAACGTCATGCGGAATCACGTCGTGCCCACCAACACCCACGGACCCGTTGACCTGGCCGATCTGGAACACGGTCCCGCGCACGGTCCCCGACAGCTCGTTGGTTACCCGCGCGAGATCATCGCTCTTTCCCGGATCACTCATCCCATTCCCCCCAGGGCGAACACCATCCACACCGTGATCGACCGCCCACCCTACGCGATCACGACCCGAGGCCGGGCCACGATCGATCACAGCATCGGGACCATGAAGATCAACACTCCGAGGGCGCCGGCGACCACGGCGACCAGGCCGAGCACCTTGGTGCTTCGCGGCCAGTCCTGCCCTACCGGGCCGGCGCTAGCGGGCTGCCCGAACTGGCCGGGCGGAACACCGGGGCTCGGGGTGCTGGGCCGGGGCGGGCCATAAGGGGGCTCGCCCGCCTCGACCGCCGCGCGTCGCCTCTCCGCCTCAGCCTCCGCGGCGGCACGCGCGGCCAGTTCCTCCCGCACGGCCGCTCGGATCTCGGCCCTCAGCTCAGCCTTCTCCTTGCTGCGCTTCGCCTCACGGCGCGCGACGAACGTGGGCCATGCCGTGTATCCCGCGAGCAACAACGACACGAACGAGACGAAGAACGAGCCGATGCCGGCCACCCACGACCACGCCTCCAGCGCTTGCACGTCAACTCACTCCGGTCGGGACGGTTCCAGCAGCATCGTTCCGACGCGACGGTAGCGAACAGCACCGACGATCAACTCGGGTTCGATTCATCCGAACCACCCAGTCACCCGAAAAGCCCAACCACTCCGCAGCCATGCCGAACCACTCGGTAGCCACCACGACACCGGCCGACAGCCCCGTCATACGTGGGCTGGCGAGGCATCCGTGGTGTCCTAGTGGAACGCCTCAACCTAGTGCTATAGACCAAACGCTTTACCAAGAAACCCGTTCTCATCTCCACGCCTATCCGCCCCACCAAAATCAAGTTCCAGACAAACCCTCAGAAGGCATGTTCGAGAACGCGTCGCAGCACGGCCTCGGTTCCGAGTTCTTCCCGCGCGTCCGGGCTTTCCACGTAGAAGCGGACCAGGTGGTAAACCAGCGTCGCGTCTACGGCGAGGTGGATCGAGTCGATCTCGATCATGGGAACGGGAGGCAGTTTGTCGAGCTTCCACAGGCCTGCGAGCTGGCGCTTCTGCCAGGGCGCGTTGCTGTAAGCGACGACAAGGACCTCGCGGGTGCCGTTAGCTGAGGTACTGCTGGTAGTAGGTATACGCGGATTCCGTTCATCTTTCGCCGGATCGGGGGGCACGTATGACCGTCTTGAACACTGTCGATGACCAGCAGGTGAAGGTCCGCGAAGGGCTGGTCCAGGCGGCCAGGGACATGCGGGGCGAGCTCATCGTGCGTGCTGAGCGCGTCGAGCGGGACACGTTCTACGACGGTGCGGTTCATCGGTGGTTTCAGGAGGCCGGGTTCTACCGGATGTTGATTCCCGAGGCGCAGGGCGGGCTTGAGGTCGACCTGGCGACGTTCTACCGGGTGGTCATCGAGCTGGCGCGGGCGGACATGTCGACGGCGTGGTGCTTCTGCCTGTCCTCCAACCACGCGCTGATGTTCGGGAACTGGTTTCCGCGGGAGATCCACGACGAGGTGTACGACGACGGGCGGTTGATCGCTGCTTCGATGTACGCGCCGACGATCCGGGCGACTCCGGTTGATGGTGGGTGGAAGCTCGACGGGACGGTCAACTACTGCTCGGGCATCCCCTACTCCACGCACTTCATCGGGCAGTGCGTGCTGCCCGGCACGAACGCTGACGGGAGTCCGCGGCTCGGTCTGTACGTCGCGCCGAAGGACGCGTATCGGCGTCTGGACGATTGGGGAAACATGCTGGGGCTCAACGGTTCCGGCTCGCACAGCATCGTGTTCGACGACGCGTTCCTCCCGGAGCGGTTCATGGTCGAGGACGTGAACCTGGCCGATTACGGCTTTGACGGGCACAGCCCGGGCTCGCTGGCTTACGGCAACCCCATGTACTCGGGGCGTCACATGTCCTCGTTCGGCATCGGCGTCGCCGCGCTCACCATCGGCGGTGGCTACAACGCCCTCGACGAGTACGAGAACATCATGCGCGTCCGCAAGACTCCCTTACCGCCTTTCGCGCCGCGCACCGAGGACCCCGACTTCCTGCGCTGGTACGGCAGCGCGCTCGTCAAGCTCCAGGTCGCCGAAGCGGCGCTGTTCCACGCGCTCGACCGCTGGATGGATGCGGCGCGCGCCAACGTCGCGGGCACCGAGACGTTCTCGGCAGCCACCGACAACCTGCTCGGCGGGATCGGGCGCGAGCTCGTCGTGCAGACGTGGGAGGCGGTGGACCGCGATCTCTACCGCACGGTCGGAGCCTCGGCGTCCCGGCGCGGCGAGCGGTTCGAGCGAGTGTTTCGCGACCTGGCCCAGGCCGTCGGGCATCGCAATCCGCAGCTCAAGGAGCCCACCTACCGACTCATCGCGAACGAGCAGCTCGGGCTGGCCTGAACCTCAGCCCAGCAGTAGGTAGGCGACGAACACCAGGAACCCCACGCCGCCGATGCAGGCGATCAGACCGGGCAGCAGCAGGTGCGAGAAGCTGTTGACCTGCGCTTCTTGGGGCGCGCCCGGGTGGTAGATCACCTCGACCGTCCCGCCCGTGGTCATGCCCTTGCCCGGGCCGTGCGACAGCGGCGTGAACTCGACTCGGTTGCCCGCGATGTCGGTGAAAGCGATGACCGGGGCCCAACTGGGCCCGTACTCCGAATCGTCAAGGCGCACGTTGCGCACGACGGTGCCCTCGGCGATCTGACCGCTCCGCCGCAGCCGCCACGCGGCGGCGATCTGCCCGCTCCCCCAGCCCAGGACGGCGCCACCGCCGACGACCAGGCCTGCTTTGCCGGGAACTCGCTGCATCGCGTTCTTCTCGCGCTTCTGCCCGGCCATGTCACATCCCGCCGGGGTTGCTGATCGCGGAGACGACAACACCCACCGCGGTGATGAGCATGGCGGTCCCTCCCAGGAGCAGGGCGGCCGCGGGCACCCACCACGCACGCGAAGCCACTCGCGCCTGGGTCGGCTGGTCGGGCAGGTACATCACGGTGACCGCTCGGCCCGTGCGAGCCTGCCAGCGGGTGCTGGCCGGCCGGGTGAATTCCACCGGCTGACCGCGATGATCGGTGAAGCCGACGACGTAGTAGGTGCGCTTGTCCGAGGTCACGCTGTCGATCACACGTCCCCGCGTCCGCAGACCTCGCCGGCGAACCCGGGTGACCGCACGACCTTCCTGGATTCCCGCAGCGACCATGCCGCCACCGCCGACCAGGAGGATCGCGGGCATCAGCCATCGGCCGACCGCGGTTCCCACCGAGTAGGTGCCTGGCGCGAACGCGAGGATGAGGGTCAGGACCAGCGCGAGGACCAACCCTCCGGCCACGACCGCCAACAGCCCCGGAACGAGGAGGTGCGCGGCGGTGTTGACCCGCGCGTCCGGAGACGCTTCGGGCAGGTAGATCACCTCGACGGTGCTGCCGGTGGCCAGTTCCAGGCCGTTTCCTCGCGCTACCGGCGTGAACTCGACGTGATTGCCCGCGTGGTCGGTGAAGGCGATCACCGGCGACAGGTCCGGCCCGTACGCCGAGTCGCCGGTGCGGACGTTGTCCACCACCGCGCCTTCCGCGATCAGGCCGCGCCGCCGCAAGCGGGCGACGAGGAAAAGCTCCCTGATCCCGAACACCAGGAGGTAGAACGGAGCCATCACCATGCCGACCTTGCCCGGCAGGCGGTCGATCAAGGCCCTCACGCGTTCGACTTCGGTCATGCCGCACCGTTCCCCTCGTCGGGCTGAACCACGTTCGCAGCCAGGGCAAACGCGGCGCATCCACTAACAGGACGTGCGAGACCTGCGCGGGGTTGCGCCCGTTTTGCGGCAACCCTGAACCCGCTCGGGACTCAGTCCGCGCGAGACCCGGGGTGCGCCGACTTTCGGCAGTGGTCGACGCCACCCGCCGGAGGCGAGAGGTTCTGCGAAAAGCGTCGTGCACCAGCGCGGATGGGCACGGAACTCCCCTCTTCATCGTCGAAGCGGAAGGCACATTACCGAGCAACACGAGCCCGAAATTTTCGGAACTATCTATAAACTTTCAGGATAGTAACCCACGGAAGTGCGCCGGAGTCAACAGGAACAGCTGGTGAAGCGGAAATTTCAGCCGTTTCGCGGCAGAAAGTTTCGAAATTTCAGGTCGACCACCGGAACCAGCAACGATCGGAGCAGCGAGAACGCGCCCATGCGGCGGATCCGCGTCACGAGCCGTTGACAACGGGACGCGGGGCCGTAACATGCGAAACCAACACGGCCCGAACACTGTCCGACCACGCGAACGCCCCGTTCAGGGCGTCGCTGTGCGCGGTCTCCCCTTGTCAGCAGGCATTTCCTTGCTTCACCGGGATGGTGTTCTCATGTTCTGGCCCAGTCGTGCCCACACCCGCCGGAGTGTTCTGACCGCGAGTGCCGCCGCGGCCTTGACCGATGGGCAGTTCTTCACGGGCTGCCGATTCGGCGACCGCGCCACGAGATGACTCGGGCCGTCACGAACGCCGGCTCCGCGTTCCGCAGCAACGGCTTTCAGGCAGTGCGATGACCCCCGCGAGCGATTCCGCATGTTCCGCGCGCCGTGAGCGCCGCAGAGATTTCCCCTGAAAAACAAGAGAAGGAGTTCTCGTGAAGAACAGTTCGAGCGTTCGACGCCCCCGAAGTCGGACGGCGTTGGCGCTGTTGGCATCCGGTGTTCTCGCCACCAGCGGCGTCGGGCTCTTCACCGGTACGGCCCACGCCGCCGAGACGCTGGGCGATTCGGCCGCCCAGAGCGGGCGGTACTTCGGAACCGCGATCGAACCCGGCTATTTCGGCGAGCAGCCGTACGTGGACACGCTGAACCAGGAGTTCAACAGCGTCGTCGCCGAGAACAACATGAAGTGGGAGACCACCGAACCGGCTCAGGGCCAGTTCGACTTCAGCGGCGGTGACCAGGTCGTCGGTCACGCCGAGAGCCAGGGGATGCAGGTGCGCGGTCACACGCTGGTGTGGCACTCGCAGCTGGCGCCGTGGGTTCAACAGCTCACCGGGGACGCGCTGAACCAGGCGATGATCGATCACATCAACGGGGTCGCCGGCCACTACCAGGGCCAGATCGCGTCCTGGGACGTGGTGAACGAGGCGTTCGACGAGGACGGCACTCGCCGCGACGACTCCCACTTCCAGCAGCAGCTCGGCGACGGCTACATCGAAGAAGCGTTCCGCACCGCCGACGCCGCCGACCCGAACGCCCAGCTCTGCTACAACGACTACAACACCGACGGCATCAACGCGAAGAGCAACGGCGTCTACGACATGGTCGCCGATTTCAAGGCTCGCGGGGTGCCGATCGACTGCGTCGGCTTCCAGACCCACCTCAGCACCGACACCGATCTGAGCACCTACCAGCAGAACCTCCAGCGCTTCGCCGACCTCGGCGTCGACGTGCACGTCACGGAGCTGGACGTCGGTGGCTCGGGCACCGCGCAGGCCGACGCGTATCGCACGGTCACCGAAGCCTGCTTGGCGGTCGAGCGCTGCAAGGGCATCACGGTTTGGGGCATCACCGACGCGTACTCCTGGCGCGCCGAGGAAACCCCGCTGCTGTTCGACGGGAACTACCAGAAGAAGGAAGCCTACGGCGCCGTGCTCGAAGCCCTGAACAGCGCGGGCGCGTAGCCCGACAGTTCTTGCGCATCACCCGTTTTCCCGGCTGGAGGGCCAACTCCCAGGTTGGCCCTCCAGCCGAATCACGAGGGAGTCTTGCCAT
The DNA here is from genome assembly GCF_045278815.1 of Saccharopolyspora sp. ID03-671. Classification (NCBI taxonomy): domain Bacteria; kingdom Bacillati; phylum Actinomycetota; class Actinomycetes; order Pseudonocardiales; family Pseudonocardiaceae; genus Saccharopolyspora; species Saccharopolyspora sp. ID03-671. The sequence goes on from NZ_CP134054.1 coordinate 1,780,048, forward strand.
GCATGTTCATGCACGTCGTCAGCGCTCGCGTCCCGTCGTCGTGATGACCGTCGCCGCGCTGGGTTCGGTGCTGCTCGCCGGTCCGGCATCAGCGGCGCCCGAGACATCGCAGTTGCCGAGCAGTTTCGAGTGGTCGTCCACCGGACCCGTGATCTCGCCGGCGGAGAACCTCAACTCCGCCTCCGCCAAGGACCCGTCCGTCGTCCAGGATCAGGAGGGCACCTGGCACGTGTTCTTCACCAGGGTCGAGAACGGCGACTGGGGCCTGGCCCACACGAGCTTCCGCGACTGGTCCCAGGCCTCGACCGCGCCGCAGGTCGATCTGGAAACCGCATCGGCCATCGGCCCCGGCTACCGCGCGGCGCCCCACGCCTTCTACTTCGCGCCCACCGACGAGTGGTACCTCGTCTACCAGACCGGTCTGCCGTCGTACTCGACCACCAAGACCCCGGAGACCCGACGAGCTGGTCCGCGCCCAGGAACTTCATGGATTCCGTCCCCCAGGTCGTCCAGGACAACATCGGCGACGGTTTCTGGCTGGACTTCTTCGTCACCTGCGACGACACCAACTGCTACCTGTTCTCAGCCGACGACAACGGCCACGTCTACCGCTCCGAAACGACCTTGCAGAACTTCCCGAACGGTTTCGGCAACACCCAGATCGTCCTGGAAGACACGGCCAACAACCTCTTCGAGGGCGGCGCCGTCTACCGCGTCGGCGACACCAACACCTACCTGCTGATGTGGGAGGCCATCGGCTCCGACAACCGCCGCTGGTACCGGTCGTTCACCGCCGAGGGTCTCGACGGCGAGTGGAAACCGCTGGCCGACACCGAGGACAACCCGTTCGCCCGCAGCAACAACGTCACCTTCGACGACGGCAACGCCTGGACGAAGGACATCAGCCACGGCGAACTGATCCGCAGCACCAACGACCAGACCATGACCATCGACCCCTGCAACCTCGAACTCGTCTACCAAGGCCAAGACCCGTCCGCCGAGGGCGCCTACGAAGACCTCCCCTACAAGATCAGCAAAGCCACCCAAACCAACTCAGACTGCTGACCCACACCCCGCGGGACGTCCCGGCCGACGACGCCGGGCCGTCCCGCGCCGGCTACGTCCCTCATGCAGAGGTCAGTTGCGACATGGCGTCTCGGTCGAACTCGCCCCGGGCGATGCCGTCGAGGAACGCGGAGACCTCGGCTTCGGTGAATTCGAGCTCCGGACCGGGGGTCGGCGTGATGGTGCTGCGGAAGGTGTAGGTCCCGTCGGAGCGGGCCGTCATCGCCAGGCACAAGCCGTCGACGTCCCCGGAACGCACGCCGACCAGGAAGGCGTCGAACTGCTCCTCTGTGAAGCGAATCCGCAGGTCATCGGTGGCGCCGAAGGGCTTCTTGTCGTCGCGTAACTCGACCCAGCCATCCCGGCGAGCGACGCGGACGCATTCCTTGTCGGGCATACTGGCAGTGGCCTTGAAGAATTCTTCCTCGGTGAAAGTCGGTCGTGCCGTAGTCATTCTCGGGCCCCTCTTCAAGCTCACTTCCTGAAGTCCTGCGAGACCGACTTCAGGAACTTCCTGGTCTCTTCAAACCGTAGCGCGGCGTTCGAGACGCGAGCCCAAGCTGCTTCGTGCGCAGCGACCGCCTTCTTGTCGTCGAGGTACCTGATCTCGCCCTCCCCTTCGACGTAGACCAGCTTCAACGAACCCGCCGCACCGGGCGACGGAACGTGGATCACGGTGAACGGATTCACGACGGGCACCCGCTGGCCAACTGGTTGGTCGAAGGGCATGACCTGCAGCATGATGTTCGGCCGTTTCGACAGTTTGATCAGGAAGTCCATCTGCTCGCGCATGACATCGGCGTCTCCCCAGGTACGCCGCACGCACGACTCCGAGATCACGTACTGAACGATCGGCGCCTCGGAGCCCGCGAGAACCTCCTGACGCGCCAACCGAGCTTCAACCCGTTCGTCCAAGGACAGACCACTCGCTCCGGACATCTCCGTGTGCTGAGCCCGAACATAGGCTTCGCACTGCAGCAGGCCTGGGATCACCTCGACATGTGCGGCGCGAATCTGGTCGGCGTGCTTTTCCAGGTCCACCAACAGGCGCAAGTCCTCGGAATAGGCGCGGTTGTGGCCTGTGGTCCAGAAGCCTCGTTTGTGGTTGTCGCGGCGGAGTTCGCGGAGGGATTCCTTGTAGCCCTCGTCGTCGAAGCCGAGCTTGTCGGCGAGCAGCACCAGGTCACCGGGCGAGATGCTGCCGCCGCCGTTGACGAGCAGGGCGATGCGCGACTGGCTCGTCTCGATGAGCTTCGCCGCCTCGCTCTGCGAGATGCCCGCGGTCTCGATCATGTGCGCGAGCTCGCGGCCGAGCAGCAGTTTCCTGGCGGTACGAACCGTCGCCGACATGGGTGTGGTCCTCCTGGTCAGTGCGGCAGGCGAAGGCCGATGGGTGACGGACTCCGAACGCGAGCAAAGGGTAAACCCGATGATCACCCAAACGGCATCACCATCAAAGCTTGATGACCAAGTTTCCTTTCGCCACCATTGCTGGAACCAGATTCACCTCGATCAACATTCCTCGGAGGAACCATGACCAGCGCGATCGACAGTTCAGCGGACGAATCCGGCCTCACCCCCATATGCAGCCGCGCCCGGTTCACCGAACTGATCGAGGGCCTGGTCGCGGACTTCGCACCTAAGGTGTTCGCGATCGTGCAGGAGTACGGCGACCGACTCGACGCCGAGATCGTCGCCTGGGGAATCGCCTTCGACGACCGAGCCGAAGTCGTGGACGTCGACGGCGGCCTCCGCATGAGCCTGGAGACGCCGGAACGAGCGCTGCTGGGCTTCCGCGCAGGCGACAACTTCACCGAGCACCTGGTGTGGGTGAATCCCGACGCAGCAACCCAATCCGACCAGGACGAGGACTAGAACGAGAACGTCGAGCACCAAGAGCGGCAAAGAAGCGGGTTCACGCCAGGTCGGGCGGACGTTGCTTGTCGCTCTGGAGGAATCGGGCGGCTTGGGCGAAGTCGTAGCCACAGCTCTTGCAGGTCATCTGCCCTCGCTTGATGGTTCGGCCGCACGCCGGGCAGTCGCGGGTTCTCGGCTTCGTCACCAGCCAGAGGATCCCGAGAATCACATCGCCCGCGACCCAGTCCTGTGGCTGTGCAGTCCCGGCGCCGGCTTCGTCACCGGAACCGCCCTCCCCGTCGACGGCGGCTTCACCGTCCACTGACGTCGGGAACCGCAGGTCAAGCCGGGAAGGTCAAGCACACCAGCGATGCGCCCTCGTCGGCCGGCAGGGAGAAGTAGCGGGCGGTGTCGGACGAGCTGCTCGCGCACGACGCGTTCGGGTCGTTCTTGACGCTGGAGACGACCAGGACCGTGTTGTAGTGGCCGGGCAGCTCGGTCTCGTCGCAGTCGACGGCGGTGGCCGTCCCGATCTGCACGCCGCCGTCCGGCGTGGTCTCGGCCAGCACGCAGTACCTCGGCACCCACACCCGGTCCAGGCACAGCGTCGTGGTGTACCCGGAATCTCCGGTGTAGCTCCACGGGACGTAGTCCGAGGAGCCGCTGGTGCACTCCGAGCTGTCCAGCGACGTGCTGATCACCTTGAACACGCCGGCGGTCTTGTCGTTGCAGGGCACGGCGTCCGGCGGCGTCGAGGTGTTCCACTCGCCCTCGCCGTCCTGGTAGACCGGCAGGCAGCTGCCCTCCTCGACGTCCTCGAACGCCTCCTCGGTCGAGTCGGTCGTCGAGGTCGTGGTCTCGGTGCTGTCGTACTCGTAGCTGTCGCTCTCGTCCCAGTCGTAGGACGAGGTGCTGTCGTAGGACGAGGTGGTCGTGGAGGCCTCGTCGGAATCCGACGCCGAGTCGTCGGAGGTGTCGACCTGGCTGATACCGATGATCGACACCAGCAGCAGCCCGATCGCCACCAGCACCCCGACCACCGGCAGGACCCGGTACGGGGTCGTCTCGGTCGGTTCCGCGATCGTCGCGGGAGGTTCGGCGGCGGGCGCCTGCAGCAACCGCAGCGCCTCGGCCGCGCTGGGACGCCCAGCCGGATCGGCTCCGCGCATCCGCGCGATCAACCTGCCGAGTTCGCCAGGGGACGCGGGAGCGTCGTCGGCTTGGCCCGGCGGCCCGCCCGTGAGCGCGTGCTGGAGGGTCGCGCCCAGCGCGTGCACGTCCCCGGCCGCGGTCGGCGCTTCCTCGTCGTGCTCAGGCGCGCGGTAGGCCGGATCGCCGAGGGGCGTGTCGAAACCGGTGAGCACGGCCTCGCCGACGCCTGTCAGCCGGACGACCTGCGGCGACACTCCCCCGTGAGCGATGCCCTCGCGGTGCGCGACCGCCAACGCGCGCAGCAGGTCCTCGGCGATCGGTGTCGCGGTCGCCTCGGGCACCGGCCCGTACGCGGCGACGTCCTCTTCGAGGGTGCGGCCCTCCACCAGGCTGGTCACCGACCACAGCACGTCCTGGTCGGCGACCAGCGCGTCGGCGAGGACGAGGTTCGCGCTGGAGCGCTGCGCGGCGGCCCGTCGACGGGCGTGCTCGGTGCGCCGCCGGTCGAACGCGGCGACCCGGTCGGCGGCGTCCTGCGCCGAGGACACCCGGGTCCGTTCCAGGGTCACCTGCTCGCCGCTGTCCTCGTCGCGGGCTCGCCATCGAGCCCCGGACGCGCGCAGCAGTCGGTAGCGCCCGCCGACGAGGTCGCCTTCCTGCGGTTGTGCCATCCCGACGTGCCCTCCCCGATCAGCCGAAGAAGGCGCTCACGGCACCCTCGACGTTCGTCACCGCGGTCGCCAGCTCACCGACGTGCCCGGCCGAGGACGAGATTCCGGCCAGCAGCCGCGAGATCCTGCCCCTGTCGGGCGCGTCCTCCTCCGCGGCAGCGACCAGCTCGTCGGCCTCGCGCACAGCACCGTCAGCGAGTTCGCCGTCATCGAGTTCGCCGTCGTCGACGGCGCGCCGCAGTTCCGCGCGCAGCTGCTGGATCTGCTCCCGCAACTCCCGCAGCTCGCGGGAGTTGCCGTAGGAGACGGCCCGCGCGTGCGGCCCCGCGGCGACCGCGTCGGCGTTGAGCTGACCCGATCCGCTGATGTTGATCCCGTGGTTCTCCGCCATGCGATCACTTCCCTCTGCCCGCCGGCGCCGAACGGGGCCGGGTGAAGGTGCTTCCCGCTCGCGACACGACCTTCGCGATCGGATTGGTGCCCACGGCGAGACTTCCCGCGGTCAGACTGCCCTGCCCGGACACGTAGACACCGTTGTTGAGGATGGTGGTCTGCCGTTCCCGCAGGTCCCGGGTGTCGATGTCGCGCTCGTCCAGGAACTCCTCCAGCGCGTCGACCACGCGCCGCTCGACGACCTTGGAGTACATCTCCTTGTCCAGGGCCTGGAAGTAGCGGTGGTACCACTTCTCGGCGGCCAGCTCGCGCAGGCAGATCTCAGCGCCGTAGTTGAAGCTGCGGCCGTGCTTGATGGCACGGGCCTCCCGCATCCGCCCGAGCGCGTCCTCCAGCGGTGCGAGCACGACCGAGGACAACCGCGCCACCGCCCCGAACGCGACCGGCACGAACCGCAGCAGGCACGAACGGGTCGCCCTGGCGAGCTGCAGCGGCGTCGGCGCGTCCAGCAGGCGGTCCACCTGCTGGTAGCGATCGTGGATCGGCCGCAGCAGGGAGTAGTTCGCCTCGACGTGCAGCTGATCCCCGCGCGGCAGCAGCGAGAACCGCAGGAACAGCGTCACCACGAGATCACCGCTCCACCCGCCCACGCGGATCACCAGGTACGGGCGCGCCCTGCTGGTGGCGTCCTCGCGCATCCGGGCGATCACGTCCTCGTCGACCCGAGCCGCCGGGGCGGCGAGCTCGTTCGGCAGCACGGCGCGCTTGACCGCCGGATCGAGGCCGTGCAGCAGGTCCAGGCCGCTGACGAAGACCCGGTCCTCGACCACCAGTCCCGGCAGCCCGATCTCGCGGACGGCGTCGGCGATGTGGTCCCGCAGCTCGCCGGTCGTGAAGTCGATGACGTCGGTGCAGCCCTCGGCCGGTTTCGCCACGTTCAGGGTGAACGACCAGTTCCCGAACGAGTCGCCGTAACCGGAGAACGGGCCGTACTGCGCGGAAACCGTGACGTTCCCCCGGTTCTGGAGCTCGATGGCGTCCAGCCGGGCCCGGATCGCACCGCTGCCGGGTGCGGGCGCGAGCGCGGGGTCGAACACGTCGCGCCGCAGGCGCTTGGCCAGAACTCCGTACTGGGTGGACAGCGTTTCGACCAGCAGCACGGCCCATCCGGAGAACAACGCCAGCAGCACCCACTCGGATTCGGGACTCGCGAGGAGCACGAGACCGATCACCAGCAGCGCCACCAGAACCACGTCGCGGATCATCTGCCTGGACCGCGCGGCCACCCCGTACTTGAGGACGGTGACGAGATCGACCCCGGGCGAGGACGCGATCGCGCGGTAGTGCGCTTTGAGGATCTTCTTGTGCGCCTGGTGGTTCAGGCTCGCGTTCATCTGCAACGCCGCGCACAGGTAGCGCGTCGCGTCGCGGTTGAACCCCGTTCCCGGCACGACCCGGGTCGGCGGCACCGTCTCGGAGTTGGCCGGGACCCGGTCCCGGCCGCACTCCGGGCACCGCACGAGTTCGTCGGCGTGGTCGACACCGCAGTAGTGGCACTTCATCGGTCCCACCGCTTCCAGCGCATCGTGGTCAGTCGAGGTATTCGACGGAGATCGGTTCGGCTTCGGTTCCCGGCGCGGTCGCGGCGGCCGCGGTGCGGGCGGGCAGCGGACCGCGCGCGGTGAACGAGTCGCGTCCGGAGTAGACCTCGCCCGCCAGGACCGAGCTGAGCTCCGCCATCGAAGGCCGTTGCTCGCGGTCGGTGCTGAGCAGCGCGTCGAGCAGGATTTCGCGGAGCCCCCGGTTGCCGAAGCCGTCGGAGTCGGCCAGGTCGTGGGCGACAGCGGCCCTTTCGGTGCTCCCGGTGAGGACGCGCGCGACGAGCAGCGCCACGCGGAAGCGGTCGGTGGCGTTGTCGGCGTCCGTCGCGGCCGGGGCGAGCGGGTCGTCCCGGCCGTCCCGGCGCGCGTTCGGCACCGCGCCGCGCGCGCACCTGTCGACGTCGAGGACGAGCACCGAGGTGTCCTGACCCCACCGAGCGGTGTCCTCCGACCAGTCCGGGTGGACCAGGTGGTGGCGTTCGAGGATCTCGGCCACCGCCACGAGTTCCCGGCACGCGCCCAGGCGTTGGGCCCGCGTCGCGCGCCCGCCCCGGAGCGGTGCGAGCGGTTCGGGGATCTCCGGGATCACGCACCCGCGAGCCGGGTTCTCGGGAGTCGTGATGCGCGCGACCGGCCAGCAGGTGTGGCGGCGCAGCGTCGCGACGTCCTCCGCCGGAAGGGCTGCGGGCAAGGCGACGAGTTCGTCGAGGCGGTCGGCTTCGGCGCGGTCACCGGGTTCGTCGTAGAGCTTCGCCGACCAGCCGGGCCGGTCCTCGATGAGGTGGCTCGCGCCGTCCCCGGAGCTGAACAGCTCGCCCAACTCGGCCAGCGCCAGCACGGCGGGCATCGGCCGATCGCCGGTCGTCGTCTCAGCCACCCTGCCTCCCCACCTGGTGCGCGACGGCACTGTGACGAGCGGGATCGCCCGGAGCCACCGTCGAGCAGAACGAACCGTAGTGGGACGAGGGGGACGACGAACCCGTTCCGGAACTTTTCGCCCGGTTGGCGCAACCGTTTTCCGGGCGGTGCGGCGCGTTCTCACCCGGTCGTCACAGCCCCGGAACGACCGCGCGACGCTCCACGTGTCGCCGCTCGCTGGACGTCCACGGCTCGTCGACCCGGCGTTCCGGTCCGGGTGCGGTTAGCGTTGGTCAACATGGGTGCTGGGCACGGGCTGGTGGCGGATCTCCTGTCGGTGTGGTGGATCGCGCTGGCCGCGGCGGTGGGGCCGGTGTTCGCGCTCGTCACCCGGCGGGTGGTGCCGGATGTGGTGTGGTTGCTGGTGTTCGGGGCTCTGATCGGGCCGCACGCGCTCGGGTTGGCGAGCGAGACCGACGCCGTGGGGTTCCTGCGCGAGCTCGGGCTGGGGTTGTTGTTCCTGCTGGCCGGGTTCGAGGTCCGGGTCGCCGACATGCACGGGGCGCAGGGCAGGCACGCGGCGCTGACCTGGCTGGTGTGCGCCGTTCTCGGCGTCGGTGCGGGACTGCTGCTGACCGGCGGTCAGGTGCAGGTGGCGGTCGTCATCGCGATCGCCTCGACGTCGACGGCGCTGGGCACGCTGCTTCCGATCTTGAAGGACTCCGGCGCAATGGGCACTCCGCTGGGGCGGGCGATCATGACCCACGGCGCCTACGGCGAGCTGCTGCCCATCGTGGCGATGTCGGTGCTGCTGTCCACGCGCGGGACGTGGCAGGCCGCCGTCGTGCTGCTCGCGTTCGCCGCCGCGGCGGTGATCGTGGTCGCGCTCCCCGCCCGCATCCTGCGCAGGTTGCCGCTGCTCGGCCGAGCCGTCATGGGTGCGTCGAACACGACGATGCAGACCACGTTGCGCATCACCGTTCTCGTGCTGGTGACGTTGATGCTGCTGACGGCCGTGCTCGAACTCGACGTCGCTCTGGGCGCGTTCTCCGCCGGTCTGCTGTCGAACGCGGTGCTGCAGGCGGTCGCCCAGCGCCACGCGGAGGAGATCTCGCACAAGATCGAGATCGTCGGGTTCAGCCTGCTCATCCCGGTGTTCTTCGTGACGAGCGGGATGGCCATCGACATCGCCGCGGTCGCTTCGCAGTGGCCGCTGCTGCTCGGGTTCATCGCGGTGATCCTGCTCGTGCGCGGCCTGCCGGTGTTCCTGCGCGAAGCGTGGACCACGACCCGCTCCGGCATCACCGGCACCCGCGACCAGATGGCGCTCGGCCTCTACGCGGCCACCGGCCTGCCGATCATCGTCGCGGTCACCCAGATCGCCGCGTCCTCCCGGCTCATCACCGGCACAACAGCCTCGGTCATGGTCTGCGCAGGAGCGGTGACGGTCCTCCTCTTCCCCCTCATCGCCACCCACATCTCCCGCAGCAGCCCCACGCCGACGGACCAGGTCAACCCATGACCCCTCACAGCGCGGGGTTGATCATGGTCATTCCTGCGACCGCGGCTTGGTCGAAGGTGGGGAGCAGGGTGGCTGCTTCGGTGAGGCCGATGGTGCGTTCGATGAGGGCTTGCGGGGCGAGGTGGCCCTGGTCGATCAGGGCGAGCATGCCCGGGTAGTCGGTGGCCGGCATGCCGTGGCTGCCGAGGAGGTCGAGTTCCCAGGCGATGACCCGGGACATCGGGATGCGCGGGTGGCCGTCGACCGGTGGGAGGAGGCCGATCTGCACGTGGCGGCCTCGGCGGCGGAGGCTGAAGATCGCATCCGAGCTGGTCCGCTCGCTGCCAACCGCGTCGACGGCGACGTGGGCGCCGCCGGAGGTCAGGTCGTGGACGGCGGCGGGGGTGTCGGTTCCGGCTCCGACGGTGTGGTCGGCGCCGAGGGCGCGGGCGACCGCGAGGGCTCCCGGGTTGCGGTCGATGGCGACGACGTGGGCGCCGAGCGCCTTGGCGATCATGACCGTGCTCAGGCCGACGCCTCCCGCACCGATCACCGCGACCCACTCCCCCTCGGCCAGCCGGGCGCGGCCGACCAGGCCCCGGTAGGCGGTGGCGAAGCGGCAACCGAGTCCGGCCGCGGCCTCGAACCCGACGCCGTCGGGGATGGCGACGAGGTTCGTGTCGGCGGCGTGCAGGGCGACCTCCTCGGCGAACGAGCCCCATGTGGTGAAGCCGGGTTGTTGCTGGTCGGGGCACACCTGGGCGTTGCCGCTGCGGCACCACTCGCAGCGACCGCAGCCGCAGACGAACGGGACCGTCACCCGGTCACCGACCGCGAAGTTCGCCACGCCCGAGCCGACGGCGCTGATCACACCGGCCAGCTCGTGACCGGGCACGTGCGGGAGGGCGATGTCGTCGTGGCCCGCCCAGGCGTGCCAGTCGCTGCGGCACAGGCCAGTCGCGTGCACCCGGACGACGACTCCGCCGTCGGGGGCGGTCGGCTCGGGGACCTCGCGGACCTCCGGCTCGGCACCGATCGCATCGAAGACGACTGCTCGCACTGCTCACTCCCAGGACACCGACGACGTCGGGCGACTGTAACCGCGGACCAGCGGCGCCGAGGTCCCAGGTCGTCACACGGCGGCGGTGCCGATCAGCCCTTCGCGGGTGACGAGCTCGGCGAGCTGCGCCTCGCCGCGGTCCTCGGTGCCGTCGGGGCGGCGCGGGAGGACCATGTAGCGGGTCTCGGCGCTCGAATCCCAAACGGTGATGTTCACGTCCTGGTCGAGGTGCAGGCCGAACTCGGCGAGGACGCCTCGCGGATCGCGGACCACGCCCGAGCGGTAGGCCTCGTACTTGTACCAGCTCGGCGACGGCCCGAGCAGCGCCAGCGGGTAGCAGGAGCACAGGGTGCAGACGATGACGTTGTGGCTGGTGGGAGTGTTCTCGACGACCTTGAGCCGCTGGTCCTGCAGCCCACCTCCCATCGACAGCCCGAGCTCGTGCAGCGCGGAGTTGGCGTCGGCGAGCAGGCGAGCGCGGAACCCGTCGTCGGTCCAGGCGCGCGCCACGACGCGGGCACCGTTGGTCGGGGACGCGTTGTCGAGGAAGTTCGCGACCGCCGAGTCCAGTTCGGCGTCGGTGGTCAGACCGGCTTCGATCAGCCGCTCCTCCAGCCTGCGCACCCGTGCCGCGACGGGCAGGCTCGCGTGATCACCGCTCATGTTTCCTCCGTCAGGTAGGACTCCCACAGGTCGACCGTGACGTCGTGCGCACCGTCGCCCCACAGGTCGCGGGCGGCGAACCGGACCGTGTAGACCGGTTCGACTCGGGAGTCCGGGAGCTGCCGCGCCCGGTCGTCGGGAAGCGGGTAAGCGCCCTGGCACTCGACGACCTCACCCACGCGGCCCCGCACGTACCTCGGAACGCGGGTGTGGTGCGGCGGGTCGACCGGTGCGGCGCGGACCCGGCTGCCGGGGGCGAATCGCGGTTCACTCACGGTCCAGCAGCCCCTTCTCCACCAGCAGCGTTTCGATGCCTGCCAGCCAGCGCTCGTAGTACGAGGAGGTCAGGTAGTCCTGGGGCGGCATCCGCTCGACCGCGTCGCGGAACTCGTCGAGGTTGTAGGCACCGCGCGCCAGCAGAACCCGCTGCAGCGCGAACACGCGCGCCTCCCAGTCCGCGTGGAAGACCGGGGCCTCGTCCACGTCCGGGCCGACCGCACCGAACCCCTGCTGCCCGCCGACGTCGTTGACTCTGCTCACACCCCGACGCTATCCCCGCGAACCGCCTCCCGCACCGGTTCAGCGGCGGATCTGGCCGCGGCGGGTTCGGACCGCTGTGGCGAGGGTCGTGAGGAGGGATTCCGTGGTGGGCCAGTTGAGGCAGGGGTCGGTGATGCTCTGGCCGTAGGTGAGGTCGTGGGCTCGGCCGAGGACGAGGTCCTGGCGACCCTCGGTCAGGAAGCTCTCCAGCATCAGGCCGACGAGACCGGGTTCGCCGTCGGCGATCCGATCCGCGAGCTCGGTGGCGACCTCGGCTTGGCGGTGGTGGTCCTTGCCGCTGTTGCCGTGGCTGCAATCCACCAGGACGCGTTCCGGCAGGTCGGCTTTGCGCAGGCGGGCGAGGGTGTCGGCGACCGCGTCCGGGTCGTGGTTGGGGCCGGTGGTGCTGCCGCGGAGGATGACGTGGCAGTCGTCGTTGCCGGTGGTCGTGAGCAGGGCCGCGACGCCGTCGGGGGTGATGCCGGTGAACACGTGGCTCGCCGCGGCCGCGCGGGTGGCGTCGACGGCGACCTGCACGTCGCCTTCGGTGGAGTTCTTGATGCCGACCGGCATCGACAGGGCGCTGCAGAGCTGGCGGTGCACCTGGCTGGCGGCGGTTCGTGCGCCGACGGAGCCCCAGCTGACCGCGTCGGCGATGAACTGCGGCAGGATCGGGTCGAGGAACTCGCAGCCCACCGGCAGGCCGAGGGCACCGATGTCCAGGAGCAGCTTGCGGGCGGTGCGCAGGCCCTTGTTGACGGCGAAGCTGCCGTCCAGGTCCGGGTCGTTGATCAGGCCCTTCCAGCCCAGCGCGGTGCGCGGCTTCTCGAAGTAGACGCGCATCACGACGTGCACCTCGTCGCGGATCTCGTCGGCCTTGCGCGCGAGCCTCCGGGCGTAGTCCAGGGCGACCTCGGGGTCGTGGACCGAGCAGGGGCCGACCACCACCAGCACGCGGTCGTCCCGGCCCGCCAGGACGTCGGCGGTGGCGGCGCGGCCGTGCGCGACGGTCTTGGCCACGTCCGGCGGCATCGGGTGCTCGTGGCGCAGCAGCGCGGGTGAGATCAGCGGGTTCACGGCGGTGACCCGCTGATCGTCCAGATCCGGGGTGATGTCCGCAGGCCCTGCGGTCAAAGTCATGGCGGGGAGTCCTTTCGGTGACCGGCCCGCCGCAGCGTTCTCGGGCCGGTCTCTCTCGATCCGGCGCGAGGTGGGACGTCAGCGTGCGGCGAGCGAAGCTCCGCAGGCCGGCTCGTCTCGGGGTGACCGGCCGAACCACAACGACAGCCGCGTTGCTACCGCTCCAGGACCGTAGCACCCGTCGCAACCGGCGGATTCGCGTCGACGACAAGCCTTGCGCCTCTTCAGTTGTCGTTCACGAACCACCGAACTGGGAATCCACACAGGACTCGTGGGACTCGTTCGCGCAGCGCACGGAACCGCCGGAGAGCATCCACAACGCGCGGACGCCTTCCCGGGCGGGCGGCGTTCACAGGGGCGGTGTTGATCTCCAGCGAGAATCCGGCATTTCCCTAGTTGTTCCGGACTTAGGGTGCTGACGTGCTTCGCGCCAGATCCGGCACGGGCGATGCGGAACGCCCGTGCGCCCGTGGAGCAATCGACCATTGTGGACAGGTCTCGACCGGCGCTCCGGCGCCCGGGCGTCGCCTTCCGCACGCGGGTACTCGGGAGGCTCGACCGATGTTCAGCCGTGTCGCCATCGTCAACCGCGGAGAGGCCGCGATGCGGCTCATCCACGCCGTCCGGGATCTCTCCTCCGAGCTCGGCAGACGCGTCGAGACGGTCGCGCTGCACACCGACGCCGACCGCGACGCCACCTTCGTCCGCGAAGCCGACCTGGCGATCCCGCTGGGCCCGGCCTCGGCCCGGCCCTACCTCGACCACGCCGCCCTGGAGCGCGCGCTTGTCGACTCCGGCGCGGACGCGGCGTGGGTGGGCTGGGGCTTCGTCGCCGAGGACCCGGCGTTCGCCGAGCTCTGCGACAAGCTGGGCGTGACCTTCATCGGCCCCAGCGCCGAGGCGATGCGCAAGCTCGGCGACAAGATCGGCGCCAAGCTCCTCGCCGAGGAGGTCGGCGTGCCGGTGGCGCCGTGGAGCCGCGGCGAGGTCGCCGACCTCGACTCCGCGATCCGCAGCGCCGGTGAGATCGGCTACCCGCTGATGCTCAAGGCCACCGCCGGTGGTGGCGGGCGCGGCATCCGCGTGATCCACGACGAGGCCGAGCTGACCGAGGCCTACGAGCGCACCCGGTTGGAGGCCGAGCGGGCCTTCGGTTCCGGCGCGGTGTTCCTGGAACGCCTGGTCACCGGGGCCCGGCACGTCGAGGTGCAGGTCATCGCCGACGGCCAGGGCACCGCCTGGGCTTTGGGCGTGCGGGACTGCTCGGTGCAGCGCCGCAACCAGAAGATCATCGAGGAATCCGCCTCGCCGGTGCTGGAGCCGGAGCAGGTCGCCGACCTGAAGGCATCCGCCGAGCGGCTGGCCGTCGCCGTCGACTACCGCGGCGCCTGCACCGTCGAGTTCCTCTACCACCCGGGCGAGCGGCTGTTCGCGTTCCTCGAGGTCAACACCCGCCTGCAGGTCGAGCACCCGATCACCGAGGCCACCACCGGCGTCGACCTGGTGCGGCTGCAGCTGCACGTGGCCGGTGGCGGCCCGCTGGAAGGGGCCCGGCCCGGAGAGGTGGGGCACGCCGTGGAGGCGCGGCTCAACGCCGAGGACCCGGACCGCGACTTCGCGCCCGCACCGGGCCGCATCGCCCGGCTCGTGCTGCCCGCCGGCCCCGGCATCCGCGTCGACACCGGCGTCGGCGAGGGCGACACCATCCCGCCCGACTTCGACTCCATGATCGCCAAGATCATCGCCGTCGGGGCGGACCGCGCCCAGGCGCTGGCCCGGCTGCGCCGTGCGATGGCCGAGACGACGGTGGTCATCGAGGGCGGCGCCACCAACAAGAGCTTCGTGCTCGACCTGCTCGACCGCCCCGAGGTCATCGACGGCTCCGCCGACACCGGCTGGATCGACCGCGTCCGCGCCGAAGGCGACCTGGTCACCCACCGGCACTCGGCGATCGCCCTGGCCGCGGCCGCCATCGACGCCTACGGCGACGCCGAGGCCGAGGCCCGCGAGCGGCTGCTGGCGACCGCGCGCGGCGGATATCCGCAGGTCCGGCACGACGCCGGGGCACCGCTGGCGCTGAAGCTGCGCGGCGTGGGCTACCGGGTGAGCGTGTCCCGGATCGGGGCGCAGCGCTTCCGCGTGGGCATCAGCGGCGGCGGTGAGACGCAGCCCGCCGACGTCGAGATCGAGCGGTTCGACGCCCACAGCGGACGGATCTCGGTCAACGGGCGCGGTTTCCGGTTCGTCTCGGCCACCCGCGGCCCCACCCACCTCGTCGAGATCGACGGGGTCGCGCACCGGATCAGCCGCGACGAGGGCGGCGTGGTGCGCTCCCCCGCCCCGGCCCTGGTGGTGGCCACTCCGCTGGCGGTCGGCGACGAGGTCGAGGCCGGAGCGCCCGTGCTGGTGCTGGAGAGCATGAAGATGGAGACGGTGCTGCGCGCACCGTTCCGCGCCCGCGTGCGCGAATGCCCCGCGGCCGTGGGCAACCAGGTCGAGACCGGCGCGCCGCTGCTGCGGCTGGAGCCGCTGGCCGACGACGCCGAACCCACCGAGAAGACCGCCGAAACCGTCGAGATCGACCTCCCCGCGCGGCCCGAGGCGGACTCCGCGGCCCAGCGGGTCGAGCGCGGCCTGCGCGAGCTCCGGGACCTGCTGCTCGGGTTCGACGCCGACGACCGGCGCGGACTGCTCACCGACTACCTGACCGCGCGCGCCGAGCTGGGCGCCCGTCCGTGCTCGGGCGAACTGGATCTGCTGGCCGTGTTCGCCGACCTGGCCGAACTCGCGCGCGACAAGCCCCGCGACGAAGCCGGCCCCGCCGGCGCGCACAGCCCGCGCGAGCACTTCCACCGCTACCTGCAGAGCCTCGACCCCGACCGATCCGGTGCGAGCGCGGGTTTCCGGGCCGTGCTGAGCGGCGTGCTCGCGCATCACGGCGTGACCGATCCGGTGCGCACGCCGGAGCTGGAGGCAGCGGTCTTCCGGACGTTCCTGGCGCTGCAGCGCATTCCCGACGACGTCGTGGTGGCTTCCGAGCTGCTGACCCGGTTCCTCGGCGCGCCCCCGCCGGACGAGTCGCTGCGGGAACGCGCAGAACTCCTGCTGGAACGCCTCGTCGAGGCCACCCGGACGCGGTTCCCCGAGGTGGCGGACCTGGCGCGCGACGTGCTGCAGCGGTGGTTCTCCCGGCAACTCCCCCGCCTCGCCCGCGACCCGATCTCCGGCGAGCACGTGGACGCGGGCGAACCGGAGCAGCCCCTCGACGACTACCGAAAGAAGGTGCTGCGGGCCGCGCGGCGCGGCACCGTCTACCCCTACGAGCTGATCGGCCTGCTCGCCGGAGCCGACGGGACGTTCGTCGAGCACGACCTGCACGACGGCGCGCTGGTACCGGTGGAGCGGCCGAAGGGCGGCAACGACGCGGGACTCGTCGTCGGCGTCGCCAGCACGCCGACGACGCTGCACCCCGATGGCGTGAAACGCGTTGTGCTGCTGGGTGATCCGACCCGCTCGCTAGGTGCGCTCGCCGAGCCGGAGTGCGCGCGCGTGGTCGCCGCGATCGACCTGGCCGAGGAGCTGGGCGTGCCGCTGGAGTGGTTCGCGCTGTCGGCCGGGGCCCGGATCTCCATGTCGTCGGGCACCGAGACGATGGACTGGATCTCGGTGGTGCTCAAGCGCATCATCACCTTCACCCAGGGCGGCGGTGAGATCAACGTCGTCGTGGCCGGGATCAACGTGGGCGCTCAGCCGTACTGGAACGCCGAGGCCACGATGTTGATGCACACCAAGGGGATCCTGGTGATGACGCCGGATTCGGCGATGGTGCTCACCGGCAAGCAGTCCTTGGACTTCTCCGGTGGTGTTTCGGCCGAGGACAACTTCGGCATCGGCGGCTACGACCGCGTGATGGGGCCGAACGGGCAGGCGCAGTACTGGGCGCCGCACCTCACCGGTGCCCGGGACGTCCTGATGGCGCACTACGAGCACACCTACGTCGCCCCCGGCGAGACCGCGCCGCGCAGCGCGGGCACCAGCGACCCCGTCGATCGCGACATCTGCGACTTCCCGCACGAGATCGACGGCAGCGACTTCACCCGGGTCGGCCAGATCTTCTCGCCCGAGCACAACCCCGACCGCAAGAAGCCCTTCGACATCCGCACCGTGATGCGCGCCGTGTCCGACCAGGACCACGACGTGCTGGAGCGCTGGGCCGGGATGGCCGACGCCGACACCGCCGTCGTGCAGGACGCGCACGTCGGCGGCCACCCGGTGTGCCTGCTGGGCATCGAGTCCCGCTCGGTGCCGCGACGCGGATTCCTGCCCACCGACGGGCCCGACGCCTACACCGCGGGCACCCTGTTCCCGCTGTCGTCGAAGAAGACCGCCCGGGCCATCAACGCGGCCAGCGGGAACCGGCCGCTGGTGGTGCTGGCGAACCTGTCCGGGTTCGACGGCTCGCCGGAGTCGATGCGCAAGCTCCAGCTGGAGTACGGCGCCGAGATCGGCCGCGCCATCGTCAACTTCGACGGCCCCATCGTGTTCTGCGTGATCTCCCGCTACCACGGCGGCGCGTTCGTCGTCTTCTCCAAGGCGTTGAACCCCAACATGACCGTCCTGGCCGTGGAGGGCTCCTACGCCTCGGTCATCGGCGGCGCCCCGGCAGCGGCCGTGGTCTTCGCCCGGGACGTGCACGACCGCACCACCGGCGACCCCCGCGTCGCCAAGCTGCAGGACCAGCTCGCGAACGCCGACGACGCCGAGCGGGACGCGCTCACCGCCCAGCTCGCCGACGTCCGGTCCGCGGTGCGGGCGGAGAAGCTCGGCGAGGTCGCCGCCGAGTTCGACCGGATCCACAGCATCCAGCGCGCGGTCGAGATGGGCTCGGTGGACTCGATCATCAGCCCCGCCGAACTGCGGTCGCGCATCATCGCGGCCGTCGAGCGCGGCGAACTGACCTCGACCCTGGAGCGACTTCACCCATGACACAGCAGATCAGCGACCTCCCCGCTTCCGCTTTCGTGCCGCTGGACGAACTCGACGAGCTCAGCGGCGTGCTCGGCGTCATCAACTACACCTCCGGCGCGGGCGATCCGGACATCTCGCCCGGGCACCTGCGGTTCGACCTGCACATGGCCCACGACACCGCCGAGGGCTTCGCCGAGGTGTGGACGACCGACCGGCCCGTGGAAACCGGGGAATCCGGCGGGATCGGCTACGCCCACGACGGCGAGCACCTGCTCTGCGCCGGTCGAGTCCCGCCGTCCGAGCGCTACGCCGAGGCCACCCGCGCCGCCTACACCGCGATGCTGGAGCTGATGGAGTCCCTCGGCTACCGGCGCTGCGCTCGGATGTGGAACTTCGTCAACGACATCAACGCCGACAACGCCGACGGCCTGGAGGTCTACCGGGACTTCTGCCTTGGCCGGGCCGAGGCGTTCGAGGCGCGCGACTTCAGCGACACCTCGGTCCCGGCCGCGACCGGCATCGGCTCGCTGGGCGGCGGGATCTCCTTCTACGTGCTGGCCTCGCGCACCAACGCGCTGACGCCGATCGAGAACTCCAAGCAGGTCTCGGCGTACAACTACCCCGAGCGGTACGGGCCCCGGCCGCCGAAGTTCGCGCGCGCCACCTACCTCAGCGCCACCGAGGACCGGGCGGCCGGGCAGCTCTACGTCTCCGGCACCTCCAGCATCCGCGGGCACGAGACGCTGTTCGCCGGTGACGTGGAGAAGCAGACGCTGCTGGCGCTGGAGAACATCGCCCACCTCGTCGGCTCGGAAACCGCCGCGGACTACCGGATCGAGCAGCACAACACGCTCGCCGACCTCGACACCATCAAGGTCTACGTCCGCCACCGCGAGGACATCCCGGCCGTGCGGCGGATCTGCGAGGAGCACTTCTCCCCCGACGCCCAGGTCGCCTACCTCAACGTCGACGTCTGCCGAGCCGACCTCTCCGTGGAGCTGGAAGGAATCGTCCACGCACCCCGGAACGAGCCGTGATCCCCCACCCGACACCGAGAGGTTTCCCATGAGCTCGACCCAACGGCCGATCCTGTTCGTCAGCCTCCCCGAGGCCGGCCTGCTCAACCCGCTGCTGGTGCTCGTCGAGGAGCTGTCGCGCCGGGGCGTGCCCGACCTGTGGTTCGTCGCCGACGAGAAGGCGCGCGCCGGTGTGGAGGCGGCCGAGGTCGGGTCACCGATCGAGTTCCTCTCCCTCGGTGACGTGACGCCGGAGATGTCGTCGGTGACCTGGCCCGACGAGGTCTACCGCCGGGTCACCCAGTCCTCGCGGTTCAAGGCCCACCGCGCCGTCATCGAGCAGACCCACCGGCCCGAGCAGCGGGTGCCGAAGTACCGGGCGCTGGAAGAGGCCGTGGCGAAGGTCCAGCCGGCGCTGATGGTCATCGACTGCATGTGCCAGTTCGGGCACGAGCTGGCCATCACCGAGAAGATCCCGTTCGTGCTCAGCGACACCTTCGTGCCCAGCTACCTCTACACCTCGGCCGTGCCGATCGGGAAGTCCTACACGCCACCGGACTTCCCCGCGCCGAACTCCGGTCTGCCGCTGAAGATGAACGTGCGCCAGCGGCTCGCGAACCGGCTGTTCCGCTGGCGCACGCTGAGCCTGGCGTTCTCCTCGATGATGAAGGAGCGCAACGCCCGCGACGCCGAGGTCCGCGCCGAGCTCGGCATCGACCCGGCCGCCTACGGCCAGTTCACGCGCGTCGAGGCCGCCGAGATGGTGCTGTGCTACGCGGTCCCGGAGATGGACTACCCGTTCGAGCTCCCCGACGGCCTGCGCACCGTGGGCGCGATGGTGCCGCCGCTGCCGCAGGCGCCCGCCGACGAGCTCACCCGGTGGCTGGACGAGCGGAAGTCCGTGATCTACACCGGTTTCGGCACGATCACCCGGCTCACCGCCGGGCAGGTCCGGTCGTTCGTCAGGTCGTCCGGCGGCTGGAGGGGCAGCACGACGTGCTGTGGAAGCTGCCCGAGGACCAGCAGGAGTGGCTCCCCGAGGAGCTGCCCGCCAACCTGCGCATCGAGTCGTGGGTGCCGTCGCAGCTGGACGTGCTCGCGCACCCGAACGTGACGCTGTTCTTCACCCACGGCGGCGGCAACGCCTACACCGAGGGCGTGCACTTCGGCAAGCCGATGGTGATGCGGCCGCTGTGGGTCGACTGCTACGACCAGGCGGTGCGCGGCCACGACGTCGGCGTCAGCCTCACCCTCGACAAGCCGCGCGACATGGACCCCGACGACGTCCTGGACAAGCTCACCCGGGTGCTCGGCGACCCGTCGTTCCGGCAGCGCGCCGAAGAGCTCTCCGCGCTCCAGCGCACCGCCGGGGGCCGCACCACCGCGGCCGACCTGATCCTCGATCTGCCCGCGCTCGCAGGGAAGTGAACCGCGTGACCAACACCGAAGAGCAGCCCGTCCCGTTCATGCTGCGCAGGCCGGGCGTGTCGTTCCCGCCGCCCGAGTACGCCGAGTTCCGGCAGCGGCAGGGCCTGATCCGCGCGGCGCTGCCCACCGGCGACACGGTGTGGCTGGTGACCCGGCACGAGGACGTGCGGGAGGTCCTCACCGATCCGCGGATCAGCTCGAACCCGGCGCACGAGGGCTTCCCCGCGCCCGGCCGCACCGGCGGGGTGCCGGCCGCCAGCGAGATCCCCGGCTGGTTCGTGGCGCTCGACCCCCCGGACCACGGCAAATTCCGCAAGCAGCTGCTGCCCGAGTTCACCGTGCGCCGCATCCGGGCGCTGCGGCCGGCGATCGAGTCCATCGTGGACGAGTCGATCGACGCGATGCTGGCCCGCGGCAACAGCGCCGACCTCGTCGAGGACTTCTCGCTGTCGGTGCCGTCGCTGGTCATCTCGGCGCTGCTGGGCGTGCCGAAGGTCGATCGCGCGTTCTTCGAGGCCAAGACCAAGATCCTGGTGACGATCAACTCGACCGACGAGCAGCGCGACGAGGCCAGCAAGCAGATCCTGCGCTACCTCAACCGGCTCATCGCGATCAAGCGGAAGCGCCCCGGCGACGACCTGCT
Source organism: Saccharopolyspora sp. ID03-671 (assembly GCF_045278815.1). NCBI lineage: Bacteria > Bacillati > Actinomycetota > Actinomycetes > Pseudonocardiales > Pseudonocardiaceae > Saccharopolyspora > Saccharopolyspora sp. ID03-671. The sequence goes on from NZ_CP134054.1 coordinate 1,800,604, forward strand.
CAGCAAGCTCAGCGCGAGCGACGGCATGTCCGTGCAGGAGCTCTCCGGCGTGGCGATGCTGCTGCTCATCGCCGGGCACGAGACCACCGCGAACAACATCTCGCTGGGCGTGCTGACGCTGCTCTCGCACCCGGAGTGGATCAACGATCCGCGGGTCGTCGAGGAGCTGCTGCGCTACTACTCGGTCGCCGACATGGTGGCGCTGCGGGTCGCCACCGACGACGTCGAGATCGGCGGGCAGCTGATCAAGGCGGGCGAGGGCGTGGTGCCGCTGGTCGCCGGCGCCAACCACGACTCGGCGGTCTTCGAACGGCCCGACGAGTTCGACCCCACTCGCTCCGCGCAGGGCCACGTCGCGTTCGGCTACGGCGTGCACCAGTGCCTCGGGCAGAACCTCGTCCGGCTGGAGATGGAGGTCGCCTACTCCAAGCTGTTCGAGCGCATCCCGACGCTGGAAGTGGCCGTGCCGATGTCGGAACTGCCGTTCAAGTACGACGGGATCCTCTTCGGGCTGCACGCGCTGCCCGTGCGCTGGTGACCCGATCCCCTCCCGCTCCCGAAAGGTGAAACAAGCATGACCCAGATCGTCGTGGACACCGAGAAGTGCGTCGGCGCGGCGCAGTGCGTGCTCTCGGCCCCGGACCTGTTCGACCAGGACGACGACGGCTTCGTCCTCGTCCTGGAGGAGAACCCGGCGGGCGAGCTCGCCCGATCGGCCACCACGGCCGCCACCCTCTGCCCCTCCCAAGCCATCACGGTCCAGGACTGACCCCGGGACCGGACCACGAGCCCGATCCCGGCCAGCACGCAAGACCCGACCTCAGTCCGCAAGGCCACGCCGCGAGGTCCCGGGTGACGCGATCTCAATGGAAATCCGGTCCCCGACTTCAATGGAAATCAGGAGTCCGACTTCCATTGAAATCGCGTCACCCCTGGCGATGAGCTCCTGGCCGGAGAGGTGCTCACCGGAGCGTCGCCGGCGCGCGACGCTCGTCCCCTGCCGGTCACGAGCACCCGAGGCGACCAGGCCCGAAGATGCCCCGCACCACACCAGGTGCGGGGCATCCTGCTGTGCGCACCGCCCCACCCAATCCGGAGCCGTCAACTGCGTGATTCCGGTCCGAGTGCCCGGACTCGCGTCGTGCGGAGCGAGGCAGGGGACAGTTTTAGCCATAATTGTCCGGACAAAAAGGACATTGATCATGGATGATTATGGCTAAAACTGTCCCCACCCGAGTCTCCGACCACCGAGAGGGGACGAGGTCGGGACCGGGGGCGAGGGCTGGTTAGGCGTCTCCTAGTTCGTTGTCGAGGAGGGCGAACATCTCGTCGTCGGAGGCGTTGTCGAGGTCGATGTCCGCGGATTCCTCCTGGGCGTCGGCTCGGCGGGAGTCCCAGCGGGACTTGAGGACGTCGAGGCGCCCTGCGACCTGCTTGTGCAGCTCGTCGTCGATGTCGGCGTTGCCGAGCGCGCTCTCCAGTCGTTCGAGCTCGGCGAGGAGCGAGGTGCCCTCGTCCGGGGCGAGCTCGGCGAGCAGGTGGTCCGCCAGTTCCCGCGGCGTCGGGTAGTCGAAGACCAGCGTGGCGGGAAGGCGGGTGCCGGCCGCCGCGCTGAGGCGGTTGCGGAACTCGACCGCGGTCAGCGAGTCGAAGCCCATCTCCTGGAACTGGCGGGCGGGTTCGACGGCGTCCTTGTCGTCGTGGCCCAGGACTTCGGCGGCCTGGTGCTGGACGACGTCGAGGACGATCTCCGCGCGTTCGGCGGCCGAGCGGCCGGTGAGCTGCGCGGTGAGCGCCTCCGCCGCCGACTCGGTGACGGCGCGGCGGGTGCGCCGCCGGACGAGGTTGCGCAGCAGCGGCGGAACCTCGCCGCGCGCCCGGATCGCCGCCAGGTCCAGTCGGACCGGCAGGACCACGGGTCGCTCGACGCCCAGCGCCGCGTCGAACAGGGCCAGGCCCTCCTCGACCGGCAGCGGCGGCATCCCGGACTTGGCCATGCGTTCCGCGTGGTCGGCGGCCATGCCGGTCTGCTCCCACGCACCCCACGCCAGGGACGTCCCGGACAGCCCGAGCTCCCGGCGCCGCGCGGCGAGCGCGTCGAGGAACGCGTTGCCGGCCGCGTAGTTCCCCTGCCCCGGGTTGCCGAACGTGCCCGCGAGGGAGGAGAACACCACGAACGCCGACAGGTCCTCGGTGAGCTCGTGCAGGTTCCACGCGGCGTCGACCTTGGGCCGCAGCACCGCGTCCACGCGTTCCGGTGTCAGCGAGTCGATCGGGGCGTCGTCGAGCACGCCCGCGGTGTGCACGACGGCCGAGACCGGGTGCTGTTCGAGCAGGTCGGCGAGGGCGGCGCGGTCGGCGACGTCGCAGGCCTCGACCTCCGCTGAGGCGCCGAGGTCGGCGAGCTCCTTGACCAGCTCGTCGGCCCCGTCGCCGTCGCGCCCGCGCCGGCTGACCAGCAGCAGTCGGCGAACGCCGTGCTCAGCGACCAGGTGGCGGGCCACCAGGGCGCCCAGACCGCCGGTGCCGCCGGTGATGAGCACGGTGCCGTCGGCGTCCCAGGTCATCTCGGTGGCGGGGCCGACTCGGGTGAGCCGAGGCACCAGGACCTCTCCGTCGCGGAGGCGCACCTGAGGCTCGCCGGTGGCCAGGGCCCGGGCCAGGGCGGCCGGGTCGGTGGTGTCGGTGTCGACCAGTCCGAACCGGTCCGGGTGCTCGGACTGGGCCGAGCGCACCAGACCCCACACCGCGGAGGCGGCGAGGTCGTCGCGGGTGACGAACACCAGCCTGGTTCCGGCGGAGCGCTCGATCCACCGCTGGGCCAGGCCCAGCACCCGCGCGGTGAGGGCGTGGGCAGAGGCGACGACGTCGTCGCCGCCGGTGATCGGCACCAGCACCACCTCGGCTTCGGGGAGGTCCTCGTGGACCTGTCCGGGGAGGCCCAGGTCGTCGGGGCCGAGCACCGCCCAGTCCGGTTCGGGTGCGTCAGGTGCGGTGACCGCGGCCCAGTCCAGGCCGAACAGGTCCCGCGAGCTCTGACCGGAGAGTTCCGGCGAGAGCGGGCGCACCACCAGCGAGTCCACCGAGGCGACGGGGGCTCCGGTGGTGTCGGCGAGCGCGAGGGTCATCGCCCCGTCGTCGGCGACCGCCATCCGGACCCGCAGTTCCGCGGCGCCCGAGGCGTGCAGGGACACGCCGGTCCAGGCGAACGGGACTCCGGCCCCGCCGTCGCCGCCGGTGAGGAAGGCGGTGTGCAGGCTCGCGTCCAGCAGCGCCGGGTGCAGCCCGAACCCGCCGGTCTCGGCGCCCTCGGGCAGCGCGACCTCGGCGAAGATCTCACCGTCACGGCGCCACGCGGCACGCAGGCCCTGGAACAGCGGCCCGTAGTCGAAACCGGCCTCGGCGAACCGCTCGTAGCAGTCCGCCAGGTCCAGGGGTTCGGTGTTCGCGGGCGGCCACGCGGCGAGGCCCGTCCGGGCCGGGTCTTCCCCGGTCGTCAGGACACCGGTGGCGTGCTCGGCCCACGGCGCGTCTGCGTCGCCCTCGGGTCGGGAGAACACGGTGACGCTGCGGTGATCCGAGTCGTCGGCGGCGCCGACGGCGACCTGCAGCTGGACCGACCCGTCTTCGGGCAGCACCAGCGGCGCGGCCATCGTCAGCTCCTCCACCCGGTCGTATCCGACTTCGTCGCCCGCGCGCACCGCGAGCTCCACCATGGCGGCGCCGGGAACGAGGACCTGTCCCATGACGACGTGGTCGCCCAGCCAGGACTGCGAGCGCAGCGACAGGCGGCTGGTGAACAGGAACCCGTCGGATCCGGCCAGCTCGACCGCGGCTCCCAGCAGCGGGTGCTCGACCGCCTGCAGGCCCAGCCCCGAGGCGTCGCGGGACCGGGTGGTGGGCATCGGCCAGAACCGCTTGTGGTCGAAGGCGTAGGTCGGCAGGTCGACCCTGCGCGCCCCGGTCCCGGTGAAGAACGACCGCCAGTCCACGTCGACGCCGGACACGTGCAGCTGCGCCATCGCGGTGACCGCGGCGACCTCCTCGGCCCCGTCCTTCCGCAACATCGGCACCAGCACGGCGTCCTCGACCGTCTCCGCCGCCATCGCCGACAGCACGCCGTCCGGTCCGAGCTCCAGGAACGCGTTCACCCCCGCCTCGGCGAGGTCGGCGACGACGTCCCCGAACCGCACGGCTTCCCGCACGTGCTGCACCCAGAACTCAGCCGAGCACACGTCCCCGGACACCACCACGGGCACGCTCGGGCTCCGGAACGAGATCCCGCTGATCGCCTCCCGGAACTCCGCCAGCAACGGCTCCATCAAAGCCGAGTGAAAAGCATGAGAAACGCTCAACCGCTGGAACTCCCAACGCCCGGCAACCTCGAGAACAGCGTCCTCGTCCCCGGCCAGAACCACCGAACTCGGCCCGTTCACCGCCGCCAGCGAAACCACACCACCCGAACCACTCCCGCCCCCAGGTGACGGAATACCGGAGTAATCCGGTCCCCGAATACCGGAGTTATCCGCTTCCCGAATACGGGAGTCTTCCGTCAGGAACGGCAGCACCTCCGACTCACTCGCACGAACCGCCACCATCACCCCGCCCGAGGGCAACGCCTGCATCAGGCGGGCTCGGGCCGCGATCAGGGTGCAGGCGTCCTCCAGGGTCAACACGCCTGCCACGTGGGCTGCGGCGATTTCCCCGATCGAGTGGCCCGCGACGTAGTCCGGGCGGAGGCCGAAGGACTCGGTGAGGCGGTACAGGGCGACTTCCAGCGCGAAGAGGGCCGGTTGGGCGATTCCCGTCTGGTTGAGGGAGTCCTCGTCGGCGCCCCACATGACGTCGCGGACCGCCGGGTCGAGGTGTTCCAGGACCTCGTCGAGGGCTTCGGCGAAGATCGGGAAGCGGTCGTAGAGCTCGCAGCCCATTCCGACGCGTTGCGAGCCCTGCCCGGAGAACAGGATCGCGAGCGTCCGCTCCTCGGCGAGGCCTCGGGTGGACTCGACGACGCCGGTGTCGCCGTCGAGCAGGACCGCGCGGTGCTCGAACACCGGGCGAGATTCCACCAGGGAGAACCCGATGTCGACGGAGGACTCCTCGTCGACGTGGGCGCGGATGCGCTCGACCTGGCCGGACAGCGCGCCGTCGGTCTTGGCCGACACCGGCAGCGGGACGACGCCGGGCAGGACCTGCGTGTCCTCCTCCGGCTCGTCCACGGCCTCGGGCTGCTCCAGGATCAGGTGGGCGTTGGTGCCGCTGATGCCGAACGAGGACACGGCCGCGCGCCGGGGCCGGCCGACCTCGGGCCACTCGACGGTGTCGGTCAGCAGCGAGACCGCACCGGCTTCCCAGTCGACCTGGGACGATGCGGTGTCGGCGTGCAGCGTCCTGGGCAGGACGCCCCGCTGCATGGCCTCGATCATCTTGATCACGCCCGCAACACCCGCAGCGGCCTGCGTGTGCCCGATGTTGGACTTGATCGAGCCCAGCAGCAGCGGGCGCTCGCGGTCCTGACCGTAGGTCGCCAGCAGCGCCTGCGCCTCGATCGGATCACCCAAAGCCGTTCCGGTTCCGTGACCTTCGACCACATCGACGTCCGAAGTGGACAATCCACCGCTGGCCAGCGCTTGGCGGATGACGCGCTGCTGCGACGGGCCGTTCGGAGCGGTCAGGCCGTTCGACGCACCGTCCTGGTTCACCGCGGAACCCCGCACCACCGCCAGCACCTGGTGGCCGTGGCGGCGGGCGTCGGAGAGGCGTTCCAGCACGACGACACCGGCGCCTTCGGACCAGCCGACGCCGTCGGCCGAGTCGGAGTAGGCCTTGCAGCGGCCGTCGGCGGCCAGGCCGCGCTGCCGGGAGAACTCCACGAACGAGCCCGGCGTCGACATCACCGTCACACCACCGGCCAGAGCCATCGAGCACTCACCACTGCGCAACGCCTGCATCGCCCAATGCATCGACACCAACGACGACGAACACGCCGTATCCACCGTGACCGCAGGCCCCTCGAACCCGAAGGTGTACGAGACGCGCCCGGAGACGACGCTCGGCGAGTTGCCGGTGCCCTGGTGGCCTTCCGAGCTGCCGCTGAGCAGCTGGCTGTAGTCGCTGTACATGACACCGGCGAACACGCCCGTTCGGCTGCCGCGCAGCGTCGTCGGGTCGACCCCGGTGCGTTCCAGGGCTTCCCACACGGTTTCCAGCAGGAGTCGCTGCTGGGCGTCGGTGGCCAGGGCCTCGCGCGGCGACATGCCGAAGAACGCGGGGTCGAAATCGCCTGCGTCGTGCAGGAATCCGCCGGATCGGGTGTAGGAGGTGCCTGCGTTGTCCGGGTCGGAGTGGAACAAGGAGTCCAGGTCCCAGCCGCGGTCGGCCGGGAACTCGGTGATCGCGTCGACCCCGTCGGAGACCAGCCGCCACAGGTCGTCCGGCGAGGACACGCCTCCCGGGTAGCGGCAGGCCATGCCCACGATCACGACCGGGTCGTCGCCCGTGCCGGCCAGGACCGGCAGCGACGGGGCCGGTGCGGTGCCGCCGAACAGCTCGTCGTGCAGGTGCTCGGCCAGGGCGCGGGTCGTCGGGTGGTCGAAGACCAGCGTGGCGGGCAGCCTCAGGCCCGTGGCGGTGCCGAGCCGGTTGCGCAGCTCGACTGCGGTCAGCGAGTCGAAGCCCAGGTCCTGGAAGGCCCGGGACGGGTCGACGGCCTTGTGATCGGTGTGCCCGAGGACCGCGGCGACCTCGCCCGCGACCAGCTCGACGAGCGCGGCCAGCCGCTCGCTCGCGTCGAGACCGCCCAGCCTGGCGATGAGCGACTCCGCCGTGCGGGTCTGCGCCAGGGACCGTCGCGACCGGGTGCGCACCAGGCCGCGCAGCAGCGGCGGAACGTCTCCGCCGGACCGCAGGGCCGCCAGGTCGAGGCGGACCGGCAGGACGACCGGGTGTGTCGTGGCCAGGGCCGCGTCGAAGAGCTCCAGCCCTTCGTCCGGGGTGAGCGCGGGCATGGCCGAGCGGGTCTCGGCCGCCATGCCCTGTTCCCAGGCACCCCAGGCGAGGGAGACACCCGGAAAGCCGAGAGACCTGCGGTGCTCGACCAGGGCGTCGAGGAACGCGTTGCCCGCCGCGTAGTTCGCCTGGCCCGGAGTGCCGAACGTGCCTGCAGCGGAGGAGAACACGACGAACGCGGACAGGTTCTCCGAGAGCTCGTGCAGGTTCCACGCCGCGTCCACCTTGGGACGCAGCACCGCATCCAGGCGTTCCGGCGTGAGCGACTCGACCACGCCGTCGTCGAGCACACCGGCCGCGTGCACGATGGCCGTGACCGCGTGTTGCTCCAGCAGAGCCGCGACCGCGGCTCGGTCCGAGACGTCGCAGGCGACCACATCGACACGGGCACCGAGCTCCGTCAGCTCATCGGGGAGCTCGCCCGCATCCCCTCTCCTGCTGACCAGCAGCAGATCGCGAACACCGCGCTCCGCCACCAGATGACGAGCCACCAGAGCACCCAGGCCACCCGTGCCACCGGTGATCAGAACCCGACCGCCCCAGGTGACCGGCTCGTCCTCCGGCGTCACCCGGGTCAGGCGAGGAGCCAGCACCTGTCCGTCGCGGATGCGCAGCTGCGGTTCGTCGCTGGACAGGGCCCTCCGCAGCGCCGTCTCGTCGACCGGTTCGCCGACGTCGACCAGCGCGAACCGGCCCGGGTGCTCGGACTGCGCCGAGCGCACCAGACCCCGCACCGCCGACGCAGACACGTCACCGCGCGTCACGAACACCAGGCGCGACTCGGCGAAGCGGTCCTCGGCGAGCCACCGCTGCAGCAGGCCGAGCGCGTGCGCGGCGAGGTCGTGGGCCGAGCCGATCACGTCGTCGGAGCCGGTGATCGGTGCCAGCACGATCTCGGCGCCGGGCAGCTCCTCGTGGACCGGTCCGGGCAGGCCGAGCTCGTTCGGGCCGAGCACCGCCCAGTCGAGGCCGGTCGGCTCGGTCCTCGGGGCCGGGATCCACTCCACGCCGAACAGCGCGTCGCGGTCGATACCGGCGCCGAGCTGCGCCGGGGAGACCGGGCGCAGCGCCAGCGACCGCACCGAAGCGACCGGCGTTCCGGTGGAGTCGGCCAGGGCGAGGGTCATGGCGCCGTCGGTGGTGCGGGTCAGGCGCACCCGCAGTTCCGTCGCGCCGGTGGCGTGCAGGGAGACGTCGGTCCAGGAGAAGGGCAGTCCGGCTTCGCCACCGGTCTCGGCGACGAACGCGGCGTGCAGGCTCGCGTCGAGCAGCGCCGGGTGCAGCCCGAACCCACCGGTCTCGGTGCCCTCGGGCAGCGCGACCTCGGCGAACACCTCACCGTCACGGCGCCACGCCGCGCGCAGGCCCTGGAACAGCGGGCCGTAGTCGAACCCGGCGTCGGCGAGGCCGTCGTAGCAGCCGTCCAGGGACACCGGCTCGCCTCCTGCAGGCGGCCACTCCCCCAGGTCGGCCTCGACCTGCGGATCCTCGCTGGTGAGGACGCCGCTGGCGTGTTCGGTCCACGGCGCGTCGGTGTCCTCGGGCCGCGAGTACACCGCGATCGTGCGGCGTCCCGCCTCGTCCGGGGAACCGACGGCGACCTGCAGTCGCAGCGCGGTCTTCTCCGGCAGCACCAGCGGTGCCGCCATCGTCAGCTCCTCGACCCGTTCGCACCCGACCTCGTCACCGGCGCGAATCGCGAGTTCCACCAGGGCGGCGCCGGGAACCAGCGCCTGCCCCATGACGACGTGGTCGGCCAGCCACGGCTGAACCCGCAGCGACAGGCGGCTGGTGAACAGGAAGCCGTCCGAGCCGGCCAGTTCCGCGCCGGCACCCAGCAGCGGGTGTCCGAGCGCGGTGAGTCCCAGGCCCGAGGCGTCGTGCGGTTGCGCGGTCGGCGTCGGCCAGAACGTCCGGTGCTCGAAGGCGTAGGTCGGCAGGTCGACCCTGCGCGCCCCGGTCCCGGTGAAGAACGACCGCCAGTCGACGTCAACACCCGACACGTGCAGCCGGGCGAGCGCGGTGACGACGGCGACCTCCTCGGCCCCGTCCTTCCGCGACATCGGCACCACCACGGCGTCCTCGACGGACTCCGCGGCCAAAGCCGACAGCACCCCGTCCGGCCCGAGCTCCAGGAACGCAGTGGCCCCGGCCTCGACGAGCTCGACCACCGAGTCCCCGAACCGCACAGCCTCCCGAACGTGCTGCACCCAAAACTCAGGAGAGGTCACATCCCCGGCCGCAGCAATCGGAACCCCAGGCTCCTCGAACGACAACCCCTCAATCGCCACCCGGAACTCATCAAGCACCGGCTCCATCAAAGCCGAGTGAAAACCATGAGAAACCCTCAGCCGCTGGAACTCCCAGTTCTTCGCAACCTCAAGAACAGCGTCCTCATCCCCGGCTAGAACAACCGAGTTGGGCCCGTTCACCGCCGCGAGCGACACCACCCCCGGCCGAGAACGACTTTCACCCGATCGAAAACCGCTGTTTTCATCGCGTCGAAAACCGCTTTTTTCATCCCCCTGAATATGGGAGTTTTCGACACCAGCAGAACCACCCGACAGGAACGGCAGGACGTCGGACTCGCTCGCGCGCACGGCGACCATCGCCCCGCCCGAGGGCAGGGCCTGCATCAACCTGGCGCGAGCCGTGATCAGGGTGCACGCATCCTGCAGGGACAACACGCCCGACACATGGGCCGCGGCGACCTCACCGATCGAGTGACCCGCCAAGTAGTCCGGACGCAACCCGAACGACTCCGCGAGGCGGAACTGGGCCACCTCCAGAGCGAACAGGGCCGGTTGAGCAATGCCCGTCTGGTTCAGGGCTTCCTCGTCCTCTCCCCACATCACCTCCCGGACTGACGGATCCAAGTGAGCCAAGACCTCGTCCAGAGCCTCGGCAAACACCGGGAAACGCTCGTAGAGGTCCCTGCCCATGCCCAGCCGCTGGGAGCCCTGGCCCGCGAAGAGGACGGCCAGGGAGCCTTCGCGGGCGGTGCCCGTGGCGAGGTCCGTGATCTCCGAGTCCGTGGCCAGCAGGACCTTGCGGTGTTCGAACCGGGTGCGCGAGTCGACGAGGGAGAATCCGAGGTCCAGGGCCGGGGTGTGCTCGGCAGCGGCGCGGATGCGTTCGGCCTGGCCGGGCAGGGCGCCTTCGGTCTTGGCCGAGATCGGCAGCGGAACCGCGGTCGGGTGGACCTTCGCCTCCGGCTCCGGCGGGCCCGCGTCGGGGGCCTGCTCCAGGATGACGTGGGCGTTGGTGCCGCTGATGCCGAAGGACGAGACGCCGGCGCGGCGCGGCCTGCCCGTGTCCGGCCACTCGGCCGGGGCGCTCAGCAGCTCCAGCGACCCCGCCTCCCAGTCGACGTGCGACGACGGGGTGTCGGCGTGCAGCGTGCGCGGCAGCGTGCCGAGCCGCATCGCCGCGATCATCTTGATCACGCCCGCGACGCCCGCAGCGGCCTGCGTGTGCCCGATGTTGGACTTCACCGAGCCCAGCAGCAACGGCCGCTCCCGGTCCTGCCCGTAGGTCGCGAGCAACGCCTGCGCCTCGATCGGATCACCCAGCGCCGTTCCGGTTCCGTGCGCTTCCACCGCGTCCACATCGGACGGCTGGAGTCCGGTACCGGCGAGGGCCTGGCGGATGACGCGCTGCTGCGACGGGCCGTTCGGGGCGGTCAGGCCGTTGGACGCACCGTCCTGGTTCACCGCAGAACCTCGCAGGACCGCCAGGACCTGGTGGCCGTTGCGGCGGGCGTCCGACAGGCGTTCCAGCACCAGCAGACCGACGCCCTCGGACCAGCCGACGCCGTCGGCGGAGTCGCCGAACGCCTTGCAGCGCCCGTCGGGTGCGAGTCCGCCCTGCCGGGAGAACTCGACGAACGAGCCCGGCGTGGACATCACGGTCACGCCACCGGCCAGCGCCAGCGAGCACTCGCCCTGCCGCAACGACTGCGCGGCCAGGTGCATCGACACCAGCGACGACGAGCACGCCGTGTCCACGGTCATCGCCGGCCCCTCGAAACCGAACGTGTAGGAGACGCGGCCGGAGACGACGCTGGGCGAGTTCCCGGTGCCCTGGTGCCCCTCCGAGGCGTCGCTGAGCAGCTGGACGTAGTCGCTGTACATGACACCGGCGAACACACCGGTCTGACTGCCGCGCAGCGAGGCCGGGTCGATGCCCGCGCGTTCCAGCGACTCCCACGCGACCTCCAGCAGCAATCGCTGCTGGGCGTCGGTGGCCAGCGCCTCGCGCGGCGACATGCCGAAGAACTCGGCGTCGAAATCACCTGCGGCGCTGAGGAAGCCGCCGGATCGAGCCGATGAGGTCCCGGCGTGATCGGGGTCCTGGTTGAACAGCAGGTCCATGTCCCAGCCGCGGTCGGTCGGGAACTCGGTGATCGCGTCGACGCCGTCCGACACCAGCCGCCACAGGTCTTCCGGCGAGGACACCCCGCCCGGGTAGCGGCAGGCCATGCCCACGATCACGACCGGGTCGTCAGCAGTGCTGACCGCCGCCGGGAGCACGACGTCGGTGGCGCCGAACAGCTCGTCGTGCAGGTGCTCCGCCAGGGCGTGGGCCGTCGGGTAGTCGAACACCAGCGTCGCCGACAGCTTTAGGCCGGTGGTGGATCCGAGCCGGTTGCGCAGCTCGACAGCGGTCAACGAGTCGAAACCGAGGTCCTGGAACGCCTTAGCCGGATCGACGGCGCTGCCGTCAGCGTGACCGAGGACCGCCGCGACCTCACCCCGCACCAAGTCCAGGAGCGCTTCGGCGCGGCCGGCCTCGCTCAGGCCGCGCAGGCGGGTCGCCAGCGACTCGGCCGTGCGCGATCCCGCCCCGGCCTTGGCCTTCCGGCTGCGGACGAGGCCGCGCAGCAGCGGCGGAACGTCGCCACGAGCGCGGATCGCGGCCAGGTCGAGGTGCAGCGGCAGCACCACGGGACGTCCCGTGGCCAGTGCGGCGTCGAACAGCCGCAGGCCGTCCTCGGGCGCCAGCGCGGGCATGGCCGATCCGGTCTCGGCCGCCATGCCCTGATCCCAGGCACCCCACGCGAGGGACGCACCCGGAAGGCCGAGGGAGCGGCGGTGTTCGACCAGAGCGTCCAGGAACGCGTTCCCGGCGGCGTAGTTCGCCTGGCCGGGGTTTCCGAAAACGCCTGCGGCGGAGGAGAACACCACGAACGCCGACAAGTTCTCAGCCAACTCGTGCAAGTGCCAGGCCGCATCCACCTTCGGACGCAGCACAGCATCCACGCGCTCCGGCGTCAACGACTCAACCACACCGTCGTCCAGCACACCAGCCGCGTGCACCACGGCCGAGAACTCGTGCTGCTGAACCAGTTCCGCCACGGACTCGCGATCGGCCACGTCGCAGGAAACGACCTCCACCCGGGCACCGAGCTCCGTCAGCTCGCCGGGGAGCTCGCCCGCGGCCCCGCGCCTGCTGACCAGCAGCAGATCGCGAACGCCGCGCTCCGCCACCAGATGACGAGCCACCAGAGCACCCAGGCCACCCGTACCGCCGGTGATCAGAACCCGACCACCCCAGGCGACCGGCTCGTCCTCCGGGGCGACGCGCGCCAACCTGGCCGCCAGCACCTCACCGTCGCGGATCAGCAACTGCGGCTCGGCGGACTCCAACGACGTTGCGAGAGAAGCGACATCGACGTCGTCGGGGAGGTCGAGCAACCCGAACCGGCCCGGGTGCTCCGACTGCGCCGAACGCACCAGACCCCACACGGCGGCCGAAGCGACATCGCCTTCCCGAGTCACGAACACCAGACGCGCATCAGCGTCCCGCTCGCTCGCCAACCACTCCTGCAGCAGCGCCAGAGCGCAGGACACCGTCGCGTGCACGGACTCCGGAACATCGCCGGGTCCGGAACGATCGGAGCCAGCACCACACCACCGGTCTCCGGCCGCAGCCCCGGCTCCACCCGCGTCTCGACCCCGGGCAGCGCCTCGACCAGACCGAACTCGTCCGCGCCGAGGATCGTCACCGGGGAGGTGAAGGTCTGCGCGGGCACCGACGTCCACTCGACGCCGAACAGCGACCGCCGCTCGACACCCGAGGGGACCAGCTGGTCCCCGGCCACCGGGCGCACCGTCAACGACTTCACCGAGGCCACCGGCACGCCGTCCGGATCGGTCATGGCGAGCTCGATCGAGCCGTCGGCGTCCCGGCGCAGCCGCACCCGCAGCTCCACCGCGTCCCACGCGTCCAGCGACACGCCCGACCAGGAGAACGGCAGGCCCGCTCCCCCGTCCCCGGCGATGGCCGCCGCGTGCAGGCACGCGTCGAACAGCGCCGGGTGCAGGTCGAAGCCGTCGGTGTCGACCCCGTCCGGCAGCGCGACCTCGGCGAAGGTCTCCGCCCCGCGCTGCCAGACCGCGCGCAAGCCCTGGAAGATCGGGCCGTACTCCAGTCCGGCGTCGGCAAGCCTGTCGTAGCAGTCGTCCAGCGCGACGGGTTCGGCGCCGGCGGGCGGCCAGACCGCCACGTCGAACTCGGCCTCGCGGCCGTCGACGGCCAGCGCACCGCTGGCGCACGGCGTCCAGACCTGCTCGTCGTCGCCGTCGGGCTGCGAGTAGACGTTCACCGAGCGGCGGCCGGACTCGTCGGCCGCGCCGACCCACACCTGCACCCGCACGCCGCCGTGCTCGGACAGGACCAGCGGGGCGACGAGCGTCAGCTCCTCCACACCGCCGCAGCCGAGCTCGTCGCCTGCTCGGGCGACCATCTCGACCAGCGCCGCGCCCGGCACGACCGGGCGCCCCATGACGACGTGATCGGCCAGCCACGGGTGCGATTGCAGGGACAACCTGCTGGTGAACAGAGCCCCGTCGCCCTCGGCCAGCTCGACCGCCGAGCCCAGCAGCGGGTGTTCCGTCGACAGCAGTCCGAGGCCCAGCGAGCTGTCGTGCCGGGCCGCGGCCGCGGGCCAGAACCACTGGTGCTGGAAGGCGTAGGTGGGCAGCGCGATGCGGCGCGCACCGGTTCCGGCGAACAACGGGTCCCAGGAGATGTCGACGCCGCTCGCGTGCAGCCGCGCCAGGGCGGTGACGGCGGATTCCTCCTCGCCCCGGTCCTTGCGCAGGATCGGGACGAGCAGCGCGTCCTCGGCCGTCTCGGCCGCCATGCCGGACAGCACCCCGTCGGGGCCGAGTTCCAGGAACGCGGTGGTGCCCGCGTCGACGAGGTCGGCCACGGCGTCGGCGAACCGGACGGGTTCGCGCACGTGCCGCACCCAGTGCTCGGGCGAGGTCACATCACCCGAGGTGACCACGGGGATCGTCGGGGTGTGGAACGACAAGCCGCTGACGACCTGGTGGAACTCGTCGAGCATCGGGTCCATCAGCGGCGAGTGGAAGGCGTGCGAGACCTGCAGGCGGGTCGACTTCCACCGCGACGCCACCTCCAGCACGGCGGCCTCGTCGCCGGAGAGCACCACCGACGCCGGGCCGTTGACCGCGGCGATCGACACGCCGTCGACCAGGTGCGGCAGCACCTCGGCCTCACCGGCCTGCACCGCCACCATCGCGCCGCCCGACGGCAGCGCCTGCATCAGCCGTGCCCGGGCGCCGACCAGCGCGCACGCGTCCTCCAAGGAGAGGACCCCGGCGACGTGGGCGGCGGCGATCTCGCCGATCGAGTGCCCGGCCAGGTAGTCCGGCCGCACGCCGAAGGACTCGACGAGCCGGAACAGGGCGACCTCGATCGCGAACAACGTCAGCTGCGCGGTCCCGGTCCGGTTGAGCGCTTCGGCGTCGTCGCCCCACATGACCTCGCGCACGGCGGGGTCGAAGTGCTCCAGGACCTCGTCCAAGGCGTCGGCGAACACGGGGAACCGCTGGTGCAGCTCACGCCCCATGCCGAGTCGCTGCGAGCCCTGGCCGGTGAACAGGATCGCCAGCGTCCGGGCCTCGGCGACGCCGCGTCCGGCCGGGACGACGCCGTCGCCGGTGGCGACCAGCGCGGCGCGGTGTTCGAACAGCGAGCGCGAGGTGGCCAGGGTGTAGGCGATGTCCAGCGGGGAGCCCTCGGCGGAGCGGATGCGGTTGATCTGCTCGTTGAGGGCCTCGTCGGACCGCGCGGAGATCATCCACGGCGCGGCGGACGGCGGGGTCTGCTCGACCGGTTCGTCGACGGCCGGGCCTTGTTCGAGGATGAGGTGGGCGTTGGTGCCGCTGACGCCGAACGCCGACACCGCCGCTCGGCGGGGCCGGTTCACCTCCGGCCACTCGGTCGGCTCGGCGAGGAGCTCGACGGTTCCGGCTTCCCAGTCCACGTGCGTGGAGGGCGTGTCGGCGTGCAGGGTGCGCGGCAGGACGCCGCGCTGGATCGCGGAGATCATCTTGATCACGCCCGCGACACCGGCGGCCGCCTGGGCGTGGCCGATGTTGGACTTGATCGAACCGAGCCGCAGCGGCTCGTCGCGGAGCTGACCGTAGGTCGCCAGCAGAGCCTGGGCCTCGATCGGGTCGCCGAGAGTCGTTCCGGTGCCGTGCGCCTCGACCACGTCGACATCCGATGTGGACAGACCTCCGCTGGCGAGGGCCTGGCGGATGACGCGCTGCTGCGACGGGCCGTTCGGGGCGGTCAGGCCGTTGGAGGCACCGTCCTGGTTGACCGCCGAACCCCGCACCACGGCCAGCACCTGGTGACCGTTGCGGCGGGCGTCGGAGAGCCGCTCCAGCACCACGACGCCGACGCCCTCGGACCAGCCCACGCCGTCGGCGGA
The DNA here is from genome assembly GCF_045278815.1 of Saccharopolyspora sp. ID03-671. Lineage (NCBI taxonomy): Bacteria > Bacillati > Actinomycetota > Actinomycetes > Pseudonocardiales > Pseudonocardiaceae > Saccharopolyspora > Saccharopolyspora sp. ID03-671. Next base: position 1,816,361 of record NZ_CP134054.1, read on the forward strand.
GTCGCCGAACGCCTTGCAGCGGCCGTCCGGGGACAGGCCGCGCTGCCGGGAGAACCCGATGAACGCGCTCGGCGTGGACATCACGGTCACACCGCCCGCCAAGGCCAGCGAGCACTCGCCCTGCCGCAGCGACTGGGCGGCGAGGTGCATCGACACGAGCGACGACGAGCAGGCGGTGTCGACCGTGACCGCGGGGCCCTCGAACCCGAAGGTGTAGGAGACGCGGCCGGAGACGACGCTCGAACCGCCGGTGGCCTGGTAGCCCTCGGCGTCACCCGCGAGGAGCTGGGCGTAGTCGTTGTACATGACACCGGCGAACACGCCGGTCTGGCTGCCGCGCAACGCCATCGGGTCGATGCCCGAGCGCTCCAGGGACTCCCAGGAGACCTCCAGCAGCAGCCGCTGCTGGGCGTCGGTCGCGAGCGCTTCGCGCGGCGACATGCCGAAGAAGGCCGGGTCGAAATGCCCTGCTTCGTGCAGGAAGCCGCCTTCGCGGACGTAGGAGGTCCCGGCGTGGTCCGGGTCGGGGTCGAACAGCGCGTCGAGGTCCCAGCCCCGGTTGTCGGGGAACTCCGAGATCGCGTCGACGCCGTCCGACACCAGCCGCCACAGGTCTTCCGGCGAGGACACCCCGCCCGGGTAGCGGCAGGCCATGCCCACGACCACGACCGGGTCGTCAGCCGTGCCGACCGCCGCCGGGAGCACGACCTCGGCGGCGCCGAACAGCTCGTCGTGCAGGTGCTCCGCCAGGGCGTGGGCCGTCGGGTAGTCGAACACCAGCGTCGCCGACAGCTTTAGGCCGGTGGTGGCGCCGACGCGGTTGCGCAGCTCGACAGCGGTCAACGAGTCGAAACCGAGGTCCTGGAACGCCTTCGCCGGATCGACGGCGTTGCCGTCGACATGGCCGAGGACCGCCGCGACCTCACCGCGCACCAAGTCCAGGAGCGCTTCGGCGCGGTCGGTCTCGCCGAGCGAGCTCAGGCGCGCGAGCAGCGAGTCGGTGGCGCCCGATCCGGCCAGGGTGCGGCGGGAGCGGGTGCGGACCAGGCCGCGCAGCAGCGGCGGGACCTCGCCGCCGGCTCGCAGGGTCGCCAGGTCGAGGCGGACCGGCAGGAGGACGGGGTCGGGCGCGGCCAGGGCCGCGTCGAACAGCCGCAGGCCCTGTTCCGGCGACAGCGGCGGCATGCCCGAGCGGGTGAGCCGCTCGGCGTCGACCGCCATGCCCTGCTCCCACGCGCCCCAGGCCAACGAGGTGCCCGGCAGGCCGAGAGAACGGCGGTGCTCGATCAGGGCATCGAGGAAGGCATTGCCCGCCGCGTAGTTCGCCTGCCCCGGAGATCCGAAAACACCCGCGGCGGACGAGAACACCACGAACGCCGACAGGTTCTCAGTCAACTCGTGCAAGTGCCAAGCCGCATCCACCTTCGGACACAACACCGCATCAACGCGCTCCGGCGTCAACGACTCGACCGTAGCATCATCGAGAACACCAGCCGCGTGAACCACAGCCGAAACCTCGTGCCGCTCCAGAAGATTCGCGACCGCAACCCGGTCAGCCACGTCGCAAGCGACCACCTCAACCGTGGCACCCAGCCCGGTCAGCTCTGCCGGGAGATCACCGGCGGCATCCAAACCCCGGCGACTCACCAGCACCAGGTCCCGCACACCCCGCTCGGCGACCAGGTGGCGAGCCACCAGGGCACCGAGGCCGCCAGTGCCGCCGGTGATCAGAACCCGACCACCCCAGGTGACCGGCTCGCCTTCCGGCGTCACCCGGGCCAGACGAGCGGCCATCACCTGGTCGTCGCGGAGCAGCAGGTGCGGTTCGTCGCTGGTCAGCGCCCGGGTCAGCAAGCCCCTCGGCACCTCGTCGGCGTCGAGTTCGAGCAGGCCGAAGCGGCCCGGGTGCTCCGACTGCGCCGAGCGCACCAGGCCGCGCACCGCGGCGGCGGCCACGTCGGCGCTGCGCGTGACGAACACCAGGCGCGAGTCGGCGTGCCGGTCGGCGGCCAGCCACTCCTGCACCAGGCCCAGGGCGCGGGTGGTCGCGTCGTGGGCGGAGGAGATGACGTCCTCGCCGCCCGCCACCGGCACCAAGACCGCCGGGGCCGTGACCTCGCTCAGATCGTCGCGGACCTCACCCGGCAGGTCGAGCGGGTTCGGGCCGAGGACCTGCCATTCCGACGCGCCGTCGGTCACCGCGGCCGTGGTCCACCGGAGGCCGAACAGCGAGTCGCGTTCGGCGAGGCCGTCGGTCGAGATCGGGCGCAGGGCCAGGGATTCCACCGAGGCGACCGGGGTTCCGGCCGGGTCGGCCAGGGCCAGCGACATCGATCCGTCGGCCCGCTTCGACAGGCGGACCCGCAGACGGGTGGCGCCGGCGGCGTGCAGGGACACGCCGGTCCAGGAGAACGGCAGGCCGGCTCCCCCGTCACCGGCGACGCCCGCCGCGTGCAGGCACGCGTCGAGCAGCGCCGGGTGGAGGCCGAAACCGGTGGTGTCGGCACCGTCGGGCAGGACGACCTCGGCGTAGACGTCGTCGCCGCGCTGCCAAGCCGAGCGCAGTCCGCGGAAGGTCGGGCCGTAGTGGAACCCGGCGTCGGTGAACAGGTCGTAGCAGCCGGTCACGTCGAGCTCGGTGGCGTCGGCGGGCGGCTGGAGGCCGTCATCGAAGGCCAGCGAACGTTCCCCGGTGGCGAGCGTGCCGGTGGCGTGCTCGGTCCAGAACCCGCCCACGGCCTCGGCCGGGCGGGAGAACACGGTGAGGGTGCGCGCACCCGACTCGTCGGCGGCGCCGACCGCGACCTGCACCTGCACGGCGCCCTGCTCGGGCAACGTGAGCGGGGCGGCCAGGGTGAGCTCCTCGACCCGGTCGCAGCCGGCCTCGTCTCCGGCCCGCAGCGCCAGCTCCACCAGAGCGGCGCCGGGGACGAGGGCCTGGCCCTGGATGACGTGCTCGGCCAGCCACGGCTGCGCGCTCACCGACAGGCGGTTGGTGAACAGCACCCCGTCCGAACCGGCGAGGTCCGCGGACGCACCGAGCAGCGGGTGCTCGACGTCCACCAGCCCGAACCCGGACACGTCCCCGCTGCGAGCCCGCAGCACCGGCCAGAACCGCTGGCGCTGGAACGCGTAGGTCGGCAGCGCGACCCGCCGGGCCCCGTCGAAGGCCGGCGACCAGTCGACGTCGACACCGGACACGTGCAACCGGCCCAGCGCCGTGAACAGCGAGGACTCCTCGTCCCGCCCCTTCCGCAGCACCGGAGCGGCCACGACGTCCTCGACGGACTCGGCCACCAACCCGGACAGCACCCCGTCCGGCCCGAGCTCCAGGAACGCCGTCACACCGGCATCGACCAGATCCGCAACCGAGTCCCCGAACCGCACAGCCTCCCGAACGTGCTGCACCCAGAACTCAGGAGAAGTCACATCCCCGGCCGCAGCAATCGGAACCCCAGGCTCCTCGAACGACAACCCCTCAATCGCCACCCGGAACTCATCAAGCACCGGCTCCATCAGCGCGGAGTGGAACGCATGAGAAACCTTGATCCGCTTGAACTCCCAGTTCTTCGCAACCTCCAGAACAGCGCCCTCATCACCAGCCAGAACAACCGACTCGGGACCGTTCACCGCTGCAAGAGACACCACCCCCGACCGAGAACCGCCACTGTCACCCGATCGAAAACCGCTGTTTTCGTCGCGTCGAAAACCGCTGTTTTCATCCGCCTGAATATGGGAGGTTTCGACACCGGCAGAACCACCCGATAGAAACGGCAGGACATCGGACTCGCTGGCGCGGACCGCCACCATCACGCCGCCCGGGGGCAAGGCCTGCATCAACCGGGCCCGAGCCGAGATCAAGGTGCAGGCGTCCTCCAGGGACAACACGCCCGCCACATGGGCCGCGGCCACCTCACCGATCGAGTGACCCGCGAGGTAGTCCGGGCGGAGGCCGAAGGACTCGGTCAGGCGGAAGAGGGCGACTTCGAGGGCGAAGAGGGCTGGTTGAGCGATTCCCGTCTGGTTCAGGGCATCCTCGTCCTCGCCCCACATCACCTCTCGGACTGACGGATCCAGGTGGCTCAGGACCTCGTCCAGGGCCTCGGCGAACACCGGGAAACGCTCGTAGAGGTCCCTGCCCATGCCCAGCCGCTGGGAGCCCTGGCCCGCGAAGACCACGGCGAGGGCGCCTTCGCGGGCGGTGCCCGTGACGAGGTCCGTGATCTCCGAGTCCGTGGCCAGCAGGACCTTGCGGTGTTCGAACCGGGAACGGGACGTGACCAGGGAGAACCCGATGTCGGCCGGGGCGGCGTCGAGGGCGCGGAGGCGGGTGATCTGCTCGTCCAGCGCGGCTTCGGACCTCGCCGAGACCACCCACGGGACCACCTGCGCCGACGGCTGCTCCTCCGGTTCCTCGACGGCGGGGCCCTGCTCCAGGATGACGTGGGCGTTCGTGCCGCTCACGCCGAACGACGAGACCGCGGCGCGACGGACTCGACCGGTCTCCGGCCAGTCGCTCGGCGAGCTCAGCAGCTCGACCGAACCGGCTTCCCAGTCGACGTGCGACGACGGCGTCTCGGCGTGCAGGGTGCGCGGCAGGACACCGCGCTGCATGGCCTCGATCATCTTGATCACGCCCGCAACACCCGCAGCGGCCTGCGTGTGCCCGATGTTCGACTTGATCGAGCCCAGCAGCAGCGGGCGCTCCCGGCCCTGACCGTAGGTCGCCAGCAGCGCCTGCGCCTCGATCGGATCGCCCAAAGCCGTTCCGGTCCCGTGCGCTTCCACCGCATCGACGTCCGATGTGGACAGACCGGCGCTGGCGAGGGCCTGCCGGATGACTCGCTGCTGCGACGGGCCGTTCGGCGCGGTCAGGCCGTTCGACGCACCGTCCTGGTTCACAGCGGAACCCCGCACCACCGCGAGAACCTCGTGCCCGTTGCGACGCGCGTCCGACAAGCGCTCCAGCACCAGCAGACCGACGCCCTCGGACCAGCCCACGCCGTCGGCGGAGTCGCCGAACGCCTTGCAGCGGCCGTCCGGGGACAATCCGCCCTGGCGGGAGAACTCCACGAACGGACCCGGCGTCGACATCACCGTCACACCACCGGCCAGCGCCATCGAGCACTCACCACTGCGCAACGCCTGCATCGCCCAATGCATCGACACCAACGACGACGAACACGCCGTATCCACCGTGACCGCAGGCCCCTCGAACCCGAGGGCGTAGGCGACGCGCCCGGTGGCGATGCTCGGCGAACTGCCCTGACCCTGGTGGCCTTCGAAATCGCCGCCGTCGAGCAGGCCGCTGTAATCGCTGTACATGACACCGGCGAACATCCCGGTGCGGCTTCCGCGCAGCGACATCGGGTCGATGCCGGCGCGCTCGATCGCCTCCCACGCGACCTCCAGCAGCAACCGCTGCTGAGAATCGGTGGCCAGCGCCTCGCGCGGCGACATCCCGAAGAACTCGGCGTCGAAGTCCCCGGCGTTCCGGAGGAAACCGCCGGAGCGCGTGTAGGAGGTGCCGACGTGGTCGGGGTCCGGGTCGTAGAGGGTGTCCAGCGACCAACCGCGGTCATCGGGGAATTCCGAGATCGCGTCGACGCCGTCCGACACCAGCCGCCACAGGTCTTCCGGCGAGGACACGCCACCCGGGTAGCGGCAGGCCATGCCCACGATCACGACCGGGTCGTCGGCGGTGTTGACCAGGGCGGGGACGCTCGCGGCGTCCTGCGCGCCCGAGCCGAACAGCTCGTCGTCGAGGTGCTCGGCCAGCGCCTGGGCGTTCGGGTAGTCGAAGACCAGCGTGGCGGGCAGGCGCAGCCCGGCGGAGGCGCCGAGGCGGTTCCGCAGCTCGACTGCGGTCAGCGAGTCGAAGCCGGAGTCCTGGAAGGCCCGGGTGGGGTCGATCGCCTTGCCGTCGGCGTGGCCCAGGACCGCGGCGACGTCATCGCGCACCAGCTCGAGGAGCACATCGCGTCGTTCGGCCGGGGTGAGCCCGCTCAGCCGGGCGACCAGGGACTCCGCCGCACGTGATCCGGCCAGGGAGCGACGCGTCCTGGTGCGGACGAGCCCGCGCAGCAGGGGCGGCACCTCGCCCGCCGAGCGCAGGGTCGCCAGGTCGAGGCGGACCGGCAGCACCAGCGGGTGGTCGGTGGACAGCGCGGCGTCGAACAGCCGCAGGCCTTCTTCGGTGGTCAGCGCGGGCATTCCCGACCGGTCGAGCCGGTCGGCGTCCATGCCCGAGGCCATGCCCTGCTCCCACGCGCCCCAGGCCAGGGACGTGCCCGGCAGGCCGAGAGAACGGCGGTGCTCGATCAGGGCATCGAGGAAGGCGTTGCCCGCCGCGTAGTTCGCCTGCCCCGGAGATCCGAAAACACCTGCGGCCGACGAGAACACCACGAACGCCGACAAATTCTCAGTCAACTCGTGCAAGTGCCAAGCCGCATCCACCTTCGGACGCAACACCGCATCAACGCGCTCCGGCGTCAACGACTCGACCGTAGCGTCATCGAGAACACCAGCCGCGTGAACCACGGCCGAAACCTCGTGCTGATCCAGGAGATTCGCGACCGCATCCTGGTCAGCAACGTCGCAAGCGACCACCTCAACCGTGGCACCCAGCCCGGCCAGCTCGGCCGGGAGATCACCGGCGGCATCCAAACCCCGGCGACTCACCAGCACCAGGTCCCGCACACCCCGCTCTGCAACCAAGTGCCTGGCGACCTGGGCGCCCAGACCACCCGTGCCGCCGGTGATCAGCACCCGGCCGCCCCAGCTGACCGACTCACCCTCCGGCGTCACCCGCACCAGACGCGCCGCCAGCACCTCGCCGTCGCGGATCGCCAGCTGCGGCTCGTCGGTAGCGAGAGCCGTTGCCAGGGCGGAAGAATCGACATCGCCGGTGCCCAGCTCCAGCAGCCCGAAGCGGCCCGGGTGCTCCGACTGCGCCGAACGCACCAGACCCCGCACCGCCGCTGCGGCCACGTCGCCTTCGCGGGTCACGAACACCAGGCGCGACTCGGCGAAGCGCTCGTCGTTCAGCCACCGCTGCACCAAGAGCAAGGCCCGCGCGGCAGCGGCGTAGGCGGACGCCACCGCGTCCGCCTCTCCCGCCACCGGAACGAGCACCACGTCCGCGGTCACCGTGCTCAGGTCTTCGTGGACCGTGCCGGGCAGCCCGAACGCGTTCGGGCCGAGCACCGCCCACTCGACCTCGGCCGCGTCACCTGCGACCGGGATCCACTCCAGGCCGAACAGGGCGTCGCGGGTGCGCTGGGCGTCGGTGAGCTCGGTCTGCGCGAACTCGCGCACGACCAGGGATTCCACGCTCGCCACCGGAGCACCGGTGGCATCCGCCAGTGCGACGACCATCGACCCGTCGGCCGCGACCGACGTCCGAACCCGCAGTTCGGAGGCCCCCGAGGCGTGCAGGGCGATGCCGCGCCAGGAGAACGGCACGACGCCGCCGGCGTGCTGACCCGCGAGCGCCAGGGCGTGCAGGCTCGCGTCCAGCAGCGCCGGGTGCAGGCCGAACCCGCTGGTGTCGACGTCCTCGGTCAGCGCGACCTCGGCGAACACCTCGTCGCCGGACCGCCACGCCGCGCGCAGCCCCTGGAACTCGGTGCCGTAGTCGAAGCCCGCGGCGGCGAAGCGGTCGTAGAACCCGTCGAGCTCCACCGGCTCGGCGCCTGCGGGCGGCCAGGCGGCGGTGTCGAACGCCGGGGCCAGCGGCTCACGGCCGAGCAGGCCGGTCGCGTGCTGCGTCCAGGGGAGTTCGGCGTCGTTCTCGGGCCTGCTGTGGATCGCGATCGTGCGATGCCCGGTGTCCTCCTCCGGCCCGACGCGCAGTTGAAGCTGCAGCGCACCCCGCTCCGGCAGCACCAGCGGGGAGGACAGCGTCAGCTCCTCGACCCGCTCGCACCCGGCTTCGTCGGCGGCCCGGATCGCCAGGTCCACCAGGGCCGCGCCCGGGACGAGCACCTGGCCGTGCACGACGTGATCGGCCAGCCACGGCTGCGACCGCAGCGACAGGCGGCTGGTGAACAGGAACCCGTCGGCGTCGGCGAGCTCGGCCGACGCACCGAGCAGCGGGTGCTCCACCGCCTCCAGACCGGCTCCGCGCACGTCACCCGCACGGCCCGCGGTGTCGGGCCAGAACCAGCGCCGCTCGAACGCGTAGGTCGGCAGGTCGATGCGACGCCCGCCCTCCAGCAGCGACTCCCACCGCAGGTCGGCACCGACGACGTGCAGCCGAGCCAGAGCCGTGAGCAGGCTGGTCTCCGCGTCCTGGTCCTTGCGCAGCACCGGAGTGATCACCGCGGCCTCCGGCGCGGAGTCAGCGGCCATCGCCGACAGCACCCCGTCGGGACCCAGTTCGAGGAACGCGCCCACGCCCTCCTCGACGAGCCCGGCAACGGAGTCCCCGAACCGCACGGCCTCCCGAACGTGCTGCACCCAGTGCTCGGGCGAGGTCACATCCCCGCTCGCCGCGATCGGAATCCCCGGATCCCGGAACACCAACCCCGCAACGACTTCCCGGAACTCGTCCATCATCGGCTCCATCAGAGCCGAGTGGAAAGCATGAGACACGCTGAGCCGCTTGAACTCCCACTTCTCGGCAACCTCAAGACAGCGTCCTCATCCCCGGCCAGCACCACGGAGTTCGGACCGTTCACCGCCGCGAGAGACACCACCCCCGAACGAGAACCACCACTGTCACCCGATCGAAAACCGCTGTTTTCATCGCGACGAAAACCGCTGTATTCGACACCATGAATATGGGAGTTTCCGACACCAGCAGAACCACCCGACAGGTAAGGCAGGACGTCAGACTCGCTCGCACGGACCGCGACCATGACCCCGCCCGGGGGCAGGGCCTGCATCAACGAAGCTCGGGCCGTGATCAGGGTGCAGGCGTCCTGCAAGGACAACACGCCCGCCACGTGGGCCGCGGCCACCTCACCGATCGAGTGGCCTGCAACGTGGTCCGGGGTGATGCCGAAGGACTCGATCAGGCGATACAGAGCCACTTCGATCGCGAACAGGGCCGGTTGGGCGTTGCCCGTCTCGTTCAGGGCTTCCACGTCCTCGCCCCACATCACCTCGCGAACCGACGGGTCGAGGTGGTTCAGGACCTCGTCGAGAGCCTCCGCGAAGACCGGGAAGCGGCCGTAGAGGTCCCGGCCCATGCCGAGGCGCTGCGAGCCCTGGCCCGCGAAGAGGACCGCGAGGGGCTGTTCTCCCGCCTCGCCGCGGGCGGCTTCGACGAGGCCGTCGGGCGACGCGAGCAGGACCGCGCGGTGCTGGAACAGCGAGCGGGAGGTCACCAGGGAGTGGCCGACGTCGAGGGGGGAGGCGTCGAGCTCGCGCAGGCGGGAGATCTGGGCGTCCAGCGCCGCCTCGGATTTCGCCGACACCAACCACGGGACCACCGTCGCCGGGGACTGCGACGCGACTTCCTCGACGGCCGGCCCCTGCTCCAGGATGACGTGCGCGTTGGTGCCGCTGACGCCGAACGACGAGACCGCCGCGCGGCGGGCGCGGCCGGTCTCCGGCCACTCCACCGCCGAGCTCAGCAGCCGCACCGAACCCGCTTCCCAGTCCACGTGGGACGACGGGTCCTCGGCGTGCAGGCTGCGCGGGACGACGCCGTGCTGCATCGCCGCCACCATCTTGATCACGCCCGCAACGCCCGAAGCGGCCTGGGTGTGGCCGAGGTTCGACTTCACCGACCCCAGCAGCAGCGGACTCTCGCGATCCTGACCGTAGGTCGCCAGCAACGCCTGCGCCTCGATCGGATCACCCAGAGTCGTTCCGGTGCCGTGCCCTTCGACCACATCGACGTCCGAAGTGGACAGACCTGCACCGGCCAGGGCCTGGCGGATGACGCGCTGCTGCGACGGGCCGTTCGGGGCGGTCAGGCCGTTGGACGCACCGTCCTGGTTCACCGCAGAACCCCGCACCACGGCCAGCACCCGATGCCCGTTGCGCTGGGCGTCGGAGAGCCGCTCCAGCACGACCAGACCGGCGCCTTCGGACCAGCCGACTCCGTCGGCGGACTCCGAGTAGGACTTGCAGCGGCCGTCGGCGGCCAGGCCGCGCTGCCGGGAGAAGACCACGAACGACGCCGGGGTCGACATCACCGTCACACCACCGGCCAGCGCCAGCGAGCACTCCCCCTGCCGCAACGACTGCGCGGCCAGGTGCATCGACACCAGCGACGACGAGCACGCCGTGTCCACCGTGACCGCCGGCCCCTCGAACCCGAACGTGTAGGACACTCGGCCGGACAGCACGCTCTGCGCGGTGCCGGTGCCCTGGTAGCCCTCGAAGGTGTCGCCGTCGAGCAGCGTGCCGTAGTCATTCACCATGACACCCGCGAACACACCGGTCCGGCTGCCCTGCAGCGACGTCGGGTCGATGCCGGCGCGCTCGATGGCCTCCCACGCGGTCTGCAGCACGAGCCGCTGCTGCACGTCGGTGGCCAGGGCCTCGCGCGGGGACATCGCGAAGAAGTCGGCGTCGAACTCGCCCGAGTCGTGCAGGAACCCGCCCGAGTTCGAGTACGAGGTGCCCGCGTTGTCGGGGTCGGAGTCGAACAGCGAGTCCAGGTCCCAGCCCCGATTGGTGGGGAACCCGGTGATCGCGTCGGCGTCCTCGCTCACCAGCCGCCACAGGTCCTCGGGCGAGGTCACCCCGCCCGGGTAGCGGCAGGCCATGCCCACGATCACGATCGGGTCGTCGTCGACGGAGCTCACCGGCATCGCCGGGACGACGTCGAGAGCCGCGCCGAACAGGTCGTCGCGCAGGTGCTCGGCGAGGCGGGTGACCGTCGGGTAGTCGAACACCGAGGTCGCCGAGATCCGCAGGCCGGTCGCCGCCGTGAGCCGGTTGCGCAGCTCGACGGCGGTCAGCGAGTCGAAACCGAGCTCCTGGAAAGGCCTTCCGGGATCCACTCCCCCGGCACCGGCGTGCCCGAGCACGGCCGCTACCTCCTCGCGGACGAGCTCCACCAGCCGCTCGGTGCGCTCCTCCGCGCTCAGCGAGGCGAGCCGGTCGACCAGCGCGGCGGTCTCGCCCCGCGAGGATGCGGTGGCGCGGCGGATCGGGGTGCGGACGAGTCCGCGCAGCAGGTGCGGCACGTCGTCGCTGGAGCGCAACGACGGCAGGTCCAAGTGCACCGGCAGGAGCAGCGGTCGCCCGGAGCCCAGGGCGGCGTCGAACAGGGCCACTCCCTGCTCGACCGACAGCGCCTGGACGCCCATCCGCGAGATCCGCTGCACGTCGGCATCGGAGAGCCCGCTGGTCAGGCCGACCGACTGCTCCCACGCGCCCCACCCCAGCGACACGGCGGGCAGACCGCGCTCCTGCCGGTGGTGGGCGAGGGCGTCGAGGAAGGAGTTGCCCGCCGCGTAGTTGCCCTGCCCGGCGCCGCCGAAGGTGGCCGCAGCGGAGGAGAACAGGACGAACGCAGACACGTCACCGGCGAGTTCGTGCAGGTGCCAGGCCGCGTCGACCTTCGGGGCGAGCACGGTGTCGACGGCTTCGGGGGTCAGCGAGGCGATCACGCCGTCGTCGACGACGCCCGCGGTGTGCACCACGGCCCGCACCGGGTGCTGCTGCAGGAGGTCGGCGACCGCGGAGCGGTCGGTGACGTCGCAGGCCACGACCCGGGCGGTCGCGCCCAGGTCGGTCAGCTCGGCGACGAGGTCGGCGGCGCCGTCGGCATCCGGGCCGCGGCGGCTCACCAGCAGCAGGTCGCGGACGTCGTGCTCGGTCACCAGGTGCCGGGCCAGCACGGCGCCCAGACCGCCGGTCCCACCGGTGATGAGGACCGTCCCGTCGACGTCGAAGGCGGGCGCCTGCCCGGTCGCGCGGGCGATGCGGGCGGCCAGGAGTTCCTCGCCGCGCAGCAGCAGCTGGGGTTCGTCGCTGGTCAGAGCGCGTCCCAACAGCGGTTCGGGATCGGTCCCCGGGGCGACGTCGATCAGCGCGAAGCGGCCGGGGTGCTCGGTCTGCGCGGAGCGCACCAGACCGCGCACGGCGGCCCCGATCAGGTCGTCACCGGAGGTGGCGCCCCGGGTGACCAGCGCCAGGCGGGCATCGGTGAAGCGCTCGTCGGCGAGCCACTGCTGCAGCAGCGACAGCACGCGCGCGGTCTCGGCGTGCACCGAGGTCACCACGTCGTCGGCATCGCCGGAGACCGGCAGCACGACGGTGGTGGCGTCGACGCCGGTCAGGTCGCGGGCGTCGGGGTCGAGTCGCGCCCACGTCGTGGCGGTCTCGGGCAGGGCGATGGGTGTCCAGTCGAGCTGGAACAGGGCGTCCCGGGTGACGGTCGGGGCCCGGCCGGTCTGCGGGGCGCGGGTGATGAGTCCGTCGATGCTGGCGACGGGGGCACCGGTGGCGTCGGCGACGGACAGGACGGTGGAGTCGTCGGGGCCCGGGGCGAGCCGCATGCGGACCCGCGAGGCTCCCGAGGCGTGCAGGGAGACGCCCTGCCAGGAGAACGGCAGGCCTCCGCGGCTGAGGTTGCCGACGTCGCCGAAGCCCGACGCGTGCATTCCGGCGTCGAGCAGCGCGGGGTGCAGGCCGAACTCGTCGGCTCCGGCGTCGTCCGGCAGCTCGGCCTCGGCGAACAGCTCGTCACCGAGCCGCCACACCGCGCGCAAGCCGCGGAACATCGGTCCGTAGTCGAAGCCGACCTCGGTGAAGCGCTCGTAGCAGTCGGCGACGTCCACCGCCTCGGCTCCGGCCGGGGGCCACGCGCCGAGGTCGAACGTCGGCTCGGACGGCGTCACGGCCAGCACGCCGCCGGCGTGCTGGGTCCAGTCTCCCTGCCCGGTTTCGGCGGGGCGGGAGAAGATCGCGACCGGGCGGCGGCCCGATTCGTCGGCGCCGCCGACGGTCACCTGCACCTGCACGTCGCCCCGCGACGGCAGCACCAGCGGCGCGGACAGGGTCAGCTCGTCGACGTGACCGCAGCCCACCTCGTCACCGGCGCGGATCGCGAGTTCGAGGAAACCGGTGCCGGGGAACAGGATTCGGCCGTGCACGACGTGGTCGGCGAGCCAGGTGTGGGTGCGCGGCGTCAGGCGGCTGGCGAACAGGTATCCGTCGGTCCCGGCGAGTTCGGCCGCCGCGCCCAGCAGCGGGTGCCCGACGGAGTCCAGCCCGGCGGAGCGCACGTCGGCCTTGGTCGTGGCGGGCCGCGGCCAGTAGCGCTCCCGCTGGAACGGGTAGGTCGGCAGGTCGACCCGCCGCGCCCCGGTGTCAGCGAAGAGTCGCGACCAGTCGACGTCGACCCCGGCCACGTGCAACCGCGCCAGCGCCTCGACCAGCGCGGACCCGCCGTCGCGATCCTTGCGCTGCGCCGGAACCAGCACGGCGTCCTCACCGGCGGATTCAGCCGCCATTGCGGTCAGAACGCCGTCCGGCCCCAGCTCCAGGAACGCGTCCACGCCCTGCTCGGCCAACGTCGTCACGTTGTCGGCGAACCGCACCGCGTTCCGCACGTGCTCGACCCAGAACTCCGGCGACGTCACCTCCCCACCGACAACGATCGAGAGCCTCGGCTCCGAGAACGTCACCCCACCAATAGCCGCCCGGAACTCATCGAGCATCGGCTCCATCAAGTCCGAGTGGAACGCATGAGACACGCTGAGCCGCTTGAACTCCCACCGCTGAGCAACCCCAAGAACAGCCTCCTCATCCCCGGCCAGAACCACGGACTCGGGCCCGTTCACCGCCGCAAGAGACACCACCCCCGGCCGAGAATCGCCACTGTCACCCGTTCGAAAACCGCTGTTTTCGTCGCGTCGAAAACCGCTGTTTTCGACACCCTGAATATGGGAGTTTTCGACACCGGCAGAACCACCCGATAGGAACGGCAGGACATCGGACTCGCTGGCGCGGACCGCGACCATCACGCCGCCCGGGAACAAGGTCTGCATCAACGAAGCTCTGGCCGAGATCAGGGTGCAGGCGTCTTCCAGGGACAACACGCCGGACACATGGGCTGCGGCGACCTCACCTATCGAGTGACCCGCGACGTAGTCCGGGCGGAGACCGAAGGACTCGGCGAGGCGGTACTGGGCCACCTCCAGGGCGAACAAGGCCGGTTGAGCGATGCCCGTCTGGTTCAGGGCATCTTCGTCCTCGCCCCACATCACCTCCCGGACCGCCGGATCCAAGTGGGCCAGAACCTCGTCCAGAGCCTCGGCGAACACCGGGAAACGCTGGTACAGATCCCTGCCCATGCCCAGACGCTGGGAGCCCTGGCCCGCGAAGAGGACGGCCAGGGAGCGGTCCGCGGCGATTCCTCGGAGTTCACCGGAGGGGAGCAGGACCGCGCGGTGGTCGAAAGTGGAGCGGCTCGTGGCCAGGGAGTGGCCGATGTCGAGGGGGGTCAGGTGGGGGTTGCGCTGGGCGAAGGTGTCGATGCGGTCGAGTTGGGCGGCCAGGGCCGTGTCCGAGCGGCCGGACAGGACCCACGGCACCTCGGGGAGATCGGTGACCTCGCGCTCGGGTTCGGTCGCTTCCGGGGCCTCTTCGACGATCACGTGCGCGTTGGTGCCGCTGACGCCGAAGGCCGAGACCGCGGCGCGGCGCGGGCGCTCGCCTCGCGGCCACTCGCGGGCGGAGGTCAGCAGTTCCACCGCACCCGCCGACCAGTCCACGTTGGACGACGGGTTCTCGGCGTGCAGGGTCTTGGGCAGCAGCTCGTGGCGCAGCGCCAGCACCATCTTGATCACACCGGCGACGCCTGCCGCGCCCTGCGGGTGCCCGATGTTGGACTTGATCGAGCCCAGCAGCACCGGCGTCTCGCGGTCCTGCCCGTAGGTCGCCTGGACCGCCTGGGCCTCGATCGGGTCGCCCAAGGTCGTTCCGGTGCCGTGGGCTTCGACGACGTCGACGTCCCCGGCCGTCAGGGCCGCGTTGTCCAGCGCCGTGCGGATCACCCGCTGCTGCGAGGGACCGTTCGGGGCGGTCAGCCCGTTGGAGGCACCGTCCTGGTTGATCGCCGAACCGCGCAGCACGGCCAGCACCTCACGACCGTTGCGCTGGGCGTCCGAGAGCCGCTCCAGCACGAGCACGCCCACGCCTTCCGACCAGCCGGTGCCGTCGGCGTTGTCGGAGAACGCCTTGCAGCGGCCGTCGGAGGACAGGCCGCTCTGCGCGCTGAACGCGGTGAACGCGTTCGGCGTCGACATCACGGCCACACCACCGGCCAGCGCCAGCGAGCACTCGCCGCCGCGCAGCGACTGCATCGCGTTGTGCAGGGCGACCAGCGACGACGAGCAGGCCGTGTCGACGGTGACGGCCGGGCCCTCCAGGCCCAGCAGGTAGGAGATGCGGCCCGACAGGACGCTGGCCGCGAACGCCGTCGTCGAGTACAGGCCGATGTCCTCGGCGGAGCGGGCGAGCAGCTCGCTGTAGTCCTGGCCGGTGGTGCCCATGAACACCCCGGTGCGGCTGGAGCGCAGCGAGGCGGCGTCGATGCCCGACCGCTCGATCGCCTCCCACGCGACCTCCAGGAGCAGCCGCTGCTGCGGGTCCATCGCGACCGCTTCGCGCGGCGAGATGCCGAAGAACCCGGCGTCGAACCCGGCGACGTCGGACAGGAAACCGCCCTGGGAGGTCGCGCTGGCGAGCCCGTCGACGTCCCAGCCCCGGTCGTCCGGGAACTCCGAGATGCCGTCCCGGCCCTCGGCCACCAGGTCCCACAGCTCCTCCGGCGAGGACGCGCCGCCCGGGTACCGGCAGCCCATGCCCACGATCGCGATGGGCTCCACCGCGGCCGCGATGAGCTGCTGGTTCTGCTTGCGCAGGCGATCGTTCTCCTTCAGGGACGAGCGCAGAGCCTCGACGTACTGCTTCTCAGAGCTGCTCATCGGTTTCCTTTGATCGCCGGGTCTTTCAGTTCGCGGTGTTCTCGTTGACCAGCCGCAGCAGGCTCTCGCCGTCCATCTCGTCGATCGAGTCGGTCTCGTCGGACGAGGGTTCGGCGGAGTCGCCGTCGTCGTGGGCCAGCCCGAGGACGAGGTCCAGCAGTCCGGCCTTGCGCAGCCGGCTGATCGGGATCGCCGCGAGGGCTTCCCGGATGTGGGCGTCCGGGTCGTCGGAGTCGGTGCCGCCGGGCAGGAGCTGCTGCTGCAGGTGTCCGGCCAGGGCGGCGGGCGTGGGGTGGTCGAACACGAGCGTCGCGGGCAGCGCGAGGCCGGTGGCGGCCTTGAGCCGGTTGCGCAGCTCGACGGCGGTCACCGAGTCGTAGCCGACGTCGCGGAAGGCCCGCTGCGCCGGGAACGCGTCGGCGTCGGTGAAGCCGAGGGTCTGGGCTGCTTCGCGGCGCACCAGGTCGAGCACGACCCGGCCTCGCTCGGCCTCGGGCAGACCGGCCAGCCGCTGGGTGAACGCCGATCCGTCGGCGTCGGCCTCCGGCTCGGCCAGGGCTTCCCGCACCTCGGGGATGCCGGTCAGCAGCGGGCTCGGGCGCCCTGCGGTGAAGCTGGGGGCGAACCGCTGCCAGTCCGTGTTGGTGACGGTGAGGGTCGTGATGCCGTCGGCCACGGCCTGCTGCAACACCTGGATCGCCAGGTCCGGGTCCATCTGCAGCACGCCGCGCTTGCGCAGCCGCTCGGCGTCGGTGGCGTCGGAGGCCGCCTTGCCCGCGTCGGCCCAGGCGCCCCAGGCGATCGACGTCGCCGGGAGCCCGAGGGCCCGCCGGTGCTGCGCGAGGCCGTCGAGGTAGGCGTTGGCGGCGGCGTAGGCGGACTGGCCGCCGCTGCCCCAGCTCGCCGCACCTGAGGAGAACAGCACGAACGCGTCCAGCTCGACGTCGGCCGTGAGCTCGTGCAGGTGGGAGGCCGAGGTGGCCTTGGCCCGCAGCACCCCGTCGAAGTCCTCGCCGGACAGCGAGCCGAGCCCGACGCCGCTGTCGAACACGCCCGCGGCGTGCACGACCGCGCGCAGCGGCCGGTCGTCGGGGATGTCGGCCAGCAGGGCGGCCAGGGCGTCGCGGTCGGCGACGTCGCAGGCGCGCACCGCGACCTCCGCACCGGAGGCCGCCAGCTCGTCCCGCAGCTCGGCGGCACCGGGGGCGTCGGGGCCGCGACGGCTGGCCAGCACGACGCGTTCGGCGCCGTGCGCGACGGCCCAGCGGGCGACCTCGGCGCCGAGACCACCGGTGCCGCCGGTGATCAGGACGGTGCCGCGGGGCTGCCACTCGTCGGTGCGCGGCCCGCGCGGGGCGCGGTTGAGGCGCCGCCCGAACACTCCTGCGGAGCGGATGGCGAGCTGGTCCTCGTCCCCGGCTCCGGCCAGCACGGCCGCGAGCCGGTCGAGGACGGGCTGGTCGAGCTCGTCGGGCAGGTCGATGAGGCCGCCCCACAGGCGCGGGAACTCCAGTCCCGCAACGCGTCCCATCCCCCACAGCGCGGTCTGGGCCGGGTTGCACGGCGTCTCGTCGACGGATGCGGCCCGCCGGGTGGCGCACCACAGCGGTGCTTCGAGTTCGAGGTCGCCGAGCGCCTGCAGCAGCGTCAGCGTCGAGAGCATCCCGACCGGGGTCGCGCCGAACACCGGGTGCGCCGTCTCGGGCACGCCGACCATCGAGAACACCCCCGCGATCTCGACGTCCCGGGTGGCATCGGCCAGGGTCGCGGCGAGCTTGTCGCGGTCGGCGGCAGGCGAGACCTCCACCCGCACCGCGTCGTCGCCGAGCGCGCTGAGCGCCGATTCCGCCCAGGCGTCCGGTGTTTCGGGCACGACCGCCAGCCACACGCCGGTCGGCGTCCCGGCGAGCCCGGCCACCGGGACCCAGTTCTCCTGGTAGCGCCAGGAGTTGGTGAGCGAGTGGGCGCGCTGCCTGCTGCGCCAGGACGACAGGGCGGGTGTGATGGCCGCCGCGGTCTCGGAGTCCAGTCCCAGCGCCGAGGCCAGGTTCCCGCCTTCGACGAGTTCCCAGAACGCCGAGTCCACAGGGTCGGCTCGGGTCGCGGTTCCCGCTTCGGGCCAGAACCGCTGCCGCTGGAAGGCGTAGGTGGGCAGGTCGACGCGGTGCGCACCGGTCCCGGCGAACAGCGGTGTCCAGTCGACCTCGACGCCGCGCACGTGCGCCTCGGCCAGCGAGGTCGCGAACCGGACCGGCCCGCCCTGCCGGCGCCGCAGCGTTCCCACGGCCGTGACGTCGACCTCGGCGTCCTCGGCCATCTGCTGCAGGTTCACCGTGAGCACCGGGTGCGAGCTGGGTTCGACGAACACCCGGTAACCGTCGGCGAACAGCGCACCGACGGCACCGGCGAAGTCGACCGGCTGCCGGGCGTTCCGGAACCAGTACTCGGCGTCGAGCTCGGCGCCGTCGACGCGGGAGGCGGTGACGGTCGAGTAGAACGGGATGCCGGTCGAGCTCGGCCGCACGTCGGCCAGCGATTCGAGCAGCACCTCGCGCAGCGGTTCGACGTGGGCGCAGTGGGAGGCGACGGTGGCCACGATGCGCGCCCGCAGCTCGCGGGCCTCGCAGGCGGCCACGAACTCCTGCAGCGCGTCGTGATCACCGGCGACGGTGACCGCGCCGGGGCCGTTGATCCCGGCGAGCGAGAGCTGATCCGGCCACCGCTCCAGCAGGGCGGCGACCTCCTCGCGACCGGCGGCGACGGAGGCGATTCCGCCGGTGCCGACGAGCTCGTCGGCGAACAACCGGCTGCGCACGACGACGATGCGGGCCGCGTCGGCCAGGCTCAGCGCCCCGGCGACGTGGGCGGCGGCGATCTCGCCCTGCGAGTGGCCGACGACCGCGGCGGGTTCGACACCGCAGGAGCGCCAGAGCTCCGCCAGCGACACCATGACCGCGAACAGCACCGGCTGCAGGACCTCGATCCGCTGCAGCTCCTCCGCGCCCGCGTCGGTGACCGACTCGCGCAGCACGTCCAGCAGCGACCAGCCGGTCAGCGGCGCGATGGCCTCGTCGCAGGAGCGCATACTCCGCTCGAAGACCGGTGCGGCGTCGAGCAGTTCCAGCGCCATGCCCGCCCACTGGGTTCCCTGCCCGGGGAACACCATGACCGGGCCGGGGCCGATCTCGCCGACCTCACCGCGCACGACCCCGACGTCGTCGCCGCCGAAACGCAGTGCCACGGCGCGGTTCTCGAACTGAGTCCGGGTGGTCAGCAGCGAGTGCCCGATGTCGACCGGGCTGATCTCGGGGTTCTCGGCGGCGAAGGTCTCGACCCGCTCCAGCTGTCCGTCCGCGGCGGATTCGGAGCGGCCGGAGACGACCCACGGCACGACCCCGCCCAGAGCCGTGCTCGGGGCTGTTTCCCCCGCGGGCGACTCGGGTTCGGCCTGCTCCAGGATGACGTGGGCGTTGGTGCCGCTGATGCCGAACGACGAGACCGCGGCCCGCCGCGCGCGGCCGACCTCGGGCCACGCCACCTCCGAGTTCAGCACCCGCACCGCCGAGGAGTCCCAGTCGACGTGCGAGGACGGGATCTCGGCGTGCAGGGTCCGGGGCAGCGTGCCGTGCCGCAGCGCCTGCACCATCTTGATCACGCCCGCCACGCCCGCGGCGGCCTGGGTGTGGCCGATGTTGGACTTGATCGAACCCAGCAGCAGCGGCCGCTCCCGGTCCTGGCCGTAGGTGGCCGCGAGGGCCTGGACCTCGATCGGGTCGCCCAGCGCGGTGCCCGTGCCGTGCGCCTCGACCGCGTCGACGTCCGATGTGGACAGACCGGCGGACGAGAGCGCTTGCCGGATCAAGCGTTGCTGCGAGGGACCGTTCGGGGCGGTCAGCCCGTTGGAGGCGCCGTCCTGATTGACCGCGCTCCCCCGCATGACCGCGAGCACCTGGTGGCCGCGGCGGCGCGCGTCGGAGAGGCGCTCCAGCACGACGATGCCGACGCCTTCGGCCCACCCGGCGCCGTCGGCGGCGTCCGAGAACGCCTTGCAGCGCCCGTCGGGCGCGGAGGCGCCCTGCCGCTCCAGCTCCGAGATCGTCGCCGGGGTCGACATGATGGTCGCTCCCCCGGCCAGCGCCATGTCGCACTCGTCCTGGTGCAGCGACTGCGCGGCGAGGTGCATCGCCAGCAGCGACGACGAGCAGGCGGTGTCGACGGTGACCGCCGGGCCCTCGAAACCGAAGTTGTAGGCCAGCCGGCCGGAGATCACGCTGCCCGCGACGCCGGTCAGCGCGTGCCCACCGGTGTCCTGGTCAGAGCTGGTCAGCACGTTGGCGTAGTCCTGCATGGTGTTGCCGACGAACACGCCGGTCCGGCTGCCGCGCAACGAGTCCGGCACGACGCCGACGCGCTCCAGGGCTTCCCACGACGTCTCCAGAAGCATCCGCTGCTGGGGGTCCATCGCCAGCGCCTCGCGCGGGGATATGCCGAAGAACAGCGGGTCGAAGTCGGCCTGGTCGGTCAGGAACCCGCCCACACCGGGGATCTCGCCGGGACCCAGCAGCGCGTCGAGGTCCCAGCCGCGGTCGGTGGGGAACGCGGCGATGGCGTCCCGGCCGTCGACCAGCAGCTGCCACAGCTCCTCGGGCGAGGTGACGCCGCCGGGGAACCGGCAGGCCATGCCGACGATCGCGATCGGCTCGTCCACCCGGTCCCGGCGCTGCGCCACCTCGACCTCGGGGCGGTCGCCGAACAGGTCGGCGAGCAGGTGCTCGGCCAGGACGCGTGGCGTCGGGTAGTCGTAGACGAGGCCGGCGGACAGGGTCCTGCCGGTGGCGCGGGCGAGCTGGTTGCGCAGCTCCACGCCGGTCAGCGAGTCGAAACCGAGGTCGCGGAAGGCCTTGTCGAGTCCGATCGCCGCCGGGTCGGTGTGCCCGAGCACCGCGCTGACGCGGCTGCGCACCAGGTCGAGCACGAGCTCGGTGCGGCCGTCCTCGTCGAGGCCGCGCAGCCGCTCGGCGAATCCGCTCGGCTCGGCGGTGTCGCGGCGGGCCAGGACCTCGCGGGCTTCGGGCAGTTCCGACAGCAGCGGCAGGGGCCGCATCTCCAGCAGCGCACCGAGGGTCTTCGGGTGCACCAGGTCGGCGACGATCGCCGTGGCGGCGGGCCGGGCGACGGCCTGCCAGAGGGCGGTGATCGCCAGGTCCGGGTCCAGCGTCCCGGCACCGCCGCGTGCCAGCCGCTGCGCCACCTCGTCCTGGGCGGCCATGCCACCGCCCGCCCAGGCGCCCCACGCGATCGACGTAGCCGGGCGGCCGGTAGAGCGGCGGCGCTGGGCCAGGGCGTCGAGGACCGCGTTGGCGGCCGCGTAGTTGGCCTGGCCCGGATTGCCGACGGCGCCGGCCACCGACGAGAAAAGGACGAAGAAGTCCAGGTCACCGGCCAGCTCGTCGAGCAGCAGCGCGGAGTCGACCTTGGCGCGGAACACCTCGGTGAAGCGTTCGGGGGTGAGCTGCTCCAGCACGCCGTCGTCGACGACACCGGCCGTGTGCACCACGCCGGACAGGTCGACGCCGGTGAGCAGTGAGGTGAGCGCATCGCGGTCGGCGACGTCGCAGGACTCGATCCGCACCCGCGCGCCCAGCTCGGCGAGCTCGGCGCGCAGTTCGGCGGCGCCGGGTGCCTGCGGGCCGCGTCGGCTCACCAGGATCAGCTCGTCGACGCCGCGCCGGGCGAGGTCGCGGGCGACGGCGGCGCCCAGCGCCCCGGTGCCACCGGTGATGAGCACGGTCCCCGACGGGTCCTCGGGGACGGCCTGCGCGCGGGGGGCGGCCAGCAGCCTGCGGCCGAAGGCTCCGTGCGCGCGGATGGCGACCTGGTCCTCGTCACCGGAAGCCAGGACTTCGGCGAGCCGGCCGGTGGAGCGGGCGTCGAGCTCGTCGGGCAGGTCGATCAGGCCGCCCCAGCGGGCGGGCAGTTCCAGCGCGGCGACCCGGCCCAGTCCCCACACGCCGGCGCGCGTCGGATCGGCGATCAGGTCGGCATCGCCGGCCGAGACGGCGGCGCGGGTGACCGCCCAGATCTTCGCGTCGACTCCGGCGTCGCCGAGCGCCTGGACCAGCAGAGCGGTACCGGTGAGGCCGAGCAGCGAGAGGACGCCGGTCGGCTCGTCGGTGAGGCGCTCGGCGAGTTCGCCCCGCGTCTCGGTCCCGTCGATCCGCATCACCCGGGCACGGGTGCCGAGGGAGTCGGCGATCGCGGTGGTCCACGGGTCGTCGGCGAGCTCGGCGGGCACCGCGACCAGCCAATTCCCGGTCAGCGGGGTCGTGGACGGGGTCAGCGGGGTCCAGGACTCCTGGTAGGACCAGGCGTCCACGCGGGACTGGCTGCGGCGGCGTTCGCGCCAGGACGACAGGGCGGTAACGAGGTCGGCCACGGCCTGCTCCTCGACGCCGAGCTCGGCGGCCAGGGAGCCGTTGTCGACCAGGTCCCAGAACAGGTCGTCGCCGGTGTTGCGCTGCAGCCGCTCCGGCCAGTAGCGCTCGTGCTGGAAGGGGTAGGTGGGCAGGTCGAGCAGGCGGGCGCCGGTCCCGGCGAAGCACGGCGACCAGTCGACGTCGACGCCGCTGGCGTGCAGCTTCGCCAGCGCGTCGAGCAGCGCCGTCTCGCCGTCGCGATCCTTGCGCTGCGCGGGCACGAGGACCGCGTCCTGCGATGCGGAGTCCGCGGCCATCGCGGTCAGCACCCCGTCGGGCCCGACCTCCAGGAACGCCGTGACGTCGGCGTCGGCGAGCCGAGCGACCGAGTCGCCGAACCGCACGGTCTCCCGCACGTGGGCAACCCAGAACTCCGGCGAGGTCACGTCCCCGTCGGTCGCGATCGGAATGCTGGGCTCCTGGAACGACAGTCCGCTGATCGCCTCGCGGAAGTCAGCCAGCACCGGGTCCATCAACGCCGAGTGAAACGCATGACTGACCAGCAGGCGCCTAGACTTCCACCGCTCAGCCACCGCCCACACGGCCTCCTCGTCCCCGGCCAGAACCACGGACTCGGGCCCGTTCACCGCCGCAAGAGACACCACCCCCGGCCGAGAATCGCCACTGTCACCCGATCGAAAACCGCTGTTTTCGTCGCGTCGAAAACCGCTGTTTTCATCCCCCTGAATATGGGAGTTTTCGACACCGGCAGAACCACCCGACAGGAACGGCAGAACATCGGACTCGCTCGCGCGGACCGCGACCATCACCCCGCCCGAGGGCAAGGCCTGCATCAACCTGGCACGAGCCGAGATCAGCGTGCAGGCGTCCTGCAGGGACAACACGCCCGACACATGCGCTGCGGCCACCTCACCGATCGAGTGACCCGCCAAGTAGTCCGGACGCAACCCGAACGACTCCGCGAGGCGGAACTGCGCCACCTCCAGAGCAAACAAAGCCGGTTGAGCAATGCCCGTCTGGTTCAGGGCATCCTCATCCTCGCCCCACATCACCTCCCGAACCATCGGATCCAAGTGAGCCAAGACCTCGTCCAGGGCCTCGGCGAACACCGGGAAGCGGGCGTACAGATCCCTGCCCATGCCCAGACGCTGGGAGCCCTGGCCCGCGAAGAGGACGCCGAGGGAGCGGGGGCGGGTGGTGTTGCGGGCTGACTCTGCCGTGCCGTCGGGGGTGGCGAGGAGGACTGCTCGGTGTTCGAAGGCTGCGCGGGATTCGGTCAGGGTGCGGCCGATGTCCGCTGGAGCCTGGTCGGGGTTGTCCCGGACGAATGCCGTGAGCTGCTCCACCTGGGCCGCCAGGGCTTCCTCCGAGCGCGCCGACACCGGCCACGGGACCGCGGCGGGCGTCACGTCCGAGTCCTCGGACGGCGGGAGTTCGGGAACGGATTCGAGGATCACGTGGGCGTTGGTGCCGCTGACGCCGAACGAGGAGACGCCCGCGCGGCGTGCTCGGCCGGTGTCGGGCCACTCGCGCGGCGAGGCCAGCAGTTCCACCGCGCCGGTCGTCCAGTCCACTTCGGACGACGGGGCGTCGACGTGCAGCGTGCGCGGCACGACGCCGTGCTGCATCGCCGA
Organism: Saccharopolyspora sp. ID03-671; assembly: GCF_045278815.1. NCBI lineage: Bacteria > Bacillati > Actinomycetota > Actinomycetes > Pseudonocardiales > Pseudonocardiaceae > Saccharopolyspora > Saccharopolyspora sp. ID03-671. Next base: position 1,840,331 of record NZ_CP134054.1, read on the forward strand.
CACCATCTTGATGACGCCCGCGACACCGCCCGCCGACTGCGCGTGCCCGATGTTCGACTTGATCGACCCCAGCAGCACCGGGGTCTCCCGAGCCTGGCCGTAGGTGGCCAGCACGGCCTGCGCCTCGATCGGATCACCCAGCGTCGTCCCCGTCCCGTGCGCCTCCACGGCGTCCACATCGGACGGTTCGAGTCCGGCGTTGGCCAGGGCCTGGCGGATCACCCGCTGCTGCGACGGGCCGTTCGGGGCGGTGAGCCCGTTCGACGCGCCGTCCTGGTTCACGGCGCTGCCCCGCAGCACGGCGAGCACGCGGTGCCCGTTGCGACGCGCGTCCGACAACCGCTCCAGGGCGAGCACGCCCGCGCCCTCGGACCAGCCGGTGCCGTCGGCGGCCTCGGCGAACGCCTTGCAGCGACCGTCCGGGGCGAGACCCCCCTGCCAGGTGAAGGCGGCGAACGCGTTCGGCGTCGCCATCACCCGCACTCCCCCGGCCAGGGCGAGATCGCACTCACCGCTGCGCAGCGACTGCGCGGCCAGGTGCAACGCCACCAGCGACGACGAGCACGCGGTGTCCACCGTCACCGCGGGCCCTTCCAGCCCCAGCAGGTAGGACAGGCGGCCGGAGAGCACGCTCGCGGAGAACGCGGTCGTCGCGTAGAGCTGGAAGTCCTCGCGCGCGGTCGACTCGGTCAGCAGATCGCCGTAGTCCTGGCCGGTGGTCCCGGCGAACACGCCGGTCCGGCTGCCGCGCAGCGACGTGCCGTCGATGCCGGCGCGTTCCAGCGCCTCCCACGAGACCTCCAGCAGCAACCGCTGCTGCGGGTCCATCGCCATCGCCTCGCGCGGCGAGATGCCGAAGAAGCCCGCGTCGAAATCGGCCACGCCGGACAGGAACCCGCCCTGGCCGGTGGCGCTGTCGAGCCGGTCCAGGTCCCAGCCGCGGTCGGTCGGGAACGGGCCGATGACGTCGCGCCCCTCGGCCACCACGTCCCACAGCTGCTCGGGCGAGGACACCCCGCCCGGGTAGCGGCAGCCCATGCCCACGATCGCGATCTCGTCGTCCGACGAGGCCGCGCCGACGACCGTCACGGCGACCGGCCGGGTCTCGCCGAGCAGCCGTTCCCGCAGGTGCGCGGCCACGGCCTTGGCGGTCGGGTGGTCGAAGACGAGCGTCGTCGGCAGCGCCAGGCCGGTGGCCGTGCGCAGCCGGTTGCGGACGTCGACGGCGGTGACGGAGTCGAAGCCGAGCTCGCGGAAGGCGCGCTCGACCGGCAGCTCACCGGGGTTCTCGTAGCCCAGGGCCCGCCCGGCTTCGGCGCGCACCAGGTCGAGCAGCACCCGATCCTGCTCCGACTCGGACTTCCCGGCGAGGCGTCGTCGCAGGTCGGAAGCGTTGTCGTCGGCGGCATCGTCGAGGGCCTGCCGGGCCTCCGGGATGCCGGTGATCAACGGGCTCGGCCGCCCGGTGGTGAAACCGGGGGCGAAGCGCTGCCAGTCGGTGTCGGTGACGGTCAGGGTCGTCGAGCCGTCCTCGATCGCGTGCTGCAGCACCAGCAGCGCGCGCTGCGGGTCCATCGGCTGCACGCCGACCTTGCGCATGCGCTCGGCCAGCTCGGGGTCGCCGGCCATGCCCGCCCCGGCCCACGCGCCCCACGCGATCGACGTCGCGGGCAGCCCGAGGAACCGGCGGTGCTGCGCGAGGCCGTCGAGGTAGGCGTTGGCCGCGGCGTAGGCGGACTGGCCGCCGCTGCCCCAGCTCGCCGCACCCGAGGAGAACAGCACGAACGCGTCCAGCTCGATCCCGGCGGTGAGCTCGTGCAGGTGGCGCGCCGCGGTCGCCTTCGCGCGCAGCACGACGTCGAGGGCCTCGGCCGTCAGCCGGTCGACGGGGGCTTCGCCCTCGCCGCTGACGGCGGCGTGCACGACGGCCGTGAGCGGGCAGTCATCCGGCACGCGCGCGAGCACGTCGGCCAGGGCGTCGCGGTCGGCGACGTCGCAGGGCTCGACGGTGACCCGGGCGCCCAGCGCGGTCAGCTCCTCGCGCAGCGCCGGGGCCCCGGGCGCGTCGGGACCGCGGCGGCTCAGCAGGAGCACGTGCTCGGCGCCGCGCTCGACCGCCCAGCGCGCCACCTGCCCGCCGAGGGCACCGGTGCCGCCGGTGATCAGGACGGTGCCGCGAGCCCGCCACTCGCTCCCGGCGCTGCCGCGCGGGGCGCGGGACAGGCGTCGACCGAACACCCCCGAGGGGCGCACCGCGATCTGGTCCTCGCCGCTGCCCAGGGCTGCGGCGAGGTGCTCGGCGGCGCGTTCGTCGAGGTCGGCGGGCAGGTCGATCAGGCCGCCCCACCGGCTTGGCAGGTCCAGCGCGGCGACCCGGCCAAGTCCCCACAGCGCCGTCTGCTCCGGGTGGAGCACCGGATCGGAGTCCCCGATCGACACCGCGCCGCGGGTCGCGCACCACAGCGGAGCACCGATCCCGGCCTCTCCCAACGCCTTCAGCAGTTCCGCGGTCGAGGTCAGCGCGTCATCCGCCAGTCCCAGCAGGGAGAGGACACCGGTCGGCTCGTCGGCCACCCCTGCCAGGCGCTCGGCCAGGTCGGTCTGGTCGCCCACCTCCAGCCGCACGACGTCGGTTCCCAGGTCCGGCACCGCGTCATCGGGGTGGGTGAGCACGAGCCAGGTCCCGGCCGGCGACGTTCGCGAGGACGCGACGGGAACCCAGGACTCCCGGTAGCGCCAGGTGTCGAGGGCGGCACGGGTGCGGGAGCGGTCCCGCCAGGAGGCGAGCGCCGGTGCCACGACGGCGGCCGTGTCGGGGTCGAGGTCGAGCGCGGCGGCCAGGTTCCCGTCGTCGACGAGCTGCCAGAGGGCGGCGTCGACCGGGTCGGCGCTCGCGGACGGTTCGACCGGGTCCTCCCAGTGGCGCCGCCGCTGGAAGGGGTAGGTGGGCAGGGACACCCGCCGGGCGCCCGGGAACAGCGGCGTCCAGTCGACCGCGACGCCGCGCACGTGGGCCTCGCCGACCGCGGCCAGCACCTGCGACCACTCCCCCTGGTCGCGGCGCAGCGTGCCGAGGACGACGCCCTCGGCACCCGCGTCGTCGAGGGTCTGCTCGACCGCGTGGGTGAGCACCGGGTGCGCGCTGGGCTCGACGAACACGCCGAAGCCGTCGGCGAGCAGGGCACGGGTGGTGTCCTCGAAGCGGACCGTCCGCCGCAGGTTCGAGTACCAGTACTCGGGATCCAGGCCGGACGTGTCGATCAGCTCACCGGTGACCGTGGAGTAGAACGGCACGTCGCCGGAGCGCGGACGGATGTCGGCCAGCTCGTCGAGCACGCGCTCGCGGATGGCCTCCACCTGCGCGCTGTGCGAGGCGTAGTCGACGGAGACCCGGCGGGTGCGGATGCCCTCGGACTCGCACTGCGCGGCGAACTCGTCCAGCGCCGCGTCGTCACCGGCGATGACGGTCGCCTGCGGTGCGTTGACCACGGCCACCGCGAGACGGTCGCCCCACGGCTCCAGCCGCAGGGAGCTCTCGGGGGCGGCGACGGAGAGCATCCCGCCGCGCCCGGACAGCGAGTCGGCCACGGCGAGGCTGCGCAGCGCGACCACGCGGGCCGCATCGGGCAGGCTCAGCGCACCGGACACCGCGGCGGCGGCGATCTCCCCCTGCGAATGCCCCACCACCGCAGCGGGTTCCACGCCCAGCGAGCGCCACAGGTGCGCCAGCGACACCATCGTCGCCCACAGCACCGGCTGCACCACGTCCACGCGGTCCAGCGACGGTGCGCCGTGGGTGCCGCGGAGCACGTCGAGCAGCGACCAGTCGACGAACGGCTCCAGCGCGGCCGCGCACTCGGCGATCCGCTCGTCGAACGCCGCCGAGCGGCCCAGCAGCGCACGCCCCATGCCGACCCACTGCGAGCCCTGGCCGGGGAAGACGAACGCGACCTTGCCGGCGGGCCCGGCCTCGCCGCGCACGACGCGGGAGTCGGGCCGGTCGGCGGCCACCGAGTCCAGCGCGTCGCGCAGCTCGTCGCGGTCGCCGCCGAGGACGACGGCCCGGTGCTCGAACGTAGAACGAGTGGTGACCAGCGAGAACCCGACGTCCAGCGGCGCCGCGTCGACGCCGCGCAGCCGGGCGGCCTGCGCCTGGAGCGCCTGCTCGGAGCGAGCCGAGAGCACCCACGGCACCACCTCGGGCGTCGTCGGCTCGTCGGCGGGTTCGTCGGCCTGCGGGGCCTGTTCGAGGATGACGTGGGCGTTGGTGCCGCTGATGCCGAACGACGACACCCCCGCCCGGTGCGGGCGGTCGGCCTCCGGCCACGGCGTCGACTCGGTGAGCAGCCGGACGCCACCGGTGGACCAGGCGACCTGACTGCTCGGCTCGTCGGCGTGCAGGGTCCGGGGCAGGACCCCGTGGCGCAGGGCGAGGATCATCTTGATGATCCCGCCGACTCCGGCTGCGGCCTGGGAGTGGCCGATGTTGGACTTCAGCGCACCCAGCAGCAGCGGCTGCTCGCGGTCCTGGCCGTAGGTGGCCAGCAGGGCCTGAGCCTCGATCGGGTCGCCCAGCGGCGTGCCGGTCCCGTGCGCCTCCACCGCGTCCACATCGGACGGTCGCAGCCCGGAAGCGGCCAGGGCCTGGCGGATCACGCGCTGCTGCGCGGGACCGTTCGGCGCGGTCAGCCCGTTGGAGGCGCCGTCCTGGTTGACCGCGCTGCCGCGCACCACGGCGAGCACCTCGTGGCCGTTGCGGCGGGCGTCCGAAAGCCGTTCCAGGACTACGAGTCCCGCGCCTTCGGACCACCCCATGCCGTCGGCGGAGTCGGAGAACGGCTTGCACCGGCCGTCGGGTGCGAGGCCGCGGAGCCGTCCGAAGATGGTGAAGGCTTCCGGCGTCGACATCACCGTCACACCACCGGCGAGCGCCAGGTCGCACTCGCCGGAGCGCAGCGATTGCACGGCCAGGTGCAAGGCCACCAACGACGACGAGCACGCCGTGTCCACCGACAGCGCCGGGCCCTCCAGGCCGAGGGCGTAGGCGACGCGGCCGGAGACGAGGCTGCCGCCGCTGCTGGTCGCGGCGTCGGTGCCGCGCGCGTAGTCGTGGTACATCACGCCGGCGAACACGCCGGTCGAGCTGCCCTTCAGCTCGCGCGGGTCGATGCCCGCGCGCTCGACGGCTTCCCAGGCGACCTCCAGCATCAGGCGCTGCTGCGGGTCGGTCTGGGTGGCCTCCGCTGGGGAGATCCCGAAGAAGCCGGGGTCGAAACCGGTTGCGCCGTCGACGAATCCGCCGGTGGAGACGTAGGTGCGGCCGACCTTGCCGGGTTCGGGATCGAAGAGGCGCTCGACATCCCAGCCGCGGTCGGTGGGGAACCCGCCCATCGCGTCGGTGCCGTCGACCAGCAGCCGCCACAGGTCCTCGGGGGTGGCGGCGCCGCCCGGGTAGCGGCAGCTCATCGACACCACCGCGATCGGGTCGTCGTCGACCCCGCTGCGCGGCGTGATCTCGTCACGGCGGACCACCCCGCGCAGGTCGTCGTCCAGGTGCCGCACGACGGCCAGGGGCGTCGGGTGGTCGAACACGAGCGTGGCGGGCAGCCGCAGGCCGGTCGCGGTGGCGAGCCGGTTGCGGAACTCCACGGCGGTCAGCGAGTCGAAACCCAGCTCCTGGAAGGCGCGGTCGGGTTCCACCGCCTCGGCCGTGGCGTGCCCGAGGACCGAAGCGGCCGTGGAGCGCACCAGGTCGAGGAACGCGGCGCGCCGGTCGGTGTCGTCGAGTCCGGCGAGCTCGCGGCCGAACCGCGAGGTCCGGGCGGCCCGCGCGGGGCCGCGCGCGAAACCCCGCAGCAGCGCCGGGATCTCGCCGTGGCGGTCCCGCAGCGTCCCGGTGGCCAGGCGCAGCGGGACGAGCTGGGCGGTGTCGGTGGCCAGCGCGGCGTCGAACAGGGCGAGCCCGTCCTCGGCCGACAGCGGCAGGAAGCCCTGCTCGCGCATGCGGTCCCAGTCGGTGCTCGCCAGGCCCGCGCTGAGTCCGATGTCGAGCACCCCGTAGTCGAGGGCGAGCGCGGGCAGGCCCCGGGCCCGGCGGTGCGCGGCCAGGGCGTCGAGGAAGACGTTGGCGGCGGCGTAGTTCGCCTGCCCGGCGGCGAGCACGAGACCGCCCGCCGAGGAGATCAGCACGAACATCGCGAGGTCGCGGTCGCGGGTGAGCTCGTGCAGGTGCCAGGCGGCGTCGGCCTTCGGCCGCAGGACGTGGTCGAGGCGCTGCGGGGTGAGGGACTCGATCACGCCGTTGTCGGTGACACCGGCCGCGTGCACCACGCCGACCAGGTCGTCGACGCCGTCGAGGACCGAGGCGAGCGCGTCGCGGTCGGCGACGTCGCAGGCCACGACCGACACCGAGGCGCCGAGTTCGGTCAGCTCGGCGCGCAGGTCCCCGGCCCCGGGGGCGTCCGGGCCGCGGCGGCCGGCCAGCAGCAGGCGACGCGCCCCGTGGGCGGTGACGAGGTGGCGGGCCAGCAGGGCGCCGAGCCCGCCGGTGCCACCGGTGACCAGCACCGTGCCCTCACCGAGCGAGCGGGCGGTCGTTCCGGGTGCGGTGCGGGTGAGCCGGGGAACGCGCAGGGTTCCGGCGCGGACGGTGGCCTCCGGCTCGCCCGCCGCGACCGCCGACGGGATGCGGCCGCGGTCGTCGACGTCGAGGAGCTGGAAGCGGCCGGGGTTCTCGGCTTCGGCCGCGCGGACCAGGCCCCACACCGGGGCTTGGGCGAGGTCGACGTCCTCGGCGTCGACCGCGCCCTCGGTGACCACGACCAGCCGGGAATCGGCGCAGCGGTCGTCGGCGAGCCACGCCTGCACCGCGGCCAGCACGGCCTCGGTGACCGACCGAACACCGCTCAGCGGCTCATCACCGGTCGGGCACAGCACGGCCACGGCTTCGGGGACGTCGGCGGAGCCGAGCAGCGCGGGAAGATCCTCGATTTCCACTACGTCGCAGTCGGTTTCGATGTCCGGGAGCGGCCGGGAGGCCCACTCCAGGCCGAACAGCGAGTCGGTGAGGTGCTGCGAGCCGAGCTGCTCGGCGGTGACCGGGCGGCCGACGAGGGCCCGCACCGACAGCACGGGGCGGCCCAGCACGTCGGCCAGGTGCAGGGTCGCGGTGCCGTTGCCGTCGGGCACCATCCGGACCCGCACCGCGTCGGCACCGGTCGCGTGCAGCGAGACCCCGTTCCACACGAACGGCAGCGACACGTCGTCGCGGCCGAGCAGCGAGACGTGCAGCGCCGCATCGAGCAGCGCCGGGTGGATCCCGTAGTCCTCCGCTCCCGCGCCCTCTGGCAGCGCGACCTCGGCGAACAGCTCGTCGCCGCGCCGCCAGGCCGCGCGCAGGCCCCGGAACACCGGGCCGTAGGCGTAACCGGCCTCGGCGAGGGTGTCGTAGACGCCGTCGACGTCGATCGGTTCCACCTGCGGCGGCGGCCATTCGGCGAGATCGACGTCGGGCACCGAACCGCCGGGCGCCACGGTTCCCTCGGCGTGCAGCGTCCACGACGCGTCGCCGTTCGGCCGAGCGTGCACGGTGATCCGGCGCCTGCCGATCTCGTCGGCACCGGCGACCGAGACCTGGATGGCGACGGCGCCGTCCTGCGGGATGACCAGGGGCGCGCGCAGCGTGAGCTCGTCGACGACGTCGCAGTCCGCGCGCTGCGCGGCGTGCGCGGCCAGCTCGGCGAACGCGGTGCCGGGCAGCAGCGCGGAGCCGAAAACCACGTGATCGGCCAGCCACGGCAGCGCGCTGGTCGACAGCGTGCCGGTGAAGGTCACGCCGTCGGAGTCGGGCTGCTCGACGACGGCACCCAGCAGCGGATGCCCGGCCGGGTCGAGGCCGCGAGCGGCGAGGCTGCCGACGTCACCGCCGAGCCAGGAGTTCGCGAGGTGCTCGCGCGGGTCGAGCCAGAAGCGCTGGTGCTGGAAGGGGTAGGTGGGCAGGTCGACGCGGCGGGCACCGCTGTCGCGGTAGAACGCGGCCCAGTCGACGTCGGCGCCGGACACGAACAGCCCGGCCAGGCCGGTGACCGCGGTGGTCCGCTCGCTTCGCCGACGCCGTCCGAGCGCGACCGCCACCGGGGCGGAGGTGCCGAGGTCGTCCTCGGCGTCGAGGGTCTCCAGCACCATCGGGGTCAGCACCGCGTCCGGCCCGACCTCGGCGAAGCGGGACGCGCCCAGGCGACGCAGGGCGGTGACCGCGTCGGCGAAGCGCACGGTGTCGCGCACCTGACGGACCCAGTAGGCGGGGCCGGACATCTCGTCGGTGATCTGCTCGCCGGTCACGGCCGACACCAGCGGGCACTGCGGGTTTCCGAAGGTCAGGCCGGAGATCTCGGCTTCGAAGGACGCCAGCATCGGTTCCACCAGCGGCGAGTGGAAGGCGTGCGACACCCGCAGCCTGCGGGTCCGCCAGCCGTTCTCGGCGCACCGCTCGCCGACCGCGAGGACATCGCGCTCGGTACCGGAGATCACCACCGAGCCGGGGCCGTTCACGGCGGCGATCTCCACGTCACCGGACAGCAGCGGCAGCACGTCGTGCTCGCCCGCCCCGACCGCGACCATCGCGCCGCCGCGCGGCAGCTCCTGCATCAACCGCCCGCGCGCGGCCACCAGCGCGCACGCGTCACCCAGCGACAGCACTCCGGCGACGTGGGCTGCGGCGATCTCACCGATCGAGTGCCCGGCCAGCGCATCCGGCCGCACGCCCCACGACTCCAGCAGCCGGTACAGCGCCACCTCGAACGCGAACAGGCCCGCCTGCGCGAACGCGGTCTCGTCCAGCAGCTCGTCCCCGGCCTCCCCGAAGACGACCTCCCGAACATCCCGCCCCAGCGACGGGCTCAACCCGTCGACGACCTCGTCGAAAGCCGCTGCGAACACCGGAAGAGCAGCGTGGAGTTCAGCCCCCATCCCGGCCCACTGAGCACCCTGCCCGGAGAACACGAACGCAGTCCCACCGGCAACGACCCGCCCGGCCACCACCCCAGGAACGTCCTCTCCCCCGGCCAGCGCCCGAACCCCGGCCAACAACACCGGACGACTCCCGATGTCGGGTTCCGGAATACTCCCGTTCTCCGATTTCGGATTACTCCCGTTTTCCGGACCCCGATTACGGGCGTGATCCGGATCCTGGGGGCGGGGGTGGTCGTGATCCGGGGTTTCTGCGGTGGAGTCGAGGACGACCGCGCGGTGTTCGAAGGTGGGGGTGGTTGCGAGGGAGAAGCCGATGTCCAGGGGGTGTTCGTCGATGCGGTCGAGGAGGTTTCGGGCGCGGGCGCGGAGGGCTTCGGGGGTTCGGGCCGAGAGGGGCCAGGGGGTCGCCGGGAGCGGGTGGCGTTCGGTGTCCGCCGGGGCCTCGACCGGGGCCTGTTCGAGGATGACGTGGGCGTTGGTGCCGCTGATGCCGAAGGACGACACGCCCGCGCGGCGCGGGGCTCCGGTGTCCGGCCAGGGGGTGGGCTCGCTGAGGAGTTGGACGGCGCCGGTGGACCAGTCGACCCGGGTGCTGGGTTGATCGACGTGCAGGGTCTTCGGCAGGACGCCGTGACGCAGCGCCATCACCATCTTGATGACGCCGCCGACGCCCGAAGCCGCCTGCGCGTGACCGATGTTCGACTTGAGCGAGCCGAGCCACAGCGGCCGGTCGGCGGGCCGGTCGATGCCGTAGGTGCCCAGCAGCGCCTGCGCCTCGATCGGGTCGCCCAGCGACGTGCCCGTGCCGTGGCCCTCCACCGCGTCGACCTGGTCGGCCGAGACGTGCGCGTTGGCCAGCGCCTGGCGGATGACGCGGCGCTGCGCGGGACCGTTCGGGGCGGTCAGCCCGCTCGACGCGCCGTCCTGGTTCACCGCGCTCCCCCGCACCACGGCCAGCACCTGGTGACCGTTGCGGCGGGCGTCGGACAGGCGCTCGACGACGAGCACGCCCACGCCCTCCGACCACGAGGTGCCGTCGGCGGAGTCGGCGAAGGACCGGCAGCGGCCGTCGGGGGACAGCCCGCGCTGCCTGCTGAACTCGATGAACGCCTCCGGAGTGGCCATCACGGTGACACCACCGGCCAGGGCGAGATCGGACTCGCCGCTGCGCAGCGACCGCACGGCCGCGTGCAGCGACACCAGCGACGACGAGCAGGCGGTGTCGACGGTGACGGCCGGGCCCTCCAGCCCGAACACGTAGGACAACCGGCCGGAGGCCACCGATCCGGAGTTCGAGTTGGCCGGGTAGTCGTGGTACATCATGCCGACGAACACGCCGGTCCGGCTGCCGCGCAGCGTTCCGGGCTCGATTCCGGCGCGCTCGAACGCCTCCCACGAGGTCTCCAGCAGCAGGTGCTGCTGCGGGTCCATCGCGGCCGCCTCGTTCGGGCTGATCCCGAAGAACGCCGGGTCGAAATCACCTGCTTCGTGCAGGAATCCGCCGTGACGGCTGTAGGTGGTGTTCGGCTCCTCACCGCTCGGGTCGTGGAGGCGCTCGACGTCCCAGCCGCGGTTGGTGGGGAACTCCGAGACGGCGTCGACGCCGTCGGACACCAACCGCCACAGGTCGTCCGGCCCGCTCACCCCGCCCGGGTAGCGGCAGGCCATGCCCACGATCGCGATCGGCTCGCCGGCCGCGGCGACGAGCTCCCGGTTCTGGGCGCGCAGCTGCTCGGTCTCCTTCAGCGACGCCCGCAGGGCCCCGACGAGCCTGTCCTGGTTTCCGAAGTCCTCGGACTCAGCCATGTTTCAGCCTCACGCTTCCCGTGCAGCGTCGTCGGGTGCGCTCGCACCCTCCAGCGCCATCGTGATCAGGTCTTCTGCGCCCATCTCGTCGATGTCGTCGCCGACACCGGTGTTGCTCTCGACCGGCGCGCTCACCCCGCCCAGTTCCAGCAGCGCGTCGAGCAGTCCCGCGTCGCGCAGCCGGTGCAGCGGGACACCGGCCAGGACGTCGCGGACGCGGTTCTCGGTGAGCGCTTCCGCGTCCTCGTCCACCGGCGCGAGTTCGGCGCCGAGGTGCTCGGCGAGCGCGGTGACGCTGGGGTGGTCGAAGGCCAGCGTCGCGGACAACCGCAGTCCGGTCGCTCTGCTCAGCGAGTTGCGGAGCTCCACGGCGGTCAGCGAGTCGAAGCCGAGGTCGGTGAAACCCGCTGCGGTGTCGACGGATTCGGCGTCGGCGTGGCCGAGGACGGCGGCGGCGTGCGAGCGCACCAGGTCGATGAGCAGCGCCGCGCGGTCGGTCTCGGAGGCCGCGCGCAGCCGGTCGGGCAGCACCGGCCCGGCCGGGGTCGTCGCGCGGCGGTGACCCGGCCGGACGAGGTCGGCGAAGACCCGGGGCACGACGGCGCCGGAGTCGCGCAGCGCCTGGGCTTCCAGGCGCATCGGAACCAGCACGGGGGTGCTGCGCGCGCAAGCCGCGTCGAACAGGCGCAGCCCGTGCTCGGCGGTCAGCACGCCGACGCCGTTGCGGGCGGTGCGCTGCCGCGCCGCGTCGTCGAGCTCGCCGGCCATGCCGTCCGACCACAGGCCCCAGGCCAGCGACTGGCCGGGGAGGCCGCGTGCCCTGCGGTGCTGGATCAGGGCGTCCAGGCAGGCGTTGGCGGCCGAGTAGTTGCCCTGCCCGGGACCGCCGATGGCTCCGGCCACCGAGGAGAACGTCACGAACGCCGACAGCGGGAGGCCGCTGGTGAGCTCGTGCAGGTGCAGGGCGGCGTCGACCTTGGGCCGCAGCACGGATTCGACCTGCTCGGCGGTCAGGGTCTCCAGGACGCCGTCGTCGATCACGCCCGCCAGGTGCACGACACCGGTCAGGGGGTGCTCGGCGGGGATGCGGTCGAGCAGCGCGGCCAGCGCGTCGCGGTCGGCGACGTCGCAGGCGGCGAACTCGACCTCGGCGCCCAGGTCTTCCAGTTCGGCGCGCAGGGCGGGGTCGCCGCCGCGGCGGCTGGTGAGCAGGAGGTGGCGGACGCCGTGGTCGGTGACGAGGTGGCGGCTGAACAGCCGGCCAAGCCTGCCGCTCGCGCCGGTGACCAGCACGGTTCCGCCGGGGCCGAAGGTCGTGGCGGGTGCGCCCGGGTCGTCGGTCGCGCGGGCGAGCCGCGCGGCGTGGTAGCGGCCGTCGCGCACCGCGACCTGGGGTTCTCCGGTGGCCAGGACCGCGTGGGGGTCCAGGTCCCCGTCGACGTCGGCGAGCACGATCCGGCCGGGGTGCTCGGCTTGCGCCGAGCGCACCAGCCCCCACACCGCCGCGCCCGCCAGGTCGGTGATGTCTTGGCCGGAGACCGCGACCGCCTGGCGGGTGGTCACGAGCAGCGTCGTGTCGGTGTCGCGGGCGAGGAAGTCGCGGAGCCGGTTCAGGACTCGCAGCACCTCGGCGCGGATTCCGGGCGGGTCGGCGGCCGGTGTCGTGTGCAGAACCTCGGCGTCGCGCTCGGGGCGGTTCCCCGGAGTCACCGGGGTCCAGCGCAGCGCGAACAGGTCCTCCGGTCCGGGGCCCGAGAGCTGTTGGGCCGTGACGGGGCGGGTGACCAGGGACTCGATGGAGGCCACCGGAACGCCCGTGCCGTCGGCCAGCTCCAGCGTCATGCCGTCGCCGTCGCGGGTCAGGCGAACCCGGACGGCGGTGGCGCCGGGGGTGTGCACCGACACGCCCTGCCAGGAGAACGGGAGCGCGGTCTCGGTGGGGTCGGCGGCGTGCAGGCAGGAGTCCAGCAGCGCCGGGTGCAGGGCGAAGCCGTCGGTGGTCTCCGGCAGCCGGACCTCGGCGAACACCTCGTCGCCGCGCCTCCAGGCGGCGCGCAGGTTCTGGAACAGGGGGCCGTAGTCGAGTCCGAGCTCGGCGAGGCGGGCGTAACGGGACTCGACGCCGACCGGTTCGGCGTTCGACGGCGGCCACTCCGCCGCCGTCCAGGTCGTCCCCCGCCGCTGCGCGGCGAGTGCGCCTGCGGCGTGCTCGGTCCACTCGGCGGTTCCGGAGGGACGGCCGTGGATCGTCACGGAGCGACGGCCGTCGCCGTCCTCGGCTCCCACGCGCACCTGGAGGTCCGCGCCGCCCTGCTCGGGCAGCGCCAGCGGTGCCGCGAGGGTCAGCTCCTCGACTCCGTCGCAGCCGAACTCGTCGGCGGCGCGCAGCGCCATGTCCAGGAACGCGGTCCCGGGTAGCAGGACTCGTCCCATGACCGCGTGGTCGCCGAGCCACGGGTGCTCGTCGAGCGACACCCGGCCGCTGAGCAGGAACTCCCCGGATCCGGCCAGTTCCGCAGCCGCTCCCAGCAGCGGGTGCCCGACGGACGCGAGCCCGAGCCGGGACGCGTCGCCGGTGCGCTGGGTCGGGATCGCCCAGAACCACTGGTGCTGGAACGGATAGGTCGGCAGGTCCACCCGGCGCGCCCCGGTCCCGGCGAACAGCCCGTCCCAGCGCACGTCGACACCGGCGACGTGCAACCCGGCCAGCGCCTTGACCAGGCTTACCCGCTCGTCCTGGTCCTTGCGCTGCACCGGAACGACCACCGCCGCGTCCGGAACCTGCTCGCCGACCAGCGCCGACAGCACCCCGTCCGGCCCGACCTCCAGGAACGCCGACACGCCGGACGCGGCCAGCTGAGCGACCACGTCCCCGAACCGCACGGCCTCCCGCACGTGCCGCACCCAGAACTCGGGGCTGGTCACGTCCCCGGAAGCCGCGATCGGAATCCGAGGCTCGCGGAACACCAACCCGCTGATCGCTTCCCGGAACTCCCCCAACATCGGCTCCATCAAAGCCGAGTGAAAAGCATGAGAAACCCTCAGCCGCTTGAGCTCCCACTTCCCGGCAACCTCAAGAACAGCGCCCTCATCCCCGGCCAGCACCACGGAGTCCGGCCCGTTCACCGCCGCAAGAGACACCACCCCCGACCGAGAACCACCACTGTCACCCGATCGAAAACCGCTGTTTTCATCGCGACGAAAACCGCTGTTTTCGACACCCTGAATATGGGAGTTTTCGACACCAGCAGAACCACCCGACAGAAACGGCAACACCTCCGACTCACTCGCGCGAACCGCGACCATCACCCCGCCCGGGGGCAAGGCCTGCATCAACGAAGCTCGGGCCGAGATCAGCGTGCAGGCGTCCTCCAGGGACAACACGCCCGACACATGGGCCGCGGCCACCTCACCTATCGAGTGACCCGCGACGTGGTCCGGGGTGATGCCGAAGGACTCGATCAAGCGATAGAGGGCCACCTCGATCGCGAACAGGGCCGGTTGGGCGTTGCCCGTCTCGTTCAGGGCTTCCTGGTCCTCGCCCCACATCACCTCGCGAACCGACGGGTCGAGGTGGGCCAGGACCTCGTCGAGAGCTTCCGCGAAGACCGGGAAGCGACCGTAGAGGTCCCGGCCCATGCCGAGGCGCTGCGAGCCCTGGCCGGAGAACAGCACCGCGACGGACCGGTGTCCGGCGGTGCCGCGGGCGATCTCCGCTGGGGCGTCGCCCGCGTCCGAGGCGAGCAGCACGGCGCGGTGCTCGAACGTCGACCGGGCCGTGACCAGCGAGTACCCGACGTCGACCGCGGGTTCGCCGATCGAGCGCACCCGCGCGATCTGCTCTTCCAGAGCCGCCTCGGTCTTGGCCGAGACCGGCCACGGCACCGCCTCCTCCGAGATCGGTCGCTCAGCGGGCGCGGCGTCGACGGGCAGCTGTTCGATGATGACGTGCGCGTTGGTTCCGCTGACGCCGAAGGAGGAGATCCCGGCGCGTCGCGGCTTACCGTCCGTGGCCCACTCGCGGGACTCGGTGACCAGCTCGACCGCGCCGTCCTCCCAGTCCACGTGGGTGGACGGGGTGTCGCCGTGCAGCGTCGGGGGAACCACGCCGTGGCGCATGGCCTGCACCACCTTGATCACGCCCGCCACGCCCGAGGCCGCCTGGCTGTGCCCGATGTTGGACTTCACAGTCCCCAGCAGCAGCGGCCGCTCGCGGTCGCGGCCGTAGGTCGCCAGCAACGCCTGGGCCTCGATCGGATCGCCCAGCGTCGTCCCGGTCCCGTGCGCCTCGACGACGTCGACGTCCGTTGTGGACAGTCCCGCACCGGCGAGGGCCTGGCGGATGACGCGCTGCTGCGAGGGACCGTTGGGCGCGGTGAGCCCGTTGGAGGCGCCGTCGGAGTTGATCGCGCTGCCGCGCAGCACCCCCAGCACCTCGTGACCGTGGCGGCGGGCGTCCGAAAGGCGTTCCAGCACCAGCACTCCGACGCCCTCGGACCAGCCGACGCCGTCGGCGTCGTCGGAGAAGGACTTGCAGCGGCCGTCCGGGGCCAGGCCGCGCTGGCGGGAGAACTCCAGGAACGTGCGCGGCGTCGACATGACGGTGACGCCCCCGGCCAGCGCCAGCGAGCACTCCCCCTGGCGCAGCGCTTGCGCGGCCAGGTGCATCGACACCAGCGACGACGAGCAGGCGGTGTCCACGGTCATCGCGGGACCTTCGCAGCCGAAGGCGTAGGACAGACGGCCGGAGACGACGCTCGGCGAGGCACCGAGGTTCTGGTAGCCCTCGAACGCGGCGTCGGTGAGCAGGGTGCTGTAGTCGTTGTACATCACCCCGGCGAACACACCGGTCCGACTGCCGCGCAACGACATCGGGTCGATTCCGGCGCGTTCCAGGGATTCCCACGCCACTTCCAGCAGCAGCCGCTGCTGGGCGTCGGTGGCCAGCGCTTCGCGCGGCGACATCCCGAAGAACGCGGGGTCGAAATCGCCCGCTTCGTGCAGGAATCCGCCGTTCCGGGTGTAGGCGGTGCCCGCGTGATCGGGGTCGGGGTCGAACAGCGCGTCCACGTCCCAGCCCCGGTTGACCGGGAACTCCGAGATCGCGTCGACGCCGTTGGACACCAACCGCCACAGGTCCTCCGGGGATGAGACGCCACCCGGGTAGCGGCAGGCCATCCCGACGATGACCACCGGGTCGTCCTCCGCGCTCGCCGGAGCCGGAACCTGTTGATCAACAGCATTTTCCGTTCCGAACAGCTCGCCGTGCAGGTGGTCGGCCAGGGCTCGGGTCGTAGGGTGGTCGAAGATCAGGGTTGTCGGCAGGCGCAGCCCGGTCGCCGCACCCAGCTGGTTGCGCAGCTCCACGGCCGTCAGCGAGTCGAAGCCGAGTTCCTGGAACGCCCGGCTCGGGTCGACCACGTCGGCGCCGGCATGCCCCAGCACGGCGGCGACTTCGCGGCGCACCAGGTCCAGCAACGCCCCGGGGCGTTCCGACTCCGGCAGCGCGGTCAGCCGCCCCACCAGCGTCTCGGTGGCTTCCGACCTCGCACGCGCACGACGTGCCCGGCCGCGCACGAGCCCGCGCAGCAGCGGCGGCACCTCGCCGGACCGCGTCAGGTCCAGCAGAGCGGGCACCACCACGGGCCGCCCCGCCGTCAGCGCGGCGTCGAACAGGCGAATCCCCTGCTCCGGAGGCAGCGGCGGCATGCCGGAACGGCCGAGCCGCTGGGCGTCGACGTCGGAGGCCATGCCGTGCTGCCACGGCCCCCACGCGAGCGACACGCCCGGAAGTCCCTGTGCGCGGCGGTGTTCGACCAGGGCGTCCAGGAAGGCGTTGCCCGCCGCGTAATTGGCCTGGCCGGGGGTGCCGACGATCCCGGCGGCGGAGGAGAACACGACGAACGCCGACAGGTCTCGCGTCAGCTCGTGCAGGTTCCAGGCCGCGTCGACCTTGGGACGCAGCACGGCGTGCACGCGTTCGGGGGTCAGCGTCTCGATCACGCCGTCGTCGAGGACGCCGGCGGCGTGCACCACCGCCCGCACCTCGTGCTCGGCCAGCAGGGTCTCGACCGCGGCGCGGTCGGCGACGTCGCAGGCCCGCACCTCGACCCGGGCGCCCTGCTCGGTCAGGTCGCTGACCAGGTCGTCGGCGGCGCCGCTGCGGCTGACCAGAAGGAGCTCGCGCACTCCGTGCTCGGCGACGAGGTGCCGGGCCACCAGCGCGCCCAGTCCGCCGGTGCCACCGGTGATGAGCACGGTACCGTCCCAGCGTGCCGGCTCGTCCTGCGGGGCGGTGCGGGTCAGGCGGGCGGCGAGCAGGTCTCCGCCTCGCAGCAGCATCTGCGGTTCGTCGCAGGTCAAGGCACCCGCGAGAGCGCTGCGGTCGACAGGTTCCGGACCGAGGTCGAGCAGCGCGAACCGGCCGGGGTGCTCGGTCTGAGCGGTGCGGACCAGGCCCCACACCGCTGCGGCCGCCGGGTCGGCGCCGGAGGTCGCACCGCGAGTCACGAACAGCAGGCGGGCGCCCTCGCGGGTCAGGCAGTCCTGGACCTGGGCGAGCGCGTGCGCGGTGACGTCGTGGGCGGAGGTGATCACCTCGTCGCCGCCCGCGACCGGGACGATCACGAGGTCGGCGTCGGGCTCCACCGGAACGCCGATGTCCCGGAGACCGTGCAGGTCCGGGCCCGCGAGAGCGATCGCGGCCGGGGGTTCGCCGCCGGTGACCGGAGTCCACTCGACGGTGAACAGCGCGTTGTCCGCACCCCGCGCCTCGACCGGCATCGGACGGGTGCGCAGCGAGTCGATCGAGGCCACCGGAAGACCGGTCGCGTCGGCGAGGGTGAGCGCGAACTCGCCGTCGGCGCGCGGGGAGATCCGCACCCGCACGGCGGAGGCCTCGGTGGCGTGCAGGGCCACGCCCTGCCAGGAGAACGGCAGCCCGCCGCGCTCGATGACCTCGGGGTCGGCGACGCCGGAGGCGTGCAGGCAGGCGTCCAGCAGCGCCGGGTGGAGGCCGAAGCCGGTGGCGTCGGCCCCGTCCGGGAGCGCGACCTCGGCGAAGACCTCGTCGCCGCGACGCCACACCGCGCGCAGCCCGCGGAAGACGGGACCGTAGGCGAACCCGGCCGAGGCGAAGCGCTCGTAGCCGCTGTCGACGTCCTCCGGGACGGCGCCGACGGGAGGCCATTCTCCCAGGTCATCGGGCTTGCGGTCGCCGGTGGTGAGCGATCCGGCGGCGTGCTGGGTCCACGGCAGGTCGGTGTCGCTTTCGGTCCGGGACAGCACCGCGATCGGGCGTCGTCCCGACTCGTCCGGCGCGCCCACCGACATCTGGAGCTGCACCGCGCCGCGCTCGGGGAGCACCAGCGGGGCGGCGAGGGTCAGCTCCTCGACCTCGTCGCAGCCCACCTCGTCGGCGGCCCGCATCGCGAGTTCGAGGAAAGCCGTGCCGGGGAACAGGATTCGCCCGCCGACGGCGTGATCGGCGAGCCACGGGTGGGTGTCGAGCGAGAGCCTGCTGGTGATCAGGAAACCGTCCGCCTCGGCGAGTTCGACCGCCGCCCCGAGCAAGGGGTGCTCGACCGAGGCAAGCCCGGCGGCGCGCATCCCGCGCCCGGCGGTGAGCCGGGGCCAGTAGCGGCGGCGCTGGAAGGCGTAGGTGGGCAGATCGACCCGCTGCGCCCGCGCCCCGTCGAAGAACGGCGTCCAGTCCACCCCGACCCCGGCCACGTGCAACGCGGCCAACGACGACAGCAGCGCATCCCCTTCGCCGCGGCCCTTCCGCAGCGCGGGCACGATCACCGCCCCCGGCGCGGACTCGGAGGCCATCGCGCTGAGCACCCCGTCCGGACCGACCTCCAGGAACGCGTCCACACCCCGTTCGCTCAACGAGGTCACGTGGTCGGCGAACCGCACGGCCTCGCGCACGTGCCGAACCCAGAACTCGGGTGAAGTCACATCCCCGGACGCAGCGATCGGAATCCGAGGCTCGCGGAACACCAACCCGCTGATCGCTTCCCGGAACTCCGCCAGCATCGGCTCCATCAAAGCCGAGTGGAAAGCATGAGAAACGCTCAACCGCTGGAACTCCCAACTCCCGGCAACCTCAAGAACAGCGTCCTCGTCCCCAGCCAGAACCACCGAATTCGGCCCGTTCACCGCCGCCAGCGACACCACACCACCCGAACCACTCCCGCCCCCAGGTGACGGAATACCGGAGTAATCCGGTCCCCGAATACCGGAGTAATCCGCTTCCCGAACACGGGAGTCTTCCGTCAGGAACGGCAGCACCTCCGACTCACTCGCACGAACCGCCACCATCACCCCGCCCGAGGGCAACGCCTGCATCAGGCGGGCTCGGGCCGCAATCAGGGTGCAGGCGTCTTCGAGGGACAACACGCCTGCCACGTGGGCCGCGGCCACCTCACCGATCGAGTGGCCCGCAACGTGGTCTGGAGTGATGCCGAAGGACTCGATCAGGCGATAGAGAGCCACCTCCAGGGCGAACAGGGCCGGTTGGGCGTGGCCCGTCTCGTTCAAGGCATCCGGGTCCTCACCCCACATCACCTCTCGAACCGACGGGTCGAGGTGGTTCAGGGCCTCGTCGAGAGCTTCCGCGAACACCGGGAAGCGCTCGTAGAGGCCCCGGCCCATGCCGAGGCGCTGGGAGCCCTGGCCCGCGAAGAGGACCGCGAGAGTGCGGTCGGTGGCGACGCCCCGGGTTGCCTCGGTGATCGACTCTCGGGCGGCGAGGAGGACCGCGCGGTGGCTCAGCGGGGTGCGCGTGGTGGCCAGGGAGTAGCCGATGTCGACGCGGACGCCGTCCCAGTCGCGGAGTCGGGTGATCTGCTCGTCCAGCGCCGCCTCGGACTTCGCCGACACCACCCACGGCACCACCGTCGGCGACACCCACGGCTCCACCGCGGGCACGTCGAGCGCCGCCGGGTGCTCCAGGACGACGTGCGCGTTCGTGCCGCTCACCCCGAACGACGACACCCCGGCGCGACGCGGGCGGCCCGTCTCCGGCCAGGCCGTGCCGGCCGTGAGCAGCCGGACCGCACCGGCCGACCAGTCCACGTGCGAGGACGGCGTATCGACGTGCAGCGTCTTCGGCAGGACACCGCGCCGCATCGCCATCACCATCTTGATCACCCCGGCCACACCGGCCGCGGCCTGCGTGTGCCCGAGGTTCGACTTCACCGACCCCAGCAGCAGCGGAGTCGCCCGCTCAACGCCGTAGGTGGCCATCAGCGCGTCGGCCTCGATCGGGTCGCCGAGCGCGGTGCCGGTCCCGTGCGCCTCCACGGCGTCCACTTCGGACGCGTCGAGGTTCGCGGAGCGCAGGGCTTCTCGGATCACGCGCTGCTGCGACGGGCCGTTCGGCGCGGTGAGGCCGTTGGACGCGCCGTCCTGGTTCACCGCGCTCCCCCGCAGCACCGCCAGCACGCGGTGCCCGTTGCGCTGGGCGTCGGAGAGGCGTTCCAGCACCAGCATGCCGACGCCTTCGGACCAGCCCGTGCCGTCGGCGGCGTCGGAGAACGCCTTGCAGCGGCCGTCGGCGGCCAGCCCGCGCTGCCGGGTGAACTCGAAGAACGCGTGCGGCGTCGACATGACCGTGACACCGCCGGCCAGCGCGAGCGCGCACTCGCCCTGCCGCAGCGATTGCGCTGCCAGGTGCATCGACACCAGCGACGACGAGCACGCCGTGTCGACGGTGACCGCAGGCCCTTCGAACCCGAAGGTGTAGGCCACGCGACCGGAGAGCACGCTGGCGATGTGGCCGGTGGCCGCGTGCCCTTCCGGGACGTCCGGGCCGGTGCCGAGGAGCGAGGCGTAGTCCTGGCCGTTGGTTCCGAGGAACGCCCCGGTCCGGCTCCCCCGCAGCCGCACGGGGTCGAGGTGCGCGCGTTCCAGCGCCTCCCAGGCGGTTTCGAGGACGAGCCGCTGCTGCGGGTCCATCCCGGCCGCTTCGCGCGGCGAGATCCCGAAGAAGTCCGCGTCGAATTCCGTTGCGCCCTCGAGGAAACCTCCCTCGACGGCGAGGCTCGACTCGGCCAGCGCGCTCCGGTCCCACCCCCGGTCGTCGGGGAACGGGCCGATGGCGTCGACGCCGCCGTCGACCAGCCGCCACAGGTCCTCCGGCGAACGCACCCGACCCGGGAAGCGGCAGGCCATGCCGATGATCGCGATCGGTTCGCCGTTCCTGAGCTCCAGTTCGGCGACGCGCTCGCGGGCTCGGCGGAGGTCGACGGTGGTGCGCCTCAGGTATTCGACGACTCGTTCCTGCTGATCTTCCGCCACCGGTCCACCTTCATGTCTCGCGTCGAGCTGGGTCTCGTCAGGAGAGGTCGAGCAGCCCGTTGTCGATGGTGTTGAGCAGTTCGTCGCGGGCATCGAGTTGATGTCGTCCTCGGAGGGACGCCCGCCGGCCGAGGGTTGGCCGCGCTCGCGCAGCCAGGCGAGGGTGTCTTCGAGCCGCTGCTTGATCTCGTCGACGTCGTCGTCCGAGGCCCGCAGCGCCGTGGCGAACCGCTCGAACTCGCTGAGCGCGGACCCGACCTCCGCGGTGTTCTCGACGGTGAGGTTCGCCAGCAGGTGGTCGGCCACGGCGCGCGGCGTCGGGTAGTCGAACAGCAGCGCCGAGGGCAGCGGCACGCCCGTCGCCTTCCGCAGCCGGTCGCGCATCTCCAAGCTGGTCAGCGAGTCGAAACCCACGTCGCGGAAGGCGTTGTCGACGCCGATCGCGGTCGAGCTCGGGTGTCCGAGCACGGCGGCCGCCTCGGCCCGAACGAGGTCCAGGACGGCCGGGCCGCGATCGGCCAGCGCCATGCGGGCGAGCTCGTCGACGAACCCCGAGGCGCCGGAGGTGGCGAGGGCGCGCCGCGCGGCCTCGACTCCCGACAGCAGCGGGCTGGGACGGACCGCGGTGAAGTGCGGGGCGAAGACCTCCCAGTCCAGGTCGGCCACGGTGAGAGCGGTGCGGTCATCGGCGACGGCCTGCCACAGCGCGGCGAGGGCGAGTTCCGGTTCCATCGGCAGAACACCGCGCCGCCTCAGCCGCTCGGCGATCGCCTCGTCCGCGGCGGCGCCAGCCCCGGCCCAGGCTCCCCAGCCGATCGAGGTGGCGGGCAGGCCTTCGGCGCGGCGCTGGTGGGCGACGGCGTCGAGGACGGCGTTGGCGGCGGCGTAGTTGGCCTGTCCGGCGTTGCCGATCGTGCCCGCGACCGAGGAGAACAGCACGAAGAAGTCCAGGTCGCGGTCGCGGGTGAGCTCGTCGAGCAGCAGCGCGGAGTCCACCTTGGACTCGAAGACCTCGCCGAAGCGCTCGGGCGTGAGCTGGTCGAGCACGCCGTCGTCGACGACACCGGCCGCGTGCACCACGCCGGTGAGGTCGTCGATGCCGTCGAGCACGGTGCCGAGCGCGTCGCGGTCGGCGGCGTCGCAGGCCTCGATCCGCACCCGCACTCCCCGCTCGCCCAGCTGCTCGGCGAGCTCGGTGGCGCCCGGGGCGTCCGGGCCGCGGCGGCTGATCAGCACGATCCCTTCGGCGCCGCGGTCGGCCAGGTCGCGGGCCAGGTGCGCGCCGAGCGAGCCGGTTCCGCCGGTGATCAGCACCGTGCCGGACAGCGGTGCCGGGGCGGCCCGGTGCGAGCGCGGTGCGGGGGCGAGCCTGCGGGCGAACGCTCCTCGGGAGCGGATGGCGACCTGGTCCTCCGTTCCGGCGAGGACGCCGGTGAGGAGCTCGGCACCGCGGGCGTCGAGGTGGTCCGGGAGGTCGATCAGGCCGCCCCACCTGCCGGGCAGCTCCAGGGCGGCGACCCGTCCCAGACCCCACACGCCCGCGTAGGTGGAGTCGCGCACCGGGTCGTCGTCCGCGACCGAGACCGCACCTCGGGTCACGGCCCACACGCGGGCGTCGACGCTCGCGTCGCCGAGCGCCTGGAGCAGGACGGCGCACTCGATCTCATCACCGAGCGCGATCACGCCCGCCGGGGCGGGAACGTCGGTCAGCTGCTTGGCGAGGTCGTCGCGCCGGGTGCCGGGTTCGATCGGCAGGCGCACCGCGTCGGCGCCGAGGGCGTCGGCGATCGCGAGCGCCCACGGGTCGGTGGCGAGCTCGGCGGGTGCCGCGATCAGCCACGGTCCGTCGGGTGTCGCCGGCTGGTGCGTCAGCGGGGTCCAGGTCTCCTGGTAGCGCCAGTCGTCGGCGAGGTTGGCGGTGAGCTGTTCCGGCCAGTAGCGCTCGCGCTGGAACGGGTAGGTCGGCAGGTCGACGAGGTGCGCTCCGGTGCCGGTGAAGCACGGTGCCCAGTCGACGTCCACGCCGGACACGTGCAGCCGCGCCAGCGCCTCGACCAGGGCGGTCTCGCCGTCGCGGTCCTGGCGCTGCGCCGGGACGAGCACCGCGTCCTCGGGCGCGGAGTCGGCGGCCATCGCCGAGAGCACCCCGTCGGGGCCCAGTTCCAGGAAGGCGTTCACGCCCCGCTCGCCCAGGGTCCGCACGGTGTCGCCGAAGCGCACGGTGTTGCGGACGTGCTCAACCCAGAACTCCGGCGACGTCACGTCGCCGTCGACGGCGATCGGTGTCGTCGGCGTCCGCAACGACAACCCGCTGATCGCCTCGCGGAAGTCATCGAGCATCGGGTCCATCAAGGACGAGTGAAACGCATGACTGACCAGCAGATTCCTAGACTTCCACCGCCGCGCGACGTCGACCACGGCCTCCTCGTCCCCGGCCAACACGACCGACTCGGGCCCGTTCACCGCCGCAAGAGACACCACCCCCGAACGAGAACTGTCACCCGATCGAAAACCGCTGTTTTCATCGCGTCGAAAACCGCTGTTTTCGACACCCTGAATATGGGAGTTTTCGACACCAGCAGAACCACCCGACAGAAACGGCAGAACATCGGACTCGCTCGCACGGACCGCGACCATGACCCCGCCTGTGGGCAGTGCCTGCATCAACCAGGCCCGGGCGGTGATCAGCGTGCAGGCGTCCTCCAGGGACAACACGCCCGACACATGGGCAGCGGCCACCTCACCTATCGAGTGACCCGCGACGTAGTCCGGGCGGAGACCGAAGGACTCGGCCAAGCGGAACTGGGCCACCTCCAAAGCGAACAAAGCCGGTTGAGCAAAGCCCGTCTGGTTCAAGGCATCTGCGTCCCCACCCCACATCACCTCCCGAACCATCGGATCCAAGTGCTCCAAAACCTCGTCCAGAGCCTCGGCGAACACCGGAAAACGCTCGTAGAGATCCCTGCCCATGCCCAGACGCTGGGAGCCCTGGCCTGCGAAGAGGACGGCCAGGGAGCGGTCCGCGGCGATTCCTCGGAGTTCACCGGAGGGGAGCAGGACCGCTCGGTGGTCGAAGGTGGAGCGGGTCGTGGCCAGGGAGTGGCCCACGTCGAGGGCGGAGTGGTCGAGCGCGCTCAGGTGGGTGATCTGGTCGTCCAGGGCGGCTTCGGTTTTCGCGGAGAGGGGCCACGGGATGACGGCGGGGACGAGCTCGGCCGGCTCGGTCGGGGCCTCCTGGGCAGGGGCTTGTTCGACGATCACGTGGGCGTTGGTGCCGCCGATGCCGAAGGAGGAGACGCCTGCGCGTCGCGGGCGCCCGGTGTCGGGCCAGCCGACCGGGGCGTCGAGCAGCTCGACCGCGCCCGAACCCCAGGTGACGTGGCCGGACGGGGTTTCTGCGTGCAGCGTGCGCGGGGCTATGCCGTGACGCATCGCCATCACCATCTTGATCACCCCAGCGACGCCCGCCGCGGCCTGCGTGTGACCGAGGTTCGACTTCACCGACCCCAGCAGCAGCGGCCGCTCCCGGTCCTGCCCGTAGGTCGCCAGCAACGCCTGCGCCTCGATCGGATCACCCAGAGTCGTTCCAGTGCCGTGCCCTTCGACCACATCGACATCCGAAGTGGACAGACCAGCACCAGCCAGGGCTCGGCGGATGACGCGCTGCTGCGAGGGACCGTTCGGGGCGGTCAGCCCGTTGGAGGCGCCGTCGGAGTTCACCGCCGAGCCTCGCAGCACCGCCAGCACCCGGTGCCCGTTCCGGCGGGCGTCGGACAGGCGCTCCAGCACGAGCACGCCGGCGCCCTCGGACCAGCCGACGCCGTCGGCGTCGTCGGAGAAGGACTTGCAGCGGCCGTCGGGGGCCAGGCCGCCCTGCTTGGTGAACTCGACGAACGTCGACGGAGTCGACATGACCGTGGCGCCCCCGGCCAGCGCCAGCGAGCACTCCCCCTGCCGCAACGACTGCGCCGCCAGGTGCATCGACACCAGCGACGACGAGCACGCCGTGTCCACCGTGACCGCCGGCCCCTCGAACCCGAGCGCGTAGGCGACGCGGCCGGACGCGACGCTGCCCGCGGTCCCGGTCGTCCAGTAGCCCTCGGTCCCCTCGGGCGCGCCGACGAGACCCGTGCCGTAGTCGTGGTACATGACGCCGGTGAACACGCCCGCGTCGCGGCCGCGCAGCGTCGTCGGGTCGATGCCCGAGCGCTCCAGCGCCTCCCAGGAGACCTCCAGCAGCAGCCGCTGCTGCGGGTCCATCGCCAGGGCCTCGCGCGGGGAGATGCCGAAGAACCCGGCGTCGAAATCGGCTGCGTCGTGCAGGAATCCGCCGTGCCGGGTGGCGCTGGTGCCGGGACGGCCATGTTCGCCGCCGAGCTCGGCGAGGTTCCAGCCGCGATCGGCCGGGAACGGCGACAGCACGTCACCGCCGTCGGCGACCAGCTGCCAGAGGTCTTCCGGCGAGCTCACCCCGCCGGGGAAGCGACACCCCATGCCGACGATCGCGATCGGCTCGCCGGGCTCCGGGCGCGGCTCGGCGATCGGGGACCGGGTTCGCGTGCCGAGCAGTTCGGCAAGCAGGTGGCGGGCCAGCGCGTGCGGAGTCGGGTGGTCGAACGCCACCGGAGCGGGCAGGTCCAGGCCGGTGGCGGCGGTCAGGCGGTTGCGCAACGCCACCGCGCTCATCGAGGTCAACCCGAGCTCGCGGAACGCGCTCCGGGCCGCAGCGGTGCTCAGCGAATCGAGCCCGAGGGCCTGCGAGACCTCGGCGCACACCAGCTCCAGCAGGAACACCTCCTGCTCCTGCGATGACAGGCCGGTCAGCCGCTGCCGCAGCTCGGAGGTCGCCGCCTCGTCCGCCTCGGTCACGCACGAGGCGTCGTCGAGCAGCTCGCTGGAGAACGACTCCCGGTCGGCGAGCAGGCGCGCGGGCAAGTCGTGCAACAGGTGCCGGGTGACCTTGCCGGAAGCCGTCCGGGGGATGCGCCCGGTCTCGTAGAGCCGCTCGGGGATCTTGAAGCCGGAAAGCCGCTCCCGGCACACCGCGAACAACGCCTCGGTGTCGACTCCGGTCTCGCGCGGAACCACGAAGGCCACCGGCACCTCGCCGAGCACCTCGTGCGGTTCGCCCGCCACGGCGACGTCGGCGACCCCGGGGGCGCCGCGCAGGACTTCCTCGACCTCGCCGGGGTGGATGTTCTCCCCGCCCCGGTTGATCAGCTCCTTCACCCGGCCGGTGATGGTCAGGTAGCCGGCCTCGTCCTGCCTGGCCAGGTCGCCCGTGCGGTACCAGCCGCCCGGCAGCGCGGCCGCCGTCGCCTCCGGCTGGTCGTGGTAGCCCACCATCAGGTTCGGGCCGCGCACCCACACCTCGCCCTCACCGCCCGCCACGTCGAGCCCGGTGTCCGGGTCCACGAGCCGCAACGCCAGACCCGGCACCGGCAGGCCGCAGGAGCCGTCGACGCGGGTGCCGTGCTGCCAGTTCACCGCCATCAGACCGCAGGTCTCGGTGCTGCCGTAGCCGTCGAGCAGCGGGACGCCGAAGGTCTCCTCGAAGGCCGTGCGCAGCGACGCCGGGCACACCGACCCGGCGGTCAAGCAGCGCTCCAGCCCGCTCGTGTCGACGTCGTGGTTCTGGGCGGCCTCCAGCAGGTGGTGGTACATCGCGGGCACGCCGGTGAGGAACGTGTAGGTCTCGTCCTGGAACGCGCGCAGCACCTCCTCGCCGGAGAAGCCGTCGAGGACGCGGCAGGTGGCGCCGACCGCGGTCACGCCGATCACGCACAGCACGTGCGCGAGGCTGTGGTGCAGCGGCAGCGGCCACAGCACCCGGTCCTGCCCGGACAGGCCGACGATCGGCGCGTAGCAGGCCGCCACCGACCACAGGCAGCTGCGCTGCGTCGACAGCACGCCCTTGGGCTTGCCGGTGGTGCCGGAGGTGTAGAGCATCCAGGCGACGTCGTCGAGGTCCTGGTCGTCGCGGGCGGCCTGCGCCGGTGCGGCGGCCATCAGGTCCGCGTAGCGGGTGACCTCGGCCGGGGTGCCCTCGGGAAGCGGGTCGTCGCCGGTGACCACGATCCGCAGGTGCGGGCGCTCCCGCTGCGCGGCCACGACCTGGTCGAGCCGTCCGCGGTCGGTGATCACGACGCGGGCGCCGCTGTCGTCGAGGACGTAGGACAGCTCGGCGTCGGCGGAGTGCGGGTTGAACGGCAGCGCCACACCACTGGCCCGGATCACCGCGAGGTAGGCCTCCAGCGTCTCCACCGAGTTGCCGAGGTAGATCATCGCCCGGTCGCCGCGGTCCAGCCGGTCCGCCAGGTGACCCGCCAGCCGTGCCGTGCGCCGCTCGTAGTCGGCGTAGGTGAGGTCCCGCCGGTGGTCGCTGAACGCGATCTTGTCCGGCCACCGCTCGGCGTGCTCGCGCAGCAGCTCGGACAGCGGCCGGATGAGTTCGGTACGTAACACGACGGCGACGCTCCCTCGTCCAGTGGCTGATCGGGTCGGCCGCCGCTCGGGCCGTAACCGGCAGGGCGAACCGGGACGCCTCGGCACCGGACGACGTCGCTTGCAACCAGCCGCGACGCTAGACCGAGGGGTAGTGAGAATTTCCCTAGCAAGCACCCGCGCCGGGATCGCGGGAGTTCAGGACTGGGAGTTCCCCGAGTGTTCTGCGCCTACGGTTGACGCCGCAACGCCGCCCACGCCACCGACTTCGAGCGGAAGTGAGATGTCGATCCCAGCTGAGCCCCCAAGGTCCGACCGCGGTGCCGACGCGGACGTGGTGATCGTCGGCTGCGGCCCGGTGGGGCTGACCCTCGCCCTGCTGCTCGCGCACCGCGGATGGCAGGTGGCGGTCCTGGAGCGCTACGCCGAGCAGTACCCGTTCCCGCGCGTCGTCACCATCGACGGCGAGACCTCCCGGAACTTCGCCGCCGCCGGGATCGGCGACCAGCTGCACGATCTCGGCGAGCCGATGGGCGTCTACGAGTTCCGCAACGCGGCCGGCGACGTGCTGCTCAGCTTCGACGCGCCGTACCGGCCCGGCCACCAGGGCTGGCCGAAAGCCGCTGTCATGCACCAGCCTTCGTACGAGGCCGCGCTGCGCGCGCACGCCGAGACGCTGCCGAACCTGCGGCTGCTCTGCGGCCACGAGGTCGAGGACCTGACCGATCACGGCGACCACGTCGAGGTGCGCGCGTCCGGCCCGGCGCTGGAGGACGGCCGCATCACCGGCTCGTGGCTGGTCGGCTGCGACGGGGCGAACAGCGTCGTCCGCGAGCACATCGGCGCGCAGGTCACCGACCACGGGTTCTCCCAGGACTGGTTGCTGTGCGACGTGGTGTTCCACGAGCCGCGCGAATTCCACCCGACCGACGTGCAGATCTGCGACCCGGCGCGGCCGACGACCATCGTCGCCAGCGGGCGCGGTCACCGCCGGTGGGAGTTCATGCTGCTGCCCGGCGAAACCGTCGAGGAGTTCAGCACCGAGGAGGCGCTGTGGCGGCTGCTCGAACCGCACGGCGTGTCCCCGGAGAACGCGAAGCTGACCCGCAACATCGTCTACACCTTCGACGCCTGCATGACCGAGCAGTGGCGCAGCGGGCGGCTGCTGCTGGCCGGGGACTCGGCGCACCTGATGCCACCGTTCGCAGGTCAGGGCATGTGCTCGGGCGTGCGGGACGCGGCGAGCCTGGCGTGGCGGCTGGACCTGGTGCTGGGCGGCCGGGCCGCCGAGCGGCTGCTGGACACCTACCCCGCCGAGCGCGCCGAGCAGGTCCGGCGCACCACCGACGCCTCCATCGAGATGGGCAAGCTGGTCTCCGAGCTCGACCCGGCCAAGGCCGCGGCCCGCGACGAGTACCTCATCGCCGCGCGCTCCGAGCAGGACCAGCCCGAGGCCGCGCCGCCGTCGTTCGCGCTGGAGGACGGGTTCCTGCGGCGGGCCCTCGGCCGCACCATCGCCAAGCCCGCCGGGGAGCTCATGCCGCAGGGCGCGGTGGCGCGCGGCGAGCAGCGCGGGTTGTTCGACGACGTGGTCGGTCGCGGTTTCGTGCTGCTGTCCTCGGTGGACCCGCGCGAGGCGCTCGACGACGAGTCCCGCTCGTTCCTCGACGACCTCGGCGCGCACCTGGTGCGGGTGCTGCCGTTCGGGTCCGGTCCCAAGCACGCGGGCCCGCACGAGGTCGTCGACGTCGGCAACACCTATCTCCCGTACCTCACCGAGTCCCGGCAGGTCGCGGTGCTGGTGCGGCCGGACTTCTACGTCTTCGGCGGGGCGCGCGACCGCGCCGACCTCACCCGGCTCGTGCGCGAGCTGCGCGCCCAGATCACCGGGTCGCCGTCCCTCCAGCGCAGGCCGGTCGCGGCCCGGCGCGACCCACGGCACTGACCAGAAAGGGCGGACCACCATGTCGACGAGCGCGCAGGACTCCGCGACCGCGGACGACTTCAGCTCGGGCTTCCGCAAGCTCAACACCAAGCACTCCTCCGGTCCGCCGCCCGAGCGGGTCAAGGGCGCGGTGTCGGAGATCTACAACGGGGTCGCCTCGTGGTCGACCCAGGGCGACTTCTGGAACTGGGGCCTGCACGACGAGGACGTGCTGCGCGAGATCCGTTCTCTGATACCGGGTTTCGACGAGCACGGCACCGACGGGTTCTCCGAGCAGCTGTACTTCCAGGCGCTGCGCCAGGTTCCGGTCCCGCTGGCCGACTACGCGGGCAAGAAGGTCCTCGAAGTCGGCTGCGGTCTCGGCGAGGGGCTGAACTTCGTGTCGCGGATCATCGACGCCTCGGAGGTCGTCGGGCTCGACCTGTCGCAGGCCGCCACCGACCGCGCCAACGCGCGGCTGTCCCGGGGCGAGCGGCTGCGCTTCGTGCAGGGCGACGCGGAGGACCTGCCCTTCGCCGACGGCGAGTTCGACGTGGTGCTCAACGTCGAGAGCTCCCACAACTACCCCGATCTCGGCGGATTCCTGAACGAGGCCGCCCGCGTGCTCAAGCCCGGCGGGTACCTCTCGCACATCGACCTGTTCATCGACCAGTCCCACGAGCTGCTCGGCCGGATCAAGCAGCAGGACGGGCCGCTGGAGTGGATCGAGGACGTCGACGTGACCGAGCGGGTGCGCTCGGCGATCCGCAAGCGCCTGGAACCGGGAAGCTTCTACCGCCGGAACTTCTCGGCGAAGAAGCTGTCGGTCAAGACCCGGATCATGATGGGGCGCGGCGGTTCTCACCTCGCCGGAGCCGATTTCGTCGGACACCGCGACGTGGTCGACCAGGTGCTGGAGGCGACCCGCATCCGGCCCAGGCGCGCCCAGCAGTCCTACCACAGCTACCGGCACCACATCGCCCGCAAGAAGCCGTGATCCCGACGCGATCTTGGTGAAGCAGTGGGCGTTTCACTAACGCCCGCCCGCCTATCGTGTCATCGTCCGGCCCTTCCACGCCCAGGAGAAGCCTTGACGGACAACGCGAACGAGGTCAGCCAGCAGCCGCTGCTCGATCTGACCACCGGATTCATGCGCTTCAAGACCTTCGCGGCCGCGGTGGAGCTGGACGTGTTCACCCGGCTCTCCGGAGGACGCGAGGTCACCGCCGAGGAGTTCGCCGCGGAGATCGGGCTGCAGCAGCGCCCGGCGGACATCCTGCTGCCGGCGCTGGTGGCGCTCGACCTGCTCGACAAGCGCGACGGCCGCTACCGGAACTCGGCGATGGCCGAGGAGTTCCTGGTCAAGGGAAAGCCCTACTTCTTCGGCGGTTTCGTGCAGTTCTACGACCGCGGCCTCTACCCCGGCTGGGAGCAGCTGGTGAACTCGCTGCGCACGAACCGGTCGATGTTCGTCGACCCCGAGCAGCAGCAGGACACGGTCTTCGCCCCCAACGACTTCATGATGAACTTCTTCTGGGAGGCGATGCACGCGCTGGCCGGCTACACCGGCAAGGAGCTCGGCGCGGCCTACGACTTCAGCCGCCACCAGCGGCTCCTCGACGTCGGCGGCGGTTCCGGCGGCATCCCGATCGAGCTGTGCAGCCGGGTTCCGGGGCTGAGCGCGGGCGTCTACGAACTGCCGCACGTGTGCACCGTCGTCGAGCGCAAGATCGCCGAGGCCGGGCTCGACGACGTCATCGACGCCGTGCCCGGTGACTTCACCACCGACGAGACGCTTCCCGGCGGCTACGACGTCATGCTGCTCAGCCAGGTCATGCACTGCGGCGACGAGAAGACCAACCGGGAACTGCTGGACAAGTGCTTCGCCGCGCTCGAACCCGGAGGCTCCGTGCTCATCTGCGAGCTGCTGCTCGACCCCGACCGCACCGGACCCGCCAACGCCGCGGTGATGGGGCTGAACATGCTGGTCAGCCACGCGGGCGGGCAGAACTACTCGGAGGCCGAGTACCAGGACTGGCTCGCCGACGCGGGATTCGTCGACCTGGAGGTGATACGCATCAACGCTGCGGGCGCCGACGGCGCCGTCATCGGCCGCAAACCCGAGTGACCTGATTTCAATGGAAACCGGGTCCCGGATTTCCATTGAAATCGGGTTCCCGACTTCCGTTGAAATCCGGTTCCGCACCGCCGCGGCGCCGGGCAGGAGGAGAACATGAGCGAGCCGGGCCCCTGCGATGTGCCGGTGCTCATCGTCGGAGGTGGTGGCGCGGGGTTGACCGCGTCGATCCTGCTGTCCTCGCTGGGAGTGGAATCGCTGCTGGTCAGCGCGGCGCCGACGACCTCGACGCTGCCCAAGGCGCACATCCTGCACCAGCGGACGATGGAGATCCTGCGCGACGCGGGCGTCGCCGACGCCGTCTACGAGCGCGGCACGCCGCCGCAGAACATGACCCACGCCGGCTGGTACATCGAGGGCACCGACGATCCCGAGAGGGGTCGTTGCCTGGGCAAGGTCGAGCTGTGGGGTGCGGGCGGCGCCAACCCGGCGTGGGCGGCCGCGAGCCACTGCCGTCCGGCGAACCTGCCGCAGCGCCACCTCGAACCGCTGCTCAAGCAGCGCGCCGACGAGCTCGGCCCGGGCCGCGTCCGGTTCGGCCACGAGCTGACCGACTTCCAGCAGGACGGCACCGGCGTGACCGCGACGGTGCGCGACGGCGCGACCGGTGAGACCTACCGGGTGCGCGGCGACTACCTGCTGGCCTGCGACGGCGGCCGGATGATCGGTCCCGCGCTGGGCATCGGTTTCGAGGGCATGGACGACATCGCGCGCATGGTGTCAGTGCACCTGACCGCCGACCTGTCGACGCGCGTGTCGGATCCCGAGGTCCTGCTGCGCTGGTTCTGGCTGCCGGAAACCGGTGTCGGCGCGACCTTGCTGCCCGCGGGCCCCACCCGCTGGGGCCCGGACTCCGAGGAGTGGGTCGTGCACACCAGCCCGGTCACCGGTGGTGCCGACGCACCCGGCGACGAGTCGGTGCTGGCCGAGGTCCGCACCATCCTCGGGCTCGCCGAGTCCGAGATGCAGGTGCACGCCGTGTCGCGCTGGACGATGGGCGGCTCGGTCGCGGAGCGGTTCCGCGACGGCCGGATCTTCCTGCTCGGCGACGCCGCGCACCGCTTCCCGCCCACCGGCGGGTACGGGCTGAACTCGGCGGTGCAGGACGCGCACAACCTCGCCTGGAAGCTCGCGGCGGTGCTCCACGGCGACGCCGGGGAGGCGCTGCTGGACAGCTACGAGGTCGAGCGCCGCAAGGTCACCGGGCGCACCGTCGGGCAGGCGGTGAACAACATCGTCAACCACCTCTCGGCGATCGAGGTCGTCGGCATGGGCCCGGACAGCGTCCCGTCGGAGAACTGGACTGCGCTGCGCAGGCTGTGGAGCGGGTTGCCGGAGGACGCGGAGTTCCGCGCCTCGGTGCACCGGGCCATCGCCGGCCAGTCGATGGAGTTCAACGCCCTCAACCTGGAGACCGGCTACACCTACGAGTCCGGCGCGGTGCTGCCCGACGGCACGCCGGAACCCGCCAATCCCGACCCGATCCGGCACTACCAGCCCGGCACGCGTCCCGGCCGGCCGCTGCCGCACGCGCTGCTGGAGGACCGGGACGGCCACCGCTACCCGATCATGGACCTGGTCCGGCCGGGTCGGTTCCTGCTGATCGCGGGCGAGGACGACCGGTGGACCGAGGCCGCGGTCGAGCTCGTCAAGCGCTCCGAGCTGCCGCTGGACGCGGTGAGCATCGGGCACCTCGACGGCGACCACCTGGACCCGCGCTCGGCGTGGGTCGGGCACCGCGGCGTCACCGAGCGCGGCGCGGTGCTGATCCGCCCGGACCGGTTCGTCGCCTGGCGCAGCGCGGACGCCGCCGCGGACCCGGTCGCGGAGTTGACCGAGGTGTTCACCCGACTCCTCGGCGGCACCGACCACGACGAAAACCCTAGGAGCCGTTGATGTCCGAGACGAGCACCTCGAACGCCGAGGCCGTCGGCAAGCTCTACGACCGGTTCGCCGCCGAGTCCCGCGAACTGTGGCCCGAGGAGGCGGAGGTGCCGAACTTCGGCTTCGGCGAGCACCTGCACTTCGGCTACTGGGAGTCCGAGGACGACGACGCGCCCCTGGGGGTCGCGGCGCTGCGGCTCACCGACATGGTGATCGACCGGCTGCGCGTCGACGACACCCACCACGTGCTCGACGTCGGGTGCGGCATCGGCGGGCCCGCGCTGCGGACGGCTCGCCGCACGGGCGCGCAGGTCACCGGCATCACGGTCAGCGAGGCGCAGATCGAGCAGGCGAAAGCCGTTGCGCGGTCGGAAGATCTGCGGCTGGACTTCCAGCTGGCGGACGCGTTGCGGCTGCCGTTCCCGGACGCCTCGTTCGACGCGGTGTTCGCGCTGGAGTCGATGATGCACATGCCGGACCGCAGGCAGGTGCTCGGCGAGATCGCCCGCGTGCTGCGCCCTGGTGGCCGCCTGGTCCTCACGGACTTCTTCGAGCGCGCCCCGATCCCCGAGGTCCACCGCCCGTTCGTGGACCTGCTGCTGGAGAGCTCCCTGATCACCACGGTCCCGGTCGAGGACTACCCGCAAATGCTGCGCGACGCCGGGATGCTGTTCGACGAGATCCGCGACATCAGCGACCACACGACCCGCAAGACCTTCATCGCGATGTCCAAGCCCTGGACGGACTGGGCGGCCGACCACCCCGAAGCCACCCTCGACCAGGCCCTGGCCGCGGGCATCCCCGCCCCCGGCCTCATCGACGTCAAGGAGCTCGGCTACCTCCTGCTCGCGGCCCAGCGACCCTGAGCTGCCCACACCGCGTGGCCCACACCCGGGCCACGCGGTCACAGACTCGCCGCAGCGCCTCGGTCCCGTTCGGCTCGAACGTCACCCGGGGGACGGTTCTAGCCAGAATCGCCCGGGATCTCACCCCCGAAATCCCGGGCGATTCTGGCTAAAACCGTCCCCTCCGCACGATGTCGCTGCCCGAACCCGCCTCCCCGACGGGGTCGGCCCAGCGCTGCGCCGCCCCGGGGGTGTCGCGGAATGCGGCCGCGATCAGGTCCCCGATCGCGGCCGCATTCCGCGTGTCACCAGGTGACGGGGAGTTCTCGGACGCTGTAGGTGATCGCTGCGTCCCGGTAGTGGAGGTCCTCCAGCGGGGTGGCGAGGGCGAGGGTGGGGATGCGGCGGACGAGAGTGCCGATCGCCACCTGCATCTCGACCCGGGTCAGGAACTTGCCGACGCAGCTGTGGAGGCCGTGTCCGAAGGACAGGGAGATTCCCGTCTCCCGGGTGATGTCCAGGCGATCCGCGTCGGGGTGGGCCGCCTCGTCGCGGTCCGCCGACGGCAGCAGGAGGATCACGCCGTCGCCCGCCGGGATGGTGCGGCCCGCGATCTCCACGTCCTCCAGGGCGACCCGGCCCATGCCCCACTGCATGATGTTCTGGTGCCGCAGCAGCTCCTCCACGGCACTGTTGATCAAGCTCGGGTCGTCGCGGAGCTTGGCCAGCTGGTCCGGGTTCTCCAGCAGCGTCATGACGCTCAGCGAGATGGCGCTGGCCGAGGTGTCGTAGCCGGCCGAGAGCAGCATCATCGCCATCGCGGTGATCTCCTCCCGGGTGATCTCGCCGTTGGCGAGGTGGTTGCCGGCGAGCCAGCCCAGCAGGTCGTCGGTGGGCTTCTTCGCCTTGGCCGTGACGAGCCTGCGCAGGTACTGGAACAGCGAGCTCGCCGCGCCCTTGTTCACCGACGGGTTCGCGGTCGGCTCGTTGAGCTTCTGCACCCACCGGCCGAACGCCACCCGGTCCCGGTAGGGCACGCCGAGCAGCTTGCAGATCACCGACAGCGGGACCTCCTTGGCGTACTCGGCCACGAGGTCCACCGGCGGTCCCGCCGCGAGCATCGCGTCGATCCGGGCGTCCACCAGTTCCTGCAGGTAGGGCCGCATCGCCTCGGCCCGCTTGCGGGTGAACTGGCCGACCACCATCCGCCGGTAGCGGGTGTGGTCCGGCGGGTCGGACTGGACGAACGCCCCGGGCGGTGCCGGTTCCGGGAAGAACAACCGCGGATATCCCGGGTGCGCCACCTGGGAGCTCAGCCGCGGATCGCTGAGCGCGGCCCGCACGTCGTCGTAGCGGCTGATCACCCACGCGTCGTCGCCCGCCGACGTCCGCACCCGGCACACCGGCTCCTCCTCGCGGAGCCGCCGGTACTCGGGAGGCGGGTCCAGCCGGTGCGCGTCGTCGCGCGGCATCGGGAACGGGCACGCGCGGAGCTCTTCGCCCATCATCTCCGGACCTCCCTCACCAGCGGATCGGGAATCGTTCGAGGCCGCCGGCGAGCTTGCCGCCCGCGCGCGATTCCAGCTCCGACTGCGGCACCGCGAGGCTCAGCTCCGGCAGCCGCGAGAACAGGGCCGTGAACCCGACCGCCATGATGATCCGCACCAGCGGCGCCCCGGTGCAGTGGCGCATGCCGTGGCCGAAGGTGAAGTGCGGGTTGGGCGTGCGGGTGACGTCGAACCGCTCGGGGCTCTCGTAGACGCGGTCGTCGAAGTTCGCCAGCGAGAAGTCCAGCATCACCAGGTCACCGGAGGGGATCGTCACTCCCCCGACCTCCATGTCCTCGCTGGTGTAGCGCGGCAGGACGGGGCTGCCGATGGTCGCCCGCATCACCTCGTCGACGGCGCGCGCCATGATCTCCGGGTCGTCGAGCGCCAGCTCGCGCTGCTCCGGGTTGAGCAGGAACAGCAGCACCCCGAAGTCGAGGTGGCTGACCAGCCCGGCCAGGCCGGTGAACAGCAGGACCACGACGTGCATGCCGATCTCGTCGTCGGTCAGGCCGCTCTCGACGAACCGGGTGATCACGTCGTCGCCGGGGTCGTCCCGGCGACGCCTGCCGACCTCGGCGGCGAACGCGAACACCGACTCCATGCCGCCTTCGGCGTGCTCCCGGTCGACGGCGCCGACCCGGTCCATCTGGGTCAGCAGCTCCTCGCGGGCGTCCTCGGGGATGCCGATCATGTCGCACAGCGCGTTCTGCGAGTACACCGTGGAGAACATCTCGTGCAGGTCGGCGGGCTGACCGGCGGCGATGATCTCGTCGATCTTGGCGTGCGCGATGACCTCCACCCGCGACTTGCGGTCGAGGACGCGGCGGGCCGCGAAGCTCTTGGTGTAGAGGGCGCGCTTCTCCTCGTGGACCTTGCGCTCGGTCTCCACGTCGGTGTTGGTGACGAGCATGTCCAGCATCGGGTTGCGCAGGAACCGCGGCGCGTTGGCCGGGTCCGGGTGGTACCGGGCGAGCCGGTTGTCCTGCAGCAGCTCCTTGACCTCGGCGTGCCGGGTCACCAGCCACGCCTCGTCACCGGCGGGCGTGCGGATGCGGCACACCGGCGCCTTCTTCTGCAGGTCGAGGCGGACCTGGCTGAAGCTGAGGATGGACGGGCGTTCGACTCCCACCAGGGGGAGCTCTTCGTCTGTTGCGGTCATGACACCTCTCCAGGTGCGGTCGGGGTTCGGGTGCCGAGCCAGTCCTCGATCACCTGCGCGGTCAGGTCGGAGTCCTCCTTCACCATCGACATGTGGTCGGTCTGGACCAGCCGGAGGTCGTCGTGCGGAACGGCGACGTCCTTGCCGGTGATCTCCAGGTCGGTGCCGTCGACCTCCTTGGCGCAGCGGATCATCAGCTTCGGCGCCGAGGTCTCCAGTCCGATGTCGACGATGCGGACGAACCAGTGCGCCATCGCCGACAACCGGGCGCTGTTGAGGCTCACCGCGGGGGATTCCATGGTGTTGAAGTAGTTTGTGGTGACCGCGTCGAAGTCCATGCCCTCGTGGCTGTCGTAGCGGAGGCTGAGCGTGTCGAGCATGATCACCGCCTCGGGCGTGATGCCCCAGGTCTCCTCCAGCACGGCGGCCGCGAAGTAGGCGAGGGTGCCGCCGGAGGAGTGGCCGACGAGCGCGAACGGTTCGCCGTCGCTGGCGTGCAGCACGGCCTCGGCGACCCAGCGGGCGGCGGCTTCGCCGGTCGCGGGCAGCGGTTCGCCGGGTTCGAAGCCGACCAGCGGCAGCGCGGCGACCTCGCGCTTGCCGCGCAGCTGCGCCGCCAGCCGCGCGTACATGTGGATGCCCGCGGTGGCGCCCGGGGCGCTGATGCAGATCAGCTTCGGCTGCTTCGGGCCGTCGGCCAGCGGGACCGGGGTGGGCAGTTCCTCCAGCTCGGCGGGGTTCTCGAACTGCGGTCGCAGCAGGGCGACGTGCTTGAGGACCTGGAGTCCCTGCAGCGTCTGGCCGGAGCTGACCGACTGCATGAACAGCCCGTGCAGCGTGTCGCCCGGGTCCACGGCCCGGCCCAGGCCCGGGGTGGGCGCGGCGCTGGGCCCGTCGAGGGAGCCGAGTTCGCCGAGCAGGGTCTTGGCGAGCTGGGCGGGGGTCTTACTGTCGAAGACGATCGAGCTGGAGGGCCGCACGCCGAGCTGCTCGGAGAGCTGGTTGCGCAGCTCCACGGCGATGAGCGAGTCGAAACCCAGCTCCAGGAAGTCGCGTTCGGGATCGACGGCGCTGGGATCGGGGTGGCCAAGCAGCGCGGCCGACGTGTCGACGATGAGGACCCGCAGCATGGGTTCCCGCGCCTCCGGGTCCGCTTCGCGCAGCCGGTCCCGGAAGGTGACCGCGGCCGTGCCGGAGGGCCGGTCGGCGGGTTCGTCGGGGTGCAGGCCCCGCAGCAGCGGGGCGACGTGGCCGCGCGAGCCGGTCTCGACGTGGGCCGCGATCAGCAGGGCGTCGTCGCCGGTGAGGGCGGCGTCGAACAGGGCGTGTCCCCGCTCGGGCGCCAGCGGGGGTATGCCGGAGCGGGTGATGCGGTCCAGCGCGGCGTCGCTGAGCTCGCCGGTCATGCCGCCCGTCTGCATCCACGGGCCCCACGCCAGCGACACGCCCGGGAGTCCGGCGGCCCTGCGGTGGGCGGCGAGGGCGTCGAGGTAGGCGTTGGCGGCGCCGTAGTTGCCCTGCCCGGCGCCGCCGAGGACGTTGGCCAGCGACGAGTACAGGACGAACGCCGACAGGTCGAGATCGCGCGTGGCCTCGTGCAGGTTCCACGCGCCGTCGACCTTGGGGCGCATCACGTCGGCGAGCCGCTGCGGGGTGAGCGCGTCGACCAGCCCGTCGTCGAGGACGCCGGCGGTGTGCACGACCGCGCCCAGCGGGTGCTCGGCCGGGATCGACTTGAGCAGGGTCGTCACGGCGTCGGGGTCGGCGACGTCGACCGCCGCGGCGGTCGCGGCGGCGCCGTGCTCGGCGAGTTCGGCCTGCAGCTCGGCGGTTCCCGGCGCGTCGGCGCCGCGGCGGCTGACCAGCAGCAGGTGCCGGACGCCGCGCCGGGTGACCAGGTGGCGCGCGAGTTCGGCGCCGAGGCCGCCGGTTCCGCCGGTGATGAGCACCGTGCGCTCGGGATCCCAGTCGGCGTGCGGGGTTTCGGTGCGCGGGAGTTCGACGAGACGGGCGACGTGGGTTCTTCCGCCCCGCACCAGCACCTGCGGTTCGTCGGTGGAGACCAGCTCGGGCAGCGTCGCGGCCGAGAGCGGTTCGCCGTCCGAGTCGACGAGCAGGAACCGTCCCGGGTTCTCCGACTGGGCCGAGCGCACGAGGCCCCAGGCCGCGGCGGAGGCGAGGTCTTCGCCGGTGGTGGCGCCGTGGCTGACGAACACGACGCGCGCGCGGTCGTAGCGCGGGTCGGCGAGGCATTCCTGCACCAGCCCCAGCACCCGCTCGGCGAGGGCGTGCGCGTCGGCGGCGTCCCGGCCGCTGGAGAGGGTCACCAGGAAGACGTCGGGGGCGATGCCGCTGTCACCGGCGGCGTCGGCGAGGGTTTCGCCGTAGCCGGTGACGGTCTGGCCCGCGCTGTAGAGCAGGTGGGCGAGGTCGAGCTCGTCGCTGCCGATGATCGCCCAGCGGGCACCGGAGGACGCGGTGCCGACGTCGGTGCTCACCCAGTCGACGCGGTGCAGCGCACCCCGCGGCTCGTCGAGCTTGCCGAACGCGGTGCGCGGGTCGATCACGGACTCGGGCCAGTACCGCTCGCGGTCGAACGGGTAGGTCGGCAGCTCCACCTTCCGCGCCCCGCTCCCGGCGAACAGCGGTGTCCAGTCGACCCCGGGCCCGCTGACGTGCAACCGGGCCAGCGCGGTCAGGAACGCGACGTCCTCACCCCGGTCCTTCCGCAGCGCCGGGACACATCCGTCGACCATCGCCGACAGCGCCCCGTCCGGACCCACCTCCAGGAACCGCGTGACCCCTTCCTCCCGCAACGACGTCACGGAGTCGTGGAACCGCACGGCCTCCCGAACGTGCTCCACCCAGTACTCAGCGGACGTCACGTCCCCGGGAGCAGCGATCGGAACCCGAGGCTCCAGGAACGACAACCCCTGAACAACCTCCCGGAACTCCCCCAACATCGGCTCCATCAAAGCCGAGTGAAAAGCATGAGAAACCCTCAGCCGCCTGAACTCCCACTTCCCGGCAACCTCAAGAACAGCGCCCTCGTCCCCGGCCAGAACCACGGACTCGGGCCCGTTCACCGCCGCGAGAGACACCACCCCCGGCCGAGAACCACCACTGTCACCCGATCGAAAACCGCTGTTTTCATCGCGACGAAAACCGCTGTTTTCGACACCCTGAATATGGGAGTTCTCGACACCAGCAGAACCACCCGACAGAAACGGAAGCACCTCGGACTCGCTCGCGCGCACCGCCACCATCACCCCGCCCGCAGGCAAGGCCTGCATCAACGAAGCTCTGGCCGTGATCAGGGTGCAGGCGTCATGCAGGGACAACACGCCCGCCACGTGGGCCGCGGCCACCTCACCGATCGAGTGGCCGACGAGTTTTGCCGAGGTGATGCCGAAGGACTCGATCAGGCGATACAGAGCCACCTCGATCGCGAACAGGGCCGGTTGGGCGTTGCCCGTCTGGCTCAGGGCTTCCTCGTCCTCGCCCCACATGACCTCTCGGACCGAGGGTTCGAGGTGGGACAAGACCTCATCCAAGGCCTCCGCGAACACAGGGAAACGCGTGTAGAGCTCCCGGCCCATGCCGAGACGTTGGGAGCCTTGGCCTGCGAAGAGGAGTGCCAACTCGCCGGACCTCGCCTCGCCTCGGGCGGCTTCGACGGGGCCGTCTTCGCCGGTGATGAGGACTGCTCGGTGGTCGAAGGTCGGGCGGGTGGCGAGCAGCGAGTGGCCGATGTCCAGGGGGTGGGCGTCGAGCCGGGTGATGCGCTCGATCTGGTTTTCCAGGGCGGTGGCGGACTTCGCCGAGACGACCAGCGGGGCCGGGCCGGTGGCCGCGGGCTCCGGTTCCTCGGCCGGTTCGGGCGCTTCGCGGAGGATGACGTGGGCGTTGGTGCCGCTGACGCCGAACGAGGACACCCCGGCGCGGCGCGGCTTCTCGCCGCGCGGCCACGCCTCCGGCTCGGTGAGCAGGCGTGCGCTGCCCGCCGACCAGTCGACGTGCGCCGACGGCTCGCTGACGTGGAGGGTCTGGGGCAGCAGCTCGTGCTGCAGCGCCAGCACCATCTTGATGACCCCGGCGGCACCGGCCGCCGCCTGGGTGTGGCCGATGTTGGACTTGATCGCGCCGAGCCGCAGCGGCTGCTCCCGCTCCTGCCCGTAGGTCGCCAGCAGCGCCTGCGCCTCGATCGGGTCGCCCAGGGTCGTTCCGGTGCCGTGCGCCTCCACGGCGTCCACATCGGACGGTCCGAGTCCGGCGGAGGCCAGGGCCGCGCGGATCACCTCGCGCTGCGCGGGACCGTTGGGCGCGGTCAGCCCGTTGGAGGCGCCGTCCTGGTTGACCGCGCTGCCCTCAAGCACCGCCAGCACCGGGTGCCCGTGGCGCTCGGCGTCGGAGAGCTTCTCCACCAGCAGCACGCCGATGCCCTCCGACCAGCCGGTTCCGTCGGCGTCGTCGGAGAACGCCTTGCACCGCCCGTCCGGGGCGAGCCCGCCCTGCCGGGTGAACCCGGCGAAGTTCGACGAGGTGGCCATGACGGTGACCCCACCCGCCACCGCCAGCGAGCACTCGCCGCCGCGCAGCGCCTGCGCCGCCTGGTGAAGCGACACCAGCGCCGAGGAGCACGCGGTGTCCACCGTCACCGCCGGCCCCTCGAAGCCGAAGCTGTAGGCGACGCGGCCGGAGAGCACGCTGGCCGCGGTGCCCATCCCGGCGTGCCCGCCGACGTCCTCCTGCGAGCCGATGAGCACGTGCCCGTAGTCCTGACCGTTGGTGCCGACGAACACCCCGGTCCGGCTGCCGCGCAGCGACACCGGGTCGATGCCGGCGCGTTCGACGGCCTCCCAGGTGGTTTCGAGCAGGAGGCGCTGCTGCGGGTCCATCGCCAGCGCCTCGCGCGGCGAGATCCCGAAGAAGCCCGGGTCGAACTCGGCCGCGTCGTGGAGGAAGCCGCCCCGCAGGGTGGCGCTGCGACCGTCGTCGCCGCCCGCGAGGGTGCCCAGGTCCCAGCCGCGGTCGGTCGGGAAGCCCGAGATCGCGTCGCGGCCGGACTCCAGCACCTCCCACAGGTCCTCCGGCGTGCGCACCCCGCCGGGGAAGCGGCAGGCGAGACCGACGATCGCGACCGGTTCGTGCTTGCCGGCCTCGACCTCCTCCAGCCGTTGACGGGCCTTGTGCAGGTCGGCGGTGACCCACTTCAGGTACTCAACGAGCTTCTCTTCGTCGGGCATGGCCGGTGTGCCTTCCTTCTCGAAACCAGGATCAGCGCTCGGCGTCGCGGCCGAGCTCGTTGTCGATGAACGCCAGGACCTCGTCGGTGCTGGCCGCCTG
Source organism: Saccharopolyspora sp. ID03-671 (assembly GCF_045278815.1). Lineage (NCBI taxonomy): Bacteria > Bacillati > Actinomycetota > Actinomycetes > Pseudonocardiales > Pseudonocardiaceae > Saccharopolyspora > Saccharopolyspora sp. ID03-671. The sequence goes on from NZ_CP134054.1 coordinate 1,882,698, forward strand.
GATCCGCTCGGCCACCGCGACCTCCTCGGCTCCTGCGCCGGACCCGCCGTACTGGGACAGCAGGTTGCGCAGCCGCGCCGGGGCGCCGGAGCGGGCCCGCTGCTCCGGGTCGCTGGCGGCCAGCAGCGATTCCAGCCGGTCGAGCTCGCCGAGCAGGACCTCCACCGGGTCGGCTTCGGCGCCGAAGAGCTCCCCGGCGAGGAACGCGGCGAGCTCGGCGGGCGTCGGGTGGTCGAACACCAGCGTCGACGGCAGCTTCACGCCGCACGCGGCCGACAGGCTGTTGCGCAGCTCCACCGCGGTCAGCGAGTCGAAGCCGACCTGGCGGAACTCCTTGTCCGGGTCCACAGCCTCCGGCGAGGCGTGGCCGAGGACCCCGGCGGCGTGGCCGCGCACGAGACCCACCAGGTGCCGCATCCGCTCGTCCGGGTCGAGGCCGGCGAGGCTGCTCGCCAGGTCGACGTCGGGACGCTGCGCCGCGGGTTCGGGTCCGCTGATCAGACCGCGCAGCACGGCGGCCACGGGCCCGTCGTTGCGGCCACCGGCGATCCGGGCGGCGACCAGCAGCGCGTCGTCGCGGCCGGTGGCCTCGTCGAACAGCGCGAGGCCCTGGGCCACCGACAGCGGCGGCACGTCGGAACGCCCGATCCGCTCGGCGGCGCCGTCGTCCAAACCGCTTGTCATGCCGACGGATTCGGTCCACGGACCCCAGGCCAGCGACGTCGCGACCAGTCCCCGCGCCCGGCGGTGTTCGGCGAGGGCGTCGAGGAAGGCGTTGGCCGCCGCGTAGTTGCCCTGACCGGCCGAGCCGATGACCCCGGCGATCGAGGAGTAGAGGACGAACGCCGACAGGTCGAGATCGCGGGTGGCCTCGTGCAGGTTCCAGGCGCCGTCGACCTTGGGCCGCAGCACCGCGTCCAGCCGTTCCGGCGTCAGCGACGAGATGATGCCGTCGTCGAGCACACCGGCGGCGTGCACCACGGCCGTCAGCGGTCGCTCCACTTCGGACACCAGCCGGTCCACGGCGGCGCGGTCGGCGAAGTCGCAGGCCGCGACCGCGACCTCGGCACCGCTCTCGACGAGCTCGTCCCGGAGTTCGGCCGCCCCCACGGCTTCCGGGCCGCTGCGGGACGCGAGCAGCAGGTGCCGCACGCCGCGCTCGGCGACCAGGTGCCGGGCGAGCTCGGCGCCCAGACCACCGGTGCCGCCGGTGATGAGCACCGTGCCCTCGGGGTCCCAGTCGCGGGGTTCGGCCTGGTCGGTGATCCGGTCGAGCCTGCCGACCAGCGGTGTTCCTCCGCGCAGCAGCACCTGGGTCTCACCGGAGTCGAGCAGTCCCGGCACCAGCGGCAGCGCGTCCGGCTCGTCGAGGTCGACCAGCAGGAACGTGCCGGGGTTCTCCGACTGGGCCGAGCGCACCAGGCCCCACGCGGTCGCGGCGGCGAGGTCGTCGCCGCCGACCGCGCCCCGGGTGGCGAGCACCAGGCGGCTGCGGGTGAACCGGTCGTCGGCCGACCACTCCTGCACCAGGCCCAGCACTCGGGCCGCCGTCTCGCGGGCGGCGCGGGCGCCGGTGCCCTCGCAGGTCAGCGGGACCAGCACGACGTCGGGCACGTCGTCGTCGGCGATCGCCGCGAGCGCGGGCGCGGCGGTCACCCGGTGACCGGCCTTGTCCAGCGCCACGGCGACACCGAGCACGTCGTCGCCGAGCACCACCCACCGGGTGTCCTCGCCCGCGGGCGCGGCCTCGGCGGGAACCCAGTCCAGCCGCAGCAGCGGATCCCGTTGCGGCGCAGCGGTGTTCTGCAGCGGTGTCGGCCAGAATCGCTCGCGCTGGAACGGGTAGGTCGGCAGGGCCGCGCGCCGCGCACCGGCACCGGTGAACAGCCGCTCCCAGTCGACCCGCACGCCCGAGACGAACAGCCTGGCCAGCGCGGTCACCGCGGACACCTCCTCGTCGCGGTCCCGGCGCAGCAGCGGCACGCACCCGTCGACCAGGGCCGAGAGCACGCCGTCCGGCCCGGCCTCCAGGAACGCGTCGGCCCCGGCCTCGCGCAGCGCGGCGACGCCGTCGGCGAAGCGCACGGGCTCGCGGACGTGCCGCACCCAGTACTCGGGCGAGGCCAGCTCCTCGGGTGAGGCGAGGCGGCCGCTGAGGTTGGACACGACCGGGATCTCCGGTTCGTGGAAGGTCAGGTCGGCGACCGCGGTGCGGAACTCCTCCAGCATCGGTTCGACCAGCGGCGAGTGGAACGCGTGCGAAACCGGCAGCCGCCGGGTCCGGCGGCCCTGCTCGGCGAAGCGCTCGGCGACCGCCGGCACGGCGGCCTCGGCACCGGAGAGCACCACCGAGTCGGCGGCGTTGATCGCGCCGATCGCGACCTCGTCGCTCAGGTGCGGCGCCACCTCGTCCTCGGTGGCCTGCACGGCGACCATCGCGCCTCCGGCGGGCAGCGCCTGCATCAGGCGGGCCCGCGCCGAGACCAGCCGGCAGGCGTCGGTCAGCGACAGCACCCCGGCGACGTGCGCCGCGGCGATCTCGCCGATGGAGTGGCCGCCGACGAATCCCGGTGTCACGCCCAAGGATTCGACGAGCCGGTAGAGCGCGACCTCGACGGCGAACAGCGCGGGCTGGGTGCGTCCGGTGCTGTTGAGGGCTTCGGCGTCGGCACCCCAGATGACCTCGCGCAGCCCGTCGTCGAGCTCGGCCAGCACGGCGTCGAGGGCGTCGGCGAAGACCGGGAACCGCTCGTGGAGCTCGCGGCCCATGCCGAGCCGCTGCGAGCCCTGACCGGAGAACAGCACCGCCACCGAGCGGCGCCGGGCCTCTCCCCTGGCGATCTCGCGTCCGTCCAGCAGCACCGCCCGGTGCTCGAACGTCGAGCGCCGCAGCAGCGACGCGCCCACGTCGACCGGGTCGTGCTCGACGCTCCGGAGGCGTTCGAGCTGGTCGTCGAGGGCTTCGGGGGTCTTGGCCGACACCACCCAGGGCGCGGCGATCGCCCGCCGCTCCTCGGTGACCGCCTCGACCTCGGGGGCGCGTTCGAGGATCACGTGCGCGTTGGTGCCGCTGATGCCGAACGACGACACCCCGGCGCGCGCGGGCCGCTCCGCCGCAGGCCACTCGGTCACACCGGTGAGCAGCTCGATGTCGCCCGCCGACCAGTCGACGTGCGAGGACGGCTCGGTGACGTGCAGCGTCCGCGGCAGCACGCCGTGGCGCAGCGCCATCACCATCTTGATCACACCGGCGGCACCGGCCGCGGCCTGCGTGTGGCCGAGGTTGGACTTCACCGACCCCAGCAGCAGCGGCCGCTCCCGGTCCTGGCCGTAGGTCGCCAGCAGCGCTTGGGCCTCGATCGGGTCGCCCAGAGTCGTTCCGGTGCCGTGCGCTTCGACGGCGTCCACATCGGACGGTTCCAGCCCGGCGCCGGCGAGCGCCTGCCGGATCACCCGCTGCTGCGACGGGCCGTTCGGCGCGGTCAGGCCGTTGGACGCGCCGTCCTGGTTGACCGCGCTGCCCCGCAGCACCGCCAGCACCTCGTGGCCGTTGCGCTGCGCGTCGGACAGGCGCTCGACCACCAGCACACCGATGCCCTCCGACCAGGCGGTGCCGTCGGCGGTGTCGGAGAACGGCTTGCAGCGGCCGTCGAACGCGAGCCCGCCCTGCTGGGTGAACTCCATGAACGCGCCCGGCGTCGACATCAGCTGCACGCCCCCGGCCAGCGCCAGCGAGCACTCGCCGTTGCGCAGCGCCTGCATCGCCACGTGCAGCGCGACCAGCGCCGACGAGCACGCGGTGTCGATGGTCATCGCCGGGCCTTCGAGCCCGAGCACGTAGGACAGGCGACCGGAGATGATGCTCGGCGAGGTCCCGGTGCCCGAGTACCCGGCCATGCTCAGCTCCGAACCGAGCACGAGGTGCGCGTAGTCCTGGCCGCTGGCGCCGACGAACACGCCGGTGCGGCTGCCGCGCAGCGACACCGGGTCGATGCCGGCGCGTTCCAGCGCCTCCCACGACAGCTCCAGCGTCAGCCGCTGGTGCGGGTCCATCGACACGGCTTCGCGCGGCGAGATGCCGAAGAACGCCGGGTCGAAGTCGGCGATGCCGGAGATGAACCCGCCGCAGTCGGTGGCGCTGCTGCCCGGCCCGTCACCGGCGAGCGAGGCGAGGTCCCAGCCCCGGTCGGTCGGGAACGGGCCGATCGCGTCACGCCCCTCGGCCAGCAGCTCCCACAGCGCCTCCGGCGTGTCGGCACCGCCCGGGAAGCGGCAGCTGAGCCCGACGATGGCGATCGGGTCGTCGCGGACCTCGAGGCCGGTGAGCGGCTCGTCGGGAACCTCGGGTTCGGAGCCGAAGAGCTCGCCGAGCAGGAACTCGGCCATCTCCACCGGCGTCGGGTAGTCGAAGACCAGCGTGGCGGGCAGCGTCAGGCCCGTCGCCGTGCCCAGCCGGTTCCCCAGTTCGACCGAGGTCAGCGAGTCGAAGCCGAGCTGCCGGAACTCGCGCTCCTCGTCGATGGAGTCGGACGACGAGTGCCCCAGGACCGCGGCGGCCTCACCGCACACGAGGTCCACGAGCGCCCGCTCGCGCTGCGCCGGCGGAACGCTCTGCAGCTGCGAAGCGGCCGCGGCGCCGTCGGTGCCGGACGCGGCGACGCGGCGGCTGCCGCGCACCAGGCCCTGCAGCATCGGCGGCAGCATGCCGGTCAGCGCTCCGGTCTTGATCTGCGCGGGCACCACCAGCGGCGAGTCGACGCCGGTGGCCAGGTCGAACAGCCACAGGCCGATCTCGACCGGCAGCGGTGGCAGCGCCGACTGCTCCAGGCGCTGCAGCTGCCGGGCGTCCATCGTGCTGGTCATGCCGAGCGACGAGGCCCACGCGCTCCACGCCAGCGACATCGCGGGCAGCCCCAGGTCGCGCCGGTGCGCGGCCAGCGCGTCGAGGAAGCTGTTGCCGGCCGCGTAGTTGCCCTGGCCCGGTGTGCCGAGCAGACCCGACACCGACGAGTACAGGATGAACGCGGCCAGGTCCTGGTCGCGGGTGAGCTCGTGCAGGTGCCAGGCGGCGTCGGCCTTGGGCTTGAGGACCTTCTCCAGCCGCTCGTGGGTGAGCGAGCCGATCGCGCCGTCGTCGAGCACGCCGGAGGCGTGCACCACCGCGGTCAGCGGGCGGTGCACTTCGGACAGAACGCGGGCGAGCGAGTCGCGGTCGGCCAGGTCGCAGGCCTCGATGGCCACGGTCGCGCCGTGCTCGGAGAGCTCGTCGCGCAGCTCCGCCGCGCCCGGCGCGTCCGGGCCCCGGCGGCTGAGCAGCAGCAGGTGCCGCACGCCGCGGGTGACCACGAGGTGCCGGGCGAGCTCGGCGCCCAGACCACCGGTGCCGCCGGTGATGAGGACCGTGCCGTCGGGGTCCCAGCCCTCCGGAACCGTGAGCACGATCTTGCCGATGTGCTTGGCGCGGCTCATGAACCGGAACGCCTCGCGGGCCCGCCGCACGTCCCAGGACTTGATCGGCAGCGGTTCCAGCACGCCCCGGTCGAACAGCTCCAGCAGCTCGTGGAGCATCTGCTGGATGCGGTCGGGCTCCACCCAGCCCAGGTCGAACGGCAGGTAGCGGATGCCGGGCAGCTCGTCCTGGTCGCGCAGGTCCGTCTTGCCCATCTCCAGGAACCGGCCGCCGTCTCCGAGCAGCCGCAGCGACGCGTCGATGAACTCGCCGGACAGGGCGTTGAGCACCACGTCGACGCCCTGGCCGAAGCGCTGCTCGAACTCCACGGTGCGGGAGGAGGCGATGTGGTCATCGGGGATGCCGAAGCCGCGCAGCACGTCCTGCTTGCCCTCGCCGGCGGTGGCGAAGACCTCCGCGCCGAGGTGCTGGGCGAGCTGGATCGCGGCCATGCCCACACCACCGGCACCGGCGTGGACCAGCACCTTCTCGCCCGGTTGCACGGCGGCCAGGTCGACCAGCGCGTGGTAGGCGGTGAGGAACACCAGCGGCACGGACGCCGCGACCTCGAAGGTCCAGGCGTCGGGCACCCGCGCGAGGTGCCGCTCGTCGACCACGCCCAGCGGGCCGAAACCGCCCGGCAGCATGCCGAACACCCGGTCGCCGACCCGCAGGTCCGCCACGGCCGGGCCGGTCTCGACCACGACACCGGCGGCCTCGTTGCCCAGCAGACCGGCCTCGCCCGGGTACATGCCCAGGGCGTTGAGGACGTCGCGGAAGTTCATGCCCGCGCCCCGGATCCCGACCCGGACCTGGCGTCCGACCAGCGGTTCCAGCACCTCCGGGTAGGGGGTGAGTTCGAGGTCGTCGAGGCTGCCGCGGTGGGCGATGTCGAGCCGCCAGGGGCCGCCGGTCGGGGGCACCAGGCCGCCGTCGGTGGCCATCCGGGCCAGCCGCCCCGCGAAGGCCTCGCCGCCGCGGACCACGAGCTGCGGCTCGCGGGTGCCGAACATGCCGGGGGTGACGTCCGCGTCGGGGTCGAGGTCGATCAGCTGGAACCGGCCCGGCTGCTCGGCCTGCGCGGAGCGCACCAGGCCCCACACCGAAGCCGCGCCGAGGTCGGTGATCGGTTCGCCGTCGATGGACACCGCACCCCGGGTGACGAACACGACGGGCTTGCGGGCCTGCTGGAGCATGTCGAGCACGCGCTTGGTCTCGTCGTGCGCGGACTCGGGGTTCATGCCGCCGGTGATCTCGACCAGGTCGACCGACGGGCCCTCCACCGAGTCGTCGACCTCGACCGGCACCCACTCGACCCGGTACAGCGGGTCCTCGACGGGTTTCACGGCGGCCGGCCGGTCGGTCGAGGGAGTGCGCACGACCAGCGAGGACACCGACATCACCGGCTTGCCCTCGACGTCGACCGCGGCCACCGACACTCCCGACCGGCCCGAGCGGGACAGCCGCACCCGCAGCCGCGAGGCACCGATGGCGTGCAGCGACACGCCGTCCCACGCGAACGGGAGGCCCTGGCCCGCGTCGTCGAGGAACGCGATCGCGTGCAGCGCGGAGTCCAGCAGGGCCGGGTGCACGCCGAACGAGCCCGCGTCGTCGATGGTCTCGGGCAGCGCGACCTCGACGAAGACGTCCTCGCCGCACCGCCAGGCCGCCTCCAGGCCCTGGAAAACCGGGCCGTAGGACAGGCCGCCCTCGTGCAGGGTGGTGTAGAAGCCGTCGAGGTCGATCTCCTCGGCCCCGGCCGGGGGCCACTCGGTGGTGTCGAGCTCGGCGGTGTGGGCGCCGGAGACGAGCGTGCCGCTCGCGTGCTGCGTCCACTCCTCGGTGTTGGCGGGCCGGGCGTGGATGCTCACCGCGCGGCGACCGCTGTCGTCGGGGTCCTGCACCCGCACCTGCACGTCGACTGCGTCGCGCTCGCCGAGCACCAGCGGCACGACGATGCTCAGCCCGTCCACCCGGTCGCAGTCGACCATGTCACCCGCGCGCAGCGCGAAGTCGAGGAACCCGGTGCCGGGGAACAGCACCGCGCCGCCGACGACGTGATCGGCCAGCCACGGGTTCGTCGACACCGACAACCGGCCGGACAGCACCAGCTGCTCGGTCCCGGCCACGTTGACGGCGGCGGTGAGCAGCGGGTGCCCGCCGCGGGTGAGCCCGAACGCCCGCGCGTCGCCGCGCCCGGTCCCGGAGGTCTTGGGCCACAACCGCTTGTGCTGGAACGGGTAGGTCGGCAGGTCCACCAACCGAGCCCCGCTCCCGGCGAACCAGGCGTCCCAGTCGACCCGCACGCCGTCGGCGTGCAGCCGGGCCAGCGCGGTGATCGCGGCGACCTCCTCGCCCCGGCCCCCGCGCAGCACCGGGTGCGCCCCGGCGACCATCGCCGCCAGGACCCCGTCCGGCCCGACCTCCAGGAACCGGCTCACCCCGGCCTCCCGCAGCGCCTCGACGTTGTCGGAGAACCGCACGGCCTCCCGCACGTGCCGCACCCAGAACTCGGGGCTCGTCACGTCCCCGGACGCGAACACCGGAATCCGGGGCTCCTGGAACCCGATCCCGCGGATCGCCTCCCGGAACTCCTCCAGCACCGGCTCCATGAGAGCCGAGTGGAAGGCATGAGAAACCTTGAGCCGCTTGAACTCCCACTTCGACGCGACCTCGAGAACAGCGTCCTCGTCCCCGGCCAGAACCACCGAGTTCGGCCCGTTCACCGCCGCCAGCGACACCACGCCACCCGGACCACTCCCGTCCGCAGGCGACGGAATACGGGAGCAATCCGCTTCCGCGAGCTCGGACGAGCCGTCCGTCAGGTACGGCGCGACCTCGGACTCGCCGGCGCGGACCGCGACCATCGCGCCACCGGTCGGGAGCGCCTGCATCAGGCGGGCGCGGGCCGTGATCAGGGTGCACGCGTCTTCCAAGGTCAGGACGCCCGCCACGTGGGCCGCGGCGACCTCCCCGATCGAGTGGCCCGCGAGGTAGCGGGGACGGACCCCGAAGGATTCGAGGAGGCGGTAGAGGGCGACCTCGATGGCGAACAGGGCTGGTTGGGTCCAGCCCGTCTGGTCGAGGGCCTCCGGGTCGTCGCCCCACATGACCTCGCGGAGCTGCGGGTCGAGGTGCAGCAGGGCCGCGTCGAGGGCGTCGGCGAACACCGGGAAGCGGTCGTAGAGCTCGCGGCCCATGCCCGAGCGCTGGGAGCCCTGGCCGGAGAACAGCATCGCCAGCGATCCGTCGGCGGCGACGCCGCGCGCGATCTCGGTGCCGTCGAGCAGCACCGCGCGGTGCGCGAAGGTCGCGCGGCCGGTCGCCAGCGTGTAGCCGACGTCGAGCGGGTCGCCGTCGACCTGGCGGATCCGCTCGACCTGCTCGTCGAGCGCCTCCTCGGTCCGAGCGCTGACCAGCCACGGCGTCGGGCCCACCTCCCCGCGCACCGGCGGTTCGGGGGACTCGACGGATTCGAGGATGATGTGGGCGTTGGTGCCGCTCATGCCGAACGACGACACGCCCGCGCGGCGCGGCCGGTCCTCGACCGGCCAGGCCGCGGGCTCGGTGAGCAGCTCGATCCCGCCGGACCAGTCGATGCGCGAGGACGGCTCGGTGACGTGCAGCGTCTTGGGAACGAGCCCGTTGCGCATCGCCATCACGACCTTGATCACGCCCGAGGCGCCGGCGGCGGCCTGCGAGTGACCGAGGTTCGACTTCACCGACCCGATCAGCAGCGGGTGCCGCCGGTCGTGGTCGTAGGCGGCGACCAGCGCTTCGGCCTCGATCGGGTCGCCCAGCGTGGTTCCGGTTCCGTGCGCCTCGACGACGTCCACATCGGACGGTTCCAGCCGGGCGCTCGCCAGGGCTTCGCGGATGACGCGCTGCTGCGAAGGACCGTTGGGCGCGGTGAGCCCGTTCGAGGCCCCGTCCTGGTTGACCGCCGAGCCGCGCACCACGGCCAGCACCTGGTGCCCGTGGCGCTCGGCGTCGGAAAGCCGCTCCAGCACCAGCATCCCGACACCTTCGGACCAGCCGGTGCCGTCGGCGTCGTCGGAGAACGCCTTGCAGCGCCCGTCCTCGGCGATGCCGCCCTGCAGCGAGAAGCCGCCGAAGCTGGTGGGCGTCGCCAGCACGCTCACGCCCCCGGCCAGCGCCAACGAGCACTCGCCGCCGGACAGCGCCCGCGCAGCCATGTGCAGCGACACCAGCGCGGACGAGCAGGCGGTGTCGACGGTGACCGCCGGTCCTTCCAGGCCCAGCACGTAGGACAGGCGGCCGGACAGGACGCTGGCGGCCAGGCCGGTGCTGGCGTGGCCCTGCAGGTCCTCGTTGGCCGCCATCACGATCTGCTGGTAGTCCTGCCCGTTGGTGCCGACGAACACGCCGGTCCGGCTGCCGCGCAGCGACGACGGATCCACCCCGGCGCGCTCGAACGCCTCCCAGGAGGTCTCCAGCAGGAGCCGCTGCTGCGGGTCCATCGCCAGCGCCTCGCGCGGCGGGATGCCGAAGAACTCCGGGTCGAAATCGGCGACGCCGGTGAGGAATCCGCCCTTGCCGGTGGAGCTGGTCATGCCCGCCAGGTCCCAGCCGCGGTCGGTCGGGAAGTCGCCGATCGCGTCCCGGCCCTCCACCAGCATCCGCCACAGGTCCTCGGGCGAGTCGACGCCGCCGGAGTAGTGGCAGGCCATGCCGACGATGGCGATGTGGTCGTCCGCGCTCAGCGGCGCGGCCTCGCTCACCTGGACCGGCGCGGCGGCTTCGTCGTCGAGGAGTTCGGCGACGAGGTGGTCGGCGAGACCGCGCGGGGTGGGGTGGTCGAAGACGAGCCCGGTCGGCAGGCCCAGTCCGGTGGCCTCGATGAGCCGGTTGCGCAGCTCGACGGCCGTGAGCGAGTCGAAACCCAGGTCGCGGAACGCCTTGTCGGCGCTGATCGCGTCCTCGTCCGCGTGCCCGAGCGCGGTGGCGGCGTGGGTGAGCACCAGGTCCAGCAGCACCTCGCCGCGGTCGCCGGGGTGCGTGTCGCGCAGCTGCCTGCGCAGCTCGACGCCGCGCTCCTCGACGTCGGAGGCCGATTCCAGCCGGGCCAGCACGTCGCGTGCCTCGGGCAGCTCGGCCAGCACGGGGCTGCGGCGCAGGCTCAGCAGCGCGCCGAGCACGCGCGGCTGGTTGAGGTCGGCGACGACCGGCGCGGGGATCTCCTCGGCGACCGCGCGGCGCAGCGCCGACAGCGCGAGCTCGGGGTCGAGCGAGGCGGCACCGAGCTGGCGGATCTCCTCGGCAGCGCCGGCCCCGGCCGCCATCCCCTCACCCGCCCAGGCTCCCCAGGCGATCGAGGTCGCGGGCAGCCCGGCGGCGTGCCTGCGGTGCGCGATGGCGTCCAGCACCGCGTTCGCCGCGGCGTAGGCGCTCTGCGACGGGCTGCCGACGGCGCCGGTGACCGAGGAGAACAGCACGAACGCCGTCAGGTCGCGGTCGCGGGTGAGCTCGTCGAGCAGCAGCGCGGACTCGATCTTGGCGCGGAAGACCTCGGCGAACCGCTCGGGGGTGAGACTTTCCAGGAACCCGTCATCGAGCACACCCGCGGCGTGCACCACCGCGGTGATCTCACCCAGCCCGGACAGGACCTCGCCCAGCGTGTCCCGGTCGGCGGCATCGCACGCGACGATCGACACCTCGGCACCGGACTCGCGCAGCTCCTCGCCGAGCTCGGCGGCACCCGGCGCGTCGGGGCCGCGTCGGCTCAGCAGCACGACGTGCTGCGCGCCGCGCCGGGCGACGTCGCGGGCGACGCGGCCGCCGAGCGCGCCGGTGCCGCCGGTGATGACGACGGTGCCCGACGGTTCCCACTCGGCGAGCTCGCCCCCGGGCGCCTGCGCGATCCGGCGGCCGAAGACGCCCGCCGCCCGGACGGCGACCTGGTCCTCCCCGGACTCGCCGTCGAGGACCGAGGCCAGGCGCGCGGCGGTGCGCTCGTCGAGGGGCTGCTCGGGCAGGTCGACGAGCCCGCCCCAGCGGTGCGGGTGTTCGAGCGCCGCGACGCGGCCGAGTCCCCAGACGCCGGCCTGCCACGGGCTGGTGACCGCGTCCGAGCGGCCGACGGACACGGCGCCGCTGGTCAGCGTCCACAGCGGCGCGGTGACCCCGGCGTCGCCGAGGGCCTGCACCAGTGCGGCGGTGCCGAGGACGGGGGTCGGGTCGCCGGGGTCGTCGAGCGCCAGCAGCGACACGACGCCCGTGACCTCGGTGTGCGCGGCGGTGATCCGCTCGGCGAGGTGGGCGCGGTCGGTGGCGTCGACCTCGCAGGTGACGGTGGTGTCGAGCGCGGCGAGCACGGCCGTCGCGCGCGGGTCGTCGGCGAGGTGCCGGGGCACCACGACCAGGTGTGTTCCGGGTTCGCGGGTCGTGAGGCCGGTGAGCGGCCGCCAGGTCTCGCGATGCCGCCAGGAGTCCACGGCGGTGCGCGCTTGGCGGCGGCTCCGCCAGGCCGACAGGGCGGGCACGACGGCCGCGACGGTTTCGTCGTCGAGGTCCAGGGTCTCCGCGATCGACGCCAGGTCCTCGCGCTGCACGGCCGACCAGAACGCCTCGTCGGCGGGGTCTGCGCCGGTCGCCGCGGGGTCGGCGAGCTCTGGCCAGAAGCGCTCGTGCTGGAACGCGTAGGTCGGCAGGTCGACGGACCGGCCGCCCGCGAACACCGGCGACCAGTCGACGGGGACACCGCTCACGTGCAACCGCGCCAGCGCGGTCAGCAGCGCGGTCCGCTCATCTCGGTCCTTGCGCAGCGCCGGGATCGCGCCGTCGACCAGCGCCGCGAGCACGCCCCCGGGCCCGACCTCCAGGAACGAGGTCGCCCCGGCCTCCCGCAACGCTTCGACGCCGTCCGAGAACCGCACGGTCTCCCGCACGTGCCGCACCCAGTGCTCAGCCGAGGTGACATCCCCGGAAGCCTGCACCGGGACACGGGGCTCCCGGAACGTCAACCCCGCCACGACTTCCCGGAACTCGTCCATCATCGGCTCCATCAGAGCCGAGTGGAAAGCATGAGACACGCTGAGCCGCTTGAACTCCCACTTCCCGGCAACCTCAAGAACAGCGTCCTCATCCCCGGCCAGCACCACGGAGTTCGGACCGTTCACCGCCGCAAGAGACACCACCCCCGGCCGAAAACCACCACTGTCACCCGATCGAAAACCGCTGTTTTCATCGCGACGAAAACCGCTGTATTCGACACCATGAATATGGGAGTTTCCGACACCAGCAGAACCACCCGACAGAAACGGAAGCACCTCAGACTCACTCGCGCGAACCGCCACCATCACCCCACCCGACGGCAGGGCCTGCATCAACAAAGCTCTGGCCGTGATCAGGGTGCAGGCGTCTTCGAGGGACAACACGCCCGCCACGTGGGCCGCGGCCACCTCACCGATCGAGTGACCCGCGACGTGGTCCGGGGTGATGCCGAAGGACTCGATCAGGCGATACAGAGCCACCTCGATCGCGAACAGGGCCGGTTGGGCATTGCCCGTGTCGTCGAGGGTTTCGGGGTTCTCTCCCCACATGGCTTCGCGGATCGCGGGGGCGAGGTGGCTCAGGACCTCGTCCAGGGCTTCGGCGAAGACCGGGAAGGCTTCGTAGAGCTCGCGGCCCATGCCGAGGCGCTGGGAACCCTGGCCTGAGAACAGGAACGCCGGGGTCTGCTCGGTGGCCACTCCCCTGGCGATCTCCAAACCATCGAGCAGGACCGCCCGGTGCTCGAAGGTGCTGCGGTGCGCGAACAGCGAGCGGCCGATGTCCAGCGGGTTGCCCTCGACCGCGCGGACCCGCTCGACCTGGGCGTCCAGCGCGGCCTCGGACCTGGTGCTGACCAGCAGCGGGACCGGTCCGTCGGGCTGCTGCTCGGGAGCTTCGGGGACCTCGGGTTCGCTGACCGACTCCAGGATGACGTGCGCGTTGGTGCCGGACAGGCCGAAGGAGGACACGCCGCCTCGGCGCGGGCGGTCCAGCTCCACCCACGGCCGGGCCTCGGTGGCGAGCTCGACCGCGCCGGCGGACCAGTCGACGTGCGAGGACGGTTCGGAGACGTGCAGCGTCTTCGGGACCATCCCGTGCTGCATCGCCAGCACCATCTTGATCACCCCGGCGACACCGGCCGCGGCCTGCGTGTGCCCGAGGTTCGACTTCACCGCGCCGAGCAGCAGCGGGTGCTCCCGCTCGCGCCCGTAGGTGGCGATGAGCGCCTGCGCCTCGATCGGGTCACCCAAGGTCGTCCCGGTGCCGTGCGCCTCCACCGCGTCCACATCGGACGGTTCGAGCCCGGCGTTGGCCAGGGCCTGGCGGATGACGCGCTGCTGCGCGGGTCCGTTGGGCGCGGTGAGCCCGTTCGAAGCGCCGTCCTGGTTGACCGCCGTACCGCGCACCGTGGCGAGGATCCGGTGACCCCGGCGCTCGGCGTCGGAGCGCCGCTCCACGACCAGCACGCCCACGCCCTCGGACCAGCCGGTACCGCCGGTGTCGTCCGAGAACGCCCGGCAGCGGGCGTCGGCCGCCAGCCCGCCCTGGGCGTTGAAACCGGCGAAGTTCATCGGCGTGGACATCACCGTGACACCGCCGACCAGCGCCAGCGACGACTCGCCCGCGCGCAGCGACCGGGCCGCCAGGTGCAGCGCCACCAGCGATGACGAGCAGGCGGTGTCGACGGTCAGCGCCGGTCCTTCGAGCCCGAAGGCGTAGGACAGGCGCCCGGAGATGACGGCGGCGGCCAGACCGGTGCTGGAGTGCCCCATGATCTCCTCGCGGGAGCGGAGCACGAGGTTGGTGTAGTCCTGGCCGTTGGTGCCGATGAACACGCCGGTGTCGCTGCCGCGCAGCCCGGCGGCGTCGATGCCGGTGCGCTCGACGGCCTCCCACGCGACCTCCAGCAGCTGGCGCTGCTGCGGGTCCATCGCCACCGCCTCGCGCGGCGAGATCCCGAAGAACCCGGGGTCGAAATCGGCTGCGCCGTCGAGGAATCCGCCTTCGGAGGTGGCACCGGAGGCCAGCGGGTCCTGCTCCCAGCCGCGGTCGTCCGGGAACCCGGAGATGGCGTCGGTGCCGTCGGCGAGCAACCGCCAGAAGTCCTCGGGCGAGCGCACCCCGCCCGGGAAGCGGCAGCTCATGCCGACGATGACGATCGGGTCGTCGCCGGTGTCGCCGTGCTGCGGGGTCGGGTCGAGATCGGGCTGCTCGCCGAGGATTTCGGCGAGCAGGTGCTCGGCGAGCTCGCCCGGAGTCGGGTGGTCGAAGGTGAGGGTGGCGGGCAGCGTCAGGCCGGTCGCGGCGGCGAGCCGGTTGCGGAGCTCGATCGCGGTCAGCGAGTCGAAACCCAGGGCGCGGAACTCCTTGTCGGCGCGCACGTCCGCGCCGGAGGAGTGCCCGAGCACGGCCGCGGCCTCGGTGCGCACGACGTCGGTGACGTGGCGCAGCCGGTCCGCGCCGCGCAGCCCGGCCAGCGCGTGCGCCTCGGCGGCGCCGCGTCCGCTGGCGGCGGTCCGCCGACCCGGCCGCACGAGACCGCGCAGGATCGCCGGGACCTCTCCCCCGGCTGGCGGGGCACCGGTCGCCAGCGGCACCAGCAGCTGCGCGTCGGAGGCGATGGCGGCGTCGAACAGCGCCAGACCGCGCTCCACCGACAGGGTCGGCATCCCGCGCAGGTCGGCCAGCGTGGAGGTCATGCCCGCACCGGCTTCCCAAGCGCCCCAGGCCAGCGACAGCGCGGGCAGCCCGAGGCCGCGCCGGTGCGCGGCGAGCGCGTCCAGGTAGCTGTTGGCGGCGGCGTAGTTGCCCTGCCCGGCCGAGCCCATCACGCCGGCCACCGAGGAGTAGACGACGAACGCGGCCAGGTCGTGGTCCTGGGTGAGCTCGTGCAGGTTCCAGGCGGCGTCGACCTTCGGGCGCAGCACGGTGCTGAGCCGCTCGGCGTCGAGCGAGCCGATCACACCGTCGTCGAGGACACCGGCGGTGTGGATCACGGCGGTCAGCCGCACCGAGTCCAGCAGCGAAGCGAGCGCGGTGCGGTCGGTGACGTCGCAGGCCGCCACGGTCACCTCGGCTCCGAGCCCGGCCAGCTCCTCGCGGAGCTCAGCGGCTCCCGGGGCGTCGGGGCCGCGTCGGCTCACCAGCAGCAGCTCGCGCACGCCCCGCTCGGCGACGAGGTGCCGCGCCAGCGCGGCACCGAGCCCGCCGGTGCCGCCGGTGATGAGCACCGTCCCGTCGGGATCCCAAGCGCCGTGGGGGTTCTCGTTCAGCGAGGCCCGCGCGAGGCGTCCGACGCGGGCCTGCCCGTCGCGGACGATCACCTGCGTCTCGCCCGCTTCCAGCAGCGCGGGCAGACCCGGCAGCAGGGCCGCGGACTCGTCGGCGTCGTCGAGGTCGACCAGCAGGAACCGGCCGGGGTGCTCGGTCTGCGCCGCGCGCACGAGTCCCCACGCGGCGGCCGCGGCCGGGTCGTCGCCGGACACGGCGCCGCGGGTGAGGAACACCATCGCGGGCTCGGCCGAGCCCGGTTCGGCGACGCGTTCCTGCAGCAGGCTCAGGACGCGGGCGGTGAGGTCGTGCGCGCGCTGCGGTTCGACTCCGCCCACCAGCGGCACCGCCACCACCGAACCGGATTCGGGCACGGCATCGACCGGCAGGGTGGCCACCGCGGTCCTCGGGCCGGGGAACCCGAGGTCGAGCTCGTGGTCGGCGAGCAGGGACCAGTCGTCGAAACCGGCGGGCTCGACGTCCTGCGGGACCCAGTCCAGCTCGTACAGCGAGCGCGGGTGGGAGTCCGCCGCCGGTTCCGGGACCGGGGCGAGCACGGCCCGCGCCGAGAGCACCGGGGCTCCGGTGACGTCGGCGGCTTCGACGCTCACACCGCCGGAATCGCTGGTCAGGCGCACGTGCAGCACCGAAGCGCCGGTGGCGTGCAGCGTCACGTCCGCCCAGTCCGCGGGCACGCCCTGGGCGCCGAGGACCGTCGCGGCGTGCAGGGCGGCGTCGAGCAGGGCCGGGTGCAGGCCGAACGCCTCGGCACCGGAGAGCTCCTCCGGCAGCGCGACCTCGGCGAAGACCGCGTCGTGGCCGCACCAGGCGGCGCGCAGGCCGCGGAACGCCGGGCCGCGCAGCACCTCGCCGGGCTCGTCGTAGAAGCCGTCGATGTCGACGACCGTGGCTCCGCGCGGCGGCCACGCCGACAGGTCGAACTCCGCCGCGCCCGCGGTGGCGCCGAGGGTTCCGGTGGCGTGCAGCAGCCACTCGGACTCCTCGTCGGGACGGGCGTGCACGCGCAGCTCGCGGCGACCGGACTCGTCCGGTTCGCCCACGCGCAGCTGCACCTGCAGCGGCGCGTCGTCCGGCAGCACCAGCGGGGCGACCCGGGTGAGCTCCTCGATCCGCTCGCAGCCGACGCGGTCGGCCGCGCAGGACGCCAGCTCCAGAACGACCGAGGTCGGCAGCAGCGCCCGCTCGTCGACGAGGTGGTCGGCCAGCCACGGGTGCGCGTCCGGCGACACCGTGCCGGTCAGGATCAGCTCGTCGGAGCCCGCGACGGTCATCGCCGCACCGAGCAGCGGGTGGTCGGCGGCCGACAGCCCGAGCCCGGTCGGGTCGCCCGCGCTGACCGACACCGACGGCCAGAACCGCTGGCGCTCGAACGCGTAGGTCGGCAGCGCGACTCGGCGACCACCGGCGTGCACCGGCGACCAGTCGACGTCGACACCGGTGACGTGCAACCGCGCCAGCGCGGTGAGGAACGCGGTCTCCTCGTCCCGCTCTGCGCGCAGCGCGGGCACCCCATCACCGACCAGCGCGGACAGCACGCCGTCCGGCCCGAGCTCCAGGAACGTCACGTCACCCGCGGCGGCGACGTTGTCGGCGAACCGCACGGTCTCCCGCACGTGCCGAACCCAGAACTCGGGATCGGTCACCTCCCCAGAAACAACCACCGGAATCAGAGGTTCACGGAAAGTCAACCCCGCCAGGACATCACGGAACTCCTCCAGCATCGGCTCCATCAAGGCCGAGTGGAACGCATGAGACACGCTGAGCCGCTTGAACTCCCACTTCCCGGCAACCTCAAGAACAGCGTCCTCATCCCCGGCCAGCACCACGGAGTTCGGCCCGTTCACCGCCGCAAGAGACACCACCCCCGACCGAGAACCACCACTGTCACCCGATCGAAAACCGCTGTTTTCATCGCGACGAAAACCGCTGTTTTCGACACCCTGAATATGGGAGTTTCCGACACCAGACGAATCACCCGACAGGAACGGCAACACCTCCGACTCACTCGCCCGGACCGCCACCATCACCCCGCCCGGGGGCAGGGCCTGCATCAAGCGGGCACGGGCCGAGATCAGAGTGCAGGCGTCCTCCAGGGACAACACGCCCGCCACGTGGGCCGCGGCCACCTCACCGATCGAGTGGCCGACGAGTTTTGCCGGGGTGATGCCGAAGGACTCGATCAGGCGATACAGAGCCACCTCGATCGCGAACAGGGCCGGTTGGGCGTTGCCCGTCTGGCTCAGGGCTTCCTGATCGTCGCCCCACATGATGTCGCGAAGCTGCGGATCGAGGTGGTTCAGGACCTCGTCGAGAGCCTCCGCGAACACCGGGAAACGCGCGTGGAGGTCCCGGCCCATGCCCAGGCGCTGGGAGCCCTGGCCGGTGAACAGGAACGCCGGGGTGCGGCGGGTGGCCTCGCCGCGGGCGATCTCCTCGCCGTCGAGCAGGACCGCGCGGTGCTCGAACGTGGCGCGGCCGGTCGCCAGCGAGTGACCGATGTCCAGGGGGTTGCCGTCGAGGGCCCGCAACCGCGCGAGCTGCTCGTCCAGCGATGCCTCGGACTTCGCGCTGACCGGCCACGGGACCGGTCCCGTCGGCTCGACGGCGGCGGGGAGCTCGGCGGGGGTCGGAGCTTCGAGGATGACGTGGGCGTTGGTGCCGCTCACGCCGAACGACGACACGCCGGCGCGGGCCGGGCGGTCGCTCGACGGCCACGGGACCGGCGAGGTCACCAGCTCGGCGGCGCCCGCCGACCAGTCGACGTGCGAGGACGGCTCCGACACGTGCAACGTCCGCGGCACCGTGCCGTGCCGCATCGCCATCACCATCTTGATCACCCCGGCGACCCCGGCGGCGGCCTGGGTGTGCCCGAGGTTGGACTTGATCGTGCCCACCAGCAGCGGGTTCTCGCGGTCCTGGCCGTAGGTGGCGAGCAGGCTGCGGGCCTCGATCGGGTCGCCCAGCGGGGTCCCGGTGCCGTGCGCCTCCACGACGTCCACATCGGACAGTTCGAGCCCGGCCTGGTCGAGGGTCTGGCGGATGATGCGCTGCTGCGCCCGGCCGTTCGGCGCCGTGAACCCGTTGGAGGCGCCGTCGGAGTTCACCGCCGAACCCCGCACCACCGCCAGGATCTCGTGCCCGTTGCGCTCGGCGTCGGAGAGCCGCTCCAGCAGCAGCATGCCGACGCCCTCGGACCAACCGGTGCCGTCGGCGTCGTCGGAGAACGCCTTGCAGCGCCCGTCGGGAGCCAGCCCGCCCTGGCGGCTGAACTCCACCAGCGATCCCGGCGTGCACATCACGTTCACACCACCGGCCAACGCCAGCCCGCACTCGCCCGCGCGCAGCGCGTGCACCGCGAAGTGCAGCGACACCAGCGACGACGAGCACGCGGTGTCGACCGTCGCGGTCGGTCCCTCCAGGCCCAGCTCGTAGGAGATGCGGCCGGACTCGGCGCTGGCGGCGATGCCGGTCCCGATGTCACCGGTCGCGTCCGACACCGAGCGGATCAGCAGGTGCTGGTAGTCCTGCCCGTTCGTGCCGCCGACGAACACGCCGGTGCGGCTGCCGCGCAACGACGACGGGTCGATGCCGGCGCTCTCGACGGCCTGCCACGAGGTCTCCAGAAGCAACCGCTGCTGCGGATCCATCGTCAGCGCCTCGCGCGGTGAGATCCCGAAGAAACCGGGGTCGAAGTCGGCGATGCCGGGCAGGAACCCGCCGCGCACGCTGACCCGGGTGCCGCGCTCGTCGACCCCGGCGTCACCGAGCGCGCCCACGTCCCAGCCCCGGTCGGTGGGCAGCTCGGAGGTCGCGTCACGACCGGCGGCGACCAGCTCCCACAGGTCCTCCGGCGAGTCCACGCCGCCCGGGTAGCGGCAGGCCATGCCGACGATGGCGATCGGCTCGGTGGCGGCGGCCACCAGCTGCCGGTTCTGCCGCCGCAGGCGGTCGGTCTCCTTGACCGCCGCGCGCAGCGCCTCGACGACCTTGTCGCTGGAGTCGTTCATGGTCAGCTCCTTCAGTCCTGGCCGTCGAGTGCGGCTTGCACCAGGTCATCGACGGACATCGCGTCGATGCCGTCGTCGTGGGAGGGCTCGGCGTCGTCGCGACCGATCAGCTGCAGCAGCGGTTCCAGCACGCCGATCTCCCGCAGCTGCGAGAGCGGGACCCTGCCGAGCAGCCGCCGGATCTCGGCTTCCTCGTCGTCGTGGGCCCCGGCGTCGTCCTGGGCCCCGGCCTCGGGCAGCAGCTCGCCGAGGACGTGCTCGGCGAGGTCGGCCGGGGTCGGGTGGTCGAACACCAGCGTCGAGGCCAGGCTCAGGCCGGTGGCCGCGCCGAGCTGGTTGCGCAGCTCCACCACCGCCAGCGAGTCGAACCCGAGGTCGCGGAACGGCCGGTCGGCGCGCACCACCTCGACGTCGGGCTGGCCCAGGACGGCGGCCGCGAGCGTGCGCACCAGCTCCAGCACCGCGTCGAGGCGCTGGTCGGGTGCGAGCCCGGTGAGCTGCTCGCGCAGCGCGGGTTCGGACGGCGTCGCGCTGTCGGTGACGTCGTCGCCGATGAGCTCGCGCAGCAGCGGGTTCGGGCGGGCCGGTCGGCCGGAGCGGCCGGTTTCGACGGCGGCGACGACCGCGGTCGGTTCCGGTTCGGCGGCCAGCTGGCGCAGCGCGGTGCAGGCCAGTTCCGGCGCCATCGGCTTGATCCCGGCGCGCTGCGCGCTCTGCTCGGCCTCGGCGGAGCCCGCCATGCCCCCGCCGCCCCAGGCTCCCCAGGCGATCGAGGTCGCCGGAGCGCCTCGGGACCTGCGGCGTTCGGCCAGGGCGTCGAGCGCGGAGTTCGCCGCCGCGTAGTTGGCCTGGCCGGGGCTGCCGACGGCCGAGGACGCCGAGGAGAACAGCACGAACGCGTCGAGGCCGGAGGTCAGCTCGTCGAGCAGCAGCGCCGAGTCGACCTTGGAGCGGAAGACGTCGGCGAAACGTTCCGGTGTCATCCGGTCCAGCACGCCGTCGTCGATGACGCCCGCGGTGTGCACGACGCCGGTGAGCGTGCCCGGCACCGCGGCCAGCAGCGCCTGCAGCTCCGCCCGGTCGGCGACGTCGCAGGCCGCGACGGTGACGCCGACGCCGATCTCCTCCAGCTCGCGCCGCAGAGCGTCGGCTCCGGGCGCGTCGGGGCCGCGCCTGCTGGCCAGCACCAGGTGCTCGGCACCCCCGCGGGCCAGCGAGCGGGCGACGTGGCCGCCGAGCGCGCCGGTGCCGCCGGTGATGAGCACCGTGCCGGTGGGGTCCCACGTGGCGGCCGGTGCGGGCGCGGGCGCCTGCACGAGCCTGCGGGCGAACACCCCTCCGGCGCGCACGGCCACCTGGTCCTCGCCGTCGAGTCCGGCGAGCACCGCGCGGAACAGGGTCGCGGCCCGGTCGTCGAGCTCGTCGGGCAGGTCGATGAGACCGCCCCAGCGCTCCGGGTGCTCCAGGGCCGCGACCCGGCCGAGGCCCCACACCCCGGCCTGCGTCACGTCCTCGACGTGATCGGTGCGGTCGGTGGACACGCCGCGGCGGGTCGCGCACCACAGCGGTGCGGTGATCCCGGCGTCGCCGAGCGCCTGGACGAGCGCGGCGGTGAGCAGCACGCCGTCCGGTGCCGATCCGCTGCCCGGCGCGGTGTGCGCCAGGAACGAGGCGACCCCGTCGATTCCGCTGCCCTGCTCGCGGAGTGCGTCGGCGAGGGCGTCGCGGTCGGGTGCGTCGACCTCGACCACGACGGTGCTCGCGCCGAGCGCTTCGACGGCGGCGGTGACGTGCTGGTCGTGCTCGCGCGGGACGACCGCCAGCCAAGTGCCGGTGAGCTCGCCGGTGTGCGAACCGCCGAGCGGGCGCCAGGCGATCCGGTGCCGCCAGCTGTCGACCTCGGCGAGGTCCTGGTGCTGCTTGCGCCAGTCGAGCAGCGCGGGCAGCACCTCCGACAGCGCGGTGCCGTCGACCTGCAGGACGTTCTCCAGCGACGGGAAGTCCTGGCGCTCCACGGCGTCCCAGAACGCCTGGTCGTCGGTGTCGGGCCTTGCGGCGGTCGCCGGAGCCGGGAGGGTGTCGGGCCAGTAGCGCTGGTGCTGGAAGGCGTAGGTGGGCAGGTCGATCCGGTGCGCCCCGGTGCCGTCGAAGAACGCCGACCAGTCGGGGCTCGCGCCGGTCACGAACAGCCGACCGAGCGCCTGGGTGAACCAAGCCTGCTCGTCGCGGTCCCGCCGCAGCACCGGAACGCTGTTGCCGACCAGCGTCGACAGCGGCGAGTCGGGCCCGATCTCGACGAAGCTCGTCGCACCGGAGGCGTCGACGTTGTCGGCGAAGCGCACGGTGTCGCGCACGTGCCGCACCCAGTGCTCGGGCGAGGTCACGTCACCGCTGGTGGCCATCGGGATCTGCGGTTCGCGGAAGGTCAAGCCCCGCACGACTTCCCGGAAGTCGTCGAGCATCGGTTCCATCAGCGGCGAGTGGAACGCGTGGGAGACCTTGAGCCGCTTGAACTCCCAGTTCCCGGCGAGCTCCAGGACCTCGTCCTCCGCGCCGGCCAGCACGACCGAGGAGGCCCCGTTGACCGCGGCGATCGACACGCCCTCGGTCAGCAGCTCGGCCACGTCCTCCTCGCCGGCCTGCACCGAGGCCATCGCGCCGCCCTCCGGCAGCGCCTGCATCAGCGAGGCGCGGGCGCTGACCAGCGCGGCCGCGTCGGTCAGCGACAGGACCCCCGCGACGTGCGCCGCGGCGATCTCACCGATGGAGTGGCCGACGAGGTGGTCGGGCTCGATGCCGAGCGATTCGACGAGCCGGAACAGGGCGACCTCGACCGCGAACAGCGCGGGCTGGGCGTAGCCGGTCTGGTCGAGCAGGCCCGCGTCGTCGCCCCACATCACGTCGCGCAGCTTCGGGTCGAGGTGCTCCAGCACCTCGTCCAGCGCGCGGGCGAACACCGGGAACCGCTCGTGGAGGCCGCGTCCCATGCCGAGGCGCTGGGCGCCCTGGCCGGAGAACAGGAACGCGAGCTTGCGGTTGCGGGCGGCTTCGCCCCGCCACACCCGGCGGCTGGTGCGGTCCTCGGCCAGGGCCGTGAGCCCGTCGACCAGCTCCTCGTGGCCGGCGGCCAGGACGGCGGCGCGCTGCTCGAACGCCGCGCGGGTCGTCGCGGCCGAGAACGCCACGTCGGTGAGCGCGTGCCCGGAGCCGACGCGGTCGAGGAGCCGTCGAGCCTGGTCGCGGAGCGCGGCCGGGGTGCGCCCCGACACCGGGACCAGCACCTCCGACACGGGCACGGTCGGTTCGGCGACCTCGGTGCCGCCCTCGTACTGCTCGATGATCACGTGCGCGTTGGTGCCGCTGGCGCCGAACGACGAGACACCGGCGCGGCGCGGGTGCGGCGCCTCCGGCCAGGCGGTTCGCTCGGTGAGCAGCCGCAGCTCGCCGGACTCCCAGTCGACGTGCGACGACGGGGTGTCGGCGTGCAGCGTCTTGGGCAGTTCGCCGTGCCGCATCGCCATGACCATCTTCATGATCCCGGCGACGCCCGAGGCGGCCTGGGTGTGGCCGATGTTGGACTTCACCGCGCCCAGCCACAGCGGCCGCTCGCGGTCCCGCCCGTAGGTGGCCAGCAGGCCCTGGGCCTCGATCGGGTCGCCGAGCTCGGTGCCGGTCCCGTGCGCCTCCACCGCGTCCACATCGGACGGTGCGAGTCCGGCCGAGGCGAGCGCCTGGCGGATCACCCGCTGCTGAGCGGGGCCGCTGGGAGCGGTGAGGCCGTTGGAGGCGCCGTCGGAGTTGATGGCCGAGCCGCGCACCACCGCGAGGACCTGGTGCCCGTTGCGCTCGGCGTCCGAAAGCCGTTCCAGCACCAGGACTCCGACGCCCTCGGCCCAGCCGGTGCCGTCGGCGTCGTCGGAGAAGGCCTTGCAGCGGCCGTCGCCCGACAGCGCGCCCTGGGCGCTGAACTCGACGAACCCGACCGGCGTGGCCATCACGGTGACACCACCGGCCAGCGCCATCGAGCACTCGCCGGAGCGCAGCGCCTGCGCCGCCAGGTGCAGCGACACCAGCGACGACGAGCAGGCGGTGTCCACCGACACCGTCGGGCCCTGCAGCCCGAAGGTATAGGCGACCCGGCCGGAGAGCAGGCTCGCCGACTGGGCGGTCTGCCACTCCATTCCGGTGATCTCGGCCGGGGCCCGGTACTCGCCGCTGCCGCCGCCGACGAACACGCCGGTGTCGGTGCCGCGCAACCGGCCCGGGTCGATGCCCGCGCGTTCCAGCGATTCCCACGCCGCTTCCAGCACGAGCCGCTGCTGCGGGTCCATCACCAGGGCCTCGCGCGGCGAGATCGCGAAGAAGTCCGGGTCGAAATCGGCGACGTCGTGCAAGAACCCGCCGCAGCGGGTGGCGCTGCGGCCCTCGTCGAAGAGCGCGCCGAGGTCCCATCCGCGGTCGGTGGGCATCTCGCCGACGGCGTCGACCTCGTCGACCAGCAGCTGCCACAGGTCCTCGGGCGAGCGCACTCCGCCCGGGTAGCGGCAGCTCATGCCGACGATCGCGATCGGTTCGTCGGTCGCCTGCCTGGTGACCTGCTGGACCGGTCCGTCGCTCGCGCCGAGCAGTTCGGCGAGCAGGTGCTCGGCGAGCTCGACGGGCGTCGGGTGGTCGAAGACCAGCGTCGCCGACAGGGAGAGCCCCGTGGCGCGGTCGAGCTGGTTGCGCAGGTCGACGGCGGTGAGCGAGTCGAAACCGAGGTCGCGGAACGGCGCGTCGTCCTCGACGGCCTCCGCGTCGCCGTGGCCGAGCACCGCCGCGGCGCGCTCGCGCACGAGGGCCAGCGCGGTGCTTCGGCGCCGTCCCTCGGGCATGGCGAGCAGTGCGCGCCGCAGCTCCGGTTCGCCCGCGGGCTCGTCGACGCGGGCCTCGGGGACGCCGGAGAACAGCACCGCCCGCTCGGCCAATGCCGGGGCGAACGTCTCCCAGTGCACGTCCGCGACGGCAACGGCAGGCTCCTGGCCTGCGACGACGCGGCCGAGCGCGGCGAGCGCGCGCTGCGCGGGCACCGCGGGCAGGCCGCTGAGGCGCAGGTGGGAGGTCATGCTCGGATCCGTCGTCTCCGCCCACGGTCCCCACGCGACGAAGCGCGTCGGGCGGCCTCGGTCGTGGCGCTGCCGCGCGAACGCGGCCAGCCGCGCGTCGTGGGCGGCCTGCTGCGCGCCACCGCGCACGCCCCAGGTGCCGGCGATGGAGCCGAGCACCAGGAACGCGTCCAGGTCGCGGTCGGCCAGCAGCTCGTCGAGGTGGCCGAGACCGGTGAGCGCGTGCTCGGGGGCGTCGGCGTGAACGACGGCGGTGAGGTCGTCGCCGACGGTGCCGAGGAGCGCGGCGAGCGCGTCGCGGTCGGCCGGGTCGCAGGCCACGACCGTGGCCTGCAGGTCAGGCAGCTCGGTCTCGCCGGTGAGCACGAGGTGCTCGGCGCCGTTGTCGGCGAGCCAGCGGGCGACGAGCGCACCCATCGGGCCGGTGCCGCCGACGACGAGGACGGTGCCCCGGGGCGTCCAGGGCTCGCCGTCGGTGCTCGCGCGCACCAGGCGGCGGGCGCGGGTGCCGTCGGTGCGGATCGCGATCTCGGACTCGTCGGCGGGGCAGGCGGTGAACCAGTCGGCGACGATCTCGGGCAGGTCGATCAGGCCACCCCAGCTCTCGGGGTGTTCCAGGGCTGCGACCTGGCCTTCGCCCCAGACGTCGGCCTGCTCGGGGTGGCGCAGCGGTTCGTCGCCGACGGCGACGGCACCGCGCGTCACGCACCACAGCGGCGCGGTGATCCCGGCCTCGGCGAGCGCGTCGAGCAGCTCGATCGGCCGCTGGTCGCGCAGCGACACGACTCCCGCGTACTCGACTCCGGTGTCCGCCGCGCTGACGTTCTCGGCGCGGACCGCGTCGACGCCGAGCACGTCGGCCGCATTGGCCGCCCACGGGTCGTCGCCGGGCACGAGCACGAGCCACTGGCCGCGCGCGTCGCGGCTGCCGAGACCGGGGTCCAGTCGATCGCGTAGCGCCAGTCCGGTTCGGCTCGCTCGACGACGCTGCCCGGCACGGTCTCCGGCCAGTACCGCTGGCGCTGGAAGGCGTAGGTGGGCAGGTGAACCCGCCGCGCCCCGGTTCCGGCGAAGAACGCCGACCAGTCCACGCCGATCCCGGCCACGAACATCCGCCCGAGCGCGGCGGCGACGCTCTCCTGCTCATCACGACCTCGCCGCAGCACGGGCACGCTGCCCTCGACCAACGCCGACAACGGCCCATCGGGCCCGATCTCGACGAACCGCGAAGCCCCGCACCGCTCCACGTTGTCGGCGAACCGCACGGTCTCCCGCACGTGCCGAACCCAGAACTCGGGATCGGTCACCTCCCCGGAAACAACCACCGGAATCAGAGGCTCGCGAAACGTCAACCCCGCCAGGACATCACGGAACTCCCCCAACATCGGCTCCATCAAGGCCGAGTGAAAAGCATGAGACACGCTGAGCCGCTTGAACTCCCACTTCCCGGCAACCTCAAGAACAGCGTCCTCATCACCAGCCAGCACCACGGAGTTCGGCCCGTTCACCGCCGCAAGAGACACCGCCCCCGGCCGAGAATCGCCACTGTCACCCGTTCGAAAACCGCGGTTTTCGTCGCGTCGAAAACCGCTGTTTTCGTCCCCCTGAATATGGGAGTTCTCGACACCAGACGAATCACCCGACAGGAACGGAAGCACCTCGGACTCGCTCGCGCGCACCGCGACCATGACCCCGCCCGGGGGCAGGGCCTGCATCAACGAAGCTCTGGCCGTGATCAGGGTGCAGGCGTCCTCCAGGGACAACACGCCCGACACATGGGCCGCGGCCACCTCACCTATCGAGTGACCGACCAATTTCGCCGGAGTGATGCCGAAAGACTCGATCAGGCGATACAGAGCCACCTCGATCGCGAACAGAGCCGGTTGGGCGTTGCCCGTCTGGTTCAGGGCTTCTTCGTCCTCGCCCCACATCACGTCCCGGAGGTCGGGGTCGAGGTGGGAGAGGACCTCGTCGAAGGCTTCCGCGAAGACCGGGTAGTGCTCGTGGAGGTCCCGGCCCATGCCCAGGCGCTGGGAGCCCTGGCCTGAGAACAGGAACGCCGTGGAGCCGTTGGTGCGGGAGACCGCGTCCCGGGCGAGCTCGACGAGGCCCGTGGCCGTGGGCATCAGGGCTGCGCGGTGGGCGAAGGCCGAGCGGGTCGTGGCCAGAGAGAACGCGACGTCCAGCGGGTCACCCTCGGCTGCGCGGACCCGCTCGACCTGCGCGTCGAGCGCCGCCGCGGTCTTGCCGCTGACCAGCAACGGGGCCGCGACCGGCCGCCGCTGCTCGTCGGGAACCGGGTGCTCGTCGGGAACCGGCTGCTCGACGGGGGCTTCCAGGACGACGTGGGCGTTGGTGCCGGACAGGCCGAAGGCCGAGACACCCGCGCGTCGCGGCCGTCCCACGTCCGGCCACGCGACCGGTTCGGTGAGCAGTCGTAGCGAACCGGAGTCCCAGTCGATGTGCGTGGTGGGCTCGTCGACGTGCGCCGTCTTCGGCAAGAGGCCCTCGCGCATCGCCATCACCATCTTGATGACACCGGCGACGCCGGCGGCCGCCTGCGCGTGCCCGATGTTGGACTTCACCGACCCCAGCCACAGCGGCCGGTCCCGGTCTGCGAAGGTCGACAGCAGCGCTTGGGCCTCGATCGGGTCGCCGAGAGTGGTTCCGGTGCCGTGCGCCTCGATCACGTCGATGTCCGCAGTGGACAGTCCGGCGTCCGCGAGCGCGCTGCGGATCACGCGCTGCTGCGACGGGCCGTTCGGCGCGGTGAGGCCGTTGGAGGCGCCGTCGGAGTTCACCGCCGAACCCCGCAGCACGCCCCACACCTCGTGGCCGTTGCGGCGCGCGTCGGACAGCCGCTCCAGCACCAGCACGCCCACTCCCTCGGACCAGGCGGTGCCGTCGGCGGCCTCGGCGAAGGCCTTGCAGCGGCCGTCGGCCGCGAGCCCGTCCTGGGCGGTGAACTCGACGAACGAGTCGGGGCTGGACATCACCGACACGCCACCGGCCAGCGCCAGCGAGCACTCGCCGTTGCGCAGCGCGGTGCTCGCCCAGTGCATGGCCACGATCGACGAGGAGCACGCGGTGTCGACGGTGACCGCCGGGCCCTCCAGGCCCAGCGCGTAGGCGAGGCGGCCGGACATGACGCTGGCGGTGTTGCCGGTGGCCAGGTAGCCGAGCACGTCGGCGTTGAGCGAGCGCCGCAGCACGTGCTCGTAGTCCTGGCCGTTGGTGCCGACGAACACACCGGTCTCGCTGCCGCGCAGCGCGGCCGGGTCCAGGCCCGCGCGTTCCAGCGCCTCCCAAGCGGTTTCGAGCACGAGACGCTGCTGCGGGTCCATCGCCAGCGCCTCGCGCGGCGAGATGCCGAAGAACGCGGCGTCGAAATCGGCGACGTCGCGCAGGAAGCTCGCCTCCCGCGCGGCCGACGCCCCTGCGCCGAGCGCGTCGAGGTCCCAGCCGCGGTCGGTGGGGAACGGGCCGACGGTGTCGGCACCGTCGGCGACCAGCCGCCACAGCTCCTCCGGCGAGCCGATGCCGCCCGGGAAGCGGCAGCCGATGCCGACGATCGCGATCGGCTCGTCGGTGCCGGCCCGCGCGACCTCCACCGGCGCGACCTCCCCAGACCCGACCGGGGCAGACCCGACCGCCGCTGGGCCCACGGCCTGCGCCAGAAGGAACTCGGCCAGGTCGACCGGTGTCGGGTAGTCGAACAGCAGGGAGGCCGGCAACGTCAGACCGGTGGCCGCCGACAGCTGGTTGCGCAGCTCCAGCGTCGTCAGCGAATCGAAACCGAGGTCGCGGAACGCGCGGTCGGCGTCGATCTCGGAGGCCCGGGAGTGCCCGAGGACCCCGGCGATGTTGGCGAGCAGCAGGTCGAGCACCGCGCGGCGGCGCTCGGCCTCCGGCAGCCTCGCCAGCTCCCGCAGCGGCTCGCTGCGCTGCTCCGGAGCGGCCTCGGCCCGCGCCTCCGCCAGCTCGCCGACCAGCGGCGCGGGGCGCAGCTGGGTCAGGCCCGGCAGGAACCGCGCCCAGTCGATGTCGGCGACCGCGATCGCGGTGTCGCCGCGCTCGACGGCCTGACGCAGCGCGGAGATCGCCAGCTCGGGCGCCATCGGGCTGAACCCGCCGCGCCGCAACCGGTCCTCGACGCCTTCGTCGACGGCCATGCCCGACCCGGCCCACGGGCCCCACGCGACCGAGGTGGCCGGGAGTCCCCGCGCCCGGCGCATCTCGGCGAAGGCGTCCAGGTACGCGTTGGCGGCGGCGTAGTTGCCCTGACCGGCGGCACCGATGACGCCCGCGGTGGAGGAGAACAGCACGAACGCGTCGAGGTCGGAGGTCAGCTCGTGCAGGTTGCGGGCCGCGATCGCCTTGGCGCGCAGCACGCGGTTGAAGCTCTCCGGGGTGAACGAGTCGACCAGGCCGTCGTCGACGACACCGGCCGCGTGGAACACCGAGGTGACGCGGTGCTCGGCGAGCAGCGCCGCCAGGGCGTCGCGGTCGGCCGCGTCGCACGCGGCGATGGTGACCCGCTCCCCCAGCTCCTCGGCGAGCGCGGCGGCACCGGGCGCGTCCGCGCCGCGCGTGCCCACCAGCAGCAGGTGCTCGGCTCCGGCGTCGGCCAGCCAGCGGGCGACGTGCGCGCCGAGCGCGCCGGTGCCGCCGGTGACCAGCACCGTTCCGGGCGAGAACTCGCGACCGGTGCTGTCCTGGGTTGCTCCGGCCCGGACCAGCCTGCGGCCGTGGACGCCGGAGGGCCGCACCGCGACCTGGTCCTCCCCGCCCCCGGCGAGGACTCCGGCGAGGCGGCGGACCGCGTTGCGGTCGAGCCGCTCGGGCAGGTCGACCAGACCGCCCCAGAGCTGGGGGTGCTCCAGCGCGACGACCCGGCCGAGACCCCACACGGCGGCCTGATCGGGGTTCGGCACGCCGTCGGTCACCGACACCGCGTTGCGGGTCGCGACCCACAGCCGGGCGTCGATGCCGCTGCCCGCCAGCGCCTGCACGGCGATGGTGGTGTCGGCGAGACCCGCGTGCAGGTCGGCGTCGAGGGCGAGCAGCGACAGCACCCCGTCGACCGGAACGTCCAGGTCCCGCAGGGAATCCGCGAGCGCGGACGGGTCGTCGACTTCCAGGCGCGTGACCTCGGCACCGAGCCCGTCGACCAGCTCGGACTCGTCCTGTCCGGGGGCGTGGAGCACGAGCCAGCGGCCGGTGAGCGCGGCCGAGGAGGTGACGGGACGCCAGCTGACGCGGTAGCGCCA
This sequence comes from Saccharopolyspora sp. ID03-671, assembly GCF_045278815.1. Lineage (NCBI taxonomy): Bacteria > Bacillati > Actinomycetota > Actinomycetes > Pseudonocardiales > Pseudonocardiaceae > Saccharopolyspora > Saccharopolyspora sp. ID03-671. Next base: position 1,912,834 of record NZ_CP134054.1, read on the forward strand.
GGAGTCCACCGTGGACAGCTGATGGCTGCGCCGCCACTCGGCGAGGGCCGCGAAGTCCTCGCGCTCGACGGCGTCCCAGAACTGCTCGTCGAGCGGCACCGAACCCGAGGTCTCGGGCTCGGCCGGAGTGGTGTCGGGCCAGAAGCGCTCGTGCTGGAACGGGTAGGTGGGCAGGTCGACGGGCCGCGCGCCGCTGCCGGCGAACAGCGCCGCCCAGTCCACGGCGGTGCCGCGCACGTGCACGCGGGCCAGCGAGCCGAGCAGCGCGGGAACGTCGTCGCGGTCGGCCCGCAGCGACGGCGCCAGCACCGCGTCGTCGCCAAGGACCTCCCGGGCCAGCGCGCACAACGTGCCGTCGGGGCCGATCTCCAGCGCCGCGCGCACGTCGCGTTCGGCCAGCTGCGCCACGTTGTCGGCGAAGCGCACGGTCTCCCGCACATGCCGCACCCAGTACTCCGGCGAGGTCACATCACCGGAGACCACCAGCGGGATCTGCGGCTCGTGGAACTCCAAACCCTCCACGACGGCCCGGAAATCATCCAGCACCGGATCCATCAGCGGCGAGTGAAACGCGTGGGACACCCTGAGCCGCTTGGACTTCCAGCGCCGCGCCAGCTCCAGCACCTCAGCCTCAACACCCGCGATGACCACCGCTTCCGGACCGTTGACCGCCGCGACCGACACGCCCTCGGTCAGATGCGGGGCCACCTCGGCCTCACCGGCCTGCACCGAGACCATCGCGCCACCCTCCGGCAACGCCTGCATCAGCGAAGCACGCGCCGACACCATCCGGCACGCGTCCTCCAACGACAACACACCCGCCACGTGCGCCGCGGCGATCTCACCGACCGAGTGGCCGACCAGCTGGTCCGGCGTCACGCCCAGCGACTCCACCAGCCGGAACAGGGACACCTCGATCGCGAACAGCGCGGGCTGGGCGAACCCGGTGCGGTCGAGCAGGTCCGCGTCCTCGCCCCACACGACCTCGCGCAGCGGGCGCGGCAGCTCGCCGTCGAGGTGCGCGCACACCTCGTCGAAGGCGTCGGCGAACACCGGGAACCGCTCGTAGAGCTCGCGCCCCATGCCCGAGCGCTGCGAACCCTGACCGGAGAACATCAACGCCGTGCGGCCGCGCGTCGCGATTCCGCGCACCAAGCCCGGGTCGGGGAGGTCGTCGCGCAGCGCGGTCAGCCCGGCCACCGCCTCGTCGCGGTCGGCCGCGATCACCGCGGCGCGGTGCTCGAACGTCGATCGCCCCGTGGCCAGCCCCGCCGCGAGGTCCGTCAGGTGCAGGTCGGGACGCTCGTCGAGCAGCGCGAGCAGGCGCGCGGCCTGCTCGCGCAGCGCACCGTCGGCACGCGCCGCGACCAGCACCGGCACGGTCCCGCCGACCGGCTCGTCGTCGGGTGCAGGCGTCTCCGGGGCCTGCTCCAGGATGGCGTGGGCGTTGGTACCGGACAGGCCGAACGACGACACCGCCGCCCGGCGCGGGCGGTCCACCTCGGGCCACGCGGTCTCCTCGGCGAGGAGCTCGATGGCGCCGGGAACCCAGTCGACCTTCGTCGACGGCTGCTCGACGTGCAGCGTCCGGGGCAGCACGCCGCGCTGCAGCGCCTGCACCACCTTGATGACGCCGGCCACGCCCGAGGCCATCTGGGTGTGGCCGATGTTGGACTTGATCGACCCGAGCAGCAGCGGACGCGGCCGGTCCCGGCCGTAGGTGGCGAGCAGCGCGTCGGCCTCGATCGGGTCGCCGAGCGCCGTGCCGGTCCCGTGCCCCTCCACGGCGTCCACATCGGACGCCTCCAGGCGGGCGTTGGCCAGGGCCTGGCGGATGACGCGCTGCTGCGCGAGACCGTTGGGGGCGGTGAGCCCGTTGGACTCGCCGTCCTGGTTGACGGCGCTGCCGCGCACCACCGCCAGCACCGGGTGACCGTTGCGCTTCGCGTCGGAGAGCCGCTCCAGCAGCACCAGGCCCACGCCCTCGGCCAGGGTCATGCCGTCGGCGTCCTCGGAGTAGGCCTTGCAGCGGCCGTCGACGGCCAGCGCGCGCTGCCTGCTGAAGCCGACGAACGCGCCCGGGGTCGACATGATGCTCACACCACCGGCCAGGGCCAGCGAGCTCTCGCCGCCGCGCAGCGACTGGCAGGCCAGGTGCAGCGCCATCAGCGACGACGAGCACGCGGTGTCGAGCGTGACCGCCGGGCCCTCCAGCCCGAACAGGTAGCTGATCCGGCCGGACAGGACGCTGGAGAGCGCGCCGGTGATCATGTGGCCCTCGTCCGGCGACGCGCCGCCGCGCCCGGCCGAGTAGTCCTGGTAGCTGGCGCCGATGAACGCGCCGGTGAGGCTGCGGCGCAGCCGGTGCGGGTCGATGCCCGCGCGCTCGATGGCCTCCCACGCGGTCTCCAGCAGCAGCCGCTGCTGCGGGTCCATCGACAGCGCCTCGCGCGGGCTGATGCCGAAGAAACCGGGGTCGAACTCGGCCGCGTCGTGCAGGAATCCGCCCTGCACCGAGTAGGTGCTGCCGGCCCGGCCCGGGTCCGGGTCGTGCAGGAGACCTTCCCAGCCGCGGTCGGTGGGGAACCCGGAGATGGCGTCGACACCGTCGGAGACCAGCCGCCACAGGTCTTCCGGTGAGCTCACGCCCCCGGGGTAGCGGCAGGCCATGCCGACGATGGCGATCGGTTCGTCGTCGGTGACCGAGGCGACCACCGGTGTGTCGCGGCGGGTCTCGCCGCCGCCGATCTGCGCCAGCAGGTGCTCGGTAAGCGCCAGCGCGCTCGGGTGGTCGAAGACCATCGTCGTGGCCAGCCGCAGACCGGTGGCGGTGGCCAGCCGGTTGCGCAGGTCGACGGCGGTGATCGAGTCGAAGCCGACCTCGCGGAACGCGCGGTCCTCCGGCAGCGCGTCGGGACTGCTGTGGCCGAGGACCTTCGCGGCCTCGGCGCGCACCAGCTGCAGCACGGCCTGCCTGCGCTCGACCGCGGGCAGCGCGCGCAGCTCGGCCGCGGCGCCGCCGTCGGCGGCCCGGGTCCGCTCGGCGGCGGTGAGCTCGCGGACCTCGGGGATCTCGTCGAACAGCGTCGTCGGCCGGGCCGCGGTGAACACCGGCTGGTAGCGGTCCCAGGCGACGTGGGCGAGGGCCAGCTCGGTCTCGTCCTCCTCGATCGCCCGCTGCAGCGAGCCCAGCGCCAGCTCGGCCTTCATGAACTCCAGGCCGCTGCGCCGGATCTGCTCCGGGTCGACGCGGCCGAGGCCCAGGTCGTCCGACCAGATGCCCCAGGAGATCGCGGTGGCGCGCAGGCCGCGGGCGCGGCGGTGGCAGGCCAGCGAGTTGAGGTAGGCGTTGCCCGCGACGTAGGCGGCGTGGTCGCCGCTGCCCCACATGCCCGACACCGACGAGAACAGCACGAACGCGTCGAGGTCGTGCTCGACGAGCTCGTCGAGGTTGCGGGCGCCGTGGACCTTGGCGCGCAGCACCTCGTCGAGGACCTCGACGGTGGCGTCCTCGATCGGGTAGAGGCCGATGGTGGCGGCAGCGTGCACGACCGCGCGCAGCTGGTGACCGTCGGCGCGCAGGTCGTCGAGCAGCCCGGCCACGGCGTCGCGGTCGGCGACGTCGCAGGCCACGACCGTGGTCGGGGTGCCGAGTTCGCGCAGTTCGGCGGCGAGTTCGGCGGCGCCGGGCGCGTCCGGGCCGCTGCGGCTGGTGAGCACGAGGTGCTCGGCGCCCAGGTGCGCCAGCCAGCGGGCGACGTGCGGGCCGAGGGTGCCGGTGCCGCCGGTGATCAGCGTGGTGCCGCGCGGCGTCCACTGGTCGGCCCGGTCGGCCAGGTCGGTTCGGCCGGTGCGGGCCGGGGCGTGGACGACGCGGCGGGCGAGGACTCCGTTGGCGCGCACGGCGATCTGGTCCTCGTCGCCGGGCCGGGCGAGCGCGGCGGCGAACCGGCGGGCGGCGCGCGGGTCGAGCTCGACGGGCAGGTCGATCGACCCGCCCCAGCGCTGCGGGTGCTCCAGCGCGGCCGACCAGCCCAGGCCCAGCGCCAGCGCCTGCGTCGGGTGCGCCACCGCATCGGCGCGCCCGGTGGCGACGGCGTCGCGGGTGATGTTCCACAGCGGCGCGTCGATCCCGGCGTCACCGAGGGCCTGGATCAGCGCGACCGTGAGCACCAGGCCCAGCGGCAGCTCGGCCGTGGTCTCGGCCGGTTCCTCGGCCGAGGGCAGCACCGACACGACACCGGCGAGTTCGATCCCGTCGAGCTCGCCGAGCCGCTCGGCCAGCACCGCGCGGTCCGCGCAGGTCTCGTCGAGGACCAGGTTCCGCACGTCGGCGCCGTTCTCGGTCAGCGCGGAGCGCACGTCGTCAGCGGCGCCGCTCGCCGGGCTGTTCTCCGGGCTGTTCACCGGGCTGTTCTCGGCGGCGACCAGCAGCCAGGTCGCGTTGAGCGTCGCGTCCTGCAGCCCGCGCAGCGGTTTCCAGGTGACGCGGTAGCGCCAGGAGTCCGTTGTGGACTTCTCGCGGCTGCGTTCGCGCCACGAGTGCAGCGCGGGCAGCACGGCGGCCAGTGATCCCTCGTCGACGTGCAGGCTGGAGGTCAGTGCGGCGAGGTCGGACTGCTCGACGGCGGCCCAGAACTCGGCGTCGGCCGGGTCGCTCACCCCGCCCCCGGTCTGGCCGGGCACCGCGGGCTCGATCCAGAACCGCTCCCGCTGGAACGGGTAGGTCGGCAGGTCCACCCGCCGGGCGCCCTCGAAGTGCGGCGAGAAGTCGACCGCGACACCGCGCACGAACGCCTCCGCCAGCGAGGTCAGCACCCGGTCGGTGCCGCCCGCGTCGCGGCGCAGCGTGCCGCAGGCGACCGCGCGGACCTCGGCGTCGTCGATCGCGTCCTGCACGCCCGGCGTGAGCACCGGGTGCGCGGAGACCTCGACGAACGCCCGGTGCCCCGTCTCCAGCAGCGCGTCGACGGTCTCGGTGAACCGCACCGTCCGGCGCAGGTTGCGGTACCAGTACTCGGCGTCGGTGTCGGCGCCGTCGAGGCGTTCGCCGGTGACCGTGGAGAAGAACGGCACGTCCGGCCGCTGCGGGCGGATCGGGGCCAGCTCGCGCAGCAGCTCGTCGTGCAGGTCCTCGACGTGCCGGGAGTGCGAGGCGTAGTCCACCTCGATGCGGCGGACCCGCACGCCCTCCTCGACCAGCGTCGCGCACAGCTCGTCGAGCGCGTCCAGGTCGCCCGAGATCGCCACCGAGCGCGGGCCGTTGGTGGCGGCCAGCGACACGCGACCGTCCCAGGCGGCCAGGCGGGGTTCGACCTCGGCGGCGGGCAGCGCGACGGAGGCGATGCCGCCGCGCCCGGCCAGAGCGCCCGCGATGGCCTTGCTGCGCAGCGCGACGACGCGCGCGGCGTCCTGCAGCGAGAGCGCACCGGCCACGCAGGCGGCGGCGATCTCGCCCTGCGAGTGGCCGATGACCGCGTCCGGTTCGACGCCGTGGGCGCGCCACACCTCGGCCAGCGACACCATCACGGCCCAGGTCGCGGGCTGCACGACGTCCACCCGGTCCAGCGATTCGCCGTTGCGCACCACGTCGACCAGCGAGAAGTCGGTGAACGGGGCGAGCGCGGCGGCGCACTCGTAGAAGCGGTCGGCGAACGCGGGCGACTCGTCGAGCAGCTGCGCGCCCATGCCGACCCACTGCGCGCCCTGACCGGGGAAGACGAACGTCACCTTGGAGTCGACGTCGGCGACACCGCGCGCGACCTCGACCCCGTCGAGCAGCACGGCCCGCTGCTCCAGCTGCGACCGCAGCGTCAGCGAGTACCCGACATCAGCCGAATCGGCCTCGACCCGCCGCACCCGCTCGATCTGGGCGTCCAGCGCACGCGGCGTCTTCGCCGAGATCGTCCACGGGACCGGTGTCTCCGGGGTCTCCGGGGTCTCCGGTGTCTCCGAGGTCTCCGAGGTCTCCGGGGTCTCGTTCTGGGGGTGGGTGGTGGGGGAAGTTTTCATGAAAACTTCCCCCGCACCCTCCAGCACCACGTGGGCGTTGGTCCCGCTGATCCCGAACGACGACACGGCGCAGCGCCGCGCCCGCCCGGTCTCCGGCCACCGCTGGTCGTCGTGCAGCAGCGACACCGCGCCGGAATCCCAGTCGACGTGGGAGGACGGCGTGTCGCAGTGCAGCGTGCGCGGCAGCACGCCCTCCTGCAGCGCCATCACCATCTTGATCACGCCGGCCACGCCCGCGGCGGACTGCGCGTGGCCGATGTTCGACTTCACCGACCCGACCAGCAGCGGGCGGTCGGCGTCGCGGTGCTGCCCGTAGGTCGCCAGCAGCGCCTGCGCCTCGATCGGGTCGCCGAGCGCGGTGCCGGTGCCGTGCGCCTCAACGACGTCCACATCGGACGGTTCGACGCCCGCGTTGGCCAGCGCCTGCGCGATGACCCGCCGCTGCGAGGGACCGTTCGGCGCGGACAGGCCGTTGGAGGCGCCGTCCTGGTTGATCGCCGAACCGCGCACCACGGCCAGCACCGGGTGCCCGTTGCGCTCGGCGTCGGAGAGCCGCTCCACCAGCAGCACGCCGATGCCCTCGGAGAGGATCATGCCGTCGGCCGAGTCGGAGAAGGCCTTGCAGCGGCCGTCGGCGGCCAGCGCGCGCTGCTGGCTGAAGGCGATGAGGGGCTTGGGGTTGGGCATCACCGTGACGCCGCCCGCCAGCGCGAAGCTGCTCTCGCCGCTGCGCAGCGATTGGCAGGCCAGGTGCAGCGCCACCAGCGACGACGAGCAGGCGGTGTCGACGGTGACGGCGGGCCCCTCCAGGCCGAACAGGTAGGACACGCGGCCGGACAGCACGCTCGGGCTGCTGCCGGTGACCTGGTAGCCCTCGGAGGCACCGTCCCCGCCGCCGTACTCGATGTAGCTGGAGCCGATGAACGCGCCCGTGCTGGTGCCGCGCAGCGCGGCCGGGTCGATGCCGGCGCGTTCGACGGCCTCCCACGTGGACTCCAGCAGCAGCCGCTGCTGCGGGTCCATGCCGAGGGCTTCGCGCGGGGAGATGCCGAAGAAGCCCGGGTCGAACTCGGCGGCGTCGTCGAGGTAGCCGCCCGCGGTGGTGTAGGTGGTGCCGGGGTGGTCGGGGTCCGGATCGTGCAGGGCCGCGATGTCGAAGCCCCGGTCGTTCGGGAACTCCGTGATCGCGTCGGTGCCGTTCTTGATGAGCTCCCAGAACTCCTCGGGAGTGCCGGCGCCGCCGGGGAAGCGGCAGCTCATGCCGATGATCGCGATCGGTTCGTCGGTGGAACCGTCCAGCTGCGGCCGCCGCGCCAGGTCGTCGGCCGCGCTCCCGATGAGCTCGGCCACCAGGTGCTCGGCGAGCACCTTCGGGGTCGGGTGGTCGAACACCAGCGTCGCGGGCAGCGACAGGCCGGTCGCGGTGGCGAGCTTCTTGCGCAGCTCCACGGCGGTCAGCGAGTCGAAGCCGATGTCGCGGAAGGCGCGCTGCTCCCCCACCTCCTCGGCGGAGCCGTGCCCGAGCACCGCGGCGGCCTCGGCGCGCACCAGGTCGAGGACGTGGCGCTCCCGGTCGCCCGAGGCCATCTCGCGCAGTCGCCGGGCCAGGTCGGAGTCGCCGGCCGACCCGCCGGTCTCGGCGGTATCGGCCAGCGCGCGCACGTCCGGCAGGTCGGCGAGCAGCGCGCTGGGCCGCATCGCGGTGAAGACCGGGTGGAACTGCTCCCAGCCGACGTCGGCGACGGTGACGGTGGTGTCGCCCTGCACGGCGGCGCGGTTGAGCTCGGTGATCGCCTGCTGCGGCGGCAGCGGGGTCAGGCCGCGGCGCGACAGGTCGTCGGCCACCGCCTCGTGGGTGGCCATCCCGGATTCGGCCCACGGGCCCCACGACACGGAGGTCGCGGTGAGGCCGCTCGCCCGGCGCTGCTCGGCGAGGGCGTCCAGCAGCGCGTTCCCGGCGGCGTAGGCGCTCTGCCCGCCGCTGCCCCAGACCCCGGCGATCGAACCGAACAGCACGAACAGGTCCAGGTCGCGGTAGCCGAGCAGGTGGTGCAGGTGCAGCGCGCCGAGGACCTTCGCCGAGAGCACGTCGGCGAACTCGGTGTACGAGGTCTGCGCCAGCGGAGCGGCCTGACCGACCCCGGCCGCGTGCACCACACCGGTCAGCTCGGGGAGATCGGGGTCGTCGAGGTCAGCGAGCAGTTCCGACACGGCGACGTGGTCGGCGATGTCGCAGGCCACGACGTCCACGCGCGGGCCGAGGGCTTCCAGTTCGGCGCGCAGCTCGGCGGCTCCGGGCGCCTCGGCACCCCGGCGGCTGGTGAGCACCAGGCGCTCGACGCCGCTGCGGGCGAGCCAGCGGGCGGTTTCGGCGCCGAGCGCGCCGGTGCCGCCGGTGATCAGGACGGTGCCGCGCCCGGCGTAGGAGTCGCGGGACGGCAGCGCGTCGACGGTGCGTCGCGCCAGGCGCCTGCCGAGCAGGCCGCTCGGGCGGACCGCCACCTGGTCCTCGGTGCGGTCGCGGCCGAGACCGGCGACGACGGCGACCAGGCGCTGGGCGGCGCGCTCGTCGACGACCTCGGGCAGGTCGATCACGCCCGCCCACCGCTCGGGGTGCTCCAGGGCGGCGACCCGGCCGAAGCCCCAGATCGCGGCCTGCGCGACCGACGCGATCTCATCGGCGGGGCCGGTGCTCACCGCACCCCGCGTGATCGTCCACAGCGGAGCGTCGAGGGTCTGGGTCAGCGCGAGGGTGAGGCCGAGACCGACCGACAGCGCGGGGTTCTCGGCGCAACGGGTCTCGTCGAGGGCGAGCAGCGACACCGCTCCGGCGCAGTCGGTGAGCCGCTCGGCCAGCACCTCCGGATCCAGGCAGGTCTCGTCGAGCAGCACCACCGACACCTCGGCGCCGGCCGAGGTGAGCGCCTCGCGCACCGGCCCGACCAGCCCCTCCTGGGCGGCCGAGGAGGCCAGCAGCAGCCAATGCCCTTCCAGCGCGGGGGCGTCCGCCGCGCGCAGCGGGGCCCACAGCACCCGGTAGCGCCAGGTGTCGAGCAGCGCCTTGTCCTGGTTGCCCTTCCGCCACGACGACAGCGCCGGCATCAGCGCGTCCAGCTGCGAGCGGTCGTCGAGGTCCAGGCCCAGCACGGCCGCCAGCTCGGCGGCGTCACCGCGCTCGACCGCGGCCCACAGCCGCGTGTCGCTCGGATCGGACTGGCTGAGCCCGCCGGTCAGGGCGGGGCCGCCGGTGTGGACCGGCCAGTAGTGCTCGTGCTGGAAGGCGTAGGTGGGCAGGTCGACGCGACGCGCACCGGTTCCGGCGAAGTGCGCGGCCCAGTCGACCCGCACCCCGCGCACGTGCGCGCGGGCCAGCGCGGTGAGCAGCGACGCCGGCTCGTCGCGGTCGGCGCGCAGCACCGGCACGCAGTCCTCGACCAGCGCCGACAGCGCGCCACCCGGGCCGATCTCCAGGAACGTCGTGACCCCGTCCTCGCGCAGCGAAGCCACGTTGTCGGCGAAGCGCACGGTCTCCCGCACATGCCGCACCCAGTACTCCGGCGAGGTCACATCACCGGAGACCACCAGCGGGATCTGCGGCTCGTGGAACTCCAAACCCTCCACGACGGCCCGGAAATCATCCAGCACCGGATCCATCAGCGGCGAGTGGAACGCGTGGGACACCCTGAGCCGCTTGGACTTCCAGCGCCGCGCCAGCTCCAGCACCTCAGCCTCAACACCCGCGATGACCACCGCTTCCGGGCCGTTGACCGCCGCGACCGACACGCCCTCGGTCAGATGCGGGGCCACCTCGGCCTCACCGGCCTGCACCGAGACCATCGCGCCACCCTCCGGCAGCGCCTGCATCAGCGAGGCGCGCGCCGACACCATCCGGCACGCGTCCTCCAACGACAGCACACCCGCGACGTGCGCCGCGGCGATCTCACCGACCGAGTGCCCGGCCAGGGAGCGCGGCCGCACGCCGAAGGATTCGACCAGGCGGAACAGCGCGACCTCGATCGCGAACAGCGCGGGCTGGGCGTGGCCGGTCTCGTTCAGCAGGTCCGCGTCCTCGCCCCACACGACCTCGCGGACACCCGGGTGGAGCCGGTCGAGGACCTCGTCGAAGGATTCGGCGAACACCGGGAACCGGGCGTGCAGCTCGCGGCCCATGCCCAAGCGCTGCGAGCCCTGGCCGGAGAACAGGAACGCCGTGCGGCCGGGTTCGGCATCGCCGGTGACCACGGCCGGATCGGAGCGGTCGGCGGCCAGCGCGTCCAGCGCGCGCAGCAGCACCTCGCGGTCGGCGGCGACGATGGCGGCGCGCTGCTCGAACGCCGTGCGCGAGGTGGCCAGCGAGAAGCCCAGATCGGTCAGCGCGGTGTCCTGGGAATCCAGGTGGGCGCGCAGCCGCGCGGCCTGCGCGCGCACCCCGTGGCGGGTCCGCGCCGACAGCAGCACCGGAACGGCGCCGAGTTCGTCCGGCGCGGGCTTCTCCGGCTCTTCCGGCGGCTGCTCGATGATCAGGTGCGCGTTGGTGCCGCTGATGCCGAACGACGAGATCCCGGCCCGGCGCGGGCGGTCGCTCCGAGGCCACTCCGCGCGCTCGGCGAGGATCTCCACCGCGCCCTCGGACCAGTCCACCCGCGACGACGGGGCGTCGACGTGCAAGGTCTTGGGCAGCACGCCGTGGCGCATCGCCTGCACCATCTTGATGACCCCGGCGACACCGGCGGCGGCCTGCGTGTGGCCCATGTTCGACTTGACCGAACCGAGCAGCAGGGCCTCGTCCCGGTCCTGGCCGTAGGTCGCCAGCAGCGCCTGCGCCTCGATCGGGTCGCCCAGCGAGGTACCGGTTCCGTGCGCCTCGACGACGTCCACATCGGACGGTTCGAGGTTCGCGCCGGCCAGCGCGGCGCGGATCACGCGCTGCTGCGCGGGACCGTTCGGCGCCATCAGGCCGTTGGAGGCCCCGTCCTGGTTGACCGCGCTGCCCCGAACCACGCCGAGGACCCGGTGGCCGTTGCGGCGGGCGTCGGAGAGCCGCTCCAGCACCACGACGCCGACGCCCTCGGACCAGCCGACGCCGTCGGCGGAGTCGGAGAAGGCCTTGCAGCGGCCGTCCGGGGACAAGCCGCGCTGCCGGGAGAACTCGATGAGCGCGGTCGGCGTCGACATCACCGTCACACCACCGGCCAGCGCCAGCGAGCACTCGCCGGAGCGCAGCGCCTGCATCGCCCAGTGCATCGCGACCAGCGACGACGAGCACGCGGTGTCGACCGTCACCGCCGGACCCTCCAGGCCCAGCGCGTAGGAGACGCGGCCGGAGACGACGCTCGGCGAGGTGCCGCTGCCCTGGAAGCCCTCGGCCTCCCCGCCCAGGCCCGCACCGTAGTCGCTGTACATGACGCCGGCGAAGACACCGGTCGGCGTGCCGCGCAGCGAACGCGGGTCGATCCCGGCGTGCTCGATGGCCTCCCAGGTGGTTTCGAGCAACAACCGCTGCTGCGCGTCGGTGGCCAGCGCCTCGCGCGGGGACATGCCGAAGAACCCGGCGTCGAACTCGCCCGCGTCGTGCAGGAACCCGCCGAACCGCGCGTAGGAGGTGCCCGGGTGGTCCGGGTCCGGGTGGTACAGCCGTTCCAGGTCCCAGCCGCGGTTGGTGGGCAGCCCGGAGACCGCGTCGCCGCCCTCGTCGACGAGCCGCCACAGCTCGTCCGGCGAGCCGACCCCGCCCGGGTACCGGCAGCCCATGCCGACCAGCACGATCGGGTCGTCCTCGGTGGCGGCGCGGGCGACGGTGCCGGGGCGGGCCTCGACCTGCTCGTCGAGCAGCTCGCCGAGCAGGTGCGCGGCCAGCGCGGCGGGCGTCGGGTAGTCGAACACCATCGTCGCGGGCAGTCGCAGCCCGGTGACGGCGGTGAGCTGGTTGCGCAGCTCGACGGCGGTCAGCGAGTCGAAACCCAGGTCCTGGAACTGCCGCTCGGCATCGACGTCGTCGGCGCTCGCGTGCCCGAGCACGGCAGCCACGCGGCCGCGCACGAGGTCCAGCACGGCGCTGCCGCGGTCGTCCTCGGACATGCCGGACAGCCGCTGGACGAGCGTGTCGGCGGTCTGCGATCCGGCGGCGCGACGACGGGTGCGGGTGCGCACGAGGCCGCGCAGCAGCGCGGGAACCTCGCCGCGGCCGCGCATCGTGGCCAGGTCCAGCTTGGCGGGGACCACCACGGGCCGGTCCCCGGCGATCGCGGTGTCGAACAGCCGCAGGCCGTCGTCCACGGGCAGCGGCGGCATGCCGACGCGGGCCATGCGCTCGGCCTCGGCGTCGGAGAGCATGCCGTCCTGCTGCCAGGCGCCCCACGCCAGCGACACGGCGGGCAGGCCCTGGGCGTGGCGGTGCTCGGCGAGCGCGTCGAGGAAGACGTTGGCCGCGGCGTAGTTGCCCTGACCGGCGTTGCCGAAAGCACCGGCGGCCGAGGAGAACAGGACGAACGCCGACAGCGCCTCGTCGCGGGTGAGCTCGTGCAGGTTCCACGCGGCGTCGACCTTCGGCCGCAGCACGGCGTGCAGGCGTTCGGGGGTGAGCGCGTCGACGACGCCGTCGTCGAGCACGCCGGCGGCGTGCACCACGGCGCCGATCTCGTGCTGGTCGAGCAGCGCGGCCAGCGCGTCCCGGTCAGCGACGTCGCAGGCGGCGACCTGCACCCGGGCGCCCAGCCCGGCGAGCTCGTCGACGAGCTCGCCGGCCAGGCCGCGACGGCTCACCAGCAGCAGGTCCCGCACCCCGTGCTCGGTGACCAGGTGCCGGGCGAGAACCCCGCCCAGGCCCCCGGTCCCACCGGTGATGAGAACGGTGCCTTGCCAGGTCGGAGCACTGGTCGGAGCACTGGTCGGGACCGACTCGGCACGCGCCAGCCGGGGCGCGCGGATCTCGCCCTCGCGCAGCACCAGCTGCGGTTCCTCGGACAGCAGCACTCGCGGCAGGACTGCCCGCGACTCCTCGGTGCCGTCGAGCTCCACGAACCCGAAAGCGCCGGGGTGCTCGGCCTGCGCCGAGCCGACCAGCCCTCGCACGGTGGACGCCGCGAGGTCTCCGGTGCGCGCCACGAACACGACCCGCTCGGCCCGGTGCTCCTGGACGATCTCCAGCGCCCGCGCGGCGGCCTCGTGCGCCGAGGCCGCGACGTCGTCGCCGCCCACGACCGGCACCACGACCACGTCGGCCCCGCCGGGAGATCCTTTGCTCAGCCCGAAGACGTCCTCACCCAGCACCGCGACACCTGCGGCCTCCGGGGACCGGTCCGCGACCGTGACCAGGTCGATCCTGAACAGGGAGTCGCGGTCCTGCGCGCCCGCGGGAGGCGCGCCTGCGGCAGGGCGGATGATCAGGGAGCCCACCGTGGCGACCAGCGCGCCCGCACCGTCGGCGGCCGCGATGGCCAGGGCGCCGTCGTCGCCCAGGGTCAGGCGCACGCGCAACGTCGTGGCACCGGAGGCGTGCAGCGACACGCCTTCCCAGGAGAACGGGACACCGGACTCGCCGAGGCCCGCGACCTGGGCGGCGTGCAGCGCCGAGTCCAGCAGCGCCGGGTGCAGGCCGAACTCCGACAGCTCGACGTCCTCGGGCAGCTCGACCTCGGCGAACACCTCGCCGTCGGCTCCGCGCCACGCGGCGCGCAAGCCCTGGAACGCCGGGCCGTAGGCGAAACCGCGCTCGGCGAAGCGCTCGTAGCAGCCGTCGACGTCGAGCGCTGCGGCGTCGGCGGGCGGCCAGGTCTCGGCGTCGAACGAGGCCCCACTCATCCCCGTCCCAGTCGCCCCCGCCCCAGTCTCGCCCGCCGCGAGCGTGCCGCTCGCGTGCTGCGTCCACGGCTGCTCGTCCTCGGACTCCGGCCGCGAGTAGATCGTCACCGAGCGCTGCCCGGCGGCGTCGGGCTTGCCGATCCACAGCTGCACCTGCGCCGCCCCGCGCTCGGGCAGCACCAGCGGCGCGGTGAGCGTGAGCTCGTCGACGCGATCGCAGCCGACCTCGTCACCGGCGCGGATCGCCAGCTCGACGAACGCCGTGCCCGGCAGCAGCACCGCGCCGTCGACCACGTGGTCCACCAGCCACGGGTGCGATTGCCGCGAGAGCCTGCCGGTGAGCAGCACCCCATCGGAGTCGGCCAGCGACACCGCCGCCGACAGCAGCGGGTGGTGCGCGGTGCCGAGCCCGGCCAGCCGCGGGTCGGCGAAGCCGAAACCGCCGCTCTTCGGCCAGAACCGCTTGCGCTGGAAGGCGTAGGTGGGCAGGTCGACGCGACGCGCGCCGGTCCCGGCGTAGTACGCGGCCCAGTCCACGGCGATGCCGCGCACGTGCGCGGACGCCAGCGCGGCGGTGATCGTCTCGACCTCGGGACGGCCGGAGCGCAGCGCGGGCACGGCGGCGGAGTCCACGCACTCCTGCACCATCGCCGACAGGACCCCGTCGGGGCCCAGTTCGAGGAAGGTCGTGACGCCGTGGTCGTGCATCCAGGCCACGCCGTCGGCGAAGCGCACGGCACGACGGACCTGGTCCACCCAGTAGTCGACGGAGGTGACCTGCTCCAGCCGCACCTGCTCACCGGTCACCGTGGACACCAGCGGGATGCTCGGCGCCTCGATCGAGAGTCCTTCGAGGACGGCGCGGAACTCGTCGAGCGCGGGTTCGACCAGCGGGGAGTGGAAGGCGTGCGAGACGTGCAGGCGGCTGGTCTTGCGGTTCTCGGCGGCGCAGGCGGCCTCGACGGCGGCTACGGCGTCCTCGGTGCCGGACACGACCAGCGAGCGCGGGCTGTTGATCGCGGCGATCGACGCGGCGTCGGCCGGGACCGCGTCCAGGTGGGGCTGGATCTCGGCTTCGGTCGCGGTCACGGCCAGCATCGCGCCGCCCGGGGGCAGCGCCTGGATGAGCCTGCCGCGCGCGGTGACGAGCTTCGCGGCGTCGGCCAGCGAGAACACGCCCGCGACGTGCGCGGCGGCGATCTCGCCGATCGAGTGGCCCGCGACGAAATCGGGCTTGATCCCCCAGGATTCGACTAGCCGGTGCAGCGCGACCTCGACGGCGAACAGCGCGGGCTGGGCGAACTCGGTGCGCGCCAGCCGGTCGGCGTCGGTGCCCCACATGACCTCGCGGATGGCGGGGTCGAGCTGGTCGAGGACCTCGTCCAGGGCTTCGGCGAACACCGGGAACCGGGCGTGCAGCTCGCGGCCCATCCCCGGGTGCTGCGCGCCCTGGCCGGTGAACAGCTGCGCCAGCTTGCCGCGTCCCTGCGCGACGCCCCGCACCACCCGGGACCCGGCCTCGCCGCGAGCCAGCTCGTCGAGCGCAGCGGTGAAACTCTCAGTGTTATCAACGAGTACGACCGCCCGCTGCTCGAAACTGGACCGGGTCGTCGCCGTGGAGAATCCGAGGTCCAGCAGATCTTCATCCACAGTGTCCAGTCGCGCGGCCTGCTCCTGGAGCGCAGCGGGGCTGCGGCCGGACACCAGAACCGGGACCACCGGAACGTCCGGCACCGACGGGGTTTCCGGCCCGTTCCCGCCCTGCTCCTCGGGCTCGGGAGCCTGCTCGATGATGGTGTGCGCGTTGGTGCCGCTGAGCCCGAACGACGACACCGCCGCACGACGCGGCTCGCCGGTCTCCGGCCACGGCGTGTTCTCGGTGACCAGCCGCACCGCGCCCGCGGACCAGTCCACGTGCGACGACGGCTCGTCGACGCCCAGCGTGCTCGGCACGATCCCGTGCCGCATAGCCATGATCATCTTGATCACGCCGGCCACACCGGCGGCGGCCTGCGTGTGGCTGATGTTGGACTTCACCGAGCCCAGCAGCAGCGGCCGGTCCGCGTCGCGCTGGCGCCCGTAGGTGGCCAGCAGCGCCTGCGCCTCCACCGGATCGCCCAGCGTCGTGCCCGTGCCGTGCGCCTCCACGGCATCGATCTGGTCGGCGGTCAGCCGCGCGTTGACCAGCGCCTGCTGGATCACCCGCTGCTGCGACGGACCGTTGGGCGCGGTGAGCCCGTTGGACGCGCCGTCCTGGTTCACCGCCGAACCCCGCATCACCGCCAGGACCTCGTGGCCGTTGCGCTGCGCGTCGGACAACCGCTCCAGCACCAGCACGCCGGCGCCCTCGGCCCAGCCGGTGCCGTCCGCGGCGTCGGCGAACGAGCGGCAGCGGCCGTCCGAGGACAACCCGCCCTGGCGGCTGAACTCGATGAACGTCGCCGGGTTCGACATCACCGTCACACCACCGGCCAGCGCCATCGAGCACTCGCCGTGGCGCAGCGCGTGCGCGGCCATGTGCATCGCCGCCAGCGACGACGAGCACGCCGTGTCCAACGTGACCGCCGGGCCGACCAGACCCAGCGCGTAGGCGATGCGGCCGGAGATGACGCTCTGCGAACTGCCCAGCAGCGCCGCGCCCTCGGCGCCCTCGCCGGGCGCGACCTGGTAGTCCTGGTTCATCGCGCCGATGAACACCGCGGTCTCGGTGCCCTTGATGGTGTGCGGGTCGATCCCGGCGCGTTCCAGCGCCTCCCAGGTCACCTCGAGCACCACCCGCTGCTGCGGGTTCATGCCCAGCGCCTCGCGCGGCGAGATGCCGAAGAAGTCGGCGTCGAAATCACCTGCGCCGCGCAGGAAACCGCCCTGGTCGGTGGACGACATCGCGAGCAGTTCCGGGTCCCAGCCGCGGTCGTCGGGGAACTCCCCCACGCCGTGCTCGCCGGAGGACACCATGCGCCACAGGTCCTCCGGGCCGGTGATCCCGCCCGGGTAGCGGCAGCCGATACCGACGACGGCGATGGGTTCCTGCGCCGCGGCCTCCACGTCGCGCAACCGCCGCCGGGTCCGCTGGAGGTCCGCGCTGGCCCGCCGCAGGTAGTCCCGGAGCTTCTGCTCGTTGTCCATCTCCACCAAACCCATCTCGACGACGCCCGTTGTCACGGCCCACCGGGCCAGGACGCGATCACGCAGGAGGATCGACCCGCCGGGAAGTGTTGTGCAGCAATGGCTCAGAAACCCCTAGTTCTCGCTTGGCTGCTCGGGGATCGGCGCGAGCGCCGCGAAATCTAGGGATTCCCCGGCACCGGGGTGAGGTCTCCTGGCGCGAGGCCCGCTGACCGCCATCGGAGAGTGCCGATTGCTGATCTCCTTCTTGAAGACCCATCTCCGGCCGTACCGGCGCGCTCTGCTGGTCCTGCTGGTGCTGCAGGTCGTTCAGACGATGGCCACGCTGCTGCAGCCGACGTTCTACTCGCTGGTCGTCGACCGCGGCGTGGTGCGCGGCGACATCGACGCCATCCGCACGCTCGGCACCGCGATGATCGGGGTGGCGCTGCTGCAGATCCTCGCCGCGATCGGGGCGGCGGCGCTGGGCGCGCGGGTGGCGGCCGCGCTCGGCCGCGACCTGCGCTCGCGGGTGTTCCGCCGGGTCATGGGCGTCTCGGCCCGCGAGGTCGCCCGGTTCGGCGCCCCGTCGCTGATCACCCGCACCACCAACGACGTCCAGCAGGTCCAGGCGCTGGTGGTCACCCTGCTCGACATCGCCGTCGCCGCGACCATCACCTGCGTCGGCGGCGTGGTGATGGCGCTGGTGCAGGACGTGTCGCTGTCGCTGATCATCGTCGCGCTCGTGGTGGTCCTGGTGGTCGGGCTGACGGTGATCCTGGTGCGCATCAGCCCCACCTACGGGCGGATGCAGCGGGGCGTGGAGAGCATCAACCGGTTGCTGCGCGAGCAGATCTCCGGCATCCGCATCATCCGCGCCTTCGTCCGCGACGACCACGAGCGCGCCCGGTTCGGCGAGGCCAACACCGAGCTGTTCGGCGTCGGGATGAAGGTCGGGCGCATGATGGCCACGATCCCGGTGGTGGTCATGATGCTGATGAACACCGCGACGCTGCCGATCATCTGGTTCGCCACCCAGCGCATCGACGCGGGCCAGGCCCAGCTGGGGTCGATCTCGGCGCTGCTGGGCTACGTGACGCTGATCATCACCGCGATCATCATGGCCACCGTCGTGTTCGCCGACCTGCCGCGCGCCGCGGTGTCGGTGCGCCGCGTCCAGGAGGTCCTCGACACCGGGACTAGCGTGCCAGTGCCCGTGCACCCGGTCCGCGGTTCCCGGCTGCACGGGCAGCTGCGGATCCGGGCCGCCGGGTTCCGGTACCCCGGCGCGTCGGCACCCGTGCTCCACGACGTCGAGCTCGTCGCCGAACCCGGCCAGACCGTGGCGATCGTCGGCAGCACCGGCAGCGGCAAGACGACGCTGCTCAACCTCGCGCTGCGGCTCTACGACACCACCAGCGGCAGCGTCCACGTCAACGGCATCGACGTGCGCGAGTACGACCCGGAAGCGCTGCACTCGGTGATCGGCATCGTGCCGCAGGAACCGCAGATGTTCAGCGGCACCATCGCCTCGAACCTCTGCTACGGCAGACCCATCGCCCGCGACCGCGAGCTGTGGCACGCCCTCGAGATCGCCCAGGCGCGGGACTTCGTGGAGCGGCTGCCCGGCATGCTCAGCGCACGCGTCACCCAAGGCGGCTCGAACCTCTCCGGCGGACAGCGACAACGCCTCGCGATCGCCCGAGCCCTGGTGCTGCGCCCCGAGATCTACCTGCTCGACGACAGCTTCTCCGCACTGGACCGCACCACCGAGGCGCGGCTGCGCGAAGCGCTGGGGCGCGGCGTCCCGAACGCGACCATGATCGTCGTCGCGCAGCGGATCAGCGCCGTGCAGAACGCCGACCGCATCGTCGTCCTCGACCAGGGCCGCGTGGTGGGCACCGGCACGCACGCCGAACTGCTGCACCGCAACCGGACCTACCAGGAGATCGCGCACTCCCAGGCGCTCCCGCAGGAGGTCCCGCCCCGCGACGGCCGAGTCATCCGAGGAGTCCTGCATGGTCAGCGCGGCTAGCGGGCCGTCGTCGAACGTGGCGCGGCTGCTCGGCCTGCTGCGGCCGCACCGGTTCCGCCTGGTGCTGGTGGCGGTGCTGGGCACCGCGGCGACGGCGTTCAACCTCGCCGGGCCGAAGCTCGTCGGCAACGCCACCGACATGGCCTTCGCGGGCGTGGTCAGCCGGGGGCTCCCGCTGGGAGCGTCCAAGGAGGACGTGATCGCCGGGATGCGCGCCCGCGGTGAGGACACGCTGGCGAACGTCCTCAGCACCGCCGACATCGTCCCCGGCCACGGCGTGGACTTCCAAGCGCTGTTCCAGCTGCTGCTGGTCATCCTCGCGCTCTACGTGGCCAGCGGGCTGTGCATGCTCGGGCAGGGGCGTCTCGTCGCGTTCATCGCGCAGCGCACCATGTTCGCGCTGCGGGACCGGGTGAGCGCGAAGCTGACCCGGCTGCCGCTGGGCTACTTCGACCGCCACTCGCGGGGCGAGGTCCTCAGCCGGGTCACCAACGACGTCGACAACCTCCAGCGCACGCTGCAGCAGACTCTCGGGCACATGGTCAACTCGGTGTTCGCGGTGGTCGGCGTGATGACGGTGATGGTGTGGCTCTCGCCGATGCTCGCGGGCCTGGTGCTGGTGAGCGTGCTCGTCGCCGCCGCCGTGGCGCTGCGGATCAGCAGGCGGGCGCGACCGCGCTTCGCCGAGCGGTGGCAGCGCACCGGCACCTCAACGGCTACGTCGAGGAGATCTACACCGGGCACTCGACCGTGCTGGCCTTCGGCCGCCGCGAGTTCGTCGAGCGCGTCTTCGACGTGCACAACGACGGCCTCTCCGACGCATCGTCGAAAGCGCAGACGCTGTCCGGGATGATCGGGCCGGTCACCCGGTTCGTCACCGACCTCAACTACGTGATGGTCGCCGTGGTCGGGGCCCTGCAGGTGGCCGGCGGCTCGATGTCGATCGGCAGCGTGCAGTCGTTCATGCAGTACTCCAGCATGTTCACCCAGCCCATCATCGACATGGCGAACTTCTCCGCCCAGCTCCAGTCCGGCATGGCCTCCGCCCGGCGGATCTTCGAGGTCCTCGACGAACCCGAGCAGCGGCCCGCGCCACCCCGACCGGTGCGGCCGGGCCGGGTGCGCGGGCGGGTGGAGTTCCAGCGGGTCGACTTCCGCTACGAGGCGCACGCGCCGCTGATCGAGGACCTGACGCTGACCGCCGTGCCGGGGCAGCTCATCGCGATCGTCGGCCCGACCGGGGCGGGCAAGTCGACCCTGGGCAACCTCCTGCTGCGGTTCTACGAGGTCGACGAGGGCAAGATCCTGCTCGACGACGTCGACGTCGCCACCATGACCCGCGAGGACCTGCGGTCCCAGATCGGCCTGGTCTCGCAGGACTCCTGGCTGTTCTCCGGCACCATCGCCGACAACATCGCCTACGGACGGCCCGGCGCGACCCGCCAGGAGGTCGTCGACGCGGCCCGGGCGATGTGCGTCGACCGCTTCGTGCGCTCGCTGCCCGACGGCTACGACACCGTCCTCGACGACGAGTCGTCGGCCGTCAGCGCGGGTGAGCGCCAGCTCATCACGCTGGCCCGGGCGTTCCTCGCCGGTCCGTCGATCCTGCTGCTCGACGAGGCCACCAGCTCCGTTGACTCCCGCACCGAGGTCCTCATCCAGCAGGCGATGGCCTCGCTGCGCGCCGGGCGCACCAGCTTCGTCATCGCCCACCGGCTGTCGACCATCCGCCACGCCGACCTGATCCTGGTCATGGACTCCGGCCGGGTCGTCGAGCGCGGCACCCACCACGAGCTCCTCGAGGCCGGTGGCCACTACGCCCGGCTGTACACGGCCTGAGCCCGGTGTCCTGATCTCCCTGGGAAACTAGGGATTCGCGAGTACCGGGTCGGGTTGGATGGCGGGTGGACGAGGCCACGACCGGAAGGATCGGCGACCGAGTTGAACCAGGCGAATCAGTCGAACCAGGCGAACACCATCGAGGACGACGTCACCACCGCGTGGATCCGGCGGTACCGGCCGTCGGCGGCGAGCACGGCGCGGCTCGTGTGCTTCCCGCACGCGGGCGGATCGGCGAGCTTCTTCCACCCGCTGGCACCGCGCTTCGCCCCCGACACCGACGTGGTGTCGCTGCAGTACCCGGGGCGCCAGGACCGGCGGAAGGAGCCGTTCGTCGAGGACATCGAGTCCCTCGCCGACCTCCTGGCCGACGAGATCGCCGCGCTCAGCGACAAGCCCACCGTCTTCTTCGGGCACAGCATGGGCGCGGCGCTGGCCTTCGAGACCGCGCACCGGCTGGAACAGCGCGGCACCCGCGCACCGCGCTCCGTGATCGCCTCCGGCCGCCGGGGTCCGGCGACGGTGCGCGACGAGGAGGTGCACAAGCGCGACGACGAGGGCGTCATCGCCGAGCTGAAGAAGCTCAACGGGACCGACATGGCGATCTTCGGCGACGAGGAGCTGCTGCGGATGGCGCTGCCGGCGATCCGCAACGACTACCGCGCCATCGAGTCCTACCGCTGCGAGGAGAGCAAGGCGCTGCGCGCGCCGATCGTCGTGCTCACCGGCGACCAGGACCCGAAGACCACCCGCGCCGAGGCCGAGGCCTGGGAGAAGCACACCGAAGGCGCGTTCCGGCTCCGCGAGTTCACCGGCGGGCACTTCTTCCTCACCGAGCACCAGGCCGAGGTCAACCGCGAGATCGAGACCGAGCTCGCCGCGGCGCGGAGGGCTGGCGAACATGGCTGAGACCCGAACCGAGAATCCCGGAAACCGGGGCAGCATCGGCACTGCCGGCACCATCGTGCTGTGGGTGCTGCAGGCGCTGCTCGCGGTGGTGTTCGTGATGGCCGCGGTGCCGAAGTTCCTCGGCGACCCGACGATGGTGGCCACATTCGAGGCCGTCGGCGTCGGCCAGTGGCTGCGCTACGTCACCGGGGTCGTGGAGATCGCCGGTGCGATCGGGCTGCTCGTGCCGCGGTTCACCGGCCCGGCCGCGCTGGGTCTGGTCGGCGTCATGATCGGGGCGACGGTGACGAACCTGCTGACCGCGCCGCCGATCGCGGTGGTGACGGTCGTGCTGGGCGCGCTGCTCGCCCTGGTCGCCTGGCGCCGCTGGTCCAGCGTCCGCGCGCTGCTCGGGCGCTGAGACCGGCGGGAGTCACCCGACCGACCCCGCCGGGAGCACGTCCGCCAGTTCCGCGCGGCCCGCGACGCCCAGCTTCCGGTAGATCTTGGTCAGGTGCTTCTCCACCGTGCGCGAGGTGATGCGGGCCTCGCGGGCGATCTCGTCGTTGGTGCGGCCGGTGCGCGCCAGCATCGCCACCTGGTGCTCCGACGGCGTCAGCAGCGGAGCCCTGGCCGGCATCGCAGCGGCCTGCCCGCCCAGTTCGGCGTTGGTGCGGTCGATCATCCGCTGCACCCCGCACTCGATGGCGAGGCTGCGCGCCTCCTCGAAGTGCTTCTCGGCGCCCGAGCGGCCGGTGGCGCGCAGCCGCCGCCCGTACAGCAGGTGCGCGCGGGCGAGCTCCACGCGGTTGGCGGACCGGCCGAGCACCGAGATCGCCTCCCGCAGCAGCCGGAGCTCCTTGCCGCCGTCGCTGAGCACGGCGTGGGTGCGCAGCGCCCGCCCAATGGCGACCGGGGCGCCCCACTGCTGCGCCAGCTCGTACTCCTGCTCCACGAGCTCGTTCGCCTCGTCGACGTTGCCGAGCCGGTGGTGCATCATCGCGGCCATCCCGCGCCACGGGCACAGCGCCGGATTGCGCATGCCCCAGTGGTCGAGCTGCTGCCCCAGGTCCAGGATGCTCTGCAGCTCCGGACCGACCTCGCCGCGCTCGGTGGCCACCGAGCCCTTGAGCAGCCGCAGCGCCGCGGTGACGCACACGTTGTTCTTCGACGCCGCACCGCCTTCCAGCACGCGACCCGCCAGGTCGTGGTCGGCGGTCTCCAGCGCCAGGAACGCCACGGTGAGCAGGGTTGCGGAATTGCCGTGCTCCCAGCCCAACCCGCCGAGCTCGATGGCCTCCCGGGTCACCGACAGCGCCTGGTCGAGCCGACCGGTGGACATCAGCACCAAGCCCCTCTCGGTGCACAGCAGCGTGCGTGCGACGAGGTCGCCGTTGCGCTGCTGCCGCTCGCGAGCCCGGTCCAGCCACGCCGAGAGCTTGCCCGGGGCGTCGGCGGCGACGAGCGCGTTCGCCAGCAGCGGCAGTCCGGTGTGGACGTGGGTGGTGTGGGCCGGTTCGCGCTCCAGGACGCGGTTGGCCAGCCGGGCCACCTCGGACGCACCGATCTCGGAGGCGACGGTGGCCGCGTAGAGCAGCACCGCCAGGAGTTCGCGCTGCGCCGCGCTGTCCAGCGGCGGGTTCGCGCCGAGCGAGCGCAACCGGCGCACGTTGTCGGCCAGGCCCAGCGGGTCCTCGATCATGAGGTAGCGCCGACGCGCCTCCATGCGCAGCACCCGGTCCAACGACGACAGGTCCTGCTCCTCCCCGAAGTCCTGGACGACCTCGCGGATCATCTCGGTGATCGGCGCGGGCGAGGTGGCCAGCATCATCGGCGACAGGCGCGAGAGCGCTGCGGCGCGCTCGTGGCTGGAGTCGAGCATCGACACCGACTGCGACACGTGCCGCACCGATGCCGACGGGTCGAAAGCCCGCTCCGCGGTGGCAAGTTCGACGAGCAGGCCGGCGCGCTGCTCCCCGTCGGGCGCGCTGTCGAGCAGCGCCCGGCGCAGGTAGGCCGCCGCGGTCTCCGGTGCGCCGCAGTCCAGTTCGTCTTCAGCAGCGTCGCGCAGCACCCGCAGCGCCCATTCGTCGACCGGTCCGGCGACCTCGACGAGGTAGCGGGCCACTTCGCGCGGCGAGTGCCCCTGGTGGTGCAACCACCTCGCGGCGCGCAGGTGGACTTCTTCGCGCCCCTCGCCCGCCGCGAGCTCCTCGACGGCCGCGCGCACGACCTGCCTCGCGGTCCCGAGGCACGACTCGGAGTTGAGCAGGCCCAGCTGGCGCACCACCCGCACGGCGTCGACGTGCTGGCACTCCGAGAGACCGGCGACGCGGCCCACGAGCTCGGTGTCGGCGCTCTCGCCGAGCACCGCCGCGGTCTGGAGCAGCCGGTGCACCGCCGGGGGCTGCTCGCGCAGGCACGACACGAGCCGCTCCCGCAGACCGGCGGGACGCGGCGCGGCCTCGATCGCGGGCAGACCGGCGGTCCTGGCCTCCGAGAGCATCGACATGAGGAACAGCGGGTTGCCGGCCGAGCCGTCCCGGCACGCGGTCACCAGGTCCTCGCCGACGCGCTCCCCGAGCTCGCCGCGCACCAGCGCGCGCACCGCGGCCGCCGACAGCAGCCCGGGTCTCAGGACCTGGGTGGCGGCGTCGCTGATCCGCCGGACCTGCGGTAGCTCGGCCCCGGGATCACCGTCGAGCACGGTCACCGCGAGCGTGACCGGCATGCTCGCGACCCGTCCGCTGAGCTCGTCCAGGCAGGTCAGCGAGGCGCTGTCGGCGGCGTGCAGGTCGTCGACCAGGATCAGCAGCGGGCTATCGGCGCTCAACCCCGCGATGTGCGACGGCACCGCTGCCGGTACCGGATCAACAGCAGCCGGGTCCAGCAGCTGGCGCACCACGCCTAGCTCGAAGTCCCTCTCCTGCGGCGCGCACGAGGCCCGCAGCACGCGCAGCCCGCTGCGACGGGCCCGGGGCGCGCAGGCGCTGAGCAGCTCCGACTTCCCGATGCCCAGCGGGCCGCTGATGACCAGCAACGATCCGCTTCCCGCCCGGGTGGCGGCCAGCGCCGCGTCGACGGTGTCGAGCTCGTGCTGGCGCTCCCACAGCGCCCACGGCTCCCCCGCTGCGCTCGCGGTCGCCCCTGCGCTCGACGCCGACCGGTCCAGGTCCGGTGCCGCACCGCGCGTTCCGGTCATCTGCATCGCCCCCTCGATCGTCGTCATGGTCTTCCGGCGAGCGGTTCCGCTTCGACCTCGTCGTCGCGGTGCCGGCGTCGGGTCCGCGCGCCGCCGAGCGCCGCGGCCAAGTCCGCGCGCTTGGACACCCGCAGCTTGCGGTAGGCGTTGGTGAGGTGGGTTTCCACCGTGCGCAGCGTGACGAACAGCGCCTCGGCAATCGCCCGGTTGCTGGCACCGGCGGCCGCCATCGTCGCCACCCGGCGTTCGCTGCCGGTGAGCAGGTCAACCGGCGAGCGCAGCGGCTGCCCGACCCGGCCGCCCGCGGTCACCACCAGCGTGCGGGCGTGGTCGGCGATGGGCTTGGCCCCGCACAGGGTGGCCAGGTCGATGCAGCGCCGCAGGTGCTTGCGGGCGCCCCGCTCGTCCTCGGTGCGCAGCAGCACCTCGCCGAGCCGGAAGTGGGCGCGGGCCTCGTCCAGCCAGGCCGGCGAGCCGGAGAGCACCTCCACGGCCTCGGTCAGCGAGTTCACCGCGCGCACCGGATCCTCGACGACCACACCGCAGGTCATCAGGTGCCGACCGAGCGCCCGCGCGGTGCCCCAGCGCTGGGCCGCCTCCTCGTCCTGATCGAGCAGGTCCGCGGCTTCCGAGCGACGTCCGAGACCGGCCAGCAGGATGGCCGCATCGGTGCGCCACGGCACGAACACCGGGTTGGTGATGCCCGCACCGGTCATGCTCCGGCCGCAGCCCAGCAGCACTTCCGCGGCCGCCGTGAACTCCCCCCGAATCCAGTGCACGCGCGCCCGGGCGTGCAGGAAGTAGTGCCATTCGAGGGTGGCCTCGTCGAACCAGTCCCGCTCGATGCGTCCGAGCACCTCGTCGGCCTGATCGACGTCGCCGAGCTCCACCAGCGCGCTGGCCCAGGCCGTGTACTGCGCGGCGGTCGAGTCGGCGCACACGGTCTGCGCGCAGATGTCGGCCGCGGTTCGCGCCTCCTCCGCCGCACCTCGCACGTCGCCGAAGTGCAGCAGCACCCGGGCGTAGCAGGACAGCGAGTAGGAGTAGTCCCAGCGCGCCCCCATGCTCTCGACCAGCTCCACCGCGCGCTGCGCCGCGGGCAGCAGGTCCTCGGTGGCGTCGGCCAGGTGCAGGGCGAACAGCGCGCACCGCTCGGTCCACGGGTCGGCGTCGCTGGCCTGGAAGTTCAGGGCGGTGCGCGCGTGCTGCACGACCTGCGCCGACGGTTCCCCGCGCAACGACTGCACGAACGCGGTCGCGGCGAGCATGCGGCGCTCGGCCGGGGTACCGCCGGAGAGCAGCGGGCGCTCGGCGATGCGGTCCTGCACGAGTCCGAAGGTCGACTTCTCACCGCTGCCGATGATCAGCAGCATCGATTCGACCGACAGGCACAGCTCGCGCAACGCGGCCGAGGCGTCGTGGCGGGCCTTGCGGGTCAGCATCGCCAGCACCTCGCCCAGTGCCCGGACCGCCTCGGGGTGGCGCTGGGCGGTCACGGCGGTCATCGCGAAGTTCAGCACGAACGACACGTAGACCGTGGGGTCGGTGACCTGGTCGAGCAGTTTCCGCAGAATCGGCAGCGCCGCGTACGGGTCGAGCTGCGCGAGCACCCGGCCGAGGTCGGCGCGCACCCGGATTCGCTGCGGCTCGGAGGTCTCGACGTCGAGCACCCGCCGCAGGTACCGCACGGCGATCTCAGGAGCGCCCTGCTGCTCGGTGAGCGCGGCGGCGTCGCGCAGCACGCCCGCCATCCACGGCTGGTTCAGCTCGGCCAGCTGCACCAGGTGCTCGGCGACCTCGATGGCGGGCCGACCGGTGTCGTTGAGGATGCGGGCGGCGCGCAGCCTGTCCTCTTCGGACACCGGGACGACGTCGAGCACCGCGGCCCGCATCCCGTCGTGGGCGAGGTCCACACCGGACTCGGCCACGACATCGCGCCTCCGCAGCACCTCGAGCGCCTCGGTGACCTGCCAGCGGGTCACCTCCGCCATCGCCGCGACGGTTTCCACGCCCGCCCCGTGCCCGAGCACGGCCACGGCCGCGGCGACCCGGGCGATGCGCCGGGGCAGCCCGGCCAACCGGCTCCGCACGGAGGCCGCCAGCACGCCCCGCCCGATCTGCTCGGCCGAGAGCTCACCCGTCTCGTCGGGCCGGACCCCGGCCTTGACCAGGGCGTCGATCAGCCGGTGCAGCAGCGCGGGGTTCCCACCGGAGGTGCGGGCGCAGGTGTCGACGAAATCGCTTTCCGGTGCGACGGGCAGCGTCGCCGTCACGACCTCGGCGACGTCGTCGCGACTCAGCGGGGCCGGTTCGATCACGGTGGTGGCCCGCTGGGCGACGAGATCGGACATGGTGGCCCGGGCGGGGCCGACGAGCTCGTCGCACCGGTAGCCGAGCACGACCAGCAGCGGCAGGTCGGCGGCGCGGCGCAGCAGGAAGTCCAGCCAGCGCAGCGACGCGGCGTCGCAGTGGTGGGCGTCGTCAACGATGAGCACCAGCGGACGGGTGGCCATCAGGTTCGCGGCCAGGGTGTGCAGGGCGGACAGCGTGGCGTAGTCGCTGGAGTTGCGGGCCACCGGCAGGTCGGGGAACAGCGCGGGTACCGCGGAGTCGGCGACGTCGTCGGCGCCGAGCTCCAGTGGTTCGAAGATCCGCCGCACCCCGTCGTAGCGCGGTGGACGGGGTGTGTCCGGGCAGCGCACCTGCAGGACGGCGCAGGCCCTCAGCTGCTCGCGCCGCCGGAATTCTCTCAGCAGACGGCTCTTGCCGACTCCGCTCGGCCCCCGGACGACGACGCAGCGCGCACGACTCGCCCGGGCGTCCGCGAACGCCTCCGCGAGCACGGCGCACTCACGAGAGCGACCAACCCAGGGCTGGATCGGCTCGGCGATGCGCTGTTGGTCACCCCGCAACCCAACTCACCCCGACTTACACGTTCCGACCAGGGATTTCCCAGCCGCGCTCGCGGGGTTCGTCCGCCGGTAGACCCTGCGCAGTCCACCACCGGCCCGCCTGGGAGCGCAACCATTGATCATTTTCGGAAACCAGCCGAATCCCTGGTTTCCCTGCGGTAGCGGAGATCGTGGTCCGCGGACCGGGCCGCCCGTCCACATCGGACCGTCGCAGCCGTTCCCGCCGCACTCCGCTACCGAGAAGTGACCGGGAACTCCCCTACTTCACGTAGTCGCGCGGAACCCGGGGAGGCCAGCTTCCGACGCTGAGCAACCCGAGGCTGTAGGCACGGGACACCAGCGCGGCTCGGTTGGGCGCTTTGAGCTTCTTGAGCATCGCACCCACGTGGTACTCAACACCCTGCCGGCTCAGGAACAGTCGGGAGGCCAGTCGCACGGTCGACTCCCCGGTGGCGATGCCTTCGAGGATGCGGGCGTTGAGCTCGGACAGGACCCTCTTGCGGTCGGCGACGACCACGTTGGCCTTGTTCAGCTTCTCCGGGGACAGCAGCACCACGAACTGGGTCAGCTCACCGGAGGCGGCACCGCGCACGGCGACCCCGGTGATGTCGCCGGTGAAGGCGGTCTGATCAGCGCCGACGCCCACGAAGTACTCGGAGAACCGCTGGCTGCGGCCGTCGAGCAGGCGCTCGAAGTTCCGGCTGATCGGCTCCCGCACGCCGGGGTGCAGCAGCTCGCAGAAGTTCCGTCCCACGACCGACTCGCGCGAGCGACCGAATTGATCGACAAAGGCGTCGTTGGCTTGGGTGATCCGCATCTGCAGATCCAAACTCGCCAAGTGGAGCCCTGATCGCTCGAGCAGCGACTGGAACACGTCCGCGTCGGCGATATCATTTCTCAATTCATCGCCACACGCGTTGTCGAAGAGGCGAGAATCGGCGGCAACAGGGGGCATTGACGGTGTACCTCTCTCGAATCCTGAGGAATCCCGACTGCCGGGAAGATCTGTTTGTCTCCGCACGGAGACACCTCCGATCGTATGAAGCGCGCTCTTATGAGGTCAACGCGGCGGAGAGTCCGCTCCCTAATGTTGTGGTTGCCGACACCAGCAGTTCGTGCGCCTCTCTCAGAAAAAAATTTGAACCGCCCACGACCTGCGACGATCGGAGTGGTGCGGCCCGAACGGGCTCCTCACGTTGAACCGTTCGGGTCAATCTCATCATGCTGAGAACAGCGCATCCATACACGCGTGATCCGCGCCACTGGCACCCGGGGAGAGTATTTAGTCACCGAGATCCCGCCGTTCTGAGCCGGACAAGACCGAACACTCAGAGCAATTGCTCAAATGAGCCGCGTAGCCATTCGCGCTCATCTGAGCGCGTGTAAATCCCAGACTTCACAGAATTCCCATTTTACCGAGCGACGAGCAGGGATCCTTATATTCGCGATTGCGCGCAGCGGCCAAACGGTTCATTCCATCGCGGTAACGAATTGAACCCGCTCGATCAATTCAGCCCGCAACCGCCCGTCGACCCGCCGCTGAAGCCCGGAGCCGGATCCGGGTGGTGCTCCGCGGCTCCACCACGAGCGCGCCGGGATGCGAGCCCGGTTCGTCCCGCTCGACGAGGCCTGCCGTCCGGACCGCCGCGACCGCGCCGACGAGAGGTGCGGCCGCTCGGGACGGCCTGACGTGATCGGCCGTCCGAACCCGCTCTTTCACCGCGAGGTGAACAATCGCGACGATCGCGCACCGGAGAATGGAAATCCCGCCGCACGCGACGAGGAATGCAATTGTGCCCAAACCCCCGCGGTCGCCCCGCACGCCCTCTTTCCGGCGATCATCGCGCGACCTTCACCACGCGGTCCCATCACTAGGACGCACGTGACCCCACCGGGTTCAGCGCATGGGGCGATCAGTTCGCATCGGACGCGGGCCGCGAGGTTCCGGACTCGCGCTGATTGGCCGCTTCCTCGTCTTCGCGCAGGCCCCGCGCCTCAGCCCTGAGCACCCGCGCGGACTGCCCGAGCGAGCGCGCGACCTGCGGCAACTTGCTCGAACCGAACAGCAGCGCGACCACGATCAGCACGATCAACCAGTGCCATGCGCTCAACGATCCCATGCCCGCGTCCTTCCGCTACTGCCATTACCGCCCACAACCGTTCACGCAGTCTACCGGCCGCCCGATCGCGATCTTTCGCGGTGCGAACTTCCGCTTTCCGCACACCAAATGAATGGTTTGCCCGCTTTGATTGCATGCTGACCTGTTTCGGTTTCGCCGGATTGGGCAGCCACGCTTTCTTCCACTACCGTCCTCCGCCATGCTCACGCTCCGCACGAAGGCATCTGCGCATTGCGAATCCGCGACCCTCCGCACGAGGAGGTGGTCGTGGTGACCGGCAAGAAGGAAGATCCCGGGTTCTCCCCCGGCGTCCGGTCCGTCGGCGGCATCACCGTCGTCGATCCCTCGCTGGTGCGACGCGCGGTCGCCGCCGCGGCGGTGGGGAACGTGACCGAGTGGTTCGACTTCGGCGTCTTCGCCTACATGGCGACCACGATCGGCAAGGTCTTCTACCCGTCGTCGAGCCCCACCGCCCAGCTGTTGGCGACGTTCGGCACCTTCGCCGCGGCGTTCCTGGTCCGCCCCATCGGCGGTATGTTCTTCGGTCCGCTCGGCGACCGCATCGGCCGCACGAAGGTGCTGGCCACCACGATGATCATGATGGCGGCCGGCACGTTCTGCATCGGCCTGATCCCCAGCCACGCCACCATCGGGCTGGCTGCCCCCGTCCTCCTGCTGCTGGCCCGGCTCGTCCAGGGCTTCTCCACCGGCGGCGAGTACGGCGGCGCGATGACGTTCATCGCCGAGTACGCCCCGGACCGCAGGCGCGGTTTCCTGGGAAGTTGGCTGGAGTTCGGCACGCTGACCGGCTACATCTTCGGCGCGGTGATCGTCGCGGTGCTCACGGCCACGATGTCGGACGACGCGCTGCTGTCGTGGGGTTGGCGCATCCCGTTCCTGATCGCGGGGCCGCTGGGCGTCGTCGGCATGTACCTGCGGCTGAAGCTGGAGGAGACCCCGGCCTTCGCTCAGCTCGTCGAGACCCACGAGAGGCGCGAGGCCGAGTCGGCCAAGACCGAGTTCCGGGAGATCTTCGTCCGCCACTGGCCGGCGATGCTGATCTGCGGCGCCTTGGTCCTGGTCTTCAACGTGACCAACTACATGCTCACCGCCTATATGCCGACCTACCTGTCGGACGAGCTGCCGCCCGGCATCAGCGACACGGAGTCGTCGGTGCTGCAGATCGTGGTCATGGCGGTGATGCTCGTGGTCATCACGTTCATCGGCAGCGCCAGCGACCGCTTCGGCCGCAAACCGGTCATCATGACCGGCTGCATCGCCCTGGTGGTCCTGTCGGTCCCGTCGGTCCTGCTCATCCAGCAGAACACGGTCCCGACGGTCTTCGCCGGTCTGATGATCATGGGGTTGATGCTGGTGGTCTTCAGCGCCACGATGCCCTCGACCCTGCCCGCCCTGTTCCCGACCAACATCCGCCAGGGCGGCCTGTCGGTCTCGTTCAACATCTCGGTGTCCCTGTTCGGCGGCACGGTGGCCACGGTGATGACGGCCCTGATCGCCGCGACCGGCGACCTGATGTGGCCGGGCTACTACCTGATCGGCGCCGGCGTCATCGGTGCGATCGGGGTCTGGTTCGCCCAGGAGTCCGCAGGACGGCCCCTCCCGGGTTCCCCCGCTTCGGCGGCCCCGGACGAGGAGATCTCCGCAGCCCGGTAGTGCGGGCGCGTCGGGTGCCGGAGCCGTTGTCCGGCACCCGACGTGGTTCCCCGGCAGATGGAGTTGTCAAACAGCAAGTGCCACGAGGGCGTGTTGGAATACCCGGCCGCGGGCCGGTTCAGCTGATGGGTTCGGGTTGTCGAGGTCCGGGGACGAGTTCCCGGACCAGCTGTTGGTGGACGCTCGGCCGAGCTGTTCCCCCGGGCCGTGGCGTCTGATCCGGATCGATGCGTCGGGGTGGCGTGAACAGCGTTCTCCCTTCGTCGACGGCGATGCTCCAGTGATCACTGTGGACGGTCCGGTGGTGGAACCCGCACAGCATCACCATGTTGTCGAGGCGCGTGACTCCGCCGTTGAACCACTCGACGATGTGGTGCGCCTGCGAGGTCCCCGGCGGGTGCTCGCATCCGGGGAACGCGCAGACCCCGTCCCTCCGGAACAGCGCGGCCCGCAGTTGAGGCGGTGCGGTCCGCTCCTCCCTCCCGTAATCGAGCGCGACACCGTCGCTTCCGAGCACCACGGGCAGGATCCCCGCATCGCACGCCA
This sequence comes from Saccharopolyspora sp. ID03-671, assembly GCF_045278815.1. Taxonomy (NCBI): domain Bacteria; kingdom Bacillati; phylum Actinomycetota; class Actinomycetes; order Pseudonocardiales; family Pseudonocardiaceae; genus Saccharopolyspora; species Saccharopolyspora sp. ID03-671. The sequence goes on from NZ_CP134054.1 coordinate 1,944,967, forward strand.
GGCGGCGCACCGCGTCAGCGCTGATCGGCTCCCCGTCGGCGAACATCCCGGGCACGACTCCCTCGGCGTCGGGGTCGAGACTGCGCACCAGGTCGTCGTAGCCGACGGTGACCTGGACCTGCACCCGCTGGCCGCCCACCCTAGGCATCCCCTCGGAGCCGACCGCGAGATCCACCAACGTCGCCAATCCGTCGGCGTGCCGCTGAGCAGGAGTGCGCGGGTCAGGAGTCCCGTCGTAGGCGGGACACGGTTTGGACAGAGGCCGCAGCGCGGCGATGAACTTCCGCCCGACCTCCTTGTCCAGCCGTGCTTTGACCACGACACTCCCGTCTTCGGTGGTGACGTAGTGCAGCTCTCGCGACTCGTGCTGCGCGGCCTCCTCCGACACCGCGGCCTTCCGGTCGTAACCGGTGTTGATCCCGTTGGCCAGCTGCCGCAGATCCCGGGGCCGACACCGCCGAGCCCGCTGCACCAGCACCGCCTCCACCCGAGGCGCCTCACCTGCGGCGTGATCGGGAAGCCGCTTCACGCACGAGGCGATGACCTGGGCGTGCTCCACGCTGATCGCCCCTTCGGCCAACGCGCGTCGCGCCTCGCTCGCCCCACTGCTGACGGCGACCTCGACACGACCACGCGCCTGCCCCGGATCAACCCCAAGCACGTCCTGCAACCACGCACCGGTGCTGCGCGCCCCGTGGGCACGCGCCACCTCGTACCGCTCGGCCTCGGCGATCAACTCGCTCTGCACCGAGTGCACGTACCGCGCGAGCGACTCCAATTCTCTTATGGCACCGGCCAATTCACCGGCACGCCTCGGTGACGCCACGGCTTCCGCAACAGCGGCCCGAGCCGTGGCAACGGCATCGGCAAAAACCTGCGTCATCGAACTCATGTTCCCCATTGTGCCCGCCGCCCCGCCGCGCACACCATCGCTAGATCAGGTGATCGAACGACCAAAAACCGGAGAAACAAGCACTTTTCAGATTCTTCTGGGAAACGGCAGGTTCCACCGGATGCCACCACCCGGTTTGTAGATCGAGAGCCAGGTGGCCGCCCCGATGGTGAGGACGTGGAACACGGCCATGCCGATGAGATTCACCTGCGCCCCGACGGACTGCGCTCCGGAGGCTTGGGCGGCTGCGATCCAGCCGGGCGCGAGACTGGCGGTGATCGCGATCGTCACCACTACCAAGACCAGCTTGATCAACGGCCAGTGATACGCCGCGACGCCCCACTTGGTGCCGACGGAGAGGATCAGCCCGGTCCCGAGCGTGAACAGCGAAGCGGGCCGAGCCAACCATCCGATGAGCAGTTCGTGGAACTCATAACCGGCCCGGACGACGCCGAGTTCGGGTTCAACCAGCACCGCAGCGGTCAGCGCGAACGTCACCGCGGCAATGCCGAACCACCCGACACCCGCGACGACGTGCACCAGCAACACCGCCCGCCGAGCCCGCGCGGAGAGTCGGCGACTCCGGGACTTCGGCTGGGCCTTCTTGGTCGTGATCATCGGCTCTCCAGGTGAGTCGGCAACCGAGCCGTGCCCGGCTGCTCGTCTGACACCGGAGATCGTGCGAGGCCAACCCCACGAAGTCGTCCTCACCAGCACGTCACCCCACGTACGCCAACCTGCGTACAACTCTCGACAGCCGTGCCCCACCCCACGCGGTGATCGACGAGAGAGGCTCTCCGCTACCGGAAATCGAACTCGTGGGGTGGGGAGAGTTTTCCGACTTCCCCACCCCACCCCGCGCATCCGCACCGATGTCGCTTACGCGACGCCCTTTCCGGTGAAGCAGTAGCGTCGCGCACCGTCCGCGCCGTCCTTCAGGCACGCCTCGATCGTGACGCTCTTGCCTTCGGGGATGTTCACGTTCTTGAACTCGCACCGGTCGGGAGGGTTGGCTCCGTCGGTGTCCTCGGCCTGCACGCGATGGTTGCCGCTGGAGTCGCTCCAACTCACCGAGCCCCAGGCACGCAGCCCGTCCTCCTGCATGTCGCAGACCTCGAGGACGTCACCGTCGTGGAAGAAGATCGCCTTCCCGCCGGGGTTGTCGTCGAGGGTGACGGCTCCACCGTCCTCTCCCATGGCCTGGACGGGGTCCGCTTGGGCCACCGTTGCAGCCGGCCCGAGCAGGACCAGCGCCCCCAGCAGTGGAATCGCGCGAACCAGGTTCTTCCGCATCTGCATCTCCTGTTCTCGTCGTGAACACGCGAGGACCGGGCAGGAACCGTTGATCCACGGCACTGCCCATCGCGGTGAAGAGAGTTCCGGCGGCCCTCAGATCTCGCTGAAGCGAATTCGCTCCGCGTCCCACCGGCAACTTCCAGGGCGACGCTACCAACGCAGGCACCCGCCCACCCGGCTTCGCACAAGGCTTCTTTGACCAAAGCCAATGCGCACACGGGGTGCCGCACAGGTGTTCAAGGAGTGCCCGTCTTGGCCACGGATCTCTGAAACCACGAAACCCGGTTCGCTCACTTACGATGCGGGACGTACCGGTGTCGCAGGTGAGGAGCGGGCGATGAAGGCGTTGCAGTACCGGGAGATCGGGTCCGCACCCGAGGTCGTCGCCGTCCCCGATCCGGAACCCGGCCCCGGGCAGGTGCTGCTGAAGGTCACCGCCGCCGGGGCGTGCCACTCCGACATCGCCGTGATGAGCTGGCCCGCCGAGGGCTTCCCGTACGCGCTGCCGATGACCTTGGGCCACGAGGGCGTCGGCACGGTGGCCGCGCTGGGCGCGGGCGTCAGCGGCCTGGCCGAGGGCGATGCGGTCGCGGTCTACGGACCGTGGGGCTGCGGCATCTGCCTCAACTGCGCCGCGGGCAAGGAGAACTACTGCCTGCGCGCCGCCGACCTGGGCATCAATCCGCCCGGACTCGGTTCCCCCGGCTCGATGGCGGAGTACATGGTCGTCGACGACCCGCGGCACCTCGCCCCGCTGAACGGCCTGGACCCGGTCGACGCGGTCCCGCTCACCGACGCCGGCCTGACGCCGTACCACGCGATCAAGCCGACGCTCCCCAAGCTCGTCCCGGGCGCGACCGCGGTGGTCATCGGCGTCGGCGGGCTCGGCCACATCGCCGTCCAGATCCTGCGCGCGCTGACCAGCGCCCGCGTCATCGCCCTGGACGTCAACGAGGACAAGCTCGCGCTCGCTCGCACCGTCGGCGCCCACGAGACCCTGCTGTCCGACGACCAGGCCGCCGCCAAGGTCCGCGACCTCACCGACGGCCGCGGAGCCCAAGCCGTCTTCGACTTCGTCGGCGCCCAGCCCACGGTGACCACCGCCGGCGCAGTGGCCTCGGTCGAAGCCGACATCACCATCGTCGGCATCGCCGGCGGCACCCTCCCCGTCGGCTTCGGCGCCCTCCCCTTCGAAGCCTCCGTCACCGCGCCCTACTGGGGAAGCCGAAGCGAGTTCCACGAGGTCCTGGAACTGGCCCGAGCCGGAGCCATCTCCGTGCACACCGAGACGTACTCCCTCGACGACGCACCCCGAGCCTACGAACGCCTCCACGACGGCACGGTCAACGGCCGAGCAGTCGTGCTACCGCACGGGTGACGCGACTCCCGCTACCTTCCGGTGAGGAAGGAACCGAGAAGGAAGGCGCCCGAACCGAATCGGAAGCGCATTTCGCGTGATCCGGGCAAGTTCAACGCCCAGTGCTCAGCTCTTCGGTGGGAAGCGGGTTTCGTTGCGTTCGATCTTCGCGTTGGCCGCTTCGATCAGGTCGATGCCGCACATGTCGGTCAGGCGCACCAGGTACAGCATCACGTCCGCGGCCTCGTCGGCGAGCCGTTCCTTCAGCGGTCCCTCGGCGAGCCCGGCCTTCGTCTCGTCGTCGCTGAGCCACTGCAGCTCGGCGACGAGCTCCCCGGCCTCCCCGCTCAGAGCCATCGCCAGGTTCTTCGGCGTGTGGTACTGCTCCCAGTCCCGAGCTGCCGCGAATTCCTGAAGCCGCTCGCCAAGCCTCGCAACACTGTCCATCAGCCCACCGTATCCAGCACTGCAGCACGACTCGCCGGACCCGTGCTCACACCGTCAGGCCGCTCGGTCGAGGGCTGGCGAAGTCGGGTTCGGCCGGCATATTCGCTCCCCTCGCAGCGCCGCCCTCCGCCGCTGGTCACGGCACCCGTGATCGCACCGTTGCGCCGAAAGGCTTCCTCCGCTTCTGCTTCGTTGACCGCGGTGGCCCTGCGGCATACGTTGATTAGCGATCGTTCGTCAAAGGTGACGAGGGGGCGTGAGATGGCCGTCGGGCCTGCGGTGGGGTCCCGGATGCGGTTGGTCGCTTCGGGATTGGAGTTCCCGGAGGGGCCCATCGCTCTGAGCGATGGTTCGGTGCTGCTGGTGGAGATCCGCGGGCAGCGGTTGTCGCGGGTGAGCCCGGACGGTCGGGTGTCGGTCGTCGCGGAGTTGGGCGGCGGGCCGAACGGGGCCGCGATCGGCCCTGATGGGGCCGTGTACGTGTGCAACAACGGTGGTTTCGAGTGGCACGACCGCGGGGGGATCACCGCGCCGGGGCATCAGCCGGCGGACTACATCGGCGGCCGGATCCAGCGGGTATCGGTGGACGGCGACGTCACCGACCTCTACACCGAGTGCGACGGTCGGCCGCTGCGCGGGCCGAACGACCTCGTCTTCGACGAGCGGGGCGGGTTCTGGTTCACCGACCTCGGCAAGTCCCGCGAGCGGGACAGCGACACCGGTGCCCTGTACTACGCGCAGCCGGACGGCTCCTCGATCACCGAGGTCGTGCACCCGCTGGTGCAGCCCAACGGCGTCGGCTTGTCACCGGACGGGTCTCGGCTGTACGTCGCGGAAACCGGGCCCGGGCGGGTGTGGTTCTGGGATCTGGCCGGGCCTGGTCGCGTCGACGGCCGCGCGCAGTTGCTGCACGGGTTCTCGGGGCTGCAGATGCTGGATTCGCTGGCGGTCGACGGGGACGGCAACGTGTGCGTGGCGACGCTGGTCACCGGGGCGGTGAGCGCGATCGCGCCGGACGGGACGCTGTTGCGGCAGGTCGCGGTGCCCGAGCCGGATCCGTTCGTCACCAACATCTGCTTCGCGGGCGCGGATTCGCGAACCGCGTTCGTCACATCCTCGGGCCGGGGTCTGCTCTACGCGGTGGAGTGGGATTCACCCGGCCTGGATCTGGAGTTCTCGGCGTGAGCGACGTCGACTACGTCGTCGACGGGCACGTCGGGGTCGTGACGCTGAACCGTCCCGACGTGCACAACGCGCTTCGCCGTCAGACCTACGACGAGCTCACCGAGCTGGTGCGCGGCACGTCGGAGCGGGTCCTGGTGATCACCGGGGCCGGTCGGTCGTTCTGCTCGGGAGATGACGTCCGCGAGCTGATGCACGGCGGCGACGCCCCTCCCCGGCCGGAACCGCGGCTCACCCCGGCCGCCGGTGCGCTCCTTCGCAGCGACGTCCCGGTGATCGCCGCCGTCAACGGGCCGGCGGTGGGTTGGGGCATGGAGCTGGCGCTCATGGCGGATCTGCGGATCGCCGGGACGCGGGCGCGGTTCGGGGAGCTGTTCGTCAAGCGCGGGTTGTGCAGCGACGTCGCGGGCATCGCCCGGCTGGCTCAGCTGGTCGGACGCGAACGCGCCGCCGAGCTGCTGCTCACCGGCGAGGTGATCGACGCCGAGCGGGCGGAGCGGATCGGGCTCATCGGGCGTGTCGTCGACGACGAGCAGCTGCTGCCGACCGCGGTGGAGCGGGCCCGGGTGATCGCGGCCAATCCCCCGCTGGCGGTGGCCGCGATCAAGCGCGGGCTGCGGCGAGCGCTGGACCCGGACTGGAACGACCTCGGGGCGTGGGTGAGCACGACGCTCGGCGAGCTGTTCGCGACCAATGACCACCGCGAGGGCGTGCGGTCGTTCCTGGAGAAGCGCGAACCCCACTACCGCGGCAGGTGAGCGATGTCCGAGCCCGCCGGGCGTATCGCCGCCACGTCCCCGTTCTCCACGCGGCGCATCAAGAGCCTCGTCCACGCCGGGGAACCGTCGGTGGCGGGCACGTGACCGACACGCGGGAGGCGTTTCCCGAGCGCTTCGCCGCCCGAGGACGGCGTCGCGTTCCCGCAGCGCAGGTCGCCGTCCGGTGAAATGGTGCGGACCACTGATGTTCACGTTGTGGTGATCTGCCTGTCCAGTTGTCGCAGATCCGCCCCGAGAAGCTGAGGCGCTTCTAGATTCCAGGGACCCCGACGACCTTTCGGGCGCCGACAACCTTTCGGGAGGACGTGTGAACCACAACCGCATGAACCCGGTGATCAAGCTGCTCGTCGCCGCATTCGCCGTGCTGGGGCTGCTCGGCGGCGGCAGCGCCGTCGTCGCGCCGAACGCCACGGCCGCGGTCGCGCAGGCCTGCGAGGTCAAGGGCTGCGACGAGGCCATCAGCTCGAACGCGACCTGGGCGTCGCTGAACTACCCGTCGGAGCGCGGCTGGGTGGACTGGCCGGACGGGCAGTGCAACTTCGCCGGTGGCACCTACAACAACTACGAAGGTGAACTCCCCGAGGGCCACAGCTACCTGGAGTTCGACGTGACCCCGCGCGAGTGCGGCGCCCAGCGCCAGGCCTACCGCCTGGTCGTGGACACCACCACCAACGAGGTCTACTTCTCCCCCGACCACTACGAGACCTTCCACCTGCTCTGACGGCAGGTCCCGTCGGTTTCAACCGGAACTGCCATCCGTCGCGCTTCACGGAGTTCCGGTTGGAACCGGCGCCGCGCACGGGTGCGACGACCAGCACTGCCTGGTCAGGTGTGGTGGACTGGTGGGAAGCCCCCGCGTCGTCGGACCGTTCGGAAGGCGGGTGTGTCATGTCGTCTGAGCGTCGCGCCGGAGGATTCCGCAAGCGGCCGTTGATGGTGTGGCGGGTGATCGGCGCCCTGTTCCTGCTCGCCATGGGCGAGATCCACCTCTTCCTCGTCTTCAGCGGGACCGGTGGCCTGCTCGGCGCGTTGTTCGTGGTCAACGCGGTCGGGTCGCTCGTGCTCGCCGTCGCGCTCGTCGTGGTCCGGCAACGGCTGGTGCGGGTGAGCGCGTTGAGCCTGCTGTTCATGCTGGGGACGTTGTTGGCGCTGGTGATCGCGTTGAGCCCCGTCTCGTTGTTCGGGCTCCGGTCGAGCCTCGACTACCAGCTCGCACCCACCTCGCTGGTCGTGGAGACCGCCGGGGTGATCGTCCTCGCCGTGACCACCGAGCTGGCTCGCCGGAAGGGCGTTTGAGCGAACGATGTTCGCTGGGCGACAGGTCGTGTCACCCGGCGAACACCCGCGAGCGGAGCGGAGATCACCGAGCACCCCATCCCGCGCGTTCCGGCGGGAGCACCGTCGTTGCTGGTCAGAGTCATCGTGTTGGCTGCTCGCCGGGAGGTTCACGCGAGGCGTTCCGGGATGTTCGTGCCCCGCGTCACAGTTAATCCCGCTCGGACCCGTGCTTAGGATCCGCGTCACACGAAGCGCCGGTGGCGCGGTGGTCTCAACGGTGAGCGGGAGGTCGTGGATGTCCGGCAGGATTCGGAATCGCCAGTGGGCGGCGAAGGTCGTCGAGGCCGAGGAGGCCGCCGGGCTGATCGGGCCGGGCGAGAACGTGGGCATGAGCGGCTTCACCGGGGCCGGGTACCCCAAGGAGGTGCCTGGGGCTCTGGCGAAGCGGGTTGCCGTGGCGCACGAGCGCGGTGAGCCGATGAAGGTCGGGTTGTGGACCGGGGCGTCGACGGCGCCGGAGCTGGACGGGGCGCTGGCCGAGGTCGAGGGAATCGACCTGCGGTTGCCGTACCAGTCGGACCCGGTGAGCCGGGCGAAGATCAACGAGGGCCGGCTGGACTACACCGACATCCACCTCTCGCACGTGGCGCAGCGCGTCTGGCAGGGCATCTACGGCGACCTGGACGTGGCGGTGGTGGAGGTCAGCGGCATCACCGAGGACGGCAGGCTGATCCCGTCGTCGTCGGTGGGCAACAACAAGACCTGGCTGGAGCAGGCCGACCGGGTGATCGTCGAGGCAACTCCTGGCAGAGCGAGCACCTCGAGGGCATGCACGACGTCTACTACGGGACCGCGCTCCCGCCGCACCGCAAGCCGATCCCGATCACGCACCCGGCCGACCGGATCGGCGTGCCGCACCTGGATTGCCCGCTGGAGAAGGTGATCGCGGTGGTGGAGACCGAATCTCCCGACCGCAACGGCGCTTTCACCCCGCCCGACGCGATCTCCGAGCAGATCGCCGGGCACGTCCTGGACTTCCTCGAACTGGAGGTCGCCGCGGGCCGGCTGCCCCGGGAACTGCTGCCGATCCAGTCGGGCGTCGGCAACGTCGCCAACGCCGTGCTCGCCGGGCTGGAGAACGGGCCGTTCCACGGGTTGACCGCCTACACCGAGGTCATCCAGGACGGGATGTTGCAGCTGATCGAGTCCGGCAGGATGGAAATGGCGTCCGCGACGGCGTTCTCGCTGAGCCCGACCGCGGTGGAGCGGTTCAACCGGGACGCCGCCGCCTTCCGCGACAAGATCGTGCTGCGGCCGCAGGAGATCAGCAACCACCCCGAGGTGGTGCGCAGGCTCGGCTGCCTGGCGATGAACGGCATCGTGGAGGCCGACATCTACGGCAACATCAACTCCACGCACCTGATGGGCAGCCGCATCCAGAACGGCATCGGCGGCTCCGGCGACTTCGCCCGCAACGCCTACGTGTCGATCTTCGTGACGCCGTCGCAGGCCAAGGGCGGTGACGTGTCGACGATCGTGCCGATGGTCTCGCACGTCGACCACACCGAGCACGACGTGGACGTCATCGTCACCGAGCAGGGCCTGGCCGACCTGCGCGGCCTGTCCCCGAAGCAGCGCGCCGAGCGCGTCATCGAGCGCTGCGCGCACCCCGACTTCCGCCCGGCGCTGCGCGACTACTTCGAGCGGTCCCAGCGCTCGGCGTTCGGCCTGCACACACCGCACCTGCTCGACGAGTCCCTGTCCTGGCACCAGCGCTACGTCCGGACCGGTTCGATGCGGTGAGTCGGTCCGCGGCCTGGGACGACCGAGCCGCAGCCCGCCTTCGACGACCGGCTCACCGGCCCGTGGAGTGGAGGCCGCCGTCCGCGTGCAGGAGGGCGCCCGTGGTGCTGGGGAGCCAGTCCGAGAGGAGGGTGCAGATCGTTCTGCCGACCGGTTCCGGGTCGGTGGTGTCCCAGCCGAGCGGGGCGCGGGATTTCCAGGCTTCCTCCAGGTCGTCCGGGCCGCCGATGGAGCGGGCGGCGACCGTGCGCAGCGGGCCCGCAGCGACGAGGTTGACGCGGATGCCGTCGGGGCCGAGCTCTCGGGCCAGGTAGCGGGTGGTGGATTCCAGGGCCGCCTTGGCGACTCCCATCCAGTTGTAGCCGGGCCAGGTGACTCGGGCGTCGAAGTCCACGCCGACGATCGAGCCGCCTCGGCCCATCAGCGGGCGGCAGGCGGTGGCCAGGGATTTCAGCGAGTACGCCGAGACCTCCACGGCCGTGGCCACGTCCTGCCACGGGGTGTCGAGGAAGTCCTCGCCGAGACAGCTCGGGGGTGCGTAGGCGATGGAGTGCAGCACCCCGTCGAGGCGGTCGACGTGCTCGCGCAACCGCGGGGCGAGGTCGTCGAGCATGGCCTGGTCGGTGACGTCGAGCTCGATCACCGGGGGCGGGTCCGGGAGCCGGTTGGCGATGCGCCGCACCAGGCTGAGTCGGCCGTATCCGGTGAGCACGACCCGGGCGCCCTGCTGCTGGGCGACCTTGGCCGCGTGGAAGGCGATCGAGGACTCCGTGAGGACCCCGGTGATCAGGACCTGCTTGCCCGCCAGCAATCCCATCTGCTGCTCCTCGTTCGTAGTGATGCTCAGTGGCCCATGCCGGCGCCGCCGTCGACCGGGATGACCGCGCCGGTGACGTAGCCCGCCTGCTCGGAGGCGAGCCAGCCGACCGCGGCGGCGACCTCGGCCGCCTCGCCGGGACGACCGAGCGGGACCCCGTCGAGGATCTGCCGCCTGCGCGTCTCACCGAGCTCGTCGGTCATGTCGGTGCTGATCAGGCCGGGTGCGACGACGTTGGCCGTGATGCCCCGGGAGCCGAGTTCGCGGGCCAGGGAGCGGGCGAGCCCGACCAGGCCCGCTTTGCTCGCGGCGTAGTTCGCCTGGCCCGCCTCGCCGCGCAGCGCCACCACCGAGGACACGAAGATCAGCCGTCCACGGCGTTGCCGCAGCATGCTGCGCGCGCCTCGCCGGGCGACCCGGTAGGCACCGGTCAGGTTCGCGTCGAGGACCCCGCTGAACTGCGCTTCGCCCATGCGCAGCAGGAGACCGTCGTCGGTGATGCCCGCGTTGGCCACCACCGTGGTGATCGGGCCCAGCTCGGCCTCCGCCTTCTCGAACGCCTCCTCCACCTGGGCGGTGTCGGTGACGTCGCAGGGCACGCCGAACAGGTCGTCCGGGCAGGTGCCGCGGTGGGTGATCGCGACCGGCTCTCCCCGGTCCCGCAGCTCGCGGGCGATCGCCAGACCGATCCCCCGGTTCCCGCCGGTCACCAGCGCCGCCACCGCTCAGCCCTCCCAGGCGCCGAGGACGACGACCGCGTTGTGACCGCCGAAGCCGAACGAGTTGCTCATGGCCACCCGGACCTCGTGCTGCTGCGGTTCGTGGGCGACGAAGTTGATGTCGTCGGCCAGCGGCCGGTGGCAGTTGATCGTGGGCGGCACGATGCCGGTGCGGATCGCCTGGACCGTCGTGATGGCCTCGACGGCACCGGCCGCGCCGATCATGTGACCGGTCATGGACTTGATCGAGCAGATCGGGATCTCCGAGACCCGCGAACCCAGGACCTCCCGCAGCGAGGCGATCTCGGAGGCGTCGTTGAGCTTGGTGCTGGTGCCGTGGGCGTTGACGTGATCCACCTGCTCCGGGGCGACCCCGGCGTCGGCGAGGGCCGCGCGCATCGCGCGCTTGGCGCCCAGGCCCTCGGGTTGCGGGGCCGTCCAGTGGTGGGCGTCGGAGGAGCAGCCGTAGCCGAGGACCTCGGCGAGGATCGTGGCTCCCCGCCGCTCGGCGTGCTCGGCGTCCTCCAGGACCAGGACCCCGGCTCCGGCGCTCATCACGAAGCCGTCGCGGTCCTCGTCGAAGGGGCGCGACGCGGCCCGCGGGTCGTCGACGCGGCGGGACAGGGCTCGGGCGTTGCCGCTGCCCGCGAGGTCGACGCGGGTGACGCAGTTGTCGGCGCCGCCGACGATCGCGGCGTCGGTGATGCCGAACTGGATCCAGCGGGCCGCCTCGCCGAGCGCGTCCGTGCCGGTGGCGCAGGCGCTGCTGATCGCGCGGCTGGGGCCCCGGGCGCCGAAGGCCATGCTGATCTCCCCTGCGGCGCTGTCGATCGCACCGGTGATCGGGGCGTAGGGGCTGATCGCGCGCGGGCCCTTCTCGCGGATGGTGACCGAGAAGCCGTCGATGGAGTTGACGGCGCCGTAGCCACTTCCGATGAGCACGCCGACCCGGTCGGCGTTGTCGTCGTCGACGTCCAGCTTGGCCATCCGGGTGGCCTGGGTCGCCGCGGCCATCGCGTACTGGGCGTAGCTGTCCATGCGTCGGGCCAGCGTGCGCGGCATGTGCTCGGCGGGGTCGAAGCCCTCGATCTGCCCGGCGATCGAGGTCGGCAGGTCGGAGGCGTCGAAGGTGCTGATCTCGGCGACACCGCTGCGCCCGGCCAGGAACGCCTCCCAGGTGTTCTCGAAGGTCAGGCCGACGGGGGTGACGGCGCCGACGCCGGTGACGACCACGCGGCGGCGCAGGGAGCGGAGGTTCTCGGAAATCACGGGTTCTCCTCGGGTTGGGGGCTGCCGAAGTCGCCTTCGGGTCGCAGGGCGGAGTCGTCGAGGCTCACCGGGATCTCGATCACGCAGGGGACGCCCTCGGCCGTGAGCCGGAGGGCTTCGGTGAGGGCGGCGGTGAGCTCGTCGCGGTGCCGCGCCAGCGCGTGGTGCGCGCCCGGTGTGCGCACCAGCTGTTCGTCGTCGCGGGTGAAGCGGTGCCGCGTGAGGGGCGGTTCGTGCTGGTCGGCCTGCTGCTGCAGCCAGCCGTAGCCACCGTTGCGCAGCACCAGGTAGCAGACTCCGAGGCGCTCGCGGACCAGCGTGCGCAGTTCGTTGGCGAACAGGCCGAAGGCGCCGTCGCCGACCAGCGCCAGCACCGGGCGGTCCGGCTCGGCGGCCTTCACCCCGGCCGCCGCGGCAGCGCCGAAGCCGAGGCTGGTCTGCTCCGAGGGCACCACCGAGCCGCCGTGGCGGCCGCAGCTGTAGTTCGGGAAGAAGTAGGACCACATGTCCTGCAACCCGTTCTCCTGCACCAGGATTCGCCCCTCGGGCACGATTTCCCGGACGGCGGCGAGCAGGTCGGGGATGCCGGACGTGCGGGGCCGCAGCGCCAGCCGCGTGGTCGTGACCAGGTCGGCCCACGCCGCGCGGTCGCCGCCGAGGTCACCGGCCAGCCACGACTCGGCGGTCGCGGCGGCGTCGCCGACGACGCACGGGCCCGAGTGCTCGGTGGAGAGCTCCTCGGCGGCGATGTTCAGCTGCACCACCGGGACCGAATCCCCCACGTGTTCGGGCCATTCCAGGGTCGCGGTCTCCTCCAGCCTGCTGCCCAGGGCGATCACGCAGTCCGACGTGGACCACAGCTCGGCGGTGGCGGGTGCCGCGTAGAGACCGGAGAGCCCGAGGAAGTGCGGGTGGTCCTCGTCGACGGCGCCGCGCCCGGAGGCGGTGGTGAAGATCGCCGCGCCCAGGCGTTCGGCCAGCCGCTCCACGACGCGCTCGGCGTTGCGGTGCCGCATCCCGCCGCCGACCAGCAGGATCGGCCGACGTGCGTCCCGAACCTGCTGCGGCACACCGGTCGTCAGCTCCACACCGCTACCGCGCAGCGGGATCTCGGCCGCCGGCAGGTGGTCCGGCACCTCCAGGTACACCGGGCCCGGCGCGCCGCGCGCCGCCACCAGCATCGCGCGGCGCAGCGCCGGGACCAGGCGGTCGGCGTGCTCGACGCGGTGCGCCCACTTCGTCAGCGGCGCCAGCGCCGCGACCTGGTCCAGCTCCTGGAAAGCGCGGGCACCGATGTGGTGCGGATCGGTGCCCGCGCCGATCAGGACCACCGGAGCGCGGGAGCACCGGGCCTCCAGCAGGCCGGTGGTGGCGTTGGTGGCCGCGGGCCCCTTGCCCACGACCGCGACCGAGGCCGAACCGGTGTGCAGGGCGTGGCCGGTGGCCATGAACAGGGCGTTGCGCTGGTCCCGGCACAGCACGAGCCTCGGCGGGTCCTCGGCGCGCTCCAGCGCGTCGAGCAGCTTCAGGTCGTCGCCGGGCAGGCCGAACAGGGTGCTGACGCCGTGCTGCCGCAGCACTTCCAGGACCGCCGTCCAGGCTCCTTCGAGGTGATCAGACATCGGCGGCACCGATCAGCTCACGACGTCGCGCCCCGGTCCCGAGGTGATCGGCGACGGCCTTGGACAGCAGCAGCGGCTCGGCGACCCGCTTGGTGCCCACGGCCGCGTAGTTGGCGACGATGCCCCTGCCGCCGAAGGGCTCGTTGCCGTCGTCGTGGTCGACCAGGGTGCTGTTGACCGTGACCTGGTGCCGCTTGCGCAGGAACGACACCACTTCCGGCAGGTCGCCGTAGACCGTGGCGCCCATCGCGCGGTCGATGTAGAACGGCGAGTTCAGCACCGACAGGAGCTCCTGCTCGTCGGAGTAGCGCACCACGTTGAAGATCGGCGCGAACATCTCCGTCGCCTTCTCCTTCGGGTCCAGCGGCAGGTCCAGCACCGTGGGCCGCAGGTGCATGTCGATGATGCTGACCTCGCCGCCGGAGACGATGTGCTGCGAGTGCTTGCGCAGGTAGTCGAAGGAGTCGGCGAAGGCCTCCAGGTAGTACATCGACCCGTAGTCGCTGGTGGTGTCGCGGTTGTCGCCGTGCCGGAGCTTGGCGACGTAGTGGCACAGCGCGGGCACGAACACGTCGGCCAGCGAGTCGTGCACGAAGATGCGGTCCGGCCCGAAGCAGTCCTGCCCGGAGTTGATCATCCGCACGTCGATCAGCGCCGGGATCGCGCTGCGCAGGTCGGCGTCCGGGCCGAGGACGAACGGGTTGACGCCCTGCCCGAAGAACACGAACAGCTGCTCGGAACCCAGCTGCCCGCGCACCTTCTCGGCGTTGTGGTAGGTGCCGGTGAACACCACCAGCTCCGACTCGGCGACCGGCCCCGCGATGAACTCGCGCTGCGCCATCGAGCAGTCGTGGATCGGCAGCTTGTGCGCCGGCGAGAGCATCTCGTGCAGCTTGCGGGTGACGTCGGCGATCTTGCTGGAGGCGCGGAAGCTGACGTGATCGCAGTACAGGCTCGGGATCAGCAGGTACAGCACGTACGAGTACAGCGGGATGTTCGAGGGCATGAACACGGCAGCGCCCTCGACCGGCCGGGGCCGGTGCTTGAGGACCTCCTCCTGGGCGCCTTCGAGGGTCCGGATGCACAGGTCGATCTCGCCGTTGACCGTCGCGTGGTGCGAGACCTCGGTGAGCAGCTCGTGGACCTGCGCTCGCTGGGACTGCAGGAACTCGACGACCGCGCGCAACGCCTGCAGCCGCTCCGGGTGCGGGATCGACGGGGTCGCCCGGGTCCGGCCGCGGGCCAGTTCGCGCAGCGCCTCGGTGTCGACCTTGCCGTTGAGGTTGAGCGGGAACTCCGGCACCACCACGACCCGGTTGGGCCGCTCGTACTCGGCGAGCTCGGCCGCGAAGCGGGCCCGCCAGTGCGCGGGGCTGCGGTCCTGCTCGTCGGCGACGACGAACACCAGCTCGCTGCCGAGCCTCTCGTGGTCGAACGGGACCACCCGCACCGGGTTGCCGCAGCGCTCCACCTTCTCGACCAGCGCGTCCGGGTAGATCGTGTGGCCGAGGCGGTGCACCGCCCGCTTGCGCCCGATCAGGGTCAGGTTGCCCTGGTCGTCGAGCCAGCCGAGGTCGTGGGTGCGGTACTCGCGGTCGGTGACCGGCACCGGTTCGCCGTCATCGCCGAGGTAGGCGTTGAGGTAGTCGGGGGTGCGCACCACGACCTCGCCGCGCTCGCCCGGCGGCAGCGGATCGCCGTGCGCGTCCACGATCCGGATGTCGATGCCGTCGAGCGCGCGCCCCACGCCGCGCGGGTCCGGTTCCACGGCCAGCGCGATGTTGCCGGCCTCGCTGCTGCCGTAGCCGTCCAGCAGCGGCTTGCCGATGACGGTGCGGAACCGGCCGCTCAGCGCCGCCGACAGCGGCGCCCCGCCCACGCACCACATCCGGACGCTCGCCAGCGACCCGTGGTAGCGGTTGCGCCTGCCGTAGATCGACAGCATCGTGTCGTAGCTCGACGGGGTGGCGTCGACGACCGTCACGCCGTGCTCGCTGATCCGGTCCAGCGCCTGGTCGAGGCGGTGGGACGAGTTCACCACCAGCGTGAACTCCGACCACCACCACAGCAGGATGATCGACAGCCCGTACTGGTGGGAGAACGGCAGCAGCGGCATGAGCACGTCGTCGGCGACGTAGCGCATCCGTTCCTGGGTGCGTTCGATGTTGGCGCGCACCGAGGAACCGGAGCGCACGATGCCCTTGGGCGCGCCGGTGGTGCCCGAGGACCACAGGACCAGCCCGTCGGCGCGTTCGTACCAGGCGTCGAACGACAGCGCGTCGTGCACGTCGGCGAACGCGTCGACCGGCCGGGCCAGCCGCACCTCGCTGAGCGCGTTCTCCAGCGAGATGACCTCGGCGCCGAGGTCCTCGGCCGGCACGGTGCGGTCGCGCAGCAGCCATCTCGCCCTGGCGTGGTCGATGACGCGGCGGTGCTCCTTGGCCGACTGCCGGTGGTCGACGAGCACGATGGAGGCGTCCACCGCGATCAGCGCGAACAGCGCCACCACGAACTCCGCGGAGTTCGCCGCCGAGAGCACGACCCGGTCCCCGGGCCGCACTCCCCTGCCGCGCAGCCGGTTGGCCAGCAGCGCGGAGTCCCAGGCGACCTGGTCGCGGCCGACCACGCCTTCGGTGGTGATGAGCCCACAGCGTCCGTTGTCCCCCATGTTTCCTCGCCTTCCTGAAGTCGATGCGCGAACGGTGGTGGTGGCCGGGTCAGCGCGCACCGGCGCGCTCCGCCGTCGCCGACGCGGTGGTGATCAGGTGTTCCTGGAACCCCTCGTCGATGCCGATGAGCCGCATGTGGCGGCGCAGGATGTCCAAGCTCATCCGCCGGAAGCCGCGGTTGCCCACCGCCGAGGTCTCCTGGTCGACGCGCAGCGCCAGCGGCACCGCCTGCTCCAGGACCTCGCAGATGTCGTCGTGGTGTCCCTCCAGGACCCCGGTGCGCAGGGCGTGCATGCCGAAACCGACGTGGCGGGACTCGTCCCGGCACATCGCGGTGAAGGCGGTCCTGATGCCGTCGAGCCCGCCGACGTCGCGCAGCGCCTGGACCAGCACCCGCTGCCCGACCAGCGCCAGCACGCCCTCGGTGATCATGTGGAACAGGGTGACCGCGCGCAGCCACTGCCCGTAGTCCAGCGGCCTGCGGTGCAGGTCCCGGACGATCCCGGCCTCCAGCACGCTCAGCTCTCGGTGGGCGGGGGCGGCGAGGTTCCAGCTCTCGGTGAGCATCCGCTTCGGGTCGGGGTCCATGCCCAGGATCTCCTCGCCGAGCCGGAACACCAGGTGGGTGTGCCGGGTCTCGTCGGCGATCTGGGTGCCGAGGAACACCGAGTACTGCTCGTCCGGGGAACCGCTGATGATCGGGCCGAGCATGTCGAGCCCGGTGTACTCGCCGATGATGAACGTCGCGATGGACTCGGCGACGATCGCGCGGAAGCCGGGCGTGATCGCGTGGTCGAAGTTCTCCTTGTCCGGTCCCAGCTCGACGTCGGCGGCGGACCACTGCTGGCGGTCCCACCGCTCGTAGAGCTCCCGGGGTTTGAGCCGCTGCGCGGCCATCACGTGCGCGTGCTGCATCACCTCGCTCAACGGGACCTTCGGCAGCTCGCTCAGCGAGGCCTCGTCCATGAGCAGCGGCGTCCACCGACTCATCTCTCACGTCCTTCGCACCACAGTGGCGATCCGCGCGAGAGTGGTTGCGGCAGCGCGGATCGCCGGAGTTCGACACGGGTTCCGGAGGCGGGTGAAGGCGCACCGACCACCGGTGTGGAGAGACTGAAGGAACCGTGAATCGCCGGAGAGGGCCCGAGTGAAACAGCAGTTCTGAGGCGGGTCAAGGGAATCGGGGGAATGTGGGGTTGGGGCACCCCTACCCCTATCTGGCGGGAAATGGTCAGCGCTGCGCCGAACAGACTCACGCTTTTCCGCAGCCCGACCGAATCTGATCGTTTCGCTTGACACCTCACCAGGGCGTACTTAGCGTTCGCGCCGACCGAAGGGCCTTGCACGACGGGGCGCGGCGAATTCCGGGAATACGGTGATGAATTCGCGGGAACCGGGGAACGCCGAGCCACGTCGGACGGGGGACTGAAGGAAGCAAGGCATCGCGGGTAAACCCGAACTCCACGGGCCGAAAAGCCCATGACACCAGCGCGTACGAGCACATCGGTTCGTCGCGCCCTCGAACGCTGACCGAAAGACGGTGCCAATGCAGGGAAGACTCGTCCGCATCGAATGGGCCACCGAGGACGATTACGAGCTCATCGCGAGTTGGCTGAAGCCGCTGTCGCCGGCCGCGGCGATGACCGCCGACACCCGGGAGTTCCTGACCCCGGCGAAGGTGAAGGCCGCCAACGAGGACGGCAACGTGCGGTTCTTCATGGCCGTGGCCAACGACGGCGAGCGCGTCGGCGCGGTCAACTACCGGCCGGTGAACAGCTCCGGCTCCTACAGCCTCGGCGGTGTCGTCGGCGACTGGCAGAAGTGGAGCCGCGGCTACGGGGCCGAGGCGTTCGGCCTGGTCATCGAGCACCTGTTCAACGGGCTCAACGCGCACCGCGTCGAGTTCACCACGGCCGCCTACAACAAGGAGACGCTCAAGATCCTGACCAAGGGCGGGTTCGTGCTGGAGGGCGTGCTGCGCGACTACCACTACCTCGACGGCATGTACTACGACCGCACCGTCTGGTCGATCCTGCGCGAGGAGTTCGAGGAGTACGCCGCGGCCAGCGCCGAGCACTTCCCGGTGGTCGACGCGATCCCCGCCGAGGACAAGGAGAAGGCGCGCGAGCTGCTGAGCAAGTTCCTGGCCAACGACCCGCCCACGTCGCTGCGCGATTTCGAGCGGCGCAGCAACCGGACGCGCGCGTACTGACGCGGCGGGGAGGTGAGCGGGCATGCGTGAGGACCTGGAGCTGTACTCGCTGGCGGACCGGGTGTTCTACGAGGCGCCGTCGCGCTGGGAGGCGGCAGCGACGACGTTCGAGCTGGTCGAGGCCGCGCTCCCGGACGGCTGGGTGCGCGGCGGCAACGGCGACTGGTGCATGGTCCGGCCCGACGGACCGGACCTGCCCGACCAGGGCTGGAAGGTCCACGTGTCGGCGACGCCGGAGAACTCCTCGCGCGTGCTGGCCGAGGTGTCGCGGCACTGCTTCGCGGCGGGCGTGGCGTTCAAGTTCCTGCGCACCCGGAACCTGGTGCGCGCCTACAGCTTGAAGTACGCGCCGCGCTCGGCGAGCGGGAAGATGCTGACGCTCTACCCGGTCGACGACGCCCAGCTGGAGACGACGGTCAAGGCGCTGTCGACGGCCCTGGACGGGGAACGCGGCCCGTACGTGCTCACCGATCTGCGGATCGGCGGAGGACCGGTGTTCGTGCGCTACGGCGGCTTTTCGGTCAAGCACTGCTTCACCCCGGACGGCGAGCAGATCCTGGCCGTCGAGAACCCCGACGGTGAGCTGGTTCCCGACGATCGTCGCCCGTTCCTCACCACGCCCGAGTGGGTTTCGACGCCGGGATTCCTCGCACCGCACCTGGACGCGCGGTCCGGGCAGTCGGCCTCGCTGGGGTACCGGATCACCGAGGCCCTGCACTTCTCCAACGGCGGCGGGGTCTACCTCGCGCGCCGCGAGGACGACGGCACCGAGGTCGTGCTCAAGGAGGCGCGCCCGCTGGCCGGGCTGGACTCGTCCGGCCGGGACGCCGTGGCGCGGCTGGAGCACGAGGTCACCGCCCTGCGCGCGCTGGAGGGCGTCGCGGGAGTGCCCCGGGTGCACGAGGTCGTCGACGTGTGGGAGCACCGGTTCGCCGTGCTGGACCGGGTTCCCGGCCGCACTCTGCAGGCGTGGGGCGCGCTGCACCACCCGCTGGTCGGACCCGAGACCAGCCCTGGAGCCGCGCGGGACTACGCCGAGCGCGCGGTGCGGGTGCTGCGTCGGGCGACCGCGCTGATCGAGCGGATCCACGAGCGCGGCGTGGTCTTCGGCGACCTGCACCCGGCGAACGTCCTCGTCGACGACGAGGACCGGGTGGGGCTGGTCGACTTCGAGGCCGCCTCCGACATCGGCGACCAGCGGCGCCAGCACATGGGCTACGCCGGTTTCACCGACCCCGACGCGCGCGGGGCCGAGGTCGACCGACAGGCGCTCGGCGCGCTCGCGCTGTGGCTGTTCCTGCCGCTGACCAGTCTCAACGCCCTGCACCCCGGCAAGGCGAGCGAGCTGCTCGCCGCAGTGGAGGAGCACTTCACCGTGCCCGACGACGTCCGCACCCTCATCCTCGACCGGATCCGCCGACCCGCCCCGGCCACGTCGGTCGCGGCGGCTCCCGAGGTCCGGTTCACCGACGAGCCCGGCCGCCGGGCCGCGCGGGACTCGCTGGCCGAGGCGATCCGCGCCACCGCCGCTCCCGACCGCGACGACCGGCTGTTCCCCGGCGACGTGCAGGGATTCCTCAACGGCGGCACCGATTTCGCGTTCGGCGCGGCCGGGGTGCTGTGGGCGCTGCGCACCGCCGGGCACGACGTCGAGCCCGAGCACGTCGCCTGGCTGGCCGAGCGCGCCGAGCGGTCCGCAGGCAGGCCCGGGTTCTTCGACGGGGCGCACGGCACCGCGCACGTCCTCGACCTGCTGGGACACCCCGAGCGGGCGGCCGAGCTCGTCGACCGCGCCGCGCCGGACGTGGCGCGCACCCAGGACGTGAGCCTGTTCAGCGGGCTGGCCGGGATCGGGCTCAACCACCTGCACCTGGGCGAGCGCGACCCCGCGCACCTGGCCCGAGCCCTGGAGATCGCCGACCGGGTCGCCGAGGCCGTCGACAGCGGCCGGTCGCACGGCATCGACGCCGCCGGCCGGGTCGGCCTGCGCGACGCGGGCACGCGCGGCGGGCTGCTGCGCGGCTGGAGCGGGCCGGCGCTGCTGTTCCTGCGCTGCTACGAGGCGACCGGGCGGCGCCACCACCTGGACCTGGCGGTGCGCGCGCTGCACCGCGACCTGGACCTGTGCGTGTCCCGGCCGGACGGAACGCTGCAGGTCGACGGCGGTTTCCGGACCCTGCCGTACCTCGACGTCGGCTCGGCGGGCATCGCGCTGGTGGCCGACGAGGTGCTGCGGCACGTGCCCGACGAGCGGCTGTCGGGCAGCTCGGCCGGGTTGCACCGCAGCTGCCGCAGCACGCTGGTGGTGCAGTCGGGGTTGTTCGCGGGCCGGGCCGGGCTGCTGGCGACGCTGGCGCGGTCCTCGCCCGGCGAGCGGCTGCCGGAATCGGCGGTGGCGCACCTGTCGGTGCTGCACTGGCACGCGCTGGGCTACCACGGGCACCTCGCATTCCCCGGGGAGGGAAACTTCCGGTTGTCGATGGATTTCGCGACCGGCAACGCGGGCGTGCTCGCGGCGCTGGCGTCGTTGGACGAGCCGGTCGGATTCATGCCCTTCCTCGAACCACTACCAACCCCTGGCAATCATCGAAACCCATTGCGGGAGAGCAATTCCTGATAGAATTCGAGTCGAACCTGGGGAAAGCGAAGAACACCCGCCGATTCGGCGACGGATTCGCTTGCGCGAAAGCACCTCCCGGGCGATTCGGTTCCCGAAGACTTCGCCGTCGACCGTTCGGCGAGGACATCCGGATGAACAGTTAGGTGGTGAATTGACGTGTCGATCCTCGACCTCCAGGCCCTGGAGACCACCGCGGCCGAGGCCTCCGTGCCGGGCAGCACCGCGAGCACCAACTGCTGATCTCCTCGCCCTCCCCAACAGGGCGAAGGAACGGCGCGACGACGCGAGAGGAGGTGATTTCCCATGTCGATCCTCGACCTGCAGGCCCTGGAGACCGCGGCCGCCGAGGCCCACGTCCCGGGCAGCACCTGGAGCAGCGGCTGCTGAGGCGTTTCGCCTTGACCCGCTGAGCACCAGCAGGCGTTCCGCCGGTTCGGCCACAGGGTTCCGAACCGGCGGAATCGCCCTTTCCTCCCACCCGAAGACCGGAAGATCAGCGATACTGTCCCGAGTTGATCTTTTCCCCCGATGACGGAACGGGACCGCGATGACCACCAGCTCCGACCGCCCGCGATTCGGCCGCGAAGAACGAGTGCTGCACGCGTCCGCGTTCGCCAGCGGCCCGATGGAGGTCCTGGACTTCCTGCTGCCGCTCTACGCCGGAGCCGTGCTGGCCGCCGCCCCCGGCCAGTCCGGGGCGCTGGTCGCGGTGTGCGCGCTGGCGGCGCTGGTGACCCGGCCGCTGAGCGGCCACCTGGCCGACCGCCTCAACGAGCTCGTGGTCGCCGCCGCCGGAGCGGTGCTGCACGCCGCCGCGCTGGCCGGGTTCGCGCTGAGCGGAGGGCTGCCTGCGGCCTTCGCGATGGCGGCGCTGACCGGCATCGGCAGCGCCTTCTTCTGGGTCGGCGTCCGCAGCTGGATCGGCGGCCGCAGCGGCGGCGACGACGGCCGCGGCTTCGGGCGGCTGCTGTCGTTCGAGGGAACCGGCCAGCTCATCGCCTACGTCATCTGCTTCACGATGCTCGAAGACCTCGGCTACCCCGCGGTGTTCGCGCTCGGCGCCGTCTCCGCGCTCCTCGCCGCCGTGCTGCTCGGCTTCACCGCGCGCGGCGACGACCCGCGTCCCCCGGCACCGTCCGACCCGGTCTCGACGCGAGACCTGCTGCCCTTCCTGGTGATCTGCGGGGTGACCGCGGCGCTGGAGGCCGCGATGAGCCTGCTGCTGCTCCTGCACCTGCAGACCGCGCACCACTACGGCCCCTACGCGATCGCCTCCGCGCTGGCGCCGGGCTTCATCGCGTTCGTGCTGGTCCCGAACATCGCCCACCGCGTGCTCGCGCGGATCGGCAAGCGCACCGCGGTGATGGCCGCGCTGCTGGCCAGCGCCCTGGTCACCGGTGTGCTGGCCGCCGCGCCCGAGCCGTGGGTGCTCAGCGTCGTGTGGATCTTCGCCGCGGCCGCGCTGGGCATCGCGATCCCCGCCGAGCAGTCGGCCATCTCCGAGCGGGCCGGGGCCCGCATCGGCACGCGCCTCAGCCACTACGAGAGCGCCCAGCTGGCGGGCGTGGCCGCGGGCACCGCCGCGATCGGCGCGCTCTACCAGGCCGCCGGGATCGCCGTCTCGGGCGCCGTCGCGGCCGTCGCGCTGGCCATCACCGCCGCGGCCGTGCCCGTAGCCTGGCGTTCGCTGACCGCCACCACCGCGCTGCGGGACACCAGCGGGTAGCGGCCGATGGGACGACACCGCGCGCACGCCGACGCACCCACGGTGCGGTTGAGGGAGCGCCCGCTCAGGCGGGGACCGTACCGGGGACTGCTCACCGGGTCGTCGATCAACGTCGTCGGCGACGTCATCGGTACCGCGGCGCTACCGCTGTTCGTCCTGGAAACCACGCACGACCTGGCGCTGACCGGCTGGATCGCGACGGTCAGCGTCGGCGGCTCGGTGGTCACCGGCCTGCTGCAGGGACCGCTGATCGACCGGCTCGGGTTCCGCGCCAGCATGCTGTTCTCCAGCGTCTTCGCCGCCGCCACGACCCTGTCGGTGTACCTGCTGCACGTGGCCGGCCTGCTCACGCCGCCGCTCCTGCTGCTGCTCGCGCTGGTGCGCAGCGTCGCCGACGAACCCGGACGAGTGGCGATCTTCGGCATCGTGCCGCAGCTGGCCGGGCAGGCCGGGGTGCCGCTGGAGCGCGCCAACGCGACGCTGCGCACCGTCACGGCCTCCTCGAACCTGGTGGGGCCGCTGGCGGCGGGCGGGATCGCGGCGTTCGCGGGCAGCGAGTGGACGATCCTGCTCAACGCCATCACCGGCCTGCTCGGCACGACCGTGCTGCTGCTGTTCGCCCGCGCACCGCGCACCGCTGCCGCCGAGCAGGTCGGCGCCGACGAGGACGGGATGAGCTACTACCGGCGGTTCCGCATCGGGCTGCGCTACCTGTTCCAGGACAAGCTGCTGCGCACGCTGGTGGTGGCCACGATGGTGTTCGCGGCGTTCGACTCCAGCTTCGCCACGATCGGGCTGACCGCCTACGCCGCCGAGGTCCTGCACCAGCCCGCCCTCTACGGCGGCCTGATCAGCGCGTTCGGCATCGGTTCGCTGGTGGGCACGATCGGCTACGGCGCCGTCGGGCACAAGCTGCCGAAGCGCCGCACCTACCTCACCGTCTACCTCGCGTTCTCGGCGCTGGTGCTGCTGATGTCGTTGGAGCTGGGCGTGGCTCCGGCGTTCGCGGTGATGGCCGCGGCTGGCCTGGTGACCAGCCCGCTGGACATGCTCTACATGGCCGCACTGCAGGAACGGGTGCCGAAACGGTTGTTCGGCCGGGTCATCAGCATCGCCAACACGGTCCTCAGCGCCCCGGCTCCGCTGGCGGTCGCCGCGGCGACCGGGCTGATCAGCAGCGTCGGCGTGCGCACGACGATGCTCGCGCTGGGCTGCGGGTACCTGGCGCTGGCGGTCGGCCTGGTGTTCGTGCGGCACCTGCACAAGCTCGACACCACGCCGGTCGACGGCAGCGAGGTCACGCGGCGGCTGCCGCGGAAGGTGCAGGCGACGCAACCGATCCCCCGCCGGTTCGACCACCTGGCGACGCAGCCCATTCCCAGAATTCCCACTTCCCCGCCCGGACATCGGGTGTGGATGTTGTCGGCGGACGCCGGACTCACCCAGCCGATTCCGCGAATCGGTGCGGCGCACCTGCCGACGGTGCAATGGCAGCGGCACGAATTCAGCCGGGATTCCGGCGAGATCCAGCAGAACAGGATTTTCGAGTCGTGACCGCTGCTACGATCATGAACGGCATTTGATTCACAGACGGAGGATTCATGTCGAATGCGAAGCACATAGCCATCGGCGCGCTCATGGTGGTGGCCGGGGTCCTGCTGCGGATCTACGGTGGTGAAACCGAGGTCGGCCCGTTCGAATTGCGGACGGTGGGCAACGTCATCGCCATCATCGGTGGCATCGAGGCCGTCATCGGCGTCGCCTCCATCTTCTTCCCGGAGAAGAAGCTCAAGTAGATCCCGGGGGATTCTGGGGGGGATCGCCCGCTGACCTGGTCGGACTCGGGCAGGACGTCGGTGGTCGCGGTGGCGGCCACCGGCTTCACTCACACTTTCCGATGAGGCCCCCTACTACCCCGAAGATCGCATCGGAATCATTGCCGCGCAATTTCTTCCACTGGTAGGTTCACCGCATGGGACTGGGGCTGGAACTGGCGGGCACGAATGCCACCTGGGTGTTCGAGCACGACAGAATCGAGATCAATTACTCCAGCGGACTCGGGCATCCCCGCCTGCTGCGCAAGCTCAAGCACAGGACCATCCCTTACCACGCCATTTCCCGCGCGACCGCCGCCGGCGGCGACGGTCATCCGCAGTTGACGCTCCACTTGCGACCCGGCGCGGATCCGCTGACCGAGGTCGCCGCGGGCCAGCTCGCCGACGATTCCGAACCGAACCAGATCGAGCTGGAACCGAATCAGCAGGAACTGGCGGCCTACTACGCCGACCACATCAACGACCACTGCGATCTCAACCCGGATTCCGACGCGCTCGCGCCGCGCTTCCTCGTCGAGGTCGACCAGTCCCCGCGACGGCTCAAGGGCTACGACGGGGAGGCGTCCTTCGACGGCTCCGCGGTCGAGTTCCAGTGGCACCCGGACGCGTCCCGGGTCAAGCACCGCTCGCCGAAGCGGCGCCACGAGCTCACCGAGCTCGTCGGCGTCGAGTGGGTCAAGCCGGGGCTGACCTCGGGCCACTTCCTGCTGGTGCCGCACGGCGATCGGGCCGAGGCCCCGCCCGCCGACAACATCCGGGCCCTGCTGTTCGGCTTCGGGTTCGGCACCACCGCCAACTCGCTGCCGTTCGCCGCCGCCGTGCTGGCCGCGATCCGGCAGGCCCAGCCCGAGCTGACCGCGCTCGGCGCCGCGCCGGAGCCGCGGATGCTGCCGGGCGCGCCGCAGCGGCCGGAGATGTCGCGGGAGGAGATCCTCGCGACGATCCGCGAGCTGGGGCAGCTGCACGCCGACGGCATCCTCACCCAGCAGGAGTTCGAGGCCAAGAAGCGGGAACTGCTCGATCGGCTCTGATCGCGCCTGCCCATCGCAAGCCAGAGAGGTGAACACCGGTGCGCCGTGACGCGCTCTACTTCCCGGGCCTGGTGCCGACGAAGTTCTCCGCGATCGAGGACTTCCTGCGCACCAGCGACCACGCCCGCGCCCGGATCGAGGTCGCCGACGACGTGCTCGGCTACTCGCTGCTGGACGCCTACGCCGAGGCCGAGGTCTACGACTGGGAGGTCTACGAGTCCGGGTTCCTGGTGCTGACCCTGGCCTTGGCCGACTGGGCGCTCGACCACGTCGAACTCGACCCGGTGCTGTGCGGCGGGCAGAGCTTCGGCGCCATCATCGCCGCGGTGTTCAGCGGCGCTCTGTCCTACGAGGACGGTCTGCGGCTGGTGCGCGCCAGCGCGGCCGTGGAACTCGACTACTTCGCGGCCGTGCCGGAACCGCTGGGCTGCCTGTTCTTCTACCGGCTGGACTCGCGGACGGTCGACGCCCTGGTGGCCGACTTCCCCGGCGAGCTGGAGGTGTCGATCTACCTCGACGATTCCGTGCACGCCGTGTCGGGCACGCTCGCCGACCTGCGGCTGTTCGAGGACCGCGTGCGCGAGTCCGGCGGCTACCCGTTCTACACGATGAACCGTTCGGAGCACTGCTCCACCGTCCGGCCGCTGCGCGATCGACTCGAAACCGAGGTGTACGACCGCGTTTCGTGGAACAGTCCGAAGTGGCCGATGCTGTCGGACGTCAGCGGGAGGCTGCTGACCGATCCGGCCGAGATCGAGAAGGACCTGCTCGACGGGTGGGTGACCCCGGTGCGCTGGAGCACCGTGGTCGAGGGCATGCGCGCCGCCCGCGCCGAGCACGCGCACATCATCGGGCCCAGGAACATGTTCGCCCGGATCACCAACAACGCGCTGCCCACCGACGTCATCACCCCCAAGAAGGTCGCCGACCACCCCTCGGCGACGGCGAAGCGAGTTCACCGATGAGCACCCGATTACCCCCGGGCCCTGCCCTTCCCGCGCTGACCCAGACCTGGCGCTACTGGCGCTCCCCCGCCGAGTTCGTGCGCCGCTGCCACGAGGAGTTCGGCGCGCGGTTCACCGTGCGGCTGTGGCCGTTCGGCACCGTCGTCGTCCTCGCCGATCCCGGCGACGTGAAGGCCCTGGTGCGCAGCGACCCGTCGGTGTTCCAGGCCGGTCGCGCCAACAGCTTCGGGGAGATGG
The DNA here is from genome assembly GCF_045278815.1 of Saccharopolyspora sp. ID03-671. Taxonomy (NCBI): domain Bacteria; kingdom Bacillati; phylum Actinomycetota; class Actinomycetes; order Pseudonocardiales; family Pseudonocardiaceae; genus Saccharopolyspora; species Saccharopolyspora sp. ID03-671. Next base: position 1,971,723 of record NZ_CP134054.1, read on the forward strand.
TGCTGGGCCGCGAGTCGGTGTTCGTCATCGACGACGAGGAGCACTCCCGCACCCGGGCCCTGATGATGCCCGCGTTCCACGGCAAGGCGGTCCGCGACCAGGTCGAGCTGATGCGCGAGATCACCGCCGCCAACCTCGCGTCCTGGCCGGTGGGCGAGCCGGTGCAGGCGCTGCCGCAGATGCAGGCGATCTCGCTGGAGGTCATCTCCCGCAACGTGATGGGCATCGACGACTCCGCGCTCAAGGAGCAGGTGCAGGAGGCCGTCCTGCGGCTGCTGCGCACCGGGTCGGTGTTCGACGTGCTGCCCGGTCACGACCGGTTCCCGTCGCTGCACCCCGGCAGGCTCAAGCGCAGGCGGATGCGCGCCCGCGCGGACGCCCTGCTGCGCGAGCAGATCGCCGCGCACCGCGCCGATCCCCGGCTCGACGAGCGCACCGACGTGCTGGCGATGCTGCTGCGCGCCTCGGAGGCCGAGGGCGGGTGGATGTCGGACGCCAACATCTGCGACCAACTGATCACGCTGCTGCTGGCCGGGCACGAGACGACCGCGACGGGCCTGGCGTGGTGCCTGGAGCGCCTCGTGCGCCACCCGGAGGTGCTGGCCGAGGCGCAGCGCGCCGCCGACACCGACGACGACACCTACCTGGACGCGGTGATCAAGGAGGCGTTGCGCTGCCGCCCGGTGGTGCCGGACGTGGGCCGGAAGCTGGCGCGCGACGCCGACTTCGCCGGGTACCGGCTGCCCAAGGGCACGAGCCTGTGGCCGAGCATCGAGCTGCTGCACACCTCGGCCGAGTCGTTCCCGGATCCCGGGGCGTTCCGGCCGGAGCGGTTCCTCGAACGAGGCGCGATGGCCGACTGGGTGCCCTTCGGCATCGGCAACCGGCGCTGCCTGGGCGCCACGTTCGCCCAGGTGGAGTCGCGGGTGGTGCTGCGGGAGTTGTTGCGCCACTTCGAGTTCGAGACCACCGACGCCCCGGGTGAGGCCGCAAAGGCGCGGCACGTGACGCAGGTCCCGGCGGGTTTCGCGACGGTGACCGTGCGGCGGCGCGACGCGGCATGAGCGCGATCTGCGTGGTGGGCGCGGGCCCGCGCGGGACGTCGGTGCTGGAGCGGCTGTGCGCGTGGGCCGGGGACGAACCGCTGGTGCTCCACGTGGTCGACCCGTTCCCGCCCGGCCCGGGCCGGATCTGGCGGCGCGCCCAATCGGACCTGCTGTGGATGAACTCCACGGTCGCCGACGTCCGGATGTTCACCGGGCCGGACGCGGCCCGGCACGGCCCCGCCGGGGTGGTGCCGACGTTCGAGGAGTGGCTGGGCTCGGTCGCCCCGCACGAGCTGCCCGGGGAGTTCACCGCGCTGACCGGGCGATCGTTCGCGCCCCGGCCCGTGGTGGGCGCCTACTTCTCGTGGGTGTTCGAGCGCGTCGTGGCCACCGCCCCCGATTCGGTGCGGGTGGTCGTGCACCGCACCCGCGCCGTCGAGCTGACCGACCACCCCGAGGGCCAGCTGGTGACGCTGGCCGACGGCACCCGGCTGGTCGTGGACCAGGTGGTGCTGGCGCAGGGCAACTTCGAGGCGGCGGCCACCGACGAGGAGCGGGAGCTGTCCGGGTACGCCGAGCGGCACGGCTTGAGCTACTTCCCGTCGGGCTACTACGACGAGGACCGGTTGCGCTCGCTGCCTGCCGGGGAACCGGTGCTGCTGCGCGGTTTCGGGCTGACCTTCATCGACTGCATGGCGCTGCTGTGCGAGGGCCGGGGCGGCCGGTTCGAACCCGACCCGGTGCACGGGTTGCGGTACCGGCCGTCCGGACGGGAACCGGTGCTGCACGTGGGGTCCCGGCGCGGCCTGCCGCATCGCGCGAAGTTCGGCTTCGAGCTGGAATCCCCGCCGCTGCCGAAGTTCTTCACCGCCGAGGCCGCGCGGGCGCTGGGCGTTCCGCTGGAGTTCGAGCGGGACCTGCTGCCGCTGGTGTTCGAGGAGACCGCGGCCGCCTACTACCACGAGCTCTTCCGCACCCGCCCGGATCGCGTGCGCTGCTCCTGGCCGGAGTTCAGCGCCGCGTGGGGCCGGCCGGAGCGGGACCAGCTGGTCGCCGAGTGCGTGCCGGAGCCGTCGGATCGGTTCTCCTGGGACCTGCTGGACCGCCACCTCACCGACCCGGGCCCGGACCTGCAGGCCGCGATCCGCGACCACATCGCCGATGACCTGCGGCGTCGCGGCGATCCGGCGTTCAGCCCGGAGCTGGCGGCGGTGCAGGGGCTGCTGTCGGCGGTGGGCGTCCTCATCGAGCTGGTGGAGGCCGAGGAGCTGTCGGCCCGTTCGCTGGTGGTGGAGCTGGAGCACGGGTTCCTGCCGCTGCTGAGCCACATCACCAGCGGGCCGCCGCCGCGCCGGTTGGCCGAGCTGCTCGCGCTGTCCCGCGCCGGAGTGGTCCACTTCCTCGGCCCCGGCACCGAGGTCCGCCCCGAGGACGGCGTCTTCCGCGCCGCGGGAGAGCTGACGCCCGAGCCGGTGGAGGCGCGCGTGCTGGTCGAGTCGCGGCTGCGCACGCCGTCGCTGCTGGACACCTCCGACGCACTGCTGCGGCGCCTGCGCGAGACCGGCGAGTGCGTCCCGCAGACCCACCACGACGCCGACGGCACCGAGCACACCACCGGCAAGATCAGCGTCCGCGCGGGCGATCACCGGGTGCTGCGCGCCGACGGCACGCCGCACCCGAACCGCTTCGCCATCGGCCCCTACGTCGCCGGCGTCCACACCCCCACCAGCGGCCCGGGCGCCTCCGGCTTCTTCGCGAGCAGCGACCTCCTCGCCCGCACCGCGCTCGAAGGACTAGTACCCGCGCACTAGGTCCACGGTCCCGGCCGGCTGCCGTCCTGCGAGGTGCTGCGCGATGTTGTGGGCCAAGCGCTCGTGGAAGCCGCGGCGCAGGGTGACGGCCGGGTTGGCGATGTGCGGGGTGACGATCGCGCGCGGATGCGTCCACAGCGGGTGGTCGTCGGGCAGCGGTTCGGGGTCGGTGACGTCGAGCGCGGCACCGCCGATGCGCCCCTCGTCGAGGGCGCCGACCAGGGCGTCGGTGTCGACGACGGAGCCGCGCGCGACGTTGACCAGCCACGCTCCGGGCCGCATGCGGGAGAGCTGATCGCGACCGACGAGGTGCCGGGTGTCGCTGGTGGCGGGCGCGGCGATGACGACGTGGTCGGCCTGCGACCACACCTCGCCGGAATCGGCGGCGGCCAGGGTCCGGGCCGCTCCCGGCACGTCCCGGCCGCTGCGCGTGACCGCGACGACCTCCGCGCCCAGGGCGCGCAGCGGCGGGATCAGCGCCCTGCCGATGCTGCCGCAACCGATGATCGCGACCGCGGCGCCGCCAAGCGTGCCCACCTGCGGCATCAGTTCGGACTTGGACCAGGTGGTGGCGCGGACGCAGTCCGGCATCCGGCGCAGCCCGGCCAGCAACAGCAGCAGCGCGTGCTCGGCGACCGGGGCCGCGTAGGCACCGATGGCGGCGGTCCAGGTTCTTGCGTCGTCGATGATCCCGGCGTCGAGCCACTGCTCCACCCCGGCGGAGGGGAGCTGCACCCAGCGGATCGAATCCGGGAGAGCTGCGGGGAATTCGGCGGTGGCCGAGGTCGTCCAGGCGAGCGCCTCGGCCTCGTCGAGCCCCACCACCTCGGCCCCGGCCCGCCGGGCGACGTCGGCCGCGCTGCCGTCGGGATCGGGCAGGACGGCCATCTTGAGCTTGCTCATGGTCAACCTCTTCCGGGGTCAGAATCCGAGGACCTGGGCGAATCCCTGCACCGCCGCGGCGGCGACGAGCAGCGCCACCACGACCAGGGCCAGGTTCTCCTTCCAGGTGTTGACGTGCTCGCCCATGATCCGGCGCTTGTTGAGCATCGCGATCAGGCCGACCACGATGATCAGCAGGAACGGTGAGGTCAGCACGTGCGAGATCACCACGAGCACGACGAAACCCGGTGCGGCCGGCAGCGACCAGACGATCGCGGACAGCCCCCAGACGACCATCACCTTGTAGAAGACGTCCTTGCGCGGATCGTCGCCGACGCGCTCGCGGCGTCCCGGCCGGACCGTGTGCAGGGCCTCGACGCTCATCTTGCTCAGCGCGAACAGCGAGCCAGCCACCGTCGTCCATGCCGCGCCCAGCAGACCCAGGTAGAACAGGTAGGTGCCGATCGGGCCGATCGCGGTGCCCAGGGCCCCGGCGATGTCGGAGGCCTCCTCCACCCCCTCCCCGCTGCTCAGCACCTCGGCGCCGAGCGCCCACACGCACACGCCGAGGAACAGCACGACCACCGAGCCGAACAGCAGGTCGTACTGCTGCACGCGCCGGTAGGCCGGGGTCACCCAGCCCTTCTCGCGCAGGAACTGCGGGTAGAACAGGTTGGCCATCGACCCGAGCGTCGCCAGCACGAGACTCGATGCCACCAGCGACGAGTCGAACAGCCCGCTCTGCGGCGGCAGTTCGAAGGCGAAGCCGCGCACCAGTTCCGGCCAGTTGATGCCCACCATGACCACGCCGACGACGAACGCGGCGACCATCACCGCGAGCACGACCTTGAAGGTGTTCTCCAGGACGCCGTAGGCGCCGCGGAAGGTCACCGCGAACACCGACACCGCGCCGAGCACCGACCACCAGAACGGCGTCAGCCCGCCGAAGAGCCCGTGCAGCGCCACACCGACGCCGCTGAAGCTGAACGCCAGCAGCAGGTGCGTGTAGAGGATGAACGAGATCAGCATCAGCCAGCCGAGAACCGGGTGCGTGCGCGCGAAACCGCGCACGATGCTGGAGTCCCGCTGCACGTTGTACAGCGGGTACTTGGCGAGGCTGTTGACGAACAGGAACCGGAACACCAGCGACAGCGGCAGAACCCACAGCAGCGCGTACCCGTAGTTGCCGCCCGCCACGGAGTTGTCGATGAGGTCCCCGGTCCCGACCCAGCTCAACGCGATGACGATCCCCGGCCCGAACGACTTCAGGTACCCGAGGAACGAGGTGGGCGGAGGCGCCGCGACGGCCTCAGCGGAGGCGGCACCGGTCGGCTTCGGCTTCGATTCAACCACGAGAGGCTCCTTTGCCCGAGCCAGCGAGGCCTCCCACCGCCCCTCGTCAGGCGCGCCCAGGAGCCCACCGCGGCGGGGGCACCAACAACTCCCCCACCCGCTGGCGACTGTCGCAGTGCTCTGAATCACCCGGAATGATCGCCCCTGACGCTAAGCCCCCGCCCCATGCCCGTCCAACATCAAATGAGCATCCACCAATACCCGAACAGCATGACCATCCCCCGAACCGGTCCCCTCGCGTCAAAAACCGCAGCATTCGTCGCGTCAAAAACCCCGGTTTTCGTCGCGCGAAAACCGGGGTTTTTGACGTGGGGAGGGTCAGGACAGGTGGGTGGTGATGGCGTTGATGATGCTGGGGCGGAGTTCGGCGGCGGTGACGATGGCGTCCACCGAGCCGACCTCGACCGCGCGCTGGATGCTGTGGACGCGGTCGAACTCGGCGGCGACCTCGCTGAGCTTCTCGGCCCGGACCTCGGCGCGGACGTCGGCGAGCTTGAGGCTCTGGGCCGCGCGCTCCGGGCCTTCGGCGTTGGCCACGAGCTCGTCGAGCTCGCGCACCCGCGGGTCGTTGGCCGTGCGCTCGTTGACGTCACCGGCGAAGACCACCGCGGCCGCCGGGGCGCCGCCGATCACCGAGGCGTAGGAACCCTCCACGGCCAGCACCGTCATGTTCGGGTTCAACGCCTTGGAGAACACCACGAACGCGCCGCCGTGGTAGCGGGAGATCACGCAGAACACGATGGGGCCGTCGAAGTTGACGATGGCGCGGCCGATCTCGGCGCCGTACTCCAGCTGCAGCTTGCGCATCGACTCCGGCGAGCCGTCGAACCCGGACAGGTTCGCCAGCACCACCAGCGGACGGTTCCCGCTGGCCGCGTTGATAGCGCGCGCCACCTTCTTCGAGGAGCGCGGGAACAGCGTGCCCGAGGTGTAGGTGTCCGGGCCGTCGGTGGGCGGGAACCCGCGACGGGCCACCGACTGCGACTCGATGCCCAGCAGGCACACCGGCTGACCGCCCAGGTGCGCGTCCTGCACGACGGCCGTGTCGGCGTCGGCCATCCCCGCCCAGCGCTCCAGCACCTCGTGGTCCTGGTCGGCGACCGCGCGCATCACGGTGCGGATGTCGAAGGACTTCTTGCGGTCCGGGTTGGCGGTGGTGGAGAAGATCTCGCCCACGGTGGTGAAGTCGCTGCCGGCCAGCTCGTGCGGGTAGGTCGAGATGTCCCGCTCGACCGGGTCGCTGGTGCCCGCGCTGCGCGGACCGGACTCGCCCGGGGCGACGTAGGTGTGCTCGTAGTGCGCCATGAGCACCTCGGCGGCCGCACCCAGGTTCGGCGCCCAGTACTGCGCCTGCCCGTTCGGCCCCATCACCCGGTCGTAGCCGCCGATGCCGAAGTTGTCCTCCGCCGAAACACCACCGGAGAAGTCCAGCGACTGCTTGCCGGTGAGCACCATCGCCGAATCCGGCGTCATCACCAGGATCCCCTTGGTGTGCATCAACATCGTGGCCTCGGCGTTCCAGTACGGCTGAGCGCCCACGTTGATCCCGGCCACCACGACGTTGATCTCACCGCCGTCCTGGGTGAACCGCACGATGCGCTTGAGCGCGGCGGCGACCCAGTCCATGTTCTCGGTGCCCGACGACATGGAGATCCGGGCACCGGCCGACAGCGCGAACCACTCCAGCGGCACGCCCATCTCCTCGGCCAGGTCGATCGCCGCGATCACCCGCGAGCACTCCGGCTCCGACAGCGCGCCCAGCGCCTTGGTCGGATCACCCAGCAGCACAACGCGTTTCACGCCATCGGGGTGCAGCGCCGTCGGGGTGCTGACGACGCCGGCGACGATCGCCGCCGAGTTCTGCCCCTTCGGGCGGTCCACCGGCACCAGCACGCCGGAGTCGTCGAGGTCGTGCTCGACGAACGAGCCCGAGGCACCGGCGAGCATCCCGGTCAGCTCGTAGGGGTAGGTGGTGCCGCGGTTCTCGGCGCGCAGCACCTTCTGCCGGTAGCTGTCCAGCGGCTTGATCGGCTCGGTCGAGGGCTCCTCGACCGAGATCCGCACGCCCGAACCGGGTTTCGACCCGATGCGCACCGCGACCTCGGCGAGCTCGCCGGTCTCGGCGTCGCGCTGCCGCACCAGGAACAGGACCTCTTCCAGCCCGGCCCCGGCCGCGGTGGGCAGCACGCGCTGGGCGACGACGTCGAGCTCGTCGAGCGAGAGCTCGTTCGGCGGCCAGACGTAGACGACGATCCGGTTGGTCCCGGCGCGCTTCTTGCCGTTGGGCTTCTGGGCCTTGCGGATCGCGTCGAGGCAGGCGGTGAGCACGCCTTCGGCGGCGGGCAGCGCGACGAGCCTGCCGTCGTCCTCCCGCAGCGGGGTGAGGTCCCGCACCTGGGCCAGCGCCACCAGCCGCTCGTCGGCGGGGTTCTCCGGCGCCACGCAGCGGAACAGGTAGACCTCCTCGTCGGAGGAGGGCAGGCGGGTGAGGTCGAACTCGCGCAGCCTCTCCAGCTGCATCCGGTCGGCGATCAGCGGGTGCAGGCCGCGGATCAGCCGCTCCTCGGCGAAGCCGTCGACCGAGGGCCGGAACGTGAAGTGGTGGTGCATCACCGCACCGCTGGGACCGGCCACGGTGGTGGTGATCCGGTTGACGGCGGCGGGCAGCTGCTGCGCGGTGAGCACCTCGCCGAGGCGGGCGGCCATCGCGTCGGTGTCGTCGGGCTGGCCGTCCCACACCAGGTAGACGTCGGCGACCAGGTCGCCGTCGGCGGCGAGCTCGCCGATGGCGCGCACGACGTCGGGCAGCGCCGCGAAGTCCACCGCGGTGCTCACCACGCGCGAACCGGCGCCGCGGTGCTCGGCGGTGACGAACGTGCAGCCCGCGGCGTCGAAGGCGCGGACCTCGTCGAGCTCCCGGTTGCCGTAGTAGCGGCGCGCGAGCACTTCCAGCAGCGGTGCCGGGTCGGTGCCGGGACGCCCGATGCGCTGGCCGACGAGGCGGACCAGCGGTTCGGCGCTGGAGACCATCGCCGAGATGCGCTCGGCGCGGTCCGGTGCGTCCGGGTTCTCGTCGAGGTGCCGCAGGTGCTTGCGCACGCCCGCGTAGACCTCGGCGCGGTGGCGACGCAGCATCGGCTGCGCGAACCAGCGGAACGCCACGGTGCGGGCGAGGTCGCACAGCGCGGGGAAGCGGACCTGCGTGGCGGCGACCAGGTGTTCCATCGCGAGTCCGGCGGCCTGGCGCTGGGCGCCGGACGGCGGGGCCTCGGCCAGCCACTGGCGCAGCAGCGTGGCCACGGCCGCCTCGTCGGAGGAGGCGCGCTGCTGGGCGAGGAAGATCCGGAACACGGCTTCTTCCAGCTCCGGCGTGCGGTCGAGGTCGGTGACGCCGTAGTGGCCGAGCACCCGGGTCAGGCGGCCCTGGAAGGTCTCGGAGAGCCCGGCGCGCTCGACGTCGAGGCTCTGCAGGTAGGTGTGGAAGTACTCGCGCGGGCTGTGCACCCGGGAGTCGGCCGCGGTCTCCTCGCCGACCGGCCGGTTGCGGCTGAGCTCGGAGAGGTCGGCGAAGACCTCCAGCAGCTCGATCTCCTCGGCCAGCGGCCGGTTCCCGGCCTCGACGAGCTCCTCGCGGGCGCGGAGGTAGTCGTTGAGGACGCGGCGCTCGTCCTGCGGGTCGACGTCGAAGCCGAGCAGCATGCTGCGCAGGTCCTGCCGGTTGCGCTCGGCGCGCTCGGCGGCGCCGAGCCCGTCGGGGGTGCTGGGCAGTTCGAGGTCGGTGGTGTCGGTGGTGGTCTGCTCGGCGGCGTCGTCGGAGTCGCCGAGCGGTTCGAGCCGCAGCAGCGGCGCGCCGGTCTCGACCTGACTCCCGGTGCGCACCAGGCATTCCCGCAGCTTCGCGCGGAACGGGGCGCGCAGCACGGTCTCCATCTTCATGGATTCCAGCACCAGGACCGGTGCGCCTTCCTCGACCTCGGCGCCGACCTCCAGCGGTGTCGCGACGACCAGCGCGGGGGCCGGGGATCGCAGCACGCCGCCCTCGTCGCGGCTGACCCGGTGGGCCACGCCGTCGACCTCGGCCAGGCACACCGGGCCGTGGGTGTCGGTGACGACGCGGAACCGCTGGCCGTTGACGGTGAGCTGGCGGACGTGGGCGTCGAACCGCTCGATCTCGACGTCGGCGGTGTGCACGGCGGAGCCGTTGCCTGCGCTGATGCCGATGCGGAACCGCTCGTGCCCGACGCGGGCGACCTGCACCCGGTAGCCGGCGCCGCGCAGCTTGAATTCCAGGGGGCGTCCGCTCTCGTGCTGGGCCTGCGGGCGGCCGCCGTGGGCGGCGGCGAAGAACCGCTGCCGCTCGACGAGCTCGGCGTCCTCGTAGGCGTCGATCCCGGCGGCGGCCAGCGCGATCGCGGAGTGGCGGTCGGCCTGCAGCTCGCCTTCGGCGCGGACGCGGTCGATCCAGCCGGTGTCGGCGGAGCCGTCGATGACCTCGGGGCGGTCGAGCAGGTCGAGCACGAAGCTCTTGTTGGTGGCGCCGCCGGCGACGATGACGGTGGTCTGCGCCATCGCGCGGCGCAGCCTTCCCAGGGCCTCGTCGCGGTCGCGGCCGACGGCGATGATCTTGGCGATCATGGAGTCGAAGTCGGCGGGGATGGTGTCGCCCTCGCCGACGCCGGTGTCGACGCGGATACCGGGACCGGCCGGGAAGTCGAGCCGGACGATCTTGCCGGGCGAGGGCGCGAAGTCGCGCTCGGGGTCCTCGGCGTTGAGCCGCGCTTCGATCGCGTGGCCGGACTCGGCGGGCGGCTCGCCCTCCAGCTTGCCGCCGGAGGCGACGTGCAGCTGGTACTTGACCAGGTCGACGCCGGTGGTGGCCTCGGTGATCGGGTGCTCGACCTGCAGGCGCGTGTTGACCTCGAGGAACGCGAACAGCCGCTCGCCCGGGTGGTAGAGGAACTCGACCGTGCACGCACCGCGGTAGTCGACGGCGACGGCGAGCCGCTCGGCGGACTCCTTGAGCTCGCGGGCCTGCTCGGCGCTGAGCACCGGCGAGGCGGACTCCTCGATGATCTTCTGGTTGCGGCGCTGCACCGAGCAGTCCCGCACGCCCAATGCCCAGGCGGTGCCCTGGCCGTCGGCGATGACCTGCACCTCGACGTGCCGGGCCCCGGTGACCGGCGTTCCAGGAACACCGCGCCGGAACCGAAGGCCCGCTCGGCCTCCAACCGGGTGCGCTCGTAGGCCTCGGTCAGCTCGGCCTCGTCGTGGATCACGCGGATGCCGCGCCCGCCACCACCGGCGGTGGCCTTGAGCATCAGCGGGTAGCCGATCTCACCGGCGCTGCGGATCGCGGAGTCGAGGTCGGCGACCTCGCCGCGGCTCCACGGCGCCACCGGCACGCCGACCTCCTCGGCGAGGAGCTTGGCGCCGATCTTGTCGCCGAGCTTGCGCATCGCCTCGGCGCTGGGGCCGATGAAGGTCACGCCCAGCTTGTCGCAGAGCTCGGCGAACGCCGGGTCCTCGGCGACGAAGCCCCAGCCCACCCACGCCGCGTCGGCGCCGGTCTCGGTCAGGGCGCGCTCCAGCACGGCCATGTCCAGGTAGGGCCGGTCGCGGGCCAGGCCCAGGTCGTAGGTCACGTCCGCCTCGCGGACGAAGGCGGCCGCGCGGTCGGCGTCGGTGTGCAGGGCGACGGTCTCGATCCGGTCCCCGGTTTCCGCCTCGACCTCCCGCACAGCATGAATCAGCCGCATCGCGGCTTCCCCGCGGTTGACGATCGCCACACGACGGAACACCGACCAGACCTCCTAAGCTCTTCGCGGGAGCAGCCGCTCCCGACCTTCAAGAACACCCTCCCGGTTACTCGCGGGTAGGGATATGTAGCCGGTGCCGCGCGGTGCGGCCCAAAATTAGTCGGGACCCACCAAACGGGAGATCGTCCGGGCACTCGCCGAAGCCGGGCGGGGACACTCGGAGCACACGCGCAGTGCCGTTCGCGCGGACGGGCACGGCACCTTTCGGAGGAGCAGATGGCGTTCACCCCGCAGACCTGGCCGGGCCGGGTCATCCCGGCCGACCGGGAGCAGGCCGAGCTGGCCACCCGCAAGCTCTTCGGCGAGCTCTTCCCCGGCCACCCGGTGACCTCGCAGGCCATCACGATCCTCAGCCGCTGGTTCGACGCGGGGTGGTGCGTGGACGCGATCAAGGTCGCGCTCGACAACCTGCCGGAGGACCGGGAGGGCTTCCAGCCTCGGCGCGGCGATCAGGAGTCGCCGGAGGACTTCCTGGTCCGGCGACTGCGCAAGTGGTTCCGCGAGGAGGACGACGACTTCGAGCGCAACGCCCGGCTGGCCCCGCCGCGCGCCGGGCAGTCGCTGGACATGCACCTGCGGCTCAAGCGCCAGCAGCAGATCAACGACGGTCTGGTCTCCCGGCCGCGGCGGCTCACCGAGGCCGGGCAGCAGGCCCGCAGGCAGGTCCGCGAGCGCGCCGGCGAGGGACGTCCGGACCCGATCGCCCGCGCTCGCGCCCGCGACGCCCGCGTGCAGCAGGCGATGGACGCCCTGGCCGTCGACGTGCCCCCGGCCCACGCCGAGGAGGGCCAGAACGCGCCCGACGACCGCCGCGACTCGCAGCTGGTCGCCACCTACGCGGCCCGCACGGCGACGGTCAAGCACGACCGACGACGGTCCGCCGCATCCTCGCGCGCCTCACCGAGGAGCGGCGTCGCCCCAACGCCCAGGAGATGATCATCCTGCGCCGCGCGGTCCGCGCCGCCCAGCAGCGCGCCTCCCTCGGCACGCTCGCCGCCGCCACCGCCGACTCGACCAACGAGGTCCTCAACCCCGACGCCCAGCGCATCCTCACCTACCTCGACCACGCCCTGAACTCCGGCCTCACCCTCGACCAAACCCTCGCCCTCATGCACACCCAGGTCGACACCACCACCCAACACCCCTGACTCCGCTCCGGGAACCGGAGTTTCAGCGGAAACGTCACCCGCGTGACACCCCTGGTTGTGGGGAAGTTTTCATGAGAACGTCCCCATCGCGAACCAAGGCGGACTCACCGCTCAAAATGGAACAACCCGCCTTCGCTCGATCACGTTTTTCCCGCGTTCGCAGCGTTTCTCGCTGAGAAGTGGGGAATCTGCGAATCCCGATCGACTTCTGGAATATTTTGGCGGCCCGGTGTCTTATGGAGTTCGTGCCCGCTTCGTCTTCCGGTGTCGGGCTGCGCTCCGAGCGCGGCCCCATCCTGCTCGCCCTGATGTTGTCCACCGCGCTCGTGGCGCTGGACGCGACGATCATCGCCACCGCGTCGTCCACGATCGCGCGGGATCTCGGCAGCTTCGCGCAGGTCCCGTGGCTGTTCTCCGCCTACATGCTGGCCCAGGCGGTGAGCACGCCGCTGTTCGGCAGGCTCGCCGACGTGCTCGGCCGCAAGCGGCTGATGCTGGCCGGTGTCGGGTTCTTCCTGGTCGGGTCGGTGCTGTGCGGGGCGGCGTGGTCGATGCCCGCGATGATCGTCGGCCGCGTGCTGCAGGGCCTGGGCGCGGGCGCGGTGATGCCGGTGTCGCTGACCATCGCCGCCGACATCTACACGCTGCAGGAACGCGCGAAGACCCAGGGGTACCTGGCCTCGGTGTGGGCGATCTCGTCGGTGGTCGGTCCGACGCTGGGCGGCGTGTTCAGCGAGTTCGTGAGCTGGCGCTGGATCTTCTGGATCAACCTGCCGCTGTGCTTCGCGGCCGCGACGATGCTGGTGCTCAAGTACCACGAGTCGCCGCGCGAGGGCGATCGCGAGCCGATCGACTACCTCGGTGCGTCGCTGCTGACCGGCGGCAGCACGCTGATGCTGCTGGGCCTGCTGGAGGGCGGCACCAGCTGGGCGTGGCTGTCGGTGCCGTCGGTGGCGATCTTCGCCGCGGCGGTGCTGCTGCTGGCGGGTTTCGCGGTGCACGCGCTGCGCTCGTCGCACCCGATCCTGAACCTGCGGCTGCTGCGCCGGCGGGTCGTGGGCGTGCCGACGGCGATCGCGCTGCTGGTGGGCGTGATCGTGCTCGGCCTGTCCACCTACGTCCCGATCTACGCCCAGGGCGTGCTCGGCGTCGGCCCGCTGATCGCCGGGTTCGCGCTGGCCGCGATGACGGTCGGCTGGCCGCTGGCGGCGACCAACGCGGGTCGCGTCTACCTCGCGCTCGGCTTCCGGTGGACGGCGCTGATCGGCGCGTCGTTCGTGACCATCGGCACCGCCCTGACGCTGCTGCTCGGCGAGTCCTCCGCGGTGGTCACGGTGGGAGTCTTCACGTTCGTCGTCGGCATCGGCATGGGCCTCACGGCCGTTCCGACGCTCATCGCCTCGCAGTCGTCGGCCCGGTTCAGCGAGCGCGGCGCGGTGACCGGCATCAACATGTTCGCCCGTTCCCTCGGTTCGGCCGTGGGCGTGGCGATCTGCGGCGCCATCATCAACGCCCGCACCACCGCCTCCGCCGACGGAACCCCCTCCGGACCGGGCCTGATGGACGCCCTGCACATCGTCTTCGGCCTCCTGTTCCTGATCGGAGCCACCCTCCTCGTCCTCGCCTACTTCATGCCCCAAGACCACCCCGCGAAGCAGACCGAGAAGACCTCCACCCCCGACGAAGCCACGACGTCGGTCTGACGGTCACAGCAGCCTCGCGATCGCGTCGAGGCGGCTCTCGGTCCTGGCCGCGTGTCATGAGGTGACAGTTTTCATGAAAACTGTCCACCCCCGATGTCCGCTATGCCCGGACAATTCGATTGACCCGTGGGGACACAGGTGTCTGGTAGTCGGACGGGTGGGGTCACACCAGGCCGAGGTCTTTGACCGCTGTCCAGGCGAGTTGGGCTTGGCGTCGTTCGGTGTCCGCTCGTTCTGCTGCGTCGTAGCCGTCGTCGGCCATGTGGCCCGCTCGGTAGCGGGCTCTGACTCCAGCGGTGATGCAGCAGGAGCGCCAGCGTTGGAACGCGACGTAGAACGGCAGGTCGGCGAGGTCTCGGCCGGTGAGGGCGCGGTAGCGGGCGATGAGGTCGTCGCGGGGCGGGAAGCCGGGTTCGGCGGTGGGGCCCGGGGTGACGGCCGGGAGGTCGTCACCGGGTTCTTCCCAGGTGGCGATGAGCCAGCCGAGGTCGGCGAGTGGTTCGCCGAGGGTGGCCAGTTCCCAGTCGAAGACGGCCAGGACCTCGCCGTCGAGGTCGTAGGAGAGGTTGCCGGGGCGGAAGTCGCCGTGGACGATGCCGGTGGTCTGCTCGGGCACGTGGGCGGCCAGCGCGTCGTGGACCGCGTCGAGCAGCCCCAGGTCCGGGGCGCCGGAGGCGTGGACCTGCTTCTGCCAGCGGCTCAGCTGCCGCTGCAGGTAGCCGTCGCGGCGGGCGACGTCGCCGAGCCCGACGGCGTCCGGGTCGAGGTTGTGCAGCGCCGCCATGCACTCCACCGTCGCGGTTCCCGCGCGGTGCCGAGCTTCTCGCGAGAACGGGCGCGCGGAGTCGCGGTCGGCGAGGACGCGGCCGTCGACGAAGTCCATCACGTAGAACGTCGCGCCGGTGACGTCGGTGTCGTCGCAGTAGGCGATCGGCGTGGGCACCGGGACGCCGGTGCCGTGCAGCGCCGAGATGAACCGCCACTCGCGGCTCATGTCGTGCGCGGTGCTCAGCACTCCCCGGTCGGCGGCCTGCGCAGCGCGCGCACCCGCCCGTCGGCGCCGGTGACCCGGTAGGTCAGGTTCGACCTCCCGCCCGAGACCAGCGAGAACTCGACCGGGGCGGGCACTCCGCGCTCGTCCAGCCAGCGGGTGACCGATTCGCGTTCGATACCTCGCAGCTCCACGGCGCTCATCCCCGCTGCACGATCTGCTCGCGGAGCCGCCGCTTGAGGACCTTCCCGGTCGCGGTGCGCGGCAGCGGGTCCTCCTGCACCACCACGTGCGTGGGGACCTTGAACCCCGCCAGTCGCTCTCGCACGTGCGCGCGCAGTTCTTCCACATCCGCGCGGGTTTTGAGGTTCACCACCGCGCACACCTCCTCGCCGAGGGTGCGGTGCGGGAGCCCGATCACCGCGACGTCGGCGATCGCCGGGTGCTCGTGCAGCACGGCCTCGACCTCCGCGCAGTAGACGTTCTCCCCGCCCCGGATGACGACGTCCTTGAGCCGGTCCACGACGTAGACCCACTCGTCCTGGACGTAACCGAGATCGCCGCTGTGGAACCAGCCGTCGGTAAAGGCGTCGGCGGTGGCCTCGGGCAGGTTCCAGTAGCCGC
Source organism: Saccharopolyspora sp. ID03-671 (assembly GCF_045278815.1). Classification (NCBI taxonomy): domain Bacteria; kingdom Bacillati; phylum Actinomycetota; class Actinomycetes; order Pseudonocardiales; family Pseudonocardiaceae; genus Saccharopolyspora; species Saccharopolyspora sp. ID03-671. Next base: position 1,987,097 of record NZ_CP134054.1, read on the forward strand.
GCACGACGTTCGGCCCGCGGAACCACAGCTCGCCGATCTCGCCGTCACCGAGGTCATCACCGGTGGCCGGGTCGACGACGCGGATCTCCGCGCCCGGCATCAGCTGCCCGACGCTGTTGGAGTGCTCCTGGTAGTCCTCACCTGAGTTGCCCACGACGGTCGAGGTCGTCTCGGTCAACCCGTAGCCGCTGGAGGCGCTGCTGCCGAGCCCGCCGATGCGCTCGACCAGGTCGGGCGGGATCGGCGCGCCGCCCATCGTCACGCCCTCCAGGTTCCGCACGGTGTCGCTGTTCTCGACGAGATCGCGCATCACCGTCGGCACGCCGGCGGCGCTGGTCAGGCCGTGCTCGCGGATCATCTCCCCGGCCTCTTTCCGGTCCCACCGGTACATCGTCGCGAGCTTGGCACCGGCGAGGGTCGCGAAGCTGAGCACGGTGATGCCTGCGATGTGGAACATCGGAAACGTCAGCAGCGCCCCGGGTTGCGGGTCGTCCGGACCGGGTTCGGGGAACGTGCCGCCGTTGGTGACCGCCATCCCGATCTTGCGGTTGACGACGGTGTTGAGCAGGTTCGTCACGTGGTTGCGGTGCGTGCCGATCGCGCCCTTGGGGCGCCCGGTCGTGCCGGAGGTGTAGAGGATCGTGGCGTCGTCGTCGGCGTCGATGTCGACCTCCGGCGGCCGCGCGTCGTCGGGGAGTGCCGCGACGAGGTCCGACCAGGCCCGGACGCCGGGGTCGGGCGTGCCGCCGCGCACCTCGACGACCGGGACGTCGCGGTCGAGCAGAGCCGCGCGCTCCGGGTCGGCGAAGACCAGCCGGCTGCCGGAATCGGTCATGCCGTAGCGCAACTCGTCGCCGCTCCACCAGGCGTTGAGCGGGACCGCGACGAGCCCGGCGACCTGGATGGCCCAGAAGATCGGCACCCACTCGGGGAAGTTGCGCATCGCGATCGCCACGCGATCACCGCTGGTCAGCCCGTACTCCTCGCGCAGCGCTCGGGCGAGTCCGGTGACCAGCCGGTGGTGCTCGGTGAAGGTGCAGCGGTAGTCCTCGTAGAGCAGGAAGTCCTTGTCGCCGTGGAAGGCGCTGAGCAGCGCGGCGTCGCGCAGCGTCCCGATCGGTTTCGAGTAAACCCGCATGGGGATGCCGCGGACGACGGCGTCGGTCATCTCGAAGTCACCGCCGGGTCCGGTGAGTTCGTCGAGCAGGCGTTCGCGCAGCTGGTCAGGCACCGTTGCCTCCCCTGGTCCTGGACTGGATGTGCTTCGGGTTGGCCACCGCGAGCCGGTCGAACACCTCCGACCACAGCAGCCCGGCCACGTCCTCGTTCCGCGGATCCGCCTCACCCGCGCGCAGCGCTGCGGCGAAGGCGGCGCGATCGGCGAAGCCGAGCTCGGCGAGCCGCGCCGCGTGCCGTCGCTCCTGCTCGGCGCCGAACCGCAGCTCTCGTTCCACTGTGGACAGCACGTTGGCGGCGACCAGGGCCTGGAACTTCATCCGCCCGTCGGCACGGGCCAGGACCTCGTCCCGCAGGAAATCCCGGGTGGCCGCGACGAGTTCGGCGGCTGTGGGCCGCCCGTGCAGGTCCGCAGCTTCGGACTCGACCTGCACGGGCGGCGTCGGCCCCGGCACGCCGAGGGCCACCAGCAGGTCGTACTCCTGCTCGCAGACCCGTCGGCCGATCGCGGCGAGTTCCATCGACGGGTGGGCGCCGCTGAGGTGCTGCTCGGCCTGGGACCGGCAGATCACGCCCCACTTGGCCGTGCCCAGCACCTCCCACCAGCGCACCACCTCCGGGTCCGGGCGGGTGCCCGCGACCTCGGCGTAGCCGTCGAAGAGCTCGTCCAACGACCCGAACCCGCCTGCGGGAAGCGGAGATCCGAATCGCCAGGCGTTGGTGCACAACCAGCCCAGGTCTTCCATCGGATCACCGACGTGCACGAGCTCCCAGTCCAGGACCGCCCGGAGCCCGCTGCGGTCGACGATGAGGTTGCCGTTGCGGAAATCGCCGTGCACCAGCGTTCGCCCGGCACCGGCGGGCCGGTTCTCCCGCAACCAGCGGAAGGCGATCTCGACGGCGGGGATCGGGTCGCCGAGCGCGTCGTAGTCGACGACGAGCTGTTCCAGCGGATCTGGCTCCGGAAAGCCCTCGGGGACCGGGATGCGGTGGATCCGGGCGGCGGCGCGGCCGAGCTCGCGAGCGAGTCCGGCCCGGGCCTCGGCGTAGGCGTCGTCGCGCAGCAGGCGGCGGGGGATCGTCTCGCCGTCGACGTGGCGGGTGAGCACGTACGGCGATCCGAGCACGGTGTCGTCGGTCCCGTGGTCGACCAGCTCCGGGACCGGAACCCCGGCCTGAGCTGCGGCTTCCAGCACGACGGCTTCGCGGGCCATGCCCTCCGGGCGCGCCAGCCCGGGCGGGTCGCGGCGCAGCACCAGGCGCTCGCCGTTGTCCAGCCCGATGAACCACGTCTCCCGGCTCGCGCCCCCGCTGGCCTGCTCCAGCCGCGTCACCCGCACCGGTCCGGAACCCGGATTACGGCCGCATTCCGTGACCGGATTGCGGCCGTATTCCGTGACCGGATTACGGCCGTGTTCCGGTTTCCGACTACGGGCGCAATCCGGGTCCCGACGCTGGAGCGCGGTGAGTCGGGCGGCGAGGAGTTCGCCGAGTTCACCGCTCATGCGCGCTTTCCCGGGCCGGCGAAGCCGAACAGGTAGGCGGCGACCTTGCGGATCTGCACCTCTTCGGCGCCTTCGGTGATCCGGTAGCGCCGGTGGTGGCGGTAGATGTGCTCGAACGGCGTGTGCCGGGTGTAGCCGATACCGCCGTGGACCTGGATCGCCCGGTCCGCGGCGTCGCACACCAGCCGGTTCGCGCGGTAGTTGGACATCGAGACCTTGTCGCTGATCTCGAAGTTCGGGCGCCGGTCCATCTCCCAGGCGGTCTTGCGCACCAGCCCGCGCACCATCTCGGCCTCGGTCTGCAGCTCCACCAGCGGCCACTGGATCGCCTGCCGCCGCGCCAGCGGCTGGCCGAAGGTGACCCGCTGACGGGCGTAGTCGACGCTGCGGTCGATGCAGAACTGCGCCGCGCCGACACCGGAAGCGGCCTGCCGGATGCGGTTCTCGTGCACGAAGCACTGCGCCAGTTCCAGGCCCGCGCCCTCATCGCCGAACATCGCCGAGGACGGGACCCGCACGTCGCGCAGCGACACCTCGGCGTGGTCGGTGGGCATGTTGAAGGTCCACCAGTGGAAGTCCACCGAGAAGCCGGGCGTGTCGGTGGGCACGATGAACGCGGTGATCCCCCGCGCCTCGCCCGGTTCGCCGGAGGTGCGGGCGAACACGACGTCGTGGGTCGCTGAGTGCATCCCGGAGTTGAATCGCTTGCCGCCGTTGATGATCCAGTCATCACCGTCGCGCACGGCGGTGGTCTCCAGCCAGGTGGCGTCGCTGCCGTGGTCGGGTTCGGTGAGCCCGAAGCCGATCCGGGCCTGCCCGGTGAGCATCGGTTCCAGGAACTCCTGGCGCTGGGCGGCGGTGCCGAACTCCAGCATCATGTGCACCACGGGGAAGTTGCCGACGACCGAGGCCTCGTTCTGCAGGTCGTTGTGCAGGCCGAGGCCCTTGGCCGCGAGGTGCTCGCGGATCACCGCCATCTCGAAGTTGCCGCCGCCCCCGCCGCCGACCTCTTCCGGGAGGCCGTAGCGCAACCAACCGGCCGCGTCGGCTCGGCGGGCCATCTCGTGCAGCAGCTCTTCCCACTCGGGCCGCGGCGTGCCACCGGCCTCGAAGTCGGTGCGGGCGTACTCCCGCCTGTGGTCGAAGAACCGCTCGTTGTCGTCCTGCCGCTGGAGCGGGACGATCTCGGATTCGATGAACGCGTCGAGTTCACCGAGCAGTTCGACGAGCTCACCGGGCAGTGAGAAGTCCATGCCGAGCCTCCTTAGCGCCCGTTCAGTGACCTTAAGCACACGTGCACGGCGGCACAAGGGACGTCAGTCGACCAACCACTCGCCGGTGAACTCGGGCTCGGTCTTGGCGGTGAAGGCCTTGAAGGCGGCGGGCGCGTCGGCGGTGGCGAAGTTGACGCTCTGCGCCCGCGCCTCGGACTCCAGCGCTTCGCGGAACGATTGCTGACCTGCGGCGTTGAGCATCGCCTTGCTCTGCGAGATCGCCACCGACGCACCCGAGGCGAGCCGGTCCGCCAGCTCGTCGACGAAGCCGTCCAGCTCGTCGTCGGGCTTCACCCAGGTCACCAGCCCGAGCTCGCGGGCCTCCTCGGCTCCGATGATCTCGCCGAGCAGCGCGAGCCGCTTGGCCTGCTGCAACCCGACCACGCGCGGCAGCAGCCAGGAGCCTCCGAAGTCCAGCGACAGACCGCGCTTGGCGAAGATCTGCGAGAACCGCGCGTCCGCGCTCGACACCACCAGGTCGCAGCCCAGCGCCAGGTTCCAGCCCGCCCCCACGGCCACCCCGCGCACCTTGGCGACCACCGGCTTGGACAGCTCGTGCAGCGCCAGCGCGACGTCGTTGACGCGGTGCATCCGGGTCAGCGGATGCCCGCCGCGCCCGGCAGCGAGGTCGGCACCGGCGCAGAAGTCCCCGCCGGCCCCGGTCAGCACGACGGCCCGCACGCCCTCGTCCTGCTCGGCACCCCGCAGCGCGTCGTGCAGCGCGCCCCAGGTCGGCCCGTCGATCGCGTTCTTGCGATGCGGCCGGTTCACCGTCACCACCTGCACCGATCCGCGCCGCTGAACCAGAACGGTGTCACTGTCCACTGTGCTCACACGCCCCTCGCTGACCAAGAACCCCGATGTCCTTATCGATCGCTAAGTTAACACCCCCAACCCCAGAACGTAACCGCCCGGAAGACTGCACGACCGCCCCCAGGGCACCCCCTCGCACGAGAAGCCCACCGCACCACGGAGGCAGCGCGGCGAGGCGGAGGCCGGAGTCGCGCCCGGAACCCGCCTCCGGCGCGCACGCCTCGGCAGGGGACAGTTTTAGCCATAATTGTCCCGACATTTCGGACATTGATCATGGGCAATTATGACTAAAACTGTCCACCTCCCAACGCCGCCACCCATCGTCACCACTACCGCCGCACGGGAGGAGCGCAGGTGGAAGCTCCGTTCGCGGAGCCGGCGGATCACAACGCGGCGGCGTCAGCCCGGCCCGAGGGCCACGCCTGACGCCGCCGCGTTGTGATCGGTCCGCTCAGCCCTGGCGGGCTTTGTAGCGGGGGTTCTTCTTGTTGATCACGAACGTCTTCCCGTGCCGACGGATCACCTGAGCACCGGGTTTCTGCTTCAACGACCGCAACGACTTGCGCACCTTCACGTTCCCAAACCTCCCTCTCGGCAACCGCCGCCCAACCTACACGAAAATGACAACCATTTCCAATACTGGGTTCAGAAGTACCAGGGGAACTGGGACCAGTCGGGGTCTCGTTTCTGCAGGAACGCGTCCCTGCCTTCGACGGCTTCGTCGGTCATGTAGGCGAGCCGGGTGGTTTCACCGGCGAAGAGCTGCTGACCGACCAGCCCGTCGTCGAGGGCGTTGAACGCGTACTTGAGCATGCGCTGCGCCGTCGGGGACTTGCCGTTGATCTCCCGGGACCACTGCAGGGCGGTGGCCTCCAGCTCGGCGTGCGGGACGACCTCGTTGACCATGCCCATCTCGTGGGCCTGCCCGGCGGTGTAGGGGCGCCCGAGGAAGAAGATCTCGCGGGCGAACTTCTGCCCGACCTGGCGGGCCAGGTAGGCCGAGCCGAAACCACCGTCGAAGCTGCCGACGTCGGCGTCGGTCTGCTTGAACATGGCGTGCTCGGCGCTGGCCAGGGTGAGGTCGCACACCACGTGCAGGCTGTGCCCGCCCCCGGCGGCCCAGCCCGGCACGACCGCGATCACCACCTTGGGCATGAACCGGATCAGCCGCTGCACCTCCAGGATGTGCAGCCGGCCCGCGCGCGCCGGGTCCACGGTCTCGGCGGTCTCACCCCCGGCGTACTGGTAGCCGGAACGGCCACGGATGCGCTGGTCACCACCGGAGCAGAAGGCCCAGCCACCGTCCTTGGCCGACGGGCCGTTACCGGTGATGAGCACGCACCCCACGTCACTGGACATCCGCGCGTGGTCCAGAGCGCGGTAGAGCTCATCGACGGTGTGCGGCCGGAAGGCGTTGCGGACCTCGGGGCGATCGAAAGCGATGCGCACCGTGCCCCTGCCGGGGCCGTCCTCGACGCAGCGGTGATAGGTGATGTCGGTGAAGTCGAAGCCCTCGACCGGCTCCCACAACTTCGGATCAAACAGCTCAGACACAACGGGATCCTGCATCGAGGCGAACCGTCCAATGTGGTCAGATGAGGGAGACGACTTCCTCGTACTCCAAACGCGGGAGGCGGTCGAACCAGGGGTCCGGGCCGGGCGTGCCGACGTTGACGACCAGCACGACGTGCCGCCCGCCGTCGGGGAAGAACTCGGCGTCCACGCCCGCCGGGTCGAAACCGAGCATCGGCCCGGCCGCGAGACCGGCCGCGCGGACGGCCAGGATGGTGTAACCCGCTTGCAGGGTGGCGTTGTAGTCGGCCGCCTGGGCGCGCGCCTGCGGGTCGGCGAACATCTCGCGCGCCTGCGGGGCGAACGGCAGCAGTCGGGGCATGTGCTCGTCGAAGTTCCGGTCCGCGGACAGCAGCAGCGTCATCGGCGCGGATGCGGTCTTGGCGCGGTTCCCCTCGGCCATCAGCGGCAGCAACCGCGCCTTCGCCTCCGGAGTGCGCACCGCCGTGATCCGCAGCGGCTGCGCGTTCGCCGACGTCGGAGCCCAGCGCATCAGGTCGTAGATGGCGCGCAGCTGCCCGTCGGTCACCGGCTCATCGCTGAAGGAGTTCGCCGTGCGCGCCTCGCGGAACAGCAGGTCCTGCGCCTCGGCCGACAGCACGAGATCGGTGTTCTCGCTGGTGGTCATGGGATCTCAACCTCCGTCCTGGGGAAGCGGGAGCGGTGCGGTGGCCCGGCAGGACCGGGCCACCGCACCCGTGTTCACGGCAGCAGGCCGATGACCGGGTCGATCGCCTCGTTCACCATCGCGAGGTGGATCCGGAGGTTCTCCTGCGGGCTGGTGAGCAGGCTCTTGACCTCCCAGGTGGGATCCGAGAGGTGGTACTCATCGAGGTGGTGCACGACGACTCCGACGGTCTGCTGAACAGCGCCCAGCGGTCCCCCTTCGGTGGGTTCGGGCGCGGACTCGTGGGCCGAGGCGGTGCCGGCACCCATCAGTCCCAGCGCGGCTCCGCTCGCTGCCAGCACGACAGCCGCGCGGAGGGAACGTCGACCGGTGTTCGCGACATCGTTAGTGCTCAAGGAGCCTTCATCCCTTCCCTGGACGGAAAATTCCTACCGGTCGACCGAAATCGCCGACCGAACGCCGTGCCACCACGCAGAACGTGAGACCGATCGGGAACCCTGAAACGAATACCCAACGGATGCGGGGCTTTTCCGACGCACAGGGCGCAGTCAACCAGCGCAACCGATGCGCGGTGGTGAATGCGGCGTTCCGCGGTTGGAAACTACTTCTCTTCACGTAACAACATCCGATGTGTGCACTCCGTAACCGCGCATTCACATCGGGAAACGGGATCCGGCCGTATGTTCAGCACCCATGAACCCGTCTACGGACCAGGCCAACGCGATCGTGGACGAATTGATCCGATGCGGTGCGCGCGAGGCGGTGCTGTGCCCGGGATCGCGCAACGCGCCGCTCGCCTTCGCGCTCCACAGAGCGGATTCCGAACGGCGCCTGCGGCTGCACGTGCGAATCGACGAGCGCAGCGCGGGATTTCTCGCCACCGGCCTCGCCATGCGCGCGGGCGGTCCGGTCCCCGTGGTGTGCACGTCCGGAACGGCCGCCGCCAACCTGCACCCCGCGGTGCTGGAGGCCGACCACGCCGGTCTCCCGCTGGTCGCGATCACCGCGGATCGCCCGGTCGAGCTACGAGGCACCGGCGCGGGCCAAACCATCGACCAGCACGGATTGTTCGGCAGCGCGCTCCGGTGCTTCGCCGAGATGCCCACCGCCGGTTCGTCCGGCTCCCGGCACTGGAGGACCACTGTGGACCGCGTCGTGTCCTGCGCGCTCGGTTCGCTGTCGCACGACCCCGGACCGGTCCAGCTCAACGTCCCGCTGCGCGAACCGCTGGTACCGGACCACCTCGACGAGACCGCCGGTGGAAACACCGGCCGCGCCGCCGGGCTCGCCTGGAGCGCCGTCGTGCCCGGCGGCAGCTTCGCGGGCGCCCTGCCGCTGTCGCCGGGGGCTCCCACCCTGGTCATCGCGGGTCAGGGCGGGGCAGGTGCGGTCCCGCCCGAGCTGCCCGTGCTCGCCGAGCCGGGGTCACCGCTGTGGCACCGGTCGCTGCGATCGGGACCGCTGCTGCTGGCGGAGGCGTTGTCCGGCCGTGCCGACCAGCTGCTCCCGAGCAGGTTGTGGTGCTCGGCAGGCCGACGATGCACCGATCCGTCCAGCGGCTGCTGGCGGACGACCGGGTCGCGGTCTTCGCGGTACCGCACTCCTCCGGAGATCGGTTCCGTCCGGTGTGGACGGACGTTCCCGGGACGGTCCGCGCGGTGGGCTGCCTCCCCTCGGGCTGGGAACCGCCACCCGAGTTCGGCGATCGGTGGCGGTTCGCGGACAGGTCCGCGTGCGCCGCGATCGACCGGGTCGAGTCGCCCCGGACGACCGGACCGCAGGTGGCTCGTGCGCTGCTCGCAGGCGTGCCACCGGGGTCCCAGGTGTTCGCCGGGCCGTCCAACGCCATCCGGGACATCGCTCTGGCCGCGGACCCCCGGCCGGACGTGGCGGTGCTGGCCAACCGGGGCGTGGCCGGGATCGACGGCGTCGTCTCCAGCGCCGTCGGAGCCGCTCTGACGCACGACGGGCCGAGCTACGCCCTGCTCGGCGACCTGACCTTCCTGCACGACTCGAACGGATTGCTCATCGGCCCGGACGAGCCGGTACCGCAGCTGACGATCGTCGTCGCCAACGACGACGGCGGTAGCATCTTCACGGTGCTGGAACAGGGTGCCGCCGCCTACGCCCCGGCTTTCGAGCGCATCTTCGGCACGCCGCAACGGGTGGACATCGCCGGTTTGTGCGCAGCGTGCGGGATCGAGCACGTCCTCGCCGACGATCCCACCGACCTGGCAGCGGAGCTGGTCGGTGCAGCGGGGATCCGCGTGGTCGAGGTGCGCGTCGACCGGTCGCACCGCCGCGAACTGCACGAACGACTGCGGGCGGCCGTCTCGAACGCGATCGCCGACGCGACGAGCGAACCGGTTCGCGTCGCGGCCGCCTCGCCCTGAGCTTCGAGGAGACCACGTGACCACGAACCCGGACCTCCCGCGCCTCGCCGCCGCGGCCCGCCCGGTGCTCGAACGCAACCGCGAGACCAACGACCACCAGCGCCGCCTCAGCGATGAGACGGTCGCCTGCCTCAACGACACCGGTCTGCTGCGCGCGCTCGTCCCCGCGCGCTTCGGCGGCGGCGAGTGCCGACTGCGCACCGCCATCGACGCGACCTGCGAGATCGCCAAGGCCGACCCCTCCGCCGGGTGGGTGGTGATGATCCTCGGTTCCGGCGCGTTCATCAGCGGTCTGTTCCCCGCACGCGCGCAGGAGGAGGTCTACGCCGACGGTCCGGACGCCAGCGTGTGCACCGTGCTGGCCCCGCGATCCACGGCGCGGCAGGTCGACGGCGGGTGGGTGCTGAGCGGGCGCTGGGCGCCGGCTTCCGGCTGCCTGCACGCGCAGTGGGCGATGCTCGGTTTTCCCGGCGGTGACGGCGGAGGGTCCTTGGCGCTGGTCCCGATGACCGAGCTGACGGTCGAGGACACCTGGTACACGGTCGGAATGCGGGCGACCGGGAGCAACCTGCTCGCGGGAACGGACCTGTTCGTGCCGGACCACCGGGTGCTCCCGCTGAGCTCGGCCGTGCACGGCCGCTTCCCCGCCGGGCTCCCGGAGCCCCGCTACCGCGCCGCGGTCATGCCCGCGCTGGCTTCCTACATGATCGCCCCGTACCTCGGGATGGCCACCGCCGTGCTGGACCACGTCGTCGCGGACGCCGACACCAAGGGCATCGCCTTCAGCCACTACGAGCGGCAGCGCGATTCCACGGCGTTCCAGCTGGCCGTCGCCGAGGCGACGGCGAAGATCGACGTCGCCCGGCTGATCGCGGAGAACTCGGCGGCCGTGGTCGACGGCCACGCCGATGCCGGAACCTTCCCGGACCAGCTCGCGAGAGCACGGGTCCGCCTGCACACGGGCCACGCCGCGCAGCTGTGCCGGCAGGCCGTCGACGACCTCGTCACCGCCCACGGCGCATCGGCGTTCGCCGAGTCCAACCCGCTGCAGGCCTACGTGCGCGACATCCACGCCGCGTCCCGGCACGCCGTGGCCAACCCGGCTTCCTGCTCGGAGATCTTCGGGCGCGCGCTGCTGGGGGTCGAACCGAACATCACCGACATGATCTGAGGACAGGGGCCCGCATGACGACCGCACTCCCGCAACGCAGATCGGTCCGCGTCCGCGAGATCGAGGACGACGCCGACCTCTGGGCGCTCCCGCCGAGCGGTGACGCCACGGTGTCGTGGATGCACGACGGCCGGGGGATGATCGGCTGGGGCGAGGCGGCCCGGTTCGAGATCACCGGCCCCGGCCAGTACGAGCAGGCCGCGCGGGCGTGGTCCGGCTTCGTCTCGCTGCTCGGTGGTGATGCGGCGAGCGCCGTCGCGTTCGCGAGCTTCTCCTTCGACGACCGCGGGCGTTCGGTGCTGATCGTGCCGCAGGTCCTGGTCACCCGCCGGGAGAACCGCAACCGGGTCACCACCATCGGTCCCGGGACTCCCTCGCCGCGCACCCCGATCGCACGACCCGGCCGGGTGCGCTGGAGCGACGGCGCGCTGCCCCGCGACCGGTGGCGCGAGGCGGTCGCCGAGGCCGTGCGGCGGCTGCGCAGGGGCGAACTGGAAAAGGTCGTGCTGGCCCGGGACCTGCTCGCCGAGACCGACCAGCCGCTCGACCCGCGCTTCCTGCTGCGGGAGCTGGCCCGCCGACACCCGCAGTGCTGGACCTTCGCCGTCGACGGCCTGATCGGTGCGACGCCGGAGATGTTGCTGCGGCGCCGGGGAGATCAGGTGACGTCGCAGGTGCTGGCCGGTTCGAGCTGGTCGGGGGACGGTGAACAGCTGCTGGCGTCGCAGCCCCACCGGGACGAGCACGACTTCGCGGTGGAGTCGCTGCTGACGGCCATCGCACCGCACTGCGCCGACGTGCGCGCCTCCGGGCCGAGCGTGCTGCGGCTGCGCAACATCGCGCACCTCGCCACCGATGTGAGCGCCACGCTCACCACCGGTGTCGACCTGCTCGGCCTGGCCGCCGCCGTGCACCCGACCGCCGCCGTCGGGGGAACCCCGCGACGCGCGGCGGCCGACCTGATCGCCGAGCTGGAAGACCTCGACCGGGGCCGTTATGCGGCGCCGGTGGGCTGGCTGGACGCGAACGGCGACGGCGAGCTGGGGCTCGCGCTGCGGTGCGCCCAGCTGTCCGGCTCGCGGGCGCGGTTGTTCGCCGGGTGCGGGATCGTGGCCGAGTCCGATCCCGACGTGGAGGTCCGCGAGACCGATGCCAAGTTCGCCGCCGTGCGCGAAGCGCTCGGCGCCTGATCACCGACAGGAGACGCCGTGCGCACGCCGCAGATCGTGCTCGACACGATGCACGCCACCTTCCTCGCCCGCGCCCTGTTCGTGGTCACCGACCTCGGCGTGCCCGACTTGCTCGCCGACGGGCCGATTTCGTGCGCGAGCCTCGCGGACCGCCTCGGCGTCGAACGGGTTCCGCTGCACCAGGTGCTGCGCGCCGTGGCGACCACCGGGTTGCTGCGCACCGAGCCGGGGCCGGAAACCGGCGCGCACCAGCGATTCTCGATCACGGAGCTCGGGCAGACCCTCCGAGAGGGTCATCCGTCCGGTACGAGGGACATGGTGCTGACCATGCAGGGCGAGCTGTTCTGGAACGCGTTGCGCGTGCTGCCGGAACGGGTCGCCGAGGGGCGGACCGGGCCGGAGATCGTCTGCGGGAAGCCGTTCTTCGAGCTGATGGCGGAACGCCCCGCCGAGGCGGCCCGGTTCAACCGGATGATGATCGCCACCAGCGGGGACGAGCCCGCTGCCGTGGCGCGCGCCTACGACTTCTCCGAGGTCGGCCGGCTCGTCGACGTCGGCGGCGGCATCGGCACCGTGCTGCTCGAAGTGCTCCGCCGGTTCCCGCACGTGCGCGGCGTGCTCGTCGACCTGCCCGGGGTGATCGAGCAGGCGCGCCGGAACATCGCCGCGGCCGGGGTTTCCGACCGGTGCGAGATCGTCGAGGGCGACTTCCTCGACTCGCTGCCCGCCGGGGCCGACGCCTACCTGCTCTCGCGCATCCTGCACGACTGGGACGACGAGACCTGCTCGCGCGTGCTGGGCTCCTGCGCACGCGCCATGACCCGGGGCAGCCGCCTGCTCGTCGTCGAGAAGGTGCTGCCCGACGACGACGAACCCCACCTCGGCAAGCGACTCGACCTGATCATGGCCGCGCTGACCCACGGCCGCGAGCGCACCGCCGCCGAGTACGCCGAGTTGCTCGCCGCGGCCGGGCTGCGCGTCGTCCGGCAGGTGCCGACCGGCACCGCGACCTGCGTCATCGAGGCTGAGCTCAGGTGACGTACGGGATCGTCTGCGGACCTTCGGGCAGGACGCAGACGCGGGCTTGCGGACCCCGGGCCGCGAGCTCCTCGGCGACGGCGGTGGCGATGTCGTCGACGCGGTAGAGGTGGGCGGTGCGGAGGTCGGCGTCGGTGACGTGGGTGGTGTGGACGCCGACGCGGGCCGTCGCCAGGACTCGCGCGAGGATCTGGACCTGCCACTGGTCGGGGACCGTCTCGGTCCTGCCGGAGATGCTGCGCAGCAGGGCTTCCGGGGTCGGTTCGGAGGCCAGGACCTCGCGGAACGAGCCGTGGTCGGGGAAGCCGTCGCTGCACTCGGCCGCGCAGATGATCAGCCCGCCCGGCTTCACCACGGTCGCGGCGGCCGTCATGCCCTTCACCGCCTGGTAGACGTTCTGGTCCAGCGGGAACCCCGAGTTCGTGGTCACCACGACGTCGTAGCGCTGCGGGACCGGCTGCATCGACAGCTCGCGCACGACCTCCCGCGCGGCCGCGTGCATCGGCAGCAGGTCGCCGCCGAACGCCTCCACGACCTGCTGCTCGCGGTTGAGCACCACGTCGAAGGCGAAGTCCACGCCGGTGCCGTCGGCGATCGCGCGGACGTCGTCGTGCACCGGGTTGCCCTCGCACACCGCCCACGTCGCGCGCGGGCTCGCGATGCGCGCGGCGTCGTGCAGCGTGAGCACCGTGTCCAGCCCCGCCAGGCCCGGGGCGACGAGCTTGGGGCCGCCGCTGAACCCGGCGAAGAAGTGCGGTTCGACGAAGCCGGTCGTGATCCGCACGTCGGCGTCCACCCAGTGCCGGTTCAGCGACACCGCCACGCCGTCGCCGAAAGTCCCCATCGGGCGCAGCATCTCGGGATCGCGGCAGTCGTGGTTGATGATGCGCATCGTGTCGACGAGCTCGTCGCCGAGCATCGCGCGCAGCTCCGCGTCCGTGTTGCCGCGATGGGTTCCGGTGGCCACCAGCAGCGTGAAGTCCTCCCGCGTCGCGATGCCCTCCAGCTCGGCCAGCAGCGCGCGCACCATCGCTTCGCGGGGTTGCGGTCGCGTCGCGTCGCACAGCGACACGGCGATCCGCTGCCCCGGCCGCACCCGCTCGCGCAGCGGCGGCCCGGCGACCGGCTCGGCCAGCGCCCCGCGCAACGCCACCTCGACGTCGGGCGCGGCCGGCGGGTGCGCGGGCGCCACCACGGTCGTGCGCTCGTCGGGCAGCTCCACGGTCAGTCCCGTCCTGCCGTAGGCCAGGTCAACGGACACCTTCTCCGACATCCACCACTCCAGATCCGCTCGGTCCTCCCGGCGATCCTGCCTCCGCGAACACCGCGCCGGGACACCGGCACCCGGAGTGATCACCGCGTCGCTCATTCGGAGCCTTGAAATCCGATCGACCGCCCGAATGCGGAAACGATCGTTCCAATTCCTCTCGACTATCCCGAGGAACCGCAGATCAACCCCGCTTCCGCAATTCGGTCAGACCATTCACGGCGGAACGTGAGCACCCGCTTAGACCACTCCGATGTGTGCTGGCTCTCGTAGATCAATCCTGTTAAGTTAGGCTTGCCTTTGTTAGCGTTTTCGCTCGTAGCTCCGCCCTTTCGGTTGTCGATCTGAGGAGAAACGTGGCCGTCGACACCCAGACCGAATCCGCTTTCGAGTCGGTTCTCGAATGCGTGGGAAACACTCCCGCGGTCGTGCTGAACCGGCTTTTCCCCCAATCCGATGTCGAGGTGATCGCCAAACTCGAGCTGATGAACCCCGGCGGGAGCATGAAGGACCGGTCAGCGCGCCACATCGTCGAATCCGGATTGCGCAACGGGTCCATTCAGCGCGGCAGCCACCTGGTCGAGAGCAGCTCCGGGAACTTCGGGATCGCGCTGGCGATCGCCGCGCGCATCCACGGGCTGCGCTTCACCTGCGTGCTCGACCCCAAGGCCGTGCCCGCCAACGTCGCCATCCTGCGCCACCTGGGCGCCGAGGTGGAGGTGGTCGACCAGCCGGACGAGACCGGTGGTTACCTGCACACCCGCATCCGCCGGGTCCGCGAGATCGTGGCGAACTCGCCCGGGGCGATCTGGATCAACCAGTACGCCAACGACCGCAACTGGCAGGCCCACTACCACGGCACCGGTGACGAGCTGACCCGTCAGCTCGCCGAGCCGCCGTCGTACCTGTTCGGCGCGGTCAGCACCACCGGCAGCCTGCTGGGCTGCTCCCGCCGCCTGCGGGAGAACTTCCCGGACCTGCGGGTGATCGCCGTAGACGCCGTCGGATCGGTGATCTTCGGCGGACCGCCGGGGCAGCGCGACGTGCCGGGCATCGGTGCCAGCCGCGTGCCCGAGCTGTTCAGCCCCGCCGAGATCGACGACGTGGTGCACGTCAACGACTTCGAGGCCGCGGTGGGCTGCCGGGAACTGCTGGCCACCGAAGGCATCTTCGCCGGCGGCTCCACGGGAGCCGTCGTCGCGGCGATGCAGCGCACCCTGCCGCGACTGCCCCGCCCCTGCCGGGTGGTGGCCGTCTTCCCCGATCGCGGGGACCGCTACCTCGACCTGGTCTACGACGACGACTGGTTCGACGCAGCCCGGCAGCGCTGCGAGAACTGACGAGAAATCCATCACACGAAGGAGAAGAAGTGTCCTCTGAAAAATCGCCGCAGATGCTCTACCTGAGCCGCAGCGACATCGCCGCCGTCGGCGGGGACGAAGCCGAGCTCTACGTGGAGGCGCTCAACGCCGGGCTGATCGCCCATTCCGAGGGCAAGACCGTGCAGCCGCTCAAGCCGTACCTGCGGGTGGCGGGCAAGCAGGGCCACATCGCCGACCGGATCATCGCGATGCCCGCGCACGTCGGCGACCCCGGGCTGTCCGGCATCAAGTGGATCGGCAGCAAGCACGACAACCCGGCCGAGCGCGGGCGGGAGCGCGCCAGCGCCGTCATCGTGCTCAACGACCCGGCCAGCAACTACCCGGTGGCCGTGCTCGAAGGCAGCCTGATCAGCGCCTGGCGGACCGCGGGCGTGACCTGCCTGGCCGCCCGCCACCTGGCGCGCGAGGGCTTCACCGACGTCGCGCTGGTGGGCTGCGGCGTCATCGGCAGCACCCAGATCACCGCGCTGCTCCAGCAGTTCGGCTCGATCGAGCGGGTCCACCTGCACGACCAGCGGCCGGAGGCCGCGCGGGCCCTGGCCGAGCGCATCGGCCGCGAGCACCCGTCGGTCGAGGCGCGCGTCGCCGAGACCGCCGAGGACGCCGTGCGGGCCGGTGACCTGGTGGTGCCGTGCACCGTCACCAGCGAGCCCTACATCGCCTTCGACTGGCTCAAGCGCGGCGCGCTGCTGTGCAACGTGTCCATCATGGACGTGCACAAGGAGGTCTTCCTCAAGGCCGACAAGGTCGTCGTCGACGACTGGGAGCAGAGCAACCGCGAGAAGAAGATCATCAACCAGCTGGTGCTGGAGGGCTCCTTCTCCCGCGAGCAGCTGCACGCCGAGCTCGGCGAGATCCTCGCCGGAACCCGGCCCGGCCGCACCGAGGACGACGAGATCATCGTGCTCAACCCGATGGGCATGGCCGTGGAGGACATCGCCTGCGCCGGCGCGGTCTACGAGCGCGCCCGCGAGCAGGGCGTCGGCACCTGGCTGGACCTGTACTGATGGGGGCGGGATCGGCCGAGCTGGTCATGCGGGACCTCGTCGACGTGCTGCTGCAGGAGGAGCTGGTCGAGCTCACCGAAGAGGCGGACCGGGCCACCCTCCGCACTCCCGGCGGCGCGGTGACCGTGCCCGTCCGGCCCGGCGGCGCGCTGCAGCGGTACCGCTACGACACCGGTCCGGTCCTGCTCGACGGAGCTCGACCGCTGACCCCGGCCGAGCTCCTCGCCCTGGTGCGGGAGGACTCGGCCGCGGTCGGCGCGGACCTGCGGGCGGCGGTCGAGCACACCGAGGTGCTGCGCGAGCAGCGGTCGGCGCTCGACCTGACCCCGGGCGGCGGTGCGCTGGCCGGTGAGCGGCTCGCCGCGACCCGCAACCGCCCGTTCCACCCCACGGCGCGGGCGGCGGCGGGCTGGTCCGCGGAGGAGGTCGCGCGGTACGGGCCGATGCGGGCCGAGCCGCTGGGGCTGGACTGGGTCGCGGTGCGCCGCGACCGGCTCGCCCGCGGCAGCGACCCGCTGTCCCAGCACCTCGCCGAGCTGGTCCTCTCCCCCGCCGAACTGCGCTCCCTCGGCGCGGTCGGGGACGAGCACCAGGCGATCCCGGTGCACCCGTGGCAGTACGAGCACGTGCTGGGCGAGTGCTTCGCCGGCGAAATCGCCGACGGATCGGTGGTGCCGCTGGCGCGCGGGATCGGCGGGTTCCACCCGACCTCGTCGCTGCGGACGCTGACCACCTCGCCGGAGAGCGACCGGCACGTCAAGCTCCCGCTCGGGGTGGCCACGCTGGGAGCGACGCGGCTGCTGCCGCCGCGCTACCTCGCCAACGCCGAGCGGGCGCAGCGCTGCATGGCCGAGGTCCTGGACCGGGATCCGGTGCTGGGCAAGCGGGTCGCGCTGTGCGAGGAGCAGGTGTGGGCCGGGTGGCACGACCCGGACGATCCCTTCGGCGACCGGCCCGGTCAGCTCGCCGCGCAGGTCCGGATCTACCCCGGGCTCGACGGGCTCGTGCTGCCGATGGCGGCGCTGGCCGCGCACGAGTGGGACGTGCTGGCACCGGCGATCTCCGACCGGTTCGACCCGGTCGGGTTCTTCGGCGACCTGGCGCGCTCGTTATGCGAGGTCGCGTTCGGCTTCCTGAGCCGGGGCGTGCTGCCGGAACTGCACGGCCAGAACGTCGTGGTGCAGCTGCGCGCCGGTCAGGTGGAGCGGTTCGTGCTGCGCGACCACGACACGCTGCGGCTGTTCGACGAGTGGATGCGGCTCGCGGACACCCCCGATCCGGAGTACGTCATCAAACCCGGTGCGCCGCAGTCACTTCGGCTCGACTCGGCGGAGTCGCTGGTGGGTTACCTGCAGACGCTGGGGTTCCAGGTGAACCTGCACGGCATCGCCGACGCGCTGCGCCGCCACTTCGACCTGGACGAGCGGGTCCTGTGGGACCGGTTGCGGGAGGCCGTGGTCGAGCACCTGCCCGGCCAGCCGGAACCGGTGCGCGAGGTGCTGCGCGACCGGTTGCTGCGGGCCGAGACGTGGCCGAGCCGCCGGGTGCTGGAGCCGCTGCTGCGGCAGGGCGCCTCCAGCGGGGTCAGCATGCCCGCCGGGACCGGTTCGGTGCCGAACCCGCTGGCGGTGATGTGATGCGGGGCCGGACCTATCCGGTGCTGTGCCTGGGCCAGTTCGCCGCGACGGCGGGGCTGACGATCGTCGTGCCGCTGCTGCCGTTCTACCTGGCCGGGATCGGCACGCCGCGAGGCGAGATCCCCTGGTGGACGGCGGTGTCGGTGGCGGCCCCGGCGGTGGTGCAGCTGGTCAGCGGACCGCTGTGGGGCTGGGTCGGCGACCGGTTCGGGCACAAGGCGATGGTCGTGCGCGCGCACGCCGGGCTCGGTCTGGCCATCGCGCTCATGGCGGTGGCCGACACGCCGGAGGAGTTCCTGGCCTGCCGGTTGTTGCAGGGCGCGTGCGGCGGGGTGGTCAGCGCGACCGCCTCGTACGCGAGCGCCGCCGCCTCCACCGACCGGCGGGGCCGGGCGCTCGGGATGCTCTTCGCCGCCACCGCGGCGGGATCGCTGCTGGGCCCGCTGGTGGGCGGTCTGCTGGCCACCCGGCTCGGGTTCGGGCCGCTGTTCGCGGCGGTCGCCGGGATGCTTGCGGTCTCCAGCGTGCTGGCCGCGGTGTCGCTGGCCGAGGCACCCGCGCAGGCGCGGGAACGGCATTCGCCACGCGCGATCGCCGCGCTGCTGCTGCGTCGCCGGGAGACCCGGCTGATGCTGCTGGCCGGGTTCGCCGCGCAGGCCGCGATCTACGCGCTGGTGGTGGTGTTCGCGCCGCAGGTCGAGCGGATCTCCGGCTCGGTCGCCGCCGCCACCACGTGGGTCGGGGTGCTGCAGGCCGTGACGTGGACCGCGTCGTGCGTCGGGAGCCCCTGGTGGGGGCGCCGAAACGACCGGGGTTCCGCGCAGCTCGGGTTCGCGGTGGCCGCCGCGTGCTGCGCCGTCGCGGTGGCGCTGCAGGGCGTCGTGCCGGTGGAGCTGCTGCTGCCGCTGCGGGTGGCGCAGGGCTTCTGCTTCGCGGCGCTGCTGCAATCGGTGCTGCACGTCAGCTCCCGGCACGCCCCGGAGCGGGGCTCGGGCACTGCGTTCGGGTTCAGCACCGGAGTCCTCGACCTCGGCCAGGTCTTCGGCCCCCTCGCGGGCGCGTCCCTGGCGGTCCTGCTGCCGTCGTCGGCGGTGTTCCCCCTCATCGGCGCGATGCTCGGCGCGGCCGCCCTGCTGGCCGTCGCGGGCCGCGCCAAGCCGGAGGTTTCCGCTGAAACCTCCCACGATCCGGTCGAAACTCACGAGAAGGTAATGCGGTGAACGAGGAAGCAGCACGCGCAGCAACCCGCCAACGGCTGCTCAACGCGCTCGCCAGAGAGCTGGGAGGCGAGCACACCCCCACGTCCCTCCACATCCCCCTCCGATCCGAATGGAGGGAGGTTCTCATGAAAACTTCCCCACCCCAAGACACAGACCTGGGGAAAGTTTTCATGAGAACTGTACCCACCCCCGACCCCGGACCAGAGGTACTACCTGCGGAGACCGAGTCTCACGGGAGGGAAGAGGTCGGGGAAGTTTTCATGAAAACTTCGTCTCCCCTGGAGACGGAACCGGGGGAGGTTTTCATGAAAACTTCGGGTTCTTTGGAGGTGGAGGTTCGGCACTGGTCGCCCGCGGGGCATCACGCGTACGGCGACGAGGTGACACTGGACGGGGTGGTGCTGGGGCACGAGGAGTTCGTGGCCGTGGTGGCCGCGGAGTTGGCCTCGCGGTGCGGCGAGGTGGACGAGGGGGTCGTGGAGCGGTTCCGGAGGCAGGTCGGGAACAGCGTGGCCCGGTCGGCTCGGTACCTGGACCGGGGGCCTCTTCCGGAACCGGCCACGCCCCAGGAGGTCACTCGGCGGGCTGAGCAGTCCTTGCTGCTGGGGCATCCGTTCCACCCGACCCCGAAGAGCGCGGAAGGCATCAGCGACGAGGACCTGGAGCGCTACGCGCCGGAGCTCGGGGCGTCGTTCCAGTTGCACCACTGGGCGGTGGATCCGGGGCTACTGCTGGAGGACCGGGTGTGCGACGGCCCGTGGCTGCCCGGCGAGCCGGAAGCGGTGCTGCCGGTGCACCCGTGGCAGGACCGCTACCTGCGGGAACACCCCCGGGTGCAGGAGCTGATCGCGGCCGGGCTGCTGAGCCCGCTGGGCGCGGTGGGTCCCGAGGTGTACGCGACGTCGTCGGTGCGGACGGTGTGCGACCCGGACTTCCCGACGTCGTGGAAGCTGCCGCTGCACGTGCGCATCACCAACTTCGTGCGCAACAACCCCTTCGAGCACCTGCGCCGCGCCGCCGATGCCGGGCGGCTGGTCTCCGCGCTCGAAAAGAACTGGAATCACGATGGTTTCGAGGTGCTCGCCGAGTCCGGTTACCGCACCCTCGACCCGGTGTCGGTCGGTGACCGCGTCGGACTTCGGCGTGCTGTTCCGCCGGAACCCGTTCGCGGGCACCGACCTCGCCCCGCGTGTGCTCGCCGCGCTGCTGGAGGAACGACCCGGCCGGCGCCCGGCGCTGATCGACCTCGTCGAGCAGGCCGGTCCGCTCACCGCCGAGCACGCGTCCGAGTGGCTGGAGCGCTACCTGCGGATCTCGCTGGGCCCGCTGCTGGCGATCTTCACCGAGGACGGCGTCGGGTTTGAGGCCCACGTGCAGAACAGCCTGCTGCACACGGACAACGGCTGGCCGAACCGCTTCTGCGTGCGCGACATGGAGGGCACCAGCGCCGACCGGGAGCGCGTCGCCGACGGCGTCCTGCCGCCGGGCAGCCCGGTGCTCTACGACGACGCCGAGGCGTGGCTGCGGTTGCGCTACCACCTGGTCACCAACCACCTCGGCCACCTGGTCGCGGTCCTCGGCCGGTGCACCCCGGCCGGTGAGCGGCGGCTGTGGTCGGTGGTGCGCGAGTTCCTGGGCGGCCTGCCCGGGCGCTACGCGGCCGAGCTGCGCGAGGCGCCGACGCTGCCCGCCAAGGCGAACCTGCTCAGCCGCTTCGCCGAGCGCGGCGAGAGCCCGCTCTACGTCGACATCCCCAACCCGATCCGAGAGGTGACCCGATGACCGCCGAGCTCGTGCGGGCCGCGCTGACCGATCCCCGGTTCCCCGAGGTGCGGCGCCGCGTGTTCCGCCAGCTGCTCGAATCCCTGCTCTACGAAGGCGCCCTGACCACCGAGAACGCAGCCACCGAGAACGCAGGCACCGAGCGGGACGGTCACGAGCACGTCGTGACCGGGGAGGACCGCGACGGGAAGCCGGTGCGCTACTCCTTCCGGGCGGTGCGGCGTTTCGGGTTCGACCGGGTCGGGCTGACCTCGCCGGTGCTGCGCGAGGGCGTCGAGGCGGACTCGGTCACCCGGTTCCTCACCGAGGTCCAGGGCTCCCTCGACGCGGACCCGGAGCACCTCGTCGCGTTCGCGCGCGAGCTGGAGGAGACGCTGTTCAAAGACGCCCTGTCGGAACACCTCCGGGAAGATCCACCGTCCACTGCGGACCACGACGCGCTGGAGACGGCGATCACCGACGGGCACCGCTACCACCCCACGTACAAGTCGCGGGTGGGCTTCGACGTCGCCGACGACCTCGCCTTCGGCCCCGAGTTCGCCAACCCGCTGCGGCCGCTGTGGCTGGCCGCGCACCGCGACATCACCGAGGTCAGCGCCTCGGGTTCGCTGGACCGGCAGTACCTGGCCGATCAGCTCGGCGGCGAGGCGACCCGCTTCCACCGGCTCATCGAGGACGTCGGCGAGCCCGACGAGTACGTGCTGGTGCCGGTGCACCCGTGGCAGTGGCGGGAACGCCTCGCCCGGGCCTTCTCCGAGCAGCTCGCGCGCGGCGAGCTGATCCCGCTGGGGCCCGACCCGCACGAGTTCCTCCCCCAGCAGTCCCTCCGCACCCTGACCTGCCGAGACGCGCCCGAGCGGCCGTACCTGAAGCTGTCGCTGTCGATGGTGAACACCTCCACCTCCCGCGGCCTGGCCGCGCACACCGTGCGCAACGCGCCCCGCGTCACCGACTGGCTGCGCGAGGTCGTCGCGGGCGACGCCTACTTGTCCGGGGAGCTGCGGCCGATCCTGCTCGGCGAGGAGCTGGGCGTGGCGGTCACGCCGGAGTCGGGACTGCTGCGGCCCGACACCTACGGCGCGCTGGCCTGCATCTGGCGGGAGAGCCTGCACCCGCACCTCGAACCCGGCGAGCGGGCGATGCCGTTCACCGGTCTGACCTCCTGCCTGCGGGACGGGACGCCGCGGATCGCCGAGTGGCTCCGCGAGCAGGGCGCCGAGAACTGGGTGCGCGGGCTCGTGCGCGTCGCCGCGATCCCGCTGGTGCACCTGCTGTGCGCGCACGGCATCGCGCTGGAGTCGCACGCCCAGAACATGGCGCTGGTGCACGTCGACGGGGTCCCGGAACGCGTGGTGCTCAAGGACTTCCACGACGGCGTGCGGTTCTCGCCGCAGCACCTCGCGGGCGAGGCGCCGGAGCTGGCCGCTCCCCCGGCGCACCACCAGAACCGCAACTCCTTCGTCGAGACCGACGAGCTGAGCCTGGTCACCGACTTCCTGCTGGACGCGTTCTTCTTCATCAACCTCGGTGAGCTCGCGATCTTCCTGGACGACCGGGGAGAGCTGGCGGAGCGGGACTTCTGGCGGGTGGTGGCCGAGGAGATCCGCGCCCACCAGGAGCGATTCCCCGACCTGGCCGAGCGCTTCGCGCTGTTCGACTTGTTCACCCCGGCGATCGAGGTGGAGAAGCTGACCAGCCGCAGGCTGCACCCGGACACCGAGCTGCGGCTGCACGCCGTGCCCAACCCGCTCGCGGAGGTCGAGAAGTGCTGAGGACCAACACCGTCAAGCAGCGGCTGGCCGGGACCGGGGAGAGCCACGGGCTGTTCTGCTCGATCCCGTCACCCGCGCTGGTGGAGATGATCGGCTGCGCGGGATACGACTTCGTCATCCTCGACAGCGAGCACGCGCTGGTCGATCCGCAGCAGCTGGAGAACCTGATCCGGGCCGCGGAGGCCGTGGACCTCGTGCCGTTCGTGCGCGTTCCCGAAGCCGACCCGGGCGCGATCCTGCGGGCGCTGGACGCGGGAGCGCTGGGCGTGGTGGTGCCGCACGTGCGGTGCCGGGCCGACGTGGACGCGGCGATCCGCGCCGCACGCTACGCGCCGGAGGGCATGCGCAGCCTCAACGGCGGCCGGGTGCCGGGTTTCGGGCGCATCGAGCTCACCGAGTACGTGCGGCGCGCCAACGCCGAGACGATGGTGATCGCGATGATCGAGGACGCCGAAGGCGTCGAGGACCTGCCGTCGATCCTGGCCGGTGGCGGCGTCGACCTGGTGCTGGAGGGCGCGGCGGACCTGTCGCAGTCCTACGGGGTGCCGTGGCAGACCCGGCACCCGCTGGTCGAGGACGCGCTGGCCCGCGTGCACGCCGAGTGCGAGGCGCGCGGCGTGCCGTTCTGCGCCATCCCCCGCACCCCCGAGGACCACCGCGTGTGGCGCGCGGCCGGGGTGCGCACGTTCGTGCTCGGCGAGGAGCGCGGCCTGGCCGCCCGCGCTCTGCGAGCCCACCTCGACCTGCACCGGGAGAACCATGAGTGAGCGACTGCACGACCTCGTCCGGCAGCGCGTCGGCGGCGATCCGGTGTGCCTGTTCGCCTACGACCTGGACCGGCTGACCGATCACGTCCGCGCCATCACCGCGACGCTGCCGCACCGGTGCCGGATGTTCTACGCGATGAAGGCCAACAGCGCCGATCCGCTGCTGCGCGCGCTCGCGCCGCTGGTCGCGGGCTTCGAGGTGGCTTCCGGCGGTGAGCTGGACAAGGCGCGGGTCGTGAGCGCGGACGTGCCGGTGATCTTCGGCGGTCCGGCGAAGACGCCGGCGGAGATCGAGCAGGCCCTCAAGCAGGGGGTGCTGCGGCTGCACGTGGAGAGCGCGCTGGAGCTGCACCGGGTGTCGGCCGCGGCGACCCGGCTGGGCGTGACCGCCGAGGTGCTGCTGCGGGTCAACCTGGCCGGGCCGTTCCCGGCGGCGACGCTGGCGATGGCGGGCAAGCCCACCCAGTTCGGCATCGCCGAGGACGACCTGCCGGGGATCGTCGAGGCCGCTCGCGCGCTGCCGGGGGTGCGGCTGACCGGGTTCCACCTGCACTCGCTGTCGAACAACCTCTCCGCCGAGGCTCACCTGGAGCTGGTGGCGCACTACGGGCGGACGGTCTCGGCGTGGGAGCGGGAGTTCGGGCTGCGCTGCGAGGTGGTCAACGTCGGCGGCGGCATCGGTGTCGACTACGCGCGGCTGGACCGGCAGTTCGACTGGCCGCGCTTCGCCCGGGGCCTGCCGACGATGCTGGCCGAGTTCCCCGCGCACGTGCGGGAGATCGACTTCGAGTGCGGGCGCTACCTGGTCGCCGAGTGCGGCAGCTACGCGGTGGAGGTCCTCGACGTCAAGCGCAACCACGGCGTGCAGTACGCGCTGGTGCGCGGCGGCACGCACCAGTTCCGGCTGCCGTCGTCGTGGCAGCACAGCCACCCGTTCACCGTGCTGCCGGTGGACGAGTGGGACTCGACGGCGCCGCGCCCGCAGGCCGACGGTCCGATCACGGTGGTCGGCGAGCTGTGCACGCCGAAGGACGTGCTCGCCCGCGACGTGCCGGTGTCGCGGGTGCGGGCCGGTGACGTGCTGATCTTCAGCCACGCCGGGGCCTACGGCTGGGAGATCTCGCACCACGACTTCCTCAGCCACCCGCACCCGGAGATGGTGTTCCACTGACCAGGCCGACCGCCTCGCGCGTGGGTAGTGTTGGGTCCGATTCCTCGCGGGGGGCTTGAAACCGGGTCGACGCGGAAGGCTTGGTGCATGGGTAGGACACCGTGGAGCCGGGACGAGCCGACCCGCTCACCGTCGCGCTGCCGAGCGGTGTCCCCGGTCGGCTCGCGGGGCACGTCATGTTGTGGTTGAACCGGCAGCAGGACGTGCTGGACCTCCTCGACGTCCCACCCGGTGCGGCCGTCCTCGAAGTCGGCTACGGACCTGGTGGGTTGATCCGCCTGCTGCGGCGGACGGGCGCGAGGCGGATCTGCGGTGTCGACCCCTCGGTGCAGATGCGCGACCTCGCGAGCCGGCCGCACCGCGCGGAGATCATCGCGGGACGCATCGACCTGCGGCTGGGCACCGCTGCCGACACGGGCTTCGCGGAGGCGGAGTTCGACCGGGTGGTCGCGGTCAACAACGTGGCCATCTGGCCGGACCTCCGAGCCGGCCTCACCGAACTGCACCGCGTGACCCGGTCCGGCGGTCGGGCGCTGATCGCCTGGCACGGCGGAACCCGACCGTCGCTGATCACGCGCAGCAACGCCCTCCCGGCGGAGAAGCTCGACGAGATCGAGCGAGCGCTCCGCGACGTCTTCGGCACGGTCACGCGTCGCGAGCTGACGTCCCTCACCTGCTTGATCGCCGTCCGCTGACCGGTCATCCACACTGGACCGCCGACTCCGCGCGGCCGACCCGAGGCGGGTTTCCGACGCGGTCATGGACGCGGCCGCGTTCGCGGGTCATGCTTGCGCGTGCCCGCACGACGCCGACCGGGCTGGAGGATGATCGTGATGCCGCGTTCGCGGCTGGCCCTCTGCGTGATCGTCATCGGCCTGGTCCTGGCCGGATGCTCCGCCGCTCCCCCGCCTGCGCCGACCGGCGACCGCCCGCCGAACATCGTGTTCGTGCTGGTCGACGACATGGACCAGGGGTTGTTGCGGTTCATGCCGCAGGTGCAGCGGATGCAGCGGGAAGGCGTGACGTTCTCGAACTTCACGGTCACCGACTCGCTGTGCTGCCCCTCCCGGGCCTCGCTGCTGGCCGGGAAGTACCCGCACAACACCGGCGTGTTCACCAACGACCCGCCGGACGGCGGTTTCAAGGTGTTCCACCAGCGCGACGAGCGCGACACGATCGGCACCCAGCTGCAGCAGGCCGGGTACCGGACCGGGTTCATGGGCAAGTACCTCAACGGCTACCAGCCCGGGGAGGAGCTCGGCGGTGAGCGGCCGTTCGTGCCGCCGGGCTGGAACGAGTGGGCCGTGGCCGGCAACGGCTACCCGGAGTACGACTACAAGCTCAACGTCAACGGTCACGTGGAGCCGCACGGGCATCGGCCCGGCGACTACCTGACCGACGTGCTGGCCGAGCGCGGCAACGACTTCATCCGCACCAACGCCGCGCAGGGCAGGCCGTTCTTCCTGGAGGTGGCGCCGTTCGCGCCGCACGGCCCGTCGACCCCGGCGCCCCGGCACGCCGACGCGTTCCCCGGGCTGACCGCGCCGCGCGTGCCGTCGTTCGACGAGGCCGACCGCACCGACAAGCCGGAGTGGCTGCGCCGACTCCCGCCGCTGCCCGCGAACAAGATCGCGGCCGCGGACGTGAAGTTCCGCAAGCGCGCCCAGTCGCTGCAGGCCGTGGACGAGATGCTCGCCGGGTTCCAGCGCACCCTCCACGACACCGGGCAGGAGCAGCGCACGCACGTCATCTTCACCTCCGACAACGGGTTCCACCTCGGCGAGCACGCGCTGGCCGAGGGCAAGCAGACCGCCTTCGACCACGACGTGCGGGTCCCGCTGGTCGCCACCGGTCCTGGCGTTCCGGCCGGGAGGGAGGTCGCGGATTCGGTGCAGAACATCGACTTCCGGCCGACCTTCGCCGAGATCGCCGGTGCGCCACCACGTCCCGGCGTCGACGGCGCGAGCTTCGCCGGGCTGCTGCGCGGTGGGCCGGGCACGGGCCGCGACGTCGCGCTCGTCGAGCACCACGAGCCGCGGGCGTCCCGGGAGGACCCGGACCACCAGGAGAAGCCCGACGGCGTGCCGCCGACCTACAACGCGATCCGGGATCCAGGGGGAACCTACGTCGAGTACCTCGGCGGCGAGCGCGAGTACTACGACGACCGCGCCGACCCGTACCAGCTGAACAACGTCTACGACGCCCTGCCGCCGGAGCGCCGCGACGCGCTCCACCGCGCTCTCACGGCGATGACCGGCTGTCGCGGCACCGCCCAGTGCACCGAGGCGGCGACGACACCCTGACCGCACCCGCCGGGCGAAGGCCGTCCGGCGGGTGCGGTCCCTCCTCGCAGGTGAAGCGCTCTCCGCGCAAGCCTCTTCCGCGAAACCCGCGCCGAAGAGGTGACACGCGTCAAGATATCTTGCCCACAAGAAGATTCCGTGCGAGGTTGTTGTGCGCCGGACGGGACGCCTGGGTCGTCGGGAAGCGGATGAAGATCAGCCGATTCGCGGCGAATCCTGTTCCCCTCGAAGGGAATACCGTCCGGTAGCTTCGTGATCGTGGCCACCGAGCAAGCAGGAGCAGGCATGTCCGAGACGCCTTCGAAGGCGCCGAGTTCCGCACCGGTCGGCGTGGACACGGCCACGGCCAGCATCGCCCGCGTCTACGACGCGGCGCTCAACGGCAAGGACAACTTCGAGGTCGACCGCCAGGTGCTGCACGAGGTCGCCCGAGCCGCGCCGGAGGTCAAGACCATGGCGTGGTCGAACCGCGCTTTCTTGAACAGGGCGTGCCAGTACCTCGCCGACGAGGCCGGTGTCCGGCAGTTCCTCGACTGCGGATCGGGTCTGCCGACGGCGGAGAACACGCACCAGATCGTGCAGCGGGTGGACCCCGAGGCCGAGGTCGTCTACATCGACAACGACCCGGTGGTCATCGCGCACGGCAAGGCGCTGCTCGAGGAGAACGACCACACCCACTTCGCCTCCGCCGACATCTTCGACCCGGGCGAGGTGCTGGGCCACGAGACCGTCCGCCGGCACCTCGACTTCGACGAGCCGATCGCGCTGCTGCAGATCGGAACCCTGCACCACTACCTCGGCGACGACGGCCCCGAACTGATGCGGACCTACATCGACGCGCTCGCCCCGGGCAGCTACGTCGTCCTCGCGCACTTCTTCGACCCGGAGACCCCGGAGCACAGCGACCTCGCCCGCAGGATGGAGGAGCTCTTCCTGCACAGCCCGATGGGTTCGGGCCTCTTCCGCACCCGCGACCAGATCCGCGCGCTGCTCCCCGGCCTGGACATCCTCCCGCCCGGGCCGGACTCCCCCGCCGACATCGAGCTCTGCGACCTCTGGTGGCCGAACGGCCCCCGGCAGCGCCCGCTGAACCAGGCCGAGAGCTGCATCGCCGGCGTGGTGGGCCGCAAGAACCAGCGCTAGGAACCGCTCAGGAGTCGCGCTGCTCGAACCTGCGGCGGCGCGGGCTGAGCCCCGCACCTGACGCAGCGCCCGCCGCACTCCTCGACAGCTCCCGGTCCACATCGGATTGCCGAACGCCTCAGCTCAAGGGCTGCAGCCGCGGTCGCTTCGCGGTCCGGCCGTCGCCGGACGAGCGCCCGGTGATCCGCCGCCACAGCCACGGCGCCAAGAACACAGCGGCCCAACGGATCTCGTCCGCGACCGTCTTCAGGAGCCCCGGTGCTCGCCGTTCCGGCAGCGGGCGGCTCCACCCGTCGTCGCTTCCGGGCAGTTCCAACGCGTGCGCGAAACCGTTGGCCAGCAGGGCGTGGCCCGACGGGTTGAGGTGCAGGCGGTCGGTGCTCCAGATCCGCCGGTCGGCGCAGACCGGGTGGCGGTCGGCTTCGACGACGACGGCGCCGTGCTTCGCGGCGATCTCGCGCACGCGCGCGTTGAACTCGGTCAGCCGCGGCTGCCAGCGCCGCGCGATCGGCGCGATCTCCCCGATGTCCGGGTAGGTCACCGTCGCCACCCGCGCACCCGCGCCCGCCAGCGCGCCGATCATCTCGTCCAGCTGCGCGGCGACCGCGTCGCCGTCGTAGTGGCTGCGCAGCACGTCGTTGAGCCCGGCGACGACGGTGGCCAGGTCGGGAGCGAGCGCCAGCGCCGGTTCGAGCTGCTCCGCGCGCACCTCGCCGATGAGCTTGCCGCGCACCGCCAGGTTCGCGTACCGGAAGCCGGGGTCGAGCGCGGCCAGCTGCTCGGCGAGCCGGTCGGCCCAGCCGCGCAGGCCGCTCCGGTCGTCGCCGTCGCCGACGCCCTCGGTCTGGCTGTCCCCGATCGCCACGTACTTCGCGTACATGCCCCACCTTCGCGCTCCCGACGATGACTCCGCGAGCACAGCACATCACGGCGCGTCCGAAAGGAGGCGGGCAGTCCGTGTTTTCGTCACCAATCGTCCGCTTCCAACCGCGCAGAGTCACGTTTCGCGACTGCGCGTAGTCGTCACCGGGTTTTTCTCAGGCGGCCAACCGGCGTAACCGCGGATGTGTCATCGTCGGACACATGGGGACCGAGGTATGGCTGACGTGGATCCCGGCGATTCTGGCGCTCGTGGCGGTCGGAGTCGCCGGTTGGCTGCTGTGGTCGGCCCGCAAGGCGTCCGAGGAGACCGCGCAGCGCGCCGAGGCCGTGCGCCGGATGGCCGGTGCCGTGGAGGCCAGCGCCGAGAAGACCGGCCGCGCCGCCACGACCGCCACCGAGCAGGCCGAGCGCGCCTGGGAGCAGGTCAAGCTCACCCGCAGCCAGCTCGACGACGCCCGCCAGGAGCGGCAGGCCAGCACCCAGGCCGAGCAGTGGGAGTGGGCCTACGCGCTGACCACCGCCGCCCGCGAGCTGGTCAACAGCTGCCACGAGCTCATCCGCGTCTCGCTGGACACCCAGGTCGCCCCGCACTACCGGCAGTCCGCCGACCGGCACTACCGCCAGGCAGGTCAGCGCTGGCAGGACACCATGATCAAGGCGATCGCCCGCACCCAGCCGCCGTTGGAGATGCAGCAGCAGGTCGCCACGTTCGCCGAGGTGCACCAGCGGCTGCACGGCCACATCGGCGTGCTGCTGCGCGCGGTGGAGACCAACACCCTCGGCGAGGGAGACACGCTCACCAAGCAGATCCACGGCATGCGCCACGAGCTCAACAACGCGCACCGCAACCTGCAGCGCATCGTCAGCTCGAACCTCTCCACCCCGCAGCAGGCCCCCAACGGCCAGAACGCCGGCCACCAGGTCCCCCAGGCCAACGGCACCGCCCAGACCCAGCTCACCCAGGCCCCGAACGCCCCGCAGCCCGACGCCGAGCAGACGCAGCTCACCCCGGCGGTCCCGCCGAGCGCCGCTCAGACCGGCCGCACCCACCAGTCCGGCAAGCTCACCCCGGCAGAACCCGCCACCCAACAACTGGCCAACCGCCCAGCCAGGACCTGAGTCGGGGCCCGAGCCTCAGGGTTTGCGGGCGATTGCTGCGTACATGGCGATGTCGGCTTCGGGGATCTTGAGGTGTTCGAGGTCGTCGGGGCGCCACTTGTGCATCTGGACGAGGCCGGGGTCGACGATGTCGAGGCCGTCGAAGAAGCGCAGCGCCTTGTCGTGGGTGCGGAACTTGAGGGTTTCGCCGTGCTCGCGGTACGCGCGGCGGACCTCGGCGAGGAGTTCGGGCGCGTAGTCGTCGGTGGCGATCGTGGCGGCCACGTAGCTTCCCGAGGGCAGCACGTCGACGATGCGGCGGACGACGTCCAGGGCCTCGTCGTCGTCCTCGATGAAGTGCACGACCGCGATGAGCATCAGACCGATCGGGCGCTTCGCGTCCAGCGTCTCGCGGAACTCCCGGGAGCTCAGGATCGTGTCCGGGTCGCGCAGGTCGGCGTCGACGTAGGCGGTCGCGCCCTGGCCGCTGCGCGACATCAGCGCGCGGGCGTGGGCCAGCACGATCGGGTCGTTGTCGGTGTAGACGATGCGGGCGTCCGGCTCGACCGCCTGGACGACCTCGTGCAGATTCGGCCGGGTCGGGATGCCGGTGCCGATGTCGAGGAACTGGTCGATGCCGCACTCGGTGGCCAGGTAGCGGCCGGCGCGGTGCATGAACTCGCGGTTGGCGCGCATGTGCACCGGCAGCGCCGGCCAGACCTGCTGGGACGCCTCCGCGGCCGCGCGATCGACGGCGTAGTTGTCCTTGCCGCCCAGGATGTAGTCGTAGATCCGGGCGCCGTGCGCCACGTCCGTGCGCAGGTCCTGCGTGCCATCGCTCATCGCTGCTCCTCCCACCGCTGGCGCCCGGATCCTTTCAATGATCAACATCCGGCGTCCACCGATCTTCGCACCGCGAACGTCACATCTGGCCCGGAACGAGCGCGGGGCGGGAACCCGGGAGTCCGGGTCCCCGCCCCACTCGTCAGGGCGAGATCAGGCCCTCGGGCGAGATCAGGCACCGAGGCCGAGGGCGTCCAGGGCCGCGCCCACCGACGACAGGGTGTCGGCGATGGTGGTGTCCAGGACCTCCGCGATCGGCGTGAGCTCGGCCGCGTTGGCCGGCAGTGCCAGGCCGATCATCAGCGCCGGGACGGCGAGGGCGCCGAAGGCGATGCGCTTGGCGCGCGAACCGGTCCGGGCCTCGTGTGCTGCTCGACGGTGTTGCTCATGGTGATTCTCCTGTTCTCGCTGTGTTGCGCAGGCAGCGAGAACGCTCCCGAACCGGGATTTTCCGGACAAGGGGATTAACCGGCACTTAGCAGGCTCTGAACACCGGCCACCCGGTCGTGGTCGGCGGCACAGACCTTCGCAGGTGGCGCACCGGCATTCCGTTTCCTCCGCGCAACATCCCGAAACACTCCCCCGGCAGGACCAGTCGGAACTGGGCCATCCGGGTGCTTCGCGGGCGGGAATTCCAGATGTTCACCCCACGGGGAGATCTTTTCCTGAGATCGTGGGCGGACATGGGTTGATCACCAGCGCAGCCGACCGTCCGGCCAGGGGAACGCCGACGGCCTCCCTCGTCGCCGTGCCCTCGCGAGCGTTGCGCAACCCGAGAACACCAGGATGAGGGACCCCATGGACTACGGAATCGACATCAGCCACCACAACGCCGTCGACGACTGGGCCGCGGTCCGCGGCAACAACATCACCTTCGCGAGCATGAAGCTCACCGAGGGCCAGTCGTGGGTCGACGACGCGGCGGGAGCGCACACGGCCGGAGCGCGCGGAGCGGGCGTCGTCACCGGCGGGTACCACTTCGCCCGGCCCGGGGCGATCGACCCGCAGGTCGGCCACTTCGCCTGGTGGCTGGGACAGCACGGGCTCAAGGAACCGGGCAACATGTGGCCGATGCTCGACATGGAGGACCCGGAGATCCCGGACCCCAACGGGTTCATCGCCGAGTTCGTGCGGCTGCTGCGCATCGCCACCGGCGTCCGCGGCGTGCTGGTGTACTCCAGCCTGAACTGGTTCCAGAACGTCATCGACCCGAACCTGTGGGCGGGCGACGACGTCCTGCTGTGGATCGCCCGCTACAACGGCGACCCGGGCAACCCCGGCTGGGGCCACCCGCGCCTGGCGCTGCACCAGCACACCGACGCCGGTCAGGTGCCCGGGATCCCCGGCGGAGTCGACCGCAACGCCACCGTCGGCGCCTACAACCTGGCCTCCTTCACGCTCTGAGCGAGACCGCCCGAACCCCGCGCGGTTCAGCCCTGGTGGATCGCGGTGAAGGGGTTCTCCCGCGACGGCTCCCCCGGTGGAGCCGATGACCACCAGGCGCCCGTCGCCGGTCTCGGCTCCGGCGGTCGGCGGGCCCTCCGCCGGGCCTTCGACGGCCTGCCAGCGGGTCCGCTCGTAGGTCGCGACGAGCGCGGTGATGATCCCGGCTCTCCTGAGCACGGTCGCCCTCCTCCGAGTGATCGAGACATCCGTCAGACGCCCGACACCGCTTCGACGTTGTCCGGATCACTCCACCAACACGACTGCGGCGGTCCCCCGGGGGTGGGGACCGCCGCAGTCGGTGTGCGCAGTCGGTGCGCGCAGTGGTCGTGCTGGAGCGTCAGGCGACGTAGCCGCGGGGCTGGACCAGGGAGGTCAGCTGGTCGAGGCTGAGCCAGTACTCCTTGTTGCCGCCGAAGTTCGCCGGGTCGGCGATCTGGACGTTGTTCTTCTCCGCGTCGTAGCCGACGATCGAGACGTAGTGGTAGATCGTCTGGCTCGACGGGTAGCCGGGCGGCTGGTTGCCGGGCGGCGCGACGATGTTGGCGACCATCGCCTTGCCGCCGTCGATGTTGCGGACCGTGTCGTCCCAGAGCTCCTTCTTCATCTCCGGGGACACCTGACGGCTGCTGAGGTCCTTGGCCACGTACTGCGTGCCGGTCGGGCCGAGCAGCTTGTTCAGGCCGTCGGCGACCTGGCCGACGTGGTCCGTGCCGTTCTCGGTGGTGCCGAGCAGGCCGGCCAGCTCGGTCTGGGAGGGCAGCTCGCCGGTCTTGCTCGACATCGCGATGCGCGTCGCGGCGGGACCGCACCAGTAGCCGGTCACCTGGGCCTCGTAGTTGACGGGGAGGGACTTGGTGACGGCCTGCGGGACGACCTCGGCCGGCTTGCTCTCGACCTTCTTCTCGGCCTCCTCGGGCTTCTTCTCCGCCTTCTCGTCGGCCTGGGGGGCGGCCGGTGCTGCGGGGACGGCGGCGGGGGCCGAGGGGGCCAGCGCGATGGGCGCGCGGGTTTCGGGGGCTGCGGGGGTCAGGGCGGGGGAGGGGCTCTGCACACCGACCGGTTGCGTAGCGGCGTCAACGCTGTGCGGGGTCGATGTTTCGGCGCTTGCCAATGCACCGAGGCCCAAGGCTGCGGCCAATCCGATCGGGGCTACCGCAACTGCGAGCCGGGGCATCTAAGTCTCCGTTTCGGGGCGGGAACATTACAACTTCATATCCTTACGCCAAGCGACGATCCTTTAATGGGCCGAATGGAGCAATCCATCGAGACCCGCGCCACCTTCTCACTCGCTGTCACGTGATCGTTTCCCCAGGTCATAGGCACGAGCAAGGATCACGGCGACGCGATCGACTTCCCCGGACAAGAACTGTCGGTGAACAGGCGAACACGATCCGCGATAATTGCGATGCAGTGCGCGAACCCGCAATTGACGGAGCGTGGCCCCGGCCGAGAACTCTTCTGTAATCATCCGACCACACAATGTCGAACCAGTAATCAGCGTCACATTCCGAACCAGGCCGGCGAGCACAAGAGGATCACTCGGCGATCCGTCGATCAAGACATTCGCGGTCACTCCGCGCGAACACTCCGCAACCGGGCGCCCACCGGCCAAGCCCGAATTGATCCGCATTGAGCGAGATCGCACCATTCCTCCTTTTCGATCTCCGGGCGCGCGGGGCGAGAATTTCCCATTTGATGGATCTCCGATGACGACGAACGCCGACGCGCCGGGCAGCTGTACGGCCTAGCAGGCCCCGGCCTCGCACTCCCCCGGACGTCCGCCACCAGCGAGGACGAGACGCAGGACACACCAGCAGGATTCTGGGAAGAACCGATGTGAACCACGCGAATCCGACTCGTGCGCAACACGAACGCAAAAAGCAGATGACTAGTATCGCCCCGCCGGATGACCCATCACCGGCACGGAAACGCCTGGACGTCGCATTTTTCCGACATGTCCTGGTCACGAAAGGACTTGATTTTCGTGGATTCATCGCTGCGGTCGGGGCCTGATGCTGCGCCCACGACCGACGCCGAGGGCTACTCGAAGTCGCTCGGCAACCGCCAGGTGCAGATGATCGCCATCGGTGGAGCGATCGGCGTCGGGCTCTTCCTGGGTGCGGGAGGCAAGCTCGCCGCGGTCGGCCCCTCGCTGGTGGTCGCCTACGCGCTGTGCGGTCTGGCCGCGTTCTTCGTCATGCGCGCGCTCGGCGAACTGGTGCTGTACCGGCCGGTCGCGGGCAGCTTCGTGGAGTACGCCCGCGAGTTCATCGGCCCCTGGGCCGGTTTCGCCTCGGGCTGGATGTACTGGCTGAACTGGGCCATGACCGGCATCGCGGAGATCACCGCGGTCGCCATCTACGTGCACCGGTGGCTCCCCGACCTGCCGCAGTGGATCACGGCGCTGATCGCGCTGGGCGTGCTGCTGGCCGTCAACCTGGTGTCGGTGAAGCTGTTCGGCGAGCTGGAGTTCTGGTTCTCGCTGGTCAAGGTCGTGGCGATCCTGGTGTTCCTGGTCGTGGGCCTGGGCCTGGTGTTCACCGCGACCGACATCGGCGGATCGCCGGCCGGCCCCGCCAACCTGACCGCGCACGGCGGCTTCTTCCCCAGCGGCTTCGGCGTCACCCTGATGGCGATGCAGTCGGTGGTCTTCGCCTACTCGGCCATCGAGATGGTCGGCATCGCCGCCGGTGAGGCCAAGGACGCGCGCAAGGTGCTGCCCAAGGCCATCAACGGCGTGGTGTGGCGGATCGCCATCTTCTACGTCGGCTCCGTGCTGCTGCTGGCGATGCTGCTGCCGTGGACCGTGTTCAACGCCGACGAGAGCCCGTTCGTCACCGTGTTCTCCCGCCTGGGCATCCCCGGCGTCGGCGACCTGATGAACGCCGTGGTGCTCACCGCCGCCCTGTCGTCGTGCAACTCCGGGCTGTACTCGACCGGCCGGATCCTGCGGGCGCTGGCCAACGACGGCGAGGCCCCGAAGTTCGCCGCGCGGATGAACCGCAACAACATCCCCTTCGGCGGGATCCTGTTCACCGCGGTCGCTCTCGTGCTGGGCGTCGTCCTCAACGGCGTGGTGCCGGAGCAGGCGTTCGAGATCGCCACGGCCATCGCCTCGCTCGGCGTGGTCGCGACCTGGGCGACGCTGGTGATCTGCCAGATGCGGTTGCGCACCAAGGCGCTTCGCGGCGAGATCGAGCGGCCGACCTACCGGATGCCGGGCGCGCCGTACACGAACTGGCTGACGCTGGCCTTCCTGGCGCTGGTGGTGCTCCTGATGGGCTTCTCCGACGGCGCCGAGCAGATCGCGTTCTACTCGATCCCGGCGATCGTCCTGGTGATCGCGCTCGGCTGGTGGGCGATCTCGCGCAACCGCGCGAAGCAGTCCCTCGGTTCCTGACCGCTGAACGAAGAACGGCTTCCGGGCGCGGACCCGGAAGCCGTTTTTTCGTTCAGCTGCGGGAAGATCAGGCGGGTTCGAGCAGGACGACGGGGATCGTCCGGTCGGTCTTGGTCTGGTACTCGGCGTAGTTCGGGAAGGCCGCGACCGCGCGGTCCCACCACAGCTCCCGCTCGTCACCGGAGAGCTCGCGCGCCGCGTAGTCCTTGCGCACCGGCCCGTCCTGCAGTTCGACGGTCGGGTTCGCCCGAATGTTGTGGTACCACACGGGATGCTGCGGGGCGCCGCCCAGCGAGGCGACGACGGCGTAGCGGCTGTCGTGCTCGACGCGCATCAGCGGAGTCTTGCGGATCTTGCCGGACTTCGCGCCCTTGGTCGTGAGCACGACCACCGGGTACCCGTGCATCGTCGCGCCCTCGGTACCGCCCGAGCTCTCGTACTTCTCCACCTGGTCGCGCACGAACTCGGTCGGGCTCGGCTCGTACTCGCCCGTCAACGGCATCGTCGTACCTCCATCACGAGAACTGGATGTGACCACGACAACATCACGGGCCCGCCGCGCATTCCACGCGGCTCACCCGATCGAGACCTCAGCGGCGGCGCGGTTTGCGGCCCTTCGCCGGGGCCGGGCCCCGCCGGTTCCCGGGCTTGCGCGGCTGGGGCTTGGCCGGTTGCGCCTTGGCCGGCGCCTTCTTGGCCTTCCGCTCGGGTTCGGCCTGCTGCTTGCCCCGGGTGCTGTTGACCGTGCGGCCGCGGACGATCCCGATGAACTGCTCCATCAGGTCGGGCGTCTCGTCGGTGACGAGCCAGCTCAGCGCGACGGTGGATTCCGGCACGTCGCCGATCGGCCGGTAGGTGAGGTCCTTGCGGTGGTGCAGCCGGGCCAGGGACTGCGGCACGACCAGCAGCCCCACCCCGGCGGCGACGAGCACGATCGCGTCGGCGGTGGTGGCCGGGCGCTCGATCGCGGGCAGGCCCGGCGGGCGCTCCCAGTCCAGGGCGTCGTCGAGCGGGTGCAGCACCACGTCCTCGGCCAGGTCCTCGGGGGTGACCTCGTCGGCGGCGGCGATGAGGTGGTCCTTGGGCACCACGACCACGGTCTGCTCGGTGTAGAGCGGGATGGCGTGCAGGCCCGTGCGATCGATCGGCAGCCGCAGCAGCGCCGCGTCGACCTCTCCCCCGCGGATCAGCCCGGTCGCCTCGGCGGGCGGGGTCTGGTGCAGGTGCAGCGGAACCCGGGGCTCGCGCTCCTGCCACTTGCGCGCCCACTTGTCGGGCGTCACGCCGGGGACGTAGGCGAGGTCGAAGGAGTCGGCCGAGTCTGTCACCTGGCCAGACTACCTACCGGAGTCACCGGATACGCTGGTCGGATGACGTCGCGCAAATCCGTCCAGACGATGAAGCCCGCCACGGCGGCCAAGAAGCTCGGTGTGCTGCTGGAGGCCACCCCCGCCGAGTTCCAGGAGGGCGTGGTCTCGCGCGACGAGCTCAACGCGCTGCAGGCCGACCCGCCGGAGTGGCTGCGCGATCTCCGCCGCAACGGCCCGCACCCGCGCCCGGTCGTCGCGGCCAAGCTCGGGGTGTCGATCAGCGGCCTGGCGCGCCACGGTTACGCCGACCCGCTGACCACCGAGCAGATCAACGCCCTCCGCGACGAGGACCCGGAGTGGCTCCAGCAGGAGCGCACCACCCGCGTCGAGGCGCGCCGCGAGGAGGAGCGGGCCCGCGCCCGCAAGGCCGACAAGGCCGCGAAAGCCGCCAAGGCGCGCGAGAACTCCTGATCAGGACCGCAGGTTTGCGCGCGAGCGGCGCCGGCCGCGAGGCGTGACCACCACGCCCGCAACCGGCACCGCCGCGGGTTCTCGGCGTCGTCCGGCGAGCACGCCGCGACGCCGTGCATCGGCATAGGTCAGGGGTGACGCGCGGAGTCCAGGCGGCGTCTGAGGTTCCGCTACCCGCACCGCTGGTCAGACGGTGTTCTGCATCAGGAAAATATGGGTTACAGTCGTGTTCCTGTTACTTCCAGTACAGCGTAGTGCGGAGGTGTGTGGACATGACTGCTGTCCATCACGTGGAACCGGACTTCTCCACGCGATTGCTCGAATCGTCGGAGATGTTGTCCTACGACCCGATGACCGAGATCGACTGGGACGCTCCGTTGCCGGCGAACCAGTACGGGCTGAGCCCCGAGTGGAGCACGCTCTACGGGACCAAGCTGTGGGACGGGCTCACCGAACAGCAGCGGATCACGCTGACCAGGCACGAAGTCTGCTCGATCATGAGCACCGGCATCTGGTTCGAGATGATCCTGCAGCAGATGATCCTCCGGGACCAGTACGTCAAGAACCCCGCGAACTCCGAGTTCCAGTTCGCCCTCACCGAGATCGCCGACGAGTGCCGCCACTCGATCATGTTCGCCCGCGCCTGCCAGAAGCTCGAAGTTCCCGCCTACTTCCCGCACAAGGTGGTCATCGAACTGGCGCGGTTCTTCAAGAGCGTCGCCGGTGGGGAGGTCGCCTACGCGGGCACGCTCGTCGCCGAGGAAGTGCTCGACGTGATGCAGCGCGACTTCATGCGCGATGACCGCGTGCTCGACGTCGTCCGCACCGGTTCCAAGATCCACGTGGTCGAGGAGTCCCGGCACATGAAGTTCGCCCGGGAGGAGACCAAGGCCCACGTGCAGGGCATCGGAACCCTGCAGCGCCAGGCCAGCGCGCTGCTGATCTCCGGCGTCGCCTACGCGATCATCACCAGCCTGGTCAGCCCGCAGGTCTACAAGGCGGTCGGCATCCGGCCCCGCGACGGGGTGGCCGCCGCCGCGGCCAACGAGCACCGGAAGTCCATGCTGCGCAACGCTTGCGCGGGCCTGATGGACTTCCTCGACGAAGCGGGCCTGCTCACCCCACCCGCGGTGGCGGTCTACCGGCAGGCGAACATGCTCTGAGTCAGTCGGCTGGATCCGCTTCTGCCAAGGGCAGATTCGGATCCAGCTCGATGCCGTAGACCTGGAGCGACTGGTCGAGCAGGTGCCAGGTCCAGTCGCAGAGCCAGTCGGTGAGCTCGTCGAGGGTGAGCCCGCCCGGGTCCTCCAGCCAGCTGTTCGCGCCGGACTCGACGAGACCGACGATCCCGAAGGCCAGCGGCTGCACGACCGGGATCTGGACGCCGAACTGGTCCAGGAAGAACTGGAACAGCCCGGTGACCTGGCGGGCGATCACCGTCTTGACGTCGGTGACGACGTTCTGCCCGGCCCCACCGGTCGCCGAGTTCATGCTCAGGTAGCGGTAGAGGTTGCCGTGCTCGGCCAGCCAGTTGGTGTGCGCGCCGATCGCGGCGCGGATCATCTCGTTCGGCGTGCCGCGCGGGTTGAACATCGGCGCGAGCTCTTCGGTGACCATCTCGGCGACGCGCTCGGCGATCGCCGCGCCCAGGTCGGCGGTGTCGTTGAAGTACTTGTACAGCCGCGGCCGGGCCACCCCGGCCTCTTCGGCCATCAGCTCGACCGACACCTCGGGCCCATGCTTGGCGATGGCTCTCAGCGCCGCATCGACCAGCTCTTTCCGCCGCTTCTCTCGATACCCCGCCCACCGGGCGCTGCGGCCGTCCACCTGCCGTGTCGTTGATGCGGTCACCCGCAAAGTCTAGCCGCCGGGAAAAAGGGACTCCGCAACCGCGGATTTATGGGGTACAGTCTGTTCCTGTTACTTCGAGTACGACGAACTGCGGAGGTGCGCAATGACCGCCGTCGGTGTTGCCGGCCAGAGCGCCGAGCAGGACTTCTCCAGCCGCCTGCTGGAGTCCTCGCAGACGCTCTCCTACGACCCCAGCACGGAAATCGATTGGGAGAGCCCGCTGCCCGAGGACCAGTACGGCCTCAACCCCGAGTGGAGCACGCTCTACGGGACCAAGCTGTGGGATGAGCTCACCGAACAGCAGCGGATCGCGCTGACCAGGCACGAAGTCTGCTCGATCATGAGCACGGGCATCTGGT
Source organism: Saccharopolyspora sp. ID03-671 (assembly GCF_045278815.1). NCBI lineage: Bacteria > Bacillati > Actinomycetota > Actinomycetes > Pseudonocardiales > Pseudonocardiaceae > Saccharopolyspora > Saccharopolyspora sp. ID03-671. The sequence goes on from NZ_CP134054.1 coordinate 2,026,968, forward strand.
TCGAGATGATCCTGCAGCAGATGATCCTCCGGGACCAGTACGTCAAGGACCCCGCGAACTCCGAGTTCCAGTTCGCCCTCACCGAGGTCGCCGACGAGTGCCGGCACTCGATCATGTTCGCCCGCATCTGCCAGAAGCTCGAAGTCCCCGCCTACTTCCCCAGCCGCGGCGTCATCGAGCTCGCGCGGGGGTTGAAGAGCCTCGCCACCGGTGAGGTCGCCTACGGCGCCGGTCTGGTCGCCGAGGAAGTGCTCGACGTGATGCAGCGCGACTGGATGCGCGGCGACAACGTCCTCGACATCGTGCGCACCAGCTCCAAGATCCACGTGGTCGAGGAGTCCCGGCACATGAAGTTCGCCCGGGAGGAGATCAAGGAGCACATGCAGAGCATCGGGCGGGTCAAGCGCCACATCAGCGCCGCGATCATCAGCATCGCCGCCTACGTCATCGTGAACGCCCTGGTCAGCCCGAAGGTCTACGCCTCGGTCGGGATCGACACCAAGCGCGCGCTGGCGGAGGTCAAGTCCAACGAGCACCGCAAGTCGCTGATGCGCAACGCCAGCGCCGGGCTCATCGAGTTCCTCGACGAAGCCGGCCTGCTCACCCGCACCTCGATCGCGTTCTACAAGCGCGTCCACATGATCTGAGCACACGGCCATGACCTACGCGATCACGCAATCCTGTTGCGCCGACGCATCGTGCATCTCGGTGTGCCCGGTCAACTGCATCCACCCCACCCCGGACGAGCCCGACTTCGGGACCACCGACCGGCTCTACATCGACCCGCGCGCCTGCATCGGGTGCGGCGCCTGCGCCGATGCGTGCCCGGTGGACGCGGTGTTCCCGATCGACAAGCTCACCGGTGAGCTGTCCGTGCACGCCGAGATCAACCGGGAGCGGTTCTCCGAGATCCCGGCCTCCTACCCCTGGGGTCAGCCGCAGTTCCCACGATCGCTGCCGACGCACGCCGCTGCGCCGAGCGTGGCGGTCGTGGGAACCGGGCCGGCCGCCGGCTACGCGGTGCAGTCGCTGCTGCGCTCCACCGACGCCGAGATCACGCTGATCGACCGGATGACCACGCCGGGCGGGTTGATCAAGTTCGGCGTCGCGCCGGACCACCCCAGCACCAAGCAGATCGAGCACACCTTCGCGACCAGCTACAAGCACCCGCGGGTGCGGATGCACCTGGGCGTGGAGGTGGGCCGCACCGTCAGCCACACCGAGCTGACCGAGCACCACAACGCGGTGATCTACGCCGTGGGCGCGCCCGGTCACCGCACGCTCGGGCTGCCCGGCGAGGACCTGCCCGGCACGCTCGCCGCGCGCGAGTTCGTCGCCTGGTGCAACGGGCACCCGGACCTGGCGGCCGACGCGGTGGAGCTGTCGGCGGAACGGGTCGTGATCGTGGGCAACGGCAACGTCGCGCTGGACGCGGCGCGGCTGCTGCTCAGCGATCCCGACGAGCTGGTCGGCACCCCGATCGCCGAGCACGCGCTCGCGGCGCTGCGCAAGAGCAAGGTCCGCGAGGTCGTGCTGCTGGCGCGGCGCGGGCCCGAGCACGCGGCGTTCACGCGCTCGGAGTGGGTCGGCATCCAGCAGCGGCTGGCGGGCCGCATCGTGGTCGACGGCCACGGCGGTGCGGGCGAGGTCATCGCCTCGGCGGCCGAGGGCTCGACCGCCGGGTTGCTGCGCGACCTGCCGGTCGAGGACGTCGACTGGGACCGGGCTCCGGCCGGGGACCGCCGCCTGGTGCTGCGGTTCTCGTCGGCTCCGACCGAGGTCGTCGGGGACGCGCAGGTCCGCGCGCTGCGGGTCGGCGACGGTTCCGGCAGCCGCGACGTGGAGACCGGGATGGTGCTGTGGTCGGTGGGCAGCCGCGGGGTGCGGATCCCGCAGCTGCCGTTCGACGAGGCCAGCGGGGTCATCCCGAACACCGCGGGCCGGGTTCAGCCGGGCACCTACGTGGTGGGCTGGGCCAAGCGCGGCGCGGCGGGCGGCATCGGTGCGAACCGCGCGTGCGCGGCGGAGACCGTCGACGCCCTGATCGACGACGCGGCGGCGGGCCGCCTCCACGCGGCCCCGAAGAACGCCAAGTCCTTCAACAAGCTCCTCCGCTCCCGGAAGTAGGGGTCCTGGAGTCGGACAGTTTTAGCCATAATTGTCCGGACAAAAAGGACATTGATCACGGGTGATTATGGCTAAAACTGTCCACTGGTGAGGAACGCACCGAACTGAACACCAGCAGAAGAGGCCGGGGGGCGCCAGAAAGAGGCCGGGGGCACGTGGGTTTCCACGTGCCCCCGGCCTCTTTCGACGGTTCGGTCAGTGCGCCGCGGCCGCTGCCGAGGCGCCCTGGCCGTCGGTCTTGCGGATGAACAGGGCGGTGGCGAAGGCCAGCAGGCCGATGCCACCGGCGACGATGAACGCCGTGCGCAGGCCCGCCGCGTCGGGGATGCCCGCCGGGTTGGTCGAGCTCAGCGACGAGACCGTCACGAACACCGCCGTGCCGAACGCGCCCGCGACCTGCTGCAGCGTGCCCAGGATCGCGCTGCCGTGCGAGTACAGGTGATCCGGCAGCGAGCTCAGCGTCGAGGTCATCAGCGGCGTCATCATCAGGCTCAGGCCCAGCATCAGCAGCAGGTGGAAGCCGATCACCGCGCCCAGCGGGGACTCCGGCGAGAGCGTGGCGAACAGCCACAGCGCCGCCGCCATCGCCGCCGCACCCGGGATGACCAGCGGGCGCGGCCCGACCCGGTCGAACAGCCTGCCGACCGGCCGACCCATCAGGCCCATCAGCAGACCACCGGGCAGCACCGCCAGACCGCTGACGAACGTGCTGGTCTTGAGCACCGTCTGCAGGTACAGCGGCAGCAGGATCGCCGCCGCGCCCAGCAGGCACATGAACAGCAGCGCGGCCAGCACCAGCGGCACCACGAACGAGCGGTTGCGGAACGGCCGCAGGTCCAGGAGCGCCTTGTCGTCGCGCTGCAGCCGCAGCTGACGGCTCACGAACAGGACCAGCGCCACGGCGCCCACCACGAGCGGCACCCACGGCGGGATCGCGTGCGCACCACCGGACTCGCCGATCGCCGACAGGCCGTAGAGCAGGCCGCCGAAGCCGATCGCCGACAGCAGCACCGACAGCACGTCCAGCGGGACCGACCGGGTCTCGCTGTCCAGTCGCATCCACACCGCACCGATCGCAAGGGCGAGCACCGCCAGCGGCAGCACGATCCAGAACATCCAGCGCCAGCCCAGCGAGGACAGCACCGCACCACCGATGGTCGGGCCCACGGCGGGGGCGACCGCGATGACGATCGAGATGGTGCCCATCGTGGCCCCGCGCTTGTTCGGCGGGACCAGCCGCATCGCCGAGGTCATCAGCAGCGGCAGCATCACCGCCGTGCCCGCGGCCTGCACGATGCGGCCGAACAGCAGCATCCCGAAGCCGGGCGCCAGCCCGCTCAGCAGCGTGCCGAGGCTGAACAGGGTCATCGCGGTGAGGAACACCTGGCGGGGTGTGAAGCGCTCCAGCAGGAACCCGGTGATCGGGATGACCACCGCCATCGTCAGCAGGAATCCGCTGGTCAGCCACTGCACGGTCGTGGTGGAAACGTTGAGGTCGACGGTGAGGTCGCGCAGCGCGACGCTCAGGATCGTCTCGTTGAGGATCATCACGAACGCCGAGGCGACCAGCACGCCGAGCAGCACGGTGGCGGCTTTCGGCGGCGTGGTCTGCCGGTCAGGCTCCGCGATCTCGGCCGTCTCGGTCATGGGGTTCTCGTGCACCTCGCTCGTGTGGGGCCTGGTCGCGGCCGGTGTTCCTCCCGGCCGGTCTGCCGGTCGGGCTCGCCGCGTCGCTGACGGCGATTCGGTGGAGTTCTGCGCTCTCAGGCGGGCGCGTCAGGTCCGCTCGCGCGGCGGATCGCCCCACACGGCTGTGGGGTCCGCGACGGCGTCGGGCGCGGCCGGATCTCGGCCGGCGGATCAGCGGGTCCAGTGCCGGGGCGGCACGTGAACCTTCTCCTTCACGAGCGTGCTCGTCCCCCAAGAGCTCCGGTTCAGCTTAACGCTCGGCGCGAACGAAAATTCCCGTCGCGACGAGGCATCGCGAAACCGACATGTTCACCGGCGTGCGCGACGTCTTCCATCATCCGGGCTGGTCAAGCGAATTTCCCGGCCGGTCGAGCCGCCCGGGCCCGGAGTTCCTCCCGCGAAGCGGATGATGAACGTCACGTCAGGAACGAGCCGCCCGCCAGCGCCCCAGCGCGGTGTCGAGGACCAGGAACGCCAGCAACGAGATCCCCAGCAGCGGCAGGAAGAACGCCACCACCAGCGTCACCGCGCCCAGCGGCAGCAGCACCCGCAGCGGGACCTGGCGCCAGGCGCCGCGGGCCACCGGGGCGCCGAAGCTGCCTGCCGGGCGGCGCGTCCACCACATCCGGTAGCCGAGCGCGATCGCGGTCAGCAGGGCCACCACCAGTCCGGCCAGCACGATCTGGTTGACCACGCCGAACAGCAGGCCCATGTGCGCGTCGACGCCCCAGCGCGCGAGCTTGGCCATCAGCGGCCAGTCGGCGAAGCGCACGGTCTCGACGACCTGGCCGGTGGCCGGGTCGACGGCGGCGGAGTCCTGCTGGGTGGGCCAGTGCCGCTGGATCTGCTGCACCACGTAGGCGCCGCCGTGGGACGGCGGGGTGATCTCCACCGGCCCGGTCAGGCCCTGGGCCTCGGCGGCCCGCAGCACCCGCTCCGGTCCGACGTCGACGCCGGTGTGCGCGCCGTGCCCGCCGTGGCCGTGATGGCCCTGGTGCTCCGGCGCGACGGCCGATGCGGAGACGGTCGGGGTCTCCCAGGACAGCGCCCCGCGCAGCGCGGTGACGTTGGCGCCCGCGTAGTTCGACCAGGTCAGACCGGTCGCCGACAGGAACAGCAGGCCCAGCGCGATCCAGGTCCCGAGCGCACCGTGCCAGGACAGCAGCCGCTTGCGCCCGGTGGCCGCGGGCGCGGGGACGACGAGGGACCTGCGGGTGGCGCGGCGGCGCCGGAACCACAGCAGCAGACCGCCGAGCACCACCACCCACAGCCAGCTCGCCGCGAGCTCGCTGTAGAGCCTGCCGAAGTCGCCCAGGTGCAGGCCGCGGTGCAGGTTGTCGATCCACGCGCGCAGCGGCAGCGCCTGGCCGCTGCCGTAGGTGTCGAGCACGCCGCGCACCTCGGCGGTGTGCGGGTCGATGAACGCGGTGCGCTGGAAGCTCTCCGGCAGGTCCGGGGCGGCGAACAGGACCTGCGTGGTGTCGGTCGGCGTGGGCGCGGGTCGGATGGACATCACCGAGGCGCCGGGCAACGCCTCGCGGGCGGCCGCGAGCTGGTCGTCGACGGGCACGTGGTGCGGGCTCGCGGGCACGTGCAGCTCGTGGTCGTAGACCAGCTGCTCCAGCTGCGGGCTGAACACGTACAGCAGTCCGGTGGTGGCGGCCACGACCAGGAACGGGGCGATGAGCAGTCCGGCGTAGAAGTGCAGCCGCAGCACCAGCGGGCGCAGCGCCGCCCACGTTCCGGCGGTGGGCGTGGTCTTCCCGGCGGCGGTCCTCTCGGCAGCCGGGGTCGTCTCGTCAGCCGGGGTCGCCTCGGTGCTCATCTCGTCTCCGTTCGCGCGTCGTGCGTCCGTTCGAGATGTCGGTGCCGGGTCCGTCCGGGTTCCCGGGAGTTGCCGCCGTCACACCGGAAGCCGTCCTCCCGCGCGGGACGCGCGCGGGTAACGTCGTCGCGCAGCGCAAGACGAGTGCGGGAGGTGCCGAGTGGCGAGCTGTTGTCCCCCGTCGCGCTCCGGTTCCGCGAGCGGGCCGGAGCAGCCGATCACGCCGGGCGGTCTCGATCGGGACGGGATGGTGGTGCTGCCGGGCGGCGTGTTCCGGATGGGCACCGAGGACGCCGACGGGTTCCCCGACGACGCCGAGGGCCCGGTCCGGGAGGTCCGGGTGGACTCGTTCGCCATCGACCGCCACGCGGTGTCCAACGCGCGCTTCGCCGAGTTCGTCGAGGCCACCGGGTTCGTCACCGAGGCCGAGCGGTTCGGCTGGACCTACGTGTTCGCCAAGTTCCTGCCGGGGCACCTGCGCAAGGAGTCGCCGCGCCCGGAGCAGACTCCGTGGTGGTGCGGCGTGAGCGGCGCGAGCTGGAGCCGTCCCGAGGGACCCGGCAGCGACCTCGACGGCCGCTGGGACCACCCGGTCGTGCACGTCTCGTGGAACGACGCCGTCGCCTACTGCACGTGGGCCGGCAAGCGGCTGCCGACCGAGGCGGAGTGGGAGTACGCGGCGCGCGGCGGCCTGGACCAGGCCCGCTACCCGTGGGGCGACGAGCTCACGCCGGGCGGCGAGCACCGCTGCAACATCTGGCAGGGGCGGTTCCCGGTCCGCAACACCGCCGAGGACGGCCACGTGGGCACGGCGCCGGTGGATTCCTTCGAGCCCAACGGTTTCGGGCTGCACAACGTCTCGGGCAACGTGTGGGAGTGGTGCGCCGACCGCTTCGCGGAGGGGATCGAGAACCGCTCGATGCGCGGCGGGTCCTACCTGTGCCACGACTCCTACTGCAACCGCTATCGGGTCGCGGCGAGGACGTCGAACACCCCGGACAGTTCGAGCGGGAATCTCGGTTTCCGCTGCGCCGCCGACGCCTGAGGGAATTCTTCCGGGCGCATCCCGGCACAGAATCGGAATGAATTGTTCCGATTCGGTGCCGGGAATCCGGGACTCACATTCCCGTGACGATGACGTCCGACGGGACCTCGGTGTCGTTGGCGAGCGCCCCGAAAAGCGTTTCCGCCTTTTCCCTGTCCCATTTCACGACGGAGGCGCCTTCGCTGGTCTCGCCGAACCCGGACATCGGGACCGTGGTGGTCACGCCTTGCCCGGAGGCGATGCCGTTCATCGCGAACGCGAGCCCGGCGAGGTGCCAGACGTGGTCGTCGGTGTTGACGATGAACGCGCCCGAGGTGTCCAGGATGAGCGGGAAGATCCGCAGCGGGTTGAGGAAAACCTCTGGGGAGGAGGCCTTCTCGGTGAGCGCGGCGAGGAATTCGCGCTGCCGCTGCACCCGGTCCAGGTCGCCGCGCGCCGATGCGCGGGTGCGCACGTAGCCCAGCGCCTGCGGGCCGCTGAGCTCCTGGCAGCCCGCCTGCAGGTCGAGGTTGGCCTTCGGGTCCTGCATCGGCTCCTTGACGCAGAGGTCCACGCCGCCGATCGCGTCGGTCATGTCGGCAAAGCCGCCCAGGCCGATCTCGGCGTAGTGGTCGACCCGCACGCCCGTGGACGCTTCGACGGTCCGGGTCAGCAGCTGCGGACCGCCGTAGGCGAAGGCCGAGTTGAGCTTGTCCTTGCCCCGCCCCGGAATCGAGACGTAGGAGTCGCGCGGCAGGCTCACCATCGTGGGCTTGCCGCCGGCCTGCGGGATGTGCACCAGCATGACGGTGTCGGTGCGGCGGCCCGCGGTGTCACCGGTTCCCAGCTCGGCCTGGCGGTCGGCGTCGAGCCCTTCGCGGCTGTCGGAGCCCACGAGCAGCCAGTTGGTGCCCGGCCCGTCGGCGGGCCGCTCCCCGTCGGTCGGCAGCGCCGCCTCCCGCTTGAGCGAGTAGTCCACGTAGATCAGGAAACCGGCCAGCGCCAGCACCAGGACCAGCAGCACGACCAGGATCTTCCTGCCCGTGCGACGGCGTTTCGGCCGATGGTTCGGTGGCCGTCCGTGTACCATCTGTTGCTGAGCGTAGTTCATCTGCCATCCGAGAAGTCGTGTTCGGGCAAGGTTTTTCGCGCTCCCCGACCTACCGCGCGGCGGGCGAGCATGCCAGATGATCATGCATCCGGAATAGGAGTGATCCCACAGCCCGGAACAACGATGCGGACTCGCCGGAATCACGCGAGAACAACGTTCGCTTACCCCGGCTAAATTGTTCACGCAGGGCGACTCCTCGATTTCCCAGGTCTTCGCCGGTTGCGGAATTCCTCTTCTCATTTCGAGGGGTTGTTCGTGGCGTTCCTCTCCACTCTCCGCAATCGCCGCGGGGTTGTTCCGACCGGTTCCGACTGACCACAATCCGGCCCCATGAATTACCCGCAGCCCCCGGGCCACGGCCCCTACCCGCCGCACCAGGGCGGCCCGTACCCGCCGCAGGGCCACGGCTATCCCCCGCAGGGTCGGCCCCCGCAGGACGACTACTACGAGGAGCGGCGCCGCCGCGACGAGAGCTCGGCCCGCGTCGCGCACGTCGTCCGCGTCGTGCTCGGCGTCGTGCTCACGATCTTCCTGCTGCACGTGCTGTTCGTCGTCTTCGACGCCAACCAGGGCAACGAGTTCGTCTCGGTCGTCTACGTCCTGGCCAAGACCCTGGTGCTGGGCCTCGGTGACGTGTTCACCCCCGACGACGCGCTGCTGGGCGTCGTCCTCAACTACGGACTGGCCGCGCTGGTCTACGTCGTCATCGGTCAGCTGATCATCAAGGCGCTGCGCCGCTGAACCGCGAACGACCCGGACGAGAGCGCTCGTCCGGGTCGTCTCGGGTTCGGCTCAGGAAGCCGGAGTCGGCGCTCCGGCGAAGGGGATGCTCGCCGGGGCCGGTTCGGCCTCCGCGCGGGCCGGGTGCCGCCAGAGGCCCTTGCGCTCCAGGATCGGCAGCACGCCCTCGCCGAACCAGTACGCCTCCTCCAGGTGCGGGTGACCGGAGAGCACGAACTCGTCGATGCCCAGCGCGTGGTACTCCTCGATGCGCTCGGCGACCTCGGCGTGGCTGCCCACCAGCGCCGTGCCCGCTCCCCCGCGCACCAGGCCGACGCCCGCCCACAGGTTCGGGTAGATCTCCAGCTCCGAGGTGGAGCCGCGGTGCAGCTCCAGCATCCGCTTCTGGCCCTCGGACTCGCTGCGGCCCAGGCCCGCCTGGACCTGCTCGATGACCGACGGGTCGAGGGCGTCGAGCAGCCGCTGCGCCTCGGCCCACGCCTGCTCGGCGGTGTCGCGGCTGATCACGTGCAGCCGGATGCCGAAGCGCGGCGAGCGGCCCTGCGCGGCGGCCAGGCCGCGGATCCACTCGATCTTCTCGGCGACCTTCGCGGGCGGTTCGCCCCAGGTCAGGTACACGTCGGAGTGCTTGGCGGCGACGTCGCCCGCGGCCGGTGACGAGCCACCGAAGTACACCCGCGGCACCGGGTCGGGCACGCGGGTGAGCTCGGCGCCCTCGACGCGGACGTGCTCGCCGTGGAAGTCGACCCGCTCGCCGCGCCACAGGCCGCGCACGACCTCCAGGAACTCGTCGCAGCGGGCGTAGCGGGCGTCCTTGTCCAGGAAGTCGCCGTAGGCGCGCTGCTCGTGGCTCTCGCCGCCGGTGACGACGTTGAGCAGCAGCCGCTGCCCGGAGTGCCGCTGGAAGGTCGCGGCCATCTGCGCGCCGAGGGTCGGCGAGAGCAGGCCGGGCCGGAAGGCGACCAGGAACTTCAGCCGCTCGGTGACCTCGGCGAGCATCGCGGTCGACAGCCACGCGTCCTCGCACCACGCACCGGTCGGCGTCAGCGCGCCTTCGAACCCGAGCTGCTCGGCGCTGCGCGCGATCTGCCCGAGGTAGCCCAGCGTGGCCGGGCGGGCGCCACCGGCGGTGTGCGTGGGCGTGCCGTGCCCGCCGCCGACGAGGTAGCGGCTGTCGCCGTAGGTGGGCAGGAACCAGTGGAAGGTGAGGGACATCTGCTTCTCCAAAAGTCCGACGTGGACTGCCTGTCCGATCTGAGCGGGAGGGGAAGTCAGCTGCGACAGGCCTGCGCGACCACGCGGAGCAGGTCCACGTGGCGGCGGCGGGTCAGGGGTTCCACGCGCTTCATCGTTCGGCAGCGGGCGGAGCGAAGTCAACGAACGCGCGACGCATCCCACAAAGTGGAAAATTGCTCCCACTGTTGACCGGGCCGGGGCCCGGCGGCGAAGCTCGGCCCGTGCTCCACCCCGCACTGCTGACCTCCCGCCACCACGTCGACCTGCTCCGCGTGGCCTCCGCGGCGTGTCCGGGTACCTGATCCCGACACCCGTTCTTAACCGGCCGGACCCCGGCCTTGGAGGCAGTGATGACCGCGGGCCTGCAGCCTGCTCCGGACGTGCGCGAGGTCTCGCGCCGCGACGTGCGCACCGTGATCGTGTCGAGCCTGATGGGCACCACGGTCGAGTGGTACGACTTCTTCCTGTACAGCACCGCGGCCGGGCTGGTGTTCGACAAGCTCTTCTTCCCCACCGACGACCCCGCCGTGTCGACGATGCTGGCGTTCGTCACGTTCTTCGTCGGGTTCGTCGCCCGCCCGCTCGGCGGGATCCTGTTCGGACACATCGGCGACCGCATCGGCCGCAAGCGCACGCTGGTGACCACCATGCTGCTGATGGGCCTGTCCACGGCGGCGATGGGCGCGCTGCCCACCTACGAGCAGGTCGGGCTGCTCGCGCCGCTGCTGCTGGTGCTGCTGCGCGTGGTGCAGGGGCTGGCGATCGGCGGCGAGTGGGCCGGCGCCGTGCTCATGGCCGTCGAGTACGCCCCGCCCGGCAAGCGCGCCTGGTACGGCGCGTGGCCGCAGGTCGGCCTCGCGCTCGGCCTCGGCCTGGGCACCGGGCTGTTCGCGCTGCTGGGCAACGTCCTCGACGACGCGCAGTTCCTCGGCTACGGCTGGCGGATCGCGTTCGGCGTGAGCATCCTGCTGGTCCTCATCGGCCTGGTGATCCGGCTGCGGGTGGCCGAAACCCCGCCGTTCGAGCGGATGCGGGAGACCCAGGGAGCCGCCAAGGCACCGCTGGTGGAGCTGTTCCGCGACCGCACCACCCGCCGCAACACCGTGCTGGGACTGCTCTCGCGGTGGGCCGAGGGCGCCGCGTTCAACACCTGGGCGGTGTTCTTCCTGTCGTACGCCACCTCGACCCTGCACCTGCCGCGCAACGGCGTGCTGATCTCGGTGATGCTGGCCTCGGCCGTGCTGGCGGTGCTGCTGCCGGTGTTCGGACGCGTCAGCGACCGCATCACGCCCCGCCGCGCCTACGCGCTGGGCGCCGGGCTGTTCGCGCTGTCGGTCTACCCCGCGTTCGTGGCGTTCCAGACCCGGGACCTGCTGCTGTCCGGGATCATCATCGTGCTGGTGCTGGGCGTGGTGCACGCGCTGCTCTACGCGCCCCAGGGCACCCTCTACGCCCAGCTGGCCCCGGTGCGCTCGCGCTACACCGGGATGTCGTTCGTCTACCAGTTCTCCGGCATCTACGCCTCGGGCCTGACCCCGCTCATCGTCACCGCGCTCATCGCGGTCGGCGGCGGGTCGCCGTGGTGGGCGTGCGGCTACCTGGTGCTCACCGGCCTCATCGGCCTCACCGCCACCCTCGCGCTGCGGCCCGCCGACCTGCGCGCGGCGGAAACCCGTTGATCGAGCGGACGAGCGCGGGCGTCGACCGGGAGAGCTTCGAACCCCCGGTCGACGCCCGCGTCGCGCTCACAGCCCCGTGCGGTAGGTGAACCGGGCCTTGCCGATCCAGATCTCGTCGCCCTCGTGAAGCTCCGCGGTGTCCACCGGCAGCCTGTTGAGGTACGTGCCGTTGAGCGAGCCGCCGTCGACGAGCACGTGGGCCTCGCCCCGGCGCCGGATCTCGGCGTGCTCCTTGGAGACGGTGATGTCATCTACGACGATGTCGCATATGGCGTCCCGCCCTATCGTGGTGCGCTCCGCCTGGAGCACGAAACCACTGCCCACCGCGTTGCCGCGGGTGATCATCAGGCGGGGCTTGCCGCTGAGCTCGTCGGCGGAGCGAGGCGCCGGAAGTTCATGAGGAGCGGACGCCCTGGCAGTCTCGGATTGCTTCTCGACTGCGTGCGATGCGGACGCGCCGATCCTGGTCTGTTCCATGGTCGTCTCCCTAGCCAACAAGCGTGAAACCTCCGAACGCACCTGCCCGTAATCGAGCGGCTACACACAGCATGCCGAAGGAACGACCGCACTCGCTAGGACCAACGTCCTCAATTCACCGAACCTGACGTGGAGTGTGAGCCAGGTCTCGGTGAATTCGGGGAGACTTTTCCGGGTGGGGCCGCCGGAAACGCGCGATATCTCCGACGGCCCCGGTCCGGATTACCTCACCGGCGTCCTCTCTTCGGGGCGCCTCACTTGACGGCGCCTCACTTCACGGCGCCCATCGACAGACCGCGCACCAGGTGGTTCTGCGCGATCCAGCCGATGACCATCACCGGCAGCGAGGCCATCAGGGCCGCCGCCGACAGCTGGGCCCAGTACAGGCCCTCGCTGGTGATGAAGCTGACCAGGAAGACCGGCACGGTGCCGGCCTGGGCGGCGGTGAGGTTGACCGCGTAGAAGAACTCCGTCCAGGAGAAGATCACGCAGATCAGCGCCGTCGCCGCGATGCCCGGTGCGACGACCGGCAGGATCACCCGGAACAGCAGCACCGGCAGCGGTGCGCCGTCGACCCGGGCGGCCTCGACCATCTCCTTGGGCACCTCCAGGAAGAACGACCGCATCATCCACACCGCCAGCGGCAGGTTCATCGCCGTGTAGAGGATGACCAGCGCCCAGACGTTGTCCAGCAGACCGATGTTCTGCGAGATGACGTACAGCGGGATGATCGCCGCCACGATCGGAAGCATCTTGGTGGACAAGAAGAATCCGAGCACGCCCTGGGTCCCGGGCACCGCCGAGATGGACAGCGCGTAGGCCGCCGGGACCGCCAGCAGCAGCACCAGCAGCGTCGACACGATCGTCACGAACGCCGAGTTGCCCAGGTACGGCAGGAAGCCGCGTTCCATGATCCCGGCGAACTGGCTCAGCGTCGGGGTGAACAGCAGCCGCGGCGGATCGGTGTAGGCGTCGGCCTCCTCCTTGAAGGAGGTCAGCACCATCCACAGCAGCGGGAAGACGAACAGGATCGCCACGACCCAGGTGAACGCCGTGAGCGCCCACCGGCCGATCGGGTTCGAGGTATGCATCAGCGCGCCTCGCTCAGGCCGAAGGTGCGGAACATCAAGCGCAGCGCGAAGTTCGCGACGATCAGGGTCAGGATGACCACGACGACGCCCATCGCCGAGGACTGGCCGATGTCGAAGCCCTCGAACGCGCGCTGGTAGATGTAGTACGGCAGGTTGGTGCTGGCCGTGCCCGGACCGCCCTGCGTCATCAGGAAGATCGCGTCGAAGCTGTTGACGATGTAGATCGCCCCCAGCAGACCCGCCAGCTGCAGGTACCGCGACAGCTGCGGCAGCGTGATCGACGCGAACGTCCGCCACCGCCCGGCGCCGTCGACCGCGGCGGCCTCCAGCACCTCCTTGGACTGGCCCTGCAGGCCCGCCAGGATCAGCAGCATCATGAACGGCGTCCACTGCCAGATGACCTGCGTCATCACCGACGCCAGCGGGAACTCCGCGAGCCAGTCGGTGTCGCCGCCGAAGACGAAGTTCAGCAGCCCGTAGGTCGGGTCGAACATCGTGGTCTTCCACAGCAGCGCACCGGCCGCGGGCAGGATCAGGAACGGCGTGATCAGCAGGGTGCGGACCACGCCGCGCCCCAGGAACTTCCGGTCCAGCAGGATCGCCAGGCCCAGGCCCAGCAGCATCGAGATGAACACGCACACCACGGTCAGCACCACGGTGTTGAGCAGCGCCCCGCGGAACTGGCTGTCGGCGAAGACGTCGACGTAGTTGCGCAGACCCACGAAGTGGCGCGAACCGGGCCGCACCAGGTTCCAGGACTGGAACGAGTAGACCACAGTCATCAGGAACGGGATCTGCGTGACCAGAACCGTGAACAGCAGCGCGGGCAGCAGCGGCGCCCGCCGCAGCCAGGCACCGGACTTCGCGGTCTCGTTCTTGCGCACCGCGGGCGCCTGGACTTCTTCGACCACCGTTTGGCTCATCGCGTCTCCCGGTAGGACTCGCCGACGGACTCGGCGTACTCCTGGGACTGCTCCAGGGCCTCGTCGACGGTGATCCGTCCGGCGATGGCCGCCGACAACTGCTGGCTGATCCGGGTGCCCAGGTCCTGGAACTCCGGGATGCCGACGAACTGGATCCCCGGGTACGGAACGGGGTTCGCCATCGTGTTGGACTGCTTCGCCTTGTCGATGCCGTAGAGCGTCGGCTGCGCGTAGGCCGCGGCGGCCTGCTGGTACTCCGGGATCTCGTAGGTCGACTTGCGCACGCCCGGCGGAACCCGGTTCCAGCCGAAGGTCGTGCCGACCTGCTTGACGAACCGCTTGGAGGTCATCCAGCTCATGAACTGCCAGGCGGCGTCCTTGTCCTTGGCGACCTTGGGCATTGCCAGCGACCAGGTGTAGAGCCAACCGGCCTCGGGGGTGCGCTCGACCGGGGCGGCGACGTAGCCGTTCTTGCCGACGACCTTGCTCTCGGCCGGGTCCTCGTTGGTGCCGGCCATGACCGTCGCGTCGTACCACATCGCGGCCTGGCCCTGCGCGTAGTGCGTGCCGCACTCGGAGAACCCGGCGCTGGAGGCACCGATCTCACCGTGCTCGCGCACCAGGTTCACGTAGAAGTTGGCCGCCGCCTTGAACTCCGGCGAGGTGATCTGGGCGTTCCAGTTCTCGTCGAAGTAGCGGGCCCCGAAGGTGTTGGCGACCGTGGAGAACGGCGCCAGGCTCTCGCCCCAGCCGGGCTTGCCGCGCAGGCAGATGCCCGACATGCCGGTGGCCGGGTTGTCGAGCTTGGCCGCGAAATCGGCGATCTGCTGCCAGGTCGGGTGCTCGGGCATGACCAGACCGGCCTGCTCGAAGAGGTCCTTGCGGTAGGTCAGGAACGACGACTCGCCGTAGAACGGCACCGCGTACATCGACCCGTCGTGCGACAGCGAGTCCCGGATGGTCGGGATGAAGTCGTCGGCGTCGTAGCCGGGGGTCTTGTCGATGTAGGGCTGGAGGTTCTCCAGCCAGCCGTTGGCCGCCCACTGCGGGGTCTCGTAGTTGCTGATCATCGCCACGTCGAACTCACCGCCCTGGGTGGCGGTGGAGGCGGTGATCTTCGCGCGCGCCTGGTTCTCCGGCAGCTGCACGAACTTCAGGTTGATCCCCGGGTTCTCCTTCTCGAACTCGCCCTTGAGCGCGACCGCGTCCTCCATCTGCGGGTTGGACACGATCGCGATCACCAGGGTTCGTCCGCCGGAGCCCAGCGCCCCGGCTCCGGCGCAGCTGGTCAGCAGCAAGCCGACCATCGCCAGCAGCGCGAGCCGTATCCGGCCGCGCCGTAACGACTTAGGCATCGGCACCTCCCGGCAGCACCTGGACCTTGAGCCCGGCGCCGCTGCGCATGAGCTCCAGGGCCTTGCCGAACTCCTCCAGCGGCAGCGCGTCGGTGAGCAGCTCGTCGCTGTCGATGGCGCCCATCGCCATCAGGTCGAGCGCGGGACCGAAGCTGTGCAGCACCGCCATCGAGCCGACGATCTTGATCTCGTCGTTGTAGATGCGGAACGGCGACAACGAGATCCGCGCCTCGGCCGGGGCGACGCCGAAGACCAGCAGTCGTCCGCCGCGGCGCAGCTTGTCGAAGGCGGTCTCGATGGCCGGGGCGGCACCGGTGCAGTCGACGGCGGCGTCGAAACCGCCCTCCAGCTCGGCGGCGTCCTCGGTGGTGGCGACCGCGCCCAGCCGCTCGGCGCGCGGCAGCCGCGCGGCGTTGCGGTCGGCGACGGTGACCTGCGCGCCCGCGCGCTGGAGCAGCTGCTGCATCAGCAGGCCCATCGTGCCCGCGCCGATGATCAGGAACTTCTCGCCGGCTTCGACGCCGATCTGCCGGACGCCGTGCACCGCGCAGGAGACCGGTTCCACGAGAGCGCCCTGCTGCCAGGTCAGCTCGTCGGGCATCCGGTAGCAGTTGGCCGAGGGAACGGCGACGTACTCGGCGAACGCGCCGTCGACGGTGTCACCCGTGGCGCCCCAGTTCGCGCAGAGGTTGCCGTGCCCGTTGCGGCAGGGCGTGCAGTACCCGCAGAACAGCGACGGGTCGACCGCGACCCGGTCGCCCACCTCCCAGTCGCCCGGGACGTCCGGGCCCACCTCGACGACCTCGCCCGCGAACTCGTGGCCCGGCACGATCGGGTAAGGCGTGGGCGGGAAGTGCCCGTCGGCGATGTGCACATCGGTGCCGCAGATGCCGGTGGCGCCGACCTTCACCACCAGTTGCCGCTCCCGAGGTACCGGATCCGGTACGTCGCCAACCCGGATGGAACCGGGTTCGTCAATGATCGCGGCCCGCATCACACCTCCGACTCCAGAGCGCTCATCTGAGCGAACTGCGCTGTACTCTGCCCTGAACTTGCCACGCATTGAAGAGGTTCACTGTTGATGACGTCAACCTTTCGTTCAGATTTCACGTTATAGTGCTCATATGAGCACTTCCCGGCCACGTAGCGGGCTCATCGACACCATGACGGCGGCGTCCATCGCGCACCGGTTCTTCGTCGCCGGGCGTTCGAAGCTGGAAATCGCCGAGGAGTTCGGCATCAGCCGCTTCAAGGTCGCCCGGATCCTGACATCGGCGCAGGAGAGCGGCCTGATCAAGATCTCGTTCGAGCTGCCGTTCCCGGTCGACGTGGAGCAGTCCGAACGACTCCGCACCGCCTACGGCCTGCGGCGCGCGCTGGTGCTCAGCCGAGCGCAGTCCAAGGCCGAGCGTCCCGACCTGCGCCGCCGGGTCGGTGCGCTGGCCGCGCAGCTCCTCTCCGAGATCACCGTGCCGGGCGACGTCATCGGCCTGTCCTGGGCGCGTTCGGTCAACGCGATGGCGGAGGCCGTCCGCAGCCTGCCCAAGTGCCCGATCGTGCAGCTCTGCGGCGTGCAGGCCGGGATGGACATGCGGGACCGCTCGGTGGAGACGGTGGGCCGGGTGGCCGCGGTCGCCGGCGGCGAGTCCTACCCCATCTACGGTCCGCTGGTGCTGCCGGACCGCCGCACCACCGAGATCCTGCGCAACCAGCCCGGCATCGCCGAGACCTTCGAGCAGTTCCACCACCTCACCAAGGCGGTGGTGAGCATCGGGGCCTGGCAGGAGAACGAGTCGACCGTCTACGACTCGCTGAGCCCGGCCGAGCGGGAGTCGATCCGCGAGCGCGGCGCCACCGCCGAGATCGCCGCCCGCCTCTTCGACGCCGACGGCAACGAGCTGTCCACCGGTCTCGCCCACCACGTCCTGGCCATCCCCCACGAGCAGCTGCGCGCGGTCCCCGAGGTCATCGCCGTCGGCTACACCACGCCCAAGGCCCGCGCCATCGACGCGGTGCTGCGCTCGGGCATCGTCACCAGCCTCATCACCGACTTCGACGTCTCCGAGCTCCTCCTCCAACTCATCTCCCACCGCCCCCTGCGAACGTGAAGGAGCGGAGCGAGACCCCCAGCCTCGCTCCGCTCCCCCGTTCCCGTTTCCGGTTCACGACCGAACGGGAAACGGGAAACCGTTGGTGAACCGCCGCTCTCAGTTCCGATCTCCGCCAGAATCCGTCGGTGTGCGCAGCGCTGCTGACGCAAGCCAGCGCATTTCCATCCAGGCTTCGACGGTGACGAGGAATGCGGCGGCCATGACGACGACGAGCGCCACCAGAACCGGTCCGGACACGTGCAACGAGGCCAACTCGAAGAACGCCCACACCTGGACGGCGGTGAATCCCAGCGTCGTCGCCACGCGGCCGAGCAGGCGCGCAGGTGAAGCGCTGCGCTGTTCGGGTGTCAATTCGCGGGAGAGGTCGTCGGTCAACATCACTTCTCCTAGGGTCAGGCGGAGTTCCAGCTTCAGGACTGGACCCGCTGAACCCACCATGTGCGCTGGCAGGAGCGCCCGACCACCCGTTTCCCGGCGCCGGGGTGAACGGGAAACGGGCAACCCGGGGGGCGAGTTGACCGAGCGGCCCACACTGTTCGGGGCAGAGCTTCGACGATTGCGGAACGAGGCCGGACTGTCGCTCTCCCGGCTCGCGGCACTCCTGCACTACAGCAAGGGTTATCTCAGCAAAATCGAAACCGGCGGCAAACCACCGACTCCCGATCTGGCGCGCCGAGCCGATGTCGCGCTGAATTCCGGGGGAACGCTGTCCGACCTCGTCGCCGAGCATTCGTCGAAAGCACCTCTGCCATCCGATATCCCGACCGACGGTGATGAGGTGTGGGTGTTGCGACTCGATTCCGACGGAAGCAGTTCGTTCCAACCGGTGGACCGCAGGAGCGTCCTGACGGCCGGTGCCGCCTCCGCGGTGGCCTTCGGCGTGGGCGGTTCGCGCGCGCTCGCCGCGACCGGTGCCACCGAACCGTTCCAGGCCATGTTCGCCCAGTTGCGCGCGCTCGGGCAGACCGCAGGCCCCTCGCTGGTGCTGCCGAGCCTGGTCGCCCAGGCGCACTCGCTGCGCGACATGGCCCGCAACGCGAATCCCGCGCAGGCGGCGGAGATCCTGGCGCTGACGGCCCGCTATGCCGAGTTCGCGGGCTGGATGACCCAGGAAGCCGGGGACGACCGCACCGCGCTGTGGTGGACCGACAAGTCGGTGCGGCTGGCCGAGGCCGGCGGCGACCGGAGCCTGGGCGCCCACGCGCTGGTGCGCCGCGCGCTGGTCACCCTCTACCGCCACGACGCGCGGGAGACCATCGACATCGCCCGGCGGGCCCGGCGCGACGCGCTCACCGACCGCATCCGGGGCTGGGCCGCGCTGCACGAGGCCCAGGGGCACGCGCTGGCGGGCGACTACGACCGCTGCATGCGCACGCTCGACCTCGCCCGAGCGCACCTCGACTCAGCGCAACCGGAGTCCGGTCCGGTGCTGGGCGCGTCGAACCTGAGCGACCCGGTCTCGATGATCACCGGCTGGTGCCTGCACGACCTGGGCCGCACCGACCAGGCAACCGAAGTCCTCGACCGCGAGGTCGCCGGACTGCCCGAGCAGGCGCTGCGGAATCGCGCCCGGTACGGCCTCCGCCGCGCCCTCGCCCACGCCGCGGCGGGCCAGATCGAGCACGCCTGCGCGCTCACCGGCGAGGTGCTGCCGGTCGTCGACGCGGTCGCCTCCGCCACCGTCCTCACGGACCTGCGCAAGCTCAGCCAGCTGCTGGCCCGGCACCACCGCGTCCCCGCGGTCCAGGCCCTCCAACCGGCCCTGATCACCTCTCTGCACCACCACAACGGCTGAATCACCCTGCCCTGCAACCGAACAGGAGAACCGTCGTGCCCGAGATCTTCGTCAACTACCGATCCGGCGACAGCGGTGAGTTCGCCGCGGTGCCCGTCGAGAAGGCCCTGTCCGATCGGTTCGGCGACAAGCTGGTATTCCGGGACGCCAACATGGATCCGGGCGAGAACTACCGGACGCGGCTGCACCGCGAGTCGTCGACCACCACGGTCCTGCTGGTGCTGATGGGGGCGGGCTGGGCGAAGTTCCCGGACGAGGACGGGAACCCGCTGCTGGCCCGGGAGAACGACTTCATCCGGTTCGAGATACTCAACGCCAAGCGCGCCGGGGCTCGGATCATCCCGGTCCACTGCGGGCGCGGACTGCCGCACCTCAGATCCGAGGACCTCCCCGCGGAGCTGGAGTTCCTCGCCTTCCTCAACGCGCTGGACTTCGACGTCCGCAACGCCGACGACGACCTCGACCGCCTCGCCCGCCACCTCGTGAAACTCGTGCCCGCGCTCGACGACGACCAGGAGGGACCGAGTTCCTCCGGCCACGTCCACAACTACGACCACAGCACCGGAGACGGCCCGCGGGTCCAGGCCGGAACCATCAACGGCGGTCTCAATATGGGCGGCGCCACCACGCACTTCAACGCCCCCACCAGCGGCCCGCACCACAGCGGCTCGGGCGACCAGTTCATCCAGCACCCGAAGGACGACCGCCGATGACCGAGGACGCCGAACCCGCGACCGAAACCCACTTCGACGCCGAGGTGACCGACTCCTCCATCCACACCGGCACCGGGCACATCTTCCACCTCTACGACTCCGGCTACGAGAGCGTCATGAGCCGGCTGCGCGGCCCCAGGTTGACCTTCAAGGGCGATCTGGGGTGGAGCGAGCGGCGCTTCGTGGCACCGCCCGGTCTCGACGCCGCGCACGAAGCCCTGCGCCGCAACGGGACGGTGTTCCTGACCGGACCGGCCGGGAGCGGCCGCAGCACGGCGGCGAAGATCTTGGTCAACATGGGCGCCGGCGACGCCTCGCCGTACTCGCTGCTCACCGACGAGCCCTACGAGCTGAGCAGGCACCTGCACGCCGTCGAGCTGCTGGCCGATCACCGGCTCGTGCTGGACCTGCTCGACTCCGGCGAGGAGGTGTTCCGGGCGCGGCTGCGCGAACTACCCGAGTTCCGAACCAGGCTGGTGAGCGCGGGGGCGCACCTGGTCGTGGTGGTGCCCGACGAGTTCGTCCCGCTCCTCGGTGACGAGCTGCGGCAGTTCACCGAGCGGATCGGCCGCCCGGCGGGCGAGCGGGTGCTGCGCAGCCACCTGAAGGCCGAGGGCCTCCACCGCACCGGCGATCAGCTGTCCCCGGATCGCGTCTCCTCCGCTCTCGAACTCCCGATGTCCGAGATCGCGGCTCTGGCGGGCCGGATCGTCGCGATCAGCAGGCAGGCACCGGGCGTCCGCGTGGACGATCTGCTCGCCGAAGCGCTCTCCCAACGAGCGGACCGGCGGGCCGAGGTGTCCAAGCTGGTGGAGCAGCGGCCCGGAGGCCGGGAACGCGCCATCCTGCTCGCCTCCGCCCTGTGCCACGGCGCCTCCGGCGACGCGGTGTTCTTCGCCGCCCACCGCCTGGTGGAGCTGATGGAGCTCGACGCGTCCGAGCCACCGCGGCTGGAGCAGAGCGGGTACCGGACGCAGCTCGACGAGCTCGGCATCGACCTCGTCACGCCGAACCGCATCGACCTCGGCAAGTGGGACTTCGACCGCGCGCTGCTGGAGCACTTCTGGGACAACTACCCGGACCTGCGCCGGACGTTCTGCAGCTGGGTGGACGAGGTCATCAGGATGGAGCCGCTGACCGGCGCGGATCGCATCGACCTGGTCGACCGGTTCACCGCTCAGGCGTTGCGCACGGGCAGCCCCGGGCACGTCGTCTGGCTGATCGAGCGGTGGATGGAGCGGCACAACCACCGGAGCCGGCCGCTGCGGGACTTCGCCGTCCAGGCGTTGACCAACGGGCTGGAGGATCACCGGTACGGCAGGCGCTTTCGCCGGTTGATCTACGACTGGGCGACGGACCCCGAGCTGCCGGACGAGGTCGGGCAGATCCTGGTCACGCTCACCGCGAACCTGATCGCGCCCGACTACCCGGCCCAGGCGGTGGTGCGGCTGCACCACCGGAGCCGCCGGGAGCGCGGGTCTCCCCTCGCGCAGGAGGCGTTGCTGAACCTGGTGGCGGACAACGACTTCCTGCTCCTCCACCTGCTCCAGCGACTCGAACGCGGGCTGGGCCGCGAGCACCCCTGGGACGTCGACTTCGCGCTGTTCGCCCGCTTGGCCGAGCCGAACCGGCTCACCGACGTCTCCCGGGTCTCCCGCCCGCTCGCCGCACGACCGGAGGCGCGGAGCGGCCTCGTCGCCGGGTGGCGCGCGCTGTTCGCGCATCGCCTGGACTACGCCGATCACCTGCTCGGCCAATGGCTCGCGACAGCGGGACGGGTGTCGAACGCCGATCTGCTGCTCACGATTCCGGTCGAGGCGGCGAAGAGCTCGGTGCGGCTGCTCGGGCGGCTCTACGTCATCGGGCAGGACTGGAGCCGAACCGAACACGGTCACCCGCACGTCGCGATCCGGTTGGCGCAGTTGATCGATCGTGCTCAGGGCGTGCAGAACCAGGACTACGCGTACCCACGACCGGAGGAGTTCGTGCTGTGAGCAAGGAGAACCGGATCCTCTACATCGGACTCGGGATCGCCGCGCTGATCCCGGTGGTGTTCGGGCTCGTGCTGGAATGGCCTGCGTGGGTGGTGGTTCCGCTGCTGGCGTGCGTCGGGTGGGGCGTGTTCAAGAAGCTGACCGGTGGGGCGCGCACGCCGTCGGACCACGTCGGTATGCTGCTCGACCAGCTCGGGTTGCACGGCGAGCGCAACCCGGTGCGCAGGCTGACCGCGCACCGGTTCGCGAAGCTCATCGAGGCGGCCGGGCACCCGCAGGTCGCCGAGGACGTCCGCCGCCGGTTCGACTCGCCGGACGCGTGAAACGGACGGCGGATCGGGCACTTTGGCCGCTTGATTCGATCGTGATCTTGTTCCGGGGCCGATCCGTTGACCTGTTCAACGTTCAACGTTACAGTTCCGCTGTTCGAATGGCCTGGGAAACGTGTTTTCCCAGGCCACGCCCATTATTCCGGCTGCCGGGCACGCAGGCGCGTCCGGCGGAGGGGGAGCGAGATGACGACCGCGGACCGAACCTCACCGCCACCTTCGGAGCCGGCCGAAGCCCCGTCCCACGCCGTCGGGCGTCGCGGCTTCCTCGGTTACGTGCTGGCGGCGCCGACGCTGGTCGCCGCGGCCGATCTGAACCTGACCGCCCCCGCGGCGCGAGCCGAAGGGCTGCCTCCGGTTCCCTCCCCCGCGCTCGCAGAGGTCGCCGATCTCAGCGACCTGCTGGAGTTCTCCGCCGCGCCCACCGCGAACCTCATCACCGTCACCGTCAACACCGACGGGACCGTGTCGTTCGAGCTGCCGCGCGCCGAGGTCGGCCAGGGCATCACCACCTCCACCGCGATGCTCATCGCCGAGGAGATGGACGTGCCGCTGGAGAACGTCCACGTCTCGCTCGCCGACGCCCGCCCGGAGCTGGTGTTCAACCAGATCACCGGCGGTTCCGGCACCACGCTGTCGACCTACACCCCGATCCGCGTCGCCGCCGCCGTCGCGCGCGGCCGCCTGCTGCAGGCCGCCGCCGTCGAGCTGGGCCAGGCCGTGGCGACGCTGCGCCTCAAGCAGGGCGTGATCACCGACCTGCTGGGCCACACCCTCGGCATCGGCGAGCTGGCAGAGAAAACTGCCGGCCAGCGCACCGAGGAGGTCCCGGTGCAGCTCAAGGCCGACGAGGAGTTCTCGGTCATCGGCACCCCGCGCAACCGCGTGGACGCGCTCGCGGCGGTGACCGGGTCGAAGAAGTTCGCGATGGACCTCAAGATCCCGGGCGCGCTGCCGACGATGGTGTGCCGCCCGCCGACGCTCAACGGCAAGCCCGGCACCGTGCGCAACCGCGGCGAGGTCGCCACGATGCCCGGCGTCACCGACGTCGTGGCGGTCTCCACCGGTGTCGCGGTGCGCGCGGAGACCTTCGGCCAGTGCATCGACGCCGTGCGGGCGCTGGACGTGGACTGGAAGCCCGGCACGATCGAGGGCAAGTCCGACGAATCGGTCCTCGACGAGCTGCGCGCGGCCGAGGTCCCGCTGGTGGCGCCGAAGGGCGACGACAGCGTCGAGGGCGACTTCACCTTCTTCTTCCGCAGCAACAGCGCGCTGGAGACCAACTGCGCGATCGCCGACGTGCGCGGCGACCGGGCGGAGATCTGGTCGGCGCAGAAGAACCCGATCGTCACCAAGGAGAGCATCGCCGCCCAGTACGGGCTCCCGCTCAGCGCGGTGAAGGTGCACGTCACCGAGGGCGGCGGGTCGTTCGGCCGCAAGCTGTTCAACGACGGCGCGATGGAGGCCGCCGAGATCTCCCGCGAGATCGGCAAGCCGGTCAAGCTGATGTGGCACCGCGCCGACGACTCGCGGCAGGGCCGCACCCACCCGATGGCGACCTCGCGGGTGCGGGTCGGCGTCGCCGGGAACGACGTGCTCAGCTACGAGCAGCGGCACACCAGCGTGTTCACCGACTTCAGCCACGGTTTCGGCGAGATCCTCACCGCCAGCGCGGCGAAGCTGCCGATCGCCGACGCGACGTTCTCGCAGACCATCTTCCACTACACCCAGACGATGCCCTACGGCTTCGGGGCGACGACGATGCTGCTCAACGAGACCGACCGCGGTTTCAACACCGGCAGCATGCGCAACATCTACTCCCCCGACGTCGTCACCGCGCGGGAGCTGATCATCGATCAGCTGGCCGCAAGGATGGGTGAGGACGCCTACGAGTTCCGGAAGCGGTTCCTGCAGGAGGAGCGGCTCAAGGCGGTGCTGGACGAGGTCGTGAGGACCGGCGGGTGGGGCCGGTCGATGCCGGCCGGTCACGCCCAGGGCATCGCGCTGCACAACGAGTACCGGGCGGCGATCGCGACGCTGGTCGAGATCGACTGCTCGCCGGAGACCGTCAACCGCCGCGTCCGCGACGCCGTGACCGGCCCGCGCGTCACCAAGGCGGTCTGCGCGGTCGACATCGGTCTGGCGGTCAACCCGCGCGGCCTGGAGGCCCAGATCATGGGCGGCATCAACGACGGCATCGCCAACGCGCTGACCTCCAGCCTGCACCTGACCGACGGCTACTTCCTGGAAGCCAGCTGGGACAACTACTTCTACACCCGGCAGTGGAACTCGCCGCCGGAGCTGGAGATCATCATCATGCCGCCGACGACCGGCAAGCCCGGTGGTGCCGGTGAGCTCGGCGTCGCCTCCGCCCAGGCGGCGGTGGCCTGCGCCTACGCCCGCGCGACCGGCTCGGTGCCGACGAGCTTCCCGATCAACCACGGCACGCTGTCGTTCGAACCCAAGCCGAACGTGCCTCCGATGCCGGAATCGCCCACCGACGGCCTGCGCCACGCGCAGTGAGGACCTGGAGGATTTCCCGTGCCTGAGCACACTTTTCGACTCAACGGCGAGCAGGTCACGGTCGACGTCGCCGACGACGTGCGGGTGCTGTGGGTGCTGCGCGACCTGCTGGGCGTGACCGGGCCGAAGTACGGCTGCGGGATCAACGTCTGCAAGGCGTGCACCAGCCACATCAACGGCAAGGCGTTCAACCCGTGCTCGGTGAAGGTCGGTGACATCTCCGCCGAGGACGAGATCACCACCATCGAGGGCCTTCCCGCCACCGCGGACGCCGAGCTGCACCCGATGCAGGAGGCGTGGCTGGAGCAGGACGTCGCGCAGTGCGGCTACTGCCAGCCGGGCCAGATCATGGCGGCGGTGGCGCTGGTGCGCCGCGCGTCGGACGAGGGCCGCCAGATCACCGAGAAGGACCTGGACTCGATCCGCAACATCTGCCGCTGCGGCACCTACTTCCGCATCCGCGAGGCCATCAAGGCGGGCGCCGCGAAGATGTGACCCGCTCACGGCAGCGGCCGGTCGTGCCGCAGCGCGTCGAACAGCGCTGCGGCACGCGGTTCGTCCCAGCGCAGGGCCGAGCCGACACCGGGGATCTCCTCGGTGCCGCCGACCGGCACCGTCTCGGTGGTCAGCCCCGTCCCGGCCAGGCTCGCCTGGTAGCCGAGCCTGCCGAGGTCGTCGAGGTGGTCGGGGTCGCCGATGGTGATCGTGTCGGCCAGCCGCCACGTCATCGGCACCGTGCGCAGCGGGTTGAGCAGCACCTCCCGGCTGGTGGCCTTGTCGATCAGCGCGGTCAGGAACTGGCGCTGGTGCTCGGCGCGCTGCAGGTCGCCACCCGCGAAGTTCCGGGTGCGCACGAAACCCAGCGCTTGCGCCCCGGTCAGGTCCTGGCAGCCGGCGGGCAGCGACAGCGAGATCTTGGGGTCCTCGATCGGTTGCGGCAGGCAGATCCGCACGCCGTCGATGGCGTCGACGACCCCGGCGAACCCGCCGAGACCGATCTCCAGGTAGTGGTCGACGTGGAGCCCGGTGCGCTCCTCCACCGTGCGCGACAGCAGCGCCGGTCCCCCGGTGGCGTAGGCGGCGTTGAGCTTGTCCGGACCACGTCCGCGGATGTCGACCAGCGAGTCTCGCGGCAGGCTGACCAGCGTCGGAGCCCCTGATCCCGCCGGGATGTGCAGCAGCATGATCGTGTCGGTGCGCGCGCCCTCGGCGTCGGCGGTGCCGCCGGTGACCAGGTCCTGCTCCTGCTCCTGGGTGAGCCCTTCCCGGCTGTCGGAGCCGACGAGCAGCCAGTTGGTGCCCCGTACGGGCGCGGTGCGCCCGGCGTAGTCGGTGGCCGCCGGAACCCGGGTCAGCACGTGGTCGACGTAGCCGGTGATGCCGAACCCGGCCATCGCGAGCACGACCAGCACCAGCGCGAGCGACCTGATCGCGCGCCGCAAGAACTTCCTCACCGCGTGTGTTCACTCCTGTTGTCGGGAGTCCTCGCGCACCACCCCGACAACCAGCGCGCCTTGGATCAACGTGACCTTAGCGTTATCGTACCGAGCCTAGATCACCATAACGAGTGAATGACACCCCCTACATTCGGAGTATCGATGCCCTCCCGAGGCCACCCCGCGCCCCGGCAAGGATCACCGACCCGGCACCGGCACCGTCGCCGTCCGGGCTCGGTCCTGGTGCGCACCGAGCGCACCGACCCGGCCACCTACCGCGGTGCCGAGACCGTCGGCCTGACCCCCGACCGGCGGCTCCAGCGCCACTACCACCCGGCGGACCCGGTCTTCGTCGACGGCAGCGGCCGGCGACGCCGCGCGGTGCGGCGCTTCGTGCTGCTGATCAGCCTCGTGCTGACCGGGCTCGTGCTGCTGCTGGCCGCCGCGATGCTCGACTCCCCCACCCCGGCTCCCCCGCTGCCGAACACCCCCGAAGCCACCCGCTGATTCGGAAACCCCTTGCCCCGAAACCGAAAACCCCGAACCCCCCGATCCCACTGGCTGCTGCTGGGCCTGGTGCTGCTCGTGATCTCCAGCCTGCTCGGGCTCGACGTGCTGCTCAGCCGCGTCGGCACCGACGGCACGCCCAGCGGCACCCGCCAGTTCGTGCCCCCGACCGCCTTCGACGGCGGGTCGGTGATCGACCCGCGCGAACCCACCGTGCGCCCGGTGCCGCCGCGCACCGTGGCGCTGACCTTCGCCGAAGGACCCGATCCGCAGTGGACACCGCGGGTCCTGGACGTGCTGGCGCGCAACGACGTGCGCGCGACGTTCTTCGTCACCGGCGCGCAGGCCGCGCGCAACCCCGGTCTGATCCGGGAGATCGTCGACTCCGGGCACGAGATCGGCAACCGCACGCTGACCCGCACCGACCTGCGCGAGGTCGGAGCACGGCGCGTGCAGCTGGAGCTGAAGTCCACCGACCTCGCGCTGGCCGGAGCCGCCGGGATCACCACGACCCTGGCCCAACCCGCGCACCTGACCACCGGTTCGCTCGACCAGGCCGCGTGGAACTCGTTGCTGCGCATCGGCAATCACGGTCACCAGGTGGTGGTGCCGGACCGGGACTCGGGGGACTGGCGCGGCCGGGGACCCGATGCCGTGCTGGCCGCCTCCACCCCGCGCGACGACCGCGGCACGGTCCTGCTCATGCACGACGCGGCCGGTCCCGACACGGTCGCCGCGCTCGAACGGCTGCTGCCCCAGCTCAGAAGCACCGGATGGCAGGTGGATTCGGTCGGCGCCGCGTTCGGCCTGAGCACCACCACCGTGCCCGCCGGGCTGCTCTACCGGGTCGCCGGATCGCTGTTCGTGGGCGTGGTGGTCGCCTCGGCCTGGCTCGCCGACGCCTTGCGCGCCCTGCTGTGGGCGGCGGCCGCGCTGGGCATCCTGCGGATGGTGTTCGTGCTGGTCCTGGCCCCGGTCCAGCGGTGGCGCTCGCGCCGCTGGGTGCCGCCGTGGCAGATCAGCCAACGCGTCGGCGTCATCGTCCCGGCCTACAACGAGCAGGCCGGGATCGCCGCGACGGTGCGCACGATCCTGGCCTCCGACCACCCGGTGGAGGTCATCGTCGTCGACGACGGTTCCACCGACCGCACCGCCGAGATCGTCGAGCAGCAGTTCGGGCGGCACCAGCACGTCCGGCTGATCCAGCAGCGCAACGCGGGCAAGGCCGCCGCGCTCAACACCGGGCTCGCCGCGGCGCGCTCGGAGCTGGTGGTGGTCGTCGACGGGGACACGATCCTCGAACCGGACGCGGTGTCGCGGCTCGTCGACCACTTCACCGACCCGTCGGTCGGGGCCGTGTCCGGCAACGTCAAGGTCGGCAACCGGCGCACGATGCTGGGCCGCTGGCAGCACATCGAGTACGTGATCGGGTTCAACCTGGACCGCCGGGTCTACGAGATGCTCGGTTGCACGCCGACGATTCCCGGTGCCCTGGGCGCGTTCCGGCGCTCGGCGGTGCTCGCGGTCGGCGGCGTCAGCGACGACACGCTGGCCGAGGACACCGACCTGACGATGGCGTTGGAACGCGACGGCTGGCGGATGGCCTACGAGGAGAACGCGATCTCCTGGACCGAGGCGCCCGCGACCGCCGGTCAGCTGTGGAAGCAGCGCTACCGCTGGTGCTACGGCACGTTGCAGGCCGCCTGGAAGCACCGGCGCTCGGTGCTGGAACGCGGTCCGGGCGGCAGGCTCGGCCGCCTCGGCCTGCCCTACCTGCTGGTGTTCCAGGTGCTGCTGCAGGTCATCGCCCCGGTGGTGGACGTGGCTGCGTTCTTCGCACTGCTGAGCGCCGACGGGCGCACCTTCGCGCTGACCTGGCTGGCGTTCCTGGCGATGCAGCTGCTGCCGGGCATCATCGCGTTCCGGATGGACGGCGAGCGGCTGCGCCCGCTGTGGGCGCTGCCGCTGCAGCAGGTCGCCTACCGGCAGCTGATGTACCTGGTGGTGGTGCAGTCGGTGATCACGGCCCTAGCGGGCGCCCGCCTGCCGTGGCAGAAGCTCGACCGCCGAGGCCAGCTCACCCCGGCCCAGAGGTAGACGAAACCGCAGGTGAGCGAGCTATCCTGGTGGTGCCGGCGGGCGCTCCGCGCTGGCACGTGGAGCATTCGGCTCCCCGCACGGCGGAGCCTCCGGCCCGAGCGACCGGAGGCTCCCCAGGCTGGGGGAAGTTCTCATGAGAACTTCCCCCACCCCTCAGCCGCCGAGCAGCTCCCCGACCTGCTGGTGCACGGTCAGCACCGCGAGCACGCCGAACAGGACGATCGACCAGATCAGCGCGCCGAGGCGCACGCCCGAGATGCGGATCTGGGCGGGCAGCATCTTGCGGTTGATGGCGATGAGCAGCCCCGAGTAGATGAACATCATGACGCCACCGGTGCAGGCCGCGATCGTGGCCAGCACGAGCGGCTGGTCCATCCCGGCCATGATCACCACGGTGCCGATGATGCACAGGCCCCACACCAGGATCGCGTAGATCTTGCTCTCGGAGGCGTCCGGGAAGTAGCTGGTCTTGAGCACGTCGGCGGCCAGCCGGCTGGTGTAGTCGACGATGCCCAGCGCCGCGGCGAACAGCGAGAACGCGCCCACGACCCAGAAGAAGTAGCCGAACCAGCCGCCGGCCGTCTCGGACATCTTCTCGCCCTCGATGCGCAGGAACGACACGTCGTTCTCCAGCCCGGGGTGGCCGAACACGGTGCCGTAGGCGAGCAGCGACATGAACATGATGGACAGGAACGTGATGGCCACGAAGGTCATCAGCTGCTCCTTGTTGGCGAAGCGCCACCACGCCTTCCAGCGGCCCAGGTTCTCCTCGGTGGCCGGGAAGATGAACCCGGCCTGGCCGCGCGCCTCGGACTGACCGGTCAGCGGCGAGACGATCTTGGGCACGTAGTGGCCCATGCCGAAGCCCTTGTCCCGGATCCAGTTGCTCTGCACCAGGTTCTGGCCACCACCGGCACCGGCGAACGCCAGAGCGCCCATGAGCACGGCGAAGCCGAGTTCGGCGGCCGGGAACCCGGGTTCGGTGACCACGGTGGGCAGCGCCTGCCAGCTCTCGGCTCCGATGACGAACAGGCAGCCGATCACGATGAGCAGCACGATCGCGGCGACCTTGAGCATCTCGGCGCGCTCCAGCGCCGTGTAGACGGCGGGCGCGAGGGTGAGGATCAGCGCCACCAGCACCAGGATTCCCACCGCGATCAGGGATTTGTCGCCGCCGATCGCGTAGGTGATCAGCGTCGCCGAGCTCGTCGCCCACGCCGGCCAGAGGTTGGCGAAGTAGGCCATGATCGCGAAGACCAGGCCCCAGTGCTTCCACAGCCTGCTGAAACCGGTCACGGCGGTCTCGCCCGTGGCCAGCGTGTAGCGCTCGATCTCCATGTTGAGGAAGTACTGCGTGACCAGGCCCAGCAGCGCCGCCCACACGAAGGTCAGGCCGACCTGCGATGTGATGTAGGGGAAGAGGATGAACTCCCCGCTGGCCAGGCCGACGCCCGCCGCGACGATGCCCGGGCCGATCAGCCGCCACTGGTCGCGCGGCGGCTCGGGCAGGTCGCGCACCTGCGGTCTCGGGATGTACTTGTCGGGGAACGCCGCCTCCGGGCTCACCGGGCTCGCGTCGTTGCGATCTGCCATCGTCGGCACCCTTGCTCGTTGTGCTTGTCCTGCGAGAGCCGCCAACGTAAGCGCCCGAACAACACAACCCGGCGAAAAGTAATACTTCTGTCGCCTACGCCCGAGCAACATCAGCTCTGCTCACCACCCCGCCACCACCGAGGAGCGCGGTGGGGAGCGCGTCCTTCTCACCAGGGGACAGTTTTTCCTCGAATTGTCCGGACAAAACGGACATGATCACGGGGTGATTCGAGGAAAAACCGTCCTCAGTCCTCGCCCAGGGCCCGGGCGGCGGCGTCCTTGGCCTTGACCGCCCGCTCGTGCTCCTGCCGCGCGGTCTTCACGTCCCGGCGGCGCACCCGGAGCTCCGCCTCGGCGTCGGCGAGCTCCTCGCGCAGCTGCTCGTGGCGCTCTTCCGCCTCGCGGCACGCGGTTTCGGCCCTCGTGAGCTCGGCGGCCGCGGTGTCGAGGTGCTTCTCGCTGTCCCGCAATCGGTTTCGCAGCTCCAGGACCTTCCCCTCACCGGACTCCTCGCTCTTGCGGGAGGTTCGGGGTCGTGCGGCCTGGCGCTGGATCGCCGCGACGGCGAGGTCGTCGAGGCCGAAGCCGCTGTACTCGAGGGGCTTGGTCAGGGTCGCCCGCTGGACCTCGGCGGCGGCTTCGGGGTCGGAGAGGGCGGCGGTGAGGGTCTGCGTGATCTGCTCGCGGCCCGAGTCGGCGATCTCGTGGCCGCCTTCGACGGCGAGCTCGGCCGCGCGGGTGGTGAGGCGGTCGAGCAGGCGGGTCCGTTCGGCGGCCAGGTCGCGGAGCTCGTCGCCGCGCAGCTCGCGCTGCGCCTGGCGGAGCCGGTCACCGAGGTCGAGCAGGGCACCCAGCTCGTCGGGTTCGCGGTCGGCGAGCAGGTTCACCGCCCACGCCGCCGTGGTGGGCTTGCGCAGCTTCTTGATCCGCTCGGCCAGCCCGGTGTCGCCGGACTCGCGGGCGCGCGCGGCGGCCGCGTTCCGGGCGGTGACGAAGTCCACCGGATCGCCCGTGCACAGCTCCCGTGCCACTTCCCGCAGGTCCACGCCCTCAACCTGCCATCCGGACGGGCGGCACGCGAGACGCGGGTTGGCGAGATCGTCGGAGCGCGGGCAGGGTGGAGTCATGACGGCATTGGAGCGTCCTCGCAACGGAAAGATGATCGCCGGCGTGTGCGCGGGCCTCGCTCACCGGTTCGGGCTGCCCGTGTTCCTGGTGCGGCTCGCCTTCGTGGTCTCGTGCATCCTCCCGGGTCCCCAGTTCGTGCTCTACATCCTGCTGTGGATCCTGCTGCCGAAGGCTCGCTGACGGGGAGGTCACACGCGCCTGCCGGAATCTTCGGTTCCGGCAGGCGTTGCACTTGACGTGAGTCCCCGCCTGTCCGTGCTGGACCGCTCGCACATCCCCGTCGGCGGCAGCGCCCAGGAGGCGCTGCGGGAGACGGTGCGCTTCGCGCAGGAGGTCGAGCGGCTCGGCTACCACCGGTTCTGGGTCGCCGAGCACCACAGCGTGCCCGGCGTCGCCGGAGCCGCCCCCACCGTCCTGGCCTCGGCCGTCGCCGCCGCCACCAGCCGCATCCGGGTGGGCACCGGTGGGGTGATGCTGCCCAACCACCGCCCGCTGGTCGTCGCCGAGCAGTTCGGCGTGCTCGCGTCGCTGTTCGGCGACCGCGTCGACGTCGGCCTGGGACGGTCGCTGGGGTTCACCGGAGGCATCCGCAAGGCGCTGGGCGCCGAGGACGCGAGCGGCTTCACCGAGCAGCTCGCCGAGCTGCTGGCCTACCTCGACGGCGGCGTCGCCGGGGTGCACGCGATCCCCGCCGAGGGCCTCGACCTGCCGGTGTTCGTGCTGGCCACCCGCACCGCCACCAGCGCGGCCGAGCTCGGGTTGCCGCTGGTCATCGCCTCACCGCTGGGCGAGAACCAGATGCTGCGCGCGATCGACGACTACCGGCAGCGCTTCCGCCCGTCGCCCCGCGCGGCCGAGCCCCACGTGGTCGTGGCCCGCTCCATCGCGGTCGCCGACACCACCGAGGACGCCCGCCGCCTGCTCGTCCCCGAGGCCTGGGCCGGCGTCTGGTCCCGCACACGCGGCGAGTTCCCGCCGCTGGACGACCCGGACCGGATCCTCGCCCGCGACATGACCGACCGCGAGCGCACCCACTTCACCCGAGCCATGCAGGGCCACACCTACGGCACCCCGGACGAGGTCGCGGTGGCCCTCAAGGACCTCGTCGCGACCACCGGAGCCGACGAACTCCTGGTCACCACCACCGCCCACTCCCCCGAAGCCCGCCTCGACTCCTACCGCCACCTCGCCGCCCTCACCGGGTGAGGCCATTTCAATGGAAGTCCGGTCGGATTCCGCGCCGGACGTGGCCCGGCGGGTGGTGCGCGCGGTCGACCTCCCGGCGGTGGCTGGAGTCGAGCTGCCAGGGAACGCTGACCACGACCACACCCGGTTCGAAGCGCAGCCGCCAGGTCAGGCGCAGGGCGCTCTGGTTGTGCAGCAGCCCCTCCCACCAGTGCCCCACGACGTAATCCGGGATGTAGACGCACACCAGGTCGCGCGCGCGGGAGCGGCGCAGGTCCTTGATGTAGCCAACGATCGGCCGGGTGATGTCCCGGTACGGCGACTCCACGACCTCCAGCGGGAAGTCGATGCCGAGGCGTTCCCACTCGCTGCGCAGCAGGTGCGTGTCGGCCTCGTCGACCTCGACGGTCAGCGCCGTGAGCGTGTCCGGCCGGGCGGCGCGGGCGAACGCCATCGCGCGCAGCGCCGGTTTGTGCACTGTGGACACCAGCACGACGGCGTGCACCCGGCTCGGCGAGTCCAGCAGTCCGGACTCCGGTTCCAGCTCGCGCCGCACCTGGCGGTAGTGCCGGTGGATGCCGCGCATCAGCAGGAACAGCAGCGGGATCGCCAGCACCACCAGGTAGGCGCCGTGGGTGAACTTCGTGGCCAGCACGACGCAGAGCACCGTGGCCGTCAGCACCGCGCCGACGGCGTTGATCAGCCGTGCCCGGTGAGCTCTGCCCGGGTCATCGGATTCGCGCAGCTCGTGGTTCCAGTGCCGCACCATGCCGACCTGGCACAGCGTGAACGACAGGAACACGCCGACGATGTAGAGCTGGATCAGGGCGGTCACCGACCCGCCGAAGGACGCGATCAACGCGATCGAGACCGCGCCCAGCACGACGATGCCGTTGGAGTGCGCCAGCCGGTCGCCTCGGGTGTGCAGCTGTCGCGGCAGGTATCGGCGCTGGGCGAGCAGCGAGCCGAGCATCGGGAAGCCGTTGAAGGCGGTGTTGGCCGCCAGCACCAGGATCAGCGCCGCGCCTGCCTGCACCACGAAGAACATGACGCTTCCGTCGCCGAACACCGAAGCGGCGAGCTGCGCGATCACGGTCCGCTGGCCGCTGTTGCGGCAGTCGCCGGGGAACCCGATCAGATCGCACGGGTTCTCCGCGACCCGCACCCCGCTGATCACGGCCAGCGCGGTGACGCCGCTGAACAGCCCGATCGCCAGGCCACCCATGATCAGCATGGTGCGTCCGGCGTTGTGCGCCCTCGGGCGGCGGAACGCCGGCACCCCGTTGGAGATCGCTTCGACACCGGTCAGCGCGGTGCACCCGGACGCGAAGGCGCGCAGCAGCAGGAACACCAGAGCGATCCCGGTCAGGTCGGTCTGCTCGGGCCGGATCCCCCAGCCCGCGCTCTCGGCCACCGGTGGGTGACCTGCTGCCGTCTGCACGAGTCCGACCAGCACGGTCAGCCCCATCGCCGTGACGAACAGGTAGGTGGGCACGGCGAAGGCGCGGCCCGACTCGCGGGCACCGCGCAGGTTCAGCGCGGCCAGCACCAGCACCAGCACCACCGCCAGCCAGACCCGCGACGGGTACAGCGCGGGCACCGCCGAGACGAGGTTGTCCACGCCCGCCGCCACCGACACGGCCACGGTCATCACGTAGTCCACCATCAGCGCCGCGGCCACCACCAGGCTCGCGTTCCGGCCGAGGTTGCGGGCGGCGACCTCGTAGGACCCGCCGCCGCTGGGGTAGGCGTGCACCACCTGCCGGTAGGAGGCGACGACGACCGCCAGCAGCAGCACGACGCCCAGTCCCACCCACGGCGCCAGGTGCAGCACCGCCAGCCCGCCCAGGGACAGGATCAGCAGGATCTCCTGGGTGGCGTAGGTGACCGAGGACAGCGGGTCGCTGGCGAAGACCGGGAGCGCGAGCCGCTTGGGCAGCAACGTCTCGCGCATCCGGTCGCTGCGGACCGGAGGCCCGAGCACGAGCCGCTTCACCACCTGCCGGAACGACGCCACCGACCCAGGCTAGGTTCGCGCCCGCCACCCCACCGACGAACTACTCCGTGCGAGTGGTCTTCCGGATTTAAATGGAAATCAGAGACCGGATCTCCGTTGAAATCCGGTCTCGATCTCCGTTGAAATCGGTTCGCCCCTGGGGGACGAGGTCATTTGCGTTCGAGGACGGCCTTGAGGAAGCGCTGGGTTCGTTCGTGCTGGGGGTTCTGGAGGATCTGCGACGGGGGGCCGGATTCGACGACGGAGCCGGAGTCGAACATGAGGACGCGGTCGGAGATCTCCTCGGCGAAGCGCATCTCGTGGGTGACCAGCAGCATCGTCATGGCCGTGGTGTGGGCGAGGTCGCGGATGACCGCCAGGACCTCGCCGATGAGCTCCGGGTCCAGCGCCGAGGTGACCTCGTCGAAGAGCATCACCTTCGGCCGCATCGCCAGGGCGCGGGCGATGGCGACGCGCTGCTGCTGACCGCCGGAGAGCTGGCCCGGCTTGTGCGACATGTGCTTGTCCAGGCCGACCAGCTGCAGCAGCTCGACCGCGCGCTTCCCGGCCTCCTCGCGGCTCATGCCCAGCACCTGCACCGGCGAGAGCGTCACGTTGTCCAGGACGGTCATGTGCGGGAACAGGTTGAAGTGCTGGAAGACCATGCCGATCGTGCGGCGCACCTCGGCCTGCTTCTTCGCGTCGAACCGGGCGCCCTCCCTGCAGTCCCACAGCGGTTCGCCGTCGACCTCGATCAGCCCGCTGTCGGGGTTCTCCAGGGTCATGAGCAGCCGCAGGATGGTGGTCTTCCCGGAGCCGCTGGGCCCGATGATCGACACCTTCTCCCCCGGCGCCACCGTCAGGTCGAGTTCGCGCAGCACGTGGTTGTCCCCGAAGGACTTCCCCACGCCGGCGAAGGAGATCATCGCGTCATCTGGGGTGGGCAAGACGCAGCTCCAATCGTTTGATCAGCCTCGCCGCCGGGAGGCTGACCGCCAGGAACAGCAGGGCGGCGATCGTCATCGGCTCCAGGTAGCGGTAGCTGCTGGACCCGATCGCGGTCGCGTGCCCGAGCAGTTCGAACACGGTGATGGCGTGCAGGATCGCCGAGTCCTTGAACATCTGCACCAGGTAGTTGCCGAGCGCGGGGATGACGTCGCGGATGGCCTGCGGCAGCACCACGAACCGCCAGCGCTGCCAGGTCGACAGGCTCAGCGCGGTGCACGCCTCCCACTGCCCTGCGGCCACGCTCTGGATTCCGGCGCGGTAGACCTCGGCGGTGTAGGCGCTGTAGTTGAGGCCGATGACGACGATGCCGGTGATCATCGGCGAGAACTGCACGCCGACGCTCGGCAGCACGAAGAACGCGAAGTAGGCCTGCACCAGCAGCGGGGTGCCGCGCACGAACAGCACGTAGAAGGTGAACAGCTTGCTGATCACCGGCACCTCGGAGTAGCGCACCACGGCCACGAACAACCCGACGACCAGCGCGATCGCCATGCCGATCAGGGTGATCTGCACGGTGACCCACAGGCCCTGCAGCAGGAACGGCACGATCTGCGCCGCGAACGACCAGTCCCAGATCACGACATCACCCGCCGATCCGGCAGCACCCGCTGCCAGAAGCCCTGCGACCGCGCGGGACGGGTCGGGTCGACGCGGCGCTCCAGCCACGACGATCCGAGCGACAGCGCGTAGGCGACCACGAAGTAGAGCACCAGGATCGTGCCGAACACCGCCGCGGTGGCTCCGGTGGTGTTGCGGACCATCTGCGCGGTGAAGGTCAGGTCGGCCACGGTCACCAGCGACACCAGCGAGGTGTTCTTGAGCAGGTCGACCATGACGTTGCCGAACGGCGGGATCATCGCCGGAACCGCCTGCGGCAGGATGACGAACCGCATCCGCTGGTAGGGGCTCAGGCTCAGCGCGATGGCGCCTTCCCGCTGGCCGCGCGGCAGCACGGTGATCGCGCCGCGCACGATCTCCGCGCCGTAGGCCCCCTCGTTGAGACCGAGCGCGAGGATCGCGGCGGCGAACGGCACCAGCTGGATGCCGAAGAACGGCAGCGCGAAGAACAGCCAGAACAGCTGCACCAGCATCGAGGTGCCGCGGAAGCTCTCGATGAACACCGCCGCGGGCCAGCGCAGCCAGCGGCGGTGCGACATCCGGGCGATGCCGGCGGCGAAGGCCACCACCACCGCGAGCACCATGCCCGCGAGGGTGAGCGCGATGGTGATCAGCAGGCCCTCACCGAGCAGCGGGAAGTACGGGAGGATCTCCGACATCGGCGGCTAGCCCGCTACGGAGCAGAGCTGGTCGCGGGTGACCCCTCGCGCGGCTTCGCCGGAGAACCCCCACTTGCCGAGGATCTGGTCGAACTCCGGGGTGCCCTTGAGCGCCTTGAGCTGCTCGTCGTAGGCGGCGACCAGGGCGCCGTCGGCCTGCCGGAACCCGGCGCCGGACCCGGTCTGCTGCACGTCGGTGATGGCACCGGTGATCTCGATGCCCTCGGTCTTGAGCGCGTCCAGCGACAGGGTCGGCAGGAGGAACGCGTCGGCCCGGCCGGCCTGCACGGCCTCGATCCCGCTGCGGCCGTCGGGGATGTTGACGATCTGCGAGGCGGGAACTCCGGCGGTCTTGAGCGCGCCGTCCTCGAACCCGCCCGGGAGCACCGCGATCTTGAGCGCGGGATCGGCTTTCACCGCCGCGATTCCGGTGAGCTTCTTGGGGTTCCCGGCGGGAACCGCGAACGATTCGGTGGACACGATTTGCGGTTCGGAGTAGCTGATCTGGCTGCAGCGGGACTGCTTCATGAACAATCCGGCGGCGATGATGTCCCACCGGTTGGCGTTGAGTCCCGGAATCATCGATTCGTAGGGGGTGACGACGCCTTCGATGCGCGGCACGCCCATCCGCTTGAGGACGGCGGCGACCACGTCGGGCTCGGCTCCGGTGACGCTGCCGTCGGGGTTGATCTGGGTGTAGGGCGGTTCGTTGGCGATCGCGATCCGGGCGTATCCCTGCTGTTTGAGGCGGTCCAACGTGGATCCGGTCGGTTGCCCGGTGCCGGGTTGGGTGAAGCTGCACCCGGCGAGGAACCCGGCGGCCGGCAGGGCTACTGCGGCCGCTCCACCGGCGCGGAGCAACTGTCGTCGGGACATTTCGGTCCTGAGCATCGGCCCAAACCTCCCTAGTGCATCGCCCATTCGAGTGATGCGGTTGGGCAGAGACCGTAAGACGCGCGTTTGTCCGTGTCAACGCGAAAACAGCCCGTGACGTGTTACCGAGCGGTTTCCGAAAATCGCGCCGACGCAGCGCATCGAGTCGCATTCCAGCGCAAACAGAGGATGTCGGACCAGCGCCCCGCAAAGCGGACGAAATTCGTTCAGATGGCGATTCAACACGGACGGGTGAAGGTCAGACCTCACCCGCGCACGGCGACCGCGACGCGCGATTGCCGCGCGATCTCCAGGTCCTCCCGCGCCCGCACCACCACGCTGCGCGCTCCGGCCCCGGCGGCGCTGATCTCCCCCTCCTCGGCGTGGATGTTGCGCGCCGGGTCGATCGCCGCCCCGGCGAACACCAGCGCCGAGCCGACCGCCGCGCGCACCGGCGGCTGGTGCTCGCCGATGCCGCCGGTGAACACCAGCAGATCCAGCCCGCCGAGCACCGCCAGCATCGCCCCGGCGTGCCGCACCAGGCTGTGCCGGTAGACGTCGAAGGCCGTTGCGGCGTCGTGGTCCCCGTTCTCCCGCGCGTCCAGCACGTCGCGCAGGTCGCCCGATCCCCCGGACAGCCCGGCGATCCCGGACCGGGTCGCCAGCGCCTCGAAGACCTCCTGCGGCGCAACACCTCTCGCGTCGATGAGCCAGCCGAGGAGGCCCGGATCGACGCTGCCGCTGCGGGTGTTCATCACCAGGCCCTCCTCCGGCGTGAACCCCATCGTGGTGTCGACGCAGCGGCCGTCGAGCACCGCCGCCATCGACGCACCGGCCCCCAGGTGACAGCTCAGCACCTTCCCGCGCCCGGGTTCCAGCCCGGTCAGCTCCGCCCCGCGACGCACCGCGTAGGCGTGCGAGAGACCGTGAAAACCGTAGCGCCGCAGGCCGTACCGCTCGTTCCACTCGCGCGGCAGCGCGTAGGTCGCGGCGGCGGTGGGCAGCCGGGCGTGGAACGCGGTGTCGACGCACACCACCGACGGCACCTCCGGCGCGATCCGCCGCGCCACCCGGATCCCCGCGACGGCGCGCGGCTGGTGCAGCGGCGCCAGCTCCGCCAGCGACTCCAGGTACGCCTGCACCTCGTCGTCGACCACCGTCGCCTCGGTGACGCGGGCGCCACCGTGCACCACCCGGTGCCCGATGACCTCGGCGCCGTGGGTGTCGAGGAACTCCGCGATGGGCTCGGGTTCACCGTCCCAGCGCTCGGCGTGGTGCTCGTCGACGAGCTCGTCGCCGTCGAGCAGGCCCAGCTTGAGGCTGCTGGAACCGGCGTTGACCGTCAGCACCCTCACCGGCCCGGCCACACCCACTCCCGGATCTCCGGCATGTCCTCGCCGTGCGTGGACACGTAGTGCCGGTGCTCGATCAGCTTGGTCTTCAACGCCTCTCGCGCGTACGCGGCGCGCGGGCCGAGCCGGGGGACCCGGTCGATGACGTCGATGGCCAGGTTGAACCGGTCGATCTGGTTGAGCACGCACATGTCGAACGGCGTGGTCGTGGTGCCTTCCTCCTTGTATCCGCGCACGTGCATGTTCTCGTGGTTGTGGCGGCGGTAGGTCAGCCGGTGGATCAGCCACGGGTAGCCGTGGTAGTTGAAGATCACCGGCCGGTCGCGGGTGAACAGGCTGTCGAACTCCGCGTCGGACAGCCCGTGCGGGTGCTCGCGCTCGTCCTGCAGCCGCATCAGGTCGACCACGTTGACCACGCGGATCCGCAGGTCCGGGAACTCCCGCAGCAGCAGGTCCACCGCGGCGAGGGTCTCCATCGTGGGCACGTCGCCCGCGCAGCCCATCACCACGTCCGGGTCGCCGTCGGCGTCGCTGGAGGCCCAGTCCCAGATCCCGATCCCCTTCGTGCAGTGCACCACCGCCGATTCGACGTCCAGGTACTGCGGCGCGGGCTGCTTGCCGGCGACCACCACGTTGATGTAGTCGCGGCTGCGCAGGCAGTGGTCGACCACCGACAGCAGCGTGTTGGCGTCCGGCGGCAGGTAGACGCGCACCACCTCGGCCTTCTTGTTCACCACGTGATCGATGAAACCCGGGTCCTGGTGCGAGAAACCGTTGTGGTCCTGCCGCCACACGTGCGAGGTGAGCAGGTAGTTCAGCGAGGCGATCGGCTGCCGCCAGGCCAGTCCGCCGGTGACCTTGAGCCACTTGGCGTGCTGGTTGACCATCGAGTCCACGATGTGCGCGAAGGCCTCGTAGCAGGAGAAGAACCCGTGCCTGCCGGTGAGCAGGTACCCCTCCAGCCAGCCCTGGCAGGTGTGCTCGGAGAGGACCTCCATCACGCGTCCGTCGCGCGCCAGCGAGTCGTCTCCGGGCAGGATCTCCGCCTCCCAGGTGCGGGAGGTGACGTCGAGGATCGCGCCCAGCCGGTTGGAGTTGTTCTCGTCCGGGGAGAAGATGCGGAAGTTGTGCTCGGTGTCGTTCAACCGCATCACGTCGCGCAGGAACCGCCCGAGCACGCGGGTCGCCTCGCCGGTGGCGGCGCCCGGCTCATCGACCTCCACGCCGTAGTCCCGGAACTCGGGCAGCCGCAGCGCCCGCAGCAGGTGCCCGCCGTTGGCGTGCGGGCTGGCGCTCATCCGCCGATCCCCGACCGGGTTGTGGTCGCGGATCGCGCGCACCGGGGCGCCCGAGGACTCGAACAGGTCTCCGGGTTCGTAGCTGCGCATCCAGGATTCCAGCTGCCACAGGTGTTCCGGGTTGCCGCGCGGATCGGTGATCGGAACCTGGTGGGCGCGCCAGGTCCCGGCGACGTACTTGCCGTCGACGGTGTCGGGTCCCGTCCAGCCCTTCGGGGTGCGCAGCACGATCATCGGCCAGCGCGGCCGCTGCCCGAATCCGTCGCGCCGGGCGCGGCGCTGGATCGCGGCGATCTCGTCGAGGCAGCGGTCCAGCGTCGCGGCGAACAGGTGGTGCATCGGCGCCGGCTCGTCACCGGCGACGAGGTAGGGCTCGTAGCCGAAACCGCGCAGCATGCTGAGCAGTTCCTCGTCGGGGATGCGCGCCAGCACCGCCGGGTTGGCGATCTTGTACCCGTTGAGGTGCAGGATCGGCAGCACCGCCCCGTCGGTGGTGGGGTTGAGGAACTTGTTGCCGTGCCAGCTCGTGGCCAGCGGACCCGTCTCGGCCTCGCCGTCGCCGATGATGCACGGCACGATCAGGTCGGGGTTGTCGAACACCGCCCCGAACGCGTGCGACAGCGAGTAGCCGAGCTCGCCGCCCTCGTGGATCGAGCCGGGCGTCTCCGGCGCGACGTGGCTGGGAATGCCGCCGGGGAAGGAGAACTGGGTGACCAGCCGCTTGAGGCCCTCGTTGTCCTGGGCGACGTCCGGGTAGATCTCGCTGTAGGTGCCTTCCAGCCACGACGCCGCGACCAGGCCGGGGCCGCCGTGCCCGGGGCCGATCACGTACATCATGTCCAGGTCGCGCATCCGGATCGCGCGGTTGAGGTGGGCGTAGATGAAGTTCAGCCCGGGCGTGGTCCCCCAGTGCCCGAGCAGCCGCGGTTTGATGTGCTCGGCCCGCAGCGGTTCCCGCAGCAGCGGGTTGTCCATCAGGTAGATCTGGCCCGCTGACAAGAAGTTCGCCGCCCGCCACCACAGGTGCAGCCCGTCGAGCTCCTGCGGGTCCAGGTGCTCGCTCACCGCGGGCGTCATCGTCCAACCCACCTCGGCGACCTCCACGTCACTGCTCATCCCGACCCCCTGCAACGTCGACCCACGCACTCAGCGTGGTCCCCCAGCCCCAACCCGCAACTCGGGGTGACGACGAGCGACTACCCCTCCCCCTTGAGAACCCCGAAGCAGTCCGCGCAGGTGGGGAACAGGATCCAGTCCATCTCCGACGGCTGCGCCATGCCGACCTCCTTCCCGCACACGGCCCGCTCCTGCCGCTGCCCCTCCCAGCGCGGCCCGCGGAAGGCGTGGCGCGTTCCCGCGCTCGTGCCCTCGTTCGGAACCGGCAGCCAGTAGTGCCGATTCGCCCGCAACGTCGTCATCCCAACCTCCAGATCTCCGAGAAACCGAGTGGGCTGAAGTTAAATCTTTTGCCAAAGATTTGAGAATTGCTCGTTTGGGTGATCTTCTGGCTGGAAGAACATCGCTAAGGTCTTCGACATGACGCTCGGACCCACCGCGCGGCGCCGTCGACTCGGCGCTCACCTCGCAGAACTCCGTCACGCCGCCGGATTGACGACCGCCGACGTCGCGGAGTTCTTCGGCTGCACCGCCCAGACCATCCGCAACTGGGAGCGCGGCACCTCCACCATGAAGAAGGTGGAGCTCGCAGCACTGCTGGACAAGTACGGCGCAGCCGCGGACACGCGCTCGCAGCTGGAGGAGACCCGCCGCGAGGGGTCGAAACGCGGCTGGTGGAGCACCTACAAGCTCCCGGAGTGGTTCAAGCCCTACGTCGGCCTCGAAACCGACGCCGCGATGGTCTGCAACTTCGAGGTCGAGCTCATCCCCGGCCTGCTCCAAACGGAGTCCTACGCCCGCGAAATCCACAGCTCGGGCGAACATCTGACGAAGCCGGAGGACGTGGAGAAGCGCGTCGCGGCAAGACTGGAGCGGCAGAAGCGCCTCACCGGCGAGCATCCCCTCGAACTGCGGTTGGTGATCAGCGAAGGAGCGCTGCGACGCTCGGTCGGTGGCCCGGACGTGATGCGGGAGCAGCTGCGACAACTCATCGACCTCGGCGGCCTCCCGAACGTGATCCTGCAGGTGATTCCCTTTTCCGCAGGTGCGCACGCGAGCATGCCGAGCGGATTCACCGTGCTGACCTTCGCCGAGCAGGCCGACCCCGACGTCGCGTACATGGACGGCCCGCTCGGCGGCCACGTGATCGAGGACCCTCATGACGTCGGCACGCTGCGCAACCTCTTCGACGAGGTGCGAGCGGCCGCCTTGCCGCAACGCGAATCGCTTTCGCTCGTGCGTACGATTGCCGAGGAGTAGACCGGCGATCAGAGGAGGCGCGAGTGAGCGACCTGGCCAAGGCGACCTGGCGAAAGAGCTCGCGCAGCGCGAACGCGGGGCAGTGCGTCGAGGTCGCGATCACCCCGACCGCCATCGGCATCCGCGACAGCAAGAACCCCCACGCAGCCCACCTCACCACCGCCCCCGCCCAGTGGGCCGCTTTCCTCACCACCCTCAAAGCAGGGCGCTACGACCGCTGAGCACTGCTCGGCGGAGGGCTCCTCGCTCACCAGGGGACAGTTTTAGCCATAATTGTCCGGGCAAAACGGACATCGATCATGGGTGATTATGGCTAAAACTGCCCGTTGCCAACGGACGTCGGCAACGGGCAGCGGCATCCCGGCCCGGGGTGCGCGGGGTCAGGTGAGGGTCTCGACCGTGTGGTTCTCGGCGGAGCGCCGGGCCGCGGTGATGATGTCGAGGGCGGTGATGGCATCGGTGGGGTCCACCGGGGCCGGGGCGCCCGTGAGCAGGGAGTCGGCGACTCCGTCGTAGAAGGACTGGTAGGCGCCCGGCTCGCTGGGGATCGTGCGGGTGGTGTCGCCGTCGCCGAGCTCGCCCCAGATGTCCTCGGGTTCGCGGCCCCACGCGTCGTCGAGCGGTCGCTTGCCCTCGCGGAGGTCGGCTTCCTGCGGATCGGTGCCGTGCTTGGTGAACGTGCCCCGGTCGCCGAGCAGGCGCAGTCGCGGCCCCGGGACTGCCGCGAGCTTGCTCATCCACAGGTGCGAGCGGACGCCGTTGACGTGGGTCAGCGAGACGAACGAGTCGTCGTCGGCGCGCACCCCCGGCCTCCGGCAGTCGATCTCGGCGTAGACCGAGGCGACCGGGCCGAACAGCTGCAGCGCCTGGTCGATGAGGTGGCTGCCCAGGTCGTAGAGCAGCCCGGCCACGTCCTCGGCACCGCCGGAGTCGCGCCAGGTCGGCTTCGGCTGCGGCGCCCAGCGGTCGAAGCGCGACTCGAACCGGTGCACCCGCCCCAGCTCACCGCTCTCCAGCACCTTGCGGACCGTGCGGAAGTCGCTGTCCCACCGGCGGTTCTGGAACACGGTCAGCAGCAGCCCCCGCTCGCGCGCGTGCTCGACGAGCTCGCGACCCTCCTGCGCGGTCGGCGTGAACGGCTTGTCCACCACCACGGGCACGCCCGCGTCCAGCGCGGTCCTGGCCAGCTCGGCGTGCGTGCGGTTCGGGGTGGTGATGACCACCAGATCCGGCTCGCGGGCGAACAGCGCGTCGAGGTCGGCCACCGGCTCGGCGCCCGGCAGGTCCGCGCGCACCTGCGCCTGGCGCTCCGGGTTCGCGGTGACCACCGCGTCCAGCCGCAGCCGCGGGTGAGCGGCGATCAGCGGCGCGTGGAAGATCTTCCCGCCCGAGCCGTAGCCGACGAGTCCGACCTTGAGTTCGTGCTGTTCCGAGCCGTGCATGTCCCCATTAGACACGCCGGTGCGCTCAGACCGAGACCTGGCTCGGGGGCCGCGCGTTGTCCTGGCCCGGGCAGACCAGGCCCGTCTCGTAGGCGAGGATCACCAGCTGCGTGCGCGAGGAGATCTGCAGCTTCTGCATCACGTGGTACAGGTGCGATTTCACCGTCAGCTCGGCCAGCCCGAGGTTGCGGGCGATCTCGGCGTTGGAACCGCCGCGCGCGACCTCCAGCAGCACGTCCACCTCGCGCTCGGTGAGCACCGACAGCTCGCTGCGCGCATCGCGCACGCCCAGCGCGGCGAAGCGCTGGAGCAGCCGCTTGGTCACCCGGGGCGCCAGCAGCGCCTCACCGGCGGCGACGGTGTGCACGGCCTTGACCAGCTCCTCGGGACTGGCGTCCT
Organism: Saccharopolyspora sp. ID03-671; assembly: GCF_045278815.1. NCBI lineage: Bacteria > Bacillati > Actinomycetota > Actinomycetes > Pseudonocardiales > Pseudonocardiaceae > Saccharopolyspora > Saccharopolyspora sp. ID03-671. The sequence continues at coordinate 2,071,681 of NZ_CP134054.1, forward strand.
TGAGCAGGAAACCGCTGGCGCCGGCGCGCAGCGCGCCGTAGACGTACTCGTCGAGGTCGTGCACCGTCAGCATGATCACCGACGTCGCGCCGTCGGTCTCGGCGAGGATCTCCTGCGCGGCGGCGATGCCGTCCTTGCCGGGCATCCGCACGTCCAGCAGCACCACGTCCGGGCGCCTGCGGCGCACCGCCGCCACCGCCGAATCACCGTCCGACGCTTCGGCGAGGACCCGCAGACCCGGCTCGTTGGACAGCAGCGCCACCAACCCGGCGCGGATCATCGCCTGGTCATCGGCAACCAGGACGGTCGTCTCCGCAGTTCCCACCGACGCCTCCTAGTCCTGGCGGCCTGACATTTACGGCTCAGGTCAGGTCCGAATTTTCCGGGCACGGTAACACGGCCTCGAGCCGAAATCCGTTCATGACCGGATGTGCTGTCAAAGTTCCGCCCAGCAGCGCAACGCGTTCCCTCAGCCCGATCAACCCGTGACCCGACTGTTGGGACACCGGCCGCTGCACCTCGCCGTCGGTCGCGGCCAACTCGTTGGTCACCTCGATCCGCAACGTCGCCGCCGCGTACTCGACGAGCACCCGCGCGCGCCCGGACCCGGCGTGCTTGAGGACGTTGGTCATCGCCTCCTGGACGATGCGGTAGGCCGTCATCTCCACGCCCGCGCCGAGCTCGCGCACCGGCCCGCGCCGGTCCAGCTTCCAGGTGACCTGCCCGCCGCGCACCGAGTCGACCAGCGCGTCCAGCCCGTCGAGGGTCGGCGTGGGCTGCCAGTCGATGGTCTCCTTGCCGCTGGAATCGCGTTCCCGCAGCGCGGTGAGCATGTCGCGCATCTCCCCCAGCGCCCCGCGCGAACTGCTCTCCAGCTCCTGCAAGGTCTGCCGCGCGTGGTCGGGGTCGCGGTCGATCACCGCCCGCGCCACGCCCGCGCGCAGCGCCACCACCGACAGGTTGTGCGAGACGATGTCGTGGAACTCCCGCGCGATGCGGGCGCGTTCGATCGAGGCCGCGTCGGCGGCGAGCTGATCGCGCGCGTCGTCGAGCAGCGCCAGGGTCCGCTCCAGCTGCTCGGCGCGCCTGCGCCCGATCTGCACCGCGTAGGCCAGGCCCACCACGATCACCAGGTTCACCACCGCGCCGATCACCCGCAACGTCCCCATCAGCGGGCCCATCCCGTAGGCGATCGCGTCGGAGACCGGGTAGCACATCGCCAGCGTCGCGGCCGCCACCATCATCGACGGCGTCGTGCGCACGCACACCGAGTAGAGCGCGACCTGGATGACCAGGTTCAGCGCGCCGATGCTCAGCTGGAACGCGGTCAGCCCGACCGCCGTGGCGGTCAGCAGGAACAGCACCGTCCACGGCGCGCGGCGGCGCAAGGTCAGCAGCAGCCCGGCCGGGCCGCCGATGGCCATCGGCACCCACCACGGGATCGACGGCGGGTGGTCGGCCAGCGCCGCGTCGAAGACGTAGAGCACCGAGGCGGCGAGCACGAACGAGACGTCGAAGAGCGTCACGCGGTGGTTCAGCGCCCAGGTCCACAACCCCGAGCGGGAGCGGGAGAACACCAGTCTTCCGGCGACCTGGTCGACCATCGCACCTGCCTGTCTGCAACGGGGCTCGCGGAACCGCGCACGGCACCGCCCGCTCGGCGTGCCGCGAACACCGGAGTCACGGCTCCGCAGCACGCCGCTCCCGCCAGACCGGCGCTGCGGACGGCGGGCTCCAGATCTTGCCCGCCGTCCGGCCCCAGCTCATCAGTCGAAGGTGTGAGTGTAGAACGCCCCACCTCGTACCGACGACTGATCAGTGGCCGCGCGCCACCCACTCGTCGAACTGACCGCGCACCTCGCCGATGGTCGTCGACTCCCCGTGACCGGGACGGACCTCGGTCTCCGGGGGCAGCGGCAGGAGCCGGTCCCGGATCGAGTCGGTGATCACGCCGAAGTCCGAGTAGGACCGCCCGGTCGCCCCGGGCCCACCGGCGAACAGCGTGTCGCCGGTGAACACCACGCCCAAGCCGGGGACGTGGAAGCACACGGCGCCGGGCGCGTGGCCCGGTGTGTGCAGCACCCGCAGCTCGCCGCCGCCGACCTCGATCACCTCGCCGTCGGTGAGCTCGCGGTCCGGCTTCCGGTCGGGATGGGTCATGTCCCACAGCACCCGGTCGTCCGGGTGCAGGTGGATCGGTGCGCCGACGGCGTCGGCCAGCTCCGGCGCCTTGCGCACGTGGTCGTCGTGGGCGTGCGTGCACAGCACGGCGCGGACCGTCCGGTCGCCGACCAGCCCCCGGATCGCGGCCACGTCGTGCGGCGCGTCGAGCACCACGCACTCCGAGTCGTCGCCGACGACCCAGGCGTTGTTGTCCACGTCGAAGGTCTGCCCGTCCAGCGAGAACGTTCCGGACGTCACCGCGTGGTCGATTCGCAGCGTCATTGTTCACACCACCGGGAAATCGGGGTCGTTTTCGTTCAGAAGGTCACCACGGAGCGCAGGACCTCGCCGCGGTGCATCTTCTCGAACGCCTGCTCCACCTGGTCCAGGGCGATCTCCTCGGTCACGAACTTCTCCAGCGGCAGCCTGCCCTGCTGGTAGAGCTCGATGAGCATCGGGAAGTCGCGCTCGGGCAGGCAGTCGCCGTACCAGGAGGACTTGATCGCGCCGCCGCGCCCGAAGACGTCCAGCAGCGGCAGGTCCAGCGTCATCTCCGGGGTCGGCACGCCGACCAGGACCACCGTCCCGGCCAGGTCGCGGGCGTAGAACGCCTGCTTGAAGGTCTCCACGCGGCCGACCGCGTCGATCACCACGTCGGCGCCGAAACCACCGGTGAGCTCGCGGATCGCCTCGACGCTGTCGTTCTCCGCGGCGTTGACGGTGTGGGTGGCGCCGAAGCCCTCGGCCCAGCTCAGCTTCTTCGGGTCGGTGTCCACTGCGATGATGCGCCGCGCCCCGGCCATCGCGGCTCCGGCCACCGCGCCGTCGCCGACACCGCCGCAGCCCAGGATCGCGACCGTGTCGCCCGGGCCCACGCCGCCGGTGTTGACCGCCGCGCCGATCCCGGCCATCACGCCGCAGCCCAGCAGACCCGCCACCGCGGCTCGCGCCGAAGGATCGACCTTCGTGCACTGCCCGGCGTGGACCAGGGTCTTCTCGGCGAACGCGCCGATGCCCAGCGCCGGCTCGAGCCGGGTGCCGTCGGCCAGCGTCATCGGCTGGGCGGCGTTGTGGGTGTCGAAGCAGTACTGCGGGCGGCCGCGCTTGCAGGCCCGGCAGACGCCGCAGACCGCGCGCCAGTTGAGCACCACGAAGTCACCGGGCGAGACGTCGGTGACGCCCTCGCCGACCTGCTCGACGACGCCGGCGGCCTCGTGCCCGAGCAGGAACGGGTAGTCATCGCTGATGCCGCCCTCGCGGTAGTGCAGGTCGGTGTGGCAGACCCCGCAGGCCTGGACCCGCACCACCGCTTCACCCGGACCCGGGTCCGGGACCTTGATCGTCACGACCTCGACCGGACTGCCCTTGCCGGTCGAAACCACCGCCTGCACGTCGGACACGACTGCCTCCCGGGACCACATCGTCGGGGTGCTGATCACTCGCCTGGGCTGGTGCAGCCCAGGCACATCGTCATATGCGCAACGGGCCATCACAAGAGCGCATTGATCAGTGCCCCCGATCGTTGCGAACACTCATCGTGACAACGTGATTACTGTATGATTTCAGCGGAGAGGGAGGACGAGCGATGATGGACACGCGCAGCACGGCGATCCGGGAGATGGACATCAACCGTCCCGCCTCGGCCCGGATGTACGACGCGTTCCTGGGCGGCTGCCACAACTTCGGCGTCGAACGCTCCATCGTGGAGCGACTGGAGACGGCGCTGCCGGGCATCGGCGGAACGTACCGGGAGAACCGCGCCTTCCTGCGGCGCGCGGTCGAATACCTGCTCGCCCACGGCGTTCGCCAGTTCCTCGATCTGGGGTCCGGAATCCCGACCATCGGCCACGTGCACGAGGTGGCACGCCGACGCACGCGCCACTTCCGGGTGGTTTACGTGGACAACGAACCGCTCACCGTCGCGCACAGCAAACCCCTGCTGGCCGCCGAGATCAACGCGGCGATCACCCACGCCGACATCCGCGACCCGAAGTCGGTCCTGTGCTCGCCCGAGGTCCGGGCGCTGCTGGACCTGGACGAGCCGGTCGGCCTGCTGATGTCCTCGGTGCTGCACTACCTCCCCGACTCCGACCAGCCGGCGGAGCTGGTGGCCACCTACCGGGAGGTGCTCGCCCCCGGCAGCCACCTGGTGATCTCGCACGTCACCGACAGCCACGAGCCGGCCCCGGCGCGGGTGCTCGCCGAGCACTACGCGGAGACCTCAGACCCGATCCACCTGCGCGACATCCGGGAGATCGAGTCGTTCTTCGGCGACCTCGACCCGGTTCCCCCGGGCACGGCCTGCCTCGCCGACTGGCGCCCCGACCCGGGCACGCCGGCCCCGTCGCCCTACCGGCTGGTGCACGGCGGCATCGCCCGCAAGGGCTGAGCCCGCTCAGCGGCGGACGAACAGGAGCAGGATCGCCGCGGTGATGGCGCAGGCGCCCGCGGCGAGCCATGCCCCGGCGAGACCGGCGTGCTCGGCGAGGAGGCCGAACAGCAGCGGGCCGAGGCTGCCGCCGAAGTAGATGCCGGTCTGGGTGAACGAGGTCGCGCTGGCCACCCGATCCGGGGCGATCTTGGCGACCGCGAAGTTCAGCAGTCCCGGCCACGCCCAGCCCGCGCCGAAGCCGACGGCCACGCCGACGAGGAACACCGGAGGCGACTCCACCGCCATCAGGCCGAAGCCCAGCGACCCGATCAGCAGCATCACCGTGATCACGCGGATCAGGTCCGGATTCCGGCGGTCGGCGGCCACGCCCGCCGCCAGGCGGATCGTCAGGCCCACGGCCGACCCCACCGACAGCACGAGTCCGGCCGCCCACGGGCTGAAGCCCACCTCGACCGCCGTGGTGGTGACGAACGCGCCCAGCGCGTTGGCCGCCGCCGATCCCAAGCCCCCGGCGATCGCGATGAGCAGCAGCGCCGTGAAGTTCGCGCCCGCACCGCCCCCGCCCGGACGGGTGGCCGCCGAGCGCTCGGCCTGCGGCAGCGCGGGCACCGCCGCGGCCGCGACCAGCCCGACCACGCCGCCGATCAGGAACACCCAGCGCCAGCCGACGGTGAGCGCGATGGCCGGCACCGCCACACCGGCCAGCAGCGTGGCGACCGGGATCGAGGACTGCTTGACCCCGAACCCCATGCCCCGGTGGTGCCGGAATCCCTTGCGCGATCAGCAGGTTCGAGGCGGGCTGGGCCAGCGAGTTGGGCAGGCCCGCCAGCCACAGCAGACCCATCAGCCACACCGCGTTCGGCGCGGCCGCCAACCCGAACAGGCACACCGAGCTGCCCAGCGCGCCGATGCGCATGCCGAGCCGGGCGCCGATTCGCTCCACCACCCAGCCCATGCCGCGCGAGGACACCGAGGCGACCCCGAAGAACCCGGCCGCGCCCACGCCCAGCAGCGCGGCGCCGAAGCGCAGGTCCTGCTGGAGCTGCACGCCGAGCCCGCCGACCAGGAACACCGGGAAGACGCCGACGGTCACCACCGCGGCCACCGACGAGAGCACCCGCGGAATCCCGACGCTGCGCTGCCCGACCACCACGGCTGACATCACGACCCCCTAGTCCAGGTCCCGTCAGCCTCCGACGCCGGACAATCCTTAGCAAGGCTAAGGTGACGAACCCGTCATCCCCGGAACGCGGGAATCCCGGTCATCGCCTGGCCGATGGTCAGCGCGTGCATCTCGCTGGTGCCCTCGTAGGTCAGCACGGACTCCAGGTTCGTCATGTGCCGGATCACCGGGTACTCCAGCGAGATCCCGTTGGCTCCGAGGATCGTCCGCGCGGTGCGCGCGACCTCCAGGGCGCCGCGGACGTTGTCGAGCTTGCCGAAGCTGACCTGCTGCGGGCTCAGCTGACCGGCGTCCTTGCGCTTGCCCAGGTGCAGCGCCAGCAGCCTGCCGTTCTGCACCCGCACCGCCATGTCGGCGAGCTTGGACTGGGTGAGCTGGAACCCGCCGATCGGGCGGCCGAACTGCTCCCGGGTGGTCGCGTAGTCCAGCGCCGCCTCCAGGCAGCTGCGCCCGGCGCCGACCGAACCCCACACGATGCCGTAGCGGGCCTCGTTGAGGCAGGACAGCGGCCCGCGCAGGCCGGTGACCTCGGGAAGCACGGCCTCGCCGGGCAGCCGGACGTCGTCGAGCACCAGCTCGGCGGTCACCGAGGCGCGCAGCGAGAGCTTGCGCTTGATCTCCGGCGCCGAGAAGCCCGGGGTGTCGGTGGGCACCACGAACCCGCGCACGCCCTCATCGGTCTGCGCCCACACCACGGCGACCGAGGCGATGCTGCCGTTGGTGATCCACATCTTGCGGCCGTTGAGGATCCAGTCGGAACCGTCGCGGCGCGCAGCGGTGCGCATCGACGAGGGATCGGAGCCGTGGTCGGGCTCGGTCAGGCCGAAGCAGCCGATCGCCTCGCCCGCGGCCATCTGCGGCAGCCAGCGCTGCTTGTGCTCCTCCGAACCCCAGCGCCAGATCGCGAACATCGCCAGCGATCCCTGCACCGACACCAGCGAGCGCAGCCCGGAGTCGCAGGCTTCCAGCTCCTCGCAGGCGATCCCGTAGTCCACAGCGGACAGACCGGCGCAGCCGTAGCCCTCCAGGTGCATGCCCAGCACGCCGAGCTTGCCGAGCTCCCGGGCGAGTTCGCGCGCCTGCGGGAACTCGCCGTTCTCGTACCACTCGGCGACGTGCGGCTGAACGTGGTCGCGGCACAGCGCCCGGACGCTGTCGCGGATCGCCAGCTGCTCCGAGGTGAACTCGGCGTCGATGCCCAGCGGGTCGTGCGGGTCGAACTTCGGTCGGGAACCACCGGTGCTCATTGCGAGTCCTTCCTGGACGAGATCGGGGGAAGCGGTCGCTCGGGGTCCTGCAGCCACGCGAGGACCTCCTTGTCGTGCTGGCCCAGCAGCGGCGGCGGGGCCACCTCGGCGCTGCCGTGGCCGGAGAAGTCGATGGGCATCCGCACCTGCATCGCCGCACCGCCGCCCGGGTCGACCATCGGCCGCAGACCCAGCGACTCGGCGTAGTGCACCGCCCCCGACAGGTCGTTGACCTGCCCGCACGCGATGCCCAGGCCCTGCAGCCGCCGCTGCCAGTCGGCGGCCGGCCGGGCACCGAGCACGTTCTCCAGCCGCCGCACCATCTCCTCGCGGTGAGCGACGCGCTGGGCGTTGGTGGCGAACTCGGGCTCGTCGGGCATCGACACGAGCCCCAGCCCCTCGCAGAGCTTGCGGAACTGCGCGTCGTTGCCGACCGCGACGGCCAGGAACGCGTCCTCGCAGCGCAGCGTCTCGTACGGCGCGATGCTCGGGTGCCGGTTGCCCATCCGCTGCGGGGCGATACCGGTGGTGAGCAGGCTCGACATCTGGTTGGCCAACGACCCCAGCAGGCTCGACATGAGGTTGACCTCGACGTGCTGCCCCAGCCCGGTCCGCTCGCGGTGACGCAGCGCGGCCATGATGCCGAGCGCCGCGTCCTTGCCGGTGAGCACGTCGACGACGGCGACGCCGACCTTTACCGGTGGTCGCTCGGGCTCGCCGGTGATGCTCATCAGCCCGCCCAGGGCCTGCACCACGAAGTCGTAGCCGGGCAGCTCGGCGCCCTCGGCGGAGCCGAAGCCCGAGATGGAGGTGTAGATCAGCCCGGGGTTGAGCTCGTGGGCGGAGTCGAAGTCCAGGCCGTACCGCGCGAGCGAGCCGACCTTGAAGTTCTCCACCAGCACGTCGGACCGCCGCACGAGTTCGCGCGCGGCCTCGCGGTCGTCGGGGTCGGACAGGTCGAGGGCGACGCTGCGCTTGCTCCGGTTGACCGACTCGAAGTAGGCGGACCCGTTGTCCGTCCACGGTGGACCCCAGGAGCGCGTGTCGTCGCCGGTGCCGGGCCGCTCGACCTTGATCACGGTGGCTCCGAGGTCGGCCAGCAGCATCGTCGCGTAGGGCCCGGCCAGGACCCGGCTGAAGTCCGCGACGAGCACGCCGTCCAACGGCAGCGTTTCCATGCCCCCACCTCTCCGACGGCTTGCGCGTCCGGAAATGTGGATCCAATATACAGTTGCTCGAGACGCGGTCAACCCGAACTCGCCGCCCGCGTGTCCGCACCCGAGGTTGGAGCTCCCGATGCGCAGACCACCCACGACGCAGGCCTTCGTCCTCGATGAGCTGCGCAGATCCATCGTGTCCGGCGATCTCACGCCGGGGCAGCCGATCCGCCAGGACACCATCGCAGCGGGCCTGGGCGTCAGCCGCGTGCCGCTGCGCGAGGCCCTCAAGACGCTCGAAGCGGAGGGACAGGTCGTCTACCAGCCGCACCGCGGCTACTCGGTGGCCGAGCTGTCGCTGGCGGATCTGCTGGAGGTCTACCGGATGCGCGAGCTGCTGGAGGCCGAGGCGGTGCGGGTGGCCGCCGAGCAGCTCACCGACGCCGACCTGACGCGCATCACCGACGCCGGTCAGGACGTGGAGAAGGCCGCCGAGGACGGCGACCTGGTGGCGATGATCGCGGCCAACCGCCGCTTCCACTTCGCGCTGCTGGAACCCGCCGGCATGCCGCGCCTGCTGCGCGTCGTGCGCACGCTGTGGGACGCCACCGACGCCTACCGCGCGGTCTACTACAACTCGGGCACCAACCGCGAACGCGTGCGCCGCGAGCACGAGGCCATCATCTCCGCGGCCCACGACCGCCGCTCGGACGACCTGATCCACCTGCTCGCCGCGCACCGCGACCACGCCGTCGACGCGCTGCGCGGCACCATCGGCGAGAAGGAGTAGGCCCGGACCACCCTGTCCGGGCCGAACCGATCATTCGTACGCGTAGAAGCCCTGGCCGCTCTTCTTGCCCTTGAGCCCGGCGTCGACCATGCGCTTGAGCAGCGGCGGGGCGGCGTAGGTGGGCTCGGCGTACTCCTCGTACATCGAGTCGGCGATGGCCTTGAGGGTGTCGAGGCCGACCATGTCCGACAGCCGCAGCGGGCCCATCGGGTGGGCGCAGCCCTGCACCATGCCGTTGTCGATGTCCTCGGCGCTGGCGTGGCCGTCCTCGAACATCCGGATCGCCGAGAGCAGGTAGGGCACCAGCAGCGCGTTGACGATGAAGCCGGAGCGGTCCTCGGCGCGGATGGTCTCCTTGCCGAGCTGCTCGGTGGCGAAGGCACCGGCGCGCTCGACGGTCTCCTCGCTGGTGAGCAGCGACGGGACCAGTTCCACGAGGTTGAGCACCGGCACCGGGTTGAAGAAGTGCACGCCGATGACCTTGTCGGGGCGCTTGGTGGCGCCGGCGAGCTTGGCGATCGGGATGGACGAGGTGTTCGAGGCCAGGATCGCGTCCGGGTCGGTGAGCAGCTCGTCCAGCTCGGCGAACAGCTTGAGCTTGAGACCTTCGTCCTCGGCGATCGCCTCGATCACCATGTCGCGGTCGTCGAGGTCGGCGAGCGTGGTGGTGAAGTGCAGGCGCTCCTGCGTGGCGTCGCGCTCGGCCTCGGTCATCTTGCCCTTCTGGACCGCGCGGTTGAGCGACTTCCACAGCCGAGAGCGAGCGGCCCGGGCGGCGTCGTCATCGATCTCGCGGACGATCACGTCCAGACCCGCGCGGGCGCCGACCTCGGCGATGCCCCCGCCCATCTGCCCGCCACCGACGACTCCCAGGCGTTCGATCTTGGTCACCACACAGTTCCTTCCGGTCCCGGCCGCACTGCCGCTCATGACGCTATCCGCGTCGGATCATGCCAAAAACCGCCGAACGGGACCGATCAACCGTGCTTGAAGGCACACCGGGGCACCGCGCACCGGGCCACCGCGCACCGGGGCGAAACGCACGGAGAGCCGGGTCCTGGCGTGCGGACCCGGCTCCCGGTCGTCCCCCGACTGTCCGACCCTGACCCCCTTGCACCCCCGAGGCTACCGCACTGTCCGTGTCCGGGCGCATGCGCTCCGGTCATGCACAGTGGACGATCATTTCGTTCCCGCAACTCCCCCACCTGCGTGAACGCTGATCGAAGCGACGTGCTGTCATACTCCGCCACCATGAGCAACAATCTGCCGCCGCTGCGGGGCCGGATGGTCGCGCGCGATCCGGAGGAACGTCACCGCGCGGCGACTCCGCTGGAGCTGCTGTTCGACCTGTGCTTCGTTGCCGCGGTCGGACAGGCCGCCGTGCAACTGCACCACGGGCTCTCCGAAGGGCACTTCGCGCCCACCGCCCTCGGCTACCTGATGGTCTTCTTCGCCATCTGGTGGGCGTGGATGAACTTCACCTGGTTCGCGTCGGCCTACGACACCGACGACGTGCCCTACCGGCTGCTGACGCTGCTGCAGATGGGCGGCGTGCTGGTGCTGGCCGCCGGGGTGCCCGCGACGTTCCACGACTACGACTTCCGGATCGTCACCTTCGGCTACGTGGTGATGCGGGTGGCGATGATCGCGCAGTGGCTGCGCGCCGCCGCCGAACATCCCGAGAACCGCGGCTGCACGCTGCGCTACGCGGGCGGCATCGCGATCGTGCAGGTCGGCTGGCTCCTGCGCCTGCTCCTGCCGCACCCCTACGGCGAGATCGGCTTCGTGGTGCTGGTCGCCGCCGAGCTCGCGGTGCCCGCGATCGCCGAGCGCCGCTCGCAGACCAACTGGCACCCGCACCACATCGCCGAGCGCTACGGCCTGTTCACGATCATCTCGCTGGGCGAGGTCGTGCTGGGCGTGACCGCGGCGATGCAGGAGGACGTGGCCGACGGCGGCTGGTCGGCCGGGCTGCTGCAGATCGGCGTCGGCGGCCTGCTGCTGATCTTCGCGATGTGGTGGATCTACTTCAAGCACTCCGCCGTGCAGCACCTGCGCGAGAGCGTCAAGACCGCCCTGACCTGGGGGTACAGCCACATCTTCGTGTTCGCCTCGGTCGCGGCGGTGGGCGCCGGGCTGGAGGTCGCCATCGACTCCCACGCGCACAAGGCGCACATCGGCGAGGTCTCGGCCGCGCTGACGCTGGCCGTGCCGCTGGTGGTGTACCTGCTGCTGATCGGCCTGCTGCACACCGGATACGCCGACGCGGGCCGGACCGCCATGCTGATCTCGGTGGTCGGCTCGGTGCTGCTGGTGGGCACGGCGCTGCTGGCGCACACGTTCGGCATCGCGCTGACGGTGCTGCTGCTGGGCGTGCTGATGGCGCTGATCCTGACCGCCGGGCTGCTCACCCAGCGGAACCCGGTCAGCGCAGCGGACTGAGCGCGGTGCGGGCGGCCTCGGTGATGTCGGCGACGGCCTCGCCGTAACCGACCGAGCTGGGCTGGTCGCTGAGCAGTGCGACGACGTAGCGCCGGCGGTCGGGGTCGACGACGCCCGCGCTGTGCACCCAGACCCTGCCGAGCTGGCAGCACATCCAGCCGGACTTGACCGCCTCGGCGCGCACCGCCATCAGACCGAACTTCTGGTTGACCCCGTCGGCCGCCCGCTCCGGCGCCGCGTGCAGCGCGGCGAGGACGAAATCGCGGTCGGCCGACGGCATCCGGCCGAGCAGGTGCTGGAAGACCGCGGCGATGTCGCGGGCCGAGGTGAGGGTGTCGCCCCAGCGCCCCGGGTCGGCGGGCGGCCGGGTCTGCTGGAGGCGCATCCGCTCGGCGGCGTCGGCGATGAGCGAGCTGCCGCCGTGGCGGTCCCAGAGGGCGTTCATGGCCTCGTCGTCGCTGGGACCGAGCGCGCGCCGCATCAGCTCCCGGTCCTGCGGGGTGACGTCTCCCCGTTCGAGCAGTTCGACCGCCACGACGACCTTCGACAGCGACGCCGAGTACATCTGCCGCGCCCCGTCGCGCCCCCAGGACAGCTCGCCGGTCGAGCGGTCCAGCACGGCGATGCCCAGGGAGTTCCCCCGAGCCTCGGACAGCTGGTCGACCGCGTTGATCGCGGCGGCCGCGGCCCCGGTCGGCCGGTTGACGGCCTCGTAGGTGCTGACCTGCTCCTGGCCGTGCCCCTCCCAGGTCGCCACCGCCGGCGGCGAGCACCCGCTCACCAGCACCCCCACGACGACACCGGCCACCTCCACCGCGCACCGGCGCGGCGGACGTGTCGAACACCGATGCCCACCGAACACGGAACCCCCCGATGTCGTGGTCAGGCACGAAACGACACACGAACTCGGTTCGCGAAACCCCCTCAAATCCCACGACAACACACCCCGACCACCCCCGCAGCTGGATCACACCGCTCACCCGGTCGAAAACCGCTGCATTCGTCGCGCGAAAACCCCGGTTCTCGTCGCGCGAAAACCGGGGTTCTTGACGCGGTGTGGATTTCGGGATCGGTTACTGGGGTGGGTTCTCGCAAGTGGGGTTCAGGATCTTCTGGATCTCCGGGGAGTCGAGGTTGTCCTTGGTGATGAGGGTGGCGCCGGTGTCGGTGGCCGGGGCCTGCTCGGCGGAGCCCCGGATCTTGGAGACGGCGGTGTTGACCGCCGCGTAGCCCATCTTGAACGGGTTCTGGGCGATGAGGCCGGTGATCACGCCGTCGCGGAGGGACTGGATCTGGCCCTCCGAGGTGTCCCAGCCGATGATCTTGACCTGGCCGGCCTTGCCCGACTGCCGGACCGCCTCGGCCGCGCCGAGCACGCTGGGCTCGTTGGCCGCGTAGATGCCGTTGAGGTCCGGGTTCGCCGTCAGGATGTCCTGGGTGACCTGCAGCGCCTTGTTGTAGTCGCTGTCGCTGGACTGCTGCGCCACCAGCTGCAGCCCCGGGTGCTTGGCCAGTCCGTTCTTGAAGCCCTGGCCGCGCGTCTCGTTGGTGCTGGTCCCGGCCTGGAACTCGATGAAGGCCACCTTGCCCTGCCCGCCCAGCTGCTTGGCCAGCTCGTCGGTGCCCTGCTCGGCGGCGGCGACGTTGTTGGTGGCGAACACCGGCACGTCCGGCGGCTGCGGGGTCGTCCCGGAGTCCATGTTGACCACCGTGGTCCCCTGCCCCTGCGCCGTTTTGGTGACGTCGGACAGCGCCTTGGCGTCGGTGGCCGCGTACACCAGACCCTTCACGTCCCCCTGGGCGAGCATGTCCTGCAGCAGGCTCTGCTGGCCGCTGACGTCGCTCTCCGCGCTCACGCCGTCCCAGTGCAGCTCGACGCCCTGCTGCTTGGACCCGGCGCACTCGGCGCCGACGCGGACCTTCTCCCAGAAGTCGAAGCCGATCGCCTTGGGCACCACCGCGATCTTGATCGGACCGCCGTCCTGCCCACCGCCGCCGGTCTGCTCGCGCACCCCGACGCTGCAGCCGGTGGCGGCGAGCGTCAGCAGCACGCACGTTGCCGTCAGAACCTTCTTCACCGCAGAGCTCCTTTGCTCATCGCGAAAACAGGGCTATCCGGCGTCGCCGCCGAGCTTGCGGCGCTGGTACAGGTCCCACCAGACCGCCAGCCAGATGATCACGCCGATCAGCACGTTCTGGTAGAAGGTGCCGATGTTGAGCTGCACCGCGCCGTTGCGGATGACCGCGACCAGGAAGGCCCCGATCAGCGAGCCCAGCACGGTCCCGCGCCCGCCCATGAGGCTGGCGCCGCCGATGACGACCGCCGCGATCACGTCCAGCTCCAGGCCCTCGCCGAAGTTCGGCTGACCCGAGTTGATCCGCGACGCCGCGATCATGCCGCCGAGTCCGGCCAGCGCACCCGAGAGCACGTACACCGACGTGATGTAGCGCTTGACCGGGACGCCGGACAGCCGCGCGGCTTCCATGTTCGAGCCCATCACGTAGGCGTAGCGGCCCAGCCGGGTGCGGGTGAGCACCACGTACCCGAGCACGGCCACCAGGATGATCAGCGCGATCGGGATCGGCAGGATGCCGATGACGCCCTGCCCCAGCAGCCGGAACGAGTCCGGCGCGCCGAACACCGCGACCGCGCCGGTGGCGATGAGCACCAGACCCCGGCCCACGCTGAGCATCCCGAGCGTGGCGATGAACGGCGGCAGCCCCACCACCGACACCAGCAGCCCGTTGACCAGCCCGGCCAGCGCGCCGACGACCAGCCCGCCGACGATGCCCAGCAGCGGGTTGAACCCGTACTCGGCCATCAGCAGCACGCCGATCACCCCGGACAGCGCGGCAACCGATCCCACCGACAGGTCGATGCCGCCGGTGATGATCACCAGCGTCACGCCCACCGCCATCACCGCGTTCACCGAGGTCTGCGACCCGAGGTTGAACAGGTTGTCGGCGGTGAGGAACGACGGCGCGACGATCGACAGGACGATGAACACGACGATCAGCGCGCCCGCCGCCGCGACCTGCGAGACCGCTCCGGAGAGCCGGTCGCCCAGGCCGCCCAGCAGCCCGCGGTCCCCTGTGGACGGTGCCTTGGTCTGCTCAGTCATGGTTGCCCTTCGCTCCGGTCGCGAGCGCGACCACGCGTTCCTCGGAGAACTCCGTCCGCTGCACCTCCCCGGTGATGCGGCCACCGCGCATCACCAGGATCCGGTCGCACATGTTCAGCAGCTCCGGCAGGTAGCTGGAGATCAGCACGACCGCTTTCCCCTGCTCCGCCAGGGAATCCAGCTGCTGGAACATCTCCGACTTGGCGCCGACGTCCATGCCCCGGCCGGGTTCGTCGAAGAACAGCACGTCGGCACCGGTCTCCAGCCAGCGCGCCAGCACGACCTTCTGCTGGTTGCCGCCGGAGAGGGTCTGCGCCTGCCGCCCGACGCGCGGGACCCGGATGCGCAGCGACTCCCGCTCGCGCTCGGCGATGTCCCGCTCCGCCTTCAGGTCGATGAGCCCGAAGCGCAGCATCGGCAGCTTGGCCATCGTGATGTTCTTGTCCACGCCCAGCTGCAGCGCCAGACCGTCTTCCTTGCGGCTCTCGGTGAGGTAGCCGATGCCGGCCGCGATGGCGTCGGCCGGGCCGCGGATGCGCAGCGCGCGACCGTCCACTGTGATCGTTCCGCGGTCGGGCGGTTCGGCGCCGAAGACGGCTCGCGCCAACTCGGTTCGGCCCGCACCGACCAACCCCGCCAGCCCCACGATCTCGCCGGCGCGGACCTGGAAGGACACGTCGCGCACCCGCTCGCCGCGGCTGAGCCCGTCGACCTCCAGCCGCACCTCGCCGGGCGCCCGGTGGGTGCGCGGGTAGAGGTTGGCGACGTCGCGGCCGACCATGAGCTGCACCAGCCGCGCCTCGTCCAGGCCGTCGACCGGCGCGGTCTCCACGACCGCCCCGTCGCGCATCACCGTCACCCGATCGCCGATCTCGAAGATCTCGTCGAGCCGGTGCGAGATGTAGAGGACGGCGATGCCCTGCCCGGTGAGCTCGCGGACGATGCCGAACAGCTCCTCGGTCTCGCGTTCGGTGAGGCTGGCCGTCGGCTCGTCGAGGATGAGCACTTTCGCCCGCACCGCCAGGGCTTTGGCGAGTTCGACCCGCTGCTGCTCCGCTGTGGACAGCAGCGACACCCGCCGCCCCGGGTCGACGTCCAGGCCGACGCGGGCGAGCAGCTCCCGCGCGTCGCGGCGCTCGGCCGCGCGGGAGATCCATCCGCTGCGACCGGGTTCGTGCCCGATGAAGAGGTTTTCAGCTACCGACAGGTCCGGGGCGAGGGCGAACTCCTGGTGCACCATGGACACCCCGAGCCGCCGCGCCGCACCCGGCCCCTGGTGGACCACCGGTTCACCGTCCAGTTCGACGCGACCGCTGGTGGGCGGCTCGACCTGGGCGATCAGCTTCATCAGCGTGGACTTGCCGGCACCGTTCTCACCTGCGAAGACGTGCACCTCGCCGGGTTCGATCTCCAGCGTCACCCCGTCGACGGCGACCACCCCGGGGAACCGCTTGCCGACGCCGCGCAGCGCCACCGCCGGGCGTCGTCCGCTGGCTGTCACGGCGTGCCTCCCTCGATCGTCGTTGATCGTGCTCCAGGTCACGGTGCGCCGGATCATACCCACAGCGCAGCTCATCGTGAAAGGGCTGGAACGAAGCCAAGTAACCGATTACCGGAGCGGCGCGAGCCGCGGAATCCGGACGACTCCCGGACAGGGATGCGGTGGGTACGTAAGCTTTCGGTCGGGGACAGCGCGAATGCGACATCGATGATCTAGGGGGCGAAGACGCCGTGCAGCCGTTGCTCGCCAGTGATCCGACCGCGGTCGGCGACTACCGGCTGCTGGCGCGGCTGGGCCGCGGCGCGATGGGCGGGGTCTACCTCGGCCGCTCGCGCGGCGGTCGCGTGGTCGCGGTCAAGGTCATCCGCGCCGACCTCGCCGAGGACCCCGAGTTCCGCGAGCGGTTCCGCCGCGAGGCCGACGCCGCGCACGCGGTCGGCGGGTTCTGGACCGCCGCGGTCGTCAACGCCGACCCGGACGCCGAGCAGCCGTGGCTGGCCACCGAGTACGTCCCGGGGCCGACGCTGCACCAGGCGGTCGCCGACCACGGGGCGCTGCCCGAGGCCACCGTGCGCAGCCTGGGCGCGGGGCTGGCCGAGGCGCTGGTGGCCATCCACAACGCCGAGCTGGTGCACCGCGACCTCAAGCCCGCCAACGTCCTGCTGGGGCCGGACGGGCCGCGCGTCATCGACTTCGGCATCTCCCGCGCCATGACCGGGCATTCGCTGACCGCCACCGGCATCTTCCTGGGGACGCCGGGGTTCTTCTCGCCCGAGCAGACGCTCGGCGGCGAGGTGGGACCCGCCAGCGACGTGTTCTCGCTGGGCGCGGTGCTGGTGTTCGCCGCGACCGGCTGCGGGCCGTTCGGCGAGGAGAGCACCGCTTCGCTGCTGTACAAGGTCGCGCACGCCGAACCCGACCTGGAGAAGGTTCCCGACGGACTCCGGCCGCTGCTGGCGGAGTGCCTGGCCAAGGACCCGGCGGACCGGCCGACCCCGACGCAGATGCTGGACCGGATCGGCGAGACCAGCCCGCAGGGCAGCGGTTGGCTGCCGCAACCCATCACCGCGGTGATCGCCCAGCACGCCACCGAGCTGCAGCGCACCGCGCAGGCACCGGACGCTCCCCCGGCACCGCCCGCGCCGCTGAACCCGCCGAAGCAGCAGACCCGGACCTACACCCAGTCCGCACCCGCCCCGTCCGCTCCGGCCCCGTCCGCAGCCGCTCCTGCCGCTCCTGCCGCGCCCGTCGCGGCGGCTCCGGCTTCGCCGATGCGGCAGCCGATCACGCCCGCGGCGCCGCAGAAGCGCGCCACCCAGGCGCAGGTCGTCCAGGTGCGCCGGGACGGGCCCGGCCCCGAGTTCCGCACCGCCGGACGGGTGTCGGCCGGGATCTGGGCGGCGTTCTTCGCGGCGCTGCTGGTCGGTGTCGCCTACCTCGCCGAGCGCGTCAGCGTCGACCGGGAACCGCTGTTCCTGCTCGGCGCCGGGCTGCTGGTGTTCGGCGCGATCTGGTCGGTGGGGCGGATGCTGGCGCCGAGCCTGCGGTTGAAGGTCAACGGCGACGGCGTCGTGGTGCACCGGTTCGGGCTGACCCGCGAGTACCCGTGGAGTCAGATCTCTCGGGTCGGCGTGGTCGGTCGCGGCAAGTCGACGGCGCTGGCGCTGTGGCTGGCCGACGGTTCGGCGCCCAGCTCGGCGCTGTGGCTCCGGGTGCGGCGCTACCACGGCGGCGGTCGGGTCTACCCGATCGGAGCGACCGGCGGGTTCATCGCCCGGCGGCAGGAGGCCCGCCGGCTGCGGACGGCCCTGGAGCAGTACGCCCCGGGACGGTACGACTCACGCATCCTCTGACACCCACGGGCACAACGAAGCTCCGCCTTCGCTCGAATCTACGCAACGAAGCGACGCGACAAGCAAGGCTCGACGACTGAAATCAACTGGACCGCCGTCATAGCCTTGTGCTCATGGCTACCGTCCACCCCCACCTCGACACCCAGTCCCGCGCCGACGAGTTCCTGGCGCTCGACGAGCGCTACAGCGCGCACAACTACCACCCGCTGCCGGTCGTGATCGCCGAGGCCGAGGGCGCCTGGATGACCGATGTGGACGGTCGCCGGTACCTGGACTTCCTGGCGGGCTACTCGGCCCTGAACTTCGGCCACCGCCACCCCGACCTGATCGCCGCGGCCACCGAGCAGCTGGGCCGGTTGACGCTGACCAGCCGCGCGTTCCACCACGACCAGCTCGGGCCGTTCTGCCGCGAGCTCGCCGAGCTCACCGGCACCGACCGGGTGCTGCCGATGAACTCCGGCGCCGAGGCCGTCGAGTCGGCGATCAAGATCGCCCGCAAGTGGGCCTACCGGGTCAAGGGCGTGCCGGAGAACCAGGCCGAGATCATCGTGGCCGGGTCGAACTTCCACGGCCGCACCACCACGATCGTGTCGTTCTCGACCGATCCGGAGGCGCGCGCCGAGTTCGGCCCCTACACGCCCGGGTTCACCGTCACCTCCTACGGCGACGCGTCCTCGGTGGAGGCCGCGATCAGCGAGCGGACCGCCGCGGTGCTGGTCGAACCCATCCAGGGCGAGGCCGGCGTGATCGTGCCGCCCGCGGACTACCTGCCGCGGCTGCGGCGCGCCTGCGACGAGCACGGCGCGCTGCTGATCTGCGACGAGATCCAGTCCGGCCTGGCCCGCACCGGTGAGCTGCTGGCCAGCGCCCACGACGGCGTCCGCGCCGACCTGTACACGCTGGGCAAGGCGCTGGGCGGCGGCATCCTCCCGGTCTCGGCCGTGGTCGGCCGCGACGACGTCATCGGCGTGCTGCAGCCCGGCCAGCACGGCTCGACCTTCGGCGGCAACCCCCTCGCCGCGGCCGTCGGCCGCGCGGTGATCCGCCTGCTGAGCACCGGGGAGTTCCAGCAGCGCTCCCGCGAACTGGGCGCCCACCTGCACGAACGCCTCACCGGACTCTCCGGGGTGGCCGAGGTCCGCGGCCGCGGCCTGTGGGCGGGCGTCGAGATCGCCCCCGGCGGCCCCACCGGCCGCCAGGCGAGCGAAGCGCTGATGGCCGGGGGCGTCCTCTGCAAGGAAACCCAGGCCACCACCCTGCGCATCGCCCCGCCCCTGACGATCAGCCGCGACGACCTCGACACCGGCATCGACGCCATCGCCGACGTCCTCGCGAAGTGACCGCTCCGCTGCGGCGCTGATGCCGGAACCCGTTCACCGCCCGCGGTCACGGTGACGACGACCGTGGGCAGTGGACGGTTTTAGCCATAATCACCCATGATCAATGTCCGAAATGTCGGGACAATATGGCTAAAACCGTCACCTCCGCAGCACCGCGCCCCACGCAGCACCCCAGGACGCGGTATCTCGGGTGGATCGGGGTCTCGGGTGGGGTCAGGACTTGGTGAGGTCTCGGGAGAGGGCTGTGAGGCGGCTGATCGCGCGGAGGTACTTCTTGCGGTAGCCGCCCTGCAGCATCTCCTCGGTGAACAGGCCCGACAGCGGGGTCCCGGAGACGCGGACCGGGATGGCGCGGTCGTAGAGCCGGTCGGCCAGCGCCACCAGCCTCAACGCCACGTCCTGGTCCGGGGCGGCGTGCACACCGGAGAGGTGCACGGCCGTGATGCCGTCGACGAGCCGACCGTACTTCGAGGCGTGCAGGCCCGCGAGGAATCCGCACAGCTCGTCGAAGTCGTCGAGCGTGGACCCGTCGGTGGCCTCGGCCAGCCGCGACAGCTCGTCGTCGGCCATCGGCGGCGGCGCGTCGGGCAGACCGCGGTGCCGGTAGTCTGGCCCGTCGACCCGCACCACGCCGAACCGGTTGGACATCGCGTGGATCTCCCGCAGGAAGTCCACCGCCGCGAACCGGCCCTCGCCGAGCTTGTCCGGCAGCGTGTTCGACGTGGCCGCCACGTGCACGCCGGCGTCGGTGAGCTTCGCGATCAGCTGGGTCACCAGCATCGTGTCGCCCGGGTCGTCCAGCTCGAACTCGTCGATGGCCAGCAGCCGGTGCTCGGAGAGCCGCCGCACGGTCTCGGCGAAGCCCAGCGCGCCGACCAGGTTGGTGATCTCGACGAAGGTCCCGTAGGACTTGGTGCCCTCGGTGGCGTGCCACAGCGAGGCCAGCAGGTGGGTCTTGCCGACGCCGAACCCGCCGTCGAGGTAGAGCCCGCGCTTGTCGCCGTCGGTCTTCTTCCTGCCCCCGAACATCCCGCGCAGCCAACCGCCGCCACCGCTGCCGGAAGCGTTGATGCGCTGGGCGAACGCCGAGCAGTCCCGCACGGCCTCGGCCTGGCTGGGCTCCTCGGGGTTGGGGATGTAGGTCTCGAAGCGGGCCGCCTCGAAGCGCGGAGGCGGCGTCATCGCCTGGACCAGCTCGTCCGGGGTGATCTCTGGACGGCGGTCGACCAGACGGGCGAAATTCATGCGACCGACTCTATAACCGGGGCCCGCCGCGCCAGCTCTCACCGGCACGTGCTCCTGCTCACCGTCGCGTGATCAACCGCGTTCGGGAGCCGGTTCGCCGCCGCCTCTGCGTTGCGGAAGAATGCGCGAGTGACGGATGGGGCGCCGTCGTCCGGCACCGAATGGTGCCGTCCCCGCACCTGGGACACCCTCGGATCAGGTGCGACCAGAACTCGCGTCACACCTCGCCGAATCGCTTCGGCGTTACCGGGAAGGAGCTGCATTTCCATGGCCCAGAACAGCGGCACGCCGTCCGGTCAGACCACCCAGGCGGGCACTTCGAGCACCGAGCGGCGCATTCCGGAGACGCGGACCGGCGGTTCACCCGCACGGCTCGCCGACGAGACCTCGCAGGGCAAGACGACCATCGCCGCCTCGGTGGTGCAGAAGATCGCCGGGATCGCCGCGCGCGAGGTCTCCGGCGTCTACGCGATGGGCGGCGGAGTTTCGCGGGCCTTCGGCGCCCTGCGCGACCGGATCCCGGGCGGCAGCGGCACCTCCTCCACCTCGGGTGTGCAGGTCGAGGTCGGCGAGAAGCAGGCGGCGGTGGACCTGGACATCGTCGTCGAGTACGGAGCGTCCATCGTGGACCTCTCCCGCGCGGTGCGGCGCAACGTGATCACCGCCGTGGAGCGGATGACCGGGCTCGACGTCATCGAGGTCAACATCGTCGTCAACGACATCCACCTGCCCAGCGAGGACGAGGAGGAGGCGTCGCAGCCCGCGCCCTCGCGCGTGGAGTGACGTCGTCCCCCACCCACACCGCCGAGGAGGCCCAGGTGCCGGAGCAGCACACCGCTCAGGAGCTCGCCGATGCGGTGCTCGCGCACCCGTCGGTGGCGCGGTTGCACGGCGGCGCGTTCGGCGAGATCGCGTCCTACTTCCCCGGACAACGCATCACCGGCGTGCGGATGTCCGAGGACGGGCCCGTGGAGATCGGCGTGGTGCTGCGGCTGGACCGCCCGCTCACCGAGACCGTCGACGACCTGCGCGGTGCGCTGGCCGAACGGCTCGGCGGGACCCGGGTGGACATCTACGTCTCGGACGTGGACGCCGGCGACGACGCCCCGGAGGCGGGGTGAGCCGGGGTCGGCTGAACCGGCCGGACCGGACGGGAGGCGCAGAATGGTGGACGTGCAGCACGATCCGGCGACGCGCGCCGAGATCCGCGCGTTCGTCCGGGAGAACCACCCGGACGTGGGAGGGGACCCGGAGGCCTTCGCCGTCGGGCTCGCTCGGCTGCGCGCCCGCCTTCCCGACGATGCCCGCGACGACGACCCCCGATTCGACGATCCCCGGTTTTGGGCACCGATCGTCGTCGAAGTGAGGCCGCGCGGGGTCCGCGGCCTGCTGCACCGCGCCCGGTGCCGGTGGCGGCGCCACCACGCCCCACCCCGAGTTCGATGACCCGCTCGTTTCTTCCACAGGAGGCTCGGAGATGAATGCGACGCAGACCGGACTGATCTCCGGACTGATCCTCGGCACCGCCGCCGCGGTCGGCGGTTTCAGCGGGTTCCTGATCGCGCTGCTGATCGGCATCGTCGGTCTGGTGATCGGCCGGATCCTCGACGGCGAGCTGGAGATCGGCGACCTGCTGGGCCGCGCCAAGGACCGCCGATGACCGCAACCGCGACCAGCCCCGAGGAGACCGTCCCCGACGAGGACTCCGGCGAGCGCGGCAGCCTGCACGTCAACCGGTCGGTGCTGCGCAAGATCGCCGCGCACGCCGCCGACGTCGACCCGGGCAGCGCGCGCAGCGGCCGCAAGCACACCGCCGGGGCCGAGGTCAGCGGCCCTGACGACGCGCTGCGGGTCCGACTGACCGTGGCGCTGCGCTACCCGAACCCGGTTCGGGACGCGGTGGCCTCGATGCGCGAGCGCGTCGGCACCGAGCTCGCCCGCATCGCGGGCTGCCGGGTCCGCAGCGTCGACGTGACGGTGTCCGCCCTGGTCCCGCCGGCCGCACCGCCGAGGGTGGAGTGAGCGATGCGCCTGTTCGTAAGACTGATCACCGCCGTCGCCGGGGTCGTCGGGGCCGCGGTCGGGGTGCTGCTGACCGTCGAGTCGGCGTGGTCGCTGATCCGGCCCGGCGCGCGCGGGCTGATCGTGGGTCCCGCGGCGGTGCGCGATGCGCTGAGCGGGTTCTCGTGGGACGACGCGCCGGTGCGGATCGTCGCGATCGCGCTCGTCGTGCTCGGCGTGGTGCTGCTGATCGCCGCGATCGCCTCGGGCCACCGCGAGCTGCGACTGCACGACCCGGCGCCGGAGGTCACGGTGACCACGGACCGGCGCTCGCTGGCGCGGCTGGTCGGCCACCAGGTCCGCGACCAGGACGGTGTCGCGGGAGCGACCGTCACGGCGGGCTCCAAGCGGGTGCGGGTCAAGGCCGCCGCGCGCTTCCACGAATCCGGTGACCTGCGGGAACGGCTGACGTCCACCGCTGAGCACGCGGTCGCCGACCTGCCGCTGCCGAGCACGCCGAAGGTGCTGGTGTCGGTGACCGCGCCCAAGGAGCGCCGATGACCGAGATCAAGCCGAGCAGCACGCCGATCGGTCGCAGCGCCGCGTTCGAGCGCGGCGCCGTGGTCCTGCTGGGCGTGCTGTCGCTGCTGGCGGGCGCGGCGGCGATCGTGGTCGGTTCCGGCGCGCTGGGCGTGTTCCGCGCCCGGCGGCCGGTGGCGGACCCGCTGCTGGCGCAGTGGCTGGCGGATCACGCGCAGCTGGCCGGGGTGATCGGACTGGTCGCCGGGGTGATGCTGTTCGTGATCGGCCTGTGGTGGGTGGTGCGCGCGTTGCGCCCCGAGCAGCGGCCGGACGTGCGCCTGGAGCACGCCGACGCCGGCGACCTGAACGTCACCGCGGGCGCGCTGGCCAACGCCGTGCGCACCGACGCCGAGCAGGTCTCGGGCGTCACGCGGGCGCGGGTGCGGATGGCCGGGACGGACCGGTCGCCGTCGCTGCGCCTGACGCTGTCGCTGAAGGAGGGCACCAACGTCCGGCACGTGTGGGAGGAGCTGGACGAGAAGGTCCTCGCCCGCGCCCGCCAGGCGCTGGGCCGCGAGACCCTGCCCACCGCGATCCGGTTGCGCCTCGACCGGGGACCCAAGCAGCGGGTGCGCTGATGCTGCCGCTGCAGCCGCCGGTGAAACCGATGCTGGCCAGCCCGGTCGACGGCGTCCCGCACCGCGACGGCCTGCTGTTCGAACCGAAGTGGGACGGCTTCCGCTGCCTGGCCTTCGTCGAACCGGGATCGCCGCCGCTGCTGCAGTCGCGCACCGGGCGCGGGCTGGAGCGCTACTTCCCGGAGGTGCGGTCGACGCTGGCGGAGCAGCTGGAGCGCCCCGCGGTGCTCGACGGCGAGCTGGTGGTGATCCGCCGCGACGACGAGGGCGACCGGCTCGACTGGGACCTGCTCAGCGAGCGCATCCACCCGGCCGCCAGCAGGGTCAACACCCTCGCCGAGCGCACCCCGGCCACGTTCATCGCCTTCGACCTGCTGGCCCTGGACGACCAGGACCTCACCGCCTCGCCGCAGTCGGAGCGCCGCGAGCTGCTGACCGACCTCGGCCTGGACCGGTCGGGGCTGCGCACGACACCGGCCACCGAGGACCCGGAGCTGGCCGAGGAGTGGTTCCGGCTGTTCGAGGGCGCCGGGCTGGACGGGGTCGTCGCCAAGCCGCTCGACGGCGCCTACGTGCCGGGCAAGCGGACCATGCTCAAGATCAAGCACTCGCGCACCGCCGACTGCGTGGTCGCCGGGCTCCGCTGGCACGCCAACACCGAACCCGGCACCGCCGTCGGCTCGCTGCAGCTGGGGTTGCACGACGAGCGCGGGGTGCTGCACCACGTCGGCGTCGTCGGGGCCTTCCCCGCCGCGCGGCGGCGCGAGCTGGCCGGTGAGCTCGCCGAGCTCATCACCGAGGGCGAGCACCCGTGGGTCGGCGAGAACGCCACCGGGCGGCGGCTCCCGGGTTCGGTGAACCGCTGGAACAGCACCGAGCAGCCGTGGGTGCCGCTGCGCCCGGAGCGGGTCGTGGAGGTCTCCTACGACCACACCGAGGGCGGGGTCCCGGCCCGGTTCCGGCACACCGCGCAGTTCGTGCGCTGGCGGCCCGACCGCGATCCGGGCTCCTGCGACTACGCCCAGCTGGAGGAACCGGCGCGCTACGACCTCGACTCGGTGCTGTTCGGTTCCGCGCACCGGACGGATCGTTCGGGCCGGTAACCTCCGGCTCGTGGCACAACGGATTGCGGTGATCGGTTCGGGTGGCATCGGCGGCGTGATCGCCGAAGCGGCGCACGCCGCGGGCCACGAGGTGACGATGTGCGTGCGCACCCCGTTCGAGCGGCTGGTGCTGGACGCGCCCGAGGGGACGTCCGAGATCCCGGTGGAGGTCGCCACCGACCCCGGCGCGGTCGGCGAGTGCGACTGGATCGTGCTCACCACCAAGGTCCACGACGTGCCCGGCACCGCGCCGTGGCTGAACAAGCTCGACGACGGCAGCACGCCGCTGGTGGTGGTGCAGAACGGCGTCGCCCACCGCGAGTCGGTCGCCGAGCTCGGGGTGCGGGCACCGGTGCTGCCCGCCCTGATCTACGTCGGCGCCGAGCGCACCGGTCCCGGCCGCGTCGTGCGCCGCTCCCCCACGACCATGCAGGTCGAGGGCGGTGAGCTCGGGTCGCGCTTCGTGGCGCTGCTGGAGGGGTCCGCGGTGAAGCTGCGGCCGACCGACGACTTCCACACCGCGGCGTGGCGCAAGATGCTCACCAACGTGGCCCCGAACCCGATCACGGCGCTGACCCTGCGCCGCCTGGACGTGCTCGCCGACGACGACGTGCGGAGCTGTGCGCCGGGATCCTCGCGGAGGCGATCGCGGTCGCCCGGGCCGAGGGCGCGTCGCTGACCCAGCAGGACGCGGACAAGGTCCTCGCCGACTACACCGCCCGGATGCCCCCGACCAACGGGACCTCGATGCTCTACGACCGGATCGCCGGCCTCCCGCTGGAGCACGAGCACATCACCGGCGCCCTCGTGAACGCCGCCGACCGCCACGGCATCCCGGTCCCGCTCAACCGCACCCTGCTGACGCTCCTCCGCGCGATCAAGCCCGCTCCGATCCCTGGCGTCTAGTTGGCGGGCGGATCGCTGGCCCCGGGGGTGGTGCGGGCGGTGGCGACCGAGCCGACGGAGGCGATGACCACGCAGCAGATGGCGAGCCACTGCCAGCCTGTCAGCAGCTCGCCGAGAACCACCAGGCCCGCCAGCGCGGCGACGGCGGGTTCGGTGCTCATGAGGATGCCGAACACGCGCGGCGGCATCCGGCGCAGCGCCTCCAGCTCCAGCGTGTAGGGCACCACCGAGGACATCAGCGCCACCAGCAGGCCGATGAGCAGCACCGTCGGGCTCAGCAGCGCTGGACCGGAGTCGACGGCGCCGATCGGGATCGCGATCAGCGCGCCGAAGCCCATCGCCAGCGCCAGCCCGGAGGTCCCGGTGGTGCGGCTGCCGAGCTTGGCGCCCAGCAGGATGTAGCCGGCCCAGCAGGCACCCGCCGCCAGGGCGAACGCGACGCCGATCCAGTCGAGCCCGCCCTCGACTCGGGACAGCAGGAACACGCCGGTCCCGGCGAGCAGCGCCCACACGACGTCGAGCTTGCGGTGCGAGCCGAACAGCGCCACCGCCAGCGGCCCCAGGAACTCGATGGTCACCGCCGCACCGAGCGGGATCCGCTCGAACGACTGGTAGATGCACATGTTCATGCCGGCCAGCACCGCGCCGTAGCCGATGACGACCCGCAGCGTCGGCCAGTCCATCCGCAGCGCGGGGCGGAAGACGGCCAGCAGGATCACCGCGGCGAACACCAGCCGCAGCGTCACCACCCCGGACGCTCCGGCCACGCTGAACAGCTGCTTGGCGAAGGCGGCCCCGACCTGGACGCTGATCACCCCCACCAGCACCAGCATCGGCGGAGGCACCGCCCCCAGCGCAGCGGCCGACATCCGGCTCGCGCTGAACCGCCGTTCCTCCCCCGGTCCCCAGGCGACCTGCACAACGCTCCTTCACGGCTAAAGAACAACCCCGAGCACGTTAACCCAGCGAACGACCCACCAGAACCCGCATCGGAGGTCACCTTCACCACCCCGGGTCGCGGGCCGGAACGTCCCCTCACCAGGGCCACACGCCGATCATGGGATGCTTCGCGGGGAGTCCGTCCCCGTGTTGAACATGAGGTGGCTGCGGCCGCCGAGCCAGGTGACCACAACACAGCTTTCTAGGAGTTCCCGTGCCTCGCTGCATCAACCGGGCCTGGGCCGCGCTGCTGCCGTTGCTGCTGCTGGTCGCCGGTTGTTCGGTCGGGCCCTCGCAACGCCCCGCGGTCGCCTACCACGACAGCGAGCAGCAGATCGCGCCCGCGCCGCAGCCCCCGAAGCCGCAGCCGGTGCCGCCGCTGGGGTCGGCCCCCAGCGACTCGCTGAGCTGGCAGGACTGCACCGACCAGACCCGGACCGAGCTCGGCGCGCTGCCGCCGGGCATGACGTTCTCCTGCGCGCGCCTGCTCTCGACGCTCGATGCGCCGGAGGCTCCCGAGCGGGGCACCGCGCGCAACTCGCTGATCCGCACGGGCGCGGGCAAGGTGCCGCTGGTCGTGGTCGGTGACGTGGGCGGCGAGCCGGGGACGACGTTCGCGGCGCGGCTGGCCACCCAGCTCCCGCCGGAGATCCGCAACACCTTCGACATCGTGGGCATGGACCGGCGCGGGACCGGCGAGTCGGAGCCGGCCGACTGCGTGCCGCCGCAGCAGCGCGAGCAGGTGATGGGCTTCGACCCGCGAGCCACCGAGCGCGCGCAGCTGGACCAGCTGCTGGATTCGGTGCTCAAGGCAAGCCAGGAGTGCCTGCTCAAGCTGGACGAGCGGCTGCAGGCCTACGACACCTGGCGCACCGCCTCCGATCTGGAGGAACTGCGCCTGGAGCTGGGCGTGCCGAGGCTGCACGCGATCGGTCGCGGCGAGGCCGGGCGGCTGCTGACCACCTACGCCGAGCGCTACCCGAACTCGGTGGGCCGCTTCGTGATCGACGGTGCCCCGGACCCGACCCGGGATTCGATGGGCCAGGCCGAGTACCAAGCGCAGGCCGCCGAGCAGACCTTCGACGTCTTCGCGAACGACTGCGCGAGCCGAGGATGCCCGCTGGGCCCGAACCCGCGCCAGGCGGTCACCGATCTCGTGGAGCGCGCCCGCACCGCACCGCTGCCCGCGCCGGGCACCTCGGTTCCGGCGGGGCGCGTCACCCGGGCTCTGCTGCAGGCCCTGGCGGACCGCAACGCCTGGCCCGCGCTGGCGGACGCGCTGGCGGCGGGGACCCGGGGCGACGGCACCCGGCTCGCGGAGCTCTCCGCGCCGCTGGTGACACCGCAGGGCGTGAACCCGCCGTGGTTCGACGGCGACCTCATCACCAGCTGCAACGACACGACGTTGCGCGTGCCGCCGCAGCGCAGCAGCGAGCTGGCGCAGGACTGGGTGGGGCGCTTCCCGCTGTTCGGCGGGATCGCGGCGCAGCGGGTGGTGTGGTGCGGGTCGTGGCCGGTGCCGCAGCAGCCGCTGCCGTCACCGCGCCGCGCGGACCTCCCACCGATCCCGGTGATCACCACGGCGCACGATCCGAGGTCGCTGGCGCTGGGCACCGATCACCTGGCCGCCGAGCTGCCGACCGGGGTGGCGATGCGCTGGCAGGGCGCCGGGCACGGAGCGATCGCGCGCTCGTCGTGCGTGACCGACGCGGTCAGCCGGTTCCTGGTCCAGGGCGTCGTGCCCACCGAAGGCATGGCCTGCCCGGAGTGATCCCGCAACACCCCGGGCAAGCCACCGCCGCTTCAGCCGCAGCTGGAGCAGCAGCCACAGGAGGGGCCGCTGCAGCTGCTGCAGCAGCTGCACCCGCCCTGGTGGGGTGCATCGGTGCGGACCATTCCCGACCTCCGATCGGTGTGGGATACCAGCACCTGTCGATGTTCCTCGCCGCTCCAGCGGGCAGAACACCGCTGCTAGAGCGACACGACGTCGCCCGACGAGCGGAACCCGGCGGCTGCGGTCGGTGACCGCGACGCCGTCGGGTTCGCTCAGCCGGCGTAGTCGTACTGGTACTCCGTCGGTGGCGTCTGGGTGGCGGTCACCGCGCCGTTGCCGACCGCCGTGAGCACGCCGAGCACGAGGAACGCGATCAGCAGGATCCGGCCGCCCTGCGACATCACCAGCGGCCGGGTGCCGGACGAGACCTTCGCCGGTTCGCCCTCCTCGCGGGCGTCGCCGAACAACTTCTTCGGGTACGCGCCGGTGAGCATGTAGGTGTAGGCGTTGGTGCGCAGCATGTAGCGCAGCGCGGCGGCCGAGGCGTCGAAGATCGGGCGCGGGGTCCGGCCCGTGATCAGGACGATCAGCCACAGGAAGAACGCCAGCACGCCCCAGCCGTAGGTGAGAACGGCGGTCACGATCCCCACCGGGATGATCAGGATGAACCGGAACAGCACCGCCCACCGGTTGAGCCGACCGGGCCGGATCTCGACGTCGACGGGGAACTGCGGGTCGCCGACGACGAACGGCGGGTACCGGTCCACCAGCAGCCACGCGGAGGCGTTCACCCGGATGCTGTACGTGATGTAGAGGGTGAGGAAACCGGAGATCCACTCGGGCAGCCGCCCCAGGACGAGCGCCGCGAACCAGCCGATGAACGCCACGACGGCGGCCGCGATGCCCAGCGCCCACAGCACGATGAAGTGCGGGATCAGCAGCAGGAACCGCAGCAGCACGGTCCAGCGGCGCTGCCGTTCCGGGTGCGTGATCTGCATTTCCGGCAGGAACCGACCGTCGGCGACCCCGGCTGACTCGCTCATCAACACCCTCTCATTCGATCCATTGTGGATTCTTCCGAGAGTAGGCGACGGAGGTCGACGACGAATGGTTCCGACACACCCCATCCGGTGAACGTGACGATTCCGCTCGTCCCGAGCAGGCGATACGGTGAGCCGATGCAGCGCCGCGAACCGGACGACACCGCACGCTTCGGCGACCTGGCGGACCTCGACCACGAGGACCCGGAGGTCCGGGCGTTCGCCGAGCACCGCGCGCGGATGGATCGCCCGCACTCCGAGGCGACCGTGGAGGGCATGCTGCGCGGGGTGGACGAGTTCGCCCAGAGCGCCAACCGCACCGGCGGCCACCGCAGGCTGCTGGCGGTGTCGGTCGTGGTGCTGATCCTGTTCGGCGTGCTGTTCACGGTGTGGAACGCGCTGGTCTACATGCTCGGGGTGTTCTTCGGTTCCTCCTGAGCCGGGCGACCCGGGTTGATCGTGGCGTGGGCCTCGATGAGGACGGGCGACTTAGCAATCGATCTTCGATCGCATTAGCGTGGAAGCATGGATCCGGTTGCAGGCACTCCCCAGGTCACCAAGAGCGAGCAGGAGTGGCAGGAGCAGCTCACCCCGAACGAGTACGCGGTGCTGCGCCAGGCGGCCACCGAGCCGGCGTGGGTGGGCGAGTACGTCGACACCAAGACCACCGGCGTGTACGAGTGCCGGGGCTGCGGCGCGGAGCTGTTCCGCAGCGAGACGAAGTTCGAATCGCACTGCGGCTGGCCGTCGTTCTACGACCCGACCGACTCCGACGCGGTGATCCTCCGCGAGGACCGCAGCATGGGCATGGTCCGCACGGAGGTCCTGTGCGCCTCCTGCCACGGCCACCTCGGCCACGTCTTCACCGGCGAGGGCTTCCCCACCCCCACCGACCAGCGCTACTGCATCAACTCGATCGCGGTCCGCCTCGTCGAGAGCTGACCGGCGACGCGAGAAGGCCCAGCACTCGTGGAGCGCTGGGCCTTCTTTAGCACTGGGCCTTCTGAGCACTGGGCCTTCGGGGTGCTTCCGTCCGACCTCAGGGAAGACGGGTGACGAGGTCGGTGACCTCGACCCGGTGGCCCGTGTAGAAGGGGACCTCCTCGCGCACGTGGAGGCGGGCCTCGGTGGCGCGGAGGTGGCGCATCAGGTCGACGATGCGGTGCAGCTCGTCGGCCTCGAACGCGAGCATCCACTCGTAGTCGCCCAGCGCGAACGAGGCGACGGTGTTGGCGCGCACGTCCGGGTAGTCGCGGGCCTCCTTGCCGTGGTCGGCGAGCATCTTGCGGCGCTCGTCGTCGGGCAGCAGGTACCACTCGTAGGACCGCACGAACGGGTACACGCAGATGTACTTCTTGGGGTCCTCACCGGCCAGGAACGCCGGGATGTGGCTCTTGTTGAACTCCGCGGGCCGGTGCAGCGCCACGTTGCTCCAGACCGGCTCGGAGGACTGGCCGAGCGGGGTCTCGCGGCGGAAGCCGGTGTAGGCGGCCTGGACGGCCTCGACGTCCTCGGCGTGCCACCAGATCATGAAGTCCGCGTCGGCGCGCAGCCCCGAGACGTCGTAGACGCCGCGCACCACGACACCGGACTCGGCCAGCGACTCCAGGTACTCCCGGGTCACCTGCGCGGCCTTGTCCCGGTCCTCGGGCAGGGTCCCCTGCTCGATCCGGAAGACCGACCACATGGTGTAGCGGATGGTGTCGTTGAGCTCGTCGTAATTCAGCCGCGCCATGAGCTCATCGTCCCACTTCTCGGGGGCCGGGCTGCAGCAGGTCCCGCGTGATGCTGGTCGCTGCCGCCTCGCCGGTCGCCACGCACGCCGGAACGCCGACGCCGTGCAGCGCGGCCCCGGCGATCGCCAGCCCGGGAACAGCGGCGACCTCGCGTTCCACGTCGGCGACCAGGTCCAGGTGCCCGACGCCGTACTGCGGCACACCGCCGCCCCAGCGCAGCACCGCGGACTCCACCGGCTCGGCGGTGATGCCGGTCAGCTCGGCCAGGTCCGCGCGGACCCGGCGCAGCAGCTCCTCGTCGTCCAGGCGCAGGTCTTCGGTCACGCCGAAGCGGCCGACCGACCCGCGCACCAGCACCTCTCCCCCGGCCCCGCGCAGGTGCTCCCACTTGGCACTGGAGTAGGTGAAGGCCTTGGCCGTGAACGGGGTTCCGCCGTCGTGCCGCTCGCCGCGCGCGATCAGCGTTCCCGAGGCCGGGGTGCCGTCGCGCTCGGGCAGTTCGGTGCCGGGCGGCAGGGCGAGGCCGACCACGACCATCGACGCCAGCTCGATCTCGGCGAGCTTCGCCGACGCCGCGGGAACGGGCCCCTGCAGCAGTTTTCGCGCCGCCGGGGCGGGGACCGCGAGCACGACGGCGTCGACGTCGAGGTGCTCCGGCGCGGGCGCCGACCCGATCTCCAGCCGCCAGCCCTCGGCGTTGCGCGCGAGCGCGCGGACCGGGAGGCCCAGCCGCACCTCGGCGTCGGCGGCGAGCACCAGCCGGTCCAGGAGCTCCCGGTACCCGTTCCGGAACGCGCCGAAAACGGGTTGCGGCGCACCGGGTTTGGGCGCCGGGAGGGACGAGCGCGCGGCCTCGGTGACCCATCCGGCTCCGTCGTCGAGGGCCTTGGCCAGCGCCGGGATCGTGGCGCGCAGGCTCAGCCGGTTCGCGTCGCCCGCGTAGACGCCGCCGAGCAGCGGCTCCACCAGCCGGTCGACGACCTCGTCGCCGACCCGGGCGCGCAGCAAGTCGCCGACGGAGATGTCGGCGTCGCCGAGCTCGATCGGCGGCATGCCGGATTCCGCCCGCACCGCGGCGATCCCATCCTCGGAGAGGACTCCGGCGATCGACTCGGCCTCGGCGGGCACGCCCATCACGGTCCCGCCGGGCAACCGCTGGGTCCGGCCACCGGCGCGCACCGTCGCGGCCGCGCGGGCCGGGTGCACGACGTCGGCGCGCACGCCCAGCTCCTCGGCCAGGTCCAGCACCTCGGGCCGCCGGGCCAGGAACGCCTCGGCGCCCAGGTCGTAGCCGCGACCGGCGAGCTCGACCGTGCGCAGCTTGCCGCCCAGCCGGGACGTCTGCTCCAGCAGCACGATCTCGGCCTCGGGCCCCAGCTCCCGGCGCAGCCGGTGGGCGGCCGCCAGCCCGGCGGCACCGCCGCCGACGACCGCGACGCGGCGGGCCATCAGCGCTGGGCGGTCGTGGTGTGCACCAGCTCGACGACCCGGGTCAGGATCTCCGGGTCCGTGGTCGGCAGCACGCCGTGACCGAGGTTGAAGATGTGCCCGCCGGCCTCGCGGCCCTCGGCGAGGATGCGGTGCACCTCGCGCTCGACGGCGTCCCAGCCCGCGAACAGCACGGCCGGGTCGAGGTTGCCCTGC
Source organism: Saccharopolyspora sp. ID03-671 (assembly GCF_045278815.1). Lineage (NCBI taxonomy): Bacteria > Bacillati > Actinomycetota > Actinomycetes > Pseudonocardiales > Pseudonocardiaceae > Saccharopolyspora > Saccharopolyspora sp. ID03-671. The sequence continues at coordinate 2,104,419 of NZ_CP134054.1, forward strand.
ACGACGGGCTTCGCGGATTCCGGTTCGGCGGCGCCCAGGCGGGCGACGGCGGTGTCCAGCGGCACGCGCCAGTCGACGCCGACCACGTCGGGTCCGGCGGTGCGCATCGCGCCGAGCAGCTCACCGGTGCCGACCCCGAAGTGGATCTTGGGGATGTCGGAGAGCTCGGCGACGCCCTCGAAGATGCGGCGGCTGTGCGGCAGCACGAACTCGCGGTAGTCGCGCAGCGAGAGCGCGCCCGCCCACGAGTCGAACAGCTGGATCGCGTCGACCCCGGCACCGACCTGGACCCGCAGGAACTCCAGCGTGGTGTCGGCCAGCTTCTCCAGCAGCGCGTGCCAGGTCTTCGGGTCGGAGTGCATCAGCGCCTTGGTGCGCTCGTGGTTGCGGCTCGGCCCGCCCTCGACGAGGTAGGAGGCCAGCGTGAAAGGCGCCCCGGCGAACCCGATCAGCGGCGTGCTGCCCAGCTCGGAGACCAGCAGGCGCACCGCCTCGGCGACCGGCTCGACCTGACCGGCGTCCAGCGACGGCAGCGCGCTGACGTCGGCGGGGCCCTCGATCGGGTTGCTCACCACCGGACCGGTCCCGGCCACGATGTCGAGCCCGACGCCCGCCGCGTAGAGCGGCAGCACGATGTCGCTGAACAGGATCGCCGCGTCCACGCCGTGCCTGCGGACCGGCTGCAGGGTGATCTCGCTGACCAGGTCCGGCGTCAGGCAGGCCTGCAGCATCGGGGTGCCCTCGCGGGCCCTGCGGTACTCGGGCAGCGACCGCCCGGCCTGCCGCATGAACCAGACCGGCGTGTGCCGGGGCTGTCCGCCGCGAGCGGCCACGAGCAGAGGGGCGTCGGCGAGGTCCCGGCGAGTGGAGACCGGTGCGGAGTTCGTCATCGAAGGTCGGTGTCCGTACGTCGAATCGTCGGATCCCGGTGCGGTCTGCGGGCGGTCTTGGAGCGGATCTGCCACGACGGACGGCCGGGCTGGCGCAGACAATCTTCGCACGGCGTCCGCGCTCCCACTCCAAGCGCCCGCCGTCCTCCACGGCGCGCCTCCGCCCACGCGCGGCGGGCGGCATCTAGAGTCGTCGCCGTGACGGAGATGTCGGCAGCGCCCGAAGTTTTCCGGCAGGCGGTTGCCGCGTTGACGTCGCCTCAGCCGCGTGCCGAGATCGAGCTCGGCGAGGTCGGTCCACCCAAGCGCCTGGCCCCGTGGGCCCACGCGCTGGCCGCGGAGGCGAACGGACCGGCGGGCGAGCTGGCGACGGCGCGCTTCGTGCTGCTCCACGACCCGGAGGGCCAGGACGCCTGGGACGGCGTGCTGCGACTGGTGGTCTACCTCAAGGCCGAACTCGATCCCGAGGTCGCCGACGATCCGCTGCTGCCGGCGGTGGGCTGGTCGTGGCTCACCGACGCGCTGGAGAACGCGGGAGCGCACTTCACCGCCCTGGGCGGCACGGTCACCCTCACCTCCTCGGCCCGGTTCGGCGACATCGCGGGCCCGTCCCGCAGCCACGACCTGGAGCTGCGCGGCTCCTGGACTCCGACACCCTCGGTGTTCGGCGACGGCGACATCGACCTCCGGCCGCACGCGGAGGCGTTCCACGAACTCATGGCCAGCGCGGCGGGTCTTCCGCCGGAAGGGGTTGCACTGCTCGGCAGGCGCCCGAACGGCGCAGTCCGCCAGGACTGATCGAGGTCGCCCGATCATCGGCTGCGGCGGGTCGCCGCAGCGCGTAGCGTTCGGCCCGCGACCCTCCCGCACCCCCTCGAATCCGACACGCCGAAGCGCGACACGCCGATGTCCGATTTTCATTCGCGAAGTTCGTTCGGCTTCTTCGAAGTGCTTGTCGGTGCAAGATTTTCACCATGCGCATTCGAAATATGTCGCATGGCCACGCTCCGCCGTTACGGCCGTCGCTCTGAGTCACCCGAAAGTGCGACAAAAGTATGGTGTCGTCACAACTCGATCGGGATAGATACCCGATTGATCGTCCCGCTGACCCGCTTGGGCGGTTACGCTCACCCCGACGACACCACTTTCGGTCGATCAGTGGCGCGGCTGATTGGTCGAGAGTCCCGGTGCCGGTCGGGGGGCACGACCGACTCCAGGGAGGTAGTGACGTGGCTGCCGTCGGCTTAGGTCAGGCCGCTCGAACCACGCCTGCCGGCGCTTTGCCGGCCAACATGGTCCCGCACCCGCGGGAAGAGCTGTTCACGGTGCTCGTGGTGGATGACCATCCGCTGCTCCGAGAGGCGATCGCCGCTCGGCTGCTGCAGATGGGCGCCGGCACGGTGCACGAGGCCGCATCCATGGCCGAAGCCAGGGCTCGCGCCCTGGCGACCGGTCCGTGCGACCTCGCAATCCTCGATCTCGGGCTCCCGGACGGGACCGGCATCGAACTGGTTACCGAACTCCGGAGCCAGGGCTGGCCGCGGATCGTGGTGCTCGCTTCGTCCGATGACCCCTATGCGGTCCGGGCCGCCTTCCAAGCAGGCGCTCAGGCGTACCTGCTGAAGTCGGCCTCGCCCATGGTGGTCACCGACGGCGTGCGCCGCGTGCTCGACGGCGGTGTGTACGCCGATCCCAGCGTGGCTCCGGTGCTCGCCGCCGGTACCCGCGTGCCGGGAACGGACAACACACCTCGCGAGCTGTCCGGGCGTGAGGTCGAAGTTCTCCAGTTGGTGGCCGACGGCCGGTCCAACAAGGAGATCGGCGAGGCCCTGAACCTGTCCGCGCTCACGGTGAAGTCTCACCTGTCGCGGATCGGGCGCAAGCTGGGCACGGGCGACCGAGCGCAGATGGTCGCGTTGGCCATGCGCGCCGGCGTGATCCGGTGACGGATCGCTGACGAACACCAGCACCGGTGCGGCCGGACCCGAGAACGTCGGGCGGACCAGCCACACGACGCGGGCCAAAGCACGTAAGGTCTGTTAGCCGTGGAAGCTGCAAGCCCCGAGACCGTCGGATCCGGCCGCCCGGAGCCGGTGTTGTTGACCGAACCCGCCGACGGCGTGCCGCCGGTGGTGGACACCCCGGCCGCGCTGGAAGCGGCCGCGAAAGCGCTGGCCGCAGGCACCGGGCCGGTCGCGGTGGACACCGAGCGCGCCTCGGGTTACCGCTACTCGCAGCGCGCCTACCTGGTGCAGCTGCGTCGCGAGGGATCGGGAACCGCTCTGGTGGACCCGATCGCTCTCAAGGGCGCGCTCGACCCCTTGGTCCCGGCCCTGGCCGACACCGAATGGGTGTTGCACGCCGCATCCCAGGACCTGCCGTGCCTGGCCGAACTCGACCTGCACCCCTCGAAGCTGTTCGACACCGAACTCGCCGGCAGGCTGGCCGGTTTCGACCGGGTCTCGCTGGGCGCGCTGGTGGAGCGCATGCTCGGCTACCGGCTGGAGAAGGGTCACAGCGCCGCCGACTGGTCAAGACGGCCGCTGCCCGAGGACTGGCTGGTCTACGCGGCTCTCGACGTGGAGCTGCTGGTCGCGCTGCGCGACGAGATGCACGACGAGCTCCAGCGGCAGGGCAAGTTGGACTGGGCCTTCGAGGAGTTCGAGGCCGTCCGCACCGCCGCCGCCCGCTCCCCCGCGCGCGCCGAACCCTGGCGCCGGACCTCCGGGATCCACAAGGTGCGCAGCCCCCGGCAACTCGCCGCGGTGCGCGCGCTGTGGCAGACCCGGGACGAATTCGCCCGCGAGCGCGACATCGCGCCCGGCCGCGTGCTGCCGGACTCCTCGATCGTGCTGGCGGCGCAGGCCAACCCCAAGTCCGAGGGCGATCTGGTGGCCATGCCGGTGTTCGGCGGGCGCCAGCAGCGCCGCCGCGCCTCGATGTGGTTGCAGGCGCTGCGCTCGGCGCGGCGGCTGAGCAACGAGGAGCTGCCCGCCGCATCGACGCCGAACGACGGGCCTCCGCCGACCAACCGCTGGTCGGATCGCGACCCGGCCGCGGCGGCGCGGCTCACCGCGGCCCGCGCGGCGCTCAACGCGATCGCCGAGGAGCACTCGCTGCCGGTGGAGAACCTGCTGCTGCCCGATCTGGTGCGGCGCACCTGCTGGGCGCCTCCAGAGGACCTCGCGTCGAGGCGGTGACCGAGCTGCTGCGTTCCAAGGGCGCCCGGGAGTGGCAGATCGCCCTCACCGCGGCGGCATTCTCCAAGGCCCTGCACGCCGTTCCGGACGAGGAGTCCTGAGCGAGGACGGTTCTAGCCACAATTGACCGGGCAAAACGGACTTCGATCATGGGTGATCATGGCTGGAACCGCCCCATGTCTCGCCGAGCGCACCGGCGCTCCCTCGGGGAAGATCAGCCGCGCCGGGTTCGAGCTGGTCAGCATGTGAGACAACCGACAGGGGCAGGCACGTGGTTACCGGTGGGTAATAAGCGCTAGAGTGCGGTTACCGGCCGGTAAGGCGCCGCCTCTCGCGGACCTCGGCCGAGCACCATCCACCAAGCCAGTGAGGAGCACGCCGTGGCCGCACCTGCGTCGGCACCCGCCGACAGCCGCAGCCGCCCAGCGGTTCGGGACGTGGTCTTCGTCGACGGCGTACGCACGCCGTTCGGCAAGGCCGGCTCGAAGGGCCAGTACGCCCAGACGCGCGCGGACGACATGGTCGTCAAGGTCATCCGGGAACTGCTGCGCCGCCACCCGGAACTTCCGGCGGAGCGCATCGACGAGGTCGCGATCGCCGCGACGACCCAGATTGGTGACCAGGGCCTGACCATCGGCCGCACCGCGGCGCTGCTGGCCGGGCTGCCCAAGTCCGTGCCGGGCTTCGCCATCGACCGCATGTGCGCCGGCGCCATGACCGCCGTGACCACCGTGTCCAGCGGCATCGCCTTCGGCGCCTACGACGTCGTCATCGCGGGCGGCGTCGAGCACATGGGCAACCACCCGATGGGCGAGGGCGCCGACCCCAACCCGCGCTTCGTGTCCGACAAGATCGTCGACCCGTCCGCGCTGGTCATGGGCTCCACCGCCGAGAACCTGCACGACCGCTACCCGTCGCTGACCAAGGAGCGCACCGACGCGTACGCGGCCCTGAGCCAGCAGCGCTACGACGAGGCGATGCAGGCGGGCAAGATCGCTCCCGACCTGGTCTCGGTCGCCACCCGCTCCGACGAGGGCTGGGGCCTGGCCACCACCGACGAGCCGCCGCGCCCGGGCACCACGGTCGAGACCCTCTCCGGTCTCAAGACCCCGTTCCGCCCGCACGGCCGCGTCACCCCGGGCAACGCCGCCGGGCTCAACGACGGCGCGACCGGTGCCCTGCTGGCCGACGCGGAGACCGCCGAGGAGCTCGGCCTGCCGGTCGGCATGCGCCTGGTCGGCTACGCCTTCGCCGGCGTCGAGCCGGAGGTCATGGGCGTCGGCCCGGTCCCGGCGACCGAGAAGGCCCTCCAGCGCGCCGGTCTCACGATCGACGACATCGGCCTCTTCGAGATCAACGAGGCCTTCGCCGTGCAGGTGCTGGCCTTCCTGGAGCACTTCGGCATCGCCGACGACGACCCGCGGGTGAACCCGTGGGGCGGCGCGATCGCCTGCGGTCACCCGCTGGCCTCCTCCGGCGTGCGGCTGATGACGCAGCTGTCCCGCCACTTCGCAGAGCACCCCGAGGTCCGCTACGGCATCACCACCATGTGCATCGGCATCGGCATGGGCGGAACGGTCATCTGGGAGAACCCGAACTACAACGCAGGAGGCGAGCAGTGACTGACTTCGCGGCGCTGTTCCCCGACGAGGTCGTGACCAAGGCGTACACCCGCCTCGTCGACGTTCCCGGTCTGACCGGCAAGCTCGCGCTCATCACCATCGACAACGGCCACGACCACACCAAGCCGTCGACCTTCGGCCCGGGTGGTCTGAGCAGCCTGAACGCCGCGCTGGACGAGGCGTTCGCCGCCGAGCCCGCCGCGATCGCGGTCACCGGCAAGCCGTTCGTGTTCGCCGTCGGCGCCGACCTCACCGGGGTGGGCCAGGTGTCGCAGCGCGAGCACGCGCAGGCCATCGCGCAGACCGGCCACGACGTGTTCCGCCGGCTCACCGAGTCGACGATCCCGACGTTCGCCTTCGTCAACGGCGCGGCCCTGGGCGGCGGCCTGGAGCTGGCGCTGTCCTGCCACTACCGGACCGTGGCCTCCAACGCGGGCGCCATCGCGTTCCCGGAGTGCTACCTGGGTCTGTTCCCGGGCTGGGGCGGCACGCAGCTGCTGCCGAACCTGATCGGCCCGGACGCGGCCGTGACGGTGATCATCGAGAACGCGCTGAGCCAGAACAAGATGCTCAACCCGAAGAAGGGCCTGCAGCTGGGCATCTTCGACGAGCTGCTGGAAGGCGCGGACTTCCTCGAGGAGTCGCTGCGCTGGCTGGTCCGCGTCGTCAACGGCGACAAGACCGTCGAGCGCCCGGAGATCGACCGCGGCCAGGGCTGGGACGACGCGGTTGCGCGCGCCAAGCAGATCGTCGAGTCCAAGACCAAGGGCGCCTCGCCCGCGGTCACCAAGACCGTCGAGCTGATCGAGCTGGCCCGCAACAACGACATCGACGCCGGTTACGCCGCCGAGACCGAGGCGCTGACCGACGCGCTGATGTCCGACGAGCTGCGCGCCGGGCTGTACTCGTTCGACCTGGCCCAGAAGCGCGCCAAGCGCCCGGCCGGTGCGCCGGACAAGGGCCTGGCCCGCCCGGTGAACAAGGTCGGCGTGGTCGGCGCCGGTCTGATGGCCGGTCAGCTGGCGCTGCTGTTCGTGCGCCGCCTGCAGGTGCCGGTGGTCATCACCGACATCGACCAGGCCCGCATCGACAAGGGCGTCGCCTACATCCACGGCGAGATCGACAAGCTCGCCGGCAAGGGCCGCCTGTCGCCGGACGCCACCAACCGCCTCAAGGCGCTGGTGACCGGCGAGCTGGACAAGAAGGCCTTCGCCGACGCCGACTTCGTCATCGAGGCCGTCTTCGAGGAGATGACGGTCAAGCAGAAGGTCTTCGCCGAACTGGAGGAGCACGTCTCCCCCGAGGCGATCCTGGCGACCAACACCTCGTCGCTGTCGATCACGGAGATGGCCTCGAAGCTGAAGAACCCGGAGCGGGTCGTCGGCTTCCACTTCTTCAACCCGGTCGCGGTGCTGCCGCTGCTGGAGATCGTGCGCGGCGACAAGACCGACGACGCCTCGCTGGCCACCGCCTTCGGCGTCGGCAAGAAGCTGAAGAAGTCCTCGGTGCTGGTCAAGGACGCTCCGGCGTTCGTGGTGAACCGGCTGCTGACGCGCTTCATGGGCGAGGTCATCGCCGCGGTCGACGAGGGCACGCCCTTCGAGGTCGCCGACAACGCCCTCGAAGAGCTCGGTCTGCCGATGAGCCCGATGGTGCTGCTGCAGCTGGTCGGCCCGGCCGTCGCCCAGCACGTCAACGGCACCATGCACGCGGCGTTCCCGGAGCGCTTCGGCATCAGCGACAACCTGCAGCGGTTCGTCGACGCGGGCAAGACCGCGGTCTGGACGTTCGACGAGTCCGGCAACGTGGTCGTCGACCCCGAGGTCGCCGAGCTGTGGAAGCAGGGCGATGCGCCCTCCACCAGCGAGCAGGTCCGCGACCGCGCGCTCGGCGCGCTGGCCGAGGAGATCCGGATCATGCTCGACGAGGACGTCGTCGCCGAGGCGCAGGACATCGACCTGTGCATGATCCTGGGCGCGGGCTGGCCGTTCTGGCTGGGCGGCATCACGCCGTACCTGGACCGCGCGGGCGTGTCCGAGCGGGTCAACGGCAAGCGGTTCCTCGCCCCGGGCGTGGCCTCCCTGCCCGCCTGATCCGAGCACGACCGCAAGACCGGGGTTGGCGCCACTGGCGCCGACCCCGGTCTTTTGTGTGATCAGACGGCGCCCGGCTGCTCCGTCGGCAAACCAAGCGCCGCAGCCGCCTCGTGCAGGCGTCGGTCGTAAGTGACGAACGCCGTGAGATGCGGTCCGAAGATCGCATGTGCGGTAGCGAGGTGGATCGCGTCGAGGGATCGCAACATCACGTCCTGATACGCGGCCGCCGTGGCACGAACGACCTCGTCGATGTCGTACACACCGATCCGCTTCATCACAGCCGGTACCGACCCCATCAGCTCCGGCGCACAACGCCGGAGCGCTCTCGGCATTTCGACCTCGACCAGAGCAGAAGCAACCAGGGGCACATCGGGCTGACTCTCAAGCCAATCGCCCAAGGCATCGCTTTCCAGCTCAGGACGAACGAGCTTGATGAGCGCTGCAGTATCAAGATAGATCACTAGAAGCGTTCCTCGTCCCTGAGCTCGCGCATCAGCTCACCGGCATCGGCTTCCTTGTTCACGGCGCCCCGCGGTCGCGGCATCGGCCCCTGCAAAGTCGCGGGCCGAAATTTTCCGGACGTCAGCAAGTCCGCCAAGGGGTGGGGCTCAGCCGGAACGATGCGAGCGATCACCGAACCCCGCTCCGTAATTTCGATCTCTTCGCCGTGCTTCACCCTGGCCAGGACACTGGATGTTTCCTGGTTCAACTGGCGCACCGGGACCTCACTCATGGATCCATAGTACTACAAAAATGTTCTACGCGATTCACGGCGCGGCTGGGAGTTGGATGGTGACGGCGAGGCCTCCCGCGGGCAGCGCCGTGGCGTGGATCTTGCCGTGGTGGGCCGTGGTGGCGGCTTGGACGATGGACAGGCCCAGGCCGGTGCCGTTGCGGGCGGTGCGCTGAACGCCGGCGCGGCGGAACGGTTCGAAGAGGCCGTTCACCGACTCCGCGGGGATCTCCGGGCCGGAGGAGGCCACGCGCAGCGTCGTCCACGTCGCGTCGCCGCCGGTGCTGACCTCCAGCCAGCCGCCGTCGAGGTTGTGCCGGACCGCGTTCTCCAGCAGGTTGCCCGCCACCCGCTCCAACAGGGCCGGGTCGCCGACGGCACGAGCCGGTTCGGTGCACCGCCGCACGCGCAGCCCGCGCCTGCGAGCCTCGGGTTCGACGGCGCGCAGGGCCCGGCCGACGACGTCGGTGAGGTCGACCGGTTCCCGGACCGCCAGCTCCACGCCCTCGGTGCGGGCCAGCAGGAGCAGCGCCTCCACCAGGCGCTCGGCGCGGGCGGTGGCCTCGCGGACCACGTCGGCCATCCGGCGCAGCTCGGCCTCGTCGGCGTCCGGATCCGACAGGGTCACGTCCAGCTCCGTGCGCACCACCGCCAGCGGGGTGCGCAGCTCGTGGCTGGCGTTGGCGACGAACCGGCGCTGGGCGTCGAAGGCCGCCTGCAGCCGGTCCAGCATCGCGTCGAAGGTGTCGGCGAGCCGGGCCACCTCGTCGCGGGGACCGCTGAGCTCGATCCGCTCGTCCAGCGACTCCGCCGACAGCCGCTGCGCGGTGTCGGTGACCTCCTGAAGCGGCCGCAGCACCCGCCCGGTGACCAGCCAGGCCAGCAGCGCGGCAGCGGCGACCACGGCGACGAACGCGAGCCCGCCGATCAGCAGGACCTGCCTGCGGGCGGAGTCGCGCAGCGCCTCGCCGAGCAGCTCGGCGGGCACGTCCACTCCCCCGACCCGCACCGGCGTCCCCGCGGGCAACCGCGGCACGGCGGCCACGACGTTGCCGACCAGCACCCAGCCCAGCCACAGCAGCATCGCGCTGACCAGCGCGACCAGCGAGGTCGCCAGCAGCGTGAGGCGAACCCGCAGTCCCGGTCCGCGCCGGGTGAGCGCGCCCACCATCAGTCCCGGACGTGTTCGGCGCGCGACGCCGAGGGCACCCGGTAGCCGGAACCGACCACGGTCTCGATGATGCCCGGCTCCCCCAGCTTCTTGCGCAAGGTCATCATCGTGACCCGCACGGTGGTGGTGAACGGGTCCGCGTTCTCGTCCCAGACCCGCTCCAGCAGTTCCTCGGAGCTCACGACGGCGCCACCGGCCGAGAGCAGGACCTCCAGCACGCCCAGCTCCTTGCGGGTCAGCTCGACCTCACCGGCGGAGCGGGTGACGGTGCGGCGGGCCGGGTCGAGCCGCAGGTCCTCGGCGGTCAGCAGCGGTGGCGGGGCGGGCGTGGCGCGGCGGCCCAGCGCGCGCACCCGGGCGATGAGCTCGGGGAACGCGAAGGGCTTGGCCAGGTAGTCGTCGGCGCCCAGCGACAGCCCGGCGACGCGGTCGGCGACCGTGCCCGAGGCCGTCAGCATGATGACCCTGGTCAGGCCGCCGGAGCCGACCAGGTCGCGGCACAGGTCGTCGCCGGACATGCCGGGCAGGTCGCGGTCGAGGACGACGACGTCGTAGCGGGTGATCGCGGCCTTCTCCTGACCGCTCTCGCCGTCGTAGGCGACGTCAACGGCCATGCCGTCGCGCCGCAGTCCCCTCGCCACCGCCTCGGCCAGCGGTTTCTCGTCCTCCACGACCAGGATTCGCACGGAACCCACCCTGCCACAGCAGGCGCCCGCAGCAGTCGACGTCAGCGCCGGGGTGACGCGATTCCAACGGAAACCCGGTTCCCGATTTCAATGGAGATCAGAGACCTGAACCTCCATTGAAATCGGGAACCACCTGGTCAGCCGTGGGCGGCTTCGGCCTCGGTGGCGACGCGGAGCTGCGCGCCGCGACGGCCCGACAGCCAGTCGTTGACCTTGGTCGCGATGTCGGTCTCGGTGAGACCGAGGTCGGCCAGGACCTCCTCCCGCGAGGAGTGGTCGAGGAAGTTGTTCGGCACCGCCAGGTCGCGCAGCGGCACGTCCAGCTCTGCGTCGCGCAGCGCGGCCGCCAGCGACGAGCCGAACCCGCCGTGCCGCCCGGAGTCCTCCAGCGAGACCACCAGGCGGTGCTCGGCGGCCATCTCGACGACCTTCGACGGCACCGGCACGACCCAGCGCGGGTCGACCACGGTCACGCCGACGCCCATCGCGGCCAGCTTCTCGGCGGCGGCCACGGCGAGCTTGCCGAACGCGCCGACGGCCACCAGCAGCACGTCCTTGCGGTCGTCGGCGCGCAGCACGTCCACGCCGCCGGTCCGCTCCACGGCCGGGACCTCCTCGATGACCGAGCCCTTGGAGAAGCGCAGCACGGTCGGCCCGTCGTCGACGGCGACGGCCTCGCGCAGCTCCTCCCGCAGCGTCACCGCGTCGCGCGGCGCGGCCACCTGGATGCCGGGAATCAGGCCGAGGATGGACAGGTCCCACATGCCGTTGTGGCTGGCGCCGTCGTCTCCGGTGATTCCGGAGCGGTCCAGCGTCACGGTGACGGCCTGCTTGTGCAGGGCGACGTCCATCAGCAGCTGGTCGAAGGCGCGGTTCAGGAACGTCGAGTACACCGCGAACACCGGGTGCAGACCGCCCATCGCCAGACCGGCGGCCGACGTCATGCCGTGCTGCTCGGCGATGCCCACGTCGAAGCAGCGCTCCGGGTAGGCCTCGGCGAACTTCTTCAGCCCGGTCGGTCCCAGCATCGCCGCGGTGATGGCCACGACGTCGGAGCGCTCGGCGCCGATCGAGACCAGCTCGTCGGCGTAGACGTCGGTCCAGCTCTTGGGCGCGGGCTTCTTCGGCAGCCCGGTCTCCGGGTCGATGACCTTGACCTGGTGCATCTGCTCGGCCTCGTCGTTCTCGGCCGGGGCGAAGCCGTTGCCCTTCCGGGTCACGGCGTGCACGATCACCGGTCCGCCGAAGGACTTGGCCATCTGCAGCGCGTGCTCCATCGCGCGCATGTCGTGGCCGTCGACCGGGCCCAGGTACTTCAGGCCGAGGTCGGAGAACATGACCTGCGGGCTGATCGCGTCCTTGATGCCGCTCTTGGCGGCGTGCAGGCCGGTGTACAGCGAGCGGCCCACGACCGGCATCTTGCGCAGCGTGCGCTTGCCGGACTCCAGGGCCTTCTCGTAGCTGGGGTTGAGCCGCAGCGCGGCGAGGTGCTCGGCGAGCCCGCCGATCGTCGGCGCGTACGAGCGGCCGTTGTCGTTGACAACGATGACCACCGGGCGCTCGGGGTCGGCGGCGAGGTTGTTCAGCGCCTCCCAGCACATGCCGCCGGTGAGGGCGCCGTCGCCGACGACGGCCACCGCGTGGCGGTCGGCCCCGGTGACCTGGAAGGACCGGGCCAGGCCGTCGGCGTAGGACAGCGCGGTCGAGGCGTGGCTGTTCTCGACGAAGTCGTGCTCGCTCTCGGCGCGCGACGGGTAACCGGACAGGCCGTCCCGCTTGCGCAGCTGGTCGAAGCCGTCCTGACGTCCCGTGACGATCTTGTGCACGTACGCCTGGTGCCCGGTGTCGAACAGCAGCGCGTCGTTCGGGGAGTCGAAGACCCGGTGCAGCGCGAGGGTCAGCTCGACCGCTCCCAGGTTCGGCCCCAGGTGCCCACCGGTCCGCGACACCTTCTGGATCAGGAACTGCCTGATCTCGTCGGCCAGCTCCACCAGTTCGGCGTGCGTCAGGCGTTTGACGTCGGCCGGACTGCGCACGGACCCCAGCAGCGTCACCGTGTTCCACCTCGCTTGTCGTGCCGGTCGGTCACAGAGGCAATCCGGGGCCTGGCCGGCAACCTGGCTCCGTCTGCATAGTGCGCCCCAGTCTACGGAGGGGCCATGCGGCGACCGGGTGTGGTCGCGCACCTGCAGCGATGCTCCCAGGACCCGCCCGACCTGCGAATGTGACGTTCGTGTGGAGGGTGTCCCCCGGAAAGCGGTGTTGCTACCTTTCGTCTGATCCCAGGGGAGGCGACATGACTGGTCCGGACGGCCGCAAGGCGGAGCTCGAAGCGCGCAACGCCGCGATGCGCGAGCAGGTGAGCTCGATGCTCGACGGGTTGCAACGCCAGACCGCCCAGTTGCGCGAGGCGCAGGCCAGCGCCCTCGCCGCGACCGGCGAGGCCACCTCGTCCGACGGTCTGGTCACGGTGCGGGTCAACGCGGCCGGCGTGGTCACCGACACGGCGCTGTCGCCGTCGGCGCTGCGCACGAGCGCACCGGAGAAGCTCGCCAGGAGCTTCACCGAGGCCGCCCAGTCGGCCGCGCGGGACGCTCGGGCGCGGGCCGACGCGGCCGTCGCCCCGCTGCAGGAGAACGTCCCCGACCTGCCGGATCTGTTCCCGGACGCGCCCTCGCTGGCCCAGCTGATCCCGTCCGCTCCGGAATTGCCGGAACCGAACACCCCGTCGAGTGCGTCCAAGGCGCCGGTAGAGGAGGACTGGGACGACTTCGAACCCCGGTCCCGTTTCCGAAAGGACCGCTGGTAATGGGATTCGAGGTCGACCCCGAGGCGCTGATGGGCGCTTCGCCGAAGTTCGACTCCGCGTCGGACAAGCTGAAGTCGGCGCTGGACAAGCTCAACGGCGTGCTGCAGGCCGAGGGCGCGTGCTGGGGCGGTGACGAGGCCGGTCAGGAGTTCGCCAAGAACTACGAGCCCGGTTCCCAGCAGGGCACCGACGGCATCGAGGGCTTGTCCAAGGCCCTGCACCAGGTCCGCGGTGAGCTCGACGCCACCGCCCGGACCTGGGACGACGTCGACCGGGCGAACGCCGACGGCATCAAGAGCCAGGGCTGAGGGGGCGACGTGGGCATCGAGATCCCGGGTGAGGTCAGCTGGCTGTTCCCGATCGTGGTCGGCGCGAGCTGGCCCGAGGGCGACGAGACGGCGCTGCGCAGGGTCGCCGAGGCGTGGACCCAGTGCGGCGTGGACATCGACGACGTGATCGGCGAGACCGAGGGCGCCGTCAGCGCGGCCCTGGCCACCATGAAGGGCGACACGCACGACGCCTTCCAGACGTTCATGAAGGACTTCTGCGACGGCGGTTCGGGTCACCTGCCGGAGCTGAAGAAGCTCTGCGAGGCGCTCGGCGAGGGAGCCGACAGCGCGGCGCTGGAGATCGAGTACACCAAGATGAGCATCATCGCCGCGCTGGTCATCCTGGCCGCGCAGATCGCGGCGATGATCGCCTCAGCGGTGGCGACCTTCGGCGCCAGCACGGCGGGCATCCCGATCGCGCAGGCCGCCACGCAGCTGACGGTGCGGACGTTCTTCCAGCAGCTGCTGACGAAGATCGGCCAGCAGGTCCTGCTCAACGTCGGGATCAACATGGGCGTCGACGCCGCGATCCAGGGCATCCAGTTCGCCAAGGGCGACCGGCAGTCCTGGGACTGGTCCAACACCGGCAACGCGGCGGTCTCCGGTGTCGCGGCCGGTCTGGCCGGTGGCCTGGTCGACGGCGTCGCGCCCGGCATCGGCCAGCAGGTCGGCAAGGACCTGACCGGCAACGCCACCAAGAACTTCACCGAAGCCGCCGCCTACGGAGCCGCGCGCGGCTCCATCTCGGGCGTGCTCGGCAACACGATCAACCAGGGCTTCCACGGCCAGGCACCGGGCATCAACGACATCACCTCGGGCGCCATCTCCGGCGGCATCAGCGGGGCGACCGGCGGGATGCAGAGCCGCCACGAGGGCCTCAACGCCACCTGGGAGGGCAACGGCCGCGGCGCGACCGGCGACGGCGGCGAGTGGGTCTCCGGCTCCAACACGCAGGGGTGGCGCTTCGAGACCGACGAGGGCTCCGTGACCGGCGCCAACGTCGACACCCCCTACAGCAACGACGTCAACTCCGCGACGGTCGGCCAGCACGCCAACATCGAAGGCGGCCCGAACAACGTCAACGGCAACTCCTACGGCGAGGTCGACGCCGAGAAGCAGCAGACGCCGGAGAAGCTGAACCTCCCGGACGGACCGGGCTAGGCCCAGGGACGCCAGCTCGGCAGTGGGGCGACCTCGGGTCGCGGGTCGCCCCACTTCGGGCTGTTCGGCGGCAGCGAGTGGAGCTCGGCGCGGGCCAGTCGCGCGCGCTGCCGGAGCCAGCCGGCCACCAGGAACGCGCCGACGAGCAGCATCGCCGCGGCGGCGAGCCACGCGCTCGGCGTCGCGGCGCCGCCCGTGATCTGCATGGTGAGCAGCATCAGGCCGAGCACGCCGAAGAAGAACCCGAGCAGCGGCCGGAAGACCCGGTAGGACTGGGACCGCTTGCCGTTGCGGAATGTCGTGTTCTGCGCGGTGGCCCACTTACGCAGCGCGTGCCAGGAACCGAGGTCCTGCGGGCCGGTCCGCAGCGACCACGCGGCGCTCTGCCGCCTGCGCAGGATCGCGGCGACCAGCCGCGGGTCCTCGACGTTGACGATCCACTGCTGCTGCCCGGCCACGACCCGCACGGCGGGTCCTTCGACCAGCCGGAGCGCCGTCGCGCCCGGCAGCGGCCAGGCGTCCCCGCCGACGATCTCGCCGGGCTGGGCCAGCGACACCTCGGCGAGCGGGATCGCCTGGTCGACGTGACCGCCGCCCGCCATCCGGCCGAGCGCGAGGACGGCGCGGTCGCGTTCGACCCGCAGCTGCGCCCTCTGGTGCCGGTAGATCGGGAAGCCCACCTCGACGTCGCGCTCGGCGAGGTCGAAACCCGGTGCGGTGAGGCGCTCGTGCGCCGTTCGCGCGAGCAGCGGGCACACCACGACCGCGACGAGCGCGAGCAGTCCGACCGGTGCCAGCGCGAGATTCGCGTAGGCCGCCGAGAACCCGGCCAGCAGGGCCCACCCGAACCAGCGCCGCGGCGTGCGCACGTCGAGGAGCCAGGCGACGGTCGCGACCGCGACGCCGACCACACCGGCGATGCCGACACCGGGCACGAGCTCCCGCATGCTCCACACGACGAACCCGAGCGGGATCACCACGATCGCGAACGCCCCGAGGGCGAATGCCCGGACGACGCGGCCCGGAACCGCTTCCGGTGCGGCACTGGGCTTCCCGGCGACCGGGGTGGTCTCGGTGCCGGTCTCGGGCGGGGCCGGGAGGACTTCGGGGATGTGCTCCTGCGCGCTCATGTCCAGTCCTCGATGCGTGCGGGTTCCGCGCCGTGCAGGGCGGCTCGCGCCCGCAGCAGCTCGGCGAGTTCGGCGTCGGCCGGGAGCAGCTGGGTGTCGGTCCGGGTCCGGATGACGACGACGTCGCCCTCCGGCAGCGAGGCACCCCGCCCGTCGGCCAGCGGTGCCCAGGCGCCGTCGTCGGGCCGAGCGGGCCGCACGCCGATCTCGGTGATGTCGGCGAGCCGGATGTCCTTCGCCGCGGCCTGGCCCGCCGGTCGTCCGGCAGCGGTGCGCACCGAGAGCCGCATCGAGTCACCGGTGATCTTGACGGAGTCCTCTCCCCCGCCTTGAGGCGAGCGCAGCCCCTTCACCAGCACGAACTCGCTGCCCCCGATCTCCCGCAACGGCTCGGCCAGGATCGCCCGCCGAGCCAGGAGAGCCGCCACCACCGGAACAGCCGCCCCGACGATCCCGACACCGATGCGGACCCACAGCGGCAGAGCCGTGTAGGTGATCGACAGGAACAGCCCGAGGGCCTGGGCGATCCCCACGACGAATCCGTACATCAGCCAGCCGTCGGGCTTGAGCCGCCAGTCGATCCCGTCCGCGTCGCGCCTGCCCGCCCAGGAGGCGAGCGGCATCGGCAGCAGGACGATCAGCGCGACGAACGCGAGCCCGACGAGGTCGCCGCGCTTCGGGCTGCCGACCAGCGGCAGCTCGGGCCCCGAGAGCACGGTCCAGGCCAGCGCCACCAGCGAGACGACGAGCTCAGCGGCGCACCACGCCCACGTCACCGACAGCAGCGCGTTCGCGCGCGACCAACGCCGTCCCACGGCCTCGGCCGTCCGCCGATCGACCCGCCCAGGCACCTCACCGAACACGGCCCACCTCCTCAACCAGCGGCCACCCTAACCATCGGAGTCGCCTCGTCGGCGCACGCGTGCCCGGTCAACCGGTCCCGCGAAGCCGGGTCGAAGCGCTCACGAGACGGCTTCCACCGAGGAGCCCGTCTCCGCTGTCAGGCCCTCGCGGAGACGGGCTCCAGGAGGGCGATGCATTCGATGTGGTGGGTCATCGGGAAGGCGTCGTAGGACTCCAGCTCGACCATGCGGTAGCCGTTCTCGGCGAACAGCGAGACGTCGCGGGCCAGGGCCGCCGGGTCGCAGGCGACGTGGACGATCCGGGACGGCTCGCGGGCCGTGATGGCCCGCACGACCTCGCGGCCCGCGCCCTTGCGGGGCGGGTCGAGGACGACCACGTCCGGGTTCGGCAGGTCCTCGTCGGCCAGGACTCGCTCGACGGTGCCCGCGCGGAACTCCACCTGCGGCTGGTCGCGGAGGTTGGTCAGCGCGTCCTCCACGGCGCGGCGCGAGGACTCCACCAGCAGCACCGAACCCGTCGGGCCCGCCTGCTCGGCGAGGTCGGCCGCGAACAGGCCCACGCCGCCGTAGAGGTCCCAGGCCGTGCCGCCGGACGGGACCGCCGCGAAGCGGGCCACGACCTCGGTGAAGGTTTCCGGAGCGGCCTTGTGCACCTGCCAGAAGCCCTGAGCCGCCACCTCGAAGGAGCGGCCGCGCACCGACTCGTGCGCCACGCCGCTGCCCGCGACCTGGCGCGCCACGGCCTGCTGGTGCCCGCGGCGCCGCTGCGGCTTGCGGTCCAGGGCCGTGACGTGCAGCTCGCCCTCGCCGTCGGCGGCCACCGTCAGCTCCGCGCCCGGCCGCCAGCGGCGGTCGGCGAGCTCCTCGACGGCGCCCTCCACGGTGATCGGGCAGTCGGCCACCGGGATCACCCGGTGACTGCGGCTCGGGCGGAACCCCGCGTGCCCCTTGCGGTCGACGGCCAGCCGCGCGCGGGTGCGCCAGCGCAGCAACCCGCCGGGCAGCTCGCGGACCTCCACCGGCCAGTCCAGGCCCGCGATCCGCTGCAGCTGCTCGGTGATCACCGCGGCCTTGAGCGCGCGCTGCGTCTCCCCGTCGGCGTGCTGGAAGTCGCAACCACCGCAGCGGTCGGAGCCCAGCGCCATGTCGGCCAGCGGGCACGGCGGGCTGACCCGCCCGGCCGCGGCCCGGAGCACCTCGACGGCATCGGCGCGGCAGAAACCGCCGCCGTTGTCCTCGGTGACCTCCGCGATCACGGTCTCCCTCGGCAGGGCGTGGCGGACGAACACGACCCGCCCCTCGTGCCGGGCCACGCAGTGGCCGCCGTGGGCCACCGGGCCGATCTCGACCTCCAGGCGCCTACCGGTCCAGTCCGGTTTTTCGGTCACCGCTTCCCTTTCCATTGCTCCCCAGTCCTCGGCGCGTCGCGCCGGGCATCGAGGTGATCCGCTGCGCTCGCACCTTCGTCGACGACTCCAGCTGCCACGGCACGCTGGTGACCATCACTCCCGGCTGGAACAGCAGCCTGCTCTTGAGCCGCAGCGCGCTCTGGTTGTGCAGCAGCTGCTCCCACCAGTGCCCCACCACGTACTCGGGGATGAACACCGTCACCACGTCGCGCGGGCTGTCCCGCCGGATCCGCTTGACGTACTCCAGCACCGGCCGGGTGATCTCCCGGTACGGCGATTCGAGGACCTTCAGCGGCAGCGGCAGGTTCTGCTGCTCCCACTCGGCGGTCAGCTCGCGGGTGTCCTCCTCGTCGACGTTGACGGTGACGCCTTCGAGCTCGTCCGGCCGGGTGGCGCGGGCGTAGGCGATGGCCCGCATCGTCGGCAGGTGCAGCTTGGAGACCAGCACCAGCGCGTGGTTGCGGGAGGGCAGGACCGCGTCGGTCTCGGACTCCTCCAGCTCGTCGGCGACCCGGACGTAGTGCCTGCGGATCGCCGTCATCAGCACGTAGATCGCGGCCATCGCGGCGATGGCGATCCAGGCGCCGTGGGTGAACTTGGTGATCAGCACGATGACCAGCACGCTGGCGGTCATGAACAGGCCGAAGGCGTTGGTGGCCTGCGCCCGGCGCATCCGGCGCCGCGCGGCCGGGTCCGTCTCGGAGCGCAGCAGCCGGTTCCAGTGCCGGATCATGCCGCTCTGGCTGAGCACGAACGACACGAACACGCCCACGATGTAGAGCTGGATCAGCCGGGTCACCTCGGCGTCGAAGGCGATCACCAGCACGATCGCGCTGAAGGCCAGGAACAGGATGCCGTTGGAGAAGGCCAGCCGGTCACCCCGGGTGTGCAGCTGCCGCGGCAGGAACCGGTCCTGCGCCAGGATCGAGCCCAGCACCGGGAAACCGTTGAACGCGGTGTTGGCGGCCAGCACCAGGATCAGACCGGTGAAGAACACCAGGTACCAGATCCCCGGCGAGAAGCCGGCGAACACGGCCCCGGCCAGCTGCGCGATGAGCGTCTTCTGGTGGTAGCCCTCGGGGGCGCCGATGAGCTGGTGCGCGGGGTCCTCGGCGACGACGGCACCGGTGACGCGGGCCAGCATGATCAGGCCCAGGAACATCAGGATCGCCAGGCCGCCCATCAGCGCCAGCGTGGTCGCGGCGTTGCGGGACTTGGGCTTGCGGAAGGCCGGCACGCCGTTGCTGATCGCCTCGACACCGGTCAGCGCGGCGCTGCCGGAGGAGAAGGCCCGCAGGATCAGGAACGCGAACGCCACCCCGGCGAACTGGCTCTCCTCCTGCGCGAGCTGGAACCCGGCGCTCTCCGCCCGCAGGTCCGAGCCCAGCACGAACGACTGGAAGAAGCCCCAGAAGATCATCCCCAGCACGCCGATCACGAACGCGTAGGTGGGGATCGCGAACAAGGTGCCCGACTCGCGTATGCCGCGCAGGTTCATCGCGGTCAGCAGGGCGATCGCGCCGACCGCGAACAGCACCTTGTGCTGGGCGACGAACGGGATGACCGAGCCGATGTTGGCCGCTGCCGAGGAGATCGAGACGGCGACGGTGAGGATGTAGTCGACCAGCAGCGCGCTGGCCACCACCAGGCCCCAGCGGGGGCCGTGGTTGACGGTGGCGACCTCGTAGTCGCCGCCGCCCGAGGGGTAGGCGTGCACGTTCTGCCGGTAGGACGCCACCACCGCGATCATCACCAGCGCGACCAGCCCGCCGATCCACGGGCTGATGGCGTAGGCCGAGACGCCCGCGACCGACAGCACCAGGAGGATCTCCTCGGGTGCGTAGGCGACGCTGGACATCGGGTCGGAGGCGAACACCGGCAGCGCGATGCGCTTGGGCAGCAGCGTGTGCGCGAGGCGATCGCTGCGGAACGGCCGACCGACGATCAACCGTTTCGCGGCGGTTGCGAGCTTGGACACGGCACAGAGCGTAAGCGGTGGGGCGGGGGGACCGGTGAATGCGGGCTTTCGAATTGCTCTCAGGTCACATCCGGGGTGGCGTGGTGCCCCTGCCGAGCGGTCACCCGGTACGGTGCACCAGCCCGTTGCCGGACGGTCGTCGCGGTCCCCTGATCGCGTCCGCCCGGGTACGGTCAGCGGCGTCCGAACGACGCCGCTGAGCAGCAAGTCCGAGAGCACACCCCGCAGCGAGGAGACAAGGTCGTGCACGTGGTGATCATGGGCTGCGGCCGGGTCGGGGCCTCCCTGGCCGCCGCCCTGCAACGGCTCGATCACACCGTGGCCGTGGTCGACAAGGACCCGCAGGCGTTCCACCGCCTGGGCAGGGACTTCCGCGGTCAGCAGGTCACTGGCAACGGCTTCGACCGGGACATCCTGGAAGAGGCGGGAATCGAGCAGGCCAGCGCCTTCGCCGCGGTGTCCAACGGGGACAACTCCAACATCGTCTCGGCCCGGGTGGCGCGGGAGACCTTCGGCGTGGCGCACGTCGTGGCCCGCATCTACGACCCCAAGCGCGCCGAGGTCTACCAGCGCCTCGGCATCCCGACCGTGGCGACGGTGCCGTGGACGACCGACCGCTTCCTGCGGATGTTGCTGCCGGAGGGCGTGGCCACCGCGTGGCGGGAGCCGTCCGGCGCGGTCGCGGTGCTGCAGCTGCCGCTGCACGAGAGCTGGATCGGCCGCAAGGTCACCGAGGTCGAGTCGGCGACCGGGGCGCGGGTGGCGTTCATCATGCGGTTCGGCAGCGGCGTGCTCCCCGACCGCAAGACCGTGATCCAGGCCGACGACACCGTCTACGTCGCGGCGCTGTCGGGCACCGTCACCGACGTGACCGCGGCGGCCCGACGCACACCCGAGGAGAGCGAGTAATGCGCATCGCGATCGCGGGAGCCGGCGCGGTCGGCCAGTCCATCGCGCGGGAGCTGCTCGAAGGCGAGCACGAGGTGCTGCTCATCGAGCGCACCACCGCCAACTACCACCCGAGGCTCATCCCGGGCGCCGAGTGGATGCTCGCCGACGCCTGCGAGCTCGCGTCGCTGGAGGAAGCGGGACTGCAGTCCTGCGACGTGGTCATCGCGGCCACCGGCGACGACAAGGTCAACCTCGTCGTCTCGCTGCTGTCCAAGACGGAGTTCGCGGTGCGCCGCGTCGTGGCCAGGGTCAACGACCCGCGCAACGAGTGGCTGTTCACCGACGCCTGGGGCGTCGACGTCGCGGTGTCCACGCCGCGGATGCTGGCCGCGATGGTCGAGGAGGCCGTCAACGTCGGCGACCTGGTCCGGCTGATGACGCTGCGCCAGGGCCAGGCCAACCTCGTCGAGGTGACGCTGCCGGAGTCCACGCCGCTGGCCGGGCGCCGGGTCCGCGACCTGAAGCTGCCGGTCGACGCGGCGCTGGTGAGCATCCTGCGCGGCGGCCGGGTCATCGTCCCCCAGGCCGACGACCCGCTGGAGGCGGGCGACGAGATGCTGTTCGTGGCCACCAGCAACGTCGAGAACGAGATCCGCGCGGTCATCCACGACCAGTCGTAGTGAGACGTGAAGCGGGGGCGGTTCCGTCGGAACCGCCCCCGCTTCACGTCTCGGGCGCTACGCCTCGGCGACCGCCGCCGATTCCTCGGCGACCTTCTTGGCCCTGCGGATCGCCCACACCGTGACGATCAGAGCGATGCCGGTCAGCGGGTAGCCCATCGCGATCCGGGCGAAGGCCAGCCATCCGGTCTGGTCGTTGTCGTAGAGCCACTGCTGCACCACGTACTTCGCGGCGAACACCGCGGTCCAGGACAGCGTGGCGATGTCGTAGGCGCGCATCGCGCGGCGCTGCTTGCGCCAGCTCATGCCCAGGCCGTTGAGCGCCGACCAGGCCACGCCCACCAGCGGCCAGCGGGCCGCCACCGACACCAGGAACACGCCGCCGTAGATCAGGCTGGTCCAGATGCCGAGCAGGAAGAAGCCCTTGGTCTCGCCGGACCGGTAGGCGATGAACGAGCAGACCGCCACGCCCAGCACGCCGGAGATCGCCGGTTGCAGCGGTTCCTTGCGCACCATGCGGAAGATCGCGATGGCGACGGCGACCCCGATGGAGGCCCAGATCGCCGGCATCATCGAGGTGAACGAGCTGACCACCACGAACACGACGATCGGCACAGCGGAGTAGGCGAGCCCGCTGACACCGCCCATCTGCTCCAGCAGGGTTTGCTCGGAAACACCGGTCCGGCCCTCGGGCCGCCGGTCGTCGTCGGCCTGCCGGGCGTTGATCCCGGCGGCCGAGGCGTCGTGTTCGCTCATGCGGTGTTCTGCAACTCGTAGTAGGGGTTGTACAGCACCTTGCGACCGTCCCGGACTGCGATCCGGCCACGGGCCTTCACGATACGGCCCGGCTCGATGCCGACGATGCGCCTCCGGCCGAGCCACACCAACGTCACCCCTTCGGTGCCGTCGTAGAGCTCGGCCTCCAGGGTGGGAGCGGATGTCTTGGGGCAGAGCTCGACGCTGCGCACCCGGCCCAGCACCACCGCTTCCTGCCCGCACTGGCACTCGCTGGCCCGCTGCGCACCGCCCGCCTGCGACCGGTCGGAGAGGTCGTCGGCGTCCAGTTCGGCGACGTCGCTGGTCAGCCTCCGCACGAAGCGTTTCCAGTAGCCGCCTTCGGTCTTGCTCATCTAGCGCTCCTGTGCGCCTCGGGGCTCGAATCCGCAGCCCGTGCACGTTCCAGCGTAACCGCCCAGGCAGGGGGAAACCCACGCCCGGCGGGATTAAGAAACCCACCGCACACCGGCGATTCCGCCTCACCCGATCGGGCGCGGGGTGGGGTGGTGCGGCCACCCCGCCCCGACCACCTCAGACCTGGCCGTTGGGGGTCTCGGTCTGCGCCTGCTGGATGTGCCGGAGGATCGCCTCGGGGAGCTCGATCGGCAGCGGCGTGCGCACCGGCATCGGCTCCGTCCCCCGGACGACCACGGTGTCGTCCAGCACGCCGTAGAGCAGGCGCGCGCACTCCTTGGCCGACTCCGCCGGACCGGCCGCCACGCCGCGCAGCAGCCAGCGCGGGCCGTCGACGCCGACGAACCGCAGCGCGGCCTTCGGCGAGTCGGCGACCAGCTCGACGCCCCAGTCGCCCTGCTCGGTGTGCACCCGCGCGCCGTCCTTGCGCAGCTGCTCGGCCAGCTCGTTGCTGACCTCCTCCCACAGCCCGCCGCTGCGGGGCGCCGCGAAGGCGCTCACCGTCAGCCGGCCGACCGGGGTGACCAGGTGCACCGCGCGGACCGGGCCCGCCGGGTCGACCTCGACCTGCAGCTGACCGCCCTCGGGCACCGGAACCCGGACCGAGCCGAGGTCGAGCCGTTCCACCCCGGATTCGGGCGCCTCGGCCTCGTCGAACGGCCCCCGGGCGGGAGCCTGCGGCTCCGGCACCTCGTCCTCGACGGCCGCCTCGCGCTTGGACTTGCCCCGGCCCCTTTGAACATCCCCTCAGACCTCCGTCCTGTGACCGGCACCGGTCGTTCCCGACGCCGTCAGCACCTCGTGACCACCTGTGGAGCCATAGCCACCGGCACCGCGCGACGACTCGGGCAGCTCGTCGACCTCGGTGAACACGGCGTGCTCGACCTTCTGCACGACGAGCTGGGCGATCCGGTCACCTCGTCGCAGCGACACCGGCTGCACCCGATCATGATTGATCAGGCAGACCTTGATCTCACCGCGGTACCCGGAATCGATCGTGCCGGGCGTGTTGACCACGCTGAGGCCGGTCTTGGCGGCCATGCCGGAGCGGGGGTGCACGAAGCCCGCGTACCCCTCCGGCAGCGCCACGGCGACGCCGGTGCCCACTAGGGCGCGTTCACCCGGTTCGAGAACCACATCACTGGTGGTTACCAGATCGGCACCGGCATCCCCCGGTTTGGCGTATTCGGGAAGCGGTACGTCGGGGTCGACTCTGGTAAGCAGGACCTTCACGTTCGACACGGGCGGCGAGACTACCCTGAACACGTGTCGGAAAGCGTAGAAGCAGCCACCACGAACGGGGACACCCCCGGTCAGGCGAATGCGAAGGGGCAGGCCGTGTTCCGCGAGCGCCTGTACGCGTCCTGGTGGACCTGGCCGTTGCCGCTGATCGCGGCGGTGCTGATGGCCGCGCAGGTGCACATGGGCTACCCGGGCGTGCGCGCTTGGCTGCCCTACGTCGTGCTGGTGCCGCTGGCCATCGCGATCCCGCTGTGGCTGGGCAGGCTCAAGATCGAGGTCGCGGACGACGAGCTGTGGGTGGGGGACGCCCACCTGCCGCTGCGGTTCATCGACGAGGTCGAGATCGTCCCCGCCGCCGAGCAGCGCCGGGCGCTCGGGCCGGACCTGGATCCGGCCGCGTTCCTGGTGCACCGCTCGTGGGTGCGCACCTCGGTCCGCGTCTGGCTCGACGACCCGGACGACCCCACCCCGTACTGGGTGGTCAGCACCCGCAAGCCCGAGAAGCTCAGAGCGGTGCTGCTCGGAGAGTCCTGAGCGCACGACGGCCTCAGGAAACCGGCAGGGCCGGTCCCTCCACTCACCACCTGGGCAACCGGCACCGCCGCGGGTTCTGACGCGTCCTCCGGTGAGGGCGGCCGCCGCGCCGCGCATCGGCGTGCACGAGTCGCGGCCGCCGGAGCCGGAAGGTTCCGCTACCCGCACCGCCGAGCGCAGTGATCCGTTGAGCGTTCTCATAGGAAAAACACTGGGCACACGCCCCGCGTGTGCCCAGCTACTTCCCGCTTGTGCGTCGTCGACGTGCGCCTCAGGCGGCGCAATCACGGCAGATGAACTGGCCGTTCTTGGTCTCGGCCAGCCGGCTGCGGTGATGAACGAGGAAGCAGCTTGAGCAGGTGAACTCGTCAGCCTGCTTCGGGAGCACCTTGACGGTCATCTCCTCACCGGACAGGTCAGCGCCCGGCAGTTCGAAGTTCTCCGCGATCGCCCCTTCGTCTTCGTCGACGACGCCGGATTGCGCATCGTTGCGTCGCGCCTTCAGCTCCTCCAACGAGTCCTCCGCCAAGTCCTCGGACTCGCGGCGAGGAGCGTCGTAGTCGGTCGCCATCGTGATTCACCCCTGCGTTAGTGGAGACTGCAATGGTGTGCCGCTGGTAAACGTTCCAGGACCCGAATTTGTGCCCGATGGGACAGTGATCGCGGTCTCGCCCTGCAACGCGTCTAGTTCCCCCGTAAAGAGCGACTCGCCTCAACCCGGCACTCCGTGAGGCGCCGAGAGGGTAGCTCATTACTTCTGCGAACACGCAGCAGGTCACCCGTAGGTGTGGCATTACGCGCATCCGGCGGGCATCGTAGATCAAGATCGGACGAGCCGAGGGGGCGCGCGGAGCCGCTCTCCCGGTTGCTCCCCCGATCGCCTCGTGATGCGATGCGCTCGCGGTTTCCCGGGCGACGTCGGCATCGCGATGATCACGGGGAGATCAAGACACGGCAGCGGCGACCAACACCGCGCACCACAGGTTCAACCCCTAGGCTGATCCAGTGCGGGCGGGAGCACGCGGTACCGAGGCATCCAGGGAGGGGCGGACGTGGCAGCCGTAGGTGCAAGGTGGGGTCGTCGGGTCGGATATCGCCGCCGTCGACCACTGCCCGCGCTGGTCGTGCTGGTGGCGCTGGTGGTGTTGTCCGGACTGCTGTGGACGCGCGTCTTCGGCTCCGTGGAGGACATCGACGCCGCCACCACGTGCAACCCGCCGGGAGCCCCGACCGCCCCGCCCGAGGTCAGCGGGCAGCCCGCGCAGGTCCCGCTGGGCACCATGCTGGAGCGCGACGCGCTGGACTCCACGACCCCGGTGCCGCCGCAGGACGTGCACGTGCGGGTGCTCAACGGCAACGGCGAGAGCCGCCAGGCCACGTTGGTCGGCGACGAGCTCGCGAGCCTGGGCTTCACGCCGGCCGGCGCCGACAACGACGCCGTCTACGTCAACTACGACCTGCAGTGCCACGGCCAGATCCGGTTCGGCGCGGCAGGCATGAGCGCGGCGCGCACGTTGAGCCTGATCGCGCCGTGCGCGCAGCTGGTGCGCGACGAGCGCGAGGACGCGGGCGTGGACTTCGCGCTGGGCGCGGAGTTCGACGACATCAAGAGCACCCAGGAGGCCAAGCAGATCCTGCAGCAGCTGCAGAACTGGGTGCCGCAGCGCGATCAGCAGGAGAGCGCGCAGCAGGAGGTCACGCCGCCGAAGATCAGCGAGGAGCTGCTCACCAACGCGCGCGACGTGCACTGCTGATAACGATTCACCACAGGGCCGGCAACGGCTCCTCAACGATCCCGTGGCGGAAACCCGGCCGAGAGGTGGCGGGTTTCCGCCACCGTCGTCTCTAGACCGCTCCCGCGTCGGCGGCGCGCAGCGCGGCGGTCAGCCCGTCGGCCACGCCCGGGGTGGCGCACACCAGCATCTCGTCGCCCAGCCCGTCGGAGGAACCCGCGGCGGGCAGCCGCAGCGTCGCCCCGGCCTCCTCGGCGACCAGCGCCCCGGCGGCCCAGTCCCAGCGGTTGAGCCCGACCTCGTAGGTCGCGTCCAGCCAGCCGGCCGCGACCGCGCACAGGTCCAGCGAGGCGGCTCCGGCGCGCCGGATGTCGCGCACCTGCCCCAGCAGGTCGCCCACGACCCGGGCCTGGGCGGTGCGCCGCCGCACGTCGTAGGCGAAGCCGGTGCCCACCAGCGCCAGGTCCAGCCGGTCGGCCCCGGAGACGCGCAGCGACCGCCCGTCGAGGAACGCGCCGCGCCCGGCCGCGGCGCTCCAGACCCGCCCGGAGACGGGTTCGACGACGGCACCGGCGACCGACCGGCCGTCGAGCTGCGCGGCGAGCGAGACGGCGTAGAACGGGAATCCGTAGAGGTAGTTCACGGTGCCGTCGATCGGGTCGACGACCCAGCGCAGCCCGTCCAGGGCGCCGTCGCCGCCTTCCTCCTCGCCCAGCACCGACTCGCCCGGGCGCAGCTCGGCGAGGCGCTCGCGCACCAGGCGTTCCACGGCGCGATCGCCCATCGTGACGACGTCGGTCTCGGTGCTCTTCGTGCCGACACCGTCGGTCACCGCCTCGTCACGCACGGTGCGAGCCAGTTCGGCGGCCTCGCGCGCGATCCGCACCGCGACCTCGGACAAAGCTGTTGCGTCCACATCTTTTGCCAATCCCACGCAGACATCGCAACACAGTCCCGTTAAGGTCTCCACACCTTGGTCTGAATCGAATAGGAAGGATCAGCCATGGCGACAGCCCGCGGGTTCGGCGCGGATATCGGCGGATCCGGCATCAAGGGATCGCCGGTCGACATCGATGCCGGAGTGCTGGCCGAGGAGCGCTTGCGCATCCCGACGCCGCAACCCTCGACCCCGGACGCGGTTGCCGATTCCGTGGCCGAGATCGTCGAGAAGTTCGCCTGGACCGGCCCGGTCGGAGTCACGCTCCCCTGCGTCATCAAGGACGGCACGGCGCTGACGGCCGCCAACATCGACAAGGGCTGGATCGGTACCGATGCCCAGTCGCTGTTCGCGGAGCGCCTCGGACGCGCCCGGGAGGAGATCGTCGTGCTCAACGACGCCGACGCGGCCGGTGTCGCGGAGATGCGGGTCGGCGCGGGCGTCGGACACCAGGGCCAGGTCGTGGTGCTGACCTTCGGCACCGGGATCGGCAGCGCGATGTTCATCGACGGCAAGCTCATCCCCAGCACCGAGTTCGGCCACATCGAGGTCGACGGCCACGACGCCGAGTCGCAGGCCGCCGCGTCGGTCAAGGACGATCTGGAGCTCTCCTACGAGGAGTGGGCGCCGCGGGTGACCCGGTACATCCAGTCCCTGGAGAAGTTCATCTGGCCGGACCTGTTCATCGCCGGAGGCGGTGTCAGCCGGAAGGGCCACAAGTGGATCCCGCTGCTGGAGACCCGCACCCCCGTGGTGGCCGCCGCGCTGCGCAACGACGCCGGCATCGTCGGCGCCGCCATGGCCGCCGCGAGCAGCGAGCACAGCTGATCCGACCGCTGCCGGGCACAGCGACGACCGCGCGCTGGGCCCGGCCGCGGCGGGGTTGATCGAGTGACCCCCGTCGGAGTGTTCGGCACGGCTCGCAACGGGCCTCCGGAGCCGTGCCTAGCACACATCGAGACCCGCGGACTCCGCCTTGCAGCGGAACCGCACCCCCGCATCGCGGTTACAATGGAACGCGACCCACTTGGTTCGAAGTCCTTTTGGCTGGTGAACACTGGTGAACCCGCCCGCTGGTGCAAACCGACACCGACGGCGGGGGCCGGTGCGCCGGCGAGCCGACCACCCCGGCAGTTCGGGTGATCGTTCGCCAGCCAGGACGCCGAATCGGGTGGGCTGTTCCCCGACCTTTGGCGGCCGAGGTTTCGCGCCCTCCGGCCAGCCCTGATCGACCGTCGCGAAAGGGCGTACGTGGCAGCCGCAGAAACCGCAACCCGACGCTCCAGCACCGCCGCAACCGCCGGCGGCGCCCAAGCCGAGTCGGGCCAGTCCCAGGCCACCCCAGCTTCGGAGGCGGCTGCTTCGTCTGACGTCGAGCAGACGAAGCCTGCCGCGCGCAAGAGCACCGCCAAGAGCTCCGCGGGTGCGAAGTCGACGACACGCAAGACCGCAGCCAAGAAGAGCACCGCCAAGACCCCGGCGAAGAAGACGGCGAAGTCGGCTTCCGCCAAGGGCAACGGCGAGGGCATGGAGATCGACGAACCGATCGAGACCGACCTGACCTCCCCGGAGGTCGGCGATCTCGCGGACGTCGAGGTGGAGATTCCCGAAGAACCGGTTCCGGACGAGGACTCCAAGGAGTCCGGCGACTTCGTCTGGGACGAGGAGGAGTCCGAGGCGCTCCGCCAGGCGCGCAAGGACGCCGAGCTCACCGCGTCCGCGGACTCGGTGCGGGCCTACCTCAAGCAGATCGGCAAGGTCGCGCTGCTCAACGCCGAGGAAGAGGTCGAGCTGGCCAAGCGCATCGAGGCCGGCCTCTACGGTGCCGAGCGGTTGCGCCAGATCGAGGAGTCCGGCGAGCAGCTGACCACGCAGATGCGGCGAGACCTGCGCTGGATCGTGCGTGACGGCGAGCGCGCCAAGAACCACCTGCTGGAGGCCAACCTCCGGCTCGTGGTCAGCCTCGCCAAGCGCTACACCGGCCGCGGCATGGCGTTCCTGGACCTGATCCAGGAGGGCAACCTCGGCCTGATCCGCGCGGTCGAGAAGTTCGACTACACCAAGGGCTACAAGTTCTCCACGTACGCAACCTGGTGGATCCGCCAGGCCATCACGCGTGCGATGGCCGACCAGGCGCGCACCATCCGCATCCCGGTGCACATGGTCGAGGTCATCAACAAGCTCGGCCGCATCCAGCGCGAACTGCTGCAGGACCTCGGTCGCGAGCCCACGCCGGAAGAGCTCGCCAAGGAAATGGACATCACCCCGGAGAAGGTGCTGGAGATCCAGCAGTACGCCCGGGAGCCCATCTCGCTCGACCAGACCATCGGCGACGAGGGCGACAGCCAGCTCGGTGACTTCATCGAGGACTCCGAGGCGGTCGTCGCGGTCGACGCGGTGTCGTTCACGCTGCTGCAGGACCAGCTGCAGTCGGTGCTGGCGACGCTGTCGGAGCGCGAGGCGGGCGTGGTCCGGCTGCGCTTCGGCCTCACCGACGGCCAGCCGCGGACGCTGGACGAGATCGGCCAGGTCTACGGGGTCACCCGGGAGCGGATCCGGCAGATCGAGTCCAAGACGATGTCGAAGCTGCGCCACCCGTCGCGGTCCCAGGTCCTCCGGGACTACCTGGACTGACCGGATTGTCCGGAATCGGCCGTCGATCCTCTCGGGTCGGCGGCCGGTTTCGTGTGTCCACTTCGGTCCTCGGAGGGCGGTTCGAGCGGCTCCGGAGGCCGGATTCCGGTCCGAGGGCTGAGATTCGCTGTTCGCTTCCAGAGGAACGGAGTCGACCACAGATCGTCATATTTGTGATCCAGGGCACGGTGAGAACCCTTGACGCGACCGGACGTTTGCCCAGCTAGATCCATTGATCTTCACATCGTCGCAGGTCAGGGCCTCGCTGCAGTTGTTGATCACACTCCGCGAGGATCGCTGCTGCAACCGGGTGCTTCATGGTGACGACCGTCGCTAGCCCGCGCGGGAACACTGACTCCGGCCAGAACGTCTGGAAGAGTGGAGCCAACGAGCACCGACCCTGCAGCCAGTAGGACACCGGTGGTCGTAGCAGGATCGAGGGCGTCGGGATGAAATCCGACGCCGGGACGGAGGGAGATATCGATGCCGGGAACGCTCACCCGCCCCGAGCTGACCGCCGCCGACCGCTGCGACCGCTGCGGGGCCGCTGCCAAGCTTCGCGCCGTACTGCCGTCCGGTGGCGAGCTTCTGTTCTGCGGGCACCACGCCCGCGCCTACGAGGCCGGTCTGAAGGACGTCCAGGCCGACCTCCAGCAGGACGAGCAGCAGTGACAACCTGATCAGCCAGGTCACCGGGCCCCCGCAGCCGCGCGCTGCGGGGGCCCGGTGCGTTTCGGCCCGCTCGGGCGGATCAGGCGCTGACTTCGCCCAGGGCGGTCAGCAGGCGGTCGACCTCCTCGGCGGTCGAGTAGTGCGACAGGCTCGCCCGGACCCCGCCCTCAGGGCCGATGCCGAGGGCGTGCACGAGCTCCCACGCGTAGGAGTGCCCAGCGGAGACGTTGAGCCCGCGTTCCGACAGCGCTGCGGAGACCTCCGCAGGCGCCTTGCCCCGGACGCTGAAGAACGCCGTGGGCGTCGTCGGCCCCTGCGGGGCGCCGTGCCGCCGCACGCCGCTCAACCCGGCCAGACCGTCGAACAGGCGGCTCGCCAGCCGCGCTTCGTGGGCGGCGACGGCCTCCCGCGAGGTCGCGAGCCGTTCGGCCCGGGTTCCGGTGGCGTCGGTGTCCAGGTCGGCCAGGTGCTCGACGGCGGCGACGACACCGGCCATCGCGGCGAACGGGTTGGTGCCGAGCTCGAAGCGCTCCGGGGAGCTCTCCGGCGAGGGCTTGAGCTTGTCGGGGTGCAGGTTCTCCAATCCCCACGGGTCCGCCGCCACGACCGCGGCCAGGTGCGGGCCCGCCCACTTGTAGGCGCTGGTGGCGTAGAAGTCCGCACCCAGATCGGCGATGCGCACGTGCGCGTGCGGGCAGTGCTGCACGCCGTCGACGTAGGACAGCGCGCCGACCTCGCGCGCCCGGTCGGTGATGGGCTTGAGGTCCGGCACGACGCCGAGGATGTTGGAGGCGGCGGTGACGGCGACGAGCTTGGTGCGGTCCCCGATCAGCCCGACGACCTCGTCGACCGGGAGCTCCCCGGTGGCCGGGTCGATCTCGGCGGTGCGCACGGTCGCCCCGGCCCGCTGCGCGAGCTGCACCCACGGCCGGACGTTGGCGTCGTGGTCGAGGTTGGTCACCACGATCTCGTCGCCGGGGTTCCAGCCGAGCGCCAGCACGCCGGCGAACCGGTAGGTCAAGGCCGTCATGCTGGGGCCGAAGGTCACGCACGCCGGGTCGGGGGCGCCGACCAGGTCGGCGACCGCGCCGCGGGCCTCGGCGACGATCCCGGCGGAGCGGCGGCTCGACTCGTAGGGCCCGCCCACGTTCGACAGCCCGGAGCGGTAGGCGTCGCTGATCGCCTCGATCACCGCCTCGGGCACCTGCGTGCCCGCAGCCCCGTCCAACCACGCCCGGCCGTCGGCCAGGGCGGGGTACTGCGCCCGTACCTTCTCAACGTCGAATCCCATGCCACGACCCTAGAAGACCGGACACCCCACCAAGATCATCGCCCTGTCGCGGGTGCCGAGGGTGGTCACCAGGAGCGGAGGGTGGCGATGCGCTCCTCGAGCTGCTCGACGGTCGCCATCGACGTGGGCGGGCCGCCGCAGGCCTTCTGCAGCTCGTTGTAGATCTTCCCGTGCGGCTTGCGGGTGCGGTGGTGGTGCAGCGACACCAGCGTGTTGAGCTCCTTGCGGAGCTTCTGCAGCCGCTCCTGCACGGTCTGCGGGCGCGCGGCCTGCTCGGCCTGCTCGGCGGCCTTGGCCGCCTTCGCCTCCGCCTCGCGCTTGCCGACGTCCTGCAGCTGCTGCGACTGCCGCTGCCGCAGCAGCGCCTTGACCTGGTCCGGTTCCAGCAGGCCCGGCAGGCCGAGGTAGTCCTGCTCCTCGTCGGTGGTGCTGAACGCGGCGGTGCCGAACGACGACCCGTCGTAGATCACCTGGTCCAGCTCGGCCTCGGCACCCAGCGAGGTGAACGCCTTCTCCTCCTCGCCGGGCTCGTCGCGCTGGGCGTTGGCCGCGGCGACCAGCTCGTCGTCCCAGCCGTCCTTCTCCCGGTGCGGCTTGCCCAGCACGTGGTCGCGCTGCGCCTCCAGCTGGCTGGCCAGCTCCAGCAGCACCGGCACGCTGGGCAGGAAGATGCTGGCCGTCTCCCCCGGCCGCCGCGACCGCACGAAGCGGCCGATGGCCTGGGCGAAGAACAGCGGCGTGGAGGCGCTGGTGGCGTAGACGCCGACGGCCAGGCGCGGCACGTCGACGCCCTCGGAGACCATCCGGACCGCGACCATCCACTTGTCCTCGGACTCGGCGAAATCGCCGATCCGCGACGACGCCTGCGGGTCGTCGGAGAGCACCACGACCGGTTCCGATCCGGTGATCTCGTGCAGCGCCTTGGCGTAGGCCTTGGCCGTGGGGTGGTCGGTGGCGATCACCAGCCCGCCCGCGTCCGGGATGCCGCCCTGGCGCAGCTGCTCCAACCGCGTGTCGGCGGCCTTGAGCACCGCCGGGATCCACTCCCCGGCCGGGTCCAGCGCGGTCCGCCACGCGCGGGCGGTCTGCTCGGCGGTGAGCGGCTCGCCGAGTCGTGCGCTGAACTCGTCCCCGGCGTTGGTGCGCCAGCGCGCCTCGCCCGAGTAGGCCAGGAACAGCACCGGTCGCACGACGCCGTCGGCGAGCGCGTCGGAGTAGCCGTAGGAGTGGTCGGCGCGGCTGCGCAGCGAGCCGTCGGCGTCGGGCTCGTAGCCGATGAACGGGATCGGCGAGTCGTCGCTGCGGAACGGCGTACCGGTCAGCGACAGCCGCCGCACCGCGGGCGTGAAGGCCTCGCGGATCGCGTCGCCCCAGGACTTGGCGTCACCGGCGTGGTGCACCTCGTCCAGGATCACCAGCGTCTTGCGGCGCTCGGTGCGCACCCGGTGCAGGTTGGGGTGGGCGGCGACCTGCGCGTAGGTGACCACGACGCCGCGGTAGTCGCTGGAGGTGATGCCGTCGGCGTTGCGGAAGTTCGAGTCCAGCGGGATCCCGGCGCCGCCCGCCGCCAGCGCCCACTGGTGCTTGAGGTGCTCGGTCGGCGCGACCACGGTGACCTGCTCGACGGTGCGGTCGGCCAGCAGCTCGGCGGCCACCCGCAGACCGAAGGTCGTCTTGCCCGCCCCCGGCGTCGCGACCGCGAGGAAGTCCTGCGGCCGGTTGGCCAGGTACTTGGTGAGGGCTCGCCGCTGCCAGGCTCGAAGTGGCCGGGACGGTGCCTGCGAGGGATTGCTCAGAACTGATCGGACGGAATAGTCGAGTTGCGTTTCGGACACGCCGGCTCGCCGCTCCCTTCCTCGTCTCCCCAAACCGGATGGTGCGGGCACATCCGTTGAGCCCCGCTACCGCCACGCTCCCCCCGGAGCCACCGGAACCGGATCAACCAGCACCGATCAACTTGTGGCGGGCCGTCGTGCAGCTTACCTTCGCGCTTCGATCAACACCGGTTCGGCCGATCGAGACGGTTCCGACACTCCGGTTTCAACACCTCGACGCCTGCGCGCGCGGTCCATGCAGCATCCTTGTAGGCGAGATGGGTTCGCCAAGTTCGCCAGACAGTCGGGGGCGCAGCGCAACCGCGGCGCGGGACGAGGTCCCGGTCCGCCGCGGTCCCCTGCGCTTGATCGCGCGCACCCTGGACAAGGCGTGGTGGGACAACATCTTCTCCGAGTCGGCGGCCGCCGCGTTCTGGCAGACGATGTCGCTGCCACCGCTGCTGCTGGGTCTGCTGGGCAGCCTGGGCTACCTGGGCGACTGGTTCGGCCCCGCGATCGTCGACGCGGTGCACGACAAGATCCTGGCGTTCTGCTCCACGGTGTTCACCAGCAGCGTCGTGGACCAGATCATCGGGCCGACGGTCGGCGACATCCTCACCAAGGGGCGCAGCGAGATCGCCTCGATGGGTTTCCTGCTGTCGCTGTGGGCGGGCTCGTCGGCGCTGGCGTCGCTGGTCGACTCGATCACGCAGGCCTACGACCAGTACCTGGTGCGCAACAGCGTCTGGCAGCGGATCGTGGCGCTGCTGCTGTACCTGGTGGGGCTGGTGCTGGCGATCGTGGGGCTGCCGGTGATCGCCCTGGGCCCGGAGTGGCTGCCCACGGTGTTCCCGCACTTCCTGCAGGACGACGTCACCTGGCTGATCCACGCCATCTACTACCCCGCCACGGCCGCCGGGCTGGTGATCGCGCTGGCGACGCTCTACAGCGTGGCGCTGCCGCGCAAGCTGCCCTGGCACCGGGGCGTGCCGGGCGCGCTGCTGGCGATGGTGCTGTTCCTGGTGGCCAGCTACGGGCTGCGGGTCTACATCACGTGGATCACCAGCACCGGCTACACCTACGGCGCGC
Organism: Saccharopolyspora sp. ID03-671; assembly: GCF_045278815.1. Classification (NCBI taxonomy): domain Bacteria; kingdom Bacillati; phylum Actinomycetota; class Actinomycetes; order Pseudonocardiales; family Pseudonocardiaceae; genus Saccharopolyspora; species Saccharopolyspora sp. ID03-671. The sequence goes on from NZ_CP134054.1 coordinate 2,139,204, forward strand.
TGGCCACGCCGATCGCGTTCCTGCTGTTCGCGTTCTTCATCGGGTTCGCGATCATCATGGGCGCCGAGTTCAACAACGCGATCCAGGAAATGTGGCCGGCGAAGATGACGCGCCGGGAACGTCGCCGCTGGCGCCGCCTGGAGATGCGGCGGCTGGCGCAGCGGATGCACACCGAGGACGGCTACCGGGCGTGGCGCGAGGACAACACTCCCCCGCCGCACGACGACGAGCCCGAGCCGCGATCCGGGCAGCAGCCGAAGGCGGACCCGCCGTCGGATCCGGAACCGCCGACCAACGGCAAGCCGGTGGCCTTCAAGCGCCCGGGCCAGCCCGAACCGCACGGCGGCTGACCCGCGGCGGTTCGGGGAGCACCGCTCTACTCGTCACCGCCGCCCGGGGGCAGCGACTCGAAGATCTCCTTGCAGTCCGGGCAGACCGGCGAGCCCGGCTTGGCGGACTTGGTCACCGGGAAGACCTCCCCGCACAGCGCCACCACGAAGGTGCCCATGACCGCGCTCTCGGCGATCTTGTCCTTCTGCACGTAGTGGAATACCTCGGGACGATCATCGCTTTCCTGATCAGCGGTCTCGTTCCGGGTGTCGGTCTCCGGCAGCGTCATCGTGCTCATGTCACCAATGATGCCGCACACCGCATGGGTCTGTCCGCAGCGGTGGCGCACCCGCTTCGCGGAAAGCGAAGGTCAGGCGCTTTCGATGACCTGGTGCCCTGGGGATTCGATGCTGCGGTGCGACCGGCGGAACCGGTTGACGTGCTCGGTCTGCGCGCGCGGGCCGGTCGTTGGCGATCAGCACCGCCATCCACGGCAGCGGGATGGAGATCGCCAGGATGATCAGTGACAACCACCACAGCTGCCACAGCTGGAACACGACCACCGCTCCGATCAGGCACGGGATGCGGCTGGCCATCATGATCGCGTATCGGCGGCGACGCATCGCCTGCTGATCGTCCATCGACGGCTGGGCCTCGGTGATCAGCACCGGGGAGTCGTCACGATGTGAAGTGTTCACGACGCTACCTCCGAATTCCATGCTCCCACCCGCGCCTGCCCGCCGATACCCCCGGGGGCGGCCGATTGCCCCCTCCGGTTGACCCGCGAGACCCACGCTCGAAACCTCCTGGGGTTAGATTCGAGGCGGAGCGAGAACCAGCGGGAGAGGCAGGACGATGCTGTACGCGGTGAGCAAACGGGTCGTGGGCGCGGTGGCGCGGTCCGTCTACCGGCCGAAGGTCATCGACGCGGACAAGGTGCCCACCACGGGCCCGGTGATCCTCGCGCCGAACCACCTCGCCGTGCTGGACAGCTTCATCGTCCCGCTGGTGCTGCCGCGCCCGGTGGCGTTCCTGGCCAAGGCCGAATACTTCCAGGGGACCGGCGTGAAGGGCGGCCTCAGCAAGTGGCTGTTCAGCTCGCTGGGCGCGATCCCCGTCGAGCGGGGGCGCGGCCGGGCCGCGATGGAGGCGATCGGCGCGGCCGAGCAGGTGCTGCGCGACGGCGGTGCCTTCGGCATCCACCCGGAGGGCACCCGCTCCCCCGACGGCCGCCTCTACCGGGGCCGCACCGGCGTCGCCCGGCTCACGCTCAGCACCGGTGCCCCGGTCGTCCCGGTCGCGCTGACCGGGACCGACAAGCTCCAGCCGCGCGGCACCAAGATCCCCCGGCTCGCCCCGGTCACGGTCCGCTTCGGCGACCCGCTGGACTTCTCCCGCTACGCGGGCATGGAGTCCTCGCTGCCGGTCCTGCGCTCCATCACCGACGAGATCATGTACTCCATCGCCGAGCTCTCGGACCAGGAGTACGTCGACAAGTACCAGAAACCGGGCGCAGCAGCGGCCGCCTGACCTCCGCTCTCTCCCCCGGGGATCAGGTGCGGCGGCGGAGGGCGTCGGCGGCCTCGCGGATCTCGGGCAGACCCTCGTCGCCGACACCGGCGGCGCGCAGAGCGGCGTCGGCACCGGCGCGGGCGAAGTCGTCGGGATCGAGGTGGTGCGCGTCGCGGCGGATGAGGATGACGCTCTCGACGACGCCGAAGACGAAGTCGGCGCGGGAGGTCTCCTCCGGACCGGCGAGGGTTTCGACGAGGACCCGGTAGGCGTCCTTGAGCTCTGCGCGCTGTCGGCGGAACTCCTCGAACCGCGGCCCGGCGATCTCCGGCAGCAGGTACAGCGCACCCAGGTTGTGTTCGCCACCGGCCAGCAGCGCGATGTCGGTGCGGCACAGCGCCCACAAGCGCACGGCGGGGTCCTCGGGGCGCTGCAGCAGCGCGGCGGCGAACTCCGCCGAGGGCCGCACGGTGCGCTCCAGCAGCGCCGCGAGGACGTCCTCCTTGGTCTCGAAGTAGTGGTACAGCGCCGCCTGCCGCAGCCCCGCCCGCTCGGCCAGCGCCCGCGTGGTCGTGGCCGCGAAACCCCGCTCGGTGAACAACGCCGCACCCGCGGCCAGCAGGTCCTCCCGGGAATCGCCTGTTCCCGCCGATCCCGCCCTGGGCCGTCCCACCTTCGTTCGCACGCCCCCATCCTCCCCGATGCCGTTGCGGCGCGAGCGGGCGACAGGCGGAGCGGCGGGTTCGCGAAACACGGTTCTCACACCGGCTAACCCAGACGTGATCTCGTCGGCACACGCACGTCTTCGCAGGTCCTTAATTTCTGTCGTGCGACAGAAATAGACCTCGAGGAGGTCGCGTGACAGCCACCCACACCGATGAGCTGACCGCCTTCGGCTACCGGCAGGAGCTGCGCCGCACGCTCGGTTCGTTCAGCGCGTTCGCCGCCGGGTTCTCGTTCGTGTCGATCCTGACCACCGTCTTCCAGCTGTTCGGGCTCGGCTACTCCTTCGGCGGCACGATGTTCTTCTGGACCTGGCCGGTGGTGATCGCCGGTCAGCTGCTCGTGGCGCTGAACTTCGCCGAGCTCGCCGCCCGCTACCCGCTGGCCGGGTCGATCTACCAGTGGGCCAAGCACGTCTCCCGCGGCTTCGCGGGTTGGCTGGCCGGATGGATGATGCTGCTGGGCTGCACCGTGGCGCTGGCCGCAGCGGCGATCGCGCTGCAGGTCGTGCTGCCGTCGGTGTGGAGCGGGTTCCAGCTGGTCGGCGGCGATCCGTCGATCACCTCACCGACCGGCGCGACCAACGCGGTGCTGCTGGGCAGCGCGCTGATCGTGTGCACCACGGCCGCCAACGTCGCCGGGGTGCGGATCATGGCGCGCATCAACGACATCGGCGTGGCCGCCGAGCTCGCCGGGGTCGCGGTACTCGTCGCCGGGCTGGCGTTGTTCGCCGTGCGCGGCCCGCAGGTGGTCACCGCGCCGCTGCCGGACACCGGGACCGGCGCGGGATTGCTGGCCTCGGCGCTGATGGCGGGCTACGTCCTCTACGGCTTCGACACCGCCGCCTCGGTCGCCGAGGAGACCGTCAACGCCCGCAAAGCGGCGCCGCGAGCGGTGCTGCGGGCGCTGCTGATCTCCGGTCTCGGCGGTCTGGCGGTGATCCTGGTGGCGCTCATGGCCGCGCCGAGCCTGACCGACGGCAACCTCGCCGACCAGGGCCTGCCGTACGTCATCCAGGCCGTTTTCGGCGACGTGCTGGGCCGGATCTTCCTGGCCGACGTGGCGATCGCGGTCGTGGTATGCACGCTGACGATCCAGACCGGCACCATCCGGCTCTGCTACTCCATGGCCCGCGACGGGGCCCTCCCCGCCTCCGCGCGGCTGGCCAGGGTGAACCCGCGCACCGGCACCCCGCTGCTGCCCGCTCTGGTCTCGGGCGCGGTCGCGGTCGCGCTGCTGCTGGTCAACCTGGGCAACCCGACGATCTTCAGCGCGATCACCGGCACCTCGGTCGTCGTGGTCTACGTGGCCTACCTGCTGGTGACGCTGCCGCTGCTGCGCCGCCGGATCCGCGGCGAGTTCGGCGCCCGGCCCGGGCTGTTCTCGCTGGGCCGCTGGGCGCTGCCGGTCAACGTCGCGGCGGTCGTGTGGGGCGTGCTGATGATCGTCAACATCGCCTGGCCGCGCCCCGAGGTCTACGACGCCTCCGGCACCGGATCGGTCTGGTTGCTGCTGTTCCCCCTCGAGTTCCTCGCGTTCGCGGCGCTGACCGGCTGGTTGTGCTGGTGCCGCGCCGCGCCCACTCCCGAACCCGTCGAAGCATGAAGGAGGCGAACGTGACCACCGCGACCACGTACGGAGCCCGCGAGCACGCACGGGCGCAGGAAGGGGCCACCGCCGAGGCGATGCCGGTACTGCCCGCGTCGGCATGGCCGACCCCGCCCGAGGGCGTCGCGCCGGAATCGCTGGTGTGGGCCGAGACCGTCGCCGGCGGCGGCTACGCGCACAAGGTCCTGGCGCGCGGCACGCACCTGCGGCTGACCGACCTGAACGGCGACGCCTGCGCGAACCTGCTGCTGCACAACGCCTTCGAGCCGATCGAACGGCTCAACGTCAACGACACCGTGAAGGTGCAGTGGAACGCCTACCTGGGTTCCGGCGACCTGCTGCTGTCCGACCAGGCGCGCGTGCTGGCCACGATCGTCGCCGACACCTCCGGTGCGCACGACGCGCTGTGCTCGGCGTCCGCGCTCGCGGGCAACACCGCCAAGTACGGGGCGGGCGAGCCGCACAGCGACTCCCCCGCCGGGCGCGAGCTGCTCAAGCTCGCACTCGCCAAGCACGGTCTCGGCCCGCGCGACGTGGCGCCGAGCCTCGCGCTGCTCAAGGGAATCCAGGTCTCCGGTGACGGCGGGCTGGAGTTCACCGGCGGCACGGGGGCGGGCGCGTCGGTGACTCTGCGGGTGGAGATGCCGGTGATCGTCTCGATCGCCAACACCCCGCACCCGCTGGATCCCCGCCCGGACTACACCGCCTCGACGCTGGAGGTCCTGGCCTGGCGCGGCACGCCCACCGGCCCGGACGACGCGCTGCGGACCCGGACTCCCGAAGGCCGCCGGGCCTTCGCCAACACCGCCGACTACCTCGCCGCGAGGGGGATCGCATGAGCACCGTGCTGGACCAGGTCGTCGCCCCGCGCGCTCCGTTCTCGGCGGTCGTCGAGCGCGGGCACGTGCTGCACATCATCGACCTGCAGGGCAACCAGGCCGTGGACTTCCTCGTCTACGACGCCGCCAACACCTCCCGCCGCTACAGCGCGGGCTCCACGATCGCCAGGCAGGGCAACATCTTCCTCACCACGGGCAGCGTGCTGCGCAGCCACGAGGACGACCCGCTGATGACCGTCGTGGCCGACACCTGCGGGCGGCACGACACGATCGGCGGCGCCTGCAGCAAGGAGTCCAACACGCTGCGGTACGGCCACCACACCTACCACCAGCACGGATGCGTGGAGAACTTCCTCATCGAGGGTTCCCGCTGGGGACTGGGCAAGCGCGACCTGGTGGGCAACGTCAACTGGTACATGAACGTGCCGGTCGAGGACGACGGCACGCTCGGCATCGTCGACGGCATCTCCGCGCCGGGCCTGCGGGTCGCGCTGCGCGCCGAGACCGACGTGCTGGTGCTGGTGTCGAACTGCCCGCAGATCAACAACCCGTGCAACGGGTTCAAGCCGTCCGAGGTGCGGATGGTGGTCACCGATTCCGAGGGCGAGGTGCCGCGTGGTTGACAAGCTGCTGGTGGCCAACCGGGGCGAGATCGCGGTGCGGATCCTGCGGAGCGCGCGGGAACTGGGCATCGCGACCGTCGCGGTGCACTCGGACGCGGATCGCTGCGCTCCGCACGTCCGGCTGGCCGACGAGGCGGTGCTGCTGGGTGGTTCGCCGGCCGAGGAGAGCTACCTGTCGGTCGGGCGCGTGCTCGACGCCGCTCGCCGCACCGGTGCCGACGCGATCCACCCGGGGTACGGGTTCCTCAGCGAGGACGCGGGTTTCGCGCGCGCCGTGGAGGACGCGGGCATCGCCTTCGTCGGCCCGACGCCGCATCAGCTGGAGCTGTTCGGTAGCAAGCACACCGCGCGCGAGCAGGCGATCAACGCGGGCGTGCCGCTGCTGCCGGGAACCGGCCTGCTGTCCACGGCGGAGGAAGCCGTCGCGGCCGCCGAGGAGATCGGTTTCCCGGTGATACTCAAGGCCACCGGTGGTGGCGGCGGGATCGGCATGCGCGCCTGCCGCGACACCGGCGAGCTGCGCTCGGCGTGGAAGTCGGTGCAGGACGTGGCCGCCAAGAACTTCGCCACCGCAGGAGTTTTCCTGGAACGACTGGTGGAGCGGGCACGGCACGTCGAGGTGCAGGTCTTCGGCGACGGCAGCGGGAACGTGCTGGCGCTGGGCGACCGGGACTGCACCCTGCAGCGCCGCAACCAGAAGGTCGTCGAGGAGTGCCCCGCACCGGATCTGCCGGAACCCCTGCGCAGGCAGATCACCGACGCGGCGCTCACGCTGTGCTCATCGGTGTACTACCGGTCTGCGGGAACGGTGGAGTTCGTCTACGACGTCGAGCGCGGCGAGGCTGCGTTCCTCGAGGTCAACACCCGGTTGCAGGTCGAGCACACGGTGACCGAGGAAGTCTTCGGAGTCGACCTGGTGTCGTGGATGCTGCGCGTCGCGAGCGGCGACTCGGACATGCTCGACGCGCCGCCGCAGCCGCGCGGTCACGCCGTGCAGCTGCGGGTCTGCGCCGAGGACCCGGCTCGCGGCCACCGGCCCAGCGCCGGGCTGCTCACGCGCGTGCAGTTCCCCGCAGGGGCCCGCGCGGACACGTGGGTGGAGACAGGCACCGAGGTGACCTCGCACTACGACTCGTTGCTCGCCAAGCTCGTGGTCACCGGCAAGACCCGCGCCGAGGCGCTGGAGGCCGCCGCGCGGGCGGCGCGCGCGACCCGCGTCGACGGAATCCGCACAAACCTCGGGCTGCTGCGGGCGGCGCTCGACGAGCCGCGATTCCGCGGCGTCGTCCACGACACGGCCACCTTGGCCGAGGTCACCGACGACGAACCGACGATCGAGGTGCGTCGGGCCGGGACGATGACCACCGTGCAGGACTGGCCGGGCAGGCTCGGGTTCTGGCACGTCGGGGTGCCGCCGTGCGGGCCTATGGACGACCTGTCGTTCCGGCTGGGCAACACCGCCCTGGGCAACCCCGAGGGCGCGCCCGGCCTGGAGTGCACCGTGGACGGTCCGGCGCTGCGGTTCTCGCACCCGGTCTCGGTCTGCGTCACCGGCGCGCCCGCCCCGGTCGCCGTCGACGACGCGGCGATGCCGATGTGGCAGCCGTTCGAGGTCCCGGCCGGCGGGGTGCTCGACATCGGCACCACCGAAGGACCGGGGCTGCGCACCTACCTGCTGGTCGCGGGCGGCTTCGACGTGCCGGAATTCCTCGGCAGCGCCAGCACGTTCACGCTCGGCCGATTCGGCGGGCACGGTGGCCGCGCGCTGCGCGTCGGCGACGTGCTGCAGCCCGGCGCCGCCTCCGGCGAACCGGCCGGCCCGGTGCCTGCGGAGCGTCGCCCGCAGCTCACGCAGGCGTGGGTGATCGGTGCCCTGGAGGGGCCGCACTCGGCGCCGGAGTTCTTCACCGCCGAGGACGTCGAGACCTTCTACGCCACCGACTGGCAGGTGCACTTCAACTCAGCGCGCACCGGGGTGCGGCTGGTCGGGCCGCGCCCGACGTGGGCGCGCAGCAACGGCGGCGAGGCCGGGCTGCACCCGTCGAACATCCACGACACCCCGTACTCGGTGGCGGCGGTGGACTACACGGGCGATCTGCCGATCCTGCTCGGACCCGATGGTCCCAGCCTCGGCGGTTTCGTCTGCCCGGCCACGGTGGCCACCGGCGAGCGCTGGAAGCTCGGCCAGCTGCGACCGGGCGACACCGTCCGGTTCACGCCGATCAGCACCGACCACGCCGCCGAGCTGCGACGACGTCCCGGTTCGGCGCTGCGGTCGAGTCGTCCGGTGGTGCAGGACGGCGGCGTGCTCGGGGCGCTGGAGGCCGACGAGACGCGCCCGTCGGTGACCTACCGGCGCAGCGGGGACGACAACCTGCTGGTCGAGTACGGGCCGATGAAGCTGGACCTGGCGCTGCGGATGCGGGTGCACGCGCTGGCCGAGAAGCTCCGCGAGCAGCGGCTGGGCGGCATCGTCGACCTCACGCCGGGCATCCGGTCACTGCAGCTGCACGTCGCCCCCGACGAGCTGTCGGTGCACAAGGCGCTCGGGCTGGTCCGGGAGCTGGAGGCGGAGCTGCCGCCGACCTCGCGGTTGCGAGTGCCGAGCCGGACCGTGCACCTGCCGCTGTCCTGGGACGATCCGGCGACCCGCGAGGCCATCGAGCGCTACATGGCCGGTGTCCGCGACGACGCGCCGTGGTGTCCGTGGAACATCGAGTTCATCCGCCGCGCCAACGGCCTGTCCAGTGTGGACGACGTGTACCGGACGGTGTTCGACGCCGACTACCTGGTGCTGGGTCTGGGTGACGTCTACCTGGGCGCGCCGGTGGCCACCCCGCTGGACCCGCGGCACCGGTTGATCACCACGAAGTACAACCCGGCCCGCACCTGGACCGCGGAGAACTCCGTCGGCATCGGCGGTGCCTACCTCTGCATCTACGGCATGGAGGGCCCCGGCGGCTACCAGTTCGTCGGACGCACGGTGCAGGTGTGGAGCGGGTGGCAGCAGCGCGGCTCGTTCGAGCCGGGATCGCCGTGGCTGCTGCGGTTCTTCGACCGGATCAAGTGGCACCCGGTCTCGGCGGAGGAGCTGCTGGACCTGCGCGCCGATTGCGCGGCCGGGCGGCTGGAGCTCGACATCACCGAGGACGAGTTCGTGCTCGCCGACCACGAGCGCTTCCTGGCCGAGAACGCCGACAGCATCAACGAGTTCCGCCGGACGCAGGCCGAGGCGTTCGAGGCCGAGCGCCAGGCGTGGGAGGCCGCGGGCGAGTTCGACCCGAAACCCGAACCGGAGCAGGCTCCCGCGACGACCGCGACGGTCGAGGCGCCGGCGGGCGGGCAGGTGGTGGAGGCGCCGTTCGTGGCCACCGTCTGGCGCACCGACGTCCGGCCGGGTCAGCGCGTCGAAGCCGGTGAGTCGCTGTTGGCGCTGGAGGCCATGAAGACCGAAGCCCCGATCACGGCCCCCATCACCGGCACGGTCGCCGAACTCCTCGTCGCCCCCGGGGACCAGGTCGGTCCCGGCACTCCGCTGCTCACCCTCGCCCCCTGACACCCCGCTCATGCAAAGGAGACGACGTGTCGTCACTGGAGTCGTTGCGCGCCCGAGTGCGGACCGCCTACCGGCGCATCGCCGAGGTCGATCGCCCCAGGTGTGGGTCGACCTGCGGCCCGAACCGGAACTGCTGGAGGAGGCGGTCGAGATCGCCGTCCGGCTGCGCGCCGGGGAACCGCTGCCGCTCGCCGGGAAGCTGGTCGCCGTCAAGGGCAACATCGACGTCGCCGGGCTGCCCACTACGGCCGGGTGCCCGGCCTACGCCTACCGGCCCGCCTCCGACGCGCCGGCGGTGGCGCGACTGCGCGCGGCCGGGGCGCTGGTGCTGGGCACCACCAACCTCGACCAGTTCGCGACGGGCCTGGTCGGGACGCGTTCCCCGCACGGCGCCGTCCGCAACGCCGTGGATCCCGAGCGCATCTCGGGCGGGTCGAGTTCGGGCTCGGCGGTGGCGGTCGCGCTGGGCATCGCCGATCTCGCTCTGGGCACGGACACCGCCGGGTCGGGCCGGGTCCCGGCCGCGCTGAACGGGATCGTGGGGCTGAAACCGACCAACGGCCTGATCTCCACCGAGGGCGTCGTGCCGGCGTGCGCGAGCATCGACTGCGTGACCGTCTTCGCCCGCACGGTGGCCGAGGCACACCGAGCGCTGGACGTGCTCGCCCCACTGGTCCCGGCGTCGACCCCGGCCGCCCCGCACCGCATCGGCGTCCCGGACGCCCTCGGCGAACTGGCCCCGGGCTGGGCGGAGGCGTTCGCCGAGGTCGCCGAGCGGTTCCGGGCCTCGGGTGCGGAGCTGGTGCCCGTCGACCTCGACCCGTTCCTGCGCGCGGCGGAGCTGCTGTACCAGGGCGCGTTCGTGGCCGAGAGGTACGCGGCGGTCGGCGAGTTCGTCGACGCCCACCGCGACGAGGTCGATCCGGTGGTCGGTGAGATCATCTCCGCGGCGGGCCGGATCCCCGCGCACCAGGTGTTCACCGACCGGCGGCGGCTGGCCGAGCTCGGCGCCGAGTCCCAGATCCAGCTGCGCGGGGTGGACGCGCTGCTGCTGCCGACCACCACCGGGCATCCCACGATCGCCGAGGTCGCGGCCGACCCGGTCGGGGTGAACAGCGCGCTGGGGCGGTTCACCAACTTCGCGAACCTGCTGGGACTCGCGGCCCTGGCGATCCCGGCGGGCCGGGTCGGCGGTCTGCCGTTCGGCGTCACGCTGGTCGGCGCCGCGCACCAGGACCGCGCCCTCGCGCACCTCGCGGCCCTGCTCGAGGAGCCCGAGCCTGTGCTGCTGGCGGTCGCCGGGGCTCACCTGAGCGGTCAGCCGCTGAACCACCAGCTCACCGACCGCAACGCCCGCCTGGTGCGCAGCACCACGACGGCGCCGACCTACCGGCTGCACGCCCTGCGCACGACGCCGCCGAAACCGGGGCTGGTGCGCGCCGACGCGGGCAAGGCCGTCGAGGTCGAGGTCTGGGAGCTCACCGCGGCCGCGTTCGGTTCCTTCGTCGCGGCCCTGCCCGCCCCGATGACCATCGGAGCGGTGGAGCTCGCCGACGGCTCGACGGTCCGGGGCTTCCTCTGCGAACCCACCGCCCTCCACGACGCGGAGGACATCACGCACCACGGGAGCTGGCGCGCCTACCTCGCGGATCGCTGAACCCGGCAGTGGACAGCTCCAGCCACAACCACCCCCGGGGGATGTCCGAAGTGTCCGGGCAGTTGTGGCTAGAACTGTCCCGTGGTCACTTCGCGGCCTTCGCGGCGGCCTTCTGCTCCTTCTTGAAGGAGCGGACCTCCTGGAGGGTCTGCTCGTCGACGACGTCGGCGATGGAGCGGCGGGAGCCGTCGTCGCCGTACGCGCCCGCTGCTTCGCGCCAGCCCTTCGGCTGGACGCCGCGCTGCTTGCCGAGCAGGGCGAGGAAGATGCGGGCCTTCTGGTCGCCGTAGCCGGGCAGGGCCTTGAGCCGCTTGAGGACTTCCTTGCCGTCGGGGTCGCCGTCGGTCCAGATCCGCTCGGTGCGCCCGTCGTAGTGCTCGACGACGTGCTGCGCGAGGGCCTGCACGCGCTTGGCCATCGACCCGCCGTAGCGGTGGATCGCCGGTTTCTGCACGCAGAGCTCGACGAACTCCTCCGGATCGCACTCGGCGATCTTGGTGACGTCGAACCCGCCCATCCGGTCATCGATCTTCTTCGGCCCGGCGAACGCCAGCTCCATCGCCACCTGCTGATCCAGCAGCATGCCGGTGAGCAGGGCGAACGAGTCCTCGGAGAGCAGGCGGTCCGCCTCGGCGTCGCCGGTCAGGTGCAGTGCGTCGGACATGCCCGCATCATCTCACGCACCCGGGGCCAGGGCGTGCTCCCGACTCACCCGGCCAGTTCCGCGCGGGAAGCGACCCCGGCGAGGAGACGGCGCACCGCGAACCCGTGACCGCGCGTGCCGATGACGAGGAACCGGTAGATCGCACCGCCGACACCCGGGAAGGTCGCCCGGCTCTCAGCCGTGAGCCGGCAGCGCCCGACGCCCTCGCGTTCGATGCGGAAGCGCAGCGCGTAGACCGAGAAGCGGTGGTGTCCCCGGAGCGTCAGCTCCTCTCCCCGCGTCGCGCTGACCACCCGGAACCCGGGCAGCACCGAGCCCTCGGCCAGCGGCCGCGGCCCGGACGCGGCGTGGTCGGGCGATCCGATGAGACGGGCGTACGCGCCGGCCGGAGCTCCGGCGATCCCGTCGAGCCGCGCGCTCAGCGCGAGCCACACCGCGTCGGGATCGGCGTCGACCCCGACCGAGTGCTCATCGATGCGGGGAAGCTGCGAGACCTCCACCCGCCGCACGCTACGCGCCGAACGACCGCTCGTGACCGCTTCCGCCCGAACACGCACCCTGGGCGCTTTGGCAGGCTGTGGCGCGTGCGCACCTGGACGTCGAGCCTCGATCGGGCCACGCGGCTGTTCTGGCGGATCACCGGCCGCCCCGTCGACCTCGCCGGTTCCGAGCCCTGGCTCGACGCGCCGATGCACGACCGCTCGGTCGTCGGCGAGGACTGGTTGCTCCCCCACGACCACGCCGACGCGGACGAGACCGGGCTGCTCGCCGACATGTCGGAGCTGGACGGGCCGGATTTCCGAGCGGCCGACCTGCACCCGGACGTCCGGGACTTCTACGAGCGCACCTCGCGGTGGCGGATGGAGGTGTGGACCCAGTGGAACCCGGTGTTCCAGCCCGGCGGTGAGGTCGTCTCCCGGCTGTTCGGACGCCGCGTGCAGCAGCTCGCGCTGCCCACCCGGCCGCTCGACGTGGCCCGCGGCATGGACAGCAAGGTCGTGCCCGTCCTAGATCCCGGCGGGACCCGGCGTGCCGCCGCGTGGATCCGGACGCTGCGCTCGACCGGCGAGTACGTCTACAGCGGGCACTACGCGACCCGGACGCTGCCGGGTCGGCGCAGCCCGAGCGTGCACGTGGCGTTCCCACTCGAATCAGGCAACGTCCAGGTCTTCCTGCGTCCCGTGGCGCTGCCCGGGGGCGGTCTGGAGCTGCGGTCGCCCGCCGGTGCGTTCGGCCAGGACGGCGCCTACGCCGTCGTCGCGGACGGCGGGCGCACCTTCGCCGCCCGCATCCCGATCCACGAGACCTTCCACGTCTTCGTCGACAACGAGGGGACCCTGCGCACCGACCACGCCCTGCACCTGTGGTCCGCCCCCGTGGTGCGCCTGCACTACAAGCTCGTCCGGGCCGGTTGAGGTGGGTTGATCAGTCGGTGCGCCGGGTGAGGTAGACGTGCTCCTCGTCGGGGCGGTCCGGGGCCTCCCTGACTTCGAGGAGGTCGAAGCCCGCTTCGGCGAGGCTCGTCGCGATCTCCTCCTCGGTGCGGAACCGGAGGGTGGAGTCGGAGAGGAGCTCCTCGCCGTCGGGGAAGCGGTAGGTGCTGCGGAAGGAGATCAGCGGCGGCGTCACGTCGGTCAGCTCGTCGTGCCGTTCGACCAGGCCGATACCCGGCAGGTCGACGCTGGTGGTGCCGGGCCACCGCTCCCACGCCCGGCGCGCCGGTTTGCGGCTCTCGAACACCAAGTGGGTTCCCGGCCGCAGGGCGGCGCGGACGCTGAGCAGGACTCGCGTCCACTCCTCGTCGGTGGTGAAGAGCTGCGCGACGTTGCCGGTCATCACCGCCAGGTCGGCGGCGATCGTCGGCAGGATCGTGGCGTCGCAGCGCACCCAGACGACGCGGGCAGACCCGTCCTTGGCGCGGGCGACCGCGAGGGATGCCTCGGCCGGGTCGGTCCCGACGACCGTGCGCCCGGTCTCCTCAAGCCGGATCGCCAAAGAGCCGGTGCCGCAGCCGACGTCGAGGACCCGGGCCGAGCCCAGCTCGTCGGCGATCTCCAGGTAGGCGTCGAGGTCACTGCGGTCCGGTTCGAACGCGTCGTAGAGCGGCGCGAGCCAGGGATGGGCGAACATCGCGTCAGGCACCGGCCGAATCTAGCGGCGCGGGCGCGCGATGCGTACCGCCTTTCCGCTCACTGCGACGCGAAGTCCAGTTCGGCCGTGCTGACCGTGCCCGCCGTGCGGCCTGGGGCGACCTGGTACTGCCAGTACAGGTTGGTGTGCGCGATGACCTCCTCCGGCGAGGGCGCGCCGTAGCGGGTCAGGTCGCTGGTGGTGTGCGCGTCGCTGACCAGCGTCGCGTCGTAACCGCGGGTGAACGCCCCGTGCAGGGTGCACCGCACGCACTGGTCGGTCTGCGCTCCCGCCACGATCACCCGGCCGATGCCGCGCGCGGCGAGCACCTTCTCCAGCTCGGTGCCCTCGAAGGCGTCCCCGTAGGACTTGTGCACCAACGACTCGGCGTCGCCCCGGTCCAGCTCGGGCACCAGGTCCCAGCCCTCGCTGTCGCGGATCAGGCCGTCGTCGTGGTGCTGGACCCAGACCACGTCCACCCCGGCCGCCCGCGCCCGGTCCACGAGGTCGCCGATGTTGGCCACGACGCGGTTCCGGTCGTGGGCGTCGGCGACCACGCCGTTCTGCACGTCGATGACGAGCAACGCCGTGTTCGGCCTGTTCTCCAGAGTGGTCATGGCATCTCCCCCATCGCCGATACCCCGATGCTAAGCCGGGCCACCGACGGTGTCGGCCGTCCCGGACCTCCCCGGCCGAGTGAGCGGATGCGCGGGTCGGCGGGCGTGTGAGGATTCAGGGCGTGATTCCAGATCTGTCCGCTGACCGCATCGACCGACTTCGCGACGCGTTCCGCGCCGCCTCCTACGACGCCGACGGCGTCCTCGACCTGCTCGGCCACTCCGCGCACGCCGCGCTCGGCCGCGGTGAGCCGGTGCCCGCGCTGCGCGCCACCGAGGGCGCCGGTGCGCTGGGCACGCTCGTCCGGCTGTTCCTGCTGGGCCAGGCCGAGACGCGGCCCGACGTGCAGGCCGCCCTCGGCTCGCTGAGCACCGACGACGCGCTGGCCGCGGGCATCCTGGCCGCCGACGGCGAGCTGCTCCGCGCCGGCCTGGACATCCGCCCCTACGGCGAGGGCGAGCACTCCTGGTGGGTGGTGTCGGACCTGGACTCCGACCTGCGCGGAGGGCGTCCCGTCGACGCCGACCACGTGCTGGGCGTCGGTCACGCGTCGCTGAGCCTGGTGCGCGCCACCACCCGGCGGCCGGTCGGCTCGGTGCTCGACCTGGGCACCGGCTGCGGCGTGCAGGCCCTGCACGCGAGCACGCACGCGCGGAGCATCACCGTCACCGACGTCTCGAAGCGGGCGCTGGCGCTGGCCGAGGCGACCTTCCGGCTCAACGGGGTCGACGCCGAGGTCGGCGAGGGCGAGTGGTTCGAGCCGGTCCGCGGCCGCAAGTTCGACCTGGTCGTGTGCAACCCACCGTTCGTGGTGGGCCCGCCGCGCACCGACTTCACCTACCGCGACTCCGGGCTGGCCGGGGACGACGCGAGCGCGCTGGTGGTGCGCCAGCTGCCGTCGTTCCTCAACGAGGGCGGCACCGGGCAGCTGCTCGCCTCATGGGTGCACCGCGAGGGCGAGGACTGGGAGGACCGGGTCGCCTCCTGGCTGCCGCCGGGCGCCGGGGTGGACGCGTGGTTCGTGCAGCGCGACGTCGCCGACCCGGATCTCTACGTGGGCACCTGGCTGCGCGACGCGGGCTACGACCTGCGTTCCGAGCAGGGCCTGCGCAAGGCCGCCGAGTGGCTGGACTGGTTCGAGGCCAACGACGTGATCGGCATCGGTTTCGGCTTCGTCACCCTGCGCCGCGCCGACGGGCCCGGCGAGGTGGTCTGCGAGGACCTGCGGCACGCCTTCGACGACCCGCTGGGACCGGAGTCCGACGCCTGGCTGCGCCGGGTCGACTGGCTGCGCGACCACGACTCCGACGACGACCTGCTGGCCGCCAGGCTGGTCACCGCCGACAGCACCGTCCTGGAGCAGGTCTCGCAACCCGGGGACGAGGGCTGGGAACCGCTGGTGCACCGGCTGCACCGCACCGACGGTCCCGGGTGGCAGCACGAGATCGATGAGCTCGGCGTCCGGTTGCTGGCGGGATTCCGGGGTGCGCTGCCCCTGGAGGAACTGCTGGAACTGCTGGCGATGGGTTACGGCGAAGATGTGGAGGACTTGACCTCCGCTGCCATTCCGATGGTGCGGGAACTCATCCGGCACGGAATGGTCGTTCCGGCCGAATGGCGAGGTGTTGATCAATGAGGGCAATCGTCACGCGGGTCACTCGCGCCTCCGTAACGGTCGACGGCGAAGTCGTCGGGAAGATCGAAGAACCAGGGCTGTTGGTCCTATTGGGTGTGACCCATTCCGACGGGCGTGAGGAAGTCGCAAAAATGGCCCGGAAACTGCACGAGATTCGCGCGCTCCGGGACGAGGAGTCCTGCGCCACCACGGGCGCCCCGCTGCTGGTGGTCAGCCAGTTCACCCTCTACGGGTCGACCAGGAAGGGCCGCCGCCCCTCGTGGACCGAGGCCGCCCGACCGGAGCAGGCCGAACCACTGGTCGACGCTGTCGTGGCGGAGCTCCGGGAACGGGGCGCGCGGGTGTCCACCGGGGCGTTCGGCGCGATGATGGCGGTCGAAAGCGTGAACGACGGACCATTCACACTTTTGGTTGAGGTCTAAATGTAACGAGAGCTCTCAGCAAATCCTCAGACTCAGGGCGCAACCGATGTGACGGCCGCGACGTCTTCGAATCGAGAACTTCGGGAACGAATTCGTCGCGCCCGTCGTTTTCCAGGTAACGAAGCTTCGACGGCCATGCCGTCCGCGGTGGCCGGAACAGTCCGGCACCGACCCGGCACCCGGAGAAGAACGTAGGCGCGGAAGCCCCGGTTAATACCGAGCGTACGCGTCCTGCACACCGCGCACCGATGCGTCGGTGTGAATTGCGCCCCGCTAGCCAGCCCGTCAGGGAGGGAGCTCATGACCGTCCCGCAGACCACCAAGCCAGACGTCGCCGTCGCCGAAGAACTGGACACCCAGGGACCATCGGCCGACCTGGTGCGCGTCTACCTCAACGGCATCGGGCGCACCGCGCTGCTCACGGCACAGGAAGAGGTCGACCTCGCCAAGCGCATCGAGGCCGGGGTTTTCGCCAAGCACCTGCTGGAAACCGGCAAGAACCTCTCCCCCGAGCGGCGTTCGGACCTCAATGCCGTCGTCCGGGACGGTCGTCGCGCGAAGAACCACCTGATGGAGGCCAACCTCCGCCTGGTCGTCAGCCTCGCCAAGCGCTACACCGGCCGCGGCATGCCCCTGCTGGACCTCATCCAGGAGGGCAACCTGGGGCTGATCCGCGCGGTGGAGAAGTTCGACTACACCAAGGGCTTCAAGTTCTCGACCTACGCGACCTGGTGGATCCGGCAGGCCATCACCCGGGGCATGGCCGACCAGAGCCGCACCATCCGGCTCCCCGTCCACCTCGTCGAGCAGGTCAACAAGCTGGCCCGCATCAAGCGCGACCTGCACCAGAAGCTGGGCCGCGAGGCCACCGACGACGAGCTCTCGGAGGAGGCGGGCATCCCGGTCGAGAAGATCCTCGACCTGATGGACCACTCGCGCGATCCGGTCAGCCTGGACATGCCGGTGGGCACCGAGGAGGACGCCCCGCTGGGCGACTTCATCGAGGACGCCGAGTCCGCCGACGCCGAGAACGCGGTGATCTCCGGCTTCCTGCAGGACGACCTGCGCCGGGTCCTGTCCACGCTCGAGGAGCGCGAGCAGGCGGTCATCCGGATGCGCTACGGCCTCGAGGACGGCCAGCCGCGCACCCTGGACCAGATCGGCAAGGCCTTCGGCCTGTCCCGCGAGCGGGTCCGCCAGATCGAGCGCGAGGTCATGTCCAAGCTCCGCCAGGGCGACCGCGCCGACAAGCTCCGCGCCTACGCCAGCTGACCCATCGGGGCGCCCTTCACCGCGAAGGGCGCCCCTTCTCTCGCCACTGATGTGACGCCTGAGGCGGCCCGTGCCCTGTTCGGGGGAATTCGGCGTCACTTTGCACCCGAACGGCTCGTTGACCCGAGACACCCCGCGGGGCGAAGATCTTCTTCCGCAAACTTGAGCGGTGGGGTCCTCCACCGCCTGCTGGAGGAGGCCGGACTCGTCGAAAGGGCGGGTCCGACCTCCTCACCTACTTCTCCAGGAACTTCTCCCGCCACCGATCGAGCTCGTCGTCGGTGACGCCGTGGCCGGCCAACCAGCCCGCGGCCGCGTCCTGGTGCTCGTCGAAGATCTCCAGCACGCTCTCGATGGCCTGCGTCGGCGTGGCCATGAGCTCGGCGACCATCTCCTCGTCCACGCCCGGCGGCAGCTCCGGCAGCTCTTCGAGGCGCTGCAGGACGCGCAGCATGTTCTTGTCGGTGCGCACGTAGTCGGCGACGATCGCGTCCGGTCGCACTCCCGCGGCGCTGAGCAGCATCGCCGAGACCACGCCGGTGCGGTCCTTGCCGGCCGCGCAGTGCACCAGCGCCGGGCCGTCGGCCGCCAGGACGTGCCGGAAGACCTCCACCAGCTTCTTCGGCGCGCCCTGCAGCATGCCCCGGTAGAGGGTGGTCAGCTCGTGGACCGCCTCGTCGTCCTCGTCCGGCGTGTCCAGCCCCTCCAGCACCCGCACGCGGTGCACCAGGCTCGCCGTGGCCATCGGGTGCTCGTCCCGGGTCTCGGCGGCTTCGCGCAGGTCGACGACCACGCGCGGCGGCCACGCGGGCAGTCCGCTCGGGTCGCGGTCCCCGAGCCGGGGTGCGTCGCTGCGGTAGACCACTCCGCTCCTGGTCAGCACACCGCTGCCGGTGGGCTGACCGCCGAGGTCGCGCAGGTTGACCAGTTCGTCGAGCGCCATGAGGCCTCCGAATCGGGAGAAGAGCCGTCCAGGTTCGAGAATCTCAACCCGAGCGCATTTCGACCAGCTCCCGCCGCGGGTCTCCGTCACACATTGCCGACCCGTGTGGACGCCGTGATCCGCTGCGCGGTTACATGAGTGCACGCGTAACCCGAACGCGCGCAAAGGAGCCGCGACGTGACCACCACGAATTTCGACTTCACCGAGGTGCTCCCCCTCGGCCCCGACGACACCGAGTACCGCTTGGTGACCGATGAAGGCATCAAGGTCGTCGAAGCCGCAGGGCGCCGCTTCTTGGAGATCGAGCCCGCCACGCTGACCTCGCTGGCCGCCGAGGCGATCAAGGACATCCAGCACCTGCTGCGTCCGTCGCACCTCGCCCAGCTGAAGTCGATCGTGGAAGACCCGGAGGCCAGCGCGAACGACCGGTTCGTGGCCACGGACCTGCTGCGCAACGCCTGCGTGTCGGCCGGTGGGGTGCTGCCGATGTGCCAGGACACGGGCACGGCGATCGTCATCGGCAAGCGCACCGAGACGGTGCTCACCGGCGGCCAGGACGAGGAGTCGCTGGCGCGCGGCATCTTCAACGCCTACCAGGACCTCAACCTGCGCTACTCGCAGATGGCGCCGTTGAACTTCTGGGAGGAGCGCAACACCGGCAGCAACCTGCCCGCCCAGATCGAGCTGTTCAACAAGCCGGGCACCGACCCGTTCTACGAGCTGCTGTTCATGGCCAAGGGCGGCGGCAGCGCCAACAAGACGTTCCTCTACCAGGAGACCAAGGCGCTGCTGAACCCGACGCGGCTGGGCCGCTTCCTGGAGGAGAAGCTGCGCTCGCTGGGCACCGCGGCGTGCCCGCCGTACCACCTGGCGATCGTCGTCGGCGGCATGTCGGCCGAGTACAACCTCAAGGTCGCCAAGCTGGCCTCGGCCCGCTACCTCGACGAGCTGCCGCGCGAGGGCTCGGGCTCCGGCCACGCGCTGCGCGACGTCGAGATGGAGCAGCAGGTCCTGGAGATGACCCGCCAGTTCGGCATCGGCGCGCAGTTCGGCGGCAAGTACTTCTGCCACGACGTGCGCGTGATCCGCCTGCCCCGGCACGGCGCCTCGCTGCCGGTCGGCGTGGCGGTGTCCTGCTCGGCGGACCGGCAGGCCAAGGCCAAGATCACCCCGGAGGGCGTGTTCCTGGAGCAGCTGGAGCGCGACCCGGCGAAGTACCTGCCGGAGGTCTCCGACGAGCAGCTCTCCGACGAGGTCGTCAAGATCGACCTCAACCGGCCGATGGACGAGATCCGCTCCGAGCTGTCGAAGCTGCCGGTCAAGACGCGGGTGTCGCTGACCGGTCCGCTGGTGGTGGCGCGCGACATCGCGCACGCCAAGATCGCCGAGCGGCTCGACGCGGGCGAGCCGATGCCCGACTACATGCGCGACCACCCGGTGTACTACGCGGGTCCGGCCAAGACGCCCGACGGCTACGCCTCGGGCTCCTTCGGCCCGACCACCGCCGGCCGGATGGACTCGTACGTGGAGCAGTTCCAGGCCGCGGGCGGCTCGATGGTCATGCTGGCCAAGGGCAACCGGTCCAAGCAGGTCTCGCAGTCCTGCCAGAACCACGGCGGGTTCTACCTCGGTTCGATCGGTGGTCCGGCCGCGCGGCTGGCGCAGGACTGCATCCGCAAGGTCGAGGTGCTGGAGTACCCCGAGCTGGGCATGGAAGCGGTGTGGCGCATCGAGGTCGAGGACTTCCCCGCCTTCATCGTCGTCGACGACAAGGGCAACGACTTCTTCGCCAACTCCACGCAGCCGACCCTGCAGATCTCCTTCGGCCGCTGAGGTTCTCGCACGACCGGTCCCGGGCTCACCCGCGCGCGAGGCGCGGGTGAGCCCGAGCGGCCGCGGTCATCCCGCTTGTGCGGACCCGTGAGGAACGAACTGCCGAACCCGGTGCGCCGTGGAGCCCCACCTCCGGCGGCGAACCGGCTTCACGCGCGGCGGCGGCAGGTTACCGCCGCGCAGCAGCCGAATCAGCGCGGGACCTTCACATCCTTCTGCTCCAGGACCACCTTTCGCCCTTCCAGCGGGGCGCTGAGGCTCACCGCCACGGGCGGGTACCGCAGGTCCATCGTGCAGATTCCCGGCGGATCCGGCGTTTCCTCCACGAGGAGGATCTTCACGTGGTCAGCGGTCTGCTCCGCCACTTCGGCGCGCACCTTGCTGCAGCCGCCCTCCTGACCGGTGGCGACCACTGCGGTACCGTTGTCCTGAGTCCAGACCTTCTTCGGATATCCTCGCGGCAGCTGCGAGAGGTCGATGGCTTCCGCGGCCACCGGCGTCCGCTCCGGTTCAGGTTTCGGCTGAACCGGTCCGGGTGGCGCTGGCGGCTGACCACCGAACCCCACGTCGTTGGTCGGTTGTTGGGCGCAGGCTGCCAGCACCAGTAGCAGACTCCCCGCGCCCACTGCGGTTCGTAGGCGTCTCATGCCTTGTAGACGGACGCGCGGGAGTAGCGGGTTGCGTCCCGGCCGAAGTGGATCGGTACCCACCTTTCACACAATTCACCCGGCCGGGCCGAAACCTCCTCGGCGGACCTGATCAGCGTTCGAGGACGCCGTTCATCCAGTCCTGGATCCAGGCGGCCATCTCACCGGAGCTGCGGGTCCACTTGAAGTGGTCCACCGGCCCTCCCGCGTCGTCGGCGGTGTAGTGGCGGCTCGTCCGCTCGGCGCGGGTGGAGTGCTTGACCAGGTCGTCCATCGCCGATGCCGGGGCCAGCTCGTCGTTGGCCACGGTCACCGTGAGCAGCGGGGTCGTCACCTCGGCCATCGCCGCGTCGTAGTCGAGGTCGGAACCGCGGAGCCGCCAGCGGCCGGTGCGCGCCTGGCGCGCCCAGTCCCGCATCAGCCCGGTCGCCTGCTTGCCGCCGAAGACGTATCCGGGCCAGTAGCCGAGCAGGGTCGAGGCCAGCGCGATCGTCTGGGTGCCGAGCAGCGAGTAGTAGTACTTGGCCAGGCCCGGGTAGCCCCGGTACCAGACCGATCCGGTGGCGATCAGGGCCGCGCCGCTGATCCGGCCGGGGTTGGCGGCGGTGTGCAGCAGCGCGATCTGGCCGCCGAGGCTGTGCCCGAGGACGAACCGGGGCGCCCGGGGGAAGACGGACTCGACGAGGTCGAGCACGGCGTCGAGGTCGTCGACGAAGTCCTGGTAGCCGAAGTGCACGCCGCGCCGGGCCCGGGGCTTGTTCTCGCCCTGGCCGCGCACGTCGAACGACACGACCGTCATGCCGAGCCGGTGCAGCTCGGCGACGAACGGCCGGTAGTAGCCGGCCGGCACGCCCATGGCCGGCGCCAGCACCGCGACCGGCGCGCTCGGGTCGTCCTGCTGCACCGCGCGCACCTTGATGCGGTACTGGCCCGCGGGGACCACGCCGAGCACGGGCGCCGGTGCGTCGACTTTCCGGGTCGTGACCTCATCCACGCGCACCAGATTAACGGAACGACCCGGTTTCGATCTGCGGGTCTGTGTCCCCCGTCGCAGTCGGCACCCGACGCAGACGGTTACCGCAGTCGACGCGGTCCGGTGTCCAACGCCGCGGGCGATTCGCCCAAGGACACCTTCGCGCCGGTGACCGCAGCCCCGGTGGGCGAGGCCAGCACGGGCTGCAACGCCAGGTAGCGCACCTCCGGCAGATCCTCGGCCAGCGTCGCCACCCGCAGCACCAGGTCCTCCAGCGCCGACAGGTCCGCGGGCTCCACGCCCCGGTAGCCGACCAGCAGCGGCGCCGCGCGGGGCGCGCGCACCAACGTCGCGACGTCCACGTCGGTCAAAGGCAGCGCGCGGTAGGCCTTGTCCCCCAGCAACTCGCTGGCCACGCCGGAGAGCCCGAAGGACACCAACGTGCCGAACGAGGGGTCGTCGAGCAGGTCGATCACGCACGAGGTCCCGCGCCCGGCCATCCGCTGCACGTAGACCTGCTCGACGCCGGAGACCCGCCGCACGTCTTCGTAGGCCGTGCGCACCGCCTCCGGCCCGGTCAGGTCCAGCCTCACGCCGACCAGGTCGTTGCGGTGCCGCAGATCCGTGCTGGTCGACTTCAGCACCACCGGGTAGCCCAGCTCCTCGGCCGCCGCCACCGCCGCGTCCACGTCACCGACCTTGCGGAAGGGCACCAGCTCGATGCCGTAGCACTCCAGCAGGCGCACCGTGCGCTCGTCGCCGAGCTCGGAGACGCCCTCGGCCAACCACTGCTCGACCAGCGAACGCCTCCTCGGCCGCCACGTCCGGGCGCACGAAGTGCCCCTTCGGCGCTGCGCGCCACTTCGCGTAGCGGGTCACGCGCGCCAGCGCGAGCACCGAGCGCTCCGGGCTCGGGTACGACGGCACCGAACCCTTGCCGGTCGTGCCGTCCGGGCCCGGCACCCGCAGCTCGTCCGGAACGCCCTCGGCCGCCAGGAACGTGGTCGCCACCGGCTTCGAGCGGGTCGCGTCGGCCTCGTGCAACGCCTCCCGCAGCGCCCGCGCGTAGGCCGCGCCGGGCACCGCCACCGGCGGGGCGAACACCGTGATCAGCGCGTCGACGTCGTCGCGCAGGGCGGCATCGCGCACCGCGGCCGCGAACTCGTCGGGCTCCGCCGAGGCGCCGACGTCGACCGGCTCGTGCGCCAGCTGCAACCCCTGCGCCTGCGCCACGTCGGCGGCGATCATGCCCAGCGCCGAGGAGTTGCCCACGATCGACACCCGGTCGCCCTGCGGCAACGGCTGGTGCGCGAGCAGCAGCGCGGTGTCGAACATCTGCGCCACCGACTCGACGCGGATCACGCCGGACTGCTCGAACAGCGCCTGCACGCTCGTCTCGTCGATCTCCACCGTCGTGGCCGCCAGCCCGGCCCGCACCGAGTTGCGGCCCGACTTGACCACCACGACCGGCTTGCTGCGCGCCAGCCGCCGGGCCAACCGGCCGAACTTGCGCGGGTTGCCGAACGATTCGAGGTACAGCAGCACCACGTCGGTGGCCGGGTCGGTCTGCCAGTACTGCAGCAGGTCGTTGCCGGACAGGTCGGCGCGGTTGCCCGCCGAGACGAACGTCGACAGGCCGAGCCCGCGCTCGGTGGCGGTCTCCAGGATCGCCACCCCCAGCGCACCGGACTGGCAGAAGAACCCGGTCCGGCCGCGCCCGGGCAGCTGCGGTGCGAGACTCGCGTTGAGCCGGAACTCCGGGTCCGGGTTGACCACGCCGAGCGCGTTCGGACCGACCACGCGCATGCCGTGCACCCGCGCGGCGCGCACCATCTCGCGTTCCACCTCGCGCCCCTCCGAACCGGTCTCGCTGAACCCGGAGGAGACGATGACCAGCGTTTTCACGCCCTTGGCCAAGCAGTCGTCGAGGACCTCGTTGACGCCGGCCGCCGGGATCGCCACCACCGCCAGGTCGACCTCGTCGGGGATGTCGAGCACCGAGGCGTAGGCGCGCACCCCGCGCACCGAGCGGTGCTCGGGGTTGACGGGGTAGACGGGCCCGTTGAAGTCGGCGGTGAGCAGGTTGGTCAGCACCGCGTGGCCGATCTTGCGGTGGTCGGTGGAAGCGCCGATCACCGCCACCGCCCGCGGCCGCAGCAGGTTGTGCACGCTGCGCGCCTCCGCGGCCTGCTCGCGCGCCCGGGCCACCGCCACGGACTCCTCGGTCGGGTCGATGTCGAACTCCAGGTGCACCACGCCTTCCTCCATCGCCCGGCTCACCTGGTAACCGGCGTCGCGGAAGACGCGCACCATCGTGGAGTTCTCGGCCAGCACCTCGGCCACGAAGCGCCGCAGACCGCACTCCTGCGCGGCCGCGGCGAGGTGTTCGAGCAGGATCGACCCCAGACCGCGCCCCTGATGACCGTCCTCGACGACGAAGGCGACCTCGGCCGACTCCTGCTCTCCGAGGCGGTCGAAGCGGCCGACGGCGACGATGTCATCGCCGAGCAGCGCCACCAGCGCGACCCGGTTGACGTAATCGACCTGCGTGAACCGGCGCACGTCGCGCTCGGGCATCCGCGGGTACGGGCCGAAGTAGCGGTAGTACCTGGTGCGGTCGCTGAGCCTCCCGTGGAAGGCGACCAGCTTGTCCTTGTCGGCCGGGGTGATCGGCCGCATGTGCACCGTGCCGCCGTCGGAGAGGACGACGTCGGCTTCCCACTGCCGGGGGTAGTCCTGCTGCGGCCCGGTCTCCTCTCTCGCTTCTTCGTCCACTTCGGGCACTCCTCAGTCGCGACTGTCAGCCGGGTCCAGCCCGAGCAGCGGGAACACCGCGTGCCGGGCGTCGCGGATCGCGGTGTCGACCGCGGACGCGGTCACCCCGGACCAGCGCTCGAAGGACGGGTCGGCCCCGTCCGACATCGACGTCGGCATCGGCACGTTCTGCGCACGCCGGACGGCGTACGCGATCCAATCCTCGGGGATGGTCGTCTCCGGCGCGATATCCCGGTTCAGCAGCGTCGCCAGCAGGTGGGTCCAGGCTCGCGGCACCACGCGGAACAGCGAGTAACCACCACCGCCCAGAGCCAGCCACTTCCCCCCGGCGTAGCTCTCGGCCAGGTCGCGGAGGTCCTGGTAGGTGGCGCGCTGGGCGTCGACGGTCAACGACAGGTCGGCGAGCGGGTCGTCCCGGTGCGCATCGGCCCCGCACTGGGTGACCAGCACCTGCGGCCGGAACTGGTCCAGCACCGACGGGACCACGGCGTGGAAGGCGCGACGCCAGTCGGCATCACCGGTGCCCGGCGGCAGCGGGACGTTGACCGCGGTGCCGTCGGCGTTGCCGCGCCCGACCTCGGTGGCGAAACCGGTTCCCGGCCACAGCGTCACCGGGTGCTGGTGCAGCGAGATGGTCATGACCCGCGGGTCGTCGTAGAAGGCCGCCTGCACCCCGTCGCCGTGGTGCACGTCGACGTCGAGGTAGGCGATGCGCTCCACGCCCTGCTCCAGCATCCACGCGATGGCCGCCGAGCAGTCGTTGTAGACGCAGAACCCGGCGGCGCGGTCGGCCATCGCGTGGTGCAGTCCCCCGGCGATGTTGACCGCCCGGTCCGCCGCGCCCGAGACGATCTGCTCGGCGGCCTTGATCGACGCTCCGGCGATCAAGGCCGAGGCCTCGTGCATCCGGTCGAAGATCGGGTTGTCATCGGTGCCCAACCCGTGCCCGACTTCCCAAGCGCTCAGCGGCGCGGCGCGCACCGCCGCCATGTACTCGGCGGTGTGCACGCGCAGCAGGTCCTGCTCGGTGGCGGGTTCGGGCTTGATCGTCTCCACGCCGTCGAGCACGCCGAGCGAGTTGGCCAGCCGCATGGTCAGGTCCAGCCGGATCGGATGCAGCGGATGGTGCCCGCCCAGGTCGTACTCGAGCACCGACTCGTCCCAGACCACGGCCAACTGAGAACCCATGGGCGGGACGCTACCTGCCGGACGCGCCCCGACACAGGGTCTCGACGGTCCGAGGAGCCGAATCGGATGGATCTCGCCGACCGCTCACCCGGCTTCCGGACCGGTCGCCGCCGGTCGTGACGGGTCCGCCGCCCAGTTCGACCACGAGCCCGCGTAGAGCGCAGCGGGCGCGTGGGCGTCGGTGACCCCGGCGTGTTCCAGCGCCAGCAGCACCGAGCAGGCCGTGACCCCCGAGCCGCAGTAGGCCCCGACGGAGGTGTCTCCGGTGACGCCCAGCGCGGCGAAGCGCTCGGCCAGCTCCTCCGGCGAACGCCACCGGCCCGTGGGCCCGACGTGCTCGCTGAACGGCGCGTTGCGCGCGCCCGGGACGTGCCCGGCGCGCGGATCCATCGGTTCCACCTCGCCCCGGTAGCGCTCCGGTGCGCGGGCGTCGAGCAGCACGCCGTCGCGGGCCAGCTCCGCCGCCTGGTCGGCGTCGATCACCGGCATCGCCCCGGGACGCACCCGGAACCCGCCATCACCGGGTTCGGGGACGTCGGTGGTGGTCGGCTTGCCCTCGGCGGTCCACGCCGCGTAGCCGCCGTCGAGCACGGCCACCGACCGGTGTCCCGCCCAGCGCAGCAGCCACCAGGCCCGCGCCGCCGCCGAACCGTTGTCGGCGTCGTAGACCACGACCGGGCGGTCGGCGTCCACGCCCGCCCGGCGCAGCACCTCCTGCAGCGCGGCCGGATCGGGCAGCGGATGCCGCCCGGCCGAACTCGGCTCAGCGGCCAGTTCGGCGTCCAGATCCACGAAAACCGCTCCGGGCAGGTGCCCCGCGGCGTAGTCGTCGCGGCCCGGTGGGCCGAGCAGTGACCACCGCACGTCCAGCAAGGTCGGGTGCGGCTCCGCACCCAGTGCGGTCATGAGATCATCGGTACTGATCAAGGGATGCATGACGGCCTTTCGAAGCCCGCCGACGAGGTCGGTCGCTGATCCTGGCTGTCAACTCCCCGGCCACTGACCGTTGTCGCTGGCAGCGACTAGCATCGTGGTTGGGACTTGAATGGGGAGCCGACGTGAACGATCTCATCGATACCACTGAGATGTACCTCCGCACCATTTACGACCTCGAGGAAGAGGGCGTGGTGCCGCTGCGGGCCCGGATCGCCGAGCGCCTGGAGCAGAGCGGACCGACCGTCAGCCAGACGGTGGCCCGCATGGAGCGGGACGGCCTGCTCACGGTCGCCGAGGACCGCCACCTCGAACTGACCAAGGCCGGCCGCGCCCGCGCGATCAGCGTGATGCGCAAGCACCGCCTCGCCGAACGGCTCCTCGTCGACGTGATCGGCCTCGAGTGGGAGCACGTGCACAACGAGGCGTGCCGCTGGGAGCACGTGATGAGCGAGGCCGTCGAGCGCAAGCTCGTCAAGCTCCTCGGCGGCCCCACCACCTCTCCCTACGGCAACCCCATCCCCGGCCTGGACGACCTCGGTGTCGACCACATCGACACCGCGATCGACGGTGAGCTCCAGCGGGTCGACGAGATCGCCCGCAACGGCGGTGGCCGCGCGGTCATCCGCCGGATCTCCGAGCACGTGCAGCTCGACCCGGATCTGATGACCGACCTCAAGGAAGTCGGGGTCGTCCCGGGCAACGAGGTCGAGATCATGTCGGTAGTCGGTGCGAACAAGCCGATCGAGGTCCGCGGCCAGAGCGGTGCCGCAGAGCTGACCCCCAGCATCGCGCACGCGGTGATGGTGACGGCCAAGTGAGCGTCTCCACCCGAGCGGCGGAGCTCTTCGCCGCCGAGCACGGCCGCGCGCCCAGCGCGGTGTGGTCCGCACCCGGCCGGGTCAACCTCATCGGTGAGCACACCGACTACAACGACGGTTTCGTGCTCCCGATGGCGATCCCGCACCGGGTCGCGGTGGCCATCGGTCCGCGCGACGACCGCAAGCTCGTGGCCACGACGTGGGGCGACGACGGTGAGCTCCACCAGGCGGACGAGCTCGTCGTCGACGACCTCCGGCCCGGCTCCCCCACCGGTTGGCCCGCGTTTCCCGCAGGCGTCGCATGGGCGCTGCGCGAAGCCGGTCACGCCGTCCCCGGCCTGGACCTGTTGATCGTCGGTGACGTCCCCACCGGCGCCGGCCTGTCCTCCTCCCACGCTCTGCAGTGCGCTCTGGCGCTGGCGATGCTCGATCATCTCGGCCTGGCACCGGGCGAGCCTGGCGCGCCGAGCCTGGCGGAGATCGCCCGGCTGGTGCAGCGCTCGGAGAACGACTACGTCGGGGCCCCCACCGGCCTGCTCGACCAGACGGCGTCGCTGCGCTGCGTCGAGTCCCGCGTGCTGTTCTTCGACGTCCGCTCCGGTGACGCCGAGCAGGTCCCGTTCGATCCCCGCGGCGCGGGTCTCGAACTGCTCGTCATCGACACCCGCGCCAAGCACTCGCACAGCGAATCCGGCTACGGAGAACGCCGGAAGGGCTGCGAGCGGGCGGCGGAGCTGCTCGAGGTGAAGGCACTGCGGGACATCTCGGCGGCGCAGCTGCCGGAGGCGAACGAGAAGCTTCCGGACGAGCTTCAGCCGCTGGTCAAGCACGTGGTGACGGAGAACGAGCGAGTGCTGTCCGCCGTCGAGCTGCTGCGCTCCGGCGGGTACGCCGAGATCGGTCCGCTGCTCAACGCCTCCCACGCCAGCCTCCGCGACGACTACCGCGTCTCCTGCCTCGAACTCGACGTCGCAGTGGACGCAGCGGTGCAGGCCGGCGCACTGGGCGCGCGGATGACCGGCGGTGGCTTCGGCGGTTCGGCGATCGCGCTGATCCCGACGGCCGACCGCGCCCGGGTCGAGTCGGCCGTTCGGGACGCGTTCGCCGAGCGGAGCCTGGCCGAACCGCGCGTGTTCATCGCGATACCCTCCGCCGGTGCGGGGCGGGACAGGTGACGACCCGGTCCTCGGCCGCTTCCCGCTGAGTCGATTGGTTCTCCCACGGAAGGCAGTGCGCAGTTGAAGCTCCTGGTCACAGGCGGTGCCGGTTACGTCGGAAGCGTGTGCGCAGCACGCCTGGTGGAAGCAGGCCACGAGGTCGTCGTGGTCGACGACCTGTCCACCGGGCACGCCGACGCGATCCCGGACGGCTGCAAGTTCGTCGAGGCGGACATCGCCTCGGCGGCGGGTGAACTGCTCGCGGAGCAGTTCGACGGCGTGCTGCACTTCGCGGCGAAGTCGCTCGTCGGCGAGT
This sequence comes from Saccharopolyspora sp. ID03-671, assembly GCF_045278815.1. Taxonomy (NCBI): domain Bacteria; kingdom Bacillati; phylum Actinomycetota; class Actinomycetes; order Pseudonocardiales; family Pseudonocardiaceae; genus Saccharopolyspora; species Saccharopolyspora sp. ID03-671. The sequence goes on from NZ_CP134054.1 coordinate 2,168,380, forward strand.
CGATGGAGCAGCCGCAGAAGTACTGGCAGGGCAACGTCGTAACGTCGCTGCGACTGCTGGACGCGATGCGCGAACACGGCACGCCGCGCCTGGTGTTCTCCTCCACAGCGGCGACGTACGGCGAACCGGAGTCCTCCCCGATCACCGAGGACCTCCCGACGCGGCCCACCAACACCTACGGCGCGACCAAGCTGACGATCGACCACGCGATCACGTCGTACGCCTCCGCCCACGGCATCGGCGCGGTCAGCCTCCGGTACTTCAACGTCGCCGGAGCGCACGGGGCCTTCGGTGAGCGGCACGCCGTCGAGACCCACCTGATCCCGATCGTGCTGCAGGTGGCGCTGGGCCAGCGCGAGCAGGTGCAGATCTTCGGCGAGGACTGGCCCACCGCCGACGGCACCTGCGTCCGCGACTACATCCACGTCACCGACCTCGCCGACGCGCACCTGCTGGCGCTGGAAAACGCGACGAGCGGCCAGCACCGCATCTACAACCTGGGCAACGGCACGGGCTTCTCGGTCAAGCAGGTCATCGACACCTGCCGCGAGGTCACCGGACACCCGATCCCCGCCCAGGTCGCTCCCCGCCGGGCCGGCGACCCCGCGACGCTGGTGGCCTCCAGTCAGCGCGCCCGGGCCGAGCTGGGGTGGCAGCCCCAGCGCGCCGACCTCGGCGTGATCGTCGGTGACGCGTGGGAGTTCACCCGCGCCCGCCACGCGTCCTGAGCGCTGCTCCCTCTTCTTCGCGCACATCAGCAGGGTCCCTCCTCGTCGAGCAGGAGCTGGACGTCGTCGGCCGAATCCCGGGCGATGCCGGCCAGCTCCGCCGGCGGGAGGCCCGCGTCGAGCGACCGGCGCAGCAGGACCCCCAGGTTGTGGTCGAGCTTGACCTGCTCGATGCGTTCGAGCGCGACGCTGGCCAGCGCGCCCTCGCCGCGGACGTAGGCCGAGAACGCCAGCAGCGCCGCGACCTCGACCACCTCGGGTTCCGGTGCCTTGCGCACGAGGGTGAGCCAGAGCTCCTCGGCCGGGCGCGCCAGTTCGGTCAGCGCGGCACCGATGACGACGTCGCGGACGCGGACGTCCGACACCGCCTGCAGCACGCCCAGCAGGTCGTCCTCGGTGAGCGCCGAACCGGTGGCGATGCGCCGGATCGCGCCGAAGACCGTGCGCACGTCCGTGGCGTGCCGGGACGGGTCGTAGGAGTCGATGGCGTCTTCGACGAGCGCGTCGAGCTTGGCCGACCAGCGGTTGAGGACCTCCGGTGATTCAGGCGCGACGAGCTCGCGGAGCTCCTCCCTGCTGCCGAAGGTCACCGATCCTTGGGCGGCCATCAGCGCGCCCATCGGGGATTCCTTCGGGTCCGCGACGACGCCGTGGCAGTCCTCGTCGTAGTAGCACGTCCACGGCTCACCGACCCCGATCGCCGGGGTGTGCACCGCGTGGGCGGTGATGATTCCCGCCTGCAGCAGGGTTTTCCGCACCACTTCGACGACGTCGTGCAGCGGCGGCCCTGAGCCGTCGCCGGGGGTCTCGGTGGCGTGGCAGGCCCCGCCGCAGGTCTCCGGGCACGCGGCGAGGTTGGGACGGTCCCCGATCACGATCATGAACACGCCTTCGGCCTGCTGCTTGCCCACGGCCCCGGTGAGCAGGAACTCGCTGAACAGGCATGCCTGTGACGGGCACGGCAGGTCGACGCGCATGGTCGCGCCGAACCTCGGTGTTCCGGTCAGGTCGTGCATCGTGATCAGCACGAACGAGTCGGTCGGGTGGAAGCCGAGCATGTGCGGGATCGCGGCGAGCACGTCCCCGGGGTCGCTCAGCGAGAGCTGGGTGTTCAATCGCGTCGTCATGACCACCACGATGCGGACGAAAACGCCTCCGTCGAAAGCGAATTCGACAATCTCTGGACAACTTCGTCCGCTGTGGACGGATCGCGGTTGAAACCCTTGAAACCACACCGATCAGCGTCGATCGGTCAGGTCAATTCACTGCTCGATCGGGTATCACCGTCCGCCATGACACCGGTTTTCGCGAAAGACCGTCACGAGATCCGCCCGACCACCGGAAGTGAGACCTGCGTGCGCGCCAGGTCCAGCGCCAGTCCCGCACCCGGACGGGGCCGCAACGTGAAGTCGTGATCGCTGGAGAGCACCACGACGCCGAGCCGGTGCCCCGGCGCGAATACGTAGTCGTCGGGCTGCATCCGCACGGTGATCGCGTACTGGCGACCCGGCTCGATCGGCGTCGTCCGGTCCAGGGCCTCGCGGTTCTGCGGGTCGGCCCAGCCTCGCGTGACCACCGAGACCGATCCGTCCGGTGCCTGATCGACCAGCAGCGCGGTCACGTTGGCGGCCGGCTCGTCGAAGCTGAGTCCGAGCTCTGCGCGCACCTCCCCGCTGACCCGGGCCCGCTCGGCGAGCGGTTCGGTGAAGTAGGCCAACCGGTTCGGCGAGCCGGCGGCGGAAGCGAGGTCCTCGGCCTTCTGGCCCGCGTCGTCGGTGAGCCCTTCCACCGCTCGCTGAGCGGGCGCTTCGGCGCTCAGACCACCGCGCTGCGAGCCGCCCGCCGTCGGCCGCAGCACCGTCTCGGCAGCCCCCGGAGCAGGCCATTCGGCCTCCTCGGTCCAGCTGCCGTCCTCGCGCTGGACCGTGGCGCGGGGCTCGTCCTCGACCCCGTTGGGCACGCCGTGCAGGTACCGGGTGAACCACCGGTTGAGGGTCCGCAGCCACTCCTGCTCGCGCAGTTCGATGGGGTCGGTGTGGCCGGACTGGTGCCACCAGATCTTGTGCGGCACGTCGTGCTCCCGCAGCAGCCCGTACCACTGGGCGGCCTGGCGGGTCTTGACGTTCCAGTCGTTGAGCCCGTGCACCGACAGCACCGCCGCGCGCACCCGGTCCGCGTCGCCGAGGTAGTTGCGCTCGTCCCAGAAGGGGCTGTCATCACCGGTGATGCGGTCCTGCTCCGCGGTGAGCCCGTCGATCACCGGGCGGCAGGGCTCGCGGTCGGCTCGGGTGTGGACGTACTCGGCCAGCACGTCGGCGTCCTCGCCCTGGTACCCACCGGGAGCGACCACGGCGCCGTCGGTGCGGTAGTAGTCGTACCAGTTGGAGATGGCCCCGATGGGCACGATCGCTTCCAGCCCCTCGACGCCGGTGGCGGCGACGGCGTTCGGCAGGGTCCCGTTGTAGGAGACGCCCATCATGCCGACCTTGCCGGTCGACCAGGTCGCCGGAACATCGGTGCCTGCGGCGTCGTGCCCCGGTGCCCGGCCGTTGAGCCAGTCCACCACGGACTTGGCGCCGATCGTCTCATTCTCGGCCCCCGTGGTCGGGCACCCGGTGGACGCCCCCGTGCCCAGCGACTCCGCGTAGACCACGGCATATCCCCTGGCCAGCAGGTACTGCTCGTAGGCCCAGTCGATCTCGGCGGCCACCGCGATCCGCTCGTCACCGGAGGCGCTCAGCGTCGTCCGGGCACCGGACCGCTCCGGCACGTGCAGCTCGGTGTCGACGTTGTGGTTGGGCACGTCGTTGCCGCCGGAGAAGTACGGGCTGGCCTGGTAGACCACCGGCACCCGCAGTCCCTGGTCGGACTCGGCGGGCCGCACCACCTGGACGTGCACCCGGTCCTGCGATCCGTCGTGGTCGCTGTCGACCGGCGCGGTGACGAACAGGTCCTGCCGCACCGCCCGCGCCGGGTCGAACACCGGCTGCGCCTCGCCGTCGGCGAACACCGGACCCTGCGGCGGCTCGGCCCCCGCGGCCGCGGACCCGATCAGGGGCAGGGCGACGATCGCCGCGAGCAAACCTGTCCGAACGCGCCGCATGCGGGGCTCCCGAAGCTGGAGAAGTGGACGACACCGGCACTTTTCTTAGCGCGAAACGGGAAGTCAAACACCGATGCGGCGGGTTCCCGCCAGAACCACCCGAGCGGCAGTAAGGTCGAAGCATCCGAACCGGAACCCAAGGAGTGCGCATGTCGATTCCCTCCAGCCTGCTGACCTCGGCCGGGTTGATCGGTGGCTTCGCGGTGGCCCGCGCTTCGCAGCACCGGCACTGGGGTGGAGTCGTCGCGGCGGGCGCCGGCCTGGGCGCGATGGAGATCTGCCGTCGCCGGGCCGGCGTCGTGCCCGCGCTGGCCCTGGGCGCGACCTACGGAACCGCGCTGGTCGGATCGCACCCGCTGGCCAAGAAGATCGGCGCCTGGCCGTCGGTGTTCACCGTGACCGCGGCGACGGCCACCGCTGCGCACCTGCTCACCCGCCGCTGAGGAACTCCTCGAAGGTCTCCCGGCCCACCGCCCGGTCCGGGACGAGGTTGGCCCCGGACCGCAGCTCCCGGAACAACGAGCCCGGCGGGCGCAGTCGCAACACCCGTCGGCGCAGGCCGTCGGCCTGGAAGTAGGCCCTGGTCAGGTCCTCGTGGCTGCGCACCTGCGGGCCGCCCAGGTCCGCCACTCGTCCCGCCGCGTCGCCGCGGGCGAGCTCGGCCAGCCGCTCCGCGACGTCGCGCACCGAGATCGGCTGGAACCGCACACCGGACAGCGCCACCACCACCGGTGAGCGGCGTTGCACGGCGCTGAACTTGGCGACGAGGTCGTGGAACTGCGTGGTGCGCAGGATCGTCCACGGCAGCCCGGATTCGCTGATCAGCCGCTCGGACTCGAGCTTGGCGCGGTAGTAGAACAGCGGGATCCGCTCGATGCCGACGATGGAGATGTAGACCACGTGCGGTCGGCCGGACCGGCGGGCGAACTCCACCAGGTTGCGGGTGGCCTGCACGTCGTGACCGCTGTTGGTGGTCGCGCAGTGCACGATCACGTCCGCGCCGGAGACCGCGTCCGCGAGTCCCTGCCGGGTGCGCAGATCGCCGACCACCCGCCCGGTGCCCGGGCGGCGGCTGAGCACCTCGACGTCCTCGTCATCCTCCCGCAGTCGCCGCACGAGAGCGCTGCCGAGCGTTCCGGTCCCACCGGTGACCAAGATCGACTTTCCCACGTCGTGGCCCTCCCCTCGAAGTCTCACCGGGCAGACGAGGTCAACCCCGCCGACGTGACGCCATGACCAGCGCAATCCGGTGATCCACGTCATAGATGAGCGGTGCGGTGTCGGCTTGACCGCAGGTCGTGCTCACACCGACCGGCCACAACGACTAGGCTGTTTCCTGCTCGTTACCCGATACGGCGAAGGATTCAACCGGTGCCCGATCCAGCTTCAACCATCGAAGAGCTGACCGCCCAGCGCGACCGCGCCCACCAGGAGTTCGCAGATCTCGTGGCGCGTGGCCTGAAACTGGATATCACCCGAGGAAAGCCCTCGCCGAAGCAACTCGACCTCTCCAACGAGCTGCTCGACCTCGCCAGCGGAACCGACGCCGACGGCGCCGACCTGCGCAACTACGGCGGCCTCAACGGCCTGCCCGAGCTGCGCGAGATCTTCAGCACCGATCTGCAGGTGCCGGTCGACCAGCTGCTCGCCGCGGGCAACTCCAGCCTGGAGCTGATGCACGACGCGCTGGTGTTCGCGCTGCTCAACGGGGTTCCCGGCGGCTCGCAGCGCTGGGTCGCCGAGCCGGAGATCGCGTTCCTGTGCCCGGTTCCCGGCTACGACCGCCACTTCGCTCTCACCGAGCGTCTCGGGATCAAGATGATCACCGTTCCGATGACCGCGGACGGCCCCGACATGGACGTCGTCGAGCGGCTCGTCGCCGAGGACTCCCGGATCAAGGGCATCTGGTGCGTGCCGAAGTACAGCAACCCGGACGGCACCGTCTACTCCGACGAGACCGTGCGGCGGCTGGCGGCGATGAGCACCGCCGCACCCGATTTCCGGATCTTCTGGGACAACGCCTACGCGGTGCACCACCTCACCGACGACGAGGCTGAGATCGCCGACCTCCTGGCGCTGTGCGCCGAGAACGGCAACCCGGACCGCGCGCTGGTGTTCGGCTCCACTTCGAAGATCACCTTCGCGGGCGCGGGCGTGGCGTTCTTCGGTTCCTCCCCCGCCAACATCGAGTGGTGGCTGGCATCGACCTCCAAGCGCAGCATCGGCCCGAACAAGGTCAACCAGCGGGCGCACGCCCGGCTGCTGCGCGACCGCGACGGGCTGCGCGAGCACATGCGCAAGCACGCCGCGCTGATCCGGCCCAAGTTCGAAGCCGTGGACAAGATCCTCAGCGCCGAACTGGGCGGGACCGGCCTCGCTCGGTGGAGCAACCCGGCCGGCGGGTACTTCATCAGCCTGGAGGTTCCCGAAGGCTGCGCGAAGGCCGTCGTCGCCAAGGCCAAGGAAGCGGGCATCGCGCTCACCCCGGCCGGTTCGACCCACCCCCACGGTGACGACCCGGCCGACTCGGTGATCCGCATCGCGCCGACCTTCCCGGAGCTCGCCGACGTCGAGGCGGCCACGGCGGGCCTGGCCGTCTGCGTCCGCTTGATCGCCACCGAGAAGCTGCTGGCGGACGAGCAGTCCTGACCCCGAGCACGACGAAGGCCGGTGCGGTTCCGCGGAACCGCACCGGCCTTCGTCGTCTGATCAGCTGGAGCTCTCACCTTCCAGCACCAGCGGCCAGGCGTCCTCGTAGACGACACCGGGCTCCGGCGGGACGGGCTCTCCCGTGTCCGGATCCACGCAGCCCAGGTCGAACGCCTCGGCCGCGGTGACCGGCGAGATCACACCACCCTCGATGAACCATCCGTACACGTGCTTGACCAGCACGTCCTCGCCGCGCGCATCGGTGAACGCGACCTCCTCGCTGAGCGAGTGCAGGACGATCGACACCACCGCTTCCTCGTCGAGCAACTCGTCGAGGTAGTGCTCGGCCTCGGGGTTCTCCAAGGCCAGTTCCCCGGCGTAGTCGATCGCCGCCAGGGTGGTCACGGACCGGTCCGGGTCCGGGAGCCCGGTCACGGTCAGGACGTGAATCCCAGGTGCCGCGAAGAGAATCGCGTTCTTCAACAGGTTTCGTGCCCGCATCTCCACCTCCGCTTGTTCGGTGCGGACGAGCGTGCCGAATCCGCGGCGCCCCACCGGGTTCTTCCGGCGGTCGCCCGACGGGCGTCGCCTGACCGTGAACGCCTCACCTGGCCAAACGCGAACAGTGTTGACACGAAAGAAGTCCGGGGTGGGTGTGTTGGTCACACCCACCCCGGACTTCGGTCATTCAGCCCTCAGGCTCAGCTGCAGCCCGAGGTGGAACCGCAGCCCTCGCAGAGGTAGCAGGAACCGGACGGGCGCATCTTCGTGCCGCAGGTCATGCACAGCGGCGCGTCGGCGGCTTTGCCCAGCTGGAGCTCGAGCAGCTCGGTGGAGCTCCCCGCGCGGACGTCGTCCTTGGACTCGGACTTCTCCTCGGCCTTCGAGTAGTCCACCGTGGACCGCATCGTGTCCAGGTCGACGTTGTCCGACGCCGGAGCCGGTTCCGTGTTGTTGACCTGGGCTTCCCGCTCGTCCACGGTGAAGATGCCCAGCTGGGCGCGCTTCTCGTAGGGCAGGTAGTCCAGAGCCAGGCGGCGGAACAGGTAGTCCAGGACGCTGCTGGCCATCCGGATGTCCGGGTCGTCGGTCATACCGGCCGGCTCGAAGCGCAGGTTCTGGAACTTCGAGACGTAGAACTCCAGCGGGATGCCGTACTGCAGACCCACCGAGATCGACATCGAGAAGGCGTCCATCACGCCGGCCAAGGTCGAGCCCTGCTTGCCGAGCTTGACGAAGATCTCGCCCAGCCCGTCGTCCGGGTACGACCCGGCGTGAAGGTAGCCCTCGGCACCGCCCACGGTGAACGACACCGTCTGGCTCGGGCGCTTCTTGGGCAGGCGCTTGCGGACCGGGCGGTACTCGATCTGCTTCTCGACCGCCTTCTCCGACTCGCCCTTGTCGCCCTTGCCCGCGGACAGCGGCTGGCCGACCTTGCAGTTGTCGCGGTAGATCGCCAGCGCCTTCAGGCCCAGCTTCCAGCCCTCGAAGTAGAGCTCCTCGACCTCTTCGACGGTGGCCGACTCCGGCATGTTGACCGTCTTGGAGATCGCACCCGAGATGAACGGCTGCACCGCGGCCATCATCCGGACGTGGCCCATCGGCGCGATCGAGCGCTCGCCCATCGCGCAGTCGAAGACCTCGTAGTGCTCCGGGCGCAGACCCGGCGCGTCGATGACGTGGCCGTGCTCGGCGATGTACTCGACGACCGCCTCGATCTGCTCTTCCTGGTAGCCCAGCGCCTGCAGGGCGCGCGGCACCGTCTGGTTGACGATCTGCATCGAGCCGCCGCCGACCAGCTTCTTGAACTTCACCAGCGCCAGGTCGGGCTCGACACCGGTGGTGTCGCAGTCCATCATCAGGCCGATGGTGCCGGTCGGGGCCAGCACCGACGCCTGGGCGTTGCGCCAGCCGTTGCGGCCACCGATCTCCAGACCCTGCTGCCAGACCTCGGTGGCCAGCTTGTGCACGGTCTTGTCGTTGTGGTGGTAGGTGCGCACCAGGTCGTTGGCCGCGGCGTGCTTGCGCATGACCCGCTGGTGGCCCTCGGCGTTGCGGGCGTAGCCCTCGTACGGGCCCACGACACCGGCCAGCTCAGCCGAGCGCTTGTAAGCGGTACCGGTCATCAGCGAGGTGATCGCCCCGGCCAGCGCACGACCGCCGTCCGAGTCGTAGGCGTGACCGGTGGCCATCAGCAGCGCGCCGAGGTTGGCGTAGCCGATGCCCAGCTGGCGGAACTTGCGGGTGGTGACGCCGATCGACTCGGTGGGGAAGTCGGCGAAGCAGATCGAGATGTCCATCGCGGTGATGACGAACTCGACGGCCTTGGAGAACAGCTCGGCGTCGAAGGTCAGGTCATCGCGCAGGAACTTCATCAGGTTCAGCGAAGCCAGGTTGCAGCTGGAGTTGTCCAGGTGCATGTACTCCGAGCACGGGTTGGACGCGGTGATCCGGCCCGTCTCCGGCGAGGTGTGCCAGTCGTTGATCGTGTCGTCGTACTGGATGCCCGGGTCGGCGCACTCCCACGCGGCCTTGGCCATCTTGCGGAACAGCTCGCGGCCCTTGACGGTGCTGATCACGTCGCCGTCGGTGCGGGAGCGCAGGCCGAAGTCGCCGTCGCTCTCGACCGAGCGCATGAACTCGTCGGAGACGCGCACCGAGTTGTTCGCGTTCTGGTACTGCACCGAGTTCGAGTCCGCGCCGCCCAGGTCCATGTCGAAACCGGCGTCGCGCAGCGCGCGGATCTTGTGCTCCTCGCGCGACTTGGTCTCGATGAACTCCTCGACGTCGGGGTGGTCGACGTCGAGGACGACCATCTTGGCCGCGCGGCGGGTGGCGCCACCGGACTTGATGGTGCCCGCGGAGGCGTCGGCGCCGCGCATGAACGACACCGGGCCGGAGGCCGTGCCACCGGAGGACAGCAGCTCCTTGCTGGAGCGGATCCGGGACAGGTTCAGTCCGGCGCCGGAGCCGCCCTTGAAGATCAGGCCCTCTTCCTTGTACCAGTCGAGGATCGACTCCATCGTGTCGTCGACCGACAGGATGAAGCAGGCCGAGACCTGCTGGCGGGAGCTGGTGCCCACGTTGAACCAGACCGGCGAGTTGAAGCTGAAGACCTGGTGCAGAAGCATGTAGGTCAGCTCGTGCTCGAAGATCTCGGCATCGGCGTCGGTGGCGAAGTAGCCGTTCTCGACACCCGAGGCGACGTAGGTCTTGACGACCCGGTCGATCAGCTGCCGCAGGCTGCTCTCGCGCTCGTCGGTGCCGACGGCACCGCGGAAGTACTTGCTGGTGACGATGTTGACCGCGTTCAACGACCAGAAGTCGGGGAACTCGACCCCGCGCTGCTCGAAGTTGACCGAACCGTCCCGCCAGTTGGTCATCACCACATCGCGGCGCTCCCACTTGACGTCGTCGTAGGGGTGCACCCCCTCGGTGGTGTAGACGCGCTCCACCCGGATGCCCTCGCGGGCACCTGCTTCCGGCTCCCCCGCTGCGCCGGCCGGGCTACCGACGGTCTCTGTCATGACCTGCCCCTTTTCGTTCTTCATCGCTCGCTCAGTCGATCGCGTTCTGTCGGCCCCGTCCGGGCTCCCCGTCCGGTTCGGTCGCGGCTCTGTTCTCTTCGGCGTGCCCGCCCGGGACGCCGATTGGCGTTTCGCGCTTCCGCCCCCTCTGCGGGACGCGCGCCGTCGCGGCTTGCTCAACCGCCGCTCTCCACGTCTCGTTGCTCGCCGTCCCGCTGGGTCTCCCTCGCGGACCGCAGGTCGGCTATTTCCTTCTCGAAGTCCTCCACCGAGGAGTACGCGCGGTAGACGCTGGCGAAGCGCAGGTACGCGACTTCGTCCAGCTCCCGCAGCGGACCGAGGATGGCCAGCCCGACCTCGTGGCTGGGCAGCTCGGCGATGCCGGAGGACCGGATCGCCTCCTCCACCTGGTGCGCCAACTGCTGCAGCGCGTCCTCTTCTACCGGACGCCCCTGACACGCGCGGCGCACACCGGTCACCACCTTGTCCCGGCTGAAGGGTTCGGTGACACCCGACCGCTTCACGACCGACAACACCAGTTCTTCGATGGTCGTGAACCGGCGACCGCACGCCGAGCACGAACGCCGACGACGGATCGCCTGGCCGTCCTCGACCTCGCGCGAGTCCACGACCCTGGAGTCATCGCCGCGGCAGAACGGGCACCGCACCGGCCATGCACCCCCTTCCCCCTGAGCGGCCGCCGACCGACTCCCACCGGCCCACGACCACGTACGCCCATGGAGTACCCGGAAGACCGGAAGCCCAATCTCTGGGCTAACCACATGGACGTAACTACTAGATGTTGTGGTCGACTCTAAACCCGCGTCCAACCGCGTTGCAAACCGACACACCCTTGTCGCCCGGCCGGATGACGCACTCCTCGCCCCAGCTGCGAAAACCCGGCGAACCACAACATCTAGTGGTTCGGTCAGCTACCGACCGGCACCACCAGGTGGCGTCCCGCTTCGGCGGAAGCGCCCCCGAGACCGTTGAGCTCGACGATGCGCTCGACCACCGCACGGGGGTCCTCGTCGGGAGCCATCCGCGTCGCGATGCCCCAGAGAGTGTCCCCCGTTCGCACCTGCACAACGGTGGTACCTCCGTCACCGGCGCGTCGCCGATCCCGAACAGTCCCACCAGCACCACGACGAGGAAGGTCGCGGCCGCGACGCCGCCCAGCACGAGCCACTCGCCGGCTCTGCCGATCGCGCGCACCGGCCGCGCGCACGATCTGACCTCGCCCACCCGGCCACGACCGGCCGCCTGGATCACCCGCCCATGTGGGCGACGCTCTTCCGCACGTCGGCGGGGCGACACGATCGGTTCGACTTCCGGCCGCACGGCGAGCGATTCCCGCTCAACCGGCCGAACCCGCCGTACTGTGTCGATGAACGTGGTCATGTCGCCTCCCGCGCGGAAACAATGATCGAAAGGTTGTTCGATCGAACCTCCGTGCGATTGTGTACCAAGAGTGGCCTTCAGCGCGAGACCCGAGCCTGAAATTAACTCGAACAGGTGTTTGATCTCCGTGTTTGTCGCGTCTACTGTGGAAAGCGAGCGGCGAACGGCGGTCACCGGCGACCAGAACCGGGGCGACGCACCGCTCGACCCACACCAGCACCGCAGTTCACACGGATTCAGGAGGCAGCGGTGGCGACGAATGCGACCGGCTCTGTCGGGGGCCGCGTACACGACATCAAGGACTCCCCTGCCGAGGTGGACACCGTGCCGGAACAGGCCACGGCGGCCGAGGAGCTCAGCGACCGCCAGCTGAAGGTCCTCGAAGCCATCCGGGAGTGGATGAGCGAGCACGGCTACCCACCGAGCGTGCGGGAGATCGGCGACGCGGTCGGCCTGACCTCCACCTCGTCGGTGGCTTACCAACTGCGCGTGCTGGAGCGCAAGGGCTTCCTGCGCCGCGACCCGCACCGGCCGCGCACCGTGGGCGTGCTCGTCGGCGGCGAGTCCGAGAGCGAGACCCAGGCCAAGCCGGCCTACGTGCCGGTCGTCGGGCGTATCGCGGCCGGTGGCCCGATCCTCGCCGAGGAGTCCATCGAGGACGTCTTCCCGCTGCCGAAGGAGATCGTCGGCGACGGGACGCTGTTCCTGCTCAAGGTCGTCGGCGACTCGATGGTCGACCTGGCCATCACCGACGGGGACTGGGTCGCGGTTCGCCAGCAGCCCGAGGCCGACAACGGCGAGGTCGTCGCAGCGATGATCGAAGGCGAGGCCACGGTCAAGACGCTCAAGCGCACCGACGATCACGTCTGGCTGATGCCGCACAACTCCGCCTACGAACCCATCCTCGGAGACGACGCCCAGATCCTCGGCAAGGTCGTCGCGGTCCTGCGCCGTCTCTGACCTGGGGCCGTCTCTGACCTGCGCCATCCCTGACCTGGGGGCCGTCCCTGACCGAAGACCGCCTCCGGACGAGGTCCTCCTGCGAACGAGGCGGTCAGGAGCGCCTGCGGCGCCAGCCCACCAGGTAGACCAGCAGGGCGGCGACGACTCCGGCGAAGACCAGCGAGCGGCCGGTGGACACGCCGTCCTCCTCGGCCGCGGGCTGGGCCTGATCGCCGTCGCCGGGTGCGGGGTTCGCCGCGGCTCGTCGGACGGGTCCCCGTCCGCACCGGAGACGCGGCGGATCGGCTCGTTGCCCTCAGACCCCGACAGCAGCCCGCCGCCGGGTTCCCAGGCGATGGCCTCGCCCTGCTCCTCGTTCGGCAGCGGGATGCGCACGGGTTCGCCGCGGAGCGCCTCGAGCACGTCGCCGTTCGGCGAGCGGTAGACGTAGGCCTCGGTGTAGGTGCGCAGCGCGACCAGCGTGCCGTCCGCGCTCACCGAACCGCCGGTGACCAGGACCGAGCCCATCGACCCGTCCATCGGCCCGCCCGGCGTCCTGGTGGCGCGCAACGACACCGTGCCGACTCGTTCCATCGGGACGGTGGCGTCCGGGTCCAGCGGTTGCGCGGGCCGGTAGACGCCCGCCCAGCCGAGCGGTTCCTTGGTGACGACGTAGGGCACCCCCGCGCGATCCAGCAGGAGCGCTTCGGCGTCGTGCGGGCTGTCCGGGTACTGCATCCGGTACAGCGTCGAGCCGCCACCCGCGGGCAGGACGTGCAGCGCGACTGTCTTGCGGTCGTGCCGGTTGTCGCCGGTGTCGGCGAGCCACACCGCGCCGTCGGGCGCCAGCGCCAGGTCCTCGACGTCGTAGGGGTTGGCCGTGCTGGTGCGCTGGGACACCACTTCGCAGGTCTGCGGGTTCAGCAGGAACACCTGCACCGACGATCCCCCGTCACCGACGGCGTACCAGTGGTTCCCGTCGGAGGCCAGGCCCGACAGCTCGGAGAGCTCGGAGTCCTCGACCGTGCACACCTCGACCGGTCCCGGTTGGCCGTGCGCGGGCGTGCCGGTGACGATCACGCCCGCGGCGAGCAGCGCGGCCCCGGTCAGGCCGCCGGCTCGGTCAGGCCGCACCGTCGGCCGCGAACGGCTCGAGCAACGAGGCCAGGTCCGGCCGGACCTTGGCCTGGATGCGGGTGCCCTCCGGCGTGTGCTCCTCGACGACGACCTCTCCGTCGCTGTGCAGCCGCGCCACCATCACCCCGCGTGTAGGGGATCAGGGCGTTGACGAACAGCTCCGGTCGGGGAAGCCGGTCGGCGATGATCTCGCGAAGACCCTCGATGCCCTTGCCGCTGTGCGCGGAGACGAACACGGCCTCCGGGAGCAGGCGGCGCAGCTCGGCCATCCTGGTCGCGTCCACCGAGTCGATCTTGTTGACGACCAGCAGCTCCGGCGGCATCTCCGAGGCGTGCTCCTCGGAGATCTCGCTGAGCACCTCCCGCACCGCGGCGACCTGCTCGTGCGGCGACGACTCGGAGCCGTCGACCACGTGGACCAGCAGGTCGGCGCTGGCGACCTCCTCCAGGGTGGAGCGGAACGCCTCGACCAGCTGGTGCGGCAGGTGCCGGACGAACCCGACGGTGTCGGTGAGGGTGTGCGGCCTGCCATCCGGGGTGACCGCCTTGCGGGTGGTCGGGTCCAGGGTGGCGAACAGCGCGTCCTCGACCAGCACACCGGCGCCGGTCAGGGCGTTGAGCAGGCTGGACTTGCCGGCGTTGGTGTAGCCGGCGATGGCCACGCCCGGGACCTCGTTGGACTCGCGGCGGCTGCGCTTGGTGCCGCGGACGGTCTTCATCGCCGCCAGTTCCTTGCGCAGCTTGCTGATGCGCTTGTGCACGCTCCGGCGGTCGGTCTCCAGCTTGGTCTCACCGGGACCGCGGGTGCCCACGCCGCCGTTGGCGCCCGCCCGGCCACCGGCCTGACGGGACATCGTTTCACCCCAACCGCGCAGGCGCGGCAGGAAGTACTGCAGCTGAGCGAGCTCGACCTGCGCCTTGCCCTCCTTGGAACGGGCGTGCTGCGCGAAGATGTCGAGGATCAGCGCGGTTCGGTCGACGACCTTGACCTTGAGCTTCTCCTCCAGCTGCCGCAGCTGGCCGGGCGAGAGCTCGCCGTCGCAGATGACCGTGTCGGCGCCGTTGGAGGCGACCAGGTCGCGCAGCTCGCGGACCTTGCCCGAGCCGATGTAGGTGCCCGGGTCGGGCCGGTCGCGGCGCTGAATGATGCCGTCGAGCACCTCCGAGCCCGCGGTCTCGGCGAGGCGCGCGAGCTCGGTCAGCGAGGCGTCGGCGTGCTCGGCGTCGCCTTCGGTCCACACGCCCACCAGCACGACGCGCTCCAGGCGCAGCCGCCGGTACTCGACCTCGGTGATGTCCTCGAGCTCGGTGGACAGGCCCGAGATCCGCCGGAGGGACGCGCGTTCCTCCAGCTCCATCTCGCCGGTGGACGGCTCGTCCCCGTCGAGGATCGGTTCGAATTCGTCGACGTCGGCCACGTCCGGCTCCAACGCCGAGTCCTGGTCGAGCTCTGGGGATGCGGTCAAGGAATCTCTCATCTCAGGGTCATTGTCCCACGCTGCGCGACCCATTTTCCCGCGCAGCGCTCGCACGCGCCCGATCGCGCACCGCCGAGACCGGCGTTGACCTGCGCTTTCGGGAATTCCGTCGTCACGGGTTCTGCCACCAACCGGCGTCGAGCCGTCCCCCGCCGACGAGCACGGCCGGTCCGGTCAGGGTCGAGCCGCTGGCGGTGATCTCCACCTCGACGGTGCCGCCGGGGATGTGCACGGTCCGGTGCCCGGTGGTCTGACCTGCGGCGTGCAGCGCGGCGGCGGTCGCGGCGACCGTGCCGGTGCCGCAGGAGCGGGTCTCGCCCACGCCGCGCTCGTGCACCCGCATGCGCACCTCGTCGCCGCCCAGCGGCCGGACGAACTCGACATTCACGCCCTCCGGGAACAGGTGCGCGTCGTGCGGCGGGGCGGTGTCGAGGTTCAGCGCGTCGAGGTCGTGGTCGCCGACGCAGACCAGGTGGGGGTTGCCGACGTCGACCGCGACCCCGGAGAAGACCTGGCCGGTCACGGCCGTGGTGGACTCGCCGAAGATCTTGGCCTGCCCCATCTCCACGGTCACCCGGCCGTCGTCGTGGGTGCGCACCGGGCGGATGCCCGCGCGAGTGCCGACCGGCAGGTCACCGGCCTGCGCGAGGCCGGACTCGACCAGGTAGCGGGCGAAGACCCGCACGCCGTTGCCGCACATCTCGGCGATGGAGCCGTCGGCGTTGCGGTAGTCCATGAACCACACGTCGCCGGGGACGTCGGCGGGAGCGTCGGGCAGGTTGGCCGCTCGGATCACGCGCAGCACGCCGTCAGCGCCCAGGCCGCGCTGCCTGTCGCACAGCGCGCGCACCCGGTCCTCGGTGAGCTCCAGCTCACCGTCCGGGTCGGGGAGGATGACGAAGTCGTTCTGGGTCCCGTGGCCCTTGATGTACTCGGGTCCTGCGAAGGCGTGCACGTCGCCAGTCTACGGATTCACCAGGGCCAGGACATCGTCGGCAAGCGAGGCGTCGGCGGCGTCGAACCAGCGGATGCGGTCGTCGCGGCGGAACCAGGAGCGCTGCCGTCGCACGAAGCGACGGGTCAGCCGCGCGGTCTCGGCGGCCGCGGCGGTCATGTCGCCCGCCCCGTCGAACTCGGCGAGCACCTGCTGGTAACCCAGGGCCCGGCTGGCGGTGCGGCCGTGCCGCAGCCCCTGTTCTTCCAGGTGGCGCACCTCGTCGGCCAGGCCGGCGTCGAACATGCGGGTCACGCGCTCGTCGACGCGGTCGTCGAGGTCCTCGGCCGGGCGGTCCAGGCCGATCAGGACGGTGCCGTAGCGGGCGGGCCCGGGCGTGGGCAGATTCGCCGAGAACGGCTCGCCGGTGATCTCGATGACCTCCAGCGCCCGCACGATGCGCCGCCCGTTGCTGGTCAGGATGGCCGTCGCCGCTGCCGGGTCGAGCTCGGCGAGCCTGCGGTGCAGCGCGACCGGGCCGAGCCGGGCCAGTTCGTCCTCGTACTTCTGCCGCACCTGGGGGTCGGTCCCCGGGAAGGTCAGGTCGTCGACGACCGCCTGCACGTAGAGCCCGGAACCGCCGACGAGGATTGGGGTGCGGCCGCGGGCGAGGACGTCCTCCACGTCGGCGCGGGCGGCGCGCTGGTAGGCCGCGACGGAGGCGGTCTCGGTGACGTCGAGGACGTCGAGCTGGTGGTGCGGGATGCCGCGTCGCTCGTCCGAGGTGAGCTTGGCGGTGCCGATGTCCATGCCTCGGTAGAGCTGCATGGCGTCGGCGTTGATCACCTCGCCGTCGAGACGTTCGGCGAGCGCTACGGCCAGGTCGGACTTGCCGGTCGCGGTGGGCCCGACGACGGCGACGGGGTGCGGGAGCGGGGACACACCAGAACCTTAAGAGCTCGCCCGGCGCCTCAGTCGTCCCTGGTCCAGGTGGCGACGTCGTAGGTCACCCCGAACGGGGTGCCCGAGTAGAGCAGCTCACCCCTCCAGGTGCCCTCGGCGACCACTCCCGGTAGCACCTGCAGGGCCTCGCGGGACACCCCGACCTCGGCGCACAGCGCGGGGTCCAGCTCCATCAGGACCTCGGCGTCGACCCGGGCCAGGGCGGTGGCCAGCAGCTCGTCCAGCGGCCGGGCGCGGTGGTCGGGCCGGTGCGGGGAGCGCTCGTCCGAGCGGTTGCTGCCCTCGGCCAGGACCAGCAGCGCGGTGTCCGATCCGGCGAGCTCCGCACCCAGGTCGCGGCACTGCTCAGCCGGGGTGCCGGGCGCCAGCAGCCGCACGTCGACGGTCCGGGCGCCCGCCTGCTCGCGCAGCAGCCCGGCGATGAGGGCGGGCAGCGGCAGCTCCGTTCCCGGTTCGGCCGCATCCCCGAGCGATGGGTCGCCGAGCGAGACGCGCACGTCCCGGCCGTAGCCGGCGAAGGTGCCCGAGGTGGTCGAACTGAATCGGATCGGGCCGGAGGGATCTACGCCAACGGCCACCCATTCGGCGCTCGAATCCGCCAGACTGGACACGGCGCGCAAACAGGCGCCTCGCAACCGCTCGGTTTCGGCATCGGCCCGCACGGTCAGGGCGGGAACCAGCAGCGGCGGGTGCGGCACGACGGCGACTCGGGTGATCACATCCGTGCACGTTAAGAGGTCACGGTCGACTTGGTTGGAGCGGGTGGCCGCGGAGCGCGGCGGTGCGGACCGGTGCGAGGCATCGGCACCCTGCTCGCTGCCGCTGGGCGGGCCTCCGATGACAATGAAGCCGTGCAGGTCATGGCGTCGCGAGGTTTCGGCCGGGCACCGATTCGGACGTGGAGTACCGGATCGGCTGCTGACCTGTTTGAATGCGCCAGCGGAAGCCGGACCATCCGACGGTTCGGGCTGACGCTTGCTGGGCCCCGTCGATGCGGGGCGCCCGTGCCGGACACGGGCATCGGAGCGGGCACGCAAGGAGGAAGCCGGCCATGACGCACCAGGACACGACCCCCGAGTCGGTCGCCAACAAGGCGGTCGCGGACTCGACCAGCAGCAACACCGGGTCACCCGCGGTCGCGCCCGCAGTACCGAAAGCCTCCTCGGACCCGTCCAAGTGGGGTCGGGTCGACGCCGACGGGACGGTGTACGTGAGCACCTCCGACGGCGAGCGGGCGATCGGTTCGTGGCAAGCCGGTGATGCGGCCGAAGGCCTGGCCCTCTACGCCCGCAAGTTCGACGACATGGTCACCGAGGTCGAGCTACTCGAAACCCGGCTGGGCACCCACGCCGGGGAGCCGAAGCACACCCTGACCAGCGCCAAGCACCTCCAGGAGGCGCTGCCCGAGGCGGCCGTGATCGGTGATCTCGGCGCGCTGGCCGCCCGCCTAGAGCACCTGGTGGCCCGGGCCGAGGAGGCCGTCGAGGGCGCCAAGCACGAGAAGGAGCGCGCCCGCGCGGAGGCCATCGCCCGCAAGGAGGCGCTGGTCGCCGAGGCCGAGGAGATCGCGCACGAGTCGACGCACTGGAAGTCGGCGGGCGACCGGCTGCGGCAGATCCTGGAGGAGTGGAAGAAGGTCCGCGGCGTCGACCGCAAGACCGACGAGCAGCTGTGGCGGCGGTTCTCCAAGGCCCGCGACGCCTTCAGCCGCCGTCGCGGCTCGCACTTCGCCGAGCTGGACCGCCAGCGCGCGGCCTCGAAGGTCCACAAGCAGGAGCTGGTCGAGGAGGCCGAGTCGCTGACCGAGTCCAGCGACTGGGGCGAGACGGCGAACCGCTACAAGCAGCTGATGCAGGAGTGGAAGGCCGCCGGGCGGGCACCCAAGGACACCGACGAGCAGCTGTGGCAGCGCTTCCGCGCCGCCCAGGACCGGTTCTTCAGCCGCCGTTCGGCGGCGTTCTCCGAGCGCGACGCCGAGTACGCCGCCAACGCGAAGCTGAAGGAGGAGCTGCTGGTCGAGGCCGAGCAGATCGATCCGTCGGCCGATCTGAAGACGGCGCAGTCGCAGCTGCAGCGGTTGCAGGAGCGCTGGGACGAGATCGGCAAGGTTCCGCGCGAGCGGATGCGCGAGCTGGAGGGTCGGCTGCGCGCGGTGGCCGACAAGGTCCACGAGGCCGCCGACGCCCAGTGGCGCCGGACCGACCCGGAGGCCCAGGCCCGCGTCGACCAGTTCCGCGGCCGCGTCGAGCAGTTCGAGGCGCAGGCGGAGAAGGCCCGGGCCGCCGGTGACGAGCGTCGCGCCAAGAAGGCCGACGAGCAGGCCGCCCAGTGGCGCGAGTGGCTGCGCGCAGCGGAGCAGGCCATCGCCAGCCGCTGAGCCAGAACGCGAAGAAGCCCCGCACCGGAACGGGTGCGGGGCTTCTTCACGAGCGGTCGCAATCGCGGGACCGGTCAGTCGCGGGACCAGACGATGCGCATCCACTGGATCGCCAGGATCAGCATGCACGCCACGGCGAGGAGGAGGCCGACGCCCGGCCCCCCGGTGCCGCTCGTCTGCCGCGACCAGATCGCGATCATGCCTTCGAAGGTGACCACGAGTCCGGCGAGACCGGCGACGAACGCCGCTCCCCAGAATCGGGTGATCAGCGCCAGCGCGCCGAAGCCGAGCCCGATGATGGTGGCGTTGATCGCGAACAGCCGCGGCAGCAGGCCCACCTTCAGGCCCGGGTCGGCCTGCCCGGCCAGCACCTGCCAGCCCGCGCTGTCACCGGCCCACGGCAGCAGCGCGCTCACCACGAGCACCAGCATCACCGTGGCGATGACCAGCGCCTTGGAGCCGGGGTCGAAGCGCCGCAACACCGCGATGCGGGGTTTGACGTCCTGTTCCTCGCTCAACACGCACATCCCTGCTGCGCCGCCGGCTGCGGGGCCGGGGCGCCGATGGAGGGCAGCCCGAGGCTGACCCCGGAGGTCTTGGGTCGCACGCCTTCCTCCCAGTGGTCGCCGGCGCGGGTTCGGCGGTGGCCGGTGATCTCGGTGTCGGCGACCAGGTGGTGCGGGGCGGCGCGGGTGATCGTGGTCCGCACGAGATCGCCGGGGCGGATCTCGCCGTCGAGCGCGCCGGTGGGCGTGAAGTGCACCAGGCGGCCGTCGCGGGCGCGGCCGCTGAGCCGGTGGGTCTCGGCGTCCTTGCGCCCCTCCCCCTCGGCGACCAGCAGCTCGACCTCGCGGCCGACGATCTTCTTGTTCTCCTCCCAGGAGATCTCGTTCTGCAGCGCGACCAGCCGGTCGTAGCGCTGCTGGACGACCTCCTTGGGCAGCTGGTCGGGCATGTCCGCGGCGGGCGTGCCCGGGCGCTTGGAGTACTGGAAGGTGAAGGCGCTGGAGAACCGGGCGCGGCGCACGACCTCCATCGTGGCCTCGAAGTCCTCCTCGGTCTCCCCCGGGAACCCGACGATGATGTCGGTGGTGATGGCCGCGTCCGGCATGGCCTGGCGGACCTTGCCGACGATGTCGAGGAAGCGCTCGCTGCGGTAGGAGCGGCGCATCGCCTTGAGGACCCGGTCCGAACCGGACTGCAGCGGCATGTGCAGCTGCGGGCAGACGTTGGGCGTCTCGGCCATCGCCTCGATGACGTCGTCGGTGAAGTCGCGCGGGTGCGGCGAGGTGAAGCGGACCCGCTCCAGGCCCTCGATCTGGCCGCAGGAGCGCAGCAGCTTGCCGAAGGCGAAGCGGTCGCCGAACTCCACGCCGTAGGCGTTGACGTTCTGACCCAGCAGGGTCACCTCGAGCACGCCCTCGGAGACCAGCGCTTCGACCTCGGAGAGGATCTCGCCGGGGCGGCGGTCCTTCTCCTTGCCGCGCAGCGACGGCACGATGCAGAAGGTGCAGGTGTTGTTGCAGCCCACCGACACCGAGACCCAGCCGGAGTAGGCGGAGTCGCGGCGCGCCGGGAGCGTGGACGGGAAGACGTCCAGCGACTCCAGGATCTCGACCTCGGCCTCCTGGTTGTGCCGCGCGCGCTCCAACAGCGTCGGCAGCGAGCCGAGGTTGTGGGTGCCGAAGACGACGTCGACCCAGGGCGCCTTCTTGACGATGGTGTCGCGGTCCTTCTGCGCGAGGCAGCCACCGACGGCGATCTGCATGTTCGGGTTGACGTCCTTCTGCGGACGCATGTGGCCGAGCGTGCCGTACAGCCGGTTGTCGGCGTTCTCGCGCACCGCGCAGGTGTTGAACACGACCACGTCGGCGGGCATCTCCCCGCCACCGGCGGCCCGCACGTATCCGGCGTCCTCCAGCATGCCCGCGAGCCGCTCGGAGTCGTGCACGTTCATCTGACAGCCGAAAGTGCGGATCTCGTACGTCTTCGTGCTCACCGTTCCACGGTAGCGCCTGGTCAGATCGCCGATTCACCCGCCCGGACCGATGATGGGGCGGCGCCGGACCACACCGGGCAACTACGGAGCGCAACACGGGTGCACGGGTTAAGCCCTTACGCGGACGAGGACAACCGCGTTGCGTAACTGAGTTGAAACAACGTATCGATCCCAACCACTGGACTCCGGCTGCGCGACAGGCTTAAGTTTCCGCCAACGAAGTCCACAAACGACGCATTCGGGAGCACTGAATGACCGCAGCCCCCTCGGACTCCCCGATGATCCGGATGTCCGCGGTCGACAAGTTCTTCGGCTCACTGCACGTGCTGCGGTCGATCGATCTCGAAGTGCCCCGCGGACAGGTCGTCGTCGTGCTGGGCCCCTCCGGCTCCGGCAAGTCGACGCTGTGCCGGGCCATCAACCGGCTGGAGCCGATCGACTCCGGTTCGATCGAGATCGACGGCGTGCCGCTGCCCGCCGAAGGACGTGCCCTGGCCGAACTGCGCGCCGACGTCGGCATGGTCTTCCAGCAGTTCAACCTCTTCGCGCACAAGACGATCCTGGAGAACGTCACGCTCGGGCCGATCAAGGTGCGCGGGCAGAACCGCGACGAGGCCCAGCGCGAGGCCACGAAGCTGCTGGAGCGCGTCGGCATCGCCGACCAGGCCGACAAGTACCCGGCGCAGCTCTCCGGTGGCCAGCAGCAGCGGGCGGCCATCGCCCGGGCGCTGGCGATGAAGCCGAAGGTGATGCTCTTCGACGAGCCGACCTCCGCGCTGGACCCGGAGATGGTCAACGAGGTGCTCGACGTGATGACCGGCCTGGCCGACGAGGGCATGACGATGGTGGTCGTCACGCACGAGATGGGTTTCGCCCGCCGCGCCGCGCACCGCGTCCTGTTCATGGCCGATGGCGAGGTCGTCGAGGACGCCGAGCCCGAGAAGTTCTTCGGCGAGCCGAAGAGCGACCGGGCCAAGGACTTCCTCGGCAAGATCCTCACCCACTGATGTTCTCCACCCACTGCACAGAGAGGCGTTAAGCAGATGCGAGGCAAGAGGTTTCGTCTGGTCACGGTGCTGACGGCATCGCTGGCCCTGGCGCTGTCCGCCTGCGGCGGGGGCGGCGAGAACCAGCTGGCCGGCGGCGGTGGCGCCCCGGAGATCCCGGTCGACCAGAACGCGCAGTTCGAACCCGGCACCACGATGGCCAACCTCAAGCAGGCGGGCACCATCCGGATCGGCACCAAGATCGACCAGCCGCTGTTCGGCCTGAACGATCTGGAGGGCAAGCCGCAGGGCTTCGACGTCGAGATGGCCAAGCTGGTCGCGGCGAAGCTGGGCATCCCGGCCGACAAGATCCAGTGGGTCGAGGCGCCGAGCAAGACCCGCGAGGAGATCATCGAGCAGGGCCGCGTCGACATGGTGGTGGCCACCTACACCATCAACGACTCGCGCAAGCAGCGGATCAGCTTCGCCGGGCCGTACTACACCGCCGGTCAGGACATCATGGTCAAGTCCGACGACTCCCGGATCACCGGTCCGGAGACGCTGCGGCCCACCGGGGCGAAGGTCTGCTCGGTGACGGGTTCGACCCCGGCCGAGAAGATCAAGGAGTACGTCGACCCGCAGAACCTGGTGCTCTTCGACGTCTACTCCAAGTGCGCCGACGCGCTGCGCACCGGCCAGGTCCAGGCCGTGACCACGGACAACGTGATCCTGATGGGGCTGGTCGAGAAGAGCGGCGGCCAGTTCAAGATCCTGGAGAAGCCCTTCACCGAGGAGCCCTACGGCATCGGCATCAAGAAGGGCGACACGAAGTTCTGCGAGTTCATCGACCAGACCCTCGCGCAGGCCGGCCAGGACGGCACCTACGCGAAGGCCTGGCAGGCCACGGCCGGGAAGGTGTCGCCGCAGACGCCGGCCCTGCCGCAGCCCGATCCCTGCAGCTGACCTGATCGCGGAATGAGGGTGCCGCCCGATCGGGTCGGCACCCTCATCTCTTGGGCCCCATCTCTTCGGCCGGAGTGGAATCTGTGCAAGTCATCATCGACAACCTGCCGCTGTACCTGAGCGGCCTCGTGCGCACCCTGGAGATCTGCCTGCTGGCGGGTCTGCTCGCGCTGGTCCTCGGGACCATCGCGGCCGGTTTCCGGGTCTCCCCGCTGCCCCCGCTGCGGGCCGCCGGGACCAGCTGGGTCACCGTGCTGCGCAACTGCCCGCTGACCGTGGTGCTGTTCTTCATGGCCTTCGGGCTGCCGGAGCTGGGCATCAACGGCTCCTACTTCTGGTTCGGCACGATCGGCCTGGCGCTGTACACCTCGGCGTTCGTGTGCGAGGCGATCCGCAGCGGCATCAACGCCGTCCCGGCCGGTCAGGCCGAGGCGGCGCGGGCGGTGGGCCTGACCTTCGGCCAGTCGCTGTCGCTGGTCGTGCTGCCGCAGGCGGTGCGCACGGTGGTGCCGCCGCTGGGCAACGTGATCATCGCGATGATCAAGAACTCGGCGCTGGTCGGCGCCTTCGGCGTCGGCGGCGACCTGTTCTCGGTCGGCGACACGCTCACCTCGGCGCGCGGCCTGGCCGCGCTGCCGGTGCTGCTCGGCGTGGTGCTGTTCTACCTGGTGCTCACCATCCCGGCCGGCCTGCTGCTGGGGTACCTAGAGCGGAAGGTGGCGATCGCGCGATGACCAACTCGGTTCTCTACGAGGCACCCGGCCCGCAGGCCAAGCGCCGCTCGCTGGTGGCCAGCGCCGTGGTCGGGCTGCTGCTGCTCGCGGTCGTCGGCTGGGTGCTCTACACGCTGGGCAGCCAGGGGCAGCTGACCGCCGAGAAGTGGGGTCCGCTGCTGGACCCGACCAACGGCACCTTCACCGCGCTGTGGGGCCTGCTGGGCACCGGTCTGCTGGGCACGCTCACCGCGGCCGTGCTGGCGATGGTGTTCTCGCTGGTCATCGGCACGTTGCTGGCGATCACCCGGGTCGTGAGCGCGCCCTGGTACCGCTGGCTGGTGGTCGGCGTGGTCGAGCTGCTGCGCGGCATCCCGGTCGTGATCATGGTCTTCTTCGCGTTCCGGGTGCTGCCCTCGCTCGGCCTGGACCTGTCGCCGATGTGGTTCCTGGTGATCGGCCTGACCGCGTACAACTCGGTGATCATCGCCGAGATCGTGCGCGCCGGGATCCTGGCGCTGCCCAAGGGCCAGAGCGAAGCGGCCTACGCGATCGGTCTGCGCCGGGGCCAGGTGCTGGGCTCGGTGCTGCTGCCGCAGGCGTTCCGGGCGATGCTGCCCGCGCTGATCAGCCAGCTCGTGGTGATCGTCAAGGACACCTCACTGGGCTTCATCGTCGCCTACGTCGACGTGGTCCGGGAGGCTCAGGTGATCATCCAGAACCTGAACAACCCGATCCAGACCTACATCGTGGTCGGCGCGATCTTCATCCTGATCAACTACGCGTTGAGCAGGCTGGCGACCTACACCGAACGCCGCCTCAGCCAGGGCCGCAAGGGCAAGCTGGGCAAGGTCGAGGTCACCGAGGCCGGCGAAGCGGCTCGGCTCTGACCGGCTCGGCCCGACGAAGCGGGGCGCCTCCCACATCGCGTGGGCGGCGCCCCGTTCTTCACGGTCGGGCCGAGATGCCCTGGGGCGTCAGGTTCGCGTCGGCGAGGCGCTGCCAGGTGCCGTCGCCCACTCCGGCTTCGATCATGCCCCGGAGCTCCTCGGCGAGCTTGGGGTCGTCGGCCTTGATGACCAGGTTCCGCTCGGTGTCGGTGACCGCGTAGGGGATCTGGGTGAGCTGCGGGACGTCGGCGGTGCCGCCGAGCAGGACGTCGACGTTGCCCGCACCGACCGCGTCGCGCAGCAGCGTCGGGGGCAACCGGCGGAACTGCACCTGGGTCTCCGGGTTCAGGCCCATGCGCCGGGCCAGGTCGCGCGCGATGTCGGCGTCGAAGCCCCGGTACTCGCCGGCCGGGTCCCGGGTGACGAAGGCGGGCTGATCGGCGCGCACGCCCACCATCAGCTTCTGGCGCTGCTTGATCGCCGTCAGCGTCGGCGAGCTGCCCAGCTCGACGTCGCTGCCCGCCGAGGGGTCCGGCGCGGGCGCCGGGGCGGGCGGAGCGGGTGGTGGCGCGGCGGGTTCCGCGTGCCCGCACCCGGCCAGACCGACGGCCAGCGCCGCCACTGTGAGCAGGCGAATCCTCACAACCACTCCTTCACCATCGGGGCGTCGACGCCCATGATCGCGCACCCGCTGTGTCCTGCGGGAACGCATTCCCATCGACTGGATCGATTGTGAAATCCAGGCCACACCCGCTAGTGTGACGCGCGCCATGTGGCGCCAACGTCGTCGCCCGTTTGTCCAGCTCAACCTCGGAGGCGATCATGGCGCCACTGCATCCCGTCGTGGAGCAGGTCACCCGCCGCATCGCAGAACGCAGCGCGCAGACCCGCTCCGCCTACCTCGACCGCATCAACGCCGCCGCAGCGGCGGACGGCCCCGTCCGGGGCGACCTGCCCTGCAGCAACCTCGCGCACGGCTTCGCCGCCTGCAGCGGATCGGACCGGCTCGCGATCCGCGGCGCGCGCAAGCCCGGGGTGGCGATCGTGTCGGCCTACAACGACATGCTCTCCGCGCACCAGCCCTACGACGAGTTCCCCGCGTGGCTGAAGGATTCCGTCCGCGAGGCCGGTGGTGTCGCGCAGTTCGCCGGTGGCGTGCCCGCCATGTGCGACGGCATCACGCAGGGCCGCACCGGCATGGAGCTGTCGCTGTTCTCCCGCGACGTGATCGCGATGGCCACCGGTGTCGCGCTGTCGCACGAGATGTTCGACGGGGCGCTGCTGCTCGGGGTCTGCGACAAGATCGTGCCGGGCCTGCTGATCGGCGCGCTGGCCTTCGGCCACCTGCCGACGCTGCTGGTGCCCGCCGGACCGATGCCCTCGGGGCTGCCGAACCGGGAGAAGAGCCGCATCCGGCAGCTGTTCGCCGAGGGCAAGGCGACCCGGGAAGACCTGCTGGAGGCCGAATCCGCCTCCTACCACTCCCCCGGCACCTGCACGTTCTACGGCACCGCCAACTCCAACCAGCTGGTCGTCGAGGTCATGGGCCTGCACCTGCCCGGGTCCAGCTTCGTGCCGCCGGGCACCCCGCTGCGCAAGGCGCTGACCGAGGAAGCCGGGCGGCAGGTCGTGCGGCTCGGCGAGGCCGAGCAGCGCACCCCGATCGGCGAGGTGCTCGACGAGAAGGCGATCGTCAACGGCGTCGTCGCGCTGCTGGCCACCGGCGGCTCGACCAACCACACGCTGCACCTGCCGGCCATCGCCGCAGCAGCGGGCATCGAGCTGACCTGGGACGACTTCTCCGACCTGTCGGCGGTCGTGCCTTCGCTGGGCAAGGTGTACCCGAACGGTTCGGCCGACATCAACCACTTCGCGGCGGCCGGGGGCGTGCAGACGCTCATCGGTGAACTGCTCGACGCAGGTCTGCTGCACGCCGACGTCCGCACCGTCGCCGGTCCCGGGCTGGACCGCTACCGGCAGCAGCCGTTCCTCGACGACGGTGAGCTGGTGTGGCGGGACGCGCCCGCGAAGAGCCTCGACACCGATGTGCTGCGCGGCGTCGACGACCCGTTCGCACCGGACGGCGGGCTGCGGGTGCTGGAGGGGAACCTCGGGCGCGCGGTGATCAAGGTGTCGGCGGTGGCCGCCGAGCACCGCACCGTGACCGCGCCCGCGCGGGTCTTCGACGACCAGCACGCGTTCAGCGCCGCCTTCTCCGCCGGGGAGATCGACCACGACGTCGTCGTGGTCATCCGCAACCAGGGTCCGCAGGCCAACGGCATGCCCGAGCTGCACGGGCTCACCCCGGCTCTGGGCGTGCTGATGGATCGCGGGCACCAGGTCGCGCTGGTCACCGACGGCCGCATGTCGGGCGCGTCCGGCAAGATCCCGGCCGCCATCCAGCTCACCCCGGAAGCCACCGCGGGCGGGCCGCTGGCGCGCGTCCAGGACGGCGACGTGCTCCGGCTCGACGCCGACCGCGGCACGCTCGAAGCGCTGGTGCCCGCGGCCGAGCTCGCCGCGCGGCAGCCCGCCGCAGGCGCGAACCCGGCTCCGTTCGGCACCGGGCGCGAGCTGTTCACCGCGTTCCGCCAGGCCGTCGGCCGCGCCGACCAGGGCGCGAGCGTGTTCGGGCAGGCGCAGCCGCGAACCGACCAGGTGCGAGCATGACCAGCGGCGGAACCACCGCCCTGACGCGATTGGAATCGAAGATGAACACCGCAGCCGACGTGTTCGACCTGGCTCCCGTGGTGCCGGTCGTGGCTCTCGACGACGTCGAGCACGCCGTTCCGCTGGCCGAAGCGCTGCTGCGCGGCGGGATCCGGACCATCGAAGTCACCCTGCGCACCGCCGCCGGGCTTCCGGCGATCGAGCGGATCGCGGCCGAGGTGCCCGACATGGTCGCGGGTGCGGGCACCATCACCGAGGTCGGGCAGGCCAAGCAGGCCGCCGACGCCGGTGCCCGCTACCTGGTCACGCCCGGCACCACCGACCGGCTCCTCGACGACCTGGACGCCTCCGGCGTGCCGTACCTGGCGGGTGCGGGCACGGTCTCGGAGGCGATGCGGCTGGCCGAGCGCGGGGCGAGCGCGATGAAGTTCTTCCCCGCCGAGCCCAGCGGCGGTGTGCCGTTCCTCAAGGGCATCGCCGGGCCGCTGCCGCACCTGCGGTTCTGCCCGACCGGCGGCATCAGCCCGGCGACCGCGCCGGACTACCTGGCGCTGCCCAACGTCGGCTGCGTGGGCGGCTCCTGGCTCGCGCCGAAGAACCTCCTCGCCGCGGGCGACTGGGCCAAGATCGAACAACTGGCCGCCGAAGCAGCCGCCCTCCGCTGATCCCCGGGGCGCCCGTCAGCGGGCGGGCGCCCCCACCCGAGCGGGAAAACCCCGGTTCTCAGGAGGCGAGGAGGGCGAGGGCTTGGGGGATGGAGTCGACCACCGGGCGGCCGGAGGTCGCGAGCTTGGTGCGGTCCATGACTCCGGTCGTGACGAGGATGCAGTGGGCGCCTGCTCGTTCGGCGGCGTGGGCGTCGTCGAGGACGTCGCCGATGAGGACCACCTCGGCCGGGTCGAGTTCCTGGACCTTGAGGTGGGCGCGGAGGTGCTCGTCCTTGGACCCTCCGCCGACCGCGGTGCGCAGGCCGTCCATCCGGTCGAAGAACCCGTGCAGGCCGCGGGCGGTGACCAGGTCGACCAGGTCGTCGTGGAACCACATCGACAGCAGCGATTGGGTGCCGCCGGTGTCCGCCCAGTCCCGCAGGGCGTTCGGGACGCCCTCGGCCATGCCGCAGGAATCCAGCAGTTCCCGGTAGGCCACGTGGTAGAGCTCGTCGACGCGGGCCCAGTCGTCCTCGGTGATCTCGCGCCGCAGCAGCCGCGCGTAGCAGTCGCGCAGCGGCCGGCTGTAGATCGCGCGCCACTCGTCGATGTCGATGTGCTCGCGGTCGAAGAGCGTGCAGACGCTGTTCACCGCCGACACCACGGCGTGGTTGTCGTCGAGGAGCGTTCCGTTCCAGTCCCACACGATGTGCCGGGGGCTCGACTTGGTCATGACCCCGGACCCTACGACGCCCGCCCGACGTTCTGGTACCCGCGTCCCACAGTCGGAGAGCTCCGGCGAGCGCACCGGGCCCCGGGAGCGGGCCGTTCAGCTCGCGGGATTCAACCGGCTTTCACCCCAGCGACCCAGGGGCGGATCAGGGCAGGTCGAGGTCCGAGTCCGCCGCGGGATCCCCGGCGTTCTCGATCTCCTCCTTGACGATCCGGTAGGCCAGACCTTCGGAGTAGCCCTTGCGGGCGAGCATGCCGACCAGGCGGCGCATCTTCGCGGTGTGCTCGACCGAGCCCATGCCGCGCAGCTTGCGCTGCACGAGCTCGCGGGCGCGCTCCGCCTCCGCATCGCTGTCCACGTTGGACAGAGCGGATTCCACCAGGTGCTCGTCGATGCCCTTGCGGCGCAGCTCGAACCCCAGCGCCTTGCGGCCCAGCCCCTGCGAGCGCTGACGCTGGTTGACCCACTCCTCGGCGAACGAGGCGTCGTCGACCAGGCCCGCGTCGACGAACTTCTGCAGCACGGCATCGGCGATCTCCTCGTCGATGTCCTTGCGCAGCAAGGCCTGCCGCAGCTCAAGACGGCTGCGCGCGCGGCTGGCCAGCAGCCGGTACACCACGTCGCGCGCCTGGGCGGCGGGGTCGTCGGGCTTGCGCTGCGGCTTGGTGTCCGCAGCGCCGTCCCGCGGTTCGGAGTCGGGGGTGCGACGTCCGCGCCCCCGACTCCGGCCTTCGTCGTTCATCCGCGCCAAGGCCGGATCAGAACTCGACCGGCGCGGGCTCGGCGGCGGCGTTGTCGCCCTCGGCGTCGAGGGTGGCGCCGATGCCGAGCTTCTCCTTGATCCGCTTCTCGATCTCGTTGGCCACGTCGGGGTTCTCCCGCATGAACTTGCGGGCGTTCTCCTTGCCCTGGCCCAGCTGGTCCCCCTCGTAGGTGTACCAGGCACCGGACTTGCGGATGATGCCCTGCTCCACACCCATGTCGATCAGCGAGCCCTCGCGGCTGATGCCGACGCCGTAGATGATGTCGAACTCGGCCTGCTTGAACGGCGGCGCGACCTTGTTCTTGACGATCTTCACGCGGGTCCGGTTGCCGACCGCGTCGGAACCGTCCTTGAGCGTCTCGATCCGGCGCACGTCCAGCCGCACCGAGGAGTAGAACTTCAGCGCCTTACCACCGGTGGTGGTCTCTGGGGAGCCGAACATGACGCCGACCTTCTCGCGGAGCTGGTTGATGAAGATCGCGGTGGTCTTGGCGTTGTAGAGCGCGGAGGTGAGCTTGCGCAGCGCCTGGCTCATCAGCCGGGCCTGCAGACCCACGTGGCTGTCGCCCATCTCGCCCTCGATCTCGGCGCGCGGCACGAGCGCGGCCACCGAGTCGATGACGATGATGTCCAGCGCGCCGGAGCGGATCAGCATGTCCGCGATCTCCAGCGCCTGCTCACCGGTGTCGGGCTGGGACACCAGCAGCGCGTCGGTGTCGACGCCGATCGCCTTGGCGTACTCCGGGTCCAGCGCGTGCTCGGCGTCGACGAAGGCCGCCGTGCCGCCGAGCTTCTGGGCGTTGGCCACGGCGTGCAGGGCGACCGAGGTCTTACCGCTGCTCTCCGGGCCGTAGACCTCGACGATGCGACCGCGCGGCAGGCCGCCGATGCCCAGCGCGACGTCGAGCGAGATGGAACCGGTCGGGATGACCTCGACCGGCGGCCGCGAGTCGTCGCCGAGCCGCATGACCGATCCCTTGCCGAACTGCTTGTCGATCTGGGCGAGCGCCAGCTCCAGCGCCTTGCCCTTGTCCGGTGTCGCTGCTGCCATCGGGGTCCACCTCGGTGAAGTCTTCGAGTCGGGTCTTCGGGCGACTCTCTTTGCGGGCGAGTCGTTCACGTCGTTTCAGACGCTACGGGCTGGGACCGACAATCCGACTCGCGGGGTTTGCGGGCGCTCCCGGTCCCGTGGCACCCATACTAAGCGAACGGATGTTCGAGCGCCGAACCGACACGCCGGTCGAATCACCTGGTCGTGTGACGGTGCGATCAGGGGCTCGTGGGAGGACACTCGGGACGACCTCGTGTTTTCCCAGGAGGTGCTCATCATGCGCATGGATCGCTACCTTCCGCCGGAGCACCCGCTGAACCGCTTCTACCGGGTCGCCGCCGCCGTCTTCGGGGCGTGCCTGATGGCCTTCGGCGTGCTCGGGCTCGCCAACCGGGTCCCGCTGTTCACCACCGACGGCATCGACGTGCTGGGCCTGTCCAGCAACGGGCTGCTGGCCGTCGTGTCGATCGTCGTCGGCGCGATCCTGGTCGGAGCGGCCGCCTGGGGCGGACCGGTCTCCTCCACCACCACGGCCGCCATCGGAGTGCTGTTCTTCCTGTCCGGGCTGGTCAACCTGGTCCTGATCAGCACGTCGTGGAACATCTTCGCCTTCGAGATGCAGAACGTGGTGTTCAGCTTCGTCGCGGGCCTGGTGCTGATGTTCTTCGGCTTCTACGGCCGGGTCAGCGGTGGGCTTCCGCAGGACAACCCCTACGTGCGCTACCGCCACCACGAACCGCCGGTGCAGGAGGACCCCGACTCGGTGCTCGCCGACGAGCGGCGGATCTCCGAGCTGGAACCGATGTGCAACGACGAGATGGCCGTGGCCGAGGGCCGCGCCACCCCCGAGCAGCAGCGCCGGGTCGCCGCCGAGCGGATGCGGCACCTGCGCCAGGAGCGGCGCCGCGCCTACGAGCACTACCGCGAGTCCCACCGCACCGAGCAGCAGGAGATCAGCGCCCAGAACCTCTGGGCCGACTTCCAGGACGGGGAGAGGCCGGAGAAGTCCAGCCCTGCCGGGTGAGGTGCCTCAGCGGCGCTCGGCCGGGACCTCGAAGGCGTCGCAGACCGCCGACCAGACCTCCTTGGTCGTGTAGCCGTCCTCCAGGGCCTGGTCCACGGTGCGCCCGCCCAAGGACGAGAACACGTGGTCCTGGGCGAGCATCTCGGACCTGACCCGGCCGAACTCCTCGGCCATGCGGTGGCGGAAAGCGGTGTGGCGCATCGTCGACCAGCGTACGTGTCCCCCGTAACCTGGTGATGTGCTGCTCCTGCAGGCCGACCCGACCGGCATGTCCACGCCCCTCGGCAAGCTCGTGATCGCCGCGACCCTCATCGCGGTGATCGTCCTGGCCATCCGCTTCTTCTGGCAGAACCGCCGCTAGGAACTGTGCTGTGGTCACCCTGCTTGGCGGTGCGGGTAGCGGAACCTGAGCGCTTCCGTGGACTCCGTGCCCCGCTCCTGATGTATGCCAAACACGGCGTCCCGGCGTACTCGCCACGAAAGCGCTCAGAACCCGCGACGGTGCCAGCTGAGTCCCACACCTGAAACAGCGGCTCCCGCCGCACTGCGATCAGCGACCAGGCCGACTGTCGGTGACGTGGTCCAGCATGGGGACGTGAACGACGTGCTGGAGGGGTTCTCCGCGGCGACCCGCGACTGGTTCCGCGGGGCCTTCGACGCGCCCACCGAGGCTCAGCGGGGCGCGTGGGAGGCCATCGCGGCGGGCGAGCACGCCCTGGTGGTGGCACCGACCGGTTCCGGCAAGACGCTCGCGGCGTTCCTGTCCGCGCTCGACCGGCTCGCCGCCGAGGACGTGCCCGCCGACCCGAAGAAGCGCTGCCGGGTCCTCTACGTGTCGCCGCTGAAGGCCCTGGCCGTCGACGTGGAGCGGAACCTGCGCGCTCCGCTGGCCGGGATCCGGCAGGCCACCCGGCGGCTGGGCGGCGAACCACCGGACGTCCAGGTCGGCATCCGCACCGGCGACACCCCCGCCGACCAGCGTCGATCGTTCGCCCGCAAACCGCCGGACGTGCTCGTCACCACCCCCGAATCGCTGTTCCTGCTGCTCACCTCGGCGGCGCGCGAGTCGCTGACCGGGGTGGAGACGGTGATCGTCGACGAGGTGCACGCCGTGGCCGGGACCAAGCGCGGCGCGCACCTGGCGCTGTCGTTGGAACGGCTCGACGCGCTGCTGGACCGTCCCGCGCAGCGCGTCGGGCTGTCGGCGACCGTGCGCCCGGTCGAGGAGGTGAGCACCTACCTCGCCGGTGGCCGGCCGGTGCGCACCGTGCAGCCCGCGCACCCCAAGGAGGTCGAGGTCCGGGTCGAGGTGCCGGTGCCGGACATGGCCGAGCTCGGCGCGTCCTCCGGCGACGACGGCGACCAGACCCCTGACCAGCACACCTCCATCTGGCCGTCGGTGCAGGAACGAATCCTGGAACTGATCCGGCAGCACCGGTCGACCATCGTGTTCAGCAACTCCCGGCGGCTCGCCGAACGGCTCACGGCGGGCATCAACGAGCTCGCCGTCGAGCAGCCGGAGCCGATGTCCCGCTTCCCCGCCGAAGCGGTCGGCGGCTCCGGGGTCGGCGCGGGAGCCCCGCCGGTGGTGGCCAAGGCGCACCACGGGTCGATGTCGAAGGAGCAGCGCGCCGTCGTCGAGGAGGAGCTCAAGTCCGGGACCCTGCCGTGCGTGGTGGCCACGTCCTCGCTGGAGCTGGGCATCGACATGGGCGCGGTGGACCTGGTGATCCAGGTCGAGACGCCGCCGACGGTGGCGTCCGGTCTGCAGCGCATCGGCCGCGGTGGCCACCAGGTCGGCGCGGTGTCGCGCGGGGTGGTCTTCCCGAAGTTCCGGGGTGATCTGGTCGGCTGCGCGGTGGTGTCGGAGCGGATGGCCGACGGGCTCATCGAGTCGCTCACCTACCCGCGCAACCCGCTGGACGTGCTGGCCCAGCAGATCGTGTCGATGACGGCGATGGACGACTGGCCGGTGACCGAGCTCGCCGCGCTGGTCCGCCGGTCGGCGCCCTACGCGGGCCTGCCCGACTCGGCGCTGCACGCGGTGCTGGACATGCTCGCCGGGCGCTATCCCAGCGAGGAGTTCGGCGAGCTGCGGG
The DNA here is from genome assembly GCF_045278815.1 of Saccharopolyspora sp. ID03-671. Taxonomy (NCBI): domain Bacteria; kingdom Bacillati; phylum Actinomycetota; class Actinomycetes; order Pseudonocardiales; family Pseudonocardiaceae; genus Saccharopolyspora; species Saccharopolyspora sp. ID03-671. The sequence goes on from NZ_CP134054.1 coordinate 2,202,157, forward strand.
CGCGGATCGTGTGGGACCGGGTCAACGACGAGCTGCGCGCCCGGCCGGGAGCGCAGCGGCTCGCGGTGACCTCCGGCGGCACCATCCCCGACCGGGGTCTGTTCACCGTGACCACGCCCGGCGACGAGGAGGCCGGGCGGGGCGGCGTGCGGGTCGGCGAGCTCGACGAGGAGATGGTCTACGAATCCCGCGTCGGCGACACGTTCCTGCTGGGCACCAGCGCGTGGCGGGTCGAGGACATCACCCACGACCGGGTCGTCGTCACGCCCGCGCCGGGCCAGCCGGGGCGGATGCCGTTCTGGCGCGGCGACCAACCGGGCCGTCCGCTGGAGCTCGGCCGAGCGCTGGGGGCCTTCGTCCGCGAGCTGACCGGTGCCGACGCGCAAGCGGCCCGGGAGCGCATCACCGCCGCGGGACTGGACGAGTGGGCGTGCGACAACCTGCTGTCCTACTTGGACGAGCAGCGGCGGGCCACGCGGCACGTGCCCGACGACCGGACGATCGTCGTCGAGCGGTTCCGGGACGAGCTCGGCGACTGGCGGATGGTGGTGCACTCCCCCTTCGGCGCCCAGGTCAACGGCCCGTGGGCGCTGGCCGTCGGCGCGCGGATCCGGGAGCGCCGCGGCATCGAACCGCAGATCGCCTCCTCCGACGACGGCATCGTGATCCGGCTGGCCGACGCGCTGGACGAGTCCGGGGCCGAGGTGCTGCCCACCGCCGACGACGTCCTGCTGCCGCCCGAGGAGGCGCAGCAGCTGGTCACCGACGAGGTCGGCGGCTCGGCGCTGTTCGCCGCGCGGTTCCGGGAGTGCGCGGCTCGCGCGCTGCTGCTGCCGCGTCGCGATCCGCGCCGCCGCACCCCGCTGTGGCAGCAGCGGCAGCGGTCGGCGCAGCTGCTGGCCGTGGCGTCGCAGTACGAGCAGTTCCCGATCGTGCTGGAGGCGATGCGGGAATGCCTCCAGGACGTCTACGACGTGCCGGGGCTGACCGAGCTGATGCAGCAGGTCGCGGCCCGCAAGGTGCGCGTGGTGGAGGTGGAGACGCCGACGCCGTCGCCGTTCGCGCGCAGCCTCCTGTTCGGCTACATCGGCATGTTCCTCTACGAGACCGACGCTCCGCTGGCCGAGCGCCGGTCGGCCGCGCTGAGCCTGGACTCGACCCTGCTCGCCGAGCTGCTCGGCTCGGAGGCCCTGCGCGAGCTGCTGGATCCGGAGTCGCTGGACGAGATCGAGCAGCAGCTGCAGCGCCTCGACCCCGATCGCCGGCCGCGCGACGCCGAAGGCGCGGCCGACCTGCTGCACTTCCTCGGCGATCTGTCCACGTCGGAGGCCGAGAAGCGCGGTGTGCGGCCGGAATGGCTGGAGGAGCTGGCCGAGCAGCGCCGCGTCCTGCAGGTCCGGATGGCCGGGGAGCAGCGCTGGATCCCGATCGAGGACGCCGGCAAGGTCCGCGACGCGCTCGGCGTCGCGCTGCCGGTGGGCGTGCCCGAGGCGTTCACCGAACCGGTCGCCGATCCGCTCGGGGACCTGCTGATCCGCTACGCGCGCTGCCGCGGCCCGTTCACCGCCGAGGCCGCCGCGCAGCGGTTCGGGCTGGGCGTGGCGGTGGTGCACGGCGTGCTGGACCGGCTCACCGGTTCCGGGCGGTTGGTGCGCGGCGAGCTGCGCCCGCTGGAGTCCGGTGGCGGCGGCGCGCTGGAGTACTGCGACGCGGAGGTGCTGCGCCGGTTGCGGCGGGCGTCGCTGGCCCGGCTGCGCGCCGAGGTCGAACCGGTGGAACCCGCTGCGCTGGGCCGGTTCCTGCCCGTGTGGCACGGCATCGGGGCCCGGTTGCGCACGGCGCCGACCGTGGACGACGTGTACGCGGTGGTCGAGCAGCTGGCCGGGGCGCCGGTTCCGGCGAGCGCGCTGGAGTCGCTGGTGCTGCCCGCGCGGTTGCCCGGCTACTCCCCCGCCCTGCTGGACGAGCTGACCGCGACCGGCGAGGTGAGCTGGGTCGGCTCGGGCTCGCTGGCCGGGGGCGACGGGTGGATCGCGCTGGCGCCCACCGACGTCGCCGATCTGCTGCTGCCGGACCTTCCCGAGGAGCCGCCGGATTCGCCGCTGCACCGCGCCGTGGTGTCGTCGTTGGAGGGCGGCGCGCTGTTCTTCCGGCAGCTCGCCGACCGCGCGGGGGCGCTGCTGCTGGAGCAGGAGGAGGCGGCGCCCGCCGACGACGCGGTCACGGCCGCGCTGTGGGACCTGGTGTGGGCGGGGACGGTCACCAACGACACGCTGGCACCGTTGCGCTCGCTGGTCTCCGGCCGGGGTGCCGCGCACAAGCCGCGTCGCAGCGCCCCGCGCGGCCGGTACGCGCGGCTGCGGGCGGGGCGCCCGGCGATGCCGCCGCGCGGCGGGCCGCCGACGGTGTCCGGGCGCTGGTCGCTGGCTCCGCGACCGGCCGCCGAACCGACGCGTCGCGCGCACGCGCGCGCCGAGGCGTTCCTGGAGCGGCACGGGGTGCTGACCAGGGGCGCTCTGGACGTCGAGCGGGTGACCGGGGGTTTCTCCGCCGTGTACAAGGTTCTTCGGGCGATGGAGGAGTCCGGGCGCTGCCGTCGCGGGTACGTGATCGAGGGCTTGGGTGCCGCGCAGTTCGCGGTCCCGGGCGCCATCGACCGGTTGCGGGCGCTCGCCGGTGACGACGAGACCGGCGGTGACGCGGTCGTGCTGGCCGCCGCCGACCCGGCGCAGCCCTACGGCGGTGCGCTCGACTGGCCGGCCGCGATGGGCGAGACCCGGCACCGGCCCGGCCGCAAGGCGGGCGCGCTGGTGGTGCTGGTCGGCGGCGAGGCCGTGTTCTACGTCGAACGCGGGGGCAAGTCGCTGCTGTCGTTCACCGAGGACGAGTCCGCGCTCCGGGCGGCTGCGGCCGGGCTGGCACGCGTGGTCCGGGAGGGCTGGCTCGACCAGCTCTCGGTGGAGCGCGCCGACGGCGAGGGCGCCTGGGGTTCGAAGTTGGCCGAGGTCCTCACCGAGGTCGGGTTCCGGGCCACCCCGAAGGGCCTGCGCCTGCGGGCGTGAGCCCTACAGCTCCAGGAACGGTGCGGCGTAGGCGAATTCGCCGCGGGCAGACGGGTCGTGGGTCGTCAGCGGTCGGGCCTGGAAGTGCGGGGCCCACTCGGGAACCGGTGGCGTGATGCCGAGCTGCGCGGCGGGTTCGAAGCCGAACCTCGGGTAGTAGTCGGCGTGCCCGAGCAGGACGACCAGCGGTTCGCCGAGGGCGTCGGCGGCACCGAGCACAGCGTGCATCAGCGCCGATCCGACGCCCGTGCGCTGAGCGGCCGGGTGCACGCCGAGCGGGCCGAGCCCGAGCGCCGGTGCGTCGCCGATGTGCGCGCGGCTGCACACCACGTGCCCGGTGATCTCGCCGTCGCGTTCGGCGACCAGCGAGAGCTCCGGCAACCACGCCGCGCTCGCGCGCAGGGCGTCGACCAGCCCCACCTCGGCGGGGAGGGCCTGCGGGTTCTCGGTGTCGGCGAACGCTTCGGCGTGCACGCGGCGAATCCCGGTGATGTCGGCGGCGTTCTCGCGGCGGATCAGCATCCGCCCACGATGTGCTCCCTCCTCGTTCCGGGCAACCGAATTTCGCGGCGCCCGCCCGTCACCGGGTGGCCAGCTGGAGCAGCCCCCAGAGCTGAGCGATGGCGTCGGGGTCCCCGCTGGTCTCGACGGCGCGGTTGGGCAGCCTGCCCCACATCCACAGGTAGACGGCGCTGGGATCGCCGCCGACCACCGCGTCCGGTGTCGTGGTGGCCACGTCCTGCGAGCTGGTGACCGCGGCGCCGCTCGGGTCGGCGGTGATCAACCAGTTGCGGCCGGGCACGTGCACGCCCACCGAGCACGGCCGCGTGGCGGTGATCTGCAGCGAGTGCAGCCGGTAGCCGAAGAAGACCCGCAGCACCTCGTCGACGCCGTCGGTGGCGACCTCCGGATCGATCGGCGTGTGCTCGATCCCGGCGGCCGTCTGCACGTCGGCGCGGTGCACGGTGGTGGCGTGCAGCATCCGGCGCACCCAGAAGGCCGCGGTGTGCTGCTCGGGCCACCAGGTCGGGCACGGGTCGTGCGGTGGTCGGGAGACGAACTCGGCGAGCAGGTCGGCCATCCGCACGGCGAACCGGTTCGTCAGCTCCCGCAGATCCGGCGTGCCGGGGAGTTCCCAGCGCCGGTGCGCCTCCGGCGATCCGAGCCAGGACAGCACGTCCTCGCACAGGTCGCCGAGGTGCCGGACCGTCTGGCCGACGGTCCGGCCGGACGCGCTGAACACCGGTGCGTCGACGTGCACGTCGTGCGTCGCCGCGGTCAGCAGCTGCGCCTCGATCCCCAGTTGGTCGAGCATGCGTTCGTGTTCGAGTGCCACATCAGTACCGTTCACGCGTCGCCCCCAGCAGGCTTCGTCCCACGATGCCGAGGAATTCCCGGCTGTTGTCCAGCAGTTCGTCGGCGTGCGCGTCGGTCGTGGTCGGGATTCCGGCCTCGGCGGCGGCGCGCCGGTTGGTGTGCGCGGCGAAGTGGGCCGCCCACTCGCGCAGTTCGGGAGCAGCCGCGGTCAGCAGCTGCCAGACACTCGCCGGTCGCTTGTCCTGGCGGTGCGTCGCGCGCGCCACGACCACCGCTGTGGCCGCCCGCAGCGCCGCCAGGTGCGCGGCCACGAACCGCTCGCCTGGGCGCTGGGCGGTCTCGGCCTCGTGCAGGCAGGTTCGCGCGTGCAGCAGCAGCGAGAGCGCGCCGGCCGGCGTGTCCGCCTCCGGCGTGGGCCCGCGGTTCTCGGCGGAGTGGCGCGGCGACGGGATCGACAGGTCGGTGGGATAAGACATCGGCTCTCTCCCTTCGGCTGTGGGGTCCGGCGGCGGGGCGCTTCCCCCACCCCGTCGCCGGACCGGTGTTCGAACGAGAGTTCGTCGAACTGCCGTTCGAACATGGCCAGATTAGCGCCAGCCGGAGATCGACTCAAGCGATGCGCTGTAGCTCACCTGTTCGAGTCGCGAACCTGCGGAGGTGATCATTGAATCGCGTAGTCCGGGAGCGAGAAGGACCGCGAGTGCGGGAGGAGTTAGTGTTCGGCCGTGACCGCTGCGCCCTCCCCCAGCTGCGACCGGGTTGTCGAACTGACCACCGATCAGTTGCGAGCGAGACTCCCCGAGGCCCTCCGGATCTACGTGACCGCGATGGGCTACCCGCCCGTGACCGCTCAGCAGCGCGCACCGATGTGGTCGGCTCACATGCTGCGCGCCGGCTGGCGCTGCATCGGCGCGTTCAACGACGACGACGAGCTCACCGGCATCGGCTACGGCTACCTCGGCGCCCCCGGCCAGTGGTGGCACGAGCAGGTCCGCCGCGGCCTGGAGGACACCGGCGGCGACCCGGGCACCTGGCTCGAGGACTACTTCGAGCTCACCGAGCTGCACGTGCACCCCAGCGCCCAGGGCGCGGGGCTCGGCGAGGAGATCCTGCGCAGGCTGCTCGACGGCGCGCCGGGCAGCAAGGTCCTGCTGTCGACCCCGGAGGGGCCGACCCGCGCCTGGAAGCTCTACCAGCGCGTCGGTTTCCAGGACGTCCTGCGCAACTACAGCTTCACCGGCGACCCCAGGCCCTTCGCCGTCCTCGGCCGCCCCCTCCCCCTGTAGACCCGGCGTCGAGAGCCCCGGTCCTCGCGCGATGAGAACCGGGGCTTTCGACGGCGACGCCGCGTCAGAGCCGGGTGAGCTGGTCTCGGAGGGTGTCGAGGCCCATCGAGCCCATCTTCAGGGCTTCGGTGTGGAACACCTTGACGTCGAAGGCCGAGCCGTGGCGCCGGCGGGCCTCGTCGCGGGCGGCGCGCCAGAGGCGTTCGCCGAGCTTGTACGACGGGGCCTGGCCCGGCCAGCCCAGGTAGCGGTCGATCTCGTCGCGGACCTGCGCCGGGTCGGTGATGGTGCGCGAGAGCATGAACTCCAGCCCGAGCTCCGGCGTCCACCGCTCGCCCTCGTGGAACCCGGTCCCGGCCGGGATCTCCAGCTCCAGGTGCATGCCGATGTCGACGACCACGCGCGCGGCGCGGAACAGCTGGTCGTTGAGCATGCCCAGCAGGTCGCCGTCGTCGGAGAGGTAGCCGAGCTCGCGCATCAGCCGCTCCGCGTACAGCGCCCAGCCCTCGCCGTGCCCGGAGACGAAGCAGGCCAGCCGCTGGAACTTGTTGAGCCGCTCCGCCTCGTGCACCGAGGTCGCCACCTGCAGGTGATGCCCCGGCACGCCCTCGTGGTACACAGTGGACACTTCGCGCCAGGTCGGGAAGTCCTCCCGGTCGGCGGGCACCGACCACCACATCCGGCCCGGACGGGAGAAGTCGTCGGTGGGACCGGTGTAGTAGGCGCCGACACCGCCCCCGGGCGGGGCGATCTTGCACTCCAGCCGCATCAGCGCGTCCGGGATCTCGAAGTGCGTCCCGCGCAGGTCCGCCAGGGCCTGGTCGGAGAGCCGCTGCATCCACCGCTCGAACTCGCGCTGCCCGCGCACCCGGTAGCGCTCGTCGGCGTCGAGCGCGGCGGCGGCCTCGGCCAGCGAGGCGCCCGGCTTGATCCGGTCGGCGACCTGCTTCATCTCGGCCTCGATGCCGGAGAACTCCTGCCAGCCCCACTCGTAGGCCTCGCGCAGGTCCAGCTTCGCGCCGGTGAAGTAGCGGGACCACAGCCGGTAGCGCTCCTCGCCGACCGCGTCCTTCTCCGGGGCCTGGGGCAGCAGGTCGCCGCGCAGGAAGTCGGCCAGGCCCGCGTAGGCCTCGGCAGCCTGCTCGGCGGCGGTCTCCAGCTCCCGGCGCAGCGAGTCCTCGACGACCTGGGCGCGGCCGACCATCGCGGCGAAGAACGACTCACCGCCGGTGCGCCCGGACCAGGTGTCGCACTGCTCGGCGACCTTGCGGACCTGCCGCGCGGCCGCGACGTCGCCGGAGGCGGCGGCTTCGGCGAGCCCGGCGCGCAGCCCCAGCACCGCGCGCGGCATCGCCGCCAGGCGGCGGCCGATCGTCCGCCAGTCGGCGGCGGTGTCGCCGGGCATGAGGTCGAAGACCTGGCGCAGCTCCTGGGCGGGGCTGGCGATGACGTTCAGCGAGGACATGTCCGCGCCGATCTCGTGCAGTTCGACGTCGAGACCGACGCGCTCGGTGAACACGGCCTGCGCGATCCGCTCGGAGTCGTCGGCCGGAGTCGCCTCGCGCACCGCGGCGAGGCTCCGAGCCGCCAGCTCCGCGCGGGCCCGGTGACCGTCGGGCGAGTAGTCGGTCAGTTCCTCTTCCCCACCGGGCACGCCCAGGTAGGTGCTCGCGATCGGATCCAGCGCCGCCAGCTCGTCGACGAACCGGTCGCTGATCGCGTGTACGCCGTTGTGGTCAACTCCCATGCCGCCACGCTAGCGCGCGCCGAAAGAACCGACGCGATACGACGAAAAGCGGACACGCGTGAGTCGATCACACGAACGGCGAAGGTCCCGTTTCGGTGGCAGCATCCCTCGCGTGGAGGGGAACACACCGCGTCGCGCGCTGAAGCTGCTGCTGGTCGTCGTGCTGTGCACGCTGCTCAGCGGCTGCCTGCACGTCAGAGCCGCCATGACGATCTCCGGCGAGGACAAGGTCTCCGGCGAGGTGCTGGTGGCCACCGAAACCCCGGACGGCAAGGTGCCGTTCGAGCTGCGACCACCTCCCGATCTCGCCGACCGCGTGCACGTGCGCCCCTACAAGGAGGGCACCCGGGTCGGCGCGAACCTGTCGTTCAACGACCTCTCCTACCAGGAGATCGAGCAGCTGGCGGCCGCGATGAGCCCGGCGGACTCGCGCTTCTCGCTGAAGATGTACCGCACCGGCTCGCTGGTGGTCTTCGAGGGATCGGCGGATCTCACGCCGCTCGCCGACACCGATTCCGGGATCGAGCTGAAGATCAGCGCGCCGGGCGAGATCACCACCACCAACGGCGAGGAGAGCGCCGGCACGGTCACCTGGCTGCTGCAGCCGGGCGAGATCACCCAACCGCAGGCGACCTTCCAGTTCTCCACCGGCTCCGGCCTGGACTGGATCGGCTGGGCGCTGCTGGTCTGCGGTGTCGCGATCGTCTCGGCGGCGCTGGTCGGCGCGCTCGCCCTGCGCAACCACCTGCGCACCAGACCCGGTGCTCGGCTCTGAGACGTGCTGGGGATCGCTCCGCGCGGCGGCGCGGACGGCGGAACCCAGCGCCGTCACGCTCCGGAGTTTTCCCAGCTACGGGGAGCAACGCAGTGGCCCCGCAGGAAGCCGCGCGAACGCATCGCGCAGGATGGAGGTGTGCCTCCCATGTATTCGGCCACCATGCGGGCCCCCGGCGGCAACGCCGATTTCGAAGCTGATCTGCCCGGTCACGTCCAGCGGACGCTGACGGCCTACTTGCAAGCGCGGCGCGACGAGGCGGCCGACCTCGATCCCGCCGTCGGGGCCGCTGTGGCCGAGCTCAACGACTTCGTGCTCGGCGGCGGCAAGCGCATCCGCCCGACCTTCGCCTGGTGGGGCTGGCGGGCTTGCGGCGGCGCGGCCGACGGGCCGGAGGCCGCGGCGATGTTGCAGGCGGCGAGCGCGCTGGAGCTGATCCAGACCTGCGCGCTGGTGCACGACGACCTCATCGACGAGTCCGACACGCGGCGCGGCAAGCCGACCGTTCACCGGCGCTTCCAGCAGCAGCACCGCGACTCCGACTACACCGGCGACGACACCCAGTTCGGCATGGCCGCCGCCGTGCTGCTCGGCGACCTGGCGCTGGCCTGGGCCGACGACATGCTGCACTCCGCCGGCATCCCGGCCGAGGCGATGCAGCGAGCGCTGCGGCCGTGGCGCGCGATGCGCACCGAGGTCCTCTCCGGCCAGTACCTGGACGTGCTGGGCCAGGTGAACGTCGACGAGTCGCCCGAGGCCGCGCTGAAGATCTGCCAGCTCAAGGCCGCTTCCTACACCGTCCAGCGGCCGCTGGAGATCGGCGCCGAGATCGCCGGGGCGGGCCCCGAGGAGCTGGCGGCGCTGCGCCGCTTCGGTTCCGACATCGGTGTGGCCTTCCAGCTGCGCGACGACCTGCTCGGCTTGTTCGGCGACCCGGTGGTGACCGGCAAGCCCGCCGGGGACGACCTCCGCGAGGGCAAGCGCACGGTGCTCATCGCCGAGGCCGTGGCCGAGGCCCGCGAGCGCGGGGACCAGGAGAAGCTGGACCTGCTGCACGAGGTGCTGGGCGACCCGCTGCTCACCGAGGAGCGGGTGGAAGCGGCCCGCGAGGTGCTCACCGAGCTGGGGGCGGTCACCGCCGTGGAGAAGCGGATCACCGAGCTGACCGGGTCGGCGATGCTCGCGCTGCACACCGCCGGGCTCGACGAGCCGGCGGCGTCGCGGCTGGCCGAGCTGGCCATCGCGGTCACCGACCGCAGCCACTGATCCGATGCGCGCGGTCGCCGGTCGCACCGACCACGTGGTGATCGTCGGCGCAGGTCTCGCGGGTCTGTCGGCCGCGCTGCACCTGGCCGGTGCCGGACGTCGCGTGACGGTGCTGGAACGCGCCGACGTGCCCGGCGGGCGCGCCGGGCTGCACGTGCTCGACGGGTACCGGATCGACACCGGGCCGACGGTGCTGACCATGCCCGAGCTGCTCGACGAGGCGCTGCACGCGGTCGGCTCGTCGGTGCGCGAACGCCTCGACCTGGTCCCGCTGCACCCGGCCTACCAGGCGCGTTTCGCCGACGGCTCGGAGCTGGCGGTGCACACCGACGCCGAGGCGATGGAGCAGGAGGTCCGGCGGCTGGCCGGGCCGCGCGAAGCCGACGGGTACCGGCGGCTGCGGCGCTGGCTGACCGAGGTGCACCGGGCGGAGATGCACCGGTTCATCGACGCCAACTTCGACTCGCCGCTGGACCTGGTCTCGCCGGAGCTGGCGCGACTGGTCGCGCTCGGCGGGTTCGGCAGGCTCGGCCCGGCGATCGGGCGGTTCCTGCGCGACGAGCGGGTGCGACGGGTGTTCTCCTTCCAGGCGCTCTACGCCGGGCTGGACCCGCGCCGCGCGCTGGCGCTGTACGCGGTGATCTCCTACATGGACACGGTCAACGGCGTGTGGTTCCCGCGCGGCGGCATGCACGCGGTGCCGACGGCGATGGCCGAAGCGGCGGCGAGCGCCGGCGTGGAGTTCCGCTACGGCGCCGAGGTCACCGGGCTGGAGCGCAGCGGTGATCGGATCACCGCGGTCCGCACCGCCGACGAGCGGGTCCCGGCCGACGCCGTGGTGCTCACCCCGGACCTGCCGGTGGTGCACCGGTTGCTGGGCCGGAGCCCGAGGCGCCGGTTGCGCTGGTCGCCGTCGGCGGTGGTGCTGCACGCGGGCACCACGCGCGACTGGGGTTCGGCGCACCACACGATCTCGTTCGGCGAGGCCTGGCAGGACACCTTCGCCGAGATCATCCGCGACGGCCGTCCGATGAGCGATCCGTCGCTGCTGATCACCAGGCCGACCGCGAGCGATCCGTCGCTGGCGCCGGAGGGCCGCGAGCTGCACTACGTGCTCGCGCCGTGCCCGAACCTGCGGACCGGGCCGATCGACTGGCGGCGCGTGGGGCCTCGCTACCGGGACGAGCTGGTGGGCGTCCTAGAACGCCGGGGCTTCGCGGGCTTCGACGCCGCGATCGAGACGTCGGAGCTGGTGACGCCGCTGGAGTGGGCGGCGGAGGGGCACGCCGCCGGGACGCCGTTCTCGGCCGCGCACACCTTCTCCCAGACCGGGCCGTTCCGGCCGAGGAACCTGGTCCGGGGGCTGGGCAACGTCGTCCTCGCCGGGTCCGGGACGACGCCGGGCGTCGGCGTCCCGCCGGTGCTGATCTCGGGCAAGCTCGCCGCGCAGCGCGTGGTGGGCGGTTTTAGCCATAATTAACCGGGCAAAACGGACATTGATCATGGGTGATTATGGCTAAACCCGTCCCGGATGGCGCCACGCGGGCACTCTGACGATGATGCTGGGGGGCTGATCATCGCGGTCCCGCAACGACACCCAGTGAGCTAGGAGTTCGCATGTCCAAGCCGCCGCTGCCGCCCGACGCCGTCGAGCTGCTGCGCCGCGCCAACCCGTCCGTGATCACGACGCTGCGCTCCGACGGCACGCCGGTCTCGACCCCCACCTGGTACCTGTGGGAGGACGACGGCCGAGTCATGATCAACATGGACGCCGGGCGGGTTCGCCTCAAGCACATCCGGCGCGACCCGCGCGTGACGCTGAGCGTCCTCGACTCCGGCGACTGGTACACCCACGTCACCATCGTCGGCCGGGTGACCGAGTTCGCCGACGACGAGGGCCTGGTCCACATCGACCGGCTCGCGCAGCACTACCTCGGCGACAAGTACCCAAACCGGGAGAACCCGCGGGTCACCGCGTGGATCGAGGTCGACAGGTGGCACGGCTGGGGCGCCATGAAGGACAACAACCAGCCCGGCTGAGCCGCACCGGCCGCGGGTGGCGCACCTGTCGCCACCCGCGCCGGTCTCAGAAGCCCATCGCTTGAGCGCGCCGCTTGACCTCGCGGCCCCGATCGCCGCGCAGGGCGTCGATCGGAGTGCCCGGGAGCGTGTCGTCGGCGGTGAACAACCAGCGCAGGATCTCGTCCTCGTGGTAACCGGCGTCCCGGAGCAGGGTGATCGTGCCGGGCAACCCCTTCACGATCTCGTCGTCGAGGAAGAAGGCGCTGGGAACGCCCAGCTCCTTGTTCCGGCGCAGGGCGAGCAGATGACCATCACGAATGAGTTGATGCACCCGGGTGACGGACCGGCCGAGCTTCTCAGCCACGGCGGTCAGCGGCACAACCTCCACGTCGGGGGCCAGCACGTCCGGGGCAGCAGGGATTGCAACCACGTCGAACACCTTGCCACATCGCAGCCCGGTGTGCCGAGCACCGCTCGCGTAATCTCGTTGATCAACACCCTCGCCCGACCGACCACCGGTATCGTGCGCGTACCTGCCACAATCGGGGGTGGCAAGGAACCCGGGGAATGGCGAGCGATGACATCTGAGACGCGGCAAGGGCAGGGCAACGGCCTCGTCGGAGCCTTCCTCGAGCGTCGCTACCGGGTGGACTCCGTCATCGCTCGCGGCGGCATGTCGACCGTCTACCGGGGCCTGGACACCAGGCTGGAGCGCCCGGTCGCGCTGAAGGTGATGGACGGCCGCTACTCCGGTGACCGCTCGTTCGTCGACCGCTTCGAGCGCGAGGCCCGGTCCGCCGCGAAACTGCACCACAACGACGTCGTCGCCGTCTACGACCAGGGCGTGGACCACGGCCCCGACGGCGACCACGTGTTCCTGGTGATGGAGCTCGTCGAGGGCTGCACGCTGCGCGATCTGATCATGGACCGGGGCGGCAAGCTGCCGCCGGCGATGGCGCTCAGCGTCATGCAGCAGGTCCTCTCGGCGCTGGCCGCCGCGCACCGGGCGGGCATGGTGCACCGCGACGTCAAGCCGGAGAACGTGCTCATCGGCAACGACGGTTCGGTCAAGGTCGCCGACTTCGGGCTGGTCCGCGCCGCCGCCGAGGCGGGCACCACCAGCGGCAGCATCATCCTGGGAACCGTCGCCTACCTCTCCCCCGAGCAGGTCACGACGGGTGCCGCCGACGCGCGCACCGACGTCTACGCCGCCGGGATCGTGCTCTACGAGCTGCTGACCGGTCGCCCGCCCTACGTCGGCGACACCGCGATGTCGGTGGCCTACCAGCACGTCAACGACGACGTCCCGCCTCCCGCGCAGACCTCGCCGGAGGTGCCGCCCGCGATCGACGCCCTGGTGCTGCGCGCCACCCGGCGCGACCCGGCGCAGCGGCCCGCCGACGCCGAGGCGTTCCTGGCCGAGCTGGACCAGGCGCGGACCGACCTGGGCATCGAACCGGTGGCCGTGCCGGTGCCGGCCTCCGAGGCGCGGACCGCGCTGATGCCGCCGGTCGCCGACCCGCCGACCGAGCAGTTCCCGACCGTGCGCGCCCAGCCGACGCGGGTCGAACCGCTGCCCGCGGCCCAGCCGCCGCGCCAGCACACCCGCGCGCTCGCCCGCCCGGCCACCGACGAGTACCACGCCCCACCGCCGGGTTCCGGCATGGCACCGGAACGCCGCCGGGGCCGCCGCAACGGGGCCATGTGGGCGCTGGTCGTGCTGGTGGTGGCCGCGCTGGTGGGCGGGGCCGCGTTCTGGCTCGGCTTCGGCAGCTCCGTCGCGGTGCCCAAGCTGGTCGGGGTCTCCGAGCAGCAGGCCGTCCAGTCGCTGGAGAGCGCGGGCCTGAGCGCGAACGTGAGCAAGGAGAACGACAACGACGTGCCGGAAGGCATCGTGCTCAGCTCCAGCCCCGCCGAGGGCTCCAAGGTGCGCAGCGGTGGTTCCGTCGACGTCGTGGTCTCGCTCGGCAAGCCCGCGGTCCCGCAGATCGCGGCGGGCGTCACGGTCGCCGAGGCCGAGAACCTGATCCGCAACGCCAAGCTGCAGCCCAAGCAGGACTCCTCCGGTTCCCGGTACGACCGCAACGTTCCCGAGGGCCGCGTGATCGGCGTCGACCCGGGTCCGGGCACGCGGGTGAACCTCAACTCCGAGGTGTCGCTGATCGTCAGCAAGGGCCCGCCGCCGGTGCAGGTCCCGGACGTGCGCGGGATGAGCCGCGAGGACGCGTTCACCACGCTGAGCAACGCCGGTTTCGAGCCCTACGACGCGGGCCAGCAGTTCGACGGCGACATCGACGCCGGGAAGGTGATCAGCACCAACCCGGCGATCGGCACCGAGGTGAAGCTGGTCGGCCAGCCGCGGATCGGCGTGGTCGTGTCCAACGCGGTCCCGGTCCCCAGCCTCAACGGCATGAAGGTCACCGAGGCGCAGGCCCAGGTCGCCCAGCTCGGGCTGCAGCTGAGCGTGCAGGCGCTGTTCCAGCGGCAGGACATGGTCATCCTGGGTCAGTACCCGCTGCCGGGCAGTCGCGTGCAGCCGGGCTCGGCCATCCACGTCACGGCGTTCTGATCACCAGCCTCGGGGTCGCCTCTTCGGTGGAAGATCTCCACCCGGCAGTGTGATCCTGATCTCGTGTCCGACTTGTAACGTTTCTCCGACGTGTGGATCTACCTGGGGCGACCCGGGTTTCGAAGATCAGCTCCGGCCGCCCTCCCCGACGCGATCTGGCCTGGTCAGAGCCGGATGAGCAGGCGCTTGTGGAACTATTGAACGCACAATGGCCCCGAGCGTCTCAGTGGAGTCGGCCCCCGACCGGTCCGAGCGGACCACCAACACGACAGCCGACCCGTTCAGCCCCGGCGGGCGTCTCCCCGGACGTCCGCTGCCCTGGCGCACCATCGCGCTGGGCGCGATCGGTTCCGCGCTGCTGCTGGCCGGCTCGATCGGCGCCGCCGGAACCCTGATCCACGACCCGGTCCTGGGCGACGGCCCGCTGTCGGTGCTGCGCTACGGGCACGGCCGCGACGTCGCCATCACCTCCGTCTACCTCGGCTTCGCCCTGCTCGTGTGGGCGTGGGTGCGGCTCGGGCGCGGCGTGCTCGCCGAGCTGGTCACCGCGCGCGGAGTGCTGTGGGCGACGGCCGCGTGGCTGGCGCCGATCATGGTCGCCCCACCGCTGTTCACCCGCGACGTCTACAGCTACCTCGGCCAGGGCCTGCTGGCGCTGCACGGCATGGACCCCTACGGCGTGGGCCCGGCGATGCTGACCGGGCCGATCCCGGAGAACGTCCACCCCACCTGGCAGACCACGCCCGCGCCCTACGGACCGCTGTTCATCGGCGTGGCCAAGGGCGTGATCCTGCTGGCCGGGCACGACGTGATCGCCAGCGTCATCGTGATGCGCCTGGTGCTGCTCGGCGGCCTGGTGCTGCTGATCTGCGCGCTTCCCGGCCTGGTCGAGCGGCTGGGCGGGCGGCTCCCGGTCGCGCTGTGGCTGGTGGCGGCGAGCCCGATGACCGTGGTGCACCTGGTCGGCGGCCCGCACAACGACATGCTCATGATCGGCCTGCTCGCGACCGGGACGCTGGCGATGCTCAAGGGCCGCAAGGTGCTCGGCATCGGACTGGTGTCGGCGGCGATGGCCGTCAAGGCGACCGCAGGTCTGGCGCTGCCGTTCCTGGTGTGGCTGTGGGCGGAGCGGCTGGAGGGCCCGAGGCTGCGCCGCTTCGTGCACGCCGTGGTGCCCGCGCTGGGCGTGTTCGTGGTGGTCTTCGGCGCGTGCACGGCGCTGGCGAAGGTCGGTTTCGGCTGGCTGTCGGCGCTGTCGGCGCCGGGCATGATCGTGAACTACCTGTCGGCGCCGACGGCCGTCGGCCAGGCCGCGCACACGGTGCTGTCGCTGTTCGGCGAGCTCAACATCTGGCCGATCGTGGGCACCACCCGCACGCTCGGCTCGATGCTGCTGCTGGCGCTGCTGGCCTGGAACTGGTGGCAGGCCCGCGACGGCGGCACCGAGGCCGTGCGTCGCGCGGCGATCGTGCTGTGCTGCGGCGCGCTGCTCTCGCCCGTGGTGCTGCCCTGGTACCTGACCTGGGGCCTGGCGCTGGGCTCGGCGTTCGCGTGGACGCCCCGCGCCCTGTCCTACGTGGTGGGGGCGTCGATCGCGCTGGTGCTGGCCTACTACCCCGACGGCGAGCAGGCGATGTACAACTGGCCGTTCGTCGCGGTCGGCATCGGTGCGGCCGTGCTGGGCGGGATCTCCCTGGTGCGCTTCGACCCGCTCGGCCTCAGCGACCCGATCCGCGACTTCACCCGGGACCTCCGCTCCCCGCAGCTCCGCCGCTAGGAACGACGAAGCGGGGCCCGGACGAATCCGGGCCCCGCTCTCTCGTCAGGCAAGCGGCGAAGCCGCTTTCTCTTTCACCACCTGAGCAACTCGCACCGCCGCGGGTTCTCAGACGTCGTCTGGTGAGGACAGCCGCAGCGCCGTGTATTGGACATACATCAGTCGCGGATCCCGGAACCAGACGGCGTCTGAGGTTCCGCTACCCGCACCGCCAAGCAACGGGAGCGGGAACCCCGTTCACAACTCAGCCGCGCAGCATCTCGGCGACGAGGAACGCGAGCTCCAGCGACTGCTGGGTGTTCAGGCGCGGGTCGCAGGCGGTCTCGTAGCGGCCGGCCAGGTCGGAGTCGGAGATCTCCTGGGCACCGCCCAGGCACTCGGTGACGTCCTCGCCGGTCAGCTCGATGTGGATGCCGCCCGGGTGGGTGCCCAGCCGGTTGTGCACCTCGAAGAAGCCCTGCACCTCGTCGACGACGCGGTCGAAGTGACGGGTCTTGTAGCCGGTGCTGGCCTCGTGGGTGTTGCCGTGCATGGGGTCGCACTGCCAGATCACCTGGTGCCCGGAGGCGGTGACCTTCTCGACGATGTCGGGCAGCACGTCGCGCACCTTGCCGTTGCCCATCCGGCTGATCAGCGTGAGCCGACCCGGCTCGTTGTTCGGGTCGAGCCGCTCGACGTACTCCACGGCCTGCTCGGGCGTGGTCGTCGGGCCGATCTTGAGACCGATCGGGTTGGAGATCAGCTCGGCGAAGGCGATGTGCGCGCCGTCGAGCTGGCGGGTGCGGTCGCCGATCCACAGGAAGTGACCGGACAGGTCGTAGAGCTTGGCCTGGTCACCGCTGGTGTCCAGACGCAGCATCGCGCGCTCGTAGTCGAGCACCAGCGCCTCGTGGCTGGCGAAGAACTCCACCGAGTGCAGGCTGGAGTCGTCGACGCCGCAGGCGTGCATGAAGCGCAGGCCGCGGTCGATCTCGGCGGCGACGGACTCGTAGCGCTCACCCGCCGGCGAGTTGAGCACGAAGTCCTTGTTCCAGTCGTGCACCTTGGTCAGCGCGGCCATCCCGGCGCTGGTCATCG
The DNA here is from genome assembly GCF_045278815.1 of Saccharopolyspora sp. ID03-671. NCBI lineage: Bacteria > Bacillati > Actinomycetota > Actinomycetes > Pseudonocardiales > Pseudonocardiaceae > Saccharopolyspora > Saccharopolyspora sp. ID03-671. The sequence goes on from NZ_CP134054.1 coordinate 2,219,055, forward strand.
CGCGGGACAGGTTCATCGCGGCGCTGGCGTTGGCGTAGGCGCGGATGAGCCGCGACGGGTCGTGCCGCCGGGCCTCCTCGGTGGCGACCAGCGAGTTGACCATGTCGCCCCGGTAGGACGGCAGGCCGAGGGCGTCGGTGTCGCTGGAGCGCGGCTTGGCGTACTGACCCGCGATGCGTCCGAGCTTGACCACCGGCATGCTCGCGCCGTAGGTCAGGACGACGGCCATCTGCAGCAGGGTCCGGATGTTGCCGCGGATGTGCGGCTCGGTGTTGTCCGCGAACGTCTCCGCGCAGTCACCCCCCTGCAGCAGAAAGGCCTCGCCGCGCGCGACGGCGGCGAGGTGGCGGCGCAGCTGGTCCACCTCGGTGGGCACGGTCACCGGGGGAACGCTCTCCAGCACCTTGCGAACGCTGCCGACCTCTTGGTCCGGCCACGTCGGCTGCTGGGCCGCCGGGCGAGCGAGGGCGTCGTCGAGACGCGCGCGCATCTCCGAGGGCAGCGGAGGCAACTCGGGCAGGTCATCTACGGGGACGTCGACGGTCCAGTTCACACGGTAAAGAATAGGCGCTCGGCGCCACTGGTTTTCCGCCGGGAGCGCAGTCTCACACTCGGACCCACCACGTCCGCTACCGGTCGGCGTCGATTCAGAATCCGCCCACCCCACCACGAGCCCCGCTCATCACACGTCCCCCACCGAACGACCACCCCGACCCGAAACCGGAAAACCCGGCGGGGAACGGCCGACATCGGTTCAGAGCCCGCTCACCCCGGCCCAGCGCGCGAAACCCGTCAGCCCACCGGAAGGCCGCCGCTCCCCGGCGAGCAGCGCCCGCACCGTCTCCCGCACCGACGGATGGGCCCTGACCTGATGCGGGGAGACCCGGCGGGCGGAGTTGAGCTCGTCCAGCGCCCGGTCCCGATTCCCGTGCAACGTCCACGCCCGAGCCTGGTCGATGTGGTGGCGCGCGACGCGCTCCGGCCGCGCGGCGTCGACGATCGACACCCGGGCTCCCCGGCTGACGGCCTCCGTCGCGTCGTAGCGCTCGACCGGGACCGCGCACCAGTGCACGTCGACGTTCAGCTCGCTCGCATCGGTGTTGCAGTACGGCGCCGCCTCGGCTCCCGCCCGGACCAGCTCCCGGGCCGAGCGGACGTGCTCGTCGGCGCGGTCGCCGTCGCCGCCGCGCGCGGCGAGCACCGCCGCCCGCAGGTGCAGCTGCGCCCGGACGCCGAGGGCTCGCGGGTCCGTCCGGTCGGCGACGCGGTGCAGCGCGCGATCGAGCAGCCGCGCACCGGAGGCGTGGTGCCCGGACTGCAGGAACTGGCTCGACCGGTGCCACGCCGAGACCTCTCGGCGGAGCGGATCACCGGTGTCCGGCGCGATCGCCACGTGCCGTTCCGTCGCGATCGCGGCGAGGTCCGGATGCCCGAACCTGCCCGCGACGGACGCGCTCAGCCGGTAGGTGTCGTGCAGCACCGCCCGTGCCCGCTCGCCGTCGTCGGTGCCCGGCGAGGTGTCCCCGACCAGCGCGAAGAGGTGGTGCAGGGCTTGCGGGAGCAGCCGCGCGAGGTCGGCGTAGCGCTGCGCGGCGCGGAGCCGTTCGGCACGGTCGAGCAGCGCCCTCAGCTCAGGCGTGCTCAGCTCGCGGCCGCTGGGCCGCGGATCGTCGAAGGCGTGCAGCGCTTCCCGGAGTTCGGGGATGTCGGCCTGCTCGCTGTGGAAGTCGGCGACGACGTCGGCGATGCGAACCCCGTGCAGCTCCCGGGCATCAACCCCGAACGCCTTCGCGCAGGCCGAGAGGAACGCGGGGCTCGGTGGTGTCCGCCCCTGCTCGACCTTCTTGACCAGGCTCGTGGACACGAAGGTGCGCGCGGCCAACTGCTGCTGCGTCCACCCGGCGAGCTTGCGCAGCACGGCGATCCGAGTCCCGGCGCTCTCCACCCGAGCATTGTCCCCGCGTTGTCCCTCAGGACCGCAAGTGACTCCTAGTGTCATTCGTGCAACGTTACGTAATCAGCAGTGCTGGAGGCACGGATGACCCTCGCCGCGCGCCACTTCTGGCTCCCGGTCGCGGACAACTCGCACGGCTACGGCCTGACCCGCCACGCGTTCCCCGGACGCAGAGCCGACGCCGGCTCCGCCGAACCCGCGCACTGCGGCGAGGTCTTCGCCCTGGCAACTCCGTCCGAAATGGACTGGATCTGCGCCCCCACCTGCCAGACCTGCAACGAAACCCTCAAAGCCGGCCACCCGGGATGACCCGATCACGCCCGTTCTCAGCGACCGGATTGCTCCCGCATTCGGGCCCCCGATTACGGGAGCAATTCGCCCGACGAGCGCGCGGTCCGGTGGTCGTTCGTCGCCAGGGGACAGTTTTAGCCATAATTACCCGGACAATTCGGGCTTTGATCATGGGTGATTATGGCTAGAACTGTCCCGCTCCCGGGCCACGGCGGCACGCGCGGTCCGAGCGCGCGTCAGTAGGTCCCGCCGAGCTTCCGGTGGTCCCAGGTGATGGTTCGGGTGGGGGTGAAGCGGAGGCCGACTCGCTTGGCGGCCCGGCCTCGCATGAGTTCGCGGACCCCTTCGTCCTGAGCCTCGGCTTCGGTGAGCTGGCCGTAGCGGACGGCGATGGCCAGGCCGAGGCGTTCGATCTCGTCCGGCCCTTCGAGGACCTCGACGTCGCACTCCAGCGAAACGCCGCGCAGCTCCCCGTAGTCCGTGCCGGTCTCCAGCAGCAGGGTGGCGCGCGGGTCGCGGCGCAGGTTCACCGTCTTCTGCGAGGTGCCGTAGGACCAGACCTCGATCGTCGTGCCGTTCGGCACGAACCACATCGGCACCAGGTGCGGACGCCCGTCGGACTTCACGCTGGCCAGGATCACCACCCTGCGCTCGCCGATGAACTCGACGATCTCGCCCTCGGACATGGTGATCTGACCGCGCCGCGACATGAGCACTCGCTTCCCGTTGAGCCGGTGGTGCGTCAATCCTGTGCCGCCCCGCCGACCCCGTCAACGTGACAGCATTGCTGTCACGTAACGAAGCTCAGCGCACCGCCACCGCTTCCGCTTCCTGGGCGTCGGCGTCGTAGCCGACGGGTTCCCAGCGCTTGGCGAGGAGGGCGACGAGGCCCATGAGCGGGGCGAGGGCGATCACCCAGAACACGCCGCTGCCCAGGGCCGTGCTCAGGACCGGGAAGAAGAACAGCGCCAGCGTCGAGCCGACGCGCAGCGTGCCCTGGTTGAAACCGAGGCCGGTGCCGCGCATCGACGTCGGGTAGCTCAACGAGGCGAAGCTCATGAAGTGCGCGCCCGGCCCCGAGGCCTGGGCGAACATGAACGCGCCCAGCGCGGCGATCGCGAACAGCACGTAGGCCGTGCCGTCGGGCTCGCCGATCAGCGCCAGCACCACCAGCGAGGCCAGCTGGACGGCGAAGCCGACGAAGGTCAGCCGCCACGCGCCGGCCCGGTTGGCCAGCCGGATCCCCAGCACACCACCGGTGACGGCGAAGACCAGGTTGAGCACCAGCGACGCGCTGATCGTGTTCAGCGCGCCCTGCGCCAGGATGCTCGCGATGATCACCGGCAGCCCGTAGGCGACCGCGTTGTAGCCGAAGGTCTGCGCCAGCCCGATCGTCAGGGCCTGGAAGGTGCGGGCCCGGTAGCGGCGCTCGAAAAGCCGCTTGACCTCGGGAAGTCCCTTGCGCTCGGGCTTGCGCGGGACCTCCGCGCCCTCGGCGACGACGGCGTTCACGCCGTAGGAGCGGGTGAGGATCTCCGCCGCGCGGTGCAGATCGCCGTTGTCGGCCGCCCACGACGGCGACTCGTTCATGTACTTGTTGCGCACCAGCAGGATCACCACCGCGGGCACCGCGCCGAAACCGACCGTGAACCGCCACAGCAGACCGAGGTGGGCCTCCGGGAGCAGGAAGTACAGCGCCATGATCACGACGTAGCAGCCGCTGGTGGCCACGTACCAGGCCGTCGACCAGGACGCGGTGCGCGCGCCCTTGCTGCCCTTGCCGCGCAGCCGGGAGAACTCGGCGAGGAAGGCCATCGCGACCGGGATGTCCATGCCCACACCGATTCCCATCAGGAACCGGCACAGGATCAGCACCTCGGCGTTGGGCGCCAGCGCGCAGCCGATCGCGGAGACGACGAAGAAGAGCATGTCGGCCATGAAGACCCGGTAGCGGCCGAGCCGGTCCACCAGCACGCCGCCGAACCAGGCGCCGAGGATCGCACCCACGCTGATCGACGCCGTCACCGCGCCCGCGCCGAACGAGCTCAGCCCGAACTGCTGCTTGATGTCGGTGATGCCGTAGGCCAGCGACGTCAGGTCGTAGGCGTCGAGGAAGATCCCGCCCAGCGCCAGCAGCACGATCATCTTCGCGTGGCTGCCGCGCGCCGCACCCGAGTTGACCAGTTCTGTGACGTCCTGCGCCGAGCGGATGAGCACCGGCGGGCGCTCGGCGGCGGATTGCGTGGACACGCGGGCTCCTTCGCATGGAACGGGGAACACGGCCGCGGCACCGACGAGGGGCCTGCGAACCGTTCGAACGGCGAAGGAAGAGCCTAACCGGACGAGAACCCTCGTCCACATGCTGGAACGCAGGCTCTCAACCGCGAACCGCCGCCCGACCGGGATCGGAAGGGCGGCGGTTGGATCGGTGATCAGCCGAAGAGGACTTCTGCTTCGGCGAGGCGCTCCTTGGGGACCGTCTTGAGGGAGGCCGTGGCCTCGCGGAGCGGGACGCGGACGATGTCGGTGCCGCGCAGGGCGACCATCTTGCCGAAGTCGCCCTCGGCGACGGCGTCGATGGCGTGCAGGCCGAAACGGGTGGCCAGCACCCGGTCGTAGGCCGTGGGGGTGCCGCCGCGCTGGGTGTGGCCCAGGACCACCGCGCGGGACTCCTTGCCGGTGCGGTGCGCGATCTCGTCGGCCAGCCAGGTGCCGACACCGCCGAGCCGGACGTGCCCGAAGGCGTCCTTCTCGCCGCCGGCCAGCAGCTCCTCGCCGCCCTCCGGGATCGCGCCCTCCGCGACGACGATGATCGGGGCGTACTGGCGCTCGAAGCGCTGCTCCACCCAGTCGACGACGCGATCGACGCTGAACTCCTGCTCCGGCACCAGGATCACGTTCGCGCCGCCCGCCAGGCCCGAGTGCAGCGCGATCCAGCCCGCGTGCCTGCCCATCACCTCGACGACCAGCGCGCGGTGGTGCGACTCGGCGGTGGTGCGCAGCCGGTCGATCGCCTCGGTCGCGATGTGCACCGCGGTGTCGAAGCCGAAGGTGTAGTCGGTCGCGTCGAGGTCGTTGTCGATCGTCTTCGGCACGCCCACCACCGGCACGCCGTCGGCGGTGAGCTTCTCGGCCACGCCGAGGGTGTCCTCACCGCCGATGGCGATCAGCGCGTCGATCCGCTGCTCGGCGACGGTGGCCTTGAGCCGTTCCACTCCCCCGTCGACCTGGTAGGGATTGGTGCGGGAGGAACCGAGGATCGTGCCGCCCCGGTTGAGGATCTCCTCCACCTTGTCCAGCGTCAGCGGCGTCGTCAGGCCGTCGATCGGGCCTAGCCAGCCGTTCCGGAAACCGATGATCTCGTGGCCGAAGACCGAGATCCCCTTGCGGGTCACCGCGCGGAGCACCGCGTTGAGCCCCGGGCAGTCGCCGCCACCGGTGAGTACTCCGACACGCATTCCAGCGGGCATCGCTGTTGCCGCCTCCTCGAATCCAACCCATGAGTGATCCACGTCTCCCCCTCGGAGACAGAGTTTCACGGACTGGATCGGTGCAGCAAGGACTTGGCGCCATTACCCTCCGGTAATCACCGGTACACAGCGAGTGCTCGGCTCAGAGGGGGTAGCCGCGCTTGCGCTGGACCTCCTCGATGACCTTCCAGCGCTCCAGGTTGTGCTTGGCGTCGGCCAGCGCGTCGTCGTGGGCGTTGTCGGGGGCCGACGGCAGCTTCGGCTTGCCGACGTCCTCCCACCGCTGCCGCAGGTCGCGGGTGAACTTGGGGATGCGCGAGGGCAGCGTCGGCATCGGGCCCCACAGCTGGGCCAGCGCCACGTGGTCGTAGGCGGCGTACCAGGCCCACAGCTCGATGTTCCCGTTCCGCGAGGTCAGGAACTTGTAGAGGTCCTCGCGGATGCGCGCCCGCGACTTCCACACCTGCTCGGCCGGCGGCGGCAACTGCGGCAGCACGTGCTGGCGCACCCAGGCGCCCGCCCGGGCGGCGTCGAACTCGGTGGACACCGCGTAGAACTCGCGGCCGGTCTCGTCGACCACACCGATCGACACCAGATCGATGGTCCGCCCGTCCTCGATGAACTCGCAGTCGTAGAAGTACCGCACCCGGGAAGCGTATGCGCCGCTGCTCCCGCGCTCGGGCTCGGCCCGTCAGCCCGCCTTGGACTCCGGCAGCCGGGACGCCGAACTACTGCTCCACCCGCCCAGGTCGTTGCCCTGCGCGGCGAGCTCGTCCTTGACCTTCGCGGCGTAGACGTCGACGTACTCCTGACCGGAGAGCTCCATCAGGGCGTACATGATCTCGTCGGTGATCGAGCGCTCCACGAAGCGGTCACCGGCCATGCCCTCGTAGCGGGAGAAGTCCAGCGGCTCGCCGACCTTGACCACGACCTTGTGCGGCCACCACATCTTGGAGCCGATCGGGTTGACCTTGTCGGTGCCGAACATCGCGATCGGGATGACCGGCATCCCCGATTCCAGCGCCATCCGCGCCACACCGGTCTTGCCCTTGTAGAGGCGGCCGTCCGGGGATCGGGTGCCCTCCGGGTAGACGCCGAGCAGCTTGCCCTCGCTGAGCAGCCGGACGCCCGTGTCGAGCGCGGCCTGCGCGGCGGCACCGCTGGAGCGGTCGATCGGGACCTGGCCGACGCCGGAGAAGAAGGCCTTCTTGAGCTTGCCGCGCACGCCCTTGCCGGTGAAGTACTCGCGCTTGGCCAGGAACGTCACCCGTCGCGGCATCATCAGCGGCATGAAGAACGAGTCCGCGACGGCCATGTGATTGCTGACCAGGATCGCGCCACCGTCGAGCGGAACGTGCTCGACCCCGTCGACGCGCGGGCGGCAGAACAACTTCATGAGGGGACCGAGCAGTAGGTGTTTCATCACCCAGTACATCACGGCGCCGCCGCCTCCTCACGCGTGAAATGGTGCTGTTCAGCCTACGGAGCGCGCACTTTGCGCACAATGCGCACCCGCCCGGAAACCGATCACGTCACACCTGGTATGGACCCCTTCCGGTCGCGCCGGACGCGCGCGGCGAGCCGGTCCCGAACGTCGGCGACGCGTGCGACGATGGGTCCGGCTTGACCGGTGCCGCGGTGCGCATCCGGATTGGGAGGTTCGCGGGTGGGAGGAAGAGGGTCCGTGCTCGTAGGCGCAGAACCGTTCGCGCACGAGGGGTCCGAGGACATCGGCGTGCTGTTGTGCCACGGCTTCACCAGCACCCCGCAGAGCATGCGGGCGTGGGCCGAGCACCTGGCCGAGGCCGGGTTGTCCGTGCGCTGCCCCCTGCTGCCCGGGCACGGAACGCGGTGGCAGGACCTCAACCGCACGACCTGGCGGGACTGGTACAGCGCCGTCGAGCACGCGCTCGACGAGCTGCGCGGCCGGTGCCGGACGGTGTTCGTCTTCGGCCTGTCGATGGGCGGCACGCTGACCCTGCGGCTCGCCGAGCAGCACCCCGACATCGCCGGGATCGTGCTGGTCAACCCGTCGGTGATGACCTTGCGCAAGGAGGCGAAGCTGCTCCCGCTGATCAGCCGCGTGGTGCCGTCGCTGGCCGCGATCGCCGGTGACATCGCCAAGCCCGAGACCGTGGAGCTGGCCTACTCGCGGCTGCCGCTGCGCGGCATGGCGAGCCTGCAGCAGCTGTGGGGCGTGGTGCGGGCCGATCTGGCATCCGTGCGGCAACCGTTGCTTCTGCTGCACTCGGCGGTCGATCATGTGGTGGAGCCGGAGAACTCCGCGATCGTGCTGAACGAGGTGAGCAGCGAGGACGTCACCGAGGTGGTGCTCGACGACAGCTACCACGTCGCGACCCTCGATCACGACGCGCCGCGGATCTTCGGCGACAGCGTCGAGTTCGTGCACCGTGTCCACCGCGAACGGGCCGGGGAGACCGTATGAGCGCGCGCCACAACTCCTCCGACGGTCCGGAGGACATCGATGCCGCTTTCGCCGAGATCGTCGCCGACCTGGAGCGCGACGAGGAGTTCGGCAAGTGGCCCGGCGAGGGCGAGTCCGCCGACGAGTCGGAGACCTCCGGCAGGACCGAGACCCCCAAACCGGCTGAGGCTCCCGAACCGGCCGAGGCTCCCGCTCCGCAGCCCGAGGGCCCGCGCGACTGGACGCCCGGCGAGGAAGAGGAGGAGCACTACGTCCCCCCGGAACCTCCGCCGATGCCGGTCCCCAGCGCGGCGACGTTCCTGGGCATCGGCATCGTGCTGGTCGGCGTGCTGGTGCTGCTGGTGCCCGGCATCGCCGGCATCGGAGCGACGGTGAAGCTCCCGCTCGGCCTGGTGCTGATCAGCGCCGGGATCGGCTGGCTCCTCTTCCGCCTCCGCCGCACACCACCCCACGACGCGGACGACGACGGAGCGCAGGTCTAGCGCTGTTTTTGTGGTCTTTTTGCTTGGCGGTGCGGGTAGCGGAACCTGAGCGCTTCCGTGGACTCCGTGCGCCGCTCCTGATGTATGCCAATACACGGCGTCCCGGCGTACTCGCCACGAAAGCGCCCAGAACCCGCGACGGTGCCAGCTGAGTCCCACACCTGAAACACCGGCTCCCGCCGCGGTTGCACAAGGCGTCTAGCGGACCTTCGGGCCTGTCAGGACATGCTGGCGGGCTATGGCCGCCGCGCCGATCATGGCCGCGGGGTCGCCGTGGTGGGCGACGCGGACGCGGGCGAGCGGGCGGTGGCCGGAGCCGGTGACGGCGGCGGCGTAGTGCTCGCGGGCCCGGTCCAGGAACAGGTGCGCCGAGTCCGAGACGCCGCCCGAGATGACCACGACCTCCGGGTCGTAGACGTCGGCGACCAGCGCCAGCCCCTCCCCCAGCCACCGGGCCAGGTCGTGCATCGCGCGCTGGGCGAGCTCGTCGCCGGCGTCGGCCGCGCGGGCCACGTCGACGCCCGTCGGCAGCCCCGTGGCACCCAGGTCGGCGGCCGTGGCGGCCAGCGCGGTACCGCTGCAGTAGCGCTCCCAGCAGCCCCGCTTGCCGCACGGGCACTCGCGGCCGTCCGGCACCAGGCGCAGGTGGCCCAGCTCGGGGGCGACGCCGAACGCGCCGCGGAAGACCTCACCGTTGATCACCAGCGCCCCGCCGATTCCGGTACCGATGGCCACCAGCGCGGCCACCCGCGCCCCGACGGCGGCGCCGAAGCGCTGCTCGGCCACCGCGGCCGCGTTCGCGTCGTGCTCCAGCACCACCGGCAGGCCCAGTCGGTGGGAGAGCTCGTCGGCGACGGCGACGTGCCGCCACGGCAGGTGCGGCGCGAACCGCACCACCCGCAGGTCCTCGCTGACGAACCCGGCCACGGCCAGGCCCACGCCGTCGACCGGGTAGGTGTCGGTGAGCACCCGGACGGTGTCGGCGATCGCCGAGTTGAGCTCGGCACCCGTCTTCGGGGTCGGCACCCGGTGCGTCCGCAGGATCTGGCCGTGCTCGTCCACCACGGCCGCCCGCGCACTGGTGCCGCCCACGTCCACGCCGATCGTCAGCACACCGCGTCGCTCTCCGCGAGCACCGGGCCCGCGACCCGCTGGACCTGGATGCGCTGCACCTTCGGCTCGGGTTCCTCGTCGGCGGGCGTCTCGTTCGCCGCGTTCCCGGAGTGGTCGACCAGCGCCTGGCGCAGCAGCTGCACGATGCCCAGCAGCTGATCGTTGAGCTCCGGGCGCTGCCCGCGAGCCAGCGCCATCGTCGCGCACAGCGGGCACCAGCCGCAGCCGGCCCCGTCCTGCTCCGGTGCCTGCTCGCAACCGCGCAGGTACTCCTCGGCCTTGCCGGCCAGCGCGTCCAGCAGCAGCCGCAGCTCTTCGAGCAGTCGATCGTGCTCGCGCATCTCGCCTCACCGCATCCAGAGATCGGGGTCGGGACGGAATCGCACCGTCAGCCCGTCGTCGCCGGCCACGGCCGAGGTCACCACGCACCGCTGCAGCACAGCGGGCAGGGCCACGAGCCGTCGCCGACCGTCGACGGTAATCGCCAGCTCCGGACCGATCCGGGCCAGGTCCAGCTCGGCCGCCGGGTGCAGCGGCAACCCGATCCGCAGCGTGTACTCCGAGTCCAGCGACCGGCCACCACCACCGACGCGCATCTCCGGCGCTGCGGCGTCGTTGGCGAGCGGATCGCCGTCGCCGTAGAGCTCGGCGCCCAGGTCCAGCAGCTGCTCGGTGCCCACGGGCTCGGCGGCCCGGTGCTCGACGGTGCGCAGCGGCAGGTCGGTGGCCGCGCGCAGCGCGTCGAGGACGTTCTCCTGCTCCTTGCGGCGGGTTCGCAGCCAGCTCGCCGCGTCGCCGCGGGCCGAACCCGGGTGCGGGACCAGGCGATTGGCGACCAGCCCGTCGACGCGGATGCGCTGCAGCGCCAGGGCGGTCAGCGTCCGGCGGGTCTCGGCGGCGACCACGGATTCCGGGGTGAGCACCAGGCGGACGCTCGTCCCGGCGTCGGTGAGCATGTCCTTGAGGGCGGCCAGCTGCTCGGCGAGCCTGCCGAGCCCGTCGGCCACCGCGTCCCAGCGCTCGACCTGGTCGCTGCCCGCGATCCCGGCCAGCAGGCCGCGAACGGCCCTGCGGTGCGCGGGGAACAGCCGCTCCAGGTATCCGGCCAGGGATTCCGGCAGGGCGAGCAGCCGCAGCGTCTCGGCGGTCGGGCCGCAGTCGACGATCACCGTGTCCCACAGCCCGCTCGCGGCGAGCCGGTGCACCTCGGCCAGCGCCAGCAGGTCCTCGACGCCGGGGAGGACGGTGAGCTCCTCGGCGTCGACGTCGCCGATTCCCGCGCCGCGCAACAGGGTTCGCAGGTGCTCCCGCAGTTCGCGCCAGGTGCCGTCGACCAGTCCCCGGGTCTGCACCTCGGCAGCGTGCAGCGCCGCCCCGGTCTCGCCGACGCGGACCTCGCGGGGCTGCGCGCCGAGTTCGGCCCCCAGCGCGTCGGCCAGCGAGTGCGCCGGATCGGTCGACACGGCCAGCACCTTGCCGCCCTCGCCCGCGACGCGCGCGGCGGTGGCCGCGGCCAGGGTCGTCTTGCCGACCCCGCCCTTCCCGGTGAACAGCAGGATGCGCAAGGGCGGCCTATTCCGCTTCCACGCGGCGCTTGAGCTCCTTGAGCGCCGTGTCCATGATCATCTTCTCGGCCTTGCGGCGGAACATGCCGATCATCGGGATCGCCAGCGTCACCGCGAGGCTGTAGGTCACCTGGGTGCGCTCGTCGCCGAGCGGCTTGAGCGTGTAGCTGCCCTGCTGTGCCTTCTGCACCTGACCCTCGGTCAGCTCCCAGCTCACCGAGAGACCGTCGGCGGACCAGTCGTAGACGTTGGTGTAGGTGTCCTTGACCACGCCCGCGTCCAGCACGAACCGGACCCGCTCGGCGTTGCCGCCGGAGTCCTCGGAGAGCACCTCGGTCTCCTTGACCGCTTCCGCCCACTCCGGATAGGCCGGGAAATCCGCGATGACCGCCATGATCCGCGCAGCCGGGGCTTCGATCTCGATGGACTGGGTGGACTGATCGACCATGCGCGCAGGTTACCGGGTAGCCCCCGGCACGACGTCAACGAGGAGCAAGGTTTCTGCGAAGTCCGCGAAACTCACCTCCTCGGGCGTCATCGCCACCGCAGGACGTAGGGCGTCTGCGTCCGCTTGAAGTGCCCGACGTTGACGCACTCGGTGCGCCCGAGCCGCATCCGCTGCGACAGCGGCTGGTGCACGTGCCCGAACAGCGACCACCGGGGCTGATCAGCGCGGATGCGCTCCAGGACGCTGTCGGCACCGGCCTCCTGGTTGCGCGCCACGACGTCGTAGGTCAGCTCCGGAACGGCGGGCGGCTGGTGGGTGCACAGCACGTCCACCGGCGGCAGCGCGGCGACCGCCGCGTCGTACTCCTCGGCGACGCGCAGGTAGGGCACCCACGCCGAGTGCTGGCGCAGCGTCGCGCCCTCGGGCAGCCGGACGCCGCCGACGAAGCCGAAGGTCAGCCCGCCGATCTCGACCGTCTCGCCGTCGAAGATCCGGATGCCCTCGCTCGCGAACTCCGGCCACAGGTGCGGCGCGTCGACGTTGCCGGGCGTGGCGTAGGTCGGGGCGGTCATCGCGCCGAAGAGCTCGGCGTACTGCTCCCGCACCGCCTCGGTGATCGTCGCGGCCGGGTCGGTCAGGCTCGCCCACAGCGAGCGGATGTAGGCCCCGAACTCCGGCCCGCGACGGCTGCGCCGCAGCTCGGCGAACCGCGCGACCTTCTCGGCCCCGAAGACCCGGCCGAGGATGCCGTTGCCGTGGTCCTGGTAGTCGACGAAGTCGATCAGGTCCCCCAGCACGACCAGCGCGTCGGCCCCGTCTCCGGCGCGTTTCAATGCCTCGACGTTTCCGTGAACGTCCGACACGACGTGAACGCGCAACCTCAACCTCTTTTCCGACGACGGGCCTCCCCCGAACCTGATCGGCCCCAAACCTAATCCGCCGAGGTGCCGAATCGCACCGCCCGTTGTGCACTTGTTCCTGCCTACCCGGTTCCTCGCGTGTGATGCCCGTGACCGGTGGGAGATCATCCGAATCGACGAGGTCTAGGCTGTGACCGCTGGTGTGGCCTGAGATAACGGGGGCTACCGCCCAGTAACTATCAGCGTTAGGTTGTGCCCACTAGACAGGCTTTTTTCCCGGAGGTTTCGACGTGCGAGAGTTCAGCGCACCCGCCACTACGACAGTGGCAGAGGACGAGAACCTCACCGACATGGTGTGGGCCAACGCGGAGCGTTTCGGGAGCACGGTGAGCTTCCGCCGCAGGGTGGACGGCACCTGGGTCGACGTCACCGCCGCGGACTTCGCGGCGCAGGTCCTGGCCGTGGCCAAGGGCCTGATCGCAGCCGGAGTGGGGTCCGGCGACCGGGTGGGGCTGATGTCCCGCACCCGCTACGAGTGGACGCTGCTGGACTTCGCGATCTGGACTGTCGGCGGCGTCACAGTCCCGATCTACGAGACCTCCTCGTCCGACCAGGCCGAGTGGATCCTCACCGACTCGGGCGCGAAGGCGGCCATCGTGGAGACCGAGGCCCACCGCGCCGAGGTCGACAAGGTGATCGACCGGCTCTCCGAGGTCCGCCACGTGTGGCAGATCGAGGGCCCGACCAGCGGCGGCGCGGCCGGCGCGATCGACGAGCTCACCGCGCTCGGCGCGGAGGTATCGGACCAGCAGGTCCACGAGCGCCGCAAGTCGGTCAACGCCGAGGACCCGGCTACGCTCATCTACACCTCGGGCACCACCGGCCGCCCCAAGGGCTGCGTGCTGACCCACCGCAACATGCTCGCCGAGGTGCGGGCCGACATCGATGCGTTCCCGCAGCTGACCAAGCCGGGCAACTCGCTGCTGATGTTCCTGCCGATGGCCCACGTGCTCGCCCGCGCGATCACCATCATGTGCATCTACGGCAAGGTCACCCTCGGCCACACGCCGGACGTCAAGGACCTGATCAACGACCTCGGCTCGTTCCGGCCGACGTTCGTGCTGGCCGTGCCGCGCGTGTTCGAGAAGGTCTACAACACGGCCAAGCAGAAGGCCCACGGCGACGGCAAGGGCAAGATCTTCGACGCCGCCGAGGAAACCGCCGTCCAGTACTCCAAGGCGATGGACGACGGCGGCGCCGGGCTCGGCCTCAAGGTCAAGCACGCGGTGTTCAACAAGCTCGTCTACGGCAAGCTGCGCGCCGCGCTCGGCGGCCGCTGCATCGCGGCGGTGTCCGGTGGCGCCCCGCTGGGCGAGCGGCTCGCGCACTTCTTCCGCGGCGTCGGCGTCCCGGTGCTGGAGGGCTACGGCCTGACCGAGACCACCGCGGCCGCCGCGGTCAACGTCGAGGACGGCTTCAAGGTCGGCACCGTCGGCCGCCCGCTGGCCGGCACCACGATCCGCATCGCCGACGACGGCGAGGTGCTAATCAAGGGCGACGTGGTGTTCAAGGAGTACTGGAACAACCCGACCGCCACCAAGGAGTCCATCGAGGACGGCTGGTTCCACACCGGCGACCTGGGTTCCCTGGACGACGAGGGCTACCTGCGCATCACCGGCCGCAAGAAGGAGATCATCGTCACCGCGGGCGGCAAGAACGTCGCCCCGGCCGTGCTGGAGGACGCGCTGCGCTCCCACCCGCTGATCAGCCAGTGCATGGTGGTCGGCGATCAGAAGCCGTTCATCGGCGTGCTGATCACGCTGGACCCGGAGTTCGTGCCGTCCTGGCTGGCCAACAACGGCCGGTCGGCCGACACGCCGATGTCCGAGCTGATCAACGACCCGACGCTGCGGGCCGAGGTCCAGGGCGCGGTCGACGAGGCCAACAAGGCGGTCTCGCGCGCGGAGGCGATCAAGCAGTTCCGCATCCTCACCGAGGACTTCACCGAGGCCACCGGCGAGCTCACCCCGAGCATGAAGCTCAAGCGCAACAAGGTCGCCGAGAACCACGCAGCGGACATCGAAGCCATCTACTCCTGACCCCACCGACGGACCCCCGTTCGAAAACCGCAACATTCGCGCGACGAAAACAGCGGTTTTCGTCCGGTCGAAAACAGCGGTTTTCGACTTGAGGGGCCGGTTCGGGTGAACTTCGGCGGTGCGATCACCGGGAAACCGGTGTTCGCACCGCCGTTTTCGTGCGTCCGGAGGGTGTCGAAGGGCGCGGGGTTCGGTCCGGAGGTGCCGGGTCAGGAGAGGGTGCGTGGTAGATCTTCTCCCCAGGCCTGGAGGAGTTGGGGGCTGGTGAGGCCGGTGGTCTCCAGGAGGGCCGACTCCGCGGCTTCCGGGGTGGTGGCCGTGGCCATGCGGCGGTAGAGGTCGGTGAGGCGGTCCTCGCCGATGCGTCCGGCCAGGTAGTGCACGATCGACCAGGACTGCTGGTAGGTGACGTCGAGGCGGCTTCCGGCCTGGTGGAACTCGCTGTTGGTCGGCAGCCGCAGCGGCGGCCCGACCTCGCTGACCACGCGGGCCAGCTCGGGAGCGATGTCGCGCGGAGCGAGCCCGGTCTTGCGGTAGCCGACGTAGTCCGGGAATCCCTCCAGCATCCACATCGGAGCGCCGTCGGCGGTGACCGCGCGAGCCGCGACGTGGGTGATCTCGTGCCGCAGCACCACCCCCAGCGCCACCTCCGGGAGTTCCACCGACGTGCGCGGGGTGAGCACCACCCGGGCGCCCTCGACCCGCTTCGTCCGGATGTCCACCAGATCGGCGACCGCCACCCCGGCGATGCCGTCGACGGCGAACTCCGGCCCCACCAGGGCCCGCAGCTCCTCGGGCGATTCGGGGACCAGCACGCCCACCCGCTGCGCCCAGCCGCTCCCCCACACCTCGGTGACGTCGGCGACCGACGAGTCCAGCTGCGCCGCCACCCGGTCCACGGCCTTCGCGTCGTGGCCGACGACCAGCCCGCGATCGGTGCGCCGCACCTCGCACGGCCCGAAGTCCCACGGTCCGCGCCAGGCGTCCGGCACGACACCGGTGTCGTCGGTGAGGTACCAGGACGCGCCCCGCCGGGCGAACAGGTAGCCCAGCGGGCGCTCGGTCGGCACCGAGTCCGCACCGGACAGCGCGTAGCGCAGCGCCACCCGGGACGCCAGGACGCCGTCGGCGGCGGGCACCGGGGCGTGCGGCAGCGGAGCGCCGTCGAGCCGGTAGTCGAAGGTCGTCAGCGGCACCGTCTGCAGGTTGTGGAACAGCTGCAGCTGCCGCTGCTGGAACTCGGCGGGCGCCTCGGGGTCCACGGTGGCCGCGAACGCCGCCTCATCACCGCTGCGGATCGCGTCCTGCCGACGCGCCAGCAGCTCGCGCACGGCCGTCTCAGGGGCGGGAAGCCGCGCCGCCAGACCGGCGTTCTCCGCCGGGGCGGGCCGAGGGGTGACCGGGGCCGGTTCGGGCAGACCCACCAGCGCGAGCCCGCCGAGCACCGCGGCCGACGCGGCGAGCACCAGCCAGCCGCGCGCTTTCCCGGTCGAAGACACGGATCGCATCGTAAGTCCGATCACCACCCCGGTCGATGTGGCCCCGGAGAGCAGTTCGGGGCCGGTCCCCGGAGGAACCGGCCCCGAACGAGCGCTGGATCAGCCCGCGACCCGACGCATCGAGGTGACGTCGCCGATCGACTTGTAGTCGCTGACCTTGACCACGTCGCCCGAGGTCGGGGCGTGCACGGCCTTGCCGTTGCCGATGTACATCGACACGTGGCTGACCGGGCTGTAGTAGAAGATCAGGTCGCCCGGCTTGAGCTGGCTCGCCGAGATCGACTTGCCCTCGGTCACCTGGGTCTTGGTGGAACCGCCGATGCTCACGCCGGCCTGCTTGTAGGCCCACTGCATCAGACCGGAGCAGTCGAAGGTGCTCGGACCCTTGGCTCCCCACACGTAGGCGGAGCCCTGCTTGCTCAGCGCGGCGTTGACGGCCTCGACCGCCGCGCCCGCACCGGCGATGGAGCCGACACCGGTGTCGCCGTCGGAGATCAGCGAGTCCTGGTCCTCACCGCTGAGCTCGGCGTACTTCTCCTCGACCTTGTCGATCTGGTCCTGCATCGCCTTGGACTTGTTCTTCAGGTCCTCGGAGATGCGCGCGGCGTCCTGCTCGGCCTGGGCGGCGCGGTTGCGCGCGTCCTTGGCCGTGCGCTCGGCCGTCTCGGCCTGGTGTGTGGCGGCCGCCAGCGCCTTGACCGCGTCGTTGTTGTCCTTGGCCAGCGCGTCCAGCGCGGAGGCGCGGTCCAGGAAGTCGTCAGGGGTCTCGCTCACCAGCAGCGCGGAGAGCTTGTTCATCCGCGCGCCCTGGTAGGAGGCGTGGGTGAGCTTGTCGACCTGGCCGCGGAACTTCTCTTCCTCGCCGCGGGCCTGGTTGGCGACCTGCTCGGCCTGCGCGGCCTGAGCCTCGGAACGGGCCAGTTCGGCCTTCTTGGCCTCGTGGTCGTCCTCGGCCTTCTTCTTCTCCTCGGTGAGCTGCTCAGCCTGGTGCTGGAGCTCGCGGACCTGCTTGGCCGCGTCCGAGGCGGTGTTCGGGAGAGGCGGATCTGCGAGGGCGGCTCCGCCGGAGGTCATGCCGACGACGGCTGCGACCGCGGTTGCGGCCAGGGCACCTCGCAATGAGCGCTTGATTCCGTGCGACGCCACGTCGCGCACAGCTCCTTCGTGCGTCCAAACCGCCTGACCGCATGCGGAAAACCCGCTGGAACGCGGCCCGGTTCCCCGACAAAACCGAATCAGCGGCGCCTCGCGTGTCGCCCGGTCTGGACGACTGATCGCCACGAGGACTCAGGTAGGTTACGAAAGGTGAGGCGGCGCGTCTATACGCGGGTCCTGTTTTCTACTGAGCGCGACTGATCTCCCCTAACGGAGGATAGTTGCTCGCTCACAGTGATGGATCATTCGGACTTATCACCTGGAACAGTGACAACAACACGCCCACCTTCGGGACACGGAGCGTGCTCGGGTGATCTTCTATGACTTCCGACACGTGGCGGAAGTCGCCAGGCGGGCCCGTTCCAGCGGCGAACGGTCAGACCCTGTTCAACCGCGCCAGCAACATCGCCGAGGAGACCGCGTAGGCCCCGCGCCGCTGCACCGAGGTCACCACCGCCCGATCCGACGTGGCGACCACGACCTGCCTGCCCTCCGGCTCGGCCGCGACGAGATCGCGGATCACGTCGTCGGCCTGCACGCCCGACTCGCTGAACAGCACCCGCACCCCGCGCGGCCCGGCCGTCGGCACCGCCAGCACGTCCGCCCCGTCGAACACCAGCGTGACCTCCGCACCCGTGCGCGCGGCCAGCGCGGCGAGCTGGTGCGCCAACCGATCCCGCTGATCCGCCAGCGGCAGCTCCGGGTACCCGGTCTTGGTGACGTTGTAGCCGTCGACGATCAGGTGCACCGCTGGCAGGCCCAGCAACCGGTCCAGCGCGGCCACGTCCGCCACCGCACCGGCGACCGCCGTCTGCTCCCGCACCCGCCGCACCACGTCGGCCGGGCGCGGACCCGACCCGGCGGCGCCCAGCTCCCGGCGCAGCCCGCCGACCGCGCCCTCCAGGGTCTCCAGCAGCAGCGCCAACCGGACCTCGTCGCCTTGCCGCGCCTCGCGGGCGCTCTCCCGCGCCACCTGCACCTCGGCGGCGGCCCGGTCGGCGCGCTGCCGCTCCTCCCGCGCGCGCTCCTGCTCCCGGTCCCGGTCGGCGGCGATCTCGGCGATCGCCGCCTCGCGGTCGGTGCGCGCCCGCGCGAGCTCCTCGCGGGCCGCCTCGGCCGCGTCCTTGGCCTCCCGCAGCCGCATGCCCTGCTCCCGCAGGCGCTTGCGCAGGCGGTCGGCCTCCTCGTTGCCCGCCGCCTGGTCCGCCGACTCCCGCGCCTCGGCCAGCTCACCCTTGAGGCGGTCGACCTCGGCGACCAGGCGCTCGACCTTGGCCAGCGCCGAATCCCGCTCGGCCCGCAGCTGACCCTGCTCGCTGCGGAAGGCGATCAGCTCCACGTAGTGCGGCGCGATCGCGGCGCCCCGCAGCACCGCGGCGGCCCCGACCACCACCGGATCCGGGTCCTCCAGCGACAGCGCGTCGGGGCGGTGGTGACGGCACCAGTCCAGCACCGACGTCCGGAACACCGACGACTCGCTCAGCGCGGTCAGCAGCGCGGGCTGGCCGAGCTTGGCGCGCTTGGCCGGTGCGAAGCGCACCACCGGGCGCAGCGCCGCCGGCACGTCCGACGGGCGCATCTCGTCGAGCGCCCCGGCTGCCAGGTCGGCGAGCCGCGCGCGCAGCGGCGGCGGCAGGTCCTCGAAATCGACAGGCGCAGCGCCGGAAGTGCGCTGTGCACCGTCCACAGCGGACTCCTCAGGGGTGGGACCGTCCTGTCCCGAACTCGCCGTCGCCATCCCCCCAGGCTAATCGCCGACGTCCCCCACCCGTGCCACCGCCGCGTTGTCGGTAGGAGGACGTAACGTGCCGATGATGTCCGCGCACCGCCAGCTGAGCTTCGACGAGATCGCCATCAGCGACGAAATCCCGCTGCACGCAGCGACGTTCGTGGTGGTCGACCTGGAGACGACCGGGGGTGATCGGGAGGGCGACGCGGTCACCGAGATCGGCGCGGTGAAGGTCCGCGGCGGGGAGGTGCTCGGCGAGTTCGCAACGCTGGTGAACCCCGAACGCGGCATCCCGCCCGCCGTCGTGTCGATCACCGGCATCACCGAGGCGATGGTGCACGACGCACCGCGCTGGGACAGCGTGCTGCCCGCGTTCCTGGAGTTCTGCCGGGGCGCGGTGCTGGTCGCCCACAACGCGCCGTTCGACATCGGGTTCCTGCGCGCCGGCTGCCAGAAGCTCGGGCTGGAGTGGCCGAAACCGCAGGTAGTCGACACCGTCCGGCTCGCGCGCCGGGTGCTCACCCGCGACGAGACGCCCAACCACAAGCTCGGCACGCTCGCCCGCGTCCTGGGCGCGCGCACCCAACCGGTGCACCGGGCGCTGGACGACGCGCGCGCCACCGTCGACGTGCTGCACTCGCTGCTGGAGCGCGTCGGCCCGCTCGGCGTGCGCACCCTGGAGGACCTGCTCGGGCACCTGCCCGACGTCACCCCGCAGCAGAAGCGCAAGCGCGGGCTCGCCGACGCGCTGCCCAACTCGCCGGGCGTCTACCTCTTCCGGGGCCCCAACGACGAGGTCCTCTACGTCGGCACCGCTTCCGACCTGCGGCGGCGCGTCCGGCAGTACTTCACCGCGGGCGAGCGCCGGGCGCGGGTGAAGGAGATGGTCGGCATCGCCGAGCGCGTCGACCACGTCGAGTGCGCGCACCCGCTGGAGGCCGAGGTCCGGGAGCTGCGGCTGCTCTCAGCGCACCAGCCGCGCTACAACCGGCGCTCGAAGTTCCCGCAGCGCGCGTGGTGGGTCGTGCTCACCGACGAGGCGTTCCCGAGGCTGTCGATCGTGCGCACGCCGCGCGAGGACGCGTTGGGCCCGTTCGGGTCGCGGCACGCCGCGAGCACCGCCGTCGAAGCGCTGCAGTCGGCGACGCTCGTGCGGCGCTGCACCGACCGGCTCTCGCCGCGCAAGACGCTCCGCCCGTGCGCCCTGCACGAGCTGGGCCGCTGCGGGGCGCCGTGCGCCGGGCTGCAGAGCACCGAGGACTACGAGCCCGAGGTGATCGCGATCCGCGACGTCATCCGCGGGCGCAGCGGGCACCTGCTGGAACGGCTGCGCGAGGAGCTCCAGCGGCTCTCCGACGCCGAGCGGTTCGAGGACGCCGCCACCCACCGCGACCGGCTCGCCGACCTGGTGCGCTCCCTCGACCGCGGTCAGCGGCTCGCCGCCCTCGCGTCGATCCCGGAACTCGTCGCGGCCCGACCCGACGGCCGCCGGGGCTGGCACCTGTCGGTCATCCGGCACGGCCGCCTCGCGTCGGCCGGGGTCGCCCGCCGAGGCGTCCCCCCGATGCCGGTCGTCGACCTGCTCCGGGCCTCGGCGGAAACCGTCCTCGACGGCCCCGGCCCGCTCCACGGCGCCACCGCAGACGAGACCCGAGTCCTCTACCGATGGCTCACCACCGGCGGCACCCGCCTCGTCCGCACCACGACCCCCTGGACCGAACCCGCCTCGGCAGCCGCCACCTGGCGCTCGTGGCTCGACAAGGCCACCACCGGCAGAACCCCCTACGCCGCCCTCGACTGACCCCACCACCCGAGCGCGGAACACAGGACCCCTCCCGCATTCCCCCCACCGATTACGGCCGTATTCCGGTCACCACCCGGATTACGGCCGTAATCCGGGATGGGATTACTGCCGTAATCCGGTCCGCGGCGTCGGGTCAGGCGGTCATGTCGAAGGCGGCATTGATCTTGGTGGGGCGGAGGCGGACGACGAGCTCGCCGGGGACGCCGTTGCGGCGGCCGAACTCCTCGGCCTTGTCGGGGCCCATGTAGCGGGCGGCGATCGTGGTGGCCGTGTCGACGAGGTCCTGCGGGTCTTCGGAGATCTCCGCCGTGCCCTGGACCTGGACGAAGGCGAACGGCGGTTGGGGCAGGTCGACGCACAGCGCCAGCCTCGGGTCCCGGAGGATCGACTTGCCCTTGGCCGTGTCCTTGCCGGTGTTGAACACCAGCACGTCGCCGTCCACGACGAACCACACCGGCGCCACCAGCGGGCGCCCGTCGGCGGCCGTGAAACCGAGCAACCCGGTGCGGGTGCCCTGGGAGAGGAACTCGCGGACCTTCGGATCCTGCAGCGTAGCCATGCCCGGGACGCTACCGACCGCCCTCGGCCCGCGCCTGGAGAAAGCGAAGCGGCCCGGCACCCCGAGGGGTACCGGGCCGCTTCGACCGCGGTGCTTACTCCGCCGACTGCGACTTGCCTGCGGCGAGCTGCGCGCGCTCCTCCGCTTCGCGGACCGCGTCGTCGTGACGGGCCTGCTCCAGAGCAGCGGTCTCGTCGACCGGGTCGGGCCGCAGCAGGCTGCCCTCGACCGGGTGGCCGGCGGCGCCCAGCTTGTTCATCTTCTTCGGCACCGGAGCGCCCTGGTACGGGAGCTCGTGCGGGTGACCGTGGTCGTCCACCGGGCCGAGCGGCTGGTGGACCTCGATGAACTCACCGTGCGGGAGCCGCTTGATGATGCCGGTCTCGACGCCGTGGTCGAGCACCTCGCGGTCGCTGTGCTGGAGGCCCAGGCACATCCGGTAGGTGATCCAGTACGCGATCGGCGGTGCGACCAGCAGGCCGATGCGGCCGGCCCAGGTCATCGCGTTCAGCGAGATGTTGAACTCGAACGCGATGATGTCGTTCGTACCGGAGATCATCAGCACCATGAAGAACGTCAGCGCCATGGCACCCAGCGAGGTGCGTACCGGGTTGTCGCGCGGACGCTGCAGCAGGTTGTGGTGCGCGTCGTCGCCGCTGAGCTTGCGCTCGATGGCCGGGTACATGATCGCCGTCGTGAAGATCATGCCCATGAAGAGCACGGTCGGGAAGAACACCGCCGGGATCGTGAACGGTCCCAGGTAGACCTCCCAGGCCGGCCACAGACGCGACGAGCCGTCCGTCCAGATCATGTACCAGTCGGGCTGCGACGCGGCGGAGATCTGCGAGGCGATGTACGGGCCCAGGTTCCAGATCGGGTTGATCTGGAAGACACCGGCCATGATCGCGCAGACGCCGACGACCATCGCGAAGAACGCACCGGCCTTGACCGCGAACACCGGCATGATCCGGACGCCGACCACGTTGCTCTCGGTGCGCTTCACGCCCGGGAACTGGGTGTGCTTCTGGTACCAGACCAGCGCCAGGTGCGCCGCGACCAGACCCAGGATCAGACCCGGCAGCAGGAACACGTGGAACAGGTAGAACCGCGGGATCAGGTCGGTGCCCGGGAACTCGGCGCCGAACAGGATCCAGTGCACCCAGGTGCCGAGCACCGGGATCGACATCGCGATGCCGGAGGCGATCCGGACACCGGTGCCGGACAGCAGGTCGTCCGGCAGCGAGTAGCCGGTGAAGCCCTCGAACATGCCGAGGATGAACAGCGTGACGCCGATCATCCAGTTCGTCTCACGCGGGCGGCGGAACGCGCCGGTGAAGAAGATGCGCAGCATGTGCGCCACCATCGACGCCATGAACAGCAGCGCCGCCCAGTGGTGCAGCTGGCGGGCGAACAGACCGCCGCGGACCTCGAAGGAGATGTCCAGCGCGCTCTCGAACGCCCGCGACATCTCGACGCCGCGCAGGTTGGTGAACACGCCCTGGTACTCGACCTCCTGCATGGAGGGGTCGAAGAAGAACGCCAGGTAGGTGCCCGTGATCAGCAGCAGGATGAACGTGTAGAGCGCGATCTCGCCGAGCAGGAACGACCAGTGCGTCGGGAAGACCTTGTTCAGCTGCCGCCGCATGCCGGGAGCGAAGCGGTAGCGCGTGTCCAGCTCGTCGGCGGCGTGCGCGACCTTGCCGTACAGCTTGCTCTCTCCCTTCGTGGGCGTGGTGATCGAACTCATGACTTACGCTCCCAGTACGCCGGACCGACGGGCTCGATGAAGTCGCCTTTCGCCACGAAGTAGCCGTCCTCGTCCACCGTGATCGGCAGCTGGGGCAGGGCACGCGTGGCCGGGCCGAACACCGGCTTCGCATAGGTGTTGACCACGTCGAACTGCGACTGGTGGCACGGGCAGAGCAGGCGGCCGGTCTGCTGCTCGAACAGCGACGTCGGGCAGCCCAGGTGGGTGCAGATCTTCGAGTAGGCGTAGTAGTCGCCGTAGTTGAAGTCTTCCTGCCCCTTGCGCTTGACCGGCTTGCTGCCGGGGCGGAGCCGGATCAGCATGACCGGCGCGTCGCCCTTGCGCATCGAGGTGATGAGCTCTTCCTCGTTGTGCCGCCATGCCTCGCGGAACGGGAACACGGTCTCGAAACCACCGGCGTCGATGTCCTCGGGACGCAGCAGCGAGACGTCGTGCGGGTTGCCCGTGTCGCGACGCAGGTAGATCTTCTCGCCCGGGTGCTCCGGCATCCAGCCGGTGTGCAGCAGCGACGCCTGGCCCTCCTCGGCCCAGGGGTTGCGCACCATGCCGCCGAGCACGAACACGCCGGCACCGAGGCCGAAGGCGCCGAGGCCGAAGCCCGCGGACCGCGTGATCATCTTGCGGCGGGCGATGCCGCTGCGCTCCCCGGCGTCGGCCAGGATCGCGGCGGTCGTCTGCCGGTCCACCTCGCTGGAGCCGTGGCCGTCGTGGCGCTGCTGCACCGCGACCTCGTGCGGGATGAACTTCTTCTGGTACTGCACCACGCCGATGCCCACGGCCAGGATGGACAGGCCGAGGAAGAACCCGATCAGCGGGTTGTACAGCGAGTAGATGAAGTGCCCGCGCGGCTCGTTGTAGGGCTGGTACTCCCACGGCCAGAAGATGAAGACCGCGACGAAGGCCAGCGCGGACAGACCGGCCAGCGCGAACCAGGCGGAGACGTTGCGCTCGGCCCGGCGCTCGGCGCGGGTGCCCTTGACCGGGAAGTTGTCCCGGTACTCGACGAGCTCGACGTCGTCGAGGGCCAGGCCCAGACGCATCTTCTCGTCGCGGCTCATCTCGGCCAGTTCGGCCTCGGTGTATTCCTTGTTCTCTTGGTCACTCATGCCCTGGCTCCGATCCACAGGGTGAGGCCGATCAGCGCGCCGAGTCCCACGACCCAGGCGATCACCGTCTCCGGTCCCGGCCCGTAGCCGCCGAGGTCATTGCCGCCCGGGTTGTTGTTCCCGTTGGTCACGGACTTGACGTAGGCGATGATGTCTTTCTTCTCTTCCGGGGTGAGCTGCCGGTCCGAGAACTTCGGCATGTTCTGCGGCCCGGTGAGCATCGCGTTGTAGATGTCGGTCTCGGTCGCCTCGTGCAGGTTCGGGGCGAACTTGCCGGAGGACATCGCGATGCCGCGCCCGGTGAAGTTGTGGCAGGAGGAGCAGTTCAGGCGGTAGAGCTCGCCACCGCGGGCGGGGTCGCCGCCCTGCAGCGCCTCACCGGACTGCTTCGGCGACTCCGGCCCACCGCCGTAGGTCTGCACGTAGGCGCCCAGCGCGTCGATCTCCTCCGGGCTGAACTTCGGCGGCTTGCGCATGGCCTGCGCCTCCTGGCGGACCATCGGCATGCGGCCGGTGGAGACCTGGAAGTGCACGGCGGCTTCGCCGACGCCCGTCAGGCTGGGGCCACGGTCCTGCACGCCTTGCAGGTTGGATCCGTGGCAGCTGATGCAGGCGTTGTTGTAGAGCTGCTCGCCCTGCCTCACCAGCGCCGGGTCCGCTGCGGCGTGCGCGGTCTGCGGCTCGGGAGTCACGACGGTGTACAGCCCACCGGCACCCACCAGCGCGATGCCCAGCGCCAGTACACCGGAGATCCGCCGCTTGAGCTTCGAGCCCGCGCGGTTCCGTTTCTTAGTGGTGGTCATGAGTGCGGCAACCCTTGCTGTCCGGTTCGGGGTGTTCGTTTCGGCCTCGTTCGTGCCAGGCGATCGAGGTTCCTCGCTGGAGGAGCGATCACGGGACGAGGTAGATCACGGCGAAGAGGCCGATCCACACGATGTCCACGAAGTGCCAGTAGTACGACACGACGATCGCTGCGATGGCTTGGGCCGGCGTGAACTTGCTGAGCTTCGTCCGGATGATCAGGAAGACGAACGCGACCAGACCGCCGACGACGTGCAGCCCGTGGAAGCCGGTCGTCATGTAGAAGACCGTGCCGTAGGCCGACGACGCGATGGTGGTCGCGTGCTCGGTGACCAACTGGAAGTACTCACCGGCCTGCCCGAGCACGAAGATCGTGCCCATGATCAGCGTGATCACGTACCACCGGCGGAGACCGAAGACGTCACCCCGCTCCGCCGCGAACACGCCCCACTGGCAGGTGAACGAGGACGCCACCAGGATGATCGTGAACGGGAGGGCGTACGGGAGGTTCAGGTGAGTGGGCGGTGGTGGCCACACGCCCTCGTTCTGCGCCTTCACCGTGAAGAACATGGCGAAGAGCCCAGCGAAGAACATCAGCTCGCTGGCCAACCAAACGATGGTGCCGACGCTGACCATGTTGGGTCGGTTCAGCGAGTGCACGCGTTGACTGATTGAGGGCGCTGCCGTTGTCACGCGACGCATTATGTCTTGCAGCTTTTCCCCTCGCGCCCTCGGGGCCTCCCCTACGACCGCGGGGTGATCGGATCGCGATCTGGAGGTAACTCAACGTGAAAACTCTTCGGACCGCGCTGGCGGCCCTGGGGCTCGGCCGCCGCCGCACCGGCAAGCCCGTGATCAGCATCGATGATCCCGGTCTGCAGGTGGTGGTGTGGTCCTACGACGACACCGAGGCGGCCTCGACCGCCTTGGCCCGCGCCACCGGGTGGGAGCCCGAGCACCCGGCCGTGCTGCGGCACCACCTGGCACTTCCGGGTGACGTGGTCGACACCGCTGAGGCGCTGTTGGCCCAGGACGACTGGGTCCTGCGGCCCGGAGGGCGCGCGGAGGAGCTCAGCGTGTCCGGATTGACCCCGTTGGTCGCTCTCCGTGTGCAGCGATTGGATGCGTTGCATTGCTCACAGGAGAGCTCGCGGATGGCCGGACTGGCCCAGCGGCACGGCGGCCAGGTCTTCGGCTGGGACGCGCTGCAACCCGGACCCGACTGATCGAATCGGACCGACTGATCGAATCCGGCGAGGTGGCTACTGTCACACCCGCTCCGGCGGCTAGCATTCGTCACGAGTCAAGCCCCGTGCTGCGCACATCGGGTGCGGGTGTACCGCCAGCTCGACGAGGAGCCAGTGATGAGCACCGCAACAACGAACGTTCTCGTGTTCAGCCACCGCCCCGAGGTCCGGGAGGCGATCATCAACGCCGTCGGGCGCCGCCCGGCACCCGATCTGGACCGGCTGCACTACGTCGAGGCGGGCACCGTCGCCGACGTCCTCAGCGAGGTCGACGCGGGCAAGGTCGACCTGCTGATCCTGGACGGCGAGGCCCAGCCCACCGGCGGCATGGGCGTCTCGCGCCAGCTCAAGAACGAGATCGCGCAGTGCCCGCCGATCGTCGTCGCGGTCCGCCGCAAGGACGACCGCTGGCTGGCCACCTGGTCCCAGGCCGACGCGGTCCTGGTCCACCCGCTGGACCCGCTGGCCTCCGCCGAGACGGTCGCCGAGGTCCTGCGCACCCAGGGCAAGCCCGTCCCCGCCTGACCCGAACGCTGCGAGTGGTGACCGGATTTCAACGGAGGTCAGGACTCCGTTTTCCGTTGAAATCCGGTCACCTCGTTGCGATCCATGCCATAACCGGCGGATCAGGAGGCGCGGCGGAAGGCAGGGTAGTTTCTTCGAACAGGCAACACCGACGGAGTAGATCGTGGGAACCATGGCGGGAAGTTGGGCAGGGCTGCTGGGCAGCCTGGTCGCGGGTACGGACCTGTCCGCGGAGGACACCGCCTGGGCCATGGACCTGATCATGTCCGGCGAGGCGACCCCGGCCCAGGTGGCCGGGTTCGTGGTCGCGCTGCGGGCCAAGGGCGAGACGCCCTCCGAGGTGCGCGGCATGGCCGACGCGATGCTGCAGCACGCCCGCACCCTGGACATCACCCAGCGCGCGGTGGACATCGTCGGCACCGGCGGTGATCGCAGCGGCAGCGTGAACATCTCCACGATGGCCTCGATCGTGCTGGCCGCGTCCGGGGTCACCGTCGTCAAGCACGGCAACCGGGCGTCCTCGAAGTGCGGCACCGCCGACGTGCTCGAAGAGCTCGGCGTGGCGATCGAGCTGGCGCCCCGGGACGTGACCCGCTGCGTGGAGGAGGTCGGCATCGGCTTCTGCTTCGCGCCGGTGTTCCACCCCGGTTTCAAGCACGCCGGTTCCCCGCGCCGCGAGATCGGCATCCCGACCGCGTTCAACCTGCTCGGCCCGCTGACCAACCCGGCCCGTCCGGCCGCCGGCCTGATCGGCTGCGCGGACCGCCGGATGGCGCCGGTGGTCGCCGACGTCTTCGCGGCCCGCGGCAACTCGGCCCTGGTGGTGCGCGGCGACGACGGCATGGACGAGATCACCACCACGGCCGCTAGCACGGTCTGGGTGGTCCACGACGGCACGGTCCGCGAGGAGGCGCTCGATCCGCAGGACTTCGGCATCGCCCGCACCCGCGCCGAGGACCTCCAGGGCGGCGACGCCAAGGACAACGCCCAGGTCGTGCGGGACCTGCTGGCCGGGAAGAGAAGGGACCCGTCCGGGACGCGGTCCTGCTCAACGCCGCGGGCGCGCGCGTCGCCTACGACGGGCCCGGAGCCGACCTGAAGACCCAGTTCGAGGCCGGTCTGGCCCGGGTGGCCGAGGCGATCGATTCGGGCGCCTCGGCGGCCCTCCTGGACCGCTGGACGACGCTGTGCGCCGAGCTGCGCTGACTCACTCCTCCTCGAGGCCGATGGAGAAGGCGGCCTCGGTGTCCCTGCGCGAGTAGGAGCGGAAGGCGATGTGGGTGTCGGTGTCCTCGACGCCCGCCACCTTGTTGATCTTCCCGGGGACGATGTCGGCCAGCTCCTCGTGCTTGGCGACGCGGAGCATGGCGATGAGGTCGACGTCGCCGGCGCAGGAGTACACCTCGTCGACACCGTCGAGGTCGGCGATCTCCTGAGCCGCCTCGGCGAGGCGGTCAGCGGCGGTCTTGATCAGCACGATCGCGGTGATCACGACGGGAATCCTCCTGGCTGCGCGGGTGCTTCGACGGACGAATCCTAGACGCGAAGAGGCCCCTCGGTGGGAACCGAGGGGCCTCTTCGCGTCTAGCGCGTCAGTGGCTGCTCTGGCCGGTGTGGTACTCGAACACCAGGCCCGCGACCATGATCAGCAGGAAGCCGACCGCGAGCACGATCATCCAGACGTGGAAGAACGCCAGGGCGATGCCCGCGAACGCCGCGCCTGCGGCCAGGCCGACCGGCCAGTAGCTGCCCGGGCTGAAGAAGCCCAGTTCACCGGCACCGTCGCTGATCTCCGCGTCCGGGTTGTCCTCGGGGCGGTCCTCGATCCGGCGAGCCACGAAGGACAGGTAGCTGCCGATGATCAGGGACAGTCCGCCGACCAGGATCAGCGCCACGGTGCCCACCGGCTCCTTGGCCCAGAGCCCGTAGACCACTGCGGACAGGAAGAAGAAAACGGTGATGATGTTGAAGATCTTCGCTTCGACCTTCATGGAGTCCTCGCTCTCACGCCGTACGCCCCGTCGAGGGCACCCCTAGCTGTTCGTCCCGATGCCGGAGGGCTGACCACCCGTGCGATCGGTGTTGAACGGAACACCGGTCACCGCGTGCGGCGTGCACAGCTCACCGCAGTTCATCTCGCCGAGCGCCTCGGCCGCGGTGTACGGCTGGCCCGTCCGCGGGTTCACCTGGGTGCGCAGCTGCATGTACCGGTCGAACTTGTCCTGCGACAGCGCGCGGACCTCGAAGTTCATCATCGCGTGGTAGGTGCCGCACAGCTCGGCGCACCGGCCCACGAACGAGCCTTCTCGCTCCACGGTGTTCTGGAAGACGTTGTCCTGGTTGTTCTTGTCCGGGTACGGGAAGGTGTCCCGCTTGAAGTGCCACTCCGGGACGAAGAACGAGTGGATGACGTCGGTGGAGCTGATGTGGTACTCGACGCGCTCGCCGACCGGCACGACCAGCAGCGGGATCTCGCTGCTGCTGCCGACGGTGCGCACCGGCTGCCCGTCCGGCGTCTTGTACTCCGGGTAGTTGAACTCCCAGTTCCACTGGAACGAGACCACGTTCACGGTCTGGTCCGGGTTGGCCGGCTTGGCCAGGACCGTGTTCTGCGTGACCGCCGTGAAGTAGAACAGCACGACCACCAGCACGAACGGAATCGCCGTGTAGATGAGTTCGAGCGGCAGGTTGTACTGGAACTGCCGCGGCAGCTCGTCGTCCTTCTTCTTCTTGCGGTGGAACGCGACCGACCAGAAGATCAGCGCCCACACCAACACACCGACCGCGAGTGCTGCGATGACCGACCAGGTCCACAGGTTCCGCATCGCCTCGGCCTGCGGGGTGACACCCTCTGGCCATCCGAACCGCAGGACCTCGTCGGTCGTGCAGCCAGTGGCCGCGACACCAACCAGGCCGATCAGACCAGCGACCTTGACCAGCCGTGGCACTCGGGTCCCCTCCTTCAGGCCCACTGCGCGACGCCTCCTCGTGCAAAACTCACCGAAGCGGCTTGGGTGGATCCTCGCTCGCCCGCAGGCGACCGCAGATCCGCCGCCGGAATCCTGGGCAGAGCCTAGCCCAGGTGTAGCCGCGATACTGCTCCGGGGGCGGAGATCACGCCCGCACCACGCGCGTGCAGCGCGCGGGCCGAGGTTCTGCATACTGGACGCAGCCTTTTCCCCCCGACTCGGAGAGGTGCACGAGACGCGTGTGCGGCCTGCTTGGACTCATCTGTCCCACCGAAGAAACTGCCGGTTACAGCGTGAACGCCGTGGCCAACGCGCTGCCGTGTCAACGCCACCGGGGACCGGACGAGAGCGACACCTGGCAGGGAGGTGAGGTCGTCCTCGGCTTCAACCGCCTGTCGATCATCGACCTGGAGCACTCCCACCAGCCGCTGACCTGGGGTCCGCCGGAGAACCCGCAGCGCTACACGATCACCTTCAACGGTGAGATCTACAACTACCTGGAGCTGCGCGCCGAGCTCATCGAGCAGTACGGCGCCCGCTTCGGCACCGACGGCGACACCGAGGTCATCGTCGCGGCCTACCACTACATGGGCCCGCACTCGGTCGGCCGGCTGCGCGGCATGTTCGCGTTCATGATCTGGGACAGCGAGCGCAAGGTGGTCTACGGCGCCCGCGACCCGTTCGGCATCAAGCCGCTGTTCTTCGCCACCGGTCCCGGCGGCACGGCCTTCGCCAGCGAGAAGAAGAGCCTGCTCAGCCTGGCGAACACGCTGAAGATCAGCGAGGAGCTCGACCACAAGGCGATGCAGCACTACTTCGTGCTGCAGTACGTGCCGGAGCCCGAGTCGCTGCACCGGCAGATCCGCAGGATCGAGTCGGGCACCTCGTTCACCGTCGCCCCCGGCGGCCAGGTGGTGACCGAGCGGTACTTCCAGCCGAACTTCCGGCCGCGCCCGGCCAACACCGACGCCGACGTCCGGCGGCTGCAGAACGAGATCGTCGATGTGATGCGCGACTCGGTCGCCAAGCACATGCGCGCCGACGTGACGGTCGGCTCGTTCCTGTCCGGCGGCATCGACTCCACGGCGATCGCGGCGCTCGCCAAGGAGCACAACCCGAACCTGATCACCTTCACCACCGGTTTCGAGCGGCAGGGCTACTCGGAGGTGGACGTGGCCGCCGAGTCGGCCGCGGCGATCGGCGTCAAGCACGTGGTCCGCACCGTCTCCGCGCAGGAGATGATGGACGCGCTGCCGCTGATCACCTGGTACCTCGACGACCCGGTGGCCGACCCGGCGCTGGTCCCGCTGTGGTTCATCGCCCGCGAGGCCCGCCAGCACGTGAAGGTCGTGCTCTCCGGCGAGGGCGCCGACGAGCTGTTCGGCGGCTACACGATCTACCGCGAGCCGCTGTCGCTGGCGCCGTTCGAGAAGGTGCCGGGCGCGCTGCGCAAGGCGATGGGCAAGGTCTCCACCCGGATCCCGGAGGGCGTGCGCGGCAAGGACCTGCTGCGGCGCGGTTCGCTGGACCTGGAGGAGCGCTACTACGGCAACGCGCGGATCTTCCGCGACGACCAGCTGCGCAACATCATGCGGGCCTTCGACCCGGGCGT
This sequence comes from Saccharopolyspora sp. ID03-671, assembly GCF_045278815.1. NCBI lineage: Bacteria > Bacillati > Actinomycetota > Actinomycetes > Pseudonocardiales > Pseudonocardiaceae > Saccharopolyspora > Saccharopolyspora sp. ID03-671. Next base: position 2,250,557 of record NZ_CP134054.1, read on the forward strand.
CTCGCACAAGGACATCACCGGCGCTCCGTACTCCCTGTCGAAGAACTGGGACCCGGTGACCCGGATGCAGCACGTGGACCTCTTCACCTGGCTGCGCGGCGACATCCTGGTCAAGGCCGACAAGATGACGATGGCCAACTCGCTGGAGCTGCGGGTGCCGTTCCTGGACCCGGAGGTCTTCCGGGTGGCGAGCACGGTGCCGCTGGAGCAGAAGATCACCAGCGAGACCACCAAGTACGCGCTGCGCCAGGCCATGTACCAGGTCGTCCCGGCGCACGTGCTCAACCGGCGCAAGCTGGGCTTCCCGGTGCCGATCCGGCACTGGCTCAAGGACGAGATGCACGACTGGGCGCGCAACATCATCCAGCAGTCGCAGACCGATCACCTGCTGGACCGCCGCGCGATCCTGCAGCTGCTGGAGGAGCACCGCTCCGGCGTCCTCGACCACAGCCGCCGCCTGTGGGCCCTGCTGGTGTTCATGCTCTGGCACGCCATCTTCATCGAGGGCCGCCTCTCCCCCGAGGTCCCCGAGCCCCACTACCCCGTGCGCCTCTGACCCGAACGCACAACGGCCGGTCCACCCCACGGGAGGCGGACCGGCCGTTTTCGCGTCCCGGGTCAGCAGTTGTTCTTGCTGGTGAACGGGGTGTGGTCGTAGTAGGGGACGGCTTCGCCGTTGAGGACGACCTTGCGGTCGGCGCCGTCGAGGATCTGCTCGTAGTGCAGGTGGGGGCCGGTCACGCCGCCGGTGGCGCCGGCCTCGCCGATCTTGCTGCCCGCCGAGACCTTCTCACCGACGGAGACGCCCTGGCTGGACAGGTGGGCGTAGCGGGTGCGCCAGCCGTTGCCGTGGTCGAGCTCGATCCAGCGGCCGTAGCTGGTGTCGCCCTCGTTCTCCGACCGGGTCACCGTGCCGCCCGCCGAGGCGAGGACGGCCATGCCGGTGATGCCGTCGCGCTGGAAGTCGACCGAGTTGGCCGGGCTGTGCCCGCTGAACGTGGCGGCCGTGACCTCGACGCCGCACTTGAAGGGCACTTGGAAGTTCGGAGCCGCCGAGGCGGGCGCCTGGAAACCGACCACGGCGACGGCGGACAGAGCCGCCGCTGCCGCGGTCGTGCCTAATCGTCGCATCACGCGAATCACCTCCGTGTTGTTGGCGATTCACATGTGACCACGTTCAGTTGGGCGGAAATAGACCCACACGTCGTTCACTTTTCCCGGTTTTCCAGCCAGACCGTGGTGTTCGGCGCCAGCTCACCGGTCCAGGCGGCGAGCCCGTCGCTGCTCATCAGGAGCTCACCCGGCAGGTCCAGCGCGACCGGGGCGTCGCCGAGGTTGGTGGCGCAGGTGAAGCCCGGTTCGCGGCGGAACGCCAGCACGCCGTCGGGGGCGTCCAGCCAGGTCAGCTCCCCGTCGCCCAGCGCGGGCAGCTCGCGGCGTCGCGCGAGGGCCGCGCGGTAGAGCCGCAGCACCGAGGCCGGGTCCGCGCCTTGGACCTCCACCGTCGAGTCCGCCCACTCCCCCGGCGCGGGCAGCCAGCTCCCGCCCGGGCCGAAGCCGAACGGGGGCCGCTCGCCGGACCAGGGCAGCGGGACCCGGCAGCCGTCGCGCCCGACGTCGGTGCCGCCGGAGCGGGTCCAGATCGGGTCCTGGCGGACCTCGTCGGGCAGCTCCAGCACCTCGGGCAGTCCCAACTCCTCGCCCTGGTAGACGTAGACCGAGCCGGGCAGGGCGAAGCTGAGCAGCGCCGCCGCGCGGGCGCGGGCGAGACCGAGCTCGCCGCCGCCGTAGCGGGTCACCGGCCGCTGGACGTCGTGGTTGCCCAGCACCCACGTCGTGGTCGCGCCGACCTGACCGGTGGTGGCCAGCGACTCGGTGATGACCTGCCGGAACTCCGCCGCCGACCAGGGGGCTTCCAGGAGCGCGAAGTTGAACGCCTGGTGCAGCTCGTCGGGCCGGACGTAGCGGGCCAGCCGCTCCTGGGTCGAGGCCCACGCCTCGGCGACGCCGATCCGGCCGCCCGAGTAGGAGTCGAGCAGCGCGCGCCAGTCGCGGTAGATCTCGTGCACCTCGTCCTGGTCGAAGTACGGCAGCTCACCGCGTCCCAGCAGCGAGATCTGCTCGTCCAGGCCGGTGTCGGGCAGGTCGGGGTGCTTGATCATGCCGTGCGCGACGTCGATGCGGAACCCGTCGACGCCGCGGTCCAGCCAGAACTTGAGCACCTTGCGGAAGTCCGCGCGCACCTGCGGGTTTCGCCAGTTCAGGTCTGGTTGTTCGGGCGCGAACAGGTGCAGGTACCACTGGCCGTCGGGCAGCCGGGACCAGGCGGGGCCGCCGAAGACGGACTCCCAGTCGTTGGGCGGCCCGTCGCCGCGTCCGTCGCGGATCAGGTAGCGGTCGCGCTCGGCCGAACCCGGTTCGGCGGCCAGGGCTTCGGCGAACCACGGGTGCCGGTCGGAGGTGTGGTTGGGGACGATGTCGACGAGCACCCGCAGTCCCGCGTCGTGGGCCTGGGCGAGCAGGGCGTCGAGGTCGGCGAGGTCGCCGAACAGCGGGTCCACGCCGCAGTGGTCGGCCACGTCGTAACCGCCGTCGGCCATCGGCGACGGGTAGAACGGGGTCAGCCAGATCGCGTCGACGCCGAGGTCCACGAGGTGCGGCAACCGGTCCCGCACGCCGGCGAGATCGCCGACGCCGTCGCCGTCGGAATCGGCGAAGCTGCGCACGTAGATCTGGTACACCGCGGCATCACGCCACCAAGCCATCGTGCTTCCCTCCTGGATCGGGACAGTTTTAGCCGTAATTGACCGGACAAAAGGGACTTCGATCATGGACAGTTCTGGCTAAAACTGTCCTCACAGCCCTCGGGTGGACTCCCGCACGACGAGGTTCGGGCGGAACAACCGGCTGAAGCTCGTCGAGCCGCGCTCGGCACCGTCGGGGTCGAGCTGCCGCAACAGCTCGTCGACGGCCGCGGCGGCCATGTCGCGGATCGGCTGGGCCAGGGTCGTCAGGGCGGGCTGGCAGTAGGCGGCCATCGGGATGTCGTCGAACCCGACCACGGAGACGTCGTCCGGGGTGGCCAGGCCGCGCCGCTTGGCCTCCCCCATCGCCCCGAGCGCCATCACGTCCGACGAGCACAGCACCGCCGTGGGCTGCGAGGTCTCCAGCAACCGGGCCATCGCCTCCGCACCGCCGTCGGCGGAGAACGCGCCGTGCGCGACGAGGTCGTCGACGGGCTCGACACCCGCCTCCTCCAGCGCGGCGGCCCAGCCCGCGCGCTTGAGCCGCGAGGGCAGCGCGCGCGACGGACCGCTGACGAAGCCGATCCGCCGATGCCCCAGCTCCAGCAGGTGCCGGGCGGCGGCGTGCCCGGCCAGGTGCTCGTCGACGGTGATGTCCGGGACGTCCAGGCTCGGAGCGCCGCCGTTGACGAACACCATCCGGACGCCCTCGCGCCCCAGCTTCTCGTAGTAGCCGCGAGTGCGGCGCTCGTCGGTGTCCGGGTTCGCGATCTCCGGCGACACGAAGATCATCCCCTCCACACCGCGAGCCTGGAGCATCTGCACGTACTCGCGCTCGCTCATCGCCGCCCGCGTGTTGCACAGCAGCGAGGCGTAACCCGCCTGCGCGGCACGGCTTTCCAGTGCTTCGGCGAAGGCCGGGAACACGGGGTTGGACAGCTCGGGCACCAGCAGCCCGATGACCCCGGTGCGCCGCAGCGCGCCGACGCCGCGCGCGGTGTGCGGCAGCTGGTTGACCACGTCGAGCACGCGCTGCCGGGTCTCCTCGGCGATGCCGGACTTGCGGTTGAGCACGCGGCTCACCGTGGACACGCTCACCCCGGCCGCTTCCGCGATCTCGGCCAGACCCGCCAACGCCAGTCTCCCTCCACTGCCGATGTTGCTGACCCGATCCTGCACGGTGCGGCAAGAATTTGCAACGTCTTCCGTTCCCGGTTACCGCAATGCTGGCCATTTCTGCTCGAACATCTTGACGACGATCACATTCCGGGTATGCAATCTAACGCCAGGCGCTCGCAAAAATTTGCACACAGGAGGTCTGGACATGAGACCCAAGGCCACGGTCACCGCTGCCCTGGTCGCCACCCTCGCCCTGGCCGGGTGCGGCGGATCGACGGGCGACGCGAACGAAGTCGTGTACTGGGACACCAGCGGCTCCGCCGAGAGCGCGGTGTTCGGCGAGATCGCCCAGGAGTGCGGCCGCACCGGCGGCTACCGGGTGCGAGTCGAGACGGTGGCCTTCGACCAGGCCCTCAACAACTACAAGACCGCGGCCCAGGGCGGCCAGGGACCGGACGTGCTGCGCGCCGACGTCGGCTGGGTCGCCCAGCTCGCCCAGGCCGGGCTCGTCCAGGACCTCACCGGCACGCCGCTGGCCACCGACACCGCCGACTTCCTGCCTAACACGCTGGAATCGACGCGGTTCCAAGGCAAGACCTACGCCGTCCCGCAGGTCACCGACGCGCTCGCGCTGTTCTACAACAAGCGCAAGCTCGACGCCGCCGGCGTGGCACCGCCGCAGAGCTGGGACGAGCTCAAGGCCATCGCGCCGAAGCTCGGCGGCGAGAACGCGCTGTTCCTCAACAACGACGAGTACTACGCGCTGCCGTTCATCTACACCCACGGCGGCGACCTGGTGAACCCCGACGCGCGGATGATCACCGTCAACTCCCCCGAGGCGGTGCGCGGCGTGCAGGTCGCCAAGGACCTGCTCGACGCCAAGGCCGCGCGCACCTCGCTGGACCAGCCCAACTCCTACACCAGCATGAAGACCGCCTTCACCACCGGCGAGACCGCGATGGTGATCGACGGGCCGTGGGCCGTCTCCGAGTTCACCGCCTCCCCCGAGTTCGCCGACCCCGCCAACCTCGGCATCGCCCCGGTTCCCGGCTCGGCGACCCCGTCGCCGGTCGGCGGGCACGACTACGTGATCCGGCAGGGCAGCGACGCCACCGAGGCCGCGCAGAAGTTCGTGTCCTGCATGAGCAGCAGCGCCAACCAGGCGAAGGTCGCCGCCGAGCTGGGTCTGCTGCCGACCCGCCGGTCCGCCTACGACGACCCGGCCGTGGCCGCGAACCCGATCGTCACCGCCTTCCGCCCGCTGGCCGCGACCACGCACTCGCGGGCGTGGATCCCGCAGAACGCCGAACTCCTCGAACCGCTGCAGACCGCGTATGGCGACGTGCTCTCCGGACGCAAGCCGACCCGGGCCGCGCTCGACGAGCTCGCGCGGACCTACCAGTCCACGATCCTCACCGACTACGCGAAGCGCTGACCATGCGGAACCTCCTCGCCCGGTACTGGTTCGGCTACGCGATGGTGCTGCCGGTGGTCGCGGTCCTCGCGCTGCTGGTCGTGCTGCCGCTGCTGCAGGGCCTCTACTTCGGGTTCACCGACATCAACGACACCACCATCGCCAACCCCGTCCTGGACCGGGAGGCGCGGTACTCCTTCGTCGGCTGGGACAACTACCTCAACGTGCTGTCCGGTTCGGCCGCGTTCGGGTCGTTCTGGTCGACGCTGGTGCGCACCGTGATCTGGACGTTCGCGTGCGTGGTCTGCCACTACGGCATCGGGCTGGGCCTGGCGATGCTGCTCAACCGGCGGATGCGCGGGCGCGGGCTGTACCGGGTGCTGCTGATCCTGCCGTGGGCGGTGCCGGTGTTCATCAGCGCCTTCGCCTGGCGCTACCTGCTCAACGCCGAGTACGGGCTGGTCAACTGGGTCCTAAAGGCGCTGGGGCTGCCCGGTCAGGTGTGGCTCGGGCAGTCGGACCTGGCGCTGGTGTCGGTGATCGTGGTCAACGTGTGGCTGGGCGTGCCGTTCATGATGGTGGCCCTGCTCGGCGGGCTGCAGGCCATCCCGTCGGACCTCTACGAGGCCGCGGAGATGGACGGCGCGACGCCCTGGCAGCGGTTCGTCCACGTGACGCTGCCGGGGCTGCGGCCGGTGTCGAGCAGCGTGGTGCTGCTCGGCGTGATCTGGACGTTCAACATGTTCCCGGTCATCTACCTGATCACCGGCAACAACCCGCACACCCGGATCCTGGTGACCTACGCCTTCGAGCGGTTCTTCTCCGGCGCCACCAGGGATTACGCGATCGCCTCCACCTACGGCGTGCTGATCCTGTCGGTGCTGCTGGTCTTCGCCGCGATCTACCGCCGCGCGATGGCGCGGCAAGGAGAGGTGTTGTGATGAGCATCGACGCGGCGTCCCTGCGGGCGTCCTCCGCCGCGGCCCGGCCTCGGGGCCGGGGAAGGCGTTCGACGTGGGCGAGCATCGGGTTGCACGGCGCGCTGGTCCTGGCGTCGCTGATCGCGGTGTTCCCGGTGTTCTGGGTCGTGGTGGTGTCGTTCAAGCCCGACGCCAAGGCCGTCGAGGCGACGCCGACGCTGTTCGCCGACTCCAGCCTGGACAACTACGCCGACGTGCTCAGCGGCGCGAAGGGCTCGTTCCTGGCGTGGTTCGGCAACTCGGTCCTCATCGCGGCGCTGACCACGGTGCTGGGCGTGCTGCTGGCGGCCAGCACCGCCTACGCGCTGAGCCGCTTCCGGTTCCCGGGCAGGCACTGGATGCTGCTGTCGTTCCTGGTCGTGCAGATGTTCCCGTTCGCGGTGCTGATCGTGCCGCTGTACAACGTCCTGCTCACCCTGGGGTTGCAGGGCAGCGCGCTCGGTCTGGTGCTGGTGTACTGCAGCACCGCGATCCCGTTCTGCACGTTCATGCTCAAGGGCTACTTCGACGGCATCCCGGCCGACATCGACGAGGCCGGCCGGGTCGACGGGCTCTCGCCGTGGGGCGTGTTCTGGCGTCTGGTGCTGCCGCTGGCCCGGCCCGGGCTGGCGGTGACCGGCTTCTACTCGTTCATCGTGGCCTGGAGCGAGGTCGCGTTCGCCTCGGCGTTCCTGTCCGCGGCCGACGAGTCGAAGACCCTCGCGGTCGGGTTGCAGGTGTTCGTGCAGCAGAACCGGGCCGAGTGGGGTCACCTCGCGGCGGCCTCGGTGCTGGTGGCGATCCCGGCGGTGATCGTGTTCTACGCCGTGCAGCGCTTCCTGGTCTCGGGTCTGGCGGCGGGCAGCGTGAAGGGCTGAGCGGCCCGGACTTCGCCGCGAAGTTCGAATCCGGGACCTCCGCTTGGGATCTCGCGGGAAATCCGACTCTCCCACGCCGGGTTTCGGAGGGGTCGGCGTTGTGCGACACCACTACGCTGGACGGCATGGCGGAATTCAGGCTCGACCGGCCGTTGGTGCTCGACGGCGGGTTGGCCACGGAGCTGGAGGCGATGGGGCACGAGCTCGCCGACGCGCTGTGGTCGGCTCGCCTGCTGACCGATGCCCCTGAGGAGATCGTGGCCGCGCACGCCGCGTTCTACCGCGCGGGCGCCGACGTCGCCACCACCGCCAGCTATCAGGCGTCGTTCGAGGGGTTCGCCGAGCGCGGCCTGGACCGCGCCGGGGCGGAGCGGCTGATGCGACGCAGCGTCGAGCTCGCGCGGCTGGCCGGTGAGGTGGAGCCGGGCGAGCGCCGGTGGGTGGCCGCCTCCGTCGGACCCTACGGCGCGACGCTGGCCGACGGTTCCGAGTACCGCGGCGACTACGGGCTGACCAAGCAGCAGCTGCGCGAGTTCCACCTGCCCCGCCTGGAGACGCTGGCGAGCGCCGCGCCGGACATCCTCGCGCTGGAGACCATCCCGGAGCTCTCCGAGGCCGAGGTCCTGGTCGAAGCCGTGGAGGGGCTGGGCGTCCCGGCGTGGCTGTCGTTCACCGTCGACGGCGTCCGCACCCGAGGTGGCCAGCCGCTCGCCGACGCGTTCGCGCTGGCCGAGTCGGACGCGGTCACCGCCATCGGCATCAACTGCTCAGCACCCGAGGACGTCCTCCCGGCGCTCGAAACCGCCCGCGCCGCAACGGCGAAGCCCCTGGTCGCCTACCCCAACAGCGGCGAGGGCTGGGACGCCGAGCAGCACGCCTGGACCGGCGATGCCCGCCTGTCCCCGCAACAGGCCCGCCGCTGGCGCGACGCCGGAGCCCTCCTCGTCGGAGGCTGCTGCCGAGTCCGCCCGGAAGACATCACCGCGGTGGCGGAAGCCCTCATGGACTCGGAGTCCTGACGAACTTCTCAACGACGGCGCAGTTTTCATGAAAACTTCCCCACCCCCGAGACCGGGAGGTTTACATGAAAACTGCGTCCTCCCAGCGATGAGAAGGTGCGACGGAGAATTCCGGACCTCAGTGATGGGGAAGTTTTCATGAGAACTGTCATCCTCGACGGGTGGGGAGGTTTTCATGAGAACCACCCCACCCGTCGAGGTGTCGGGCCCGGTCAGCCGAGCTTGGCTCCGGCGTGGAGTGCGACTCCGGAGTTCGGGGCGACGGTGGCGGTGAACTTGCCGTCGTCGCCGACGTCGATCGTCCGGCCGGTGCAGGCACCGTCGGCGAGCTCACCGGACAGCACGTCGCAGTAGCTGCCCGCGGGCAACGAGGTCTGGAAGGTCTGCGACAGCTCGCCGCCCTCGCGGTTGATCACCACGAAGCCCTTGTCCTCGCGGCCGAAGGCGATCTGCCCGCCGCCGTTGTCCCACCAGTTGCTGAGACCGGTTCCGGCGACGGCGCCGTGGAACCCGGCCATCCCGGCGATCACCGGGTGCCGGTGCTCGCACACCCACGCCTGGTCGTCGCAGTTCGCGGGCTTGGTCGTGCCGTCGGTCTCCGCGGGCGGGCCCTGGTCGGAGTTGTCGAAGGCGTAACCGGAGATGAGCTGCGGCGTGCCGTACGGGTAGGCGAGCTCGAAGGCCACGCCCAGGTCGTAGGCCGCGCCGTCCTTGTAGGTCAGGGTCGGCGTGCTGCGCTGGGTGTCGTGGTTGTCGATGAACACGACGGCCTGCTCGCTGGGCAGGGTCATCGAACTGCCCAGGTCGGCCAGCTGCGCGAGCGAGCCGTTCTTGAACGCGTCGCTGACCTTGCCGTGGTAGGCGAACTCGGTGACGTCACCGTTGCCGGTGTACTCCCCCGCCGTCGTGGTGGAGTCGGCGATGACCTCCTGGAACACGTAGGGCTTCTGCCCGGTCCCGGGAACGGCGTCGAGACCGCCGAAGATCGCGCCGACGTCCTCCGGAGGCATGTGCTTGACCCCGTCGACCCGGAAGCCCGACACGCCCAGGCTGATCAGGTCGTTGAGGTAGGCGGTCTCGCGCTGGCGGACGTAGTCGCTCTCGGTCTTGAGGTCGGAGAGACCGACGAGCTCGCAGTTGCGGACCTCCCACTTGTCCTCGTAGTTGGCGATGTCGCGGCGGCAGTCGTGGAAGTCCGCGTCCGAGTAGGTGCCCGGGTAGTCGTACTTGGTGAACTCCGACCCCGCGCTGCCCGGGTGGTCGCCGTCGGACCCGGCCATGTGGTTGACCACGGCGTCGGCGTAGATCTGCACGCCCGCGTCGTTGCAGGTCTTGACCATGTTGGCGAACTGCTCGCGGTTCCCGCGGCGGCTCTCGATCTGGTAGCTGACCGGCTGGTAGTCCTGGTACCAGGGGTGACCGGCCTCGGGCAGCACGATGTGCTCCTGCGGCGGCGAGACCTGGACGGCGCCGTAGCCCTTCGGCCCGAGGAAGCCGGTGCACTCGTTGGCGATCGAGTCCCAGTTCCACTGGAACATCTGCACGATCGGTCCGGCCAAGGGTGCGGTGGCCGGACCGGGGGCCGGGGCCTGGCCGAACGCGGCGGGCACCAGGGCGGTGCCGACCACGGCGGCGGCCAGCGCTATCGCCGGTAATCGCATGACCTTCTCCTTCGCGTCGTCGAGCGGTGAAGCGAACGCCTACGATCACATTTTCTTGCGCGAGTTAAGTCAATACGCCAACCGAACCGGCAATTTACCAGCAATGACACTTCGCAAATTCTTGCAATTCAATGCGAATCAACGGCCGCGCAGCAGCACCCGGACCGGGCTAGGTCGCGGTTACAGCGGCAGCACCGCCGCGATCTCGTCGGCCGCGTCCTGCCCGTACGCCTCGGCGAAGCGCTTGGCGGCCCGGCCGTGGTCGAGGGTCCACTCCTGGGTCCCGGTGACCTCCAGGACGTGCACTGCGATGAGCGAGCCCAGCTGCGCCGCCCGCTCCAGCGACAGGCCGCTCTGGACGGCGGCGAGGAACCCGGCGCGGAACCCGTCCCCGACGCCCGTCGGGTCGGCCCGCGCCACCTCCGGAACGGCGGGCACCTCCAGCCGCTGCCCGTCGCGGTCGACGATCTCGGCCCCGTCGGCGCCGAGCGTGGTGATGCGAACACCGACCTCGCCGCGCACGTCGTCCTCGTTCCAGCCGGTCTTCTGCAGCAGCAGGCCCCACTCGTAGTGGTTGGCGAACAGGTAGTCGGCGCCCGAGACCATCCGCCGGATCTCCTCGCCGCTGAGCCGCGCGAGCTGCTGCGACGGGTCGCTGGCGAAGCGGTAGCCGCGCTGCCTGCACTCGTCGGCGTGCCGCAGCATGGCCTTCGGGTCGTTCGGGCTGATCAGCACCAGGTCGATGTCGTGCTCGGCGACCACCGGGGCGAGCTCGATGTTGCGCGCCTCGGTCATCGCCCCGGCGTAGAAGGAGGCGATCTGGTTGAAGGCCTGGTCGGTGGTGCACACGAACCGCGCGGTGTGGGCGTACTCGGAGACGTGCACCCCGTCGCAGTTCACGCCGTGGCGCTCCAGCCACGACCGGTAGTCCGCGAAGTCCTCGCCCACGGCCCCCACCAGCACCGGGTCCCGGCCCAGCACGCCGAGCGCGAAGGCGATGTTGGCCGCGGCGCCACCGCGCCGCACCACCAGATCGTCGACGAGGAAGCTCAACGAGACCTGCTGCAGGCTGTCGGAGACCAGCTGGTCGGTGAACCTGCCGGGGAAGTGCATCAGGTGGTCGCTGGCGATGCTGCCGGTCACTGCGACGGACACAGCGCGCCTCCATTTCACTACGGAAGGTGACGGAAGCGTCAACCGTAGCGCTCACGTCGAGGTCCGTCCCCGTTTCCACCCGGGCGCGGCAGACAATGGGGGCATGCGCGATGTGGAGATCTCCGACGACATGATCCGGCTGGGGCAGCTGCTGAAGCTGTCCGGACTGGTCGAGCACGGCGCCGAGGCCAAGGACGTGCTGGAGGAAGGCCTGGTCAAGGTCAACGGCGCGGTGGAGACCCGCCGCGGCCGTCAGCTCGTCGACGGCGACGAGATCGTGCTCGACGACGAGATCGTCCGCGTCGTCAGCACGGCCTGAGCAGCATCGAGGCCGGCACCCGAGCGGGTGCCGGCCTCGATACCGGAAAAGGCTCGATCAGTGGAACGAGTCACCGCAGGCGCACGAACCGCCCGCGTTGGGGTTGTCGATCGTGAAGCCCTGCTTCTCGATGGAGTCGACGAAGTCGATGACCGCGCCCTCCAGGTAGGGGGCGCTCATCCGGTCGACGACCACGCCGAGGCCCTCGAAGTCGCGGCGAGCGTCGCCGTCAAGGCTGCGCTCGTCGAAGAAGAGCTGGTAGCGCAGACCGGCGCAGCCACCCGGCTGGACGGCGATGCGCAGGTGCATGTCATCGCGACCCTCCTGGTCCAGCAGGGCCTTGGCCTTCTGGGCAGCAGAGTCGGTCAGCGTGACACCGTGAGCGGGCGCCTCGGTCTCAGTGGTGTTCGGGGCGGTCATGGACACTCCCTCGTGGTCTCGCTCTCCGATTCCGGCGTGACGTTCAACCACGTCCGGATCCGGGGTATTCCCGCGGGCGAACCCGGGGACGGTTTCGTCTCCTCCCTACATGGTGGCATAAGCCCGGGCCGATCAGGTGTGACGTGGTGAGCACGGACGTACCGGACGGTCTCCTGCAAGCCCGCTGAGCCTCCTGCAAGACCGCTGGGCGCGTCACATAACCTGGGGGTGTGAGGTTCCTTCGCCGCAGCAGCGCAGAGCAGACCGCCAGCACGGACGCCGAGACCGAGGTCGAGCAGTCCGCGGAGGAGCGCGCGCAGAATCACACCCCCAAGAAGGGCAAGCCCACGCCGTCGCGGCGTGAGGCCGAGGGCAAGCGGCGCGGCCCGGTTCCGCCGCCCCCGATGACCCAGCGCGAGGCGGTCAAGCGCGCCCGGGGCAACAAGGAGGAGCGCCGCAAGGCCGCCACCGAGCGCCGCGAGCGCATGATGCAGGGCGACGACCGCTACCTCATGCCCCGCGACAAGGGCCCGGTGCGCGCTCACGTGCGCGACCTGGTGGACACCCGCAGGCACCTGATGGGCCTGTTCATGCCGCTGGTGCTGATCGTGTTCGCCACCACGCTGGCGCAGAACATGCTCATCCAGCAGTACGCGACGCTGTTCTGCCTGTTCCTGCTGGTCATGATGGTGATCGAGGGTTCGCTGCTGGGCCGCTACGTCAACAAGCGGGTGCGGGCCAAGTTCCCGGACCACAAGGACCGGCCGTTCTCGCTGGGCTGGTACGCGTTCACCCGTGCGATGCAGATCCGCAAGCTTCGGGTCCCGCGCCCGCGCTACTCGCCCAAGGACATCGCCAAGATCAACTGATCTCGCGGCTCCTCCGACGCGCCCCGCTCGTGAGCGGGGCGCGTCTTCTTTCGCGCGCGGCCGTCTCAAGTTGAGACATGCTCGGCCTGCTGCCGCCCGCCCACCGCTCCTACGCTCGGCCGATCTCATCCCCGGCAGCCCCGAAGGAGCGGCGACCATGACGATCCGCACGATGATCAGCCCGGCCCGGTACGTGCAGGGCGCGGAAGCGATCCACCAGCTCGGCGAGCACGTGGCGCAGATCGGTGTGAAGCCGCTGCTCGTCGCCGACGACGTGGTCTGGGGTTTCGTCGGCCACGACGTGGAGGCATCGCTGTCAGCGGCGGGGCTGCCGGTCGTTCGCCGGGGCTTCGGCGGTGTGCCGAGCTCGAAGGAGGTGGACCGGCTGGTCGGCGAGATCACCTCGACGGGCGCCGACGTGGTGGTCGCGATCGGCGGCGGCAGCACGATCGACGCGGTGAAGGCCGCGGGTCACCTGGCCGGCGTCCGCTGGGCGAACGCACCCACGGTGGCCTCGACGGACGCCCCGTGCAGCGCCCTGTCGGTGATCTACACCGAGGACGGCGAGTTCGAGGCGTACCGGTTCTTCCCCCGCAACCCCGACCTGGTGCTGGTCGATTCGCAGGTCGTCGCCAACGCCCCGGCGGAGTTCCTCGTCGCCGGTGTCGGCGACGCGCTGGCGACCTGGCTGGAGGCCCGCGCCACGTCCCGGTCGGGTTCGGCGACGATGGCGGGCGGCCTGCCCACGGTCACCGGCACCGCGCTGGCCCAGCTGAGCTGGGACGTCCTGTGGGAGAACTCGCTGCCGGCGATCGACGCGGTCCGCGACAACCAGGTGACCCCGGCGGTGGAGAAGGTCATCGAGGCCAACACGCTGCTGTCGGGCCTGGGCTTCGAGTCGGGCGGGCTGGCCGCGGCCCACGCGATCCACAACGGTTTGACCTCGGTCGCCGCCACCCACGGCCTCGCCCACGGCCAGAAGGTCAACCTGGGCTCGGTCGCCCAGCTGGTCCTGGAGGGCGCCGCCCCCGCCGAGCTGCGCGAGTTCATCGAGTTCACCACCGCCGTCGGCCTGCCCACCACCCTCACCGAGGTCGGCATCCGCCCCGACGACGCGGACACGATCCGAGCCGTGGCCACCGCAGCAGCAGCCGAAGGCGAAACCATCCACTCGATGCCCTTCGAGGTCACCCCCGACGACGTCGCAGCAGCCCTCACCTCGATCGACCGCCACGCCACCAGAATCCGCGAGAACGCCAACCTCCCAGCCCCCGAGCCCTACACGGCCAACCACTGAGCCCAAGGCCGGTCGGTACGACCAGTACCGACCGGCCGCACGGCTCGGCGCTATGCGGGAAAGCGGTGCCGAGCCGGGTCTTTCACTCCCGCGAGACCTCGACGGTGATCCGTCGACCACCTCTTGAAGTTCTTCCGCCACGTGGCGACCCCCGGTCCCGGATCTCCTCGTCCGAGCACTCGAACGACTCGGCCGCTTTGATCAAGAACGTCGTCGACGCAGCATGAAAACCTCACGACTGCTGATCACTGGTCAGCACCGGGAACGGCGCTAGCCCGCCGATGAAGATCGGCAACATTGCCGATGTTCCCGCCGCGCGGTTCTGGTGATCTGTATGCATCGCGCTGGAGCGCGTCGCCGGCATGGGGACAGCGGGGGCACGCAGGGGCGAGACCGCGGCGTTCACCGGCGAACGCCGCGGTCACGCCCGTCTCGCGAAGTCTTCGAGCGCTCGGCTCACGGCACGGCCGATCAGAGGAAGGCAGAGACCGGACATGACCGACTCCGGAGAGGCGAACGTCATCGCCACCGCGTCCGCCGGGGTGCAGGACCTGGCCAGGGCCACCACCTCGGTGCTCGACCAGGCGGGTCCGGCCGGTGAGGTGGGCAAGCCCGTCGTGCGCGCCCTGACCAACGTCTGGGAGGGCTACTTCGGCGCACCGATCCCTCCCGAAGGGACGAACTGGAACGCCTACACCCACGAGCAGCTGTACGCGATGGTGTGGGAGAACGCCGACGCCGCCGACGCCACCGGCATCGCCGACGAGTGGGGCAGGCACAGCACGGAGCTCGCCGGTCACGCCGACGCGATGCACCGGCAGCGGTCGACGATGCAGCAGCACTGGACCAGCGAATCGGCCGATGCCGCCACCAGCGCGCTCGGCCTGATCGGCGACCGGACCTCCGGCGTCGGCGAACGCGCCAGCACCGTCTCGCACGCCACCCAGAACGCGGGCGACGCCCTGTCGTCGGCCCGCAACTCGATGCCGCCACCGCCCGGTGATCCGACGGGGACCGTGGCGGGCACCGGTGTCGCCGGGGCAGGTGCGGGCGCGGTGGTCGGCGGCGTCATCGGCGCCGCCGCGGGCGGTGTCGGCGCGGTGCCCGGCGCGATGATCGGCGCTGCCGTGGGCGCGGCGGCGGCCGGGGGAACCAGCATGTTCCTGGCCTCGACGAACGCCGCCGCGAAGAAGGCCGAGGCGGTGCACGTGATGACGCAGTACGAGGCGGCGCTGCGCCGGAGCAGCGCCGCCATCGCTCCGCCCGGAACCCCCGGCGCCGCAGGCGGACCGGCGCCCGCCGCCACGACGGCCGCCGGGATCTCGGGAGTCGGCGCAGCGGCCAGCGGCGGCGTCCCGTGGGCGAAGTTGGTGGGCGGAGCCGATCCGCTGGGCGGCGGCGCGGGACGGGCCGCCGCGGGGCTCGGCGGCGCGGCGGGAGCCCTCCGGGGCCTGGGCGCGGCCGGAGCGGGCGGCATGGCCCCCGGGCGTGCCGGGGCGGCGAGCGGTGAGGAAGACGAGCAGGTGCACGAGAACAAGCTGCCCACCATCGACCGCGGACTTTTCGACGACGACCGGCCGGCCAGCGCGCCGGTCATCGGCTGACGCAGGAGTGAACGTTGAGCAAGGGATATCGCGTCGCGACGGAAGACCTCGCCGCGCAGGCCAAGGAGCTGTCCCAGGTCGGTGAGCAGACCGACGGGCTGGTGACCTCCGCTCGGCAGCTCGCCGACCGGATGCCGATGCTGGGCACCGCGCCACCCGCGCTGCACCTGGCGATGCGGCTGCGCCGGAGCGCAGGGGAATCCGGTCTCGCCCACGAGATCACCGCGGCGCACGCCGCGCTGGGCGACTTCCACAGCGCCCTGCACGACACCGCGACCGGGTACGAGCACTCCGACACCACCGCTGCGGACTTGCTGCGCGGCGCGGACTCTGCGACATGACCGCTGCGACGGCCCGTCCGAAGCGGGAGGGGATCGATTTCGGGCAGGTCGAGCTCGACCTGCTGGCCGCGCACGCCGGGGCGACCTGGCCGTTCCCGCTGCGCATCCCGTCGTTCGGGCGCATCGCCGGGGAGCGCGAGACGCTGTTCGCGGCGGCCGGGCACACCCTGCGGCTGCGCGGCCTCGCCGACGACGACGGCCCCGCCGGGGCCGCGGCGGAGCTGGTCACCGCGCTGCGCCAGTACCGAGGCACGGTCGACCTGGTGCTGGTCGACGAGACCGGTGCGACCGCTGTGCTGGCGATGCTCTACCGCTCCTCGGTGCTGGTCTTCGAGCAGCGGCTCGACAACGACCCGGCCACCACCGTGCGAATCCGCCGGGTCGCGCCGAAGGCGCTCGTGGACGAGCTCGTCGCGCTGGTGCCGGAGCACCCACCGGCGAAGTCGATGCCGATCAACCTGCCGCACCGCGTCCTGGACGACGTGACGACGCTCAACGAGATCGACGACGACCGGCTCAAGCAGCGGCGCTTCCGGGAGCTCGTCCGGGACTGCGGCGGCGATCCGGGCGCGCTGGACCGGCTGGTCGCGGTGCTGCCCGCGCTCACCGGCCGCGGCCAGCTCGGCGCGACCCGCCGGACCAGCCGGGGCGACGAGCGCCGAGGCGCGGAACTGTCCTGGTTGGACGGTCCGCACGGCAGGCTCCGGGTGAACCGGACCGACGGCGGCTGGGTGAGCCTCAACCCGCTGCGGCCCGCCGTGGTGCGGGCCGCGCTCACCGACCTCGTCTCGACCGCCCGCGAACCGCGCTGACCCGAACACGTTTCGAGAGGAATCATGGTGAACTCAGCTCAGCAGTGGCTCGTTGACTACGACGCCACGCTCGCCCGGGCGGCAGCCGACGCGCAGGCCGCCAGCGCCAGTCTCAAGCAGGTCAACGGCACGGCGACCTCCCCGCGCGGCGAGATCTCGGTGCAGGTCGGCCCGAGCGGGGCGCTGGTGGACATCCGGCTCACCCCGGCGGCGCGAGCCCTCGAAGCCGAGAAGCTCGCGCAACTCATCCTCACCACCACCCAGCAGGCGCAGCGGATGGTGGGCACGCACGTCATGGAGATCATGACCGACTACCTCGGCGAGGGCCCGGCGCTCGAATTCGTCCGGGAGAACATGCCGGTCGACACCGACGAACCGCCGCAGGACGACGACGACTTCTTCGCCAACCCGCGGGTGATCGTCTGATGAGCGCCGAGTTCCACGTCGACCACGAGCAGATCCGCGCCCACGCCGGCACCGTGGCGGGCCTGTCCGACGGCCTGTCCTCGACCGCCCGCGCGGTGGCGGGCGGGCCGGCGGGCAACGCGCTGGGCAGCTTCGTGGAGTTCGCCACCCTGGGGTTCGGCGAGGCCATGACCCAAGCGGCGCAAGCGGTTTCGGCCGCCTCGGGTGCGCTGGACAGCGTGAGCCGAGGACTGGCGCGCAGCGCCGAGGACTACCAGCGCGCCGACGACGAGGGCGTCGCGCTGCTGGCGAAGGAGGACCGATGAGCCTCCCCCTGGGTGCGGCGGGCACCATGGCGCTCGTCGCGGACGTGCGCTCCACCAACGACGCGGTCCAGGGTGGCGGCTGGGACTCCGGGAGCTACGGTTCCGGCGGCGACACCGGTGCCGCCGCGGGCGGCGACCCGCTGTCGGCGCTGGTCGGCTCGGGGTTCGGGTTCGTGGCCGATCTCGTGCCGTTCCTGGGGGAACCGCTGCAGCAGCTCGCGGGCGACCCGGGCGCGGTTGCCGCCGGCGTGCAGGGCTTGCAGGACATGGGCAGCGGAGTCGCGTCGATCTCCGAGTCCTACGGTCAGGCGGCGGGCCCGGAGACCAGCGGGTGGTCCGGCGCCGCGGCGACCGAATACCTCAAGACCGCAGCCGAACTCGTCGGCGGTCTCCAGGGGCTCGGGGAAGCCGCCTCCGGTCTCGGTGCGGCGCTGGCCGGTCTGGGCGATGCGGCCGCCAAGACGGCGAACGAGGTGACGATCCTGGTCAACGAGGCCGTCGGCCGGATCGTCGTCATCATGAACCAGGCCATCGCGGCAGCCCAGGCCACGTTCGGCGGGAGCATCGCCGCGGCGATCCCCCAGGTCGTGCAGGTCGCCACCGAGTACGGCGTCCGGATCTCCGGGCACATGGGCAACCTGCTCAACAGCGCCCAGGGGCTGATGGGGCACGTCGACGAGGTCATGAAGGTCGTCACCGCCATCGGTGGCGTGGTGGGCAAGATCGCGGACCAGGCCGAGCAGATCACCGAGGGCGCCACGAGCCCGTCCGGTTCCAGCGCGGCAGGTTCCAGCGCGGCGGGTTCGAGCGCGACAGCCGTGCCCCCGCACCTCGGCACGGGCGGAAGCGCCTCGCCGGGCATGACGACCGCGGCCTCCCTGGCCGGTGGCGCGGGCGGTGCGCAGTCGACGCCGAGCCCCGGCGGTGCGGCGCACGCCGGACCCGTCCAGGGTTCACCGGCCGCGGGTCTCGCGGGCCCGAACGCCGCCGGCGCCGCCGCCTCGGGCGCGGGTGGTTTCGGGATGGCGCCCATGACTCCGCAGCGCAAGCAGCAGGACACCACCGAGACCGAGCGCACCTCGCGCCTCTCGAACCGGCTCAACGCGGAAACCGAGTTCCCGAAGCAGGACGATCACGGCTACCGGTCCTGACCGGTACCCGTGACGGCGCGGTCCGGGGCGGCGCTTGCCGTGCCCGCCACCTGGACCACCCCGCGCACCGGACCCGACACCCGGACCGAGAACCTGGCGACGGGATGACGCACGACACGGCTGGGGTGGTGACCGGGCGATCTCCGGGTACGGTCTCGGCGGTTGTTGTGCGGGAGGTTTCGTGCGGTCTTTGGTGTTGGGCGGGGCTCGGTCCGGGAAGTCGGCGCACGCCGAGGGGTTGGTGCCCGAGGACGGTGCGGTGGTGTACGTGGCCACGGCGCGGCGGGATCCTTCGGATGCCGAGTGGAACGAGCGGATCGCCCAGCACGTGGCTCGGCGGCCTTCGAGCTGGCGGACCGTGGAGGCGCCCGACGCCGAGGCGCTGCGGCGGGTCCTCGCCGAGGCCGGTGGCGGTGAGCACGTGCTGGTGGACGACCTGGCGACCTGGATGACCGGGGTGCTCGACGACGCAGGGGCGTGGGATCGGGATCCGGCCGCCCTGGCGGTCGTCGCGCGGCACTGCGACGCGCTGGTGTCGGCGGTGGCCGGGTGCGCCGGGCGGGTCGTGCTGGTGTCGGCCGAGGTCGGCCTCGGCGTCGTGCCCGGTACGCGATCTGGAAGGCTGTTCCGGGACGAGCTCGGCTCGCTCAACGCCAGGCTGGCGGCGGTGTGCGACGAGGTGCTGCTGTTGGTCGCCGGATGTCCGCTGCGCGTCCGATGAGCCCGCAGGGCCTTGCTGAGCTGCGGTTTTTCAACACGGAGGTTTTCGCTTGTCCACCGAACAGAACGACCCCGGCATGATCGAGTTCCCGCCGGTCCCGGCGCCCGACGAGCAGGCCTCGCGGGAAGCCGCGGCGCGGCAGGCGCAGCTGACCAAGCCGGCCGGTTCCCTGGGACGGCTGGAGGAGCTGGGCGTGTGGTTCGCCGGGCGGCAGGGCGCCTGCCCGCCGCGCCCGCCCGCCCGCGCGCGGGTCGTCGTCTTCGCAGGTGATCACGGCATCGCGCAGCACGGCGTGTCCGCCTACCCGCCCGAGGTCACCGGGCAGATGGTCGCGAACTTCCTCTCCGGCGGTGCCGCGGTGAACGTGCTGGCCTCCCACGCGGGGGCGACCGTGCGCGTGGTGGACATGGCCGTCGCCGTCGACACCCCGCCGGTGGTCAGCGCGCACAAGGTGCGCCGCGGCTCCGGGGCCATCGACCGCGAGGACGCGCTCACCGACGAGGAGGTGCGGGCCGCGATCCGGGCCGGGCGGACCATCGCCGACGAGGAGGTCGACTCGGGGGCCGATCTGCTCATCGCCGGGGACATGGGCATCGGCAACACCACGCCCGCCGCCGTGCTGATCTCGCTGCTCACCGGCACCGAGCCGGTCGCCGTCGTCGGGCGCGGCACCGGCATCGACGACCAGGCGTGGATGCGCAAGACCGCCGCGATCCGGGACGCGCTGCGCCGCGCCCGCAAGGTCCACAACGACCCGGTGGCGCTGCTGCGCACCTCCACCGGGGCCGACATCGCCGCGCTCGCCGGGTTCCTCGCCCAGGCCGCGGTGCGCAAGACGCCGGTGCTGCTCGACGGTGTCGTGGTCGGTGCCGCGGCGCTGGCCGCTGAGGAGCTCGCGCCCGGGGCGCGGCAGTGGTGGCTGGCCGGGCACCGGTCGGCCGAGCCGGGCGGCCCGATGGTGCTGCGGCACCTCGACCTCGAACCCGTGCTGGACATGCAGCTGCGGCTCGGCGAGGGCTCGGGCGCGCTGACGGCGCTGCCGGTGCTGACGGCGGCGGTGAAGGTGCTGGCCGAGATGGCCACCTTCGACGAAGCCGGGGTCGCGGGCAGCTCCGACGAGGCCGGGGCGTGATCGACGGCCTGCGCCTGGCGGTCTCCTGGCTGACGGTGCTGCCGGTGCGGTCCGGTCAGGTCGACGACCGCGCGTGCCGGCAGGCGATCTCGTTCGCCCCGCTGGTCGGCGCGCTCGTCGGCGGGATCGGGGCGCTGGTGCTGTGGGGTCTCAGCGCCCTGGGTGCTCCCCCGCTGCTGGCCGGACTGCTCGTGGTGGCGCTGTTGGTGCTGGTCACCAGGGGTATGCACGTGGACGGGCTGGCCGACAGCGTCGACGGGCTCGGCTGCTACGGGCCTCCGGAGCGCGCGCTGCAGGTGATGCGCGACGGCGGCGCCGGACCGTTCGCGGTGGTCGCGCTGATCCTGGTGATCGGCGTGCAGGCGGTGAGCATCGGCGAGCTCGCGGCGACGCCGTGGGCGCTGGTCCTGGCGTGCGCCGCGGGCCGCGCGGCGTTCGTGCTGTGCTGCCGCGCCGGTCTGCCCTCGGCCCGCCCGGAGGGCATGGGCGCGCTCGTCGCGGGCAGCCAGCCGCTGTGGCTGGTGCTCGGCTGGTGGCTGATCGCGACCCTGGCCGCGCTGCTGATCAGCCCCGCCGCCGCGGTCTCCGTCCTCGTCGCCGCGGGGTTGTTGGTGCTGTTCACCCGCCACGTCCGCCGCCGCTTCGGCGGGATCACCGGCGACGTCCTCGGCGCCGCCTCGGAACTCGCCACGACGGTGGTCCTGGTGGGTTCGGTGCTCGGCAGCGGACAGTTTTAGCCATAATTGTCCGGGCAAAAGGGACATTGATCATGGGTGATTATGGCTAAAACTGTCCCGCACCCAACTCCGCACGGCGGTGACCGCTGGGACTGACCCCGCGCAGGCGCTTGAAGGCGGCGCTGAAGGTGAACGGGTCGGCGTAGCCGACGGTGCGGGCGACCTCGGCGATGGTCCTGGTGTCGTCACCCGTCAGCAGATCCGCCGCCAGGGTCATGCGCCAGCGGGTGAGGTAGGTCAGCGGCGGTTCGCCGACCAGGTCCGTGAACCGCTTCGCCAGGGTCGAGCGGGACGCACCGGCGCGCCGGGCCAGCTCGGCGACCGTCCAGGGCGCCGCCGGTTCGGCGTGCAGCAGCCGCAGCGCCTCACCCACCACCGGATCGCGCTGGGCCCGCCACCAGCCCGGGGGTTCGCCGCCGGGCCGGTCGAACCACTCGCGCAACGTGCACACCAGCATCCAGTCCAGCAGCCGGTCGAGCACCAGCTGCTGCCCCGGCGCGTCCACCGCGACCTCCGCCGCGAGGTGATCGAGCACCGGATCACCGGTCCCGCCCGAGGCCACCCGCAGCACCACCGGCAGCGCCTCAAGCAGCCGACGGCTGATCTCGCCGCGCAGCGGGTAGGCCCCGACGATCAGCGTCGCCCCACCGCCCTCCCCCGGGTCGTGCCAGCCCAGCCGGTGCCGGGTACCGCCCAGCTCGGGCGCCGAGCAGAACTCGCCGCAGTCCAGCGGTTCCGCCGCGGTCCCCGGCTCGTCGACGACGGTGAACGTGCCCGGCCCGCGCACCACGACGGTGTCGCGGTCGTGGAGCGGCTCGGGCTCACCGCCCTCCGGGATGATCCAGCCCCGCCCGTCGAGGACGGTGACCAGCGTCAGCGGCGCGCCGTCGACGAAGCGCAGCGACCAGGGCGGGGTCAGGGTCGTGCTGCCGAACAACGAGCCCTGGGCCCGCACACCCCGGAAGAGGTCACCGAACGCGTCCACGGCACCGACGCTAGACGATGACGCAGGTGATCCGGCTTCTCACCCATGTCGTCGTCCGAGCGGGCGCGGTTGACTCGACGCCATGAGCACGCTGACCGACCAGGACCGCGACTTCCTCCACCGCCCGCTGCACGGCTTCCTGACGGTGGCCGCAGGCCCCGTCCCGCCGCAGCCGCGCCCGGTGTGGTTCGAGGCGACCGCCGGAGGCACGATCGAGCTGTTCACCGACCCGGACTCGGCCAAGGTGCCGCGCCTGCGCCGCGATCCGCGCGCCTCGCTGATCGTCGCCGCCCCGGCCACCGAGCGCGAGCGGTGGGTGTCGATCACCGGCCGCACCACCATCACCTCCGACGGCACCGCTGAGCTGGTCGAACGCCTCGCCGCGCGCTACTGGGACCTGACCGACCCGGCCCGGCAGGACGACCTGGCCGGGCTGCGCGCAGGCACCTGGCTGCGGATCGTCCTCCACCCGGACAAGATCGCCCGCCTGGAGTTCTAGGCACGACGGCGCCCCCTGCGATCGATCGCAGGGGGCGCCGTGGAAGAGGTGTCAGCCCAGCTTGGTCATCCAGCCGTGGG
Organism: Saccharopolyspora sp. ID03-671; assembly: GCF_045278815.1. Lineage (NCBI taxonomy): Bacteria > Bacillati > Actinomycetota > Actinomycetes > Pseudonocardiales > Pseudonocardiaceae > Saccharopolyspora > Saccharopolyspora sp. ID03-671. The sequence goes on from NZ_CP134054.1 coordinate 2,273,204, forward strand.
TGTCCTCGACCGAGCCGTACTGGATGCCGGTCAGCTTCTCGCGGAGCTTCAAGGTCACCTCGCCCGGCCGGCCGTCGGCGATGCCGAACTCGCCGTCGCGGTGCTTGACGTGGCCGACCGGGGTGATCACCGCGGCGGTGCCGCAGGCGAAGACCTCGGTGAGCTCGCCGGTGGTGGCCGCCTTCTCCCACTCCTCGACGGTGATCTTGCGCTCCTCGACCTGCATGCCGAGCTCCTTGCCCAGCTCCAGCAGCGAGGACCGGGTCACGCCGGGCAGCAGGCTGCCGCTCAGCGCCGGGGTCACCAGCCTCGCGTCGGCACCCGAGCCGAACACGAAGAACAGGTTCATCCCGCCCATCTCCTCGACCGTGTGCCGGTCGCAGGCGTCCAGCCAGACGACCTGGTCGCAGCCCTGCTCGACGGCCTGCGCCTGCGCCAGGAACGACGCCGCGTAGTTGCCCGCGAACTTCGCCGCACCGGTCCCGCCGGGCGCGGCGCGCACGAACTCGTGGCTCAACCACACCGTCACCGGCTTCACGCCACCGGCGAAGTACGACCCGGCAGGTGAGGCGATCAGCGAGTACAGGTAGCTGTTGGACGGGTGGTTCACACCCAGCCCGATCTCCGTGGAGACCATGAAGGGACGCAGGTACAGCGAGCTCTCACCGGTGCTCGGGACCCACTCGCGGTCGACCGCGACCAGCTCTCGCAGCGATTCGACGAACAGCTCCTCGGGCAGCTCGGCCATCGCGATCCGCTTGGCGGAGTCGCGGAAGCGGCGGGCGTTGGCGTCCGGGCGGAACGCCGCGATCGAACCGTCGGGCTGCCGGTAGGCCTTGAGGCCCTCGAAGATCGCCTGCGCGTAGTGCAGGACCGACGTGGCGGGGTCGAACTCCAGCGCGTGGTACGCCTCCAGGCGGGCGTCGTGCCAGCCCTGGTCCTCGGACCACTTGATCGTCACCATGTGGTCGGTGAAGAACTTGCCGAACCCGGGATTCGCCAGCACTTCCGCGCGGCGCTCGGCTGAGGCCGGTTGCGGGTTGGGGTTCCGGGTGAAAGACAGCTCTCCGCTCATGCGCGTACGGTATCGCGTGCGCTGGAGCAGTGAAAACCGGCTCGGGTTCAGTTGGTCATCCAAGTATCGAGCCGTTGCCGAACGGACGCGGAGATTCTGCTGATTCCGCCACCGAATCCGACATATGATGTGGTCATGACGCAGGCCCACAACACCCCCGCGCCGCAGCCCACCTCGGTCCAGCAGGACGTCCGAGCAGCCGTGATCGCCGCCCTGATGCCCTTCGGCGCCGGCATGCTGCTGACCCTCGGCTACGCGTGGATCGGCTGGTTCGGGCTGGTGCTCGCGGCCGTCGGCGTCGCGGGCTGGGGTTTCTGGTGGCGCGGCAAGCACCAGCAGTGGTTCCCGCAGCAGGTGACCACCGGAACGGTCGTCGGCCAGACGGTCCTGATCGCGGTGATCACCTTGCTGCTCTTCATCACGATCAGCTGAGCAGCCACCCGGGCAGGTCGGGGCGGGGCCAGGTCGGGTCCGGGCGCGCGTCGCAGTAGGTGCCGTCGAAGGGGAACGCGCCGTCCTTGGCCAGGGAGATCATCTCCTCGCCCTCGGCGCGCAGGGTCGCCAGCTCGGACGTGCTGAAACGGCCTGCGGCCAGCGCGTCCTCGAGCTCGTCCTCGTCCTTCCAGGACCAGCTGCCGTCGGGCATCACCTCGACGTCGAGCACCCCGTCGACCCGCCGCACGCCGTGCTCGTCGCGGCCGCGCGGGATCTCCAGGTTCACGTACCAGTTCCGGAACTCGCCGGAGGGCTCGAAGAACCACCACACCGACGACCAGCGGTGCTCGTGGACCAGCCGCAGCGTCGGCGTCCCGCGCCACGTCGAGCGCGCGGGCACCCGGGGACCGGAGAACCGCTCCGCGAGCGGCATCTCGCGCGGACTCCTCCCGTCCGGGGACGTCGTGATCCGGATCGGGGTGTCGGGCAGCACCCAGCACAGCAGTTCCGCGCCGTCGTCGGAGACGACGCGGGCCGGGTGCACGGTCCCGAGCGAACCGTCCAGGCGCCAGAAGCTGTAGAGCACGTCGTCACCCGGGGCCCACTGGTACCGCGGAGCGCCCCAGGTCTTCTCGTCCACCATCGCGTTGGGCATGACCGCCTCATTTCCACCGGCGTGAAACGACTCCCGCCAGCAACGGACCGACAACAACCACACCGAGCGTTGTCAGCATCGCAGAGATCGGCATGCTCATCGCCAGCACGACCGACAAACCCATCCCAAGGCACGCACCCCGCATGGGCCATGTGGGCCCATCGGAGAGCAGCAAACGGGCGCCTGCGTTGGCGAAAGCGTAGTGCAGCAGCAGCGCGCAGGCCGCGAACGACAGCAACGCGATCGGGTCGATCAGCTGCGAGACGACCACCGCAGCGACCCCGATGATCAGGTCCAGCGGGTACGGCGTGCCGGACGGGCCGGTGCGCCCGAGGGCGCGCGGCAGCTCCCGGTCGCGCACCAGCGCGAGCCCGGTCGAGCGCGCCGACTCCAGCGCCCCCAGCAGCACCGGCAGCAGCGCGACGGCCGCGCCGACGCACACCAGCGGCACCAGGTCGGCGGCCGCGGCGGCGGTGAGCACGTCGCGGATCGGCATCGGCGACAGCGCCAGCCGCTCCCAGCCCAGCTGGTAGGTCAGGGCCGCGGTCATCAGCACCAGCAGCGCCGCGACCGCGATCAGCGAGATCCGGGTGGCGCTGCGGATCGTGGTCCACGGCGCGCGATCGGCGTCGTCGGCGGGCGCGGCGAGCCGCTCGAAGCCGGTGAAGGCCAGGAACAGCACTCCACCGGCGCCGATGATGCCCACCGCGCTGTCGTCGGAGGCGCCGGGATCGACGTGCGCGACGGGACCGCCCGCCGGGGCGATCGCGAAGCAGATCGCCACCACCAGCAGGACCACCGCCGCACTCAGCCCGACCCACAGCCACGCCGCCGCGCCCCGGATCCGCAGCCCGGTGGTCGTGGCGAGCACCACCAGCAGGATCACCGCGCCCGCCACCAGCGCGCTGGAGCTCGGCAGGAAGAACTCGCCGATCACGCGGGCGATCGCGGCCATCGCGGCGACGTGGGCGGCGAGGTAGGCCGAGGCGCCGACGCGGGCGGGCAGCACGCCCATCCGCTCGCGCACGCACGCGTAGGCCGCGCCCGGGCCCCGGTACCTGCTGGACTGGTAGGCCGTCGCGGACGCCGCGCACACCGCGGTCAGCAGCGCGACCAGCACCCCCAACAGCGCCCACGGGCCCGCCGCAGCGGCAGCGGGCGCCGGTCCGAGCAGCACTCCGACGCCGATCATGCCGCTGAGCGCGAGCGGGAGCGCGTCACGACCGGTCGTCAATCGGCCGTCCGATTCAACCTGTCGGGTCACCGGCCCACCCTTGCAGACGCGTGCGGGGACTTCAGCCGCCTGTCGGCTGACTCGTGGCGAGCGTCCGTGACAGAGCGTATGACGGACCGCGAACCGTTCGGCTCGCGCCACCTCGCCACGCCCAGGGCGAACACGCCGATCCCCGGTCGGCCCGGCGTTCTAGAGTGCGGGCAGGCTCTGGGAGAACCACAGCACCGATCCGGAGGATGACCACGTGACGACCCCGAAACTCGCCCTCACCGACACCGCGGTGGCCAAGCTGAGCGCGGACGCGCTCGTCATCGGCACCGTCTCCGGCGCCGACGGCCTGCAGCTCGCGCCCGGGGCCGAGCCGGTCGCCACCGCCTTCGACGGCGACCTGGTGAAGGTGCTGACGTCGCTGGGTGCGAGCGGCAAGGCCGACGAGGTCGTCAAGCTGCCCGCGAGCGGCCTGGCCGCGACCGTGCTGCTGGCGGTCGGTCTCGGCAAGGCCGGTGAGGACGGCCCGACCGCGGAGTCCGTGCGCCGCGCGTCCGGTGCCGCGGCCCGCGCGCTGTCCGGCGTCGAGCACGCCGCCACCACGCTGTCCGCCGCCGACCTGCCGGCCACCGTGCAGGGCACGGTGATGGGCGCCTACGGCTTCACCGAGTACAAGTCGAGCAACGGCGACGGCCCGGTGGCCACGGTGGACTTCGTGGTCGCCGACGCCAAGGCCGACACCGCCACCCACGCGCTCAAGGGCGGCAGCGCGATCGGCGAGGCGGTCAACATCGCCCGCGACCTGATCAACACCCCGCCGAACGACCTGTTCCCGGCGTCGTTCGCCGAGCGCGCCACCGAGCTCGCCAAGGGCGCGGGCCTGGAGGTCGAGGTCCTCGACGACGCGGCGCTGCGCAAGCAGGGCTTCGGCGGCATCCTCGGCGTCGGCGCCGGCTCGTCGCGTCCGCCGCGCCTGGTGCGGATCCGGCACAAGGGCCCGAAGGCGGCGAAGAAGGTCGCGCTGGTCGGCAAGGGCATCACCTTCGACACCGGCGGCATCTCGCTGAAGCCGGGCGGGGGCATGGAGAACATGACCTCGGACATGTCCGGCGCCGCCTCGGTGATCGCGACCATGGTGCTGGCCGCGAAGCTGAACTACCCGCTGGACATCACCGCCACCGTCCCGATGGCCGAGAACATGCCGTCCGGCACGGCCTACCGGCCCGGCGACGTGCTCAAGATGTACGGCGGCAAGACCGTCGAGGTGCTCAACACCGACGCCGAGGGCCGGTTGGTCCTGGTCGACGCGATGGTGCGGGCCTGCGAGGACGAGCCCGACTACCTCATCGAGACCTCCACGCTGACCGGTGCGCAGGTCGTCGCGCTGGGCAACCGCACGCCGGGCGTGATGGGCGAGGACGCGTTCCGCGACCGCGTCGCGAAGCTGTCGCAGGCCGCCGGTGAGGGCGGTTGGCCGATGCCGCTGCCGGACGAGCTGCGCGCGGACCTGGACTCCAAGCTCGCCGACCTGGCCAACGTCACCAACCACCGCTGGGGCGGGATGCTCGCCGCGGGCATCTTCCTGCGGGAGTTCGTGGCCGAGGGCGTGCAGTGGGCCCACATCGACATCGCCGGCCCGGCCTACAACACCAACTCGCCGTGGGGCTACACGCCGAAGGGCGGCACCGGCGTCCCGGTCCGCACGCTGGCGGCGGTGCTCGCCGACATCGCCGAGAACGGCTGATCCCGGGTCGCTGACCCCGGGTGTTCGCAGGAGCCGGGATTCCCGCCGGGAATCCCGGCTTTTGTGACTCGGGTCATGAAAAGGTCACCACCCGGGGGTGCACCGATGTCACGATGGGTTGATGACCGAATCGCAACCGGCCACGCTGACCGCGACCAGGCACGGCTATCAGGTCGACGTGGTGTGGACCGGCAACACCGGCCAGGGCACCGCCACCTACCGCAGCTACGAGCGCACGCACGAGGTGCGCGCCGTCGGCAAGGACTCCATCGACGCTTCCGCCGACCCCGTGTTCCTCGGTGACGCCGACCGCTACAACCCCGAAGAGCTCCTCGTCGCCTCGCTGTCGCAGTGCCACATGCTGTGGTTCCTGCACTTGGCCGCCGACTCCGGGATCGTGGTCACCGGCTACCACGACCGCGCGCGCGGCATCCTCGCGGAGAACTCCGACGGCACCGGCCAGTTCGAGGCCGTCGAGCTCGCACCCGAGGTCACCGTCTGCGACCTCGCCGCCGTCGACGTCGCCGAAGCGCTGCACGAACGCGCCCACGAGCTCTGCTACATCGCCAAGTCCGTGACCTTCCCGGTGCGGTGCACGCCGACGACGCGCGTCGCGAACTGACACCGGGAATCGATCACGGGAGAATCGATTCAGCCTTCGGGACGGCCGTGACGCAGCGAATCCGGTAAAAGCGCGATCGCGCGTTCACGGCCGTTCGTCGGCGGCGCGCTGCGCGCGGCGGCGAAGAATGCGCTGCCGGGCCTGGTAATCGCGCATCCGCTGCGGATATCCGACTTTCGCGACCTCGTAGAGCGGAATTCCGAGCTGCTTGGTGAATCGCCCCGCCGCCGACGGCGATGCGACCCGGCGCCGGGTCCATTCCCCGTCGTGCGCGATGAGCAGCAACGTCGTCTCGGTCACGAACGTGCGGGGTTCCAGGAAGCCCTCGACACCACGGCGCCGCGCCGCCCAGTCCCGGAGGTGATCGGTGTCCGCGGAAGTGGCGCGTCGCCCGGTGCCGGGACGACGGCTGCGGAACCGGTCGAAAAATCCCACGGCACTCCCCTCCCCGAGCCAATTCAGGCCGGTCTCGTTCGATTTTGCCACCGCGAACATGTGCGGAGTGTGAAAACGAGCTGAGAATGCGCGACCGCGAGTGCCGAATGCAGCACAGATCACCCGGCCCACCGCGCATCGGCCGGTCGGGTGGTGACAAGATGGCCGGTGGTGTGCATGACCACCAGGTCACGCAGCCGACTGCAAGTCAATGACGCCCTGTCGAGGAGTGCGAAGTGACCGACACGTCCGCCGATCTGGTCATTCTCGGCGGCGGTTCGGGCGGCTACGCCTGCGCTTTCCGCGCGGCCGAGCTCGGCCTGTCCGTCGTCCTCATTGAAAAGGACAAGCTCGGTGGGACCTGCCTGCACCGAGGTTGCATCCCGACCAAGGCCCTGCTGCACGCGGCCGAGGTCGCCGATTCCACCCGAGACGCCGACCAGTTCGGGGTGCGCGCAGCCCTCGAAGGCATCGACATCGACGGTGTCAACAAGTACAAGGACAACATCATCTCGGGCCTGTACAAGGGCCTGCAGGGTCTGGCCAAGGCCCACAAGGTGACGATGGTCGAAGGCGCGGGCACGCTCGTCGACGCCAACACCGTCGAGGTCAACGGCACCCGCTACACCGGCAAGAACGTGGTGCTGGCCACCGGCTCCTACTCGAAGTCGCTGCCGGGCCTGGAGCTCGGCGGGCGGATCATCGCCAGCGAGCAGGCGCTGAACCTGGACTTCATCCCGAACAAGGTCGTCGTGCTCGGCGGCGGTGTGATCGGCGTGGAGTTCGCGAGCGTCTGGGCCTCCTTCGGTGCCGAGGTCACCGTCGTGGAAGCGCTGCCGCACCTGGTGCCCAACGAGGACGAGTTCGCCTCGAAGCGCCTGGAGCGCGCCTTCCGCAAGCGCGGCATCAAGTTCAAGACCGGCGTGAAGTTCACCGGCGCCACCCAGAACGACGACGGCGTGTCGGTCAGCCTGGAGAACGGCGAGACCTACGACGCGGACCTGCTGCTGGTCGCCGTCGGCCGCGGCCCGAACACCGCCGGTCACGGCTTCGAGCAGGTCGGCGTGAACATGGAGCGCGGTTTCGTCCGCACCGACGAGCGCCTGCGCACCAACGTCCCGGGCGTGTTCGCCGTCGGCGACATCGTGCCGGGCCTGCAGCTGGCGCACCGCGGCTTCCAGCAGGGCATCTTCATCGCCGAGGAGATCGCGGGCCTGAACCCGCAGCCGATCGACGAGGCCGGCATCCCGCGCGTGACCTACTGCCACCCGGAGGTCGCCTCGGTGGGCCTGACCGAGGCCGCCGCCAAGGAGCAGTACGGCTCGGTGGAGACCTTCACCTACGACCTGGCCGGCAACGGCAAGAGCCAGATCCTCAAGACGCAGGGCGCGGTCAAGCTGGTCCGCGCGACCGACGGTCCCGTCGTCGGCCTGCACATGGTCGGCGACCGCGTCGGTGAGCTCATCGGCGAGGCGCAGCTGATCTACAACTGGGAGGCGCTGCCGGAGGACGTCGCTCCCCTGGTCCACGCCCACCCGACCCAGACCGAAGCCCTGGGCGAGGCCCACCTCGCCCTGGCCGGCAAGCCGCTGCACGTCCACGGCTGAGCGCAGCCGCACCGTCAGCAGCTACAGGACAGCCGCACCCCGCCACACCCACGAGGAGTCAGCAACAGATGGCCTTCTCCGTTCAGATGCCGGCGCTCGGCGAGAGCGTCGCCGAAGGCACGATCACCCGGTGGCTCAAGCAGGAGGGCGAGACCGTCGAGGTCGACGAACCCCTGCTGGAGGTCTCCACCGACAAGGTCGACACCGAGATCCCGTCCCCGGCCGCCGGTGTGCTGCAGCGCATCGTCGCCCAGGAGGACGACACCGTCGAGATCGGTGGTGAGCTCGCGGTCATCGGCGACGCCGGTGAGGCGCCCGCCGCTCCCTCCGCTCCCGCCGCCTCCGAGGCTCCGGCCGCCGCTCCGGCTCCGGCCGCCGAGCCCGAGCCCGCTCCCGCTGCCGAGGCGCCCGCCGCTCCGGCGGCCCCCGCCGCCCCGGCCGGTGGCGCGCAGGGCACCGACGTCGCCATGCCCGCGCTGGGCGAGAGCGTCGCCGAGGGCACGATCACCCGGTGGCTCAAGCAGATCGGCGACTCGGTCGAGGTCGACGAGCCGCTGCTGGAGGTCTCCACCGACAAGGTCGACACCGAGATCCCGTCCCCGGTGGCCGGCACGCTGCTGGAGATCACCGCCGGTGAGGACGACACCGTCGAGGTCGGCGCGAAGCTCGCGGTGATCGGCGCCGCCGGTGCCGCCGCCGCTCCGGCCGCCCCGGCTCCCGAGCCGACCCCGGCCCCGGCCGCTCCGGCCCCGGCCGCTCCGGCCCCGGAGCCCACCCCGGCTCCGGCCGCCGCCGCTCCGGCTCCGGCCGCCCCGGCTGCTCCCGCTGCCCCCGCCGCTCCGGCTGCTCCGGCCGAGGAGGAGGCTCCGGCGAACAACGGTGGCGCCCCGTACGTGACGCCGCTGGTGCGCAAGCTGGCCAACGAGCACGGCATCGACCTGACCTCGATCAAGGGCAGCGGTGTCGGCGGCCGGATCCGCAAGCAGGACGTCCAGGCCGCGATCGACGCCAGCCAGGCCCCGGCCCCGACGGCTCCGGCCGCCCCGGCCGCTGCCGCCACCACCGCCGCCCCGGCCACCGCGGTCGAGCCGTCGGAGGAGGCCAAGGCGCTGCGCGGCACCACGCAGAAGATGTCGCGCCTGCGGCAGCTGCTGGCCCGCCGCATGGTCGAGTCGCTGCAGACCGCGGCGCAGCTGACCACGGTGATCGAGGTCGACGTCACCCGCATCGCGCGGCTGCGCGAGCGCGCGAAGGGCAGCTTCGAAGCGGCCGAGGGCGTCAAGCTCTCGTTCCTGCCGTTCTTCGCCAAGGCCGCGGCCGAGGCGCTGAAGCTGCACCCGAAGCTGAACGCCTCGATCGACGAGGAGAGCAGCTCGGTCACCTACCACGGCGCCGAGCACCTCTCGGTCGCGGTGGACACCGAGCGCGGCCTGGTCTCGCCGGTGATCCACGACGCGGGCGACCTCAACCTCGGTGGCCTGGCCCGCAAGATCGCGGACCTGGCGGCGCGGACCCGCAACAACAAGATCAAGCCCGACGAGCTCTCCGGTGGCACCTTCACCATCACCAACACCGGTAGCCGCGGGGCGCTGTTCGACACGCCGATCCTGAACCCGCCGCAGGTGGGCATGCTGGGCACCGGCACCGTCGTGAAGCGCCCGGTCGTCGTCGCCGACGAGAACGGCGGCGACACGATCGCGATCCGCTCGATGGTGTACCTGGCGCTGTCCTACGACCACCGCCTGGTCGACGGCGCCGACGCCGCCCGCTTCCTGACCACGCTCAAGCAGCGACTGGAAGAGGGAGCCTTCGAGGCCGACCTGGGCCTCTGAAGGAGGGTTCGCACTCGCCTTGCTTGGCGGTGCGGGCTGAGTCCCGCACCTGAAACGAGTTGAAGCGACCGCTCACCGGTTCCGGTGGGCGGTCGCTCTTTTCGCGTCCGAACGGTTCGCACGCGCGCGCCCGGTGCGGCACGATGCCGGGCATGCGCGTCGTTGTCGCCGGTTCGTCGGGATTGATCGGTACGTCGCTGGTGGCCGGGCTCCGCCAGGCCGAGCACGAGGTGGTGCGCCTGGTCCGCCGCCTGCCCGCCGCCCCGGACGAGCGCGGCTGGGACCCCGGCACCGGCAGGCTCGACGCCGATGCCCTGGAGGGCGCCGACGCGGTGGTCAACCTCAGCGGCCCGGGCATCGGCGACAAGCGCTGGAGCCCGGAGCGCAAGCGCCACCTGCTGCGCGCCCGGGTGCGGGCCACCGAGGTCCTCGCGAACGCCGTCGCCGAGGCCGGTGTCCCGGTGCTGGCCAACGCCTCGGCGGTCGGGTTCTACGGCGACACCGGATCGCACCCGGTCACCGAGGCGTCCCCGCCGGGCACGGACTTCCTGGCGATGCTGTGCCGCCGCTGGGAGGCCGCGACAGCCCCGGCCGCCGACGCCGGGGCCCGGGTGGTGCTGCTGCGCACCGGCCTGGTGATCTCGCCGTCCGGCGGGCTGCTCGGCCGGCTCAGGCCGCTGTTCTCGCTGATGCTCGGCGGCCGGCTCGGCTCGGGGAGCCAGTACATGCCGTGGATCTCGCTGGACGACGAGGTCGCCGCGATCCGCTTCGCGCTGGAGAACCCGGAGGTGTCGGGGCCGGTGAACCTGACCGGCCCGGCGCCGGTGACCAACACCGAGTTCACCCGCGCGCTGGGCGAGGCCCTGGGCCGCCCGGCGCCGTGGATCGTGCCCGGTTTCGCGCTGCGGATCGTTCTCGGCGAGTTCGCCAACACCGCCCTGACCGGCCAGCGGGCGATGCCGACGGTGCTGGAGGCCAACGGCTTCGGGTTCCAGCACCCGACGCTGGGTGCGGCGCTGGCCGCGGCTACCGGGAAGTAGCCGACCTTCGGCCGCCGGGAGGTGTCCGAGGCGTAGCCTGGCGCCGTGAGTCGTGCCAATTCTTCGTGCCGCGCATCGTCCGAACCGATGGCCGTGCGGCACCTGGGAACCATCGATTACCTGGACGCGTGGGACTTGCAGCGCGAGCTGGCCACCGGCCGCGCGGAGAGCCGCAACCCGGACACCCTCCTGCTGCTGGAGCACCCGTCGGTCTACACCGCGGGCAAGCGGACCCAGCCGGAGGACCGCCCGACCGACGGCACGCCGGTCATCGACGTCGACCGCGGCGGCAAGATCACCTGGCACGGCCCGGGGCAGATCGTCGGCTACCCGCTCGTGCAGCTGACGGACCCGATCGACGTCGTGGACTACGTGCGCCGCCTGGAGCAGGCGCTGATCCACGTGTGCGACCAGTTCGGCCTGGAGGCGGGCCGGGTCGAGGGCCGCAGCGGCGTGTGGCTGCCCGCCGTCGACGGCCGCCCGGAGCGCAAGATCGCCGCGATCGGCATCCGCGTGCAGCGCGGCGTGACGATGCACGGCCTGGAGCTCAACTGCAACGCCGACCTGAGCGAGTTCGACCGGATCATCCCGTGCGGCATCGCCGATGCCGGGACCACGTCGCTGTCGGCGGAGCTGGGCCGCGACGTCCCGGTCGACGAGGCGTATCCGCTGGTGGAGCAGGCCGTTCAGGACGCGCTGGACGGTCGCCTTGAGATCACCGAGCGCAACATCCCGCGTCACCAGCCCGCGGCGGCGGGCGTCACGCTGGCGCTGGATCCGAGCTTGCGCTGACAGACACGACTCCACTCCTCTAGTATTCCGGAAATACGGACTACTGGAGGAGTGGCCATGTCGCTGTCCCGTCGAAGCCTTCTCGTCGCGGCCGGAGCCGCGGCTCCCCTGCTGCTCGCCCGCCCCGCCCTGGCCGCACCACCGGACCTGAGCACGCCCGAGGGCTGGCTGAGCTGGATCTCCGCTCACCGCGCCGGGCTGAGCCTGCGCCTCGACGACGGGCGCGGCGGACGGTTGAGCCACCGCGCCGACGTCGCCCGGCCGCTGGCCTCGGCGGTCAAGGTGCTGCACCTGGCGGCCTACGCGGACGCCGTCGCGGCCGGCCGGCTCGACCCGCGCGAGCAGGTCAGGGTCGGCGACTGGGAGCGCTACTACGTGCCCACCGACGGCGGCGCGCACCCGGCCGCGCTGCGCCACCTCGGCGTCCCGCTCGCCGAAACCGGGCTCCACGCGGCCGATCCCGAGCAGCGGGTCGCGCTGGACGACGTGGTCGCGGTGATGATCCTGTTCAGCGACAGCGCCGCGCCCGACCTGCTGCGCGACCGGCTGGGCGCCGAGGCGGTGATCGCGGCCGGGGCCGCGCGCGGCTGGCCGGAGGCCGACGTGCGGTCGCTGTGCGCGGAGTACCTGTTCGTCGTGCTGCCCGAGACCGCGCCGCCCGCAGGACTTCCGGTGCCGGCGCGGCGCGAGTGGGGGTTCGCCCTGGAACGCAGGCACCGCGACGAGCCCGCGCTGCGCCAGGAGGTCCTGCGACGGCTGCAGGCCGGCGTCCCCGGCTACCCGGCGCAGCTCGCGTGGGCGTCGACGACCGCCGCCGGGTCGGCGGACCGGCTGGCGGCCGCGCACCGCGCGCTCAGCGCCGAAGGCGGGATCGCGCGCACCCACCTGGAACGGCCGCTCGCGGGATCGCTGCCACCGGGCGTGAGCGGCATCGGGATCAAGGGAGGCAGCCTTCCCGGCGTGCTGACCAGCGGGATCTCGGTGCGCCGGGCGGACGGCACGCTCGGCTGGGGCGCGCTGCTGGCGCACGGCGACATCAGCGCCGAGCAGCTGAGCACCGGCGATCCGGGACTGCCGCTGCTGCTGGCCATCGAGGACCCGGGTTGGCGGGACCGGTTGGCGACGGCGCTGGGCGGCTGAGGCAAGCTCGTCGCGTGGACCTGCAACAGCGCGTCGAAGCACTCGAAGCCCGCGTGGCCGCCCTGGAGTCCGGCCGCTCCGCCGAGGCGGAACCGGCCCCAAAACCCAGCTACCCGGAACCCAGCGGCGGCCACGTGCGCTACGAAGGGCACCTGGCCGAGCCCACCGAGCTGGACTGGGTGATCACCGTCGACCCGGCCCGCGTGCTCGAACTGCCCGACGGCCCGCGCACGGACGTCCTGGCCGCCCTCGGCCACCCGGCGCGCGCCGCCATCGTCCGGCTCCTCGCCGCCCAGGGGCCCCAACCCGCCGCGACGCTCCAGGAGGCGGCCGACCTCGGCTCCCCCGGCCGCCTCTACCACCACCTCAAGTCCCTGACCGCGGCGAACCTCGTCGAGCAGGACAAGCGCGGCACCTACCGCCTCCGCCCGAAGGCCACCATCCCCGCCCTCGTCCTCCTCACCGCCGCCTCCGACATCGCCGACCAACTCCGCTGAGCCGACCTCCCGTCCGCACCGTTCCTCACCAGGTGACAGTTTTGGTGAGAACTGTCCGGGCAAAACGGACATTGATCATGGGTGATTCGAGGAAAAACTGTCCCCTGCCGAGTTATCGCGACCGCAGCGAACCGGACTGGGGGGAACCGGACTCCCGAGGTAGGGCATCGCGGAGGAGCTCGGCGAGGTGGGTGGCGCGGCGCTCGGTGCCCTGGGCGATCTGGGTGCGGCAGGAGAAGCCGTCGGCGAGGACGAGGGTGTCCTCCGCCGCTTCGCGGACCTTCGGGTAGAGCTCGCGCTCGGCGCAGGCCTGCGAGACGTCCCAGTGGCCCGGTTCGAAGCCGAAGTTGCCCGCCAACCCGCAGCACCCCGCGGAGATGACGTCGAGGTCGACGCCGAGCCGTTCCAGCAGCGCCCGGTCGGGATCCCAGCTCCCCTTGGCCTCCTGGTGGCAGTGGACCTGCGCGATCGCCTCGACGTCGAGTCGCCCGAACGGCAGCGGACCGTCGTGCTCGGCGACGAACTCCGCGAACGTCCTCGTCTGCGCCGCGAGCCGCCGGGCCCGCCCGTCACCGGGCAGCAGCTCGGTCGCCTCGTCGCGCAGCATCACCGTGCAGGACGGCTCCAGCCCGATCACCGCGCGCCCGGCGGCGAGGTGCGGCGCGAGAGCGGCCAGCGAGCGCTGCAACACCTTCCGCGCGCCGTCGAGCTGACCGGTGGAATGCCAGGTCAGGCCGCAGCACACGAAGCCCTCCGGCAGCACCACCCGATAGCCCAGCGCCTCCAGGACCTCCACCGCGGCTTCACCGACCTCGGGGCTGAGGTGGTTGGTGAAGGTGTCCGGCCACAGCACGACCGTCGCACCCCCGCGCTCCCGCCGCCGCACCCGCCGGGTGAGCGACCGGGGCGCGAAGCGGATCATCCCCCGACGCGGCTCGATCCCGCCCGCCCGCTTGACCAGCGCGGACACCGGACGGAGTGCGAGCAGCGCGTTGCTCACCGCCGCCAGGCCCGGCACCGCCGAGACCACCCGGAGCCACACCGGCAACCGACCCATCGAGTAGTGCGCCCGAGGCCGGACCCGACCTCGGTAGTGGTGGTGCAGGAACTCGGCCTTGTAGGTGGCCATGTCGACGTTGACCGGGCAGTCGCTCGCGCAGGCCTTGCAGGACAGGCACAGGTCGAGCGCCTCCAGCGCCTCACCCGAACCCCATCCGTCGACGACGGACTCGCCGCGCAACATCTCGGCCAGCACCCGCGCCCGGCCCCGGGTGGAGTGCACCTCATCGCGGGTCACCTTGAACGAGGGGCACATGCTGCCGGTGTCGAGGTTGCGGCAGGACCCGACACCGACGCAGCGGTTGACCGCGGCCGCGAACGATCCCCCGTCGCGGCTCAGCGCGTGCACCGGGGTGACCTCCAGCGCGCGATGCCCCGGACCGGGCCGCACGCCGGCGTCGATCGGCGCCGGGTCGACCAGCACTTCGGGGTTGAGCAGGCCGTGCGGGTCGAAGATCCGCTTGAACTCCGCGAAGCAGTCCCGCGCCTGCCGGGAGTACATGTGCCGCAGCAGTTCCGAGCGCGCCCGGCCGTCGCCGTGCTCGCCGGAGACCGAGCCGCCGTGGGCGGCGACCAGCCGCGCGGCCTCGGTGATGAACGACCGGTAAGCGGCCAGCCCTTCCTCGGTGCCCAGCCGGAAGTCGACGCGCAGGTGCAGGCAGCCCTCACCGAAGTGCCCGAACGGCACCCCGCGCAGCCCGTGGGAGTCCAGCAGCGCGTAGAGATCGCGCAGGTAGGCGGCCAGGTTCTCGGGCGGGACGGCGGAGTCCTCCCAACCGGGCCACGCCTCGCCGCCGTCGGCGAGGCGCGTGACGATGCCCGCGCCGCCTTCCCGGATCCGCCACAGCTCCCGGGTGCGCACGGGGTCGGTGACCACCAGCGATTCCGCCCCGTCGATCCGCTCGGTGGCCAGTCGCGCGAGCTCGGCGGCCCGCTGCTCGGCCTCGGCCTGCGCCTCTCCCCCGGCTTCGCAGTACAACCAGGCCCGCCCGCCCGGGAGCTCCTGCCCGGCGTCCTGCTTGCCTGGCCGGGACCGGAGCGCGGCGAGCAGGTCGGCGCCCATGCCCTCGACGGTCATCGCCCCGGCCGCCGCCAGCTCGGGCGCGACCTCGGCGGCGCGGTAGACGTCCGGGAAGCCGATCACCGCGAGCGCGCGGGCGGCGGGTACCGGGACGAGCCGGACCGTGGCCTCGGTGACGATCCCGCAGGTGCTCTCGCTGCCGACCAGGGCCTTGGCCAGGTCGAACCCGCACTCGGGCAGCAGGTGCTGGAGCCCGTACCCGGAGACCTGGCGGCGGAACCGGCCGAGCTCGGTGCGCAGCACCGCGAGGTTGCCGGCCACCAGCTCGCGCAGCCGATCGTCCAGCTCGGGGTTGTCGCTGCCGCTCGCGGTGGCGGTGAGCGGCGAGCCGTCGGCCCGGATCATCCGCAGCGACACCACGTTCTCGGCGGTCGTGCCCCACACGACCGAGTGCGCACCGCAGGCGTTGTTGCCGATCATCCCGCCGATCGTGCAGCGCGAGTGGGTCGAGGGGTCGGGCGCGAAGGTCAGCCCGTGCTCGGCAGCGGCGGCCCGCAGGTCGTCGAGCACGACGCCCGGTTGCACCCGCGCCGTCCGCGCGTCGGGGTCGATTTCCAGGATCCGGTCCATCCGCCGCGAGAAGTCCAGCACCACACCGGACCCGATCGCGTTGCCCGCCACCGACGTCCCACCGCCCCGAGCGGTCACGGCCGCTCCGCACGCGGCCGCGACCCGCACCACTCGCGCGACGTCCTCTTCGGACTCCGGTTCCACCACCGCCACCGGAATCCGCCGGTAGATCGACGCATCAGACCCGTACGCCGCCAACGAGGTCAGGTCCGTCCGAACCTTCCCGGGCACCGCACGTTCGAGCTCCCCCAGCACCGCACCCGTCTCCACCTGCACCAGCACGACCTCCCACCGAACGCACCCAACCCGGCCGTCGAAAACCCCTGCATTCGTCCCGTCGAAACCCCGGTTCTCGTCGCGATGAGAACCGGGGTTTTCGACGCTACGGCCACCGACGTCCACCCGGGTTCGTGGCGTCCGGAGTGCGGGGGTCGGTGTTCGTGGGGTGGGGAAGTTTTCATGAAAACTTCCCCACCCCTGACACAGGCGGTCAGAGCTGCGGGGCGACCTCGGAGGCGACGACGTCCAGGTGGCCGAGGTCGGTCAGGTCGAGGACCTGCAGGTACAGGCGGCTGATGCCGGTGCGCTCCCGCCAGGAACCGATCTTGTCGACGACCTCCGCCGGGGTCCCCGCCAGGCCGTTGGCGCGCAGCTCGTCGACCTCGCGGCCGATGGCCTGGGCGCGGCGGGCGAGCTCGGCCTCGTCCTTGCCGACGCACAGCACCATCGCCGCGGACCGGACGATCTCCCCGCTGTCCCGGCCGATCGCCTGGCAGGCGGCGTCGACGCGCTCGAACTGCGCGGCGGCGGTGTCCACGTCGACGAAGGGCAGGTTGAACTCGTCGGCGAAGCGGGCGGCCAGCGCCGGGGTGCGCTTCTTGCCCGCACCGCCGATGAGCACCGGCGGGCGCGGCCGCTGGGCGGGCTTGGGCAGCGCGGGCGAGTCGGTGAGCTGGTAGTGCTGCCCGTCGAAGGAGAACGTCTCGCCCTCGGGCGTCTCCCACAGGCCGGTGATGATCTCCAGCTGCTCGGCGTAGCGGTCGAACCGCTCCTTCAGCGACGGGAACGGGATGCCGTAGGCGGTGTGCTCCTCCTCGTACCACCCGCTGCCGAGGCCGAACTCGACGCGCCCGCCGGACATCTGGTCTACCTGCGCGACGGAGATCGCCAACGGCCCGGGCAGCCGGAACGTCCCGGCGGTCATCAAGGTCCCCAGCCGCAGGCGGCTGGTCTCGCGAGCGAGGCCACCGAGGGTCACCCAGGCATCGGTCGGGCCCGGGTCACCGGCGACCGACCCCATCTTCAGGTAGTGGTCGGAGCGGAAGAACGCGTCGTAGCCGGTGTCCTCGGCGTGCTTGGCGACGCGCAGCAGGTCGTCGTAGCTCGCGCCCTGCTGGGGCTCGGTGAAGATCCGCAAGGTGAAGTTCTGTGTCACGGCCACCGAGGCTAGTGGTCCGGACCTGGACCCGCCGTAGCGGTCAGCCCACGCGGAGTCCGTTGAGGACGCGTTCCACGCACACCGCGATGTCGGCGCGCTCCTGGATCGGCGAGGCCGACCCGGCGATGGCGGTCGCGCCCGCCGACAGGGCGCCGAACATGATCCGGGCCAGGGCGTCGATCGGCAGGTCGTCGCCGATCTCGCCCGAGGCGAGGAGGTTGGCCACGACGGCCCGCAGCACGCCGAAGGTGTAGGCCTCCTCGGCTTCGCGCCAGCGGTCCCACCCCATCACCGCGGGACCGTCCTGCACGACGATGCGCTGGTAGGAGGGCTCCAGGCAGACCTCCAGGAACGCTCGCAGACCGGAGCGGGTGGCCTCCCACGGGTCACCGGAGTCCGAGACGACCTCGGACAACCTGGCCACGACCCCGGCCTCCACGGCGCTGAAGGCCGCCTCGAACAGCGCCTGCTTGCCGCCGAAGTGGTGGTACAGGGCGCCTTTGGTGACGCGGGCGCGCTTGGCGATCTCGTCCAGCGAGGTCTGCGAGTACCCGTGCTCGGTGAACAGCTCCACCGCCGAATCCACCAGTGCCTGCCTGGTCGATTCGGAGTACTCGATGCGCCGCGGACGAGCTGTAGCCATGCTCACAACCCTATGACATACCGACGGTACGACGCCGTGCTACCGTGGGTTCAGTGACATACCGACAGTATGTCGCTGAACCTCGGGTATCCCCGATCCCTGGAGAACGCCATGAGTTGGAATGACTTCTACCAGCGGCAACAGGCGTTGGCCGAGGTCCTCGACAGCGCTCGTCGGGACCTCTCGGCAGCCTTCGAAACCGTTCCAGGCCCCTTCCGCGACATCGACGAGCTGCTCGCCGCGCTGCACCGCAAGTGGATGCTGCAGCTGACCGGCCGCGTCGAGGTCGCGCTGACCGACACCGACGCCGCCCCGCACGGCGACCGCGTCGAGGCCGTCACCGCGGCGTGGCGCCGGACCGCTCAGGACAACCCGGGCCTGCGCGCCGCGCTCGACCTCCACGCGGGCAACCCGGCGCTGCAGGACGTCACGGCCCGCGAGCACCGGATGCTCGCGATCGCCGCCGGACTGGCCGAGGAGCACGAGCCGCCGCAGGACGCGGCACGCGTCGGCCGCGCCTTCGTCCAGCTGCTCCGCGCCGCTCCGGACTCGGGCCGACACGCCCGGCCGGGCCGGCTCCGCAAGCTCATCCCGAGCTTCTGACCTGATCGCGGGGTGCTTCCGAGCACCTCGCGATCACCGGCGGCCACAGCGCGGTCGAGAGCGGCCCCCCGCTCAACCGCGGCCACCGCCGGGGACGCGCTCGGGCCCGCATCTCGGCGCGACTGTGCACTCTGCCCGTTCCCGGAGCGCCGCGAGCAGCATTCCGCACAGCTTCCGAGCACGGGGTGACAGCCGTCACGACCTGCGACGATTTCCGCTGCTCAGCCGCGCACCCTTGACCAACACCGGGGGTGGAGGGCGTAGCCTGGGCGCGTGACTGTGGCGCCTGAGGGTCGCAAGCTGCTGCGGTTGGAGGCCCGCAACAGCCAGACTCCGATCGAGAAGAAGCCGTCGTGGATCAAGACCCGCGCGCGGATGGGTCCCGAGTACAAGGAGCTCAAGGGCCTCGTCAAGCGCGAGGGGCTGCACACCGTCTGCGAGGAGGCGGGCTGCCCGAACATCTTCGAGTGCTGGGAAGACCGCGAAGCCACCTTCCTCATCGGTGGTGACCAGTGCACCCGGCGCTGCGACTTCTGCCAGATCGACACCGGCAAGCCTGCCGCGCTGGACACCTCCGAACCGCGCAAGGTCGCCGAGTCCGTGCAGGCCATGGGCCTCCGCTACTCCACGGTCACCGGCGTCGCCCGCGATGACCTGGAGGACGGCGGCGCCTGGCTGTACGCCGAGACGGTCCGCCAGATCCACGAGCTCAACCCGGGCACCGGCGTGGAGCTGCTGATCCCGGACTTCAACGCCGAGCCCGACCAGCTCGCCGAGGTCTTCGGCTCCCGGCCGGAGGTGCTGGCGCACAACCTGGAGACCGTGCCCAGCGTGTTCCGCCGGATCCGCCCGGGCTTCCGCTACGAGCGGTCGCTCGACGTGATCACGCAGGCCCGCGACGCCGGCCTGGTCACCAAGTCGAACCTGATCCTGGGCATGGGCGAGACCGCCGACGAGGTCCGGCCCGCGCTGCAGGACCTGCGCGACGCGGGCTGCGACATCATCACGATCACGCAGTACCTGCGCCCCAGCCCGAGGCACCACCCCGTGGACCGCTGGGTCAAGCCCGAGGAGTTCGTGGAGCACACGAAGGCGGCCGAGGAGATCGGCTTCCCGGGCGTCATGGCCGGTCCCCTGGTCCGCTCCAGCTACCGGGCGGGCCGCCTGTTCGCCAAGGCCACGGTCCACCGGGGCATGCCCCTCCCGGACAACATGGCCCACCTCGCAGAAGCAGGCACAGCAGCCCAAGAGGCCAGCGCACTGCTCAACCGCTGACGAGACGAGAAGAGGGGCGCTCCCGAAAGGAAGCGCCCCTTCTTGTCACCCAAAAACCCCACGTCAGGCAACCGGCGAAGCCGGTTTCTCAGTACCCCACCTAAGGCACTTGCACCGCCGCGGGTTCTGACACGTCTTCTGGGGAGGACAGCCGACACGCCGTGTATTGGCATACATCAGTCTCGGATCCCGGAGCCAGAAGGCGTGTCAGGTTCCGCTTCTGGCACCGCCAAGCAACAAGACCACAGAGTCTTGTCAGTAGACGAGACCAACCCCGGTCGCGACACATCTCGATCACGGCACCAGGGACGCAACTACAACCCAGACAAAGAGAGCCGTATCCTGAGAGACATGGCCAAGCAGGACAAGGCCGCTAAGAAAGAGGCGGCCAAACAGCGACGTCAGGCTTCGGTAGGCCGCGTCAAGCAAATCTTCGAGGCGTTCAAGATGCAGCGCCGGGAGGACAAGCTCCTCCTGCCGCTGATGCTCGGGGCGTTCCTCGGTGTGACCGTCGTGGTCTTCCTGCTGGGCATGATCTGGGGTCTGCACTGGGTGTTCCTGCCGGTGGGGCTGGCGTTCGGCCTGCTCGCGGCCGTGATCATCTTCGGCCGCCGGGTGCAGGCGACGGTGTTCCGGAAGGCGGAAGGGCAGCCGGGTGCGGCCGGCTGGGCGCTGGACAACCTGCGGGGCCGCTGGGTGGTGGCCCAGGCGGTGGCCGGGACGCAGCAGCTCGACGCGGTGCACCGGATCATCGGTCGCCCGGGCATCATCCTGGTCGGCGAGGGTTCGCCGGGACGGGTCAAGAACCTGGTGGCGCAGGAGAAGAAGCGCGTGTCGCGCCTGGTGGGCGACACCCCGATCTACGAGCTGATCGTGGGCAACGAGGAGAACCAGGTCCCGCTGCCGAAGCTGCAGCAGCGGATCATGAAGCTGCCGCGCAACATCGGTCCGGCGCAGATCGACAGCATCGAGAACCGCCTGGCCGCGCTGGCGAGCCGCGGCAACGCGATGCCGAAGGGCCCGGTTCCGCAGGGCGCGAAGATGCGCAACGTCTCGCGGGCGATGCGCCGCGCCAAGTGACCCGGTCCGGCACAGCGGACGGAACGGGCCCGGGGATCACTCCCCGGGCCCGTTCTCTCGTCCAGGCAGGTCAGCGGTGCACGAGGTCAGCGGCGCAGCACGAGGGTGCCGCTGAGCCGGTCGTGCCAGGAGCGACCGTCGAAGTTCCAGATGACCGCGGGGATGATCAGCACGGTGAGCAGGCCGCGCATCAGGGCGCGCAGCGGGCCGACCATGCTGGTGGAGTCCACGCGGGCGACCCAGATCTTGGCGAGCGCCATGCCGGGTGTGGCGCCGAAGAACGACACCGGCACCACGGTGATGATCAGCCAGGTCAGCAGGCTCCAGTCGCCCGGGTAGGCGGGGGCGGTGAAGGCGGCCGTGATGAGCGCGGCGAGCACCAGGTCGACCACGAAGGCCAGCAGCCGCTTGCCCAGCGGGGCGGCCGAGCCGGGGCCGGATTCGGGCAGGCCCAGCTTCTCACCGCGGAAGGCGGGCCGGTTCTCGTCGGCCTGCTCACGCGCGTTGTTCACTGCGCTTTTCGGGCCATCCAGCCACGAGCCGAGGACATTTCGCACGTCATCCAGGGTACGCACTGCTCTCGTCGGGCCACCCGGAGCATCGGGTTCAGCCGCGAAGTGTAACCGGGACCACCCGTTCAGGTGGCAGTTAACGCCCACGAAACATTCAGGAGACGCCGGGGCAACACCGGTGACATACCGTGAGCCACGAGCCGGCGGCGACCAATCGACGTGGCACCGGTGAGCTGTACGACTGCGTGAAGGAGCCACCGAGCTTGTTCAAGAATCCAGACGAGGTCCTCCGGTTCATCGCCGACGAGGACGTGAAGTTCGTCGATGTCCGGTTCTGCGACCTGCCGGGCATCATGCAGCACTTCACCGTGCCCGCCAAGGCGTTCGACGAGGACGCGTTCACCAACGGCCTCGCCTTCGACGGTTCGTCGGTGCGCGGTTTCCAGTCGATCCACGAGTCCGACATGCTGCTGCTGCCGGACCCGTACACCGCGCGGCTGGACCCGTTCCGCGAAGAGAAGACGCTGATCCTCAACTTCTTCGTGCACGACCCGTTCACGTTGGAGCCCTACAGCCGCGACCCGCGCAACATCGCGCGCAAGGCCGAGCAGTACCTGGCCGAGTCGGGCGTGGCGGACACCGCGTTCTTCGGCGCCGAGGCCGAGTTCTACATCTTCGACTCGGTGAAGTTCGGGGAAGCCCCCAACAAGACCTTCGCCGAGGTCGACTCCGTCGAGGGCTGGTGGAACACCGGTCGCGACGAGGAGGGCGGCAACCGGGGTTACAAGACCCGGATGAAGGGCGGCTACTTCCCCGTCTCGCCGTACGACCACTTCGCGGACCTCCGCGACAAGATGGTGACCCAGCTGCAGGACTCGGGCTTCGAGATCGAGCGGGCCCACCACGAGGTCGGCACCGGCGGTCAGGCGGAGATCAACTACAAGTTCAACACGCTGCTGCACGCGGCGGACGACTTGCAGCTGTTCAAGTACGTCATCAAGAACACCGCCTGGGCGAACGGCAAGACCGTGACGTTCATGCCGAAGCCGCTGTTCGAGGACAACGGCTCGGGCATGCACACCCACCAGTCGCTGTGGAAGGACGGCAGCCCGCTGTTCTACGACGAGGCCGGTTACGCCGGTCTGTCGGACACCGCGCGCTACTACATCGGCGGCATCCTGCACCACGCGCCGAAGCTGCTGGCCTTCACCAACCCGTCGGTGAACTCCTACCACCGCCTGGTGCCGGGCTTCGAGGCCCCGGTGAACCTGGTGTACTCGCAGCGGAACCGCTCCGCCTGCATGCGCATCCCGATCACCGGCTCGAACCCGAAGGCCAAGCGCGTCGAGTTCCGCTGCCCGGACCCGTCCGGCAACCCGTACCTGGCGTTCGCCGCGATGATGATGGCCGGCCTGGACGGCATCAAGAACAAGATCGAGCCGGCCGAGCCGATCGACAAGGACCTCTACGAGCTCCCGCCGGAAGAGGCCAAGAACGTGCCGACCGTCCCCAGCTCGCTGGCCGAGGCGATCGACAACCTGGAAGCCGACCACGACTTCCTGCTCGAGGGTGGCGTCTTCACCCCGGACCTGATCGAGACCTGGATCCGGTTGAAGCGCGAGGAGGAGATCGACCCGATCCGCCTCCGCCCGCACCCGCACGAGTTCTCGCTGTACTTCGACGTGTGAGTCGATGACCAGCCCGAGAGGCCCCGCCGGTCACAGACCGGCGGGGCCTCTCGTCGTCGTGGGCCCGGGGCGAGCACGTCGTTCGATCCGCTAGTACTACTGGCTGATCAGCAAGCCGGTCAGATGCCCTGCCAGGGGGTGAGCGGGGCGCCCGTGGCGCCGGGGTGGAAGCGGAGGAGCGAGCCCGCGTAGGGGTCGGCGGTGAAGGCGGGTTCGTCGTAGCCGAAGCAGGCCGAGGTCACGTAGAGCTCCTCCAGGCGAGAGCCGCCGAACGCCAGGCCCGTGACCCGCCGGGTCGGCGCCCACAGCACCGTCTCCAGATCTCCGGCCGGCGAGTAGCGGTGTATCCGGCCCGACCAGTGCATCGCCGCCCAGACGCACCCGTCCGAGTCCACCGCGATGCCCTCCGGGCTGCCCTCGGACTCCGCGCACACCACCCACTTGCGGCCGGCGTGGGCGCGGGCGCGCTCGGCGTCGTAGTCGTAGATCCAGATGGTGCGCAGGTCGACCACGTACATCCGCGTCCCGTCCGGGCTCCACGCCACCCCGCCCGGCGCGGTCAGACCGTCGAGCAGCAGGCGGGCCCGGTGGCCCTCCAGGACGTAGCAGCCGCTGGCGCGGAGCTCGGCGGAGCGGGTGGCGGTGCAGGCCACGAAGCGCCCCGCCGGATCGCAGCCTCCGATGCTCATCCGGTCGCCGTTGCGGACCTGCACCACCGGCTCCAGCCCGGACCGGCCGAGGTGCACCCGGGCGAACCCGCCGTCAGCGGCCGCGATGAGCTGGCCCTGCCGCGTCGCTCCGAGCGCGGTCGCCTTGCCCGGCAGCACCCGCACCTCGTCCACACCGGTGTCCCGGTAGAAGGTGTGCAATTCCCTGCGCAGCAGATCCACCCAATACACGCAATTCTGGGCGGACATCCAAAGCGGACCGGTACCGCACAACGCCTGTCGGTCGACGAGCAGCTCGAAGTCCTCGGACATTTTCCAGTCCCCTTTTCCCCGACCGCGGTGCAGTGATCAGGTTAGGGAGCCATTCCTCCCCGAGGGGACCGCCGACCGGCGGGTTTTCCGCGCTCACCGAGGCCCCGGCGGTCCGAACCACTCGACCGGCCGAGTTCCCCGCCGCTCAACCCGACCACCCCGTCACCGCGAAACCCGGTGTCGAAAACCCCGGTTTTCGCGCGACGAAAACCGGGGTTTTCGTCGCCGAGACCGACACGCGCGGGGTGTGTCGGTTTCTTTCAGAAAGCGGGGCGGTGGGGAACGATCATGCTTCGTAGAAGACCCGTTCCACGACGCTCCTGGCGTGACGGGTGACTCGCAGGTAATCGTCGACGACCTCGCCCGTGTCGACCTCGGCCGAGTAGCCCAGGGCCGCCGCCACGGCGGCGCGCTCCTGGACGTGCTTGGGCAGCTGGTCGCCCGGCTTGCCGCGGACCAGCATCACCGCGTTGCGGAAGCGGGTCGCCAGCGTCCACGCGGCGATCAGCTCCTGGGCGTCGGACTCATCGAGCAGCCCCGCCTCCGCCGCCGCGCGCAGACCGTCCAACGTCGAGGTCGTGCGCAGCTGCGGCACCGCGTGGGCGTGCTGCAACTGCAACAGCTGCACCGTCCACTCCACGTCCGCCAAGCCACCCCGGCCCAGCTTCGTGTGCGTGGCCGGATCGGCTCCGCGCGGCAGGCGCTCGGCGTCCACGCGCGCCTTGATCCGGCGGATCTCCCGCGCCTTGGCCTCGTCGATCCCGCCCTCGGGATAGCGGATCGGGTCGATGGCGCGGCAGAACCGCTCCCCCAGATCCGCGTCTCCGGCCACCGCCCGGGCCCGCAGCAGCGCCTGGAACTCCCACGCCTCGCCCCAACGCCGGTAGTACGACACGTACGAGTCGAGGGTCCGCACCAGCGGCCCCTGCTTGCCCTCCGGGCGCAGGTCGATGTCGACCTCCAGCGGCGGGTCCTGGCTCGGCGCGCCCAGCAGCCGCCGCACCTGCTCCACGACCGTGCCCGCGAACTTCAGCGCCGTCGCCTCGTCGGCGTCGTCGACCGGCTCGCACACGAACATCACGTCCGCGTCCGAGCCGTAACCGAGCTCCGCACCGCCCAGACGGCCCATCCCGATCACCGCGAGCCTCGCGGGCACCGGACCCTCCCAGCGCGCTGCGGTGTCGCGCACCGACACGTCCAGCGCCGACTCCAGCACCGCGACCCAGATGTTCGACAGCCCCTGGCACACCGCGTCCAGCTCCACCAGCCCCAGCAGATCCGCGCTCGCGATGCGCAGCAGCTCGTGGCGGCGCAACGACCGCGCCGCCGCTGCCGCGCGCTGCGGATCGGTGTAGCGGCCGACCGTGCTGCGCAACGACGCCGCGGCCTCCCCCGAACCGCGCTCGGCCAGCGCCGGCGTGTCGCCCAGCAGCCGCAGCACCTCCGGGGCGCGGATCAGCAGCTCCGGCACCAGCTTCGACGTGCCGAGCAGCTGCGCGAGCCGCTCGGCCACCACGCCCTCGTCCCGCAACAACCGCAGGTACCAAGGGGTTTCGGCCAGAGCCTCGGACACCTTGCGGTAGGCCAGCAGGCCGCCGTCGGGATCCGGGGTGTTGCCCAGCAGGTCCAGCAGCACCGGCAGCAGCGCGCCCTGGATGCTCGCCCGCCGCGACACCCCCGACGTCAGCGCCCCGATGTGCCGCAGCGCGCCCTGCGGCGAGGTGTAGCCCAGCGCCGCGAGCCGTTCGGCCGCGGCCGACGTCGTCAGCCGCATCGCCTCGGTCGGCACCTTCGCCACCGCCTCCAGCAGCGGGCGGTAGAACAACTTCTCGTGCAGCCGCCGAACCCGCTTGGCGTGCCTGCGGAACTCGGCGACCAGAGCCTGCGCCGCGGTGTTGCGGCCGCTGGAGCGGAACCCGACCGCCCGGCCGAGCACGCCCAGCGCCTCGGCGTCGTCGAACTCCGGGAACAGGTGGGTGCGCCGCAGCTGCCGCAGCTGCAGCCGGTGCTCCACGGTCCGCAGGAACCGGTAGGAATCGATGAGATCCGCGGCGTCGGCCCGCGCCACGTAACCGCCCTCGCCCAGCGCCCGCAGCGCCTCCAGCGTCGTCGACGAGCGCAGCGCCTCGTCGCTGCGGCCGTGCACCATCTGCAGCAGCTGCACCGCGAACTCGACGTCGCGCAGACCTCCGCGCCCCAGCTTGAGCTCCCGCTCCGCCAGATCCGTCGGTACGTGGTCCTCCACCCGGCGACGCATCGAGCGCACGTCGGCCACGAAGTCCTCGCGCTCGGCCGCCGTCCACACCATCGGCCGCACCGCGTTGAGGTACCGCACGCCCAGCTCCGCGTCGCCGGCGACCGGACGCGCCTTCAGCAGCGCCTGGAACTCCCAGGTCCTCGCCCACCGCCGGTAGTAGCTGAGATGCCCGTCGAGGGTGCGGACGAGGGCGCCCGCCTTGCCCTCCGGGCGGAGGTTCGCGTCGATCTCGAAGAACGCGGGTCCGACCACCCGCATCATCGTGCTCGCCAACCGGGTTCCCACCGCGATGTCGGCCTCGCCGTCGGCGACGAACACGACGTCGACGTCGCTGACGTAGTTGAGCTCCCGGCCACCGCACTTGCCCATCGCGATCACAGAGATCCGCGGCAGCTGCTCGACGCCGGCACCGCGCAGCTCGGCCACGGCCACCGCCAGCGCCGCCTTGAGCGCGGCGACCGCCATGTCGGCGAGCATCTCGGCGATCTCGTCGTAGGGCACGGTCGGCAGGCCGGGCTCGGCGATGCCGCCCAGGTCGCGCGCCGCCACGTCCAGCAACAACGCCCGGTAGGCCGCCCGCAGCGCCCGGACCGCCTCCGGCCCCTGCAGCTTCGCGACAGGTCCGCCCTCGGTACCGGGCTCACCGTCCCCTTCGGCCCCGACCGCCTCCAGCAGGGCGGCCGTCCACTCGTCGATGGTCTCCGGCGGAGTCGCCTCCGACGTCAGGCGCTTCCAGTCGGCGGGATGCGCGGCGAGGTGATCGGCGAACGCGGTGGAATCACCGAGCACGCTGAACAGCCGGCCGCGGAGCCCGACGTCCTCCCCCAGCGCCTCCGCCAGCCGACCCCACTCCTCCGGATCGGCCTCGCGCAACCGGTCGAGGGAGTGCAGAGCCAGATCCGGGTCGGGAGTGCGTGACAGCGCGGCCACGATCGGCTCTGCCTCACCCGGCCCGCGATCCGACCACCAGCCCGCGCGCCGCAACTGCTCCTCGGAGCGTTCGGCGTCGCTGAACCCGTACCGAGCCGTCGACGGCGAACCGGACCTGGACGAGTTGCTGTTGGCCATAATCGAACCGTAGTCCGCCTCGATCCCGTTCGTGGACCCACCTGCGCCCGCGTCACGCCAACGGCAGGAACCTGCTGGCCTTCCGCTCCTCCGGCGGTGTCGCGACGATCCGCACGAACCGCTCCGCCACCGGCCGCCACGTCTCCGCCAGATCCGCGTGGAACTCGGCCAAGTGCTCGGGGTCGAGCTGCCCCGGCCGCGCCGTCTCCGCCATCTCCGGTGACATCCGCGCCCACTCCAGCACGACCTCCGGGGACGTCTCGACGTGGAACTGGAGGCCGTAGGCGCACTCGCCCAGTCGGAAGGCCTGGTTGTCGCACTTCGGCGACGACGCGAGCAGTTGCGCCGAGGGCGGCAGGCTGAACTCGTCGCTGTGGAACTGCACGACGTCCGGGGTCAGCGGGAGCGGCCCCAGCAGCGGGTCCTCGGCGGCGACGTCGCGCTTGGCGACCAGCAGCGTTCCGACCTCCGGGCCCTTCTTCATCTGCCGCACCTGGCCACCGGTGGCCGCCGCGAGCAGCTGGGCGCCCAGGCAGATCGCCAGCACCGGCATGCTCTTCGCGACCGCGCCGCTGAGCATCAGCCGCACGTCCGCCAGCCACGGGAAGTCCAGGTCGTCGTAGGCACCCATCTCGCCTCCGAGAACGAGCAGGGCGTCGTAGTCCTCCACCGCGGGCAACACGGTTTCCGCGGGGAGCACCACGTCGAGTTCCGCGCCGGCTTCCTCCAGCCAGTCGCCCAAGGCACCGGGTGGATCGGAACGCGACGGCTGCACCACGAGAATCCGGACACCGCTCATGCCACCGAGGCTACGTGCGCGCGGTTCTCGATCTCAACAACGAAAAACGGGGCCGGTAGAAGTTACCTTCTACCGGCCCCGTTGTAAGGAATGTGTCGGCGGTGTCTTACTCTCCCACACCCTAGCGAGTGCAGTACCATCAGCGCTGGGGAGCTTAGCTACCGGGTTCGGAATGGGACCGGGCGGACCCTCCCCGCCATCGCCACCGACAACCCTCGTTCCCACGAACCCGCGGGAAAACCTCAGGGTGTCAATCAACGTTGACACACATATCCGATTATCAACAACCCATGGGTTGTTGTCTCAGACATCGTATAGTGGGTGCGTAACACCTTCGTGAGCAAGTCCTCGGCCTATCAGCACCGGTCAGCTCCACACATTACTGTGCTTCCACATCCGGCCTGTCAACCCGGTCATCTACCGGGAGCCTTAACCCACAAAGGGGCGGGAGACCTCATCTAGGAACAGGCTTCCCGCTTAGATGCTTTCAGCGGTTATCCCTCCCGAACATAGCCAACCAGCCGTGCCCTTGGCAGAACAACTGGCACACCAGAGGTTCGTCCGTCCCGGTCCTCTCGTACTAGGGACAGCCTTCCGCAAGTCTCCTACGCGCGCGGCGGATAGGGACCGAACTGTCTCACGACGTTCTAAACCCAGCTCGCGTGCCGCTTTAATGGGCGAACAGCCCAACCCTTGGGACCAACTCCAGCCCCAGGATGCGACGAGCCGACATCGAGGTGCCAAACCATGCCGTCGATATGGACTCTTGGGCAAGATCAGCCTGTTATCCCCGGGGTACCTTTTATCCGTTGAGCGACACCGCTTCCACCAGCCAGTGCCGGATCACTAGTCCCTGCTTTCGCACCTGCTCGACCCGTCAGTCTCACAGTCAAGCTCCCTTATACACTTACACTCAACACCTGATTGCCAACCAGGCTGAGGGAACCTTTGGGCGCCTCCGTTACCCTTTAGGAGGCAACCGCCCCAGTTAAACTACCCACCAGGCACTGTCCCCGATCCGGATCACGGACCCGAGTTAGATGCCCGGAACGACCAGAGTGGTATTTCACCAACGACTCCACCACCACTAGCGTGATAGCTTCACAGTCTCCCACCTATCCTACACAAGCCGAACCAAACACCAATACCAAGCTATAGTAAAGGTCCCGGGGTCTTTCCGTCCTGCCGCGCGAAACGAGCATCTTTACTCGTACTGCAATTTCACCGGGCCTGTGGTCGAGACAGCGGAGAAGTCGTTACGCCATTCGTGCAGGTCGGAACTTACCCGACAAGGAATTTCGCTACCTTAGGATGGTTATAGTTACCACCGCCGTTTACTGGCGCTTAAATTCTCCGCTACACCCCAAAGGGCTTTAC
This sequence comes from Saccharopolyspora sp. ID03-671, assembly GCF_045278815.1. Classification (NCBI taxonomy): domain Bacteria; kingdom Bacillati; phylum Actinomycetota; class Actinomycetes; order Pseudonocardiales; family Pseudonocardiaceae; genus Saccharopolyspora; species Saccharopolyspora sp. ID03-671. Next base: position 2,302,730 of record NZ_CP134054.1, read on the forward strand.
GGGTCCTCTTAACGTTCCAGCACCGGGCAGGCGTCAGTCCATATACATCGCCTTACAGCTTCGCATGGACCTGTGTTTTTAGTAAACAGTCGCTTCTCCCTGGCCTCTGCGACCACCACCAGCTCCCACCGCAAAGGGCGTTCACCAGCAGTGGCCCCCCTTCTCCCAAAGTTACGGGGGCAATTTGCCGAATTCCTTAACCACAGTTCACCCGACCGCCTCGGTATTCTCTACCTGACCACCTGTGTCGGTTTCGGGTACGGGCCGTGCACACACTCGCTAGAGGCTTTTCTCGGCAGCATGGGATCACTCACATCACCACAACGGCTACGCATCACCCCTCACCCACAAGGCATGCGGATTTACCTACACACCGGGCTACAGGCTTACACCAGTACAACCACTCACTGGCAGAGCTACCCTCCTGCGTCACCCCATCACTTGACTACTAACTTATCGGGTCCCATGCACTCACCACTTCACCCGAAGGATCAGAAGCTCGCGGATGGTTAGCATCAAAGAATTCATCATGGGCGCATATGCACGGGTACGGGAATATCAACCCGTTATCCATCGACTACGCCTGTCGGCCTCGCCTTAGGCCCCGACTCACCCTGGGCGGACGAACCTTCCCCAGGAACCCTTGGTCATCCGGCGGAAGAGATTCTCACTCTTCACTCGCTACTCATGCCTGCATTCTCACTCCCACACAATCCACACCACGCTTCCGCGGACGCTTCACCTCGTGCAGGACGCTCCCCTACCCAACCCAGAAAAATCTGGATTGGCATGGCTTCGGCGGTGCGCTTCAGCCCCGCTACATTGTCGGCGCAGGACCACTTGACCAGTGAGCTATTACGCACTCTTTCAAGGATGGCTGCTTCTAAGCCAACCTCCTGGTTGTCTAAGCGATCCCACATCCTTTCCCACTAAGCGCACACTTGGGGGCCTTAGCCGATGCTCTGGGCTGTTTCCCTCTCGACGACGAAGCTTCTCCCCCGCCGTCTCACTGCCACACTCAACTCAGGCGTATTCGGAGTTTGGCTGATCTCAGTAACCCGTGAAGGCCCATCAACCAACCAGTGCTCTACCCCACCCAAGCAACATGCGACGCTGCACCTAAATGCATTTCGGGGAGAACCAGCTATCACGGAGTTTGATTGGCCTTTCACCCCTACCCACAGCTCATCCCCCAGGTTTTCAACCCTGGTGGGTTCGGGCCTCCACACGGTCTTACCCGCGCTTCACCCTGGCCATGGGTAGATCACCCCGCTTCGGGTCTACACCACGCGACTAGAACGCCCTATTCAGACTCGCTTTCGCTCCGGCTACCCCACAACCAGGTTAACCTCGCCACGCAGCAGTAACTCGCAGGCTCATTCTTCAAAAGGCACGCCATCACCCCTGCAAAGGAGGCTCTGACGGATTGCAGGCACATGGTTTCAGGAACTATTTCACTCCCCTCCCGGGGTACTTTTCACCATTCCCTCACGGTACTATCCACTATCGGTCACCAGGAAGTATTTAGGCTTAGCGAGTGGTCCCGCCAGATTCACAGCACCCTCCACGAAAGCGCTGCTACTCGGGAACACCACCACACGCACAACAATGACTTTCGCCTACCGGACTCTCACCGTCTACGGTCAGGTTTCCCAACCTATTCAACTAGCCATCATCGCCACGCTGGCGGACTGGTAGATCCGCCCAACAGTGTCCCACAACCCCGCACACGCAACCCCTACCAGGTATCCCACGCGCACGGTTTAGCCTCTTCCGCTTTCGCTCGCCACTACTCACGGAATCACCAGTGTTTTCTCTTCCTACGGGTACTAAGATGTTTCACTTCCCCGCGTTCCCCCTCACACCCTATATATTCAGGCATGAGTAACCCGACATCACTCGGGCTGGGTTACCCCATTCGGACACCCTCGGATCACAGCTCGTTTGACAACTCCCCGAGGACTATCGCGGCCTACCACGTCCTTCATCGGCCCCTGGTACCAAGGCATCCACCATGTGCCCTAAAAAACTTGGCCACAAAGATGCTCGCACCCACTATACAATTCTCAAACAACAACCCGAGAAACAACACACACTCACAACGAGCGCAGTGTGCTCTCTCAGATACCCAACAGTGAACCGTTTCGCTAAACGTTAGTGTGTTCCACAATCCATCGAGCACCCAGACAGCACCACACTCGGATGCTAAATCTGGAAACTCCCGAACCACGTTCGGGGTTTGATTGCTCCTTAGAAAGGAGGTGATCCAGCCGCACCTTCCGGTACGGCTACCTTGTTACGACTTCGTCCCAATCGCCAGTCCCACCTTCGACCACTCCCTCCCACAAGGGGTTAGGCCATGGGCTTCGGGTGTTACCGACTTTCATGACGTGACGGGCGGTGTGTACAAGGCCCGGGAACGTATTCACCGCAGCAATGCTGATCTGCGATTACTAGCGACTCCGACTTCACGGGGTCGAGTTGCAGACCCCGATCCGAACTGAGACCGGCTTTAAGGGATTCGCTCCACCTCACAGTATCGCAACCCTCTGTACCGGCCATTGTAGCATGTGTGAAGCCCTGGGCATAAGGGGCATGATGACTTGACGTCATCCCCACCTTCCTCCGAGTTGACCCCGGCAGTCCCCTACGAGTCCCCGCCATCACGCGCTGGCAACATAGGGCAAGGGTTGCGCTCGTTGCGGGACTTAACCCAACATCTCACGACACGAGCTGACGACAGCCATGCACCACCTGTACACCAACCACAAGGGAAACCCCATCTCTGAGGCTGTCTAGTGCATGTCAAACCCAGGTAAGGTTCTTCGCGTTGCATCGAATTAATCCACATGCTCCGCCGCTTGTGCGGGCCCCCGTCAATTCCTTTGAGTTTTAGCCTTGCGGCCGTACTCCCCAGGCGGGGCGCTTAATGCGTTAGCTACGGCACGGAAACGGTGGAACCCATCCCCACACCTAGCGCCCAACGTTTACGGCATGGACTACCAGGGTATCTAATCCTGTTCGCTCCCCATGCTTTCGCTCCTCAGCGTCAGTATCGGCCCAGAGACCCGCCTTCGCCACCGGTGTTCCTCCTGATATCTGCGCATTTCACCGCTACACCAGGAATTCCAGTCTCCCCTGCCGAACTCAAGTCTGCCCGTATCGACCGCACGCCCACAGTTAAGCTGCAGGTTTTCACGGCCGACGCGACAAACCGCCTACGAGCTCTTTACGCCCAATAAATCCGGACAACGCTCGCACCCACGTATTACCGCGGCTGCTGGCACGTAGTTAGCCGGTGCTTCTTCTACAGGTACCGTCACTCGCGCTTCGTCCCTGTCGAAAGAGGTTTACAACCCGAAGGCCGTCATCCCCCACGCGGCGTTGCTGCGTCAGGCTTTCGCCCATTGCGCAAGATTCCCCACTGCTGCCTCCCGTAGGAGTCTGGGCCGTGTCTCAGTCCCAGTGTGGCCGGTCACCCTCTCAGGCCGGCTACCCGTCGTCGCCTTGGTAGGCCACTACCCCACCAACAAGCTGATAGGCCGCGGGCTCATCCTGCACCGCCGGAACTTTCCACACGCACACCATGCGGTGACGTGTCGTATCCGGTATTAGACCTCGTTTCCAAGGCTTATCCCAGAGTGCAGGGCAGATTACCCACGTGTTACTCACCCGTTCGCCACTAATCCACCACCGAAGCGGCTTCATCGTTCGACTTGCATGTGTTAAGCACGCCGCCAGCGTTCGTCCTGAGCCAGGATCAAACTCTCCAACAATGCCTTGTTGAAACAATCCCAGCACACACTCAACAACCACAAAGGTCGGAGCGTGATACTCAAAGAAACCACCAACCACCATCAGCAGGCAAAACCCGCATCCAGTTGGTTAGGGGCATAAAAGAACACTAACCAAAACAGTCCACTGTTGAGTTCTCAAAGAACACACCCACACCATCCCTCACCACCCATTCCAGGGCCGCAAGATCCGGGGAGTCATTTCCTCGTTCTTGTGTTGATTACTCTAGCAGGCCCTCATTTCGGCGCTTTCAGGGGGGTCCCCTTTGCGATCTCGCCGGAAGAGCGAGCCCGTATTCGAGTTATCAACTGCCGGTTGGAGCAGGGCCGAAGCCCTCGCTACTTCCAGCGACCGCCTTACGTTACCCGGTGCGCTTCGCGGTGTCAAACCCGCCCGCCCCGAACCGGTCTGCGCTGTCGCGGTGGTCCGAACCGAGGTCCGGCGCTTCGCGGCGCTCCCGGTGCCGTTCGCCGCGAGTGCTTCGCGTCGTTCGGCTTTCCGTGCGACGAAGAGAAAGTTACGCACACTCTGCGTCAAAGTCAAATCGCCTGCTCAGGCCTTGACGCCACCCGTTCGGCTCAGTGTCGATCACTTCTGCTTGGGCCGCAGCCAGAGCCGCACGGTGCTGCCGCTGCCCGCCGACTTGATGGCTTCCAGCAGGTCAGAGGCCTCGACCGGGCGGTTGCGGCCGACCGGGACGAGCTCGTACCCCCACGTGCCGAACTCACGGAGAGCAGCGGCCGGATCATCGCCCAGGGCGCTGATCGCGTCCGGTGTGAACGAGCACACGATCGAGGGGCGATCGCGGCGCAGCATCCGGACCAGGCCGCCGAGAACCCGGTGCACCCGGCCCCCGACGTCGACGTGCACGACCGAGAGCTTGAGGTCCTCCAGCGAGGCGTGGTTCTCCAGCTCCTTGTCGAGCCGGAACGCCGGGACCTTCTCCTGCGGTTGTTCCTCGCCCTCGGCCGCGATCGGCTCGACCGACACGCCGCCGGCGAGTGCGGGCTCTGCCGCCAGCTCACCCGGGCCGTCCCAGGCCGCGCCCTCGATGAGGAGCAAGCGGTGCGCCCACGCCGACGGGACGTTCATCTCGACGTTGTGCTTGAGCAGCGCGCGAGCCTGGGCGCTGGGCTCCACCGCGACCACCGCGCCGCTGTTGCCGAGCCTGCTGAGCACCCGCACGGCCTGGTAACCGACGTAGGCGCCGACGTCGAGGAACACCCCATCGGGTTCCAGCAGCGAGTCGATGAGCGCGGAGACCTCCGCGTCCCAAGCCGGGTTCGACGACAGCCACGGCAGCATCAGCGGGTCGTCGGCGGGCAGGCGCATCAGGCCCGCGTCGCAGAGCACCGGCGTGGTCGTGCCGTCCCCGCTGCCGGTGGCGCGTTCGTGCTCGCGCAGCAGGATCCGCTGCAGCACGTCGGTGCGCTGCAGCGCGCTGGCCGCGTCTCCCGCCGCGCTGCGACACCGGCTTCGAGGTCGCGGTCCGGCTGGCGCGCTTCCATCGCGTCCATCCGGTCGAGCACCTTCTCCAGCGCGCCGGTCAGCCCGTCCATCCGCTCGGCGAGGGCGTCGACGCGCTGGTCCGAGCCGGTCACGTCGACCGGGACGCCCGACTCCTCCAGACGTCGGAGCCTGCGGTGCTGGTCGGCGAGGTCGGCGCGGGCGCGGACCAGGCCGTCGTCGGTGCCGACGAGCTGGGCCCCGAACTGGTCCTGGCGGCGCAGCAGCTGCGCGAGCTCGGCGCGCACGGACTCGACGTCGCCGTCCCCGTCGGCCTCGTACTGGCGGCGCAGCAGTTCGCCCGCGGTCTGCTCGACGCCGTCGACCAGCGAGCGGAGCACGTCGCGGATGTGGTCGTCGTAGTGGCTGAGCGCGCGCAGCACGGCCTTGCGCAGGGCGGGCGCGATCGAGCTGCTCCCGCTCTGGCCGACGTCCGGCGCGCGGTGCAGGGCGTGCCGGGCGACGAGCAGCGGGCGCAGCGGGTCGTCGAACTGGCCGTGCTTGTCCCCCGCCCACTTGGTGCGCCAGTTGCGGTAGGCGTGCTCGACGCGTTCGCGCAGGCGGGCTCCCGCGCGCGCGACGGTGTGGGTGCCCAGCAGCGTCTCCCGGGCGGCGACGCCGAACGCCGCGGTGCCCTCGGGGTCGTCGGCGGCGTCCCGGATGATCTCGGCTGCCGCCTCGACGTCCGGTTCCCCGGCACCCTGGCAGGGCACGAGCCGGGCGCACCGGGCGCCGAGCAGCTCGGCGACCGCGCCGTGCTCACCCGCGATGACCGGGACGCCGTGGGCGGCGACCTCCAGCAGGCGCAGCGCGTGCTCGTCGCCCGCGTCGCCGCGGTGCAGCGAGACGAAGCAGTCGGCGGCGGCGAGCAGCTTGTGCAGGTCGACGTCGGTTTCGACGAGCCTGATCCGGGAGTCCGAGGCGGTGGCCAGGCGGAGCCGTTCGGCGGCCTCCGGGTGGCGGGTCGCGCCCGCCACGCCCACCAGCAGGCGCACGTCGTCGCGCTCGGCGAACGCGGTGAGGAACGCCGAGACCAGGCCCAGCGCGTTGTCGGCGCGCTCGGCAGCGTGGTCTACGTGGGCGGCGAGGACGAACTCGTCGGACAGCTCGAACCGCGCGCGGGCGCCCTTGCGGGTCGGCAGGTCGATGCGCTCGCGCTCCGGCGCGGGCAGCGTCACCACGCGGGTTCGGCTGCCGGTGCGGCGCACGGCGCTGCGGCTGCTCTCCGACAGGACCCAGGTCTCGGCCGCGTCCGCGTCGGTTCCTCCCCCGGTGTGCACGTCGATGACGTAGCGACCCGCGGGAACGGCCAGGCCGGGCGAGCAGCGCAGGACCACCGGGTAGTAGGCGGTGTCGGCCGAGGGCAGGCCCGAGGAGCCGACCGCGGTGCGCATCAGGTCGGCGAGCGGGCCGCTGCCGAGCACCGCGACGCCGAGCTGGTCGACGAGCGCGAGGTCGCCGCCGGTCCTGCGGCGCACGGCTTCGGCGGGCACGCGACCGCTGGCCACTCCCACGCCCGCGCACCACTCGTGGAACGCCTCGGCGTCCGCGCCGAAGGGGTCCGGGTAGTCGCGGCGCAGCAGCTCGTCGTCCGCCCACACCGCCGCTGTCCAGCGGGAACCGCCGGAGTTGCGCTGCCGGTCGTCGGCCGGGGAGCACGCCCACTCCTGGAACGCGGCCGCGCCGTCGGGTTCGAACGGGCTCGGCGGCGCGTCGTCGCGGAGCCAGGCCTCCAGGTACTGGCGGCGCAAGCCGTCGGGCAGGCGCACGCCGTCGGCGAGGGCGTCGAAGGGGTGCGGTTGCTCGCGGCTGTAACCGGCGTCGACCAGCGCGGTGCGGTAGCTCGCGCACAGACCCGCCAGCACCGGGTTCTCGGACAGCAGCAGTCGCGGGTTGTCGGCGTAGTCGGCCGAGAGCAGCCACGGGCGCTGCGGCTGGAACCCGTCGAAGTGCACGCTGCGCAGCGCCGATCCGTCCACGCGGTGCTCGCCGTCGGCGAGGTCGAGTTGGCGCTGCGCGGCGTTGAACACCGACAGGCCCACGCCGGGATCGCGGATGACCTGGTGATCGACCAGGGCGGGGGCGCCGTCGAGGACCGGGGCGGTCATCGTCGGGTCGGCGCGCAGCTGCTCGATCCAGGTGGTGAGCAGGTCCTCGGCACCGGGCCGGACCGCGAAGGCGCTGGAGTCGAAGGTGCCGGATTCGGCCAGGTCGGCGGGGCCGGGGCGGAGTCCGTCGGCGGCCAGCGGGTGCAGCACCCGCGGCACCAGGGCCACCGGGCGTTCCGGGGTGAGGCCGGTGAGCAGGTCGTCGAAGGGGCCGAAGATCTGGACCCACGGTTCGAAGTGCACGACGGTCGAGCCCGAGCGCAGCAGGTGCTTGAGCAGGCGCGGGCGCAGCACGCCGCGCAGCTGCTCGGCGGTGCAGCCGATGGCCAGGCGCGCGAACTCCTGCGGGTCGACGCCGATGTCGGCGATCGACAGCGCGTCGGGCTCGTCCCGCACGGCCTCGGGCTCGTCGACGAGCAGCAGCACGAACCCGGCGCCCGGGTGGTGCTTGCGGAAGGTCGTGCGCAGCACGCGCGCGGCAGGGAGCTGATCGCGGCAGGCCAGGGTGCAGCCGAGCAGGGTTAAGGACGACGGCTGGGCGGCGGCCGGCTGCTCGGCGGGCCACTCCGGTTCCAACGACTCGGACGACTGCTCCAGAACGCCCGACTGCAGCTCGACGGCGGTTTCGCCGGAGCGCGTTTCGTCGTGCTCGGGGTGCGGCTGCGAATCAGTCACAGCCGCAACCTATCGCCCCAAGAACCACAGGAGAACTCCGTGGTCCTTTTGCTCGGCGGTGCGAGCAGGGGAACCTGAGCGGTGCCGCGGACTCCGTGCGCCACGACTCATGCACGGCGTCGCGGGGCACTCGCCACAGCACCGCTCAGAACCCCCCGGTGGTGCCGGTTGCTCAGGTGGTGAAAGGAGAAACCGGCACCGCCGGTTGCCTGACGGACGGTTTCACAGCACCGGGAGCATCGAGGAGAGCTCGTACGGGGTGACGCGGCTCCGGTAGTTGTTCCACTCCTCGCGCTTGTTGCGCAGGAAGAAGTTGAACACCTCCTCGCCGAGGGTTTCCGCTACCAGCTCGGAGTTCTCCATCTCGCCGAGCGCCTCGGTGAGGTTCTGCGGCAGGTTGGCGTAGCCGGCGGCCTTGCGCTCGTGCTCGGTGAGGCTCCAGACGTCGTCCTCGGTGGCCGGCGGGAGCTCGTAGCCCTTCTCCACCCCGCGCAGGCCCGCGGCGAGGATCACCGCGTAGGCCAGGTACGGGTTGCAGGCGGAGTCGGGGTTGCGGACCTCGACGCGGCGCGACGAGGACTTGCCCGGCGAGTACATCGGCACTCTGACCAGCGCGGACCGGTTGGCGTGGCCCCAGCAGACCGCGGTCGGGGCTTCGCCGCCGACGACGAGCCGCTGTAGGAGTTCACCCACTGGTTGGTCACGGCGCTGATCTCGCGCGCGTGGTGCAGGATGCCCGCGAGGAACGCCCGGCCGGTCTCGGACAGCTCGTAGGGGTCCTCCGGGTGGTAGAAGGCGTTCTGGTCGCCCTCGAACAGGCTGAAGTGGGTGTGCATGCCCGAGCCCGGCTGCGCGCTGAACGGCTTGGGCATGAACGAGGCGCGCACGCCCTGGGTGATCGCGACCTCCTTGACCACGTACCGGAACGTCATGACGTTGTCGGCCATGGTGAGCGCGTCCGCGTAGCGCAGGTCGATCTCCTGCTGGCCGGGCGCGCCCTCGTGGTGGCTGAACTCCACCGAGATGCCCATCGCTTCGAGGGTCTCGATGGCGTTGCGGCGGAAGTGCGGGGCCGCGTCGTGGCTGGACTGGTCGAAGTAGCCGCCGGAGTCGGCGGGCTCCGGCTCGCTGCCGTCGCCGGGAAGCCCCTTGAGCAGGAAGAACTCGATCTCGGGGTGCACGTAGCAGGTGAATCCCGATTCGGTGGCGCGCGCCAGGGTCCGGCGCAGCACGTGTCGCGGGTCGGACCAGCAGGGCGAACCGTCGGGCATCTGGATGTCGCAGAACATCCGGGCCGAGTAGTGCTCGCCGTCGGCGGTTTCCCAGGGCAGCACTTGGAACGTGGTCGGATCGGGCTTGGCGACCATGTCGGACTCGTAGACCCGGGCGAAGCCCTCGATCGCCGAGCCGTCGAACCCGATGCCCTCGGCGAAGGCGCCCTCCAGTTCGGCGGGCGAGATCGCCACCGACTTGAGCATGCCGAGGACGTCGGTGAACCACAGCCGCACGAAGCGGATGTCACGTTCCTCCAGGGTGCGGAGCACAAACTCCTGCTGGCGGTTCATGCCCCGCACTCTAACTTCCTGGCCTCGTGCTCGGGGTGATCGGCGTGGCCGGTGACCGGCCACGCCGAGGCGGTCACCCGAAGCCGAGCGCGGCGACCATCAGCGGCAGCACCAGACCGATGACGACGGCGCCGGCGGCGTCGAACACCGCGCCGGAGCGGATCATCTTGGTGATCGGCACCGCGCCCGAGCCGTAGACGACGGCGTTCTGCGGCGTCGACACGGGCAGCATGAACCCGAAGGACGCCGCGAAGGTCGCCGCCAGGGCGGGCACGAACGGGTTGGTGCCGGCGGCGAGGGCGACCGGGATGACGATCGGGACGACCACCGAGGCCGCGGCCGTGTTGGAGGTGGTCTCCGACACCAGCACGGCCAGCACGATCGCGAACAGCGTGATGGCGACGCCGCTGGTCAGGCCCAGCGTCCCGGCGGTGCCCTCACCGATGGTCCGGGCCAGCTCGGTGTCGGCCAGCAGCGAACCGAAGATGATGCCGGTGCCGAACAGCACCACGGTCCCCCAGTCGATGCGGGAGGCCTCGGTCCAGGTGAGGGTGAAGCGGCGCTGGGACCAGTCGGTCGGCAGCACGAACAGCAGCGCGGCGCCGAGCACCGCCACGATGCCCTCGTCGAGCCGGTCGCTGACGGCGTCGTAGGCGGCCGAGTCGTTGCCTGCGATGAGCGCGACGAACCCGGGCGTCACCCACAGCACGACGGTGACGGCGAAGGCGATGAGCGTGTTCTTCTCGGCGCGGGACAGCGGCCCGAGCTTGGCGCGCTCGCCCGCGACGTAGTCCTCGACCCCGGTGAGCCGGTTGATCTCCGGGCGGTTGAGCAGCAGGAGCACCACGGCCAGGACGGCGAACATGAGCAGGCAGACGGGCGCGGCCATCGCCATCCACTGCAGGAACGAGATGCGCTGGCCGGTGACCTCCTCGATGAGGCCGCGGCCGATGAGGTTGGGCGGCGAGCCGATCGGGGTGAGCAGACCGCCGACGCTGGCGCCGTAGGCGAGCATGAGCATCAGGGCCACGCCGACGCGCAGCCGCAGCGGGTCGAAGGGCTGTCCTTCGGGCAGTTGCGCGCGGACGAGCTCGGCGATGACGGCGAGGATGCCGACCGCGGTGGGCAGCAGCATCGCGACTGTGGCGGTGTTGGACACCACCGCCGACAGCACGGCGGTGATCACGCCGAAGGCGACGATGACCCGCCAGGCGCTCTTGCCGACACCGGGCAGCGACAGGATGGTGAAGGCGAAGCGCCTGGCCACGCCGTGCCGCAGCATCGCCTGGGCGAGGATGAACGCGCCGATGAAGGTGAACACCGTCGAGGATCCGAAGGGTTCGAGCACGTCGTCGGGCGGCATCACGCCGAGCAGCACCACCGCCGCGACGCCGATCAGGCCGCCGACGGGGATCGGCACCGGTTCGCACACCCACAGCACGATGACGCCGAGCAGCACGGCGGCGAGCTTGTGCTGGGCGGGTTCGAGCTGCGTCGGCAGCAGCAGGAACAGGACGGTCAGCGCCGGGGCGAGGAACAGGCCGGTGGTGCGGCGGGCGCGTTCGAAGCGCTCCTCCGCCGGGGAGAGGACCTGTTCACCGAGGCTCTTGTACGTGCTGCCGGACAGCAGCACCGACGTCACGCTCTGCTCCGCGGGCTTCCCGCCCGTTTCGTCCGCATGATCCATGCGGCGACGATAAGCGGGATGTGACCTGATTCACCACAGCCGTGATCAGGAGAATCGATCAACCCGAGCAGCGGGTCCCGTCCTTCGGGACCTCCAGGTCCACGAGGTAGCTCGTGCCCGCGTCGTCGACGCAGCTCACGCCCTGCAGGAACACCGTGTGCTGGGTGCCCTCGTAGGTCAGCAGCCTGCCGTGCAGCGCCTGGGCCAGCTGCACGCCCGCCTGGTACGGCGTCGCCGGGTCGGCGGTGGTGGAGATGACCAGGACCGGCGGCAGCGCCCCGACCTGCGGCTGGGTGGGCTCGCCGGTGACCGGGACCGGCCAGAACGCGCACATGTCCCGGGCCGAGCTCGGCGGGTTGCCGTCGTCGAGGAACGGGGCGGCCTCGCGGTAGCGGCGGTCGGCCGCCCGGACCTCCTCCGGGTCCATCACGCGCTTGTCGTCGACGCAGTGGATCGCGTCGAAGGCGTCGGTGGTGTTGGTGTAGCTGCCGTTGGCCTCGCGGCCGAAGTAGCTGTCGGCGAGGCTCAGCAGGGTCTGGCCGCGGCCCTGCTGCAGCTCGGCGAGCCCGGTGTCGAGGGCCTCCCACAGCGACGGCGCGTAGAGCGCCTGGATCGCGGCCATCGTGGCGTCCGAATAGGACAGCTCGCGTCCGTAGCCGGCCTGGACCGGCTTGTCGACCAGCGGGCGGGTGAGCTGCTGGAACCGGTGGACCGCCTGCTTCGGGTCCTGCCCCAGCGCGCACGTCGACTGCCCGGCGCACCAGCGGGCGAAGTCGTCGAAGGCGCGCTGGAACCCGGCGCCCTGCGCGACCAGCGCGTCCACTGTGGTCTGGCCGGGGTCGATGGCGCCGTCGAGGATCATCGCGCGGATGTTGCCGGGGAAGCTCTCGGCGTACTCCGAGCCGATCCGGGTGCCGTAGGAGTAGCCGAGGTAGTTCAGCTTCTCCTCGCCGAGCGCGGAGCGCAGCACGTCCAGATCCCGCACCACGTCGCGGGTTCCGACGTTGGCGAGCATGTCCGCGCCGGTGCGCTCGGCGCACTTGGCGGCGTAGTCGCGCTCCTCCTGCTCGGATTCGGCCACACCGGACGGTGACGTGTCGGCGTCGGAGTCGAGGCGTTCGGCGTCGCGCTCGGAGTCCGTCAGGCAGCGCACCGCGGGTTCGGAGGCACCGATGCCGCGCGGGTCGAAGCCGACCAGGTCGAAGCGCTCCCCCACCTCGCTGTTGGCGACGCTGCCCGCCAGGCTCGCCGCCGCGCTCATGCCCGACGCGCCCGGACCGCCCGGGTTGACCATCAGCGAGCCGATGCGCGCCTGCGGGTCGCCGGCCGGTTTGCGCAGGACTCCGATCCGGATGGTCTTGCCGTCGGGGTGCGCGTAGTCCATCGGCACCTCCAGCCGCGCGCACTCCAGCTCCGGGTCCTGGAAGGCGGTGCGGTCGGCGGACGAGGTGGCGTAGTCGGAGCAGCGGCCCCAGTCGATCGCCTGGCCGTAGAAGCGGTCCATGCCGGTGGGGATCGGGCCGACCGGCCCCTTGCGCTCCTGGTGCGGTTGCAGCGGTTGGGTGCTCGGGGCGCCGCAGCCTCCGGCGGCCAGCACGAGCAGGGCCATCGCGGTCAGCACTCGAAGTCGGCGGGCCATTCGGTGATCCTGACATGAACGTGCCCGTGTGATTCACGTCGGGCTGCGGCACACCACCCGGGTGGGTGCGCGAAGATGGGCGCATGCCCCAGCTGCGGATCGCACTCGCACAGGTCAACACGTGTGTCGGCGACATCGTCGGCAACAGCTCGCTCGTCCTGGACTGGACCCGGCGCGCTGTGCAGGACGGCGCCCACGTGGTGGCGTTCCCGGAGATGACGCTGTCCGGCTACCCGATCGAGGACCTGACGCTGCGCAAGTCCTTTGCCGCGGCGAACCGCGAGGCGCTGGAGCGGCTGGCGCTGGACCTGCAGGCCGAGGGGTGCGGTGACGCGCTGGTCATCGTCGGGCACCTGGGGCGCGACGACGAGGGACCGCGCAACTCCGCGTCGCTGCTCTACGGCGGCGAGGTCGTGGCGACCTACAACAAGCACCACCTGCCCAACTACGGCGTGTTCGACGAGGCCCGCAACTTCGCGCCCGGTTTCGACCTGCCGATCGTCAAGCTGCACGGCGTGGACGTCGGCGTGGTGATCTGCGAGGACATCTGGCAGAACGGCGGTCCGGTCGCGGCGCTGGGCAAGGTCGGCGTGGACCTGGTCGTGTGCATCAACGCCTCGCCGTACGAGCGCTCCAAGGACGACCAGCGGGTGCCGCTGGTGTCGCGGCGCGCGGTGGAGGCCGGGGCGCCGCTGGCGTACGTGAACCTGGTGGGCGCGCAGGACGAGCTGGTCTTCGACGGCGACTCGCTGATCGCCGACGCCGCGGGCGAGATCATCGCGCGCGGACCGCAGTTCACCGAGAACCTGCTGATCACCGACCTGGACCTGACCGCGGGCGGGCACACCTCGACGACCGTTCCGGCCGAGCCGGGCCCGATCCGGATGCCGGCGTTCGACGTGCACCGCTTCGTGCTGCAGCCCGAACCGCTGCCGAGCTACGAGCCGCGCCCGCTGCCGCCGCCCTCCGAGCCGCTGTCGGAGGAGGCCGAGGTGTGGGGCGCGCTGGTCACCGGCCTGCGCGACTACGTGCACAAGAACGGCGCGCGGACGGTGACGTTCGGGTTCTCCGGCGGCATCGACTCGGCGGTGTGCGCCGCGCTGGCCGTCGACGCGCTGGGGCCGGACTCGGTCTACGGCGTGTCGATGCCGTCGGTGTACTCCTCCGAGCACTCGCGCTCGGACGCCGCCGACCTGGCGCAGCGGCTGGGCTGCCACTTCGAGACGCACGCGGTCGCCGACATGGTCGACACCTACGTGCGGCAGCTGGAGCTGACCGGGCTGGCCGAGGAGAACGTGCAAGCCCGGGTGCGCGGCGTGCTGCTCATGGCGCTGTCGAACCAGCACGGGCACCTGGTTCTGGCCACGGGCAACAAGACCGAGCTGGCGGTGGGCTACTCGACGATCTACGGCGACGCGGTGGGCGCGTTCGCGCCGATCAAGGACGTGCCGAAGTCGCTGGTGTGGAAGCTGGCGCGGTGGCGCAACGAGGCCGCGGAGAAGCGCGGTGAGGTGGCGCCGATCCCGGAGAACTCGATCAGCAAGCCCCCGTCGGCGGAGCTGCGGCCGGATCAGACCGATCAGGACTCGCTGCCGGAGTACGACGTGCTGGACGTGGTGCTCGACGGCTACGTCGAGGGCGACAAGGGCTACCAGGACCTGGTGTCGGACGGGTTCGACGCCGAGCTGGTGGAGCGGGTGCTGCGGATGGTGGACAAGGCGGAGTTCAAGCGCCGCCAGTACCCGCCGGGCACGAAGATCTCGTTCAAGGCCTTCGGCCGCGACCGCCGCCTGCCCATCACCAACCGCTGGCACGAGATCGCCCCGTAGGGGCCTCGCGTCGGGTGTTTTGGGACCGCGGACGGTTTTAGCCATAATCACCCATGATCAATGTCCGTTTTGCCGGGACAGTTATGGCTAAAACCGTCCTGCTCCAGCACCCGCCACCCGAACGGGTGCCGGGATGCCGGGCCTAGACTCGCCGGGAGTGGTTCCGGGGGATTGCGCGAGCGGGGTTCCGGGTTCGTCTCAGGTATCGGAGGCCGGCTGTGTGGGTTGTGCACGGGTTGTGCGACTCCGGGGGCCGGCTGCTGGTCTGGGCGGAGGACTCGGAGCTGCCCGCTCGGATTCCCGGGCGGGCTCCTGCCGGGGTGTTGGGGCATCCGTTCGCGGTGCCCGCTCACGAGCTGATCGACGTCGTCGACGGGGTCGCGGCCGCGAGCGTCGAGCTGGCGCTGCCGTCGTTCGCGTCGGCCCCGGTGTCCTCGCCCGAACTGGTGCGGGATCCGCTGACCGCCGGGAGCGCGCCGCGCGGCAAGCTGCGGCTGCGGCACTGGCAGGTGCCCGCCGTGTCGCTGTCCCCGGACGACCTCCCGGCGCTGCTCGGCGCCGAGCTGCCCGGCTGCCGGTTCGGCTCCGACCTGCGATTCCTCGGTGAGCTCACCGACTTCGCCGACGACCTGATCACCGGCGGGCGCGTGCTGCCGACCCTGGTCTTCGAGGGCGATCGGCCCGCCGCTCGCTGGATCCCCGCCCTGTCCGGCTCGGACTCGGCGCGGTTCGTCGCGCTGCGCGACGCCATGCCGCACGCGCTGCGCGCCGCGAACGACGACGCACCAGAGACCGTCCTGCGCACGACGCTGAACGCGCTGGTCGACGACCGGGCCCGCAACCGGCTCGAAGCGGACCTCACCGATGCCAGGGGCACCACGGCGGCCTGGCTCAACGCCCTGACCGGCGAAGCGCACTTCGACGGCGACCGGGCGCAGCTGCGCGCGCTGGCCCGCCGGCTGGAGACCTGGCACACCGGCGTGCCCGGGCAGAGCCCGCTGCGCACCTGCTTCCGGCTGCACGCCCCCGAGGACGACGACCCGGACTGGATCGTGGAGTTCCTGCTGCAGTCCGTCGACGACCCGGGCGTGCTGATCTCCGCGCAGGACGTGTGGGCCGACAACACGCAGGTGCTGCGCCGCTGGGTGGATGAGCCGCAGGAGCTGCTGCTCGCCGAGCTCGGCCGGGCGAGCCGCATCTGCCCGGAGCTCGACGGGGCGCTGCGCTCGTCGCACCCGAGCGAGCTGGTGCTCGACACCGAGGGCGCCTACGAGTTCCTCAGCCGCGCCGCCCACCTCGACCAGGCCGGGTTCGCGGTCCTGCTGCCGTCCTGGTGGGGCCGCAGCCAGCGGGAGCTGGGGCTCAAGCTCAACGCCACCAGTGCCGGGACCGCGGGCGCGGTCACCAAGGAATCCGGCATCGACAAGAACGCCCTGATCGACTACCGGTGGGAACTGGCGCTGGGCAACGAGACCCTCTCGAAGGAGGAGCTCGCCGAGCTGGCCGCCGCGAAGGTGCCGCTGGTGCGGATGCGCGGCCGCTGGGTGCAGGTCGACCGCAAGCGGCTCGCGGCGGGCCTGGCGATGCTGGAGCAGGACGCGACCGGCCGGATGAGCGCGCTGGACCTGATCAAGCAGGCCGGTGGCGAGGGCGAGCAGCAGCCGCTGCCGGTGGTGGAGGTCAACGCCACCGGATGGCTCGGCGACCTGCTGTCCGGTCAGGCCGACCAGCACCTCGAACCCGTCGACCCGCCCGCCGGTTTCGGCGCGGCGCTGCGGCCCTACCAGCGGCGCGGGCTCGCATGGCTGACGTTCCTGAGCCGGTTGGGTCTCGGCGGCTGCCTCGCCGACGACATGGGGCTGGGCAAGACCGTGCAGCTGCTCGCGCTGGAGGCGCTCACCCGCGCCGAGCAGTCGCGCCCGCCGACGCTGCTGGTGTGCCCGATGTCGGTGGTCGGCAACTGGCAGCGCGAGGCCGAGCGCTTCGCGCCGGGACTGCGGGTGCACGTCCACCACGGCGGCGGGCGGCTCAGCGGCGAGGACCTGCGCGACGAGGTGGAGCGCTACGACCTGGTGATCACCACCTACCCGCTGGCGGCGCGGGATTCCGAGGCGCTGCGCGAGATCCGCTGGGAGCGCGTGGTTCTCGACGAGGCGCAGAACATCAAGAACAGCAATTCCCGCCAGGCCAAGGCGGTTCGCGGCCTGTCGGCGCGGCAGCGGCTCGCGCTGACCGGCACCCCGGTGGAGAACCGGCTGGCCGAGCTGTGGTCCGTGATGGACTTCGCGAACCCGGGAATCCTGGGTTCCCTGAGCACTTTTCGCGCGCGCTACGCGGTTCCGGTGGAACGCGACGGCGACACCGACGCGGCGGCGAGGCTGCGCCGGGTCACCGGCCCGTTCGTGCTGCGGCGGGTCAAGACCGATCCCTCGGTCATCTCCGACCTGCCGGACAAGATCGAGATGAAGCAGCTGTGCAACCTCACCACCGAGCAGGCCACGCTGTACCAGGCGGTGGTGGACGACATGCTGGCGCGCATCGCCGACAGCGAGGGCATGGAACGCCGCGGGCTGGTGCTGGCGACG
The DNA here is from genome assembly GCF_045278815.1 of Saccharopolyspora sp. ID03-671. Lineage (NCBI taxonomy): Bacteria > Bacillati > Actinomycetota > Actinomycetes > Pseudonocardiales > Pseudonocardiaceae > Saccharopolyspora > Saccharopolyspora sp. ID03-671. The sequence goes on from NZ_CP134054.1 coordinate 2,320,119, forward strand.
ATGTCCAAGCTCAAGCAGGTCTGCAACCACCCGGCCCAGCTGCTCGGCGACGGTTCCGCCCTGGCCGGGCGCTCGGGCAAGCTCGCGCGGTTGGAGGAGCTGCTCGACTCGGTGCTGGCCGAGGGCGACAAGGCGCTGGTGTTCACCCAGTTCGCCGAGTTCGGCGGGCATCTCGTGCCGCACCTGTCGGCGCGCTTCGACACCGAGGTGCCGTTCCTGCACGGCGGGACGCCGAAGAAGGCCCGCGACGCGATGGTCGAGCGCTTCCAGGACCCCGACGGGCCGCGGATCTTCCTGCTCTCCCTCAAGGCCGGCGGCACCGGTCTGACGCTGACCGCCGCCAACCACGTCATCCACCTCGACCGCTGGTGGAACCCCGCGGTCGAGGACCAGGCCACCGACCGGGCGTTCCGCATCGGCCAGCGCCGGGACGTGCAGGTGCGCAAGCTGACCTGCATCGGAACCCTGGAGGAGAAGATCGACCGGATGATCGAGGACAAGAAGGCGCTCGCGCAGCTGGTCGTCGGCAGCGGCGAGAACTGGCTGACCGAGCTGTCCACCCAGCAGCTGCGCGAGCTGGTCACGCTGGACGCGGAGGCGATCGGTGCCTGATCATTGGAAGTTCGACCACCGCGGCCCGATCCGGGTCGAAGGCGGCATCAAGGCGCGCAGCAAGCGCGGCACGATCGCCCAGACCTGGTGGTCGCAGCGGTTCATCGAGGTGCTGGAGTCCTTCGGCATGGGCGGCCGGCTGCAGCGCGGCAAGAACTACGCGCGCTCCGGTCAGGTGCTGAACCTGACGCTGTCGACCAGCGTCGTGGTCGGGCTGGTGCAGGGCTCGCGCGCCGAGCCGTACCGGGCGCGGATCGGGATCAAGGCGTTCAGCTCCCAGCAGTGGGCCCACATCGAGCGGGAACTGGCAGGTCAGGCGCTGTACGCGGCGAAGCTGCTGGCCGGTGAGATGCCCACCGATCTGGAGGGGGTGTTCGCCGAGCTCGGGCTGGAGCTGTTCCCGTCGACGATGCGCGAGCTGACGATGGACTGCTCGTGCCCGGACTGGGAGATCCCCTGCAAGCACCTGGCCGCGACCTGCTACCTGCTGGCGGAGTCCTTCGACGAGGACCCGTTCCAGATCCTGGCGTGGCGCGGCCGCAGCCGCGAGGAACTGCTCGACCGGTTGCGCGCGCTGCGCGGCACCCAGCAGGTCGTCGCCGAGGAGAGCTCCGGGGAAGCGCCGCTGTCGGAGCACCTGCACGACTTCTGGACCAGCCCCTCCCCCGCCCGCACCCCCGAGGCTCCGGTGTCGGGGACCCCGGTGCTCGACGAGCTGGAGCCGCTGCCGGTGACGGTGGGCGGCACGCCGGTCACCGACCTGCTGCGCCCGGCCTACCGCGCGTTCCGCGGCTAGAAGCCGTTGAGCGATGCGGCGGGGCGCCTCCTCCGCCACCACCCTGGCAGCTCGCACCGCCGAGCGGAGCAACTCCCAAACAGCCTTGAGCGAGGTCGGGGAGGAGAGCACCCCCAGGTGGCTCCCCTCCCCGCCGCGGCACGGCTCCCACGCGCTCCGTCCGTAGGACGTCCGCCTCCCCGCGAGGTTGCGCGCCCGCTTTTCCCGTTTTTGCCGTTCCTCCGATCACCGGGGCTGGCTTTCCGGTTCACGGCGGGATATGTCTTGTCCCGCACGGAGAATCGGAGGGCGCATGCGCTGGGTGAAGTTCGGCATCGGGTTGGTCATCGCGGCCGTGACGGTGGGGTGCTCGACTCCCCCGCCCGCGCCCCAACCGGCCCCGGACCGGCTGCAAGACGTGGGCCGGCGCGGTGAACTGAGGGTCTGCAGCACCGGTGACTACCGGCCCTTCACCTACCGCGACGAGCGCGGCTCGTGGAGCGGCATCGACATCGACGTCGCCCACGACATGGCCGCGAAGCTCGGCGTGCGCGCCACGATCGTGCCCACCACGTGGAAGACCCTGATGGACGACTTCGCCGCGCGGTGCGACATCGCCGTCGGCGGGGTGTCGGTGACCCTCGAACGGGCGCAGAAGGCGTTCTTCAGCTCGACGTTCGGGGTCGACGGCAAGACGCCGATCACCCGCTGCGAGAACGTCGCCCGGTTCCAGACGCTGGAGCAGATCGACCGGCCGGGCGTGCGCGCGGTCGTCAACCCGGGCGGGACGAACGAGAAGTTCGCCAAGCAGAACCTGAAGCGGGCCACGATCGTCGAGCACCCGGACAACAACACGATCTTCCAGCAGATCATCGACGGCCACGCGGACCTGATGATGACCGACTCCTCGGAGACCCGCTGGCAGGCGCGGCAGCACCCGGAGCTGTGCTCCGTGCACCCGGAGCAGCCGTTCACCTTCGCCGAGAAGGCCTACATGCTCCCGCAGGGCGACGTGGCGTTCCAGCAGTGGGTGAACCACTACCTCGACATCGCCCGCAACGACGGCACCTACCAGCGCTTCGCGCAGCCCTGGCTCGGTTGAGCCTGTGATGTGAGCCCGCAGTCATCGCCTCCCCGAGTTCGTCGTGCGAGGCTGGAAGGGCAACCATCCGCAACTACCCGGGGACCCGCACGGGCCTCGAGGGAACAGGACGGTCAACGATGACTGCTGCCCAAGATCAGGGTGCCCAGGACAAGGGCGAGACCGCGGCCCCCTACGGATCGGGGCCGACCCGCCGCAAGGTGCGCATCCACCACCTCCAGCAGCTCAAGGAGCGCGGCGAGCCGTGGCCGATGCTCACCTCCTACGACATGTACAGCGCCCGCATCTTCGACCAGGCCGGGATCCCGGTGCTGCTGGTCGGTGACTCGGCGGCCAACAACGTCTACGGCTACGAGACCTCGCTGCCGGTGACCGTGGACGAGATGCTGCCGCTGACCCGCGCGGTGACCCGCTCCGTGGAGCACGCGCTGGTGGTCGCCGACCTGCCGTTCGGCTCCTACCAGGCCTCGCCGCAGCAAGCGGTGGAGACGGCGACGCGGTTCATGAAGGAGGGCCGCGCGCACGCGGTGAAGTTGGAGGGAGGGCGCCGCTTCGCCCCGCAGATCGAGGCGCTGACCGCCTCGGGCATCCCGGTGATGGCCCACATCGGCTTCACCCCGCAGCACGAGCACGGCCTAGGCGGCTACCGGGTCCAGGCCCGCGGCGACCAGGCCGACCAGCTGCTCGACGACGCCCTGGCCGTGCAGGAGGCCGGCGCGTTCTCGGTGGTGCTGGAGATGGTCACCGCCGAGGCCGCCAAGCGCGTCACCCACGAGCTGCGCATCCCCACCGTCGGCATCGGCGCAGGTCCGGACACCGACGCGCAGGTGCTGGTGTGGACCGACATGGCCGGCATGAACACCGGCCGCACGGCCCGGTTCGTCAAGCAGTACGCCGAGCTCGGCAAGATCCTCGGCGGCGCGGCCGAGGAGTTCGCCGCCGACGTCCGGGGCCGCACCTTCCCCGGCCCGGAGCACTCCTTCCACTGAATCACCGCGTGAGGAGCCGGGACGTGCTGGGCACGTCCCGGCTCCTCAACGCTCCGGGCAGCTCAGCGAGCCCGGTGGGCGAGGACGTCGGCGTGGCAGGGCTTCGGGGCGCACCAGCAGCCCAGGGCTCTGCCCGCGAGCTCCCCTTCGCGGAGGCGCTTCAGGAGACCGGGTTGGTCGTCGAGCCACTGCTCGTAGTGGCGGACCATCGCCTCGCGGTCGGTCTTGGCCTCCGAGACGAACGGGCTGGCGAAGTCCGACTGCGGCCAGCCGTGCCGGGGACCGGAGTGGCCGACGTAGGTCAGCAGGTCCTGCTCGACCAGCCACGGGACCAAGTGCTTGTGCGGCCCGTCCTTGCGGACGTTGACCACCACGGCGTGCCCGTCGAGCAGCGCGTCCGCCCGCTCCCGCTCGTCATCGCTCCAACAGCTCGCTTCGTCCGGCAGCACCCACACCACCTCCGGCCCCACCGTGCCACGTCGGGGCCGTTGTTTCAGGTGTGGGGCTCAGCTCGCACCGCCGCGGGTTCTGACACGTCTTCTGGGGAGGACGGCCGACACGCCGTGTATTGGCCGGATCCCGGAGTCAGAAGGCGTGTCAGGTTCCGCTACCCGCACCGCCAAGCGAAGAAACCGCGGTCTCCCTACACATCCGTGATGCGGAGGCCCGCGTGGGCCTTGTAGCGGCGGTTGATGGCGATGAGGTTGGCGGTGAAGGCCTCGACCTGGTGGGCGTTGCGGAGGCGGCCGCCGTAGATGCCCCGGACGCCGGGGATGACGTCGGCGAGCTCGCGGACCACGTCCGTGGCCTCGCGGTCGTCGCCGAGGACCAGGACGTCGAGGTCGACGTGGCCGACGGCGAGGTCGGCGAGGGTGACGGCGGAGACGTGGTGGAAGGCCGCGGTCACCCGCGAGTCGGGCAGGATCTGCTCCGCCTGCTGGGCGGCGCTGCCCTCGTCGACCGGGAGCGCGTAGGGGCCCTTCTTGTCGAAGCCGAGCGGGTTCACGCAGTCGATGACGATCTTGCCTGCGAGCTCGGCCTGCAGCGATTTCAGCGTCTCGGCGTGGCCCTCCCACGGCAGCGCCGCCAGCACCAGGTCCGAGGCCGACGCGCAACCCGCGTTGTCGGCACCGGTGACGTCGCCGCCCGCGATCTCCTTGATCTCGTCGGCCGCCTGCTGCGCGCGCTCCGCGTTGCGGGACCCGATCACGACCTTCAGCCCGGCCTTGGCCCAGCGGATCGCCAGTCCCCGGCCCTGAGCTCCGGTACCGCCCAGCACCCCGACGGTCATCTCGCGCACGCTCGTCACCTTCACGGCCCCTCTCGTCGCCATCGACTTCCACGATCCACAATCGACCCGCGGCCCCGAGAATGCCACGAGGTGTGCGTCAAGCCACTTCGAAGCCGACGTCGCGACTGCTCGGGTCGGCGGTCACCAGCCGCACCCTGACCTGCTGCCCCTCGGCCAGACCGCTGCCGGTGCAGCGGGCGATGATCGGCGGATCGGCGACGAAGACCTCGCCCGCCACCCCGTTGGGCACGCGCAGGACCGTCGCGGGGAACTCCTCGCCCACCCGCGACTCCAGCGACCACGCCTGCGCCTGGGCGATGCAGGTCCGCTCGACCTGCGCGGCGGTCCGGTCCGACCCGCCCATCGCCGACGGCAGCTCGCCCAGCGCCTCCAGCACCCACTCCGGGATCTCGCGGTCCGCCGCGACCGCCAGGCAGACCTCCGCGCTGTAGCGGTCGACCAGGCGCCGGATCGGGGCGGTGACGTGCGCGTAGGAGGCACCGATGCCGGCGTGCCCGGACTTGGCGGGCGCCCCCGCGCCGAAGGCCGTGTACCCGGCGCCGCGCAGCAGCCGCGTCGCGGCGACGTGCACCGCCAGCGCCTCCGGCCGGGCGGGGTCGAGCTCGGCGAGCGCCTCGGCGGGCGACAGGCCCACCGGCCAGTGCACGCCCAGCTGGTTGGCCGAGCGGCGCAGCAGGTCGACGGTGTCGGCGTCCGGATCGGGCACCGTGCGCAGGATGCCCACACCGGCTTCCAGCATGATCTCGGCCGCGCACATGCCGGTGAGCAGCGAGATCTCGGCGTTCCACTCCTCGACGACCAGCCGGGGCCGCAGCGCCAGCCGCCAGCCCCCGTTGCCGTCGGACTCCACCTGCTGCTCCGGCAGGCCCAGCTCGATCGCACCCCGCCGCAGCGCCTGCTCCCGGCGCAGCCTGCCGATCTCCGGCAGCAGGTCGATCGACGGGTGCGCGCAGCCCTGCACCAGCGAGCGGTGCACGCCCTCGTAGTCGAGGCGGGCCACCGAGCGCACCCAGGCCCGGCGCAGGTCCACGCGCTCCGGTGATCCGTCCGGGTCGAGGTCGATGGTCCACAGCACCGCGGCGCGCACCTGGTCGGGCAGCAGGCTCGCGGCGTCCTCGGACAACCGGGTGGGGTGCAGCGGGATGTTGCCGTCCGGCAGGTACAGCGTCTGCCCGCGGCGCCGGGCCTCCCGGTCCAGCTCACCGCCGGGCGGGACGAACGCGGCGACGTCGGCGATCGCGTAGTGCACGCGGTAGCCGCCGTTCCGGCGGCGCAGCAGCACGGCCTGGTCGAGGTCCTTGGCGCCCGGCGGGTCCACCGTGACCAGCGGCAGCTCGGTGGCGTCGTGGCGATCGCCGGTGGGCAGCGGCTGGGCGACGGTCTGCTCGACCTCGGCGAGGGCGCCGGTCGGGTAGTCCCGGGGAAGGTTCAGCTCGCGGCGGACCGCGGCGAAGTCCAGCCCCCACCGGGGCGTGGCAGCGGGAAGGACAGCGCGGACGCCGTCCGGGGACCTCTCCGCCGCCGCCACGAGAACTCAGTCCTCTTCTTTCCAGCGGCGGTCGGCCTCATCGGCCGCCTTGTTGCGCTCCTCGGCTATCTCCAGCGCGCGAGCGGCCGTCTGCTGATCCGGGTACGGGCCCAAGCGGTCGGCGGCGCGGCAGCCCGACTTGGGCTCCACCTGCCGATGCTTCAAACAGAAGTACCAACCTCCGCGGGCCATGCCCCGAGCCTCGCACGCCGAGGCCGACCTGTCACGCCTGCCGAGCGGGAACGACCGAGATGTCCGAACGCGGTCACCCGCTCGTCACCGGGCGGCGTCACCAGGCGGGCGGTCACCAGGCGGGCGGCGGTGGGGCGGCCGGCGGCTGCGCGCCGCGCGGCGGGATCGGGTCCAGGCAGGACACCAGCACCTGGTGCTGCTCCGGGTCCTCGATCCGGCGGCCGTCGCGCATCCGGTACTCCAGCTCGCCGTCGTCGCCGACCTCCACGGTGCAGCCGACCTCGGCCAGCTGATCGTCGTCCAGGTTGGCGAGCCGCTCGTAGCGGGACGGCACGACCCGGTAGACGGGCCACTGCACGTGGCCGAACGCCTGGTGGAACTCGGCGAGCAGGTTGCGCATCTGGTGCTGCCACGGCAGCGGCATCGCCTCGGCGAGCGAACGCGGTAACACGGCGTAACCCGCTGAACTTCCTGGCGGCGACTGGTTCAGGTAGTCACCGAGCGGCGTGCTCGACGCGGGCGGACCGGTCGGCCGCGGGATCGGGTCCGGCGTGAACATGTGCAACCCTTCCGGAGTTTCAGCAGGCCGCTGGCCTGGGTCTCACGCCATTGTGACCTACCGCGCGCCACCCGCGGCGGGTATCGCGCCCGGCGGCGCGGGCGTGTCCGCCGCGGGCCGCACGACCGTCGGCAGCAGTTGCCCGCCGTCCCACAGCTTCGTGACCTCGACTGATTCACCCGGCTGTGGAGCGTGCAGGAGCTGATCGTCGCCCAAGTAGAGCCCGACGTGGTGAATTCCGTGCGGATCCCGGCCGTATCCCCAGAACACGAGATCACCCGGTTGGGCCTGCGCCAGCGGCACGTGGACGCCGCCCTGGAAGTACTGGGTCTGCGAGTACTTCGGGATCTCGACCCCGGCCGCCTTCCACGCCTGCTGGGTCAGACCCGAGCAGTCGAACGTGTCGGGACCGGCCGCGCCCCACACGTAGGGCTTGCCGAGCTGGGCCTTCGCGAACGACAGCGCCTGGCCCGCCAGCACGCTGGAACCGGGCAGGTCGTCGCAGTCGGTGATGCCGGGGACGTTGCCCTCGACGCTGACCAGGTGCGCGGCCATCGGCTCCCAGCGGTGGTAGCGCAGCGGGAACGCCGAGCGCTCCACGCGCTGCGCGGCGGTGCCGGGCCGCAGCTCCTCCCAGCCGGGCACGGCCAGCAGCACGTCGTAGAACTTGTTGATCTGGTAGTCGACGTCGGTGACCTGCGCGACCGTGCCCCAGCCCATCGAGGGCCGCATCTGGAAGATGCCGAGCGAGTCGCGGTCGCCGTGGGTCAGGTTCGCCAGGTTCGACTCGGTCTTGCCCGCCTGGATGGCGATCTGCCAGGCGCGCGGCGGGAGCCCGCGCTGCTTGCCGACGTCGATGATGCGCTTGGCCAGGCCGACCGACTCCGGGTTGAGCGAGCCCGCGTCGCTCTCGCCGCGCCCGGCGCCGTCACCCCACGGTCCGAGGTTCGCGCTGCAGTTGGACCAGCCCTGGTTGCCGCCGCTGCTGCTGATCAGCATCGTCAGCACGCCGAGACCGATCATTCCTGCGAAACCCGCGAGCACGATGAGGGCGACCACGAGCTTGCGCATCGTCAACCTTCCTTGTCGTACTGAGCCACCCGCCACCCGGCCGGGGTCCGGTTCACGGTCACGTTGAGCACGCCGATGTCGGTGGGCAGGCGCACGACCATCGAGCCCTCGGTGGAGGTCACCGCGGCCGGAGCGCCGGTGATCACGTTGCCCGCGTTCACCGGGTCCACGGTGGACAGCTCGGTGAGGAACTCGTCGGTGGTCAGCGGGCGGAGGCCGTTGAGCCACTGCTGCCGGTCGGCGCCGACCGGGTGGTTCACCCAGGCCTCGCCCCACTTCTCGACGATCGCGACGCCCGCCGGGTCCGGCGCGGTCGGCGTCGGACCGCCCTGCGGGACGGAGATCGTCGGCGGCTTGGCGGTCGTGGGCACCACGGCGGACTTCTGCGGCGGCAGCGTGTACGACGTGGTGCGACCGCCACCGGCGGCCTCGTTGCGGCTCGGCGGCGGCTCGGGGAGCAGGAGGCCGACGACCGTCGCCGCCGCACCCACCACGACCAGAGAGATCGCCAGGTGCTTGGGCGAGCGCAGCGGCCAGCCCCAGAACCTGCGGTACACCGCGGCTCGCCCGCGGTGCGTCCGGATCGGCATCAGCTCCCCCTCATCTGGTCGCCATCGGCCACCTCGAGCCCCCTGGAGGGCCGGTAGATCACGTGCACCGGACGTCCCTGCACGACCTCGCGCTCGGCGAGGCGCGGCGAGTCGGTCCCGGACGGCTGCTCCGACACCCGCTCCACCGTCGCGCGCGACGGGATCAACACCGGATCTTCGTCGGTCCCGTCCCACTTGGCATCCGCCACCGGGTTGGTATCGACCACCCGACTGGACGCCCGCGCCTCCGCGACGCCCTGCATCCCGCCCGGCCGGCGCGGTCCGGCTCCGCCGGACGGCAGCGCGCCCGCGGTCGTCCCGCCGGACGGCCCACCGGTCGGCAGCGCGCCCTGCGCCGCGTCGTCGTCGCGGTCGAGCCGCTGCGCGACCGCGGGCAGCAGCGCCTCCGGGCGCTTCCTGCCCGGTCGATCCCCGCCGTAGGCGGCGTCCGGGTCGTTCTCGCGGACCTGGTCCCAGAACTGCTCGCCGGTCGGGCTCTCGCCGCGACGCCCGAAGCGCGCGAAGATCCCGCCGGGCGAGCGCGGCACCGCGCGGCCGACCGTGCCCACCGACAGCTCGACCATCTGCGTGAGCCGCCGGACCGGCTTGGCGACGAGCAGGAACACGATGGTGATCAGCGCTGCCAGCAGGATCTGGGTGAGCGCCGAGAACCCGCGCGTCGGGTCGAAGATCCAGGTCAGGATCAGCGTGTGCAGACCGGCCAGCGCCGAGACCATGACGACGTTGAGCACCGCCGCCCCGGCGACGCGGCCGATCAGCCGCAGGATCTGGTGGTAGACCAGCGCGACCAGGCCGATCAGCGGCCCGGCCAGGATCAGCACTCTCAGCAGCACCTGGGCGAGCAGGATCGTCGCCTTGGCCAGCAGCTGGAACGAGGCGTAGGCCAGCGACTGGACGCTGGCCAGCACACCCGCGCCGACGCGGCTGCCGTCGATGCCCTGGAAGTAGCCGTAGGAGCTGCCCATCTTGCCGGCGACGTCCTCGAACGCCTGCTTCTTGGGCTCCGGCGAACCGGCGTCGGCCCCGGCGTTGACCTCCTGCTTCGTCCACGCCTGAGCGCGCAGCAGCTCCCGGCCCAACTGCTGGGCCTGCGGGGTGTCGGGCGAGCCGAACTCGCCGCGCAGCCAGTTGCGGTAGACGACCTGGTCGTGCAGCAGCGTCGGCAGCGCGTTGGCCTCGTCCACCCCGACCTCGTGCAGGAAACCGGCCTGCACGGCAGAGGTCCCGGTGATCACGATCTCGTCGAGCGCGTGCGTGTAGACCAGCGGCGTCAGGTAGGTCGCCGAGGCGAACCACAGGCCCGCCAGCGCCCACATGCCGCGCTTGCCGATGCTGGCGAGGTCGCCCTGCCAGATGTAGCGGAACAGCACGACCGCCAGCACCAGCGCGACCAGCCCGAACCAGGGCGCGAACACGCTGTCGTAGAGCGCGACCGTGCCGGTGGCGATCACCTCGTCCAGCGGGTCCATCAGGTCGCCGTTGAGCAGCGCGTAGTGCAGCCCGTTGGTGGCGCCCACCAGGTTCTTGGCGAGGTTGAACAGCTCGTTGCCGACCCAGGTGTCGACCAGCGCGTCCGGGTTGGTGACGCCCTGCGGGCCGCAGCCGAGGTCGTAGGTGTGCCAGATCAGACCGGCGTAGCCGACCTCGTCGTAGGCGCTGCCCGGGTTGCCCGCGCCCATCGGCGCCGGGTCCAGCGCGCCGACCATTCCCGAGCCGGGGCGCTCCGGGTTCGGCGCCTCCTTGCAGTCCAGGCTCTGGCCCCACGCCGGGACCGCCATCAGGGACTGCAGCGCCAGCAGGCCCGCGACCAGCAGGTACGCCTTGCGGCGTCGCGGTGTGAGGACCTCAGCCGACCGCGTCCGGCGATTGACCACGAGCGTGCCGATCACCGCCGCCAGCGCAGCGGCGATCAGCACGACGCCCAAGACCGCCCCGCTCACCGCGCGTCGTCCCCACCCCGCTCGCCCGGCCGGCGGGTCGAGCTCTCGGTGCCGTCATCGAAACCGATGCCGACGCTTTCGAGTTCGAGCTCGTCGAACGCTTCGAATTCGTCCCCGTAGTCGTCCTCAGCCGGGTTCAGCGCCGAGGCGCTGGAGTCGGAGTTGACGCCGTCGCCGCCGACCGAGGGCGCCAGGGCGCGCGGTTCGGCGTCGGGTTCGGACGCCGGGGTGGTGTCGAGCGCGTCGCGCAGGTGCTCCAGGTGCGGGCCGGAGAAGTCGATGCGGATCTTCTCCACGCCGCCCGCCCCGTCGCCGAAGATGAACTGGCGCGGCGAGCGGTCCCGCTGGGTGGCGTTGCGGGCCGGGCCCGGGCGCCGTCCCAGCGCCGCGACGACCTGCTCGTAGCCGGCGTCGACCGGCACCTTGAGCAGCCGCAGCGCGTCGGCCTGGGCCTGCTCGTCGTCGAGGCGGCCGATGAACACCGAGTCCAGCAGCGACACGAAGCCCTGGATGCGCAGGAAGTCCGCCGGGATCTGGCTGGACAGCAGCACTCGCACGTTCCACTTCCGCGAGTCGCGCGCGAAGCGGTTCATCAGCACGCGACCGGTCGGGACCTCGGAGAGGAAGAACGCCTCGTCGATCCAGACGCCCTTGCGCTCGCCCTTGGGCCGCTCGTAGATGGAGCGCTGGGTCAGCCACGCGGCGAGGTTGAGCATCTCCACGCCGAGCGCTTCGGCGTCGGTCCAGTGCTCGCGGCCGACGCCGTCCTTGGGCAGCGTCAGCCCGGCCATCGTCAGGACCGTGAGCCGGTCGTCGCGGGTCTCGGAGTACGGGTCGGCGTCGTTCTCCGGGATGAGCAGCGCCATCCGCTCGCGGATCTCGTCGAGGAAGTCGGCGACGACCACCGCGTGCTCGTGGTGCTCGCTGGCGTCGCGCCGCAGCGCCTCGAAGACCATGCCGGGGTGCGCGTCGACCCGGCCGCCGACGGCGCGGACCGCGCGCAGCAGCACGATCCGGGTCTGCGGCAGCTTCGCGACCTCGTAGGGCAGCAGGCCGGTGAGCACGTCGAGCACCAGGCGTCGCCGGGTGGCGGCGGCCAGCGCGCGCTCGCGCCGCCAGCCGCGCTCGGGGTCCTCCTCGTCGACGAAGTGCTCCAGCTCCGGTTCGGCCACCACCCGGTACGGGTTGAGGATGCCGGGCTGGGCGTTGAGGAGGTTGATGTTGCGGGCGTAGGGCTTGATCTCCGGCAGGTTGCACAGCTCGGCGAGCGGCCCCGACGGGTCCAGCAGCGTCCAGTGCGCCCCGGCCCGCAGCGTCTTGTAGACGGTGCCGCCGCCGAGGAAGGACTTGCCACCACCGAGACCGGCGACCATCGCCGTCAGACCCGAGGCGTCGCGGACCTCCTGCGCCATCCACGGGTCCCAGGCGACGGGACGCCGGGTGGCGGTGCAGGTCTCGCCGAGCAGGATGCCGCGCCGGTCACCGACCTCCGCGGTGGCCTGCGGGACCGCCGAGGCGGCCCACACGACCGAGCCGCGCCGCAGGTAGGCGGTGTTGGCGAGCGGTTCGCCGGGGATGAACTCCCGCGCCATCGCGTACTGCGCCTCGGGGTGCTCGATGGCGACCTTCGGCTTGTACAGGTCGAGGATCTGCTGGGCGAGCTTGAGCGCGTCGCGCTCGGTCGGCCCGGACACCGCCATCCGCCACCAGGACTTGACCCGGGTGGCCAGGGCGGTGAAGCCGGAGGTCATCTCGTCGTCGATCTCCAGCACCCGGCCCGCCTGGCGGGCCAGCGAGGTCGGCGGCTCCAGGCCGTGCTCCTCGGTGTAGTGCCTGACCTGAGAGCGGACCTTGTTCATCTGCCGCTGCAGCTCGCCGCCGACGTCCTCGGGCCTGCGGACGTAGATCCGCGCCGACCACTCCACCGGGGCGGGCAGCCGGTCGGAGTGCTGCATCCACGGGTCGTCGATCTCGGGGATCTGCAGGCCGTGGGTCTGGCCGACGGTGAGCACCGCGACGTGCCGGGTGACGCCGGCGTTGGAGCCGGTGCGGCCGCGCACCGTCACCGTCGGCGAGTACGGGTCCTGGTGCATGTCGGAGGCGTCGGTGAACGACGCGAGGTCCTCGGGCTCCCACGGCGCACCCGGCACGGCGGGCAGGTTGCGGGGTGCGGGCAGGCCCAGCGAGCAGGACCGGTGCATCAGCCAGGAGATCTCCTCGGCCGTGACGGGTCGCCCGTCCAGGCCCGCGGAGCCGATCACCTGGTCCAGGTGCTCGATCTCGCTGTCGAGCGCGATGAGCTCGGCGTCGACGGCTTCGGGGAAGACCTTCTGCAGCAGCGGCGCGGCGCGCTCCACGGCCCGGTCGACGACGTTGCGGGTCTGGACCTGGACGCCCAGGTAGACCTCCTTCTCCGCCATCGATCGGCCCATCAGCTGCTGCTGCTCGCCGACCATGTAGTCGTCGAAGCTCAGCGCGCCGTCGGCGTCCGGCAGCGGGTTGCGCGCGTTGTGCACGTGCGCCTCGGCCCACATCCGGATCGGGTAGGGCCGGTTGGTCACCCGCAGGTGCAGCCAGCGGCCCTGGAGTTCCGCGTACTGGCCCGCGATGGCGGCGACGAGGTCCTGGCGCTGCGAGTCGGAGCGGAAGGACCAGCGCTGCGGTGAGAGCCGGTACCAGGCGAAGACGTCCTGGCCGGTGCGCAGCAGGTGACCGTCGATGGTGCGCGCGGCGATCGACGGCGTGTAGGTCGGGATGGACTGCTCGTCACCCAGGCCCCGCGCCCGTTTGCGCGGCTTGCCGCTGCCCTTGGCGCCGCGGACCTTGCCGCTGGAGCCGCGGGGTACCTGCTGCGGCTGCTGCTCACCGCCTCGACGGCGACCGAACACCGCGAACCTCCTTGCTACGGGTGCGCCTGCTTCCGACCTGCTGGGTGGACCGGGCGGTGCGCGGCTGCTGCTGCGCCTGCCGGCCCTGCTGCCTCCGGGTCTGCGACTGCCGCTGGGTCTGTCGCTGGGACCGCTGGGGTTGTCCCTGCCGCGGCTGTCCGCGGCGGGAGCGCTTGTTCTTGGGCATGGGACGGCCCCGGCGCACGCGGACGCGGGCGGCGCTGGCCGCTCCGCCGGTGGCCTGCGATTTCTCGCGGGGTGCGGTCAGCTCGCGCGCCCACATCTGCATGACGGCCGAGCGGGCGCTCGTGCCCGATCTTCCCGCAGATCAGCCGGGTCAGCGCCACGGTGATCACCACGGCCCACGCCGTGGAGAAGAAGCCGAACCCGATGTTGACCTGCCGCTCGATGAACAGGATCAGCAGGAACAGCGCCGTGCCGACGCCCCACGCCACGTAGCGCGCGCGCCACGGGAAGGTCGCCTTCGGGGGGCCGAGCCAGACGGCGTCGACCCGGTACACCTCGTCATCGGTGCGTATCCGCACTGGGCATCACCCGCTGGTGCTGAAGAGCTGTGCGATGAAGGTGCCGATGTCGATGCCCGCGTTGGTGACCGCGATGCCGACGATGGCCAGGGCGACGAGGACACCGCCGAGACGGCGCATCACACCCGCGTTGTCGCCCTTGCCGCCGCCGAGCCACAGCAGCAGGATCGCCACGGTCAGCAGCAGCAGCGGTAGCAGGTTGTTCAGGATCCAACCGCGAATGCCTTCGGTGCCCAGTTGAGTCTGCTGGGCGAGTACGTCCAGGTGCGCCAGTGTTTCCAGCGGCATGGCGGTCATCTCTTTACCCCTGAGTACGCGGAGTGTCGGCGGGCCGGTACCTCAACGCGTGGCGGTGATCCGCGACGCGCAGATACGAGTAGAACATGACATGGTCACCAGAAGTAGTGGTTGCGAGCTCGGGTGTGGCGGGTTACAGCGGGACGACACCACGGCCATCACGCGGCGAATAGGCCATTCGAGCAAGCCACCACCGGCTGGTCATCGCGGAATCGGCGCTCAGGAGGCCGGTTTCGAGCCTGGATCTCGTGGCTGTTCACCCGCTTGCGAGCCCCTTCGTAACGCACCGTGAACATCGCGGTGGTCCAGTGGATTTCCGCACATCGCGCCAGGAAGCACCCGACTGGATCACTCGACGTGATCGCCGAACCCGAAAGAACGAGGTGATCTTGGCGCGCACGAATCAGGGTAACGCCCCCAACACGAACAGTTCCCCCCAGGGCATGCATACCGACACCTAGCCCGAAAAGCCGAAAACCACTGAGACAAACGGACGAACCAAAGAACCCCCACGAGGCAACCGGCCCCCCGTCAGGCAACCGGCGAAGCCGGTTTCTCAGTACCCCACCTGAGGCGCTTGCACCGCCGCGGGTTCTGACACGTCTTCTGGGGAGGACAGCCGACACGCCGTGTATTGGCATACATCAGTCTCGGATCCCGGAGCCAGAAGGCGTGTCAGGTTCCGCTTCTGGCACCGCCAAGCACAGGGACCACAGAGTAGTTGTCAGTACAACGAAACCAACCGCGGAACAGGCACCCAGAACCCCGAAAGACGCCGAGGACCAGGAAAAACCCAATAAGGGAGAAGCGGAAGAGTCGGTCTGTAAGCCGGATTCTGTTCCCGGGGGTCTCACGACCAAACCCGTTCAGTGACCATCTATCTAGGCCCGCCGTCGCCGACGAGCTCGTGCGGCCTACCCGCGAACCTCGGGCGAGCAACCCTCAACCGTCCGCGCGGGCGCCGAGGCGCCCATCTTGGCCTTGCTCCGGGTGGGGTTTACCGAGCCACCTCGGTCACCCGAGGTGCTGGTGGTCTCTTACACCACCGTTTCACCCTTACCCGGCGCGTGCGCCGGGCGGTCTGCTTTCTGTGGCACTGTCCCGCGGGTCGCCCCGGGTTGCCGTTGGCAACCACCCTGCTCTGTGGAGTCCGGACTTTCCTCGACGGGTCGTCGCCCGCCGCGGTCACTCGACCGGCTCTTCCGCTCCGCCGATTTTACCGCTGGCCGGTTCGGCGCTCCGGCCAGGCCTGTTCAGGCCCAGTGGGAGATGTCGTTGACGAGCCGGACCGAGGCGTTGTCGTCGGGGTAGAACTCGACGATGGACAGCGAGGCGAGGTCGAGGTGCAGCCGGTAGAAGACCTCTGGTCCGACGCCCAGGCCCGTGCGCAGCAGGGACTTGATGGGCGTGACGTGGCTGACGACGATGATCGTCTGCCCGGCGTAGCGCTCCAAGAGGTCGTCGCGGGCGGCGGTGACGCGCTGGTGGACGGCGGCGAGGCTCTCGCCGCCGGGTGGCACGACGGTGGGGTCGCCGATCCACTTCCGGTGCAGGTCCGGGTACTTGTCGGCGGCTTCGAGGAAGGTGAGGCCCTCCCACTCGCCGAAGTCGGTTTCGAGCAGGCCGTCGTGGAATTCGAGCTCGCCGCCGGTGGCGTCGGCGACGGCCTGGGCGCTCTGCCGGGTGCGGGTGAGCGGCGAGGCGATGATGGGCGCCGCGCCGTCGGGGGTGACGACGCCGTCCATCGCGGCGAGGCGCTTGGCGGCGGCGTGGACCTGGCGCTGCCCGAGCTCGGTGAGTTCGACGTCGCCGCGGCCGGAGTAGCGCTTGTCGACCGACATGGGGGTCTGCCCGTGGCGGAGCAGCAGCATCTTGACCGGGGCGCCCCGGAGGTTCTGCCAGCCGGAGGGGCGGGTCCGCGCCGAGGCGCTCTCGGCCTCGCTGACCTGCCCCGATTCGGCCGCCGCGGTGCCCGGCTCGACGGTGTTGCCGTCCATCGCGTCGTTGGCGAGCTTGTCGGCGGCGGCGTTGTCGGCGCGCGGGATCCACTCGTAGTCGACGTGCTGGAAGTCGGCGGCGAGTTCGCGGGCGACGGCGTTGAGCGGCTGGAGGTTCGCGTGCTTGACCTTCCAGCGCCCGGCCATCTGCTCGATGACGAGCTTGGAGTCCATCCGCACGGAGACCTCGGTGGCGCCGAGCTCGGCGGCGGCGCGCAGCCCGGCGATCAGGCCCTGGTACTCGGCGACGTTGTTGGTGGTCTCGCCGAGGCCGATGGCGCGTTCGGCGAGGACCTCGCGGGTGTCGGCGTCGAGCACGACGGCGCCGGAACCGGCCGGTCCGGGGTTGCCGCGCGATCCGCCGTCGGCTTCGACGATGACCTTCACTTGCTCTCCCGCACCATGATCGCTCCGCACTCCTCGCAGCGGACCACGTCGTCGGGGGCGGCTTCGCGGACCTCGTTGAGGGCGTGCCGGTCGAGCTCGATGCGGCACGCGCCGCAGCGGGCGCCCTGCAGCAGGCCGACGCCGACGCCGCGCTGGCCGCGCACCCGCTCGTAGAGGGCGATGAGGTCGTCGGGCAGCGCCTTGGCGATGATGTCGCGTTCCTGCTGGCGACGGGCTTCGGCGGTGTCGAGCTCGGCGAGCGCTTCGTCGCGGCGCTCCTGGATGCCGGCGAGCTGCTGCTCGGCCTCGGTGACGGCCTCGGCGGACTTGGTCACGTTGGTCTCGAGCGCTTCGCGCTGCTCCATGACCTCCAGCTGCTCGTCCTCCAGGACGGCCTGGCGGCGGGCGAGGGTCTGCAGCTCGTGCTCCAGCTCCTCCTGCTGCTTGGCGGGCCCACCTGCGGCCATCAGGTCGCGGTCGCGGGCTTCGCGCTTGCGGACGTTGTCGACCTCGTTCTCCAGCCGCTTGACCTCGCGGTCGAGGTCGTTGAACGCGGTCTGGGCGACCACCAGCTCGTCGCGCTTGGTCTGCACCTCGCGTTCGGCGGCACCGATCTGCTCGAGTTCCGGCAACGTGCGCCTGCGGTGCACGACGCGGTTGAGCTCCGCGTCGGCCTCCGCGAGATCGAGCAGCCGTCGTTGAACGGCGGGGTCGGCTTTCACGCGAGCGCCCTCCCTGGGTCTGGGTTCGCACCGGCGTGCACGGTCCACGGGTCGGTGCGTCGGGTGGAAACGAGGACTTCGACTGTATCGGGCAGGGCGGCGGACACGAGGTCCGCGGCCTGCTGGCACCAGGGCCACTCGCTGGCCCAGTGCGCGACGTCGACGAGCGCGGGCACGGAGGTGCCGGGCACGTCGGCCTGGGCGAGGTGCTCGCCGGCCGGGTGGTGGCGCAGGTCGGCGGTGACGTAGGCGTCGACGCCGGCTTCGGCGGCGGCGGTCAGGAACGAGTCGCCGGCACCGCCGCAGACGGCGACGCGGCGGATCTCGCGGTCGGGGTCGCCCGCGCCGCGCACGCCCCACGCGGTGGTGGGCAGGCCGTCGGCGACGCGGCGGACGAAGTCGCGGAACGGCTCGGGCCGCGGCAGCTCGCCGATGCGGCCGAGGCCGGTGTCGGCGTCGGCCGCGACGGGCATCAGCGGCCGGGTCCGGGTCAGGCCGAGCGCCCCGGCCAGGGCGTCGGACACGCCGGGGTTGGCCTTGTCGGCGTTGGTGTGGGCGCAGTAGAGGCCGATGCCGGCGCGGATCAGCCGGTGCACGACGCGTCCCTTGTGGTCGTCGGCGGGCACGCCGTGGACGCCGCGCAGCAGCAGCGGGTGGTGCGAGACGAGCAGCTGGGCGCCGAAGTCGACGGCCTCGTCCACGGTGGCTTCGAGGGGATCGACGCAGAACAGCACGCGCTGCACGACCGCGTCGGGATCGCCGCAGACCAGGCCGACAGCGTCCCAGTCCTCGGCGAGCCCGGTGGGGTACGCCTTCTCCAGCGCGCCGATCACGTCCCGAATCCGCACCGTTTCACCCACGTTCCACGACATCCTGAAAAGCCTTGACCAACAACGAGTTCTGCTCCGGGTCCCGGACGGCGACGCGGAGGTGGTCGGTGTCCAGGCCGGGGAAGGTGTCGCCTCGGCGCACCGCGATCCCGCGTTCCCGCAGCGCTTCTCGCACCCGCTGCCCGTCGGGCACCCGCAGCAGCAGGAACGGCGCCTCGGCCGCGCCCACCACCTCGACCCCCGGCACTCCGGCGAGGCCGTCGAGCAGTCCGGTGCGGTTCTCGGTGAATTCCGCTGCGGCGCCTTCGGATTCGGCGATCGCGCGGGGTTCGCAGCAGGCGCGCACGGCGGTGAGCACCAGCGAGTTGACGGGCCAGTGGGGCCGGGCGCGGCCCAGTTCGGCGAGCACCTGCGGGCTGCCGAGCGCGTAGCCGGCGCGCAGCCCGGGCAGGCCCCACATCTTGGTGAGGCTGCGCAGCACGAGCAGTCCGGGATCGGCGAGGTGCGCGACGGATTCGCGTTCGCCGGGGACGGCGTCGATGAACGCCTCGTCGACGACCACGATCCGGCCGGGCCGCAGCAGCCTGCGGATCTCCTCGGCCGGGTGCAGCACCGAGGTCGGGTTCGTCGGGTTGCCGAGCACGACCAGGTCGGCCGCCTCGGGCACCTGCTCGGCGCGCAGCCGGTAGCCGTCGGCGGCGTCGAGCACGACGCGCTCGACGGGGACGCCCGCGGTGCGCAGGGCGAGGTCGGGTTCGGTGAACGACGGGTGGATCAGCGCGGCGAGCGCCGGGCGCAGCGCGGGCAGCAGGGCGAAGCCCTCCGCGGCCCCGGCCAGCACCATCACCTCGTCGGGGTGCCTGCCGTGCCGGTCGGCGACGGCGCGGCGGGCGGTCTCGTCGGCCTCGGCCGACGGGTAGGAGCCGAGGTCGTCGAGGGCCTCGGCGAGCCGGGCGCGCAGCCACCGCGGCGGCCGGTCGAGCCGCACGTTGACCGCGAAGTCGGCGAGCCCGCGCGCCGCGTCCACGTCGCCGTGGTGGCGCAACAGCTCCCGATCGTCCCCGCTCATCGTGGGCAGTCTAAGAGCTGTTGAGTAATGCGGCGGAGCCGCATCCTCGTTCACCACCCTGGCAGCTCGCACCGCCGCAGGTTCTGATCGGCTTCGTGGCGAGTACGCCGGGACGCCGTGTATCGGCATACATCAGGAGCGGCGCACGGAGTCCACGGAGCCGATCAGGTTCTGCTACCCGCACCGCCACGCAAAGCAACTCCTCGACAATCCCTGAACGTCCACGTCGGAGTGCTTCAGGTGGTCCGTACCCTCGGGAGGCGTGCATGTCTCCTTCATCTGTACGGGCAACATCTGCCGGTCGCCGATGGCGGCGTTGATCTTCGCCGACGAGCTGCGGCGGGCGGGGCTGGACTCGCGGGTCGAGGTCTCCAGCGCCGGGACCGGGCCGTGGCACGTCGGCGAACCCGCTGACCCGCGCACCGAGAAGGTGCTGGCCGCCCACGACTACCCGACCGAGCACGTCGCGGCGCAGATCGACGAGCACCACCTGGGCGCGGACCTGCTGGTCGCGATGGACGAGGGGCACCTGCGCGCGGTGCGGCGGCTGGTCGACGACCCGGAGAAGGTGCGGCTGCTGCGGTCGTTCGACCCGGACGCCGACGGCACCGAGGTGCCCGACCCCTACTACGGCGGCCCGAACGGGTTCGACGACGTGCTGGCGATGGTCGAGGCCGCGATGCCGGAGCTGATGGCGTGGGTGCGGGAACGGCTGTGATCGCCGCGGAGGTCGCCCGGATCACCGGGCGCGAGGTCGCCGAGGTCCGCCGGCTCTCCGGCGGGGACACCGCGGCCGCGTTCGCCGTGCGGCTCGACGACGGGACCGAGGTGTTCGCCAAGTCCGCTTCGCCGTCGATGCCGGGCGCGGCGGCCGCCGAGGCTGCGTCGCTGCGCTGGCTCGCCGAGCCGGGCGCGGTGCCGGTGCCGGAGGTGCTCGGCGAGGGCGATGACGTCCTGGTCACCGAGCACGTCGCGGCCGCGTCGCCGACGGCGCGGGCGGCCGAGGAGCTCGGACGCGGCCTGGCTCGGCTGCACGACGCCGGGGCTCCGGCGTTCGGCAGCGCCCCTCCGGGCGGGCCCGCCGACGCGTGGATCGGGCTGGCGCCGATGCGCGACGAGCCCGAGCCGGACTGGCCGACGTTCTACGCCCGGCACCGCGTGCGGCCCTACGTCCGGCGCGCGGTCGATTCCGGCGCGCTGGAGGCGGGGTCGGCGCGGGTGCTGGACCGGGTGTGCGAGGCGTTGCCGGAGCTGGCCGGGCCCGCCGAGCCGCCGTCCCGGCTGCACGGCGACCTGTGGAGCGGCAACGTGCACTGGGGCCGCGACCGGGCGTGGCTGATCGACCCGGCCGCGCACGGCGGTCACCGCGAGACCGACCTGGCGATGCTGCACCTGTTCGGGTGCCCGCACCTGGAGCGGATCGTCGCGGCCTACCAGGAGGTGCACCCGCTGGCGGACGGGTGGCGGGAGCGGATCGCGCTGCACCAGCTGTTCCCGCTGCTGGTGCACTCGGTGCTGTTCGGCGGCGGTTACGGCGCGCAGGCCGCCCGGGCCGCCGGGCAGGCGTTGAGGTCACACTGAGACGGGGTCTCAGCCACCGCGCCGGTCGCGCGGCCTACCGTGGGGGTGTGCGTCTCAAGTTCTTGCTGCGGCCCGGGTGGCTGGGTGCGATCGCGCTGGTCGTGGTGTTCGCGGGGTTGTGCTTCACGACGCTCGCGCCGTGGCAGTTCGGGCGCAGCGAGGAGGCCGAGATCCGCAACAAGGCCATCGCCGAGTCCTTCCACGCCGCCCCGAAGCCGATCGACGAGGTGCTGCCCGCCGGGCGCACGCCCGACGTCACCACCGAGTGGTCGCAGGTGCTGCTGACCGGCGAGTACCTGCACACGTCGGAGACGCTGGCCTGGCAGCGCACCGTGCTCGGCGAGCCCGCGTTCGAGGTGATCACCCCGTTCCGGCTGGACGACGGGACGACGGTGCTGGTCGACCGGGGTTTCGTGCGGCCGGTCGACGGCACGCGCGCACCCGACTTCGCGGCCGCGCCGTCGGGCCGGGTGACGCTCACGGCCCGGATCCGCGCCGACGAGACCGACAGCAAGCAGCGGCCGCTGTTCGACCACGACGGGCACCGGTGGGCCTACGCCGTCAACTCCGGCACGATCTCCGAGGGCACCGGGCTCGCGCTGCGCCCGGGTTACGCCGCCCTCTCCGACGGCCAGCCGGGCGTCCTCGGCGCCCTGCCGCTGCCGCGCCTGGAGTCGGGCCCGTACTTCTCCTACGCCCTGCAGTGGATCGCCTTCGGCATCATGGCGATCATCACCATCGGCTACCTGATCTACACGGAGCTCCGCCCGGACTCGGTCCCGGCCTGGCGCCGTCAGGACTCCGACGAGCCGGAGCCCGGCACGCCGGAGCCCGACTCAGCGCACGCGAACTCCGAGGAAGCACGCCCGGACTCCGAAGCAGCACGCCCGAACTCCGAGACAGCACGCCCGGACTCCGAGACAGGGCGCCCGGACTCCGAGGCAGCGCACGCGAACACGTCGAGCTCCCAGGGCTCCGCCCCGAGCCCGGCCACCCCCCGCTATGCGAGCTCCCGGAAGTCCGCCCCCAAGCGCCGCCGCAAGCTCTCCGTCGCCGAAGCCGTCGCCGAGGAAGAGCGCCGCGAAGCCGAATCCCTCGAGCGCAACTCCCGGGAGTCCTGACCCCGCCGCACCGAGGCCTGGGCAGTGGACAGTTTTAGCCATAACTGTCCAGACATTTCGGACATTGATCACGGGCAATTATGGCTAAAACTGTCCACAGGTAACGACGCTCCCCCGAGCGAGGGACCGACGCCCCGGGACGGACGGCTCCCGTACAGACGGCTGCGGGACGGGCGGCTGCGGGTTCGTCAGCGGTGGCGGAGGAGGGCGGTGGCGGCCGCTGCGGCGCCGGTGACCGTGCCGATGAGGCGGGAGAGCTCGACGCTGCGGGTGACGTCACCGGCGTCGGCGGTGCGGCCCTCGCCCATGATCGGGCGCTGCTCGGTGACGTGGCCGTAGACGGTGCGGCCGCCGAGGCGGATCTCCAGGGCTCCCGCGAACGCCGCTTCGACCTGGCCCGCGTTGGGGCTCGGGTGCGCGGAGGCGTCACGCCGCCAGGTGCGCCAGGCGCCGCCGCCGGACCCGCCGACGACGGGGGCGCAGACCGCGGTCAGCGCGGCCGCGAAGCGCGAGGGCACGAGGTTGAGCAGGTCGTCCAGCCGTGCCGAGGCCCAGCCGAACTCGCGGTAGCGGGGCGAGCGGTGCCCCACCATCGCGTCGAGCGTGTTGGCCGCGCGGTAGGCCGCGAGCCCGGGGATGCCCGCCACCGCGCCCCACACCAGCGGGGCCACCACGGCATCGGAGGTGTTCTCGGCGATCGACTCGACGGTCGCGCGCGCCAGGCCCTGCCCATCGAGGACGGCGGCGTCGCGGCCGCAGAGGTGGCCGAGGCGCTCGCGGGCGCCGTCGATCTCCCCGGCGTCGAGCAGCCGCGCCATCGCGGTGCCCTCGTCGGCCAGCGACGTGCCGCCGAGCACCGCCCAGGTGACCACGCCGGTAGCGGCCGCCTCCAGCACCGGGCTGCGGCGGACCGAGCGCTGCAGCAGCTCCCCGAGCACGGCGGTACCGCCGACGAGGACCCCGGTGTAGACGACCCCGGTGGGGCGCCGGTCCTGGTAGAGCGCCTTCTCCAGCTTCTGGGCGACGCGCCCGAACAGCGCGACCGGGTGCCCGCGCCGGGGGTCGCCCAGCGCCGCGTCCGCCGCCACGCCGAGCAGCAGACCGACCGCTCGTCCCGCGCTCACCCGCACCTCCACCACCGCTGAGAAGACGATCTCGAACACCTCGAAAGCAGCACCGCACGCTACCCCGACGGCGGCTGTGACCGATCACGGCATCCCAGGTGACCGGCTGTGCTCGGGCGACGGGATATCGTGGCGGACCGTGACGGCCCCTGATCACGAAGCCGATGTGCTGCGCGCCGGTGTCGCGGGAAACGCGACCGGCGTGCCGCCCGCTGCTGCCGAGACGACGCCGGACGAGGCGCAGCGGCTGCAGCTGTTCGCCTACTTGCAGGCCCAGGAGCACCGCACCTACCTGGCGATCATGCGGTTGTTCACCTCGACGCTGCTGGCGGACCTGTCGGCCGGCGAGGTCGCCGCTGCCCTGGCCGCGGCCGAGCGCGAGGGCAGGGTCGCCCCCGGTGAGTCCGATGTGGACACGGTGATCGACCGGCTCAAGCAGCTGGTCAAGTGGGGCAACCTGGTCGTCGGTCGGCGCGAGACGATCGCCTCCAGCATCGCCGAGTTCCAGCACGGCAGCGTCCGCTACCAGGTCAGCAAGCTCGCCGTGCGCGTGCAGCGCGACGTCGACGCGCTGCTGCGGGTGCCGGAGGGCGCCCGCGAGGTCTCCCGCGAGCTGCTGCCCGCCATCGACCGCGGTCTGGCCGGCATCGGCAAGGCCCTGTCCGAGGCGCTGGCCGCCGAGCGCCACGACCCGCGCGGCAAAACCGCCCGCCAGGCGCGGGAACGGCTGGCCGAGCAGGTCACGACGGTGTTCCTGCAGCACGCCGAGCTGGCCGCCACGGTCCGCGACTTCTACGCCTACCTGGGCCAGGTCGTCACCCGCCACCAGCTCGCGCCGGACGAGATCTCGGGTTTCCGGAACCTGCTGGTCGAGTACATCCAGATGGTCGTCGAGGACGTGCTGCGGCACACCGAGACGATCGCCGGTTCGCTGGCCGGTCTGACCGGGGCGCGCGGTGAGCTGCTGCGGCTGCTGGGCCCGGCCGACCAGCTGGGCACCGACGTCGAGCGGGCGCGCGGCCGCACCCAGGCCGACTGGCAGGAGCTGACCGACTGGTTCGTCGACGCCCCCGGCCGCCCCAGCCAGGTCGCGGCGCTGCGCGAGGCCACCGCGCGCGCCATCGGATCGCTGCTGGCCAGCGTCAAGCGCGCCACCTCCGGCGGCGGTCTGGTGCCCGGCAGGCGCGGCGAGCTGCTGAAGCTGGCGAAGTGGTTCGACCGCGCCGACGAGCGCACCTCGCACCGGCTCTACGCGGCGGCGTTCGGCCTGCACTCGGCGCGGCACCTGCAGCCCGCGCCGGACTACGACTCCGACAACGACAAGGTGCCGTGGCGCGACGGACCGGTGCAGGACGTGACGGTCAGCGTCCGCAGCCGCGGCGATCGCGGCGCGCGCGGCCGCACGTCGCGGGTGCTCGACGACCCGATGACCGAGGAGACCCTGCTGCAGCAGGCCCGCCAGGCCGATCAGCGGCGCAGCGCCGCGGTCGCCGAGCTCGCCGAGGCGGGCGCCGACGTCGGGCGGCGCACGCTGTCGCCGGACGCGCTGGGCGTGCTGTGCGAGCTGCTGACGCTGGCGATGGCGCAGCGCGACGGCTCCGACGACGAGGGCACGGCGCTGGACCCGGTGCACCGGCTGCGCGTGACGATCCGCCCGGAATCCGGGCAGGAGACCAGGATTCGCAGCGCGGCCGGTGAGCTGACGCTGCGCGACACCGTCCTGGAACTGGTCGGGGACGGCGGTTTACCCGACTCCGAGGCACCGCTGCGAGGAGCCGCCCGATGATCTCGACGTTCGACGAGCTCCCCGACATCGACGCGGCGAACGTGGTGCGCTGCGCCCGGGTTCTGCTGCGCAGGCCGCTGCTGCGCGCCGACGGGCCGGACGGCGACCTGCTGCCGATGATCTACCGCCAGCGCGCCGCGCTGCAGGACGTCTTCGCGGGGCTGCTGGGGTACCGGCTGGTGGTGGAGCGCCGCTTCGCGCGGCTGTACAAGTCCGGTCCGGGCGAGGACGCGGGGCGCGGCGTGGAATCGCTGAGCCCGCGCGGTTACGCCTACTTCGCGCTGACCCTGGCCGCGCTGACCGGGATCGGACGCCAGGTCCTGCTGTCGCGGCTGGTCAGCGACGTGCGCGCGGCCGCCGCCGAGGCGGGGATCGAGATCGCCGACGACCCGGCGGACCGGCGCGCGCTGACCGCGGCGCTGCGGCACCTGGTCGCGCTGGGCGTGATCACCGAGACCGAGGGCTCGGTGACGGCCGAGTCCGCCGCCGAGGCGCTGATCACCATCGACACCGACATGCTGGGCCAGCTGGTGGCGGGCCCGCTGGCCGAGGCCGAGGACCCGCAGCAGCTGGTCAAGCTCGCCTCCGCCGCCGGTCCGCGCCGGATCGAGCACGCGGTGCGGCGCAAGCTGATCGAGGACCCGGTGGTGCTCTACGCGGACCTGCCGCCGGAGCAGGCGAGCTGGCTGCGCGAGCACGTCATCAACGAATCCCGTTTGCTGGAGCGGTTCTTCGGCCTCGTCGGCGAGGCCCGCGCCGAGGGCGTGGTGGTGTGCGACCCGGAGGACTACCTCACCGACCTCGCGTTCCCGGGCCCGGGAACGGTCGCGCGGATCGCGCTGCTGGCGCTGCCGGAACTGCTGGACAAGGCCGAACCCGATTCGGCAGGGCGGCATCCGGTGTCCTGGCAGGACTTCGCCGACGTCTGCCAGGAGCTGGTCGAGTCCTACCCGTCGGCGTGGTCGCGGGCTGCGACCGAGGACCACCAGGACCTGGTGCGCTCGGTCATCGACCTGCTGGGCAGGCTGGGCCTGCTCCGCGAGTCCGACGGGTCGTGGCTGCTCAGCCCGGCCGCGCACCGCTGGCTCCCGCAGCCCGACGCGACACCGGCGCAGCAGCAGCGCGAAGCGGAACCGCCGGCGCCCGAACCGCCGGGCCTGTCACTGTTCGACGAGATGGAAGAGGCAACGCGGTGAGCCCACACAGCACCGAAGCGGCCGTTGCGGAGTCCGCCCACCGGTGGCGCCTGCACCGCGGCGGGATCGTCAACATCTGGCAGTACGCCGAGACGACGTTCGACCTCGACGGCGGACGCGCGATCTTCCAGGGCACCAACGGTTCCGGCAAGTCCCGGACCCTGGAGCTGCTGCTGCCGCTGTGCCTCGACGGCGACCTGCGCCAGCTGGGGTCGAAGGGCTTCGACACGGTCAGCATCCGGCGGCTGATGCTCGACGAGTACCCGGGCGGGCCGAACCGCATCGGCTACGCCTGGATCGAGCTGCGCCGCGACACCCCGGAGGGCGGCGAGGAGTTCCTCACCTGCGGTCTCGGGGTGAAGGCGTCGAAGACCTCGCAGTCGATCAGCGACTCGTGGCGGTTCATCACGAGCCGCCGGGTGGGCATCAACCTGCACCTGGTGGGCGCCGACCGGGTTCCGCTGGGGGCGGCGCAGCTGCGCGAGCTGCTGGGCGCCGACTGCGTGCTCGACGACCAGTCGTTCCGCGCGAAGGTCGCGGCCTCGGTCTACGGCGTGCCTGCCGCGCGCTACGGCGACCTGCTGCACCTGCAGCGCACGCTGCGCAACCCCGACGTGGGCCTGAAGGTCCTGGAGGGGCAGCTGGAGCAGATCCTGTCCGACGCGCTGCCGCCGCTGGACGCGGGCCTGATCGAGCGGTTGGCGACCTCGTTCGACGACCTGGAGTCGATCCGCGAGAACATCGTCCGGCTCACCGGGGCGGACAAGGCGCTGACCGCGTTCCTGTCGACCTACTCCGGCTACGCGTTCGGCGCGCTGCGCGACCGCGCGGAGGCGATGCGCGCGGCGCAGCAGAAGCTGGCGGCGCTGCGCAAGGACCTGGCGAGGCTGGACGAGCAGTTCACCGGCAAGCGCGAGGAACGGGAGTCCGCGCAGCGCACCATCACCGAGCTGGAGCAGCGCGAGAGCGAGCTGGAGTCGAGCATCGACGCGCTGCGCTCGCACCCGGCCTACTCGGAGCTGCAGAACCTGCGCGACCGGGAGAAGCTGGTCGAGAGTTCCCGCGCCGCAGCGGTTTCCGCGCTCGACACGGCGACGCGGCACCGGGCGCAGGAGACCCGCTCGGCGGAGTCGGTGCTGGGCGTGCTGCGCAGGCTCGCCGGTGACGCCGAGGCCGCCGGGCAGGCCGCGACCCGCGCTGGTCAGCAGTTGAGCACCGCAGGTCTGGGCGGTGCGACCGTGCCGCAGCCGCCGCCGGTCCCGGCCGCCGAGCTGGTCGCCGAGACCGAGTCGGTGCGCACCTCGCCCGAGCCGGACGCCGAGCCGACCGAGGTGGAGCGCTACCAGCCGCCGCAGCTGGACGCCGACGCGCTGGCCGCCCAATTCCGCTCCGCGGTGGGCAGTTCCGCGCAGGCGGCGACCGAGGCGCGGGAGCGCGCGGCGCTGACCCTGGCGCTGCACCAGCAGGCCCGCGAGCTCGACTCCGAGCAGGCGCAGGTCGCCGAGATCCAGCGCAACGCCCGCCAGGCGCAGCTGACCTCCACCGAGGCCGCGGGTCGCCGCAACCAGGCGCAGCAGGAGCTCTCCGACGCCGCCGC
Organism: Saccharopolyspora sp. ID03-671; assembly: GCF_045278815.1. Lineage (NCBI taxonomy): Bacteria > Bacillati > Actinomycetota > Actinomycetes > Pseudonocardiales > Pseudonocardiaceae > Saccharopolyspora > Saccharopolyspora sp. ID03-671. Next base: position 2,347,950 of record NZ_CP134054.1, read on the forward strand.
GGTGTGGGTGGAGCTGGCGCGCAAGTGGGCCACCGAGTGGCCCGCCGCGACCGAGCAGGCCCCGCCGGAGCCGCCGACCGTCGAGGACCTGATCAACGACCGGGGTGCCAGCCGCACCTCCCGCGAGCAGGCCCGGCAGTGGGCGCGCCCGCAGCTGCACGAGGCGCGGCGCGCGGTGTCGGCGGTGGAGCAGGAGATCACCGAGCTGCGCGCGGAAACCCGCATGCGCGAAGGGGAACTCGCCGAACTGCGCGCGGGTCACGAGCGCCGCCCCGAGCTGCCGACGTGGGTGGAAGCCGAACGCGACCCGTCGCAGGGCCGCGCCTTCTACGAGCTGGTCGACTTCGCGCCGTCGCTGAGCGACGCCGACCGGGCGGGCCTGGAGGCGGCGCTGCAGTCCAGCGGGCTGCTCAACGCCTGGGTCACCGCCACCGGGCACGTGCCCGGCCTGACGGACCTGCTGGCCTCGCCCGCCGGCCCGGTCGACCCGACCACCGGCGGCACGCTGAACGCGCTGCTCACCCCGGCCGCCGTGGCGGACTCGCCGGTGCCGCCGGAGCGGGTCGCCGGGCTGCTGACCACGGTCTCGACCGGTGGCGGCACCGGGCTGTGCGTGTCCACCGACGGGTCCTGGAAGGCCGGGGCGCTCAGCGGTTCCTGGCACAAGGACGCCGCCGAGTACGTGGGCGCGGGCGCCCGCGAGGACGCCCGGGCGCGGCGGATCAGCGAGCTGGAGGACGAGCTCGCCCGGCTGCGCGAGTCGATCGGCGAGGCGGAGCGGCGGCAGGCCGAGGCCGGTGAGCACGCGTCGGCGCTGGAGCAGCACCTGGAGGTCTTCCCGGACGACGGGGACCTGCTGACCGCGCAGGCGAAGCTGGCGACGGCGATCGAGACGGCCGAGGACGCCGAGCGCCAGGTGGTGCAGCTGCGCGAGCAGCACCTGGAGGTCGAGCAGCGCTGGCAGGCCGCGCAGAGCGAGCTGGTCCGGGCCGCCGGTGAGGCGGGGCTGCCCGCAGAGACGCAGGCGCTCGACGCGGCGCACCGCGCGGCGGTGGACGCCCGCTCGGGCATCGACGCGCTGCGCGAGGCCGTCGAGTCGCGCTGCCTGCCGACGCTGGCGGAGCTGCGCGACATCTCGCTGCACCACGACGTCGCGGTGGCCGACCGGATGGAGGCCGAGGCGCAGGCCGAGCGCCGCTGCGCCGACTACGCCGAGCAGGCCGGTGGCCTGTCGGAGCTGACGTCGGCGGTGGGCGGTGCGGCGCAGGAGATCGCCGACAAGGTCAGCGGTTTCGAGCGCGAGCGCACCGAGCTGCGGGAGAAGCTGCCGCAGGAGCGGGAGCGCATCAGCACCCTGCGCGAGGCCGCCGCCCGGCTGGAGACTCAGCTGGAGAACAAGCAATCGCAGCTGGCCGGTCGCGAGCAGGACGCCGAGTCGGCGACGACCGCGTTCCGCCGGGCCCTGGAGATCCCGGGCCTGTGGGCGGCGGCCGAGGTCTCCGAGGAGCCACCGGGTGAGCTGGCGGAGGCCGCCGAGCTGCTGGTGGGTTCGGACCGCAAGGGCTCCACCGAGTCGACGGTGCTCAACCGGTTGCAGACGCTGCAGCACGCGCTGAGCGGCAACTACGACATCACCGCCGCCGACCAGCACGGCCTGCTCACGGTGACCGTCACCGGCGAGGAGGGGCCGCAGCCGGTCGCCGAGGCCGCGCGGCGGGTCTCCGAGCGGCTCGGCGAGCAGCGCGGGTACCTCAACGAGCGCTACCAGTCGATCTTCGCGGACTACCTGATCCGGGACCTGGCGGAGCGGCTGCGCGGGCAGATGACCATCGCCGAGGACCTGTGCAAGCGGATGAACGAGGTCCTCGACGGCGCCCGGTCCAGCCAGGGCGTGCACGTCCAGCTGGACTGGCAGCCGTCGGCGGCGCTGGGCGACGACATCAAGCAGGCGATCGACCTGGTGCGCACGCCCTTCGCGAACCGCAGCGAGGACCAGGACTCGCTGCTGCGGCGGGTGTTCACCGACCTCATCGAGTCCGAGCGGGACAGCGCATCGGGCGGGTACGCGGAGATCCTGGCGCGGGCGCTGGACTACCGGTCCTGGTTCGCGTTCACGGTGCGGGTGCGCGACACCGGCCCGGACGGCAAGCCTCGGGTGCGGCGGCTGCGGCAGCTGTCGTCGGGCGAGACGCGGCTGATCTCGTACGTGACGCTGTTCGCGGCCGCGGCGGCGTTCTACGACGCGGTGAGCGTGTCCTCGGACGGTCGCGGTCCGCTGCGGCTGGTGCTGCTGGACGAGGCGTTCGAGCGGCTCGACGATCCGACGATCGCGCGGATGCTGGGGCTGCTGGTGGACCTGGACATGGACTGGCTGATCACCTGGCCGAGCGGCTGGGGCGTCTCGCCGAAGATCCCGAAGATGCACATCTACGACGTGCTGCGACCGCGCAGCGGTCACGGAATCGCGACCACGCACACCACCTGGACGGGCACGGACCTGCAGCGTCCGGACGCCTGACCAGCAGTTCTCAATCGGAGGTATTCGCCGTGGCCGTCACGGACGAGATCCGGGAGGCCCTCGGCGTTCCGGAGTTGCGGGGCCTGTGGGAGGCGGCGCGCGAGGCGCTGTCGTCGTCGAAGCCGACGTTCCGGCTGGAGCTTCCCGACGACGCCACCCGCACCGCGGTGGGCGAGCTCTACGGGCGTCCGATGTGGGGCGAGGGCACCCGGATCAGCGTGTCCAAACTGGACGAAGCATTGCGGAACCGGTTCGGCGCCGGGCTCTCCCAGGTCGTCGAGGCGCTGAGCGGCGCGGTCGCCGAGGCCGAGCCGGTCGCCGAGGAGGCCGACGAGCTGCTGGAGGTGCTCGACGAGCACGGGCCGGCCGGTGCGTCGTGGGCGGCGCCGTGGTTGCGGTGGGTGCGGCAGTACGGGCGGGTCGGCGAGGCCGAGCTGACCGGCATCGTCCACGCCGCCGCGCGGGTGCTGGCGGCGATGTCGCTGTCCGAGCCGCCGCGCTCCTGGACTTCGCGCGCGTCGCTGGCCGGGCGGATCGGGTTCCCGCACTCGCTGGACGACGGGACGGCGCTGAGCCGCGTCGTGCTCAAGGCCGCGGCGCTGGCGCAGGGCGTCGAGGCCCCGGGCAACGAGCGCGACCGCCGCGCCCTGTGGGAGCGCTGCGGTGTTTCCCCGGACGGGGTGTCGGCGACGGTGCTGACCTGGGCGCTGCCGGTTCCCGGCGACGACGCGTGGTCGGCCGGGATCCGCGCCCGCACCGAGCTGGGACTGCCCGCGCACCTCACGCACCTGGACCTCGGTGCCGCCCCGGCGCGGCTGGTGCCGGAGGGCACGGCGATCGCGGTGTGCGAGCACCCGCGCGTGGTGGAGGCGGCGATCCGGGAAGCCCTGCACCACCCGGTGCTCTGCCTGTCCGGCCTGCCGTCGACGGCGGCCCGAGCTCTCCTGGAGCGCCTCTCCGCCGACGGCGCGGTGCTGCACGTGCACGCCGACTTCGACTGGCCCGGCATCGCCGCCGCCCTCACGGCCCAGCGCCACGAAGCGGTGCCCTGGCGCATGTCCGGCGCCGACTACCGCTCGGCGCTCGACCGGGCGTCGCAGGACCGCACGGACCTGCCCAACCTCATCGGCACCCCGATCCCCACGCCGTGGGATCCCCAGCTGGCCGACCTCATGACCACCGCGGCCCGGGCCGTCGAGGAGGAGCACGCCCTCCAGCCCCTCCTCGACGACCTGCGCCGCGGCCTCTGAGGTCAGAACCGCCGGTACATCACGTGGAGGCCGACGTAGCCCAGCGTCGGGTGGTGGAAGGCCTCCGGGAGGGTCGCGGCGATCTCCATGCCCAGGGACTCCCACAGCGCCACCGCGCGGGTGTTGGTCTCCACGACGGCGTTGAACTGCATCGCCCGGTAGCCGTCGGCCTGCGCCCGGTCGAGCACGTGCTTGCCCAGCTCGCGGCCGACGCCGCGTCCGCCGGCGTTCGGGTCGACCATGAAGCTCGCGGTCGCCACGTGCGCGCCCTGGGCTTCCCGGTTCGGTCCGGAGATCGCCGTGCCCAGCACCCGGTCGCCCTCCACGGCGACGACGGTCCGCCAGGGCGGGGCCGGGAACCAGCGCTGGCGCGCCCGCTGCTCGTCGAGGTCCCGGTCCCACGCGTAGGTCTCCCCCGCGGCCACGATCCGCCGCATGAACGGCCAGATCCCGTCCCAATCGGCCGCCTCGGCCTCCCTGATCTCCATGTCCCCAGTCTCCACGACGTCGGCGATCGCCCGCACCGGGTTTTCGGGCTGGCCGATTCGTCCTGTTCCGGTAGCTTCCCGGTATGCCGTTGGTGGTGGAGTTCGCCGCGCAGGACCCCGCGCGGCTGGCCCGGTGGTGGGCCGAGGTGCTGGGCTGGACCGTCGTGGACGAGACCGGGGTGCGCCCCGACGGCCCCGGGGTGCCGCTGCGCTTCCTCCTCGCCGACCGCGCCAAGACCGGCCAGAACGACGTGCACCTGGACCTGCGCAGCGAGTCGCACGACGAGCAGACCCGCGTCGTGGAGCGGCTGTTCAACCACGGCGCCCGGTTCGCCGACATCGGCCAGAGCACCGAAGTCCCGTGGGTGGTGATGGCCGACGTCGAGGGCAACGAGCTCTGCGCCCTCGAACCCCGCAAGGCCTACGCCTGCACCGGCCCCCTGGCCGCGGTCGTCGTCGGCACCACCGACCCCCGCGAGCAGGCCAGGGCCTGGGCCGAGGAGCTCGACTACGACATCGTCACCGAGCAGCCCGAGTTCGCCGCCCTCCGCCCGCCGTCGGGCGAAGGACCACACCTCGAATTCCTCCACGACGAGAACCCCCGCCCGGGAATGCTCCGCATCCTCCCGGGGTGACCGCGCCGAAGCGACGGGGACCGGGAGGGCGACAGTTTCAGTCCAAACTGTCCCGACATTTCGGACATCGATCATGGGTGATTCGAGGAAAAACCGTCCCCTCCCGAGCCCTAGGCGGGCTCGATGACCTTCACCCCGTGGAGGCGGCGGATGAAGTCGGCCCCGAACGCCGTCGACGGGGTGTGGGCACCGGGTGCGGGCGGGTCGGCGCGCAGGGCGCTGACCGCGCGCAGGACCGCGTCCGCGGTCATGTCGTAGACGTCGGGGCCGATGAGCGCGGCGGAGACCGACCGCCCCGCGTCGTCGGCGGCCTCGGCGTAGACCTCCACCCAGCTGCGCGAGCGGATCCCCCGCCCCGGGCCCTTGACGAAGGCGCCGATGGCGGCCTTGCCGAAGCGCTGAACCGGCGTCGAACCCAGCACCGCCTGACCCACCTTGCCGAGGCCGTCGCCGAGGTCCGGGATCGGGAGCCGGGCGAAGGTCGTGATGGTGCCGATGCCGGTGCTGCGGTAGGCGGTGGCGACATCGCCCCAGGGCAGCGAGGTCACCTGGCGCGGACCGGACGGGAACGCGACCTCGCGGCGCCGCCACGCGAGCGGCACCGCGCGCAGCTCGCCGTCGACGCGGGCGCGGCCGCCGATCGCGGCGCCCTCCAGGGCGCTCGCGAGCGTGCCGGGGCTGATCCGGCCGCCCGCCTGGAACGCCAGGTCCAGGCGGGTCGCGCCGGGCAGTTCGGCGGCGACCAGGGCGGCGAGGCAATCGGTGGGCACCACGTCGAACCCGGCGCCGGGCAGCAGCACCACTCCGGCGTCGCGGGCGTCGGAGTCCCGGGCGAAGATCGACTCGAAGACGTCGATCTCCCCGGTGATGTCCAGGTAGTGGGTGCCCGAGCGCAGGCAGGCCTCGACCATCGGCGCAGACGTCGCCGAGAAAGGACCGGCGCAGTGCGCGACCACATCGACGTCGTGCAGCATCTCGGCGACCCGGGCGGGCTCGGAGAGGTCGAAGATCCGCGACTCCAGCCCGCGCGGCGCGGCGAAGGCGGCGACCTCGCCGGGGTCGCGACCCGCGACCACCGGGCGTTCCCCGCGCTCCACCGCCAGCTCGGCCACCAGCCGTCCGGTGAACCCGTTCGCGCCGTAGATCATCCAGGTCATCGCGTTCCCTCCGCCGTGCCCACCCCGCTAACGAACACCCCCGGCAGCGGTCACGGGTTGCCCGGCGCGGCGGCGATCACCCGGTCAGACCTGAACTCCCGTCATGCCAGCAGCGCGAACGCGGAGTCGATGATCAGCCAGCCGCCGAAGAGGACGAACAGCGCGGTCGCGCCGTAGCGCACGGCCTTCTCCGGCAGGTGACGCCCCAGCAGCAGGCCGACTCCGATGGCCAGCGCGTCGGCCAGCACCATGCCGACGGTCGAGCCGATCCAGGTGCCGAGCCAGTCGTGGTGGGTGGCCAGCGTGACGGTGGCCAGCATCGTCTTGTCGCCGAGCTCGGCGAGGAAGAACGCCAGCGTCACCACCATCACGGCCGAGGTGAACCCGCGGTGGGCCCGCTGCTTCTCCTCCTCGGTGAGGCGGTCGCCGCGCAGCGTCCAGGCCGCGAAGAACAGGAACGCGACACCGGCGATGAGCGCGATCCACTCGGTCGGCATCAGTTCGCCGAGACCGAATCCCAGCGCCACCGAAATGGCGTGCACGAGCGTGGTCGCGACGGTGATGCCGAGCAGCACCTGCCACCACCGGTATCGGGTGGCGAACGTCATCGCCATCAATTGCGACTTGTCGCCAAGCTCGGCGACGAAAATTGCTGCGGAACTCAGCGCGATGCTGCCCAGCACGATGCGAAACCCACCTTCCGAGAACACGAAGGTCTCGCCCACCTCGAACGCAAGGCTCACGGCCGGGTGCGATGACGCCGCACCAGCATGTCGACCGCGAATTCTCGGACTACTCCCCTTCAACCGCGGAAGACATTACCGGAATCGATGAATGCGTCAAATATCGGGGAACGGAGGAATTCGCGTTTCCATTTCACCAAATGCGGGTTTCGGCGCACCGCAAAATCGAATGCGCCGGTGCGATGAGAGCGGGCTCACCTCCAGGGGTGGAACAACGCGGAACCGGGCGCCGTTGAACCGACCGGTCGAGCGTTCCGAGTCCCCGGGCCTCATCTACCGCCTTCGCGGAATACCGTCCGGCTGGAGCCGCGTCGCGCCACTCGCCGAGAGGCGACCGGCGCATCGACCCCTGCCCACGACGAGGGCCGTCGCTCCTTCTCCTCGGAGCGACGGCCCTCGCGTCGGCCCTCAGAACGGCTGCTCGTCCGGCCGGCAGACCTCACCCGGCCGCGGGACGCGCAGGTTGATCAGGTAGTCGGCGGCACGGCTGTCGGCGCACGAGCTGTCGCCGAGGATGGCGTGGCCGAAGGCGTCGACGCTGACGAGTCGCGCGTTGCCCAGCTCGCCCTCCATCCGACGGGAGAACTCGTACCGGGTCGCCGGGTCGTAGAAGTTGCCGAACAGCAGCACCGGGTTGGCCGCCCGGTGCGCCCAGGGGCCGCGGTGCACGTCGGGGCTGGTCGGCGGCCACTGCGAGCAGCCGGCGAGGTCGCTGAACGCCTGGTTGCGCCCGAAGGTCGGCGATTCCGACTCCCACTGCGCGGCGATCGCGGGCACCAGACCCGGCTTCTTCGGGAACGGCTTGTCGGTGCAGTTCACCGCGAAGTACGAGTCGTCCACATAGGACTTCTCGGCGTCGCCGACGGCGTCCTTGCGGTGCTTGTTCGCGGGCAGCTGCAGCACCCGCAGCAGATCCGGGATCAGCCCGGCCTTCGGGTGCAGCGTCAGGTGCAGGCCCTGCAGGTCGCTGCCCAGCTGCCGGAACTGCTCCGGGTCGTAGAGCGCGCTGCTGACGGCGTCGGTGAACTGGTCCAGGTCGATCTTCGTGCCGTCGGGCATCGCGATCGGCCCCCGCCGCAGGACGGTGCGGATCTCGTCGAACTTCGCCCGGGTGTCGCCCTCGCCGAACGCGCACTTGGCCGCCTCGGCGCCGCAGCGCTTGAGGTAGGCGTCCAGCGCGAGCTCGAAACCTGCGGCCCGCTCCCGGTCGTACTGCACGCCGTCGGCGGTGCGCAGCGCCGGATCGACGTTGCCGTCCAGCACGATCGCGCGGCTGCGGTCCGGGAAGATATTGACGTAGGTCGCGCCGAGCAGCGTCCCGTAGGAGAAGCCGACGAAGTTCAGCTGCGCGTCGCCGACACCGGCCCGCATCAGGTCCAGGTCGCGGGCGACGTCAGCGGTGCTCATGTGCCGCTGCAGCTCACCGGCGTTCTTCGCGCAGGCGTCCCCGTAGTCGCCGTAGGCGCCCATCGTGGTGCCGATCTGCCCCTCGGTGACGGGCACCGACGACATCCGGCCCAGCACCGCGTCGGCCTGCTCGGCGTTGCGGAAGCAGCGCAGGCGGGTGCTGCGGTCGATGCCGCGCGGGTCGAACCCGACGACGTCGAAGCGCTCCAGCACGGCCGGGTCGAAGCGGTCCACGGCACCGACCGGCATGTCGAACCCCGCTCCCCCGGGACCGCCGGGGTTGAGGAACAGCGAGCCGATGCGCTCGCCCGGTTCGCTCGCGGCCCGCCGCATCATCGCGATGTCGACGGTGCCCTTGCCCGGATCGGCGTGGTCGACCGGAACCGGGTACTTCGCGCAGCTGTACAGGTGGCGCTCGGTGAGCGGGACGTCCCGCAGCACGGCCTTCTCGCACGGCCCCCAGGTCACCGGCGACGCCTGAGCCGCCGAGGTTCCCGCGACCACCGCAGTGCCCGTGACCAGCACGCTCGCCGCCACGGCGAGCGTTCTCCGTAATCGCACGCGTCGCGTCGCCACGTGCATCCTCCTCGTGTCCGATCAGTGGGCGTTTCGCCGATCGAACAATCCGAAAAGGATCTTGGACACCGCAGAACGCACGAATCCTGTTTCCCGACAACACAGTTTGATAACCGCGCCGATAACCTCTTTCGGGTACCGATCAGGCCGAGGTGGTTTCAAACCGGTGATCCGCCCCTAGGATCACGCCGCGTGATGCCTCCGTTGAAAGCTGTTGCAGAGGGCCACCGGCGGCTGCTCGGCCTCACCGCCACGCTCACCGATGAGCAGGTGGCCGCCCCCTCACTCCTGCCCGGCTGGTCCCGCGGGCACGTGCTGGCACATCTGACCGACAACGCCCGCGCGTTCGCCCGCGTCTGCTCGCTGGCGCTGAACGGCGAGCTCGTCGAGGCCTACGAGGGAGGTCAGGCCGAGCGCGACGCCATCATCGAAGGGCTGTCGGGCGGCAACGCGTTCTCCCACCACGACGGCCTGAACCGCCACGTCGGGGTGCTCGAAGCCGTCTGGTCGCACGCCTCCCCCGCCGACTGGGAGCGCCCGGTGCGCTTCCGCAACGGCGACCTGGCCGGGATCGTGCTCATGCGCTGGCGCGAGGTCTGGATCCACCTGGTCGACCTGGATCTGGGCGTCGGGCCGCAGGAGTGGACCGAGGACTTCTGCCACCACGCCATCGAGTTCCTGCTGCCCCGGCTGCCCGCCGGCGTCGCGCTGCGGCAGACCGACGGCCCCCGCCGCTGGTCCGCCGACGGCGAGATCAGCCCGGTCGCCGACGTCGAGATCACCGGCCGGGCCCACGACCTCGCGGCCTGGCTGGCAGGACGCCCTCCCCAGCGCCTCCCCGCGGGCGACCTCCCGGAACTCGGCCCCTGGCCACCACACCCGACCCCAGCGGACCGCTCCCACTTGGCAGCGGGTTGAGGAACCGTTGCTGTGGTCGCTCTGCGTGGCGGTGCCAGTAGCGGAACCTGAGCGCCTCCGTGGACTCCGTGCGCCGCTCCTTGAGTATGTGCATACGCGGCGTCCCGGCGTACTCGCCACGAAGGCGCTCAGAACCCGCGGCGGCGCCGGCTGAGCCCCACACCTGGAACAGCGGCTCGGCCGCGACTGCGAACCAGTTCCTAGTCCAGGCCCGAGAACAAGTCCGTTTCCCAGTTGTGCGGCCCTTCTCCCGGGCCGCGGTCGCCGCGGACGAGCACGTAGTGCTCGCGGCCGAACTCCTCGTCGTTGACCATCTTGGCGAAGAAGCCGTCGTCGTCGACGTTGACCTGACTGCGGTAGGTGCGCAGGGCCGCGAGCTTGTTCGCGTGGAACCGGCGGCCGTCGATCTGCGCGGTCAGCTCCTCGTCGGGAACCGTGCTCGGTTCGAAGGCGGCGACGGCGTCCTCGGCCAGGAACCCCTCCTCGACGGCGCGCGTGAGCAGTGAGCGCGGCATGGCCGTCCAGTACACCTTCGGCACGTCCCAGGGATCGCCGAGGTCCGGCTCGTAGGACGGGTCGGCGGCGGGCTCCAGCGCGCCCATCAGCGCCTCGTGGGCGGCGATGTGGTCGGGGTGGCCGTAGCCGCCGTTGCGGTCGTAGGTGACGGCGACGTGCGGTCGCTCGGCGCGCAGCACCGCGACCATCGCGCGGGTCACCTCGGCCGGGTCGGCCTTGGCGAAGGCGCGGGGGTCGTCGTTGGAGTCCTCCCCGGCCATGCCGCTGTCGTGGAAGCGGCCGGGGCCGCCGAGCCAGTGCTGGCGGATGTCGCCGAGCTCGACCAGCGCGCGCTCGATCTCACCGCGCCGGTACTCGCCGAGCTCCTGCGGCTTTCCGCGCAGGTGGGCGAGGTCGTCGGCGATGACCTCGCCGAGCTCACCGCTGGTGCACGTCACGAGGCTGACGGTGGCGCCTTCGGAGCTGTAGCGGGCCATGGTGGCGCCGGTCCCGGTGGACTCGTCATCGGGGTGGGCGTGGACCAGCAGCAGACGGCGATCGCTCATGTCTTCCGAGAGTAGCGACTGACACCGACAGCGGTCGCCGATGTGGCGTTCGTCGCCGTCCCGCTCGGGTTTCGCGATCTGTCACCGGGCCTGCGGCACCAGCACCACCCACACCTGCCCGGGCGCGAAGGTCATCGGTTCCCCGGCCTCGGTGGTGTAGGTCGTGCCGACCTCGGGCGCCGGGCGGTTCCAGTAGGAGTTGAACTTGTGGCCGTCTCGCAGCACCACGGCCCGCCCGCCGCCGACGGTCTCGGCGAACGGCGAGACGTTGCCGGAGACGTCCTGGAACGGCGAGCTGGACACCGGAACCTCTTGCAGCACAACGGTTCTCGCGGCGCCGCGACCGCTGTCGGTGGTCACGTAGGGCCGCCCGTCCATCGACACCAGCCAGCGCGCGCCGTCCCAGTCGAAACCGACGCGCGCGTGCGGGTAGGCGATCTCCTCGTGCCCGGTGGGCACGCCCCCGGCCGCCGGGGCCGGCCCGAACACCAGCGGGGCGGCGGGCGACCAGCCCGCGCCGGGCGGCAGCCGGTCGGTGCGGGCGAACAGGTTGTGCGGCATCACGCCGGGCCCGCGGTGGAACGCGCCGGGCAGCGTCTGCTGGGAGGCGTTGGTGAGCGGCGCGCGGCCGATCTCGGGCAGCAGCTCGGGCGCAGCTCCGGAGAAGGCGAGCGTGGGGTGGCCGAACTGGGCCAGCAACCGCAGGTCGGTCTGCCGCGCGCTGCGCACCGGCCCGACCACGGGCGGCGTCCGGGAGGCGAAAATGCCGATCAGGCGGCTGATTCCGGCTTCGACGGGCTCGACGTAGACGATGTCGGCGGCACCGGTCCCGGTGTGCGGGCGAGCCTGCGGCGCGTTGTCGATCTTGACCGCGAGCACCGGCGGTCCGGGCGGCGGTGGCGGTGGAGGCGGCGGTTCAGGTGCGGGTTGCGGCACCGGATCGATGATCGGCAACGACACCGTCACGGTCGGCTGCACGGCCATCGCTCCGGCCACGAGCACGACCATCGACACCAGTGTGCCGACCACGCGCAGAACCCACATCGCCCCTCCACCGCGTAGCCTCACCCGGCGCCCGGGCGAGAACAAGCGGCCGAACGGCCCAGCTTCAGGACTGGCCGCGGACGATGTCGCCGATGACGGCCGTGATCCGCTCCTCCGCTGCGGCCTTGTTCAGGCCGAGGCCGGAGAGCAGGCCGTCGCCGCCCTCGTGCTCCAGCAGGGCGAGCAGGATGTGCTCGGTGCCGACGTAGTTGTGGCCGAGCCGCAGGGCTTCGCGGAGCGTCAGCTCCAGCACCTTCTTGGCGTCGGCGTCGAAGGGCACGAGCGCGGGCAGGTCGTCGACGGCGCCGGGCAGCGTCGCGGTCGCGGCCTCGCGGATGGCGTCGAAGGTGACGCCCTGGTCCTCGATCACCTTGGCGGCCACGGCATCCGGCTCGCCGAGCAGGCCGAGGACGAGGTGCGCGACGCGGATCTCGTCGTTGCGCGCCTCGTGCGCGGCGGTCTGCGCGAGCACCACGACGTTGCGCGCTCGCGGGGTGAACCGGCTGAACCCGTTGCCGGAGTCGTCGTCGAACCCCTTGGTCACGGAGCGCTTCTGCGCGGCCTGCTTCGAAACGCCCATGCTGCGGCCGATCTCGGTCCAGGAGGCGCCGGATCGGCGCGCCTGGTCGACGAAGTGGCCGATGAGGTGGTCGGCGAGGTCGCCGAGGTGGTCGGCGACGATCACGGCGCCTTCCAGCTGGGACAGCGCGTCGCCGTTGGACTTCTTGATGCCGTCGATGAGGTCGTCGAGGCGGATGGTGGGTGGGATGTTCTCAGCCATGCGTCAACCATAGGTTGACGAACGAGTGTCGTCAACCGCTGGTTGACGAAAGTGACGTGCCGGTCGTCCGGCGGTAGCGTCGCGGCGACGGAGGTGAGGACGTGCCCGAGGAGGAGAGCTCGGAGTGCCGGGGCTGCGACGGCACCGGGAACATCAAGGTGGCCCGCCGATTCATGTCGGTCGACACCGGCAAGGTCTCGACGGTGATGTCGTTGGCCCGCTGCCCGCACTGCCGGGAAAACCCGGGGCGACAGCGGGGTTGCGGACCGCCCGTGTGAGGATCGACCCATGTCGGACGAGGGTGGCGACAACGCCGGTATCGAGGCCAACGGCCCCAACGCCCTGTGCTTCACCTGCGGCGGCCTCAAGAAGATCAGCGAGCCGCGCCTCTACATGATCCAGGCCACCGAGGAGATGCAGACCGGCATGACCATGGCCGAATGGCGAACCTGCCCCCACTGCACGGGCAAGGGCTACCACCGAGGCATCAACCCCCCGGCGTGAAGCCGCAACCGGGGAAGCCGGTTTCTCCTCACCCCACCCGAGCAACCCGCACCGCCGAGCTCGACCGCAGAAGGTGAACGGGCCGACGGAAGTTGGGGGGAATCTCCGTCGGCCCGTTCAATCCCCGTTCGGGGATTCGCGAGGCGGGACCCCGGGGGAACAGGGTCCCGGCTCGCTCCCTCTCCGGCCGGGGGTCCGACTGGGGGTTCGGTCCGCGCCCGGCCGGGGCGAGCCGCGGGAGCGACTCGCGTCCGGAAGTGACGGGGTGGTGCGCGGTTCGCCGCTATCGGGGCGCGGCGAACCGCAGGTGGAGAAGTTCTCGTGGTGACGGCGGGGGCGGCGTTGCGCACCTGTCCGGGTGGCCGGCTCCCCGCGGAGCGCTCCCGACTGCGTCGTGGAAGCTTCAACCATTATGTCGGAGATGACGCGCGGTTGTCAGCGTCGGCTACGGATAGTCACATCACACGTCATGCCCGCCACACCCGCGTAACACCCGATCGACATCTCGCGAACACGTGCCGTTCTCCTGCGGGTGCAGTACGGGCACCCGGCGAGGACCGGGTGCCCGCGGCGTGAGAACGCCTGTCAGATCCCGCAATCGGGGGCCGACCAGGTGTCGGCGCCACCGGCGACGTGGACGTGGTCGTCGTGCCCGGGGTAACCGGGGCCCAGGATCTCGCCGAAGCCGTGGTCGCGGGCCTGCTGCGCCAGCGCGCAGAAGCCCTGGGAGCCCGCGCCGAGGTCGGCGGCGTCGCCGTAGAGGTGGCGGCTGTCGGGCGCGCCGCCGACGGAGTCGTTGCAGGTCACGCTGCGGAAACCGCCGTTGACCTGGATCGGCGCGTCGCCCATCGCGTGCCGCATGGCCTGCAGCTTCCACATGGTCACCAGCGCGTTGGACTTGGCCTCGTCGGCCGAGACCTTGCCGCCGGACCAGTCGGAGTTGCAGTTGTTGATCTCGGAGTAGTCGAAGTTGACGGGCGAGCAGTCGTCGTCCTGCAGCTCGTAGATCTTGGCGAACGTCGACTCGCCCGCGACGCCGTCCGCGCTCAGGCCGTAGGCCTCCTGGAACCGGGCGACGGCGTCCCGGGTGCCTGCGCCGTAGACGCCGTCGATGGCGAGCCGCCCGCCGTTCCCGGGATATCCGGCCACCCGGATCTGCAGGTTGCGCACCTCATCACCGGATGCGCCTTCGCTGAGCGGTTGGCTCCAGGTGTAGCAGCCGTCGGCGGCGGGCGCGGGAGTCGCGGGGGCGGCGACCGCGACGGGTGCGACGAAGGACGCGGCGGCACCGGCCACGAAAGCGGCGGTCGCGCCGGCTAATCGGGTCTTCATGCGGGGACACCTCTCGCTGCGGGGGAAGTTCTGCGCAGCGGATGCTCCCGGAAGAACCCCACGAAGAAGTGACCTTGTCAGGAATTCACCAAAAAAGCCGCACAGCGGTCGAATCCCGCCGCCCAGAAGGACGATCCGCCGCACCACCGGCGGCCGTCGCCGACCCCCGCAGCAACCCCTAGCTCACGTCGTCAGCGGGCGGACGGTGAGGATCTGCTCGGCGTGACCGACCGGGCCGGTGACGTCGTGCAGGTCGGTGCTCGTCAGACCTTGACCGCGGGAGCCGAAGGTGACCTTGGTGTCCAGCCCGGTCCAGTCGCCCTCGGGCTCGCGGTAGAGGTGGATGGTGAGGTCGACGTTGGGGAACATCCACTTGGTGGGTTCCTGGCGCACGGCGATGCCGTTGGCGGTGTCGATGAGCGCGACGAACGACGCCAGCGAGCTGACCTGCTCGCCGGCGACGAGGTCGTAGCCGGTGGACACCCACGCGGTGGTCCGGCCGGGCTGCGGCTCGCCGATGACGCGGGTGCTCAGCGATTCGATGAAACCGCCGGACCACACCGAATCCATCGGCCACGGCGGCACCTGCTCCGGCGGTGTCAGCCTCTCGGGCTCCCCTCCGGCGACGATCCCGGTGTCGACCTCGGCCAGCAGCCACGCGCGCGCCCGCACGACGGCCCGGCCGCCGATCACCGCGGTCGCCTCGACGAGCTCGATGGTCCGCCCCGGGCGGACGATCTCGACCTGGACCTCGAACTCCTCCAGCGCGATCTGCCCGAGGATGTCGAAGCTGATCCGGCTCATCACCAGCTCAGGACGGCCTTCGGCGGCACGGGCCCGCTCGATCGCGTGCACGATCAGCCCGCCGAGCGGGCTGAAGTGCTGCTCGTCGACCCGCCAAGCCCCGCCGACGTGCGCGGTCGGCTTGTACCGACCGTCCCCGACGCGCTCGAAGTACCCGGTCCGGACCGTCTCACCCAACGAACTGCACTCCCCCGTTCAGCGGAACAACCACCCCAGCATATGAGCCCCCCACCCCCGCGAAACCCGAACAGGACCGGAATCACGACCGATGCCGACGCGGCGAGAACTACGAGGTAGGTGCGGCGTTCCCCCCATCCGGATGTAGTTTTCGCTGCATCAGAGGTGTTCCTCGTGCCGCTTCGGAGAACGACGTCGGAGGGAATCGTCACAGATGTTGGGTGATCAGCAGCTTCCCGAGCGCAGTCGCATCGTGCAGGAGAGCTTGATCGAAGCGGGGGTGACCGCGCAGGTGCGGGAGCTGCCGGACTCCACGCGCACCGCCGCCGAGGCGGCTTCGGCGCTCGGGTGCGAGGTCGGCGCGATCGCCAGCAGCCTCGTCTTCCTCGCCGACGAGCAGCCGGTCCTGGTGATGACCAGCGGGAGGCACCGGGTCGACACCGACCTGCTGGCCCGCAACATCGGCGCCGACGAGGTCCGGATGGCCTCGGCGAAGCAGGTCCGCGCCGCCACCGGCCAGGCCATCGGCGGAGTGGCCCCGATCGGGCACCCGGCCCCGCTCCGCACGTTCATCGACGAAGCCCTCGACGACCACCCGACGATCTGGGCGGCCGCGGGCACCCCGCACACCATCGTCCCCCTCGACGTCGACCAGCTCGTGAAGCTCACCGACGGCGAGAAGATCCGAGTCGCCGCGGACTGACGTGCCGGCTCGTCACCCGGCCCCCTCCCCCACGAGGGCGCGGATCGTGGCTCGGGCTTCGTCGAAGGCGCCGGTCATTCCCCCGACGGTGAGGTTGACCATGGCGCCTTCGTAGACCATGTGGACCCGGGCGCCGAGGGTTTCGGCGTCGGGGACGCCGGTTTCGGCGAGCAGGGCGATGAACTTCGCGCGGGAGCGGCGCTTTCCCTCGCGCAGCACCTCGTGCCCCGGGTGGTCGCTCTCCCCGAGCTCGGCGTGGGCGTTGACGAACGCGCAGCCGCGCCTGCTGCCCGCCCACCACGCTTCCTCCGCGTCGAGCACGGCGAGCACCCGATCGAGCCCGGACCGCGGCGCGCGGGTCCGCATCCACTCGTCGAGGAACTCCTCCCACCGCTCCTCGCGCCGCCTGAGGTAGGCCGCGACCAACGCGTCCTTCGACCCGAACCGGTCGTAGAGCGTCTTCTTGGTCGTCCCCGCCTCCTCGGCGATCAGATCGACGCCCACGGCACCGATCCCCCGCTCGTAGAACAGCACCCCGGCGACCTCGAGGATCCGCCGCCCAGCAGGCGTGTCCGGATTCGCAGTGCGCGCCACCACAACCCCCTCCGATCGGGCACTCCAGTCGAGAACCGCGGTACTCGACTGGAAGGACACTGCGAGTATACCGACCGGTATGGTTACTTGGCCACATGCGAGCACTGCTTCCGATCGCCTTCGTCGTGTTCTGGAGTTCGGGTTTCGTCGGCGCGGGCATGGCGGCCGACACCGGCGCCTCGGCCAACACGAGCCTGTTCTGGCGCTACGCGGTGACGACCGCGATCCTGCTGGCCATCGCCGTTGCGAGACGTCGCCGGTACGGGCGCGCGTTCCTGATCCACGAGATCGTCCTCGGCGCGCTCGGGCAGGCGATCTACCTGTCCGGCGTCTTCCACGGCGCGTCGCTGGGGGTCCCGGCGGGCACGAGCGCGCTGATCGCGTCGCTGCAGCCGGTGCTCGTCGCGGTGCTCACCAGCAGGCTCGCGCACGAACCACTGGGCGCGCGAAGGACGTTGGGCCTCGCGGCCGGAGTCGCCGGCGTCGCGCTCGTGGTCGTCACCGACATCGGATCCGGCGGCGGTGCGCTGGGGATGCTCGCGGTCGTCGCGGGCACGGCCGGTCTCACCCTCGCCACGCTGCTCGGCGACCGCCGACCCCGCCCCGAAGGCCACGACCTGCTCGACTCGCTGACCGTGCAATCGGCCGCGGCGCTGGCCGGGTTCGCCCTGGTCGCGATGGCAGGCGGCGGTGTCACCCCACCTGCCGCACCCGAGTTCTGGACCGCGATCGCCTTCCTCGTGCTGCTGCCGTTCGTCGGCGGCTACGGGTGCTACCTGCTGATCCTGGACCGCTCGGGGCCGCTGACCGTCAGCGCCCTGCTCTTCCTCACCCCCGCGGTCGCCGCGACCTGGAGCACCCTCGCCCTCGACCAGCCCTTCCACCTCACCACGATCCCCGGTTTCCTCCTCGCCCTGACCGGAGTCCTCACCCTCCGCGCACCCGCGAAGCGACCCGCGGGAACGCGAGGGGAGATGGCGACCGCTTGATTCTGGAGCAGGCGCTCCATTACTGTGCCGGGCATGGCCAGACCTCGTGTGCACGACCTCGACCGGGTGCTGGACGTGGCCGAGCGCCTCGTCGCCGAGTCCGGCCCGGAGCGGCTCACCGTGCGCGCGCTCGCGGCGGAGTCCGGTGTGCCGAACGGGGCGATCTACCACGGTTTCGGCTCGTTGGCGGCCTTGCGCGGGAAGCTGTGGCTGCGCGCCGCGATCGACTTCCTGGACCTGCAGACCGACCTCATCGATCGGGCGCTGCGCGAAGCCGGGGAGTCGGCGGCGGTCAACGCGCTGGTCGCGGCTGCCGACGCGCCGACGGTGTTCGCCGAGCGGCGCCCGTCGGCCGCGCGGTTGCTCATGACGGTGAGCCGGGAGCAGCTGCTCGGCCCCGAACTTCCCGCGGAACTGGCGGATTCGCTGCTCGACCTGGACCGCAGGCTGGTGTCGGAGGTGCTGCGCCGCCTGGCCACCGAGCTGTGGGGGCGAGGGGACGGCGGCGCCGTGGATGTGATCACGACCTGCGTCGTCGACCTGCCGACGGCCCTGCTGCGCCGGGCCTTCGACCAACCCGCCCCGGTCCGGATCAGCACCGATCTGCGAACCCGCCTCGAAGCGGCCGTGCGCGCGGTCGCCCAGCACGAACCGACCACACCGGGAAATCGACGATGACACCTCCGGAAGTGCTCGCCGGCGCGAAGAAGATCTCCGTCGGCCCGGATCTCACGGGACTGCTCTGGACCCGGGTCCGCACCACGCTCACCGCTCCGGCCAGGCAGCACCTGCGCAGGACGTTCCCACCGGTCGCGGTGCGGGCGTTCACGGCGACGACCGAGCAGTACTGGCAGGACTGGCTTTCCGACGACAACCTGGACGAGCTCGACGGCCTGGTCGTCGTCTTCGACTCGTCGGGTCTGCCGATCGCGTGGGTCGCCAGCAACAACCGGGTGTTCGGCGGGCGCAAGTGCTTCTACGCCAACTCCGCAGGAGTGCACCCGGACCACCAGGGAACGGGGATCTCCGGCCGGATCTGGCGTGCGCTGCTGCGCGCGGCGCTCATCAGGTCCGCCCCGCGCACCCTGCACGCGGTCATGCGGACGGGAAATCCACTGGTCTACGGCGCGTGGTCGACCGCGGCAGGCCGCAGCGACACCGCCTGGCCGGCACCCGGTGCGGAGATTCCCGAGCACATCGGCCGCATCGCCGAGGACGCCGCGACCGCGCTGGGCCAAGCCGACCGGCTCGACCCCGCCACGCTGGTCATCACCGACGCCTACGACGACACCGAGTCCGGGCTGTGGACGACCCGTCCGACGTCGGACCGCCCGGACATCGACACGTGGTTCGACACCCTCCTCGGCCCGCGCGACGCCATCGTGCTCGTCGTCGCCTTCCGGCCGCTCCGCATCATGCTCGACGAGACCAGACGCGACCTCCGCCGAGCCCTCGGCCTCCGCAAACCCCACCCCACCCGAACCTCCCGAGCCCCCAGCCACAACCAACACGACGTCCACGACCGATGACGTCGGGACTTCGAGCGGTTTGCCGTCATCCTGTTCGAGAAGCGGCTGTTCGAAGATCCATGCGGATTACGGCAGTAATCGGGGTCCCGGTTACTGCCGTAATCCGTGCGCGTCGCTCGTGACTGGACCGAACCGGACCAAAGCCTCTGGTCATCTCGCTCGGTTCCGGCGAGGGTTCGGGTATGACAGAACTCCGGGCGCTTGCTTCGCCGGGTGACGACGGCGTGCGCACGACGTTGGGGCCGCTGGCGCGGTTCCGCGTGCAGGCCGCGCGGCGCGCCTCCGGGCGGGTGCTCGACATCGGTGCGCGTCGGCTCTCCGACCTGCCGACTACCAGTACCTCGGCCACCTGGCCCTGGTCGAATTCCCCTCCGAGGTGAGCGAATCGGATCTCCCGCTGCGCGCGGAGAAGATCGACGCGGACGCTGAGCACCTCCCGTTCCCGGACCGGTCGTTCGACGCCGTGGTGTGCCGGTTCGCCCTGTCCCGCGCGGCGAATCCGGCCCTCGCGGCACGGGAGATCGCCCGGGTGCTGCGGTGGAAGGGGCATCTGCTGTTCCTCGAGGCCGCAGGTGACGCGAGGCGCGTCGACCCGGTGACCCACCTGCGGATCAGCGGGCTCGTCACGCACGACATCGAGCGGACCAGGACTCGCGCGCACCCCCGTTGGCTGGTGCAGGGGATCGCGACGCATCCGTCCGCGCAGTACGAGCGCGAGATCGCCTGGCTGCTCGGAACAGCACGAGGAGGCAATCACGATGACGAGGAAAGTAGCGGACTGCCGCAAGGCTCCCAGTGACATCAACTGCTCGCTCACCATCAGCGGCGAGGAGCACGAGGTGATCCGGGCGGCCGTCGAGCACGCGGTCTCCGCACACGGCCACGAGGACACCCCTGAGCTGCGCGAACAGCTCCGCGGCATGCTCGAGAACGAGGTGCGACCGGAGTCGGACGGGATGCGGTTCGTCCAGCTCATCGAGTTCAAGACCCACCGGAAGGACGAGATCAACCAGCTCATGGACGAGTGGGAGGACCGGACCGGCGGCAAGCGGACGGCGACCCGCGCGGTGCTCACCCAGGACCACGAGCAGCCGGACACCTACTTCGAGTTCGTGGAGTTCCCGTCCTACGACGAGGCGATCCACAACTCGAACCTGCCCGAGACCGACGAGCTCTCGCACCGCATGCGCGACCTCTGCGACGGCGAACCCACGTTCCACAACCTCGACGTGGTCCGCGCCGAAGCGCTCTGACGCGCCCGTTCGGGGGGGTGGGGGAAGTTTTCATGAAAACTTCCCCCACTCCCCCCCGAACGTGAGCCGCGGAACAGTGCGCAGCCACCGGGTTCCGATGCCGCACCGCGTCGTGGAGCATGGGGCGGCCACGCGGGATCGGTGTCGAGGGGGCTTGGGTGTCAGCGCAGTTGGTGGCGTTCGTCGGGGCGTGCTTGGCCGTCATCATCGTTCCCGGCCCCGATCTGGCGTTGTTGCTGCGCAACGCGGCTGTTGCCGGCCGCCCGGGGGCTGCCGCCACGGCCGGCGGGATCATGACGGGCAACACGATCCTCGCCACGGCCGCGGTCGCGGGCCTGACGGCGCTGCTGGAGGCGTCCGGACCGCTCTACAACGCGATCCGCCTCGCGGGCGCGGCTTACCTGATCTACCTGGGCGTTCGCGCCCTGATCAGCCTCACCCGCCGGAGCGAGAAGCCCGAGACGGCGGTCGCGGCCCCGAGCCTGGCGAGCGCGCAGGCGTTCCGGCAGGGCCTGCTCAGCAACCTGCTCAACCCGAAGGTCGCCGCGTTCTACCTGGCCCTGTTCCCGCAGTTCGCGCTCCCCGGCATGCCGACCCTGGCGCAGCACACGCTGCTCGCGGGGCTGTTCTGCCTGCTCTCGCTGGCCTGGTACGTGCTGCTGATCGCGGTGCTCGGCCGGGTGCAGACGTGGCTGCAGCGCCGGAAGATCCAGCGCACCATCACCGGCGCCTCCGCTGCCGCGCTCATCACGCTCGGCGCGGGCCTCGCCGTCCAGAACTGACCGTTGACACCACCGTGATCGACACGATCAGCTGATCGGAGGAAGGCACCGAAGGAAAGGCCGGAACGTGAGCGAGACGCCCAGCTGGGACGCGAACGACCTCGATGTCGAGACGCCGAACGCGGCCCGCATGTACGACTACTACCTCGGCGGTTCGCACAACTTCGCCTCCGATCGCGAGGCCGCGGCCCGGGCGGTGCAGGTGACCCCCACGATGATCCCGGGCGCCCGCGCGAACCGGGCGTTCCTGCAACGCGCGGTCCGGTTCTGCCTCGACGCCGGCATCAGGCAGTTCCTCGACCTGGGATCGGGCATTCCCACGGTCGGCCACGTCCACGAGATCGCGCACGCGATCGACCCGTCGACGAGGGTCGCCTACGTCGACATCGAGCCGATCGCGGTCGCGCACACCAGGCGCATGCTGTCGGACACCTCCGCGGTCACCGTCACCCAAGCCGACCTCCAAGATCCGCAGGAAGTCCTGAAGTCCCCCGGCGTCGCCGACCTGCTGGACTTCAGCGAGCCCGTGGCGGTGCTGGCGGTCGCGGTGCTGCACTTCGTCCCGGACTCCAAGAACCCGGCAGGCATGCTCGACGCCTACTGCGATGCGGTCGCCCCGGGCAGCTTCCTGGCGGTCTCGCACATCACCGACCACTACGACACCCCGGAGCGCGTCGCCGAGATCGACCGCCTGTACTCCAGCACCACGAACGCAGCCCGGCACCGCACCTTCGAGGACTTCACCAGGCTCATCGGCGATCGAGAGCTCGTCGACCCGGGCGCGGTGTACGCCACCGACTGGCGCCCCGACCCGGGCACGGTACCGGCCGAAGGCGCCCGAACCGCCTTCTGGGCTGCCCTGGCCCACATCTCGTAGAACCGCGCTGATCGGGTCCGCCGTCCGGCTAAGGTGACCGGCGACAACGGCCTTTCGAGATCGGAATCGGCATGAGCAGCGGCGACGCGTGGTTCTTCATCGGGCTGGGCCTGGTCCTCGCCGCTCACTTCCCGTTCGTCCTGATCATGCTGGTGCGCACCCGCGCCCGACGCCGCACCTGGACCCGCGTCACCGGCACCGTCACGTCGGTGCGGACGAAGCGGCGCAACGACGGCGAAACCCGGACGACCGTCCACTACCGCTACACCGACGCGACGGGACAGCAGCGCAGCGGCGCCGACACGCCCTGGTTCCGCGCGCCTGGCCGCAAGAGCGACATCGCGGTCGTGTACGACCCCGACGACCCCGGCCGCAGCGAAGCCGCCTCGACGACCTGGCTGAACGTCCTGTTCCCGATCACCCTCGTGCTCCTGGCCCTCGGCGTGTGGTCCCTCGTGGCAGGCATCCAGTCGCTCACGCGGTGAGGCTGTGGACGTTCAACGGCCGCTGCTGCTGAAGGTGGTGGAAATTGACAATTCGAAATGCGCTTCGAACCGAAATGCGCAATCGTTTTCCGCTCACTCATCGTTGACGCCACCTCCGGAGGGGAGCACGCTCAAAGGTGCTTGCCCCGTTCCAGGAGACGAGCGGTGAATGATTTCGCACGAGGAAGTGCAGAATGACTAGGAAGCGAATTGCCGCAGGATTCTGTGCTGCGGCGGCGGCACTAGGGATGATCCTGGTCCCCGCGGGTGTCGCCTCCGCGAAAATCACGGAAGAGCCCGTTTCGTGCGTGAACAACGGCGGGCACCAACCCGGTGGACAGCAGCCCAGCTGCACCGGAAGCGGCCTGACCCAGAACAGCGAGAACCAGAACCCCGCCGGTCACGCACCACCTGGACAGAACTGACCGGCAGATCACCCACGACCAACAGCACCACGCCCAGGTGACCGCACGTGGTCGCTCGGCGAATTCTCGCCGAGCGACCACGTGCGCTCTTTGCATGACAGCGTGACCAGCAGTCACCACTAAGAACCGACGGGATCGAACCGGAGTCGCACATTCCGACAGCGGGAGAGAAACGCGGACGGCGTTCCGGTTGAGCTGGAATTCAGGAGTGGGCGCAGTTGGGTTCGAACCAACGACCCCTTGCTTGTAAGGCAAGTGCTCTTCCGCTGAGCTATGCGCCCCTGGGGTGATCGATCGGCGCTTGCCGGGCGAACACCCCGGTAAGGATACCGGGGTGTTGTGCCCGTGTTCGGGCCGGTCGACCACCTGTTCCGGGAGGACTCAGGCGGTGAGTTCCGCCAGGGCCTTCTTCCAGACGTTCTGGTCGCGGGCCTCGCCGGGCTGGTTGACCTCGGCGAAGCGGACCTTGCCCTCGGTGTCGATGAGGAAGGTACCGCGGTTGGCCATGCCGGCGGCGTCGTTGAACACGCCGTAGGCCTTGGCGGTCTCACCGTGCGGCCAGAAGTCCGACAGCAGCGGGAAGGTGTAGCCCTGCTGCTCGGCCCACGCCTTGAGCGAGAACGGGGTGTCCACCGAGACGCCGATGACCTGAACCTGGTCGTTCTCGAAGTCGCTCAGGTCATCGCGGACCTGGCAGAGCTCGCCCTGGCAGACGCCGCTGAACGCGAACGGGTAGAACACCAGCAGGACGTTCTTCTTGCCCCGGAAATCGGCCAGCGAGACCTTTTCCTTGTTGTAGTCGGGCAGCGTGAAGTCCGGCGCCTGCGCACCGACCTCAACAGTCATGAGAGCACCCTCCAGTTCGACATGACCTTGTCCCGGCCGAACCTACACGGCGCGAGGGAAGTGGGGCCACGAACGTGGGCACCGATGGCGACATCGGTGCCCACGGTTCCAAGCACGAATCGACTCAGCGACGGGCCTTGGCCCGGCGGTACGCCAGCCGGGTGCCCATCCAGCCTTCGCTGACGCTGGCGTTCGCGGTCTGCGCCAGGTTCGCCGTTGAGGCGGCCTCGGCGATGTCGGCCGGTTCGACGTACCCGTCGCGGCCGGTCTTGGGGGTCATCACCCAGATGACCCCGTCATCGGACAGGGGCGTCATCACATCGAGAAGCGTGTCCGTGAGGTCGCCATCGTCTTCGCGCCACCACAGCAACACGACATCGACCACTTCGTCGGCATCTTCATCGAGGAGATCGCTCCCGCAACGCTCCTCGATCGAGGCCCGGACGTCGTCATCGACGTCCTCGTCCCAGCCGATTTCCTGGACAACCATCTCCGGCTCGATGTCGAGCCTCTCGGCGACGTCGGCTTCGCCTTTACCGGCGTCTCCCGCGGCGACCACGGTTTGCTCACTCCTCCAATGCACCGGTGCGATGACCCCTGGCCCCGCACGTCTTCCAAACCTGGCCGATAGCGAACACTGCGGACCGCCACCGGCGCAACTGCTAGGCGCACGACACGCCGTAGCAACGCGTTGATGTCCGACTCTAGACCGGCTTCGCCCGCACCAACAGCCTGCGGTGCGTCGTCGTCGATTTCGGATGCGCCCATCGGGCCCGCACATGGGGGAACATGGGGGGTGTCGGATGTCACGTCCGGCGCCACACCCTGCCACGAATCCCGACGTAGTCGAGGAGTTCCCTTGTCCGCGCTCAACAACGACGCCACTCACGACGCCGTCCCCGCCCAGCGGGTCCGGGTCATCCGGGACGGCCTGGCCTCCCACCTGCCCGACATCGATCCGCAGGAGACCGACGAGTGGCTGCAGTCCTTCGATTCGGTGCTGTCGGCCAACGGGCAGCAGCGCGCCCGCTACCTGATGCTGCGGCTGCTGCAGCGCGCCCGCGAGA
The DNA here is from genome assembly GCF_045278815.1 of Saccharopolyspora sp. ID03-671. NCBI lineage: Bacteria > Bacillati > Actinomycetota > Actinomycetes > Pseudonocardiales > Pseudonocardiaceae > Saccharopolyspora > Saccharopolyspora sp. ID03-671. The sequence goes on from NZ_CP134054.1 coordinate 2,372,895, forward strand.
GCGGCGTCGGAGTCCCCTCGCTGACCAGCACGGACTACGTCAACACCATCCCCACCGAGCAGGAGCCGTGGTTCCCCGGCGACGAGGAGACCGAACGCCGCTACCGGGCGTGGATGCGCTGGAACGCGGCCATGATGGTGCACCGCGCGCAGCGGCCGGGCATCGGCGTCGGCGGGCACATCTCCTCGTTCGCGTCGTCGGCGAGCCTCTACGAGGTGGGTTTCAACTGGTTCTTCCGCGGCAAGGACCACCCCGGCGGCGGTGACCACCTCTACATCCAGGGCCACGCCTCCCCCGGCATCTACGCGCGGGCGTTCCTGGAGGGCAGGCTCGGCGAGCACCAGCTCGACGGGTTCCGCCAGGAGCACTCGCACGCCGGAGCCGGCGGCGGACTGCCGTCCTACCCGCACCCCCGGCTGATGCCGGACTTCTGGGAGTTCCCGACGGTGTCGATGGGCCTGGGCCCGATGAACGCGATCTTCCAGGCCCGGTTCAACCGCTACCTGCACGACCGGGGCATCTCCGACACCTCGCAGCAGCGGGTGTGGGCGTTCCTCGGCGACGGCGAGATGAACGAACCCGAGTCGCGCGGCCTGCTGCACGTAGCCGCCAACGAAGGTCTGGACAACCTGACGTTCGTGGTCAACTGCAACCTGCAGCAGCTCGACGGACCGGTCCGCGGCAACGGCAAGATCGTCCAGGAGCTGGAGGCGTTCTTCCGCGGCGCGGGCTGGAACGTGATCAAGGTCGTGTGGGGTCGCGAATGGGACAACCTGCTGCACGCCGACCGCGACGGGGCCCTGGTCAACCTGATGAACACCACCCCCGACGGCGACTACCAGACCTACAAGGCCAACGACGGCGCGTTCGTGCGCGAGCACTTCTTCGGCCGCGACCCGCGCACCAAGGAGATGGTCAAGCACCTCAGCGACGCCGAGATCTGGGGCCTGCGCCGGGGCGGGCACGACTACCGGAAGGTCTACGCGGCCTACAAGGCGGCCACCGAGCACCACGGGCAGCCGACGGTCATCCTCGCCAAGACGATCAAGGGCTACGGCCTCGGCCCGCACTTCGAGGGCCGCAACGCCACCCACCAGATGAAGAAGCTGACGCTCGACGACCTGAAGCTGTTCCGCGACAGCCTCCGGATCCCGATCTCCGACGAGCAGCTCGACCCCTACGAGCCGCCCTACTACCACCCCGGGCAGGACTCGCCGGAGATCCAGTACCTGCAGGAACGCCGTCGTCAGCTCGGCGGGTACCTGCCGGAGCGCCGCGCCAGGCCCAAGCCGCTGGTGCTGCCCGGCGACAAGGTCTACGAGGTGATCCGCAAGGGCTCCGGCAAGCAGGAGGTCGCCACCACGATGGCGTTCGTCCGGCTGCTCAAGGACCTCGCCAAGGACAGCGAGATCGGCGGCCGGATCGTGCCGATCATCCCGGACGAGGCGCGGACCTTCGGCATGGACTCGATGTTCCCGTCGCAGAAGATCTACAACCCGCACGGCCAGCTCTACACGCCGGTGGACTACCAGCTGATGCTGGCCTACCGGGAGAGCGAGTCCGGGCAGATCATGCACGAGGGCATCAACGAGGCCGGCTCCACCGCGTCGTTCACCGCCGCGGGCACCAGCTACGCCACGCACGGCGAGCCGATGATCCCGGTCTACATCTTCTACTCGATGTTCGGCTTCCAGCGCACCGGCGACGGGTTCTGGGCGGCCGCCGACCAGATGGCGCGCGGGTTCGTGCTGGGCGCCACGGCGGGGCGCACGACGCTGACCGGTGAGGGCCTGCAGCACGCCGACGGGCACTCGCAGCTCATCGCGGCCACGAACCCGGCGGTGGTGGCATACGACCCGGCGTGGGCGTTCGAGGTGGCGCACATCGTCAAGGACGGGCTGCGGCGGATGTTCGCCGAGAACGCCGAGAACGTCTTCTACTACCTGACCGTCTACAACGAGCCCTACCAGCAGCCGGCCGAGCCCGAAGGGCTCGACGTGGACGGGCTGCTGCGCGGGCTCTACCGGTACCAGGCCGCGCCCGCCGGGTCCGGTCCGCGCGCCCAGCTGATGGGCTCGGGCGTCCTGCTGCCGGAGGTGATCAAGGCCGCTCGGCTGCTCGGCGAGGACTGGGGCGTGCGGGCCGACGTGTGGTCGGCGACGTCGTGGGCGCAGCTGCGCCGCGACGCCGAGCAGGCCGACCGGCACAACCTGCTCAACCCCGGCGCCGAACCGCAGGTTCCCTACGTGACCCGCGCGTTGTCGCAGGCCGAGGGCCCGGTCGTGGCGGTCAGCGACTGGATGCGGGCCGTCCCGGACCTGATCCGGCCGTGGGTGCCGGGCGAGATGGTCAGCCTCGGCGCGGACGGCTTCGGCTTCTCCGACACCCGCCCCGCGGCGCGACGGGTGTTCCTCGTCGACGCCGAGTCGACGGTGGTCGCGACGCTGGCGGCCCTGGCCCGCAGCGGCCGGATCGACCAGGCCACGGTCGTCGAGGCCGCCCGCAAGTACCGCATCGACGACGTCCAGGCAGCAGGCCCGCAGACCTCCGACCCCGGCGTCTCCTGACCCGAACGATCACCCCGAAGGTCCCGGTCACCCCGCCCCCGCGGCGGAGGTCACCGGGGCCTTCGTCGTCCCGCGGGCACCCGGGTTTTCGGATTTCAATGGAAGTCGGAGGTCCGATTTCCGTTGAAATCGTGAACCACCTGGTCCGGGTGCGGTTCGGTGGTGCGAGGGGGACGTGCCCCGGGCTGTGAAACCGGTTTCGGGGTGGAGTTCGCGGGACGTCGGGTGTGGTGGGGTGGGGGTGTGCGTATCGCGTGTGTCGACGGGGACGGGATCGGGCCCGAGCTGATGGCCAGCGCTCGGGAGGTGCTGGCGGCTGCTGCGGCCCTGGACGAGCTGGACGTCGAGTTCGGGTTCGAGGCCGGTGGCGCCCGGACCTACCTGGAAACCGGGGAGCCGCTGGTGGCCGGGGCTTTGGAGCGGTTCCGGGGTGAGTACGACGCCGTGTTGAAGGGGCCCGTCGGGTTGCCCGAGGTGCGCAAGCCCGATGGGACCGAGGCCGGGGTGCTCGGCGGGGTGCTGCGCAACGGGCTCGACACCTACGCCAACGTGCGACCGGTGCGGCTGCTGCCCGGGATCCGCGCGGACGTCGACCGGATCGACTACGTGATCGTGCGGGAGAACACCGAGGGCCTCTACCTCTCGCGCGGCAGCGGGGTGCGCAACGAGCGGGCCGCCAGCGACCAGCTGCTCATGACCCGCGTCGGCGTCGAGCGGATCGTGCGGTTCGCCTTCGAGACCGCGCGGGCGCGTTCCGGCGCGCCGAAGGACGGCGTGAGCCGGGTGACCTGCGTGGACAAGAGCAACGTGCTGCGCAGCTTCGCGTTCTTCCGGGACATCTTCGACGAGATCGCCGCCGACCACCCCGACGTCGAGGCCGACCACCGCTACACCGACGCCGCCGCGCACGACCTGGTCGCCGACCCCGGCCACTTCGACGTGCTGGTCACCGAGAACTTCGTCGGCGACATGCTCAGCGACCTCGGCGCGGCGACCGCGGGCGGACTCGGGACGTGCCCGTCGGGCAACATCGGCGACGACGCCGCCTACTTCGAACCCGTGCACGGCAGCGCCCCGTCGATCGCCGGGCAGGACAAGGCCAACCCGACGTCGCAGCTGCTCACCGCCGCGATGCTGCTCGACCACGTGGGCGCCACCGGCACCGCCCGCCGCATCACCGCCGCGGTCGAGTCCGCCTACGCCGACGGCGCCGTCCGCCTCAACCCCGACGGCACCCCCACCTGCGGCACCCGAGGAGTGACCGAAGCAGTCCTCACCCGTCTTCGACGTGGGGTTTGACCGCAGAACGCACATGGCCCCGGCGGCGTCGCACCCGAGCGGGTGGAGAGGCCACCGGGGCCTGCACCAGCACCGCAGCAACGAGAACGCCTGACCTGATCAACCGTCTGCGACGGTGGTGAGGGTGCGTTGAGCTCGGGCTGCGCGGGTCCAGGTCCACCAGCCGTGGACGACCAGGGCGGCGAAGACGATGTAGATGGCGGCGCTGAAGTGCAGGCCGGAGGCGAGCTGCAGCGGGACGCCGACGGCGTCGACCGCCAGCCAGACCAGCCAGAACTCCACCAGACCGCGGCCCTGCGCCCAGAACGCGACGCCCGTGCCGATGAAGATCCACGCGTCCGGCCACGGCGCCCACGAGGCGTCCAAGGCGCTCAGCAGCAGTGCGAACGCCGAGGTGCCCGCCGCCAGGAACGCGACCAGGACCAGTCGCTCGACGCCGGTGGCCTTGCGGATCGCGACGCCGTAAACCGGGTCGGTGCGGCGGTTCCACGCCCACCAGCCGTAGACCGAGATCAGCAGGATCACCACCTGCCGGACCGCGAGACCGCCGAGATGAGCCGAGGCGTAGACGGCGAACAGCAGCACGGTCGCGGCCACCTGCACCGGCCACGTCGCCACCCAGCGCCGCTGCGCCAGGAACACCACCGCGAGCGCGCACAGCTGGCCGACGAGTTCGGCCCAGGAGATCTTCTGGCCCAGCACGGTGATCCCGTTGCCGAGCAGCCATTCCGCCACCGCTTGCACGCCCGCTCCTCCCGCCGGGTGCGCCGGGGTGTGCGCGGGCGACCGCGAGAGCCGCGGAAAACGGCTCGACCAGCCCGGATTCGCGCGTCGCGGTGGCCCGTGCGCGCCTCTCATCCGGACTATGACCGTCGGTCCCGGAATTCCACCGGATCGGCCGGCACCCGCGGAGGTGCCGGTTCGCGGACTTTCACCGCCGGTTCGGAGTTCCACCGACCCCGGAGCGCACGAGTTCGTACTGCACTGCGCAACATCCTGCTCCGGTGGATCTGTTCCGCGGGCCCCACGTGGGTCGGATCACAACACGCCGACACCACCGATGGCCGATCGAACACGCGTACCCCGATCGCCTAGACTTGATCGTCCGAAGCTGAACGAGGGGGGAACGCCGGATGAACGACACCGACCGCGCCATCCTCGCCTTCGAACTGGAGCACTGGCAGTACCAGGGCAACAAGGAACGCGTGATCCAGGAGCGCTTCGGGTTCTCTCCGAACCGCTACTACCAGCGCCTGAACCGGCTGCTCGACGAGCCCGAGGCGTTAGCCCAGCAACCGGCTCTGGTGAAGCGACTGCTCAACCGCCGCGACGAGCGCGCCCAGAAGCGCCGCGCGGTCTAGAACCGCTTCGGACTCACCTCGCTCGGCGGTGCGGGTAGCACCAGCCCCTAAGCACCGGGCGCCGGCTGGCGCTGCTGCTGGATGCGGACGAGCTCGGCCAGCAGCGGCGCGGCCTGATCGGCGGGCATCGCCTCGAACGCCGCCTTGATCGCCTCCGGCCCCTGCAACCCGTTCTGCGGAGCGGGCGGTGCCGCCTGCGGGTTCTGGTTGTCGGCGGCCATGTCGTTGACCAGGTCGACGAGCATCGCGACGATCGTGCGCGGGCCGACCGCGGTCTGCCATCCCTGGATCTGCCCCTCCGGTCCGCGCGGGCCGAGCAGCTCGTGCTCCAGGCGCCGCAGCATCGCGTCCTGTTCCGGGGTCATCTCGTCCTCCTGGTCCTTGGTCACGAGGTCGGCGCGGAAGCGGTCCATGTCGACGTGGCCCGGGTCGATCTTGCCGGTGACGCTGGTCTCCTTGTGCCCGCGCGCGGCTTCCAGCGGTCGGCCGAGATGGCGCAGCACCGCGACGGTCGCGGTCAGCGCCGCGCCGTACTGCTCGGGGCTCGGCCCCTGCTCGACGCCCTGGTAGTCCCACTCGAAACCGACGTAGAGGGTGTTGCCGTCACCGGCCGGGTTCGGGCCGGAGGCCTTGGCCTTGCCCGCGTGGTTGGCGCGGCCCGCGGCGATCACGTGCACCACCCCGTCGAAGCCGATCACCGCGTGGCACAGCGGTCCGGCGAGGTCCTCGCGCCCGTCGATGCACATCTGCACCGTGGGCGCCGGGTTCTCGTACGAGGCGTAGGTCGCGGTGTGGTGTTCGAGCACTCCGATCGCTGCGGGCTGCTGCCCCGAGGCGGTGCGTTCCTTCCAGCCGGGCGTCTCCACGACGGCCAGTCCGGCCGCGCGCAGGACGTCGGCGAGCCACACGAGCGGTAGCGCCACCGGTGATCACCCCCAAGCAGATCCCGAGATCCAATGATGTCCGGTTCCGGCGCGGCCCGGAACGGCCAGGAGAATGAAAAATCGGGACCCACCCGATGGGTGAGCCCCGATCTTCCGGACTTGCGTCAGAGGGTGCCGCTGTGCCCCTGCTGCCCCTGACCGGTGCCGGCCTGCTGCCCCTGACCGGCCTGCTGGCCGCCCTGCGCGGAGAACTGCGACTCGGCGTTGGCCAGCCAGCGACCCCAGCGCTGCTGCATCGGCTGGATGAGGCCGCCGCCGACGCCGACGATGATCACGCCCGCGGCCGAGGCCAGCACGGCGATGAGCACCGGGGTGGTCACGGTGACCGCGATCCCGATCTGGTTGAGCGCGGAGATGATGCCCAGCGCCAGGATGAATCCGAATGCGATCTTGCCCAGCAGCGGGCCGACCGGGCGGTTGCCCAGCGAGCTGCGGATCAGGTCGCCCACGGCGCGGCCGATGGCGGCGGCGACCAGCACCAGGACCACGGCGACGACGATGCGCGGCAGGAAGAGCACGACCTGGTCGATGAGGTCCTTGACCGCGTTCGGGCCGAACGCGCTCAACGCCAGCTGCAGGAAGATCAGCAGGATGAAGTAGTAGACCAGCTTGACCAGAATTTCGCCGACGTCGATTCCGGAACCGGACGTCATATCACCGAGTCCGGCCTTGGCGATCAGCTTGTTGAATCCCAGCTTCTTGAACGCCATCTGCACTGCCTTGGAGACCGCCTTGGCGATCAGCCATCCGACCAGCAGAAGGATCAGGAAGACGACCAGCTTCGGGACGAAGGTGGCCACGGCCGACCAGGCGGCGGCCAATCCTTGTTGGAGAGCTCCCATATTTCTTGCTCCTCGAAAAAACCAGAATCAGGGGCGAATTCGCGTCGGAGGAATGGTTCTCGATCACTCATCGGGCGGCAACTCCGACAGGCTTCACGTTTGGGCGTATTTAGTCATCAATTCGAGTGAATGCTTCAATTCTCCGATAACGCTGCGAATACGGATGTGCCGCGCGTGAGCCGTCTCGCTTCCCCGAGCGCCCCACGACCGCGCTGATCTCGGGCGTGCGATTCTGTCCGCATGAGTACCGAAGACGCTGGTGAGCGGGACACCGGTACGCAAGATCAGGTGTGCGCCGCGACGCTGCGGCGACTGGAGCGGGCCTCGGGCGGGCTCGCCGGGGCCAGCATCACCGCGATGGAGCAGCGACTCCCCTGGTTCCAACGGCTGCCCGCCGACCAGCGAGCGAGCGTGCAGCTGGTGACCCAGACCGGGGTCTCCAACTTCGTCGCCTGGATGCAGGACTCCAGCCAGTCCATCCGGCTGACCGCCGAGGCGTTCCGCAACGCGCCCCGCGACCTGTCCCGCTGGGTCAGCCTGCGGCAGACGCTGGAGCTGGTCCGCGTCGCCATCGACGTCTTCGAGCAGCAGCTCCCCGAGCTGGCCGAGAAGGAGCACGAGCGGTTCGTGCTGCTGGAGGCGATCCTGCGCTACACCCGCGAGATCGCCTTCGCGGCCGCCACCTCCTACGCCGCCGCGGCCGAGTCCCGCGGCGCGTGGGACGCCCGGCTGGAGGCGCTCGTCGTCGACGGCATCGTGCGCGGCGACGCCGAGGAGTCGCTGCTCTCGCGCGCCGCCGCGCTGGGCTGGGACCCCGCCTCGGAGGCCACCGTGCTGGTCGGCAACGCGCCCTCCGACGACCCGCCGACCGTCGTCTACCAGGTGCGCAGCAAGGCCGCCCGGATCGGCTGCCCGGTGCTGCTGGGCGTGCAGGGCTCGCGGCTGGTCGTCGTCTTCGGCGGCGCCGGCGACGAGCGCCACAACGACGAGATCGCCCTCGGCCTGACCGATGCCTTCGGCGAGGGCCCGGTGGTGGCCGGGCCGAGCATGCCGAGCCTGGCCGACGCGCACCGCTCCGCCGCCGACGCGATGTCGGCCCTGCGCTCGGTCGTGGCCTGGCCGACCGCCCCGCGCCCGGTGCCCTCCGCGGATCTGCTGCCGGAACGCGCGCTGGCCGGTGATCCGGAGGCCGAGCGGCAGCTGGTCGAGCGCATCGTGCTGCCGCTGGTCGACGCGGGCGGCGCGCTGATGGAGACCGTCGACACCTACCTGGAGGTCGGCGGCGTGCTGGAGAACTGCGCCCGCCAGCTCTACGTGCACCCCAACACCGTCCGCTACCGCCTCCGGCGCGTCGCCGAGCTGACCGGGCGCACGCCCTCCAACGCCCGCGACGCGCACGTGCTCCGGGTCGGGCTCGCCGTGGGCAGGCTGGCCAAGGCGCGCGGCCTGTGGTGACGGCCGTCTCTCCCCTCGCGGAGTCACCGACCGGACACGCCCGACAACAATTCCCCAGTTAAGAACCCCTGCTCAGGGCGGTGCTTGTAGACACTCCACAACATTGCGAGCCGGGTTTCGTCCCCGTCGGCATCACCCCGCCACCGCCACCAGGTGTTCAGTAGCAAGAGTGATCGCGCTTCTCGCTCCCGGACAGGGGTCCCAGGCCCCAGGGATGTTCAACCCGTGGTTGGAGCTCGACGACGTCGAGGACCGACTCGGCCGCTGGTCGGAGCTCACCGGCCTGGACCTGATCAGACTCGGCACCACCGCGGAGGCCGACGAGATCAAGGACACCTCGGTGACCCAGCCGCTGGTCGTCGCGCTGTCGCTGATCGCGGCCGAGGAGCTGCGCCGCCGCTTCGACGTCCCCGCCGACACCCCGGTCGCCGGTCATTCGGTGGGCGAGCTCGCCGCGGCCGCCGTCGCCGGTGCGCTCTCCCCCGACGACGCCGTGGCGCTGGCCGCGGTGCGCGGCCGCGAGATGGCGGCGGCCTGCGCGCTGGAGCCCACCGGGATGGCGGCGGTGCTCGGCGGCGACGAGCAGACCGTTCTGGAGACCCTGGAGCGCCTCGGTCTCGACCCGGCCAACCGCAACGGCGCCGGTCAGATCGTCGCGGCGGGCAAGAACGGCGCGCTGGAGCAGCTGGCCGCCGAGCCGCCGGAAGGTGCGCGCGTCCGCCCGCTGCCGGTCGCCGGGGCCTTCCACACCCGCTTCATGGCCCCGGCCCGGGACACCCTCGCCAAGCACGCGGAGGACGTCCAGGCCACCGACGCGGTGCTGCCGCTGCTGTCCAACGCCGACGGCGCGGTGGTCACCTCCGCCGGTGACATCCTCGATCGACTCGTCAGCCAGGTGACCAGCCCGGTGCGCTGGGACAGCTGCATGACCGCCCTGGGCGAGCGCGGCGTGGACGCCGTGGTCGAGTTCCCGCCCGCGGGTGCGCTGACCGGCATGGTGCGCCGCGCGCTCAAGGGCGTGCAGACGATCGCCCTCAAGACCCCTGCCGACCTGGACAAGGTCGCCGACCAGCTCGGGAGCGCCGCGTGAGCCTGCCCCGCATCGCATCGAAACCCGCCGTGGCGGGTACCAAGCTGCTGGGCTTCGGCAGCAGCCAGGGCAACCGGATCGTCACCAACCACGACCTGGCCAAGATCGTCGACACCAACGACGAGTGGATCCAGCAGCGGGTCGGGATCGTGCACCGCCGCCTCGGCGACGAGGACCAGACGGTGGTCAGCATGGCCGTCGAGGCGGGTGCGAAAGCCGTCGCCGACGCCGGGCTGGACCCGTCCGACGTGGACCAGGTGATCGTCGCGACCTGCACGATGCCGGGTGGCATCCCCAACGCCGCGGCCCAGGTCGCCGACCAGATCGGCATCAAGGCCAAGAGCGCCTACGACCTCAACGCCGCCTGCGCCGGGTTCGTCTACGCGACCGCGCAGGCCTCCGACGCGGTGCGCGCGGGGTCGGCGCGCAACGTGCTGGTCATCGGTTCCGAGCGGTTCCAGGAGTGGCTGGACTGGGAGGACCGCGCCAACTGCATCATCTTCGCCGACGGCGCGGGCGCCTGCGTGGTCGGCGCGGCCGAGGAGCCGCAGCTCGGGCCGGGCGTGCTGGGCAGCGCCGGTGATCTGGTGGACACCATCTACCTGCGCGACAACAAGTACATCTACCAGGAGGGCCAGTCGGTCTTCCGGTGGGCGACGACCCAGATCGCGCCGGTGGCCATCGAGGCCGTCGAGGCCGCGGGTCTGCAGCTCTCCGACATCGACGTCCTGGTCCCGCACCAGGCGAACCTGCGCATCGTCGAGGCCATCGGCAAGAAGCTGCAGAGCAAGGGTGCCCGCGACGACCTGGTCGTCGCGCGTGACATCGTCTACTCCGGCAACACGTCGTCGGCGTCGATCCCGCTGTCGATCGACCACATGCGGGCGGCCGGGGAGATCCCCAGCGGCGCCGTCATGCTCCTCGTGGGCTTCGGGGCCGGGCTGTCCTACGCCGCCCAGGTCGCCGTCTGCCCCTGATCACCACCAGTAAGCCACCGCCAGGCCGCAGGCCCGCCGGTAGGGACGTAAGAACCAGGAAGGGAACGAAACCAGTGTCGAACGAAGAAATCACCCAGGGTCTCGCCACCATCGTCGAGGAGGTCGCGGGCACCGACGCGGCCGACGTGACCACCGACAAGTCCTTCGTCGACGACCTGGACATCGACTCGCTGTCCATGGTGGAGATCGCCGTGCAGGCCGAGGACAAGTTCGGCGTCAAGATCCCGGACGACCAGCTGGCCAACCTCAAGACCGTCGGCGATGCGGTCGACTACATCGTCAACAACAAATGACCCGCGAAGTCGTCATCACCGGGTTGGGCGCGACGACACCGCTCGGCGGTGACGTGGCGTCCACTTGGGACGGGATCCTCAACGGTGCCAGCGGTATCCGCCGCATGGAAGCCGAATGGCTCGACACCTACGAGCTTCCCGCCAAGATCGGCGCCCCGCTGGCGGTCGACCCGAGCGAGGTGCTGCCGCGCGTGCAGCTGCGCCGGATGGACCGCTGCGAGGCCATCGCGGTCATCGCGGCTCGCGAGGCGTGGGCGGATGCCGGCTTCGAGATGCCCACGGACGAGACCGAACCGGTCGACCCGGATCGGCTCGGCGTGGCGCTGGGCACCGGCATCGGTGGCCCGCTCACCCTGCTGCAGCAGGACGACCTGCTGGAAGCCGGTGGCCTGCGCAAGGTTTCGCCGCTGACCGTGCCGATGCTGATGCCCAACGGGCCCGCGGCAATGGTCAGCCTGGAGCTGCGCGCCCGCGCCGGGGTGCACTCGCCGGCCTCGGCGTGCGCGTCCGGTGCGGAGGGCCTGGCCAAGGCAGCCGAGATGATCCAGTACGGGCACGCCGACGTGGTGGTGGCCGGTGGTGCGGAGTCCTGCATCCACCCCGTCACCATCGCCGGTTTCGCCCAGGCCAGGACCCTGAGCACCCGCAACGACGAGCCGGAGCGCGCCTCCCGCCCGTTCGACGCGGACCGCGACGGGTTCGTGATGGGCGAGGGCGCCGGTGTGGTGATCCTGGAGAGCGCCGAGCACGCCAAGGCGCGCGGTGCGCGGATCTACGGCCGGCTGGCCGGGTTCGGCATCACCTCGGACGCCTACCACATCACCGGCAGCCACCCGGACGGTCTGGGTCAGGTCGCGGCCATGCGCAAGGCGCTGGCGGCCGCCGAGCTGCAGCCGTCCGACATCGGGCACGTCAACGCGCACGCCACCTCGACCGTGGTCGGTGACGTGGGCGAGGCGAACTCGGTGCGCAAGGCCATCGGGGACGGCGCGGTCGTGACCGCGCCGAAGGGTTCGCTCGGGCACCTGGTCGGCGGGGCCGGGGCGGTCGAGAGCATCGTCACGATCCTCTCGCTGCACCACGGCGTCATCCCGGCGACGCAGAACCTGGAGAACCTCGACCCCAAGGTGGAGCTGGACGTGGTGGCCGACAAGCCGCGTCACGTCGAGCAGACCGCCGCCATCAACAACGCCTTCGGCTTCGGCGGCCACAACGTGGCCCTCGCCTTCGCCAAGGCATGACACCGATCGCGGGGGCGGGCGCGTTCCCGTCCCCGCGTTCCGGTGCTTCCCCGGTCCCCGGTCTCAGCCGCAGCGCTCGGCGATGGCGCTGTTCGGCAGCTTGCTGATGTCGAGCACGGCGTTGCCGTTCTCGTCCACGACGACCGGGTAGACGACGTTCCACGACACGCAGGTGGCCTTGACCTGCGGAGGCGCGTCCTCGAGGCTCTGCTCGCTCTTGAAGCTGAGCATGACCAGCGCGGAGCGGTCCTGGCCCGGGTCGATGCGGTGCACCTTGATCTCGTAGTCCCGGGTGGTGTCGTAGGCCTCGGTCCACTTGCTCTGCGGCAGCTCGCGCCACTTGCTGGGCGGGACCGTGGACTTCCACAGCTCGTAGTTCTTGCGGTTGATGCCGTCGAAGTAGTTGTCCAGCAGGCCCTCGATGATCCGCTGGTCCGGGAAGGCGGCGGCGTCCGGCGTGTACTCGACGCCGGAGCGCGACACCAGGCCCCGCTGGGGCGAGACGCCGTTGCTGGTGGCCCTAGGGCGTTCCCCGTAGTAGACGTTCTGGGCCAGCAGCACCCCACCACCTCCGGCCGCGAGCAGCACGACGACGGCGAGCGGGATGCCCCATTTCAGCCAAGAACGCACGGCCACAGCTTCGCACAGCGGGATCACCCGCGTGCGCGGTTCCCCGGAATCAGCCGACGCGGTGCAGCACGGTCACCGGTGCGCCGTCACCCGCGCGCCGGAAGGGCTCCAGGGCGTCGTCCCACGCCGCGCCGAGCAGCTGCTCGACGCGGTGAGCGAAGGCCTCCGGGCCCTTGGCATTCGCCGCGAGCGTGCGGAGTTGATCTTCGGTCACGACGATGTCACCATTGGCGCTGGTGCAGGCGCGCCAGAGGCCGAGTCCGGGCGCGTGGCAGTACCGCTGCCCGTCGACCCCGGTGCTGGGGTCCTCGGTGATCTCGAAGCGAAGCATGGGCCACGCGCGCAGCGCGGTCACCAGGCGTGCTCCGGTACCCGCTCGCCCGTCCAGGTGCACTCCGCGCGGAGTTGACCTGGGGCTGCCGGTTGCGCCGTCCAGCGGAGTTCCGTCCGAGTGCCGAGTGCGCCGGAAATCGCCCACTCGACGTGCGGGCAGACCGCAGACGGCGACGAGTGGATGTAGACCACACCGCTGGTGAGGCCACTGTCGCTGCCACGGGTGCTCACTGCTGACCTCCGCTATTCGACGAGGGACGTCTTCCCCTACGACCTCGCGAACCCGGCGATCACCAGTTGCGGCGTCATTCTGCATCGCCGGTGGAGATCTTCGCCACCGCGACATCAACACGCGTCCACCACCGAAAACGCCCGGCACCAGCCGAGACCACTCGTGCTCCGGTGACGAAGATTCACTGAAACCGCTGATCCGAGCGTCGTGCCGGGTGATCGACATCCCTCGGACGCAGCAACCCGACCTCGGCAGACGAGTGGCGATTACCACTCGATCGGGCGAATGCGCGATCTGCGGTACGCGGCGCCCCCACCCCCGCTACCGTCGTCGGGTCGGCCTGGAAGGGCCCGGCACACCGCGATTCCCGAGGAGGCCCGATGCACCTGGTGCGGCTCGGAGCGGAACCGACCGAGGTCGGCGCCGACGTCCGGGCGGCCATCGCCGCGTGGGGCGCGGGCCGTTCGGTGCTCGGCGGCGTCGCCGTGCTCGGCTGCCGCCCTCCGGGCGGTCCGCGCGAGCTCGACGCGGTGATCGTGCTTCCCCGCGGGGTGATCGTAGTGCTCGGCGTGGACCTGCCGGAGCCCGCGCTGAAGCTGGAAGCCCCGGTGGGCACGCCGTGGACGGTGGACGGCTGGCCGCTGGTGCGCACCGAGGGCAAGGTCAACCCGGCTCAGGAGGGGCTGGAATCGGCGGCTGCGCTGGCCCGCGGGTTGCAGACCCGCGGTCTCGAACCGCTGCCGGTGGCGGCGGTCGTCGCGGTCGGCCCCTACGTCGGGCAGGTCACCCAGCCGACCACCGACCTGCACCGCGGGGTGCGGGTCGTCTCGCCGAACACGACCTCGGTGCTGTCGGCGGCGCGCGAGCTGGCGACCTACGAGAGCTCGTGCGGCGCGGGGTCGGCGCGGGCGCTGCTGGAGGTGCTCGGCGCCGAGGTCACCGACGAGCAGCTGGTCGAGGAGGGGTTCCCGGCCTCGCCGGACGTGGACCTGTCCCGCGTCGAGACCGCGCTCATCCCGAAGTACTCCGAGGACCCGCCCGCCGCCGAACCTCCTCGACCGGCGCCGCGCGGCAAGCTGATCGGCGCAGCGGTGGCGGTGCTGCTGTGCGCGCTGGTCGGCGCGCTGCTGCTGGGATCTCCGTCGGCGAGCCCGCCCGAGGCGGCCGCGCAGCGGGTCGACGGCGTGGAGTTCGCGCTGCGCGCCGCCGACCACGTCGCCGCGTGCGCCCCGAACTCCTACGGCGACGTGCAGCGGTGGTTCCAGCAGCAACCGTGCCGGAGCCTGCGGCGCGGGGTGTTCGAGACGCGCCTGGGCCCGTCGCCGGTGGCGGTGTCGGTCGCGATCGTGGACGTGGCGGACCAGGGTTCGGGGACGCGGCTGCGCGAGCTGCTGGAGTCGGCCGGGACCGGCGGCGTCACCGATCTCCTCGCGCAGGGCCGCGGTTGGCCGGGCGCTCCGCGCGAGTTCGGCGACGCGGCGCAGGCCGTGCAGCAGAACGGAACTCAGGTCCGGGTCGTGCAGGTCGTCTGGTCGCAGCGCCCCTCCCACCCCGACGACCTGGAGCTACGAGCGATGGCCGAACGCGGCCTCCGGCTCAACCCCTAAGGGATTTGTGAATGCGGCGGAGCCGCATCCTCTTCCACCACCCTCGCAGCCCGCACCGCCGAGCAAAGCGAGTCCTCGACAGTTCTCAGGCCCGTTCGCGATCGGTGATCTGGGTTTCCTCGCGCCGCTGGGCCGGGACCGGGCGGGGTCCCTTGGTGAGGTAGGGGTTGCCGAGCCGGGTGAGGAACAGCATCGGCGCGTAGAGCGGCACCACGGCGGCCAGGGCGGCGGCGGTGACCCCGGCGCGCACGACGTCGTTGGGGAACAGCGTCGTCCCGTCCAGGAATCGGCGGGACAGGTGCGCGGTGATCCACAGCAGCAGCACGAAGCCGACCATGCCGGCCAGCGCCGCGAGCATCGCGGGCCGGTAGCCGAGCCGTTCGGCCCCGAGCATCACCGCGACCCAGCCGAGCAGCGCGGGCAGCTGGCCGCGTTCGGTGGTGGCGGCCCACAGCAGTCCGCCGAACAGCGCGAGACCTCCGCCGCTGTGCTGCCAGGTCTCGGTGACCCGCTCCGCCCAGCCACCGCCGGTCATCCCGAAGCGGGCGGCGAGATCGCCGAGCACGCCCAGCGCGCTCGGCGCGTCGTCGGGGTCCACGAACTGCCCGGCGATCCACGCCAGCGCCCACAGCGACACGCAGCACGCCACGAGCTGCTGCCACCGGGGGCGGTCCAACGCCACGAGCACCAATCGCCGCAATCCCCGCACGACCACCCCAACCCTTCCGCGCCCCGGCCCTCGTGGGCCTCCACGAGGATGGGGCACCTCCCGACCCGCGACCAACTTCTCTCCCCCGCTCGGGTGAAGGCGTCAGAAGGTGGCGGGGACCCGGCACTCGCAGGGCAGCGGGAGCGGGAGGATCTGGGAGCCGTCGACCAGCCACTGGCCCCGGCCCGGGAGGGCGACCAGGGCCCGGCCCTGGACGTCGGTGGACAGGCCCACCGGCCCCTCGGTCAGCGGTGGTGTGGCGAAGGGGGTGCCGGCGGCGATCTTGCGGCCGGTGTCGGCGGCGTAGGTGGCGACCCGGGCGCGGTCGAGCGCGGTGCAGTCGGCCGGTTCCAGGGCCGCGATGTCCTGGCCCGATCCGGTGATCGCCAGCGGCGCGCAGGGCCCGGTCGGCAGCTCCTCAGCCCCGTCCACAGTGGTCGGTTCGGGTCCGGTCAGCAGCAGCTCGGCGGGGCCGCCGCGCTCGGCGAGCAGGGCCAGCCTGCCGTCGCCGGACAGCGCCAGGTCGAGCACCCGCAGTCCCGGGGTCGGCAGGTCCCGGCGCGCGCCACCGGCCCACACCACGACGCGATCCCCGTCGGCGTAGGCGACGCGACCGCCGTTGGCGGTGAGCGCGCGGCCGTCGCGGACCTCGGCCAGCGGACGCTGCCCGCCCGCGGCCACCTCGACGACCCGGCCACCGTCGCCAGTGGACACCGCGGCGTACACCCGCCCCCGGTCGCCCGCCAGCTCGGTGACCTCTCCCCCGTCGATGCGGGCCAGCTCGGCCTGCTCGCGCCCGGAGGCGACGTCGAACGAGGCGATCACCCCCGCCCCCACGGCGGCCAGGTAGTCGCCCGGGCGGACGCTCACCGGTTGCGGCGTCGGCGTCTGGAATCCCACCGCGACGCCCGCGAACACCGCCACCACGACGGCCGCGGCGACGATCAGGAACGTCGGTCTCCGGTACGGCGCGCGACGACGCCGTGCTGCCGACAGCAGCTTGGGCAGCGCGTCCGGCGCCGGTTCGACGTCGGCGACCGCCCGCTGCAGCCGGGCGCGCACCAGCTCGGTGTCGCGATCGAGTTCGTTCACACCCTCTCCCCCAGCAGTTCCGACAACCGCGACACCCCGCGTGAGCAGTAGGACTTCACCGAGCCCTGACTGCACCCCATCACCTCGGCGGTGCGGATCTCGCTCAGATCGGCGTAGTAGCGCAGCACGATCGCCTCCCGCTGCCTGCGCGGCAGCCGCGCCAGCGCCTGGGCGAGCACGGCGCGGTCGAGCCCGCGCCCGGTGTCGTCGGGCAGGCTGTCGTCCACGGCCAGCTTCGGCAGGTACTTGCGCGCCACCAGGCGTCTGCGCAACGTCGATCTCGCCCTGTTGAGCACCGCCTGCCGCAGGAACGCCAGCGCCTTGTCGGGATCGCGCAACCGGTTCCGCGAGTCGAACACGCGCAGGTAGGCGTCCTGCACGATGTCCTCGGCGGAGGCGCGGTCGTCCACCAGGAGCACCGCGATGCGCAGCAGTTGCGCGTAGTGCTCCTGGTAGAGGTCGGTCAGCTTGCTCGTCAGCTCGTCCATGACCGCCGACCTGTCACCGGGCCGGACGGTCGCAGGCATTGCGATCGACACCGTCACATCTGTGCACGACGCCCGGGACCCCCTCCTGGGTTGTGGCCGGTTCTCGGTCGTTACCGAATCGGCAGCGATCAACTGCGGCGACTCTACCGACGCGCGGCCGTGTTGATCAGTCCGTCGGGCGCATTCACGCCACCGGCCCACGCCCCGGGACCGCCTTGCCGTCCCCCGCGCGCACCGGTAGGGCTGGTGGCGGCCGCATCCTGCGAGGAGGAGTCGCCATGAAGTTCGGCATCTCGACGTTCGTCACCGATGAGGGCATCGGACCGGTGGATCTCGGCAGGGCTTTGGAGGAGCGCGGTTTCGACGCACTGTTCCTCGCCGAGCACACCCACATCCCGGCCAGCCGCGAGTCGCCGTACCCGGGCGGCGGTGAGCTGCCGCGGATCTACTACCGCACTCTGGACCCGTTCGTGGCGCTGTCGGCGATCGCGCCGGTCACCGAGAACCTGCTGCTGGCCACCGGTATCGCACTGGTCGTCGAGCGCGATCCGATCACCACCGCCAAGGAGGTCGCCAGCCTCGACCTGATCTCGGGCGGCCGGGCCGTCTTCGGCGTCGGCGCCGGCTGGAACCGCGAGGAGATGCGCAACCACGGCACCGATCCGCGCACCCGGGGCAGGCTGATGGACGAGCGGATCCGGGCGATGCGCGAGATCTGGACGCAGGAGAAGGCCGAGTTCCACGGCGAGTTCGTCGACTTCGACCCGATCTACGCGTGGCCGAAGCCGGTGCAACGGCCGCACCCGCCGATCTACATCGGCGGTGAGAGCGAGCGCTCGATCGCCCGGGTCGCCGAGTTCGGCGACGGCTGGCTGCCGCGCGGCGGCACCGAGAACCTCGGCGACCTCATCTCCCGGGTGCGCGACGAAGCGGGGAAGAGGGTCCCGGTCACGCTGTTCGGCGCCGAGGACGACGCCGCGAAGCTCACCGGCTACGCGGAGGCCGGTGTGGACCGCGCGCTGCTGATGCTGCCGACGCTTCCGCGCGACGAGACGCTGCGGAAGCTCGACGAGCTGGCCGCGCTCACCCGCGACGTCGGGTGAGGACTTCACATCCTGATTACGCTGGCGAAACGGGCTGGACATTCCAGACGCGCGCGCCGATGCTCTAGAACTGCTGTGCACACGCGTCTCGCACAGCAGGATTGGAGTCCGAGACGGTGGCTACGACAACGGCCCCGAGCGGTGGATCGGCTCGGAAGCGCAGAATGAGTGCCAAGGAAATCGTGGTCTGGGTGCTGGTCGCGCTCGTCGGCGCGGTCAGCTGGGGCGTGATCGCGCTGGTGCGCGGTGAGGAGATCTCGGCCGCCTGGCTGGTCTTCGCGGCGCTGGCCTCCTACGCCATCGCCTACCGCTTCTACGCGCGGTTCATCTCCAAGCGGGTCCTGGGCGTCGACGACAAGCGGGCGACTCCGGCGGAGCGGCTCAACAACGGTGCTGACTTCCACCCGACCGACCGGCGGGTGCTGTTCGGTCACCACTTCGCCGCGATCGCGGGTGCCGGTCCGCTGGTGGGCCCGGTGCTGGCCGCGCAGATGGGGTACCTGCCCGGGACGATCTGGATCATCCTCGGCGTGATCTTCGCCGGTGCGGTGCAGGACATGGTGGTGCTGTTCTTCTCCACCCGCCGCAACGGCCGCAGCCTGGGCCAGATGGCCCGGGAGGAGATCGGCCCGGTGGGCGGCGTGGCGGCGCTGATCGCCGTGCTCGCCATCATGATCATCCTGCTGGCGGTGCTGGCGCTGGTCGTGGTGGGCGCGCTGAAGGGGTCGCCGTGGGGCGCGTTCTCCATCGGCATGACGATCCCGATCGCCCTCTTCATGGGCTTCTACCTGCGCTACCTGCGCCCGGGCAAGATCGTCGAGGTGTCGGTGATCGGCATCGTGCTGCTGCTGGCCGCGATCGCGGGCGGCAGCTGGGTGGCCGAGTCCGGCATGGCGGAGTTCTTCACCCTCTCCGGCAACGAGGTCACCTTCGCGCTGATCATCTACGGCTTCATCGCCTCGGTGCTGCCGGTGTGGATGCTGCTGGCGCCGCGCGACTACCTGAGCACCTTCATGAAGGTCGGCGTGATCGTGCTGCTGGCGGTGTCGATCCTGATCGCGATGCCGGCGATGCAGACCGAGGCGGTCACCGACTTCGCGCTCAACGGCAAGGGCCCGGTGTTCTCGGGTGCGCTGTTCCCGTTCGTGTTCATCACGATCGCCTGCGGCGCCCTGTCCGGGTTCCACGCGCTGATCTCCTCGGGCACCACGCCGAAGATGGTCGAGAAGGAATCGCAGATCCGGGTCATCGGCTACGGCGGCATGCTCACCGAGTCGTTCGTGGCGATCATGGCGCTGGCGGCGGCCTGCATCATCGATCCGGGCATCTACTTCGCGATGAACATGCCCGCCAACGCGCTCGGCGACACCGTGCAGTCGGCGTCGCAGGCGGTGGCCGGCATCGGCTTCCACGTCACCCCCGAGCAGCTGTCGGCGGCCGCCGCGGCCGTCGAGGAGGAGACCCTGGTGGGCCGCAGCGGCGGCGCACCGACCCTGGCGCTGGGCCTGTCCGAGGTGTTCTCGCAGGTCATGGGCGGGGACGCGATGAAGGCGTTCTGGTACCACTTCGCGGTGATGTTCGAGGCGCTGTTCATCCTGACCACTGTGGACGCCGGTACCCGGGTGGGCCGGTTCATGCTGCAGGACACGGTCGGCAACGTCTGGAAGCGCTTCGGCGACGTCAGCTGGAAGCCGGGCAACTGGCTGGCCAGCGCGATCATCGTGGGCGCGTGGGGCTACTTCCTGTGGGCCGGCGTGAACGACCCGCTGGGCGGCATCAACCAGCTGTTCCCGCTGTTCGGCATCGCCAACCAGCTGCTGGCGGCGGTGGCGCTCGCGGTGGCCACGACGCTGCTGATCAAGGCGGGCAAGGCGAAGTACGCGTGGGTCACGCTGATCCCGCTGGCCTGGGACGCGGCGGTGACGCTGACGGCGAGCTGGCAGAAGATCTTCTCCTCCGACGCCAAGATCGGGTTCTTCGCGCAGCGGGCGTCCTACCAGGCGGCGCTGGACGCCGGGCAGACCAGCAAGGGCAGCGCCTCCACCGTGGAGGAGATGCAGAAGGTCGTGGTCAACTCCACTGTGGACGGCGTGCTGAGCGTGCTGTTCGCGGTGCTGATCATCATCGTGCTGGTGGACGCCGTCCGCGTCTGGATCAAGGCGCTGCGCGCCACCGAGCCGCTGCCCAGCACCGAGGCCGAGTACGTCGAGTCGGAGCTGTGGGCGCCCGCGGGCCTCATCCCGACGGCCGAGGAGCGCCGGAAGCAGAAGGAGCTCGCCGCGTCCGGGAGCGGGAGTTGACCGGAACGACGCTGACCAGGCTGCGCGGATCCGTCCGCGCGGCCTGGCAGATCGTGCGCGGCGTGGTGGGTGAGACGGCCTACGAGACCTACCTCGAACACCACCGCACCCACCACCCGGACCAGCAGCCGATGTCCGAGCGCGAGTTCTGGAAGGCCCACATCGACAAGCAGGACGCCAACCCCGGCTCCCGCTGCTGCTGAGGTTCGCTCAGAGGTCGGAGGTTTCCGCGGGAACCTCCGACCTCTTTCGCGTTCCGACCAGGACCACGTCGACGAGATCGTCGACGTGGTCGGCGTTCTGGGAGTCGAGCAGGTGCGCAGGCGTGGTGTGCACGTGGTTGGTGACCGCGCCCGCCACCAGATCGGCGACCAGGGCGACCGAGGTGTGCGGCGGCAGCTCGCCCCGGTCGATGCCGCGGCGGACGATCGCGCGCGTGGCGCGGATGTGCTCCGGGTACGGGTCGTCGGCGAAGGCGTCGGCCAGCTGTGGCGAGAACGTGGCGTCCACGCCCAGCCGGAAGATCAGCGCGCCCTCGTCGGTGCGCAGGTAGTCCCGCCAGCCGCGTGCGAAGGCCAGCAGGTCCCCGCGCAGCGAACCGGTGTCGATCTCGGCGATGAACCCGGCCCGCTCCCGCACCGCCGCGACCAGCAGCGCGGCCTTGTCCGGCCAGCGCAGGTACAGCGAGCCCTTGCCGATCCCGGAGCGGCGGGCGACCTCGTCGAGGGAGAAACCACTCCAGCCGCGCTCGGCGTAGACGGTTCGCGCGGCGGCCAGCGCGCGCTGCTCGACCCCGGGATCGCGGGGTCGTCCCGATCGCTGCGCCTTCGCCACGGGCACATCCTGGCATCCGGGGGTCCGTTTTCCGTCCAGCAGAAGCGGAGGCATCGTTCGAGCGGGTCCCGGATCCGACAGTGATGCTTGTCCGTGGTCCCCCGGAGAAGTGAGGCCGTGTTTTGCGTACCCAGGTCGCGATCGTCGGCGGTGGTCCCGCCGGTCTGCTGCTGTCCCACCTGCTGCACCTGCAGGGCATCGACTCGGTGGTGCTGGAGCGGCGCAGTCAGGAGTACGTCCAGCAGCGGGTCCGCGCGGGCGTGCTGGAGCAGGGCACCGTCGACCTGCTGCGGGAGGTCGGCGTCGGCGAGCGGATGCTGCGCGAGGGCGACCGGCACGAGGGCGTGCACCTGCAGTTCGACGAGGAGCGGCTGCACATCCCGTTCACCGAGCTGACCGGCCGCGCGATCACCGTCTACGGTCAGCAGGAGGTCGTCAAGGACCTCAACGAGCGGCGGCGCGCCGACGGCGGGCAGGTGCTGTTCGAGGTCGACGACGTCGCCGTCCACGACGTCACCACCGACAGCCCGAGCGTGACCTTCACCCACGACGGGCGGGCGCAGGTGCTGCACGCGGACTTCGTCGCCGGCTGCGACGGGTTCCACGGCGTGTGCCGGGACGTCATCCCGCCGGACGTGCGCCGGGTCTACGAGCGCGTCTACCCGTTCGGCTGGCTGGGCATCCTGGCCGAGGTCGCGCCGTCCACCGACGAGCTGATCTACGCCAACAACGAACGCGGGTTCGCGCTGCACAGCATGCGCTCGTCCACGATCAGCCGCTTCTACTTGCAGTGCGCGCCGGACGAGCAGCTGGACGACTGGTCCGACGAGCGCATCTGGGACGAGCTGCGCACCCGCCTGGCCTCGCCGGGCTGGAAGCTGCAGGAGGGGCCGATCATCGACCGCTCGGTCACCGCGATGCGCAGCTTCGTGGCCGAGCCGCTGCGCCACGGCAGGCTGTTCCTCGCCGGGGACTCGGCCCA
Organism: Saccharopolyspora sp. ID03-671; assembly: GCF_045278815.1. Taxonomy (NCBI): domain Bacteria; kingdom Bacillati; phylum Actinomycetota; class Actinomycetes; order Pseudonocardiales; family Pseudonocardiaceae; genus Saccharopolyspora; species Saccharopolyspora sp. ID03-671. Next base: position 2,395,295 of record NZ_CP134054.1, read on the forward strand.
CATCGTCCCGCCGACGGGAGCGAAGGGCCTGAACCTGGCGGTGGCCGACGTGGACCGGCTGGCGGAGGCGCTGGTCGACCACTACCGCACGGGCAGCGACACCGGCCTCGACGAGTACTCGGCGAGGTGCCTGGAGCGGGTGTGGCGGGTGCAGCACTTCTCGTGGTGGATGACGTCGCTGACGCACCGCTTCGAAGGCCCCGACCAGGCCTTCGACCGCCGCCTGCAGCGCTCCCAGTTCGACTACCTCCGCTCCTCGCACGCCTCGGCGACGACCCTCGCGGAGAACTACGTCGGCATGCCCCTCCGCTGACCTCCCGGCCCCGGGTGACGGGATTGCGGCCGTGTTCCGGTACCCGATTGCGGCAGCGATCCGTCCCGGGGCGGTCCCGGAAATTCGGTTTCGGCCTGGACCCCCGTGCGCAAGCATGGATCGCGTGGATTTCGAGACGTTTGACGCGCGGGGGTACCGGACCGTCGATGTCCGGACCGGGTACGGCGAGTGGGTCGCCCACTACGAGAGCACCGTCGAGGACGTGATGGACCTGGCGCTGCTGGAGCGCCTGGCCGAGCCGTCGTGGCCCCAGGTCAGAAGGGCAGCCGATCTCGGCTGCGGCACCGGCCGCACCGGGCAGTGGCTGCGGGACCGCGGTGTGCAGCACGTCGACGGGGTCGACGTCACCCCGGAGATGCTGGACCTGGCCCGGCGCAGGGGCGCCCACGAGCGGCTGGTGGAGGCCGACGCCTCGGCGACCGGGCTCCCGGGTGAGTCCTACGACCTGGTGATCTGCTCGCTGATCGACGAGCACCTGCCCGACCTGCGCCCGCTCTACGCAGAAGCGCACCGGCTGGCCACCCCGGGAGCGGCGTTCGTGCTGGTCACGTACCACCCGCACTTCATCATGACCTCCGGCATGCCCACCCACTACACCAACGCCGAGGGCGAGCCGGTCGCGATCGCCACTCACGTCCACCTGATCAGCGACCACGTCGCGGCGGGCGTCGGCGCGGGCTGGCGCCTGGCGGAGCTGCACGAGAACGTCATCGACGACGACTGGCTGAAGATCAAGCCGAAGTGGACCCGCTTCCGCAACCACCCGTTCTCCGCCGCCTACACCTGGCGCAAGAACTAGCCCTTCCGGTACGCGGAGGCCTGTCCCGGGCGTTTCCGGAAGCCCCTGAATCACCACCGCCGCCCTCGCGGCCGTGGTGGCGGTGGCGGTGGTTCGGGCAGGACCTCATCGGGATCGGCGGGCGCCCAGGTGTCGAGGTCCTCGGGTTCACCGCGCCAGAAGACCGGTTCACCGACGTCGAGGTCATCGCTGAACCAGTACGTCTGGTCGGGGTCCCAGCCCGCGAGCATCGTCCGCGCCTCGTCCACGGGCAGCGCCCGCCCAGCGGTGGTCAGGTATCCGGCGCAGGTCAGGTGCACGGCGTCGTGGTCGGCGGCCACGGCGTTCCAGTCCGGGATGAGCCAGCGGCCGGCCCACCCGGTGACCCGCCACCAGTCGTGCCTGCGGGACAGCGTCACCTCCAGCGGGTAGCGCTCGACGATCTCGCACCACGCCTCCGGCCCGGTGATCTCGAGGACGCGCGGCTCCCGGGTCGTGCGCACCGACCGGCACCAGGCCCATTCCGGACCGAAGCTGTCCTCCTCCAAGCACAGTCCGAGCGCCGCGGGCCGCGCCCGCGTGGTGGTGATCAGCTCGCGGGGCGGCGCGGACCACCAGTGCCCGCTGAAGTTCGCCGACGGGTCGGACGGCCGCTGACGAGATCGGCGTTCGTCCTCAACGGTCTCGTCCCGCCACCGGCCCACGATCTCGGCACCCGGTCGATCCGTGGGCGGTGCCGTCCGCTCCATCTCGACGTGGACCTGGGCATCGAGGTCGATTCCCGAGGACCACCACCGCGCGTCCGGGGCGGAGGCGATGGCCCGAGCCACCGGCAACAACCGCGGTCCGATGCCGGGGTCCGCCAACGCCTGATCGACGGCGTCGGGTTCCTGCCAGTACATCGCCACGTCGACCGAGCTCGCCAACGCCGCGAGCAGCTCCCGGTCTCCCGGGGTCCCGAGGTCGCGCTCGACGAGCTCCCCCACCTCGTCCGGCCGCAGCACCTGGCGTCCCGCGAGCGCGCTGACGCACGACCGCCGCCCCCGCGGCGCTGCCACCAGTTCCTCGGCGAACCCCACGCCCGGACGGTAGCGATCGCCTCCGCTTCCCCGACACCGAATTTCCGACCCCGGTGTCGAAGCGTGTCCGGTGTGGTCCCGGGGCGGGGTGTGTAAGCTGGGCCGCGGTCGTTGTTTTTCTGGGTTCGTGTTTGCGCACGCTCGCAGGATTGTGATGCGAGCGAGCAGCTGTCCCCCCTGGTTGCAGTTGGAATAGCCGCCGTTCGAGATCTCCGGCCCGGGCTCTCACGCGGTGTGGGCGCCCGTCACACGCTCCAACTCCCAGGAGGAGAAGACATGGCACAGGGAACCGTGAAGTGGTTCAACGCTGAAAAGGGCTTCGGCTTCATCGCCCCGAACGACGGTGGCCCGGACGTGTTCGTCCACTACTCGGCCATCGACGCCAGCGGCTTCCGCAGCCTCGAGGAGGACCAGCAGGTCACCTTCGAGGTCACCCAGGGCCCGAAGGGCCCGCAGGCCAGCTCGGTCCGCGTCTGAGCCTCGTAGAACCAACGCGCCGGCCGCTCACCTCGCGTGAGCGGCCGGCGCGTTTCTACGTCACCGGTGTTCCCTGGTGGTGGAACATCTGCCAGTGACCCGGCCCCACGCGCCGCCACAGCGAGGTGCGGTTCGATCGCCGACCCCCGAACTCGCTGGTGTACTTGAGCATCACGACGCCGTCGGCGATGAGCCATCCGCGCAGGTTCCGCACGCCGACCGACTCACCTCCCGGATCCGTCTCCGCCGCAACGCGATCAACCACTTCGCGCCCGAACTCCCCGCCTGACGAACCGAACTCGTGGAAGTCCGGCGCGATCAACCGCCCCAGCCGACTCGCATCAGCCCGGCACGCGTTGCTCAACGACTCCAGCTCAGCCGCCACCGCCTCCGCGACCTGCCCATCAGCCCCGAGAGCCACATCCCCCTCACCCACGAGAACAACCATGGCACCGCGGCGCTCAACCCATAACCCACCCAGCCCCGAAGAGCGTCACGCCGAAGGCTCGACGAAGCGGAACTGTTCGAAGAATGTGCGGGGAAAGCGTGGAGAGGATCTCTCTGCCGCGAAGACGTGGGGCAGGTGGGACTTGAACCCACGACCTGACGGATTATGAGTCGGCCATCTGTTATCGCTCCGTTGTAGAACAGGGGCAAATCGGGCGCACCGAGTACATCCGAGGGCCCCAGCGGGCACCTTTCGCGGGAGTTCGCACCCAGTCCCGCACCCAGCGATCCATCATCCCTGTAGCCCACGTCACGGGTGCGCTCCTACCGCTGCTCTGTTCGAGTGGCGACGGTCGAGAATGAGTAGAACTCCGGAGTCCTCCGCAGGTCAAGTTGGTTATCGTCCGGGGCACTGACACAACGTGACCTTTGCGGAGAGGGGCCAAGTTGGTGTTGCGGATCGAGCCGTCCAGGCTCGGCGTGATGGCTGGCGGCTTGGAACGGTCGACCGACGAACTGGGGCGTGCGCAACCGTTGCCGCCTGGCGATGCCGGGCCGTCGAGTGCGGCGGTTTCAGCGACGACAGCCGATCTGTTGCGCGTTGCCGCCGGTTTCGTGGAGACGGTGCATCGCGGCGCGTCGGACCTGGACGCGAACAAGGCGACCTACAGCGGCACGGACGACGGCAACGCCGGGATGTTCGAGCGGGTGGGGCGCTGACCGATCGTGCTGAACACATGGGTCGCCGGGAATCCCGGCGCAATGCGCGGCTACGCGCAGCAGGTGCACAAGCTCAGCAGCGGTGTCGAAAAGGTCGCGACCGGTGCTTTCGATGCTCGGAATCAAGCGGCAGCTGAGTGGGACGGAGCCGCCTCTGAGGCATTCCAAGGTTGGACGTCTCAGCAGGGCGGTGACGGAGACGCACTAGCCAGGGTGTTCGGCCGAGTCGCTAGCGCTGTAGAGGCGTGGTGCGACGAGATCGACACTGTGAAGTCGCGGATGGAGCAGGCGAAACAGGTCGCGAACGGTGGCGGTCTCATCGTGCTCCGCGACCTGATCTACCCACCGAAACCGCTCCCCGCAGCGGATCCGAACGCGATCCCCGGGAGCGGAACGCAGCCTCCTCAAGCCCAAAGCGAGGCGGCACAGGCGAAGCATGCGCAGGCGGAAGCCGCCTATGCCGAAGCTGAAGCCACTGTGAATCAAGCACGCGACATGGAGCGCTCGGCGCACGCCCAGCTCGTCCGCGCACTGGACTCGGCCAAGAACGAGATGGGCCTGATCTCCCAGGCCGGAGCGTGGGAACAGGCCGGCGCGAACCCATCCAGCCCAGCAGGTACGACGCTCGCGGGCGCCGCGACCGCGATGGAGACACGCGCTGCCGAGGCGACCAAGGGCATATTCGAGCAGGCCACGGCGCAAGGACCAGCAGCAACACGCGCCTGCTGGGGTTCGCTATCGACAGCGCAGCGAGCCGACCTGATGGACCGATTCCCGCAGATGATCGGGAACGGCAACGGCCTGCCCACGACTGTCCGGCACGAGGCCAATTTGTCACTGCTCGCCAGCCAGCGTCAGGCTCTGGAGTCGAAGTACCGTGCTGTGCAGCAGCGAATCGCCGACATCCGTCCTGGTGATGGTCTGGCCGCTGAGAAGGAGCGGCTGGAGACGCAGAAGGAGCAGCTCGAGGAGTCACTTGCTGGCCTCAAGCAGCTCGATGCGACTGTCCACCAGCCCGGCCACTACCTGTTGGGCATCGATGCGACTGCGAGCGGTGGTCGCGGACAAGCCATCATTGCGAACGGTAATCCGGACACAGCGCAGAACGTCATGACGACTGTGCCGGGAACCTACTCCGACCTCGGCGACGTCATGAACTACTCGACTGACGCCGACAAGGTCATGCAGCGCGCGCAGGCACTCGAACCGAACCAGTCCTTCGCCTCGATCACCTACGCCGGGTACGAGTCACCGCCGAGCCTCCCGGACGCCGCCAATGGCCGCTTCGCCGAGGAAGGAAGCCGCGGACTCTCGGAGTTCCAAGAAGGGCTGCGTGTCGGCCACGAACTCGACCAGCCGAGCAACAACACGGTCATCGGGCACTCGTACGGGACTACAGAGGTCGGATACGCCGCACGGGATCACGGTATCCACGCGGACAACATCGTGTTCCTCGGCTCCCCCGGCGTCGGCGTCGACCATGCCAGCGAACTCGGAGTCGACCCGAACCGAGTCTGGTCCGGCACAGCCAATCTCGACGCGATCGACTACTTCACCCCGTCGCCGAACCCAGCCGATTACGGCCGACTTGAAACCACCGATGATCATTGGTTCGGCCGGAACCCATCGGATCCGAGCTTCGGCGGCCAGGAGCTCCCGGTCCACGACTGGTCCTACCACGGCGACTACTGGACATACGACGAGGCCGTTGATGGGATGGCTCGCGTCGTCGCCAACCACGGCAAGGGAAACTGACTAATGAAAATCGACGCCACGAAGCCCCCGACTGCCGGGACGATCGTAGGTTGGCTCGTACTCGCACTGGCAATCGTCGTATGGCTCGTCATCATTCCCTTGACCGGGTCAGCCCTCTTCTTCGCCACCCAAATCACGGTCGAGGCTGGCTTCGCCACCATCGGAGCCGTTGTCTACGGAGTAGGTGGCGCGATCGGATTCAGCGCCATCGCCGCCAGTGAACACCGCTCAAGCCGCCCAGCACTCTGGATCTATCTCGCGCTGCTTGCCGCAGCGATACTTGTTGCTTCCGCGCTGCATATCCAGCCTTGATTGCGTTTCTGCGAGGGAAGCCATACAGGATTCTAGCGAAATCAGCCTGTAGGCGAATCCACCTTGCGGGCACACCCTTCGGATAACTTATTCAAGTTCGGTAACATTTCAGCCCTCTGCGGAGCTTCAGCTCCTGTCGCCATAATGTCAATCGTAATCTCGTCCTCCTCTTTTGAGGTAGACGAGTCCTTCATCGCTTGCTCTCTGGTCGCCGCTTCCTTCCATCCTCGGTCATCATCAATACGGGCTTCCTTTAGGAACCCTAGCCTTCTCGGTTTCACCGAGTTCAAGAAGCACGAAGGCCTGTTCGGCTGCTGTGTGGATCTCGTGCGACTCGCTGCCGGTCTCGCGTGCGGCCTGGTTCGCCCGTTCGTAGTGCTGCCAGGGTTTCTGTGTCTTGCCGAAATCGAGGGCTTGCCGGCCTGCGAGCGTGTGGAGTTCGGTGAGGATGACGGCGAGTTGCTGACGGATGTTTCCGGGCAAGCTGTGCATCTGTCGCAGTTCGGCGATCTCGTCGTACGTTTCTCCAAGTTCGAGCTAGAACTTCCACACGAGCCACCCCGAAATGATCGAGTTCAACTCCTGAAGGGCTTGAAGATTTTCCCCGTAGTTGTACCCCAAAATGATCAATATTACGGAGACAAAGAATCTCAGAAAGCCGAAACTAGGGTTGTCGAATATCCAGTGCTCAGAGGTGACGAAAACGACGGTAAGTATGCCACTGCTGATCGCGAGCTTGACCCAGTCGAAGAACGCGAGATCTAACTCTGCGAATAGTGCAGCATAAGTTGAACCTGCGATGAACAAGGCCAAGAAGAAGAGGAAACCAGCGCCCCTCATGATCGAATACTCGAAAGTGTCATAGTCGCGGTCATAGTAGTGGCTGTGGTGGCTGATATCCACATCGTTAAGCTCCACACCCCCGTTTAAGGGCCCGGCTTGAACGACATATTCAGCCTGACCAGAGAAATCATTATAATAGTACTCGTCGATCTCGTCGTCGTCATCGAATTCGTCCCGCATACCCACCAGCTTGAGTTATTCCCGCCTAGAGCTCTGGTCCAGCAATAATCGAGCGCGTTGCGCGACAGTATGACGGATTGTCAGCCGGGGCGGAATGTTTCCGACCCTAATCGCCTATACGGACTAGCCCGGTCGGCCAATTTGACGCCAACTACCCATCCGCGGGACCGAGAGCGAAGCTCGATGCCTCATCGGCTCAAAACCCTTCCGCCGGTTTCCGTTTCGGCATTCTGCTTCCGATGCTCTCGGCGGCCTTCCGGTCCGGACGCCGCTACCCATGCCGCGTAGACCTTCAGCGTCGTCGCTCCTCCCCACCGTGTCCGAGGTGACCTGAAACCGTCGGTAGATCCACGCCCGCTGTCAGCAACTCAGTCGCCGAGTAATGGCGCAAGGCGTGTAGGTGGGTCTCGATACCGAGGCGAGTCGCCATCTACTTGTAGCGGGGTGTCATGGCGTTTGGGAGTACGGCCCGGTGTGGTCTGGGGTCTCGACGCTGCTGAAACGGTTTCTGAGTCGAGGGCGATGCGGCGGCGTTGGTGGGTCTTGGTGTCCTTCTCCTTGCCTCGCACCAAGTTTCGGTGGACCCAGACGACTTCCTGGTCCAGTTCGATGTGGGAGAAGCGCAGTGCGGCCAGCTCGCCTCGGCGCATGCCGGTGGTCATGGCCAGCCAGACGAGGGTGCCCCAGTCGTCGTCGATCCTGAACGCTTCCTCGGACAAGCGTGCGGCCTCGGCTGGGGTGGGCGGTGTGGGTTCGGGGCGCTTCTGCTTCGGCTTGCGGGCGACGCGGGCGGGGTTGGAGTCGATCCACTCCCAGCGCTCGGCCGCGTCGAGGGTGCCGCTGATGATCGCGTGAATCTGCCGGACCGTTGATTGCGCCATCGGGCTGCACGCGTGCGGTCGGCACTTCGCTTTCTGGCAGTCGTGCTCGTCGGGCTTCCGGTGTCCGACGTACGGCTTGCCGTCGCACCGCGCCCGGCAGCGGCGCAGATCTGAGTAGAAGGACTCCAGCGTCCGGGCCGAGATCTTGTTGACCGGCTGCTCGCCGAGCGCGGGAACGATCGTTCGATTGATGTAGCCGCGGTAGGTGTTGCTGGTGCTGTCCTCGATCTCGTTCGTGCGCATCCACTCGTCGAGCGCGAACGAGAACTTCACCGACGACGTCGCGGTCTGCTGCTTGTCGGCCTGGGCCAGCAGCTTGTTGAGTGCCTTGTTCGCACGCTTGTGCGCGGCCTTGTCCGTGCCCTGGATCGTCTCGCGGAGATAGACGCGCTTGCCCGTCACCGGGTCGATGCCGGCGTAGACGATCACTCGGAGTGTCCGGGCGCGCTCTTCGATGCGTCCCCGAGAACGGTCTTCCCTGGGTGCGTGCGCCATGGATGCGAGGCTACTCGCACCCAAAACCGCACCCAGGAGAAAACGCGCTCGCCAAAATAGGCCGTCTTGCCTGCTCAAGAGTGGGGCAGGTGGGACTTGAACCCACGACCTGACGGATTATGAGTCCGCTGCTCTGACCAGCTGAGCTACTGCCCCGTGGGGTGCTCGGTATCGGCGATCGTATCGAGGGTGTGACGGAGCGGGGTCGCCGGGTGTTCCGGCCGGACGGCCCATCAAGGCGTTGGGCGGAACGGCGGAAACCGCAGCGCACGGGCGTTGCGTCGGCTGGTCTACCGATCTTCGCGAGCGGAGTCCCCGATCATCGTTCGGACGGGTCGATCACGGGCTGTTCGCACAGGTGAGCGCCGTGCCCCTCGGTTCCGGGGGCTCGCGGACCGAGCGCTGCGGCGCATTGCGGAAATCCCGCCGGATCGTCATATTCCACGGCGGAGTGCCGGTACCCGGAATCGGACGGGAATTGCCGAGAATCGTCACGACCGCCTCCGCTCAGCATGGACGGCCCTCCCGGCGCGCCCGGGCAGGCGAGCAGGGCCACGGCGAGAACCGTGGTCGCGATCGGTCTGCTCATCACCCGCACCTCCGCCTGCGGCACTTCCGGGACGCCCGAGTATCGGGGTCGCTGCCCCGCCTCGCGACCGCAGTGATCGGGTCCGGGCATGACGAAGGCCCGGCGCCTGTGGGGGACGCCGGGCCTTCGCGGAGGTGTCGGTCTTCAGCCCAGCAGGCGGAAGATGTCGAACGCCCCGGATAGTTGACCGATGATCGCGATGGTGGCCATCAGCGCCCCGATGGCGGCCACCGTCAGCACCGACATGATGATCAAGTACACGACTGCCTTGATCGGTTTCGGCAGCTTGCTGACCGAAGTGAGGTCAGGCAGCGCGATGTGCGGTTCCTTGCCGATCCCTGGTGCGGACATCTGACTCCCCCGTCCTGTGTCAGTCCCCTCGAACGACCACCTGCATTCGAGGGACGGAGCGCAACGGAGAACCGTTGCGCCAATTCGCATCACGAATTCGTCTCGGTCGGAAATCGATCGAATCAGCCGGCGCGGTCGGCCCTTGAGGCGGCTGCGCGCCACCGGGCTTGGCACGAATCATCCGCACCAGAACCGTCGGCCGCGCGCCGAACGAGGGCGACATCGCGCATTTCGACCCTGGATCGTTATCCGGCCGGCGGTCCGCGGCGTGCGGACTGGCGATGCTGGGTGATCAGGACGCCCCCACGCTGGAACATCGCCGATCACACCAAGATTCTCACATCCACCGTCCTCGATCTTCGTCCGGGTCGCCGCCCGCTGGAACCGCCGATCGGGCCCCGGACGATCAGGTTCCGTTCGGTTTCGGACGCGTTGCGCTTCGGAATCGATCAAAGCGGATCGAATGCGAATTCGAAGCGAGCGGAACGTCGATTCCGGACTCCCGGAACGACCTGCGAACAAGGCGCGGCGGCCCCGACGGGCGGTTTTCGCTCTCCATGGAAGCGGAATGGAATCAACCCGATGGGTGTATGACCCAACACCCGTTCGGTGGCAGACTACGGCGGCGAGTGAGCGTGACGTGATCGCTACGTTCCGTCACGGGAGTACGGGTACCGCGAAGGGGTAGAAACCGTGAGTCAGTCGAGGGCGGAGATGTTCACGCCGGAAGGCGTGGACCTGGAGCACCCCAACGTCGCCCGGGTCTACGACTACTACCTCGGTGGCAAGGCCAATTACGCGGTCGACCGCGTCTTCGGCGAGAAGGCGCTGGAGCGCTACCCGTTCGTCGCCGCCGCGGCCAAGGCCAACCGCCTCTTCCTGCACCGGGTGGTGCGCTACCTGTGCAAGCAGGGCATCCGGCAGTTCATCGACATCGGCTCCGGCGTTCCGACGATGGGCAGCACCCACCAGGTCGCCGACGAGATCGTCGACGACGCCAGCGTGGTCTACGTCGACAACGAACCGGTCGCCGTCGCGCACTCGCGCATCCTGCTGGAGCAGGAGGACGTCACCGATCAGCACACCGTCCTGCACGCCGACCTGCGCGAACCCGACCGGCTGTGGAAGCAGATCGAGGAGAGCGGGGTCATCGACATCGAGCAGCCGGTGGCGTTGCTGCTGCTGGCCGTGCTGCACGTGACCCAGCCCGGCAGCGACGGCGAGGACATCGGCCCGCAGTCGGTGGCGCGCTTCCGCGAACTGCTGCCCCAGGGCTCGTTCCTGGTCGTCACCCACGGCACCGCCGATGACGTCCCGGAGAGCCGCAAGCAGGAGATGGCCGACTTCGGGAAGATGTACGACAAGTCGGCGACACCGGTGATCTGGCGGCCGCACGGCGAGATCGAGGAGCTGTTCGGCGACTACGAGCTGGTCGAGCCCGGCTGCACCTGGACGCTGTGTGGCACCCGGAGGAGTCCGGCGAGAACGCGCCGGTGGTCGAGTTCGACAGCCCGAACGACTCGGTGGTCTGGGCGGGAGTCGCGCGCAAACCCTGATCGACACCGCCGCGAGGCCGCCGTGACCTGCTGGTCCCGGCGGCTTCGATGCTTCCGGGACCAGCGCGCCGCCCTCGCCGCTGGGTACGCTCGACCCGATCGCCTGCCCCGACGACCTCGGGAGGTCCCCCGTGCCCGAATGGCGCCCTCGCCCGCTGCGCAGGCGCGGCAGCAAACCCGAGCCGGTGACCCGTCAGGACGCGGCGCCCGAGCACTCGATGGATCCGCGCGCCCGGGACGAGCGCCCGCTGGCCGACCGGCCGCTGATCGACACCGCGATCTACCGCGACGGCGTCCGCATCTCCACCCCGGTCAGCCTCGGCGAGACCTACCGGCAGCTGCCCGGCGCCGACGGCACGATGGCCTGGATCGGCCTCTACCGGCCGGCCGAGGAGGAGCTGCTGGCCGCGGCCGAGGAGTTCGACCTGCACAAGCTGGCGGTCGAGGACGCGATCGTCGCCCACCAGCGCCCCAAGATCGAGCGCTACGGCGACACGCTGTTCGTTGTGCTGCGCGCGGCCACCTACCTCGACGACGTCGAGGAGGTCAGCTTCGGCGAGCTGCACCTGTTCATCGGCCCGAACTTCGTGCTGACCGTCCGCCACGGCCAGGCCCCGGACCTGTCGGTGGTGCGGCGGCGGATGGAGGCCGACCCGGAGCTGCTGCGGCGCGGACCCGAAGCCGTGCTCTACGCGGTGCTCGACCACGTCGTGGACGGCTACGCACCGGTCATCGCGGGCCTGCAGAACGACATCGACGAGATCGAGACCGAGGTCTTCGGCGCCGATCCCCACGTGTCGCGCCGCATCTACGAGCTCTCCCGCGAGGTCATCGAGTTCCAGCGCGCCACCCGGCCGCTGCTGGGCATCCTGCGCAGCCTGGAGGCCGGGTTCGAGAAGTACGAGATCGACGAGGAGCTGCAGCGCTACCTGCGCGACGTCGCCGACCACGCCACGACGGTCGCCGAGCGCGTCGACGGCTTCCGGCAGATGCTCGACAACATCCTCACGGTCAACGCCACGCTGGTCACCCAGGCGCAGAACGAGGAGATGAAGCGCATGACCGAGGCCAGCTACGCGCAGAACGAGGAGATCAAGCGGATCTCCTCGTGGGCGGCGATCCTGTTCGCCCCCACCCTGATCGGCACGGTGTACGGGATGAACTTCGACATCATCCCGGAACTGCACTGGAGCCTGGGCTACCCGTTCGCGCTCGTGCTCATGATGGCCGTCTGCCTCGGCCTCTACACGATCTTCAAACGCCGGAACTGGCTCTGATCCGTCGTAGCAGGAGGCCGCGACGGCGAAGCCGATCAGCCCAGCGTGCCGACCTTGTTCAAGTAGCAGGTGCCGCACATGGACTCGTAGCCGACGTCGCCTTCGATGGCGACCTGGCTGCCGTCCTGGGTGAACTCGCCGTCGACGGTCCGCGCGTTGAGCGTCGCCTTGCGGCCGCAGCGGCAGATCGTCTTGAGTTCCTCGATGGAGTGCGCGAGCTCCATCAGCCGCAGGCTCCCCGGGAACCCGCGGGTGCGGAAGTCGCTGCGCAGCCCGTAGGCGATCACCGGGATGCCGTCGAGCACCGCCAGCCGGAACAGGTCCTCCACCTGCTCACCGGTGAGGAACTGCGCCTCGTCGACCAGCACGCAGTCCGGCCTCCCGGAGGCGAGCACGACGGCGCGCAGGGCCGTGTCGGCGTCGGAGACCAGGTCGACGTCCCGCGTCACGTTGATCCGCGACAGAACCACCGGGCTCTTGGTGTCGATCTCCGGTTTCACCACGAAGACCTGCTGGCCGCGTTCCCTGTAGTTGTGCGCGACCTGGATCAGCGCGGTCGACTTGCCGGAGTTCATCGCCCCGTACCGGAAGTAGAGCTTCGCCACGACCGAACACAGTAGCGATCCCCGACCACGACCCCACAACCAGCCACAACCGTGAACAACGGCGTACGAAAAAGCCCAGGCCTCAGGCCTGGGCTTTGCGCTCCTCCGACTGGACTCGAACCAGTAACCCTTCGGTTAACAGCCGAATGCTCTGCCGATTGAGCTACGGAGGAATGTTCTCTTGTCGTCGGCGCTCTCTCGCGCTGACGGGAACTACTTTAGCGGACGGCCGAAAGGCCTTTCACGGCACCCCCCACATTAACCCCATCCGCCGGGTTCGCGCAGGTCACGCACGGTGGGCGACGACGAAGACGCGGCGGAACGGGAACCAGGTCACGCCGTCGGGGCGTTGCGGATAGGCGTGCGAAAGCCGATTCGACAACTCGGTTCGGAACTCCGCCCACTCCTCGTCGTCCAATGCCGCGCGGACCGGTCGCAGCGCAGTGCCGGTCACCCAGTCCAGCACCGGGTTGTCGCCGCGCAGCGCGTGCACGTACGTCGTCTCCCAGGCGTCGACCTCGAGGTCCGGATCGGCCAGCTCGTCGGCGTACTCCAGCGGGTCGCGCACGACGTCGTCGTGGCGCAGCACGCCGTCGAGCTTGCCGCGCCAGCGCGGCTCGGCGGCCAGCTCGCGGATCGACGCGTGGGACGGGGCGTCGAAGTTGCCGGGGACCTGGAAGGTGAACCAGGCCCCGCCGGGCAGCTCCGGCAGCCAGCGGTGCAGCAGCTCGACGTGGTCGGGCACCCACTGCAGGACCGCGTTGCACAGCACCACGTCGGTGTCCGGCTGCGGCTTCCAGTCGCGGACGTCCTCGACCCGCGCGGGCACCCCTCGCTCACGCGCGGCGGCGACCATCTCCTCGGAGGCGTCCAGCGCCTCCAGCTCGGCGCGCGGCCAGCGGCCGGTGAGCAGCGCCGTCAGGTTCCCCGCCCCGCACCCGAGATCGACGACGCGGCGCGGGTTCTCGGCGCGCACTCTGGCGATCAGGTCGAAGGCCGGGCGATCGCGCTGATCGCTGAAGGTCAGGTACTTGCCCGGATCCCACATGCCGCCACCTCCGATAGCAGTACGTCCGTACTGTATACGGATCGCGCGGTGCCGTCGAGGGTGTTTCGAGGTGGAACGACCTCAGGCCGGCAGGTCGCGGGACTCGCGCAGGCGCTGCACCAGGGCCCCGACCAGCCGGTCCAGCGCGGCCTCGTCGGTGCCCGGATCGGGCCGGACCTGCAGCTCGATGCCGTTCCGGCCCGGCACCTTGCGCTGGATGAACCACGCGCCCCCGCCCGGCAGCTCCCGGTGGTGGCGGGTGCGGATCGAGCGCGTGACGCGCTCGTGCACCACGTCCGGCAACCGCGACTCGCCGCTCAGCGCCAACCGGCGCGGCGCCAGGTCGCGCAGGAACACCGCGCCGTCGATCTGCCGCGTCTCCTCGGCCTCGGTCAGGGTGAGGACGTCGCCGCCCCAGGTGGCCTTGCTGACCAGGTGCCAGCCGACCCGCCGACCCTCGGGCAGCCACAGGCCGAGGTGGGTGGCCACCACCGAGCCCTCCGCGCAGGGCGCGACCGCCAGGACCTGCTCGTCGGCGTCGAGGCTGCCCGGGAAGTCCTCCGGGACCTCGGCGGTTCCGCCCAGCTTCGCCAGCAGCCTCTTGATCACAGCGTGGTTCCCATCGCCTGCTCGAGCAGTGCCTTGCGGTAACCCTCCAGGGCGACCATGTCGCCGAACAGGGCGTTGTACTCCTCGGCGTCCTCCAGCGGGGACATCCGCTGGACCTTGGACTTGATGTCCGCGATCTGCCTGCTGACCAGGCGTTCCTGCAACCGGGCGATGATCGCTTCCACGTAGCGCGGGTCGTCCTCGGTCGTCCACTCCAGGACCTCGACCGCCAGCTGCGTGCAAAGCCGGGCACCGATCTGGCTCTCGCACCGCTGCGCGACCGCGTCGACCAGAGCGGCGCCGCTCAGGCCCGAAGCCGTGCCTCCCGCGGCCAGCAGGGCCTTCTGCAGCTCGGCGTAGGCGGGCTCGGTGAAGGCCTCGGCGGGCAGCGAGTCGTAGAGCGGACCGGCCAGCGCCGGGACCTGCAACGCCGCCTTGATCGCCTCCCGTTGCAGCCAGCGCGGATCGTGCCGCGGCGGCTTCGGCGGCAGCTCGATCTCCATGCCCAGCGACTGCTGGTTGTCGTCGCGACGCGGGCGGCGCTGCTTGCGCACCGGGGCACCGGAGCTCTCCCGGACCCTCTTGACCACCTGGTTCTCGTCGTTCCAGCCCGCCCACCAGGCGAGCTTCGCCGCGTAGCCGTCGCGGCTGGCCGGGTCCTTGATCTGGGCGACCAGCGGCACGGTGCGCTTGAGCGCGGCGACCCGGCCGTCCACCGAGTCCAGGTCGTAGTCGGTGAGCAGGCTGCGGATGGCGAACTCGAACAGAGGCCTGCGGCGGGCCACCAGGTCGCGCACCGCGGCGTCGCCCTGCGACTCGCGCAGCTCGCACGGGTCCATGTTGTCCGGGGTGATCGCCACGTAGGTCTGGCCGGCGAACTGCTGCTCGCCCTCGAAAGCCTTCATCGCGGCCTTCTGCCCCGCCTCGTCGCCGTCGAAGGTGAAGATGACCTCGCCTCGGAAGGCGTCGTCGTCCATCATCAGCCGCCGCAGCACCGAGATGTGCTCGTCGCCGAACGCCGTGCCGCAGGAGGCGACCGCGGTGGGCACGCCCGCCAGGTGCATGGCCATCACGTCGGTGTAGCCCTCGACGACCACGGCCTGGCGGCGCTTGGCGATCTCCCGCTTGGCCAGGTCGATGCCGAACAGCACCTGCGACTTGTTGAAGATCGGGGTGGCGGAGGTGTTGACGTACTTGGCCTCGATCGGGTCGTCGTCGAAGATCCGCCGCGCGCCGAAGCCGACCACGTCACCGCCGAGGTCCTTCAGCGGCCACAGCAACCTGCGGTGGAACCGGTCCATAGGGCCGCGCCGGCCTTCGCGGGAGAGCCCGCACTTGATCAGCTCTTCGACCTCGAAACCCTTGGAAAGCAACAGCTTCGTGAGCTTGTCCCAGCCGCTGGGCGCGAACCCGCAGCCGAAGCGCTGGGCGGCGGCCTCGTCGAAACCGCGCGTGGTCAGGTACTCGCGGGCCGGTTGGGCCTCGGGCGAGCGCAGCTGCTCGGCGTAGAACTCGGCGGCGATGCGGTGCGCCTCGACCATGCGGGACCGGCTTCCCCGGTCGCGCTTGGGCCCGGGCGCTCCGCCCTCGTACTGGAGCTGGAGCCCGACCCGGTCGGCCAGCCGCTCCACCGACTCCACGAAGCCGAGGTGCTCGATCTTCATGATGAAGGCGATGACGTCGCCGCCCTCACCGCAGCCGAAGCAGTGGAAGGTGCCGTGGCTGGGGCGCACGTTGAACGACGGGGTCTTCTCGTCGTGGAACGGGCACAGGCCCTTC
Organism: Saccharopolyspora sp. ID03-671; assembly: GCF_045278815.1. Lineage (NCBI taxonomy): Bacteria > Bacillati > Actinomycetota > Actinomycetes > Pseudonocardiales > Pseudonocardiaceae > Saccharopolyspora > Saccharopolyspora sp. ID03-671. The sequence continues at coordinate 2,411,410 of NZ_CP134054.1, forward strand.
TGCGCGCCACCACCGGCGTTGCGCAGCGCGACGTACTCGCCGACGACGTCGTCGATCCGGTTGCGATCGCGCACCTCGGCGATGTCGCTCTCCCGGATCCTCCCTGCCACGTCACCCAGTCTAGGGCCAAGGCGATCGAACACGACCGGGTGGCCGCCCCGATGCGGCAGAATCGATCGCGTGAGCCCCGACACCAGCACCCTCGCCGCCGAGTTCGACCGGCACCGCAGCCGCTTGGTCGGGCTCGGCTACCGGCTGACCGGACGACTCACCGACGCCGAGGACGCGGTGCAGGACGCGTGGCTGCGGCTCGCCGACAGCGATCCCGGCGAGATCCGCGACCTCGGCGCCTGGCTGACCACGGTCGTCAGCCGGTTGTGCCTGGACCGGATGCGCTCGGCAGCGGTGCGGCGGGAGAGCTACGTCGGGCCGTGGCTGCCGGAACCGCTGGTGAGCGCGGTGGATTCGGATCCGGGCGACATCGTGGCCGGGCAGGACGACCTGCGGATGGCGGCGATGCGGGTGCTGCACGAGCTGCCGCCGGACCAACGGCTCGCGCTGGTGCTGCACGACGGTTTCGAGGTGCCCTTCGCCGAGATCGCCGAGGTGCTGGGCTGCAGCGTTCCGACCGCGCGCCAGCACGCCTCGCGGGCGCGCAGGGCGATGGCCGACGCCGCCCCGCCGGAGCGGGTGCCGCTGCCGGAGCAGCAGCGGGCGATGGAGGAGTTCCTGACCGCGGTGGCGGCCGCGGACCTGGCCGCCGTCACCCGGCTGCTGCACCCGACGGCCGCCGTCTACGGCGACAGCGGCGGCAAGGCCCGCACCGCGCGCCGTCCCGTCGTCGGCGCTGAGAAGGTGGCGCGCTTCGCCGTCGGGCTCATCGAGAAGTACGGCGCCGAACTGGTCACCTCGGCCCGCCCGGTGCTGGTCAACGGCGACTTAGGGCTGCTGTTCCCGGGCACTCCCGAAACGGGCCCCCGGGTGTTCGCGCTGACCGTCCGCGAAGGGCGGACGGCCGAGGTGTTCGACATCGTCAACCCCGACAAGCTCACCCACGTCGAGTTCTAGGGCATCGGGACCTTGCACGCCTCGCCGCTGGTGAAGCCCTGGGCCGTGAGGCCGAGGGCGTGGTTGAAGCGGGTGCGCTGGTTCTCCACGGCGATCATGTGGGTCAGCTCGACCATGCCCTTGTGGCCGAGGCGCCGGTCGAGTTCGGCGACCTGCTCGTCGGTGACCTGCATGGGCTGCTCGGTCATGGCGTCGGCGTAGGCGAGGACGAGCTTCTCCATCTCGGAGTAGGAGTCCGAGTCCTGGTAGTCGTCGATGTGCTTGAGCCGTTCGACGTCCAGGCCGTCGTTGCGCTGCAGCATGACGCCGAAGTCCACGCACCAGGAGCAGCCGATCTTGGTGGCCACCTTGTAGATCGCCAGCTCGCGCAGGTTCGCGGGCAACGTCGTGGCGGCCTTCTCCACCGCCATCTCCGACACGCCGGCGGCCATGAGCAGGCCCTGGTGGTGGGCGACCACGGCCAGCGGGTCCAGCACCGCGCCGTAGCGGCGCCGGGAGAACTTGTAGGTGAGCCTGGTCAGCAGGTTCGCTTCGCTGGTCGGCACGCCCGGAATGCGCGGCATCTGCTCTCTCCCTCCTCGTCACCCCGGTTCTCGGGGTTCGTCACCGGAGTGACGAGACGGGATCGCGAAGCGTGACAGTCCCGGCTCGGATCAACCCCGCCCGGATCAGCTCGGATCGGTGATGCGGGCCAGGAAGTAGAGCGCACCGCTGTCGCGGTGGCGGACCAGGAACAGGAACGGGCGGTCGATCTCGACGCGGACCGGGTCGGGTTCGCGGACGACGGCGGTCAGCCGCATCATCATCGCCGTCGCCGCCGCTCCTTCCAGACCCGCTTCGTCGACGTCGAGGACCGCCTCGTGCAGGACCTCCGAGACCCGCAGCGACCGGTCGGTGAGCGGGGTGAAGTCGGCGGCGGGCGTGAACAGGTCGTGCACGCCCAGCGCGCCGAGGGGTTCGGTGAGCTCGGCTCCGCCGGTGACCTTGAAGCGCGGCATCAGCAGCTCGACCTTGCGCTGCTCCACCGCCCCGAGCAGGCCGGACAGCCGCGCGGCGTCGAGACCGGCTTCGGCGGTGGCCAGGTCCTCGTCGGGCAGCAGGGCGATCGCCTCCACTCCCCCGGCGGCCGGGATCGCGACGGCCTGCCAGCCGTCGGTGGCGGCGTGCCCGAGGGTCCGCGAGGCCGTCATGGTGGGCACGTCGCGGTCGCCGTCGGGCGCGTGGAACGGGCGCGGGGCCGTCTTGGTCTCCTCGAACGCCTCCTTCCAGGAGACCTTCAGGTAGAGGGCGTTGACCAGGGCCGCGACGGTCTGGGGGTGGACCGATCCGGCGGGCAGCAGCTCGGGGATGAGGTCGCGGGTGGTCTCGGCGACGTCGGCGTTGATGAGCTTGCGGGCCGCCTCCGGGTCGTCGCGGAACGGGGCGTTGCGCACCGCGCTGCCCGGCCAGTCCTGGAGCGCGAGCCGGTAGGAGTCCTCGACGGGCAGCTCGGCGTGCGCCCAGAGGGTGTTGGCGACGGCCAGCACCGGCTGCTCACCGGAGGCCGCGGTCAGCTCCGCGGACGCGCCGAGCAGTTCCAGCAGGGTCGCCGGTTCGTCGCGCAGCGCGCCGACCAGCTCCTGCCTGGTGCGGCCGCCGGTGGCGGTGGCGGCGAGCCCGAGCGCGCTGCTCACCGAGTACGGCGACCAGCAGAAGGTCTTCGTCGGCGGTGGAGCCAGGCGCTCGTGCAGGGCCAGGGCGAAGTCGAGGTGGTTCACGTCCGCAGGGCTCCGTTCCGCGTCGAGGGGGCTCGGGCTTGATCCCGAGTCTGCCAGAGCGCGGAGGTCGGACCGGCCTGCGAACGCCGCCGGTTCCTAGCCGGTTTTCCCGTTCCGCCTCAGCGGAGGGACTCCTCGATGTCGCTGAGGCCCATGAGGCGGAGTTCCTGGGCGATGTACTCGGCCGCCCGCTGGCCGGCGGGGTCCTGCCAGCGGAGGTCCTTGATCCAATCGGCGAGGTTGTCGGCGTTGACGTACGGCTCTCCACCGACGACGAGCTTCTGGATGTAGTGCCGGTTGCGCATTCGGGGTCTCCTCGCGGCCCGGCGTCGGGGGAACGACGGGCCGCCGCCGCTCGGCTCGGGGTGCCGCGCGGTACGGGGATCAGGGCACAGTGCCGCCGGCAGAACCGCCGGTCGCCACTCTGGGTAAGGATTGTCCCCGACGAAGCGAGATCCATTCACCCCCATTCGGATTAACGTCACAGTGGTTTGGACACGTTGTGTACATGCTGTTCGTGCCAGGTCACCGCCTGCGCATCCGTCAGCGACGCCACCTGGTCCAGAACCACCCGATACCGGGAGGAATCGTCCGAAGCTCGCATCCAGGCATCGCGCAGCACCGGATCCAGTGACGCCGGGGCGCTCGCGGCCAGAGCCTCGACGAGCTCGGCCAGCAGCTCCCGCTGCCGGGCCTGCTTGCGCCTGCGCTCGGCGTCGTGCAGCACGTAGCGCACCGCCATCGCCTTGAGCACCGTCACCTCGGCCACCGCCTTCTCCGGGAGCACCAGGTCAGCGCGGTAGCGCGTCAGCCCCGGGCCGAAGCGGGCCACCGTGCCCGAGACCGCCGCCGCCACGAACCGGCCGACGAGTTCGCTGGTCAGCCGCTTGAGCGCGACCTGCGCGGAGAGCGTGCCGTCGTGGTCGAGCACCGCGGCCACCACCGGCCAGCGCACCAGGTCCTCGGCCGCCGCCTCCAGCAGCGCGGTCTCCCCGCTGCGCAGGAAACGCTCGTCGGCGAGCTTGGCGATCTGCGCGCGCTCCTGCGGATCGGTCAGCGCGCGCAGCGAGATCCGGCCGGAGATCACCGCGTCCTCGACGTCGTGCACCGAGTACGCCACGTCGTCGGCCCAGTCCATGATCTGCGCTTCCAGGCACCGGCGACCCTCGGGCGCGCCCTCGCGCAGCCACTCGAAGACCTCCAGGTCATCGCCGTAGACGCCGAACTTGGTCTCCCCCGGGCGCTGCGGCCACGGGTACTTCGTCGCCGCGTCCAGGCAGGCGCGGGTGAGGTTCAGGCCGCGCCCGATCTCACCGTCGTCGGTGACCTTCGGTTCGAGCCGGGTGAGGATCCGCAGCGTCTGCGCGTTGCCCTCGAACCCCCCGCAGCCGGTCGCGAGCTCGTCGAGGGCCTTCTCCCCGTTGTGCCCGAACGGCGGGTGGCCGATGTCGTGCGCCAGTCCCGCGGTGTCGACCAGGTCGGCGTCGGCGCCCAGCGCGGTGGCGATGCCCCGGCCGATCTGCGCGACCTCCAGCGAGTGCGTCAGCCGCGTGCGCGGCACGTCCCCGCCCTCGTTCGGACCCATGACCTGCGTCTTCCCCGCGAGTCGGCGCAACGCCGCGGAGTGCAGCACCCGGGCGCGATCGCGCGCGAAGGGCGTCCGGTCGTCCGGGTGCGCCGACGCGGCCTCCTTCGGCGTCTCGGGGTGCCACCGCTGGAGGTCGTGCTCGCCGTACCCGGCCAGGTTCACGGAGCTCATCGCTCCGAGGCTAAAGCCCCGGGATGACAAAACCTCGTCACGACCCCGACGAGCGGCCCAACCGTCGGGCGAGCGCCGCAGGCGCTTTCGCCCCATCCCGAGCAAGCGACCGGCACCGCCGCGCGAAGAACGCGGCCTTCAGCCCAGGCCGTCGCCGTTGAGCTCCGCCGGGGCGTGGGTGAGGCGGTAGTAGAGCAGGGCGCCGGTCTCGCGGACGATGTACTTCATCTGGATCTCGCGGGTCTGCACCACCGGGCCCGAGCGGGCCGGGGACGCCCACGACTCCAGGCCCATGTCGGTGGCCATCGTGCGGGCGCGCAGCGAGTGCCAGGGATCGCTGACGATCAGGGCGGTGTCCCAGCGGCGCTGCTCGGCCAGGTCGGTGACGGCCTGCATGCTGCCGAGGGTGTCGCTGCCGACGTCGACGTCGACGATCTTGTCGCGCGGAACGCCGTTCTCCACCAGCCAGTTCTTGCCGGCCTGCGCCTCGGTGTAGGTGTCGCCCGCCTTGCGGCCGCCGACGGTGACGATGTAGTCGGTCAGCCCGTCCTCGTAGAGCCCGAGGGCCTGCTCCAGCCTCGCTTCGAGGATGTCCGACGGCTTGCCGTGGTACTGCGCGGCACCCAGCACCACCACGATGTCCACCGGCTGCCGGTCGTCGGCGCGGGCGACCTGCCACACGCGGATCGCGGTACCGCCGATCACCAGGACGACCACCAGCAGCGTGCCGAGCAGGGCACGCGAGAGGATGCGCCCGGTGCGCGACCGGTGGGCGGGATGATGTGCGCTCACCCAGGCATCCTCGCAGATCCGCACTCGGCCGCGACCGGGCCGGGCCCGTCCTGGGACGGACCCGGCGATCCGGTGTTCCGCATCGTGATCAGCAGCCGATCAGCCGGGCGCCGAGGTACTCCTCCAGCTTGTCGACGGCCACCCGCTCCTGGCTCATCGTGTCCCGCTCGCGGACCGTGACCGCCTGGTCGGAGAGGGTGTCGAGTCGATCGTCGTCACGCAGAACGGCGTGCCGATCTCGTCCTGCCGCCGGTAGCGGCGGCCGATCGCGCCCGCGTCGTCGAAGTCGACGTTCCAGTTGCGGCGCAGCATCGCCGCCACGTCGCGGGCCTTCGGCGAGAGCTCGGCGTTGCGCGACAGCGGCAGCACCGCGGCCTTCACCGGAGCCAGCCTGCGGTCCAGCTTGAGCACCACGCGCTTGTCCACGCCGCCCTTGGCGTTGGGCGCCTCGTCCTCGGTGTAGGCGTCGATCAGGAACGCCATCATCGGACGGCCCACGCCCGCCGCCGGCTCGATCACGTACGGCCGGTAGCGGGAGTTGCTGGCCTGGTCGAAGTAGGTCAGGTCCACGCCCGAGTGGTTGGAGTGCGTGGTGAGGTCGAAGTCGGTGCGGTTGGCGATGCCCTCCAGCTCGCCCCACTCCTGACCGCCGAAGCGGAACCGGTACTCGATGTCGACGGTGCGCTTGGAGTAGTGCGACAGCTTGTCGGCCGGGTGCTCGTACTCCCGCAGGTTGTCCGCCGCGATGCCCAGGTCCGTGTACCAGCGCATCCGCTGGTCGATCCAGTACTGGTGCCACTGCTCGTCCTCGCCGGGCTCGACGAAGAACTCCATCTCCATCTGCTCGAACTCGCGGGTCCGGAAGATGAAGTTGCCGGGCGTGATCTCGTTGCGGAAGCTCTTGCCGATCTGGCCGATGCCGAACGGCGGCTTCTTGCGCGCGGTGGTCATCACGTTGGCGAAGTTGATGAAGATGCCCTGCGCCGTCTCCGGCCGCAGGTAGTGCAGGCCCTCCTCGGACTCCACCGGGCCCAGGAAGGTCTTGAGCATCATGTTGAACTCGCGCGGCTCGGTGTACTGGCCGCGGTTGCCGCAGTTCGGGCACGGGACGTCCGACAGGTCGTCCTCGGTGACCTCCTTGCCGGTGCGCTCGGAGTACTCCTCGGCGAGCTGGTCGGCGCGGAAGCGGCGGTGGCAGGAGGTGCACTCCACCAGCGGGTCGTGGAAGGCGCCGACGTGCCCGGATGCCTCCCAGACCTGGCGCGGCAGGATCACCGAGGAGTCCAGGCCGACGACGTCGTCGCGGCCCTGCACCATGTGCTTCCACCACTGGCGCTTGATGTTGTCCTTGAGCTCCACGCCCAGCGGTCCGTAGTCCCAGGCCGACCGGGTACCGCCGTAGATCTCGCCGGACGGGAACACGAATCCGCGGCGTTTGCAGAGGCTGACGATCGTGTCGATCTGGTCGGCGGGCACGTTCACTCCGGAGATGTCACTGGAAACCTGTCGAACCAGCCGTTCCAGCTGGGGTTTCCCAGCGTACCGATGCCGCGACCGCCGCTTTCGAGCTGGGCCGTGCGCGCTGCGGCGCCGTGCGCTCGCGGCGGGTGATCGGACCGGCATCGACCGATCGGGGCGCTCCCCCGCTACCCGTAGGATGGGGCGCGTGGAACGTCATGGCGTGGCCCCCGACCAGAGCGCGGCTCCGCGTCCGGACCGGCCGGAGGACCACGTCCACTCGCCGGACCGCGAGGTGCGGCCGGTTCCGGTGCGCGACCAGCGGGTGCTGCACGACGCCGGGGAGCTGCTGCGCGCGCTGGCCGCGCCCGTGCGGATCGCGATCGTGCTGCAGCTGCGCACCTCGGAGCGCTGCGTGCACGAGCTGGTCGACGCGCTGGGCGTGGCGCAGCCGCTGATCAGCCAGCACCTGCGGGTGCTGAAGTCGGCGGGCGTCGTCTACGGCGAGCGGCACGGCCGGGAGGTCATGTACCGACTGGTCGACGAGCACCTGGCGCATATCGTGGTGGACGCGGCGGCCCACGCCGAGGAGATCTCCCGCGAGCGCGCGGGTGACGACGCGAGCAACGGCGGACAGGAGACGGAGACAGCGTGACCACCGGCCAGGAGCCCACCGTCGGAGTACCGGGACTGCGGGCCACCAAGCAACGCGCTGCGGTGTCGCAGCTGCTTGACCAGGTCAACGACTTCCGCTCGGCCCAGGAGCTGCACGAGGAGCTGCGGCGGCAGGGCGAGGGGATCGGTCTGACGACCGTCTACCGCACGCTGCAGACCCTCGCCGACGCCGGCGAGGTGGACGTGCTGCGCACGCCCTCGGGCGAGGCGGTCTACCGCCGCTGCTCCAGCCACCACCACCATCACCTGCTGTGCAGGCACTGCGGTCGCACCGTCGAGGTCGCCGACCCGCCGGTGGAGAGCTGGGCCGAGCGCATCGGTGCCGAGCACGGCTTCTCCGACGTCAGCCACACGGTCGAGATCGTCGGCACGTGCCCGGACTGCACCGCCAAGGGCCTCTGACGACGGTGTCGCGGTTCTGCGCTGCGCGGTTCCGGCAGCGGGACCCGGGAGACCTCACCTAGTACTCGTAGCTGTCCGGCGGGGCCGGGATCTGCTTGATCGTCTGCGGGTCCACGGTCGGGACGTAGTCGTTGGCCTCGGTGGCCGTGCCCGGGCGGAGGCGTCCGGTGATCTCGATCCAGGTGTCGGCCGGGAGCTGCTCGGCGCGCGGGCTGGCCAGGTCGACCTTGACCGGGGTGGCGTCGGCCGCGCAGCAGCTGATCCGCATCCGGGCGAGCTGGGTGGTCTGCGGTGTCGGGTGCACGACGAAGCCCTGCAGCCGCACCGTGCGGTCGTTGAGCTCGCCGGTGTCGTCCCAGACCACGCGGGTCAGGAACTCCGACATGCTCAGCATCGGCGCCTCCCCCGGTGGCAGCGGCGGGAAGCGCGCCTGGCTCGGTTCGGCCGGAGCGGCGGCGGCGCGGTCGCGGGTGACCGAGTCGGAGCCCAGCGCGGGCGGGGCCACCAGGAAGATCGCGAAGACCGGGAGCAGCAGCATCCACGGGCTGCGGGTGCCGTGCTCGTGCCCGTCCACGGCGTGCCCGGCGCGGACGTCTCGGACGATGGCGACACCGGCGAGCGCGATCATCACCACCCCGGCGGCGATCAGCCACGGGTGCAGCGAGGGCTTGACGTAGCGCAGGTAGTTGCCGGTGAGCGCGATCTTCAGCAGCGCGCCGCCGAGCAGCACCAGCAGGATGTTCTGGCTCTCCCGCCGCATCAGGCACCCCCCAGCAGCGCGGCGCCCACGGCGCACGCGCATCCGATCGCGACCAGGAACGTCGCCGGTGCGAACCGCGCGGCGAAGCGGCGGCCGAAGGCCCCGGACTGCAGCGCGATCAGCTTGAGGTCGACCGCCGGGCCGACCACCAGGAACACCAGCTTCGGCAGCAGCGGCAAGCCCGGCATGGAGGCCACCACGAACGCGTCGGCCTCGCTGCACAGCGCCAGCACCACCGCCAGCACCGCCATGACCAGCACGCCGAGCAGCAGCTGGCCGCCGAGGGTCTCCAGCCATTCGGCTGGCACCAGCACGTTGAACACCGCCGAGGTCAGCCCGCCCAGGACGAGGAACCCGCCCGCCTCGACGAGATCGTGCCGGGCGGATTCGGCGAACACCGCCCACCGGCGCCCCTCGCCGTGGTGGGCTTCGACGCGGCGGAGCGCGCGCTCGGCGAGCCACTCGGCGCGGCCGAGCTTCGCCCACAGCCAGCCCATCGCGCAGGCGGTCAGCAGCGAGCCGAGGAAGCGCGCGGGCACCATCCACGGATCGGCGGGGAAGGCCACCGCCGTGGAGACCAGGACCACCGGGTTCACCGCGGGCGCGGCCAGCAGGAACGTCAGCGCGACGGCCGGGGTGACGCCCTGCTGCATCAGCCGTCGCGCCACCGGCACCGACGCGCACTCGCAGCCGGGCAGCGCGACCCCGGCGAGACCGGCCACCGGCACCGCCGCGCCGGTGCGCGCGGGCAGCGCGCGGCGCAGCACCCGAGGTGGCACGAACGCCGCGATGAGGCCGCTGAGCAGGACCCCGAACACCAGGAACGGCATGGCCTGCACGCACACCGCGACGAACACGGTGGCCCCGGTGCGCAGCGCCGGGACGTCGAGCACCGCGGTCAGCTGCGGCTGGAAGATCACGGCCAGCACGAGCAGCCCGCACATCACCTCCAACGAGGTGATGACGGGACGGCGCGTTCGTCGCGGTCCGGGCATCCGCTGCGGGTCGGCGATCTCGGTCACGAGCGCCATCGTGCCAGTGGCCCGGGCCGATCCGCGGGGCCGCGACCGCCGATGTGACGAAGCCCCAGGTCAGTCGGGATCCCGACACACCGGCGAGTCACCCGCGGGAGTGCCGTGCGGACAGTTTTAGCCATAATTGTCCGGACAAAACGGACTTTGATCATGGGTGATTATGGCTAAAACCGTCACCTGGTGAGGCTCAGGCGGTCCCCTCGGACTCCGCGAGCAGTTCCGAGCGCAGCTGGGACGCCGTGGCGACCACCAGCATCAGCAGCGTGCCCAGCGGCGACGGGTCCATGCCCTCGGCCGGGAACGCGTAGCGCAGGGTCACGTCCACGCCCCGCTCCGTGCGCACCACGCCCAACGTGCCGAACAGACCCTGACCTGCGCGTTCGGCGACCGACTGGGCCAGCTCGTCGCCCGCGGGAAGGTCCCACGCGACCACGCAGGTCAGGCTCAGCACCGTCAGGCCCTCTGCCAGCTGCATCGCCTGAACCGCGCACGGCACCTCCGAGTGCCGGAACGTCAGCGCACCGTCGTCGTCGACGTGCACGTCGTGGTAGTTCTCCAGCGCTTCTTTGGCCGCGGTCATCAACCGCGCGGTGGTTGCGGCCTCTTGGGTCATCAACTAGCCCTCCTGGGCCGACGTGGCTGTCGCCGACCGATCGATTGCGCCGCCGAAGCGGCGGTCCCGGCGCGCGTACTGCTCGCACGCCTGCCAGAAGTGCGTGCGATCGACGTCCGGGAACAGCGTGTCCTGGAAGACCATCTCGGCGTAGGCCGACTGCCAGAGCAGGAAGTTCGACGTCCGCTGCTCCCCCGACGGCCGGATGAACAGGTCCACGTCCGGCATCTCCGGCTGGTAGGTGTACTTCGCGATCGTCCGCTCGTCCACCCGGTCCGGGTTGATCTTCCCGGCGGCCGCCAGTCGCGCGATCTCCCGCGCGGCGTCACCGACCTCCGCGCGCCCACCGTAGTTCACGCACATCGTCAGGTTGAGCACTTCGTTGCCAGCGGTTCGAACCTCGGCGTCCTGCAGGGTGTTGACCACGCTGCGCCACAGCTTCGGCTTGCGCCCCGCCCAGCGGACCCGCACGCCCATCTCGTCGAGCTCGTCGACGCGGCGCGCGATCACGTCCCGGTTGAAGCCCATCAGGAAGCGCACCTCCTCGGGGCTGCGCTTCCAGTTCTCCGTGGAGAACGCGTACAGCGACAGCCACTTCACGCCGAGCTCGATGGCACCCTTGGCCAGCTCCAGCACCACGGCCTCGCCGCGCTTGTGCCCCTCGACGCGCGGCAGCCCGCGCTCGTTGGCCCAGCGCCCGTTGCCATCCATGACGACCGCGACGTGGTTGGGCACGAACTCGGCCGGCAACGCCGGCGGCTCGGCCCCCGAGGAGTGCGGCTCAGGTGCCCGGACCGTCGGGTCGTCCTTGCCTCGTCCGCGGCGTCGCAACATATCCAGGTTCTCCTTCGGCGTGCTCGACGTGCGTGGCCATTGTCCCCGTCGAGCGCGGTCACCCGTTCAGCGGCTGCCCGCTCTCGGCCTCCGCCGCTCCGACCAGCGCCGCTTCCGCGGCCCGCTCGCGGATCAGCTCGGGCACCGTCCGCTCCACCAACGGCAACGACCGCAACTGCCGCTCCATGTACCACTGAAGGTGCGCGGCGATCAGACCGCTGGCCTCCCGGCGGACCGGGTTCGCGGCGGCCTCGGCGGCGTCCCAGTCACCGTGCAGCAACGCCTCCATCAGCGGCAACGTCGACGACGATGGCCGGACCGATCCGGCGGGACGGCACGTCGCGCACACCGCGCCACCGGCCTGGACGTTGAACGCCGCGTGCGGACCGGCCTGGCCGCAGCGCGCGCACTCGGTCAGCGCGGGCGCCCACCCGGCGAAGGACATGGCGCGCAGCAGGAACGCGTCGAGCACCTGGGAGGAGTCGCGGTCCCGGCCGGACAGCGCGCGCAGCGCGCCCACGGCCAGCAGGTAGAGGCGCAGCACCGGCTCGCCCTCCTCGGCGGCCAGCCGGTCGACGGTTTCCAGCACCGCGCAGGCCGCGGTGTACCGCTGGTAGTCCTCGACGATCTGCACGCCGAAGGCGTCGACGGTCTGCACCTGGGTGATGACGTCGAGCGTGCGGCCGGTGTAGAGCTGCACGTCGACGTGGCAGAACGGCTCGACCCGCGCGCCGAAGCGCGAGGTCGTGCGGCGCACGCCCTTGGCGACCCCGCGCACCTTCCCGTAGCGGCGGGTCAGCAGCGTGATGATCCGATCCGCCTCACCCAGCTTCTGCACCCGCAGCACGACCGCGGTATCCCGGTAGAGGCTCACCCGTCCATTTTCGCACGTGGCCGCCCTGCCTCGGACGCGCGTGAGCGCGGATCAGTACGGCATCTCCTGCCGCATCTGGTTGATCATGGCGAAGAAGGCGATGAAGTAGACGATCATGAGCAGGAAGAGCAGCCCGTAGAGCACGGCCCCGGTGATCACACCGGCCTTGCCCCAGTTCTTCGCCGCGCGCGACGAGTCCTCGGCGCCCCGGTAGTTGCCCTGGTACCAGAGCGGGGCGACCTCCACGCACTTGACCAGCGCGGGAATGCCGAGCGGCCAGAACAGCAGCATGCCCGCGATCGCCCAGCCGAGGTGGTTCCTGATCGGCATCGGCGGCTGCGGGGTGAAGTTGAACTGCGGCTGCGGGAACTGCCCGGGCGGCGGGTACTCGACGCTCGGCGGGTACTCGACGCTCGGCGGCTGCTCGCCGCTCGGCGGCTGCTGGCCCTGCGGTGCGGGTTCCTCGGTCATCGCTCCACCCCCATGTATCGGTCTCGCCCGGCCACGGTACTTCGATCCCGGGGTCCGCACGGTGTCGTCCGCCGAGCTAGACGCGCAGGGCGGGGACGGTGTTGCGGAGGACGACCCACGCGGCGGTGACGGCCAGCAGGACGTGCGGGGTCCCGCGCCACCGGGTCCAGGTCGGCAGGGCGGTGCCGAGCCGGCCGGCCGCCCACGCGATCCACGACCAGGCCAGCAGCGGCAGCAGCAGGACGGCGAGCGCGTTGTAGTGCCACGCGGCGGGCAGGTCGGCGTGCAGCAGGCTGAACAACATCCGCGTGCCCCCGCAGCCCGGGCAGTCCAGGCCGGTCAGGAGCTTGATCGGGCACGGCGGCAGCGGGAAACCGCCGTCCGAGGTCGGGTCGACGGCGAGCACCAGCGCGGCGCCCGCGCAGCCGACGAGCACCGTCGCGGCGGGCAGCCGCATCCGGTGGAGGAACGACGATGCCGTCGCGGGACGTCCCGCGACGGCATCGATCCGGGTCGAGCTCACCACTGCTGCGGCGGCTGTCCGTAGCCCTGCTGCGGCGGCTGGAAGGCGCCCGGCGCTCCCGGCGCCTGCGGGGCCTGCGGCACGTCCGGGGCCGCGACCACGACCGTCTTCATGATCTTGTCCGCCCAGGTCTGCTTCTTCTCGTCCCACAGCGGCGACAGCCAGCCGATGGGCAGACCGCAGATCGCCGAGTCGAGGACGTGGCAGATCTGGCGCAGGAAGGCGTTGCCGAAACCGATCGGCTGCCCGGTCGCCTCCGAAACCGTCTTGATCTTGGCGACCTTCTGGCCGATCGTCTGACCGGTGGTGCCGCGCCGGTAGCAGGTGTTCCAGATCGTGAACACCAGCAGCGCGAGGTAGAAGATCCCCATCACGATGCCGAAGATGATCAGGGTGGTCATCGCGGTGTCCTCATCGCCGCCGGTACCGGCCAGAACACCACCCATCACCGCGCCGGAGATCATGTACAGGACGAAGAACGCCAACATCGGAATGCCACCGTCGATCAGGTAGCCCAGCACGCGCGTGCCCCACTCCGCCAGTTGACCGGCCGGGTGCGCACCCGGCGCACCGTAGGGCGCCGGCGGGTACTGGCCCGGGTAGCCCTGCTGCGGCGGGTACGGCTGCTGGGGCTGGGGCCCCGACGGGGGACCGAAGGGCTGCTGCGGCTGCGGGCCCGAAGGCGGGCCGCCGTAAGGCTGCTGCGGACCGGACGGCGGGCCGCCGTAGGGGTAATTCACGACAGGATTCCTTTTGTCACAGGGTTTTCGAAGCGTCTGAAGGCCCGCTGCGAGGCCGTTCGGAAACGTAGCTCAGACGCACACCGCGCGAAGGCGGTTCCGCGAAACCCGCGAGCAAAACGTGATCAGAACCCCAGCTTGCGCAGCTGCTTGGGATCCCGCTGCCAGTCCTTGGCGATCTTGACGTGCAGGTCCAGGTAGATCTTGCTGCCCAGCAGCGCCTGGATCTGCCTGCGCGCCTGCGAACCCACCGTGCGCAGGCGTTCCCCGCCCCGGCCGATCACGATGGCCTTCTGGCTGGAGCGCTCGACGTAGATCAGCGCGTGCACGTCGATGAGGTCGTCGCGGCCCTCGCGCGGGACCATCTCCTCGACGGTGACCGCCAGCGAGTGCGGCAGCTCGTCGCGCACGCCCTCCAGCGCCGCCTCGCGGATCAGCTCCGCGATCAGCGTCGACTCCGGCTCGTCGGTCAGCTCGCCGTCCGGGTAGAGCTGCGGGCCCTCGGGCAGCTGCGAGACCAGCACGTCGGAGAGCTCGTCGACCTGGAAGGAGTCCTTGGCCGAGACCGGGATGAGCTCGGCGAAGTCCATCACCTCCTGCAGCGCCAGCAGCTGCTCGGCGACCTGCTGCTTGGGCACCAGGTCGGTCTTGGTGACGACGCCGACCACCGGGGTGCGGCGGGCGACCTTCTTGAGCTGCTCGGCGATGAACCGGTCGCCGGGGCCGACCTTCTCGTCTGCGGGCACGCAGAAACCGACGACGTCCACCTCGGACCAGGTCTCGTAGACCAGGTCGTTCAGCCTGCGGCCGAGCAGCGTGCGCGGGCGGTGCAGACCGGGGGTGTCGACGATGATGAGCTGGGCGTCCGGGCGGTGCACGATGCCGCGGATCGCGTGACGGGTCGTCTGGGGCTTGCTGGAGGTGATCGCCACCTTCGTTCCGACCAGGCGATTCGTCAGCGTCGACTTGCCGGCGTTGGGCCGGCCCACGAAGCAGGCGAATCCGGAACGGTGGGCATCTTCGGAGGTCACCGCCCCATTGTGACGGCTCCCGGTCTCCCGCTGCTCACCACCCACCACCCCGTCCCGGAGCCGGGTCGGGTCAGTCGGCGATGAGGCCTTGGGCTTCGCCCCGGGCGTTGGCCCGGATGACCGGGGTGTTCTTGGTGAGGTCGTGGGCCGCGGCGATCGAGGCGTGATCCAGGGCGTCCGCGTCGGTGACGACGGCGGCGGCCTCCAGGCCTTCGGCGCCGCTGGAGACCGCGGCGGCGACCGCGGCCTGCAGGGCGGTGATCTGCAGGGACGGCAGGGCGACCGTGGTGGCCGCGTAGGTGCGGCCGTCGGTGTCGCGGACCGCGGCTCCCTCGGCGGCGCCGTTGCGGGCGCGGGAGGAGCGCGCGAGCGTGACGATCTTGGCGTCCTCCGGGTCGAGCTCCTGCGGTGCCGCCTTCTCGACGTGCTCAGCCACGGCTGTTGCTTCCCTCCTGCTCGGCACCGCGCAGCGGCGCTTGATCGTTGTTCACCGGGCGGACCAGCAGCGCGTTGATGCGGATCCGTCCCCGGTGGTCCTTGCCGCCCTCGGCGCGCAGCCGCAGCCCGGCGATCTCGGTCTCGGCGCCCGGCAGCGGGACCCGGCCCAGCCGCTGCGCCAGCAGGCCGCCCACGGTCTCCACGTCGGAGTCGTCGAGCTCGACGTCGAACAGCTCGCCCAGGTCCTCGACCGGCAGCCGGGAGCTGACCCGGACCATCCCGTCCTCCAGGCGCTCGACCGGGCGGTGCTCCTCGCGGTCGGACTCGTCGGTGATCTCCCCGACGATCTCCTCCACGATGTCCTCGATGGTCAGCAGCCCGGCCGTCCCGCCGTACTCGTCGACGGCGATGGCCAGGTGCGCCCGCGAGATCTGCATCTCGCGCAGCAGCTCGTCGAGGCGCTTGGTGTCCGGCACGAAGCTCGCCGGGCGCATCAGGTCCGCCACGGCGGGCCCGGCGGCGTCGGTGGTCTCCAGCACCAGCCGGGTGAGGTCCTTGAGCGTGACCAGGCCGACGATGTCGTCGACGCTGTCGCCGATCACCGGGATCCGGGAGAAGCCCGACCGCAGGCACAGCGCGAGCGCCTGCCGAGCGGACTTGGTCTGCTCGATCCAGATGATCTCGGTGCGCGGCACCATCACCTCGCGCGCGAGGGTGTCGCCGAGCTCGAAGACCGAGTGGATCATCTCCCGCTCGCCCGCGGCCACCACGCCGCGCTCCCCGGCCAGGTCGACCAGCTCGCGCAGCTCGACCTCGGTGGAGAACGGACCCTCGCGGAAGCCCTTGCCGGGCGTGATCATGTTGCCGATCAGGATCAGCAGCCGGGTCAGCGGGTTGAGCACCCTGGCCAGCACCCGCACCGGCGCGGCGATCTTCAGCCCGATGCCGTACGGGTGCTGCCTGCCGAGCGTGCGCGGACCGACGCCGACCAGCACGTACGAGGCCACCAGCATGATCAGCACGGCGATGACCAGCGCCCACGTCTCGGACTCGGCCATGCGCAGCGCGACCACCGTGACCAGCACGGTCGCGCCCATCTCGCACGCGAGCCGGAGCAGGAGCAGCAGGTTGACGTGCCTCGGCCGGTCGCCGAGGAGCGCGATGAGCTGCTTGGCGCCGGTGCGGCCCTGCCGGGCCAGGTCTTCGGCGCGCGCCTGCGAGGCCACCGTGATGGCCGCCTCGGAGGCGGCGAACACCCCGGCCGCCAGCACCAGCAGCACCGCGAGCACCAGGAACGCGGTGGAACCGGCCAACGCCACTCCCCTAGTTCGCCGGGGCCGGGCCGGAGCCCGGCTCGTCGTCCAGTCCGACCGCGCCCAGGACCTTGTCGTCCATGCTGCGCTGCGTCTTCGCCCGCTCGTCCTCGTCCCGCGCCTCGCGGTACTGGGCCAGGATGCGGTTCTGCAGGCCGAACATCTCGCGCTCCTCCTCCGGCTCGGCGTGGTCGTAGCCGAGCAGGTGCAGGACGCCGTGCACCGTCAGCAGGTGCAGCTCGTCGAGCGTGCTGTGACCGGCCTTCTTCGCCTGGTCCCGGGCGAACGCCGGGCACAGCACGATGTCGCCGAGGAGCGCCGGACCCGATCCGGCGGAATCGGGGCGGCGGGCCGAGTCGTACTCGTCCATCGGGAACGACATCACGTCGGTGGGACCGGGCAGGTCCATCCACCGCTCGTGCAGGTCGGCCATCACGTCGAGGTCCACCAGCACGATGGACAGCTCGGCGAGCTGGCTGACGCTCATCTTGTCGAGGGCGAAGCGGGCCACCGAGACGATCGTCTCCTCGGGCACCGCGACGCCGGATTCGTTGGCGATCTCGATGGTCATGCTCGTCCTCGTCGCTGGCCGTTGCGTCGTCCGTCGTGCTGGTCGTCGTCGTGGAGCGCGTGCCAGCGGTCGTACGCGTTGACGATGTCGGTGACCAAGCGGTGCCGCACCACGTCGTGGCTGTCGAGCTGGGAGAAGTGCACGTCCTCGACGTCCCCGAGGATCTCCTGCACCATCTTCAGGCCGCTGCGCTGGCCGCCCGGCAGGTCGATCTGCGTGACGTCACCGGTGACCACGATCTTCGACCCGAAGCCCAACCGGGTCAGGAACATCTTCATCTGCTCGGGCGTGGTGTTCTGCGCCTCGTCGAGGATGATGAAGGAGTCGTTCAGGGTCCGGCCGCGCATGTAGGCCAGGGGCGCGATCTCGATCGTGCCGGCCTGGGTCAAGCGGGGCACCGACTCCGGGTCGACCATGTCGTGCAGCGCGTCGTAGAGCGGCCGCAGGTACGGGTCGATCTTCTCGTGGAGGGTGCCGGGCAGGAAGCCCAGGCGCTCCCCGGCCTCGACGGCCGGGCGGGTCAGGATGATCCGGTTGACCTGCTTGGCCTGCAGCGCCTGCACGGCCTTGGCCATCGCCAGGTAGGTCTTGCCGGTGCCCGCCGGGCCGATGCCGAACACCACGGTGTGGTGGTCGATGGCGTCGACGTAGCGCTTCTGGTTGAGCGTCTTGGGGCGGATGGTGCGCCCGCGCCGCGACACGATGTCGAGGCTGAGCACGTCGGCCGGCGACTCCTGGTCGTCGGCGGCGAGCATCCCCACGCTGCGGCGGACGACGTCGGGCTTGAGCTGACCGCCCTTGCCGATCAGGCTGATGAGCTCGGCGAACACCCGCTCGGCGAACGCGACCTCCGCAGGATCCCCGGAGAGCGTCACCTCGTTGCCCCGGACATGGACGTCGGCGGCGAGCAGGTCCTCGATCACCCGCAGGTTCTCGTCCCGAGTCCCCACCAGCGTCAGCACGACGTCGTCGGGGACGTTCACCTTGGACTGAGCGGTTGCGGGTTGCGACTGCTCACCGGACTGGGCGGCGGCGCCACCCGCTGCGAAACCGGCCACGTAGTTCGGGCCTACCTTCTGCGCGTAGCGCGCGGGTCGTTCGGTCAGTTCTCCCTGGCACCGATGGTAGTCCAAGGGAGCAACCGAGTTGCCGACCTGCTCCCCCGGAACGTCCCGGTCAGCCCTTGAGCGGACCGCCGGTCATGCCGCCGAGCCATTCCCCGCCGAGCAGGTGCAGGTGGACGTGGAAGACGGTCTGGCCCGCGTCGGCGTTGGTGTTGAACAACAACCGATAACCGGACTCGTCGATTCCCTCGGCCTCGGCGATCTCGTGGGCGGTGCTGATCAGCTCGCTCAGCAGCGCCGGGTCGGCGGCCGCGAGCTCGGCGGCGTTGCGGTACCGCTTCTTGGGGATGACCAGCACGTGCGTCGGCGCCTGCGGGTTGATGTCGCGGATCGCGATGACCCGCTCGTTCTCCCGCACGACGTCGGCCGGGATCTCCCGCGCGATGATGCGCAGGAACAGCTCCGTCTCCTCGCTCATGCCCGCAGGTTATCCGAAGTGGATGTTCGAGACGGAGGGGAAGTTTTCATGAGAACTTCCGTTCACCCACGGGACGTGACACCTCCGGCGCCACCGAGAACACCTGGTCACATCCGTTGTGGACGTGGGAGGGGGAAGTTTTCATGAAAACTTCGCAGGCCCTGGGAGCGAGGGGTTGAGGGTGCTGCGCCGCAACCGGGGCTGGGGGGAGGGGCTCCACTTGCGGCGCAGCGCTCGCCGGACCAAGGGGGGAGGAGTCCGGCGAGTGTCGCCACCGAGCGTAACCCCGCATCAACCGATCGCGCTACGCAACCCACCGGGTTTTTGATCTTGATGTGCCGAGCGTCAGGCCCAGCGGGTCGTCAGCGCGCCCAGCGCGCCCAGCGCGACCGCACCGGCCGTGGACGCGCGGAGCACCGTGTGCCCCAGGCGGGTGACCTGGGCTCCCGCCTCGCTCAGCGCGGCGAGCTCGTCGTCGGTGATGCCGCCCTCAGGGCCCACCACCAGCAGCAGCTCGCCGGATTCCGGCAGCTCGACGTCGGTGAGCTGGCGGGTCGCCGACTCGTGCAGGACCAGCACCGCGTCGGCCTCGGCGACGAGCCGGGCCAGCTGCTTGGTGCCGACCGGCTCGGCGACCTCCGGGGTCCAGGCGCGCCGGGCCTGCTTGGCGGCCGCGGCGGCGGTGCTGCGCCAGCGGGCCAGGGCCTTCGCGCCGCGCGGGCCGTCGTCCCACTTGGCCACGCAGCGCGCCGCGCGCCACGGCACGACCCCGTCGACGCCCGCCTCGGTGGCCAGCTCGACCGCGAGCTCCCCGCGATCACCCTTGACCAGCGCCTGGACCACGCGCACACGCAGGTCGGGCAGCGGCTCGTGCCACGTCTGCGACACCGTCAGGCCCAGCGAGTCGCGCTCGGCGGACTCCACGACGCAGCGCGCCATGCCGCCCTGCGCGTCGGAGAGCAGCAGCTCCTCGCCGACGCGCAGGCGGCGCACGGTGGCCGCGTGCTTGCCCTCCGGGCCGTCCAGGGTGGCCGGGCCGACGGCGGGCAGCCGTTCCACGGTGAAGACCGGCAGCGACACGGGTTCAGCGGTGCCCGAAGGAGCGGAACCGGGAGAACAGGCCCTGCCTGCCGTTGCCGTTGGCGGTCACGGTCGGCTCGGGCTGCTCCTCGCCGCGCAGCTTGGCCAGGTCGCGCAGCATCTCCGCCTGGGTGTCGTCGAGGTTGGTCGGCACCACGACGTCGAGGTGGATGTGCAGGTCGCCGTGCCCGCTGACCTTGCCGTTCGAGCGCAGCTTGGGAAGGCCGCGACCGGTGATCACGTGCTCGGTGCCGGGCTGCGTGCCGGGCTCGACGGTGACCTCCTCGTGGGAGCCGTCCAGCGTCTCCAGCAGCAGCACGGTGCCCAGCGCGGCCGCGGTCATCGGCAGTTCGACGTTGCAGTGCAGGTCGGCGCCGTCGCGGGTGAACCGCTCGTGCGGCTGCTCCTCGACCTCGACGAACAGGTCGCCGGCCGGTCCGCCGCCGGGACCGACCTCGCCCTCACCGGCGAGCCGGACGCGCATGCCGTCGCCGACACCGGCCGGGATCTTGACGGTGATGGTGCGCCGCGCGCGGACCCGGCCGTCGCCGGAGCACTGCTGGCACGGGTCGGTGATGACCTCGCCGAAACCGCGGCAGACCGGGCAGGGGCGGGAGGTCATGACCTGGCCCAGGAAGGACCGCTGCACCGACTGCACCTCGCCGCGACCACCGCAGGTGTCGCAGGTCGAGGGCGCGCTGCCGGCCTTCGAGCCGCCGCCGTCGCAGACGTCGCAGAGCACCGCCGTGTCCACGGTGATGTCGCGGTTCACGCCGCTGGCGCACTCCTCCAGCGTGAGCTCCAGGCGCAGCAGCGCGTCGGAACCGGGCTGGACGCGGCTGCGCGGGCCGCGGCCTCCGCCGCCTCCGCCCCCGCCGCCGAAGAAGGCGTCCATGATGTCGCCGAGGCCGCCGAAGCCGGCGAACGGATCGCCGCCCATGCCTCCCCCGGCGCCACCGCCGTTGCCCAGCGGGTCCCCGCCGAGGTCGACGACCTGGCGCTTCTTCGGGTCGGAGAGCACCTCGTAGGCGGTGGTCACCTCCGCGAAGCGCTCCTGCGCCGCATCGTCCGGGTTGACGTCGGGGTGCAGCTCCCGGGCGAGCTTGCGGTACGCCCGCTTGATCTGCTCGGGTGTCGCGTCCTGGGGAACCCCGAGGGTCGCGTAGTAGTCCCTGGCCACCTTCTCCGTACTTCCTCTGCTGGATTCAAGTCGAGTGAACGCCGTTCAAGGCCGGTGCCACCTCACCGGCCGTCCAGGATGTCACCCACGTACGCGGCCACGGCGCGGACCGCCGCCATCGTTCCGGGGTAGTCCATGCGGGTCGGGCCCACGACGCCCAGGCCGCCCAAGACCATGCCGTCCGAACCGTATCCGGTGGAGATCACCGAAGTCGTCTGCATCTCCAGGGCCTCGTTCTCGGCCCCGATGCTGACGCGCACGGTACTCGAGTCGCGGGCGGCGGCGAGCAGCTTGAGCACCACCACCTGCTCCTCCAGCGCTTCGAGGACCTGGCGCAACGAGTTCGGGAAGTCGGCGACGTTGCGGGTGAGGTTGGGCGTGCCGCCCAGCACCATCCGCTCCTCCGGGTGCTCCACGAGCGACTCGATGAGCACGCTGCACACCCGGATCAGCGCGTCGCGCAGTTCGGGCGGGGCCTGGTCGGGCAGTTCGGCCACCGCGGCCGAGGCGTCGGCGAGCCGCTTCTCGGCCATCGCCGAGTTGAGCACGGTGCGCAGCCGGGCCACGTCGTCGTCGGTGATCACGTCACCGAGGTCGACCATGCGCTGGTCGACGCGGCCGGTGTTGGTGATGAGCACCAGCATCAGCCGCGCCGGGGTGATGGTGACCACCTCGACGTGCCGGACGGTGGACCGGGTCAGGGTGGGGTACTGCACGACCGCGACCTGCTGGGTGAGCTGCGCGAGCAGCCGCACGCTGCGGCGCATCACGTCGTCGAGGTCCAGCGCGCCGTCCAGGAAGTTGCGGATGGCCCGGCGTTCGGGACCGGTCAGCGGCTTGACCTCGTGCAACCGGTCGACGAACAACCGGTAGCCCTTGTCGGTGGGGATGCGCCCGGCGCTGGTGTGCGGCTGGACGATGAAGCCCTCCTCCTCCAGCGCGGCCATGTCGTTGCGGACCGTGGCGCTGGACACACCGAGGTTGTGGCGGTCGACCAACGCCTTGGACCCGACCGGCTCCTTGGACGACACGAAGTCGGCCACGATCGCCCGCAGGACCTCGAAACGGCGTTCATCGGCGTTCAACCCGCGCCACCTCCTCAACAGCCTGCCCAGCGGATTTCGCGAGCGGACGGGCCCACGCGAATCCGCGCACCCGGAGCTTGGCGCCCCGGGCACCCCCTTCGAGTTTACGGTGTTCGTCCTCCAGATCCGAGAGCCGCAGCTCTCAGCCCAGGAGGTCGGCGACGACGGCGTCGGCGAGGAGGCGGCCCCGATCGGTGAGGACGCAGCGGCCCGCGTCGAGGGCGGCGGGGTGCAGCAGGCCGTCGGTGGCGGCCCGCTCGGCGGCGCGGCGGCCGTCGTCGTCGAGCGCGTCGACGGACAGGCCGCTGCGGACCCGGAGTTCGAGCATGACGCGCTCGATGCGCTGGTCCTCCGCGGTGAGCAGCTCGCGGGCCTGGGCCGGGGAGCTGCCCTCGGCGAGGGCGGCCGAGTAGCGGGCGGGGTGCTTGACGTTCCACCAGCGGACTCCGCCGACGTGGCTGTGCGCGCCGGGACCGGCGCCCCACCAGTCGCCGCCCTGCCAGTAGCCGAGGTTGTGGCGGCACTCGGCGTCGGCGTCGGTCGCCCAGTTGGAGACCTCGTACCAGTGCAGCCCGGCCTCGGCGAGCTTGGCGTCGATGAGCTCGTAGCGGTCGGCGAGGACGTCCTCGTCGGGCATCGGCAGTTCGCCGCGGCGGACCTTGCGGGCCATCGCGGTGCCGTCCTCGACGATCAGCGAGTACGCGGAGACGTGATCCACGCCCGCCTCCAGGACGGCGTCCAGGGATGCCGCGAGGTCCTGCTCGCGTTCCCCCGGTGTGCCGTAGATGAGGTCGAGGTTGACGTGCTCGAACCCGGCGGCGCGGGCCTCGCGGGCGGCGGCCACGGCGCGCCCGGGCGTGTGGGTGCGTTCGAGGACCTTCAGGACGTGCTCGGCGGCCGATTGCATGCCGAGGGACACGCGGGTGAAACCGGAGTTTCGAATCCGTTCGAAGAACTCCGGGGAGGTGGACTCCGGGTTGGACTCGGTGGTGACCTCGGCGCCCGCTGCCAGGCCGAATGTGTCGCGAATCGCATCGACCACCGCCCCCAGCCGCTCGGCCCCGAGCAGGGACGGCGTTCCGCCGCCGACGAAGACCGTGTCGGCGGCCGGCGCGGGCCCCGCCGAGAGGACCTTCGCGCCGAGTTCCAGCTCGGCCCGCAGACCGTCCAGCCAGCTGCCGAAGCTCGCCGAAGAGCCCAGCTCATCGGCGGTGTAGGTGTTGAAGTCGCAGTACCCGCAGCGGGTGGCGCAGAAGGGCACGTGGACGTAGACGCCGAAGGGGCGCGAACCCAGCCCGGTCAAGGCCGTTCCGGGCAGGCTCCCGTCGGCCGGAGCGGGCTCTCCGGTAGGGGGTTGAGCAGGCACACCTCCACTGTCTCACCATGCGGATCGGGTTGGATCCGCCGGTTCTCGCGTGGCAGGCTGCGCGACGTGGGTGCGACTGTGCTGAAGCTTCTCCTGGTCGCCCGCCGGTACGTTGACCTGCGGCGGGTGGCCAGCGCGCTGTGCCTCGGCACGTCCTGATCCCCCGCCGTCTTTTTGTCTTGTTCAGTCGGCGCCGGGCCTCCGAGGAGTGAGAGCCGTCACGCCGACGGTGCTGCCACGCGGGGGTTTCGCGCCTGAAAGTCCCGGAGGTCGCGGACATGGCTCCCCCGACGGAATCGCCTGCACGTCCAGCCCGCAAGCGCAAGGGTCGCGGCGAGGGCCAGTGGGCGCTCGGCTACCGCGAACCGCTCAACGCCAACGAGCGCTCCAAGAAGGACGACAATCCGCTCAACGTGCGCCAGCGGATCGAGAACATCTACGCCCGCGGCGGATTCGACTCGATCGATCCCGGTGACCTGCGCGGTCGCTTCCGCTGGTGGGGTCTGTACACGCAGCGCGCGCCGGGCATCCCGGGCGCTCGGACCGGCACGATCGAGCCCGAGGAGCTCGACGACCGCTACTTCATGATGCGGGTGCGCATCGACGGCGGTGCGCTGACCACCGAGCAGCTGCGCGTGATCGGCGAGGTCTCGCAGACCTACGCGCGCGACACCGCCGACATCACCGACCGGCAGAACATCCAGCTGCACTGGGTGCGGGTCGAGGACGTGCCGACGATCTGGGAGAAGCTGGAGAGCGTCGGCCTGTCGACCACCGAGGCGTGCGGCGACTGCCCGCGTGTCGTGCTGGGTTCGCCGGTGGCGGGCATCGCCGCCGACGAGATCATCGACGGCACCTCGGCGATCGCCGAGATCACCGAGCGCTTCATCGGCGACAAGTCGCTGTCGAACCTGCCGCGCAAGTTCAAGAGCGCCATCTCGGGTTCGCCGCGCTGGGACACCGTTCCGGAGATCAACGACATCTCGCTGGTCGGCGTGGTGCACCCCGAGCACGGACCGGGCTACGACCTGTGGGTCGGCGGCGGGTTGTCGACCAACCCGAAGCTGGCGGTACGGCTGGGCGCCTGGGTTCCGCAGGAGGACGTCGCCGAGGTCTGGCACGGGGTCGTGCAGATCTTCCGCGACTACGGCTACCGCCGGCTGCGGCACCGCGCGCGCATCAAGTTCCTCATCGCCGACTGGGGTGCCGAGAAGTTCCGCCAGGTGCTGGAGGACGAGTACCTGGGCCGCAAGCTCGTCGACGGCCCGGCGCCGGAGGCCCCCTCGGGTCACCGCGACCACCTGGGCGTGCACGAGCAGGTCGACGGCAACTACTACGTGGGCGTGAAGTCCGCGGCGGGCCGGGTCAGCGGTTCGACGCTGATGGAGGTCGCCAAGGCCGCCGAGCGGGTCGGCTCGAAGCGGGTGCGCACCACCGTCGAGCAGAACCTGCTGGTGCTCGACGTCGCGAAGTCCGATGTGGACGGTCTCATCGCGGACCTGGCGGAGCTGGGCCTGCACGCCGACCCGTCGCCGTGGCGGCGCGGCGTGATGGCCTGCACCGGCATCGAGTTCTGCAAGCTCGCGATCGTCGAGACCAAGCAGCGCGCGATCGACCTGGTCGCCGAGCTGGAGAAGCGGCTCGACGACGTCCAGGCCGGGGTCACCGACCCGGTGTCGATCAACCTCAACGGCTGCCCGAACGCCTGCGCCCGCACCCAGGTCGCCGACATCGGCCTGAAGGGCCAGATGGTCCCGGACGGTGACGGCAACCAGGTCGAGGGCTTCCAGGTGCACCTGGGCGGCGGGCTGACCGTCGACGCCGGGTTCGGGCGCAAGATCCGCGGCCACAAGGTCACCTCCGCCGAGGTCGGCCCCTACGTGGAGCGGCTCGTCCGCAACTACCTGGACCAGCGCGAGGACGGCGAGCGGTTCGCGCAGTGGGTGGCCCGGGCCGAGGAAGACGACCTCAAGTGAGCGAGCGGGCGGTGCCGCAGTACTGCCCGTACTGCGGTGACGAGGACCTCACCCCGGAGGAAGAACCCTCCGGGGCCTGGAAGTGCCAGGCTTGCCGACGGGTGTTCACCGTCCGGATGGTCGGGCTGGCGCTGGGAGGGAACGGAGACTGATGACCGCCGAAACCACCACCACGAAGATCGGGTCGCGGCGCAGCGACGAGGAGCTCAAGGCCCTGGTCGAGAAGGCCGCGCCGGAACTGGCCGAGGCCACGGCCGAGGAGTCCCTGCGCTGGGCCGCCGAGAACTTCGGCGACGGCCGGTTGATCGTGGCCTCCAACATGCAGGACGCGGTGCTGGTCGACCTGGCCGCCAAGGCCATGCCCGGCGTGGAGATCCTGTTCCTGGAGACCGGTTACCACTTCGCCGAGACCATCGGCACGCGCGACGCGGTCGAGCAGGTCTACGACGTGAAGATGGTCAACGCGCTGCCGGAGCAGACCGTGGCCGAGCAGGACGCGACCGAGGGTCCGCGCCTGCACGAGCGCGACGCGCAGCGCTGCTGCTTCCTGCGCAAGGTCGTGCCGCTGCGCAACACGCTGTCCCGCTACGAGGCCTGGGTGACGGGCGTGCGCCGGGTGGAGGCCCCGACGCGTGCCAACACCCCGGTGCTGACCTGGGACGACCGCAACGGGCTGGTGAAGGTCAACCCGCTGGCGGCGTGGTCCGACGAGGAGATGCAGCGCTACATCGACGACAACGGCGTGCTGGTCAACCCGCTGGTTCCGGCGGGGTACCCGTCCATCGGGTGCCAGCCCTGCACCGCCAAGCCGCTGCCCGGAGCGGACCCGCGCAGCGGACGCTGGGCGGGCAGCTCCAAGACCGAATGCGGTTTGCACGGCTGAGCTCTCAGCCGCACGAGAACGACTTTCTGACCCGGGTTCGGGTGTCCGGGGAGACGACGGAGGGGAAATGACCACAGCAGACACCGAGGTGTCCGCGCCGCCGCAGGTGGACAACCTGGCCGCGCTGGAGTCCGAGGCGATCCACATCTTCCGCGAGGTGGCCGGGGAGTTCGACCGCCCGGTCATCCTGTTCTCCGGCGGCAAGGACTCCACGGTGCTGGTGCACCTGGCGATCAAGGCGTTCTGGCCCGCCCCGGTGCCGTTCTCGCTGCTGCACGTCGACACCGGCCACAACTTCCCGGAGGTGCTGGACTTCCGCGACGACATCGTCGAGAAGCACCAGCTGCGCCTGGTGGTGGCCAAGGTGCAGGACTACCTCGACGACGGACGGCTCGCCGAGCGCGCCGACGGCACCCGCAACCCGCTGCAGACCCAGCCGCTGCTGGACTCCATCAGCGACAACAAGTTCGACGCCGTCTTCGGCGGCGGTCGCCGGGACGAGGAGCGCGCCCGCGCCAAGGAGCGCATCTTCAGCCTGCGCAACGCCTTCGGGCAGTGGGACCCGCGCCGGCAGCGCCCGGAGCTGTGGAACCTCTACAACGGACGGCACCGCCCGGGTGAGCACGTGCGCGTGTTCCCGCTGTCGAACTGGACCGAGCTGGACATCTGGCGCTACATCCAGCGGGAGAAGATCGAGCTGCCGGAGATCTACTTCGCGCACCGCCGCGAGGTCTACCAGCGCGACGGCATGTGGCTGACCTCCGGTCCCTGGGGCGGTCCGCGCGAGGGCGAGAACCCGGAGTCCAAGACGGTGCGCTACCGCACGGTCGGCGACGGTTCCTGCACCGGCGCGGTCGAGTCCGAGGCCTACACGGTCGACGACGTCATCGCCGAGGTCGCCGCCAGCCGCCTCACCGAGCGCGGCGCCACCCGAGCCGACGACCGGATCAGCGAAGCGGCCATGGAAGACCGCAAGCGCGAAGGCTACTTCTGACAAATTGGGTCGCACTTGACCTGCTTAGCGGTGCCAGTAGGGGAACCTGAGCGGCTCCGTGGCTCCGGGCGCCACTCCTCATGTATGCCAATACACGACGTCGCGGCGTCCTCACCACGAAGCCGCTCAGAACCCCCGGCGGTGCAATTTGCTCAGGTGGTGGAAGAGAAAGCGGCTCACGCCGCTTGGCTGACGCCCGACCCTCGCGACCCGCTGAAACTTTCCCGACGACCAAGCCTTTACCACCAGGAGTGGGTTTCCAGATGACCGAGACCACGACCCGCACCGCTCCGGACAGCGGCACCGAGGTGACGCTGCCGGTGCACACCGACCTGCTGCGCCTGGCCACCGCGGGCTCCGTCGACGACGGCAAGTCCACGCTGGTGGGTCGGCTGCTGCACGACACCAAGTCCGTGCTGGCCGACCAGCTGGACGCGGTGCACCGCGCCAGCGCGGACCGCGGCCTGGCCACGCCGGACCTGTCGCTGCTCGTCGACGGCCTGCGCGCGGAGCGCGAGCAGGGCATCACCATCGACGTGGCCTACCGCTACTTCGCCACCCCGAAGCGCACCTTCGTGCTGGCCGACACCCCCGGCCACGTGCAGTACACCCGCAACACCGTGACCGGCGCCTCCACCGCGCAGCTGGCCGTGCTGCTGGTCGACGCCCGCAACGGCGTCGTCGAGCAGACCCGGCGGCACGCGGCGGTGCTGGCGCTGCTGGGCGTCCCGCAGCTGGTGCTCGCGGTCAACAAGATCGACATGGTGGACTTCGACGAGGCGACCTTCACCCGCATCGCCGAGGAGTTCGCCGCGCACGCCGAGGCGCTGGGCTACGCCGACGACGCCGTGGTGACCATCCCGGTGTCGGCGCTGCTGGGCGACAACGTGGTGGAGCGCTCGGAGAACACGCCGTGGTACTCCGGCCCGTCGCTGCTGGAGCACCTGGAGAGCGTGCCGGTCGCGCCGGACCCGCACGACGCGCCGTTCCGGATGCCGGTGCAGTACGTGATCCGCCCGCGCACCGCCGAGCACCCCGACTACCGCGGCTACGCCGGTCAGGTCGCCGCCGGTGTGGTGCGGGCCGGTGACGACGTCGTCGTGCTGCCCGCCGGGGTGCGCACCAAGGTGTCCAAGGTGGACACCGCCGACGGCGAGCGCGCGGAAGCCGCGGCCGGTCACTCGGTGACGCTGCTGCTGGACGACGACGTCGACATCTCGCGCGGTGACCTCATCGCCGCGGCCGACACCGCGCCGACGCTGACCGACGAGCTCGACGCCACGGTCTGCTGGCTGGCCGAGAAGGCCCTGAACCCGGGCCAGAAGGTGCTGGTCAAGCACGGTGCGCGCACCGTGCAGGCGATGGTGACCGAGCTGTCGGCGCGCTTCGACGAGCAGCAGCTGACCAGCGTGGCCGCGCCGGATTCGCTGCAGCTCAACGAGATCGGCCGGGTGCAGCTGCGCACCGCGGAGCAGCTGCCGGTCGACGACTACTCCGCCAGCCGCCGCAACGGGTCGTTCCTGGTGATCGACCCCGCCGACGGCACCACGCTGGCCGCCGGTCTGATCGGCGTTCCGCTGGCTCCGTTCGCCGAAGCGTCGCGATGACCTCCGCGCCGCTGGTCGCCGTCGCGCACGGCAGCCGGGACCCTCGCTCCGCCGAGACGGTCCACCGGCTGCTGGGCGTGGTGCGCGCGCTGCGGCCGGAGCTGGACGTGCGCGCGGCGTTCCTGGACCTGTCCCAGCCGCTGCTGGGCGACGTCCTCGACGCCGTGCGCGCCGACGGGCACCGGGAGGCCGTGGTCGTGCCGCTGCTGCTCGGCCACGCCTTCCACGCGCGCGTCGACGTGCCCGCGGCCGTGGCCGAGGCGCAGCAGCGCCACCCGGACCTGCGGGTGCGCATCGGTGACGTGCTCGGCCCGGACCCGCGCCTGGACGCCGCCGCGTGGCGGCGCCTGCTGGCCACCGGCGCCGATCCGGACGACCCGGAGCTGGGCGTGCTGCTGGCGGGGGCCGGTTCCTCGCACGCCCCGGCCAACCGGCTGGTGGCCGACGTGGCCGCCCGCTGGCAGTCCCGCACCGCGTGGGCGGGCACGGTGGCGACGTTCGCGGCCGCCGCCGCACCGGACGTTCCGGCGGCGATCGAGCTGCTGCGCGCCCGGGGTGCGCGCCGGTTCGCCGTCGGTTCCTGGTTCCTGGCGCCGGGCCTGCTGCCGGACCGCATCGTCGAGCTCGCCTCGGCGCACGCCGGCGCGCCGCTGCTCGCCGCGCCGATGGCCGACGACGCGGGTGTCGCCGATCTGGTGCTGCACCGCTACGACCTGGCCTCGGTCGAGGCTCCCGTACCCGCTCTGACCTGAGCGGGAGCGCGATTCGTCTCGCGCGCAACGCATTGGCGAGAATTCGCCAAGTGGGTTCGCGCTCACAACGCGATCGGCATGATGTGATCTGTGCCGTTGATGCCAGGGTTGCGCGCGCAGGGGGTCAGTGCCCGATGAGCTCGATCCCGCACCTGATCGCGCGGGTCCGCCCTGAGTTCGCGCGCAGCGAGCAGGACAAGTCCTGCCACTTCTTCCCCGTGCCCAGCGGCAGCTCGCTTCCCGAAACCTTGCGCGCCTACTGCGGTTTCAGCATCGCGCCCGGCCAGGCCGAGGCGCTGGAGGGGCCCGCGGGCATGCCGTGCCTGGGCTGCCTGATGGCCGCCGCGCTGTCCGATTGAGCGCTCCGGTCCCGCCGGGTGAACCCTTCCCGCCCCGGCCGCCGTGTGATCCACCGGACCCCACGCCGCTGAGTTTTCACGCAGAGTTGTTCTCCCAAAGACTACGATTCATCCCATGAGGTCATGAGAGAGTGCAGGGCGGCGTCTGGACGGGGTACCGGCAGCTCACCGTGCATCGTTCACCCGCCAGGCCCGCGCGTTCGAGTGACCGTCGCTGTGGGGGCGATCAATGCAAGGCTGGACAGGGAGTCAGGGACAACAGGGCGAGATGAACACGCAGCAGCCGAGTCGACCGGTCATCACACCGGCTATGCGGGAACAGGCCAAGAAGCAGCCCAACACCTGGCTGTACGTGGTCGACCCGATCTTCACCGACCCGAACGCGGAGGTGCCGCCGTGGGGGTTCATCGGCGGCTACCGCGTCGACGAGCAGGGTGAGATCACCGACGACTTCTCCCCCAACCCGAACTACCGCCCGTCCCCGGTCGCGCTGCGCCTTCCCGCGCCGACCAACGACGTCGAGCGCGCACTGCAGCTGACCACCACCGGGTACGCCCAGGGCCAGGCGCTGCTGGCCGCGATGCTCGACTCCGAGCTGATCCTGTTCGCCCAGCCGCAGGGCAGCGGGCTGTTCACGATGGAGCACGAGTCGGGGCGCCGCCAGCTCCAGGTGTTCACCTCCGACGGCTTCCTGCCGCCGAACTGGACGACCTGGCAGCGCATGACCGGCAGGCAGCTGGCCGCGAACCCGCTCGCCGGGGTCGACCTGCAGATCAACCCGACGAGCCCGGTCAAGGCCCGGATGCCCGGTGAGGACCTGGTCCGGATCGCCGCCTCGGTGCCGCCGAAACCCGCTGGCGTGCCGATGTCCCCGCCCGCCGGCACCCCGGTCGCCGGCAACTCGGTCGCCGGCACCCCGGTCGCTCCGAGCACTCCGGTGCCCCCTGGACCTCCGGCCTCCCCGCCCGCAGGCACGCCGATGTCGCCGCCCGCCGGGACCGCCGTGCCCCCGGTGCCGCCGACCCCGGCCCCGGCCGTGCCGGTCGGTCCCGCCACCCCAGCCGTTCCCACCACGCCGGCCGGCTCCGCCGGTCCCGCCGACCCGGCCGAGACCGAGTTCGGCCGCCGGTTCCTGGGATCGATGCTGGCCGGGGCGATCGGCGACGCGCTGGGCGCACCGGTGGAGTTCTACCCGATCGACCAGATCCGCAGCCGCTTCGGCGACGACGGCGTCACCGAGTACGACCGCAACGCCGAGCACCCCGGCGAGTTCACCGACGACACCCAGCTGACCCTGTTCACGCTGGAAGGCCTGATCCGCGCGCACAGCCTGGCCCGCAGCGGCGACTCCGCCGGTCCGCTGCCCGCGGTGCAGCTGGCCTACCAGCGGTGGCTGCACACCCAGGGCTACGCGTGGATGCGCTCGGCCGGCCCGTTCGCCGCCAAGCACCCCAAGGCCAACGGCTGGCTGGTCGAGCAGTCCGACCTGTTCGCGGTCCGCTCCCCCAACAGCAGCTCCATCAGCGCGCTCCGCGAGTTCGCCTCGGTCGGGGCGCCCGGCACGTTCGAGCGGCCCATCAACGACTCCGACGACTGCGGCGGCGTGGTCCGCGCCGCCCCGGTCGCGCTGTGGTCGGACGACGCCCGCTCGGTCTTCGAGCTCGCCGCCGCCACCGCTGCGCTGACCCACTCCCAGCCCAACGCCTACCTGCCCGCCGGTGTGCTGGCGGTGCTGGTGCACCGGCTGCTGCGGGAGGAATCCCTGGAGTCCGCGCTGGCGCAGGCGCGCGAGCTGCTCAAGACCTGCCGCGACCACGAGGACACCGACCGCGCGCTCCAGGCCGCCGTCGACCTCGCCGGGAAGGGCAAGCCCACGCCCGAGCAGGTCAAGGACGTCCTCGGCAGCGGCTGGTCCGGGCACGAGGCGCTGGCCATCGCGGTGTGCGCGGCGCTGAGCACCGACACCATCGCCGACGCGCTGATGATCGCGATCAACCACTCCGGCGACAGCGACTCGACCGCCGCGATCTGCGGCAACATCGTCGGCGCCCGGCACGGCGCCGCCGCGCTGCCCGGCGTGTGGCTGCGCGACCTGCGGCAGCGCGAGGTCGTGGAATCCCTGGCCAAGGACGGTCTGCTGGAGTTCCGCGGCACCCCGCCCACCGGCGACGCGTGGGCCAAGCGCTACCCGGCCGCCGGCGACGTCTCCGACCTGGACTTCGCCGCCTCCCTGCCGCGCGCGGAGGCGCCGAACCCGGAAACCCCCGAACCGGAAACCCCGGGCGCCGAAGCTCCCAGCGCCGAAACCCCCGTCGACGACGGCGAAACCCCGGGCACCGCAGGGGAACCGGAGGAGTCCCCCGAACCGGTCGTGACCGCCCCCGAGGTCGAATCCGTGGTGTCGCCGCCGGAAACGGCCGCGCCCGCCCCGCCGAGCACCCCGGAGGACCTGCGCACCCAGCGCATCCTGGGGATGCTGCTGGGCACCGCCGCCGGTGACGCGCTCGGCTTCCCGATCGAGGCCGACTCGCTGGCCGAGATCCGCGCCAAGTACGGCGATTCCGGGCTCATCGACTACGTCGACGGTCACCGGCCCGCCGGGTCGATCAGCGACGAGACGCAGCTGACCGCCTTCACCACCGAGGGCCTCATCCGCGCCTCCACCGCCCGCCGCCTGCACGGTTCGGCCGACCCGGCCGACCACGTGCAGCAGGCCTACCAGCGCTGGCTGCACACCCAGGGCGTCGACTGGGCCGAGGCGGGCGGCAGCGGCGAGCAGCCCGACGGTTGGCTGGTCGACCAGCGCGAGCTGTTCGACCGCCGGGCCCGGGGCATGACCAGCATGCAGGCGCTGCGCGGTTTCGCCGGGGGCAACGAGCAGGGCTCGCTGGACAAGCCGCCGAACGACGCCGCCGACTGGGGCGCGGTGACCCGCTCGGCCCCGGCCGCGCTGTGGTCCGACGACCCGGCCGAGGCCTTCCGCACCGGTGTGCGGACCGCGCTGCTCACCCACGGCCACGCCAGCGCCTACCTGCCCGCGGGTGCGCTCGCGCTGCTGGTGCACCAGCTGCTGGCCAACCGCTCGCTGCCGCAGGCGGTGGATCGCACGCTCATCGCGCTGTCCGAGTGGGACGGTCACGAGGAGACCATCACCGCGCTGCGCAAGGCCGTCGAGCTCGCCGCCACCGGCACGCCGACGCCGGAGCAGATCGAGGAGGCCTTCGGCACCGCGCACTCGGGCGCCCAGGTGCTGGCGATCGCCGTCTGCGCGGCGCTGACCCACCCGGAGTCGTTCCCGGACGCGCTGGTGCTGGCCGCCAACCACTCCGGCGCCAGCGACTCCACCGCGGCGATCTGCGGCGGCATCATGGGCGCGGCCCACACCGCCACCGCGATCCCGCCGCACTGGCAGGACAAGCTGGAACTGCGCGAGACCCTGGAGTTCCTGGCCGCCGACGCGGATCTGGAGTTCGGCCCGAAGCCGTCGTCCGGGAAGCTGTGGGCGGCGCGCTACCCGGTTCCCGAGGAGCGGCCGGAGGCCCCCGCGGTCGAGGATGCCCCCGCGGTCGAGGATGCCCCCGCGGTCGAGGATGCCGAGGTCGAGGACGCCCCCGTCGTCGAGGACGCCGTCGTCGAGGAGGAGCCGGAACCGGAGGTGACCGTCGTCGAGGAGGAAGCTCCCGTCGCGGCGACCCCGGTCGAGGAACCGACCCCCGAGCCCGCTGCCGAGCAGCCCGCCGCCGAGTCCTCGGCGGCCGAGCAGGGATCCGACGACGACGGGCTCTCCGACGAGGAACTGCGGTTGCTGCTCGCGTGGCGCAAGTTCCGCGACAACGACGACGGCAGCACCAACGCCGACCTCGGCCAGGGCCTGCACAAGCTCCTGGCGGAGGCCTTCGGCGAGGAGCGCGCCGCGCAGCTCGTCGGCGAAGCCGCCGCCGAGGAGGAGGTTCCCGAGGAGGAACCCGAGCTCGTCGAGGAGGAGCAGGTCCGGCCCAGCCGCCACGACCGGTTCACCGGCTGCGTGCTGGGCACGGCCGTCGGCGACGCGCTCGGCGCGCCCTGGATGTTCAGCGACCTGCTCACCACGCTTCGCGAGAACCCCGACGGGGTCCGCGAGTACGCCGAGCTGTTCGGCCGCCGGGGCTCCGGCACGTCCTACGCGCAGCAGACCGCGTTCGTGCTTGCCGGGCTGAACGGCGAGAACCCGGACAAGCCGTCGCTGGTGCGGGCCTCGCTGCGGGACTGGGTGCGCACCCAGGGCGGCCGCCCGACGCCGGACGGCGGCGGCAAGCTCGCCGAGACCGAGGTGCTGCGCGCGCAGCGGTTCCCGGACGAGGCGACGCTGACCGCGATGGCCCGCTGGGGCGACCGGGGCGAGAACCCCACCCCCGGCAACCCGCCCAACGACGCCCGCAACGCCACCGCGGCGGCGCGCGGCGCGGTGGTCGGCTTCCAGGCCGCCGACCTGACCGAGGCCGTCGAGCTGGGTGCCCGCATCGGCGTGCTCACCCACGGCCACCCGGACGGCTACCTGCCTGCGGCGGCGCTGGCGGGCCTGGTGTGCGGGCTGGACGGCGGCCGGACGCTGATCGACTCCGCGCAAGCCGTGCTCGCCGAGCTGGACCGGATGGAGGGCGCCGAGAACACCGCTCGCGGTCTGCGGGCGGCGGTGGAGATCGCCACCAGCGGCCCGGTGTCGCCGACGGTGCTGGAGTCGCTGGGACTGGGCTGGCACGCGCCGGAGGCGCTGGCCATCGCGGTGGCGGCGGCGCTGTCGCACCCGAACTCGGTGTCCGACGCGGTGTCGCTGGCGGCCACCCACGCGGGCAACAGCGCGGCGACCGCGGCGATCTGCGGCGCCCTGATGGGCACCGCGCGCGGAGCCGGCGAGCTCCCGCCGGAGTGGCTCGAACAGCTGGAGCTGAGAGAGCTCCTGGAGCGGTTGCTGGCCGAGGCGGACACGTCCGAGGTCGAAGCCCCGGAACCCGTCGAGCGGCCGGAACCCGTCGAGACGCCCGAACCCGCGGCGCAGCACGCCGGGTAATCCCCAGTGGACGTACGCGGGCTGGACTCGGACGAACGCGCGCTGCTGGCCGCGTGCCGGCGCGACCCGGTGGAGCGCCGGTTGCTGGCGGTCTGGCGCCGTTGGGACGGCCACCCCGCGTCCCGCCCGCTGTGGGCGGCCGAGCTCCAGCACCGCCTCTCGCCGGGGGCCGGGTCAGCGGACACCGGTCTCGCCGGCCGCGACGGCGGTCTGCCCGGTGCCTCGGCCCGCGTGCTCGGCCTGCTGCTGGGCGGTGCGGTCGGCGAGTTCGCCGCGCTCGGCCGCGTGGGTCAGCGCACCGGTGCGCTGCTGTTCGCGCTGGAAGGGCTGATCCGCGCGCACACCCAGCTGCGCTCCACCGGTTCCGGCGAGCCGACCGCCGCCGTCCAGTCGGCGCTGCGCCGCTGGTTGCACACGCGCGGCGTGCCGTGGCGGGACTGCGGCGGCGACGCGCCCCGGCCCAGCGGTTCGCTGGTGACCGAGCCCGGCCTGCGCGATCGCGCCAGCGACGAGCCGACGCTGCTGACCTCGGTGGCGAAGGTCGTCGCCGGGCACCCGCAGGGCAGCAGGCAGCACCCGATCAACCACGCCGATTCGGCCACGGCCGTGCCACTGGGGGCGCTGGCCGCGCTGTGGTCGGGCGATCCGGGCGCGGTGTTCGCGCTCGGCGGCGATCTGGCCGCGCTCACCCACGGGCATCCGCACGGGCACAACCCGGCGAGCGTGCTCGGCGCCGCGACGCTGTGGCTGCTGCGCGGACACGACCTGGAAACCTCGCTGCGGCAAGGCATCTCGGGATGGCAGTCGGGTCGCACGGCGCTCGGCGAGGCGCTGCGGCTGGGTCTGCTCAGCCCCGCGTGCGTCCGCCCGCGCTCGACGCACCTGGGCACCTCCCGCAGCGGTCTGGGCGTGCTGGCGGCGGCCGCGCGGGTGGCGCTGGCCTGCGAGGACGACTTCGGCGCGGCGATCGACTCGGCCGCCGAGCACGACGGCGACCCGGCGAGCGCGGCGATGCTGTGCGGGCAGCTGCTCGGCGCACTGCACGGCCCGACCGCGATCCCGGCCGAGCTGCTGGAGCGGCTGCCGATCGTCGAGGTGGTGGAGCGGCTCGGGCGGGACGCGCTGACCGAGTTCGGGCCCGAGCCCGACGAATCCGCCGCCTGGGAGGGCCGCTACCCCGCCGACGACTCCGCGGGCGCCGCCGTTCCGTCCACATCGGACTACCGGACCGGGTTGAGCGGCGTGCCGCGGCTGGCGGCCTCGCGGGACCGGTTCCTGGGCGCGGTGCTGGGCTGCGCGGTCGGCGAGGCGATGGGCATGCCGATCGCCTCCGACCCGTGGGACGAGATCCGCGCGCGGCACGGCGCCGACGGGCTCACCGACTACGTCCCCGCCGGGCACCCGTCGGGCCGGGTCGGCAGCGACACCCAGCTGCTGCTGTTCTCCGTCGAGGGCGTGCTGCGCGCCAACGTCGCCCGCCGCAGCGGCGACGCCGACGACCCGATCCGGCACCTGCAGCACGCGTACCAGCGCTGGCTGCACACCCAGCACCTGAGCTGGCCGCGCGCCGCGGGCGAGTTCCTGAGTGGCACGCCGGAACCCGACGGCTGGCTGGTGCGGCAGCGGGCGCTTTTCCAGACCCGGAACCCGGGGCGCACCATGATGCGCACGCTGATCGCGTTCGCCAAGGGCCAGCAGCCGATGGGCACCCCGGAGCAACCGGTCAGCGACTCGGCGGGCAGCAGCGCGATCCTGCGCGCGGTCCCGGCGGCGCTGTGGTCGGACGACCCGTCGGAGGTCTTCGCGCTGGGCATGCGCAGCGCCGCCCTCACCCACGGCCACCCGACGGCGCTGCTCAGCGCGGGCGCGCTCGGGTTCCTGGTCTCGCGGCTGCTGGTCGGCGAGCCGCTCGAGGACGCCGTCACCGGCGTCCTCGCCCAGCTCGCCCCGCACACCGGGCACGAGGAGGTCACCCGCCGCCTGACGGCCGCCCGCGACCTCGCGGCCGGAGAGCGGCTCACCCCGGAGGAGCTGGAGCGCGAGCTCGGCACGGCGGGCACGGCCGCCGAGGCGCTCGCGATCGGCCTCCACGCGGCCCTCGCAGCCGACGGCGAGTTCGACCGCGCCCTCCCGATCGCGGCCAACCACTCCGGCAACAGCGCCGCCACCACGGCCATCGCGGGCACCCTCGCGGCCGCAGGCGCGGGCGCTGCCGCCATCCCCCAGCGCTGGACCGCCGAACTGGAACTCCACGACGTCGTAGCCCAACTCGCCCAAGACGCAGTCCAGGAGTTCGGCCCCCGCCCACCCACCTGGACCACCCGCTACCCACCCACCTGACCCCCACACCCGAGGTCTCTCCCCGGGGGGCGCCGAAGGTCCTCGGCAGTGGGACAGTTTTAGCCATAATCACCCATGATCAATGTCCTTTTTGCCCGGACAATTATGGCTAGAACTGTCCCACTGCCCCTCCCCGAAAAACCGCACCCAGGTCGAGGAACGGGTGTGGCGCCGGAGGTGTTGGGCTGGTTAACGTCTCGGGCATGGATGAGCTCGTGCACTTCGAGGTGGCGGACGGGGTCGGAACGATCACCCTGGACTCGCCGCACAACCGCAACGCCCTGTCAGCCCAGCTCCGCCGCGAGCTCAAGGCGCACCTGGACACCGCGATGGACGACGACGCGGTGCGCGTGATCGTCCTGACCCACACCGGCAAGGTGTTCTGCGCGGGCATGGACCTCAAGGAGTCCCGCTCGGCGGACTCCGACCAGCAGGGCGTCAACGAGTTCCCGGCGCTGCTGGAGCAGATCTGGACCAGCCCGAAGCCGGTCGTGGCGAAGCTGGCGGGCCCGGCCCGCGCCGGCGGGGTGGGTCTCGTCGCCGCCTGCGACATCGCGGTGGCCGCCGAGTCCGCCACGTTCGCCTTCACCGAGGTCCGCATCGGCGTGGTCCCGGCGGTGATCTCGGTGACCGTGCTGCCCCGCCTCGACGCCCGCCAGGCGCACGAGCTGTTCCTCACCGGCGAGACCTTCGACGGCACCCGCGCCGCCGAGATCGGCCTGCTCAACTCCGCCGTCCCGGCCGAGCAGCTCGATGCGGAGGTCAAGCGCTACACCGACATGCTCGCCCTCGGCGGCCCGAACGCGCTGGCCGCCACCAAGGCCATGCTCACCGCCCAGCGCCCGGCGTCGATGTCCGAGGACTTCGCGGAGATGCTGCAGCTCTCGGCGAAGCACTTCGCGGGTGAGGAGGGCCAGGAGGGCATCACGGCCTTCGCCGAGAAGCGCAAACCCAGCTGGGTCCCCGACGCCCTGAAGTGACCCCGAAACGACCGATGGCCGGTGGAAGTTCCACCGGCCATCGGCATTCGCTATTACCAGCGGCTGATCGCGACCCGGCTGATCACGACCGGGTCAGGACCGCGGTGAAGCGGCGGCCGCACATGGGGCGCTCGGCCGCGTCCCGCAGCACCGAGTTGATGCCGTTGAAGGCCTTCGGATCGTGGTCGGCCAGGTCCTGGAAGCCCGACCAGATCAGCACGTGCTCGCCCTCGGGCAGCCAGGACAGGTCGGTCAGGCAGTCGAACAGCGAGTCCAGGTTGCGCCCCGCCCACTCCGGGAAGTCCAGGACCGCGGCGATCCCGTCGAGCGTGGTGCGCTTGCTGGTCAGGTCGACGCCGTCGAGGACGTGAGCGGTCGCGCCCCGCTCCTCGGCGGCGGCGACGGCCTCGCGCGTCGTGACGTCGGCGGTCGGCTGGTCACTCACCGGCTGCTCCTTCCGCAACCTGCTGGCCCGTTTCGTCCCGAACATGGCACTCAACCCGTCGTATCCACAACCACGAACGACTCGTAGTGATCACTGGTGTAGTACACCTCTTCTTGGCTGCCGGTGACCAGCCTGCGCGCCCCGCGATCCTTCGATCCGGGGGTCGGCACGGTGTACTCCTTGTAGTACCCGGACTTCTGCGCGGGCAGCTCGCCCTCGCGGTTGCCGAACGTCGAGCCGTCCTTGCCCGGGTACGGGAACGGCCCGCCCTTGACGATCAGCTGGTAGGTCTTGCCCGCTTCCGGCGGGAGCTTCGACAGCTGCTGGACCTGCAGCCCCGACTGGCCGGCACCCGGCACCTCGGTGCTGGTCGGCGAGTCGGCGACGACGTCCTTGCCGAACCACCCCAGCACGACCAGGGCGACCAGCCCGACCAACGCCGACGTAATGCGCTTCCGCGAGCTCACGCAGCTCTTCCCCTCCGCCCGGTCATCTCCCCGTCGCCGCGTTCGATCGGCGGTTCGGAGTCACGCGCGCGGGTGAAGCGGGCGCTGATGCCGTCCACCGCGCGGTCGACGACTCGCGCCACCCCCCAGCACAACGGCACCAGGACTGCGAGGACCAGGGCGACCTGCAGCGGGTAGACGAGCTGCACCAACCACAGCTCGACGCCGTCGTACCACTCGACCAGCAACTCCAACACAACGCGCAGCGTACGCGCGGCACCGCCGCACTGCGCGCACCCCCGGCGGGTGACCGTGGCGCCCGTCGCACAGCGCTCGGCCGGGCGACGTCGTCACCCGGCCGAGCGCTCAGCGGCGTCAGCTCCCGGAGTGCTCCCGGATGGACTTGATGATGGCGCCGAAGTCCTGACCGCCGCCGCCTTCCTCGTTGAAGCGGCGGTAGAGCTCGGTGGCCAGGCGGCCGATGGCCGTGTCGGTGCCGGACTGCTCGGCCGCCGACACCGCCAGGTTGAGGTCCTTGAGCATCAGGGCCGCGGCGAAGCCGGGTTCGTAGTCGTGGTTGGCGCGGCTGGTGTCCACCAGGTCGGGCACCGGGCAGTTGGTGGTCAGCGCCCAGCACTGGCCGGTGGAGACCGAGGCGACGTCGTAGAGCGCCTCGTGTGACAGCCCCAGCCGCTCGCCCAGCACGAACGCCTCGCCGACGGCGATCATCGAGGCGCCCAGGATGAGGTTGTTGCACATCTTGGTGACCTGCCCGTTGCCGGGACCGCCGCAGTGGATCACCTTGCGCGCCATCGGTTCCAGCACGCTCTCGGCGCGCTGGAAGTCGGCTTCCGAGCCGCCGACCATGAACGTCAGCGTCCCCGCCTCGGCCCCGGCCGTGCCGCCGGAGACGGGGGCGTCGATGCTGCCGAAACCGGCCTGCTGCGCGCGGTCGTGCGCGGTGCGCGCGTCGGCGACGTCCACCGTGGAGGAGTCGATCAGCAGCGCGCCGGAGGCGGCGTTCGGCAGCACCTCGTCGTAGGCGTCCAGCAGGTGCTTGCCGCTGGGCAGCATGGTGATCACCGCGTCGGCCCCGTCCACCGCCTCGGCGATGGACGACACCGTGGTCACGCCGTTGTCGGCGGCGGTGGCCAGCGCGGCCGGGACGAGGTCGTAACCGCGCACGGTGTGCCCGGCCTTGACGAGGTTCGCCGACATCGGACCGCCCATGTGACCGAGTCCGATGAAACCGATGACAGCCATTGTCACTACCCTTCTGCTCGAACTACCGCCAAGGCCCCGGCACCCGCTGCTCAGCCGAAGATCGTCGGCTCGTCGGCTGCCGGTTCGAAGAACTTCTGCACCCGCGATTCGTCCACTTCGGACAGGCTGGTGGGCGACCACTGCGGGTTGCGGTCCTTGTCCACCAGGGTGGCGCGCACGCCCTCGACGAAGTCGCCGATGCGCACGCACGCCATCGCCAGCCGGTACTCCTGGGTCAGCGCCTGCTCCAGCGAGGCGTAGTCGCTGCGCAGCGCCCGCAGCGTCACCTTCAGCGCGGTCGGGGACTTGGTCCCGATGGTCTTCGCGGCGTCCTGCGCGGCCTGCTCCGGGCGCTCGGCCAGGCGGGACAGGATCGCCTCGACGTCGTCGCCAGCGTAGGCCGCGTCGATCCACTCGCGGTGCTCGGCCAGCGGCGGCTCGGGCGCCTCGGCGGCGAAGCGGCTCAGCACCTCGTCGACGTCGCCGCTGCTCAGCGCCTCGACGAGCGCGGGCAGCCGGGCGCTGTCGACGTAGTGGTCGGCCAGGTCGCAGTACAGCGCGTCCGCACCGCCGACCGCGCTGCCGGTCAGCGCCAGGTGCGTGCCCAGCTCGCCGGGGGCGCGCGACATCAGGTAGGTACCGCCGACGTCGGGGATGAAGCCGATGCCGGTCTCGGGCATGCCGACCTTGGAGCGCTCGGTGACCACCCGGTGCGAGCCGTGGGCGGTGATGCCGACGCCGCCGCCCATGCAAATGCCGTCCATGATCCCCACGACCGGCTTCGGGTAGTTGGCCAGCGCGGAGTTGAGCCGGTACTCCTCGGTCCAGAACGCCGAGGGCAGCGACTCGTCCCCGGCCTTGGCGGCGTCGTGCAGGGCGCGCACGTCGCCGCCCGCGCACAGGCCGCGCTCACCGGCACCGTCGATCAGGATCGCCCGGATGTGCCCGGCGTCGCGCCAGCCCTCGATCGCCTCGGTCATCTCCCGGACCATGCCGAGGGTCAGCGAGTTGAGGGCCTTCGGGCGGTTGAGCGTGATCCGCCCGAGCGAGCCGTTCTCGGCGACCAGGATCTCGGACTCCGTCATCGGAAACTCCATCGTTGTGCAAGGTGCTGCCCCCGCGGCGGCGGTCAGGCCGCCAGCAGACCGCGGGAGATGATCAGCCGCATGATTTCGTTGGTGCCTTCCAGGATCTGATGCACCCGCAGGTCGCGGACGATCTTCTCCAGGCCGTACTCGGCAAGGTATCCGTATCCCCCGTGGATCTGAAGTGCCTCGTTGGCCACGGTGAACCCCACGTCGGTCGCCAGCCGCTTGGCCATCGCGCACAACCTGGTGGCCGACGGGTCCTTGGTGTCCAGCGCCCAGGCCGCCCGCCACAGCAGCAGCCGCGCGGCCTCCAGCTCGGTGGCCATGTCGGCGAGCTTGAACTGCAGCGCCTCGAACTCGCTGAGCTTGGAGCCGAACGCGCTGCGCTCGCGGACGTAGCCCAGCGACTTGTCCAGCGCGGCCTGCGCGCCGCCGAGCGAGCAGGCGCCGACGCTGAGCCGTCCGCCGTCCAGCCCGGCCATGGCGATCCGGAAGCCGATGCCCTCCTCGCCCAGCCGCTGGTCGGCGGGCACCCGGACGCCGTCGAAGATGACCTGGCGGGTGGGCTGGGCGTTCCAGCCCATCTTCTTCTCGTTGGCGCCGAAGGAGAGCCCCTCGGCCCCGGCCTCCACGACGAAGGTCGAGATGCCCTTGTGGCCGGGCTCGCCGGTGCGGGCCATGACCACGTAGACGTCGGAGCTGCCACCGCCGGAGATGAACTGCTTGACCCCGGTGAGCAGGTAGTCGTCGCCGTCGCGGACAGCCCTGGTCTGCAGCGCGGCCGCGTCGGAACCCGCGCCGGGCTCGGTCAGGCAGTAGCTGGCGAGGCGTTCCATCGAGCACAACCCCGGCAGCCAACGCGCCCGCTGGGCGTCGCTGCCGAACCGGTCGATCATCCCCGCGCACATGTTGTGGATCGAGATGTAGGCGGCGATCGACGGATCCCCGCCGGCCAGCGCCTCGAAGATGAGCACCGAGTCGAACCTGCTCAGCCCGCTGCCGCCGTGGGCCTCGTCGACGTAGACGCCGCCGATGCCCAGTTCTCCGGCTGCCCGCAGCGTCTCGACCGGGAAGTGCTTGTCCTGGTCCCACTCCACGGCGTGCGGGGCGAGCTGGTCGTGGGCGAATTCCAGCGCGGCCTCGCGGATGGCGCGCTGGTCGTCGGTGAGCTCGAAGGGCGAGCTCGCCACTGCTGCGACGGACACGTCGACTCCCTCCTCGCGGCCGGGTGGGGACCGGGTTCGCCGGTCCCCACCCGCGCGATCAGTGCATGGTCGGGATGGTGAAGCTGGCGCCTTCCTTGAGTCCGGAGGGCCAGCGGGAGGTGACCGTCTTGGTCTTGGTGTAGAAGCGGATCGAGTCGGGCCCGTGCTGGTTGAGGTCGCCGAATCCGGACCGCTTCCAGCCGCCGAAGGTGTGGTAGGCGATCGGCACCGGGATCGGGACGTTCACGCCGACCATGCCGGTGTTGACCCGGTTGACGAACTCGCGGGCGGCGTCGCCGTCGCGGGTGAAGATCGCGACGCCGTTGCCGTACTCGTTGTCGTTGGGCAGCCGCAGCGCTTCCTCGTAGTCGGCGGCGCGCACGACCGACAGCACCGGGCCGAAGATCTCCTCGCGGTAGATCCGCATGTCGGCGGTGACGTCGTCGAACAGCGTCGGGCCCATGAAGAAGCCGTCCTCGTTGCCCTCCAGCGCGAAGTCGCGGCCGTCGACCACGAGCTTCGCGCCCTCGTCGACGCCTGCGCCGATGAGGTCGTGGACGCGCTGCCAGGCCTGCCGGGTGACCAGCGGGCCGTAGTCGGCGTCGGCGTCGAAGCTGGTGCCGACCTTCAGGCCCGCGATCTTCTCGACGAGCTTGTCCACGAGCGCGTTCGCGGTGGCCTCGCCGACCGGCACGGCCACCGAGATCGCCATGCAGCGCTCGCCCGCCGAGCCGTACCCGGCGCCGATGAGGGCGTCGGCGGCCTGGTCGAGGTCGGCGTCGGGCATGACGATGAGGTGGTTCTTGGCGCCGCCGAAGCACTGCGCGCGCTTCCCGTGGGCGGCGGCGGTGGAGTAGATGTACTCGGCGATGTCGGAGGAACCGACGAAGCCCACGGCCTCGATGCGCGGTTCGGTCAGCAGCGCGTCGACGGCGGTCTTGTCGCCGTTGACGACGTTGAAGATGCCGGGCGGGCCGCCCGCCTCGATGAACAGCTCGGCGAGTCGCAGCGGCACCGAGGGGTCGCGTTCGGAGGGCTTGAGCACGAAGGCGTTGCCGCAGGCGATCGCGGGCGCGGCCTTCCACAGCGGGATCATCGCCGGGAAGTTGAACGGGGTGATGCCGGCGACCACGCCCAGCGGCTGGCGCAGCGAGTAGACGTCGATGCCGGTGCCGACGCTGTCGCTGAACTCGCCCTTGAGCAGGTGCGGGATGCCGATCGCGAACTCGACGACCTCCAGGCCGCGCTGGATGTCGCCCTTGGCGTCGGGCACGGTCTTGCCGTGCTCGGAGGACAGCAGCCGCGCCAGGTCCTCCATCTCGTCGTTGACCAGC
Organism: Saccharopolyspora sp. ID03-671; assembly: GCF_045278815.1. Classification (NCBI taxonomy): domain Bacteria; kingdom Bacillati; phylum Actinomycetota; class Actinomycetes; order Pseudonocardiales; family Pseudonocardiaceae; genus Saccharopolyspora; species Saccharopolyspora sp. ID03-671. The sequence continues at coordinate 2,455,495 of NZ_CP134054.1, forward strand.
TGCAGGAACTTCATGAGCACGCGCGCCCGCTTCTGCGGGTTCTGCGCGGCCCACGCCGGCTGCGCCGCGGCCGCGTTGTCGACCGCGGCCGCGACCTCGTCCACCGAGGCCAGCGGCACCCTGGCCTGCACCCGCCCCGTGTTGGGGTCGAACACGTCACCGAAGGAGCCGGAGGTCCCCGGCACCCTCTTGCCTCCGATGAAGTGCTCCAGCTCGCTCGTCATCTCGCCGCACCTCCGCCGAACCGGCCCCCACAAATACTAGGAAGCCAAACTGTTTGTAGCCCAATCTTTCCCACAAGGAACGCCCGCACAACAGGGTGTGCCGCGTCACAGTATCGATTCTGCGCACTTCACGCCGTTCCATCCACCTTTGGCGGAGCACGCGGGAAAGACCGGATAAGCGGAGGTGCAGCTGATGAGAATGCGGCGGGGGCGCTGCTTCAGGTGTGGGACCGGCCGGCACCGCCAAGCGGGGTGACCACGAATTCCGATCGCTGTCAGATCAGGCCGAAGAGGTGGTTGCCGGGGGCTCCTTCGTCGTCGCCGCTCCAGAACTCGAGCCAGTGGGTGACGAACTCGGACCTCGACAGGGTGCCGTCGCCGTTGCGGTCGAGGCGGCCGAACTCGCCGCGGCTCGGCGCGCTGCGCCCGGTCCACGCCTCGATCATGCGGGCGTACTCGGGTTCGGCCACGCGACCGTCGCCGTCCTCGTCGACGGCCTCGAACATCGCCTCACCGGTCGCCACCACGAGGTCGAGCATCGCCTGGAGGTTGCCGACGGCGGCGAGCATCTCCTCCTGGGTGATCCGCTGGTCGCGGTCGGCGTCGGCCGTGGCGCTCAGCGCGTCCCACCAGCGCATCATGATCTCGCGCAGGTCGGCGCCGTCACCGCCGCGGATGCCCGTCCACCGGTCGGTGAGCGCCTCGAAGTCCGCGCGCTCCAGGAATCCGTCCTCGTCGGCGTCCATCGCGGTGAACACGACGGAGACCTTCTTCCGCTGCAAATCGCTCGCCATGACACCAACCTGGCAGCGCCCTCAACGCCCGGCCAACACCCGGACGGGCATTCCGCTCGGGCGTGCGAGTGATCATCGCGATCACTGTTGGTGACCGGCGGTGTCAGGTCGTGACGCGCGCCGATTCGATCTTGGCGGCGGCCGTGGTGCGCCACTTCTCCGGCAGGTCCGGCAGGCAGCCCGCGACGTGCTCGGCGAGGTCGCTGCGCCCCCGCATGGTCAGCGCGAAGAACTCGGCGACCTCCACGCCGTGGTCCGGCCGGGACAGCACGCGGATCTCGTCGCCCGCGCTGATCTCGCCGGGCTGCTCGACGGCCAGGTAGACGCCGGTGCGGCCGTGCGCGGTGAAGCGCTTGACCAGGCCGGGCAGGTCCCAGAACCCGGCGAAGACCCGGCAGGGCTGGCGCGGGCCGGTCACCCGCAGCACGGCGTCGCCGATCGCCCACCGCTCCCCGATCAGCGCCGAAGTGCTGTCGGCGCCGGACAGCGTCAGGTTCTCGCCCGCGTTGCCGGGCACGAGCTCCGCGCCGAGCTCGGCCGACCAGAACGCGAGTTCCTCGGCGTCGAAGGCGTAGGCGGCCTGGTACCAGGCGCCGTGGTGCTTGGTGTCGCAGACCGAGTCGCCCTCGACACCGGTGTCGGTGAATCGCACCGGGCCCCCGGCCGGGCGCTTGTCGATACCGGACTTCCCGATGCGACCGGTCCACTCCCCGGTCCGCACGACAGCCAGGTTCACCGACGTCACAGCGCTCATGGGATCAACGTATCCGACCTCGACCAACGGCCCCAACGGATTTCGCGGCCGCGAAGGTCACAGCCGGTCGGTCACCGACCGCAGCGCCTCCTGGGCCTCCCGGCGCAGCACCGCGACCAGCTCCGCGGCGGGCATCGGGCGGGCGTGGGCGTAGCTCTGGCCCGCCCACATCGAGATGGCCTCGGCGTCCCCCGCCTTGCCCGCGGCACCGCGCATCGGCTTGGTGGTGAGGTTGTTGACCTGCGGGTACGCCGCCGGTGCGTCGGGGTTGCCGGTCATGAAGCGGTTCACCAGACCGCGCGCCGGGCGACCGCTGAAGGCTCGGGTGATCGCGGTCTGCCGCTGCCCGTCGGCCATCTCGGCTCGCTGCACCGGCTGCGTACCGGCCTCGTCGCAGACCAGGAACGCGGTCCCCAGCTGCGCGGCGACCGCACCGGCGGTGAGCACCGCGGCCACGTCAGCACCGTGCACCAGACCGCCCGCGGCGATGATCGGCAGGTCGACCGCGTCCCGCACCGAGCGGATCGCCGCCAGCAACCCGAGCAGCGGCCCGCCGCCGGGCTCGGTGGGGTCGTCGTAGAACACCCCGCGGTGCCCACCGGCCTCCATGCCCTGCACGCACACCGCGTCGGCCCCCACCCGCGCGGCCTGCCGGGCCTCGTCGGCGGTGGTCACGGTGATCACGACCTCGGAGCCGACGGAGTGCAGCTCGTCCACGGTGGCGGCCTCGGGCAGCCCGAAGGTGAACGACACCACCGGAACCCGCGCTTCGACGAGGAGCCGCACCTTGGCCGGGTAGGAGTCGTCGTCCCAGTCCGCCGGACCGGGCTCGGCACCGTGCCGCCCGGCGACCTCGGCGACCCGCTCCCGGAACTCGTCGAGCGGCAGGTCCCGCCGCTCGCTCGGCACGAAGATGTTCACCCCGAAGGGCTCGGAAGTCAGCCCCCGGATCCGCGAGATCTGCTCACCGAGCTTCTCCTCGCTGAGCAGAGCCCCGGCCAGGAACCCCACTCCCCCGGCCCCGCTCACCGCAGCGGCCAACTCAGGAGTGCTCGGCCCACCGGCCATCGGCGCCACCACCACCGGCACCCGCCCCGTGAAGATCATGCTGAAACGCTACCTCCGATCCACACCACAACGCCCCCACCGTTCACAGAACCCGAACAAAGACACCAGCACCAACACCCGTCAGGCAACCGCCGCAGGCGGTTTCTCCTCACCCCACCTGAGCAACCCGCACCGCCGCGGGTTCTCAGACGTCTTCTGGGGAGGACAGCCGACGTGCCGTGTATTGGCGCATACACAAGCCTCGGATCCCGGAGCCAGAAGGCGTCTGAGGTTCCGCTACCCGCACCGTCGAGCACAGGGACCACAGAGTCTTGTCAGTGAGCGAAACCAACTACGCCACAGGAAGTTTCAGCCCCGCAGCACGCCACGAAAAACTCAAGATCGACTAGGAAAGAAAAAACGGGAGGGACCCGACGCCTGGGTCCCTCCCGCTTTCGCACCATTGCGATTTTTCCGACACCCCGCCACAGGGCCGCTGGTGCGTTCAGGGGGTGGCCGGCGCAGCAGGCGCGCCGGCCACCATCAACCACACGATCAGTGGAACTGCGCGGTCTCGGTCGAACCGGCCAGCGCGGTGGTCGACGAGTCCGGGTTGATGGCAGTGCTGATCGTGTCGAAGTAACCGGTACCGGCCTCGCGCTGGTGGCGAGTGGCGGTGTAACCGCGGTCTTCCGAGCCGAACTCCTTCTCCTGCAGCTCGACGTAGGCGGTCATGCCGTCGCTGGCGTAGCCCTTGGCCAGGTCGAACATGCTGTAGTTCAGGGCGTGGAAGCCCGCCAGGGTGATGAACTGGAACTTGAAGCCCATGTGGCCGAGCTCGCGCTGGAACTTGGCGATGGTGCTGTCGTCCAGGTTCTTCTTCCAGTTGAAGGACGGCGAGCAGTTGTAGGCCAGCATCTGGTCCGGGTACTCGGACTTGACGGCCTCGGCGAACTTGCGGGCCATCTCCAGGTCCGGCGTGCCGGTTTCCATCCAGATCAGGTCGGAGTACGGCGCGTAGGCCTTGGCGCGGGCGATGCAGGGCTCGATGCCGTTGCGGACCTTGTAGAAGCCCTCGGCGGTGCGCTCACCGGTGATGAACGGCTTGTCGCGGTCGTCGATGTCGCTGGTCAGCAGCGTCGCGGCCTCGGCGTCGGTACGCGCGATGACGAGGGACGGCACACCGGCGACGTCGGCGGCCAGGCGGGCGGCGTTCAGCGTCTTGACGTGCTGGCTGGTGGGGATGAGCACCTTGCCACCCAGGTGGCCGCACTTCTTCTCGGAAGCGAGCTGGTCCTCCCAGTGCACGCCCGCGGCGCCGGCGGCGATCATGCCGCGCATCAGCTCGTAGGCGTTGAGGACGCCACCAAAGCCGGCCTCGGCGTCGGCGACGATCGGGGCGAGCCAGTGGGTGTCCTCACCCTCGATGGCGCCACCCTCCGGGTCCAGCGCCTCGGCCCAGTTGATCTGGTCGGCGCGCTTGAGGGCGTTGTTGATGCGGCGCACGACCTGCGGGACCGAGTTGGCCGGGTACAGCGACTGGTCCGGGTAGGTCTCGCCGGCCAGGTTGGCGTCGGCGGCGACCTGCCAGCCGGACAGGTAGATGGCCTTGAGACCGGCGCGGACCTGCTGGACGGCCTGGTTACCGGTCAGCGCGCCCAGCGAGTTGACGTAGTCGAGCTCGTGCAGCAGCTTCCACAGCCGCTCCGAGCCCTGACGGGCCAGGGTGTGCTCTTCCTGCACCGAGCCGCGGAGGCGGACGACGGTCTCAGCCGAGTGCGTACGCTCGATGCCCTTCCAGCGCGGGCTGGTGTCCCACTCGCGCTGCAGCTCCTCAGCGGCCTTCTTCGCCTGCTCGCGGATGCTCATGATTTTTTCCCCTTCCGGGATCGCTGGCGACCTGCTGCAATCAATATTGCGCGCCTTCAAGCGAAACTGGGCCAGATTTCCGAGGTAAATTTCCGAGTTTTTCTGCTAGCATCAACGCCATGACGGAGTTCGCGAGTGAAGAAGACCGTAGTTTTTCTACGGAACACGACCTTCTGGTGTTTGGTCAGCGCCTCAGGCACTTGCGCCGAGCCGCCGGACTGACCCTCGTTGAGCTCGGCGACCGCGTGGGGAGAGCGCCGTCACAGCTGTCGTTGCTGGAGAACGGCCACCGCGAGCCGAAGCTGTCGTTGCTGCGGTCGCTGGCCGACGCGCTGGGCACCTCCGTCGACGAACTGCTGTCGAAGAAGGCCCCCAACCGGCGCGCCGAGCTGGAGATCGCGGTGGAGAAGGCCCAGCTCGACCCGATCTACCAGCGGCTGTCGCTGCCACCGCTGAAGGTCGGCAAGCGGCTGCCGACCGAGGCCCTCGAACACGTGCTGAGCCTCTACGAGGAGCTCAAGCGCCGCGAGACGCAGAAGGTCGCCACCCCGGAGGAGGCCCGCAAGGCCAACGCCGAGCTGCGCGGCATGATGCGCAAGCACAACAACTACTTCCCCGAGATCGAGAAGGCCGCCAGCGACCTGCTCAAGCGCATCGGGTACCACGGCGGGCCGCTCTCGGAGGGGCTCATCCAGTCCATCGCCACGCACATGGGCTACCGGCTGAAGTTCGTCACCGACCTGCCGCGCTCGGTGCGCTCGGTGACCGACCAGAAGAACCGCCGGATCTTCCTGCGCAGGGAATCGCTGGGCATGCACAGCCCGCGCACGATCCTGCTGCAGACGCTGGGCCACCTGACGCTGGGCCACAGCCAGCCGCGCGACTTCGCCGACTTCCTGCGGCAGCGGGTGGAGGCCAACTACTTCGCCGCCGCCGTGCTGGTCCCCGAGCAGTCGGCGGTGCCGTTCCTGCAGGACGCCAAGGCCGAGCGCGACCTGGCGGTGGAGGACCTGCGCGACGTGTTCTCGGTGTCCTACGAGATGGCGGCGCACCGGTTCACCAACCTGGCCACCCAGTACCTGGACCTGGTCTGCCACTTCGTCCGCAACGACGAGACCGGCATCATCCACAAGGCCTACGAGAACGACGGGCTGGTGTTCCCCACCGACCCGACGGGCGCGATCGAGGGTCAGCGGATGTGCCGGTACTGGGCCGGGCGGCAGGTCTTCGCCTCACCGGACCGGTACTCGACGTACTACCAGTACACCGACAAGCCGGGTGCCACGCACTGGTGCGTCGGCCACGTCGACCCGAGCCGCGGCCGGGACTTCGCGATCACCCTCGGCGTGCCCTACACGGAGTCGCGCTGGTTCCGGGGTCGTGACACCAACAACCACTCGAAGTCGGGCTGCCCGAACGGCGAGTGCTGCCAGCGCCCGCCGGCCGAGCTCGCCAGCCGCTGGGAGGGCATGGTCTGGCCGTCGGCGCGAGCCCACTCGCACGTCCTGGCGGCCCTACCGGCCGACACCTTCCCCGGGGTCGACGAAGCCGACGTCTACGCCTTCGTCGAAGCCCACCAGGACTGAACCGCACCCCGCTCCAACTCCGTCGTGGGTGGGGGAAGTTCTCATGAGAACTTCCCCCACCCACGAAGTGGGGATCTTTCACGAAACCACCCCCACCAGGGGCGGAACCCTCCCCAGTCCTCACGACACCCCGTTCGGTGGCGGGGACAGTTTTCATGAAAACCTCCCCACCTCATCACCACCGTCACCAGGGTTCTGGGGTGGGGACAGTTTTCATGAAAACTTCGTTTTCCCAGGTCACCGGGGTAGTTCGGCGATGGCTCCGGCCATCGCGAGGAACTGGGCCGCCGCCGGGGACAGGGGTCCCGGGCGCCAGAAGAGGACACCTCGGCGCACGACCCGGGGTCGCAGCGGGAGCACGACCGCACCGCGCGCGGCCGCGTCGCGGGCCATCGACCGGGGCAGCAGCGTGGCACCGGCCCCGGCCAGCACCAGCGGGACGATCATCGCCTGGTGCGCGGTCTCGACCGCGAACGTCGGTTCGCCGCCCCGGGCGCCGACGGTGTCCTCGATGACCGCGCGCGTCGCCGTGCCCGGCGGCGTGGCGATCCAGTCCAGCGTGGACAGCTCCGGCACGCTCAACCGCTTCTGACCGGGCGCGGACCCGGGCGGCAGGACGGCGAAGATCTCCCGCCCCCGCAGCACCATGCACTCCAGGTCGCCGATCGGGTGCTCCGAGTCGACGACCCCGAGCTCGCACTCACCGGCGCGCACCGCTGAGGTCACGTCGGTGCCCAGCTCCGGGTCGGCGACGTTGACCGCCACCCTGGGGTTCTCCCGCAGGAAATCGCCGATCAGCTCGGCGAGCGGGTCGACGGCCAGCGTCGTCTGCGCCACGACGTCCAACCGCCCGCTGGCCAGGCCCAGCACCTCGCGGACCGATGCGGTCGCGGTGCTCAGGTCGCGCATCACCTGCCGGGCGGGCTCGACCAGCGCGTCCCCGGCGGGGGTCAGCGACACGCCGTGCGGCAGCCGGTGGAAGACCTTGCCGCCCAGCTCCTTCTCCAGGTTGCGGATGGCGTGCGACAGCGACGGCTGGGCCACGTGCATCGCTTGCGCGGCGGCGGTGAAGCTGCCGTGCTCGACGATCGCCAGGAAGTACTCCAGCTCCCGCCGGTCCATCACACCTGCCTTCCCGCGCGTTCCGCCTGCCCGGCAGTGCACCGGGCAGGCGGGACGCCGCCTACTCGTGCGCGGTGCGGAACGCCGACGCCGCCTCCACATCGGACCACTGGTCGTCGTCGAGGTCCACGCGGAGCCGCCGCAGCCCGCCGGTGAAGGCGTTGTCGACCGGCGCGTAGTCGTCGGTGACCGGGCTGGCCCGGTCCACGCCGATGTCGAAGGTCTCGTCGAAGGCGAAGTAGTACGGGATCGTCGCGTCCACCCGCCCCGAGGCGACCTCGGTGCCGTCGATCCGCAGCGTCGCGGTGCCGCCCTTGCCGACACCGCCGCCGTCGTAGTCGAACCGCACGCTGACCTCGTGCTCGCCCGCTGTCACCGCTTCCGGTGCGCGGACGTGCTGGACGACCGTGCCGAAGTAGTTGTAGGCGTAGCAGGGCTTCCCGTCGTGGAAGTAGAACGACCACCCGCCGGTGTGCCCGCCCTGGGCCACCAGAACGCCTTCGGCACCGCCCTCGGGCACCTCGACCAGCGCGGTGAGGGTGTGCGAGCGGTTCTTGACGTTGGGCGCGGTCTCCTCGGTGAGCCGCTTGGCGCCCGCGTGGAAGGTCACCGACCGCCGGTCGCCCATCAGGTCCAGCCGCCCGGCTTCGAGGGGGTTCTCCCGCTCGGTCATCCGGTCGTCCAGCGGAAGCACGTTGTGCTTGGCCGCCTCCACCAGGAACAGCTGCTGCAGCTCGCGCAGCTTGTCCGGGTGCTCCTCGGCGAGGTCGTGGGACTGGGTCCAGTCGACGTTGGTGTTGTACAGCTCCCACTTGTCGTCGTCGAAGGAGCGCCGGACGCCGTCCTGCACCATCACCCACGGCGTGCCGTGGCGGGTCACGGCCATCCACCCGTCCTGGTAGATGCCGCGGTTGCCGACCATCTCGAAGTACTGCACGCGGTGCCGGTCGGGCGCGTCGGCGTCGTTGAAGCTGTAGAGCATGCTGGTGCCCTCGATGGGCTGCTGCGCGACGCCGTTGACCTCGGTCGGGTGCGGCAGGCCCGCGGCTTCGAGGATCGTCGGCACGATGTCGATGACGTGGTGGAACTGGTCGCGCAGCCCGCCGCGCTCGGTGATGCCCGCGGGCCAGTGCACGATCATGCCGTCGCGGATGCCGCCGAAGTGCGAGGCGACCTGCTTGGTCCACTGGTAGGGCGTGTTCATCGCCAGCGCCCAGCCGACCGGGTAGTGCGCGTGCGTGGTCGCGTCGCCCAGGGAGGCGTCGTGGGCGTTGATGAACTCGGCGCTGTCGGGGATGCCGCTGGCGAAGCGGTGCTCGTTGAGCGTGCCGCCCAGGCCGCCTTCGGCGGAGGCGCCGTTGTCGCCGAGGATGTAGACGAACATCGTGTTGTCGAGCTCGCCCAGCTCGTCGAGGGCGTCGACGAGGCGTCCGACCTGGTCGTCGGTGTGCTCGGCGAACCCGGCGTAGAGCTCCATGAGGGAGGCGGCGGCCCGCTGCTCCTCGGCGGAGAGCTCGTCCCAGTGCGGCACGCCCTCGGACCACGGCGCGAGTTCGGCGTCCTCCGGGACGACGCCGAGCTCCTTCTGGCGTTCCAGGGTGATCTCGCGCTGCCGGTCCCAGCCGTGGTCGAACTTGCCCCGGTACTTCTCGCGGTACTCCTGCGGCACGTGGTACGGCGCGTGGGTGGCGCCGAAGGGCAGGTAGGCGAAGAACGGGTTGTCGGGCTTGAGCGCGGTCTGGTCGCGCACCCAGTCGATCGCGTTGTCCACCAGGTCCTCGGACAGGTGGTAGCCGTCCTCGGGTTTGCGGGTGGGCTCAACGGGTTTCGTGCCGTCGAACAGCACGGGGTACCAGTGGTTCATCTCGGCGCACAGGAAGCCGTAGAACTTCTCGAAGCCCTCGCCGGTGGGCCACCGGTCGAACGGGCCTGCCGCGCTGACGTCGCGCGCCGGGGTCTGGTGCCACTTGCCGAACGCGGCGGTGTTGTAGCCATTGCCCTGCAGCATCTGGCCGATGGTGGCGGCGCTGAGCGGGCGGATGCCGCAGTAGCCGGGCGCGGCGGAGGCCATCTCGGTGGTGACGCCCATGCCGACGGAGTGGTGGTTGCGGCCGGTCAGCAGCGCCTGCCGGGTCGGCGAGCAGATCGCGGTGACGTGGAAGCGGTTGTAGCGCAGGCCGTTGTCGGCCAACCGCTCCGCGGTGGGCATGTTGCAGGGTCCGCCGAACGCGCTGGGCGCCCCGAACCCCATGTCGTCGATGAGCACGACGACGACGTTCGGCGCCCCCTGCGGCGGGCGCAGCGGCTGCCGCGGCTGGAACGCCGGGCTCTGATCACGCGCGTCGAGCGAGGTAGCGGCAGGCGGCTGAGGATCGGGGATCGGCAAACGTTCGCGGGAGAACTCCTCCACGAGCAACCTCCAGGCAGCGTCGAGCCCGCCACTATTGGTGGCGCACCAGCGAAAACATCGATGTGCTCGGCGGAAACCGAAACACCGCAAGACCTTTGCGCTCGAATGCTATCCACAGGTCTGAACCGCACAACCCCGATCCACGCTCTGGGACCGAGACGCACATCACGAATCCCCCGCATCGCCCCAGATCACCGCAGAATCAGACCAATCCTCGATCCACCCCATAAAGACCCTTTATGCCCCCCGGAACCCGAGTTCGCACGGGCACGAGCGGTGACGACGATGGTCACCAGGGGACAGTTTTAGCCATAACTGCCCCGACATTTCGGACATCGCTCGTGGGCAGTTATGGCTAAAACTGTCCCCCTCCAGGACCTCAGCCCCGAGCCGCCGCGTCCCCGCCCGCGGTGGGGTCCCAGACGCCGGTCGCGGTGCCTTCGGCGAGGCGTTGTTCGTAGACGCCGACCTTCCACGTGATCAGGTCCAGGCAGGACCGCAGGTCGGCGAGCTGGGCCTGCACGCGGGATCGGTGGCCACGGAGCAGCGCGAGGCGCTGCTCCTCGTTGCCCGGGCCTTCGCGCACGAGGGCGGCGAACGCCCGCAGGTCCGCCAGCGGCATGCCCGAGTCGCGCAGCCGCGTGCAGATCGCCAGCCAATCCACGTCCTGCTCGGTGTAGGCGCGACGGCCGCCGGAGGTCCGCCGAACCGGCGCGAGCAGCAGGTTCTCGCGCTCGTAGAAGCGCAGCGCGTACACGCTCAGGCCGGTGCGCTCCGCCACCTCGCCGATGCCCAGCTCGTTCGACATGACCCCGAAGCTACGGGCCCACGGCGCCGAGCAGCAGCACTTCCCGCGAGCTTGAGCTAGAGCGCACTCCAGCTCCTAGCGTCGCCGCTGAACGTCCATCGACGGCAGGCGCAGGAGGAACGATGACGAGGTTCGTCGGCAAGCGGGTGCTCATCACCGGGGCGACCACCGGTATCGGGTTGGCCGGTGCACGGCGGATCGCGGACGAAGGCGGTGAGCTCGTCCTGACCGGCACCGACCCGCAACGCCTCACCGCTCTGCGGCAGGCGATCCCGGCGGCGCAGGTGCTGGCCGACGATGCCGCCGACCCCCGCACCGGGGAAGCCCTGGCCGACGCTGTGGCCGAGGGCGGGCTCGACGGGCTGTGGCTCAACGCCGGCTACGCCGACACCGGCGATGTGGCCGAGCTCGACGCCGAGTTCTTCGACCGGATGATGCGCGTCAACGTGCGCGGCCCGGCCCTGCAGCTGGCGCGGCTGTCCGCGCACCTCAACGAGGGCGCGTCGGTCGTGGTCACCTCGTCGACCTCGACTTACGAAGGTTCGCCGGTGGCCACGGTCTACGCCGCGACGAAGGGTGCGCTCGTCGCGATGGCGCGAGGCTGGGCGTCCGCCCTCGCCGACCGCGGCATCCGCGTCAACACCCTCGTCCCGGGAGCGATCGACACGAACTTCCGCGCGTTCATGCCCGACCGGACGCGGGAGAACTTCGAGCACGACGTGCTCAGCCGAGTCCCGCTCCACCGCATCGGCACACCCGAGGAAGCCGCCGCCATCGCGCTGTTCCTGCTCTCCGACGACGCCACCTACGTCACGGCCGCCCAATACGCGGTCGACGGAGGCCTCACCAGGCGCTGATCCGGGCCTTCCCGTACGCACCGCGACGACGGTGGTGGGCACCGGACAGTTTTAGCCATAATCACCCATGATCAATGCCCGAAATGTCGGGACAGTTATGGCTAAAACTGTCCCCTGGGGACGAGAACGCCCTCCCACGACACGGAGTCGGGGGAGGGCGTCGACGTCAGATCATCGGGGGCGCTCGGGGTTACTTCTTGCCGCCCTTGGACTTGTCGTCCTTGGCTTCCTCCGTGGAGAGGGCCGCGACGAAGGCTTCCTGCGGGACCTCGACGCGGCCGATGGTCTTCATCCGCTTCTTGCCTTCCTTCTGCTTCTCCAGCAGCTTGCGCTTCCGGCTGATGTCACCGCCGTAGCACTTGGCGAGGACGTCCTTGCGGATCGCGCGGATGGTCTCGCGGGCGATGATGCGCGAGCCGATGGCCGCCTGGATCGGGACCTCGAACTGCTGGCGCGGGATGAGTTCGCGCAGCTTGGTGGCCATCTTCGTGCCGTAGGCGTAGGCGCCGTCGCGGTGCACGATCGCGCTGAAGCGTCGACCGGCTCGCCCTGCAGCAGGATGTCGACCTTGACCAGGTTGGAGGTCTGCATCCCCGACTCCTCGTAGTCCATCGAGGCGTAGCCGCGGGTGCGGGACTTGAGCTGGTCGAAGAAGTCGAAGACGATCTCGCCCAGCGGCAGCGTGTAGCGCAGCTCGACGCGGCTCTCCGACAAGTAGTCCATGCCGTCGAGCTGGCCGCGGCGGCCCTGGCACAGCTCCATGATCGTGCCCACGAACTCCGACGGGGCGATCACCGTGCACTTGGCGATCGGCTCGGAGACGTCCTTGATCTTGCCCTCGGGCCAGTCGGACGGGTTGGTCACCACGAGCTCGGTGCCGTCCTCCATCTCGACCTCGTAGACGACGTTCGGCGCGGTGGAGATCAGGTTCAGGTTGAACTCGCGCTCCAGCCGGTCGCGGGTGATCTCCAGGTGCAGCAGGCCGAGGAAGCCGCAGCGGAAACCGAAGCCCAGCGCGCCCGAGGTCTCCGGCTCGTAGGTGAGCGCGGCGTCGTTGAGCTGCAGCTTCTCCAGCGCCTCGCGCAGGATGGGGTAGTCGGAGCCGTCGATCGGGTACAGCCCGGAGTAGACCATCGGCTTGGGCTCGCGGTAGCCGGCCAGCGGCTCGGTCGCGCCCTTGCGCTCGGCGGTGACGGTGTCGCCGACCTTGGACTGGCGGACGTCCTTCACACCGGTGATCAGGTAGCCGACCTCGCCGACGCCCAGGCCCTTCGACGGCTTGGGCTCCGGGGAGATGATGCCGACTTCCAGCAGCTCGTGGGTGGCGCCGGTGGACATCATCTTGATCCGCTGCCGCGGGGTGATCTTGCCGTCGACGACCCGGATGTAGGTGACCACGCCGCGGTAGGTGTCGTAGACCGAGTCGAAGATCATCGCGCGCGGGGCGGTGTCGTCGACGCCCTCCGGCGCCGGGACCTGCTTGACGACCTCGTCGAGGACCGCGCCGACACCGTCACCGGTCTTGGCCGACACGCGCAGCACGTCCTCCGGCTCGCAACCGATGATGTGCGCGAGCTCGGCGGCGTACTTGTCCGGCTCGGCCGCCGGCAGGTCGATCTTGTTGAGCACCGGGATGATCTGCAGGTCGTGCTCCATGGCGAGGTAGAGGTTCGCCAGGGTCTGCGCCTCGATGCCCTGCGCGGCGTCGACCAGCAGGATCGCGCCCTCGCAGGCGGCCAGCGACCGGCTGACCTCGTAGGTGAAGTCGACGTGCCCGGGGGTGTCGATCATGTGCAGCACGTGCTCTTCGCCGTCGACGGCCCACGGCAGGCGCACGTTCTGCGCCTTGATCGTGATGCCGCGCTCGCGCTCGATGTCCATCCGGTCGAGGTACTGGGCCCGGTAGGCACGCTCCCCCAGCACACCGGTCAGCTGCAGCATCCGGTCGGCCAGCGTCGACTTGCCGTGGTCGATGTGCGCGATGATGCAGAAGTTCCGGATCCGCTCCGGCGGCGTGAAGGTGGTGTCGGCGAAACTGCTCACTCGGGTTCCTCGGATGTCGGCGGCGTTCCTACGGCTGTCGGCGTTCGTCGGCAGACGTCGGCCCGGGCTCCCCGGCGGGTGACGCGCAGGGTTCACCCCATAGTCCCACGCCACGCCCGGTACCCGACGCCCAACTCCCGGTCATCCCCCGCACCCCCGCTTGCCACCACGGCAAACCGTTCCGCCTCGAGGTGCTGGAGCGCTAGTCGCCTCGGGTGTCGCGTCGGATGGGGTGGTCGGCGGGGACCTCGACCAGGACGATCCTCATGCCGTCGGGATCGGCGATCCAGCCCTCGTGCAGGCCCCACGGCTTGTGCTCGGGCTCGGCGAGGACGGTGACGCCCTGGTCGCGGAGCTCGTCGAAGCTGGCGCGCAGGTCCCGGACCTGGAGCCACAGGACCTGGTCCGGGCTCGGCCCCTGACCACCCCGCCCGGAGACCTCCAGATATCCCTGCCCCAGGAAGAACACCGTGCCACCGGGGAACTCGCGGCAGATCGCCAACCCCAGCACGTCGCGGTAGAACCGCACCGACCGATCGTGATCGCCGGGCCGCAAGATCATCCGGCTGTTCAAGACCTCCATGCCGGTAGTTCTACCGGCCGGTTCGGTCATCCGCACACGTCCTCATCAGCCGCGTGCCGCTGCCGCGCATCCGGATCGATGAGCCGCTGCAATCGGCGAAGCAGATCCGCAGCCCGACGCCGGCCCACCTTGGACATGGAAGATTCACCCTCGCCCGCAGCAGCAGCGACCAGCACGCCGCGAATCCACTCGGATCGAGCGACCGGGGTCGTCACTGGAGGACTGTGATGCTGCGTCTGATGGGGCGTTCTTCGGCGCTGTTGACGAAGAGGTCGGGTGACTCCGATCGGATCCTTTCGACGTCTTCGAACACGGCGCGCAGGTGACTGCGCAGGGCTTCGACGGCGGCGTCGAGGTTGCGGGCTTCGAGGCCGTCGACGATCTCGGCGTGCTGGTCGATCAGATCCGGGACCGGGCTGACCGTGCGGAGGCCGAGGCGGCGGGCGCGGTCGAGGTGGGCCTTGGCCTGTTCGACCGTGCGCCAGGCGTTGGCATGATCGCCTGCGGCGAGCAGGCGCTGGTGGAAGGCCTCGTCGAGCTCGAAGAACCCGTTGACATCGTCGGCCGCGGCGCGCTGCTCCTCCAGCAGGTCGCGCAGGGCCTCGACGTCGGAGTCGGTGCGGAGCCGCACCGCGTCGGCCAGCGAGGCGACCTCGACGGCTTCGCGGACGAACTGGGCGTCGGCGATGCGCTGCGGATCGACCCGGGAGACGAACGAGCCGAGCTTCGGGAAGACGCGGACCAGGTCCTCTTCAGCGAGCAGCAACAGGCTCTCGCGGACCGGGGTGCGGGACACCTCCAGCTCACCGGCCAGCTCGTTCTCCGACAGCGGGTGCCCCGGGGGCAGCTGCAGGGTGATGATGCGCCGGCGGATCTCGCGGTGCACCGTCACTCGCGCCGAGGTCTTGCCCGCTGTGCTGGTCATGGTCACCACCCTATCGACAACCCTTGACCTCTGGGATCCCAGCACTTGTATGGTAGCGCTGGTATTCATCCCCGGAGGAGGGTCAATGTCGACGGACCTCGCACCGAGCGCGGGCGGACGATCGCTGCGTCGCACGGTCGCCGCCTCGGTGATCGGCACGATCGCCGAGTACTACGACTTCTTCATCTACGGCACCGCCTCGGCGCTGGTGTTCAACAAGGTCTTCTTCCCCGAGGTCGATCCGCTCGTCGGCACCCTCGCCGCGTTCTCCACCTACGCGGTCGGCTTCTTCGCCCGTCCGCTCGGTGGCCTGGTGTGGGGCCACATCGGCGACCGGCTCGGGCGCAAGAAGACCCTGGTCTACACGCTGCTGCTCACCGGGCTCGGCACCTTCGCGGTCGGCCTGATGCCCACCTACGAGCAGATCGGGCTGTGGGCGGCGATCATCCTGGTGCTGGTGCGGCTGCTGCAGGGCTTCGGCGTCGGCGGCGAGCAGGGCGGAGCGCTGCTGCTCACGGCCGAGGCCGCACCGCCGGGCAAGCGCGGCTTCTACGCGAGCTTCGTTCAGATGGGCTCGCCCGCCGCATACCTGATCCCGACCGTGCTGTTCGCGGTGCTCCAAGCGCAGCTGCCCGAGACCCAGTTCCTCTCCTGGGGCTGGCGCGTCCCGTTCCTGCTCAGCGCGGTCGTCGTGATCATCGGTCTCTACATCCGGATGCGGGTGCCCGAGTCGGAGACGTTCGAAGCCGTCAAGCAGCAGGAACCGCAGCGCGCGCCGCTCAAGCGGCTGCTGACCGACCACCGGCGCGAGGTCTTCGGCGGCATGCTCGCCAAGTTCGTCGAAGCCGCGGTGTTCCCGCTCTACACCGTCTTCCTCGTCTCCTACGCCGAAGCGCACGACGTCGACAGCTCCATCGTGCTGGATGCGGTGATCATCGCGATCCTCGCCGAGCTGATCATGCTGCCGTTCTGGGGCAAGCTCACCGACCGCATCGGCCGCCGCACCACGTTCATCGGCGCCGCCGTGCTCAACCTGGTGCTGCTGGTGCCGGCGTTCCTGGCCGTGGAGAGCGGCGACGTCGTGCTGATCACGCTGCTCATGATCGCCGGACTGGCCTTCGGCCACGCCGGGACCTACGCGCCACAGGCCTCCTACTTCCCGGAGCTGTTCCCCTCCGGCGCCCGCTACAGCGGGGTGTCGGTGGTGTGGCAGTTCGGGGCGATGATCGCCAGCGGTCCGTTCACCGTCGTCGCCTCCGCGCTGCTGGTGCTCGCCGATGGCGGCTTCACCTGGGTCGCGGTCTACGTGGCGGGGTTGATCGTGCTGAGCCTGATCGGCCTGCGCTTCCTCCCCGAAACCGCTCCGAACCGCCGCAGCGGCGCCGAGTACGCCGACTGGCCCGGCGCCGAGGAACGACCCGAGAGGACAGAGGTTGTCCAAGATCGTTGATGCGAAGGTCATCGTCACCTCGCCCGGGCGCAACTACGTGACGCTCAAGATCACCACCTCCGACGGTGTGATCGGCTGGGGCGACGCGACGCTCAACGGGCGCGAGCTCGCGGTGGCGTCCTACCTGCGCGATCACCTGTGCCCGCAGCTGATCGGACGCGACTCGCAGCGCATCGACGACACCTGGCAGTACCTGTACAAGGGCGCCTACTGGCGGCGCGGGCCGGTCACCATGACCGCGATCGCCGCTGTGGACGTCGCGTTGTGGGACATCAAGGGCAAGGTCGCCGGGATGCCGGTCCACCAGCTGCTCGGCGGTCCAGCCCGGGACGGCGTGCTGGCCTACTGCCACGCCACCGGCGAGGACATCCCCGCGCTGCTCGACGACGTCGCCGCGCACCTGGACCAGGGGTTCCTGGCGGTCCGCGCGCAGGCCTCGGTGCCCGGCGTCGACAAGGCCTACGGCGTCGCGGCCAAGGGCGAGTTCTACGAGCCCGCATCGTCGGCGGTTCCGGAGGAAGGTCGCTGGGACGGCGAGTCCTACCTGCGGCACGCCCCGAAGGTGCTCGGTGCGGTGCGGGAGCGGTTCGGGTTCGACTTCCACCTGCTCCACGACGTGCACCACCGGCTCACCCCCATCGAGGCCGGGCGGCTGGGCAAGGACCTCGAAGAGCACCGGATGTTCTGGATCGAGGACCCCTCCCCCGCCGAGGATCAGAGCGCGTTCCGGCTGATCCGCGAGCACACCACCACTCCGATCGCGGTCGGCGAGGTGTTCAACTCGATCTGGGACTGCCAGCAGCTCATCACCGAGCGGCTGATCGATTACATCCGCACCTCGGTCTCGCACGCGGGCGGCATCACGCACCTGCGGCGGATCTTCGCCCTCGCCGAGCTCTACGGCGTGCGCACCGGTTCCCACGGTGCCGGAGACCTCTCACCGGTGTCGTTGTCCGCGGCGCTCAACGTGGACCTGGTGGTGCCGAACTTCGGCATCCAGGAGTACATGGGTCACACCGAGCAGACCTCCGAGGTGTTCCACTCCGGCTACACCTTCGCCGACGGCTACCTGCATCCCAGCGACGAACCCGGCCTGGGCGTGTGGGTCGACGAGGCGGCTGCCGAGCGGTTCCCGTACGAGCCGCGTTACCTGCCGGTCAACCGCCGCCGCGACGGGTCGGTGCACGACTGGTGACGCGCGCGAAACGGCCCCTCCCCCGTCGTGGGGAAGGGGCCGTTTCGACGACCGAGAAGACTCAGATCTTGTTCACGCGAGCGGCCATGGCCGACTTCTTGTTGGCGGCCTGGTTCTTGTGGATGACGCCCTTGCTGGCGGCCTTGTCCAGCTGACGGCTGGCGGCCTGCTGCAGCTCGACGGCCTTGTCCTTCTCGCCGGCGTCAGCGGCCGCGCGGAACTTGCGGATGGCGGACTTCAGCGACGTCTTCACAACCTTGTTGCGCTGGCGGTTCGCCTCGTTGGTCTTGATCCGCTTCATCTGGGACTTGATGTTGGCCACTGGTACGCCTCTTCCTCGTCAGTCGAATCGCGTGCCGCACTCGATCGGCCCGGTCCGGGGACCGGTCTTCCTCCACGGCGGAATGCCGTACGACACGATCGTCCATGTTAACAAGGCTCACCTGCGGCTTCGCCGGGTGGTCCCGGCGCCGCGAGAGCGCTCACACCCGCTCGGAATCCGGTGTGCGCAGGCCATACGGTGATGCCTCGTGCTCACCGCGTTGAACTGGCCCGGATTCGCCGATCTCACCCTCGCCGGGCTGCTGTTCCTCTGCGCGGCGGCGTTCCTGGCCGGGGCCGTGGACGCCATCGTCGGCGGCGGTGGGCTCATCCAGCTGCCCGCGATGCTCATGCTGCTGCCCGGTGGCGAGGTCATCTACTCGCTGGCCACCAGCAAGATCGCCGCCATCGCCGGGACCTCCGCCGCGGCCCGAACCTACGCCAAGCGCACGCCGATGGACTGGCGGGCCGCGCTGCCGATGGCGCTGGTGGCGCTGCTCGGATCGCTGGGCGGAGCGGCGCTGGCCGACGCGCTGCCGTCCTCGGTGCTCAACGTCGTCGTGCTCGTCGCCCTGGTCGTCGTCGGCATCTACACGTGGCGCAAACCCGACCTCGGGTCGGTGCACGCACCCCGGTTCGCGCGACGTCTCCAACTGGTGCTGATGCTGCTCGGCGGCGCTGCGATCGGCTTCTGGGACGGCATCGCCGGGCCCGGAACCGGATCGTTCCTGGTGTTCTGGCTGGTCAGCCTCGTCGGATTCGCCTTCGTCACCGCCTCGGCCACCGCGAAGGTCGTCAACGTGGCCACCAACCTGGGCGCGCTGGTCTTCTTCATCCCCGCGGGCAAGGTGCTGTGGGGACTGGGCCTGGTGATGGCCGCGAGCAACATCGCGGGCAGCGTCCTGGGCGCGACGCTGGCCGCCGGTCGCGGATCGGCGTTCGTGCGCCGGGTCTTCCTGACCGTCGTCGTCGGCCTGGTCGTCAGCCTCGGCTGGAAGATCGCGCTCAGCGGCTGATCAGGACTAGGCTCCTGAGGATCATGGGGGCTGTCGCCGTCGTTCTCGTCGTTCTCGCCGCGTTCGCGCACGCGGGGTGGAACTACTTCGCCAAGCGGGCCGGCTCGTCCGGGGCCGGGTTCGTGTGGCTGACCGCGAGCTGCTCCGCCGTGCTCTACCTGCCGGTCGCCTCGGGCGCCTTGCTGTGGGGAGCTTCTCACGACGACTTCCCCGCCCCCACGACGTTCCTCCTGGGCGTCGTGGTCAGCGCGACCATCCACCTCGGGTACTTCCTGCTGCTGCAGCGCGGTTACGCCGTCGGCGACATGTCGGTGGTGTACCCGCTGGCCAGGGGCACCGGGCCGATGCTGTCGATGCTGGTGGCCGTGCTCGTGCTGCACGAGCGGCCGGGCTGGCTCGGCGCGTGCGGCGGGCTGCTGGTGGTGTGCGGGGTGTTCGTGATCGGGCTGTCCGACGGCGTGCCGCGCTCTGGGGCGAACCTCGCCGGTGTCGGGTTCGGGCTGCTCACCGGGGCCCTGATCGCCACCTACACGGTCTGGGACGCGCACGCCGTGACCGGGCTGGCGCTGTCGCCGCTGCTGTTCGACTGGGCCAACAACTTCACCCGCAGCGCACTGCTCTCCCCCTACGCGATCCGCCGCCGCGACGTGCTCGCGCGGATCTGGTCCGAGCACCGCCGGGAGATCATCGCCGTCGGCCTGCTCTCGCCCCTGGCCTACATCCTCGTGCTGTTCGCGATGCAGCTCGCGCCGGTGAGCCTGGTGGCCCCGGCGCGGGAGCTGAGCATCGTCATCGCCGGGCTGCTGGCCTGGCGGGTGCTCGGCGAGGCGCAACCGGTCCGGCGCCTGACCGGGGCCGTCGTGGTGCTGGCCGGAGTGGTGCTGCTCGGGGTGGCGTGATCAGCTGCGCTGGTTGCGCAGCGACACCAGGCGCAGGACGGTCTTCTCCAGGGCGTAGTCGGCGTCGGCCGCCATGCCCTTCACGCCCGCGTTGACCTCGGCGACGACCTGCAGCGCGGCGGACAGGCTCGTCGGCGTCCAGCCCCGGGACTGGGACAGGGCCTTCTTCACCTTCCACGCGGGCATGCCGAGGTCCCCGGCCAGCCGGTAGGGATCGTTGCGGCCGCCCGCTGCCGCGACGCGGCCGATGGTGCGCACCGAATCGGCCAGGGCGTCTGCGATGAGCACGTGCGGCACCCCGAGCTGGATCGCCCAGCGCAGCGCCTCCAACGCCCCGGCGCGATCGCCCACCACGGCCTTCTCCGCGACCGCGAACCCGGTCACCTCGGCGCGGCCCCGGTAGTACCGGCCGACCGCGTCCGCGTCGATCTTGCCGCCGGTGTCGGCCACCAGCTGCGAGGCCGCCGCCGCCAGTTCCCGCAGGTCCGAGCCGACCGCCTCGATGAGGGCGTTGACCCCGCCCGAGTCGGACTTGCCTCCCGCGCGGCGGATTTCGTCCCGGACGAACGCCTCGCGGTCGGCGGGCTTGGTGAGCTTCTTGCACTCGGTGACGCGCGCGCCCGCCTTCTTCAGCGCGTTGGGCAGCTCCTTGGCGTGCTTGGCCCGGCCACCGCCGCTGTGCACCACGATCAGCGTGATGCCCTCGGCGGGCTGCTTGGCGTGGGTCAGCAGGGCTTCGGCGATCTCCTTGCCCGCGTCCTGAGCCGACTCGATCGCGAGCACCCGCGCCTCTGCGAACAGCGAGGGACTCAGCATTTCAGCGAGCTCAGGAGGGGTGAGCTCACTCACCTTCACCCGGCTGAAATCGGCCTCCGGATCGGCGGCGCGCGCGGCACCGACCGCCGCCCACATCGCGCGCTCGACCAGCAGCTCTTCGTCCCCGAGCACCAGGTGCAGGGGGTCGGCGACAACGGTCGGTGAGCTCATGCGGGCATGGTCCCACGGAGCGGCGACAGTCCCGCCATCTGGATGCGCACTGGCCAGGAAGACGTGCGTTCCACTAACGTTGCCGCCACAACCGAATAGCTCATCCAGAGGGGCAGAGGGAACGGCCCGTTGAAGCCCCGGCAACCGTTCGTCCGATGCATCGTGCGAAAAACCGGCGCGAGGTCACGGACGCAAACAGGTGCCAATTCCGACCCGTCCGCGGGACAGATGAGGAGAGGACCTCGCGCGATGACTGCTGCTGCCCACGCCGCCACCACTGCCGGCAAGAAGTTCGATCTCGGCAACGCCGTCGAACTGGTGTCCAAGGAAGAGGGACACCGGCAGCCCCTGGCTCCTGAGTTCGTCTCCCTCGAGGACTTCTCGCCGCTCGAGGTCGCCTACGACTTCCCCCAGCTCCGCCGCGAGGACATCGAGGCCGGTCCGCGTTCCATCTGGCGCTACAAGCAGCTGCTGCCGGTGCCGAGCAACGTCGACCAGATCCCCAACACCGAGCCCGGCTGTACCCGCTTGATCCAGGCGGACAACCTGGCCAAGGCCCTGGGCGTCAAGAAGATCTGGATCAAGGACGACACCGGCAACCCCACGCACTCCTTCAAGGACCGCGTCGTGGCCGTGGCCCTGGCCGCCGCCCGCGAGTTCGGGTTCAAGGTGCTGGCCTGCCCGTCCACCGGCAACCTCGCCAACGCCGTGGCCGCCGCCGCTGCCCGCGCGGGCTGGGACTCGGTCGTGCTGGTGCCCAAGACCCTCGAACGCGCCAAGATCCTGATGAGCGCGGTCTACGACGGCTCGCTGCTCGCGGTCGACGGCAACTACGACGACGTCAACCGGCTGGCCACCGAGCTCGCCGGTGAGCACGAGGACTGGGCGTTCGTCAACGTCAACGTCCGGCCCTACTACTCCGAGGGCTCCAAGACCCTGGCCTTCGAGGTCGCCGAGCAGCTGGGCTGGCGGCGTCCCGAGCAGATCGTGGTGCCGATCGCCTCCGGCTCGCAGCTGACCAAGGTCTACAAGGGCTTCAACGAGCTCAGCCAGGTCGGGCTGGTCGAGGACTCCCCGGTGAAGATCTTCGGCGCGCAGGCCACCGGCTGCTCCCCGGTCTCCACCGCCTACCGCAACGGCCACGACGTGGTGCAGCCGGTCAAGCCGGACACCATCGCCCGCTCGCTGGCCATCGGGGCTCCCGCCGACGGTCCGTACGTGCTCGACGTCGTCCGCAAGACCGGCGGCGCCATCGAGGACGTCACCGACGACGAGGTCCGCGCCGGCATCCGCCTGCTGGCCCGCACCGAGGGCATCTTCGCCGAGACCGCCGGTGGCGTGACCGTCGCGACCGCCAAGAAGCTCATCGAGGCCGGCAAGATCGACCCGGACGCCGAGACGGTCCTGCTGATCACCGGTGACGGCCTCAAGACCCTGGACGCCGTCGAGGGCGAGCTGGGCCCGAAGGCCACCGTGGCGCCGACGACCGAGTCGGTGAACCAGGCGCTGGGCCTCTGATCCAGTTGTAGGACGAGCCTCCTCTTTCGCGAGCGGGTGGTCGCCCCACGGGCGGCCACCCGCTTCGTCGTCCACAGCGGACGGTCAGTTCTCCTCGGCGCGCAAGGGATCTCCGCGCGAGACGAAGCGCGGCCCCTGCGGCCCCGGCAGGACCGCGATGTCCCCTTCCTGGTCGGTGCGGAGCACCCGGGCACCGGCGCGGGTGAGCGTGTCGATCACGAACGCGTTGGGGTGGCCGTAGTCGTTGCCCGCGCCGACGCTGATCAGCGCGAGCCCGGGCCGCACCGCGGTGAGGAAACGCGGTGCGCTGTACCGGGATCCGTGGTGCGGCACCTTGAGCACGTCGGCTCGCAAGTCCTCCCGCGACGACACCAGCCGCCCCTGCCCCGGCAGCTCCACGTCTCCGGTGAGCAGCACCCGGCCCGCCGGGGTGGTCGCGCGGATCACCAGCGAGGCGTCGTTGGCGTCGTCAGCCGTCTGGGTCCGGGTCACGCTCGGATCCGGGGCCAGCACGTCGAGCACCAGGGAAGGCCAGGTCAGCCGTTGCCCGGCCTGCAGCGCGACGATCGGTGCGCGGTGCGCGCGGGTGTCGCGCACCAGATCGTCGAACGCCCACTCCGGTTCCCGCAGCGGTCCGATCCCCACCGCACCGACCGGCATCTCGCCGAGCAC
This sequence comes from Saccharopolyspora sp. ID03-671, assembly GCF_045278815.1. Lineage (NCBI taxonomy): Bacteria > Bacillati > Actinomycetota > Actinomycetes > Pseudonocardiales > Pseudonocardiaceae > Saccharopolyspora > Saccharopolyspora sp. ID03-671. Next base: position 2,478,575 of record NZ_CP134054.1, read on the forward strand.
CGTGCGCAGGCCGCTGACGTGGTCGGCGTGCAGGTGCGTCAGCACCGCCATCGACACGCGCTGGATCCCCAAGCGCCGCAGGCAGTTCGCGGACCGTCGGGGGTCCGGCCCGGTGTCGACCACCACCGCCTCCCCCGGCGTGCCGGTGGCCAGCACCAGCCCGTCGCCCTGCCCGACGTCGCAGGCCACCACGCTCCAGCCCGGCACCGGCCAGCCCGGCAGCATCGTGCGCACCGGCAGCACGACCAGGGCGCTGAGCAGCACCGCGACCACCGCCAGCAGCCGAATCCTCCTTCCTCGCAACGCGATCAGCCCCACCAGCAGCAACACCGCGAGCAGCAGTCCCCCACCGGTCCCGGTCGGCCAGTCGAACACCGCCCCCGGCACCGCGGCGGCGCGATCGGCGATCACCAGCACCCACGCCAGTTCCGGGCCCGCCAGCTCGACGAGGAGCCCCGCGAGCCACGTCGACGCCGGTGCGGTGACGGTGGCCAGCACGCCGAGCACCGTCGCCGGTGCGATCACCGGTGCCGCCAGCAGGTTCGCCGGCACCGCGACCAGGCTCACCCCACCGGAGATCGCGGCGATCAACGGCGCGGTGACCACGTGGGCGGCCACCGGCACCGCGATCGCCTCCGCCAGCCCGACCGGGACACCGCGGGCGCGCAGCGCGGCCGCCCAGGCCGGGGCGAGCAGCACCAGTCCCGCCGTCGCCGCGACCGACAGGGCGAACCCGGCGCTGGTCGCCAGTTCCGGCAGCAGGAGCAGCAGCCCGACGACGCTCGCCGCCAGGGCGGGCAGCGCCGAGCGTCGCCGCCCCAGCACCAGCGCCAGCAGCGTGATCGCCCCCATCGCGGCCGCGCGGAGGACGCTCGGCTCCGGTCCGGTCAGCCCCACGAACCCGACCAGGACCAGTGCGGCGCCCACCGCGCAGACCACCGGGCCGAGTCCCAGCAGGTGCAGCAGCACCAGGACCGCGCCGCACACGATCGCCAGGTTGGCGCCCGACACGGCTGTGAGATGGCTGAGCCCGGCCGTCTCGAAGTCCTGCTCCACCTCCGGTGGCAGACCCGCGGTGTCGCCGACCACCAGCCCGGGCAGCAGGCCCGAGGCCTCCGGGGACAGGTGCTCGGCGGAGACCTCGCGCAGCCCCGACCGCAGGTCGGCGGCGCCCCGCTGCCATCGCGGTGGCGGGCTCACCTCGCTCGGCGCCTGGTGGATCGGCAGCATCGCGACGACCAGCCGGCCCTCGCGGGGCGGTGCCGCCTTGCCCCGGACGGTGAGCCGCTGCCCGGCGATCAGCCCGCGCCACCGGTCGGTCGGCACCAGCAGCACCACCGAACCGCCGGACTGGACGCGCCGACCGGCGACCTCGGTGGTCACCACTTCGGCGCGCGCCAGCGAGCGGTCCTGCGCCCGGCTGCCGCCGAAAGCCGCGCCGCGCAGCGGGGTCGGGGCGGAGGTCAGCTCGACCCGCACCGTCACCGCCTCGCCCTCGGTCGCCGCCCGCCGCAGCGGGTGCTCGGCGACGTCGTGGACCCGGACCGCGATCGCACTGCCCGCGACCCCTGCCAGCAGCAGGACCACCAGCACGGCCCTGGCTCCCGCCCGGCGCCGCGAGAACCCCCGGACCAGCGGGGCCGCGATCGCGGCCGCCGAGGCCACCACCGCCGCGCAGACCCACCCGGCCCGCAGGCCCAGCAGAGTCACCAGCCAGACCGCCGCGGCGGCCGGGACCAGCCGCAGGTCCGGCCGCCGGATCACACCCGCACCAGGTCGCGCAGCTTGGACAGCCGCGCGTCGCCGATCCCGCCGACCTCGCCGAGCTGGTCCACGGAGTCGAAGCGGCCGTGTTCGGTGCGCCACTGCAGGATTCGCTCGGCGGTGACCTCGCCGACCCCGGGCAGTCCATCGAGCTGCTCCTTCGTCGCCGCGTTGAGGTCGAGCCTGCCGTCACCACCACCGGAACCCGGCTGCCCGGACTGGGCCTGCTGGGCTTCAGGTGGCACGGGGATGGCGACGTAGAGCTGCTCGCCGTCGGCGAGGCGGCGGGCGAGGTTGAGCCCGGTCAGGTCGGTCTCGGGCAGCGCGCCACCGGCCGCCGACACGGCGTCGGCGACCCGCGCGCCCGCGGGCACGGTGACCAGGCCTGGGCGCTCCACCCGGCCCACGACGCTGACCACCAGCTCGGCGGGAGCGGTGGGACCGGTCGACACGGGTGCGGGCGGAGGCGGCAGCGGTGGCGGCGCGGACTCGGCCTCGGGCCGGTCCGACCAGGCGAGCACGAGGACCCCGGCCAGCACGACGGCGGCCACGAGCGCGACCGCGAGCAGCCCGGCTCGGCCGGGGTCCACTCTGGACCGCAGCAGGGGTTCCGGGAGCCATCGCTCGGCGAGCCGCGACAGGGGCGAACTTCGGCCGCCCTCGGGCTTTTTCACCGAGTAGTTGCGCTCGATCCGATCGGTCGGTTCGTCGTGCTCGGCCTCGCGGCGCAGCGTCTGCAGCCGGGACCGGGTGCCGAGCTGCTCGTAGGAGTCGTCATCGGTGGCGTGGAAGAGCTTGGAGTCGAACATGTCGACGACGGTAGCGCGAGCGAAAGACGTTGCGCACGTTCATTTTTGGTGTATCTGACTACTGTGGATGGATACCCGCCGAGATTCAGCTCGATGGTGTGGAATCCGCGCCCCGAAGGGTTTTCAACCGCCGAAACGCCACCCGTTCGGGAGAACCACGACACCCACCGATCCGGGACCGATGTGCGCCCCGATGACCGCGCCGACCTCCGAGACGACGCACTCGACCGACTCCCCCAGCTCGACGGAGAAGCGCGCCGCGAGCTCCTCGGCGTGCTCGGTCGCGGCGAGGTGGTGCACCGCGATCGCCGCCGATCCGGAACCCGCCGCCTCCAGCGACAGATCGCGCAGCCGCGCCATCGCCCGGGTCGTGGTGCGCACCTTCTCCAGGGCGTCGATGCGCCCGTCGTGGACGTGCAGCAGCGGTTTGATCGACAGCGCGGTCCCCAGCACCGCCGCAGCGGTGCCGATCCGGCCGCCGCGCCGCAGGTACTCCAGGGTCTGCACGGAGAAGGTGGTGGTCGTGCGCGCGGCGGTGACCGCGGCCGTGTGCTCCACCTCGGCCAGATCCGCCCCGGCGGTCGCCGCGTCGGCGGCGGCCAGCACGGAGAAGCCCAGACCCATCGCCGCGGACCGGGAATCCACGACCCGGATCCGGTCGGGATCGGTCTCCCGCGCCGCCAGCCGCGCCGCGTCCCACGTCCCCGACAGCTGCCGGGACAGGTGCACCGCGACCACGCCCTCGGCCCCGTCGTCGAGAGCCCGACGGTAGGCGCGGGCCAGCTCTCCGGAGGTCGCGCTGGCGGTGGTCACCCGCTGCTTGCGCTCCAGGGCGTCGGCGAGGTCGCAGGGCGAGAACCCGGTCTCGTCGACGTGCTTCCCGCCGTCCACGCTGACGTGCAGCGGAACGACCCGGATCCCGTACCGCGAGGCGTACCCGGGAGGCAGGTAGGCCGTGGAATCGGTGACGACGGCAATGGACACGAGCGCAACCCTACGACGTCAGACGGCGGATGCGATCACGCGTGGCTCTGGGCGCCGGCGTTGTAGGCCATCAGGCGCCAGCGGTGATCGCTGGGGCTGCGGCGCTTGAGCACCACCCAGTGGCAGTTGCGCACACCGCCCAGGCCCGGCCACAGCTCCACGGGCAGGGCGAGCAGCTTCGCGGTGAGCGCGGTGATCAGCCCGCCGTGGGCGACCAGCAGCGCGGTGTCGGTGAACTGGTCGTCCAGCTCGGCGACGACCTCGACGGCCCGCGCGGCGACCTCCACCCGGGACTCCCCGCCCGGCGGCGCCCACGTGGGGTTCGCCCGCCAGGTGTTGAGCGCACCGGGCCAGCCGTGCTCGACCTCGGCGCCGCTGAGCCCCTGCCACTCGCCGACGTGGGTCTCCCGCAGCCGCTTGTCCAGCTTCACCGGCTCACCGCTGACCTTGGCGTAGGCGGCGGCGGTGGTCCGCGCGCGGTTGAGGTCGGAGCTGATGGCCACCGACGGCTCGAAGGCCGCGATGTCGGGGGCGGCCCGCTCGGCCTGCTCGACGCCGTTGGCGGTCAGCGAGCTGTCCAGGTGCCCCTGGATGCGGCCGGCGAGGTTGTAGTCGGTCTCGCCGTGCCGCCACAGCACGAGCCGGTCGAGGCTCACTCGGCGTCCTCCGCGGGCGCGCCCTGGTCGACGAACTCGATCCGCGGGCAGTCCTTCCACAGCTTCTCCAGCTGGTAGAAGGCGCGCTCGTCGTCGTGCTGGACGTGCACCACGAGGTCGACGAAGTCCAGCAGGACCCAGCGCCCCTCGCGGGCGCCCTCGCGCCGGACCGGCTTGACGCCCGCCGCGCGCAGCTTCTCCTCGACCGAGTCGACGATCGCTTCGACCTGCCTCTCGTTGGGCGCGGAGGCGATCATGAAGCAGTCGGTGATGACCAGCTGCTCGGAGACATCCAGCAGGACCACGTCGGTGGCCTTCTTGTCGGCCGCCGCCTGGGCGGCGATCAGGGCCAGCTCGCGGGCGTTCTCGGTGGCTGCCACGTCACTCCTCTCGGCCGGGCTCGGTGTGCCCACGCCGGGTAGCAGGATAGGCCGCCGGTCCCGGCTGGGATCCGCCCGGCCTTCGCGTACGAGTCCTTTATGCCCGAGCGCTGCGCCCGGGTCCACGCGGGCCCGCGGATCGCTCTGGCGGTGCGGCCGCGCTCGTCGTCGAAGCTCACCACGAGACCGGCTACCAGCGACGACGCCCCGGCTCGGGCCCTGACCAGGAGGAACAGCTGACCTCCCAACCGGTCATCGGCCTGCTGCACTCGCACCGCACCGAGGCGAACCGCTCGGGTGACGGGCGCGGAACCAACCGGCCGGTGCACGTCCGGCTGTGGTGATGGTCATGCGACGCGCGGACCGCTGGGCGCGAGGCTCCCCGTCGGCGGCTCAAGCGAGTACGCGCCGGGTCTCGATGGTCACTCCCCCGCTGGCTCGGCCCCCGCACACGCCCGCGATGCTCAAGCAGTAGCGAACCCACATGTTCAGCTGCATCTCCTTGGCCAGCCGGAGCTGGGCGTAGAGGAGGTTCACCAGCCCGCTGCTCGGGCGGGCCCACGTCTCGATCTCGAAGCGCAGGTGGTCGTCCCCCGGAACCGCGCGGAACTCGATCTGCCCCGCTTCGAGGTGCCCCCGCAACGTCACGAAGCGGAAGCGGTCGGGTTCGCACGCGACGACCCGCACGGGACCGTCCCACGGTCCTGGCATGCGCACCACGAACTCGTCGCCGAGGCGCATGGCGTCGGTCTCGCCGCTGGTCTTGTAGAACCTCGCCACTTCGGTGGGGGCGGCGCAGTTGAGGTTCTCCTTCACCTGCTCCATCAGTTCAGCGGGGCCGCGCACCCCGTCCTCGATGCGCACGCTGAAGAGCCGGTGGTACAGCTCGCCCACCCCGGCCGCCTCCGGCTGGGAGCGCTCGTCGCGCAGCTCGCGGGGGATCTCCGGCGACGGCCGCTCATCGGTCCGCACCCGCACCTCGCTGCGGTGCAGCGGAGTCGTCTGCCACAGGTAGCGCCAGGAGACCAGCGCCATGCCCAGCAACCACCCCGTCAGCAGGGTGACGCGCCCGGTGATCTCGGCCATCTCGTTCCCTTTCGCGGAACCGGCTGGGAGCAGGGATGCTGGCATGGTCCCTCCAGTCGAGCAGGATCACACGTCAGCGAGGTGACATCGGTGATCGCGCAACTACACCGAATCGGCGTGCGCAGCGCGTACCTGCAGGCGGCGTCCATGGGATCGGTGGCCCTGTGCATCGGCCTGTGGATCCGGGCGAAGACCGTCGACCAGGAGGAACGGGGCAACGCCGAGCGCAGGGCCCTGTTCGTCGGATTGTGGCCGCCCACCCTGTGGCTGATCGGCGACACCCTCCGCGAGCTGGAGTGAGCGGCTCCCGCGGCGGCCTGCTCACCGGCGTCGATCACGTCGCAGCGCTGGACGACCTGGGGCGGCGGCAGGTCAACTACGCGGCGGAGGAAGTGCGCGCGCCGTTCTGGAACGTCGACTCCCACCGCCGGTCCCTCGGCGTCGAACGTCCCGGTCCGCCCGAACCGGGCGGGATCTGGGAGACCGCGTGCCGGCTGGTGCGCGACTACGAGTTCGCCACCCCGGGCCGGATTCGCGCGATCTACCGGAGCGGATCAGCGCTGCTGGGCCGGGATCTGCTGTTGGAGGGCCACTTCGCCGGCCTGCGCTTCCACATGGGCGTGCGCGTGACGGAGATCGTCGACGAGACCGGTTCCGAGCGGATCTGGGGTTGGTCGTACGAAACCCTCGACGGGCACCTCGAACGCGGGAAGATGAGCTACCTGGTGACCAAGCACCCCACCTCGGGCCGCGTGGAGTTCCTCGTCTCGGGGTACTCGCAGCGCTCACCCGATCTGGGCCCCGTGGTGAAGCTGGGCTGGGCGGTCTTCGGCAGGAGCACGCAGCTCCGGTTCTACCGCCACTGCGGCGAGCGGCTGAACCGGCTGGTGCAGCAGGCCCTGGCCGGACGTGCGCCGGGCCCGGCGCACGTCTCGGACGGCGTGGTCCTGGCGCCCTCCGACGCGGCTCCGCACCGGTTCGACGTCGTCCACGTCCGCCTCGAACACCCGGGCTGACCCGCGTGCGAATCTCCCCGCTAAGGACCCCACTCGGCTGGGGTTTCGCGGTAGAGGCCGCGTTTGGTGATGTAGCGCACCACGAGGCGCCGCGACCAGCGAACACACCCTTCATGAGGGCCTTGAACAGGAAAACACCGGTGCGAGTTTGTCGTCGTCCTCTGACGGCTGCCACACCGACTTGTGCCGGATTTGTACCCAATTGCTCATGTTCTGACGGATATAGCTCCCAGCTCTCGATGCAAGCGAACAGGGTCGTTTGGCTCTGTGTCGCGGCGTCAAGTTCGCGTGACCCTCGTGAAGCCAGTGCCCTCCTCGGCAGGAACCGCGCTTGCAAGGACCAGCTCATGAAACCGTTGGCGTCGTACACGGTCACGTACCGGGGAGGCCTGCCCGGTCTTCCGAAAGCCAAGTCCGGCGGCGTCAACCTGGCTGTCTGGCCTGATCGTTTCGCGTTGACGGGCAAGAGCGGGAGCAGGTTCTGGTCCGACTTGGTCATCCCGTACACGTCGGTCAGTGACGTCACGATCGCGGGCCGCCAGGTGAGCACCTTCGAGGCGATTGCCGGAGGGCTGGACTCACGGCAGCTCAACCAGCGCAACAACCTCCACATCGCGTTCACGGACGACGACGGACGGTCCTTGGTGTTGCGCCTGGAGATGTTGACCGGGTTCGTGATCCCGGCCCAGGCAAAGCGGTGTGCCGAGCTCCAAGACCTGCTTCGCGTCAACAACATCCCCGCCCTGTTCTCAGCGTGAGAGACTTCCAAGGCTGAGAGGACGGGACCGCTCATCTCCGGAGGCTCGAACCCGGATCCTTACGCTTGCGAGCACGCCTCACACGCTGCGATAGCGGCGCCGTTCAGCGAGTCCGACGTGACCCATCTTTTGTCGTCATCCGCGGCCAATCTTGTACTAGGCGTTGACCATCGGCGTCTATGACGATTGCCGCATGGCTGACGATCCCGACAAGAACGAGGTAAAGGACCAGGAGCATGACCAGCTACAAAAAATGAGCGGGAGGTGAGGCCGGAACTTCGGATGGTGCGGAATCTGCTCAGTCCCGCATGGTTCAGCGGCGGGCAGTCGCGCCGGCCGTCGCCCCGATGGTCAGTCCAAAAGTCAGTGTTTTGTTCATGCCTGCTGCGACGCGCCTGGGTGGGCAGCCGCATCGATCGATGCGATCGCGCGCTCGAACCATTCGCGAGCCAAGTCGATGCTTTCCAGCACTGGCGAGGTACCGTCGATCTCTGTTTCTTCCCGGGATTCGAGGTAAGCGAGTTCCCATCCGTCCATAGCCCGCAGAGGCAATGGCGGCCATTCTTGGGCGCGACGGAACGCGAACGTTCGGAGGCAGAACTCCCTCACGACTGGGAGTTCAGGTCCGGCCTGCCACAGGAGCTGCAGATCCACCAGGTCGTGGGCACGTTCGTAATAGCGATCCGTGATGGCGTGGATCTTCTGGGCGATCTGGTACTCCAAGTCGATCAATTCCACTGGGCGGACCTCGCCGAAACCGAAACGCGCACTCAATTCGGCGAGGTCCGCGTCGACGGCGCGGCGTGTGTGCGCATGCGGTTCGATCTCAGGATCAGACACCTCCACATCAAGAGCCGCCCAGACCTTGCCCAGGAAAGACAGCGTGACCTTGTAGGGGTGTATCACATATTGGGGCTGCTGGAGACCCGGATCGTGGAGCGATTGAGGCTTCAGTGTCGCAGAGAACGCCACACGATCCGGCGCGTCTGGGTTCTGACGCAGTGCGCCCTTGGACGCAGGAACCGTGCCCCATCCCTGCTTCAGGCGCGCGCGGAACTCCTGCTCGAAGGGTTCACCTCGCTGCCGGGTGGACACGTCCAGATCCGCCGTCGCACGGGTGCCCGTCTCGCCCATTCGTAGCTTGACGCCCATTCCGCCCTTGATCGCGACGGCATCGGGAAGCATCTGGGACACGATGAGGGTGCAGAGCATGCGGCGCACGCGCGCGCTGGGCACCCCGAGATCGCGGGACACCTCCTCGACCCGGGCGTTCAGCTGCGCGATTGTCAGTGGCGCGAAGGCGGAGCTCACCTAACGTGCTCCTTCCAGCTCCTCAGCTCTGCGACTTCGCGATCGTCGATCAATTCACGTCGGTGCGCTTGATCGACGAGCACCCTCCAGCGTTCCACCGGCATCCTGTCGAACACATCCTTCAAAGCACGCCGCACGGTGGTGGCGGGGATGCCCTCGTGCTGCGTCAGTTCCTCATCTGCGATATCCGCACGGACTTCGAGGTCAACCCAATCCGGGAGAGTCCTACGCACCCGGCGACGGCTGGCTACCCTGATACGGCGTGGATTGAACTGCCCAAGTCTCAGTACGTCCAGGACTGCTTCGCGATGCAGAAATGCCCCGTCGCCGGCTAGCGCTGCCGCTACTGCCGACTGAGTCAGCTCATCGGGTGGGATATCCCGATGTACATATACACCCTTGCCATACGGCCTCAGAGCACCGCGATGCGCGAGCTTGCGCACCTCCACGGCAGGCACGCCGACGTCTTCGGCCTCAAGGACGGTTACCACGCCGTGGTTCTCCGCAGCGATCTCCCACAGGTCACGCCGATAACCCATGACTCACCCCTAACGCCGTCAAAAGCGTACCACTTACGGTACGGTATCGACATTTCGCAGGGCGACGGACCGCGAGTGAGCCCAACCCCCTCCACGCCAGGTGATGCTTTGGGTGCGTCTTCGGGCGTTCTCCCCGCTAAGGACCCCACTCGGCTGGGGTTTCGCGGTAGAGGCCGCGTTTGGTGATGTACTGGACGATTCCGTCGGGGACCAGGTACCAGACCGGGAGGCCCGCTCGGACGCGGTCCCGGCAGCCGGTGGAGGAGATCGCCATCGCCGGGATCTCCACCAGCGACACCGAGCCGTCCGGCAGGTGCGCGCTGTTGAGCGAGTAGCCGGGGCGCGTCACGCCGATGAAGTGGGCGAGCTCGAACATCTCCTCGACGCGGTGCCAGGACAGGATCTGCTCCAGGGCGTCGGCGCCGGTGATGAAGTACAGGTCCGCGTCCGGGAACTCCTCGTGGAGGTCCTTGAGCGTGTCGGCGGTGTAGGTCGGGCCCTTGCGGTCGACGTCCACCCGGCTGACCAGGAACCGCGGGTTGGACGCGGTGGCGATCACGGTCATCAGGTAGCGGTCCTCGGCCGGCGAGACGACCTCGTGGCTCTTCTGCCACGGTTGCCCGGTGGGCACGAAGATCACCTGTTCGAGGCCGAACTGCGCCTGCACTTCGCTGGCGGCCACGAGGTGGCCGTGATGAATGGGATCGAAGGTGCCACCCATGACCCCGATCCGGCGTCGAGACATAGCTGACAACCCTAGATAAGCGTCACGACCAGGCACGTCAGCGGGGCGCTCGGGGGTGTCGGAGGACACGGTCCCGGCGTGGACTCCCCTCAAACCCCACGCCGGGCCCCGCGGCTGACCACGAGGCCCGGTCCAGGCTCCCCCCTCGACCGGGCCCCGCAGCCCTGCACGAACCTCGGCGGCTGGGGGCCCACCTCGGTTCGCGGGCGCTGCCTCTCGGGCGCGCACGGGTGAGACCCGCGCGCTTCGGGATTCATGACGTGAATTCTGAAGTGACCTGAGTCACATGCACGTCACTCGTTGCGGTCATTCCTCGGGAGCGACGACCTTCCCGGTCTCGACGTCCTTGACCAGGATCGCCTCCACCGGGCACGACTCCGCCGCGTCCACGACGTCGTCGGACGGCTCGGTCCGGTCCCGCAGCGCGGTCGAGTAGCCCTCGACCAGCTCGAAGTGGTCCGGGGCGACCCCAGCGCACATGCCCGACCCGATGCAGGTGTTCGCGTCGATCTCGATCGACCAGCTCATCAGTCCACCTTCTTCCCTATGAGCGAGATCACTCGCCACCTTGCCACGACAGCACCATCCGCTGAGGCCCCCGCACCAGAAGACCGGTCTTCCAGTCCACGTCCTGCTCCGGCGAGTGCGCGAAGTCCAGACCGGGCAGCCGGGTGAGCAGGGTGCGCAACGCGACCTGCAGCTCCAGCCGGGCCAGCTGAGCGCCCAGGCAGTGGTGCGGGCCGTGCCCGAACCCGACGTGCGAGGCCTCCGCCCGAGCCAGGTCGAGGGACTCCGGGTCGTCGAAGACGGACTCGTCGCGGTTGGCGGACCCGACGCTGGACAGCACCGGCTCACCGGCGCGGACCAGCACGCCGCCGACCTCGACGTCCTCGATCGCGTACCGCGCGAACCCCGCGCCCACGCCCAGCGGCACGAAGCGCAACAGCTCCTCCACGGCCGACGGGACCAGGTCCAGATCGGCCCGCAGGCCCTCCAGCTGCTCGGGGTGGGTCAGCAGCACGTAGAGGAAGTTGGGGATCTGCGACGCGGTCGTCTCGTGACCCGCGACCAAGATTCCGGCGGCCAGCCGAACCATCTCGTCCTCGGTGAGCTTGTCCTGCTCGTCGCGGGCGGCGATGAGCCCGGTGATCAGGTCGTCGGCGGGCTCGGCGCGACGCTGGGCGATCAGACCGGCGATGTAGTCCATCATCCGGTCCATGTAGTCGCTGGTCTGCTCGGCGGTGAGCTTGTTGGTGGACAGGAACGCGTCCGACCACACCCGGAAGTCCGCGCGATCAGCGAAGGGCACGCCGAGCAGCTCGCAGATCACCGTGATGGGCAGCGGCAGCGCGAACTCCTCGACGAGGTCGGCCGGGCCGCCCCGCTCGATCATGCCGCTGACCAGCTCGTCGGCGATGTCCTGGGTGCGCGGGCGCAGCTTCTCGACCCGGCGCTGGGTGAAGGCCTTGGCGACCAGGCGGCGCAACCGGGTGTGATCCGGCGGGTCCATGCTCAGGATCCCGCCGGTCGGCTTGGCCGGCCGCATGCGCGGCTCGTCGCGGCGGAGGACCTCGGCGCGGCTGAAGCGCGGATCGCCCAGGACGAGCTTGACGTCCTCGTAGCGGGTGGCCAGCCAGGCCTCCTCGCCGTAGGGCAGCTTGACCCGGCTCAGCGGCTCCTGCGCGCGCAACCGGGCGTAGATCGGGTCGAGGTCGAGCGCCTCGGCGACGTTGAACGGGTAGGTCCTCGGCTCCGTGGTGGTCATGCGCAGCTCCCGGCGGACAGCGGTTGTAAGCGCTCGCTTACAACATCACGCTACGCCCGGGAAAACCGCTGCGCACGCCCTGATCAGCGATCGTCCGAAAGGTCCGTTCGCTCCAGGATCGCGGATGCGGCACGGGAGACGTAGCGGACGATGTCGTCCGGGTCGGCCTCCGCGAGAGGGCTCTTGCCGAGCACCGAGCGGACCATGCCGATGCCGAACACCCACGCCAGCACGAGGTCCGCCCGCAACATCGCGTCATCGGCGTCGGTGAGCTCGGCGAGCCGCTCTGTGTAGCGGGCGCCGAGCTCGCCGCGCAGCATCTCGGCCGCCCGCTCGTCGCTCCACGAGCGCAGCATCGCCACCAGCGGGTGCTCCCCGTTGGGCTGAGCGCTGTCGATCAGGCTCAGCAGCAGCTGCCGCGGCAGCTCCTCGGCGGAGAGCTCCGCGACCACCTGCTCGCTGTTGCGGGTCAGCACCGCCGCGAACAGCTCCTGCTTGGAGCCGAAGTAGCGGAACAGCAGCGCCTGGTTCGCGCCGGCCCGGGCCGCGACGTCGCGCACCGTCGTCGCGCTGAAGCCGCGCTCGGTGAACAGCTCCGAGGCGGCGTTCAGCAGTGCTTCCTTCGTGGCCGCGGAGTCGCGCTTGCGTCGCGGCGCCTGCGTCAAGCTCAGCTCCCCGGCTTGGCCGGAGCCGAGCCCGGCCGCACGTGGCCGTCGCCGTGGGCGATCCACTTGGTGGAGGTCAGCTCGGGCAGGCCCATCGGGCCGCGCGCGTGCAGCTTCTGGGTGGAGATGCCGATCTCGGCGCCCATCCCGAACTCCCCGCCGTCCGTGAACGCGGTGCTGGCGTTGACCATGACCGCGGCCGCGTCGACCTGCGCGGTGAACTGCTGAGCGGAGCGGACGTCGCTGGTCACGATGGCCTCGGTGTGCCCGGAGCCGTGCTCGCGGATGTGCTCGATCGCGGCGGGCATCGAGTCCACGACCGCGGCGGCGATGTCCAGCGACAGGTACTCGGTGTCCCAGTCCTCGTCGGTGACCGGCACGACGTTCGCACCGCCCACGGCCACCACTCGCTCATCGCCGTGCACCGTGACCCCCGCCTCGCCCAGCTCGGCGATCGCGCGCGGCAGGAACTCCTCGGCGATGTCGGCGTGCACCAGGAACGTCTCGGCAGCGTTGCACACGCTGGGGCGGCGGGCCTTGGAGTTGAGCAGGATGCGCAGCGCCACGTCGATCTCGGCGCTGGAGTCGACGTAGACGTGGCAGTTGCCCACACCGGTCTCGATCGCCGGGACCGTGGACTGCTCGACGACCGCCGAGATCAGCCCGGCACCGCCGCGCGGGATGACCACGTCGACCAGGCCGCGCGCGGTGATCAGGTGGTGCACCGAGGCGCGGTCGTGGCAGGGCAGCAGCTGGACCGAGTCGGCGGGCAGGCCGTGCTCGGCGACGACGTCGCGCAGCACCGCCACCAGCGCCGTGTTGGAGGCCTCCGCCGACGACGAGCCGCGCAGCAGCACCGCGTTGCCCGACTTCAGGGTCAGCCCGGCGGCGTCGACCGTCACGTTCGGACGCCCCTCGTAGACGATGCCGACCACGCCGAGCGGCACCCGCACCTGGCGCAGCTGGACGCCGTTGGGCAGCACCTGACCGCGCAGCACCTCCCCCACCGGGTCCGGCAGGCCGGCGACGGTGCGCAGGCCGTCGGCCATCGCCTCGATGCGTCCGGTGCTCAGGCTCAGCCGGTCGATCATGGCCTCGGCGGTGCCCGACTCGCGGGCGGCGGTCACGTCGCGCTCGTTGGCCTCCAGCACCTCCGGGGCGCGTTCGACCAGCTCGTCGGCCATCGCGTGCAGCAGCGCGTCCTTGGTGCCGCGCGTGGCCTGCGCCAGCTCGGCGGCGGCCCCGCGCGCCCGGCGCGCGGCCTCGCGCACCTGTTCGCGCAGCTCGTCGCCGGTGGCCCTGTCAGAGGTGGGGAACTCGATGACGGTCACTCCACCAGCCTAATCCGTCCCGGCAACGCATTTCCCGATCCTCGCGGCAACGTGACCGGCTGCTCCGCCAACCCCCTGATCCGGAAGTCGGTCAGCCGCTCCCGGCGAAGCGGTCGGGAGTGGTGGGCGAAGGCGGTCCCGACACGCCCGCGCGGCCCCGGGCGTGGCCCGTCGGGGACGTCCGGTAGGAATTCGGGTCGTGGACGAAGAAGCGCTGCGGGAACTCGCCGAGGAACGACTCCGCGCACTGGCCGGCCCCGACGCCGCGCTGCGCGAGGACCAGTGGGCGGCGATCCGCGCGCTGGTCCTCGAACGCCGCCGCGCGCTGGTCGTGCAGCGGACCGGCTGGGGCAAGTCGGCCGTGTACTTCATCGCGACCGCGCTGCTGCGCGAGCTCGGCGAGGGGCCGACCGTGATCGTCTCGCCGCTGCTGGCGCTGATGCGCAACCAGGTCGCCGCCGCGGCCAACGCCGACGTGCACGCCGCCACCATCAACTCGGCCAACCCCGAGGAGTGGAACGACATCGAGGAGCGCGTCGCCTCCGGCGAGGTCGACGTGCTGCTGGTCAGCCCGGAACGGCTGAACAACCCCGACTTCCGCGACACGATCCTGCCCGAGCTCACCCAGAGCGCCGGGCTGCTGGTGGTCGACGAGGCGCACTGCATCTCCGACTGGGGCCACGACTTCCGCCCCGACTACCGGCGGCTGCGCACCCTGCTCACCGAACTGCCCGAGGGCGTTCCGGTGCTCGCCACCACCGCCACCGCCAACGACCGGGTGGTCGCCGACGTCTCCGAGCAGCTCGGCGTCGGAGGCGAGTTCACCGATCCGCAGGAGACGCTGGTGCTGCGCGGCACCCTGGACCGCGAGAGCCTGCGGCTCGGCGTGCTCCGGCTGCCCACCGCGCAGGCCCGGCTCGGCTGGCTCGCCGGACAGCTCAAGGAGCTGCCCGGTTCCGGCATCATCTACACGCTCACCGTCGCCGCCGCCCACGAGATCACCTCCTACCTGCGGGAACAGGGCTACGAGGTGGCCGCGTACTCGGGCCGCACCGACCCGGCCGAGCGCGAGCAGGCCGAGGCGGACCTGCTCAACAACCGGGTCAAGGCGCTGGTGGCGACCTCCGCGCTGGGCATGGGCTTCGACAAGCCCGACCTGGGTTTCGTGGTGCACGTCGGCGCGCCGTCCTCGCCGATCGCCTACTACCAGCAGATCGGTCGTGCCGGTCGCGGCGTGCAGCGCGCCGAGGTGCTGCTGCTGCCCGGGCCGGAGGACCGCGAGATCTGGAGCTACTTCGCGTCGCTGGCGTTCCCGCCGGAACCGACCGTGCGCGCGGTGCTCGACGCGCTCACCGAGCACGGCAAGCTCTCCACCGCCGCCCTGGAACCGCACGTGGAGCTGGGCCGCAACCGGCTGGAGATGGTGCTCAAGGTCCTCGACGTCGACGGCGCGGTGCAGCGGGTGAAGGGCGGCTGGGAGGCCACCGGCGAGCCCTGGCACTACGACGCCGAGCGCTACGGCCGCATCGAGACCGAGCGGCAGGCCGAGCAGCAGGCGATGCTCGACTACCAGACGACGTCGTCGTGCCGGATGGAGTTCCTGCGCCGCCAGCTCGACGACCCGCACGCCGAGCCCTGCGGGCGCTGCGACAACTGCACCGGCGCGGGCTATTCGGCCGAGGTCGACGACCAGGCCGTGCAGCAGGCGCAGGAGCGGTTGCAGCGGCCGGGCGTGGACATCGCACCGCGGAAGATGTGGCCGAGCGGCATGTCCGCGCTCGGCGTGGAGGCCTCCGGCAAGCTACCGGCGGACGAGCAGACCACGACCGGGCGCGCGGTCGGCAGGCTCACCGACATCGGCTGGGGCAACCGGCTGCGCGAACTGCTGGCCACCGGCGCCCCCGACCAGGAGCTGCCGGACGACCTGTTCCAGGCCGCGATCAAGGTGCTGGCCGCGTGGGAGTGGGAGCAGCGCCCGGTCGGCGTCGTGGCGCTGGGCTCGCGGAGGCGGCCGAAGCTGGTGCGCAGCCTGGCCGAGCGCATCGCCGGGATCGGCCGGTTGCCGCTGCTCGGCGAGGTCCTGACGAACCCGAACACGACGCCGAACCGCGCCACCAACAGCGCGCAGCGGGTGGCGTCGCTGTGGCGGCAGTTCAAGATCGACGATGGGCTGGCGGGCGCGCTGTCCGGCCTGGACGGGCCGGTGCTGCTGATGGACGACTACGCCGACACCGGGTGGACCGCAACGGTCGTCGGCCGCATGCTCCGCCAGGCCGGTGCACCCGCGGTGCTGCCGTTCACCCTCGCCTCGACCAGCTAGCCACCTCCGCGGCCAGCGCCGACAGCGGCAGCGGACCGGTGGCCAGCACCCCGTCGTGGAAGGCGCGCAGGTCGACCCCGGCCTGCGCGCGCAACCGCTGGAACTCCAAGCGCCCGACCATGTAGGACAGCGCCTGGCCCGGCGCCTCGATGTAGCGGTCGGTTTCGCTCTGCACCTCCACCTCGGCCGTGGGAGTGCGGGTGCGCAGGAAGTCCACGACCTGCTGCCGGGTCCAGCCGAAGGCGTGCAGCCCGGTGTCGACGACGAGCCGGGCGGCACGCGCGGAGTCCATCGCCAGCGAGCCCAACCTGCTGAGATCGTCGCTGTAGAGCCCGATCTCGTCGGCCAGCCGCTCGGCGTAGAGGCCCCAGCCCTCGATGTAGGCGTTGAAACCGGCGACCTTGCGGATCGTCGGGACGTCGGTGAGCTGCTGGGCGAGGCTGATCTGGAAGTGGTGCCCGGGAACGGCCTCGTGGAACGCCAGCGGCTCGGCGAGGAACCGCGGCCGCCGCTCGGCGGCGTGGGTGTTGGCGAAGTAGGTGCCCGGCCGCGACCCGTCGATCGGTCCCGGCAGGTAGGCGGCACCCACGGCGTCCGGCGCCTGGTCCTCCGGGAAGGGCGAGACGCGGCAGCGCTGCGCCGGGGTCCGGCCGAACCACTGCGGCGCGACCTCTTCCGCCCTGGTCACAGCGGTTTTCGCGGCATCGAGCAGCTCCTGCCCGCTGGACCAGTACAGCGCCGGGTCGGTGCGCATCCGGTGCCGGATCTCGGCGACGTCGCGCAGGCCGAAGACGCGGGAGCCGATCTCGGCGTACTCCTCGTCGAGTTCCGCCAGCAGCTCCAGACCGGTCCGGTGCAGCTCCTCGGGGGTGCGCTCGGTCGTGGTGTGCATCCGGACCAGCGACGCGTAGGTCCGCTCGCCGTCCGGCAGGAAGCACAGCCCCGGCTCGTCGTCGGAACGGCCGGGCAGGTCCCGCAGGACCTCGCGGTAGGCCGCGAACGCGGGCCGAACCCGCTCCTCCAGCAGGCGATTCCGCTCGTCCTCCGAGGTCAGCGGTGGTTTGCGCAGCGGATCGCGCTGGGGTGCGGCCAGGTGCGCGTCGACGTGCTCGATCGCCACCCGGACCCGGCGGGCGACCGGGAGCCGCCCCGCCCGCGCTCCGGCGAGGTGCCGCTGCCCGCTCCGGGTGAGGAAATCGGGGATCTCCGCCAGCAGGCGAAGGAAACCCCGCTCCTGCTCAGGGGTTTCGGGATGCTGCTCCGGCACCAGTTCCAGGAGCTTGCTCAGCGGAGAGACCGTCGAGTCGTGCATCGTGTGCTCGACCAGCCGGGACTCGACACGGGTGGCCACGCCCTCCGCCTCGGCGATCACCACCTCGCTGGTGAGATCGTCGCCGTCGCGCGCCTCCGCCGCGATGCGCAGGGCTCGGGCGCGCAGGGCGAACTCGGCGCCCTCGCGGGGATCGGGGAGCCTGCCGGTCGTGCCGGGCAGGCCCTGCAGCTGCTCGTTGAGCGGGTTCTCCTCGATCAGCACGTCGAGGATGTCGTCGGCCACGTCGCGCACCATCCGGGCAGTGTGCCCCGGAAGCGGGGTGATCTCATCCGGATTTCGGTGATTCCAAATCGGATTCGGACCTTTCTCCCACCTGGTCGAGCGCTTACCGTGTCGGCACCTCATTCCCGGGCGCGACGCGGAGGTTTCGATGCCCCAGGACGAAGCGGTGGCGCACAAGCTGCCGGTCCGGACGCTGGTCGCGGCCAGCATCGGCAACGCCATCGAGTGGTACGACTGGACCATCTACACCGCGTTCAGCGTGTACTTCGCCTCCGCGTTCTTCCCCGGCGAGTGGGCGCTGATCAACACGCTGGCCACGTTCGCGCTCGCGTTCTTCTTCCGCCCGCTCGGCGGCTGGTTGCTCGGGCGCTTCGCCGACCTGCGCGGGCGCAAGACCGCGATGCTGGTGACGATCTCGCTGATGGCAGGCGGGTCGCTGATCATCGGTGTCCTGCCGACCTTCGAGAGCATCGGCTGGCTCGCGGCGGTGCTGCTCGTGCTCGCCCGCATCGGGCAGGGGCTCTCGCTCGGCGGCGAGGTCTCCAACGCCTCGGCCTACCTCGCCGAGATCGCACCGCCCTCGCGGCGCGGCCGGTACTCGTCGTTCTTCTACATCTCCACCGGTGCCGCGCTGCTCATCGCCTCGCTGCTCGGGTACGTGCTGACCTCGGTGCTCAGCGAGGAGCAGCTGGCGGCGTACGGCTGGCGGATCCCGTTCATCATCGGCGGGCTCCTCGGGCTCATCGGCATGTGGCTGCGGCGCACGCTGAGCGAGACCGAGCAGTACGAGGAGAACAAGACCAAGGCGAAGTCCCTGAAGAACCCGCTGATGCTGACGCTGCGGGAGCATCCCAAGGCCGTCGGCCAGCTCGTCGGGTTCTCGATGCTCTCGACGCTGTGCTACTACACGTTCTTCAGCGCGCTGACGCCGTTCGCGGTGAAGAACCGGGATGCCGATGCCACCGACGTGTTCCTCGCGCTGTCCATCGCCACCGCGTTGTTCATCGCGCTGCAGTACCCCATGGGCGCGGTGTCCGACCGCTACGGCCGCAAACCGCAGCTCCTGGCCTGGTCGGCGGCGATGGCGGTCCTCATCGTCCCGCTGTCCTACCTGGTGCGGCCGGGGTTGGGCAGCCTGCTGGTGGTGTTCTGCATCGGCGTCGGTCTCTACACCGCGATGACCTCGATCGCGCCGGCGATCATGTCGGAGCTGTTCCCCACGGAGCTGCGCGGCCTGGGCATCGGCGCCTGGTACAACCTCACCGTCGCCGTCTTCGGCGGCACCGCGCCGCTGGTCATCCAGGCCTTCGCGAAGTTCGACCTGGCCACGGGGTTCTTCTACTACATCGCGATCGGCGCGGTGATCGCGTTCTTCGTCATCCGCACCCTTCCCGAGACCCGGAACACCGAGCTCCGTTGAGTGCTGGGGGAAGTTTTCATGAAAACTTCCCCTTCACCTCAACGGGACCAGATCGTCCGCGTGGACGACCTCGCGGCGCTGCTCCGCCGGGAGGTCGTGGGTGGAGCGGCCGATGAGCGTCGGCAGCTCCTCGGCGTCGTAGGCGACCACTCCGCGCGCCACGACCTTGCCGGTCGGGTTGAGCAGCTCCACGACGTCGCCGCCGTCGAAAGCGCCCTCCACGGCGGTGATCCCGGCCGCGAGCAGCGAGCGGCGGCGCTTGACCACCGCCGCCACGGCACCGTCGTCGAGCCAGAGCCGGCCGTTGGCGCCCGCCGCGTGGGCCAGCCAGAAGCGGCGGGCCGACAGGCGGTTCCCGGTGGCGGCGAAGGCCGTGCCGACGTCGGCCGGGCCCAGCGCGCTCGCGGCGTTGGCCGAGGAGGTCAGCAGCACCGGGATCCCGGAGGTGCAGGCGACCTTCGCCGCCGCGACCTTCGAGGCCATGCCCCCGGTGCCCAGGCCGGAGGCGCCGGTGCTGCCGGCGTCCACGCCCTCCATGTCGGCGGCGCCGGTGACCTCGCGGATCACCTTCGCCCCGCCCTTGCGGGGATCGCCGTCGTAGAGCGCGTCCACATCGGACAGCAGGATCAGCGCGTCGGCGCCGACCAGGTGCGAGACCAGGGCGGCGAGCCGGTCGTTGTCGCCGAAGCGGATCTCCGTGGTGGCCACCGTGTCGTTCTCGTTGACCACCGGCACCACGCCCAGCCCGAGCAGCCGGTTCAGGGTGCGCTGGGCGTTGCGGTAGTTGCTGCGGCGCACCACGTCATCGGCGGTGAGCAGCACCTGGCCGACGGTGAGGTCGAAGCGGGCGAACGACTCCGCGTAGGCGTGCGCGAGCGCGAGCTGCCCGACCGACGCGGCGGCCTGCTGCGTGGCCAGGTCCTTCGGCCTGCGGCGCAACCCCATCGGGGCGATGCCCGCGGCGATGGCGCCCGAGGACACCAGCACGACCTGCCCGCCGGCGGCGACCCGCTTGGCGACCGTGTCCACCAGGACCGACAGCCGCTCGGCGTCCAGGCCGCCTTCGGTGGTGGTCAGCGACGACGAACCGATCTTCACCACGATCCGCTGCGCGGCCGCGACGGCCTTCCGAGTCGCCGAGGGGCTCACTCGTCGTCCTCGTCCTCGTCGCCGACGTAGCGGCCGAACTCGTCGAGCCCGGTGCCGCGGCGCAGCTTCTTGGCGATCTTGCGATCGTGCGCCGAGACCCGGTCGTCGGTCTCCAGCCGCAGGTCGTGGCCGCGTCGGCCGAGCACGCTGGCCATCCCGGCCGGGGTGGTGGGGCTCCCAGTCGAAGGTCATGGTGCCGATGGTGACCTGGCTGCCCGGCTCGGCGCCCTGCTTGGCCAGCGCGTCCTCCACGCCCAGCTTGGCCAGCCGGTCGGCGAGGAAGCCCACGGCCTCGCTGTTGTTGAAGTCGGTCTGCCTGATCCACCGCTCCGGCTTCTCGCCGCGCACGATGAAGGCGTCCTCGTCCTCCGGGTCGGGCTCGACGGTGAAACCGCCGTCGTCGACCGCGGTCGGCCGCACGACCACGCGCGCCGGTTCCGGCTCGGGCAGCGTCTCGCGGTAGCGCTCGACCTCGGCGCCCATCGCGAAGCTCAGCTCGCGCAGGCCCTCGCGGGAGGCCGTGGAGATCTCGAAGACCGGCCAGCCGCGCTCCTCGACCTCCGCGCGCACGAAGTCGGCGAGCTCGCGGGCCTCCGGCACGTCGATCTTGTTGAGCACCACCATGCGCGGGCGGTCGGCGAGGTCGGCCCCGCCGTGCTCGGCGGCCAGCGCCGGGGTGTACTCGGCGAGCTCGTTCTCCAGCGCGTCGATGTCGGAGATCGGGTCGCGGCCCGGCTCCAGCGTCGCGCAGTCCACGACGTGGACCAGCACCGCGCAGCGCTCGATGTGGCGCAGGAAGTCCAGGCCCAGACCGCGGCCCTGGCTGGCGCCCGGGATCAGGCCGGGCACGTCGGCAACGGTGAACACGGTCTCGCCCGCGGTGACCACACCCAGGTTCGGCACCAGGGTCGTGAACGGGTAGTCGGCGATCTTCGGCTTGGCCGCCGAGAGCACCGAGATCAGCGAGGACTTGCCCGCCGAGGGGAAGCCGAGCAGGCCGACGTCGGCGACCGACTTCAGCTCCAGCACCAGCTCCAGCTCGTCACCGGGCTCGCCCAGCAGAGCGAACCCGGGAGCCTTGCGGGCCTTGGACGCCAGCGCGGCGTTGCCCAGGCCGCCGCGACCACCGGCCGCCGCGACGAACGTGGTGCCCGGCCCGACCAGGTCGGCCAGCACCTCGCCGTCCGGGGACAGCACGACCGTGCCGTCCGGGACCGGCAGCACCAGGTCGTCGCCCTGCGCGCCGTTGCGGTGACCGCCCTTGCCGGGCTGGCCCTTCACCGCCTGCGCGTTGGGGCGGTAGTGGAAGTCGAGCAGGGTGTGCACGCCGGAGTCGACGACCAGCCGGACGTCGCCGCCCTTGCCGCCGTTGCCCCCGTCAGGACCGCCCAGCGGCTTGAACTTCTCCCTGTGCACCGAGGCGCAGCCATTTCCCCCGTCGCCTGCGGCGACGTTGATGGTCACGCGGTCGACGAACCGCGACACGAATGCCTCCAGGAAGATCAAGCCGAACGGGTGCCCGGCGGGTGTAGCTCTGGGTTCACGAGTGCGATGACGCTGAGTGCAACAGCCGAAGGGCGCTCGCGCTTCCCGACCGCAACGCGGGTCACCCCGGACAACACAAAGCGAGGGGCGGCCCGGACATGCCGGTTCCGCCCCTCGCCGGGAAGTTGCTGGCCTGCGTCGAGAGCCGGATCAGGCCTCGACCGGCTGCACGCTGACGGCCTTGCGGCCGCGGTAACGCCCGAACTCGACGGTACCGGCGGACAGCGCGAACAGGGTGTCGTCGTTGCCGCGACCGACGTTCAGACCCGGGTGGAACTTGGTCCCACGCTGACGGATCAGGATCTCGCCGGCCTTGACGACCTGGCCGCCGTAGCGCTTCACCCCGAGGTACTTGGGGTTCGAGTCGCGGCCGTTCCGAGAGCTGGATGCGCCCTTCTTGTGTGCCATGACTACTCAGGTCCTCACTTGTTGATGCCGGTGACCTTCACGCGGGTCAGCTTCTGCCGGTGACCCTGGCGCTTCTGGTAGCCGGTCTTGTTCTTGAACTTGTGGATGCGGATCTTGGGGCCCTTGGTCTGCTCGACCAGCTCGCCGGTCACCGACACCTTGGCCAGCGCGTCGGCGTCGGTCGTGACGTCGGAGCCATCGACGACCAGAACCGCCGGGAGCGCGACCTCGGAGCCCAGCTCGCCCTCGAGCTTCTCGACCTGGACGACGTCCCCGACAGCCACCTTGTACTGCTTGCCGCCGGTCTTGACGATCGCGTACATGAGTCGGAAGTCTCCTGCTGCTCGGTTTCGCTAATTCACCAGTGTGCGGCGGACGTCCGCCCCTGCCGCGAAGGCCGGGGCTTCCTACCACGCCGCCGGTGCAGCGTCTCGGTGGGTTCCTGTCTCAGCAGCGAGGACCGCGCGAGCGACCGCACTCGAAACAGGCGTTTAATCTCTCCGCCCGTCCGGCGGCGAGAAGTTCTCACCCATCATACAGACCAGGTTTCCGTCCCCGATCGACCGGGGCCGTGTACCACCAGTGCGGATCCTCGCGGACCCCGCGCTGACGGGCGAGCCGGAACAGCATAAGCGAGCTCACCCGAGCCCGGCGAACCGCCCCACCGGTCCGTCCGCCGCCCTGGCGGGTTCCGGCCGGATCCGCCCGTTCCGCCACCGCCATGACCTGCTCTTGCTACCGTCAGTGGCCGCTCGTGATGATCTAGGGAAACGCTCAGTGACTGACACCGCTCCGGAGACCGCCCGCCAGGCCGCCGCCCCGACACCGGTCGCCCCCGGCCCGCTGCGGCGCTTCGGCCCGCTGCTGCTGGGGCTGTCGGCCGTCGTGCCGCCGCTGATGATGCTGCGCGAGGTCCTGCGCTACCCGCAGATGCACTTCTACGACTACTGGTGGGTGCTGCTCGACATCACCGACGCCGACGGCGCGCTGCGCCCGGAGGCGCTGCTGGGCTTCCGCAACGAGCACCCGTTCGTGCTGCCGAGCCTGCTGTTCTGGCTCAGCGCCCGGTTCGGGCACGGGCTCAACCAGCCGCTCGGGCTCGCGGTGCTGGCGATGGGCGCGGGCTGCGTGCTGCTGGTGCGGGCGATGCTGCCGGAGCACCTCGACGCCTGGCAGCGCGCGGGCCTGGTCGCGGCCACCTCGACGCTGGTGTTCAACCCGCACGGCATCCACAACTACGTGCGCTCGATGAGCGGCGCCTCCTGGATCCTGGCGATGCTGCTGGTGCTGGGCGCCCTGCTGGCGATGCACCGCGAGCACCGGGTGATCGCCGTGGTGCTGGGGCTGCTGGCCTCGATCAGCTACGGCACCTCGTTCGCGGTGTGGCCGGCGCTGGCGCTGGTCGCCTGGCTGCGCGGCGACCGGCGCAAGTGGATCGCGACCCCGCTGGTGGTCGGGTTCGTCGTGGTCGCGGCATGGCTGGTGCTGCGCGGACCGCAGGGCGGCGGCGGGAGCTCGCCGACCGACGATCCGGCTCAGGCGATGCTGGCGGGGCTGAGCATGCTCGGCATGGTGTGGACCGGCACCGAACCCTCGGTCGCGCTGCTGGCCGGGGTGGCCGGGATCGGAGCGCTGGTGCTGCACGCGCGGCAGAGCACCGCCGAGCGGCGGATCGCCGCGCCCTGGTGGGGCCTGGCGCTGTACGCGCTGGGCTGCGCGGTGATGATCTCCGGTTCGCGGGCCGCGTTCGGCGAGTCCGCCGGGCTGCAAAGCCGCTACAACAGCATGACCGCGGCGCTCTGGATCGCGGTGCTGGTGATCGTGGTCGCCTGGGCCCGCTGGCCGCGGTTCCGCGCCGTCGCGGTCGGCGGCACGGTGCTGGCCACGGTCGCGCTCGGGGCGCCGATGGCGCAGAGCGTGCGGGCCGACGCGCCCAACCAGCAGCTGCTGGCGGTCGCCGCGCGGATCGGGCACCCCGACGCCTTCACCGACCGCTTCCCGTCGCCGGAGCAGCTGCTGCCGCGGCTCCGGGCGCTCGGGCACTACCCCTTCTCCCCCGAGTTCTCCCTGGGCTGCCCGGACGGGCTCACCGTCGGCGACCGGGTCAGCACCGCGGGCTGGCGGACGCCCAGCGTCGACTCGCTGCGCGAACCCCGGCCGGACGGCCGCGACGTCGTGCTCAACGTCGAGACCGACCAGGTCCTGGGCGGGGCGCGGATGCTCAAGGGCTGGGCGATCTCCGGCATCGAACGCGCGCGCTGCGTGGCCGTGCTCGACAGGACCGGCACCGTCGTCGGCGGCGGAGTCGTCGACATCCCCCGCTCCGACGCCGAGGCCGCGACGCCGGGCATCGAGAGCGGGCTCGGGTTCCAGGCCGCGGCACCGGCCCAGCCGGGCCCGCTGCGCGTGGCCTTCCAGTTCCCCGACGGCTGGTGGATCCGGCCGCTCACCGAGAAACCGCAGGTGGCGCCATGAGTGTCCCGGAAGTCTCGCTGCTGGCCCCGGCCAAGAACGAGCGCGACAGCCTCCCGAAGCTCTTCACCGAGATCCGCGAGGCGATGGCCCGGCAGCACCGCGAGTGGGAGCTGGTGATCGTCGACGACGGCAGCACCGACGACAGCTGGCGGATCATCACCGAGCACGCCGCGCTGGACCCCCGCATCCGGGGCATCCGGTTGCGCCGCAACTTCGGCAAGGCCGCGGCGCTGGCCGCCGGGGTCGCCGAGCTGCGCGGCGAGCTGATGGTCACCCTCGACGCCGATCTGCAGGACGATCCCGCCGAGGTCCCCCGGCTGCTGGCCGAGCTCGACGACGGCGCCGACCTGGTCAGCGGGCACAAGGCCGAGCGCAAGGACCCGCTGGGCAAGCGGCTGCCGTCGAAGGTGTTCAACTGGGTCACCGGCCTGATCACCGGGCTGCGGTTGTCCGACCACAACTGCGGGCTCAAGGCCGCGCGCACCGAGGTCTACCGGCGGGTTCCGCTCTACGGCGAGCTGCACCGCTACATCCCGGCGCTGGCGCACCAGTTGGGCTACCGGGTCGTGGAGCGGACCGTCAACCACCGGCCCCGGCAGCACGGGGTGTCCAAGTACGGGCTGGAGCGCTACGCGCGCGGCGCGCTGGACCTGCTGACGGTGATGGCGCTGACCCGCTACGGGCGCCGTCCGGCGCACCTGTTCGGCGGTCTCGGGATGATCGCGGGCACTCTCGGGACGGCGGTGCTGCTCTACCTCACCGGGGTCTGGTTGTTCACCCCGGAATCGATCGGAACCCGTCCGCTTCTGACGCTCGGGATTCTGCTGGAGATCTTCGGTGTCCAGATGATCTCACTGGGTCTTCTGGCCGAACTCGTGCTGCACCGAACAGGGCGCGAACACGACGTGACGGTGCTGGTCACGGAGCAAACCGGAATTTCCGAACACCACGCTTCGTGACCAAACATTTCAAAGCGCTCGACGATCCGCACCCGCCGTCGGTGGCCGGGCTCGCCGACAGCGTCGGGGTCTCCGAACGTCAGCTGCGCCGCCGGATCGGCGACGCCGTCGGCTACGGGCCGCGAACCCTGGTGAGCGTGCTGCGCTTCCAGCGGGCCGCGCGCGGCGGCGGGGCGCTCGCCGACCTCGCCCACCGCTGCGGCTACGCCGACCAGGCCCACCTGACCAGGGAGTTCCGCAGGCTCACCGGCACGACTCCGAAGCGGTTCCTCGGTCAGGCCTCGTCGTAGGCCCGCAGCACCCGCAACGCGTCGAGCGTGACCCGCGGCCTGCCCTCCAGAGCGGTGCCCGGCGACCACTCCAGCCAGTGGATCGGCCAGCCCCCGTCCTCGCCCTGCTGCCCCACCAGGTGGTCCAGCCCCCGCTCGATCTCGGCGTCGTCGAACCAGCCCCGCGCCAGGCTGGCCGGGTTCGCCGCGTAGTCGCAGGTCAGCGGCACCTCCCCGGAGGCGTAGCCGGGTGCGGTCCGCGCCCGCTCCGGGTGGGCGGGGTCGAGCAGCACGTACCCGGCCTCACGGATGAGGCCCCCGAGGCGCTCGGCGGCGGCGCGGGCCCGTTCGCGGTCCGGCACGTGGTCGAGGAACGCGATCGCGGCGATGGCCTCGTACGGGTGGGTCTCGGTGAGCGCGTCGACGCGCTTCCAGCAGAACTCCGTCGCTCCCGCCAGCCACGGGTGCGCGACCGCGTTGCGGTGCAGCACCCCGGCCAGCAGCGCCGTGGTCAGCAGCGCACCCTCGGGTTCCTCGACGATCGGGATCCACGGTGCGTGCGGGTAGTCGCGCAACCGCAGGTCACCGGCGGGAACGCCGCCGTCGGGCCGGGTGATGGTCGTGAGGTGGTCGCAGATCGCGGGCGCGGCCTCGGCGCACTGACCGATCTCGTCGAGGATCGTCAACGCCGTCCACGTCTGCAGCGGCTGGCTGACGGGACCGCGCGCGTCCGGTTCCAGCCCGTAGCCGAACCCGCCGTCGGAGCAGCGGTAGGCCTCCAGCGCGGTGCGCACGGGCTCGGCCGGTCCCCCGGCGTGGAGGTGTTCGAAGCGGCGCTGCTCCAGCACGCGCGCCGTCAGCCAGATGAAGCGCTCGGCGTCGGCCAGGCGCTGCGGGGTGAGACGAGTCATGTCCCGACGCTAAGCGGAGATGGCCGACCCGTTCTTGAACGGATCGGCCATCTCCGGGATCACTGCCCTGCTCAGCTCTCGGCGGGCTGGTCGTTCGCCGACGGACCGGACGGGCGCGAGACCGCGCGGCGCCGGGCCCGGCGAACCGGGGCGGCCGGTTCGACGTTGGCCAGGGCGTCAACGGTGGACTGCTGCTCGGCCGGCTTGGACACCACCAGCGGCTGCACCGGTGCGCCCGCGCTCCCGGCGGACCGGACGGCCTTGCGACGCGGCCGGGCACCGTTGGCGGACTCGGCGGGCTCCTGCTTCGGCTCGACCGGAGCTGCAGGGGCCTCGCTGACCTGCGGCTTCTCCGCGACCGGTGCAGCGGTCCCGGCGGGCTTGGTCGCAGCGGGCTCGGTCTCGACCGGCTTCGACTCGGCGGGCTTGGGCTCGGCCTTCGGCTCGGGCTTGCGCTCCTCCGCCTTCGGCTCGGGCTTGGGCTCCGGCGCCTTGGGCTCAGCCTTCGGCTCGGCCTTCGGCTTGGACTCCTGCTTCGGCTCCGCCGCCTTCGGCTCGGGAGCCTTCTCAGCGGCCTTCTCGGCGGCCTTCTCCGAGGACTTCTCGGCGGCCTTCGGCTCGGGCGCCTGCTGCTCGGTGTCCTGCTGCTTGCCGCGGTTGCGGTTCCGGCGACCCCCGCCGTTGCCGTTCTGGTTGCCGCCGCCGTTGCCGCCACCGCCGTTGCCGTGCTGGTGGTGGATCGGCTCGGTGGAGACCATCAGCCCGCGCCCGCGGCAGTGCTCGCAGGTGCTGCTGTAGGCCTCGAGCAGGCCGGTGCCGACGCGCTTGCGGGTCATCTGCACCAGGCCGAGCGACGTCACCTCGGCGACCTGGTGGCGGGTGCGGTCCCGGCCCAGGCACTCGGTGAGCCGGCGCAGCACCAGGTCGCGGTTGGACTCCAGCACCATGTCGATGAAGTCGATGACGATGATGCCGCCGATGTCGCGCAACCGGAGCTGGCGGACGATCTCCTCCGCGGCCTCCAGGTTGTTCCGGGTCACCGTCTCCTCCAGGTTGCCCCCGGAGCCGGTGAACTTGCCGGTGTTGACGTCGATGACCGTCATGGCCTCGGTGCGGTCGATCACGAGGTAACCGCCGGAGGGCAGCCAGACCTTGCGGTCCAGGGCCTTGGCGATCTGCTCGTTGATCCGCTTCTCGTGGAACACGTCGTTCTTGCCGACGTGCTTCTCCAAGCGCGCGGCCAGGTCGGGCGCCACGTGGCCGACGTAGGCCTCGATGGTCTCCCACGCGTCGTTGCCCTGGACGGTCATCGACGAGAAGTCCTCGGTGAACAGGTCGCGGACGACCTTGATCAGCAGGTCGGGCTCCTCGTAGAGCAGCTGCGGGGCGTTGGCGCCGGGGGTCTCGGCCTTCTCCTTGATGACCTCCCACTGCGCCTGCAGCCGCCGCACGTCGCGGTCGAGGGCCTCCTCGCTGGTGCCCTCGGACGCGGTGCGGATGATCACGCCGGCGTTCTCCGGGACGATCCGCTTGAGGATCTCCTTGAGGCGCTTGCGCTCGTTGTCGGGCAGCTTGCGGCTGATGCCTGTGGCCCCGCCGCCGGGCACGTAGACCAGGAACCGGCCCGGCAGGCTGATCTGGGTGGTCAGGCGGGCGCCCTTGTGGCCGACCGGGTCCTTGGTGACCTGCACCAGGACGCTGTCGCCGGTCTGCAGCGCCTGCTCGATGCGACGCGCCTTGCCCGCGAGCCCGGCGGCGTCCCAGTCGACCTCACCGGCGTAGAGGACCGCGTTGCGGCCCCGGCCGATGTCGACGAAGGCGGCCTCCATGCTGGGCAGCACGTTCTGCACGCGGCCCAGGTAGACGTTGCCGACCAGCGAGCCGGAGCCCGAGGAGGTCACGAAGTTCTCGACGAGGACGTTGTCCTCCAGCACCGCGATCTGGGTCTGCTCGCCGTTCTGGCGGACGACCATCTTGCGGTCCACCGACTCGCGGCGGGCCAGGAACTCCGACTCCGAGAGCACGGGCGCGCGGCGGCGACCGGCCTCGCGGCCGTCCCGGCGGCGCTGGCGCTTGGCCTCGAGGCGGGTCGAGCCCTTGACGGCGCGGACCTCGTCGTCGCTGGAGTCCTGGCGCGAGGAGGTCTCGGAGGGCTCCCGGACGTGCACCACGGTGTTCGGCGGGTCGTCCTCGCGGCTGCCGCTCTCGTCGTCGGACGTGCCCTTGCGACGACGGCGCCGACGGCGGCGGCGCGAGCCCTCGCCCTGTCCCTCGGACTCGGCGGGCTGCTCCTCGGACGTCTCCTCCGCGGGCTCGCCGGCGCTGTCGGCCTGCGCGCCCTCGGACTGCCCGCCCCCGGCCTGGCCGCCCTCGGAGGTCTCGTCGCCACCGTTGTCGGTGTCGGAGTCGGCACCCCGGCCCCGGCCGCGGCCACGGCGACCGCGGCGACGACGGCGGCGGTTGCCGGAGTCACCGGAGTCGTCGGAGTCGTCCTCGGCGGCGGTGTCGGTCTGCTCCTCCGCCGAGGAGGGCTCCTCCGCGGAGGTGGTCTCGGCGGGCTCGGGAGCCGCCTCGGTCTGCGGCGCGGCGGCCGGGCGCTCCACCGGCGCCTGCGGCGCCAGGAACATGGCCTCCGGGGCCGCGAACAGCGGCGTCAGGCCACCGGCCGAGGTCTCCTGCTGCGACGCCGGTGCCGGGGCGAAGTCGGCCGCGGGCACGGACGCCTGCTCCGGCTCGGCGGTCTGCTCGGCGGTCTCAGCCGCAGGGGCCTCGGCGGCAGGGGTCTCAGCAGCGGAGGTCTCGGCGACCGGAGCGGCCTCGGCCGTCCCCTCGTCGCCCTCGTCGGCGACCATCTCCGGGTTCAGCGACTGCACGACGCGCAGGGCGACGTCCCGGTTGATGTTCGACTGGGCGCTGCGGACCGGCTCACCGATCTCGTCGAGCGCCTTGATGACCTCCCGGCTGCTGGCGCCCAGCAGCTTGGCGAGTGCGTGCACCCGGAGCTTCGCGGGCAGCTCGATCGTGCCCTGCTCCTCCTGGGTGGGTGTGGGCGATTGCCCGCTGGCGTTGTTCCCAGCGGGCGTGTCCATGTTCAACATCCAGCTCCTCCGCCCCCGGGCGCGTCCGGGTGGACGCGGCCGCACAGAGGCATGTGCGATCTTCTGGTTTCCGCCGCCCGCGGGCGACGGCAATTCTTCGTGGTCCCTCCGCCCCGGACCTGCAGTCCGGGAAGCCGTACGGCGGGTCGACGACGTCACGCCGTCCGTCACCCGACCGCGGGCTCTCCCGCCGGAGTCCGGTCGCCGCCTGAGTCCTGGGCCAACGGGTCGGCAATGCCTCCCCCGTCATCGAGCCGACCCTGTTCCAGCCGGGTCGCGCTCGCGGCGGCCGACGGTGCCAGACCGGCGACGACACGCAGGGCGCTCAGTACGTCGTCGGGTCGTACGACGGGTGTTGTCTGCCGCACGACCGTAACGAGTATCCCATACGGTGCGCACGCCTCGGGCCAATCGTCCACCCGGGGGGTCGCGCCGCGTATTTGATCACGCTGCGCAATCGGCCGAGGACCTTCCAGGACCTCGGCGCTGAGGAGCGCGGCCCGGGCGTCGATGGTCCGCCTGCCGTCCTTGGTCATGCGCTCGACCAGCGCGCTGTCCGCGGCCATGAGCTGCTCGGCCGCCCGGCGCAACTCGTCCACCTCGATGCCGGGCACGTCGATGCGCCACTTGCTGACCTCCAGCCGGTCCGCGAGCGGGCCCGGGCTCGCCTCCACCGCCGTGAGCAGGTCGATCCCGTCGGGCAGCGCGGAGTCCAGCTCGGCACGCAGCGCCTCGGGCTCGACCCGTTCCACCAACTGCAGCTCGACGTACTCGGCCTCGCTGGACACGCCCGTGGGCACGGCTCCGGCCCAGGACACCTTCGGGTGCGGGCTGAAGCCCTGGGAGTAGGCCATCGGAACGCCGGCCCGGCGCAGCGCGCGCTCGAAGGTGCGCGCCACGTCGCGGTGCGAGGTGAACCGCAGCCTGCCCCGCTTGGCGTACCGCAGGCGCAGCTTCTGCACCGGCGGCGCCGAAGGATTGGGGTGATCTCGCCGACTCAGAATGCCTCCCCGACCATGATCGTCACCGCCGGTCCCCCAGGACCGCTCACGATGGCGATGCTTGCGTGCTCAACCGCGCGGTGACAACACCTCGCGGGAAGTTTTCGATCCAGACCGTACCTGGCCGACGGTGTCGCGCACGTTCGCGCGCGACACCCTCGCCGCGCGCGAACGCGCAGGTCAACCGTTGCTGAACGCCGGATTCCGGACCGGCGAGCCCTGCCCGACCGGCGAGATCGGCAGCAGTTTTCGCCCGGTCGGGCCGACCTCGATGTCGGTGCCCATCGTCGGGCACACGCCGCAGTCGAAGCACGGCGTCCAGCGGCAGTCGTCCTGCTCGCGGGCGTCGAGGGCGTCCTGCCAGTCCGCCCACAGCCACTCCTTGTCGAGCCCGGAGTCCAGGTGGTCCCAGGGCAGGACCTCGCCCTCGGTGCGCTCGCGGGTGGTGAACCAGGCGAGGTCCACGCCCACCTCGGCGAGCTCGGCCTCGGCGCAGTCGACCCAGCGCTCGTAGGAGAAGTGCTCGTTCCAGCCGTCGAAGCGGCCGCCCTCGCGCCACACCCGCTCGATGACCCGGCCCAGCCTGCGGTCGCCGCGCGAGAGGAGTCCTTCGATCAGCGACGGCTTGCCGTCGTGGTAGCGCATGCCGATGTTGCGACCCAGCGAGCGGTCGGTGTTGATCGCCTCGCGGAGCTTGCGCAGCCGGTCGTCGACGGTCTCCGGGTCGGTCTGCGACGCCCACTGGAACGGGGTGTGCGGCTTGGGCACGAACCCGCCGATGGAGATCGTGCAGCGGATGTCCTTGCGACCCGACGCCTCGCGACCTGCGCGGATGACCTCCTTGGCCATCTCGGCGATCTGCAGGACGTCCTCGTCCTCCTCGGTGGGCAGGCCGCACATGAAGTACAGCTTGACCTGCCGCCAGCCGTTGGCGAAGGCCGCCGAGACGGTGCGGATCAGGTCTTCCTCGGAGACCATCTTGTTGATCACCCGGCGGATCCGCTCGCTGCCGCCCTCGGGCGCGAAGGTCAGCCCGGAGCGGCGGCCGTTGCGGGACAGCTCGTTGGCCAGGTCGATGTTGAAGGCGTCGACCCGGGTCGAGGGCAGCGACAGACCGGTGTTGGTGCCCTCGTAGCGGTCGGCGAGGCCCTTGGTGATCTCGGCGATCTCGGAGTGGTCGGCCGAGGACAGCGACAGCAGGCCGACCTCCTCGAAGCCGGTGTTCTGCAGGCCCTGCTGGACCATCTCGCCGATGCCCTCGATGGAGCGCTCGCGCACCGGGCGGGTGATCATCCCGGCCTGGCAGAAGCGGCAGCCGCGGGTGCAGCCGCGGAAGATCTCCACGCTCATCCGCTCGTGCACGCTCTCGGCGAGCGGTACCAGCGGCTGCTTCGGGTACGGCCAGTCGTCGAGCTCCATCGTGGTGCGCTTGAACACCCGGTACGGGGCGCGCTCCTGGTTGGGCACGACCTCGGCGATGGCGCCGTCGTCGCCGTAGGAGACGTCGTAGAACTTGGGGACGTAGACGCCGCCGGACTCGGCCAGCCGCAGCAGCAGCTCGTCGCGACCGCCCGGGCAACCCTCGTTCTTCCAGCGCCGGACGGCCTCGGTGATCTCCAGGACGGCTTCCTCGCCGTCACCGAGCACGGCCGCGTCGAGGAAGTCGGCGATCGGCTCCGGGTTGAACGCGGCGTGCCCACCGGCCAGCACGATCGGGTGATCGTCGGTGCGGTCGGTGGCGTGCAGCGGGATGCCGGCCAGGTTCAGCGCGCTGAGCAGGTTGGTGTAGCCGAGCTCGGTGGCGAAGCTGATGCCGAAGACGTCGAAGGCGCCGACCGGGCGGTGGGCGTCCACGGTGAACTGCGGGATGTCGTGCTCGCGCATCAGCTCTTCGAGGTCCGGCCACACCGCGTAGGTGCGCTCGGCGAGCACGTCCTCCTGCTCGTTGAGGACCTCGTAGAGGATCTGGACGCCCTGGTTGGGCAGACCGACCTCGTAGGCGTCGGGGTACATCAGGCACCACCGAACGGTGGTGTCCTCCCACGCCTTCACGGTCGAGTTGAGCTCGCCGCCCACGTACTGCACGGGCTTGGAAACCCGCGGCAGCAAGGGCTCCAACCTGTCGAAAACGGACTCCACAGCCACGCGACCAGGGTAGAGGTCCCCCGACGGGGCGCCGAGCGGGGGCGATTCCAGCCGGGGAGCACCCGGCTGAAACCACCGTGACCTTGGCCTGAACCAGTCGTTCGCCCACGCGCGAGCGGCGCAGCCGCGAGGCGTGAACACCACCCTCGCAGCCCGCACCGCCGCGGGTTCTGACACGTCTTCTGGCGAGTACGCCGCGGCGCCGTGCATTGGACATACACAAGCCGTGGCGCACGGAGTCCAGAAGACGTGTCAGGTTCCGCTACCCGCACCGCCAAGCAGAACGACCACGAGTACAGGTGTCAGGCACCCAGGTCGGGGAACCAGAGCTTGAGCTCGCGGGCTGCGGACTCCGGGGAGTCGAGCCGTGGACCAGGTTGAACTGGACCTCCAGGCCGAAGTCGCCGCGGATGGAGCCCGGGGCGGCCTTCTCGACCGGGTGGGTGCCGCCGGCCAGCTGGCGGAAGGCGGCGATGGCGTTCGAGCCCTCGACGCAGGCCGCCACGACCGGACCGCCGGTGATGAACTCGATCAGGCTCTCGAAGAACGGCTTGCCGTCGTGCTCGGCGTAGTGCTGCTCGGCGAGCTGGCGGTCGACGTTCTTGAGCTCCAGCGCGACCAGCTTCAGGCCCTTGCGCTCGATCCGGCTGATGACCTCGCCGACGAGGCCCCGCTCGACGCCGTCGGGCTTGACCAGCACCAGAGTGCGCTCGCTCACGTTCTCTCTCCTCACTTCACGGTTGCGCCAGGCGCGACGACCCGGCGCCCGAATTGACCGCAAGCGTATCGACGCAGGTGAACCGACCCCTCCCGGGGCCCGAATCGATCACGCCCGGGTAGGTGGGACCCCGACTTCAATGGAAATCAGGTTCCCGACTTCCATCGAAATCCGATTCCCCGGGGACGTCACCGCTGGGGGTCGAGGGTCTTGGTCCAGAGGGACGTGCCCCGCTGGTCGCGGAGGTCGACGGTGAGCTGGGCGGTGGCGCCGTCGATGGTGACCTCGCCGAAGTGCTGGAAGCCCTCCAGCGGCGAGGCTCCCTGGCGGGTGGGGGCGCTGACGAAGGCGACCTCCGGGCCGAACGTCGGGTCCATCTCGCTGGGGCCGAAGGCACCGGCGTTGAGCGGACCGGAGACGAACTCCCAGAACGCGTCGAACCCGGAGAACGCGGCGCGCTCCGGCGAGTAGTGGATCGCCGCCGAGTAGTGCACGTCGGCGGTCAGCCAGACGACGTTGCGGACCTGGCGGCGGCTGATCTCCTGCAGCACCCGGGCCAGCTCGGCCTCGCGACCGTTCGGCGCGCCGGGCAGGCCGTTGGCGACGGCCTCGATGCTGTCGCCGTCGGGGACGATGATGCCGAGCGGCATGTCCGAGGCGATGACCTTCCAGGTCGCGCGGGACTTCGTCAGCTCGTCGACCAGCCAGCGGGCCTGCTCGTCGCCGAGGATGCGCTCCGGCGTCGTGCCCGGGGAGTTCGCGTCGCGGTAGCTGCGCATGTCGAGGACGAAGACGTCCAGCAGCGGGCCGTGCGAGACCTTGCGGTAGACGCGGCCGTCGACGGCGTCTTGCCTGCGGACCGGCTGCCACTCGTGGAACGCCTGGAACGCGCGCTGGGCCAGCACGTCCACCCGCTTCTCGGTGTACTTGTCGTTGTCGAGGATCTCGCCGGGGTACCAGTTGTTGGTGACCTCGTGGTCGTCCCACTGGATCAGCTGCGGCACGTTCGCGACGAAGGCCCGCACGTTCTCGTCGAGCAGGTTGTAGGCGAACTGGCCCCGGTACTCAGCCAGCGTCTCGGCGACCTTGCTCTTCTCCGGGGTGACGACGTTGCGCCAGACCCGGCCGTCGGGCAGCGTCACCGACTCCTCCACCGGCCCGTCCGCGTAGACGGTGTCGCCGCTGTGCAGGAAGAAGTCCGGCCGGCGGTCGGCCATCGCGCGGTAGATCGTCATGCCGCCGATGTCGGGGTTGATGCCCCAGCCCTGTCCGACCACGTCGCCCGACCACAGGAACCGCACGTCGCGGCGATCCTGCGGCACGGTCCGGAAGGTGCCGGTCAGGCCCTCGCTCGCCACCCGGCCGTCGAGGTCCTCGGCGGTGACCCGATAGTGCACCTCGGTCCCGGCGGGCAGGCCGGAGAGCCGCAGCTCACCCGTGCCGTCGGTGTCGGGGGTCAGCTCCGGGCCGGGGACGCGCAGCGCGTCGCGGAAGTCCGGGCGGCGGGAGATCTCCACGAACATCCGGGACGGGCGGTCGGCGCGGGTCCACACCACGGCTCCGTCCGGGCGCGGGTCGCCCAGCTGCACGCCGTGGGTCAGCACGGGACGGCCGGAGCGCGCGAACGCGGTCCCGGGCAGCAGAGCGCCGGCCGCGAGCAGGCCGGCACCGGTTGCGCCGCGGCGCAGCAGCGCGCGGCGAGTCAGGTTCTCGGGGGTCATGGGCCCGGTTCTAATCCGGTCAGACCGCGCGGTGCTCACGGCCGGTCGACGAGCGGGTGAAACTTCGGTGTTGCTTTGCCGCGCCCGCGCGCGCTCTGGTGCGGGCCCGCTCGGACCGATAGCTTCACGAGCAAACCGACTGGCCGGTCTGACGAGGAGGTCACGATGCGCGCCGCCGTGCACACCGCCGCCAACGAACCGCTGCGGATCGAGCAGCTGGACGAACCGACGCCGCAGGCCGGCGAGGTCGCCATCGACGTGCGCTCCTGCGGCGCCTGCCACAGCGACCTGCACGTGATCAAGGGCGAGCTGCCGTTCCCGACGCCCGCGGTGCTCGGCCACGAGGTGGCCGGGGTGGTCGCCGAGCTCGGGCCCGGCGTCAGCGGTCTGTCGGTGGGCGACCCGGTCGTGACCAGCTTCATCATGCCCTGCGGCCAGTGCGGCCAGTGCTCGCGCGGCAACGAGGAGATCTGCGAGCGGTTCTTCCGGTTCAACCGGGGCCAGGGAAAGCTCTACGACGACGACACCCGGCTGCACCGCCCCGGCGGCGAGCCGGTGTGGATGTACTCCCAGGGCGGCATGGCCGAGCGCTGCGTGACCCCGGTGACCTCGGTGTACCGGGTTCCCGACGGCGTGGAGCTCTCCGACGTCGCCTCGGTCGGCTGCTCGACGATGACCGCCTACGGCGCGCTGCGGCACGCGGCGAACGTGCAGGTGGGCGACACCGTCGCGGTCGTCGCGGCGGGTGGTGTCGGTTCGGCGCTGATCCAGCTGGCCGCGGTCTTCGGCGCGTCGATGATCATCGCGGTGGACATCAGCGACGACAAGCTCACCGCCGCCCGCGAGCTCGGCGCCACGCACGTGGTCAACTCGTCCGAAGTGGACGCTCCGGCGGTGATCCGCGAGCTGACCGGCGGTCGCGGCGTGGACGTCGCGTTCGAGGCGCTGGGAGCCGTGCCGACGTTCAACGTCGCCCGCGACTCGGTCGTCGAGGGCGGCCAGGTCGTGGTCGTGGGCATCGCCGCGAAGGGCACGACCGGCGAGTTCGACCTCGCCACGATCGCCCGGCGCAAGCTGCAGATCAAGGGCTCCTACGGCGCCAAGCCGCGCCGCGACATGCCGGTCCTGCTCGACCTCGTCGCCCGCGGCCACCTCCGCCCGCAGGACGCCATCAGCCGCCGCTACCCCTTCGAGAAGGTCCAGGACGCCTTCGACGCCCTCAACCGGGGCGAGATCCTCGGCCGAGCCGTCGTCGACCTCGGCTGACCGGCGAGATCAGTCGGTGCCCTCCGGGTGGCCCGGAGGGTGTCCGAGCTGGTCGTAGAGCCGGCCCTCGCGCATGCGCTTGGCGATGTCCTTGCGCAGGTGCAGGATGTAGGCCCAGATCAGGGCGAAGATCGCGCCCATGATGCCGATCGACGGGTGGATGAAGACGCAGAGGATCATCGCGCCCTGCAGGCCCAGGGCGAAGCCCAGGCCCCACGGGCGGCGCTGCACGAAGGCCGCCACCAGCATCAGCACCGACAGCACGATGACGATCACGAAGCCCGCGCTGGAGACCCCGCCGCCGAACTTCCACACCACCGGCAGCGCCAGCAGGAACGTGATGAACTCCAGCGCCAGCGTGGCGGCCATGATGCCGCGCAGGCCCTTCCACGGGTCGCGCACGCCCTCGGGCGCCTCGGGCAGGCCCTTCTCGGGCTGGGGATTCTCGGGCTGGGACTCGTCGGCCACGACCGCTCCCGTCTCGTTCACGCGGGCTCCTTGCCGAACAGGGCGCGGGCCTCTCCCGCGGTCACCACGGACCCGGTGATCACCACGCCGCCGCCGGACACCGACTCACCGGGGTCGTCGGTCTCCTCGGCCAGCTGGATCGCCTGCTCGACGGCGTTGTCCAGCCGCGGCTCGACCATGATCCGGTCCTGCCCGAAGATCTCCAGCGCGACCCCGGCCAGCTCGTCCGGGTCCATCGAGCGCGGCGAGGAGTTGCGGGTCAGCACGAGCTCCTCCACCACCGGCTCCAGCTCGGCGAGGATGCCGCGCGCGTCCTTGTCGCCGAGCACGCCGATCACCGCGACCAGCTTGCGGAAGGAGAACTCGGAGCTCAGCGCGTCGGCGAGGGCTCGAGCGCCGTGCGGGTTGTGGGCGGCGTCGACCAGCACCGTCGGTGCCGCGCGCACGCGCTCCAGCCTGCCGGGCACGATCACCGAGGCGAACCCGGACCGCACCCGCTCGACGTCGAGCTGCCGGTCGGCTCCGGCGCCGAAGAAGGCCTCGACGGCGGCCAGCGCGAGGGCCGCGTTGCGGGCCTGGTGCTCACCGTGCAGCGGCAGGAAGATCTCGTCGTAGACGCCGCCGAGGCCTTGCAGCTTCAGCAGCTGACCGCCGACGGCGACGGTGCGCTCCAGGACGCCGAACTCCTGGCCATCGCGGGCCACGGTGGCGTCGACCTCGGCGATCCGGTTCATGATCTCCGGCTGCGCCTCGGCGGGCTGGGAGGCCATGATCACGACGGAATCGGGCTTGATGATCCCGGCCTTCTCGCGGGCGATCCCGGCGAGGTCGGTGCCGAGGTACTCGGCGTGGTCGAGCGCGACGGGGCAGATCACCGCGACGTTGGCGTCGGCGACGTTGGTGGCGTCCCAGCTGCCGCCGAGCCCGACCTCCACGACGCCGACGTCCACCGGCGCTTCGGCGAAGGCCGCGAACGCCATGCCGGTGAGCACCTCGAACTTGCTCATCTTCACGTCGTTCTGGGAGTCCACGATGGACACGTAGGGCGCGACGTCGCGGTAGGCCTCGACGTAGCCCTCCGGGCTGATCGGGGCGCCGTCGACGCCGATGCGCTCGGTGGCCAGCTGCAGGTGCGGGCTGGTGTAGCGACCGGTGCGCAGTTCGAGCCCGGTGAGCAGGGCGTCGATGATGCGCGTCGTGGACGACTTGCCGTTGGTGCCCGCGATGTGCACGACCGGGTAGCCGCGCTGCGGC
This sequence comes from Saccharopolyspora sp. ID03-671, assembly GCF_045278815.1. Taxonomy (NCBI): domain Bacteria; kingdom Bacillati; phylum Actinomycetota; class Actinomycetes; order Pseudonocardiales; family Pseudonocardiaceae; genus Saccharopolyspora; species Saccharopolyspora sp. ID03-671. The sequence goes on from NZ_CP134054.1 coordinate 2,517,066, forward strand.
TCGGCGAGCAGGTCGGTGAGCGCGCGCATGCGATCCAGCGACGGCTCGATCTTGGTCTCCGGCCAGCGTTCGTTGAGCTCGGCCTCCACCACGCGCAGCTCGTGCAGCGCGGCGGGATCCATGCCGGTCAAGTAGCCACTCCCCTAGCGACGACGGAAATGCCGAAGTTGAAGTCTACGTCTCCCCAGGTCGCCCCCACCCCGCACCCGCTCAACGCGAAGATCCCCGGAGCGGTGCGGCTCCGGTGGTGACCTCGCTGGAGCGGGACAGTTTTAGCCATAATTGTCCGGACATAACGGACATCGATCATGGGTGATTATGGCTAAAACTGTCGCCTGGTGAGGATCGCCGCCACCGTGAGGCCCCTCCCGCCCGGAAGGACCCCGGACACCGGGGGCGCCCCGGACGCGGGGGTCAGCTCTGCGGGAGGGCTTCGAGGCGGGCCGTGATGCGGGCGATGTCGGCCTCCGCGGTCTCGCGGCGGGCCTTGATCTTGTCCACCACCTCGGCCGGCGCCTTGGCCAGGAACGACTCGTTGCCGAGCTTCTTGTCGGCCCCGGTCAGCTCCTTCTCCGCGGCGGCGAGGTCCTTGGCCAGGCGCTTGCGCTCGGCCTCGACGTCGATCGCCCCGGACAGGTCGAGCTCCACGGTCACGGTGCCCTCGGCCAAGCCCACCTCGATGGAGGCCGACGAGGTGAAGCCGTCCTCCGGCGCCGTCACCTTCGCCAGCGAGCGCACCGCCGGCACGTGCGCGTCCAGACCCAGCTCGGAGACGCCGCTGAGCCGCGCCGCGACCTTCTGGCCCGGCTTGAGGCCCTGGTCGGACCGGAACCGGCGGATCTCGGTGATGAGCTTCTGCGTCGCCGCGATCCGGTCCGCCGCACCGGTGTCGACGCCCGCGCCGGTGGCCTGCGGCCAGTCCGCGATGACCACGGACTCGCGGCCGGTCAGCGCCGTCCACAGGGTCTCGGTGAGGAACGGGATCGTCGGGTGCAGCAGCCGCAGCAGCGTGTCGAGGACCTGACCCAGCACCTGGCGGGTCAGCTCGGCGCGCTCCTCGGTGCCGTCGAACTGGACCTTGGACAGCTCCAGGTACCAGTCGCAGAACTCGTCCCACGTGAAGTGGTAGAGGGCCTCGGTGGCCTTGGCGAACTGGAAGTCCTCCATCATCTCGTCCACGTAGGACACCAGGGCGTCCGCGCGGTCGAGGATCCAGCGGTCGGCGTCGGTCAGCGCAGCGCGGTCCAGAGTGGACTCCGGCAGCCGGGCGCCGTTCATCATCGCGAACTTGGTGGCGTTGAACAGCTTCGTGCCGAAGCTGCGCGACGCCGAGACCCACTCCTCGCTGATCGGCGAGTCGGTGCCCGGGTTCGCGCCGCGCGCCAGGGTGAACCGCAGCGCGTCGGTGCCGTAGGTGTCCATCCACTCCAGCGGGTCGACGGTGTTGCCCGCGGACTTCGACATCTTCTTGCCGTGCGCGTCGCGGACCATGCCGTGCAGCGCGATGGTCTTGAACGGGATGGCGCGGGCCGGGTCCCGGTCCTTCATCGCGTACAGGCCCATCATCATCATCCGGACGACCCAGAAGAAGAGGATGTCGTAGCCGGTGACCAGCACCGACGTCGGGTAGAACTTCTCCAGCTCCGGGGTCTCGTCCGGCCAGCCCATCGTGGAGAACGGCCACAGGCCCGACGAGAACCAGGTGTCGAGGACGTCCTCGTCCTGGCGCCAGCCGTCGCCCGACGGCGGTTCCTCGTCCGGTCCGACGCACACGACCTCGCCGTTCGGGCCGTACCAGATCGGGATCCGGTGGCCCCACCACAGCTGCCGCGAGATGGCCCAGTCGTGCAGGTTGTCGACCCAGTCGAAGTAGCGCTTGGCCATCTCCGGCGGGTGCACGGCGACCCGGCCGTCGCGGACGGCGTCGCCGGCGGCCTGCGCCAGCGGGCCGACCTTGACGAACCACTGCAACGACAGCCGCGGCTCGATCGGCTCCTTGGAGCGCGAGCTGTGGCCGACGCTGTGCAGGTAGGGGCGCTTCTCGGCGACGATGCGGCCCTGCTCGCGCAGCGCCTCGCGCACCGCGACCCGGGCCTCGAAGCGGTCCATGCCGTCGAACCGGGTGCCGGTGTGGGCGATGCGGCCCTGCTCGTCCATGATCGTCAGCATCGGCAGGTCGTGCCGCTTGCCGATCTCGAAGTCGTTCGGGTCGTGCGCCGGGGTCACCTTGACCGCGCCGGTGCCGAACTCGGGATCGACGTGCTCGTCCGGCACGATCGGGATCATGCGGCCGGTCAGCGGCAGCTCGACCTCGGTGCCGACCACGTGCCGGTAGCGCTCGTCGTTCGGGTGCACCGCGATGGCGGTGTCGCCGAGCATGGTCTCGACGCGCGTGGTGGCCACCACGATCGAGTTCTCGCCGTCGCCGTAGCGCATGGAGACGAGCTCGCCCTCGACCTCCTTGTGCTCCACCTCGATGTCGGAGATCGCGGTGCGCATCTCCGGCGACCAGTTGACCAGCCGCTCGGCGCGGTAGATCAGACCGTCGTCGTAGAGGTTCTTGAAGATCGTCTGCACGGCGCGGGACAGCCCGTCGTCCATGGTGAAGCGCTCGCGGGACCAGTCGACGCTGTCGCCGAGGCGACGCATCTGCGACAGGATCGCCCCGCCGTGCTTCTCCTTCCACTGCCAGACGCGCTCCAGGAACTTCTCGCGGCCCAGCTCGCGGTGGTCGACGCCCTCCTCGCGCAGCTGCTTCTCGACCAGCGCCTGCACCGCGATGCTGGCGTGGTCCATGCCCGGCAGCCACAGCGCCTCGTAGCCCTGCATCCGGCGGCGCCGGGTGAGGATGTCCATGAGGGTGTGCTCGAAGGCGTGGCCGATGTGCAGGCTGCCGGTGACGTTCGGCGGCGGGATGACGATCGAGAACGGCGGCTTGTCGCTGTTCGCGTCGGCGGTGAAGTACTCGGCGGCCACCCAGCGCTCGTACAGCTCGGCCTCTACGTCGGCCGGGTTCCAGGTCGACGGGAGTTCACGGTTGGCTGCGGCTGCGTGGGTCTGTGTCACACGTCGGATTCTACGAGTGCCCGAACGGCGGTTTCCCCGGGCATACCACCCGCCGCCACCAGCGGGTACGTGAGGTGAGGCACGCGAAAGGACCCGGCTCGCGATGAGCCGGGCCCCGTCGGCGCCGCAGGTCAGCCGGTGAACAGCTTGGTGACCTTGGTGATGAGCTCGTAGAGGCCGTAGAGGAACGGGACGCCCACCCACAGCCACGCGACGATCAGGAGGATCTGGCGGTTCACGGTGCTCACTGCTGCTCTCCCTTCGCCGGTTCGTGGAACTTCGGGTCGACCGGCCGGATCAGCTCGTTGGCGATGAAGCCCACGATCAGCAGGCCGATCATGATGTAGAGGGAGACCGCGTACAGGTCGGGACCCTGGGCACCGGCGGCCTCCTGCGAGTCGGCGACCGCGTTGACGATGAGCGGCCCGAGCACGCCCGCCGCGGACCAGGCGGTGAGCAGCCGGCCGTGGATCGCGCCGACCTGCAGGCTGCCGAACAGGTCCTTCAGGTACGCCGGAGCGGTGGCGAACCCGCCGCCGTAGAACGACAGGATCAGGATCGCGCAGATCACGAACACCGGGACGCCGGTCGCGCCGAACAGCAGGATGCCCAGGTACAGCAGCGTTCCACCACCGAGGTAGAGGCGGTAGATGTTCTTCCGCCCCACGATGTCCGAAGTGGACGACCACACGAAGCGCCCGGCCATGTTGGTCAGCGACAGCAGCGCCACGAAACCGGCGGCCGCGCCGGTGGCGACCGGGGTCGCGCTGTGCGCGAAGAAGCCCACGATCATCGGCGACGCCTTCTCCAGGATGCCGATGCCCGCGGTGACGTTGCAGCACAGGATGACCCACAGCAGCCAGAACTGCGGAGTGCGCAGCGCGTTCTTGGCGGTCACGTTCGCCGTGGTGATCATCGGCTTGGCGACGTGCTCGGGCATCGACTTCGGCTTCCAGCCCGGAGCCGGGGTGCGGACCAGCAGCGCGCCCAGCGACATGAACACCGCGTAGACCACGCCGTGCACCAGGAACGTCTGCGCGATGCCGGAGCGGTCCTCGCCGAAGGCGGACAGCATCGACGTCGACCACGGCGAGGCGATCAGCGCGCCACCGCCGAAGCCCATGATGGCGATGCCGGTGGCCATGCCCGGGCGGTCCGGGAACCACTTCATCAGCGTCGACACCGGCGAGATGTAGCCGATGCCCAGGCCGATGCCGCCGACGAAGCCGTAACCGAGCACGACCAGCCAGTACTGGCCCAGCGCCACGCCCAGCGCGGAGATCAGGAAGCCCAGCGAGAAGCAGACCGCCGACACGGTCATCGCCCAGCGCGGGCCGCGCTTCTCGACCGTCGTGCCGCCCACCGCGGCGGACAGGCCGAGCATGACGATGCCCAGCTGGAACGGCAGCGCGCTCAGCGTCCCGGACAGCCCGAGGGAGTCCTCCAGCGCCGGCTTGAACACGCTCCACGCGTAGACCTGCCCGATCGACAGGTGCACGGCCAGCGCTGCCGGCGGGATCAGCCACCTGCTCCAGTCCGGTGGTGCGACGATTCGACTGGGTGACAGCAGCCCTGAAACCATTGGGCCTCCCGGCTTCGCGACGTTGATAAAGCGCGCCGAGCATACTGTTGACCAGGACCCGGAACGACCCATCTGTTTTAAATTGAAACAAAGTTCCGAGGAGGCCCGATGGGACGCGTCACGGTGCGACGACCGGTGCTGCGGATCGCCTCGAACGGGCATCGCAGCAGGCCGGACGCCCTCGCCGCCGAAGAACCGCTGGAGATCCGGGTCAACGGCAAGCCGCTGACGGTGACGATGCGCACACCCGGCCACGACGTCGAACTGGCCCACGGCTTCCTGCTCACCGAGAGCGTCATCGGCGACGCCGAGGAGCTGGCGACCGCGCGCTACTGCGACAGCCCCGGTCCCGACGGCCGCAACACCTACAACGTGCTCGACGTCGCGCTCGCCCCGGGCGTTCCGATGCCCGACGCCTCCGTGGAGCGGAACTTCTACACGACCTCCTCCTGCGGGGTGTGCGGCAAGGCCGCGCTGGACTCGGTGAAGCTGCGCACCCGCCACTCCCCCGCCGCCGATCCGGTGCGCATCCGGACGGACACCCTCATCGGCCTGCCGGACGCGCTGCGCTCGGCCCAGCGCGTGTTCGACTCCACCGGGGGCCTGCACGCGGCCGGGCTCTTCACCTCGGACGGGCGGCTGCTCGCGGTGCGCGAGGACGTCGGCAGGCACAACGCGGTGGACAAGGTGATGGGCTGGGCGCTGATGCAGCGCCGTGTTCCGCTGAGCGGGTGCGTGCTCGTGGTCTCCGGCCGCGCCTCGTTCGAGCTGGTGCAGAAGGCCGCGATGGCCGGTGCTCCGCTGCTCGCGGCGGTCTCGGCGCCCTCGTCGCTGGCGGTGGAGCTGGCCGAGGAGCAGGGCATGACGCTGATCGGTTTCCTGCGCGGGTCCTCGATGAACGTCTACACCGGAGCGGAGCGGGTGACGATCGCGGAATCCGCGTGACGGACGCCTGCCGGAGTTGGGATGATTGCCGCAGGTGTTCGAGGAGAGGACTGCATTGCCGAACCGGAGATCGATCGGCGGGGCCCTGTCGCGCCGCGCGCTGCTGGCGGGGGCCGCCGGGCTCACGGCAGCCGGACTCGGCCTCACCACCGACAGCACGAGCGCTCCCGTCGAGCAGCGCGTGTCGCTGGCCAAGAACGTCTCCGTGGAGCGGATCTACTCGCAGGCCCGCAAGCAGGCCGTGGACATGGTGGTCATCCACCCCAAGGGCGTCGATCCGCGGGGGCTGCCGGTGTGCCTGATGCTGCACGGGCGCTTCGGGGACGCGCTGGACTCGGTCTCCGGGCTGCCGATGTGGCTGTCGAACTCCGTTGCGGCCGGGCGGATTCCGCCGTTCACGCTGCTGTCGGTGGACGGTGGTCCGAACAACTACTGGCATCGCCGTCCCGGTGACGACGCGATGGGCATGCTGCTCGACGAGGTCCCGCAGTGGCTCTCCGAGCGCGAGCTCGGGAAGCCGATCGCGGCGGCGGGCATCTCGATGGGCGGCTTCGGCGCCCTGGTCTACGCCCGGCGGCGACGCGAGCTCGGCGACCCGCTGCAGACCGCGGGCGTCATCGCGCCCGCCCTGCACACCAGCTGGCGGGAGATGCGCAAGCGACGCGCGTTCACCAACGAGGCGGAGTGGCGCGCCATCGACCCGCTGCACCACCTCAACGCCCTCGGTGACCTGCCGATCGGTGTCTGGTGCGGGAACGCCGACCGCTTCATCGAAGGCACCCGCCGCTTCATCCGCCTCACCCACCCCACCTACGCCTCGACGAGTCCGGGCCGCCACAACAAGACCTACTTCCGCAAGGCCCTGCCCGAACTCGTCGACTTCATCGGCGGCCACATCCACCCCTGACCAGTGGTCCCCCGATCGAAAACCGCAACATTCATCGCGTCGAAAACCCCGGTTTTCGCGCGATGAATGTTGCGGTTTTCGCGCGATGAATGTTGCGGTTCTTGACGCGGGGGTGTGTTTGGGCTGGTGGGGGCCTAGACGAGGCGGAGTTGTTCCTGGGAGCGGCCTGCCGTGTAGGCGTCGGTGTCGAAGCGGTCGTGGAGCGGGGCCGTGCCGTAGAGGGTCCAGCGCAGGGCGGAGGGCCAGGGACCGTAGCCGGCGTCGGTGTTGAGGTGGCCGCCGTCGAGGATGACGTCCATCTCGACCTGGAGGTCCTCGGCGAGGGCGTGGGCGCGGTGCATCGGCAGCAAGGCGTCCCCGGTGCCGACCACCAGGCGGGTCACGCCCGCGGCGCGGCGCAGGGACGTGGCGTCGACCGGGTACGGGGTGATGTCACGAGCGTCCGGGTGGTCCCACTCGGTGTCCGGCGGGGCGACCAGCAGGACCCGGTCCGCGCGGCGGTCGTCGGGTCCGATGGTGGCCGCGTGGTGCAACCACAGGGCGACGCCGCAGGAGTGCGCGGCGACCACCAGCTCCGCCTCCGGCGGCACGGCGGCCAGGTGCTCGCGCAGCACCGGCAGCCAACGACGCAGGTCGGGGCGGTCCGGATCGGGGAGCACGGGGGCGTCGACGTGGACGTCCTCGTCCCGGAGCCGCGTCGCCAGCCACTGCTGCCAGTGCCAGGGGCCCGCACCGGTCATCCCGTGGACCAGCACAACACGCATCTCGCTCATGGCAGGCACTCCCGGACTCGTCGTCGCCACCCATCCAATATCAACTATTCCCCGCGGCCGCGCAGGACGTGGCACCGGGTGTCCGACATGACCGCGTCAGGTGCGCGAACGGCGAAGCGCCCCGTGCCGGGTTCGGCACGGGGCGCTCGCGAAGTGACAGCTCAGGCGGACTTCTCGCGCCGCTCCCGGCGGGACGCCTGACGGGCCACGATCGTCGGGTTGACGTTCTCCCGCACGGTCTGCTCGGTGATCACGACCTTGGCCACGTCCGAGCGGCTCGGGATGTCGTACATGACCGGCAGCAGGACCTCTTCCAGGATCGCGCGCAGACCGCGCGCCCCGGTGCCCCGCAGGATCGCCTGGTCGGCGATGGCCTCCAGCGCCGTCTTGGTGAACTCCAGCTCCACGTTGTCCATCTCGAACAAGCGCTTGTACTGCTTCACCAGCGCGTTGCGCGGCTCGGTGAGGATCTGCACCAGCGACGGCTTGTCGAGGTTGGTGACGCTCGCCATCGTGGGAAGACGACCGATGAACTCCGGGATCAAGCCGTACTTGATCAGGTCCTCGGGCATCACGTCGGAGAAGTAGTCGGCGGTGTCGATCTCGGTCTTGGACCGCAGCTCCGCGCCGAAGCCGACGCTGTGCTTGCCGACCCGCTCCTCGACGATCTTCTCCAGCCCGGCGAACGCGCCGGCCACGACGAACAGCACGTTCGTGGTGTCGATCTGGATGAACTCCTGGTGCGGGTGCTTGCGTCCGCCCTGCGGCGGCACGCTCGCGGTGGTGCCCTCCAGGATCTTCAGCAGCGCCTGCTGGACGCCCTCACCGGAGACGTCGCGGGTGATCGACGGGTTCTCGCTCTTGCGGGCGATCTTGTCGACCTCGTCGATGTAGATGATGCCGGTCTCGGCGCGCTTGACGTCGTAGTCGGCGGCCTGGATCAGCTTGAGCAGGATGTTCTCGACGTCCTCGCCCACGTAGCCGGCCTCGGTCAGCGCCGTGGCGTCGGCGATCGCGAAGGGAACGTTGAGCATCTTGGCGAGCGTCTGCGCCAGGTAGGTCTTGCCGCAGCCGGTCGGGCCGAGCATCAGGATGTTGGACTTGGCCAGCTCGACGGCCTCTTCACCCCGCGCCTCGCGCCGCTCACCGGCCTGGATGCGCTTGTAGTGGTTGTAGACCGCGACCGAGAGGTTGCGCTTGGCCGGGTCCTGCCCGATGACGTACTGGTCGAGGAACTCGTGGATCTCCGCGGGCTTGGGCAGCTCGTCGAGCTTGACCTCGCCGGCCTCGGCCAGCTCCTCCTCGATGATCTCGTTGCAGAGATCGATGCACTCATCGCAGATGTACACGCCGGGGCCGGCGATGAGTTTCTTCACCTGCTTCTGGCTCTTCCCGCAGAAGGAGCACTTCAGCAGGTCGCCGCCGTCACCGATACGTGCCATGACCGCTGACCCCGTCCCCTCCGGCACACCCTCCGAACGGCGTGCCTGACCGTATGTGCCTCCGACGGTACCTGTCGTTCCCCGGGTTCGGGGAGACTCACAGTGTCCGCCATCGCCGTGCGTGCTGTGACCAGCGTCGCGCTCGGCGTGTCGCGGCCCGTGCGGCCGGGCGTGGCGCCCGTCGAGCCGCGTGCCCGCGACCGGAACTCACGCTGCCGGAACGTTTCCCGGGGACCCGGAGGCCCCCGGGAAGCGCTGACGCTCCCGGCCCTGTGACCTCGTGCAAGCGGCGCAGCCGCGAGCCGTGCACACCACGCTCGCAACCTGCACCGCCGCGGGTTCTCAGCGGTTCTCCGGGGAGGACGCCGTGACGCCGTGCACTGGCGTGCATCAGGAGTGGCGCCCGGCCCCGGAGGACCGCTGAGGTTCCGCTACCCGCACCGCCAAGCGAGGTGAGTGCGGCGGCAAAGCCTCAGGACTGCTGCGACGAGAGCTTCCGGTACGGCACGACCTCGTCGATGATGCCGTACTCCTTGGCCTGCTCGGCCGTGAGGATCTTGTCGCGGTCGACGTCCTCGTGCACCTGCTCCTGGGAGCGCTTGGTGTGCTTGGCCAGCGAGGACTCCATGAGGTCGCGCATCCGCTGGACCTCGTCGGCCTGGATCTCCAGGTCGGAGACCTGACCGTAGATGCCCTCCACGGACGGCTGGTGGATCAGCACGCGGGAGTTGGGCAGCGCCTGGCGCTTGCCCTCGGTGCCCGCGGCCAGCAGCACCGCCGCCGCCGAGGCCGCCTGGCCCAGGCAGATGGTGCGCACGTCGGGGCGCACGTACTGGATGGTGTCGTAGATGGCCATCATCGCGGTGAACGAGCCACCGGGGGAGTTGATGTACATCTGGATCTCGCGGTCCGGGTCGTCGGACTCCAGGAACAGCAGCTGCGCCATGACGTCGTTGGCCGAGGCGTCGTCGACCTGGACACCGAGGAACACGATGCGCTCCTCGAACAGCTTGTTGTACGGGTTGGACTCCTTGACCCCGTACGCGGTGCGCTCGACGAACGACGGCAGCACGTACCGGGACTGCAACGACTGGTAAGGGTTCACGACGGGTGACTCCTCGTAATTCGGTCCGGGTGCGGGAGAGGTGATCAGCTGGTCGGCAGGTTCGCCGCGCTCGCCACGTAGTCCACGAGCCCGTAGTCGCGGGCCTCCTCGGCGGTGAACCACCGGTCCCGGTCGAAGTCGGTCATGATCGTCTCGACGGACTTGCCCGTCTGCCCGGCGATCAGGGAGGCCATCTCCTCCTTGTGCTTGGAGAACATCTTGGCCTGGATCGCGATGTCGGCCGCGGTTCCGCCCAGTCCGGCCGAGGGCTGGTGCATCATGATCCGCGCGTGCGGCAGCGCGAAGCGCTTGCCCTTGGCACCCGCGGAGAGCAGGAACTGCCCCATCGAGGCCGCCATGCCCATCGCGACCGTGGCGACGTCCGGCTTGATCAGCTCCATGGTGTCGTAGATCGCCATGCCCGCCGTGACCGAACCGCCCGGCGAGTTGATGTACAGCGAAATGTCGCGGTCCGGGTCCTCGGCCGCCAGCAGCAGCAGCTGCGAGCAGATCTGGTTCGAGATGTTCTCCTCGACCTGGGAGCCGAGGACGATGATCCGCTCGCGCAGCAGTCGCTCGTACACCGAGTCGTTGAGCGAGAGTCCGTTCGTGCCCGTCCGCATGGACGGCGCCTGCGCGTCGGACGCCGGAACAGTCAGGTGCTGCGTCACGTCTCCCCTGCCTTCTCCCACATTGGGCCCTTGTCCACCCTGGTCGGTCGGGTCGTCCCGGAGCTCGTCGGCGGTCCTTCCAAAATGGACCGGACGAACCACCGGGAGTCCTCGGCGACCGCAGGTGATGTCCTGCTTCCCTACTCGGGTGATCCGCTACAACCGACCCTAACGAACGTGGACGGCACCAGCTTCCCAGTACCGCCCACGTTCGCTTAGAGCTTGCGTATCAAGTTGTCCGGCGAGAGCCCGGTCACTGCTTGGCGGACTCGGCCTTCTCGTCGTCGGCCTCGACCTCGGCGGCGTCGCCCTCGACGACCGCGGGGGTCTCCTCGTCCTCCTGCGGACCGAACAGCTCGTCCATGTCCAGCGCGTTGCCCGACGCGTCGGTCACGGTGGCCTGGCGGACCACCGAGAACAGCGCCTTGCTGCGGCGGACGTCGGCGAACAGCGCGCCGATCTGGCCCGACTCCTGGGCCTGCTGCACGAACTGGTCGGGGCTCATGCCGAAGCGCTGCGCCTGGTAGATGATCCGCTGCGTCAGCTCCTCGTCCGAGACCGACACGCCCTCTTCATCGGCGATGGTGTCCAGCACCAGCTGGGTGCGAACGGCCTTCTCGGCCTCTTCGCGGGTCTCGGCGTCGAACTGCTCGCGAGTCTTGTCCTGGGACTCCAGGTACGCCTCGAAGGCCTTCTCGTCGTGGTCGAACGGGTGCACCGCGTCGTGCTGGCGCACCTCGATCTCCTGCTCGACGACCTTCTCCGGGAGCGGGATCTCGACGGTCTCGAGCAGCACGTCCAGGACCTTGTCCCGGGCCTGCATGCCCTGCTCCATCTTCTTGACCCGGCCCAGGCGCTCGCGCAGGTCCGCGATCAGCTCTTCGGCGGTGTCGAACTCGCTGGCCATCTGGGCGAACTCGTCGTCGGCCTCGGGCAGCTGGCGCTCCTTGACGGAGTTCACCTTGACCGAGACCTCGGCGTCCTTGCCGGCGTACTCGCCGGCCACCAGCTTGGTGGTGAAGGTCTTGGTCTCGCCCTCGGTCGCGCCGATCACGGCGTCGTCGATGCCCTCGACGAGCTGGCCCGAGCCGATCTCGTAGGACAGGCCCGAGGTCTGGGCGTCCTCGACCTCTTCGCCGTCGACCGTGGCCGACAGGTCGATGCTGAGGAAGTCGCCCTCCTGCGCGGGGCGGTCGACGCCGGTCAGGGTGCCGAAACGAGCGCGCAGCGAGTCGAGCTGCTCGTTGACGTCCTCTTCCGCGACCTCGACGTCGTCGACGCTCACCGACAGCTCGCCGAAGGCGGGCACGGTGATCTCGGGGCGGACGTCGACCTCGGCGGTGAACGCGATCTCCGCGCCGTCCTCGATCTTGGTCACCTCGATGTCCGGGCGACCGAGGGTGCGCAGCTCGTCGCTGTTGACAGCCTCCAGGTACTTGGCCGGAACCGCCTCGTTGACGACCTCGTCGAGCACGGGCCCACGACCGATGCGGCTCTCCAGCACCCGCGCCGGGACCTTGCCCGGCCGGAAGCCGGGGATGCGGACCTGCTGGGCGAGTTCCTTGTACGCGCGGTCGAAGTTCGGCTTGAGCTCGTCGAACGGCACCTCGACGTTGATCCGGACGCGCGTCGGGCTCAGGTGCTCGACGGTGCTCTTCACGTGGTCTCCTAGTGCGAACGTGCTTGATTCCCCGGCGCTGGCCTTGAGGGCGCGGCCAAACACCACGTCCAATGCCGGGCTGACCACCGAGTCTATTGCTTCCCACCCGAGCACACGGTCCGGGGTTGCGACAAGTGCCCCGCACCGGCCCTCGCACCGGCTCAGCGAGCGGGCGGAACGCCCAGCTCGGTCGGCGTCGCAGCGGTCACGATGCCCGCCGCCGGAGACGTGGTGGGGACGACCTGCGGACCGGGCACCCACAGCGACACGGCGACGAGCGCCACCACGGCGGCGGCGCACAGGGCCGCGCACACCGCGGCGGCGGACCGCTGAACGCCGGTTCCGGCCGGAATCGCATCACGCACGCCGGGGAAATCGGAGCGGTTCACCGAGTCGTTACCGGGGACCACCCGCCGGTGCGGCGGGGATCACCCCGGGAGAAGCGGAACCGGCCACTCGCGAGCACTGCGAGCGGCCGGCCGACACGTCGGGGTGGCGGGATTTGAACCCACGACCCCTCGCACCCAAAGCGAGTGCGCTACCAACCTGCGCCACACCCCGTCCGACGTGCGGCGCACCCGGGAATCACCGGGTGCGTTGCGAAGAGCTTATCGCGACCGGTTAAGCTAGGGCACGCAAGGTCACCAACGGACCGCGGCAACCCCGCGGCGACCAGGTGGAACCGGCACGCGGGCGTAGCTCAATGGTAGAGCCCCAGTCTTCCAAACTGGCTACGCGGGTTCGATTCCCGTCGCCCGCTCCGAGCAGGGCGGAGACCCCGGTGACGCAGCCGGGATCTCCGCCCTTCTTCGTGCCCGCGCTCGACTCGCGAGGGGCGGTTTTCGACCAGCGAGACGCCTGTGACCGGCGACAACATCGTCTTGGGGATTGTCGGCCGAGTGCGGGATGCTGAAGGTGTTTCCGGTCTTTTCGGCGGGGGGATTTCGTGCGGCGGCTCGAGTACAAGTGGCTGGTCGGCATCACGTTCGTGCTGGCGCTGATCATGCAGATCCTGGACGTCACGATCCTCAACGTGGCCCTGGCCACGCTGGGTCGTGAGTTCCACGCCGAGCCCGCGCAGCTGCAGTGGGTGCTGACCGGCTACATGATCAGCCTGGCGGTGTTCATCCCCTCGTCCGGCTGGATCGCCGACCGCTTCGGCAGCAAGAAGACCTTCCAGGCCGCGGTCGTCATCTTCACGCTGGCCTCGATGCTGTGCGGGTTGGCGGTGTCGATGGAGATGCTCGTCGGCTCGCGCATCCTGCAGGGAGTCGGCGGCGGCATGCTCGTGCCCGTCGGCCAGGCCATGATGTTCCGCGCCTTCCCGGCCCACGAGCGCGCCAAGGCCGGGGCGGTGCTGTCGATCCCGATCACCGTCGCACCGATGCTGGGACCGCTGCTCGGCGGCGTCCTGGTCGAGTTCGCGAGCTGGCGGTGGATCTTCTTCATCAACCTGCCGGTGGGCGCGCTGGCGCTGCTGTTCACGATCCTGTTCCTCAAGGAGGAGAGCACCCGCGACCCGGGCCGCTTCGACGTGCCGGGCTTCGTGCTCGCCGGCGCGGGCCTGGCCACGCTGCTGGTCGGGCTGGACCAGGGCGCGCAGATCGGCTGGACGCGGCCCGCGGTGTGGTTGAGCCTGATCGCGGCCGCGCTGCTCATCGGCGGTCTGGTGTGGCGGGAGCTCGCCGTGCGCTCGCCGATGCTGGACCTGCGGTTGCTGGGCGACCGGCTGTTCGGCACCGGCAACCTGCTGCTGCTGTGCATGACCGGGGCGATGTTCGGCGTGCTGTTCCTCATCCCGCTCTACCTGCAGACGCTGCGCGGGGTGTCGCCGATGTTCGCGGGCCTGGTGCTGATGCCGCAGGCGCTGGCGATGCTGGCCACCACGCAGGTCGTCAGCCGCGTCTACGGGCGCATCGGCCCGAAGCGCCTGGTGATCGCCGGGTTCGTCGTCCAGCTGATCATCGGCGGGATGCTGCAGCTGCAGAACCTGTCGACGCCGCTGTGGGCGCTGGGCCTGATGCTGGCCACCCAGGGCCTGGCGATGGGCCTGCTGATGACGCCGGTGCAGACCGCGACGTTCGCTCAGATCTCCGGTCCCGCGATGGGCATGGCGAGCTCGATGTTCAACGTCACCCGCCAGGTCGCCACCGCGCTGGGCACGGCGGTGGTGGCGACGGTGCTCACGGTCCTCTCGCAGCACAACCAATCCACTGTGGACCCGTCCGTGCCTGCGGCTGCGGCCGAAGCGCAGCTGGGCGCGTTCCACGGCGCGTTCCTGGTCTCGGTGGCGTTCGCGGTGCTGGGTATTGTGCTCGCATTGCGGGTGCGCGACGCCGATGCCGCGGCCACTCTCGACCGCCCGAAAGCCGCCGCACGGCAGGGTGAACCCGAGCCGTCGAAGCCGTGAGATAGGTCAAGCGCGCCCCACTTCCGGACACGTCCGGGCACTATGTGAGGGGTGACCGACATGCCACATGCCGATCAGGTTCGCAATCACACCCGCTGGCGCACCGACTGGCACCGCGGCCGCACCGGCTACGCCTGGGTGCTGCCGCTGGCCGACCAGCCCGGGCTGCGCAAACTGGTCAACGACTACCAGTACGCGCTGCGCGATCTGCCCGGTTTCGACCTGGTCCCGCTGGAATGGATGCACATCCTGGTGCAGGAGATCGGGTTCACCGACGAGGTGGATCCGTCCCGCATCGAGCCGCTGCTGGAGGCCGCGCGGCCGAAGCTGGCCGAGGTCATGCCGCTGACGCTGGCGTTCCACCACGCGGTCGTGCTGCCCGAGTCGCTGGCGCTGCCCGCCGAGCCGCAATCGAGCGTGCTCGACCTGCGCGCGGCCGTGCGCGAGGCCACCTCTGAGGTGCTCGACTCGGTCCCGTCGGAGCCCGAGGACATCGACAAGCACGTCAGCCTCGCCCACTCCACGACCGACGGTCCGGCGATCTTCGCCATCGCGACCCTGCAGGCCACCATCGTCGAGTCGGCGACCGCGAAGGTCTCGGCGTTGTCGCTGGTCAAGATGAGCCGCGACCACTCCAGCACCGAGTGGGAGACGATCGCCGAGGTGCCGCTGGGCGGCTGAAAAACGGGTCGCCTCGATCTCCCCGGAGCGGTACCAATGCTGCATGGGCAATCTTGAGGCGAGGCGGCTCGACGACTCCGAGCACGACGAGTTCACGTCCGTGTTCGGGGCCGCGTTCCTGGAGGACTCCGAGGCGGACCTGGCGCGGCTGAGGCCGATCGTCTCGCACCTCACGCCGCTCGGGGTGTTCGACGAGGCCGAGATGGTGGGCTGCGGCGGGCACTACTCGACGTACATGAGCCTGCCCGGTGCGCGGAGCTGCCCCGTCGCGGGCGTGACGCTCGTCGGCGTCAAGCCAGGTCACCGCCGTCGCGGCGTGCTGACGGCCCTGATGCGCGCGCAGCTCGACGGCCTGCGCGACGCCGACGTCCCGCTGGCCGCGCTGTACGCCTCCGAAGGCGCCATCTACGGCCGGTTCGGCTACGGCACGGCGAGCTTCGAGAACCACCTCTCGCTGCCCGGCCGGGTCGCGTTCCGCGGTGACGTGGAGGTCGACGAGCGGCCGGTGCGCGAGATCGACCTGGACGAGGCGCTGCCGGCGATCTACGCGCAGCACGCGCGGGCGGCGGCGAGCCGGCCGGGCTGGATCGGCCGCGACAGCGCGTGGCGGGCCCGGGAGCGGATGCGGCAGGCCCGCGCGGGTCGCGCGCCCTACCGCTGCGCCCTGCACGACGGCGGCCACGCGATCTACCGGGTTTCCCCGGACTGGACGGAGCGCGGCCCGGACTACCGGATGGAGGTCGTCTCGCTGGTCGCCGACGACCCCGCCTCCTACGCCGCGCTGTGCCGTCACCTGCTGGACTTCGACCTGGTCAGCGAGGTCACCTGGCGCAAGGCGGCGGTCGACGAGCCGGTGGTGCGGATGCTGGTCGATCCGCGCGCGGCCGCGCAGCGCGTCGTCGACGGCGTGTGGCTGCGGTTGGTCGACCTCGAAGCCGCGCTGACCTCCCGCGACTACCTCGCGGACGTGGACGTGGTGCTGGAGGTGCGCGACGCGTTCTGCCCGTGGAACGAGGGCCGCTGGCGGCTGCGCACCCGCGCGAGCGCGGTCGAGCGCACCTCCGAGCCGGCGCAGCTGGCGCTGGACGTGGCGGATCTGGCCGCGGCCTACCTGGGCGGGAGCACGCTGCACCAGCTCGCAGCGGCCGGGCGGGTGCGCGAGCTGGAGCCGGGTGCGCTGACCGCCGCTTCGGGCGCTGGCGGGCGATCGCGCTCCGAGCTGTCCCGACGCCTTCTGACGCGCGTACCGTCGAGGGCAACGGCGTCCCCCGGGGAGGCAGGGATGACCAGCGCACTCGTGGTTCTGCTGATCGTGCTAGTCGTGCTGGGCACCGCCGTGTGGTGGTCCCGGCGGAAGGTGCTGGCGCACCAGCGCAAGCAGCTGGAGGACGACAAGGCCGAGGCCCGCCGCTGGGTGGAGCGGCTGGGCGGTCAGGTCCTCAACCTCGTCGGCACCGACGAGGCCGCCAAGCAGGCCCTGGCCGACGCCTCCGAGCGGCACGCCGCGGCGCTCACCCAGCTGGAGGCGGCCACCACGGCCAAGCAGGCCCGGCTGACCTCGGAGACGGCGATGGAGGGCCTGTGCTACGTGCGCGCCGCACGCCTGGCGATGGACATGGACCCCGGTCCGGAGCTGCCGGTCCTGACGGGTCAGCGCTACGCGGGCCACGTCGACGAGGAACGCGAGGTCGAGGTCGACGGCAGGACGCAGGTCGCCTCGCCGCACCCGAGCGAGCGCACGCCGCACTACTACCCCGGCGGCACGGTCGCCGGGAAGCCGGTCCCCCAGGGCTGGTACAGCGACCCGTGGTGGAAGCCCGCCCTGGCCGCAGGCGTGTGGACCGCGGGTTCGTACGCGCTGATGTCGGCCATGTTCGTGGGCATGGCCACGGTCCCCGCGGAGGCCGCCTACGCCGACGGCTACGCGGACGGCATGAACGCCGACGGCGCAGGCCCCGACGGGATGGACCCGGGAGCGGACGGCATGAACCCGGACACCTTCAACGACGGCGGCCTCGACGGCTTCGACCTCGGCGGCTTCGGCTTCTGAGCGCTCGGCAACGGACAGTTTTAGCCATAATCACCCATGATCGATGTCCGTTTTGCCCGGACAATTATGGCTAAAACTGTCCAGTGCCGGTCATTCGGGTTGGCAGGTGGGGCACCAGTAGAGGTTGCGGGCGACGAGGTCGGCTCTGGCGATCTCGTCACCGCAGATGAGGCAGGGCATTCCGGCGCGGCGGTAGGTGTAGACCTCGCCGCCGTGGCGGTCCTGGCGCGGGGCTCTGCCGGTGGCCTCGGGGAGGTGTTCGGGGCGGACCGTGTCGATGCGGCCGACCTTGACGCCGTCGGCCATGAGCTCGACCAGGTCGGCCCAGATGAGCTCCCAGCGCTCGCGCCCCAGGTCGCGTCCGGGCGTCATGGGCGGGATGCCGTGCCGGAACAGCACTTCGGCGCGGTAGACGTTGCCGACGCCGGCGAGGACCTTCTGATCCATCAGCAGCGCGGCGATGCTGGTGCGCGACTTCGAGATCCGCGTCCACGCGCGCTCGGGATCGGCGTCCACGCGCAGCGGGTCCGGGCCGAGCCGGTCGCGGACGGCCGCGACCTCGTCCGGCGTGATCAGCTCGCAGCGGGTGGGACCGCGCAGGTCGGCGAAGTGAGTTCGGCCGACGAGGCGCATCCGCACCTGCCCGCGCGGCTCGGTGACCGGCAGCTCGGTTTCGGTGAACGTGCCGTAGAGCCCGAGGTGGACGTGCACGACGCGGTCCGCGCCGTAGCAGTGGAACAGGTGCTTGCCGTGCGCCTCAGCGCGCTCGAACACGGCTCCGTCCAGCTCCGATGCGCTGGAGGCGAAGCGCCCCTGCGGGCTGCTGACCCGGACCCGGGTGCCCGCGAACAGCTCCTGGTGCACCCCGGCGAGCCGGTGCAGCGTGTGGCCCTCCGGCAAAACCGTCCTCCCGAAGTCGTTGTGCGCGCGGGAGAAAAGTCAAGCACACGGGCGTCGCACCACCCGTCCGGGGATGCTCAGATGAGGACCCAGACCACAACCGATTCGACCAGGTAGACCGCCGTGCACCAGAGCGCGATCCACAGCCCGCGACGCACCGGCTGCTCGGCGGGTCGCAGGAGCCCGGCGAGGAACGCGACCAGCACCACCGCCACCGCCCCGGCGATCAACCACAACCCGGCGCCCAACGCGCAGTCGGGCTCTGGGCAGGTCGAACCGGGCCCGCCGAGGAGCAGCGGGGAGAGGGCGCTGTTGGCGAAGAACAGCACGCCGACGCCGATGGCGGTCCCGATCAGCGCGGTGAGAGCGGCGTAGAGACGCATTCGCCGAGTCTGGCAGAGATCAGCTGGGGGTCGCACTAGGCTTCCCGCGTGGACGACACCTGGATCGAACTCGCGGCGGGCGTGTTCGCCCGCCGCCACGCCGAGCTGGACCTGACCACCGGCCTCGTCGTCGGCGACGAGGCGGCGCTGGTGATCGACACCCGGGGCGATCACCGCCAGGGCGCCGAGCTCGCCGAGGCGGTCCGCGAGATCACCGCGCTGCCGCTCCGGATCGCCCTCACGCACGGCCACTTCGACCACTGCTTCGGCACCTCCGCGTTCCTCCCGGCCCCGGTGTGGGCGCAGGCCCGATGCCCGCACTTCCTCGACCGCACCGCCGTTGACCAGCGCGAACACTGGGTCGCCCACTACCGCGAGCAGGGCGCCGACACCGCCGACGCGCTCGCCGCCTCCGCACCGGCCCGCCCCGACCACCTCGTCACCGACACCGCCGTGCTCGACCTCGGCGGCCGGGAGGTGCACCTGCACCACTTCGGCCCCGGCCACACCGATCACGACCTCGTCGTGCACGTCCCCGACGCCGCGGTGGTCTTCGCCGGAGACCTGGTCGAGCAGGGCGCACCCCCGGACTTCGAAGACGCCCACCCCCTGCACTGGCCCTCCACAGTGGACGCACTCCTCGACCTGAACCCCACCACCGTGGTCCCCGGCCACGGACTCCCCGTCACGGCGGAGTTCGCACGGGACCAATCGGCGGACCTGGCCCGCCTCGCCGAGATCTGCCGAGGCCGGACATCACCGGACGAATCGCCCTTCCCACCGGAAACCACCCGGTCAGCGCTAGACCGTTCAGCCGAGTGAATGGCATCGTTCGGCCGCATTGTGCTAGTCGATGGCACCGACCGGACCGAGCACACGTCACACTGACCGGAGCCACGAAGCCGCACTGCACGTGCCGTTTGAGCCGGGGGAAGGCTGATCATGTCTGGACGGGACTTCGACGCGTCGAGCGAGGAGAAGGTCGCGCGGAACGCCGCGCTGCGGAACCAGATCGACGACATGCTCGACGACCTGCGCAAGCGCACCGCCGACATCCAGGAGAAGCGGGAAAGCGCCGCGCGGCAGACGTTCGAGGCCACCTCCGACGACGGCCTGGTCAGCGCTCGGGTGGACGCGACCGGGACCGTGCAGGAAGTCCGCCTGTCGGACAAGGCGTTCGAGCGCACCAACCCGGAGAAGCTGGCGCGGTCGATCACCAGCGTGATCCGCGAGGCGTCCGGGACCGCGCAGCGGCAGCTGCAGTCCGAATTCGCGCCGCTGGCCGACACCTCCCACGTTCCCGAGGTGCCCGGGATGCCGTCGTTGCAGGGCCTGCTCAACAGCGGTCCGCTGGTCGCACCGCCCGATCCCGAAGCCGAGCGCGCCCAGCGCCGCAGCGAGGAGTCCCACTCCGGCCGTGCCGCGTCCGCGCCGCAGGTGCAGGCCGGACCGGACGACTGGGACGACGACTGGGAGAGCAACCGCCGAGGCGGCCGCCGATGAGCGGCAAGATGCGGATGCAGCCCGAGGAGATCCGCTCGGGCGGCAAGAAGATCGGCAACGCGGGGGACGACCTCGACCAGGTCCTGAACACCCTCAAGTCCTCTTTGGACGGCGAAGGCGAGTGCTGGGGCGACGACGAGGCGGGCCAGAAGTTCGGCGGTGACTACACCAAGGGCCGCGACAGCGTCCTGGAGAGCCTGAAGAAGGTCGTCAAGGCGCTCGGCGACATCGACGACAACCTCAAAGCCACCGCCGACGACACCGAATCCGGCGACGAGCAGAACGCGAGCGGCATCGGCAAGTCCGGCTCAAACATGCCTCGGTAGGGAGTTGACCACACGTGAGCATCGAGATGCCCGACGAGGTCAAGTGGCTGCTGCCGATCGTCGTCGGGCAGTCCTGGCCGGAGGGTGACGAGGACGCCATGCGCCGGATGGCCGACGCGTGGCGAACGGCCGCCGAAGGCATCGACGGCGTCCGGAACTCCGCCAACGGCGGTGCGCAGCAGGCCAAGTCCGCGATGGAGGGCCAGACCGCGGACGCGTTCACCAAGCTGTGGAAGGACATCGGCGACGGCGGCGACGCGGCTCTGCCGAAGCTGAAGGAAGCGTGCGAGAAGCTCGCGAAGTCCTGCGACGACGCGGCCCTCGACGTCGAGCACACCAAGCTCACCATCATCGCGTCGCTGATCGCGCTGGCCATCCAGATCGCCGCGATGATCGCCGCCGCACCGGCCACCTTCGGCGCCTCCACCGCCGGTATCGCCGCTGCTCAGGGCATCACGCGAGCCGTGGTGCTGCAGATCTTCAAGCAGCTCGTGTTCAGCATCCTCAAGAACGTCGCCATCGAGGTCGCGACGTCGGTGGCGATCGAGTTCGCGGTGCAGGGCACCCAGGTCGCGATGGGCACCCGCGACGGCCTCGACGGCGGCAAGTTCAAGGACGCCGCGATCAGCGGTGCCATCGGCGGCGCCGTGGGCGGCGTCTTCGAAGGCGCGGGCAAGGCGTTCGGCAAGGGCGCCGGCGACGCCCTCGGCGACGCGGCCGGGGACGCGGCGGGCAACGCGGGTACCGCCGCCGGGCGCGCGGCGGGCGACGCCGCAGGTGAGGCTGCTGGTGAGGCCGCCGAGAGCGCGGCGAAGTCCATCGGCAAGGAGGCCCTGAAGGAAGGCGCGCTCGGCTCCGCCCAAGGCGCGGTGGGCAGCGCGGCCGAACAGCTCATCACCGAGGGCAAGCTCGACTGGAGCGACGTCGGCACCGGCGCCATGTCCGGCGGCGCGACCGGATCGCTCATGGGCGGCATCGGCGGCGCGAAGAACGAGTTCGGCGGCGTCGACGTACCCGACACCGACGGCGGCTCGTCGGGGTCGTCGGACTCGGGTGGGTCTTCGTCGGACAGCTCGTCGTCCGGCTCCGGGTCGTCTTCGGACAGCTCTTCGTCGACCGACTCGGGTTCGTCGACCGACGGCGGGTCCTCGGATTCCGGCTCGTCCGACGGCGGCTCCTCCGATTCGAGCGCGTCCTCCTCCGACAGCGGCTCCTCCGACTCGGGTGGGGCGTCGTCAGACAGCTCGTCGTCCGACTCGGGGTCGTCCGAAAGCCGTTCCTCGTCCTCCGACAGCGGATCTTCGTCGACCGATCCCGGCTCGTCCGCTTCGGACTCATCGGGCTCGTCGTCATCAGATTCCGGTTCCGGCTCGACGTCGGACTCCTCGCCCGACAGCCGTTCCTCGTCGGATTCCGGCTCGTCCTCGGACTCGGGTTCCAGCCGCGCCGCGGATTCCGGCGGTTCGTCGTCGGATTCCGGTGCCTCGACCGCCGGCACCTCGGATTCCTCCAGCAGCTCGTCGAGCTCGCAGACTTCGGACGGCCCGTCCAGCGCCGACTCCTCGTCGGGCTCCGACGCGAGGTCGAGCTCCGACGGCGGTTCCTCCGCCGCTGACGCGCGCTCCTCCGCCGACACCGGCTCGTCCGGAGGCGGCACGACCGATCCGGGCCGCTCCGACGCACCGTCCTCTTCGGACTCGTCCAGCTCGTCGTCGAACGGTTCCTCCGGCAGCGGCGGGGCTTCCGGCGGAGGCGGAGTGCCCCAGGCGGGCGGAGGCGGATCGTCGAGCTCGCACTCGGGTGGTTCCGGCGGCGGATCGTTCAGCGGCACGCTGCCCGTCGACGGCGACCGCGCACCGAGCTCCCCGGCGAGCACGGCGGCGGCGAACGTGGACGCCCCCGCAGCCCCCGCCCCCAGCGCAGCCGGTCCCGCTCCGGCCGCTCCGCGCGCCGACCAGCCCGCAGCGGGTGGCCCGGTGGGTGGCGGCATGGCCGGTGGCGCCCCGGGCACGACCGGTGGAGCGGGTGCGACGCCGTCCGCAGGAGGCGGCCGCCCCGGCGGCAGCGGCGGCTGGACGGGAACCGCGGGCTCCCCCGGCGCAGCGGCCCGCCCGATGAGCGGTGATCTGGGCACGCGCCCGGACGCGCCCCGCACCACGCCCCGAGGCGCGGACGCCCCGTCGCGTCCCGACACCGGCGTCCCCCAGCAGCGCACCTCGCGCCCGGACTCCCCCACGTCCACCCGGCCCGACGCCACGACACCCCGCCCGGACGGCCCGGGCCAGCGCCCCGGCGGCCCCACGACGGAAACCCCTGGTCAGCGCCCAGAAGGAAGCCGCCCAGACGGTTCCGACTCACCCGCCGCACGTCCGGACGGCGCGAACCCGGATACGCCTGACCAGCGCCCCGACGGGACAGACCCCGACCCCGCTCGGCGTCCCGACGACTCGGACGGCACCCACCCCGAGGACGGCAGGCACGACGGCCCGGACCACGACTCCGACCAGCCCCGCGACGCCGAACCCGGCACGCCGGAGCGCCAGGAGCAGCTCGACCAGGCCGAGTCCACCCGCCAGGAGACCCCGGCCGGCTCGTCGTTCCACGACGACCCGAGGATGCGCGACCTGGCGGACCGGGTCCCGGACGACGGCGTCCACCACACGGTCGACGCCCACGCCTTACCCGACGGCCGGGTCCGCATCGGCGACCACACGTTCTCGGCGAAGGAATTCGCCGACATGCTCCGCCGGGACCCGAACTTCGACGGCACCAAACCGGTCCGCCTCCTCTCCTGCGACGCGGGCACCAGCGGCTTGGCCCGAGACCTGTCGAACGAGCTCGGAGTCCCCGTCACCGCCCCCAACGGCCTCGCCTGGACCGACGGCAACGGCCGAGTCTTCGCCACCGACATGGGACCCGACGGCCGCCCCGGCTGGCCCCCGAACGGCACCTGGGAAACCCACCACCCCGACGGCACCACCACCCCCTCCAGCAACGACGGCTTCCACCCGACTCGGGATGGAGAGGATCCGGGACAGCGCCCCGACGAAGCGGAAGCACGCGGCCCTCGGCAACCGCGCGAGACGCACGCCGCGTCTGAACACGAACTATCACCGGACGGTAGTCCCAACCCGAAATTCCTGCCCACGGCTGAGCAACGGGCAACGATGGACCCGGACTACCGGAACCGCTATTACAACGCTCCGGATGGGAACGGCGTGTGCAATCGGCGGTCCAAAGAAGCCACGGACGCCACAGGCGAGCCGGTACCTCCGCTGCGCTACACGGAAAATCCGGACGGCACCAAGAATTACTACGTTCCTGACAACGGGCTCACCCACGAAGCCGAATTCGACAACCTCGGGACACAAGAGCCGCGCCCAGGAGATGTCGAACGCTATCAGAACCTGATCGATCAGCGACGCGCCGCAATCGACCAGCTCGCAGACGCGAAGACCCACGACGAGCAGTTCGCTGCTCGGAAGGACGCGGACGGGAACGAGATCCCTCGCGACACATCCGACGAAGCAGCAGAGCGCCGATGATCTTCGGGATGCGCACACCAACGTGCGCGACATCGGCGAGCAATTCGGCGAGGTCGCTGCTCGTGACTCTCTGGTCCACGACCACGGTTGCGCCCCTGAGACCATCCGCGTCTTCCACGGATCCGGCGTTTTCGACGTCGTGGGTGAAACCCCGGACGGCCGCATCGTCATCATCGAGGCCAAGGGACCGAACGCGGAACTCGGCTCGCGAATCGATCTTGACGGCAACCGCTCTCAACAGGGAACCCGCCCCTACGCAGAATCCATTCTCGACAACATGAGCAAGACAGCAGATCCGGACGACATCGATCTTGTGGGACGCATTCAGACTCAACTCGAACTGGATGACGTACGGCGCGATGACCCAGATTTCGAGCCAAGCGTCATTTACGAGGAGGTCAAGCCGAAGGTCGAAAAGCGCAGCGAAGGCGGCGAAACGACGGAAAGCTACGGCGGATACAATCGTCGCAACTTCGATCTGCGGCCGAGGTAGGGACGGGTCATGACGGTCATCAACAGGCACTCGCAGAGCATCGAGGGCACCGAGAAGAGGATCGCTGCCCTGTCGAAGAACATCGATCGCTTCTACGACAACCTCGGCGAAGCGCCGGCTCTCGCTCTCAACGTCGCGCAGTACTCGCTGCAAGTCACGCAGCGTCAACTGCTGTTGGATCCGGCTGCGGATCGGTTCGACACCTATTCGAGCCTGCTCGTGGCCGCTCGATCCGGCGCAGCGCTCTTCAAGAGCGCGAACACCAGCGACGATCACTTCGACTGCATCATCCGGGACCGGGTTTCCCTCAAGGCGACCGGCCCGACTCACAAGCACAGTCCTGCAGCGTGGTTGGACGCGCTGTGGTCAGCCACGATCTGCCGAGCGCGCAACCTCATCGACGATCTCTGCCGAACGCCAGAGGAGACCCTCCGCGCTGCCGGGCAGTACGACGAATACGTCTACGCGTGGATCGACGCGCTCAAGACCTTCTTCACCAGCGGCGACGACCTGTACGCCAAGATCAATAGAAGCATCGAGCTGACCGATCCGGCACAACTGGACAACGACGCGGCAGAGATCGCGCTGTTGCGGTACTTCCCTTCGATGAAGCTCCTCTTCAGCCTCGCGAGCGGCGAAGCAGGCCAGTTCAACGAAGATCTCCGCGAAGCGATCGAGTTGCACCAACGTTTCTGGACCGCCAACACGAATCGAGCTGCTCACCCGGACGGCTTCCTCGCCTTGGCCCCGACCGCTCTGGCGGCGGTCGCGCACGACCGCGGAATCACCGCGAACATCGAGTCGGAGTACATCCCCCGCAACTTCGTGACCGGCTACTGGGTGAACCAGACCGAGACGAACCAGCAATGACACAGTCCGACCTATACCGACGAGCGGCAGGACGGCGTCGACCGCGAATGATATCCGGACAGCACGCTCAAGTCCGGGGGCAACTTCCGAGAAGGCATGCCTATTGGCACACACCGCACCTGGCGTGTCCGAACGGCGCTCTCGCCAGTGAAGTGGAGTTCTCAGACGGCGGAAGCATCATCCGACGACGGAGTTTCGACGCAGTGAAGGGCGTCCGCGAGAGCATCTCGTAGCTCAGGATTCCAGCCCGGTTGCCGCAGACGTCACCATTTCAACTGGCGAAGGCCGCCCCGGATCGGGCAGGTTCGGGACAGCCTTCGTCTCACCACAGAACCTGGATGCCCGGCAGCGTCGCGAACGCCTTGTCAGCAGAGACCAAGGCGAGCGACTCGATCATGCATTGGGCGGCGATCATTCGATCGAACGGGTCCCGGTGCCCCCAGTCCATGGAGCCGGCGAGCACACTGTGCTCGTTGGTCGGAGGACATGCGTATCGATCATGTACCTCTGGTCACGATTCCCATGCCTCCAGCTCATCGTCTGGAAGCGGGTCGAAGAACGCATCTGGAACGTCGTAACGGACGAAACCCAGTTCTCGCTCCGCCACTTCTTGCACAGGAATCAACCGCGCCACGGGAGTATCTCCGCGGGAGATGACGACCTCGCCGCCGTGCTCCGCTTCAGCTAAGAGCGCGGACGGCTTGTCGGCCCAAGTGGTCCGCTTCTATCCGCACGCCGGTTTACGCAGGTCAGCGCTGCCGCAGGTCAGCGTGGTTGCAGTGCGGCGAGGACGGCGAGGCCGGTGCGGATCGGGTCGAGGACCAGCGGGAGGTCCGGGTCCTGGGCGGTCGTGTCCACCGCGGAGCAGCCGTTGACCACTGCAGTGACTCCGGCGTCGCGGGCCGCGATCAGGGCCGGACGCATCGCGGCGGCCCAGCGGTCCGGGTCGGTGATGTCCTCGACCTCCAGGTCCAGGACGCTGACCTCGTGGAACGCCGAGTCCCAGCCGTAGGCGGTGATGCGGTCGCGGAGCTCGGCCGCGATCGCCTCGTTGCGGGTGATCGCGCCGACCCGGTGCCCGGCGGCGACGGCGGCGCCCACGGTCAGGCGCAGCAGGCCGAGGGCCGGTGTACCGCCCAGCGCGCCGCCGTCGGCGGGTACCGCCGGGTCCAGGACGCAGTCCGGCAGCACCGCGTCGCACTCCGGTGCCGCGGAAAGAGCTGCGGCGACCAGCTTCTCAGAACGTCGGACGTCGTCGGCGGTGTTGAGCGCGCGGGGTCCGTCCGGGAGATCGCGCAGGACGATCTCGATGCCCGCCGGGGACAGCGCGTCGTAGCGGGCCTGGCGGCGAGCCACCTCGGCCGGGCCGACGGTGATCGGGGTGACGGCGTGGACGAGCATGTTCCTCCTCATCGAGTGCCCAGCGCGGAACCGAGTGCGCGCAAGGTCTTCCCCGCGTCCGGGGCGTCCGGCAGCTCCGCGACGCGGTCGCGGATCGCCGCGACCGCCGCCGGGTCGCCCAGCAGGTCGCCCAGGACGCGGATCCGGTCGTCGGCGGTGAACGGCTGGAACGCGGCGTCCCCCACCGGGTTCGGGCGCTCGGCGACGTGGCGGCCCCGGTCCGAGGTGACCGTGACCCGGACCGGGCGCTCGTCCGGCAACCTGGCGTCGAGGTCGGCCGCCGGCCGCACCACGACGCGGTGGGCGAGGTCCGCCGTCGCCGGGTCGGCGAGGGCGTCCGCGGAGAGGTCGGCCGGGACGACGCGGCCCCGGCGCAGGGCTGTGGCCACCACGAACGGCAGCGAGAACATCGCGGCCAGCGGTGTCGGCCAGCTCGCGCGGTCGAGCTGCGCGCCCAGCGAGTGGATCTCCACCAGGACCTGCGCCGTCCCCTCGTCGACCTGGTCGCGCAGGGACAGGGCCGCGTCGATGGCGGCGTGGGTGAACGAGCACGACGAGTGCTGCTTGAAGTAGCCGCCGAGGACTTCCCAGCGCTCCCCCACGCCCTCGTCGAGGGCGGCCGGGTCGAGGGTGCCGAGCAGGTCGCCGAGGGCGTGCGCGGCGATGCCCGTCGGGTGCCCGGCGCCGGTCGCGGCGAGCCGGGCCGCGACCAGGCCGGACTGGTTGGCGGCGCCGATCCAGGTGTCGCGCACCGGGTTTCCGTCCAGGGCGGCCGAGAACGGCCCGGCGATCGGCATCCCGCTCGCCGCGTCGATCGCGGCCGTCGCGCCCTGCCCGTCGAGTCCCAGGACCCGGGCGCAACCGGCGCCCGCGCCCGCCACGCCCCAGTTGCCGTGGGGGTGGGTGCCCGGCCGGAGGCTGGTCGCGCGGCCGAAGCGGGCGGCGACCTCGTAGGCGGCGAGCAGCGCGGCGCACAGCTCCGCGCCCGTCGTCGTCCCGCGGGAGGCCAGGGCCAGGACGGCGGGGAACCCGTGCGCCGCCGGATGTCCCCCGGCCGGCCGGTGCCCGTCGTCGAGTTCGAGCCGGACCGCCGCCGAGGCGTTGAGCCACGCGGCGGCGTCCACCGCCGCGGTGCGGCCGGTGCCGAACACCGGTGCCGGGCCGTCCGGTGCGTCCCACGCCTCGACGAGCGCGCGCTGCGCGGGTTCGCGCGAGCCGAGGGCCGTCACCGCCACGGCGTCGACCAGCACCGTCAGCAGGCGCTCCCGGACCTCGGCCGGGGCGTCGGACCAGCGCAGCCGGGCCACCCACTCGCCCAGCCCGCCGACCGCGCCCCGGACCGCCTCCTGCTGCTCCACCGTCATGCCTCCACCGCGGCGGGCGCGGCGCTGGACGTCGTGGTGCGCTCGCGCGGCACCAGCAGCATCAGCAGCGCACCGGCCACCGCCAGACCCGCCATGACCACGAACCCGCTGGTGAAGCTGCCGGTGCTGGACACGATGAAGCCCATCAACGACGGCGCCACGATGCCGGCCGAGGCGAACGCGGCGTCGGCGAACCCGGCCGCGCTGCCCGGCTGGTCGGGGGCCGCGTCGATCGAGGCCACCCACCAGATCCCGCCGGTGATGAAGCCGAAGCCCACGCCCGCCGAGATCGAGATCAGCGCGACCGTCAGGGTCGGTGCGATCGCCAGCGGCACCAGCGAGCACCCGGCCAGCAGCAGCGCCACGCCCATCACCGCGAACCGGCTGCGGATCTTCGGGCTGCGCCGGTAGACGCGGTCCACGACCACGCCGCCGACCAGCGCACCGACGATGCCGCACGCCCACGGGGCGATCGAGAACGCGCCCGCCTGCTTCACGCTGAGCCCGTAGGCACCGGACAGGAACGACGGCAGCCAGTACATGAAGCCCCAGAACATGAAGCCCCACGCGAAGTAGCCGCCCGCGACGACCCACAGGTTCCGGTTGGTCAGCAGCGGGCGCCACCGCACCTTCGCCCGGCCACCGGTGGCCTCGACCTCCTGATCGGCGGCGATCAGCGCGCGCTCGGCGTCGTCGAGCCGCGGCGACTCGTCGGGCAGGTCGCGCAGCAGCCACATCGCCAGGACCGCCCACACCACGCCGAGGCCCGCGAGCGTCCAGAACATGCCCTGCCAGCCGACCAGGTCCATCAGCCGCGTCAGCAGCGGACCGGAGATCAGCAGGCTGCCCGAGACCGCGACGCCGCCGCACAGCGCCAGCGCCACACCGCGCTCCCGGATCGGCAGCCAGCGGCTCACCGTCCGGGTCGCCGCCGGGAACGCCGGCGACTCGCCGACGCCGAGCAGCAGCCGGATCACCAGCAGTCCCGCGAACGAGCCCGCGACCGGGATCAGCGCCGTGGTGATCGAGAACAGCGCGACGGCGGCGAGCAGCACCCGCTGGCAGCCGAAGCGGTCCACCAGCGGCCCGGACAGGAACGCCGCGACCATGTAGCCGACGGAGAAGACCGAGCTGATGATCCCGTACTGCGCGGTGGTGATGCCGAAGGCCTGCTCCAGCGGTTCGACCGCGTAGGACACCGCGCTGCGGTCGATGTAGTTGATGACGATGAGGCTGACGATCAGCCCCAAGGTCACGAAGCGGAACCGTGTTCTCATGGTGGATTCCCTCGCGTCCGAACTGGTTTCACGCTTGCCGGTCATCAGCGGCCCGTCGGCCGGTGCAGGTAGCTGCCGCGCGGCTCGCCCACGACCGCGCCCTGGTCGAAGATCCGCTGCCCGCGCAGGAAGGTGGTCTCCACCGTGGCGCCGATCTCCATGCCGCGGAACGGCGTGTACTCCTGGGTGGATTCGGAGTCCGCCGGGTCCACCACGAACGAGCGGTCCGGGTCGACCAGCGCGATGTCCGCGTCGAATCCGGGCGCGATGTCGCCCTTGGTGGGCAGGCCGAGGCGCCGGGCGGGGTTGGTGGAGGTGAGCTCGGCGACGGCCGACATCGACAGCCCGCGCTTGCGGCCCTCGCCGACCAGGCCCGGCAGCAGGTACTCGGTCCCGCCGAAGCCGGACTTGGCGGCGAAGACGTCGTCGTGGTCCTCGCCGAACTTGCGCTCCTCGCGGCAGCAGGCGTGGTCGGAGACGACCCAGCTGACGTCACCGGCGAGCAGGTGCTCCCAGAGCTTCTCGACGTCGGCCCTCGGGCGCAGCGGCGGGTTGACCTTGCCGCCGACGCCGTCGGCGGTGGTCACGTCGGCCAGCAGGTGGCCGATGGTGACCTCGCGGCGGAAGTCGACGTGCGGGAAGGTCTTGGCCATCAGCATCGCCGCCTCCATCGCCTTGCCCGACGACAGGTGCAGCAGGTTGATGGTCGGCAGGCCCGTCTCGTGCGCGAGGTAGGAGGCGATGGTCACCGCCAGGCCCTCGGAGTGCGGCGGGCGCGACGCGCTGTAGGCCTCCAGGCCGGACAGCTCGCCCTCCTCCTCGACCAGCCGCGTGTAGGCGGTCATGATCTCGGCGGTCTCGCAGTGCAGCGACAGCGAGATCTGGTCGGCGATGTCCGGGTTGGCCTCGCGGGCGGCCTGGATGCCGCGCATGACGAACTCGAAGTGGGCGATGTCGTAGCGCTCGCCCTCCGGGATCATCAGGAAGTCGCTCTGGTCGGTGGAGCGGCCGTGCAACCCGTGGCTGCCGTAGAACATGAAGATCTTGAACGAGGTCACGCCGTGGTCGCGCACCAGCGCGGGGATCTCGTCGATGTGCGAGGACTGCATCGGCGCGAGGTGGAACGCGTAGTCCACGTAGGACCGGCCCTCGGCGGCGCTCAGCACCTCCGGGAACACCTCGGAGTACGGGCCGCCGCGGTTGAGGTAGTACTGGCCGGTGCGCATGTAGGTCAGCGAGGTGGTCACGCCGCCCTGCGCGCACGCCCGGCTCTCGGTCTCGGTGTCGTCAGACAGCGGGTTGTAGATGCCCCAGTGCTGGTGGGCGTCGACGACGCCGGGGAACGCGAGCCTGCCGCGTCCGTCGTGGACGGTCGCGCCCTCCGGAACGTCCAGTCCCGCACCGACTTCGGTGATGACGCCGCCGGTGACGGCGATGTCGGCGGCGACGGGCTCCCCACCACCGGGACGGACGACGCGGACGTCGCGGATGATCAGATCGGGCTTGCTCATCGGGCACCTTCCGGAGTTCGAGCGGTGGGCAGCGACCGGGCGAGGTGCCCGGCGGCGAGGTAGGCGAGGCCCAGCGCGGGGAGCAGGCCGTTGCCGGCCAGGTAGCCGGCCGCGCCGTGGCCGGAGATGCCGGCGGCGGCACCACCGGCGGCGTAGAGGCCGGGGATCGGGTCGCCGGCGGTGTCGAGGACGCGGGCGTGCTCGTCGACGAGCAACCCGCCCTGGGTGTGGAACAGCGCCGGGATGATCTCCACGGCCCGGAACGGCGCGCGCAGCGGCGTCGCGGCCGAGCGGCCGAACCGGTCGGTCTCACCCGGATCGACCTGCGCCAACGCGGCGATCTCGGCCGCCAGCGGCTCGGCGGGCACGCCGATGGCCGCCGCCAGCTCGGGCAGCGAGTCCGCGCTGCGGACCGCGCCCGCGGCCAGCACGTCCTGGTAGTCGCCGAAGGAGCGGCACAGGCCGTCGACGCGCTCGTCGAACACCAGCCAGCCGCGCCCGCCCGGCCGGGCCGCGAGGGTGGCGGCGTACTCGGAGTAGCCGGTGGTCTCGTCGCCGAAGCGCTCACCGCCGGAGTCGACGACGGCGCCGCCGTGCATCACCGCGGTCCAGGTCACCAGGGTCTGCGCGGACGCCGACAGGGCGGCGTGGCCCTGGTAGGCGTCGAGGAATCCGACGGCCGCGCCGAGCTCGCCGCCGATGCGCAGCGCATCACCTCGGGAGTGCTCGCCGCCGTGGTAGTGCGCGCCCGCGATCTCGGGCAGGTGCTTCGCGACCAGCTCGCGGTCGGCGCCGTAGCCGTTGGTGGCGAGCAGGACCGCGCGGGTGCTGATCTCCTCGCGCCCGCCGTCGGGGGTCTCGACCACGGCGATCCGGCCGCCGTCGCGCGCTTCCACTCCGGTCAGCCGCGCGGGAACCATCAGGTCGATCCGCTCGCTGCGCTCCACCGCCTCCAGCAGGTGGCGCAGCAGCGAGGAGCCGTGCCTGCCGGGCACGCTGTGCACCCGGGGCGCGGAGTGCCCGGGGTAGCTGAAGTCGGTGGGCAGCTCGATCGGCATCCCGACGTGGTCGGCGAGCCATTCCACGAGCTCGGCACCGACGTGGGCCAGCGCCGCGGCGATCCGCGCGTCGGCGGATCCGGCCGTCTTGCGCGCGATGTCGGCGATGAACCGCTCCGGGGAGTCCTCGATCCCCGCTTGAGCCTGAAAACGCGATCCTGGTCCCGGGATCATCGCGGTCGACATCGAGGTGTTGTTGCCGCGCCGGAAGTTCGGATCGGAGTCCACCACGAGCACGTCGAGACCCAGCTCGGCTGCGCGGATCGCGGCGGTCAGGCCGCCACCGGCGCCCGCGACCACCAGGTCCACGTCGAACGTCATCGTTCCTCCTCATCCCGACCGACGGATGCCGTTCCGCTGAGAGAAACAGGCGTCCCGGCCGTTCGGTGAGGTCGATAACACCAGGCAGCCTGGATAAGTGCAAGAGTTGCGATGTAAATTCCTTGACACGAACGGCGATCCCCAACATTCTTGTTCCGTCCAGCGGTACGTATTTGACGACGAGGAGAATCGCGTGGCGGAGTCGAGCGGCGGCACCGGAGCCACCGAGCGCGTGGCCGACGTCCTGCTGTTGTTCACCGACGGGCCTCCCACCCTCGGCGTCAGCCAGGTGGCCCGGGAGCTGGACCTGTCCAAAGCCGTGGTCCACCGCATCCTGCAGTCGCTGACCAGCAGGAACCTGATCGCCTACGACCCGGAGACCCGCGAGTACCGGCTCGGGCCCGCCGCCGCGGCGCTGGGCAGCCGGGCGCTGCGCGACTCCGACCTGCGGGCGGCGGCCCTGCCGTTCCTGGCCGAGCTGCGCGACAAGCTGCACGAGACCGTCACCATCAGCGCCAAGGTGCACGGCGGCCGCGTCTACCTCGACCAGGTCGTCGGCACCCACGAGATCACCATGTCGGTCGAGCTCGGCAAGCGGTTCCCGCTGCACGCCGGCTCGTCCGGCAAGTGCGTGCTCGCCCACTGCGACCCCGACGAGGTCGACCGGCTGCTCTCCGGCGACCTCCTCGCGCTCACCCCGAACACCCCGACCGACCCGGAAGCCCTGCGCGCCGAGCTCGCCCGCATCCGCGAGCGCGGCTACGCCGCCTCGGCCGGTGAGCGCCAGGGCGACGCCGGATCGGTCGCCGTTGCCGTGTTCGGCCCGGTCGGGGTCGTCGGCGCGGTGTCGGTGTGCGGACCGCGCTTCCGGGTCACCGAGGAGTTCGTCGCCGCCACCGCCCCGCAGCTGATCGAGACCGCCGACCGGATCACCGCTCGACTCGGCGGCACCGCACCCGCGCGCGCCGTCGCCACCACCGGAAGGACGACATGAGCCACGACCACCCGGCCGCGCTGGGGGGCCTGAAGGTCCTCGACGCCTCCACCCTGTTCGCGGGCCCGCTGGCCGCCACGCTGCTCGGCGACCACGGAGCCGACGTCATCAAGATCGAGCACCCGCGCGGCGACCCCGCCCGCACCCACGGCTCGCAGAAGGACGGCGTCGGCCTCTGGTGGAAGATGCTGGCCCGCAACAAGCGCGCGATCACCCTCGTGCTGTCCACCCCGCGCGGCCGCGAGCTGTTCCTCGACCTGGCCGCCGACGCCGACGTGGTCATCGAGAACTTCCGGCCCGGAACCCTGGAGCGCTGGGGCCTGGGCTGGGAGGAGCTGTCGGCCCGCAACCCCGAGCTGGTGCTGGCGCGGGTCACCGGCTTCGGCCAGACCGGCCCCTACTCCAGCCGCCCCGGGTTCGGGACGCTGGCCGAGGCGATGAGCGGGTTCGCCGCCATGACCGGTGAGCCCGACGGTCCGCCCACCCTGCCGCCGTTCGGCCTCGCCGACGGCGTGGCCGCGCTGACCACGGCGTTCGCCATCATGACCGCGCTGCGCGCCCGCGAGACCACCGGCCGCGGGCAGGTCGTGGACACCGCGATCATCGAACCGCTGCTGCACCTGCTCGGCCCCGGCCTGATCGCCTACGACCAGCTCGGCGTGCTGCAGCCGCGCACCGGCAACCGCTCCACCAACAACGCCCCGCGCAACACCTACCAGTGCGCCGACGGCCAGTGGGTGGCCGTGTCCACCAGCGCCCACTCCATCGCCGAACGCGTGATGCGGCTGGTCGGCGCGCCCGAGCTGATCGACGAGCCCTGGTTCGCCAGCGGCGCGAGCCGGGCCGAGCACGTCGAGGAGCTGGACGCCGCCGTCGGTTCCTGGATCGCCGCCCGCAACCGCGACGAGGTCGTCGACGCCTTCGAGAAGGCCGAGGCCGCCGTCGCACCGATCTACACCGCCGCCGACGTGCTCGCCGACCCGCACTTCAACGCCCTCGGCAGCATCGTGACCCTCGACGACGAGGAGCTGGGCCCGGTCCGGTTCCAGAACACCCCGTTCCGGCTGTCGGACACGCCCAGCCGGATCGCCACCACCGGCCCGCGCCTGGGAGCCCACACCGCCGAGGTGCTGGGCGAGCTCGGGGTCGACGCCGAGGAGCTGGAAAGCCTTCGCGCGCAGGGGGTTCTGTGACCACCATCGGCCTGGCCCGCAGCTGGCTCTACGTCCCCGGGCACCGCGCCGACCTCGTCGGCAAGGCGCTCGACGGCCCGGCCGACGCCGTCGTGCTGGACCTGGAGGACGCGGTCCCGCCCGCGCACAAGGACCAGGCCCGCGACGTCGCGGTGCGGACCTGCCGGTCCCGGCCGGACCGGGTGTGGGTCCGCATCAACGGCGCGGGCACCACCTGGTCCGAAGCCGACGCGGCGGCGCTGATCGGCAGCGGTGCGGCGGGGATTCGGGTTCCCAAGGCCGAATCCCCCTCCGCTGTCGCCGATCTCGCCGAGCGGACCGGGCTGCCGCTGCACCTGCTGGTCGAGAGCGCCCGCGGCCTGCGCGCGGTGTTCGAGCTCGCCGAGTGCCACCCGCTGATCGCCGGGGTCTCCCCCGGCGAAACCGATCTGGCCGCCGACCTGCGGATTCGCGACCGCCGCGAACTCGCCTGGGCCCGCGCCCGGATCGTGGCCGCCAACCGCGCCGCCGGGCTGCCCAGCCCGGTCGCCAGCGTCTGGACCGACCTGTCCGACACCACCGGGCTCGCCGAGGACAGCGCCGCGCTGCGCGACGCCGGGTTCTTCGGCCGCTCGGTGATCCACCCGGGGCAGATCGACCCCGTGCACCAGACCTTCACCCCGGACCGCGACGAGGTCGAGCGAGCCCGCGCGCTCCTCGACGCGCTCGACGTCGCGGGCGACTCCGCGGCGTGGGTCGACGACCGGGGGCGCTTCGTCGACCCGGCCGTCGTCGCCGGAGCCCGCTGGGTGACCGAGCTCGCCGACGCGCTCGGCGGCTCCCCCACGAGCACGACGTCACCGCACGATCACGACGAACCGGCCGGTGCCCGGCCGGGAAGGAGCACCTCGTGACCACCACCTCCGCAGGCCCCGACCTGCTCGACGCCGTCCGGGCCGGGACCCGGGTCATCGAGCTCGGACACCCGCTCTACACCGGCATGGCAGGTTCGCCGAACCACCCGGGCTTCCGGATGACGCTGGAGCGCCGCCACGGCGACGCGATCCGCCCCGACGGCGGCTCGGCGTCCAACGAGGTCATCGTCACCGGCGGGCACACCGGCACCCACGTCGACGCCCTCGCCCACGTCAGCCACGACGGGCTGCTGCACGGCGGCGTCGACGCCGCCGAGTCCCAGCGCGGCGGCAAGCACACCGTGCACGGCGCCGAGACCATCCCGCCGATGGTCACCCGGGGCGTGTTCCTCGACGTCGCCGCGGTGCGCGGCGTCGACGTCCTCGAACCCGGCTACGGCGTCACCGCCGAGGACCTGGCCCGCGCCGCCGAGCGCGCCGGGGCCGAGCCCGGCGCGGGCGACATCGCTGTGGTGCGCACCGGCTGGGGAAGGCTGTTCGGCGACGCGCAGGCCTACGTCGGCAAGGAGACCGGTGTTCCCGGCATGACCGTCGACGCCGCGCACTGGCTGGCCGAGCGGCGGATCGTGGCCACCGGCACCGACACCACCGCCTACGAGCAGATCCCGGCCGGTGCCGGGCACCGCGTGCTGCCGGTGCACCGGGTCCTGCTGGTCGAGCACGGCATCCACATCGTCGAGCACATGGCCTGCGAGGACGCGGCCGAGGCCGGGATCGGCGAGTTCCTGGCCGTGTTCGCCCCGCTGCGCATCGTCGGCGCCACCGGCGCCCCGGTCCGCCCGCTGGCGGTGGTCCCGGCATGACGACTCCCGCGCAGCGCATCGGCGAGGTCGGCGCCCGGCTGGCGACCGAGGGCGTCGACGACGTCCTGGCCGACGACCTGGTCCGGCGCATCGTCGACGTCGTCGGCAACTCGCTGGCCGCCACCCGCGAGGAACCCGCCCGCATCGCCGGCGCCGTGGCCACCGAGTGGGGCGGAACCCCGCAGGCCACCGGAATCGGTCTGGGACAACGGCTCCCGGCCCCGTCGGCGGCCCTGGTGAACGGAACCCTGGCGCACAGCCTCGATTTCGACGACACCCACCTGCCGTCGGTGCTGCACCCGTCGGCCGCCGTCGTCCCCGCCGCGCTGGCCACTGCCGAGCGCACCGGCGCGGGCGGCGCGGCGCTGCTGGCCGCCGCCGCGATGGGCATCGAGGTGACCTGCCGCCTGGGCATGGCCGGTTACGACGAGGAGCTCGGCAACTCGGTGTTCTTCGAGCACGGTCAGCACGCGACGGCGATCTGCGGCGCGGTCGGCGCGGCGGTGGCCTCCGGCATGCTGCAGGGGCTCGACGCCGAGCAGCTGACCTCGGTGATCGGCATCGCCGCCAGCATGGGCGCCGGGGTCATCGAGGCCAACCGCACCGGCGGCACGATCAAGCGGGTGCACTGCGGCTGGGCCGCGCACGCGGGCGTCGCCGCCGCCGACCTGGCCAGGCACGGCCTGACCGGGCCGCCCACGGTCGTCGAGGGGCGGTTCGGGTTCCTGCGCGCCTTCTGCGGCGAGCGGACCCACCCGGAGCGCGTCACCGAGGGCCTCGGCGAGCGGTGGGAGACGACCGGGGTGTTCTTCAAGCCCTACCCGTGCAACCACTTCACGCACGCGGGCGTCGACGCGGCGCTGCGGCTGCGCGAGCGCGGCGTCACCGCCGACCAGGTCCGGGAGCTGGTGCTCGGCGTTCCGGCCCCGGTGATGCGCACGATCGCCGAACCCGCCGAGGAGAAGCGGCGGCCCCGCTCCGGCTACCACGCGGCGTTCTCGGGCCCCTACACCGTGGCGGCGGCGCTGCTCGGCGGCGGCGGGCTGGGCGTGTTCCACGAGGACTTCACCGACGCCGCCGCGGCCGACCCGGCGCGCCTGGACCTGGCCGGGCGGGTGCGGGTCGTCGCCGACGACGAGGCCACCGCCGGATTCCCGCGCCAGTTCCCCGCGGTCCTCACCGCCGAGCTCACCGACGGCACGACGGTGACCGAGCGGATCCGCGAGAACCGGGGCGGCCCGCAACGCCCCCTGTCGGCCGACGAGCTCGCGGCCAAGTTCACCGGCAACGCCGAACGCGCGGTCGGACCCGACCGCGCCGCCGAGATCGTGGCCTCGCTCTGGACCCTCCGCGAGGACCGTCCCGTCACCGAGGTGATGTCCGGGCTGCACGCCCCGTGACCCGCGTTCCCGGAGGCCGGCCCCGTCCCCCGACCGGGGCCGGCCTCCGCGGGCACCCGAGAACCGTGATGACCGGGAAAAACCCGCCCGCACCCGTTCTCGCAGCTCAACCCCGCCGCCTGGGAAAAATCCGGTAAACATCGGAACTTTCCCACCCGGGCCGGAACCCCGCGGTGTTCGACCGGTGTGCAGTGGATCAGTAGTCGAACTGCGGGTCTTCGGTGCGGCTGCGCTTGAGCTCGAAGAAGTACGGGTAGCCGGCCATGGCGACCGCGCCGTCGAAGATCTTGGCGGCCTCCTCGCCCTTCGGGACCCGCGTGATGACCGGGCCGAAGAAGGCGACGCCGTCGACGTGCAGGGTGGGCGTGCCGACCTCGTCGCCGACCGGGTCCATGCCCTGGTGGTGGCTGGTCCGCAGCTCCTCGTCGTACTCGGTGCTGTGCGCGGCCTGCGCGAGCTCGGCGGGCAGCCCGACCTCGGCCAGCGCGCCCTCGATCGCCTCGTCGAAGTCCTTGATGCCCCGGTCGTGGATGCGCTGGCCCAGCGCGGTGTACAGCGGCGAGAGGACCTCGTCGCCGTGGTGCTTGGCCGCGGCGATGCACACGCGCACCGGGCCCCAGCCGCGCTTCATCAGGTCCAGGTACTGCTCGGGAAGGTCGCGGCCCTCGTTGAGCACGGCCAGGCTCATCACGCGGAAGCTCAGGTCGATGTCGCGGACCTTCTCGACTTCCAGGATCCAGCGCGAGGAGACCCAGGCGAACGGGCACAGCGGGTCGAAGTAGAAGTCCACCTTGGGGCGGGCAGCGGCGGTCATCCGTGCCTCCATCAGTCGAAGTCGGGCAGGTGCCTGGGCGCGGCACCACGTCTGGGGCGCGGCGGCCCCGAAGTGGTAACCACGCCGCGGCCGATTGTCTTCCCGGCGCCTCCGACACGCCGATGATCGCGGAGGTGCGTGCCCGGGAGCGCGACTCCGGCCCGACGTGATTTGATGCCTGCGCCGGGCATCCACACCGGCCATGACCGTCCCTACGAACTACGAGGTGATCCGTGGCACCGCCGAACCTCACCCGCGAACAGGCCGAGCAGCGCGCCGCGTTGCTGGAGGTCCAGTCCTATGTGATCGAACTGGACCTCTCCGCCGGCGCGGGCGGTGTGGAAGTGGAGACCTTCGGTTCCACGACCACGGTTCGCTTCCGCAGCAACCAGCCCGGCGCCGACACCTGGATCGACCTGGTGGCCGACGAGGTGCGCAGCGCGGTGCTCAACGGCGTCGAGCTCGACGTCTCCGACTACGACGAGTCGACCGGCATCCGCCTGCCCGGCCTGGCAGCCGAGAACGAACTCGTGGTGCGCGCGAACTGCGCCTACACGAACACCGGTGAAGGTCTGCACCGCTTCATCGACCCCGTCGACGGAGCCGTCTACCTCTACAGCCAGTTCGAGACCGCCGACGCGAAGCGGATGTTCACCTGCTTCGACCAGCCGGACCTGAAGGCGACCTACCAGATCACGGTCGACGCCCCGGGCGACTGGAAGGTCATCTCCAACGCCGCCGGCGAGATCACCGAGACGGACTCGGGCAAGCGCCACGTCTTCGACACCACCAGGCCGATGTCGACCTACCTGGTCGCGCTGGTCGCCGGCCCCTACGCCGAGTGGCGCGACGAGTTCCCCGGCGAGGACGGCCAGGACCCGATCCCGCTGGGCATCTACTGCCGCGCCTCGCTGGCCGAACACCTCGACGCAGAGCGGCTGTTCACCGAGACCAAGCAGGGATTCGGCTTCTACCACAAGGCGTTCGGCGTCCCGTACCCGTTCGGCAAGTACGACCAGTGCTTCGTGCCGGAGTTCAACGCGGGCGCCATGGAGAACGCCGGGTGCGTGACCTTCCTGGAGGACTACGTCTTCCGGTCGAAGGTCACCGGCTACCTCTACGAGCGCCGCGCCGAGACCGTGCTGCACGAGATGGCGCACATGTGGTTCGGCGACCTGGTCACCATGCGCTGGTGGAACGACCTGTGGCTCAACGAGTCCTTCGCGACCTGGGCCAGCGTGCTCGCCCAGGTCGGCGCCACCGAGTACGACGCCGCCTGGACGACCTTCGCCAGCGTCGAGAAGTCCTGGGCCTACCG
The DNA here is from genome assembly GCF_045278815.1 of Saccharopolyspora sp. ID03-671. Lineage (NCBI taxonomy): Bacteria > Bacillati > Actinomycetota > Actinomycetes > Pseudonocardiales > Pseudonocardiaceae > Saccharopolyspora > Saccharopolyspora sp. ID03-671. The sequence goes on from NZ_CP134054.1 coordinate 2,556,746, forward strand.
CCAGGACCAGCTGCCCTCGACGCACCCGGTCGCCGCCGACATCCCGGACCTGCAGGCCGTGGAGGTCAACTTCGACGGCATCACCTACGCCAAGGGCGCCTCGGTGCTCAAGCAGCTGGTCGCCTACGTCGGTCTGGACAACTTCCTGGCCGGGCTGCGGGTCTACTTCGACCGGCACGCCTGGAGCAACGCCACCCTCGACGACCTGCTCAAGGCGCTGGAGGAGGCCTCCGGCCGCGACCTGTCCTGGTGGAGCGCGCAGTGGCTGGAGACCACCGGCCTGAACATGCTGCGCCCGCGCTTCAGCACCGACGACGAGGGCCGGTTCACCCAGTTCTCGGTGGTGCAGAACGGGGCCCGGCCCGGTGCCGGTGAGCTGCGCACGCACCGCCTCGCGATCGGCATCTACGACGACGAGAACGGCAAGCTGGTGCGCAGGCACCGCGTCGAGCTCGACGTCTCCGGCGAGGTCACCGAGGTCCCGGACCTGGTCGGCGTGCACCGCGGCAAGCTGGTGCTGGTCAACGACGACGACCTGACCTACTGCTCGCTGCGCTTCGACCCCGAGTCGCTGGCCACGCTGGTGGACCGGATCGGGGACATCGACGAGTCGCTGCCGCGCGCGCTGTGCTGGTCCACGGCGTGGGAGATGACCCGCGAGGCCGAGCTCAAGGCCCGCGACTTCGTGACCCTGGTGCTGGGCGCCTCGGCCGAGGCCGGCATCGGCGCGGAGAGCCAGATCGGCGTGGTGCAGCGGGTGCTGCTGCAGACGCAGACCGCGCTGAACTCCTACGCGGACCCGTCCTGGCAGCCCGAGGGCTGGCGCCGGTTCAGCTCGCGGCTGTTCGAGCTGGCCCGCGCCGCGGCGCCCGGTTCGGACCACCAGCTGGCGTTCGTCAACTCGCTGACCGGGTCGGTGCTCTCCGACGAGCAGGTCGACGAGCTGCGCGGCTGGCTGGACGGTTCGGCCCCGCTGCCGGGTCTGACGGTCGACACCGATCTGCGCTGGGGTCTGCTGCAGGCGCTGGTCGCGCACGGCGCGGCCGGTGAGGCGGAGATCGACGCGGAGCTGGAGTCCGACCAGACCGCGACCGGCCGCCGCCGCGCCGAGCGGGCCCGGGCCCTGATCCCCACCGCGGGGTCGAAGGAGAAGGCCTGGCAGCGCGCGGTGCACGACGACCAGCTGCCGAACGCGGTCAGCGACTCGATCATCGCCGGGTTCCAGCACCCGGCCCAGCGCGAGCTGCTGGCGCCGTACGTGCAGCGGTACTTCGAGTCGATCGACGAGGTCTGGCAGCGCCGCTCCAGCGAGCGGGCTCAGCCGACGGTGATCGGCCTGTTCCCGTCCTGGGCGGTCACCGACGAGACCGTCGCGGCCGCCGACGCGTGGCTGGCGGGCGACCGCCCGGCGGCCCTGCGCCGCCTGGTCTCGGAGGGCCGCGCGGGCATCGTCCGCGCCCTCGCCGCCCGCGAGTTCGACCGCTCCTGACACCGCGGGTTGGGGGAGGTTCTCAGGACTTCCCCCACCCGCACCAGGACGAAGTTTTCATGAAAACTTCGTCCCCCACCAGAGGTGACGGTTCCACGAGAAGCTTCTGGCCTCGGACGAGTGCGGGGAGATGGAAGTTTTCATGAAAACCTCGCGTTCTCCGGTGGAGGGACGTTTTCATGAAAACTTCGTCCACCTCAGGGCGTTGAAAAGCCGCCTCGGTCGTGACCGGGGCGGCTTCTTCGCGTCTGCGATCAGTGGTGGTCCGCGGACTTGAACGAGGTGCCAGCGGCGTCGGCGAGCATGCGGACCGCGCTGATGAGGCCGTCGATGATCTCGTCCTCCTTGAAGGAGGCGACCATGCTCATGGCGGCCAGCTGGCAGCTGCGGTCCGGGATCCGGCGGTGCGCTTCCTCGCCGGTGACGATCTCGAACTTGCGCTGACCGGGCGAGACCGCGATCAGCGCGGCCTCCGGGGCCTGCGCGCCGAGGTTGGCGTGCAGCTCCTCGGACTGCTTGCGGGTGTCCTCGCCGAGGTCGCCGAGGTAGACGGCGAACTCCAGGCCGGTGCTGCGACTGGCGACCGCCATCGCCTCGTCGAGGCGGGCGAGCTCGCTCGTGCTGAACGGCAGCCGCGGGCGCTCCGGCTCGACGCGCCGCGCCACGGACAGGCGACCCGTCGCCATGCGAGCCTCCCCGGTTCCGAGCCCACCGCTTTCCGTTCGACCGGTCTCTGGTTGACCGGTCTCTGGAGCCATCTCACCACTTGCCACTTGCGCCTCCCCGAGCCGTGACGGGCCGTGCGTCGTCCGGCACGTCCTCACCTTCGCCGTCCGCCGGCACCGCGGCGTTCACGCCCTGCGGGTGGGCAGACCAGAACACCGGAGCGAAGTCCCAGTCCTCCCCCGCGCGGTAGCGCGCGCGGGACAGCTTGGGCCACATCGCGATGAGCACGATCACGCCGTAGATGGCCGCTGGGATCACCGCCAGGACCAGCACACTCTCCAGAGCAGTCACGCCCAGTACGGTAGCCGATCGACCGGCTTCCGTGTGCGCGTCCGTCCGGGTGCCGCGATCTTGGTGCGGTGACCGGCGGTGTGATCATCCGGCAATTCACCCGAAGCACCAGCGCCTCGTTCCGGTTGAGCGGATCTCGCCACCGAGGGTGACGCCCTCGACCGTCCGAATCCGGACGAGCCGGGTTTTCCGCCTCCACCCTCCGCACTCCGAGTGTGGTGACCCAAATCACGCTTCTTAACTCTCTTCGGGGCAAACCTTGCACCCGAATGGAGTCGGACCGGACGGGCGTAGTTCGCGGCAGGTTGGCGGCTTGTTCCTGGCGGCTTCTGATCATAGTTTTTCACCTGTATGGGTCTTGCATATTTGATCACATGCGTTCAGAGCACCCTATGTATTCGGGAGGCCCCCATGTCGCGCATCGAAGCCGCCACCCAGCGCAGCGAACTCACCCTTTCGATGACCGGCCAACCGCTCGTTGATCACGGAGTGCGAATCAGCAGCCGCCACGACGGGGTCCGCATCAGCGGCAAGCGCGACGGCGTCCGGATCAGCGGGCGCCGGGACGGGGTGCGCATCAGCGGGCACGCTCGCGACGGGGTGCGGATCAGCGGCAAGCGCGACGGCGTGCGGATCAGCGGCCACGCCCGGGACGGGGTCCGCATCAGCGGGCGCCGCGACGGGGTGCGGATCAGCGGGCGCGCCCGCGACGGCGTGCGGATCAGCTGACCCGGCACGCCCCGGACGCGCCCACCGGCGAGATCACGCCGCCGACTCCCCCAAGTACGGCAACCACAGCGGGTCTGTCTCGTTCAGGCCCGCCAGCAACCGCCAGTGCCGGCCGCGCGGCGCCTGCGGGGCGGTCGGCAACCGCCACCCCAGCTCAGCGAGGGTCTTGTCGGCCTTGCGGTGGTTGCACTTGGTGCAGCAGGCGACGCAGTTCTCCCACGTGTGCGGCCCCCCGCGACTGCGCGGGAGAACATGATCTATCGTTTCCGCTCGTGCGCCGCAGTAGACGCACCGGTGGTTGTCCCGGAGCATCAACGCGGCCCGGGTCAGCGGGACCCGGCCGCGGTACGGCACGCGCACGAAGGTGCTCAGCCTGATCACGGACGGGATCTCGACCTCCGCGCTCGCGGAGTGCAGGGTCATCCCGGCCGAGTCACCGTGGACCACCTCCGCCTTGCCGCAGACGACCATCACGATGGCGCGGCGCAGCGGGAGCGCGGTGAGCGGTTCGAAGGTCGTGTTGAGCAGCAGGACCCGTCGCTTGCGCCAGGACGTGGCGTGACCGGGAGGCCGATCCGCCTGCGGTGGCCCCGAGCCTCGGCTCGTCGGGCACAGCGGGGCCCGCGACGCCAGGCCCGTGGCCTTGAGCGCCGGTTGTCGGATCGGTTGTCGGTCTGGCACGCGACCACCTCCACCGGTGTCGGGCAAAGTTCAGCACAGAACCAGGTCCGAACGCACGTGTGATTCGCCACGCCACGCCGCCGAGGCGACTGCGCCTGCCGTTCTCGCAGGTGAGAGACCCACACCGCGATCACGTCAGCCGTCGCCCGCCTCGTCGGCGCCACGCTCCCGATTGTCGATCACCGAACCCGGAACCGCGTTGATCAGCTCGGGTGAATCACGCCCCGAGGGTCGCCGGACCCCTCCCGCTCCCCCGCCCGCCACGTATCGTCGCGCTCGTGACCGACGTTCAAGCGCACCTGAGCTACCCGACCGCCGCCCGCGAGGACGTCGTGGAGATCCTCCACGGCCGCGAGGTCGCCGACCCGTACCGGTGGTTGGAGGACGTGTCCGCGCCGGCCACCGAGGCGTGGTCGTCGGCTCAGGACGAGCTGGCCCGCTCCTGGCTGGACGGGATGCCGGGCCGCGAGGCGGTGGCGGAGCGGCTGCGCTCGCTGCTGGCGACCGGTTCCGTGGGCGCGCCGCTGTGGCGCAACGGGCGGGCGTTCTTCACCCGCCGCGAGCCTGACCAGGAGTTCAGCGTGCTGCACGTGCGCGAGGCCGACGGCACCGAGCGGGTGCTGCTGGACGTCACCGAGCTCGACCCGTCCGGGCTGACCACGCTCGACAGCTGGGTGCCGAGCCTGGAGGGCGATCTGCTGGCCTACCAGATCTCGGTGGGCGGCGACGAGGAGTCGTTGCTGCACGTCATCGACGTGGCCACCGGCGAGCTGGTCGAGGGCCCGATCGACCGCTGCCGGTACTCGACGATCTCCTGGCTGCCGGGCGGGCAGGAGTTCTTCTACATCCGCCGCCTGCACCCCGACCTGGTGCCCGACGGCGAGGAGCAGTTCCACCGCCGCGTGTGGCGGCACCGGGTGGGCGCCGATCCCGAGCAGGACGTGCTGGTGCACGGCGAGGGCCTGGACCACACCTTCTACTACGGCACGCACGTGTCGCGGGACGGCCGCTGGCTGATCATCGAGGGCAGCATGGGCACCGCGCGCCGCGACGCGGTGTGGATCGCCGACCTCTCCGACTGCACCGGGGTCCCCGCTCTCCGGCAGATCGTCGACACCACCGACGGCTACCGGGTGGCCGCGTGGGTGGAGCGCGACGGCCGGATATACGTGATGACCACCAAGGACGCGCCGCGCTGGCGGCTGTGCGTGGCCGATCCGGAGCACCCCGAGCCGGAGAACTGGACCGAGCTGATCGCCGAGGAACCGGATTCGGTGCTGGAGGCGGTCCGCCACTTCGACGGCGACGTCCCGCGCCTGGTGGTGCTGCGCACCCGGCACGCGGTGTCCGAGCTGACGCTGCACGACCCGGTCACCGGTGAGCGCACCGCCGAGATCCCGCTGCCCGGCACCGGCCAGATCACCGCGCTGACCACGGTCGACTCGGCCACCGAGCAGCACCGCGACGAGCTGTGGATCGGCTGGACGGACTTCGCGACCCCGCCGTGCGTGCACGTCTACGACCGCGGCACCGGCGAGGTCGCGCTGGAGTCCTCCGCTCCGGGGACGGCCGAGCTGCCGCCGGTGCACACCCGGCAGGTCACCTACCGCTCCGCCGACGGCACCGAGGTGCGGATGTTCGTGCTGGCGCCGGTCGCCGAGCCGGACCGCCCGCGACCGGTGTTCCTGACCGGCTACGGCGGCTTCTCGCTGTCCCGCGAGCCGGGGTACATGCCCTCGGCGCTGGCCTGGGTGGCGGCGGGCGGCGTGTGGGCGCTGCCGTCGCTGCGCGGCGGCGGCGAGGAGGGCGAGGAGTGGCACGTCGCCGGGATGCGCGAGCAGAAGCAGCACACCTTCGACGACTTCCACGCCGCCGCCGAGCACCTGATCGAGACGGGCTGGACGACCGCGGAGCAGCTGGCGATCTCGGGCGGTTCCAACGGCGGCCTGCTGGTGGGCGCGGCCCTGACGCAGCGGCCGGAGCTGTACCGGGCGGTGGTGTGCTCGGCTCCGCTGCTGGACATGGTGCGCTACGAGCGGTTCCTGCTCGGCCGGACGTGGAACGACGAGTACGGCACGGCCGACGATCCGGAGGAGCTGGGCTGGCTGCTGTCGTACTCGCCGTACCACAACGTGACGGAGAACACGGACTACCCGTCGGTGCTGTTCACGGTCTTCGAGTCCGATTCACGCGTGGACCCGAACCACGCGCGCAAGATGTGCGCGGCGTTGCAGCACGCCACTGGATCCGACCCGGACAAACGGCCTATTCTGATCCGCCGGGAGACCGAGGTGGGCCATGCCGCCCGGTCGGTGTCCCGTACCGTGGGGCTGACGACCGACCAGCTCGTCTTCCTCGCGGAGGCGACCGGTCTCGCTTGGGACTGAGCCCCGAACTCGGTTCCGGCCGACCGGTTTTCGATCGTCGTGCGCTGCGGGGCGTGCACGAAGTTCGAGCCGGCCGGTGCTCGCGCGATGCGGCGCACCCGTTGAACGACAGCACGTGGAGACCCCCGAACCCATGAACTTGCCGCTTTTATCCCAGCCGCCGACGTGCGGCGAGTCCGAGCTCTGGTGCCAGGCGGTGTACGACTGGACCCAGAACGCCTGGCTTGCCGGCTACGCCGACCTGCTCATCGCCAAGCCGCTGCAGATCCTGCTGGTGCTGGTGGTCGCTTTCGTCATCCGGTGGCTGCTGCACCGGATGATCAACCGCCTGACGCAGGGCAACGGCAAACCCCCGAAGCTGCTGGCCCCGCTGCGCGAGCGCCGCGGTGACAGCCTCACCTCCGAGCTGTTGTCCGAACGCCGGAGGCAGCGCGCCAAGACCATCGGCTCGGTGCTGAAGTCGTTGGTCTCGTTCGTCATCTACGGCTTGGCCGTGATCTACGTCCTGCAGGTGCTGGGCGTGCAGATCGCCCCGGTGCTGGCCTCGGCCGGTGTGCTGGGCGTGGCGGTCGCCTTCGGCGCCCAGAACCTGGTGCGGGACTTCCTGTCCGGCATGTTCATGATGGTCGAGGACCAGTACGGCGTCGGCGACTCCGTCGATCTCGGCGAGGCCGTGGGCAACGTCGAGGCGGTGGGCCTGCGGGTCACCACGCTGCGCGACATCAACGGCACCGTCTGGTACGTCCGCAACGGCGAGATCCTGCGGGTCGGCAACTCCTCGCAGGGCTTCGCGGTCGCGGTCGTGGACTTCCCGATCTCGCACAGCTCCGACGTGGAGAAGGCCATCGAGGTCGCGGGCAGGGTCGCCACGGACGCGACGTCCAAGGAGCCGCTCTCCAAGGACGTCCTGGAGCAGCCGCAGATGCTCGGCGTCGACCAGATCACCTCGGACACGGTCACCCTGAGGCTGACGGTCAAGGTCCGGCCGGGCCGCCAGTGGGCGGTGCAGCGCAGGCTCCGGGTCGAGATCAAACGGGCCTACGACGATTCGGCCATCGAGCCCCCGTACCCGAACGGGCGCCCGCTGCCCCCGAACACGGTCTCGACCAACTGACCAGCAGGATCCCCCGAGCCGAACCTTCCGGCCGGGGGATCCCGTATTAGTAGCGAAGACAAGCAGCGAAGGCGCTTCCTCTTTCACCACCCGAGCGACCTGCACCGCCGCGGGTTCTACCCGCATCGCCGAGCAGGATGACCACGGAGTCTTGTCAGTAGAAGGAAGCAGGCACGCACCGCACCCGACCGACCACTGAAGCCAACGCCCCGAACCAACCTGAGAGGATGGAGCCGTGACTTCCGTGGAGAGTTTCTACGAGCAGGTCGGCGGCGAACCCACCTTCCACCGCATCGTGGCCCGCTTCTACGAGGAGGTGGCCAAGGACGAGCTGCTGCGCCCGCTCTACCCCGAGGAGGACCTGGGGCCGGCGGAGGAGCGCCTGCGGCTGTTCCTGATGCAGTACTGGGGCGGCCCGCACACCTACTCCGACCAGCGGGGACATCCTCGGCTGCGGATGCGGCACGCGCCGTTCAAGGTCGGTCCGGCCGAGCGGGACGCCTGGCTGCGCTGCATGCGGCTGGCCGTGGACGAGGCCGGGTTGCAGCCCCAACACCGCGACCAGCTCTGGCAGTACCTGGAGATGGCCGCCAACAGCATGATGAACTCGTGGTTCTGACCGGCGGACCCGATCTAGGAGCGAAGGACCTGGTGATGCGGCAGGTGGGCACGCAGGACCACCACGGCGAGAGGCCGTGGTGGTTCGACGCGGTGTGCTACCAGATCGACGTCGGCGCGTTCGCCGACGCCGACGGTGACGGGGTCGGCGACCTCGACGGGATTCGCGGCAGGCTCGGTTACCTGGAGCTGCTGGGCGTCGACGTGATCGTGCTGGCCGGCATCGCCGGTTCCGATCCGGCTTCTCCGGCGCTGGCGAGACTGCTGGCGGAGGCGCACGACAACGGGCTCCGGGTGCTGATGGCGATGGACGTCGATCCGGCGCGCGCCGATCCGGGTCCGGTGCTGCGGCCGTGGCTGGATCAGGGTGTGGACGGGTTCCACCTCGCGCCGCGCAACGATCCGGCGGACGCGGTGGCCTCGGTGGTGGCCGAGTACCCGGATCGGATCGTGATCGGCAGCGGTACCGGTGGCTGGCAGCTGCTGTTCGGCCTGGACCTGGCGGTGGCGGGGTTCTCGGCGGAGCCGGTGCGCAAGGCGATCACGACGGTGCTGGACTCCCCCGGCCCGCGCCCGGCGTGGGCGATGGCGAGCCGGGACAGCACGCGCATCCGCGATCACGCGGCGTTGACGCCGGTGCGGGCGATGGCGCTGGTGCAGCTGGCGCTGCCGGGCGCGGTGTGCCTGCGGCACGGCGAGGAGCTGGGGCTGCCGGGCACGGAGCGGGTCCGGATGCCGTGGGAGGGCTTGATGCGGCCCTTCGGGTTCTCGGCGGCGCGGGCGGACTGGTCGTCGATCCCGCACGACTGGGTGCACTTCACGGTGGAGGCGCAGCTGGAGGACGAGGAGTCGACGCTGTCGCTGTACCGGCACGCGATGGAGATGCGGGCGACGCATCCGGCGTTCACGGGTGACGAGGTGGAGTGGTTCGGGGCGCCGGAGGACTGCTTCGCGTTCCGCCGGGTCGGCAGCAGCCTGATCTGCGCGTTGAACACCTCGGCCGAGCCGGTTCCGCTGCCTCCGGGCGAGGTGCTGCTGAGCTCGCGGCCGCTGGTGGCGGGCGAGTTGCCGCCGGGCACCGCCGCCTGGCTCGTGTGAGCCGGGCCTCGCGGGCGCGGGCAGGTGCGGGGGCGCGCGGAAGCGGTCGGTAGATTTCCGGTCGAAGCCCCCGAGATCACCTGGATGTCATGACTGCGGTTGCGCCGGAACGGAGTTCACGCCGGGCGCCCGCCGCTACCTCCAGGAGGCCGTCCCGGCTCGTGGGCGTGGACGTGGCCCGCTTCGTGGCCGTGTTCGGCATGTTCTGCATCCACTTCGGGGTGCCGTTCACGACCGGTTTGCCGGAGGTGTGGGCGGCGCAGTTCTTCAGCGGCCGCTCGACGGCGCTGTTCACGTTGCTGGCGGGTGTGTCGCTGGCGTTGATGACGGGTCGTGCGACGCCGCCGTCGGGCCGCGCGTTGCGCGACGCTCGGCTGCGGGTGGCGGTGCGCGCGGTGGCGCTGCTGGTGCTGGGCCTGGCGCTGGCGAAGGCCACCGAGGCGACCGGGTTCCTGCTGACGGTGATCATCCCGTTCTACGGCTTGTACTTCCTGCTGGCGGTACCGTTCCTGCGGCTGCGGGCGCGCGGTCTGGTCGTGGCCGCGGCGGTGAGCGCGGCGGTGGGGCCGCAGCTGTCGTTCGTGCTGCGCGGCTGGATCGCGGCGGACACCCCGCTGGCGGGTCTGGTGTCGCTGGTCAACGACGTCGACCCGGGGCATCTGCTGGCCGATGAGGGCCTGTTCGACCTGCTGCTGCTCGGCTTCTACCCGGCCGCGTCTTACCTGCCGCTGGTGCTGGCGGGGCTGGCCGTGGGCCGCATGGATCTGACCTCGCGGTGGCTCCGGCTGCGGCTGGGCGCGGTGGGCCTGGTGCTGTCGCTGGTGGGCTACCAGGTGTCGTTCCTGCTGGTGCCGGTCGGCCCGCCTGCCCCGGTGGAGGGCACGATCCCGGTCGGGCACCCGGAGTGGTTGCTGGCGGCCAACGCGCACAGCGGGACGACGTTCGAGCTGCTGGGCTCGGGCGGGATCGCGCTGATCATCCTGGCGCTGTGCCTGGAACTGGCCGATCGGACGGGGAGCGCGCTGACGCCGCTGGCCAAGGCCGGGTCGATGGCGCTGACGCTGTACGCGGCGCACGCGCTGGCGCTGGCCTGGCAGATCGTCTCCGGTGGTTGGCCGCTGAGCGGGGTGCCGGAGGACCTGGCGCACCTGGCGAGCTCGGGCCCGTCGCTGCCGGACGACCCGAACCTGCCGTGGTTCCCGCGCGACGGTCACGAGCCGACGGGTCTCACCGCGTTCGTGAACACCTTCATGCCGGAGGTGTTCCTGATCTTCACCTTCGCCTTCACCTGCACCTGGCGCCGCTTCTTCCGCCGCGGCCCGCTGGAAGCCCTGGTCAGCGACATCGTCCGCGTCGTCACCTCCCGCACCCCGAAGCCCATGCCCTGACCGGATCACGGCCGAGTTCCATCTCCCGAACACGGCCGCATCCCGTCCACGACCCGGATCACGGCCGCACTCCGGCCACCGAATACGGCCGTAATCCGTCCGACAGCCGGATTGCCGAGACGTGTTCCGGGTTCGGGTTCAGAGCAGCAGCGGTAGGAGGGCGTGGCGGCGGCGGACGACGGCGCCGTAGCGGGAGTCGAGGCGCAGCCAGGAGTCGGTGGCGCTGACCCGGACGATCTCCTCCTCGCCGGGCGCCTTCACCAGGAACCCCATGCCGGAGAGGACGAACAGGCAGCGCAGCGGCACCTTCACGTCGAAGCCGGAGCCCTGGACGGTGAAGACCTCCTGGTCCAGCAGCGACGCCGGGGGCGTCCCCTTGGGGCCGACGTTCTCCTTGGCGACGTCGATGCCGCGCTCGGCGACCTCGCCGACCAGCGAGGCCGGGAGGTCCTCGACGAGCTGCCACCCGGTTGCCGGCGGCAGCTCCGAGCGCCACAGCAGGTCCTTCGGCGCACCCGGGTCCATCACGTCGCCCCCGGCGACCGTGAGCGTCGCCAGCAGCTCGTTGCCGGAGATCGTCAGGTCGGCCGGGTCGACCGAGCCCTCCACGGCGCGGGTGGACAGGGCGTCGAAGGGGGTGGCCGCCCAGACGTCCATCCGGTCGGTGCCGGGGCGGTTGCGCATCCGGACCACCGTCTGGGAGTCGAGCCGGACCGCGCGGGCGACGAAGGCGCCCAGGTCGTCGCGCTCGACCCGATCCGGCATGCGGAGCTCAGGCACGGTGCGCCTCCAGCTGCTCGGCCCGCCACTCGGACAGGAAGTCGCGTTCCTCGGCGGTGAGCCGCCGCGGCCGCCCGGCGCGCAGGTCGTAGGGCACCATCAGCGTCTCCGCGGTGCACACGGCTTCCTGCGCGAACGCGGTGTAGTCGAGGACGAACGACGCGGCCTTGAGGTCGCGCACCGACATCCGGACCTGCAGCGAGCGGGCCGCGTACATCAGCGGCGAGTGGTAGTCGATGACCACGCGGGCCACGACCATGCCTTCGGCCATGCCCAGCAGGCCCTGCTTCTCGGCCTCGGTGAACAGCAGATCGGCCCGCGCCTCCTCCAGCAACGTGATCGTCCTGGCGTGGTTGACGTGACCGAACGCGTCCATGTCGGACCAGCGCAGGGCCACTTCCGCTACGAAGGCGCCCACGGGGTTCCTCTCTGCTGTGGGGGTGGGGAAGTTTTCATGAAAACTTCCCCACCCGATGTTCACCGGACCATGCTGCGGAGCTGACGCGCCGCCACCGACAGCGTGGCCAGGTCCAGCCGCCCGGAGCTCACGATCTGCTCCAGCGACGAGTTGGCCCGCGCCAGTCGGGAGGCGTTCGCCGACTCCCAGCGCGCGATCTTCTCCTCCGAGCCGTCCTCCGGTTCGGAGGTGCGCAGGACGTCCACGGTGATCGCGCGCAGCGACGCGTAGAAATCATCCCGCAGCGCCAGCCTAGCCAGTGCGTGCCACCGGTTGCCGCGCTCCAGCTCGTTGACCGCGATGAGCATCCGCTCCACGTCCAGGTGGGCCCAGAGCGCGTAGTACAGCTCGGCGCTCTCCCGCGGGCTGCGCTCGGCGGTGATGCCCGCGTCGCGCTCGGCGAGCTCGGCGACCTCGCGGATGTCCAGCAGCGCGTAGGCGTCGAGCAGCACCGCGACCCGCTCGGCCAGCTCCTCCGGCACCCCGGCGGCCACCCAGCGCGCTCGATCTGCGCGGCGACGCCCTCGGCGGCCCGGCCGCGCAGCAGTCCGCGCACGGTCGGGGTGAGCTCGTCGACGACCGGCCGGAACCGGGTGATCTCGGCGCCGATGGCCAGCGGCTGCGGCCGGTTGGTCAGCATCCAGCGGGCCGCCCGGTCGAGCAGGCGCCGGCTCTCCAGCACCATCTCGTCGGCGATCGCGCTGGGCACCGAACCGCCCAGCGCGTCGATGTCGGCCCACAGCCGTCGCAGGTCGTAGACGTTGGTGACGACCGCGAACGCCCGCACCGCGTCGGTGCTGGAAGCGCTGAGCTCCTCGGCCAGCCGGTAGGCGTAGGAGATGCCCGCGCCGTCGACCATCTCGTTGACCAGCAGCGTCGTGATGATCTCGCGGCGCAGCGGGTGCGCGGCGATGGCGTCGCCGTAGCGCTCCTGCAGCGGCTTCGGGAAGTACTCCGGCAGCCGCTCGGCGAAGGCCTCGGCGTCGGGCAGGCCGCTGTCGAGGACGTCGCGCTTGAGCTGGAGCTTCACGTGCGCCATCAGCGTCGCCAGCTCCGGCGAGCTCAGCCCGTCGCCGGACTTCTCCAGGTCGCGGAACGCCTTCTTGGTCGGCAGCGCCTCCAGCTCCCGGTCCAGGCCCGCGGACTGCTCCAGCGCCGCGACCTGCCGGGCGTGCACCGGCAGCATCGGACCGGAGTGGGCGCGGGAGATGCCCAGCACCGCGTTCTGCCGGTGGTTGTCGGCCAGCACCAGGTCGCCGACCTCGTCGGTCATCTCGGCCAGCAGCTCGTTGCGCTGCGGTCCGGTGAGCCTGCCGTCGCTGACCAGGTGGTCCAGCAGGATCTTGATGTTGACCTCGTGGTCGGAGCAGTCGACGCCGGCGGAGTTGTCCAGCGCGTCGGTGTTGACCTTGCCGCCGGTGCGGGAGAACTCGATCCGGCCCAGCGAGGTCAGGCCGAGGTTGCCGCCCTCGCCGACGACCTTGACCCGCAGGTCGGCGCCGTTGACGCGGACCGCGTCGTTGGCCTTGTCGCCGACCTCGGCGTGGCTCTCGGCCGCCGACTTGACGTAGGTGCCGATGCCGCCGTTCCACAGCAGGTCGGCCGGGGCCAGCAGGATCCGCTTGATCAGCTCGGCCGGGGCGAGTCCGCGCACCGACTCGTCGATGCCCAGCGCCTCGCGGATCTGCGGGTTCAGCGGGATGGACTTCAGCGAGCGCGACCACACGCCGCCGCCCTCGCTGATCTTGGTGCGGTCGTAGTCGTCCCAGGTGGAGCGCGGCAGGTCGAACAGCCTGCGCCGCTCGGCGAAGGAGCTCGCCGCGTCCGGGTTCGGGTCGATGAAGATGTGCATGTGGTTGAACGCGGCCACCAGCCGGATGTGCTCGGAGAGCAGCATCCCGTTGCCGAACACGTCACCGGCCATGTCGCCGACGCCGACGACGGTGAACTCCTCGCTCTGGGTGTCCACGTCGAGCTCGCGGAAGTGCCGCTTGACGCTCTCCCACGCGCCCTTGGCGGTGATGCCCATCGCCTTGTGGTCGTAGCCGACCGAGCCGCCGGAGGCGAAGGCGTCGCCGAGCCAGAAGCCGTAGGACTGGGCGACGTCGTTGGCGATGTCGGAGAACGTCGCGGTGCCCTTGTCGGCGGCGACGACCAGGTACGTGTCGTCACCGTCGTGGCGCACCACGTTCGGCGGCGGGGCGACCTCGCCGCCCACCAGGTTGTCGGTGAGGTCGAGCAGGCCGGAGATGAACATCCGGTAGCAGGCGACGCCCTCGTCCTGCGCGGCCTTGCGGTCCACCGCCGGGTCGCCGGTGGCGATCGGCGGGCGCTTGACGACGAACCCGCCCTTGGCGCCGACCGGCACGATCACCGCGTTCTTCACCGCCTGCGCCTTGACCAGGCCCAGGATCTCGGTGCGGAAGTCCTGCGGCCGGTCCGACCAGCGCAGACCGCCTCGGGCGACGGAGCCGAACCGCAGGTGCACGCCCTCCACGAACGGCGAGTACACGAAGATCTCGAACTGCGGCCGGGGTTCGGGCAGGCCGGGGATCTCGCGGGGTTCGAGCTTGAACGCCAGGAACGGGCGCTCCCGCTCGCTGGTGTCGACGTAGTAGTTGGTGCGCAGCGTGGCCCGGATCAGGCTCAGGTAGTTGCGCAGGATGCGGTCCGCGTCGAGGCTGGTGACCTCGTCGATCAGCGTGGTGACCGACTCGGTGAGCTCGGCCTCGCGGGCCTTGCGGTCGGCCTCGCCCAGCTCCGGGTCGAAGCGGGTCTCGAACAGCCGCACCAGCGCGGTCGTGGTGGTGCGGTGCTGGAGGACGGTGTCCTCGATGTAGTCCTGGGTGTAGGCGATGCCGACCTGGCGCAGGTACTTGGCGTAGGCGCGCAGCACCGCGGCCTGCCGCCAGTTCAGCCCGGCCCGCAGCACCAGCGCGTTGAACCGGTCGACCTCGGCGTCGCCCAGCCACACCGCGCGGAAGGCGTCCTCGAACCGCTGCCGCAGCGAGTCCAGCAGCTGCGCGTCGGTGCTGTCGAGCAGCCCGGCGTCGAGCCGCAGCCCGAAGTCGTAGATGTAGCACTGCCGCCCGGAGCTCTCCAGGTTCACGTCGTAGGGCCGCTCGTCGACGACCTCGACGCCCATGCTCTGCAGCACCGGCAGCACCCGGGACAGCGTGACCCGGCCGCCGACGTAGAGCTTGAAGCGGCGCTGCCCGGCGCTGGCGTCGCGCGGCACGTAGAACGACATGCGCAGGTCGTCGGCGCCGCTCAGCGACTCCAGCCGACGCAGGTCGCGCAGGCCCTCGGCGGCGCTGAAGTCCTCCTTGTAGGCCTCCGGGAACACCGAGGCGTAGTCCTGCCCGGCCTGGCTGATGGCCTCCGACAGGGCTCGCGCCGGTCCGCCCTCGGCGCGGCCGGAGCGCTCGGCGTCGACCTCGGCGACCATCTGGTCGTCCCAGGTGTGGATGGCCTCGTCGAGCCGCTGCTGGATGCGCTGCAGGTTCGGCTCGACCTGCTCGTCGGGGTCGGTGTGGACGACGAAGTGCACTCGCGCCAGCGTGGATTCGCCCACGCGCGTGCTGTACTCCAGGCTCGTGCCGCCGAGCTCGTCGAGCAGCACCTCCTGCATCGCCAGCCGCGAGCTGGTCGTGTACCGGTCGCGCGGCAGGTAGACCAGGCAGGAGAAGAACCGGCCGTAGGCGTCGCGGCGCAGGAACGGCTTGAGCTTGCGGCGCTCGGCCAGGGCCAGGACGCCGGTGATGGTCTCCTGCAGCGTCTCGAAGTCGGTGGAGAACAGCTCGGTGCGCGGGTAGCTCTGGATCTCCTCCAGCATCCGCTGCCCGGAGTAGGACTCCAGCGGGAAGCCCGCGCGGTGGATGACGTCCCGCACCCGGCGCTCGACGAACGGGATGTCCAGGACGTCCTCGTGCAGCGCCGTGGTGGTGAACAGGCCGAGGAAGCGGTGCTCACCGGTGACCCGGCCGGAGTCGTCGAAGGTCTTGACGCCCACGTAGAACGGGTGGACCGGACGGTGCACTGTGGACGGTGCGCTGGCCTGGGTGAGCACCAGCAGCTCCGACGACAGCGCGTGCGCCTTGGAGTCCGGGCCGGTGGTCAGGCTGCGGGCGGCGACGCTGTCGCTGCGCAGCACGCCCAGCCCGGAGGCCAGCACGGCCTGCAGCGACTCGCCGTCGCCCTCGACGAGCTCGTAGTGCCGGTAGCCGAGGAAGGTGAAGTGGCCGTCGGCGAGCCAGCGCAGCAGGCCGGCACCGTCGGTGACCTGCTCGGACGACAGCGGCGGCGGGGTCTTCTCCAGCTCGTCGGCCAGCGAGCGGGCGCAGGCGTGCATCCGCTCGGTGTCCTCGACGACCTCGCGCACGTCGTTGAGGACGTCGGCGAGGTCCTGCTTGAGCGCGGCGAGGCGGTCGGGGTCGACGACCTGGCCGACCTCGACGAACATCCAGCTCTCGGCCATCGCCCCGTCCGGCGGGTCGGCCGGGTCCGCCTCGGGCAGGACCTCCAGCAGCTCACCGGCGAGGTCGCGGCGGACGACGACGATGGGGTGGATGACGCGCAGCACGTCGGCGTTGTCGCGACCGAGCTCGGCGATCAGCGAGTCCACCAGGTACGGCATGTCGTCGGTGACGGTCTGCACCACGGTCGCCTGGCTCTGCCAGCCGTGCTCGTCGCGCGTCGGGTTGACGATCTGCACGAGCGGGCGCCCGGCGGCGCGGGACGCGGCCAGCCGGTGGTGCGTTCTGAGGGCTCCGACGAGATCGTTCGGATCGTCGTCGACGAGCTCTTCGGCCGGCACGTGGCGGTAGTAGGTGCGAAGCAGCTCGCCGAGCTCGGGTGCGAACTCGACGGCTCGTTCCAGCAACCGACGCTTGGCCAGTTCAGGGTTCTCGGACTGCTCGCCGGTGGTTCCGGTCAGCAGCTGTCCGGGATTCGAGGTCATGTCAGGCAGCTCCACGCTTTACGGCACCTCGTTGTGCCAACAGGTTCCACTCTAAGACTGCCAGTTCCCGCTCACGGGGCCGGGATCTGATCGAGGTGTGGTGGTGAAAACAGGCGCAACGATCGATGTCCGGGAGGTTTCTCAGAGCAACGGATCCACTGCCGCGCCACCGATTCCGGGTGCGCGGTGCCGGGCCCCGAAGCCGTCGTGTCGATCATCCTCTGTGGACTCGTGTCGGTTGCGTCCGGTCTCGCCGCCGGTGTCGTGATCCGTGTGGTTCGAATCGCCGTCGCTGTGGCTGTCGCCATATCCGGGCTCACCGTAACCGGGTTTGTGGCGACCGCCATACCCGATGGCCGCGATTCCCCCGCTCACCTGCTGCTCGGCCTCGTCGGTCCGTCCGGCGTTGTAGGCCATGAGCGCGTCGGCGAGCAGGTCGGCCAGGCTCGCGTCGGCGCTCGGTTCCGGCGGTGTCGGTTCCGGATCGGGTTCCACCTGGCGGAGGTTCGGGTCGGTGTCCTCGGCGGAACGCGCCGACGACTCGGGGTCGGGCTGGAACGCGGCGAGCGGGTCGGGGTCGGCGTGCCGCCGCCCCCGGCGGCGGGACGGCTGGTGGTCGGCGGGGAGCTTCAGCTCCGCCCGGATCTCGGCCAGCGACTTGCCCCGCGACCGACGTCCGCCCTGCTCCTGGGGCTCGTGCTCCTCGGGGCGGGCGTGCGCGCTCGGCGCCGGGACGTCCTCGGGCTCGGGCAGCGGGAAGCCCTGCGCGGGCGTGACGGGCTCGGGCTCGGGCCGGGGCGCGTGCTCGCGGCGGTCGTGCGCCTCGGTGATCCGCCGCAGGCTGTCGGCCGCCGCGGCCAGCGGATCCCCGCTCCACCGCTGCCCGGGGTCCTCCTCGCCGTAGCCGTCCTCGTGCCCACCGGCTTCCTCGTGCGTGTCGGGCTCGACGCGTTCCGGCTCGTCGGAGGGCCACCAGCTCCCCGCGGAACGCTCCGCAGGGGCGTTCTCCTCGGGAACCTCGAACACCTCGCTCGGCGAAGCCGAGTCGAAAGCCACCCGAGGCTCGGGCAATCCACCCCCACCAAAGGCCTCAGCAGCCTCAACAGGAGCGGGAGTCTCGGCGGGAGCGGACACATCGGCGCTCTCCCGATCCTCAGCCTCCTTCGCCACCCGACTCGTCAAAGCCTCCATCAACAACCGCGCAGCGTCATGCGCCGCCGCGTAACCACCCCGCGTCCCCTCGGCCTTCGCGGACTCCTCCCGAACCACCTCGGGTCCCGTTTCAGAAGTGGGGGAAGTTTTCATGAAAACTTCCCCCTCCCCCTCGGAGGTCTCCCGGCGGTCGGACCCGACCCCGTTCAGGTCGTCATCCTCCACCGAAACCACGTCATGACTGGTCACAGGGGGTTCAACCGCTCCGGGTGCAGTGGTTCGGTCCGGAGCGGGTTCGTGGGTGGGGGAAGTTTTCATGAAAACTTCGCGCTCCGGCACCACGGCCACGGGAGCGGCGCGACGGCCCCGGCGCCCGTCCGGGGCGGGTGCCTCGGAGTCCGCCGGGTAGGCCTTGAGGAGGCTGAGGCGGGCGTGGTGCACCTGGGACCGCCAGCGGCGGTCGGCCGAGTAGGCGCCGCGCAGGGTCTGCAGGGCCTCGGCGATCTCCTCGACCCGCTCGTGCGCGCGGGAGAGGGCGTTGAGGGCTTCGGCGAGCAGGCCGTCGAGGCCGTGCCGCTCGGAGATCGCGGCGGTCTCGGCCAGCACCCGCAGCGCGGACTCGTGGTCCCCGCCCGGCAGGTGCACGCGGGTGGCCAGCGCCAGCCCGAGCCACCCGGTGGGCCCGGCGGCCGCGGCGCGGACGGGTTCGGCCAGCACGGCCTGGCTGGTCTCGACGGCTTCGACGCGGTGGCCCTGGTCGAGCAGGGCGTGCACGCGCTCCAGCAGGAGGCGGGTCTGGATCTCGCCGCCTTCGGCCTCGGGGTCGCTGAGCCGCCGCAGCAGTCCGAGCCCGGTGTCGGTGGCGGCCACGGCCTCGGCGAACTCGCCGAGCCTGCGGCGGTGCGCTGCCCGCAACGCCCAGACCCGGGCCTTGAGCACGCGGGTGGTGTCCTGCTCGGAGTCGCAGTCGGCGTAGAGGCGCTCGGCCTCGTCGAGGACGTCGGCGCGCTCGTCGACGTCCTGCTGCCCGGGCAGCGCGGAGGCCAGCGCGAGCAGCGCGTGAGCGCGCAGCACGGGGTCGATCCGGTCGCGCGCCAGCTCGCGGCGCAGGAGCCGGACGGCGACCTCGTGGCTGCCGGAGCCGACCGCGCACCAGCCGAGCTCGATGCGCAGCCTGGTCAGGACGTCGGGGAACCCGGCCGTCTCGGCGTCCTGGACGGCGGTGAGGGCGCGGCCGGTGGCCGCGACCCCGCGTCCCAGCCGGTTGGCGGCGAACAGGGCCAGCGCCTCGGCGCGCAGCCGCGCGCCCCGGTCGCCGGTGCGCCTGGCGAGCGCCGCCGCTCTGTCGCTGAGCACCAAGGTGAGTTCGGGAACTCTCCACCGCATCTGCCACGCGGGTTCGAGCAATCCCTCCACCGAGCTGGGCTCTGCCACAGCGGCCACGCTCGCCAAGGCGCCTCCGTTCAGCCGCGGGTCAACTTGCGATGGGTAACCCGGTGCGGACGGGCGGCGTCGGCGCCCAGCCGCTCGATCTTGTTCTCCTCGTACCCCTCGAAGTTACCTTCGAACCAGAACCACTTGGCGGGGTTCTCCTCATCTCCCTCCCACGCGAGGATGTGCGTGGCGACGCGGTCCAGGAACCAGCGGTCGTGGGAGATGACCACGGCGCAGCCGGGGAACTGCTCCAGCGCGTTCTCCAGCGAGCCCAGGGTCTCGACGTCCAGGTCGTTCGTCGGCTCGTCCAGCAGGATCAGGTTGCCGCCGGCCTTGAGCGTCAGCGCCAGGTTCAGCCGGTTGCGCTCACCACCGGAGAGCACGCCCGCCGGCTTCTGCTGGTCCGGGCCCTTGAAGCCGAACGCGCTGACGTAGGCGCGGGACGGCATCTCGACCTGGCCGACCTGGATGTAGTCCAGACCGTCGGACACGACCTCCCACACGTTCTTGTCGGGGTCGATGTTCGCGCGGTTCTGGTCCACGTACGAGAGCTTGACGGTGTCGCCGACCTTGACCGTGCCGCTGTCCGGCTCCTCCAGCCCGACGATGGTCTTGAACAGCGTGGTCTTGCCGACGCCGTTCGGGCCGATGACGCCGACGATGCCGTTGCGCGGCAGGCTGAACGACAGGTCGTCGATCAGCAGCTCGTCGAAGCCCTTCTTGAGGTGCTCGACCTCGACCACCGTGTTGCCCAGGCGCGGGCCCGGCGGGATCTGGATCTCCTCGAAGTCGAGCTTGCGGGTCTTCTCCGCCTCGTTGGCCATCTCCTCGTAGCGGGCCAGGCGGGCCCGCGACTTGGTCTGCTTGGCCTTGGCGTTGGAGCGGACCCACTCCAGCTCGTCCTTGAGGCGCTTCTGCAGCTTGGCGTCCCGCTTGCCCTGGACCGCGAGGCGCTCCTGCTTCTTCTCCAGGTAGGTGGAGTAGTTGCCCTCGTAGGGGTAGGTGCGACCGCGGTCGAGCTCCAGGATCCAGCCGGCGACGTTGTCCAGGAAGTACCTGTCGTGCGTCACGGCGAGGACGGCGCCCTGGTAGTTGGCCAGGAACTGCTCCAGCCAGAGCACGGATTCGGCGTCGAGGTGGTTCGTGGGCTCGTCGAGCAGCAACAGGTCGGGCTTGCTCAGCAGCAGCTTGCAGAGCGCGACGCGGCGTCGCTCACCACCGGAGAGGTGCTTGACCTCGGCGTCCGGCGGCGGGCAGCGCAGGGCGTCCATCGCCTGCTCCAGCTGGGAGTCCAGTTCCCACGCGTCGGCGTGGTCCAGGTCCTCCTGGAGCTTGCCCATCTCCTCCATCAACTCGTCGGAGTAGTCGGTCGCGAGCTGTTCGGCGATCTCGTTGAAGCGGTTGAGCTTCACCTTGATCTCGCCGACGCCCTCCTCGACGTTGCCGAGGACCGTCTTCTCCTCGTTCAACGGGGGTTCCTGCTGCATGATGCCCACGGTGTAACCCGGCGACAGGAACGCTTCTCCGTTGTTCGGCTGGTCGAGTCCCGCCATGATGCGCAGCACGGTCGACTTGCCAGCCCCGTTCGGCCCGACGACGCCGATCTTGGCGCCCGGGTAGAACTGGATGGTCGCGTTGTCGAGGATGACCTTGTCACCATGCGTCTTGCGCACGTTTTTCATGGTGTAAATGAACTCGGCCATACCCCGAATCGTAGTGGCGTCCCACCCCGAGCCCCGCACGCGGGCCCCCGGGAGGACGAAGGGGTGTTCAGCTGCGCGGCGAGTCCTGATCGGCCAGGCGTTTGAGCATCTCGTTGTACGCGGTCAAGTCCGCGTCCCCGTCCTTGTCGGCCTTGCGGTCGAGACGACGGGCCTGCCGATCGTCCGCCCGGGACCACTGGATCAGCAGCGCCAGCATCACCACGACCAGCGGCACCTCACCGGAGGCCCAGGCGAGACCACCGCCGAGCTGCTGGTCGGCGAGCAGGTCGGTCATCCACGGCAGGTCGAGGCTGCGGTAGAAGTCGGCGCCGATGGGCTTGGCGGACATCATCAGGGCGATGCCGAAGAACGCGTGGAAGGGCATGGAGGCGAAGACCATGCCGACCTTGCCGATGGGCGGCAGCTGGCGCGGCGACGGGTCGATGCCGATGACGGGCCAGTAGAAGACGTAGCCGACCAGCAGGAAGTGCGCGTTCATCGCCAGGTGCGCCCAGTGCTGGCTCAGCGCCAGGTCGAACAGGCCGGTGAAGTACAGCGCGTAGAACGACCCGACGAACAGCACCAGCGCGACGACGGGGTGGGTGAGCGCGCGGGTCAGCGGCGAGTGCACGAACGCCGTCAGCCACTCGCGCGGACCGGGCGGCTGCCCCTTGCCCGCGGGCTTGAGCACCCGCAGCGCCAGCGACGTCGGCCCGCCCAGCACCAGGAACACCGGCGCCAGCATGGACAGCAGCATGTGCTGGCCCATGTGCACGCTGAACACGGCGGGCGCGTAGCGGCCGACGCCCGCGGAGGTGGCGACGAGGATCGTCAGGCAGCCGCACAGCCAGGCGATGGTGCGCCCGACGGGCCACTTGTCGCCGCGTGCGCGCAGCCGGTGCACGCCCCACAGGTAGAAGCCTGCCAGGACCAGGGCGGCCGTGCCGTAGACGAGGTCGAAGCGGAAGTCGAACAGCAGCCGCAGGGTGTCCGGCGGCGCGTCGAGGGTGTAGCCGATGATCAGCTCGGTGCGGCTGGGCACGGTGGTGTAGCCGCCGGGCGGCGGGGTGCGGCCGAGCGCGACGGCGACGCCGAGGGTGGCGAACATGATCAGCACTTCGACGGCGCCGAGCCGCAGCAGCCCGGACGACCCGGCCTCCAGCCGGGCGACGACCTTGCTGCGCTGCAGGTATCCGAACACGCCCAGCACCAGCAAGCCGATGATCTTCAGCAGCACCAGCAGCCCGTAGGTCGATCCGAACAGCTGCTCCGGCGAGACCCGCACCAGCGCGTTGATCACCCCGGACAGCGCCATCGCGACCCAGCTGACCAGGGCGATCACCGAGAACCGGCGCGCGACCAGCGGCAGGTGCGCCCCGCCGCGGGCGGCGTGGGCGATCAGCGCGATCAGCCCGCCGACCCACAGCACGGCTCCGACGAGGTGGAACAGCAGGCTGTTGGTGGCGATGTCGTGGGCACCGCCGCTGGCGGAGTGCCCGGTGGCGATGACCGGCAGCAGCCCGGCGAGGCCGAGCGCGAAGGTCACCACGGTCCAGCCCCAGGACAGCACGATCCGGCAGGCCAGGGCGACGACGAACGCGATGATCGCGGTCAGCGCCCAGGCCTTGGCCTCTTCGAGCGCGTCGAGGAGGCCGAGCATCACGTCGGCGCTGAGCACCTCGTTCACCGGGCGGCCGGTGGCGTCGGCGCAGATGAACGGCACCATCAGCGCGGCGCCGACGAACCAGACCGAGGCTCCCCAGCCCGCGGCGCGCACGGCGGCGTAGCCGTCGGCGAGCAGCGCTCCGGAGCGCTTCGCGGGGATGCCGAACGAGGCCAGCAGCAGGGAGCCGACGGCGACCACGGCTCCGGTCTCGGCGATCACCCGGACCACGGGCAGTCCGTACTGGGTGACGGGACCGGGGTCGGGCAGTCCGAGCAGGGCGTAGTTGGCCCCGGCGGACAGCGCGGTCAGGGCGGCGGCGATCAGCGCCGCGAGCACTCCTGCGGTGAAGACCAGCACGCCGACCGTGCCGGAGGCGCTGCGCCGTTGACCAGTGGGCCGCTGACCAGTGGGCCGTGGACCAGGGCTGGAACTCTGTGCGGCGGCGGACTCGGATGGCACGTACCGAGCGTAACCGTCGCTGTGCGCCGATCACCGGTCAGGATGGCGCACCTGGGCGTGGTCTCCCGCACTCACCGCCGCTACGGTTACCCCGTGCCGAAGTTCCGTGACCGCCTGCCACGTCTGCTCGTGCTGTGCGTGCTGATCGGCGGACCGGCGCTGACCGGGTGCGCGTCCGACGTCGCGGGCACGCCCATCCCGGCCGCGGGCTTCCACGACCAGCCCGAGGCGACGCAGACCCGCTCGGCGATCGCGACGCCGCCCAGCATCCCGGGCCCGCGCGGCGAGGTCGACCCGTGCACGTTGCTCGCCCCCGCCGACCTGGTCCCGGTCGGCGGCGCGGTGGGCCCGCCGCATCCCGGCAACCCGGTCCCGGGCGCGTGCGCGCACCTGCTGGGCGGCCACCCGGACAACACGGCCGCCGCCGGCTTCCACGAGCCGTACCCGGTCCTCGCCAAGCGGCAACCGAGGGGCGTCGAAGTGGACGTGCTCGGTTACTCCAGCTGGCTGTACTGCGAACCGGTCACGGGCTACCAGACGTGCACGGCGGCGACGGCGATCAGATCGGACAGATCGCTGCTGACGATGCTGTCCCTCAAGGACGCCTCGGCCGCCGACACCGCGGATCGCCTCTTCGGCCTCACCACTACCGCCCTGCGGAAACTGCCCCCGGCGTAACCCGCTTGCCGGTTGTCGAAAAGCTTGCCGTTGTGTACCGGCTCGGCAACGTTGCCGCGTCGTTCCCACACGCGATGCGGCCGACCGCTACCCTCCTTGCTGCACAACGTCGGGCATACCGCCCACCGAACGGCCCCCATAGCTCAGCCGGATAGAGCAAAGGACTTCTAATCCTTAGGTCGCAGGTTCGAGTCCTGCTGGGGGCGCCGAACCCCCTGGTAGCGCAAGTGGGGGGTTGATCTGGTACGAGATCAACCTCCGCTTCACCCCCCCGCACCCGCTCGTTCCGGATCTGTTCGGGGTCAGGCGCTGGGGACGAGTTCGGCGAGGAGTTCTCGGACTCGTCGGTCGATGTCGTCGCGGATCTCGCGGACGGCGTCGACGCCTCGTCCCGCGGGGTCGGTGAGTTCCCAGTCGAGGTAGCGCTTGCCGGGGAAGACGGGGCAGGCGTCGCCGCAGCCCATGGTGATGACCACGTCGGCGGCTTCGACGGCGTCGGTGGTGAGCTTCTTCGGGACTTCCCGCGACAGGTCCAGGTCGAGTTCGTTCATGACTTCGACCACGGCTGGGTTGATCGTGCCGGCTGGCGCGGAACCAGCGGAGCGGACGGCGACCGCGCCCTGCGCGCGGTGGTGCAGCAGGGCGGCGGCCATCTGGGATCGGCCGGCGTTGTGCACGCAGACGAACAGGACCTCGGGGGTGCTGGACACGATGGCTCCTCGGCTCTCAGCGATGTCGTGGTGATCAGGCGTCGGCTCGGACGTGGTGGGCTTCCGATGGCGTGGTGCCGCTGAACCAGCGCCGGGCGGCGAGTGAGACGTAGACGAGCGCGATCAGCACCGGGACCTCGATCAGCGGCCCCACGACACCGGCCAGGGCCTGGCCGCTGGTGACGCCGAAGGTAGCGATCGCGACGGCGATGGCCAGCTCGAAGTTGTTGCCCGCAGCGGTGAACGACAACGTCGCGGAGCGCTCGTAGTTCAGGCCGATGGCCTTGCCCAGCGCGAACGATCCGGCCCACATCACCGCGAAGTAGACCAGCAGCGGCAGCGCGATGCGCGCGACGTCCAGCGGGCTGGACGTGATCGCCTCCCCCTGCAGCGCGAAGAGGATCACGATGGTGAACAGCAGCCCGTAGAGCGCGACCGGGCCGATCTTGGGCAGGAACCGCGACTCGTACCACTCGCGGCCCTTCGCTCGCTCGCCGAACCGGCGGGTGAGGTATCCGGCCAGCAGCGGGATGCCGAGGAAGATCAGCACGTTCTTGGCGATCTCCCAGGCCGAGACCTCCAGCCCGGCGACCGGCAGGCCGAGCCAACCGGGCAGCGCGGAGAGGTAGAACCAGCCGAGTCCCGCGAAGGCGACGACCTGGAACACCGAGTTGAGCGCGACCAGCACGGCGGCGGCCTCGCGGTCCCCGCAGGCCAGGTCGTTCCAGATGATGACCATCGCGATGCAGCGCGCCAGGCCGACGATGATCAGCCCGGTCCGGTACTCCGGCAGGTCGGGCAGGAACATCCAGGCCAGCGCGAACATCAGCGCTGGGCCGAGCACCCAGTTGAGCGCGATCGAGGAGACCATCAGGCGCTTGTCGCCGGTGACGGTGTCGAGCCGGTCGTAGCGGACCTTGGCCAGCACCGGGTACATCATCACCAGCAGGCCCAGTGCGATGGGCAGCGAGACGCCGTCGAGCTGCACGGCGTCCAACGCGGAGCCCAGCCCGGGGATCCACCGGCCGGCCAGGAGCCCGACGAGCATCGCGGCTCCGATCCACACCGGCAACAACCGGTCCAAGGCGGACAGTTTCGCCACGACGGCGTTGTCCTGGAGCTGCGTCATGCCGACACCGCCACGTTCTGAGCGGGTGCCAGCGAGTCGGACAGCAGGCGCATCGTGTCCGGCCGGACGCGGTAGTAGATCCAGGTCCCGCGCCGCTCGCCCTCGATCACCCCGGCCTCGCGCAGCACCTTGAGGTGGTGCGAGATCGTCGGCCCCGACAGCTCGAACGCCCCGGTCAGGTCGCACACGCAGGCCTCGCCACCGGCGTGCGAGGCGATCAGGGACAGCAGCCGCAGCCGCACCGGCTCACCGATCGCCTTGAACACCCGCGCGAGCGTTGCCGCCTGCTCAGCATCGAGCGGTTCCCGCATCACCGGCGAGCAGCACAGCGCCTCGTCATCCACCGGCGACCCTTGTTTCGACATGCTTCTATCTTGACAGCCGTCGAATCCAGGGCGCAAGCTCCGAGTGTCCATCTGTTTCGATGAACATCGAAGTAAGGGGTTGAGATGTCTCGCATGCAACTGGCTCTGCGCGTGGGCGACCTGGACGGCTCGATCGCGTTCTACTCGAAGCTCTTCGGCACCGAACCCGCCAAGCTCCGCTCCGGCTACGCCAACTTCGCCATCGCCGAACCGCCGCTCAAGCTCGTGCTCGTCGAAGGCGAATCCGGGCAGGACACCGCCATCGACCACCTGGGCGTGGAGGTCGACGACACCGAGCAGGTCAGCGACGCCACCGACCGGCTCAAGGCACTCGGGTTGTTCACCGAAGTCGAGGAGGACACCACCTGCTGCTACGCCCGCCAGGACAAGGTCTGGGTCCGCGGCCCGGGCCGGGAACCCTGGGAGGTCTACGTCGTCAAGGCCGACTCCCAGACCTTCGGCGCCTCGACGACCGAGGAAGGCGCTGCACCCTGCTGCACCACCGACGAGACCGCCAGCGCATAACTCGCCGTCGATCGCGGCCCGGCACCGGTCGGCGGGCGCACCTCTCCGGCCGACCCTGGCGAAGCGTCGTGTCGCATTGCACGGTGAACCGGCCGCGCCGCCGTGTTGCAATGAGCCGTCCGCGTTCGGAGCCGGTTCAGGAGGGGTCATGACCAGCGCAGCGCTGTGGGGGTTCACCGTCGTGGCGGTGCTGGCCGTGCTCACGCCCGGCCTGGACACGATGCTCGCCCTGCGCCACGCGCTGCTCGGAGGCCGCCGCGCGGGGTTCACCGCGGTCCTCGGGATCACGACGGGCTGCCTGATCTGGGGCACGGCGAGCATCGTCGGCCTGACGGCGCTGCTCACGGCCTCGGACATCGCCTACAACGTCGTCCGCGTCCTCGGCGCCGCCTACCTGATCTGGCTCGGCGCGTCGGCGCTGTGGAAGACGTTGCCCCGCAACAGGAAAGCGGAGCCGGAAGACGTCCAGATCCCGGCCGGGCGTTCCGCCTTCCGCGCGGGCCTGATGACCAACCTGCTCAACCCCAAGGTCGGCGTCTTCTACATGAGCCTGCTGCCCCAGTTCCTCCCCACCGGACCGACGGCTTCGGCCTGGGGAGCCCTGCTGGTGGCCATCCACCTCACCGTCGGCCTGCTCTGGCTGCCGAGCCTGGTCTGGATGGCCGGACGAGCCCGGGCCTTCCTGCAGAAGGCCCGGGTCCGCCGCTGGATGGACCGCATCACGGCAACGGTGCTGCTCGGCCTCGGCGTGAAGCTCGCCGCCGAGGTCTGATCACCTTCCGCGACGAACGCTGCGGATCGCGTCCCGTCCCAGCGGGCATCGTGCCGGTCCCCCGTGCTCGCCGTTCACGGTGGTCATCGGAAATCACGGTCGCGGCCGGGCTCTCCACTACAGGTTCGGGAAGGCCGTGTTCTTCCCCATCGAGGTCACTCCGAAGGTTTTGTCGTTCATCGCAATCCGCTTCTGCAGGTCCTCGGGGTTCATGCCGTGCAGGTTCACACCGCCTCGGAAGTTCGAGTTGGACGCGCCGATGTAGGAGAGGACTTGATCCTGCGACCAGTGCCTCGGGAACATGGTGCTCGTCTTGGTCTCGCTCGAGACGAGCTTGTCCCCGTTCTTCCCGCCCAGGTCCTCTCGCCTGTACTCGATCTCGTGGACGCCGTCGACGCGCCCCTTCGTGACCCGCACGTCCTTGATGTTGTCCGGCAATTTCCCATCGGTGTAAGCGTGCAGACCGGAAGGGTTCTTGCCATCTTCCTTGCGGTGGCCCTTGAAGATGTGGTCGACCAGGTTCTTCTTCCTGTCGTCCTTCTCGAACGCGTTGTACTTGTCCCCCTTCTGCGGGCCGAAGTTGTCGCGGACGTGCTTGGCGAGGTCTTTCCTGGCCTGCCGAGCCCGATCCTTCTTCGACTGGTGATCGGCCCTGTTCCGACGTCGCTCCTCGAATTCGTCGAGGGTGCTGGGGCTCTTCGAGCCGTACTTGTCGGTCTGGCACGGGGTCAAGCCCAGCGGGTCCGACCACGTGTTCGGGTTCGACACGTATGCGTAGTTGTTGGGCCCGGCGTCGAGACCGACCGGATCCGGACTCAGGTACCGCGCTGTCACCGGGTCGTAGTACCGGTGGAAGTTGTAGTGCAAGCCGGTTTCAGGATCGAAGTACTGGCCGGGGAACCGCAGCGGCGTCCCGCTCTCCTGCACAGCGCTGCCCCACAACGACGTTCGCGGGATCCAAGCGATCTCCCCCTGATCGTCGATCAGCTCCGTTGGCGTGCCGAGCAGATCGGTCACGATCAAGTGGAAGCGCTCATCGATCCATTCCCGTTGTCCAGGCGCTACCCGATCACGCTGGCTCAACGGCCTGAAACCGTCCGGCTCGTAGTCCCATGCCGTTACCCGACCGCCGCTCGCGTCGAACCGGGCCTGCTCGACGAGCACCGAGCCGTCCCAGGCGAACTCGACTCGTTCCACGACCGCCGAACCGTCGAGTCGTTCCTTGGCAACCCGCCGTCCGAGCGCGTCGTACCGGTAGCGCCACTGCGCCCCGGCCGGGTCGGTGACGCTGACCAAGCGGTCTTCGGAGTCCCAGGAGTAGTGCCACGTGCCCGATGGATGGTGGCGTTGAGTGAGTCTTCCGCGCGAATCGTGGACGTATCGAACCTGCCCAGCGCTCTGCACCGCGGTCCCGCGGTACGAGCGAGCTCCCACTCCGTCCTGGTCGCCGCGCGTCGGCCAGAACGCCTCGGTCACATTTCCGGCCTGGTCGTAGGCGTAGTTCTCAGTCCATCCCGACGCGCGCACCGAGGTGACGCGTCCGGAGCGATCCATCACGTAGGTGCGAGGGCCGGTGATCTCGTCCTTCACGCGGGTGATCTCTCCGTCCGCCCGGTAGGCGTAGGAGCGCTGTTGCACCGGTTTCCCATCGACGGCCGTGATCTGCTGGGATTCCAGCTGGTCTCCGGCCGTCCAGGTCTGTTCCACGGAAGCTCCCGAGCCCAGGCTCAACCGAACGTTCCTACCGAGCTGGTCGCGTTCGATCCTGATGGTCCGGCCGGCGGTGCGCAGCACGACCGGCTGATCGTTGGAGTCGTACTCCCACGCGCTTTCCGCGCCCGACGGAGTCCGCCTACGAATCAGCCTGCCCAACTGGTCATATCCGGAGGTGACGGTGCGTCCGTCCACCGACTCCGCGACCACCCGGCCAACCGCGTCGTATTGGAACGAAACCGCGCTCGTGCCGTCAGCGACGTGGAGCAGGCGTCCTACCGCGTCGTAGGTGAAGTTCCGGGTGACTTGACCGGTGCTGCGCTCCACCAGGTTCCCGGCCAGGTCGTAGCGAAGGCGAGTGCTGTCTCCCGCCGCGTCGACCCGCTCGACCACGCGCCCAGCGAGGTCCCGCCGATAAGTGACCGCCCGACCGTCGAAGTCCTTTTCCCGCACCAGGTTCCCGGCCGGGTCGTACTCGTAGCTCCAGACCTGCCCCAGTTCGTTGGTGACGCCGGTCAACCGCATCTCGCTGTCGTAGGCGAACTCAAGGCGAGTTCCGTCGGGGCGGACCTCGGCCGTCAGGAGGTCGAAGTGCCCCACCTCGTACCGGGTGACCCCGCCCAACTCGTCGAGGGCCTCCCGCAAGTTGCCCTCCCCGTCGTACGAGTAGCGCTCGATGACGCCGTCCGACCGCTGCTTCCAGGCGAGCTTCCCGCTCACCGTCCACCCCCGCCGCTCCACGGCACCGAGCGGGTCCGCCAAGGCGGTGATCCGGCCGAAACGATCCCGTTCGTACCTCGTGGTCGCCCCGGTCGGTTCGATGATGGCGGTGACCAGGCCGGCCGAGTTCAGCTCAAAACGCGACGTCTTGCCCAGCGGGTCGGTGACGGCAACGAGGTTGCCGCGCTCGTCGTGCGTGAATCGGGTGGTCGCCCCTGCCGGATCGGTGACCGCGGCAAGACGACCGTTCTCGTCGTACTCCCGTCGGGTCACAGCTCCATCCGGTTCGATGAGCGCGACCGGCCGACCGAGCTCGTCGTATTCGAAGCGCCGCTGGCTCCCATCCGGGTTGACAGTCGCGATCAGCAGACCTGCTTCGTCGTAATCGTTCCGAAGCACGCGCCCCAGCTCGTCAACGCGCTGGAGCAGCCGGTCGTCGGCGTCCCACTCCGTGGTGACCGCGGCGCCCAGCGGATCAACTTCCTTGATCACCTGACCGGCCTCGTTGAGGTGGAACTCGGTCCGGTGCCCCAAGGAGTCGGTGTAATAGGTGACCCGGTTCTCGACGTCGTACTCCAGAGCGCCCGCGAGGAATCCGCCGGAACCATCCGTGCGGATGCAGCGTCCTGCGTGGTCGTAGACGTAGCGGTACCACTCGCCGTTGCGGTCGGTCCAGCCGATGATCCGCCCGTCCGCGTCGTAGTCGAAGCGCACAGGACGTCCGGACTCGTTGATCACCTCCACCAACCTGCGCCCGTCGTAGCGGTAGCGCATCAGCGGAACTTCGTCGCCCTCGGCGCCGGTCGAGTGCAGCGCTGTGACGAGTCCGCCTTCGGTTTCGACCCGAATCCGGTAGCCGCCGCTGTGCCGGACCTCCAGCGGCGTGCCGTTCTCGTCGTAGATGAACTCGATCCGACTCTTGAGCCCGTCGGTGATCGATTCGATGGCCAGCCACGGCGTGAAGACCAACCACCCGCGGTCCGGGTCGACGATGACCCAGCCGCCGTCCTCCACGCGCAGCAAGCGACGATTCGGACCTCGGTCGCTGATGGCCCATTCACCGGGCATCGGCATCGGGAAGTGCTGAATCGTGCCGTCTGCGGCGGCGAAGCTCACGCCCTTCTCGTTGACCTCAAGCCGTTCATCCAATGTGGACATCCAGCTGGGCCCGAACCAACGGCCGTTCTGGTACGAGGAGAAGTGGGTGCGCTCGAAGACGAGGGGCGGCTCGCCCAAGAACTCCGCATCGGTTTCCGCCATGACCATCTGACCGGTAGCGACGTCGATCGGGTCACCGCAGGTGTTCAGCTTGTCGGGCGCCTTGGGGTTCGGCTGCTGCCCTCCCAGCGACCTGCTCGCCCCAGCGGCGTTCGTGCCCGCCGGGCCGTTCGCCCCCGAATTCCCGCCGCCGCCCGAGCCGGAGTCACCGTTGTCCGGCGACCGGTCGGTCGACTGCTGGTTCGTGTTGTTCGCGCCACCGTCGGGCTTGTTGTCCGCACTCGCCGACTTCGTCGTGGCAGGCCCGTCGGACTTGCCGTCGTCCTTCTTGATCTTGTCCAGTTGTTTCTTGGCGTCTCCGAAGCCGTCGCCGAGCTTCTTCAGCAGCGGCGACAGGGCCTTCATCGCCTTGACGAGCTTCGTCGTGATGTCGGCGATCCTGGCGGCGACCTTGGCGACCTCCGCGACGACCTGCGGGACCACCCACGCCATCGCGATGCCCAGCGTGCAGACCACCTGCAGCGCCCAGCTGATCAGGTGGCCGACCAGCTCGGCGATGATGTCGCGCACCAGCGTCCGCACCGCGCCGACAACCTCACCGGCCGTGCCGATCCCGTCCGCGGCGCCCTCGGCGGCCTTCTTCGCCGCATCGATCAGGTTCGCGGTGTCCTCGCTGCGCTTGCGGTAGGCATCACCGGCATCGCCCATCCAGTTGGCGGTGTCGGCCTTGACCAGGTCCTTCATCTCGGTGTTGATCGCGTCGAGCTCCGACGCGACGTTCTTCCACGTCTCCGAGTGGGCCTTGATCTCGTCCGGATCACCGGTCAGCGAGTCCAGCGCATCCGAGACGGGGCCGACGTGCTCGATCAGCCAGCCGACGCCGGCCGAGAAGATCGCGCCGAACGGATCCAGCGCCATCCCCAACGCGTCCAGGCCCGTCCCCACGGCACCCATGACGCCCGAGGCCCAGTCCCCCGACTCGATCGCCTTCTGCGTATCGGCAACCGACTCCGCGATCGGAACGCCGCTGTACGCCTTCGTCGAATCCTCACGCTCGGCAATCAACGGATTCGCCACGAAAACCCCCAGAATCAGCCAACAAGGTCAAGAGCAGAAGCAGATCAGTCGCGCAGCGGGTCGAAGTCCGGGCCGAACTCGTCGTCGTCCTCGTCCTCGAAGCGCGGCTTCTTCGGCTGCGCGGGAGGGATCGACGCCGAGGGCGTGGCGGGTGGAGTCGGTTGAGCCGTCGGTGCCGGAGCCTCCTCCTCGTCGGCAGGGGCATCCCACTTCGAGGACGTTTCCTCCTCGACCTCGTCCTCGGGCTGCTCCGGGAACCGCTCGCGCAGGTTGTCCAGCATCATCGAGCGGGTCTGCTGGTCCTCGTCGCCGAGCGTCTCCTGCATCGTCTCGCCGACCTTGGTGGCGATGTCGGCCTGCGCCCGGTGCATCGTCGACAGGATCTGCGCGGCGAGCTCGTTCGGCGCCATCGAGCGGATCTTGTCGGTGAACTCCAGGTTCGTGACGCTGCCGTCGGCGCGCACGGTCACCTTGATACGACCGTCAGGGCTGCTGGCCGACAACCTCAGCTGCTCGGTCTGCGCCTGAACTTCCCGGTAGCGCTGGGCTTTGTCGGCGAAGCCCTGCGCCCACTGCTGAATCCGGCGCTCCGCCTCGTCCGGGTCGGCTCCGGCGACCGCGAACCCTCCCGTGCCCTGGCCCGTCATCGCACAACCTCCATCGAAATCTCACAAGTCCCTGCTGCTCAACGCGATCCGCGCAGCTGCGCCGACGTGCCGGTCTCAGGCCTGCAGATCGCCCCGCATCGTCGGTGTCGCGCCCTGGTGCTGCGGGGAGAACGCCTGCTTCTGCGGCTCCGTCATCGGAGTCCCCTGCTCGGCCGGACGCGTCCCCTGATGCTGCGGCTCCGCCGCCGGAGTCCCCTGCTCCGCCGCGTGCCGCGACTCCATCACCGGAATGCCTTCGTGCTGCGCTCCGCCGTCGGCGACCGCGGGGACGCCGCGCAGCGCCACCGCGGACTTGTTCACCTTGACCGCGTCGTCGAGCTTCTTCAGCTCGTCGGAGTTGGCGTCGTCGGTTTCCTGGTACTCCTTGGCCGTCGAGCGCACGTTCTCGGCCGTGCTGCTGACGCCCTCCTTGGCCGCCTTCAGCGCGTTGATCCCTTCCTCCTCCACCGGATTGACGATGGGCGGCAGGAAGGAGCACAGCAGGCCGTAGGCCTCGTCGGACATGCTCACGCTCTCGGCGGCCGCGATCGCCGTGTCGAAGCGGTCGGTGAGCCCGTCCAGGTGGCTGGCGTGCGCGGTCAGGTCCTCGGCCTGGACCTTGAACGACGTCATGGCTTCCTCCTCGGATTCCTCAGGCCACCGCGGACACGACGTCGGCGAGGCGGTGCTCGATGCGCTGGTTGTCGGCCGGTGCGATGCTGAGCCACTCCCCCTGCTTGACCATCAGGTAGCGGCCCTGGTGGGTGTCGAACCAGGTCACGAGGGTTGTGGCACGGCGTGTTCCGCGTGAAACACCGAACTGCCCGCCTGCCCGCCGGTTGTTGGCGAGTTCGAGCACGGTCGCCGCATCCTGGGGCGACAGCCCGGCCTTGACCAGCGCGACGTCCTCGTCGACGTCACCGCCGAACGGGTCGTCAGCGTCCTCGGCGAGCGCCTTCGTCAGCGCATCGGCCGGGATCGAGATCGCCCGCTGCTGCCCCTGCTCGCACGGCGGCAGCACGCCCACGGCGGACATCGCCAGGGACGTGGGGCGGATCTCGGTCAGCCGCAGCTCGTTCCCGTCGAGTTCCGCGAGCACCCCGCTGCGGCGCGCGACCGCCGCCAGCGCCAGGATCGGCCGGTCCCGATGCCCGATCACGTCCACCGAGGTGTCGTGCTCCACCAGCAACCGCAGCAGGTCCACCAGCCGCGGATCGAGTTCGCGGCCGGTGGCGAGTCCGCGCCGGGCCAGCGAGCGGAACACCTCGTCGGCGAGTTCCGCCCGCTCCTCCATCGTCGCGCCGAGGCTCGGAACCTCCAGCGGGTGCGGAATCCTGCCGAGGCCGAGAGCGGACCAGACCAGGTCGAACTCGGCCGTGGAGAGCACGAAGTCCGGATTCGTCATTCTTCGCTCTTTTTCTTCTTCTTGCCCTCGCCGATGACCGGCGGCGGGAGGTCCTTGCCCGGGACTTCGACGACCGGGCCGCCCTCGACGTACTTGACCTTGCGTTCCTCGTCCTGGTTGCCCTGGCCGCCGCGACCCATCGCGCCGCCCATCGCACCGGCCCCCATCGCGCCGCCGCCCGTCATGCCGCCGGACTGACCGGCGGCGGACCCACCGGACGGCCCCTGGGCAGGTGCACCGTGGTCGGCGCCCTGACCACCGCCGACACCGACCGAACCGCCGGGCGTCAGGTTGCTCCCGGCCGCGCCACCGGCGGCCGGCATCTGCGGGACGGAACCGCCGCCTCCGCCCGCCGAACCACCGCTGGCCAGGTTGGTCTGCGCGTTGCCCGGGAACTCGCTCCCCGGGCCACCGGTCTCCGGGATCGGGGGGAGCTTCCCCTCCCAGTTCCGGTTCCCGCCCCGGTCGTTCCGGCCGTTCGGGCGACGCCCGCCGGGACCCTGGTACCCGTCGCCGGGCCCCTGGACCGGGCGCATCTTCCGGGTCTTGGCCTGCGCGCTGTCACCGCCCTGCCACGACGAGCCCTGCGGGGTGGTGTGGTTCGACTTGTGATCGCCCAGCTGCGGCGGGTTCTGCTGCGGCCCGCTGCTCGCGGGGTTCACCGGGTTCGCCTTCATCGTGGGGGCGTCCGCCGAGCTCTGGCTGGTGATGCCCGGGAGCTGCATCTTCTTCGTCGGCGCGTTCGCACCGGGCGGTGTCGGGCCTTGCTGCGCCGAGAGCGGAGCGCCCTCGGGCCCCGTCCCGCCGGTCTGCGACGACAGCGGGGGCGCCTGCTGCCCGGACGGAGGGAGGGACGACTTGCTGATCTTCTGGGTCGCCTGGGATCCGCCGTCGGCGAACTGCTGCCGGGTGCCTGCGGGGCCCTGCTCGGAGTTCTTCGCCGACACGTCGTCGCCTGAACCGGGCGACGGCTTCTTCTTCAGGTCTTCGATCGGGTCCGGGGGCCGCTCGAACCGCGGGGTGTCGCCGTCGATCTCGCGGGAGGAGGACTCCATCCGCGTCATCACGCGCACGGCCTGCTCGTGGGCGTTGGAGGATCGCTCCTCGGCGACGCGGATGTCGTCCTGCGCCTTGACGAACGACTCCAGATCACCGGCCGCGTACGCCGTCGCGACCGTGAGACCGAGCTTCCTGTCGTCGGTTTTGACCGGCTCGGGCATCTCGGCCTTGGCCTTCTCCATGATCCGGCCCTGCTCCGACATGCGCTCGGCCAGCGCACCGGCCGATTCACCGGCGTCGCGGCTCCAATCGGCCAGCTTCTGGATCGCCGAGCGCGCGGCGTCGGCGGCCTCTCCCTGCCAGCCCGCTTCGGTGGCGCGGAGCTTCTCCGACATCCGGTCGGCGGCCTCGGCCATCTCGCGGCCGAGCTTCGTCCACTCGTCGGCGAGCTGTCCCGCTCGTCCCGGGTCGTTGTCGATGTGCACGGCGTCGTAGAGCTCTTCGTGGCTGCGCGACGCCCAGTTCTGGGTTTCCACCAACGCGAGGTCGGGTGATTGCTCAGGCATGGTCTCTCCCCAGGCGGATCAGATGAGCTTCTGGAAGGAGTCGGCTACGCGCTCGTCGGTGTTGCGATAGGTGCGCATCGCGTCCTCGATCGCGTCCCGCGCGTCCACCAGGACTTCCCGGTACCGGGTGAGCACCGAGACCAGCGAGTTCTCACCGCCTTCGGCCCGTCCCGCGAACTTCCCCGCCATCGCCGTGCCCACCGGGTTCTTCCCGAACGGGGCCTCCCGGGCGAGGTTCCGCGCCCGCGACAACCAGTTGTCCACCGCGTGCAAGCGCTCGTCCAGCGCGGAACGGATCGCCTCACCGGCGTCCGGGTCCAACTTCAGGTCCAGCTTCTCGACGCCATCGCGCATGGCCGCGACGGAATCCGTCGAGTCGGCGAGCGACGACGATGCCTGCTCATCTGGCTTGTTCATCGATTCCCCCGGCACAACAAGGAAAGCGGCCCCCATCCGATTGAAACTGATCAACGCCCCCAACAGGCCAACACTAACCACACGCGTTCGGCCGCCGGGCGGTTCACCGCCATCGTGATCAGTTGTTTACCCGGAGGACGAGAAGTGTGAGATAACCGACGAACTCACGAGGCAACCATGCCGCAACGGCATGATTCCGCCCACTGTCGCACGCAATTCATTTCCACAGTGGAGGGAGATCAGCCGGGCGCCTTCGGGAGGAACTTGAGGCGCTGGTCCATGTCGGACACATCCGCCTGGAGCTCGCCCAGAGCGCGCTGCATCGCCCCGACCTGCGCCTCCATGTCGGCGACGTTCCCGCTGGTCCCGGACACGTTGTGGTTCATCTCGTCCATGCGCGCGGTGATGCTGCGCAGCTCCGCGCTCATCTGCCGGATGCTCGCGGCCACCGACGGGAGTCCGGCGGTGTCGCTCTGCAACATCACGATGGTCCGGCTCAGACTCGCGATCTGACCGTTGAGCGCGCCGACGCTCTGCGCCATGTCCGGAAACGGTCCCATCAAGTCGCGCATCGCGACGATGTTCCGATCGAGTTCGGACATCTCCGCTCTGAGCATTTCGAGGTTGCCGAGCGCGGACAACTGCTGGTTCGTGCGATCCAGATTCGAGGTGACCGAATCGATCTGGGAGTGCATCCGCGAGAAGTTGTACTGCAAGAGCCCCATCGTGACGAGGTAGACGACCGCGCCCCCGATCAGCAGGACCCGCATCGACCGCTTCCCGCCCGAACCGCCCGCCAGGTCGTCCATCGACACGCACTCCCTCGCAAGCGCTCACCACGGCCCCGCTCCCACGACACCGCTCGGCACGACACCGCCAACCCAACGACCCGCCCCGCTCCCCGTGACGAACACGCGAGTCACATCACGTCGCCGGCGTCCGGACGGCTGGTCACGGGGCGTCGATCATGCCCCGTCGTGCTGCTTCCGGGGGTTGGGGGAAACTGGGGTGATGACTCAGGAGTCGCCCGCGTTGCAGGAGGCCCGGCGGATCGCCGAGGACGTGCTGTTCCCCGCCGCGCTGGAGGTCGACGCCGCCGAGCGCGTTCCGGAGAGCCACCTGGAACTGCTCGCCGAGCGCGGCTTCTACGGTCTCGCGGCCTCGCCGGAGACGACCCCGCTCGACGTCGGCGACTTCCCCTCGGTGCTGCGGCTCATCGAGGTCCTCGCCTCCGGTTGCCTGACCACGACGTTCGTGTGGATCCAGCACCACGGCGTGCTCGCCGCGGCCGAGACCACCAAGAACCGCAACCTCCGCGAGAACTACCTGTCCGACCTGGTCCGCGGCAAGCGCCGGGGCGGGATCGCGCTCGGTTCGGCGCTGCGGACCGGTCCGGCCCCGCTGCGCGCGGAGCCGGTCGTCGGCGGCTACCTGCTGGAAGGCGTGGCGCCCTGGTTCACCGGCTGGGGCATGGTCGACTCGCTGCTGGTCGCCGGGCGCACCTCCGACGACACGCTGGTCTTCGCGATGCTCGACGTGGCCGAGAGCGACGTGCTGCACGCCGACCCGCTGGAGCTGATGGCCGTGCAGGCCAGCGGCACCGTGACGCTGCGGTTCAACCGGTACTTCGTGCCGCGCGACCGGATCGCCTCGACCGTGCCGCAGGCCGACTACTTGCAGGGCGATTCGGGCTCGGTGCGGTTCAACGGGGCGCTGGCGCTGGGCGTGGCCGGACGCGCGATCGCGCTGCTCGGCGACGACGCGGGCGGCCTGCCGACCGAGCTGGACGCGGCGCGGGCGAGTCTCGTCGAGGCCGGTGCCGAGGAGCTCTCCGAGGTGCGGGCGCGGGCTTCCGAACTGGCGATGCGCGCGGCCTCGGCCGCCGCGGTGCACCACGGGAGCCGGTCGGTGCTGCCGGGGAGCCACGCGCAGCGGCTGGTCCGCGAGGCCACGTTCCTGCTGCTGTTCGGCTCGCGCCCGGCGATCAAGTCCGCGCTGCTGGACCGGCTCACCGCTCCGCGAGAACCCGCTTGAGGATCTTCCCGGAGGCGTTGCGGGGCAGCTCGCCGACGAACTCCACCGAGCGGGGCAGCTTGAAGTTGGCCAACCGCTGCTTGCAGAAGGCCAGCACGGCCTCCTCGGTCAGCGCGGCGTCGCCGACCACGTAGGCCTTGCCGACCTCGCCGAGCCGCTCGTGCGGCACCCCGATCACCGCCACGTCCCGCACGCCGTCGAGGTAGGCCAGGGCCTGCTCGACCTCGGCCGGGTAGACGTTGAACCCGCCGCAGACGTACATGTCCTTGAGCCGGTCGGTGATGCGCAGGTAGCCGCGCTCGTCGAGGACGCCGATGTCGCCGGTGTGCAGCCGCCCGTCGGCGTCGACGGCGTGCGCGGTGGCGCCCGGGTCGTCGAGGTAGCCGCGCATCACGTTCGGCCCGCGCAGCACCACCTCGCCCGCCTGCCCCGGGGGCATGTCCCGGCCGTCGGCGTCGACCACGGCGACCTCGAAACCGGCGGCGGCCCGGCCGCAGGTGTGCGCGACGGTCTCGGCGTCGTCGCCGGGCCGGCACATGGTGGCCACCACGGCCTCGGTGAGGCCGTAGGCGGTGAGCACGGTGTCGAAACCCAGGTCGGAGCGCATCCGCTCGACCAGCGCGACGGGCACGGTGGCCGCGCCGGTGACCGCGAGCCGCAGGCCCGGCAGCTCGCGGCCGCCGCGTTCGGGGGCGTGCAGCAGGGTCTGGAAGATCGTGGGGGCGGCGGCCAGGATCGAGATGCGCTCGGTGTCGATCACGTCGAGCGTCGAGGCCGCGTCGAAGACCGCCTGCGGCAGCATGGTGGTGCCGGTCAGCAGGCACACCAGGATCCCGGCCTTGTAGCCGAAGCTGTGCGAGAACGGGTTGACCAGCAGGTACCGGTCGCCCTTGCGGACCGCGCCGCACTCCGCCCACGCCGCGGCCACGCCGAGGGACTGGCGGTGCAGGGACATCACGCCCTTGGCCCGTCCGGTGGTGCCGGAGGTGAACAGCACGTCGGCGAGGTCGTCGGCGGTGACGGCGTCGGCACGGCGCTCGACCTCGGATTCGGGGACCTTGGCGGCGAGGTCGGCGATCTCGTCCCAGTCGTGGACGCCGGGCCCGGCGGGGGTCGCGGTGCCGACGGGGACGCGCAGGACCGCGCGCAGCTCGGGCAGTCCGGCGACGACCTCGCCCGGGCCGTCGCCCGCGGCCTCGTGGATGCCTGCGAGCCGGTCCACGCCCAGGAACTCGTCGGCGACGACCAGCGCGCGAGCCTTGCTGCGGTGCAGCAGCTCGGCGGATTCCACGCCGGTGAAGCGGGTGTTGA
Organism: Saccharopolyspora sp. ID03-671; assembly: GCF_045278815.1. Taxonomy (NCBI): domain Bacteria; kingdom Bacillati; phylum Actinomycetota; class Actinomycetes; order Pseudonocardiales; family Pseudonocardiaceae; genus Saccharopolyspora; species Saccharopolyspora sp. ID03-671. The sequence goes on from NZ_CP134054.1 coordinate 2,596,164, forward strand.
CCGGGATCAGCGTCGCTCCCGCGTAGGACGCGCCGAGGGCCGCGAGGACCCAGTGGTGGGTGTTCGGGGAGTTCAGCGCCACCCGGTCGCCGGGCCGGACGCCGACGGCGACGAACGTCCGCGCCACCTCCCGGACCCGCTCGGCGAGCTGACCGAAGGTCAGCCGGACGGGTCCGTCCACCAGCGCTTCGATCTCGCCGAAGCGTTCCGCCGCACCCCGGACCGCTGCCGGAATCGACTCCACGCCCTGCGCACGAGCCATCTCGCCCTCCCCGGTCGGACACCGACGTCGCGAACCCGGCACGCAGCCTACCCAAGCAAGCACCCGCTTGGTAGACCCTCGGGAGGGGACAGTTTTAGTCATAATTGTCCGGACAAACCGGACATTGATCATGAGTGATTATGGCTAAAACTGCCCCCTGGTGACGCACGCACCCGACGGGACCACCACCCCGGACCCGCAGGCGGAGCAGCGGGGGCGGCCGTTCGGGGGAAGGCGGGAACAGGCCGGTCACGAAGGCGGGCCGGGCGCAAGCGGACGGTTCCTCCTTCGGATCCGGTGTGGCAGCATGTGCCGCGAATTGCCCGGAAACGGCGGTTTCAGGCATTCCTCGCCATTCGGACTCAGCGCGAAAACCGCTTCCCATGACGGTCTTTCGCGGCCCAACTCCGCCGAGGAGGGACGATGAGCAGCGCCGCCATCGGTTCCGAGCAGATCCCGCCCACCCATCCCCGAGAACTCCGCCGCGTGGTCACCTCGTCGGTGGTCGGCACGGCCCTGGAGTGGTACGACTTCTTCATCTACGGCTTCGCCGTCACGCTGGTGTTCAACAAGCTGTTCTTCCCCACCAGCGATCCGGCGGTCGGCACCATCGCGGGCTTCGCGACCTTCGGCGTCGGCTTCGCCATCCGGCCGCTGGGCGGTTTCCTGTTCGGCCACCTCGGGGACCGCGTCGGACGCCGCGCCACGCTGGTGCTGACGACGCTGATCATGGGCGTCTCGACCGGCCTGATCGGCTTGCTGCCGACCTACGAGACGATCGGCGTGTGGGCTCCGGTGCTGCTCACGCTGCTGCGGGTCTGCCAGGGACTGGGCGCGGGCGCGGAGTTCGGCGGCGCATCGACCCTGCTGTGCGAGCACGCCCCGCCGCACCGGCGCGGCTACCTCAGCTCCTACGCCCAGACCGGCGTGCAGATCGGCCTGCTGCTCGGCACGGTGACCTTCCTGCTGGTGGAATCCCTGGGCACCGAGGCCGTGCAGGCGTGGGCCTGGCGGGTCCCGTTCCTGCTCAGCTTCGCGATGATCGCGGTGTCGCTGTACGTGCGGCTGCGGGTGGCGGAATCCCCGGTGTTCGAGCGGATGTCGACCGGCCGACGCACGGTCAAGCTGCCGGTGTTCGAGGCGATGCGCCGCTACCCGCGCAACTTCCTGATCGGCATCGGCGCGCACATCTGCGACACCGCCGTGGTCTACATCTACGCGACCTTCAGCGTCGCCTACCTCCAGGAGACCCTCGGGTTACCGCGCTGGGTCGGGCTGACCGGCGTGATCACCTCGACGTTCGTGGTGATCGTGCTGCAACCGGTCTACGGCGCGCTGTCGGACCGCATCGGCCGCAAACCGCTGAACCTGTTCAGCGTGATCTTCACCGGCTTGTTCGCGTTCCCGTTCTTCGCCCTGCTCGACAGCGAGCAACCGCTGCTGATCTGGCTCGCGCTGGTGGTGGCGGCCGGACTGGGACTGGCGCCGATGATCGCGGTGCAGCCCGCGTTCTACGCGGAGCTGTTCGGGGCCCGGGTCCGCTACACGGGGTTCGCCTCGTCCCGCGAGATCGGCGCGGCGCTGGGCGGGTTCTCCCCGCTGGTGGCCTCCGCGCTGGTGCTGCAGGGCGGAGGCTCCGGCCGGATGGTGGCGGTGTGGATGATCGCGACCGCGCTGATCTCGCTGATCGCCTTCGCGTTCTCCCGCGAGACGCGGAGCGTGGACATCGCGGCCCCGGACACCGACCGCACCCAGCCGTGAGGTCGGCCCAGCCCGGTCAGTCAGGCCCCGTCAGATCAAGCCCGTCAGTCAGGCCCGGGTCAGCTGGCCACGGCGGCCGACTCGTCGCCGTCCGCGGTCTCGGTCAGCTCCGAGACGAAGGACGGCGCGGGCGAGAACTGCCACGTGGTGTCCGCCGGGTCGCACAGCTCGTTGGCCAGCTCCTCGTAGATCGGCACGCTGTCGGCCGTCTCGGTCTTCTTCTCCCCCATTGCCGCATCCCCTCATCATCGTCAGCGGGCGAGGTTCCTCGTCCCTGCGATGACGTGCCCGCCTCGGCACCGACGGGCCCGTCACAGATGGAGCTCCGCTGTGGAGATCCACGCGGGTACCCAAACACAACGCCGGGCCCCGCAGACAAGTTCGGCGGCAACATTTAACCCTTACGGGTGAAGATCGCTTGCTCCCTCGGCGCTGCGGCGCATCAGCGCTGCGACCAGGTCCCGCCGCCCTGCACCAGGTCCCACTCGCGGCCCCAGGCGCGCATGCCGATCCGGCGCGCGGCGGCCTGCACCGCGCCGATCAGCGCGAAGCTGCCGATCTCCAGCACGACCAGCAGCAGGATCCCGGCGAACACCGCCGAGGCCGTGACCGACTGCGCGTCCGGTGGTGGCGGCACCCGGTCGCCCTGCTGGTCGACCCACACCGGAACGGTGTCGCCGACCTTCGCCGAGGACGGCACCTGCACGCGGGAGCGCTGCTCGTGCAGGCCGTTGCGCCACTCCACGACCGCCGTCGAGCTGACCGCGTCCTGGCTGTAGACCTCCGAGACCGGGATGCTCAGCGAGGGCGCCGTGGTGACCACCGCGTTCACCGAGCGGCTCGTCGCCGCGGCCTGCTCGGCCCGCTCGGACAGGTCCCGGTGCGTCGACTCGGCGAACATGCCGGACACCGGGACCGCGATCATCGCGACCATCACCAGCAGCAGAGTGAGCCCGGCGGCGAGCCGGTCGATCGGCCTGCGCAGCGGGTTCCTCCCGATGCTCAGCGAGTTGACCAGCCACGCCGCGTGCGCCTTGAGCGCCGCCCCCATGAGCGAACCTCCCGTGGATCCTTGGGCGCAGGAACCCGCGGTGAGATCGCGGTGGCCCTGCGCAACGACTACCCACGAGGAGTATGCCCGGCGGGACATCGATCGTTATCGCACCGTGACCGGTCATACACTATCGATGCGACGAATGTCCGTTATTGATCCGCGGTGTCACGCTTTCGGCCGCACCGCAACACCTTCCAGTGAGAGCGCGGGGCCCGTCGACCACTCAGCGGCGTCGCTGCCACCACTTGCGGGTCCCGCGGTCCGGTTCGGCCGGGGTCCGGACGATCTCCTGCAGCCACTCGTGCCAGGCCGCGGCGTGGTCGGCGGCCGACGACCGCAGCAGCTTGCTGACCCGGCGGTGATCGGCGCGCCTGCCGCTGCGCACCCACCGCTCCAGCTCCCGGTCGTAGGAGGTGCGCATCTCGGTCGTGGCACCGTCGGACCAGGCCAGCACGAACGCCAGCGCCACGGCGCCGTCGCGTCGGGACTCCTCGGCCCGCGCGTCGCCGAAGATCGCGGGCAGCTCCCGCAGGAGCAGCTGCTGCAGGTTCGGCCCGGCCCTGCCGATCGCGCGCACGGCCGCGCGGGGATCGGCCGCCAGCAGCGCGGTCACCACCTCGGGCAACCGCGCGCGCAGCACCCGATCGGAGATCCCGGACAGCGACCCGACCTCGGAGTCGCGGCCGAACGCGGCGATCCAGGACCGCACCCGGGCGTCCTCGGACCACAGTTCCCGCAGGTCGGAGCTGAGGTGGTGGCCGAGCACGCGCAGCAGGTCGAGGTAGCGGCCGGTGACCTTGGCCTTGTCGAGGACCGCGAAGGCGCGCTGCGCTATCGACTCGGTGACGGCGGTGGCCGGCAGCGCCCCGATCAACCGGTGCAGCTCGTCGACGGTGGGCGACGCGGCGCCGAACAGGGCGGCCAGCACGGCCTCGGGAGCGTCGGGGAGATCGGGATCGCGCATCCGCTCGGCGAAGAGGTCGATCGTCTCGCGGCGGGTGTCGCCCTTGGCGCGTACCGCGGCGGACAGGACCGCGGCGTCCAGCGGCTCGAAGGGGTCGGTGGCGATGTGCCGCAGCAGCGGCCACCAGTGCTCGGTGACGGCGGTGAACACGGTCTCGGAGTGCTCCAGCCGGGCGACCAGCGTGGCCCGCAGCAGGGCGACGAGCTCGTCGGCGCATGGCCACAGCGACGGGTCCAGCGCGGCTTCGGGGTGCGAGGCCCACCAGCTCACGAACCGCTCGGCGGTGAACCGGTGCGGCGGCAGGTCCGCCCCGAACCGGGTGGCGGTGCGTAACAGCAGGTCGACGCGGTCCGGGGCGACCTCGTCGGCGGCCGCGGACAGCAGCGAGCGGGCCTCCTCGGCCTCGTCGGCGCCCCACGGGTGCGGTGTCAGCGGCGACTCCGGGACCCGCCCGCCGGCGACGATCCCGGCGATCTCGCGGCGCAGCAAGGCCATCCGGGCCGAACCGGCGTGCTCGGCGGCGAGGTCCGCGAGCACCTCACGGGGCGGGTCGGCGGCCAGCACCGCCGACAGGACCGGTCCGCGCACGTCGGCGGGGGCGCTGCGCAGCCAGGCCGCGAGCAGAGCGCAGTCCTCGGTGGCGAGCTCCTCGCCGAGCACGATCACCCCGGCGGCCAGCCGGTCGGCGGGACCGGCGTGCTGCTCGCCCCGGGCGCGGGCGAACTCGTCGGCCAGCTCGATGGAGTCGACGACCTCGACCGAGTCGGGGGTGAGGACGCGCGGCACCCAGCGTCGGGTCTCCGGTGCCGCCCGAGGCGGTTCGTCGGCACTCGGCGGTTCCGGCTGCGCCGGTATCCCTCCGCTCATCGCACGCTCCCGTTCCGCTGACGATCACCGGGCCACCCGAAGAGATTATCCGCGGACCCCGACCACGCGTGAGTGAATGGGTACCGCAGGCCGAAAACCTGCCGACCGAGAGGAGCCGCATGATCATCGACGCCCTGGAGCAGACCTGGCAGGCGTGGGCACGACTCGGCGCGCAGCTCGACGACGAGCAGTGGGCGCGGCCGACGCGGCTGCCGGGCTGGACCGTCAAGGACGTCTACACCCACGTCAGCCCGTTCCCGTCGGCGACGAAGGCGGGCATCGAGGCTCCCTCACCCGACGCCCCGGTCAGCCACGACGACGCCGCCGGGCTGCTGGCGTTCATGCAGGAACCGGGCGGGGTGGCCGAGCAGAGCGCGGAGCTGCTCAAGGAATCGGCGACCGCGCGGTCGCAGACGATGTCGACCGGCGAGCTCGTCGCGCAGTTCGCCGAGATCGCCCCGCAGGCCGTCGCGGAGCTCCGCGAGGCCGACCTGGAGCGCACGGTGCACTACGGCGGGTTCGCGGTGGTGCCGGCGCGCGAGGCGCTGCGGATCTTCGTGCTGGAGGGCGTCGCGCACTACCTCGACATCGCCGCCGCGCTGGATCTCGACCGCCCCGGCCCGCTGGCCGGTGAGGCGCTGCGGGTGGCGGTCGACCTGCTCGCCGAAACCGCCGACCCGATCGCGTTCATCGACGCCGCGACCGGGCGCAGCGACGCCCCGGTGCTGCCGGTGATGCGCTGATTCAGCCGATCACGGGGTCAACCGATCACGGGGGTCAGCCGATCACCGGGGTCAGCGCGGCGTCCACGGCGATCGCCACGAACACCAGCGTCAGGTACGAGTTCGACAGGTGGAACAGCGTCATCGGCTTCAGCGCCAGGCCCTTGCGGGCGTTGTTGTGCAGGCGCTGCGCGACCACCAGGAAGACCACGCCCGAGATGCCGGCCAGCGCGATGTAGACCCAGCTGGTGACCGGGAACAGCAGCAGCGTGCAGCCGACGGTGGCCCAGCTGTAGGCGAGGATGCGCGCCGAGACCTGCTTTGTGGTGGCGACCACCGGCAGCATCGGCACGCCCGCGCGGGCGTAGTCGTCCTTGTACTTCATGGCCAGCGACCAGAAGTGCGGCGGTGTCCACAGGAACACCACGCCGAACATCACGATCGCGGGCCACTCGACCTTGCCGGTCACCGCGGCCCAGCCGACCACCACGGGCATGCAGCCGGCGGCGCCGCCCCAGACGATGTTCTGCGAGGTGCGGCGCTTGAGCACCAGCGTGTAGACGAAGACGTAGAACAGGATCGCGGCCGTGGACAGCGACGCGGCCAGCAGGTTCGCCCCGAGCCACAGCACCAGGAACGACACGACGCCCAGCGCGATGCCGAAGATCAGCGCGCTGCGGCGCGGCACCTCGTAGCGCACCAGCGGGCGCTTCTTGGTGCGGTCCATGACGGCGTCGATGTCGGAGTCCGCGACGCAGTTGAGCGCGTTGGCGCTGCCCGCGGACATGGCGCCGCCGACCAGCGTGACGATCACCAACCACGGGGACGGGATGCCGCGCTCGGCGAGGAACATCGCGGGAATGGTCGTGACCAGCAGCAGCTCGATGACGCGCGGCTTGGTCAGCGCGAAGTAGGCGCCGACCACCGTGCGGCGGCGCACCGGCTTCTCCGGCGCGGTCTGCTGCGTCCGGTCCACGGACTCGGGGATGGCTGTCATGAGGCGGTCGTTTCCTCCGCGGTCTGCTGCTGCACGATCGGCTTGCCCGCCATCCGCAGCTCGTGCCAGCGCACCACCTTGCGCTCGGCGAAGAACGCGCCGAACGGGATGGTCCCGGCCAGCAGGACCAGCAGCATCCGGCCCATCGGGACGCGCAGCTGGGTGGTCGCCACCACGGCGACCAGCAGGTAGACCATGTAGAGCCAGCCGTGCGCGATGCCGATCGTGGTCACCCACGTCGTACCGGTCTCTTGCGTCGCCGAGCCCTCGGCCCACAGGCCGAGGAAGTGGCCGTACTTGAGCACCATGGCGGCGCACAAGAGGATCAGCAGCACGGCAGTGACGTACGCCATGATCCGGTAGAAGATCAGCACACCAGGCTTCACGCCAATCCCTCAATCCCGCGTCGTGCCCCACACCGTCGCGCCCGCGTTCGGGCGCCTGGCAACACCGGTGTCAATAGACCGTACGACACGCGCCCTTCGAGCTCGCCCGCGACCTCGACCTAGAGTGGCGAGCCACACTCCCCCGTCGAAAACCCCTGCGTTCGTCGCGCGCGAACCCCGGTTCCCGCGCGGTTCTCGACGGGAGGGGACGAATCAGGTCATTCGGTAGGACTTCGCGATGAGGTCGAAGGAGCGGAGCTTGGTGGCGGCGTCGGGGAGGTTGGCGATGAGCATGAGCTCGTCGGCGCCGGTGCGGTCGCGGAGCTCGTCGAGACCTGCGCGGACGGTGTCGGGGTTGCCGTGGACGGCGTCGGCGAGCCAGTGGTCGACGAAGGCCCGGTCGAGGTCGGTGTAGGGGTAGTCGCGGGCCTGCTGCCGGGTCGGCTGCTTGCCCGGGGCGCCCTGGCGGAGCTTGAGCATGCTCAGCGCGACGGGGCGGATGATGTCCAGCGCCTCCTCGTCGGTGTCGGCTGCCACCGCCTGCACGCCGATCATCGAGTAGGGCTCGTCGAGGACTTCGGAGGGCTGGAAGGACTCGCGGTAGAGCTCCAGGGCGGGCAGCGTGTTCTGCGCGCTGAAGTGGTGGGCGAAGGCGAACGGCAGCCCGAGTGCCCCGGCCAGCTGCGCGCTGAACCCGCTGGAGCCCAGCAGCCACACCGGCGGCAGCGGCCCGTGCGGCACGGACTGGACCCCGGCGTACGGGTGGTCCAGCGGGAAGTCGTCGTCGAGGAACGCGATCAGCTCGCCGAGCTGCTGCGGGAAGTCCTCCGCCGACAGCGGACCCTCGGTCCGCCGCAGCGCCCGAGCGGTGGCCTGGTCGGTGCCGGGCGCGCGGCCGACGCCGAGGTCGATGCGACCGGGGTGCAGCGCCTGCAGCGTCCCGAACTGCTCGGCGACGACCAGCGGCGCGTGGTTGGGCAGCATGACGCCGCCGGAGCCGAGCCGCAGCGTCCGGGTGCGCGCGGCCAGGTGCGCGATCACCACGGCGGGCGAGGAGCTGGCGATGCCGGGCATCCCGTGGTGCTCGGCCACCCACATGCGGTGGAACCCGAGCTCCTCCACCCGCTGGGCCAGCTCGGTGGTCGCCGCCAGGGCGTCCGACGGCGAATCCTCGACTCCCACGGTCGCCAGGTCCAGCACGGACAGCGGCACCAGCGCCTCACCGCGGGCCACCCCGCGCACGGGGTCCCCACCACTCACGAGTCCACTCATCGCTCCCTACAACCACCCGACCCGCAACCGTGTTCCCACCCCACGGACCACCCGGACCACGGCCGCGATCAACCCCCGGAAAACGGCCGTAGCCAACCCCCCGGAAAACGGCCGTAATCGGGACTCGGATCACGGCCGTAGTCGGGACTCCGTGAGCGGCCGTGATCCGGGTTCTTCTCGTCCGGGCCGGGACCGGGGGTCAGTTGCGGGAGAGGGCGTAGTCCCTGGTGGGGGTCTTGCGGCGGGTGAGCAGCGAGTCGCGGATCTCGCCCGCGCGGACCGCGCCGTTGGACAGCAGCGACGACGTGATGCCGTGGGTGTGCTCGGTGCCGCCCTGGAGGTAGATGGCGCCGGGCAGGTCGCCCGCGGTGCGCACCCGGTAGTCGCGCTCGACCTGCAGCGAGCCCTGCTCGTCCCACTCGCAGTACCGGGCCAGCTCGCCGAGCAGCGTGTACGGGTCGCGGGGGCGGCAGCCGGTGGCGTAGACGAGCAGGTCGGCGTCGAGGACGCTGCGCTCGCCGGTGGGCTGGAACTCGACGGTGACCTCCGCGCCGTCCGGGCGGGTGTCGACGCCGACGAGCCTGCTGGCGTTGTGGATCCGCAGCCGCTCGGTCCCCTTGACCTTCTCCTGGTAGGCGCGGGCGTAGAGCTCCTCGATCAGCTCCAGGTCGACCACCGAGTAGTTGGTGTTGCGGTGGTAGTCCATGAGCTTGGCGCGGACCTCGGGCGAGGAGGCGTAGAAGTCGTCGACGGCCTGCGGGTCGAAGATCCGGTTGGCGAAGGGGCTGTCGTCGGCGGGGCTGTAGCCGTAGCGGCCGAACACCGCGCACACCTCGGAGTCGGTGAAGGTGCGGTGCAGGTAGTCGGTGACCTCGGCGGCCGACTGGCCGGCGCCGACGACCACGCAGCGCCGGGGCGACTCGGTCAGCTCGCCGACGCGGTGCATGAGGTCGAGGTTGTGCCAGACCCGCTCGCCGAGCTCGGCGCCCTCGGGCACCGAGGCTTCCAGCCCGATGGCCATGACGATGTTGCGGGCTTTGTGCACGGCCAGCTGCCCGCCGTGCCGGACGACGACCTCGTAGTGCTCGTCGACCGGGTGGACCTCGACGACCTCGGAGTCGTAGCGGACCACGTCGTCGAGCCGCTCGGCCGCCCACGCCAGGTAGTCGTGGTACTCGACGCGGGTGGGGAACAGCGTCTTGTGGTTGATGAAGTCGGCCAGCCTGCCCTTGTCGTGCAGGTAGGACAGGAACGAGAAGTCGCTGGCCGGGTTGCGCATGGTGACCAGGTCCTTGAGGTAGGACACCTGCATCGTGGTGCCCTCGATGAGCATGCCCCGGTGCCACCCGAAGGACGCCTGGCGCTCGAAGAAGACCGCGTCGACCGGGTCGTCGGCGCCGCGGTTGTGCTCGTCGAGCGCGATCGCCAGCGCCAGGTTGGAGGGCCCGAAACCGATCCCCAGCACGTCGTGGACTTTCTCTTGGTTCAGCGCCGCAGACACGTCGTCCCCTCGGTTCGCCGGAGCCCGACTCGCGGGCGAGTCCTGGTACGGCGAGACCGCGCAGGTCAGGCCGGTTGGTCGCCGCGTCGGTCAGTCCCGATCGTGGTTGTGCTTGTCGTGGTATTCCGTCTCGGCCATGCCGTACTTCCAGTAGCCGATGGCCAGCACGGACCGGGCGTCCATGCCCCGCTCGTCGCGCAGGTGCCGCCGGATTCCGCGCACCACGCCGGACTCCCCCGCCACCCAGGCGGAGACGTCGACGTCGGCGGGCACGTCCAGCTCCTGCACGGCGTTGATCAGTTGGCGCGACAGGCCTGCCGAGCGGCCGTCGCGGTGCATCCAGGTCCACCGCAGGTCCGGCGGGCACTGCACGTGCTGCCGGTCGGCGGCGGTGTCGACCTCGACGAGCACCTGGCCGCGCGCGGTGGGCGGCAGCTCCTCGACGAGGCTGGAGATCGCCGGCAGCGCGGTCTCGTCACCGACCAGCAGGTACCAGTCGGCGGCGCGGCAGACGCGGCCGCCGGGGCCCATCACGCCGAGGCGGTCGCCGGGCCGCGCGTTGCGGGCCCAGTTGGAGGCCACCCCGTGCTCGCCGTGCATGACGAAGTCGATGTCGAGCTCGCCGCGCGACTCGTCGTAGCGGCGGACGGTGTAGGTGCGCATGGTGGGCCGGACTTCCGGCGCCGGCCAGGTGTACCGGCCGGTCTCGGGGTCCAGCTGCGGCAGGATCGGGCGCTCCTGGCCCTGGCGCGGCACGAAGACCTTGACGTTGGGTCCGGTGTGCTGGTCGAGGAAGCCTTCCAGCTCCTCGCCGCCGAGGGTGACCCGCCGCATGGACGGGCTGATCTCGGCGGTGCGCAGCACCTCGAGGTCGCGTGCCGGGGGCCGGTTGCGCCGGAGTCGATCCGCAGTACCCATCGACCGTGCGTTCCTTTCCGCTCCACCAACGATCACTCAGTTAAGGCTAGCCTAACCATAGATCGGAAGAATGTCTTCCCCGTGGTGGCTCAGATCTCTCGCGTCTTCTCAGCGCCCGGCCGCGACCGGTTCCCGTTGCGGCGCCACGACTTCCGTGACCCGCAAGGCGAGCAGAACACCGACGATCGCGAACCCGGCGGAGGTCAGCATCGCCAGGTGGTAGGAACCCAGGCCCGGTCCCGAAGCGGCGAGAACGCTGGCCGTGATGGCCACGCCCAGCGCCGAACCGACCTGCCGCTGCACGTTGAACAGCGTCGAAGCGCCGCCGGTGGCGGCCTTGTCGATGGTGCTGAACGCGATCACCTGGAGCTCGGCCGTGGCCGCCCCGACGAAGAACCCGGACGCCAGCTGGACGAACGCGGCCATCCACGCGTCGTGCGGCCCGATGAGGTTCATCATCGCGAACGAGGCCGCCGCGCCCAGCATCGCCACCGCGATCAGCAACCGCGGCCCGAACCTGCGGTGCGCCCAGGCGACCAGCTGCGAGGCGATCATCAGCCCGACCGCCTTCGGCAGCGTCACCAGGCCGGTCTCCCACGCCGAGGCACCCAGCTCCACCTGGTACATCAGGGTGAACCCGTAGAGCGTGCCGAGGAATCCGACCAGGCAGGTGAACAGGATCAGGCTCGCCCGGCGGAAGTGGTCGTCGGCGAACAACCGCAGGTCCAGCATCGGGTGCTCGGTGCGCAGCTGGGACCGCACCAGCAGGCCCAGCAGCACGAGCCCGGCGGCACCGGCGCCCCAGCTCAGCACCGCCGAAGTACCGCTGGCGATGCCTTCGAGGCTGAACACGACCAGCCCGAGACCCGGTGCGGCGAGCGCGAATCCGCGCAGGTCGAAGCGCTTGTCGGGAGCCTCCACGTGCTCTCGCAGCAGCAGCGCGCCGAAGACCAGCGCTGCCAGGCCGATCGGCAGGTTCACGAAGAAGCCCCACCGCCAGGTCAGGTGCTCGACGAAGAACCCGCCCAGCACCGGCCCCAGCGCGGGTGCGACCGCCGTGGGCAGCAGCAGAACCCGGGACAGCCGGATCCGCTCAGCGGGCGGGTAGGCGCGGAACAGCAGCGTCAGCGCGACCGGGCTCATCACGCCGCCGCCCGCTCCCTGCAGGACGCGCGCCAGGGTCAGCTGCGTCAGGTCGCCGGAGATCCCGCACAGCGCCGAGGCGAGCACGAACGTCCCGAACGCCGCCAGGAACACGCGTTTCGTGCCGAAGCGGTCGCCGAGCCAGCCCGACACCGGGATGCACACCGCGAGGCTCACGAGGTAGCCGACGTTGACCGCCGACGCCGCGCTCGCCGACACCGAGAACTCGTCGACCAGCGCGGGCAGCGCCACGTTGACGATGGTGGCGTCCATGCCGTTCATGAACATCGCCGCGACGTAGCAGACGCACACCGCGACCTGCGGGTTCACCCGCCGCCCGGCGGTGACCATCAGGGGGGCCATCAGCGGGCCGGCCGCATGTCGGTCCAGTGGACCTCGATGTGGTCGACGCAGGACTGCCGGTCGGTCGGCCCGTGCGCGACGGTCCAGCCGGCCGGCACCTCGATCGCGGCCGGCCACAGCGAGTACTGGTCCTGATCGTTGATCAGGGCGTAGTACTGCGCGTCCGGATCCTCGAACGGGTTGGTCATCGGTTCGTTCCTCCTCGCGTTCGCCCTCGCCCGGTCACCCGTCGAGCGCGTCGAGCGATTCCTGCACGATCGCTGCGATCTCGGCCAGCGGTTCCGGCTGAGTCATGTCCTTGTGCTCGCAGGCGATGTCGTGGTGGATCACGGCACCGTCCACGTAGGGCTGCCACATGGCGCTGGTCAGCGACTCCTTCGCCGGGTTCACGGTGGCGCAGAAGAACAGCACGTCACCCCGGAACCGGTCGTGCTCGGTGGTGTTCTCCAGGACCGCGCAGTTGGCGAAGTTGTCGATGATGGCGGTGACGCTGTGCTCCTCCAGGTTCGCCAGCGCGCTGCCCTCGGCCGAGAGGACCTCCAGCACGTACTCGCGGGTCAGCGTCCCGTCGCGGAGCTGGGAGAGGTCGTAGCCGGCCATGTAGAGCAGGGCCCGCAGCGCCTCCTCCTCGGTGGGCAGCACGTCCCAGACGTCCTTGGGGTAGGAGTCGAGCATGCACAGGAAGCGCACCTCCTCGCCCTGGGCCTGCAGCTGGGTGCTCATCTCGTGGGCGACCACGCCGCCGAAGGACCAGCCCAAGAAGTGGTACGGCCCGCGGGGCTGCACCGCGCGGACGTGCTCCAGGTACTCGGCGGCCATCTCGGCGAGGCTGCCCGCCACCGGCGCCGGTTCGGCCAGCCCGCGGGTCTGGATGCCGTAGATCGGCCGCTCGTCGTCGATCAGCTTGAGCAGCCCGGAGAACGGCCAGGCCAGACCGGCCGCCGGGTGCACGCAGAACAGCGGCGGCTCGGCGCCGCTGGTGCGCAGCGGCAGCAGGATCTCCAGCGCGTCGCGGCCCCCGCCGGTGCGCAGGCGCTCGGCGAGCCCGGCCACGCTGGGCGCGGCGAACAGGCTGCCGACGTTGACCTTGATGCCCAGCGCGTCGCGGATCCGCCCGATGAGCTTGGCCGCGAGCAGCGAGTGCCCGCCCAGGTCGAAGAACCCGTCGTGCACGCCGACCCGGGGCAGGCCCAGGACCTCGGCGAACAGCCCGCAGAGGATCTCCTCGGTGGGGTTGCGCGGCATGTCGTTGCCGACCGCCTCGGCCAGGTCGGGCGCGGGCAGCGCGCGGCGGTCGAGCTTGCCGTTGGGCAGCAGCGGCAGCGCGTCGACGAACACCACGGCCGCCGGGACCATGTAGTCGGGCAGCTCCTCGCCCACGTGCCTGCGCAACTCGGCCGCGTCGGAGTCGCCGACGACGTAGGCCACCAGCCGCTTGTCACCGGGGGTGTCCTCGCGGACCACGGCGGCGACCTGCGAGACGTCGGCGTGCTGAGCCAGCACCGCCTCGACCTCGCCGAGCTCGATGCGGAAACCGCGGATCTTGACCTGGTCGTCGGCGCGGCCGGCGAAGTCCAGGGTCCCGTCGGCGCGCCAGCGCACCAGGTCGCCGGTGCGGTACATGCGGGCGCCGGGTTCGCCGAACGGGTCGGCGACGAAGCGCTCGGCGGTCAGCCCGGCCCGGTTGAGGTAGCCGCGGGCGAGCCCGAGCCCGGAGACGTAGAGCTCGCCGACGACCCCGGGCGGGCAGGGCTGCAGCCGCTCGTCGAGGACGTGGACGCGGGCGCCCGGGTCGGGCACGCCGATCGGCACCGAGCTCGACACCGCGTCCGGGTCGCAGTCCCACAGCGTGGTGTTGACGGTGGCCTCGGTCGGTCCGTAGCAGTTGAGCATCGGCCGGTCCCGGCCCCAGCGCTGCACCAGGTCCGAGGGCACCTTCTCGGCGCCGCACAGCAGCGTCGCGTTCTCCGGCAGCCGCACGTCGGTGGGGAACATGCCCATCATCGACGGCCCGATCGCCAGGTGCGTGACCTCGTGGCGCCGCGCGTACTCGGCCAGCGCCTCGCCGGGGACGCGCAGGTCGGAGGGCACGACGACGAGCGTTCCGCCGCTGAGCAGGCCCATGCACATCTCCCAGAACGCCACGTCGAAGCTCGGCGAGGCGAACTGCAGCACCCGGCTGTCGGGGGTGATCCCGACGCGGCGGGTCTGGGTGGCCAGCAGCTTGCCGATGCCGCTGTGGGCCACGATCACGCCCTTGGGCGTGCCGGTGGAGCCGGAGGTGTAGATGACGTAGGCGGCGTCGTCGAGCTCGGGTTCCGGCAGCCGCGGGTCGCCCTCGGGGCGGTCGGCGTGGTGCACCAGCGTCGTGGGCAGGTCCGCGTCGAGGTCGTCGGTGAGCACCAACCGCGGCCGGGCGTCGTCGACCATGTGCCGCAGGCGTTCAGGCGGGTACTCGGGGTCGAGCGCGAGGTAAGCGGCTCCGGCGTGCATCGCCGCGAGCAGGCCGATGATCAGCTCGGCCGAGCGCGGCAGCATCACGCCGACGATGTCGCCCGGCCCGGCACCCCGCTCCACCAGCATCTTCGCCTGCTCGGTGACGCGCTCGCGCAGCTGCCGGTAGGTGAGCTCGGTGTCGGCGAAGACCAGCGCGGGCTTGTCCGGCGCGGCTTCGGCGCGTTCGGCGAGCAGCTGCGGGAAGGTGCCCGCGGGCCCGACGTCGCCGGTCGCGTCGCCCCAGGCCAGGACCTGCTTGCGGGTCCGGTCGCCGAGCACGTCGAGCCGCCCGATGGGCGTGTCCGGTGCGGCGACGGCGGATTCGAGCAACATCACGAACCGGTCGACCAGCGATTCGACCGTGCGCTCGGTGAACAGGTCGGTGCTGTACTGCACCAGCCCGCTGACGTCGCCGTGAGCGCTCTCATGGAGGCTGAAGGCCAGGTCGAACTTCGCCGCTCCCGCCGGGATCGTGTCCACGGAGGTCTCGATCCCGGGCAGGTCGGCGCGCACCGAGTCGGCGGCGCCCCAGTACGCCAGCATCACCTGGAACAGCGGGTGGCGGGCCAGCGAGCGCGTCGGGTTGAGCAGTTCGGCGAGCCGCTCGAAGGGCAGCTCGGCGTTGTCGAAGGCCGCGAGGTCGGTCTGGCGCACCCGGTCCAGCAGCTCGGCGAAGGTCGGGTCGCCGGAGGTGTCGGTGCGCAGCACGAGGCTGTTGACGAAGAACCCGACGAGGTCGTCGAGCCGGTCGTCGCCGCGTCCGGCCACGGGCGAGCCGATCGGGACGTCGGTGCCGGCGCCCATCCGGGTCAGCAGCGCGGCGAGCGCGGTCTGCAGCACCATGAACGCGCTGGCCTGGTGCTCGGCCGCCAGGTCCCGCAGTCGGCGGTGCAGGTCGGCGTCGAGGCTGAAGCGCACGGACTCGCCGCGGTGGCTGGACGCGGCCGGGCGCGGGTAGTCGGTGGGCAGCTCCAGCTGGTCGGGCAGGTCGGCGAGGGCCTGCTTCCAGAACTCCAGCTGCCGGGCGGCGACACCGCCCGGGTCGGCCTCGTCGCCGAGGAGTTCGCGCTGCCACAGCGCGTAGTCCACGTACTGCACCGGCAGCGGATCCCACTGCGGCGCAGCACCGTTCAGCCGCGCGGCGTAGGCGACCGACAGGTCGTGCACCAGCGGGCGCACCGACCACTCGTCGCCCGCGACGTGGTGCAGCAGCACCAGCAGCGCGGTCCGGTCGCCGTCGCGGAACAGCTCGGTGCGGATCGGCGCCTCGGTGGCCAGGTCGAATCCCCGCCGCGCCGCCTCGGTCAGCGCGGAGTCCACATCGGACACATCGGTGACGTTCAGCTCCGGCACGTGGTCGCCGACGAGTTGGCGGGGCTCGCCGAGGGTGTCGGGGAACGTGGTGCGCAGGCTCTCGTGCCGGGCGACGACGTCGCCGAGCGCGGCGCGCAGCGCGGCCACGTCGGGCTCGGTGCTCATCCGCAGCACCAGCGGCATGTTGTAGGTGGCGCTGGGGCCTTCGAGCCGGTTGAGGAACCACAGCCGCTGCTGGGCGAACGACAGCGGCACCTCGTCGGGGCGTTGCACCGGGCGCAGTTCGGGTTGGGCGTGGCCGGAAACCCGCAGCCGCTCGGACAGTTCCGCGACGGTC
Source organism: Saccharopolyspora sp. ID03-671 (assembly GCF_045278815.1). Lineage (NCBI taxonomy): Bacteria > Bacillati > Actinomycetota > Actinomycetes > Pseudonocardiales > Pseudonocardiaceae > Saccharopolyspora > Saccharopolyspora sp. ID03-671. The sequence goes on from NZ_CP134054.1 coordinate 2,612,521, forward strand.
GGGTGGTCGAAGAGGGTGCGGATGCCGAGCTCGGCGCCGAGTTCGGCGCGCACCCGGGTCAGCAACCGGGTCGCCAGCAGCGAGTGCCCGCCGAGCTCGAAGAAGCCGTCGTCGACCCCGACCTCATCCACGCCCAGCACCTCGCCGAACAACCGGCACAGCACCCGCTCGGCGTGGGTGCGCGGTTCCCCGCCGCCTCCGGAGACCTCCGGCGCGGGCAGCGCCTCGGCGTCGAGCTTCCCGTTGGCGGTCAACGGGATCTCGTCGACGTCGACGAACGCGGCCGGGACCATGTAGGAGGGCAGCCGGTCGGCGAGGTGGGCGCGCAGCGACGCCGGGTCGGCCCCGCCGACGGTGTAGCCGACCAGCCGCCGGTCGCCGGGGACGTCCTCGCGCACCACGACCGCGGCCTGCTTGACCTGCGGGTGCACGGCCAGGTTGGCCTCGATCTCGCCGAGTTCGATGCGGAACCCGCGCACCTTGACCTGCTGGTCGGCGCGGCCCATGAACTCGATGGTCCCGTCGGGCCGCCAGCGCCCGAGGTCGCCGGAGCGGTACATCCGCGAGCCGGGCTCGCCGAACGGGTCGGCGACGAACCGCTGCGCGGTCAGCCCGCGCCGCCCCAGGTACCCGCGCGCCAATCCCGCACCGGCCACGTACATCTCGCCGGTCACGCCGGGCGGGACCGGCTGCAGCCGCGAATCCAGCAGGTAGACCCGCAGATCCGGGATTCCCCGCCCGATGACGCTGCCGTCGCGGCGGGCCACCAGGTCGGCGTCGAGCTCGACGTAGGAGACGTGCACGGTGGTCTCGGTGATCCCGTACATGTTGATCAGCTTGGGCGTCTCGGGATGCCGCCGGTACCAGTCGTCCAACCTGGACAGTTCCAGCGCCTCACCGCCGAAGACGACGTAGCGCAGCGCCAGCTCGGCGCCCGGGTTCTCCCGATCGGCCTGGCTGAGCTGGTAGAACGCCGAGGGCGTCTGGTTGAGCACGGTGACCCGCTCGCGCCGCAGCAGTTCCAGGAACTCCTCCGGCGAGCGGCTGACCTCGTGCGGCACCACGACGAGCCTGCCGCCGTGCAGCAGCGCTCCCCACAGCTCCCACACCGAGAAGTCGAAGGCGTAGGAGTGGAACAGCGTCCACACGTCGTCGCCGGTGAACCCGAACCACGGGTCGGTGGCCGAGAACAGCCGCACCACGTTCTGGTGCGGGATCGCCACGCCCTTGGGCTGCCCGGTCGAGCCCGAGGTGTAGATGACGTAGGCGGCGTGCTCGCTGGTCAGCGGCCCGCGCTCGCCGGGCTTGGGGTTGCGCTGCGAGTGCCGCACGATCTCGGCGATGGCGGTCCCGTCGTCGAGCAGCACGCGGGTGATGCCCTCGGGCAGCCGGTCGGCGTGCTCGCGGTCGCTGATGAGCATGGTCGGCTGCGCGTCGCCGACGATGTAGGCGATCCGCTCGGCCGGGTGCCCGGGGTCCAGCGGCAGGTAGGCCGCTCCGGCTTTGAGCACGGCCAGCAGCGACACGACGAGCTCGGTCGAGCGCGGCAGCGCCAGCGCCACCAGCTGCTCGGGCCCGACGCCGTGGTCGATGAGGTGGTGCGCGAGCTGGTTGGCGCGCGCGTCGAGCTCGCCGTAGGTCAGGGACGCGCCCTGGAAGGTCACCGCGACCGAGTCGGGGGTGCGCTGCGCCTGCTCCTCGAACAGCTGCGGCAGCGTCGCCGGTTCGGCCTCGGCGAAGCCGGGCACCGGCGCGTTCCACTCGTCGAGGATGCGGGTGCGCTCGTCGCGGGTGAGCAGCTCGACGCCGCCGACCGGGGTGTCGCCGGCGGCGTCGGCGAAGGTGTCGAGGAACCGCAGGAACCGCTCGCGGTGCGCGGTCAGCTCGTCGGCGGTGTAGCGGTCGGGGTTGGCGTCGAACTCGAAGCGCAGCTCGTCGCCCTCGGTGCGGACGAGCACGCTGAGGTCGTCGACGGGCCCGGCGGCGACGTTGTGCACCTTCCCGGGCGCCCCGGCGAAGTCGAGGTCGTAGTCGAAGGACTTGATGTTGATCATCGGTCCGAACAGGGTCCGGTCCGAACCGAGCAGCATCAGGTCCCGGCGCAGCTGCTCGCTGCGGTGTCGCTGGTGCTTGCGCAGGTCCCGCACGGCCTTGGCGACCTGCGCGATCAGCTCGTCGCGGGTGGTGCCGGCGTCGACCCGCAGCCGCAGCGGCAGGACGTTGACGACCATGCCGGGCACGCGCAGCGCCACCGAGCCCATCCGGCCCATCACCGGCAGGCCCAGCACGACGTCGTTCGCCCCGGTCATCCGGTGCAGGTAGGCGCCGAAGGCGGCGATCAGCGCGTCCGGCCAGATCGTGCGCGCCTCCTCGGCGGCCGCGCCCAGCGCCTCCAGCGAGGAGGCGGCGGCGAGCTGCCGGTGGAAGGTGCGCGCGGTGGGCCGCGAGCGCTCGGTGAGGGTGACCACGTCGGGGTCGTCGGCGAAGCGCTCGCGCCAGTAGGTGGCGTCGCGCTCGGCCTTCGGCGAGGCCAGGTAGTCCCGCTCGTCGTCGACGAGCTCCGCCAGGCCCGCGAACGGCGACTCGCCCGGCTGCTCACCGGCGACGAGCGCGCTGTAGACCTCGGCGACGCGGCGCAGGATGATCGAGAACCCGTACCCGTCCACGGCCACGTGGTGGATGCGCTGGTACCACCACCAGCGCCGCTCCCCCAGCCTGCACAGCGCCGCGGTCCACAACCGGCCGCCGTCGCCCTGCCCCCGGGTGAGGTCGACGGGCGCGTCCAGGTCGGCGCGGATCCACTCCTCGGCGCGGGCGTCCGGATCGGCCTCGCCGGAGAAGTCCAGCACCGGCAGCTCGACTGCGCCGAGCTCGTCGACGACCTGCTGCGGGCCCTCGCCGTCGTCGACGACCCGGATCCGCAGCGTCTCGGCCTCGGCGACCGCGGTGCGCAGGGCTTCGGCGAACAGCTCCGGGTCGATCTCCGCCTCGATCTCCACGCGCTCGGCGGTGTTGAAGATCGGGTTGGCGTGGTCGAGTTGTTGGGCGAACCAGATCCCGGCCTGCGCCGCGGACAGCGGCAACTGGTGCGGCAACTGGTCAGCTCGCGACGGCATTGCTCTCCCCACGATCAACAAGATAAGTAAGGCTAACCTTAGTCAAGATTCGATCGGGAGTACACCCGCACACCGGACCGCCTGACGTGGGGCTACTCACCCGGGCGTGCGAACACCATCAACGCGGAGTTCTTGTTCGGCAAACCGACCTCGGCCGCCTGCGCGAAGCCCGCCTTGCCGAACGCGCCCACCGACGCTCCATTGTGGACATTCGGTTCGGCGACGACGTTCCGGCACGCCGGGTCCGCCGCGAGCAGGCCCCGCGCGACCGCGCCGAGCAGCTCCGAGCCCACGCCCTTGCCGATCGCGTCCGGCTCGCCGATCGCGATGTGCGCGCCGAGGTCGTGCGGCGCGTGCGAGTAGCAGCGCGCCAGCTTGTCCCGCTGCACCCGGTAGAGCTCCAGGTAGCCGATGTCGCGCCCGTCGCGCGCCACCACGCACGGCACCGAGTGCTCCCCGGCCAGCTGGGTGGCGAGCTCGTCGCGCCACCGCTCCAGCGGCCAGTCCTGGTTCCAGTTGACCGCGACGTGCTCGCGGTTCATCCAGCGGTGCACCAGCGCGACGTCCGCACCGCCGTCCTCGCCGGTGATCGCCACCGGTCGCAGCGACCAGCCCTCGCCCAGCTCCGGCAGCGGCACCCCGGGCACGTCAGCGGGCGGGTCGAGCCGCAGCGGGTTGCGGTGCTCGAAGGGAACCGGCCGCACCCGCACCGCACCCGTCTCGTCGCGGTACCGCAGCTGCGAGCCGTTGAGCGCGGCGAGATCGGTCAGGGTCGGGCTGGTCAGCCAGTGCTCGACCAGCTCGGCGACCTGCGAGTGCTGCTCGGCGATCCCGCCGAGCCGCTTGGCCAGCTCGGCCAGCAGGTACTCCTCGTGCACCACGCCGCGCCGGCCCAGCAGGCCGATGACGACCAGCACGCCCCGGCTGAGCAGCCGCGCGGTGAGCCCACCCCGGTCGGTGCCGTCGAACGCGAGCACCTCCGGCAGCAGCCGCTCCTCGACGTGCCGGGTCAGCCAGCGCTGGGCTTCGGCGGCGTTGGACAGCTGACGGCCCACGGCCACCAGGTCATCGCGCAGCGGCAGCGGATCCACCTCGCGACGCGGCAGGGCGTCCAGCAGCCAGTCGACGAGCGTGCCGGACTCCGGCCGGTTGATCGGCGACTCGGCGCGCGAGCGCGCCCGCGCGTCGGCCGAGCAGGCGGCGGCCAGCAGCGCCGGGTCCGCCGAGACCAGCGTCCGGCCCTCGGCGTCGAGCACACCGATCGAACCGAACCCGTGCGCACCCGTCGGGGAGTCGTAGACGACGTCCACGTGCAGCGACAGCGATCCGATGGTCAGCCGCAGCGGACCTTCGGCGACCGGCGTGTGCGTCTCGGCCAGCCAACGCCGCAGCAGCACCGAGGCCCGTTGGTGCTGTCGCCCGACCAGGTCGGCTCCGTGAGACACGCCGCGCTCCCCTCCATCTGTGAACATCTTTGTAAGCGGAGCCTAACCTAAGCACTTGATCGGGCGATAGAGCGTCACCGGCGATCGCCGCGCGGCGGCAACGGCCGGGCGAGCCGATCACCCCGATTCCGGCGTGCACTGTGGACAGATCGGTGCCAACATCTCCGGACGCGGCAAGCCGGCCAACACGATTGATCAACACCTGATCCGGTGATGATCGTTGTGTCTCGCTGGGCGTTGCCCGAACATCCGCCCTACTCTCCGAAGCATCGAATGGGCCTACCGTCCGGAGAGGAGATCACCCATGGATGACGCCGACGCAGTCGTGCCGCTCCGGCCGGGTTTCGACATCCAGGTCCGCGGTTTCAGCCGCCACCAGGTCATCGAGCACATCGAGCTCCTGGAAGACCAGCTGCGCATGGTCACCATCGATCGCAACGAAGCGGTCCGGCTCAACAACGACCTGCGCAAGCTCTGCGACGACACCCGCCGCAGCCTGGATCAGGCCGAGCAGCGCCTCAAGAGCATCGAATCCTCCGACACCGGCCTGCCGGCCGCCTCGCAGCGAGTGCAGAACATGCTCGCGATCGCCGAGGACGAGGTGCAGACCCTGCGCGATCAGGCCAAGCGCCAGGCCGAGATCATCCGCGGCACGGCGGAGACCGAGGCCCGCGCGCTGATCAGCGAAGCCGAGCAGGCCGCCTCCGAGCTCCGCGACGAGTGCAACGAGCTCGTCTCCGACGTCGAGTCGCGGCGCGCCAAGCTGCAGCGCGAGCACGAGCAGAAGCTCAGCGAGCAGCGCAGCCGCGAGTACCGGATGCGGCAGGAGATCCGCAACGAGTACAAGAAGGTCGTCACCGACGCCCAGGAGGAGTCCGACTCGCTGATCGCCGAGACCCGCAAGCAGTGCGGGCAGTGGGACGCCGAGTCGGAGCAGATGCGGCTCGAAGCCCTCGAGGAGATCCGCGTCGAGCGGATGCGGCTGGAGGAGCTGCGCTCCTCGGTGCTGCAGGCGATGGACGGCGCCAAGCGCGTCCTCGACGAGTCCGCCGCGAACCTGCGCAGCACGACCGACGGCCCCGTCGAGACCGACGGGCCGGTGGAGCCCGACGAGCACCGGCTCCAGCACGTCACGCTGCCCGAGCAGCGCGATGACGTGCAGACCTACACGATCCCGATCGAGCCGCAGCACACCACCAACGGAGCCGCCCAGGCTCCCGGTGCGCGGCAGAACTGACAGCGCTCGGCAGAGCTGACCCCGGAGGCGGCTGGTGGAAATGCTGTTTCTGATGTTCGTGTGCGGTCTCGCGGTGGCCACGCTGGTGTTCTGGCCACTGCTCCACCGCGCGAACCGCAAGGCGGAAGCGTCCCAGCAGCCGGAGGCGGCCCCGCGCGGCAAGCACGCGCTGGGCGCCGCCGCGGCTCCGGGCGAGGAGACCGCGACGGCCGAGGCGTCCTCCGAGGGCGAGAAGACCGACCGCGAGGGCGAGCCCACCCAGCCGGTGAAGATCGACGAGGCGATCGCGCCGCAGCCGCGCGCGCCCGAGCCGATGGAGATGCCGGAGATCCCGACCGACATCTTCGAGGCCCGCTACCAGGCCAAGTTCAACCGCTCCAAGCGCCGCCTGGAGCGCCTGCGCTCGGAGATCAGCAAGACCGGCTGAGCCGGCCGCGAGTCCGTGCGGTGCGAAGATGGTACGGGTGTCCCACCGGTTGCTAGGTTCGTGAACGAACCGCGCAACCGATGGCTGGAGCCTCCTTGGTGAACACCCCGCACCGGATATACCTCGTCGCCACCACCGGTCACCCCAACTACGGCGACGAGCTGATCGCCGCGGCGTGGCTCAAGCACCTGGCGAAGGTCGCTCCGCGCAGCGAGATCTGGATCGACTGCCCCAACCCCGGGCCCAGCTCGGTGATGCTCTCCGACCTGCACCCCAACGTGCGCTTCACCGACACGTTCTGGCGGTTGTGCTGGGAGGCCCCCGAGGACGAGCCGTGGGCCGTGGCGGCGTTCGTGCAGCACGCGATCCACAACCCCGGACTGGCGCCGCGCTGGGTCGCCGGCATCGAGCTGGTCAGGCAGATGGACCTGTTCCACGTGATCGGCGGCGGCTTCATCAACGGCATCTGGCCCCGCCACATCGGCCTGCTCGCGGCCACCGCCGCGGCCGCGCACCGCTCCGGCGGCCGCGCGGTGATGACCGGCCAGGGCCTCTCCCCGTCGCGGACGGGGGAGAACCGCTGCTGCGCAGCCTGGCCGACCAGTTCGAGGTCGTCGACGTCCGCGACGAGCCGTCGGCGGCGATGCTGGTCAACGCCTCCACCACCGGCGACGACATGTTCTTCGGCGTCGAGCCCGGCCTGTTCCGCACCGAGGACGACGACGTCCGCGAGGTCATGGTCTGCATGCAGTCGGACCTGCTGGACGAGACGGTCCCGGCGCTGGCCGGTTTCCTGCTCGACACGCTGCGCGAGTGGAAGGTCGACCCCGAGCAGGTGGCGTTCGTGGAGGGCATCCCGCGCGCCGACCGGGAGGTCTTCGCGCTCGTCGAGCACGACCTGCCCGGAGCCCGGTTCCACGCCTTCGACGAGATCATGCGCGAGGGCCTGCCCGCCAAGCCCGGGCAGCGGTGGCTGTCGACCCGGTTCCACCTGCACCTGCTGGCCGCCGCGGCCGGGGCGAGCGGCGTCGCGGTGTCGATCAACTCCGGCTACTACACCAACAAGCACCGGTCGCTGATCGAGCGCGGTTCGGGCTGGCAGCTGAGCGAGGGCCTGGAGATCCCGGCGAGTCCGAGCGGGGGCGGGTTCAGCACCGCCGCGCTGCGCGAGCTGCAGCAGCGCAAGTCGGCGCTGGCCAGGACCATCTACGGCTGAGCGACCCGGTCCGGCTCGGCGTGAGCCGCGTGGACGGGCGCGTCCTCCGGCGTGCGGGCCTCCGGGATCTCGCACGCCGGACCTTCCTCGGGATCCGGCCAGATCCGGGGCGCCTCGGTGATCTCGGGCCCGAGCTCGGCCTTCTCGGGCTCGTCGGATTCGGTCTGGTTCCGGCGGTCGGCGATGTAGAACGGCGCGGCGGCCAGGATCGGGACCGACATGCCGATGAACACGATCAGAAGAGAACTCACTGCCCCGGGACTCCATCCACGCCTGAAGAACGACCGCCCCCTGAATGCCCAGCTCGAGCAGGGGTTTCGCCCTGGATGTCGCTGTGCTGGGCGCTTCGTTAACACCACAAGATCGTGACCTGCATCACAACATGAATCACGCTTTGGTGTTATCCGAAGAGGGTGACGGCCCACCGCTCGCGATGAGCCGCCGTCAGCGTAACTGAGATGCGAATTCCTTGTCAGGCAAGGAATTTCGCGGTCGGCCAGGTCTCCTTGATCCACGCGCTGTTCCAGAACAGCCACTCGTACTCGGTCGCGCGGGCGAACGCGGCGAACATCTGCTCCCGCGTCGCCTCGTCGGCGCGCGCCGCGACCTTGTCGGTGAGCTCGCGCGCGGACAGCACCGCCTCGGCGAACTCGTCGTCGGCGTAGGTGGTGATCCACGCCTTGTACGGGTGACCGTCGATGGCGCCGGTCGCGTCGAGGATCGTGCTGCCGACGTGCTGGTAGACCCAGAAGCACGGCAGGATCGCCGCCAGCAGCACCGGGTAGGACTCGGTCAGCGCGCAGGCCCGCAGGTAGGACGTGTAGCCCAGGCACGTCGGCGAGGTGTCGATCCCGGCGATCTCCTCGTCGGTCAGCCCGAACTCGGCGACGTAGCCGGCGTGCAGCCGGCGCTCCTCGATCAGCGCGCCCTGCGCGGCACCGGCCAGGAACGCCGCGTCCGCGGCGTCGTCGGCACGGGCCGCCGCGGCCGACAGCGCCTGCGCGAAGCCGACCAGGTAGCGGGCGTCCTGGACGATGTAGAAGGCGAAGACGTCCCGCTGCAGGCTGCCGTCGGCGAGCGCGACGTTGAACGGGTGCTCCTCGATCGCCTTCTGGAGTCCGGCGGTCCGGTCCCACGCCTCAGCGCAGAAACCCCCGGCAGGCGGTGCGGGCAAGGTGCTCATGAAAACCCTCGCAGAGATCGGTGGGTCCGGGAGTCGGACAGTTCTAGCCAGAACTGTCCATGATCGAAGTCCGAAATGTCCGGTCAATTATGGCTAAAACTGTCACCACCAGCGGTGGAAGTGGTGCACCGGACCGTGACCGCGGCCCACGTCGAGGCGCTCCGAGGCGCGCAGCGCGTCGGTGAGGTACTGCTTGGCCTCGCGAACGGCCTCCAGCCAATCCGCGCGCTGCGGGCGCAGCGCCGCGATCGCCGCCGAGAGCGTGCAGCCGGTGCCGTGATCGTTGGTGGTGGCCACCCGCTCGCTGCTGAGGAACTCGGCCAGCCCGTCGCCGTGGAGCAGGTCGACGCTGGTCTCCCCGTCCAGGTGACCGCCCTTGAGCAGCACCTGCTTGGCGCCCAGGCCCGCCAGCCGCTCGGCCTGCGCCGGCATCTCGTCGGGGCTGCCGATCTCGGACTCGCCGAGCAGGTCGGCCGCTTCCGGCAGGTTCGGCGTGATCAGGTCCACCCGCGGCAGCAGCACGTCGCGCAGCGCGCCGACGGCCTCCGGCGCCAGCAGCCGGTCGCCGCTCTTGGCGACCATGACCGGGTCGAGCACCACGAACCGCGGCGCGTAGCGCTCCAGCACGGCCGCGACGGCGCGGATGACCTCGGCGTTGGCCAGCATGCCGATCTTGACCGCGTCCACCCGGACGTCGTCGAGCAGCGTCACCAGCTGGTCGGTGATGAAGTCCGGCGGCACCTCCTGCACCCGGCTCACCCCGGTCGTGGTCTGCGCGACCAGCGCGGTGATCACCGACATGCCGTAGGCGCCGTTGGCGGAGAAGGCCTTGAGGTCGGCCTGGATACCGGCACCGCCGCTCGGATCGGTCCCGGCGATGGTCAGCACGTTGGGGGCCATGACGTCCCTCCGCTAGTACGAGCTAGGTCAGGTTCAACGGGTCTGTTCTCAGCCCCTGGCCGGGGCACCCCGCGTCACTGGCACCAACCTAACAACCGAGGGCAAGCCCCGGCCCCGCGCGGTTCAGTCGATCAACCCGAGCACCTGGCCGACGCTGAGCACCTCGCCCGCCCGCACCTGGTGCCACGCCGTGCCGGTGGCCAGCGCCCGCACCCTGATCCCGGGGCCGTCGGAGTCGGCCGGACGCAGCTCGGCCAGCGGCTGACCCGCCCGCACCCGGCTGCCGTCCGGCACCAGCCACCGCACGACCACCCACCGGTCCGGGCCGGGCCGCGCGCCCGGCAGGTGCAACTCGGTCATCTCGCGGCCCCCCGCCTCGCCGAGCGGTCAGGATGCGGCGAATGCCGCAGCGGATGAGCCCACCCGCAGGAAAAGCCACCCCGATGGAGCAGTGCGATCGCGATCGATTTCACACCGTGAAAGCCCCCACCGGAAGGCAAGGTCACCCTTCGTCGAAGACTAAAGTGGAGGGCGATGGAAACCACGACCGATGCCCCAGGCTTCGCCCGCTCGCGCCGGCAGCGTCCTGCTCAGGACCCGGCGCAGATCTGGGCGCCGCTAGCGGACCTGACCGAGGCCGCCGTCGCGGCCGCCGGATCGGGGACGGTGGCGATCACCCGCGGATTCGACCGCAACAGCCGTCAGCGCGCCAAAGCGCTGCGCGAACTGCTGTCCCGGCGCGACGTGCCGGCGATCGAGGTCACGCCCGCCCCGGGCAGTGACCGGCTGCTGACCGACGTGGCGGTCAGCGCGGTGGTCAACCTGATCGGCGCCGGCTCGTGGCAGCCCTACCGGCTGGCCGCGCAGCTGCGCGCCCCGGTGCTGACCCCCAAGCCCGGCACCGAGCCGGGCGAGGAGGCCACCAGGGATGTCATCGCGCTGGCCGGCGAGGAGTCCGGCAAGCGGGACGTCGCGCTCTCGCACGTCGCGGTCCGCGGCGACAACCCGGCCGAGGGTCGGCTGACCGTGTCCTTCGACGGCTCCGAGCAGGTCATCGAGGGCGGCTGGCTGACCGCGACGGTCTCCGGCGACGCGCTGAGCGTGCAGTTCGGCGGCCAGGACCTGGCCGAGCAGGCGGTCACCACCGGCACGATCCGCGTCCAGGCCTCCGACGCACCGCACCGCCTGGTGCGCGACGAGCTGCCGATCGCCGACTTCGAAGGCGCGGTCGTGCTCTCCGCCGAGGAAGCCGGGCTGAAGGTTCGCCCGGTCTGACCAAATCTGACACCGGACGGGTGTATCCGGCTAACAGCACCGGCTCAGGGGCGATTCCCGTTGTGGGATCGCCCCTGAGTCGTGTCCGGGGTCGCGACCGGGGAACCGCAGGTCCGGACATGGCTCACAGCGTTTTCAGGTGATTTCGCCGCAGTGCCGTCATGCACGTCGGGCCGGCGCGTCCCTACACCGGAAGCGCGCAGCGCGCCGCTTCACCGCATCTGGCGGATCGGCACAGGGAGGCTGGGACTGTGGGGCCCAACCAGGAGTGGCACATCAGCTGCCGCGACGTCGCCGGACGGCGACAGGACATGTCGGTGTTCGTCAACCACGGCCGGGTCGTGATCGTGTCACCGCCCGGGGAGACGGCGGTGCTCTCACCGCTGGAGGTCGGCCGTCTGCGCGCGGCCCTGCGCGACGCGGTCGTCACCGCGGCGGGGACCGAGTAGGCCCCGACCCGGATCACTGGGGGTCGGCGCGGCGGGAGAGGCTCCCCCCTCACCCGCCGCGCCGCCTACGTCGCGACCGCGGAATCGGGATACTCGACACGGAGGGCTTGGCCGGGAGGATTACTCACGGCACAATCTACTCCCGAGTAGGTTTCGCGGACGAGGGGTGACCGAGTGAGCTTTCTGCGGCGACTGCCGAGCTTTCTGACCAACCACGCCGCACCGGCCCTGCACACCTTGTTCGTGCTGGTCAAGCAGGGTGTGGTGCGACCGATGCGGCCCGACAGGCTGGTCCGCATCGCCCTGGCCTACCGCCGTTGGGGCATCACCCTGCCGCTCGGCTTCGCCGTCGGCGCCGCGCGCCACCCGGACCGACCGGCCGTGATCGACGAGCGCGGAGCGCTCAGCTACGCCGAGCTCGCCACCCGCACCACCCGGCTGGCCGCCGCGCTGCGCGACCGGGTGCCCGCCAGGACCCGCGTCGGCGTGCTCACCCGCAACCACCACGGGCCCGTCGAGGTCATCGTGGCCGCCGCCAAGCTCGGCGTCGACGTCGTGCTGCTCAACGTCGGGCTCAGCACCCGCCAGCTCGCCGACGTGCTCGCCGAGCAGAACGTCAGCCTGCTCGTCCTCGACGAGGAGTTCGCCGGACACCTCCAGGACCTGCCCAGCGACCTCGACGTCGTCCTCGGGTGGGCCGACGGGCCCACCGAGCACCACACGCTCGACCACCTCATCGCCACGGAGCCCGCCACCAAGCTCCCGCGGCCGCCGCGGCACTCGCGGCTGATCGTGCTCACCTCCGGCACCACCGGGACGCCCAAGGGCGCTCGCCGGCCCGACCCGCCGAGCCTCAACCCCGCGGGCGCGGTGTTCTCCCGCATCCCGCTGCGCGCCGGCGAGCGCGTCCTGCTCAGCGCTCCCCTGTTCCACACCTGGGCGATCGCCGGGTTCCAGCTCTCCGCCGTGCTCGGCGCGACGCTGGTGCTGCGCCGCAAGTTCGACGCCGTCGACACGCTGCGGACCGTGCAGCGGCACCGGGTCAGCGCCATGTTCGGCGTCCCGGTGATGCTGCAGCGGATCCTCGACCTGCCCGCCGAGGAGCGCGAGCGGTTCGACACCTCGTCGCTGCGCATCGTCGCCGCCAGCGGTTCCGCGCTGCCCGGTGACCTGGCCACCCGATTCCAGCGCGCCTTCGGCCCGGTGCTCTACAACCTCTACGGTTCCACCGAGGTCTCGTGGGTCAGCATCGCCACGCCCGCCGACCTGCGCGCCGCCCCGAGCTCGGCCGGGCGGCCGCCGCGCGGCACGCAGGTGCGCATCCTCGACGACAACGGCGAACCGGTCCGCCGAGGCGAGACCGGGCGGATCTTCGCAGGCAACGACATGCTGTTCGACGGCTACACCAACGGCAACAGCCGGGAACGCCGCGACGGCCTCATGTCCACCGGCGACCTGGGACGATTCGACCGATCCGGACGCCTGTTCATCGCGGGCCGCGAGGACGACATGATCATCTCCGGCGGAGAGAACGTCTACCCCAAGGAGACCGAGGACGCCATCACCAGGCTCGACGAGGTGGCCGAGGCCGCCGTCATCGGCGTCGACGACGCCGACTTCGGTCAGCGCCTGGCCGCGTTCGTCGTGCCCCGCGATAAGGGCGCCCTCGACGCCGACCAGGTCCGCAACCACGTGCGCGGGTGCGTCTCGAAGTTCGCCGTCCCGCGCGATGTGATCTTCCTCGACGAGCTCCCCCGCAACCCCACCGGCAAGGTCGTCCCCCGCGAACTGCGATCCCACCTCGACGAATAGCCGAGGTACCGATCAAGACACTCTTCCCGCGGCCCGGGGGTCGCGGGAGTTAGGCTGCGTCGAGTGAATGACCGTCTAGTGTGGATCGACTGCGAAATGACCGGGCTGGAGCTCGGCAAGGACGCGTTGATCGAAATCGCCGCCCTGGTCACCGACGCCGACCTCAACATCCTCGGCGACGGCGTCGACATCGTCATCCACGCCGATGACGACGCCCTCGCCGGGATGCCCGAAGTCGTGCGCGACATGCACGCGCGCTCCGGGCTCACCGACGAGGTCCGCGCCTCCCAGGTGACCCTCGCCGAGGCCGAGCAGCAGGTCCTGGAGTACATCCGGCAGTACGTGCCCGACGTGCGCTCCGCACCGCTGGCCGGCAACTCCATCGCCACCGACCGCGGGTTCATCGCCCGCGACATGCCGCAGCTCGACGCCCACCTGCACTACCGGATGGTCGACGTCTCCTCCGTCAAGGAGCTCTGCAAGCGCTGGTACCCGCGCATCTACTACGCGCAGCCGGAAAAGGGACTCGCCCACCGCGCCTTGGCCGACATCCGCGAATCCATCCGCGAACTGGCCTACTACCGGCGCACCGCGTTCGTCCCGCACCCCGGCCCCAGCAGCGAGCAGGCCCAGGCCGTCGCCGCCGAACTCCTCAGCGACAACGAAGGGGTCAGCGGGACCACCAAGGCCCGCGAGCAGTCCTGAGACTGCCGCTGAGCTGCTCGGACGCGAAAACCGGAGCCGGTGGAAAACCCCTCGCGGGCACACGCTAGGATGGTTCTCGTTGCTCCGGACGGGGCCCGGCAGGGCGCGGTCCGAGCGGCCGAGGTGGGTGTAGCTCAGTCGGTAGAGCACTGGGTTGTGGTCCCAGGTGTCGCGGGTTCGATTCCCGTCACTCACCCTAGAGAAAGTTGCAGGTCAAAACTCCGGCCGACTGCCAAAAGGGCAGTCGGCCGGAGTTTTTTAACCTTGCGATGTCCGATATTGGGAGCGGAATGGGAGCGCACCTCCCGGATCACGGCTCCCGACAGGGCGTCAGCAGCTCGTCGAGCAGCGGCACCGGCGAGTGCAGAGTTGGCTTCGCGCGAGCTCCCAGCGACGCGCTTAGCCGGCGTAGTGCCCTTATTCCGAAGGTGTCGTATTCCTCGCAGACGCGGTCGGTCACGGATCAGCTGCCCGAGCAACACCTTGTCGACGTCATGGCTTGAGTCAGGACCACTCACCCTGCTGCAGCGGATCGCTACATGCGCTGCGCCCCGGGTGGTCCTGGGGAAGTGGGCGTGAATGGCGAAGTTGGGGGTCCCACCCGACCCGACCCGTTCTGCATCACGCGATTCAGACTCGTAGCGTCACGATTCGGTTACTTCTCGTGAATTCGCTGGTATGGAGGCCGCCATGTCTCGCCGCACGCTGTCCCTGCTCGGTTCTCTGGCCGCCGCCGGAGCGCTAGCTCTGCCCCTGACGCTGCCCGCCCACGCCGATGATGCCGAGGTGCACTTCTCCAACGACCTCGGGGCAAACGAAGAACACAGCCTCGACGAAGGCTGCATCCCCGTAAGCCCGACGTTCAACCAGGTCAGCAACGGCAGCGGTGACCCGCTCGGGGTCTTCCTCGGTGGCAATTGCAGCGGCGACCCCGTGAAGGAAGTGATGCCGGGCGAGCAGCAGACCCTGGAGCCCAACCCCATCGGCTACAGCGTCAGAGCGCTGGAGTGAGCTGAACACTTGCGTCGCTGGTCGGCGGCGATCGCCAGGCCCGGTGCTTGAGAACTGCCGCTGCTCGCACCCACCGCCGTCGGCGTGATCTCTTCGCTGGTCGGGGGACATCCATTGGTGGTGGCTGTCCTGCGGCCCGCTCCGGCGCACGGCAGCGTCATGCGCGGCAAGTTTCCGTTCGAGCGGAAGGAATCGACGATGATGCGCACGATCCTGGCAGCTGCCGCAGCAGCCCTCGCCGGCGGGATTGCACTTGCTCCGGCCGCAGCCGCAGCACCGGCCGAACCCCCGGACCCCGCGAATCCTGTGGACATGGTCAACGTCGTCCCAGACGCAATCGCTGCTGCCGCCGCCGATGCGAGCTCCGCTGCCCTCCAGAATGTCACCGGAGGCAACTGAGTCACGCCTGCGGCAGTCTCCGCACCCTGAGCTATGTCCCTCGGCCCAAATTGCAGGTCAGAACTCCGGTCGATAGCCCAGCGGGCTGTCGACCGGAGTTTTTTGGTTCTGCCACGTCTGATTCCGGGAGCGGAATGGGTTCCAGCAGCTCGTCGAGCGAGGTACGGCTCCCGCACCTCCTCCGGGCCCGCCAGGACCGGTCGTCAGGGCTCACGTCCCGCGTTCTCCGCTCGCACCGGGGCCCGCTCGCCGGCGCGGCGACCGCCGAGAGCGATTCACCTGACACGGGCATCCGAGTGGCAGGAGCACCGCGCACGCCGTACCTCTGGACGGCGCAAGAACTCGAATCCGGCTGGAAGGGAATCGAAGCAATGCGCATTCGCGCCACACTCGCTGCCGTCACGCTCGCCGGCGCCGCTGTTCTCGGCATGGCCGGGAGCGCCGCCGCCCAAGACGACGACGACCCCGTTTGCGACTTCGCTGAACCCGGCACTCCGCTCTACATCGCCTGCGAAGACGGAGACGACTGACGGCACGGCCCGCTCCGGCGCACGGCGGCGCCGTGCGCGGCGAGCTTCCACCCGGGGCGGGCAAAGAGAAAGCGACTGCGTCGCTTGCCTGACGCAGTCGCTTTGCTCTGGTTGTCTTACTTGTTGCCCTTCTTCCACTGTTCCCAGGGGACTTGCCAGTCTCCGAAGCCGTCCCAGGAGCGCAGGTCCGGGCCGCCCGAGTTGGTGATCTCGACCACGTCGCCCTTCTTGAGCAGGTTGAAGATCCACTCGGCGTTCTCGTTGCTCATGTTGATGCAACCGTGGCTGACGTTGCGGTGACCCTGGTCGGCGACCGACCACGGGGCCGCGTGCAGGAACTCGCCGCCGTTGGAGATGCGGACCGCCCACTCGACCTCGGTCTGGTAGCCACCGGCTTCCAGCGGCAGGCCGTAGGTCGTGGAGTCCATCATCTTCTTGCGGTGGTGCTCGGTCACCACGTGGATGCCGTTGTTCGACGGGAACTCCGGCTTGCCCAGCGCCACCGGCATGGTCCGGATGACCTGGCCGTTCTTCTCGACGCTCATCTGGTGCGATGCGCCGTCGGCCTTGAGCACCACGCGGTCGCCGATGGTGATGGTGGCCTCGCGGTCCTCCTCACCCCACAGACCCGGGCCGAACTCGTGGCCGTAGGCGTTGACGTCGATCGAGATCTTCGTGCCCGCCTGCCAGTAGTCCTTCGGCCGCCAGTGCACCTCGCGGCTGTTGAACCAGTAGAACGCGCCCTCCACGGCCGGTTCGGTCGCGATCTTGATCGCTTCCTCGGCCTTCGCCTTGTCCGGCGCGGGCGCGTCCTTGCTGAACCGGAACACCAGCGGCTGCCCGACGCCCACGGTCTCGCCGTCCAGCGGGATCATCGAGACGTAGGTCTGCGACTTCGGCTGAACCGTCGTGAACGTCGACTGCTGCGTGATCGCAGGCCCCTCGCCCTGCGCCGTCACCGCCAGCGTGTACGTCTTGCCGTACCCGGCCTTCTCCGTCGACGTCCAGCTCACGCCGTCCGGAGAGATCTGACCGGGCACCTCCTTGCCGTCGGAGTTCGTCAGCTTCGCGTTGACGATCTTGCCGCGGCTGACCTTCGCCGTCACCGGGTCCAGCGGTGACACGTCCTTCGTCCCGTTCTGCGGTGCGAACTGGACCACCGGGGCCTGCGGCCCCTGCTCCTCCTCGGCTGACGCTCCCCCGCCACCGCTGCACCCGGCGACCAGCAAACCCACCAGCCCGACGACCAGCCCAGCCGTCGGACGGCCAACCCGCGAGAAAAACCCGACCGGGTTACACCTTCCAGTCATTGGCAACTATCCGTCCCGTCACAAAGCACACCTGCGCCTCACGACCAGTGTGCCGTAATCGCCCGACCGTGCGTGCAGCGACCAGGCCCCCACGCAGTGTCATATTCCGCAGGTCCTCGGTCGCTCATCACACCCCTCCGGAGGACGCGCGTCGGCCTCCCGGGTTGCGCTCGCGATCCGGGTGACCCCCTGCCGGAGGACCCGCGCACAGCCGTGCTAGAGTTTTCGACGTCGCCAGGGAGACCGGACGGAAACCCCGGAGGACACGCCAGCGCCAATAGCTCAACTGGCAGAGCAGCTGACTCTTAATCAGCGGGTTCGGGGTTCGAGTCCCTGTTGGCGCACAGCAGCGAAAGGCCCGCCTTCCCGGCGGGCCTTTTTCGTTTTCCGATCCGCCGAATTGTGCCCCAGAACACGAATCGGACCTGCTGCGCAGGCCGTTCCGAGCCCGTGCTAATCTTTTTCGCGTTGCCGGGGAGACCCGGTGAGGCCAGCGCCAATAGCTCAACTGGCAGAGCAGCTGACTCTTAATCAGCGGGTTCGGGGTTCGAGTCCCTGTTGGCGCACACGACGAAGCGCCCTCCGCCATTCCGGCCGAGGGCGCTTTCTCATTCCCGCCCCTCTTTCACCCATTCCCCGAACTTGACGGCGAGTTCGACCCGCGAAGCGCATCCGAGCTTGGTCCGGGCCCGAGCCACGTGCGAATCCACGGTGCGCACCGAGACCACCAGCCGCTCGGCGACCTCGCGGTTGGTCAGCCCATGAGCGACCAGCTCCGCCACGCGCAGCTCGGCGGCGGTCAGGCTCCCCCAGCCGTGCTTGGGCCGGTCCCGCGACCCGGTCGCGCCGCGACGCACCCCGTAGGAGCGCAGCGCGGCCCCGGAGCGGTTGATCTCGCGGTCCGCTGCCAGGTTCGCGTAGTGGTCGATGGCGATCTGGTCGGCGGCCTTGGCCTCGGCCGTCTTGCCGGACGCGGCCAGCGCCACGGCGGCGTCCTCGGCCGCGTTCGCTGCGGCCATCGGCAACCCGGCATCGGCGAAGTTCTTGGCGGCGCCCAGCAGCAGGTCCACATCGCCGTCGATCAAGCCCTGGCAGTAGAGGACCGCGCTGTAGGGCTCGGCGGACTCGTCGGTCTGGAAGTTCCGCAGCTGGTCGAGCAGCACTTGCGCGAGTTCACGATCACCGCCGGCCAGGGCGATCCGGACCAGGGGCGCGGCAACCGGAGTCATCGCCGGATCGTCGCGATCCCACACGTCGGAGCCCTCCACCAGGTTCCGCACGAGTCCCAACGCCTTGTCGATGTCGCCGACCGCCTCGGCGATGATCGCGCGAGCGCAGTTGATGAGCGAGTCGTAGAGATGACTGAGAGGACCACCGAGATCCTTCTCGGCGAGTTCGATGTGCAACTGGGCGGCCGGAAGGTCCCCTCGCTGCAGCAGGATCAGAGCAGCGATGGCGTGCTGCTCGGCCCTCCGAGCCCGTACAGGTCGGGCAGCTCCGCCGCTGCTCTGATCTCGGCGAGCGAATCGTCCCAGCGGCCGAAGTTGTACGCGATCACCGCCGCACCAGTGCGCAAGAGCGGCAACATGCCCATGCCCACCCGCTCGGCCAGCGGCCTGCCCCGTTCGAGCACGTCCAACACCCTGATGTCCTGGGTGATGTCGAGCGCGACCACCCGCACGAACAGCGCCCAACCCCGTTGCAGCGGATCCTCGGCGACGCTCAGCAGCGCCTCGGCTCGGTCCAGGGCGGCGAGCGCGCCGGTGAAATCGCGCTGGAAGCTCAACGCGATGGCCTCGAAGTTGAGCAGGCTCAACTCGACGATCGGGTCGTGCGGCGCCGCAGGCGCTGCCTGTTCCGCGGCGCGCTGCATTCCGTCCAGGTCCGCGATGAGGAACCTGGCGAGCCCGTCCAGCACGGCCAACCGGGCGGGCAGCTTCCCCTCTTCCCGCTCGGCGTCGAGGATCTCGATCGCGCCGGCTCCGTCAAACTCGCCGATGGCGATCTTCGCCAGCACGGCCCGCAACCGGTGCCGGACCTGCTCGTCCGGGCGCACGACCAACCCCGCGCCGGCGCTCCGGCGGGCCTGCTCGGTACGTCCCGACCACAGCTGCGCTTCGGCCAGCGAGGCGCCGATCCGGTGCCGCTCGGGGTGGCCCGGCGGAAGCCGGTCGACGGCGCGGGTCAGCAGGTCGACCACGAGCAGCGGGTGTTCGGCGGCGAGCCGCTCCGCGTGCTCGGCGAGCCAGTTCACGACCCGGGAATCGAGGGGTGCGTGGACCAGGTGCGCGGCGACGTCCTCCGGCGCGGCGTCGCGGGAGGCGAGTGCACGCGCCACCGTCCCGCGCAGCCCGGCCGAGGTCGCCACCAGGTCGTCGCGCAGCAGCGGGTACCGCACGCTCACCCGACCGTCGACCTCGTCGACCAGGCCCAGCGCGGCCAGTCGCCGGATCGCGGCCAGCACCTCCGCCGGGGAGCTCTCCGCGACGGAGGCCAGCTCGTCGACCGAGCTCCGCTCGCCGAGCAGGGCGGCGTACCGCAGCACGCCGGCGTCGTCGCCTGCGAGCCCCGTCGCCCAGCCGGTCACCTGCGCGGCGCGGTCGGGTGCGGTCAACCTGCTGAGCAGCCACGGGTTCCCGCCCGCTTCGGCCACCTCGGCTCCGGTCATCGCGCGAACGGCCGCCGCGTCCAAGGGCTCCAGATCGTGCGTGGTCGCCGAGCGGTCGAGGACCGCGAAGCGCTCCGGAGTCGCCCCTCGGTGACGTCCGGCGAGGATCAGCAGGCTGCGGTCGCCCACCTGCTCGGCCAGCTCGTGCAGGGCCAGGAGGGTGTCGTCATCGGCGCGGTGCAGGTCGTCGAGGACGACCAGGGCGGGCTCGTCCCAGCTCACCGGACCGGTCGAGAGCGGGGTTCGGCCCGACGGCACCAGGACGGGAAGCCGATGGGTGCGCATCCCGGAGTCCCGGGCCGCGGCGCAGTGCGCGTCGAGCAGCGCGGTGATGCCCATCCCGGGGTCGGCCCGCACCACGACCAGCGCACCGCGACCGGCTCGCGCGGCGGCGGTGGCCTCCTCCAGCAGCCGGAACGACTCGTCTCGCCCGAAGATCTCCACGTCTCCACCACATCGCCTCGCCGAACTCCGTCGCAGCGTAGCGAGTTCGCACCCCTCGCAACCCCGAATCGGTGAACGGGCTTCTCGGACGGGAGCGCGCGGCAGGGGTGGCGGGGATCCACAGTGGACGTTCGGGGCATCACCACGCCGGGTCACCACCGCTGGGCGGAAGTCTGCTCGCAAGGCGGTATCTGCGAGCGGCCGCGATCTCAACAATCGATCACGGCACGGCTCAGGCGGCAGTGGAGGGGCATGTTCGAGCAGGTCATGACCGGCACGGTCATCGCGGCCACGGCGACAGCGCTGGTGCGGCTCGGACTGCGCCGGCACGCGCTCTGCCACGTCGACGTCGCGCAGCTGCTGATGGGGCTGGGCATGATCGCGATGTACCTGGCCCCGTCCCCGCTGCTGGCCGCTCCGTTCGTGGCCTTCGGCTGCTGGCTGGGGTTCCGCGCTGCGCGCACGCGCACGAGCTCGTTCCTGCACCACGCGATCGGATCGCTGGCGATGGCCTACATGTTCGCCGGGCAGCAGACCGGCCCCGCCGGCACGCCCCTGATCGCGGCCGGGCACCACCACGGGCCGGTCACCGTCGCCGCGCAGACCCCGGGCCTGGTGCTCCCGCTGCTCGCCTGGGCGCTGATGAGCTACTGCGCGCTCGCCGCCGGATTCGCCGCCACCGACCTCGTCCGGACCCCGCCACCGCGCGCCCGCTCGGTGATCGAACTGGTCCTCTCGGCATCGATGGCGCACATGTTCCTGGCAATGCTCTAGACCAAAAACCGCAGGTAAGCAGGCGCTGACAGTTTCGGCTGCTAATGATCACTATTACAAGCACCGGGTCTTCTCGGAACCCGTCTGCCAGGTTAGGCTACCCAAACTTTTTCACGATTCCGACAGATTGGGTGTCCCCCCATGCTGCGTCATCGCAGACTTCTCGCGGCGCTGTCCGCCGTGTTCGCCCTGGGAGTCGCCGCGTGCGGCTCACCGGCCTCCGACCAGCCCCCGCCGCCGCAGTCCCGCGTCGTCCAGCACGCCAAGGGCCAGACCAACATCACCGGAACGCCGCAGCGCGTCGTCGTCCTCGACACCGGCGAACTGGACTCCGTGCTCGCCCTCGGCGTCAAGCCCATCGCCACCGTGCTGCCCGACGCCAACACCCAGATCCAGCCCTACCTCGCGGAGAAGGCGGGCAACGTCGAGATCGTCGGCACCATCGGCTCCCCCAACATGGAGAAGATCGCCGCCCTCAAGCCGGACCTGATCCTGTCCAGCAAGACCCGCGACGACGAGCACTACGACGCGCTCAGCAAGATCGCGCCCACCGTCTTCGCCGAATCCGTCGGCAAGACCTGGAAGGAGAACTTCCTCCTCGACGCCGACGCGCTGGGCAAGCGCGCGGAAGCCGACAAGATCCTCGCCGACTACCAGGCCCGCGCCTCCGAGGTCGGCAAGCAGGCCGCCGGCCGCAAGGTCAGCATGCTGCGCTTCATCCCCGGCGACATCCGGCTCTACAACAAGGGCTCGTTCATCGGCACGATCCTCGCCGACGCCGGGTTCAACCGGCCCGACAACCAGCTCGGCGACAAGACCTTCACCAAGCTCAGCCGCGAGCAGATCTCGCAGGCCGACGGCGACATGCTGTTCTACGGCGCCTACGGCGACAACGCCCGGCAGCAGATGGGCGAGGTGACCCGCTCGGTGCAGTGGACGACGCTCAACGCCGTCCGCACCGGCAAGGCCGTCGAGGTCCCCGACGACACCTGGTACCTCGGCCTCGGACCGATCGCCGCCGGGCTGGTCCTCGACGACCTGGAGAAGTTCGTCGCCCAACCCTGATCCGGTCCAGCCCGATCCGGTCAGCGCTGGTCCCGTCAGCGCTGATCTCCTCAGGGCTGGTCCGATCCGGGCACGACGTCGAGGCGGAGGTCTCCTGCGCTGCGTCCGACCCGCAGATCCCCGTCACAGGGTTCGACCGGCACGGTCACCTCCGCCTCGGCCCCGGACTCCGCGGTCACCACCGCGAAACCCACCAGCCGCACCGGATTGTCCGCGTAGACCTGGACGACCTCGCGGCCGGCGCGGTCGCCGGTGTTGCGCAGCTTCACCACGACCGCGTCGCCGTCGCGGGACGCCTCGTCGTAGGACCACGACGTGTACCCGAGCCCGTGCCCGAAGCAGAAACCAGGTGTGACGCCGCGGTTCTCGTAGGCGCGGTAACCGATCAGCGGGCCCTCCGAGTAGCGCAGAGCCCCGTCCACCGGCTGCACGCCCGGCAGCGGCACCGGCACGTCGGCCAACCGGGCAGGCAGCGTCGTGGGCAGCCTGCCACCGGGTTCCACCGCGCCCATCAGCACGTCGGCTAGCGCGTCGCCGTACTCCTGGCCGCCGAACCACGTCCACAGCACCGCCGGCGCGTCCGACGACCACGGCATCAGCACGGGACCGCCCGCGTTGACCACCACCACCGTGTTCGGGTTGATCGCGACGACCTGCGCGACCAGCTCGTCCTGCTGTCCCGGCAGGTCCAGCGAACCGCGGTCGCGGCCCTCCGTCTCGACCTCGTCGTTGGTGCCGACCACGACCACCGCGACATCGCAGTCCCGCGCCGCCCGCAACGCCGCCTCCAGCTCGGCGGCGTCGTCCCAGCCCTCCGCCCGATGCCCGAGGCCCACGGCGATGAGGTCCGCGTCGATCTTCTGCGGCGTGAACTCCACCGTCAGGCAGGCCCGGCCCTTCCCGTCCACGTCCGAGTCGACGAGCACGACGTTGAAGCGCTGCTCCGGCGGGGCCAGCATGTCGCCCAGCGGGTCGTCGGCCTCGCCCTCGGCGGCGACGTCGGTGGTCAGGACCTCGCGGCCGGAGATCTCCACGCGGAAGTGCCCGGTGCCGTTGACGCCGAACACGTGCTCGCCGAGCTCCAGCGACAGGCTTCCGCTCATCCGCAGCTTCCGGGTGCCCTCGGGCATCGCGCCGAGCTGCCAGATCAGGCGTTCCGCACCGCGCAGCTCGCTGCTCAGCACCTCGTCGTTCTCGCCCAGGTACTCCACCCGCAGACCGCTGCCCTCGCCCTGCGGGTCCAGGATCTCCTCGCGCGGGATCGGATCCAGCAGCCTGCGATGCCGGACGCCGCGCCGGTGCTGGATCTCCGCGTTCGGCAGGGCCTTGCGGAGGCCCTCCAGCGGAGTCACCACGTGCGGTGGGCTGACGTGCGAAGAACCCCCGCCCTGCACCGCGGGGAAGGTCGCGTTCTCACCGATCACGGCGATCTTGGTGACGCCGGGATCCAGCGGCAGCAGCGCTTTCTCGTTGCGCAGCAGCACGAAACCGCGGGCCGTCAGGTCCCGGATCACCGCGCGGGCCTGCTCCGGCGGACCGTCGTTCACCGGCGCGCTCTTCTCCTCGTCGCCCAAGGCACCGACCCGGTCGGCCAGGCGCAGCAGCCGCACGACCTTGTCGTCGAGGACCTCCTCGGCGACCTCGCCGTCCTGGACGGCCTCGGCCAGCGCGCCCTCGGCCCACGGGCTCTTCGGACCGGGCATCGCCAGGTCCAGCCCGCCGTTGGCGGCCGGAGCGCACGTCCGGGTCGCGAACCAGTCCGAGACCAGGACGCCGTCGAAACCCCACTCGCCCTTGAGAACCTCGTTGACCAGCAGCGAATGCTCGGTCATCGTGTGCCCGTTGACCGAGTTGTAGGCGGCCATCATCGCCCACGGGCCCGCCTCGGCAACGATCCTGCGGAACGGCTCCAGGTAGCAGTCGCGCAGCGTCCGCTCGTCGATCACCGCGTCGTAGGTGAAGCGCTCCGTCTCGCTCTCGTTGCCCACGTAGTGCTTCGGCGTGGCCGCGACACCCCGGGACTGGATGCCGGCGACGATCCGCGCGCCGAGCACACCGGTCAGCAGCGGGTCCTCGGAGAAGTTCTCGAAATGCCTGCCGCCGAACGGACTCCGGTGCAGGTTGATCGTGGGTGCCAGCACGACGTGAACCCCGCGGCGGACGGCCTCGTCGCCGAACAGCTCGCCCGCCCGCGTCAACGCGTCCCGATCCCAGGTCGCCGCCAAGCCCGACGCCACCGGCAGGAGCAGCGAGGTGTCGCGCTCGTCCCAGGTCGTGCCCCGGACGCCGTTCGGGCCGTCCGACAGCACCAGCCGACGCAATCCGACCTTCGGTTCGGGGTGCAGCGTCCAGAAGTCGGCGCCGGTCACCAACCGAGCCTTCTCCGCCACGGTCAGCTCGCCCACCAACGAACGGAGTTCGTCCTCGTTCACTCCCGTGCCCCTTCCACCCGGACTCCGGGCGCAAGTCTCGACCACCAACCGGAAGCTGTCGAGCTCAGAAGCACAAAACGGGGCCGATCAATCCTGATCGGATCAATCGGCCCCGTTGTAAGGAATGTGTCGGCGGTGTCTTACTCTCCCACACCCTAGCGAGTGCAGTACCATCAGCGCTGGGGAGCTTAGCTACCGGGTTCGGAATGGGACCGGGCGGACCCTCCCCGCCATCGCCACCGACAACCCTCTGCCCAACCCACACAGGGTCGGAAACCTTCGGGTGTCAATCAACGTTGACACACATATCCGATTATCAACAACCCATGGGTTGTTGTCTCAGACATCGTATAGTGGGTGCGTAACACCTTCGTGAGCAAGTCCTCGGCCTATCAGCACCGGTCAGCTCCACACATTACTGTGCTTCCACATCCGGCCTGTCAACCCGGTCATCTACCGGGAGCCTTAACCCACAAAGGGGCGGGAGACCTCATCTAGGAACAGGCTTCCCGCTTAGATGCTTTCAGCGGTTATCCCTCCCGAACATAGCCAACCAGCCGTGCCCTTGGCAGAACAACTGGCACACCAGAGGTTCGTCCGTCCCGGTCCTCTCGTACTAGGGACAGCCTTCCGCAAGTCTCCTACGCGCGCGGCGGATAGGGACCGAACTGTCTCACGACGTTCTAAACCCAGCTCGCGTGCCGCTTTAATGGGCGAACAGCCCAACCCTTGGGACCAACTCCAGCCCCAGGATGCGACGAGCCGACATCGAGGTGCCAAACCATGCCGTCGATATGGACTCTTGGGCAAGATCAGCCTGTTATCCCCGGGGTACCTTTTATCCGTTGAGCGACACCGCTTCCACCAGCCAGTGCCGGATCACTAGTCCCTGCTTTCGCACCTGCTCGACCCGTCAGTCTCACAGTCAAGCTCCCTTATACACTTACACTCAACACCTGATTGCCAACCAGGCTGAGGGAACCTTTGGGCGCCTCCGTTACCCTTTAGGAGGCAACCGCCCCAGTTAAACTACCCACCAGGCACTGTCCCCGATCCGGATCACGGACCCGAGTTAGATACCGGAACGACCAGAGTGGTATTTCACCAACGACTCCACCACCACTAGCGTGATAGCTTCACAGTCTCCCACCTATCCTACACAAGCCGAACCAAACACCAATACCAAGCTATAGTAAAGGTCCCGGGGTCTTTCCGTCCTGCCGCGCGAAACGAGCATCTTTACTCGTACTGCAATTTCACCGGGCCTGTGGTCGAGACAGCGGAGAAGTCGTTACGCCATTCGTGCAGGTCGGAACTTACCCGACAAGGAATTTCGCTACCTTAGGATGGTTATAGTTACCACCGCCGTTTACTGGCGCTTAAATTCTCCGCTACACCCCAAAGGGCTTTACGGGTCCTCTTAACGTTCCAGCACCGGGCAGGCGTCAGTCCATATACATCGCCTTACAGCTTCGCATGGACCTGTGTTTTTAGTAAACAGTCGCTTCTCCCTGGCCTCTGCGACCACCACCAGCTCCCACCGCAAAGGGCGTTCACCAGCAGTGGCCCCCCTTCTCCCAAAGTTACGGGGGCAATTTGCCGAATTCCTTAACCACAGTTCACCCGACCGCCTCGGTATTCTCTACCTGACCACCTGTGTCGGTTTCGGGTACGGGCCGTGCACACACTCGCTAGAGGCTTTTCTCGGCAGCATGGGATCACTCACATCACCACAACGGCTACGCATCACCCCTCACCCACAAGGCATGCGGATTTACCTACACACCGGGCTACAGGCTTACACCAGTACAACCACTCACTGGCAGAGCTACCCTCCTGCGTCACCCCATCACTTGACTACTAACTTATCGGGTCCCATGCACTCACCACTTCACCCGAAGGATCAGAAGCTCGCGGATGGTTAGCATCAAAGAATTCATCATGGGCGCATATGCACGGGTACGGGAATATCAACCCGTTATCCATCGACTACGCCTGTCGGCCTCGCCTTAGGCCCCGACTCACCCTGGGCGGACGAACCTTCCCCAGGAACCCTTGGTCATCCGGCGGAAGAGATTCTCACTCTTCACTCGCTACTCATGCCTGCATTCTCACTCCCACACAATCCACACCACGCTTCCGCGGACGCTTCACCTCGTGCAGGACGCTCCCCTACCCAACCCAGAAAAATCTGGATTGGCATGGCTTCGGCGGTGCGCTTCAGCCCCGCTACATTGTCGGCGCAGGACCACTTGACCAGTGAGCTATTACGCACTCTTTCAAGGATGGCTGCTTCTAAGCCAACCTCCTGGTTGTCTAAGCGATCCCACATCCTTTCCCACTAAGCGCACACTTGGGGGCCTTAGCCGATGCTCTGGGCTGTTTCCCTCTCGACGACGAAGCTTCTCCCCCGCCGTCTCACTGCCACACTCAACTCAGGCGTATTCGGAGTTTGGCTGATCTCAGTAACCCGTGAAGGCCCATCAACCAACCAGTGCTCTACCCCACCCAAGCAACATGCGACGCTGCACCTAAATGCATTTCGGGGAGAACCAGCTATCACGGAGTTTGATTGGCCTTTCACCCCTACCCACAGCTCATCCCCCAGGTTTTCAACCCTGGTGGGTTCGGGCCTCCACACGGTCTTACCCGCGCTTCACCCTGGCCATGGGTAGATCACCCCGCTTCGGGTCTACACCACGCGACTAGAACGCCCTATTCAGACTCGCTTTCGCTCCGGCTACCCCACAACCAGGTTAACCTCGCCACGCAGCAGTAACTCGCAGGCTCATTCTTCAAAAGGCACGCCATCACCCCTGCAAAGGAGGCTCTGACGGATTGCAGGCACATGGTTTCAGGAACTATTTCACTCCCCTCCCGGGGTACTTTTCACCATTCCCTCACGGTACTATCCACTATCGGTCACCAGGAAGTATTTAGGCTTAGCGAGTGGTCCCGCCAGATTCACAGCACCCTCCACGAAAGCGCTGCTACTCGGGAACACCACCACACGCACAACAATGACTTTCGCCTACCGGACTCTCACCGTCTACGGTCAGGTTTCCCAACCTATTCAACTAGCCATCATCGCCACGCTGGCGGACTGGTAGATCCGCCCAACAGTGTCCCACAACCCCGCACACGCAACCCCTACCAGGTATCCCACGCGCACGGTTTAGCCTCTTCCGCTTTCGCTCGCCACTACTCACGGAATCACCAGTGTTTTCTCTTCCTACGGGTACTAAGATGTTTCACTTCCCCGCGTTCCCCCTCACACCCTATATATTCAGGCATGAGTAACCCGACATCACTCGGGCTGGGTTACCCCATTCGGACACCCTCGGATCACAGCTCGTTTGACAACTCCCCGAGGACTATCGCGGCCTACCACGTCCTTCATCGGCCCCTGGTACCAAGGCATCCACCATGTGCCCTAAAAAACTTGGCCACAAAGATGCTCGCACCCACTATACAATTCTCAAACAACAACCCGAGAAACAACACACACTCACAACGAGCGCAGTGTGCTCTCTCAGATACCCAACAGTGAACCGTTTCGCTAAACGTTAGTGTGTTCCACAATCCATCGAGCACCCAAGCAATGCCACGTGCGGACATTCAACTCGGACACTCCCAGCACGAAAACTGGGGTGTATTGCTCCTTAGAAAGGAGGTGATCCAGCCGCACCTTCCGGTACGGCTACCTTGTTACGACTTCGTCCCAATCGCCAGTCCCACCTTCGACCACTCCCTCCCACAAGGGGTTAGGCCATGGGCTTCGGGTGTTACCGACTTTCATGACGTGACGGGCGGTGTGTACAAGGCCCGGGAACGTATTCACCGCAGCAATGCTGATCTGCGATTACTAGCGACTCCGACTTCACGGGGTCGAGTTGCAGACCCCGATCCGAACTGAGACCGGCTTTAAGGGATTCGCTCCACCTCACAGTATCGCAACCCTCTGTACCGGCCATTGTAGCATGTGTGAAGCCCTGGGCATAAGGGGCATGATGACTTGACGTCATCCCCACCTTCCTCCGAGTTGACCCCGGCAGTCCCCTACGAGTCCCCGCCATCACGCGCTGGCAACATAGGGCAAGGGTTGCGCTCGTTGCGGGACTTAACCCAACATCTCACGACACGAGCTGACGACAGCCATGCACCACCTGTACACCAACCACAAGGGAAACCCCATCTCTGAGGCTGTCTAGTGCATGTCAAACCCAGGTAAGGTTCTTCGCGTTGCATCGAATTAATCCACATGCTCCGCCGCTTGTGCGGGCCCCCGTCAATTCCTTTGAGTTTTAGCCTTGCGGCCGTACTCCCCAGGCGGGGCGCTTAATGCGTTAGCTACGGCACGGAAACGGTGGAACCCATCCCCACACCTAGCGCCCAACGTTTACGGCATGGACTACCAGGGTATCTAATCCTGTTCGCTCCCCATGCTTTCGCTCCTCAGCGTCAGTATCGGCCCAGAGACCCGCCTTCGCCACCGGTGTTCCTCCTGATATCTGCGCATTTCACCGCTACACCAGGAATTCCAGTCTCCCCTGCCGAACTCAAGTCTGCCCGTATCGACCGCACGCCCACAGTTAAGCTGCAGGTTTTCACGGCCGACGCGACAAACCGCCTACGAGCTCTTTACGCCCAATAAATCCGGACAACGCTCGCACCCTACGTATTACCGCGGCTGCTGGCACGTAGTTAGCCGGTGCTTCTTCTACAGGTACCGTCACTCGCGCTTCGTCCCTGTCGAAAGAGGTTTACAACCCGAAGGCCGTCATCCCCCACGCGGCGTTGCTGCGTCAGGCTTTCGCCCATTGCGCAAGATTCCCCACTGCTGCCTCCCGTAGGAGTCTGGGCCGTGTCTCAGTCCCAGTGTGGCCGGTCACCCTCTCAGGCCGGCTACCCGTCGTCGCCTTGGTAGGCCACTACCCCACCAACAAGCTGATAGGCCGCGGGCTCATCCTGCACCGCCGGAACTTTCCACACGCACACCATGCGGTGACGTGTCGTATCCGGTATTAGACCTCGTTTCCAAGGCTTATCCCAGAGTGCAGGGCAGATTACCCACGTGTTACTCACCCGTTCGCCACTAATCCACCACCGAAGCGGCTTCATCGTTCGACTTGCATGTGTTAAGCACGCCGCCAGCGTTCGTCCTGAGCCAGGATCAAACTCTCCAACAATGCCTTGTTGAAACAATCCCAGCACACACTCAACAACCACAAAGGTCGGAGCGTGATACTCAAAGAAACCACCAACCACCATCAGCAGGCAAAACCCGCATCCAGTTGGTTAGGGGCATAAAAGAACACTAACCAAAACAGTCCACTGTTGAGTTCTCAAAGAACACACCCACACCATCCCTCACCACCCATTCCAGGGCCGCAAAGTCCGGGGAGTCATTTCCTCGGTGATTCCCGCTCTCGCGGTGTTTCCCACTTTAGACCATCCTGATTTCCTCGGTCAAACCGGGGGGTCTCATTCTCGGCCGTTGCTTTTCCGTGACCTTCAAGCAAGTCCCGTACTCCGCAACATCAAGCGAAACAACCGCTCAATCGGTATTCACATTATCAAAAGGTCTTACCCGTTCTCACCGGGCTCCGAACACGCTACCACCCGAAGGTTTAAGCGAGGTTCTCGGGGCCCCGTCAGGCCCGGCCCGGTTTTCCCCGGTCCGTGTCGCGCTGACATGGAATACTTTACGCACACCCGAAAACCCCCTGAACACCACCCCCCCCCTTTAAGGGTGAAACCCCAGGTCAGGGCCTGCGAACCGGTCCTTTTCCCCGTTCACGGGCACTCCCCGACCGGCCCAGCGGGATCTCCACCTTCGGGTGGTTGTCGGTCGCGGGAGCCGGTGTACTTGGATTTCACGGGTAGCCTGCCGACGACTTGTCAGAACGGGGGTAGTAGTGGACTCGACTCCGATATACACCGAGCTGCGCAACACTCTGGCCGATCCGGAGGACCGCGATTGGGGCCCGAGCGCCCCGCCGGAGTTCGCATCCCGGCTCGCCGAAGGAGCGGAATCGGCACCGGCGAAGGAATCCCGCGCGAGCGGCGCGCGCTCCCGCGCGCGGAGACACCGCGCGGCGGACTGACGCCCCGAGATCTCCCGACCGCACCGGACCACAGCGCCGGTGCGGTTTTTTGCGCCCGGAATCAGGCGCGTCCGCCATCGAGCGCGGATCAACCGCACCCATCGCCGATATCGGACTTCCGCCGGATGAGCTGAAGCGCTCTCAGTCGACGGCGGAGGAGAACAGCGGCAGCGAGACGGCGGGTCCGTCGGCGGAAGCCTGCTTGTCGGCGGCCGGCTCGGCGGCGGGAATCGGCTCCGGCTCGGATTCCTCGATCTGAGCCTCGACCGGTTCCTCGGCGCTCTCGTTCTTCTTCAGCGCCTCACGAGTGCGCTGCGCGGCGCCGCGAATCTGCTCGGTCAACTGCTTGTTGGCCTGGCGCGCCTGCTCCTCTTCGCGCTCCTGCTGCTTGGTGGTGCGCGGGGCGGCGGGTTTCGGCGCGCGGGATGCCTTGATGTAGCGGTCGAGCAGTGAGCGGAGCGCTTGCGCGTTGCTCTCGCTCAGATCGATTTCATAGGTCACGCCGTCCAGCGCGAAGGTGACGGTGTGCTTGGCTGGCGACCCGTCGATGTCATCGACGAGATCGACCTGAATCCGCTCGGCCATGATCACCTGTCTCGGGAACGCGCCCCGTCTCGATCCGCGACTTCCAGGTAAGACTACTGCTAGTCCTGACCACGTTGTAGCACGACGGTGGGCAGATGTCTCGCACTCGACCATAGTGCACCCGGTTCGATCGGCCGAAAACCGCTCGGTGTTCCGGACACCGGGAGCAGCTCTCGCCCTGTCGGCCTAACTGACGGTAACCGAACGCGGTCGTTTTGAACCCAAGGTAATCCGGGCGGCGGCCGAATTGGGATACCGGGTGGAACATTCTTCCGAGCATCGTTTATTGTTCGCTCGCTCTTCGTCGCGCGGGCACGTGCGCGCAGAGACTGGATTCGAGCCGGAATCGAGGTTTAACCGTGGCGCAGAAAGTCACCGTGCAGCTGGTCGACGATGTCGACGGCACCACAGCCGACAGCACCGTCGAGTTCGCCCTGGACGGGGTGAACTACCAAATCGACCTGTCCGCCGACAACGCCGCGAAACTGCGGGACTCGCTGGCCTCTTTCGTGGCCAACGCCCGTAAGACCGGTGGCCGCAAGCGGTCTGGCGGCAAGCCGGGCAAGCCCGCCGGGGCTCCGACCCAGGCGGACCGCGAACGCAACCAGGCCATTCGGGAATGGGCGCGGGAACAGGGCATGCAGGTTTCCGACCGAGGCCGCATTCCGGCTGAGATCGTCGAGGCTTACGACAACGCTGGGTGAACACCCGGGGACGGGCGGCCGGATTGGGCAACGGACATATCCGGCCGCCTCGTTAATATCCCGCCAATTGCAGCGCAATGGCGGGAGCGTACTACGGCAATCGGATGCATCGACTACCGGTTCGCCAAGAAGCGGTTGATTTCCTCCCGACCGGGCATAGCGCTGGTCGCACCGGTGCGCTGCACGGACAGTGCCGACCCTGCCGCCGCGCGGCGCAACGCCTCCGGGACGTCCGCACCCTCGCCCAGCGCCGTGCTGAGCACGCCTACGAACGTGTCGCCCGCCGCCGTGGTGTCCACGGCCTGGACCGGGAACGCCGGCACCTCGTGGCGGACGCCGTCGCGGTGCCCGTAGACGCATCCGCGGGAACCGAGGGTGATCACGACCTCGGGCACCAGCTCCAGCAGCGCCGACAGGGCGCGCTCGGGGTCCTCCTGGCCGGTCAGCACGGCCGCCTCGTGCTCGTTGGGCACCAGCAGGTCCACGTCGCGCAGCAGGTCCTCGGGCAGCGGGACGGCGGGGGCCGGCGTGAGCACGACCCGCACGCCGTGGCGCTTGCCCGCGGCGGCCGCGGCGGCCACGCCGGACTGCGGGATCTCCAGCTGCAGCAGGAGGCTGCCGGACGCCGCGATGATCTCCTCGTCGCCTTCGGCGAGCGCGTCGACGGTGCCGTTGGCCGCGGGGCCGCGACGATCGAGTTGTTCCCCTCGTCGTCGACCACGATGTGCGCGGTCCCGCTGCGACCCGGTGCCGTGCGCAGACCTTGGATGTCCACAGTGGATTCCCGGAAGGTGCGCCGAATCTCGGCGCCGAAGTCGTCCTCCCCGACCGCGCCGATCATGCGCACGTCCGCACCCGCCTTGGCGGCGGCGATCGCCTGGTTGGCGCCCTTGCCACCGGGGACCGTGCGGAACTCGCGGCCGGTGACCGTCTCGCCCTGCCCGGGCGCGACCGGCACGTAGGCCACCAGATCCATGTTGCAGCTGCCGAAGACCACCACGCTCGTCGTCACCGGGCCATCATGCCCGGCTCCGACACCCCGCCCGCTGGACGGGTCACGCGCAGGGCGACGTCGTACCATGCCGACCAGCAGTCGAGGAGAGGGCGATACGCGGTGGACTACGCGGTGACGGCAGAGCTGGCACCACCTGCGGAGGTGGTGGAGCTGGACCCGCTGCAGCAGGAGGGCGTCGCGGCCGTGCTGGACCGCCACCTCGCGATGGTCGAAGGGGTCAGCGGGCCGGAGGAGTCCGACATCGACGTCCTCGACTACCGGATCACCGTGCACCAGACCGGTGTGAGCGTGCTGCTGGCGCTGGACGCGCCATCGCTGCAGGCCGCCGAGGAGGGCGCGGCGTCGGTGCTCGACGAGCTCATCTCGGAGACCGAGCTGCTGCTGGGCTGGTCGGTCGCGTCCTCGGCCGTGCGCATCACCGAGGACGAGTTCAACGAGCGGCTGGCCGCCGCCGACGAGGTCGACACCGACGAGGCGCTGCAGGCGGCGATCGAGGAGGCCCTGGAGACCTCCGAAGAACCCGCGATGGACGCCGAGCACTGGAAGCGCAGGCTCACCGAGCTCACGCCCCGGCTGGGCGCGTTCTCCGCCGAGGCGTTCGGCGTCGAGGGCGAGCGG
This sequence comes from Saccharopolyspora sp. ID03-671, assembly GCF_045278815.1. Lineage (NCBI taxonomy): Bacteria > Bacillati > Actinomycetota > Actinomycetes > Pseudonocardiales > Pseudonocardiaceae > Saccharopolyspora > Saccharopolyspora sp. ID03-671. The sequence continues at coordinate 2,645,948 of NZ_CP134054.1, forward strand.
GCCGCGCTGGCGGCCGGTGCCCTGGTGCACGCCGTGCGGGTGGTGACGGACGAGGTCTTCTACGACGAGCTCGCGCTGGCGGTCAACAACGCGACGGTCGCCGACGCGGCCGGGCTGCTGGTGCTGGAGGAGCTGCCGCCCTGCTACGACCACCGCTACGACGCGTTCTTCGCGCGCTCGTTCGTGCTGGCCTCGGCCGCGGTGGCGGTGCGGCTCACCGAGGCGCCGTGGACGCCGCCGCGCAGCGTGGCCGAGGCGCTGGCGCTGCGGCTGGTGATCAACGAGGCGCGGGTGGTCCTGGAGGCCGCCGAGCTCATGTCCTGGGACGACAGCGAGCCGGTGTTCGAGGCGTTCGCGACGGCGGCCTTCGCCGGGGCCCGGTACGACGAGCTCTACGAGATCGACGTCCCGCTGGCCGCCGATGCGGAGCCGGAGGTCGTCGAGCAGGCGGCCAAGGTCGAGGCGGAGCTGCACGACCGCGGTCTCGCCTTCGACCAGTGGTTCCTGCCCCGCGACGGGGGCCCGTACCACCCGTACCTCGACTCGCCCTGATCCCGGGCCGGGTGGGCGACAGTTTTAGCCAGAATCACCCATGATCAATGTCCGTATTGTCCGGTCAATTATGGCTAAAACTGTCACCGCTGCAGCGACGTCGTCCCCGGAGGCCCGCCGGCCGGGTGGTGGACCCGTCAGCTCTGGTTGCGGACCGCGTGCGGGGGGACCGTGGCGCCGATGAGGGAGGCGTCGTCGATGGTCTGCGGCTCGTAGGCGCTGTTCGGGAGCGCTTCGAGCATCAGGTTGATCGGGTCGTCGATCGGCTCCACGCGGCCGAACAGGAACGCCCACTCGTGCTCGTCCGAACCGAAGTAGGCGACCGTCTCGAACGCCGACTGGAACCGGTTGTAGGCGCGGATCAGCGTCTCGTTGCGCCACACCGTCGGGCAGCCGCCCTGGAACGCCACCACTCCCCCGGCCGAGAGCACCGACTGGCAGCGCTGGATGAACTCCAGGCCGTACAGCCGGTTGTGCTGGCCGTCGGCGTCGTCGGCGCGCTCGTCCGGCAGGTCCACCACGACGATGTCGTAGCCCTCCGGCGGCGCGGTGTCCAGGAAGCTCCAGCCGTCGGCGAAGTGGATCGTGACCGGTCCCTCGCCCTTCTCGGCCGCGGCCAGCTCCTCCGGCGTGTAGCCGTAGGGCAGCAGCTCGGCGCACTTGCGCACGCACAGCTCGTCGATGTCGACGTGGTCGACGCGGGTCGCGCCGGCGGCCACCGCCATCTGGCTGGCCACGCCCTCGCTCGACCCGATGATCAGCACCCGCTCCACCTGCGCGGCCATCAGGAACGCCGGCACCATCATGGCCTCGTGGTAGACCAGCTGGGAGAACTCGGTGCTCTGCCGGTCGTCGTCGCAGAACAGCGAGACGCCCTGACCGGTCCGCCCGATCACCACGTGCTGGTAGGGGGTGTCGCCCTCCCAGAGCACGTCATCCACCCGCCACAGGCGCTGCAGGTCGGCGCCCATCGGCTCCTTGATCCACCGGTGCCCGTCGAGTTCGATCAACGGTCTTCCTCCTGAATTCCCCAAATGATGTGTGCCCAGCATCCCGCCGGCTCCCGTGGCGGGCTCGCCGACACGCGAAAGTAAACCGTCCACGCCTCCGGTCCCACTGCCCAACGCTCGTCGAGCGGCGAAGCCGCTCTCTCCTTGCCCCGCCTGAGCGACTGGCCCCGCCGCAGGTTCTGAGCGGCTTCGCGGCGAGGACGCCGCGCTGCGCAGAACGAGTCGACCACGGAGTTTCAGCAGACCAGTTCGGCGTAGTCGTGGCCGCGTTGGATGGTCTGCACGTTCTGGCTCGTCGGTTTGAGCGCCTCGGCGAGCAGCTGCACGGCGAGTTCGGGCTTCGCGGTGTGCCCGCAGGTGAAGACGTCGATGAAGATCGAGCCGTCCTCCGGGTAGGTGTGCATCGAGGCGTGGGACTCCGACAGCAGCGCCAACACCGTGACGCCCTGCGGGTCGAACCGCTTGGCGATCATCTGGCACACCGTGGCGTCCGACGCGCTCAAGGCGTCGTTGAGCGCGTCCCGCAGGTACTGCTCGTCGTCCAGCAGTTCCGGCGCGACGCCCTCGAGCTCGGCCAGGACGTGCCTGCCGGTGAACAGACCGACCTGTGCTCCGGTGTCAACGGACATCTATCGACCTCCCATCATTTCGCAGATTTGCCGCGTCTTCCTTCTCGTCCCCCTGCGAGCGGACCTCGCCGCCCGCAGCAGATCACGGCCGCTGATCGCCGTCGACGCAATAGGTGGGCAGCGGGGTGAACCCGTTGAAACCCACCGATGAATAGCTCGCGGTGTACGCGCCCGCCGACAGCAGATCGACCCAGTCACCGCCGCGCAGCGTGCGCGGCAGGTCGTAGCGGGTCCGCTGGTAGAGCACGTCGTCACCGTCGCAGGTGGGCCCGGCCAGCACGACCGGGCCTTCCGGGTCGCCGTCGCGCGAGGTGCGCAGCCGGTAGGTGATGGCCTCGCCCTCGGTCTCGGCGAGCCCGTTGTAGCGCCCGATGTCGAGGTACACCCAGCGCCGCTGCCCGTCGCAGGAGTCGGTGACCAGCACGACCTCGCTGCGCAGCACTCCGGCGTCGCCGACGAGGAAGCGCCCGGGTTCGACGAGCAGCTCCGGCCGGTCCGGGCCGAAGGCGCGCTCCAGCGCCTGCTCGACGGCCGTGACGTAGTCGGCCAGCGGCGGCGCGGTCTCGGTGTACCCGGCGGGCAGCCCGCCGCCGAGGTTGACCATGCGCGGTCGCACGCCGCGCTCGGCGCAGTCGACGAAGACCTGCGCGGCGGCGTCGATGCCGTGCCGGTAGGCGGCCGGGTCGAGCTGCTGCGATCCGATGTGGAACGACACGCCGAAGGCGTCCAGCCCCAGCTCGGCGGCGCGCACCAGCAGGTTCGCGGCCTGCTGCGGGGTGCAGCCGAACTTGCGGCCGAACGGGGTCTTCGAGCCGGTGTTGTCGACCAGGACGCGGCAGAACACCTGCGCGCCCGGCGCGACCTCGGCGATGTTGGTGAGGTCGGCGTCGCTGTCGGTGGCGAACAGCCGCACGCCCTGCTCGAAGGCGCGGGCGATGTCGCGGCGCTTCTTGATGGTGTTGCCGTAGGAGATCGACTCGGGTGCGGCGCCCTTGGCGAGGCACAGCTCGATCTCACCGGGGCTGGCCACGTCGAACGAGGCGCCCTCGGCGATGAGCTCGCCGACGATCTCGGGTGTGGGGTTGGCCTTGACCGCGTAGCAGATCCGCGCGTCCGGCAGGGCTGAGCGCAGTTGCCGGTACCGGTCCCGCACCTGCGCCAGATCCATGACCAGGCAAGGGGTTTCGGGGTCGTGCTGATCGAGGAACCGCCGGATCGGATCCGGATTCCCGTTGCCCCGCCCGGGCTCCTGCGCGGTGCCGCTAGGGCGGTCCGTCACGCCGGTGGTGGCGGACAGATCGGTCAATCCCGTTACCTCCGTCTGGGTCCTCGCTGCGCTGTTCTGGGCGCTCAGCGACCGCAACTGCGACCAAGCACGGTACCGCCCCCACCGCCAGATTTCGAACCGCCGGCGAAGTTGTGAGCACGCGCACCGATCAGGCGTCCGGATCGAGGCGCAGCGCGAGGTAGAAGTCCACGCGCACGGCGAAGTCGGAGAGATCGCGTCCGGTGAGCTCCTCCACCCGCTGGACGCGGTAGCGCAGCGTGTTGACGTGCACGTGCAGCAGTTGCGCGCAGCGCGACCAGGAACCGTTGTTGTCCAGGAACACCCGCAGCGTGCGGACGAGTTCGGAGCCGTGCGCGGCGTCGTAGGCGAACACGTCGGCGAGCAGCCGCTGCCGGTAGGAGCGCCGCAGCTCGTCGGGTGCGGAGGCCAGCAGCACCTCGTGCGAGGCGAGTTCGGCCGCGGCGGCGACTTCGGCCCGGCCCCGCCGCTGCTCGGCGAGCCTGCGGGCGTAGGCGGCCTCGTCGAGGGCGCCGCGCAGGGCGGTGGCGGCGGTGGTGTCGCTGATGCCCATCGCGAGGCGCCGCTCGCCGAGCCCGGCTTCGGTCTCGGCGACGATGCGCCGCAGCTGCCGGTCCAGGTCGGCGAGGTGGTCGGGGTCGTCGACGAACAGCGCGGCGGCGCCGTCGCCGAGCGGGGCGGTGACCGAGGCCATGCCGGTGGCGGCGGCGATCTCGCGGAGCAGCGTCGTGGACTCGCCGGGATCGCCGACGCCGAGCGTCACCGCGCGCAGCGGCTCGTCGGCGGGCAGCCCGGCGGTCTCCAGGCGGGCGGCGACCTCGGCGGGTGAGGAGCTGCCCTCCAGCAGTCTGCGCAGGGCGGCTTCGACGGAGCGGCCGGCGATGCGGCGGGCCTCGTCGACGCGGGCGCGCACCAGGGAGATCACGGTGCCCAGGTCGGTGGCGACGGCTTCGCGGTGCTCGTCCCACTCGACGAGGTCGCCGCTGACCAGCGCGAACCACTGGGCGGCTGCGGGTTCGGCGCCGGATTCGACCGGCCACAGCACGTGCGGGTCGCCGGCGCGCCAGGTGCGCGGCAGGCGGCCCCGGGCGAACTCGGCGAGCGCGCCCGCGCGGGTCTCCTCGGGCAGGTCGGCGGTGCCGCCGACGACCCATCCCGCGCCGGACAGGACCCAGCAGTCGGCGCCGAGGTCGTCGGCGGCCATCCGCAGCACCCGGTCGAGGTCGGCGCCCGCGGCGACGGCGGAGATGAGCTCGCGGCGGGGCGCGGAGCGCCACTGGATCCGCTCGGCCAGCGCGTTGAAGCTCACCGAGATCGGCACCTCGAACGCGGGCAACCCGTGCTCGCGGCAGGCCGCGACCAGGTCCGGCGGTGCGTGCCCGAGGCGCGCCGTCCCGGCCGCGAGCCCGGCGACGCCTGCGTCGACCAGCGCCCGCACGAACCGCTCGGAGTCCTCCGGCCCGGAGTGCCACACGAGCCCGCTCAGCACCAGCTCGCCGCCGGTCAGGTACCGCCGGGGATCGATCAGATCGGTGATGTACACGCCCCGGACGACCCGCTCCAACCCCCCGGCGTCGCTGAGCAGCACCAACCCGAGCTCGTCGTCCTCCAGCAGGTCCCTGAGCCGCACGCGCCCTCCGTCCCTCACCCGCCCGGCACGCCCCACCGGCCGAAAACCCCGATCTTCGTCGCGCGAATGCGTCGGTTCTCGACGCGTGGCGCGGGTGCGCGTGCTCGGGGTGGGCGGTGAGCACGACGGGCGGGTTTCGTGGTTTGTAGGAACATACAACCGGGGGCGGTCGTGGGCGAACCTTTTTCGGGGTTTCGCCCGCTAGCCAGGGGCTGCTCGACGAATGTGTACTGGGCCACATCACCAACGAGGGCCGCATCGGAGCGACGGGCTCACCCCGAGCAGGCCAGATCAGAACCAGGCGCCGGTCGAGAAGGAGTACGTCGTGGAATTCCTCCGCCCCGCCACGTGGCGGGAAGCGCTCGAGGCCAAGGCCGCGCATCCGGGCGCGGTCCCGATCGCGGGCGGCACCGACGTGATGGTCGAGCTGAACTTCGACCGGCACCGGCCCGAGGTCCTCATCGACCTCACCACCGTGCCCGAGCTCGCCGAGTGGGCGCCGGACGGAGACGTGCTGCGCATCGGCGCGGGCGTCCCCTACGCACGCCTCATCGAGGAGCTGGGCACCCGAGTACCCGGTCTGGCGATGGCCGGCCGGACCGTGGGGTCCCCGCAGATCCGCAACCGCGGCACCGTCGGGGGCAACCTCGGCTCGGCCTCACCTGCCGGAGACGCCCACCCACCGCTGCTGGCGGCCGGGGCGGGCGTCGAGGTCGAGTCCGTGCGCGGATCGCGGGTGATCCCCGCTCACGAGTTCTTCACGGGCCCCAAGCGCAACGCCCTCGCCGACGACGAGCTGATCGCGGCGATCCGCATCGCGCCGGCGCCGGGCCCGCAGCAGTTCTCCAAGGTCGGCACCCGCAACGCGATGGTCATCGCGGTGTGCACCTTCGCCGTCTCGCTGAACCCCGCCGCCGGGACCGTCGGCACCGGCATCGGCTCGGCCGGACCCACCCCGCTGCGGGCGCGGGAGGCCGAGGACTTCCTGGCCGCCGAGCTCGACTGGGACGGGTCGCTGGACGACGCGGTGGCCCGCCGCTTCGGCGACCTCGTCGCGCAGGCCGCGTCCCCGATCGACGACGTGCGCGGCACCGCCGACTACCGCAGGCACGCCTTGGGCGTGCTGGCCCGCCGGACCCTGAACTGGGCCTGGCACGAGCACCGTTCCGGGAGGCAGGAATGCGCCTGAAGTTCACCGTCAACGGGCGCCGGCAGGAGGCCGACGACGTCTGGGAGGGCGAGTCCCTGCTGTACGTGCTGCGCGAGCGGCTCGGCCTGCCGGGCTCGAAAAACGCCTGCGAGCAGGGCGAATGCGGGTCGTGCACGGTCTACCTGGACGGCGTCCCCGCCTGCTCCTGCCTGGTCGCGGCCGGTCAGGCCGAGGGCCGCGAGGTGCGGACCGTGGAGGGCCTCGCCGACGACGAGCAGCTGGACCCGGTCCAGCAGGCGTTCGTCGAGACCGGCGCCGTGCAGTGCGGTTTCTGCACCCCGGGACTGCTGGTGCAGACCCACGACCTGCTGGAGCGCACCCCGCAGCCCTCGGACGCCGAGATCCGCGAGTCCCTGGCCGGGAACCTGTGCCGCTGCACGGGTTACGAGAAGATCATGGACGCGGTCCGCCTCGCGGCCTCGCGGAGGAGCGATGGCTGAGCGGATCGTCGTCGAGGGCGGATCGGTCGTCGCGGTCGACGACGCCGGGACCGAGCACGCCGAGGGCCACGTGGTCGTCGAGGGCGACCGGATCCTCTCGGTGGGGCCGGGATCGGCTCCGCCGCAGGACGTCCCGGTGCGCCGGATCGACGCCACCGGCTGCCTGGTCACCCCGGGTTTGATCAACACCCACCACCACCTCTACCAGTGGGCCACGCGCGGCTACGCCGCCGACTCGACGCTGTTCGAGTGGCTCACCGAGCTCTACCCGGTGTGGGCGCGGATGGACGCCGAGATCGTCCACGCCGCAGCCTCCGCCGGTCTCGCGCAGCTGGCCCGCTCGGGCTGCACCACCGCCGCCGACCACCACTACGTGTTCCCGCGCGAGGGCGGTGACGTGTTCGGGGCGGTGGTCACCGCCGCCGAGCGGATCGGGCTGCGGCTGCACGCCGTGCGCGGCTCGATGGACCGCGGCTGCTCCCAGGGCGGTCTGCCACCGGACTCGGTGGTCGAGGACCGAGACGCGGCGCTGGCCGCGACGCAGCGGGCCATCGACGACTTCCACGACCCCGCGCCGGGCGCCCGCGTCCGGGTCGCGGTGGGGCCGTGCTCGCCGTTCTCGGTGAGCACCGAGCTGATGCGCGAAGCCGCGGAACTGGCCCGCCGCAACGGGGTTCGACTGCACACCCACCTCGCCGAGACCACCGACGAGGAGGAGCAGTGCCGCGCCGAGTTCGGCCGCACGCCGGTGGAGTACGCCGAGGACGTGGGCTGGCTGGGGCCGGACGTGTGGCTCGCGCACGCCGTTCACCTGTCCCCCGCGGCGATCCGCAGGTTGTCCGCGACGGGCACCGGTGCCGCGCACTGCCCGAGCTCCAACGGCAGGCTCGGCGCCGGGATCGCGCCGGTGCGGGGGCTGCTGGACGCCGGTGCCCCCGTCGGACTGGGGGTCGACGGGGTCGCCTCCAACGAGTCCGGCGGGCTGGGCGAGGAGATGCGCCAGGCGCTGCTGCTGGCCCGCGCGACCGGCGGACCCCGCGCGCTGTCGGTGCGCGAGGCGCTGTGGCTGGCCACCCGGGGTGGTGCGCGCTGCCTCGGCCGCGAGGACGAGATCGGGTCGCTGGAGCCGGGCAAGCTCGCCGACCTCGCGGTGTGGCGGCTCGGCGGGCTCGACCACACCGGCATCGCCGACCCGGTCGCCGCGCTGGTGCTGGGCCGGTTGCCGCAGGTGGAAACGCTGCTGTGCGGCGGGATCGAAGTCATCGAGCAGAACAACGTCGTCGAAGAGCTGGACCGGGCGAGCGCCCGGCTGCGCCTGGTGGAGGTGTCGTGACCATGACCGATCGACTTGGGACCGATCGACTCGGGACCGATCGACCGAGCGCTCAGGCACCCACGAGGACCCCGCAGCGGCTCGACGACGCCATCGACGGCGGCATCGGCGAGTCCCCGCTGCGCCCCGACGCGGGCCTGAAGGTGACCGGCGAGTTCGCCTACGCCTCGGACCTGTGGGCCGAGGACATGCTGTGGGGCGCGACGCTCCGCAGCCCGCACCCGCACGCCCGGATCCGCTCGATCGACATCGGTCCGGCGATGGCGATGGCGGGCGTGCACACCGTGCTCACCGCCGAAGACGTGCCGGGCGACAACATCTACGGCCTCAAGACGGTAGACCAGCCGGTGCTGGCCTCCGACGTGGTGCGCTACGTCGGCGAGGCGGTGGCGCTGGTCGCCGCCGACCACCCGGAGACGGCGCGGCGGGCGCTGGAGCGCATCGTCGTCGACTACGAGGTGCTGGAACCGGTGCTCGACGCCGAGCGGGCCGCGCACGACCAGGACCTGCCGAAGCTCCACCCGGACGGCAACGTGGTGCGCCACCAGCGGATCGTCAAGGGCGATCCGGAAGCCACCGCCGAGGTCGTGGTCTCCGGCGTTTACACCGTGGGCATGCAGGACCAGGCGTTCCTCGGCCCGGAGTCGGGGCTGGCGATCCCCGCCGAGGACGGCGGCGTCGACCTCTACCTGGCCACCCAGGACCTGCACTCCGACCTCAAGCAGACCGCCCGCGCGCTGGGGCTGCCGCCCGAGAAGGTGCGGATGACGATGTCCGGTGTCGGCGGCGCGTTCGGCGGCCGCGAGGACCTGTCGATCCAGGTGCACGTGTGCATGCTCGCGATGCACGTCGGCAAGCCGGTGAAGATGTACTACAGCCGCGAGGAGTCGTTCTACGGCCACGTGCACCGGCACCCGGCGAAGATGTACTACGAGCACGGCGCGACCCGCGACGGGAAGCTCGTCTACGTCAAGGCCGCCCAGTACTTCGACGGCGGCGCCTACGCGTCGAAAACGCCGGTGGTGGTGGGCAACGCGACCACGCTGGGCGTCGGCCCGTACGTGGTGCCGAACGTCCGCATCGACGGCTGGGGCCTCTACACCAACAACCCGCCGTGCGGCGCGATGCGCGGATTGGGCGCGGTGCAGCCGACCTTCGCCTACGAGTCGCAGATGGACAAGCTCGCCGCCGAGCTCGGCATCGACCCGGTGGAGCTGCGCGTGCGCAACGCGATCTCCCAGGGCGAGACCATCCCGACCGGGCAGGTGGTCGACTCCCCCGCCCCGGTCGCCGAGCTGCTGGAACGCGTCCGCGCGCTGCCGATGCCCGCCGAGCGCGACACCACCGACATCCGCGAGCTGCCCGGCGGCGCGTCCAACACGACGCACGGCGAGGGCGTGGTGCGCGGCATCGGCTACGGGGTGACGATCAAGAACATCTGCTACTCCGAGGGCGCCGACGACTTCGCCACGGCGCGGGTGCGGTTGCAGCTCATCGGCGGCGAACCGGCCGCGATGGTGCACACCGCCGCCGCCGAGGTCGGCCAGGGCCTGGTGACCGTGCAGCAGCAGATCGCGCGCACCGAGCTGGGCGTGGAGCGGGTGACCATCCACCCCAACGACACCTCCGTCGGCCCGGCCGGTTCCAGTTCCGCCTCGCGCCAGACCTACGTCACCGGTGGTGCCGTTCGGGAGGCGTGCCAGGCGGTGCGGGAGGCGCTGTTCGCGCGGGTCACCGAGCGGTTCGGGACCACGGTGGGCCTGGCGCTGCAGGGCGGCAAGGTCGTCTCCGCCGAGGGCGTGGTCGCCGACCTCGCCGAGGTGCTGGGCGACGACGTCATCGAGGAGACCCGCGAGTACCACCACCGGCAGACCTTCCCGATGGACGCCGACGGGCGCAGCGACGTGGTGCAGGTGCAGCACGCCTTCTCCGCGCACCGCGCCGTCGTCGACGTCGACACCGAGCTGGGGCTGGTCAAGGTCGTGCAGCTGGCCTGCGCGCAGGACGTCGGCAAGGCCGTCAACCCGGAGGCCGTGCTCGGCCAGATCCAGGGAGGTTCGGCGCAGGGGCTCGGGCTGGCGGTGATGGAGGAGATCCAGGTCCGCGACGGGAAGATCCGCAACCCCTCCTTCACCGACTACCTGATCCCGACGATCCTCGACATGCCCACGATGGAGATCGACGTCGTCGAGCGCGCCGACGACAACGCGCCCTACGGGGTTCGCGGTGTCGGCGAGCCGCCGACGATCTCCACCACGCCGGCGGTCGTCGCGGCCATCCGCGCCGCCACCGGCAAGTTCCTCACCCACACCCCGGTCGCTCCCGGGCACATCATCTGAGCGTCACCGAAAACCATTGGAGTGAAACGATGTCCGTCGACGTGGCAACCCAGCAGGAGCAGTCCTGGATGGCCCGCGCGATCGAGCTGGCCACCGCCAACGTGCACACCGGCGGCGGCCCGTTCGGCGCGGTGATCGTCCGCGACGGCGAGGTCGTGGCCACCGGCGCCAACCGCGTCACCCCCGACCTGGACCCGACCGCGCACGCCGAGGTCGTCGCGATCCGCAACGCCTGCCGGGAGCTGGGCACGTTCTCGCTCACGGGCTGCGTGCTGGTGACCTCGTGCGAGCCGTGCCCGATGTGCCTGGCCTCGGCGATGTGGGCCCGGGTCGACCGGGTCCTGTTCGCCGCCGACCGCGACGACGCGGCGGCCGCGGGCTTCGACGACCGCGCCTTCTACGACGCGATGGTCGACCCCGCCCAGAACCCGACCGCGGTCGTGCGGATCGACATCCACAACCGAAACGACGCCTTCGACGCCTGGCGCGACAAAGCCGACCGAGTCGATTACTGAGAAGGAGCGGTATGTGGTCCTTTTGCTTGGCGGTGCGGGTAGGGGAACCTGAGCGGCTCCGTGGACTCCGCGCGCCACTCCTGATGCATGCCAATGCACGGCGTCGTGGCGTGCTCGCCACGAAACCGCTCAGAACCCCCGGCGGTGCAAGCCGCGAGACCGCTCACCAAGAAAGTGGCTCCGCCGCTTAAGAACAAAAGATCAAGCGGAAAACCCGCGCTTTTCCACGGCGATGACCGGGTCGCCACCTGAAACGAGCCGCTGACCAGCGGTTCCGTCACCAAACGCCCCGCACCTGGCTTTCGGCGAATTCTCGCCGGGCTCAACCCTGCCCGGAAAACCGACGTCCCGGGGGCGCCCACCGGCATGGGAGGACGCAATGACCCAGCAAGTGACCACCAGACCCGACAGCGGTCTGGACCGCGTGTTCCGGATAACCGAGCGCGGTTCCACCTTCAGCCGCGAGCTGCGCGGCGGCCTGACCACCTTCGTCGCGATGGCCTACATCGTGATGCTCAACCCGCTCATCCTCGGTTCCGGGACCGACGCGACCGGGGCGAAGCTCTCCCCCGAGCAGCTCACCACCGCCACCGCCGCCACGGCGGGCGTGATGACCATCGTGATGGGCCTGGTCGGCAACGCCCCGCTGGCGCTGGCGACCGGTCTGGGCGTGAACGCGGTCGTGGCGTTCACCATCGCCCCCACCATGACCTGGGCCGAGGCGTTCGGGCTCGTGGTCCTCGAAGGCGTGGTGATCGTGGCGCTGGCGGTCAGCGGCGTCCGCGAGAAGATCATGAACGCCATCCCGGAGCCGCTCAAGATCGCGCTCACCGTCGGCATCGGCCTCTACATCGCGCTGATCGGCCTGGTCAGCGCCGGGTTCGTGACACGCGTACCGGACTCGCAGGAGACGACGGTGCCGGTGCAGATGGGCACCGACGGGCACCTGGCCGGAATCCCGATCGTGGTGTTCTGCGTGACGCTGCTGGTGATGATCGGGCTGATGGCCCGCCGCACGCCCGGGGCCATCCTGCTGGGCATCGTGACCGGGACCGTGCTGGCGCTCATCGCCAACGCCGCGCTGGACGTGGCGCCGGACGAGTGGGGAACCGTGGTTCCCGAGCTGCCCGCGAACCTGGTCGGCACCCCCGACTTCGGGCTGTTCGGCCAGGTGGACCTGTTCGGCGGGTTCGCCGCGGCCGGTGGTGTGGCGGCGACGGTGTTCCTGTTCACGCTGGTGCTGTCCGGGTTCTTCGACGCGATGGGCACGATCACCAGCGTCTCCTCGCAGGCCGGGCTCGCCCAGGACGGCAAGGTGCAGGGCATGGGCCGCATTCTGGCCGTCGACGGCGTGGCCGCCGCGGCGGGCGGGCTCACCGGCGCCGCCCCGAACACGGTGTTCCTGGAGTCGGCGGCGGGTGTCGCCGAAGGCGCCCGCACCGGCCTGGCCAGCGTGGTCACCGGTCTGCTGTTCTGCGTGACGCTGCTGATCACGCCGCTGGCCTCGATCGTCCCGGCCCAGGCCGCCGCCCCGGCCCTGGTGATCGTCGGCGGCCTGATGATGTCGCAGGTCAGGCTCATCCCGTGGAACGACCCGGACTACATCATCCCGGCGTTCCTCACCCTGGCGGTCATCCCCTACACCTACATGATCACCAACGGCATCGGCGCAGGTCTCATCGCCTTCGCGGTCATCAAGCTCGCCCGGGGCAAGGTCCGCGAGATCGGCTGGCTGGTCGGCTCCCTCGCCATCGTCTTCGCCGTCTACTTCCTCGTCTCCGGCCTCACCGGGGTCTGATCCCCTCCCCGCGTCGGAAACCCCGGTCCTCGTGCCGCGAGAGCCGGGGTTTTCGACGCGGGTACTACCGTCGGGGGCGTGATGTCGCCAGCTGGGATCGTGCTCGCCGCGGGGGCGGGACGGCGGTTCGGGATGCCGAAGGCCCTGGTCGAGCACCAGGGATCGTTGTTGGTCGACCGGGCCGCGCGGGTGCTCGCCGAGGGCGGGTGCGATCCGGTGGTCGTGGTGCTGGGGGCTGCTGCCGATGAGGTCCGGGAGCGGGCCGAGCTCGCCGGGGTCACCACCGCCTACAACCCGGAGTGGTCGACGGGCATGGGGTCGTCGCTGCGGACCGGGCTGGAGGCGTTGCGGGATTCCGACGCGCCAGCCGCGCTGATCCTGCCGGTCGACATGCCCGGCATCGGCCCGGAGGCCGTTCGCCGGGTCGCGGCGCTGACCGCTCCCGACGTCCTCGCGGCCGCCTCGCACGACGGGCGGCGCAGTCACCCCGTGTTGCTGGGACGCGAGCACTGGACCGGTGCAGCCGCCTCTGCGACGGGTGATGCGGGTGCTCGCGACTACCTCCGGAAACGCACGGTGACGATGGTGTCGTGCGACGACATATCGGAGGGCTTTGATGTCGACCGGCCTGAAGATCTGGGCCGCCCTGCCACGTAGAGTGCCAGGGCGACCGAGAGGCGCTGTTGAGAGCCGGTGCGCCTAGCATTGTCTTCCGGTCAAGAGCTCCAACGCCCGAGCAAAGTGGAGAGCGGAGGCATTCATGGCTGGCGGTCATATCACCGCGAACTACGTACCCCAGGGCGATGACTGGCAGATCATCGTCACGGATGGTGACGACAAGAAGACCGCGCGTGCGCCCGGCCTGATCGCCGCCCGGGACCAGGCCGACCAGCTCATCGAGCAGCTCTCGCCCGGCAAGGCCGGTCGCGTGGTGATCCACCTGCTCGACGGCGACGGGTTCGCCTTCACCACCGCCTACCTGCAGGCCCGGCACGGCCTGTCCGACGAGGCCACCGACAGCGCGGCCCGCGCCGCCGTCGCCAACGCCCCCGCGCAGTAGTCCTCGGCAACGGGCGCGGAGCCACCGCTCGGTGACTCTTCGCGACCCACCGATCACGTGCACAGGGGATGAACGCGCCGGGACCTTAGGATGGCTTCCGTGAACGCGCCGACCAGTAGTGCACTCCAGGAGGAAGCAGCGGTGGCCAGCCTCGAACCGAGCAGGCCGCCCGCCGGCCGGGGACGCCCGCGGGACGCCTCCCGCGACGCCGCGCTGCGCCAGGCCGCGATGGAGGTGCTGGCGCAGGTCGGCTACCGGGCCCTGACGATGGACGCCGTCGCCGCGCACGCGCGCGCGGGCAAGGCCACGATCTACCGCCGCTGGGACTCCAAGCTCGACCTGGTCATCGACACCTGCAACGAGCTCGTCCAGCGCCGCATCCCCGAACCCGACCTGGGGTCGGTGGCCGCCGACCTCGGCGAGTTCCTGCGCTCGTTCGCCACGCTGCTGACCGGCCCGGTCGGCAAGGCCGCCCAAGCCCTGGTCGGCGAGCTGCCGCACGAACCGGAGCTCGCGGTGAAGTTCCGCGAGTCGTTCCTGCTGCCGCAGCGCGACGTGCTGCGCCGGATCATGGAGCGCGGCGTGCAGCGCGGCGAGATCAGCCCGAACGCCCCGATCGACACCGTCGGCGAGCTGGCCGGTGCGGGCTTGATCTACCGGCTGATGCTGGCCGACGAACCGCTGGACACCGGTTTCGTGGACCGCCTGCTCAACGAGGCCCTGCTGCCGCTGCTCAAGCGCTGAGCCTCCGTTCGGCCGGTTAGGGTCGCAGGACGTCCCGGAGGGAGGTCGTTCGTGTCCGAGGTTGTTTCGCTCAGCCGCTGGCCGGTGAAGTCGCTGCGCGGCGAGCAGGTGACCGCCGCCCGCTTCGACGAGCGCGGCATGGCCGGTGACCGCGCCTACGCGCTGCTCGACGAGCGGCCGAACCGCGTCGGCAACATCGTCACGGTCCGCCAGAACCAGTCGCTGCTGTCCTGGTCGGCCCACTACGGCGACCGGCCGGACCCGGTGGACTCACCGACCCTGGTCGGACCGGAATCCCAGCAGCTCTCCTGGGACGACCCGGCGCTGACCGGCGAGCTCTCGAAGTCGCTGGACATCCCGGTGCGGCTGAACCCGGCCGACGGCCAGCAGGACCGGGGCCCGACGGTGCTGGTCACCTTCGAGTCCTCGCGACGAGGTCTGGGCGAGGAGCTGGGCGCCGACGTCGACCTGCGGCGGTTCCGGACGAACCTGCACGTCGGGGGAGACCTGCCGCCGTTCGCCGAGCAGGACTGGGAACCGGGCACGACGATCACCGTCGGCGACGTGGAGCTGGCCGTGACCGGCGAGCACTCCGGCCCGTGCATCCGCTGCGCGGTGCCGAGCTGGGACGCCGAGGGGCGGGAGCGCTGGCGGGAGCTGCAGGCTCACCTGATCCAGCGGCACGAGAACAAGTTCGGCGTGATCATGAGGGTGACCCGGCCGGGCACGGTCGCCGTGGGCGACGCCGTCGCGGCGGGGTGAGCGGGTTCCGTTGTCCTGGGGCCAGGTCCGAGACCCCAGAACAACGGCACCTCACTTGAACAGCTTGCGCACGACCACGACGGTGACCAGTGCGCCGACCCCGATCAGCGCGTAGCGCACCTTGGGGTCGTTCAGCTTCTCCTTGACGCTGGCCTTGCCTGCGTCGACGAACTTCTGCGGGTTCGCCTGCACGCTCAGCCGGTCCAGCGTGTCGGCCAGCGCGTCACGCGCCTGCTCGATGTCACGCTCGATGGCATCTTGATCACGGGCCACGTGTCCTCCTCACGTTCACCTGGCTGCCCACACCGTAGTTCACGGCGGATCACTCGACGCACGAGCCGCGCCCATGTCCCCTGCTCGGGTCTGGCGCCCACCGCCGAAAACATGATCGACACACGCGATACGCTGTGTCCACTGAGGGGCCGTAGCCCAATTGGCAGAGGCACTAGGTTTAGGTCCTAGACAGTGAGGGTTCGAGTCCCTCCGGCCCCACCGCATTCACCAGCACCCCGTCCGGTGGACAGCCCCCAGGTCACCGCGCCGCATCGTCGGGGCTGTCGGCGCTGACCGTGTCCCAGAGCTCCGCGTCCTCGTCCGCGTCGAACTCGGCCCACGCGGAGTCGTAGGCGACCTCCAGGTTCGGCCGCTGGACCGTCGTCATGTCGAGCTGCGCCGCCGTCGAAGCGCTCGTCGAACTCCTCGGCGTTCACAGCCACCACCTCCTCGGGCGACATGATCCCCCCGTGCGTCCCGCCGGGGCGCCACTGGCCAATTCGGTCGGAAGTGTCCAGGTTCGACGTCCGTTTTGCCTGGTCGATTCGGACCGGGAACGCCCTCTGGCGGCCCCTCCCCGAGCTGTCGTGACCACGCTGGCGAGCCTTCCCAATCACGTCGGGTGGGGCGACTAGAGTCGGGAGAGCTCCGCCCGGGTCGATGTCTTCGGAGAGGTCTGCGTGTCTGATCAGTTCGTTCACCTGCATGTGCACACCGAGTTCTCGATGCTCGACGGTGCTGCGAAACATGATGCGCTGTTCACCGAGGTCTCCCGGCTCGAACAGCCCGCGGTGGCGATGACGGACCACGGCAACATGTACGGGGCGCACTCCTTCTACACCAAGGCCACCAAGGCCGGGGTGAAGCCGATCATCGGCATCGAGGCCTACATCGCACCGGAGAGCCGCTACCACAAGAAGCCCGTCTTCTGGGGTGAGCGGGCGCGCACCGGCAAGAAGGAAGTGGACGAGTACGGCGAGAGCGGCGACGTCTCCGGCGCCGGTGCCTACACGCACATGACGATGCTCGCGCAGAACTCGACCGGGCTGCGCAACCTGTTCAAGCTGTCCTCGCTGGCGAGCCTCCAGGGCTTCTTCCGCAAGCCGCGGATGGACAAGGAGCTCATCGCCGAGCACTCCGAGGGCATCATCGCCACCTCCGGCTGCCTCGCGGGCGAGATCCTGACCCGGCTGCGCCTGGGGCAGAAGCAGGAAGCGCTGCAGGCCGCCTCGGACTACAAGGACATCTTCGGGCCGGACCGCTTCTTCATCGAGGTCATGGACCACGGCATCCAGATGGAGCGCAACATCCGGACCGAGCTGCTGGACCTCGCCAAGCAGCTGGACCTGCGGACGGTGGCGACCAACGACAGCCACTACGTCACCAACGACCAGGCCGGTCACCACGACGCGCTGCTGTGCCTGCAGACCCGCTCGATGATCGCCGACACCGACCGGTTCAAGTTCAACGGCGACGGCTACCACATCAAGAGCTCCGAGGAGATGCGCGCGTACTGGGACGAGGAGGTCCCGGGCGCGGCCGACAGCACGCTGCTCATCACCGACATGGTCGAGGGCTACGAGGAGGCGTTCGCGCCGCACAACCGGATGCCGCAGGCCAAGGTCGAGGCCGGCCGCACCGACGTCGAGATGCTGCGCGACGAGGTCGAGTCGTTCATCCCGACCCGCTTCAAGGACGGCCAGTTCACCCAGGAGTACCGCGACCAGCTGGAGTGGGAGCTCAAGGTCATCACGGAGAAGGGCTACAGCTCCTACTTCCTGGTGGTCGGCGACATGATCCGCTGGGCCAAGAACAACGGCATCCGGGTGGGCCCGGGTCGTGGTTCGGCGGCGGGTGCGCTGCTGTCGTACGTGCTGCACATCATCGACATCGACCCGCTGCAGCACGGGTTGCTGTTCGAGCGGTTCCTCAACCCGGAGCGCGACTCCCCGCCCGACATCGACATCGACTTCGACGAGCGCCAGCGCGAGCGGGTCATCCAGTACGCCAAGGAGAAGTACGGCGAGGAGTACTTCGCCAAGGTCATCACCTACGGCACGATTAAGACGAAGGCCGCGTTCAAGGACGCCGCCCGCGTGCACATGGGGCAGGCGGGTTTCCAGCTCGCCGACCAGTTCTCCAAGGCGCTGCCCGCGCCGATCGCGGCGAAGGACATCCCGCTGTCGGGCATCGTCGATCCCGAGCACGAGCGCTACCCGGAAGCCGCCGAGGTCCGCTCGCTGATCGAGACCGATCCGCAGATCGGCAAGATCTTCGACACCGCCCGCGGCCTGGAGGGCCTGATCCGCAACGCGGGCGTGCACGCGTGCGCCCACATCATCTCGCGCGAACCGCTGCTGGACGTGCTGCCGCTGTGGAAGCGCGACGACGGCGAGATCATCACCGGCTGGGACGGCCCGCAGTGCGAGGCCGTGGGCCTGCTCAAGATCGATATCCTCGGGCTGGTCAACATGACCACGATCGACGACACCGTGCGGATGGTGAAGGCCAACCACGGCACCGAGGTCGAACCGCTGGACATCCCGCTGGACGACACCAAGACCTACGAGATGCTCGGCCGCGGCGAGTCCCTGGGAGTGTTCCAGCTGGAAGGTGGGGGCATGCAGTCGCTGCTCAAGCGCATGCAACCCACCCGCTTCGGCGACATCGTCGCCTGCGTGGCGCTGTACCGGCCGGGCCCGATGGACGTCAACGCGCACCTGGACTACGCGGACCGCAAGAACGGCAAGAAGCCGGTCGAGCCGATCCACCCGGAGCTGGACGAGCCGCTCAAGGACATCCTGGGCGAGACCTACGGTCTGATCGTCTACCAGGAGCAGATCATGGCGATCGCCCAGAAGGTCGCCGGGTACACGCTCGGACAAGCGGACCTGCTGCGGCGAGCGATGGGCAAGAAGAAGAAGGAGGTGATGGACGAGCAGTTCGCCAACTTCTCGGCGGGCATGCAGGAGCGCGGCTACTCGAAGGATGCGATCGAGCAGCTGTGGGCCACCGTCCTCCCCTTCGCCGGCTACGCGTTCAACAAGTCCCACGCCGCCGCCTACGGCCTGGTGACCTACTGGACCGCCTACTTCAAGGCCCACTACCCGGCCGAGTACATGGCCGCGCTGCTGACCGCGAACAGCAACAACAAGGACAAGACCGCGGTCTACCTGTCCGAGTGCCGCCGGATGAGCATCCAGGTGCTGCCGCCGGACGTGAACGAGTCGATGACCCAGCACACGGCCGTCGAGGGCCGCATCCGCTTCGGCATGGGCGCGATCCGCAACGTCGGCGCCAACGTCGTCGAGTCGGTCATCTCCTCGCGGGAGGAGAAGGGGAAGTTCTCGTCGTTCACCGACTTCCTCGACAAGATCGAGATCACCGCCTGCAACAAGCGGGTCATCGAATCGCTGATCAAGGCGGGTGCGTTCGACTCGCTCGGCCACACCCGGATGGCGCTCAACGCCCACCACGAGGCCGCGGTGGACGCGGTGATCGGCCTCAAGCGGCAGCAGGCGATGGGCCAGTTCGACCTCTTCGGCGGCGACGACGCGGGACCGTCCGAGGACACCTCGCCGCTGGCGCACCTGCAGTTCACCGACGAGGAGTGGCCGCGCAAGCAGCTGCTGGCCTACGAGCGCGAGATGCTGGGCCTGTACGTCTCGGCGCACCCGCTCGACGGCGCCGAGCGGCTCCTCGCGCCGTACCAGGACACCAGCATCGCCGAGCTCGTCGGCGGTGAGCGCGAACCCAGCGGTTACGGCAGCAAGGAGCAGCAGCCCAAGATCGCCGGGATGATCTCCGGCATCCAGCGGCGGCTGAACAAGAACGGGCAGCCGTGGGCGATCGTGACCCTGGAGGACTTCGAGGCCAGCATCGAGGTGCTGTTCTTCCCGAAGTCCTACGAGATGTTCGCCGACTGCCTGGTCGAGGACAACGCGCTGGCGGTCAAGGGCCGGGTCAACGAGCGCGAGGGCGAGATCAGCGTGTTCGCCTCCGACGCCGTGCCGATCGACATCACCGCCGCCGAGACCGACCCGGGCAGCGAACCGCCGCTGGTGCTGCGCGCGGACTCCCGCAAGCTCACCGAGGACGTGATCAGCGAGCTCAAGCAGACCTTCGCCGCGCACAAGGGCACCACCCCGGTGCACGTGCACCTCGGCAAGACCCGCCTGGAACTCCCGAAGTGGCCGGTCAACGTCTGCACCGAACTCGTCTCCGAGCTCAAGTCGGTCCGCGGAATCGCGGTGGAAAGAGCAGGCCGCTGACACACCCGTGGTCCGGAGCCTCCAGCTCCGGACCACGGACTTCTCACGGCGCCAAGTGCCCCAGCGCCACGACGTCGACGCCGCCCTCTCGCGTGCAACTCGGGTTCCCCGCTGTCAGACGCATCGCATTTCGCGCTCGATCGACTACCGCACTTGCGGACTCATGAGCATCGCTTCTGAGTTCGCCCCGGGGCAGTTCTAGCCATAATCGCCCATGATCAATGTCCGTTATGCCCGGACAGTTCTGGCTAAAACCGCCTCCGGGGGACCTGCTGCTGCGACTGATCGAATCGGGTCGGGGATACGCGTCCTGGCGGGTCTCGGGTTGCGGTTCGGTCGTAGGGTCTTTGTAGGCGGTTGCTTACTTCTGATTGGGGTTGGGCATGGGTAGTGACGGACGGGTTTGTGTTGTGACCGGGGCCAATTCGGGGACCGGGTACGTGACGGCGTTGGAGCTCGCCCGGGGCGGGGCGACCGTCGTGATGATGTGCCGGAACGCCGAGAAGGGCGAGGCCGCGCGGGCTGCGATCGTGGCCGAGACCGGGAACGATCGGGTCGAGCTGATCGTGGTGGATCTGGCCGAGATGGCCGACGTGCGCCGGGCCGTGCGGGAGTTCACCGAACGGCACTCGACGCTGGACGTGCTGGTCAACAACGCCGGGGGCATCACCCAGACCCGCCGCGAGTCCTCCGAGGGGCTGGAGGCGATGTTCGCGGGCAACTACCTCGGGCACTTCCTGCTGACCACCTCGCTGCTCGACCGGCTCAAGGCCGCCGGGCACGCGCGGATCGTCAACGTCAGCTCGATGGCGCACAAGGGTGCGCGGATCGACTTCGACGACCTCCAGAACCGCAGCGGCAAGAACGCGATGCGCGGGTACGGGCAGTCGAAGCTCGCGCAGATCCTGTTCACCTACGAGCTCGCCGAACGGCTCCGCGGAACCGACGTCACCGTCAACGCGATGCACCCCGGGGCCGTCGCGTCCGGGTTCAAGAACGGCACCGACGGCGTCGTCAAGGCCGTGATCGGGGCTTTCTACGCGGGTTTCGGCATCTCGCCGGAGAAGGGCGCCGACACGATCCTGCACCTGGCGAACTCGCCGGAGGTCGCCGACGTCACCGGCGAGTACTTCATCAAGCGCCGCCCGGTGGCCACCAGCAAGACCTCCTACGACG
Organism: Saccharopolyspora sp. ID03-671; assembly: GCF_045278815.1. Classification (NCBI taxonomy): domain Bacteria; kingdom Bacillati; phylum Actinomycetota; class Actinomycetes; order Pseudonocardiales; family Pseudonocardiaceae; genus Saccharopolyspora; species Saccharopolyspora sp. ID03-671. The sequence continues at coordinate 2,666,996 of NZ_CP134054.1, forward strand.
TCGAGGTGCGGCAGCGGCTGTGGGCCGTTTCCGAGAAGCTGATCGCCGACATCGCGGGCTGATATACCGTTGAGGTGGTGGATCTTCTCTAGCTGCGGACGTGGTGATCGGTGAGCGTCAAGGTTGTTCTGCTCGATGACGAGGACCTGGTGCGGTCCGGGATCCGGATGATCCTGGAGTCCGACCCCGAGATCCAGGTGGTCGCCGAGGCCGCCAACGGCAGCGGGATCGTCGACCTGGTCGCCAAGCACGCGCCGGACGTGGTGCTCACCGACATCCAGATGCCCGAGGTCGGCGGCCTGGAGGTGACCCGGCGCATCGCCGCGCTGCCCGACCCGCCCGCGGTGGGCGTGCTGACCACCTTCGACATCGACGAGTACGTGCACGCGGCCCTGCAGAACGGGGCGGCCGGATTCCTGCTCAAGGACACCCGGCCGCACGACCTCGTCGCCGCCGTGCACACCCTCGCCGGGGGCGAGGCGATGCTCTCGCCCCGCATCACCCGGAAGCTCCTGGCCGCCTTCTCCACCGGCGGCGGAGCCGCGCGGTCGGCGAAGACCAAGATGGAGCAGCTGACCGCGCGGGAGCGCGAGGTGGCCGTGGCCGTCGCGCAGGGTTCGAGCAACGCCGAGATCGCCGCCGACCTCTACATGAGCCAGTCCACCGTGAAAGTCCACATCGGACGGATCATGCACAAGCTGGACGCCGTCAACCGAACCCAGGTCGCGATCATCGCCCACGACGCCGGTCTGGCCTAGCAGGCGGCTCGGCGGTAGGCGTCTCCGCGGCCGATGAGGAACCACGCGAGCACGCCCAGGAACGGGGCGCAGAAGGCGATCACCAGCCACACCAGCGTCATGCCGAACGACAGCGGCGAACCGATGATGCTCACCACCGCGCAGATGAACAGCGCCAGCCAGCCGATCAGCAGCAGGCCGACCAGACCGAAGCCGCCGAACGCGAGCAGTTGCTCCGGGCTGTTGAAGAGCTGTTCCCAATCCATTGCGTGTCCCTTCCACGAGTTCGTCGTTCGATCACCAACGCTATGGATCCGCGGCCGTCGGGACGTCCCCCTACCCGCTCGACCGAACTTGGCCGAAAGTCGTACCCACCCCGGCCGGTCGGCGAAGGTGAGCGGCGATCGGCGCAGCTAGAGTCGATCCGGTGCGCCACCTCCTCGACCATGAGCGCCTGCTGTCCTGGTGGGACGGCAAGGTGCACCACCTGCTGATCGACGTCGCCGTCGCGCTGTGCTTCTGCGGGCTGTTCCGGGAATTCGACTCGCCGTGGGTGTTCCTCCTGCACCTCGCGGGCCTGTTCGCGATGGTGGTGCGCAGGCGGTTCCCGCTGGCGCTCGCGGCCGTGTCGATCGCGCTGCTCGTGTTCGCCCAGTACCTGCCGGTGGCCTGGGTGGCGCTCTACACCTGCGCGCGGCGCTACGGCGCGTCCCGCACGACGTGGATCACCGGTGTCGTGATCATCACCGTGGGGGTCGGCTCGAACTTCGTCCGCTACCCGGGCTGGGACGGGTTCGCGTCCGTGCTGAGCATCGGGGTGAACGCGGCGCTGTTCACGGTCCCGGGCATGCTCGGGTTGTGGCTGCAGCAGCGGCAGGTGCTCGTGGCCGCCACCCGCGAGCGCATCGAGCGGGCCGAGCGGGAACGCGCGCTGCGGGCCGAGCGGGCCGTCGGCGACGAGCGGCGCCGCATCGCCCGCGAGCTGCACGACGTCATCGCCCACCGGGCCAGCGTGCTGTCGCTGCAGGCCGGGGCGCTGACGATGCACGCGAAGGACCAGCGCACCGCCGAGACCGCCGAGATCATCCGGGACAACAGCGCCAAGGCCCTCACCGAGCTGCGGGGCATGCTGCGGGTCCTGCGCGAAGGCCCGTCGGAGATCGCCGAGGCGCCGACCGCGGGCGACATCGCCGAGCTGGTGCGCGAGAACGGGCCCGGGGTGCGGCTGAGCATCCCCGATGAGCTGCCGGAGACCTCCGGGACCACCGGCCGCGCCGCCTACCGGGTGGTGCAGGAAGCGCTGACCAACGCCGCGCGGCACGCGCCGGACGCCGACGTGTCCGTCGTCGTCGAGGCCGGTGACGCGCTGTCGGTGACCGTCACCAACGGCCCGAGCACCCAGCCACCCGCCTCCGGCGCCGGGTACGGGCTGCTCGGGATGCGGGAGCGGGTCGCCCTCGCGGGCGGGACGCTGGAGACCGGGCCGACCGGCGACGGCGGGTTCCGGGTGGCGGCGGTGCTGCCGAAGGTGCCCGAAAGTCGTACCGACTCGTAGCTGGAAGTAAGACGCCCCGCGCCCTGCGGATTCGCGATTCTCGATGCCATGCGGGACATCCGATCCGACATCGAGGAGCAGGGTTGATCACCATCAGGGAACTGACCAAGCGCTACGGCGACCAGCTCGCCGTGGACCAGCTCACCTGCACCATCCGGCCGGGGGTCGTGACCGGCTTCCTCGGCCCGAACGGGGCCGGCAAGTCCACGACGATGCGGCTCATGCTCGGCCTCGACCGCGGCGAGGGCGAGGTGCGCTTCGGCGGCCGCACCTACCGGGAGCTGCCGAACCCGGTGCGCAGCGTGGGCGCGCTGCTCGACGCTCGGGCCGTGCACCCGGGCCGCACGGCGCTCCAGCACCTGCGGATGATCGCGGCGGGCGCCGGGATCCCCGAGCAGCGGGTGCGCGAGGTGCTGGCCGCCGTCGGGCTCGACGACGTGCGGTTCCGCCGCGCGGGCGGGTTCAGCCTCGGCATGCAGCAGCGGCTGGGCATCGCGGCGGCGCTCATCGGCGACCCGGAGCACGTGATCCTCGACGAGCCCACCAACGGGCTCGACCCCGAAGGCGTGCGCTGGATCAGGGCGCTGCTGCGCAACCTCGCCGACGAGGGCAAGACCGTGTTCGTCTCCTCGCACCTGCTCTCCGAGGTCGCGCAGCTCGCCGACGACCTCGTGGTCATCGGCGAGGGCAGGCTGATCGCCGCCGAGCCGGTGCGCGACTTCATCGCCGCGCACACCCGGACCCACGTCGTCGTCCGGACCCCTGACGCCGATCGGTTCCAGGAGTGGTTGCGCGCCAACGGGTTCCCGGTCGCGCAGGAGGACGACGGCGCGCTGCGGGTCGACAGCGGCGACGTCGACGCGGTCAGCGCCGCCGCCCGCCGGGCCGGTGTCGCGATCCGCGAGCTGCACACCCGCCGCAGCAGCCTGGAGGACGCGTTCTTCAACGCCACCGCCGACGCCACGAGCTACCGAGGAGAAGCAGCATGAGGACGCTGGAAGCCCAGCCGCTCGCCGACCGATCCGCCGGCTTCGGGCGCTCGCTGGGGTACGAGTGGGCCGCGTTCCGGAGCCTGCGGTCCAACTGGGTGCTGATGGGGTCCGCGGTGGTCGTCCAGCTGCTGCTGACGATCGTCGCGCACGACGGCCGCGACACCGGCGACATCACCTTCGACAAGGTGCTCTCGGTCGCGTGGCTGTTCACGGTCCTGGTGGCGGCGTTGGGGGTCAACGCCTTCGGGACCGAGTACCGGCACCGGACGATCGTGACGACGGTGCTCACCGCCCGGTCCCGGACGCACGTGCTGCTCGCCAAGGCCGTCGTGGTCACCTCGGCCGCGATCGTCACCGAGTGCGCGGTTCTCGCCTCGTCCTGGCTGGTGCTCGCGGGGATGTTCGGGGCGGCGCCGACGGTGTCGACCTCGCTGGCGCTGGGCTCGGGGGCGGTCGTCTACACCGCGCTGGCCACGCTGGTGGGGCTGGGGCTCGCGGTGCTGCTGCACGGGTCGATCACGCCGATCGCGATGCTGGTGGTGTGGCCGCAGATCGAGATGTTCCTGATCAACCGGCTGGACCTGCCGGAGTGGCTGCTGACCGTGCTGCACCCGTTCTACTCGGCGCGGCAGCTGATCAACGACTCGCCCGAGTGGCCGGGGGCGCTGCCGCTGCTGGGGCTGGCGGCGGTGCTGCTGGGGGCCTCCGCCATCGTGCTGACCCGTCGCGACGTGTGAGTACCGTGACGGGCGTGCTGGTCGAACGGAAGCGCTCGTGGTTGTCGTGGTGGGACGGTTCGCCGCGGTCGCTGCTGTTCGACCTCGCGGTGGCGGCGGCCCCGATCGCCGGGGAGTTCTACTCGCACGGCGGCCGTCTCAGCGACACCGCTCCGCTGACGATCGCGGCGCTGATCACCGGATTCCTCGCGCTGGTGGTGCGCAGGCGCTTCCCGTTCGCGGTGGCGCTGGTGGTCGCCGCGACCGGCCTGCCGATGAATCCCGTGATCGGCCTGTCCGAGGTCGCGCTCTACACCGCGGCGAGCAGGCTCGGCCCGCGAGGGCTGACGTGGATCGCCGTCGCCGCCCACCTGGGGGCCGAGGTGCCGCTCATCTGGGGCTGGGAGCGGTTCGTGCTGGTCCCGATGGCGAGCGTCATCGTCGGAACGGTCGTCGTGCCGCTGCTTCTCGGGCTGTGGGTGTTCGGACGCCGGCGCGCGCTGGCCGACTTCCGGGAGCGGGCCGCGCAGATCGAGCGCGAGCGGGAGCTGCTGGCCGAGCGGGCCGTGGAGGCGCAGCGCCGCGAGATCGCCCGCGAGATGCACGACGTCGTCGCGCACCGCATCGGCGTGGTCTCCCGGCACGCCGACGCGCTCGCCCGCCAGGCCGCCGACGAGCGCAGCGCGGAGCTCGCCGAGGTCCTCCGCTCGACCAGCGCGACCGCGATGTCGGAGCTGCACGACATGCTGCGCGCCCTGCGCGACGACGCCGAACCGGAGCCCGCGTCGGCGAGCACCACCGGCATCGCCGACCTCGTCGACGGCGCCGTGCGGTCGGGGGCGAACGTGCGGCTGGAGATGCCCGAACCCGCCCCGGAGGTCCCGCCCGAGGTGGGGCGCGCGGCCTACCGCGTGGTGCAGGAAGCGCTGACCAACGCCGCCAAGCACTCCCCGCACGCGGCGGTTCGGGTGGAGGTGCGCTGCGAGGACGAGGAGCTGTCGGTGGAGGTGACCAACCGCCGGAGCACTCGCGGGCACGACGTCGCACTCCCCACCTCCGGGTTCGGGCTGGTCGGCATGCGCGAACGGGTGGCCCTCACCGGAGGCACCCTCCACACCGGCCGCACCCCCGAGGGCGGCTACCGAGTCCACGCCTCCTTCCCCCTCACCTCGGGCGCCGACGGCTGAGGGCTCCTGGGGCTCGGCTCCGACGACCGATGAGTTTCCGCCCCCGCATCGGTCATTCCTCGCAGGAGCTGCGCTGGAAGGAGATCGAGATGTCGGAACTGATGGTGGACTTCATCATCTCGCTCGACGGGTACGCGTCCGCCGAGGGATGGCCCGGGTTCTGGGGAATGGAGGGGCCGGAATACCTCGACTGGATCGCCGGGGAGGCCGAGGCGCAGCACGTCGCGCTCATGGGCGCGACGACCTACCGGCTGATGTCCGGCTTCGCCGCCGAAGCACCGTCGGAAGCCGGACTCGCCGAGCTGACCGCACTGCCCAAGGTCGTCTTCTCCTCCACCCTGACCGCGCCGCTGGCCTGGGAGAACAGCGAGCTGATCACGGGCGATGCCGTCACCGCGGTCCGGGAGATGAAGCGACGCGAGACCCGGGAACTGCGCACCATCGGCAGCCTCGGCCTGAGCCGTTCGCTGCTGGAAGCCGGCGTCGTGGATCGGTTCCGCGTGGTCGTCTTCCCGATCATCACCGGTAAGACCGGCCGGGAGCGGATCTTCGACGGCTACCCCGACATCAAGCTCGACCTGATCACCAGCCGCACCTTCGACAACCGCCTCCAACTACTCGAATACACCCCGACGATCCTCGACTCCGAACGCTCGGGGCAGGGCCACCCGGACCCACGAGAGCAGGGACCGGGGCAGTTCTGGTGAAAACCGTCCGGGCAGGCCCCCGGGCTCCCGGCCTCGGCGGAGGGTTGGGACAGTTTTAGCCATAATCACCCATGATCAATGTCCGTTTTGCCCGGACAATTATGGCTAAAACTGTCCCAACACCCACCTCGAACGCCGCGCCCCACCCGGACGAAGACCGGCGCCGGGCACCGCGAGGGTGCCCGGCGCCGGTGTCGATCCCTCCCGGTGTCAGGACCTGGTGTTGCGGGTGCGGTGCACCGCGGTGGCGCCGCGGATCATCAGCAGCACGCCGAGCAGTCCCAGCAGTCCGACGTCGACCGGCGAACCGGTCTGCGCCAGCGGCGCGGTCGAGCCGCCACCCGATCCCGAGGTCTGCTGAACGCCGGAGCCCGCTCCACCACCGTCACCGGTGCCGCCCGACGGGCAGGCGACCGTGATCGTCACGGGAGCACTCGCTTCCGAAGCCGCGCGGGCGTCGGTGGTCTGCGTCGCCGTGATGGTGTGCTCGCCGCAGGACAACGGCTCGCTCGGGGTGAACGTCCAGGTGCCGTCGGAGTTGACCACGGCCGTGCCCATCAGCCGACCGTTGTCGTAGACGGTCACCGTCGCGCCCGGCTCACCGGTACCGGTGATCGGTGGCGTGGTGTCGTCGACCGTGGAGCCGGCGGCCGGCGAGGTGATCACCGGCGGTTCCGGCGACGCCGGCTCGACCACCGTGATCACGACCGGATCCGAGGGCGTCGACGTGGCCCCCGCGGGATTCGTCTGCGTCGCGGTGAGCTCGTGATCGCCGGGCGTCAGCGGGGTCGTCGGCGTGAACGTCCACGTCCCGTCCGACCCCACCACCGCGGTGCCGATCGGCTGGCCGTTGTCGATGATGGTCACGGTCGCCCCCGGCTCACCGGTCCCGGTGATCGCCGGCGTGGTGTCGTCCACAGTGGTCCCCGTCGCCGGTGACGTGATCACCGGCGGTTCCGGAGCGGGCGGGCCGGGAACCGTGACCGTGACGGAGTTCGACGGGTCCGACGTCGCGCCGTCGGGACCCGACTGCGTCGCGGTGATCTGGTGATCACCGGGGCTCCACGGCTCCGTCGGCGTGAACGTCCACGTCCCGTCCGGATTGACCGTCGTGGTGCCGATCGGCTGACCGTTGTCGTAGACGGTCACCTCCGCGCCGGGAACACCCGTGCCGGTGATCGTCGGCGGGTTGTCGGTGACCGTGGAGCCGTCCAGCGGCGAGGTGATCGTCGGCGCGTCGACGCGGTCGCACTCCACGCCGCCCTCGGGGGCCGTCGCCGTGGCGCTCAGCGGCAGCAGTCCGAGGTCCAGGTTCGCGATCTGCCCCAGCAGCGGTGCCGAGATGGAACCGCTGAGGTTGAGGAAGTCCATCGAGCCCGACGCGGTCGCCCCGACCGAGTTGTCCTGCAGCTCACCGACGCTCAGCGTCAGGTTCGTCTGCGCGAACCCGAGGTCGAGGTTGATCGGGATCGACATGCCCGCGGTGAGCACGGTGGTCTGCCCGGCGATCGTGACCGCGACCGAGTAGTCGTCGGCGGTGACCGTGCCGGTCATCCCGTCGGAGGTCGCGGTGATCGTGGGCGAGTCGAGCACCTGGACCTGGACGAGGTTGTTGATCAGCGACAGGCTCGCGACGTTGCCCGTCGCGGTCGAGACGACCGAACCCGAGTTGAGCGTCGTGTTGCCCGACGTCGACACCGCGCCCACGTTCAGGACGTTCAGCCCGGTGCCTGCGACGTCGAGCCCGAGGTTGGCGTTGGCCAGCTCGGTGGTCGATTCGGCGATGGGCGTGCCGTCGGGAACGCAGGAGAGGTCCCCCGGCCAGTTCGTGCTGCCCGAGCCCTGCAGCGCGCCGACGTTGAGCACGCCCGGAACGCTGATGTCACCGAGGCCCATCGCGTAGGAATCGGTCGGTGTTCCCGGCCCGGAATTGGCCTCACCGCTGATCAGGTCGACCGGCAGGCCCAGCGCGTTCGCCCCGACGTTGGAGGATTCCGCGTGCGCCCGAGGGTCTTCGGTGCTGTTGACGTCCGTGGCCGAATGACCGATGTCGGCGTCGACGGTGGGGACGCCGAGACCGCTGAGGCCGAGGGAGAGAACGTCACCGGAGGTGGATCCGGAGTATTGCGCGGGAAGCGGTTCCGCGTACGCGGGTGCGTGGGCCAAGACCCCCATGGACAGTGCCATGAGCACTGAGATGAAGGCCGATTTCGATCGGCGCTTGGACATGGAGAACGCCTTTCCGAACCGAGGGAGCAATATCAACGATCATGCGAAGATCGTTATGGAGCTTAAGCTTCCAATTCGAATTCGGCCCGGCGGCAACCACCATTGGGCGACCTGAACATCCTATTTGGTCGGATGGTCGAAACATGAAAAGAATTGCGGTATGAGCCTTCTCGAAATGCGATCAAGAAAAGGCCGGACTCGGGGTGATCCGAGTCCGGCCGCTCACCAGAACATCATCGAAGATCGAGAATTGCGTATCCGAAAGCCGGAACCGTCACGGTGTGCCCGCTGATGCGGACACCGCTGTCCTCCACCGGCTTCGCACGCGCCAGCCGGTCGTCGGGCACCTCGACCGCGACCTCCTCGCGACTCGGGTTGATCGTCACCAGGAACCGGTCACCGCGCAGGTAGGTCAGCGGGTACCCGTCGTGGAACACCTCCACCGCACCCCCGCTGCCGAGCTCCGGGTGGCGCTTGCGCAGCGCGATGACCCGCTGCACGAAGTTCAGCAGCGAACCCGGATCGGCGAGCTGGCCGGCGACCGTCGGCCGGTTCGGGTCGGGATCCTGCGGGATGTAGAGCTCATCGGCCGGAGCCGTGGAGAACCCGGAGTTGGGCCCGTCGTCCCACTGCATCGGCGTGCGGTTGTTCTGCCTGCCCGCGCTGCCCTCGACGTCGGGAAGCCCTTCGATCAGGCGCATCCCGATCTCCTCGCCGTAGTACAGGGTCGGAACGGTCGGCCAGGTCAGCCAGAACGCGAACGCCGCCGGGATCTCCTCCGGCTTGCGGACCCCGTTGTTGAGCCGCAGCGCGCCGTCGTGGTTGGCCGAGGGCAACAGGATGTGCCCGCGACGCCCGATGGTCCGCTCGGTCTCCTTCCACGCGTCGACGAAGACCTTGGCGGTCCCGGTCCCGTCTGCGCCGAAGTAGGGGTTGTCCTGCCACAACGTCTTCCACGGCGCGCCGTCGCCGGGACCGTTGACGGGCAGGAAGAAGTCGCCGTCGAAACCCGCCGGGACCGAGGTGGCCGGGTCGCCCCACTCGGCGATCATCACCGCGTCGGGGTGCTTCTCGCCGAGCCACGCCCGCATCTCGCCCCACAGCTTGCCGGTCTCGACCCAACCCGGGTCGTCCTTGACCAGCGTCGCCGCCAGGTCGCAGCGGAAGCCGGAAATCCCCAGCTGCAGCCAGTGATCCATCACCTCGCGCATCGCTTCCCGATTGCGCTTGGGGCCTTCGGCGTCGACCGGCTGGCGCCACGGCTCGTCCGGGTTCATCCGGCCGTAGCCGTAGTTGATCGCGGGCTGGGTGTCGTAGTAGTTCTTCAGGAACGCGCCCTCGCGCGGTCCGGGCGAGGCCACGAAGTCCTCCGGCAGGCTGCCGTCCGGCGGCAGCTGGTCCGGTGTCGCCCACACGTAGCGGCTGTCAGCGGGGTCGTTCAGCGAGTTGAGGAACCACGGGTGCTGGTCCGAGGTGTGCCCGGCGACCAGGTCGAACAGCACCCGGATGCCGCGCGACCGCGCCGCTTCCACCATCGCGGCCACGTCGCCCTGCGTGCCGTAGCGCGGGTGCACGCCGACGTAGTCGGTGATGTCGTAGCCGGCGTCGGTGAACGGCGACGGGTAGACCGGGTTCACCCAGATCGCGGTCACGCCGAGCCAGGCCAGGTGGTCGAGGTGTTCGGTGATGCCGCGCAGGTCGCCGATCCCGCTGCCGTCGGTGTCGGCGAAGCTCTGCGGATACACCTGGTAGAGCACGGCGTCGGCCAGCCACGAGGGCTGACCGGACGCCGCGGCGGGCCTCACCCGCGCGATCGGCAGCGCAGCCGCTCCCGCGAGCACCGCCCCCGTACCGACCATGAACGACCGCCTCGACACCACAGCACCCAGCTCCCGTCTGAATACGTATTCAAAGCCGGGTGGAATGTACGTCATCCGGATCGATCACGGAAGGCACGTCGTTTTCACATTCCCCTCCCGTTCCCAGAATTCGACCGCGGCCGCGCCCGGCTCCCACCGAGCGCGGCCACGAGGTCACTTCAGGTCGAGGACGGCGTAGCCGAAGGCCGGGACCGCGAGGTCGTGACCGTCGACGGTGACCCCGCTGTCCTCGACAGGGGTGGCGCCGGCCAGGCGATCGTCGGGGACCGTGACGGTGACCGGGTTCCGGCTGGGGTTGACCGCGACCAGGAACCGGTCGCCGCGCAGGTAGGTCAGCGGGTAGCCGTCGTGGAAGACCTGCACGTCGGCGCCGATGCCGAGCTCGGCGTGCGACTGCCGCAGGGCGATGAGGCGCTGCACCAGGTTCAGCAGCGATCCCGGATCGTTGCGCTGGGTCTCGACGTCCGGCCGGTTCGGGTCGGGGTCCTGCGGGAGGTAGAGGTTTTCGGCGGGAGCGGTCGAGAAACCGGCGTTGGGACCGGTGTTCCACTGCATCGGCGTGCGGTTGTTCTGCCGCCCGTCGCTGCCCTCCACGTCCGGCAGGCCCTCGACCAGGCGCATACCGATCTCCTCGCCGTAGTAGATCAGCGGGACGATCGGCCAGGTCAGCCAGAACGCGTAGACCGCGGGGATCTCCTCCGGCGTGCGGACGCCGTTGTTCAGCCGCAGCGCGGTGTCGTGGTTGGCCGACGGCAGGATCACTCCCCCGGGTCTGCCGATGGCGTCCTCGGCCTCGCGCCAGGCGTCGACGAAGATCTTCGCCGTGCCGGTGCCGTCGGCGCCGAAGTAGGGGTTGTCCTGCCACAACGACCGCCATGCCTCGCCGGTCTGGAAGAAGAAGTCGCCGTCGAAACCGGCCGGAACCGCGACCTTCGGGTCGCCCCACTCCGAGACCAGCACCGCGTCGGGGTGGTTGTCGTCGAGCCAGGCCGCCATCTCACCCAGAGCCCGCCGGTCTCGACGAGGCCCGGATCGTCCTTGATCAGGCTGCCCGCCATGTCGCACCGGAAACCCGAGATGCCCAGCCGCAGCCAGTGATCCATCACCTCGCGCATCGCTTCCCGGTTGCGCTTGGGGCCTTCGGCGTCGATCGGTTGCCGCCACGGTTCGTCCGGGTTCATCCGCGCGTAGCCGTAGTTGATGGCGGGCTGGGTGTCGTAGAAGTTCTTCAGGAACGCGCCCTCGCGGGGACCCGGTGAGGCGACGAAGTTCTCCGGCAGCTCGCCGTTCGGGAACTGATCGGGGGTCGCCCAGACGAACCGGTCGTCCGCGGGGTCGTTGAGCGAGTTGAGGAACCACGGGTGCTGGTCCGAGGTGTGCCCGGCGACCAGGTCGAACAGGATGCGGATGCCGCGCCTGCGCGCTTCGTCGACGAGCCGGACCACGTCGTCCTGCGTGCCGTAGCGCTCGTGCACGCCGACGTAGTCGGACACGTCGTAACCGGCGTCGGTCAGCGGGGAGGAGAAGATCGGGTTCATCCACACCGCGGTGATGCCGAGCCACTGCAGGTGGTCGAGGTGGTCGATGATGCCCTGCAGGTCGCCGACGCCACTGCCGTCGGAGTCGGCGAAGGTCTGCGGGTAGATCTGGTACATCACGGAATCGGCCAGCCACGAGCCGTCCGCGCTCGCCATCGAGGTGAGAGGCCGGGAGATCGGCAGCGCGGTCGCTCCCGCGACCAGCGCACCGGAGATCAGGAACGTTCGCCTGGACACCGTCATACTCTGTTCCCCAATCGGAATGCGTATGAAAATGCCCGGCCGAAGCTACGCCGGTCGATCACCGCGCGGAACGTGCAAGAACCCATCAAGACCCGACTGGCCCAGACCATTCCCGGTTGCCGTTTTTCCCGAGCCTCAGGCCGATCGAGTGATCACGACGCCCATCCGGGTGGGAGTGCCTGGGCTGCGGACAGTTTTAGCCATAATTGCCCATGATCAATGTCCGTTTTGCCCGGTCAATTATGGATAAAACTGTCCACTGGTGACGGACGCACCCCACGACCACGAAGCGGCCCCGGAGGGGTTCCCCCGGGGCCGCTTCGTGCCAGGTTCTCCTCGCGGGGAGGGTTCAGTCCACCAGCAGGTCTTCGATGGTGATCGGGATGTGGCGGACTCGGACGCCGGTGGCGTTGTGGACCGCGTTGGCGACCGCGGCGGCGACGCCGACCGTGCCGATCTCGCCGAGCCCCTTGGCTCCCACCGAGTTGTGCAGCGTGTCCGGGTACTTCACGAACTCCACGTCGACCTCGGGGATGTCGGCGTTGACCGGCAGCAGGTAGCTCGCGAAATCGCCGTTGGCGAGCCGGCCGTTGTCCTCGACCTCCACGGCCTCGTGCAGCGCCGCCGAGATGCCCCAGATCATGCCGCCCTGCAGCTGGCTCGTGGCCAGCTTCTCGTTGATGATCCGGCCGCAGTCGAACACGCCGAGCATCCGCGACACCCGGGTCTCGCGCGTCCACCTGTGCACCTTGACCTCGACGAACTGCGCTCCGAACGAGCTGAAGGAGTGCTTGGTCAGCTCCTCCCCCGGCTGCGAAGTACCGGTCACCGACACCGAGTCGCGGCCCAGCGCCCGCAGCAGCTGGCCGAAGGTGATCGACTCGCCGTCGGCGAACAGCTCGCCGTGGGCGTAGGTGACGTCCTTGCCCGCGAACGGCGCACCCGGCCCGGAGGCCAGCGCGGTGAGCTCGTCGACCGCGGCCGTGCCCGCGAGCTGGATCGCGGTGCCGACGCTGGCCGTCGCCGTCGAGCCGCCCGACAGGCCGCCCGGCGGCAGCGCGGAATCGCCCAGCTGCGGCGTGATCCGGTCCTCCGGCAGGTCCAGCGACTCCGCGCCGATGTGGCGCATCACCGTCAGCAGGCCCGTTCCCGGGTCGGCACCGCTGGTGGAGACCACGGCCGTCTCGTCGGCCCGCAGCTGGATGCCGACCGTGGCCGGGAACCGCAGCGCCGGGAACATGGCCACCGCCACGCCCATGCCGACCTGCCAGTCGCCTTCGGTGCGGCCCTGCTGAGTGCGGTTGGCCCAGCCGAACCGCTGCGCGCCGAGGTCGAAGCACTCGTCGAGGTGCTTGCTGGACCACTGCAGGTCCTTGCCGGGCGGGGCGGTCGAGTTGTTGCGCTTGCGCAGCTCGATCGGGTCCATGCCCAGCTCGACGGCCAGCTCGTCGATCGCGCTCTCCAGCGCGAACGAGCCCGGCGCCTCACCGGGGGCGCGCATGAACGTCGTCGGCGGCACGTTCAGCGGCACGATCCGCTGCGACACCGCGAGGTTCGGCGTCGCGTACCACTCCAGCGAGGTGCCGTGCGAGGTCGGCTCGACGAACGAGCGCGCCGCGTCGGTGGTGCACCACGAGTCGTGCCGGACCGCGATCAGGTTGCCGTCGCGGTCGGCTCCCAGCGCCACCTTCTGCTGCGTGGCGGCGCGGCCCGCGGTCGCGGTGAACACCTGCTCGCGGGTCAGGGTCGCCTTGACCGGCCGGCCCAGAGCGCGACTGGCCGCCGAGGCGAGGAACGCCGGCGTGGAGGTCTTGCCCTTGCCGCCGAAAGCGCCGCCCACGTACGGGTTCACGACGTGGACCTTCGAGGCGTCCACGCCCAGCGCGGCGGCCATGTCGGCGGCCAGCAGGTGCGAACCCTGGTTCGGGGTGTAGAGCGTGAGCTGGTCGCCCTCCCAGACCGCGACCGCGGAGTGCGGTTCCATCGCGGCGTGGTTCTGGGTCGCGGTCGAGTAGGTCTGCTCCACCACGACCGGGCTGGCCTCGAACGCCTCGGCGATCGAGGTCACGCCGGACTCCTCGTCGAGGATCTCCAGGTCTTCGCGGCCCGGTGCCGGCTCGGCCTCGGCCAGTCCCGCCTCGAACGAGGTCTTGCCGGGCCTGGCCTGGTAGCCGGTGCGCACCAGGGCCGCCGCGTCGCGGGCCTGCTCGAAGGTCTCGGCGACGACGAACCCGATCGGCTGGCCGTAGTAGGTGACCTCGCGGTCCTGCAGCGGAACCCACGTCTCGCCCAGCATCGAGGTCGGTGTGTTCAACTCCAGCTTGTCGAACGGCGTGTACACGCCGAGCACACCGGGCGCGCTCTTGGCGGCGGTGACGTCCATGCTCTCGATCTCGCCGTGCGCGATCGTGCTGAGCACGAGGTAGCCGTAGACCGTGCCGGGGACGTTGTTGTCGGCCCCGTACTTGGCCTGGCCGGTGACTTTCAGCGGGCCGTCCAGCCGAGCGGTCACAGCTGCATCCCTTCGGTGGTTTCGAGCAGGGCGCGGACGATCGTCCGCTTCAGCAGGGACACCTTGAAGGCGTTGCCGGACAACGGCTTCGCGCCTTCGGCGGCGAGCGCGGCGGCGGCTTCGAAGGTCTCCTGGGTGGCTGGCTTGCCGCGCAGCACGTCCTCGACGACGCCGAGCTTCCACGGCACCGTCGCCACACCGCCCGCTGCGACGCGGGCGTCGGCGATCACGCCGTCGCGCACGTCCAGCGCCACAGCGGCCGAGGTCAGCGCGAACTCGTAGGACTGCCGGTCGCGGACCTTGACGTAGGTCGAGTTCGCGGCCCAGTCGAGCTTCGGCACGACGACCTCGCCGATGAGCTCGCCCTCGCGCAGGTCGTGCTCGGCCTCCGGCGTCTGGCCCGGCTGCATGTAGAAGTCGGCCAGCTTCACGGTGCGCTCGCCTCCGGCGCTGACCAGCCGGACCTCGGCGTCGAGGGCGACCAGCGCGACCGCGAGGTCGCTGGCGTGGGTGGCCGCGCAGGAGTCGCTGGTGCCCAGGATCGCGTGCATCCGGTTGGCGCCCTCGATCGCCGGGCAGCCGCTGCCCGGATCGCGCCGGTTGCAGGGCATGTCGACGTCGCGGAAGTACCCGCAGCGCGTGCGCTGCATGAGGTTGCCGCCGATGCTGGCCATGTTCCGCAGCTGCTGCGAGGCGCTCTGCAGCAGCGCCCGCGAGATCGCCGGGTACACGCCGGGATTCGCCGCGACGTCGCTCATCCGCTCCAGCGCGCCGATGCGGAGGCCGTGGGAGGTGTCGATCCCGCGCAGCGGCAGACCGTTGATGTTCTGCACCCGCTGCGGGGTGAGCACGTCGAGCTTCATGAGGTCGACGAGGGTGGTGCCGCCGGCCAGGAAGGTTCCGGTGTCGCCGAGCGCCTCGTCGATCGTGGTGGGTGCGGTGAGTTCGAAGGTGCGCATCAGCCCTGCCTCGTCTTCTCGGAGTCCTGCGTGGCCATCTCGGGGCCCTGCGCGGCCTTCTCGGGGCCCTGCCTGGCCTGCTCCACTGCCGCGACGATGTTCGGGTAGGCCGAGCAGCGGCAGATGTTGCCGGACATGAACTCGCGGACGTCCTCGACGTCCTGCTCGACCGCCGCGACGGCCGACATGATCTGGCCTGACGTGCAGAAACCGCACTGCAGCGCGTCCTGGTCGAGGAACGCGCGCTGCACCGGGTGCAGCGACTCGTCGTCGGCGAGCCCTTCGATGGTCGTCACCGGCTTCTGCACGGTGGCCGCCAGCGTGAGGCAGGACAGGACGGGACGGCCGTCGACGTGCACGGTGCACGCACCGCACTGGCCCCGGTCGCAGCCCTTCTTGGGGCCGGTCACGTCGAGCTTCTCGCGCAGCGCGTCGAGCAGGGTCACGCCGGGATCGACGCTGAGCTCTTCCGTCCTGCCGTTGATTTCCAGTGAGAGGTCCACAGAATCTCTTCCCCGCCCAGCACGCAGAACGCGGAGGGCGGAATGCTCGTGGTGGTGGGAGCTAGACTCGACCCTGAACGGATAGTCATCCGCTTCAGGTGGATCCGAAGCTACCGGATTCTTATCCGCTTCGCAACGAGTGTTCTCACCCTCAAGGTTGCCCAGGTTCGGCGAGCGGTGCACTACATTCCGGGTTAAGACCAGGTAGCCGACCGGGGAGGGACGATGACGACGGGCTCGGTGAACCCGCGCCGCGCGGACACCCGGCGCAACCACGAGGCCATCCTCAACGCCGCCGCCCAGTCGCTGGCCTGCACCGAACGGGTCTCGTTCAACCACATCGCCAAGCAGGCGGGGGTCGGCGTCGGCACCGTCTACCGGCACTTCCCCACCCCGGAGTCGCTGATCATCGCCGTCTACCGGCGCGAGCTGGAGCACCTCGGCGAGGTCGCCCCGGAGCTGCTGGACAGGCACGATCCCGAACAGGCGTTCCGCACCTGGGTCACCGATCACCTGGCGCACTACATGATGACCAAGCGCGGTCTCGCCAAGGCGCTCAGCGCCGCGTCGTCCTCCCCTGCCGAGCTGCCGGTCAACGCCCACGAGACGCTGGTCGAGGCGCTGAGCGCGCTGCTGCGCGCCAACGCCGAGGCGGGCAACCTCCGCCCGGACCTGAACCCGGAGACGGTGATGCGCGGCCTCGGCGGCCTGCTCTACCTCGACCCCAAGAGCGACTGGCGCACCGAGACCAGCGACCTCCTCGACCTCCTCTGGCGCGGCATGCGCGTCTGAACCGGGCCCGTCCGGATCAGGCTGCCAGGACGTCCAATTCGGACTTGGCCTGCGGCGTGAGCTCGACGTCGACGGCGGCGATGTTCTCGGCGAGGTGGTCCGGGTCGGCCGTTCCTGGGATGAGCAGCGCGTTCTCGTAGTGGGCGAGTTCCCACGCGAGGCCGATCTGGGCCGGGGTGGCGCCGGACTCGTCGGCGATCCGCTTGACCGCGGGGTTGTCGGTGACCTTGGGCGCTCCTGGGAAGGCCGAGCCCAACGGGAAGAACGGGACCCACGGGATGCCGTGCTCGCGGCAGAGGTCCAGGACCGGTTCGGACCCGCGATCGAGGACGCTGTGGGCGTTCTGGACGCAGGCGATCCCGACCGGCAGCGCCTGCTTCAGCTTCTCCGCGGACACGGCGCTGAGGCCGATGGCGCCGATCTTGCCCTCGTCGCGCAGCGCGGCGAGTTCGGCCAGCTGGTCGTCGAGGTCGACGACCTGGTCGCCCTCGGCGACGACGCCCGGTGGGATGTCGGTGCGGCGCAGGTTGATCACCGGGATCCGCTCGACGCCGAGCTGGGCGAGGTTGGCCTCGACCCCGGCGCGCAACTGCTCCGGGCGCTGGGCCAGGACCAGGCCGATCTCGGTCTGCGGTGCGTGCTCGGCGCCGACCTTGCTGACCAGCACGAGATCGTCCGGGTAAGGGCTCAGCGCCTCGCGGATCAGCGCGTTCGCCTCGCCCGGACCGTAGAAGTGCGCGGTGTCGATGTGGTTGACGCCGGACTCGACGGCGCGGCGCAGCACGGCGATCGCGGTGTCCCGGTCCCGGCCGGGGAGCTGCATCGCGCCGAATCCGACGCGCGCGACGCGCCGTCCGGCGAGGTCGGAGTAGGTGTTCATGGCGCACCCCTGGGATAGTGGAGGACGAGGCGGAGGACCCTCCGCTTCAACCAGACTAGCACGGAAGCGGAGGATCCTCCGATTAACCAGCAGGAGATGCGCTCCGACGCGCGCCGGAACCGGGAGCGCCTGGTCGCGGCGGCCCGGGAGGCGTTCGCCTCGGGCGAGCCGAAGGTGTCGCTGGATTCGGTCGCCCGCGCGGCCCGCGTCGGCATCGGCACGCTGTACCGGCACTTCCCCACCCGGGAGGCGCTGGCCGAGGCCGTCTACCAGACCGAGTTCGCCGCGCTGCGCGACAGCGCCGCCGAACTCCTCGCCGAACTCCCGCCGGACGCCGCGCTGCGCGCCTGGATGGCCCGGTTCGGCGAGTACGTCGCCACCAAGCGCGAGATGGCCGAGGCGCTGCGCGCGGTCATCGCCACCATCCCGCTGTCGGCCAAGCGAGCCGAGCTCGCCGAAGCCGCCCGCACAGTCCTGGAGGCGGGCGCCGCCGACGGCTCGCTGCGCCCCGACGTCCTGCCCGAGGACGTCGTCGCCGCCGTCGTCGGCATCCACCTCGCCACCCCCGACGATCCCGAGCAGGCCGCCAGAATCCTCGACCTCTTCATGGACGCCCTCCGCCCCTGACCACTCGCCCGAGGGAACTTCTTCGAGCCTCGGGACCGAGGCCGTCGCCACTGATCAGAGGGCGCCTGGACGGTTTCCGAGTTCTGGTGGGGTTCGAGCGGACGGCGCGGCCTCCGGAGAGCTGAAAATCGGTTGCCGGGGACGGGTCCGGGGAGCAGGCTGCCCGGGTGGAGTTCACCGAGGTGCAGGTCGGCGAGGCCGGGTGCGGGCCTTACGGGGTGGCCGTCGATCTCGACGGGGACGTGTGGTGCACGGAGGTGCACCGCGGGCGCGTGGGGCGGCTGGGGGCCGACGGCGACTACCGGGGTTTTCAGGTGGGTCCCGTGGACTGCCGGCCCACCGTCATCGTGGCCGGTCCGGACGAGGCGATGTGGTTCAGCCTGTACCAGGGCAACGGGATCGGGCGGGTGGGGCTCGACGGGTCGGTGCGGTGCTTCGGCGTTCCGGGCGCCAACCCGTACGGGCTCGCGGTCGGCCCGGACTCGGCCCTGTGGTTCACGGCGATGAACACCGACCGGATCGGGCGGATCACCATCGACGGCGCGATCAGCGAGTTCGACCTGCCGACCCCGGGCGGTTTCCCGTCGATGATCACCACCGGCCCGGACGGCGCGCTGTGGTTCACGCTCAACCAGGCGAACGCGATCGGCCGGATCGACGTCGAAGGCGCGGTGCGCACGTTCCCGCTGCCGACCGCGAACGCGGCCCCGGTCGGCATCACCAGCACTGGCGACGCCCTCTGCTTCGTCGAGATCGGCGCAGGTCAAATAGGCCGCATCACTCCGGAGGGTGAGATCGTCGAGCACCCGCTCCCGGACCGCGAGGCGCGCCCGCACGCGATCACTGCGGTTCCCGGCGGCTCCTGCTGCTTCACCGAGTGGGCCACCGGTCGCATCGGCCGCATCACCCCGTCCGGCGGCATCGAGACCCACGCCCTCCCCCGCCCGGACTCCGAACCCCACGGGCTCACCACCGCGCCCGACGGAACGCTCTGGGTCGCCCTGGAATCCGGGGCTCTGGCCTGGACCGCCCTCACCAGCTGACGGTTTTAGCCATAACTGTCCGGACATAACGGACATTGATCATGGGTGATTACGGCTAAAACTGTCCCCTGCTGACCGACGTCGGGAACGGGACGCGGAGCACGGGACGTCAGGAGAGCCATTCGAGGGTGGTGGTGACGAGAGCTTTGACTCCGGTGGTGAGGGTGGGTTCGATCTCGGGGGCGAAGTGCGGGGAGTGATTGGCGGGGATCATCTCGGCCACCGCGTCCTCGGCGAGGGCCTTCTGGAAGCGGCCGGGTTCCGTACCGCCGAAGAACCAGTAGCAGGTCGGGACCCCCGCTTCGGTGCCGAAGAGGCCCACGTCTTCGCTGGCCATCGCCGGTGGGAGGTCGAGGACCGCGTGCTCGCCCAGCGCGGTGCGCAGGGCCTTGGCGGTGCGGTCGGTGGCATCGGGGTCGTTGACCAGCAGCGGGAAGCGGTTGAGCTGCTCGAACTCGGGCTCCCGGTCGGCGCCGGAAGCCACCGCTTCGGCGCGGACGATGCGGCGGATGGCGGCCAGCACCCGCTCGCGGACGCGCTCGTCGAACGAGCGAACGTTGACCAGCAGTTCCGCCTGATCGGGGATGATGTTGCCCTGGGTGCCCGCGCGGATCGACCCGACCGTGACCACCGCCGTGTCGTCGCCGGCGACCTCGCGGGAGACCACGGTCTGCAGCCGCAGCACCGTCGCCGAGGCCATCACCACCGGGTCCACCGCGTTCTGCGGCTGCGAACCGTGCCCGCCGCGCCCGAACATGGTGATCTTCAGGGTGTCCGCGGCCGACATGCTCGGCCCGCGCATCATCCCCACGAGCCCGCTCTGGAACGGGAACACGTGCTGCCCCAGGCACACGTCCGGGCGCGGGAACCGCTCCAGCAGCCCGTCGTCGAGCATCGCCCGCGCCCCGGCGCCGATCTCCTCGGCGGGCTGGAACACCGCCAGCACCGTCCCCGACCAGCGCGAACGAGCCGAGACCAGCAGGTCCAGCGCACCGACCAGGCAGGTCACGTGCATGTCGTGACCGCACGCGTGCATCACGGGCACGTCCGAGCCGTCGGCGGCCGTCGCCCGCTGGGTGCTCGCGTAGTCCAGGCCGGTCCGCTCCAGCACCGGCAGCGCGTCGAAGTCCGCGCGCAGCAGCACCGTCGGCCCGTCCCCGTTGCGCAGCACGCCCACCACGCCGGTCCCGCCGACCCCGGTGGTGACCTCCAGACCCAGCTCACCGAGCCGCCGCGCGACCTCGGCCGCCGTCCGGTGCTCCTGGAACGACAGCTCCGGGTGGGCGTGCAGGTCCTCGTAGAGGACGTGCAGGTCGTCGCGGATGTCGTCCAGCCGCCGGAAATCCATCTCAGCCTCCGATGTCGCCGCCTACTCGCACGATTGCGGACCGAACGGCTGCCCGGAAGGCCAGACCAGGGACTCCTGGACCGGGTGCCCGTTCACGTCCAGGCGCATGATCGGCATCGCCTTGCCCACCGGATTCCCCTGCCCGGCATGACCGTTCTTGTACGCGATTTTGCCGGTGGCACCGCCGAACGGCTCGACGCAGTCGAGGGCCTTGATCTTGTCGGCCACCATGCCGTACGCCCCGCCCACCTCACGGGCGGCCTTCGTCGCCACCAGGAACGCGTCGTGGACCGACATCGCGTAACCGTCGATCAGGGCGTCGGCGTTGTCCATCCCCATCCCGACGAACGCCGACTCGAAGGATTCGTAGCTGGCCCGGCTCTCCTCCTGCCCGGGCACGCCGTCCCACTGCCCCTTGGTCGCGACGCTGGTGTAGAGCACCCGCACCTGGCGGTTGTCGAACCTGGGCAGCGGTCGCCCCACGAGGTTGGTGGCGTCATCGCTCGTGATCACGTCCACGTCGGACATCCCGGTGCAGTTCGTGTTCTGCGACATGACGTCGAGCAACGATCTCAAGTCGTTGCCGCGACCGGCGAAGTACAGGTGAGTGGGCTTCTCCAAGCAGATCCTCGAGTAGACGCGGGCGAACTCGCCGGCCATGAAGTCCGGCCGCGCTGTTCCCGAGGGATCGCTCAACGAGGTGAACTCGGCCGAACTGATCTCCTGGTCTCGGTAGGCGTCCTTGAACGCCTCGGCCAGCGTGAGCGAGTAGCTGTCGGCGTCGTTGGTGTCCTCGACCAGCATCACCTTCTCCGGCCGCTGTTGCCGCAGGTAGGCGGCGCCGGCCTTGGCAGCGTCGATGTTGGTCGGGGTGATCCGGAAGAACTCGTGGAGCTTCTCACCGGTGTCGACGTGCTGGTTCATGTCGTCAGCGCTGGCCATCCCGCTGACCACGGCGATCCCGTGATCGGCGAGCCCGCTCGCCGCCGTCCGGGAGTGCTCCAGGCTCTGCCCCAGCCCGACGACCGCGACGATGCGCTCCTGCTCGCGGGCGAGCTCGATCTGCCGCACCGCCTCCGCCGCCTGGACCTCGTCGGTGCCGTAGTTGGCGAGCAGCAGCTTCACCTTCGGCGTCTTGGCCCCCACCGCGGTCGTGTCGTTGGCGCGCCGCGCTGCGGTGAGCGCGCCCTCCACGCCGTGGCGCACGGTGTCACCCCCGATGCTGTCGATCGAGGGATCCGGCGTCATGTTGTCCAGCACCACGACCGTGACGAAGTCCGGGTCGGTCACGCCCGCGTTGTGCTCGACGACCCGTTCCCGCAGTGCGGCGACCGCGTCGTTGGTGCCGAACGAGCCGCTCTCGACGTTCAGACCGACGCAGCTGCCCGATGAGCCTGCTGCGGACATCCCCGCACCGCACGGTCTCCACGGTTGCCACACCGCCAATCCGGCGGCCACGACCGCGAGAACCACTGCGGCGGTCACGAACTTGTGGCGGCGCACCCACGATCGGGGTTGCAGCGGGCCGGGCGAGGTGGAGCGGCGGAGCAGCGGCATGACCGGTCCAATCCGGGGTTAGAAGAGCTGGTCGGCGCGACGCGCGGCCTCGTAGAGGGCCGCGACGTCCGGGCGGTGTGACAGCGGCGCGAGTTCGTAGAAGCTCTGCACGACGACGCTCTTGCACTCCCGGTCCGGACCGGCCAGCGGGTTCGCGAGCAGCCAGTACGCGGCGATCAGCCGGGCGAGCACGTTGCGGACCTGACCGCGGTCGGCCGGGCCGTCGCACAGGTCCTGCTCGACGAGGTCGGCGTAGACCTCGGCGTTGTCGCGGTGCAGCGGTTTGCCGTCCGGGGCGCTGGTGATCAGGATCAGCAGGTCGACCCACTTCTGGTGCGGGATCTGGTCGAAGCGTTCGTGCAGGGTGCCCACGACCTCGGCGAACCGTCCCAGCGCGAGCCGGCAGTACGAGGAGCGGGCGAGGTCGCGCCGGGTGTGCGGGTCGTCGAGCAAAGCCTGGAACTGCGTCTCGTACGAGCCCCCGTCCTGCTCGCCACGCGCGTTGAGGGCGAACAGCAGCGTCCGAGCGATCCACGGGTGCAGCAGGGATTGGTCCTCGGTCCCGCCGTCGCGGTCCGGGGCGATCACCCACAGCGCGCTGCGCAGCTCGGTGAGGATGCGCCCGGTCTGCGGTAACGAGACGAGGCTGGTCGACTCGGCCGGGACCAGCCACGGGGCGGTCGCGAACGGGGCGGCGTTGACGAACTCGGCGAGGTCGACGTCCTGGAGCTGTTCGGAGACGCGCAGGTCGGCCAGGCGCTGCTGCCACGCTTCGGGGGTCGACTCGGCGGGTTCGAGGATGTCGCGCCTGCCCTCCCGCAGCCGGGCGTTGGGCAGCATCTCGGCGACCGCCTCGACGGCCTTCGGCAGCCCGGCGGTGGCGCGCTGCGCCAGCTTCGCCTCGCTGAAGTAGGGACTGCGGTCGATCAGGCTCGCGGTCTCCTCGATCTCCAGCGGCTCCAGCAGGACCGGGTGCACGTGCGCCTGCGGCCTGTCCACCTCGGGATTGCTGCGCCAGTGGCCCGCGTCGCGGCAGCGCGGCACCACCAGGACCTCGTCGGACCTGGTGGCAGCGGACTTCCACGGTGCGTGCCAGTGCGATTCCCATTCGGGGTTCCACCGGCCGCTGGTGCCGATGAGCAGCAGCGGGTCGTGCTCGTTGTGCTGGCGCAGATGTCGTTCCCGGGCGGCGATGATGTCGTCGAGGAACCGGTACCCACCGGGGTTGTCGAGGTTGTCCAGCAGCACGACCCAGTTGTGCGCGTGGGTCTTTCCCGCCTCGTTCTCGCAGGCGCACGGGCTGCCCAGCTCCGGGCGCGCCATGACCGGGTGGCTCTCCCGCACATCGGCCAGGAACGCCGAGGTCAGCCAGGCCGTCATCGCCTCGGGTTCGTTGCGGGCGCGTCGGCTGAGCTGGATCAGCGCGTCCAGCGGCTCGGCGCCCTCGGCCTCCGGGATGTCGGCGTGCCAGCGCTTTGCGCTGCCCAGGGATCGGCGGCCGATCGTCCGGATCAGCCTGGGCAGCACCAGTTTCGCGGCCGTGACCAGCATCGGGTTGTCCAGCACGGGTTCTGCGGCGTCGGCCACCGAATCCACTTGGCCCGCGAGGTCGTTGGCTCGGGGGCTGTCGGCGAACTCGCGCAGGGCGCTGTTCATCGCGGCCCGGGCCTTGACCCGGTCGTAGGAGTCGAGGTTGGTGTGCACGGCGACCAGCCCGAGCGCGAAGCGGGTGAACTTCGCGCTGCGCCGGGCGGGCCAGCGCCGGGAGAGGTCGTCGGAGATCGTGGCCAGCGCTTCGACCGTGGTGGCGGGTTGCTCGCGGGCGAAGTCGAAGGGCTGCGCGTGCACCACGCCGTTCCCGCAGTCCTGCGAGATGGACTGCAGAGCACGGGTCTTGCCCGATCCGGTCGGCCCGAGCAGCACCACGACGGGCTGTGCGCTGGACGGCTCGTCGACGGCCCGGTTCCACAGGAGCCGTCGAGCGAGCATGGCGCTGTCGGTCAACCGCACGGGCTCCGTCATCCGCGTCCCCCTCGCCTCGGACACCGATGCCCGATTTGGCCGTCGATTCTACGGCTCGCGGAGATCGCGCGGGGTCGGTTCGACCGGAAAGCGCTGGGCCGAACGGGTCAACGGTGCTCGGGGAACTCGACGACCTGCTGGTACGTGGGGCGGTTCTGCCAGGTGGTCGGGTCCTGCTGGATGCCGCCGACCTCGTTGTGCACGATCGCGTCGGCGCACCACTGGTCGCCGGGGTCGCAGTCGCCGTCGCCCGGGTAGGTCTCCTCGGACGGCACCTCGGCGGCCTGGGCGAGGGTGTCCAGCAGCATCTGGCGGCACGCGGCCGGATCGCCGCCGCCGCACAGCGGGGCGCCGAAGCCGCCGGGGACGTTCTCGCCGAGCACGGCGCGGAGGTCCTTGGACACCGGGCCGTACCACCCGAACTGGAACGACGAGCCCTGATGTCCCTGGCCGACGTGCAGGCCGGGTTCACCGTTCTGCCAGCCGGATGGCGACTCGTTGATCTGCATCATCGAGGTCATCGCCCGGTAGGCCGGGGCGCCGACGGCGGGTTCGAACTGGCCGCGGACCAGCAGCGGCCACCACGCGTCGAGCAGCTCGATGGCCTCGGCGTGGGCGTAGCGCTTGCTCCCCGGTTCGGTCTCGACGCGCTTGCCGCCGTCGTCCAGCCACGCGCGCAGCTCGTCGACCAGCGGTTTCGTGCGCTCGTCGGGTTCGCCGACGACGCGCAGCAGGTCGGGCAGGACGCGTTCGGCGCGCAGGTCGGTGACGCCGGCGTCGGCCATCGCCCGCACCAGCTCGGCGCGGCTGAAGTCGTCGCCGGACTCGATCTGCTCGCGGACCCGGCGGTCGAGCAGGTCACCCCGCTGCACCGCGTTCTTCTCCGCGCGGTCGCCCGCGGTTCCCGGAGCCTGCTTGTTGTTCCAGCTGATGTAGTAGTCCTGGTTGAGGGAGTTCGGGTGCTGGTCGAAGGTCTGGTAGGTCGCGGTGTTCGTCTCCGGGTCCCAGCCGGGCCAGTCGTGGGCGGGATCGGAGACGATCGGCATGCTCGGGTCGACGTCGGGTCGGCGCACCACGTTCGCGCCGGAGTTGAAGTACGCGGTGTCGCGGGAATCGGCGTAGAACCAGTTGAACGTGTAGTTGATGTCGTGCGCGGCGTGCTGGAAGTCCCGCGCCGAACGCACCGCCGACGGGTCGTTGAACTGCTGGAACCCGATGATCGAGTCGACCTCGTGCAGGAATGTGGAGCGCGCCGTGGTGTAGGCGACGGGCTTTCCGTCCACTGTGGCCCGATGGGTCACCGGCCCGTAGCGGGTCCGGAACGACACCAGCCGGTAGGAGCCCTCCGGGGTGTCGTCGCCGAGGTTGGGCTCCCAGGAGTTGCGGCGCTCGATGGTCTGCATCGGCAGGCACTCGCCGCGGAAGAGGTAGGAGTTCGACTCCGTCGTGACCGGGCCGCCGTAGGGCGAGCACAGCTCGACCGCGTAGGTGTCGATCATGTCCTGGGAGGCCGTCGTGGCGCTCCACGAGTAGTCCTGGCCTCGGCCGAGCAGCGTGTAGAAGCTCAGGCCCGCGAACGAGGCGCCCTTCGAGGAGATCCCGGGCCCCTGCAGCTCCTGCAGGGTCAGCAGCTGCGGCGAGAAGTAGCCGGTCTGCGGGCCGAACACGGCCACCGGGTTGCCGCTCTCGGTGTGCTCGCCGGAGACGACCAGCGCGTTGGACATGCCGCGCCGCTCGGCCATGTCGGCGGGCAGGACGCCGTCGTCGAACATGCCGCGCAGCGGGTCCTGCGGGTCGACGACCCGGCGCGACGGCGGTTCGTCGGGCTCGGCGGCCGAGCCGGTCGGGTCGAAGACGAGCTGCTGCTCGCGCACCGATCCCGGGTCCGGCATGGCGACGCCGGTCGGGTTGGCCGGGGCGTTGCCGTAGGGGAACGACCGTCCGTCGTGGATGGTGCTGATGGCTTCCGGGTCGTTCTCGGCGCGGAAGGCGGCCCAGATCTGCTCGCCGCGCTCGGGCCCGAAGCGCTCGTGCAGCGACATGCGGGCGACGGCGTTCTGCACCTCTCCCCCGCCGCCACCGCCGAACTGGGCGCCGACCAGCGAGGCGAGCACGACCAGGTCGGTGAGCTCGAACGGCGCGATGGTGCCCCGGTTGGTGACGGGGTCGACGTGGCCGGTGGCGACGTACTCGCCGGGGAAGTAGCGGCCGCGGTGGGCCTGCTGGACGTAGGCGTTGATGCCGTCGACGTAGGACTGCGCGTCCTGCAACGCGATTCGGCCGCGTTCGCCCTGAGCGGCGACCCGGTCGATCTGGTCCTGCAGCTCCTGCTCGGTGTAGGGCGCGACGGAGAAGAAGCTCTGCTCCAGCTCCCGGTTGGCGGGCGCACCACCCGCGAACGGGGTGACCTCGCCGCGTCCGGCGTGGCGCAGCGCGTCCATCAGGAACAGCTTGTCCTCGGCGGTGGTGAACCCGGCTCCGAAGGTGGTACCGGAGCGGGTCTCGCCGTAGACGTGCGGGACGCCGGCGGTCTTGTCGCGGACGACGGTGACGTCGGCGCGCGGCTGGTAGGTGCGCTCGACGTCCTCGGGCTTCACGCCGAAGGAGTGGTCGTTGAAGAACTCCCGGATGGTGCCGGTGGTGAGCTCCTCGTAGCCACCGGCCAGGGAACCGTACTTGCCGAGCTGGTCGTCGGAGTGCTTCGGGCGGGTGCCCAGCAGCATGTGCGAGACCAGCTCGGCGAAGGTGGCGTTGCCGTTCTGACCTGGCGGGAGGATGTCGTGGCACTGGTCGCGGCAGTGGTCCTCCGGCGGCGCGACGTCCTGGGCACCGGCCCCGGGAGCGATGAGCAGGGACCCCGCGATGGCCGCCACGAGGACGGTGACCAGTGAACGTCGCGCCATGCCAAGCCCTTTCCGATGCGGATCACTCCGGCATCGGCACGCTAGCTACCCCGACGTTGAATAGAAAGATTTTCACGTTGTGTTTGATCCGAACGGCGCAGCCTCAGGCGGACCGCACGTCGTTGCGCTGCCGGCCCAGGCCGTCGATCTCCATCTCCACCACGTCGCCCGCCGCCAGGAACGGGAACCTGCCCGAGATCGCCACTCCTTCCGGGGTTCCGGTGATGACCAGATCTCCCGGCTCCAGCGTCAGGTACTGCGAGAGGTGGCGGACGATCTCGCCGACGCCGAAGATCATGTCGGCCGTGCTGGAGTCCTGCCTCGGCTCGCCGTTGACCCAGCTGCGCAGCCGCAACGCCTGCGGGTCGCCGACCTCGTCGGCGGGCACGAACCACGGGCCGACCGGGTTGAACGTCGGCGCGCACTTGCCCTTCGACCACTGGCCGCCGGACTGCTCCTTCTGGAACGCGCGCTCCGAGACGTCGTCGGCCAGCACGTAGCCGGCCACGTGCGACAGGGCCTGCTCGGCGCTGTCGAGGTAGCTCGCGCGGCGCCCGATGACCACGCCGAGCTCGACCTCCCAGTCGACCCGCTCGGCTCCGCGCGGTATCGCGACCTCGTCGTAGGGCCCGACCACGGTGTTCGGGTGCTTGAAGAACAGGATCGGGACTTCCGGTGGCGCGGAACCGGATTCGGCCGCGTGGGCGGCGTAGTTCTGGCCGATGCACAGCACCGCCATCGGCCGCGCGATCGGCGCGCCCACCCGCAACCCGGTGCCGTCGGCCGGGTCGTCGACGGCGGGCAGCTCGCCCGCCGCCAGCGCCGCGCGGGCGCGCGCGACGCCGTCACCGGACAGGAACGCGCCGTCGATGTCGCCGGTCACCGGGCTCAGGTCGAACAGCCGCCCCCGGTCGTCGAGCACGTGCGGGCGCTCCTCGGACAACGACCCCAGCCTCAGAAACCTCATCACACCGACTCCGCTTCACCTGTTCGAAGACCGTTCAAGCAAGCGAAATCCGATCAGCGCGGACGACCGGCGTCAAGAGCTCCGCAGTTTGCGGGAGACCACGTCGAGCGCGGCGGTGAGCGCGCGCAGCTGGTCGCGGTCGAGGACGTCGATGAGGTGCTCGCGGACGATCTCGACGTGCCCGGGCGCGGTGGCCTCCAGCTTGCGGCGGCCGTCCTCGGTCAGGCAGGCGATCACGCCGCGGTCGTCGGTGTCGCAGGTGCGGCGGCTCACCAGGCCAGCCTTCTCCAGTTGCGTGACCTGGTAGGTCAGGCCGCTCTTGGAGGTCACGACGAGCTCGGCCAGCTCGGACATGCGGACTTCGCCGCCCGGCGCGGCGGAGAGCCGGACGAGGATCTCGTACTGCGGGTGCGAGAGTCCGGCTTGTTCGCGGAGCTGGTGCTCCACGCGGCGGTTCACGAGGTTGCCCGCCTCGACGAAGGCGTTCCAGGCGGCCATCTCATCGGCGTCGAGCCAACGCGGTTCGGTCACCCCGCCATCTTATCTTGTTCAAATTTGAACGACGAGCTAGAGTTGGTTCGAATTCGAACTAGGAGGTGTCGGATGTCCTCCCGCATGCCCGCCCTGTACCTCAGCCACGGCGCCCCGCCGCTGGCCGACGACGAGCTCTGGCCCGGCGAACTCGCCGCCTGGTCGGCCGACCTGCCCCGGCCGTCCGCGATCCTGATCATCTCCGCGCACTGGGAGGAAGCACCGCTGGCCATCGGCGCGACCAGCACCGTTCCGCTGGTCTACGACTTCTGGGGCTTCCCGGACCGCTACTACGAGGTCCGCTACGCCGCGCCGGGCGCTCCGGCCCTGGCCGAGCGGGTTCGGGCGCTGCTCGGCGGCGCGGAGACCCCGGTGGTCGACGTGCCGGACCGCGGCCTCGACCACGGCGCCTACGTGCCGCTGAAGGAGATGTACCCCGACGCCGACATCCCGGTGCTGCAGATCTCGATGCCGACGCTGGAACCCACCGCCCTGATGCGCCTCGGCCGGTCGTTGCAACCGCTGCGCGACGAGGGCGTGCTGATCGTCGGCAGCGGCTTCTTCACCCACAACCTGGCCGCGCTGCGCTCGCCGTCGACGCCGAACTGGTCGGTGGAGTTCGACGACTGGGGCGGCCGCGCGCTGTCGTCCGGCGACGTCGACGCCCTGCTGGACTTCGAGCGCAAGGCCCCCGCCGGGCGCTTGGCGCACCCGCGCACCGAGCACTTCGCCCCGCTGTTCGTCACCCTCGGCGCCGCGGGCGACGACCTCGACACCCAGTCCGTCCCCATCGAGGGCTTCTGGTGGGGCCTAGCCAAGCGCTCCATCCAATTCGGCTGATTTCCCTCGTCCCGCTGCTCCGCCCCCTCACCAGGGGACAGTTTCAGTGAGAACTGTCCGGGCAAAACGGACATTGATCATGGGTGATTCGAGGAAAAACTGTCCCCTGCCGAGCACCATCACCCCCGGAAGCCACAGCTCGGCGCTCGCGGTCAGCAACTCGCGGGCAGCGATTCGCCGCGAGCGATTCGCGGTTGGCGATTCGTGGTTGGCACTGCGTGGTTGGGGTTTCGGTGTTTCGTGGTCAGTGGCGGAGTTGGTGGTGGATCGAGGTTGCTGCTTCGGCGAGGGGGGCTCGGGTTTCCTCGGTCCAGTTGGGGCCGCAGCGGGGGGTGGGGGCTGAGACCGACATGCCGGCGACGACCTCGCCCGCGTGGTCGCGGATCGGGACGGCGAGGCAGCGGCAACCGATGATGTACTCCTCGTCGTCGGTGGCGTAGCCGTCGCGGCGGACCTGGTCGAGCTGGGCGAGGAGTTCGCCGAGGTCGGTGATGGTGTTGTCGGTGAAGCGTTCGAGCTCGACGTCGGCGTAGCGGGCGGTGACCTCGTCGTCGTCCAGGCCCGCCAGCAGGGCTTTGCCGAGCGCGACCGAGTGGGCGGGCAACCGCATGCCGACGGCGGAGACGAGCTTCATCGGCTGCGGGGAT
Organism: Saccharopolyspora sp. ID03-671; assembly: GCF_045278815.1. Lineage (NCBI taxonomy): Bacteria > Bacillati > Actinomycetota > Actinomycetes > Pseudonocardiales > Pseudonocardiaceae > Saccharopolyspora > Saccharopolyspora sp. ID03-671. The sequence goes on from NZ_CP134054.1 coordinate 2,696,911, forward strand.
TCGGCGATGGCGATGTAGACGTTCTCGATGCCGTCGAGCCGGGACAGCTGCACGGTCTCACCGGTCTGCTGCGCGAGTCGTTCCATCAGCGGCAGCGCGAGCCCGACGATGTCGCGGTGCCCGGTGTAGCCCTGCCCGACGGTCCACGCCTTGAGCCCGAGCCCGTAGGTGCGGGTCGTGGGGTCGAACTCGGCGAAGCCGCGGTGCACGAGGGTGCCGAGCAGGCCGTGCACGCTGGAGAGCGGGAGCCGCAGCGTCTCGGCGATGTCGCTGAGCCGGTGCCTGCCCCGGGAGAGCAGTTCCAGAATGATCAGCGCCCGATCCGCCGATTTCACCAGGTTGTGCCCGTTAGAGCCGGCCGCGCTCTCCGCCGTCACCCCTCGAATCCTCCTGCTCCTCGTCGTCCCGCCGCATCCGGAGCGGAACCTACCGAACAGTACAGCGGGCGCGCGGTGACCGCGCGGCTCCACCTGCGAGGGGGGGTTCGGGCGCGCGAAAGGCCGTGGACTACGAGCGTCCACGGCCTTCGCCTTCCCCGAGGAGCGGGCCCGGCCGGGGCCAGCGGGATGACAACCCCGGCCGGGCCGCTCGTCAGGAGTTGATCTGCTCGGTGATCACGTCGTTGTAGGCGCCGACGCGGGCGTAGATGCCCGGGAAGCCGGGCTGCGCGCAACCCTGACCCCAGGACACGACGCCGATGAGGCGGCCGTCGGCGACCATCGGGCCGCCCGAGTCGCCCTGGCAGCTGTCGATGCCGCCTTCCGGCACGCTGGCGCAGACCATCGACTCGTTGCTGTACTCCGGGTACGCCTTGGAGCAGGTCTCGTCGGCGTTGACCGGCAGCTGAGCCATCTGCAGGTGGTCGGACTGCTGACCGCCCTCGGAGGTGTTGCCCCAGCCCAGGATGGTGGCCTGGGTGTCGGGGGCGTAGGCCGGGTCGTCGGCGGTGGCGAGCTCGATGGGCGCTTCCTGCACCGGGGCGGCGAGGGTCAGCACCGAGACGTCGAAGCCCTTGGTGGCGTCGGTGTACTCGGGGTGCACCCAGATGTTGGTCACGTCCGAGACCGTGCCCTCGGTGGAGCTCATGGTGGTGCGACCGCTGACGACCTTCATGTCGGCGGCCTGCTGCCCGTCGGTGCAGTGGGCGGCGGTGAGGATCTTGGTCGGCGCGACGATCGAACCGCCGCAGAACTGCTGGCCGTCCGGCGTGGTCAGCGCGACGGTGAACGGGTGGTCGGCGATCTCGGCGTCCTGGCCGCCGACGATGTACGGGTTGACGTCGGCCGGGGCCGCCTGCGCGACGGAGGCCGAGGTCAGCGCGGCAACGGCGATCGCAGCGACACCGGCGAACCGGGCGAGGCGACGTGGGGCATCGACCATCGTGAATCTCCTTGTCCGAAGGTCATGCCACGAGAACTCCAGCCGAAGGCCTGCCTTCCCCCAACCGGCTCCCCGCAGCAATCTTGATCGAACACTAACCAACCAAAGAACAACCGCGAAAGAGAAGCTTTTTACCGCTTTTCCCCATTAACCCGCAGGTCACAGCCTCAAGGAGAACGAAGAAATCAACAACACGGCGACAATTGCTCACCAAGAAATAGCAACAAGACAACGTCAGGCAAGCACCGGAGGTGCTTTCTCACCACCCCACCCAAGGCACTGGCACCGCCGGGGGTTCTGAGCGGCTTCGTGGCGAGCACGCCTCGACGCCGTGTATTGGACATACATAAGTCGGGGCGCGCGGAGTCCACGGAGCCGCTCAGGTTCCCCTACCCGCACCGCTAAGCAACAAGACCATCGTCAGCAGACCCGAAGGACCACGGCAAAAAGGAACCCTCGGCGCACCCCGATTGCGCCGAGGGCACCTTCGTTTCGGCCGGACCCCTCCGACCGGTTGCGCCGTCGATCCCCGAACCGATGGCGCTGACGCGTTCCCGGCCCCGACAACCGCGTGGAACGCGTCTCCTATGGTGTACCGATCTTGGGTGGAATATTCCAGAGCCAATCGGCGGACCTCACTCGATTGATCGTTAAACCTGTTGGCCCAATCCACCCGGATGGCCTAGTGACAAACCGCTGTGTCGTGCGTCACCGGGGCACGAGTCCGGCGTCGTAGGCGAGCAGCCCGGCCTGCAACCGGTTTTCGCAGTCGAGCTTGACGAGCATCCGCGAGACGTAGGACTTCACGGTCGCTTCCGACAGGTGCAGCCGGGAGGCGATCTGCGCGTTGGACATGCCGCGGCCGAGGCAGGTGAGCACGTCGATCTCGCGCTCGGTGAGGTCGCGGGTGATCCGCAGGGCGCGGTCGCGCGCGGTCTGCTCGCCTCCGGTGGCGGCGAGCAGCCGGCGCTTGGCCTCCTCGGAGAGCACGGTGTGCCCGTCGGCGGCGACGCGCACGAGACCGATGAGGTCGTGCGGGGGCGTGGATTTCACGAGGAACCCGACGGCTCCGGCGCGCAGGGCGCGCAGCACGTACTTGTCGGCGTCGAAGGTCGTCAGGGCGACGACGGACGGGTGCTCGGGCATCCCGCAGATCCGCTCGGTGGCGGTGAGCCCGTCGACGCCGGGCATCCGCAGGTCCATGAGCACGACGTCGGGCCGGTGCCGCACAACGGCTTCGACGGCGGCGGCGCCGTCCTGGGCGTCGTCGACGACTTCGATGTCGGGCGCGGAGCCGAGGATGGTGCGCAGGTGCGCGCAGACCATCGGCTCGTCGTCGACGACGAGCACGCGGATCGTCTCACGCATCGGCGCTCTCCTCGGTGGGCACGTATCCGGGCAGTACCGCCTCGACCTCGAAGCCGCCCGCGCCCTCGGGCCCGCCGTCGACGGGCCCGGAGCGGAACGTGCCGCCGACGAGCTCGACCCGCTGCTGGAGCCCGAGCAGCCCGACTCCCCCGCCGCTGTCGGCGTGTTCGCGGGGTCCGTCGGTGGCGGTGTTGCGGACGAGCACCCGCACCCGGTCGTCGCCGTAGCGGACGCGGACGTCGACGTGGGCGCCGGGAGCGTGCTTGTGCGCGTTGGTCAGCCCTTCCTGCACCACGCGGTAGGCGGTGCGGGCGACCGCGGCGGTCACCGGGCCCGCTGCTCCGTCCACGGTGTACTCGACGGACATCCCGACGGCCTGGGACTCGGCGACGAGCTCGTCGAGATCGGGCGGGGATTCGGGCGTTTCGGCGCGGTCCTCCTGCGGGTCGGTCTCGCTGCGGCGGAGCACGCCGACCAGGTCGCGCAGCTCGGCCAGGGCCTGGCTGCCGCTGGCGCGCAGCTCGTCGGCGGCCCGGCGCACGGCCGGGTCCTCACCGGCGACGGCCAGCGCGCCGGCTTGGAGCACCATCAGGTTGATCCGGTGGGTGACGACGTCGTGCATCTCGACTGCCAGCCGCGCCCGCTCGTCGGCGCGGGCCTGCGCGGCGCGCAGCTCCTGCTCTCGCTCGGCGCGTTCGGCGCGGTCGCGCAGCCCGAGCGCGGAGAGGCCGAGCAGGATCGGCACGATCGACCACAGCGCGCCGCCCAGCACCGTGTCGGCGTCGGGGAAGGTCCACGGGCGCAGGCACACCGCCGTCACGACCCCGATCAGCACCCACATCAGGCCCCGGGAGCGGCGCTGGTAGACGACGGCGGCGTAGAGGATGAGCGGCGTCAGTCCCGGCGCCCACGGGTCCGAGGGCAGGTTCACCTGCATGAACGGGCCCGGACCGAACTGGATGAGCAGCGCTTGGGCCACCGAGACCGCGGCGGCGGGCCACAGCAGCCACATCGGGTAGCGGCGGCGCACCAGCAGTCCGATGCCGAAGGCCGTGTTGAGGACGTCGGCGAGCCAGAGCCCGCCGATCCAGTCGTAGCTCTCGGGAGAGGACACCTCCGGGTAGAGCCTGCCGAGCGTCCAGACGAACACGTGCAGCCCGACGACGAGCGCGATGTCGAAGACCGCTTCGCGCCGATCGTTCCACAGCAGCCGCCACCACGGGTGTTCCACAGCTCCCACGGTAGGCGCCGGTGCGCGGCGCACCCGGCGAGAACCGCCGAGCAGCCCGCAGGAGTAGACGAAGGTTGCACCGGCCCGCAACTTCCGGCGCGCGAGCGCTCGACGAAAAGCGGTGGTGAGCCGCTCGGCGACCGCGCTTCACTGGTGGCGCACCGCGATTCCTGGGGGAACCGATGATCATCGATCAGACCGAGCGGTCGAGCGCGAGCGCGGGACGACCTCCGCACCCGTGGGCGATGTGGCCGACGCTGGCCATCGCCGGCGCCCTGACCGTCGCGCACGCTGTCATGGGGGCGTTCGGCGACTACTGGATCGACGAGGTCTACATGCTCGCGGCCGGGCGCTTCCACCCGGACTGGGGTTACGCCGACCAGCCGCCGCTGGTGCCGATGATCGGCGCCGCGATGGACTTCCTGGCACCGGATTCGATGTTCGTGCTGCGGCTCCCGGTCGCGCTGGCCACCGGGGCGACGGTCGTGCTGATAGCCCTGCTGGCCCGCGAGTTCGGCGCCGACCGGAGGGCGCAGACGATCGCCGCGTTCGCGGGTGCCACGGGTCTGTGGGCGAACCTGGTGGGGCACTGGCTGGCGCCCTACAGCTTCGAGCCGCTGCTGTGGACGGCGTTGTTCCTGCCGCTGGTGCGCTGGCTGCGGCAGCACTCGCAGGGCGTGGCCGACGACCGGCTGCTGCTGGTGTTCGGGCTGCTGCTGGGCATCAACCTGCAGGCCAAGTTCCAGGTCGCGATCCTGTGCGCGGCGCTGCTGCTGAGCACCCTGGTGGTCGGTCCTCGGGCGCTGCCGGCCCGGCCGAAGCTGTGGGCGGGCGCCGGGATCGCGCTGCTCATCGCCTCGCCCGCGCTGATCTGGCAGGCGCTGCACGGCTGGCCGCAGCTGGAGATGTCGCGGGTGGTGGCCGCCGAGTCGCCGGTGCTGTCGGGTGGTCGCGGCGGCACGGCGGTGATGCTGCTGCTCTACGCCGGTGTCCTCGGCACGGCGCTGGTGCTGATGGGGCTGTGGCTGCTGCTGGCGGAGGAGCGGCTGCGGCCGTACCGAATGTTCGCGCCGGCCATGATCGTGCTGTGGATCTTCTTCGTCGTCACCGCCGCGCGGCCCTACTACCTGATCGGGATGTACGGGCTGCCGATCGCGGCGGCGGTCGTCGGCTTGCAGCGCAGGCGCGAGGCCAAGCCGTCCCGCTGGGGGTGGGCGGCTTGGCCGGTCTACGCGGTCACCGCGCTGGCGGCCGGAGCCATGATCTTCACCGCCGACGCGATCAACCGCGGGTTCTCCTCGGCGATCACCCACGTGCAGGCCGAGCGGATCAGCGACGGCATCGCGCGGCAGGTCTCCGACGTCTACCGGGCGCTGCCACCCGAGCAGCGCTCGCGCACCGCCGTCATCGGCGACAGCTACATCTCCGCCTCGATGCTCGACATCGGCGGCAGGCACCACCCGCTGCCCGAGGTGTTCAGCCCGCACCGCGGCTACGGGTTCTTCGGCCACCCCGACGACGGGATCGACACGATCGTGCTGTTCGCGCGCAGCGCGGACGAGATCCGGCCGTTCTTCACCGACGCCCGGCTCGCCGTCCCCGGCGGCGACCTGAAGGTGTGGGTGCTCAGCGGCCGCACCGAGCCGTGGGCGCAGATCTGGCCCGCCGTCAGGTCGATGCGATGAGCCGAAACCCGAGCGGCGGACCCGCGATGTCGACACAATCGGCTGCACGTCCACGAAAGGGGCCCGAGATGGCCGAGGAACTGCGGTTGCGCCCACCGCACCACCGCGTGGAGAAGCGGGCGATCGGCTGGTGGACGGCGCAGGCCCTGGCCACCGTGCTGCCGCCGGTGATCGTGCTGGTGGTGCTGGGCGTCCTGATCGCACCGGCCCGCTTCTGGCTGCTGCTGCCCGCGGTGCTCATCGCGGTGCTGGGCGCGGTCTACGTCGTGGTGATGCCGCAGTGGCGGTACCGGGTGCACCGCTGGGAGATCACCGACGACGCCGTCTACACCGCGGCGGGCTGGCTGCGGCAGGAGTGGCGGATCGCGCCGATGTCGCGGATCCAGACCGTCGACACCGTGCGCGGACCGCTGCAGCAGCTGTTCGACCTCTCCAGCGTCACCGTCACCACCGCCTCGGCGGCCGGGCCGCTGACCATCGACGGCATGGACCGGGAGCGGGCGACGGCGGTCGTCGAGCAGCTCACCGCGACCACCCAGGCCACCCCGGGAGATGCGACGTGAACGTCGTCGACGGGCAGTGGCACCGGCTGGACGTGAGGGCCATCCCCGCCTCGGCCGCGATCGTGGTCGCGCCGATGCTGCCGACGCTGCTGGTCATGGCCCTGGCCGGTGCCGGGACGACCGCGCTGCTCATCACGGTCCTGGTCGGCCTGGGCGCCGCGCTGCTCATCGTCGGCGGCGCGATCTACGAGCGGGTCTTCTTCCGGTACCGGATCACCGAGGAGCGCTTCGAGCAGCGGCAGGGCGGGGTGTTCCGCAACCACCGGTCGATCCCGCGCGAGCGGATCCGCACCGTCGACATCACCGCCGCGCCGCACGAGCGGCTGTTCGGCATCGCGACGGTGAAGGTGAGCACCGGGGCGCAAGCGGACGAGGCGACCATCAAGCTCCAGTCGATCTCCCGCGAAGACGCCGAGTCGCTGCGCCGCGGCATGACCCTCGGCGACGGCTCCACTGTGGACGACGCGCCGGACGAGGGAGTGCTGTCGCGGCTCGAACCGCGGTGGCTCGGCTACTCGGCGCTGACCACGTCGCTGATGCTGGTGGTGTGGGGCGCCATCGGGTCCGCCGTCGGCTCCTTCGACCAGCTGCTGCGCGCGTGGGGCGTGTTCGAGGCCCTCGGTGGCGTCGTGGTGACCCTGGGCATCGTGGCGTTCGTGCTGGTCGTGGCCGGGATCGCGCTGGTCGTCGGGGTCGTCGGGGCGTTCCTGCTGTCGCTGGAGATGTGGTGGGGCTACCAGCTCACCCGCGAACCCGGCACGCTGCGCGTGAAGCGCGGCCTGCTCACCACCCGCTCGCTGTCGCTGGAGGAGCGCCGGCTGCGCGGCGTCGAGCTCGGCGAGCCGCTGCCGCTGCGGCTGGCCGGCGGCGCCCGGCTGGGCGCGGTCGCGACCGGGCTCCAGGTCAGGTCGCAGGACAAGAAGCAGCCGGAGAGCAAGACCCTGCTGCCGCCCGCGCCCCGCGCCGAGGCCCGCCGCGTGGCGGCGGCCGTGCTGCGCGACCGGCCGTTCGACCTGGCCCTCGCCCCGCACCCGCGCGCCGCCCTGCGGCGGCGGATCGGCTGGGCGCTGTGGAGCGCGCTGGGCGTGGCGGTCGTGGTGGCGATCCCGGCGGTGCCCGGCTGGATCCCGACGTCCTTCGCCGTCGTCCTCGTGGTGCTCGCCCTGGCGGTCGGGCTCGGCTTCGCCGTCGACGCCCACCGCGGCCTCGGGCACGCGCTGGGCGAGCGATACCTGGTGGCGCGCAACGGAAGCGCGGCTCGGAGCACGGTCGCGCTGCAGCGCGAGAACATCATCGGCTGGCGGATCTCCCGCACGGTGTTCCAGCGCCGCGCCGACCTGATGACCGTGGGCGCGACGACCGCCGCCGGGTCGAGCCTCTACCGCGTCTACGACGTCCGCACCGGCGACGGCCTGGCGCTGGCCGATGAAGCCGTTCCCGGTCTCCTCACGCCTTTCCTGGAAGACGCTGCGGCAGAGTCTGTTTCGATTTCTGACGGGGAGCGCCCCCCGAATTAGCGCGCTCCCCCGTCGGATTCAGTCCTGGTCGAACCGGCCGTTCTTCACGCCGCCGACGAAGTCCTTCCACAGCTGCGAGGCGACCTCGATGCGCCCCGCCCCCCGGTTCTTGGTGTCCCGCACACCAACGTGGTCGGCTCCGAAGCCGACCTCGACGCACTGCCCCTGCCCCTGGGATCGGGAACTCGTGCGCCAGCCGGATATGTGCGCCATCTACAGCTCTCCTATGCGTTGTTGGATGAAATCGACCGAGCCCTCGGGATCTACCGCGTGCGCCCTCAGATGATCCATCATCGTGGCGTAGTTCGTCAGCTCGATCTCGCGCTCCAGGTACAGGCCACCCACATGGGTTTCCAGGTACACCACGTCGGGGTCGATGTGGTTGGAGTAGCGCAGGATCACGAACGGACCGGCCTGCGCCGGGTGGGCACCGGCGTCCAGCGGCATCACCTGCAGCGTCACGTTCGGCAGCTGCCCCAGCTTGAGCATGTGCTCCAGCTGCCTGCGCAGCACGCCGTCACCGCCGACGCGACGCCGCAGCGCGGCCTCGCCGACCACCGCCCACAGCTCCAGCGGGTTGTCCCCGGTGACCCGCTCCTGCCGCTGGATGCGCAGGTCCACGCGTCGCCCGATCTCCGCGTCGTGCGCGCGGATGAGCGTGGACTTGGTGATGGCGTAGGCGTATTCACGCGTCTGCAGCAGCCCGGGGATCGCCTCGGACTCGTAGGTGTGAATGCTGGACGCCTCGGCTTCGAGACCCACGTAGGTCTCGTACCACTCGGGCAGCACGTCGCTGTAGGAGTGCCACCAGCCGCGCTTGCGGGCGTCGCGGGCGAGGTTGATCAGCTGGTCCCGCTCGGCGCTGTCCACCCCGTAGAAGTCCAGCAGCGCCGACACGTCACCGACCGAGGGTGATCTCTTCGCGGTCTCGAATCGACCGATCTTCGCCTGCGTGCAACCGAGATGACTGGCCGCCTGCTGCTGCGTGACCTCCGAACGGGCGCGCAACCTGCGCAGTTCGGCGGCCAGTCTGCGGCGACGCACCGTGGGACTGACTGTCATGCCCCCATCCTGCCCGGCCAACCACGACGAGTCACAACCCGATCACCCGTACGACATCTTCACGCGGCCGCTCCTTCCGGGGATCCTGGTGTGCGGCGGCCCGAGCGAGAGGGCCGGACCGCCGCGCGGTGGGGGTGACAGGTGTACTTGCTCATGATGGTGTCCGTGCTGGTGTGGGCCGCGTTCTTCGGTTTCGGCCTGCTGCTGTGGTGGCGAGCCGGCCACCTCGCACCCCGACGCCCCCGGGACTGACTCAGGGACTGCTCGTGCACGCGGCGGAGCCGCGTTCTCTTCCACCACCCGAGCAACTCGCACCGGCGCGGGTTCTGAGCGCCTTCGTGGCGAGTACGCCGTGACGCCGCGTATTCACATGCTCAAGGAGCGGCGCACGGAGACCACGAAGGCGCTCGGGTTCCGCCACCCGCACCGCCACGCAGCGCGACCAGAGCAACAGTTCTAGGGTCGCGGGACGTTGCGGAGGTTGCTTCGGGCCAGCTGGAGCATCTTGCCCACCCCGCCGGAGAGCACCGTGCGGCTCACCGCCAGGGCGAAGCCCTTGACCTGCTCGGCCGTGATGTTCGGCGGCAGCGACAGCGCGTTGGGATCGGTCACCACGTCCACCAGCGCCGGGCCCGGCCGCGACAGCGCGTCGGCGAGCGCGTCCCGGACCTCGCCCGGCTTCTCCACCCGCACCGAGTGGATGCCCGCCGCGCGAGCGATGGCGGCGAAGTCGACGCCGTCGTGATCGGTGCCGAAGTCCGGCAGGCCGTCGACCAGCATCTCCAGCTTCACCATGCCCAGCGAGGAGTTGTTGAACACCACGGTCTTCACCGGCAGCCGGTGGGTGCGCAGGCTCAGCAGGTCGCCCAGCAGCATCGCCAGCCCGCCGTCGCCGGACATCGACACCACCTGCCGGTTCGGCTCGGCCAGCTGCGCGCCGATGGCCTGCGGCAGCGCGTTGGCCATCGAGCCGTGCACGAACGAGCCCAGCACCCGGCGACGCCCGTTCGGCGTGACGTAGCGGGCGGCCCAGACGTTGCACATCCCGGTGTCCACGGTGAACACCGCGTCCTCGGCCGCAAGGTCGTCGAGCACGTCGGCCACGTACTCGGGGTGGATCGGCACCTGCGACTCGACGTTGCGGGTGTAGGCGTCGACGACCTTCTCCAGCTGTCCGGCGTGCTCGCGCAGCATCCGGTCCAGGTACGAGCGGTCCGTCTTGGTCCGCAGCTGCGGCAGCACCGCGCGGATCGTCTCGGCGACGTCGCCGTGCACGGCCAGGTCCAGCACCGTGCGCCTGCCCAGGTGCGTGGGCTCGATGTCGACCTGCACCGTGTTGGCCTGCGGCAGGAAGTTGTCGTACGGGAAGTCGGTACCCAGCAGCAGCACCAGGTCGGCCTTGTGCATCGCCTCGTAGCAGGCGCCGTAGCCCAGCAGGCCGCTCATGCCGACGTCGAAGGGGTTGTCGTACTGGATCCACTCCTTGCCGCGCAGCGCGTGCCCGACCGGGGCCTTGATCTTCTCCGCGAGCTCCATCACGTCGGCGTGCGCGCCGCGAGAACCCGCGCCGCAGAACAGCATCGGGCGTTCCGCCCGGTTGATCCGCTCCGCGAGCGCCGAGACCTGGTCGGCCGAGGGCAGCAGCGTCGGCGGCTCCCAGTCGACCACGCCCCGACCGGTCGGCTTGGCCGCCGACTCCTCGGCCACGTCACCCGGCATCACCAGCACCGACACCCCGCGCCTGCCCACGGCGGTCTGGATCGCGCTGCGCAGCAGCCGCGGCATCTGGGTGGGCTGGGACAGCAGCTCGCAGAAGTGGCTGCACTCGTTGAACAGCTCCTCCGGGTGGGTCTCCTGGAAGAAGCCGGTGCCGATCTGCTCCGACGGGATGTGCGAGGCCAGCGCCAGCACCGGCGCTCCGCTGCGGTGCGCGTCGTAGAGCCCGTTGATCAGGTGCAGGTTGCCGGGCCCGCAGCTGCCCGCGCACACCGCGAGCCTGCCGGTGACCTGCGCTTCGGCGCCGGCGGCGAACGCGGCGGCCTCCTCGTGCCGCGTGTGCACCCACTCGATCCCCTCGGTGCGGCGGACGGCGTCGACGACCGGGTTGAGGCTGTCCCCGACGATGCCGTAGATCCGCTTCACCCCGGCCTGCACGAGTACTTCGATGAACTGCTCGGCGACGGTCGGCATGCTCGCTCCTCCGTGAACGGTTGATCGATGGGGCCACCCACTCGTCTACGCGCGGCACCAGGCACCCGCAACCCGGTAGCCCGTTCGAGGGATACCGGTAACGAACCGCCCGATTCCGGCGATCTCCACCACGTCCGCCTCGGAAGCGGTTTTCTCGCGCTACGAAAGGAATTTCGACGGTGTCCGTCCGCGTCTACATCAGGTGCGCTGTTGCCGTGACCACTTCGGCGTTGGCCGGGCTCATCGTCGGCGGATTCCTCGTCACGCATCAGCAGGCGGACCCGCCCGCCATCGAGCAGGTGTCCCAGCTCACTCCCGCCGCGGGCGGTGCGGCGCTGCCCGAGTGAGCCGTCCGGCCCATCGGCTAGCGTCGCGGGCATGACCGAACAGAACCGACTTGCGGACGGCGACGCGGCGCCCGAGTTCTCGCTGCCGGACGCCGAAGGCAACACCGTCTCGCTCAGCGACTACCGCGGCCGATCGGTCGTCGTCTACTTCTACCCCGCCGCGAGCACCCCGGGCTGCACCAAGGAGGCCTGCGACTTCCGCGACAGCCTCGCCGAGCTCAACGACGCCGGGTTCGACGTGGTGGGCATCTCCCCGGACAAGCCCGCCAAGCTCGCGAAGTTCCGCGACGCGGAGGGGCTGACGTTCCCGCTGCTGTCCGACGAGGACCGCTCGGTGATGACCGCCTGGGGCGCCTTCGGCGAGAAGAAGAACTACGGCAAGATCGTCCAGGGCGTCATCCGCTCGACGTTCGTCGTCGACCCCGACGGCAAGATCGCCAAGGCCCTCTACAACATCAAGGCCACCGGCCACGTAGACCGGCTGCGCAAAGACATCGGGGTCTGATCCCGCCCGCCCGGGCAGGTCACCGCGACCGCCCGGGCGGCGTCAGTCGAAGGCCATGTAGAGGGCCACGCCCGCGGCGATGACGACCACCAGGTAGCGCAGCAGCGTCGAGGGCAGGCGCTGGGCGAGCTTGCCGCCCGCGAAACCGCCGATGACCGTGGTCGGCACCAGCATCGCCACCGCGACCCAGTCGACCGGCGCGATCAGGGCGTAGACGACGAGCGTGGCCGCGCTGCCGATCATGCCCAGCCAGCTCTTGAGCGCGTTGAGCCTGCGCATGCTGTCGGTGGCCGCCAGCACCAGGATCGCGATCAGGATCACGCTGCGCGCGCCGCCGAAGTAGCCGCCGTAGATCGAGGCCAGGAAGATCCCGACGGTGAGCAGCACCGTCCGGTCCGGCGCGCCCTCGGCGGGCGAGCCGAGCCACGTGCGGATGGTGTTCTGGAAGGCCATCAGCACCGCCGACAGCCCGACCAGCGCCGGGACCACGGCGTCGAAGACCTCGCCGGGCAGCACCATCAGCAGCGCGCAGCCGATCGCCGAACCCGCGCAGGCCGCGATCGACGTGGTCCACAGCCTGCGCGAATTCCCCTTCAGGTCGTCGCGCTGGCTGATCGCCGCGCCCACGAAACCCGGCCCCTGCGCCACGGAGTTGGTCACGTTGGCCACCAGCGGGGGCATCCCCGTCGCCAGCAGCGCCGGGAACACCAGCAGTGAGCCGCCACCGGCCACCGCGTTCACCGCGCCGGACAGGAATCCGACGACGACGAGCAGGCCCAGCTCCAACCAATCCGTGAACACGAACCGAAGTTAGCCGTCCAACCACGTCCCGCCCCCACCGGGGCGAGCGGAGTCACATCACCCGGCGAGCGGTTTCAGGGAGGGAAGCAGCAGGCGGAGGGCTCGGCCTCGGTGGGAACCGGCGTCCTTCTCGGCCGGGGTGAGCTCCGCGCTGGTGCGGGTCTCACCCTCCGGAACGAAGATCGGGTCGTAGCCGAAGCCGTTGGTGCCCCGGGGTTCCCGGATGATCGCGCCGCGCCACTCGCCGCGCACCACGGTCTCGGTGCCGTCGGGCAGCACCAGCGCGGCGGCGGAGACGAACGCGCCGCCCCGCCGCTCGTCGGGCACGTCACCCAGCTGGCCCAGCACGAGCTCCAGGTTCGCCTGGTCATCGCCGTGCTCGCCGGACCAGCGCGCGGAGAGCACCCCGGGCATGCCGTTGAGCGCGTCGATCTCCAGGCCGGAGTCGTCGGCGACGGCGGGCAGGCCGGTGGCGCGGGCCGCGTCGGCGGCCTTGGCCACGGCGTTCTCCTCGAACGTCGCCCCGGTCTCCGGTGCCTCCGGGAACTCCGGCACGTCGGCCAGGCCCACGACCTCCAGACCGGTGACGCCCTCGGCCTCCAGGATCCGGCGCAGCTCCACCAGCTTCTTCTGGTTGCGGGTGGCCAGCAGCAACCGGGTCATGCGGCGTCTCCGGGCAGCTCGCCCGGGTACGGCTCGGCCAGCGCGGCCTCCTGCAGGCGGGCGAGCTCACCGCAGCCGGCCAGCGCGAAGTCGAGCATCTTGTCCATCGTGGACCGCGTGTAGGTGGCGCCCTCGCCGGTGCCCTGCACCTCGACCAGCGTGCCGTGGTCGGTGGCGACCACGTTCATGTCGACCTCGGCGCGGGAGTCCTCCTCGTAGGGCAGGTCCAGCCGCACCCGGCCGTCGACGACGCCGACGCTGACCGCCTGGATCGAGCAGGACAGCGGCTTCGGGTCGGACAGCCGACCGGCAGAGCCCAGCCACGTCACCGCGTCGGCCAGCGCCACGTAGGCGCCGGTGATCGCGGCGGTGCGGGTGCCGCCGTCGGCCTGGATGACGTCGCAGTCCAGGGTGATGGTGTTCTCGCCGAGCGCCGCCATGTCGATGCAGGCGCGGAGGGAGCGGCCGATCAGCCGGGAGATCTCGTGGGTGCGGCCGCCGATGCGGCCCTTCACCGACTCGCGGGCGCCGCGCGTGTTGGTCGCCGACGGCAGCATCGCGTACTCGGCGGTCACCCAGCCCAGGCCGGAGCCGGTCCGCCAGCGCGGAACGCCGTCCTGCACGCTGGCCGCGCACAGCACCCGCGTGCGCCCGAACTCCACCAGCACCGAGCCCGCCGGCCAGTCCTGGTACCCGCGCGTGATCTTCACATCGCGCAGCTGATCGTCACTGCGTCCATCCGCTCTAGCCACGCCCCAACCCTAAGCCCAGGCACCCGCACCTTCGCGGAAGCCCCCGCGCGTCAGACCTCGTAGGTGGCGCCCGCTTCGACGAGGTGGGCCGGGCCGCCGAAGGCCGCCTTGGCCTCGGCCTCGATGGCGGCGTGGTCGGTCCAGGGCACGAGGTGGGTGACCAGCAGGCGCTCGGCGCCGGAGGTCTTGGCGACCTCGCCCGCCTGGCGGCCGGAGAGGTGGACGTTCTCCGGGGCGTCCTCGTGGTGCTCCCAGGACGCCTCGGCGAGCAGCGCGTGCGCGCCCGCGGCGAGGTCGGTGAGCTGCTCGCACGGGCCGGTGTCACCGGTGTAGGCGAGCACCCGGCCCTCGGCCTCGACGCGGAAACCCCAGGTCTGGCACAGGTGCGCCACCTCGACCGCGCGGATCGTGAACGGCCCGACCGTCACCGGCTCGGTGCTCACCGGACGGAACTCGAACACGTCCGACAGGTCGGTCTCCGCGAGCTCCTCGGCGTTCGGCGCGTACAGCGCGGCGAGCCGCTCGGGGGCGTTGGCCGGGCCGACCACGGGCAGCCGCCGGGCGCGCGGGTCGTAGGGCGGGTTCGGCCGGTAGCGCCGGTAGACCGCGAGCGCGCCGAAGTCGGCGCAGTGGTCCGGGTGCAGGTGGCTGAACAGCAGCGCGTCCAGGTCGAACGGGTCGAGGAAGCGCTGCATCGCACCGAGGGTGCCGTTGCCCAGGTCCAGCACGATCCGGGTGCCCCCGGACTCCAGCAGGTATCCGGAGGCGGGCGAGTCGGGTCCGGGAATGCTCCCGGCGCAACCGAGGACCGTCAGCTTCATGCGGGAGAGCCTGACATGCGCAGCGGCAGAACGGCATCGGCCGAGGGAGCCGGACCGAGAAAGCGGCGTGCCAACCGGGCGAAGCGCTCGGGCGCGCCGGTGACGCGGAACTCGTGGGAGGGCACGTGGCCGGGCTCGGCGAGCTCGTCCCGCTCGGTGAGGACCCGCACGACGTCCTTGGCGGTCTCCTCCGCGCTGGACACCAGCGTCACGTCCTCGCCCATCGCCAGCTGCAGGACCCCGGTGAGCAGCGGGTAGTGCGTGCAGCCCAGCACCAGCGTGTCGACGCCCGCCTGCTGCAGCGGGTCCAGGTAGTTCTGCGCCAGGCCGAGGACCTGGCGGCCGCTGGTGATGCCGCGCTCGACGAAGTCGGCGAACCGCGGGCAGGCCGCGGTGGTCAGCGCGATGTCCGGGGCCGCGGTGAACGCGTCGTCGTAGGCGCGGGAGCGGATGGTGGCGTCGGTGCCGATGACGCCGACCTTGCGGTTGCGGGTGGTGGCCACGGCCCGGCGCACCGCGGGCAGCACGACCTCCACCACCGGGACGGAGTAGCGCTCGCGGGCGTCGCGCAGGCAGGCCGACGAGGCCGTGTTGCAGGCGATGACCAGCATCTTCACTCCGCCGTCGACCATCGAATCGGTGATCGCGAGGGTGCGGGAGCGGATCTCGGCCAGCGGCATCGGCCCGTAGGGGGCGTTGGCGGTGTCACCGACGTAGTGGACGGTCTCGCCGGGCAGCTGGTCCATGATCGCGCGGCTCACGGTCAGCCCGCCGACACCGGAGTCGAAGATCCCGATCGGAGCGTTGGTCACCCGGCCAGTGTGCCAGGCTCGGCCCGCGAAACCCGCCGCCGAGTGCTGCGCGCCACCAGCCACGTGGCGAGCACCCCACCGATCGCGCCGAAGAGGTGCCCCTCCCAGGAGATGCCCGGCTGACCGGGCAGAACGCCCCAGAGCATGCCGCCCCAGTAGAAGAACAGCACCACCGACACCAGGATCTGGGCGATGCTGCGCTGGGCGAACCCGCGCAGCAGCAGGAACACCATCCAGCCGAAGATCACGCCGGAGGCGCCGACGTGGTAGCCGGGCGCGCCGATCAGCCAGGTCCCGGCCCCGGCGACGATCCACACCACGGCGGTGACGCCGATGAACTGCCGGAGCCCGCCTGCCAGCAGCAGCCAGCCGAGCACGAACAGCGGCAGCGAGTTGCTGATCAGGTGCTGCCAGCCGAAGTGCAGCAGCGGCGCCCAGAGGATGCCGTCGAGCCCGTCGAGGGTGCGCGGCTGGATCCCGTTGGCGTCGAGGTCCATCGCGGGGTTCGGCACCGGTGTCGCCACGTCGTAGAGCTCGATGCCGAACAGCACGGCGACCGTGACGAGCATGCCGATCGCGGCCTTGAGCGGGTTCGTCGGCAGGACTCGCGGGCGCGGACGTTCCATCGGGCGTGTCACCCCACCGAGCCTAGCCGCAGAAATCGGGCGGGGGATCGGGAATGCCCCCGATTCCGGGTGCGCATCGGGGTGGTGACGGGAGCGTTGCGGATCTCGGGGAGGTTTCCTCCATCCGGCCCCGTCGGGTGATCCGCGCGGTAAGGTTCGGCCCCGTTGCGTCGTGTGGTTGAAAGGTGAAGTGTGCACGCCCAGGTCGACATCGCAGTGCAGGCGGCGGCGCGTTCCGGACAGGCGCCCACCTGGGACATCGGCACCGAGACCCTGCTGTGGACGGACCCGCTGGCGGGCGATGTGCACCGCTACCGGCCGGGCCACACCAACGCCACGATGACGCTGCAGCAGCGGACCGGCGGCGCGAAGCCCCGCAGCCGGGGCGGTCTGGCGCTGCACCTGCACGAGGGCATCGCGCTGTTCGACGCCCACGGCGAGCAGCGCACCTGGCTTGTCTACTGGGCCCGCGAGGGGATGACCGCGGGCGCCACGATGATCGACCGCAAGGGCCGGATGTGGGCCACCACGATGCGCACCGACGAGTCCGGTGACGGCTGGCTGGCGCGGGTGAACCCGGACGGTTCGGCGGGCGTGATCATCAAGGACCTGAAGGCCGGGTTCGGCCTGGCCACGAGCCCGGACGACTCGCGGTTCTACATCGCGGACGCGGGCACCGGCCGGATCGAGGTCCTGGACTTCGACGTCAACGCGGGTCTGATGGGCAACCGCCGCACCCTCTGCGAGGTCGGCGGCCAGCCGTCGGGGCTGGCGGTCGCCACCGACGGCACCCTCTGGACCGCGGTCCGCGACAAGGCCGAGCTCCACCGCTACTCCCCGACCGGTGAGCTCGCGGAGACGATCCCGCTCCCGGCCCAACGCCCCACGAACCTCTGCTTCGGCGGCCAGGACCTCCGAGACCTCTACATCACCACGTCCCGCGAGGACGTCCCGTCCCCCACCAGCACGGACGGCACCGTCCTCACCCTCCGCACCCCGGCCGAAGGCCTCCGAGCCTTCGCCTTCACCGGCTGACCGAACCCACCCTCACGTTCCTGAGGACCGCGAAGTTTTCATGAAAACTTCCCCCACTCAGCACCCACAACCCGCTCACCAGGAACTTCACCCCGAACGTTTCCCTTGAAAACGTCCGAATCGATGTGGGGGTGCGGAAGTTTTCATGAAAACTTCCCCACCCCGAGCACCCGAGATCGAGCCCTGGATACGCGAAAACCCCCGCCGTCCCAGGGGGAGGCGGGGGTTCTGCGGTGCGGGGTCAGGCCCAGAGCTGGCCTTCGAGGCGTTGGGCCGCTTCGTCGATGGTGCCGCTGTAGGCGCCGGTGGAGAGGTACTTCCAGCCGGCATCGGCCACGACGAAGGCGATGTCCGCGGACTCCCCGGCCGCGGCGGCCTTCTCCGCGATCGTCAGGGCGGCGTGCAGGACGCCGCCCGTCGAGATGCCGGCGAAGATGCCCTCGCTCTCCAGCAGCTGCCGGGTCCGGCGCAACGCGTCGTAGGAGCCGACGGAGAACCGCCGCGAGAGCACGTCCGGGTCGTAGAGCTCCGGCACGAAGCCCTCGTCCAGGTTGCGCAGGCCGTACACGAGCTCGCCGTAGCGGGGCTCGGCCGCGACGACCTGCACCCCCGGCTTGTTCTCGTGCAGGTACCGGCCCACGCCCACCAGCGTCCCGGTCGTGCCGAGACCGGCCACGAAGTGGGTGATGGTCGGCAGGTCCCGCAGGATCTCCGGCCCGGTGCCCCGGTAGTGCGCGTCGGCGTTGGCGGGGTTGCCGTACTGGTAGAGCATCACCCAGTCCGGGTTCTGCTCGGCCAGCTCCTTGGCCATCGCGACGGCCTGGTTCGACCCGCCCGCCGCGGGCGAGGAGATGATCCGCGCGCCGTAGGCCTGCAGCAGCTGGCGCCGCTCCTCGGAGGTGTTCTCCGGCATGACGCAGACCAGCCCGTAGCCCTTGAGCTTGGCGGCCATGGCCAGCGAGATGCCGGTGTTGCCCGAGGTGGGTTCGAGGATGGTGCAGCCGGCGGTGAGCCGACCTTCCTTCTCGGCGGCCTCGATCATGTTCAACGCCGCCCGGTCCTTGATGGAACCGGTCGGGTTGCGATCCTCCAGCTTCGCCCACAGCCGCACGTCCGGTGCGGGTGAGAGGTGCGGCAACCCGACGAGCGGGGTCTCACCCAGCGCGTCGAGCAGCGAGCCGAATCGAGCCACGGGAGCCTCCGTCAGCGCATGCCGCCGGCGACGGCCGGCAGGATGGTGACGTTGTCGCCGTCGGAGACCTTGGCCTCCAGGCCACCGGCGAAGCGGACGTCCTCGTCGTTGACGTAGACGTTGACGAACCGGTGCAGGTTGCCCTCCTTGACCAGGCGGTCCTTGAGGCCGTTGAAGTTGGTGTCGAGGTCGTCGATCACCGCGGCGAGGTTGTCGCCCTTGGCCTCCACGGACTTCTGCCCGTCGGTGTGGGTCCGCAGGATGGTCGGGATGGAAACGTTGACTGCCATGAGGAATCCTCCTGTCCACAAAGGACTACATAGGGAACGCGAACATGCGGTTGGGGATCGAGCCGCGGATCAGTCGCGGTCGGGAACCTCGTCGCCACCGGTGTGGGCGAACATGTACGACTCGACGACCTCCACCGGCTCCTCGGTGACCTCGCCATCGAGGATGCGGTAGGAGCGCAGTTCGTGGGTCTCGGGATCCCGCGTGGACACGAGCACGTAGTGCGCGTTGGGCTCCGAGGCGTAGGACACGTCGGTGCGCGACGGGTAGGCCTCGGTCGCGGTGTGCGAGTGGTAGATGACCACCGGCTCCTCGTCGGCGGCGTCCATGCCTCGCCACACCTGCAACTGCTCGGCGGAGTCGAACCGGTAGAACGTGGGCGAACGCTCGGCGTTGATCATCTCGATCAAGCGTTCCGGACGGTCGGACCCTTCCGGTCCGGCAATCACGCCGCACGCCTCGTCCGGGTGGTCCCGTCGGGCATGCGCGACCATCGCGTCGACGAGGTCGCGTCGGATCACCAGCACAGCAACCATCCTAGTAGGTGGGGCACCGGGCTCCCAGGATGTGAAATCGCGGGGTCGCCGGTGCGGCTTCGTCGTTTCGGCAAACGACGCTCAACGATGATTCATTCCCGCGCGGAGGGGTAGAGGCTCGTGTAGCACGTCACCTCCCCGACCGGCTCCGCCGCGAGCATCCCGCGCACGATCGCCCGCTCGACCACCTCGGCCGCCACCGCGCTGACCTGGTCCAACCGCAGCGCCCAGCCCGGCTCGCCGGGCTCCGGCAGGGCCTCGCCGGTGCCCGTGGCCAGGGCGAACATCGTGTCGCCGTCGACGAGCAGGTGGGCGGGCCGCACGGCGCGGGCCAGCGCGTCGTGACCGGCCACGGCCAGCCTCCGGCACTCCGACTTGCTCAACTCCAGATCCGTGGCCACGACGCCGAGGGTGGTGTTGAGCGGCCGGTCGACCGGTCCGTTACGGCCGGGTCTCCCCGCGTAACGAGGGCGGGCCGCTTCCACTTCCTGAGAACCGGGCGCCCGGAGTCCCGGCACGGGCGTCCACGGCAGGCCGGTGTCGGGGTCGACGGCCGACCCGGCAGCGTTGACCACCACCAGCGCGCCGATCGTGGTGCCGTCGGGCAGCACGGCGCTGGCGGTGCCGACACCGCCCTTGACCGGCCCGACCACGGCGCCCGCCCCGGCCCCCACGTTGCCCTGCCGGGTCTCGGTGGCGCTGGCGTTCTCGCACGCCCGGTAGCCGAACTCGGCGTCGGGACGGTTGCCCCAGTCGTTCATCGGCACGTCGAAGATCACCGCAGCGGGCACCACCGGCACGACCTGGCCGGGTCCGGCCACCGGGACGCCGTGGCCGCGCTCGCCGAGCCAGCGCATCGCGCCGTCGGCCGCGGCCAGCCCGTAGGCGCTGCCGCCCGCCAGCACCAGCCCGTTGACCCGCTGCACGAGATGGCTGGGTTCGAGCACGTCGGTCTCGCGGGTGCCCGGGCCTCCCCCGCGCACGTCGACCGCCCCGGTGGCGCCCTCCGGGGCGAGCACGGCGGTCGCCCCGGTCGCCCAGTGCTCGTCGAGCCGCTGGTCATGGCCCACGAGCAGACCCCCCACGTCGACCAGCGCGTCCAGTTCACCCGGCTGCCACGACATCGCGCACCTCCCGGCGATCACGTTATCCCGATGTAAAGGAAGCCCGCCGGGCGTTGTCCGGACGCCCTCGGCTGTTCATCGTCACTTCTCAGCTCGCAAGACCTGGAGGCTGAGATGACGACTGCAAACCGCGATGTGGCGGTTCGCTCCGAACGCCGAGTGATCGGCAACGTCGTGCGAGGATCCATCGGGAACCTCATCGAGTGGTACGACTGGTACGCCTACACGGCGTTCAGCGTGTACTTCGCCGCGACGTTCTTCCCCAAGGGCGACTCGACCGCGCAGCTGCTCAACACCGCAGCGGTGTTCGCCGTGGGATTCCTGATGCGCCCGCTGGGCGGGTGGATGCTGGGCCGCTACGCCGACCGCTTCGGCAGGCGGGCCGCGCTGACCCTGTCGGTGGCGCTGATGGCGTTCGGCTCGCTGGTCATCGCGCTGACCCCGGGCTACGACTCGATCGGCCTGGCCGCGCCGGTGCTGCTGGTGGCCGCACGATTGCTGCAGGGCATCTCCGTCGGCGGCGAGTACGCGACCTCGGCCACCTACCTCTCCGAGGTCGCCACCGAAGGCAAGCGCGGCTACTACTCCAGCTTCCAGTACGTGACGCTGGTGTCCGGGCAGCTGGTCGCGCTCGGCGTGCAGATCGTCCTGCAGCAGTTCCTCGCCGAGGAACAGATGGACGCCTGGGGCTGGCGCATCCCGTTCGTCATCGGCGCCGTCGGCGCGCTGGTCGTGCTGTGGCTGCGGCGCGGCATGGACGAGACCGAGAGCTACAAGGCCGCCTCGGAATCCGGTGCCGAGCAGGGCACCATCAAGGCGCTGCTGCAGTACCCGAAGGAGTGCCTGCTGGTGGTCGGCCTGACCCTCGGCGGCACGGTGGCGTTCTACACCTACACCACCTACCTGCAGAAATACATGGTCAACACCGGCGGCATCGACAAGCCCACGGCCGCCTGGATCAACTTCCTCGCGCTGCTCGCCTTCGGCGTCCTGCAGCCGCTGGCGGGCTCGCTGTCCGACCGGATCGGGCGCCGCAAGCTGCTGATGTTCTTCGGCGTCGCCGGCACGCTGCTGACCGTGCCGCTGATGACCGCGCTGGGCGGCACGCAGAACCCGATCGCGGCGTTCCTGCTGATGATGGGCGGTCTGATCATCGTCACCGGCTACACCTCGATCAACGCGATCGTGAAGGCCGAGCTGTTCCCGTCCAACATCCGCGCCCTGGGCGTCGGGCTGCCCTACGCGCTGACCGTGGCGATCTTCGGCGGCACCTCCGAGTACGTGGCGCTGTGGCTGAAGAAGGCGGGCATGGAGAGCGTGTTCTTCTACTACGTCTCCGGCTGCGTGCTGATCTCGCTGCTGGTCTACCTGAAGATGCGGGAGACCTCGAAGGATTCCCGGATGCGGAAATGATTCCCGGCACCGGCCATACTCTCGGTTCGGAGGTGTGGCCGGTGCGGGTTCTGCTCGTCGAGGACGACGACGGCGTGGCGGACGCGCTCGTCGACGTCCTCGACTCCCACGGACACCGCACGACGCGCGTCAGCCGCGGCGCCGACGCGCTGCTCCGGCACCGCGAGCACGACCTGGTGCTGCTCGACCTCGGCCTGCCCGACACCGACGGCCTGGAGGTGCTGCGCAAGCTGCGGCGCATCGGCCCGATCCCGGTCGTGGTGCTCACCGCGCGCGGCGAGGAGCGGACCGTGGTGCGCGGACTGCGCTCCGGTGCCGACGACTACCTGGTCAAACCCGTGCGGATGGCCGAGCTGATCGCCCGCATCGAAGCCGTCGCCCGGCGCGGCAGGCACCTCTCCCCCGGCTCCGAGGCCGTCGACGTCGCCGACGTGCGGATCGACCTGCGCACCCGGCGGGTGCAGGTCGCCGGGCAGGAGGTCGAGCTCACGCCCAAGGAGTTCGACGTGCTGGCGATCCTGGCGTCGGAGGCGGGCACGGCGGTGAGCAGGCAGCGGCTGATGGACGAGGTGTGGGGCGACGCCTACCTGACCGTGTCGCGGTCGCTGGACGTGCACATCGCGCAGCTCCGCGCGAAGCTCGGCCGCCCGGAACTGCTGGTCACCATCCGCGGCTTCGGCTACCGGCTGGGCGACGATGGGTAAGCGGCTGCTGCTGGTGCTGCTCACGTTCTCGGTGCTGGCCGTGGCCGGGTTCGCCGCCCCGCTGCTGCGCGCCACCGCCGCCGAGCGCACCCAGCAGCTGGTGCTGGCCCGCAACGCCGACCTCGACCGCTTCGCCGGGCTCGCCGACCGCGCCTTCGGCACCGGCGACGCCACCGTGCTGCGCGCCGAGGCCCGCCGCTACACCGACCTCTACGGCGAACCGCTGGTCGTCGTGGACGCCTCGCGCGCGCCCGTGGTGGAGACCGGCGGGGTGCGGGCGTCCGACGTGGCCGGGTCGGTCGACAAGGCGCTGCGCAACGAGCCCGCCGGGTCGGTGCCGTGGCTGCGGCCGTGGTCCCGGGACGACCTGGTGCGCTACCGGCCGGTCGGCGACGGCACTCGGGTGACCGGCGCGGTCGTGCTGGAGGCCTCGGTGCGGCAGGCCACCGCCGACATCGCCGCGCACTGGGCGCTGATCGGCGCGGGCGCGCTGACCGCGCTGGTGGTGTGCGGGCTGCTGGCGCTGGTGCTGGCCCGCTGGGTGCTGCGACCGCTGGCCGACCTGGGCGCCGGGGTGCGGGCGATCAGCGCGGGCTCGCGGCGCTCGCGGGTGCCGGTCGACGCGGGGCCGCCCGAGCTGCGGGAGGTCGCGGCGTCGTTCAACCGGATGTCGGAGGCGGTGGCCGAGGCCGACGAGCGGCAGCGGCAGCTGGTCGCCGACGCCTCGCACCAGCTGCGCAACCCGATGGCGGCGCTGCGGCTGCGGGTCGACGCGCTGGAGCGGCGCATCACCCCCGACGGCGAGCGCACCTACCGGTCGGCGGTCGGCGAGGTCGACCGGCTGGAGGCCCTGCTGGACCGGCTGCTGGCGCTGGCCAACGCCGACCGGGCCGCGGTCTCCGGCGAGCCCGGCGACGTGGCCGCGGCGGTGGCCGACCGGGTGCTGGCGTGGCGTCCCGCCGCCGAAGCCGCCGGGCTGTCGTTGCCGGATCCCGAGATCCCGCCCGCCCGGGTCGCGCTGTCCGCGGAGGAACTGGCGCAGGTGCTCGACGTGCTGCTGGACAACGCGGTGAAGTACGCGCCCGGCGCGTCGGTCGAGATCGGTTGGGACGGGCGGACTCTCAGCGTCGCCGACACCGGTCCGGGACTACCGGAGGAGGAGATCTCGCTGGCCGCGCAACGGTTCTGGCGGGCCGATCAGCACCGGGGAAGCCGCGGCAGCGGGCTCGGCCTGGCCATCGCCGGGCAGCTGCTCGCCGCGCACGGCGGCGCGCTGCGCCTGGCCCGGACGGCGCCGCACGGCCTCACCGCGCACCTCGACCTGCCGGAGGTGCGCTGATGCGGCGGCGCGCGTTCCTCGGGCTGGGGCTGCTGGCCGCGTGCGGGCGCGGTGAACCGGTGCGCGAGCTGCGCATCGCCTCCGGCGAGCCCGGCGGGTTCTACACCGCGTTCGGCACGCTGCTCGCCGCCGAGATCGCCGCCGCCGACCCGGGCGTGCACGCGGTGGTGCTGCCCAGCCAGGGCAGCGTGGAGAACCTGGAGATGCTGCGCGACGGCCGCGCCGACCTGGGCATGGTGCTGGCGGATGCCGCGCACGCGGCCCTGGCCGGGGAGCTCGGACCGGCTGCGGACCTGCGGGCGGTGGGGCGGGTGTACGAGAACTACACGCAGCTGGTCGTGCGGGCCGACTCACCGGTCCGCGAGCTCGGCGAGCTGCGCTCGGTGTCGATCGGCGCGCCGAAGTCGGGCACGGCGCTGATGGGAGCGCGGCTGTTCGCCGACCGGCCGCAGGTGCGCACCGAGGCGCTCGGCCTGGTGGAGGCGGTGGCCGCGCTGGAGCAGCGGCGGATCGAGGCTTTCCTGTGGTCGGGCGGACTTCCGACGCCGCTGCTGAAGACGCTCGACGACCGGATCGGCATCCGGCTGCTGCCGCTGGACGCGGTCGCCGCCCGCTGCACACCGGTCTGCGACCAGGTCCTGGTCCCGGCGGGCGCCTACCGCCACGCGGCGGGAGTCTCGACGATCGGCGTCCCCAACGTGCTCGCCTGCACCCCGGACCTGCCCGATGACCTCGCCGCGGCGGTGGTCCGCGTCCTGGTCCGCAGGGCCCCGTTCCTGGTCCCCCGGGAAACGGTCGGGACGCAGTTCTTGGACGTCCGCAACCTCATCGGCACCGGGGACGTCCCCCTCCACCCGGGAGCCACCACCGCCTACCGCGACCTCCACGGGTGAGGCCGGGCGCGACGAGCTCGTGCGTCACCAGTGGACAGTTTTAGCCATAATCACCCATGATCAATGTCCTTTTTGCCCGGACAGTTATGGCTAAAACTGTCCACTGCCGCACGACGCTCAACCGAGGGCGATCACCTGACGAGAGCTCAACCGACGGCGATCAGCCGAGGAGGGCGGAGACGAGGGAGTCCTGGACCCAGGTGAGCCACTGGTAGACGCCGAGGTGCTCGCGGCGGAGGTCGTCCTCCGGCAGCTCGTCGGGCATGTCCTCCTCGACGTCCAGGGCCGTGCCCAGGGCGAGGCGGACGTCGTTGAGGGCCGTCAGCCAGTTGTCGGCCTGCTCGCTGGTGAGCTTGACCTTGCCGCCCATCGGCGGGCAGGTCTCCAGGATCAGCTGCGCCGCACCGGTCTTGGCCTCCAGCAGCTCCGGCTCGTGCAGCGACCGCATGGCCCCCGCGGCGTCGGTCTCCTCCTCGTCGGTGTCCCCGGTGACCGGGTCGCGCCGGTAGAAGTCCGGCAGCAGCCGCGCCACCACCCGGTCCTCCGGCGGTGTCGACGGGCCGGTGCGGATGCCGGTCAGCTCCGCCAGCTCATCCTTGGGGGCCTCGTCGGCGCGGGCGGTGAGCATGTCCTTGATCTGCCCGACCAGGCCGCGGATGACGGCCGCCTCCTGCTGGGAGAGCTCGGCCTGCACGTGGCCGTTCTTGCGGGTCCAGCCGTCCACTCACGAATCCTTCTGCATCGTCGCCCACAAGCCGGCGGAGTGGAGCTTGGCCACGTCGCCCTCGACCTTCTCCTTGGAACCCGAGGACACCACCGCCCTGCCCTTGTGGTGCACGTCCAGCATCAACTTCGTAGCGTGATCCCGGGAGTACCCGAAGATCTTCTGGAGCACGTAGGTCACGTAGGACATGAGGTTGACCGGGTCGTTCCAGACCACGGTCACCCACGGCTTGTCCGCAGCGCCTTCGGCGTCCTGCTCGAGTTGCGCGCGCTCGATTTCAGCGGGCGAGGTCATGCCCCCATCGTCGCACGGCCCCCTCGGGCACGTGCCCACCGCACGAACAAATCGGGCCGTCGGTGACCGACTCGCCAGGTCGGTCCCCCACACGCACCACGTAACCTCTGGACCATGAGCTCTAGCACCGCGCTGCTGACCGACCACTACGAGCTGACGATGTTGGCCAGCGCCCTGCGCGACGGCACCGCGCACCGCGAGTGCACGTTCGAGGTCTTCACCCGGCGGCTGCCCAACGGGCGCCGCTACGGCGTCGCCGGTGGCATCGGCCGACTGCTCGACGCGGTGGAGAACTTCCGCTTCGGCGACGCCGAGATCGCCCAGCTCGCCGAGCACGGCGTGGTCGACGAGCGGACCCTGGAGTGGCTGCGCGACTACCGGTTCAGCGGCCAGATCGACGGCTACCCGGAGGGCGAGCTCTTCTTCCCCGGTTCCCCGCTGCTGACGGTGCGCGGCACCTTCGCCGAGGCCGTCGTGCTGGAGACCGTGGTGCTGTCGATCCTCAACCACGACAGCGCGATCGCCGCCGCGGCGGCCCGCATGGTCTCGGCCGCCAACGGCCGTCGGATCATCGAGATGGGCTCGCGCCGCACCCACGAGGAGTCGGCGGTCTCGGCCGCCCGCATCGCCTACCTGGCCGGGTTCACCGCCACCTCCAACCTGGAGGCCGGGCGCCGCTACGGCATCCCCACCGCAGGCACCGCCGCGCACGCCTTCACGCTGCTGCACGACGACGAGCGCTCGGCGTTCGAATCGCAGATCGCCGCGCTGGGCACCGGCACCACGCTGCTGGTCGACACCTACGACATCAGCCGCGGCATCGACCTGGCCGTGGAGGTGGCCGGGACGGGGCTGGGCGCGGTCCGCATCGACTCCGGCGACGTGGGCGTGCTGGCCCGCCAGGCCCGCGAGCAGCTCGACTCGCTGGGCGCCTCCAACACCCGCGTGGTGGTCTCCGGCGACCTCGACGAGTACGCCATCGCGTCGCTGCGCGCGGAGCCCGTCGACGGCTACGGCGTGGGAACGTCGCTGGTCACCGGCTCGGGCGCGCCGACCGCGGAGATGGTCTACAAGCTGGTGGAGGTCGAGGGCCGCCCGGTGGCCAAGCGCAGCTCGCACAAGGAGTCGCGCGGGGGCCGCAAGGCCGCGATCCGCCGCTACAAGGACACCGGCACGGCCGTCGAGGAGGTCGTGCACCGCGTCGGAGCCGAACCCGATCTGGGGCCGCACGACCGCCGCCTGCAGATCCCGCTGATCCGCGACGGCAAGCGGGTCGAGGGCCTGCCGACGCTGGAGCAGGACCGGGAGCGGCTGCGCCGGGCGCTGGTGACCCTGCCGTGGGAGGGCCTGAAGCTGTCCAACGGCGAACCGGCCATCCCGACGGTCTTCCACGGAGCCTGACAGTGCGGAAGAATCGGGCGATCCCGTGGAGGTGAGACCCGATGAGCACGGCGCTGATCATCGTCGACGTGCAGAACGACTTCTGCGAGGGCGGGGCGCTCGCCGTCGCCGGAGGTGCCGGGGTCGCCGCGGCGATCTCGGAGTTCCTGGCTGATTCCGACCACCAGCACGTGGTGGCCACCCGCGATTACCACATCGACCCGGGCGCGCACTTCAGCGACGATCCGGACTTCGTGCGCTCCTGGCCGAGGCACTGCGTGGCGGGGACGGCGGGCGCGGCGTTCCACCCGGAGCTCGACGTCGCCCCGGTCACGGCGGTGTTCTCCAAGGGCCAGTACAGCGACGGCTACTCGGGTTTCGAGGGCGTGGACCGCGCGCACCAGGACCTGGCTACGTGGTTGCGGGACCGGGGCGTGCGCGCCGTCGACGTCGTCGGCATCGCCACCGACCACTGCGTGCGCGCCACCGCGCTGGACGCGGTCGCGGCCGGGCTGGACACCACCGTGCACCTCCACCTCACCGCGGGCGTGTCGCGCGCGACCGTCGATCAGGCGCTCAAGGACCTCGACGCGGCCGGTACCACCCTGCTGGGAGACCCGGTCGTGGTCTCCTGACCGATCCCGTCGGGGGCGGGCGGTAGATTCGCCGGGTGCCCACCTCTGTCCCGCGCTGGTCCGACCCGGTCGCGTTCGAGTCCGATGACGCCGACGAGCTCCCGCCGGAGATCGCCGCCGACCTGGAGCGGGCGAGCAGGGGCGGCGACGAGGAGCCGAAGCTCCCGCTGGCCAAGGCGCGCAAGGACATCCCGGACCTCGCGACCCTGATGAAGGTGGCCGTCGAGGCCGTCGGCGGCGTCCCGCGCGAGGGCCAGGCTCAGATGGCCGAGGCCGTGGAGCACACCATCACCACCGGCCAGCACCTCGCGGTGCAGGCGGGCACCGGCACCGGCAAGTCGCTGGCCTACCTGGTCCCGGCGATCCGGCACGCCGTCGCCGACGGCACCACGGTGGTCGTGTCCACCGCGACGATCGCGCTGCAGCGCCAGCTCGTCGACCGCGACCTGCCGCGGCTCTCCGACGCGCTGGCCGAGACCTTGGGCCGCAGACCGACTTTCGCGATCCTCAAGGGACGCCGCAACTACCTGTGCCTGAACCGGATCCACGGCAACGCCCCGTCGGAGCCCGACGAGGACGCGCTGTTCGACGCCTTCGCCGCCTCCGCCCTGGAACGCCAGGTGCAGCGGGTGCAGGAGTGGGCCACCGAGACCGAGACGGGCGACCGCGACGAGCTGGTGCCGGGCGTGACCGACCAGGCGTGGCGGCAGCTGTCGGTCACCGCCAAGGAGTGCCTGGGCGTGCACCGCTGCCCGGTGGGCACCGACTGCTTCGCCGAGCGCGCCCGCGCCGAGGCCGGGCGGGCGGACATCGTGGTCACCAACCACGCGCTGCTGGCCATCGACGCCCTCGACGACCGCCCGGTGCTGCCCGAGCACGACGTGGTGCTGGTGGACGAGGCCCACGACCTGGTCGACCGGGTCACCTCGGCGGCCACCGGCGAGCTCACCGCCGGGGCGGTGAAGCTGGCGGCCCGCCGCTGCGGCCGCGCCGTCGACGAGGAGACCGCCGACCGCCTCGACGAGGCCGCCGAGGGCCTGGAGCTGGTGCTGGAGGACGCCGCCCCCGGCAGGCTCGAAGAGCTGCCGGAAGCCCTGGGCGGCGCGCTGGCGGTGGTCCGCGACGCGGCGTGGGCGTGCATCTCGGCGCTGGGGCCCGAGCGCAAGGAGGACGTCGAGGGCAGCACCGCCCGCAAGCTCGCGCACGCGCTCACCGAGGACGTGCACGACACCGCGGTCCGGCTGCTGGAGGGCTTCGGCGACCAGCAGCACGACGTCGTGTGGGTCTCCGGCGAGCTGAACCGCCCGAAGGCGGTGCGGGTGGCGCCGATCGGCGTCGGCGGCCTGCTGCGCGAGCGGCTGTTCGGCCAGCGCACGACGGTCCTGACCTCGGCGACGCTGTCGCTGGGCGGGTCCTTCGACACCCTGGCCCGCCAGTGGGGCCTGCCGCCGGAGCAGCAGGTGGAGCAGGCCGCCGGGATGGCCACCGCGAAGGAGGCGCCGTCGGACGGCGGCACGCTGAAGTGGACCGGCCTGGACGTCGGATCGCCGTTCGAGCACCAGCGCAGCGGCATCCTCTACATCGCCCGCCACCTGCCGCCGCCGGGCCGCGACGGCCTGCAGCCGCAGGTCCTCGACGAGATCACCGAGCTGGTGCAGGCCGCCGGTGGCCGGACGCTGGGGCTGTTCTCGTCCCGCCGCGCCGCCGAGCAGGCCGGTGAGGAGCTGCGCAAGCGGCTGTCCACGCCGGTGCTGTGCCAGGGCGACGACACGACGGCGCTGCTGGTCAAGCGCTTCGCCGAGGACCCGGAGACCTCGCTGTTCGGCACCCTGTCGCTGTGGCAGGGCGTGGACGTGCCCGGCGAGTCGCTGCAGCTGGTGATCATGGACCGGATCCCGTTCCCGCGTCCCGACGACCCGCTGGCCTCGGCCCGCCAGCAGCGGATCTCCGAGCACGGCGGCAACGGCTTCCTCACGGTGGCGGGCACGCACGCCGCGCTGCTGCTCGCCCAGGGCGCGGGGCGGCTGCTGCGCTCGCCGAACGACCGGGGCGTGATCGCGGTGCTGGACCCGAGGTTGTCGACCGCGCGCTACGGCGGGTTCCTGCGCGCGTCGCTGCCGCCGTTCTGGACCACGCACGATCCCGAGGTGGTCCGGGGTGCGCTGAAGCGCCTCACCTCCGGTTGAGGCCGACCGGGGTAAAACTGCCCCACTCGCTCCCGCCGCCCGCTCGGCTGCGGGTAGGTTCATCCGGTCGCCGACCTCGACTTCTGGGAGTCCGCCGTGTCCGAACGCCCGTCCTCGCCGGCCGCGAACCTGGCGCGCACCGTGGTGTTCGCCGCCTTCATCGCCGTGCTCGGGATCTTCCCGGGCTTCTACCTCGCGGGTGCGGCCGTGCCGGTCGTGCTGCAGAACGCGGGCCCGCTGCTGGCGGGCAGCATCCTCGGCGCCCGGCGCGGGACCGCGTCGGTGCTGCTGTTCGTGGCGCTGACCGCGATCGGCCTGCCGCTGCTGTCCGGCGGGCGCGGCGGTATCGCCCCGTTCCTCGGCCCCAGCGGGGGTTTCCTGCTCGGCTGGATCCTGTCGGCGCTGGTCGTGGGCCTGATCGTGCAGCGCTCGGCCAAACCGGGAATCGGCGTGCTGCTGCTGGCGAACCTCGCCGGTGTCGCCGCCGACTACCTGATCGGCATCCCGTTCTGGGGCGCGATGATCGGCGACCTGCCGTCGGCGGCGGTGCAGTCGCTGGTGTTCCTGCCGGGCGACGCGGTGAAGCTGGTGGCGGTGTCGCTGATCGCGGTGGCCGTGCACCGGGCGGTGCCGCAGGCGCTGCCGGGCGCGTCGCGGCGGCCCGCCGAGGGCTGACGTGCTGCCGATCCTGGGACGCGCCCCCACCTCCTGTGTCGGTGACCTGTCGGGTCCGGAGCTGGCGGAGGCCGCGCACCGGGTCGCCCGCCGGTTGCCGCCGGGGGCTCGGGTGGCGATCTCGGGATCGGACGAGACGGCCCGGCTGATCGCGTTCCTGGGCGCCGACCTGGCCGGATGCGCCTCGCTGCTGGTCGACCCGGAGTGGCCGGACCCGGCGGCGGTGCTCGACGACGCCCGCCCGGACGTGCACCTCGACGCCGACGCCGCGCTGGGCGAGGACCTGGGCACCGAGGTCCCGGTGGGCGACGAGTCGACCCGCTTCTACCTGCCCACGACCTCGGGCAGCACTGGGCGTCCGAAGGTGCTGGTGCGCTCGCGCGGTTCGTGGCTGCGCAGCTTCACCGCGCTCGGCGTGCCCCTCGACGCCCGCGACCGGGTGCTGATCCCCGGTCCGCTGAGCTCCTCGCTGTTCCTGTTCGGCGCCCTGCACGCCCTGCACTGCGGCGCTGACCTGCGACTTCTGGGCCGCTGGTCGGCGCGGGCCGCGGCCGAGGCGGCGCGCGAGGCGACCGCGGTGCACCTGGTCCCCGCTCAGCTGTCGGCGCTGCTGGCGGTGCTGGAGCACGACGGCGGTGAGTCGGCGTTGCGGCTGGTGATCTGCGGCGGCGCGAAGGTCGACCCCGCGCTGGAGGAGCGCCTCGCCGAGGCGATCCCGGGATGCCGCCTGGTCGAGTACTACGGCTCGGCGGAGCAGTCGCTGATCGCGGTCCGCCACGACGAGCGGCTGATGCCGGTGGTCGACGTGGAGGTCACCGGCGGGCGGCTGCGGGTGCGCTCCGACCTGGCCTTCGACGGCTACCTGGAGTGCGGCGAACTCGTCCCCGCCGACTCCGACGGGACCGGTGACCGGGCTGTCCAGCGTCCCGACGGCTCGCTGGAGATCCTCGGCCGCGCGGGAGCCGTGATCGACACCGGTGCCCGGCTGGTCGCGGCGGAGGCCGTGGAGGCCGTGCTGCGCGAGGTCGACGGCGTGCGGGACGTGGTGGTGGCCGCGACCCCGCACCCGCGCTTCGGGGCGCTGGTCACGGCCGTGGTCGAGGGCGAGGCCCCGGTGCGCGCGCTGCGCGCCCACGCCCGCGAGAGGCTGCACCCGGCCGAGCGCCCGCGCCGCTGGTTGCCGGTCGACGCGCTCCCCCGCACTTCCTCCGGCAAGCCCGCCCGCGCGGTGATCGACGAGCGGCTGACCAGCGGAGGCACCCTGTGACCCCGGTGATCATCGCAGCGCGCCGCTCCCCGATCGGCGAGGCGGGCGGCGTCCTGCGCGACGTGGCGGCCGACCGGCTCGCGGCACCGGTGCTGCGCGCGGTGCTCGACGACGCCGGTGTCGAGCGCGTCGACGACGTGCTGCTGGGCAACGTCCTCGGTCCGGGCGGCAACCCGGCCCGGGTCGCCGCGCTGCGCGCCGGGCTCGGCGAGTCGGTCCCGGGAATGACGCTCGACCGGCAGTGCGCCAGCGGCCTGTCGGCGATCACCACGGCCGCCGCGATGGTCACCGGCGACGAGTTCTTCCTGGCCGGAGGCGTGGAGAGCGCCTCCACCGCGCCGTGGCGGGCTTGGCGGCCGCGCACCGCGACCGAGCCGCCGCGCTTCTACGGGCGCGCCCCGTTCGCCCCGGCCGAGATCGGCGACCCGGACATGGGCCCGGCCGCCGACCTGGTGGCGGCCGAGGCCGGTGTCGGCCGGGAGCGCCAGGACGCGTTCGCCGCCCGCAGCCACGCCCGCGCGGTCGCCGCCCAGGACGCGGGCCGCTTCGACGACGAGCTGGTCCGGATCGGCTCGGCGGCCGGGGACCAGCGGCCCCGGCGCGGTTTTACCCCGGAACGGCTCGCCCGCTTCCGGCCCGCGTTCACCGCGGAGGGCACGGCGACGGCGGCGAACTCGTGCGGCATCAGCGACGGCGCCGCGGCGGTGCTGATCACCAGCGAGCGGCAGCGCGCGAGACTGGGCGTGCCGGGCCTGCGGCTGGTCGGCGCGCGGACCTCGGCGGTGGATCCGAACCGGCTCGGGCTGGGCGCGGTCCCGGCGATGCGCGCGCTGTGCGAGCGGCACGCGCCCGAGGTCGTGGAGTTCAACGAGGCCTTCGCCGGGCAAGCCCTGGCCTGCCTGGACGGAGCCGGGATCGACGAGGAGCTGGCGGGACCGGACGGCGGCGCGATCGCGCTCGGGCACCCGTGGGGCGCGTCGGGCGCGGTGCTGGTGGTCCGGTTGTTCAGCCGGATGGTGCGGCAGGACGGCCCGCGCTTCGGCCTGGCGGCGCTGTCCTCCGGCGGCGGGCTGGGCGTGGCGACGATGTGGGAGCGAGTGGGTTGATCGAGTTCGAGGGCGTCGGGCACAGCTACGACGAGCGCACCGTGCTGGACGGCGTGGACCTGCGGATCCCGGAGCGGCGGGTGGCGTTCGTCGGGGCCAACGGCTCCGGCAAGTCCACGCTCGCCCGCACCATCAACGGCCTGGTGCGCCCCGGTCGCGGCCGGGTTCGCGTCGACGGGCGGGACGTGGCCCGCGAGGGCCGCGAGGTCCGGCGCCGCGTCGGGTTCGTGTTCACCCACCCCGACAGCCAGATCGTCATGCCCACCGCGGGCGAGGACGTCGCGTTCTCGCTGCGCAAGCAGGGCCTGTCGAAGTCCGAGCGGCAGCGCCGCGCGGTCGAAGTGCTGGCCCGCCACGGCCTCGACGGCTACGCCGAGCACCCCGCGCACCAGCTCTCCGGCGGCCAGAAGCAGCTGCTGGCGCTGTGCTCGATGCTGGTGCTGGAACCGGACGTGCTGGTGTGCGACGAGCCGACGACGCTGCTGGACCTGCGCAACAAGCGGCACTTCGCCGAGGTCCTGTCCGGGCTGGAGCAGCAGGTCGTGCTGGTCACCCACGACCTCGACCTGCTCGACGGCTTCGACCGCGTCATCGTCCTCGACCGGGGCCGCGTCGTCGCCGACGACGTCCCGGACCGGGCCGTCGGCTTCTACCGGGAGCTGATCGGGTGAACCCGCTGGGCCTGCACGAACCCGGCACCAGCCCGCTGCACCGGCTCGGCGCGGGCTGGAAGCTGCTGGCGCTGCTGGTGTTCGCGGTCGTCACGTTCGTGCTCAGCGGCCCGGTGGCGTTGTCGGCGTGCGCGCTGGCGGCGGCCCTGGGCTACGCGCTGGCCGGGATCCGGCTCCGCCGCGTCTGGCAGCTCGCCCGGGTGCTGCTCCCGCTGATGGCGATCGTCTTCGCGCTGCAGTGGTGGATGCTCGACCTCGCCCGGGCCGAGACGATCAGCCTCCGGCTGCTCGCCACCCTCGCCGCGGCGAACCTGTTCACCCTGGTCACCAAGGTCGACGACCTCGTGTCATCGGTGGAGCGTGCCCTGACCCCGTTCGCCCGCTTCGGCATCCGCCCCGACCGGGTCGGCCTCCTCGTCGGCCTCACGGTCCAAGCCATCGCCACCCTCTCGACCATCGCCACCCAGGTCAGAGAAGCGCAACGAGCGAGAGGAGCCGACCGCTCGCTCCAGGCGTTCGCCATCCCCTTCCTCGTCAGGACCCTCCGCCACGCCGACGACCTCGGAGAAGCCCTCACAGCCAGAGGCCTCGACGACGACTGACACCTTCAGAGCGAAGTTTTCATGAAAACTTCCCTCCCCCACCACTCACGACACCGACGACCTCAAGTGCCCGAGTGAGACGCAGTTTTCATGAAAACTGCACCCACCCACGAACCCCGCCCCAGGCACACCGAGACCCCGAGGTAGGGGAAGTTTTCATGAAAACTGCACTCTCCCCGAGACCGAAGATGTCGAGGGTTTTCGGTGTGGGGTGGGAGAGGTTTTCATGAAAACTTCCCCCACTCCTGAACCGGGAGGTTTTCATGAGAACTTCGCTCATGAAGGCCACTGGGCGAGGACTGTGACGGTGCCCGGGTCGACCTCGGTGAAGCCCGCGTCCCGGACCATCGCGACTCGGGACTTGCGCCAGGCGGTTTCGGGGTCGTCGCCGGGGTGGAGGTCGGCCCAGGTGTCCGGGGTGGCCCGGCGGACCGCGCAGGGGTAGCCGGCGGTGGCCCAGCGGCGGAGGTCCGCGTCGAGGCCCTCGCCGTGGAGCTGGGCGGCGAGGATCATCGTGGCGTGGCCGACCTGGGCGGCGGACTTGCCCGCGCTCATCGGGACGTCGGGGTTGAGCCACAGGACCGGGACGCCGTCCGGGACCGGGCCGGGTTCGTCGGCTTCGAGCTCGCTGCCGGAGATCTGCAGGCGGCTGAGCTCCTTGGGCATGTCGGCGACCCGCATCGGCAGCAGCGCGCGGACCTCGGCTCCGCCGACGTCGACGGTGATGCCGGGCAGCGCCTGCACCGCTTCCCAGTGCGCGCCGCGGGCGCGGCGGGTGACCTTGCGGATGCGGCCGGAGATCCAGCCGTGCATCGCCTCGTGCCACTCCCCGCCGGGAGCGCACCGCTCGTCGAGGCAGACCGCGAGCGCCGCCGCGGCGGCGGCCTCCAGCAGCGCCGTGCGGGCCGGGGGTTCGCGGCGCTCGATGCGCAGCACCATCGGCATCAGCACGACGTTGTCGGGGTCCTCGTCGGAGGTGTCAGCGGTGGCCTCGCCGGGCAGGGCGAGCCACCGGGCGTAGCGGGAGACGAGCGGGTCGAGCACGGAAAGCGGCAACACGTCTCGCTCAACTCCCACCACGCCGCAGGTGTTCCGGCATCACTGTTCGAGTGGCACCCGTCGCAGCACGCCGTCCTCGGCGTCGGCCGCCTCGATCTCGGCGCGCGTCACGCCGAGCACGAACAGCACCGTGTCCAGGAACGGGTAGGACAGCGCGGTGTCGGCGACCTCGCGCAGCGCGGGCTTGGCGTTGAACGCCACGCCCAGACCGGCCGCGCTGAGCATGTCGATGTCGTTGGCACCGTCGCCGACGGCCACGCACTGGGCGGCGGGAACCCCGTAGTCCTCGGCGAAGCGGCGCAGCGCCTTGGCCTTGCCGGGCCGGTCCACGATCTCGCCGATGACCCGGCCGGTGAGCTTGCCGTCGACGACCTCCAGCTCGTTGGCCGCGCTGAAGTCCAGCCCCAGCTCGTCCACCAGCTGATCGATGATCTGCGTGAACCCGCCGGAGACGACACCGGTGTGGAAGCCCAGCCGGCGCAGCGTGCGGATCGTGGTGCGCGCGCCCGGGGTGAGCTCCAGCTCGGCGGCGACCTCGTCGAGCACCGTGGCGGGCAGGCCCTCCAGGACCGCGACCCGCTGGCGCAGCGACTCGGCGAAGTCCAGCTCGCCGCGCATCGCGCGCTCGGTGACCTCGCGGACCTGGTCCTCGCAGCCCGCGCGGCGGGCCAGCATCTCGATGACCTCGCCCTGGATGAGCGTGGAGTCGACGTCGAAGACCACGAGGCGCTTCGCGCGGCGCGCGAGCCCGGTGCGCTCGACCGCGAGGTCGACGCCGGTGCGGGCGGCCAGCGCCGCCATCGCCTCGGTGAGCTCGTCGTCGTCCTCCGCGTCGGGTGCTGTGACCTTCAGCTCGAGCCCGGTGACCGGGTAGTCGGCGACGCGGTGGATCGAGTCGATGTTGACGTCGATCTCGGCCAGCGCGCGCGAGACGTCGCTGAAGTTGCGGGCCGTCACCGGTTGTCCCAGCACGACCACGACGTGCGTGGATCCGAGCTTGGCGGCGTCGATGTCCTCGGCGCCGATCTCCACGTCGACGGTCATGCCGACCGTCGCCATCGCCTGTTCGACGGCTTCCTGCAGCCTCTCCGGATCGGCCTCGGTGGACACCAGCACGCCCAGCACCAGGCGACTGCGGATCACCACCTGCTCCACGTCGACGATGTCCACGCCGTGGCGCGTCAGCGCCGCGAAGAGCACGGAGGTGACGCCGGGCTTGTCCTTGCCGGTGACGGTGATCAGCACGGTGGTCGCATGCGAGCTCACGACTGCGATGTTTCCTCTCTACCCGAGAAAGTGGACTCAGAAGGCGTGGGGACGGCCGTGGCCGAGCGGCGAAGCCGCTTCCTCCTCCACCACCCGGGCAGCTCGCACCGCCGCGGGTTCTGATGCGGTTCTCCTGCGAGGACGCCGCGACGCCGTGCATCGGCACACATCAGGAGTGGCGCCCGGAGCAGGAGGACCGCCTCAGGTTCCGCTACCCGCACCGCCGCGTTCGCCATTCCCTCACCTTCTGTAAACGCAACGAGCCCCGGCGGGAAACCCGCCGGGGCTCGCCGTCGAGCTAGCCCTAGCCTGGCACAGCCGTGCCGTTCGGGGCTATCGACGAAATCACTTCTCGGTGGTGTCGTCCCGATCCGAGTCGTCCTTGGTCTTGGGCGGCTGAGTCAGGGTGGCGGTACCGCCGGCACCTTCCTCGTGCTTGTGGGCCAAGGTCTTGCCGGTGAGCGACAGGTGCGCTTCGAGCCGCATCCGCTCGGAGATGTGCGGGTAGTGCAGCTCGAACGCCGGGCGCTCGGAGCGGATCCGCGGCAGCTCCTTGAAGTTGTGCCGCGGCGGCGGGCAGGAGGTCGCCCACTCCAGGGAGTTGCCGTAGCCCCACGGGTCGTCGACCTCGGCGACCTCGCCGTACCGGTAGCTCTTGAAGATGTTGTACAGGAACGGGAGCATCGAGGCGCCCAGGATGAACGCGCCGATCGTGGAGATCGTGTTCAGCGTGGTGAAGCCGTCGGACTCCAGGTAGTCGGCGTACCGGCGCGGCATGCCCTCGTTGCCCAGCCAGTGCTGGACCAGGAACGTGCCGTGGAAGCCGATGAAGGTCAGCCAGAAGTGCAGCTTGCCCAGCCGCTCGTCCATCATCCGGCCGTCATCTTCGGGAACCAGAAGTAGATGCCGGCGAAGGTGGCGAACACGATCGTGCCGTAGAGCACGTAGTGGAAGTGCGCGACCACGAAGTAGGTGTCCGAGACGTGGAAGTCGACCGGCGGCATGGCCAGCAGGACACCGGTGAGACCACCGAAGAGGAAGGTGACCAGGAAGCCGACCGAGAAGATCATCGGCGTCTCGAAGGTCAGCTGCCCCTTCCACATGGTGCCGATCCAGTTGAAGAACTTCACACCGGTCGGGACCGCGATCAGGAACGTGGTGAACGCGAAGAACGGCAGCAGCACGGCGCCGGTGGCGTACATGTGGTGCGCCCAGACGACGACCGACAGCGCGGCGATGCCCAGGGTCGCGTAGACCAGACCCGAGTAGCCGAACAGCGGCTTGCGGCTGAACACCGGGAAGATCTCCGAGACGATGCCGAAGAACGGCAGCGCGACGATGTAGACCTCGGGGTGGCCGAAGAACCAGAACAGGTGCTGCCAGAGGATCACGCCGCCGTTGGCCGGGTCGAAGACGTGGGCACCGAGGTGCCGGTCGGCCATCAGGCCCATCAGGGCGGCGGTCAGGATCGGGAACGCCATCAGGATCAGCACGCTGGTGACCATGATGTTCCAGGTGAAGATCGGCATCCGGAACATCGTCATGCCCGGCGCGCGGAGGCAGATCACGGTGGTCAGCATGTTGACCGCACCGAGGATCGTGCCCAGACCGGAGACGGCGAGACCGGCGATCCACATGTCCGCGCCGTGGCCCGGAGAGTGCAGGGCGTCCGACAGCGGGGTGTAGGCGAACCAGCCGAAGTCGGCCGCGCCACCCGGCAGCAGGAAGCCGCTGACGACCATGAGGCCGCCGAACAGGTAGAGCCAGTACCCGAACGCGTTCAGCCGCGGGAACGCGACGTCCGGCGAGCCGATCTGCAGCGGAAGGATGTAGTTCGCGAAGCCGAACAGGATCGGGGTCGCGTACAGCAGCAGCATGATCGTGCCGTGCATGGTGAACAGCTGGTTGTACTGCTCCTGCGACAGGAACTGAAGTCCCGGAACGGCCAACTCACCGCGGATCAGCATCGCCATCAGGCCGCCGACCAGGAAGAACGCGATCGAGGTGACCAGGTAGAGGATGCCGATCTGCTTGTGGTCCGTGGTGCGGAACATCCGCGCCAGGAACGACCCCTTGACCGTTTTGCGCACCGGATAGGGGCGCGTGGCGATCGGCTGTGGCGCGACGGCCGTCACGGTGCCTCCTGCACTCCCTTGAAGCCTTCTCGGACCCGAACGAGGTCCGCCCCGACCCGGGTGGGCCGGTGACAGCATGCGATGCCCGGCAGGAACCCTGCATGACGAGCCGGTCGCGATGCCGCCGACTGCGGATACTAGTCCCGGGGTCCGGCCGGAGTTCGGCCGGGCCGTAGCCACCCTATTCATCGGGGCCCCGATCGTCACCCGCGGTGAGATCCATCAGACACAGCGCGACGTGGACGACGTCGCGCGCACCGGGCGCGAGGCGGACAGATAACCTACGTGGCAACAGGTCCGGCAGCCCACCTGCGTTCGCACCGGGCAGCCCTGGGACGACGTCCACCAGATCCTGGAGGGGAAGCACGTGCGGAAGAGCACGATCATCGGCGCTGTGCTGGTCGGCGGTATCGCACTCGCGGGCTGCACACCGGCCGAGTACGACAGCGACCAGCCGCCGGCCCCGGGCACGCCGCCCGCCGACGCGCCGAAGATGGCCGGTCAGGCCTCGACCGGCCACGGCTCGACCGGCGAGAGCGGGGCGGCCGCGCAGCTGCTGAGCAACCGCCAGCAGGTGCTGGCGCTGGCCGAGCTCGCCGCCACGAAGGCCACCAGCCCGCAGGCCAAGGAGGTCGCCGCGGAGCTCCAGCAGTCGGCGACCGAGCAGGTCACCGAGCTGAAGCAGCTCGCCGGTGGCGCCACCGGCCAGGCCCCGGAGGCCGACGCCGCGCTGTCCGCGCTGAGCGGCGCGGCGTTCGACGCCCAGTGGAAGCAGAAGGTGCTCTCGCTGGTCGGCCAGGCCCCGACGCTGGCCCAGGGCGACGCCGAGCTCTCCGAGCTCGCGACCGAGCTGACCACCGAGCAGCAGGAGATCACGGCGAAGCTCAACGCCGTCGCCTGATCCACGAGCTCTGCAGAAGAGGCACCCGCGAGTCGTCGCGGGTGCCTCTTCTTTTCGCTCTTCACGAGCCAACCTACTGCGAGTAGGCTACTGCGGAGTAGATAGCGGGTTGACTCAAGGGAGAGCAGATGCCGAACGTTGCCGGCAAGGTCGTCCTGATCACCGGGGCCGCGAGGGGGATCGGCGCCGAGACCGCGCGCGAGCTGGCCAAGCGCGGCGCCAAGCTCGCCCTGGTCGGCCTGGAGCCCGAGCAGCTGGCGGAGGTCGCCGCCGAGCTCGGCGAAGGTCACTTCTGGGCCGAGGCCGACGTCACGGACCCCGAGTCGCTGCAGACCGCGGTGGACGCGGCGCGCGAGAAGTTCGGCAGGATCGACGCGGCCATCGCCAACGCAGGCATCGCCCCGCTGGGCAGCATCCGCGAGAGCGATCCGCGCGGCTTCCTCAAGACCATGGACGTCAACGTCAACGGCGTGTTCCACACCGCCCGCGCGGTGATGCCCGCCCTGGCCGAGTCGAAGGGGTACCTGCTGGTGGTGTCCTCGCTGTCGGCGTTCGCGCCGATCGGCGGCATGGCCGCCTACACGGCGAGCAAGGCCGCCTCCGAGGCGTTCGCCTCCGCGCTGCGCATGGAGGTGCTGCACCTGGGCGTCTCGGTGGGTTCGGCGCACCCCTCGTGGATCGACACCGACCTGGTCCGCGAGGTCGCGGGCGATCTCAAGACCTTCACCGAGATGCGCAAGCGCCTGCCGTGGCCGATGCGCGCCATCACCACCCCGGAGGCGTGCGCGCGGGCCTTCGCCCACGCCGTCGAGCGCCGCAAGCGCCGCGTCTACGTCCCGCGCGGCGTCATGCTCATGCACTGGCTGCGCAACGTGCCGGGCTCGGCGCTGGTGGAGCTGTTCATGCGCCCGCAGCTGATCAAGCTCATCCCGCAGCTCGAGCAGGAGGTCCGCGAGCTCGGCCGCTACATGAGCGAGCGGAACCAGAAGCTGAACTCCTGATCCCCGCACTCGTCGACCGGGGAAGTTTTCATGAAAACTTCCCCGACCACCCACCCAGAGGAAATTTCAACTGAAACTTCCCCCGACGAACCCCGGACACCCCACCACCAGCACGTTCTCTCAGTTCGATGCGGTTGAGGTTTCAGTTGAACCTCGGTTCGGGGACGTGGTGGGGGAAGTTTTCATGAAAACTGCGCGGGAGCCGGGATCCGGCCCCGAGGGCCGGTGGTCGGGATCGCGACGGGAGAGCTCCCGACCACCGGGGTCAGCGGGCGTTCTGCTGGCCGACCAGGGGGCGCTGCTGCGGGACGGTCCGCTGGTGCCCGAGCGGCCCCCGCTGCGGCAGCGCGGCGCGCGCCGGGTGGAACACGTCGTGACCGGCCA
Organism: Saccharopolyspora sp. ID03-671; assembly: GCF_045278815.1. Taxonomy (NCBI): domain Bacteria; kingdom Bacillati; phylum Actinomycetota; class Actinomycetes; order Pseudonocardiales; family Pseudonocardiaceae; genus Saccharopolyspora; species Saccharopolyspora sp. ID03-671. Next base: position 2,738,044 of record NZ_CP134054.1, read on the forward strand.
GGACCGGGCGCTTGGCGAGCACCGGCTGCTGCGGGACGACGGGACGGCGGCGCGGGAGGCTGCGGCGGCTCTGCGCGGCGGCCTGGTAGCACTGCCGCTCGTGCTCGATGCGGGCGATGAGCAGCCAGACCGTCGGATCCCCTTCGCCGGTGGGCCGGTGCTGCGGGCGGTTGGCGGGGCTGATCCAGTACGGCAGCCGCACGATCATGCCGCCGAGGACGGCGCCGATGGTGTTGCACACGACGTCGTCGGCGGAGCAGACGCGGCCGCTGATGGCCACGAACTGGATGGCCTCGATCGAGGCGGAGCACAGCATGCCGCCGACGGCGATCTTGGCGACGCTGTCGAACCACGGGAGCCGTTGCGGCACGAGCACGCTCAGCGGCAGCAGCAGCACGAGGTTGCCCGCCAGCTGCAGCCACGGCTGCGAATCACCGGGGGCCGCGCTGAGCGCTTCGGTGACGTCGTTGCCGATCTCGGGCCGGAACGGCTCCAGCGTCGGCACCTGGGGCGTGAAGACCAGGTAGCCCACGACGAGGATCGAGTAGGCCAGGGCTCCGTCGATCAGCGGTTCCCGCATCACGAACGGCTCGGTCGAATAGCCGCGGAACACTCCGGATCCGCACCCCACGGCGAGCGCGACCAGGAGCAGCGTCGTCACCACGGGAACGAATCCGTCGAATGCCACGAGAATCTGCTGCACGTCCGCCGCACTTCCTCTGGCAGCCAGCGCCAGGACTCAAGGCACGCGGTGAATCCTCAGCGGATCTACCGAATACCTGGAAACCGTTGGGAATTGTCATTTCCAGCGGTCGGCGTTGACCGAGATCTTCTGGGGTCTGCATCGGCCGGTGGCGGCCGGACGCCGCCTCGGGGTTTCGCGACGTCCGGCCGCCGGACCCCTGCCACCGCTGGGGCGGCAGGGCGGGGTTTCGCGACGTAGCAGGCCATTCGGCGGATTTCCGGGCCCTCGTCGGGGTACGGGTCCCGGCTTCCGTCCGGCCGACCACGACGCGGTCCCCGCGACTGGTCTGGTGGTGTCCATCTGAATCGACTCCGTTCGCAGTGAAAGGTAACCGGAATCGCAGGTCGAAAGACAGGAATGGCAAGAAGACGCCATAGCCCGAATAGCTCTCCACAATGGACGAGAACGGCCGCGAAAAGCGCCGTGAACTGCGAATCTGCAACGATCAAGTACCGGAGTCGCCGAACCGGTCCGAATATTCCCACAATTCCCAGCGCGCGTTCATTCGTGAATTCCGCGTAACCGCACGTGAACACGACGACAAGTCCGTGAATAACGGGGAATCCCGCGGTGAACCCACCCGAACCGCAACCCGCGCCCCAACCGGACCGTGCCCCAACCGGACCGGGGCCCAACCTACCCCTACCGCCCCCGATTGACGAGAACGGCCCACCGGCTCGTCAGAACCGGTGGGCCGCGGTGGTGCTCGTCGTCAGTCCTTCTTCTTGAAGAGGCGGCGGAGGGGGTCGTAGCGGCGGTCCGCGACTCGTTCCTTGAGGGGGATGAGGGCGTTGTCGGTGATGTGGATGTGCTCGGGGCAGACGTCGGTGCAGCACTTGGTGATGTTGCACATGCCCAGGCCGTGGTCTCCCCTGGCCTCCTCCGGGCGGTCGCGGGCCTCGTCGAGCGGGTGCATCTCCAGCTCGGCGACGCGCATGAGGAAGCGAGGACCGGAGAACGCCTCCTTGTTGTCCTCGTGGTCGCGGATGACGTGGCAGGTGTCCTGGCACAGGAAGCACTCGATGCACTTGCGGAACTCCTGCGAGCGCTGCACGTCGACCTGCTGCATCCGGTACTCGCCGGGTTCGAGGCCCGCCGGCGGGGTGAACGCCGGGACCTCGCGGGCCTTGACGTAGTTGTACGACACGTCGGTGACGAGGTCCTTGATCAGCGGGAACGTGCGCATCGGGGTGACGGTGATCGTCTCGTCCTCGGTGAACGTCGACATCCGCGTCATGCACATCAGGCGGGGGCGGCCGTTGATCTCCGCCGAGCACGAACCGCACTTGCCCGCCTTGCAGTTCCAGCGGACCGCCATGTCCGGGGCCTGGGTGGCCTGCAGCCGGTGGATGATGTCGAGGACGACCTCGCCCTCGTTGACCTCGACGGTGTAGTCCTGCAGCTCGCCGTCGTCGGTGCCGCGCCACACGCGGAAGTGCGCTTGGTATCCCATCACCGCTCCTCAGCCTGGACGTCCGCGAGTTCTTCCTCGGTGTAGTACTTGCGCAGCTCGTCGAGCTTGAACAGCTCCAGCAGGTCGTGCCGCATCGGCGGCTGCTGCTGCTCGGCGACCTCGACGCCGTCGCCGGACTTCGTGCACACCAGCAGCTTCCGGCGCCACTGGGCCTCCATCCCCGGGTGGTCGTCGCGGGTGTGGCCGCCGCGGCTCTCGGTGCGCAGCAGCGCTGCCCGGGCGACGCACTCGCTGACCAGCAGCATGTTCCGCAGGTCCAGCGCCAGGTGCCAGCCGGGGTTGAACTGCCGGTTGCCCTCCACCTCCAGGTGCTCGGCGCGGGCGACGAGCTCGCGCAGCCGGTCCAGCGCCTCGCGCATCTCGGTGCCGCGCCGGATGATGCCGACCAGGTCGTTCATCGACTGCTGGAGCTCGGAGTGCAGCGCGTAGGGGTTCTCGCTGCGGCCCTCCTCGGGGTTGAACGGGTCGGCGGCGCGCCGCGCCGCGGCGTCCACATCGGACTCGGCGATCGCGGGCCTGCCCGACAGGCCCCGCACGTAATCGGCGGCGCCGGTTCCGGCGCGGCGGCCGAAGACCAGCAGGTCCGACAGCGAGTTGCCGCCCAGGCGGTTCGACCCGTGCATGCCGCCCGCGACCTCACCGGCCGCGAACAGCCCCGGCACCCGCGAGGCCGCGGTGTCCGGGTCGACCTCGACGCCGCCCATCACGTAGTGGCAGGTCGGGCCGACCTCCATCGCCTCGGCGGTGATGTCCACGTCGGCCAGTTCCTTGAACTGGTGGTGCATCGACGGCAGCCGCTTGGTGATCGTCTCGGCCGGGAGCCGCGTGGCCACGTCGAGGAACACACCGCCGTGCTGGGAGCCCCGGCCCTCCTTGACCTCGTTGTTGATGGCGCGGGCGACCTCGTCGCGCGGCAGCAGCTCGGGCGGCCTGCGGTTGTTGTCCGGGTCGTCGTACCAGCGGTCGGCCTCGGCTTCGCTGTCGGCGTAGTTGTCCTTGAACACCTCGGGGATGTAGTCGAACATGAACCGGCTGCCCTCGGAGTTGCGCAGCACTCCCCCGTCGCCGCGCACCGACTCGGTGACCAGGATTCCCTTCACGCTCGGCGGCCACACCATGCCGGTGGGGTGGAACTGCACGAACTCCATGTTGATCAGCGAGGCCCCGGCGCGCAGCGCCAGCGCGTGCCCGTCGCCGGTGTACTCCCAGGAGTTCGAGGTGACCTTGAAGGACTTGCCGATGCCGCCGGTGGCGAGGACGACGGCGGGCGCGTCGAAGAGCACGAACCGCCCGGACTCCCGCCAGTACCCGAACGCCCCGGAGATCCGGTCGCCCTCCTTGGTCAGCTCGGTGACCGTGCACTCCTGGAAGACCTTGATGCGCGCCTCGTGGTCGCCGAACTCGGCGTGGTCCTCCTGCTGCAGCGAGACGATCTTCTGCTGCAGCGTGCGGATGAGCTCCAGCCCGGTCCGGTCGCCGACGTGCGCGAGCCGCGGGTACTCGTGCCCGCCGAAGTTGCGCTGGCTGATCCGGCCGTCGGGGGTGCGGTCGAACAGCGCCCCGTAGGTCTCCAGCTCCCACACCCGTTGCGGCGCCTCGCGGGCGTGCAGCTCGGCCATCCGCCAGTTGTTGAGGAACTTCCCGCCGCGCATGGTGTCGCGGAAGTGCACCTGCCAATCGTCGTGGGAGTTGACGTTGCCCATCGAGGCGGCGATGCCGCCCTCGGCCATGACCGTGTGCGCCTTGCCGAACAGGGACTTGCACACCACCGCGGTGCGCAGTCCCGCCGAGCGGGTCTCGATCGCCGCGCGCAGACCCGCGCCACCGGCGCCGATCACGACCACGTCGTACTCGTGCCGTTCGATCTCCACATCCAGTCCTTCTAGTTGAACAGCCGGGGATCGCTGATGGCGCCGCTGGCCACCAGCATCACGTACAGGTCGACCAGCGCGACCGAGGCCAGGGAGCACCAGGCGAGCAGCATGTGCTTGCCGTTGAGCCAGGTGACCTTGGTCCAGAGCCAGTAGCGCACCGGGTGCTTCGAGAAGTGGTTGAGCCTGCCGCCGATGAGGTGGCGGCAGGAGTGGCAGGACAGCGTGTAGGCCCACAGCAGCACCACGTTGACCACCATCAGCACCGTGCCGAGACCGACGCCGACACCGCCGTCGGTGCCCTTGAACGCGATGACCGTGTCGTAGGTCAGCACCGACGCGACCAGCATCGCCGCGTAGAAGAAGTAGCGGTGCGCGTTCTGCAGGATCAGCGGGAACCGGGTCTCGCCGGTGTAGCGGCGGTGCGGTTCGCCCACGGCGCAGGCCGGCGGCGACGCCCAGAACGCCCGGTAGTAGGCCTTGCGGTAGTAGTAGCAGGTCAGCCGGAACCCGAGCACGAACGGCAGCACGAAGATCGGCGGTGGCACCAGCCACCCCAGGTCCGGGAAGGGCTGTCCGAAGTGGCTGGACCCGGGCACGCAGGCCGCCGACAGGCACGGCGAGAAGAACGGCGCCAGGTAGTTGTGCTCCGGGACCCAGTACCACTGGTTCATGAACGTGCGGATCAGGCCGTAGACCACGAAGGCCGTCAGGCCGAGGAAGGTCACCAGCGGCGGGAGCCACCAGCGGTCGGTGCGCAGGGTGCGCGCGCCGATGCGGGCCCGGCCGGTGGCGCTAGCGGGTGCGGACATTCGTTGACCTCGTTGTCATGAGTCGTCCGACGTGCTCACCTTGAGGCCGCTCATTGTGGATCAGGCCACAGTCCGCTGCTAGTCCCCCGTAAGGTTCAATCGCCGCCGCCTCAGCGCCGGGGGTGGCCTCCGAGGCCCTCGTCGTCGGCGTCCTGCCAGAGCGACGAGTCGTAGGGGGTGTCCGGCACGATCACCACGTCGTCGCGGGTCTCGTCGCTGCGCCGCGGTGCGGGCAGCTCGGTGACGAGCTCGGCGGCGTCGATGTCGAGTCGTTCGATGTCGTTGTGGATCCGGCGGAGCGCGGCGGCGTCGCCGTAGCGCTGCCGCAAAGCCCCGGCGCTGCTCTTGAGCTGCGCCAGAACGCGCTGGAACTCGGCCAGTTCGGTCGTAGTCGAGGCCATCGGCGAACACCTCTCGCGCCTAGGTGGTGGAACCTCCCCCTAGGACTCTGCCCGCCTCCGTCAAATGTGACAAGTACCACATCGAACGATCATCCGATGCGTCCCTCGAACGGGCGCCGGGACGCGGTCCGCTCGGCCGCGTCGCGCTCGGCGCAGGGCGGGCCGGAGATCGCGCGGCCGATGCGCTGAGCGCCCCAGCCCAGCGCCAGCACGTAGCCCAGCGAGCAGGCGATCACCACCGCCGACGCCGACGGCCACAGCCACTCCGGAACGCCGGGGGCCGCCTCGCGGCGCAGCAGCTGGTACTCGGGCATGGCCGGGCGGGTGAACTGCGCGGGCGCGGACACGCCCGGCTTGTCGCGGGACGCGTCGGCCGGGAAGTACACCGGCGTCGCGAGGATCGCGCGGCCCGAGTGCAGCCTGATGATCGTCTTCCAGGGCCCGCTGATCGGCATCGGCTGATTGGTCCGGTACACGCCGGGGCCGATCTCGGTCATCCGGTCGACGTGCAGCGCTCCGCCCTGCCAGCCGGTGATCGTCAGCCACGTCGGGTGCTCGGCGATCGGCGCGGGCTCGATGCGCACCTCGGCCTGCCGAGTCCGCTCGTCGACGGTCACCTCCGCGCGCACGTCTCCCGGCGCGGCGCCCACCAGCCCGTTGACCACGGCGATCGCGATGCCGCTCAGCGCCGCCGCGAACACGCCGACGCGAACCCGAGCGGGCGGCAGCTCACCGCGCAGCGCCCGCACCAGCAGCGCGCCCAGCAGGCCACCGCAGACGCCGCCGAGCAGCGACATCAGCACGCCCTCCGGCAGCATGTCCGGTGACCACGGCAGCCGGTAGGCGGCGGAGGTCCACACGTACTCGCTGGTGTAGCCGATGGTGCCGATGAGCAGGCCGGAGAACACGCCCAGCACCAGCGGTCTGCGCACCAGGGCCACCGCGGCGATCTCCACGCACAGCGCCTCGACGACGTAGAGCGGCATCGCCGAGGTCGGCCCGCCCAGGGCCGTTCCGACCAGCAGCGCGATCCCGCCGCGGGTGAGCAGGAACAGCGCGACGGCCAGCACCGCTCCCCCGCGCCCGATCCACAGCCGCGCGGCCACCAGCGCGCACCCGGCGGACACGGCGATGAGCAGCGGCTGGAAGACCATCCGGAACTGCGGGACGCCGAAGTCCCACTCGGCCTGGAACAGCGACAGCCCGACCAGCAGCGCCCCGCACAGCAGGCCGCGTCGCACGTAGAGCGCGCGCATCGTCTCGGCGCGGCCGGTGCGCACGAACCGGCCCTCGCGCTCCAGCAGGGCCATCGCGACCAGCGACAGCGAGACGCCGCCGATGATGATCAGCCGCGCGGGCCCCCACAGCGTCACGTCCTGGCCGAAGAGCCGCTGCCACACGGCGTCGAGCGGGAACCCCAGCAGCGAGAAGAACCCGGCCAGGCCCAGCAGCAGTCCGCTGGTCGGGGCCTCCCAGCAGCGGGTGATGCGCAGCGCCGCGCGGCCGGGGCTCTCGCCCACCGGCAGCACCGTCGCCAGGGTTCCGGCGACGCAGAGGCCGAAGAGCCCGAACAGGATCGGGTAGTGCGCGATGTTGGCCAGCGGGCCGTGGCCGCGTCCCTGCGTGATCCGCAGGGCGATGTCCCAGTACAGCCCGAGCAGTGTCACCAGCAGCGACATCAGCGCGATCCGCAGCGGTAGCGCGGACCAGCCGGGGAGCCCCCGCAGCAGCCAGGAGTGCTCGGCGCGTTCGGCGTGGCGGGCCAGCGCGGTGATCTTGCCGGTGCGGTGCCCGTAGCCGAACGCGATCAGCAGCGCGGCCAGCAGTGCGGCGCTACCGGAAGCGATGAGGATCTGATCGAGGTCCGCGCCTCCCGCCGGGCCGGAGCCCGGCGACTGCTGGATGAGCGAGGTCATGCGGTGATCGAACACCAAACCCTCTAACGCTGTCAGGCTTTACTGTGACATTCAACGTTGTCACGAAGAGGGTTCACTCTTTCGGCCCAACCGCGCGACGATTCTCCCCTCACGCGGAATCCGCGACACGCCGACTTCTTTGGCCGCTAAGTCTTGTGGCTCACAGTCCGGAGCACAAGACTCCCGTACGGTTCCCGAACTATCTGATCCTGTTGACTGCGAGGCAGCTTTGAGCATTCTCGGCACCCGGGTCCAACGTGTCGAAGACCCACGCCTTCTCACAGTCGGCGGCACCTACGTGGACGACCTGCGTGAACCCGCCCTGCAAGGCGCACTGCACGTCCTGTTCGTCCGCAGTCCGCTGGCCCACGCCACCATCACCGAAGTGGACGTCGACGAAGCCAGGTCGGCGCCCGGCGTGCACGGCGTTTTCACCGCCGACGACGTCGACCTCCCGCCCTACGCCTCGGGCGGCAGCCTCTCCGGCCCCACCCCGCCCGGCCTCGACCGGCCGCACCTGGCCAAGGGCGTCGTGCACTACGTCGGCGAACCGGTCGTGGCGGTGGCCGCCGAAACCCTGGCCCAGGCCCAGGACGCGGCGGAGATGGTCTCCATCGACTACGACCCGCTCGACCCGGTGATCGACCTGGACGAGGCCCTGGCCGGCGAGAAGCTGGTGTTCCCGGAAGCGGGCACCAACGTCATCGGCACCGCGGGCGAGCTCGACGACTCGCTGTTCGACGACTGCGAGGTCGTGGTCACCAGGCAGATCGTCAACCAGCGCGTGGCCGCGGCCTCGCTGGAGGGCCGCTCGGCCGCCTGCGCCTGGGAGGGCGACAAGGTCACCCTGTGGCTGTCCAACCAGAACGCGCAGTCCTGCCGCGACGAGCTGATGGGCAATCTCGGCCTGCCGCAGGACAAGCTGCGCGTCATCACGCCCGACGTGGGCGGCGGCTTCGGCGCCAAGATCGGCTCCGAGCAGGAGGCCGCGCTGCTGTCGCTGGTGTCCCGCAAGATCGGCAAGCCGGTCAAGTGGGTCGAGACCCGCAGCGAGAACCTGGTCGCGATGACGCACGGCCGCGCGCAGCGGCACCAGATCACCATCGGCGGCAGCCGCGACGGCCGGGTGCAGGCCTACCGGCTGGAGATCGTGCAGGACGTCGGCGCCTACCCGCGGATGGGCGCGTTCCTGCCGGTGTTCACGCAGATGATGGCCAGCGGCGTCTACGACATCGCAAAGGTCGAGTCGCGGGCGCAGACCGTGGTCACCAACACCACGCCGATCGGCGCCTACCGCGGTGCCGGGCGCCCGGAGGCCACCGCCGCCGTGGAGCGCGCGATCGACCTGTTCGCCGCCGAGATCGGCGCCGACCCGGCCGACGTGCGACGCAAGAACCTGGTCAAGCCGGAGCAGTTCCCATACCAGACGCCGGGCGGGATGCTCTACGACACCGGCGAGTACATCAAGGGGCTCGACTCGGTCCTGGAGGCCGCCGACTACGCCTCGCTGCGCGAGGAGCAGGCGAAGCGGCGCGCGGACGGCAGCGCCAAGCAGCTGGGCATCGGCCTGGCCAGCTACGTGGAGATCACCGCGCCGAACAACACCGAGGGCGAGACCGGGCACGTCGAGATCCGGCCCGACGGCAGCGTTCTGGTGCTCACCGGCAGCTCCCCGCACGGCCAGGGCCACTGGACGAGCTACGCGATGCTGGTGTCCGAGCAGCTGGGCATCGACCTGGACAAGATCGAGGTCGTGCACGGCGACACGGACCTGATCCCCAAGGGCGTGGGCACGATGGGCTCGCGCTCGCTGCAGCTGGGCGGCACGGCCGTGCACCGGGCCGCGATCGACGTCAAGGACAAGGCCCGCAAGCTGGCCGCCGAGATGATCGAGAGCGACGAGGCCGACATCGAGCTCACCGACGGCAAGTGGCAGGTGCGCGGCGCCCCGAACGTCACGGTGTCGTGGGCCGATCTGGCGCAGAAGTCCGCCGACGGCCTGGCCGCCGACGTGCACTTCGTGGAGGACCGGCCGACGTTCCCGTTCGGCAGCCACCTCGCGGTCGTCGAGGTCGACGTGGAGACCGGCAAGGTCGACTACCTGCGGCACGTCACGGTCGACGACGCGGGCGTGATCATCAACCCGGTGCTCACCGAGGGCCAGCGGCACGGCGGCATCGCCCAGGGCGCGGCGCAGGCGCTGCTGGAGGAGGTCTCCTACGACTCCGACGGCAACCCGCAGAACGCCAGCTTCGCCGACTACGCGATCGTCACCGCCGCCGAGCTGCCGAGCTTCGAGCTGCTGACCATGGAAACGGCCACCACCCTGAACCCGTTGGGCGTGAAGGGGATCGGCGAGGCCGGGACCATCGGGTCCACTCCCGCGGTGCAGAACGCGGTGGTGGACGCGCTGTCCCACCTCGGCGTCCGGCACATCGACATGCCCACCACGCCCCAGCGGGTGTGGGAAGCGATCAACCAGGCATAGAAACACCGCTGATCTCGTTCAGGTAGTGCACCTGAGAAGCCTAGGAGTTCCTTCGTGCAAGTTTCGATCAACGTCAACGGCGAGCAGCGGACCCACGACGTGGAGGACCGCACCCTGCTCGTCCAGTACCTGCGCGACGACTGCGAGCTGACCGGCACCAACATCGGCTGCGACACCACGTCGTGCGGTGCGTGCACGGTGCTGCTCAACGGCGAGTCGGTCAAGTCCTGCACGGTGCTGGCCGCGCAGGCCGAGGGCCGCGAGGTCACCACCATCGAGGGCCTGGCGGACGGCGAGGAGCTGCACCCGATGCAGCGCTCGTTCCAGAAGAACCACGGCCTGCAGTGCGGGTACTGCACGCCGGGCATGGTGATGGCCTCGGTGTCGCTGGTGGAGGAGAACCCGAACCTGACCGAGGCCGACGTGCGGTCCGGGCTGGAGGGCAACCTCTGCCGCTGCACCGGCTACCACAACATCGTTCAGGCCGTGCTCGACGCGGCCCAGGAGAAGCAGGGGGCCGCGGAATGATTCCTGCCGCCTTCACCTACAAGCGCGCCACCACGGTCGACGAGGCGCTGAACCTGCTCGCCGAGCACGGCGACGACGCGAAGCTGCTGGCGGGCGGGCACTCGCTGCTGCCGCTGATGAAGCTGCGGTTCGCGGTGCCGGAGGTCGTCATCGACGTCGGCGGCCTGCGCGACCTGTCCTACATCCGCGATGAGGGTTCGCAGATCCGCATCGGTGCCCTGACCCGGCACCACGACCTGGAGCACTCGGAGCTGCTGCGGCGCGAGATCCCGCTGCTCGCGCACGCGGCGGGCACCATCGGCGACCCGCAGGTCCGCCACCGCGGCACGATCGGCGGTTCGCTGGTCCACGGCGACCCGGCCTCGGACCTGCCGGCCGTGGCGCTGGCGCTGGACGCGGTGCTGGTGGCCCAGGGCCCGTCGGGGACCCGGGAGATCGCGATCACGGACTTCTTCACCGACTTCTTCGAGACCTCGCTCGGCGAGGACGAGCTGCTGGTGGAGATCCGCGTCGAGAAGAACCCGAACCAGGGCTGGGACTTCCAGAAGTTCACCAAGCGCGCCATCGACTGGGCGGTCGTGGGCGTGGCGGTCGCGGGCAACCGCGTCGCCCTGGTCAACATGGGCCCGACCCCGATGCGCGCGGCAGGCGTCGAGGAGGCCCTGGCCTCCGGCGCCACCCCGGCCGAAGCGGCCGAGCGCGCCGCGGAGAACACCTCTCCCCCGGACCAGCCCTCGGCCACGGCGGAGTACCGCCACCACCTCGCCAAGGTCCTGGTCCGCAGAGCCCTCGAAGCAGCAACCACCCGCAATTCCTGACGAACACCCGAAGGGCGCCCCCAGCACCAGCCGGGGGCGCCCTTCGTCGTCAGCGCGAGAGACGACCGGTCACGCGCACACCGCGGGCTGGTCCAGCGTGATGTCCTGCTCCCCGAAGTTGACCACCAACCGCAGCGACCCGCCGAGCGCCTGCACGTACCGCTCGATGGTTCCCACCTCGAACTGGGCGAGATCTCCCTTCTCCAGGTTGCTGATCCGCGGCTGGCTCACGCCCATCCGAGCGGCGAGCTGCGTCTGCGAGAAGCCGAGCTCCTCACGGCACTGAGCAAGCCGATAACCGATGATGTAGGCGTGGGTGGCCGCGCGGGCGTGCTCCTGGTTCGCCTCCACGTCCCGCCCCCGCGCGCGGTCCAGGGCGTGCTTGTCCTTCTTGACCTCGTCCCAGGAACGTCCCATCGCTCAGCCCTCCTCCAACTCAGCCAGCGAATATAATGCAGGGATTATTGCCACGCCAAGTCGCCATCACAAGCGCGGAGCGTTGCTCGTCAGGTACTTCTCGCTCGAACGTGGCCGTTGGCCTCCGGGTTCGGTGCGGCATCGGGCGAGTCGAACTCGGCGCGGATCTTCGCCGCGAGCTCGCTCTGCCCGCGCCTCTCGAGCGCGGAGGCGATGCTGTCGCTCAACAACGCGCGCTCGTCCTCATCTTCCGGCTGCAGACCCCGGATGAGTTCGACCAGGTGGTCCTGAGCACCGAGTTCCCCACGCTCCACATCAAGCTCGGGAACCCGTTCATCGTGCGCGGCAGCGGTGAGCTTGCGCAGGTTCGGGATCTTCCCGACCGCGTCGTCGATCTGGCTCTCATCACGAGCCAGCCACCACACCAGCGCGCTACCAGCGCTTTTGAGCACGTCGCCACCGAGGTACTCGCGCTTCTTCCGCTCGTGATTGCGCTCGTGCTCCCAGACCTCTTCTTCCTTCCGCACATCCGCGAGTCGGCGTAACCGGTCGGCATCGGACTCCGGCAGCCTCAACGCCACGTCCGTCGCCCACACCTCGATGTGCCCGGTCGCATCGGCGCGCACAACGCCCAGATACGACGTGAGTTTCGCCTGGGCGATCTCGACTTCCTCCGGAGAAGCGGCCCCGACCAATTGCCGCGACTGCTCCAACACCACTTCAGCGGCCAAACTGCCCGGGTCCGCGTGCGGAATCCCCGGCTCGGGCGACTTGCGTCGCCACCACACCACGCACGAGAGGACCAGTCGGTAGTCAGCCCTGGCACTCGACAGCGGGACGTACGACAGCTCGTACCGACTCGGGGGCGGAGGTTCAACAGGCGCCACGGCAGCGATGACGGGCTGAGGTTCTGGCCGTCGCCGCTCGTGCAGCCACTGGCTGACGGGCCCGGCCAACAACGACGGAGCGATCGCGGTCACCGCCGCGAGGACGACCCACACTCCCGGCGCCCACCCCCGCATCAACCCGAGGACCACCCACAGAATGGCGGCCAGCAATGAGGCGATCCGCACCGCACTGCGCTGTTCCCTGGTCATTTCGCCTCCTCAGCCGTGCTGAGCTGCACTTCGTCGATCTTCTTCCGCAGCAGCTGCACCGTCGGACGACGTTCTTCGGCCGAGGTCTGCCCACCGTCAGGCGCCCAATCCCGCAGCACGACGTACAACCGCCCCACGCGTCCGGCCCGTCCGGCGGCGTCCACCAGCACGTCGAGAAGGGCCTCTGCCGAGTTGTCCGCGATGACGGCATCGAGCCAATCGCGCACCCGCGCCGACCAGCACTCCCTGGGCCGTTCGACGACAACGGCCCAGTTCCTGGTCAGCTGCTCACGTACAGCCGCGCTTTTGAGCAATCCGGGTGCGCGGAGAAACCGCTCCGGATCAGCGATCCGCAGGAACAGATCCGCATCGGCGTCTACGCGCTTGTAAGCACGGGGCAAGCGCCAGAGCAGGTCGAAGAAGATCCGGTGGTCCTCGACGAGATTCACGAGCGCGTCCGAGGCGTTCCGAGCGATTCGGTGATCAGAATGCCTCGTGAGATGACGCAACCGCACCATCGCCTGCTCAGGATGGGTTTCAGCCAGCACGTTCGAGCAGACGAACACCAGAACATCAGCCAGGTCCGCCGCGAGAGAACGGCTCGTGACCCACTCGTAGATCTGTCGCCTGATCGCCAGAGCACCCGGTTCTTCCTTCAGACCTTCGGTCAGGATTCGCGCGGCCCAGTCCTGCACGTGGGGTGGTTGGTAGCGGGAATCCAACCGCAACAGCCAGGCTGCGAGGGCGCTGAGGTCCGCGCCGTGCCGCCCTTGTCTGCACACCGATGCGAACCGCTTCACGAGCTGCTCTCGGTCGGCATCGGTCAGCAGCGACGAGGCGCAGCACCGTCCCACCCACTCCAGCAGAACCGGACGAAGCCGCGGGAACGCGTACCAGAAGTGGTTCACGACGGCTTCGGCCGACCATTCGCCGAAACGCACCTCCCGCGACTCCGTGAGTTCGAGCCGCAGCTCACGCAGCTGCGTGTCCAAGCCCGCGCTGCTGAGCACGGGAAGCCGCTCTTCCAACCCTTCTGCTTGTGCGTGCAGCTTCTCCGCCGCGTCGCCCACGACATCGGCGTGCGCACCTTCCAGGAAGCCGGCGGACAGCAGCAGCGCCCGCTTGGGCGCCGGCAGGATCGCGACGAACTTCTCGAACGTCTTGTCCCGCTTGGACACCGCCTGCAGCGCTATGTGCAGACAAGTCTCGACGGATTGCCCCGGCCGCTGCCTGCGAAGCTTCGAGCATCGCTCGGCCAGCCGCCCGATCTCTTCCATCGAGGCGGTGGACAGGAAGTCCGCCAGGTCCTCGTCGTTGAACCTGTCGGGAGACAACTCCGAACTCAGGTCATTCAGGTGCAGAGCGAGAACCTGCGCCGCATCGGGCCGCTCGATCTCCACGAGCTCCGACGACAACTCCACGGAGAGGAAGTCACCGGCCTCAGGAGGTAGCACGACCACCGCGTGGCCTTCGGCCTTCTCAACCGCCCCGAGGAAGGACTCCAACGTCCCCTCGCCGGCATCGAGCCGACGCAGTTCGCTGTCCGCGGAGAGGTCGACCAGCAGGCATTCGCCTCGGAGAACGGTCTCGGGCTTGAGGAAGTCCTTCTCCTCCTCCTCGGTGTCGACAGGAACCTCTCTGACCGGTGAGCTCGCGCCCGCGCACTCGCGGAGCAGCATCTTCGCGGCGCTGCGCCGCCCGGCTCCGGCAGAACCACCCACCAGGACCGTGCGCGATTCCTTGACCCTGACTCGCGCCTCATCGAGATTGCCGGGTTCGACGAACCTGTCTTTCAACCACTTCAACCTGGACTCGGCCAGCTCTGGTTTGGGGAGGTTCTGGCGCAACCGTCGCCGCTGGGCCTCGCCCCATTCTCCGATGAAGACGGTATCGGCTCTGGCCACGGTCGTGGCGTACTTCGAGTCGACGTCCTTCATGCCGACCGGGAGACGTTCTTCCTCATCGGTCGTCATCGGGTCCACCCGAGTAGCTGTCCCCGATGTGCAGTCCGTCGTAGTTGGACCCGATAGCGGTCTGTTGCGTCGCCCGACCGTGGAATTCAATTCTGGGCGCCACTTCCGGCGAGCGAGTTCGACTCACTTCCCCCTCCCCCACCTCAGCGCTCGCCGGCTTGCCGGTGAGGAAACCCTCCCGGAGGAGCCGACCGGACGGCTTCGGGACGCGCAGGTAGGCGTGGCTGTTGAAGGTCTTCACCTTGGCCGTGACCTCGACGTACTCCTCGACTTCCTCCGCCGTGTACCCCGCCAGGACGGCGTCCTCGTACACCCGTTGGGAGACGATGGCCGCCACGCGAGTGACGTCGCTCGAACGGTCGAGGATGTCCCGGACCGGCTCGGAATCGAGGATCCGGTGAGCCTCGATGCGGGTCGCCCCGTTGCCGTCTCCGAGCAGTTCCTTGCCCGAGTCGGTCACGGGCCCGACCGACAGGCTCACGCGCATCCGGAGGTTCCCGTACGCCCTCGGGAGCATGTTGTTCTGCTCGGTGAGCTCGTCTTGCAGAGCCTGGAGAAACGGGTTCACCAGGTACGGCAGGTAGCCCGGGTCGAGGACCCGGCAGTAGCCGTCTCCGCCGGAGGGACCTCCGAATCCCGCATCGCCCAGGTATCCGTGCCCACAACGGGCGAAGGCGTTCTCCAGGATGCGCGGGATCTCGCACGTGATCTCGGAGTGGTAGCGGCTCTTCGTGCCGCTGAAGTCCTTGACGTCCGCGACCAGCACGGCCCGGTACGGAGGAAGTTCGATCGGCTCGTGACGAACGGGGCGTTCGGCCCGCACTGCGATTTCATCGTCCATGCTTGGAAGATCCCGAACTTCACACCCTCGAACTGTCCGCCATCGGACAGTCTTGATGTGACCCCGATCACTCAAGGCGGACCGCTCTCGCATCGTCGGCCAGTGCTCGGATGTTGGCGACGACGAGGCGGGGGCCGGGGGTTAGGACGCCGTCGGCGCGCATGGTGCGGATTTGCTCCGCGACGGTGCTCCGGACCAGCCCCAGCGCCTTGGCCAGCGCGTCCTGCGAGAACGGGATCCGATAGCAGTCCGGCCGGTTCGGGTCCGCGAGCCGAACGACCTCCAGGAACAGTCGCGCGAGGCGTTGCCTCGGCGGGAAGTGCACCTGCTGGACCTGGTACGGAACGGTCTCGGAGAGCTTGCCGACGAGGTAGTCGGCGTACGTCGCCCGTGCTCCTTGCTCTTCGAGGAAGCGATCGAATTCCGCCCGCGTCAGCGTTCGGGCCGTGCACTTCTCGAGCGCCACGACGGTGGCCGTCCGAGGTGTGCAGCGACCTGCGGCCATTTCCCCCACCAGGTCGCCAGGTCCCCGCAGCGACAGCAGCAGCTCCGATCCCTCGCTGTCTCCGGCCAGCACCTTGACCCTTCCTTGGAGCAGGACAAGCAGAAAACTCCCCATCTCTCCTTGCCGGAGCAGTGCCTCCCCCGGTTTGTAATGGCGGATCCCGCCTCTCGTCGCCAGCAGCCGCCACCGTCGTTCCCCCAGCAGTTCCGCGAAGCCTCGGAGATCTGCGTCATCGTGGTCATGCACGGGGAATCGGTACCGCGTGCGGGAAGAGGCGGGCGAGCAATTCGGCGAGAGTCCGCTCGAAGAGAGCAGACCGCGCACCGAAAGTCACGAGCGTCTCACTCGAATGGCGTTGGCATTCCGGAACGATCGCCGCACGCTCGAAGGTATGTCGCACAGCGAGGACGCGTGGAAGATCCTTCAGCAGAACCATGATCTGATCAAGGTCGCCGACGCGAAGGCCGCGGCGATCGTCACCGGCAACGGCGTGCTCGGTGGCGTGCTCCTCAAAGTCCTGCCACCGCACGGCGAATGGTCGGCCGCATGGCCGCACGTCACGCTGCTCCTCGTCGGCGTCGCCGCGGTGGCCACGAGCATCCTCTTCGCGCTGCGCGTGTTCATACCCCGGCTGAGCAACGATCGCCCCCGTTCCCTGCTCTACTTCGGCACGATCGCCCGCCGTTTCACCGATCCGTCGGAATTCGTGACCGAATACCGGAAACTGCTCAACGACGCGACGAAATTCGAGAAAGCTCTCGCCGAGCAGGTGTGGACGACGAGTCACATCGCGCGGCGCAAGTTCCGCAACGTCTCGCCGGCGATCTGGCTGTTGGGATTCGCACTGATCAACGCTCTCGCTGCGGGCGTGCTCCGCTGAACGCCCGGGTTCAACGGATCCAGAGGACGGCTGTGGCGTCGTCGTGGGGTTTGGCCCTGGGTGGGGGTGGGCCGGTGGTTTCGGCGTGGCGGACCTGGGTGAGGAGGGTGTTCGGGCCTTGTTCGGCGAGGAGGTCGAGGAGGCCCGGCCAGTCCGTGAGCGCGAAGTGGTCGACGTGACGGGAGGCGCGCCGTCGGTGAGGAGGGCCGCGCGGCTGAACGGGGCGGTGGTGCCGGTGACGGCGTGGTGGGCGGCTTCCGGATCCGTCGAGGCGACCCAGAAACCGCGCTCGGTGTTGCGGAGTTCGGCGACGGCTTCGCGGGTGTAGCTGGGCAGGTGGTCGATGCGGTCGTCGGTGATCGCGCGGACCTCCCCGTCGACGTCGAGGACCAGCGGGCTGTCGGCGAGCACCAGGTGCTCGGCCCGATCGCGCAGCCGCAGCAGCGTCGCCGTCGAGGACGGGCTGTTGGGGTTGTTCAGGTCGCAGGTGTCGGCGTGAGCGGCGCGGAGCCGGTCGATCGCCTCGGCCAGCAGCTCGGGCAGCGGATCGTCGCTGGTCGTGAGCAGTTCCGCGAGCGCTCCGCCGAGACGTCGCACCAGCCAGACGACGTCGTGCACGCACCCGCTGTCCACGCCGTCCGGCGCCGTGGCGCCGTCCAGCACGAACGCCCAGCCCGGGCCGATCGCGAAGTGGTCCTCGTTGCGACGCCCCGGAGTCGCGACCGTCGCCCCCGTCACGGACACCCGCGCACCTCCTCCGCACCACCGATTCCGCCGGAACTATAGGCGTTCCGGACCCGCTCGGCCGATCCGCGTGGCATCCTCGACGCGTGGTTGACCTGCAGAGACTGATCGCGTTCTGCGCGATGTCGTTGCTGCTGTCCGCGATCCCGGGGCCCAGCGTGCTCTTCGTCGTCGGCCGCGCCCTCGCGCACGGCCGACGGGCCGCGCTGTCCTCGGCGCTGGGCAACGCGCTCGGCGGGTACGCGCTGGTCGTCGCGGTGGCGTTCGGGCTGGGAACGGTGGTGGCGCAGTCGGCGCTGGTGTTCACCGCGGTCAAGCTGTGCGGTGCCGCCTACCTGATCCACCTGGGCGTTCAGGCCCTGCGCTCGCCCGCTCCCGAGATCGGTGCCGCACCGCCGGTTCCGGGACGTCGCCGGATCTGGGAGGGCGCGCTGGTCGGCGTCAGCAACCCCAAGAGCATCGTGTTCCTGATGGCGGTGCTGCCGCAGTTCGTCGACCGCGACGCCGGCGGCGTCATCGTCCAGATGCTCGTCCTCGGCCTCGCCGGCGCCCTGCTGCAGCTGCTCTCCGACAGCACCTGGGGCCTCACTGCCTCCGCCGCCCGCACCTGGTTCGGCCGCTCACCCCGCCGCCTCACCCGCCTCACCCGCACCGGCGGCGCCACCATGATCGGTCTCGGCGCCACCGTCGTCCTCACCGGCCGCCCCGACTGACCGTTCCCGGAGGCGAGCATCGCCCCGACGAGTCCTGCGGACCGGTCGAGCACCGCAGGACTCGTCGCGGGGGCAGCGGGTCAGTGGTCGTCTTCGCGGAAGAACATCTCTTCCAGGTCGTCCGCTGTTTCGGCCACGAAGTTGAGGGGGTCCGTGAACTCGTTGATGTCGAGGTTGAGCAGCGGGACCGCGTGGCGGAGGACGAGGTAGTCGCCGATGATGACGGCGCCGCACACGACCGAGGTCTGCCCGAGCTCGTCGAGGACCTTGTGCAGGTCGACCTGCTCGGCGCGGCCGATCACGGAGACGACCTGCACCCAGTCCTCGCTGTCGTCGAGCCGCTCGCGGGCCACGATGACGATCTGGCTGCGGTCGTCCTCGTACTCGACGAGGATCCGGATCTCCTCCTCGCTGGACTCGATGATCCGGTACTCCGGCTCCTCCTCCAGGTCGTCGTCCTCTTCCTCCGGCGGCGGCAGGTATTCGGAACGGATGAACGTGCTCAGGTCTTCCCAGGTCGCCACGTGTACCTCCCGGCAACGGCGCGCATGTCGCGGCGAAGTGTAGGTGATCAGGACTCCGCTGCGGGCCGTTTCGACGCCGTCACCGGAAAGTGCTGCACCGGGCGGTC
This sequence comes from Saccharopolyspora sp. ID03-671, assembly GCF_045278815.1. Taxonomy (NCBI): domain Bacteria; kingdom Bacillati; phylum Actinomycetota; class Actinomycetes; order Pseudonocardiales; family Pseudonocardiaceae; genus Saccharopolyspora; species Saccharopolyspora sp. ID03-671. The sequence continues at coordinate 2,756,898 of NZ_CP134054.1, forward strand.
GCTCGACCGAACGGACCCCCGCTGACCTGCTGCTACAGGAGTCCTTTGTGGCGTCACCAGTCGTTCGTGTTTCCGCCTCCCCCGTTCAGGACCTAGCGTCGGACCGGGAGCCGATCAGAAGGGGATGACGATGAGCGAGAACGGACTGCGCGACCGGGTGGTGGTCATCGGCGGGGGCGCGAAGAACCTCGGCGGACTGCTGTCGCGGACGCTGGCCGCCGACGGCGCGAAGGTCGTCGTGCACTACCACGGCGACGCCTCCGCGGACGACGCCGACAAGACGGTGCGGGCCGTGCAGGAGGCGGGCGGCCAGGCCGCCGCGGTGCAGGGCGACCTGACGAAGGTGGCCGACGTGCGGCGGCTCTTCGACACGGCGGTGGACACCTTCGGCGGCGCCGACGTCGCGGTGAACACGACCGGGATGGTGCTGCGCAAGCCGATCCTGGAGACCACCGAGGAGGAGTTCGATCGGATGTTCGCGATCAACGCGAAGGCCGGCTACTTCTTCATCCAGGAAGCCGGGCGCCGCCTCAACGACAACGGGAAGATCATCAGCCTGGGCACCTCGCTGCTGGCGGCCTTCACCGACGGCTACTCCACCTACGCCGGCGGCAAGGCCCCGCTGGAGCACTTCACGCGGGCCGCAGCCAAGGAGTTCGCCGACCGGGGGATCTCGGTGAACGTCGTCGCGCCCGGGCCGATGGACACCCCGTTCTTCTACCCGCAGGAGACGCCGGAGCGGGTCGAGTTCCACAAGTCCCAGGCCTTGGGCGGGCAGCTGACGCAGATCGAGGACATCGTGCCGATCATCCGCCACCTGGCCACCGAGGGCTGGTGGTTCACCGGTCAGACCCTGTTCCCCAACGGGGGCTACACCACTCGCTGATCCGACGGCGGCCCGTGCGGGCCGCCCCTTCCCGGAGGAAGCCTGCACATGCCCCTGACGTGGGGATACGGTCGGGTCGTGGTGTTCGACTCCGATGTTCGCGCGGACCGGTCGTAGATGGTGCTCGACCTGAACAAGCTCGCCCACCTGATCGCGGTCGCCGAGGAGGGCGGGTTCACCCGCGCCGCCCGGCGGCTGCACCTGTCGCAGCAGGCGCTGTCCACGTCGATCCGCGCGCTGGAGCGCGAGGTCGGCGTGGACCTGCTGGACCGCAGCGGCGCGAAGCTGACCGTGCTGCCCGCCGGTGAGGCGCTGATCGCCGACGCGCGCCTGCTGCACGGGGCCGCCCGGTCGGCGCTGCTGCGCGCCCGGCGGATCGGCCGCGGCGAGCCCGAGATGCTGCGCATCGGCCACACCCCGGCGGTCGCCGGTGACGAGGTGACCGCGCTGCTGCACCGCGTCCACGACGCGAAACCGGACCTGTCCACGCAGGTCAACCAGCGATACCCGGGCGAGCTCACCGAGCAGCTGATCGCCGGGGAGCTCGACCTCGGCCTGTGCCGGGGCATGGAACCCGAGCCCGGGCTGTCCCGGGCCACGCTGGCGCACCACCGGCTGCGGGTGGCGGTTCCCGCCGGGCACCGGTTCGCCCGGCGGGAGTCGGTGGAGTTCGGCGAGCTCACCGACGAGACGATCGTGATGTGGGGCAGGCCCGGGCGTTCCGGCTACACCGATCTGCTCATCGCGCACTGCCGCCGGGCCGGGTTCGAACCCGTCGTCCGCCGCAACCCCATCCAGGGAACTCCGCCGGTCACCGCGGTGCAGGGCGGCGACGACGTCGCGCTCGTGACCGCCCCGGCGGGGCCGTCGCTCGGCGGCGCGGTCCAGGTCGTCGACCTGCTGCCGCCGACGTTCGCTCCGCTGCACGCGCTGTGGCCCGCGAACACCCTCTCCCCCGCCCGCGAGGACTTCCTGAGCGCCGCCGCCGAGCACTGATCCTCCACTGTGGAGGGTTTGAAAGTTTCGGCGCCACAAGGGTTCACAGCCGATCGGCGCATCATCGCGCACTGCGAACGGATGATTGACCCGGCCATAGCCCCTGACGTAGCGTGCCGAACGATGTCCGGCTGGTCGAACATCGTCAGCGACGACGACGGGGATGGAAACCATGGCACTGGCAGCAGCGGGCGACCTCAGGTTGTCGATGAACTGGATGGACACGCTCATCCTGGTCATCTACTTCGCCGTGGTCCTCGGCATCGCAGTGGCCGCGCGGCGCAGCGTCAGCAACAGCCTTGACTTCTTCCTGGCGGGCCGAGCGCTGCCCGCCTGGGTCACGGGTCTGGCGTTCGTGTCGGCGAACCTCGGCGCCACCGAGATCCTGGGCATGGCCGCCAACGGCGCCCAGTACGGGGCCTACACCGTGCACTGGTACTGGATCGGCGCGATCCCGGCCATGGTGTTCCTCGGCCTGGTGATGATGCCCTTCTACTACAACTCCAAGGTGCGCAGCGTTCCCGAGTTCCTGCTGCTGCGGTTCAGCCGCTCCTCGCACCTGCTCAGCGCGGTGATCTTCGCGGTCGCCTCGGTGCTCATCGCGGGGGTGAACCTCTACGCGCTCGCGATCGTGCTGCGGGCGCTGCTGGGCTGGCCGCTGCCGGTCTCGATCTTCACCGCGGGGATCTTCGTGCTCGCCTACATCGTCATCGGCGGGCTGTCCTCGGCGATCTACAACGAGGTCCTGCAGTTCTTCGTCATCGTCGCCGCGCTCATCCCGCTGACCGTGCTCGGCCTGGTCCGGGTCGGCGGCGTCGACGGGCTCATCGACAAGGTGACCTCGCAGCAGGGCGAGATGTTCATGTCCACCTGGGCCGGAACGGGATTCGGCGAGACCAACCCGCTCGGCACCAACTGGCTGACCATCACCCTCGGCCTCGGCTTCGCGATCTCCTTCGGCTACTGGACGACGAACTTCGCCGAGGTGCAGCGATCGCTGTCGGCCAAGAACCTCTCCGCCGCGCGGCGCACCCCGCTGATCGCGGCGTTCCCGAAGATCTTCATCCCGCTGATCGTGGTGCTGCCGGGCATCATCGCGCTGGTCATCGAGCCGACGATCGGCAAGACCGGCGGCTACGACTACAACGACGCGATCCCGATCCTGATGCGCGACCTGCTGCCGAACGGCGTGCTCGGGCTCGCGGTCACCGGTCTGATGGCCTCGTTCATGGCGGGCATGGCGGCCAACGTCTCCAGCTTCAACACGGTGTTCACCACCGACATCTGGCGGGCCTACATCAAGCCGCACATGCCCGACGCGCACTACCTGCGGGTGGGCCGGGCGATCACCGCGATCGGCGTGGTCATCGGCATGGGAACGGCGTTCCTGGCCGCCTCGTTCAGCAACATCATGAACTACATGCAGACGTTGTTCGCGTTCTTCAACGTCCCGCTGTTCGCCACGTTCATCCTGGCGCTGTTCTGGAAGCGGATGACCGCCAAGGCCGGGTTCTGGGGCCTGCTGCTGGGCACCGCGGCGCCGATCGCGTTCTACTTCGCCTACCAGGCCGGGATCGTCGAGATGGGCTCCGACCAGGGCGCGAACATGACCGCCTCGATGATCGCATTCGCGGTGGACCTGCTGGTCAGCGTCCCGATCGCGCTGGCGACCAAGCCGAAGCCGGACGCCGAGCTCGAAGGCCTCGTCTACACCCGCGCCTCCGCCCGCGACAAGGGCGTGGTGGCCGCGGGCGACGACGCCTGGTACCGCAAGCCCGCCGTCCTCGGCTGGGGCGCGCTGGTCCTCTCCGCCCTCTGCTACATCCCGTTCACCCTCTGACGAAGAGTCCGCTCCTGCTGCTCGGCGCACGGCGTCGCGGCGCGCTCGCCACGAAGCCGCTCAGACCCCCGGCGGTGCCGGCTGCGAGACCACTCACCGAAAAGAGAATGTGATGGCCGAAAACCAGCCCGAAGAAACAGAGATCGCCCACCACGCGGCGGAGATCGCCGACCTGGAGCGGCAGTCCGGCACGGCGTCGCGGTTGTTCGACGTGCGCACCGTGATCGGCGGGTTGTTCCTCATCTACGGCGTGCTCATCGGCGCCGCCGGGATCGCCCCCGACGCCGCCGAGCTGGAGAAGGCGCAGGGCATCAACATCAACCTGTGGACGGGCGTGTCGATGCTGGTCGTCGGCGGTCTGTTCCTGCTGTGGCTGCGGCTGCGGCCGCTGCAGACGCCGCCGAAGGAGTAGACGCGACTGGTGCTTTCGGTTGATCTCCGGTTTCGCCCCAGTGGATCTCCGGGTACCGCGTCGGGCGAGGGAAGGAGTCGTCCGATGGCATCGTTGTTGACGTTCCTGGTCGCCGGAACCCTGCTGGTCGCGGTCGACGGACACCTGCTGCGGCGCAGCGGCACCGCCTACCTCCGAGAGCTCGGGAGCACTGCGGCGCCGCTGAACCAGCTGGTCACCGTCGTGTTCCACCTCGCGACGCTCGGGCTGGTCGCGCTCATCGCGATCCTGCCGATGGACCTGGGCGGTGAGCCCAAGACCGTGGTCGGGCGGATCGGCGCGCTGCTGCTGGTCCTGGCCGCGGCGCACGCGGTGACGATCTGGTCCTTCGGGCGCATCCGAGCCCGGCACGAGTCGGAGATCCTCACCGCCGAGGTCGCGCGACGGAGCTGAGGATCAGGCGGGCTCGCCGAACTCGCCGAACCAGTGGGCGAGGCGGCCCCGCCTGCTCACCGCGCGCAGCCGGTTCTCGGTGGCCTGGCGCTGGGCCAGCGTGGTGACGATGAACAGCTCGTCCCCGTTGTCGACGGCGGTGTCCGGCGCCGGGACGAAGGTGTGGCCGTCGCGGATGATCAGGGTGACCACGCCGGGTTCGGGCAGTCGGAGCTCGCGGACCTCCACGCCGTGCATCGCCGAACCCGGTGGCACCTCCATCGACAGCAGCTCCGCGTCGAGGACGTCCAGCGGGGCCGCCTCGACCTGGATCTCCCGGGTGGCCTCGCGCGGGATGAGCCCCATCCACCGCGCCAGCGACCGCAGGCTCGGCCCCTGCACCACGGTGAACACCATGACCAGCACGAACACGACGTCCAGCAGTCGCTGACTGCCCGGCACCCCCTGCACCACCGGGAACGTGGCCAGCACGATCGGCACCGCGCCGCGCAGCCCCGCCCACGACAGGAACACCTGCTCGCGCAGCGGGACCCGGAACCACACCAGCGACAGCACCACCGACAGCGGCCGGGCGAGGAGCAGCAGCACCAGGCCGACGACCAGCGCCGGGACCACCTCCAGCGGCAGCCTGCTCGGCGAGACCAGCAGCCCGAGCAGCACGAACAGCCCGATCTGGGCCAGCCAGCCCAGCCCCTCGGCGAACGACCGCGTCGCCGAGCGGTGCGGCAGGCCGCTGTTGGCGAGCACCACGCCCGACACGTAGGCGGCGAGGAACCCGCTGGCGTGGGCGGCGCCGGCGGCGGCGAAGGCGACGAACCCGAGCCCGAACGCCGCCAGCGGGTAGAGCCCGGAGGCGGGCAGCGCCACGCGCGGCAGCACCAGGGCGCCCAGGCAGCCCACGCCCACGCCGAGCAGCCCGCCCAGACCGAGCTGGTAGACCAGGCTCAGCAGCAGGTGGCCGGGCTCGAACAGCAACGGGGTGGCGCTGAACAGCAGCACCAGGATGACCGTGGGCGCGTCGTTGAAACCGGACTCGGCCTCCAGCAGTCCGGCGACCCGGCGCGGCAGCGGCAGCACCCGCAGCACCGAGAACACCGCGGCGGAGTCCGTCGAGGACACGATCGCGCCGAGCAGCAGGGCCAGCTGCCAGTCGAAGCCCATCAGGTAGTGCGCCCCGGCGGCGGTGACGGCGAGGCTGACGACGATGCCGAGCGTGGCCAGCACCCCGGCGGGGGCGACCACCCTGCGCACGTCGGACCACTTCGTGGTCAGACCACCTTCGACGAGGATCACCGCGAGCGCGGCCGTGCCGAGGTTGCGCGCCAGCTCGGCGTTGTCGAAGTCGAACCCGATCCCGCTCTCCCCGAGCAGCACGCCGAGCGCGAGGAACAGCAGCAGGCTCGGCAACCCCGCCCCGTGCGCGACGCGGGTGCCCACCACACCCGCCAGCAGCACCAGCCCACCGGCGAGCAGCACCAGGTAGAGCTGCTCCAACGACATGAGTCCCCCGAACGGAATCGGCCAGTGATACTAGCCAATCGCTTCACCCACGCGACCTGACGACATCCCCACCCCCTCCCCGCGTCGAATGTTGCGGTTTTCGTCGCGTCGAAAACCGCAACATTCGACGCGACGAAAACCGGGGTTTTCGTTCGGGGGACCCACGGGTGGGTTGCGGACCAGGGGTGGGCGAGAACGCAAGCAAGTCGTGATCGGGGTCTCTGGCGCGGCGGCACTCGAACGCGTTATTTTACTCGTCAGTAGGTAATGCCCGGCCGTGCAGCCGGCCGATTGGAGACGCACCGTGTCAAACGCCCAACCCGGACAGGCTGGCGGCGCGAAGAAGCGCGACGCCATGGGCCTCGGCCTCGCGGCCCTGACCAAGATCGCCAGCGCGCCGATCATCGACAAGTTCGGCCTGCGCAAGCAGTTCGAGAACCTGGTGCAGTCCGGCACGAGAACCGGCTTCAAGGCCGCCGGCGCCGCCACCCGGTCCTTCAAGAAGGCCCAGGGCCACAACAAGCCCGCGCGGCTCACCCCGGCCCCGTCCAAGGACCTCTTCGACATCGAGCCCGACGAGGAGCAGGCGCTCATCGCCGAGACGGTGCGCGAGTTCGCCGCCGAGCAGCTGCGCCCGGCCGCCGCGGGCGGCGACGCCAAGCTCGCCCCGCCGGACGGCCTGCTGGAGCGCTCCGCCGAGCTCGGCCTGAGCGTCGTGGGCATCCCCGAGTCCCTCGGCGGCATCGGCACCGAGCGCTCCGCCGTGACGAACGTGCTGGTCAGCGAGGCCCTCGCCCACGGCGACATGGGCCTGGCCGTCGCGGTGCTCGCGCCGTCGGCCGTCTCGACCGCGCTGACCCTGTGGGGCGACGAGGACCAGCAGGCCACCTACCTGCCCGCCTTCACCGGCGAGAACGTGCCCGCCGCCGCGCTGGCGCTGCAGGAGCGGGTGGCACTCGGCGACCCGCTCAACCCGACCACCACCGCCCAGCGCACCCCGCAGGGCTACCGGCTCACCGGCGTGAAGTCGATGGTGCGCGCGCGCCGCCCAGGCCGAGCTGTTCATCATCTCGGCGAACCTCGACGGCAAGCCCGCGCTGTTCCTCGTCGAGTCCTCCACCTCGGGCCTGTCCGTCGAGGCCGAGCCCGCGATGGGCCTGCGCTCGGCGGCGACCGGCAAGGTGCACCTGGAGCAGGTGGAGGTGCCGCGGACCGCGCTGCTCGGCGAGGGAGACCTCGACGTGTTCACCGACCTGGTGCGGCTGTCCCGGCTGGCCTGGTCCGCGCTCGCAGCGGGCACCGCCCGGGCCGTGCTCGACTACGTCATCCCCTACGTCAACGAGCGCACCGCGTTCGGCGAGCCGCTCAGCCACCGGCAGGCCGTGGCCTTCAACGTCGCCGACATCGGCATCGAGCTGGAGAGCATCCGGCTGACCACGCTGCGCGCCGCCGGTCGCGCCGAGCAGGGCAAGCCGTTCGCCCGCGAGGTCGCGCTGGCGCGAAAGCTGGCCACCGACAAGGGGATGCAGATCGGCAGCGCGGGCGTGCAGCTGCTCGGCGGCCACGGCTACACCAAGGAACACCCCGTCGAGCGCTGGTACCGAGACCTGCGCGCCATCGGCGTGATGGAAGGCGCGGTCCTCGTCTGAGGGCTTTCGAGACGCGAAGGACTTAATCCCATGATCAATCTTGAGGTCCCGAAGAAGGCGACCGCGCTGGTCAACCAGGCCTACCAGGCCGCTTCCGAGGTCTTCCGCCCGATCTCGCGCAAGTACGACCGCGCCGAGCACGACTACCCCAAGGAGCTCGACACCCTCGCCGCCCTGCTCGACGGGCTCAACTCGTCCGGTGAGGGCGGCGCGGGCGCGGCAGGCGTGCGCAAGAGCGGCGACGACGCCCAGAAGGGCAACCGCAACGGCGCGAACCTGAACCTGGTGCTGGGCACCATGGAGATGTGCTGGGGCGACGTCGCGATGCTGCTGGCCATGCCGCGCCAGGGCCTGGGCAACGCGGCCATCGCCTCGGTCGCCAACGAGGAGCAGGCCAAGCGGTTCGCGAACGTGTGGGCGGCGATGGCCATCACCGAGCCGCACACCGGCTCGGACTCGGCCAACATCACCACCACCGCCGAGCTCGACGGCGACGAGTACGTGCTCAACGGCGAGAAGATCTTCGTCACCGCAGGTCAGCGCGCCGACACGGTCGTGGTGTGGGCGACGCTGGACAAGACGAAGGGCCGCGCGGCCATCAAGTCGTTCGTGGTGGAGAAGACCCGCCCGGGCATCAAGGTGGAGCGGCTGGAGCACAAGCTCGGCATCAAGGCCTCCGACACCGCGGTCATCCGGCTGGACAACTGCCGGGTGCCGAAGGAGAACCTGCTGGGCTCGCCGGAGATCGACACCAAGTCGGGCTTCGCGGGCGTCATGCAGACCTTCGACAACACCCGCCCGCTGGTGGCCGCGATGGCCATCGGCGTCGCGCGGGCCGCGCTGGAGGAGACCCAGAAGGTCCTCGCCGAGGCGGGCGTGACGGTCGACTACGACCGCCCGGCCAACTCGCAGCACGCCGCCGCCGCTGCGTTCCTGCAGCTGGAGGCCGACTACGAGGCCGCGTACCTGCTGACGCTGCAGGCGGCGTGGATGGCCGACAACCGCAAGCCGAACTCGCTGCAGGCGTCGATGGCCAAGGCCAAGGCCGGTCGCTCGGTCGTCGACATCACCCTGCGCTGCGTCGAGCTGTGCGGCACCGTCGGCTACACCGAGGAGTCGCTGCTGGAGAAGTGGTCCCGCGACTCGAAGATCCTCGACATCTTCGAGGGGACTCAGCAGATCCAGCAGCTCATCGTCGCCCGCCGCCTGCTCGGCAAGTCCAGCGCCGAGCTCAAGTGATCCCTCCCCCGCTCAACGCGAACCCGGCCCGGGACCGTCCTCAGTGGACGACCCCGGGCCGGTCCCGCCTCAAGGGGAGGGAAGTTTTCATGAAAACTTCCCTCCCCCACCAGAACCGAGGTTCTCATGAAAACTTCCCCACTCGAGGAGGGATCCGCACGTCAGGAGACCCCTCACGGGGGTCTTCCGACAACTCGGGTGGATGGTTGTGGGGACAGTTTTCATGAAAACTTCGGTTTTGGGGTGGACGGGAGGTTTTCATGAGAACTTCCCCGTGCCCGGAACCGGGCGTTCAGCCTTCCGCGACCTCTCCGAGGGTGTTGCCGACTAGGCTGTAGAGGGTTTCGGCGAGTTGGGTGAGGCCGGGTTCTTCGGCCGGGTAGTGGCCGCAGCCTTCGAGCATGACGACCGCGGTCGGGGCCTTGATCCGGTCGAGGAAGCGGAGGCTGAGCTCCGGGGGCGTCCAGTCGTCGGCCGCCGGGTGGGTGAGGATCACCGGTGCCTCGGCGAAGTCCTCCGGTGGCGTGTGGCGGTAGCGGGCGAAGCTGGTCAGCAGGCCGATCGGGGCGTGCAGCCCGCCGCCCCGGGGGTCGGCGGCGCACAGCGCCGAGAGCTCCGGGTTCCGGCTGATCCTGCCGACCTCGGCCATCCACCGCATCGGCACCCGCACCCCGCCGACCAGCCGCTCCGCCACGGCCAGGAGGGGCGCCGGGATCGAGCCGAGGACGCCGCGGGCCGCGTGCCGACGGGCGTCCGGGTCGGCCGGGTCGAGCAGGCAGGTGGCGACCACGGCGGAGACCTGGCCGGTGCGGGCGGCGACCTCGTAGGCCAGCATCCCGCCCATGCTCGCGCCGACCAGCACCAGCGGCCGGTCGTCCCGCAGCCGTTCGGCGAGGACCAGTTCGCACAGCAGCTCCACCCAGTGGCCGTAGCGGATCCGGCCGGGCCGGTCGACGGCGCTGGCGCCGTAGGGCGGCAGGTCCGGGAGCAGCAGGTCGGCCATGCCCGCGACCGGCGAGCACACCGGCCACAGCGCCCCGGAGTGACCGGCTGCGCCGTGGATCGCCATCACCCGGGCGGGAGCGTCCGGGGCCGCCGCTCGGGCGATGTGCACGTGACCGCCCCGCCAGCGCCACCAGGTCGACGTCGGCTCCACCGCGGTGGCGCGCCGCCGGTAGGAATCCGGCAGGAAGCGGGCATAACTCGCGCTGTCCACCCCACCAGGGTGAGCGCCGATCACCCGGCCGACAACTCTCCCGCTTCGCGTCGCGTTCCGCAGATGCGTTGGCAACAACGCGAATGATCCGCAGATGCGTGCGAACCACTGCTGCGAGTGATCGTCTGCGGCTCGAACCCACCCCTGATCGGCGGATGTGACCCCCTCCGCAGCGCTCTACCGTGCTTGATCATGAACCCGTCGAGCATGGACAGGCTCGTGCCGACCCAGCGGAAGCCTCTCGAACCGGGTCAGGTGCTAGTCACCGGCGACGTGGCCGACGACAAGCTCATCGACACCCGCGACCTCGACGCCCGCGCGGGCGAACCGCTGGACGTGGACTACGCGACCAGGCGAATCCGCGAGGTGCACCGGGTGCGCGGGGTCCCGCTGCACGAGGTCCTGTCCGAGCTGGAGCCGCGCTGGGACCGGCGGCACAAGATGGGCCGGCTCAACGTCGTGATCGTCGCGATCTCCGAGGACGGCTTCCAGGTGGTGCTGTCGCTGGCCGAGATCGACCCGGAGTTCGGCGCCAGCGGGGCGCTGCTGGCCACCCGCTACAACGACGAGACCCTGCGGCGCCCGACGCTGGTGCTCCCCGGCGACGGACGAGCCAGCCGCTACGTCCGCCACCTCTGCCGCCTCCGCCTCGTCACCGTGCCCCCGCAGGACGAACCTCAGTCCAAGTCGGACATGTCCAGCACGAACCGGTAGCGCACGTCACCCCGCCCCAGACGCTCCAGGGCCTCGTTGACCTGCGCGGACGGCAGCACTTCGACGTCGGCGACCAGGTCGTGCTCGGCGCAGAACTCCAGCATCGCCCGCGTCGCGGGACGCCCGCCGCTCCCGGCGGCGGTGAGCTTCTTGCGGCCGACCAGCAGGTCCATCGCCTCCAGCGAGATCGGGCCGAGGTGACCGACCACGGCGAGCGTGCCGTCCACGGCCACCAGCCGCAGGTAGGAGCCGAGGTCGTGGGCGGCGGAGATGGTGTCGATGACGACGTCGAAGCTCTCGCGCGAGGCCGCCATCCGGTCGTCCTCAGTGGACACGATCAGGTCGCGGGCGCCGAGTTCCAGGGCGTCGTCGAGCTTGTCGGGCGTTCGGCTGATCACCGCGACCTCCGCGCCGAGCGCGACCGCGAACTTGACCGCCAGGTGCCCCAGCCCGCCCAGACCCGCCACGGCGACGCGACTGCCGGGACCGACGCCGAGCGCGCGCAGCGGTTCCCACACGGTGACGCCCGCGCAGAGCAGCGGCGCGGCGGCCGCCGGATCGAGCCCGTCGGGCAGCGCGTAGGCGAAGGACTCCCGCACGACGTACTCACGGGCGTAGCCGCCGAGGGTGGTCGTCCCGTCGTGCCGATCGGTGCCGCCGTAGGTCATCGTCGGGAACTCGTGGCAGAAGTTCTCCTGCCCGGCCAGGCACATCGCGCACTGCCCGCAGGAGTCGACGATGTTGCCGACGGCCACGGCGTCGCCGACCGCGAAACCGGCGACCGCCGAGCCGATCTCGGTCACGGTCCCGGTGAACTCGTGGCCGGGCACGACGGCCCCGTCGGCGTTGTTGATGCTGTGCAGGTCGGTGTGGCAGACGCCGCAGCGCTCGACGCGCACCGCGATGTCGTCGGCGCGCAGGTCGCGCCGTTCGAGGGGGGCCTGGCGCAGGGTCGCCGCAGGTCCGTCCGCCCGCCATCCCGTGGTGGTCCTCATCCGAAGCCCCTCCAAACAGACCATTCTGTCTATTTCAAGCTAGCCCCGGATCGCACCAAAAGCAAACCAACTGTTCTGTTTGCTACCCTGCGAGGATGGTCGACAAGCCGCTGACCTCGCGCGGAGCCGCCACGCGCGACCGCATCATCGAGATCGCCACCCGCGAATTCGCCCAGCACGGGATCGCCGGAGCGCGCATCGAGCGGATCGTCGCCGACGCGCGCACCAACAAGGCCCAGCTCTACGGCTACTTCGGCAACAAGGAAGCGCTGTTCGACGCGATCTTCAACGCCTCCCTGGACCGGATCGTCGACGCCGTCCCGATCGGCGACGACCTCGCCGACTGGGCCGTCCGCCTCTACGACGACTACCTGCGACGACCCGACCTGGTCCGGCTGGCCACCTGGTCACGCCTGGAGCGCCGCCCCACAGGCGACCTGCTGCCCGACGCCGACCACCGCCACGACCACAAGCTGCGCGCCATCGCCGAGGGCCAGGACGCGGGCCGGATCCGCCCCGGAGACCCGTTCGACGTGATGGCCCTGGTCATCTCGATGTCGATGGCCTGGTCCCCGGTCAGCAACGTCTTCGCCGCCCACGCCGACGAACCCGAAGAAACCCACGAGCGCCGCCGCCAACTGCTCCGCGACTCGGTCCACCGCGCCGTCATGGTGGCTTCTTGACAGGGTTCGCGGGCGGTGGCTAGCGTTCCGCTTCACGGCCCAGGGGCCGGACAACCGCATACTCGCCCGCTCATGGCGGGCGGTCGCTAGAGACTCAGAGAACAGTGACCCGTGCTCATCCCGGGGACCACTGTTCTCTTTTTTCATGCCCGAGAGGTCCGGCCGCGCGCCGGAGGAAGGCGTTCCATGGACATTCGCGACTTCTCGCTGGAGGCGTTCTCGCTGGCCGGCAAGAACGCCGTCGTCACCGGCGGCAACACCGGGCTCGGGCAGGCGTTCACGCTGGCGCTGGCCAAGGCCGGTGCCGACGTGTTCGTGCCCAGCGTGCTCGACGACGACGGCGCCACCCGCGAGCTCGTCGAGGCCGAGGGGCGCCGGATGGAGTTCCTGCACGTCGACATCACAGCCGACGGAGCGCCGCGCCGGGTCGTCGACGAGTGCGCGACGCGGCTCGGATCGGTGGACGTGCTGATCAACTCGGCCGGGATCTGCCACACCGCCGAGGTCGCCGACTTCGGCCGCGAGCAGTGGGACCCGATGGTGGGGGTGAACCTGACCGCGCCGTTCGAGCTGGGGCGCGAGGCCTCCCGCCTCATGGTCGAGCAGCGCTCCGGGAAGATCATCAACATCGCGTCGCTGTTCTCCTTCCTCGGCGGCCGGTGGTCCCCCGCCTACGCGGCGACCAAGCACGGCATCGTCGGCTTCACCAGGGCCTACTGCGACGAGCTCGCGCAGCACAACATCCAGGTCAACGCCATCGCGCCCGGCTACTTCGCCACCGCCATCACCGAGCGGACCCGGGCGAACCCCGAGACCGACCAGCGCGTCCTCGACCACATCCCGGCCGGCCGCTGGGGCGAGGTCGCCGACCTGATGGGCGCGGCGGTATTCCTCGCCAGCCGCGCCTCCGACTACGTCAACGGCCAGGTGCTCACCGTCGACGGCGGCTACCTGACCCGCTGAAAACCCTTCCACGATACGGAGAACGACAACCGTGACAGACCCCATCATCGCCGAGCTGCGGGACCTCGTCGGAGCGACCGGGTGGTGACCGACGAGCAGGTGCTGCGCGAGTCCAGCGTGGACCGGTTCAAGAAGTACACCGCCGTGCACGGCATCTTCGACGGCCCGCTCCCCCGCGCGGTCGTGCACCCCTCCTCCGCCGAGCAGGTCGCCGCGGTGCTGGCCTTCGCCGACGAGCACCGGATCAACGTCGTGCCGCGCACCGGCCGCACCGGAACCGAGGGCGGCCTGGAGACCAGCGTCGAGGGAACGATCGTGCTCGACGGCTCCGACATGAACGCCATCATCCGCATCGACGTCGAGAACATGCAGGTCACCGCCCAGTGCGGGGTGCCGCTGCAGGTGCTGGAGGACACCCTGCGCGAGCAGGGGCTGACCACCGGGCACTCGCCGCAGTCCAAGCCGCTGGCGCAGCTGGGCGGGCTGGTCGCCACCCGCTCCATCGGCCAGTTCTCCACGCTCTACGGCGGGATCGAGGACATGGTCGTCGGCCTGGAGGCGGTGTTCCCGGACGGCACGATCAGCCGGATCAAGAACGTGCCGCGCCGCGCCGCCGGACCCGACATCCGGCACGTGGTGATCGGCAACGAGGGCGCGCTGTGCTTCGTCACCGAGGTCACGGTGAAGCTGTTCAAGCACGCGCCCGAGAACAACCGGTTCCACGGCTTCCTCGTCGACGACGTGCACACCGGCATCTCCATCCTCCGCGAGGTGATCACCGAGGGGTTCCGGCCGTCGGTGGCGCGGGTGTACTCCGAGGAGGACGCCGCGCAGCACTTCGCGCACTTCGCCGACGGCCGCTGCGTGGTGATCTTCGTGGCCGAGGGGCCGAAGGGCATCGTCGAGGCCACCAGCGCCGAGATCGACCGCGTCGTCGCCCAGCACTCCCACTCCCCCGTCGACCCGGCGCTGATCGAGACCTGGTTCGAGAACCTCAACTGGGGGCAGGACAAGATCGAGGCCGAGAAGGAGACGATGCTCGCCGAGCGACGCCTGGGCTACACCACCGAGGTCTCGGCGGACTGGTCGAGCGTCGGCGCGATCTACGACGCGGTGATGCACCGGGTCCGCACCGAGTACCCGCACGCCGCGGACCTGACGATGCTGGGCGGGCACTCCTCGCACAGCTACCAGACCGGCACGAACATGTACTTCGTCTACGACTACGTCATCAACTGCGAGCCGCGCGAGGAGATCGAGAAGTACCACAAGCCGATCAACGCGATCATCGTGGAAGAGGCGCTGCGGCACGGCGGTTCGATGGTGCACCACCACGGGATCGGCAAGTACCGCGCGGAGTGGACCGAGCAGGAGCACGGCAGCGCCTACCCCGTGCTGCAGCGGCTCAAGCTGGCCTTCGACCCGAACGGGATCATGAACCGGGGCACCATCTTCCCGGCCTGACCAGCGCGGCGGCCGCAACGGCGCGGCCGCCTCCCCCTCCTCCCTCGATTGGTTTCCACGTTGACGCGTTACCTGGTCGGCATCGACAACGGGTCGCAGAGCACCAAGGTCAGCATCTTCGACGAGCGCGGCACCGTCGTCAGCCGGGGCCGACGACCGTTGCGGCCCAACCACACCCCGCGCCCGGGCGTCGTCGAGCACCCCGACGACGACCTGTGGACCTCGATCGGCGCGGCCTGCCGGGAGGCGATGGCGTCCTTCGACGGCGATCCGGGCGACATCGTCGCGGTCGGGTTGTGCACGATCCGGTTCTGCCGGGCGCTGCTGCGCGCCGACGGGACCCTGGCGGCACCGGTGCTGAGCTGGATGGACGAGCGGGTGTCGCGGCCCTACGAGCACACCGATCCCGCCGTCGCCCGCGTCACCACGTCCTCGGGGTACATCACGCACCGGCTGACCGGCGAGTTCCGCGACACGGCGGCGAACTACCAGGGCGCGTGGCCGATCGACACCGACACCTGGCAGTGGCGCGGCGACACCGGGGGCGTTCCCCGCGAAATGCTGTTCGACCTGGTCATGCCGGGTGAGGTGCTGGGGACGGTGACCGCGTCGGCCGCCGAGCGCACCGGGTTGCCCGCTGGTCTGCCGGTGGTCGCCACCGCCAACGACAAGGCGGTCGAGGCGTTGGGCAGCGGGCTGCGCGAGCCGGGTTCCCTGCTGCTGTCACTGGGCACCTACATCGCGGGCATGACCACCGGGTCGCGCAACGTCCGCGACGCCACCGGGTTCTGGACGAACTTCGGGTGCGTGCCCGGCGAGTACCTCTACGAGAGCGGCGGGATCCGGCGCGGCATGTGGACCGTCAGCTGGCTGCGGGAGCTGTTCGGCGAGGAGGTCGCGCGCGCCGCGCGGGAGGCCGGGCTGAGCCCCGAGGAGTACCTCGACGACGGCGCATCACGGGTTCCGGCGGGCAGCGACGGGCTGATGACCGTGCTCGACTGGCTCGCTCCGACCGAGAAACCGCACCGCAAGGGGGCCTTCCTCGGCTTCGACGGCAGGCAGGGCCGCTTCCACCTGCACCGATCCGTGCTGGAGGCGATCGCGCTGACGATGGTCGAGCACGCCGAGGCGATGGCCGCCGAGCTGGGCACCGAGTTCTCGCGGGTGATCGTCTCCGGCGGCGGCGCGGAGGCCGACGTGATGATGCGCATCATCGCCGACGTCTTCGGCCTCCCCGCCTCGCGCACGGCGAACAACGGCGCAGCCCTGGGCGCAGCGATCACAGCAGGCGTGGGCCTCGGCCTGTTCCCCAACGCCGACGAAGCGGCGGCAACGATGGTCGCCACCCCCGAGGTGTTCACCCCGAACCCCGACGACCACCACCTCTACACCCGACTGCGCGAGATCCACCGCGACATCACCCACCACACCGACCAGATCTTCCACCGCTCAACAACCCTCTTCGGCTGACCCCGCACCGAGTGTCCCCCGGTCGAAAACTCCGGTTTTCACGCGACGAAAATTGCGGTTTTCACGCGACGAATGCCGGGGTTTTCGATGCCGGGGACGGGTCACATGGACCAGACGTCGGTGTTGGAGGAGGCGATGGCCGTGGCGCCGGCGCCGAGAGCTGCGACGACGTCGTCCTTGTCGCAGACCAGGCCGCCGGCGATGATCGGGACCTCGACGTCCGCGCGCAGCCAGCTGATCACGCGCGGGACGCAGCCGGGCAGGATCTCGACGTAGTCGGGCTTGGAGATCGCGAGCTGCTTGCCGACGTTGCGGTAGGAGAACGAGTCGACCAGGAAGCAGCGGTGCACGCCGAGCAGCCCGTGCGCCCGCGCGGCCCTGACGACGGCCGCCTTGGAGCTGAGCACGCCCGCCGCACCGGTCCGGGCCCGCACGAACTCGACGGCGACGTCCTTGGCCTCCAGCCCGTCGACCATGTCGACGTTGACCAGCACGGTCTTGCCGCCGGCGATCAGCCGCTCCACCAGCGGCGGCAGCGTCAGCACGGAACCGAACAGCAGGAACACCACCGGGCACTCCGCCCGGAGCGCGGCGTCCACCCCGGCCTCGTCCTTGACGCTGGCGATGACCGGGTTATCGAGCAGCAGTTCTTCCACGAGAAGGCATGCTCGCACCCCCGCGACCTGCACCGACAGCCGGTTCGCGGGGTGCTGTCGGTCACGGTGCCGATAACGGTTCGGCCGGGCACCACGCGCGCCTGTACCGGGCGGACGCGAACAACCGTCACAATGCGGGACCATGACCAGCGCGATCGCAGCTCCGCGGCGCAGCACCACCGCCGTGGACATCTCGATGCTCGTGCTCGCCGTGTTCTCGCTCGGCCTGCTCTGCTACGCGATGTTCTTCGACACCTCGCCCGAGACCGCGCACGCGGTGTTCGTCATCGACACCGCGATCTGCGGGGTGTTCTTCGTCGAGTTCCTCTGGCGGTGGCGCGGAACCGGCTGGCAGCGGCGGTTCCCGCTGGCCAGCTGGTACGAGATCCTCGGCATGATCCCGGTCGCCCACCCCGCGCTGCGCGGGTTCCGGCTGCTGCGGGTCGTCGTGGTGCTGATGCGGCTGGCCCGCACGGCCGACCGAGCGTTCGGCGAGCGCGTGACGCAGCGGGTGATCGAGCGCTTCTCCCGGCCGATCGTGCTGGCCATCAAGAAGCCGATCACGGTGGCGGTGCTCGACGAGGTCGTCAAGGTCGTCGAGACCGGGCACTACCCGGAGAACGTCGCGCGCTCGCTCGGCGAGCACCGCGAGGTGCTGCGCGAGATCGTCACCGAGAAGCTCAAGAACGACCAGCAGGTGGGCCGGATCAAGCACCTGCCGTTCCACGACGAGATCGTCAAGTCCATCGTGGACACCACGATCCGGGTCATCCTCGACGTGCTCAACGACGAGCGCACGGACCAGTTCTTCACCGAGGTCGTCCGCGAGAACCGCGACCAGATCCGCCGCTCCGTCCAGCTCGGCCTCCACGAAACCGACCCCGACCCGGAACCCCCGGCAGACCCCACCGCCTACCGCGCCGAGTACCGCTGAGAAGGCACGCCATCGCCGGGGCCGAGAACGTCATCACCATGAACGACACCCTGGCAGCGAATAGTGCCTCCCCAGCAGAGCCACACAACCTCAGCCCGTCGAGCCCGCCCCTACGACGTCCAAAGCCAGCCCCGAAAAACCCCAACCGGCCAGGTGCTCTCGGCTCTCACCCCGATCAGACCATTCCGCAGCGATCGAATGAGCGGTACGATCAATGCGGCAGCCTCGCGACGAAAGGACCGTCAGCGAATTGAACCCGTTTGACTTGAGCATTATGCATCCTTTCTGCTAATGCCCTTGCGGGGAGTACTGCCCAAAACACGATCCGGATCCTCCTTTACGGAGGCGCGATAGCGCTGGTCATAGCCTTGACCACGTTCCTGGTTCGGATAGCGATCGGCCTCGCCGACCGATGCTCCGCGAAGCTCTTCCCGAATCGCGCTCCTGAGCCGATGGCCTCCGACCAAGACACGTCGGATCGGGTCCGCAACGAACTCGTCGTAGACCGTGCCGACACCGTCGTGCAGGCCAATTCGATCCGTGACATCCACTTCCACTGCCGTGAATGCCGGTACCGCTCGGAGAACACCTCAGACGACCAGTAGCCGGGCTGCTGAACCCGCGGTGCTTGAAAGCTTCGAGGTCGAGGGGTCCTCCGGCGATCTGCAGCTGTCGGTGAAGCCGAACGCGTTCGCCTCGACCACGGCCTACTTCACCGGGAACGTGTGATCAGACCAGGTCCTCCAGGAACGTCGGGGGTGCGTGGCGGTCCTGGGCCCGGAAGAGGACCGCGTGGTCGACTCCGGCGTGCTTGCCGTTGGCGGCGAGGATCTTCGGGATGAAGTCGTCCGGCGCCGGGTGGTCCGGGATGGCGGCGAGATATGCGGCGTGGGCCTCCAGCGACGCGACGCCGAGTTCGAGGGGGCGGCCGCTGACGTCGACGGCGTGGGTGGCGGCGAGCTCCCCTGCGATGCCGGGGATGAGGATCCACCGGGTGTTCCAGGTGGCGAGCCCTTCGTCGTCGACCTGCTCGGGGAAGATCCACCGGTTGCCGGCGTCGTTGACGGCGTCGGCGGTCGCCACGCCCGCCACTCGGTGATCGGCCTGGTTGAAGCCCATCGGGGTCTCGATCTCGAACGGCGTGCCGATGACCACGACGTCGGGGGTGAACCGGCGGATCTCCCGACAGATGTCGCGGCGCAGCCCCACACAGTGCTCGAGCACCCCGTCAGGGTGTTCGAGCACGGTCAGGTGCTCGACGCCAACGGTCGCGCACGCGGCGCGCTGCTCGGCCAGTCGCAGCCGAGCGGTCTCCTCCGGCGGGTTCGGCATCCCCGCCTCACCCCGCGTGAGCAGCAGGTATCCGACGTCGATACCGCGCGACGTCCAGCGGGCGACGGCAGCCGACGTGCCGTACTCCATGTCGTCCGGGTGCGCCACGACGCACAGCACGCGCCGGAACGTCTCGTCGGGCAGAGCGGGCAGCACCATCGCGACGGCCCTCCCTCGGTCGCAGGTGCCCCGATTCTGCCCCCGCCAACCCCGCTCCGCCGCACCTTCGCACCGCTGTTCGGGCTACTGCACCGCGGTGATGACGGTGACGCTGACCGCCGCGGTCGAGGCGGCCAGGGCCGCCGCGGTCCGGGTGACGGCGGCGCTCACGGCCGTCGCACCCCAGTTGCCCTGCTCGATCTCCTTGGCCCGCGTGGCGACCCGGCTCGACCACTTCGGGTTCGGGTGGAGCCCGGGCAGCGCGCCGCTCGACGACAGCAGCGCGATCACCGCGGCCGTGCGCGGATCGGGTTCCTCGCCGTCTTCGAGGACGGCGCGCACCCGGGCCAGCAGCTCCGCCTCGTGCCGGGTGTCCTCGGCCGGCCACGTGGTCGTGCGGAAGACCCCGAGCACCCGCTTCTGCTCACGGCGGATCAGGCCGCGCTCGACGAGCCGGTCGATCACCGGTTCCCGCAGTCCGCCGCCGATGCTGATCAGGAGTGGTTGCGCGCGTTGG
Source organism: Saccharopolyspora sp. ID03-671 (assembly GCF_045278815.1). Classification (NCBI taxonomy): domain Bacteria; kingdom Bacillati; phylum Actinomycetota; class Actinomycetes; order Pseudonocardiales; family Pseudonocardiaceae; genus Saccharopolyspora; species Saccharopolyspora sp. ID03-671. The sequence continues at coordinate 2,776,955 of NZ_CP134054.1, forward strand.
GTTTTCCGCGCGACCTCGGCGTGAGCCGACCGAAGCAGCGGATCTTCGAGCACCGCGCTCTCCACCGCCCGGACCCGGGGGCCGTTGAGGCTCGCCCCGCCTTCCTCGGTCTCGATCGCGCCGCGCAGCGCGAGTTCGACGAGCATCGCCCCGCCGAGCGTGTAGTGCAGGGTCCCGGCCTGGGCGATGGTGCCGTGCTCGTCGTGGAGCAGCAGCAACATCAGGTCTTCGACGATCAGCAGGTCGTGGTGCATGGTCTTCCTCTCGGACGTGTTCCCGAGAGCAGGTGTAAACCATGCCGCTGCGGCACGCTCAAGTCACGATCCACGAGCGCACGCGGCTCCGCACGAACACCTCGAAGGAGCGCGGTGTTCGCCGCCTGGCGAGGCCACGAGGGTCGCCAGGTGACAGTAGAACTGTCCGGGCAAAACGGACATCGATCATGGGTGATTCGAGGAAAAACCGTCCTCGCAGCACCTCCGAGATCAACTCCAGCGTCGGCCGGACCCTGCGAACGGGGCCGCGAGGGGCGCGGCCCCGTTGCGCGTCAGGGTTGTTCCGGGAGGGTGCTGCAGTTGTTGGTGGCGGGCGTGCCGTTGAGGCGGTCGGTGAGCCACGAGATGGCCGCGCCCTGGTCGTTGAGCAGCGGGACCAGGTGGTTCGTCAGCAGCCCCTTGCCCAGGTCGGGGATCTGCACGGGCGCGTAGGTGACGTCGCCGCCCGCGTTGCACCAGTCGACGGCGAGCTGGCGGGCCTGCTCGTGCGGCACGATGTCGTCCTGCACGCCGGTCGCCACGCGGACCGCGGTGGCGGGCTGGTGGGTGCCGATCAGCTGCTCGTCGAGGACATCGCGCACCGCGGGTTCGGCGTCGACGACCTCGCCGAGGGTCTGCCCGGTGGTGGTCCACTGCGAGCTGCGGCCGAAGGCGTAGCGGAAGATGCCGTCGCCGATGCAGGAGGTCGACAGGTCCTCCAGCGCGGCTTTGCCATCCTCGTTGAGGTACTCGTCGGCGATGGGCTGCAGCTCGGGGTTGGCCTGGATGAAGCCGTTGAGCGACCAGCCGAGCGCCCCGACCAGGGCGCTGCCGTCGATGCCGCCGATGACCTCGGTGAGGTTCGCGGGCGGTGCACCGACGTAGGCGCCGGCGAGCGGGACGTCGGGGGCGTAGGTCGGCTGCAGCTCGGCCGCCGATCCGGTGGCGCCGCCGCCCTGGCTGTAGCCGTAGAGGGCGACCCGCGAGTCCGGGGTGATCGAGGTGCCGGGCAGCGACCGGGCCGCGCGGACCGCGTCGAGCACCGCGTGCCCGCCGTCGATCCGGTTGACGTAGGTGTGCAGCCGGTCGGTGGTGCCCAGCCCGACGTAGTCGGTGACGACCACGGCGGCGCCTTCGGCGAGCAGCCGGTAGATCGCGATGTCCTCGTAGCCGACCGACACCGAGTCGCCGTTGAGCGAGATCGGCCGCTCCAGGCCCATCGACGCCGAGCAGGAGTCGCCCTGCCCCATCGTCCCGGGCGCCACGGCCACCACCGGCCGCGGACCTTCGCCGCGCCACTGAGCTGCGGGTTCGATGTAAGCCCCGGTCACCGCGGCGGGCTTGCCGGTGGAGTCGGTGGTCTTGTACATCAGCCGCGTCGCCGTTCCGGGCAGCCGCTGGCCGCCGATGCTGGGCAGGCTCAGCGCCAGCGGCAGCGGCTCGGTGCGCACCAGGGCCCCGTCGGCGTCGGGGAGCTCGGCGGGCGGGTCGTAGAAGTCGGCGCTGACCATCGGCGGAGTGGTCGGCGCCTCGTCGGCCAGCGCGGGTGCTGCCTGCACACCGGCGATGACCAGCGACAACGCGGCCGCGGTGATGATTCCGCGCGCCGGCAGGACGGATCGGGGCATTTGCGGGTCGCTCCCTGCGTCTTTGGATGGTGCGAACTGCGCAAGTCGATCGGGCCGCGAGGCGACCCGTGCGTGTCATGTCGGGATGGTCAACGACGCACCACCGCGAAAGTTGCGTCGCGCAACGACGAACTTGGTCCGAACCGCCCGATCAGCGGAAAGCCGCGCTGTTGACGGGGAAGTCGAAGTACTCGCCGGGGAACGGCTCGTCGGGCAGGTTGAAGTGCCACCACTCACCCGAGTAGCCCTGCAGCCCGACGGAGGTCATCGCGTCGCGCAGCACGTCCCGGTTGGCCCGCGCTTCCCCCGTGATGCGCGGGTCGTCGGTGTGCGCGCGGTCGTCGAAGCAGTCGAACCCGGTGCCCATGTCGACGCTGTTGTCCGGGAACCGCTTGCCTTCGGGGTCGGTGCAGGGGTGGAGCGGTTCACCGGGCACGTAGGGCCGCTGCGGCGCGGCGGGCAACCGCACCAGCGTCAGGTCGACGGAACTCCCCCTGCTGTGCCCGGAGTTCTCGGCGATGTAGCCCGCCGAGTACAGCTCCGACTTGGCCAGGCCCGGGTAGAACTCGTCCTTCATCCGGTGGTCGTCGTTCTGCGCCCACTCGACGAACCGGTCATCGGCCTGCTGCGGCCGGTAGCAGTCGTACACCTTCAGCGAATACCCCTCGGGCACGAGCTGCTGCTGAGCCCGGTGCAACGCCTCCGCCAACGGGCGGGTCAGCACGCACATCGGCTCGTCGTACCCGGGCACGGGATCCCCGGTGAAGTTGTGCGGAGTCGCGTACCGCACGTCCTCCAAGATCGAGGAATCCACATCCCGCAACCGCACGAACCCGTCGGGAGCCTGCTTCACCGGAAGCGCGGGGGGCGACGGCGCAGGGGGCGGCGGCTGGGCGGGACTCGGTGCGGGCGTGCTGGGAGGGGGCGCGCTGGGAGCGGGTGGTGGCGGCGAGGTGGTCCCGCACGCCGCCACCAGTGCGAACACGAGAAGAGCCAGCCCCCGGACCATGCCGGTCACGATAGCTCCGGGGGCGCTCGACGGCCTGCGAACGCGAAGTCAGCCGCGCGCGGTACCACCCGGGGCATCGCCCTCGGGTTCCTGGGGAACCGCGTGCACGACCTCGTCCTTGCTGGCGTACCGCGCGGACGGGATGGACCGGAGCGCGCTGAGGGTTTCCGCGTCGGCCTCGCGGTCGGTGGCGAAATCGAGGATCTGATCGCGGTCGGCGGGGAAGTCGAGCCCCTGCAGCGCCTTGGCGACCCGCATGTCATCTCTCCTGGTCATGACCACTCCGTCCCTCGTCGCTGATGCACGGTCCACGCGAGGGCTACCCGCTTTCCCCGTTCCCCACGCGCCCAGGACGGCGAGGCCGTCCGCGCCGGTGGAGGCCGTGCAGACGTTGAGAAGCGGACCGGGTTCCGACCGCATCACCTGGGAGGTGACCGCGAAAACCACGGTGAACCAGCTCTCAGGGGGTGATGACGAGGCTCGTAATCTGCGCATCGCGGAGGGTGAACTGGAATCGAAGGTCCACGACGTTGCCGGGGAAGTCGCCTTCCAGGTGGTGGGTCGCCACGTAGTGGTCGTCGTCAACCTTCTCGGTTTCGGTGAGCTCGCTGGTGTAGGTGTACTCGCTGCCCCCTCGCTGCACCCAGGCGCGGATCGCGGTTGACCCGCGGTAGGTGCGGCCTTCATCGGTGACGGTGGCGTCGGTGGTGAGGTACCGCATCGCCGCGTCGACGTCGCGGACGCGGTGGGCGGCCAGGAATGAGCTGATCGGGTGGGGTAGTTCGGTGGTCATGGAGTACTCCTAGGTTCAGCCGACGGTCGGGACGGTTCCGCCGTCGATGGTGTGTTCGGTTCCAGTGATGGCGCCGGCGCGGTCGGAGGCGAGGAACGCGACGAGTTCGGCGACCTCGGTGGGCTCGGCAGGGCGGCCGAGCGGGATGCCTCCGAGAGAATCCATGATCTGCTTCAGCGCCTGTTCCCGGGAGATGTCCAGGCTTTGAGCCGTCCGGTCGATCAGGCCGTCGGCACCAGCCGTTCGGATGAAGCCGGGCGAGACGACGTTGACCCGGATGCCGTGCGGGCCGACTTCGTTGGCGAGCCCTTTGCTGTAGGTGGTCAGTGCTGCCTTTGCCGCGGCATAGCCCAGGGTCGAGTCGTGCAGAGGCAGACGTCGCTGGATGGAGGAGACGTGCACCACCGCCCCGCGGCGGGCCTCGATCATCGGTGGCAGCAGGGCGCGGTCCAGGCGGACCGCAGCGAGCAGGTTGAGCCTGAGCTCGTCGTCCCAGTCGTCGTCGGTAAGCGCGGCGAAGCCACCGGGCGAGGTATGCGAACCGCCGAGCGTGTGCACGAGGATGTCGACCGTGCCGAGCCGTTCGCGCACTTCGTCGACGACGGTGGTGACGCCTTCGCGTGTGGTGAGGTCGGCCGTGAGGAACAGGCCCGGGCTCGGATGGTCCGCTGGGCGCGTGCGGGCGATCGCCATCACCGTCGCCCCAGCCTCCCGCAACCGGGTGGCGATCGCGGCGCCGGTCCCTTTGCTCGCACCGGTCACCAATGCCCGCCTGCCATCGAGGCGTTCGCTGATCCGGCCGGCACGTCCTGAGTTCGTCATGCTGCGACCGTGGGGTCTCACCTGGGGAGAGAGTACCAGCCGCATGGATTTGAGCCTCCCGCGGGGAGAGGGTGCACAGTGGTCGCATGCGCCACGGCCTGACCATCGGGGAGTTCGCCCAGCTGACCCGCCTGAGCGTGCGCACGTTGCGCCGCTATCACGAGTCCGGGCTGTTGGAGCCGGCCTCAGTTGATCCGGCGACCGGCTACCGCTACTACACCAGTGGGCAGATCCCCAACGCGCAGGTAATCCACCGGCTTCGGGAGCTGGACATGCCGCTCGCCGAGGTGAAGGGGATCCTCGCCACCGAGGACACGGAGGAGCGCTCGGGGTTGATCGCCGGGCATCTGCGGCGGATGGAGGTTCAGCTCGATCGGACCCGGGCCGCGGTCACGTCGCTGCGTCAGCTGCTCTGGCCGGACGTCGAGCGGCTGGCGGTGGAGCTGCGATCGGTGCCGGCCCGGACTGTGGCCGCAGTCAGCGGAACGGTCGGGCTGGACGAAGTGTTGGCCTGGTACGACGAAGCGATGGCTGAACTCGACGCCGCCGTCGCCGGGTGCGTCGGACCGCCGGGAGGCCTGTACGACAACGAGCTGTTCACCGCGGGGCGAGGCACTGTCCTGGTCTACCGGCCGGTCAGCGAGGTTCGGGCAACCGGTCGCGTCGCCCCGCACACCCTGCCAGCGGTGGAACTCGCGGTCGCGGTCCATCGCGGCCCGCACGATGACATCGACGTCACGTACGGCAGGCTCGGTTCCTGGGTCGCCGAGCACGCTCTCGCCGTTGACGGCCCCACCCACGAGACCTACCTGTGCGGACCTCGCGACGACCCCGCGCCGGAATCGTGGCGCACGGAGATCGGCTGGCCCGTCTTCCACTTGTCCTCGACGTGAATGACCCGGCACTGGCAGCGGCAGCGGTGACCAGGGACGATCCTCGCCGGAGCGTCACCGCCAGGGCGCTGCCTTCGGTGGCGTGGGGGCTGAGTCGGGTAGCCGATGGACAACAAGACGGTGCGGCACAAGCATTCTCGGAACAACCCCGCTCCGGTCCCGGGCGTCCTGCGGACAGCCCAACCCCCACGAGGCCAAGGATGCTGCTACGTGAATCCGCCAAAAGGAGCGCAAATGATGCCGCTCAGTTCGAAACTTGGGCTGTTGGGCGCGGTTTGGGCGCTTGCCCTGGCGGGATGGATCATCATGTTGGCGGCCGAGGGGTATCTCGCTGGCACGACCTCCTGCGAACTCGGCCCGGGAACGTCCGTGTTCGGCACCGCTGAATGGTCCTGGCTCCCGCCGGGCCGAACGTGCACGTGGGAACTTCCCGGCGGCCCCCACGCAGACGAGCCGCCCGTGGCGCGTCTGGGAGTGCTGCTGCTCTTCGCCCTGTGGGGTGGCAGCCTGATGCTGCTGCGAAGCGGGAACCGCGACCCGGTGACCGCCGAGAGCGCGGTGAAGTGAAGTAGCGGATTCGGGTGCCTGCCCACCCGTGAACACCATTCGGACGGGCAGCAACCGGGACCCACTACCCGTCGGACGACAGGGTGAGCCGTGTTGACCAAGTTCTCGCCAGAACGACGAAGAGCTTGTTAGAGCGTTAGACAGGCAGAAACAGACCAGGGCCGATGCTCGGAAGCATCGGCCCTGGTCATCGAGGTGGAGGTTGGGGGAGCTTACTCGAACACAAAAGCCCAGGTCAGCGCACTGGAAACACTGCGAAAGGAGCTGCCGGACCTGACTGCACCGTCCCAACCGACACCAAAGCGGGCAAAGCCCGGCCGCACCCGGCGACTCCGCGACGACCAGGTGCAGCAACTGATCGAGGGCTACAAGTCCGGCTCCACCGTCTACGAGCTGGGTGATCAGTTCGGTATCGAGCGCCGCACCGTCAGCGCGATCCTGCACCGCCACGATATCCCGATGCGCCGCCGCGGCCTGACCACCGAGCAGATCGACGACGCCGTCCGGCTCTACAACCAGGGATGGTCGCTGACCCGCATCGCCGCACGCATGGACGTCGCCGCCGGCACCGTCCGCCAACGCCTGCACGAACGCGGCGTCCCGATCCGCGACACCCACGGACAGCCCCGGGCAGGTGAAGCCCGATGACCAGCACGCCATCCACACCGAGCCCCACCCCCGATCGATCACTGCATCTACAGTGCGCCTGCACCCTCCTGGTGGCCGCGGGCGCCGCCTACGTCTCCTACCGGCACGGCCGCGACTTCGCCCTGCGCTTCGGCGCCGACGAAACCACCGCCACCCTCTGGCCACTCATCGTCGACGGACTCTTGACGATGGCCACCATCGAACTCTGGAAAACCGGCCACCGCCACCGCGCCACCGGGCAGTGGAAAGCATGGCTTTCCTTCGCCCTCGGCATCGGGCTATCGCTATGCGCCAACATCGCCTCCGCACCCGAACTGAACACCTTCTCCATCGCCGTAGCCGCCTGCCCACCACTAGCGCTACTGCTGTCAGTCGAACTACTCAACCAGGCACTCAAACGGCGCCACGCCGAGACGACGAGTGGGACTGTTCCCGAGTCCGACGAGAGCGCATCAGCGCAGCCGCACTCGACGGACTCGGGCGAAGCCAGCACGTCACCAGAGGTGCCCGAAGAGGCCGACGATGTGCCAGCGCTGCGCACGGTCGTGAACAACGTGCCCGGTCACAGCGCCAACACCACCGACGCAGACTCAGAGGTACCGCACGGTGAGGACGATGATCCGCTGCGCGAGGAGGCATACCGCCGAACACTGGAACCTCTACCAACGTCCGATCTCCGCCGACACCCTCCGCCGAAAACTCAGCATCGGCTCGAAACGAGCCCGCACCCTCACCCGCCACATCCGCCAACACCGCCAACCCGGAGCCGTGCTGGCGGCAGTGGAATGAACACCCGAACCGCAGCAGCTGTCGAACCTCGGCAGCCCGCCGTCCTCTTACCTCACGTTGGGTGAGTCCTAGAAGCCAGGCGTTGGACTGCGGGTGACAAGTGCCACGGCCCGTCCTCATCGATAGTTCGGTAATTTGCTACGTATGTCCAGCTTCATCCCCTCCTCTCCTGAAGACGCGTTCGCTGTCTTGGTGGAGGGCAACGAGCGCTTCGTGCACGGCGACCGGTTGCACCCGAACCAGGACGCGGACCGCAGATCCGCCCTGACGCCGGGCCAACGTCCCTTCGCTGTGCTCTTCGGGTGTTCGGATTCCCGCCTCGCGGCCGAGATCATCTTCGACCGCGGTCTGGGCGATCTCTTTGTCGTACGTACGGCTGGCCATGTGTCAGGGCCGGAGGTTCTAGGAAGCATCGAATACGGGGTGAGCGTGCTAGGGGCGCCACTGGTAGTGGTGCTCGGGCATGACTCGTGCGGAGCTGTCACGGCAGCCGCTGAGGCTCACCGTGACGGTGTCGCGCCAGCCGGTTACCTGGGGGATGTCGTGGAGCGAGTGACGCCGAGTGTGCTGTCTGGACGTGCGGCTGGCCTGACCGAGATCAATCAGTTTGTGGATGAGCACATCCGGCGGACCGTCGACTATCTGGTGGGGCGCTCCACCCTGCTCGCGGCCGAGGTCGAAGCCGGCCGTTGTGCGATCGCGGGCCTGTCGTACCGGCTGGCCGAGGGCACGGCGGGACTGGTGGCAAGCCGCGGGCTTCCAACGGAAGACGGAACCGCCTTTCCGTCCGAGCGACGGGATCAGTGACCTACTGACCTGTCCGTGGCAAAGGACAACTGCACACGACGGTGGCGGGATCGATCAGCCTCCACAAGTGCGAGAGTGAAACGGTGACCACCGACCAGTCCAACGGCCTCGCTATGCCCGTCGCCGTGGTCAGTGACGGGAGCGGCTTGGCCGAACCCGTGGGATTCGAGCTGGACTCGGTGCTACGCGGGTACGCCAGGTTGCTTCGGCAACTCGGAGGGCCAAGGGCCTGCGACATCCTGCTGAATGCTTACGACGCCCATGAGCTTGTTGATGGTTTGCGCGCCTTGCCTGCGGAGGTCCGGGCGGTCTACCTCGTACACACGGACGCTTCGCGACTGGCGACCGTTCAGCGAAACTTGGGAGGCGGGTCCGGGGGACGCCTTGTGATCGCTGATCAGGACGTCACTGCAATGGCCCTGTGCGCAAAGTTGTTGACAATCCTGACGCGCAGAGGACGCGCGACTGCTACCAGTCAAGTCGTCCTCGCCGAAGGCAGCACCCTGCCCAACCTCGGCCCCTTGCTCATGGCTGTCCAGATCTTTGACATCGCGTTCTGGAAGGAAGCAGATGCCCCAATTTTTCCACTAGAACGCGTTTCTCAGGACGCCGATGCCGTTATCGACCTGCGAACCGAGCAGCATGATGACCTCCGCGCGCTAGGCGAAACCGGACCTGCGATCCTCACCCCCAAAGACAAAGATTTCGTCGGCTCCATCGGGGCCTTGCCTGGACTGCTCAACGTCGCCTTGGACTCGCCCATAACAAGGATCGATATCGACGTGTACGCCGCAGTGGCTCAAGCTCTGTGTACGATGACTCCACCAGACCAGGATTTCCCCGGTATAGATCCCGCCCTGACGGACAGTATTGAATGGACCGTTCGCCAGGCGGTGCGACATCCACGTGGCACATGAGAAGCGCCTCGAACCAAGGGCTGATAAATCCCAAGGAGAGGTAAAGACACTTATCGCACTAAGTTGTCATGACAATTAGGGGCGGTCTTGTCGCCATCTCGCGCGGTATCGCGCCGCTGCAGCCTCGTCGATTTGACTACGCACTCTTGACCCGTGTCCTGGCGGGAACCCGTAATTCGCAAGCCGATTGTCAACACTGTCCGTTGCGCTGGTCAGTGAAATTCTGACGACGACCAGAATCCCGAGCAGGAGTGAGCCGGCAGCAAGTGGCCAATTACCGCCAAGCACGCCTAGCGTAACGAACAGCGCGATGGCGATTGGAGCGATCTGCACGAGGCTGCGGATCAGGACACGCAGCAGCCATGTTGTACATGTTCCGTCGTGGAGAATCCATTTGCTGTACCTCGCTGGCAGCCTGCCTCCATACTGGTAGTACAGCCACAGCGCAGGATTTGGACGTCGCCGACCTCCCTCGCCTACAGACTGGCTGGCAGATTCAAGATCTTGGCACATAGATTCGGTCCATCAATGCGAGGTCAGCGTAAGCGTGTGTTGGGCACCCTCACCTTGCCATCTAGCGATGGCGGAGCGCGGCATCCGCAAAGCCGCTCGGCTCAAAGCCAGTGGATCCATCGAAGATCACCAACGAGTGGTCCCGAACGTCCATTTTGCGAACGTTCCAGGCTGGTCGGCGCCGAGCGATGCCCAGTGGGCTGTCGCACTGGACAGCCCACTGGACTTTCCGTGCCCGCTTTGGGGAGTCGGATGTAGTCACCACGACTCCCTCGACTGAGCAGTCATTGCCAAACCTCAGCGTGCCGCTTGGCAGTACCGCGAGCCGACCTGTGGCGCCTATCCGAGGCGGTGTTTGAGGGCGTTCAGCTCGTCGCCCAAGGGCATTGGCAGCGAGTTGCTGATCTTGGCGAACCACTCTTCGATCAGCGGGATCTCGGCCTTCCATTCCTCGACGTCCACGTTGAGCGCTGTTTCGACGTCCTCACGCGGGGTGTCTAGGCCCGACAGGTCGATCTGATCGGCTGAGGGCACCCTGCCAATGGCGGTGTCCTCGGCTGTGGCGTTGCCTTCGATGCGATTAATGATCCACTTCAGCACGCGGGAGTTCTCGCTGAAACCAGGCCACACGATCTTTTTTCCCGACTCGTCGCGGCGGAACCAGTTGACGTAGTAGATCCGCGGCAGTTTCGAGGTGTCCGCCGTCTCGCCGATGTGCAGCCAGTGCTGCAGGTAGTCGCCGACGTTGTAGCCGATGAACGGCAGCATGGCCATCGGGTCACGTCGCACCACACCAACCTGGCCGGTGGCCGCTGCCGTAGTCTCAGACGACATGGTGGCGCCCATGAATACGCCGTGCTGCCAGTCGAACGCCTCGTTCACCAGCGGCACCGTCGTCTTGCGGCGGCCACCGAAGAGGATCGCCGAGATCGGCACGCCCTTCGGGTCGTCCCACTCCGGTGCAAGGATCGGGCACTGCGACATCGGCGTGCAGTAGCGGGAGTTCGGGTGTGCCGCGGGCTCCTCAGAGTCCGGGGTCCAGTCCCGTTGCTTCCAGTCGGTCAGGTGCGCGGGCGGGGTTCCCATGCCTTCCCACCAGACGTCGTTGTCGTCGGTGAGGGCGACGTTGGTGAACAGCGTGTTGCCCTGCTCGATGGTGCGCATCGCGGTCGGGTTGGTGTGGTAGTCCGTGCCGGGGGCGACGCCGAAGAACCCGGCCTCGGGGTTGACCGCGTAAAGGCGACCGTCCTCGCCGAAGCGCATCCACGCGATGTCGTCACCGAGCGTTTCGACCTTCCAGCCCGGGATCGTCGGTTGCAGCATCGCCAGGTTCGTCTTGCCGCACGAGGACGGGAACGCGGCGGCGACGTAGTGGACCTTGTCCTCCGGCGAGGTCAGCTTGAGGATGAGCATGTGCTCGGCGAGCCAGCCCTCGTCGCGGGCCATGACCGACGCGATGCGCAGCGAGTAGCACTTCTTGCCCAGCAGCGCGTTACCGCCGTAACCGGAGCCGAAGCTCCAGATCATCCGCTCCTCGGGGAAGTGGGTGATGTACTTGGTGTCGTTGCACGGCCAGGCCACGTCCTGCTGGCCCGGCTCCAGCGGAACACCTACCGAGTGCAGCGCTGGGACGAACTCCGCGTCGGCGCCGAAGCGCTCCAAGACCTTCGAGCCCATCCGCGTCATGATGTGCATCGAAACCACGACGTACTCGGAATCGGTGATCTCCACGCCCAGTTTCGGCGGCTCGGCGTCCACCGGGCCCATGCAGAACGGGACGACATACATCGTGCGGCCACGCATGGCGCCCCGGTAGAGCTCCCGCATGATCATCTTCATGTCGACCGGGTGCATCCAGTTGTTGGTGACACCCGCGTCTTCCGGCTTCTCCGAGCAAATGTAGGTCGAGCCTTCGACCCGTGCGACGTCGCTGGGGTCGGACACGGCCCAGAAGGAGTTCGGCTTCTTCTCCAGACGAGTGAACGTGCCGGCCTCAACGAGCTGGTCCGTGAGTCGCTGCCACTCTTCCTGCGAACCGTCGCACCACACGACCTGGTCGGGTGTGGTCAGCTCGGCGACCTCGCGCACCCACGACAGCAGACGCTCGTGCGTGGTCGGTGCCTGGTCGAGACCGGGGATGGTCGCTGCGGTCATCCTGCCGCTCCTCACAGGTGCATAGGCACCATTCACATCGTTGGAAGGGATGGCCACCAGAGTAACGGGAATGCCTTCAAATCACGGAACGATCAGTATGTATTTTTACTCACTCCATCAGTTTGGGAATCGATTAAGTAGCGAAGGCAAAAAGCCGCCACAGAAGCGCGGACAGGATCTAGACAGCCTTAGATTGGTGACAGCCGACGTCCACAGCACCGCATCTGAACTGCCAAGATGCTGCCTCAAGAAAATGCCTAGTCGCATTCTTGCGCACACTACCGAAAACGGAAGCTGGCAACTAACTCCGATACTCCCGCATTGCTCGACACTTTCTCGGTGCACCCCATGCCGTTCTTGTTTAGTGTTCTACCTCCTCCTGTCCGTGGGACGAGAAATGGGAAGATCGGTCAGTATTCGTCATGTGCCGGGATCATGCTTGAGCGCTTGCGCGGTCGCCCACGCGACGCTGTCAGTGAGCGCGAGGTCGGGCGCGGGCAGGCAGCGATCGGCCGGCGTCGCCATCACTAGGGCATGAGCGCAGGCCCCATAAACACCCACGTCCATCCGCGGATTCGCCGCGTCCACGACCGCCCGCAGCAATCCTGGAACGGCGACGATCGAGCAGGTGGGGTCGTTCGGGGCGACCACCACGCTCGGGCCGTCGATCCCTGAGTCGTGTGGGCTGCTGGCTCGATCCCGGACGTCAATGACAGCGTCGGCTCCCTGGATGGCTTGGGCGAGCGGAAGCACTGCGGCGTCGGCTTGTTTCCAGATGCCGATGTCGCGAATGCCGGCGGCCATCAGCAGTGGGCAGAGGTTGGGCATGGCATCGGCGCCCGCGACCACTACGTAGCTGGTCGCTAGCTGGCGTCCAGCACGCATCAACGCGGTCAGCAACTCGGCCGTCAGTCCGATCGCGGTGGTGTCCTGATCGGTGATCAGCGGCGGCCCACCAGCCTCGGACAACGCGCGTTGGGCCACGAACCCTCGTTCGGGGTCCGTGTGTGCCAGATAAACGGCCCCGGTGTCAGCGGGAAGCGCCTGGAGAGAGCCGATGAGTTCGCGGTTACTCCGGGCGGTGACCGGCTGCGAAACGGCGTGGGGTCCACCGAGGTCCTTGATCAAGGCCGCGTAAGCGCGCACCGTCGGTTGCACCCGTAGTCGAGGTGGCCTTTGGTGCCGCAGGCCACTGCCATCACTGACGATCACAACCTCGCCGCGTTCGGCTCGGTTGTGGTGTGCCGACCTGGCACGACCGATTGGTTCCGGTCCGGAGGGGCGCTGGCCGGGAATGGCCGGCTGACGCTTGGAGTACCCACCGGACGATAGCGATGTCACGATGCTGTCTCCATGCGCAGTTCGGCCAGCAGCTTTCCTTGCCCTACCGCGTGCTGGGTCAAGACGAGGCGTGCCGCGCGCAACAAGTCACCGACATCGGTGGTGCTCAGCGAGTATTCGACCGTGTTGCCGTCTCGACGTGCCGACACCACGCCGGTTCCGCGCAGAACGGCCAACTGCTGCGACAGCTTGGCCGATCCCATCGGAAGCTCTGTCAACAGCTCGTGCACCGCCTTGGGGCCGTCCAGTAGCAGCTCCAGGACACGGATGCGCACCGGATGTCCCAGCGTACGAAAGAGCTGGGCCTTGACCTGATACAGCGGCACGGTCATCGGACGCTCCTGGTCGCGGTCGCCAGGACGACGGAAGGTACCCACTCTGTGGTGTCCACTCCGTGACTGGTGGCACGGTCGACCAAGTCCAGGAGCCGGGCGCTGTGCAGGTGGACCTCGTGCTCGTGGCCGGCTTTCTCGGCCTGCTCCAGCCCGTGCTGGGCAGCGTCGATGCGGTCCCGCAGGACCGTCAGAAACTCGTTCATCGCCCCGCCTCTTCCTGCCGTCACAAATCCGCCACGCAGCATGCCTCAATGATGTATGCAGTTAAAGAGTTTTGCAAGTATGCACTTATGTGAAGTGGAAGATGCCTACCTCGGCGCGATGGTTGGGTGTCGGATGCTTCGCTCTCTGCACGACGGCGACCTGGCTCACCTCAGTCCGACTCGCTGGTGAGCCACCAGCGAGGTAGCCCGCCGGCAGGCAGACCGAACCAGGTTGTGGGTCATGGACCAGCCCAGACTCCTCGGATGAGGCCTAGGCCGCGGTTGTGACTAAAGGTCGTTGCCGGCGTAGGAGAGGTTGAAGCTCTTATTCGTCAGCGGGAAGTCCGGCACGATCGTGTCGGTCAGTGCGACGGGCAAGGCGGGCCAGTTGAGGAAGCTGGGGTCGACGACCTTGACCCGGCGCAGGGTGCCGTCGGAGGCGAGTTCCACGCGGTGCACGATCGTGCCGCGCCAGCCTTCGACGATGCCGACGCCGGAGCCAGCGGCATGGGGGCCGGCATCCGAGGTGTCGCCCGGAGAGGTCGTCCGGCCGTCGAGAACCTTGACCAGACGTGTGATCAGCTCGATGGAGTGGGCGATCTCCTCAGTGCGGACAGTGAAGCGGGCCAGGACATCGCCCTGAGTGTGGCTGTGGGAGGCACGCTCCCCGGGTTCAGGAAGAGTGGGATGGTCGTGCCGGGCGTCGACGGCAAGTCCGCTGGCGCGGGCCACGTAGCCCAGCGTACCGAGGTCGGTGGCCTGCTCATGAGTCAAGACCGCGGTCCCCGAGAAGCGGTCCCGCACCACGCTATGGCCCAGCGCGAGGCTGGCCAGCTCGGCAATGTCCTCGCCGATGGAAGCCAGCGTATCGGTGTCGGGCAGGTGCCGGACAGCGGTGCCGCCGAGGTGGATGCCGCCACGCAGGAGCCGGTGACCGGCGACGTGATCGTTGATGCGGAGCAGTTGTTCGCGGATGCGGCCAGCGTGGGCGTTGAGAATGCTGTGTCCCGCGTCGTTACACAAGGCGCCGAGGTCGGTGACGTGGTTGTAGAGGCGCTCCAGTTCCAGCAGGATCGCGCGGAGCTGCTGGGCTTGTACCGGGACTGACAGCGACCGGGCGTCTTCGATGGCCTGGCAGAACGCGAGCGTGTGCCCGACAGCCGTGTCGCCGCTGACGCGTTCGGCGAGTTCGAATGCTTCCTCGGGGCGGCGTCCTTGGAACAGCTTTTCCAGTCCTTTATGGACGAACCAGAGGCGGGCTTTGAGGTTGAGGATGGTTTCGCCGACGACCGAGAAGCGGAAGTGGCCGGGTTCGATCATCCCGGCGTGTACTGGCCCCACGGGAATCTCGTAGACGCCGGGGCCTTCGACGGTGCGAAAGGGGTAAGGACCGTCGACGTCGCCGAACTCTGGTGGCTCCCCGGCGTCGTGCAGCATCGGGTACCAGCCTTGGGGCCAGTGGAAGTGCCGGACCAGTCGGCGTGGCAGCGGGTGGTCGTCGGGCACGATGCCGAACAGATCGCGCATTTCGCGTTCGAAGCGGCCGGCGGAGAAGGACAACCTTGCCACGCTCGGCAGGTGCGGATGGTCGCGGTCGAGTGGCACGTGCAGTTCGATGCGACGATCGGTGCCCGCCTGCGTGAACAGGTAGACGGCGCGCAGCGCGTCGCCGTCGTCGTGCCCGGCGATCAGAGCGATCCGGAATCCGGCATCCAGCAGCTCCCCCACCTGTCCGGGGACCGCGTCGGGGCTGATCGTGAGCGCGGTGCGGCGGTAGCCGACCGATTCGCCGTGAGCGTGGTGTTCGGGTGTGGTCATGGTGTTCCCGCGAGGAGATCGGCGGCCAGGGACAGCAACGGGTGCAACGGCCGGTGGTGACCCCGATCGCGGCGCAGGCCAGGAGGCCGACGACCAGTGCGGCACCGGCGATGACGTTCATTCGGGGCGACGCGGTGGCCGCACCCGGCCCATCGGGCGCGGCCCCGAGCACCATGCGGCTGGTATGGGTTACCAAGGCGGCGGCGATCACGAGGACGAGGACGAGCGCAGCGGCCATCGCCCAGCCGAGTCCTGCGGTGAATCCTGCTCGGGCGATGCCAAGCTCGCTGGCGAACAGGCTGAACGGTGGCAACCCGATGAGGGCGAGGACACCGAGCCCGAAACATCCGGCCAGGACCGGCTGTCGGGCGGCCAGGCCCCGAACCTGGTCGATGCGGCTGGTGCCGGTGATCTGCAGGATGTGTCCGGACCCGAGGAACAGCACGCTCTTGGCCAGCCCGTGGCCGAGGATGTGCAGCAAGACCGCAGCGATCGCGAGTCGTCCGCCGACCGCGGCCCCCAAGGCCAGCAGGCCCATGTGCTCGATGCTGGAGTAGGCCAACATCCGCTTGTAATCACGTTGGGCCAGCAGCAGTGACGCCGAGAGTGCCAGCGAAGCCAGGGCGATCACCACCAGGAGCGTCCGGGCGAAGCCGGTTCCCAGTGCGGCGTCGGCGATCACTTTCACCCGCAGAATTGCGTAGAAGGCCACGGAGAGCAGCACCCCGGACATCAACGCCGACACGGGCGCCGGTGCTTGGCTGTGCGCATCGGGCAGCCACGCATGCAAGGGCGCCAGGCCCGCTTTGGTCCCGAACCCGACGATCAGCAGCACGACGGCGATGCGAGTGACGCCCGGGTCGAGGGTGTGGGCACTGGCAGCCAACTCCGCCCAGTTCAGACCCGCACCGGGAGCAGTGTGCTGCGAGGCGTAGTTGAGCAGGAACGTGCCCAGCAGCGCCAACGCGATGCCCGCTGAGCAGATCACCACGTACTTCCACGCCGCCTCCACCGCGGGACGAGTTCGCCGCTGTCCCACCAGAAACGCGGTCACGATGGTGGTGGCCTCGACCGCGACCCACAGCATCCCCAGGTTCGCGGCCAACACCGCGAGTGCCATCGCCGCCAGGAACAACTGGACCAGCAGGCAGTGCCGAGCGGCGGTGCGCGAACTGGCCCGCCCGGCGATGATCTCGGTACGCAGGTGGTCTGGTGTCGCTGCCGTGGCCAAGAAAGCGATGGCTCCGATCACGACAAGCATGAACGCGCTCAGCGCATCAACCCGCAGCAACCCTGCCAAGACGGTGTGAGGATCGTCGTTGACGACCGCGGCGGAGGTGGCGATCGCGGTGGCGAGCACGAGCGCCGCGCTTGCGGCGCTGACCCAGGCGGTGGCGCGGCGCCATCCCGCCAGCGCGTAGATCACGGCTCCGAGCGCGGGGACGACGACGGGGGCAAGGAGGAGAAGGTGAGTCATCAGTCGTGCAGCTCCCGCAGTTCGTCCAGGTCGGTATCGCCGAACGTGGCCCGCATGCGCGTGGTCAGAATTTGCAGGACCAGGACGGCCAGCAGCACGTCCAGGGACACCCCCAGCTCCACGACGAGTCCGACTCCGGAGGTGGTGAGGAATCCGACTGCGGTGATGCCGTTGTCCATCAGCAGGAAGCCGACCAACTGGGATAGGGCGCGCCGTCGAGTGACCAGCACGAAGAACCCGATCAATACGACGGTCATGCCCACGGCGACGGCCTGCGTCGCCGGTGACGGAGCCAAGGCGACCAACGGTTGGGACACCGCATACCCCAGCAGCGTCAGCACCGCTGCAGCGAGCAGGGACGAGGCGACGTTGACCAGTGGCCGGGTCTCCCGGCGCTCTTCGCCAGCCGCCGCCAGCGCGCGTCGCAGCAACGCGGGAAGCACCCCAGCACGCAGCACTAGGATTCCGACTGCGACGGCCCCCAACTCGATCGAGCCTTCGTGCGCAGCCAGGACCGCGACGAGAGCGGCCAGTGCCAGTCCTTGCAGCGCGAACACGCGGATGATGACGGCCAGTTCCCGGCGCCACAGCACGAGTACAGCAGTGAGCAGCAGGACGCCGCAGGCCAAGTCCAACAGTTGGACGTAGAGGTCGTGACTCATCGCGATCTCAGATGCTCGGTCGTCATGGTGGTTCCCATCGAAGATTCGTCAGTGGGGCTGTGCCAGGAAGAAGGAGGCGGTGACGGCCAGCAACGACAGCAGGAATGATCCGGCCAGCAGCTCGGGCACCCGGAACAGACGCAACTTGGCCAGGAACACCTCCCCCGCAGAGAGCAGGACCCCGAGCAGCACCACCTTGATCACGAAGGCCGCGACTCCCGCGAGCAGGGCGACGGGCGTGGCGGCGGTCGCGATGCCCCACGGAACGAACAGGTTCGCCAGCAACCCGAGAAATGCCGTCAGTCGCATCGCCGAGGCCCATTCGACCAGGCCCAGGTCCCGGCCTGCGTACTCCAGGATCATTGCCTCGTGCACCATCGTCAGTTCCAGGTGCGTGGAGGGGTTGTCCACCGGCAGCCGCCCTGTCTCGGCAATGATCACCACGACCAGGGCCACCGCGGCCAAAAGGCTGACCGGGGAGATCACCCGGGCCGGGTCCTGCAAGGTCGAGGTCACGATCGCGCCCAGATTGGTCGACCCGACTCGCACCGACAACGCGAAGATCGACACCAGCAGTGTCGGCTCGACGAGCGCGATGATGGTCATCTCGCGGCTGGCGCCCATGCCGCCGAACGCGGTGCCGGTGTTTAACCCGGCCAACGCCAGCGCGACGGTGCCCAGCGCCAGCAGGGCGACCACCGCGAACAGGTCTGCGACCGAATCCACGGCGGATGCGGTCGTCACGAACGGGGCCACGATCGCGACGACCACGGTCGTGGCCACTAGCACCAACGGCGCGATCCGGAACACCTCGCTGGTGCCGCGTGGCGTGATGGACTCCTTGCGCAGCAGCTTGCGCAAGTCCCGCCACGGTTGACCGATTCCCGCCCCGGCACGGCCTTCCAGCCGTGCCCGCACCTGGCGCATCACCCCTACCAAGAAGGGTGATCCTGCGACGACGAGCACGAACTGCAGGACCCCGCCGATCACGCCCAACGCGTTCATCGGATCACCACCAGCAGGATCAACAAGCCGCACACGGTGTAGAAGCCGTAGCCGAGGTAGCGGTGCACACTGCCGGTGGCCAGCCGGCGGGCAACACTCCCCCAGGCAGTGATCAATCGCAGAACAGGCTCGTAGAGGCGGCGTTCGAGGCGATCGGGCACGCGCTGGCGGTATTCCACGGCTTGCACGAGGTAGCTCGACTCCTGATGGTGGGTCACGTCGATGTCCTGTTCTGGCTGCACCACGTCGTCGAAGACCCGTTGCAGCGGTTCGGCGAAGGACGTCGCCGTGTACTCCATGCGGGGCGACAGTGGTCCCGCACCGCAGTCCCACAGTCGGGCGGTGCGCCGGGCTCGGCGTGCCGCGATCAGGCGCACCGCTCCGACAAGGACGACGCTGACCACTAGAAGGGCGACGGTCAGCAGCAAGGGCGAGAGCGCTCCCGCGACCCCGTTCAACTGCAGCGTGACCTGCCCGCTCACAGCGGGCTGCGCAGTCCCCAGGGTCATGGTGCTCGCGGAGCCGACCGCGGGCAGGACCACGCTGGGCACCAGGGCCAATGTGACGCAGGCCACTGCCGCAAGCCCCATCCCGGCCAGCATGCTGACCGGGCTTTCGGTGGCATTCGCGGCAGCGCTGCTGCGTGGCCGAGCCAAAAACCCGACTCCGAACGCCTTGACGAAGGTGGCCACGGCCAACCCGGCGGTTAGTGCCACGGCCGCCACGGCCACCGGCATCACGATCGCGGTCGCCGCGCCCGAGGCGGGCAGCCCGTGGATCAGGGCCTGCAACAGCAGCCACTCGCTGACGAACGCGGTTCCTGGCGGCAATGCCGAGGCTGCCAGCGCTCCGAGCCCGAAGCCCCACGTGGTGACTGGCATACCTGCCCGAAGCCCACCCAACGCGTCGAGATCACGGCTGCCGGTCGCGTGCAGCACCGAGCCGGCAGAGAGGAACAACAAGGTCTTGAACGCGGCATGATTGATCACGTGCAGCAGCGCCGCAGACAACGCCACCCCCGCCAGCACATCGTCGCCCGCGGAGGCGAAAAGCCCGGCCGCTCCGACTCCGACCAGCACAAGTCCCATGTTCTCGGTCGTCGAATTGCCCAAAAGCCGCTTCAGGTCGCTGCTCATTGCGGCCTGCAAGATCCCGTAGACCGCAGACAGTGCGCCCAGCACGAGCACCAGCAGCCACCACCATCTGGGGCCGCCGCCCAGCAGGTCGAAACCGACCCTGGCGATGCCATAGATACCGAGGTTGACCATCGCTGCCGACATCAGCGCCGACACATGACTCGGGGCCTCGGGATGCGCCCGCGGCAACCAGGCGTGCAGCGGCAAGATCCCGGCCTTGGATGTGAACCCCACCAGAGTCAACACGAACACGACGTTGGCCACGACCGGCGACAGATTCGTTGCAGCGGCCCGCAAAGCTGGGAACGAGTCATCGGCGGAATGCGCCACCAGCACGAGCAACCCGATCAGGATCGCCACCATGCCCAGATGGGTCATCACCGCGTACCAGCGCCCGGCGACCGCCACGGTGTCGCGCTGCTGATGCTCGGCGAGCACCAGTACCAGCGAGGTCAGCGCCATCAGTTCCCAGCACACTAGGAACGTGCCCACGCTGGCCGCCGCCGGAACCAGCAGCATGGCCAGCACGAACAGCGGCAACACCGCTTGGACGCCCCGGCCGTCGAGTCCGTGGCGGGCATAACCGATGCCATACACCGCGACCGCGATCGCGACACCCCCGGTCACAACCAGGAATAACCCGCTCAGCGCGTCTACCGCAAACGACACACCAAACAACGGCAACAGCGCGGGGATCTCCACCGAGTACGCCTGTCCGGCCACAGCAACAGCCCCTGCCAGCACGCCAAATGCCCCAACGAGCACCGTCCCGACTCCGACAGGGACGAGACGAAGTCGTCGCGGAGTGATCAGGGCGAGCAACGCGCTCAGCACACCGACGGCCACGGCCGCACCGAGGCCCGCATGGACGAGGTTCATCGACCAGTCAACTTCCGCAAGCCCTCGACGATCTCCTCCGGGCGAGGCGGACAACCCGCGATCTCCACGTCCACAGGCACCACGTCCCGCACGGCACCCGTGACCCCGTACGCCTCGGCGAACACTCCGCAGTTCCGGGCGCAGTCGCCGACGGCCACAACGAACTTCGGCTCCGGCAGCGCCTCGTAGGTCCGCCGCAGTGGCTCGGCCATGTTCCGAGTCACCGGGCCGGTCACTAGCAGCGCGTCCGCATGACGAGGCGAGGCCACCAGCCGAGCACCATAGCGTTCGGCGTCATACACCGGCCCGAACGCAGACCCAATCTCGACCTCGCAGCCGTTGCACGACCCGGCATCCACATGCCGGATCTGCACCGAACCACCCAACTCCGCCGCAACCGAAAGCTCCTCGCTCGGCTGCGACGGTGCAGGCTCGGCGACCCGACCCGTCCTGCGGATCTTGCGCCACAAACTCAACACACTGTGCTCCCAATTCCTCTTCGGAGGGGAGCGGTCACCCTGCCGATCGGCAGGACCCCGGTACGGCAGGGTGACCGCAGCTCACGCGCTCGCGGACGCGCCAGGATTGCGTAGGTCGTCCAGCAGCTCGGCCTGCCCGGACAGCACCTTGGTCAGGATTGTCCGCGCCACCGCCAACAGTTCCGCCACATGCGGACTCGTCAATGAGTAGTAGACGGCGGAGCCTTCCTTGCGCGTGGTGACAAGCCCGGCCCGGCGCAACACCGCCAACTGCTGCGAGAGGTTTGCCGACTCGATCCCGACCTCCGGGAGCATTTCGGAGACGGCATGCTCACGCTCACTCAGCAGCTCCAGCACCCGAATCCGCGCAGGATGTCCCAGCGTCTTAAAGAACTCAGCCTTCAGCTGATACAGCGGCGTGCTCATCCAGCTCCCTCCACGGAACCCTCGATGCGTGTCCACCACCAGCGTGCACACGCCAGGCCCCGGCCTGCGCCTGCCCGACGAAGTCGAGTCCTACGCATCGATCCCTCCGCGCCGCTCAGCCGAACACAAGAAGTCAGCAATTGCAAACCTTAGCAATTATTTACTCCGGGAAGGCACGCGGGGACAGACGTCATACACCGCAACAAGACTGCACGAAGCCAGTCCGACAGCAGGCGGATGGAGCGGATAGATCGCCATCCCTGCCCACCACGCCTCGGTTCGAGGCAAGCACGCGAGCTGGCTTTAAGTTAAGAGAGCGGGAGCAAGCGGCGCGGCGATCCAGCACTGCCATCCGCCCGCGCCCGCTCGGTGACCTCGGCTCGCGCCGGGAGCTACGAGGCGAAACCCGAGGGGCAGGCAGCTATGACGGAGCGGCGCGACTGGCATCAGCGCTGACGTGCCCGGGGGGCATCTCCGGAGATACGATGGATTTCACCAAGACGCTGACTGTCGGCTTGCTACGAGCAATCGAGTCCGCCACGGATGACGTCCACTAGAAGATCCGCTGGGCGCCGATGTGATCAAGCAGACATGGGTGGCGCACTCAGGACCTCGTGGAGGTGGCCCCCTCCCCGAGGAGACCTGGAACGGGTGGGCGGCGATGGCGATGACACAGCAGTACCTCGCCGGTGAACTGTCCCTGCGCTTGGCGCAGCTGCAGACACTGGCCGCGGACGAGACCTCGCTGCGTAGGGTCGCGTCGCTGCGTCACCACGCGGAGACCGACCCGCTGACCGAGCTGGCCTCGATCGCCAATCGTGCGATCGACCTCGCCGATGTCTTGTGCTGGAGCTCAGTGACACGCGGAGACGTGGCCTCGTTCAACCGCGAGGCCGCGGTGTCCGCCGAGCTTTACGAATTCAGCGTGTGCGCTGGGCTGCTCACCGAGGGCTAGCGCCGAAGCCCTCCCAGATCGAAGTTACCTACGGGAGGTTAAGCCATGACCACAGCACATGAGCCGCAGGTCTCCGAGGCGCAGATCTCCGTCCATTGGCGTGAGGAGGAGTACTACCAGCCGCCGGCGAGGTTCATTGGCCAGGCGAATGCGGCCGATCCGGCTATTTTCGAACGCTTTAGCGAACAGTACTTTCCCGACTGCTTCAAGGAGTACGCGGAACTGCTCACCTGGGACTCCTACTGGCACACCATCCTCGATTCCAGTAACCCACCGTTTTGGAAGTGGTTCGTCGGGGGTCGGCTCAACGCCTGCTACAACTGCGTCGACCGGCACCTGGCCACGCGACACAACGAGGCAGCCCTGATCTGGGTACCCGAGCCTGAAGGCGAGACCACGCAGGCGATCACCTATCAGGAGCTATACCAGCAGGTCAACGAGTTCGCCGCCGTGCTGCGCGAGTTCTGCGGCGTCGAGACCGGCGACCGGGTGACCTTCCACCTACCGATGGTTCCGCAACTGCCCGTTGCCATGCTCGCCTGCGCCAGGCTGGGCGCCATCCATTCCGAGGTGTTCGGCGGGTTCAGCGGTGCGGCGTGTGGGGACCGAGCCGCTGACGCGACCAGCCACGTCCTGGTGACGATGGACGGTTACTACCGGAACGGTCAGCTGGTCGATCACAAGGCCAAGGCCGACGAGGCTGTCGCGACCGCCCACGAGCGCGGCCACGAGATCGACAAAGTGCTCGTGTGGCGGCGGCACCCCGGTAGCTACGGGTCGCAGAGTCCGATGGTCGAGGGCCGGGACTTCTTCGTCGACGAGTTGCTCGCCGAGCAGCGCGGGAAGGTGGTCGATCCCGTGTCGATGCCCGCGGAAGCCCCGCTGTTCCTGATGTACACCAGCGGCACGACGGCACGGCCCAAGGGCTGCCAGCATTCGACCGGCGGGTATCTCGCCTACGTGGCGGGCACCTCGAAGTACTACCAGGACATCCATCCCGACGACACGTACTGGTGCTGCGCGGACATCGGGTGGATCACCGGGCACTCCTACATCGTCTACGGGCCGCTGGCACTGGGCACCACGAGCGTGATGTACGAGGGCGCACCGGCCTATCCGGATCCTGGCCGGGTCTGGCGAATCGCCGAACGGCTCGGGGTGAGCATCTTCCACACCGCGCCGACGACGATCCGGATGCTGCGCAAGCTCGGCCCGGACGAGCCGGGCAAGTACCACTACCGCTTCAAGCACATGACGACGGTGGGCGAGCCGATCGAGCCGGAGGTGTGGCGTTGGTACTACGAGACCGCCGGCAAGCGCGAAGCAGCCATCGTCGACACCTGGTGGCAGACCGAGAACGGGGGATTCCTCGGCAGCACCTTGCCTGCCCTGCAGCCGATGAAACCAGGTAGCTGCGGTCCCGGCGTACTGGGTATCTACCCGGTGATCTACGACGAGGACGGCAACACCGTCGAGGCCGGGAGCGGTCAGGCGGGAAACATCTGCATCCGCAACCCCTGGCCCGGGATCTTCCAGACCATTTGGGGCCAGCCGGCCGGTTCGTCGAGACCTACTACCAGAAGTACTGCCGCGACCCCGAGAGCAAGGACTGGCACGACTGGCCGTACTTCGCCGGTGACGGCGCCGTGCAGGCCGCCGATGGTTATTTCCGGATCCTCGGCCGGGTCGATGACGTGATCAACGTGGCTGGCCACCGGCTCGGCACCAAGGAGTTGGAATCGGCCAGCCTCACCGTCGAGGAGATCGCCGAAGCCGCCGCGGTCCCGGTTGTCGACGAGCTCCGTGGGCGGGCCGTCGAGATGTATGTGTCCCTGAAACCGGGGTTGAAGCCCAGCAAGGACATCGAGGACAGGGTCGCCCAGGCGATCGACCGCGAGATCGGCAAGATCGCGCGACCAAAGAACGTCTGGGTCGTCACCGACATGCCCAAGACCCGCTCCGGGAAAATCATGCGACGCGTCATCGCAAGCATCTCCAACTTCGGCGACGTCGGGGATGTCTCGACACTGGCGAACCCGGAGATCGTTGACGACATCCGCCACCACATCCAGAGCGACAAACTGGCCCACGGCGATGTCCCCCGCCAGCTCACACCACAGGAAGCCGAGGAGATCCAATCGTTCGGCCGGGTCGAATAGTCGCTGGCCCCGCCGGGCCGGTCATGTCCCCACCCGGTTGGCCCGCTGAGACTCGTCGACTTCCTGGCTTGGAGGGGCATCGAGTCGAGCTACCGGCCGGCTAACCGCAAGACACCCTCGGCGCTGCGGTGGGCGGTGGAGAGCTGGGAAACGGGAAGTTGCGCAACCAGGCGTCAACTAAGTACGAAGTTCCGCAACCGACATACCAGCAGCATGTACCCCGACCCCGACAACGTGCGATCAGCGCGTTACGGACCGTGGACTATGAAGCGAGTCGACCGAAACGAACCCTGGGGCCGGTTTGCCGCACACGGCCATGTCCGGGGTGGTTTCCTGGTCGAACTCGCCTTTGGCGACGCCGTCTAGGAAGGCTACGACCTCCGCCTCGGTGAACTTCAGCTCAGCGCCGGTCCCGGAGGGCTGGGGCACGGTGCCGCGGAAGGCGTACATCCCGTCGGTGCGGCGGGTCATCTCCAGGCAAAGACCGACGGTCTCACCGGAGCGCACCCCGGTCAGGAAGGTGTCGAACTGCGTCTCAGTGAACAGAGTCTCGACCCGGCTGGCACACGGTCATGCGGTGTTCCGACCATGCGTCCGGCGGAACGTTGAATCGGCCAGGGCTGCAACGCGTTCTGGACGCCGCACGCGCAGGATTGCTCGACGTCCTGCTGGTAGGCCACGTCCACAGCCTGTCCCGCAAGGAGCGTCACCTCCACTTCCTGTTCGGAAAACTCGACTCGTACGGCGTGGTCTTCCACTCGGCCCTCGACCACTCCTTCGACACCTCGACTCCCACGGGCCGGTTCCAGATGCAGATGCTGGGCTCTTTTGCCCGGTTCGAGGAAGAAGGAGCGCTCGAAGATCGCCGTGCTGCACGAGGCTCCAGCGCCGGGTTGAGCAACGGCTGTTCGCCTGGCCAGGACCTGGGCCGCTCGGTCACTGGCCGACAGGTTGGCCAGAGCGCCGCTATTAACCAGTGAGCCCTTGGACGAAATCCGTTTGCTCACAACGAATCACGAAGGGCTGTCATGACCAGCGCATACGCTGACTCCAACGACGAGTTGCAGCAGGATATCGCTGTTCCTGTCGAGCACCCTGCGGATGGCGTGGAACCAGGGACGCGTGCGGTGATCTACCTGCGCGTGTCCTCCACCGGGCAGGTCAAGACCGACTACGACCCCGAAGGCATCTCCATCCCGGCCCAGCGGGAGGCGTGCCTGCGCAAAGCCAAGGACTTGGGCCTGACCGTCATCGATGAGTACGTCGAGCCCGGCCGCTCGGCGACGGAGATGACCAAACGGGAAGCATTCCAACGGATGCTGGCCCGTGTGCGCGGCCAAGGCGATGTCGACTACGTCATCGTCTACATGCTCTCCCGCATGGCACGGAACCGCTACGACGACGCCATCGTCATGGCCGACCTCCGCAAACGCGGCGTCACGCTCGTCTCCGCCACCGAGGCAGTCGATGACTCGCCCGTCGGACAGCTCATGCACGGCATCCTGGCCACCTTCAACGAGTACCAGTCCCGCCAGTCCGGCGCCGACATCGCCAACAAGATGGGGCAAAAAGCCCGCACTGGCGGCACTCTCGGCCGCGCCAAGATCGGGTATCTCAACCACATCGACCACTCCGACGGCCGGGTGATCCGCACCATCGTCCTCGACGACGAACGGGCACCTTTCGTACAGCTCGCCTTCGAGCTGTACGACACCGGCAACTACACGCTCGATGAGCTGGCCGACGAACTCTACGACCGCGGCCTCCGCACGCGACCCACCGCCAAGCACCCGGCGAAGAAGGTCTCGATCAACAAGCTCTCCCAGATGCTGCGGGACCGCTACTACATCGGCTACGTGACCTACAAAGGCGAGGAGGTCCGAGGCCGACACGAGCCGTTGATCGACGAAGACCTCTTCGACCGGGTTCAGGACCGGATCAACTCCCGATCCGCGGCCAAGGAGCGGCGCCGGCTGCACCACCACTACCTCAAGGGCTCACTGTTCTGCGGGCGCTGCCGACGAGCAGGGGTGACCCAACGGATGATCATCCAGCGCACCATCAACTCCAAGGGGGCCGAGTACCTGTACTTCTTCTGCCGCAACCGGCAGAACAGCACCTGCGACGCCCCGCACGTCAACGCCGAACTCGTCGAGGACGCCATCGAACGGCACTACGCCACGATCCGCTTCAGCCAGTCGTTCATCAGCGACGTGCGAGCCCAGATCGACACCGTCATCAGCGAACAGGAAAAGTCCGCACGACTGCTGCACCAGCAGCTCTCCACCCAGCTCGCCGAACTCGACACCCAGGAGGAGAACGTGATCGACCTGGCAGCCGACGGCACCCTGCCGCAAACCAAGGTCAAAGCCAAGCTCCGCGACATCGAACGCCAGAGACGGCACCTCACCGGGCGCCTGGCCACCGCCTCCGCCGACCTCACCGATGCCGCCCGACTGATCGACGTGAGCCTGAAGCTGCTCGAACGCCCCGAGGACCTGTACCGGCGGTGCAACGACGAGCAGCGGCGCCTACTCAACCAGGCGATCTTCCACAACATCTACATCGAGGACGAGGAGGTCACCGACCACGACCTCCAGGAACCCTTCAATCAGCTCCACGCCATCCAGCAGACGCAACGGTCAACGCACGCACAGCACACCATGCCCGCCATTCCGGAGCCCCGAGACAGCAAAAAGGCCACCCGCCAAGCGGGTGGCCCATCCACGCCTTCCGGCGTTGAGGTACTACTCCAGGGCCTTCAATCAGGCACGTGTTCTAGTAGTACCTCTAAGGTGGAGCTGACGGGATTCGAACCCGTGACCCCTTGACTGCCAGTCAAGTGCGCTACCAGCTGCGCCACAGCCCCTTGTTCTGTTTTCCCGAGGTGTTCGGTTCGTTTCCGTCCCGCTCATCTCGTGTGCCAATACAGTACAACAGTCGTTCGGGGGCGTTTTCAGGGGGGTCTCATTAGTGCGTCGAGCCGCTTTGCATCCATCCTGACCTGCGGAAACATTACCCGGATCGATCCCGGAGGGGTGCCGTCCTCACGGAGTCCCCGGAGCTCCGTGAGGACGGTCACTTCGATCACCCCGCTGCTGTGGTCCTTCGGGGTTGTGGGAGGCCCCTGGTGTTGGCGGCCTTCACGAACTCCGCTCTCGGGTCGTGGAGTTCGCCCAGGGCCACGACCTGGCGGTGGAACGGGAGTTCCAGGAGCCAGTCGCCGAGGATGCGGGCCTTGCGGGAGGCCGTCGGCATCTTCATCAGGTGGTAGGCGCGGTGCAGCAGCCACGCCGGGAGGCCCTTGAGCTTGATGCCGTAGACCTCGGCGGCGCCGCGGAACAGGCCCAGGCCCGCGACCGAGCCCGCGTGCTTGTGCCGGTACTCGTGCAGCGGTTCGCCGCGCAGCTGGGCGATGATGTTGTCCGCCAGCAGCTTCGCCTGCCGGACCGCGTGCTGCGCCGACGGGCTCGTCAACGCCTCCGGGTCGCTGCTGGTGAGGTCCTGCACCGCCGCGCAGTCGCCCGCCGAGAAGACATCATCGGTGCCCTTCACCTGCAGTCTCGTCGTGCACTCCAAGCGGCCCTTGGCATCTCGCGGCAGGTCGCTGTCCTCCAGCATCGGGTGCGGCTTCACGCCCGCCGTCCAGACGATCGTGTCCGAGTCGAAGACGTCGCCGTCGGAGAGCTCCACGCGTCCGTCCACAAGGGAGTTCGCGGTGGTGTTGAGCTTGACCTCGATGCCCAGGCTCTCCAGCTGCCGCCGGGTGTACTCGCCCATCGGCGGGCTGACCTCCGGCATGATCCGGCCCATCGCCTCCACCAGCACCCAGCGCATGTCGTGCTCGGACAGCTGCGGGTAGCTGCGGATCGCGTAGCGGGCCATGCTCTGCAGCTCCGCCAGCGCCTCGATTCCCGCGTAACCGCCGCCGATGAACAGGAACGTCAGCAGCCTCCGCCGCAGCCGCTCGTCCTCCGTGCTCGCGGCGATGTCCAACCTGGACAGAACGTGGTTGCGCAGGTAGATCGCCTCGCCGATGGTCTTGAACCCGACGCCCTGCTCCGCCAGGCCCGGGATCGGCAGCGCGCGGGAGATCGAACCCGGCACCGGAACCAGGATGTCGTAGCCGAGCTGCTCGACCTTGCCGTCGCCCAACGTCGCCGTCAGGCACCGGTTCGCGTGGTCGATCGTGCTGACCTGGGCCGTCAGCACCTCGCAGCGCTTGAGCGCCTCCCGCAGCGGCACCACCACGTGGCGGGGTTCCAGCGAACCGGCCGCGGCCTCCGGGAGGAACGGCTGGTAGGTCATGTGCGGCTGGGTGTCGATGACGGTCACCCTCGCCTCACCGGCGTCGAGCTTCTTCTGCAGCCGCAGCGCCAGGGTGAGGCCCACGTGCCCGCCACCGATGATCACCACGCGTGGACTAGGCATGCTGCGGCTCCCCTCGGGCACCGTCGCGCGTGCGACGCGGATCGACCTCGCGCTCCGGGTGGCGACGCAGGTACTCCTGCTCCAGCTCGAACGTGCGGGCCGTGTGCTCGCGCAGCGCGTCCGGAGAGCCGTGCAGGAACGTCTCGTTGCGCGTCCGGTGCAGGTGCCCGAGCTCCCGCAGCAGCAGGTCCTCGGTCAGCTCATGTCCGGGAATCCCGGTGGTGTTCATGTCGTCCTCCCGCATCGGGCAGGGGTCACCACGACGCCCGCGGCGTCACCCCATGAGTACCCGACCCGGGCGGGATCGACACCTCAGGCGGTGGCGCGCTGCGGCTCCGGGTCGGACTCCGGGCGCGGCCGGGTCTCCGGGGCGCCGACCCAGGCCAGCAGGCCCAGGGCCGCCGTGGCGCCCGTGACCAGGAACGCCGCCTGGTACGACACCGTGTCGGCCAGGGCTCCGGCGATCAGCGGTCCGAGGATGGCCCCCAGGTCCGCCGACTGCTGGAAGGTCGCCAGCACCGTGCCGCCGCGCCGGTTGCCGCCGATGATGTCGGCGACCGCCGCGTTCTGCGCCGGGTTGAGCACGCCCGCACCCATGCCCGCGATCAGCGACGCCGCCAGGAACAGCGGCACCGAGTCGGTGAAGCCCAGCGACGCCGTCGCCACGCCCTGCACGACCAGGCCGATCAGCACCAGCGGCTTGCGGCCGTGCCGGTCGGCCATCCGCCCGGACACCAGCAGCGCGCCCGCGTTGCCCGCGGCGAACACCGACAGGGCGATGCCCGACATCGACTGCGGCGCCTTCAGCGCCTCCACCACGAACAGCGGGACCAGCGCGATCCGGACGCCGAACACCGCCCAGCCGGTGCCGAAGTTCGACAGCAGCGCGGCGATGTAGGAGCGCATCCTCAGGGCTTCGCCGAGCGGCATCGCCGGGGTGGTCGTCGCCGAGCGGGGCCGCCAGGGTCGACTTGCGCAGCATGAACCAGCCGAGGAAGGCCGCGCCGAACAGGGCGATGCCGTAGGTGACGAACGGCAGCCGCAGCGAGTACCCGACCATCACACCACCGACGATCGGACCGGAGATGTTGCCCAGCAGGAAGCTCGTCGCCCACAAGCCGGAGGCGCGTCCGCGCAGGTGCGGCGGCGACAACCGGATCAGCAGGCCGACGCCGGAGACGGTGAACATCGTCGACCCGATGCCGCCGAGCGCCCGGAACACCAGCAGCTGCCAGTAGGAGTCGGCGAAGGCGCACGCGGTGCTGCTGATGCCCACGATCGTGATGCCGATGACGTAGATCGTGCGCTCGCCCGCCGCCGAGACCAGGCGCCCGCTCAGCGGCGCGAAGATCAGCCGCATCATCGCGAAGGCGCTGACGATGAACCCGGCCGCGGTCACCCCGACGTCGAAACTCGTGGCGAACGCCGGTAACGCGGGAGCGACGATCCCCATGCCGACGGCGACGATGAAACTGCCCGCGACGAGGATCCAGATCTCCCGGGGAAGGTCGCTGATCCCTGGGCCCCTGCTGGTCTTCTCCGACGCTGCGCCGCTGGCCACAGGGTTCCTCCCCGAATTCTCGACAGTCCGAGCCAAGAACCCCAACGCCGCCCGGTACCGCCGAAATTCCGCCGGGGCGGTTTCGTGGCGCGCACCTCACCCGGCTGGTCCAGTCCACATGCCGGG
The DNA here is from genome assembly GCF_045278815.1 of Saccharopolyspora sp. ID03-671. Lineage (NCBI taxonomy): Bacteria > Bacillati > Actinomycetota > Actinomycetes > Pseudonocardiales > Pseudonocardiaceae > Saccharopolyspora > Saccharopolyspora sp. ID03-671. The sequence continues at coordinate 2,807,742 of NZ_CP134054.1, forward strand.
ACGGGTCGTCAGAGGAGGTCGTCGATGCGGCGGGCGTAGGCGGTGACGCCGTAGGCGACCTCGAAACCGGTGGCCTCGGCGAAGCGCTGCGCCGTGCCGCCCTCCTCGGCGTGGCCCGCGACGAGCAGCGCGCCCATCCGGCGCAGCTCCTCGGCCGCCTCGGTGACCAGGTCGTGCCCGTAGCCGCGCCTGCGGCGGCCGGGACGCACCACGACCTGCTCGATCAGACCCACGCCGCGTTCGACGAAGCCCTGGACGAACCCGGCGATGCGGTCCACGCCCGGGTCGTCGACGACGAGCAGGACGGCCCGGTTCTCGTCCGCGCGGTGGCCGAGGTGGCGGGCCAGGCGCTGCTCGCCCTCCTCCGACAGGCCGGTCTCGTCGGCGTAGAGCTCGACGACGCCCTCCAGGTCACGGTCCTCGACGGGCCTGGCGACGCCGCGGCTGAAACCCCGGTCGCGGTGCAGCAGCACCACCTGCTCCTCGACCGCGCGCCACAGCGCGTCGTCGGCGATGCCCTCGATCTCCCCGACGGTCGTCGGCGAGGCGTAGACGACGGCCTCCGAGCGCCCGGCCTCCGCGAACACCTGCTCCAGCTCCATCAGCGTGCCGGCGACCTGCGCGCCGGTGCCCCACAGCGCGCACGCGTGGTTGGCGACCGGCAGCGGGTTGTCCTGGTTGAGCACCACCGTCCCCACACCCACCCGGGTGCTCACGCCGTAGCGGACCACGGCCGAGGCCAGACGGGCGGTTTCGACCAGCCCGGCCAGGTCTCGGGCCTGCCTGGGGTCGAGGAGGGTTTCGTCGTCCGGATCGTGCAGCGGGTCCACACGGCCATTGTCCCTCGCTCGAACGCAGGACCGGATGCCCTGCCGGATGTCGGCCCGAAGGGGCACGATTGGTCCGTGACGACCCCGGATCAGCTCGCCGACGAACTCCTGGACCTGGACCTGGACGCCGATCCGATCGGCGCCTCGCTCTACGGCCTGCCCGGCCGCGACCACCTGCTGCCGGACATCTCCGCTGCCGCCGAGCTCTCCCACCGCGAGCGGGCCGAGGACATCCGGGTGCGCGCGATGGCCGTCGACACCACCCACTGCGGGCTGGAGGACCGGCTGACCATCGCGGTCGTCGTGCAGCACGCCCAGTCGACCGTCGACCGGCTCGACTCCCGCTCCCCCGAGTACACGCTGAGCGGGAACATGTTCGCGCCGGTGGCGGGCCTGCTGTTCCTCCTCGGGCAGGTACCGGTGAGCGGGCGGCAGCAGGGCGAGGACTACCTGCGGCGCATCGCCCGCATCCCCGACTTCACCGCCGCGGCCGCCCAGCGCCACCGCGAGGGCGTGCGTGCCGGGCGGGTCCCGGTGCGCTCGCTGCTCGACGACGCGGTCGCGCACCTCGACTCCCACCTGACTCATCCCGACCAGGACCCGCTGCTCACCCAGCAGCTCCCCGACGACCTCGCCGACCAGCGGAAACGCTTGATCGACGAGGTCGTGAACCCGGCGCTGGCCGAGTACCGGGAGGTGCTGGCGGGCGAGATCGCGCCGCACGCGCGCGGCGACGACCGGCCGGGCCTGCGCTGGTTGCCCGAGGGGCACGAGATCTACCAGCGGCTGATCCACGCCCACACCACCACCGAGCGCACCCCTGCCGAGCTGCACGAGATCGGCCGGGCGCAGCTGGCGTCGCTGCGCGCGGAGATCTCCACGCTCGGCGCCCGGATCTGGAACGAGCCCGACCCGGAGGCGGTGCTGCACCGGATGCAGACCGATCCGTCGCTGTGCTGGAACGACGGCGAGGAGATGCTGGCCGCCGCCCGCGCGGCCATCACCAAGGCGGAGCAGGCCGCGCCGGGCTGGTTCGGGAAGCTGCCGCAGCAACCGTGCGAGGTGCGGCCGGTGCCGGGCACGCCGTCGGAGAGCACCCCGATCGGCTTCTACATGGGGCCGGCGTTGGACGGGTCCCGGCCCGGCGTGTACTTCGCCAACACGCTGCGGGCCGAGCAGCGGCCCCGGTTCGCGTCCGAGGTGATCGCCTTCCACGAGGTCGTGCCGGGCCACCACCTCCAGGTCAGCCTCGCTCAGGAGCTCACCGAGCTGCCGCTGCTGCGCAGGATCGCCGAGTTCAACGCCTACGCCGAGGGCTGGGGGCTCTACACCGAGCGGCTGGCCGACGAGATGGGGCTGTACTCCGACGACCTGATGCGGCTGGGCATGGTCGTGCAGGACCTGCTGCGCGCGGCCCGGCTGGTGGTCGACACCGGGCTGCACGAGTTCGGTTGGAGCAGGCAGCGCGCGCTGGAGACGATGATCTCCAGCACCACGTTGTCCGACCTGGAGGCGGCTTCCGAGGTCGACCGCTACATCGTCTACCCCGCTCAAGCGCTGTCGTACCTGGTGGGGAGGTTGGAGCTGGAGCGGATCCGGGAGACCTCGCGGCAGCGGCTGGGCGCGGAGTTCGACATCCGCCGGTTCCACGACGCGGTCCTCGGGCACGGGGCGCTGCCGATCTCGACGCTCGAATTCCTCGTCAACGACCAGCCTCCTGCGACATCCAGGTGATGACGTCCCGACACGCTCGAATTCGCCACGCAACGCATTAATGTCGATACCGACCGTGTCCATCGCTGCGCGCGACCAGGCCTTGTGGGAACAGGAGGCGCCGTGACCGGGACCTTCCACCACCGCCAGGAACTGCTTCGGCGCGAAGCGGAGGTGCAGCTGCGGGACCGGCCGCTGCCGTCGTGGCAGAAGCGGGTGCTGCACCGCTTCGCCGCCGAACGGGACAACGGCTGGTACCCGCTGCTCAACCAGTTCGCGCCGCACACCCCCCGGCAGCGCCCGGACCTGGTGCTGGTCGGCCGGATGGGGGTGCTGGTGGTGCTGCTGCGGGAGGCGGAGCCGGACTGGGAGGACTCGCGCGCCGCGTTCGTGTGGACCGCGGAGCTGCTGGCGGGCGCCTCGATCGGGTCCGGGATGCTCAGCGAGTCGGTGCTGCGCGCGGTCGTGGTGCACCCGATCGAGCACACCGGCCGCAAGGGCCGCAGCACCGACCACCTGGCGATCACCGAGGACGAGCTGGACCGGTTGCTCAAGCGCGGCGAGCGGATCCTGACCTCCGACGAGGCGCTGGCGCTGGCGAGGCACCTGGACAGCCGCACGTTCGACCTGACGCCGATCATGTGGAACTCGCAGCGCATCCCGCGTCAGCGCGGCAGCGTTCCCGAGGTGCTGCAGGAACCGGTGGCGCCGTCGACGCGGCGGCCGTTCCGGGACTGGCGGTACTTCCTGGACGACGCGCAGCTGGGCGCGGTGCGGCGCAGCTACTCGGGTCCGGCGCAGATCAGCGGCCCCGCCGGCACCGGGAAGACGACGCTGGCGCTGCACCGGCTCGCGTACCTGGCGCGGCGCGGCGACGGCAAGCTGCTGTGCACCTCACCGCTGCCGTGGGTCGCGGCGCGCGCGGCGGTGCGGTTCGACCAGATGGCACCGGAGCTCGCCGGGCAGATCGAGTTCAGCTCGCTGCACGCGTGGGCGCGGGACCTGCTGGCCGGGCGCGGGCGCGCGGCCGAGGTCGACGAGCGGGAGGTGCGGCGCGCGTTCGACGCGGTGTGGTCGCGGGACGTGGTGCTGCACGGGCTGCGGAACTCGCGGGAGTACTGGCGGGACGAGATCGACCGGGTGATCAAGGGCCGCGGGATCTCGTCGTTCGACGTCTACCGGACGGTGTCGCGGAAGGGCCGGGGCGGGCAGCTGCCGTCGGACTTCCGGTCGCACGCCTGGCGCTTCTACTGCGAGTACGAGCGGGAGCTGTCCGAGCGGGGCGTGTTCGACCACAACGACGTGCTCAAGCGCGCGCTGGCAGAGCTGGAGCGGCGCCCGCTTCCCCGGCAGTACACCGGCGTGGTCGTCGACGAGGCGCAGGAGCTCACGCTGACCGGGCTGCGGCTGGCGCACGCGATCAGCGGGGCCGGGCCGGACCAGCTGCTGCTGGTCGGCGACGGTCAGCAGCAGGTCCTGGCGGGCGGCTGGCGGCTGTCCGAGGCCGGGATCTCGCTGCACGGGCGCGGCGAGGCGCTGCGCAACGACTACCGCAACCGGGCGATGGTGCTGGAGCGCGCGGGTCAGGTGGAGGCGATCAACCGGTTCGACGAGGGCCCGTCGCTGCCGCTGAGCGCGGCGCTGCCGGTCCGCAGCGGCGGCAAGGTCGTCGAGTGGCACGGCCGGGACCAGGAGCGCGCTCTGCTCGGCGCCCTGCTCGCCCTCGACGACGACTCGTCGGCGGCCGTCATCACCGAGACCGACGCCGCGGCCGACCACTGGCTGCGCGTCCTCCGCGAAGCCGGCGTCGCCGCCCGACCGCTGGCCGCGTGGGACGGCCGCGACACCACCGACATCCTCGTCGGAACCTGCTTGCACGCCAAGGGGGCCGAGTTCCGCTCCGTCTTCCTCCCGCTCGAACCCGCTCCTCCACCGGACTCCCTCGAAGACCGCGAAACCCACCAACGCCGCCGTCTCACAGCCATGACCAGAGCCCAGGACCACCTCTGGCTCGCCCACCCGAGCACCCCCTGACAACGAAAACCGCAGCATTCGTCGCGCGAAAACCGCAGCATTCGCGCGTCGAAAACAGCGGTTTTCGTCGCGTGAAAACAGCGGTTTTCGACGTGGTGGGCGTGGAGGTTCACTCGGGTGGGCGGAATTCGGGTTGGTCGAGGAGGCGGAGCCAGGTGCCGTCGGGTTGGCGGCGGCGACCTGGGCGCGAGCGCCCGTGCCGTCCTGGGGCGGAGTGGCGGTGAGGGCGATGTCGCCGCTGATGAGGGTCGGCAGCGGCGGCTCCGGTTCGAAGTGGGGGTTGTGGGCGAGGACCTCCTCCCAGAGAGCTCGAATGGCCGCGCGCCCGACCGTGGTTTCGCCGGGCGGGTAGGCCATGACGGCGTCGGGTTCGTAGAGCTCGGCGACGCCTTCGGCATCTCCGGCGTTGCTGCGTTCGACGAACAGGCGGGTGAGGTCTTCGGGTTCGCGGGCCTTCTCGCGCACGGCGTTGTCTCCTCTCGGGTTCTGGGTCCAGGCTGCTCCGAGCTCAGGTAGAAGTCCAACAGCTGGTTGTGATGAGAACTAGAATCACCGGTTATGGACTTGCGGCAGCTGGAGTACTTCGTGGCCGTGGCCGAGGAGCGGAACTTCACCCGGGCGGCGCAGCGCGTGCACATCAGCCAGTCCGGGGTGAGCGCGCAGATCCGCCGGTTGGAGAAGGAGCTGGGGACCGAGCTGTTCGACCGGTCCGGGCGGTCGGCGGAGCTGACCGCGGCGGGCGAGGCCGCGCTGGAGCACGCGCGGGCGGCGCTCGCCGCGGCGGGAGCCGTGGGGCAGGCCGTCGGGGAGATCACCGGGCTGCTACGCGGGAACCTTGGCATCGGGATGGTCATCGGGTGCGCGGTGACGCCGCTGTTCGACGCCCTGGCGGCCTTCCACGAATCGCATCCGGGGGTGGAGCTGTCGCTGCGGGAGGACAACTCGGACCGGCTCGTCCACGACGTGCGCACCGGGTCGCTCGACCTCGCGCTCATCGGCGCCGAGACCCGACCCGAGGGGCTGGACTGCCTCACGGTCGTCGCGGAACCGCTGGTCGCGGCCGTCCCACCGGGTCACGAGCTGGTCGGACCCGAGGTGTCGCTCGCTGAGCTCGCCGCGCACCCCGTGGTGTGCATGCCGCCGGGCACCGGGCTGCGGGCGGTGTTCGACCGGGCCTGCGCGACGCGCGGCGTCGAGCCGGTGATCGCGTTGCAGGCGAGTGCGGCGGGGGCGATCGCGGATCTGGCGGCGCGCGGGCTCGGCGTGGCGGTCCTCAGCGAGTCGATGGCGGCCGAGTTCGACGCGCTCACGCCGCTGCCGATCACCGATGCCCGCGAGCCCGCCCTGCTGGCGCTCGCCTGGCGACCTGGCGCGAGCGCCGCTGCGCGGGAGCTGATCCGCTACTGCCGCACGGCTTTTCGGATTTCGGACGACCAGGTCTCCAGCAGTGAGGTGACCCCGCGGTGAGCTCCGGGGGTGTTCGGGTAGCGGGTGCGGACGTGAACGCCGTCGTCGGTGCGGGAGAGCCAGAGCTGCACGTCGTCCGCGGGGGCTGTTCCTGAGACGTGCTGCGCTGCTGGGGTTTTCGGGAGCCTTCGGTAGTCGATGTAGGAGACCATGAACACGTCGCGGCGGTCGGCGCGCAACGGGCGCGGGAGCGAGGCGAGGACCTGGTCCAGCGGCGGTTCGGCTCGCTCGCGGGCTCGGCGCAGGTGCTCGCCCATGCGGGCCAGGTCGGGATCGGCCCAGACCGGGACCGTGGTGGTGAACCAGCCGACCGCGTCGGCGTCCTCCGGCTCCCGCGTCTGCACCGGCACCAGCACCGGCAGCACCTCCCCCGCGGCGGAGGCCATCGTCGACAGCAATGCCCCGAAGGTCGTGGTGCCCGATCCGCGGGCGACCTCGCTCAGCGCGGCGACGGCCCCGGAATCGGCCAGCAGCCGCCGATCCGTGACCTGCTCCGCCGTTCCCCCTTCCGGCACACCGGTCCTCACCGGCGACACCGGCAACCGGTGATCAACGGCGTCCAGGAACTCGCGCCAACTCGCCATCGCGGGCCCGGACGCCTCGGACGGCCGCGACCACTCCGCGACCCGCGCGGCGAAGCTCCCCGCCACCGGTAGCTCGGCCCCGGTGTAGAGCGCGTGGAGATCCCTCGCGATCAACGCGATCGAGTGAGCGTCCACGTGCGCGTGGTCGAAACCGCACACCACCGTCGAACGCCCCGGCCGCGACACCGCTACCAGCGCGAACGCCGGGAACGTCGACGGCGCGCACTCCCGATCCAGCAACGCCCGCACCCGCGGCGCCTCGACGCCTGCGCTGTTCGATTCGGGTGGGAGGGGGATCGGGCGGACGGTCAAGTGACCGGGGTCGTGGCGGACGGCGGTGGCGGTGTCGGGGTGGAACTCGTACTGCAGGGAATCGTGCCTGGTGAGGAGGGCTTTGAAGGCTTCGGTGAGGGATCGCTCGTCGATCGGCCCTTCCACCTCGAAGGTGGCTGCCAGCCAGATCGTGGGGTGACCCGCTGCCGCGGAGGCGAGGTGGTTGCGCTGGTTGACGGAGAGGGTGGCCGGCTCCGGGGTGCTGGTCGGGGTGGCTGTCCAGGCGCGGACCTCGCCCGGGGGGATGTGCCAGAGGTCGGCCGCGGTGACGTGCACGGTCAGGTGGCTGCGCTGCGGAAGGTCTCCCGCAGGCGGTGGTGGTAGGTCTCGACCGCGTCGTGGGCCTGGTCCGTGTCGGGGACCTGGGCCAGCAGGTAGAGGCTGTCCGCGTCCCGGTTGATCCACATGGAGGCGTTGGAGGTGCGGCCGGTGCCGGTGAAGTGCACTCCGCGCTCGTCCGCCGGGCGGCCCGCGCCGGGGAACCAGCGCAGGTCCAGGTACGAGAGCAGCTGCGGGCTGCCGATGTCGGCCGGGGTGCAGGTGCCGCTGCGCAGCAGGGTGTCGACGACCAGGTGAACGGGGGCCTGCGCGAGCCGCTTGGCGTGGCGCAGCGCCTCCTGCGCGCGGTGCGCGAGCTCGCCGAAACCGGCGTCGCCGACCTCGAACTCGACCGGGGCGAAGGTGCAGAACCAGCCCTGCGACCGCGAGTACGGGCCGCGATCGCGGGTGCTGAGCACCGTCATGCCGAAGTAGCGGTCCCGCCCGGCCAGCTCCCGCTCGGTGGCGGCCCCGCCGCGAACACCCCGCCGCTGATCCGCGCACCCGCCTCCTTGCAAGCCCGGTCGAACGCGGCGACCTCGTCGCCTTCGAGGAAGGTGAGGGTGCGGATGCGCACCGGCGCCTTCTCGCCCTCGTCGAGCCCCAGCGGCAGCGGGAACCGGGGCAGCCGGTTGCCGTGGGACGACACCATCCGCACCCACTCGCGGACCTCCGGCGAGTCGGCGGTGAAACCCCTTGCGGCCTCGCGCTGTTCCTCCACGTAGTCGCGGAAGTCCCCGCGCTCCTCGGGTTTCGGCAGCGCGCCCTCGACGACCTCCGGTCCACCGGGCTCGGCGAGCTCGGCGGCGTAGAGGTCGGCGAGCTCGGAGCCGAGCAGGATCTGCGAGGCACCGTCGGTGAAGGCGTGGTCGCAGCCCCAGAACAGGCCGAACCCGCCGGGCCGCTCGACGACGCCGAGGGCGAACCCGGGCCAGGAGTCGGGCGTGCACTCCTCGTCGAAGCGCGCGGCCAGGTGCTCCTGCAACGCCGAATCCCAGTCGCCCTCACCGGCAGAGAGGTCCTCGGCAGCGATCTCCTCGACCTCGAAGTCGACGGCGTCGGCGGGCACCAGGTGACGCACCGGTTCCGGACCGGACAGGTCGAACCAGGTGCGGAAACCGCCGTGGGAGCGCACGAGCCGCCGCAGGGCGCGGGTCATCGCGGCCCGGTCCAGGTCGCCGTCGACGTCGGTGGCCACCCCGGTCCACGCCCGGTTCCGCCCCAAGGCGCGGAACGCGCCCAGGTGATCCGACTGCAGGTCCGACGGCGGGCCCGGATCGACCGGGGCGTCGGCGGCGGCCGCGCGGGCCGCGGCGGTCGGCGTCCAGCGCAGGACGCGGCCGGGCGCGGTGCGCCAGTCGGCCATCGCGGCGAGCTTCACGCACCCACCTCCAACGCCTCGGGCGCGCCCAGGACCTCGGTGAACGTCTTCTCGAACCCGGTGATCAGGCTCTCGACCGCGAGCAGCGAGCGCTCGGAGCGGCCGCAGCGGGCCGAGACGCTGATGCCCTCGTCGGAGTGCACCAGCCACAGGTAGACCTCGTCGCGGCTGGGTTCGGGGCTGCGCAGGGCGCGGGCGTTCCACTCGGGCCAGCGCTCGGAGCCGGGCACCTTGCGAACGTCCACGTAGGACATGACGAAGCGCGGCTCGGCGTCTAGCTCCAGGATGTCGGCGACGCGGGCGAAGGAGGTCTTCACGCAACCGCGTCCACCGGAGATGCCGGCGCGGGTGCGGGCGACGACCTCGCCGAAGTCGGTGACGCCGCCCAGGTCGACGTCCACCGGGCACAACCCCACGTACCAGCCGACGGCACCGGCGTGCCGCCGGTCGCTGCGGGTGTGCATCGGCAGCACGAACCGCAGCCGCTCGGAGCCGGTCCGCTCCCGCATCGCCAGGGCGATCGCGGCGAACACGCCCGACTGCGGCCCGGTGCCCAGGTTCGAGCACAGCCGTTCCATGCGGTCGGCGTCGGCGGGCCGGACCGCCCACCGCGACAGCGAGTGCTGCGGCAGCTCCGACGACGCGGGGACCTGCGGCGATGCGCCTTCCATCGCCGGGAACTCGCCGTCGTGCAGGAACTCGCGCCAGTGCGCCACCACCGGGTGCTCGGCGTCGACGACCTCGGACAGGGAGCGGGCGGCGGCGCTGTGGTCGACGTGGCTGCCGACGTCGAGCGCGGCCATCTCACCGTCGCGGTCCCCGGCCAGCGCGCGCTCGTAGAGCTCGACGATCTCGCCGAAGAACAGCAGCTGCGAGTAGGCGTCCATGACGCTGTGGTCGGCGCCGAAGGCCAGCACGAACCCGTCGTCGCCGACGACGGTGGCGAAACGGCAGTGCGGCCAGCGATCCGGGGTGACCCCGGCGAAGAAGTCCGCGATGAGGTCGTGGGCGGCCGAACCGGTCAGCTCACCGCGCGGCTGCGGGTCGACGTCCACGGCGTCCTCGGCGACGAGGTGGCGCCGCCAGGAGGACTCGCCGTCGCGGCTGACCGTGGTGCGCAGGGCCTCGTGCCGGGCGATCCAGGCGCGCAGGGCGCGGCGCAGGGCTCCGGCGTCGTGGCGCAGCGGGATGCGCAGCACCGAGCCGATCCAGGAGCCGTCCGCGGCCGAGGCGAGGTGCGCCTCGTGGTCGTGGGTGAGCCTGCGGTCGTCGTCGGTCCACGACTCCGGGGCGCACACCGGGGACCACGTGGTGACCGCGCCGTCGGGCAGCGGGTAGTCAGCTAATTCGGTGTATTCCACGTCGCGATCTCCCCCGGTATTTCAGCAAGTGCCCCACGCGCAATCACCGTTGACCGCAGGGCCGCAGAGTATCCCCACAACACACGCCCAATCGAGTGTGTTGATGGTCACCGCATTGTCGGTTTCATGCTCGGACGAGCATTGGCCACAATCGGTACCACCTCGACGCGCGTTGTTTCAAGCTGGTGAAACGCGCCTTCGCTCGGGGTTTTCCACCGCAGGAGGCGTCATTTCCCGCTCAGCAAGACTCGAATTCGCCGACGATCTGTTCATGCGGCGCCATCGGGGACTCGGAACACCCGCGATAAACCAGTTCGGCTGGCGATTCGACACCCCGCCCGATATGTCCAGCGTGAAAAATTTCCATGAAGGAATCGCGAAGGGCGCGCTTTCCCGGAAAGTGGAACGGGCGTGGTTCCCGGCCGCCCGGGACAGGTGGGTGCGCGCGTCCGGCCGCACCCCGCTGCACGTCGAACCGGAGCCGGTGACAGACGTGCTCGGCTGGCTCGACGGGCGGGTGTCCGCGGACTTCGACCCGGCTGCGGGACGCGGCTGGGAGCTGTCGTTCGCCCGCACCACCGACGGAGGCGCGGTGCTGTCGCTGGTGGCGGCGCACGCGATCGCCGACGGCGCCGCGCTGCTCGACGCCGTGGTCCGCGCCGACGGCGGAACCCCGGCCCCGGTGGCCGAGCGCGACGGGCTGATCCCGACGGTGCTCGACGATCTCGCCGACGGCGGGAGGCAGCTGAGGACCGCCGTGCGCTGGGCGATCACCCGGCAGCGCGGCGAGAAGTCGTCCCCGCCGACCAGGCCCGTCCCGCCGCAGGCCCCGGAGGGGTGGCGGGTGCCGCACGTCGTCGTCGAGTGCGGCAGCGACGAGCTCGCGAGAACCGCTGCCGCGCACGGAGGTTCGGTCAACTCGCTGTTCGTCGCGGCCCTCTCGCGGGTCGCCGCCGCGGCCGGGTGCGCCGGCGACGTCCTCCCGGCGGCGCTGCCGGTCAGCGGGCGGGAACCCGGTGACGCGCGGGCGAACTCGACCCGCATCGCCGTCGCGGGCCTGGACCGGTCGGTGCTGGAGGAGCAGGACCTCGCCGAGGTCAAGGCCGAGTGCAAGCGCGCCTACCAGCGGCTCGCGGCGAGTTCCTCGGCCGCGCAGCCGCTGGCGCTGCTGCAGATGCTGCCGGACGCCGTGGTGCGCCGACTGCCGCCACCACCTGCGGCGACGGTGCTGGCCTCGAACGTCGGTCGCCTGCCCGGCGAGCTGTGCGGGGCTCCGGTGCGCAGCGCGTCGGCCACCGCCCACTACCCCGGCGCCGGGCCCGAGGAGGTCGCCACCATCGGCGACGGCGTCACCGGGTGGCTCAGCGACAGCGGCGAGCGCAGCACGATCTCGGTGTGCGGGCTGGCTCCCGGGCGGATCAGCGGGGTCGAGGAGCTGCGCGAGCTCGTGGTCGCGGAGTTCGCGTCGTGGGGAGTCGTGGTGCGCGCGTGGTGAACCGGCTGACCTTCGACGACGACCTGTTCCTGCGCTCCGAGCGGGTGCTGGGCATCCCGGTCACCAACCAGAGCGTGTGGCGCTTCGACCGCGCTCTGGACACCGCCGAGCTCGACGAGCTCGCCCACCGGCTGGGCACCGGGCGGCTGGGCAGGCGCGTGGTGCGCGGCGCCGTCCCGGGCGCGCGGGCGCGCTGGGTGCCGTCGGAGGCGGTACCGCCGGTGGCGGTGCGTACTGAGCCCGTCGAGGACGTGCTGACCTGGGCCGATGCCGAGGCGGAGAAGCGCCTGGATCCCGTGCGCGGTCCCGGCTGGCGGCTGGCCTGCGCGCCCACCGCAGCGGGCGGATCGGTGCTGTCGCTGGTCGTCTCGCACGTCGTCGGCGACGGCGGCGTGCACGTGAACGCGGTCGTCGAGGCGGTGCGCGGCGTCCGCGCCGGACGTCCGGCTCCGACACCGGTGCGGTGGTGGGACGACGTCCGCGACGCGGGCGGACAGCTCCTCCGCGCCGGGCGGGGCGTGCTGCGGGCCGCGCGCGCCCCGAAGGGCGCACCGCTGCCGCCGGGCACGCAGACGTCCCGGACCCGCGAGCGCGCAGGCGACGAGACCCCGGCGCGCCCGCCGTGCGCGGTCTTCGACTGCGACGCCGAGGCGTGGGACGTCGCCGCCGCCGCGCGCGGAGGCTCGGCGAACACGCTGTTCATCGCGGTCCTCACCGAGATCCTGCTGGCTTCCGGGCGTGTCTCGCCGGACGCGCCGATCAAGGTGTCGCTGCCGGTCAGCACCCGCCGCGAGGACGACGACCGCTCCAACGCCACCACCGGTGTCTCCCTCGCCGTCACCCCGGCAGGCGGCCGCGTCACCGACCTCGCCGCCATCCGCGCCGCCAGCAAGCGGGCTTTCGCCTCAGCGGCGGAGGAGAGCCCGACGCGCCTGCTGGAACCGCTGGTCCAGCTCCTGCCCGACGCGGTCGTCGCCAGAACCGCCGAGAACTCCCCGGTTCCGCTGTGCCTGTGCTCGAACCTCGGCGAACTCCCCCGAGAATTCGCTGCTCCCACGGGTTTTCCGGCCACCTCGGTCATGATGCGGTCGCTCACGGGCGGCACCAGCCCCGCCCTCCTCCGAGCCCGCGGCGGCGGTCTCACGGCCTGGCTCACCCGCACCGGCGGCACGCTCACCCTCGCGGTCCTGGCCCTCGACCCCGATCACTTCCCGGACGCCCGAACCCTGCGCGACCACGCGGCGAACACCCTCGCCACCTGGTCGATCCCCGCCACCCCCTGGTGACCGCCCGCTCAGCAGTCGTCCGGGATCGCTCCTCCGGCGAGGGTTTCGAGGCGCCGCGCGTCGTCGTAGTAGCGGTCGCCGTCGGCGAAGTAGCCGTGCAGCATCCGGAACAGGACGGTGACCAGGTCCTGCATGCCCGCCTTCGCGGCGCTCTCCGCGGCGCACATGAGGTTGGGGCGCTCGGTGTCCAGCCACTTCACCGCCGACTCCTGGTTCGACAGGGTCGGCATCGCCACCGGGCGCGGCAGGCCGCCCGCGTCGGGGTCGCGGCCGGGGTGCAGGATGCGCATCGCCTGGTCGGCGGTGTGCAGGTAGAAGCCGAGCAGCCGGGCCACGATCGCCGGCCGGTCCTGCTCCAGCTCGGCGAGCTCCGCGGCGTAGTCGCCGAGCAGCCCGTGCATCTCGTAGCGGCCGTAGCTGACCTCGGTGAGCAGGTGCGCCCGCACCAGCACGTCCAGCAGCCGCCGGGTGGTCTGCACGTCGTCGCAGCCCAGCAGGGCCGTGAGCGCGAAGACGCCGATGCGGTGCCCGGCGTGGCGGCAGGTGAAGCCGTAGAGCCGGAACAGGCGGGCCGCGTCGTCGGGCAGGTTGCGGTAGGACCAGGAGAACACCGCGCGCACCGAGGTGTGCTCGTCGCCGGTGTCGAGCGCGTCGAGTCCGCGCTGCTCGTCGGTGAGCTCTTCCAGCAGTTCGGAGACGTCGCGGCTGCTGCTCTGGTGGATGCGCTCGGCGGCGACCCGCAGCGCCAGCGGCAGCCGCGCGCAGCGCTCGATCAGCGGCCGCGAGGTGTCGGCGCCCATCACCTGCTCGCCGAGCCGGTCGGTGAGCAGCGCGTGCGCCTCGTCGGAGTCCATGCGGTCGAGGACCAGCCGGTAGGCGCCGTCGCGGGCGGTGAGCCCGGACAGCGAATCGCGGCTGGTGACGACCACGAAGCTGGTGGGGGTGCCGGGCAGCAGCGGCCGGATCTGACCCGGTGCGGCGGCGTTGTCCAGCACGATGAGCATCCGCCGCTGGTCGACGACGGTGCGGAAGCGGGCGGCGCGCTCGGTGGCGTCGGCGGGGATCGCGTCGCCCGGGATGCCCAGCGCGCGCAGGAATCCGGCGAGCACCTCGGTGGTCGTCAGCGGCTGGTCCGGGCCGTAGCCGCGGAGGTCGACGTAGAGCTGGCCGTCGGGGAAGCGCTCCCGGGCGGCGTGCGCCCAGTGCGTCACCAGCGCGGACTTGCCGACACCGGCGGTGCCCGCGACGACCGCGATCGGCACCTCGGCCTTCTCGCCGAGCCGGTCGAGCTCGGCGAGCTCGGCGTCGCGACCGACGAAACCCGGTACGTCGTGCGGGAGTTGGGCCGGTCGCGTCGGTGGCCGCGCGGTCGGCGGCTCGAACTCGATGTGCTCGCCGGCGAGGATGCGCTGCTCCAGATCGCGCAGTGCGGGACCGGGTTCCAGCCCGAGCTCGTCGACCATCGTGCGGCGGGCGCGGCGGTAGACCGCCAGCGCGTCGGCCTGCCGTCCGGCGCGGTACAGCGCAGTCATCAGCAGGGCGTGCAGGCGTTCCCGCAGCGGGTTCTCGCGCACCAGATCGGAGAGCTCGGCGATGATGAAGGAGTGCCTGCCGCAGTCGAGTTCGGCCGCGTGCAGCTGTTCGAGCCCGACCAGCCGGCGTTCCTCGATGCGCTGCGCCTCACCGGCGAGCTCGGCCAGGTCGAGGTCCTGGTACGGCGCTCCGCGCCACAACCGCAGGGCCTGGCGCAACAGGTCGGCGCGGCGCTGCGGGTCGAAGTTGCGCTCGGCGAGGTCCAGCAGAGTCTCGAACCGCTCAGAGTCGAGTTCGTCGGGCTCGACCTGCAGCAGGTACCCGCCCGCGTCGGAGACCAGGCGCTCGGGTTCGCCGAGGGTCTTGCGCAGCCGGTGCACCAGCAGGTGCAGCTTGCTGCCGCCGCGGCGCTCGGGTTCGCCGCCCCACAGCGCCGTCGACAACCACTCGGCGGAAACCGGGGTGTTGGCGTGCGCGAGGAGCAGCCCGAGCAGACGTTGCCGCAGCAGACCGGGAACCGGTACCTCCACGGTGCCGTGCCGCACCCGAACCGGTCCCAGCACGTCGAACCGCAACGGAATTCCACCCCCACGCAGAGAACGAGGTCACGCCGATCTTCCGAGTTTCCTCGGGTTCGGGGTGCGCGCGCAAGAAATGCGGCGGTGTTTCTTCCGAAACTGCCCGATGTTTCCAGTGGAGTATTCCAAAAACGAGAAATCCGCTCTAATCCACCGCGTGCGCGCGCAATCCGGCCAGCCGCGACAGCGCCGCGAAACCCTCGTCGGAACCCGGCCAGTGCCGCTGGACGGCCTCCGGACCGGCCTTGCGGACCACCGAGCGCAGCACCGCCACGACGACGATGGCGTCGTCGGCGTAGCCCAGCACCGGGACGAAGTCGGGCACCAGGTCGAACGGCAGCGCGAGGTAGGCCAGCAGCGCGCCGAGCCGGAACCGCACGCCGCGCGGCATGCCGGGGTCGGCGGCGAGCCTGCGCAGCAGCCGCAGCGTGTCCGGCAGCAGCCGCAGCGCCTCGGTCAGCATGCCCTTGCGCGGGCACATCACGAGCAGGACCACCACGAGCGCCAGCCACGCCAGCAGCAGCCCCGCGGCCAGAGACAGGAGGATGGTCACGAGCGTCATTCCTGAAGTGTAACGGCGGTTAGACTTCGCTGGTAGTGCCAGTGAGAGATGGCACCAGATCACTCCGCCTCGGCCGCGTAGACGCGCTCCGCGAAGGCGTCCAGTGCCTGCGCGCAGCGCTCGACGGCCTCCACGGCCTGCTCGCCGCGGGGTGCGCCGAGGGTGTCGCGGGAGCGGATCTTGTCCATCCAGCGGCGGAGCTTGGCGAGGTCCTCCTCGTTCTCCTCCAGCTCCGCGTAGGTGAACTTGCTCGCCGCGGACTCCTTGTCGAGCTCGGCCTGGAAGTCCTCGCAGCGCGACAGGACCTCGTCGTACTCGGCGTCGCGGGCGGCGTTGAACGCGGCGACGACCTCGTCCTGCCCGGCCAGGGCCTCGGCCCGCAGCAACTGCCCGGTGCCGCCCATGCCCTCGATCTCGGCGCGGAGCTTGCGCAACGTCCGCTCCGCCTCGACCGAGGACGGCAGAACCGCCACCGAGTTCGCCAGGTACACCGCCCCGGCCGCCTTGAGCCGTCGCCACACGGTCGCCCGCAGCCGCGAGGGCTCGCCCGGCACCCTGTACACCAGCATCAACCACGCCCCACCAGTCACTCCCCCAGTCTCCCGCACCGGGCGGCGCGCGGATCTCGCAACCCCGTGGCCTGCGCAGACGGGTTGAGCCGGTGAGCTGAGATCGCTAGCCTGTGATGGGGGTCACGGTGATGCTGCGTTCGCGATGGGCAGGTGGCTACCGGTGACGATCAGCGCGGAACCCGTGGCGCGGGCGCGGGAGGACTTCGCCGCCGGCCGCGACGTCGCAGCGGGTGTGCGCCCGGAGATCCTCGCCTCCTGGTCGCGCTGCCGCGACCGCTACGACGTCGATCCGGCGCTGCGCATCGCGCCCGCCGCGCCCGAGCACGCCGACCACTGCCTGGAGCAGGAGGTCGTCCTCGCCGAGCTCGGCGGGCTCGCCGCCATCGCCGGGCAGGAGATGGAGAGCTCCGGCGGTCTCATCGCGGTCGCCGACGGCTCCGGCCGCGTCCTGGCCAGCTACGGCGACCCGGAGGCGCAGCGCCGCGCCGAGGCCAGCAACCTCGCCCCGCGCGCCACCTGGGCCGAGGACACCACCGGCACCAACGGCCTGGGCACCGCCCTGGAGACCACCGGGGCGGTGACCGTCACCGGCGCCGAGCACTGGTGCGAGGGCTTCCACGACTGGGCCTGCGCGGGCATCGCCGTGCGCGACGTCGTCACCGGCGCACCGATCGGGATGCTCGACATCTCCCGCTGGGGCGAACCGCTGTCCGACCGGACGACCGGGTGGCTGGAGCGCGCGGCGCGCGGCGTCGAGGCCGAGCTGCACCAGCGCGCCGTGGCCGACGGGCGGCGGCTGGTCGCCGCGTTCGCCGATCAGCAGCCCCGGACCCGGAACCCGCTGCTGGGCGTGGACGTCGGCGGGCGCGCCGTCATCGGCAACGACGCCGCCGCCGAACTGCTCGGACTCCCCGGATCGACCCCGATGATCGCCCCCGGTGACCGCCGGGAACCCGATGCCGCCGAACTGTCCACAGTGGTCGCGTGGGCGGCCGGACGCGCCTCCGGCGCCCCCGACTGGACCGGGTCCGCGCTCCTCACCACGCCCTCCGGAGAACGGCCGATCACCCTGCGGCCGCTGCACGTCGAGGACCGGCTGGTCGGGTTCACCTGCGAGTTTGGCGTCGCCGACGGCGAACCGCACACCCCGCGCGGCGACCACGTCCCCTCCCCCGCGCCGGACCGGATCATCGGCCTGCGCAACGAACGGCTGGTCGTGCTGATGCCCGCCGAGATCCGCTACGCCGAGGCCGACCGCAACACCGTGTGGCTGAGCACCGACCGGGGCCGGATCCAGGCCGCGATGCGCGGTCTCGACCACGTCGACGAGGTCCTGACGCCGCACGGTTTCTGCCGCGTGCACCGGCGTTTCCTGGTCAACATGCGCCGCGTCGCCGAACTCGAACGCGGTGGCCGGGGCGAGCTGCTGCTCATCACCGACCCGCGCGCGCCGGAGTTCATCCCGGTCGCCCGCAGGCACGTGCCGCAGGTGCGGCGCATCCTGGGCGTCTAGACCGCCCGTTCCGGGATCGCGGCCGCTCGTTGCGGATGATCTCCCGCCCGTGGCGCGGAAGGTTGCCCGTCGGTTCCGGCCGCTCCATGGTGTTGTGAGCTCCCGTCGGCACGAGGATTCGAGGTGTCATGGAATCGATGCTCGTCTTCGCCGCCGGTGCGGCCCTGCTGATCTACAGCGCGGAGAAGTTGGTCGGCTACCTCGTGGGAATGGCTGCGGGACTGCGGATTTCGCTGTTCCTGCTGGCGATCATCTTCACCGGCATCGAGTTCGACGACATCTTCCTCGGCGTGGCGCTCAACCTGGAGGACCTCGACGGGGTCGCGCTCGGCATCGTGTTCGGCACCGCCCTGTCGCTGCCGGGCGTCGTGCTGGCCGTCGCCGCGCTGCTCACCCCGACGAAGGTGAACATCCCGCGCGACTACCTGGCGCTGTTCGCCTGCGCGCCCCTGGTGCTGGTGGGATTCGTGGCGTTCGTGCCGATGACCGCACTGACCGGTGTGGTGCTGCTGGCGCTGTTCGCGGCGTTCCTCGGCTACGTCGTGGTCCGCGAGTCCCGCAGCTCGCAGCCGGTGTTCCGCGACGCGGAGCTCTACGAGGCGTTCGCCTCGACCCGCGACCGCGGCGGTACGGCCGTGGCCGAGCTGCCGCCCGACGTGCCCAAGCAGCCCGGGTTCGCCGACCAGATGCCCTTCGCCTCGGCCCGCAGGCTCTCCGGCTGGGCCGGTGCCGGACTGGCCCTGCTCGCCCTGGTCGGCCTCATCGTGGGCGCCTCGGCGACCGGGATGGGCACCGAGGGCGTCCTGGAGGAGTTCGGCCTGGAGGGCACCCTGTTCGGCGCGACCATCGCGACGCTGGTGCTGACCGTCGAGGACATCTTCCTCACCGTCGAACCCGCCCGGCGCGGTGCTCCGGAGATCGGCGTCGGCAACGTCATCGGCAGCGTGCTGTTCTCGGTGACCGGCAAGCTCGGCATCATCCTGCTGGCCGGGGGGCTGGTGGTCGACTCGAGCGTGCTGCGATGGCACCTCCCGGCGCTGGTGGTGCTCACGGCGCTGGCCGCCTACTTCCTGTCCACCGGTTACCTGCGCCGCTGGCACGGCGTGGTCCTGCTCGCCGGCTACGTCCTGTACTGGGCGGTCAGCTACGGCGTCCTCGGCATCGCCCCCGTCGAACTCGACTGATCGCCGGCGCGTCTCACGGGCGGCGGGCCACGGCGAAGACCGACTGGCCGAACGGCATCCGCAGGCGGGACTCGATGCGGCGTTCGACGGGCACGTAGAGCTTGTCGTAGGCGGTGAGCATCGGCCCCTCCTTCGGGCGCCCGCCCAGCAGCCTGCAGGTCACGTACCAGGCCAGCAGGCCGGGACCGTTGATGTAGTGGCAGTGCTCGACGGTCAGGCCCGCCTCGGTGAGCGCCCGGGCGAGCCCGGCCGCGCGGTAGCGGCGGTGGTGCCCGATCGCTCGGTCGAACCGGCTCATCGCGAACTCGAACGCGGGCACGACCAGCACGATCGCGCCGCCGTGCCGAAGCAGGCCGGAGAACGAGCGCAGCGCTGCCACGTCGTCCTCGATGTGCTCCAGGACGTTGTAGGCCACGACCGAGGAGTAGTCGGCGGTCTCGGAGATCGGCACCGTCAGCTCGCGGACCGTCACCCGGGCGTCGTGGGCGAAGCGCTTCCGCAGCGTGCGCAGGCGGCTCTCGTCGGCTTCGCTGGCGGTGATCCGGGCGCCCATGTCGGCCCACTCCGACGCGTAGTGCCCCAGGCCCGAACCGATCTCCAGCACGTCGTCGCCGAAGTGCGGGAAACCCAGCGAGCACAACCACTTCCGGTAGTTGACCGCCGAGGTCAGGTCCTCCAGCGCGTCGGACTGCAGGTGGGTGTCGCCGCTGATCTGCGTCATCGATCTCCCTTTCCTAGAGGAGGAATTCGTACTTGAAGGCGCTGGAGAGCAGCGCGTAGAACACCAGGACCACGATGGCCACCTCGGTCCCGCGCAGCAGCCGGGCGCGCGGGATCTCCAGGCGCAGCGGGATCACCCGCGCCAGGACCGCGACGGCGATGACCACCAGCGGCAGGAAGTAGCGGCCCTGCACGCCCTCGATCTGGTACTGGCCGACCGGGCTGAACTCCAGGTAGAGCGTGCCGAACAGCGCCGCCGCGCTGACCAGCACGAACCCGGCGGAGGTGATCCACTGCGCGCGGGTAGCGCGCATCCGATCGGTGATGCCGAACGCCAGCGCGCCCGCTGCCAGCGTCGCCAGCCCGGCCGTGGCCGGGGCCAGCACGAAGCTGCTGCCGAACACGCCGAAGAACCCGGTGACGATCCCCTGCTCCTGCGCCGCGAAGGTCCTGGCCAGCAGCCCGGGCACGTCGGTGAGGTGGGTGAGCAGGTACTGCACCTGCAGACCGGGGTCGACGACCTCGTTCGGGCGCATGACGTGCATGCCCTCGCTGGTCCGCGCCGACAGCGCCGTCCAGATCCCGAACCCGGTGACCCCGGCGGCGGTCGCGGCGATGCCCGCCCAGCGGCGCGCGGCCATCCGCGAGCCCGGGACGAGCGGCAGCAGCAGCACCAGCAGCACGTAGGTCGGTTTCGCCAGCGGCAGCAGGACCGCGGCCGTGAACAGCAGCGCGGTCTCCCACCGCGACAGCCTCTTCGCGAGGAGGACCGCCTTGACGAACAGCGCGCCGAACAGCAGGGACAACGCGTTGGTGAGCGCGTCCGCGGTGATCATCCCGGCGACGAACACCGTCATCGGCATCAGCGCCACCACGAACACCACCCACCGGAACCGCAGACCGCGCAGCGCCCGCAGCGTCAGCCAGACGACGCCGGTGAAGGCCAGGACGTCGGCCAGCCGCATCAGCGTCAGCGCCAGCCCCACCGAACCGTCGACGACCTCGACGGCGCGCAGCGCCAGGGCGCTGGGGACGTAGGCGACCGGCGAGTACGAGGAGGTGTTGACGAACCCCACGTCCACCAGCGGCGCGTTGAGCGGTTGGGCGAGCAACTCGGCGTAGGTCTCCGGATGCGCGACGCCGTGCTCCGGGAAGGCGGGGACGTTGTTGAAGCCGTTGGCGGCGAAGTGCGACAGCTCGGCGACGGTCTCCGGGATGGGCCCGCCGTAGACGACGTCGGAGCCCGGGATCAGCTGCGGCAGGATGCGGCCGTGGTCGACGGCGTAGGCGCGGGAGAAGTGCGTGGCCTCGTCGAAACCCCACAGCGGTGGCGTGATCAGCGCGAACGCGCAGCCGAACAGCAGGCTCAGCGCCACGAACACCAGGCCGCACGGGTCCTTCGGTCGCCGCCGACGCGGTTCGGGCACCCGCGGCGCGGCGGGTTCCGCGACGTCGTCAACGTGCTCGAACGCGGTGGTGTCGGTGTTCGTCACTCTCATCTCCGTCGTCGCCGAGGGCGGGCAGGGCGAGGTAGGCCAGTCGCGTCGCCTCCCGCCGGGACCGGCGCAGGCCGTCCAGCACGAGGCCGCTGACCAGCATCAGCAGGGCCAGGATCATCAGCGAGGAGGCCAAGATCGCCGTGGGGAGCCGGGGCACGACGCCGGTCTCGGCGAACTCGGCGATCACCGGGAGCCCGAGCAGCAGGCCGAGCACCGCCAGCACCAGCGAGATCAGTCCGAAGTAGAGCATCGGGCGCTCGTGCCGGGTGAGCTCGCCGATGAGCCACAGGATGCGGCTGCCGTCGTGGACCGTGCGGAGCTTGCTCTCGCTGCCCTCGGGGCGTTCCTTGAACCCGACCGGGACCTCCACCTGCGGGACGCGGAGGTTCATGGCGTGCACGGTCAGCTCGGTCTCGATCTCGAACTCCCGCGACGCGGCCGGGAAGGACTTCACGAAGCGCCGCGACAGCACCCGGTAGCCGCTGAGCATGTCGCGCACCGGCATGCCGAACAGCGAGCCGACCAGCAGGTTGAACATGCGGTTGCCCGCCGCGTGGCCGCGCCGGTAGGCCGTGCCGGTGCGGGTGCCGATGACCTGGTCGTACGGGCCTTCCAGCAGCGCGTCGACGAGCTCTCCCGCGCGGGAGGCGTCGTAGGTGTCGTCGCCGTCGATGAGCAGGTAGACGTCGGCGTCGACGTCGGCGAAGGCCCGCCGGACCACGTTGCCCTTGCCCTTGAGGCGTTCTCGGCGCACGATCGCCCCGGCTCGCTCGGCCATCTCGGCGGTGCCGTCGGTGCAGTTGTTGTCGTAGACGTAGACGGTGATGCCGGGGACGGCCTTGCGCAGGTCGCGGACGACCGAGGTCACCGACAGGGCCTCGTTGTGGCAGGGCACGATCGCGGCGATCCGCGGTCCGCCGGGTTCGGGCAGCGGGCGCAGCTCGGTCGTGGAGGAGAACACGGAATCTCCCGAAACTGTGAAAGCTATTTGCGAATTCACGGTCCATTCGTGCACGCTGGCCGTGGATCGGATGCCCGGCACGTTAGCGCAGCACCAGCGGCTTCCTCTAATTCGCGAGGAATCGCGGGCCAACATCGACCCATCGAGCGAATTGCGCTCATCAGTCCGAATGATGAATCGTGCACTCCGGGGATTCCGTGGGGAAGGTCGCAACAGTGACATCACTGCTGGGCAAGATCGCGCGCTACGGCGTCGTGGGCCTGATCAACACGCTCGTCTACTACGCGGCGTACCTGCTGCTGCGCGGCGCCTTCCCGTACTTGATCGCGCATCTGATGGCGATGGCGCCCGCGGTGATCGTGTCCTACTTCCTCAATTGCCGATTCACGTTCCGCACCCGCCCATCAATGCGAAAATTCCTCCTCTTCCCGCTGACCAACATCACCAATTTCGCGGGCGTGACGGTGTTCCTCTACGTGCTGGTCGAATTCTTCGGAATGGATCAGCGGACGGCCCCCCTCCTGGCCACGGTCCTCGCGGTCCCCGCGACCTTCGCCGTCACGCAGCTCGTGCTCACCCGAACCCCGTCCCGACCCGAGCGGGTGCTGGAGGGGGACAGTTTTAGCCATAATTGACCGGGCAAAACAGACATTGATCATGGGTGATTATGGCTAAAACTGTCCATTGCCGGGGACACACCCCACGTGAGACGCGAAACAGCCCCGGAACCGCGCGGTTCCGGGGCTGCTCGGTGGTGCCGAACCCTCAGAGGGCTCGCCAGTCCAATACCTCGTCCGCGAGGTCGGTGATGGTGGCGAGCAGACCCAGGCGGGCCTGGCGGAGGCCGGCGTCCTCGGCCATGACCATGACCTCGTCGAAGAACCGGTTGACCGGCGCGACCAGACGACCCGCGATCGCCGTGAACTCCGCCAGCGTCGTGGTGCCCGACAGCTGCTGGGCGACCTCGGCGACCTCGGCGTGCAGGTCCCGCTCGGCCTGGTCGGTGAGCCGGTCCGCGTCGTAGGCCGCCGCGGTGCCCTCCGGGACGATGCGGCGGGCCCGCTGGATCACCGCGACCAGCGCTGCGAAGTCCTCGTCGTTGATCCGCTTCTCCAGCTCCGCCAGCGCCGTGTCCGCCAGCGCCGGGGCGTCGGCGAGCGGCAGGACGGCTTGCACGAGCCGGTGCTCGTGCCCGGCGTCGAGGAGCTGCTGCTCGTAGCGGCGGACGATGAAGTCGTGCGCCTCGGCCAGCGCCTCGTCGCTGAGCGTCGAGCCCTGCTCGGCGACCTGCGCACGAGCGGCCTCCAGACCGGCCCGCAGCGTCACCGCCGCGGCGGCCGGGGTGGCGCGCAGGATCGTCACCGCACCACCGGCGGCGCGGCGGAGCCCGAACGGGTCGGAGCTGCCGGTCGGGTTCGCACCGATCGCGAACAGGCTCGCCAGCAGGTCGAACCGGTCGGCCAGCGCGAGCACCGCGCCCGGGTTGGTCTCCGGGAGCGCGTCCCCGGCACCGCGCGGCTGCTCCATCTCCGCGAGAGCCGTGGCCACGGCGGGGGTTTCGCCCGCCCGCGCCGCGTACTCGCGGGCCATCGTGCCCGCCAGGCCGGACAGCTCGACGACCATCTGCGAGGCCAGGTCGAACTTCGCCAGCTCACCGGCACGCGCCACGGTCGCCCGGTCGGCCTCCGACAGGCCGGTGGTGTCGCCGAGGGAGACCGCGACGCGCGCGATCCGGTCGGCGCGATCGGCCATCGAACCCAGCCGCTCCTCGAAGGTCAGCTTGTGCAGGCCCTCGCGCAGCTCCTCCGGCTTGCGCTTGAGGTCGGCGCGCCAGAAGAACGCGGCGTCCTCGTAGCGGGCCCGCAGCACCGACTCGTTGCCCTCCCGGACCAGGTCGGTGTCGCAGTCGCCGTTGGCGACGGTGATGAAGTGCGGCAGCAGGCCGTTCTCGCCGCGCACCGGCAGGTAGCGCTGGTGCTTGCGCATCACGGTGGTGAGGATCTGCTCGGGCAGCTCCAGGTACCGCTCTGCGAAGCCGCCGAGGATCGGCGTGGGGCTCTCGACGAGGTTGGTGACCTCGTCGACCAGCCCGGCCTCAACGGCGAAGTCGACGGTGCCGCCGACGCTCGACGCCAGCTCGGTGGCCGCCGCGACGATGCTGCGGCGGCGCTCGGCGGCGTCGGCGACGATGCCGTGCCCGGCCAGGAACTCCAGGTAGCCGTCGGCGGAGGAGACCTCCACGACCGGTTCCGCCGCGGTGCGGTGCACCCGCGTGGTGGTGCCGCTGACCAGCGAGGACACCGCCACCGGGAGCGGGGTGTCGCCGAGCAGCGCCAGCAGCCAGCGGACCGGGCGGCTGAACGACAGCTTCGGGTCGCGCCAGCGCATGTTCTTGTCGGCCCGCAGCTCGCCGACCAGCTGCGCGAGCAGCTCGGCCAGCACGACCGGGGCGGTGCGGCCCTCCTCGGTGCGCACCACGGCGACGTGCTCGGTGCCGTCGACCTCGACGCGGCTGAGGTCCTCGGGCGCCACGCCGTGCTTGCCGGCGAACCCCTGGGCGGCCTTGGTGGGCGCGCCGTCGGGGCCGAACGCGGCGGCGGTCTTCGGGCCGCGCACGGTGCGCTCGGCGTCCGGCTCGGCCGGGGCGACGTCGGCGACCTGCACGATGATCCGCCGCGGCGTGGCGAAGGCGCTGATCTCGCCGTGTTCCAGGCGGGTTCCGGCGAGCTTGGACTCCAGCGAGTCCCGCACCGAACCGGCCATCGTGGACACGTCGGCGTGCGGCAGCTCCTCCAGGCCGATCTCGAACAGCAGCGTCGCCGGCTCGCTCGCGCTCGGCAGGTCCCCGGCGGTGGCCGCCGGGGACGCCTCGACCACGCCGAGCGGGTGGCCGAGCTCCTCGCGGCGCTCGGCCCACAGCTGGGCGACGCGACGGGTCAGGCTGCGCATCTGCCCGAACGCCTTGGCGCGCTCGGTGGTGCTGATGGCGCCGCGCGCGTCGAGCACGTTGAACATGTGGCTGCACTTGAGCACGTGCACGTACGCGGGCGAGGGCAGCCGCAGGTCCAGCAGCCGGTCCGCCTCGGCGGCGCTGGTGTCGAACATGCGGTGGGTGGCCTCGATGTCGGCGTCGTCGAGGTAGTAGCGGCTCATCTCGTACTCGGACTGGCCGAAGATCTCGCCGTAGGAGACGCCGTCGGAGTAGCGGATGTCCTTGAAGTGGTCGACGCCCTGCAGCGCCATGATGATGCGCTCGATCCCGTAGGTGATCTCCACCGAAACCGGGTCGAGCACCAGGCCACCGGCCTGCTGGAAGTAGGTGAACTGCGAGATCTCCAGCCCGTCGAGCCAGACCTCCCAGCCCAGGCCCCAGGCGCCCAGCGCCGGGGAGGCCCAGTTGTCCTCGACGAAGCGGATGTCGTGCGCCTTGGTGTCGACGCCGAGCGCTTCGAGGCTGCCCAGGTAGAGCTCCTGCGGGTTGCCCGGGTCGGGCTTGAGGATCACCTGGAACTGGGTGTGGGTCTGCAGCCGGTTCGGGTTCTCGCCGTAGCGGGCGTCGTCGGGACGGACGCTGGGCTCGACGTAGCCGACGTGCCAGGGCTCCGGCCCGAGCACCCGCAGCATCGTGGCGGGGTTCGCGGTACCGGCACCGACCTCGGTGTTGAACGGCTGCATGATCATGCAACCTCGTTCGGTCCAGTAGCGTTGCAGCGCCAGCAGCGCGTCCTGCATCGTCGGTGTGCTGCTCTCGGTCACCGGTTCCGAACCCTTCAATCGCCCGTGGTCATGTGGATACTCTGGGTTTTTCGACCAGGCGCATTCTGCTGACGCTCGGTTCCGGCCCCCGCCCGGCCGCTTCAGGGCGTCTCGTCGAGCACCGCCAGCACGGCGTCGGAGCGAGTCCCGTCCCGGTTCTCCAGGTGACCGGGCAGCGTTCGCTCCGGCGCGAACCCGATCCGCGCAGCCAGTCGCAGCGAGGCCTCGTTGCCGACGTCGGCGATCCACTCCAGCCTCCGGAACCCCGGCTCGCCGAGCGCCCACCGCGCGAGCGCCCGCCCAGCCGCCTCGCCGACCCCGATCCCGCGAGCCCAGGGCGCGACCCAACAGCCGACCTCGGCGCGCTCGCCCTCGACGACGACCAGCCCGAACGACCCCAGCACGTCGTCACCGCGCTCGGTGACCGCGAACAGCGGTTCGTCCCCGGCCCCGGCGACGAACCCCTCGGCATCCGCCTCGGTGTAGGGCACCGGAACGGTCGTCCACCGCTGGATCTCGGGGCCCTGGCAAGCCCGGAACACCTGCCCGGCATCAACCGACCGCCAACGGCGAAGCCGGTAGGCCCCCGCAGGAATCTCGACAGCAACGTCCACCACATCACCCCCAACCCACAACGACGGCAACACCCGACGCCCGCACTACCGCACTACCGCACTACCGCACTACCGCACTACCGCACTACCGCACTACCGCACCGATCCTCCCGCACTCATCCCTCGGTCCTCGGCACCGAGCGGCAGTGCGAGGGTCGGGATGGTGGTCCGCGCGGCAGTGGACAGTTTTAGTGAAAACTGTCCGGGCAAAACGGACATTGATCATGGGTGATTCGAGGAAAAACTGTCCACATTCCCCCGAAGGAGCCCCGAGAGTTGTCCACAACCCGCGAATCCGTCCACAGATCTCGAAATGTGCTTGGTTCCAGGAGCTTTCACCGAGCACTTTGGCCTCATGTCCGCATCGAACAAGATCGCCATCGGCCGCACCCGAGGCCTCTTCACCCGCACCGAAGCCCTGCAGCAGGGTTTCACGGACAAGCAGCTGCAGAAGGGTCCTTTCCGGCGCATCTTCCACGGTGTGTACGCCCACGAGTCGGTACCGGTGACCCACGAGTTGCGCTGTCTCGGCGCCGCGATGGTGCTGCCGTCTAGCGCCGTGATCACCGGCCGTTCGGCGGCAACGCTGCACGGCATCGAACTGGCCAGCACCTACGACCCGGTGGAGGTTCTGGCCAAGAACCTCAAGCGAGCCCACGGCCTGCGGGTCTGGGACACCCGCAGGCACCACTCTGAATACCTGCCGTGGGGCGGAGTGCAGATGGCGACCCTCGTTCGCACGGCCCTCGACCTGCTCACCAAGAACCCCCTGCAGCAGGGCGTCGCTTGCGTCGACGCCCTGCTGCACTCCGGGATGCTGTCCCGCGAAGCGCTCGGCCGCTTCATGGACGGCCGGCACGACGACGGCATCATCCGAGCCCGTCGCGGCTTCGAGCTCTTGGACGGCCGCGCGGAGTCGCTCCCGGAATCCGTGCTACGCGTGAAGTTCCGGCTCCGAGGGCTCCACCCGGTCCCGCAGCTGGAGATCCCGGGCGAATTCGGCGCCACCCTCCGCGGGGACCTCGGCTTCCCGGACGCCAAGGTCATCGTCGAGTACGAAGGCCGCTGGCACGCCGACCCCGACCAGTTCCGCCGCGACGAGCGACGCCGTCGCTGGCTCCGATCCAACGGCTGGCTGATCATCGTGGTGACCGCGGAGGACCTGGCGACGGCTCCGGATCACCTCGTCGACACCGTCGTCCGCGCGGTGCGCGAGAGGGGTGAGCGGGACTGCTCGGCTCGTGAACTCCTCAGCAGTGGACAGTTTTAGTGAAAACTGTCCGAGCAAAACGGACATTGATCATGGGTAATTCGAGGAAAAACTGTCGTGATGCCCGACCTGGGTTGAGGTTTAGGTAAGGCTCACTTTAGTGTGATGGTGTGTCGCGCTACTCATCGTTGGGGTCTGTTTCCGCTGAGGGGGTCGATGTCGCGTACGGGCGGGACGTCGTCGTCCGGGCTGCGTCGGTGACGTTGCGGGCGGGAGCGGTGACGGCCCTGATCGGCCCGAACGGCAGCGGGAAGTCGACCCTGCTGCGAACGTTGGCGCGGCTGCACCCGCCGGCGTCCGGCGACATCCGCTTCGGCGACGGCGCCGAGCTGCGCGCCCTGTCGGCCAAGGACCTGGCCCGCCGGATCACCCTGCTCTCCCAGCAGCGCACCGCGCCCGGTGGGCTCAACGTCCGCGAGCTCGTGGAGTTCGGCCGCCACCCGCACCGCTCCCGCTGGAGCGGCCACGACCCGGACGGGCCCGCAGCGGTCGAGCGGGCCATCGAGCTCACCGGGCTCGGCGACATCGCCGACCGCCCGGTGCAGGCGCTCTCCGGTGGGCAGGCCCAGCGGGCGTGGCTGGCCGCCTGCCTCGCGCAGGACACCGCGCTGCTGCTGCTCGACGAGCCGACGACCTTCCTCGACCTGCGCTACCAGGTCGAAATCCTCGACGTGGTGCGCGATCTCGCCGACGAGCACGACGTCGGCGTCGGCGTGGTGCTGCACGACCTCGACCAGGCCGCCGCCCTCGCCGACCACCTGCTGCTGCTCGAACACGGCCGCATCAGCGCCGAAGGAACCCCCGACGACGTCCTGACCGGCGAGAACCTCACCCGCGCCTACGGCATCGAGGTCGAGGTCCACCGGGCCGACGGACGCATACACACCCGCGCGGTCGGCCGCTTCAACGGCACCTCGCACTAGCCCTCAAGGGAGACACCATGCGCACCAGACGTGCGTTCCTCGCCACCGCTCTCGCCCTGGGCGCGCTGTCGACGGCCTGCGGAACCACCGAAGCACCGACCGGCCCGGCACCGGAAGCGAGCGGCCCGCCCGTGACGGTCGTCGACTCGCGCGGCAAGGAGGTCCACCTCGACCACCCGGCCCGCCGCGTCGCCGCCACCGAGTGGAACGCCGCGGAATACCTGGTCTCGCTCGGAGTCATGCCCGCCGCGGTCTCCGACGTGGGGCTACGGCGAGTACTCCGGCGCCGCCCCGCTCGACGCCTCCGTCGCCGACATCGGCACCCGCGGCGAGCCGAGCATCGACACCCTCGGCTCGCTGGACCTGGACCTGGTGGTCGTCACCAGCGGACTCCCCGAAGGCGCGCTCGCCCAGATCGAGTCGAAGGTCCCCGTCATCGTCGTCCCCGGCGGCAACGCGCAGGACCCGATCGGCGCCATGTTCGGCAACGTCGACCTGATCGCCCGGGCCACCGGCACCGAAACCGCCGCCGCACGCCTGAAGTCCGAGTTCGACGCCAAGATCGAGGAGGGCCGCGCGGCCGTCCAGCAGGCGGGGATGGCGGGCAGGCCGGTGGCCTTCGCCGACGGCTACGTCAACGCGGGATCGGTCACCATCCGCCCCTACACCAGCGGTTCCCTGGTCGGCTCGGTCTTCGACCGGATCGGCCTGCCCAGCGCCTGGCGGATGCAGGGCGACCCGGCCTACGGCATGGCGCAGACCGACGTCGAGGGCCTGACGCAGCTCGGCGACGTCCCGTTCTGGTACTCCGGCAGCTCCGGCGACCCGTTCGCCGAGAACCTCGCCGCCAACCCGATCTGGACGAACCTGCCGTTCGTGCAGCGCGGTGAGGTCCACCGCCTTCCGGAGGCGCTCTGGACGTTCGGCGGCCCGAAGTCCATGGAGCGGTTCGTCGACGCGGCCATCGCCGCGGTCCGGGAGTGAGGCCGCCGCTGGTCATCATCGGGCTCGGCGCGCTCATCGCCGCCGGCTCGCTGGTGCACCTGACGCAGGGCACCGCCGACGTCGACGTCCTGAACCCGGACGCCCAGGCGGCGGTGATCCTCCAGTCCCGGCTGCCGCGCCTGCTCGCCGCCGTGCTGGTCGGTGCCGCGCTGGCGGTGGCGGGCGCGGTGCTGCAGTCGGTGTCGCGCAACATCATGGCCGCGCCGGACACGCTGGCGGTGTCGGCGGGGGCGCACCTGGCGATCGTGGCCGTCGCCGCGTTCGGCGTGTCGGTGCCGCTGCTGGGCATGGCGGGCATCGCCTTCGTCGGCGGGCTGGCCGCGGCGCTGGTGGTGCTGGGCCTGTCCGGCGGCACCGGGATGGTGCGGCTGGTGCTGGCCGGCACGGCGCTGGCGCTGGCGATGAGCTCGGTGACGCAGATGTTGCTGCTGCTGTTCTCCGAGGAGACCCAGGGCCTGTTCGCGTGGGGTGCGGGATCGCTGAGCCAGAACGGGCTCGACGGCGTCGCCGCGCTCGCCCCTGTCGTGCTGTGCGCGCTGGTCGGGCTGCTGGCGCTGGCCCGCAAGCTCGACCTCATCCACCTCGGCGACGACCACGCCCGCACGCTCGGTGTCCACGTAGGACGGATCCGGCTGGGCGCGGTGGCGCTGGCGGTGCTCATGGCCGCTTCGGCGGTCACCCTGGCCGGTCCGATCGGTTTCGTCGGCCTGGCCGCACCGGCGGTGGTGCGGCTCGCTGCGAACGTCGTGCCGGGCCTGCACCGGCACGTGGCGCTGATCCCGGTGTCGGCGGCGACGGGCGTGGTGCTGCTGCTCGGCGCGGACGTGCTGCTGCGCGCGGTCGTCGGCGCCCAGGGCGCCCTGGAGGTTCCGGCGGGCGTGGTGACGACGCTGCTGGGCGTGCTGTTCCTGATCGCGCTGGCCAGGGGAATCCGCGTCTCGCGCGCGGTGTCCGAGCCGCCGTCGGCGGGTGCGCGGGGCTCGGTGAGCGCGCGGCGCTTCCGGCTCGTGCTGGTGTCGTCGGTGGTCGCCGCCGTCCTGGTCGTGGTGCTGTCGGTGCTGCTCGGCGACCGGTTGCTGCTGCTCGGCGACGTCGCCAACTGGGCGAGCGGGCAGGCCGGGCCGATCGTGTCGAACGTGATGGGCAACCGGGTGCCGCGCGTGCTCGCGGCGCTGCTGGCGGGCGCGGCGCTGGCCCTGGCCGGTGCCGCGATCCAGGCCGTGACCCGGAATCCCCTGGCGGAACCGGGGATCCTCGGCACCTCGGGCGGCGCGGGCGTCGCCGCGGTCGCGGTGATCACGTTCGCGCCGGGCGCGGGCTTCTGGGCCCAGGCGACGGCGGCGGGCATCGGCGCGGCGATCGCGGCCGGGGTCGTGTTCGCGGTGGCGGCGCGCGGCGGATTCGCCGGAGAACGCCTGGTGCTCATCGGTTTCGGCGTGCAGGCGGGAACGCAAGCCCTGATCACGCTGCTGATCACGCTCACCGACCCGTGGAACGAGACCAAGGCCCTGACCTGGCTCGGCGGCTCGACCTACGGCCGCCTGCCGGAGCACCTGCTGCCGATCGCGCTGGCGCTGCTGGTGGCGATCCCGCTGCTGGCGGGTGCCCGTTCCGAGCTCGACCTGCTGTCCCTTGACGACGAGACCCCGCGCGTGCTGGGCGTTCCCGTGCCGAGGGCACGGTTGCTCCTGCTGCTGTGCGCGGTGCTGCTGACCGGGACGGCGGTGGCGGCCGTCGGCGTGATCGCGTTCGTCGGGCTGGTCGCGCCGCACGCGGCACGCGCCCTCGTGGGCCGCAGGCACTCCCGGTCGCTGCCGGTCGCGGCGCTGCTCGGCGGTGTCCTGGTGTGCGCCGCGGACGCGATCGGCCGCAGCGCGATCGCTCCGGAGCAGCTCCCGGCGGGGTTGATCACGGCGCTCATCGGCACCCCGTACTTCCTGCACCTGCTGCGCCGCACGCGCGCCTGATCACTCCAGGCCGACGCGGCCACCGGGGATGGTCAGGACACCACCGGCGAGGTCGGTGTTGCGGACAACGACGTCGGTGAAGGTGAGCTCGGGCAGCTGCAGGAAGCCCAGGTCCACATCGGGCATGAGCACCGAGTCGGCGGTGAGCGTGGTCCGCGCGACGCCGAGGTTCCCGGTGAGCTCGCGGGTGTAGAGCTCGATGGGTCCGTCGGTCACGGTCGACACGCTGCCCGCTCGCGCCGAGGTGCGCACGACGCGCCCGTTTCCGAGGTCGCCGCGCTGGACGAGGTCGGTGATCTCCAGCCGGTCGACGGTGAAGTGCAGCGTCCGCACCCCGTCGCGGTCGACGACGCCGCGGTAGCGGGAGCCGACGAGCTTGAGCGCGCTGCCGGTCAGCGTCCACTCCCGCCCGGGCCCGGGCTCGGCGTCGGAGTTCGAGGCCGGCGGCGGCTTCGGCGCAGGCGCCGGAGCAGGAGCAGGGGCAGGGGCCGGAGCAGAGGCGGGCACGGGTGCCGGAACCGGCACGGGCACGGGCGCGGGCGCGAGCAACGAAGTAGGTGCAGGAACCGAAGTGGGGGCAGGCTCCGATGTCGGGGCAGGCACCGATGTCGGGGCAGGCACCGACATCGGAGCGGGTTCCGAAGTCGGAGCGGGCTCCGATGATGGAGCGGGCAGCGGCAGCAACCCGATCAGACCGCCGTCGGTCTCCTGCGCCGCGGCCACCGGGGCGAACGCCCCGAGGACCACGACCGCGCCGAGCACCCCCGCGAGCAGGCGGGGACTGCTCACGCATGACCTCCCGCGATGTGCGCCGGACGCGTGGAGGTCCCCTCGACGCGCTCCCGAGCGGCGCTGGGTTGACGCGCGCGCGGCGTCCACGCGATGCCGAGCGCCGCTCCGACCAGGCCGAGCAGCGTGCCGATCAGGAACGACCCTAGGTTGGCGGTGACGATGGCGGCCACCGACAGCAGCAGCGTCACGATCCCGGCCGGGAGCCGGAACTCCTGCCGCGTCCAGAACGACAGCCCGCAGCACACCAGCAGCACCCCGATAACCATCGCGGACAGCCCGGTGAGCGTGTTCAGCGAGACGACGATGTCGCCGAACTTCAGCGACGCGTACGGCGGGAACAGGATCAGCAGTCCCGAGGCC
Organism: Saccharopolyspora sp. ID03-671; assembly: GCF_045278815.1. Lineage (NCBI taxonomy): Bacteria > Bacillati > Actinomycetota > Actinomycetes > Pseudonocardiales > Pseudonocardiaceae > Saccharopolyspora > Saccharopolyspora sp. ID03-671. The sequence goes on from NZ_CP134054.1 coordinate 2,840,353, forward strand.
AGCGTGCAGATCCCGGCCCAGAACGGGCGGGAGCGCCGCCACTGGCGGAACTTCGAGTCGGTCTTCTTCATGAGTTCACCCACCGATCAGAAGCACTCGTGGCGGCCTGCGCCGGCCGTGATGTGCACCTGGTTGAGCTTGAGCGTGGACGCCGTCGTCGACCAGGCCGTTTGGCGCAGCCCGGAGATCTGCGTGCTGTCGGCCTGGATGCCGAACGTGCCCGCGCCGCCGGTCACGCCGTTGGGGCCCTTGTCCATCGTCCCGGCGTCGCGGCCGATCTCGACGTTGTTGAGGGTGAGGTCGCCGGTGACCTCCTCGATGCCGAGGACGAGGTTGTCGGCGGTCATGCCGCCGGGCGCGGCGATCTTCACGGTGATGTCGCCGACCCCGGGCAGGTCCGGGACGACGATGGACTGGCAGAAGTTGTCCAGCTTGGCCTTCCGGAAACCGTTGACCAGCACCGGGTGCGCCTGGTCGGCGCTGCGGTCCACCGAGCCGTACTGCACGACGCCTTGGGCGTCGAGCCGGTCGGCGGATGCCTTGTAGCTGGTGCCCGCGACGGCGAACGAGGCCGCGATCGCGCCCTGGGACAGGCCGGTGAACATCAGCACGACGCCGACCATCCCGGCCACCAGGACCAGTCCGAACAGACGCCAGCGGGTCCGGCCGCTCGTTGTCTCACCCACATCGGCTCCCCTCACTCGGAGTGTTCGCAGCGTGATGGGCACTACTCCGAACGGGCGCAAACGTAAGCCAAACGTCACACAGATCGCTGTGACCGAAGTCACTAAACGCACACAAATGCAAGTAATCCCGTCCGATTGCACCTCAAGAACCCCACCCACCACAGAAGTCGCGCGACCGATGGGGCTGGCCCGGGAGCAACGAAAAACGCGGGGAGCACGCAGAACGTGCTCCCGGCACCGTGAGGGTGCCGCGGCATGCCCGAAACCGCACTGCTGGTCGGTGAGCAGGCCGAGAACCGCTCGCAGGGCGAGGAGCCAACGAAGACCGGCCACCGCACCGTGGGGGCCTGCGGGGGCTCGGCCCCCGCAACCAACACAACGAGGCGAGATGGTTCGCGCGTTCCGCGAACACACCCCGCCCCGAGCCGAGTGGAGGTGCCGGGAATCGAACCCGGGTCCTCCGTCGCCTCACCAAGGCTTCTCCGTGCGCAGTCCGCTATGCCTCTACTCGGCTCCACCGGTCACGCGAACCAGCCGGTGTGACGAGCCCAGTCGCTGTTTGATGTCCCACGAGGTCCCGCGACCGAACCTCGCAGTGGAGCCTCCTAGCTGATGCCGGATTCCGGGACGGAGGCTTTCCCGGTCCGACAGAGTCGCTCCTCGCTCAGGCGGCGAGGGCGAACTCGCGCTGACTCTTGTCGGCGCTTATTTGTTTGCGGCGACGCTCTCGGTGGTCTCCCGCCTGCACCGGCACGCTTCCCAAGGATCAACGTACGGAGTCGAAACCGTTCACCCCCATGTCTGTACTTCCACTCGCACCGGTTGTCGAACCGGTGTCCAACAGGATAACGCGTCGGGTCCCGACGATCATTCCCATATCCCTCAACCGCCCAGACCCAGCAGCTTCGCCGGTGTGTCGTGCAGCACCGCGCGCAGGAACTGCTTGCCCAGGCGCTGGTCGGAGTCCGCCCAGCCGGCGATGGCGGCGAGCTGGTCGGCGTAGGAGTACGGGATGTTCGGGTAGTCGGTGCCGAGCACGACCCGGTCCTGGTGCGCGGCGATGCGGGCCGCCCAGTCCTTGGGCAGCGGCGCGAACTTCTCGCTGAACGCGACGCCGACCATCGTGGTGTCCAGGTGGACCCGCGGGTACCGCTCCACCAGGCTCAACGCCGCGAGGTAGTCCGGCATTCCGGCGTGCGCGAGCACCGCGGTCAGGTCGGGATGCCTGCGCAGCACGCCCTCGAACACGTCCAGCCCGGTGTAGGAACCGGGGATGGGCCCGTGCCCGCAGTGGACGACGACCGGCACGCCGGTCTCGGCGAGCAGGCCCCACGCGCGGTCCAGCAGCGGGTCGCGCGGGTCGAAACCGCCCACCTGGACGTGCATCTTCACGCACCGGGCGCCCTCGTCGAGGGCGCGCGCGAGGTAGTCGCCGACGCCGGGTTCCGGGTAGATCGTCGCGGTCGGGACCGCGTCCGGGGTGCGCTCGGCGAAGTCGCGCACCCAGTCGTTGAGCCACTCGGCCATCGCCGGTTTGTGGGCGTAGACCAGCGGCGCGTAGGCGCGCAGGCCGAACTCGCGCAGCAACCGGGCCCGGGTGGGCTCGTCGTGGCGGTAGTAGATGTCCCACCGCATCCCGTAGTGCTCGGAGGCGTTGTCGAAGTACGCCCACACCTTGTCCAGCACGTTCGGCGGCAGGAAGTGGGTGTGGATGTCGACCAGCCCCGGCAGGCCGAGCTCGTCGAGCCAGGTGGGGATTCGGTTGTCGTCACGCGGTGCCGTCAAGTCAGCGCCGGCCCTTTCGCGCGCGCCCGATGGCGCGCTGGATCTCGCGTTCCACGTCGCGCTTGGCGATGTCCTGGCGCTTGTCGTGCGCCTTCTTGCCTCGCGCCAGAGCGAGCTCGACCTTGGCCTTGCCGTCGCTGAAGTACAGCGACATCGGGACGAGGCTCAGCCCGCTCTCCTTGATCTTGCCGACCAGCCGCTCGATCTCGTGCCGGTGCAGCAGCAGCTTGCGGGAGCGTCGCGGCTCGTGGTTGGTCCAGGTCCCCTCGGTGTACTCGGGGATGTGGACGTTGCGCAGCCAGACCTCGCCGTCGTCGACCGTGGCGAAGCCGTCGACGAGCTGCGCCTTGCCCTGGCGCAGGCTCTTGACCTCGGTACCGGTCAGCGCGATGCCCGCCTCGTAGGTGTCGAGCACCGACCAGTCATGCCGCGCCTTGCGGTTCTGCGAGATGACCTTGCGGCCGCGTTCCTTCACCATGCGAACAACTCTAGTCCTCGTGTCACCCGTTTAAACGGAACTCGGCGGCCCCCAACCAGGAGGCCGCCGAGCACCAGGTTACAGCCGCACGTACAACCGCAGCGTGACGTAGCCGGTCACCGCGGAGATCGCCGCCGCGACCAGCAGCAGGATCGGCGAGATGAGCGCGATGTCGCCCCACTCGACGGCCGGGATGATGCCGGTGCCCAGCACCGGGCCCATGACCCTGTCGATGAACGCCGCCTTCGCGATCAGCAGGCCCGCGATCGCCAGGACCGCACCGATGAGACCGGAGACCATCGCCTCCAGGAGGAACGGCAGCTGGGTGTACCAGCGGGTCGCGCCCACCAGGCGCATGATGCCGGTCTCGGTGCGGCGGGTGAACGCCGAGAGCTGAATGGTGTTGGAGATCAGCAGCAGTGCCGCCAGCGCCTGCACCAGCGCGATCGAGAAGGTCGCGTTGCGCACGCCGTTGAGGATGTCGAACAGCCTGTCCAGGTATTCCGCCTGGTCGACGACGCTGTCCACGCCCGGCTTGCTGGCGAACTCGGCCTGGATCTGCGGGAACCGCTCCTGGTCGGAGAGCTTCACGCGCAGCGACGCCGGCATCGCTTCGGCGCGGGCGACGTCCTTGAGCTCGGGCTGCGACTCGAAGACCTTGTTGAAGCTGGCGAACGCCTGCTCGCGGTTCTCGTACTTGACCGACTCGACGCCCTCGGCGCTGCTCAGCGCCGACTTGATCGAGGAGCAGGGCTCCTGGCTGCAATCGGTGTCATTGGCGCTGACGTCGTCGGTCATGAACACCACGACCTCGACGCGGTCCTGGTAGGTGTCCTGCATCTTGTCGATGAGCCGGACGACCAGCAGACCGCCACCGAGCAGACCCACCGAGATGGCGGTCGTCAGGATCATCGCGATGGTCATCGTCACGTTGCGCCGAAGGCCGTTGACGACCTCGCTGAATACGAAGCTCGCACGCATCTTGGGTCAGCTTTCCTGCCGTTCGGGGGTGTGTGTCAGGTGCACGGGCCGGGCGATCTCGTCGCGGATCAGCGGCCGACGCCGTACACGCCGCGGGCGTCGTCGCGGATGACCCGGCCGTAGCTGAGCTCCACGACGCGACGGCGCATCGAGTCGACGATGCCGTGGTCGTGCGTGGCCATCACGACGGTGGTGCCGGTGCGGTTGATCCGCTCCAGCAGCAGCATGATGTCCTGACTGGTGTCGGGGTCCAGGTTTCCCGTCGGCTCGTCGCACAGCAGCACCAGCGGCCGGTTGACGAACGCGCGCGCGATGGCGACGCGCTGCTGCTCACCACCGGAGAGCTCGTGCGGCATCCGGTCGGCCTTGCCGTCGAGGCCCACCAGCTGCAGCACCTGCGGGACCACGCGCTGGATGTCGCCGCGGGGCTTGCCGATGACCTCCAGCGCGAACGCGACGTTCTCCGCCACGGTCTTGTTGTTCAGCAGCCGGAAGTCCTGGAAGACGCAGCCGATGCGCTGGCGCAGCCGGGGCACCCGGCGGCGCGGCAGCTTCGCCACGTTCCAGTCGGCGACGAAGACCCGACCGCGGCTGGGCACGTCTTCGCGCAGGAGGAGGCGCATGAACGTCGACTTACCGGAGCCCGATGGCCCGATGAGGAACACGAACTCGCCCTTGTCGATGCCCACCGAGACATCGTCGAGAGCGGGCCGGGTCGACGTCTTGTAAGACTTGGACACGTGCTCAAGGCGGATCACGGGCGGGAGTTTACCCCCGCCCGATGAGGCGACCGGCACTCACCCACAGAGGTGGTTGCACCACCGATGACCAGGGGTTTTGATCGACCCGCTGGGCGTCGATCAGGCCACGCTCTGCTGCTGGCGGCGCCAGCGGATGCCGGATTCCAGGAATCCGTCGAGGTCGCCGTCGAGCACCGCGTCGGGGTTGCCCACCTCGTGCTCGGTGCGCAGGTCCTTGACCATCTGGTACGGGTGCAGCACGTAGGAGCGCATCTGGTTGCCCCAGCTGGAGCCGCCGTCCTTGAGGGCGTCCAGCTCGGCGCGCTCCTCCTCCTTCTTGCGGGCCAGCAGCTTGGACTGGAGCACGCGCATCGCGGCGGCCTTGTTCTGCAGCTGCGACTTCTCGTTCTGGCAGGACACGACCACACCGGTCGGGATGTGCGTGATGCGCACGGCCGAGTCGGTGGTGTTCACGCTCTGCCCACCGGGACCGGAGGAGCGGAAGACGTCGACGCGGATGTCCTTCTCCGGGATCTCGACGTGGTCGGTCTCCTCGACGACCGGCAGCACCTCGACACCGGCGAAGGAGGTCTGGCGGCGGCCCTGGTTGTCGAACGGCGAGATGCGCACCAAGCGGTGCGTGCCCTGCTCGACCGAGAGCGTGCCGTAGGCGTAGGGGGCGTTGACCCGGAAGGTCGCCGACTTCAGACCCGCCTCTTCGGCGTAGGAGGTGTCGTAGACCTCGGTCGAGTAGTCGTGGCGCTCGGCCCAGCGCAGGTACATGCGCATGAGCATCTCGGCGAAGTCGGCGGCGTCGACGCCACCGGCCTCGGCGCGGATGGTGACCACGGCCTCGCGGGAGTCGTACTCACCGGAGAGCAGGGTGCGGACTTCGAGGGTCTCCAGGTCCTTGGCGAGGCGCTCGCGCTCCTCGTCGGCCTCGGCCAGGCCGGAGCTGTCGCCCTCGTCCTCGCTGAGCTCGTAGAGGACCTCCAGGTCCTCGACGCGCTGGCGGAGCTCGGTGATGCGTCGCAGGTCGGACTGCCGGTGCACGAGCCGGCTGCTGACGCGCTGCGCGTTCTCGACGTCGTCCCAGAGGTCGGGCTTGGCCGCCTCCTCCTCCAGTTCGGAGATCTCCGCGCGAAGCGCGTCGAGATCCATCACGCTCTCGATGCCTTCGAGCGTGTTGGACAGTTCCTTGAGGGAGGCCGCGACGTCGGGATTCACAGTGCTCAGGGTACTTCACGGGTGAGCGGCCGCCCACGAGGACGGCACCTTGCGGCGAGATCGGCTTCCGCCCTCGGCTGAACGCGAACGACGGCTGCGCCGGTGATCGGCGCAGCCGTCGTTCGCGAGCGGGGACCCTGCCGTCAGTCGGGGATCGAGTCCAGGAGCTTGATGATCGCCCGGTTGTAGGCGACGGTGAAGTCGGCGGCGGCCTTCTCGTAGGGGTCGCCCGCCGTCTTGGCGGCGTTGCGAGCCTCGTCCATCTTCACCGCGGTCTGCGCGCGGGCCGACTCCACGAGCGAGGCGCGCTGACGCGGGGTGAGGGTGCCGGAGTAGACCAGCCGCAGGATCAGCGGGCTGCGGACGTTGTCCGGCCCGGGAGCGGTGTTCAACCAGGCCTTGAAGGCCTTCTTGCCCGCGGCGGTGATCGCGTACTGCTGGCTGGAGCGCGGCCCCTGCTTGCCGAGGCGCAGCAGGCCGTCCTCGGTCAGCGCGGGCAGCTCCCGGTAGACCTGGCTGCGGGTGACGCTGAAGAACCCGGCGAAGCGCTCGGTGGCCGCGGCGACCAGCTGGCCACCGGTTTTCGGCCCTTCGTGCAGTAGTCCCAACAGGGCAGCGGATGTCGCATTCAGCTCGCTCACGACACCAACGGTGCCACGTCCCGCCTGAGCTGTCCACAGTGGTCGGCGCTTCTGTCCACAGTGGTTGCACCCCACTGGTCCAAGTGGACGAACGATTCCGCCATTGGTTCCAGACCGGGATCACGGGTTCTTCGACGCCGGAAGGCCCGCGAATCCCGGATCCCACCCGAATGCAGCCGCCTCTCCTGCACGCATTGCAACCACCCGGCCTCTCGTTCGCCTGGATGGGGGTTCTTGGGCGCGCAATGAGGTGCTATCACGTTCTGAAACTGCACAACTACAGGTGGTTACCCTCACGCTGCTGTTGGCCGCCGGGCTACCGGTGGGCGCACGGCATGGATAGCAGGAGGTTCGGGCGTGCATCGCAGTTGGTTGCGTACCAAGGTCAGTGAGAACAAGACGAAGGTGGCTCAGCGGGTCACCGAACGAGCCAAGTCCATGGTCCCGACGCAGCGCGGCGCCGAGACGGACGCCTGCATGGTCTGCGGCCGAACCATGCGCCAGACGGCCGTGGTCCGAGGCGAGGGCAGGGTCTGCTCCCCCACCTGCGCTCGCAAATGGGCCGAGGGTTTGAAGGACTGAGCGAAAAGAAAAGTGCCTCCGGATCACCGGAGGCACTCTTTCTCTAGTAGCGGGGACAGGATTTGAACCTGCGACCTCTGGGTTATGAGCCCAGCGAGCTACCGAACTGCTCCACCCCGCGCCGTCAGCCGCGATTTCCGGCTGCTTCGTTCTGTTGTGATTAGAACTCTACACCCGCGCCGAATCGATCCGAACGCGGGGTCCCCGTTCTCGCCCGCAGCCCCCGAACCGCAGGTCACAGGGCCCGGAGCAGCGACTGGTCGGAATCACGTCGAGACCGTCGCCCTTACCGAATCGGGCGAAGCCCGTCTCCGTGCAGCACCACGATCGACTTCTTCCCCGAACACAGCACATCGCACGGCCCCCGGGCGCGGGAGTGGACAGTTTTCATGAAAACTGTCCCGACACGAGGCGGATATCGATCACGGGTGTTTCGAGGAAGAACCGTCCTCGGTCATAGCCCCCGCTTCCAGCAGATCTGCTCGTGGAGGTGGCGGCTGCGCCAGCCTTCCGGGGTGCGGGTGAAGCGGTGGTGGTAGATGCCGCCGAACTCGACGAGCAGGTCCGGTTGGCCGTCCCCCTGCGGGAGCGTCATCGGGTTGTGGAAGTAGGCCGCGACCCGGGCCTCGTCCGGGCCGTCGTGGTCGATGGCGATCTGGTGCAGCGAGTGCATCCGGCTCGGGAAGATCGGCAGGTTCTCGGCCAGCCACGGCTTCACGGTGGCCAGGTCTCCCTCGATACCGCCGGAGGCCGTGTAGTCGATGCGGGCGTCGGGGGTGAACACCTCGTCGAGGCGGTCCCACTCGCCGGTGTCGATGGCGCGGGTGTAGCGGATGAGGACGTCCTCGATGGCGAAGCGGTCCTGGATCTGCTGGATCATCCCCGCATCCTCACAGAAGAAGGAGAGGCGCTTCCCGGAAAATCCGGAAAGCGCCTCTCGATCAGTAGCGGGGACAGGATTTGAACCTGCGACCTCTGGGTTATGAGCCCAGCGAGCTACCGAACTGCTCCACCCCGCGCCGTCAGCCGGAAGAACCGGCTGCTGAAGTTGTGCCCTCAAGTGTACGCACCGCTCACCAGCGCCTCAAACCGGGGTCCCCGAACACCGTCGCACCCCGCTGACCTGGACCGCAGAAGCGTCGGCGGGGTGACGACCGCGCCGGTCACCACCCCGCCGACTTCCACACGGTCGGCTCAGCCGCCGGTGCCCTGGGTCTGCTCGAAGCGCTTGATGGCCTCGTCGAGCTGCTGGTACGCCTGGCCCAGCTCCGCGAAGTTGCCGGACTGCTGGGCCTGCCGGACCCGTTCGAGCGCGTCCCGGATCTGACCCACGGCCTGCCCGGTGTCGGGAGTCCCCGGCGCCGGCGGTTGCTGCCCGGGCTGCTGGCCCTGCGGCGGCTGCTGCTCCCCGGGCTGGGTGCCCTGCCCGGCGCCCGACCCGAAGACCTGGTCGAGCGCGCCCTGCAGCGTCTCGGAGAACCCGACCTTGCCGCCGAAGGACACCAGCACCCGCGCCAGCTGCGGGTACGACTCCTGCTCGTTGCGCTGGATGTAGATCGGCTCGACGTAGAGCAGACCCCCGGCGACCGGCAGCGTGAGCAGGTTGCCGAACATCGCGGTGACGTTCGGGTTGTTGAACAGCGTCCGGTTCTCGGTGACCTCGGGCGTCGACTCCATCTGGTTCTGGACCTGGTTCGGACCCGGGGTCAGCGTGTTCGTCGGCAGCCGCAGCACGGTCATCTGCCCGTAGTTCTTCGGGTCCGAGGACACCGACACCCACGCCGACAGGTTCTGCCGCCGCAGCGCGGTCAACGCGCTGGTCAGCTGGAAGTTCGGCTGCTGCTGGCCTTCCACCTGGGCGAGCACGTAGTACGGCGGCTGCTGCCCTTCGCTGCTGCCGACGGCGCCGCGGGCCGTGGGGTCGTTCGGCACCTCCCAGAACGTCTGGGTGGAGAAGAAGTCGCCCGGATTGTCCACGTGGTACTCGGTGAGCAGCTTGCGCTGCACCTTGAACATGTCCTCCGGGTACCGGAAGTGCTCGCGCAGCTCCGGCGAGATCGCGCTGGCGGGCTTGATCACGCCCGGGAACACGCCCTCCCAGGTCTTGAGGACCGGGTCGTTGTCGTCGGTGGAGTACAGGTCGACCGTGCCGTCGTAGGCGTCGACGGTGGCCTTGACCGAGTTGCGGATGTAGTTGATCTGCTGGTTGGGCTGGCGCTCGACACCGGTGAGGGTGTCGTTGGTGGCCTCGCCCAGCTCGGTCATCTTCGAGTACGGGTAGTTGTTCAGCGTGGTGTAGCCGTCGACGATCCACTTGATGCGGCCGTCGACCACGGCCGGGTACGGGTCGCCGTCGAGCTTCAGCCACGGTGCGACCTTCTGGACCCGGTCACGCGGGTTGCGCTCGTAGATGAGCTTCGAGTTCTCGCCGATCACACCGCTGAACAGGAAGTTCCGCTCGCCGTAGTAGGCGGCGAAGGCCAGCCGCTGCAGCGGGTTGGAGATCGGGACGCCACCCCTGCCGTCGTAGGTGAACTGCTGGGTGTCGGTGTCGTACTCGCGCGGGGCCTCGCCCGGGTTGCCGCCGACGATGGCGTAGTCGTCGGGCCCGACGAGCTCCCCGTAGTAGACGCGCGGCTGCTTGACCGGGATCGCGCCCTTGCCGTCGTTGGCGACGTCGCTGATCTGGAACACCGGGTAGCCGCCCTGCGTGGCGCCCTCGTTGAAGGTCGAGTCGACGCGGTCGGCCGGTGCGGCGACGAAGCCGTTGCCGTGCGTGTAGACGGTGTGCCGGTTGATCCAGTTCTGCTGGTTGACGGCCAGGCCGTCGGTGTTGATCTCGCGCAGCGCGACCAGGTAGTCCTGCAGCTCGCCGTTGGCGTCGCGGTAGCGGTCGACGTCCAGCTTGTCCGGGAAGCCGTAGAAGTTGTACTGCTGCGTGAGCTGGGTGAACGTCGGCGCCAGGATGTTCGGGTCGAGCAGCCGGATGTTGGGGATCGTCCCCGCGTCGTCGGCGCGACCTCGCTGGGCTGCAGCTGGGTCCGGCCCGGGTAGTCGACGAACTTGACCTTGTCGTCGCCGATGCCGAACGCGGCCTTGGTGGCCTCCAGGTTGCGCTCGATGGACATGGCCTCGCGCTGGTTGGCGTTCGGCCGCACCGAGAACTGCTCCAGCAGCGCCGGCCACACCGCGCCGACCACGACGCTGGACAGCAGCAGCAGAACCGTCGCCAGCGCGGGGATCTGCAGGTTCTTCAGGAAGATCACCGAGAAGAACGCCAGGGCGCAGAACACCGCGATGCACATCAGGATCAGCTTCGCCGGCATCACCGCGTTGAGGTCGGTGTAGCTGGCACCGGTGAACAGGCTGTTGCGCTGGGACAGCAGCAGGTCGTACCGGTCGAAGAAGTAGTCGACGGCCTTGAGCAGCACGAACAGCCCGGCCAGCACGCCCAGCTGGACGCGGGCGGGCATCGACAGCTGGCCGGCCCGGCCGGTGAGCCGGATGCCGCCGAAGATGTCGTGGGTGACCAGCGAGCCGAGGAACGACACGGTCACGGCGATGAACGCCCAGGACAGCAGCAGCCGCCAGAACGGCAGCTGGAAGACGTAGAAGCTGATGTCCTTGCCGAACTCGGGGTCGGTCCGCCCGAACGGGGTGCTGTGCAGGAACAGCTGCAGCGTCTGCCAGTCGGCCTGGGCCGCGAGCCCGCCGATCGCGGCGATCGCGATCGGGACGCCCAGGCCGAACAGCCGGGAGTGCTCGCTGATGACCGTCCGGTACCGCGTCAGCGGGTCGTCCGGGCCGCTGACCGGCACGAACACCGGGCGGTTGCGGTAGGCGATCCACAGGTTCAGCAGCAGCACGCCGCCGAGGAACACCGCGGCCACGACGCCGAGGCCGAGTCGCGAGAGGATCTGGGTGGTGAAGACACCGCGGTAGCCGACCTCGCCGAACCACAACCAGTCGACGTAGGCGCCCAGCAGTCGTGATCCGAGGATCAGGGCGAGCAGGACCACTCCGCCCAGAATCAGCAGGATCCTGCTTCGCCGGGATAGTTTCGGCATTCCTACCGGGGGCCGCATGGCCACAGCGCACGCTCCTGGGGACGGTCAGCTGAACTTGGTAATCGTGCTGGTGAACACGATCCCTCGTGATGTTCAACTCTACGACCCAGGTGTGAAGTTCCTGGAAGGCCCCGCGCGAACGGTATTTTTCGGACACAGATCGGTATCGATCGACCCGACCCGGCGCGCCGCCCTACCGACCCGACGCCGTGCACCCGACCGACCCGACGCGGCGCGCTGCCGGACGTCGGCGCCGGTGATGCGACGATGACCGGCATGCCGTCCGTTGAGGAATTGGGGTTCGCCCTGCCCGTCGCGACCCGCGAGGTCGAGGAGTTCGTCGCCGCTGCGGGCTGGGACCAGCCGACGCAGATCTTCGCCCTGGTGGCGACCGAGACGATGCTGGCCGCGGCCCCCGACATGGCCGATCAGCTCGACCCGGAGGCCTCTCCCCTGACGCCGCTGGCGCAGGAGTCGCTGCCCTCCGACGACCTCGGTGAGGCGCTGGCCCGCATCGAGTGGCCGGAGCAGGTGATCGGCTGCGCCCTGGTCCAGGAGATCGTGGTGCTGCCGCCGGAGGCCGAGGCCGCGCTGCCCGAGGACGCCGAGGGCGCCCGCAAGCTCGCCGCCGAGCACCCCGACCGGCGCGAGGCGCGCCTGGTGGGGGCGGTTCTCCGCGGCGGCGAGGCCCAGTCCTGCGTCATGCGCCTGCGCGGTCGGGAGGGCGAGGACGACGAGGTCTTCAACGATCCGTCGCTGGCCCCGAACCTGGTCAAGGCCCTGCAGGCCACCTTCGCCTGATCAGCAGGGCGCTGGAGCCTGGTTGTTGCGCAGGGCGTCCAGGGCCTTGGTGGCGTCGACGAGGTTGCCGACTCGGGCGAGCTGAAGGCCCTCCGGGGCCTGCGACTTGGCCTCGGCGCAGTTGTCGGCCGGGACCAGGAACGTCGTGGCGCCGGCCTCCCGAGCCTTGATCATCTTGAACGGGATGCCGCCGATCGGGCCGACGTTGCCCGCCGGGTCGATTTCGCCGGTGCCCGCGACGAACTTGCCGCCGTTGAGCTCGCCCGGCGTCAGCTTGTCGATGATCGCGAGGGTGAACATGAGACCGGCCGAGGGACCGCCGACGTCGGCCAGGCTGATCTTGATGTCGAACGGCACGTCCGGGCGCTCGGTCGCGGCCACCCCCAGGAAGCCCTGCGCCGGGTCGCCTCCCTGCTCGGTGTTGGTCCCCAGCTGCACGTTGGCGACCTGCTCGGGCTGGTCGCCCCGCTGGTAGCGGATCTCCGCGCGGTCGCCGGGCTTGACGCCGGTCAGCGCCGCCTTCAGCGAGGCCGCGTCGGTGATCGGCTTGCCGTTGGCGGAGATCAGGCGGTCTCCCGGCTCCAGCGTGCCGTCGGCCGGACTGCCCTTGACGATCTGCCCGATCAGCACCTTGTGCGGGTACCCGAGGAAGCGCAGCGCCGCGGCCTCGGCCGTGGTCTGCGAGTCGTTGAACGCCTCGGTGTTCTCCTGCTCGATCTGCTGCTCGCTCTTGTCGGGCGGGAAGTAGACGTCGCGGGGCGCCAGCGCGTAGCGACCGGAGACCCACAGGCCCAGCGCACCGAACAGCGACAGCTGGTCGGTGACCGATACCGTGGTCATGTTGAGATGACCGGCAGTCGGGTAGGTCTCCTGACCCTCGATGCTGATCACCGGGTGGTCGCCTTCCAGGCCGAGCGTGTCGTACGTGGGCCCGGGGCCCAGCGCCACGAACGGCACTCGCGCGAACGCGCCGAGCAGACCGAAGGCGACAACCAGCACGACACTCGTCAACAGCGTCCAGGTACGGCGGTTCACGAGGCGACAGCGTACGTGTTCGCTCTTGGCGATGTGCCCGGTGCTCGCGCCCGACCAGTCCGGTGGATCCTTCAAAGGGGCGGCCTAGGCCGCGTACGGTGGAACTATGACCAATATGCCGTTCGGGTTCAGCTCGCAGGACCCCGACGACCCTGACAAGGGCGACTCGTCGCAAGGCCGCTCTGAGGGCGGGTCCGGTGGCAACCCTGGGGACAACCCCTTCGGTTTCGCCGGCATGCCCGGACCGGGCGGCAACTTCGACATCGGGCAGCTCGGCCAGATGTTGACCCAGCTCGGTCAGGCGCTGAGCCACTCCGGTGGCGGCCAGTCCGGGCCGGTCAACTACGACCTGGCCAAGCAGCTCGCGGTGCAGCAGCTGCACAACAACCAGAAGACCGAACGTCCCAGCCAGGAGCAGGTCAAGGCGATCGAGGACGCGGTCCGGCTCGCCGAGCTGTGGCTCGACGGCAGCACCTCGCTGCCCGCCGGAGTGCGTTCGGTGCAGACCTGGTCCTCGGTGGACTGGGTGGAGAAGACCCTGCCGGTGTGGCAGCGGCTGTGTGACCCGATCGCGCAGCGCATGTCTTCGGCGTGGCTGGAGGCCCTGCCGGAGGAGGCCAAGCAGGCGGCCGGTCCGCTGCTGAACATGCTCGGCCAGATGGGCGGCATGACCTTCGGTTCGCAGCTGGGCAGCGGACTCGCCCAGCTCGGCGGCGACGTGCTCACCTCCACCGAGGTCGGCCTGCCGCTGGGCCCGGAGGGCACGGCGGCGCTGCTGCCGGCCAACATCGCGCGGTTCATCGAGGGGCTGGACCGACCGATCAGCGAGGCCACCCTGTTCCTGGCCGCCCGCGAGGCGGCGCACCACCGGCTGTTCGGGCACGTCCCGTGGCTGGCGCAGCGACTGCTGGCGGGTGTCGAGGAGTTCGCGCGCGGCATCCACATCGACACCTCCGCGCTGGAGGACCTGGCGGGCAAGATCGATCCGTCGAACCCGGCGTCGATGCAGGAGATGATGAGCTCCGGCATGCTCGAACCGAAGACCACGCCCGAGCAGGAGGCCGCGCTCACGCGGCTCGAAACGCTGCTGGCGCTGGTCGAGGGCTGGGTGGACGTCGTCGTCGCCGACGCGCTGGGCGACCGGCTGCCGGGCGCCGAGGCGCTGGGCGAGCTGATGCGTCGCCGTCGCGGCAGCGGCGGACCGGCGGAGCAGACCTTCGCGACGCTGATCGGTCTGGAGCTGCGCCCGCGCCGGATGCGCGATGCGGCCAACCTCTGGCGGCTGATGGCCGAGCGCCACGGCACCGACGCCCGCGACCAGGTGTGGGACCACCCGGACCTGCTGCCGGACAGCTCCGACCTGGACGAACCGCTGGACTTCGCCGACCGCTGGGGCTCGTCCTCCGACCTCGACGACCCCATCGCGGCGATCCGCCGCGCCGAGGAAGCCGAGAAGGGCAAAAACCCCCCGAACCACCAGGGCGACGAAAACCCCAGCACGGACCAGGACGAAGACCAGGGCCCGGACAACCCCAGGCCCTGATTCGCGCGCACCACCCGCTCGCCGCACCCCGCGGAGGGCGGGTGGTCTTGCGTTGGGACAGTTTTAGCCATAATTGCCCGGACAAAACGGACATTGATCATGGGTGATTATGGCTAAAACTGTCCCAACGCCAACGGCCGTTGACACCGTCAGACCGCTGCGGGTCAGTCGCCGTCAGAGTCCTCGGCCTCGTCGTCGGTCTCGTCGTCGGTGAGGCCGATCTGGAGCTGAGTTGCGGCCACCAGACCTTCGAGGTAGCCGATGGCGCGCTCGGTCTTGGGGTAGCGCTCGACCCACTTCCAGAAGTCGCGGCCGTGGCCGGGCACGAGCAGGTGCGCGAGCTCGTGGACGAGCACGTAATCGAGCACCCATCCGGGTACATCTCGCAGCCGCTGACTCACCCGAATGGTGCCCTCGCTGGGCGTGCACGAGGCCCACCGCGTGCGCATCGGTGGCACCCACCGGACGCTGCTCGGATCCGCCCTGCCGTCCAGGTGCTTGACGGACAGCTCACGGCAGCGCTGCACCAGCGCCTCGTCCGAGTTGCGCGCGGGGGATCGGCGTCGCGTCTCACTGCGCTGGAGACGGCTCAGCATGTCCGCCACCCAGCGTTTTTCCTCCGCACGGCTCATCCGAGCCGGGAGCAGCACCACGATCTTGTCGCCGTCGCGATAGGCGCTCACCGTCTGGCGGCGGCGCTTGCTGCGGCGGACCTCGACCTGCGGTTCAGCCACGGAAGTGGACCCTAGCGACTGGCTCCGACAAACGGTTCCCCCTGTGAGCTGCACCTCAACTCGCCGCTGTGGTCAATGGGCGAATCATTACTCCATCGAGTCGAACATGCCCTGTGCGTAATGCATGCATCTCAATTACTCCGCCTGTACGGTTCCCCCAGCCGTCCGCAGGAGGGCGCAGGAGATCCAGCTATGGCGCTGGGTCAATTACCAGAAGGAGGGGAGCCGTGGCCGAGACGTACAACGGCTACTGCGTGAAGTGCCGGGAGAAGCGCGACTTTTCCGGTGAGGTCTCGGAGACCAACGGTCGCCGGATGGCCAAGGGCACATGCCCGGTGTGCGGGACCAAGATGACCCGCATCCTCGGCAAGGCGTGACCGGGCACGGGTGGGCCGCCAGCGGCCCACCCCGCGCTGGTTTCACGGGGTTTCCCGACGCAGTTAATCCGTTTTGAGCCGTTCAATCGTTCCCGTCGGCCCATCACATTCGGCCGCGGGAACGAACCCCGCTCACCCGGAATGCCGATCACGACCCACCATGCCCGCTTGAACGACTAGCATGTTGATGGGTTTCTCGTTTTCCGAATGGTGACCGCACGCCTTTCGGGCTTCGAGAGGGTTTTCCTGCGCGCACCTAGGGAGAATTCGTGGCCGACATTCCCCGCCAAGCAGCACACCGCACCGCCAAGCTCGCCAGCCTGCCACTGGGCGTCGCCGGACGGGTCGCCGCAGGCTGGGGACGTCGCCTGACCGGCCAGAACGCCGCCGAGATCAACGCCGACGTGGCCGCCAAGACCGCTGAGCAGCTGTTCGCGGTGCTCGGGCAGCTCAAGGGCGGGGCGATGAAGTTCGGGCAGGCGCTGAGCGTGTTCGAGGCCGCCGTGCCCGACGCGATGGCCGGCCCCTACCGCGAGGCGCTGACCAAGTTGCAGTCGGCGGCGCCGCCGATGCCGACCTCCAGCGTGCACCGGGTGCTGACCGAGCAGCTGGGGTCGTCGTGGCGCAAGCGCTTCGCGTCGTTCGACGACGAGCCCGCGGCCTCGGCCAGCATCGGCCAGGTGCACCGCGGGGTGTGGCACGACGGCCGCGAGGTGGCGGTCAAGGTCCAGTACCCGGGTGCCGACGAGGCGTTGCGCTCGGACCTGCGGCAGCTGATGCGGTTCTCCCGCGTGTTCCAGTCGCTGGCGCCGGGCGCCGAGGTCAAGCCGCTGCTGGAGGAGTTGCAGGAGCGGATGGTCGAGGAGCTCGACTACCGCATCGAGGCCGACAACCAGCGCACGTTCGCGAAGGTCTTCGCCGACGATCCCCGGGTGGTGGTGCCCGCGGTGATCGCCAGCGCGCCGAAGGTCGTGGTGACCGAGTGGGTCACCGGAACGCCGTTCGCGAAGATCATCGCCGAGGGCGAGCAGGCCGAGCGGGACCTGGCCGGGCGGCTGCTGGCGGAGTTCCACTTCTCCACCCCTGCGAAGGTCGGGTTGCTGCACGCGGACCCGCACCCGGGCAACTTCATGCTGCTGCCGGACGAGCGGCTGTGCGTGATCGACTTCGGCGCGGTGTCGCGGCTTCCCGGCGGTCTGCCGCCGACGTTCGGCAAGATGATCCGGCTGGCGCTGCAGGACAAGTCGATCGAGCTGCTGGAGCTGCTGCGCGAGGAGCGGTTCGTCCAGCCCGACCAGGAGTTGCACGCCGAGGACGTGCTGGCCTACCTGGCCCCGTTCGTCGACCCGGCCCGCACCGAGACGTTCCACTTCACCCGCAGCTGGCTGCAGCGCCAGGCCGAGCGCGTCTCCGACCTGCGCGGCCAGGACTTCCGCACCGGCCGCCTCCTGAACCTGCCCCCGGACTACCTCCTGATCCACCGGGTCACCCTGGGCGCGACGGGCATCCTCTGCCAGCTCGACGCCGAGGTCGCCACCCGGGACATCATCGCCGAGTGGCAACCCGGCTTCGCCGAAGCGGAGGCCTGAACCGCAGGTCAGCTGGGCTTGGTGCCGACGTGGACGGTGTTGGCGCCGAGGTAGTGGAGGTCGTCCCGGTTTCCGGCGTAGTGCTCGCCGTCGGGGTCGAGGAGCTGGTCCAGGATCTCGACGTCGGCGGCGGGAAGGCGTTCGTCGGCGTCCCGGCGGAGCATCGCCAGCTGGCGGATCGCGGCGGCGCGGCCGGTGTCGTCCAGCGGGGCGGGGCGGTCGATCAGGTAGCTGAACGACGTCGCCTCGACGAGACCGGCTTCGGTCATGGCCTTCGACCAGCCCATCGGGAGCCGGACCGCGCCGTCCATCTCGGCGCGCATCTTCTGGAACCACTGCTCGCTCGCGTTGAGCAGCCGCGCTTCCAGGCCGGGTTCGCCCTGGCCGATGTCGGCGGGCAGCACCCGGGTCTGCAGGCCGAACTCGACGACGGCGAGCCGCCCGCCGGGCTTGACCAGCCGGGCGAGCCTGCGCAGCCCGGCGAGCTGGTCGGGCAGGTGATGCACCACGAACGCCGCGTAGACCAGGTCGGCCTGCGGGGTGGCGCCGGCCTTCTCGATCTCCTCGGCGAGGGTGTCGGCGGCCGCGTCGGCGCGGACCGTGCGGACTTCGACGCCGTCGGCGGCGGCCCGCTCCCCCGCCGCGTTGAGCAGCTGCTCGGCGGTGTCGACGATCGTCAGCTGCGCGTCGTCGCCGTGCGCCGCCAGGGTTTTCGCGATGATCGCCGCCGTGCCACCGGCTCCGGCACCGATCTCGATCACCGAGCGGTCGTCGGGTCGCAGGAGTCTGCCGATCACCTGCGTGATGTCGGGTGCGATGAAGTCGTCGGCCGCGCGAAGCCGTTGCAGGTGCGCGTCCCAGTCGATGTTGTCGTGCGAATGTGCTCCCACGAGCCGGAACACTAAACCCGGCGCGGCGAATCACGCACGTTCGTTTGCGGTTCCAGCAAAGAGCGACGAGAGTGCGTCGGCCGTCGGGGAGGGAAGTTTTCATGAAAACCTCCCCACCGACACGACGGCCGACGCGGCATCCGCGAGCGCGCGATCACGTGAGTTCAGCGCTGCTCAGCGGCTTCGGCTCTCCTCGTCGCGTAGCGGGCCAGGGCCCGCCATCTCCGTCCGGCCGTGAGCGAGCGGGCTTCGCGTTGTCGCTCGGCTTCGGCCAATCTCTCCCTGCGGTGTAATCGCAGGAGTTCCTCGGTCGGGTGCATGCGCGTCTCCAGAGCGTTCGGCTGGATCAGGCTGATGGTGTTCTCGCTGGTCATGCTGCTTGCTCCTGCTTGCGGGGTCCGGTCTCCTCCGGACGCGGGTGCTTGCGCGGGCGACCGCGCCTGCGCTTGCGGGCCACGACCTCGCCGCGCTCGAAGATCTCGCCACCCCAGACCCCCCAGGGTTCGCAGCGGTCCAGCGCGCCGGCCAGGCACTCGGTCTTGATCGGGCAGTCGCTGCACAGGACCTTGGCCTGCTCCAGGTCGGACGGGTTCTCGGCGAACCACAGGTCCGGGTCCCGGCGGCAGGGCAGGCGGCGCTGCAGCGATGAGGCCGAGGGTTGCTCGGGCTCGAACTGCGAGTCCACGGCCGACTCGGGTATCGGCACACTCGCGGTGAACATACGACTTCCTCCAGTAGTCGATGGCAGGCGAATCGTGGTTGTGGATGGATGTGGTTGTGGATGTGGATCAACCCGAAGCACAAAAAGGCCGCGGACCTGTGTGCAGGTCCGCGGCCTTGTGAAAAGCCTGGGGCTCTCCTAGATCAGCGGATCCAGGAAGTGCCAACGGACCGAAGTGCACGGGTGCTGCGGGGTCGCCGGGTTGGTGCGGTAGCCACGCGGCTTCTCGACGCGCAGCTCATCGGCGAAGGGCACAAAGGTGCCCGGGAGCAGCGAAACAACCCCGGCCATGAAGGAACGCGGGGCGTCGTTGATGATCTCGAAGATCTTCACTGTCCCCACCTCCTTCTCGGTCTCGGTCGGCCAAAGCGGACTCTCGGCCCGCGCGTGTCTACGAGGTTATGTGCCGGGCCCCAGAAGCCGCAACACATTTTTGACCTGCGATTTCGCTAGTTCACCCGGTTGATCAGGGCGAGCACGTCCCCGCCGAACTTCTGGATCTTGCTCGCGCCGATGCCGGAGATGCCGACCAGCGCCGACTCGTCGGTGGGCCGCTGCTCGGCGATCGCGGTCAGCGTCGCGTCGGTGAACACCACGTAGGCGGGCACCTTGAGCTGCCGGGCGCGTTCGCTGCGCCAGGCCTTGAGCTGCTCCAGCAGCGTCTCGTCCACGTCGGACGGGCAGTCCGAGCAGCGTCCGAGCTTGATGTCCATCGTCCTGACCAGCGTCGTCGAGCACACCCGGCACTCGGGTTTGATCGTGGCCGCCTGCCGCGCGGGCGGCTGCGGCGGCTTGGCCTTGCTCGGCAGCGCGGCCGGGTGCCCGTCGGGGACGAGGTTGTAGATGAAGCGGCTGCGGCGGCGGAACCGCTTGCCGCCCGCCCGGGCCAGCGCCCACGACAGGTGCAGGTGCTCGCGGGCGCGGGTGACGCCGACGTAGAGCAGCCGCCGCTCCTCCTCCACGGCCGCGTCGGTGTCGGCGTGCTGGATCGGCAGCGTGCCCTCGACGAGTCCGGCGAGGAACACCGCGTCCCACTCCAGGCCCTTGGCGGCGTGCAGCGAGGCGAGGGTGACGCCCTCGACGGTCGGCGGGTGCTGGGCCTCGGCGCGGGCGTCGAGCTCGGCGACGTAGCGCTGCAGGTCGGCGTCCGGAACCGTGCCGACCAGCCCTTCGGCGAGTTCGACGAGCGCGATCAGCGATTCCCAGCGCTCGCGGGCGGAGCCGCCGGCGGGCGGCTCGTCGGTCAGGCCGACCTCGGCGAGCAGTTCCCGCACGGTCCCGGGCAGGTCGGTGGCATCGGTGTCGCGGGCGATCGCGGTGCGCAGGGTGGCCATCGCCTGGCGGATCTCGGCGCGGGCGAAGAACCGCTCGCCGCCGCGCACCTGGTACGGGATCTCGGCGTCGGACAGCGCCTTCTCGTAGACCTCGGACTGGGCGTTGACGCGGAACAGGATCGCGATCTCCGACAGCGGCACGCCGCGCTTGGCCAGCTGCGCGACCTTGCGGGCGATGGCGTCGGCCTCGTCGGTCTCGTCGTCGTACTCGGCGAAGTCGGGGCGCGGGCCGTCGGGCCGCTGGCCGACGAGCTTGAGCCGGGTCCCGGCGGGCCGTTCGCGGGCGGCGCCGATGACCTGGTTGGCCAGGCCCACGACCTGCGGGGTGGAGCGGTAGTCGCGTTCGAGGCGGACCACGGTCGCCTCGGGGTACTTCCGCGGGAAGTTGATCAGCCACTTCGGGGAGGCGCCCGCGAAGGAGTAGATGGTCTGGTTGGCGTCGCCGACGACGGTGAGGTCGTCGCGGTTGCCGACCCAGGCGTCGAGCACGCGCGCCTGCAGCGGGTTGACGTCCTGGTACTCGTCGACGACGAACGACCGGTACTGGCTGCGGAACTCCTCGGCGACGTCCTCGCGGTCCTCCAGGATCGCGGCGATGTGCAGCAGCAGGTCGTCGAAGTCGAGCATCTGCGCGCCGCTCTTGATCCGCTCGTACCCGGCGAAGGCCTTGGCGATCAGCTCGGGCAGGATCGGCGTCTCACGACCGGCCTGCTGCGCGGCGGCCGGGTACTGCTCGGGGCTGATCAGCGAGGACTTGGCCCACTCGATCTCGCCCGCGAGGTCGCGCACGTCCTCGCGCTCGGTGGACAGCCCCAACCGGTTCGCGGCCTGCATGACCAGGCGGAACTTGTTGTCGGTGAGCTGCCACATCGCCATGTCGTGCACGCGCGGCCAGAAGTAGCGGAGCTGCCGGAAGGCCGCGGCGTGGAAGGTCTGGGCCTGCACCCCCGCGGCGCCGAGCTCGCGCAGCCGGGTGCGCATCTCACCGGCGGCGCGCGCCGTGAACGTCACGGCCAGCACCTGCCGGGGCGTCACCAGCCCGCGCTGGACGAGGTAGGCGATGCGGTGGGTGATGGTCCGGGTCTTCCCCGTTCCCGCACCGGCCAGGACGCACACGGGTCCGCGCGGTGCGGTGACGGCCTGCCGCTGCTCCGGGTCCAAACCTTCCAGGAGTCGCGGTTGATCGGCCATGCAGGCATCCTCGCAGACCCCCGACCCCGCCCAGCCGATACCCACCACCGTGTGTCGCCCAGATCGCGTCCCCACGACCTTGACCAGCGCGGACGGAGACGAATGTCGCGCGGATTCCCGCTCGGGATCCGCGCGACACCCGAATCGCCCTGCCGGCGGCGGCTCGTCAGGGCTTGGTGGTGGCCCAGCCCTTGATCATGCGGTAGGCGATGGAGACGCTCGGGGGGAGGCGGACTCCGTCGACCGGTTCTCCTCCGGCTTCCAGGGCGGCGAGGATCGTGTCGCGGTGGACCCAGCGGGCCTCCTCGATCTCGCCGTCGGCGGGGACCAGCGGGGCCTCCGGGTCGGCGATGGCGGCGAAGCCGAGCATCAGCGACCGCGGGAACGGCCACGGCTGGCTGCCGAGGTAGCGGATGCCGGTGCACCGGACCCCGACCTCCTCGGCGATCTCGCGGGAGACGCAGGCCTCCAGCGACTCGCCGACCTCCACGAACCCGGCCAGCACGGAGAACCGGTACTTCGGCCAGATCGGCTGGCGGGCCAGCAGGACCTGGTCCGCGCCGTCGCTGACCAGGCAGATCACCGCCGGGTCGGTGCGCGGGTACTCCTCGCGGTCGCAGCCCGAGCAGCGCCGGGCCCAGCCGACCTTGACGCGGGTGGTCGCCGCGCCGCAGACCGCGCAGTAGCGGGCGTTGTCGTGCCAGCCGAGCAGTCCGACGGCGGTGGTGAGCAGGCCGGCGTCGGTGTCGTTGAGCAGCGCGCCGCCGGTGCGCAGGTCCCGCCACTCGTCGGCCGCGCCGTCGTGGTCGGTGCGCAGCGCCCAGTAGCTGACGTCGTCCTCGACGCCGAGCAGCACGGCGTTCGGGGACGGCCGTTCACCGAAGTCGACGGCCGGCTGCACGACGAGCCGGGAGTCCTCGTCGATCTGGGTGCGCCCCTTGGCGTCGACGAGGACGACCTTGCCGCTGTGCCACAGCTTCGCGCCGCCGTCGAGGGATTCCCGCAACTCCTCCCGGCGGTCCACTGTGGACCGCGAGAGGAGGGGCGGGGAGTCGAGCTGGAAGCCCGCACCGGCGAACACTTCGCTGGTCATTCTTGCGCTCCATCCGGTAACCGGGTCATGGCAGCTCCACGCCGCCGAGCAGTCGCAGCTGGTCGGCGAGCTTGTCGGCGTCACCGACGACGACGCCGGTGAACGCGGTGGGAGCGAACAGCTTCGCCGCCTCGGCGACCTGCTCGGCGGTGACCTCGCGCAGCCGCTCGGGGTGCGCGGTCAGCCAGTTCTGGTCCAGGCCCGCCGAGGCCAGCGCGGACAGCGTCGAGGCCAGGCCCGCCTGCGAGGCGGTCGAGGTCAGCAGTCCGCCGATGGCGTACTGGCGCGCCGACTCGACCTCGGACTCCGTCGGCGGCACCAGCGACAGCCGGGCGAGCTCGTAGCGGGTCTCCAGCAGCGCGGCCGCGGTGACCTCGCTGGCGGTGTCGGCGTCGACGAGCAGCGTGCCGTTGCCGCGGGTGAACTCGAACGACGAGTGCGCGCCGTAGGTGTAGCCCTTGTCCTCGCGGATGTTCTCCACCAGCCGGGAGGAGAAGAAGCCGCCGAAGACGAGGTTGGCGATCTGCAGCGCCGGGTAGCGCTCGTCGGTGCGCGCGAGCGCCTGCGCGGAGAAGCGCAGCTGCGACTGCACGGCCCCGGGCCGGTGCACGAGCCGCACGTTCCCGCCGGTCACCGGCGGCAGCGCGGGCAGTTCGTGCGCGGATTCCGAGGAGCTCCAGCCGGACAGGGCCCGCTCGACCTCGCCGGTGACGGCGTCGGGATCGATGTCGCCGACGAGCACCAGCACCGAGCCGCGCGGCAGCACGTGGGAGCGGTGCAGGGCGCGGACCTGCTCGGGCGTCACCTGGGCGACGTCCTCGGCCTCGGGCACCTCGCGGACGTAGGGGTGGTCGCCGTAGCGGTGGCGCTGCAGCTCCTCGCGCGCGATGACGCGCGGCTGCGAGCGGGCGACGCCGATGCGCTCGACGAGGCGGGCGCGCTCGGCGTTGATCTCGTCGTCGGTGTAGGTGGCGCCGGTGAGCGCGTCGGCGAGGACGTCGAGCAGCGTGTCCAGGCCGCTGGCGAGGGAGTCGCCGGCGATGCTGAGCCGCTCGGGGTCGACGACGGCGTGCAGGTCGCCGCCGACGGCCGCCAGGTCGGTGTCCATCTTGACGCGGTCGCGGCGTTCGGTGCCGGTGAGCAGCGTTTCGGCCAGCACCTCGGCGGTCGCCGGGTGCATCGCGTCGTCTCCGGCGAACGGGATGCGCAGGCGCATCTCGACCATCGGCACCTGGCCGTGGCGGGCGGCGATGACGCGGAGCCCGTTGGCCAGGACGGTGTCGACGACGGCGGGGGCGACGCCGGTGCGGGCCTCGCCCAGCGGCGGCAGCGGCCGCGGGCCGAGCTCGGTGCGGCCGATCTCCTCGGCGCTGCGGTGCGTTGCGCGGGTCATGCCGCACCTCCGTTCTCGTCACCAGCGGGTTCGATCTCGAGCACGGCGCGGGCGTCGGAGCGCAGCTCCTTGGCCGCGTTGGCGACGTCCTGGGCGCGGACGTTGCCGATCCGGTCGGGCAGCTCGGAGATGAGCTCGGCCCGGCCGTGCAGCAGTTCGGCGCTGCCGAGGTCGAGGGTGCGCGAGACGACGCGGTCGTTCTCGCGGTGCAGCGAGGCGGCCCAGCGGGCGGTGACCCGGTGCAGCTCCTCCTCGGTGGGGCCTTCGGTGGCGAGCTTGTCGAGCTCCTCGTCGATGGCCCCGATCACGCGCTCCACCCCGACGTCGGGGGTGTGGATGGCGGTGAAGGTGAAGGTGTCGGGGTCGCGCGCGTCGAGCGGCGCCCCCATCAGGCCGGTTCCGGCGCTGACGTCGACGACGAGGGCTTCGCCGTGCACCAGGCGCTGCTGGAGCCGGGAGGCGTCGCCGTCGGAGAGGATGCCGGAGAGCACGACGTTGGCGAGGTAGGCGTCGAGCTCGCCGACCGGGTCGGGCAGCCGGTAGCCGAGCGCGACGGCCGGCAGCGGCGCGTGCGGGTCGGCGTGCTTGCCGCGGACCTCGCTGGTGGGGAACGGCTCGCCGAACGACGGCCGCTGCGGGACGCCGCGGGCGGGGACGTCGCCGAAGTGCTTCTCGATCAGCTTGATCGTCCGGTCGACGTCGAGGTCACCGGCGACGGTGAGCACGGCGTTGCCGGGCGAGTAGAAGGTGTCGAAGAAGGCGGCGCAGTCGTCGACGGTGGCCTGTTCGAGGTCGGTGAAGTCGCCGTAACCGTTGTGCGCGTTGGCGAAGGTCGAGTACAGCACCGGGGGGAGCAGGATCCAGGGGAAGCCGCCGTAGGGGCGGTTGAGGACGTTGAGCCGGATCTCCTCCTTGACCACGTCCACCTGGTTGGCGAGGTTCTCCTCGGTGAGCTTGGGGGCGCGCATCCGGTCGGCTTCCAGGAACAGCGCGCGCTCCAGGGCTGCCGAGGGCAGGACCTGGAAGTAGTCGGTGTAGTCCTGGTGCGTCGAACCGTTGAACGTCCCGCCGGAGCCCTGCACGTGCCGGAAGTGGGCGAGTTTTTCGAGGCTCTCGCTGCCCTGGAACATCAGGTGCTCGAACAGGTGCGCGAAGCCGGTGCGCCCTTCGGGTTCGGAGCGGAAGCCCACGTCGTAGTGCACGCTGACACCGACCACAGGGGCCTGCCCTGACGACTGGCCCGCTGCCGAGTCCGGTGCCAACACCACGCGCAGCCCATTGGGCAGAGTGACGCGATGCAGCTGGGGTTCGACCATGTCGTGCAGCCTACGTGCGGGCTGTCAAGCCGCGCGTGCCCCCTTCGAAGGCCTTCGGCGTGTCGGGCGGCTCGTCCGGGGCGTCCAGACGACAACCGGAGTAACGCCGGGTGGGCCGTTGACCTGCCCGGATGCGACATACCGACCAGCCGGAACGGACTCAGCCCGCGCGGACCTGATTGATCAACGAGTTGATCTCGTTTCCGATCATGCGAGCGTCGGCGGGCAGCAGCGCGTAGAGCGGTTCACCGGTGCTGCCGCGTTCCACACGATCGAGGTACCGACCGTCCGGTTCGACGTTGTCGAACCAGGACACGGGCTGCGTGCGGCGACGCCGACCGTGCTGGTCGCGCAGGTTCGCCGCGATCTGGCCGAGCCGCACGTGCTCCGCCTTGCCGATCCGCTCGTAGAGCTCGACCTGCTGGTCACCGCTGCTGCCGCGCTGCCGGGTGGCGGTCTGCATCATGCTCGACGGGTCGTAGTCCTCGATCTGCTCGCCCTGCAGCGAGGAGTGCGGCACCCGGATCGGGCCGTAGCTGCCGGGTTTCGCGGGCGGGAGCGTGCCGAGCACGACGCCGGGAAGCGGCGCGTTCTGGTGCACCTCGACGGTGAGCAGCCCGCCGCGCTTGGGGTCCTCGCTGGGCGCCTGCACGCCGAGCACCACGCGATCGCCTTCGGTGAACACCGCGACGGCCCGCCAGCAGTGATCGCTGCCCGGCTGCGGGAACCACATCGAGTCGACCCAGAGGTACGGCGTCGCAAGCATTTTCAGGGCGTCCACCAGCGGGGGAACGACCTCGTCATCGGCGACGAGGCCGGCCGCCTCCATGTTCGGCAGCTCGGCCTTGCCGATGGCTCCGAACTGGTCGGCGGTGCGGCCGAAGGAACGGGTGCTGATCGGCAGCGTCAGGCCGTCGATCCGCAGGTACTTGAGCACGATGTCCAGGTGCACCGGCGACAGCTGCCACCGACCCAACACACTCACTTGAGCTTTCTCCCACTCGTGGAAGCAGAAAGAGATTCGTGCACGGGGTGGGGGAAGTTTTCATGAAAACTTCCCCCACCACCGACACCACGGGAAAAGTCCGTTCTCGCGCGGAGAACGGTCGTGTCGTTCAGCGAACGACGGTCAGATCACTCGCCGAGGACGGGCGGTGCAGTCTTGGGCATGTCGTTCATCCACACGTCGTCCTGCTCTTCGAGCCAGGAGGGACGCTCGTGCTCGTCGTCCTCGGAACCCTCACCGCGACGACCCGCACCGGCACCCATGCCGCCCACGCCACCGCGACCGGCGGCACCACGACCACCGGCACCAGCGGCTCCGGCACCCGCACCGGCTCCTCCGCCGAGGCCACCGGCCCCGGCCCGACCACCGGCGCCCATCCCGGCACCGCGGCCCCCGGCACCGGCTCCGAGGCCCCCGGCACCGGCTCCGAGGCCACCGGCCCCGGCCTTGCCACCGGCACCCATGCCGGCTCCGGCGCCGAGTCCGGCTGCGAGACCCATGCCGCCGCCACCGGGCACTCCGCCACCAGGCGTTCCCCCTCCGGGCAGACCCCCGCCCGGGAGGCCGCCGCCGGGCGGGTTCGCCCAGGCGGTTCCGGTTCCGGCGGGACTCGTGCCGCCCGGGTAGGCGCCACCGCTGTAGCCGCCGCCGGGGATGCCGCTGCCCGCTCCGCCGGGCACGCCACCGGAGTAGCCGCCACCGGCACCGGAGCCCGCCCCGGAACCACCGGGGACGTTGCCGCCGTTGCCCATGCCGCCACCCCAGTCGGTGCCGCCGGGAGGCGGAACCGGCGGAGGGTTCGCCGTCGAGCCGTCAGGCGCGGTGTACTGCGGCATCTTCGCGTCGACCTGCGTGAGCGTGGGGCTGTACACCCGCCCCATCGTCTCCTGAGCGGCCTTCTCGGCCTGCTCCTGCTCCTCCATCTGGGAGAGCGCGTTGATGCCACCGCCAGCCAGGCCGAACGGAATCGCCGAAGCCGCAGCTTCACCCCAGCTGAACCCCTCGGGTTCAGGCACGAGGTTCTTCGACTGACCGGCAGCATCCCCAGCAGCCTGGAGGTTGTTGCCGGTCATCTCGAACGCGTCCGCACTGGCTTTCATCCAGTCAGAAGCGGGCTTGCCGACCTCGGCAGCAGAGTCGGCAGCTTCACCCTGCCAACCGCCACGAACGATATTGGAGAGCTCGGTATGGTACTTCTCGCCACGCTCGCGAAGCTTTTTGGCGATCGTGATCCACGCGTTCGCGACCTCGCCGACCTTACCTGCATCGATCGACTCGTGGTTGGTCTTGTAGATCTCTGCATGACTGAATCCACCCCAGTTAAGGCACTGGGTAATGGCAGGCGAGTCGTACGAGTTGACGTTCAGGCCTGAGTTCTCACGCGCAAGCGCTGCCTGCTGCTGTTGGGCAATCCTCTGTGCCTCGGCAGTGTGCTCCTTGCGGTCCTCCTCCGCCTGAGACTCCCAGCCGAAAGCAGGAGAAATAGCGTTTTCAAGCGTGTCGAATAGCCCCATAGCTCCCCCTGATCATTGAGGCAAACGTGAGGCCGTTTGGCCAACAATCTTCTCGGTCTCAGCACACGGATCTGCGACCGAATCCCGCATCGCACCATCAAGCATGTAGATCGCAACACCGCCGCCTGCGTCCACGAGAGCAGTGCAGCTGCCTTGCCCAGTGGCTCCAGTCTCAAGCGCGATCGCTGCCGATCGACCACCGATCGTCTTCTTCTGGTAGCTGTCCCAAGCACCGCCCGTCTCGTAGGAAGCGACGGTCTGGTCAACGTTCTTCTGGAGAGAAATGGTCTGCTTCTCTCCCTCCCACTCACAGCCTGGTTCCGACGGGATGGGCGAAAAGTCTTTGCCCTGCGTCGAGACTCCGTATGACGTCAACTCATCAGGCTGGAAGAAGGTGCACGGGTCGAAGCTCGCCAGTGCCTTACCCGGGGCTTGCGTCTCCGAAGGGCCGTTGCCATCCGGCGTTCCAGAACTACCTCCGGTGCACGCAGACAAGCCGATCAGCGCAGTACTTGCGCTTGCCACGATCAGCGCCCGAGAAAACTTCACTGCATACCTCGCCTAAGGTCGTCGGCGTTCTGTTCATCCGTAGCGCGGTAGTCCTTGGCTGCGCCGCGGAATGCTTCAGCTTGCTTCTTCAGCTCATCCTGCATGTCACGGATGAGCTTGATGACACCCGCTTCACTGTCACCAGCCTTGTCCTCGAAGCGCTTCGCGAGCTGCTGGCCGTCTTGATAGTTCCCCAGACCCTCGACACGGGTGATAGCTCGGCTGTAGCGAAGCAAGCTCGTAAGCTCTTCGATCTCTTCCTCACAGCGCTTGGCCGCGTTCTCGGCAGCCTCAGGGTTCAGCGCGAGCTTGCCTGCACCGACCTGCGAGTTGATCCACTGCGTCTGGCCGCTGACGGCCTTGAGGCCTTCCTTGGCGGCGGCGAACCCACCCTCTGCGCTCGTCATCCCAGATCCTCCGGACCCTGTGATCCCCCATGAACCGTGGTTACTTTAGCTCGACGCGCCCGCGCGCGTAACGGTTCCACGGAATCTGGACAAATTTGATCCGGGCTACACTCCGGCCCCGGTCACAGCGCCAAGATCGCCTACTCGGCGGAGCGGAAGCGGTCGCTCTTGAGCCCGCTCAGGAACGCGCCCCACTGCTTCTCCGGAACCCGGAGCTGACCACCCTCCGGGTTCTTGGAGTCACGGACAGCGATCGAGCCGGAAGCCTGCGCCACCTCGACGCACTTCGTCGCCGAGCCGCTTCGGCTGCTCTTCCGCCAAACGAGATCAGTCATGAGTCAGACCTTCCGCCAAGTCGTCGAGGAGCGCGATGGTCGCCCGCTCATCGAGCGCCGACTCCCAAAGTGCGTCCCGCACTTCAACATACTGTCGCGCAATCTCGAAGTCAGTAAGGAAGCGACCACCTTCTCGGTTCTCCATATAGACGTAGGTCTCCAAAGCAGCGAACTCGTACAACGCAAAGGTTCCATCCAGACCCGCGTGAGCCCCCGCAGATGCCGGGATGACGCGCACATGCACGTTCTTCCGCACAGCTTCAGAGGCGATCTTGCGCAGCTGCTCTCTCATCACCTCAGGCCCGCCGATGTTGCGCCGAAGCACGAACTCATCGAGCAGAAACCGCAGTTCAGGCCCCTTTGGCCTGGAGAGCAGCGCCTGCCTACCGATCCGCGTGGAGACCCTTCGCTCAACCTCCACCTGCGGGCGATCGACCGTGCAGAAGATCTGCCGCGCGTACTCGGCCGTCTGCAACAAGCCAGGCACGAGGGCGATCTCGAACTCCGTCACCCGTCGCGCCTCGGTCTCCAGCAGCATGATGTTCGCAAGCTGGTCCGTGTACTTGTCTCCTGACGGCAGGTTGATGGTCGTGCCGTCGTTGGACTCGGCCTTGGCCGTGAGCAGGTCGCGCATCTCGCCGGTGGCGCCGTACAGGTCGCAGAGGGCGGCGACCTCCTCGGGGGTCGGGTAGCGGACTCCGGTTTCCGTCCTGCTCACCCATGCCGGGCTGGTGCCCAATCGCGTGGCCACCGTTCGGGTGGACATTTTCGCGCGCTCGCGCAGGGTTCGGAGCTCCGCGCCGAGGTTGACGCGAAACAGTCGGGATCTCGCCGACACCCTGACCTCCGGGGAGATGCGTGAACGGGTCCCCGTTTCGAATTCCGTTGCACCGCTTCGATTCCCGGGGAAACGTTTCACTGGTGGATGAACTGCCGAAACGAACCTAACTTCCCATCCCATTCCGGTTCCACGTGTTTGGAAGCAAAGGACTCAAAGGGATGGTTTTCGACGTGTTTCGGCGAGAGCGAACGGATGTGTTCTGGATCGTCGGCTCGGGATTCAAGATTCGTCATGCCATGACGACACTTCCGGGTTCGGTATATACCGGCGCCTGGGTTCCGGCTCTCTGCGAAACGTGGCTGCTCATCCCGACCGCCACCCCGTGGCCGCGAGAACCCCTCACCAAGCACATCACCGAACGCTGCACGGAATGCGCGGCCATCGCCGACCGCGAGGAGCACGACGAACACACCTGGGACTACTGACCCCGCAACCGCCGAGAGGAATTCGAGAAGTGCACAACCCGCAGCACCACCCGCAACTCCCGCCGCGCGCCCACGAACTCACCTGGCCCCCAGCGGATCCGCCCGCGCAGAGCTCCACCGCGGCGCTGATCGTCGCCGCCCTGACCACGTCCGGCGTCTCCCTCGGTGGCTTCGCGCTGCTCGGAGCCATGTGCATCAAACGCGGTTTCGAGCAGGGCAACCACCTCGCAGGCGCCCTCCTCCTCACCGCGGCCACCCTCACCATCACCCTCGGCATCGGAGGCAGCCTCCTGGCCCTCCTCCGAGGCAGCCGAACGGGCAGGATCCTCGTCACGATCTGCTGCGCCCTCTACGCGATCAGCGGCACAACAACCCTCCTCAACGGCAACATCGGCAGCCTCATCCAACTCCTCATCGCCCTCCCCCTCGCCACCCTCTGGTGGCTCCCCACCACAACCCGAGCCCTCCGCTCCCGCAGAACCCCACCCCCTCCCGCCACGCCCTACTGGACAGGGGGCAGTTTTAGTTAAAACTGTCCAGACAAAACGGACATGATCATGGGCCAGTTATAACTAAAACTGCCCCCTGGCAACACACCCCACCCCCGACCGACCTCACGACCGGCTTCACCACCGACCTCACGACCGACATCACGACCGGCCTGACGACCGGCCTGACGACCGGCCTGACGACCGGCCTGACGACCGGCCTGACGACCGAGGGTGCTGTCTTGACCTCGTCGGCAGGGGGACAGTTTTAGCCATAATTGCGCCATGATCATGTCCGTTATGCCCGGATAGTTATGGCTAAAACTGTCACCCCGGCAACGTCCCTCCCCACCGGGACGTTGCCGGGGGACGTTCTCCCCCAGGGCTCGGGGAGGCATCGGTTTGGGAAAAGCGGGGTTGTGGGGGTGTTCTCGGGGTTAAGGTTCCGGGCGATCTTGTTGTTGTGGGAAGTCGGTGACATGGGTGCGTTAGGGCTGGTCAAGGTGGTTGAGGCCTGCCGTTTCCGGCGGTCGGGGCTCGGCGGATGACTCAACCTCCGTTACCTCCTCGTCCGTTCTGGGAGCAGCCCGGGGAACAGCCGCAGTGGCCGGCCGGGCCTGGTCAGACGCCTCAGCCGAGTCAGCCCGCGGGACAGCCGCACGTCGGAACCCAGCCAGGGCAGCCTCCGCAGGCGTGGCAACCGAACCCGAATCCGCATCCGTGGCAAGCCGGTCCGCAGCACCCGTGGCAGGCACCGCCCCAGCAACCGCCACCTCAGCAACCGCCGCCCCAGCAAGCCGAGTGGCAGCGGGCTCAGCCCGCGTGGGTGCCTCCGGGTCAGCCGTTCGCTCACGAGCCTCCGGAGCGGAGCAACCGCGGGCTCGTCGTGGGGATCGTGCTGGCCGCGGTGACCGTGTTCGGGATCGGGACCGTCGGGGCCGTGGCGGCGTCGATATCGGCGAACCGCGCCGAGGAGCGCTCCTACCAGCAGACCGCGCCCAGCTCCAGCGCCGAACCCACCACCAGCGAAACCACCTCGGAGGCCACGACTTCCGAGGAGACGACCACCTCGGAAGAACCGTCGTCGACCGCGCAGCCGGTGCTCAAGCTCGGGGACAACCCGATCAACGTCGACGGCAGCGGGGCCGTCACCACCCCGTGCTCCCTACCCGCCTTCGACACCGACGTGGCCGCGCAGGACGCCTTCTACCAGGCCGCGCTCCCCTGCCTCATGCGAGCCTGGGAACCCGCCCTGGAGCAGGCGAACCTGCCCACCGACATGCCCCGCGTCGTCACCACCGGCAGCGACATCACCACCCCCTGCGGGCTGCGGACCTGGGACCAGACCGCGCTGTACTGCCCGCAGGACAACACCATCTACATGACCGCGCGCTACTACTCCGAGGTCGAGGGCCGGACCGAGGCCGGGGTGTTCCTCGGGCAGTTCGCGCACGAGTTCGGCCATGCGCTGCAACGACTTTCCGGGATCAACGCCGCCTACGGCCAAGCCTCCGCCACCGCCCAGGGCGACGCCGGGCTGGAGCTCACCCGCCGCTCCGAGCTCCAAGCCACCTGCTTCGAAGGCATGACCCTCGCCGCGCTGCAGAACGGCGGCGTCAGCGACGAGATCATCTTCCCGGCGCTGCGCGACTCCGCCGGACGCGGCGACGAGAACAGCGACGTCGACGACCACGGCAGCATCCAGGCCAACTCCACCTGGGTCCAGCAGGGATTCACCAAGAACCGCGTCACCCAGTGCAACACCTGGCTCTCGCCGTCCAGCGACGTGGACTAGCGCCTGCCCAGCAGCAATCCGAAACCGCCGCCCGCCACGGCGGCCAGGGTCGCCAGCACGATGTTGGTGCGCCACGCCAGCGCTTCCAGCTCCGTCGCCTGGTCCTTCACCGGACCGACGCGCAACTCGCCCGACGGGCGGGTCGGCACCATCACCTGGAGGCGCTGACCCCGGGTGTGCCCGCAGCCGTCGAAGGTGGCGCGGCGGATCTGGCCGTCGATCCGCACCTCCACGACGTCGCCCGCCGCGCGCGCACCGCACGGGCGCGGTTCGACGACCACCGCCGTCGCCTCGCGCTCGACGACCTCCCGCTGCTGCCCGGACGCCGCGACCAGCGGCCACACCGTCACACCCGCGACCACCACACCGAGAAATCCCAGGACGAGCAGGATCGACGCCACCGAGGCCTCACCTCGCGTGCTTCCCACATCACCGATAGTCCCAGAAAGCCGTTGCGGCATCCCGGGATACCCGGTCAGGAGAAGATCACGTTTGCGGCGGCGACACCTTCCGCACGTAGAGCAGCCGGTCGCCCTCCTCGATCGCGTCCGCCTGCGGGGCGTCGACCCGGTAGAGCTCGCCGTCGCGGACCACGCCCAGAACTATGTCGGCCAGGTGCCGCGGCGAACCGCCGACCTCCTGGCGCTCCACCTCGCGCTCGGCGATCGCCAGACCCACCTCGGGACTGAGCAGGTCCTCGAACATCTCCACCACCGACGGCGTCGACGTCGCCATGCCCAGCAGCCGACCCGCCGTCTCGCTGGAGACCACCACCGAGTCCGCGCCCGACTGCCGCAGCAGGTGCACGTTCTCCGCTTCCCGGACGGCGGCGACGATCTGGGCCTTCGGCGCCAGCTCGCGGGCTGTCAGGGTCACCAGCACCGCCGTGTCGTCGCGGGCCGGGGCGATCACGATCGCGCGGGCGCGCGGCAGACCCGCCACGCGCAGCACGTCCGAGCGGGTACCGGAACCGTTGACCGTTACCAGGCCCTGCGCAGACGCCGACTCCAGCGACGCGCGGTCGGTGTCGACCACGACGATGCGACCCGGGTCCGCGCCCTCGCCGAGCAGCGCGGTGACCGCGGAACGGCCCTTGGTTCCGTATCCGATGACGACCACGTGGTCGCGCACCTTGGACCTCCAGCGTTGGATCTTGAAAGCCTGCCGCGAGCGCTCGGTGAGCACTTCCAGCGTCGTGCCGACCAGCACGATCAGGAACAGCACCCGCAGCGGCGTGATGACGAGCACGTTCACCAGGCGCGCCTGGTCGCTGACCGGGGTGATGTCGCCGTAACCGGTCGTGGACAGCGACACCGTCGCGTAGTAGATGACGTCGAGGATGCTGATCTCGCCGCCCGCCGAGTCCTTGTACCCGTCGCGGCCGACGTAGACGATGGCGACCGTGGCCGCCAGCGCCACCAGCGCGCCCAGGATGCGGCGGACGATGGAGCGCACCGGGCTGATCACCGTGCCCGGCATCCGGATGACGCCGACGAGAGCGTGATCGGGTCTGGTGCTCAGCTCTTCCTCGGCGTTGTGCCTGCCGAACAGCTGGCTCGGACCTCGATTCATGAGTCGTGCTCCCCGACGTTGTGACCACTCACGGCGTTGAACAGTAACCGCTCCGCGCACGTCGAACACGACCGCCCGGAATTGTGTCGAATTCCTGGCAGAACACCATCCCGAAAATGCGGTCCGGACGTTTACCATGCGACGGTGCAGCAGCTTCAGCACGCGGCCCGCGCACTCGGGTGGGACGGCCGACTGGTACCGGATGTGGAGGTGCTCGGGGCCCGTTTCACCGCGGTGGCCCGCATCCGCCAGGACGTCCACCAGTGGCGTCTGAACCACGGGTGGGAACCCGAGCTCGACCCCGCGTGGTTCAAGGCGTGGTCCGAGCCCGAGCGCCACGACCAGCTGCCGGTGGCGGCGGTCGACCTGATCGGGATCCTGGTCCCGGTGTCCAAGCCCTCGCGCGCGCTGCGGGCCTGCGGGATGCTGCTGAGCCTCGCCCCCTGCGCGGTCGTCCTGCCCGGTCGGCACCGGGAGGACCCGCTGTCGATGCTGGAGCTGGACTACTACGGCGCCGGGATCGTCACCACCGGTCCCGACGACGCGGGCGAGCTCGTCCTCGCCCCGGAGAACCGCGCCGCCGAATTCGGCTCGTCGATGTTCGGCCGGTGGCTGCTGGAAGTCCTGTACTCGCGACTGCTGGAGAACCCGCACATCGCGGAGAACGCCTGAGGCGCGGTTCTCACGAGAACCACCCACCGCAGACCCCCGACGTGGGCGCAGTTTTCATGAAAACTGTCCCCACCCACAGACCCCGAGGTCGGGAAGTTTTCATGAGAACTGTCCCGACCCACAGGGGGAGGTCGCCGGCAAATCCCCACGTCGGGGACGTTTTCTCCGGGTTTCGTCGTGGTCCTGTGGTTGGGGAAGTTTTCATGAAAACTTCCCCAACCCATGTCAGGCGAGGACGTACTCGTGCCAGTTGAGGCCGTCGGCGTTCCAGCGCATTCCGCGGCCCTCCTGGAGGACCCGCATCGCCTGGACGGTGTGCGGCCAGCGGCGGATGACGTTGGCCAGCGCGACCGGGGTCATCTGGTCGACGGTGCGCCGGTGATCGCCGGGGCCGAGCATCGCGATGCCGCCCGGGGTGGACAGGATGTCGGTGAGCGGCCGCTGCCCGGACAGGGCGACCTGCTCGACGCTGATGATGGTGTGCGGCTGCAGCTCCGACGGCCAGGACTGGCGGTCGATGTCGCCGGCGACCGGCGTCTCGCAGTTGCCGCACTCGCACTCGAACTCGCTGGCCCAGCCGTGCTGCTGCCACGACCAGATCACGGCGGTCCCGGCGTCGAGGTCGGACAGCGCCGCCACGTGCGGCCACGCGCCGACGACGGCCTGCAGCTTGGTCTGCTTGGACTCCCGACCCTTGGCGCCCGGCCCCTCGAAGGACCAGGTGCCCTCATCGTCGCGGTGGACCCGCACCAAGGGGGCGCGCAGGGCGAGCACTTCGGTGTCCACGCGCACCGCGGATTCCGGCGGAGTGGTGAGCTTCCAGTCGGTGTTCATCGCGGGCATAGTCGTCCGCCGCGCACGCCGAACTCAAGCTCCACCACCCGAACGTGTACACCTTCAGCCGTTCTTCGGGACCGCCGTGATGAGCTCGCGCAGACCCGCTGAATCGCGCAGATCCGCAGGTCGCAGCGTGTAGTCGTGGCGCACGTAGTGGAACGCGGCGCGCACCTTCTCCAGCGGCGTCCTGGACAGCTCCGCCCACGCCAGCCGGTAGGCCGCCAGCTGCACCGACAGCGACGGGACCTGGTCGCCGCCCGGCACTCCCCCGGTCTTCCAGTCCACGACCGTCCAGCCGCCGTCGGGGTCGGCGAACACGGCGTCCATCCGGCCGCGCAGCACGATCCCCTCCACCTGCGTCTCGAACGGCACCTCCACCCGGTGCGGCGTGCGGTCGGCCCACGAGCCGCGCAGGAACGCCTCCTGCAGCTCGGCGAGGTCCTCGTGCAGCGGAGCGGAATCGTCGGCGGCGCCGGGCAGTTCGTCCACGTCGAGCAGCGCCGAGGAGGTGAACCGGTGCTCCAGCCAGGCGTGGAAGGCCGTGCCGCGGCGGGTCATCGGGTTCGGCGGGTACGGCAGCGGCCGCCGAAGCCTGCGGGCCAGCGCGTCGGTGTCGCCGGCGAGCTCGACGAGCTGGCTCACCGACAGGTGGTCCGGCAGCCGCACCTGCTCGCGGCGCTGTGCGGCGGCGGCCCGCTCGGCCAGCAGCACGTCGACGTCCCGGGCCCAGCCGTCCGGGTCCTCGTCGTCCACCGCCGAGTCCGAAGTGGAGTCCGAAGTGGACATCGCGGCGCGGACGAGTTCCGCTCCCTCGGCGACGGATTCGCGGCGCGGCCCCAGCGGGTCCACCGGCCACTCGGCGGAGCGGACCTCGTCGGCCAGCGGGTTCTCGGCGTCCTCGTCGGGCGCCGGGCACCACTCGTCGATGACGCCGACCTTGTCGTCGTGCACCACCTGCGCGGTCTCGGTGAGGAAGTCCGACGGGCCCTTGGGCCGTCGCCGGTCTCGCCCCACCAGTGCCCGGACAGCAGCAGCGTGCGCTCCGAGCGGGTCACCGCGACGTAGAACAGGCGGCGTTCCTCGGCGAGGCGGCGGGCCTCGAAGTCCTCGTCGTGGATGCTCAGCGCCTCGCTGAGCTCCTTGCGGTCCAGGCCGTCGAGCCGGTCCACGTCGAGGGTGGGCAGGTCGGGGGCGTCGCCGCGCAGCTCGGCGGGCAGCGCGGTCACCGACCGCAGCCACGACGACGCCTTGCGCTTGCCCGGGAAGACGTCGTTGACCAGGTGCGGAACGGCCACGACCTGCCACTCCAGACCCTTGGCGGCGTGCACGGTGAGGATCTGCACGCGGTCGTCGGCGACCTCCACCTCGCCCGGTTCCAGACCGTCCTCGGCGCGCTCGGCGGCGGCGAAGTAGTCCAGCAGCGACGGCAGCGTCGCCGACGGGCTGGCGGTGGTGAACGAGGTGACGACGTCGGCGAAAGCGTCGAGGTGGATGCGCCCGGCACCGCTCGGGCGGGCCAGGCTCTCGATGTCGAGCAGCAGCGTGCGCTCGACGTCGGCGACGAGCTCGGGCAGCGGCTGGTCCAGGCGCCGCCGCAGCGCGGCGAGCTCGCCGCCGAGCCTGCGGATGCGCTCGAAGCCCTGCTCGGAGTAGCGCTCGGGCTTGCCCGGGTCGTCCAGGGCGTCGGCCAGGCCCGCCTGCTCGGCGTTCTCGCCGGGCATCGCCGCGTGCACCACGGCCGCCGGGTCGTCGGAGTCGGGTTCGCCGTAGAACTGGGTGCCCAGCTCCCGCGCCCGCTCCCACAGGGCGGCCAGGTCGGCGGCGCCGATGCGCCAGCGGGACCCGGTGAGCAGCCGGGCCGCGGCGGTTCCGGCCAGCGGGTCCACCAGCAGCCGCAGGGCGCTGACCAGGTCCCGAACCTCGGGTTCGTCGAGGAGCCCGCCGAGGCCGACGACCTCCACCGGCAGGCCGCGTTCGCGCAGCGCCACGGCGATGTCGGCCATGTCGGCGCGCCGCCGCACCAGCACGGCCGCCGTCGGCGGGCGGCCGGTCTCGTCGATCGACGACTGCCACTGGGCGTGGATGCGGTCGGCGACCCACTCGCGCTCGGCGCGCACGTGCTCGGCCAGCAGCACCCGGATGTCGCCGTCGTCGGCGCCGTCGCGGGCGCGCAGCTCGTCGACCTCCAGGCCGATGCGGCGCAGCGGCTCGGAGACCGCGTTGGCCACCCGCAGCACCTCGTCGGGGTTGCGGAAGCTGGTCAGCAGCCCGTAGCGGTGCGCGGGCACGCGCCTATCGACCTCGGTGCGCGGGAAGTCGGTGCGGAAGCGCGGCAGGTTCGCCGCGCTCGCGCCGCGCCAGCCGTAGATGGCCTGCGCGGGATCGCCCACCGACGTGACCGGCAGCGGGTCGGCGTCACCGCCGAACAGCGACCGCAGCAGCACGCGCTGGGCGTGGCCGGTGTCCTGGTACTCGTCGAGCAGCACGGCGCCGTAGCGGGCGCGCTCGCCCTCGACGACCTCCGGGTGACCGGCGGCGAGGTGGGCGGCCAGCGACATCTGGTCGGCGAAGTCCATCGCGCCCTCGCGGCGCTTGCGCTGCCCGTACTCCTCGACCAGCGGCAGCATCGCGGCCCGGAGCCGTTGCGCGGCAACGACCTTCACCAGGTCTTGCGGCAGGTTGGCGCGCTGCCCCTTGGCGCGCGGCGCGTTCTCCACCGCCTCGCAGAGCTTGTCGGCGTGGGCGCGCAGCTCGTCGGGGCTGACCAGGTGCTCGGCGAGCTCACCGGCCAGCGCCAGCAGGTAGCCGGTGACGGTGGTGGGCACCTTGTCGGTGTCGAGGTCCTCGGTCCAGGTCGAGACGACGCGGTGCGCGAGCTGCCAGGACGCGGTCGCGGTGAGCAGCCGCGCCCCGGGCTCGACCGGCACGCGCAGGCCGTGCTCACCGACGATCCGGCCCGCGTAGGCGTGGTAGGTGAGGACCGTGGGTTCCTCGGTGAGCACCGCCGAGCGCAGCTGCCCGCTGGGGTCGACCTCGTCGAGCAGCCCGGAACCGGCGAGCCGGCGCAGCCGGGCCCGCACGCGGTCGGCGAGCTGGCGAGCGGCCTTGCGGGTGAACGTCAAACCGAGCACCCGTTCCGGCGTGACCAGCTGGTTGGCGACCAGCCAGACGACGCGGGCGGCCATCGTCTCGGTCTTGCCCGCGCCCGCGCCCGCGACCACCAGGGCCGGTTCGGGCGGGGCGGCGATGACCTCGGCCTGCTCGGGCGTGGGCTCGTGCAGGCCCAGCGCCTGGGCGATCCGCTGCGGAGTGATCACTGCGAGACCTGCCTCCCCGCCGGGTGGACCGGGCAGCTGGTGCGCGCCGGGCAGCGCGGGCAGTCGGTGTTCTCGCTGGCCACGTAGGCCGGTCCGAGGCTGGACTCGGCGGCGCTGTGCACCACGTCGAGCCACACCTTGATCTTGTCCTCGTCGAGGGGTTCCTGCGCGCGCTCCGTGGCCGCGCCCTTGCGGTCGGACTTGGCGACGTAGAGCAGCCGGGCCCCGCCGGGCTCGTCGTCCTCGCCGCCGAACGCACCGAGCGCGGCGGCCAGCTGGTAGACCGCCAGCTGCGGGTGCTCCTCGGCATCGCCCTTGCTGACCGGGGCTTTCGCGGTCTTGACGTCGACGACGACCGGACGGCCCTCGGCGTCCTTCTCCAGCCGGTCAACCCGTCCGCGCAGCCGCAGCCACGGCCCGCCCTCGCGGCCCTGCACGGTGACGTCGAGGTCGCGCTCCACGCCGATCTGGGTGAGCTCGGCGCGGGACTGCACGAGCCACACGACGAACGCGTTGAGCATCCCCTCGACGCGCTTGCGCTCCTTGCGGGAGAACCACGGCGCCCCGGCGTCGACGGTCTGCCACGCCTCGTCGAGGGCCTGGTGCAGCTGCGCGGTGTCGGCTCCGTCGGCGGCGGCCTGCACCAGCGCGTGCACGAGAGTCCCCGTCACGGCGGCGAGTTCGGCGGTGTCCTGACCACCGTTGCGCTCGACCAGCCAGCGCAGCGGGCACTTCGCGAGGATGTCCACCGTGGAGGGCGAGACCTTGACCGGATCGTCGCCGGTGACCAGCGGAGCATCGGTGGACGGAACGGGCAGGCCGTACCAGGTGTCCGGGTCGGCA
The DNA here is from genome assembly GCF_045278815.1 of Saccharopolyspora sp. ID03-671. Taxonomy (NCBI): domain Bacteria; kingdom Bacillati; phylum Actinomycetota; class Actinomycetes; order Pseudonocardiales; family Pseudonocardiaceae; genus Saccharopolyspora; species Saccharopolyspora sp. ID03-671. Next base: position 2,880,158 of record NZ_CP134054.1, read on the forward strand.
CCGGGCACGCCGTCGGCGGCCAGCCGGGCCAGCTGAGCGGCGGCGCGTTTCCTGCGCTCCTCGGGTTCCTCCGAGTCGCAGACCACCCGGCGCAGCTCCCCGACCAGATCGGCCAGCGTCAGACCCCGCTCGGGGCGGGCGATCGGGCGCTCCGCGGAATCCGGGTCGCTGTCGACGCCGTCGAGCTCGTCGAGGAACCGCGACGGCTGCTCGTCCTCCCCGCGCACCGCGCTGACCAGCAGGCTCCGCCGCGCCCGGCTGGCGGCGACCAGCAGCAGGCGACGTTCCTCGGCCAGCAGCGGCGCGGTCGCCGAGACGCGCTCGCCGGTCATCCCCGACAGCACGTCCACCAGCTGCTCCACGCCGAGCAGCGACCCGCGCAACCGCAGGTCGGGCCAGCTGCCCTCCTGCACGCCGGGCACCGCCACCACGTCCCACTCCTGGCCGCTCGCGGCGTGCGCGGTGAGGATCTGCACCGCGTTGTCGCGCGGCGCGGTCGGCGCCAGCGAGGAACCCGCGATGTGCTGCTCGGTGAGGTAGTCGGCGAACCCGGCCGCGTCGTTGCCGGGCGAGCGGTCGACGAACTGGGCGGCGGCGTCGAACAGCGCCACGATCGCGTCCAGGTCCCGGTCGGCCTGCGCGCCGGTGACGCCGTGCCGCTCGGACTGGGCGACCCAGCGCTTCTCCAGACCCGAGGCCTTCCAGACCTTCCACAGGGTTTCCTCGACGGTCTGGCCCTTGTCGACCGAGTCGCGCGCTGTGCGCAGCAGCGAACCGACCTTGCGGGCCGGTTCGGCGGCCGAGTCCTCCAGCGCGGCGAGCCGGTCACCGTCCTGCAGCACCTCCACCAGCAGCTCACCGCTGGGACGCGCTGCGCCCGAAGCCGATTCGAGCCGCAGCAGACCGCGCCGCAACCGGCGCAGCGCCAGCGGGTCGGCGCCGCCGAGCTGCGAGGACAGCAGCAGCGCCGCCGCGTCCGCGTCGAGCTCGTGCGGGCGGACCGCGCAGCGCAGCAGCGTCAGCAGCGGGCGGACCGCGGCGCGCTGCGACAGCGGCACGTCGTCGACCGGCAGCGCGATCGGCACCCCGGCGGCCAGCAGGGCGCGACGCAGCACCGGCAACGACCGGCCCGTCGAGCGCACCACGACACCCATCCGCGACCAGGGGATCTCGTCGAGCAGGTGCGCGCGGCGCAGCTGGTCGGCGACCCACGCCGCCTCCTGCGCCTCCGTGGCCAGCAACCGCACCTGCACCGCGCCCGCGACCTCGTCCTGGTCGGACTCCGGCTCGACCAGGCGGCGCTGCGGCCCGTGCCCCGGGAGCCGGGAGGCCAAGCGCTGCACGGCTTCTCGCACCGACTTCGACATCCGGTGGTCCACGGTGAGCACGGCGGTGTCCTCGCCGCCCGGATCGGAGTCGAGCAGGCAGCGCGGATCGGCGCCGCGGAAGGTGTACACGGCCTGATCCGGGTCACCGGCGAGGATGAACTCGGTGGCGGTGTCGCCGAGCGTGCGGATCAGCTGGAACTGCTGCGGGTCCAGGTGCTGCGCGTCGTCGACCAGCACGTACCGGACCCGGTCCTGCTCGGCCCGCAGCAGCCCGGAGTCGGTGGCGAACGCCAGCCGCGCGGACCCGACGAGCTCGGCCGCGTCCAGCGCCGCGGCCTGCGAACCCCCGGCGCCGCGCAGCAGCGTGACCTGCTCGTACTGCCGCCCGAAGCGACCGGCGGCGACCCACTCGGGGCGTCCGTGCTCGCGGCCCAGGGCGACCAGCCGGTCCGGGTCGACGCCGCGTTCGGCCGCGCGCAGCAGCAGGTCCCGCAGCTCCTCGGCGAAACCCGGAACGGTCAGCGCGGGTTGCAGCGTCTCCGGCCAGTCGCGGGCGCCCTCGTCGACGTCGCCCTGGAGCAGTTCGCGGACCAGGGCGTCCTGGTCGGGGCCGTTGAGCAGCTGCGGCGGCGGGAGCTCGTCGCGCACCGCCTGCAGCCGCAGCACCGCGAAGGCGTAGGAGTGCACGGTGCGCACCAGCGGCTCGGGGGCGGTGCGGACGTCCTCGCCGGAGCCGGTGAGCAACCGGGTGATCTCGGTGCGCATCCACGACGCCGCGCGGCGGCTGGAGGTGAGCACGAGGACGTTCTCCGGGGACACGTCCCGGTTCCGGATGCGGTCGGCGGCGATCTCGGCGAGCAACGTGGACTTGCCGGTGCCGGGACCGCCGAGCACGCGCAGGAATCCGAAGGAGTGCTCCAGCGCGCGGCGGCCCGCTTCGTCCCAGGTCGTGGCGCGGCGCGCGGTCTCGGCGCGGCGCACGAGAACGGGCGAGGTCGCTGCAGGCACGCACCGAATGGAACCACGTCAGCGCGACAAGATCGCTGCTGGGCGCGCCGGGATGTGGCCCGGTTATCTGGGATTTCCAACTGTGAATGCTGGGATCGGACTCCGGCGTTTGGTGGTGCATACCAATTTTGGGTTCTGGCAGATTTCCTTGCATCGCAGGCTTCCCCCGCCTGTGACCTGCGAATTCGCGCACCCCGACAGCGCGACGCACCCCGAAGAAGGAGGAAGCGTGAGCAAGATCCGCACGAGCCTGCTCGCCGGCGCCGCCGTCCTCGGCACGTTGGCCGCGGGAGCGGCTCCGGCGTTGAGCGCCGGAGCGCCCGCCGACGCCCCGAGCCCGGCCGCCACCAGCCCGGTCGCCGCCTCGCCGTACCTGTACAACGGCTGGGGCAGCCCGCCCGCGCCCGCCGACGTCATGAACGCGACCGGGATCAAGGACTTCACCCTCGCCTTCATCAATTCAGACGGCGGCTGCAACCCCGCCTGGGACGGCCAGCGCCCGCTCGACGGCCAGGACAAGGCCACCATCGACGCGATCCGCGGCGCGGGCGGCGACGTGATCCCGTCCATCGGCGGCTACTCCGGCACCAAGCTCAGCTCGGTGTGCGGCGACGCGCAGCAGCTGGCCGGCGCCTACCAGAAGGTGATCGACGCCTACGGGCTCAAGGCCATCGACATCGACATCGAGGCCACCGAGTTCGAGAACCAGGCCTCCCGCGACATGGTCGTCGAGGCGCTGAAGATCATCAAGGACACCAACCCCGAGGTCCAGACCGTGGTCACCTTCCCGACCACGACCACCGGCCCGAACGAGAACGGCAAGGCGATGTTCGCCAAGGCCGCCGAGGTCGGCGCGAACGTGGACGTCTGGACGCAGATGCCGTTCGACTTCAACGGCTCCGACATGGCCGCGGACACCATCTCCGCGACCGAGGGCCTCAAGGAGGCGCTGAAGGCCGCGTTCGGCTACGACGACGCCGACGCCTACGCGCACTCCGGCATCTCGTCGATGAACGGCAAGACCGACGTCGAGGGCGAGATCGTCGACCAGGCCGCGTTCCAGAAGATGGCCGACTACGCCAAGCAGAACGGCCTCGGCCGCTTCACCTTCTGGTCGGTCAACCGCGACCGCCCCTGCAGCGGCGGCGCCGTCGACTCCTGCAGCGGCATCGAGCAGGGCGACTGGGACTTCTCCAAGATCGTCGCAGGCTTCCAGGGCTGACCCCGGGAACTCCCACCCCGACGACCCACCCTCCCCCGGGTGGGTCGTCGCGTGTTGGGACGAAGTTTTCATGAAAACTGTCCCCTCCCGAACACCGCGAAGTTTTCATGAAAACTTCCCCCACTCCGAGGTAGATGACCTCTCCACGGGGTTCTCCTCAGTCAGGAGGGACGAAGTTTTCATGAAAACCGTCCCGTCTCGGGGGTGGGACGGTTTTCATGAGAACTTCGCTGTCGGAGGGGACGTCGACCGAGGAAAACCGGGTGGTCCGGTGGGGTAGGTTCGGGTGGTGGACGAGGAGACTTTCGAGCGGGTCAGGGCCGTGGTGGCGTCGATCCCGCCCGGGAAGGTGTTGTCCTACGGGGACGTGGCGGCGCGGGCCGGGCTGAGCTCGCCTCGGTTGGTCGGGCGGATCATGTCCGAGGACACCGCGGACCTCCCCTGGTACCGGGTGTTGCGGTCGAACGGGACCGTCGCCGAGCACCTGCGCCACCGCCAGCTCGAACTGCTCCGCGCCGAGGGCGTTCTCGCCCGAGACGGACGGATCAACATGCGCGACCACCGCTGGGCCGACTGACCGCCCCGACAACACGCCCGCGCGTGTCCGCCGAGGTCGAGGCCGTTGCGCGGGGCAAGGATCGACCTGCCCAGGTCAGGCACCTGAGGTGCGGGCCGGGAGTTCGTCAGTGACCAGCTTGACCAGGGCTGCCGTGCGGGCTCGGTCCGGGATCTCGTGCGGGAGACCGGCTCCGGCGATCGGCGCGGCCGTGACCGGGCCGACGCAGGCGATGAGGACGTCGTCGCGCAACGCCTTCCGCAGCGCCTCGCCGCGGTCGGTGCGGTCGGCGCGGGCGAGGAAGTTCGTGGCGGCCGGGGCGCTGGTGAACGGCAGCGCGTCCACCTCCCCCGCGATGACGGCGTCGATGAGCCGGTCCAGCGCGTCCAGGTCCACCGGGTCGGTCCAGCGGTAGACCGTCACCGGCACGACCTCCCCGCCCGCCTCGCTCAGGCGGCGGCGGAACTCCAGCATCGGATCGCCGTGCACCTGCAGCACGACCCGCTTGCCCGCCACACCCCGCTCCAGCAGGTAGGACAGGATCTCGGCGGACTCCTCCGTCGGCGAAGTCCACTCCTCGCGCAGTCCCGCGCCGCGCACCGCGCCCTTGGCCTTCGCACCGCGCGCGACGATCCGGGCACCGGACAGGTGCCGCACCAGCTCCTCGCCCGAGGACTCGACCCAGCCCTTGAAGCCCATCCCGGTGATCGCCACGACGAAGTCGACCGGCGCCGACAGCACCGCCTCGGTGGCGGCGGCGAGCTCACCGTCGTCGGGCAGCGGGACCGTGTGCATCGCGGCGCCGAACAGCACGCGAGCACCCCGGCGGGCCAGCAGGTTGCCGAGCTCCTCGGCCTTGCGCTCCGCCGTGATCCCGATCGTGAAACCGCTCAACACGTCCTGCACCCGGACATCGTCACACACACCGGCGCCGGAACCGAGGCGCGACGGATCACAGCACTTCGAGCACCATCTGGGACGAGCGCTCCAGACCGGTCAGGGTCTTGGCGTTCGAGCGGGGGTGCAGCGCGTGCACCGCGAGCCGGAACAGCAGGGCGCGCAGCAGCGCCTGCGGCCAGTCGGTCAGGTGCGACCAGCGCTCCACGATCGCCGGATCCGCACCGCCCCACGCCAGCGAGTCCACGACCACCACGGCCGCGGCCCACTCGGCGGGTCGCCAGTAGGCGTTGAAGTCGATCACGCCGGGCGAGGCGTCCCCGGCGAAGAGCACGTTGCCGAACAGGTCGCCGTGCACCACCTGCGGCTGCAGCTGCACCGGGCGCCGCGAACCGGCGAGCACGTCGTAGAGCCTGCCGCCCTTGTCCTGCGGCAGCACGTAGTCCTCTTCACCCCACGCCATCCGGTCGGCGAGGGCGTAGATGTCCTGCCGGAGCTGCAGGAAGCGCGGCCGGGACAGGTACCGGCTGGAGGCGTGCAGCCGCAGCGACATGGCCACGACCTCGTCGTGGCGCGGTTCGGGACGGCCCATGACGTCGCGGCTGGCGGACCAGCCCGACACCACCCAGCGCCCGTCGGTCGAGCGCACCGGGCGCGAGATCCGGATGTCGTCGGGTTCGAGCACGTCGAGGGTCTGGGCGACCCACGCCGCCTCGGCGGTGTTGGCGGCCGGCTTGAGCACGATCTCGCCGCATCGCCACGCGACCGCGCCCTCCAGCGCCTCCGGCTCCTCGACTCGCGCGCCGAACGCCGCGCACACGTGCGGCGGTGGCGGCTCCGGCGTAGCACTCACGCGCCAGACGCTACCTCGAAGATCGGTGTTTCGGCAGCAGGCGCTCCGCGAAGAAGCGAAAGCGGTGCGCCGGTCGGCAGAACCGGCGCACCGCTCTCGACAGCTCCGATCAGTAGGTCGGCAGGCTGGTGTCGACCTGGTTGGCCCAGCCCAGGACACCGCCGCCGACGTGCACGGCGTCGGCGAAACCGGCCTTGTGCAGCGCCGCGAGGGCCTCGGCGGAGCGGCCGCCGGACTTGCAGTGCAGGACGATCTTGCGGTCCTGCGGAAGCTCGGCCAGCGCCTCACCGGAGAGGATGCGGTCCTTGGGGATCAGCTTCGAGCCGTCGATCTTGACGATCTCGTACTCGTGCGGCTCCCGGACGTCGATCAGCTCGAACTTCTCGCCCCGATCGAACATGTCCTTGAGCTCCTGCGGCGTGATGGTGCTGTTCGCCGCCGCCTGCTGCGCGTCGTCGGAGACCACGCCGCAGAACGCCTCGTAGTCGATCAGCTCGTTGATCGGCTCGGCGTTCGGGTCCTTGCGGATCTTGACGGTGCGGTAGCTCATCTCCAGCGCGTCGTAGATCATCAGCCGGCCGAGCAGCGTCTCACCGATGCCGGTGATCAGCTTGATGGCCTCGTTGACCATGATCGAGCCGATGGAGGCGCACAGCACGCCCAGCACGCCGCCCTCGGCGCAGGACGGCACCATGCCGGGCGGCGGCGGCTCGGGGTACAGGTCGCGGTACTGCGGACCGTGCTCGGCCCAGAACACGCTGGCCTGGCCCTCGAACCGGAAGATCGAGCCCCACACGTACGGCTTGCCCAGCAGCACGGCCGCGTCGTTGACCAGGTACCGGGTGGCGAAGTTGTCCGTGCCGTCCAGGATCAGGTCGTAGTCCCGGAAGATGTCCAGGGCGTTGTCCGAGGTCAGGTGCGTCTTGTGCAAGTTGACCTGGACGTAGGGGTTGACCTCGGCGATCGAGTCCTTGGCGGACTCGGCCTTGGGGCGGCCCAGGTCGGACTGCCCGTGGATGACCTGGCGGTGCAGGTTCGACTCGTCGACCTCGTCGAACTCGACGATGCCGAGCGTGCCGACCCCCGCTGCGGCCAGGTACAGAAGCGCCGGGCTGCCGAGCCCGCCGGCGCCGACCACCAGGACCTTGGCGTTCTTCAGCCGCTTCTGCCCGTCCATCCCGACGTCCGGGATGATCAGGTGGCGGCTGTAGCGCGCGACCTCTTCCTTGGTCAGCTCCGACGCCGGCTCGACCAGCGGCGGTAGCGACGTTGCGCCGGACATTCCCAGCTCCTCCTCCGGTGGCGGCACCGATCGCGGAGCGCGGCCGATGCCTTAAGAAAGCGTCCTCGTGTACCTCAAGAGGTAACACGGAATCTGCAACGTCAGCCTGAACGATCCGATTCCCCAACCCAAACGGCTCCCACCATCCGGGACGACCCGAACGGGCTCGACTAGAAGCCCGGGGCCACCGGGAACGGCCAGGCGTTGGGGCGGCAGACGAAGCCGTTCGCGTCGATCGGAGTCCCCTGGTCTGCGACCTGGTTGAGGTCGTGCAGCTCGTTGTTGGAGACGCTGAACGTCTGCTGCATCATCACCGGCGCCAGCGCGCCCTGACCGGGGCAGCCGACGTGCTTGTTGCCGAAGACGTGGCCGACCTCATGGTTGATCTGGTACCGGCGGTAGTTGCCGATGTCACCCTGGAAGGCCACCGCCCCGCGCACCCACCGGGCCACGTTGAGGTAGACCATGTCGCCCTTGCGGCACGAGCTGTCGTAGGGCACGCCGTCGGTGTAGTCGCAGGCCTCGCGGGCCGTCTGCTGGCTGACCAGGATCACCCGGAAGTCCGGGCGCGGGCCGCTGTCGTCGACGCGCTGCAGCGAGATGCCGCCGGCCTGCGGGTTGGTCCAGCTGCGCGGGTCCGACAGCGTCGTCTGCACCAGGTTGCCGAACTCGGCGTTCGGGTCGGGGATCTGCACACCGACCTCGACCTCGACGCTGTAGCGGTAGAGCTGGCCGCCGCCCACGACCGGCGAGGTGCCCGGCAGCACCTGGAAGGTGCGGGCCCCGGTCTCGGGGATCGGGCCGCCGGGCGGCAGGTCGGCGGAGAACATGTTCACCGGGAAGGTCTGGCTCGGCGGCGCCTCGCGCACGATCGGCTCGCCCGGCCCCTGCTCGGCGATCGGCGGCGGGCCGGTGAGGGCCGCGTTGACGTCGCCGGGGCGCACGGTCTGCAGCACGGCCAGCGCGGTGATGACCACCAGCAGCGGCAGCGCGTAGACCCGCCAGCCGTAGCGGCCGAGCACGCTCTTGCGGTGCCGGGCGCGGTAGCGGCGCCCGGGGTTCCAGGACGCGGCCAGCGGCTCGCCCCGGGGCGGTTCGCCGCGCCGGCGCGGCCGGTCCGACAGACCACGGGACTCGCTCGCGGAACGTTCCGCCGGATGGCGGTCTTCCTCGGAGTCACGGGGAGGTTGCGGCGGACGCGTCACCCCACTAGCGTGCCACAGCCCGACCAGCCCACTTCGTCACACCGACCACTACGGGTGAGCGAACCGGAGAAGATCACTCGGGTTGCGCAATCCGGCGTTTCACCAGGTGTCGGACAGGGCCAGGCCCAGCACCGCGCGTGCCACCACGGCCGGGCGCTCCATCTGGGCGACGTGGCCGGTCCGCGGGATCACCAGCAGGCGTCCGCGCGGCAGCAGCGTCGCCGTGCGTGGCGCCTTGCGAACCGAAACCACCCGATCGTTGTCCCCCCAGATGACGAGCGCGGGCGTGTCGATCCGGGCCAGCAACCGCCACAGCGAGCGGCCGGGCGCCACCACCCACGACCGCATCAGCTGCACCGTGGTCTGCGCCAGCGCCGCGGCGGCCCACGGCAGGCCCGCCCGCTCGGCGAACTCCGCGGCGGCCTCGTCGAGGCGGTGCGGCGGGATGCGGTCCGGCTCGGCGAAGCACACCCGCAGCAGCTGCTCGGCCCTTTCCCTCGGGGTCACCGCGGCGAGCCTGCGGCGGGTCGGCGGGCCGATGACCGGCAGCAGCGCGAAGAACAACCGCGGATCGGAGATCCGGCTCGGGCTCGGCCGCAGGTCCGGCATCGCCGGGGAGATCAGCGTCAGCGTGCTGACCAGGTCCGGTCGCCGCGCGGCGACCTCGGCGGCCACCGCCCCGCCGAAGGAGTTGCCGGTCAGGTGCACCGCTCCCGAACCCAGCTCGGTCAGCAACCGGATGATCAGGTCGGCGTTCTCCTGCCGGGTGCAGCCGAAGCCCTCGGGCGGCTCCGAGCGGCCGAAGCCGGGCAGGTCGACCGCGACGCTGCGCAGGTGACCGGAGAGCTGGGCGGACAGATCGGTCCAGTTCGTCGACGATCCGGCGAGTCCGTGCAGGTGGACGGCGGTCTCCGCGCCCACCGGGCCTTCGGTCTCGCGGACGTGCAGCGACGCGGCCGCGGAGTCTGCGGTGGCGGGCAGATCGATCCGGCGGCTCTCCGGCGGACGCCGGTGCGGGTCCAGCTCGGGCAGGCCGTCGACCATCGGCACCCTGGTCAGGACGTCCCGGTCGAGCCGGGTGCGCCGGGTGGAGCGCTGCGAGTGGGTCTCCGTGGCACGCGTCGTCATCGCACCAGGATGCCGTCCGAACCGGGCGGATTGCGGTAGGTGGCTTTACTGGCGAGTAGAGTCGGGGAAGTTTGGGGGCTGCATGGCCACCGATCGCGGCGGAAGGAAGAGGCGAGGATGACCGGGACCGCGCAGCCGAGTAAGGGAATCCGGTTGCCCCGCGACGCGCGCCGGGCGCAGCTGCTGGAGGCGGCCCAGCACGTGTTCGTGCACAACGGCTACCACGCGGCGGCGATGGACGACATCGCCGAGCGCGCGGGTGTCAGCAAGCCGGTCCTCTACCAGCACTTCCCCGGCAAGCTGGAGCTCTACCTGGCGCTGCTGGAGACCCACGGCAACGAGCTGGTCCGGCGCGTCCGCACGGCGATAGAGTCGACCTCCGACAACAAGCAGCGGGTCCGCGCGGCCATCGGCGCGTTCTACGAGTTCGTGGCCAGCGAGGACCAGGCGTTCCGGCTGGTGTTCGAGTCCGACCTGCGCGGCGAGCCCGCCGTGGAGAAGGCCGTCGAGAACTCGCTGTCCGGCTGCATCGACGCGATCACCGAAGCCGTCACCGCCGACGCCGGGCTGGACGCCGCCCGAGCCCGCCTGCTCGCGGTCGGCCTCGTCGGCCTGGCCCAGGTCACCGCTCGCGACTGGCTCGACGAGCAGCAGAAGATCCCCCGCGACGAGGCGGTCAGCCTCATCGCCACCCTCGCGTGGAAGGGCCTCGCGGGCTTCCCGCTGCAGAGCTCCTGATCGTCCGAGGAGCCCGGTTCAGAGAAGCCCTGCCAGGCGGGTGGTGATCTCGTCGGTGCGCTCCAGGGGGAGCATGTGGCCCGCGCCCGGGTACAGGTAGTACCGGGCGTCGGGGAGGGCTTCGGCGATGCGCTCGGCGTGGTCCTGCGGGGTGAGCCGGTCGGACCCGCCCGCGAAGATCAGCGTCGGGATGCCGCGCAGCCGCTCCAAGGCGTCCAACCGCTCGTGGACCGCGAGGGATTCCCGGTAGCCGGCCATGTTGACCGGGTGGCACCCGGCGAGCCAGGAGGCCGTGGCGGCGACGTCGTCGGACTTCGGGTCCTTGCCGAACAGCAGCCAGCGCACGCCCGGCCGCAACCAGCCCGACGCCGGGCTGACCTTCCCGCCCTTGGCGCCCGCGAGGTAGCGGCGCAGCAGCCGCTCGCCCGCGTTGAACACGTCCGCGCCGGGCTTGGGCAGGCCGAAGCTCGGCGCCGCCAGGTTCCCCGACGAGGTCGCCACCAGCGCCACGCCGCGCACCCGGTCGAAGATCTCCGGGTGCTGCTCGGCCAGCGCCATGATCGTCATGCCGCCCATCGAGTGCCCGGCCAGCACGATCGGCCCCTCCGGGACCCGCTCGGCGAGGAGTTCGGCGAGGTCGTCGGCGCAGCGGCGGATGGTGGCCTCGCCAGCCACCGCGGGTGCGCTGCCGCCGTGACCGCGCAGGTCGAACCGCAGCGTGCGCACGTTGCGCCCGGCCGCGGCGGGCAGACCGGCGGCGACGCGGTCCCAGGTGTGCTTGCTCAGCGTCCAGCCATGCACGAAGACCGCGGTGACCGGCGCGTCGGCCGGACCCTCGTCGATCAGCCGCAGGCGGGCTCCGTCGCTGGTGGTGAACTCGGCGGCAGCAACCGTCTGCACTTCCACTCCCCGAAAGTTTGCGTGTTACCGTCGGTAACAGTAATCTCGGGTAGCGTGAGTCAGAACGCCCGGCATGTCAAGGCTGTCCGCAACGACGAGCACAAGGGCGACGCCCGCAAGGAGCGGTGGCGCGAGCACCGGCTGGCCCGCCGCGCCGAGCTCGTCCAGGCCGCCGTCCGCGCCATCGGCGAGCACGGCGCCGACGTCGGCATGGACGACATCGCCACCGAGGCCGGCGTCAGCAAACCCGTGCTCTACCGGCACTTCAGCGACAAGAGCGACCTCTACGTCGCCGTCGGCGAGTGGGGCACCGACCTGCTGATGCAGCGGCTCAAACCGCTGTTCCGGATCAACGGCTCCGCCAACGAGCTCATCCACCGGCTGCTCGACGCCTACCTCGGCCTGATCGAGGAGTACCCCGACCTCTACCGGTTCGTCGTGCAGCGCAACTTCACCGACCGCCCCGTGGCCAGCGACCCGGTATCCGACGAGAAGACCGTCATCGCCAACTCGCTGGCCCGGCTGCTCGGCCGCTACATGCGCGCGCTGGGACTGGACTCCGGCGGCGTCGAGGTGTGGAGCCACGGCCTGGTCGGGCTCGTGCAGGCCAGCGGCGACTGGTGGCTGGACCGGCAGACCATGAGCCGCGAGGACCTCACCAACTACCTGGCTCAGGTCATCTGGTCCGGCATCGACGGCGTGCTGCGCTCGGCCGGTCTGGTGCTGGACCCGGACGAGAACCTCGACCTGCTGGACGAGACCTACCTGGAGATCGTCCCCGACGAGGACCGGGAACTGGGCTGACACGCGTCGAGGGGCACCCCGGGATCTCCCGGAATGCCCCTCGACCAGCACGAATCAGGTGTCAGCCGACCCCGAAGCCCACGCGCGGCACGTCCGCCGGTCCGATCTCGATGTAGGCGATCTTGGTGGACGGGATGATGATGCGCCGCCCCTTGCTGTCGTCCAGCGCCAGCACGCTCGCGTCGTTCTTCAGCGCGTCCGAGACCAGCGACTCGATCTCCTGCGGGGACTGTCCGCTGTCAACCGTCAGCTCGCGCGGACTGTCCACGACGCCGATCTTGACCTCCACGCCGAACCTCCGTAGGGCACTAGAAACGATGTGACGGGCCAAGGCTATCCCAGCCCCACCGCAGCCCACCGGATCTGCCCATTCGCTCAGAGCGAATCGTCAGCCCAGGCCGAGGTTGCCCATGCGCTTGGTGTGGTTGTTCTGCAGCCGCCGGAACATCGCCCCGACGCCCGTGAGGTCGCCCGAGCCCTTGATGATCAGCTCCGCGAGCGCGTCCCGCTCCACCACGACGTGCTGGGCCTGGGTGATCGCCTCGCCGAGCAGGCGACGTCCCCACAGCGTCAGCTTGTCGCGCAGCGAGCGGTCGTCTGCGCAGGCCGCCTGCACCTCGCGCTCGGCGAAGGCCGAGTGGCCGGTGTCGGCCAGCACCGTCAGCACCAGCTCGCGCGTGTCGGCGTCGAGCCACTCGGCGACCTCGCGGTAGAAGTCGGCCGCCAGACCGTCACCCACGTAGGCCTTGACCAGCGACTCCAGCCACGAGTGCGGGGCGGTCGAGGAGTTGAACGCGTCGAAGGGCTGGGCGAAGGGCTGCATGGCCTCCTCGACCGCGACCCCGCGGTCGGCCAGCGCCTGCTGCAGCATCCGGTAGTGGCCGATCTCCGCGGCCGCCATGCTCGACAGCGCGGCGCGGCCGGTCAGCGTCGGCGCGGTGCGCGCGTCCTCGGCCAACCGGTCGAAGGCGGACAGTTCGCCGTAGGCCAGCGCCGCGAGCAGATCCACGACGCCTTCTTGGTAACGCTCGTCACTCTCACCCGGTGTGGTGGCCCGCTGGTCAGCCTCGTTCATGGCTGCGAGCGTAACCGTCGGCACGCCCGAGTTATACGCGCCACGTCAGTTTCGCGTTCAGAACAGGTATCCTCGGCCCCGGAGGAGCAATCGGCGTCCTGACGACGCGGTGCAACCACCGCGGGGTCGGCTCCCCGAAACGTCACGGTCCGGGCGACGGGCGCCCGAGCGGGACGGCCCCGGGACATGTCGGCGCGACGCGGCTCGAGCGAACGGCTCGACGGCCCTGGCGCGCATGCGACGCCGATGAGACAACGAACCAGCCAGCGGGGTACTCGCCGCTGTAGCGAAACGAAGGCGCGCACCATTACGTCGGTGACCACGAGCACTCCGAGCGGCCGCGACCACGCGGCCACCGTGTGCCGGGAGGACGTCGCCACGGGATCGGCCCGAACCGGGACGCATGCGCGCAGGCACCGAGAGAGGCGATCATTCTGACGTTCACCAACAGCCAGGCCCCCGGCGGCCTCGAAGATCAGACCGGGGGCGGCACCCCCGACCTCGACAACACCCCAGCACCCGAGACCCCAGCACCCGAGACGGCCGATGCCGAGGAGCGCCTGCTCCCGACGTTCGCCGAGCTCGACGTCCACCCGGACATCGTCAAGGCCCTCGATGAGAGCGGTATCGAGCGGACCTTCGCCATCCAGGAGCTGACGCTCCCGCTGGCCATGCGCGGCGAGGACCTCATCGGTCAGGCCCGCACCGGCACCGGCAAGACCCTCGGATTCGGCGTCCCGCTGCTGCACCGCATCGGCGGTGCCGGCGACGGCACCCCGCAGGCCCTGATCGTCGTCCCGACCCGCGAGCTGTGCCTGCAGGTCACCCGCGACCTCACCGAAGCGGGCAAGCACCTCGGCGTGCGCACCCTGGCCGTCTACGGCGGGCGCCCCTACGAGGAGCAGATCTCCGCGCTGCGCAACGGCGTCGACGTGGTCATCGGCACCCCGGGCCGCCTGCTGGACCTGGCCGAGCAGCGCCACCTGGTGCTGGGCAAGGTCTCCGCGCTGGTGCTCGACGAGGCCGACGAGATGCTCGACCTGGGCTTCCTGCCCGACATCGAGCGCATCCTGCGGATGGTTCCCGAGCAGCGGCAGACCATGCTGTTCTCGGCCACCATGCCCGGCCCGATCCTGACGCTGGCCCGCACCTTCATGACCCAGCCGACGCACATCCGCGCCGAGCAGGCCGACGAGGGCGCGGTGCACGAGCGCACCCGGCAGTTCATCTACCGGGCGCACTCGATGGACAAGCCCGAGCTGATCGCCAAGGCCCTGCAGGCCGACGGCCGCGGCCTGGCGATGATCTTCAGCCGCACCAAGCGGCAGGCGCAGAAGCTGGCCGACGAGCTCACCGAGCGCGGCTTCGCCGCCGGGGCCGTGCACGGCGACCTGGGCCAGGGCGCCCGGGAGAAGGCGCTGCGCGCGTTCCGCTCCGGCAAGGTCGACATCCTCGTCGCCACCGACGTCGCCGCGCGCGGCATCGACGTCGCCGGCGTGACGCACGTGATCAACCTGCAGTGCCCGGACGACGAGAAGACCTACGTGCACCGCATCGGCCGCACCGGCCGCGCGGGTCGCGAAGGCGTGGCGATCACGCTGGTCGACTGGGACGAGGAACCGCGCTGGAAGATGATCAGCGACACCCTCGGCCTGGGCAAGCCGGAGCCGGTGGAGACCTACTCCACCTCCGCGCACCTGTTCACCGACCTGGACATCCCGACCGACGTCACCGGGCGGCTGCCGCTGGCCAAGCGCACCCGCGCCGGGCTCGACGCCGAGCCGGAGGGCGACTCGGGCGAGGCCAAGCGCCCGCGCCGCAACCGCCGCCGCACCCGCGGCGGCAAGTCCGAGGGCGGTGCCGAGAGCAGCACCGGTCCGCGGCAGGACTCCGACGCCGAGACCCGTCCCGCGCGTCGCCGCAGCCGCCGCCGCACCCGCGGTGGAGGCGAGGCCAACGCCGAGGTCGGCGCCCAGCAGTCGGAGTCCCCGGCCGCCGACTCCTCCTCGGCCGACGCGGGTGACCGCCCGCGCCGCCGTCGTCGCCGCCGTCGCGGCGGTGGCGAAGGATCGTCGGAGTCGTCGGACAACGCCTGATCAGCGCACACCTGGAGATCTCGACCTCCCCGGCGGGGGTCGAGATTTCTGCGTGTAGGGCCTGTTCAGCGCGCGGGTAAGCTTCCGCCAAGACGCCTGAGCGATGGGGAGTTGGTTGTGGTCCGGCCTGAGCGGCGCACTCGGGGTGACATCGCCGCGGTCGTGGTGATCGTGGTGGCCGTGCTCGTCGGCGCCGGCGTGCTGTGGCTGCACAGCGACGCGCGCGCGACGATCTCGGAGACCTCCCCCGAACCGCTGCCCGCGCCCCCGAAGCCGGCGACCGTCCCGGCCGCCCTGCACGAGATCTGGCGCGCGCCGAGCACCGCCACCCCGGTGCCGGTGATCGCACCGCCCGCGGTCGTCACCGGCACCGGCAACGAGGTTCTGGGGCACGACCCGCTGACCGGCCGGGTCGCCTGGCGCTACGCGCGCGACATCCCGCTGTGCACCATCGGCACCGAGTGGGACCGGGCCGTCGCCGTCTTCCGCAAGTCGCACAACTGCAGCGAGGTCACCTCGCTGCGCGGGCCGACCGGGGAGCGCGGGCCGCAGCGCAACACCGACGCCGAGTTCGGCACCCGGCTGCTCGGCGACGGCACCTACCTGACCGCCACCGGCACCCGCTCCTTCGAGTCCTGGCGCTCGGACCTGGTGCGCACCCAGCAGTTCGGCATCCCGCCGCAGCTGAAGAACCCGGACAACAACATCGAGCGCCCGAACTGCGCCTACACCTCGATCGCCGTCGGCCACGACCGGGCGAGCGCGGTCGAGAACTGCCCCGGCGAGACCGGGCGGATCACCACGATCAAGACCCACCCCGAGGACGACGAGAAGCCCGAGGAGGTCTTCAGCGTCGCCCTCGGCAGCCGCGACGCCTCGGTGGTGGCGGTGACCGATCAGCGCACCGCCGTCGTCATGCGCGACACCTCGCAGCTGCTGCTGTTCGACGACGCGGGCCGCACGGTCTCCAGCTACCCGGTGCGCCTCGGCCCGCTCACCGGTCGCGACAACGTGCGGGTGGAGAGCACCGCGATCGGCAGCCGCGTCTACTGGCACACCGGCGCGGACACGATCGCGCTGGACCCGGTGACCCTCGCGCCGCTGTGGACCAGCCCGGACACGCTCGGCGCGGGCACGTCGCTGGCCGACCGGCTGGTGATCCCGGTGAGCGGCGGGATGGCGGTGCTCGACCCGGCGACCGGTGTCCGCGAGCGCGTCATCCCCGTCGACCGCGGCGGCTACAGCGGTCCGGTGCGGCTCAACTCCGTCGGCCCCGTCGTCCTGGAGCAGCGCGGCGACACCCTGGTCGCCCTGCGCTGATCGCTGCGGTGCTCCGCGGAGATCAGGGGTTGCGGAGGGGACGGTCCTCCCCCGAACCACCCGTTCTCACCGGAACGGTCACCACCACCAGAACCAGAGCGAGCCGAGCACCACGATCAGCACCCCGGCCACGGCGAGACCGCCGTTGCGATCGCGGTGGCGGTCGGCGTAGGTCTGCAGCGCGACGGCCACCAGAGCCGCGACGACCTGCGAGACCACCGCGCCGACGCCCGGCCCCTGCTGCCCGTGCCCGGTGGCCCAGAACTGGACCCCGATCAGGACCAGCGACAGCACCAGCGAACCCATCGCCAGCGCGCCGGTGAAGCTGCGCAGCGTCGTCCCGGCGGAGCTCACCCGGTGCGGCCGGGCCAGCTCGTGACGCGCGTGGGGCGGCCGCGGGCGCTGGGCCCGCGGGGCCGTGCGGCGCGGCCGGGGCGGCTGCATGCGGCGCGCACCGTCGTCCGGCGGCATGTGCCGCGTGCGCGGCGGCGGGGTGCGGCGTTGCGGGGCTGGTGCGTGCATCGGCCCGTCCTCCGGTCGAAAGCTCATCCGTCCCCCAGCAGCGCCCAGGGTCGCAGATCCGGCGCGGCCCGCTGTCCCTCGGTGCAGTGTGCCCGGAAATCGCACCAGGAGCAGTGCGATCCGGTGCTGACCGGAAACGCGGTCTCGGCAACGTCGTTCGAGTTCGCCGAGTCCAGCGCGTCGGTCGCGTCCTGGATCTCACCCGCCAGCCGTTCGGCCCGCTCCCGGAGCCCGTCGAGGGACTCGGCGGTGTGATCCCAGGCCGAGACCGTACCGGTGGGCAGGTGGTGCAGCTCCACCCGGTTGCACCGCCGCCGCAGGGTTTTCCGCACCGCCATCGCGTACAGGCCCAGGGCCAGCGAGTTCTTGGCGTCGTCGACCCGCAGCCCGTGCCTGCCGGTTTGTGTCGACGACCACCACCAGCTCGCCGTCGCGCTCGTCGACGCGGTCCACCCGGGCCTCGGCGATGATCTCGCCGACCGGCGCGGACACCCAGCGCTCGACGGCGACCGGGGTGAAGTCGGCGGGCAGCGCCGCCACGTAGTCGTGGACCCAGCGCTGCGCGCGGCGGCGGTGCTCGGCCGCCTGCTCGGAATCGGCGAACCCGTCGGACTTCCAGCACCGGTGCACCAGCAGCTCGGCGCGCTGCGGGGTCCGCTTCTGCGGCGGCAGCTCGAAGTAGGCCTTCAGCGCGTTGTGCACGACCGCGCCGAGCGTGGCGTTCGCCCAGGCCCCACCGCGCTTCGGCGCGGGTCTGTCGAGGTAGGCCATCCGGTAGCGGCGCGGGCACCCCGCCCACGTCGACAAGCGGGCCGGGGTGACCCGCACGAGCTTGTCGGGGATGCCTTCCAGACCGAGCTGCTGCTGCACGCCGACCACACTACGCAGAACGGCCGAGGCGCGGTTCAGCTGATCACCTTGCTCCCGGTGCAGCGCGCGATGATCCGCTCCAGCGAGTCCGGGTCGGTGGTCTCCTGGCCGATCCTGATGGTCTTGTTGGTGCCGTGGTAGTCGCTGCTGCCGGTCGGGATCAGGTCCAGCTCGGCGGCGAGCTCGCGCAGCTTCGCCCGGGTCGGCTCGTCGTGATCGGGGTGGTCGATCTCGACCCCGGCCAGCCCGTGATCGGCCAGCTCGGCGATCACCTCGGCGTTGACGACTGGTCCCCGCTTGTAGGCGAAGGGATGCGCCAGCACGGTCGCCCCACCGGCCTCGGCGATCATCGTGATCGCCCGGTGCACGGGGGTGTCGGTGCGCGGCAGGTAGTAGCTGCCGCCGCTGCTGAGGTACTTCGCGAAGGCCTCGTCGACGCTGGCGACCGTGCCGGCCGCGACCAGCGCGCGTGCCAGGTGCGGGCGTCCTCCCGGCGAGTCCGGCGGCAGTCCCGCCATGATCGCGTCGGGGTCGATCGGGAAGCCGTCGTCGGCCATCCGCCGGGCCATCTGGTGCAGCCGCTCGCGGCGTTCGGCGCGCAGCCGCGACTGCTCGCGGACCAGGGCGGGCGAGGCGGGGTTGAACAGGTACGCCAGCAGGTGGACGGTGACCCTGCCGCCGTTGCCGTCGGGGCTGGAGCAGGACAGCTCCGCACCCGGGACCAGCCGGAACGTTCCGGGACGACCGAGTTCGCGCACCGCGCGCTCGGCCTCCGCCCAACCGGCGGTCGTGTCGTGGTCGGTGATCGCGATCGCGTCCAGCCCGGCCGCGACCGCGGTCGCCACCAGCTCGGACGGCGTGTCGGTCCCGTCGGACTCGGTGGAATGCGCGTGCAGGTCGATGAGCACACCTCAGTGTGACCCATGACCGGCGTCGAGGAACCCTCGAGCCGGTGATCCCGGACACGCCGGGACCACCGGTCCCCGAGGACTACAGCTTGGCCGTCTTCCGCTTGCCCACCGCGGCTCGGCGAGCCTTGAGCATCGAGAAGCGGTCTTGCTGCTGGCCCTTCTTGTCGCCGAAGACCAGGCCGGAGATCGCGTCCTCCACCTCGGTGGGGTTCGGGACGTACTCGATCCGGTTGAGCGCCTGGATCTGACCCGCCGATTCGACGATCAGCGTGCCGTAACCCATCATGCGCCCCATCAGCGAGCGGTGGAAGGTCAGGTCCGTGACCTTGGTGACCGGCATCATCGCCACGTTGGTGGTGAAGATCCCGGTCGTGATCAGGAACCGCTTGTCGGTCACGACGATGCGCTCCACGTACCAGTCGAGGACCTGGTAGGTGAAGCGGATCAGCACGACCAACCCGGCGTACCAGAGGATGTTCTGGAACAACCAGGAGCTGCCGGCGGGCAGCAGGTACGACACCAGGACGAGCCCGACGAGAAGTCCCGCCGCCTCGAACAGGTCCCACACCAGGGCTGCCCAGTGACGCCGAACCCGGATCACCCGGCGTTCGGAGTCCAGCAGGTACTCGTCGGGATCCCTAGGAGCGAACATGGCACCCGCCTCCCGATTCTCGCTTTAAGCCTGGAAGAGGTTCTGCATGAAGGTGATGACGGCTTCTGCAGCACCACGAAGACTGGCCAGGATGCCGTTCACGACATTGCTGGCTTGGTCCGGCGCGGAAAACAAGAAGAACAGGAGGAAAGCAACCACTGCCCAGGTGAGGATTTTCTTCATGTTCACTGTGACGCACCCCGTCCGAAAAAGCCCTTGAGTAGCACAGGCGCCTGCTGATCCGTTGTACCGCACTCCGCCCCTTAACGGCAGCTTTGTACCGCACTTGGGTCAGTCGTTTCCGGGCAGGCCCGGACCAACTACCCTCCGTGTTGATGATCGTATCTGAGAATCCCGTGATCCGCTGCGTCGGAGCTCTCATTTTTGACCCCCGAGGTCGGTTGTGCCTGGTCAAACGGGCTAATGAGCCGGGCAGGGGCAAGTGGTCGATCCCCGGGGGCCGGGTGGAGCAGGGAGAAACCGATCATTCGGCGGTACGGCGCGAGGTTTTCGAGGAAATCGGCCTCGTCGTCACGGTCGGTGATCTTGTGGGCCGGGTCGAGCGCCCCGCACCCCGGGGAACCTTCGAGATCCTCGACTACTCCTGCTGGAGCAATGAATGGGAACTTTCCCCTGGTGACGACGCCGCGGACGCAATGTGGGCGGACGGTGCGACTTTCGCCACACTCGATCGAAATGGAGCGCTGACGGCCGGATTGGCCGACGCTCTGCGCGCTTGGGATTGTTTACCCCGCAACGAGTGAGCGCGAATGCCGGCGGGTTACGCGTAGCCGACCGTGATCGTGACGATCGGTGGAACAACCCCCGAGCGGAGCCTTTTCGCGGATGCCCGAATTAGTCGACTGGTCCGCTTTCGCGGGTTGAGATCGCTGCCACCTGTGACGTGGGCACGACGCGGTTGTCACCGGCCCACCCGGACGGAGTATCGTTGCCGGTTGGCTGATGCAGCTCCCACCCCGTGCGGTGGATGACCTCCGGGAGGTGAGGGATCGTGAGCAGTAGTACCGACAGCGCGCTTCCGTGCAGTACCAACCGCATCCCCGCCGTGAAGGCCTGCCGCTGATCCAGCGCGGTTCTTCTCCCCGGGCCGGGATGCGACCCCGCAAGCGAGAGTGATCTCCGCCCGAGGAGCACCGCTGCGGCGCGCGAGTCCGGACCGCCGTCCGGATGACCGTCGTCCGGACCACCGGTCCCCCGCCGCGCACGTCCCCGGGCCCCGGAACCCCTGGAGGCCGTCGTGCCGAACCTGCCCTCGCTCGGCCTGCGCAACCGCAACGGTCGCGCCGCCCAGCCCGCATCCCGCAAGCCCGCGCCGGTGTCCGCCTACGTGGTGGACTGCGCCGTCTACGTCGACGGCCACCGGCTGGAGGGCACCTGGAACCACGCCGACGCGATCGAGGAGGTCCGCAGGCGCGGGACCGGTTTCGTCTGGATCGGGCTGCACGAACCGACCGAGGAGCAGATCAACGGCATCGCCGAGACCTTCGGCCTGCACGAGCTCGCGGTCGAGGACGCGGTGCACGCGCACCAGCGGCCCAAGCTGGAGCGCTACGACAACACCCTGTTCATGGTGCTCAAGACGGTCCGCTACACCGACACCGAGACCCGCACGGCGACCAGCGAGATCGTCGACACCGGCGAGCTGATGGTCTTCCTCGGCCGGGACTTCGTGATCACCGTCCGGCACGGCAAGCACGCCGAGCTGGGCGACCTGCGCTGCCGGCTGGAGGAGGACCCGGAGCAGCTGGCGCTGGGCCCGTCCGCGGTGCTGCACGGGGTCGCCGACACCGTCGTCGACAACTACCTCGACGTCACCGAGGCCATCCAGGACGACATCGACGAGATCGAGGCCGAGGTCTTCGAACCCCGCACCAAGATCGACGCCGAGCAGATCTACCTGATGAAGCGCGAGGTGATGGAGCTGCGGCGGGCGGTGCAGCCGCTGTCCAAGCCGATGCAGCGGCTCGCCGAGGGCTACACGCCGATGATCGCCGAGGAGGTCCGCTCCTACTTCCGCAACGTCGAGGACCACCTGGCGCGGGTCTCGGAGATGGTCGGCTCCTTCGACGAGTTGCTGACCACGCTGGTCGACGCCACCCTGGCCAAGATCACGCTCCAGCAGAACACCGACATGCGCAAGATATCGGCCTGGGTCGCGATCATCTCGACGCCGACGATGATCGCCGGGATCTACGGCATGAACTTCGACTTCATGCCCGAAACCGGTTGGAAGTTCGGCTATCCGATGGTGATGGTCGTGATGCTCATCGCCTGCATCGTGCTGTTCAAGATCTTCCGGAAGAACAAGTGGCTGTAACGATTCCGGCCGCTCGGACGATGTTCCAGTTGACAGTGAGGAGGACCGACATGCAAGCGCTCACCATCGGCGCACCGATGCGGCAGCGGCTCCTCAACTCGCGGCGTTCCCCGGTCTCGCGCCGGCAGACCGCCGAGAAGTTGTTCCGGCACTCCGCTTGGGTGCAGCGAAAACCCGGCGCGATGTGGGACGTGGTCCCCGCGCCGAGCGCCTTCGCGCGCTGACGGCACCTGCCCGGGTAGACCGCGGGCCCGCATCGTGAAAACGGATCTGCAGCAACCAGAATCTCGTTTTCCCGTTGGGAGGCACCGCCATGACTCGCCTGCTCTCCAGCAAGCTCACCTTCCTCGTCGCCCTGCTCGCGGGCTGGATCGCGATGGAGTTCGTGCTCATCGCCAACCAGCTGTAGAGGGCCGCGTGGGCGAAGCGCAGCAGTTTCAACCGAAACCTGGTGTTCGTCGTGGGGTGGGGGAAGTTTTCATGAAAACTTCCCCCACCCCACGACTGCGTCCGAGGACCGTCAGCGGATCGTCTCGCCCGTGGCCGGGTTGAAGAGGTGGATCTTGTCCGTGTCGAACCAGACCGACAGGGGCTGGTTCTCCGCGGCCCGGGACTGGACCGACAGGCGCGTGACGACCTGGCCCTCGTCGGTCGGGACCTCCGAGCTGCCGCTGTCGGCGGCGAGCTCGTCGAGCTGATCGCTGCTGGCCTTGGCACCGGCCAGGGTGAAGTAGACGTACTTGTCCGAGCCCATCTCCTCCACCACGTCCACCTCGGCGGTGAACGTCGCTCCCCCGGCCTGAGCCGCGTCGTCGACCAGGGCGGCGTCCTCGAAGTGCTCCGGGCGGATGCCCAGCACCAGCTCGCGCGGCGCGTTGGCCGCCTCGACGGCCTTGCGCAGCCGGTCCGGCAGCGGCACGTCGCCCAGGGCGCTGCGCAGCACGCCGTCGGCGAGCTCCACCGGCACGAAGTTCATCGCCGGGGAGCCGATGAACCCGGCCACGAACAGGTTCGCCGGGTTCTCGTAGAGGTGCTGCGGCGGGCCGACCTGCTGCACCACGCCGCCGCGCAGCACCACGACCCGGTCGCCGAGGGTCATCGCCTCGGTCTGGTCGTGGGTGACGTAGACGGTGGTGGTGCCCAGCTGCTTCTGCAGCTTCGACACCGAGGTCCGCATCTGCACGCGCAGCTTGGCGTCCAGGTTGGACAGCGGCTCGTCCATCAGGAACGCCTTGGGACTGCGCACGATCGCCCGCCCCATCGCCACCCGCTGCCGCTGACCGCCGGAGAGGTTGGCGGGCTTGCGGTCGAGGTGGCCGGACAGGTCGAGGATCTTCGCGGCCTCGGTGACCTTGTCCTTCACCGTCGCGTTGTCCACCTTGGCCAGCCGCAGCGGGAACGCCATGTTCTCGAACACGGTCATGTGCGGGTAGAGCGCGTAGGACTGGAACACCATCGCGATGTCGCGGTCCTTGGGCGCCCGCTCGTTGACCCGCTCGCCCCCGATGCGCAGCTCGCCGCCGCTGATGTCCTCCAGCCCGGCGATCATGTTGAGCGTGGTGGACTTCCCGCAGCCCGAGGGGCCCACCAGGATCACGAACTCGCCGTCGGCGATCTGCAGGTCGACCTCGTCGACCGCCAGCGCCCCGTCCGGGTAGCGCTTGGTCACCTTGTCCAGCACGATGTCGGCCACTTGCTTACCCCTTCACTGCGCCGGAGGTCAGTCCGGACACGATGCGTCGCTGGAAGAACAGCACGAACAGGATGATCGGAATGGTGATCACCACGGCGGCGGCCGAGATCGTCCCCGTCGGGTCCTCGAACTGCGAGTCGCCGGTGAAGAACTGCAGCGCCACCGGGACCGTCCGCGAGTTCTCCGTGGACGTCAGCGAGATGGCGAACAGGAAGTCGTTCCAGCAGAAGATGAACACCAGGATCGCGGTGGTGAACACGCCCGGCGCGGCCAGCGGGGCTATGACCCGCCGGAACGCCTGCGCGGGCGTGGCCCCGTCCATCTTGGCCGCCTTCTCCAGCTCCCAGGGGATCTCCCGGAAGAACGCCGACAGCGTGTAGATCGCCAGCGGCAGCGAGAAGGTGATGTAGGGCAGGATCAGTCCCGGCCAGGTGTCGAACAGCCCCACCGTCCGCTCGATGTCGAACAGCGGCGAGACCAGCGAGACCTGCGGGAACATCGCGATCAGCAGGGACGCCCCGACCAGCGCTCGCTTGCCGGGGAAGTCGAGCCGGGCGATGGCGTAGGCGGCCATCGTCCCGAGCACGACGGCGATCGCCGTGGCGATCAGCGCGATGCCGATGGAGTTCAGCAGCGCGCGGGTGAACTCGGTCGTGGTGAAGATCGCCGCGTAGTTCTCCAGCGTCCACTCGCGCGGGATGAGGTTCCCGTCGGAGAGGGTGTCGGAGGTCTTGAACGACAGCGACAGGATCCACAGCACCGGGAGCAGCGCGTAGGCCACCACGATCACGTTGAGCGCGGCCCACTTGGCCTTGCGCGCGGGTGTCGGTGTGCCGCCGAGGCCGGCCATCAGCCCCTCCCCTTCTCGTCGCTACCCGGGGCGGCGGTGCCGAAGAGCTTCACGAAGATCCACGCGATGAGCGCGACCGCGATGAAGATCAGCACCGACATGGTCGAGCCGATGCCCAGGTTCAGGCCCTTGATCAGGTTGTTGTAGGCGAGCACCGACACCGAGGAGGTGTCCTGCGCTCCGCCGGTGAGCACCACGATGTGGTCGAAGACGCGGAAGGCGTCGAGGGTGCGGAACAGCAGCGCGACGAGGATCGCCGGCTTCATCACCGGCAGCATGACCTTGACGAACCGCTGCCAGGCGCCCGCTCCGTCCATCGCGGCCGCCTTGAGCAGGTCGTCGGGCACGAGCGCGAGCCCGGACATCAGCAGCAGCGCCATGAACGGCGTGGTCTTCCAGATCTCGGCGACGATGACGATCGCCAGCGCGCTGCCGTACTCGGTCAGCGGTGCCCCGCCGGGGGCGATGGCGTTGGCCAGGTAGCCGGTGTCGGGCGTCCACGCGTAGCGCCAGCTGAACGCGGCGACGACGGTGACGATGCCGTACGGGATGAGGCTGACCGTGCGCACCAGGCCCTTGCCGACCAGCGCGCGGTGCATGATCAGCGCCAGCCCCATGCCGAGGACGAACTCCACCAGCACCGACACGGCGGTCACCAGGACGGTCACCGCGAACGCGCTCCACCAGTAGCCGTTGCCGAGCACGGTGATGTAGTTGTCGAACCAGATGAACTCGCGCTGGTCCGGGTACTTCAGGTCGAAGCGCTGGAAGGACAACCAGAACGCGTAGAGGATGGGCCAGCCGGTGACGGCGATCATCACCAGCGCCGCGGGCGCGGCCAGCATCAGGCCCAGCCTGCGCTCGGCCCGCTTGCCGTCGCTGAGCGACTCCTTCGTCGCCATCAGGGCATCACTCCCTTGGACTCCAGGGCGTTCTGCACCTCGCGGCGCATCCGTTCGGCGGTGGCCTGCGGATCGATCTCGGCGATCGGGCTGAGCATGTTGGACAGCACCGTCGAGACGTTCTGCGCGGCGGGGGTCACCGGCCGCATGCCCGGGTCCTTGAGGGCTTGCAGGATCGTCTCGTGCATCGGGTACTCGGCCTGCAGCTCGGGGTCGGAGTACAGCGATTCGATGGTGGGCGGCACGCCGTCGTTGATGGCGGAGAACTTCTGGCTCTCCTTGTCCCGCAGGCACTTCGCGGCCTCGAACGACAGCTCCGGCTTGGTGGAGTAGCTGCTCACCGCGTAGTTGGCGCCGCCGATGGTGGACTTGCTGGGAACCCCGGCGTCCAGGCCCGGAACCCGCGCCCAGCCGACCTTCTTCGCCAGCTCCGGCTTCTCCTCCTGCATGGAGGCGTAGACGAACGGCCAGTTGAGCTGGAACGCCGACTGCCCGGTCTCGAACTCCTGGCGGGCGTCGTCCTCCTCGGCGTTGTTCATGCCGGGGCTGGTGACGCCTGCGGTGCCCAGGTCGCGCAGCGCTTCGAGCCCGCGCACCGCGCCCTGGTCGACGACGGCCTGCTTGCCGTCGTCGCTGAGCACGTGCCCACCCGCCGATTCCAGCAGCGTGTTGTAGTGCACGTACAGGCCCTCGAACTGCGCGCCGGTGAGGGTGATCCAGTGCGGCTTGCCCTCCTGCTTGAGGCGCTGGGCCGTCGAGATCATCTCGTTCCAGGTCTTCGGCGGTTCGGGCACCAGGTCCTTGCGGTACCAGAGCAGCTGCACGTTGGTGTTCTTCGGCGCCGCGTAGAGCTTGCCCTGCCAGGTCGCGGTCTCCAGCGGTCCGGGCAGGGTGTCCCGCTCGACCTCGGCCTTGTCGGCGCCGGTCCACTCGCGAACCCAGTTCGCCTCGGCGAACTCGCCGGTCCAGGTGACGTCGAGGTAGAGCAGGTCCATCCCGGTGTCCCCGGCGGCGAGGCGACGGACCATCTGCTCGCGCTGACCGTCGGCGTCGCGCGGGAGCTTGTGGTAGACGATGTCGTACTTGCCGCCGGACTGCGCGTTGCAGCGGTCGACGTTGTGCTGCAGGTTCTCCTCGGGTGCGCTGTAGAGGTTGATCGTGTTGGCACTGGTGGCTTGGCCGCACGCGGTCAGCGCCGACGCGCAGACCAGTGACGCGCCCAGCAGTGCCGCCGTGCGAACGCCGCGAACTTTCACTCTCGGTCCTTCCGGTGCACTGGCCGCGGACGCGACCGAGCTCCCGGGATTCGCCAACGCTCCGTCGCACCGCAACCACCGGCGGTCAGCCGGTGGCAGGAAAGCTAGGCGTGATGATCACGGAGGGCAAGCGGTCTCGCGCCTTGTTGCCAACCCGTGAAGAAGCGGGAAACAACAGGCGTACCGGCTCCCCCGTCAGCCGCACCCCGCTTACCCGATTCGGGGGCTGGACCAGGAGTTTCGCCACCCGGCGGTAGGGGGCCTCAGGGGTTCTGCGGGCGCATCGCCAGCTTGGCGAGCAGGTCGCGCCCCTGCTCGGCGTGCTTGGGCTGGGCGAGCACGTCGTAACGCCCCGCGACCAGCTGGCTGGCCGAGGAGAAGTCGCGGCGGCCGCGCGTGGAGGCGTAGCCGACGGCGGCGAAGACCAGCCCGAACACGATGCCCGCGCCGAGACCGGCGAGCACCGGGGCGATCCAGCTGCCCTGCGGGGTGAACATGCCCATGATCAGGCCGACGAACAGGCCGAACCAGGCGCCCGAGGCGGCGCCGCCGCCGAGCACGCGTCCCCAGGTGAGCCTGCCGGTCACGCGTTCGACCAGCATGAGGTCGACGCCGACGATGGTGACCTCCTGCACGGGGAAGTCGCTGTCGGCCAGGTGGTCGACGGCGCGCTGCGCTTCCTCGTACGTGCCGTAGGAACCGATCGGCCACCCGGTCGGCGGCGTGGGCAGGTTGGGTGTGCCCGGCGCCGGCCGGCTGGAGCCGGTGAAGGGGTTGGACACCGCTGACACCTCCGTTGAGCTTGGTACCGGGGACCGCGCGGGGGCCGTGGCCCGATTCCGGCGCAATGTCCGCTCCCCCAGGCTACCGCGCGGTGCTCACCGAGGATCATGAACGTCTTCTCAACGATGCGCAGCCGCAACCCGGACGGGTGGCGCCTCGGCGCGCGCGGCCTCGTGCTGCGGCCTGGGGCGCGGGGCCAGGACGTCGACGCTGCTCAGGTAGAGGGAGTGCGCGAGGGTCAGGCCCAGGACGGTCAGCGCGAGCCACGTGCCGACCTCGGTTTCGAGGTCCGTGCCCAGCACCAGCGCGACGAGCCCGGTCAGCAGCGTCAGCACGACGGCGCCGACCCGGGCCGAGGTCCGGTAGGCGACCGCGGCGGGCCAGGTCAGGACGGTCGCGACGAGCACGACCGCCGGCGGCCCCAGCCGCAGGCCCGTCTGGTGCAGCGCGTACGCACCGACCAGCAGCAGCGCGGCCACCACCACCGCCGGGGCCCAACGGGCGAGTCCGGCGCCGAAGCGCCGGGCCACTCGTCGCCCGAACCAGACGGCGCAGACGATCGCCAGCAGCACCGCCCACGGGGTCCAGGCCGTGGTCTCCACCCCGGAGAGGCTGCCGAACGACCACCAGCCCGAGTCCGGCGCACCGACCGCGCACATCGCGCGCGGCGGGCAGTCACCCGCCATGAGCCAGGTGATCTGTGGAACGTCGTCCCTGGTCAACGTGATCGTCGTGGCGGCGGCGAACCCGAGCAGAGCCGCGCGACCGGGCGCGGCCGCGGCGTAGGCCGCGAGCATCAGCAGCGGTTTCACCAGCGTCAGCGCCATCGCACCCAGCCGTTGCAGCGCACCCGTTCCCTGCGGGCGGACGGCGCGCTGAGCCAGCAGCCCGAAGCGGGTCGCCACCGACAGCAGGCGGGGTTCGCCGAGGTCGCGGACGCGCTGACGCCCCACGTCGAAGGTCTCCACGGCGCGGACCAGCTCCGTCGGCGGTGGTGGGGCGGGGTCGGCGCCACCCGCGGGGTCGGCGCCGGACGACACCGACGCGACGTGCGGGACCTCGGTCGCCGCGATCGTCCACTGCAGGCGCTCGGTGAGCAGCGCGCGGGTCCCGGTCAGCGGGTGCCGGTCGTCGGGGGCGGCGAACAGCGCGTCGAGCTCGCCGCGCACCTCGTCCGCGTGGCGTGCCCACACCTCGGCGAGGAACCCGCGCCACTGCCGGGCCTGCTCCTCGTCGAGCGCTCCCAGCTCGGCCTCGGCCGGCTCGCTGACCACCGATCGCAGGACCTCGCCGAGCTGCTCCGAATCCCCGTGGCGCACCAGGCGTTCCGGGTCGGCGAGCATCCCGACGAGCGTGGCGGCCGCGTCCATCCGGCCCCACATCCAGTCGTTGGCGCGCCACTTCGCCGACAGGAACGCGCCGAAGTTGCCCAGGTCCAGGCCGCGGATCTTGTCCTCGATGCGCAGCTGCCCGTCGCGGCGCAGCGCGCTGAACGGCAGCGGGGTGCGCTCGTCGCTGACCACGCGCAGCAGGTCGATGCGGCTGGTGGGCACGCGTGCGACGTCCAGCGGAGCGGTGAGGACGACCAGCTGCCGCAGCACCTCCGGGATCCGGTCGGTGGTCTCCAGCAGCGCGTAGCCGATCCGCTCCGCCGAGACGGGTTCCGCGCGCGGCGGAGCCGCGTCGGCGAGGCGGCGGGCGATGCCGTGCAGCACTTCGCGGGCGCGGGCGACCGCGTCCACGCCGTCGGCCTCGGGAGCCGCGTCGGCGCCGGAGGAGTCCACGATGGACCGGAGCTCGGCGGCGAACTCGGCCAGGGCCTGCTGGAACCCGTCGCCGTCGGAAACCGCGCCCAGCACCGCGCCCAGCAGCGGTTCGATCGGCGACGGCAACCGGTGCTGGAGGTGGTCGCGACGGCGCCGCACCCGCCGGATCCAGCCGTCGAGCTCGGCGGTCTCCACGATCGGCTCCAGCCGGGCACCGTTGACCCAGTACCGGTCGGCGTGCCCGGCGAGCACGGTCGCGAAGGCCCGCAACCGGTACAGCTGCGCCTTGCAGGGCCCGACCGGCGCGGATCGCTCGACGTCCCAGGACCAGCCGAGGCACTCGGCGATCGCCGCGCGCAGCCCGTGCGCGTCGTCGAAGATCTCCGGCCCGCACTCGGCCGCCAGCGCCGAGAGCCGTTCCGGCAGCTGGTCGCGGGCCTGCGCGGACCACTCCGCGAGCGGATCGCCGATCACCGGCGGCAGCAGCGTCCCGTCCTCGCTGCCCGCCGGGTCGACGAGCAGCGCGTGCACCGCCTGGGCGTCGAGCTCGGCGCGCACCACCGCGTTGTCGGCGGCGACCGCCGAGCTGAGTTCGCCCAGTCCGCCGGGGTTCTCGCGCAGCGAGGCGAACAACGCCTTGCGGCGCAGCGCGTTCCGCTCCACGGCCCGGTTGTGGTCGGCGAGCGCGTCGAGGTCCGACAGCAGGGACTCCTGCGTGAACCGGCTGCGCAGCGCGGCCGCGGTCACCGGCAGCGCCCGGCCGGAGCCGCGCTGCCCGTGCGAGACGACGGGATCGGGGTTGAGGTAGAGCAGGAAGCGCTTGGTGGGTCGGTCGGCGGGCGCCGCCGCGATCGCCTCGATGGCGGCGGTGACCGGGATGTTGTCCAGCACCCCGCCGTCGATGACGCGGAACGGCGTTGCGCCCGTGCTGGTCTCGGAGAACAGGCCCAGCATGTTCGGCTCGCCCGCAGGCGGTTCGCCGGGCCCCGAGCGGATCTGGGCGGGTTCGAAGGCGAACGGGAACGACGAGGTGGCGCGGGCCGCGTGGGCCAGCCGCAGCGCGGTGCCCTCGACGTCGCCGAAGTCCGACAGCGGGTCCCCGGCCCGGCCCTCGTGGTGGAAGGTCAGCCGCGCGGCCCGCTTCTCCAGCGGCATCGGCCCGACCCGGGCGTCGTGGCACCGCTCCACCAGCGGGTCCAGCAGGGTCGCGGTGAGCAGCATGTCCGCGCGACGTCCCGGGTGCTCCTCGACCGGCGGCGCGTTGTCCCGGATGACGCGGACGAGTTCGGCGCGGAAGTAGTCGTCGCCCTCCAGCAAGGAGAGCGGGGCGCGCTGCCAGAACTTCGGCACCGGCCGCGACATCGCTTCCAGGTCGGCCAGCCGCACCCACATCCGGCGCATCCGGTCGAACGGCAGGTCGTAGACCAGCGTCGCCGACATCAGCGCGGCGTTGAGCCCGCCCGCCGACGCCCCGGCCAGCACGTCGACGCTCGCCGACCGGTACCCGGCCGCGCGCGCCAAAACCGCCCAGGGGTGGTCGCTTTCGCTCTCCAGCGACTCCCGGAACCGGTTGACCTCGGCGACCGCGCCGCCGATCCACACCGCCATGCTCGCGCCCCCGCGCATGGCGAGGGCCAAGCGCAGTTCGTCACCGTCGTCCACGGGCGCGAAACTACCGCGACGACGGCGCGCGGTGGGGCGGAATCAGTTTTCCGGCGGAGTCCAGGGGTCGTTACGGGTCATGCCCGCGGCACGGCCCTTCCCGGCGATGACCAGGGCCATCTTGCGGGACGCCTCGTCGATCATCTCGTCGCCGAGCATCGCCGCTCCGCGCGCACCACCGGCGGCGGAGGTGTGCCACTCGTAGGCGTCGAGGATGTTCTCGGCGTGGTCGTAGTCGGCCTGGCGCGGCGAGAACAGCTCGTTGACCGCGTCCACCTGCGCCGGGTGCAGCACCCACTTGCCGTCGAAACCGAGCGCGGCGGAACGGCCTCCGACCTCGCGCAGCCCGTCGACGTCCTTGATCTGCAGGTACGGCCCGTCGATGGCCTGCACGTCGGCGGCGCGCGCCGCGGTGAGGATGCGGAACAGCGTGTAGTGGTAGGCGTCGCCGACGTCGTAGCCGGGCGGCTGGTGGCCGACGACCAGCGAGCGCATGTTCACCGACGCCATGAAGTCGGCGGGCCCGTAGATCAGCGCCTCCACGCGGGGAGCGCGGGCGATCGCGTCGATCTCGACCAGCCCGCGCGCGTCCTCGATCTGCGGCTCGATGCCGATCCGCCCGACCTCCAGGCCCATCGCGCGCTCGATCTGGGTCAGCGTGAGGTCCAGCCAGCGCACGTGGTCGGGAGTGGAGACCTTCGGCAGGATGATCGTGTCCAGGTCCGCGCCCGCGCCTTCGACGACGGTGACGACGTCGCGGTAGGTCCACTCGGTGTCGAGCGCGTTGACCCGCACCGACCGGACCTTGCCGTCCCAGCCTCCCTCGGTGAGCGCGCCGACGATCCGCTCCCGCGCCTCGGCCTTGGCCAGCGGCGCGACCGCGTCCTCCAGGTCGAGGAAGAACTGGTCGACGGCCAGCCCGCGAGCCTTGTCGATCATCTTCGCGCTCGAACCGGGCACCGCCAGGCAACTGCGCCGGGCACGACGACCGTCCACGTCGACCTCCACATCCACGACCTCTAGAGCAGCGCTAGCTGTCTATCACGCGGGGTCCAAGTCCGCGTAGAGGTCGAGGATGGCGGGGGCTGTGACGTGGTGCTGCTCGTACTCGGCCCGGGTGAACCAGCCGAGCTCGGCGATCTCCGCCGAGGCGACCGGTTCGCCGTCGAAAACGCCCGTGTAGCAGGCGAGATCGACCTTCACGCCCGCGCCGCGCCCGACGGCGTCGTTGAAGTAGCGGGCGTAGAACTCGGCCTCGCCGAGGACGACGCCGAGTTCCTCGGCGACCTCGCGGTGCAGCGCCTCGCGCTCGGTCTCGCCGGGTTCGATACCGCCGCCGGGCAGGTAGAAGGCCTCCTGGTCGGCGGAGCGGACCAGCAGCAACCGCCGGTCCGCGAACCGCACCAGGCCGACCGCCTTGATCAGTGAGCTCACCCGCTCATGCTTGCGCACGCTGCCCGGGTGGCGAGGGCACACCCCCGTCCGCCAGGCGTTCGCACGCGCGCACCAGGGTTTCGAGCTCTCCGTCGGCGGCGTTGAGGAAGTACCGCGCGACACCGTGCCGGTGGGTCGACGCGGCCATCCGCAGCCGCCCCTCACCACGCTCGGTGATCACGGCCTGCACGCCGCGCCCGTCGGAGTCCACGCGCACGCGGCGCACCAGCCCGAGCCGTTCGAGCCGGTCCACCAGCCGGGTCACCCCGGACCGGGACAGCAGCACGACATCGGCGAGCTCGGTCATCCGGAGCCGCTGCTCCGGCGCTTCGGCCAGCGCTTCCAGCACGTCGTAGGCGGCCAGGGTGAGCCTCTGCTCGGCGATCAGGTCGCTCTCCAGGCAGCGCGTGACCCGGGCGTGCGCGCGAAGAAAACTGCGGTACGCCAACAATTCACTTCGAGTGGGTAATCGGTCCAAAGCCGTCTCGGCCACGTGACGGATATTACTGTCCGCACGCACTTGACTTCGCAGCGCCCCCGGTCTAGTCGAGGCCGATCGTCCTACCGGCGGAGATGGTGGGCTACTGGTCCGTAACATGGGATTGCCGGATGCGGGTGTGAGACCCTTTTCTGGTTCGGCGGGACACGTCCCGTCCCCACCACGTTCACCAACGCTTGTCGAGGTAACCGTGACCAGTACGCAGTCCGCACCGACCGAGGACGCCGTCCGCCAGGCGCTCACCAAGGTCGAGGACCCGGAGATCCGCAAGCCGATCACCGACCTGGGCATGGTCAAGAGCGTGTCCGTCGGCGACGGCGGCGCGGTGACGGTCGAGGTCTACCTGACGGTCCAGGGCTGCCCGATGCGCGAGACGATCACGCAGCGGGTCAACGACGCCGTCGCCGCGGTCGACGGCGTGTCCTCGGTGCAGGTCGAGCTCGACGTGATGAGCGACGAGCAGCGCTCCGAGCTGCGTCGCAGCCTGCGGGGCGACGCCGACGAACCGCGCATCCCCTTCGCCGAGCCCGGCTCGATGACCCGCGTCTACTGCGTGGCCTCGGGCAAGGGCGGCGTCGGCAAGTCCAGCGTGACGGTCAACCTGGCCGCGTCGATGGCCGCCCGGGGCCTGTCGGTCGGCGTCGTCGACGCCGACATCTACGGCCACTCCGTGCCGCGGATGCTGGGCGCGGGCGGCAAGCCCACCCAGGTCGAGAAGATGATCATGCCTCCGCAGTCGCACGGCGTGAAGGTCATCTCGATCGGCATGTTCACGCCCGGCAACACCCCGGTCGTCTGGCGCGGCCCGATGCTGCACCGCGCGCTGCAGCAGTTCCTCGCCGACGTCTTCTGGGGCGACCTGGACGTGCTGCTGCTGGACCTGCCGCCCGGCACCGGTGACGTCGCGCTGTCCACCGCCCAGCTGATCCCCAACGCCGAGATCTTGGTGGTCACCACCCCGCAGCAGGCCGCCGCCGAGGTGGCCGAGCGCGCGGGCGCCATCGCCATGCAGACCCGCCAGCGGCTGGCCGGCGTCGTGGAGAACATGTCCTGGATGGAGATGCCCGACGGCCAGCGCGTGGAGGTCTTCGGCTCCGGCGGAGGCCAGATCGTGGCCGACTCGCTGAGCCGCTCGCTGGGCACCGAGGTGCCGCTGCTCGGCCAGATCCCGCTCGACCCGAGGCTGCGCGAGTGCGGCGACGCGGGCGAGCCGCTGGTCCTGCAGGAGCCGGACTCCCCGGCCGGCGCCGCCCTCAGCGACATCGCCCAGCGCCTGGGCACCCGGGCCCGAGGCCTAGCGGGCAAGCTCCTGTCGGTGTCCCCCGCTTAACCCACGGATGGTTCCGTGGTTGCTTTGCTTCGCGGTGCCAGTAGCGGAACCTGAGCGGCTTCGTGGACTCCGTGCGCCGCTCCTTGAGTATGCCAATACGAGGCATCCCGGCGTACTCGCCACGAAGCCGCTCAGAACCCGCGGCGGTGCCGGCTGAGTCCCACACTTGGAGCAGCGGCTCCGCCGCCCTTCTGAACTGTCCTTAACCCTTCGCGACGGCGAGGAGGCCTGGCCCGGTCGGCAGTGTCACCGGGATCAGGCCCTCGTCGTCTTGAACGGCCTTGACCAGGTCGCGGATGGCCGCGGTCAGGGCGCCGCTGCTGTCGTCGGGGTCGCCGCCGAGCTGGACCCCGGCGAAGACGATGACGCCGCCGGGACGCAGCAGGCGGGCGCCCAGCTCCAGGTAAGCGGGGTAGTCGGTGCTCGCGACGCCGACCGAGACCAGGTCGTAGCCGCCTTCGGTGAAGCGCGGCAGCATCTCCACCGCGCAGCCGGTGATCAACCGCGTGCGGGTGGGCGCGATGCCCTCCTCGCGCAGCGCGGCGCGCGCGATCCGCTGGTTGGCCGGATCGGCGTCGATCGAGGTCAGCACGCCCTCGGGCAGCATCCCGCGGAGCAGCCAGCGGGCGCTCTCCCCGGACCCGGTGCCGATCTCGACGACGGCCCTGGCCCGCAGCGCGGCCGCGAGGAACCGCAGCACGTGCAGCGACGACGCACCGACCGGCGAGTCCAGAGGACCGTCGCCGACCGGGCGAGCGCGCGTCCGCTCCCCCACCGCATAGCCGCCCGTCGAGTAGCGGGCCACCGACCTCTCGGGTATCACAACGCGAGAGGTTATCGGCGCCGCGCGCACAAATGATGTTTCCGGGCGACATCGTTAGAAGCCCGTTTCCATGCGCGACATTTCCTCACGCAGAGTGATCAACGCGGCGCGGCCGAGTGGGTGAGGGACGGCTCACCCGGAATCTCAGGCCCTTCTCAGGTGGCTTTCATGCCCACTTCACCAGGGAGGACGACAGTGGACGTCATACACCGACACCCATCGGCGTCTCACCGTCGTGCGGGTCGCGGGAACAACGGTCCGGCGCCGCTCGTTCTGGTAGATGCAAGCCCACAGGAGGTGGCTCTTCGCCCGATGGCAACACAGCCGATGAGCGTGGCCCCCGGCACCGACCGGACCCACGAGACCAGCGTTTCCCCGAGTCCCGTCTCCCCCGGCGCGGAGGAGGCCGCTTGGACCCCGCCCAGCTGGGACGAGGTGGTCCGGCAGCACGCGGACCGGGTGTACCGGCTCGCCTACCGGCTGTCCGGCAACCAGCACGACGCCGAGGACCTCACCCAGGAGACCTTCATCCGGGTGTTCCGCTCCCTGGCCTCGTACAAGCCGGGCACGTTCGAGGGGTGGCTGCACCGCATCACCACGAACCTGTTCCTGGACATGGCCCGCCGCAGGTCCCGCCTGCGCATGGAGGGCCTGCCCGAGGACACCGACCGGCTGCCCGGCGGCGGTCCGACGCCGGAGCAGGTGTTCCACGACACCCACCTCGACCCGGACCTGCAGGCCGCGCTGGACAAGCTGCCGCCGGAGTTCCGCGCGGCCATCGTGCTCTGCGACGTCGAGGGCCTGTCGTACGAGGAGATCGGTACCACCCTCGGCGTGAAGCTGGGTACCGTGCGCAGCAGGATCCACCGCGGCCGCCAGATGCTCAAGAACACGCTCGAAGCGAGCCGCGACCAAGCCGGGAGGAATGACGGATGACGGTTCTGCGGGGGTGGGGGCTGTCCGAGCAGCACCTCGCGCTGGACGCTCTCGTCGCGTTCGTCGACGGCGAGCTCAGCCCGAGCGCCCACGACCGCGCGGTGGCCCACCTGGCCGGGTGCCCCGCGTGCGCGGCCGACGCCGCCGCGCAGCGGCAGGCCCGCGCGGCGGTGCGCGCCGCCGACGCGCCCTCGGTCTCGCCGCAGCTCCTGCAGGCGCTGCAGGCGATCCCCTCCAGCGCCGAGCTCCCCGCACAGCCCGAGAACCTCGCGCTGACCGACGACGGTCAGCTGGTCGCCGTGTCCCGCCCGAACGACGTGAAGCGCTTCGGCAGCGGGGCGGTGCTGGGTTCGTCCACGCCGCTCGGCGGCTCGCAGCAGCCGCTGGGCACGGCCGTGACCTCCTACGACGCCCCTGACGCCGCGAACCGGCGGGCCACCCGCCGCACCCGGCAGGGTGCCGGCGTGGTCTTCTCCGGGCTGGTCCTCGGGGCGCTGACGCTGCTGAACGTGCCGGTCACCGACGAGGACGGCCAGCCGCTGCAGGGCGCGCCCGTGCCGCTGCCCGGCGGCTCGTTCACCAACGCCGTCATCCCGGCCGCGGGCAACACGGCCCTGCCGTCGGAGACCACCCCAGTAGGCCAGAGCACCCCGGTCGGCAGTCAGACCGCGGCACCCGCGCCGAAGGCGCCCGACGCACCTCCGGCCCCTTCGGCCGCGCTCCCGTCCACCGCGACGACGGCTCCGCCCGCCGGGTAACGAACTGGCGAGTTCGCGCCCACTCCACACCGACTTCACCGCGCTGCGGGCAAGATGGGGTCGTCGGCACCATGCCGGTGAGGCGGGCCGCGCGCCCGTGTGATCCACTCGAAGCGACGAGCCCGATCGGACAGCCCGGGGAGCGATGAGCGACCAGCCAGGAACGCCCGCGCAGGGTCCCGACGCGCGCCGGGACTCCCCTGCGCCGGGTCAGCAGGACTCCGAGCCGGTGCACCCCTGGCAGGGCGGCACCATGACCGGTCGCGGCGTGCCCGCGGACCAGTTCGCAACACCCCCCGCGCAGCACGCCAACGGCCACTCCGCGGACCGGCTCGCGCCGCGTCCGCTGGAGCGTCCCGAGGTCGACCCGTCGCAGCGCCACGCCTTCGCCCGCCCGCACGGCGTGTCCGGCAGCTTCGACCCCGACCAGCACGGCCTGCCCGTGCGCGGGATCGAGCAGGCACCGCCTCCGGCGGACGCGCTGGCGCAGGCGTTCGGCCGCCCGCCGTCGCACGGCGACGGGCCGCTGCAGCGCGCACCGGGCGAGAAGCCGATGACGCCGGAGACCGAGCCGGACCCGGTGCTGTGGCGCTCGGACGACCAGGCTCGCTCGGGCGACCGGGACCCGTGGCGGGACCCGGCGGCGGGCGCGATCCTCGGCCCGCCCGCGGTGCCCGAGAACCAGTCCGACGACGACGGCGAGCGCGCGGCGGGCCCGCTGCTCAGCGCTCGCGAGGTGCTCTTCGGCAGGCGCGTGCACCCGCGCGCGCTGGCGATCCTCGGCGTGGTCGCGCTGCTGGTGGGCGTGGCGGGCGGCTTCCTCGGGCGGATCACCGCCGAGGAGGGGAACCCGCTGGTCAACCCGGACGTCACGCTCGCCGAGGTCGATCAGGGCGCGACCGACCGGCCGCGCGGATCGGTGTCGCAGGTGGCGCAGCGGGTGGTGCCCGCGGTGGTGTCCATCGAGGTCCGCATCGGCGGGCAGGGCGGCTCCGGTTCGGGCGTGGTCATCGACGGCGACGGCTACGTGGTCACCAACAACCACGTGGTGTCGATGGCCGCCGACACCCCGAACGCGCAGGTCTCGACGGTCTTCCACGACGGCACCCGGGCTCCGGCGCGGGTCGTGGGCCGGGACGTCAAGACCGACCTCGCGGTGCTCAAGGTCGAGGTGTCGAACCCGACCGTCGCCCAGCTCGGCGACTCGGACAAGCTGAAGGTCGGCGACGACGTGATCGCCATCGGCTCGCCGCTGGGCCTGGCGGGCACCGTCACCACCGGCATCGTCAGCTCGGTGCACCGGCCGGTCCGGCTGGCCGGCGAGGGCACCGACACCAACGCCGTCATCGACGCGATCCAGACCGACGCGGCCATCAACCCGGGCAACTCGGGTGGCGCGCTGGTCGACGGGACGGGTGCGGTGGTCGGCATCAACAGCGCCATCCGCACGCTCGGTTCGGGCGGTGAGGGCGGTTCGATCGGTCTCGGGTTCGCGA
Source organism: Saccharopolyspora sp. ID03-671 (assembly GCF_045278815.1). NCBI lineage: Bacteria > Bacillati > Actinomycetota > Actinomycetes > Pseudonocardiales > Pseudonocardiaceae > Saccharopolyspora > Saccharopolyspora sp. ID03-671. The sequence goes on from NZ_CP134054.1 coordinate 2,918,051, forward strand.
TCCCGATCGACGACGTCCGGCGGATCGCTCAGGAACTCATCCGCACCGGCACCGTCCGGCACGCCGATCTCGGCGTCAACGCGAAGTCCGTGAGCGACGGGCTGGCCGACGGCGCGCAGGTGCAGAACGTGCAGGACGGCAGTTCCGCCGCGGGCGGCGGGATGGCCGAAGGAGACGTCATCATCAAGGTCGGCGACCGCAAGGTCGGTAGCGCCGACGAACTCATCGTGGCAGTGGACCGACATCAGGTCGGCGAGCGCGTCCCCGTCACCGTGGTCCGGCAGGGCCGCGAGCTGGTGCTCGACGTGACGCTGAAATGACCGATCACATCGGCATGAACGGCCGGACACCGCTGGGACACGGGGCGTGTTTACGCCAGTTCCCCTCTTCGACCAGCGTCACCCGGTCGGTACTCTGGTGTTGTCGGCAGCTCGGCGTCGGTCCCCGAGCCACGAGGATCCCAGAGGAGTCGAGAGGTGTTCGATAGCGTCGGCTGGCCCGAGCTCCTGGTTCTCGCCCTGGTCGGGTTGTTCGTGCTCGGTCCGGATCGGCTGCCGCAGGGCGCCGCGTGGCTGGGCAAGACGATCCGGCAGGTCAGGGAGTACGCGACCGGGGCCCGTGACCAGATCCGCTCGGAGATCGGCCCGGAGTTCGACGAGCTGAAGAAGCCGCTCGACGAGCTCCGCAGCGTCCGCAACTTCAACCCCAAGACCGCCGTCACCAAGCACCTCCTGGACGGCGAGAACCCGTTCGAGGAGTTCTCGAAGAACTCCTCGCCCCTCAACGGGCACACCCCGTCCACCAACGGCCACACCCCGGCGCCCACCCCGCCGAAGCCGGCCGACCGCCCCCTGGCCCCCGGCGAACGCCCCCCGTACGACACGGACGCCACCTGACCAGGTCTTTCGTTCGCATGACCGGTTCCGACCGCAGGGGCACGCCCGTCACCTGACCCGGATTACGCCCGTATTCCGCCCGCGGAATACGGGCGTATTCCGTCACCACCTCGGAACGCGGCGGTACCCCGCGTCCTGATTGCGGCCGTGTTCCGGGTTCCGATCATCGGAGTGGCGCGGGTTGGTGGCGGGAGGTGAGGACCGCGATCGCGGCGAGGGCGAGCCAGATGCCGAGGAGCAGGGTCATGCCGGGCCAGCCCCAGGCGCCGTAGGCGATGCCGCCGAGGACTCCGCCGACGCTGCTGCCGCCGTAGTAGGCGAGCTGGTAGAGGGCCGAGGCCTGGCCGCGCGCCTCGGCGGAGGCGCGGGTGCCGACCCAGCCGTTGGCGACCGAGTGGGCGCCGAAGAACCCACCGGTGAACACCACCAGGCCGACCAGGATCACCGGCACCGAGTCCGGCAGCATCAGCAGCAGCCCGGCTCCCGCCACCGCGAGGCTGGTCAGCAGCACCCGCACGCGCCCCCAGCGGTCGGCGGCGCGCCCGGCCAGCGCCGAGGTCACCGTGCCCGCCGCGTACGCGAGGAACGCCAGCGCGGCCAGCGCCGGGGGCACCAGCAGCGGCGGGGCGGTGATGCGGAAGCCCAGCACGTTGTAGACCGTCACGAAGCTGCCCATGCCCAGCGCCGCGACCAGGTACGGCGGGTACAGCCCGGGGTCGCGCAGGGCGGCGCCGAGTCCGCCGAGCAGCGGCCCCCAGCGCAGCGGTTTCCGCTGGTGGCGCTGCTCGGACGGCAGCAGGGCGACGAACGCGACCGTGCACACCGCGGCCAGCAGCGCGACCGCGAGCACTCCGCCGGACCAGCCCCAGAAGTCGCCGACGACGCCGCCGAGCAGCCGGCCGGTCATGCCGCCGATGGTGGTGCCCGCGACGTAGAGCCCGACGGTGGTGCCCAGCCGCACGCCGCCGGTCTCGTCGACGAGGTAGGCGGTGGCGACGGCGGCGAGCCCGGCCACGGCCGCCCCCTGCACCAGCCGCAGCCCCACCATCAGCGGGAACGAGTGCACCCACGGCAGCACGAGACCGAGGAGCTCGGCGACGACCAGGCTGGTGATCATGGTCTTGCGGCGGCCGACGGCCTCCGACAGCGTGCCCAGCGGGATCGCCGACACCGCCAGCCCGAGGGTCGCCGCCGAGACCAGCAGCGCCGCCGAGCCCGGGCTCAGCCCGTACTCGCCCGCCAGCTGCGGCAGCACCGGCTGCGGCGCGTAGAGCAGGGCGAACAGGGCCAGCGCACCGAACAGCAGCGCGATCCGAATCCTGCGCACACGTCCGGCCGACACCATGCTTTAGACGTTAAACACCACCTGATCGACGGCGCCCGGAACCGTGCCGGTCATCACCCGTGGCGCTCGACTCAGCGGCCAGCCCGCTCCCCGGTCGGCCCGCTCTTGGTCAGCTCAGCTCGGAGGCGAGCTCGGCCAGCGTGCGGGCGGCGAAGCCGGTGCCGCCGACCGTGACCTCCGAGTAGTCCTTGTCGGCCCGCGCGGGCCCGGCGATGTCCAGGTGCGCCCAGCGCACGCCCTCGGTGAACTCGCGCAGGAACAGCGCAGCGGTGATCCCGCCCGGACCGGCCGGGGTCTGCTTGACGTCGGAGAGCGCGCCCTGGACGGCCTCGGCGTGGTCCTCCAGCAGCGGCATCCGCCACCAGGACTCGCCGACCCGCTCGCCCGCCCCGGCGATCTGGTCGGCCAGCTCGTCGTCGGTGGCGAACAGGCCGCCGGTGCGCAGGCCGAGCGCGACCTTCATCGCGCCGGTCAGCGTCGCGACGTCGATGAGCACGTCGGGCTGGAGCTCGTCGACGGCGTAGGCCATCGCGTCGGCCAGCACCATCCGCCCCTCGGCGTCGGTGTTGCCGACCTCGGTGGTCTTGCCGCCGTAGTGCCGCACCACGTCGCCGGGCCGGTAGGCGGTGCCGGAGACGTGGTTCTCGGCGGAGGGCACCAGGCCGGTCACCTTCACCGGCAGACCGAGCCGGGCGATCGCCAGCAGCGCGCGCCGATGACCGCCGCGCCACCGGACATGTCGGTGCGCATCAGGTGCATGCCGTCGGCGGGCTTGAGCGAGATGCCGCCGGTGTCGAAGGTGATGCCCTTGCCGACCAGCACCAGGTGCGGGCCGGTCGCGTCCTGCGGCCGGTAGTCGAGCTGCAGCAGGCGGGGCGGGCGGGACGAGCCGCCACCGACCGCGAGGATGCCGCCGAAACCGTTGTCGGCCAGCCACTTCTCGTCCCGCACGGTCGCGGTGAGGTTCGCGACCGGCCCGGCGAGCTCGGCGGCCAGCCCGGTGAACCAGGCCGGGTCCTTGACGTTGGAGGGCGCGTTGGCGAGGTCGCGGGCCAGCGCGGTGGCGGCGGCGAGCTCGCGGGCGCGGCGCACCGACTCGCGCAGCGCGGCGACGTCGGCGCCGTCCGGGGCGACCAGCAGGACCTTGCGCAGGCGCGGCGGCGCGGGCTCGTTGGTGACCTTGAACCGGTACCCGCCCAGCGCGAGCCCGAGGGTGAGCTCGCCGATCAGCTCGTCGCCGACGTCGTCGGGCAACCGGACCTGCAGGTAGTCGGCGTCGGAGGCGTCGCCGAGGTCCCCGGGTTCGGAGTCGCCGTCGCCCGCACCGGTCAGCTTCTCGCGCACCGCGCGGGCCAGGCCCGCACCGGCGGAGCGCCACTGCGCGGGGGTGCCGGAGCCGACGCCGACGAGCCAGCCGACGTCACCGGAGCGCAGCGGGAACGCCTTCGCGTCCCCGGCCGAGGCGGAAGCGCCGAGCGCGGTGAGCACCTCGGCGTCCACAGAGAACCGTTCGGCCGCAGCGGCCAGGTCCGGGCCGGTCTCGCCGTCGAAGACCGCCGTCGCGCCCGGCACTCCGTCCCGCCACCGCTGCACCACGTCCACTTCGACCAGAGCGGTCGGGACGACGGGCAGCTCGGGCTCCACCCCGCGGGCGGGCTGACCGCCGCGGGAGGAATGGGCGGAACGGAACACGGAGGCACCGGGCACGAGAAGACCTTCCTGCACGGACTGGCCGTGCGAACTCGAACTGGGGCGCCGACGAGAGACCCCGGCACCGCGCTCGGCACCGGGGCCCGACGAGCACGCTCGTCGCTCGTCGACGTGATTTTCAGTTGTCGCCTCGGCCGGGAGGCGCCGTGACCGCGTCAGCCGGCCGGCAGCGCGTCCCGGACCGCCTGGCGGCCTCAGCCGGTGGCCGACTCCAGGGCGTCGCCCAGGTTCTTGGCCTCCTCGACCGACATCTCGACGACGAGCCGCCCACCACCCTCAAGCGGGACGCGCATCACGATGCCGCGTCCCTCCTTAGCCACCTCGAGGGGACCGTCACCGGTCCGGGGCTTCATGGCCGCCATAGCGTGCTCCCTCCGTGAAATCTTCCCCCGCTGGTCGCCACAACCAGCTCGGGTCCACCCCCATTCTCCCCCATCCCGAGGCGTGGACGAAACCGAACCGATCAACTCGTGTCGCCCGTGCGCTGGTCGAATATCGCCGACGGCTGGCAGACTCACCGTTCGTGTGGGGTGTTTCGGCGCCGTTCGGCACATCGCGGACACCGTCTGCGATCACCGTGAGGAGCCGTTCCACTCCGGCGTGTCACCGATCTCACGGCGGCCGTCCCGGCGACCAGCGGGGACACCGTCCAACCGGGACGGCGCGCCGGCCGCGCGGTCCACAGTGGAAGTGCTCGCGCGATCCCGCCGCAACGGACGTCAAGGCAAGGAGCTTGGAGTGACCGACGTACTGCTGACCGAGGACACCGCTGGTGTGCGGCTGCTCACGTTGAACCGCCCCGAGTCGTTCAACTCGCTCAACATCGAGCTCAAGCAGGCGCTGCTGACGGCCCTGCGGGAAGCCGCGGCGGACGACTCGGTGCGCGCGCTGGTGATCACCGGCGCGGGCAAGGCGTTCTGCGCCGGACAGGACCTCAAGGAGCACATCCAACTCCTCTCCAGCGGCGACCCGAGCCCGCTGAAGACGGTCGAGGAGCACTACAACCCGATCACCAAGGCGCTGGCGACGATGCCCAAGCCGGTGATCGCGGCCGTCAACGGCACGGCGGCCGGGGCGGGCGCGGCGATCGCCTACGCCAGCGACCTGCGGATCGCGGCGACCGGCTCGAAGTTCCTGATGGCCTTCGCCAACGTGGGCCTGTCGACGGACTCGGGCGCCTCCTGGACGCTGCCGCGGCTGATCGGCTACGGCCGAGCGATGGAGATGCTGCTGCTGGCCCAGCCGGTGCAGGCCGACGAGGCGCTGCGCATCGGCATGGTCAACCAGGTCGTCGAGGACGCCCTGACGGTGGCGATGGAGCTGGCCACCCGCATGGCCGCGGGCCCCACCTTCGCCTACGCCCGCATCAAGGAAGCCGTCCAAGCGGCCTCCGCGGAGGCCCTCGACGAAGCCCTCGCGGTCGAAGCGGGCGCCCAGAACGAAGCGGGCCTCACGGCAGACCACAAGGAGGCGGTCGCCGCCTTCGTCGACAAGCGCGACCCCAACTTCACGGGCCGCTGACCCTCGGCCACCCGATTTCAATGGAAGTCGTGTTCCCGACTTCCATTGAAATCGGGAACCCGCGCGGTCAGGCTCGCCAGCAGTGCTGGAGGTGGTCGTCGACCATGCCCGTGGCCTGCATGAGGGCGTAGCAGGTGGTGGGGCCGACGAAGACGAAGCCCCGGCGTTTGAGCTCCTTGGCCATGGCCTTCGACTCGTCGGTGATGGCGGGGACGTCGCCGAGCGCGGCCGGGCGTTCGGATTCCGCCCTGCGTGGCGGGGCGAAGGACCAGAGGAGGTCGTCGAGCGGGACGTCGAGGTCCAGGACCGCGCGGGCGTTGGAGATGGCGGCGTCGATCTTGGCGCGGTTGCGGACGATCGAGGCGTCGGCCAGCAACCGCTGCCGGTCGTCCTCGTCGAAGGCCGCGACCTCCTCGGGGTCGAAACCGGCGAAGGCCTCGCGGAAGGCCGGGCGCTTGCGCAGGATCGTCAGCCACGACAGGCCGGACTGGAACGACTCCAGGGTGATCCGCTCGTAGAGCTCCGGGACCCCGCGCAGCGCGACTCCCCACTCCTGGTCGTGGTAGGCGGCGTAGTCGGGTTGCGCGGCGCCCCACGGGCACCGCGCGCGACCGTCCTCGCCGATGACGACCGCCCCGTTGACAGCGGCCCCGTTGCCGACGGCACCGTCACTCATCCTCGGCACCGCCCCGGGCGCGCGCCTTGTCGAGCTCCTGCCCGGCGACGTCGAGCTGGCGCTCCAGCACCGCGATCCGTCCATGCAGCTCGTCGAGCTCGCCGGCGAGCCGGTCCAGCACCCAGTCCACCTCGGTGACCTTGTAGCCCCGCAGGACCTGCTGGAACCGGACCGCGCGCACGTCGGAACCCTCGACGTCGGACGAGGGGAGCCGGGTGGGCGTGGAGCCGGGCGGCAGCGGCGCGAGCTGCTCGCCCCGCCCGAACACCAGCGAAGCAAGCAGGTACACGACGGCCGCGACCGCCAGCACCACGAACACGTAGATGAGCGCACTAGCCACGAAGCCAATCGTGGCACGCCCCACCGACCGTCAGGCAGACGGCCGGATCGCACGCGGCGCAGCCGCGAGGCGTGAAGACCACCCTCGCAGCCCGCACCGCCGCGGGTTCTGAGACGTCGTCTGGCGAGTACGCCGCGACGCCGTGTATTGGCATACATCAGGAGCGGCGCACGGAGTCCAGACGGCGTCTCAGGTTCCGCTACCCGCACCGCCGAGCAAGACGACCGCGGACGGAGATCAGGTCTTGGCGGGTGCTCAGGTCTTGGCAGGTGCTGTCAGGACGCCTTCGATGGCGTGGGTGAATTCTCGCCAGGCGCGGCGTTCCGCCTGGAGGGTTTGGGTGCCCGCCTGGGTGAGCCGGTACGTGCGCCGCTGGCGGCCGCCAACGGTGCTCCAGGAGCTCTGCACGAATCCGGCTCGCTCTAGTCTGCGCAGCGCCGGGTAGACCGTGCCGGTGGGCAGGTCCAGGGCGCCACCACTGCGTTCCTGCAAAGCCTCGATGATCGCGTAACCGTGCAACGCCCTGCCGTCGAGGGTGGCCAGGAGCAGGGCGTCCAGGTGGCCGCGGAGCGCATCAGCCTTCACAGGTAGCGACTCTACGGGTATTTCCAGGCAGTGTCACCGCCTCCACACAAGAGGACCAAGGTCCTTTCGCGATCAGGACCTCCATGATGTGAGTCACAGCAGCTTGAGTCGGCCGATCGGGTGGTGTGGACCCGAACGGACGCTCCCGATCGGCTGAATCGAGCACACTCGGGGATCGTGAAACGGAGGCCGACCCTCCCTCCGCCGAACCCCGACCAGGAGCCGATTGCCGTGCCCGACCGCGAAGCGGAAACGACCAGTGGTGCCGGCCTGCTCGCCAGGTCCGCCCCGGCCACCCCGAGCCCCCGGGACACCACCGACCACACCGACCGGCTGGCCGCCCTCGACCAGGCCCGCGTCTACCTGAACTCGCTGGTCGACGTCCTCGACCAGCACCCCGCACCGAGCCTCGACCTCGACGAGGCGAAGTGGCGGCTCGCGGAGATCGTCGACGAGCTGGCCGTCGAGCAGCCCAGCCCGCCGCGCGTCCAGTCGCGCTGGATCCGGCTGGTGCCGGTGCTGCGCGAGGTCCGCCCGGACATCCCGTTCCCCGCGCTCACCCACCTGATCCGCACCGCGCTCGGCGTGGCCTGAGTCAGGCCAGGCCGCGCAGCACCTGATCCGGCTGCCGGGTGCCGGAGATGGTGGCGACCATGTCGACGACCCGGCGGGTCTCGCGCACCTGGTGCGCGCGGAAGACGCGGGCGCCCTGCCACGCCGCCACGGCGGTCGCTGCCAGGGTGCCCTCCAGCCGTTCGGTGACCTCGGTGCCGAGGGTCTCGCCGACGAAGTCCTTGTTCGACAGCGCCATCAGCACCGGCCAGCCGGTGTCGACGAGCTCGCTCGCCCGGCGCAGCAGCGCCAGGCCGTGCCAGGTGTTCTTGCCGAAGTCGTGGGTCGGGTCGATGAGCACGCCTTCGGCCGGAACGCCGAGCGCCACCATCCGCTCGGCCCGCTCGACGAGCTCCGCGGTCACCTCGGCGACCACGTCGGCGTAGCGGGGGCGGTAGGCGTCGGTGCGCGGGGCGAGCCCGCCGGTGTGCGAGCAGACGACGCCGACGCGGTGCTCGGCGGCGACCTCGGCCAGCTTCGGGTCGGCCCCCGCCCAGGTGTCGTTGAGCAGGTCGGCGCCCGCATCGCAGACCTGGGCGGCGACCTCGTGCCGCCAGGTGTCGACGCTGATCACGAGGTTCGGGTGCCGCTCGCGGACCGCGGTCACGAACGGCACCACCCGGGCCGCCTCGTCGGCGGCGTCGACGCGTTCGCCCTGCGCACCGGCGCGGACACCGCCGATGTCGACGATGTCCGCCCCGTCGGCCACCGCCCGGTCGACCGCGGCGAGCGCGGCGTCGGCGGCGAACGTGCGGCCGCGGTCGAAGAACGAGTCGCGGGTCCGGTTGACGATGCCCATCACCAGCGGCCGGTCGGACGGCATCTCCTTGTCCCGGAACCGCAGCTGTCGTGCGCTCATGCGGCGAGGGCGTCGAGGGCTTCGTCGACGTCGGCTGTCACGGTCAGCACGTCGAGCGAGCGCTGCGAGGCGAAACCGGTCTCCACCAGGCCGTTGAGCCAGTCCAGCAGGCCCTGGAAGTGCCCGTCCGGGTCGAGCAGCACCACCGGCTTGGCGTGCATCCCCAGGTAGCGGGCGGTCCAGATCTCGAAGAGCTCCTCGCAGGTCCCGATGCCGCCGGGCAGGGTCAGGAACGCGTTGGAGTGCGCGTCCATCAGGCCCTTGCGCTCGCGCATGGTGTCGACGACCAGCAGCTCGTCGGAATCGGTGTCACCGACCTCGCGGTCGACCAGCGCGCGCGGGATGACGCCGATGGTGCGGCCGCCGTCGGCGCGGGCCGCGCGGGCGATCTCGCCCATCATCATCGAGACCTTGCCGCCGCCGGAGACCAGCGTCCACCCGCGCTTGGCGATCTTGCGACCCACCTCGGCGGCCAGGTCCAGGTAGTGCTGCGGCACCGGCCCGGACGCGCAGTAGACGCAGACCGATACGTCCGCCGAAGGGGTGTTCAATGGGTCGCCTCCCACGCCTCGTAGGCCTCCTGCACGATCGACACCGCGTCGTCGATGTCGTCGGTGACGTGCAGCAGCTCCATGTCCTTCTCGCCGATCTTGCCGCCTTCGAGCATCCGGTCCCGGATCCAGTCGTAGAGCCCCTGCCAGTAGTCGCTGCCGAAGAGCACGACCGGGAACTTGGTGACCTTCTTCGTCTGCACCAGGGTCAGCGCCTCGAACAGCTCGTCCATGGTGCCGAAGCCGCCGGGCAGGCAGATGAACGCCTGCGCGTACTTCATGAACATCGTCTTGCGGACGAAGAAGTACCGGAAGTTGACGCCCAGGTCGACCCACGGGTTCAGGCCCTGCTCGAACGGCAGCTCGATGCCCAGGCCGATCGACAGCCCGCCGGCCTCGGAGGCGCCTCGGTTGACGGCCTCCATCGTGCCGGGGCCGCCGCCGGTGATGGACGCGCAGCCGATCTCGGCCAGCGCCTTGCCCAGAGCCACGCCGGTGGCGTACTCGGGGTGCTCGCGCGGGGTGCGGGCGGAGCCGAAGACGGTGACCGCGCGCGGCACCTCGGCCAGCGCGCCGAAGCCCTCGACGAACTCGGCCTGGATCCGCAGCACCCGCCACGGGTCGGTGTGCACCCAGTCGGAGGGGCCTCTGGAGTCCAGCAGGCGCTGGTCGGTGGTGGTCGGCTCGCTCAATCTGGAGCGGCGCAGCACCACGGGTCCGCGTTGCTTCTCGTGCGGGCGCTCCACGCCGTTGGGTTCACCCCACTGGCCATCGACTGTCATGGTGTCGAGCCTACGCAGCCGCCGATCGTTCTCCGAGTCGCCCCGCCGCTGTACGCGGACGGTGAAATGCCTGTTCACGGGGGATTCACAGGGCCGTCTCGCGGCGTACGATACGAAGAAAAGATCTAGCGGCGCCGGCGACGCGAGCCGGGCGCCACCCGCAGATCCGCTCCTGATCTACGCAGGCGCTCCAGCGCCGTCGGGCCGTCCCCCACGAGCCCGGGAGTCGATCATGCTCATCGAACTGCTCATCGCAATCCTCGTGCTCGGTGTCGTCTACGTCGCTTCGAGCGTCAAGATCATCAAGCAGTACGAGCGGGGAGTGGTGTTCCGCTTCGGCAGGCTGCAGGAGCTCACCCGCGGCCCCGGGATCACCACGATCGTTCCCGCCGTGGACCACTTGCGGAAGGTGAACCTGCAGATCGTCACGATGCCGGTGCCCGCGCAGGAGGGCATCACCCGCGACAACGTCACGGTCCGGGTCGACGCGGTCGTGTACTTCCGGGTGCAGGACGCGGCGCGGGCCGTGGTCAACGTCGAGGACTACCTGTTCGCGATGGGTCAGCTCGCCCAGACCTCGCTGCGGTCGATCATCGGCAAGAGCGACCTCGACGACCTGCTGTCCAACCGCGAACGCCTCAACCAGGGCCTGGAAATCATGATCGACAGCCCGGCGCTGGAGTGGGGCGTGCACATCGACCGGGTGGAGATCAAGGACGTCTCGCTGCCGGAGTCGATGAAGCGCTCCATCGCCCGCCAGGCCGAGGCGGAGCGCGAGCGCCGGTCGCGGGTGATCTCCGCCGACGGCGAGTTCCAGGCTTCCCGCAAGCTCTCCGACGCCGCCCGCGTCATGTCCGACACCCCCGCTGCGCTGCAGCTCCGCCTGCTGGAGACGGTCGTCGAGGTCGCGGCGGAGAAGAACTCCACGCTGGTCCTGCCGTTCCCGGTCGAACTCCTCCGGTTCGTCGACACCATCCAGCAGACCACCGCCAACGGCGAGCCCGCCGAAGAATCCCGGAAACCCGAAGAACCCCAGGAACCCGAAGCCCCAGAACTCACCGAAGCCGAACGCCGAGCCGCCGAACTCCCCGAGGAGACCACCCCGGCTCCGGCCCTCCCCCAGCAACGCGTCACCGAAGAACCGGCCGACACCGAGGTCCTCGGCACCGCCTGACGCCTCACCCCCGCACCGGGTGACCGGAATACGCCGGTAATCCGGCACCCGATTGCGGCCGCAATCCGGGTTCCACCCCGAACACGGCCGTAATCCGGTACCCGATTACGGCCGTATTCCGGCACTCGATTACGGCCGTATTCCGGCACTCGATTGCGGCCGTATTCCGGCACTCGATTGCGGCCGTATTCCGGCACCCGATTGCGGCCGTATTCCGGTCGCTCCTGGGTGCGGTTGGTCAGGACAAGAAGCGGTGGAGGGTGGCCGCGCAGTGGCGGATCTCCGCCGTGCGGACGTGCTCGTGCTGGGTGTGGGCCAGGGTCGGGTTGCCGGGTCCGAAGTTGACCGCCGGGAGGCCCCTGGCCGCGAAGCGGGCGACGTCGGTCCAGCCGAGCTTGGCGACCGGCTCCGCCTCGGAAGCCGCGACGAGCTCGGCGGCGGCCGGCGAGGTCAAGCCCGGCAGGGCACCCGCCGAGAGGTCGGTGACCACGACCTCGTAGCCCGAGAACAGTTCGCGCAGTTCGGCTTCGGCCTGCTCCGCGGACTTGTCGGGGGCGAAGCGGTGGTTGACCGTGACCACGCACGAGTCCGGGACGACGTTGCCCGCGACACCGCCGGCGATCTTCACCGCCTGCAGCCCCTCCCGGTACTGGAGACCGTCGATCACCGGGTTGCGCGGGGTGTGCTCGACCAGCCGCTGCAGGATCGGCTGCGCGGCGTGGATCGCGTTCTCCCCCATCCACGCGCGCGCCGTGTGCGCGCGGGCGCCGGTGGTGCGGACCTCGACACGGATCGTGCCCTGGCAGCCCGCCTCGATCGAGGCGTTCGACGGCTCGCACACCACCGCCAGATCGCCGTCGAGCCACTCCGGCAGCTCGCGCTCGATGCGGCCGAGACCGTTGCGCTCGGCCTCGATCTCCTCGCAGTCGTAGAACACGAAAGTCAGGTCGTGGCGCGGTTCGGTGAGCGCGGCGGCCAGGTTCAGCATCACCGCGTCGCCGCTCTTCATGTCCGTGGTGCCGCAGCCGTGCAGCAGCTCCTCGTCACCGGAACCGGTGCGGTGCGACGGCAGGTTGTCGTTGATCGGCACGGTGTCGAGGTGCCCGGCCAGCACGACGCGCGCGTCGCGGCCGAGGTTCGTGCGCGCCAGCACGGCTTCGCCGTTGCGGACGACCTCAAGGTGCGGGGCCTGCGCGCGCAACGCCTGCTCGACGGCGTCGGCGATGGTCTTCTCCGAGCCGGAGACGCTGGGGATGTCCACCAGCGCGGCGGTCAGCTCGACGGGGTCCGAGGTGAGGTCCAACGAAGCGGTCACGCCCGGCAGGCTACTCGGGTGAACTGCGTGACCTGCACCGGCGGGAACCGAATCGCCCGAACCGCCATCAGAGTCAAGATCAGCGGGCTAGGCTCCCGCATCGAATCGGGCGGCTCGCGGAGGCGGACATGAGCTACAGGGCGGAACCGGAGGCGCTGCGCGCGGCCGGTCGGAAGGCGGTGCTCGCCGGGGAGCAGGCCGAGCAGGTGCGGCTCGGCGACCCGGCCACCGACATCGCCGAGGCGATGCCGGGTGGCAAGAGCGAGGGCGCGGCCAAGCGGGTCGCGCAGAGCTGGCAGCGCACGCTCAAGACCTGGGGCGGCGACGCCCGCGCGCACGGCGAAGCGCTGACGAGCTCGGGCGACGAGTACGAGCGCGGCGACCGCGACGGCGCCCGCGGCATCGACTCGGCGGGGCGGTGAACGACGTGGTCAGCTACGCCGACGTGCGCCGGTGGAAGCCCGAGCAGCTCGACGCCGTGCACCAGCAGCTCGGCAACCGCCGCGACGACCTGATCAACCTGCAGGACGAGCTCGACGCCTCCCGCAACCCCGACGGCTGGACCGGCGACGCCGCCCAGCGCTCCGCCGACCAGCACCGCGAGCTCGTGCAGCGGATGCGTTCGCTGGTCGCCGAGGTCGCCACGGTCCGCGCTGCCGTCGCCACCGCCGCCGACGAGGTCACCGCGATCAAGCGCCGGGTGGAGATGGCCGACCGAGAGGCCGAGGGCCACGGCTTCCAGATCACCGAGGAAGGCGGCGTCCGCGACGTCAAGCCACCGGAGAACGTGCCGGCCGACGAGGCGGAACAGGTTCGCGCGCAACGCATCCGGGTCCGCGACGACCTGGTCGACGAGATCGAGAAGATCCTCGACCAGGCAGAAGCCACCGACGCGGCCCTCGCCGAAGCCCTCGACGCGGCCGACGAGGACGAAGTCCGAGCAGGCACGGGCACCACCCTGGCCAGCGCGGCCTCCCCCGAGGAGATGGAGGAGCTCGCCAAGTCGGCCGGGAAACCGGCGGGGACCTCGCCGCAAGCGGTCGCCGACTGGTGGAAGTCGCTGTCCGACGAGCAGCGCTCCGCCGTGCTGGAGACGAACCCGAAGATGGTCGGCAACCTCGACGGCATCCCGGCCACCATCCGCGACAAGGCCAACCGCGACCGCATCAGCGACGAGCGCGGCGCGCTCCGCAACCGCAAGGCGGAACTGTCCCGCAAGAGCGAGCTCACCGACGCCGAGCAGGCCGAGTTCGACGGCCTCGACGCCAAGCTCAAGTCCCTGGACAAGGTCGAGGAGACCCTCGACAAGGGCGACCGGCAGCTGCTCACCCTCGACTCCAGCGGAGAGCGGATGAAGGCGGCGGTCGCCGTCGGCGACGTCGACACCGCCGACCACGTCTCGGTGTTCACACCGGGCCTGACCAGCACGGTCGACGGCAGCCTCGGCGGCTACGACAACGACATGGCCAAGCTGGTGCAGAACTCCAAGGAGCAGCTGTCCGCCGAGGGCAAGGACGAGTCCGTGGCGGCCGTGACCTGGATCGGCTACGAGGCACCGCAGATCGACGGCTCGATCGCCGACGTGGCCGGTGCGGACCGGGATTCCGTGATCAGCGCTCAGTCCGCCCAAGAGGGGGGCGAGAAGCTGAACGGATTCCTCGGTGGAATCAACGCCTCTCGCGATGAAGACCCGCACCTCACCGCGATCGGGCACTCCTACGGATCCACCACGACCGGCTACGCCCTCCAGCAGGGCGGACACGGTGTCGACGACGCGGTTCTGTACGGCTCACCCGGTTCAGGTGCCGACTCGGTGAAGGACCTGCACCTTCCCGAAGGGCACGCCTACCGGATGGAGGCGAAGTGGGACCCGGTCGCCGATCTCGGCAGGTTCGGCGACGACCTGACCCACCAGGACGGCTACCGAGATCTGTCCACTGAAGACTCCCGCTACGGCGAGGGCGTGACCGGCCACAGCGACTACCTCAACGAGGACACCACCAGCCAGCACAACGTCGCCGCGGTGGCGGCCGGGCTGCCCGACAACATCGAGCACGGCAGCACGTCCGGCGTCGGCGACCACATCTCGCAGGGAACGAAGACCGTGGTCGACACCGGTGAGAAGGTGGTCGACGGCGTCGGGGACGGCATCGGTTGGACCGTTGACAAGGCCAAGGACCTCTTCTAGATGAAACACCTCGTGTTGGTGCTGCTCTGCGCCCTGCTCACCACCGGATGCGCGGACAACGCAGGCGATCCGTTCGACGACAAGGACGAGATGGACGTGGAAACCCTTCAGCAGCGGCCGTCGATGGACGAGATCACCGCTCGCTACGGCGACATGCAGGCGCAGCTGCGCGACCGGCTGTCCTCCGAGCTCGGCCTGGGCGCTGACTGGATCGACGAGGGCGACTTCCTGCGTGCCGGGTGCAAGGGGAGCGATCTCCCCGCCACGGCCGAGCAGCACTCCCTCAACCGGTGGGCCTACCGGGGTCAGATCCCGGACGACCAATGGGCGCGCGCCCAGCAGATCGTCGCCGACGTCGCGGGCGGCTCCGGCTTCGGCGCCCCCGAGGTCGTGCTGGACCGGCCCGGCAATCACCGCATCGTGCTCACCGACTCCTTCGGCGCCGAGCTGAGCTTCGGGACCAAGGTGCACACCACGCTCCAGGTCCGCACCGGGTGTCATCTGGTGGTGAAGTGATGAGCGACGCGGACACCAGCGGGCGGACCGCTGCGGTGATCTTCGCCGTGATCGCCACTCTCGGGGCGTTCCCCGCGATCTGGTTCACCGGCGTGATCGGCATCTGGGCCGCGTCCGTCCCGTGCGATTCCGGCTCGTCGGGCACCTGCCTCCCGGTCGGGGTCGCTGCGATCGTGGCCGTGCTCTTCCTGCTCGCCGCGCCGATCCTGCTGTGGATCAGGGTCGTCCGCCCCGGCTCGACCGGGGGCGCGGTGGCGACGGGGTTGATCACCCTGATCGTCGCCCCGCTGCTGGCCTTGGGGGCGATGAGCCTCGGTCTGGCCATCTGAGAGCGGCATCACACGTCCGTGGCGTCGTCCCGTCACGGCTCCGTGACAGCGGTCCGGCATCATCCGAAGACGTCCGCTAAGACGTGTGTCTCTGACGGGGGTACCGGTGTTGGACCCGCGAAGTGCGCTGCAGCAGCGACCGAGCATCGAGCAGATCATCGCGCAGTACGGCCAGATGCAGGAGCGGCTGCGCGATCTCCTCGACCACCTGGTCGGACCGCTCCGGTGGGCGGTGTCCACGCCCGAGACGAGAGTGGACTGCACCGAGTTCGCCGGGTCCGACGCCGAGAGCCGCGTGCTGGCGTCCTGGCGGGCGGCGGAGCCGATCGCCGACCACGACTGGCCCAGCGCGGTGTCCATCGTCCGGTCCATCACCGCCGAGTACGGCTTCGGCGAGCCGGAGATCATCGTGAACCGGACCGGGGATCACGAGGTCACCGGCAACGACTCCTACGGCGCCGTCTACACCTTCGGGACCGCGAAGGCGACGATCCTGACGCTGACCACGGGATGCCACCTGCCGAGCGCCCTGAAGTCCTGACCCCGTGCGGGCCGAGCGGGGTGTTGCCGATTACCGTTTTGGGCATGAGCGCGAACATCCCCGACCCGCAGACCACGGGTGCCCACGGCGTGGGCCTGGCGACCGTGACCGACGACGGCACGGTTCTCGACACCTGGTTCCCCACCGTCAAGCTCAGCGAGTCCGGCGAGTCCGGCACGACGAAGCTGACCGCCGAGCAGGCCGCCGAGTCCCTCGGCGAGGCCGGTGTCGCGCTGCTCGGGCGGGATGACGCCCGCGGCGTCGAGGTCATCGCGGTCCGCGTCGACATCGCCAAGCTGGCCGACGCCCCGGCCGACGCGCACGACGTCTACCTGCGGCTCCACCTGCTCTCGCACCGCCTGGTGCGCCCGCACGGGGTGAGCCTGGACGGCCAGTTCGGCCTGCTCGCCAACGTCGTGTGGACCAACCACGGGCCGTGCCCGGTGGAGGGCTTCGAGGCGACCCGGCTGCGGCTGCGGGCGCGCGGCCCGGTGACCGTGTACAGCGTCGACAAGTTCCCGCGCATGGTCGACTACGTGGTGCCCTCCGGCGTCCGCATCGGCGACGCGGACCGGGTCCGGCTGGGCGCGCACCTGGCCAGCGGCACGACCGTGATGCACGAGGGCTTCGTGAACTTCAACGCCGGGACGCTGGGCGCCTCGATGGTCGAGGGCCGCATCTCGGCCGGTGTCGTGGTCGGCGACGGCTCCGACGTCGGCGGCGGCGCGTCGATCATGGGCACGCTGTCGGGCGGCGGCAAGGAGGTCATCTCCATCGGTGAGCGCTGCCTGATCGGCGCCAACGGCGGCATCGGCATCTCGCTGGGCGACGACTGCGTCGTCGAGGCGGGCCTGTACGTCACGGCCGGCACCAAGATCACGCTGCCGGACGGCACGCTGACCAAGGCCTCCGAGGTCTCGGGCAACGACGGCCTGCTGTTCCGCCGCAACTCCACGACCGGCGCGGTCGAGGTCGTCAACAAGACCGGCGGCAAGGTCGAGCTCAACGCCGCCCTGCACGCCAACGACTGATCATCCGCTAGCTCGCGAGGGCCCCTTCCGCCGCAGGTGGGAGGGGCCCTTCAGGTTGATTTTGGCCCGTTCGGAGCAAGCCTCGGGGTGAGTTGTCCGGTTTAGCATGGGGGATGGCTGCTACCCGGCTTCTCGAGAACGTGCTCGCCGCCGAGCCGGTCGAGGTGGGGTGCAAGGCCCCGATCGCGGCTCACGTTGGCGCGGGGCTGGACCAGCGGTTGCGGGCGCTGCGCGCGCACGAGGCCGGGACTCGGGTCGGGGAAGATCCCGAGGAGCTGCACCAGATGCGGGTGTCGGTCCGGCGGATGCGGGCGATGCTGCGCTCGGCGAGGCCGTTCCTGGACCGGGACGAGTCCGAGCCGCTGCGCGCCGAGCTGGGCTGGTTGGGCAGGGCTCTGGGCCCGGTCCGGGACCTGGACGTGCTGCTGGAGCGGCTGCGGGCGGAGTCGGCCGACCTGCCGGAGTCCGAGCGCGGCGCCGCGGAACGGCTCATCTCGGGGCTGGACGGCGACTACCTGCGGGCCCGGGACGACATGCTGGCGGCGCTGGACAGCGACCGCTACGACGAGCTGCTGGAACGACTCGCCCGGGCGACGCGGGAACTTCCCGGCCGGGATTCCGGTGTGGACGCGGCGGCCCAGCTGCGCAAGCTGGTGCGGCGCGAGTTCCGCAAGCTGGGCAAGGCCGTCGGCGCGCTGCCCGCCGAACCCGCCGACGCCGAGCTGCACGCGCTGCGCATCGACGGCAAGCGGCTCCGCTACACCGCTGAGCTCGCCGAACCGCTGCTCGGCGCCCCGGTGAAGCGGCTGATCAAGGCCACGAAGGGCTTCCAGGACGTCCTCGGGGAGCACCAGGACGCGTGCGTGGCCGAGGAGCGGATCCGCGCGCTGCTCGACGGTCTCGGGCCGCGCCCGGACGCCTCGATCGCCTTCGCGGCAGGGCGGCTGGTGGAGCGCGAGGAGTTCCGCAAGGCGGACCGCCGTGCGCGGTGGCCCGAGTCCTGGGAGGCGCTCAGCTCGGCCGGGGACGCGGTGTGAGGACGGTTTTAGCCATAATTGACCGGGCAAAAGGGACTTCGATCATGGTCAATTATGGCTAAAACTGTCGGGATCAAGCACCCAACCGCTTCGCCGCAGCCGCGATCCGCTCATCGGTCGCGGTGAGCGCGATGCGCACGTGACGGCCGCCGTCGGGGCCGTAGAACGTGCCCGGCGCGGCGAGGATGCCGCGCTCGGCGAGCCACTGCACGGTCGCCCAGGCGTCCTCACCCCGGGTCGACCACAGGTACAGCCCCGCCTGGGAGTGCTCGATGGTGAACCCGGCGGCCTCCAGCGCGGGCCGCAGCACGGCGCGGCGCGCGGCGTAGAGCTCTCGCTGGGCGGCGACGTGCTCGTCGTCGTGCAGGGCGGCGGTGACCGCCTCCTGCACCGGGCGCGGGACGATCATGCCCGCGTGCTTGCGCAGCTCCAGCAGCCGCGCGACCAGCACCGGGTCACCGGTGACGAACCCGGCGCGGTAACCGGCCAGGTTCGACGACTTCGACAGCGAGTGCACCGCCAGCAGGCCGTCGCGCGCGGCGCCGACCGAGGGGTGCAGCACGGAGACCGGCTCGGCGTCCCAGCCCAGCGCCAGGTAGCACTCGTCGGAGGCCACCGCGGCACCCACGTCCTGGGCGGCGCGCACCATCCGGCCGAGCTCGTCGGCGGTGAGCACGCGGCCGGTCGGGTTGGACGGCGAGTTCAGCCAGAGCAGCCGGGTGCCGGCGGGCGGCAGCTCACCGGGGGCGAGCCGGACGACCTCGGCACCGGCGATCTTGGCGCCGACCTCGTAGGTCGGGTAGGCCAGGTCCGGGATCGCGACGACGTCGCCGGGACGCACGCCCAGCAGCGTCGGCAACCACGCCACCAGCTCCTTGGAGCCGATGGTCGGCAGCACCGCGTCCGGCTCCAGGCCGGTGATCCCGTAGCGCCTGCGCAGCGACGCCACGGCCGCCTCGCGCAGGTCGGCAGTGCCGTGGGTGGCCGGGTAGCCCGGCACGTCCGCCACGGACGAGAGCGCCTCCTGGAGCTTCGCCGGGACCGGGTCGACCGGCGTGCCCACGGACAGATCGACGATGCCGTCCGGGTGGGCCTGCGCGGTCGCCTTGTGCGGTGCCAGCGAATCCCAGGGGAAGTCAGGAAGCCGGGGCCCGGGCGTCGCCGCGCCCGGGCCGGTCGCGGAACTCATTCGCCCTGAGGCGGCAGGCTCGTGACGGGCTCGACGTCCTTGTTGACCTTGCCCACCTTCGCGGCACCACCCGGCGAGCCGAGCTCGTCGAAGAAGTCCACGTTCGCCTTCGTGTAGGCGGTCCACTCGTCCGGGACGTCGTCCTCGTAGTAGATGGCCTCGACCGGGCAGACCGGCTCGCAGGCACCGCAGTCGACGCACTCATCGGGGTGGATGTAGAGCATCCGCCCGCCCTCGTAGATGCAGTCGACAGGGCACTCCTCGATGCATGCCTTGTCGAGCACGTCCACGCACGGCTCGGCGATCACGTAGGTCACGGTTGCACTCCAGCTCGAAGCGTTGTCCAACTCGCGCGCAGGAATCTCCTGCCGCGACTGCTGACAGTATCTCGCGGACCCCCGCGCGCGGGGAACTGGTCCCACAGCTCGGGAGTCCCGACGACTCTACTTCGCTTGAGTTAACGGCGTAAACCGTTCCGGCTCAACCACTCCGCACCCTTCCGGCCGATTCGCTTGAGCGCCGAACGTTCCCCCAGGTAACCGCCGATGACGCCCACTACGGGCAGGTTCCCGAGCATCTGGTGGTGCAGCCGCCCCTGCGGCCGCTTGTCGAGCTCCGAATCGATCTCCCAGAGCGCACGTGCCATGCGCCACACCGTGCGCACCACGGCCTTCACGGTCGCTTTACCGTGCTTGCGCTTCGAGGCGTCGAGATCCTCGGTGAGCTCCTGCGCCTGCTCGTCGTCGGCGGCGGTCCCGGCGGCCAGCTCGGGGCTGATCTCGCGGTCCAGCAGCACCTCGGCGATCAGCCGGACCTTGACGGCCGGGTCGGTCACCCCGTGCTCGCCGGCGATCGCGCAGAGCACGAGGCTCTGCCCGGTGATGCCCAGCGCGTTGCGCAGCGGCAGCCGCGAGGTGATCGCCCCGCCGAACCGCGGCAGCCCGGCCGCCAGCGCGAGGAACCGCCCCACCCGCAGCGTCCACCAGTCGCAGCGCTCGTCGACGCTCATCGAGTCCCAGGTGGAGCTGCCGGGCAGCTGCATGGAATCGAGCTGACGGAGCAGCTTGTTCACCGCCCCGTCGCCGAGCGCCTCGATCTCCCGCCCCCGCAACCGCACGGGATCGGCCTCCCGCAACGCGTTGAGCACCGGCGACGCCGCCCGCACGAACGGCCGCAGCACCCCCGCGATCCGCTCATCGGTCAGAACCTCGGTCATGCACCCATTCTGCAGAACCCCCAGATCGAAAACCGCAACATTCGTCGTGTCGAAAACCGCGGTTTTCACGCGTCGAAAACCGCGGTTTTCGACCGGTGGATGTTGCGGTTTTCGACGGTGCTGGGGGTGAGTCGGGCGTGTTGGGGGAGGTCAGGGGGCGGGTTTGGCGAGGACCATGCCGAGCATCATGGCGCTGGGGAGGGCTCCGCCCGCGATGAACAGGAGGGTGCGCCAGTCGCTGCCCATGAGGACCACGTCGCCTCCGGGCCCCAGGACGCCGAAGATCAGGACGACGGCGAACCAGAGGACCAGCGGGGCGCCCGCGACGCGACGGCTCTTCGAGATGCGGCCGGCGGCCGCGACGAGCAGCGGCGTCGTCACTGCGGCCACGGCGGCCGTGATCGGGAACTGCACGGAGCCGATGTAGAGCGGCAGGAACATGAGCTCCAGGATCGCCAGCAGCACCGCGTCGACCAGCAGGAATCCGAACACCACGGCGTCGGAGCGCGTCACCGCTCCCCCACCGGTTCGGTGCCGCTCACCCCGAGCCCGCCGAACAGGTCCGCCTCGCAGCCCTCGGACGGTCCGGTGGCCAGCACGTAGTGCTCGGTGGTCACGACCGGGTGGGCGACGCCGTTGGACAGCGCGTAGGAGGCGACGCCGTCACCGTTGCGCCACTGCTCGACCCAGACCTTGACCTGGGTGCCGTGCGCCCGCAGCGCGCTGATCTTGGCGGGCAGGTGCTCGGCGATGTCGATGACGGTGGTGATCGTCTCGTCGGCGACGCTGGCCAGCTCGTGCGGTTCGGGCAGGTCGAACGGCAGGTCGTCGGCGCGGGCGAGGTCGGCGAGCCCGGCGGCCAGCGCGTCGCGCGACGGGACCGCGTAGAACAGCCGCTCCACGTCCGGCACCCGCTCGACGGCGGCGCGGGTGATCTCGTGCGCGCGGATGTGGTCGGGGTGGCCGTAGCCGCCGTCCTCGGCGTAAGTGACGACCACCTGCGGTTTCACCTCGTCGAGGATCTCCGCGAGGGCCGCGGTCTGCGGCTCGGGGTCGCCGGTGGCGAAGGCGCGCGGATGCGCGTCGGGGCGGGAGGTCGCCTGGCCGGGCTGCTCCCAGAGCATCCCGGAGTCGCGCCACCGGCCGACGCCGCCCAGGAAACGCTGGTCGGCGACGCGCAGAGCGGCGCAGGCCGAGCGGAGTTCACCGACGCGATAGCCGCCGAGCTGGTCGGCCTGGTCGGCCACCAACCCCTGCAGGCTCTCCGGGATGACCTCGCCCTCCTCGCCGAGAGTGCAGGTCACCACGTACACCTGCACCCCCCGCGCCGCGTAGCGGGCGATCGTCCCGCCGGTCCACAGGGTCTCGTCATCTGGATGCGCGTGTACCAGCAGCAACCGCGGTGGGGCCGTCAGCGTCACCGGTCCAGCCTAAACGAGACAGCACAACCCCCAACCAACCACCGTCAGGCAACCGCCGAAGGCGGTTTCTCAGTACCCCACCTGAGCAACTGGCACCGCCGCGGGTTCTGACACGTCTTCTGGGGAGGACAGCCGACGTGCCGTGTATTGGCATACACAAGCCTCGGATCCCGGAGCCAGAAGGCGTGTCAGGTTCCGCTACCCGCACCGCCAAGCAACAAGACCACGGAGTCTTGTCAGTAGACGAAACCCCGAACTACCAGCAACGACACACGGAAACCCGAAACACCATTAATAGCCATCGTTTTCAGCAGGTGTGCCCAACCAGTCGGCAGCTGTGGAGAACGGCCCGGCGAACCCGTTCCCGGGCTGAACCCCCCGAGCCTCCTTGGTGAGCGCCAGCACCTGGGCCTGCTGGTACAGCGGCAGAGCGATCGCGTCCCGCCACAGCACGGATTCGACGTTGGTCGACGCCTGCTGGAACGACAGCTTCCCGCTCAGGGCGGCGTCGATGGTCGGCTGCAGGAGCTCGTCGCAGAACCCGGCCGCGTTGTACGGCAGCGGCTGATCGTCGGTGTCGACACCGGGGCACCCGTAGGACGAGGCCATGGTGGCGGCCGGGTCGCCGCCCGCCGGGCGGGGCGCGACGGCCATGTCGACGGTGCCGGAGGTGCCGGCCTCGGCCGAGTGCGGGTCGGTGGCGAGCATGTCGCCGAAGAGCTGGTCCCCGGTCGGTGTCACGACGGTGGCCTGGATGCCCTGGTCGCGGAGCTGCTGGGCGGCGGCCTCGGCGATCTTGATGTAGCCCTCGTGCTCGAAGGGGGCGGCGATCACCAGGTTCAGCGGGCGTCCGTCGCGGATCCACGAACCGCCGGTGCGCTGGTAGCCGGCGTCGGTCAGGAGGCGTTCGACCTGCGCCCGGTCGGGCTTCTTGGGCAGTGCCCCGGCGGGTTCGGTCGGCGTGTAGCCGTGCTCGGACGGGGCGAGGACCTGGGCGTGCGCGTGCAGCTGGTCGCCGGGGCCGCCTTCGGTCCCGGCCTCGATCAGCGCGGGGCGGTCGAGCGCGGCCATGACGGCTTGCCGGACCTTCGTGTCGGCGAGCGCGCGGCTGTCCTGCCGCAGCAGCATCTCCATCGTGGCCGGGCGCGGCACGGTCATCAGCTGCACCTGGTCGCCGAGTTCGCGCAGCGACTGGACGGTGCGCGCGTCGGGGCTGAACATCGCGAGGTGGCTGTCGCCGCTGCGCAGCGCCTCCACCTGGCGGGGCTTGTCGAGTGCGCGCAGCACGATCCGGTCGGACTTGGCGGGCGGGCCCCAGTAGCGGTCGTTGCGCTCCAGGATGATCTCGCCGCGGTCCAGGTCGATCTGCCGGATCGCGAACGGCCCGCCGGAGGCCGGGTAGCCGTCGTCGAGGACGGTCGCCCAGCCGCGCGGGGCGGAGCGCAGCAGGTGCGCGGGCAGCAGGTTGTTGAACAGCGTCTGCCACCCGGCGAAGGGTCTGCTGAAGGTCACGTCGACGGTCTTGCCGCCCTGCCGGGAGGCGACGTCGTCGATCAGCCGGTATCCGGCCGGGTCGGCCACGCCGGGCTGGGACTTGAGCTGTTCCCACAGGTAGACGAAGTCCTCGGCGGCGATCGGCGCGCCGTCGGACCAGCTGGCTTCGCGCTTGATCCGGTACCGGACGGTGAACTTCTCGGCGCCCGGGACGATCTCGGCCGAGTCCATCAGGTTGGTGTCGAGCTGCAGGGCGCCGTCGGCGCCGGGCCGGAACACCGAGGGCAGCATGAGGCCGGCCAGCGCGGAGCTGGTCGGTGACAGGTCGGCGAGGGTGTGCGGGTTGAACCCGCCTTCGAGCTCGTCGAGGCCGACGACGACCTCGATCGGCATCGGCTGCGCCGGGGTGCTGGTGCTGGGTTCGCTGGTCGTCGGGTTCGGTGCCACGAGCTGCGGCGGCGGGGCGTTCGTGCACCCGGCCACCAGGCTGATGGACACCAGCACGGGGCCCACCAGCAGGGGAACCACTCTTCGTGTGCGGCGTCGACCCTGGGACACGCCGAACCTCCCCTCACATCGGCCGCCGGAGGATCACCCCGGGGCGGGCGCCCCGGGGCTCGGACGGCTTCCATCCGAACGCAGGACGCGCGAGAGCCCCCCATGGTTCCGCAAGCGATCCGGTGATCGTCACCGGGGTCACGCACCGTCAGGCAAGCAGCGGAGCTGCTTTCTCTTTACCCCACCCTCGCAGCCTGCACCGCCGGGGGTTCTGAGCGGCGCTGTGGCGAGCACGGCTCGACGCCGTGTATTGGACATACATCAGTCGAGGCGCGCGGAGTCCACAGCGCCGCTCAGGTTCCCCTACCGGCACCGCCAAGCAGGGGAACCACGGTTCAAGCGCGTCATCAGCCGTTGTCGCGGGCCTTCTGGCGGGAGCGCTCGCGGCCTCGGGTGGTGCTGTCGAGGATGATCTTCCGGACGCGGATGGCCTCCGGGCCGACCTCGACGCACTCGTCGCCGGAGCAGAACTCCAGCGCCTCCTCCAGGGAGAGGGTCCGCGGCTTGGCCAGCTTCTCCAGCTCATCGGCGGTCGAGGACCGCATGTTGGTGAGCTTTTTCTCCTTGGTGATGTTCACGTCGAGGTCCTCGGCGCGCGGGTTCTCGCCCACGACCATGCCCTCGTAGACCTCGCTGCCCGGCTGGACGAAGAACGAGCCGCGGTCGGCCAGCTGCAGCAGCGCGTAGTTGGTGGCCGGGCCAGAGCGGTCGGCGACCAACGAGCCGCTGTGCCGGGTGCGCAGCTCGCCCACCCACGGGAAGTAGCCCTCGAAGACGTGGTTGGCGATGCCGGTGCCGCGCGTCTCGGTGAGGAACTCGGTGCGGAACCCGATCAGGCCGCGCGAGGGGATCACGTAGATCAGCTTGATGCGGCCGGTGCCGTGCCCGTCCATGGTCTCCATTCGGCCCTTGCGGCCGGCCAGCAGCTGGGTGACGGCGCCGAGGTGCTCCTCGGGGGTGTCGATGGTGAGCCGCTCGAACGGCTCGCACAGCTTGCCGTCGATGGTCTTGGTGACCACCTGCGGCTTGCCGACGGTCAGCTCGAAGCCCTCGCGGCGCATGTTCTCGACCAGGATGGCCAGCGCCAGCTCACCGCGGCCCTGGACCTCCCAGGCGTCGGGCTTGTCGGTCGGCAGCACCTTCATGCTGACGTTGCCGATGAGCTCGGAGTCGAGGCGGGCCTTGACCTGCCGGGCGGTGATCTTGGAACCGCCGTTGCGGCCGGTCAGCGGCGAGGTGTTGACGCCGATGGTCATCGAGATCGCCGGGTCGTCGACGGTGATCCGCGGCAGCGGCCGGGGGTCGTCGGGGTCGGTGAGGGTGTCGCCGATGGTGATGTCCGGGACGCCCGCGATGGCCACCAGGTCACCCGCGGAGGCCTGCTCGGCGGGGACTCGGTCGAGGTTCTCGGTGATGAGCAGCTCGGTGAGCCGGACCTTCTCGACGCTGCCGTCCTCGCGGCACCAGCCGACGGTCTGGCCCTTGCGCATGGTGCCGGAGTGGATCCGGCACAGGCCGATGCGGCCCAGGAACGACGAGGCGTCGAGGTTGGTGACCAGGGCGCTCAGCGGCGAGTCGTAGTCGGCGACGGGCGCCGGGACGTGGTCGAGCAGCACCTTGAACAGCGAGTCCAGGTTCTCCTCGTCGGGCAGCTCGCCGTCGACGGGCTGCTCCATGGAGGCGCGACCGGCGCGGGCGGAGGCGTAGACGACCGGCAGGTCGAGGATGGCCTCCATGTCGAGCTCGACCTCGCCGTCGAGCTCGCTGGCGAGCTCCAGCAGCAGGTCGTGGGCCTCCTCGACGACCTCGGCGCAGCGGGCGTCGGGGCGGTCGACCTTGTTGACGACGAGGATGACCGGCAGCTTCGCGGCCAGCGCCTTGCGCAGCACGAAGCGGGTCTGCGGCAGCGGGCCCTCGCTGGCGTCGACCAGCAGGGTCACGCCGTCGACCATCGACAGGGCGCGCTCGACCTCGCCGCCGAAGTCGGCGTGGCCGGGGGTGTCGACGACGTTGATGGTGACCGGGCCGTCCTCGGTCTCACGGCGGATGGCCGTGTTCTTGGCCAGGATCGTGATGCCCTTCTCACGCTCCAGGTCGTTGGAGTCCATGACGCGGTCGACGAGCTCGGCGCGTTCGGAGAAGGCCCCGGACTGGCGCAGCATCGCGTCGACCAGGGTGGTCTTGCCGTGGTCGACGTGCGCGACGATGGCTACGTTGCGCAGATCACTGCGCGTGGGGGCGGCGACGCTGGTGGCGGACACGCGGGTACTCCATGGCTCGGCGCGGAAAGGGCGCGGCGGTTCGTCGATGTGATGCACCGCTGGGCGATGGCACCGGATGCGGTTCTCCCGCATGGCGCCTGCGGAACTTCCAGACGCCGGCCGCGGCTCCACTGCGCCGCTGCTGCGGAGCTCATTTCGGGCGACACCCCGCTGCTTCCGGGGGCGCTACGTCGACACGCGGCCCCGTCCAGGGTAGTGCAAGCGCTTCCGGGACCGGCGAGCACGTGCTCAGCGCAACAGCGAACAGTCGGCGAACATCAAGTTCGCGATCCGGGGTTAGGTTCACCTACGCTCGGCCGCGACGACCGACTCCGCGATGAAAGAAGCACCGTGGGCAAAGGCACCATCAAGGTCAAGAAGAAATGTTGCCACTCGCAACCACCGTGCAAGAGCTGCCCCATCGTGGCTCTGCGCAAACTGCTCAAGGATCAAAAAGCGGAAGAGGTCAAGAAAAAGCAGAAGAAGGCTCTGAAAGCGGGCAAGAAGAAGGACGCGAAGTGACCTGGCCGCGGCGCAGGCACCGCGGCGGAGACAGGCCTTCCGGTAAACCCGGTCGGGTCAGTTCTGCGCGACGGTGCTGAGCGGGTCCGCGTAGGCCGCCAGCTCCGGGATCGTGCGCAGCGCCTGGAACTCGATGACCTCGTACCGAACCAGTTTGTGCAGGGCGAACGGGTCGGTCGCCAGGATCGCGTCCAGCTTGCCGCGGGACATCGCCCTGGCGATGATCACCGCCCCGTTGCGGGGGTGCCGGTGACCGGCTGCGATGAAGTCGCCTGCGTCGTAATGCTGGGTGACCCATTCGTAGTGATCTACCAGTTGGGCGTCGATTTCCGATTGGGGCGCGGTGTATTGCAGCAGCACTACAAACATTCTTTCAATGTAACTCCCCGAGCCCGCCCATGCCGATCACGTTGACGCGTTCTTTTCGCGCAGCACAAGATCAAGAATTCGAAAAACGGACTCCTCGGTACGCACACCCCGAATCCCCTCACTCACCCGGAGCAACCAACCGAAAGCCGCCCCACCCCGAAGACCCACCTCCACCCCGAGCACGCCTTCTGCATTGATCAACCGCACCACCCCGGACGGCTGCAGCGCGGCTCCGCTCCACCGCTGCGGCGGCAACGCCTCGGCAGTGGACAGTTTTTCCTCGAATTACCCATGATCAATATCCGTTTTGCCCGGTTAATTCGAGGAAAAACTGTCCCCTGCCGTGGTGCACCTCACCGCAGCAGGGCGCGGAGGTCGTGCAGCAGCACCCGGTCGGTTTCGAGCCAGTCGAGGGTGGGGAGGTCTGCGGCGGTGAGCCAGCGGACCTCGCGGTGCTCCACCGCCCGCGGCACCTGACCGGGGTCCTTGAGCTCGGCGGTGTGGATGCGCAGGAGCATGCCGTTGTCCAGCGGGACGTCGGTGCCGAGCCGCCCGGTGGGGCGCACGTCGACGTCGAGCTCCTCGCGGCACTCGCGGACCACGGCGTCGGCCTCGTCCTCGCCGGCCTCCACGCGCCCGCCGGGCAGCTCCCACCGGCCCGCGTGCGCGGCCGGGTAGCTGCGCTGCTGCGCCAGCAGCCGCCCCTCGTGCACCAGGGCCGTGCCCACGACGATCGTCCGGCTCGCCCAGGACTCGGCGAGCTCGCGGACGGCTCGGACGCGGGCCGCCAGCACGTCGAGCACCAGCTTCCGGCCCACCGCGACGTCCCCGAAACGACCGAGCACCCCGAGCGGCGTCGTCCACCGAACCGAGTCGGTGAGCAGCGTGCGCGGGCCGACCTGCGCCAGGACGGTGTCGTGCTCCAGCCGCCGCAGCGGCCCGCCGACCAGCACCGAGCTCAGCCGGTCGGCGTCGGCGCGGACGATCCTGGTGGTCAGGATGAACCCGGCGAGGCGGAACGCGAGCTCGTCACCGGGCACCAGCAGCGAATCGGCGCCGGTCAGCGCCTCGCCGCGAACGCCGAGCGCGGCCAGGCCGGTCTCGGCGGTGCGGGTGTGCCGCAGCGCGGCCCCCACGGTGGCCAGTGGTGCCTCGATCAGACCGGTGTTGCGCAGAACCGCCACGTCCCGAATCTTGCCCGACGTCAGGGCGCGGCGGGCCACCGGACCTCGATGCGCGCCCCGCCCTCCGGCGACTCGGTCGCGTGCGCGGTGCCGCCGCGCCTGGTCACGGCCTCGGCGGCCAGCGCGAGCCCGAGCCCGGCGCCGCCGCTGGTGCGCGCCCGGTCCTCCTCCACCCGGTAGAAGCGGTCGAACACGCGCGGCCGGTGCTCGGCGGGGATGCCGGGGCCGTCGTCGTCGACGACCAGCCGCACGCCCATGCCCGGCTCGGCCTGCACGGACGCCCGCACCAGAGTCCGGGAGTAGCGCAGCGCGTTGCCGATGATGTTCTCCAGCACGCTCGACACCTCGGCGGGCGCGGCGAGCACGAGCACCGGCCGGTCCGGGACGTCGACCAGCACCTCCTCCCCCAGGCGCTCGGCGACCCTCCGCACCGCCGCGACCAGGTCCACTCGCTGGGTCGGTTCGGCCTCGCGCTCCGCCCGCGCGAGCGCCAGCAGGCTCTCCACCAGCGTGGACAGCCGCTGCGCTTCGAGGGCGATGTCCTGCAGCGTCTCGTGCGCGATCTCCGGGTCGGGGTGCATGACCGCGACCTCGGCCTGGGCGCGGATGGAGGCGACGGGGTTGCGCAGCTCGTGCGCGGCGTCGCCGGTGAAGCGCCGCAGCCGCTCGGTGTCGGCGTCGCGGCGGGCGAGCATCGTGTTGAGCTCCTCGGCCAGCGCCCGGATCTCGTCGGCGGCCTCGGGCACCGGCAGCCGCTCCCCCTCCGGGAGCTCGGCGGCCGCGCTGCGGATCCGGTCGACCGGGCGCAGCGAGCGGTGCACGACGATCCACGTCGCGAAGCCGACCAGGGCCGCGGCCAGCACCGATCCGAAGCTCAGCAGCTTGCCGGTGCGCCCGGCGGTGTCGGCGAATCCGACCAGGCGGGATTCGGCGGCCACCAGCAGGTGCCGCCCTGCGGGGTCGGTGACGGGCACGCCGCGCCAGCGGTGCAGTTCGGCGGGCGCCTCGAAGTCGAGGACCCCGGTGCCCGCGCTGAGCTCGACGATCTGCCACTCGCTGAGGTTCGCGCTGGGCAGGCCGTCCACCGGTGCCCCGGTCCGCTCCTCCAGCACGCGCACGTCGGGCCTGCCTGCGACGGGCGCGCCCGCCGCGACCTGGTTGGCGGTCCCGCTCGCGATGCGCTTGAGGTCGGCGTCCACGGAGTCGATCAGCAGCCAGCTGACGATGCCCGCCCCGGCGTGGGCGACGACGCCGAGCCCGATCAGCGCGACGGCCGCGGCCACGACGCTGGTGCGGAACTGGATGGTGCGACGCTGCCACCAGACGCGCAGGCGGGTGATCATGCGTCGACGCAGACTCTGTACCCCTGCCCGCGCACGGTCTGCACGAGCTCGCCCGCACCCACGGCGGACAGCTTCCGCCGCAGGTAGCCGACGTAGACCTCGACGACGTTGCGGGTGACGAACTGCTCCTCGCCCCACACCATGCGCAGCAGGTCGTCCTTGGGCACCACCGATTCGGGGTGGCTGGCCAGCGCCACGAGCAGCCCGAACTCGCGCGGCGAGAGCGTCACGGGCTGACCGTCCCAGTGCACCTCGCGGCTGCTGCGGTCGATCTCCAGCGCCCCCACCCGCAGGCACGCCTGCTGACCGGCGTGGTCGCGGCGCCGCAGCATCGCCCGCACCTGGGCGACGAGCACCAGGAACGAGAAGGGCTTGACCAGGTAGCCGTCGGCGCCGAGGTCGAGGCCGTCGGCCTGGTCGACCTCGCCGCTCTTGGCGGAGATGAGCAGCACGGGGGTGCTCACGTCCTGCTCGCGCATCTTCTCCAGCACCCGGTAACCGGACATGCCCGGCAGCATCACGTCGAGCAGCACGACGTCGAACGCCCCGGTGGTGGCCAGGCGCAGCGCCTCGGGCCCGTCGGCGGCGACGCTGACCTCCATGCCCTCCGCGGACAGTCCGCGGCGCAGGGCGGTCCGCACTCCCGGCTCGTCGTCGACAACCAGAACCCGAGGCAACATGGTGACCAGGATGCCGACCTGCACCCGGCCGGGGCATCAGGTCTCAGTGCCTTCTCACAGTGATCGGCCGGATTCTCAGCTCGGTCTCAGGCTGGCCAAGTCGATCCGGCCGCGCTCGGGCACCATGTGAGGCATGACCGAACTGCTCACCGACGCGCAGATCTCCGAGGCCCTGGAACACCTGCCGGAGTGGCACCGGGACGGCGACAAGATCGTCCGCGAGGTGGAATTCCCCGGGTTCCCGCAGGCCATCCAGGCCGTCACCCGCATCGCGGAGATCGCCGAGAACGAGAACCACCACCCCGACATCGACATCCGCTACAAGACGGTGACGTTCATGCTCTCCACCCACTACAAGGGCGGCATCACCGGCAACGACACCTCGATGGCCCAGGAGATCGACACGGTGGTCGATCAGTTCGCTTGAGAGCTGTCGCTGTGGTCGACCTGCGTGGCGGTGCGGGTAGCGGAACCTGAGCGCCGGTGCAGGTTGCTCGGGTGGTGGAAGAGAACGCGGCTCCGCCGCATACCTCAAACCTAGCCCTCGATGAGGTCGGCGACTTCGAAGGCGCAGCCCCAGGAGAGGCCGACGCCGCAGCCCGCGTGGCCGTAGTCGTGGACGATCCGGGCGCCTTCGTAGTCCTCGGTGCACACGCGCACCGAGTCGCGGCCGGGGCGGAGGCCGACGGTCTCCTCCAGGACCTCGACGTCGGCCAGGCGCGGTTCGAGCCGGGCGGCGCGGCGGAGGATGCCGTCGCTGATCTCCGGCCGCGGTCTCCGCCGCCAGTCGTGGTCCAGCGAGATGCCGCCGAGCACCAGCCGATCGCCGTGCGGCATCCACGACGTGAACTCGCCGCCGTCGCTGAGCTCGATGAAGTACTCGTCGATGCCCGGGTTGCGCACCACGACGTGCTGCCCGAACAGCGGGTGCACGCCGGGGTCGCCGACGAGCTCGTGCGCGCCGACGCCGGTGCAGTTGACGACGACGTCGGATTCGGCTGCGGCGTCGGCCAGCGACTGCACCGGGCTCAGCCGGATCTCGCCGCCCGCCGCCTGGAACCGCTCCAGCAGGTGGTCGAGGTAGCGGGGCATGTCGATCAGCGGAACGGTTCCCCGGTAGCCCCAGACGAAGCCGTCGGGGAGCTCCTGCTCGCCGCATCGCTGCAGGTCGGGGATGAGCTTGGTCTCCGGCGGGACGACGTCGCCGAGGTCGAACCGCGCGGCCATCCGGCCGGAGGCCAGGTGCACGCCGGAACTCTCGTCGCGCGCGAGCGCGGTGAACTCGGCGTGCGACAGGGTCGCCCAGTACAGGACCCGTTCCGGGGGTTTGAGCCGCGCCGGGCCCCACATCGCCCCGGCCACGGCGGACGTCGTCTCGCGCGGCCGCTCGGCGGTGCGGATCAGCACGTCCCGGCCTGCTTCGGCGAGCACGACGCCGCAGGTCAGGCCGTGCACGCCAGCACCGATCACGAGTACCGGACTCACCCGTCCGACGCTAGCAGTCCCGAGGCCGAGCGGACCCCCGGGAAATCGGGGTTTCACCCGGCCGCCCGGTCATGTCATTCGCAGTCGCGGAGCACTTCGGCCAGTTCGATCAGCGCGTCGGCCAGCCGGTGCCGCTCGGCTCGGGAGACCTCGCCCCTGGGCAGCCGGAACGCCACCCGGTCGAGCTCCCACTGCGCTTCCCGCAGCACCACGGCGAAACTCGCCGATCGGCACATCGGCCTGCCGATCCTCCGGTCCCCGTCGATCATCACCCTCACCCGCCCCAACATCGGAAGTACCTCGATGATGCAGGTCAGCGAGGGTGCCCCAGCAGCGTCGAAGAACGTCTCCGCGCTGAGTAGACCTACCCCACCACTCCCCGGAATTCCGCCGAGCCCGGACGGAGCACAACACGATCCACACGGCCCAAGCCGATCACTGCGTCGGCTATGCGCGAGTGAGTATCCATCGATGACAGCAATCTCCTTCAGCCCCGAAACACCTTGCTGCGTCAGCGAAAACCTGGTTCATCGAGGGTTTCGCCGAGGAGGCCGAGGGCTTTGGGGGGTATGCGCAGTTTTCATGAAAACTTCGCACCCCCACGGGACGGAAGTTTCAACTGAGACTCCCCGACGCCGCCATGACCAGGGGAAACGTACTCCCGCGCATGGGGTGGGGGAAGTTTTCATGAAAACTTCGCGTACCACCACACGACCGGCCTTCGGGGTCGACGCCGGGAACGCGCCTCAGATCAACGTCGTGAGGCCGGGCTCTGGGCCGGTGGGGATGGTTCCGGTGATCGTCGGTTGAACCCTTTCGGTACCGGAATCCCACCGTGTCCGATCTGATCAACACTCCGAGCAACCGAGAACGGGGTCAGTCGGCTTGCGCTTCCGCCGAGGTCCGCCCGACGCGCTGCGCGATCCGCCACGCGGTGAGGACGTGCGGGTGCGCGATCTCGACGTGCCGGGCGAGCGCGTCGACCCCCATCGGCCCGAAGTCCACCAGGACGCGCACGCAGCCCGTGCCGCTGACCGGGCACGCCCACCACTCCCGACCATCGAACAACACCACCTCCAACTCGACCGAACACCCGCCGATCGCGATCGCTGCCATGAACCCGGATAGTAGATAGCAGTAGATAGCTAGGGCTAACAGCGGCGCGGCCTAGTTAGCTCTAAAGGCTTAACGTCGGGGTATGAGTTGGGAGAGCCGTGCCGGGCGCGTGGACCACGAGTCACCCGAGTACGTCTGGCAGCAGATCGCGGACGACCTCCGCGCCGACATCGAGTCGGGTGCGCTCTCGGCCGGGTCCCGGCTTCCCAGCGGCCCCGAGCTCGGCGAGATCTACGGCGTCGCCCGCCTGACCGCGATCAAAGCGGTGAACTCGCTGCGCGACGAGGGCCTGCTCAAGGTCGTCTCGGGCAAGGGCACGTTCGTCACGCCCCCGAAGCGGTAGGTCGGTCCCAGCCGCCTGAGCAGTGTTGTGGGCGTTGGTCTCGCATACTCGCTGGGTGGCTTGGCGACTGCGTGGGCGGCTTTCCCTGCTGGGGCGCATCTACGCGCTCGCCGCAGCGCTGATCATCGTCTCCGCCGTGATCACCGGTGGCACGTTCGCGCTGCGCCAGCGGGTCGAGGACTCGACGTCGTACCTGATCAGCCGCATCGTGCCCGCGCAGAACGACACCGCAGGCCTGATCACCGCCTACGCCCAGCAGGAGAGCCGGGTGCGGGCGTTCCTGCTGACCGATGATCCCGCGTTCCTCCGCGCCTACGAGTCCGACCAGGCCAGCGCCGCCGACATCGAGGCCCGGCTGCAGCGGCTGCTCGCCGACGACAACGCCGTCCAGGAGATGTTGGGCCAGGTCATCGGGGCGGCCGAGACGTGGCGGGCGCAGTCGGTGGACCCGCTGCTGACCCAGGGTTCCGGCCCCGGCCCGACCACGTTGTCGCAAGCCGAGCAGCGCTCCGAGGTGCAGCTGGCGAATCAGCTGCGGGACCGGCTCAACGAGCTGCACGAGCGGGTCGACCAGCTCGCCCAGTCCGAGGAGGACCGGGCCGCAGCGGCCCGCGCGGCGGCGAACTGGCTCACGTTGGCCCTGGTCATGGCCGGTCTGATCGCCTCGCTCGGCGCGATCCTCACGCTCCACTTCTCCCTCAACCGCCCCTTGCGCGCGCTCCTGTCGGACGTCAACGGGGTGTCGCGGGGGAACCTCGACCGGCCTGTCGAGGCGGACGGGCCACCGGAGCTGGCGACGGTGGCGCGGGCCGTGGAGTCGATGCGCAGGCGCATCCTCGACGAGACCCGGCACATCGCGCGGATGCAGGAGGAACTCGCCCGGCACGAGAAGGCCGAGCGCCACCGCGCGGAGCAGGACTACGCGACCGTGGTCGACGCGCTCGACGAGGGCGTCGTCGTGGTCGGGCCCGACCGGCTCATCGAGTCGGCGAATCCGGCCGCCCAGCGCATCCTCGGGGTGCCCGGGCCGGAGATCGTGGGCACGCCGGTCACGGCGTGGCGCGTGTTCGACGAGTTCGGGAAGATGACGGCGCCGCGGGACCTCAACCCGATGTACGTGAACTCCAAGGTCCTGCGCCTGGAGCGCAAGGACGGCCGCAGCGTGTGGCTGGCGCTCACCTCGCGCGCGCTGACCACGGCCGAGGACATGCGCACCAAGGTCGTCATGTCGTTCACCGACATCACCGAGCAGCGCGCCGCCCGGACCCGCTTGGAGCACGAGGCGACGCACGACCCGCTGACCGGCCTGGCCAACCGAACCCTGGTGCTCCAGCACCTGGAGCAGGCACGCAGGCAGGACCGGCCGACGGCGGTGCTGTTCCTCGACCTGGACAACTTCAAGCTCATCAACGACTCCCTGGGCCACAGCGTCGGCGATGACGTGCTCAAGCACGTCGGGCGGCAGCTGGTGCACGCCACTCCCCCCGGCGACCTGGTGGGGCGGCTCGGCGGTGACGAGTTCGTGGTCCTCGCCCACGATCTCAGCGGCCACGAGGAGCTCGGCGACCGCTGCGCCCGGATGCTCGGCGCCGTCGCCGAACCGCTGCGGGCGCAGGGCAGGCTGCTGCACGTGACCGGCAGCGTCGGCATCGTCGTGTTCGGTCCCGGCGACGAGCGCGCCGGCCAGGACCTGCTGCGGGACGCCGATGTGGCCATGTACCAGGCGAAATCCCGTGGCGGCGGGTGCCACGCGTTCTTCGACGTGGCGCTGCGCGAGCGGGTGCAGCGGCACATGGACCTGGAGCAGGACCTCCGCCACGCGGCGCGGATGGACGAGCTGTGGGTGGCCTACCAGCCGGTGGCCGAGCTGGGCACCGGCCGCTTGGTGGCCGTGGAGGGGCTGCTGCGGTGGCAGCACCCCGTCCACGGCGCGGTCTCCCCCGGCGAGTTCATCCCGATCGCCGAGGGGAGCGACCTGATCAACCGCATCGGCGCGCACATGCTGCGCACCGCGACCGGCCGGATCGGCGCGGAGCGTCCCGGGCTCGACGTGGTGCTCAACGCGAACCTCTCGCCGCGCCAGCTCGACGACCCCGGTCTGCACGCGCTGGTGCAGCGCACCCTGTCCGACTCGGGCCTGCCCGCCGAGAACCTGTGCCTGGAGGTCACCGAGGAGGCGATCATGCGCGACCCGACGGCGGCGGCCCGCGTCCTGAACGGCCTTCGCGAGCTGGGCGTTTTCCTCGCGATCGACGACTTCGGCACCGGCTACTCGTCGTTGGCGCAGCTGCGGCGGCTCCCGCTGGACACCCTCAAGATCGACCGGTCGTTCATCACCGACCTGCCCGAGTCCGCGGAGCTCCGGGTCATCGTCTCCAGCATCATCACGATGGCCCACGCGATCGGCCTCGACGTCGTCGCCGAAGGCGTCGAGACCGCCCGGCAGCTCGACCTGCTCCGCGACATCGGCTGCGACCACGCCCAGGGCTACTACTTCAGCAAACCCGTCCCCCTCGACGAGCTGCTGAGCTCCGGGCTCACCTGACGTGCCGCGTCATCCCCGCTCGACCGGGAACCACAGCTCGCCGGTGGCGGTGCTGAAGTCCTCGGCGTGGTCGCGGATCGCGACGATCGACGGGCCCGGCCGCAGCCGCCACGGGTTCGACGGGAACCACTCGGCCGCCGACGCGGCGTAGGCGTTCTGGAGCGCCGCCGGGTGCGGTCCCGACGTGCGGAACACGACCCACGCCCCGGCGGCCACCTCGATCACGTCGAGGTCGGCGGGAACGTCGGCGTCGGCGCCGACCGCGACGCCGTGCAGGTAGGTCAGCTCGCTGCCCTCGGTGTAGTCGGCGTCGACATCGGCGCTGACCTGCAGCAACCCGCTCGGTTCGGCGCTGCTCAGCCCTTCGAGGCGCTCGTGCTCCCCGGCGGGCAACGAGGTGATGTGCTGCTGGATGTGGGGGTTGATGCCCTCGTAGATCAGCGGCACGCGGGCCGCGTGCCCGATCAGGCGGACGGTGGGGCGCTCGACGATGCGTGCGTCCATGGCGGTGTTCCCTTCGACGGTCAGGCGGAACCTGATGGTGGGTTGGGTCCGAAGGGGGCCGCCGTCACGGCGCACGTCTCCGTGGCTCGCGCCGTGCACGGACCGGAACGCGCGCCCGAACGCCTCGACGGAGGTGTACCCGTAGCGCACGGCGATCGTCAGGAGATCCGCACCGCCGATCACCTCGGCAGCCGCGACGGTCATCCGCCGGCGACGCACGTACTCCGACACCGGCATCCCCGCCAACGACGAGAACATCCGCCGCGCGTGATACCCGGTAGTCCCCATCGAGGCGGCAAGCCCGTCGACGTCGATCTCGCCCCCGAGCCGCTCCTCGATCGCATCGACGAGCCTGTTCAGAACCTCGATCACGGCCACTCCCTCCGGACACCACACTCACCCGCCGACCCCACCACCCGCCCGACCATCGGAGCCCGCTTCTATCGGGTCATCGAGCAGAACACTTCACGCCCGGGAGCGACATCGCGAAGAAGCCCGGGGCCGGACATGAGAAAACCCCGGACTCTCGAAGAAGAAAGTCCGGGGTCCTCGACGCGCGATCAGACGTTGAAGCGGAACTCCACGACGTCTCCGTCGGTCATGATGTAGTCCTTGCCCTCCATGCGGACCTTGCCCGCGGACTTGGCCTCGGCCATCGTGCCCGCGGCCATGAGGTCGTCGTAGGAGACGACCTCGGCCTTGATGAAGCCGCGCTCGAAGTCGGTGTGGATGACGCCCGCGGCCTGCGGGGCGGTGGCGCCCTGCGGGATCGTCCAGGCGCGGGCCTCCTTCGGGCCCGCCGTCAGGTAGGTCTGCAGGCCCAGGGTGTGGAAGCCGGCGCGGGCCAGGGCGTTGAGGCCCGGCTCCTCCTGGCCGATGCTCTCCAGCAGCTCGCGCTGGGACTCCTCGTCGAGCTCCTTGAGCTCGGCCTCCACCTTGGCGTCCAGGAACACCGCGTCGGCCGGGGCCACCAGGTCGCGCAGCTCCTTCTGCTTGGACTCCTCGGCCAGCACGCCCTCGTCCGCGTTGAACACGTACAGGAACGGCTTGGTCGTGAGCAGGTTGAGCTCGCGCAGGTCCGGGTCGTCCTTGCCGATCCCGGCCGCGAACAGCGTCTTGCCGTCCTCCAGGATCGTCTGGGCCTTCTTCACGGCCTCCAGCGCCGGGCGCTTGTCCTTGTTCGTCCGGGCTTCCTTCTCCAGCCGCGGCAGCGCCTTCTCCAAGGTCTGCAGGTCGGCGAGGATCAGCTCGGTGTTGATCGTCTCGATATCGCCCGACGGGTCCACCCGGCCGTCGACGTGCACCACGTCCGGGTCGTCGAAGACGCGGATGACCTGGCAGATCGCGTCGGCCTCGCGGATGTTGGCGAGGAACTTGTTGCCCAGGCCCTGCCCCTCGGAAGCACCCTTGACCAGGCCCGCGATGTCGACGAACGACACGGTGGCGGGCACGGTCTTCGCCGAGCTGAACACCTCGGCGAGCTTGTCCAGCCGGACGTCCGGCAGCGGCACCACGCCGACGTTGGGCTCGATCGTGGCGAACGGGTAGTTCGCCGCGAGCGCGTCGTTGCTGGTCAGCGCGTTGAACAGGGTGGACTTGCCGACGTTGGGCAGACCGACGATTCCGAGGGTGAGACTCACGCCTGGGGAGTCTAGGCGTTCCTCCCCGAGACCATCGGGCCCGGTCGCCCCCGCCATGTCCGATTCCCGCCAGTGCCGGCTTCCCAGCGCTGGGAACATCGAGGTCGTGCTGGTGGGAACAGAGGAAGCGCTCAGGGCCGTGGCCGCGCGCGACGCGCGGTTCGACGGCACCTTCATCCACGCCGTGCGATCGACCGGCATCTACTGCCGACCGTCCTGCCCGGCGCGCACGCCCAAGCGCGACAACAGCGAGTTCTACCCGACGGCCGCCGCCGCGCAGGCCGCCGGGTACCGCGCCTGCCGCCGCTGCCTGCCCGACGCCGTGCCCGGCTCCCCCGAGTGGGACCTGCGGGCCGACCTCGCCGGGCGGGCGATGCGGCTGATCGGCGACGGCGTCGTCGACCGCTGCGGGGTGCGGGGCCTCGCCGAAGCGCTCGGGTACTCCGAGCGGCACCTGACCAGGGTGCTCACCAACGAGCTCGGCGCCGGACCGCTCGGGCTGGCCCGCGCCAACCGGGCGCACTCGGCTCGGGTGCTCATCGAGACCACCGACATCCCGTTCAGCGACGTCGCCTTCGCGGCCGGGTTCGCGAGCCTGCGGCAGTTCAACGACACGATGCGGGAGATCTTCGGCCGCACCCCCACCGAACTGCGCGGACAGCGGCGCGGCGCGCCCGGCGGTGCCGGGACGGTGCCGCTGCGGTTGCCGTTCCGCGCGCCCTGCGACACCGCCGGGGCGCTGCGGTTCCTGCGGCGGCGGGCGCTGGCCGGGATCGAGGAGTGCCGCGACGGCTCCTACGCGCGGTCGCTGCGGCTGCCGCACGGCACCGCCGTCGCGACGCTGCGACCTGCGGACACGCACTTCGCGTGCACGCTGCGGCTCAGCGATCTGCGGGATCTCGGCAGCGCGGTGGCCCGGTTGCGGCGGCTGCTCGACCTCGACGCCGACCCGATCGCGATCGGCGAGGCGCTCGGCGCCGACCCGGTGCTGCGGGGCGCGGTCGCGCGCTCCCCCGGCGTGCGGGTGCCGGGCGCCGTGGACGGGCTGGAGATCGCGGTCCGGGCGGTGTGCTCGGCCAGCAGGTCTCGGTCGCGTCCGCCCGGACCACCGCCGAAGGGCTCGTCGCCGAGCTCGGCTCGGAACTGGCCCACCCGGAAGGGGGCGTGACCAGGCTGTTCCCCACCGCCGAGGTGCTCGCCGAGCACGCGGCCTCGGCGCTGCCGGGACCCCGGCGGCGGGCCGAGACGGTGCGGGACCTGGCGGTCGCGGTCGCCGAAGGGCGGCTCGCGCTGCACGCCGGGCGCGACGAGGCCGAGCTGCGCGCCGACCTGGAGCGCATCCGGGGCGTCGGGCCGTGGACCTCGGGGTACGTGGCGATGCGGGTGCTCGGGGCGCCCGATGTGCTGCTTTCCGGTGATTTCGCCCTGAGGCGAGGTGCGGGACTGCTAGGAATCCCCGAAGAACCCACCGCTCTGCAAGCGCACGCCCAGCGCTGGAGCCCGTGGCGCTCCTACGCCGGAGTGCTGCTGTGGGAGACCGCGAGCAGCGGGCCGCCTGGGGGCCCGACGACGTGACGCGGCAGAAATCCTTCGAACACTGGGAGAAATCGTGATCAAGTGGTCCACTGTGGATACTCCGGCGGGTCCGTTCTGCGCGGTGGTCGACGCCGACGGCGTCGTGCTCGCCTCCGGCTGGACGGCCTTCACCGACGACCTGCTGCCGCAGGTGGCGCCGTCGCTGATGTTCGAAACCCTCGTGGAGGCCGCCGATCTCGGCCCGGTCACCAAGGCCGTCGTGGCCTACCACGAGGGCGACCTGGAGGCGATCGACGACATCCCGGTCAGCCAGAGCTCCGGGCCGTACCTGCAGCACGCGTGGAAGGTGCTGCGCACCGTCGAGCCCGGGAAGCTCACCAGCTACGCCGAATTCGCCGCGCTCACCGGCAAACCCCGCGCGGTCCGCGCCGCCGCATCGGCGTGCTCCCGCAACGCGGTCGCCCTGTTCGTCCCCTGCCACCGCATCGTCCGCAGCGACGGCTCGGTCGGCGAGTTCCGCTGGGGCCCCGACCGCAAGAAGTGGCTCCTCCACCACGAACGCACCAACACCTGACCCACCACGCCGAAAACCCCGGTTCTCATCGCACGAGAACCGGGGTTTCCGACACGACGAAAGCCGCGGCTTCAGCTCGGTGGGGTGTGCCGGGGACGCGATTTCAATGGAAGTCGGGGACCTGATCTCCATTGAAATCGGGAACCCGGGGCGGTCAGGAGGTGGCGAGTTCGAGGGTGGAGCCGTGGCGGGACTTGCGGACCCGGAGGCGGACCGCGATGCGCTGGCGCATCTCCTCGACGTGCGAGACCAGGCCGACGACGCGGCCACCCGCGCGGAGCTCGTCGAGGGTGTCCATGACCAGGTCCAGCGTGTCGGCGTCGAGGGTGCCGAAGCCCTCGTCGATGAACAGCGTGTCCAGCAGCGCGCCACCGGTCTCGGCGGCGACCACGTCGGCCAGGCCCAGTGCCAGTGACAGCGAGGCCAGGAACGACTCGCCGCCGGAGAGCGTCTTGGCCGGGCGGACCTTGCCGGAGTAGTCGTCGAGGACGTCCAGGCCCAGGCCGCCGCGGGTGCCGCGAGCTCCCGCGGCATCGGAGTGCACGAACGAGTAGCGCCCGTCGCTCATCCGCTGCAGGCGGCGGGTGGCCGCGATCGCGACCTCCTCCAGCCGGGCCGCCAGGACGTAGGCGCGCAGCGACATCTTGCGGGCGTTCTGGCCGCGCCCGTTGACGACGTCGGCCAGCGCCTCCAGCTCGGCGTGCTCGGCCATCGCCGGCCCCAGCTCCGCCCACGCCGCCCGGAGCCGTTCGCCCAGGTCGGCGAGCTCGCCGTGGCGCTGCTCGGCGCCGTGCGCGACGGCCGCGGCGCGCTCGGCGGCCTCGGTGGCCGTGGTCGCGGCCTCCACCGCCTGCTCCAGACCGACCTCGGTGTCCGGGTCGACGCCGAACAGGTCCGCGCCGGCCAGCGCCTCCCGGGCACCGGCCGCGCGGCGGTCGACCTCGGCGAGCGATTCCTCCAGCTCGGCCAACCGGCGCTCGTCGCGCTCGGCGGCCAAGGCCTCGTCGGTGTCGGCGAAACCCGCTGCGGTGGCGGCCTCGGCGAGCGCCGCGCGGGCCTCGGTCAGGCGCTGCTGCGCGTCGTCGCGGGCGGTGCGGGCGGCGACGAGCCGCTCCAGCCGGTCGGCGACGTCGAGCAGGTGCGCGCGGCGGTCGGCGATGCTGTCGAAATCGCCCCGCCCGTCCCGCAACCGGGCCTCGCGCTCGTCGATCGACGCGGTGAGCGCGGTGTTCTCGCTGCGCGCCGCCGCGATTCCGCTGCGCAGCGCGGAGATCTGCTCGCCGAGCTCGTCGGTGGCGGCCTCCAGCTTCGCCAGCTCGGCCTCGCGCTGGCCGAAAGCGGCGGCGGTCTCGTCGAGCCGCTTCCGCTCGGCCCGCAGCTCGTCGAGCTCCTCGGCGAGCGCGGGTTCGGTGTGCTCGCCGAGGCGTTCACGCAGGTTGGCGAGCTGCTGCTCGGCCTGCTGGGCGGCGGTGGTGGCGCGTTCCCGCTCGGCCTGGGCGCGCTGCTCGGCGGTCTGGGCGGCCTCCTCGTCCTCGGCGCGCACCTGGTCGTCGACGGGCAGGCCGGGCGCAGGGTGCTCGGCGGAACCGCAGACCGGGCACGGTTCGCCGTCGGCGAGCCGTGCGGCGAGCTCGGCGGCCATGCCCGCCAGCCGCCGGGAGCGCAGGTCCTGCAGCACGTCCCGGGCCTGCTGGTGGGCGTCGACGGCCTGCTGCGCGCGGGCCCGCGCGGTGTCGAGTTCCCGCTGCGCACCGGGGATCTCGCGCGCGGTCGTCAGCAGCGCGGCGACCTCGGTGCCCCGGCTGCGCACGGTCTCCAGCCGCAGCTCGGCGTGCTTGGCCTCCTCGACGCGGGTCCGGGCGGCGGTGATGCGGTCGGGCAGGCCGTCTCGCTGGGCGACGAGCTCGGACTCCCGCTTCTCGTCGGCGGCGATCCGGTCGGCGAGCTCGGCGAGCTTGCGGCGGTCGGATTCCTGCTGCTGCGCCTCGGGAATCAGCTGGCCGAGCGCTCCCGCCCGCTCGCGCTCGGAGTTCGCGCGGGCGCGCAGGTCCTCCAGCGGCGCCTCGGGTTCGACCTCGCAGCGCGAGGCCCAGGTGACGACCTCGGCCTGGGCCCGGTCGCGTTCCTGCTCGGCGCGGTCGGCGGCCCGGCGGGCCGAGACGACCGGGATCGCGCGGGTCGCGGCGGCGCGTTCGGCGCGCCAGGCCTCGTGCTCCGAGCGCTTCGCGTCGATGTCGGCGAGCGTCGCGTTGGCCTGGCGGACGCGGCGGACCTTGTCCGCCAGCTCCAGGCGCTCGGTGCGCACCGCCTCGGCCCGGTCGCGCTCCCGGCGCAGGCGGGTGAGCTCGGCGCGGGTGTTCTCCAGGTCGCGCAGCGCCTGCTTCTCGATGTCCTCCAGCCAGTTCGCCTCGCCGACCTCGGACACCTGCTCGACGCCGGAGACCTGGGAGATGCGCGCGTTGAGCTCCCGCACCTGCTGCGACTGCTCCTCCACCGCGCGCCCGCGCTCGCGACGGCGGTCGACGAACCAGCGCTCGACCTCGCCGAACCGCTCGGTGCCGAACAGCCGCTCCAGCAGCTTCTCCCGCTCCCCGGTGTCGGCGCGCAGGAACTTCGCGAACTCGCCCTGCGGCAGCATCACGACCTGGAAGAACTGGTCGACGCTCATCCCCAGCAGCCGCTGCACCGTGCGGCCGACCTCGTCGATGCGGGTCAGCGGCTCCGGCGACTGGCCGTCGGGCGTGGTCGCGACCCAGGTCAGCGAGGCCTTGGCCTGCTGGGTGGTGTAGCCGTCGCCGCGCTTCTTCGGGCGCTGGTACTCGGGGCTGCGCTCCAGCCGCAGCCGCTGGCCCTGGATCGTCAGCTCCAGCACGACGCTGGTGTTGACGTCGTCGGCGGCGGTGTCGCAGC
The DNA here is from genome assembly GCF_045278815.1 of Saccharopolyspora sp. ID03-671. Lineage (NCBI taxonomy): Bacteria > Bacillati > Actinomycetota > Actinomycetes > Pseudonocardiales > Pseudonocardiaceae > Saccharopolyspora > Saccharopolyspora sp. ID03-671. Next base: position 2,960,949 of record NZ_CP134054.1, read on the forward strand.
GCAGCCGCTTGGCGTCGTTGCGCGCGCCCGGGACCGAGCCGTAGAGGGCGAAGGCGATCGCGTCGAGCAGCGTGGTCTTGCCCGCTCCGGTGTCGCCGTGCAGCAGGAACAGGCCGTCGGCGCCGAGTTGGTCGAAGTCCACGACCTGGTGGTCGCTGTAGGGCCCGAAGGCGGTGACTTCCAGGCTGTGCAGCCTCATTCGGCCCCCTCGGCCGCGGTGACCGCGTGCAGCGCCTCGTCGAGCAGCGCGCGTTCGGAATCGGTGGGTTCGGCGCCTCGGCAGTCCTCGACGAACCGGGCGGCCAGCGAGTTGTCGTCGCGCCCCCGCACGATCTCGGCGTAGCGCAGCGGCGCGGTGGCCTTGCCGGTGGCCGGGCGCCACTCCAGGTGCACCGCGTGCGGGAACCGCTCCTGCAGGCGGCGCATGGCCTCCAGCGGGCGGACCTCGTCGGTCAAGGTCGCCGAGACGTAGCAGTCCTCGGCGGCGGTGTGCTCGGGGTCTTCCAGGAGCTCGTCGAGCTCGCCCTCGATGGTGGCCAGCTCCCGGGGCACGGGCAGCTCGCGGCGCCGCACCTCGGCGAGGCCGTCGGCGTCGAGGTCGACCAGCCACACCGATTTGCGGTGCGCGGCCTCGGAGAACGAGTAGGCCAGCGGGCTCCCGGAGTAGCGCAGGTGCTCGGCGAGGGTCTGCGGGCCGTGCAGGTGGCCGAGCGCGACGTAGTCGACGCCGTCGAAGACCGCGCCGGGCACCTGCTCGACACCGCCGACGGCGATGGTGCGCTCGGACTCGCTGCCCTCACCTCCGGTGACGAAGGCGTGCGCGAGCACCACCGATCGAGTCCCTCGTGGACGGTCGCCGAGGTCGGCGCGGATGCGGTTCATCGCCTCGCCGAGAACGGCTGTGTGGCCGCGACTTTCGATCTCCTCGCTCGCCCCTGGCACGTCCGCGACGGCCTTCAGCGCGTGCTTGGCGGGATCGGGTTCGAGGTACGGGATGCCGTAGAAGGCGACCGGCCCGTGCTCGTCGTCGAGCAGCACCGGTTCGTGCAGCGCGTCGATGCGGGTGCGCAGGTGCAGCCCACCGGCGGCGGCGAAGTCGGCGAACGCGCCGACGCGCGGCGCGGAGTCGTGGTTGCCGGAGGTGATCACCAGCTGGGCGCCGGCCTCGCGGATGCGGGAGAGCACGCGCACGCAGGTCTGCACCGCCTCGCCGGAGGGCACCGCTCGGTCGTAGAGATCACCGGCGACCACCACGACGTCGACCTGCTCCTCGGTCACCAGCTCGGCAAGTCCGCCGAGCACGGCTTCTTGATCTCCGAGCAGGTCACGGCCGTGGAACGTCCGCCCCACGTGCCAATCCGAGGTGTGCAGTACCCGCATGACCACCAAGCTAGCGGCGGCCCGATCACCCCGGTTCACCCCCCAGGGCAGCTCGGCGTGTCGCACCGCAGCGTGATCCGGTGTTCACCACGCGCGATCACACTCCACCCCGCCGGGTGGTTCGAAACCCCGCGCGCCTGAGGTGATCTTGTCGGGGCCGTCTTGGATGATGGTCGGACCGTCTCGCGGATGGAGGTCGTGTGGGGACTGGGGTGCTGGTCGGGTTCGTCGTCGTGCTGATCCTGCTGGTCGCGGCGGCGCTGCTGCTGATCTGGCGGTTGTACAGCGACAGCGCCCGGCGGGCGGACGACGCGCTGCGCATGGTCGAGGCCGAACGCGCGCGCAGCACCGCTCAGCAGGCGGCGCTGCGGCGCTACGAGGTCGCGTTCGCCTCCATCACCGGTCGCGGTGAGCTCGGCGAGCAGGTGCTGGTCGAGACGGCCCGGTCGCTGGGCCTGCGCGAGGGCATCCACTTCACGCTGCAGACCGACCTCGCCGGCGGCGGCGCGGCCCGGCCCGACATGGTGCTCGAAGTCGGTGGCGGACGGCAGGTTCCGGTCGATTCCAAGGCGAGCCTCGCGGTGTGGGCCGAGGCGATGGAGACCGACGACGCCGAGGAGCGCGCCGACGCGCTGCGGGTCCACGTCCGCAACATCCGCTCCCGCGCGACCGAGCTGGCGGGGAAGGGCTACCAGCGCTGGGCGGACGCGATCTACGGCTCGATCATGTTCGTGCCCTCCGACGCCGCGGTGATCGCCGCGCTCGACGCCGACCCGCAGCTGCTGTCGTGGCTGCTCGGCAAGCGGGTGTTCCTGTGCGGGCCGACGGGTTTCGCGGTGCTGGCGTCGGCGGCGATGTTCGCCTCGACCGAGCGCACGTTGGCCGCGGACATCGAGCAGGTCCGCGCGCAGGCGGTGCGCTCGCAGCGCGCGGCGGGAAACGCCGTCGAGGCGGTCAACCTCTCCAGCACCCACCTGCAGCGCTTCGTCTCGGCCCGCCGCCGCGAGCTCGACGCCTTGGAGACGTTCCGCAACGCGGTCCAGCCCCTGGCGGAGACCGCCTCCTCCGGGGAGCTCCCCGAACTCCGCCGCGAAGAAGACGCCTCCCTCAACGGAACCGACCCCTCCGACCCCACCCGGAACTGAACCGTCCTCCCGCGGCGTGCCCTCCCGGACCGAGGACAGTTTTAGCCATAATTGTCCCGACATTTCGGACATTGATCATGGGCAGTTATGGCTAAAACTGTCCGCGGCCTCACACGTGCGCGCGCACGAAGACGTCGAGGGCGTCCACGATGAGCGACGTCTGGGGTCCTTTCCCGAAGCCGTGGTCGAGGCCCTGGTACGGGTGCATCTCGGCGGTCACGCCGCGGCTGCGCAGGGCGGCGGCGAAGTCGAGGCTCTGATCCAGGGGCACCAGCGAATCCGCCGTGCCCTGCTGGATGAGGAACGGCGGCTCATCACCGGAGAGGTTGCGAGCCGGGCTCGCGGCGTCGGCCACGTCGGGGCAGTCGACCGGCATGCAGCCCAGCAACCCCGTGATGGCCCGCCGCGCGTAGTCCTGCAGCTGCGGGTGCTCGTGCTGCGCTTCGGCGCTGAGGTCGCTGGGACCGAACCAGTCCACGACCGCCCTGATCCCGGTGAGCCCGCCACCCGGCTTCGCCGGATCCCCGGCAACGGCCCCGAGCTGCGAGACCAGGTGCCCGCCCGCCGAAGCGCCCCAGAGCCCGACCCGATCGGCGTCCAGGCCCCACCGCGCGGAGTTCTGCTGCAACCACCGCACCGCGTCGGCGACGTCGACGACCTGCGCCGGCGAGCGCGCCACCCCGGTCAGCCGGTAGTCCACCGTCGCCACCGCGTACCCGCGCTCCAACAACCGCTGCGCCGCACGAGCTTCCGGCGCACCCGGGTCGACGTCGAGCGTCCGCTCCCCCGCGTCCCAACCGCCGCCGTGCACGTACACGACCAGCGGAGTCGCCTCCGCCCCGCGCCGGGGCAGGAACAGGTCCAGCCGCAACGCCCCGGTCTCCCGCTGCGCGTAGACCTGGTGCCGGAAGACCTGCTGGGCCCCGAGATCCGGCACCGGCTCAGCGGGCACCACACCGGCCTCGGACCGCGAACACCCGGCGATCACCACCGCCAGCAGCGCCAACCCGGCCGCGAGAACACGCCGCGCCACCACGACCTCCCACGACCTCGCACCAGCCACTCGGACGAGTGAGCCTAACAAGGCCGCGCGACTACCACCCGTGAACGCGAAAACCGGGGTTTTCGACCGACGAAAACAGCGGTTTTCGATCCGAGGGGTCAGGGAGTGCGGTCGGCGGCGTGTTGTTCTTCGGCGAGGAAGTGGGCGATGCGGGAAGTGGACTCGTAGAGGTCGCGGTAGTGGCGGTAGTAGGCGTCGTAGCGGTCCGCGTTGGCCTGGTCGGGGTGGATCGTGGTGGTGATCGGGTTCCAGGCGTCGGGGGTGATGGCCGTGTTCGTGCCGATGCCCGCGAGGAGGGCGTTTCCGTAGGCCGCGCCCACCGTTTCGGCCGGGATCTGCTGCTGCTGGCCGGTGATGTCCGAGACGATCTGGGTCCAGAGGCCGCCTTGGGTGCCGCCGCCGACGGCGACCAGGCGGCGGGCCGAGCCGCCCGCCCGGCCCATCGCCTCCAGGTTGTGGCGGACCCCGAACGAGATGCCTTCCAGGGCCGCGCGGTAGAGCTCGGCCCGACCGTGCTCCAACGTCAGACCCGCCAGCACGCCGCGCGCCGACGGGTCGAAGATCGGCGTGCGCTCGCCCGCGAAGTACGGCAGCAGCAGCAATCCCCGCGACCCGGCCGGAACCGCCGAGGCCTCCGAGACCAGCCGCGCGAAGTCGCCGTCGACGAGCCCGCGCAGCCAGTCGGTGACCGCGCCGGAGGTCGCCATGCCCGCCGCCAGCGTGTAGGTGTCCGGGAACGCGCCGCAGGTGCCCCACAGCGCCGGGTGCGGGGTGACCTCGTCGAGCACCTCGACGAAGAACATCGTCGTCCCGTACATCAGCATCACGTCGCCCGGGCTGCGCACGCCGACGCTGGTCGCCTCCGCCCACGCGTCGACCGTGCCCGCTGTGACCGGAAGCCCTTCCGGCAGACCGGTTTCCGCGGCGGCCTCGGCGCCGACGCGGCCGACGACCTCGGTCGGCCAGGCCAGCTCCGGCAGCGGCAGGCCGGGCGCGACCCGAGCGGCCCACTCGGCCGACCAGTCCCGGGCGGGCAGGTCGTAGATCGGGTCGCACTGGCTGGCCGAGTGGTGGTCGAGCACGTACTCCCCGGTCAGCCGGTGCACCAGGTAGGAGCTGCACATCAGCAGCATCTCGGTGCGCCGGTAGACCTCCGGCTCGTGCTTGGCCAGCCACCGGATCTTCGGCCCGACGGCCTGGCTGGACAGCGCCGAACCACCGCGCCGCAGGATCTCGTCGGCACCGAGCTCGGCGGTGAGCTCGTCGATCTCCTCGGTCGCGCGGGTGTCGACGCCGTAGAGGATCGCCGGGCGCAGCGGTTTACCGCTGCCGTCGGCCGGGAGCAGCACCGGACCGATGCCGCTCACGCCCAGTCCGGCGAGCTCGTAGCCCTCGGCGGCGGGCAGCAGTTCTCGGGTCAGCTCCAGGAAATCCGCCCACCACACGGCTTCCGCGTCGTGCTCCACCCAACCCGGGTGCGGGTGCGAGGTCTGGTGCGGCCGGCTCGCCCTCGCCAGGATCGTGCCCGAGGCGTCGACCAGCACTCCCTTCGAGCTGGAGGTGCCGATGTCGATGCCGAGCAGCACGACCTGTGAGTGCTGAAGCCGGTCGGCACCGGCTTCAGCACTCACGACCCCGACCCCCGGCTCCACTCGTCCAGGCGAACGTCCAGCTGCTCGGCCACGGCCCGCAGCGCGGCCCGGTGATCACCGGGCACGGCGTGGATGTGGTTCGCCCCGAACTTCGACAGGAACACCTCCCCCGGCGCGTCCAGCCGCGCGAACGCGTGCGGCCACTCCGGCGTCGACTGGTCGACCAGCGCCTTGTTGGTCGCCTCGTCGTAGGTCTCGAACTCGCCCAGCATCATCTGCAGCCGGTACTCGCCGTTCTCCCTGGTCAACCGGCCGAGCGTCATCTCGCCGGGGGCGGCGATGTGCTGCACCGAGGCGCCACCGGCCGGGAAGAAGAACACCTCCGGGTAGAAGTTGACCTTCGCGAGGTTCTCGGCCGGGTCGTCGCTGCGCGCCGCGTACCAGGTGGCGTGCTGGCCGGAGTTGCACAGGTCCCAGATGTCGCGGTCGGCGTGGTAGTGCCGGACGTCGGCGAACAGGACCGGGGTGCCGGAGACGGCCTTGAACAGCTGCATCGTCAGCGCGCCGTCCATGTCGGCCTCGGTGGCGCACACGTGCGGCTGCTTGGGGCCGTTCCAGTCGTAGGGGTCGTTGAGGAACGCCTCGGTGACGTCCATCGTCGCGAAGTTCTCGGTCAGCTCCGGCTGGGCCTTGATGCCCGAGAAGTCGATGTTGCGCTCGTCGATGATGTCGCGGATCGCCAGGTAGGAGCGGATCTGGCGTTCCAGCAGCTCGGGGGTGAGCTTGTCGCCGTCGTAGTGCACCCCGGCCGCGTTCTGCTCGATCCACTCGCGGGCCTTCTTCGCCTCGGCGCCGTCGGCCTGCTCGGCGCGCAGCACGAGCTCGTACTGGTCGATCTCCTCGACGTCGACGCCGAACTTGCGCATCCACTGGTCGGTGTTGGCGACGGCGGTGTTCATGCCCATCGGGCGTCCGCCGAAGCGGCCGAAGGTGGAGCCGTGCAGCGAGCTCACCGCGGCCGAGGCCTGCGCCTGCACGCCGATCTTGGCGGCCAGCTCGGCGTCGTCCGGCGCGCCCCAGGCCCGGGCGTGGGTGCGGCCGATCTGGTCCAGGGCTCCCCCGGCGGCGAGCATGCCGACCAGGCCGGGCTCGGTGGGATCGGTGCTGGCCACGAGCACGAGCGGGCTGCGGGTGGCGTCCGCGGCCAGCATCGTGAAGTGCGGGAACGACCAGACGGCGTAGTAGAAGACGGTGACGTCGACGTCGGCCGCGGCGACCTCGCGGGCGACGGAGACGGCCAGGGAGTTGGTGGCGACCAGGTCGGCGCCGACGACGACCTCGTGCCCGGCCGCGCGCAGCGAGGCCACCAGAGCGTCCTGTTTGGACTGGATGAAGTCCGCGTTGCGGGCGTGCACGTGACCACGCCCGTCAGAGATGCTGACGACACCGATGCGAGCCACAGTTCCTCCAAGTTCGCTTCACAGGCGGCGTTGACTGCTGCAGAACCGGCGGTGCGCAGATGCCCGGTCGATCCACTTCGAAAACCTTGCGAACCAACGTGAGCAATCGTTTTCTCGGACGCTATTCTTGCGTGATGCGGGCTGTCAAGACGGGTGGCCCACCGTCACTCGCCCAGCGGTGAGGGAGGAATGCCGTGGCGACCATCAGCGACGTGGCGAACCGCGCCGGGGTGTCCACGGCGACCGTCTCACGCGCGCTCAACGGCAAGGCGACCGTGGACCCCGAGCTGGCCGCGCGCGTGCTCGCCGCCGCCGAGGCGCTCGGCTACCGGCCCAACGGACCGGCCCGCAACCTGCGCAAGCAGGAGACGGCGGTCCTCGCCCTGATCATCTCCGACGTGGAGAACCCGTTCTTCACCGCGATCGCCCGCGGCGTGGAGGACGTCGCGCACGAGGCCGGGTACTCGCTGGTGCTGTGCAACTCCGACGACACCGCAGACAAGGAGCGCGAGTACGTCGACGTGGCCTTGCAGGAGCGCGTGGCCGGGGTGCTGCTCTCGCCCACGGGCAGCGCGGAGACCGCCGAGCTGCTGGCCCGGCACAGCACGCCGGTGGTGGCGGTGGACCGGCCGCTGCCGGACCACGCGAGCGACACGGTGCTGGTCGACAACCGGCTCGCCGCCAAGCACGCGACGCTGCACCTGTCCGGTCAGGGGTACGGCCGCATCGGCTGCCTCACCGGCCCGAGCGGCGTGCCCACGGCCGACGACCGGCTGGCCGGCTACCGCGACGGCCTGCGGGCGGCGAAGCTGCCGGGCTCGACGTCGCTGGTGCGGCGGGCGAGCTTCAAGGCCGAGGGCGCGCAGCGGGCGGCGCACGAGCTGCTCGCCCAGGACGATCCGCCGGACGCGCTGCTGGTCGGCAACAGCGCGATGGCCGTGGGCGTGCTGGAGGCCCTGGCGGCGCTGCGCCTCAAGCCGGGCCGCGACGTCGGCGTGGTCGCCTTCGACGACGCCCCGTGGACGACGCTGCTGGACCCACCGCTGTCGGTGGTCGCCCAGCCCGCCTACGACATGGGCGCCCTGGCGGCCCGGCTCCTCCTCGACCGCATCGCCGGCGACCGCGAGGAGACCTCCACCACCACCCTGTCCGCGCACCTGGTCGCCCGGGGCAGCTCGACTCGCTAGGGGACAGTTTTAGCCATAATTGTCCCGACATTTCGGACATTGATCATGGGTGATTATGGCTAAAACTGTCCACTGGTGAGCATCGCGCCCTCCGGGACCGAGGAACCGGGCACGAGAGCACCCGGTGGCCGGGTCTCCGTGGAGGTCCGGCCACCGGGTGCGGGGGTGGTCAGTTCCAGGTGGGGAGGAGGCCTCCGTCGTTGCTCGTCGGGGGCGCCTCCGATCGGGTTGGTTCCTGGGAGTCCGTCGGTTCACGGGAATCCGTCGGTTCCTGGGAGTCCGTGGGCTCTTGGGAGTCCGTGGGTTCGTTCGTGGGGCCTGGGGTTTCCGGGGCTGTGGGGGTGGGTTGGGTGGGGACGCTGCTCGGTGCGGGAGCCGGGGGCAGCGACGGCGGGATCTCCGGGGGCGGGGGTCCCACCGGGAGGCTGCGGCCCGCCGGGGCGCCGTACCAGTACGCCGTGGAGCTGTAGTCCCCCGGCTCGTCGTTGGCCGGGCCGTGCTCGATGCCCGCGACCAGACCGCTGCGGAACGACACCGCGTCACCCGCCATCAGCCGGTAGGCGCCGGTGCAGTCGTACTGGCACCCGTCCTGGTTGACCTCGTGAGCGGGGTTGCCCGCCTGCGGCATCGAGAACGTGGTACCGAACCGGAAGTACCAGCCGGACTCGTAGAAGTCCTCGGTGCCGGTTCCGTGCCAGGCCGGTTCCTGCGCGCCGTCGACGTAGAACCGCTCGTCGCCCTCCAGGTAGTTGCGCGGGTTGGCGGCTGCCAGCGGCGTGGAGTGCGGCAGCACGCTCGCCCGGGTCTCGTTGAGCGGGATCAGGCCGCGCATGGTGTGGCTGACGCCGTAGAACGTGCCCGCCCCGCCGGTGTCGAGGAAGTTCCAGTCCTGCCCCGGCACCGTCATCCCTCGCTTGTGCGTGGCGTGGAAGTAGCCGCTGCCCGCGTCGACCCCGCCGGGCCCGGTGACGACCTCGGCGCTGGCGCCCTGGATCGGGATGCCGCCGGAGTTGACGATCTCCACCTTCGCGTTCTCGTTGAACGGCATCGGCCACCACGCGGTGTACCAGCCGTCCATGCCGGGATCGACCGAGCTCATCATCGTTCGCACGTCGTGCTCGCCGAGCCCGGTGCCGAAGAACTCGCCGATCGGGGCGTCCACCGTGGTCCGGCCGTCGAAGGTGATGCGCACCCGGGCGCCTTCGAGCACCGCGTCGGAGGCCGCGACCTGCTCCGGCGGGATCGCGTAGCGGCCGAACAGCTGCGAGCGCTCGAAGACCGGGTTGTCGATCTGGTACCCGTGAGCGCTCTCCTCGCCCGGGTGCCCGGGGCCGAGGTCGAGCACGTCGGTGCGCACCCACTCGCCGTTGACCAGGCTCTGCACGTCGTAGCGGAACTCGTTGACGTCCAACGAGGAAGCCACGAACCGGTTCTCGACGTCGATGGAGGACCGGCCGGCGGTGAGCTCGGCGGGCACGTCCAGCGACTGCACGCCCCACTGGCCCGGGGCTGCCGCGCCGCTGCGCCACTCGCCGACGTGCTGCCCGTTGACGGCGAAGCTCGCGACCTGGTCGGCGACCTGCGGGTCGAACCGCCGGATCACCCGCACGCCCTGGTTGTCGGGGGCGACCCGCATCCGGAACCGGCTGCCGCCGCCCTGGCCGAAGGCCATGCCGTCGTCGACGACCTGGGGCGCGGCCTGCACCTGCGGCAGCCGCACCCGCAGCTGGTTGATCCGCGCCGGGCCGGACACCTCGGCGACGGTGTGCGAGCCGCCCGGCGCCAGGTCGAAGTCGCTGCGCACCGGGGTCCCGCCGGTGGCGTTCTTCGGGTCGGCGACGCCGAACCCCCGCAGCTTGTCCAGCACGTCGGTCGCCGGGTCGGCGGGATCGAAGGTCCGCACGCCTTCCGCGTCGGGGAAGGTCCGGTAGTTGACGTGGTAGAAGTCCGGGTTGTTGCGCACGGTCACGCGCATCGACTCGCGGAACGGCATCGGCACCTTGCTGACCACACCGCCCGCGGCGTCGTCGGCGTTGCCGACCAGCGGCCACGCGAAGGGCGCGCCGAGCTTTCCGCTGACCACGTCGGCGAACGGGGCGTCGAGGACGGTGCGGCCGTCGAGCTCGACGACGAGGTTGCCGGTGGCGGTGACGTCGCCCATCGGCTCGCGGGTGCTCCACAGGCCGGAGATCTCGCCCGGTCCGGTGTGCTCGGCGATGACGCAGCCCTGCTCGGATTCGCGCAGGCACGAGTAGGTGCCCTCGAAACCGTCGTCGTTGCCGCCGGAGCGGTCGAAGCTGGAGAACTGCAGGGACTGCTCGGCGCCGCGCAGCCGCGGCATCCCGTCCAGGTCTCGGAAGGTGTCCCAGCCGACCGGGCCCTTGCTGGGCGGAGCGGGTTGCTGGGCGTGTGCTCGGACGCTCGCGAACCCGGCGTCGGCGATCACCGCGGCAGCGGCGAGCGAGAAGACACCCAGGTACGCGGCGAGGCGGTGGGACCGCCGGCGGACGTCGCTGCGCGACGGTGCGGAGCGTGTTGTCATCGTGCTCGCCCTCCCCTGCGGACAGCACTATCCACAGCAGACAGTTCTGCCGCTGATTCCGGTTCCGGTGAATCGTGATGCGCTCTAACTAGGTGGTTTCCAACCGACGCGGACCCGACAAGATCTCAAAGCGCGATCATGCGCAGCGTAAGAAATGGCCTCCCGGACGGCAACCAAACAACGGACGCGGAATAGTCATCGATGCGCGAATTCACTCAATAAGATGGTCTCTGGTGTGTCGTGTTCACGACAGCCGCCAACCAGGTGTTTTTGGTTGCCGGGCAGCCGAATTCAACTGATCGGCAGGTGTATCGAACCAGTTCCGGCTATTCGCGGCGCGAAAAAGCCGCAGCACGCGATGAACGCGCGCTGCGGCGGGATTTCGGCGACGAACGCGGGTCCTTTCCGCAAAGGATCCGCGCCCGCTGTTCTAGCCCTGGTTGAGCCGGTCGTAGACCTCCGCGGCGTTGTCCTTCGTGATCAGTTCGGTGCCCAGCGTCTGGGTCTTGGGCACCTGCTGGCAGTCCACGAGCAGCTTCTTGGCGGCCTCGACGGCCTCCGCGCCACCCGTCGGGTAGAGGTTCGTGGCCTGCAACCGCCCTTCCTCGACGGCCTTGATGCCGCCGGAGGGGATCGGGAGCCCGTCGATGCCCACGAACTTCAGGTCCGGGCGGTTGGCGGCCTGCGCGGCCAGCCAGGCGCCCTCGGCCATCGGGTCGTTCTGCGAGTACACGGCCTGGATGTCCGGGTGCGCCTTGAGCAGCGCGTCCATCTTCTGCTGCCCGACCGAGCGCTCCCACTCGCCGTCGGCGGTGGCCACGATCTCGATCTTGGAGCCCGCGATTCCCTGCTTGAAGCCCTCTTCCCGCTCGGCGGCCGGCGTCGAGCCGGACAGGCCCTTGATCTGCACGATCTTGCCGCCCTGCGGGAGCAGCGTGTTCTTGAAGAACTCACCGGCCTGCTTGCCGATGGCGACGTTGTCCGCGCCGATGTAGGTGGTGAAGGCGTCGCCGTCGACCTTGCGGTCCAGCACCACGACCGGGATGCCCTGGTTGTAGGCCTTGCGCACGACGTCGGTCAGCGGTGCGGCCTCGTTCGGCGAGATCATCAGCAGGTCGACCTGCTTGGTCATGAGGTTCTCGACGTCGCTGACCTGCTTGGAGTTGTCCTTCGCGGCGTCGGAACTGCACCTCCTCGAACTGCGGGACCTTCTGCGCGGCCTTGCGGATGTCGTCGTCCATGCGCACCCGGTAGGGCTCGGCGAGGTTGGCCTGGCTCATGCCGATCGTGTACTTGCCGTCGGGGCCCTGGCAGTTCTTCGTGGGGTCCTGGGCCTGGACCTGGCCGGTGTTCTCGCTGGTGGTCCCGCAACCGGCGGCGGCGAACGCGACCGCGGCGCACGTGATGGCGACCAAGGACTTCGTTGTCTTGCGCATCGTGCTCCCTTCGGTATTTCTCCCTCACGCCGTGGGACGCAGGCGCTGCAGCGCCGCAGCCGCGACGATCACCAGTCCTTTGATGAGCAGTTGCAGATCGGTGTTGACGCTGTTCAGGCTCAGGATGTTGTTGAGGATGCCGAGCAGCAGCGCGCCGGCGATGGTGCCGATCACCGAGCCCCGGCCGCCGGCCAGGCTGGTGCCGCCGACGACCACCGCGGCGATTCCGTCGAGCTCGTAGGCGGTTCCGTCGTTGGGGCTGCCCGCGTTGAGCTGCCCGGCGTGCACGATGCCGGCCAGCGCGGCGCAGAACCCCGCGATGACGAACGCGATGATCTTGACCCGGTTCACCGGCACACCGGACAGCCGAGCCGCCTTCTCGTTGCCGCCGATCGCGTACAGGTGCCGGGAGTAGGCGCTGGAGCGCAGGAACAGGATCGCGAGCACGGCCACCGCGGCGAAGATCAGCGCCGGGATCGGCACCACTCCGCCGAAGGTCCGCTCGCCCAGCAGGGAGAACAGCATCGGGGCCTGGCCGGGCCCGTCGCCGTAGGAGATCTGCACGGTCTCGCCGCCGGACCACATGCGCGCGAGTCCGCGCGCGATCTGCAGCCCGGCGAGGGTGACGATGAACGCCTGCACCCCCAGCAGCGCCACGGCGGCGCCCTGCAGGAACCCGAAGGCGATCCCGGCCAGCAGCACGACGAGGACCGTGGCCCACACGCCGTAGCCGCTGTTGACCATGAGCACGGCCGAGCCGACCGCCGCCAGCCCCAGCACCGAGCCGACCGACAGGTCGATCCCGCCGATGAGGATCACGAAGGTCAGCCCGATCGCGATGATCCCGATCTCGGAGACCGCGCGCACGATGTTGAACAGGTTGTCGCTGCTCAGGAACAGGATCTGGCCGTCGTTGCGAGGTGAGAAGATCACCGCCGCGATGAACACCGCGACCAGGCCGAAGAAGCTCTGGAACTTGAACAGGGTCTCGACGGTGTCGGCCCGCTTGGAACGCTGCGCGGGCAGGTCGCCGGGCACGGGCCGCTGCTCCGTCTGGTTGCTCAATTCGCACCTCCGCCGGTGCTCTGCCCGGTGCCGACGGCCGGCCCCGGTGGCTTCCCGTTCCGCTCTCCCATCGCCGCCGCGAGCAGTTCCGCCTCGCCGGCGCGCGCGGTGTCGAACTCGGCGACGCTGCGTCCGGCGCGCAGCACCACCACCCGGTGGCACACCCCCACCAGCTCGGGGAGTTCGGAGGAGGCCAGCAGCACTCCGATGCCGCGCCCGGCGATGTCCGAGAGCAGTTGGTAGATCTCGGCCTTCGCGCCGATGTCCACTCCTCGCGTCGGATCGTCGAGCAGCAGCAACCTGGGCTCGGTGAGCAGCATGCGCCCGAACACGACCTTCTGCTGGTTGCCGCCGGAGAGCGTCCCCACCGCGTCCGAGATGCGATCCAGCTTCACCTTCAGCTGCTCGACGCTGCGCTGAGTGGCGGTGGTCTCGGACTTGCGGCGCACCAGACCGGCGACGCCGAGCCGGTCGAGCACCGAGAGCACCGTGTTGGCGGTGACCGAGTGCCCGAGCACCAGGCCGGAGCTGCGCCGGTCCTCCGGGACGAAGGCGATGCCCGAGCGCAGCGCGCGGCGCGGACCCCCCGGCCGCACCGCCCGCCCGTCGAGCTCCACCTCGCCCTCCCACGCGCCGGGCGATCCGGCGCCGTAGAGCGACTCCAGCAGTTCGGTGCGGCCGCTCCGAGCAGTCCGCACAGGCCGACGATCTCGCCGCGGCGCACCGTCAGGTCGATGCCGTCGGGTTCGCGCCGCCCGACCCGGTTCCGCTTCGGCCGGACCGCGAAACCCTTGACGCGCAGCAGTTCCTCGCCGACGTCGGCGGTCCGGGAGCGGAAGCGGGTCTGCACCGAGCGGCCCACCATCGCCTCGGCCGCCTCCTCGGCGGTCATCTCCTGGGCGTCGAACTCGGTGACCTTGCGGCCGTTGCGGAGCACGGTGGCGCGGTCGGCTACCTGGCCGATCTCGTCCATCCGGTGCGAGATGTAGACGATGCCGGTGCCGGTGCGCCGCAGCTCGCCGATGACGGAGAACAGCCGCTCGACCTCCGCTGTGGACAGCGCCGACGTCGGCTCGTCCATGATCAGCACCTTGGCGTCCAGCGACAGCGCGCGGGCGATGGTGACCAGCTGCTGCTCGCCCACCCGCAGCTCGCCGACGGGCCGGTGCGGGTCGAGGTCGATCCCGGTGCGCCGCAGCAGTTCTCGGGTGCGCTCCGCCATCGCGCGGCGGTCCACCACGCCGAGCCGGGTGCGCGGTTCGCGTCCCAGGTGGAGGTTCTCGGCGACGCTCAGGCCGGGCACCAGGTCGAGTTCCTGGTGGATCATCGCGATCCCGGCGTGCTGCGCGTCGGCGGGCTTTCCGAACTGGACCGGGTGACCCTCGATGGTGATCACGCCCGCGTGATCGGTGACGTCCCCCGAGAGGACCTTCATCAGCGTGCTCTTGCCCGCGCCGTTCTCGCCGAGCAGGGCGTGCACCTCGCCCCCGCGGATCGCGAGGTCAACGGCGTCGCAGGCGAGCACACCGCCGTATCGCTTGGTGATGCCGGTCAGCTCGACCAGCGGTGGCGCCGTGTCCATTCCGACTCCCGTCTCGTCGCACACCCGGGCGAGAAAACGATTGCTCGGACGCTAAGATGGTCGCACTCCTTGTGTCAAGGCTCACACGCTCGACCGGGCGATACGGCATCCATTTGGCTGCACGGAGATCACGCGGCGATCACGGCGAGTCGTACATGAACCATTACTCGACGTGGGGTAACGAGTCCGTTCCACGAGACCGCTCTCGCACTGAGGTACTGGACCGTTACCGTTGGGGACTGTGACCGCGATCCGCGAGAGCCAGAGCGCTTCGACTACCGGTAATGGCGCGCCCGAGTGGGGTGCGCGCTCCGCGTTCAGCACCCTCGGGGTGCCGCTGTGGGGCGCCGTGCTGCTGGCCGCCGTCCCGACCGCGGTCGGCACCCTGCTGGACACCCTCATCTGGCAACAGCCCGGGTACATCTTCAAGACGGCCTTCTTCCTCGGGTCCCTCGCCGCCGTCCTGCTGGTGCAGCGGCGCAGCGTCTTCGGTCCGATGGTGCAGCCACCGCTCGTCCTCGGCATCGTGATGCCGGTTCTGGTCCTCATCGCCGGCGCGGGCAGCACCTCCGGCGCGGGCATCGCGGGCAAGGCGCTGTCGGTCGCTCGCCCGCTGATCACGAGCTTCCCGATCATGGCCGGTGCCACCGCGGTCGCGCTCGGCATCGGTCTGCTGCGGATGTTCGTGACGCAGAAGGCCGAGCCCGAGGACGACTTCGACCTCGGCGTCGACCCGGACGCCAAGACCAAGAAGGCCAGGCCGGTGCCGCCGCCGCGGAGGAAGGCGGCCCGCGACGACGAACCGCGCAAGCGCCCGGCCGATCGCGCACCGCGCGAAGACCGCAGGTCGGCCGACGGGCGCAAGTCGCCCGAAAGCCGCAAGTCGCGCGGAGACGGCCGCAGGCCCCGCGAGGAGGGGCGCGGCGGCGAGCGCCGCGCCGACGGCAGGCAGCAGCCGCGCGGCACCGGTCCGCGCGACGCCCAGGGCCGCCCGAACGGCGACGCTCCGCGGCGCGACGTCCCCCCGGCCGGACGCCCGCCCCGCCCGGCCAACGACCCGCGCGCAGGAGGCCCCCGTCCACCCCGCCAGGGCGCCCCAGGGCGGCCTCGCCCGCCGGAACCCCCACCCGGCCGCCGCCCGCGCCGCCCAGGCCCTTAGGGACGAAGAAGCCGCCCGGCTCCGGACTCCGGAGCCGGGCGGCTTGTCGTCTGGATCAGGTCAGCGGACCGACTTGGGGCTGGCGTTCTCGTCCAGGTCCTTGCGGAGCTCGCGGGGCAGCGCGAAGGTGACCTTCTCGTTGGCCGTGGTGACCTCCTCGACGTCACCCCAGCCGCGCTCGGCGAGGTGGTCCAGGACCTGCAGCACCAGCACATCCGGCACCGAGGCACCGCTGGTGACGCCGACCGTGGTCACGCCCTCCAGCCAGGACTCGTCGATCTGCGAGGCGTAGTCGATCAGGTGCGACGCCGACGCACCGGCCTGCAGCGCCACCTCGACCAGCCGCTTGGAGTTCGAGGAGTTCTGCGAGCCGACCACGATCACCAGGTCGCACTGCGGGGCCATCACCTTCACCGCCTGCTGGCGGTTGGACGTGGCGTAGCAGATGTCGTCGCTCGGCGGGGCCTGCAGCGTCGGGAACTTCTCGGTGAGCTGGTCGACGCGCTCCATCGTCTCGTCGACGCTCAGGGTGGTCTGCGACAGCCAGACGACCTTGCTCGGGTCGCGGACCTCCACCTTGTCGACGTCCTCGGGCTTGTCCACCAGCTGCACGCGCTCGGGCGCCTCACCGGCGGTGCCCTCGACCTCCTCGTGGCCCTCGTGGCCGATCAGCAGGATGTCGTAGTCGTCGCGCGCGAAGCGGTTGACCTCCTTGTGCACCTTGGTCACCAGCGGGCAGGTGGCGTCGATGGTGCGGAGGTTGCGCTCCTCGGCCTCCTGGTGGACGGCCGGGGAGACGCCGTGCGCGGAGAACACCACGAGGGCGCCCTCCGGCACCTCGTCGGTCTCGTCGACGAAGATCACGCCGCGCTCGGTCAGGGTGTCCACCACGTGCCGGTTGTGCACGATCTCCTTGCGGACGTAGACCGGCGGGCCGTAGGTCTCCAGCGCCTTCTCGACGGTGATGACTGCGCGGTCGACGCCCGCGCAGTAACCACGGGGCTTGGCCAGCAGAACCCGCTTGGTCCGGCCGGCGTCGCCAACGGTGTCGGTGTCAACGGGGTCGGTTTCGAGGTCGCGGGCCTCGGGCGTGGTCGTCATGCCATCAAGGGTACGGATCCGCGACCCGCCGATCTGCCTCCGGTCGGTGCTCGCTGTCACTCCATCGAGGGGCGTATTCGTGCTCGTCCGGTCGCCGCCACCACACCGGTCCGGGATCACATTCCGGCCCTGAAGTGATGGCCTGGCGACCGCTTCTGGGGCAGGCTGGGCCCATGTCAGAGTTCCCCCTGCCGGTGCGGGTGGCGGCCGGTCTGGCCGCGACCGCCGTCGAACAGGCCCGCGCCCTGCCCGCGACGCTGCTCGGCCTGCCCGTGACCGTGGCCAGCCAGACGCTGCAGGCGTCGATGCGGGTCCAGCAGCACATCACCGAACTCGCGATCAAGGGCGACGAGGCGCTGTCGGTGCTGCGCACGCCCGAGGAAGAGCCGGAGTGGGCGGTCTTCGACGAGGACACCGCCCCGGAGCCCGCCGCGGAACCCGCGCCGGAGCCGCAGGAGAACTCGCTGATCGCCGACTACGACGCGCTGAGCCTGCCCCAGCTGCGCGGTCGCCTACGCTCGTTCACCGAGGACGATCTCACCCGACTGCTCGCCCACGAGGAGCGCACCGCCCAGCGCCCGGACTACCTCCGGATGCTGCGCAACCGCCTCACCCGCCTGCGCGAGCAGTAGCGAGCGACGAAGTCGCTCTCTCCTCCACCACCCTCGCCACTCGCACCGCCGCGGGTTCTCAGCGGTCCTCTGGTGAGGACAGCCGCGGCGCCGCGTATCGACATACTCAAGTCGCGGATCCCGGAGCCAGAGGGCCGCTGAGGTTCCGCTACTTGCACCGCCAAGCAGAATGAGCCTGGAAAACAATCTTCGACGAGGAGGAACGCTGACTTCGCCCACCAGTGCCGAGGAGCCGTGGCCGGTTCGGACCGTGGCCCGCAAGATCGCCGACTGGATCAACCGGCTCGGCCAGATCTGGGTCGAGGGGCAGATCACCCAGATCTCGATGCGGCCCGGCGCCCAGACGGCGTTCCTGACCCTGCGCGACCCGTCCGCCGACGTGTCGCTGACGCTGACCTGCGCGTCGTCGCTGCTGCGCAAGATGGACCCGCCGCTGACCGACGGCAGCCGCGTCGTGGTGCACGGCAAGCCGACGTTCTTCGTCGGCCGCGGCACGCTGAGCCTGCGGGTCGACGAGATCCGGGCCGTCGGCATCGGTGAGCTGCTCGCGCGCATCGAACGGCTGCGCCAGCTGCTCAAGGCCGAGGGATTGTTCGACCCGAGGCGCAAGCGGCCGCTGCCGTTCCTGCCGAACCGGGTCGGGCTGATCACCGGCCGGGCCTCGGCCGCCGAGCACGACGTGCTCACCAACGCGCAGCTGCGCTGGCCCAACGTGCAGTTCGAGGTCCGCAACGTCGCGGTGCAGGGCACCAGCGCGGTGCCGCAGATCCTGCCCGCCCTCGAAGAGCTCGACCGGATGCCCGAGGTCGACGTGATCGTGCTGGCGCGCGGCGGCGGCAGCGTCGAGGACCTGCTGCCGTTCTCCGACGAGGCGCTGTGCCGGGCGGTGGCGGCCTGCACGACCCCGGTGGTCAGCGCGATCGGGCACGAACCGGACTCGCCGCTGCTCGACCACGTCGCCGATGTGCGCTGTTCCACACCGACCGGTGCGGGCAAGCGCGTGGTGCCCGACGTCGCCGAGGAGAGCCAGCGCATCGGGCAGCTCCGCGACCGGGCGCGACGGGCGCTGCACGGGTGGGTGGATCGCGAGCGCAGGCTGCTCGACCAGCTGCGCAGCCGTCCGGCGCTGGCCGACCCGCACAAGCCGCTGCAGCAGCGCGCCGAGCAGGTCGCGCAGCTGCGCGACCGCTCCCGGCGGGCGATGAGCGCGGTCCTCACGGCGGAGGGACATGCGCTGAGCGCAACTCGATCACGCTTGACGACCTTGGGACCTGCGGCCACTCTGGCTCGTGGATACGCGATCGTGCAGCGCATCGAGGACACCGACGAGGTCGACGGCGTGCTGCGCTCCGTCGACGACGCGCCCGCGGGCACCCGGCTGCGGGTGCGGGTCGCCGACGGCGCGGTCCACGCCGTCGTACCTGACTGACCAAGGACTTCCACGTGCACCCGAAGCAGGAGCCCTCGTTCCTCCCCCTCACCGTGGGCGCGGCGCGCAGCCGAGAACGGGCGGGCGAGGTCCGGCGCTGCGCCGAGAGCGCCGACGTCACGGCCGCGTGCACGTGGGAGGCGCTGCTCGGCGGGTGCGACTCGGCCGACCGCAAGGACCTGCCCGGGCGGCTGCGCGCCCTGATCGACGCGACCTCCGACTACGTCGGCCCCGCCTGGTGGGAGGCGTCGGCCCACCGACGTAGGGTCGCGGAGGCCCAGCTGCGCATCAACGACGCGGTGCGCGAGGGCGACGGTGCCGAGTTCGCGGAGGCGTTCGTCGGCTACGACCAGGCGATCGCCACCGCGGTGGTGTCCGTGCGAGCGAATGTGGAGAGCCCTGCCCCGTGACCGAGAACCAGCCCGACGAGCACTTCGACCCCGTCGCCGAGCACCCGGAGGTCGCCGAGCTCGGCTACGAGGCCGCCCGCGACCAGCTGGCGGAGGTCGTCAAGCAGCTGGAGGCCGGTGGCCTGTCGCTGGAGGACTCGCTGGCCCTGTGGGAGAAGGGCGAAGCCCTGGCAGCGGTCTGCGAACGTCACCTCGCCGGGGCCCGGGAGCGCGTGGACCGCGCCCTGGCCAGCGTCGAGGACGAGTCCTGACTCAGCCGGTCCGGGCGGTCATGAGCCGATCTCGGGGCCGGTCAGGGCGGCTTCGGCGAGGGTCCTGAACTCGGCTTCGGTGGCGTTGCCGGTGATGAGCAGGCGGACCCCGTCGCGCTCGCTCACCCACGCCTGCTCGTCGCGAACGCCCTGGTAGCGGATCCACTGGCGACCGCCGGCCTCGGTCGTGCCGAGCGCGTGCGGCGGCTGCCGCGTCTCACCGGTGACGAGTTCCTCCTCGGCAGCGGTCGACTGTGCGAGGCGCAGGTAGCGGGCGTCGCCGGTCAGCCAGCCGACCCGGACGACCTCGGTGTGCGAGGGCAGCGTGGTGCTGTTGCTGGAGTTGGCGCGCCAGGTGCCGGGCAGCTGCGGGTCGACGATCGGGAAGTCCACCCCGGCCGCCGCGTCGCGCAGCTCGGCGGGAACGTCCACGGTCGGCACCGATCCGCTGTCCACGGTCGGGCCGCTCGGGGTGAACGAGCACTGCGTGAACAGCCCGGCGATGCCGAACGAGACCAGCACCAACGGCAGGATGGCGAAGATCATCGCCGACATCGTCCGCGGCGGGCGGGACGGAGCCGGTTGCTGGTTGCGGGGTTCAGCCACGAGACCCATGCTCTCACCGGCGGCACCGCAGCTCAGCGGGTAGGGCCGGAGGGAGTGGGCTGTCCCACGCGAACGATCCCCGAGCCCCGATGATCTGGGAAGATCGCAGCCAACATGCCTGGGCGCGGGGCGTTTTCCCGCCGGACTCGGGCGGTACCGACGATGCCTGACAACGGGGAGGCGCGATGACGCAACGACACCCGGAAGCACCCGACCGCAACCTGGCGATGGAACTCGTCCGCGTGACCGAGGCCGCCGCGATGGCGGGCGGCCGCTGGGTGGGGCGCGGCGACAAGAACGCGGGCGACGGCGCCGCGGTGGACGCCATGCGCAAGCTCATCGGCACGGTGTCGATGCGCGGCACGGTGGTCATCGGTGAGGGCGAGAAGGACGAAGCCCCGATGCTCTACAACGGCGAGGAGGTCGGCAACGGGGAAGGCCCCGAGGTCGACGTCGCCGTGGACCCCATCGACGGGACGACGCTGCTCAGCAAGGGCATGCCGAACGCGCTGGCGGTGCTGGCGGTGTCCGAGCGCGGCACCATGTTCGACCCGTCCGCGGTGTTCTACATGGAGAAGATGGCGGTCGGCCCCGAGGCCGCGGGCGTCATCGACATCAGCGCCCCGATCTCGGAGAACGTGCGCCGCGTCGCCAAGGCCAAGCAGGTCGACGTCGCCGACGTGACGGTGTGCGTGCTGGACCGGCCGCGGCACGAGCAGATCGTCAAGGAGGTCCGCGAGGCCGGTGCCCGCGTGCAGTTCATCTCCGACGGCGACGTGGCGGGCGCGATCGCGGCGGCCCGCCCGAACAGCGGCGTCGACATGCTGCTGGGCATCGGCGGCACGCCCGAGGGCATCATCGCCGCGTGCGCGCTGAAGTGCCTCGACGGTGAGATCCAGGGCCGGTTGTGGCCGCAGAACGACGAGGAGCGGGAGAAGCTGCGCGAGGCCGGGCACGACCCGAACCAGGTGCTGACCACGTCGGACCTGGTGCGCGGCGACAACATGTTCTTCGTGGCCACCGGCATCACCGACGGCGCGCTGCTGCGCGGCGTGCACTACCGCGCCGACCGCTGCACCACGCAGTCCATCGTGATGCGCTCGAAGTCGGGCACGACGCGCGTCGTCGACGCCTCGCACAAGCTCACCAAGCTGCGCGAGTACGCCGACGTGGACCTCGGCGAGGCTGACGAGTAGTCGCCTTCATCGGGAAAGGCGGCAAAAACCCCTGAGCCGATCTTGATCAGGGCGGTGACCTGCGGATTGTCCGCTGGTCACCGCCCTTTTCGCGCTCCGCCTACGACCTTCGTGGGTACGCCCGGGTGATCGGCGCCGTTAGCGTCAGCGGCCAGCCGGCCTTCGGAGCCGGGGAACCCCGGAGGATTCGACCCCCATGCGCATTCGTTCGGTTCTCATCTCCGCGGTCGCCGCGGTCAGCGCCGTGGGCGCGCTGAGCATGCCCGCCGTCGCGGCCGGTGACGACGTCGACCCGATGATCATCGGTGGTCACGACGCGACCGAGACCTACTCGTTCATGGTGTCCCTGCAGCAGCAGGGCGGACACATCTGCGGTGGCGCGCTGATCAAGCCGGACTGGGTGGTGACGGCCGCGCACTGCGTGCAGAGCGGCGGCGACTTCACGGTCCGCGTCGGCAGCAACGACAACACCACCGGTGGCGAGGAAGCCGCCGTGACCAAGACCGAGGTGCACCAGAGCGCCGACCTCGCGGTGCTGCAGCTGGACAAGCAGCTGACCGCCGCGCCGATCAAGATCGCCGCCGAGTCGGGTGCCACCGGCACGCCGAGCCGCATCATCGGCTGGGGCCAGACCTGCCCGGAGAGCGGCTGCGGTGAGGTCCCGTCGAACCTGCAGGAGCTCGACACCAGCATCGTCGACGACGCCGGCTGCACCGGCATCGACGGCGCGGGCGAGATCTGCACCGACAACCCCGGCGGCAACGCCGGTGCCTGCTACGGCGACTCGGGCGGCCCGCAGATCAAGGGCACCGAGGGCAACTGGGAGCTGATCGGCGCCACGAGCCGCTCCGGCAACGGTGACTCGACCTGCGCCACCGGCCCGTCGATCTACACCGACGTCCCGGCCTTCGCCGACTGGATCAACACCACCACCGGCGCCTGAAATCCACTGGCCTGAGCCAACGGGCCTGACATCGACTGGGCCTGACATCGAGTGGGCCTGACATCGACTGGGCCTGATCCGTCCCCCGACACGGCACCCGGAGATCCCCACATCCCGGGTGCCGTTCCACGTCCACCCAACACCGCCGCCCGACCCCACCGACGCCGACGGAATCGGGCCCCATGCCCTCGGATTCGGGCTCGACCTCGCGAGGGGGGTTCGGCTTCGGAGTGCCACGCCGTCGCCAGGGGACAGTTCTTCCTCGAATTGTCCGGACATTTCGGACATTGATCATGGGTGATTCGAGGAAAAACTGTCCTCTGGTGACGTTCGAGCCCTCAGCCGAGGTTCGACGAGTGGCCGGGGAAGAGGTGGGCGTCGGGGTTGAGCTCGACGGCGATGTTGTTCACCGCCGTGGCGGCCTCGCCGAACCCCGTCGCGATGAGCTTCACCTTCCCCGGGTACGACGCGACGTCCCCTGCCGCGTAGACGCGGGCCCGGCTGGTGCGCATCGTGGTGTCGACCGGGATCGACCGCTTCTCCAGCTCCAGCCCCCAGCTCTCGATCGGCCCGAGGTCGGCGGTGAACCCCAGCGCCGCGACCACGGTGTCAGCGGGCAGCACCCGCCGCTCGCCGCCGACGTCGATCTCCACCTCGCTGAGACCGCCGTCGTCGCCCCGGATCTCGGCGACCTCGGCGGGCACGATCAGCGGGACGCCGAGCTGCTCGACCTTGGTGACCAGCCCGGCGTGCGCGCGGAACCGGGTGCGGCGGTGCACCAGCGTCACGCTTCGCGCCACCGGCTGCAGCGCCAGCGCCCAGTCGAACGCGGAGTCCCCGCCGCCGACGACGACCACGTCGTGCCCGGTGTGCGCGGACAGCTCGGGGATGAAGTGCACGACTCCCCTGCCGGTCCACTCGTCCCCGGCGGGCAGCGGTCGCGGGGTGAACTCGCCGATCCCGGCGGTGATCAGCACCGCCCCGGCGCGCACCCGCTCGCCCTCGCCGACGTCGACCACCAGTCCGCCGTCCACATCGGACAGCGACACGGCCGGTCGCCCCAGCAGGTAGCGCGGGTCGTACTGCCCGGCCTGATCGACCAGGGCGGTGATCAGGCCGCGGCCGCGGATCTCCGGGAACCCCGCCACGTCGAAGATCATCTTCTCCGGGTACATCGCGGTCACCTGACCGCCGGGCTCGGGCAGCGCGTCCACCAGCGCCACCGACATCCCGCGGAACCCTGCGTAGTAGGCGGCGAACAGCCCCGTCGGGCCCGCGCCCACCACCAGCAAGTCAACCTCGTGCGCCATCTCGGCATCCCGTCGCCGGACCTGTGATACGGATCTCAGGCTAGTCGGCTCCGGGGCTGTTCAGCACGCCTGCTCCGATCAGCCCAACCCGCTGCGGCGCGCGGCGGTACCTGGTGCTGCACCTCACCCCTAACTTCGCCCGAAAGGGGATCAAGTCGGGGAGGGGAATCTCTGTGAAGAAGACGTCCGCGCTGCTCAGCGGCATCGCCGCGGTCGCGCTCAGCGCCGGTTTCGCACCGGCCGCGCAAGCCATCGACAACCCGGGTGCGCTGATCGTCGGCGGCCACGACGCCACCGAGTCCTACGAGTGGATGGCCTCGCTGCAGCGGGAGGGCTCGCA
Source organism: Saccharopolyspora sp. ID03-671 (assembly GCF_045278815.1). NCBI lineage: Bacteria > Bacillati > Actinomycetota > Actinomycetes > Pseudonocardiales > Pseudonocardiaceae > Saccharopolyspora > Saccharopolyspora sp. ID03-671. The sequence goes on from NZ_CP134054.1 coordinate 2,984,778, forward strand.
CAGCTGCGGGGCCTCGCTCATCGACGAGAAGTGGGTGCTCACCGCCGCGCACTGCGTGGTCGACGCCAAGCCCGGCGACCTGTCGCTGCGCATCGGCAGCCCCACCTGGAGCAGCGGCGGCACCGAGGCCGGGGTGTCGCAGATCGTGGTCCACCCGAACTACGAGACCGAGACGCCCAACGGCGACATCGCGCTGCTCAAGCTCGACCAGTCGGTGCCGGAGACGCCGATCGAGCTGGCCGACTCCTCCGGCGAGGCGGGGACGCCGTCGCGGATCATCGGCTGGGGCGTGACCTGCCCGGTGCGCGGCTGCGGCCAGCCGCCGGAACAGCTCCAGGAGCTGGAGACCACCGTCGCGCCCGACGCGGGATGCACCCTCAGCGGCATCGACGAGCCCACCGAGATCTGCACCTCCAGCAAGGAACTGCTGGCCAACGCCTGCTTCGGCGACTCCGGCGGCCCGCAGCTGGAGGGCACCCCGGGCGACTGGAAGCTCACCGGCGTGACCAGCCGGCTCGGCAGCCCGGTCCCGGTCTGCGGCACCGCGCCCTCGGTCTACACCGACGCCACCGCCTACTCGGACTGGATCTCCGAGACCATCGGCTGATCACCCACTGCAGGGCCCCGTCCCGCTCGCGGGGCGGGGCCCTGTCAGATCAGCCACCTAGATCGTTCCAGAACGCCGTTTTCCCCCGGATGTCGCTGGTCAGTGGGGCGCGCCACGCTGACCCGAGCCGATGATCGGCGGGACACTCGAAGCATGGCTGAAACCCAATACCGGATCGAACACGACACGATGGGCGAGGTTCGGGTGCCCGCCGACGCCCTCTACCGGGCGCAGACCCAGCGGGCCGTCGAGAACTTCCCGATCTCCGGCCGGGGCCTGGAGCGCGCGCAGATCCGCGCGCTCGGCCTGCTCAAGGCAGCCACCGCCCGGGTCAACGGGCGGCTGGGCGTGCTCGACGCCGAGGTCGCCGAGGCCATCGCCCGCGCCGCCGACGAGGTCGCCGAGGGCGCGCACGACGACCACTTCCCGATCGACGTCTTCCAGACCGGCTCGGGCACCTCGTCGAACATGAACGCCAACGAGGTCATCGCGACCCTGGCCTCCCGCGCGCTCGGTCGCGACGTGCACCCGAACGACCACGTCAACGCCTCGCAGTCGTCGAACGACACGTTCCCGACGACGATCCACGTCGCCGCCACCGAGGCCGTGCTCACCGACGTCATCCCGGCGCTGGAGCACCTGGCCACCACCGTCGAGCGCCGCGCGAAGGACTGGACCGAGGTCGTCAAGTCGGGCCGCACGCACCTGATGGACGCGGTGCCGATCACCCTCGCCCAGGAGGCCGGCGCCTGGGCCTCGCAGGTCCGCTACGGCGTCGAGCGGCTGCGCAGCGGCCTGCCGCGCCTGGGCGAGCTGCCCATCGGCGGCACCGCCGTGGGCTCCGGGCTCAACGCGCCGGAGGGCTTCGGCCAGGCCGTCGCCGAGGAGCTGGCGCGGGTGACCGACCTGCCGCTGACCGAGGCCCGCGATCACTTCGAGGCCCAGGCCGCGCAGGACTCGGTCGTGGAGACCTCCGGTCATCTGCGCACCGTGGCGGTCAGCCTCACCAAGATCGCCAACGACCTGCGCTGGCTGGGTTCCGGGCCGCGCACCGGTCTGGCCGAGCTGGCGCTGCCCGATCTGCAGCCGGGCTCGTCGATCATGCCGGGCAAGGTCAACCCGGTGATCCCGGAGGCGACGCTGCAGGTCGTCGCCCAGGTCATCGGCAACGACGCGGCGGTCGCCTTCGCCGGGTCGCAGGGCAACTTCCAGCTCAACGTGATGCTGCCGGTCATCGCCCGCAACGTGCTGGAGTCGGCGCGGCTGCTCTCGGCCGTCTCCCGGCTGCTGGCCGACAAGGTCTTCGCCGAGGTGCAGGTCAACACCGACCAGGCCCGCGCCTACGCCGAGGGCTCGCCGTCGATCGTCACCCCGCTCAACCGCCACATCGGCTACGAGGAAGCGGCGGCCGTGGCAAAGCAGGCCCTCAAGGAGCGCAAGACCATCCGCGAGGTCGTCCTCGAACGGGGCCACGTCGACAACGGCAAGCTCACCGTCGAGCAGCTCGACGAAGCCCTCGACGTCCTCCGCATGGCCAACGGCGGCTGAGCACCCGGCCGCTTGTCGGGGGATGTGCGCACCATGGGGACATGGTGCTGTTCTCGGACGTCGTCGCGGTCTCCTCGGAGGTCGCGGCGACGTCCTCGCGCAAGGCGAAGACCACCGCCCTCGCGGGAGTGCTCCGCCGGTTGGAGCCCGCGGAGGTCGCGACCGCGACGGCGCTGCTGGCCGGGGAACTGCCCGGCGGACGCGCCGGGGTCGGCTGGTCCACGCTCGCATCGCTGCAGGTCGCAGCGGCACCCGAACCGACCTTGGGGATCGGTGACGTGGCGGCCGCGATCGACGAGGTGCGCGCGATCAGCGGTTCCGGATCCGGGCAGCGGCGGACCGACGCGCTCACCGGACTCCTCGGCCGGGCCACCGAGGCCGAGCAGCGGTTCCTCGTCCGCCTCTTCGGCGGCGAGCTGCGGCAGGGCGCGCTGGAAGGCGTGATGATCGAGGCCGTCGCCGCCGCGGCCGAGGTCCCGACCGGATCCGTGCGCCGCGCGTTCATGCTCTCCGGCAGGCTCCCGGCGACCGCGGAGGCCGCGCTCGGCGGCGGTGAGCCCGCGCTCGCCGAGTTCCACCTGGAGCTGGGCCGCCCGATCCGGCCGATGCTGGCCTCCCCGGCCGAGACGCTCGACACCGCGCTGGCCGAGTTCACCGAGTGCAGCGTCGAGTACAAGCTCGACGGCGCCCGCATCCAGGTGCACCGCGACGGCGACGAGGTGCACGTCTACACCCGCACGCTGCGCGAGATCACCCGCAACGTCGGCGAGCTCGTCGCGCTGGTGCGCGGGCTGGACTGCCGCTCGGTGGTGCTCGACGGCGAGACCCTGGCCCTCGACGACGCGGGACGTCCGCGCCCCTTCCAGGAGACGATGGCCCGCTTCGGCGCCCAGGAGCAGCGCGACGAGCTGCTGCACCCGTACTTCTTCGACTGCCTGCACCTCGACGGCACCGACCTGCTCGACCTCCCGCTGCGCGACCGGCTGAAGGCGTTGTCGCAGGTCGCGGCCGCGCACCGGATTCCCGGGGTCCTCTCCCCCGCCCCGGACGACGCCGCCGCGCTGTTCGAGGAGGCGCTGGCCCGCGGCCACGAGGGCGTCGTGATCAAGGACCTCTCCTCGCCGTACGCGGCGGGCAGGCGCGGCAAGGCGTGGCGCAAGGTCAAACCCGAGCACACCCTCGACCTGGTCGTGCTCGCCGCCGAGCGGGGCCACGGCCGCCGCAGCGGCTACCTGTCCAACCTGCACCTGGGCGCCCGCGACCCCGACGGCGGACCGCCGATCATGGTCGGCAAGACCTTCAAGGGCCTCACCGACGAGCTGCTGACCTGGCAGACCGCCGAGTTCCAGCGGCGCGCCACCGGCGACGACGGCTGGACCGTGCACGTCGTCCCGGAGCTGGTGGTGGAGATCGAGCTCGACGGGGTGCAGACCAGCAGCCGCTACCCCGGCGGCGTCGCGCTGCGCTTCGCCAGGGTGCTGCGCTACCGCCCGGACAAGGACCCCGCCGAAGCCGACACCATCGAGGCGGTTCGCGGCATGCTCCGCGGCGGGTGAGATCCTGGGCCGCATGAGCAGCGAGGACTTCGAGAGTTCGATCAACATCGGCCCGGGCACCATCGACCCGCGCGACTTCCAGCAGCGCTCGGCCGCGGTCGAGCTGGAGCACTACGTCGCCGTGCTGCTGCTGGAGTCGGAGTCCGAGGGCCAACCGCCGCTCTACGAGGAGTCGTTCGTGCTGCTCACCGCCGAGTCCGCGGAGGAGGCGGCCGAGAAGGCCCGGGAGTGCGGCAAGCAGCAGGAGTCGTCCTACGAGGACGAGAACCACCGCCCGGTGACCTGGAAGCTCAAGCAGGTCGTCGAGGTCAAGCCCCTCGAAGACGCCACCTTCGACGACGGCTCCGAGCTCTACAGCCGCTTCTTCCGCAACCACGACGCCTACCGCTCCCTCGACACCCTCACCGAGGACGACGCCTGAGCCACGTCGTACCCGCAGCGCGGCGGTTGCCCGTATCGTGGTGAGACGTGCAGTTCTTGAACGGGCAAGAGCCCTCTACCGACCTGACCTACGACGACGTCTTCCTGGCGCCCCGGCGCTCGGGGGTCGAGTCGCGCTTCGACGTCGACCTGGCCACCAGTGACGGCACCGGCGCGACGCTGCCGATCGTGGTCGCGAACATGACCGCCGTGGCCGGCAGGCGGATGGCCGAGACCGTCGCGCGGCGCGGCGGCCTGGTGGTCCTGCCGCAGGACGTCGACACCAGCGCCGTCGCCGAGATCGTGTCCTGGGTGAAGACCCGGCACCCGCTGTGGGACACGCCGCTGGCGCTGCACTCCGACGACGCGGTCGCCGACGCCCTCAACCTGCTGCCCAAGCGCGCGCACGGCGCGCTGGTGGTGGTCGACGACGAGGACAAGCCGCTCGGCGTCGTCGACGAGGCCGCCTGCACCGGCGTCGACCGGTTCGCCCGGGTCGGCGAGGTCGCCGACGCCCACCCGGTGGTGCTGCCGCTGGAGACCGACTCCCGCGAGGTCTTCGAGCAGCTGCACAAGCAGGGCCGCACCGTGGCGATCGCCGTCGACGCCGACGGCCGGCTCGCCGGGATCATGACCAAGAAGGGCGCCCTCCGCGCCGCGATCTACACCCCCGCGCTCGACGCCGAGGGACGGCTCCGGGTCGCCGCCGCGGTCGGCGTGAACGGCGACGTCGCCGCCAAGGCCTCCGCGCTGCTCGACGCCGGGGTGGACACGCTGGTCGTCGACACCGCGCACGGCCACCAGGAGAAGATGATCGCCGCGCTCAAGGCCGTGCGCTCCGCGAGCCCGACCGTTCCGGTCGTCGCGGGCAACGTGGTGACCGCCGAAGGCGTGCGGGACCTGATCGACGCCGGTGCCGACGTCGTCAAGGTCGGCGTCGGGCCTGGCGCGATGTGCACGACCCGGATGATGACCGGCGTCGGCCGCCCGCAGTTCTCCGCCGTCGCCGAGTGCGCCGCCGAGGCGCGCAGGCTCGGCAAGCACGTGTGGGCCGACGGCGGCGTCCGCCACCCGCGCGACGTGGCGCTGGCGCTGGCCGCCGGCGCGTCGTCGGTGATGGTCGGCTCCTGGTTCGCCGGGACCTACGAGTCCCCCGGCGACCTGCAGCGCGACGAGCACGGCCGCGCCTACAAGGAGTCCTTCGGCATGGCCTCCAAGCGCGCCGTCTCGGCCCGGACCCGCACCGACAGCCCCTACGACCAGGCCCGCAAGGCCCTGTTCGAGGAGGGCATCTCCAGCTCCCGGATGCGGATCGACCCGCAGAACCCGGGCGTCGAGGACCTCCTGGACCAGATCACCTCGGGCGTGCGCTCCTCCTGCACCTACGCAGGCGCGCACACCCTCGCGGAGTTCCACGAGCGAGCCTTCGTCGGCATCCAGTCCGCCGCGGGCTTCGCCGAGGGCCGCCCCCTGCCGTCCGGCTGGTGACGACCCGCGCTCGGGAGGGCGCCTTCTCCGGCGAAGGCGCCCTCCTCGCGCGGTCAGGGGGTGTGCTCGCCCTCCAGGAGCTCGGTGACCAAGGCCGCGATCGGGCTGCGCTCCGATCGGGTCAGGGTCACGTGGGCGAACAGCGGGTGGCCCTTGAGCTTCTCGATGACCGCCGCGATGCCGTCGTGCCGACCGACCCGCAGGTTGTCCCGCTGCGCGACGTCGTGGGTGAGCACCACCCGCGAGTTCGAGCCGAGCCGCGAGAGCACCGTCAGCAGCACGTTGCGCTCCAGCGACTGGGCCTCGTCGACGATGACGAAGGCGTCGTGCAGCGACCGGCCGCGGATGTGGGTCAGGGGCAGCACCTCCAGCATGCCGCGGTCCATGACCTCTTCCAGCACGTTCTCGCTGGCGTGCGCGCCGAGCGTGTCGAAGACGGCCTGCGCCCACGGCGCCATCTTCTCGCCCTCGGTGCCCGGGAGGTAGCCGAGCTCCTGCCCGCCGACGGCGTAGACCGGCCGGAACACCACGACCTTGCGGTGCTGCTGCCGTTCCAGCACCGACTCCAGCCCCGCGCACAGCGCGAGCGCCGACTTGCCGGTACCGGCTCGACCGCCGAGCGAGATGATCCCGACCTCGGGGTCCATCAGCAGCTCCAGCGCGATCCGCTGCTCCGCGGACCGGCCGTGCAGGCCGAACACCTCGCGATCACCGCGCACCAGCTTGACCTGCTTGTCCGCGGTGACCCGACCGAGCGCGCTCTGCTGACCGGCCAGCACCCGGACGCCGGTGTTCGGCGGCAGGTCCCTGGTCTCCTCCAGGTCGGCGATGCCGTCCTTGAACAGGGAGTCCACCGACTCCGAACCGACGTCGATGTCCGCCATGCCGCTCCAGCCCGACGACACGACGTCCTGCGCGCGGTACTCCTCGGCGGCCAGGTTCACCGACGCGGCCTTGACCCGCAGCGGCATGTCCTTGGTGACCAGCACGACCTCGCGGCCCTCGGCGGCGAGGTTGAGCGAGCACGCCAGGATGCGGGAGTCGTTGGAGTCCGTGCGGAAGCCCGGCGGGAGCACCGACGGGTCGGAGTGGTTCAACTCCACGTGGACGTGGCCGCCCTCGGGGTTGACCAGCACCGGGTGGTCCAGTCTGCCGTGCTCCACCCGCAGGTCGTCGAGCACGCGCAGGGCCTCGCGGGCGAACCAGCCGAGTTCGGGGTGGTGGCGCTTCCCCTCCAACTCGGAGATGACCACCACCGGGAGCACCACGTCGTGCTCGGCGAACCGGGCCATCGCCCACGGGTCGGACAGCAGGACCGAAGTGTCCAGGACGTAGGTGCGGACCTCGAAGTCACCGCCGGGTGCGGCGGTGCGCGCGGGCTCGTCGCTGCGGACGGCGCTGTGCGCCTGAGGCTGGGAACGTCGTGCGGTCACGGCTACTCCCTCGCGGACGTGCCGAACACGCCCGCTCGTCGGTGGGCCGGGCCTGCCCCCGTCGTGCTCCGGCTGGACCGTCCGGTCCACCGGCCGCGCGAGGGCCGGGCACCGACCCCCTCCGCGACCAAGGTGGACGTGTGAACGTCCCTCCAGCCAACAGCCACGATCAGGGCCTCCCGGACGGGCCGCGTTCGGACGTGCAAGGCAACGGCCCGTCACCGCGAACGCTACCTGCGTGATCGCATTTCGGCAGACAGCCACTTAGGTGATTCGAACCATTCCCGCGCTCACCGCGCGCGACTGGCCCGTTTTCGCAGGTCAGAAGGTTAATAGCAGGTGTCCGGACGATTCGTCAGCAGGTCAGGAGGCGTACGTCGACCCGGACGAGATCGAACGGAATTCAACACTCCCGGTGAAGACCGCTGCTCTTTTCGGGTGAACTTCCGGGCTGCCCGCGCGCCGCAGCTCGCGCTCCGGCGTCCGCTGGTGCAGCACGTCGTCAAGCGATCGGCGGTAACGATCAGTGCTCGATGTTCCGTCCGGGCGGTATGCCGACAACGCCCCCGGGCGGTCCATACCTCAACGCGCGCCGTGATCAACGGCCACCCGAACGGCGGACGGAATTCTCGCATTCCCGATTGCCCGGAAAGCGCTCGCGCTTGTCGGCCAAAAACCGCAAACACCTGAGGGATCAGTCCGTCAATACACACAATGGTGTTACCCGAGTGTCGCATTACCAGACCCCTGGATACGTTTCGAACCAGGTGCTTCACTCGCTTCGGAATTCACTCCTCGGGGCAGAAGCACGCACTTGCTCAACTCATCTGACCAAGGAGCAAAGCTGTGCTGAAGAAAGCAGTGATTGTCGCCGGCGCCGCTGCTGGCCTGCTCGCCCTGGCCCCGATGGCCAACGCCGACAGCTCGGACAACGACGGCGTCAACATCCTGAACGACAACAACGTCAGCGTCCTGCCGGTGCAGCTGTGCGGCAACAACGTCGCCGCGCTGGGCGCCGTAGTCCCGATCGCCTCGCCGAACTCCAGCGAGTGCGTGAACGCGCCGATCGCGGACCACCCGAGCGGGTACTGAGGCCCCATCGCGTCGAGGAGGAGCGCCGGGAACGATCCCGGCGCTCCTTTTTCGCGTCCGGCCATTCGCGTTCTACCAGGGCGGAAAGAATTCGCGTTCACACAATGGTGTTACGGAATTTTGGCGAACCGCACGTTCGCTGTAGTTTGCGACCGGAACACATCGCGGTCGGCTCGCCGACCCGGACTTTGTACAGAGTCCGCTGGTGTGAACTCCGAATCCCGCGGAATTCCTAGAGGAGAGTGACCCAAGTGCTGAAGAAGGCTGCGATTGTCGCCGGTGCCGCCGCCGGTCTCCTGGCCCTGGCGCCCGTCGCCAACGCCGACAGCTCGGACAACGACGGCGTGAACCTGCTCAACGACAACAACCTCAGCGTCCTGCCGGTGCAGGCCTGCGGTAACAACGTCGCGGTGCTGGGCGCGGTCGTCCCGTTGCTGTCGCCGCAGAGCAGCGAGTGCGTCAACGCCCCGATCGTGGACCACCCGTCCTCCTGATCGAGCTGATCGCATGGGAGAAGGCCAGGTCGTCATCGACCTGGCCTTCTCGCTGTCCGGGGGGCCTTCCTCGCTGTCCAGGGGCCTTCTCGCTGTCCCGGGAGCGTCAGCGCCCCAGGCGGCGGTGCCGGACCGCGTAGTCGCGCAGCGCGCGCAGGAAGTCGATCCGCCGGAACTCCGGCCAGTAGGCCTCGGTGAACCAGAACTCCGAGTGCGCCGACTGCCACAGCATGAACCCGGACAACCGCTGCTCGCCCGAGGTGCGGATGAGCAGGTCGGGGTCCGGCTGGCCCGAGGTGTAGAGGTGCTCGGCGATGTGGTCGACCGTGAGGACCTCGGCGAGCTCCTCGATGGTCGTACCCGCCTCGGCGTGCTGCTGGAGCAGCTTGCGGACGGCGTCGGCGATCTCCCGCCTGCCGCCGTAGCCGACGGCCACGTTGACCTGCATCCCAGTCCGGCCCTCGGTGCGCAGCGCACCCGCGGTCAGCCGCGCGGCCGTCTCGGTGGGCAGCACGTCCAGCGCGCCCACGATCCGCACCCGCCACGACTGGCCCGGGCTGGTGAGCTCGTCGACCACCCCGGCGATGATCTCCATCAGGGCGTTGAGCTCGTCCTCGCTGCGGTTGAGGTTGTCGGTCGACAGCAGCCACAGGGTGGCCACCTCGACCTGAGCCTCCTCGCACCAGCCGAGCATCTCGGCGATCTTGCGCGCACCCGCCCGGTGCCCGTGCGCCGCGTCCAGACCGGCTTCCTTGGCCCATCTGCGATTGCCGTCCAGGATGACGCCGACGTGCCGCGGATGCTGCAGTCCGTCGAGCTTCCGGCTGAGCCGTCGCTCGTAGACCGAGTACATGAGTTCTTTCAACCGAACCTTGAGCGCCACGCCAGATGAGACTACGCGGATGCCGATGACCATCGGCGCCGAGCCCAAGCGGCGCAACCACCTTCTTCTTCCGCCACCCGAGCGACCGGCACCGCCGCGCGTCGGACCGCGGAACGGGTTGCTTGCAACGGAGGTCACAGCGAGCGAAACCTACGGTCCCGTAACCTTTGTTGCGTGACCAAGGCCCTCTCATCTCGCGTCCCTTCGGCATTCGTGAAACCTCGGATGCGCGGCTGGATCCACTTCTGGTCGTTGCTGGCGTTCTTCGCCGCCGGGGCCACGCTGATCTCGCTGGCCGCCTCGACCGTGTCCGCGCAGGCCGCGCTGGGTACCTCGATCTACTCGGTGACCGTGCTCGGGCTGTTCGGGGTGAGCGCGCTCTACCACCGCAAGACCTGGAAGTCGGTCGGCGCGCGCACCTGGATGCGCCGGCTCGACCACTCGATGATCTTCCTGTTCATCGCCGGCACCTACACGCCGCTGGCGATGATCGCGATGCAGCCCACGACCGGCGCGGTCGTGCTCGCCGTGGTGTGGACGGGCGCGCTCGGCGGCGTGATCCTCAAGCTGGCCTGGCCGAACGCGCCGCGCTGGGTCGGCGTCCCGGTCTACATCGCGCTGGGCTGGGTGGCCGTGTTCGTGCTGCCGGACCTGCTGGAGAACGCCGGCGTCGCGGTGCTCGTGCTGCTCATCGTGGGCGGCGCGCTGTACACGGCCGGCGCGATCTTCTACGCGACCCGCTGGCCGGACCCGTGGCCCAAGACCTTCGGCTACCACGAGTTCTTCCACTCGACGGTCACCGCGGCGGCCGTCTGCCACCACGTGGCGATCTGGCTCGCGCTCTACGCCTGAGCGAGGTTCCCGGCGAGGTCGTCGGGGCTGGTGACGGGGCGGTCGCAGACGTAGCCGCGGCACACGTAGGCGGCCGCCGATCCGTCGACCAGGGGGCGGTCGGTCAGGAGGGGGACCCCGGCCGCTTCCGGGGTGGAGCCGACGACGACCGCACCGCCGGGCGCCCGGCGGTGGACCACCGCCAGCAGCTCGGCCCGCGCGGCCGCGTCCGGGCCGACCACGGCGACCTGCAGCGGGCCCTGCGCGCGGGCCTCGGCCGCCGTCAGCCAGTGCCCGGCGAAGCGCGGGGCGCGCTGGGCCAGCAGTCCAGCGCGCGACAGCCCCTGCTCCGCGGCGGCGCGGTAGCGGCTCGTGCTCTCCGGCCCGACCAGCGCTGACGCCGTCAGCAGCGCGGAGGTCAGCGCGGCGGCACCCGACGGGCTGGCGTTGTCGGTGGGGTCCGACGGCCTGCGCACCAGCGCCTCGGCATCGGCGGCGGTGTCGTGGAACGCGCCCGGGTGCTCGGCGTCGGCGAACTGCTCCAGCGCGACGTCGAGCAGCTCGCACGCGGCGGTCAGCCAGCGCGGGTCGGCGGTGGCCTGGTGCAACGACAGCAACCCGTCGGCGAAGCAGGCGTAGTCCTCCAGCACCCCGGCGGCCGTGCCGGCGACGCCGTTGCGGGAGGTCCGCAGCAGCCTGCCGTCGACCCGGTGGGTGGCCAGCAGCAGCTCGGCGGCACCGGCGGCGGCCTCGATCCAGGACGGCTCCTCCAGGGCGGACGCGGCCTCCACCAGGGCGGTGATGGCCAGGCCGTTCCAGGCGGTGACGACCTTGTCGTCCTCGCCCGGCTGCGGGCGCTGCTCGCGCGCCGCCAGCAGGCGGTCCCGCACGTGCGCCCAGCGCTCCGGGTCGTCGGGGTCGCGCGGCAGCTGCAACGTCGACGCGCCCTCCTCGAAGGTGCCGTCGGGGGTGACGACCAGCAGCGACGCCGCCCAGTCGCCGTCGGAGGACCCCAGCACCTCGCGCAGCTGCTCCGGCGTCCACACGTAGGTAAGGCCCTCGACGCCGTCGGTGTCGGCGTCGAGCGAGGCGGCGAACCCGCCCTCGGGGGTGCGCAGGTCGCGAAGCATGAATCCCGCGGTCTCGCGGGCGACGCGGGCGGCGAGCTCGTCGCCGAGCCTGCCCAGGTGCGCGTAGGCGCGCAGCAGCAGGGCGTTGTCGTAGAGCATCTTCTCGAAGTGCGGCACGACCCAGGCGGCGTCGACGCTGTAGCGCGCGAACCCGCCCGCGAGCTGGTCGTAGAGGCCGCCGCGCGCCATCGCCGAGCAGCAGTCGCGCGCCAGCTCCAGGGCTTGCGCCGAGCCGGTGCGCTCGTGGTGGCGCAGCAGGAACTCCAGCACCATCGACGGCGGGAACTTCGGCGCACCGCCGAAGCCGCCGTGATCGCCGTCGGCCTCGGCCCGCAACCGGCCGACGGCGCCGGTGAGCACCTCGTCGTCGAGGATCGTCTCGGGCAGCGGCGAGCGCTGGGCGCTGAGCTGCTCGACGATGCGGGTCGCCGAGGCCCGGACCTCGTCACCCCGGTTCTCCCATGCCTGCGCGACGGCGGCGAGCAGCTGCGGGAACGACGGCATCCCCGGCATCGGTTCCGCCGGGTAGTAGGTGCCGCAGTGGAACGGTTCGCCGTCGGAGGTGAGGAAGCAGGTCATGGGCCAGCCGCCCTGGCCGGTCATGGCCTGGGTGGCCTCCATGTAGACGGCGTCGATGTCCGGGCGTTCCTCCCGGTCGACCTTGATGTTGACGAAGTGCTCGTTCATCAGCCGCGCGGTGTCGTCGTCCTCGAAGGACTCGTGGGCCATCACGTGGCACCAGTGGCAGGCCGCGTAGCCGATCGACAGCAGCACCGGCACGTTGCGGCGGCGCGCTTCGGCGAACGCCTCCGGGCACCACGGCCACCAGTCGACCGGGTTGTCGGCGTGCTGCAGGAGGTAGGGACTCGTCGCGTCCGCAAGCCGGTTCGCCATGCCCCCAGCCTCCCATCCGGATCTTTCCGACGCACCGGTGAGGGACTGGTCTCGTGTCGTGCGTGGGGGGCGAAGTTTTCATGAAAACTTCGCCCCCCACGCACGACGCGGGACCACCCGGAATCCCCGGATGGTCCCGCGTGAGCAGGGGTTCTACTCCGTCGTCGCCTTGGGCTTCTTCTCGGTTCCCTCGTCCTCGGAAGATTCCGCCTCGTCCGCGGCCTTCTCGGCCTGCTCGGCGGCTTCGGCTTCGGCTCGTTTGACATGGGCCGGAGCCGCGGCGTTGGCCTTCTCCTCGTCGAAGACGGTGGGCAGCTTCTTGAGGTGCTTGGTCATCGAACGGACCAGGAGCACCACGGCGATGGCGAACACGATCAGCAGGACCAGGCCGAGCGGCGAGGACTTGCCGAAGTCCTCGCCCTGGCCGCCCGGGTCCTGCCCCGGCCCCAGCCCCTGGGCCAGGACCAGTCCGACGGTCTCCTGAGCACTCATGCGCACACCTTCTCCTGGACGCCGTCGAACAGGTCGTCCTCCGGCAACGTGGTGTCGACCAGCGAGCGCACCAGCTCGTAGTCCTCGGTCGGCCACAGCTCGCGCTGCACGTCGCACGAGACCGCGAACCAGCGGCTCGTCGGGTCGATCTGGGTCGCGTGGGCGCGCAACGCGTCGTCCCGCTTCTCGAAGTATTCCCCGCACGGCACGCGCGTGGTCACCCGGTCGTCCGGGTCGGGGCGCTTCTGCTCGTCCCAGCGCGCCAGCCAGTCGGTCCAGGGCGACTCCTTGCCCTCGGCCAGCAGCGACTCGTGGAACAGCTGCATGCGCCTGCGGGAGAAGCCGTGCGAGTAGTAGAGCTTCAGCGGCTGCCACGGCTCGCCCGTGCCCTCGTAGAGGTCGGGGTCGCCCGCGGCGTCGAAGGCCGCCACCGAGATCTCGTGGCAGCGGATGTGGTCGGGGTGCGGGTAGCCGCCGTTCTCGTCGTAGGTGATGACCACGTGCGGGCGGAACTCGCGCACGACCTTCACCAGCTCGCGGGTGGACTCCTCCAGCGGCACGGTCGCGAACACGCCGTCCGGCAGCGGCGGCAGCGGGTCGCCCTCCGGCAGCCCGGAGTCGACGAAGCCCAGCCAGCGGTGCTGCACGCCGAGGATCTCGGCCGCCCTGGCCATCTCCTCGCGGCGCACCTCGGTCAGGTTCGACACGACCTCCGGCCGGTCCATCGCCGGGTTCAGGATGCTGCCCGCTTCACCTCCCGTGCAGGTGACCACCATCACTTCGTGGCCCTCGGCCGCGTAGCGCGCGGTGGTCGCGGCCCCCTTGCTGGACTCGTCGTCCGGGTGCGCGTGCACCGTCATCAGTCGCAGCTTGTCCGCCATCGCCCGCTTGTTCCTCCCGCTAGTAGCAGCTTGCGCCCACGCGCCGTCCCCGCCGCGCGCGGCTCGTCCGCGTCCGCGGACCCGCCGTCGGTCAGCTGAACGGTCCAGGGATACTCAACGTGGACGTCGTGCTCCATTGTTCCCGTTGGAGCCGACGGACCGGCCGTCACCCCGTGTGGTCCCGGCCGCAGATCCACCACTCGCGTCGAAAGGCCGCCGTGACGCAGCAGCAGGTCCCCGCGGACCGGTACGGATCGCGCGCTCGCAGCGCGCGGAACCGCCCTGCGCTGCGCTGGGCCCTGGTCGCGGTGGTGCTGCTGGTCCTCGTGGGCGTCTCGGTGGTGGGTTACCGCAACCTCGGCTCTGCTCCGATCGAGGGCAAGCAGGTGGCCTTCGAGATCATCGACGACCACTCCGTTCGGATCACCCTGGAAGTCCAGCGGGACGATCCGCGGCGGCCCGCCGATTGCGTGGTTCGCGGTCGCGCCAAGTCCGGCGAGGAGGTCGGCAGGCGCGAAGTCCTGATCCATCCGGCGAACGGCGTCACCCGGCAGGACACTGTGCTTCGTACATCCGCCCCAGCAGGTGTCGGGGAGGTGTACGGCTGCACTTACAACGTTCCTGAATATTTGTCCACTCACACGCGGCCAACCGGGTGAAGCGTCCCTGTGCACGTCGGACGCCAGGAGAATCCCACCCCTTCGCGTGCTGATTCGTGCTATCGTCGAGCGCAGCACGGCCCCCGCTGAGGGCCGTGTTTTTCCGTTACTTGGCATTGGCTGAGAAAAGGGCGGAATTGCAATTTGGCTCGCAGTGAGAGCGGGCCGGAAGTCGACGAGGAGTGGTGACCGTGAGCGAGACCCAGGTGACCTGGCTGACCCAGGATGCTTACGACCGGCTCAAGGGTGAGCTGGACGAGCTCGTGGCCAACCGCCCGGTGATCGCCGCGAAGATCAACGAGGCCCGCGAGGAGGGCGACCTCCGCGAGAACGGCGGCTACCACGCGGCCCGCGAGGAGCAGGGCCAGATCGAGTCTCGCATCCGCCAGCTGCAGGAGCTGCTGCGCACCGCCAAGGTCGGCGACGTGCCCACGGAGTCCGGCATCGCCAAGCCGGGTTCGGTGCTGACCGTCCGCTACGACGGCGAGGACGAGACCGAGCAGTTCCTGCTCGCCAACCGCGAAGAGGGCGCCCACGGCGACCTCGAGGTGTACTCCCCCAGCTCCCCGCTGGGCAAGGCTCTGCTGGACGCCAAGGAGGGCGAGAGCCGCGAGTACGAACTGCCCAACGGGGGCAACATGAAGGTCACGCTCGTCAAGGCCGAGCCCTTCAACGGCTGATACCGCCGAATCCGGACTCCTTTCGCGTGCGGTCCCGCGCGCCTTTGTTGATCTGGCTTCACCTGGCATATGCGGGCGAAACAGCTGAGAGGTTTCACCGCAATTAAGAATCGATTCCGGGCTTATGCGCTCGGACCGCGGGCGTCCCGGTTTCCGGGGCGCCCGCTCCTTTCCCCGGAAAGGCGGCGCAGCAGCGGGCGCACCCTCGGCGGCACCGGAGTGGACAGCGCGATCGACGTCGAGGTGCGGCGCACCCCGGGCACGCCGACCACCTCGTCGATGACCCGCTGCAGGTCGTCGTTGGACCGCGCGACCATCCGCACGAACAGGTCGCCCTGCCCGGTGGTGGCGTGCACCTCGCAGACCTCGTCGATGGCGGCGAGCTGGTCGGAGACGGCCGTGCGGTGCCCCTGGGCGATCTCCAGCCAGGCGAAGGCGGTCAGCCCGTAGCCCATCGCCGCCAGGTCCAGCTCCGGCGGGAACCCCTGCAGGACACCGCGCTGGACGAGCCGGTCGAGCCGGGCCTGCACGGTGCCCCGGGCGACTCCGAGGCGCCGGGAGCACTCCAGCACGCCCAGCCGCGGCTCGTCGGAGAGCAGCAGCAACAACCGGGCGTCGAGTTCGTCGGGACCGTTGGTGGTGCCCACAGCGCTCCTCAGCGACGGGCGAGGATCGTGTACCCGGCCGCTTCGAGCTGGGTGACCACGTACTCGCAGTGTTCCTGACCTCGGGTTTCCAGCGACACCTCCACGTCGACCTCGCCGAGCGCGAGCGCACCGGAGATGCGGGAGTGCTCGATGTCGATGACGTTGGCGTTGACCTCGCCGAGCTTGCCCAGCAGCGCGGCCAGCGAACCGGGCCGGTCGGGCAGCCGGACGCGCAGCGACAGGTAGCGGCCCGCCGAGGTCATGCCGTGCTGGATGAGCTGGAGCAGCAGCAGCGGGTCGATGTTCCCGCCGGAGAGCACCGCGGCGGTCGGCGAGGTGACCTGCTCGGGGTGCTCCAGCAGCGCGGCGACGGCGGCCACGCCGGCGGGCTCGACGACGAGCTTCGCGCGCTCCAGGCACAGCAGCAGCGCTCGGGACAGCGACTCCTCGCTGACCGTGAGCACCCCGTCGGCCAGCTCGTTGACGTGCGCGAACGGCACCGCGCCGGGCTCTCCCACGGCGATGCCGTCGGCCATCGTCTGGGTGTCCGTGACCGGCACCGGCTTGCCCGCGGCCAGCGAGCCCGGCCACGCGGCGGCCTGCTCGGCCTGCACCGCCAGCACCTTCACCTCGGGGCGCTTGGCCTTCACCGCGGCCGCGACGCCCGCGACCAGCCCGCCTCCGCCGGTGGGCACCAGGATCGTGCTCACCTCGGGCAGCTGCTCCAGGATCTCCAGGCCCACGGTGCCCTGACCGGCGATGATGTCCCGGTGGTCGAAGGGGTGGATGAACTCCGCTCCCGTGCGCTCGGCGTGCTCCTTGGCCGCCGCGAGGGTCTCGGCGAGGACCGCGCCGTGCAGCCTCACCTCGGCGCCGTAGGCCTTGGTGGCGGCGAGCTTCGGCAGCGGCACGCGCTCGGGCATGTAGACGGTGGCGGGGATGCCGAGCAGCTGGGCCGCCAGCGCGACGCCCTGGGCGTGGTTGCCCGCGCTGGCCGCGACGACCCCGGCCGCGCGCCGCTCGGCGGTGAGCCCGAGCAGCCGCACGTAGGCGCCCCTGAGCTTGAACGAGCCGGTGCGCTGCAGGTTCTCGCACTTGAGGTGCACCTCGCCGCCGGTGTACTCACCGAGCACCCGGGAGTGCTCCATCGGGGTCCGCCGGGCCACCTTGGCGAGCAGGGCGTCCGCTTCGCGGATTCGGTCCAGGTCGACGAGCTGCATACGGGCAATCGTGCCACCGTCGATCTACCGGTACTAGCGCTCCGGTACCGGTACGCTCGGTGGGCGGGACGGTCACCGAGCGCAGTGCCGGGAGGGAATCATGGCGCAACCGAGCACCGGCGCGTTGTCCCTGCTCACCGGCGCCGTCATGGCAGCCGCTCTGTCCGGAGCCGCCGTCCTGGCCGTCCTCGACTCGGGCTGCGACGACCCGGGCACCTACACCGAGCACGACGGGGTCGTCGAGCTCATCGGGGGCTGCCTCCACCCCAGCGACCTCCCCATCACCCCGCACAACCCCGCGGACGCCCCCGCCCCGGGTACGGCGGACCCCTCCCTGGCCAGGTGACCCCCTCCACGCGTCAAGAACCCCGGTTCTCGTCGCGCGAGGACCGGGGTTCTTGACAGCCGGTGGTCAGCCGAGGGCGGTGAGGAGGTCCTCGACGAGGTCGTCGGCCTCCTCGATGCCGACCGAGAGGCGCACCAGGTCCGCCGGGACCTGCAGCATCGAGCCCGCCGTGCTGGCGTGGGTCATCTTGCCCGGGTGCTCGATGAGCGACTCGACGCCGCCGAGGGACTCGGCGAGGGTGAACAGCCGCGTGCGGGCGCACACCTCCAGGGCCGCCTCCTCGCCGTCGGCGTGGAGGAACGAGACCATGCCGCCGAAGTGCTTCATCTGCTTCGCGGCGACCTCGTGGCCCGGGTGGTCCGGCAGGCCCGGGTAGAGGACCTTGGCGACCTTCGGGTGGCCGTTGAGGGCGCTGACGACCCGCTCGGCGTTGGCGCTGTGGCGCTCCATCCGGACCGCGAGGGTCTTGAGACCGCGCATGGTCAGGAACGCGTCGAACGGGCCGGGAACCGCACCCGCGCCGTTCTGCAGGAACGCGAGCTGCTCGGCCAGCGCGTCGTCGGAGGTCACCACGGCACCGCCGACCACGTCGGAGTGGCCGCCGAGGTACTTCGTCGTCGAGTGCACGACGGCCGACGCGCCCAGCTCCAGCGGCTGCTGCAGGAACGGCGAGGCGAAGGTGTTGTCGACGACGAGCTTCACGCCCGCGTCGGCGGAGACCTGCGCCAGCGCCGCGATGTCGCCGATGTTGAGCAGCGGGTTCGTCGGCGTCTCCAGCCAGACCAGCTTGGTGTTGTCCTGGATCGCCGCGCGCACCGCGTCGACGTCGGAGACCGGCGCGGGCGTGTACGAGATGCCCCAGCCCGACAGCACCTTGTCGATCAGCCGGAACGTGCCGCCGTAGGCGTCGTCGGGGATCACCAGGTGATCGCCCGGGCGCAGCAGCGACCGCAGCACCGCGTCGGTGGCGGCCATGCCGGACGCGTAGGCCCGCGCGTGCCTGCCGTTCTCCAGCTCGGCCAGGCAGCGCTCCAGCGCGGTCCGGGTCGGGTTGCCGGTGCGGGAGTACTCGTAGCCGGAGCGCATCCCGCCCACGCCGTCCTGCGCGTAGGTCGAGGTCGCGTGGATGGGCACGATCACCGAACCGGTCGTCGGGTCTGCCTCCTGGCCCGCGTGAATCGCGCGGGTGGCGAAGCCGTCACTCATGCGGAGCAGCGTAATGCTCCGGCGCTGTTCCGCCGACTCGGCCCCGCGAAGCGAAGTGCCCCCGACCTGGGCAGGTCGGGGGCACTTCGATGCTGCGCTCAGCTCACCACTGCGGCGGCTGCGGGGGCTGGCCCGGCTGCTGGCCGCCCTGCTGCGGGTAACCGCCCTGCTGCGGGAAGCCACCGGACTGCGGGTAGCCGCCCTGCTGCGGGTAGCCCTGCGGGGGCTGCTGGCCGAAGCCCTGCTGCGGCTGCCCGAAGCCCTGCTGCGGCTGCTGACCGAACTGCTGCGGCGGTCCGGGCTGGCCGAACTGCTGCGGCGGCTGCTGCCCGAAGCCCTGCTGCGGCTGCGGCTGGCCGTAGCCGCCGAGCTGCGCGTTCGCCGCACCGGAACCGGCGTTGGCCCACTCCCGCACCGCGGGCATGAACGCCAGCACGGCCAGGGCGATGCCGAACAGGATGCCCAGCCAGGCGGTGAAACCGCTCGGCATCATGATCACCTGGATCAGGGCGACGACAGCGCTCGCGGCCGCGGCACCACCGATCAGCAGCGCACCGAGGGAACGCCGCTTCAGCAGCAGGACACCACCGACCACGTAGGTGATGGCCAGCAGCATGCTGAGGATGACCAGGACGTAGAGGAAACCGACCGGCGGGATGTCGACGCCCATCGCCTCGGCCTGCGACGACATCGCCGACAACGCGGCGAGGCTCGCGATGCTGATGAACCCGCCGATGAGGCCCAGACCGCCGAAGACCATCGCCAGGATGGCGCACACCTTGGCGAGCCCCGGGTTGCCCGCCTCGGCGCCCTGGCCCGGGAAGCCGCCCGCCTGCGGGGGCGGGAATCCGGCCTGGGCCTGCGGGGCGGGGAAGCCGCTGCCGGGAGTGCCCGGCTGCTGCGGGGGCTGCGCCGGGAAGCCGCCGGGCTGGCTCTGCGTGCCCGGCTGCTGGTACATCGGCTGCGGGGGCTGCATCGACGGCGGCACCATGGCCGTCGCGTCCGCCCCCTGCTGACCGCCCTGCTGCTGACCGCCCTGCTGCTGACCGGGCTGCTGGTACATCGGCTGCGGCGGCTGCATCGACGGCGGCACCACCTGGGTGGAGTCACCGCCCTGCTGCGGCTGACCCGTCGGCCGGACCACCTGGGTGGCCTCGGACGGCGGCTGCTGCCCCTGCGACTGGACGGGCCGGACGACCTGCGTCGAGTCACCGCCAGCCTGGTTCTCGTCCTGGGGGTCCATCCGGTTCGAAATCGGGTCCGAACCCTGCTGACCGCCGTCCGGCGGCTGCGGAGAGCTCATCGGGTACTACTCCCTTGCGGCGTCCAAAGTCCTGGGCATACTTCGGCCCCACGCTATCCGATGGGAGCGGAGCGCAGTGGCGCAAAGCGTCAAGTCGTCATCATCGACCGGCGATGAATCCAAGCACATCCTGGCGGGTCACGACTCCGGCGGGTTTGCCGTCGATCAGCACCATCGCCCCGTCCGCACCGGTCAGCGCCGACATCGCCGAGCTGATCTCCTCACCTGCGCCGATGGTCGGCAGCGGCGGGGACATGTGCTGCTCCACGGTGTCGGCGAGGTGCGCGCGGCCCGCGAACAGCGCGTCCAGCAGGTCGCGCTCGTTGACCGCGCCCGCGATCTCGGCCGCCATGATCGGCGGCTCGGCGCGCACGACCGGCATCTGGGAGACGCCGAACTCGCGCAGGATCGCCACCGCCTCGGCCACCGTCTCGCTGGGGTGGGTGTGCACGAGCTCGGGGACGGTTCCGTCCTTGCGGCGCAGCACGTCGCCGACGGTTCCGCCCGCCTCGTCGGGTGAGAGGAAGCCGTAGGAGGCCATCCACGAGTCGTTGAAGATCTTGGTGAGGTAGCCGCGGCCGCCGTCGGGCAGCAGCACCACGATCACGTCGTCCGGGCTCGCGGTCTCGGCGATCTTGAGGGCGGCGGCCACGGCCATCCCGCAGGAACCGCCGACCAGCAGCGCCTCCTCCTTGGCGAGGCGCCGGGTCATCTCGAAGGACTCGGCGTCCGAGATCGGCACGATCTCGTCGCAGATGCCCCGGTCGTAGGTGGTCGGCCAGAAGTCCTCGCCGACGCCCTCCACCAGGTAGGGGCGCCCGTGCCCGCCGGAGTAGACCGAGCCCTCCGGGTCCGCGCCGACGATCTTGACCTTGCCGCCGGAGACCTTCTTCAGGTACTCGCCGGTGCCCGAGATGGTGCCGCCGGTGCCGATGCCGGCGACGAAGTGGGTCACCTTGCCCTCGGTCTGCTCCCAGACCTCCGGGCCCGTGGAGTGCACGTGGGACTCGGGGTTCTGCGGGTTGGCGTACTGGTTGGGCTTCCAGGCGCCGTCGATCTCCGCGACGAGGCGGTCCGAGACGGAGTAGTAGGACTCCGGGTGCTCGGGCTCCACGGCCGTCGGGCACACCACGACCTCGGCGCCGTACGCCTTGAGGACGTTGCGCTTGTCCTCGCTGACCTTGTCCGGGCAGACGAACACGCAGCGGTAGCCCCTGCGCTGGGCGACCATCGCCAGTCCGACACCGGTGTTGCCGGAGGTCGGCTCCACGATGGTGCCGCCGGGCTTGAGCTCACCGGAGGCCTCGGCGGCCTCGATCATGCGCAGCGCGATGCGATCCTTCACGCTGCCGCCGGGGTTGAGGTACTCCACCTTCGCCAGCACCGGGGTCTTGCCGGTGGCGACCGCGTTCAGCCTGACCAGAGGGGTGTTGCCCACCAGGTCGGTGACGTGCTCGACGTAGTCCACGCCTCGTCCTCAATCGTCGGGATCGTCCCGCGCGGCGGCTCTCCGCGCGGGTGTGATGCCGAGCGTAATCGGCTGGCCAGGCGTTAACCCACAGGACCTTCCCGACGACACACCGATCAGGGAAGTTTTTCCGGTCCGGCGGCGTCTTTCCACTGAGGGGATGAGGTGTTTCGCCGGGCGAGCTCCTGGTCGGATGGGCGAGCATTCCCATTCCCCGGGGTGGTTGCGAGGGAGGGGCCGAGATGATCGTGACGAAGGCTTTGCGGCTCGCACTGCTGGCGGCCGGTACGGCGGGCGGACTGTCCGGCGCGGCGTACGGCCTGCTCAACGGCCAGGCCGGACACGCGCGGCGGGTCATCGGCCCCCCGATCGCAGAACCGCTGCGCGCTGACGGCGTGCACCTGCCCTCCGGCGTCGGCCCGGTGCCGCGCGGCGAGGTGCCCGAGGGAGTCCGGCCGCTGGAGCTCGCCGTGCTCGGCGACTCCTCTGCGGCGGGCCTGGGCGCGAGCTTCCCGAGCGAGCTGCCGGGCGTGGGGGTGGCGCGCGGTCTCGCCGAGGAGCTCGACGGGCCGGTCTCGCTGACCACGCACGCGATCGTCGGCGCGACCACCCAGGAGCTGTCCGAGCAGGTGGACGCGGTGCTGCGGCGCCCTCCGGACGTCGTGCTGATCATCATCGGCGCCAACGACGTGACCTCGAAGCTGCCGGTGCCCCGGTGCGCCGAACTGCTGGGCGAGCAGGTTCGCCGGATCGTCGAGGAGGGCGTCCCGGTCGTCGTGGGCACCTGCCCGGACCTGGGCGCGATCCGGCCGATCCCGCAGCCGCTGCGCTCGGTGGCCAGCCGCTGGAGCCTCGCGCTGGCCCGCGCCCAGCGGCGGTCGGTGGAGATCAACGGCGGCTACGCGGTCCCGCTGGCGGACCTGCTGTCCCCGGAGTTCCTGGCCCGGCCGGCGGAGTTCTTCTCCCCGGACCGCTTCCACCCCTCGGGCGCTGGGTACGAGGCCGCCGCGGAGATCCTCCTGCCCGTCGTCTGCATCGCGGTCGGCGCCTGGCAGGGCGGTCCGCTGCCCCCGGCCCCGACCCGCTCGGAGACGGCCGAGGCCCGCCGCCCCACCAGCCGGGTCGTCGCCCACCTCAACCGCCGACTCCACCTCCGCCGCCCCTGACCGACCCGGGGTGACCCGATTTCAACGGAAGTCCGGGACCGGATTTCCATCGAAATCGGGATTCCGGCCGCACCCGGGGTACCGACCGGTCGGTTTGGGGGTTGTTGGTGAGTGGCGTCACCGACAGGATGGGGGCAGCGGCTCTAAAGTGACTCGTCAGTAACCGCACGCGCCCCGGCGAACGAAGGAGTTCCCCATGCCCGAAGCAGTCATCGTCTCCGCTGCGCGCTCCCCCATCGGCCGCGCCGGGAAGGGATCGCTGAAGGACATCCGCCCGGACGACCTCACCGCGCAGATCGTCAAGGCCGCGCTGGACAAGGTCCCCGAGCTCGACCCGAACGACATCGACGACCTGATGCTCGGCTGCGGTCTGCCCGGCGGTGAGCAGGGCTTCAACATGGCCCGCGTCGTCGCCGTGCTCCTCGGCCACGACCAGCTGCCCGGCACCACCATCACCCGCTACTGCTCGTCGAGCCTGCAGACGACCCGGATGGCGCTGCACGCCATCAAGGCCGGCGAGGGCGACGTGTTCATCAGCGCCGGTGTCGAGACCGTGTCCCGCTTCGCCAAGGGCTCCTCGGACTCGCTGCCCGACACCCACAACCCGATCTTCGCCGACGCCGAGGCCCGCACCCAGCAGACCGCCGAGCAGGGCGCGGAGAACTGGACCGACCCGCGCGAGCTCGACGTCGTCCCGGACGTCTACATCCCGATGGGCCAGACCGCCGAGAACCTGGCGCGCCTGAAGGGCATCAGCCGCGACGAGATGGACGACTTCGGCGTCCGCTCGCAGAACCTCGCCGAGAAGGCCATCGCCAACGGCTTCTGGTCGCGCGAGATCACCCCGGTCACCCTCCCCGACGGCACCGTCGTCTCCGCCGACGACGGCCCGCGCGCGGGCGTGACCAAGGAGGGCGTGTCCGGCCTCAAGCCGGTGTTCCGCCCGGACGGCCGGATCACCGCCGCCAACTGCTGCCCGCTGAACGACGGCGCCGCCGCCCTGGTGATCATGAGCGACACCAAGGCCAAGGAGCTCGGCCTGACCCCGCTGGCCCGCGTGGTGTCGACCGGCGTGTCCGGCCTGTCGCCGGAGATCATGGGCCTCGGCCCGGTGGAGGCCTCCAAGCAGGCCCTCAAGCGCGCCGGCATGAGCATCGATGACATCGACCTGGTGGAGATCAACGAGGCGTTCGCCGCGCAGGTCATCCCGTCCTACCAGGACCTAGGCATCCCGCTGGAGAAGCTGAACGTCAACGGCGGCGCGATCGCCGTGGGCCACCCGTTCGGCATGACCGGCGCCCGCATCACCACCACGCTCATCAACTCCCTCCAGTTCCACGACAAGCAGTTCGGCCTGGAGACCATGTGCGTCGGCGGTGGCCAGGGCATGGCCATGGTCCTGGAGCGCCTCTCCTGATCCCCGCGATGTGACCGGATCACGGCCGTTCTCCGGTCTCGGATTACGGCCGTTCTCCGGTCTCGGATTACGGCCGTACTCGGGTCTCGGATTACGGCCGTACTCGGGTCTCGGATTACGGCCGTACTCGGGTCTCGGATTACGGCCGTACTCGGTGACCGGATTACGGGCGTAATCCGTGTTGCGAGCGGAGCGAGCAGCGAAAAGGCCGCCATCCCCGGTGGGGGTGGCGGCCTTTTCGGGTCTTGCGGGGAGCTGCGTCAGTCGCTGCTGGTGAAGTAGGACAGCAGGCGCAGGATCTCCAGGTACAGCCAGACCAGCGTGGTCATCAGGCCGAACGCGATGTACCAGGCGAACTTGGCGTCCACACCGCTGCGGATCGCCTTGTCGGCTGCGTCGAAGTCCAGCAGGAAGCTGAACGCCGCGATGCCGATGCACAGCAGGCTGAAGCCGATGCCCAGCGGACCCGCCTCGCGCAGCCCCAGGCCACCGGCCATGAAGAAGCCGGCGACCAGGTTGACCAGCATCAGCACCGCCGCACCCGCGACCGCGCCGATGATCCACTTGGTCAGCTTCGGCGTCACCCGGATCGCGCCGGTCTTGTAGACGACCAGCATCGCGGCGAAGACGCCGAGGGTGCCGACGACCGCCTGCATGATGATCGCCGAGCCGAAGCTCGATCCGAACACGTAGCTGATGCCGCCGAGGAACACGCCCTCGAACGCCGAGTAGGCGACGACCAGCGCCGGGCGCACCTTCTTGGTGAAGACGATGACCAGCGAGATGACCAGGGCGATCAGCGCCGCGGGCAGCGCCAGCACGACCGCGGGCGGACCGACCAGGTAGGTCAGCGCCGCGGTGATCACCGCCAGGGTGAGGGTGATCGCGGTCTTGGTGACGACGTCGTCGATCGTCATCGGGCGCGCGGTCTGCGGCGGAGCAGCCGGCGCCTGGCCGTAGGGCGACTGCTGGCCCTGGCCGTAGTTGAAGTTCGCGTAGCCACCGGCCATTTCCGGCAGCTTGCGGAACGCGGGGTTGCTCGTTGTGCGCAACTCATCCTCCTGGGCGTTCTTGCGCCGTCACCAGATCCAACGACCGGCGGTCCCGATCGGTTCCCGTTTCGGTAAAACCGGACTTTACCCGACGCAAAAGGCCGGTGGACACAAGATCCACCGGCCTTTACCTGCGAGTTATCTAACGCCGCTTCTTCGCCCTGGACGCCTGCTTGCCCGGGCGGTTCTTCGGCTGGTTCTTCTTGCCACCCGGCTTGCCACCGGGTCGCTGCCCCGGCGCGGGCTTGGACGGCTTGGCCTCGGTCGCGGTGGCCGTGGCCGACTCGCCCTCCTCCTCAGAGGCGGGCTTGCCGCCGTCGCGCACCGGCTTCTGGCCCGGCTTCGGGCGAGGCGTGGCCTTCTTCGCCTCGATCTCCTTCTGCCGCTCGCGCTCCTGCTCGGCGTCGATCTTCTTGGTCAGGAAGTGCTGCTGGCCCAGCGTCCAGACGTTGTTGGCCAGCCAGTACAGCAGCACCGCGATCGGCAGGAACCAACCCGAGATCAACGCACCGATCGGCGCGATGTACATCATGAACTTGGCCATCATGGCCGACTGCGGGTTGGCCATCGAGGCGTCGGTCTGCTTCTTCACCGACAGGCGCATGGTGAAGTAGGTCGCGATCGAGGCGATCACCATCAGCGGGATCGCGACGATCATCATCGACGTCCGGTCGGTGCCGAACAGCGCCAGCTCCGCCTCGGGCTGGGTGATCCAGTTCGAGAGCTTGGCGCCGAAGATGTTCGCCTGGATGAACGAGTCCACCCCGGCCTTGTCGAAGACGAAGTTGCTCTCCGCGCCCGGGTGGAAGTTCCGCAGGACGTGGAAAAGGCTCAGGAAGACCGGGATCTGCAGCAGCGCGGGCAGGCAGCCGCCGAGCGGGTTGACCCCGTGCTCGGACTGGAGCTTCTGCATCTCCTGCGCCATGCGCTGGCGGTCGTTCTTGTACTTCTCGCGCAGCTTCTGGATGTGCGGCGCGAACTTCGCCATCTTGCGGCCGGCCCGCATCTGGCTCAGCGCGGGCTTGATCAGCACCGTGCGCAGCGTGAACACCAGGAAGAACACGGCCAGGGCCCAGGCGAACCCGTTGTCCGGCCCGAGCACGGCTCCGAAGATCTTGTGCCAGAACCACAAGATCGCCGAAACCGGGTAGAGGATGAAGGAGAAGAAACTTTCCACTCAGCTACTCCTGGTCATGGGCCGCTGGAGAGCAAGCGCCCGACGTCGTTTCCGTCCGGCGCAAACCGGGCCGTGCGTGCGCGGCTGAACCCGCCTGAAACGCAGGTCCGGCCAGTTCAAGGGTGCCATGCCCCGACGCGGGTCGGTGTCCGCCCCCTGACAGCCCGCGTCGCCGCACTGCGAACACGGAACGTTTGCGCAGGTCACGCGGACAGGTGACATGCGCTATACCGGACCCGGCGAGTTCCGGGTCCGGGTCGACGCAGCGTCACCGACGTAGCGCTCGGGCGATGATCCGACCGGCGAACAGGTAGATCAGCGCGGCGAGGCCGTAGTTGAGCACCAGGCCGATCGTCGCGTCACCGGGCGTGAACACGTCGCCCAGGCCGAGCACGAAGAACTTCGCGGTGCCGTAGGTGAAGGCCACGAAGTCGTTGTCCTGGTTCGCACCCGTCACCGAGAAGATGATGTGCAGCACGAACACCAGCGCGATCAGCGCGCTGAGCACCTGCACCGTGCGCCCGATGGCGTCGGCGCTGGGCCCGCGGAACCCGTCCCGGTCACGCCGGTCGTAGTCCCGGTCGCGGTCGCGCTCCCGCTCGCGGCGGTCGTAGTCGTCGCGGTAGCGATCGCGCTCCGGCTCGCGGTAGCGGTCGTCGTACCTGTCGTCGTAGCGGTCGTACCGGTCGTCCCGGTAGTCGTCCCGGTAGCCGTACGGGTCGGCGTACGGGTCGTCCCGGTAGCCGCCGACGCGGGTCTCCGGGTACGGGTTGTTGGCCGGTGGCTGGTAGCCGGGAACTCCTGCGGGCGGCTGCTGCACCGGAGGCTGTCCCTGCGGGTACTGCGGCGGCTGCCCACCCATCGGCGGCTGCGGCGGCATCTGCTGCGGCGGCGGTCCGCCCTGCGGCGGCCCCGGCGGCTGCCCTCCGGGTGGCGGGGGCGGCATCTGACCCGGCGGGACCTGCGGAGGCCTCGGCTGACCGCCCTGCGGCGGGCCGGGCGGCTGCGGACCGCCCTGGGGCGGTCCCGGCTGCTGCGGTCCTGGCTGTCCCGGCACCGGTCGTCCGGTCCGGGGGTCTCGCTCGTAGGCCATGAGCGCGCATTGTCGCGGTTACCCCACCCACCGCGAAACCCCCACCCCGCAGCCGCACTCGATGAGGCGCACCACAGCGACCACCTCGTCGGCGCCTCGCGACGTCGAGATCGCCACCGCGGTCCGTTCTTCGCACCGTCCGAACAGGACAGACCGACCGGGGTCCGCATCTCCGAGGATTCACCGAACGGATACCGGAACGCGACCGGGGGAACATCGCCCGGACCAGGTTCGCGCAGCGTGAGCCGGGAGATGTCCCGCAGCTGCGCGACATCGGGGAAGCGGTTCGTCGAACGCGAAAATCCCTCGGCAGCAACGGGAGTCACCCGAAAGAGATTGCTCGCTTGCGCTGATGGGGGAGGTACGGGACGAGTTGACCCGTTAGATTGGAAAAGTGCCCCCGGTCGGGTTCGAACCGACACTCTGACGATTTTAAGTCGTCTGCCTCTGCCAGTTGGGCTACGGGGGCCGGGCTTCGCACCGGCACGGGTGCCGGTACGCCACTACGACGCGGCCGGGCCCCGTAAGGTTCCCGCGGTCGTGAAACTTCCACGCACTCGTGGTCTGATCACCAGCTGCCCCATTCGCCCACCGTCGCCGACTCCGCCAACTCGTCGTACCGCGACCGCACCCAGTCGTGCACCGCCGCGGAGACGTCCTTGCTGTCCGCGCGCTGCTCGAACCAGCGCCAGTCGCAGTTGACGTTGACCTCGAGGAACACCCACTCGCCGGCCACGCGCAGCAGGTCGAAGCCCGCCACGTCCAGCCGCCAGCGCTCGCACAGCCGCAGCAGCGGCTCGACCAGCTCCTCGGGCAGGTCGACCGGTTCGACCACTACCGACTCCGGATCGACCCACAGCTGCGCCGGGTCCAGCTTGTTCACCCGGAACCCGATCGCGCGCCGTCCCACGACGAACACCCGCAGCTCCTCGTCGGCGTCGAGGAACTGCTGCACCAGCACGGGTGCCGGTTCGCGCGCCTCGCCGCCGGTGCGGCGGACGTCCAGCGGCTGCGGGAAGAGCCCGCGCAGCGCACCGGGTTCGGGTTCGAGCATGTGGTGACCGGCGGTCTTGACGATGCACTGCGCGCCACCGGGGCGGCTGCGCCCGGGCATCGTGGTCACGGCGGTGCGCGGCACGCGCAGGCCGACCGACGCCGCGCCCTGAAGCTGCGTCAGCCGGTCGAGCCCTTTCCTGGACCGCCGCGTGTTCACCTGTCCCCAATCGTCCCGGGTGGTCAGCCAGTCACCGACCGCCTGCCACTGCTCCCGAACATAGGACCCGTAGACGGTTGCGGGATCAACGGGTACGGCGGTCATGTCGAAGTGTCGCCGCCAGACGAGTACCGGGCGCAAGAGCCAGCGCTGGAATTCGATCAGAGGAGTATCGGCGTAGACCGTCAGTGGCAGGTCCAGACACCGATCGGCGTCGATGCGCACCATGCGGATGTCGTGCTCGGCCAGCGCCACGGAGAGGTCGTTCATCTCCATGTCGGTCGCGCGCGAGAGCACGACGACGCAGGGAATCGGATCGCCCGGCTCCTCCTCGACGAGCCCCGCCTGGTACATCCGCTCCTGGAAGTCCAGCGGGGTGTCCGGTGCGCGGACGAAGTAGTCCTGCCCCTGCAGCAGCACCGGCGTCGGGCGGAGTTCGGGTTCGGCCCGTTCCCCCGGTTCAGCGGGCCGGTCCTCGGCCGCGCACATGGTCAGTCGTCCTTCTTCCGGAACACCTTCGACGCTTCGGCGTAATCCGCTTCGAAATCGGCGATGGGGCCGTCCTGCGCATCCCCACTGCGCAAGATCGCTGCCAGTTCTTTCAGCGTCAAGGGATTCACCCCTTCCCCCGTGTGACGCATCCTTTCAGGTGAAGACTTCGTCTCAGTCTTCGTTTTCCCGCTACTGATTGTCAAGGATAGCGGGTCGACTGTCCACCGCTCGGACGAGGATCTTGGAAACATGAAGGCCGCGCGTCATCGTCGACGCGCGGCCTGGGTGTCCATCGGCTCGGTGAGGCGTCAGCTCGCGGCGGCCCGCTCGAAGGCAGCGCGCGGGTTCTCGATCTGACCCATCGACACGGCTTCCCGCTTGAACAGGAAGGCCAGCGTCCAGTCGATGACGATCCGCATCTTCCGGTTGAACGTGGGCATCCGGCTCACGTGGTAGCTGCGGTGCATGAACCAGGCGACGAAGCCCTTGGCCTTGAACCCGTAGACGTCCGCGACGCCCTTGTACAGGCCCAGCCCGGCGACCGAGCCGGCGTACGCGTGCCGGTACTCCTTGGTCGGCTTGTCACGCAGGGTGGCCAGCACGTTCTTGGCGAGCTGGTCGGCCTGGCGGACCGCGTGCTGCGCGGACGGGGCGCAGGTCGCGTTCGGGTCCTCGTCGGTCTTGGACAGGTCCGGCACGGCGGCGACGTCACCGGCGGCCCAGACCCCGGGCAGGCCCTCGACCTGCATGTGGGCCGAAGCCTTGACGCGGCCCCGCTCGTCCAGCGGCAGGTCGCTGTTCTTGACCACCGGGTTGGCCTTCACGCCCGCGTTCCACACCAGGGTGTCGGTGTCGAACTCGGTGCCGTCGGACAGGACGGCGTGACCGCCCTCGATCGACTTCAGGAAGGTGTTCAGGTAGACCTTGATGCCGCGCTCTTCGAGGGCCTTGACGACGTAGACGCCCATCTTCTCGCTCACCTCGGGCATCACCCGGCCGGCGGCTTCGACGAGCGCCCAGGACATGTCGTCGGGGCTCAGGTTCTGGTAGTCACGGCTCGCGTAGCGGGCCATGTCCTCGAGCTCGGCCAGCGCCTCGACACCGGCGAACCCGCCACCCACGAAGGTGAAGGTGAGCAGCCGCTTGCGCAGCTCCTCGTCGTTGGTGTTGGCGGCGGCGTCCATCTTGGCCAGAACGTGGTTGCGGAGGTACGTCGCCTCGCCCACGGTCTTGAGCCCGATGCCTTCCTCGGCGAGGCCGGGGATCGGCAGCAGCCGGGATACCGAGCCCAGCGCCACGACGAGCACGTCGTAGGCGAGCGTCTCGGTACCGCTCTGCGGGTTCTCGATCGTGACGAGCTTCTCGTCGTTCTTGATCTCGGTGACAGATGCGGTGATCACATGGCACCGCTTCAACACTCGTCGCAGTGGCGCTACCACGTGGCGGGGTTCAACCGAACCCGCGGCCGCTTCCGGCAGGAAGGGCTGGTAGGTCATGTGCGGCTGAGGATCGACGACCGTCACGGAGGCCTCACGGCGACCCAGCTTCTTCTGCAGCTGAAGTGCCGTGTACATGCCGACGTAACCGCCGCCGAGGATGAGAATCCGCGTGGGATCGGATTTACCAGCCATGGCTTTATCGTCGCACCACATACCGTGACGGCGCTGCAGCTACCCCCCTTAATGTGACGCCAGTCGCGAGTGGCGTCGATCACGATCAACGCGCGGTAGGCGACCATACGCGCTGCGTACGCGCTCTGTAACGAACAAGCGCGGAAGGGTGAACCGGGCCGGGGCCGCACCGCTGTCCGAGGGCGAGCCGGCTGCGCCCACCCTACCGAATCTTCGGCGGGTGCGGCCCAGCGCGCACCGATTCTTGATCAAGTTGACCGTGTCCTGGTCCGACTTGTCAAAGAACGGCAACGCACCGGAAATCCTCCGTGTTGATCAAGCCTACCGGTCGGCCTCGCGCGCGATCCGCTCCAGGCCCTCGCGGTACTCCCGCCACTGCTCCTGGTCGTCGCCGGTCATGTTGTCGCCGGGTTCCCTGAGCCCGACGGACCCGTCGATCAGCTCGCGCACGACGTCGAGGTGACCGGCGTGCCGGGCGGTCTCACCGATCATGTGCACGAGGATCCGGTGCAGCGTGACCTCACCGCTGGGCCACCACGGCACCGACCCGACGGCGTCGAGGTCGAGCGCCTCGACGGTGGAGTCCGCGTGCGCGCACGCCCGGCGGTAGAGGTCGAGCACCCACTCGCTCGACTCGTCCGCCGCCGCCCACAGGTCGGCGTTGAACTCGGCGTCCGGCTCCATCCACGGCGTCGGGATCCCGGAGGGCCGCCCGAAGACCTCCCCGAAGTACCCGAGCTCCATCGTCGCCAGGTGCTTGATCACCCCCAGCACGTTCGTCCCGGTCCCCGTCATCGGCCGCCGGAGCCCGTACTCGGAAAGCCCCTCGGCCTTCCACACCACGGCCGTCCGCCCCTCGACCAAGTACCGCCGCAACTCCGCCTTCACATCACCCATGAACGAGAACCTCCCAGCCCCCACCGACACTCAGCCGCGGCGGCGGGTCGCACCAGGGGCGAGGCGAATTCCGGGCGATCCTGGAGGCGTGCCTCTACGAGACAGAGGTCGGAATGCCCCGGGTGCACCTGGCCTTGCGACTCGCCCGACGCCCACGACGCCGCGCTCCTGAGCCGAGCTCATCCCAGGAGCGCCCCGAGGTCGTCCGCTCAGCCGGTTGTGCCCGGGTCTCGGCGGTAGGTGGCCGGGGCTGTGCCGACGACCTGGGTGAAGACGCGGGTCAGATGGGCCTGGTCGCTGAAGCCGAGGTTCGCGGCGAGCTCGGCCCAGTCGACCGGTTCGCCGGAGTGCGCCGCTGCCGTGGCGTCGAGGAGACGGGATCGCTGGACGACCCACTTCGGCCCGACCCCGACGTACTCGGCGAAGAGGCGCTGCAGGCTGCGCAGGCTCACCCCGGCGTGCTCGGCGAGCTGCTCGGCGCGGACGATGTCCGATCTCCGCTGGGCTTGGTCGACCAGTGCGGTCACCTCGCGCCCCACGGGGTCCGGTTCGGGTTCGCAGGCCAGCAGGTAGGCGTCGAAGACCGGGACGATCCGCGCGGTATCGCTGGTGGCCAGGATCTGCGCGGCGGCCGGGCGGTCGTCGTGGCCGAGGACGTCCTCGGCCGGTCGGACGGTGCCCGAGATCGTCCCGACCCCGGTCTTCAGCAGCGCGCGGAACCCGCCGGGGTGGAACGCGGCGCCGAGCACGTGGCCGACGCCGCGCAGCGTGCGGAAGAACGGTTCGCGCGAGACGCCGTGCACGAGGAGCCTGCCGTCCTCGGCGGCGACGTGGATCCGCGGCTGCGGCACGACCTGCTGGCGGTGCTCGGTGACGTTCCAGCGGACCAGCCAGTAGTAGTCGACGAACTCGGCCAGCGCGGGGTCCGGGTCGAGGCGTTCCACCTCGAACGCCCGCTCGCCCGCCTTCGGCCGCACGATCGCCTCCGGCCGCCCGGTCTTCGACATGCGCTCAGCCTAGGCCGTCGCGTTTGTACAAGACCGGTGATTCATCGCCGACCTAGCTTCGGGGGCATGATTTACCAGCACGAAGCAGCCGGCCGCTTCAGCGTCACCTCGTGGTCGGAACACCTGATCACCGACATCGACGGCGAAGGCACCGCGGCGGGCGACGCCTACTACCCGAATCGCGGCCTCACCCGCGCCGACGTCCGGTACACCTACACCGGCGAGATCGAGGGCACCAGCACGCTGACCTACCTCATCGCCTACAAGGCCGACGCGGCACCGGTCCTCAGCTTCGAGCACTTCGAAGGCTCCATCGCAGGTCACGAAGGCACCCGCGTCTTCCAGCACTCGGGCAGCCAGGACAAGGCCTCGGTGACGGCCCACCTCCAGGTCGTCCCCGGCATGGGCACGGGCGGCCTCGAAACCCTCCGAGGCGAAGCCGACATCACCATCGCGGGCCACTCCGACGACGGCTACGACCTCACCCTGACCTACTCCCTGGCGGGAGCGCGATGATGTTCGGTCACATCGCTTCGATGAAGGCGAAGCCCGGCAAGCGGGACGAGGTCGTGGCGCTGCTGGTGGGCGGGGTGGAGAACCTGCGGCAGCACGGGTGCGAGTCGTACGTGGTGGCGACCTCGGCGACCGATGACGACACCATCTGGGTCACCGAGGTGTGGCGGAGCCGGGAGCACCACGCGGCGTCGCTCGAACTGCCCGAGACGCGGAAGGCCATCGGCGAAGCGATGCCGCTGCTGACCGGCGAGTTCAGCGGGCAGGCGACCTCGATCGCCGGGGGTCTCGGTGTTCTCCGGGCTGACTGGTGTTCACTCGATGCGGAAGTCGACGGTTTTTCCTCGAATCACCCATGATCAATGTCCGAAATGTCCGGACAGTTTTCACTAAAACTGTCCCCTGGTGACGCACCGCGACCCCGGGGACGGATGGCTCACGGGACTCCCGCCAGGTGTTTTGCCTGGTTGAAGGTCTCGTGGAGCATCTCCGGGGTGAGCTTTCCGGTGAAGGTGTTCTGCTGGCTGACGTGGTAGCAGCCGAGGAGGTGGAGGGGCGGGCCGTCGTCGGTGGCAGGGAGTTCGGCGTGGGTGAGGTGGCCGAACTTCGGGCGCGGGCGCGGGACCTGCCAGGCCGCGTTGGCGAGGACCGGGAGGAGGGCCTGCCAGCCGAAGGCGCCCAGGACGACCACGACGCGCAGCGTCGGGCGGAGGAGGTCCAGTTCGCGGACCAGCCAGGGGCGGCAGGTGTCGCGTTCGGCCGGGGTGGGCTTGTTCGCCGGTGGGGCGCAGTGGACCGGAGCGGTGATCCGGACGTCGCGCAGGGTCAGGCCGTCGTGCGGCGAGACCGCGTGGGGCTGGGAGGCCAGGCCGACCTCGTGCAGCGCTCGGAACAGGACGTCGCCCGAGCGGTCTCCGGTGAACATCCGGCCGGTGCGGTTCGCGCCGTGCGCCGCCGGGGCCAGGCCGACGATCGCGATCCTCGCGTCGTGCGGCCCGAATCCCGGGATCGGCCGACCCCAGTACTCCTCGTCGCGGAAGGCGGCGCGCTTGACGCGGGCGACCTCCTCGCGCCACGCGACCAGCCGGGGGCAGGCCGTGCAGCGGGTGACGAGCTCGTCCAGTTCGGTCAGATCGGCGGCGCGCGGGGCCGCGTCGGCGGGCGACCCGGCCGGTGAGGAGATCAACTCCGAAGGCGTTTCCACGGTCCAAAACTGACAGAAAACGACTCCGGTGGCACGTACTGTGGGCGGCATGGCAGAGGAGAAGGCCGCCGAGGCGACGAAGCACGAAACCACCCCGGCCGAGCCGGTGGACGACCTGGTCAGCACCCATCACGCGATCACCGTGGACGGCACCGAGCTGTCCTACACCGCCACCACGGGACGTCTGGTGCTGCGCGACGAGGTCTACGCCGACGGCAGGTTCGACGGGCACAAGCCCAAGGCCGAGGTGTTCCTGACCTCCTACGTCCTCGACGCCGCACCGGATTCCAACCGCCCGGTGACCTTCGCGTTCAACGGCGGCCCCGGCTCGGCGAGCGTGTGGCTGCACCTCGGCGTGCTCGGCCCGCGCCGGGTGATCTCCGGTGACGCCGACGACCTCGCGCCCCCGCCGTACGGGCTGGCCGACAACCCCGAGACGCTGCTCAAGCACAGCGATCTGGTGTTCATCGACCCCGTCTCCACCGGCTACTCGCGGGCCGTCGAGGGCGGAAACCCCGGTGACTTCCACGGTTTCCAGGGCGACATCGAATCGATCGCCGAGGTCATCCGGCTGTGGACCACCCGCAACAGCCGGTGGATGTCGCCGAAGTACCTCGCCGGCGAGTCCTACGGGACGCTGCGCGCCGCCGCCCTGGCCGACCACCTGCAGTCGCGGCACGGGCTGTACCCGAACGGGCTGCTGCTGATCTCGTCCGTGCTGGACATGGGCACGATCCGGTTCACCGAGGGCAACGACCTGCCGTACTCGCTGTACCTGCCGACCTACGCCGCCATCGCCCACCACCACGGCAAGCACGGCGACCGGCCGCTGCGCGAGGTCCTCGACGAGGCCGAGAAGTTCGCCGCCGAGGACTACCCGTGGGCGCTGGCCCGGGGCGCGCGGCTCACGCCCGAGGAGCGGGCCGACGTGGTGCGCAGGCTCGCCGAGCTGTCCGGGCTGTCCGAGGACTACGTGGACCGCGTCAACCTGCGCATCGAGCACATCCGGTTCTTCACCGAGCTGCTGCGCGACGAGCGCAGGACCGTCGGCCGGATGGACGGCCGGTTCACCGGCTGGGAACCGGACGCGGCGGTGGAGCGCTTCACCGACGACCCGAGCATCTCCGGCATCCGCGGCGCCTACTCGGCGGCGATCAACCACTACCTGCGCGAGGAGCTCGACTACCGCAGCGACTTGCCCTACGAGACCCTGACCGGCCGGGTCCAGCCCTGGTCGTACAAGGAGTTCGAGGGCGCGGCGGTGTCCGTCGTGGACAAGCTGGGCGCGGCCATGCAGGCCAACCCGCACCTGCGGGTGCACGTGGGCTGCGGCTACACCGACGGCGCCACGCCGTACTTCGCGGCCGAGCACGTCCTGGCCCGGCTGCCCGTCCCGGACGAGCTGCGGGACAACATCGACGTCCGCTACTACCCGGCGGGCCACATGATGTACGTCCACGAGCCGTCCCGGCTCCAGCAGTCCGAGGACCTCGCGAACTTCGTCAGTGGGCGCTGACGCGGAAAAATCGCGCGGCACGGCCGTCGCTTGCGATTGACAGGGCCGGTCGGTGGGTGACACTGATCGGGTGGTCAAGACGCTGCACCCGCAGAACTACCAGGACGTCTACTACGTGGGCGACTACTACCGGCAGGGCAACGCCGTGCTGATGGACCTCACCGGCGTTCCGGGGTCCGAGGCGACGCAGCTCGTCGACTTCGCGGCGGGCCTGGTCGTCGCCCGCGGCGGCGAGATGCAACGGGTCGCGCCCAAGGTCTTCCTGCTCAGCCACCCCGAGAACCAGAACCAGAGCTGACACGACGCGGGCGCCCCCTCCGGAGAACCGGTGGGGGCGCCCGCGTCTCGTCGCATCACGCCACGACGTGGGGGTGTTCCTCCGCGAAGTGGCAGGCCGTCGGGTGGGTGCCCGTGCGGATCTCCAGCTCCGGTGCCTTCTCGGCGCAGATGTCCTGGGCCTTCCAGCAGCGGGTGCGGAATCGGCAGCCCGACGGCGGGTTGGCCGGGCTCGGGACGTCGCCGGTGAGGCGGATGACCTCGCGCTTGCCGCGCAGGGTCGGGTCCGGCACCGGGACCGCCGACAGCAGGGCCTGGGTGTACGGGTGCTGCGGGTGCTCGTAGATCTCGTCCTCGGTCCCGACCTCGGCGATCTTGCCGAGGTACATGACCGCGACCCGGTCCGACAGGTGCCGGACCACGCCCAGGTCGTGGGCGATGAACACGTACGACAGCCCGAACTCGTCCTGCAGGTCGCCCAGCAGGTTCATCACCTGCGCCTGGATCGACACGTCCAGCGCCGACACCGGCTCGTCGCAGACGATCACCTTCGGCTTCAGCGCCAGCGCGCGGGCGATGCCGATGCGCTGCCGCTGACCGCCCGAGAACTGGTGCGGGTAGCGGTGGACGTGCTCGGGGTTGAGCCCCACGACCTCCAGCAGCTCCTGCACCTTGCGCCGCCGCTCCGCCTTCGGCGCCACCTCGGGGTGGATCTCGAAGGGCTCGCCGACGATGTCGCCGACGGTGCGCCGCGGGTTCAGCGAGGTGTAGGGGTCCTGCAGCACGATCTGCATGTCCCGGCGCAGCTTGCGCAGCTCGGAGCCGCGCATCTTGAAGATGTCGCGCCCCTCGAACGTCGCGGTGCCGCTGGTCGGGTTCTCCAGCCGCATCAGCACCTGCGCCAGCGTGGACTTCCCGCAACCGGATTCGCCGACGACACCGAGGGTTTCGCCCTTGTTCAGGTCGAACGACACGCCGTCGACCGCCCGCACGTGCCCGACGGTGCGGCGCGGGATGCCCGCGCGCACCGGGAAGTGCTTGACCAGGTCGTTGACCTGGAGGATCGGCTCAGCCACGGCTCATCATCTCCTCCGCGAAGTGGCAGGCGCTGACCCGGCCCAACCCGAGGTTGTGGTCGGTCGGCACCTCCGTGCGGCACTTGTCCTCCGCCCGCGCGCAGCGCGGGTGGAACGGGCATCCCGGCGGCACCGCCATCAGGTTCGGCGGCAGCCCCTTGATCGTCTCCAGCTCCTGGCCCTTGAGGTCCAGCCGCGGGATCGATCGCATCAGGCCGTCGGTGTAGGGGTGGCCCGGGGCCTTGTACAGCGAGTACGCGTCGGCGGACTCGACGATCCGCCCCGCGTACATCACCACGATCCGGTCCGCGACCTCGGCGACGACGCCCAGGTCGTGGGTGATGAGGATCAGGCCCATGCCGCGCTCGCGGCGCAGCTCGTCGAGCAGGTCCATGATCTGGGCCTGCACCGTGACGTCGAGGGCCGTGGTCGGCTCGTCGGCGATGAGCAGCGTCGGGTCCAGGGCCAGCGACATCGCGATCATCGCGCGCTGCCGCATCCCGCCGGAGAACTGGTGCGGGTACTCCTTCACGCGCTGCTTGGCGTTCGGGATCTTCACCTGGTCCAGCAGCTCGACGGCCTTGTTCGTGGCGTCCTTGCGGGACATGCCGCGGCGGGTCCGCAGCTGCTCGGCGATCTGGAAACCGACCGTGTAGACCGGGTTCAGCGCCGACAGGGCGTCCTGGAAGATCATCGCCATCGAATCGCCGCGCAGCTCGCGCCTGCGCTCCTCGGTGGCGGTGAGCAGGTCCTCGCCGCGGTAGCGGATCGAACCCCCGGTGATCGCGCCCGGCGGGATGTCCAGGATGCCCATCACCGTCTGCGCGGTGACGCTCTTGCCGGAACCGGATTCGCCCAGCACGGCGAGGGTTTCGCCGGCGTCGACGTGGTAGTTCACGCCGTTGAGGACCTTCGCGACGCCGTCCCGGGTGCGGAACTCGACGTGCAGGTCCTCGACCTCCAGCAGACGTTCCGCCGAGGTCTCGTGTTCGTGTGCGGACACAGCGGTCACTCCTACTTCTGCTTCGGGTCGAGCGCGTCGCGGACGGCGTCACCGAGCATCACGAACGCCAGGACCGTGAGCACCAGGAAACCGGCCGGGAAGAACAGCAGGTGCGGCGCCGACTGGATGTAGTTGCGCGAGTCGGCGATCATCACGCCCCACGACACGACCGGCTCGCGCAGGCCGATGCCCAGGAACGACAGCGTCGCCTCGGCACCGATGAACCCGCCGAGCGCGATGGTCGCGTAGACCATGACCGGCGCGAGGGTGTTGGGCAGCACGTGCCGGAAGATGATCCGGCCGGAGCTCGCCCCCAGCGCGCGGGCGGCCTTGACGTAGTCCTGCTGCTTGGCCGCGATCGTCGCCGACCGCATGATGCGCATCGACACCGGCCACGACAGCACGCCGATGGTGAGCACCACCTGGGTGACGATCCGGGTTCCGCTGGGGACCTTCACCTCCGCGTTCATCGTGGTCAGGATGACGATCGCGCCGAGCACGAACGGCAGTCCCATGAAGATCTCGGAGAACCGCGAGATCAGCGTGTCCACGATGCCGCCGAAGTACCCGGAGATGATGCCGATGACGCCGCCGAGCAGCACCGTCAGCAACGTCGCTGCCAGGCCCA
The DNA here is from genome assembly GCF_045278815.1 of Saccharopolyspora sp. ID03-671. NCBI lineage: Bacteria > Bacillati > Actinomycetota > Actinomycetes > Pseudonocardiales > Pseudonocardiaceae > Saccharopolyspora > Saccharopolyspora sp. ID03-671. Next base: position 3,023,417 of record NZ_CP134054.1, read on the forward strand.
CCAGGATCGACGCGCGGGCGCCGACGATGGCGCGGGCGTAGAGGTCCCGGCCGAGGTTGTCGTAGCCGAACCAGGCGTCCGCCGACGGGGTGTCGCGGGCCTTGGTCAGGTCCTGGAAGTTCGGGTCCACGCTCGTGAACAGCTGCGGGAAGGCGGCGATGATCAGCAGCACCACGATCATCGCCGAGGCGATCAGGAACAGCGGCCGTCGGCGCAGATCGCGCCAGGCGTCGCTCCAGAGCCCCCGGGGCTTCTCGTTCTTCGCCTCCTCGGAGGCGCCCGCTTCGGTGTGCGCGGCCGCCGCTTCGGCGGCCGCGAGGGTGGTGGGGGTTCGGTCAGTCATATCGGATCCTCGGGTCGAGCACCGCGTAGAGAACGTCCACCAGCAGGTTCATCAGCAGGTAGACCAGCACCAGCACGGTGACGATCCCCGTCACGGTGGTGCCTTCCTGAGTGGTGATCCCCTTGAAGACGAGACCACCGATACCTCGGATGTTGAACACGCCTTCGGTGACGATCGCACCGGCCATCAGCGCGCCCAGGTCGGTGCCCAGGAACGTGACCACCGGGATCATGGAGTTGCGCAGCATGTGCACCCCGACGACGCGGCGGGGCGTGAGGCCCTTGGCGACGGCGGTGCGCACGAAGTCGGCGCGCTTGTTCTCCATCATGCTGGTCCGCGTCAGCCTGGACACGTAGGCCATCGACAGGGATCCGAGGACGAACCCGGGAACGATGAGTTCGCCGATCGAAGGATCGGAGGAGACCGTGGTCCTGATGATGCCGAGCTCGGAACCGAGCACGATCTGCAGCACGAAACCGGTGACGAACACCGGCAGCGCGATCAGGAACAGCGTGGACACCAGCACCAGGTTGTCCAGGAAGCCGCGCCCGCGCAGGCCGGTCAGAACACCGGCGGCCAGACCGATGACGCCCTCGATGATCAGGGCGACGATGGCGAGCCGCACGGTGATCGGATAGGCCTGTTCGAGCAGCGAGGAGATCGCGACTCCGGAGTAGGTCTCCCCGAAATCACCCGTCAGCAGCTTCCCCAGGTACTTGACGTACTGGATGATGAGCGGATCGTCCAGGTTGTACTTCTGGTTCATCTCCGCGATGTAGGCGGGAGGACAGCCGCGGTCGCCGCACTTGCCCGCGAACGGGTCGCCGGGAATCGCCCACACCAGCGCATAGATGATAAAAGTCGTCCCGATGAAGACCGGGATCAGTTGCAGCAGGCGCCGCAACACGTAGCGACCCATCCGGGCCTCCTCCATCAACAGCAGCGCGGGACCCGGCCCACCGGGTTGCGGTGGGCCGGGCGCGCACTCGGTTTTACGGGTTCAGGCGGACCGTGGTCAGATCGAGCTCACGGTATGCCTTGACCTCACCTGCGGCGACTCGCTCCGAGAAGCCGTACTGCACCGGCTGGGTCCACAGCGGGATGACCGGCAGGTCTTCTCCCAGCAGCTTCTCCGCGTCGGCGTAAGCGGCGGTGGCGGCCTCCATCGTGGGAGCCGCGTTCGCCTTGTCCAGCGCGGCGTCGAACGCCGGGTTGGAGTACTTGTAGTCGTTCGAGGACGCGTCCGTGCGGTACAGCTGCGTCAGGAACGTCTCCAGGTTCGGGTAGTCGGCCTTCCACCCGGTCCGGAACAGGCCGTCGAACTGGAACGCGTTGGCCTTCTGGCGGAACTCGCCGAAGGTCGGCACCGGCACGAACTGGGTCGGGATGCCCAGGTTCTGCTGGATGCTCGCGGCCACGGCCTGCACCCACTCGTCGTGCCCGCCGTCGGCGTTGGTCTCCAGGGTCAGGGTGCCCTGGAAACCGCCGGCCTGCGCCAGGTACTGCTTGGCCTTCTCCGGGTTGAACTCGCAGGCCTCACCGCACTGGCCGGGGCGGTAGCCGTCCACGGCCGCGGTGGCGAAACCGTCCGCCGGGTCACGACCGCCGGAGAACACCTGCTGGGTGATCGTCTTGCGGTCGATCGACATCGAGATCGCCTTGCGGACCAGCGGGTTCTTGAACTTCTCGTCGTAGATCGGGAAGCCCAGGTTCTGGGTGAGCAGGCCCGGCTTCTGCTTCGCGCGCTCGCCGAGGTCCTGCTTCCACTTGTCACCGACCAGCGCAGAGACCGGAACGGCCCGCAGGAAGTCCAGGTTGCCCGAGGCCAGGTCCTGGTAGGCGGTGTCGAGGTTGTCGTAGACCTTGAACTTGGCGCCCTTGATCTGCGGCTTGTCAGCGCCCGCGTACTGGTCGTAGGCGGTCAGGTTCAGCTCGACGTTCGGCTGGCGGTCCTGGAACTTGAACGGACCGTTGCCGATCGGGTGCTGCTCGAAACCCTTAGGGTCGGCGAAGAACGCGTCGGGCAGCGGCATGTAGGCGGAGTAGCCCAGCACGACCGGGAAGATCGTGAACGGCGCCTTCAGCTTCACGGTGAACGTGGTGTCGTCGACGACCTTGAGACCGGACATCTCCTTGGCCGGCGGGGTCGGGGCCTGTGCCGGGCCCTCGTCGCCGTCCGGGTCCTCGGACTGCAGCTGGTCGTAGCCGTCGATCTGCTCGAAGAAGCTCGCGCCCTGGAAACCGTTGGGACCGTAGGCGGAGTAGTTCCAGGCGTCCACGAAGTTCTTCGCCTTGACCGGCGTCCCGTCGTGGAACGTCCAGCCCGGCTTGAGCTTGATCGTGAAGTTCTGGTTGTCGGTGGTCTCGATCTTGTCTGCGACCGCGTTCTCGACCTTGAGGTCGCTCGCGCGGTACTTCACCAGACCCGTGAACATGGAGCTCACGATGAAACCACCGTTTTCCTCGGTGGTGTTGGCCGGGACAAGAGGGTTCTCCGGCTCGCCCCAGTCCAGGGTGATGATGCCGTCCTCTCCCGAGCCGCTGCCGCCGCCACCGCAGCCGGTGGCGAGCAATGCCACCGCCAGCGGGGCCGCGACCATTGCGGCCAAACGTCCCTTTCGCATGTAGGTCCTCCCGCTTCCACGCGCGCCCCAGGTTTGTTTTCCGGGGTCATCACGCACGACGGTTCTTCACCGTCGCGTCAGACGTGCGTAAACATAAGTGAGAACCGGGCGGCGGCAATGCAGTGTCACAAAGCCGTCACTTTCTGAATCGATACGGAGTTCCCATTCTTTGCAATTGGAACCAAACGTCCACGATATGGGAACTAGCTGATGGACAGGGCAATGCCGTCGAGGATGTCGTGCTCACTCGCCGTCATCGACGAGATACCGCTGCGCTCGGAAAACTCCTCCGCCAGAACCTTGACCACCAGCGCACCGCCCCCGATGACGTCCACCCGACCCGGGTGCATCGAACCGATCTTCGAGCGCTCTTCGTGAGTGGAAGAAAGAAGGCGTTCGGCGATTTGTTCGACCCTATTCTGGGAAATATGGGAAAGGTGAATGGCCTGGGGGTCGTATTCCGGCAAATCCTGCGCGATGGCCGACAGCGTGGTGACCGTTCCCGCGACCCCGACCCACGTCCTGGCCTCGCTGACGTCGACCCGCTCGAATGCCTCGTCGAGGATCTGACGTGCGACTTTCTCCGCTTCGAGGACTTCCTCGTCGGTCGGCGGGTCGTCGTGCAGGCACCGCTCGGTCAGCCGGACGCAGCCGATGTCGGCGGAGTGGGCGGCGGTGATGTCGGCGTTCGCGCCGTCCCAGGTGCCCACCACGACCTCGGTCGAGCCGCCCCCGACGTCGGTTACCACGAACGGGCCGTCCAGCGGGTCGAGGTCGCCGACGGCGCCCACGAACGACAGCCGCGCCTCCTCGTCACCGGTGATCACCTCGGCGTCGACGCCCAGCGTCTCGCGGACCATCGAGAAGAAGTCCTCGCGGTTCTCCGCGTCGCGGGTCGCCGAGGTCGCCACCATCCGGACCCGCTCGACGCCCTTGCGCGCGGCCATCGCCGCGTAGTCGACCAGCGCCTCCCGGGTGCGCTCGATGGCCTCCGGCGCCAGCCGCCCGGTCGCGTCCACGCCCTGGCCGAGCCGCACGATGCGCATCGTGCGGTAGATGTCGCGCAGGTCCTTGCGCCCGTCGTCGTGGACCGTGACGTCCGCGATCAGCAGACGAATCGAGTTCGTCCCGCAGTCGATCGCCGCAACCCGTGCCATCGCACCCTCCTCGACCAGCTGCGCACCGGCGTTTCCGGCCGCTCCCCCACGCTATCGGCACCGGGCCACCCCGGAGAAAGCGCCGGGCCGCGCGCGTTTCGACAACGCGCGCGGCCCGGCGCCGGGGTCCGGCTGGTCACTGGGTCGACCGGTAGTCCTCCGGGACGGTGCAGGACGTGACGACGCCGCCGGGGTCGGTGAACACCTTGCCGCCAGGCTGAGCCAGCAGCGGACGCGTCTCGCCGGGTTGCAGGTCCTCGCCCGGCTGCGGTTCGAGCAGTGAGAACTCGCCGCGGTCGAGCACCGCCGGGTCGCACTGCTCCGGGGTCTCGGAACCGGAGGTCTCCGACGACGGCGAGAGACCGGGAACCGGCTCGGAACTCGGGGTTTCCGAGGAGGTCGGCGGCTGGGACGTGCTCGGCGGCGTCGACGGTTCCGGCGTTCCCGAGCTCGGCGGCATCGTCGGGGTGGGCGCGGGCTTGGTCTCCGGCTCGTCGCCCGGGAGCTGCGGCGGCGCGGGCTCGACGGGCGCCACCAGCGGCGGCTCGGACGGGCCCGACTCCGAGGCCGGCTGTTCCGGGAGCGGCGGGCCCGGCTCCGGCGCGGGCGCGGCCGGCGGGAGCGCGAGCGGCTGCGGGTCCTCGACCGGCGGGACCGGTTCGATCTCGGGAACGATCAGCGGCTCGGGCGCGGGCATCGCCAGCGCGTCCTGCTCGGCGCGCACCCGCTCCCCCGCCAGCACGTCGCCGGTGGCCGGGGAGAGCTCGGCCGGGGTCGGGGTGACGCCGCGGCGGTAGGCGTCGGCCCAGACCATGACCGTCCGGACGTAGCTCTCGGAGTGGTTGTAGCGGAACACCGCGGCGGCCAGCTCGCGCGGATCGTTGAGGTCACCGCCACCGCTGCAGAGGTAGGTCCCGGCCGCGGCCGCCGCGTCGGGCAGGTTGTGCGGGCTCTCGACGCCGTCCTCGTTGCCGTCGGTCGCGAACTTGCGCCAGGTCGAGGGGATGAACTGCATCGGCCCCACGGCCCGGTCCCACACCGGGTCGCCGTCGAAGCGACCGGCGTCGGTGTCCGGGATCGCCGCGACGTTCGGGCCGCCCGACAGCCTCGGGCCGAGGATCGCGTGCGTGGTCGTGCCGTTGACGTCGATGGCGCCGTTGCGGGCGTGCCCGGACTCGATGCGGCCGATCGAGGCCAGCACCGACCAGTGCATCCCGCACGCGTGCGTCTGCTCCACCGAGCGGGCCGCCTGCATGTAGGCCGCGAGCACGGGTTCGGGGATGCCGAGCTCACCGGCCGGCAACTCCACCCGGGGCGCGGCCTGCGGCACGGCGGCCAGCTGCGCCGGGTCGGCGGCCTCGTCGAGCAGGCGAGGGCTCAGCGTCGGGGCCTGCGGCAGGTTCCCGCTCACGCCCAGCTGCTTGAGGTCCGGCGCGTGCTGATCCGTCCCGGTCGGCAGCGCGGAAGCGCTGACCAGGGCCGCGGGCAGCGCCAGGACCGGCGCCATCGCGGTCGCCGCCAGCCACCTCCGCGCCCGGTTGCCGACCACCGCGCTCGTCTTCGCCTTCCGCCGGATCTTGTTCTTGCGGTTCGCCACCCGTGCAACCCCCACACCTGAGTCCGAGGCCAGTCCGCCAGAGCCGAATCCCTGGATACACCACCCGCGGAACGTCCGCCGAGCGGCGAACGACCCGGTTCACCCGACCGAGCCTCTCGGTCGGGTGGGGCGTTTCGCGGAAACCTCCCCGCTCCCGGATCCGGCCGAGCAGTTCAACTCGACGTCGGTTCGCGCCTAGGCTCCGGGGCATGACGCTCACCGACGAGCTGCGCGTGTTCAGCACTCACCAGGTCGCCAACCAGTCCGCTCCGCTGTCCGGGTTCGACCCGCTCGCCTGCGACCCCGCGCTGGGTTCGGCGCTGACCCGCTACGCCGTCGGCGACCTCACCCCGCTCGCGCTGGAAGCCGGTTCGGCCGAGATCCGCGAGCACGGCAGGCTCGCCGACGAGAACCCGCCGCAGCTGCGCACCCACGACCGCTACGGCAACCGCATCGACGAGGTCGAGTACCACCCGTCGTGGCACCGGCTGATGGAACGGGCCATCGCGCACGGCCTGCACGCCGCGCCGTGGGCGCAGGGACCGGGCGCGCACCTGCGCCGGGCCGCCGGGTTCTACCTGTGGTCGCAGGCCGAGGCCGGGCACGGCTGCCCGATCTCGATGACCTACTCCTCGGTGCCCGCGCTGCGCTGGTCTCCCGAGCTGGCCGCCGAGTACGAGCCGAAGCTGACCGCGCCCGGCTACGAGTTCGGGCTGCGCCCGCCGCAGGAGAAGTCGGCGCTGCTCGCGGGCATGTCGATGACCGAGAAGCAGGGCGGCTCCGACGTCCGCGCCAACACCACCACCGCCGAGCCGCTGGCCGACGGGACCTACCGGCTCGTCGGGCACAAGTGGTTCACCTCGGCGCCGATGAACGACCTGTTCCTCACCCTGGCCCAGACGGCGAACGGGCTGAGCTGCTTCCTGGTGCCGCGCGTGCTGCCCGACGGCAGCCGCAACGAGATCCGGTTGCAGCGGCTCAAGGACAAGCTGGGCAACAAGTCCAACGCGTCGTCGGAGATCGAGTACACCGGAGCCATCGGGCACCTCGTCGGCGAGGAGGGGCGCGGGGTCCGCTACATCATCGAGATGGTGTCGATGACCAGGCTCGACTGCGTGCTGGGCGCGGCGGCCAACGTCCGCATCGCGCTGTCGGAGGCCGCCCACCACGTGCAGCGGCGCAGCGCGTTCGGCGCGCGGCTGGCCGACCAACCGCTGATGCAGCAGGTCGTCGCCGATCTCGCGCTGGAGTCCGAGGCGGCGACGACGCTGGCGATGCGGCTGGCGGCCGCGGTGGAGCAGCAGGAGCAGGACCTGCTGCGGCTGGCGCTGCCCGCGACGAAGTTCTTCGTCTGCAAGCGCGCGCCGTACGTGGTGGCCGAAGCGCTGGAGTGCCTGGGCGGCAACGGCTACGTCGAGGAGTCCGGAATGCCGCGGCTCTACCGCGAGGCGCCGCTGATGTCGATCTGGGAGGGCTCGGGCAACGTCACGGCCCTCGACCTGCTGCGAGCCCTGGCCAAGCAGCCGAGCACCCGGGACGCGCTGCTGGCCGAGCTCGACGCCGCGACCGGCGAGAACGCCACCTACGACGCCGCCGTGCGCCGGGTCCGCACCGAGCTCGCCGAGCCCCGCCCGGAGCGCGCCCGCGCGCTGGCCGAGTCGGTGGCCCTGACGCTGCAGGCGTCGCTGCTCCAGCGCTACGCCCCGGCCTCGGTCTCGGACGCCTTCATCGCCACCCGCCTCGGCGACCCGGCCCGCACCTTCGGCGCGACCCCGATCCCGAACCCCAAGACCCTCGTCGACCGCATCGCACCCGGTCGCTGAGGCAGCGAAGTTTTCATGAAAACTTCCCCACCCACGACGACACACCACCGGGGAGATTTTCATGAAAACGTCCCCGTCCACGCACTCGGACACCACCGATGACCTCGGTCTTCGCCGTGGGAGACCGTTTCGTGGGTCGGGGAGGTTTTCATGAAAACCTCCCCGTCACCGACCACGGATCCGGTGGAGGCGGTGGTCCCGGGGCAGGGAAGTTTTCATGAAAACGTCCCCGACGCCGAAAGAGCGCGGGAGGCCTCAGCGGGCGAGGAGGTAGCGGTGCTCCGGCCAGCGCTCGGCGATGAGGTCGACGGCCTCGTCGCCGAACGGGTTCACCCCGGGCCCCTTGGCCAGGGCGTGCGCGATGTGCACGTGCAGGCACTTCACGCGGTCCGGCATGCCACCCGCGCTGACGTCGGTGCCCAGCGACTCCAGGGCGTCGCGCTCCGCGAGGTAGGACTCGTGGGCGCGCCGGTACACCTCGGCCAGCTCCTCGTCGGTGGCCAGCCGGTCCTGCATCTCCTTCATCAGCCCCTCCGCCTCGAACGTCGAGGCGTGGGCGGTGAGGTCCGGGGCCGTCAAGTAGTACAGCGTCGGGAACGGGGTGCCGTCCTCCAGCCGCGGCCAGGTCTGCACCACCGTCGGCTCACCGGAGGCGTCGCGCGCCGCGATCGCGTGCAGCCCCCGGGGCGGCCGCCCGAGCTGACGCCGGACGCACTCCCGGTCGGCCTCGCTGACCAGCGACGTGTCCACCTTCACGATTCCTTCCCCAACACCGAGTTCCACATCTCCTCGTACCACGGCACACCGTCGTCACCGGGTGCCCGCGGAGGCGGCGGGGCCGGGGCCTGCGGCACCTCCACGATGTAGGGCGTCTCGCCCGGGCGGACGTAGCCGAGGCGCGCCCGCGCTTCGGCCTCGACCTGCTCCGGGTCGGAGAGCTCCTGCTTGCGCTGCTCCAGCTGGCGGACCTGGACCTCCAGCTCGGCGCGCTGCGTCTCCTGCGCGGCGAGCTCGTCGCGCTGGCTGAGGTAGGTGCGCAGCGGCACCGCCACGCTCAGCGCCATCACGCACACCAGCAGCGCCAGCACCGCCGCGCGACGCGTCGAGGAGAGCTGGAACGCGCCGCCGGTGCTGGACCTGGGCCTCGCCGGACGCCGCTTCGGGGCGCCCGGCTTGCCCGCGGGCTTGCGCTGGCCTTGCTTCGCCTGGGCCGAGTCCCGGCGGGCGCGCACCGGTCGGCGCGACGGCGGAACCTTCCGCTCGCCGCGCCCCTGCGAATCGGATGCGCGCCCGGCCGGCACGACTCAGCTCTCCGCGTTGAACCGCGGGAACGCCAGGTCACCCGCGTAGCGGGCGGCGTCGCCGAGGCCCTCTTCGATGCGCAGCAGCTGGTTGTACTTCGCGACCCGCTCGCTGCGCGCCGGGGCACCCGTCTTGATCTGGCCGCAGCCGGTGGCCACCGCCAGGTCGGCGATCGTGGTGTCCTCGGTCTCGCCGGAGCGGTGGCTCATCATGGACTTGTAGCCGCACGAGGTCGCCAGGCTGACCGCGTCCAGGGTCTCCGACAACGTGCCGATCTGGTTGACCTTGACCAGCAGCGCGTTCGCGGCACCCTTGTTGATGCCGTCCTCCAGGCGCTCCGGGTTGGTGACGAACAGGTCGTCGCCGACCAGCTGCACCTTGTCGCCGATCTGCTTGGTCAGCTTGGCCCAGCCGTCCCAGTCGTCCTCGCCCAGCGGGTCCTCGATGGACACCAGCGGGTACGCGGAGACGAGCTCCTGGTAGTACTCCGCCATCTGGTCGGCGGTGCGCTTGCTGCCCTCGAAGTTGTAGGTGCCCGCCTCGAAGAACTCGGTGGCGGCCACGTCGAGGGCCAGCACGATGTCGCGGCCCAGCTTGTAGCCGGCCTTGTCGATCGCCGAGGCGATCAGGTCCAGCGCCTCGCGGTTGTTGGGCAGGTCGGGGGCGAAGCCGCCCTCGTCGCCCAGGCCGGTGGCCAGGCCCTTGGACTTCAGGACCGACTTCAGCGCGTGGTAGGTCAGCGCCCCAGCGCAGCGCGTCGGCGAAGGTGTCCGCGCCGATCGGCGCGATCATGAACTCCTGGATGTCCACCCCGGTGTCGGCGTGCGCGCCGCCGTTGAGGATGTTCATCATCGGCACCGGCAGAACGTGCGCGTTCGGGCCGCCGATGTAGCGGAACAGCTCCAGCTCGGAGGCCTCCGCGGCGGCCTTGGCGACCGCGAGCGAGACGCCGAGGATCGCGTTGGCGCCGAGCCGCGACTTGTCCGGGGTGCCGTCGAGGTCCACCAGCTTCTGGTCGACCACGCGCTGCTCGGTGGCGTCCAGGCCGGTCAGCTCGGGGCCGATCTCGTCCAGCACGGCCGAGACGGCGTTCTCCACGCCCTTGCCGCCGTAGCGGCCGGCGTCACCGTCGCGCAACTCGACGGCCTCGTGCTCGCCGGTCGAGGCGCCCGAGGGGACCGCCGCGCGGCTGAGCGTGCCGTCCTCCAATGCCACTTCGACCTCGACGGTGGGGTTACCGCGCGAATCGAGGATCTCGCGGGCGCCGACCTGTTCGATGATCGCCACGTGTGCTCCTAACCAGCTTGGATCCATAGGACGGGAGCAACCGCCACGACGTTCCCGCACGCCGCGCTCCGGCCGTCCGCCCCGACAACCGACTACGAGCCTAACCGGGCCGATACCGCGCTCGCCGCAGACTCGCGATGCGGTGATCTGCGCCGCTCGATCTGCTCTCCCGCGTCGGGTCCGCGACACCTCCGCGTCACCGGAAGACCATCCGGTCGGACGTCTCGGAACAGCCGATCGCGGATTAACGTTGTCCGCGCCATGACGACAGAAGGCACCGTCGAAGCGTTCCGGCGAGCGGAGGACCTGCTCGCGCAACGCCGCCCGCTGGAAGCCCTCAAAGTCCTCGAACCCGTTGTCGAAGCCGACCCCGACAAGCCCAGCGTGCAGCTGGCGCTGGGCCGGGCGTACTTCTTCTCGGCGCAGCTGCGCCGGGCCGAGCGCGCGTTCCTGCGCGTCCTGGAGTTCGACCCCTCGGACCACTACGCGCGTCTCGTCCTGGGCCGCACCCTGCAGCGCCAGGGCCGCCTCACCGAGGCCCGCGCCCAGATCCGCCTCGCCGCCACCATGTACCCGGACCCGGCCTACCAGGAGGCCCTGGGCGAGATCAACGCCCACATCGCCGTCCGCTCCTCCTGATCCCACCCAACCGCACCGGGGTTGACCGGATTTCAATGGAAGTCGGGTCTCCGATTTCCATAGAAATCGGAGACCCCTGGTCAGCGGCGCTGGTTGCCCGCTGCTGCGTAGGTCTCGGCCAAGCCGAAAACCTTCTGGGCGTATTCGACGGAGTTGTTGTAGGACATGACGCCCTGCCACCAGCCGGAGCCGGTGGACATGTCGCGGCCGCCGGCGCACAGGTAGCGCCCGGCGGAGACGGCCGCGTCGTCGAGGTTCTGCGGATCGCCGCGGCCGTCCCCGCTGCCGTCGGTGGCCCACTTGTTCCAGGTCGTGGGGATGAACTGCATCGGCCCGACGGCGCGGTCGTGCTCGACGTCGCCGTCGAGGGCGCCCCCGTCGCTGTCCGGGATGAGCCGGACGTTGGGGCCGCCGTCGAGCTTGATGCCGATGATCGGCGTCGACGGCCGGGCGTCCTCGCGCAGCTGCCGGTTGCCGAAGCGGCCGTGGTTGGACTCGATGCGGCCGATGCCGGCGAGCGTGGTCCAGGAGATCCGGCAGTTCGGCTGGTGCTGGCGCAGCGCCAGGTCGGCGTTGACGTAGGAGACGACGGCGCGGGCCGGGATGTCGACCACGGCGGAGACCTGGTTCGCCCACTCGCGCACCGGGTCGACGCCGGGCTGCGGCTGGGGTTGCGGCTCCACCTGCGGGGCCTGCACCGGCGGCGCGATCGAGCCGGGCGCGACCTGCGCGGGCTTGGGGTCCTCGGGGCGCGGTGGCGCGGCGACCGGAGCCTTCTCCGGCGTGCCGAGGAGGTGGACCAGGGCGACGCCGACGACCATCGCGGCCAGCAGCGAAACGACCAGCGCGAGGCGTCCGAGGGCCGCGAGCACCGTTGGCGAGATCCTGATCACCCGCACAGGCTACTTGCAGGTAGCCGCGGGTTCCAGCACTTCAGGGCACCGACCACCCTCCGGAATCAGCCCTCGGCCGGGAGTGACCGGCTGGTCCTGCCGTAGTGGTCGGCGTAGTCGAGGACCTCCTGGCCGTAGCTGCGGGACTGGTTGTAGTCCAGCAGCGCCGACCAGAACCGCTCGCCGTCGCGCATGTCGTGCCCGACCGCGCACAGGTAGCGCCCGGCGGTCAGCGCGGCGTCGTCGATGTCCTGCGGGTCGGCGACGCCGTCGCCGTCGGCGTCGCTCTCGTACTCGCGCCAGGTGGACGGGATGAACTGCAGCGGCCCGACCGCCCTGTCCCACACCGGGTCGCCGTCGAGGACACCGCCGTCGGTGTCGTGGATCTGCTTGACGCCCTCACCGCCGTCCAGCGGCAGTCCGATGATCCGGGGCGTGGGCCTGCCGGTCTCGTCGAGCCGGGAACCGCCGTGCCTGCCGTGGCTGGACTCCACCGCGCCGATGCCCGCCAGCACCGTCCAGCTCATCCCGCACTCGGCGGACTCGGCGCCCAGCGCCACCTGCGCGTAGCCGTAGGCCTGCAGCGCGGCGCGCGGGATGTTGAGCTCGTCGGACATCCGCTCCGACCAGTCGGTCAGCTGCGCCTGGGGCCGGTCGGGGGTCCGCGCGCCCGCGGCGAGGAGCTGGACCGGCGGCGGGTCGATGCCCGGGTCCGGCGGCGCGGACGCCGACGGGAGCTCGAACGTCGTCGAGGGCGCGGGTGAGCAGGCGGCCAGCGCTAACAGCAGCGGGACCGCCACCAGCCGGCGGTCAGGCATCGGATCCGCTCAGCAGCTCGTTCCAGTCCGACGCGGTGAGCTCGGCGCGACCGGTCTCGCGGGCGCGGCGCTCGGCGGCGCGGATGCGCGCGGCGAACTCCAGGGACACCGAGCGCAGCGCGTCCTCGGGGTCGGTCCCGTCGAGCTTGCCGCGCGCGGTCAGCGCGAACAGGGCGGACCCGGTGTCGGTGCCGGAAGGCATGGCCTCCAGCGGGATTCCGGCGCGGGCGGCGCGCTGGGTGATCTTGGCGGCCAGCGCCACGGCGGGCTGCCCCAGCGCAACACCGTCCACGATGGACTCGCGCTGCTTCTCCTGCTGCTTGAGCTCCTCCCAGCGCGCGTGCTGGGTCTCGGTGTCGAGGACGGTGGTGTCGTCGGCGAAGACGTGCGGGTGCCTGCTGACGAGCTTGCTCACCAGCCCCGCCGCGACGGCGTCGATGCCGAACGGGTCGTCGGGGTCCTCGGCGGCGACGCGCGCGTGGAACAGGACCTGCAGCAGCACGTCGCCGAGCTCCTCGCGCAGCGCTGCGCGGTCCTTCTCCGCGATGGCGTCGAGCAGCTCGTAGGCCTCCTCGACGAGGTACTGGCGCAGCGAGTCGTGGTCCTGCTCGGCGTCCCACGGGCAGCCGCCGGGCGAGCGCAGCCGGTCCATGACGGTGACCGCGTCCAGCAGCTCGACGCCGTCCGGCGCGGGCGCGCCGACCACGAGAGCACCGGCGGCGCGCAGGGTTTCGGCGTCGGGGCCGATCTCGCCGGTGATGAGCACGACCGGCGTCCCGGCGGCGCGCGCGACGAGGTCCTCCGGCGCCTCGGGCACCCCCAGCGCGGCCTTGGCCGCAGCCGACAGACCCGCGTCGGCGAAGACCTCAGCGGCCTCGCGGAGCAGCGGCAACGCGGCTGCGGGCAGCGCTTCGTCGAGTCGGTCGTCGACGAGGACGATCGCGGTACCTTCGGCCACCCGGAGCTCGCTCATACCTCGATTGTCCCAATCGGGGACCACCGAGGTTCAGCGACGTGCACCACACGAAGTTCTCATGAAAACCTCCCCACCCCACGGGCCCCGAGGGGACCGAAGTTTTCATGAAAACTTCCCCACCAACACACCCGGGAACCGACGTCCCCACGCACGGGGGGACGGAAGTTTTCATGAAAACCGTGTCGTCAAGGGGGTCTGGTGAGGAGGGAAGTTTTCATGAAAACTTCGCCGCCCCAGGTTCGGGGATCAGGAGGACTTGTCCTCAGGGTCGATGCGGAAGCCCGTGGTCTCGTCCTCGTTGGGGGCGGCCTGGAGGCCGATCTGGTCCCAGACGCCGTAGCGGGGGCTGAGGGTGACGCCGACGCGGTCGGCGGTGGCGCCCAGCAGGAAGCTGCCGACGCCCTGCAACGTCTGGTCGTCGACGGCGCTCGTCGGGTTCGGCGACGGCTTCGCCTCGCGCTCGCGGATGAGCGCGACCAGCCACTGGCCCGAGTTCGGTTCCGGTTCGAAGGCCAGCACCGTGCCCGGTTCGGCGCCGAACAGCGGCGTCGAGGCGGCGAGCTTCGGGCTGTCCACCGCCCGCAGCCGCTGCCCCGCCGCTGCGGGAACACCGGCCCCGGCGTCGGCGGCGATCAGGTCGCGCACCGCGGCGTCGCCCCGGGACATCTGCTGAGCCTTGCGCTCGGCGTCGGCGCGGGTCGTGGCCTGGGTGAAGTCGAAGGTGACGGCCAGGCCGTCGAAGTAGCGGCGCCCCAGCTCGGTCACCAGCGCCTCGCTGCGCGCCATGTCGTGCAGGTTCTCCGGCGTGAAGATCTTGCCCTGCGTGGCCTGCGGACCGCCCCACTGGTTGATCATGTCGGTGACCTGCTGCTCCGACACCGTCAGCCCGTCCTGGCGCGCGGCCTGCGCGACGAGCTCCTTGCGCACCAGCTGCCCGGCCAGGGTCCGGCCGAGCTCGTCGTACTGGCCCTGCCGGCGCAGCTGCGGCTTCAGCTCCGGTTCCTTGGCCAGCACCTCGGAGAACCAGGACTGCACCTCGGACACCGGGATCCGCTGGTCACCGACGATCGCGGCCGCACCCGCCTGACCGGGCCCGGACCCGCAACCCGACAGCAGCACACCGGCAACGGCGAGAGACGCGAACAAGCGGCCACGGCGCAGCGAGATCGTCACGCGAGGCACCCTCTCACGTCATCACCGAGAGATGAAGCCTCAACACAGTCCGAAGTCGACATCTCGCCACGACGACTGATTCCAGGCTCGGAAAGCTCCGTCGCTTTCCGGCGTCAGGCGGGCACGGGGTTGCTGGTGAGGGTCTCCAGGAACGTGGTGCACCACTCCAGCAGGGCTTCGTCGCGGAGTTGCGGGGCGCCCATGCGGCCACCCGCCGCTCCCTCCGTGGGGCGGGGCAGCGAGATCGTGCGCAGAGCGGGCTTGTAGACCGCCTTCGGGTGGAGCCGCTTCAGGCGGACCTGCTTGGAATCCGGCAGTTCCAGCGGCGCGAACCGCAGCGACGAGCCCTGCAGCGTCACCTCGCGAACCCCGTGCTCGCGGCAGATCTGCCGGAACCGGGCCACCTTGAGCAGCCGCTCCACCGGTTCCGGCAGCGGGCCGTAGCGGTCGGTGAGCTCGGCCCGCACCGCCTCCAGGTCGTCGGTGCCGGCCGCGGCGGCCAGCTTCCGGTAGGCCTCCAGGCGCAGCCGCTCGCCGGGCACGTAGTCGTGCGGGATGTGCGCGTCGATCGGCAGATCCACCCGGACGTCGGTGAGCTCCTCCTCGCCCTCGGCGGGCTCGGCACCGGCGTGCCTGCGGAAGGCGTCCACGGCCTCCCCCACCAGCCGCACGTACAGGTCGAAGCCGACGCCCGCGATGTGCCCGGACTGCTCGGCGCCCAGGATGTTGCCGGCGCCCCGGATCTCCAGGTCCTTCATCGCCACCGCCATGCCGGCGCCCAGCTCGGAGTTCTGGGCGATGGTGGCGAGCCGGTCGTGCGCGGTGTCGGTCAGCGGCTTCTCCGGCGGGTACAGGAAGTACGCGTAGCCGCGCTCGCGCGCCCGGCCGACGCGCCCGCGCAGCTGGTGCAGCTGGGCGAGGCCGAGCATGTCGGAGCGGTCCACGATCAGCGTGTTGGCGTTGGAGATGTCCAGGCCCGTCTCGATGATCGTGGTGCACACCAGCACGTCGTGCTCGCGCTCCCAGAAGCCCTGGATGATCTTCTCCAGCCGCTCCTCGTTCATCTGCCCGTGCGCGGTGACGATCCGCGCCTCCGGCACGAGCTCGCGCAGCTGGCGGGCCGCCTTCTCGATGTCGCTGACCCGGTTGTGCACGAAGAACACCTGCCCGTCGCGCAGCAGCTCGCGGCGGATCGCCGCGCCCACCTGCTTCGGGTCGTAGGCGCCGACGTAGGTCAGCACCGGGTGCCGCTCCTCCGGCGGGGTCAGGATCGTCGACATCTCGCGGATGCCGGCCATGCTCATCTCCAGCGTCCGCGGGATCGGCGTGGCCGACATGGTCAGCACGTCGACGTGCGTGCGCAGCGCCTTGATGTGCTCCTTGTGCTCGACGCCGAAGCGCTGCTCCTCGTCGACGATCACCAGCCCGAGGTCCTTGTAGCGGACGCCGGTCTGCAGCAGCCGGTGCGTGCCGATGACGATGTCGACCTCGCCGTCGGCCAGGCCCTTGATCGTCTGGTCGGACTCCATCGGGTCGGTGAACCGGGACAGGCCCTTGATGGTCACCGGGAACGAGCGCATCCGGTCGGCGAACGTGTTCAGGTGCTGCTGCGCGAGCAGCGTCGTGGGCACCAGCACGGCGACCTGCTTGCCGTCCTGCACGGCCTTGAACGCCGCGCGCACCGCGATCTCGGTCTTGCCGTAGCCGACGTCGCCGCAGATCACCCGGTCCATCGGGACCGAGCGCTGCATGTCGCCCTTGACCTCGTCGATCGCGGCGAGCTGGTCGCCGGTCTCGGTGTAGGGGAAGGCGTCCTCCAGCTCGCGCTGCCACGGGGTGTCGCCGCCGAAGGCGTGCCCTGGCGAGGACTGGCGGGCGGCGTAGAGCTGCACGAGCTCGGCGGCGATCTCCTTGACCGCCTTGCGCGCCTTGGCCTTGGTGTTCTTCCAGTCCGAGCCGCCGAGCTTGTTCAGCGTCGGCGTCTCGCCGCCCACGTAGCGGGTGACCTCGTCGAGCTGGTCGGTGGGCACGAACAGCCGGTCGCCGGGCTGGCCGCGCTTGCTGGAGGCGTACTCCAGCACCAGGTACTCGCGGGTCGCGCCGCCGACGGTGCGCTGCACCATCTCGACGTACTTGCCGATGCCGTGCTGGTCGTGCACCACGAAGTCGCCGGTCTTGAGCGCCAGCGGGTCCACGGCGTTGCGGCGCCGCGACGGCATCCGCCGCATGTCCTTGGTGGAGGTCCCACCGCGCCCACCGGTCAGGTCGGCCTCGGTGAGCACCACCAGCGCGATCTCCGGCGCGGCGAACCCGTCCTCCAGGCCGCCGCGCACCACGGTGACCACGCCGGAGGCGGGTTCCTCGGCGAGCCCGTCCTCGGCCAGCGAAGCGGGAAGCTCGGCCTCGCGCAGCTGCTGCACGGCGCGCTGCGCGGTCCCGGCACCGGCCACCACCAGCACGGCGGCACCGCCCGAGGCGGTGTGCGCGCGCAGGTCGGCGTAAGCGCGTTCGATCTCGCCCCGGTAGGCGTCGGGCTGCTTGAGGCTCAGCCGGACGACCTCGTCGTCCTCGCCTTCCTCGCTGGTCAGCTGGGTCAGCGGCCACCACGGCAGGCCCAGCGAGCGGGTGTGCTCGGCGACCTCGGCGAGACCCCGGTAGGCCGAGGCGCCCAGGTCGATCGGGGCCTTGCCGCCGTCGGCGGCGACCATCCAGGACGCTTCGAGGAACTCCTGCCCGGTGCGCACCAGGTCGGCGGCGCGGGCGTGGATCTTCTCCGGGTCGGCGGGGATCACGTGCGTCCCGGCCGGGACGAGGTCGCTGAGCAGCTGCATCTCGCCCTCGCACAGCGCCGGGATGAGGGCCTCCATGCCCTCGACCGGGGCGCCGCCGGCGATCTTGCCGAGCATCTCGGCCAGGTTCGCGTCGGCCTGGTGCTGCTCGGCGAGCTTGCCCGCGCGCTCGGCGACCTGCTCGGTGATGAGCAGCTCGCGGCAGGCGGGCGCGATCAGGTCGGTGTCCGGGGCCTCGGGCAGGGAGCGCTGGTCGGCGACGGAGAACGGGCGGATCTCGGTGACCTCGTCGCCCCAGAACTCGACCCGCAGCGGGTGCTCCTCGGTGGGCGGGAAGACGTCGACGATGCCGCCGCGCACGGCGAACTCGCCGCGCTTCTCGACCATGTCGACCCGGTCGTAGGCCAACCCGGCCAGCCGCTCGACGGTCTCCTGGAAGTCGACCTCGACGCCCACCGACAGCCGCACCGGCGCGAGTTCGCCGAGGCCGGGCGCGATCGGCTGGATGAGGCTGCGGACCGTGGTGACCAGCACCCGGATCTGCCCGCACGGGTGTTCCTCGGGGTGGGCGAGCCTGCGCAGCACCGACAGCCTGCGGCCCACGGTGTCGGCGCGCGGCGACAGGCGCTCGTGCGGCAGGGTCTCCCAGGACGGGAAGACCTCGACGCCGTCGGGCCCGAGCAGGTCGGCGATCGCGGCGGCGGACTCCTCGGCCTCCCGGCCGGTGGCGGTGACCAGCAGCACCGGGCGGTCGGCCCCGGCGGCGAGCGCGGCGGCGGTCAGCGGGCGCGCGGCGGCCGGGCCCTCCACGACCAGGCGCGGGTTGTCCGCGGCGTCGATGAGGCGCCGCAGGGCGGGATCGCGCAGCACGTTGTCGAGCAGTCCGCGCAGGGGACCGGCCTTGCTCATGGAGCTACCTCGCAGCGGAGTGAAGCGAATGCGGACACACCTCGGCCCGGGACTCCGGCGCGAGGCGGCGGCCGCTCGAGCGGGGCGGCCACTCGAGCGGTGGGAACCCCAGACTACGACTCCGGGGTGACACGAACAGCCCGCCCCAGGTCACCGCGTCATCGGCTTGGGCTTGTGCTCCAGCCCGGACAGCCCGTTCCAGGCGAGGTTGACCAGGTGAGCGGCCACCTCCTCCTTCTTGGGCTTGCGCGCTCCAGCCACCACTGGCCGGTCAGCGCGACCATGCCCACCAGCGCCTGGCTGTAGAGCGGGGCGAGCTTGGCGTCGTAGCCGCGGGCGGTGAACTGCAGCCCCAGGATGTGCTCGACCTGGCTGGCGATGTCGTTGAGCAGGCTGGAAAAGGTGCCGCTGCTGCTGGCCACCGGCGAGTCGCGGACCAGCACGCGGAAGCCGTCGGTGTTCTCGTCGATGTAGTCGACCAGGGCGTGCGCGGCCTGCTCCAGCAGCACCCGGGGGTGCCCGGCGTCGAGCGCCGAGACGATCAGGTCCAGCAGGTCGCGCATCTCGCGGTCGACCACGACCGCGTAGACGCCCTCCTTGCCGCCGAAGTGCTCGTAGACCACGGGCTTGGAGACCCCGGCGCGGTGCGCGATCTCCTCGATGGAGGTCCCGTCGAACCCCTTCTCCGCGAACAGCGCGCGCGCCACGTCCAGCAGCTGCTGGCGTCGTTCCTTACCGGTCATCCGCGCGCGCGGCCGCGCTGGAGCCCTCGTGGGCGCCGCCGTCTCGGGCGCGTTCCGCCCACGTCTCCGTCCTGCCACAACGACCCACCCTAAGACCTGTGTCGTGGTTACTTTGCGTGGCGGTGCGGGTAGCGGAACCTGACACGCCGCCTGGACTCCGTGCGCCACTCCTGATGTATGCCAATACGCGGCGTCGCGGCGTACTCGCCAGACGACGTGTCAGAACCCGCGGCAGTGCCGGCTGAGTCCCACACCTGAAACAACGGCTCCGCCGCACTCGCGGTGCAGGCCCGAGACGCAGAGGTGCCCGCGCGGCGATCACCGCGCGGGCACCGTGGTTCGGCGCGGTCAGCCCTTGTAGTCGGTGACCGCGATGCGCGCGAGGCGCTTCTCGTTGGGCCAGCGGACCTTCCAGGCCCAGCCCAGCTTCTCGAAGATCCAGATGGTGCGCGCCGAGATGTCCAGCTGGCCGCGCAGCACGCCGTGCCGCGCGCAGGTCGGGTCGGCGTGGTGCGAGTTGTGCCAGGACTCGCCGAACGACAGGATCGCCAGCGGCCAGAAGTTGGCCGCCTTGTCGCGGCTCTTGAACGGGCGCTCACCGATCATGTGGCAGATCGAGTTCACCGACCAGGTCACGTGGTGCAGCAGCGAGACGCGCACCAGACCGGCCCAGAAGAACGCGGTGACGCCGCCCCAGACGGACCAGGTGATCAGGCCGCCGAGGATGCCGGGCAGCACCAGGCTCAGCGCGGTCCACAGCGGGAACAGCTTGTCGACGCGCACCAGCTCGGCGTCCTTCTGCAGGTCCGGCGCGAAGCGGTCGTGGTTGGTCAGGTCGCGCTCGAACAGCCAGCCCATGTGGGAGTACCAGAAGCCCTTGGCCAGGGCGGCCGGCGAGGAGCCGAAGCGCCACGGGGAGTGCGGGTCGCCGTCGCGGTCGGAGTAGGCGTGGTGCCTGCGGTGGTCGGCGACCCAGGTGATCACCGGACCCTGCACGGCCATCATCCCGTGATGGCGAGGAACAACTTGACGCCGCGGTTCGCCTTGAACGAGCCGTGCGTGAAGTAGCGGTGGAAACCGACGGTCACGCCCAGCCCGGAGAAGAAGTAGAAGACAGCGGCCAAGCCGACGTCGACCCAGCCCAGCCCCCAGCCCCAGGCGGCGGGCACCGCCAGCAGTAGCGCCGCGAACGGGACCAGGACGAACACGTACACCGACAGGTGCCCGATCATCGGGCGCCGGCCTGCGGTCAGCGGCTTGGGTCCGGACTCACGACTGGGTTGAGGTGGGGTCACCGACTCGGTTGCTGCGGTCATGCTCAATACCTCGAATGGCTTGAGGAGGTGGGAAAACTTCGGTTCCACGCCCGACGATCACGGCCTCCGCAACACCTCCACCCTACGGGACCGTAACCTACGCTAGCGTAAGTTGTTCGATGCGAAATCGTCACCCCCCGAAGGAAAAAAGCGGCGTGTCGCTGCGTTCCGGGCGTGTCTCGGGTTTCGTGTTCACCCGATCGTCCGCATCGCGCCGTGCAACCGGGCGCAGTCGATCTCCGTCCCCACGGTGTGCCTGCCCAGAACCAGCCGTGCGGGCTTCCGAGCCTCAGCCCCCGCCTGCCCCCGACTCCCCGACCGCAACGGCGGCAGCCCCTCGCTCCGCCCTGCCGCCCGGCACCCCGTCCCCGGCCCGGGCGCAACCCCGGCCGCGACACCGACCCGGACACCGATTCCGCCGAGCACGTGACGATCTCGACATGCCGACACCGGTCGTTGTCACCGACCGGTAAGCTCACGCTGCGGCGCCGGTGCGCAACGCCCGGTTCCGGGGGCCCGACGCGCCCGATCCGCCGTGGTGTAAAGGCAGCACCTCGGATTTTGGTTCCGATGGTCCAGGTTCGAATCCTGGCGGCGGAGCGAGCAGCCCTCCCGGGCCCGACGCGGTGCGCGGCGACGCGCACCGCCCGGGCAGCCCGGGGGACAAGGTGAACAGGGGGTGTGCGCCGCTGCGCGACGACACTGCCGCATTGCGCGAAGATCCGGTGACCACGCTGGGCGAGGTGTCCGACGCGTGGTTGGTCGGTCGCGCTCGCGAACTCAACGCGGTCGGCCAGCACGGCGACCCGGCCGGCCAGTCCAACACGCTCCGCGAAGCCGACAACCTGCTGCTCGAAGCCCAGCGCCGGGGCGAGCCGCGCATCGTCGCCCAGCTGCTGCGGCACTGCGCCGCCATGCGCCTGACCACGGCCGAACTGGTCGACAGCGCCGACGAACTCCTCGACGAGCTGCTCAGCCACACCAAGCGGCACGGCCTGGAGGTGCTGCAGGCCGACGCCCACGCGCTGCGCGGCCGCCGAGCCCTGCTCGTCGGCGCCGAGGACACCGCGCTGACCGAGGTCGCGCACGGCCTGGCCATGCTCGACGAGGAGCTGGCCCCCGACCGCACCCTGGGCCGCCGATCCTGGGAGCGGCTGCTGGCGACCTCGCTGATCGACATCGGCCTGGTGCTCACCCAGCTCGGCGTCTACGAGATGGCCGACGAGGTGATGGCGCGCGCCCACCAGCGCATCCGCGAGAGCGGCGGGCCGCACGAGATCGCCGTGCACATGATCAACCGCTGCCGGATGCAGCTGGGCTGGGGGCTGCGGCTGGAGCGCGTCGGCCTGTCCGACGAAGCCGCGAGCCAGTTCTCCACCGCCTCCGCCTTGGCCGTCGCCGTCGAGGGCCCCTGGCGGGAGTCGCTGTTCCCGCGCGTGTCCAACCGGACCGCCGCCGAGCAGATGCCGGTGCTGGGCGCCGCGCACGCCCTGGCCTCCCCCTCGGCCGACCACATCACGCGGCTGGAGGAGATGCGGCACCTCGACCGCTCGATGCACCCGCGGGAGCAGATCATCATGGCGATCGCGCTGTCCCGCTGCCTGGTGCGCGGCGATCACCGCGACGACGCCGTGCGCGTGCTGTCGGAGACGCTGACCAGCCTCAACCACGACTCCTCCGAGCCGACCCTGCGGATCTCGCTGGCCCGGGAGTTCGCGCTGCTCACCGAGCTGGCGCCGGACCGGCCGCGGGACGCGCTGCGCGACTACGCGCTGGAGCTGGAGACCGAGCTGTGGGCGATGCGCGAGACGCGGGTGTCCACTTTGGCCACGCGCCTGGAGAACTCGCGGCTGAGCCACAAGCACGACGCGATCACCCGGCAGGCCCGCGAGGACCCGCTGACCGGCCTGTCCAACCGGCGCGCGCTGGACGACCGGCTGGAAACCCTGCTCAGCACACCGGAAGTGCAGCCGCTGGCGGTCGCGCTGGTCGACCTGGACGGCTTCAAGGGCGTCAACGACCGCTGCTCGCACGCCGAGGGCGACGACGTGCTGCGCACCGTCGCGCGCAACCTGCGCGACACGCTGCGCACCGACGACTTCGTCGCCCGCTACGGCGGTGACGAGTTCGTGGTCCTGCTGCCCGGCGCCACGCTCTCCGCGGCCGAGCAGGCCCTGCACCGCACCGTCGAGGCGGTCGACGGGTTGCCGCCGGAGCTCTCCCGCGGTGTGACGCTGTCAATCGGCGTGGTCGCGATGCGCCCGCAGGAGTCGGCCGCGCAGGTGCTGGCGCGCGCGGACGCCGCGATGTACCAGTCGAAGCGCAACGGCGGGAACCGCGTCACAGCACTCTCCGGAGTCAACGACCCCGCCGAGCCTCCCCCGGTCGAGCCACCCTCCGAGATCGATCAAGCCGTCTGGATCCCGCCGGACGCTCGCTGAGGGGCTCTGTCAACACATCGGGGCAAGATCACATTCGCCCAGCTAGAGGCCCGTTTCGTCCGCATCCGCAGGGCCGAGCGGCGGTACCATCTCAGCTGCTGCCGGAAGGGCAGGGGCGCCCGAGGTGCGGGGCGACCGGTCCGGTTACCCTTCACCCGCTTGGACGCAACAGGCACGTCGGCCGGCACCGGGACTCCGGGCTCGGCAGGCCGCATCTAGAGATCAAGGGAGAGCGCTGATGCTCCAGGGCGACACCGCCCAGCCCTCCTCTCAGCGCGCTGCTGCGCACCCGGAACCGGTCAGCACCGTGGTGCTGGCCGCCGGGGAGGGCACCAGGATGCGATCGGCGACACCGAAGGTGCTGCACCGGCTAGCCGGGCGCCCCCTCGTCGAGCACGCCGTTCGCGCCGCCGCAGGAATCGATCCGGATCAGCTGGTCGTCGTGCTCGGGCACGGCCGCGACGCCGTCGCCGAGCACCTGAGCTCGGTCGCCGACGCGCTGGGCCGCCCGGTCACCACCGCCGTCCAGGAGGAGCAGCTGGGCACCGGGCACGCCGTGTCCTGCGGCCTGTCCGAGCTCCCCGACGGGCTCACCGGAACGGTGCTGGTCAGCTACGGCGACGTGCCGCTGCTCGACGCCGAGACGCTGGGCGCGATGCTCGACGAGCACGCCACCACCGGCAACGCCGTCACGGTGCTCACCGCGGTCGTCGACGACCCGACCGGCTACGGCCGGATCACCCGCGACGCCGACGGCCAGGTCACCGGCATCGTCGAGCAGAAGGACGCCACGCCCGAGCAGGCGGCGATCACCGAGATCAACTCCGGGGTCTACGCCTTCGACGCGGAAGTCCTCACCGGCGCGCTCAAGCGGCTGTCCACCGACAACGCCCAGGGCGAGCTCTACCTCACCGACGTGCTGTCCATCGCGCGCGGCGACGGCCGCGACGTCGGCACGCTGATCTGCGCCGACCGGTGGCTGGTCGAGGGCGTCAACGACCGGGTGCAGCTGTCCCGGCTCGGCGCCGAGCTCAACCGCCGCCTGGTCACCGGCTGGATGCGCGAGGGCGTCACCGTCGTCGACCCGGCCACGGTGTGGCTGGACTGCGACGTGACGCTGGCCCGCGACGTGACGCTGGAGCCGGGCGTGCAGCTGCGCGCCGGCACCACCGTCGGCGAGGGCGCGACCGTCGGCCCGGACACCACGCTGACGCGCTGCGCGATCCACCCCGGCGCCTCCGTGGTGCGCACGCACGGCGAGGGCGCGGAGATCGGCCCGAACGCCAGCGTCGGCCCGTTCGCCTACCTGCGGCCGGGCACCTCGCTGGGCGCCAAGGGCAAGATCGGCACGTTCGTCGAGACCAAGAACGCCGACATCGGCGACGGCACGAAGGTGCCGCACCTGACCTACGTGGGCGACGCGACGATCGGCGAGCAGACCAACATCGGCGCCGCCAGCGTCTTCGTCAACTACGACGGTGTGAACAAGCATCACACCAAGATCGGATCCCACTCGCGCACCGGAGCCGACAACATGTTCGTCGCACCGGTCGAGATCGGCGACGGCGCCTACACCGCCGCCGGTTCGGTGATCACCCAAGATGTCCCCCCGGGCGCGATGGCGGTCGCCCGCGGGAGGCAACGCAACATCGATGGCTGGGTGGCCAAGCGCCGCCCGGGCACCGCCGCCGACCAGGCCGCCCAGCGGGCTATGGGCGATGAACCGACCGATGACGCAGAGACGTCGAACGGGGGGGACGATGACCGTGAGTGCCATGTCTGCAACCCCGAAGAAGAGCCTCAAGCTCTTCTCGGGCCGCAGCCACCCGGAACTTGCCGAGGAGGTGGCCAAGCAGCTCGACGTGACGGTCACGCCCCAGGCCGCGTACCAGTTCGCCAACGGCGAGATCTTCGTGCGCTACGACGAGTCCGTTCGTGGCTGCGATGCCTTCGTGATCCAGTCGCACTGCACGCCGCTGAACGACGCGATCATGGAACAGCTGATCATGGTGGACGCGCTCAAGCGCGCCAGCGCCAAGCGCATCACCGTGGTCATCCCGTTCTACGGCTACGCCCGTCAGGACAAGAAGCACAAGGGCCGCGAGCCGATCTCGGCGCGGCTGATGGCGGACCTGTTCAAGACCGCCGGCGCCGACCGGATCATGGTCGTGGACCTGCACACCGACCAGATCCAGGGCTTCTTCGACGGTCCGGTGGACCACCTGATGGCGCAGAAGCTGCTCGCCAGCCACATCAGCGAGACCTACACCGACCAGAACATCACCGTGGTTTCCCCGGACTCCGGTCGTGTGCGCGTCGCCGAGAAGTGGGCCGACGACCTGGGTGGCACGCCGCTGGCGTTCATCCACAAGACCCGCGACCCCAGCAAGCCCAACCAGGTGGTCGCCAACCGCGTCGTCGGTGACGTCGAGGGCCGGCTGTGCGTGCTGGTCGACGACATGATCGACACCGGCGGCACCATCACCAAGGCCACCGAGCAGCTGCTCGAGGCCGGCGCCAGCGACGTCATCATCGCCTCCACCCACGCGGTCCTGTCGGGCCCGGCCGTGGAGCGGCTGTCGTCCTGCGGCGCCAAGGAGGTCGTGCTGACCAACACGCTCCCCATCCCGGAGGAGCGCCGGTTCGACAACCTCACCGTCCTGTCGATCGCCCCGCTCGTCGCCGAGGCGATCCACCAGGTCTTCGAGGACGGCTCAGTCACCAGCCTCTTCGACGGCCGCGCCTGACGGTCCCCGTCGACGCGAAAGGCCCCGGTCCAGGCGGACCGGGGCCTTTCGCCGTCCGGAGGTGGGGGAAGTTTTCATGAGAACTTCGGTGACGAAGTGTCGGGACAGTTTTCATGAAAACTTCCCCACCACGAGGGTCTCCACGGACCTTCCGTCCCCACGGGGAGGGAAGTTTTCATGAAAACTTCGAGGGTCGTGGGTGGGGACGGTTTTCATGAAAACTTCCCCATCACAGGGTCAGAGGGTGGTGACGACCTCGTCGTAGTCGAGGCGCGGGAGGCGGTCGAACCAGGGGTTCTCACCCGGCTTGCCGATGTTGGCGACGACGAGGGTCTGCCGGTCGCCCTCGGGGAAGAACTCGGCGTTGATGCCCGCGGCGTCCAGCCCGGTCATCGGGCCGACGGCCAGACCCGCCGCGCGAACGCCGAGGAAGAAGTAACCCGCCTGCAGCGTCGCGTTCAGCTTGGCGTTCTGCTCCCGGAAACCGGGGTCGGCGAAGATGTCCTTGGCGTCGGGCTTGTGCGGGAAGACCTTCGGCAGGTTCTCGTGGAACTCGGTGTCCGCTGCCAGGATCGCCACCAGCGGGGCCTGCTCGGTCTTGGCCCGGTTGCCCTCCATCAGATGCGGCAGCAGGCGCTGCTTGGCCTCGGCGGAGCGCAGCAGCACGATCCGCAGCGGCTGCTGGTTCATCGAGGTCGGAGCCCACTTGACCAGGTCGTAGATGGCCTGGACCTGCTCGTCGGTGACGGGCTCGTCGCTGAAGGTGTTGGCGGTGCGGGCCTCGCGGAACAGCAGGTCCTGAGCCTGGGGGTCGAGCGCGAGCTCGGACTGAGCGGTGGTCATCGGATCACTCCTGGGGCTGGGACGGGACTCTCCACCCCACCGCAACATCCGTGAACGTTCAACGATTTCCGGACCCTCCCGCGTGTAATCCGGGTCACCGATCGGGTGGGGGTCCACCCGTGCGAAAACGTCTATGCAAGCACCGTTTAGACTATTCGGGTTGCCTCGGCGAGGTCGGGACGTCCGCCCGGCGTGATCGGCGCGGTGGCACGGTGATGGTCGGTCGAGTTCTCCTCCGGCGCACTGATGTCGCGCACTCCCCTGGTGCCGCTTTTCCACCGGCGCCCGTCGATCTCTCCAGAAGCGCGCCCCACCGCCGCAGGCCAGCGAACAACTCACGTTCCGCCCGACGTCATCAAGGAGTGCAGCACCGTGTCCGAGGTACGAATCGCAGTCGAGCAGCGCAACGAGTTCGGCAAGGGAGCGGCCCGCCGCACCCGCCGTGCCGGCAAGATCCCCGCGGTCCTCTACGGCCACGGCGCCGACCCGAAGCACCTGTCGCTGCCCAGCGTCGAGTTCGCCCGCGCCGTCCGTGAGAACGGGCACAACGCGGTTCTGACCCTCGAGGTCCAGGGCTCCGCCGACGAGCTCGCGCTGACCAAGACCATCACCGCCCACCCGATCAAGGGCTACATCGAGCACGTCGACCTGCTGCTGGTCAAGCGCGGCGAGAAGGTCACCGTCAACGTCCCGATCGTCATCACCGGCGACGCCGCCTCCGGCGCCCTGGTCAGCCAGGAGCTCACCGAGGTCGAGATCGAGGCCGAGGCGCTGCACATCCCGGAGCAGGTCGAGCTGTCCATCGAGGGCCTGGAGATCGGCACCCAGCTGCACGTCTCCGACCTCAAGCTGCCGAAGGGCTCGACCCTGCAGGGCGACCCGGAGGCCATGGTCGTGAACATCTCCGAGGCCGCCGCCTCGATGGAGGAGGAGTCGGCCACCGAGGGCGAGGAGCCCGCCGCCGAGGAAGAGACCTCCGAAGAGGCCTGAGCCTGACGACGTCGGGCGCACCCGCGCCGTCCCCTCGACCGGGGGCGGCGCGGGGCGTGCCTCCGCACGAGGGAGACTTACTTCCGTGACCACTGCGGACGCGGTTTCTGTGATCGTCGGGCTGGGCAACCCCGGTCCGCGCTACGAGGGCAACCGGCACAACATCGGTTTCCTCGTCGCCGACGAGCTCGCCGCGCGCATCGGCGGCAAGTTCAAGTCCCACAAGTCCGGCGCCGACACCGTCGAAGGACGGCTGTCCGGCGCCCGGTCGGTGCTGGTCAAGCCGCGTTCGTTCATGAACCTCTCCGGCGGCCCGGTCGCCGGGGCGGTGAAGTTCTTCAAGACCCCGCCCGAGTCGCTGATCGTCATCCACGACGAGCTGGACCTGCCCTTCGGCACGGTCCGGATCAAGAAGGGCGGCGGCGAGAACGGCCACAACGGCCTGCGCTCCATCTCGAAGTCCCTGGGCACCCGCGACTACCTGCGGGTCCGCTTCGGGGTCGGCCGCCCGCCCGGCCGGATGGATCCGGCCGACTACGTCCTCAAGGACTTCTCGACGGTCGAGCGCAAGGAGCTCGCCTACTTCATCGACCTCTGCGCGGACGCGACGGAGGCCCTGGTCACCAAGGGCCTCGAAGCCGCCCAGAACGAGTTCCACTGACGTTCCGCCGCTGACGTCCCGGCGGGAGCCCTCCCGGGCACCGGACAGTTTTAGCCATAATTGCCCATGATCAATGTCCGAAATGTCGGGACAATTATGGCTAAAACTGTCCCCTAGTGACCCGGCACCAGGTCCGCAGTGGCCGCGCGGCGGAGCTTCCCCGAAGGGGTCTTCGGCAGCGCTCCCGGCGGGAGGACGACCACCTCGGCCGGGCGCACGCCGACGGCGTCGACGACGCGGGAGACGACCTCCTTGCGCAGCGCCTTCTCCGCCTCCTCCGACCCGGCCTGCTTGGACTCCAGGACGACCGCGAAGCGCTCGCGCCTGCTGCCCGCCTCCAGCCGGACCGCCGCCGCGTTGCCGGGACGCACCCCGGAGACCTCGCAGGCGGCCCGCTCGATGTCGATCGGGTAGATGTTGCGGCCGCCCATGATGATCACGTCCTTGCGACGCCCGCAGATCACCACCTGCCCGTCCGCCAGGTACCCCTCGTCGCCGGTGTCCAGCCACCCCTCGGCGTCCTGCACCTCCTGCGGGCCGTTCACCGTGAGGTAGCCGGGGGTCACCGCCTCGCCGCGGATTCGCAGCTGCCCCACCTGCCGGTCGCCGAGCACCCGCCCCTCGTCGTCGACGACGTCGACCTCCAGGCCCGGCAGCGGACGCCCCAGCAGCGCGAACCGACGAGCCTGCGGCGCGCCGGGGTCCACCGGCTCAGCCACGTGCCGCTTCTCCAGGGCCTCCGCGTCGACCGAGTCGGTCTCGACGCCCCGCCGCAGCGGCGCGAAGGACACCGCCAGCGTCGCCTCGGCCATGCCGAACGCGCACACCATGCAGTCCGGGGCGAGCCCGAAGCGCGCGCCCGCGCCGGTGAACGCCTGCGCGGCCGCCGGATCGATCGGCTCCGCGCCGTTGAGCGTGAACCGCAGGCTGGACAGGTCGAACTCCTCGTCGGTGCGCGCCATCCGGCGCCCCACCACCGCGTAGGCGAAGTTCGGCGCCGCGGTGACCGTGCCGCGGTACTTGCTGATCAGCTTCGGCCACAGCAGCGGACCGGCGAGGAAGTCCGACGGCGTGACCTTGACCGCGGACATCCCGATCGCCATCGGCACCGTCAGGCACCCGACCATCCCCATGTCGTGGAACAGCGGCAGCCAGGACACGGCCACGTCCCGCTCCGGGTCGAGCTCGGCGGCGGTGACCATCGCGCGCAGGTTCGCGTGCAGGTTGCGGTGGGTGATCCGCACGGCCTTCGGGTCGGCGGTCGAGCCGCTGGTCAGCTGCAGCAGGGCGGTGGCGTCCTCGTCGACCTCGACCGGTCCCGGCAGCGGTTCGCCCTCGGAGGCGGCGAGCCCGGCGAGGTTGCGGTAGGCGATTCCGTTGTCGTCCAGGACGCCGCCGAGCTGCTCGAACGGAGGCCCGAGCAGCACCAGCCGGGCACCGATCATCGACAGCACCTTGAGCGTGTCCTCCGCCCAGTGGCCGAGGTCGGTGCGCGGGGTCGGCTGGTGCAGCATCGTCACGCTCCCGCCGCCGAGCCACACCGCCTGCACGGCGGTCCCGATCAGACCGGGATCGGCCGCGAGGATCGCGACGGCCGCGCCGGGCCGCAGCTGATCGCCCAGCCCGCCGGCCATCCGCAGCGCGTCGTCGTGCACCTGCGCCCACGTCCGGAACCGGGGCTCCTCGGGTTCTCCGGTGGTGAGGCCGCGAGCGCCCTCCCCGGAGTTCCGCCGAGCCGACGCCACCAAGGTCTCCACGAACCGACTCATGTGACGCAGCTTACGATCCGGGACTCGCCGAGGCATTCCCCGACGCGCTACCCGAGCTGGTCGGCCAGCTCCATCCAGCGGGTCTCCAGGTCGTCCTTCTCCTGGTGCAGCGACTGGAGATCGGCGTTGAGCGCGGCGAGCCGCTCCGGCTCGGTGGCCGCCTCGGCGAGCTTCTCGTGCAGGTCCGACTCGCGCTTCGCGAGCTTGTCGAGCTGCCGCTCGAACCGCGCGAGCTCCTTGCGCGCCGCGTGCTCCTCCGCGCCGGACAGGCCGCTGCGCGACGCGGGCGCGTCGGTGGCATGCTTGCCGACGCTGGTCTCCGCCGCCAGCAGCGAGTGCCGCTTCCGCAGGTACTCGTCGATGCCGCCGGGCAGGTGAGTGAGCTTGCCGTCGCCGAACAGCGCGTGGACGCTGTCGCACACCCGCTCGACCAGGTACCGGTCGTGCGAGACCACGACCATCGTGCCCGGCCAGGTGTCGAGCAGGTCCTCCAGCTGCTGCAGGGTGTCGATGTCCAGGTCGTTCGTCGGCTCGTCGAGGATCAGCACGTTCGGCTCGTCCATGAGCAGCCGCGCCAGCTGCAGCCGACGCCGCTCGCCGCCGGAGAGGTCCCCGACCGGCGTCCACTGCCGCCCCTTGCCGAACCCGAACCGCTCCCCCAGCTGCGAGGCCGACAGCTCGTACTTGCCGAGCGTGACGCTCTTGGCGACGTCCTCGATCGCCTCCAGCACCCGCCAGTCGCCCGGCAGGTCGTGCAGCTCCTGGGTCAGGTGCGCCATCCGCACCGTCTTGCCCTCGGTGCGCTTGCCCGCGTCCGGTTCGCGCTCCCCGGCCAGCAGCTTGAGCAGGGTGGTCTTGCCGGAGCCGTTGACGCCGACCAGACCGATCCGGTCGCCGGGCCCGATCCGCCAGGTCACGTTCTCCAGCAGCGCCCGGTCGCCGATGCGCAGGTCGACGTCCTCCAGCTCCAGGACGGTCTTGCCCAACCGGCGCTTGGCGAAGGCCAGCAGCTCGACGGAGTCGCGCGGTTCCGGGACGTCGGAGATCAGCGCCTCGGCGGCCTCCACCCGGTAGCGCGGCTTGGAGGTGCGGGCCTTGGCGCCGCGCTGCAGCCAGGCGAGCTCCTTGCGGGCCAGGTTCTGCCTGCGCTCCTCGGTGGCCTGGGCGATGCGGGCGCGCTCGGCCCGGGCGAAGATCCAGTCCGCGTAGCCGCCCTCGTACTGCTCGACCTTGCCGTCCACGACCTCCCAGGTGCGGTTGCAGACGGTGTCGAGGAACCAGCGGTCGTGCGTGACGATCACCAGCGCGCACTTCCGCTCCAGCAGGTGGTCGGCCAGCCAGCGCACGCCCTCGACGTCGAGGTGGTTGGTGGGCTCGTCGAGCACCAGCAGGTCCAGGTCGCGCACCAGCGCGGCGGCCAGCGCCACCCGGCGGCGCTCGCCACCGGAGAAGTCCTTGACCGGGGTGTCCAGGCCGAGGCGGGTCATGCCGAGCCCGCCCAGGACCGACCGGACCCGCGGGTCGGCGGCCCACTCGTGCTCGGCGGTGAAGCCGTGCGGGTCGAGCACCGCGTTGCGGACCGTGGCCTCCTCCGGCAGCTCGGTGCGCTGGGTGACCACGGCCATCCGCAGGTCGCGGGACTGCGAGACGCGGCCGCCGTCGGGTTCGGCGAGGCCGGCCAGCACCTCCAGCAGCGTCGTCTTGCCGCCGCCGTTGAGGCCGACGACGCCGATCCGCTCGCCTTCCGACACGCCCAGCGACACGCCGTCGAGCAACGGGCGCACGCCGTAGGACTTGCTGACCGTTTCCAGGTTGACCAGGTTGACCATCGAGTTTTCGACTACTCC
Organism: Saccharopolyspora sp. ID03-671; assembly: GCF_045278815.1. NCBI lineage: Bacteria > Bacillati > Actinomycetota > Actinomycetes > Pseudonocardiales > Pseudonocardiaceae > Saccharopolyspora > Saccharopolyspora sp. ID03-671. The sequence goes on from NZ_CP134054.1 coordinate 3,055,104, forward strand.
GTCACGCGTGGACTTGGGGCGGGGTGGGGCGGTTGGCGGGTTCCTCGGTGAGGACCTTCGCCCCCGGCACGGGACCGTGCGCGACCCGGACGGTGCGGCACACGCCGGCACCGGAGAGCTCCGCGGCCACCCGGACCGCCTCCTCGCCGTCGGTGCACAGGAAGGCGCAGGTCGGGCCGGATCCGGAGACGACCCCGGCCAGCGCGCCCGCCTGCACGCCCGCGCGCAGCGTGCGGCGCAGGTTCGGGCGCAGCGAGACCGCCGCGGCCTGCAGGTCGTTGCCCAGCAGCAGCGCGAGCTGCCGGGGATCGCCGGAGGCCAGCGCCTCCAGCAGCGGCTCCACCTCGCCGATCCGGCCGTTGCCGTTCTCAGCGCGGAGCCGGTCGAGCTCGCCGTAGACGCCGGGCGTGCTCAGCCCTTCCTTGTCCAGGGCGATGACCCAGTGGAAGGTGTGGCGGGCCAGCACCGGCACGAGGCTCTCGCCGCGGCCGGTGCCCAGCGCGGTGCCGCCCTGCAGCGAGAACGGGACGTCGCTGCCGATCTGGGCGGCGAGCTCGCTGAGCTCGTCGCGGCCGAGCTCCAGTCGCCACAGCTGGTTGACGGCCTGCAGCGTGGCGGCGGCGTCGGCGCTGCCACCGGCCATGCCGCCGGCGACCGGGATTCCCTTGTTGATCGAGATGCGCAGGCCCGGGTTCTCCGGGTCGCGGCCGCTGCGCTCGGCGAGCAGCCGCACCGCCTTCCACGCGAGGTTCTCGGGGCCGGTGGGGACGGAGTCCGCCCCCTCGCCCTGGACCTCGAGGGCGGGTTCGTCGGCCGCCAGCACGGTGACGTCGTCGGTCAGCGACAAGGCCTGGAAGACGGTGACCAGCTCGTGGTAGCCGTCCGGACGCGCGTCACCCACCGAGAGGTGGAGGTTCACCTTCGCCGGGACGCGGACGGTGATCGGTGTAGGAACCACGGAGAGCACACCAAGAGCCTACGTGCCCGGAGAACCTCACCGCCCACTTCCCTGCGCACACCGTTCCCGAAGACCGGATCAGCCACGATCAACCCCCGAACCCGGCCGGTTCCCCGATTGCGCCCGTGTTCAGGTGCCGGATTGCGGCCGTAATCCGGTCTCGCCTTGCCCGGGAACGGAATGCGGCCGCAATCGGAGGTCCGATTGCGGCCGCATTCGTGTCTCCCCCCGGATCAGGAGGCGGGCCGATCAGGAGGCGGGGACGACGGCGACGCCGCCCCACTTCTGGTTGATGAAGTCCTTGACCTGCTGGCTGCGGAGGAGCTCGGCGAGCTTGAGGATGCGCGGGTCCTTCGCCAGGGCCGGGGTGGTGACCAGGCCGTTGGCGTAGGGGTTGTTCTGCGCGTTCTCCACCAGCAGCGGGTCCGAGAGCTTCGCCTTGATCGCGTAGTTGCCGTTGACGACCGCCGCGGCGGCGTCGTCGACCGAGCGCGGCAGCTGGTCCGGGGACAGGTCCTTGAGCTGCAGGTTCTTCGGGTTCTCGGCGATCGCGGCGTCCAGCCGGGTGCCGACGGCGGCCTCCGGCTTGAGCTTGATCAGACCGCCCTGCTCCAGCAGCTTCAGGCCGCGGAACTGGTTGGCCGGGTCGTTGGACAGCGTCACCGTGGCGCCCGACGGCAGCTCGGCCAGCGACTTGACCTGCTTGGAGTACACCGCCAGCGGCTCCAGGTGCACCGGCGCGACCCAGGCGAAGTCGCCGCCGCGCTGCTTGCGGTACTCCTCCAGGTACGGCACGTGCTGGAAGTAGTTCGCGTCCAACTCGCCGTGGGCGACGGCCTCGTTGGGCCGGTTGTAGTCGTCGAACTTCTCGATCTCGATGTCGATGCCGGCCTGCTCGGCGAGGTTGTCGTCGACATACTGCAGGATCTCGCCGTGCGGTGTCGGGCTGACCCCGATCCGCAGCGGGGCGTTGGGGTCTTCGGCGGCGGAACCACCACCGCAGGCGGCCAGCAGCACTCCGGCCGAGGCGAGAAGCGCAGCGAAGCGCAAACGCATGTCGTGCGTCCTTTCGGGTACGAGCCTGTTTTCAGGCAGGCAGGGGGAACGCACCGTCCTCGTGAGACGGGTGCGCTCGAACGGGGTTCGGGTCAGCCGGCGGCGGTGCGCCGGCGATCGACGAGCTTGGCGGTGCGGTCGGTGAGCAGCTGCATCCCGAAGGCCAGCACTCCCAGCACCACGACCGATCCCCACAGGATCCGGTCGTCGTAGCCCTGGTAGCCGTCCTGGATCGCGGTGGAGCCCAGGCCACCGCCGCCGATGGCACCGGCCATCGCGGCGTAGCCGATCAGCGCCACGGCGGTGACGCCGACGGCGCCGACGAGCGCCGCCCGGGCTTCCCCGAGCAGCACCGTCCACACGATCCGCAGCCTGCTGGATCCGGTCGTGATCGCGGCTTCGACGACGGTGAAACCGACCTCGCGCACGGCGTTCTGCGTCAGCCGCGCGAAGAACGGGATCGCTCCGATGGTCAGCGGCACGATCACCGCGCTGCTGCCGATCGAGGTTCCGATCAGCAGCCGGGTGAACGACGCCAGGATCACCAGCAGCACCACGAAGGGCACCGAGCGCACCACGTCCACGATCACGCCGAGCACCTTGTTGAGCACCGGTTTGGGGTTCAGCCCGACCGGTGAGGTCAGGTGCAGCAGCACACCCAGCGGCAACCCGCCGACCACGGCCAGCACGGTCGCCACCAGCACCATGTAAAGCGTTTCGAGCGTTGCCTCGCCCAGTAGTTCGCCGACCTCCGACCAGGGGGTCACATCAGTCACGCAGCAGCAACTCCGTCAACGCTTACCGGGGCGCGCCGAACGTGCGCGTCCCGCTCGATCATCCACTTCAGCGCCGCCTCGGAACGCTCACCGGTGAGGCCGATCTTGAACTTGGCGACCGGGGTGTCGCCGAGGCGGGTCAGGCCACCACCGAGGATCGCCAGGTCGACGGCGAACCGGTTGGAGGCCTCGGGGAGCAGCGCTCCCACGGCGGCGAAGCCGACCAGGACGATCTCGGCGACCACGTCGTGGCGGCCGGAGGTCGGACGCAGCTGGTCGGCCTGGTCCGTTTCGGGCAGCAGGGTGCCGCTGATCCTGCTGGCGGGTTCGGCGACGAGGTCCAGGACCTTGCCCTGCTCGACGACCTGGCCGTCCTCCAGCACCGCGACGTCGTCGGCGAGCTTGCGCACCACGGCCATGTCGTGGGTGACGACCAGGACGGTGACGCCGAGCTCGGCCCGCGCGCGGTCCAGGACGGTCAGCACCGAGTCGGTGGTGGTCGGGTCCAGCGCGGAGGTCGGCTCGTCGGCCAGCAGCACCGACGGCTTGGCGGCCAGCGCGCGGGCGACCGCGATGCGCTGGCGCTGCCCGCCGGAGAGCTGGCGGGGTAGACCGACGCCTTGTCGGTGAGACCGACGAGGTCGAGCAGCTCGCCGACGCGCTGGCGGCGCTGCGGTCCGCCGATGCCCGCGGCCTCCAGCGGCAGCGCCACGTTGCCCGCGGCGGTGCGCTGGCGCAGCAGCGAATCCCCTTGCGGCACAACGCCGATCTGCCTGCGCGCGGCGCGCAGGGCCTTGCCGTCCAGCGACACCAGGTCGGTGCCGTCGACGCGGATGGCACCGCTGTCGGGCTTCTCCAGCAGCGCGATGCACCGGGCCAGCGTCGACTTCCCCGCACCGCTCGGGCCGACCACGCCGACGACCGAACCCGGGTTGACCTCCATCGACACGCCGTCGAGGGCGCGGACGGTGCTGCCGTTGTGCTGGAAGGACTTGGTCAGGTTCTCAACAGAGATCACGATCTGCTCCACATCAGCTCGCGACGACCGCGCCCGCGTTCGGGCAGCGGCCAGGGGGAACTTCTCGGGAAAGGAAAAGGGGGAAGGACCGGGTCACATCTCGCGACGACAGGCGCAGGTCGTGCGCCGTCCGTGGTCGATGACCCGCCGCTGCGTGAGCAGTTCCCGGATGTGGGGTACCTCGAACCGGACATCGCCGGAGGCAGGCAGGTTCGCTAACCGCGCGTTGGAATCCACAGCTACTCCATCGGTCCTGGCGTTAGCACCTGCCCGCGATGGGTGGTTGCTGCGGCGTCAACAAGCCAGGTCTCTCAGCCGCTCGGGATGGATCTCCCGAATAGTAGACCCCATCGACAGGGTCAGGCGCAAGCTGATAGCGGTCACTGACCGAAATCGTTTGCCAGATCACATACCGGTCGGAGCGGGAATTTTTCCGCACAGGGTGGTGTTTTGGTCACTCTCGGTGATGTCGCAGCGCGTGTGCGCAAGCCGCCGGACGAGTGGTTCAGCTCGGCGAGCCGGATGACGCGATCTCCGCGATCCGGGCGAAATCGGCGATGCGCAACTGCTCCCCGCGCGCCATCGGATCGATCCTGGCCGCGCGCAGCAACTCCTCCGCGCGGGCCGCCGAACCGGCCCAGCCGGACAGCGCGCCCCGCAACGCCTTGCGCCGCTGCGCGAACGCGGCGTCCACCACGCGGAAGACGTCCTCGCGCGGCGCGCTCGACGGCGGGTCGACGCGTTCGAAGGCCACCAGCCCGGAGTCGACGTTGGGCACCGGCCAGAACACCTTGCGCGGCACCGGACCCGCGCGGCGCACGTCGGCGTACCAGGCCGCCTTCGCGCTCGGCACGCCGTAGACGCGGCTGCCGGGCTCGGCGGCCATCCGCTCGGCGACCTCGGACTGCACCATGACCAGGCCGTGCCGCAGGCTCGGCAGCTCGGCGAGCAGGTGCAGCACGACGGGCACGGCGACGTTGTAGGGCAGGTTGGCGACCAGCGCGGTCGGCGGCTTCGGGAATTCCTCGGCGCGCACCCGCAGCGCGTCGGCGGGCAGCACGGTCAACCGGTCGGCCAGCTGCGGCGCGAACTCGCGCGCGGTGCGCGGCAGCCGCTCGGCCAGGACCGGGTCGATCTCCACGGCGACGACGGAACCGGCGGCGGGGAGCAGCGCGAGCGTCAGCGAACCCAGACCCGGGCCGACCTCCAGCGCGACGTCGTCCGCGCCGACCTCGGCGGCCGAGACGATCCGGCGCACCGTGTTCGGGTCGTGCACGAAGTTCTGGCCGAGCTTCTTGGTCGGCTTGATGCCGAGCTCGTCGGCCAGCCGACGCACGTCGGCCGGTCCCAGCAAAGACGCCCCCTGCTCATCCACGCGCAAGAACCTACCCGCGCCGATTTCGCGAGGTCAGCGGGGGTGATGCAAGAAGGCACCCGCCGAAGTCGGCGGGTGCCTCCCGGAAAGCGATCTCAGCTCAGTCGAGGCCGAGCTTGGACGAGCAGGACGGCCAGGCGCCGTAGCTGCCGCCGCGGGCGGCGCGGACCTTCTCGGCCACCGCGATCTGCTGCTCGCGGCTGGCCTGGTGCGGGTACGGGGCGTACTGGTCGCCGCCGTAGGCGTCCCACGTGGACTTGTCGAACTGCAGCCCGCCGTAGTAGCCGTTGCCGCTGTTCATGGCCCAGTTGCCGGTCGCCTCGCACTGGACGAGCTTGTCCCAGACACCGCTGTTGGGCGCGGGCTTGCCACCGACGCGGACGACCTTCTCGACCGGCTGCTTGGTGACCTTCTCGTCGACGACCTCGCGGCCGGACTCCTCGCCGTTGACCTTGGTGACCCGGGTGAACTGGATCTTCTCGCCGGCCTCGCCGGGGGACTCGACCCGCTCCTCGCCCTTGAACATCGAGTCGTCGACGATCTCGCGGACCGGCGGCTGGACCGGCACGGTCACGCTGATCACGGAGCTCTGCGTGCGGTCGATGCGCACCTCGGCGCCGGTGACCAGCTTCGCGTCGGCACCCGGGGTGACCTTGTCGTCCGGGCCGAGGTTGAGCTTCTGCTCCTTGACCAGCTCGTCGATGTTGGCCGCGGTGGTGCTCAGCTGCTTCGGCGCACCGCTGCCGTCGACGAGGGTGATGTCCTTCTTGGTGCGGACCGACAGCTCCATGCCCTGCTCGGGCACGGCCATGTTCCGGTCCGCGTTGAGGACGGCGCCGTCGGCGTTGACGCCGAGCTGGCGCAGCGCCTGCTCGACGGTCACCGAGCGGACCCACTCCTCGCGGACGTCGCCGTCCACGTTGAGCTTGATCATGCGACCGCGGTCGAGCGTGATCGTCTCGCCGTGGCCGACCTCGGCCTGCGGCGACGGGCTCAGCGCGTCGTGCGGGCCGACGGTGATGCCCTGGTCCTCCAGGACCTCGCCCACGGTGCCGTCGTACGTGCTGACGGTCTTCTCCTGGCCGTCGATCTCGACGGTGACCGACTTGTCCATCGCGGCGGCCGCGCCGCCGGTGCCGGTCAGCGAGAGCAGGACACCGGCCACGGCGCCCTTGAGGAAGCGGCGCTTCCAGGCGGCCATGCCCTCGGCGACCTGCTGCGGCGGCAGCGCGCCGGAGGCGTCGCCCTCGGGCATCGCCTCGAGGAAGTTCATCGGGGGCAGGACGGTGGTCTCGGCGTTGATCAGCCGGATGACCTCGTCGACGTCGATCTCGGCGGTCGCGAGCACGTCCTCGGCGTCGGGGCCGAGAACGTCGTAGACGTCCTGCGGGGTGATTTCGAGACCGCCCGGCGGGAAGCTCGGGTGCTCGTCGGACCACTGCGGGTCCGGGCGGTCGAGCAGGCCTACCGCGGTGTGCTGCTCGGTCGGCTGGACCGGGGTGAACCAGTCAGTCGCCGCATCGAAGGAATCAGCCCAGTAGCCGTCGTTCCGCGGGGTCGCGAAACCGGCATGGCTGGGCTCGCCACGTCCGTTCACAGGGTCGTTACCTCCCGAAGGCGCAAAGTCGCACCCACGACGTGGAGAACGTGAGAACCGTTGGGCGAGTTCATGTCTCCTCGCTCAACCCCTCTCGTTCGTCGCGCGTGCGCAACCTTCGTGCTTCGTGTCTGTATCCGACTCCCGCAAGCCAATTGCCGCCTAGTCCGGACGAGCTCGTGGAGCTCACCGCGGACTTCCCCGACGTACACCGGCGAGACTAACGGGCGTTCCCCATGACTGGATGTCATCGGTTACGGGGCCGAGACTCTACCGTGATCATGCGAGGGCGCCAAGCACCTGATTCCGACATGTGAGTCCGATAACCCCGGAATGCCGAGCAACCCAACACGATCTGTAGTCAAGATCGGCAAAAATTAGGCCATTCGGGGGGCACGTGCAGGATTCGTTAGCCGCGCCTCGAACCCCTTGCGTGACATATAACACGGCCTCGCGAGCTGCGCTCCCTAGATCAAAACGACGCTCGGGCCAGCGAAAAGTCCCCGGCGCACCGGTCCGGCCCGGGCGCTGCGCGCACCCGGGCCGGACCTCCCCTCCCCTCGCACGAGGGAACCGAGGTTCCCTCGCGACGATCATTCGCGGAATTGCGGCGAGTTCACGTCATCGCGGCAGGCCGAGCTTCCTCGCGCACGCAGGCCAGGCGCCGTAACCGCTGCGGTCGGCGCGCACCTTCTCGGCGATCTCGATCTGCTGCTCCCGCGATGCGCGGTGCGGATAGCGGTTGTACCGCTCGCCTCCGTAGGCGGCCCAGGTGCTGCGGTTGAACTGCAGGCCGCCGTAGTAACCGTTGCCCGTGTTCGCGGCCCAGTTACCACCGGCTTCACAACCGGCGAGCCGGTCCCACACCGCGGTTCGATCGTCGGTCGGGGTTGCCGCGGCGTTCGGGGCCACCGCGACCAGGGCACTACCGCTGAGAGCGATAGCAGCCGCCACAGTCCACTTCGTGAATCTATGGAACTCCACTGTGCATCCTCACAACCGATGGTCCGGCCTGGAGGACCTCCGCCCGGAATTCCCGGCGGAGTTCGGGGTGTCCCCCGTTCCGGCTTCCACAGTGGACGGTAGGAGTCGGCGTGCGGACCGCAAGCGGACGAACGTGAACGCCACTTACCAGAAATCGCAGCGTAGAGGACTACAAGGGTGTGATTACCCCTGATCGAGGCCGAAAACTCGCTCGGCCGTGGCGGTGGTGGCTACTGCCAGCTCATCGACCTTCATACGGCGGAGTTCGGCGAGGTCACGAAGGGTGTAATTGACGCAGTAGGGCTGATTGGGGTGTCCCCGGAAGGGGTGGGGCGTCAGGAACGGCGCGTCGGTCTCCACCAGCATCTGCTCCAGCGGCACCGTTTCGGCCGCCTCGCGAAGGCTTTTGGCGTTCCGGAAGGTCGCCGTGCCGGCGAACGAGAGCACGTATCCCTTGGCCACGCAGGACTTCGCGAACTCGGCGTCACCGGAGAAGCAGTGGAAGACGACCGTCTCCGGAGCTCCCTCCTCGTCCAGAATCCGCAGGATGTCGTCGTGCGCCTCGCGGTCGTGGATCATCAGCGGCTTGCCGGTCCGCTTGGCGAGGTCGATGTGCCAGCGGAACGCCTCCTGCTGCGGCTCCGGCGGCGAGTAGTCCCAGTAGTAGTCCAGGCCGGTCTCGCCGATGGCCACCACGCGCGGGTGCGCGGAGAGCTCCTCCAGCGTCGCCCTCTCCTCGTCGCCGAAGTCCTTGGCCCGGGTCGGGTGCAGCGCCACCGCGGCGAAGACCCGCTCGTCCCAGGTCGCGGCCTCGACGGCCCAGCGGGCCGAGTCGAGGTCGTCGGCGACGGTGACGACCCGGCCGACGCCGGCGCCCTGGGCGCGGTCGACCATCGCCCGGACGTCCTCGGCGGTCTTGGCGCCGCAGGCGTCGAGGTGGGTGTGGGAGTCGACGGCGGCTGCCGCCAGCGCCTCGGGCACGGGCGGCAGCTCGCTCCTGGAGGTCTTCTTGCCCATCAGCCCTGCTGGATCGGGGCCCACTCCGGGCCGGTCTCGCCGAGTTCGGCGTCGAGCTTCGCGAACAGCGGCTTCGGCTTGTTCAGCGGGCGGCCCACCTCGATCTCGGTGGACTCCCACTTGGCCTGCTCGGCGGCATACTCGCCCATCAGCACCGGGTAGGACAGCGAAGCGTCGTCGAGGTCGGCGACCTCGCGGATCTCCGGCTGCGCGGCCCAGACCCCGGTACCGCCCAGCAGCTCGTGCACCTTCTGCGCGGAGTGCGGCAGGAACGGCGTGAGCAGCGTGTTCGCGTCGGAGACGACCTGCAGCGCGGTGTGCAGGACGGCGTCGCGGCGGTCCGGGTCCTCCTTGAGCTTCCACGGCTCCTGGTCGGACAGGTACTTGTTGGCCGCCGAGACGACCCGCATCGCCTCCTGCGAGGCCGCCTTGAACCGCGAGCTGCGCAGGTGGGTGCCGACGGTGTCGAACGCGGCGCGGGCCTGGGCCTTGAGCTCCTCGTCGGCCGGGGCCGGGGAGGTCGGGGCCGGGACGGCGCCGTTGTTCTTGGCCGCCATCGAGATGGACCGGTTGACCAGGTTGCCCCACTCGTTGGCCAGCTCGAAGTTGGTGCGGCGGACGAACTCGTCCCAGGTGAAGTCGGTGTCCTGGTTCTCCGGGCCCGCCACCGAGATGAAGTAGCGCAGGGTGTCCGGGCCGAACTCGCGCAGGAAGTCGCGCACGTAGATGACGGTGCCGCGCGAGGTGGAGAACTTCGAGCCGCTCATGGTGAGGAACTCGCTGGAGACGACCTCGTCGGGCAGGTTCAGCTCGCCGAACGGGCCGACCTCGCCGCCCTTGTCGCCCTGGCCGTTGTGCCCCATCAGCAGCGTCGGCCAGATCTGGGCGTGGAAGGTGATGTTGTCCTTGCCCATGAAGTAGTAGCCCTGCGCCGACGGGTCGGTCCACCACTGCTTCCAGGCGTCGGCGTCGCCGGTGCGGCGGGCCCACTCGACGCTGGCCGACAGGTAGCCGATGACGGCGTCGAACCACACGTAGAAGCGCTTCATGGGCTGGTCGCGCCAGCCGTCCAGCGGGATCGGCACGCCCCAGTCCAGGTCGCGGCTGATCGCGCGCGGGCGCATGTCCTCGACGAGGTTCTGCGCGAACTTGAGCACGTTGGGGCGCCAGCCGTCGCGGGTGGACAGCCACTTGCCCAGCGACTCGGTGAACGAGGGCAGGTCGAGGAACAGGTGCTCGGTCTCGACGAACTCCGGCTTCTCTCCGTTGATCCGGGAGACCGGGTTCTTCAGCTCGGCCGGGTCGAGCTGGTTGCCGCAGTTGTCGCACTGGTCGCCGCGCGCGCCGTCGTAACCGCAGATCGGGCAGGTGCCCTCGATGTAGCGGTCGGGCAGCGTGCGACCGGTGGACGGGCTGATCGCGCCGGTCGTGGTCTTGGGCAGCACGTAGCCGTTGCGGTGCAGCGCGAGGAAGAGGTCCTGCACCACCTTGTAGTGGTTACCGGTGGTGGTGCGGGTGAACAGGTCGTAGGACAGGCCGAGTCCCTGGAGGTCCTCGGTGATCACCCGGTTGTACTTGTCGGCGAGCTGGCGGGTGGTCAGCCCCTCCTTCTCCGCCTGGACGGAGATCGGGGTCCCGTGCTCGTCGGTGCCGGAGACCATGAGCACCTGGTTGCCGGCCATTCGCTGGTAGCGGGAGAAGACGTCCGAAGGCACACCGAAGCCGGAGACATGACCGATGTGACGCGGACCGTTGGCATAAGGCCAGGCCACAGCCGTCAACACAGAGGCACTCATGGTGTTCAAGGGTAGTCGGCCGCTCCTCTCGCGTGACCGCGCGGGGGCAGCGGGCAGTTTTAGCCATAATCACCCGTGATCAAAGTCCGTTATGCCCGGTTAATTGTGGCTAAAACAGTCCCATCCCTGGGCAAACGCCCACACGTTCCCGCACGCGGCGAAGCGCCACCGAAAAACCTCCGGGAGTCACCTGCGCGCGGCGAGGACCGCGTCGTAGAGCTCCTTCTTGCGGACTCCCGCGAGCTCGGCGACCTCGGCGACGGCGTCCTTGAGGCGGATGCCGTCCGCGGCCCGCTCCTCGACCTGCGCGACCAGCTCCGCGGGGTCGGTCGGGGCGGCCTGCTCGGCTCCGGCCAGCACCACCGTGATCTCACCGCGCACGCCCTCGGCCGCCCATTCGGCCAGCTCACCGAGGGTGCCGCGCTTGATCTCCTCGTAGGTCTTGGTCAGCTCGCGGCACACCGCGGCCTGCCGCGACTCCCCCAGCACCGACACCGCGTCGGCCAGCGCGTCGGCCAGCCGGTGCGGGGCCTCGAAGAACACGCTGGTGCGCTCCTCGGCGACCAGCCGCCCGAAGAACTTCCGCCGGTCCCCGGTCTTGCGCGGCGGGAACCCCTCGAAGCAGAACCGGTCCGACGGCAGCCCGGACACCGCCAGCGCCGTGGTCACCGCCGACGGGCCCGGCAGGCAGGTCACCGGCAGGCCCTCGGCCACGCACGCCGACACCAGCCGGTAGCCGGGGTCGGACACGCTCGGCATGCCGGCGTCGGTCACCAGCAGCACGGACTTCCCGTCCCGCAGCGCGTCGAGCAGCATCGGGGCGCGCGCCGACTCCACGGCCTCGTAGTAGCTGACGACCTTGCCCTCCGGGGCGACGCCCAGCGCGCTCGCGAGGTTGCGCACCCGGCGGGTGTCCTCGGCGGCCACCACCTCGGCGGAGCCGAGCGCCTCGACCAGTCGTGCGGAGGCGTCGCGGGCATCGCCCAGCGGGGTGGCGGCGAGGAGCAGGGTGCCGGAGTCCATGACCGCACAGCGTAGGCCGCTCGCGGGGCGTGCCCCGGTCGAGGCGTGCCTGACCCTTACGATCGACGGTGTGAGCGTCCCAGTCCGCAGGTTCGGCGGTGCCGACGAACTCGTCCAGGTAGGCCGCGCACCGGCGGCTCACCGGCCGGGCGAGACCGACCCGCTGCCGCTGCTGGACACCTCGATGCCCACCGACCGCAAGCGCGCGTGGATCGTGACGCTGGTGATCACCCTGGTCGCCGGGCTGGTCCGCTTCTGGGACCTGGGCCGGGCGACCGACGAGGGCACGCCGGTCTTCGACGAGAAGCACTACGTCCCGCAGGCGTGGCAGATGCTGCGCAACGGCGGCTACGAGGACAACCCCGGCTACGAGCTGGTGGCGCACCCGCCGGTCGGCAAGCAGATGATCGCGATCGGCGAGTGGCTGCTGGGCTACACGCCGTGGGGCTGGCGGCTCATCGCCGCCCTGTTCGGCACGCTGATGGTGCTGCTGATCGTCCGCATCGCCCGCCGGTTGACGCGCTCGACGCTGCTCGGCGCGCTGGCCGGTGTCCTGCTGATCTGCGACGGGCTCAGCCACGTGCAGTCGCGCGTCGGCATGCTCGACATCTTCCAGGCGCTGTTCATCCTCGCCGCGTTCTCGTGCCTGCTGGTCGACCGCGACCAGGTCCGCGAGCGGCTGTGGCAGGTCTGCTCGGACGGCCGTCTCGACCCGGCGACGTGGGGTCCGGCGCTGGGCTTCCGCTGGTGGCGCTTCGGCGCCGGTCTGATGCTCGGCCTGGCCTGCGGGACCAAGTGGAACGGCATCTACTACATCATGGCCTTCGGCCTGCTCAGCGTGTTCTGGGACGCGCTGGCCCGGCGGGCGGCCGGGGTGCGGCGGCCGTGGCGGGCGGCGCTGGTGCGCGACACCGCCCCTGCGCTGTGGGCGCTGGTGGGCATCCCGCTGCTGGTGTACTTCGCGACCTGGTCGGGCTGGTTCGCCAGCGAGACCGCCACCGACCGGCACGCGGTGCTGCTCAACGACGACGTGGGCATGAACGGCCTGCCGGACGCGCTGCGGTCGCTGCTGTACTACCAGCTCAACGTGCTGGACTTCCACACGCACCTGACCACTCCGGCGACCCCGCACCCGTGGGAGTCCAAGCCGTGGGCGTGGCCGATGGGCATGCGCCCGATGCTCTACTACTACGAGTCGGGGATGCCGGGCTGCGGCCGCAACAGCTGCGTGCAGGCGACGATGCTGATCGGCACCCCGGCGATGTGGTGGCCGGCGCTGCCGGTCGCGGCCTGGTCGGTGTGGCGCGCGGTGTTCCGGCTGGACTGGCGCTACGCGGCGGTCCTGGTCGGCTACGGCGCCGGGTACCTGCCGTGGTTCACGAACCTGTCGCGGCAGATGTACTTCTTCTACGCCACTCCGCTGGTCCCGTTCCTGGTGCTGGGGATCGTCCTGGTCCTCGGCCACGTGCTGGGCACGGCCGAGGACCACTACGAGCGCCGCAAGACGGGCCTGCTCGCGGTGTCGCTCTACATCGGACTGGTGGTCGCCAACTTCATCTGGCTCTGGCCGGTCCTCAACGGCGACCCCATCACCCACGAGCACTGGCAGGCCGAGCTCTGGCTCCCCTCCTGGCGCTGACCGCGCGCGGAGCCCGACCGGATCGGGCCCCGCGCGACCGCGTCTCAGGTCAGCGACGCGAGGGTCTTCCGGAGGGCTGAGACGGCGTCGAGGATCTCCTCCGGGCGGGCCGTGAGCGGGGGCCGGGCTCGCAGCGAGTCCGGGCCCGAGGGCAGGAACAGCGTGCGGTGCTGCTCCCGGGCCACCGCCAGGGCCCGGGCCCGGTGGCCGGGGTCGCGGAAGCTGATGGCGCACATCAGGCCGCGGCCGCGGGGCGAGTGGATCAGGCGCGGGAACTCCGCGGCCAGGTCGCGGAGCTCGCCGAGCAGGAGTTCGCCCATGGCGCGGCTGTGCGCGAACAGGTCCTCCGCCTCGATGATCTCCAGGATGCGGGTCGCGCGGACCATGTCGGTGAGCGAGCCGCCCCAGGTGGAGCTGATCCGGCTGGGCTCGCGGAAGGCGTTGTCGGACACGTCCAGGACCCGACGTCCGCCCATGACACCGCAGACCTGCATGCGCTTGCCGAAGGCGACCAGGTCGGGTTCGAGCCCGAGCGCCTGGTGCGCCCACGCCTGACCGGTCAGCGCGCCGGTCTGCACCTCGTCGGCGACGGTCAGCACGTCGTGCTCGACGCACAACCGCTGCACGGCCTGCAGGAACTGCGGCCGCAGGTGCCGGTCGCCGCCTTCGCCCTGGACGGGTTCGTAGACGAAGCAGGCGATCTCGGCGCCGTAGCGGCGCAGCGCGGATTCGGCGACCTCCAGCGCGCGGACCTCCTCGGGCAGCAGGTCGGCGGTGTCCCACCGCTCGCCGGGTTCGACGGCGGGGCTGGGGATGCGCGGCCAGTCGAACATCGGGTAGTCGCGGATCTTCGACGGGTCGGTGTTGGTCAGCGACAGCGTGTAGCCGCTGCGGCCGTGGAAGGCCTTCTCCAGGTGCATGACCCGGCTGCCGCGCACGGCGATCCCGCGGCGCGCGTTGACCTTGGTCTTCCAGTCGAAGGCGACCTTGAGCGCGTTCTCCACGGCGAGGGTGCCGCCGTCGATGAAGAACAGCAGGGGCAGCTCGGGGATGCCGACGACCCGCTGGAAGGTCTCGGCGAACCGGGCCTGCTCCTCGGTCGCGAAGTCGGGGTTGGACGGCTTGACCCGCGAGACGCGGACCAGCGCGGCCTCGAACTCCGGGGTGCGCAGGCCGGGGTGCCCGTGCCCGAGCGGTGCGGAGCTGAAGAACATCGTCATGTCGAGGTAGTCGGTGCCGTCGCGCACGTCGCGGAGCCGGCAGCCGTCACCGGCGTCGAGGTCCACGACGATGTCCATCAGGTCGCCGGTGACCTGCGCTTTCAGCGCGGTCACGGGGTCGGTTCCGGGGCGCGGGGCGGGGACTGCGGTCGAGAAGGTCTCGTGCTGAGCGGTCATGGTTCGGCCTCCCGGCTGCATGTGCACGGGTCTCGCACACACAACAAGAATTACACAGGAAGCCGAAGACTGAGCAAGATACTTCAGCTGATCGTCCGCATGAACGAAAGATATTCTTCTGCTCCAGGTGCACTTCTCCCCCGGAGCCGAAGAATCCGCGGTGTCAGACCCGGCCGACGCCGCCGAAGAGGTAGACCGGCTTCTCGCCTTCCCTCTCAGGGCGCCACTGCGAACAGGTCACCACGCCCGGTTCCTGCAGCGTCGTCCCGGCGAACAGGCCCTCGATCTCGGCTGCGGTGCGCGCCCGGATCGGGGTTCCGCCGCGCTCGGTGGTCTCCCGCATCGCGCGCAGCATCGGCTCGCCGTGGACCTCGGCGGTGGAGTGCGTGAGCACCAGGAAGCTGCCCGGCGCCAACGCGTCGACCAGCGCGCGCACCGCGGAGCGGGCCTCGTCGTCGTCCATCACGTGGTTGAGCACGCCGAGCAGCATCAGCCCGATCGGCTGGTCGAAGTCCAGCGTCTCCCGGGCCGCCTCGACGATCTCCTCCGGGCGCCGCAGGTCGGAGTCGAGGTAGTCCGTCTTGCCCTCGGGCGTGCTGGTCAGCAGCGCGCGGGCGTGCGCGAGCACGATCGGGTCGTTGTCGACGTAGACGACGCGGCTCTCCGGAGCCAGCCGCTGCGCGACCTCGTGGGTGTTGTTGGCGGTCGGCAGACCGGTGCCGACGTCGAGGAACTGCCGCAGCCCCTCCTCCTCGACCAGGTGCCGCACGACCCGCACCAGAAACGCGCGCTCGGCGCGGGCTCCCTCCGGGATGTCGGGGATCTGGGCGATCACGGCGTCACCGGCCTCGCGATCGACCGCGTAGTGGTCCTTGCCGCCCAGCCAGTAGTTCCAGATCCGCGCCGACTGCGGCGTGCTGATGTCGATCTCCACCGCTCACATCTCCCTCACCGACCGAGACTGCGCGATCACCCTATCGACCGAGCGCGCATCCGGGCGCCGATGCGGCCGATGCTACTCGCGGCGGACTCGGCGCACCCCGTCCCACCAGGGGCGTTCCGGTCCGTCGAGGCTCCGGCGGAGACTGTGTTCGGCACGGCTCGACGCCACCTCCGGCCGGATACGATCCCGGTCATGGCCAGGAGATCGGGTTCCCAGACGCGCGAGGCGATCCGCGACGCCGCGACCCGGTTGTTCACCGAGCGCGGCTACGCCGACACCTCCGTCCGGGACATCGCGTCGCGGGCCGCCACCCATCCGGCGCTGGTGATCAGGCACTTCGGCAGCAAGGAGCTGCTGTTCCTGGACACCATGCACCTGAGCATCGACGACGAACCGCTGCTGGACGTGCCGCTGGAGCGGCTGGGAACCCGGTTCGTCGAGGTGCTGCTCGACTCCGACGACCGCACCCGCGCGATCCACCTCGCGATGGTGCAGGGCAGCGGGAACCCGCAGATCGCCGAGCGGCTGCGGGAGACCCACGAGACCTCGTTCGTGCAGCCGCTGCGGGTGCGGATGCGCGGTGCCGACGCCGACGAGCGCGCCCGCGCGGCCGCGGCCCTGGTCGGCGGCCTGCTGTACTCGCTGTGGGTGGTCGGCGACCAGCGGCTGGCCGCGGACCGGGACGGGCTCGTCGAGCGCTACGGCGGACTGCTGCAGCGGCTGCTCACGCCGTGATCACTGCACCGACCAGCCGCCGTCGGAGGGCAGGATCGCACCGTTGAGGTTCACGCCGTCGTCGCTGAGCAGGAACGTGATCGAGGCGGCGAGCTGCGGCGCGGTCGCCACCGGCGGCATCAGGCCGATGAACCCGCCGGTGCGCTCTCGGCCGAACTCCGACATCGCGTCCACCGACGAGCTGATGCCGGTCGCCACCCCGCCCGGCGCGACCGCGTTGACCCGGACGCCCGACGGCCCGTACATGAACGCGGCGTTGCGGGTGATGCCGAGGACCGCGTGCTTGGAGGCGGTGTAGGCGACGCCCGCGGCGTTGCCGCGCAGCGCGGCCTCGGAGGCGACGTTGACGATCGAGCCCGCGCCCGCGGCCAGCATCGACGGCAGCGCGGCCCGGGTGAGCCGCATCAGCCCGTCGACGTTGATCCGGAAGGTGCGCTCCCAGGTGGCGTCGTCGAGCTCGTGCAGCGGGCTGAAGTCGTCCATCACCCCGGCGACGTTGGCGAGCCCGTCGATGCGCTCGCCGGCCGCGGCGACGATCCGGTCGACGTCGGCGGCCTGCGAGATGTCGCCGGCCACGGCGACCGCACCGGGCAGTTCGGCGGTGAGCTCGTCGAGCGGACCCGCGTTGATGTCGGCGGCGACGACCCGGCCGCCTTCCCGCGCGATCCGCGAGGCGGTCGCCCGCCCGATCCCGGAAGCGGCCCCCGTGACGATCACGGTCTTGCCCTCGAACCGCCCGGGCACGACCCGCTCCTGCCACCCGCTCGTGACGGCGTCGACCTCCGGCATCACCCCGCCGTTGACGCGCAGCACCAGCTCGTCCACGGCCTCCCGGCTCATGGCCCCCTGGCTGAGCTCGACCAGCTGCTCCAACGGCAACCCGCTCACGGGCGCCAGCGCCTCGGGCTCGTGCCCGGCCGCGGCCAGCATCTCCCCGATCAACGGCCCGCCCTCGGGATGCGCCAACCAAGCCCCCACCGTGCTCTTCCCGCTCAGCACCTCACCCACCGAACACCTCCGACCCACGAAGTCAACACCGTTGACTTCCACCCTACCCCGGCCCTCGAACCCCTCCCCGCGACGAAAACCGCGGTTTTCGTCGCGCGAATGCTGCGGTTTTCGACGCGCGAATGCTGCGGTTTTCGACGCGCGAATGTTGCGGTTTTCGTCGTGGGGTGGGGGTCGGTCAGTTGATGCCGCCGTTGGCTCGGAGGGTTTGGCCGTTGATCCAGCGGCCGTCCGGGCCCGCGAGGAAGGACGTGACCGCGGCGATGTCGGCGGGGGTGCCGAGGCGTTCGAGCGGGGGCTGGGCGGCGAGGCGGTCGACGGTCTCCTGGGTCTTGCCCTCGAAGAACAGGTCCGTGGCCGTGGGGCCGGGTGCGATGGTGTTGACGGTGATGTCGCGTCCGCGCAGCTCGCGGGCCAGCACCATCGTCATCGCCTCGACCGCGCCCTTGGTCGCCGTGTACGGGCTGTAGGCCGGGAAGGCCAGGGCGACCGCGGAGCTGGAGAAGGTGATCAGCGCGCCGCCGTCGCGGAGCCGCCGGGCCGCCTGCTGGGCGACGGCGAAGGTGCCGCGCACGTTGGTCCGGTACACCTCGTCGAGCACCGCCAGATCCAGGTCGGCGACGGTGGACTGCGCCATCTTCCCTGCCGCGTGCGCGACCACGTCCACCCCGCCGAACTCGGCTTCGGCGGCGTCGAACATCGCTGCGACCGCGTGCTCGTCGGCGACGTCGGCCCGCACGGCGATCGCGCGCCCGCCCGACTCCCGCACCTCCCGAACCGCCTCGGTGGCGAGCTCCTCGTTGCCCGCGTACCCGGCGACGACGGCGAACCCGTCGGCGGCGAGCCGGGTGACGATGTCGCGGCCGATGCCGCGGGATCCGCCGGTGACGATGGCCGTGCGTGTCATGCGTGTTCCTCTCCTCGGTGACCTGCTCCAAGCCTCCGGCGGAACACCGAGGTCAACCAGTTGCCGCTGACCCGGGGGATGCCGTCCCCTGGCTCGGCCGCGCCCGGCGAGCGGAAACTGGACGACGTGAACCTGGGTGAACTCGGCGATTTCCTCAAGAAGCGGCGCGACCGGATCCGTCCCTCCGACGTCGGCCTGCCCACCGGGCATCGGCGGCGGGTGCCGGGGCTCCGCCGCGAGGAGGTCGCGCAGCTCACCGGGGCCTCGGTGGACTACTACATCGAGCTGGAGCGGGGCGGCGGCGCGCAGCCGTCCGAGCAGATGCTGGCCGCGCTGTCCCGCGCGCTGCGGCTCACCCGCGACGAGCGCGACCACCTCTACGCGCTGGCCGGGCGCCCGCTGCCGCTGCGCGGCGGGTCCGCGGCGCACGTGCACCCGGGAATGCTCGACCTGCTGGACCGGCTGTCCGGCACGCCCGCCCAGGTCATCACCGACCTGCACTGACGCTGGTGCAGAACGACCTCGCGGTCGCGCTGCTCGGCCCGAAGGTGCCGGACTCGGGGATGCGGGCGAGCTTCGTCCACCGCTGGTTCACCGACCCGAGCTCGCGCGCGCTGTACCCGGAGGAGGACCACGCGCACCACGCCTGGACGTTCGTCGCGGACCTGCGCGCCGCCGTCGCCCGCCGCGCCCCGGACGATCCCGAAGCGCGCGAGCTGGTCGAAGACCTCCAGACCCGCAGCCCGGAGTTCGCGGACCTGTGGTCCCGGCACGACATCGCCGTCCGCCGGGACGAGCGCAAGCGCCTGGTGCACCCGGAGCTCGGCACGATCGACGTCAACTGCCTGAACCTGGTGAGCGAGGACTGCCGCCAGCGACTCCTGTGGTTCACCCCCGCCGTCGGCACCGACTCGGCCGACAAGCTCGACCTCCTCGGCGTCCTCGGCACCCAATCCCTCATCCCGGACCCGCCCTGAGCCCGCCGGGGATCCGCGATTTCAACGGAAGTCGGGGACCCGAGTTCCGTTGAAATCGGGTCATCCCCACCGCCGGATCGGGCTGGTTTTGACCTGGGATCCGGGTTGGTCAAATCTGTGACCTGCGAAGACATCCGGAATTGGCTCGCGGGGAAGACCTGCCCATTGATCAGTAGATCTTCACCCGTCCGGGTGAATAGCGTGGGTCGTGACCCGAGCGGGACTCCCCGGCCGACCGGGGGTGCCGGGGAGTCCCGCGGGTCCGGACGTCACCGGACCTGCCCGAGGTCACCGGACCTGGATGTCGAAGAAGACGGCGCGGAGCTCTTCCGGGAAGTACTGGCGCCCGTCCTCGTCGACCATCTTCCAGCCGAGCTTGCAGCGGCCGGGCTTCTCACCGGTGAACACCGGCACCGCGAGCTGGACGGTGCCGCCGGGCGCCACCTCGCCGACGGAGACGCGCTGCGGGGCGGTGCAGTCGGCATCGCCCTCGCGGAAGACCTGCGCGAGGTAGCGGCCGTCCCACGGCTCGCGGCCGACGTTGCGGACCTCCCAGGTCTTGACGAAGTTCTCGCCCGCCGCGAACTCGGTGCCGTCCGGGACGGTCTCGCTGAGCATCAGCGACGCGTCACCGGGGATCGGGCGCTCCTCCGGCCACGTCCACCAGACCGCGCCCGCCACGACGAGCACCGCCGCGGCCCCGGCCACCAGCCACGTCAACCACCTCGGCCGGACCGCCGGGGGTTCGGCGGGTTCGGGTTCCTCGACGGTCCGCGCCGCTTCCCAGCGCCGGGACCACTCCCGGCGCGCGGTCTCGGCGTCCTGGCCGAGCACGCCGACGGCGAGGCTGCGCACGAACTCCCACGTCGTCTCCCACGACGGCAGGTCCTTGCCGCGCGCGGCCGCCGACAGCGCCGACTTGGAGGCCATCGCGCCGAACTCGGCGCGCATCCGGTCGTACGACGGATCGCCTGCGGACTCCTTCAACTCGCACAACCGCCAGGCGAACTCGGCGACCGGACTCTCCTGCGGGTCCGGGCGCTGCTGCTTGCGACCTCGTTTGCGCGCCGCGTCATCCCCGAGCACAGAATCGTCCACGTCGAGCATTCTTGCGCAAAGCCGCTCCCCACCGAGCACGACGGCGGCCGACCCACGTCGTGGACCGGCCGCCGTCGTCGCTGAACTGCGGGCGAGCGGCGCAGCCGCGAGGTTCCTGAACCCGCACCGCCACGCTTCGGTCAGCGCAGGGCGTTGAGCGTCAGGGTGAAGACCTCGGGGTCACCGGCGTTGACCTTGCCGCTGTGGTCCTCACCGGCGTTGGAGCTCACGTCGTCGTAGGCGAACGCGTAGCCCTTGCCGTCGGGCAGGTTCTCGTGCACCACGCGGGCGTAGTGGTTGGTGATGTCGTTCTGGTAGAATGTCGCCGGGTCTTCCTCGTGCGGCTGGTTCGGGTTGATCAGCAGCGTGGTGCGGTTGAACGCCGCCGCCAGCCGCGGCACGATCGCCAGCCGCTCCTGCGAGTCGCTCTCCGGGTTGTTGGCGAACGGACCGCTGTTGCAGCCCCAGATGTCCACCGAGGACGGCTTGGCGAAGCGCTCGGAGCCGAACACCAGCTCCTCGCCCTCGACCTTGCCCTCGATGATGCCCAGGTCCTCGCGCTGGGTGTCGACGAACAGCGACTCGCCCGCGTACTTGGCGTAGACCTCGTCGACGTAGGGCTCCATGTAGCCCTCGAAGTCGCCGGCGCGGTGGTTCGGGTTGAGCACCCGGACGACCTTGCCGTCGGCCTCCTGGACGAGGGTGGCCCAGTTGCCGCCCATGCCCTTGAGGCTCTCGGCGACCTTGTCCATGCCACCGGTGGGCATGCCGGGAACGCTCTGCTCACCGCTGCCGGTGGTGGTCAGGTGCAGACCGATCGGGGCGGCGACGAAGTCCACGTAGCTGATGTTGGCGTAGAGCTGCTCCGCGTTGAGGGTGAACTCCGCGAAAGTCCAGTCCTTACCGAAGTTCGGGTCCTCGCTGGAGACGAAGTTCGGGTGCACGACCGAGGTCGTGCCGTCGGCCCCCTGCACGACCTGGAACTCCAGGGTGTCGTTGAGCGAGTAGTACACCCGCGCGCCGTACATGCGCGGCACGGTGATCTCGACGGTGCCGTCGACCGGGATCGCGACGTCGTCACCGATCGGCGCCGGCTCGGGGCCGCCCGCCTCGGGGAAGTACGGAGTGCCGTCCGCCTTGATGAAAACGGCCTTCTTCTCGGCGTCCGAGAATCCGGCGATGTAGGCGTTGGCAGGACCACCGGAGTTGTTCTGCAGAACGAACTTCATGCTTTCCGGAGCCGCCGAAGCGAACGGAGCGCTGATCGCCTGAGCCCAGAACGGTGCCGTCAGGGCCGCAGCGGAATAACCGAGAAACCGCCGGCGAGAAACCATGTGGATACCTCCAGAGACAACGGGACCACCACGTGTGGGCAGCCGATCCTCTCTCGTGATCGATCCCGAAGTCTGCCGGTCTGGACAACCCCTTCCATACCCCCAATTGGAGCGAAGTAATCACATCTGAACACTATTCAACGGAAGCGCACATCAATGGTTTCTCGCGCAACACCGGGACCACATTTCGACAGATAAATGTGAACGCGCCCGAAATCCCGGGTCGAAATCCGTGATTTTCGCGAGTGAACCCGACACTACCGATTTACGTGCGCTGGGAAAAGCCCGATCGGGCGGATTCCGCGCGCGCCGTCACGATCTCGCGCGCCGCTCGTGCGAGCATCCTCCGGTGCGAGTGACCGTCTTCACAGCGAGCCATGCACCGACGTACCTCGACGAGTGCCACCGCACCGTCTCCGCGCAGACCCACACCGACTGGGAGTGGATCGTGCTGCTCAACGGATCCGCGCAGTGGTCGCCGCCGGAACCGGACCCGCGCGTCCGCGTCGTGCGCGGCACCGCCACCGGGTACGTGGGCGCGATCAAGCGCGAGGTGTGCGCGCTGGCCACCGGCGAGGTCCTGGTCGAACTCGACCACGACGACCTGCTCGCGCCGACCTGCCTCGCCGAGGTCGTCGCCGCCTTCGAGGCCGAACCCGGCGCGGTGCTGGTGTACTCGGACTTCGCGGAGATCAACGCCGACGGCTCTGCCCGGCACGAGCGGTTCAACCCGGCGATGGGCTGGGAGTACGAGCCGGTCGACGTCGACGGCAAACCCCTCGACCGCTGCCTGGCGCTGGAAGCGAGCCCGCACAACGTCAGCTACATCTGGTACGCGCCCAACCACGTCCGCGCGTTCCGCCGCGACGCCTACGAGCGGGCCGGCGGCTACGACGCTTCGCTGGAGGTGCTCGACGACCAGGACCTGATGATGCGGCTCTACGAGCTCGGCGAGTTCCGCCGCATCCCGAAATGCCTGTACCTGCAACGCATGCACCCCGCCAACACCCAGCGGGACCAGCGGATCAACAAGCTCATCCAGGACGACACCGTCGCCCGGTACCACCGCGGCATCCGACGGCTGGCCGTCGCGTGGGCGCAGCGGTCCGGGCTCGCCGCGCTGGACCTCAACACCGCCTCGTGGACCGGGCGGGCGGTGCCCCCGGGCGCCACCGAGTTCGAGATCGACCCCGCCGCACCCGCGCTCCCGCACGCGGACGGCTCGGTCGGCGTCATCGTCGCCACCGACCTGCTGCAGCGGATCTCCGATCGCGGGGCCTTCTTCGCCGAGTGCTACCGGGTTCTCGTCCACGGCGGCCTGGTGCTCACGACCACGCCGAGCACCGACGGTCGCGGCGCGTTCCAGGACCCGACCCACGTGTCGTTCTGGAACGCCAACAGCTTCTGGTACCTCACCCAGGCCGACCGCCTGCGGCACGCGTTCCCGGGCAACCCGATGCGCTTCCAGATCAGCGGGGTCCGCACCTACTTCCCCACCCAGTTCGACGCGGCCAACGACATCTCCTACGTCGACGCGAACCTGCTGGCAGTGAAAAGCGGCCCCCGCCAAGGAGGGCCGCTTCTCTGCTGAGGCGATCTACTGCACGCGCTGGACGTTGATGCTGCCCGTGATGCCGGTGAGCGAGCTGTTGTGTCCAGCAGTGGCCACCGCACCGTTGTTCAGCATCAGCACGCCACCGCCGGCCGGGACGGTGATGGTGATGGAGTTGGAGACCTGATCCTCGATCGACGGCGATGTGCTGGTGGTGGCCTTGATTCGCGAGCCCGCGACCTCGGTTCCGCTGAGGGTGAGATACGCGGAGACCAACTCCGAGGCACTTGTACCGCTACCCGCCGCGTCGGCCTGCCAGGTGTAGTCGATCGTGTAGGTACCGGCTGCCAACTGGACACCGCCGCCGCTGAGCGATACGCCGCCATATGACGTGCCGATCGTGGTCATCGGAACGGGGGAGTTGGAAGCGTTCGAGGAGGTGGAGCTGGTGTAGAAGTAACCTCCCGCCGTCGCGACCGTCCCCTGCGGGCCCTGGGCTCCCTGGGCGCCCTGGGCGCCCTGGGCTCCGTCGGCTCCCTGCGGACCAGCGGGCCCCTGCGGACCAGCGGGCCCTTGCGGACCGGCCGGTCCCTGGACACCGGGAGCACCGGCGGCGCCCTGCGGACCGATCGGCCCCTGCGGACCGGCGGGGCCGAGGTCACCCTGCGGCCCTTGTGCCCCCTGCGCACCGGTGGCGCCCTGAGGTCCGGGTGCGCCCTGCGCACCGGTGGCGCCTTGCGGACCGGCAGGTCCCTGCACACCGGGCTCGCCCTGCGGACCAGGAGCACCGTCGGCACCCTGCGGGCCGGCCGGACCGACGGGACCGACATCGCCTTGGGCTCCTTGCGCCCCCTGCGGACCAGCCGGTCCCTGCACACCCGGCTCGCCCTGCGGACCAGCAGCACCGGTCTCACCCTGCGGCCCGGCGGGACCGACGGGACCGACATCACCCTGCGCGCCCTGCGGCCCGGCGGGACCGACGGGGCCGATGTCACCCTGCGCGCCTTGAGCACCCAGCGGCCCGGCAGGACCGATGTCGCCCTGCGGACCTTGGGGGCCGGCGGGACCCGCAACCCCGGGTGCACCGTCGGCACCCTGCGGACCGATCGGGCCGATCTCACCCTGCGGGCCGGGCGCCCCCTGCGCGCCAACCGCACCCTGCGGGCCAGCGGCCCCCTGCGCACCGTCGGCGCCCTGCGGACCTTGAGGACCGGCGGGACCCGCAACACCCGGCGCACCATCAGCACCCTGCGGACCGACCGGACCGATCTCACCCTGCGGACCCGGCGCCCCCTGCGCGCCAACCGCACCCTGCGGGCCAGCGGCCCCCTGCGCACCGTCTGCACCCTGCGCACCGACCGGGCCGACATCACCCTGCGGCCCCTGAACGCCGGGAGCACCGTCGGCGCCCTGCGGACCTTGAGGACCGGCAGGACCCGCAACACCCGGCGCACCATCAGCACCCTGCGGACCGGGTGCGCCCTGAACTCCCGGAGCACCATCGGCGCCCTGCGGGCCGACCGGGCCGGCCGGGCCGACATCGCCCTGCGGGCCCGGAGCACCGTCGGCGCCCTGCGGGCCCGGAGCGCCGGGCTCACCCGCCGGGCCTTGCGGACCGACGGGACCGGCAACACCCGGCGCACCATCGGCACCCTGAGGGCCCGGCGCACCGGCCGGACCAACGGTGCCGGGAGCTCCGGCCGGACCAGCTGAACCCTGCGGTCCCGGTGCTCCGGCTTCGCCCTGGGGGCCGCGAGAGCCCGTGGCCCCGGGCTCGCCCTGCGCTCCCGTCTCGCCCTGCGCTCCCTGCGGCCCACCCGCCGGTCCTTGCGGCCCCTGCGCGCCGGTCGAGCCCTGCGGACCTGCCGTCCCTTCAGGCCCAGCAGGTCCGGAGTACGACGTGGTCGGTGGCGGTGCGGAGGTTGCGGCCAGCGCGGGATCGCCCTGCACCGGTCCTTCGACGCCGGGCGGTGTGACGCTGAACCACGGTTCCTCGGGGCCGGGAGCGGCGACCGCCTGCGCGGGCCCGCTCAACACCGTCACGATCGCAGCGGTGGAGCCGAGGATGACGTCGACGGTGCGGCGAGTGCGTGCGCTCTTGCCGCTCACGAGTCACCGCCTGCGATCTTGATGGTCCCGTTTTCGGTCAGCTGCTTGGACTGGCCGATCATCGGCGAGAAGACCTCGGTCTGGAACCCCGCGTTCTTGAACGAGAAGTACGTCGACAGCGCGCGGTCCCGGAAGACGGCGATCATCGCGCCGTCCTCGGCTTCGGTGACGTCCGCCTTCTCCTTCGGCGTCCCGCGCAGCGCGTCGTAGCCGTTGATGGCGTAGTAGGTGGCGACGGTGAGGTACTGGCCGGGGTCACCGGCGGCCACACCCGACGGGAGGTACCGGACGAAGATCGCGTTCTTCCTGGTCACGGTGACTTCGATCTGGGTGTCCGGCTGCTCGCCCGCCCAGTACAGCGGGTAGTGCTGGCCCGCGAGGTCTTCCAGCTCACTGGCCGAGACGATGGTCGGCGTGCCCACCGGCACGGGCTCCGACGACGCCGCGTTGATGGGACCGCCCGACCGCAGCATCCAACCGCCGACTCCGGCGAGGACGATCACGAGGGCCAGCACGGCCCACCAGATCTTCTTGTTCCCAGTGCGCATTTCGGCAACGACCTCTCTCGCACGCAATCAGGCAATCGGGACCGCGGATCAGAGCGCCATCCGGTCGCGGCACCGACCGAAAACGGCTCCAGAGCACGGAAACCTCCGCACCGCTCCGAAGTGGACTCCCAGGTGCGATGCGGTAGACCGTTGCCTTTGCTGGACGAAACAACTCCATTTGAGAGTGACAAGCCGAAGGGTGATCCGCTCCACGAGACCGACCAAGATCCCCGAACGGGTGATCACAACCCCGAAAACATGAAACAACCCCCGCACACCAGCAACTCCGCGCCACCGCCTCGACGACGGCGCGCCACCGGTTGAGCCCCCGATGCCCCGCGGCGACGCGAGGTCGAGTCAGACCGGGCAGCGGGCGCCGAACGCTCGGCGCCCGCTGCCGTGGGGGATCAGAACAGGTCCGGCACCTTCCAACCGTCGAGGTCGTACTCGTCGAGGAAGCTCTCGGCGAATCCCTTCATCTGGTCGACGCCCCCGCGGTTCTGCGCGGCGAACAGGAGCTCGGCCTTGACGTTCTCGTGGTTGCCCGAGTAGTTGCGCTCGTAGAGCTCGTGCCTGCCGCCGAACTCGGATCCGATGGCGTCCCACAACGCCTTCATCACCTTGACGCGGTCGACGGCGGTGACCCCGTTGGAGCCGCGCACGTACTTGTCGAGGTACGGCCTGACGTCGGGGCTCTGGAAGTCGGCCGCGCCGGAAGGCAGGTAGATCAGGCCGGAGGCCACGTCCTGCTCGATGATCTCCTTGACCCGCGGATATCCGTGGAGCATGAACATCCGGTAGGTCAGCCCGTACTCCAGCTTCGGGATGACGGCGTCGCCGACCCACGGCTCGGGGTCGCGAGCCATCGACTCGGTGAGCGACCAGAACAGGTTCCGCCAACCGATGACCTCACCGACCCGCGTCTGCACGCCGCGGAAACCTCCCGAGCCGGTCGCGTCGAGGGCCTTCATCAGCAAGCCGGCGATGAAGTCGAGCTTGACCGCCAGCCGGGTGCAGCCCTGGAACGTGAACCGCGGCAGGAAACCGGACCGGGGGAAGAACGCGTTGATCCGGTCGACGTCGCCGTACATGAACACGTTCTCCCACGGAACCAGCACCTTGTCGAAGACGAAGATGGTGTCGTTCTCGTCCATCCGGCTCGACAGCGGGTAGTCGAACGGCGTGCCGTTCCGAGCCGCCTGCTCGGTGTAGGAGGGGCGGCAGATCAGCTTGACCCCGGGCGCGTCCATGGGGACCGTGCAGATCAGCGCGAACTGCTTCTTGCGGATCGGCAACCCGTAGTGGGCGATGAAGTTGTAGTTGGTGATCGCCGATCCGGTCGCGACCACCTTGGCCCCCGAGACGACCAGGCCGGCGTCGGTCTCCTCCTCCACCTTCATGTAGACGTCGCCCACCTCGTCCGGCGGCAGCTGGCGGTCCACGGGAGGGTTGATGATCGCGTGGTTCCAGTAGAGGACCTTCTCCTGGGACTCGCGGTACCAGCGCTCGGCGTTGGCCTCGAACGGCGCGTAGAGCTCCTTGTTGGCGTGCAGGGTGCCGAGGAAGCTCGCCTTGTAGTCGGGACTGCGGCCCATCCAGCCCCAGGTCAGACGAGCCCATTGCGCGATCGCGTCGCGTTCCTTGATCAGGTCGGCCGAGGAGGTCGGGGTCTTGAAGAAGGGCATGGTCACGCCACCGTTGCCGGTGTCGGTCGGCACCGTGAGAGCGTCGACGTGCGGCCCGGTGTGCAGCGCGTCGTACAGCCGCGCGGTCATGCGGACCGGGTTGCGGAAGGCGGGATGCTCGGTGACGTCCTTGACCCGCTCGCCGTGGAGGTAGATCTCCCGGCCGTCGCGGAGGCTCTCGATGTACTCGTCCCCGGTCATCGGCCGGGAGGCGAAGTTCGCCTGCCTGTTGGCGGGAGCGTCCTGCGCCGGGTTGGACTCGGGCGCGCTCGCCGCGAACTCCGACTCCTCGGCAGCGGAGGTGCGGGTGTCAGCCATCTGCTTCTCCTTTGAACTCGATGGTGGTGCGCGGGGACCTCACTGGACCGCGCGGGTGCTGGGTGGAACCGCGCCGTCGCGTCGAACCAGCCGGCGTGCGGGTCGTCCTGGCATCCGAGCCAGACGGTGTCGGACGTCCGCTGCCCGATGTGGTGGAAAGCGCTGTCGTGGAACAGCAGCGGAGCGCGCTCGGTCGCGCGGACGTCGACGCATTCGCCCAGGAAGAGCACGTGGTCGCCCCCGTCGTCGGCCCGCCACGGGTCGCAGATGATCGACGCTGCGGTCCCCGCGAGCGAGGGTGCGCGCGCGCCGTCCAGCCACGGCAGCGGATCCGGGCTCGGACGTCCCGCGAAGTGCATGGCGACGTCGACCTGGTCGGCTGCCAGCACGTTGACGGCGAACGACGCGCCCACGAGGTGACCGGCGGCCTTCGCCGTGCGCGTCAGCGCGACCTGCACGAGCGGCGGATCGAGCGAGATCGGGGTGAAGGCGGTGACCGTGGCGCCGTGGTAGTGCCCGTCCTGGGTCCGGCAGGTGATGACGGTGACTCCGGTCGCGAAGCGGCCGTAGGTCGATCGCAGGGTGCGCGGATCCATGTTCTGCTCCTTCGCAGTGGCAAGACCTGCGGAAATGCGCGGTCAGGAACTCAGCGGTGACGCTAGGTCGAACCGATGTCCCGGGCGATCCGCGCTGCGAACGATCGATCCGGATTGCGAACCGGACGGCCTCGAACTGTTATGCGCGCCACTGCGGAGCACGTACCATCGGCGCATCACGAAGGAGTGGTATGAGCACGACAGGCACGTTGACGGCCTCGCCCGAGGAGCTGGACGGCTTCTCCGCGTCGGTCGCGCGCGCCTACTTCCCCCACGATCTGGCGATCAGGGCGCAGGCGGCAGGCCCTGCTGAGCTGCGGGCCGTGGACCTCGGCCCGATCCGGCTGGCCCGCATCGGCTGGGGTTCGGAGGTCGCCGTCGAGTCCGACCACCCGGGCGCCTGGGCCGTGAACGTGCCGCGCAGCGGTGTCCTCGAAGCCCGCGTCAGCGGTCGGCACGTCCTCTCCCTGGACGGGCAGGCGACCGTCTGCCCGCCGGACCAGCCGACCCGGATGACCCGCTGGTCAGCGGATTGCTCGATAGTCGGGATGCGCGTGGAGCGCGACTACCTCGCCGACGAGGTGTCCGCGCTCGTCGGCATGCACGTCGACCGGCTGCCCGCGCAGCTGGACCTGCGCACCGGTGGCGGCCGGACCTGGATGGCGCTGCTGACCTCCATCGGCGCGGAAGCGCTGGCCTCCCCCGAACTCGCGCACGACCCGCGGGTGAGCCGCCGGCTGGCGGGCACGTTGTCAGCCGCGTTCGTCACGGCCTGCTTCCCGGAAGAGCCGGTGCACGGCGAGATCCGCCCGCGGATCGTGTCCAGAGTGGTCGCGGCGATGGAGGAGGACCCGGCCCGCGACTGGACCGCCTCGGACCTCGCCCGCGCCGCCGGCGTCGGAATCCGGCGCCTCCAGCAGGGATTCCGGCACTACCTGGGTTCCACGCCGACGCAGGAGCTGACTGCGATCAGGCTGAGCCGAGTGCACGCGGACCTCCTCGGCGGGAACGCGGACTCCGTCACCGAAGCCGCCTACCGCTGGGGCTTCACACACCTGGGCAGGTTCGCAGCGGCCTACAAGAACCGCTACGGAGTAACCCCTTCCCACACCCTGCGCTGCTCGTAGGCCCAGGACGCGCGCACCAGCGCCGCGTCGGGCGTCTCTCGGCGA
The DNA here is from genome assembly GCF_045278815.1 of Saccharopolyspora sp. ID03-671. NCBI lineage: Bacteria > Bacillati > Actinomycetota > Actinomycetes > Pseudonocardiales > Pseudonocardiaceae > Saccharopolyspora > Saccharopolyspora sp. ID03-671. The sequence continues at coordinate 3,084,722 of NZ_CP134054.1, forward strand.
GGAGCCGACGCCGGACGACCACCGCACCGCAGGGGGTTTGGGGAGTCGCTCCCCCAAAATCATGACGGGGCGAGAAAAGCGAAACCGCCCTGCGGTGAGCAGGACGGTCCCGATCGTGAAGTGGAGGTTGGGGGAGCTTACTCGAACACAAAGGACCAGGTCAGCGCCTTGGAAACACTGCGAATGAAGCTGCCGGACCTGGCTACACCGTCCCAACCGATACCGAAGCGGGCAAAGCCCGGCCGCACCCGGCGACTCCCCGACGACCAAGTGCAGCGACTGATCGAGGGCTACAAGTCCGGCGCCACCGTCTACGAGCTGGGTGATCAGTTCGGCATCGAGCGCCGCACCGTCAGCACGATCCTCCACCGCCACGGCGTCCCGATGCGCCGCCGCGGCCTGTCCGAGAAGCAGATCGACGGCGCAATGCGGCTCTACAACCAGGGGTGGTCACTGGCCAGGATCGCCGCACGCATGGACGTCGCCGCCGGCACCGTCCGCCAACGCCTACACGAGCGCGACGTCCCGATCCGCAACACCCAGGGACAGCCTCGGGCGGGTGACGCCCGATGAACAACCGACCATCCCCGTCGAGTCCCGCCCCCGATCGATCACTGCATCTGCAGTGCGCTTGCACACTCCTTGTAGCTGTTGGCGCGGCCTATGTCTCCTACCGACACGGCCGCGAATTCGCCCTCCGGTTCGGCGCCGACGAGACGACCGCCACCCTCTGGCCGCTCATCGTCGACGGCTTGTTGACGATGGCGACCATCGAACTGTGGAAAACCGGCCACCACCGGACCACCGGGCAGTGGAAGGCATGGCTGTCATTCACCCTCGGCATCGGGCTGTCGCTGTGCGCCAACATCGCCTCCGCACCCGAACTGAACAACTTCGCCATCGCCGTAGCCGCCTGCCCACCCCTGGCACTGCTGCTCTCGGTGGAACTGCTCAATCAGGCACTCAAGCGGCACCGCACGGAGACAGTAAGGGAGGCCGTTCATGAATCCGACGAGAGCCCGTCAGCGCACCCGAACTCGACGGACTCGGGCGATGCCAGCCAGCCGCTGAAGGCTCCCGAGGAGGCCGAGGATGTGCCAGCGCTGCGCACAGTGGAGAACAACATGCCTGGTCACAGCGCCAACAGTGCGGGCGCCGTCCAGGAGACAGCGTCCGGTGAGGATGATGATCCGCTGCGCGAGGAGGCATACCGGCTCGACGCCGAACACTGGAACCTATATCAACGTCCGATCTCAGCCGACACCCTCCGCCGAAAGCTCAGCATCGGCTCAACACGAGCCCGCGCCCTGACCCGCCACATTCGCCAGCACCACCAGCCAGGAACAGTGTTGGCGGCGGTGGAATGAGCACCGGCCTGGCAATGGGTTGCCGAGCCTCAGGCAGCCCGCCGTGGCAGGTCCTTCATTGATCGAAAGCGTGCCCATGCTGCTCCGACCCCCCGCAACTGCGTTGTCACCGACTTCCGGTGTGAAGAAATGCGGTGATGGAACCGATCCGGCACCCGATGGTGACCAGGTGTGCCAGAGCGGGGGACCTGTGGCGGGCTTGCCACCGGGGTCGACGCCGGCTGGTCATGAGCCGTCCTCGGTGACTGGCATCGGGCGTGGTGCGTCGGCGAGTCCGATCACCGGTCGGGTGGTGATGCGGTGGCCGAGGAAGACCGGCCGGTTGGCCTGGCCCAGGAGCAGCGGTAGCAGTTCGTCTGCGCGGACGTTGCCCCACCAGCCGTGCCGGGCAGGCAGTTCTCCCCATTCGGTGACGGTGTCCGGTCGGACCGTTGGGCCGGCCACGAGCAACGGGGTCGGGTCGGCTGTGTGCATCACCCCGTGAGTGGAGGGTGTGGCGTGGTCGCCGGTCACCGCGACGATCGCCCGCTCGGCCAAGGAGGCCAGGCCGGCCAGGCCCCGGTCGAGCGCTTCCAGGACGTCACGTTTGGCATGGGGTTGTTTGGTGTGGCCGGCCTCATCGGTGGCCTTGGTATGGACGTGCACGAAGCGGGCACCGGACGCAACGAGGTCGTCAGCGGTTTCGAGCCGGGCCGCGATGTCGCAGGCTGGGTCGTCGGCCGAGGACAGGTGAACCGAGGCCATGTCCAGGGCTGTGGCGATCCCGCGGTACAGGCGCGTGCTGGTGACCGCGGCACCGGCGACGCCGACCTGCTCGACGAACGAGGGAATGTCGCCGTAGCGGCCGGACCACTTCGTCGTGAGCACGTCCAACGCGGGCAGCCCGCGGCGTTCCCGCGCGGCATTGATGTCGCTGGCGAGCAGGTAGCGGTGTGCTGCCTGTAATGCCGCGGTGAGCGCTTCAGCGAAGGCCGATCCCTCCGCGCTGGTCGGAATCGGCTGCATCCAGGGGTGGAAGTTCTCGAACAGCGGATCCGAGTCAGTCACCTGCGCACACCCGTGAGCGGGGGCGGTCAGCAGCGCTTCGCCGGTCTTGCCGTGGCGTTGCAGGCTCATCCCGTGCTCGGCGAGCACCGGCCCGAGGCCGCTCAACAGGGCCGCGATGTCGGCGTCGTCGTCGACCCGGGCTCGTCCGGTGATCCACAGGCGGTTGCCGTCGCGGCGCGAGGTGCGCAGCGCCGCGTGGGTGACCGCGCAGTCGCGGGCGATGTCGAGTCCGGCGCCGAGTGCTTCCAGCACGGCGCGACCGGGGAAGGGCACCGTGGCGTAGCCAAACATCGCCCAGTGGGCCAGTTCCGAGGCCGGCGCTCGCCCCCATCCGAAAGGCAAGTGCCATCCGGAAGCGCCGTCGTGGGCCAGGGCATCAAGGTGCGGGGTGTGGGCCGCCTCGGCGGGAGTGCGCCCCCCGAGTTCCGGGATGGGGCGATCGCCCAGCCCGTCGAAGATGACCAGCACGACCGGCAACCGGTCGTCGTCCAGCCGAGGCTGGGTTTCGCCGTATCCAGGTGGCGTCATCATCGACCTCCAGTGCGTGCTGCTGACCGCTCTTTCAGCAGCTCAGTCAGGATCGGTGCGATGGAGGCTGGCACCATGTCCGTCCACGTCGCCGTCTTGTCCTCCAGGCGTGCGCGGATGTCGGTGGCGGAGACCTTGGCAGCGGGATCACCGTCGAGCACCGTGAGCCAATAACCCGCATCAGCCAGCAGCCCCGCCTTGTAGCGCTCCCAGTCGCTGTAGACACGCACCACCTGCCGGGCGCGCAGCGGGACATAGTGCGGCCAGCACTCCGGCCGGGTGAGATCGAACGGCACAATGGTCGTCTTCTCCACCCAGCCCCGGTCGGCCAATGCCGCGTACAGGAGCCGGGCACGTTCGAAGTAGGTGAAGGGATTGGCCGCGGACAGATGCCGGTGCGCCGAAGTCGATTCCTCCTGCCGCGCACCGGGATCAGGGTTGGTGATCGCAATGATGAGATGGTCGGCATCACGCAGCGCGATTTCGAACAGCTCCAAGTGCTGCTCATGAACCGGTTGGAACCGGCCGGTCACACAACTCAAACGGTCCATCCCGACTCCCCTCCACCGGCGCCTGGCGGTGTCTCGATCGCGACGTGTCCAGGACGTCCGGCTACGAGCTCTCCGACCACGGCTGCATCCGCATCACCCCGCTCGTCCAAGGCCGCGACCGTCGAGCTCGCGATGGCCGGGGGGACGCACAGCAGCAGACCGCCGGACGTTTGGGCATCTGCCAGCAGCAGCTGCGTGGTCTGGTCGGCGGTGGAGGGGTCGAACCAGCCCGCGGCGAGCGCGTCGGTGAGAGTGCGACGGCTGCCATCAGGGGCACAACCCTGCCGCACGAGCTCAGCAACCGAGGGCAGTAGCGGCACGGCCTCCGGCCGGATTCGGGCCTCGAGACCGGCCGCAAGCGCCATCTCGTGCAGGTGGCCGATGAGGCCGTAGCCCGTGACATCGGTCCCACCGCGCAGCCCCGCGGTGGTCGCCACCCCGGCCGCGGACGCGTTGGAACGGCTCATCGTGGCGACCGCCTCGCTGACGGCCGAGCCCGGTGCCTGCCCCCGCTTCACCGCCGTGCCGATGACCCCAGCGCCGAGCCGCTTGGTCAACACGAGCAGGTCACCGGCACGACCTCCGCCCTTGCGCAGGATGGAGTTCTCGTCGACCTCGCCCACGACGGCCAGCCCGTATTTGGGGGCCGGGTCAACGATGCTGTGCCCGCCGGCCAGCACCGCGCCAGCATCGGCGACCGCGCCCGCGCCTCCCCGCATGACCTCCGCGAGCAGGGCACGGTCAAGGTTCTCCGGCCAAGCGAGCAGGTTCAGCGCCAACAGCGGGCGCCCACCCATCGCGTAGACGTCCGACAGGGCGTTGGTGGCCGCAATGCGTCCCCAATCGTAGGGATCATCCACCATCGGAGTCAGGAAATCGGTGGTCACCACCAAGGAACGGCCCTCAAGGCCAGGCACGTCAAGAACAGCCGCATCATCTGCGGGCGACAACCCGACCCTCAGAGCCGCACCAGCAGGACTGGTGCGGCCACTGCCCGCGGGGTCGCCATCGCCCGCATTCAACGACGCCAACACGTCGTCGAGCAGGCTCTGCGGCATCTTGCAAGCACACCCCCCGCCCGACGAGTACTGCGTGAGCGGGGTCGTCAAGGTCGTCATGCAGCTCGCCTCTTCAACAGGCCTCGCGCAATCCCGTTGCGCTGGATCTCAGACGTTCCTGCCGGGATGCGGAGGTTTCGCGCGACCCGGAACAGCTTTTCCTCCGGCGAGTCCTGCATGAGCCCCATCGCACCGCGCACCTGCACCGCGGTGTCTGCGACGCGGAAGAACGCCTCGTCGTTGATCACCTTGACCAGACTGATCAACCGGGGAGCATCGGAGTGCATCGGGATCGCGAACGGCCCTAGTTCATCGAGCTCGGCCTGCGCCACCAGAGAAGTCGCGCGGGCCTGGTAGATGTCGGCGTCCATGTTCGCCAACATGTGCTGCACCGCCTGCTGCGCGGCGATCGGCTCGCCACCCGAGGTGCGCTGCTGGGTGTAGTCCAGGGCCCGCTCGAGCAGCCAGGCGCCCCAGCCCGCGCACATGCCACCGCGGCAGAGCCGGCGCCAGTTGATCCACGACATCGCCAGCGCGAAACCGTCGCCGATCTCGCCGACGACGTTCTCGGCCGGAACCCGCACGTCGTTGAACTCCAGGGTGCCGGTCAGACCGTCGGCCATCATCGTGGGCAGATCACGCCCCCGGGTGACCCCGGGCGCGTTGGCGTCGACCAGGAACATCGACAGCGACCGGGTCCGGGCACCGGGCTCGGTGACGGCCACGACCTGCAGGACGTCGGCGAAGTGCGAGTTGGTGATCCACGCCTTTTTCCCGTTGATGATCCAGTCGTCGCCGTCCCGGGTCGCGTGCGTCGACATCGCCAGGACGTCGGAGCCGACGCTGGGTTCGGTGTTGCAGAACGCCGCCGTGATCTCCCCCGCGATCAGCGGCTGCAGATATTGCTCCCGCATGGTCGGCGAGCAGTGTTCGATCGCCGGGTTCGGCCCCTCCGTCCAGGCCAACGCGGCCAGGCCGAGCCCAAGCCCGGACCGGCGGTAGACGAACTCCTCCACGTGATGCATCTCAACCCGGCTGAAACCCCTGCCACCAGCAGAGACCGAGTTGTGCGGCGCGTAGAGGCCAAGCGCACCCGCGCGGCGCTGCACCTGCCGCCGCGCCTCCCACACCGCCGGATGCATCCGCCCCAGCTCGTCGAACTGCGGCCGGCTGGCCGTGCCAGCACCCTGCTGCGCCAGCTCTTCTTCGATCGGGGCGACCTCCTGGTCGAGGAAGGTCTGGAAGCGGTCGGTGCAGTCGGCGACTCGCTCGCTGGCACCGATGGCGGCGACGGCAGTCATGAACTGACTCTCCCTCTCGACGATTGAACAGTGTTCATTCGATTGAACGCTGTTCACAGGGTAGCGTCACCGTCAACACGAAGGAAGGGCAAAGGACATGTCTGAGGGTGCGCGCGCGGACCGACTCGACGCGGTGAGCGAGACCAAGCGAGCGCTGATACTCGAGGGAGCGCTGAGCGTTTTCGCACGTGACGGCCTGCGTGAGGCCAGTATGCGGGCGATCGCCAAAGAGGCCGGCTACACCCCGGGAGCGATCTACAGCTACTTCCCAAGCAAAGAGCACATCTACGCGGCGGCACTAAACGAATCGCTCAAGCGGCTACAGAACGCGACCGAAACCGCCGCGTCCCAAGCCGCCACCGCAGCGTCCCGCTACGTCGCCACCGGGTTGGCCTTCTTCGACTTCTACGACGAGAACCCCCGCGACCTGGACATGGGGTTCTACCTGTTCTCCGGCGGAATGGCACCGCACGGGCTCTCCGACGAGGAAACCAATCGCGATCTCAACGCGGCACTGCTCGCCACCCTGGAACCGGCCCGCCGTGCCGCGGAAGAGTTGTTCGGTGCAGCGGCGGCCACCCGCCTGACAGCGGAAGCGTTCGCGCACGCTTCCGGGTTGCTGCTGTTGCGGCACACCCGTCGGCTGAACCTCTTCCGGCTCGATGCTCGGGAGTTGATGCAGCGCTACCTCACTGAGCAGGTCAGCCGAGACGAGGTGTCCGGAACCGAATGACGCTTGCCGCGGGCGGGCCGCGCTCCCGCGGCACGCCGACCGCCTGGGCTCGAACCGCGGCGCTCGGAACAAGTCGTCGCGATACCGGCTCGCAAGGGCTGCGCGAGCCGCGCTCTACCGCATGCACAACGAGCTCCCCCCACGCTGCGTTCACTACGCCTCGTAGCTCTACGACCAGGTTGCGATCACTGAACTCGTCACCACCCGTTTGAAACAGGTCGGCGCGGCAACGCAACGGGCAGGTGCTCAGCCATGAACGGCGACCGGCCGTGACGACTCAGCTCCGGCAGTGACCGCACGTCACCATGAGCACACTCCTGCAAGCCAAGGACAAGCCGGACGAAGACAGCTACGACGAGCGTCATGCAGGAGAGCGCTATCGCCGCGTTCGTGGTCGGCCAGGATGCGCGTGCGATCGTCGGCTCCAAAGACGTGGGTGGCCACGAATTCAAAAAGCTTCACCATGAGCGACCTAGCTCTTGCCGCCAAGCAGACCGCCAACGGAGCATCAGCACTGCACCGACCGCGGTGACCACGAAGACCGATGCTGCTGCTTTCGACCAGACGACGTGAAACGCCAAGACACCTTGGGGGAATAGAACACGAAAACAGCCCCTGACCAGCAAAAACCCTCCCGCACATGTCGTGCGCGGGAGGGCTACTTGATGAACAAATGCGCAGGTCAGAGCGCGAAAATCGAATATCCGGTGGAGGTTGAGGGAGCTTACTCGAACACAAACGAGCAGGTCAGCGCACTGGAAACACTGCGGACGAAGCTGCCGGACCTGGCTACACCGCCCCAACCGACACCGAAGCGGGCAAAGCCCGGCCGCACCCGGCGCCTCCCCGACGACCAAGTGCAGCAACTGATCGAGGGCTACCAGTCCGGCGCCACCGTCTACGAGCTGGGTGACCAGTTCGGCATCGAGCGCCGCACCGTCAGCACGATCCTGCACCGCCACGGTGTCCCGATGCGCCGCCGCGGGCTGTCCGCCGAGCAGATCGACGACGCCGTCCGGCTCTACCACCAGGGGTGGTCCCTGGCCCGGATCGCCGCACGCATGGACGTCGCCGCCGGCACCGTCCGCCAGCGCCTGCAGGAGCGCGGCGTCACGATGCGCGGCACGCAGGGACAACCTCGGGCGGGTGACGCCCGATGACCAGCACGCCATCCCCGTCGAGTCCCGTCCCCGATCGATCGCTGCATCTGCAGTGCGCGTGCACGCTGCTGGTGGCGGTGGGCGCGGCCTACGTCTCCTACCGGCACGGCCGCGAGTTCGCCCTGCGGTTCGGGGCTGACGAGACCACCGCCACCCTCTGGCCACTTATCGTTGATGGCTTGTTGACAACGGCGACCATCGAGCTGTGGAAGACCGGTCACCGTCATCGCGCCACCGGGCAGTGGAAAGCCTGGCTGTCGTTTGCCCTCGGGATCGGGTTGTCGCTGTGCGCCAACATCGCCTCCGCACCCGAGCTAAACTCCTTCTCCATCGCCGTAGCCGCCTGCCCACCCCTGGCGCTACTGCTGTCAGTCGAACTCCTCAACCAAGCACTCAAACGCCGCCGCGCGGAGACGACAAGCGGCACCAGTCACGAGGCCGACGAGAACGCATCACCAGAGCCGCACTCACCGGACACGGGTGAAACCAGCCCGTCGTCAGAGAAGTACGAGACGGGTGCCGAGGTGCCAGCGCTGCGCACGGTAGTGAACAACGCGCCTGGTCACAGCACCAACAGTGCCGACGCTGACTCAGAGCCACCGCACGCGGAGGACGATGATCCGCTGCACGAGGAGGCATACCGGCTCGACGCCGAACACTGGAACCTGTACCAGCGTCCGATCTCAGCCGACACCCTCCGCCGCAAGCTCAGCATCGGCTCAGCACGAGCCCGCTCCCTCACTCACCACATCCGCCAACACCACCAACCAGGGGACTGTCCGGCGAGCGGCTCTGGCCATATTGGGACTGTCGGTCGATCGGTGTAAGTGGTCCTGACACGCCGAGTGTGTTCGGCGGGAAGGACTGTGATGACCGAGAGCCTCGAGTCGATGGACTCGTTGACCACGGAGCAGCAGGAACTGGCGGCCGAGCTTGTTGCGAAGGCCCGGGATGAGGGTGTGGAGCTCACCGGCCCGGACGGGTTGCTGACCGGCTTGACCAAGCGCGTGTTGGAGACCGCGCTGGAGGCCGAGCTGTCCGATCACCTGGGATATGACAAGCACGACCCAGCCGGCCGCGACCGGGGCAATTCGCGTAATGGGTCGCGGTCCAAGACGGTGTTGACCGATATCGGACCGGTCGAGGTCGAGGTGCCCCGGGATCGGGAGGGCAGCTTCGAGCCGCAGACGGTGCGCAAGCGGCAGCGCCGCTTGTCAGGTGTGAACGAGATCGTGCTGTCGCTGACGGCGCGCGGGATGACCACCGGTGAGATCTCGTCGCATTTCACCGAGGTCTACGGGGCCCGGATCAGCAAGGACACCATCTCGACGATCACCGATACGGTGCTCGAGGAAATGACCGAATGGTGCAATCGACCGTTGGATCGGGTGTATCCGGTCGTGTTCGTCGATGCTATCGCGGTCAAGGTCCGTGACGGGCAGGTCACCAACAAGCCGGTATATGTCGCGATCGGCGTCACCGTGGATGGCGAGCGTGACATCCTCGGGTTGTGGATCGGGGATGGGCTGAGGGCGCGAAGTTCTGGCTGCAGGTGTTCACCGAACTCAAAAACCGTGGTGTCGAAGACATCTGCATCCTCGTCTGCGACGGGCTCAAGGGCATGGTCGACTCGGTGGCCACCGTGTGGCCGTTGTGCACGGTGCAAACGTGCGTGATCCACCTGATCCGCAACACCTTCCGCTATGCCGCCCGCCAGGACTGGGAGAAACTCAGCCGCGATTTGCGGCCCGTCTACACCGCCCCGACCGAGTCCGCCGCACAAGCACGGTTTGAGGACTTTACTGACAGCTGGGGCCAGAAATACCCGGCGATCGTCACGCTCTGGCAGCGCACCTGGGCCGAATTCGTGCCATTCCTGGACTACGACGCCGAGATCAGAAAGGTGATCTGTTCGACCAACGCCATCGAAAGCCTCAACGCCCGCTACCGCCGGGCGGTGCGAGCCCGCGGCCACTTCCCACACGACCAAGCCGCGATCAAGTGTCTCTACCTCACCACCCGGGCGCTTGACGCCACCGGCAAGGGTCGCGCGAAATGGATCGTGCGCTGGAAACGACCCCTCAACGCCTTCGCCACCACGTTCGAAGGCCGCATCGTCCCCAGCACCACCAACTAACCACCCCAAGACCACTTACACCGAAAACCCGACACTCCCCTTCGCCGTGCACTACTTCGATTCGGCCTTGGTCGAGGACCTCGCGCAGCAGTGGAACCTGCGCGAGATCCACGCCTTCGAGGAAGGCGAACTTCCTCGTCGCCTCTGGCGGGTTACGCAAGTCAAGCCGGGCTGACCCCGCTTCGTGCCGCACCCCTTTGTTTGCCGTGTTCTGGAGGCCGCCTGCCTGCCGTGCCGCCCTAGGCGTCGCGCTGCGATTTTGATTCCGTGGTAGAGCGATGCCTTCCGCAGCCGGTCGTGTGCCCGTGGGCAGTCGTTGTCGAGTCCCGGCTATTCGGGGCCAGTTTCGCCTGGCGTGGGTCTGGTCGAGATTGGTGTTGGCGGCTGTTGCCCTTGGCATAGTGGCGCGGGGTCTGCAGTGACGGCGGGTAGCAGCACGGCTGTTGTGGCGGCGAGCACGAGGATGGGTGCCATGATTGCCGTGCTGACTGGCCAGCGGGCTCCTCGGGCTTTCGTCTGAGGTTCGATGAGACGTCGGACGCGGTCCAAGACGTTCGAGCCGGTGACCGTGAGAGCGGCTTCCGGCTGTGGGCTGGCCGACGAGTGGGGGCCGGCGGCCATTGTGGCCAGTGCGCGGGCAACCAAAGGCCTTCCGTGCCGACGGCCGGCCTGGTCGTCGGCCAACCATTCGACAAGACGCGCTAGCTCGTGCGGGGCGCTACGGAGGAGGGGGATGAACGGGAACGCCGTCGCCAGGATCGTGCCCCATGCCACGAACAGGTGATGTCTGCCTCGCAGGTGGGCGTGCTCGTGGGTGATCACCGCGTCGACTTGCCGCGCAGGTAGCTCCCGCAGCGTGCCCGTGGTGAGTACGATCGCCGAGCGGCGTCCGGGAACGCAGTAGGCGGCCGGGGTGGGGCTGTCCACGATCGAGATCAGCCTGCCACCGCGGTGAACAGTCTGCATGGAACTGGATACGCCGCGCCGGTGTGCCTTCCGTTGCTTGTGGTCGTGGCGAGCCTGCCGATAGGCGACTGTCCCGAGCCGTATCAGGATCGTCAGCGACCCGCACAGGGCGAGGGCGGCGGGGGCGTCGTCCGGATGGTGCACGCCGAGGATCACTTGCAGTGCTCTCAGGCACGCGTGCAGCAGCCCGGCGAGGCCGAGGCCGCCGGAGAGCTGTGCAGTGGCGGCAAGCCCCACGGCCAGCACCGCTACGATCCACGAGGTGGGCAGGGCTGTCCACAGTGCTAGGCCGAATCGCGGTGCGGCGCGTTGCTGATGTGCGCATGCGTGCAGCAGGCGTGGGCCGAGCAGGGCGAATGCCACGGCGTAGGCGGACAGCCCGAGCAACAGCGGAGTCATCGTTCTTCCGGTGGTGTGGCGTCGTCGAGCAGCTCGCGCAGCAATGCGGCTTCTTCGTCGCTGATCTCGTCGACGAATTTGAGGAATGTCGTGCGAGGGCTGTTGCTGGTCGCGAGCGCTTCGCGCATTAGCGAGGCCGCGTGCTCACTCGATTGCACGCGGGGTCGGTAGAACCAGACCCGGCCGAGCTGTTCTCGGTCGAGCCATTGCTTGCGGTGGAGTTTTTCCAGGACGGTGGCCACTGTGGTGTAGGCGAGGCCGCGGTCGCGCAGGTTGTCGAGCACCTGACGCGCGGTCAGTGGGCCGTCGGCATCCCAGAGCAGGGACATGACCGCTGACTCCAGCGGACCGAGATTGCGCATCGAACTGTTCCCCTCTCTTTCGACAGGGTAGGTCACTGCCGTTGTGCGGTGGCCGGGCAGCTGGTGGCGAGGCGTAGCCGAGCGTGCAGCGCGTATCCGAGCAGCGCGAGCGAGCCGATTGCAAGCACCGGCTGCACGGGGCCGAACCAGGTGAGGGCGCCGTTGGTGCCCAGGGCGAGGAGGACCAGTTTGTTGCACGTCGGGCAGCCGACGGCCAGGAAGGACAGCGCGGCCCCGGCGATGCTGCGGCGCTCGCTCTGTGGGTGCCTGGGTGAGGGTTGCGCGTACGTTGCGATCAGGAGTCCGGACAGGACTGCCGAGGTGATCCACGTGGGGTAGGCCCACCACGGTGCGTCGACCATGCGCGTGAAGATCGGGTTCGGAATGAGCGCGGTCACCGTTCCGGTGACTGCTGCCACGGTCACCGCCCCTGTCGTGGCCCATGACCAGTGACGTGCTGTCCAGTTGCGCACTACGCCTCGCCTCCGCGGAGCTGCGTTCAGACCCTATCGACCGGCATCCTACTATCCTCAGTAAGAGCTCTACTATGATGCGTAAGAGATCTACTATCGATCGTAGGATCGCTACTATCGTGGATAGAAGATAGTTCGGGAGTGGGGTTGCGGGATGGCCGCGAAGACAGGAAAGGGCTCGGGCAAGGCGCTGTGGTTCGCCGCGGCGTTGGCGATCGTCGTCATCGCTGCGCTGGCGTGGGGCACGCTCGGCGCCCGCCCGACCGGGTCAGAAGACAATAGGCAAGATCAGGCGGCATCGCAGGGCAGCGGCATGGATCAGCGCCTCAAGGCTCTGCAGCGGCGCCAGCCCGGAGACCCTTTCGCTATGGGGCGCACGGATGCACCGGTCGTGTTGATCAAGTATGAGGATTTCCGCTGCCCGTTCTGCTCGAAGTTCACCGCCGACGTCGAACCGCAGCTGATCGAGCGATACGTCGAGACCGGAGTGCTGCGCATCGAGTGGCGCGACTTCCCGGTCTTCGGTCCGGAGTCGGTGGAGGTGGCCAAGGCCGCTCGCGCCGCGGCGCGCCAAGGCCGGTTCTGGCAGTTCCACGACGTGGCGTACTCGATGGGCAGCGGCACCAAGAAGGCCAGCTTCCCCGAGGAGCGCATCCAGGAGGTCGCGCGACAGGCCGGCGTGCCCGATCTCGCGCGGTTCAACGCCGACCGCGCGGACCCCGCCATCGCTCAGGCGATCCAGGCCGACATGGCCGAGGGTCAGCAACTCGGGGTTTCCAGCACCCCGGCGTTCATCGTCAACACCGAACCGATTCTGGGGGCCCAACCGCTGGAGCGGTTCGTCGCGGTGATCGAGGCGGAACGGGCCAAGTCATGACCATCGGTTACCTGGGGGCTTTCCTCGGTGGCGTGCTGTCGCTGCTGAGCCCGTGCTCGGCGCTGCTCGTTCCGTCCTTCTTCGCCTACGCCTTCGCCGACCGCGTGCGCCTGTTGCTGCGGACCGGCATCTTCTACCTCGGTTTGGCGACGACTCTGGTGCCGATGGGTGTGGCGGCCGGTTCCGTTGGGGCCGTGCTCAACCAGCACCGCAGCGCCGTGGTGTTGGTTGGCGGACTGCTCATGATGGCGCTGGGCGCGGCCCAGATCCTCGGATTCGGGTTCGGTCCGGGTGCTGCGCAACAGCTCAGCGGTCGGCTCCGGATCTCCTCGGTTCTGTCGGTCTACCTGCTGGGCGGTGTGTACGGGCTGGCCGGCTTCTGCGCGGGTCCGCTGCTGGGCAGCGTGCTGACCATGGCGATGACCGGCGCCAGCCCGGCCTACGGCGGGTTGTTGCTGGCGATCTACGCCTTGGGTATGGCGCTGCCGCTGTTCCTGATCGCCGCGCTGTGGGACCGGTTCGACCTGGGCCGACGGCGGTGGCTGCGGGGGCGCCCCGTTCGCCTCGGGCCGCTGGAGGTGCACAGCACCACGCTGATCTCCGGGCTCGTCTTCATCGCGCTGGGTGGGTTGTTCCTGGCAACTGACGGGACCGGATCCCTGGGCGGTCTCATCGGGCTCGATGCCCAGTTCGCCGTGCAGGCACGGGTTCAACAAGCGGCCGAGGCGGTTTCGGACCGAGTGGTGTTGCTGGTCGTGGCCGTCGCCGCGGCGACCGGCCTGGGGTGGGCTTTGATCGCAGCACGCCGCTCGACTCGTGGAACACCCGCGGAGACAACGCGCGCTCCCGCGTCGTCGCCCGCTGAGGATAGCCGGGTGGCCGACACCCCGCAGGACCGATCGAAGGAGTGATGCCGGGACCATGCCGATCAATCGCACGCACGTGCTGCGCAGCGCGCTGGTGGTCACGACAGCCTTGTCCACTGCCTTCATCGGCGGGGTGCCCGCCGCGGCCCAGCCCACGGGCTCCGTCTCCGATGCCGCAAAGCGCTTGCGCGAGCTCTCCCGGCAAGCGGAGGTGCTCACCGAGGACGTTAAGAAGTCCCAGGACGACCACGCCGCGCGCCAGCGGGAACTCGGCGCAGCCACCGCAGCGGCGCACCAGGCCGACCTGGTCGCCGAACGGGCCCGCGGTGAGGAGAAGCGCTTCCGCGGCCAGGTCGACGAGCTCACCGCGGCCTCCTACCGGGGTGCGCGGCTGAACACGCTGTCGACCTTGCTCACCAGCGAATCGCCCCGGTCCTTCCTCGATCGGGCGACTGCGGTGGAGGCGCTGGCCCGGGACAACAACCAGATGGTGCAGGCACTGGCCACCGCTACCCGCAGGGCCGAATCCGCCCAGCAGCGAGCGGCCGACGAGCGGGCACGAGCCGCACGAGCCGAGGCCGACGCAGCTCGATTGCGGCACGACATCGCCATCCGGAAGGAAGCGATGGACGATCAGATCGCCCAGGTCAAGCAGCAGTACAGCCAGCTCAGTTCCGCCGAGCAGGGCGCGTTGTCCGGGGATCGCAGCGACGTCAGTCCCCTCGCCGGGAGTGGGGTGGCGATCGCCGCGGTGAACGCGGCGCTGGGCAAGCAGGGATCGCCCTACGTGTGGGGCGCCAAGGGGCCGGACGAGTTCGACTGCTCTGGCCTGGTGCAGTGGTCCTACCAACAGGCGGGCACGTCCCTGCCATCGTCGACCCGCTCGCAGGTCTCGGCGGGCACGAGCGTTTCCGAGGACGAGCTCAAGCCAGGTGACGTGATCTTCTACTACAGCACGGCCAGCCACAACGGGATCTACATCGGCGGCGGCAAGGTCGTGCACGCACCGACCGAGGGCCAGGACGTCAAGGTCGAGAACTACCAGGACATCGGCGAGGTCCACTCCATCCGTCGGATGGCTGGCTGACCGCCGGCAGCGCAATCCACGGATTCGCACAGCCGCCCGGCACCGGCAGCTGAACGAAGAAAACCCCGACACAGCAAAGGGAAAACATGACTGCTTACCAGGTCGTCTTCCAGGTCCCGAAGGACGGGGCCGAGTTCTACGAGACCGTCGTGCGCAACGTGCGCAACGTCGGCACGGAACTCGATGACGTTGCCATCCGGATCATCGCCCACGGTGACGGGATCGAGTTCGCGACCGGCCGCACGACCGCCAGCTCGGGCGTGCAGGCCGCGATGAAGGCAGGAGTGGAGGTGCTGGCGTGCCAGAATACCTTGCGTCGCAAGGAAATCCCGGAAAGTGAGGTGCTGCCCGGCGTGCAGCTGGTTCGAGCCGGGCTGGCCGAGTTGGTGCGGCTGCAGCACGACGGCTGGGCCTACATCCACCCGTGAGCCCCCGCGCTCGCCCCGCTAGTCCACCACACCGGAAGGAGCGGAATCTGCGATGCCCACCGCACCCACTGGGGCCCGGAGCCGTCCGTGGCTGAGCTACCGGCAGGTGACCATGACTTTGGCCGTCCTGCTGGTCACCGTCCCCGCGATCGTCCTGTTCCCCGGGGCGGACCACCTCGGGGACGGGTTGCGCGCCGGAGTCACCGGCTGGAGCATCCTCGCCTTCGCAGTAGTCGCCGTCGTCGGCGCGGCCCTGAAAGGCATATCCGGGTTCGGCTACTCGCTGCTGGTTACCCCAGTGGCGGCGCTGATCATCGACCCGACCCTGGCCGTGGTCGTGCTGGCCATCCCCCCGCTGATGCTCAACGTCTTCCAGGTCGGTGAAACCGGCACCGGACGCACCTACGTGCGCCAGAACTGGGCTTTGTTCGCCTTCGGGCTGCTCGGCTCCGTGGTGGGGGTCGCCCTGCTGAGCACCAAACCGGACCAGGCGCTGCTGTCGGTGCTGGTTGCGCTCATCCTGCTCGCCCATATCACCTTCCAGCTCACCCGCCGATTCGCCACCACACCACGGGCCGGCCACCCGGCCCTGTTGAGCCTGGTCGGAGCGGTGCAGGGATTCCTGCTCGGGGCCGTGAACCTCGGCCCGGTGCTGCCCGCCTACCTGCAGACCTTCGAACGCAACGCCCAGCGCTACATCGGCGGCATGTCCCTGTTCTTCGCCGTGGTCATCGGCGAGCGCATCGTCCAGATGTGGCTGCAGGGAATCCTCACCGAGTACCGGATCTGGCTGGGATCAACCATCGCGCTCGTCACGCTGCTCGGCCTCGCGATGGGCACGGTCATCCGCCGCCGCTTCGCCATCGACAAGCGCAGGCTGGATGCCATCATCACCGTGCTGCTGCTGGCCACCGCACTGAATCTGCTGTGGAAGGCAGTCCCGCAACTGCTGAGCTGACACCGTTCCTCGCGCGGAAACCCTTCGGGAAAGGAGATCTGCCGATGGATGCTGCGGAGTGGGACGCCCGGTACGCCCAGCACGACCTCGTGTGGGGTGCGGGCCCGAACCGGTCCGTCGCTGCGGAACTAGCAGAGCTAGCGCCCGGTCGAGCCCTCGACGTCGCATGCGGCGAAGGCAGAAACGCGATCTGGCTGGCCAGCCGCGGGTGGCCAGCGGTCGGAGTCGACTTCTCCACCACCGGACTGCAGCGGGCGAGGCGCCTGGCAACCGAAGCCGGCGTCGCCGACCGCACTGAGTTCGTTCACGGTGACGTGGTCAGCGGCCCGCTCCCCGACGGACCCTTCGACGCTATCGTCGTCGCCTACCTGCAGGTGTCAGCCGATCAACGCCGCAAGGCGTTGCAACTCGCCGTGGAGGAGCTCGCACCGGGCGGCACCCTGCTGGTGGTGGCCCACGACAGCACCAACCTCGCCGAGGGCTACGGCGGCCCACAGGACCCAGCGGTGCTGTACACGCCATCGGACGTGGTAGCCGATCTCCGCGGTCTTCCCGGCCTCGGCGTGGAGAAGAACGAACGCGTCCTGCGCCAGGTGCAAAGCCCCGAGGGGGAGCGCACCGCGATCGACGCGCTCGTACGCGTGCACCGAGCCCCTGACGGCCCAGCAGCGTAATGGCGCGTCCTTCGCGTCCCGCGCAGTGCTGCCCTGGGTTCGGCCTCGGCCCCTCGCGGGAGGCGCCACCGCGCCTGCGTTGCGAGCTGCTCGGCGTGCCTGGCGTGCTGATCGGAGCAGCACGCGCTCAACGGCAGTTGAGCCTGCCGTGGCCCGTGGGAAAGCGGGTCGCTCGCCGTCAGACCGCGCCAGCGGCAGCCCAGGTACCCCCTGGGGTATAAAATGAAAGAAAAGGAGGGCGCCGACTGTGTCCAGGCGTACAGTCTCGGCGAATAGGTGATCCGAAGGCGCCCTGTACTGGCTAAATGTAAGGCCGAAGGGTTCTAAGGTGTAACTGAGATCACCGGCGCGAGGGCGTTGATCTGCTTGATACGCCCGGGGGTATCTACTAGTTTCGGTGGTGCGAGATCGGAAGGATCTCGGACACTCCGAACCCCGGCGGGTACTGGCATACGGCGCCGGGGTCCGGGTGTCACTGTCGACGCAACAGGAGGTATCCCTGATGCGCAAGCTCAATCGTGGCATTGCCGCCAGCGTGCTGTCACTGCCCCTCGTCCTTGGTGCGACCGGTGTGGCTGCGGCCGACTCGTTCGAGCAGCACAACGCTGCCGCCGGCCCGGATGGAGCGGCGTCGCAGTCCGTGCAAGCGGGCACCGACGGCTCCGGCAACGCATCCTACGACCAGCAGCAGAGCGTTGCTGGACCGGACGGAGCCGCTTCCCAGAGCACCAGCGCCTCGACCGGTGGCGACGACGATCTGCTGGGGCTGGGCATTCTCGGCCTCTGATCGCGATCGAACACTGTGAACGCGGGGTTCCACCCCGACGGGTGGAACCCCGCATCGATCACGGTTGGGCGATAGCCCGTGCTTACTGTGTACGACTTCCTGAGTCGACTCATCACGGACTCGGGCACCCGAGCGGCATTCGACGCCGACCCGCGCCGATGCCTTGATGAAGCCGGCTTTACGGACCTGCCCATGCCTGAGTTTGTCCACGCCGCGTCGTTCTTGCTCGATTTCGCCCCGGTCGATGTCGTGGACTCGCGCCTGCAAGCACTGGGGCCGCGGGTGAGCACGATCGTCGGGAATTCTGCCGATCACGCGGCGCTGCCGCTTCTCGTGCCCTACCCGAGAAGCGGCCAACACGATACGGAGTTGAACATGCCCACACCCGAAATCTTCTCCTCGCTGGGAGACGTTGACGAGATGCTGCGTCCCGCTGAGGCTAGCAACACCGAAAACTCCTCGACCGAGGATTCGCACAGCCAGGACGTCTCCGGGTCGATGAACCCCATCCTCTCCGGTAACGAACTGCAGTTTGACCACCTCGTCGGTGACCTCAACACCGCCGGGGTGGCCGGTGATCTGAACGGAGCCAGCCAGTCCGGAGACGTCAACGCGGGGAACGTGGCTGGCAACGGCGTTTCCGACGTGGTCGGGGGTGTGCACGACCCTGTCGGTGCCGACCTCGATCAGGTGGGTGGCCTCAGCGAGGTGACCGACCTCGGCGACGTTGCCCCGGAGATCAGCGGAGCGGACCCGCTGGGCGGCGCGCACCTTTCCCCAGACACTGGAGCGACCGCGCCGATCGCGGGAGCGGAGGACCCATTGGGTGCCGAGGAGACCTCGGGTCCGTTGGCAGACCTGGGCGATCTCGGCTTGTGACCGCAGCCGTCATCGGCTAACTGAACGGTCGGCCGCGAGCGGGGTGGGCAGCCCAGCCTGCTACCGCTCGCGGCGGCTGGGTCGGTCGCATTCGGCTCCGTCGAACTGATTTTGCCGCCTCCGCAGGGCACACGCCTGTGTGGATCGGGTGTCGCGGCGAGCTGTGCCGGGCCGGGAGGCGACGTCGCCGGCCTTGCGGGCTGGAGCGGGAAGTCGGTCAGCCGGTCTCGCAGCGCTCCATGCTGCTGGAACGCCCCCTAACCTATTGGAATACCCAGGGGGGTTTGTTAGTTTGAGGCGAGAGAAGGGAGATGGTCGTGGTGGAGATGAAGCCGGAAATGGTGGGTGACGCCTTGACGCGGTTGCGCCGGGCCCGGGGCCAGTTGAGCGGTGTGATCGAGGCCATGGAGGAAGGGCGGGACTGCGCGGAGGTGCTGACCCAGCTGGCTGCGGTTTCGCGTGCTCTGGACCGTGCTGGGTTCAAGATCGTGGCGAGTGGCATGAGGCACTGCCAGGAGGCTCGCGAGGACGGTGATGAGCCGCCGATGACCGAGCAGGAGCTGGAGCGGTTGTTCCTCGCGCTCGCTTGAGCGCGGGTGCGGCAGTGTCGTTTTTCCGCGGTGCGGCATCGTGTACCTGGTGGATACCCCCGTGGGTTTAGGAGGATTTCATTGTCTGAGCAGACGCCGGAAGTCGGTGTGGATGTCTTTGCGGGCACATGGCGGCGGGGTACCCGGTTGGTCGATGTGCGTGAGCCGGAGGAGTACGCCGCGGGTCACGTGCCGGGCGCGGTGAACGTGCCGTTGGCCGACGTGCTGGCCGCGCCGGAGCGGTTCGCGGGTGAGGAGTGCTACGTCATCTGTCGTTCGGGAGGCCGGAGCTTGAAGGCGGCCGAGGCGATGAACGCCGCCGGTGGGCGAGTGGTCTCGGTGTCCGGTGGGACATCCGGGTGGATCGAAGCAGGACACGAGGTTGAAGGGAGTGCGCAGTGATGACCGCGATGGACGTGGTGAAGCAGGAGGACCGGCTGGCAGGTGGTCTGGCGGTCGAGGTGATCGAGACCTCGTCGTTGGGCGATCGCAGCTACCTGGCCACCGATGGTGAAGTGGCCGTGGTGGTCGATCCGCAGCGGGACGTGGACCGCGTGATCGCCGCCGCCGGAAGGTTGGGCGTGCGGATCGCTCTGGTGCTCGATACGCACGTGCACAACGACTACGTCTCCGGTGGCCTGGAACTGGCTCGTCTGACCGGTGCCGACTACGGGTTGGCCGCTGCCGATGAGGTGCCGTTCGACCGGCGCCCGCTTGCCGATGGCGAGGCGGTGGAGCTCTCGCCGCGGATGCAGGTGCGGGCGGTGGCCACCCCGGGGCACACGTACCACCACCTTTCCTACGTGCTGGAGGGCACCGACGGCCCGGTGGGCGTGTTCACCGGCGGGTCGCTGCTGTTCGGCACGACCGGCCGCACCGACCTGCTGGGCCAGGAGCACAGCGAGGAACTGGCCCGTTACCAGCACGCCTCGGCGCACAAACTGGCCTCGATCCTGCCGGATGGCGCGCAGATCTGGCCGACCCACGGGTTCGGGAGCTTCTGCTCGGCCACGCAGGCCTCCGGCGACTCGGCCACGGTGGGAGAGCAGAAGCGGAGCAACCCGGCGTTGACGTTGGCCGAGGGCGACTTCGTCGAGCAGACCCTGGCGGGCCTGGACGCCTACCCGGCCTACTACGCGCACATGGGCGTGCAGAACACCACCGGCCCCGAGCCGTTGGATCTGCGCGAGCCGGTCCGCGCCGAACCCGAGGAGTTGCGGCGCCGCCTGGAGCACGGGGAATGGGTGGTGGACCTCCGCTCCCGCAAGGCCTACGTGGTCTCGCACCTGGCGGGAACGGTCGGCCTCGGATTGGACGGTCCGATGGTGACCTGGCTCGGCTGGATGATCGACTGGGGCGCCCCGATTACGCTGCTGGGCGAGTCCCGCGAGCAGGTCGGCCGGGCGCAGCGCGAGCTCGCCCGCATCGGCATCGACAAGTTCGCCGCGGCCGCCGTGGGCACCCCGGACGAGTTGGCCGCCGACTCCGGCCAGCTGCGCAGCACGCCGACCGCGACCTTCGCCGACCTCGCATCGGCGTGGGGCGGTAGCTCCAACGGGCTCCCGGTGCCGGAGGTGGTGCTGGACGTGCGGACCAACAACGAGTTCGCCGCTTCCCACGTGGCCGGTGCGGTGCACGTTCCGCTCTACGAGCTCAAGGATCGGTTGGACGAGGTTCCGGCGGGTGCGGTGTGGGTGCACTGCGGCAGCGGTTACCGCGCCACGGCGGCAGCTTCACTGCTGGAAGCGGCAGACCGCACGGTCGTGCTCATCGACGACATGTTCGGCGTCGCCGAAGAGGCTGGCGTGCCGATGACCGACGGAACCTGACAGCTACCACGGACACGAACGCGGAGGTATCCGAAGAATGCCCCAAGCATTGCCCAAGACCGTCGACACCGCACAGGTCCGCGAATTACGCGAAGCCGATCCCCAGATCCGTCTGATCGACGTGCGCGCGCCCGGGGAGTTCACGTCTTCACACATCCCGGGCTCCTACAACGTCCCCCTGGACCTGCTGCGGGAACACCGCGAGGAGCTCACCGCGCAGCACGGCGACCCGGTGGTGCTGGTGTGCGCCTCGGGTGGTCGTGCCGAGCAGGCCCGCACCCTGCTGGAGAGCGCCGGGCTGGACCGGCTCAGCGTGCTGCGCGGCGGGATCACCGGCTGGGAGCAGGATGGTGGCGAGCTCAACCGGGGGCGCGGCACCTGGGCCATGGAGCGGCAGGTGCGGCTGGCCGCCGGGCTGCTCGTGCTCGGCGGCGTCGTGGCCAGCACCGCCTACGAACCGCTGAAGTGGATCGCGGGATTCGTCGGCGCGGGTCTGACCTTCGCCGCGTTGAGCAACACCTGCGCCATGTCCCGCGTGCTCGGCCTGCTGCCCCACAACCGCACCTCCACCACGGACGGTCGAGCCCTTCTCGACGCCCTTACCGACGGAAAGACTCCCAAGAGGCAGTAATAGGCCTCGCGAGCACGTGCACGGCTGGCGGTAGCGGCGAGTCCGCTGCCGGGATAGGTGGTTCCGTTGTTGTTGGCAGTGGTGTTCGGCGCCGTGATCGGGTTGGCGCTGGGACTTCTCGGTGCCGGCGGGTCGATCCTTGCCGTGCCAGCTTTGGTCTACGGCGTCGGGCAACCCCTGCAGACGGCGATCCCCACCTCGCTGGCCGTGGTCGCGGTGTCCTCGCTGGGCGCCCTGCTGCCGCGCGAGCGACGCACCGCGGTGCGGTGGCCGGTGGCGCTGGTCTTCGGCGCGGCCGGCATCCCCGCGGCCTTCGGCGGAGCCGCACTCGGCAAGCTCGTCCCGCAGCGCTGGCTGCTGCTGGCCTTCGCCGTGCTCATGGTCATCGTCGCGGTGCGCATGCTGCGCGGCGGGGAAAACCACACCGGCGCCTGCCGCACCCAGCAGGGCGGGATCAACTGGCGCACCTGCCTGCCCAAATCCGTGCTCTCCGGTGCGACCGTCGGCGTGCTCACCGGGCTGTTCGGCGTCGGCGGCGGCTTCATCATCGTCCCCGCCCTGGCCCTGCTGCTGGGCTTGGGAGCGCAGCAAGCGATCGCGACCTCCCTGGTGATCGTCTTGATCAACTCCGTGGCCGGGCTCGCCGCGCACGCCGGAACGGCCGGCAGCATCGATTACCGGGTGCTGCTGCTGTTCGCCGGAGCGGCCCTGGTGGTCTCGGTCGTGGCGGCGGGTTGGGCCACGAAGCTGGACGCGTCCACCGTGCGCCGCTGGTTCGCCTTCGTCGTCCTGGCCGTCGCGGTCTTCGTCGCCGTGGCCGCCGTCGTCAACCCCTCGGCACTGGGATGAGAGCCGCCCAGGCCGAATCAACTCTCTCAAGGAAGAGAAACGAAGGGTGGAACATGTGTCGTCGCGTTGAGTGCCGCAAGTGCGGCAAACCGACCTACGCAGGGTGCGGTCAGCACGTGGAACAGGTGCTCGCGGGAGTACCGAAATCCCAACGCTGCGACTGCGCCCCGAGCGCCCAGCACGGAGGCCTCAGTGGGTTCCTGCGGAAGCTCGTCGGCCGCGATTGACCGAAAAGCCAAGAAGGCTAAGGAATGATGCACCTGAAGGCACTTCGGCTCAACCACCGGGTTTTCGCGATACTTCTGACGAGTTCGCTGTTGATCGCAGGTTCAGCCGAGACCTCGTAGACGAGAACAGCCGCCCACCGAGCGCGGACAGAGCCTCGCCTGCCGAAGTGCAGACCAAGGTCAACTTGATCTCGCACGACGAATGCTTTCACGAAGAGCCGGAAGCCGTGTACCAACGCTGCGGCGGGCGATACATGACCGAGATCCGCAATCTCGGCCTAACCGCGCAGTAGTACGCCACGACGCATACACCCGAAGCTGACCGCGCTAACCGTGCCGTCGGCGCTATCGAAAACGCCCCAGCGTCTTTAACAGCTGCGGCGGACTTACACTGAGCCGCCTCGATTCGGTCCGGCTGCTGGCAGTAGACTCGGGGTCTCGTGCCCGAGCCGTTCGGCGAGCCAGCGTGCGGTGTCGATCGTCGCCTCGAGTCCGACTCCGGTGTGCACTCGCATCCGGTCGAGTGCGTATAGCAGGTCTTCGGTGGCGTTGGGCGCGAACGGGCACCCGCCGATGCCACCGATGCTCGCGTCCAATGTGTCCACTCCGTGTTGGATGGCGGCGATCGCGTTGGCATAGCCGGTATTGCGCGTGTTGTGGAAGTGGCAGCGTGTCGGAACTCCGGGTGCGCGTTCGGCCAGCCCGGCCAGTAAGGTCGCTGCCTGGTCGGGGGTGCCGACGCCGATGGTGTCGGCGATGGCGATCTCGTCCGGGCCGGCAGCGGCTGCCCGCGCGGCGATGTCGAGCACCGTTTCGGGGGCCACGTCACCCTCGAACGGGCAACCGAACGCGGCGGCGATGGTGACCGTGCTGCGGATCCCGGCCGCCCGGGCGTCGGCGGCGATCCCAGTCCAGTTCTCCAGGCTCTCCTCGATGCCGCTTCCCTGGTTGCGGCGGCTGAACGTCTCGGTCGCCACGACGACCGCGTTCACCTCGTCGACCCCGGCTGCCAGCGCGCGCCGCATACCCTGCGGGTTGAGTACCAGGCCGGTGTAGGACACGCCCTCGGTGCGTGGCACCGCCGCCATCACCGCCTCGGCGTCCGCCATTTGGCGGCAACGGCGTGGACGTGTCCTACTGGTTCGGTGAAGCTGGCACCATCGCCATCCACGATGACCGCTGGCTCACCTACCCGTGGGGCGTCAACGGCGGCGAACCGTGCACCCGTAGCCGCAAGTGGATCGAACGCGCGAACGGTATCACCGAGGTGCTGCCCAGCAACTGCCACGACGTTCCGGTCGCACCAGGAGACGTACTGCACTTCGTGACCTGGGGCGGGGCTGGGGCGACCCGCTCGCCCGGGCCCCGGAGCTGGTGGCGCTCGAGGGCACCCGCGGCCTGGTGTCCCTGCAAGGCGCCGAATCCGGCTTCGGCGTGGTCTACGACGAAGACGAAACCGGCACCGTGGATACCGCCGCGACCGAGCGGCGTCGCGAGCAGCGGTGCGCCCACCGCGCGGAACGGTCGGTGTTCAACATGGGCCCGCCGATGGCGGAGATCGTGCGCGACTGCGAGACGCAGACGGGCCTGCCGACCCCACTGGCACCCGGGACGTCGCCAGCATGAGTGAGCTCTACGACGACTACCGCACACACGGGTTTAGCCGGTGAGCTGGGGTTCGGCCGCCCGTCGGTGGTCCTGGTGGTGGACGTGTGCTTGGCATACCTCGACGATTACTCGCCGTTGCGCGCACCGGTGGAGGACGCTGTCGAGGCATCCGCCCGCCTGGTCGATGCCGCTCGCCAGGACTTGATCCCGATGCTGTTCACCCGTGTCCAGTTCCAGCACGGCGGCGCCGACAGTGGGTTGTTTTTCCAGGGCGCCGGTCTTTGGTGGGCCTTGAACGATACGGTTCGGGCTCAGGTCATTCACGAGTGGTAGCTGGCCGGGAGTGGTGTGGGTGGGTGGTGGTGGAACGAATCCCGCCGTGAACGTCCTGCACGGTGCGGGTGATGTCCTGGTGATGGGTGAGCAGATCGCGGATCACCGGCATGTCGCGCATCATGTCGCCGTCCCCGTTGGGGCTCGTCATCCAGTTCGGCATGTGTCCTTGCGACATCCCCTCCGGTGGGCGCGTGCTAGTGGGGGGTTGCGTCTGCTGGCACGCTGCCGTAGCCAGAGTGGCCAGCGGGGTGGCGCTGACGACGAGGGCGAGAAATCGGCGCCGCGGGCATCCCTGCATATCGCTGCTCCTCTGCTGCCTATCGGCTGGGTCTAGCGTTGGGAAAGGTCGTTGAGGCGCCGCTGGTATTCCTCGTGGTCGATCTCGCCGGCAGCGTAGCGGCGTCGCAGGATCTCCTCGGGCGTGTCCTGGCCAGTCGTTCTGCCGGGCTGCCCCAGGCGTCGAGCGAGCAAGATGCTGCCAAGGACGGCCAGGGTGAGCAGCGCCAAGATGACCACACCCCACAGCAGCATCATTCCGGCGCCCATGCCCGGCATCGGACCCATCATGGTGTCCTCCTCTGTCTCGCCTCTGGAGCGTCGGGTGTGGTTAGCCGGCCAAGGCCTCGAGAGCGGCTTGGATGCGGCGACCGGCGTCGTCGGCCACGGGCCGCAACTCGTCGCGTTCGGGGACGGCAACCATCACCTGCGGATCAAGGGCTTGAACCAAAGTGGTGTTCTCATCGGCGGCGCGGACGACGACGTTGCAGGGCAGCAGCAGTCCGATCTCGCGGTCGATGTCGAGGGCTTGATGGGCCAGCTCGGGGTTGCAAGCGCCGAGGATGACATAGGGCTCCATGTCGGCATCGAGCTTGGATTTCAGGGTTGCTTGCACGTCGATCTCGGTCAGCGTGCCGAACCCCTGGGTTTGAAATGCGTCCTTGACGCGGGGCACGGCCTGCTCGTAGGGCAGGGCGAGGGTGATCGTGCGCGCGTAGTCCACAGGGGGCCTCCTTCCGGCATGGGCAGGCAAGTTGGCTTGTTTCGCGGCGGTCCTGCCACCGGCGACGGCCACGGGTTTGCCGTCGGGAACTCGTCGAGGCGCTCGGGCAGTTCGCCTCCGGCGATGGAGGCGGCCCCGCGCACGTTTCCACCGGCCCATTCGCCGGCTGGCACACGTCCAGCAGCTCGGCCTCGACGCAGTCCGAGCCTTGTTTGAGGGTGGCTACCGAGGCCCACCATCAGTGGTCAGCACTAGGCAGCATAGTCCTCATCGCGGCGCAGCACCCGCTGACAGAACCGCTCGCGGATACTGATGGCCCACCGTTTCCACGTCCTCGACGATCCGATGAGGACCACGGGTGGACCATGTCGTTGCGCCTGCAGTACGGGCTGTCAGGATGTGATCTGGTCGAACAGCTTCTCCAACAGCGTGTCCATGGCCTGACCCAGCTGCTCGGTCACCGGATCCCCCAGCTGCTTCAGCAGTGCGGGGTCCATGGCGGCGACCACACAGCCCCCGTCCTGCTCGTAGATAATGAGATTGGCGGGCAACAGCGTCCCGATGTGGGGGTCGCTGCTCATGGCCTCGTAGGCCATGGAGGGCTGACCGATCATCAAGATGATGTAGCTTCGGAAGTCCTTGTCGAGCAGGTTCCGAAACGAGTCGGTGACGTTTACCTCGGCGGGGATCACGAACCCCTCGCTGTCGAGAACTTGCCGTACTCTGTGGACGGTCGTGTCGAAATCGGCATCGGCGTACTTGTGCCGGGAGTAAGCCATGGTGGCCTCCGGGAAACGGCTGTATCAAGGTCTTTTGGTGAGGGAGGGCCGATCCGTTGCCACGAGGCCGACTGCGTTGAGGAGTGGCTGCATCGGGCATTCTCGGCGTGCACGCTGACGCAGCAGTGCCGTCTCCGTGGATCTCACCGTCAACGTTATGGTCCCGCAGAATGCTTCCGGCGTGCCAGTGCCGTTGTTGGCTCGACCACGGGGACGTCGGGAACGATCAGGGCTCCTCGTTCCGCGTTCACTCCTCCTGGCTGGTGGGGAGGTTGGCCTGTTTCCAGGCGGTCATGCCGCCGAGGACGTTGCGCACGTCGGTGTGCCCGTGACGTTTCAGCAGGCTGGTGGCCACCGAGGAGCGGTAGCCGCTGCCGCAGGTCACCGCCACGGGTTTGCCGTCGGGGACCTCGTCGAGCCGCTCGGGCAGTTCGGCGCCGGTGATGTAGGTGGCCCCGGGCACGTGCCCGCCAGCCCACTCACTCGGCTGGCGCACGTCCAGCAGCTCCACCTCGCCACGGTCGACTTCGTCGTTGAGCTCGTGAACGGTGATCTGAGGTGTCTCCTCGAGGGGTTTGGCGGCGGTGCGCCAGGCGCTCATCCCGCCACGCAACCATCCCACCGGGGACGGGTAGCCGATGCGCAGCAACTGCCACGTGGCCTCCCACAGCTCTCCTGGTTGGTTGAGGACGAGTAGCACCTGCGTGTCGGCGGGCAGTACCGTGCCGGCCCAGGTGGGAAATGACGCGCCGAGACCGACGTTGAGGGCACTGGGGATATGCCCGCCGCCGAAGGCCTCCGGGGAACGGGCATCCAACACGATCGTGCCGGCTTCGCGATGGTGTTCGAACTCGGCCACGGTCAACGCCGGCGGCTCGGCCAGCACCCCGAGTGGCTGAACACCGGTCATGTTGCGGCTTCGCATGCGCCGCCAGTACGGCGGCACCGCGGGCAGGTTGTCCAACCGGATGCATTCGCGGACGAAGCCGTCGGTGTCGTCCACCTCAGCCAGGACCGCGTTCGACCGGCGCTCGTAGCCCAGGGTGGTCGACAGGCGGCTGCCGATGCTGCCACCGCACAGCGAGCCCGCCACGTGCGTGGGAAACACCTGCACGTGGTCGGGCAGCGGCAGCAGCTTTTGCTGGATCGTCTCGCAAAACACCCGCGCGGCTTCGCGGGCTTTGTCCTCGCCTCCGAGCAGGTCAGGCCGGGCCAGGTCTCCGACCAGCAGTGCTCCTCCGGACAGCAGCAGCGCCGGATGGTCGGCGCTCATGGCACGGTCGTAGATCAGCAGGCTGATGTGCTCCGGGGTGTGCCCGGGCGTCTGCAGCACTTCGAGCCCGACATCGCCGATCTCGACGACCTGCCCA
Organism: Saccharopolyspora sp. ID03-671; assembly: GCF_045278815.1. Lineage (NCBI taxonomy): Bacteria > Bacillati > Actinomycetota > Actinomycetes > Pseudonocardiales > Pseudonocardiaceae > Saccharopolyspora > Saccharopolyspora sp. ID03-671. The sequence continues at coordinate 3,112,579 of NZ_CP134054.1, forward strand.
TCGGTGATCGGCTGGTGCGCGTAGCCGGACTCGCCGGCCGCCGACCCCCACACCTGGGCACCGGTGCGCTCGGTGAGCTCGGTCAACCCCGAAAGGTAGTCGTTGTGGCCGTGCGAATCGGCCACGTAGGCGATGCGCATGCCATGGGTCCGCGCTGTCTCGGTGTAGACGTCCACATCGCGGCGCGGGTCGAACACCAGTGCCTGCCCGGTTTTCTCGTCGGCGACGAGATAGGACGCATGCCCCAGCGACTCCAGGTAGAACTGCTGAAACAGCACGGTTCACGCTACCTCTCCCGGCTGCTCACCGTCGGGAGTGCGCACCGGCAGGCCCTGCTCGGCCCAGGCCTGGATCCCTCCGTCGAGATTGTCGGCACGATAACCGTGGCCGCTCAAGAACTCGGCCATCTCACCGCTGCGCGTGCCGCTGCGGCACACGGTGACCACCGGTTGGTGCTGATCCACCTCCTCGAGCCGACTCGGCAGCTCACCCATCGGGATCCACCGTGACCCGGGAATGCGCCCGGCCTGCCACTCCTGCGGTTCCCGAACGTCGACCAACTGCACTTTGCTTTGCTGCTGTTCGTGCAGCTCCTTTGGATCCATGGCCACCTCCTATTTCCGACACACCCGCGAACCGGCATGCCAGACCGACACGCCACTTCCGGTTCTTCGTGCCTCGGTTACCCATGCCCCGGCCCACCCATGCCCCACACCGACGTATGGGAGTGTCTGATGGTCGGCTCTGGCTCATATTCGGTGGTGACGGTGGGTAGCCGTTTCGGTCGACTGCGCCGCATTGTGCCAGGGTGAGACTGGTGCGACGTTGATCAACTTCTGAATTGCTGTACTCTGGGTTATCTTCCCTGGTCATCGAGGGTGTCGAGGATGGTACAGGGACGATCATCGTTCGCGTATCGACACGGTCGCGGCCGGTGGTCTGCCCGGGCTGCACTCGCCCCGACGGGGCGGGTGCATGGCTATGTCGAGCGGCGGCTCGCCGACGTGCCGGTGGACGGGCGGCCAGTTGTGGTACGGGTGCGGGCGCTTCGGATGCGCTGCTCGCCGCTGGGGTGTTCGCGGCAGACCTTCCGCGAGTAACTGGCCGGTGTGGCCGAGCGGGATCAGCGCCGCACCGCCCGACTGGCCACACAGGTAGGCCGTGTTGTACGGGAGCTGGCCGGGCGCGCCGGGTGTTCGAGTCCTGGCTGGTCTCGGTGTCGCGCTGTCGCGACAGACTGCACTGCGGGCGCTGTTGCGTCTGCCGGGCCGGTCCGGCCGGTGTCGGCCGTGATCGGGGTGGACGATTTCGCCCTGCGTAAGCGGCAGCGCTACGCCACCGTGATCACCAATGCAGTCACCGGCGAGCGCCTCGATGTCCTGGCTGACCGCACGGCGGACACGCTCGAAGCGTGGTTGTGTGAGCATCCCGGCGTGCGGGTGGTCTGTCGAGATGGCTCCGGCGCCTACGCCGAAGCGATCCGCCGCGCGCTACCCGACGCGACACAGGTCGCGGATCGGTGGCACCTGTGGCACGTACGCCGTGAGGCGCTTTAAAGAAGTCGCCGCTCACAGCGCGTGGTGGGGCAAGACGGGTCCGCTGCCGCGTGGGTGCAAGCGCGCCGCCACCACGCGCGAACGCTGGCAGTAGGTCCATGATCTGCTCGATCACGGCGTCGGAGTGCTCGAAATCAGCCGCCGACTGAATCTGGCGCTGAACCCGGTCAAGCGCTGCGCCCGCATCGACCAGCCCGAACGGCTGGTGCGGGCTCCGCAATACCGTCCCACGCTGGTCGATCCGTTCCCTATCTACCTGCGCCAGCGCCGCGAACAAGACCCGGCCGTGCCCGTGCTGCAACTGTTCCACGAGATCACCGAGCGCGGCTATACGGGAAATCAGAACCGACTGTATCGCTACATCACGCAAGGCCGTGTCGAGGCCGACCGCCCAGCGATGTCTCCCAAGCGCCTCATCCGCCACCTCCTGACCCACCCGGACAAGCTCCACGATCACCAGCGAGAGCGGATCGACACGGCGACTGACGCGTTCCGAGGTGACGGCGCTGGGCTCCCTCATCTGCGACTTCGCCGCACTGCTCACGCCCGAGCCCGGCAACAACGAGTGCCTGAGCTGCTGGATTGACCAGGCCCAGGCCGAGAATCTGCCCCACCTCCACGCCTTCACCCGCGGCCTCGAGTTCGATCGCCCCGCCGTGGCGCCGCCCTCACCCAGCCATTCCATAATGGACGAACTGAAGGAGTGAACACCAAGACCAAGCTGATCAAGCGACAGATGTACGGACGCGCAGGCTTCGCCCTCCTTCGCTACCGCATCCTCCATGGCTAACAGCGCCCACCGTCACCGCCGAATATGGCGGGAGTGTCGGGTTTTCGGTGTAAGTGGTCTTGGGGTGGTTAGTTGGTGGTGCTGGGGACGATGCGGCCTTCGAACGTGGTGGCGAAGGCGTTGAGGGGTCGTTTCCAGCGCACGATCCATTTCGCGCGACCCTTGCCGGTGGCGTCAAGCGCCCGGGTGGTGAGGTAGAGACACTTGATCGCGGCTTGGTCGTGTGGGAAGTGGCCGCGGGCTCGCACCGCCCGGCGGTAGCGGGCGTTGAGGCTTTCGATGGCGTTGGTCGAACAGATCACCTTTCTGATCTCGGCGTCGTAGTCCAGGAATGGCACGAATTCGGCCCAGGTGCGCTGCCAGAGCGTGACGATCGCCGGGTATTTCTGGCCCCAGCTGTCAGTAAAGTCCTCAAACCGTGCTTGTGCGGCGGACTCGGTCGGGGCGGTGTAGACGGGCCGCAAATCGCGGCTGAGTTTCTCCCAGTCCTGGCGGGCGGCATAGCGGAAGGTGTTGCGGATCAGGTGGATCACGCACGTTTGCACCGTGCACAACGGCCACACGGTGGCCACCGAGTCGACCATGCCCTTGAGCCCGTCGCAGACGAGGATGCAGATGTCTTCGACACCACGGTTTTTGAGTTCGGTGAACACCTGCAGCCAGAACTTCGCGCCCTCACCGCCATCCCCGATCCACAACCCGAGGATGTCACGCTCGCCATCCACGGTGACGCCGATCGCGACATATACCGGCTTGTTGGTGACCTGCCCGTCACGGACCTTGACCGCGATAGCATCGACGAACACGACCGGATACACCCGATCCAACGGTCGATTGCACCATTCGGTCATTTCCTCGAGCACCGTATCGGTGATCGTCGAGATGGTGTCCTTGCTGATCCGGGCCCCGTAGACCTCGGTGAAATGCGACGAGATCTCACCGGTGGTCATCCCGCGCGCCGTCAGCGACAGCACGATCTCGTTCACACCTGACAAGCGGCGCTGCCGCTTGCGCACCGTCTGCGGCTCGAAGCTGCCCTCCCGATCCCGGGGCACCTCGACCTCGACCGGTCCGATATCGGTCAACACCGTCTTGGACCGCGACCCATTACGCGAATTGCCCCGGTCGCGGCCGGCTGGGTCGTGCTTGTCATATCCCAGGTGATCGGACAGCTCGGCCTCCAGCGCGGTCTCCAACACGCGCTTGGTCAAGCCGGTCAGCAACCCGTCCGGGCCGGTGAGCTCCACACCCTCATCCCGGGCCTTCGCAACAAGCTCGGCCGCCAGTTCCTGCTGCTCCGTGGTCAACGAGTCCATCGACTCGAGGCTCTCGGTCATCACAGTCCTTCCCGCCGAACACACTCGGCGTGTCAGGACCACTTACACCGATCGACCGACAGTCCCACACGGCATTGACCGAGAAACGTGAAGGAGCCAACGTGCCCGGCTACGTGTACTGGGCTTCGCAATCAAGCTGTTCTCGCGCCTGGTCAAGGGCTGTCGTGTCTTCGACCTGACAGCCCGTCTCCGACGGGAAGCCGACATGGTGAAGCAGGAAGAACGGGCGCAATTCACTTCTGCTGCGCGGAGACGTGCTGTCAGTCGAGAGACGCGGTGTCGGGCGCAACCTTCGATCAATAGCGAACACGTCAGAAGAACCGCGAAAGGCGTTCCTTCAAGTGCATCGTTCCATTACGTTCTTGGCATTTCGGTCAATCGCGGCCGATGAGCTTCCGCAGGAACCCACTGATGCCTCCGTGTTGGGCGCTCGGGGCGCAGTCGCATCGTTGGGATTTCGGTACTCCCGCGAGCACCTGTTCCACGTGCTGGCCGCAGCCTGCATATGTCGGTTTGCCGCACGTGCGGCACTCAACGCGACGACACATGTTCCACCTTCCCTTTCTCTTCCTGAGAGAGTTGTCGATTCGGCCTGGGCGGTCCTCATCCGAGAGCCGAGGGGTTGACGACGGCGGCCACGGCGACGAAGACCGCGACGGCCAGCACCACGAAAGCGAACCAGCGGCGCACGGTTGACGAGTCCAGCCGTGCCGACAGCCGAGCGGCCACGATAGAAACCACCAGAGACGTGCCTGCGAACAACAACAGGACCCGGTAATCGATGGTCGCGATCGAGCCGGCGTGCGCGGCGAGTCCAGCTCCCGAGTTGATTAAGACGACCACCAACGAGGTCGCCACCGCTTGCTGCGCTCCCAAGCCCAGCAGCAATGACAGCGCGGGGACGATAATGAATCCGCCGCCGACGCCGAACAGTCCGGTAAGCACACCAACCGACGCGCCGGCGAGCACAGAGCGCGGCGAAGGCCAGCAACAGCCAGCGCTGCGGGAAGAGCTTGCCGAGCGCGGCGCCACCAAAGGCGGCCGGGATGCCGGCCGCGCCGAAGACCAGCGCCACCGGCCACCGCACCGCACTGCGCCGCTCGCGGGGCATCAGCGCGCCCAGCGAGGACAGCGCGACCACGGCCAACGAGGTGGGGATCGCCATCTGCAAGGGTTGCCCGACGCCATAGACCAGCGCCGGCACGGCGAGGATCGAACCACCCGCACCCAGCAGTCCCAGCGCCAACCCGATCACGGCGCCGAACACCACTGCCAACAACAACGAAACCACCTATCCCGGTGGCGGACTCATCGCCCGCCACCGCCGCCGCCAACGCCGTGCACGCACTTGCCAGAGAGCAGCCCTCAGCCGCGCGGCCCGCCCCCGCCGGTGAGGGCCTCGAGCAGGGCGCGACCGTCCGTGCGGGGAGTGCGGTTGTGGGGCAGCAGTCCGAGCACGCGGGACATGGCGCAGGTGTTGCTCACCGCGGCGAATGTCAAACCGGCGCCGACGAAGCCGGCGACCCACTTCAGCGGTTCGTAGGCGGTGCTGGCCACGACGCCGGTGAGCACGAGCAGTCCAGCGACCAGCCGCACCTGCCGCTCCATGGCCCAGGTGCCCCGGCCCTGGTTAAGCTCGCCTCCCTGCTGCTCCCAGCCGGTGATGCCGCCGCGCAGCACGCTGAGCCGATCGAGCCCGGCGCTCTCCAGCAGCGTGCGGGCCTGCTCGGCACGACCACCCGAGGCGCACACCAGCACGCCAGGGTCGCCGTGCTGGGCGGTGAGTTCCTCGCGGTGTTCCCGCAGCAAAACTGTGATCAGTTCCGCCGCGCGACGACCGTTCGGCGGGTCTGGTCGGCTAGAGTCATCGACGCCATGATCCCCCTCCATGGCTTGCGGTACCCGGCTTGGCCGCCCCCCCTCGAGCCGGGCACCGAACAGAAGATCGCCCCCGCATCGCGGTCGACGGACCCGTGAGATGCGGGGGCGGTCTCTCATCCGCCCGGCGCGTACCGTGGTCTCCGGTGCGCCCCTGTCGAAGCTGACCTCGGGAGCAGCTAGATGGCGCCGCTGAGCACGATGCGCGGCACAACACGAGGCGGGTACGGTTCCGCGTGCGCAGCGCGCCATCGGTGGCGTCGAGGCTGAGCGGCACAACGAGCGACTGCCCGGGCGTCTCCGAGCCCTACAGTGCTGCGTATTTTGATCTTGTGAAGCAGGCGTACAGCAGCAAAGAGGCGTGCCGGATCGTGGGGATCAACCCGCGGACCGGCAAGCGCTGGCGCAACGGAAGGCAGCCGACCGGAAACACGAAGGGTGCCCCACCGGTTCGTCCGGCGGGGCACCCCGATGTGTGTTCTCGGTACCTTGGCCAGCAGGAACGTCTCTACATCGCGGATCGTGGCGGGACAGGCGAGGATCCGCACAATCGCCCGGGAGCTGGGGCGATCACCGTCGACGATCAGCCGGGAGATCCGCCGCAACGGGATGCCGCCGCGGGGAGACATCCGCAAGTGAGCATACCGGCCCTACTCCGCGCAGGACCGGGCACTGGCCCGGCGACCCCGCCCCAAGCCACGCAAGATCACCACGAACCTGCAGCTGCACCCGGTCATCCAGGCCCACCTGGACCGCAAGCTCAGCCCGAGCAGATCGCCGACCAACTACGCCGGGACTTCCCTCCGTGTCCGCGAGCGGACGGGGGTGAGGGTGGTCCAGCCGTGCTCGGCGAGTCGGGCGGTTGTGTGGTGCCAGGAGTGGCGGGTTTGTCCGGCGCCGTGGAGGAGGATGGCGGTGCCGCGTGGTGGGGTGGCTGGTGGCGTGCTCCAGTGGTTAGCGGCCAGGGTGAGTCCCGCGCGGCGGTAGTTGCGGAGTATGGGGGGCGGTCACAGATTCTCCGGGGCGTCAGGGCTGAGTTCGCGGGCGAGGAGGTCGAGCAGATCGGCGCCTTGCTGTTCGAGTTCAGGGAGATGTTCCGCGGTGTCGGCGAGCGCGGTGACGCGGGTGGTAGTGGAGGTGTCGGTAGTAGCGATGCGGGCGAGGTCGTGCCAGAGCTGGGTGAGCTGGTCGTAGAGGTCGGCGGCTTGTCCTGCGATGGGCAGGCCGGTGCGGTGGGCGAGGTAGTGCAGGTAGTCGGCTTGCAGTCGGCGGAACAGGCTGCCGCCCGTGCCGGCCTTGTCGATGAAGGCGGCCAGCGCGGTGAGCACCGTGTCCAGTTGCGTGGGGGTGAACACGTCGGGCCAGCGCCGCAGGTCGTCAACGAAGACGCTGAGGCCGTCCAGGCCGGCGCCATACGGGCAGTCGGTCACTCCATCGAGTTGACTGGCAGGAACCAGTGACTGGGGGTTTCGCAGGCCTCGGGCGGCGGCGTGGCAGGCGTCGGCGGCGGTGTTGGCCAGGGGTGGGAGGTGGGTGGGGTAGCGCAGGCGGTAGCCGGTGTGCCGGGTTGGTGCGGGGAATCCGGTGGAGCTGCGGGCGCGGGCGAGCGCGTCGTAGGGGACGGGTTGGGGGTCGGCGCGGTCGTTGTCGATGACTGTGGCGGTTCGGGTGTGATCGTCGTATCCGGTGATCACGATGTCGTGGCGGCTCATGCTCAGCCGCACCCGCAGGTACGGGAGGTGAGCGATGTCGGCCCAGCACAGCACCGGATAGCCGTGGTCGAGTTCCTCGCGGACCCAGGCCCAGCCTTCGTCGGGATCGTCGGTGGCGTGTTGGGTAGCGGTGATCCCGAGACGGCGGGTGAACCCGCCGGTGAGGTCGGGGCCTCGGCCCACGAGGTAGATCGGTGGCCTCATGGCGGGGTGGCGCAGGTAGGTGAACCCGAGTTCGCCGCCGAGGCCGAACACGGTGCCTTCGTCGAGTGGCGTCTCGTCGTAGGACAGCTGGGCCCAGTGCATCAGGTCGCGCAGCGCTCCCGACCCGCAGTGCCCGGCCACCTGGTGTGGGTAATCGCTGATGATGTGTCGTCCGGTCACGAGGTACTCCTGTCCTGTTCGGCGACAAGCGCAGGGTCGGTAGCGTCGCAGCCGTGGGTTTCCACTGTGTGCCCGCGGTTGCGTCCGGGCGCCCACACCGTGAGCGCGACGGCCGTGACCGCGGTAATCACGGCAAGGGCGCTGAGGGTGTCGTGGACCCCGTCGACGAAGGCGCGCCGCGCCGCGACAGCAAGACCAGGCCCTGCGGGAGTGTCGCTGGCGATCCGAAGAGCCACGGCCAGCGAATCACTGGCGTGGGCGCGGGCTTCTTCCGGAAGGTGAGTGATCGTCGGGGCGAGATGGGTGCTGTAGCTGCTGGCGAGTAGACTGCCGGCCAGCGCGATCCCCACTGCAGCGCCGAATTCCCGGGTGACGTCGTTGACGGCGGAGGCCACCCCCTGTTTGGCGCGAGGAACGCCGCGCACGATGGCGGCGGTGGCCGGAGTCGCGCAGATGCCCAGACCGAGCCCGAACACCCCGAGGAACACCACCAGCCGCGGATAGTTCTCGTCCACCCCCAGCCCGCCGATCCCGACCAGCGCGCCAGCCACCAGCGCCAGCCCGGCACCGGTCATCACCCGCAGCCCCACCCGCTCGCTCACCCAGGGCGCGAGTACCGCTGCCACTACCAGCGGAGCGGCCACCGGCGCCAACGCCAACCCCGCCTGCAGTGGTGAGTAGCCCCAGACCAGCTGCAGATGCTGCATCAGCAGGAAGAACACCCCGAACGCCGCCAGGAACTGCACCACCAGCGATACCGCGCCAGCGCCGAATCCGCGATCACCGAAAAACTCGACCTGCAGCAACGGTGCCACCCGTCGCCGTTCGACCAGCACGAATCCCGCCCCCGCCAGCATCCCACCGCCGAGCGATGCAACAACCAGCGCACTGTCCCAGCCGTGATCGGGTGCCTCGATCATCCCGAACACCACCAGCCCCACCGCCACCGCCGACAGCACCGCCCCCGGGACATCCAGCTCGGGCGCCGCAGGCTCACGTGACGACGGCACGAACAAGGCACTCACCACCAGCAGCAGTGCCAACGCGGCGGTGGCCACGAAGAGCGCACGCCACGGCCAGACCGCCAACACCACCCCGGCCCCGAGAATGCCCAGCACCGCACCCGCCCCAGCGAACCCCGCCCACACTCCCACTGCACGCGCAGCCTGCCGGGCAGGGAACTCCGCGGTCAGAAGTGACAGTGTTGCCGGCATCACCAGGGCCGCCCCCAACCCCGCAGCCGCCCGGCACACAATCACCCCGGTCGGAGTATCCACCACCACCGGCAGCGCCGAACCCACGGCGAACACGGCTAGCCCAGCCAGCAGTACACCGCGCCGCCCGAGACGATCTCCCACTGCACCCGCCGGCAACAAGACGCTCGCCAGCACCAAGGTGTAAGCATCCACAATCCACGTCGCTTGCGTCTGGCTTGCCCCAATATCCGCTGCCAACTCCGGCAATGCCGTCATCAGCGACGCCACCCCGGCCATCACCAACGCCACGGCTAGACACGACACCGCCAGCGTCCAGCCACGGCGTACTCCTCCGGGTTCCCCGGTCGGCTCCGCCACACGATCACCTACCAGACTCGACATTTGTGAACCGACAGTATTGGACCTAGACTAGTAGTTCCACAAGTCCGGTTCTCGATTAAGCTTGCTCATGTTCGCGCCGTCCTCCGGGTTCGCAGGAGATCGATGTCCACCGCCGCCCCCACACCCAGCACTCCCGACGAAGACCCGCGGCTGGCGCGCTCCCGCGCACGGCTGCTCGACGCCGCCACCCAGCTACTGGCGGAAGGCGGCATCGACGCGGTCACCATCGACGCGGTCACCCGAACCGCTGGCATCGCCCGCGCCACCCTCTACCGCCACTTCGGCACCGGCACCGAACTGCTCGCCGCCGCCTTCGAACGCCTGCTGCCCCCCGTCGCACCCGCACCCGCCCACGGCCCCCTACGCGAACGACTGCTCACGCTGCTGACCAACCAAGCCCACCTCATCGACCACGCCCCCCTGCAGCTGACCGTGCTGTCCTGGCTCGGCATGAGCATCGCACCAGCACCCTCGACCCCCACGCAGAGCGACCGCCCCCGCCTACACACCCTGCGCCGCCGCATCATCGAGCAATACCGCCAACCCTTCGACGCCGTCCTCACCAGCGACACCGCCCAGAACACACTCCACACTCGCATCGACACCACCAGCGCCCTCGCCCAGCTCATCGGGCCCCTCATCTTCAACCGCCTCGTCACCGGCACCCCCAACGACGAACAGTTCTGCATCCACCTCGTCGACGAGTTCCTTACTAGCCACACTCGACAACCGCCTCCGAGGTAACCCTGGGTGGCGCCGTCAAGGCCTTTCCGGTACGGACAGGCGGGTCTCATAGACAGCAGGGCGCTTATCGTCAATTGCTGCTGGCCCACTCGCCTGCGCCGCGCAGGATCTGCCTTGTCCCACCGCGGCCACCACACCGAGTGACGCGCCCCGGATTAGGTGGAGACTCCTCGTTTGAGCGAGGGATGTGGATCAGGCCCCGGAGGACGAGTTACTCGCGTGGCGTGCGCGATCGATGGTGGCGATGGCGTTGGTGCTGGCGCGCCAGGCGGAGTACGACTCGCAGTGGGAGGCGATCCGCTCGATCGCGGCGAAAGTGAACGTCTCGACCGAGACGCTGTGCAAGTGGGTCAGGCGGCGGAGGTTGATGCGGGCCAGACGTCCGGCACCTCGAGCGAGGATTCGGCCGAGTTGACGCGGCTGCACCGGAGAATGCGTAATTGCGGCGCGCAGACGAAATACTTAAGGCGGCGTCGGCCTTCTTTGCGCGCGATCTCGACCCGCGGTCGCCACGCCCGTTCGATTTTCACGGAACACAAGGGCTGACTCGGGGTTGAGCCGATCTGTTCCGTGCCGACCGATTTTGGCATCACGATCGCCCGTCCACATATTATGCCGCCCGGTTGTGCTGAAGTCGGAGCGTGACGAGCAAGACAGGAATTGATGGAAGAGATCCAACAAGTGCATGACGCCAATTGTCAGATGTGCGGCGCTCGGAAAATATGGCGACAGCTGAATCGGGAAGGTGTCCAAGTGAGTCGCGGCCGATTGAATCGGCCTGGCTGGGGCGGCGCGCGGCAAGACAGTGTGCAACAATCCTGGTCCGGGACGGCGTCCGTGCTGCTGACCTCGTGAAACGGCAGTTCGCGGCGGGGTGCGTCGAACTGGCTCTGGGGTACGGTTTTCAGCCACGTGGCGACTGGTCCGGCACCGTCTATGTGGTGTTCGCCGCGGATGTGTTCTCCCGTAGAATCGTCGGGTCGGGTGGACAGAGTATGCATGAGGACGATCTCATTATGGATACTCTCGAAACGGGGTTTGCGCGATCGAGGCTACCGTGTATTCGACGGTGTTTTTAAAGCGTGTGCACCGTTCCGACTCCGGGAGGATAGTACATCTCGTTGCGGTTCACCCAGTGTCTGATTGACGCGGGCATCGATGCGTCGATCGGAACGGTTGGCAGTGCTCTTGATAACACGCTCCCTGGAACCATGATCGGCCTGTACGCACGGAGCTGATTAAGCCGTAGTGGGCATGGCGCCTAAACGAGAAGTCGAAATCGCCACCGCCGCGCATGGGTGGAGTGGTATAGCAACCGACAACTTCACGAGGCCTGTGGCCATCGGCTGCCGACCGAGTTCGAGACCCTGTGCGAGTTAGCCAGCCTGGTCGCCTGACACCAACAACGAGCCTCCCCGAAGACTTGGGACGCTTCAAAGACCCTGCTGCCACCGATTGGTCTGGCTACATCCAGAAGTGCGGCTGCTCTAGGTGTTCGATTTTGGGACAGCGTGGTTGGTGGGGACAGGGTCGACGATGCCTGTGGTTATGACGCGTATCACTAGGAGGTGGACCCATGACGGCCGCGACTGACACCGCCCCACGGGTTGGGCAGGGCCAGGCGGACATCGTGCTCGACGCGGTGGTGCTCGGCGCCGGGGTGGCCGGCTTGTATCAGCTGCACCAGTTGCGCGAGCAGGGGCTGCGTGTGCGGGCCTACGAGGCGGGCTCCAACGTGGGCGGAACCTGGTATTGGAACCGTTACCCGGGCGCCCGGTTCGACAGTGAGGCCTACATCTATCAGTACTTCTTCGACGAGGTCCTCTATAAGGAGTGGAGCTGGAGTCAGCGGTTCCCGGACCAGCACGAGGTGGAGCGGTGGATGGACTACGTCGCCGACCGGCTCGACCTGCGCCGGGACATTCAGTTTTCCACGACGATCACTAGCGCGCACTTCGACGAGGACCGTGGGCGCTGGCTCGTGGGCACCGACCGCGGCGAGACGATCGACACGCAGTTCTTCGTCGCCTGCGGAGGTATGCTGTCCGCGCCGCTGGAGAACGTTTTCGAGGGACAGGACGGCTTCCGCGGATCGGTGTACCACACGTCCCGCTGGCCGAAGGACGGTGTCGAGCTGGCGGGTAAGCGGGTCGGTGTGGTCGGTATCGGTGCGACCGGCATCCAGGTGATCCAGACCATCGCCGCCGAGGTCGAGCACCTCACCGTGTTCGCACGGACGCCGCAGTACGTGCTGCCGATGAAGAATCCGGACTACGGGCCGTCTGAGCAGGCTTGGTACAAGAACCGGTTCGAGGAGTTGCGGGCCACACTGCCGCACACGTTCAGCGGGTTCGAGTACGATTTCGAGCACGAGTGGGCCGCATACACGCCTCAGCGGCGTCGGGAGATCCTCGAGGAGATCTATCAGGACGGGTCGCTGAAACTGTGGCTGGCCAGCTTCGGGGAGATGTTCTTTGATGAACAGGTCAGCGAGGAGGTCTCCGAGTTCGTCCGGGAGAAGATGCGCGAACGCCTCAAGGACCAGCGGCTGATCGACATTCTGGTGCCCACCGACTATGGGTTCGGCACCCACCGCGTCCCGCTGGAGCAGGGCTATCTCGAGGTCTATCACCGCGACAACGTCACGCTGGTCGGGGTCCGGGATAACCCGATTGCTCGAATCACCCCTGATGGCATCCAGCTCACCGACGGCACTGTCCACCAGCTCGACGTGATCATTCTGGCGACCGGTTTCGACGCGGGTACCGGGGCTCTGACTCGAGTCGATATCCGCGGCCGGGACGGCCGGTCGCTGGCCGAGGACTGGAGCCGGGACATCCGCACCACGATGGGCCTGATGGTGCACGGCTACCCCAACATGCTCACCACCGCCGTCCCGCTGGCTCCGTCGGCGGCCCTGTGCAACATGACGACCTGCCTGCAGCAGCAGACGGAGTGGATCACCGACGTCATCCGACACGTGAAGGCGCAAGGCAAGTCGGTGATCGAGCCGACCCAGGAAGGCGAGGATGCCTGGGTGGCCCACCATGAGGAGATCGCGAGCGCGACGCTGGTGCCGAAGACCCACTCCTGGTACATGGGCTCGAACGTGGCGGGCAAGCCGCGACGTCTGCTGTCCTACATCGGCGGGGTGGGCACCTACCGCGAGAAGTGTGACGAGGAGGCTGTCGGGGGCTACCCGTCCTTCCGGATGACCTGACATGAACTGACGCAGTCAGGCAGAGCGTTCACGCTGGTCTACGGTCGTGAGTGTTGCGCATGGTGAGCACCACTCGCAACACTCACGACCAGACGTCCGTCGGTCCCGGCGGCACAATCGAGTGCCGGACAGCGCGGTGCGGCGAGGGGTCTCAGATCGTGATGCCGTACTGGCGGATCTTGCGGTAGAGCGTGGAACGGGCGATGCCGAGTGCCCTGGTTGCTGCCACCCGGTTGCCGCCGGCCTCGCGCAACGCGGTGACGATGGCGTCGCGTTCGGTCTCGTCCACGGGGCGCAGCGAGCTGCGCGGCACGCTCTGACAGAACGTGGGAAGGTCGGCGGCCTCGATGACACCCACCGGCCGCCGTGCGAGCGCGGCCGACAGGGCTCGTTTGAGCTGCCGGACGTTGCCCGGCCAGTCGTAGCCGCCGAGTACGCGCATGGCATCGCGGGACAGGCAGGTATCGCGATGCGGCGCGAGATCGGTTAGCAACGCCTCTACCAGGCCGGGCAGATCGGACCGGCGATGGCGCAGCGCGGGAACGATCGCCGAGGCGCCGAAGGTGGCCAGCAGCCGTTGGTAGGAGGCCCGCTCGACGATAGCCTCCGAGGCCGTCGCGGCGACCGTCCCCGAGACCCTGCCGGGGGTACCGTCGGGCGCGGGGCCCAACGCCTCGGCGAGCCTGCTGAGGGACTTGGCGTGCAGCCGGTCGATGTCTCTGAGTACGTACAGCGTCGGCTCTGAGGCCGGCTCCCGGAGGCGAGCGCAGATCTGCGACGGTGCCGCCGCGACCTCGTCGGCGTTCAGCGCGATGACCTGTCCTGATCCGGAGGCGAGCCGGTGCAGCTCGGCCAGCAGGGTGCAGCGGCCGGTCCCGGGTTCGCCGAGGACCAGGACCGGGGTTCCGGCACGGATCGCGGTCTCGACGGTGGCCGCCGCCGCACGCCATGCCGGCGACCGGCTCTCCAGCATCCCGTGGCGCGGGGTGTCGACTGTGGTGGAACGCGGCCGGCCGTTCTCGATCATCAACGGGGTGGGGCGCGGGAGGTCGGGCTGGGTCGAGACGACGGCGACCATGCCCGCGATGTCACCGCCCACCTCGACCCTGGCGCCGCGCAGGCGGACGCAGGTGCCGGAGGGCAGTTCGACCTCGTCGTCCACGGTCGCGTGTCGCGACATGACGAACCGGACGTGGTCCTGCAGCACCTCCTGGTCACGCGCGTCGAGAAGGTCCCGCAGCGGTGAGTTGCCCAGCACGGTCCGCCGGCCGACGGCCAGCACGGCCTGCCTGCTGCGCGTCTCCACCCGCGAGTAGGCGTCGAACAGCGCCTGCTGTGCCTGGTCGCGGTCTGCCAGCAGGTTGTGCTCGATCTGTCGTGCTGCGGAGCGGACCAGCGAGTGCATCAGCGGCGTGGAGTGCTCGCTCATGCAGCTCAGGTCGAGCACGCCCTCGATCCGTCCGGTGAACGGGTCACGCACCGGCGCGCCCGCGCACGCGAAGTCCTGCAGCGACTCCACGAAGTGCTCGGCGCCCACCACGTGCATCGACTCACCGAACTCCAGCACCGTGCCGACGCCGTTGGTGCCGACCGCTCCTTCGGCGTAGTCGAAGCCTTGCGCGAAGTACACCCGATCGAGCATGCGCGCGATCCAGGAGTTGCTGTCCCGGCGGCTGACCAGGCGGGCGCGTTCGTCGGTGAGCGCCACGCTGATCGGGAGGTCGGCGATCTGTTTGGAGAGTTGATCCAGTACGGGCTGTGCGCAGCGGACGAGACGAGCGTCGAAGTCGAGCTCTGGAGAGTAGGGGGGAGCCACCTCGTGTGGGGGAACTCCTCGGTCAACGCTGCGCCGCCAGGATGCGGCCACGTGGCCTGGGACTCCGCGCAGTTGGAGGTCTGCGTTCTCGATCAAGTCTGCGCGGGCTGCGGCAAGCAGGAGCCGCTGATCCGCGAGTTCGCCCATCGGTCCACCACCTCCTTGTGGCATCACACACAGAGCGAGATGTTGCCATGATGCCCCAGAAGTCAAGGCCGTGACGTGTCCCAATTTCGGACACTTCGCGGGCCCGCGACACATGCACAGTGGGCGCACGCCAGGGACCGAAACGGGAGGCCAACGATGATCGACAACCCGTACTACACCCAGGAATTCCACGGCGACTACGAGCTGATCAGCATCGGCAGGCTCGACCTCGAGGAGGGCGGCTCGATTCCCGACTGTCAGCTCGCGGTCGCGACCTTCGGCACGCTGAACGAGGCCAAGGACAACGCCATTCTGGTCACCACCTGGTACTCCGGCACCCACCAGGTGTGGCGGGAGAACTACATCGGAGCAGATCACGCGCTGAATCCGGACGAGTACTTCATCGTCGTCATCAACCAGATCGGCAGTGGGCTCTCCACCAGCCCGCACAACGCCGCGGGCGCCAACGCGGAGCTCGCGATGTCGAAGTTCCCCCGCGTGCGAACCGGGGACGATGTCGTCGCCCAGGAGCGCCTGCTGCGCGAGCACTTCGGCATCGAGAGGCTGCAACTGGTCGTCGGCGGCTCGATGGGTGCTCAGCAGACTTACGAGTGGGCCGTCCGGTTCCCGGACAAGGTCAGGCGGGCGGCGCCGATCGCGGGCACCGCGCAGAACACGCCGCACGACTTCCTGTTCGCCCAGGTGCTGTGCGAGGCGATCACCTCGGACCCCGGGTTCAACGGGGGCGAGTACGGGTCGAACGCCGACGTGGTCGAGGGACTGAAACGGCACGCCCGCATCTGGGCGGTGATGGGCTTCTCCACCGAGTTCTGGAAACAGGAGGTGTGGCGCGCTCTGGAGTTCCACACCAAGGAGGAGTTCCTCGAGGGCTTCCTGGAGCCGTACTTCACCGCCATGGACCCCAACGACCTGCTGTGCATGGCCTGGAAATGGCAACACGGCGACGTCGCCCGCAACACCGAAGGCGACCTGGCCGCCGCACTCGGCCGGATTACC
Source organism: Saccharopolyspora sp. ID03-671 (assembly GCF_045278815.1). Lineage (NCBI taxonomy): Bacteria > Bacillati > Actinomycetota > Actinomycetes > Pseudonocardiales > Pseudonocardiaceae > Saccharopolyspora > Saccharopolyspora sp. ID03-671. Next base: position 3,128,778 of record NZ_CP134054.1, read on the forward strand.
GTGCCCATGTTCGTGATGCCGATCAACGAGGACATGTTCTTCCCCGTGCGCGACTGCCGCGCCGAGCAAAAAATGGTCAAAGGCAGCGAACTACGGGTGATCGACGACGTACTCGGGCACCTCGCACTGTTCGCCGTCGCCCCCACCTACATGCCCCAGGTCGACCAACACCTCGGTGAACTACTCGCCCGCCCAGCCTAAACCTCCTGAGTTAGGTGCAGAACAGCCGAAGAATCGGAAGCAGGACCGCTGATGTATCGCTTGATCGTGTGTTACGGGCACCCCGATAACCGGGCCGCCTTCGACCAGTATTACAACTCCACCCACCGCCCGCTGGCCGACAAAATCCCTGGAGTGCGGCAGTGGCATGCTGGCAAGTGTACGACCCCGGACGGATCCAAGCCGCCGTACTACCTGGTCGCCGAGCTCGTCTTCGACTCGAAACAAGCCCTCGAGGCCGGACTCGCTTCCCCAGAGGGCCAAGCCGCCGCTGCGGACATCGATAATTTCGCCACAGGTGGCGTGACCATGCTCATCACCGACGACTGGATCTAGCCGCGATCTTTTATGGTGATCCTCGGACGGGTGTCCCACGCAGCGCTGCTGAAGATTTCCTACACCGACATCTCCTTCGCGTTCAGGGCACAACACAGGTCTTGACAATTCCTCGCTGGCACCCCGAAGCGGTGGTTAACGCGTGTCCAAGTGAATAGGCTTGCCGTTTGTCCTCCGGAGATATCCGACCGAGACGCCGGGTGCTTCGCATGGGGTTTGCCGCCGCGTCTCCGGCTCGGCAAGTATGACAGCGGCGCGACCACATTGACCTTGACGAGGAATGCCGTGTTGTACAGCCTTATTGCACGATCACGAAGATCGGAGCCCAACGATGAAAGTTCCACTGAGCCCTCTGCAGTTCGCACGCCGCACCCGCAGGCTCCACCCGTGGCGCGAGGCGGTGGTGGACGGCGAGCTTCGGCTGACCTACGAGGAATTCTTCACCAGGTGCGACCGGTGGTCGGCGGCGTTGCAGCGGATGGGAGTGTCCAAGGGCGACCGCGTGGCCTACATCGCGCCGAACACGCATGCACAGCTGGAATCGTTCTACGCGGTGCCGCAGCTCGGCGCGGTCCTGGTACCGGTCAACTATCGGCTGGCGTCCGACGATTTCGCCTACATCCTCAACCACTCCGGCTCCAAGGTGGTGTGCGCACACGGGGACCAGCTGGACAAGCTGGACAAGATTCGCGATCAGCTGCCCCACGTGGAGCACTTCGTCGCCCTGGAGGAAGCCCGCGACGGCTGGGAGGACTACGAGGCGCTCCTCGCGGCATCCGAGCCACACTTCACACGACCGGACATCGACGAGAACGACCTGCTGACGATCAACTACACCAGCGGCACCACGGCCCGCCCCAAGGGCGTCATGATCACCCACCGCAACGCCTACATGAACTCGGTGGGCACACTGATCCACCTACGTCTGGACACCGGGCAGGGCTACCTCTGGACGCTACCGATGTTCCACGCCAACGGGTGGACCTACACGTGGACAGTCACCGCGGCCGCCGCCAAGCACGTCTGCCTGCGTGCCGTCGAACCCACACGCGTATTCGAACTGATCCGCGCTGAGGACGTGCAGTGGCTGTGCGCGGCGCCGACCGTGCTGATCTCGCTAGCGAGCGCACCCGAGGACGTCCGAGGAAACCTCCCTCCGGGCGTCCGGGTGGTCACTGCTGGCGCCCCGCCGGCGGCAGCCACCATCCAGCAACTGGAGCAGGAGTTCGGCTGGACCATCACGCAGGTGTACGGGCTCACTGAAACCGCCCCGTTCATCACGGTCTGCGAACCGCTGCCGGAGCACGACGGTCTGTCTCCGGACGAGCTCAGCGCTGTCAAAGCGCGGCAGGGCGTCGCGCTGATCACCTCTGGCGAGCTCAAGGTCGTCGAGGAGAACGGCGATGAAGTCCCGTGGGACGGTCAGACCATCGGCGAGATCGTGATCCGGGGCAACGTGGTCATGGATGGCTACTTCCGCTCCCCAGAGGCAACGGCCGAAGTCCTGCGCGACGGCTGGTTCCACACCGGCGACGCGGCGGTCACCCACGCCGACGGCTACGTCGAGATCCGGGACCGCATCAAGGACGTCATCATCTCAGGCGGCGAGAACATCTCCTCTGTCGAGTTGGAAGGTGTGCTGCTGCGGCACGAGGGTGTTCAAGAGGTCGCGGTCGTGGGCGCGCCAGACGAGAAATGGGGCGAGACACCCCACGCCTTCGTCGTTCCCGTCGGCGAGACGCCGGTTACCGGTGACGAGCTGATCGCGTTCGTGCGCGCGAACCTCGCGCACTTCAAGGCACCGCGCCAGATCACGTTCGTATCCGAACTCCCCAAGACCGCCACCGGCAAGATCCAAAAGTACGTGTTGCGTGGGAGAGATTCCGCGATCTCGCAACAGGGGCCAACGCCCGGTCAACGACCATCGAAGGCAGGGTGAGTAAACCGACGAACGCGGCGATGATGAGCCTACGTACCCGTGCTCGCCCGCCCGTTGCGTCCGATCCCGCCCGCACCGTCAGTCCGGCAGCCTTCGGCCCGGGGGAGTGTCGGGTTTTCGGCTCAGGCTGACTTTCGGTGGTGACGGTGTGTGTCTCATCCGAGTAGGATGCGGTGGTGGAGCAGAGTGTAGCCTACGCGGCCGCACATTTGTCGCTTGAGTAGCTTTGTTTTGGTGTTCACACCTTCTGTTCGTCCATTGTGGAATTTTAGAGTGAGTGCGGCGTTCACGGCGGGCCGATCGAGGTCGAGGCCGCGGGTGAACGCGTGGAGGTGGGGCAGGTCCTCGGCTCGGGCCTGCGCGATCCAGCTGGACAGGCGCTCGTCGTTGTTGGGGGTCGGGTGTGAGTAGTGCGGCGAAGTCGCGGACAAGGGCGGTGAGTGCGGTCATTTCGGGGCAGGCGCTGGTCGCGGCGTAAATCCGTTCTCGCTGATGGTCGTGGAGCGTGTCCGGGTGAGTGAGCATGTAGCGGGCGAGTCGTCTGGGTGAGGTCGCGGGCCGGTCGGATTCGACGCGTCCTTGTGTGATGTAGCGATACAGCAGGTTCTGGCTTCCGGTACAGCCGAGCTCGGTGATCTCCTGAAGCAACCGGGGTACCGACACCGCTGGATCTTCCGCAGGGCGGCGACGTAGGTGGTCGCGGAACGGGTCGACCAGGGTTGGCCGATACTGCGGAGCGCGCACCAGTCGTTCGGGCGCTTCGATGCGGGCGTAGCGCTTGACCGTGTTCAACCCCAGGTTCAACCGGCGGGAGATCTCCAGCAGTCCGGCGCCGCGATCAAGCAGATCATGCACTTGCCGCCAGCGCTCCCGAGTCGTGGTGGCGCGCTTGCCCTCCTGTAGTGGTGGGCCTGTCTTGCCCCAGCACGCACTGCGGGCGGCGACTTCCTTGAGGACGGCCTCGGCGAGGTTGTGCCAGAGATGCCACCGGTCGGTGACCTGCACTGCGTTGGGTAGTGCGCGGCGGATCGCTTCGGTGTAGGCCCGGAGCCATCCCAGCACACCACCGGCACCCCCGGGAGGCCGCGTAACCAGGCTACCAGCTTGTCCGCCGTGCGGTCAGCCAGGACGTCGACGCGTTCACCGGTGACCGCGTCGATGATCACGGTGGCGTAGCGCTGCCGCTTACGCAGGGCGAAATCGTCCACCCCGATCACCGGCGGCACCGGCCGGTCGGGCATCGGCAGCCGCAATAGCGTCCGCAGCGCGATGTGTCATGATAATCCGATACCGAGCCTCGCCCGGACCCGAGTGCCGGCGCGCCCAGCCGACTCCCGCACGACATGGCCCACCTGCGTGGCCAGCAGGGCGGTACGGGGCTGATACCGCTCCGCCACACTGGTTAGGGGCTCGCGGAACGTCTGCCGCGAACAGTCCACAGTGCAACACCGCATCCGCCGTGCCCGCACGCGCACCACGACGCGTCTTCCGTCCACCGGCACGTCGGCCAGCGACCGCTCGACATAGCCATGTACCCGCCCCGTCTCCACAGCGCATCCCGGGCAGGCCACCGGCCATGACCGCGTCGATGCCCGGACAGCAATCGTCCCAGCCTCATCCTCGATACCCAGGATGACCAGGGAAGACAATCCCGAGAACTCCAACGCAAGAAGTTGATCAACGTCGCACCAGCGTTACCCTGGCACAACGCTCTGTGGTCAGTCGGCCGACCCTACGTCAGCACCGAAAGTGAGCCAGAGCCGATCGACGGACAGTCCCGCCTGCGGCAGTCCCCCACCGGTCAGTGCGGTGCAGTTAGGGCCCGGAGTGCGAGGGTGGAGAGTTTGCGGGCGGTGCGTTCGGGGGTGTCTGTAGGCAGGACGATGTGGCTGACGGTCAAACGGACGAGGGAATCGGTGACGATCTCGACGGTGTCGGTGTCGAGGTCGGGCCGGGTGCGGGTCAGGAAGTCGATCACTACGGTGCTGGCGGCGGTGAGGACTGGTTCGGAGCGGGTGGTTAGCAGGGGCAGTAGGCCGGCGGTGTCGGTGCGGGCACTGGTGAGCACGGCATGGACCAGCGGGTTGGTGGCGGCTTGTTCGAGGGCGTAGCCGACTGCGGCGGTGACGGCTTTTTCGAGGTCGTCGGCATGGCGGGCGAGCTGTTCGGCGACGCCGGTGACGAACTGGTCGGTTTCGCGCTGCACGAGCGCGGTGCCGAGTTTGTCTTTGGAACCGAACTCGTTGTATAGCGTCTGCCGGCTGACTCCGACCGCTGCTGCCACTTGGCCCATGCGCACGCTGGCCCAACCGCGCTCGCTGACCAACCTGTGGGCGGCGTCGAGCGCGGTGGTGCGTAGCTGCTGGCGCACGATCTGGCGAAACGAGCTTCCCATCGGTGGCACACAGCCAACGCTACGGCCTCGCCCGGGCTCCCCGGATGGCCGGTATCGCCTCCAAGGTAGAGCCCTTGCCGTCGGCATCTTCACCCGCCTTGACAAGTTTGCAGTTTGAGTCCACAGTTTTGACACCTAGTCCGCCATTGTCAAAGGAGATGTGATGTTGGGGACGAGTCGTGAGGGCTTCGCGAGTCTGGGTGAGGGCGGGCTGAACTGGCAGTCCTTCCCGATGCGGTTGTTCGTCAAGGGCAACGCGGGGTTTTGGAATCCCGCCGAGATTGACATGCGCCAGGACGCGCACGACTGGGCCAGTCTGACGGAGTTAGAGCAGCGCTTGGCGGCTACGCTGTGTGCGCAGTTCATCGCCGGTGAGGAGTCAGTCACACAGGACTTGCAGCCGTTCATGGCCGCCATGGCCGCCGAAGGCCGATTTCACGACGAGCTGTACCTGACCCAGTTCTGCTTTGAAGAAGCCAAGCACACCGAGGTGTTCCGGCGCTGGCTGGACACGGTGGGTCTGACAGGCGATCTGCATGAGCATGTGGCCGACAACCCGGGTTATCGGGCGGTGTTCTACGAGGCGCTCCCGCAGAACCTGCGAGCACTGAGCGCTGATCCTAGTCCCGCGGCCCAGGTGCGGGCGTCGGTGACCTACAACCACGTCGTCGAAGGGGTGCTGGCGCTGACCGGCTACTACGCCTGGGACAAGGTGTGCCGCAGTCGCGGCATCTTCCCCGGCATGCAGAAGATCATCAAAATGATTGGCGATGACGAACGGCGCCACATGGCCTGGGGAACCTTCACGTGCCGACGGCACGTAGCTGCAGACGAGGAGAACTGGACCGTGGTGGAGCAGACGATGCAGGAGCTGCTGCCGCACGCCGTGGCGCAGATCGAGCACGTCTTCGCGGCTGTGGACGAGGTACCGTTCGATTTAAGCAAAGACGAGTTGGTCTCCTACGCCATGGACAAAGGCACCCGGCGACTGGAATCGATCCAATCCGCCATGGGGGCCGATCTGTCCACGATCGACACCGACGCCAGCCCCGAGCACCTCGAAGAACGCTTTCACCGCGAGGACGAAGCCGCCAAGGCCACTCGTACGCGGGCTGAGGCTTAAGTAACGGGCATCCCGTGCCGCGGTGCGGTGTGTACTGCGGCACACTGCCCAACGCCCATGAGCGCGTGAGAGACGAGACAATGAGCGACACCCCTACCCGCGTTGATGTGCTGTTGATCGGCGCCGGTCCAGTCGGGCTCTACGGAGCCTACTACGCTGGTTTCCGCGGCCTGCGCGTCGCGGTAATGGACTCCCTGCCCCATCCGGGCGGCCAGGTTGGAGCCCTGTACCCGGAAAAGAACCTGTACGATATCGCCGGGTTACCCTGCGTCAAAGGCCAGGAATTGGTGGACAACCTGGTCGCGCAGGCCGCCCCCTTCGCACCGACCTATTTGCTTGGACAACAAGCCCAGCGGCTGGAGCGCACCGGTGAGACGGTGATCGTGGTCAGCAACACCGGAGCGACCGTGGAGGCCGGTGCGGTGATCATTACAGCCGGCGTGGGGGCGGCGACGCCACGCCCCCTGCCCTGCGGCGAGGAGTACCTCGGGCGTGGGCTGCACTACTTCGTAAGTGACTTGGACCTGTTCACGGGCCGCGATGTCGTCATCGTCGGCGGCGGGGACTCTGCGGTGGACTGGGCTTTGGCCGCCGTGCAGCGCGCCCACAGCGTCCACCTTGTCCACCGTCGGCAACGGTTCCGCGCCCACGAGCACTCCATGGACCAACTGCGGGCCTCAGCGTGCACACTGCACCTCGACGCCCAGGTGCAGGCGCTGCACGGCAACGGCCACATCGAGGCCGCCGAACTCACCGGCGCCGGCCCACCTTACCGGATCCCGGCTCAAGTGGTGGTGGCCGCGCTGGGCTTCAAGATCAACCTCGGGCCGATCGCCACTTGGGGGCTGGAACTGCACGAGCGGTCGATCGCCGTCGACTCCGCGATGCGCACTAGCCTGCCACGGGTATACGCCGCAGGAGACATCACCACCTACGACGGCAAGGTCAAACTCATCTCCGTGGGCTTCGGCGAAGTCGCCACCGCCGTCAACAACGCCGCCGCCGCGCTGCACCCCGAGGCTGGCCTGGCCCCCGAACATTCCTCACACGCCACGCCTCTGAGCAACCCCGAGCATCTACGGGAAAACCCTCACCACGCTTGAAAGGAACACCCGTCCCATGGCCTTCGTCATCGGTGAACCCTGTATCGACGTCAAAGACCGCTCCTGCATCGAAGAATGCCCCGTCGACTGCATCTACGAGGGCGAGCGCATGCTCTACATCCACCCCACCGAATGCATCGACTGCGCCGCCTGCGAACCCGTCTGCCCCGTTGAGGCCATCCGGCCCGCCCAACGCGTCGACGAACACTGGCAACCCTTCCAACAAGCCAGTCGGGACATCTTCGCCGACCTCGGCTCCCCTGGAGGCTCCCCCAACCTTGACCACACCCTGGCCGACCCCGACTTCGTCGCCACCTACGTCAAAGCCACGCCCTAATAGCGAACCCGCACCATTTAGGGAATTGTCAGGAGAACGGCTCTGGCGCTGATTTAGTGATCAAGCACGAGGATCACTGGTCGAGCAGGATCCTCTTGCGTAACAGGGCGAAGCTGGCTTTGCCGTAAGTCTGGCGCTTGAGGAACTTGATCTTGGTGTTGACGCCTTCGATGGGGCCGTTGCTGTAGGGCAGGGTGAGGCCGGCGATCGCGGCATCGTGGTCTTGGTTGAGGCCACGGAGGAACGGATCGAGCTCGGGCAGTCCGACCGCACGCACTCGTTCGATCCAGATGTCGAGATCGTGACCGCGGCGTTTGGCAATGAGCTGCGCGAACTCGCCGACTAACGAGGCAAGGGCAGTCATATCAGAGCACGCAGCCACAAGGTCAGCCAGGTGGGCGCGGCGCTGCTCGGGCAGATCGGCGGGCCTGCTCATGATCCACGAGGCCAGGCGCCGCGGGGACGGGATGATCCGGTCCCCTTGCTCTCGGCCCTGGTTGAGGTACTTGTGCAGCAGGTTCAGGCTGCCGGTGTAGCCAAGGGCTGTGATCTCGTCGAAAAGGCGCATCACCGATACGCCAGGCTCGGCCGTACGTCGTGCCGGAGGTGATCGCGGTAGGGGTCGACCAGGCTGGCTCGGTATTGCGATGGGCGGCGCAACCGGTCGGGCTCCGGGGCGCGGAGCGTTTCACCATATTCAGCGCAAGTCCGAGCCTGCGAGAACAGTCGAGCCGTCCGACACCGTGGTCCACCAGGTTGTGAACGGCCCGCCAGCGTTCGAGCGTGGTGTTCTCGCGGGTCAGAGCTTGCCGTTTCGGTCCTGCCGCCACCCAGCATCGACTGTGAGCGGCCACGGCCTTCTCCATCGCACATGCCAGGCCATGCCAAAGATGCCATCGGTCCGAGGCCTGAACCGCCTCCGGTAAGGCGCGGCGCACGTCCTCGGCGTAGGCAGTTGAGCCGTCCCCGAAAAGCGACGCGCTGCCGAGGTCGCGTTCCAGCGTTCAAAACCGAACCGGGCGTCACAGCAAAGACCAGGCCAGTGCAACCACCACTGACAGCCGACCAGCTAGCGCGCGTACTCGATCTAATGCGCAAGAACATGTAAGGAGACTGCCGTGCAGCACTTCAAGAAACCCACATCAGCAAGCCATTGCACACCGGAAACGACGCTGCGATTCATCCTTAACCTGCTGATAGTCGTCGCGCTGCTCGCCGCTACATCCATCGCTCTCGATTCCTACGCGGAAGGCGCACCATCGGCTGGTCACCACGGCACAGAACCCCCGGTGTCGGCCAGTCAAATGATTCAACACCCTGAAACGGAGTCAGGGCGCTGAGGAATCGACGCTCTCACTAAGCGCTCCACCCAGGATACGGCGCACGGTACCGTCCAGCGAGTATTCTCCAGGAATGATGTGCTCTTCGTCGAAGCCAAGTTGATCTGCCGCTCGATACCCCTCTTGCATCTCGTCATGGCTAAACTCGTTGGCCTGCGGTCGTGTCCTGTGTCGTCGTAGGGCCTCGCGCCACGAAACGTCAAAGTAGTAGAACGTCGTCCTGCCGACATGATCACGGCGTAGCCCATCGAGCATGTCGCAGTAGCGCGCCGCGTGCATGATGCCTTCGCTGACCAAATGCCACCCGCGATCAAGTGCAAACCGCACAGCCGTGGAGATCAGCTCGATGTTCCCACCACCTGGAACATCGCACTCCTTGAGTGCAGTCCTACGAAGTAGTCTCGCTCGACTTTTCCGGCCGCGTTCAGACTCTTTGGTATGTTGACATGCACTTTTGTTGGGAGTGTCGGGTTTTCGGTGTAAGTGGTCTTGGGGTGGTTAGTTGGTGGTGCTGGGGACGATGCGGCCTTCGAACGTGGTGGCGAAGGCGTTGAGGGGTCGTTTCCAGCGCACGATCCATTTCGCGCGACCCTTGCCGGTGGCGTCAAGCGCCCGGGTGGTGAGGTAGAGACACTTGATCGCGGCTTGGTCGTGTGGGAAGTGGCCGCGGGCTCGCACCGCCCGGCGGTAGCGGGCGTTGAGGCTTTCGATGGCGTTGGTCGAACAGATCACCTTTCTGATCTCGGCGTCGTAGTCCAGGAATGGCACGAATTCGGCCCAGGTGCGCTGCCAGAGCGTGACGATCGCCGGGTATTTCTGGCCCCAGCTGTCAGTAAAGTCCTCAAACCGTGCTTGTGCGGCGGACTCGGTCGGGGCGGTGTAGACGGGCCGCAAATCGCGGCTGAGTTTCTCCCAGTCCTGGCGGGCGGCATAGCGGAAGGTGTTGCGGATCAGGTGGATCACGCACGTTTGCACCGTGCACAACGGCCACACGGTGGCCACCGAGTCGACCATGCCCTTGAGCCCGTCGCAGACGAGGATGCAGATGTCTTCGACACCACGGTTTTTGAGTTCGGTGAACACCTGCAGCCAGAACTTCGCGCCCTCACCGCCATCCCCGATCCACAACCCGAGGATGTCACGCTCGCCATCCACGGTGACGCCGATCGCGACATATACCGGCTTGTTGGTGACCTGCCCGTCACGGACCTTGACCGCGATAGCATCGACGAACACGACCGGATACACCCGATCCAACGGTCGATTGCACCATTCGGTCATTTCCTCGAGCACCGTATCGGTGATCGTCGAGATGGTGTCCTTGCTGATCCGGGCCCCGTAGACCTCGGTGAAATGCGACGAGATCTCACCGGTGGTCATCCCGCGCGCCGTCAGCGACAGCACGATCTCGTTCACACCTGACAAGCGGCGCTGCCGCTTGCGCACCGTCTGCGGCTCGAAGCTGCCCTCCCGATCCCGGGGCACCTCGACCTCGACCGGTCCGATATCGGTCAACACCGTCTTGGACCGCGACCCATTACGCGAATTGCCCCGGTCGCGGCCGGCTGGGTCGTGCTTGTCATATCCCAGGTGATCGGACAGCTCGGCCTCCAGCGCGGTCTCCAACACGCGCTTGGTCAAGCCGGTCAGCAACCCGTCCGGGCCGGTGAGCTCCACACCCTCATCCCGGGCCTTCGCAACAAGCTCGGCCGCCAGTTCCTGCTGCTCCGTGGTCAACGAGTCCATCGACTCGAGGCTCTCGGTCATCACAGTCCTTCCCGCCGAACACACTCGGCGTGTCAGGACCACTTACACCGATCGACCGACAGTCCCCTTTTGTTTGGCGTACGTGTGTACGACATTGTAGGGGACGCATCATCGCTGGGCTTGCGTGGCCGTGCGAAGTTCACGGAGGAAGCGCGGTCTGACGTCGTTTTGTCAGGGTGACAAGACCATCCAGTTTCGCTGGTGACGGCAGCGGCGACCTGCACGATGCGCGTGTGCAGGCGTGCCTGGTTGTCCTGCGTTGCCGTCTGGGGCTGCCATCGGAGTCATGCTAGCCACGTGGGGTGGTGTCTTTCTGCTCGGCGAACGCGAGGGCTTCGGTCCAGTCTCCTCGGGCTGCGATGCGGCGGCGGAACTTCATGATGTCACCGGGGCGGTCGACCGTGAGTGCCCCGGCCAGCCGGTCACCGCGGCGGTAGAGGACGAGTAATCCCTCGCTGGCTGGCCTGGTCACGTGCACCTCGTCGGCGTGTGCTGTCCCAGTGAATTGGATGCGGTGTTCGTACCAGTCAGACCAGAAGTAGGGCACTGGCGCGTGGGCCACGGCGGCGGCTGGGTCGAGCGCGTGCCGGGCGGCAACGGCTCCTTGCTCGGCGGCGGTGGTCCAGTGCTCGAGCCGCATGAGGTCGTCGTCGAAGAGGGGATTGACCGCGTGTGCGACGTCACCGGCCGCGTACACCCCCTCGGCGCCGGTCCAAAGCGTGGCGTCGCACAGCAGACCGCCGTCGTGCTCGTGCAGCGGTAGGCTGCTGTCGCTCAGCCATGTCGTGGCGGGTGTAACCCCGATGCCGATCACGACCAGATCGGCCGGCAGCACGGTTGCGTCATCGAGCCGCACCCCGGTGACCTGTCCGTACTGCGACTCGAGGCCGCTGACCGTGCGGGCAAGCTTGAGGTGGGTGCCGTGTGCGCCATGCAGCCCCGCGCACACGGCACCCACCTCCAGGCCTAGCGAGCGGGACAGCGGCAGGTCAGAGGCTTCCACCACGGTGACAGGCAGATTGCGCTTGCGCGCCGCCGAGGCGACCTCGGACCCGATGAACCCGGCTCCCACGACCACGGTGCGGGCACCGGCATCCAGTGCGTTCCGGATCGCCACGGCGTCATCGAGCGTGCGCAACTGATGCACGCCGGCGATCCCGTCGGCTCCCGGCAGGGTGCGCGGTGTGGCGCCGGTGGCAATGACCAGCCCATCGTAGGGCACCGCGCGGCCTGGCAGGTGGACTTCCCGTGCCGCCGTATCCAACGCCTCTGCCGAAACACCGAGGCTCAGCTCGACCCCGAACTGCTCGCGCAGCTCGTCGGCACTGTGAAAGGACGGAGGCTCGCCATCGTGGCCGGCGGCGAGGAATGCCTTGGACAGCGGCGGCCGGTCGTAGGGCACGTGCTCCTCGGCACCGATCAGGGTGATCGAGCCGGTGAATCCGGCGCGGCGGGCGGACTGCACCGCGCGCAATCCCGCCAATGAGGCGCCGACGACGACGAGACGCTCCATGCCTCAGCCCTTCAGGGTGAGTGCCAGCACGGGGCAGGCGTCTACGGCGGCGGCGACTGTCTGGCGGTGTTCATCGGCCGGGTGCTCGTCCAAGACGACCATGGTGCCGTCGTCTTGGACCTCGAAGAACTCGTGCGCCATGGCCCGCACATGCCCAGGCCCTCGCACTTGGCTCGATCGACGGTGATCTCCACGTGGCTCACTTTCCTTCTCCGGGCTCGAAATCGACCTTCTCGCGCACGCCGCAATCGGGACAGCACCAGTCGTCGGGCACGTCCGCCCAGGCGGTCCCGGCGGGAAATCCCTCGCGGGGGTCGCCGGCTGCTTCGTCGTAGGTGTAGTAGCAGCCGGGGCAGCGGTACTGGCTCATGCGGCCTCCTCGGACGCCGCGGGCACCGGGTACTGCGCCAAGACCTTTGCCCGTTTCCGTGGGGAAATGTTCGCCTGGCTCATGTCGCCACCGAAGTGTGCGAGCACCCGCGGGTCCATGATCCGCCGCCAGATCGCAGGTACGATGGCCAGCAGGATCATCCCGGCGTACCCGGTCGGCAGGACGGGGGATTCCTCGTAGTCGCGCAGGGTTTGGTACCGGCGGGTGGGGTTGGCGTGGTGGTCGCTGTGCCGCTGCAGGTGGTACAGCAGCACGTTGGTGGCGATGTTGTTGGAGTTCCAGCTGTGGCTGGGCATGACCCGCTCGTAGCGGCCGGTGCCATCAGGTCCGGTCCGCTGGCGCAGCATTCCGTAGTGCTCCATGTAGTTGACGACCTCGAGCAACGAAAAACCGACCACGGCTTGGATCAGCAGATAAGGCAGGATCCCGATGCCCAGCCAGGCCACCATGCCGGCCCACAGCACCGCCGACATCAGCCAAGCGTTGAGCACATCGTTGCCGAGGCGGAACGGGTGCTGGCCACGCCGCGCGTAGCGCCTCTTCTCCAGGTTCCAGGCGCTGGTCAGCGAGCCCCACACGGTGCGCGGCCAGAACTGGTAGAAGTTCTCGCCCACTCGGGCGCTGGCGGGATCTTCCGGCGTCGCCACGCGCACGTGGTGGCCGCGGTTGTGCTCGATGTAGAAATGCCCGTAGAAGCTCTGCGCGAGGGCGATCTTGGACAACCACCGCTCGTGGCTCTCCTTCTTATGCCCGAGCTCGTGGGCTGTGTTGATGCCGATGCCGCCGATGGTGCCCACCGTGATCGCCAAACCGACCTTGTCCACCACCGACAGATCGCCCCGGGTGATCAGCCACATCGCGGCGACGAACCCGGCGTACTGAATCGGCAAGTACAGGAAGGTGATCCACCGGTAGTACTTGTCGTTCTCTAGCGCCTCGATCACATCATCCGGCGGGTTCGAACGGTCGAGCCCAGCCAACAGGTCCACCGCGGGAACCAGCACCAAGATCACCACGGGGCCAATCCAGAACCACACTCCCTGCCCAGTGGCCGCATACGCCCCCATCGCTACGAAAGCCAGGGACGGCATCACCAGCCCCATCAGCCACAGGTAGCGCTTCTTGTCCTTCCACCGCTGGGTCGATCCCGCCGGGACCGTCCCGCTGACGTTCGCTGCCACGGTAGCCACTGCAGGCCTCCTCACCTCGAGATCGGTTGACAGAACCGTAGATCTGTAAACCGAATTTGACAATAGCGAGATTTTGTAAAACACAGCGTGCGCGAACGTGCGACGAGCATGAAGGCGCCAACAGCGTGGCGGTTTCCTACTGGTCAGAGGGTCTAACTTCCACTTCTTGACCAGCATCGACAACAGCGTGCGCTGCGAACCCGGCGTACTCAGGCCGTCCTTGCCAGTGGACCGTGGACGTTGCATCAGTTTCGGCGGCGCCGACTACTCAGGCCCCCGAAGACGCAGACACCGCCGTCGTGTTGGCTTGCTCAGGCACAGGGTCGGCGACGTCGCTGCCCGCTCTCTCCCCGTGTCGTCGGCCTGGGCGAAGTCGGTCGAGTAGCCGGGTAGGCAGTTCTCAGGTCGCTACGGCCGCCGTGTCGGCCGCGGACGCGGGCGCGGCCAGGCATTCGTGGATGTTGGCGATGATGAGGTCGCGTTGGAATTCGACGACGGCGGCCAGCATCCGGTAGACCATGCGGCCCTCAGGAGTGGTGGTGGCGATGCGGTGCTCCAGGAACCGGAACTCGATCCCGCGCTGGCGGAAGTCGTCCAGAGGGACACGAGGTGGGCGGTGAAGCTGCCGACCTGGCGGGTGGCCACGAGCACGTCGCTGACACGTAGGACCTTGGTCACGACGTCCCATCGCGGGCGGGCTATTGCGGTGGTTGGTCTGCGCTGGTGGCGCGGGCGAAGTGTTCGGGGTCGACGTGGAGAAAGACGCCGTCGCCGGCGAAGGTCAACTGGCCGTGGGGGGCGTGACCTTCGGCGCGAAGGAAGAGTTTGCGTCCGTCTCGGCGCACCAGCCATGCGGACAGCTCATAAGGCGCGTTGAGCCTGGTGGGTGCATGGTAGTTCACGGCGAGGTGGCGGGTGACGGCGAGGACGCCGATGAGGGTGAGGACATGGCCGCAGAGATCGTCGAGGACGGTGGCCACCGCTCCGCCGTGGACAAGTCCGGGGGCGCCGACGTGCCGCTGGTCGAAGACGTGTCGGCTGTGGACGCGGGCACCGTCGCGGTGCACCTGAAGCTGGTGACCGTGGGCGTTGTCCGGCCCGCAGCCGAGGCAGTCGGCGCTGTGGGCCGGCAGCACGCCGTCGGCGGCCGCATGGTGAATCGCCGCAGTGGGCGGGGTGCGGGGCCAGCCGTGTGGTGTCGACTCGAAGGGGCGCACCGGTTCTCCTCTCGGATTCCATCCACAGGGGTTATATCCAGGGACCGCACCGGACGCTTAATGCGTGTGGTGGGGGTCTCCGAGAAAGCCGATGAGCACTCGGGAGACGTCGTCGGCGACCTGGTCGGCGGGGTGCAGCGGCAGCATCACGTGGCTCAGCGTCAGTCGGGCGGCGGATTCGGCGGCGACCGTCACATCGGCCTGGTTCAGGCCCGGCCACCGGCGGTGCAGCACCGCCACGATGCGGTCGCGGGCGGCTTGCACGATGGGGGCGCCTTCGGTGGTCAGCAACGGCAGGAAATCGTCGCTGCCGTCGGTGGTGAGTACCACCTTGAGCAATGGCTCGTCGGCGGCGGTCTCCAGGGTGTAGCGCACGGCCGCGGTCCAGGCGTGATGGGGTTCGTCGGCGCTGTCCAGGGCGTGTTCGATGCCGTCGAGGAACCGCTCGGTCAGCCGCATCAGAAGCGCTTGGGCCAGCCCGTGTTTGTGGGTGAATTCGTTGTACAGCGTCTGGCGGCTCACTCCGACCTGACGGGCGACTTCCCGCATCTGCAGGCCCTGCCAGCCGCGGGCGACCACGAGTCGTGAGGCCGCGTCGAGGGCCTCGTCGCGGAGTTGGTTACGGGCGCGTGCACGGAACTGGCCAGCCACGCTCGCCATACTGGGCACATCTCTCCGGTAAGTCAATTCCATTGACACATGTTTGGCACGTGTCTAACGTCCTGTGTTGTCGGCCACTGCCCCGTCCATCAGTGGTCGGCCCTCGCAGCGGGTGACCGGCCCGCGTGCGGTGTTGCTGCGTTGTTCGGATCCATACCGGAGGTTGGCCGAGCGCGCGACCTCGGCGGACTGTTCGGTCAGCCGTAGCCCTTCGATGGGATCGCGCTCCCCGTAGAGCGCGAGATAGCTGGTGCGCAGCAGCGCATGCCCTTCGGCGGTCGGGCTATCGATCTCGCGGGCCGCAGCGGTCGCTTGCTCGAAGTACTGCCGAGCGGTCCGGTGATCCCGACGCTGGGAGGCATCCCACACCAGCTGGCCCATCAACGTTGCAGCCGTGGCCTCGGCCGCGAAGAGGTCGCGCTGCAAGGCGCCGTCTCCACCGTTGCGGGCAAGAAAGCCAATTTTGGCCGAGGGCCTGGCCGGTATCCGCCAACAGGGATGTCGAGGGTATCCGGTCATACTGCTCGTCCAGGCCACGGACTTCCTGCCACAAGCTCTCCACGGTGACCGGTTCAGTGCTGCTCGGGAAGCGGAGGGCACGCCCAACCCGCCCCCTGCTGGAAGGCAAATTCGGTTCGACTTCTGGCGTGAGGAGGTCGATCAGCTCGGTGGGCGAAACGCCGAGCGCGCGGGCGAGCCGCGGCTGCTTGCGCGCGGGCGGGGTGATCTCTCCAGACTCCCACCGATAGATCGTCGACCGATCGGTTCCCAAGCCAACGGCAGCGGCAAGCTCCTCTTGGGTCATCCCCATCGCGCGGCGCTGACGCGCAAGACGCAGCCGTTTGCCGGACATGCAACCCCCGATCGACCAGTGCAACTCCATGATCCTCGTCGAATTTTCGCAGGTCAAGGACATTCAGGCAGTACGACTGTCCAAGGTTTAGAAAGCGGTCCAGGTCCACGGCCGCGAAACCTCGCCCCGTAGGCACGCGATGCGGTGCTGTGCTTCGCGTGCGGCCTGGGCGCTGTCGGCGGCCTTGCCGAGGACGAACACCACCCAGCGCAGCTCTTGGATATCGGCAAAGACGCGGAAGGCTGAGCTGGTCGTGACATCATGCCCGCCGTAGGCCGCGACGAAATCGCGGTAGTCGGTGCTGCTCAGCCGGGCGAAGTCGACATGGTCGACCGCGATGGGGATCAGATCCCAATCGGGATGACCGCAGGAGACGTGTTCGAGGTCGAGCAGAACCGGTGTGCCGTTCTCAGGGACGGCGACGTTGCCTTGCCAGGCGTCTCCGTGTACGACACGGTCGGCCTGGTCGAGCTCCACCCTGCCCAGTTGTTGGCGCAGTTCCTGGAGACGCCGGACCAACCACTCTCGGTCATCCCCGGGCAGGTGCTGGGCTGCGGCGACGCGCTCATCAACTCCAGCGAAGGGATCGAAGCGAGGTAGCTTCAGCTGCTTAGGCAGGCTGAGCGCGTGCAACGATCGCAAGACGGCGCCGAGCTCTGCCGTCGTGGCCGGGCGGTGCTCTGGTAGCTGTTCCCACCAGGTCACGGGTCGACTGCCCACCAGGGTCGGCTGCGGAACGCCGTCGAACGCCCTGACCACCGCAAGGTCGGAGTCAGTGAGCCATCGAGCGATCTCGACCTGTCGTGCAGCGTTGTCGCCGGTGTGCTCCGGCCCGATCCGTGCAACGACACGACCGGGCAGCTGGTACATCACGTTGGAGCCATCGCGGATCAAGACCGCGTTCGTGGCATCGAGGCCAGCCCGCTGCGCCGCGGTGGCGAGTACGTCGTCTGCTGTCTCGCGAGGTGCCATCACCCCGCTGATGGTGTCAGGTCGACGGCCGCCCCAACGTGGCGATGTCGTGCCTCAGCTCGGCGACATCGCTCAGCTGCACGTGAGGGGCAGCACTCCGAGCAAGGCCGTGGAGTTCGGTCGTGAGCCGTTGCGACCGTAGTGCGGCCGTGTCGATCACGGCCTGACGGCCGATCGGCACAGCTTCCCGTGGATACCCGGTGGCCATCAGCAAGGAGGCCAGCCGAACTCGGGAGAACGTCCGCGAACGCGGGTAGTCAGCGGCCTGTAGCTCGACCGCAGCGGTGAGCCGACCGGCAGCCAGTTCCGGGTTGCCGCTTGCTTGCGCGATGGGGATCAACGCCTTACCGGTGCTGCCCTGGTGTTCGGCGGCGTCGTAGTAGCACAGCCAGGGTGGGTCGGCGTCGGGATCGTGGTCGGCAAAGTGAGCGTCCGCGCGATCGACATCCGCTTGGGCTTCGGCATACCGGCCGGTTAGCGCCAACAGCCGGGCTCGGATCGTGGTCAGCATCGCCCGAGCCGTGGCGGTGAGCCGATCGAAACGTACCTGGGCGAACTCGATCAGTTCCAGGGCGTCGTCGAGGTTGCCCAGATACGCGGCCTTGCGCGTCATCTCCGCCAGCGTGTTCGCCCGCAGCGCCCAGGAATCCGACTCGTTGGCACACCAGAGCGCGAACTCGAAGCACCGATCGGCGGCGGAGTAGTTGGCGATGTCGAACGCGGAGAATGCAACGACGCTGGCGAGGTTGCCGACTGCTTCAGTGACGCAGCGGTGAACGTCCTTGGGAGCCGGAACCTCCAGCAGTTGTCCGGCCCAGCGCAGTTGCGCTGCTGCCGCCTCGCACGAGAGTCCGCCGCCGAAAAGTTCTCCGACATCGCTACCGCACGCGTGGTCGCCCGGACATGCTCAACCTCGGTCCAGCCGAGCCGTGTAGGGAGCGGGGTTTCGACGACGGTGCCGGCCAGGAAGTCGCGTGGGCTTCCACCGAGGTCCATACTTCCCGGGTAGTCGTGGGCACGTCCGAAGGCACTGAACTCGGTCAACGTCTGCTGAGGTCGAGAGGCGTCGCGTGGTCCCGTCGTCGCTGGCGCCAAACTGAGGCCGGCCTCGATCATGAGAAGGTTCGCTAGCTCATCAGGGCTCACGCTCAGCGCGCGTGCCAGCTTGGGCTGCACGTCCGGCCGCGGTGCCACCTTCCCGGACTCCCACCGATAGATCGTCGAGCGCTCAACACCGAGCGCGGCGGCGAGTTGTTCCTGGGTCATCCCCACTGCGTGGCGCTGACGCGCGAGCCGGTCTCGTTTACCTGGCACGTGACCACCCCTCGCCATCGACTGCATCCATTTAATCTCGCCAGCATATGCGCAGGTCACAGGTCTTCGCGCAGCAACCGTGCAGCATCTGTGCAGCGATTTTGCTCTGGTTCATCGTGCATCCCACCGGTTGACTACCAGCTGAGCACCCACCGAGGCGGACACCGACCGTTCGGCCAAGAGCGGTGCTCGGACCTGAATAAGGGGCTCGCTGCTTACGAGGAGACATTGTGACGCTCCCCCAGCGATTCGTGGGCGAATGCGCGCCACGATCCCGTTGCGTAGACCGTCGGCTCGCACCGCGTGCCATCCCGCATCGCCCGACTAGAGCGAGCGTGCCGCCCTCCGGGTATCGAGCGATCTGGAGGAACCGGTGCTGATGAGACGACTGCTGACGACCCGCCGCCGCTGGCTCGTTCGTAGCGACAACGCACATGTGCACGAACGAATCCCCTGCCGGGATGGGCGTGGACGACGCGCACACATCACCGTCCATGAGCTGCCAAGCGGCGATGTACGGGTCGAGTTTCCAGCGCACGGTCCCGTCGTCGTGCAACCCCTCGACGTTGGGCGTTTGCGTCGGGCACTGCGGTCGGCCGCCACGTCGCGTGAAACAGCCATGAGTGCTCCGCGAGGCCGCTTCACCGCATAGGTCTTCCCGAGCTTCCGTACCGCCGCCGGCTTCGCAGCCGCAGCGCGCAGGCCGCGGTGGAGGTGAAGCGCGCCCCGACCTTCACCTCCACCGCGCACCACCGATCAAGGAATCCAGAGTATGAGCGCCACCATTAACACTGCTTCCTCGCAGTCACACCAGATCGACACGTTTGCAGCTCCGGGAAAGCCCGGCATTGACCGCCATCCTCGCCATGCGGTCGTGATCGCCTCGGGCGGGCTCGATTCGACAGTGCTGGCCTATTGGCTCCATGCCCGCGGAACCCAGCTGAGCCTCGTGTCCTTCGACTACGGCCAGCGTCATCGAGTCGAACTGCGCTACGCGGCGGCAACTGCGTCGGCCCTGGCTACGCCTCACGAGGTGGTCGACCTCTCCGCGCTGGGTCGCGTGCTCCACGGATCGGCGTTGACCGACTCAGGCGTAGAGGTTCCGGACGGCCACTACACCGACGCGTCGATGCGGGCCACCGTAGTTCCCAACCGCAACGCCATCATGCTCGACATCGCGGTGGCTCTGGCGGTCGTCACGCAGGCCGATGCGGTCGCCTTCGGCGCCCACGCCGGCGATAACCCGATCTACCCAGACTGCCGGGAGCCCTTTGCCACGAGCTTCGCCCAAACGGCGAACATCGCGAACGAAGGTCATCTCCCCAGTGACTTCCAGGTGGTCGCCCCGTTTCTGGCCAGTACCAAGACCGACATCGTGCGACTCGGCGCCACCCTCGGCGTTCCCTTCGAGCAGACGTGGTCGTGCTACCGCGGCGGCGCCCAACAGTGCGGCACGTGCGGAACCTGCACGGAGCGACGAGAAGCGTTCCACGACGCAGACGTGACCGACCCGACGACCTACGCCGTGGGGTGCGCATGATGACGATCGACGCTCAGCCAAACCCTGCGGAAGGACCTGAGTGGGGCCGTCGTTCCCGTCCCGACACGCGTGTGCTGGGATGCGCGTTCGCCTCAGGGGATGGTGGGATCGTGCCCGCCACTCAGGCGAAACCGACTCTAGCGCATTCGGAGATCGCAACACCAGCGACTGATCCTGCGACTCCCCAATCGCACTCGTTGATGCCGCTGTTGAGCGAGAAGTATCTTCGCCAGGCACTACGCCAGTGCGGGCGGCGGTCGTCCAGCGCCGGGGCCGACGGGATGACCTGGGCTGACCTTCGCAGGCAGGCACGAGAAGCACTTCCGGATCTCGCAGCGCAGCTCGCTGCAGGAACATGGCGCCCTGGCCCGCTTCGCGAACTGGTGATTCCCACCTATACCGGGAAATTCATGCCGACTGTGATCCCCACGGTGGTCGATCGACTCGTGCACCGAGCGGTGCGGAACGCGGTCGAGCCGATCCTGGAGACCCGGGCATTCGCCGGCTGGGTCTCCGGCTACCGGCCACGGCGGAACCGCAACACAGCACTGCGCCACGCCGCGGAATTCCTCACCTGCGGATACCGATGCGTGGCCGACCTCGACGCCGCCAAGGTCTCCGAGGGAGTCGCTGTCGACGAAGCGGTGGATTGGTTCGCCGAGTACGTCTACGACGGCACGTTCCTCCGTCTTCTCCGCACCGTGCTCGCCGGGTTGCCTAGTCCCGTGGTGCCAGGGTCCGGTCTGGCACCGCTCCTGATCAACCTCCGTCTATCGCAAGTAGATAGACGACTCACAGGGCTTCGGGTCGTGCGATTCGCCGACAACTACTGCGCATTCACCGAAACGGTGTCTGCCGCCGAGGAAACAGCCTGGTGCATCAGCGATGCCATGGCCGCAGTGCGTCTGGAACCGAACACGGCCAAGAGCCGCATTCGGCGCGAGGCCAATGCCGAAGATCTCTTCTTGATCGATGGATAGCGCGATGAGTCTCGATTGGATCGAAACCCCGGGCGGCACCTGCTTGTTCGGAGACCAGGCACGCCCCGTCACGGTGCCCACGCTGCTGTGGACACGCACGCCGATCACCCAAGAACAGCTGGGCGACAACCCGCACCAGCAACGCCCAGTCACCGATATCGACCAGGCCACGGCTGCTCACATCGCGTCCCAGCTCGGAGGAAGGCTACCCCGATCGGTGGAGTGGGAGTGGATGGCCTCCGGCGCCAAACGACGAGTGTGGCCATGG
The DNA here is from genome assembly GCF_045278815.1 of Saccharopolyspora sp. ID03-671. NCBI lineage: Bacteria > Bacillati > Actinomycetota > Actinomycetes > Pseudonocardiales > Pseudonocardiaceae > Saccharopolyspora > Saccharopolyspora sp. ID03-671. Next base: position 3,150,235 of record NZ_CP134054.1, read on the forward strand.
GGCGACGCCCCATGGGGTCCCGAAATGGCCAACCTCCAGGACTCAGGACATGGAGATACAACCGATGTGACCGCCCATCCCGACGGGGCAACACCCGACGGGCTGCTCGACGTGGCAGGGAACGTCTGGGAGTGGACCGCCAGCTGCACCATGGGCGACGGATTCGTGATCCGCGGTGGCTCCTACGCCTCGCCGCCCCTGTACGCGCAGTGCACGTTCCTCAACTCCGCCCCGGCCGAACTCCGTTCGCCCGGCATCGGGTTCAGGGTGGTCCGCGAACCATGACCGCACCCGTTCCCGTCGAACGCGGCTTGATCATCGCGGGCTGCTCGCGGCGGAAGAAGCCGACAGAGAAACCCATACCCGCCTTGGACCTCTACGAGGGCGGGTGCATACCCGGACTTCGAGATCGCCTCGGAGACGACACCCGATTTCGCCAGCGGATACGGATCATCTCGGCGCTCTACGGCTTGCTCCACGCCGACTCGCCCGTCGTCCACTACGACCGCCGCCTGACCAACCTTGCCGACGCCGACGCCCTGCGCCAGCACGTAGCTCCGCATCTCAATGATCAGTTGGGTGCCGTGACCCACGTGTTGGCACTGGTCGAACCCCTCTACCTCTTCGCCCTGGAGCCCGTGGTGAACCGCCTCGACGCCATCCGCCTGTACTGGATCGCTGCCCCACGGGATTGGCATCGGGCCGCAGCTGTCCTCGACACCTGGGGGTGGACATGACCTCCTCGCTCAGTAACACCTTGCTCCACCGCGGAAACGACCACACGAGTCACACCCGGGAGTTCGAGCGCGCCACAGGAGTCGCATGGCATCACCCCGTTCCTGCCAATTGGGTCGGCGGTCGGCGCCTATCGGTGGTCCTTCCCGCACGCAACGTTGACTACTGCCTGCCGAAGGTCCTCGACGCGCTGCAAGCGCAACCCTACGGTCGGCGCTTCGAGGTGATCGTCGTTGACGACGCCTCCACCGACACAACCGCGAAGGTCATCGCCACGCATCCGGCCGTCACCACAGGGCTACGGCTTCCCACCCGTTGCGGTGCAGCTACCGCCCGCAACCTGGGCACCTACCTTGCCCAAGGCGAAACCGTGCTCTACGTCGATGCCGACATGCTCCTACCGCCCGGGACCGTGGCAGACCTCGGTGCGCGCGCCACCGACCACACCGTTCTCACCGGATTCCGCCACAACCTGCGGTACGGCGTTGCTCCGGACGCCGACCCCGAGCTTGCCGCGGACCACCGAGTCACCTGGCGACCACCAGTGAACACCCCTTTGCTCTACAGCGGCATCACCCTGCGAGAACCCATCGACGGCCAGCCGCTAGAGCACACCCGCGACTTTCGCGATCTGGGGCACGGCCGGACGTATTACGACTGGGACCTGCCCCGCATGGTCGTCACTGCGCTGCTGGCCGTGCCCCGCACCGCAGTCCTGGACGTCGGCGGCTTCGACCCAGAGTTCGGGCGCATCGGCTGGGGCATGGAGGACACCCATCTTGGCGCCAGCCTCATCGCCGCCGGGCTCCTGGTTATCCCGCTGCGCCAAGCTGTCGGATTCCATCTCGATCCACCCGACGCCGCCGAGCAATGGCAGCACAAGCTCAGCACCTGGCACGCCACGCTGGTCCGCTATCGCGCCCTGCTTGCGGAGCCAGCCCGCTCCGGCCAGAGCGCCAAATTCACCGCCTCGATGAACTCCCTGTTGCACACCTGCGAGGTTTTGCGATGACAACGCTTCAGCACACCACGGCCGCCGCTACGACGCATCGAGTCTTCGCCACCGGTGCGTGCGGCCACACCCGCTATGTCCATGACCCGTTGACGGGGCTGACACACCGCACCGAGGACTTGATCGCCCTCGGGCGCGCCCACCTGCCCAGCGATTCGGTGGCGAGCTTGCCCACCATCCACCCCGGCGAGCTGGATCGCGACGTTCCAGTCAGCGTGTGCTGGTCCCCGCTCGTGCGCTGCAACCTCGCCTGCCCTCACTGCCTGGATGACAAGACGGTCCGCGAACTCGTCCGAGCCGATCGTCTGCGGATCGCAGCCGTGCTCGGCGAGTCTGGCGTCTTGGCTGTGGACCTCTCCGGAGGCGAGCCGCTGCTGCTGCGTGACCTCGGCGACCTCGCGGCCACGCTGACCAGCGCCGGGTGCGTGGTCAGCGTGACCACCAACGGTTGGCATCTGCAGCGCCGTGCCGAAGCACTGGCCGGACAGGTCGACGCCGTACGGGTCAGCCTGGACGGTTCCGAGGCAGATTCCCATGACCGCTGGCGCGGAGCGGGCAGTTTTCACCGTGCTGTCGCCGGCGTCCGAGCCGCTGTTGCCCACGGCATCCCCACGCAGCTGCAGATCGTCCTGATGGCCTCCACTCGCGGCAGTGCGCAACGCATGGTCGACCTCGCTGCGGACCTGGGGGCACAAGGGGTGACCTTCCTGCAGATGCTTGCGATCGGCGAGGGCACCACGCTGGCAGGAGCCGAACAACTCACCGATGAGGAAGCCGCCGCCACCGTCACCGACCTCGACATCCCCGACGCCGTCACTGTCCGGCTGCGGACCCGCGACGACGCAGGGGGCTTCACCGTCGTCCGAGCCGACGGGCGCGTGTGGCGCAACGACCCGACTGCCAACCACATCACCACCCTGCGCGCCTTGACCAACCCCTCCGACTTGGCGCTGACCGGCAGGGACGGTTCGGCATGAGCACCACCTCGACCGCTCCAGATCGCGTCTTCGAGCGCCACCGCCTGTGGCAGCTGCACAACTCCGTGATGCTGCAGGCGTGCGACCTGCTGGCCACCGCAGCTGGTCAACTCACCACCAGCGCCGGCATGGACAAGGTCAGCGCGGTGATCGGTATTGCGCACGGCGGGACCACTCCTGCCCACCGCATCGCCGCGCGCCTGAACGTGCAAACGCACATCGTCCGCGCCAGCCACAACGCCACCGACGCGCCGTACAGCCCGGCAACCGGAACCGTGACCTGCGACCTCGACTCCCGGCAGCTCGATCGGCTCACAGGAACCGTGCTGGTGGTCGACGACATCTGCGGCACCGGCGCCACCTTCACCGCCGTCCTCGATGCCCTCCGGCCCTGGGCCGAGCCCCACACCCGTTTCCTCACCTGCGCCCTGTGCCGCAACCGCGGCGCACCCACTCCGCCCGACCTCTATTGCTGGGACGTCGCCGACTGGGTCGTATTCCCGTGGGAGGACGTTCCCGCAGGTCACTCGACCACGCCGCTCCCATTTCCGAAACAGGTGATCACGCGTGACTGAAGCACACGACCAACCTCCGTTGACCGTGGCGTTCCTGCTCGCGTCCTACACGCCCAACGCACCGGCAGGCATGGAACGCGCCACCGCGGCCTTGGCGCAGGGTCTGCGCCGGCTCGGCCATCACGCGATGATCCTCACCGCCGCCGAGCAGCCGAAACTCGACCCCGACGTCATCCAGCTCAACACCCTCGCCGCCTCGTTCCCATGCGACGACGACACGCTGCGCCGAGCCATTCACGAGGCAGGCGACCGGCTGCACCGAGAGATCACCGCCACGTTCGATGCGCACGGCGTCGACATCGCGGTGTACGTGGACTCCCTGTGGGGCCTAGGGCGGGTGGCTGTCCAGCATCGAGCTCGCTCGGTCCTCGCCACACACGTCATCGGGCACGACGAGGACCTGGCCGTCGCGTTAGCCAGCGTCGAGCACGTGATCGCCCCATCGAGCACGGTGTTCGACCAAGCCCGCGAGCGGGGCTATGACACCGATGGCTGGTGGGTGATCCCCAACGGCCTGCTGCACGAGCATCCATGCCCGGACGAGGCTGCTCGGGAGACGCTGCGCAGGCGAGGCCCGATCCGAGTACTGGGCCGTCTCGGGGCAGAGAAAAACATCCCAGCTCTGGTCAATGAGGCGCGGTCGCTCGAACGTCCGGCCGAGGTTGTGGTCGCCGATGCCGGGTTCGAGACCGCACCCGGAGCCCAAGGCGACGAGTGGGCCCGGTGCAAGCACGCGGCAGCGCACAGCCCCTTGGTGTACCTGCGATCAGGCGGTATCAGCTGGGCGCGGGTGCCCGACTGGCTTGCCGAGGCGGCCGTGGTGATCGTGCCCTCCCAGCGAGAGTCCTTCGGGCTCGTCGCACTGGAGGCCATGTCGGTGGGCACCCCCGTGGTCTGCTTCGACATCGACCACCTGCCCTCCCTGGTCGGTACAGGCCCCGAAGCGGGCGGCGTGGTCGTCCCGCGGGCAGGTGGTGAACACGCGCTGTGGAAGGCTGCCGAGGACCTGCTGCGTGATCCGGTACGCTACCGGCACCTGTCCAGGGCTGCGTACTACCGGACGAGGGACTTCCAGCCCACCACAGTCGCCGAGTTGTTTGTAAAGGCGGTGCGGTGATGTCTGCTCAAGTCCCATTGTTGCTGGTCGACGGCCACAACCTGCTCTGGAGAGCAGCCTTCGGGTTTCCCGCGGAGATCCGCTCGCGGGACAAAACCCGTGACCTCACCGCCCCCTTCGGCTTCTTCGCCCTGCTACGGGTCGCGATCCGCGACGAGCTGTCGGCGGCCCCCGAGGTGATCGTGGTCTTCGATGGTGAGCACGGCTCGGTCGAACGCCAGGACTCCGATGCCGACTACAAGGCAAACAGGGAGCTCGACGACGGTGCGCGCAAGGCCCTGGAAGCGATCCCGGTAGTCCAGCGTGGACTCGACCTCTACGGCATCCCGTGGATCGAGATCGAGACCGCCGAAGCCGACGACGTCATCGCCACCCTCATCACACACACGCGTGACCGACCCGCGTGGATCTTCTCCACCGATCGCGACTACTACCAGCTGCTCAATGAGCAGGCCCGAGTGCTCAACACGGCGATGCACCCCGGCAAGAGGCACATCGGCCCCGACGACGTGGCCGCCCGCTACGGCGTAGGTCCAGCGCAATGGCCATCATTCTGTGCGCTGAAAGGCGATCCCGCCGACAACATTCCCGGCGTCCGCGGCATCGGCGCGGCCACCGCTGCCCGGCTTCTCGCCGGAGGGCTCAGCCTGGATGACCTGCCGGCCTCCGGTCGGCTCACCGGTGCCAAGGGGAAGCTCGTCGAGCAGCAGTGGCGGCAGGTCTTGGCCTGGCGTGACCTCATCCGCATGCGCACCGACCTGCCGTCGCCGCTGGCACCCACCGGTGACGCCAGCGCTGAGTTGCCCAAGCCAGCCGAAGTGATCGAGAAGCTGGAGCTGTGGTGATCGACTCAAACCCCGCAACCAGCCCGGCGTCCGTGCTCACGGTCATGGCCCACCCTGACGACGCCGAGCTGTGGGCCGGCGGAACGCTCGCTCATCTCGCTCAGGCAGGCGCTGCCGTGACCATCGCGGTTCCCGAACACGCCGATGCCACGCGCAACGCGGAAGCTGCTGCAGCCGCACACGTGCTGGGGGCCACGTACCATCCGTACCCGACCGTCAATGCGAACACGCTGCACGACTTGCTCGACGCGACTCGTCCCGAGATCGTCATCACGCATCCGCTAGAGGACGTACATCCCGATCACCGGCACCTGGCGGCCACGCTGACCGCGGCCCTGCCCGAGATCGTGATCGCGACCGGCTTCCCACGCCGGGTCTACACCGGCGATACCTACAACGGGCTCACCGTTGACGGTCCGGTCGCCGCGCACCGCATCATCGACGTCACCGACACCTGGGACATCAAGATGCAGGCGCTCGCCGAGCATGCCTCACAGCCCATCGCCGAGCATTTCGGCCCCATGGCCGAAACCCTGGGCCGTCTGTGGGGCAGCCGCATCGGCACCGGGTATGGCGAGAACTTCGCTCCGCTGCCCGTTCTCGGCCGCATCCCAGCAGCCACCACGCTCTGACTCACCACAGCCACTCCTGGGGACATCACTATGGAAACCACCGGGCAGACGCGCGTCCTCGACGAAGCCGTCTACCAATACAGCACCTTGACCACCACCGACCAGCTCGAACGCATCACGAGGGTGGTCTCCTCCGGAGCGCTCAGCGCCATCGCCGGAGACCAGGTCCGCGAGTTCGAGCAGCACGTCGCCGGGCACCTCGGCCGCCACGGCGCGGTCGCCACCGCTTCTGCCACGGCAGCCCTCGAACTCCTCCTGGAGTGCCTTCCCCAGCGCGAAAACGTCGAACGGGTCGTCATCCCCGAGGTCTGCTGGATCTCGGTCCCCACCGCCGTCCTCCGCAGCGGCCGAACACCGACCATCGCCCCCGCAACCAACGACCTCACCCCGTACTGGGAACAGATCGAACCCCTGCTCCATGAACGCACCACTGCGGTGATCCTTGCGCACCTCCGAGGCCGCCCGGCCCCGGACACCCAACGCATCGCCGATGAACTCACCCAACGCGGCATCACGCTCATCGAGGACTGCGCCCAAGCCTGGGGCACCACCCACAACCAGCAGCCAGTCGGGCATCACGGTCTGGCCGCGGTGTTCTCGACCGAAACCCACAAACTCGTCGCCACCGGGGAAGGCGGGGTCATCGCCACCGACGACAGCCACCTACTGCACGCAATGCGGGCCGTCGGCGGCAACACCCGCCTCGCGCTCCCCGACACGGCCCAAGGCCGAGGCAACGTCCGAATGAGCGAGATCACCGCAGCGAGCGCCCTGCCCCAGCTCAACTACCTCGATGACCTGCGGCAAGCCCTGCGCCCACTCCAGGATGCGCTGATCGACCGGATCGAGGACGTGCCGATAACACGCAGCATTCTCCCCACCTCGGTCGAGCAGTCGCCCGACCTCGGCGCCGACGCATCGAACGGATCGCTCGTCGGCGTCTGGCTCCCCACGCCTCGTCACGCCCACCGCGTCGCCGACCAGCTGTTCCGGTCGGGCATCCGCCACTGGTGGCCAGGACCTGGTGACCCGCACCTGGCCCAGAACTGGCCGAGCACGCCGACCACGTCCATCGGTCACATCGTCGACCCGGCCTGCTACCTCGACATCCAAATCCCCGTGCTCGACGAGTCCCACCATCCGGCGTTCCTCGATCTGATCACCTCCGCCCTGCGTCTGACCGAAGACGAATGCGAGACCGCATGACCAGCCGCCATCAGCCGCCCCTGCGCTGCGCGATCATCGGATGCGGCCAGGCCGCACAGGAATACCTCTCCACGCTCCAGCACACCGCCGACCTCACGATCACCGCGTGCGCGGACATCGATCGCCGCGCCGCAGAAGCGTTCGCTGAGCGCCACGGCATCCCCAAAGCCGGCGACCCCAACGACATCCTCGCTACAAACACCATCGACGTCGCCGTCATCCTCACCCCGCCAGCAACCCACGTCGACCTCGCCTGCCGTGCGCTCGACGCCGGCGCCCACGTCTATGTCGAAAAGCCGCTCGGCCTCACCGCCGCCGACTCCGAGCTACTGCTTCGCACCGCATCCAATAAAGGACTGCTCGTGGGCGCCGCGCCCGACACGGTGCTCGCCCCACCCGCGCGCGCAGCCAGCCACGCATTGGCCACCGACGTCATCGGCACTCCCCTTACTGCCGATGCAGCACTACTGGCACCGGGACCCGAAAGGTGGCACCCAGCACCACAACCGTTCTATGCCTCCGGCGCCGGCCCGCTCGGAGACATGGGCCCGTACTACCTGGCCATGCTGACCTACCTGCTCGGTCCCATCGACTACGTCGAAGCCACCACGACCTCGACCCGCAGCGAACGCACCATCCGGACCGGCCCCCACGCAGGCAACACCTTCCGAGCCGGCGCCCCGACCCACGTAATCACGCTCCTGCGCACCCGCAGCCAAGCCCTCATCACGCTGACCACGAGCTTCGACATCGCGGCCACCGCGCGCCCGCATGTGGAGATTTACGGCACCGACGGCTCGCTCGTGCTACCGGACCCCAACTTCCACGACGGCCCCGTGCGCTACCGCCGCCGAGGAGAGCAGAACTGGCAGGAACTCCCGCAGGGTGACGCGGCCGACCCCACCGGTCGCGGACTCGGCGTGCTGGAACTCGTCGACTCCATCCGCAACGACGCCTCGGACTGCCGCAGCGGCCACCACGCCCACCACGTCGTCGAGATCATCGAAGCCATCGAGTTCGCGCGCACGAGCGGACATCCCGCCGAGCTCCGACTGCTACGAGAGGAGCGGGGTGCGAGCCTACGCTGACATCTCCACTGCGTGGCAGCGCTTGGCCACCTACCTCGGAACGGGATTTCGCCCCGAACTCACGGACTTCACCACGTTGCGGACGTTCCTTGACACCGAGTGGGCACACCTCGGGGATGCCTTCTACAAACAGAGCGTGGGCTACCTCTACGACTTGACCCACTTCCACTACATGGGAGTCAAAGACCCGTTCTTCGCCTTCCTGCTGAAATTCGCACGCGAACACAGCATCACCGATGTCGCCGACGTCGGATGCGGGATCGCACTGGACACCCAAGCCCTGCTGCAAGCCGGTCTCGACGTGCACGGTTACGACCTCGACAACCCAAGCTTGGATTACGCACTCTGGCGACTGAACCGCGATCTCGACGCAGCGCACCGTATCCACGCTCTTCACCAGCTTCCCGGCCGGCATCATCGACTCGCCTACGCCGTCGACGTCCTTGGACACGCTGAGGACCCACCTGACCTGATCGAGCTGCTGTTCACCACGGCGGACTACGTCTGCCTCAACCTCGCACCCCACGACCCGGACCATCGTTACGGCCCTGCCGATCTCCACCCAGTCTTGGATCACGAGCGCGTCCTTGCCGACCTCAGCAAGCATGGCGACCTCGTCCGCCTGGGCGCGCAACCACCCAACGTCCTCACTGTGTGGCGCTCGGACGTACGGCGTTAACAACAGGACGGCCTGCCTATGCCGACCAGGTCCATCCTCAGTGCGGCTCACCTGCGAACGAGAAGCGTTCCAGAACACGCCATCGATACTGGTGGTCGGCGCGGTACAGATCGACCAGCCGCAGCTCGGTGATGACGATCTCGGCCGATGGCACCGACCGCGCCTCGCGAGCTGCCGCGATGAACGGGTCGGGGGGCTGCACCCGGTTGCTGTAGGCAATGCCCACGTGCGGGCGGTACAAGCTCAGCGGGTCGACCCCGTCGTAGCCGGAGGCCGCGGACACCGCGTGGTACAGGGACAGCAGCGGCGACCACGGCGCGACGCTGAAGCGAAGAGCACCGGGTGAGCCGGCCAGAGGCAGCAGTCGGACGTGGAAGGGGCTGGTTGTCCGGCAGTGCTCGCGGACGGTGGCGACCGCATTGTCGAGAGTACCGACCTGGACTTCATCGACGTACCCGAAGCGCCGCACGGTCAGGTGCAGGCTCTCCGGAGGAATGCGATCCAGGCCGTCTTCCGGGAGGACCGCCTGGCACCGTTGACTCAGCTCGACGGCGTGAGGTTCGCCGTCCAGGGCGATCATCCAGTGATACGAGCGCCGATGGGGTCGGTCCCAGTGGCACAGCATCTGGTCGATCTGCTCGAACGCGGCTTGATCATTGCGAGCGACGCTGGTGGGATCATCGGGGTCGGTTGGCGGCCTGGTCGGGAAGGTCGAGCTGTACGAGGCGCCCATGCGGTGCACACCTACCTGTCTCCGAGAGCCAGCCCTCAACCGGTCCGGCCAGAGATGGCCTGGACCTCGGGGCGATCGCGCCAGGTGCGGAGTTGGTCAGTGAACTCGATGACCTGCGGTTCGTTGGCCCAGCGCTGGGTGAGTCCGTGCAAGGTGTTGGCCCGCTGCCAGACCGATCGGATCGGTTGGTCAGCGCACACACGCAACGCTTCCCGTCCCAGTGCAAGAGCCTGCTCCAGGTCCGCGTCCTGCTGTCGGAGCACGGCCGTGGCGATGTCGAGCCGGACCAACGCCCGACTCCAGTCTGAATCCGCGTGTTCGACGGCGGGATCGATGTCGCCGGTATAGTGCAGCACGCGTGGAGTATCGCCCAGAGGGACGTAGGCAGTCGCGGCGTTCGCGGCCACCCTGGCGTAGCCGTATGGCTCGAAGGAGATGCACGGCGTGAGTTCGGGGTCCACGTCGTATCGATCGAGCAGCGCAAGGGCATGTCCTATTGCCGCATCGGCCCCGGCGCGATCGCCGAGCTGGCCGAGTGCCCGAGCCTCACCGTTGGCCAGGAGGCGAATGCTTTGGGGGCTGTTGGGCGCCAAAGCATGGCCCCGCGCCGCGTCAGCGTGGGCGCGGACGAAGTCAGCTTGGTAGTAGGCACCCAGTGATCGGGTGCCCCATACCCAGACCTGCAGGCCGATGTCCTCGATCTCGATGGCGAGATGCAGCGCTTCCGCGCAGTACTCGCTAGCGAGCCGGAACCGGCCGGTGTTGACGGCCATGTAGCCCAGCAGCCCGGCAAGCTGTGCTGCCACGCGGTGTAGTCGGTAGCGGGTTCGCAGGAGCTGACGGCCGCACAGCAGCTGGTGGACTTGACGGCGCAAGCGCGCTGTGGGTGGTCCCAGTTCGGAAGGACCGCATTGCTCGTAGTCGGCAACGATGCGTTGCACCTGGTCTTCCAGAAGTCGCACCTGGCCCTCACCGACGTTCGAATCCTGCAGCTCGTGAAGCTGCAGCAACACCTCGTCCGGATCGTCCCAGGACGAGGCGGCTCGACGCTCCGACGTCTGGCGGGGAGCGGAAACCCGTTCAGCGGTGACCTCACGAAGCAACTCGTCGAACTCGCTGGGCATCAACCCGAGCACCGCCCGGATGCGCGAGCACTGTTCAGGCAAGGGGACGACCACGCCGCTCTCCCAACGCCAAACGGTGCTGCGCTCGACCCCGACCACATCCGCGAAGCTCTCCTGCGTATAGCCCAGACCGGCGCGGCGCGCAGCCAAACCACGTCGCTGATGCGCCATGCCCACCCCGCTTCGCCAAGAACGTCTCGCGACCCTACAACCTACTGGCCGTGCCCCCATTCGATCAGGTGATTGTAGTGCTCCCGGCTATGGCACCCGCGCAGGTCAGGCATGCGCGTGCAGCCGAGGTGCAGCATTTGTGCAGCAAATGTGCTCTGGTCTTCCACCTCGCGAGCGAGTTGACTGCCAAATCGGTTGCGGCGAGGCGCCCCGGCCCGCCCCCTCCCTCAACGCCTCGCCGCAACCCACCGCACTTGCAGCCAACCCGTGAACCGGTACCGCCACGTCATGAACTCCAATCACCAGCCCGCAACGTTCCCAGCGGAGGTCGACGAGCTGTTGACCGCGGTCGCCCGTGACGGCTTCACGTTGCGCTACTGCAACGGACCGCATCAGCCCACGCTGATCGTCGGAACCTACGACTGGGGACCATTCGTCGACCTCGTCGTACTCCGCGGACTCGACGACGTGATCAGTGCCCGAGTGCCGACCGCGGACATCACGGACATCTTCATGCCCGAGGTCATCGTGTGGCTGTACGCATCCGACGCCCGACGGGCGCTGCAAGCGCTGCTCGACCTACCTCACCCGGACCACCCACAAGCACCGACGAAGCCGGCGCCCGCTCCCCCCGCGCTGCATGTCCCGGCCGCACGCGAATGCCCGGTAACCGTCCGCCCGCCGTCAGCACTGGCTGCTCGCGCGCGACGCGTGCGCCTCGGCGCAGCTTTGCTCGCTGACACCACCGAAGTCCCAAGTGAAATCGGGTGAGCCGTGAACTACCGGATCGGAAAATGCTTCACCTTCGATGCAGCGCACTGCCTGCCGAGTTTGCCCGCCGACCACAAATGCTCCCGCCTCCACGGACACACCTACACCGTGGAGATCGTGCTATCCGCGGCGAGTTTGACTCCACCGGGGTTCGTCACGGACTTCGGCGAGCTACGGCCGCTTCGCCAGTACCTCGACACCACGATGGATCACCAACACTTGAACAAGGTTCTCGACATCGAGCCGACCAGCGAAAACCTCGCACGTCACATCGCCGACTGGTTCCGAGCGAACGTCGAGCCGACGATCCCGGCGCGCCTGGAGACGGTACGCGTCCACGAGACCCCCACCAGCTGGGCCGAGTATCAGGCGCCGAAACCATGAGCACGCTGACTGATCGTGTCGTGCGCCCTCTGCTTGTGTCGGAATACTTCGGTCCCACCCTGCAAGGGGAAGGTCCCTCGACAGGAAGGCGGGCGCTGTTCATCCGGCTCTCGCGCTGCAACTTGTCCTGCCCTGGTTGCGACACTCCCTACACCTGGGACTGGTCTCGTTTCGACCCGAGCCGGGAGTCTCAGAGGATCACAGCCGACGACTCCTCCGGTGGGCCACTGCCCAGTCCGTCGATCTCGTGGTGGTCAGTGGTGGCGAGCCGCTACTTCAGCAGCAACCACTGTGCCCCCTCGTTCGATCCCTAGCCGGCGCAGGACACCGCGTCGAGATCGAGACCAACGGCACCATCGTCCCGAGTTCAGACATCATCGACGCCGTAAGCCAGTTCAATGTGTCTCCCAAGACTGAATCGTTCGCTGGAACCGCGGTAAGCAGGAGCAATCGGATTAATCCGGAGTCCCTACGTGCACTCGCTTCATCAGGGAAATCGATTTTCAAATTCGTGGTCTCCAGCGAGCGCGACCTGGACGAGATTTCACGCTGCGCGGATGAATTCGACCTTTCCCCAGTTTGGATCATGCCTGAAGGAACGACGCGCGAATCAGTCCTCAGCAAGATGTCCTGGCTAGCCGACGAAGCAGTTCACAGGAGCTGGAACCTCTCCACTCGATTGCACATCATCCTATGGGGCGATGAACGTGGACGCTGATGCAGGAGCACCACTGAACGAGGAACGGCCGTACCGGTTTTCCTTCAACCAAATCCAAGTGGAATCACGGAGACCAAAAACGTAGCGATTGCTATGGCCGGCCCGTGCGGATGATCGCCACTCCTTTCCCTCGTCTTACGACATATCAATCCCACAAAGTGCACGCCCAGGCTGATGAGACAGATCAGAAATAGACCATAAAGCGGACTCGGCCATCCCGACCAACCGAGCACAGCGCCTGCCACCAGGGCGAGCTTCACGTCGCCCCCACCCAATTGACCGGGAGCCGCAATGTAGAGCAGAAAGTAGAAGACCAGAAACCCGGCAGCCCCAAGCAACGACGTCAGGGCAGACTCCCACTGCTGTCGCCAGATCGCATCAACGAGCACTGCACCGGACGTTGAAACGCCGCACACTGCCACGAGCCAGTTCGGCATGCGGCCAGTTCGCAGATCATGGATGGCCAACGGTACCGCGGTGGTGAAGAACGTCGCCGGGACGACCAGGATAGGAAACAGGGAACCAGCCCAAATCCCGGCGACCGGCAGAGCACCAACCGCAAGAACAATCTGGGCGACGAGTTGCTGGGCGGGGACACCTCGCTCGCGTCGACCAACCGCCAACGCAAGCGAACTTGCGGCAAGCAATGCGGCGAACAGCCCGACGAGCATGCTCATGACCTGAGGCCGACATAGGCGGCCGACTCCACATCCCGTTGGCACGAGTACGAAAGGGCCACTTTCCGGAACCCACCGCCTGCTTTCTTGGCCTCGTACATTGCCTCGTCGGCAATGCTCAGTGCTTGGCTCAGGTCAGTGGAATCAGCTGGGCCACACGTACAGACCACACCGATCGATACCCGAACCGGGATCGCATGACCATCACCTGGGAGACGAACAGGCGCCTCCACCATCGCGAGAACTTCCTCCCAAGCGACTCCTGAGGCTGCCACAGTCACGATCTCGTCCCCACCCGCACGACCGATCAGCGCCTCTGCGCCGAGCGCATCGCGCATCCTGGATGCCACCAGCCGCAGTATGCAGTCACCAACAAGGTGGCCGTAAGAATCGTTGATCTGTTTGAACCCGTCGATGTCCAGTAGAGCAAAGTCGACCGGGACTCGCAGGCACTCAGCCGCGGCAGGCTCCCATGCACGACGCGTAGGGAGGCCCGTGGTCGCATCAGTCAGCGCAGCAGCAACATCGGCCTGCCGCCGCATGTCTGCAGCTTCGAGCTCCTGCCTGTGGCGCTCGCGCTCCCACGCCAAGGTCCGTTCTGCACGAAAGCGGTCCGCGACCCACGCAGCCAGGGTCACTACCGTGACGGTGGTCGAAACGACTTCCTTCACGCCGCCCTCCCAAGATCAGCAAGGGACGGGAAACCGGGGTGCCGCCGTTGCGACGCAGCCTCGTTGATGGTGCGTAGCGAGCGAAGCCACTCACCATCAACCCAGGTGATCGCGTACGTACTCGGGTTTGACATGGCTGCCTCCGAAGGATGGTGACCACCAATGTAGCTCACTATATCGAGCTGATGCAGAAGGATAAGCACAGCATAGTGAGCTATACAACCGGCGGTCCCGCCTTCGCGGTCAAGCCCGATGGCGAGGCCGGACCACAGCACGCCCGCAGCTCAGGACCAGCTCCGGGGAGCGAAGCGTCTGCAGGTCAGCCAGGGGGTCTCCATCGACGGCGATGAGGTCTGCCGCGAGACCCGCCCGAAGCGAGCCAGTACGGTCCGAGAGGCCGAGCACCCGGGCGCTCCCAGTCGTCGCCATCTCCAGAACCGTCGATGGCGGCACGCCGATGTGTTCGTACAGCTCCAGCGTGCTGACCGGATCTCCATGCTGCGAGATCGGCACACCAGCATCGCTGCCAAACAGGATCGGAACGCCTTGTGCCATAAGCCAATTCAAACGACTTGCGATGGCCTGCGACCGCTCAGGACCAAGCATCTCCCACATCTGCCGCCATCCGGAGGGCAACGCTGGAGAGGCCGCGATGCCGGCGCTCGCCATCGCCTTCGCGATGGAATCCCGCACGTCAGGCTTTCCGTCCGCCCCAACGAAGGTGCAGTGCTCGATCGTGTCTACGCCTGCATCAACAGCCGCAGCGATGGTTTCTGTCGCATATGCGTGGATTGCCACAGGCAAGTTGCGCCGGTGCGCCTCGTCGACGATCAGACGAAGCTCTTCCGTCTCGAACTGCGCGTCGGCCATCCCGGGGCCCTCGGGAGTCATCTGCCCCCCGTTTCCCATCACCTTGATCACGTCAGCGCCGAGCTCAGCGTTGTGCCGGATGCGCTCGCGAATCTCCCCAGCTCCGGATACCTCACCTCCGAGGAAGTGGCAGTGCCCTCCCGCCGACGTCAATGGCGCACATGCCGCAAGAATGCGTGGCCCAACAAGCTCACCTCGCTCGATCAGTTCACGCAATCGAGTGATCAGGCCGCGTCGATCACCCAGGTCACGCACGGTCGTCACCCCTGCGACCGCATGTTGCTTTGCACGGTCGGCCATCGATTGAAGAAGATCAGAATCATCGGCGTGAATCAGTGTGTCCACAATGTTCTTGTCGGCGCCGAAGGCCAGATGGACGTGCGAGTTGATCAGCCCAGGGAGGATCGTGCCCTCCGGAAACGCCAATCGCTGGACGTTGTCGGGGGCCTGTGACTCGACGTCGCGAACGGCGCCGACGGCCACGATCACTTTTCCATCAACGAGGACTGCGCCAGGAGAGACCCGCTCTCCACTCGGTCCGATGAGTACCTGCTGAGCGGTCAAGAGCTGCACAGGGAGGCACAGTACGCCCGCTCGCAGCCTGTAGTCGAAACCTCTTGCTGAGCACCATTCCGTCGTTACACTGGCGCTGGGAGGACCTATGGTTGCACCATTTGGGGGATTGCGAGAACGGGGACTGCGCCGCCGGTGCCGTTCGTTGCTGCGCGACCTTGACGTTCCGGCGCCGCTCAACGTGCACGATCTGTGTCGGCGGCTCGGCGAGTCCCGCGGACGCCCCATCGAACTGTACGAGTACCCGATCGAAGTACCGGGGCCCTTTGGCCTCTGGTTCAACCTGCGAGATCGCGACGCCATCTTCTACCAGCAGGAGAGCGTCCCATGGCACCAGGACCATATCGTCCTGCATGAACTGGGGCACCTGCTCTGCGAGCACCCAAGCGACACCGGGATCGTCGATTCAGCAACTGACGCCATTCGCAGAAACCCGCCCGCCGGCCTGAAGTGGGACACCACAGAGGACGAAGGGGGCGACAACGGCGACGTAGGTCGACGTCGGCGCACCTGCTACGACGATCGGCACGAGCGCGAGGCAGAGCTCTGCGCCACGATCATTCAGGAATGGAGTTCAGTTCTCACTGCTGACCCCACTCCCATCAGCGACCCTGGTGAGCAACGCATCAGCGAGAGCCTTACCCATCACCAGGGGTGGCGATAGTGCTCCTCGCGTTCACCGTTCTCCTGTGGGCCGCGACGGCGGTCAAGGCCGTCCAGCTTCTCCGTGCTCCGGACGATCGCCTGCTGCGCACAGTGGCAGGCGGACTCGCAGCAGCGGCGATCGCGTTCACGGTAGGTCGGCGCCCCGTTGAGGCGTGGCTCGATGGACTCGTACTGGGACTGCCGAGCCTAATCCGAAATCTCGGCATGATTGCGGCCTTCTACTCTCTTCTGGCCTTTTTCACATACAGTGCGGCAAAGTCGGCATACGTCTCAAAGGAGATGCGCGTACACCGCATCGTCGTCGGGGGCCTTGCTGCCCTCGCGACCATCGTCTGGGCCGTCTCTCCCGCAGAGATCCGCGCCGATCCGCGCACGGCAGCCAGCGCCGGCCTTCTTCCAGGAACAGCCTTCCAGCTGCTGACGGTTCTAGCGCTGCTCTACGCCATCGCAGGAGGGCTTCGTCGCGTTCTTCGGTACGTCAACTCCAGCCACAGGCGGCATCTCCGGGTCGGCCTCCGCATTCTCGCTGCCGGGCTCGCCGCAGCCTTTCTGGCGAACATGCTCTCAACATGCGTCACTTTGCTCTCGCTTGCCTTGCCACGCGATCACCCGGTGGTGGCGGCTGCCCGAGCGACCTACCTGATAGTGATCATGGTCGCGATTCCCGGATTGGCTATCGGCTTGGCCTACCCGATCGTTGCAGGCATGACACGTGCCGCACCGACCTGGTGGAAACATTGGCGCGAGTACCACGCCCTGCGCCCGCTATGGCGACAAATGCGTCGAGCCTTTCCCACGATCATGCTCCGGCGAACGTTCGGCGCGGTCCGCCCATGGAGCATTCACGCCCGCCGCTATCGCCGTGCGTGCGAGATCCGCGACGCCCTCGTGATGCTCTCGCCCTACTACCCCGTCCATCGGCCAGGTAAGAACGCCTCAGTGACGACGGTGACCGACTTCGCGGAGCAGGTTCGCGAGGCGCTACGGGCCCGGACTGAGGCCCGCGAAGACGGCAGCGAACCCATTGGTGGCCCGGTTCAAGCGCCGGTACCGCAAGGCGGCCTCAGCCGAAGAATGGACGACGACATCCGCTGGCTTGTGGAGCTGTCCCGCGCCCTGTAGGGAAGCCAGCTCAGCCTTGATCTTCGGAATCTCCGTTCTCCAGGACATCGAGCATCGCCAAGATCTGCCGACGCGTCGTAGGGCTAGCCTCGCCTGCACGCATCGCGATGGCACGGACTTCCTGATCATTCAGCCGACTACGCAACGAATCGTCTTCAACCTCGGCGAAGCCATCATCATCGCCAGCGAGGTAGCTAACCGTGATGGGCGTCTTGTTCGGGTCGCGGTGATCGTTGAAGAACTTCACCAACGAGGTCAGAACGTTCAGGCCCGGGTTGCTGTTACGCCCGTTGCGAAGCCCGTCGATGTAACTCCGCGACAACCCGGTTTGTTCACCGACGTACTGATTCGAAAATCGACGACGTCGCCCCGCCTCGTCGACGTAGGTGACCTCGTCGAAGAGGCTGCGCAGCCGTGCCACGAACACGGACGTTCCGTGCTCGTCAGCATGTTCTCCGCGCATTCGGCCTCCTCATGACCCGCAGCGACGAGCCACTTTGACTCGCCTACCGGACTCACTATATCGGGCCGACACACATCGCAACACCGCACATCGGGTTGATAGCTCACCATAGTAGGTCTACTCTCGGGCTAGCTCAGCATAGTGGCTTCAAGCTCCGGGCTGGGCCAGCCGGCTGCTCGCCTGCACGACGTCCAGCCTCGCTCACACAACAGATCAGGAGTTCTTCGACCCTCGCGAGGTGATGTATGCGTAGTCCGATAATCCCGGCGGTTGCGGTGTCGGGCTTGGCGGCTCTGTGCCTGACCGCGGTCGTCGCCTGTGATACCCAAGGTCAGCAAGCTCCAGAGTCCTCGCCGAGCCCTACCGTTGATGCACCACCGCCGCGGACGGCGCCGTCGCCTGTTGACGCAGCTAAGGAACATGCGACGTCGGCCTACGTTGGCATGTGGCAAGCGATGGCGCGCGCCGGTCGGACTTCTGATTGGAAGTCGCCCGAGCTGGCCCGCTACGCCACCGGAAATGCCCTGACGACGATCACCAGGTCGCTGTACGCGGACCACTTCAACCATGTCGTCACCCGCGGCGCCCCGAAGAACTTCCCGAAGGTCACGTCGGTCGAGCCGCTGGATTCCCCAGAAACCGTGATGATCTCCGACTGCGGTGACTCGACCGGTACCTCGAAGGTCATGGAGAAGAACGGCCAGCCTGCTCCTGGCGACGCTCCTGGCGGCCGTCGATCGATCGTGGCCGAGGTCAAGAAGCAGCCGGACGGCACTTGGAAGGTGAACCAGTTTGCCGTCCAGGGGGTGGGCACATGCAGCTAAGAAGTTCTGTGGTCGTGACCCTGTCGGTGTCCACCCTGCTAGCTGCCACCTCGGGAACCGCACTGGCGGACGTGTGGGGCGGGGTCGATTGCAGCCAGGCCAACTACGCAGGGTGCCAACTCGGAGCAGGGCAGGGCGGCCAACCCGGTAACCCCCCATCTCGCCCCCAGCAACCGGGGCAGAGCGACGGCTCGGATTCCGACAGTGGCAGTCCCCAGCACCAGCAGGGCGACCAGATCATCGGAGATCCGAACTTGGCGAACTGCCGGTACGTACCCAGCGATTACCAACCACCGAGCCAGGGGACCACCACGGTTGCATACCACCCGCCAACGAGCAGCGGCTCGATCACGGTAACCCCGGCCGCATACCGGCCGTTCACGTCGACATCCCAGACTCGGTTCTCCCAGCAACAGCCTCCGCCGGGGCAGTCGGGAGCTTGGTACGTGTATCAGTGCTCGGGCCAGGGCTATGCCGACGCGCTGTACCGGCCGCCGATCTGGATTCCCGACGGGCCCCAGCCGGCTCCCTCGCCGGAACAGGTGGCCAAGCAGGCGTACAACCAGTTGCGCCTGCCGTCGCCCCAGATTCACGCCTCGCCCGCGGAGACGCAGTTGGTTAACTTGCCGACCTGGTTGTGGATGGACCCCGCGCAGTGGCGTCCGCGATCGGCGACCGCGTCTGTGCCTGGAGTTTCGGTGACGGCGACAGCAGTTCCGAACTCGGTGACATGGTCGATGGGTGACGGGTCGACGGTGACGTGCCCCGGAGCGGGAACACCCTTCCCGTCCGGAGCCAACCCGCGGTCGGCGTCGCCGGACTGCGGGCACACGTACCACCAAACGTCGCAAGGCAAGCCGGGAAACGCGTATCCGGTCGCGGCCGAGGTGAGTTGGACGGTGACCTGGTCGGGAGCAGGGACAGGCGGATCCTTCCCGAACCTGACGACGACCTCGACCGCCACGTTCGCGGTCGCGGAATCGCAGGCGCTCAACAACGCCCCCAACTAGGAAATTCCACGGTTTTCTCTAGACAGTTCAAATAGCTGATTTCGATCAACGGACACCCCGTCGTTCCGCATGGAATGGGGTGCGGGTACCGCATTGCTTGGAGGCGCCCGATGTCTACATCCACATCGACCACCGAACCCTCCCAGGGGCCGCCGGCTCCGTCCCGCTCCTGGGTAGGGCGCAAGCCTGGCGAGCCCGCGCGGATCGCACGGGGAACAGGGCGGTGCCGGGTGCCGTATCTGGTGCTCGGGGTGCTGCTGGTGCTGATCTGTGTGGCGGGTGCGGTGATCACCGTACTGCAGGTTGGCAATCGGGAGCCGATGCTGAGCCTGGCGCGACCGGTGCACGTCGGCGATGTGCTGACGCCACAGGACCTAAGGCAAGTTCCGTTGTCCTCGGATTCGGGAACGGATCTGGTGCCAGCCAGCCAGGCGGCCACGGTGCTGGGTCGTCCTGTCGCGTACTCGCTGCCGGCAGGGACCTTGCTTCCCCGCTCGGCCTTCGGTCGTCCGCAGGTGCCGCCGACGGGCCAGGCGACCGTGGCTGTCGCGGCGAAACCGGGACAGTTTCCTCCCGACCTGGCGCCGGGCACCACGGTGTCGGTGATCGTGGTTCGGGTTCGGGCAGCAGCACGTCTTCGACCCAGAGTCCGGCCTCCGGTGGTCCGTGGTCGGCGGTGGTCACCAGCGTCGGGGCGCCGAGCAGTGATCAGTCCACGGTGGTCTCGTTGCAGTTGCCGGTGGCCAGTGCCCGGCAGGTGGCCGCAGTGCCGCCCGGACAGTTGTCATTGGTCGCCGTTCCGGCTGGGGGTCAGTGATGCTGGTCGGGCTGTGTTCAGTGAAGGGCTCGCCGGGGGTCACGACCGCGGCTCTCGCGATGGCCGCCCGGTGGCCCGGCGGTGATCCGGTCGTGGTGGAAGCGGACCCGGCGGGCGGTGATCTCACCGCCCGGTTCCGGCTTCCGGCCACGCCCGGAGTGGTGTCGTTGGCCGCGGCGGCGCGGCGGCAGTCGTCGGCAGAGCTGCTGGCGGAGCACTGCCAGCGCCTTCCCGGAGGGCTGCGGGTGGTCGTCGGTCCCGTGGCGGCCGAGCAAGCGCGGGCCGCGTTGGGGGTGCTGACGAACCGCGGGCTTCGCGCGCTGTGGGCTACCGCCCGGTCCCCGGAGTCCGCGGTGTTGGTGGATGTCGGGCGGTTGGACGCGGCCTCCCCAGCATTGCCACTGGTTCGCGGGGCGGACGCGCTGATGGTGATGACGCGGCCCCGAGCCGACGAGTTGTCCCACGTCGCGACCCTGCTGGAGTCGGTGTCGACGTGGACCCCCACGCCGGGCCTGGTCTTGATCGGCGATGGCTACAGCCGCACCGAGGTGGAACGGGAACTGGGAGTCCCGGTTATGGCCTCACTTCCGGACGATCCGCAAGGCGCGGCGGTCCTGTGCGGACAGCCTCGGGGACGAACTCCGGATCGATCCGCATTGGGGCGCACCGCTGCTCGCCTGGACCGTACTCTGCTCGGCCACGTTCAGACGTCCCACACCAGCAACGACGAACTGAAGACCGCCACGACACCGGCGACAGGAAATGGGGAGGTGCCGTGATGACGACCGACGCGCACCGCTTTCTCAGTGGAACTGGCGAGCCTAGCTGGTCGTCACAGCCGATCAGTCCGGAAACCGGGCACGGGGAGAGCAACGACAGCCACCCCGGAGCAGCGGCGCTGCGGGCACGGGTACGTCAGGCGGTCTCGGAGGGACTGGCCGAACGCATCCGCGCAGATGAACAGGACGACCGCCCCGCGATGGACTACCCGACCCGGCGCACCCTGGCTGAACGGCTCGCCGCGGACGCCGCCGACGCCTACGCCAACGACGAGCTGACCCGTCCGAGCGGGGCCGGGTTGGTGCCGGATGAGGTGGAACGCCGGGTCGTGACGTCGGTGTTGGACGAAGTATTCGGCATGGGTGGCCTGCAGCCGTTGCTGGCCAACGAGGACATCGAGAACATCAACGTCAACGGTGCCGATCGCGTCTTCGTGCGGTATGCCGACGGCAGGCGGGCGCAGATGCCGCCGGTGGCCGACTCTGACGAGGAACTGATCGACCTGGTGCGGTCGCTGGCGGCGCGCTCTGGTGTGGAGGAGCGCCGGTTCGACCGGGGCTCGCCCGGGGTGAACGTGGAGCTGCCGGACGGGTCGCGGATGTTCGCGGTCATGGCCGTCACCGGCCGCCCGAGCGTGTCCATCCGGCGGCACCGGTTCCAACAGGTCACCCTCGCCCAGCTCCACTCGCTGGGCACGATCGACGCCGGCTTGGAAGCGCTGCTGTCGGCGATGGTGCGCGCCCGGTTCAACGTGCTCGTCGTCGGCGGCACCGCAATCGGGAAGACGACGATGCTACGCGGGTTGGCCTCGGCGATCCCGCCGGCCGAGCGACTGATCACCATCGAGGACAACTTCGAGCTAGCGCTCGACCGCGACCCGGCCCACCCCGATGTGATCGCGATGCAAGCCCGGGAAGCCAACGTCGAGGGCGAGGGCGCGATCTCACAGGCCGAGCTGGTGCGGTGGGCACTGCGCATGTCCCCGGACCGGGTCGTCGTCGGCGAGGTCCGCGGCGCGGAACTCGTGCCCATGGCCAACGCCATGTCCCAGGGCAACGACGGGTCGATGGCCACCCTGCACGCCTCGACCTCGCGCGGGGCGTTCACCAAGCTCGCCACCTACGCCGCCCAATCCCCGGAGAGGCTGGGGCTGGAGGCGACCAACCTGCTGATGGCCTCGGCGCTGCACTTCGTGGTGCACCTGGCCGAAGCCCGAGACGACAAGACCCGCGTCGTGTCCTCGATCCGCGAAGTCGTCGACGCCGACGAGAAGCAGATCATCTCCAACGAGGTCTATCGCCCCGACCCCACCGGCCGCGCGGTCCCCGGGGTGCCCTTGCGCACCGAGACCGTGGAGCGGCTGGCCGAGGCCGGGTTCGACCCGGACGTGCTGGAGCGCACCGAAGGGTGGTGGCGGCCATGACCAGTTCTGTCCTGCTGGCCGCGGTCTGCGGGCTCGGTGTGGCCCTCGGAGGGCTGTTGCTCGTGCTCGGGTTCCGTGGACAGGCTCCCGAGTCGGCCGCCAAGCCGTCGCGCTGGCGGGAACATCTTCGTCAGCTCCGGGAAGGTGCCTCGGCCCGGCGAGCAGTGATCAGCCTCGCGGCCGGCCTGCTGACCGCTGTCGTCACTGGCTGGGTGATCGGGGGTGTGCTGACGGCGGCGGCCGTGTGGGCGCTGCCGCAGGTGCTGGGGCGGGATTCCGAGCAGGCGCGTCGGGTCGCCCGGATTGAAGCAGTGGCAGCGTGGACCGAGATGTTGCGCGACACCCTGTCCGCGGCGGCCGGGCTGGAACAAGCGATCCAGGCCGCGGTCGATACCGCCCCAGCAGCGATCCGCGACGACGTGCGCGAGCTGTCGATGCGCATCGAGCGCGGCGACAAACTCCCCGACGCATTGGCGGGGCTGGCCGACGACCTGTCCGACCCCACCGCTGACCTCGTGATCTCCGCGCTGGTGCTCGCCTCTCAGCACCAAGCCCGCCAGCTCGCGGACCTCCTCGGGGAGCTGGCGATCGAGGCCCGCGAGCAGGTGTCCATGAGGCTGCGGGTCGAAGCCGGACGGGCGCGCACCCGCACCAGCGTCCGCGTGATCGTCGCGACCACGCTGCTCTTCGCGGCGGGGCTCGTCGCCCTCAATCGCGGTTACCTCGACCCCTACGACGGAGCGTTCGGACAGATCATGCTGCTGGCCGTTGGCGGGCTGTTCGCCCTCGCGTTCTGGTGGCTGGGCCGCATCGCTCGGATGCAGGAGCCCGAACGCTTCCTCACCCAACCGACGGCGGCCAGTGCGCGGATGGAGGTGCGCTTGTGATCACCACGGTCGTTCTCCTCGGTGCCGGGCTCGGTGTCGGCCTGTGGGCGCTGGTGGTATGGCTGCTGCCTCCGGCGCCGTCACTGGCCAGTGCGCTGAAGGCCAGCCGCATCCCCCCATCGCGCAAGCCCACGATCACCGACACCGACGCCGGCGGGTGGGCTGCACGATGGGGCCGCCCCGCGGTGCGGCCGTTGGCCGCACTCGGCTTGCCCAGCAGCCGGCAGCAGCGTGATCTGCTGGTGCTCGGGCGGGCACCGGAAGCGCTGCTGGCGGAAAAGGGCGTGCTGGCCGTCGCCGGTGTGCTGCTGCCCAGCCTGGTCCCACTGCTGCTGTGGGCCGTCGGCGTGGGGTTGCCGTGGCAAGTGCCGGCCGTCATCGGCCTCGCGTGCGCGGCTGGCGGGTTCTTCCTGCCTGACCTGGATGTGCGGCAGCAGGCCGAACGCAGGCGCACGTCGTTTCGCCATGCCCTCGGGGCCTACCTGAACTTGGTCCGGGTCTCGCTGGCCGGGGGCGCTGGGGTCGACGGAGCGCTCACCGACGCCGCCGAAATCGGCCAAGGGTGGGCGTTCGCCCGGATTCGCCGTGCGCTGACGACGGCACGGATGACCCGGGCGACGCCGTGGGAGACGTTGCGGCAGCTCGGCGAGGAACTGGATGTGCGCGAGCTGATCGAATTGTCGTCCTCGGTGTCGCTGGCCGGCACCGAAGGCGCGAAGGTGCGGGCGAGCTTGGCGGCCAAGGCCGCGGCGATGCGCACGCACGAACTCACCGAGGCCGAAGGTGAGGCGCAGGCCGCCACCGAGCGGATGTCGTTGCCGGTGATCTGCCTGTTCGCCGGATTCTTGTTGTTCATCGCCTATCCAGCCGTCGCCACGGTGCTCGGCTCCTTGTAGATCCCGAAGGGAACCGCTGATGCTGAACTACATCCAGCTTGTCATTGCCACCACGCGGGCTCGGATCGACGCGATCCGGACTGACGAACGTGGGTATTCCACGGAAACCGTGCTCGTGACCGCATTGCTGGTCGCCGCGGCGATCGCCGTGATCGCGATCATCGTCGCCGCAGTCACCCGCAAGGCCAACGAGATCGGGGGCAACATGTGATGACCGCACGCCTTGCCCGCCGGTTTCGCGCATCGATACGGCGGTTCCGCCGAGACGAGCGCGGGGCGGTCACCGCCGAGCTGGTGCTGGCGGTCCCGGCGTTGCTGCTGCTGATCCTGCTGATCGCACAGTTCGCGATCTGGGCACACGCCACCCACATCGCCCAGGCCGCCGCCTCCCAGGCGCTGTCGGCCGCACGTGTCCAGGGAGCCAGCAGCACCGATGGCCACGCCGAAGCCGCGGCAGTGCTGAACCAGCTCGGCGCCGGGCCACTGAAGAATCCACACGCCATCGTGAATCGGGGACCTGAACAGTCCACTGTGGAGATCACGGGGCAAGCTGCCCCGGTCGTGCCGTTCCTGGACTTGCCGGTGCGGGGCCGCGCGGCCGGCCCGAGCGAACGGTTCGTCGTCCCGGGAGGAAACGGATGAGGTCCCTGCTGCGCCGACTACATCGCGACGAACGGGGCTCGGTGGCCACCGAACTGACACTGCTGGTTCCCGTGTTGATCGTCTTGCTGTTGTTCGTGGTCTTCTGCGGGCGTCTGGCTGATTCGCGGCTGCGCGTCGACGACGCTGCGCACCAGGCTGTCCGCGCGGCGACCTTGGCCCGTAGCAGTAGTCAGGCCAGCAGTGGCGCGCACGCCACCGCGCGGGCCGCACTCTCCCAGGCCGGGGTGCGCTGCCAGAACCTGGGCGTGTCGACCCAGCTCGCCGGTCTGCAGCCGGGCAGCACCGTGACCGTGACCGTGACCTGCGATATCGGGCTGTCGGATTTGGCGATGTTGGGGGTTCCGGGGAGTACCACGGCGGAGTCCACCGCGTCGTCGGTTGTCGACCAGTGGCGCGGGACCGACCCCGGAGGCGCGTGATGTTGAGGCGGTGGCAAGGGTTCGCACGCGACGAGCGCGGCCGGGTGACGGCGTTTGTGGTGGTGATCACCACGGCTTGTCTGCTGTTCGCTGGTCTCGTTCTGGACGGCGGGCTGGCGTTGGCCGCGAAGACGAAGGCGATCGGCCACGCCCAAGAAGCCGCCCGTGCTGGAGCCCAGGAGCTGGATCTCGCGTCCTACCGCGCCGGCGGCGATGCTCGGCTGGACCCGAGCGCGGCGCAGGCCGCCGCGCAGCGCCATCTCGGAGCCGTGGGCGCCACGGGCACCGTCACCGCCGATGCCACCACCGTTCGCGTGCATGTCGATGCACAGCAACGCACCCAAATCCTGGGAGTGATCGGGCTCGGCGAGATCGCCGTGTCCGCCGAGGGCCAAGCCCGCCCCGATCAAGGGGCGTTGGGAGGTGCTGGATGAGGCTGCTCGCCCGCATCACCACCCGACTGCTGCGGCTGGTCGGCGCGCTGGCCGCACTCGCGGCACTAGCCGCGCTGCTGGTCGGCGTGCCCTGGGGATTGGTCACGTTCATCGGCTGGCCGTTGCCGGACCATCTGCCGACCGGCGATGAGATCGAAGCCGCCCTGCTCAACCCGCTGTCGGTCACCCTGCTGCTGGACCTGTTGGCCTGCATCGCCTGGCCGGTCTGGCTCACCTTCGCCCTCGACGTGGCCCGCTGCGTTCCCGACGCGGTGCGCGGAGTGCGCCCGCCCGCGATCGGCCCGGTCCACGCCCTGGCCGGCCTGCTCGTCGCCGCCGCGGTCTTCGGGCTGCTCCCACCGCGAGCCCCGGTCGCCGCCGCGGGACCTGTTCCTCCGGTTCAGCCTGTCGCGGCGGTCACGGTTGAGCAGCCCGCACCCACTCTGTACTCCACGACGAACCAGGCACGGCACACAAACGCGACGAGCGAACCCGGCACCATGATCGTGCAGCCCCCGCGCGCCGGGGTCTACGACAGCCTGTGGCGCATCGCCGAACGCGCACTCGGCGACGGCCACCGCTGGCCCGAACTCTTCGCCCTCAACCAGGGACGCCCGCAACCCGACGGCGACAAACTCACCGATCCGCACCTCGTCCGCCCCGGATGGGTCCTGCAACTGCCCGAACCAGTCAAGGACCACGCCCCGCCACCACCACCGCCGCAGGAACCCCTGCCGCCACCGGCACCCTCAGTCGATCCTTCGCCATCCGTACCCGCGCCACCACCGGAGAAGTCCGTCCCGGACCAGCACCACGCCCCGCCGGACGCCGTCGCTCCGACCTCGGGCGCCGCCATCACGCTCACCAGCGGCGGCCTCGTCGCCGCCGCGCTGGCCGCCACGGTGACCCTGGCGATGCTCATCCGGCGGCGCCGGCGGATGCGGACCTACCAGCCCGGCAGCGGAGACCGCACCCCACCACCCGCACCCGCACCCGCGGTCCACGCGCTCCGACTGGCCTACGACGAAGCACACCTGGA
The DNA here is from genome assembly GCF_045278815.1 of Saccharopolyspora sp. ID03-671. NCBI lineage: Bacteria > Bacillati > Actinomycetota > Actinomycetes > Pseudonocardiales > Pseudonocardiaceae > Saccharopolyspora > Saccharopolyspora sp. ID03-671. The sequence goes on from NZ_CP134054.1 coordinate 3,177,236, forward strand.
CACCAGCGAACCCGACGAGGCCAACCCGATCGCGCTTCCCTCTGCCGATACCGCCCCGCCCGACGCAGCAGCCGACGAATCCGAGCCTGATCCGGCCGTGCAGGTCGGCATCCGTGACGACCGCGCCCACGCCCTCGACCTCGCAGCACTCCACGGGCTCGGGCTCACCGGGGCGGGCGCGGAAGCCACCGCCCGGTCGCTGCTGGTGCACCTGCTGGCGACCACGAACGCCACGGTGCTCATCCCCAGCGACGACGCCCGCGCCTTGCTCGGAGACACCCCTCCCACCTCGCCCCGGCTGCGCCTCACGAACGGCCTGGACGCGGCCATCACCGTGCTCGCCGACCACCAGGACCCAGACAGCACCGATGGCCAGGACACCGCACTGGACATCGTTCTCGTGTCCACCCTCGACCGACCCCACGAACGTCTACAAGCCGTCCTCGACACCGGGGCCGCCCGCGGGACGGCGGCCATCCTGCTCGGTCACTGGCCCGCAGGCGCCACCGTCCGCATCCGCGCCGACGGGATCGTCACCGCCGCCAGCCCCGCCGTAAGCGACCTCCGCAGAGCTCGGCTGTTCCACCTCAACGCCTCCGACACCCGCGATCTCCTCGACCTGCTCACCGACACCACAAGTGGGCCGCCGACAAACATCGTGGACCCCACCGAGGCGATCCCTGCCGACGACATCGACGACGAACAGGACCTCGGTACCGAGCCCCCCGTCAACCATCACTCCCACCTGGACGAGCACGAGGCCGAGGAAGACCAGGCCACCGAAGCCAACGCCGTAGACGAAGTCCAGGACGCAACGACCTCCGACACCCCTTCAACCACCGAGGAACGCCACGATCCCGTTTTCGATACCGCTGACCAGCCCGCGGTCACCGAGCTGGTCACCGCCGACAGCACTCCGGAGCCTCCGGACCGCCCCCTGAGCCTGGCGGTATTCGGCCCGCTGACCCTCACCTGGCGCACGCCCGACAGCACCGACCGGGACCTCACCGCGGCACTGGCGCCCAAACACAAGGCACTGCTGGTGTTCCTCGCACTGCACCCCAACGGGACATCCCGGGGGGCCGTGCGCGAAGCGCTCTGGCCCGAGGCCCGCGGACGCCGCCCCTACAACGCCTTCTACGCCGGACTGTCCCAGATCCGCAAAGCCCTCGCCGACGCCACCGACGAGCAGGTCGCCGACCTCATTCTTCAGCACGAGGAGCACGTCTCCCTCAACCCAGACCTGGTCGCAGTCGACTACTGGCAGCTCAACCAGGCCGAACACGACCGGCACATCGCCAGCACCGATGAGCAACGCTTCGCCGCTTGGTCCCGAATCGCCACGCTCTACAACGGCGAAATCGCCGAAGGCATGTCAGCCCTCTGGCTCGACGGCCCCCGCGAAGCCGCACATCGCACCGTCGTCGACGCACTCGCCGGCATGGCCGCCCACTACCGCGGCCACGACCCCCAACAACAACTCCAACTGCTCGAACACGCCAGGCTGCTCAACCCAGAAAACGAGGACATCTACCGCGACATCATCCGCGTGCAAGCCGAACTCGGACACATCGACGCCATCAGCCGCACCATCCACCTGCTCACCACGACCCTCGCCGACATCGGCGAACGACCCGACCCCAGCACCCTCACCCTTGCCCGCGCACTCCAAGCACGCCACCACCGGGCAGCCAGTTAAGAGGAAGGACCCTACTCTCCCGGCGGCCGATGATGTGGTTGAAGCGCCAGATGATCGTTTCCTCAGAATGGTAGTGGCCCACGATTCCGATCAGTCGACCTTGATCAGCTGTTCCTCCCCTCTGCACGGCTCGTTCCTCGAATGGAGCAAGCAGCTTTTCCTTCATTCGGCAGTGCGCGTCTTCCGCCTGGTCGTAGACTGGGATATCGAAGAACTTGCACGCGTCCGGTTCCTTCTCATGCCAAGGGGCCACATACGACCGGGAGCTACTCTCCGCCCGCAGCTGCTTCCTCATATCGAAACTGTAGGGCGTTCATGCTTGACCGGCCCCGCCCCCTCCCCGATGGATGACAAATAACCTCGTCGAGGTCGGCAACTCGCACTGCCAGAGAGCAGATTGGGCGATGTGGTTCAAGCTCTACCGATCCAGAACATCCATGCCTACTCATCTACCTACTCATGCGCTCACTCATGCGCTCACTCATCTACCCGATAAGCAGGAAGCCCCCTCGCGCCACGTTGTCGCAGTTCAGCGCGCCGCTGCCCCTTCCTGAACCTACCCAGCCTCGGTGCCCCACGGGAACCTGTTGACGACTGGGAGGAATGAAGGGGGCAACAATAAGCGGCGTGGCCGAAGTTGTGTCGGATGAGATCCATTCTATGAGAGCTAGCGCTTCGCCTGCGGAATTTCGGACACCCAATTCTCGTCATTATTCTTCCATCTTCCTTCCTTTTGTCCATTCGGCCTCGCAGTCGTCGCACTCGATTTCCTTTTCTGGCCTCGACACTCAACCCCTGTCTGACATGCGCGAACACGCTTGTCCGGCCTCGAAAAATTCAAAAAGAAAAGTAGGCCGATATAGGTTGTGGCACTTGCGGAGCCGGCGTTACGATAGATTCATCGGAACACAAGGAAAGAACCGAGAAGTTCCGAACAGGAAGCGCCATCGCGGGTAGGGATTGGCACCCCGTTATCCCCGCAGTCGCAAACATCTCCCTGAAAGGCATTCTCATGACTTCTGTGAACGTGGAAGCCTGGTCTCACAGAGACGGCTGGCTGACTGTCGACACACAAGAGTGGATCAACGATCGCGGCAATTTCGCACAGGACCTCACGGACGACCTGCGCGATTGGATGGACGAGAACGGGCACGACTGGCCGCATGACAGCGTGATCGCTACATGGGTCGAGGCTCGGACTGGGGAGCCGCCGGCCGGTCTGCACGGCGACGGCGATCTGTGGCACCACAACCTGTGCAACTTCTCCGATCACCTCATTGACGATCTTGGCTTCGTGGTGCTGTCGTCTGCAAAGTTTGGCGACTTGATGATCACCGTGAGCGATCACCACGGCTGCTACGTCCCGCCGACCGTCTATCGCTCCACTGGGGACGCGCTGGAGGAGTGGGCCGACTACTCCGACGCAACCGGTGAGTGCGCCAACGGGCACCGGTTGCAGACGCACGACACGGTGAACCTGCACGCCTGGGACGGCGCCGACCTGACCACGTATCGCGTGCCTGACCTGGTCCGCGTGCCGTTCGGCGACCGCAGCCGCGCCTATGTGGCCTGCCCAACCTGCGGCAAGGCCGTGCGGTTCGACAACCGGTTTTAGCCCCTTGCGCGGCCGGCCGCGCCCCTGATCCAGCGCGAGCAGCGACCCGGCCGCACCTCCCCCTCTCTCTCCTGATCTTCGCTTGTGAGGTGCGTTGTGTTCGTCCTGTCCGTGAACGGCGAGATGTTCTCTACTGACTTCGACGACGACTCGTCGGTGATCAGTTTCGAGAACGCGGAAGACACCGCATGGCGGTGCGCCGCGTGCGGTGAGGCGCTGTCTGAGGAGGTCGACGGGTACGCCGACGAATCCGGGTCGCTGGTCTGCGACGCCTACGACCCGTACGACGACCCCGAGACTGACGGCATTGAGACGGCGCCGGACTTCCGTGAGGGTCCGCACCGCGCCGAGCGGGTGCCGCTGGCCTGGGCCAACGGCGCGACGATCCGCACGGACCCCGATGAGGACTCGATCACGGTCACGGTGTCGGTCGGTGATCCGCGCGGCGGGTTCGCCTTCACCGTGCGCCGCATTCCCGACGACGCACCGACGAACGGCGGCCGATTGATCATGCACACCCCGTACCCGGGGGAGCCCATGCCGCACCGCGACCTGATCGAGGACCACGCCGGAACCTACTGGGTCAGCTGACCGCACGGCGGGGCGCCGGCCCGTACCGGACGCGCGGCGCCCCGCCCCCACCCCCGGGGGGCGATCGCTGCCGACCGTCGCCCCCTCTTCCTGATCCTGAATCCTCTTCCGTCCCTTTGTGGAGGCGTTCGCGATGACTTCTGCCACCCACACCAGCACAACCACCGTCGCACCCGCGCCGAGGCTGGAATGCCGCACCAACCGCGCCACCCTCGTGCACGCCTTGACCACCGTGGGCATTGGCGTGGCGCGTCGGCCGATCGTTCCGGCGTTGGGCGGCGTTCTGCTCGACGGCCGCGACGGTCACCTGACCCTGACCACCACCGACTACGAAACCGCCGTGTCCGTGCGCGTGCCCGACGTGGTGCACACCCCGGGCCGGCTGCTGATCGACCACGCCGAAGCAACCAAGTTGCTCGCCGCGCTGGTCAAGGGCACCCGCAAGCGCGAAGCGGACACCATGCCGGTCACCCTTTGGACCACTGCGGACGGAAAGGCCGTGCTCGAACTGGCCGGCTACACCATGCCTGTCACCACGTACCCGGCCGAGGAGTTCCCCACGCTGCCCCAGACTCCGCCGACCATGGCCGAGGTCAACCGGGAGCGGTTCGCCACCGACGCGGGGCGCGTGTTGGTCGCCGTCGGCACCGACGACACAATCCCCATGATCACCGGCGTTCACATGCAGACCGCACCCGGTGCCCTCACGCTCGCCGGCACCGACCGCTACCGGCTGGCCGTGGCCGAGGTCCCCGCGACGACAGCGGCCACCGAAGGCCGCTCGGTGTCCTTCCCGTGCCGCGTGCTCTCGGCCGTGCTCAAGCACTGCACCGCCGACCGGGTGCGCCTCGGCCTGGACACGGCCGGCGATTGGGTATCGCTGTCCTGCGGTGCCCTGATCGTGCTAGCTCGCCCCGTCAACGCGCAAGTGCCCGACTATGAGCGGCTGTTTCCCGAGGTGGCCGTGACCGCACGCGCTGACCGCGCCACACTCACCCAAGCCACCACCCGGGCAACGGCCGTTCTGGAGGCCAAGAAACACACCCGAGACGGCCGCACGGCGGCTCAGGTGGCCGTGACCGTCGACCCAACCGGGTCGGTCTCCATTGCGCCTGTGCTCGCCGAGCACGCTGACGCGGGCACCGCACCGGAACACCCTGCCGAAGTCGACGGCGCCACCGAGACCGTGCGCGTGCTGTTCTCCGCGTCCTACCTGCGCGACGCCTTGAACACCCTCGACGGCGACACGTTCACCATGCAGCTCGCCACCGCGACGCGCCCCGTGGTGTTCACCGCCACCGACGCCCCGGGGTACCGGCACCTCCTCATGCCCGTGCGCCCCTCGGAGTCCTGACCCGCCGGGGCCCCGGGGCGATACCCGCCACCGCCCCGGAGACGTCACCGGACCGCACCAATCCCACGGCGACGCGCCCGCAACGGTGCCTGTCTCCGTAACACACCACTGTCCGAAATGGAGTAACACGGTGTCCCGCTTCGTCCTTTTGATCACCGACCTCACCGCCGTACACAACGAAATCGCCTGCCACGCACGCGGTGTCCGACTCGTCACCCGGGAACCGCACCAGCTCACTCGCCATGACTGGGCCAGCGCCGGCCTGGTGCTGGTCGACGCCCAAACCGCCCCGATCTTGCGCGCCCAGCCCGAACCGCTGCCGCACCGCGACGCGGTGACCCTGCTGGTAGACCCCGAGGACCAAGCCGAATCCGACATGTACCGGCACACCCTCGACCTCGGCACCTCCCACCTGGTCACCGTCCCCGACGGCACCGGCGCGTTGCGAACGCAAATATCGATGATGGCCGAGAGTCCGCGTATGGTCGTGGCGATCCTCGATCCCGCTCCAACCGGCGAGACCGGCACGATCACCACCGCGTGCCTCGCTCTGGCCGGCGCGGCGGCCGGCGAACACCTCGGCCTGCTCGACGCGCGACGCAGCAGCGTGGACCTACACGAAGCGCTGACGAGCACCCGATTCGATCCGCCGGCCACTGAGCGGGGCAGCGTGCACGCCTTGTTCGCCCCCGACGAGCGCCAGCCCTCGGGGGAAGCGATCCGACAGATGATGACGGATCTAGCCAATCAGCACGCGGTGACGCTGGCGCACCTCGACCCGCATCAGCCCCACACCCGAGCCCTGCTCGCCGGTCTGGACCTGGTCATCGTCCCGGTATCAAGTCAGACCGCCACGGGGCCTACCGCCCGCGATGTGGTCTCGGCCGCCCGTCGCCACACGCCGCACGTCCACGTGCACATTACCGGCACCGACCTGCACGGCGACGTTGCCGAAGCGATCGCGGCCGGCGCGGGTGCCAGCTACCCGAGCATGAGCAAGCACCCAAGGTGCCGCATCCAGCGAATCGGGGCACGGGTCCGCCGCGCTTGCCGGCGGCAGTCATCACCGACGGCTGTGGGAGGTCATCGCTCGGCACCGACCCGGCATCGGGCGTACGACCTGATCAACGGCATTTCCGACCAGCTCACTGCTGCACAACTCCATCGCGAGCGGCGCGGGACGTCTGCCGACTAGGTGGGCTACCCTGGCCTGTGCCTCCCTTCGGGGATGGTGCCCTTTCAGAGGGTTTGTGACAGGCCGGCGGACCGTGCCAACACCCGTTCCGGGTGGGTCCGCCGGCCCCACTTTTTGGGGTATTGGGCTCTCCGTGTCGCTCACTGCCATGTCGGGCTCGCGCACAAGAAATTCCGCGCCAAGGGCGACGAATTCTGGCCTCTCCTTCTCGACATGGCGCTGATTTCCCCTTTCTGCATGGAGAATCGTCATGTTTCGAAAACTGGGGTACGCCGAATTGCTGGGCCGACTGCTCGCAGCGATCAACGACGCCGACGGATGCCCCGACAATCAACCCAACCGAACCCCGGAGCCGGCCTTGCGCAGCGTGCTCCACGGCTTGCACGGCCAGGTGCTCGCCGGCCTTGGCCACACCGAGGCAGATGTGACCGGAGGACGTCGCGCAGACAGCGCCGAGCGGATCTACGCGCTCGCTGGCTACGACCTCACGCCACGGGCCAGGACGCTGGCCCAGGTCAGCGACGAATACGCCCGCAAAGACCAGAACTGGGCCGCCTGTTTGGACGCGGGCCTAGCGTTCGCGGCCCTGCGCAGAAAAGAACCCGAGGACCTTCTCCTTGGAGATCTGACCGTGATCGCCACCGTGGCCTATCTCGCGCGTCAGCACGGGCCAGACACCCGCACCGCGTCCGTACACGTCGACGATCGGCCACGACTCTACGGCCAGGACACCCCGGTGTCCCTGCTCGGATTCGCCTTCGACCTCTGGGGCATCAGCCCGGCCGACGTGGGCGACCTGGACGGACTCTGGGCCGCCGAGATCCTGCCCCGCCTCGGTTGGAAGCCCTCGGCCCGCGCCGTCTCCGTGCTGATCTCCACTCAAGCTTGCGAGGCCAGCGGCCATCCCTGGGGCGTCACCGCCCACATCGTGGCCACCGTGAACGTCTCCACTGACCCCACCACCGGAGCCGACCGATGAAAACCCACTGCGAACGCCCCTACCAGGCCATGGTCACGGCCGCGGCGACCCTGCACAACCTGCCCGAAGACGCTCTGGATCGACATGTGCGGAGGCTTGCCATCGAGCTGGCCTACGCCGTACGCGATCTCGATTCCCGACTCCGCGCCGGCCTCACACCGCCACGCCCCTGGCAGCCAGCGATGCCCGCCACCACGCAGTCTCCGGTACCGGAAGGCGCGGACACCGGCAACGAACCCGCCCAGACCGACGAGCACGCCGAGGTCGGCAGCCACCCTAACCGCTGGACGACCGACACGAATGCCCATCGCGTGATCGACACCGACCCCTACGACGACTGAACCAGCAAGACATCCCGCATAGAGACCACAACAGCATTCGTCGCTTCCTGAGTTTTCCTCTCTATTTCCTTATTCCTCGTCGGGGACACGTGTGTCCGACGAGGGTCGCGCAACACACGAGGAGGGCTGAACCGTGGGCCGATCCACCAAGCGCAGGCCGGCTCGACGCAACCCGGGAGAGCACGCGATGGAAATCGCCCAGGCCGTCGCCACAGCCTGGAACAAGTCCAACCATTCCGGCCGCCGTGACGTGGCGTTGTCCGTGGTCGCCGCGCTGTCCCTCGCCGAGCAGCGTGACCCGCACGGACCCGACCTCACCGAGCAACTGCAATCACAGAGCGCGGAGGAGTTGGCCAGCACGCTGCGGCAGATCTACACCGCCCTGGTCAACGCTCGCCCCGACCTGATCCACCTGATCTATCCGCTCATGGAGTGGCTATTCAACGAAACAGACCCAGCCCTACAGCACGCGGCCAAGCACACCGCTGACGCCGCACTCCGCGCCGGCCAACTCGACCTAACCGGAACCGACAGCCGGTACGACACCGACCTGCTCGGCGTCGTGCTCGCCCTGCTGAAGTCAGACAACGCAACCGGCGCGAACGCGCAGATCTACACGCCCGACCCGATCGCCGACGCGATGAGCTACATGCTTCTGGCCGGCATCAACCCGGCCCGCGAGGGCCAGAGCGTGATGGACCCCGCGGTCGGCACCGGTGGGCTGTTCCGCGCCGCCGCGCAGGTGATACGCAGCAACGACCAAGACCCTGCCACGGTGAGCTGGTACGGCGCGGACATCGACGACCTCGCCATCGCCGCCTGCGCTGTCAACAGCCTGCTGTGGGGCCTCGGCCCACGCACCCTGCTGTGCGTAGCCAACACCCTGACCGAAGGCGACTGGGCAACCCGCGCGGAGGCGCAACGCGAGGAGATCGTGAAAATCTCCGAGACCATCCGACGCGACAAGCTCATGCTCGCCGCCGTCCGCGCCGCACAACACCTCACCGAGACCGTCACCACCGAGGAAGACACCCAAAGCGGCGACTCAGCAGCGTCCTGATCATGTACCGTGCCGGTTGGTTCCGTGCTGTCGGCGACCCCCAGGCCGACAGCACGGACCGGCATCGCTAGCAGGGCTCCGCTGCAAGGACACGATCAGCACGCCATGACGGTCACATCCGCCCATGCACGGTGAACACCGCGCCGACGTCAGGGCCCAAGCTGGCTCTGGCCACACAGCCGTGGTGCTGATTGGTCATGGTAAAATGCGACGGGATCGACCGACTGATTGCCGACGTCGATCTGGAAATGCAAGTGCGATCCGGTGGATTCACCTCGGTTGCCGACTTCCGCAATCAACTGCCCTACCTGGACCTTTTGTCCCACATGCACCTGGTTGTGCTCGTTGTGTCCGTAGGTGGTAATCACGCCGTTCGCGTGCTCGATGCGGACCCAGAGTCCGTAGCCCGTCGCGGGCCCGAGTCGATCACGGTGCCGCTGCTAGCAGCGACGATCGGGGTACCGATTGACGCGGCGATATCCTGTCCGCGGTGAAACTCGCCGCCGCGTGATCCGAACCCCGATGTGCAGGTACCGCGCGCCGGCACGGCCCATCCTCCTTGCTGGGGCGCACTCTGCTGTGCCGCCTTATAGGCGTTGGCCTGGTCGAGCACTTTGCGCACGTACCAGTCAGCATGGTTGTACGTGAAGATCGCACCGTACAGATCACCTCGGTCCGCGCCGGACATGCAGAGGTAGAACGAGGCAGCATAGATTGCGTCGTGGACGTTGTATCGTGACGGTGGCGTGGCACCGCCGGGCGGAATGTGTTTCCCTTGTTTTGCGGATTGATCGAGAACCCACGTGAAAGTCGGCTGCAGGAACTGCATCGGCCCACCAGCGTGCGCGAAATTCTCTCCACTATGGACACCGTCGGCATTGAGGCGACCGTGATTGGTCTCAATTTTTCCGACTGCTGCGAGGATAGTCCAGTCGAGACCGGAACATGTTGTGGCGGCTTGCTGGTAGAGCGCGAGGTAGTTGCCGGGGATGTCGGCCAGTGCGGCGGGGCTGGGTTGGCTGCTGGCTGTGGAGTTTCCGCCACCGAAAATCGCGGCGACGACTCCGGACACAGCAGCGGCGATGATGGCGATCAAGGCCACCACCGCGAACATCGCTGTGGCCGCGATTTTGGCCATGAACGGATCACCTCATCGGGTTCCAGGTCAGTTCGTCGGCGTGCCAGGGCGGCATCGGCTCCGGCGGGCTCAGGCGCGGCACGGGGCTGGCCTCGGTTCCACGGGTGTCCGTGTCCGTGGAACTGGTTGGTGCTTCGAGGTGGGGCCAGGCCGTGACCAGGCTGATCAGCCGATGGCGGCCGGCATCGGTGTGGTGAAGGGGAAGCCACACCACGTCGGCGGGGCTGCCTGCGGTGCGGAGGTGTTCGGCGGTGGTGGTGGCGATCGGTAGCTCGTGCCGCCGGGGATCGGTGCGCAGGTGCTCAGCGAGTTGTCGTCGTGCGTGCGTCTCCCGGGCTGGGGTGGCGAAGACCGCGAGCAACGGGGTCACGATGTGGGTCGCGGTGGCGAGGCTGGTGTAGCCGGGCAATTTTGCGACGAACCGGCTGAGTTGGTAGCTGCCGGTATCCCATTCGAGGAACCATTCGATCTCCCGGCCGGCCTCGTGCCAGCGGCCGTAGCCGTCGGGGCGGACGTGGTCACCGAAGTGCCGGGTACAGCGGGTTTCGGACCACCAGGCCGTGACCGCGCGGTCGGTGCTGGCGTTGGCAAGTGCGTCCGCCAGTAGCGTGGTGAAGAAGCTGTTGACGCCCATGAGGTGGGCCAGCCGCAGGGAGTAGGCGATGCCGACTGAGCGTTCGGGGCGGAATTTCAGGTCTTTGGGGTCGAGGCCGTCTTCGTGGGCCAGCAGGTGGGCGCCTGCGGTGTCCAGTACGTAGGACATGGGGGCTCGGCCGCGGCCGATGTAGGGCTGGAAGCGGTCGAGCACCCGCCAGGTGTAGAGCTTCTGCAGGCGGTGGTTGGCTGAGCGGCGGGAGCCGAAGGCGATCGCCGCGATCTGTGGGGAGGTCAGCATCCGGTGTTCGGCGAGCATCCGGGCCAGCCACCGGTCGCGGGCGGTGAGGTGGGCGGCGACCTGGGCTTGGTGCTCGGCGGAGGCCGCGAAGCGCAAGCTTGGCCGCTCCGGTATGGGGGCGCGCAGGTCGCGTTGCTGGTGGTGGGGGAACAAGGTCGTCCTCCTCGGGGTGGAATGCGGGCAGGAAGAAGGGCGGTCCTCCCGGTGTTGGAAGGACCGCCCTGTGGGTTCAGGGTCAGGCTGCGCGACGTGCGCGACGGGGGTCCGTGCCGGTCCTTCTTGAGTCGTCGCCGGTGTCCTCGGCACGGGACTCCAGTGGGCGGGTGTGTGCTGCGGCGGCTTTGCGCACGGTCTTGGATCGCCCGGGAATGGCCGGCGGGAGTGATTGGGTCGCTATCGTGAAGGGCTGCGTCTCCTCCCCGCCGACGACCAGCCGCGCGGCGGCGTGGTACACGCCGAGGTGCGCGAGATCGTGATCGGAGACCCGCGGTGCGGTGTGGCGGGCCAGTTCGCGGGCGTCTTCCGGGCTGGCGGTGAAGAACACCTTGCTGCGGGCGTTGGTGGAGATGCCTTCCTTGAGATCCTTGGGAAGCTGCCCCAAGTGCTGGTGCGCCAGGGTCATGCTCAGCCGGTAGCCGCGAGCTTCGGCCAGCATGTCTTCCATCGCATACGGCAGGTTCAGGAAGTTGTGTGCTTCGTCGACATACAGTCCGGCGTCGCGGCGTTCGCGCTGGGCCAGTGCGGCACGGGCGGTCGTGGCCTGCCAGACCCGAGCCACGATCAGCGAACCCAGCAACCGTGTGGTGTCCTCCCCAAGGCTGCCCTTCGGGATGCGCACCAGACACAGTCCACCATCCAACGCTTCTCTCAAGTCCACTGTGGATGGCCCTGCGGCAACGGCCTTGACCACGAACGGTCGCAGGAGAAACGCGCGCAACTTGTTCAGCAAGGGGGCCGTCGCCTGAGCACGAACCGCATCCGAGAGTTGCTCATACCAGTCCCAGAACCCCCGCAGCGTCGGGTCGTCGGACACTCGGTCCCGGTGCCGCGCCCGCGTGGCGGGATCGGTGAGGAGCTGCGGCAGTCCGGCCACCGTGGGGGTGTCCGAGGCGGCGCGCAGGGTCAAGCACCCCGCGCGGAGGATGTCCTCGGTGCGCGGTCCCCACGCCGAGGCGAACACCCGGGAGAACACCGACACCAAGTTGTCGACCGCGGACTCCTTCGGCCCTTCCAGCGGGTTCAGACACGGGGTCGGCCCGCGGGAGTCGGCGTCGAAGAGCACCACCTTGTCGGCGGCGTGTTCGGGAAGCCGCTGCAAAACGTCGGTGATCAGGTCGCCCTTGGGGTCGATGACCACCGCCCCGCGCCCGTACTCGGCGTCGGCGAGGATCATTCGGGCCAGCATCGTCGACTTGCCCGACCCGGTAGCGCCGAGGACATGGAGGTGGTGCCGCGCGTCGGAGACCTGAAGTCCCACCGGGCGGGCGTGGCCGGTGTCGGACACCCCCACCGGCCGGGTCAGCTCACCCTCGGTGGGCGTGTTCGGCGGGGGTGGCACCGCCCGCGCTCCGGCGCGGGCCAAGCCCGGTAGTGCCTCGTCGGTCGGCAGGTGGGCCACGGCCGCCAGCTCGGGCACCGACAACAGGTCACCCCGCCGCAGGCGGCGACGTGCCAGGGTGCGCACGGGGTTGCGCAACCGCCTGCGGCGGTAGTGGTTGTGCTCGGTGAGCCCGGAGAACGCGGACGCGATGGCGTGGGCGCGGCCCCGCACCTGCTCACGTACCCGCTCGACCTGTTCGACTGGCGTGTCGATCGGCACCGTCGTGGCCACCGCGTATCGAATGACCGTTTCCCACTGCGCCCCGCGCTGCTTGCCAACGATGGCGCGTTCTGTGCTTGGAACTCCAGGGACGTCTGCGGGTCCAGCTTCGGCTGGTTGCTCGACGGTTTCGTACCCGAGGGGCCTGGCGTGAGCAGGTCGAGTAGCCGACCTGCCAGGTGGGTGGACCGTCCGGCGTTGAGATGGCGGGCGGCTCGCCGTGCCTGCTTGACCCTACGGCCGGTGACCGGACGGGTCAGGACCTGCACGCACGCGGTGTCGTGTACACCGAGTCCCACGGGAGCGCCCAGCAGGGCACGGATGGGGTCGGCGTCGAAGTCGGTGCGGATGGGCAATGCTTCCGACCGGGCCAGGCGCAGCGTGCCGCCGGTGACCACTTGCCGGCGCCCCTCGGCCGGGGCCGCGGGGATCGGCGGGTCGGCTTCGTCGGTGCGGGTGTGCGCTCCGGGCCAGGCGGCTTCGACGGCCCGTTCCACCATGCCCGGCGGGACCGCGCCCGGTACCCACAGCCGGATCTGCACGCCGTCGTGGCCGAACACATACTCCCAGGCCAGATGGGGCTGCCCAGTGGTCAGGCGCTGCACCATCGGCCGCACGAGCCCGACCAGGTTCGACCACACCGCTTCGGCACCGTCGGAATCGACGGTGGGAGGAGCCAGAATGGTGATCACCCGGGACCGTTCGTGCAGCGCCTCCTGACAGCGGAGGAACCACCACCGCCGCAGGAGACCCAGCCCTGTCGCCACGAGCACGACCGTGGGCAACGCGATCAGCCCCCAGGTCTGCAGCCACGACCAAACCTCGCCCAGCACAGCCTGAATCGCTCCCCACGGATCGGTCAGCACCCTCCCCAGTGGACTGTCTGTGACGGACGGACGTGCGATATCCATACGCGGACATCTCCTCCAGCATCGGGATCGGCCTGATCAGGCGGCGCGCTCGTCGGACTCCGGAACACTGCGGCGGCGAGCTGATGGGGCACTGGTAATCGAGCGGACCGTTGCGTCGCCCTGCCTGCGGCGGTGCGCGTCAACTTCGGCCTGCCACTCCGAGAACCGACGTCCGGCCAGCTTCTTCAGGAAGTGCGGGATGTTGTTCGCGGGAACGCCGACCAAATGGGGGCCGAGCACCGCGAGCAGGTCCGAGGCTTCCTGGGACGACCAGCCCGCCTCGGCGATGGCGTCCTCGTCCGGGAAGACATCGGCCACTCGATCCACCGCGGGGTCCAGCAGCGCGTCCTGCGTCCCGCCATAGGAGTAGACCCACAGGAAGTTCTCCGGAGGGTCCTGCTCCACAATCGTTTTGAACCGCCGAACTTCCTTGGTGTAGGCGTAGAAATTGGTGTCCGGACGTGCCCGCATGATCCGTAGCCAGGACTCCAGGTAGGGCGAGCTGAAGAAGTCCCCGGAGTCGTGGATGCGGACCCAGCTACCGCGGAATTTCGGTGCGGCCAGCTCGGCGAGCATGGCCTGCTCCCATCCGGCCAGGTCATCGAGCACGAACCGCAGGTTCGACTCATGCTTGGCCCGCACCGCAGGCCAGGTATACGTGCCGTGGCGGGCGTAGCAAACGTGGCGGCAAATCCCCGCGCTGGGGCAGGTGTTGTAGGTGCGGCCATCGGGCAGTCGTCCGGCCCAGGCGGGCAGGGACCAGTTGTGCACGCCGATGGCCCGCATTTCCCGGTTCTGAGTCAGCAACCGGCGCGGGCGCCCGGCGGATGAAGGCGCGTGGTCAGATGAAGACATGCGTTTCCTCCGAAGAAACAGGGAGAATTCAAGAAAAAGACAAAAGATCCACAGTGGATTTGGAAGTGAGGAAGGGAGCTTCGCTCCTACGCTGGATCGTCGTCGCAGCGAGGCTGGAAGGGGTCGTCGGTCTGGACGTTGCCCGAACGTCGGTGCTGCCGGCGTCGGCGGTAGCGGTCGAGGTTGACGACCTTGGTGTGGGCGCCGTCAGCGTCGACAGTGACGAGCTGGGCGTACTCGACGCCCCTCCGACGACGGACGTACCGCACGCCCGCACGGACCAGTGCGCGCACGCCGAAGACGACCGCAGCGCCGACGAGATACCCGGCGATCACGATTGCCGCACAGGCAATCCAGATCACGGCCATCAATCCCGCCGCCAGCGCGAAGACGGGGAGAAAGTCGTGGACGAGGATGCCCAGGAACGAACCGAACGCGTCCTGGTCGACTACCGTGGTGGCAAGTTGTGAAGGCACGGGGCATTCCTCCTAGTTCGCCTCAGTCGTCGAGAAGAAGGTCTTGAGAGCTGCCGATATCGGCGAATTCGCCTGCGTCGTCGGGGGATTCGGACAGCGACGCCAGTTCGGCGGGGTCTGTTGTGATGAGTTCGTGCTCGCCGTCGGAGGCGATGGCTTGCAGGGCGACCCGCTGAGTCCCTGTCGACAACAAGCCCTGGCCTGTACCGGCGGACAGCAGGAACTGTCGTTCGCCTTCGGACAAGGCGAAGGTGCGGACGATGTCGTCGATGGCTTGGGGTGCCTGGCGCAGCAGGATCTGGGTGGCTGCGTTGGCGATCACGGCCTTGCCGAGATCCGTGCCGAGGACGTCCCCGACGTCCTGGGTCGCGACGGTGAGCCCGGCCCAGTGTTTGCGGGCGGATTTGGCCATGCGCCACAGGAATTCGGCCCCGGCCTGTTGCTGCATGAGCAGCCAGGCTTCGTCGACCACGCACAGCCGCGGCCGTCGCGTAGCGGGGTTGGACACGCGGCGCCACACCGTATCGAGGGTCAGCAGGGTGCCGGCGGGTTTGAGTTCGTCGGGCAGGTTCCGCAGGGAGAACACCAACAGGTGGCCCTCCGGAGGCGCCGTTGTGGGGCCGTCGAATAGCCCGCGGAAGGCGCCGTCGGTGAACGGCTGCAACCGGGCGGCTAGTTCGCCTGCGGTGTCACCGCCGAGCTGGGCAAGGACGGCACGCAGGTCGGACAGCAGCGGTGCGGGCCGGGTCCAGGTGCGGGCGTCGTCGGTGATCCCGGCCTGCTGGTAGGTGGCGGTGACCGCCTGGTCCAGCACAGCCCGTTCGTCCGCGGACAACGGCTGCCCAAATAGGACTGACAGCAATGTGTGGACGAACAGGCTGCGTCGGGTGACCGCATCGGCGGGTGCGGAGCGGCGCCCATCCGGACGGACATGGATCGGCAGATCCAGCGGGTTGAGGCGAATGCCCTCCGTGCCCAGCGGGAAATAGGTCCCGCCGACCGCTCCGGCCAGGCGAGCGTATTCGTCTTCCGGGTCAATGATCGCGATCTCGACGTCCCGGTACAGCGACCGGAGTGCTTCGAGTTTGACCAAGTAGCTCTTGCCCGCCCCGGAGCGGCCGAGGATGACCGAGTTGTAGTTTTCGCAGGCGAACCGGTCCCAGTGCACCAGCCCCTGGGAGCCGAGGTTCCAGCCGTAGAGCACGCCGGCCGCGGTCGAGTCGGAGGTGACATCCGGCGGCGGCAGGTCCGGGCTGGTGAACGGAAACGCCGCGCTCAATGCGGCGGTATCGAATGTGCGGGTCATGCCGATCTGGTCCAGGCCCATCGGCAACGCCGTGATCCATCCCTGCAGGGACCGGTAGGTGGTGGGCTTGGCGTCCATGAGCAGGCTCGCGGTCAACGCGCGCAGCGCGCCGATCTCCTCGACGAGTTCCTGTTCCGAGGACGCGTGCACCGTCAGGTACAGCCCCAGGCGGAACAGGCGGCCTTCGCCGCGGGCAAGCCGGTCGGAGAGGTCGTAGGCGTCCTCGGTGGCCGCCTCGACCTCCGGGTCCTGCAACCGGCCATGGGATGCGCTGTGTCGGCGGCCGGATTCGAGCTTGCCGAGCTGTTTACGCAACCGGTCGGCCGCGATACGCGGGTCGATCGGCTCGATGTGCAACGACACGTCCAACCGGCCCGGGTAGGTCAACAACGGCTGCAGCCAGCCCGGATGCACCTCACGCGGGTAGCCGGTGACCGCGAACGAGGCAACCCAGTCCTGCCCGATCTGCAAATGCCGCGGGTGCACCTCGATGGAATCCGGAGCGAACGCACTCGCAGCCGCCTCGGTGTGATGCCGACGCTTCTTGGTGGTGATCACGAGAAGTCCTCCCCAGGTTCGAGGTCCCAGTCCGAGCCGACGGGGGTGATGATGACCTCGCCGGCGCCGGCCATCGCCGCCGAGGGCGGTAGCGGGCTGTCGGGGTTGGTGGCGGTGGACAGCACCGCTGTGGCCTGGGCGGCATCCAGCAGGGTCACGCTGATGCCCGCGGGCGAGAGCAGTTCGGTGGCCTCGCTCATCCGCCGCAGCAGCCGAGAGGCCGCTGCCTTCCGTGCTCCGTCCGACGGCTGGTCTCCGCTGCCGCGCGAGCGACCGAAGCGGCGGCGCGGCGTCAGCGAGTCCTGGCCTGTGGTGCGCACGGGTTCGCGGACCACCAGCAGGATCTGCCGCCGAAGAAGGTCGGCCTGCTGCCCGAGCTGGGCGAGGTAGTCGGCGTGATCGAGCGCGGCGGACTCCAGGGCCGGGTGCGGCAACCCGGCCGCACGCTCACGCAGCTCCGTGATTTGACCAGAGAGATCTAGCCGTTGGGCGCGGACGAGGATCTGCACGCTCGCGCCGAGGCTGTGCAGGTACCGGCCGAAGGCCGCGGTCAGCGCTTCCTGCTCGGCCGGGGTGCGCAGCGCGAAGTTCACCGTCGAGCACGCGGCCACGAGCGCCACGCCGTCGTCGCCGAGATCGACGATGCCGGCTTCGGCGATCCCTTGGGCGGGCAGGTCGAGCCCGCCCGCGGCGACGTCTTCGTGTCCGTGGGCCACCCCGGACAGCCACTCTGGCACCTCTGCGGGCGCTTGCCCGGCCGCGACCCGGCGCCGCGGTTGCATCCGCTGCCGCAGGGCGGCCAGCAGCAGCCGGTCCAGGGTCACCCCGTCCCGGCGCACCACGACCAGCGCGGTCACCGCGATCCCGATCGGGATTGCGACGGCGACGTAGGCGATCACCGGGATCACGGCGCGGGTGGCTTGCCAGCCGCCGTAGAGCACCAGGCCGGTCACCGCCATCACCGCCACCTGCCGGGCGGTGAAGCCGGCCAGAATCCGGTCCTCCCGGTCGACGTCGGCGGGGATCCGCACGCTCACCGCGGATCACCTCCTTTCCTTCTTGTGCTGGGGTGGGGTGGGTGGAGCTTCGGCAGGTTCAGCGGCAACTCCTGCTGACGCGGCCCCGGCCGCTGTGGCGGAGGCGGCGGCTGGGGCTGCCCACGGGCCGGTTTCCGCCTGCGTTGCACGTTTAGTGGGAGCTGGTACTGCCCGTCCCGGCCGACCCGGGGCTTGTTCTCCGGCCACTCGCCATCGGCTGGCAGCTTCGTCTGTCGCCCCCGCGTTGCCGGCCGGGTCGGTTTCGGCGGCTCCGGGGGCGGTGCGGGTCGCCGCACGCGCTGCACCTCGATCGGCAGCCGGTATTGCCCGTCGCGGCCGACCCGGGGCTTGTTTTCCGGCCATTCCCCGTCGAGCGGGAATTTCATCTGCTGGCCACGCGGTCCCGTCGAGGACTTCCGCTCCGGGGGAGGCTTCGGAACCGGTTTCGGATGGGGTTGCCGCTGCACGTTCAGCGGGAGCTGGTATTGCCCGTCCCGGCCGAGCCGCGGTTTGTTCTCCGGCCACTCGCCGTCCAGCGGAAGCTCCAACTGCTTGCCCTGCTGGGCTGGGCGCGAACGTGAGGACGGTTGCGGCGTCGGTCGCTGCCCGGTCGGTTTCCGCACTCTCTTGACGTTCAGCGGCAACATGTACTGCCCGTTGGAAGTGGCCCGCGTTTTGGCATACGGGTCCGGCGACTCGGGCGATTTCTGACCGCCCCGGGAACGAGTGCTCTTTCCGCCGCCGCCTCCTCCCATCCCCTTGAGGAGACCGAAGGTCTTGTAGGCGATGAACCCTCGGACGAGACTGCCGACCAGAGAACGGCCTCCGCCGCCGCGCAGAGATCCGAGAATCCAGAATGGGATCTTGATGAGGACGTAGCACAAGGCGAGTGCGACCAGAAACTGAATCACAGCACTTCCCCCCTTGTTGTTAGTTGAACAGCGTGATGCCGCCGGGCCAAAAGAAGAGCTTGATTGCCGCAACCAAGGCGAGCGATTGGCCAACTTGAATGGCCATCACTCCGGAGAATGCTTTCCACCACCAGAAAGCGATACCTTCGGTGTGCGGAAGCGCGTGGCACATGAGCAAGATCGGGGCACCCGCGAGCAAAATGATGGTCAGCGTGATACGAACGATGTAAGTCAGCAGAACTGCGACGAGCATGACAATGAGAGCGAGCGCGATGAAGATGACGAAAAGTCCGCCTCCGTCGAGATCATGCATCAATGTGTCGCGCATGGCGCGCCCCGCAGTTTCCGGGCTCAACCCATCCCCCAGAATTGCCCGTGAGAGCGCGTTACCGATTTCGATCACCTTGCCGCCGAAAAACAGCGACAGGTTGGACGCGAGGAACCCGACAATCACCCGGGGAAGGATTTCCTTGATGGAATGCCGGGTCTGCAGTGTTTCGTGGGCCATGACGATGATGCCGGCGACCAGGATGAGCGTCGCGTAGACCGCGATGACGATCTGCTGCGAGTTGCCCCATATCTGTCCCATAACCGGCAGTTGATCCAGCGGAGGCGTGACCAGCAGCGATTTGGCGAGCAGGTCCAGCAGGCTGTTCAAACCGGGCGTGACCAAATCGCGGAAGAACGACTCGATCGCATCCGATACGCAGGCCGGAATGTCGGTGATCCCGCATGAGGACTCCTGGGCCGGAGCTTGATGGGGGTTCGATTGATTTCCTGGCGTCTGGTTGCCCGGAGGCACCGGAACGGGTTGGGGGATGCAGCTTGGCCCCTGGCACGGCGGAGGAGGGGGCGCGGGAACGGGTGCGGACGGGGGTGCGGACGGAGCAGGTGGTGGCGGGGCGGGCTGGGCGCTTGCGGCACCGGTGAAAGCCAGCCCCGCCGCCACGACGAGCACGAGCAGGGCGGCCACCGCGGTGCACACGCGGCCCAGGCGGTGGCCCGCCGGTGAGGTGGGGTACGCGGTGGCCGGCATTGGATCAGGCCCCCACGATTCCGCGCAGGATCTCTACGACCAGCGGCGCCAGCGCCGCCAGGGCGTAGCCGAACCCAGCGGACTTGAAAGACTGCTTGGCCTTCTCGACCTCGCCGGGATCGCCGTTGGCCAGCACGTAGCGGACGCCGCCGATGGTCAGGAACACCGTGGCCAGCAGGGCGAGGATGCCCATGATCCAGTTGCGGATGTTGTTGAGGACGTCGTCGATCGTGCGGGCCAGCGCGAGGACGTGGGTGGTCTCGGCGACCGCGGGCGCCGAGACCGCCAGCAGGCCGGCGGCGGCCAGTCCGGCGATCATCAGCAGCCGGAGACCACCGCGTCGGTAGCGGCATGAGACAGACAAGAAGTGCATCAGGGAGACCTCCAGACAGCGCGTGCGAAGCGGCGGGGGGAGCGCGAAGCGGGTAGGGCTCACCCGCGTCCCTGAAGTCCGGAATTCGGGGGCTGATTCGCCGGGCCGTCCTCAACTTTTTTCGCTACGTTCTGTGACTGGCTCTCGTCGCCGGTCACCGCGTTGGAGGACTGGTACGTCGTGGCCGCAGCGCCCGTGGGATCGCCGTCGTCGGGGCTGGTGTCGGACTCGGCCAGCCACGCGGCGAGTCGGTTCTCGGCCTTGCGCCGATGCTTGGCCAGGGTCTTGTAGGTCAGTCCCGGCGGGCGGGGCCAGTCGGCCAGCTCGATGCCTTCCAGACGGGTCGCGCCGATCAGTTCGGCCTCGGTCCGAGTCAGGACCCCGGCTTCGACCGCCCGCGCCAGGACCAAGTCCGGATGCCCGGACGGGGGCTTGGGTTCGCTGGAGTGGAACCCCGGCGGCTTCGGGGTCGGCCCGTCCATGGCGTCCAGCAGTGCCCGGTGCCCGGCGCGGTAGGCCGCCCACCGCAGCCGGACCGTGATCCGCCCCTGGGCGAGATCGACCGTTTGCAGCGCGTCGAGGAACCCGCGCAGCACCTCGGCGTGGATGTCGCTGGGGTCGTCGGCGTAGCGCTCGGTCAGCCGGGCGGCCAGGGAGGTCAGCATCGGCAGCGCCAGACCGACCGCGGTGATCGCCCAGGTGCTGCCTTCGATGCGGGCACGGCTGATCACGTGTGCCCAGACCTGGTCCCACACCCGGCGGGGGCAGCGCTGGTCCAGCAGCAGGTCCCGGAGTTCGTCGACCGGGATGATCCGGGCCGGAAGGTGGTCGAACAGGCGGCCGTCCACAGCCACCGGGTGATCCCCCGCGGTCAGCCAGCCGAAGGCTTCACGGGCGGCATCCAGCGGGTTGGTTGGCCACTCTTCGTGCTCGGAACGAGTGGGGAGAGCCATTGCTCGGCTCCTCTCGAACGGCGGTTGATGACGCCGCCGAGAGGGCCAGGCGAGGAACAGCGCAGCGCACGGTTCCGCACTAAGGCGAAACTAAAATGATCTTCTTGTTCCGGAACAAGAAGATCATCTTCTGATCAACTTCGAGATCGCGATCTAGACGAACAGCAAGCCTGTGCGCTGCGGCGTTAGTCAGAAGCTGTTCCATTGCTGTCACCTCAGCCAGGCGGAGATACGGAACAAGAGAAAGGATCTTGAGAAATTTCCGGGACGATCTTGGACAAGCCCACCGCGGACTCTACTGGCCCCCGCCAGCCGGAGCGGCCGTTGATCTTGCATAGACCACCTAAAGATCAACTAGCGGGTCGGCAGCGACGACGAAGCCAGTGACACTAGGTGTCCACTCCGGCTGAGAACTCATCAAAAAATCTTGGAGGCCGGTGGCGAATCGGGGCCGTTTTCGCGGACTTCAGGGGTGTCCTTGGCAAGACCGACCGATCACCGGAGTACGCGATGTCTGCCCTCCCGCTCCCGGAGGTACCGCCTCCCGACACCCCCAACAGCCACGAACCGAGCCCTCGCATTGGGGTGGTCCGCGAACCACGCCGCGAACGCACCGGCCCGCCGGTCTCGGCGACGGTGCGGCTGTGTCTCGTCGACCCCGCCGCGGACGCCGACGAGATCGTCACCGCCGCGGTCTCAATGATCACCACGACCTACACCGCGCCCGGCGACCGGATCATGCTCGCGGCCCCCGAGTCCCCAGCGACCGGTTCGAGCCGGACGCGTCGGGACCGGCTCGTGGAGTCCGTCCTCCGACTCGGCCGCGGCGCGGCTACCGATCCGGACTCCCGGCCTCACAGCGATCAGGAATTCGCCGCGGCGGGTGGGGAGCTGCCCGCCGCCCCGGGGTCCGGGTCCGGACTCGCCCCCCGGCCCGGCGACCTAGCCGAGCCGGTCGCGAACCCGACCGACAGACAGTCGCCCGGCGAGCCCTCCGGTCCGGATTCCGACGCCTTCGCGTTGATCATCGCGGGCTGGTCCGAGCATCCCGCGGACCCGTTCGCGATGGCCGACTTCACGCCCGCGCTGGCTCCCGCCGGCAACGTCGTCGTACTCACGCACAGTAGCGATCACCGGCAGGCGCAAGTGGGCCATTCGGGGCAGTTGCCGCGGGCCGCGGCATTGGCCGGATTGATCTTGAGCGACCGGCTGATCCTGGTTCACGAACCCCCGTCCGCCCCTCGGCCGGCGACCCGGCGCAGGCGCCGGGAGATCGCCCTCGGCGGCCACCGCCGCATCCACACCACCGCCTCCGTGTTCCGTCGTTCGACCCCGCTCCCGGAGGTCCGCCATGCCTAAGACCGCCCTGCGCCCCGGCAGCGTCTGGGACACCGGTCGCGCCACCCCTGCTCGGCAGGTCGCGGATCGGCGCGTCGGGGCCACCCGCGGCGACACCGCACTGACCCCGGAGGTCGCGCGGCAGATCATCACTACCTACACCGCTCCCGGCGACACCATCTGCGACCCGAACCCGGGACCGGGACTGGTCCTGGCCGAAGCCCTCCGGGCAGGCCGGGATGCACTCGGTCTGCCCGCCGATCCTCGGTGGGAATCCGCCTTGGAAGCCAACCTCGACCTCGCCCGCCTCGCCGGCCCGGTCGGCTCCGCGACCCTGCTGGACAGCGTCGACGACCCCCGCGCCGCCGAGCTGCCCAGTGCCGTCGACCTCGTGCTCACGGGGCTGAGGCACACCCCGCACAGCGACCCCAGCCGGGTGCTGGTCGGGCTGTATGAGGACTTGGACGCCGTCGCCGACTGGGTCTGGCCTGGCGGGCACATCGTCATCACCTGCCGCCCGTGGCGCCGTCACGGCCGGCTGCTCGACCTGCCCGGCAAGATCCACGACGCCGCCGACGCGATCGGTCTCGTCCCCGCCGACCACTGCATCGCCCTGACCACGCCGATTCGAGGAAACCGGGTGCGCCCGAGAATTGTCAGCCGCGCAGGACACCTCCCGGAAAGCACAGATATTCACGGCCGCCCGACCGCCATCTCTGCTCATCTTGACGTACTCGTTTTCCGCCTTCCCGCAACCGCACACCGTCAAGAAACTCCGCAGCGGGATGTCGCATGAACGGGCTCTACTATCGTGAGGACGCCATCGAATTGCACGTTGGCGATGCACTTCAGATCATGGAATCGCTATCCAGTGCCTCGGTGGATTGTGTCGTCACCTCGCCACCCCACTGGGGATTGCGTGATTACGGAACCGCAGTTTGGGTCGGCGGAAACCCCGAGTGCCGACACACCTTGGGAACAACACCCCATCAACGCCGGACCACCAAGACACGCACATCCTCGTGGCTTCGTTCGAGCGTCAACAAGCGCTGCAGGAAGTGCGGCGCTCTTGCGCACGATCAGCAATACGGCCTGGAGCCAACGATCGATGACCACGTTGATCGGCTGCGGAAGGTGAGCGCGGAAGTCTGGCGCGTGCTGACCCCACGGGGGACGTACTGGATCAATCTCCGGGATAGTTTTAGTTACCACAACAGCGGCACGGGAAGCACGCGCAAAATAACGAACGAAGAGGCACCCTCGGCCGTTCGCCACAAAAGTCTCATGGGTATTCCATGGCGGACTGCTCTCGCTTTGCAACAAGACGGGTGGATTATTCGCAACGCGATGGTCTGGCACAAGCCCAACGGCATACCGGACCCGGCATCAGATCGATTCTCGTCACGCTACGAGACGGTTTTCTTCTTGGTGAAGCAGCCGGACTACTACTTCGACCCAGCCCGCGCGCTCGAACCGTTGTCGCAGAGCCGCCCGGAGCATCGGAAGAGTCATCGTGGAGGCAACAAGCCGCACACGGTCCGGTCCCCGTGGCAGCCTCGGGGAACCGGGAAGAATGTCGGCGACGTCTGGTCGCTCTCCACACGACCACTGCCGGATGCACACTGTGCTCCGTTTCCGATCGACCTTCCACAGCGGTGTATCGCGGTGGGCTGCCCGGAAAACGGCCGGGTTCTCGACCCCTTCTCTGGTGCCGGCACGACGGGCCTCGCCGCGCGACAGTTGGGCCGATCCTTCCAAGGAATTGACCTGCGGCCGGATTACCACGACATATTCATTCGTCGGCTGCTCGGTGAACTACCCAGCGGCGCCGGAGAGGCGGCCTGACCGAAAAGGGGACGATCCGAAACGTCGCGTCCCCAACGCCATAACGCGCTATCAGGAAAGGAGCACCAGCCACGAGCTAAATCGTGATTGCGAATCAACAGAGTGCGAGCGCCTGATCCCGCTTACTGAAATCTGGACCGCGCGTCGACCGTCCCGCGCCGCTACCCAGTACCGAGCGCTTCCCGACGGGTGTGCCCCGGGGCGCCGAGGTCCAGTCGGTCGGTGGAGTACTGGCCCCGACGAGTGCCCGCGAGCAGTCGGGGAGTCGAAGTCCCACTGATCGCCCACGCCGACACCCCCAGCCACCACAACGCGCGTCAAGGCGCGTGCCCGCGCCCGATCAAGCCCCCGTGGTAAGGGCCGCGGGTGACCCGGCTGGGGTGTGTCCGCTGCGTCGACGGTTGCCCAACCGGCCGACCAGCGCCCGCGACCTCCCGCTCGGCAGCGGGCTCGCGGGCCGAAAGGTGCGCTCATGTGCCCCGACGAACCCCACGCCCAGCACGCCTCAACCGATGGAGGCGAGCACGAACCCGGCACCGTCGCCAAGATGCCCCACCTCGACGACAGCGCCGGCGTTACGGTTCCGACCGAACCCCAGCCGCGGGGCAACGCCAGCGCCTCAGCCAGGAAGACGCGAAAGCGAGGCAACGCCCGCCGGACCGGCCAGAACCTGGTCGTTCGCGGTGTCCGCCGCGATCCACCAGATATCCACAAGCTCGCGCAAGTGGTCGCCAGCCTCGCGGCAGAGATGTTGGAGGACGAGACCGACGATGAGCAATCGACACTGGCCGACACCGGCGCATCGGACAGCGCAACGACGGCTGACCAGCGACAACCTCGCCGGGCAGCGTAGGTCCGGGCGTTCCCCCTTCAACACACACAGCCACCACACCGAGCACGCGGTTACGCAACACTCGCAAGGAGGTCTGACGATGTCCCACGCACCGCCTCAACGACACGACCTCAGAGGGAAATCGAACCTGAACCTCCTGGAACCGGTCCGGGTCGGGATCTCACCCGCTGTTGACCAGTGAGCCGTTGGACGAAATCCCTTTGCTCACACCGAATCACGAAGGGCTGTCATGACCAGCGCATACGCTGACTCCAACGACGAGTTGCAGCAGGATATCGCTGTTCCTGTCGAGCACCCTGCGGATGGCGTGGAACCAGGGACGCGTGCGGTGATCTACCTGCGCGTGTCCTCCACCGGGCAGGTTAAGACCGACTACGACCCCGAAGGCATCTCCATCCCGGCCCAGCGGGAGGCGTGCCTGCGCAAAGCCAAGGACTTGGGCCTGACCGTCATCGATGAGTATGTCGAGCCCGGCCGCTCGGCGACGGAGATGACCAAACGGGAAGCGTTCCAGCGGATGCTGGCACGCGTGCGCGCTCAGGGTGATATCGACTACGTCATCGTCTACATGCTCTCCCGCATGGCGCGGAACCGCTACGACGACGCCATCGTCATGGCCGACCTCCGCAAACGCGGCGTCACGCTCGTCTCCGCCACCGAAGCGGTCGATGACTCGCCCGTCGGACAGCTCATGCACGGCATCCTGGCCACCTTCAACGAGTACCAGTCCCGCCAGTCCGGCGCCGACATCGCCAACAAGATGGGGCAAAAAGCCCGCACTGGCGGCACTCTCGGCCGCGCCAAAATGGGGTATCTCAACCACATCGACCACTCCGACGGCCGGGTGATCCGCACCATCGTCCTCGACGACGAGCGGGCGCCTTTCGTACAGCTCGCCTTCGAGCTGTACGACACCGGCAACTACACGCTCGATGAGCTCGCTGACGAACTCTACGACCGCGGCCTACGCACCCGCCCTACCGCCAAGCACCCGGCGAAGAAGGTCTCGATCAACAAGCTCTCCCAGATGCTGCGGGACCGCTACTACATCGGCTACGTGACCTACAAGGGCGAAGAGGTCCGCGGCCGGCACGAGCCGTTGATCGACGAAGACCTCTTCGACCGGGTTCAGGACCGGATCACCGCCCGGTCCGCGGCCAAGGAGCGGCGGCGGGTGCACCACCACTACCTCAAGGGCTCGCTGTTCTGCGGACGGTGCCGCCGAGCCGGGGTTACCCAACGGATGATCATCCAGCGCACCGTCAACTCCAAGGGCGCCGAGTACCTGTACTTCTTCTGCCGCAACCGGCAGAACAGCACCTGCGACGCCCCGCACGTCAACGCCGAACTGGTCGAGGACGCCGTCGAACGGCACTACGCCACGATCCGCTTCAGCCAGTCGTTCATCGGCGATGTCCGAGCCCAGATCGACACCGTCATCAGCGAACAGGAGAAATCCGCACGACTGCTGCACCAGCAACTGTCCAGCCAGCTTGCCGAACTCGACACCCAGGAGGAGAACGTGATCGACCTCGCAGCCGACGGCACTTTGCCGCAGACCAAGGTCAAAGCCAAGCTCCGCGACATCGAACGCCAGAGACGGCACCTCAACCAGCGCCTCGACACCGCCTCCGCCGACCTCACCGATGCCGCCCGCTTGATCGACGTGAGCCTGAAGCTGCTCGAACGGCCCGAACAGTTGTACCGGCGGTGCAACGACGAGCAGCGGCGCCTGCTCAACCAGGCGGTCTTCCACAACATCTACATCGAGGATGAGGAAGTCACCGACCACGATCTCCAGGAACCGTTCAGTCAGCTCCATGCCATCCAGCAGACGCAACGGTCAACGCGAGACACACAGCACAGCATGCCCGCCGTTCCGGTACCCCGAGACAGCAAAAGAGCCACCCGCCAAGCGGGTGGCCCGTCCTCGCCTTCCGGCGTCGCGGTACTACTCCAGGGCCTTCAATCAGGCACGTGTTCTAGTAGTACCTCTAAGGTGGAGCTGAGGGGAATCGAACCCCTGACCTTCTCGATGCGAACGAGACGCGCTACCAACTGCGCTACAGCCCCTCGCCGGTGAGTCAGACCCTCCGGCTTTGTTGTGAGGAGAGCTTAGCAAGCCCCGGTCCGGAGCTGTGCAGCACCCCCCCTCGTCGCGGATGTCACTCCCCGGCCGCCCTGCGGTAGGGCTCCCAGGTGCGCTCGTCGAGCTCGTCGAAGACGGGGTCCTCGTCGTCGATCTCGACGCGGACGCCGGGGACGACGGGGCGGATGTCGGCGGCGCGGTCCTGGGCGGAGACGGGTTCGGGCCTGCGCTCGGCCTCGACCTCCTCCTCGTAGTCCTCGACGAACTCGCCGAGCTCGTCGAACTCCGGGTCGCCCGCGTAGTCGTCGTCGTAGTCGTCCCGGTAATCGCCGTCCCGGTAGTCGCCATCGCGGTAATCGTCGCGCTCGTCCAGCTCGGCCTCGTCCAGCTCGGGTTCGTCGAGCTCGCGCTCGCCGTTGATGCGAGCCAGTCGGCGGGCGCGGATGTCCTCCTCGATGCGGACCTGGCGGCGCAGGTAGGTGAGGTAACCGACCAGCGACAGGTCGACGAGGACGTGACCCCACCACAGGACCGGCCACAGCAGGGCCGCCAGCAGCGCGGTGGTGACCGCGAGCAGCAGCATGGTGAGCACGATGCGCTGCCTGCGCGCGTACTTGGCGCGAGCGACCAGGGCCGCGGCCTCGGGGTCGTACCCACCCCGGCCCGGGCGGTAGCGACGACCGGCCCGGACGTCCTCGCTGTTGACGGGACGCCAGTCCTCGTCGTGCTCCTCGACGGTCTCGTCCACGTCCTGCTCGTCGACGTCCAGCCCGGGTTCAGGCATCCCGACCTCCACCCTGTCGGTTGTCGCGGCTTCCGATCTCGCCGGTCGCCGATCGCTGCCGCGCCGCACGACTCGGGCCGCGAGCGCGGAATCGGTGGTCCTGGACACTTCTTGCCGACGGCGGGCGAACATGGGCACCAGGACGACCAGCCAGGCCGCCGCCAGTGCAGCGAAGATCAATGAGCTCGGCATCGTCGCCACCTCCCCCTGGCCACCGGCAGTGCACAGATCTGCGATCGCCACGCTAGTCACATCGGTCACTCCTGTCTCGCAGCCACGCCGCGCAACAGTTGTGCCTCGGACTACAGAACCGCACGAACAGAGCAGTCGCGAGCAACATCGACACCGGCGTGTCGGGTTCCGCACCGCCGAATGCCCTCGATCAGGCGACCGTTCGGAGCAATCCGCGCTGCGCTGCCGCAGGTCGGGGCCCGCGGTGTGCGATCGATCTCAGCCGTTAGGACCTGTTGAGGCATGCGGCGGAGCCGCATCCTCGTTCACCACCCTGGCAGCCGGAACCGCCGCAGGTTCTGATCGGCTTCGTGGCGAGTACGCCGGGACGCCGCGTATCGGCATACTCAAGGAGCGGCGCACGGAGTCCACGGAGCCGATCAGGTTCTGCCACCCGCACCGCTGAGCAAGGTGATCGGCAAACAGCTCCTAGAAGCGGGTGGCGCCGCCGGAGCGGACTAGCCGGGTGACCGCGCCGTCCGGGACCTCCTCGGTCGTCAGCGCGTAGACGTAGTGGTCCCGCCACGAGCCCGCGACGTCGAGGTAGCGCTGGAAGAGCCCTTCGCGGCGGAAGCCCGACTTCTCCAGGACGCGGATGCTGCGCTCGTTCTCCGGCCGGACGGTGGCCTCCAGCCGGTGCAGACCCACCGGGCCGAAGCAGTGGTCGACGGCCAGCGCCACCGCGGCGGGCGCCACTCCCCCGCCCGCGAGCCTGCTCGCCACCCAGTAACCGATCCACGCCGAGCGCAGCGCGCCGCGCACCACGTTGCCGACGGTCAGCTGACCGGCGAACTCGCCGTCCACGGTGACCGCGAACGGCAGAGCCTGACCCCGGCGGGCCATCCCGCGCAGCGCCGCCCACTGGCCGGGCCAGGCGGCGGGGGCGTTGCGCTCCCGCCAGCCACCGAGCGCCGTCGGCTCCCACTTCTGCAGGTAGTCGCGGTCCTGCAGCCGGGTCCGGCTCCAGATCCCGCCGTCGCGCAGCCGGGGCGGTCGCAGCGCCACCGCACCGCGCGCGGTGCGCAGCGGGCCGAGCCGCGCCGGCCAGCCCGGGTGGCGGCCGATCGGGAACCCATCAGCGTCGGTGGGCTGCATCCGGGCTCACGAACGCTGCGAGAGGAACCGCACCTGCACGTCCTCGCCCGCCGCGACCTCCGTGACGTCCTCGTCCACGACGATCAGGCAGTTCGCCTCGGCCAGCGAGGCCAGCAGGTGCGAACCGGAGGTGCCCAGCGGTTGCACCAGGTAGGAGCCGTTCTTGGGGTCGCGCAGCAGCTGGCCGCGCAGGAATCCGCGACGGGCCTTGGTCGCGGTGATCGGCGAGAGCAGCTCGGCGGAGACGCTGCGGCGGTGCGGGTTCTCCTTGCCCAGCGCGGAGCGGATCAGCGGCCGGACCAGGACCTCGAAGACCACCAGCGCGCTGACCGGGTTGCCGGGCAGCACGAACGTCGGGATCTCGTCGGGGCCGAGTCGCCCGAAGCTCTGCACCGAGCCGGGCTGCATCGCGACCCGGTCGTCGTCGAGCGAGCCGAGGTCGGCCAGCGCGGAGCGCACGTCGCCACCGGCGGCGCCGCCGACGCCACCGGCGATGACCACGATCTCGGACAGCAGCAGCCGCCCCTCGACGACCTCGCGCAGCCGGCGCGGGTCGTTGCTGGCGATGCCGACGCGGGTGACCTCGGCGCCGGCGTCGCGGGCGGCCGCGGACAGCGCGTAGGAGTTGACGTCGTAGACCTGGCCCTGGCCGGGCGTGCGGTCGACGTCGACGAGCTCGTCGCCCAGCGAGATGATCGAGACGCGCGGACGCGGGTGGACCAGCACCTTGTCGCGGCCGACGGCGGCCAGCAGTCCGACCTGGGCCGAGCCGATGGGCGCGCCCCGGCGGACGGCGACGTCGCCGGTCTGCACGTCCTCGCCGGTCCGGCGGACGAACGCGGCGGACGGGACCGGCTGCTCGACGGTGATCTTGGCCGGGTGCTCGTCGGTGTAGCCCAGCGGCACCACGGCGTCGGCCAGGGTGGGCAGCGGGGCACCCGTGGCGACCCGCACCGCCTGACCGGGCTGGAGCCTGCGCGGCTGCCGCGAACCGGCCGGGATCTCCCCGACCACCGGCAGCACCACGGACTCCTCGGCTGCCGACTGCACGTCGACGCTGCGCACCGCGTAGCCGTCGACCGCGGCCTGGTCGAATCCGGGCAGCGCCCGTTCGGCCACGACCTCCTCGGCGCACAGCAGTCCCTGCGCCTCGGAGATCGCCACCCGAACAGGGGCGGGCCGGACGGCGGCCGTGAGCACGCGCGCCAGCTGCTCGTCCACTGACCTCATGGCTGTCGCCTCTTCCCCGCTCCTCACCGGCGCCGGGGTGGGCCTACCCGGCGTTCGGCATCAGCTTCTGTCGATCCGCTCGGCGAGCCAGTCCCGCAGGTCCGGCCCGTACTCGGGATCCGCTAGCGCGAAGTCCACCGCAGCTTTCAGGAAACCGCCAGGATTTCCCAAGTCGTGTCGCCCACCGTGATGGACCACGACGTGAACCGGGTGTCCCTCCGAGATCAGCAACGCTACGGCATCGGTGAGCTGAAGTTCGCCACCGGCGCCGGGCTCGATGCGGCGCAGCGCGTCGAAGATGGCCCGGTCCAGCAGGTATCGGCCCGCCGCGGCCAGCGTCGACGGCGCGTCGCCCGGGGCGGGCTTCTCGACCATCCCGTTGACGATCTTGACGTCGTCGGCGTCGGTGTCGGCGACGTCGAAGACGCCGTAGGCGGAGATGTGCTCGCGGGGCACGTCGAAGGCGCACAGCACGCTGCCGCCGTAGCGGGCGCGGACCTCGGCCATCCGCTTCAGCACCCCGGTCGGCAGCACGAGGTCGTCGGGCAGCAGGACGGCGACCGCGTCATCGTCGTCGCCGAGGGAGTCCTCGGCGCAGCCCACCGCGTGGCCCAGCCCGAGCGCCTTCTCCTGGAGCGCGGTCTCGGCCTCGATGAGCTCCGACGCCCGGTGCACCTTGGCCAGCAGGCCGTCCTTGCCCCGGGCCTTGAGGGTCTGCTCCAGCTCGGGGTTCGGCTGGAAGTAGTCGGCGACGGCGCCCTTGTCCGGCGAGGTGACGATGATCAGGCGTTGCGCACCGGCCTCGGCCGCTTCGGACGCCACCAGCTCGATCCCGGGCGTGTCCACGACCGGGAGCAACTCCTTGGGCACGGCTTTGGTGGTGGGCAGGAACCTGGTTCCCAGGCCTGCCGCCGGCACGATGGCGGTCCGGAACGCGGTCGGCGTGCTCGTCGGGCTGCTCATGACGCCGCAGCTTATCGGTCAAACCTAGAGTGAACCCGTGAGCTCACTGGATGAATTCTGTACGTCGAAAGCGGACTGGCGGAGCCGACTGTTGCGCCAGCGCGACGAACTGGACGAACCAACCCGGCAGGCCGACGACCGCGCGCTGCTGACGAGCCTGCTCGGCTGGTTGCGGCAGCGGGACCTGAGCGTGGTGGCCGCGTACGTGCCGGTCGGGCCGGAGCCGGGCGCCGATCTGCCCGCGCTGCTGCGCGAGGCCGGGCTGCGGGTGCTGCTGCCGATCGTGCGCCGGAAGCAGCCGCTGGACTGGGCCGAGTACACGGGTCCGGACTCGCTGGAACCGGCGACGTTCGGACTGCTGGAGCCCGCGGGCGAGCGGCTGGGCCCCGACGCGATCTCCCGCGCCGAGGTGATCCTCGTCCCGGCTCTGGGCATCGATCACCGGGGAGTCCGGCTGGGGCGTGGGGCCGGTCACTACGACCGGTCGCTGCCGCTGCGCGATTCGGCGGCCGAGCTGCTGGGCGTCGTGCGGGATTCCGAGTTCGTCCCCGCGCTGCCCGGTGAGGACCACGACGTGCGGATGACCAGCGTCGTCACGCCCTCGCGCGGGGTCGTGCGGCTGCCGGTGTGACGTAGCGCTGTTTGCACTGGACACCCCTGATCTAGCATTATCGGGTTAGCACTCCCGTAGTTTGAGTGCCAAGCCCAGATTTCGGAGGTTCGCGGCCGTGCCCACATATCAGTACGCCTGCACCGAATGTGACCATCGATTCGAGCAGGTGCAGTCGTTCAGCGAGGACTCCCTCACCGAGTGCCCGCAGTGCCGCGGCCGCCTCCGGAAGCTGTTCAACGCCGTGGGCATCGTGTTCAAGGGCAGCGGCTTCTACCGCACCGACAACCGGTCCTCGTCCTCCGCGTCGAGCACGACCGGCTCCTCGTCGAGCTCCTCCTCGGACTCGTCGTCCTCGACGAGCTCGTCGACGAGTTCCAGCTCCTCCTCATCGGGGTCGTCGAGCAGCACCACCGCCGCGGCTTCCTGATTCCGCACTTCCCGGCCGCCGGTCACCTTTCGAGGTGACCGGCGGCTTTGTCGTGCGCCCGAGAAGTCCGAATTCCGCGGCCGGGCGGCATCCGCGTTCATTCGCAGGGGTGAGCCGAGTTGTCCACAAGCACCGGGTTGCTCCACAGATTCGAACCCGCCCCTTCCCCCGCCGGTGAGCGCGTCCCTACCTTCGGACGAACCGATCTCCGCCGAACGCTCAGGGAGGCGCGCCATGCCCGCACGCTCCGGGCTCGACCCCACCCCGCTGGACAGGCTGCGCGACCTGCTGCTGAGCAGGAGCAGCGCGCTGTGGCTGCGCCGAACGGCCGCCGCGACCCTCCTGCTGCTGGCGCTGGTCCTCGCCATCGGGGAGGTGCGCAGCGATGTGGACATCACCACAGGGGTAACCCAATCGGGTGAGCATTGAGCGTCGGTAATGACTTTCCGGGATTCAACTACCGTTACGCTGCCCCGCAGTGCCTGAAACCGCGCCGATCGGTGGCGAGAAACGGCGCGATCATCGATCCGGAAAATCCGGACCCGCATTCTTCGAGAGGAGTTCCAGCGTGCTCAAGGGATTCAAGGACTTCCTGATGCGCGGCAACATCATCGACCTCGCCGTCGCGGTGGTCGTCGGTAGCGCCTTCACCGCGCTGGTCACGGCCTTCACGACCAGCATCATCAAGCCGCTGATCGCAGCCACCGGCGGTGGCAACGTCACCGGCCTGAGCCTGACGGTCGTTCCCGGCAACAACGCTTCCACGATCGATTTCGCCGCGGTGATCAACGCGGTGATCACGTTCTTCATCACGGCCGCCGTCGTTTACTTCCTGTTCGTCGTCCCGATGAACAAGATTTCCGAGCGCCGCAAGAAGGGCAAGGAAGAGGGTCAGTCCGAGCCCACCGACGTCGAGCTGCTGCTGGAGATCCGCAACCTGCTGCGCGCCGAGCAGGGCCTGCCGCACATCGAGGGCCTCGCCAGCACCGAGGAGAAGACCGCCTCCACCAACGGCGGCACCGCGTCCTCGCGCAACTGACCTGATCCGGCCCTAGCGGGCGTCGTGGTGCGGGGGGCGGTTCTCGCGGTACCAGCTCTCGCGGGTGCTCGCCGAGGACGGCTCGGGGCGATCGTCGGAGGTCGTCTCCGGGAGCACGTCGCCGAAGATCTCGGCGAGCCTGCGGCGCCGGTCGCGCTCGGCCTTCTTCTCGGATTCGCTGGTCACCCGTCCATCCTGCCTCGATCGCGATCGTTCTCGCACGAACCGGTCTCAGCGAGTGTGAAATCGGTTACAGTGTGTGCGTATCTCGCCGTCGCGGGAGACAGCGACGCAGGGAGGCTGCGATGAGTTTCCTGGACAAGGCCAAGGAACTGGCCGGCCAAGCCAAGGGCAAGGCCGAGGAGCTCGCCGAGAAGGCGAGCCCCCACGCCGCCAAAGGGCTCGACGCCGCCAAGTCGAGCCTGGACAAAGCCACCGGCGGCAAGTACCACGACAAGATCGAGTCGGTGAGCGGCAAGGTCGAGGGCGTCCTCAAGCGTGACTCCGGCGGCGCCGACGCCGGCCCCGGGAATTCCGCCAACGGGGACTCCGCGAAGAAGGACGACCCCGGAACCGGGTCCAACGGTTCGCAGAACAGGGGCCCCGACGACCCCACCGGCGGTGCGAAGCCCAGCTGATCGACGAGAAGAGCGGTGGCGGTTCCCACGTGGGAGCCGCCACCGCTCTTTCGTTCTCCCCTCAGGGAGTCGTCGTCCGCCTCACGGGGTGTCGAGCCCCGAGAGCTGCTCGATCACGTGGGCCACCAGCGGTGTCAGGGTCGCCATGCCGTCGCGGACCGAGGACCGCGAACCCGCCAGGTTCACCACCAACGTGCTGCCGGAGACCCCGACGAGCCCGCGCGACACCCCGGCGTCGACCGCACCCGCGGCCAGCCCGGAGGCGCGGAGCGCTTCCGCGATGCCCGGGACCGGCCGGTCCAGCACGCCCGCGGTCGCGTCCGGCGTGACGTCCCGGGGCGACACGCCGGTGCCGCCGACCGTGATCACCACGTCGACACCGCCGATCACCGCGGTGTTCAGCGCGTTGCGGATGTCCACCGTTTCACCGGCCACCGCGACGGTCCCGTCGACGATGAATCCGGCCTCTTCCAGCAACTCGGTCACCAGCGGACCGATGTTGTCCTCCTGCTCGCCCTGGGCGATCCGGTCGTCCACCACGACCACCAGAGCCCGCCCCAGCCGCTGCGCGCTGCGTTCCATGCCGGTAACCGTAGTGCCAAGGTCGGGTTCGGTCAGGTCAAAGGAGTCGGTGAGCTCCACCAATTTCGGCGCGATCCCGGTCACGGTGCGCGTCTTGTCAGACATGGTCCTCCCCAGATGTTCCTTCGTCTTCACAACCACCCTCGCCACTGGCACCGCCGCGGGTTCTCAGACGTCGCCTGGTGAGGACAGCCGCAGCGCCGTGTATTTGGTCATACATCAGTCGCGGATCCCGGAGCCAGGCGGCGTCTGAGGTTCCGCTACCCGCACCGCTGCGCAGAACGAGTTCTCAGACAAGCATTTGGACACGTCGGCCGGTCCCGGAGCCGCACAGGAAGGGGGCATGGGCTCCGGGAACTCGGCCGACGCGATCAGGGGTCAGCCCTTCTGGCCGACGAGCGTCACGTCGACCGTGCGCTCGCCGCCGGGGCCGGTGACGGTGATCTTGACCCGATCACCGGGGTTGTGCGATCGAACCGCGGCGACCAGGGCGTCCGAGTCGAGGATCGACCGGTCGTCCATCTTGGTGATCACGTCGCCCGGCTGGAGCCCGCTCTGCTGAGCGGGGCCGTTCGGCGTGACCTCGCGGACCATCGCACCGGGCTGGTTGGCGTTGGTGATCATCACGCCCAGCGTGGTCTGGCTGGCCGAGCCGGTCTCCTTGAGCTCGGTGGCGATGCGGCGGGCCTGGTCGATCGGGATCGCGAAGCCGAGGCCGACCGAACCGGCCTGCTCCTGGCCGGAACCGGGGCTGTAGATCGCGGAGTTGATGCCGACCACGCGGCCGTCCATGTCCACCAGCGGACCACCGGAGTTGCCGGGGTTGATCGCGGCGTCGGTCTGCAGCGCGTTGAGGACGGTGTCCTGGCTGCCCGACTCGCCGCCCGCGCGCACCGGGCGGTCCTTGGCGCTGACGATGCCGCTGGTCACGGTGCCGGACAGGCCGAACGGCGAACCGATCGCCACGACCTGCGAGCCGACCGGCAGGTCGTCGCTGCGGCCGAGCTCGGCCGGGGTCAGCCCGGTGATGTCGGCCTTGACCACCGCCAGGTCCGAGTTCGGGTCGGTGCCCACGACGCGCAGCGGCGCGGTGCGGTTGTCGTGGAACAGCGCGGTCAGCCGACCGCCCTGGCCGCCCTCGGCGACGTGGTTGTTCGTGAGGATGAGGCCGTCGCTGCTGAGCAC
This sequence comes from Saccharopolyspora sp. ID03-671, assembly GCF_045278815.1. NCBI lineage: Bacteria > Bacillati > Actinomycetota > Actinomycetes > Pseudonocardiales > Pseudonocardiaceae > Saccharopolyspora > Saccharopolyspora sp. ID03-671. The sequence goes on from NZ_CP134054.1 coordinate 3,213,250, forward strand.
GATGCCCGAGCCCTCGCCGGAGCCCTGCGAGCTGGCGATCTGGATCTGCACGACGCTCGGCAGGACCTTCTGCGCGACCTGCTGCACCGACCCCTGCGGCGCGGTGCTGGCGCTGCGGGCGGGCTTGGACTCGTCGAGCGCGCTGGCCCCGGTGCTGGTGTCACCGGCGAGCTGGTACCCGACGAAGCCGCCGACACCGCCTCCGACCAGGCCACACACCAGCGCGAGCACGGCCACACCGGTGGCCAGGCCACGGCCGGACTTCTTCTGCTGCGTCGCCTGGCCCGAGGCGTACCAGGGCTGCTGCCCGAACTGCTGGGTCTGCTGCGGCTGCTGGTGCACGCCGTACGGGTGCTGCTGCGCGTAGGGGTCCTGGCCGTACGGGCCGGGTTGCTGCGAACCGGGCTGGTTGGGCTGGTTGGGCTGGTACTGGGTCGGCTGCGTCGGCCGGCTCGCCGAACCGGGCTGGGCCTCGGCGGTGTTCGGCTGCTGGGACGACACCCCGGACTGAGGGGTTTCGCCCGCGCCGACGCCTTCTCCGCTCGGCTTCGGCTCGTCCGGCTTGTCACCGAATTCCGGGGTGTGTTCGGTCATGGCTCCCACTGTGCTCCGGGCGTCTGAGAAGTGCCTGAGATCTGGCTGTGGTCCCGGATGATAAGTCGCCATGATCGTCCTCACCTACCCCGTCGAACCGCCCGAAAGGCGAGAGCGGGTCGGGAGTTCCGGTTCGAACCGACCGGTCGACGCGGCCGGTTCGGACCCGCTGCCGCGCTCAGCGCAGGCGGGCGGCGATCTGCTCCGGGGTGGCGTCGTTGATCCACACACCCATGCCGGACTCCGAGCCCGCGAGGTACTTCAGCTTGTCCGCGCTGCGCAGCACCGAGAACAGCTCCAGGTGCAGCCACGACAGGTCGCGGCCGGTGTTGACCGGGGCCTGGTGCCAGGCGGCGATGTAGGGCAGCGGCTTGTCGTAGAGCCGGTCCAGGCGCCCGAGCACGTCCAGGTAGGTGGTGGCGAAGTCGTCGCGCTCGGCGTCGGTGAGCGCGACGATGTCGGGGACCTGGCGGTGCGGCACGATCTGCACCTCGACGGGCCAGCGCGCGGCCGCGGGCACGAACGCCGTCCAGTGCTCGGAGTCGACCAGCACCCGCTCGCCGGAGGCGCGCTCGGCGGCCAGCACGTCGCCCATGACGTGCGTGCCGTGCTCGGCGCGGTACTGCTCGGCGACGCGAAGCATCGTCGCGGTCTTGGGCGTGACGAACGGGTAGCCGTAGATCTGCCCGTGCGGGTGGTGCAGCGTCACGCCGATCTCCTCGCCGCGGTTCTCGAAGCAGAAGACCTGCTCGACACCGGGCGTCTCGTTGAGCGCGGCGGTGCGGTCGGCCCAGACGTCGACGACGCCGCGCACCCGCTTCGCGCTCAGCGAACCGAACGAGGAGTGGTGGTCGGAGGTGAAGCAGACGACCTCGCAGCGGCCCCGCGCGGGCGCGGCCGGAACCATCGGCATCCCGTCCACGACACCCGCCTCGCCGGGGATCCCTTGGGCGAACGACGGGAACTGGTTCTCGAAGACGACGATGTCGTAGTCGGGCTCGGGGATCTCGCTGGGACGCCCCGGGGTGCTCGGGCACAGCGGGCACATCTCCGCCGGCGGCTTGTAGGTGCGGGACTGCCGGTGCGCGGCGATGCCCACCCACTCACCGGTCAGCGGATCACGCCGCATCTCCGACGCCGGCGCCTGGGGCGGCAGCTCGCGGGTGTCCTCCGCGGTGCGCTCCTGGGCGCCGTCGTCGTCGAAGTAGATGATCTCCCGGCCGTCGGCCAGGCGGCGCGCGGTGCGCTTCACTCTTCCTCCTCCGTTGGCTGCTGATCTGCCAGCAGCAGCTCGACGTGCTCGCCCAGCAGCTCGCGCGCCTCGGGCGGCAGCCCCTGATCGCTGATCAGCAGGTCGACCTCGTCGAAATCGACGATCGTCGAGATCCCGACGGTCGACCACTTGGAGCTGTCGGCGACCACCACCAACCGGCCCGCGGCCTCGGCGAAGGCCCGGTTGGTCTCGCTCTCGTTGAGGTTCGGCGTGGTGAATCCGGCGCGCGGCGCCATCCCGTGCACGCCGAGGAACACCAGGTCCAGGTGCAGCGAGCGCAGCGACTGCACGGCCACCGGTCCGACCAGCGCGTCGGAGGGCGTGCGCACACCGCCGGTGAGCACGACGGTGCGGTCGACGCGGCCGCGCTGCTGCAGGGCGTCGGCGACGCGGACCGAGTTGGTGACGATGGTCAGGTCCGGGATCTCGTCGAGCTGGCGCGCGAGCGTCCAGGTCGTGGTTCCGGCGGACAGGCCGATCGCGGTGCCGGGCTGGATCTGCTCGGCGGCGAGCGCGGCGATCGCTTCCTTCTCGGTGAGCTGCCGGACGGACTTGGCCTCGAAGCCGGGTTCGTCGGTGCTGGTGCCGATGGTGGAGGTCGCGCCGCCGTAGACCTTCTCGACGAGGCCGCGCCGGGCCAGCGCGTCGAGGTCGCGGCGGATGGTCATGTCGGACACGCCGAGCCGTTGCACCAGCTCGCCGACCTGCACGGCTCCGGTGCGCCGCACCTCGTCGAGGATCACTTCCTGGCGTTGTCGTGCGAGCAAGTCCACTCCCTGGCCCGGCGCCGTCTTTCACCCGTCAAGTCAACAAAAACAAACAATACCTGACGGAATACGGGACCGACAGCCGGGGATCAGCCGCCTGAAATGGAATCAGATGTTCATTGCTGTTCGTTTTGCTGAGAGTTGCCGGGCAACGACATGCGCAGCAGCGCACCGCCCTCCGGGGCTTCCGCGGCCAGCACCGAACCGCCGTGCCGCTCGGCGACCTGCTTGACGATCGACAAACCCAGGCCCGAGCCCGGCAGCGTCCGCGCCACCGACGAGCGGTAGAAGCGCTCGAAGACGTGCGGCCGGTCGGCCTCGGCGATGCCCGGCCCGCTGTCGGCGACCTCCAGCACCGTCATCCCGGCGCCCTCCTCCGGCCGCAGCTCGACCCGGACGCGCCCGCCCTCCGGACTCCACTTCGCGGCGTTGTCCAGCAGGTTCAGCACCGCCCGCTCCAGCGCGGTCGCGTCGCCCATCATCACCCACGGGCTCAGATCCACGTCGAACTCGATGCGCGGGGCGCGCCGCCGGGCCCGGCCCAGGGCGCGCTCGACGACCTCGACCAGGTCCACCGGCTCGTGCACGGCCTGCGGGGTGTCCTCGCGGGCGAGCTCCACCAGGTCGCCGACCAGCGCGGACAGCTCCTCCACCTGGGCCTGGACGTCGGAGAACATCTCCCGCTGGTCCTGCTCGGACAGCGACGGCGCGTCCGGCCGGGCCGCCGCCTGCAGCAGCTCCAGGTTTGTGCGCAGCGAGGTCAGCGGCGTGCGCAGCTCGTGCCCGGCGTCGGCGACCAGCCTCCGCTGCCGCTCCTGCGACTCGGCGAGGGCGGTGAGCATCCCGTTGAAGCTGGCCGTCAGCCGCGCCAGCTCGTCGTCACCGCTGACCGGGATCGGCCGCAGATCACCCGTCAGCGCCACGCGCTCGGTGGCGGCCGTCAGCCGCTGCACCGGCCGCAGACCGGCCCGAGCGACCGCGGTCCCGGCCGCCGCGGCGAGCAGGATCCCGGCACCGCCCATCACCACCAGGACCACGCTGAGCTGCGCCAACGTGCCCTGGGTCGGCTGCAGCGAGGTCGACATGACCAGGGCCGCGTTGCGCCCGGTGGGCACCGCGACGACGCGGCTGTTGCTGGCCTTGTCGGTGCGCAGCGAGCGCTGCGCCTCGCCCTTGGCCACCGAGAGCTCCAGCACGCTCATCGGCGGGCGCTCTTCCGGGCCGAACACGGTGCCGTCCGCGGACAGCACGTTGATCTTGAAGTTGGTGGCGACGAAGAACGCCACCGGCACCTGCTGGAGGTCGGCGGTGCGCACCAGCGGCCCCTCGGCGGCCTCCACCGCGCGCTCGGTGAGGTTGTCGTCGAGCTGCTGGTAGAGGCTGTCGCGCACGGTCACGAACGCGCCCACCGACACCAGCGCCACGGCACCGGCCACGCACATCGCGGCCAGCCAGGTGACGCGGTTGCGCAGCGACACCCGCTGCAGCCGGCTCGGCCGCGGCGGTTCGTCCAGCTCGGGTGGGGGCGGTGCGGGAACGGTCATCGGATTGCCCATCATGGCGGCGTCTCGCGGAGCACGTAGCCGACACCGCGCACGGTGTGGATCAGCCGCGGCTCACCCTCCGCCTCGGTCTTGCGGCGCAGGTAGCCGATGTAGACCTCCAGGGCGTTGCCGGAGGTCGGGAAGTCGTAGCCCCACACGTCCTCCAGCAGCCTGCTGCGGGTGAGCACCTGCTTGGGGTGCGTCATCAGCAGTTCCAGCAGGGCGAACTCGGTGCGGGTGAGGCTGATCGCGCGCTCGCCGCGGCGGACCTCGCGGGTGCCCGGGTCCAGCTCCAGGTCGGCGAAGCGCAGCGCGGCGGGCTGGGCGTCGGGGCCGCCCTCGGGCGGCGTGGCGCGGCGCAGCAGCGCGCGCAGCCGGGCCAGCAGCTCCTCCAGCGCGAAGGGCTTGGGCAGGTAGTCGTCGGCGCCGGCGTCGAGCCCGGCGACCCGGTCGGACACGGCGTCGCGGGCGGTGAGCACCAGGATCGGCAGGTCGTCGCCAGTGCTGCGCAGCCGCCGCGCCACCTCCAAACCGTCGAGGCGGGGCATCATCACGTCGAGGACCATCGCGTCCGGGCGGCTGTCGGCCAGCAGGTCCAGTGCTTGTTGACCGTCCGCGGCGAGCTCCACCTGGTACCCGTTGAACTGCAGGGACCTTCGCAGCGACTCCCTCACGGCACGATCGTCGTCGACGACGAGGATGCGCATGCGGACAGTGTTACCCGTTGCCCTGAGAACCAGCTGAGAAGCCCCGCCACCTCGCGCGTCGCGGTGACGGCGGTCTCGACCGCGGCGCGCGCCGATCACGGTTGGTGACGACGCGCGCCGGGACGCTCACTTCTCCTGGAAGTGCCGGATCAGCGCGCGGGGCACCAGCTTCCGCTCGCCGTCGACGACGATCGGCACCAGCTCGGGCGCCTTCGCCTTCCACTGCGAGCGGCGGTGGCGGGTGTTGGCCCGCGACATCTTGCGCTTGGGAACGGCCATCTCTCGGTTCTCCTCCCATCGGATGCGGCGAAGCCGCTGCTTGAGGTGTGGGACTCGGCTCGCACCGCCGCGCGAGCCGAGCGCTGCCTGCCCCTACCGCTGACGGTCGCCGTAGCGGCGGCGGAACTTCTCCACCCGGCCCTGGGTGTCCATGACCCGCTGGTTGCCGGTCCAGAACGGGTGCGAGTAGGCGGTGACGTCGATCGTGATCAGCGGGTACGTGTTGCCGTCCTCCCACTCGATGCGGGCCTCGGAGGTCGCGGTCGAGCGGGTCAGGAAGGCCTTGCCGGTGGTGCGGTCCTGGAACACCACGGGCTCGTAGCGGGGGTGGATGTCGGGTTTCACTGGTTGCCCTTCAGCTCGGATTCGGCGGGTTCGGCGCAGGGTTCTTCGCGCCAGTCGGCGAACGGGTCGGGGTACCGGGCCCAGACCTCCTCGCCGGCGGCCAGTTCGTCGTCGGTGAGCACGGCGTCGCGCAGGGCGCGGACGATCTCGTGCGGGTCGGCGTCGCAGGAGATGACCACGAGCTCGTTCATCCGGTCGCCGTAGTAGTCGTCCCAGCTCAGCGCGGCTCTCATGCGCCGGTCGTCGGACAGGTCGTCCCAGTCGTCGACGGTCGCCAGCCACGGTCCGGCGTGGGCGACGGCCAGCCCGCCGCCCGCGGACTCCAGCCACAGCGCGTCGTCGGGCTGGCTGGCCACCCAGAACCGGCCGCGGGTGCGCACCACCCCGTCCAGCAGCAGGTCGATGGCCTCGTGCAGGCGCTTCGGGTGGAACGGGCGGCGCTCCTCGAACAGCACCGTTGCCACGCCGGCGTCGGTGTCGAGCGACGGCTGGCCGCGCAGCAGCCTGCCGTGCGGGCCGTCGACCTCACCGCGCCGGGCGTCGGCGGGGACGCGGGCGAGCAGGGCGTCGACGTCGAGGTCGTCGAGGTGGACCAGCGGTGCGGTCGGGGTGAGCCGGGCCAGCACGGCTTCGGTGCGGACCCGCTGCCAGCGGTCCTCGGCCCGACCGGCGAGCACGATCGCGTCGGCGAACTCGGCCTGGCAGACGGTCACCTGCGCCACGGTCCGCTCGTCGTCGGCGCTACCGCCGAGATCGCGTTCGGCGAGCTCCTCCTCGCCGAGGCTGTCCGGCAGCCAGGTTTCGAGGTCGACGGCGGTCAGGACGGCTTCGACGGCGACGTCGGTGAGCAGGGTGCGGCCGTCGACCTCGACGTGCCGCAGCGCCCAGCAGATCGCCTCGGGTTCCAGCGCCGGGTCGAGCCGGACGACGATGCGGCGCACGTCGGGCGCGGCGGCGAGCCTGCGCAGCAGCGGCAGGAGGTCCTCGCGCAGCGTGCAGGACACGCAGCCGTGGGCGAGTTCGAGGACGTGGCTGTCGACGTGGTCGCCGTGCCGGACCTCGCGGCGCACCACGCCTTCGGAGATCGAGCGCAGGTCGGCGTGCACCAGGGCGGTGCCGGACGGGTCGCGGCGGCGCGCGGCCTCGGCCACCTCGGCGACCTGGGGTTCGCGGAGTCCGGCCACCAGCAGCAGCGGCGTCCGCGCGGACGGATCGGTGAACATCCCCACCTCAATCGACAACGGTTTTCATCTTCGCTACCGACACGCTACCCTGGGGGCCAGCCAGATGAAAATGGATGTCGTTATCGAGAGGTAGGTCATGTCCGTCCGCTGCCAGGTGACCGGCAAGAAGCCCGGTTACGGCAACCAGGTTTCGCACTCCCACCACAAGACCCGCCGACGCTGGCTGCCCAACGTGCAGAACAAGCGCTACTGGCTGCCGTCGGAGAACCGCTGGATCCGCCTTCGGGTGTCCACCAAGGGCATGAAGACGATCGAGAAGCGCGGCATCGACGCGGTCGTGGCCGACATGCGCACCCGAGGAGAACGCTTCTGATGGCCAAAGCCACCGACACCCGCCCGGTGATCAAGCTCCGCTCCACCGCGGGCACCGGCTTCACGTACGTCACCACCAAGAACCGCCGCAACACCCCGGACCGCATGCGCCTCCGCAAGTACGACCCGGTAGCCCGCAAGCACGTCGAATTCCGCGAAGAACGCTGACCCCACCACTCCCCCGGCCACACACGCAGGTGTCACCCGGTCGAAAACCCCGGTTTTCATCGGTCAAAAACAGCGGTTTTCGTCGTACAAAAACCGCGGTTTTCGACTTGAGTCGCCGGATCGGGGGGTGTGGGACGCGAAGTCGAGAGAGGAAGGCATGGCCAAGAAGTCGAAGATCGCCCGGAACGAGCAGCGGAAGGAGATCGTCGCGCGGTACGCGGAGCGGCGGAGCGAGCTGAAGCGGATCATCGCGTCGCCGGAGACCGAGCCGGAGGCGCGGGTCGAAGCCCAGCGGGAGCTGCAGCGGCAGCCGCGGAACGCGAGCCGGACCCGGGTGCGCAACCGGGACGCCGTGGACGGGCGGCCGCGCGGGTACTTCCGGAAGTTCGGGCTGTCCCGGGTGCGGCTGCGCGAAGCCGCGCACAACGGCGAACTGCCCGGTGTGACGAAGTCGAGCTGGTGAGCGCCGTGCGCCGACCCGCCGAACGCCGCAAGAAGCCGAACCTCCTGCAGCGCGAGGGCGTCGTCCAGGTCGACTGGAAGGACGTCACCCTGCTGCGCAAGTTCATCTCCGACCGGGGCAAGATCCGCTCCCGCCGGGTCACCGGTCTGACCGCGCAGGAGCAGCGGGAGGTCGCCAAGGCGATCAAGAACGCCCGCGAGATGGCGCTGCTCCCCTATCACCACAAATAGGGCGATCCGTTCGAACAACGTGCGATACCGGTCACCTTGAGCGCGGGTGACCGGTATCGGCGTGCAGCATTGACCGCGATGAAGACCCCTGGACACAACCCCGGCCTGACCGATTCCGCCCCCGCCGCCGAGCTCTACGACGTGATCAACCGCAGGCGCGACGTCCGCCGCGAGTTCTCCGGCGCCGACATCCCCGAGCCGGTGCTGCGCCGCGTGCTCACTGCCGCGCACACCGCGCCCAGCGTCGGGCTCTCCCAGCCGTGGGACTTCATCCTGGTCCGCGACGCCACCACGCGCCGCCAGTTCCGCGAGCACGTGCTCGCCGAGCGCAGCGTGTTCGCCAGCGGCCTCGACGGCGAGCGGGCCGACACCTTCAGCAAGATCAAGGTCGAGGGCATCGTGGAGTCCTCGCTGGGCATCGCCGTCACCTACGACCCGAACCGCGGCGCGCCGCAGGTGCTGGGCAGGCACGCCATCGCCGACGCCGGCCTGTACTCGGTGTGCCTGGCGATCCAGAACCTGTGGCTGGCCGCGACCGCCGAGGGCCTGGGCGTCGGCTGGGTCAGCTTCTACCGCGAGGAGTTCCTGCGGCGACTGCTGGGAGTTCCCAGCGAGGTCAGGCCGGTGGCATGGTTGTGCGTGGGGCCGGTTCGCGAGCTCGCCGACACGCCGGACCTGGAGCGGCACGGGTGGCGTCAGCGGATGCCTCTTGAGGACGTCGTGCACTACGAAGCGTACGGACGTGGTCGCAACCGGTAACCTCGCACGGGGCCGCTCGGCCGAGCGGCCACCATGACGCGCTCATGACGAGGTCGCGGTGCAGCTGGAGGATCAACCGCTGGCCGGCCACATCCCGGCCCAGGACCGGCTGGTGAGGCAACTGCTCGACGCAGGCCGCTTCACCAGAGCCGATGCTGCCTTCGACGAGCTGTTGGCCGGTGGTTCGAACTCCGTCGACTCCCGCTGGGTCCGCTCCACGGTGCTGGTGCACCGCGCGGTGCTGGCCTGGCGGCTGGGCCGCATCCCGCTCGCGCTGGAGCTGCTCACCGACGGCTGGACGGAGCTCGACACGCAGCCGCCGACCGGCGGGTCCGCCGCGCACACCATCAGCATGCTCGGCTTCATGCTGGAGGGCATCGGCAGGCGCGGACCGGCGATGGACCTGATGTCGCTGGCCGTGCAGATCGCCCGCGAGTCCGGTGACCAGCCGACGCTGGCGCACTGCCAGCTCCGCGAGGGCATCTCCCGGGTGTTCCGCGCCGCGACCCACCCGGACCAGGCCGCGCACCAGTTCGCGGCGGCCCGCGAGCTGTCCGAGGAGGCCCAGTCGCTCGCCAAGCCGGGCCGGGTCAAGCGCAGCGCCCTGGCGGTCCTGGCCCGCTCGCTGGCGGGCATGGGCGAGGTGGAGACCGCCGAGCGCGTCGCGCACGAGGCGCTCAAGCTCGCCCGCGACTCCTCCGACATCTACGCGACGGCGATGGCGAACTGGGTGCTGGCCGGCATCAAGCGCTCCGAGGGCGTGCTGACCGAGGCCCGCACGTTCGCGAGCCGCGCGTTGGAGGGCGCGGAGAACGTCCACGAGTCGCTGCTGATGATGCGGTTCTCCAGCGATCTCGCCGAGATCTGCCGCAGTCTCGGCGACCCGGTGGGCGAGGCCGCCGCGCTGCGCCGGGCGGTGACCGCCGCGTTCTCGGCCGTCGACATCCTCAAGGAGGGTCTCGGCCAGGCGTTGGAGCAGCGCAGGGTCGCCACCCAGGCCCAGCGGATGGCGATGGCCGCCCGCGAGGCGGCGCTGCGCGACCCGCTGACGGGCCTGGCCAACCGGCTCGGTCTGGAACGGATGGCCCCCGTCCTGCTGGAGCGCACCGCCGCGGCCGGCCGCATCCCGTGGCTGGTGCTGCTCGACGTCGACTGGTTCAAGGACGTCAACGACTTCGCCGGGCACACCGCGGGCGACGTGGTCCTGCAGGAGGTCGCGAACATGCTGCGCCGCGAGTGCCGCGCCGGCGACCTGCTGTGCCGGTGGGCGGGCGACGAGTTCGTGGTCCTGCTCGTCGACGCCGCCGAGGACTCCCGCGAAGCGGGCCCCCTGGTCGCCGAACGCATCCGCGCCGCCGTCAACGCCCACGACTGGCGCCTGGTCCTGGGCCGCCTGGAGAAGAAACCGACGGTCAGCATCGGCGTCGCCGCAGGCCCCAACGACCTCGACCAGCTCTTCGCCTCCGCCGACATCGCCCTCTACAAGGCCAAGCGCGCAGGGCGGAACCGCGTGGAAACCGAAAGCCGGGAACCCGGCTCCGACTAGGATCGAGCGTCATGCCGACCCCGCCGACCCTCGCCGAACCGGCGAATTCCGCGCTCCGGCACGGTAAGATCCCACCCTCGCCCAGGAACCAGGAACCAGGAACCAGGAACCAGGAACCAGGAACCAGGAACCAGGAACCAGGAACCAGGAACCAGGAACCAGGAACCAGGAACCAGGAACCAGGAACCAGGAACCAGGAACCAGGAACCAGGAACCAGGAACCAGGAACCAGGAACCAGGAACCAGGAACCAGGTGGCGGCCGTGTCCGGTGAGCGGGCGCGGCGGTGGGATTCGGCTCCGGTGCAACGCCGCATCCTGGGGGCGGCCCGGACGCTGACGGCGCTGGACCGGCTGCTCGACGTGCTGCCGCTGCTGGCCGACGACATGCGGGTGGAGACGCGTTTCGCGGTGTGCCCGGGTTCGGAGTTCGCCACGAACCTGGCCGATGAGCTGCGCGGTTCGGCTGCGAACGTGGTCGGCTGGGGTTCCGGCGAGTTCGACCTGGCGGTCTCGCCGAGCGGCAACGGCCCGCTGCACGAGCTGGACGGCCGGGTCCTGACGCTGCCGCACGGCGCGGGTCACCACAAGCGCGTGGCGACGGAAACCGGTGTGGCCGAGGAGATCTCAGGGCTCTCCCGGCAGCAGCTGGTGCACGGCGGCGAGGTCGTCCCCACCGCCATCGGCGTGTCCCACGTGGACAGGCTGGAGGATCTGCGCCGCCAGTGCCCGGAGGCGGTTCCGCGCGCAGCGGTGATCGGTGATCCGTGCTTCGCGCGGCTGCGCGCGAGCCTGCCGCTGCGCGAGCACTACCGCCGGGCTCTGGGCGCGGGTGATCGTCGCCTGGTCCTGCTGGCGTCCACGTGGGGCCCGGAGTCGCTGTTCGCGCGACGCGGTGACCTGGCGAAACAGCTGGTCACCGAGTTCCCGGACGCTCAGGTGGCGTTGGCGCTGCACCCGAACGTGTGGACGCGCTACGAGCGCCTGCAGCTGGAGACGTGGCTGAGCACGGCCCGCTCCCGCGGTCTCGTGCTGCTCCCCCGGATCCGCGCGTGGCAGGCGGCGCTGGTGGCGGCGGACGTGGTGGTGTCGGATCACGGCAGTCTCGCCCACTACGCGGCCTGCTTGGGAAAACCGCTGCTGCTGGGCGCTTTCGGCGACGCGGAGGTGGCGCCGAAGTCGCCTATGGCGCTGCTCGGCGAGCGCGCGGCTCGGCTGGATCCGCACGCGGACCCGCGTCCGCAGCTGGAGGGCGCGAGACCGGTCCCGGGGCACGCGGAGCTCGCCGGGCTCACCTTCGCCGAGGACGCGTGCGCACGGCTCCGCGCGCTGATCTACGACCTGCTCGACCTGCGGGAACCGTCGTGGCCCGCGACGCCGGAGCCGGTGGAGGTCGTCACCCCGTGAGCCTGCTCCGGACCCGCTCTCCGCGCGGGCTGTGCGCCTCGTCGTAGATCGCCAGGGCTTCGCGCAGCGCCTGCTCCCGTTCGGCGCCGGTGAGCGAGTCCGCGAGCAGTTCGAGCGCTCCTGCGAGGTCGAACGACGCCTCCCGCCGCCGCGCGATCGACACCGATTCGCGCAGCGCGGTCACCGCCTCGGCGTGCTCGCCGAGGGCCTGGTGCGCCCGGCCCATCTCGGACCGGACGCGCTGCACGAGCCGCGTGTCGTCGCGTTCTTCGAAGCAGGACAGGGCTTTTCGCAGCAGTTCCAGCGCCCGCTCGGGTTCGCCGAGCGCGATGTGCGCCATCGCCATCCGGTGCTGCTGGATGGCCTCGCCCCGGGGCTTGCCGAGTTCCCGGTTGATCTCCTCGGAGCGGGTGTGCAGCGCGATGGATTCGCCGAATTCCCCTTGCGCGTAGCGCACTTTGCCGAGGAACTCGACGGCCGAGGCGAGTCCCCGCCGGTGTCCGATCCGCTCGGCGAGCCCCACCGCGGCCTCGCACTCCGCCGCCGCCTCGTCGAACCGGCCGAGCTCGGTGAGCAGCTGTCCGCGCAGGCTCCGCAGCCGCGCCTCCGCGAGCTCGTCGCCCAGCCGCTGAGCGGATTCGACGCCGATGACCAGCGCGGACAGCGTGTCGGCGTAGTTCTTGTGCTGGTTGTGCAGCGCCCACAGCGGGCTTTCGCAGAGCACGACGACGTCGGGGTCCCAGTCGCGCGCGGCGGCGGCCCGGATGACGGCGAGGAGGTTCAGCCGTTCCCGTTCGAGCCATTCGCGCCCGGTGGTCCGAGTGAACGGGTTCTCCCCTTCGAGCCGGTCTTCGACGGCCCGGAACCGGTGCGGGTCCATCACGGCCCGGTCGGCGAACCCGCCGGTCCGCCGGTACCAGGCGACGAGCCGGCGCAGCGCCTCGTCGTCGGTGACGGTGCCGAGGTGTTCGGCGGCCAGCGCGGGCAGCAGGTACTGACCTTGGTCGTTCTCCTCGACGAGGCAGACGCGGTGCAGCTCGGCGAGGTGGTCGTCCGCCTCCGGGTCCCCGGTGAGCGCCGCGATCGCGTCGGCGCTGAACGCGGTTCCGGGGAACGCGCCGAGCGTCCGGTAGCAGCGCGCCTGGGCGTCGGTGAGGTCGGCGACGGTGACGTCGTAGGCGGTGAGCGCGTCGCGGAGGTGGTCGCGGCGGTGTTCCCGCAGTTCGCGTGCGGTGCGCGCGAGGTTCCAACGGCGCTTGAGCATCTGCCCGACGATCAACCGCAGTGCCCGGGGAACCCGCCCGCACAGCTCCACCACCTGGGCCGCGGACGCGGGATCGTCGTCGACGGCGATGCCGCGTTCCCGCAGGTAGTCGAGGGCGTGCGCGGGTTCGAGCGCGGACAGCCGGATGGGCCGGGCCCCGTCGATCGCCAGCTCCGGCGCGTCGGTGGCGGCCGTGCACACCACCACGCACCCGGGCGCTGCGGGCAGGAGCTCCAGCAGCGGTTCGGCGTCGGTGACGTGGTCGAACCCGAACAGCACCCGCCGACCGCTGGTGCGGCTGCGCAGCTGCGCGATCCGATCCGCGGCGGACGCGGGAACGTGCTCGTCGGCGGCCCCGAGCGACCGCAGGCACCGCGCGGCCACGTCGTCGAGACTGCGCGCCCGGCCGCCGAAGTCGATCCACAGCACGTCGTCGAACTCGTCGGCCACGTCGTGCGCCCACATCTTCATCAGGGCGCTGGTCCCGACCCCACCGGCCCCGCTGATCACCGCGAACCCGGCCCGCCCGTGACGCTCCTCGGCCAGCACCGCGTCGAGCACGGCCCGCGGCCCCTCCCGATCCACGAACCCCACCGGAGCGGGCGGAACCTCCCGAGCAGCCTCCCGCCGCACCTCGGCCGCGTGGAAGTGCACGTCACCCGCGATGCCGCCCTGCACCACGTTCCCCGCCGAACCGCTGAACTCGTTGCGCATCCCAGCCCCAGAGCATCGCGAACAGTAACGATCACCTGACCATACGCGTCCGAAGCAACCAGCGGTCCCGCCTCACAGGCACCACCAGGTGCCAAGCCCCCACCCCCACCCAGGTACCCTCCGACCAGGCCCCCGTAGCTCAGGGGATAGAGCACGGCTCTCCTAAAGCCGGTGTCGCAGGTTCGAATCCTGCCGGGGGCGCCTGACCAGGGGAAACAAAGCGGGGGTCGATCTCATTCAAGATCAATCCCCACTTTTCCCTCACAATTGCTTCAGCCGCTGAGCTGCATGTTTGCCAGCGCTGCCGCAGCCGAGCTACCCCGCGATTTGCGCGTCATGTACACGTCCTGGGTCATGCTGACCCGCTCGTGACCGAGGTAGTCCGCGATCTCCCGAGCACTCAGCCCGGCCGTGTCGAGCATGGTCGCGACCAGGTGCCGGAAGGCGTGCGGGTGCAAGCCCTCCCACTGAGTCTCTTTGACCGCCTCCCGAAGGTCGGCCCGCGCGTTGTCCGGGTCTCGGAGCGTGCCGGTAGTCGTCGGGAACACCCACTCCGATTCGGCTTCAGCGTGACGGTCCTTGAGCATGGCCATCAGCCAGGACGGAGGCTCGATGGTTCGCATAACCGCGTCGGACTTGGTGTGTCCCTGCACGAAAAGCCCCGTCCCGGTCACTCGAATCACGGTGCCCTCGGTGAACCTCGCGTTGTTCCAGCGCCGCACAGGCCTTTCACGCCGCGTTCGCGCCCTGAGCGCTTGTGCTTCGGTCGCCAACACCGCTTTGGACCGCGCTAGCGTTGGCGACCATGGATCTTGAAACACAACGGAAGGACTACTTCCGCGCGCTGGAGTGGGTTGGCTCGCTGATGAGCACAACAGCCCAGAACCAGTTGGACCTGCCCACCCCATGCGCGGACTACTCCGTACGCGACCTCATCGGGCATCTCGTAGGAACTGCCCACCGCAGCACCGGGACGGCTCAACACCTTTCCACCCGGCACATTCCGCACGTGGTGACCGACGTAGCTGACGAGGAACTCGCGGCCACATTCATCTCGATCACCCACGACATTCAGAAACTATGGCGCCCGTTCACCAGCGATGAGCGGGTCACCGCGCCCTGGGGCCCGTGCACCGCGCTGGAAGCTTTGCGCGGATTCACAGTCGAAACGATCACGCACGGATGGGATCTGGCAGTGGCCACCGGCCAGCCTCACGAAGCGCCGAACCAAATAGCAGACCACTGCCTTCTCTTCGCGTCCGCGGTAATCCCTGACCGGCTGCGCGGTGTCATGTACGGCAAACCAGTGACGGACGGGAATGGAGACTCTCCAACGACTCGACTTGCTCATCTCCTCGGCCACCGCTAACGCCTTCAGGCGCCACGACCAGCTCGCCGACCTGCGGGGCTGGTCCACGTGTTTAAACCTTCTCTACTTCATCAAAGGCGGCCCCGCAGGAGCACGTCCAAAGCAGCTCAGCTCAACCGCGGGTTCCCTCACCGCAGGCCATAGCCCACCTGGGCACTCTCAGGGAACAATGCTGGGCGTGCTGCTGAGCTGGTCGCCTTACCACTCAATCTGCGTGCCTTCAGGAACCTTCCCGGCCTGGTTGCCCGATCGTGGTCGTTCGTTCTCTCCGCTCTCGCTTCACATACCGCCAAGGACCGCGAGCAGGAACGAAAATCAGTTCCATCCGAGATCAACTCGATGCGAGGATGCGGCCTGAACGATTGCCCAGGACAGAGGAGATCATGGCCGCAGTCAGCAGTACCAGTGCCGGCGGCAGAACCGGCTCTCACCGTCGTCACCGTCGGGAACCGGGTCCGGGTAGTCGTAGTTCGGGTAGTCGTAATCCGGTGCAGGTTCGTAAGTCGATGTCGGTGTCGGGTCGGGACACGGGCCGCTGTAGCGGCTGGACGACGCGTTGAGCTCGATCTGTCGCTCGTAGGCGGCATTGGCCTGGCCACCGACGTAAGGCTCGGCGAGACCGGCAATGGCGAGCGCGCGGCCAAGATCCTCAAAATGGCCGTACCCCACGTCAAGGTAGGCCAGCTCCCGGCCGGAGGGGTCCTTCGCGACACCGGGCTCGCGGTAGAGCAATACCTGGTGCGCGACGCCGACAGACTTCGAGGCGGTGAACTGGGTGGCTTCCTCGTAGCCGCACTCACCGCGCTCCGGTGCGTCCACACCGAGCAGCCGGACCCGTCGACCGTCGCTGAGATCCACGGTGTCACCATCGACCGCGTTCGTCACAGTGACGCCTTCTCCACCCGGCGGGCAGGTGAAGCCGTCGTAGACCCAGTTCTCCGGGGTGTAGCACGAGTAGGACCGCTCCGCGCTGCCCGGCTTTGGCCGAGCCCCCGGTGCCTGCCCAGGAAACGGCGCCTCGGGAGAACCGGGAACCGGCGGCTCGTTCACCGCGGACGTGATGAGCGCTGCGGTGCAGGTCGTGAACAACAAGCCGACCACAACGAGAGAGGCGATGAGGCAGCCAAGCTGAGCGCCCTTGACCTCCTTCTCCCGCATTGCCGGGAGTGGGTCGCCAGGGCGGGGCTGCGGGTAGTAGCGAATGCGCACCGGGTGGCTCCGGTATCCGGTTGTGACGACTCCTGGTAATCACCAGGGTGAGGCCCGGAAACCTGTAGGGACAGGGGCCTTGTCCCCTGCACCCACCGTCGGGCTACTGCCGCATCGGCGTCCGGCCGCGGAACATGCGCATACGAAGGGCGAGGGCCTCAGTCGCGCATCGACCACATCACCACTCGCGCACGCACAGCCGCGATGGAATACCGGCGCAAACCCTGACGTCGTTGAAGCAACCTTCCGCGCCATGATCAGCGCCTTCGTCCGACGCCGAACTCACCATCCACGCCAGTCACGACAGCGACGAGAAGTAGCTCGGTCGAGAGCAAGCCCAAAACTGGCGAGCATTCGCACGCGAGTTCTAGTCTCGGGATGCTGGGCTGGAGGATGGGGAAGATCCAGAAGGCTCGGCACGGGTCGGTCGCTGCACCTCTCTGGCCGACCCGACCAACTTCACGTCGGAGCGGGCACCAGGTGGCGAACGAGGGTGGCGATGGCTGGCAGGGAACACGGCGACGGCCGGACACCCCGCAACCCATCTGGGTCCACCCTGGCGCAGGCCCTACCGCCTCAATGCGGTTTCCGCTATGGAAACACCCCGCTCCGCGTACGAGCGGGTGGCATCGACATCTCAGCCACCGTCCCCGGCATCTTGCTAGCTTGGCACCAGACGTGCGTCGGGGACTGGTGGGCACTTGCCACGTTTGACGAACCGCTCAAGCAAGCCCGGCCTGGTGGTCACGCAACTTCTCCCCGCGAGGGCCGTGAAGCCCCGGTAGCGCCCCCACCACAAATCAACCAGAAACGTCCGGAGGCGACCGGCGGCGATCGGCGTTTGCAACTGGGATTTCCGCTTGTGGAGGCGTGTTTCAGGAAGAGTCCGGAAAGAACAGGGAGCATCGTCTCCTAAGCCGGTGTCGCAGGTTCGAATGCTGCCGGGGGCGCTTCGTGGTGGTTGTTGTCGTTCGGTATCTGTGCTTGCTGGGTTTGCGCGTGGGCGTGGTCTTGCGGTGGTCCGGGCTGATGACGCCGCAAGACCACGTCTCGCGATTCAGCCCAGGTCAGATCGAGTAGTCCACGTTCGCCATGTGGGCGTTGCCGCTGCGGACCCGGACCTCGACCTTGGACGCGTTGTTCTTGGGCCACCGGATCTCTCCCTGGCCGCGAGTTCCGCAGCCGAGCGACTGCCACTTCTCCGGGTTCGCCGCGTTGCCGTGCCGTGCTTCGACGCACGCGTACTGGTTCGTGTCCGCCTGAACGTTCCAGGTGATGTTCAGCTTGCCGTCCCAACCGCTCGCCGGGCTGGTGTACTCGCACTCATTGGAAACCGGCCCCCACTTCCCGGGGAAGCCGCTCGTCCGGCTCTTGCACGACGCCGCCGAGGCCGGCGCCGCGAAGAAGCTCGCCGACAACACCGACAGCAGACCCGCCATCAGCAGAGCAGAAATCGTCTTCTTCATCCCACACTCCCTCTTCCTGATGCTTCCCGGATTCGATCGGCGGATCATTGGAAAATCGATTTCCGCCGACATCAGCAACACTGGACCGCCAACAAAAGTGCCGCAACGAAAACGAATGTTTACGGCCAATCACCTTTGTCCAACACCGGCCACAATGTCCGTCACCGCTGGTCACAGCATCAATCCGTGATCAATACCCCTGAACCAGGGCGGCGAGGTGGTTCAGGGAGTTGGGGAGGTGGATTTTGGGGAAGGGTGGAAATTCGAGGTGGTCGCGGATGGTGTTCGGGACTGCCGACCAGTCGTAGGTGAGGATGATTCGGGTGGTGTTCGGGGATTCCGGTTCCAGGTCGTAGCGCCAGAACCAGCCTCCGAATTCGAGGTTTCCGTCGCCTTCGGGGTCGTACCCGGTTCGCCAGCCGATGGCGCGCGGGGCGTCGAGGACGTGGACCTGGTTGACGACCTGGTAGTCGCCGTCGCGGGCGTCCGGGTGGTACATGTCCGTCCGGAAGAGCTGGCCGACCTCGGTCAGCGGGGCCCGGTCAACCGGTTCCTGGACCCATCCGGTGCCGTCGATCGCGGCGTGCGTCGTCGGATCCGCCAGGACCGCGAACAACTCCTCGGCGGGGACGTCGATGGTCAGCGCGGCGCTCACGCAGTCGGCCACCTCCACCACCTCCTTCTCCTGTGCGGACTCCCCGGCGGCGCGGAACTCATCGGTCGAGCCAAACCTCGTTCCCCAGCTGCCTCAGGAGCTGCCGCTCGTGCTGAGCGCGGAAAGCCCCGGGACGTCTCGGGAGCGGTCGGGGTTGCCCGTCGTCGGGGATGTCACTTTCGTTGGGGCGGAGGCATCCTCGGTCGGTGGTTCGCGTCTTGGTGGGTGAGGACGTCACACCGACCTGGAGGTACCGCATGGGGATCACGTCGAAGTTCCGCCGCGTCACCACCGCCGTCGCGCTCAGCACCCTGATCGGCGCGAGCGCCCTGGTCAGCGCGGGTGCGGCGGCGGCAGCCGAGTACCCGCACTGCGTTCCGGGTGACCTGAACACCTCGGTCGCCGAGATCCCGTCGCCGAATGGCGGCCGACTGTTCCAGATCGAGTTCGAGGCCAAGCCCGGCGTGTCCTGCCAGGTCGAGGGCGCGCCGTCGGGGCTGACCTTCTTCAACGGCAATTCCGTCGTGGACGTGCCGGTCGTCGTGCCGGAACCGAGCACGGCGGAGCCCTACACGATCGACGAGAAGCACCCCGGCGTCGCCTACGTCGCGACGCCCGCGGAATCGCCGAACCCGATCCCGGCCTCCTCGATCACCTTCGACCTGCCCACCGGCGGCGGGATCAGCGCGGCCTGGCCGGGCCCGATCGAGGGTCCCGTGCGCGTCGGCAACATCGGCCCGCAGGTGAGCTGACCTCCTACAGCGCCGGTGGGTGGGTGAGGCGGCGGAGCGCGTCGGCGACGTGCTCCCGGTGTTCCTGCAGGACCTCCGGGGGGACGCCGTCAGCGGTGGCCGTGGCGACGAGGTGGTCGGTGGATTCGCGCAGGGCCGCGCTCGTCGCCGCGGCCTGCATGCGGACCTCCAGCGAGCCCGCCGGGAGGCCTATGCGGTCGGCGAGGACTTCGGCGAAGGCGGGCTCGGCGCGTTCGCGCAGCACCAGGTAGACGGCGCGCAGGGCGGGTTCGTCGTGGGTCATGCGGATGACGGCGAGGACCGCCTCGATGTCGTCGCCGGAGTCCAGCACCGGCGTGTAGGACTCCCGCAGGTGCTCGGCGAGCTCGATCTCGGGCGGCCACGTGCGCAGCACGGCCTGGAAGGCGTCGATGGACTTCGCCAGCAGCGGTTCGACGCAGCTCTCCTTGGTGCGGAAGCAGCGCCACAGCGTGCGCTCGGAGATGCCGGCGGCGCGGGCGATCTGCTCGCCTGAGGTCGCGGCCACACCGTGCTGCCGGAACAGCGCCACGGCGTGGCGGGAGATGTCGAGCCGCTGCTGCTGTCTTTGCCGGTCACTGGCCGGCGGACGGCCTCGGCGGGGGCGTTCGACCACTGGCCCTCCCTCGGACGAACCGGACTCGTGTTGACACACCCTAATCGGCACAACATTATTGGCAGTGACTGCCAATTAAAATGCACCGAGGAGTGCCATGAGTTCTGTCGCCGAGCGCCCGCAGCTGCCCTTCGCCAGGCCGAACGTGCTCGATCTCGCTCCGCTCTACGAGGTGCTGCGCCGCGAGGCACCGGTCGCGCCGGTGACCACCCCGGCCGGCGACCCCGCGTGGCTCGTCACCCGCTACGACGAGGTCCGAGAACTGCTGAGCGACAAGCGGTTCGGCCGCTCCCACCCCGAGCCGGAGAAGGCGTCGCGGGTGTCGACCGCCGCGGTGCAGGACGGCCCGACCGGCAACTACGAGACCGAGGAGGCCGACCACGCGCGCATGCGGCGGCTGCTGACCCCGGCTTTCTCGGCCAAGCGGATGCGGATGCTCACCGATCACGTGCAGCAGCTGGTCGACGGCTACATCGACCAGCTCATCGCCGAGCACGAGGGCGGCAACGTCGTCGACCTGCACGAAGGGCTCGCGTTCCCGCTGCCGGTCGCGGTCATCTGCCGGCTGCTCGGCGTCCCGGAGAGCGACCGGGAGCTGTTCCACTCGCTGTCGAGCCGGATGGCAACGCTGGCCGACGACGACGATCCGCACAAGGCCCGGGCGGAGTTCAACGCCTACATGACCGGCCTGGCCGAGGGGAAGCGCAGCGACCTGGGCGAAGACGTCATCTCCGACCTGGTGCGCGCCCAGGACGACGATGACGATTACGACTACGAGGAGATGATCCGGCTCTGCGTCGGGCTGCTCTTCGCGGGTCACGAGACCACGGTCAACCGGATCGGTCTCGGCACGCTGTTCCTGCTCACCCAGCCCGAGCACTGGAAGTCGCTGGCCGACGACCCGGCAGGCCGGGTCAACCGCACGGTCGAGGAGATCATGCGGCTGGGCGCCCCGGGCGATCTCGGGCTGCTCCGCTACGCCCACACCGACGTCGACATCGCCGACGTGACGATCCGGCGCGGCGAGGCCGTGATCCTGTCAGTCAACTCGGCCAACCGCGACGCGTCCGCCTACGCCGACGCGGAGACGTTCGACCCGGACCGCGAGGAGCGCACCCACCTGGGATTCGGCCACGGCGCGCACTTCTGCATCGGCGCGAGCCTGGCCCGCACCGAGCTGCGGATCGTCTTCGAGACCCTCGCCCGCCGCCTGCCCGGCCTCCGCCTGGCCAAGAGCATGGACGAGCTGGAGGTCCGCCCCACCATCACCGGCGGGGTCACGTCCCTACCCGTGACCTGGTGACGACCACGACCCCATGACGTCGTGGGGGACGACAGTTTTCATGAAAACCGTCATCCCCCAGAGTCGGGACAGTTTTCATGAAAACTGCACCACCCCTGAGGGGATCGGCAGTGTGAGGACGTTCTGTCCCGTCGGGGTGGGGGGAAGTTTTCATGAAAACTTCGTGGGGTTCGGGACGGGACAGTTTTCATGAAAACTGTCCCCACCCCCACCCCCACCCCCACCCCCCGTCGACGGGCCTTAGTCGCGCTTGCGCGCGTCCAGCTCCGCCGCTTCTTCCGGTGTCGGGGCGGTGCCGCCGAGGTGGGCGGGCAGCCACCAGCGCTCGTCCTCGGTGGCGGGCTGCTCGGGGTAGTCGGCCTGCAGGTCGTCGAGGATCTTCGACATGCGGCCGCGGAGGTCCTCGGTGAGCACGTCGGGGTCGTCCTGCGGTGTCGGCCAGAACGGTTCGCCCGCGTGGATGTGGATCGGCACGTGGCGCTTGGTGAGGGTGCGCGGCCTGCCCTTGGTCCACAGCCGGTGCGTGCCCCACAGCGACATCGGCACGACGGGGACGCTGGCTTCGGCGGCCATCCGGACCGCGCCGGACTTGATGGGCTTGACGGTGAACGAGCGGCTGATCGTCGCCTCCGGGAACACGCCGACGACCTCGCCCGCGCGCAGTCGGCGCACGGCCTCGTCGTAGGACTCGCGGCCCGCGGCCCGGTCGACGGGGATGTGGTGCATGCCCCGCATGAGCGGCCCGGCGATCTTGTTGTCGAAGACCTCCTTCTTGGCCATGAAGCGCACCAACCGCTTGGCGGGCTGCGCGCCCAGTCCGCAGAAGATGAAGTCCAGGTAGCTGACGTGGTTGCAGGCGATCACCGCGCCACCGGTGCGCGGGATGTGCTCGGTGCCCGTCACACGCAGCCGGTTGTCCAGCACGCGGAACATGGCCTTCGCCGCCAGGACGACGGGCGGATAGACGATTTCAGCCATTTGAGCAGGTTACGCACCCGTAGGTTCGCGCGGTGCACCCCTGCGTCCACGGTCACATTTCCCGAGGCCGGACGGGCCACGGGGCCGAGGTGTTCGAGGTGATCAGCGTTCGCCGTAGACGGTCTCGCAGGGGATGCCGTCGGCGTCGTCGTCCATGTCCGTCGGGGAGCCGAGCGAGTTCCAGTAGGCGGTGACCTCGGTGAAGGTCATGCCCTGGGCCTGCAGGGTCGCGCAGTCGTGGGTGGTCGCGCTGGGCGTCGTGGCGGGGGCGTTCTTCTCGCCGTAGACGGTCTCGCAGGGGATGCCGTCGCTGTCGTCGTCCATGTCCGTCGGCGAGCCCAGTCCGTACCAGTACTGCACGACCTGGGTGAAGCTCATCCCCGCGTTCTGGAGCTGCCGACAGTCGTGGGTGTTCTGGACTGGTTCCCGCGGCTGGATCACCACGGGCGGCACTTCGGGCGCCGGAGGAGAGGGGGCCGTCGTGGCGGGCGGCGGTGCGGGCGGGGTTCCCGGCGGCACGATGTTGATCGTGCACGCGCTCATCGCCGCGAGGACGAAGATCTCGCAGCAGACGAGGTGAATCCGCCGGAGCCGCACGGGATTCAGCATGCGCGGGGGTTTCGTGAACCCGCAACGGGAATGAGCGCTGTTGTGACGGGAGTTCTCAGTGTTTCTCACACAGAACTATCTTGCGCGCGAGAGGTAGCGTTGCTAGCTTCTAGTTAGAAAGATTTCATTCTGAACCCGGGAGGTGTCGATCGGTCCGGCTCGCGCAGAGGCGCTGGAAGCCAGGACCGAGCCGTGCGGATTGGAAGCGTCGGCGGCGGCCCGAGGAGCCGCCGACTCCCCAGGCGAGCGGGCGTCCCGCGACGCGCGACGGGATGAACCCACCCGCGCACCGAGCCTGGTGACGCGCCAGTTCCCCCCTCCTGGCGCCGGAGTCGTGCGCGGCTTCGCCAGCACCCCAGCCGGTGCCGATCGCACCAATCCGCACGGTTGCCCTCCCCCTGCGTTTTCGCAGCTCATCGCCGCTTCCCAAGGGCTCCGCGCCCTTCACTAAGAGTGATCTATGTCACAAATCACTGTTCAGTTCTTGTGACGATTCTTCCCGGGAGATATCTTTCTGAGAAGAAAACGACAGAGAAGAAAGCCTCTGGTGAGACACTTCCGAGTGAGGGTGTTTCGCGGAGAAGCGCTCCGAGGGCGCTGCCTCTGGGGGAAGGAAGACCACTGTGAGGGGGAAAGGCGGGCGCCGGTGCCGGCTTGGGGATGCCCGGCACCGGCGCACCGCCGAAGAGACCACTGCGAGGGGGAAAGGGGCCCGCGCTGGCGCCGGATCGGGGATGCCCGGCGCCGGCGCGTGCCCACTCGAAAGGCCACTCTGAGGGGGGGTGGACGCGACGCCGGTGTCGACATGGGGATGTCCGACACCGGCGTCGTGTTGTGCGCCAGCGGTTTTGGGGTCGATCGCCACCGAGCCCGGGGATCAGCCGGCCAGGTAGCGGCGGAACTCCTCGGCCGGGATGGGGCGGGAGAAGTAGTAGCCCTGGTAGGCGTCGACCGACACCGCGCGCAGCAGCTGGTGCTGCGTGGAGGTCTCGACGCCCTCCGCGATGCACATCCGGCCGAGCGTGCGGGCGAGTTCGGTCATGGCGCGGGCGATCCCCAGGTCGTCGGGGTCCGTCCCGACACCGGAGACGAACATCCGGTCCAGCTTGATGATCTGCGTCGGCAGCTCCTTGAGCACCGCCAGCGACGAGTAGCCGGTGCCGAAGTCGTCGACCGCGAACTGGACGCCGTCGGCGACCAGGTCGTTCATCTCCTGCCGCTGCTCCGGTTCGAGCTGCGCGAACACCGTCTCGACCATCTCCAGCACCAGGTCCTCCGGCGCCGCACCGGTCTCGGCGAGCACCGAGCGCACGACGTCGGCGAAGCCCTGCTGCTCGGGCCGCAGTCCGGAGAGGTTCACCGCGACCTTCACCGCTCCCCCGTCGCGACGCCGCCAGGTCACCGCCTCGCGCAAGGCGGTGCGCAGCACGCACGTGTCGAGCTCGGCGAGCATCCCGCCGCGCGAAGCGATCGCGAGCACCACGTCCGGCGTGAGCGGCCCGAGCTCGGGGTGGGTCCAGCGCAGCAGGGCCTCGGCGATGACGACGGTGCCGTCGTTGTCGACCACCGGCTGGTAGTGCAGGTCGATCTCCTCACCCGCGATGGCCTCCCGCAGCTCCTCCTCCAGGGCGAGCTGGTCGTGGTCGGTGCCGCAGCGGGTCTGGCCGCGGACCCGGGCGTCGAGCATCGCCGACTCGGCCGAGCGCAGCAGGCTCACCACGTCCGCGCTGCGGTCCTCGACGGCCTTGACGCCGATCGACGCGGTGACCTGGACGTGCCTGCGGCGCAGCGGAACGGTCATCCGGAACAGCTCGGCGACGCTCTCGGTGACCGCCTCCAGATCGGCGTCGCCGTCGAGGTCCCGGCACAGGATGACGAACTCGTCGCCGTAGAAGCGGGCCACCTCGCAGCGCGGCGGGAGACCTTCCAGCAGGCGTTCGGCGACGGCCGAGAGCAGTTCGTCGCCGGCCTCGTGGCCGAGGGCGTCGTTGATCCGCTTGAAGTTGTGCAGGTCGCAGAACAGCACCGCGACGCTGCCGGGCTTGTCCGGTGGCAGCAGGTCGGCGAGCCGCTCCTGGAAGCCGCGGCGGTTGAGCAGTCCGGTGAGCTCGTCGTGCGTGGCCTGGTGGCGCAAGGTCATGGCGCGGGCGAGTTGTTCGGTGATGTCGTGGAAGGTGATCAGCCAGCTGCGGCTGCCGTCGTCGCGGACCGACGCGGCGGCCCGCACCTGGCAGGGCACGGGTGTGCCGTCGGAACGGGCCAGCACCCGGTGCGGGACGAGCAGGTCGCCGGTCGATCGGGTGTCGCCGTCGACGAGCCCACCACCGGTGTCGGAGGGGTCGAGCAGATCCAGGTCGCGGCAGCCGACGAGATCGTCGAGGCGGTAGCCGAGCAGGTCGCAGAACGCGCCGTTGGCGTCGAGGAACCACCCGTCGCCGTCGAGCAGCGCGATCCCGGAGGGCGCGAGCTCGAACAGGTCGGCCAGCCGACGGCGGGTGCGCTCGACGCGGGCGGCGGCCTCGCTCTCGTTGCGCACGACCTTGATGAACCCGTCGAGCTCGCCGTCCGGGGTTCGCTGCGCGGCGATGACGACGTGCGCCCAGTACCGACTGCCGTCCTTGCGGACGCGCCAGCCCCGGTCTATGAAGAAGCCGTCCTCGCTCGCCTGCTGCAGCTCCCAGTCCGGGTAGCCCGCGGCGATCTGCTCCGGCGGGTAGAACCGCGAGAAGTGGCTGCCTATGACCTCGTCGGAGGTGTAGCCCTTGAGGCGTTCGGCACCGTCGTTCCAGCTGGCTACGTGCCCTGCGGCGTCGAGCGCGAAGATCGCGTAGTCCCGCATGTCCTCGGCGGCGAGTATCTTCTCCGCACCGACCTGCACCGCCCAGGGCTCACGCTTGTCGTGGTCCATACCTGGTCCCGTTCCCTCGGCGTGCCCGCAACGTACGGTCCCGAGACCAGTCCCTGCAACTAGGGAGCAGGTGTCGGGGCGTGCAACGCGGGGGTTACCCAGCGGTGCAGGAACGCACGCAGATCGGGGCCGTCGCGTCCCGGGAGCGGGTCGTTGGCGAACGACAAGAGCAAGCGCAGCAGGAATTCCAGGAGTTCGGTCAGCTCGTCGCCGGAGAAGCCGAGCGCGTCCCAGTCCACGTCGGTGCGGGCGAACGCGAGGCGGCAGGCGTCGAAGGCGCGGACCGAAGTCGCGCCGCGCGAGAAGGCATCCGGACGGCCCAGGTCCAGAAACAGCCCCAGATAAGGGTCTTTCGGCACTTGCTCGATGGCATAGGCCATCGCCTCGACGACGACGTCGGCGGGATCGCGGCGTCCGGCGAGGTGGCCGACGAGCCGTTCGAGGAAGCTGTTGAGGGCGGCGAAGCCGACCGCGATGAACAGCTCCTCGGTGCTCGGGAAGTAGCGGTAGACGGTCTGCCGGATGACGCCGAGCTCGGAGGCGACGTCGGACAGGCTCGTCTTGCCGGGCCCGTGCCGGTCGATGCACCGCATCGCCGCATCGATGATGCGGGCCTTGGCCTCCTCGCCGTCACGCGGCGGAGCACCGTTCCACGCCGGTCGTTTCATGACTCGAGTATGGCCGAGCGGACCTGCGACGCTGCCCATTGCCTCTGGACAATCATACATCTACGGTATGTCTGTATGACGCGCTTCGGCAAGCCGGAGCGCGATCAACCCCCGCGATCCGCGAGGAGGCAACGGTGCCTGACCCGACGATCCCGGCTGGACTCGACTTCTCCGACCCCGAGCTGTGGGCGCGGCGAACGCCCGTCGAGGAGTTCACCTCGCTGCGCGCCACCGCACCGGTCTGGTGGAACGCGCAGACCGACGGCATGGACGCGCCCTACGACGACGGCGGCTTCTGGGTGATCAGCAAGCACGCCGACATCCGGGCGATCTCCCGCGACCCGAAGCTGTACTCCTCGGCGGCCAACAACGCGATCATCCGCTTCCCCGGTTACACCACGCCGGAGGCGTTCGAGGCGATCCGCACGATGCTGATCAACATGGATCCGCCGAAGCACACCAAGATCCGCGGCATCATCAACAAGGGGTTCACCCCGCGCGCGGTGGAGAACCTGCGGGCGGCGCTGACCGAGCGCGCCCAGGACATCGTGCGCAACGCCGCAGAGCAGGGCGGCGGCGACTTCGTCGAGCAGGTCGCCTGCGAGCTGCCGCTGCAGGCCATCGCCGAGCTGCTGGGCGTGCCGCAGGAGGACCGCAAGAACCTCTTCGACTGGTCCAACCAGATGCTCAACTTCGACGACCCCGAGTTCGGCGACCCGGTCGCGGCCTCGGCCGAAGTGCTCGGCTACGCGATGACGATGGCCGAGACCAAGCGCGCGTGCCCGATGGACGACATCGTCTCCAAGCTGGTCGCCGCCGACGTCGACGGGCAGTCGCTGACCTCCGACGAGTTCGGGTTCTTCGTGATCCTGCTGTCGGTCGCGGGCAACGAGACCACCCGCAACGCCACCACGCACGGCATGAAGGCGTTCGTCGACCACCCCGAGCAGTGGGAGATCTACCGGGAGCACCGCCCGGCCACGGCGCCCGACGAGATCGTCCGCTGGGCCACGCCGGTCACCTCGTTCCAGCGCACCGCCACCGCCGACGTCGAGATCGGCGGGCAGCTCATCCGCGAGGGCGAGCGGGTCGCGCTGTTCTACAGCTCGGCGAACTTCGACGAGGACGTCTTCGACGACCCGTTCCGCTTCGACGTGCTGCGAGACCCCAACCCGCACTTGGGTTTCGGCGGCACCGGCGCGCACTACTGCGTGGGCGCGAACCTGGCGCGGCTGCAGCTGGACCTGATCTTCAACGCGATCGCCGACGTGCTGCCGAACCTGCGGCAGGTCTCCGAACCCGAGCGGCTGCGATCCAGCTTCATCAACGGCATCAAGCACTGGCAAGTCAGCTACGAGTGAGGAATCCGCATGGCAATCGTGCAGCCGCAACCGACCGCTGAGGACGGACGGCGCCGGATCCGCCTGGACAGCCCGGTGGACCGCCACCACGTCGGCGACCTGGAGATCAGCACCAAGGCCGAGGTCGACGCGGCGATCGAACGCGCCCGCGCCGCCCAGGCCGAGTGGGCCGCGCGCCCGGTCGCCGAACGCGCCCGCGTCCTGCGCAACGTCGTCGACGTGCTCGTGCGGCGGCGCGAGGAGATCGTCGAGCAGGTGCGGGCCGAGACCGGCAAACCGCGGGCCGAGGCGCTGACCATCGAGGTCGTGCCCGCCTGCGACTTCGTCAACTTCTGGTGCAAGCGCGCGCCGAAGGACCTGCGCGACGAGAAGCGCCGGCTGCACGGCTACCTGCTGCCGATGAAGAAGCTGCGCATCAAGTACCAGCCGCTGGGCGTGGTCGGCGTGATCACGCCGTGGAACGCGCCGTTCGTGCTGTCGCTGAACCCCGTGGTGCAGGCGCTGCTGGCGGGGAACTCGGTGGTGCTCAAGCCCTCCGAGGTCACGCCCCGCTCCGGCGAGCTGGCCGTGCAGGTGCTGCACGAGGCCGGCGTTCCGGCCGACGTCGTGCAGTGCGTGCACGGCGACGGCGAGACCGGTGCGGCGCTGGTGGAGGGCGACGTCGACAAGATCTCGTTCACCGGCAGCGTCGGCACCGGCCGCAAGATCGCCTCGTCCTGCGCGTCCTCGCTCAAGCCCTGCACGCTGGAGCTCGGCGGCAAGGACGCGATGATCGTCTGCGCCGACGCCGACCTGGAGCGCGCCGCGTCCGGCGCGGCGTACCTGTCGATGTTCAACTCCGGGCAGGTGTGCCTGAGCGTCGAACGGATCTACGTGGTGGAGCCGGTCGCCGACGAGTTCATCCGGCTGCTCAAGGAGAAGGTCTCCGCGCTGCGCTACGGCTCCGAGGACGGCGACGTCGGTCCGCTGTTCTTCGACAAGCAGATGGACGTGGTCAGCGGGCACCTCAAGGACGCCACCAACAAGGGCGCCGAGGTGCTGGTCGGCGGCTCCCGGGTGTCCGGCGACGGCCTGTTCTTCCAGCCCACGGTGGTCGTGAACGCCACCCACGACATGGAGCTGATGACCGAGGAGACCTTCGGCCCGATCGCGACCGTGATGCGGGTGCGCGACGAGGACGAGGCGATCCGGATGGCCAACGACTGCCAGTACGGGCTCGGCGGCAGCGTGTTCACCCGCGACGCCGCCAAGGCCGAGCGCATCGGCGGGCAGCTGACCACGGGTTCGGTCGTGCACAACGACGCCGCGGTCATCTACGGCGTCCCCGAGGCTCCCTTCGGCGGGCGGAAGAACAGCGGGGTCGGGCAGGTCAACGGCCTGGACTCGCTGCGCGGCTTCACCCACGCCCAGCCGATCCTGCTCACGCGCGGCTCCCCGAAGGGCGAGAGCGTCTGGTACCCCTACACCGACAAGACCATCCGCAACCTCGACGGCCTCATCCGCTACGGCTTCGGCAACAAGTTCCTCCGCAAACTCCTGTCCTGAGCGCGTCTTTCCGAACGGATTACGGCCGTATTCGGAGTCCGGATTACCGCCGTGTTCCGGGTGCGCACACGGATTGCGGCCGTAATCGAGGACAGGATTACGGCCGTGTTCGGAGTCCTGATTACCGCCGCATTCCGGGTCACCGGGGGTGGCCGGCGTTCGATCGGGCGCACACGGCTGGGTGATGGTTGGGTGTCGGCATGTCCGGAGCTCAGCACCTGGTTCAGGCCGTGGCAACGCTCAAGCAGGTCGTCGCCGGGATCTCGCCGTCGCAGCTGTCGGCGCCGACGCCGTGCGCGGAGTTCGACGTGCGCGGGTTGATCAACCACCTGCTGCGCTGGGGCCCGTCGTTCGAGGCCGCCGCGCGGGGCGAGCTGGTCCCGGCGGCGGCCGAGGTCGTCGACCGGACCTCCGGTGACTGGCCGAAAGCGCTGCTGTCGCAGCTGACCCGCATCGCCCACGCCTGGAGCGCCCCGGACGCCTGGACCGGCGAGACGCACATGGGCGGTCCCTCGCGGTACCCGTCGGACCTGGTGGGCGGGCTGATCACGGTCGAGCACACGGTCCACGCCTGGGACCTCACCCGCGCATCGGATACCGAGGCCACCTGGAGCACCGACACCCTCACCCACGTGCTCGCGGTGGTCACCCGCACCGCGCCCCGGGGCCGCGAGATGGGCGCCTACGCCCCCGAGGTCCCGGTCCCGGAGGACTCCCCCGTCCTCGACAAGATCGTCGCCAAGACCGGCCGAAACCCCCATTGGCACCCTTGATGCCGCTCACCGGCAACGGTTCCTCCGCTGCGGGCCGCGGCGGGGCACCCGTGGACAGTTTTAGCCATAATCACCCATGATCAATGTCCTTTATGTCCGGTCAATTATGGCTAAAACTGTCCACGGGTGACGAACGCACTCCCCGGGACCACAGCAATTCCCCGGGGTGTCCGGCTCTGCGGAGCCGGACACCCCGGGGGCAGGGTCACCAGGCCGGGCGGGGGCCCGGGGTGGGTCGGCGGCGGAACTGGCGGGAGGGGACCACGCGGGCGCGGTCGACCGCCAGGGCGAAGATCAGGACGCCCGCCACCAGCCACGCGAGGAGCTGCAGGACGCCGCTGCCCGCGCCGCTGCTGCCGGTGACGATCGCCGAAAGCGCCTGCACCGCACCCTGAGTCGGCAGCAACCCGCTGATGTCGCGGAGGAATCCGGGCACCGTCGACACGACCCCGGTCGCGGCGGCCAGCACCAGGACGGCGATCGAGATGATCCGCCCGACGCTGCCGAACACCGCGATCAACGCCTGGTTGACGGCCACGAACGCCAGCGCCGCCAGCAGCGTCACACCGGTGAACGCCGCCCAGCCGCCGAACCCGAGTCCCAGGAACGGCGCGAGAACCGTGCTCACCAGCACCGATCCGATCGCGGCCACGGCCACGCCCGGCAGCACCGAGCCGAGCACCAGCGACCAGGTCGACTTCCGCGAGGTCGACGCGTCGGCCGGAACCGCGCGGGTCACCGCGTAGACGCCCAGCGCGGCGGTCCAGAACGCGATGGCCACCAGCAGCGCGATCAGCGACTTGCCGAAGCCCGGCAGGCTCGACTCCAGCGAGGCCGGGCTCGCGGCCACCGTCTTGAGGTGCTCCCGCTCGGCGTCGCTGTAGCTGGGCAGCTTGTCGCCCGCCGGAGCCATCTGCTCGGCGAACTGCCGGTTGCCGTCGGCGACCTGACGGCTGCCGTCGGCCAGCGCCTGCACACCCGTGCCGAGCTGCTGCGACGCGCCGTTGAACTGGTTGAGCCCGTCGGCGAGCTGCCGCGCACCACCGGAGAGCTGCTGCGCGCCGCCGTCGAGCTGCTGCCCGCCCTGGGCGAGCCGGCCGATGCCGTTGACGAGCTCACCGGACTTGTCGGCGAGCATCTGGTTGCCGTTGGCGACCTGCTCGGACCCGTAGGCCAGGCCGTTCATGCCGTCGCGCATGTCGCGGGCGGGCTTCTGGATCTGCTCCTTGATCGAGTCCAGCGCCCCCTGCTGCTGGCTGAGCCGGTCGACCTCGGCGCGCAGCCCCTTGCACAGGTCGACGGTCGTGCCCTCCGGCGGGCACTGGGCGAGCAGCTTCTGCAGGCCGTCGAGCGCGGTGGACTCGGTCGGGATCTGGTCGGTGGCGGTGATGATCTGATCGGCCAGCGGCGTGAAGGTGTTGGCCATCTGCCGGTTTCCGGCGGCGACCTGCTTGGCGCCGTCGGCGAGCTGCTGGGTCTGCGCCGGCATCTGCTGGATCTGCTGGTGCAGCTGGTTGAGGCCGCCCGACAGCTGCGACACGCCCCCGGCGAGCTGCTCGGTGCCGTCGGCGAGCTGGTTGCCGCCCTGCGCGAGCTGCCCGGTGCCGCCGGTCAGCTGACCGACACCGCCCGCGAGCTGGCCGACGCCGTCGGCGAGCTGCCCGCTGCCGTCGGCGAGCTGGTTGGCTCCTTCGACGGCCGTGCCGAGCTGGTCGTGCATCTGCGTGAAGCCGCCGTAGAACCCGTCGAGCAGCTGCTCCAGGATCTGCTTGTTGAACACGGCCACGCTGTCCCGGGCCGCGGCCGACACGGCGGCGGCGTCGGCGGGAGCCGCGATCGGCGAGGTCTGCACGCTGATGCCCGCGCGGGTCGCGTCGAGCGGCTCACCGGTCATCACCGAGGCGGTGTTGCGGGAGAAGTGCTCGGGGATGATCACCGCCGCCGAGTAGCGGCCCTCGCTGAGCCCTTCGTTCGCGTCGTCGGTGTCGGTCATCTCCCACGAGTAGCCGGACTCGGTGTTGTTGACCAGCTTCGCGGCCATCTCGCGGCCCAGCGGCGCCATCTGGCCGTTGATGGTGGCGGGTTCGTCGTTGTTGACCACCGCGACCTTGGCGGCGCCGTGCTGCGACATCGGCGCCCAGAACGCCCAGGCCAGCACTCCGACGATGATCACCGGCACCAGGACTAAGCCGGTCCAGGTGCGCCAGCCCACCGAGCCGCCCGCGCGGCGGCTCGCGTTGGTGAACGGGTTCAGCATGTCCCTCAAACCTCCAGGAGGCGGCCGGTGAACGCCGGGGAGGCCGGCCGCGTGGAAAGCCGCATGGTGCTGAGCCGGTGCTCCGGCAGCAGGCCGGAGACCAGGCTCGGGTTCTGGTGGGTGACCACGAAGGCCACCGGCTGACCGTCCGATGTGGACGCGTCGGCCAGCAGTCGGCCGATCTCGCGGCGCTGCTCGGTGTCGGCGACCGCGTCGAGCTCGTCGACGAGCACCAGCCGCACGCCGTCGGCCAGCGCCGAGGCGATCTCGGCGGCGGGCGCCTCGCTGTCGCGGCAGCGCACCAGCGCCGTCTGCGAGCGCACGGCCCGGGCCCGCTGCGGCAGCAGCAGCCCCAGCACCCGCACGTCGCCCTGCACGCCGCTGAGCCGTCCGCCGAGCGCGTGCAGCATCGCCGACGACAGCTCGTCGTCATCGCCCTGCACGGCCAGCACGCCGCCGGGCCGCAGCGCGATGCGCACGTCCTCGAAGATCGGCTCGTCGCGGTCGTCGCGGACGCCGAAGCCGCGGGCGCTGACGACCTCGTCGTTGCCCGGCCAGTTGGCCAGCCGCAGCTCGTGCTCGAGGGCCTCTCCCTCGACGTCGAGCGCGGGCAGCTTGCGCGACAGCCACTTCGGCAGCCACCAGGCCCGGTCGCCGAGCAGCGCCATCACGGCGGGCACCAGCGTCATGCGCACGACGAAGGCGTCGACGAACACGCCGACGGCGAGTCCGAAGGCGATGGGCTTGATGTTGGAGTCGCCGTGCGGCACGAACGCGGCGAACACCGAGATCATGATGACGGCGGCGGCGACCACGACCGGCGAGACGTTGGTGAAGCCGGCTTCGATGGCGCGCTTGGCGTCGCGGTTGTGCGTGTAGTCCTCGCGCATCCGGGACACGAGGAACACCTCGTAGTCCATCGCGAGGCCGAACAGGATCGCCATCAGCAGCAGCGGCAGGAAGCTGATCACACCGCCGACGTGGGTGATGTTGAGCGCTTCGGCCAGGTGTCCCTGGTTGAACACGAACGCGGTGGCGCCGAAGGTGGCGCCGACCGACAGCAGGTAGCCGAGCGCTGCCTTGACGGGGACCCACACCGAGCGGAACACCATCGCCAGCAGCACCAGCGTGAGTCCGACGACGATGATGCCGAAGGGCAGCAGCGCGTCGGAGAGCTTCTCGGACAGGTCGATGCCGATGGCGGTCATGCCGGTGACGGCGATGCCCGCGCCGTACTCCTGCTCGAAGTGCGGGCTCATCTCGCGCAGCTGGTGGACCAGGTCCTCGGTCGACTGCGATTCGCCGCCGCCGGTGGGGATGACCTGGATGATGCCGGTGTCGATGGTCTCGTTCGGGGTGGCCATCGGCACCGCGGCCACGCCGGGCAGCGCGCGGATCTCGTCGGCCATGCCGTTGACCTGGCCCAGCGGGTCCTTGGTGCCGATGACGTCGGTGGTGACGATCAGCGGCGCGTTGTAGCCGGGGCCGAACTGCTCCGCGATGGCGTCGTAGGTGTCGCGCGCCGGGGTTCCCACGGCCTGCGCTCCGGCGTCGGGCACGGACAGCCGCAGGTCGGCGGCGGGCAGCGTGCAGATCCCCAGGGCACCGATGACGAGCACGATGGTCAGCAGCGGCGCCTTGGTGACGGCCCGGACCCAGCGCAGGCTGAACTTCGCGCGCGGGCGGGTGCGGGTGGAGCGCTTGGCGCGGGGGCGCTTGGGGCGCAGCCGCTCTCCGGCGAAGCTGAGCAGCGCGGGGATGATCGTCAGCGAGGCGGCGACGCCGATGGCGATCGAGACGCCGGCGAGGATGCCCATGACGGTCAGGAACGGGATGCCGGGCACGGCCAGCGCCAGCAGCGCGATGATCACGGTGGCACCGGCGAAGATGACCGCCGATCCGGCGGTGGCGACCGAGCGCGCGATCGACTCGGAGACGTCGAGCCCCTCGCCGAGCTGCTCCCGGTGCCGGGAGACGATGAAGAGCGAGTAGTCGATGCCGACGGCGAGCCCGAGCATCAGGCCGAGCATCGGCGCGGCCGAGGAGACGGTGACGAACGCCGTCGACAGCAGCACGATGGTCATCGACACGCCGACGCCGACCAGGGCGGTGACCAGCGGCATCACGGCGCCGACCAGTGAGCGCAGCATGAGCAGCAGCACCAGCAGCGCCACGATCACGCCGACGGCCTCGGTGGCGCCCACGGCGGGCATGTTGACGGAGAAGATCGATCCGCCGGCGTGCACCTCGCTGCCCGGCCCGAGCTGGCGCTCCAGGGCGTCGGCCTCGCCGAGGATGTCGTTCTTGACGTTCTCCGGCACCGAGGTGGCGGCGTAGCTGAGCTGCACGGTGATCAGGGCGGTGTCGCCGTCGTCGGAGACCTGGTTCTTGACCATGTCCGACAGCGGGTTCATCACCGCCGTGACGCCTTCCTGGCCCTCGACCCGCTTGATGAGGTCGTCGATGGCCTCACGTCCCTGCGGGGAGTCGATGCGCTCGCCGGGCGGCGCGGTGGCCACGAGCTGCGCGCTGGAGCCACTCATCTGGGGGAAAACGTTGTTGAGGTGGTCGAGCGTGTCCTGCGACTCGGAGCCGGGGATCGACATCTCGGTCTCCATGCCCTGCTGGAAGAGCGCAGCGCCCGTTCCCAGCACCGCGAGCAGGGCTAACCACGCGACCAGCACCCAGGCTCGACCGCGGACCACTGCCCGCCCCAGCCGGTAAAGCAACGAAGACAAGGGGAACACTCCCGGTATTTCGATACACGGTGTATGCGATACAGACTGTATATTTCCCGAGATCCACCTAGCTCGTGGCTCCAGGCAACTGTGAGCCGAAACACCGCAGGAGAATGCCCCGCATGACCGACCAACCGCGCCAACGGGAAACACGGCGGCGGGCGCAGACGCGTCGACGCTTGATCGACGCCGCACGCGAGGTGTTCTCCGAGCACAGCATCCGCGACACGCCGGTCGAGCTGATCTGCGAGACCGCGGGCTTCAGCCGCGGCGCCTTCTACTCGAACTTCGACACCAAGGAGGACCTGTTCCTCGCGGTGTACGAGGAGGAGATGAGCCTGCGCATCCAGAAGACGCGCACGATCGTCAACGACGTGCTGGTCGAGGGCGTCGCCGACCGCGAGTCGCTGCACGAGGCGATCGTCAAGGTCGGCACGGCCTGCGCGGAGTCGCTCATCGCCGACCACAACTGGTACATGCTGGTCACCGAGTTCCGCGCGCACGCCCTGCGCGACCCGCAGCTGCGCAAGCGCGCCGGCGAGTCCCTGGAGCACCTGACGGATTCGATCGCCGAGCTGCTGCACGAGGCCCTGGACCGGCTCAACCTGCGCCTGGTCGTCGACACCCGCGACGCGGTGCGCGCGCTGACCTCGGTCTACGAGGCCCAGCTGGAGCACGCGGCCTTCACCGGTACCAGCGCGACGTCGAAACCGCTGTTCACGCAGATCTTCCCGAGGATGGTGCAGTCGTTCATCG
Organism: Saccharopolyspora sp. ID03-671; assembly: GCF_045278815.1. Taxonomy (NCBI): domain Bacteria; kingdom Bacillati; phylum Actinomycetota; class Actinomycetes; order Pseudonocardiales; family Pseudonocardiaceae; genus Saccharopolyspora; species Saccharopolyspora sp. ID03-671. Next base: position 3,248,845 of record NZ_CP134054.1, read on the forward strand.
AACCCGGCGATCCGGCCTGACGCATCCTTCCGCTTCACAACTTAAGATGAGCGACGATGCAGGAAGATATGTACTCGGTCGAGCAGGTCGCGGCACTGCTGGGCCTGCACGTCCGCACGGTTCGCAGCTACATCCGCTCCGGCAGGCTCAACGCGGTGCGCATCGGCAAGCAGTACCGGATCGCCAAGTCGGACCTGGAGCAGCTCACCGGACGCCCGACCGAACCCGCCCGCACCGCGGGCGCGGTCGAGGTCTCCAGCATCGTCCAGCTCGACGGAGTCGACCGAGCAGCAGCAGACCGCCTCGGCTCCCTCGTCCTCGCGGGCATGGGCGCACCCCGGGTGCAGACCATCCACGACGAGCACCGGAACCGACTCAAGATCATCATCATCGGTGAGCTCGCGGAGACCTCCGAGCTGCTGCACCTCCTCGATTCGGTCCTCGACAGCGAAAGCGGCCTGTTCACCGCGGAGTAGGCGGTCAGCCGCTCGGCCGGGGCAGGCAGGCGAACAGGATCGCTCCTGGTTTCGGGCCGTCCGGGCTCAGCAGGTGCTGCGATTCCACGGTGAACCCCGCTTCGCGGAGCCAGTCGGCGACGCGCGACGGCCGGCGGAGGTACCCGTGCACCGGTGCGGGCAGATCGTCGCGGATCCGCGCCTCCCGCCCGTCGCCGACGTGGAACCCGGCGGCCAGCACGCCACCCGGCCGCAGCACCCGGTGGAACTCCGCGAGACAACCGGGAACCGCCTCGTCCGGGATGTGGATCAGCGACCACCACGCGATCACCCCGGCCAGGGACTCGTCCGCGATGTCGAGCTCGGTCATCGACCCGACCTCGAACCGCGCCTCGGGGTGCTCGCGACGAGCGATCTCGATCATCGCGGGCGACAGGTCGACGCCGAACGCGTCCACGCCCAGTTCGCGCAGGAGAGCGGTGGTGTGCCCCGGCCCGCACCCCGCGTCGAGGACGGGGCCACCGCCGACCGACCGCACCAGATCGGCGAACAGCACGACCCCGGCCCGCACGTGGAGCAGCCTGTCGAGCAGGTCGCGGGTCTCGTCGGCGTAGCCGGCCGCGATGCTGTCGTAGGAGTCGCGGACCTCGCTCAACCAGCCCATCAACGAACCGTAGTCCTTCGACCCGGAGTTCAGCCCGGTCAATCCAGGCAGAACTCGTTGCCCTCGACGTCCTGCATGACCTGGCAGGACTCGTTGAACCCGTCGGCGACGAGGAGCTCGCCCCTGGTCGCGCCGAGCGCTTCCAGCCGCGAGCACTCGGCCTCCAGCGCGGCGAGCCGCTCCTCCCCCACGAGCCCGGTCCCGACCCGCACGTCGAGGTGCACCCGGTTCTTCACGACCTTGCCCTCAGGCACCTTCTGGAAGAACAACCGCGGCCCCACCCCGTTCGGATCGACGCAGGCAAAAGCCTTCCCCTGCATGTCCGGAGGCAGCGACCGGTCGAACGCTTCCCAGCTGTCGAACCCCGGCGGCGGAGCCGGCACGACATACCCCAGCACCTCGCACCAGAACCGAGCCACCCGCTCCGGCTCAGCACAATCAAAAGTCACCTGAACCTGCCTGACCGTCCCCATCAGTCCACGATAGGGCCTCCGTGCGCAGGGAAGACGAAGTTTTCATGAAAACTGCCCCCACCCCACAATCAAGGTGACCCAAGCCGGAAGGGGCCCAGGATGCCGAAGCTCTCACCCCGCCTCGCCGCCATCGTCGACGCACTCCCCCTCGAACCGGGAATGCGAGTCCTCGAAATCGGCGGAGCCCCCGGCACAGCAGCCCGAGCGGTCTGCCAACGCATCGCCCCCAACGGCCACATGCTCGTCATCGACCGCTCAGCCAAAGGCATCGCACTCACCCGGCACAACGCAGCCGAGGAGATCGCCGCAGGCCTCCTCACCACCCGCCACGTAGCGGCCGAGAACCTCACCCTCCTTCCCGGAGAAGCCCCCTTCGACCTGGCCTTCGCTATCCGAGTGGGAACCCTCGACGGACGCCACCCCGAAGCAGAGACAGCAGCCCTCAACCACATCCGAGCAGCTTTGCACCCAGGAGCGCACCTCTACCTCGACAGCGGCACTCCGCTCCGGATCCATCCACATAGATGAAAAGAACAAACAGGAGAAAACGCAGTGACCTCGTGAGCTGTTCGAGTGAGATATCACCTGAGCACGTTGAAGTGCGCCCAACAGCCAGACGCGCCCCACTACGTTAAGTGATCACCACTTAAACGAGAGGTGATGCCTGTGCGCTGGGACGGGGACCAGCAATGGGAAGGCGACAAGCAGTCAGCAGCACCAGCTGTGTTCGGGCCCGAGTACTCCGGGTTCGAGACTGAAGACGCGGTGCAGACCGCTTATCTGCCCTGCGAACGCGTAGGGCCTCGCGATCGCGAAGCGAACATCGAGCTTCGACAAGACGGCGACCAACGCGTCGTGATGTTGGCCTATTCATCACTGGAAGCGCTGATCCGAGGCTGCGGTGAAGCGCAACCTTGGCTAGCTGTTCCGGTCAACCGGATCTCCCAAGTAGAGCAGGACACCGGCGCCGAGATCGTGCTCTGGGATCTCGATCTCCCTTCTGAAGCACGGCGCCAAGGGGACTCGAAGGAGGACCGATGAGCGACCTGAATGTTTCGCCGGAGATTCTCCACCGCCTCGCCAATGACATGCGTACCTCCACGACTGCGCTCGACGAAGCCGCAACGCGGTCGGTCAGCGAGACGAACGCTGGCGAATCAACGCCACAGGTGCAGATCGCCATAGCAGCACTGGCGCGCGCCGCTGCAGGATTGCTTGATGGCACGAAGCGCACTGCTGACCAAGTCGAAGCGGGTAAAGCCGACTACATGACGACCGATGACAGCGCCGCTGACAACATGCCGAGCGTCGACGGGGGCAACTGATGGCGAACGCGCTCAACACCGTCGTCGAAGCCGACGCGGAGTCCTGTCGCCTGACCGCCCGCTGGCTCCATCAGCTCCACACCGGAACGCACGACCTCGGCACCGGACTGCACCGCGCCGAGTCCGAATCCGAGTCGGTCTGGGAAGGCGAAGCAGGCGATGCTTTCCGCACGCTCATCAGCGGTAACGCCGGTGATGCCGATCAGACCGCGGAGTTCCTGAACCGCACCCGCATCGCGCTCGAGACGTTCGCGGACTCCATCACCACGGTGACCTCACGCATCAATCAGGCACGAACCGTAGCGCAGGAGGGCGGATTGGTCGTCACGCCGACGACGATCGAGGAACCACCGAAACCAGACATTCCTCTCTACTCCCCAGCGCCAGGGGCACGCAGTGAGAACCGCGAACGTTCACCCGAGGATCAGCGGATCTTGGCCGAATATCAGGCACTGGTCGATGTCTGGACAGAGGTGAAGGTGACGGTTGATGATGCGCGGAGCACCGAGCGGAAGGCTCACGACGCGCTGATAGCAGGCCTGAAGATGATGAAGGACTTCACCAGCTACCTGGTCCCGCAAGGGTGGGCATGGGGGCCTGTCGCCACTGGTTCGTATTCCGGCCCGTACGTCACAGCCCGAGACCTGACCAGTGCGGCCGCAACGGCGCAGGCCAAGGCTGATGGCGCGCTCGCCGTGCTCATGGATCCGACCCTCACTCCTGCCGACCGCCAGAAAGTCCTGTCGAACCAAGAGCTCTGGTCCGGAAAGGTCGACGCCGCCCGAACGTCAGCTCAGTCGGTCAAGAACATCGATGCCCGAGTGCCAGGCGCACCTGCGTTCAAGGGGTTCGTGGGCTGGTCAGCACGCGGGGTAGGAGCGGCCGGCGCCGTCGTCACTGCCTACCAAACCTACGACGCGATCCAAAAGGGCGTAGCACCTGACAAAGCCATCACCAAAGGCGTTGCCACAACTGCAGGTGGAACCGCGGTGGGATTGGGAATGTATGCGCTCGCCGGCGCCGGCTACATCAGCGGAGCGGTCGCCACAGGAGGGACGTTGGTCATCGGGACCGCAGTCGCCGCCGGTATCGGATACCTGGTGGACCAGCACTATTACGACTGATTGGGTCAGGTGCAACAAGTGAGCGCTGAACTTCCACCCCGGCCGGATGCAGCAACGGGCGAGCCGCGTCCTCCAGCTGGCCCATTGGTGCTGGGGCCGCCACCGCAGGAAAGCGACGAGCTGGAATCAGCCGGAAAGCCGCCACCGGAACACGGCCCGGCACTGGAGACCCTCGGGCACCAGCGGTTTCACATGCTCGGTGGTACCGGGACCCTCGTCGTACTCGTCGGGATCGCGTTCACCTGGATCCATGGAGATCTGACGTGGATGCAAGACCCGGTCCCGTGGGGCCTGATCGGATTGCTGATCGTGTTCGCCGTAGTGCGCGACTGGAACAGCACTCAACTGACTGCAGGAGCCGATTGGCTGCGGGTCAACCGACGTTGGGTCGACACGTATGAGCTCGTCGAAATCCGTTTGACCGGCGCCATCAGAGGTTGGACGCTCCACCTGGCCGATCGGGAAGGCCGGAAAGCCCGCGCCTACATCGCAACGATCGAAACGAACCGCAAGCTCTGGGCGCTCGTCTACAACGGCATGTCCCACTCCGTGCACAACGGTGCTCAGATCAACAATCTCGCCGCGGGCATCCTCCGACTCCGCCCAGGATTCGAGGACCTGCAGGCCGAAGCGCATCGACCCAAGATTCCGGACCGCGTGGCCTGGACCTTCCTGTTCCTCATCGTCGTTGCCTTCGTTGCCGTATACCTGCTCCGCCCTGAGCTCCTCGGCCCGGCACTCGCGGTCTTCGCCGTGGTCGTGCTCGTAGCGCTGGCCGTGTTCGGCGTCGTAGTTGCTCGTACCCGCAAGCGGGAGAAGAGCATCGACGCCGACGTTGCGGACCAGGTCAAGCATGAAGACGACTTGTAAAATCCGATATGGCGAGGCCGGGAATAAGTAGGTGAAAGCTTCTTCCTCTCAGCGATCTGGGTATACCCATTCTCGGTCGCTAGGCATGACTTTCAGGTCGAGGTGGTGGCTGGCAGTTGTGTTCGTGCGCGCCGGACCGGCCTGCACGGAATGGAGAAGCCCCAGATAGACGAGGTCCCACAGCTCACGGTTGTACTGCAGGTGCCGCAGTTTCACGGAGACCTGCTTGCCCTGCCGGTCCTCAAGTTTGAGCACACGGTTGTCCTCGTCGTCGCCTTCCAGGTTGATCACGGTGAGCTCGTAAAGATGGACCGGCCCACTCTTGCCGCACATGAGCCAGTCGGCCCCTGCCGAAATCCGGATCCGGCTGCGGACCAGCACCGACACGAACGGCCAGGGAACGATTCCCAGCCACAACCACCACGTGTGCATCCACCAGAAGCCGAAACTCCCGAGCGTCATCAATGCGATTCCGGACAGCGACCACCCGAAACCGATGGTGTAGCTGCTCGCGAAGGTGGGACGGAACGACTCCAGCAGCGGCCCGAACCCCTCAGGTGGGTATGGAATTCGAGCCAACGAGCGCTTGGAGTTCTCTTCCGGCCCTCGCCAGCCGCGCGGAAGCGGACCACGCGGCGGACGTGGCAGCCCAGTCACCGAGTCCGGCCTCGCAGGCAATCCTTTAGCTTTAGCCAAGTCGCTCTCTCGTGATCTCGGCAACGCTGCAACCAAGACGAGCATCCCTCAAACGAAGATCACCAACTAGCCATTGGGGCAATCTCCACGTAAAGCGCCATGCCTGCGAGACAGAGCGCTTACCTAAACGGTCCGCACCATCGGATCCGAGGCTCACTCACAAGCGACGCCATCCTTGTTTCTGTCCGGCGCTCCCCGATAGCCGGGTTCACCTGCGTAGATCGGGTCTGCTCCGGCAGCACGAGCCGCGGAGCAGTTCGGGTAGTACACCGACCCACCACCCGAGTCGTTCCCGTTCGTACTGCCGCTGCCGCTGCTACTGCTGTCCGGCGTCGGAACATGGCGCACATCTGGATCCGGATCGGGATCGGGATCAGGCGGGTTGAGGTAGGTGCCCTCCTGCTGCGGGCATGAGGTTCCCGGATCTACCAGCGACAGCGACGCGTACAGCGGCAGCTTCGCATCGGCACCCGCTGAGGGCTCCTGGAAGCAGACGAGCCAATCATCCGGGTCCGCCGGCGGCTGTTGATCCACGTAAGTGGCTTGCGGTCGCACGTCAGTCGCCCCGAGCTCAATCAACTTCGCCTTGGCATCGACGAACTTCCACTGCACGAGGTCCGGAATCTTCGGCCACGGAATCGGATCTCCGTCCCGCACTAGACAAGGCGCGTCGACTCGAACGACGCCGAAATTGACCGAACGGTTCCCAGCCGATTGGAAACAGACGGTCCAGTTATCGAAATCAAACGGGGTCGCGTCTCCATCAGACGCATCGTGCGAGGTCACCATGTAGCCAGCGCTCGTAGCAGCCCGCTCCGCTTCACCCAACGACTTTCCATTGAAAGTCGGCAATTCGGGCTGACTCAGCACCTCCGGCTGCGGAGTCGACGAGCAACCGGCAGTCGCGATCACGATCCCCAGGACGCCGAAAGCCATGACGGCCCTCTTCCGCGGCCTCGCCCACATAGCAGTGTCCACGAACCAGAACGTTAGAGATCGATCACCGAACTGATCCACGAATCCGAAAATGGTTCACCCGGATAGAACACTTCGACCAACCTTGGGCGACCAGCACTTCACTGACGATCAGGACCAATTAAGCATTCAAGTCAAAACGACCATTCCTGATGGCTGCCTACGCACACTGCCAGACCACAGGGCTGACCACGATGCGACCGCCCTCCGGGGCCTTCGAATCACGCACGCCCACGGCCTCGCCGCCGTGTCCAACCTCGACGCAGTTCGACGTCGAGCCGGATCGACTCGACTTGCGCCACTCCACCCGGTTCCAGTCCACAATCACGCCGCCCAATCAGAAGTCGAACCGACCGGTCCTCAGCCCGGCTAAGAAGGCTGTCCAGGTAGCGGGACTCACCGCGAGGCGAGCGCCTTCCGGTTTCTTCGAGTCGCGCACGGCGATCGTCTCGACGTCTGCCGCGACTTCGACGCAGTTGGTGGAGGGGCCGCTTCGGCTGCTCTTACGCCAGTTGAGGTCACGCATCAGCGAAAACTCTCCTTGATCTCCGTCAGCAGGTCGTACGTGTCGTGCTGGCTCATCGCGATGTCATGGAACGCGTCTGCGAGACCAAGATACTTCGCCACTTCCCCTTCCTCGGTGAGGAAAGTTCCTCCACGAGCGGTCTCCATGTAGACGTAGGGTCCGGCCGCAACCAGGTGGTAGTTGGTGAAGGAACCCTCCATCCCCAGGTACGCGCCAACCGACGCGGGGATCACCCGCAAGGTGACCTGCTGTTGGTCCACGGCGTCCTGCAGTCGTTCGATCTGCCTCCGCATCCCCACCGGTCCGGCCACCTGCCGGTGAAGGACTGCCTCGTCGAGCAGAACTTCCAGGTCAGCGCCGTCCGGGCGCGTCAGCAAACTCTGCCTCCCCAACCTGATCGCGATGCGACGCTCGATCTCACCCGCAGGTCGGTCGATGGCCGAGATGATCGCCCGCGCGTACTCGGCCGTCTGGAGGAGCCCAGGCACGAACGACAGCTCAAAATCGACTATTCGTACCGCTTCTGACTCGAGCTGCATGACGTTCGCGAGCTGGTCGGCGTACGCGTCCTCCCTGGGCAAGCGCGCCGTTTCCCCGCGCGGGTCCCGAGCTTTCTCAATCAACCAGCCGCGATGTTTGCCGGTCACGCCGAACAGATCGCACAGCCGGCCGACCTCGTCCGGGGCCGGTCGCCGACTCCCTGTTTCAGTCCGACTCACGGAAGAGGCACTGGTTCCGAGCTTTTCGCCCACCGTTCGGGTGGTCATACCGCTCTGCTCCCGAAGCCGCTGCAGTTCCGCTCCAAGACCTAGATGAAACAGCTTGGACGTTCGAGACATCTACAACCTCCGAGGATGGCGTTCAGCGTTGCAGCGAGAGCACTTGTTGCAGATTGTTGCAGAGATAGCGCAGCAATTGCACTGTGGCGGCATTGATCCAGTTGAGCTTAGATTCCCAGGTCAAGCGGGATTCATAAGCATCAAACAGGAAGGATCGAGGGGATGAAACTACCCCCGTTGCAGAAGGAGGAGTCGTCCGACCTACCTGCCGATCAGGCCAGGAGGGCGCAATCACGATATGGCGGATCGCCATGACACCCGAAGAACGCAGGCTGGCAGTCGTGTTCTGCCAGGCGCAGTGGCTGCTCGAAGATGCCGCGCACGACGTTCCGGCCGGTCGCTACACGCGCCACCAGACCGAAACGCTCGCATCTGCGCTCGAAGAGCTCGCCGAACTCGTGCGTGCACGCATCTGCCCAGCGCAGCACGCGATCACCGAATCCCCATCCCATCGGCAAGAGGAGAAATAGCGTTGTCCCGGAACATCCGCTTTCACTGGTATCCGGTCGCCGGAGCCCGCCATGCCTTTCCCGCTGAGCTGGCAGCCACCGAGCACGAAGCGAAGGTGCAGGCGCTCTGCGGCGCAATAATCTCCTCAACCGAACTGCACGCGCAAGACAACCTGGTCTGGATCACCGAGCCCACCTGCATCCGATGCTGGGACCAGCTGTTTCCCGACGACCCAACGCTCGCGCCAGTGAACTGAACTGCTCAGCTCGCGACGGACTCCTCCTCTTCCTCATCGTCGGGAACCGCCTGGGCACCGCAGCAAGCACGGATGGCGTCAGGAGTGAGCTTGACGCCATCGGGCGCATGACGAAGCACGTAGTGGAGCTCAGGATCCTCGGTCAGCGGTTTGAAACTCTCCGGGAGCACGTCAAACTGGAAGACCTCGGATCCATCGCCCAGGGAGTTGAGGTTCGCCTCCAGGTACTCGGTCAAGATCGGCCACCGGGTCTGCAGGACCAGCCAGAAGGCGAGCATGTCGCTCCCGACATCGCTGCCCTCGAGGGTGCGCACGGACCGCAGAACGCCGTAGGTGTTGGTGAAGCGCTTGAGACTGCGCGGATTGCTGTCGAGGAGCGGGCCGAACTTCTGGAGCGTGTGCTCCCGGGTCTCGACCACCTCCGCGGACGCCAAGCGCTCCACGACGCGATGTGCGTTGCGCGCCTGGGCTTCGGGCGTAGCGGCCCGGTAGGCCTCCATGATCTCTTCATCGCTCGAGCTGTACGAGAGCTCGCTGCTCAGCTGGTCCTCTTGCTCGACGGCCTGCTCAGCGCTCTCCGCTCGCTCCTCGGTCGGAGCCGGAATCTTCTCAGCTCCCAGCATCTTGTCGAGGAAGATCTGCTTCGTCCCCGCGCTCAGGGTCGGCATCGGAACGGTCAGCTGGAACAGCTTGTTGATGAACAGGTGCCCCAGACCGCGCCCGGGCTCGTCGACCGCGCCCTTGAACGGTTCGTGCGCTGTTTCGTACGCCCGTCGCAACCAACTTCCGTGCGCGGCGACGACGAAGTAGGCGGCCTTCCCGCCTTCGTTCGGCGAGTCCCTGACCAGGGTTTGCACCGAGTCCAGGAGGTCCACGACGTGGCGATCGTTGCACCGATCGAGGTCATCCAGGAAAAAGACCACGCGCTTCGGTGAGCTCTTGAGCAACCAGCTGAAGTACCAGGTCACCTCGTCCATCGGGTTTTGGTGGACCTGTTCGAGCCGTTTCGCCCCGCGCGCGGATTCCCACCAGACGAACCGGCTCACGGCCAACGCGACGGCACCAACACCGCCCGCCACGCCCAACCAGAACTTGGCGCTGCTGGAGACCGACGTAACGGGTTTCGCCGGTTGGAAGTACGGCCAGGCGATCCACAGCGCGAGCAGAGCGAAGCCGACGACGAACGCGGTCGCGATGTACGGGGTGCTCCCGCGGAGCCCGCGCCTCGTGACCTCCTTGACGCGGAACCAAGCACGTTTCCACCAGGATCCTCGGGCTCGCGAGATCTCCGCTCGCAGCTGCGCGAGCAGCGCCCACCACGAGGGAGATACCGCCGCGTGCTTCCACGCGTCGAATTCGACCACCAGGTAGTCGTCGGTGATCTTCTTCTTGAGGAGTTCGAGGATGGTGCTCTTGCCCGTACCCCACGGGCCATCGATGTGAATCAGGAAGGACGCGTCGCGCTCGGCCTCGGAGAAGTCCTTGATCCGACGCGCAATCACCTCAGCGAGGCCGTCGCGCTTGAGCTCGTCCGTCGTGGCGGGCTTGTCGCTGTTCCACTTGTCATGTTCGGACCGGGGGCTCGACTTCGGCCCCTCCTCGCTAGGAACAGGTTCTTCCTCGGGCTCGCCGTCTGAAGTCGTTTCGGAGACCTCCGTCGACGAGCCGTCGCCACGCACCTTGCGGCGAGGAGTCTCGTCGTGGGCGACGGACGGCGGTTCAATGATCGAGGGATCTTTGGGCTCAAGTCGGAAGACGATGACTTGCCGCAGACGACCGTCACTACCTTCGGATTCGCCGTAGTACCACGGATCATCGTCAGGAAGCCGGAACTCACCCACGTACACCACGTAGGCCTTCCGACTCCCATCCCGGAAGAGCCGAACCTTCCGAGTCCCATCGCGGAGAGCCTTGTTGCCCCGCACGAAGGTCTGCGGTCCGGTCTGGCCTTCGCCGGTGTAGTGATACGTCCCATCCGCGTGCCAGCCGTCGTAGGTGTAGCCGTACTGGCCGCCGCCGTCCCCCGTGAAAATCAGGATGTTCTGGGAATTCGCGATGGGCGCGATCCCGCTCTGCCGGTTGCCGCCGTACCGCGCGTGGAGCTCAGTCCGCCGCAACTCGGTCCCCGGCTCGATGTCCCATCCGTCGTCGTCGATCGCCACAGCGCGGCACCCTATTCGGCGTCCCACCAACGCGTGATCAAATTGGATAACGACATGGCGAACTTCTCCGCCATCACTCGAACGGAGTACACCCGGAAGGGGTGAGGTGACCCTCGCCTGGCGCCCCACTACACATACCCAGAGCTGGTACGTCAAGTCTCTTGCTCCAGGCGCAGAAGCCCCGCCCTTGGCCCCAAGCCCCGTGCGGTCCTCCACGACTAGCCAAAATGCGTGAAAGCTTCTGAAACAACTGCGACCGCACCCACCCGACACCTAAGCTCACGAGCATCGGATCAAATTTCAGCAAAGGATCGAGTGCGCAACATATCCCGCATAGCACCCAAACCGGACACGAGGAGCTGTCCGGGCGCCCATCAGGTCCGAAGAGGCGGCTCCAAAATTCGACCCACACCCTAAAGGACCAACCCCCTCTAGGATTGTAAATCAGCTGGAAACTCAAGGTGAATAACGAGACATCTTCTGCAATTTCGAAGATTGCTGATGTAGTGCGACGAAACTTGCGCACTCACACACCCGAGGATTTCACTAATCACTTCCTCCTAGATCGCACACCTTACATATTCGAGGATCGGCAACAGTACGTAGACTGGAAATCTGAGCTCGCAAAGGACCTGTCGGTTGACCCATACTCTTTGGTTGTCGTCGGAAGTTCTTGCCTTGGCTGCAGTCTAACTCCTGGACACAAGCTCTTTAGGCCATTCCATTCTGGGTCCGATATAGACGTCGCTGTCGTTAGCCTGTGGCATTTCGATGAAGCTTGGAGATGGCTGCGGCAGCCCGGAGTGCGTGACCAATTTGACAGCAAACGGTGGCAGAACAACTTTGATGACCACAGAAGAGGGCTCGTGTTCGATGGAGCAATCGCTACCGATCGGATTCTCAGCCGTCTTCCCTACGGGCCCGCGTGGGCACGCGCGCTTCATCTATCAGCTAACCGCCCTCCGACCGCAGGGCACAAAGTTAAAGCGCGCATTTACCGAGACTTCGAAGCACTTCGGGCATACCAGCTAAAAAACGTACGAAACATTAGACACCAAGTCTTATCTCCTCCGCCCAATATTCAGTGAGGATTCTTTCTTGTCATCTTTCGGTCAGGATTCGAACAGCCAACGATTTCTGGACTCCAGCCCTCAGACGCTCGCATGGTTTAACAACCGGCTACGAGCAAACGAGCTGGATATGAAGCCACCGTTCCAGCGGAACCCAGTATGGCAAGAGCGCCAAAAAGCGTACCTTATCGACAGTATCATTCGTGGATACCCGGTCCCAGAGCTCTACCTCCAAACCCTCGTTAATAACCGCGGAGAAGAGAAGCACTTTGTCGTCGACGGACAACAAAGAATTCGCGCCTGCCTCGAGTTCATCGCTGGAGAGTTCGCTCTAGATGACAAGTCGGACTACGAAGGCTATAGGTTTGACGACCTCCCGGAGCTACTGCAGCAGCAGATATTTACGTACAAATTTGTGGTCAGGACACTACCACCTTTAGACTACACTGAGATTCGCGAGATTTTCGGGCGACTAAACCGGAACAACGTCGCCCTAAACAAGCAGGAGCTTCGCCACGCGACGTACTGGGGCGAGTTTATAAGTACAATGGTCGATCTCGCAAAGCATCCGTTTTGGGTCTCGTCAGGGCTTTTTACAGCGAATGATTTTCGCCGGATGCTGGATGTCGAGTACGTTAGCGAGATCGCTGCAGCATCAGTATTCGGACCACAGAACAAGAAGGCGAATCTTGATTCGTATTACGCCGACTTCGAAAATGAATTCCCTGACAAAAACCAGGTCACGCGCACCTTCAGCTTCGTGCTCGACGAGCTTGATCAGCTTCTTGAGTGGCCGACGAAGCTGAGGTGGTCCCGGAAAGTAGACTTCTACAGCCTCTTCCTAGTGCTCGCCAATCGAATCAGCGAACTGCCGTTTGACCGAACTGAGCGTGATTCAATTTGCGGGAGGCTAGATGAATTTTCACGAAGCGTTGATCGAATCCTAAAAGCAACGGACGAGGGCGTGGATAAGGAGCCGGCTGCAGCTAAAGCCTACGCTAGAGGGGTGCGGAACTCGAGCGATCTTAGCAGCCGCCGGCTTCGTATCGCATCTCTCGATGCGTACCTCCGAGGAATCGATTTTACGATCCCTCCGACAAAACAGGAGCAGAGCGACCCACTCCGGTCCCTGCCGACCGCAGATGAACTCCTCTCTCGGTCCCCTGAGGACGACGAGATAGAGTACGACGAAGATTAGCTACTCCTCGCGTCTAGCTGGATAGGAAGGCCATCTCCCCTATCCAGCTAGCGCAGCTCCTTGCGTATCCCTTTCCCAAATCTAGCTCGTTCAAGCAAGACCCTCCTGGTTCCACACATCGACCCCGTTCGACCTATGTGCCCATTTTTAGCATTCTACAAACTAGGTTATGGAAATATCGTGCGTCGACATCTTCGACCACGTACGCATTCGGTTCCAGCCCGTGAACACCCCACGACATCGCGGCATACCCACGCGTGAGCGCGCCTTGGGTTTCGATATCTACGTGGTAGGCGGCAGTGCGGGTGATCAGTTCGGGGTGCAGCAGTAGCGCTGCTGTTAGGGAGTCGGGGTGGGTGGTGCCGTTGATTCCGACGCTTCGGTCGAAGTCGAGGGTTGTGGCGCAGACTCGGGTGAAGAAGCGGGACAACGGGGTGTCGAGGGCTTCGATTTCGGCGAGTTGGTCTGGGCCGAAGACTGCACGTTCCAACGTGAGTGGGGCCCACGGGACCACCGTGATGTTGAAACCTGCTGCGAAGACCGCCTTCGCCGCCTCGGGGTCGACGTAGAAGTTGAATTCTGCTGCTGGGGTGATGTTTCCGCGGGCGTTGTTGCTGCCACCCATCACGTACAACGCCTTCACGTTGTCGACGAAGGTCGGGTCCTTGATCGTGGCTGTGGCGATGTTGGTGAGGGGGCCGATGCAGACGATCGTGAGTTCGCCTGGGGATTCGGCCGCCAGGCGGATCAGGGCGTCCACGGCGTGTTCCGGGTCGGGGTTGCAGCCGGTCGTGTCCATGGTCAGGCCGCCGACTCCGTCGCCGTGGACGTTCTCGGCGCTCTCCCACGGCCGGACCAGGGGTCGCCGGCAGCCCAGGTGCACCGGGACGGAACCCAGGCGACCTGCGACGTTCAACGTCAGGAAAGCGTTGCGGATCTGCTGGTCGAAGCCGACGTTGCCGGCGACCAGCGTGATCGCGCGCAGGTCGGCCCGGGGGTCGAGGAGTCCGACGAGCAGGGCGATGCAGTCGTCCTGCGCGGTGTCGGTGTCGATCACCATCGGGATGGTCACGAAAGTTCCTCCTCGGGCGGATGTCGGTGGCAGCGGCAATACTCGCCCGCGTTCCACCGGCGCACCAGGGAGGCGACATGGACACGCAGATCTCGACGTTCCTGATGTTCCAGAACGGCAAGGCCGAGGAGGCGATGAACTTCTACGTCAGCCTGTTCGACGACTCCGAGGTGATCGCGATCCACCGCTACGGACCCGGTGAGCAGGGCGCCGAAGGTTCCGTGCAGCACGCCACGTTCACCTTGTGCGGGCGGCGGCACATGTGCATCGATTCGCCCGTGTCGCACGCCTTCGACTTCACGCCGTCGGTGTCGCTGTACGTCGACTGCGTGGACGAGGCGCAGCGGGACCGTCTCCACCAGGCGCTTTCCTCGGACGGGGCGGTGATGATGCCGCCGGACGACTACGGGTTCTCCCGCAAGTTCAGCTGGGTCGAGGACCGCTACGGGGTTTCCTGGCAGCTCAACCTCCCGCACAGCTGAAAGATCTTGCAGCGCTAAGGTCTGCGCATGACGACCGTCAGCGATCGCGCAGCCGAAACGCTCACCGTGCTTCGACCGGACGTCCGGGAAGCCGCCGAGAACGCCGATGCCGCAGTGCTCCGGCCCGAAGACCAGTCCCAGCTGGGCCAAGCCGATCGGGCTCGGATCGCGCTGCGCGTCGCACTGGTCAACGAATCCCCCTCCTACGCCGACGCGGTGGCCGCCGGGCTCGACGACGCCGAGGTCGTGCGCGACGTCGAGCGCTGGGGTGAGCTGCCGGAGGCCACGCAGGCGCTGCTGGCGCACTGCGAGCAGGTCGCGCTCGACCCCGCCGACGCCGGTGCCGACGAGGTCGCCGAGCTGCTGCAGCACTTCAGCCCCGCGCAGGTCGTCACCGCCACCCAGGTCGCCGCCTACGCGAGCTTCCGGGTGCGGCTGGAGAGCGGGCTGGAGCTCGTCGCGGGCGCGGGCGACGGTCCCGCGTCGCAGCAGGGCATCACCATCGAGGCCGGGGCGGCCGCCGACGGGTTCGCGCTGTCGACGCCCGACCAGGCGTTCCCGTCGATGCGGTGGGTGTCGCGGGTCGTGCCCGGGGGCGAGTTCGTGGAGACCCTCAAGCTCGACCCCGGCGTGCTGTCGGCGCAGACGCTGCTGCGCGACGCGATCATGACCGGCCGCGGGGCGCTGGACCGGGCCGATCGGGAGCTGGCGGCGCTGGCGACCTCGCTGATCAACGGCTGCGGCTACTGCACCTCCGTGCACGGCAAGCGGCAGGTGGAGCTCTCCGGCGACCCGCTGACCGCCGTGGTGCTGGCCGAGGCCGGGCCCGCCGCGATCGCCGACGAGCGGCTGCGGGCCGTCGTCGACGTCGCCGGGGCCCTGGCCCACACGCCGTCCTCGCTGCGGCCCGCCGACGTGCGGCGGCTGCACTCGGCCGGGCTCGGGGCCGACGACGTGCACGACCTGGTGGCCGTGGCCTCCATGTTCGCCTGGGACAACCGGCTGATCATGACCTTGGGCAACGCGGTGCGCTCCTAGATCCTCCTGCGGAGCCGCCCCGTTCAGGTGACAGTGGGGTTGACCTGAGGCGTGTCGCGACGGGCCCGTCGGGGTAGTCGTTGCGCCCGGAATCCGAGGGAGGCTCCCGATGGTTCAACTCACGACCGAACCGATGACGGTCAAGACCCCTGCCGGAACGCTCGAAGGGGACCTCGTGATGCCACCGCCCGCCCGGGCGGTGGTTCTGTTCGCGCACGGTTCCGGCAGCTCACGGCGCAGCCCGCGGAACCGGGCCGTCGCCGAGCAGCTGCAGAACGCCGGCTTCGGCACCCTGCTGCTGGACATGCTCACCTCCGACGAGGCCGCCACCGACCAGCGCACGCACGAGTTCCGCTTCGACATCGAACTGCTCGCCGAGCGGCTCATCCCCGCCATCGACGCGCTCGACTCCTGGCGCGCCACCCGCGGCATGCCCGTGGGCCTGTTCGGCGCCAGCACGGGGGCGGCAGCGGCGTTGAAGGCCGCCGCGCGCCGGCCCGAGCGGGTCGCGGCGGTGGTGTCGCGGGGTGGTCGTCCCGATCTCGGCGGCGACGGGCTCGCCGAGGTGCAGGCGCCGACGCTGCTGATCGTGGGCGGCGACGACCGCGAGGTCCTCAACCTCAACCGTCAGGCCGCCGAACTGCTCACCTCGCTGCCGCTGACGGACGTCAAGATCGAGATCGTGCCGCACGCCGGCCACCTCTTCGAGGAGCACGGCGCGCTGGACAAGGTCGCCGACATGGCGGGCCGCTGGTTCTG
The DNA here is from genome assembly GCF_045278815.1 of Saccharopolyspora sp. ID03-671. NCBI lineage: Bacteria > Bacillati > Actinomycetota > Actinomycetes > Pseudonocardiales > Pseudonocardiaceae > Saccharopolyspora > Saccharopolyspora sp. ID03-671. The sequence goes on from NZ_CP134054.1 coordinate 3,265,279, forward strand.
CCAGTACCTCGGCGCGGGCCACGACAAACCCACCGGCCCCGACGGAGGCCACTTCAAGCCCCCAGAACCCCGCCGCAGGCCACCGACGACGTAGTCGCAGGCCACCGATGGCGCGATCGGGGGCAGGGGACGGTTTTGGTGAGAATCGCCCGGGATCTCGGGGTCGAGATCCCGGGCGATTCTCACCAGAACCGTCCTCGTCCAGGAGCCCAAGGGCAGCGGGAGCGCCGCGTGGCTCCGGCGATCACCGGGGCATGCGGCGCCAGATCGGTTGGGGGACGTAGTGCATGGCTGCGAAGACCCAGCGGAGGATGCCGGGGACCCAGACGACTCGGCGCCCCTTGTGGAGGGCCTTGTCGGTGGCGTCGGCGACCTGCTCCGGGGTCGACGACCACGGGGCCGGGTCCATGCCGGTGGTCATGCGGCCGATGACGAAGCCCGGGCGGACGATCAGCAGGTCCACGCCGCTGCCGACCAGCGCGTCGGAGAGACCGTTCGCGAAACCGTCGAGGCCGGCCTTGGCCGAGCCGTAGACGTAGTTGGCGCGGCGGACCCGCACGCCCGCGACCGACGAGAACACCACGATCTTGCCGTGGCCCTGCCTGCGCAGCAGGTTCGCCAGATGGGTGAGGACGTTGACGTGCGCGACGTAGTCGACGTGCACCACGTCGACCGCGTGCGCGGCGTCGTCCTCGGCGCGCTGCTGGTCGCCGAGGATCCCGAAGGAGATCACCGCGGTGCCGATCGGCCCGTGCTTCTGCGCGATGTCGCGCAGCAGGGCCTCGTGGGTGCCCAGCTCGGCGGCGTCGAACTCGACCCGCACGACCTCGGTCGCGCCCGCCTCGCGCAGCACGGCTTCCTCGCCGTCGAGGTCCTGCGCGCGCCGGGCCGCGAGGACCACCTTGCCGTTGCCGCGGCGCACCAGGCGCTTCGCGACCTCCAGGCCGATCTCGCTCCGGCCACCCAGGATCAGTACCGCGTCGCTCATCGCGCGCCAGTCTGCCACTGCCCCCGCACGCGCGGGCGCGGCGGGACCCGGTAGCTTGCCGGGCAACGATTTTGCGGTGTTCGAGGTCCGTCCCCAGAGGACTCGGGGACAACACCGGACCGGCTCAGTCGCTCAGCTCACCACCGACAACACCGGTATGGCTGTTTACCCGCCGCAGCCACCGGCATACTGTTGGTACGAGATCGTTCCCCACGAAGCAACCGAGCGGACCCCTCCCATGGCTGACGCACCTCCCCCGCAGATCGACACGACCAAGCCCAGCATCGCGCGGGTCTACGACGCGTTCGTCGGCGGCAAGGACAACTTCGACGTCGACCGCGAGGTGCTGCGGCAGATCCAGCAGCTGGCACCCGAGGCCATCCAGGTCGGCAGGCAGTGCCGGAACTGGCTGATCCGCGTCGTGCGCTTCATGGCGGGCAACGCCGGCATCGACCAGTTCCTCGACCTGGGATCGGGCCTGCCGACGGCGGAGAACACCCACCAGGCGGCGCAGCGGCTCAACCACGAGGCGACGGTCATCTACGTCGACAACGACCCGTCGGTCGCCGCGCACGGGCGCGCGCTGCTGGAGGAGAACGAGTACACGCACTTCGCGGTCGCGGACCTGCGCGATCCCGAGGCGGTGCTGGGCCACGAATCGGTCCGCAAGTACCTGGACCTGGACCGGCCGGTCGGGTTGATCCACAGCAACACGCTGCACCACGTCACCAACGACGAGAACCCCGCGGCCATCATGCGCACCTACCTCGACGCGCTGGCCTCCGGCTCGTACCTGGCGATCTCGCACCTGCACAACCCGGCCGACGGCAGCTCCCGCGCGAAGCTCGCCGAGGAGTCCGAGGTCAAGTTCAACTCGATGATGGGCAGCTGCTTCTACCGCAGCCGCGACGAGATCCAGGCGCTGTTCGACGGCCTGGAGATGATCGAGCCGGGTCTGGTCCACCTCTTCGACTGGTGGCCGGACGGCCCGCGCCTGACCGAGCCCTCGGACGGCGAGTACAACCTGCTCGGCGGCGTCGCCCGCAAGCCCTGAACCCCGGCGAATCCCCGGGGCATCCCCGAATTCCGGGAACCCCGAGCTCCAGAACCCGGATTCGAAGGGCGCCTTTGACGGCGGGAGGGGAAGTTTTCATGAAAACTTCCCCCAAAACCCCAAAGGCGCCACCCGATCACATGGCCTGGCGCTGATCACATGGCCTGGCGCTGCGTCCAGTGCCGCATCGCGTGCTCGACGAGCGCGATCAGGGTGCGCTTGGTGGATTCCCGATCCCGGGCGTCCACCGGACCGATCGGCACGTCAGGCCCGATCGCCATCGCTTCCCGCACCTGTTCGAGCGAGTGCAGCATCTCGCCGTCGAACATGTTCACGCCCACCAGGTACGGCAGGCCCCGGTCCTCGAAGAAGTCGATCGCCGAGAACGAGTCCGCCAACCGGCGGGTGTCGACCAGCACGACGGCGCCGATGGCACCGCGCACCAGGTCGTCCCACATGAACCAGAACCGCTGCTGCCCGGGGGTTCCGAACAGGTAGAGGATCAGGTCCGAGGCCAGCGAGATGCGGCCGAAGTCCATGGCCACGGTGGTGGTGGTCTTGTTCGGAGTGGCGTCGAGGTTGTCGACGCCCTGGGAAGCCTCCGTCATGACCGCTTCGGTGGTCAGCGGAACGATTTCCGAGACCGAACCGACGAACGTCGTTTTGCCCACACCGAACCCACCCGCGACGACGATCTTCGCCGACGTCGAGCTGGTGCCACCCCGGTTGGCAGCCTCCGGCATGGAGCCGAGCTGGGGCGCGCTATAGCCGACGGAGTCCACTCAAAACCCTTTCCATCAACAGCATGTGTGGTGCGCTACCGCTTTCGCTCACCGTGGTGTGCACGGTAATCAATCCGAGTTCGGCCATGTCGGCCAGCAGTACGCGGGCGACCCCGATCGGCACCGACAGCAATGCTCCCACCTCGGCCACCGATCGCGGTTGCTGGCACAGCTCGGCGATCGACTGGTGCTCCAGCCGGACCGGTGCGCCGGGTCGGTAATTCTCGCCGACCGAAACCAAGGTTTCGATGGCCAGTTCGTAGTTCGACTTCGTCCGGCCGCCGGTCCAGGTGTAGGACCGGATGCTGGAGGCCACAGGGGTTTCCGGCACGGCGTCCGCGGGATCCTGCGACACCGTGCGGGCGCGCTGGTCCAGATCGTCCTCGCGCGAGGGGCCCGATGCCGAGCGCTCGCGGCGCTTGTCGCGCTTGGGCGGCTTGGCGCCGAACGCGAACGCGTTGACGACGTCGGCGAAGGTGTCGTCACCCGAGTTCTGTCGTCTTCGGTCGCGGCGCGGGTTGTCCGAGCGTCTGCTCATCGCGTCCTCACACCAGTTGGCCCGACGCAGCGTTGTTGCTGTTCTGCAGCTGGCTGCGGATCTCCGGGGTGAGCATCTGACCGACGCGCTCGACGAGCATCGTCATCTCGTAGGCGATCAGGCCCATGTCGCACTGGGGAGCGGCGAGCACGGTCAGGCACGAACCGTCGCTGATGCCCATCTGCAGCAGCGTGCCCCGGTCCATCTCCACGATCGTCTGCACGACGCGACCGGCCTCGAAGCACTTCGCCGATCCCTGCGTGAGGCTCAGCAGACCAGAGGCCACGGCGGCGAGCTGATCGGCACGATCCCGCGGCAGCGTCGCCGACGCGGTGAGCACGATGCCGTCAGCCGAGACCACGATCGCGTGCGCCACTCCCTGCACGCGTTCGGTGAAGTCCGTGATCAGCCAGCCGAACCTGCGGGAAATAGTCTGTGCGCTCATGCAACCTCCTGTTCGTTGCCGAGATGATCACGTGTCTTCTCCAGAGTGTCCACCACTCAGCCCTCGTCGCTCATCCGGTGACGGCCTCGGCTGACACCGCCTTGGAAGTCGGACAACCTGCTGCGCAAGGCGTTCGGATCGCGTTGGAGCCGTCGCGGCTGCTGGGGCTGCTGCGACTGGTCGGACACGCTGCCCGGGACGAGGTTCGCCTTGGGCTTGCGCCGCGGAAGACCGGCGCTGGTGAACGACGTCTCCTGGGGGTTCGCCGCGGCTTCGGCGGCCTCGCGGGCCTTGTCCGCGGCGAAGTCCCAGGCCTGGGCCTCCGCGGTCTGCGGGATCCAGGGCTTGGCCTCGGGCAGCTCGGGCGCCGGCTCGGACGGGTCCGGCGGCCACGCCTTGAAGGCCGAGTCCGGGTCGGTGCTGCCGAACTGGACGCCGCCGCGCGCGATCTGCTTGCTGATGTCCTCGGCGCTGCGTCCCGGCGAGGACTCCTGGGAGGTGCTCCCGGCCGGTTCGGCGGGCTTGTTCCGCGGCTTGCGCTGCGGCAGGCCCGAGGAGGTCAGCTGCGGCTCGTCGTCGGCGTCGGCCGACGGTCCCGAGGTGAACAGCGCGGAGTCGCCGTCCTTGGTCTCGGGCCAGTGGAACTCACCGGTCTCCGACACCGAGTCGGAGGCGGCGGGCATGAACCACTGCCCCGCCAGGTCGTTGCGCACCGGCTCGGGCGCGGGTTCCGGTGCCTCCTCGGCCGCGGGCTGGTCGTAGTCCAGGGAGGAGCCGAAGAAGCTGCTGGTCGGCGCGTCCTCCCCGCCCGCCGGGGCGAAGAAGTCGTTCGACTGGCCGCCGGCCGGCTCGAAGAAGCCCGTCCCGTCGAACTGCCCGGAGCTCTCACCCTGGTCCTGCGGGAAGATCGGCTCGAACAGGCTCGTCGGCTGGTTGGCGTTGTCGTACTCCGGGCTCCCGACGTCCTGGGCCCCGAAGTCCTGACCGCCGAAGTCCTGGGCCCCGAAGTCCTGACCGCTGAAGTCGTGCGCGCCCGAGTCCTGGGTGCCGAGGTCCTGGGCGAACGACGGTTCCTGGGTCTGCCAGCCGCCGTCCTCCGGGCGGTTCCGGTCGGGCCTGCGCTGCGGGAGCGGAGATCCGGCCCCGGCGAGCGATCCGGCACCGGGAGACGTGCCCGGGTTGTGCAGGCCGGGCAGCGAGTGGCCGTTGACCTGCGCGGGCTGCGCCGACGGCGGCATCTGCGACGGTCCCGGCTGGGCCGAGACCACGTGCTCGGCGGGCACCAGCACGGTGGCGCGCACGCCTTCGACGTCGGGGCCGCCGTGCAGCTCGACGCTGATGCCGTGCCGGGCGGCCAGGCGCCCGGCCACGAACAGGCCCATCCGGCGCGAGGTCGAGATGTCGTCCTCGGCGACGCGAGCGAGCCGCTCGTTGGCCTCGGCCAGGTCCTCGTCGCCCATGCCGATGCCGTTGTCGAGGATGTCGAGCACGACGGTGCCGTCGCCGGACTGGTAGCTGGAGACCGTGACGACGGTGTCCGGCGCGGAGAAGTTCGCGCCGTTGTCCATCAGCTCGGCGGTCAGCCGCACCAGGTCGCTGGCGGTGTTGCCGCGCAGCTTCACCGACGGGGTCGGCTGCACCGCGATCCGCGGGTACTGCTCGATCTCCGAGACCGCCGAGCGCAGCACGTCGGCGAGGTCGGTGGGCTGGGTGAAGCGGCGGGCCAGGTCGCTGCCGGACAGAACCATGAGGTTCTCGTTGTTCCGGCGCATCCGGGTCGCGAGGTTGTCCAGCTGGAACAGCCGGGACAGCTGGTCGGGGTCTTCCTCGTCCTGCTCCAGCTCCTCGAACAGGCGCAGCTGGCGCTCCAGCAGGGCCTGGCTGCGGCGGGAGACGCTGACGAACGCGTCGCTGTAGCCGCGGCGCAGGTCGGCCTGCTCGACGGCCAGGCGCAGCGCCTGCCGGTTGACCTCGTCGAAGGCCCGCGCCACCTGGCCGACCTCCTCGGTGGTGGTCACCGGCAGCGGCGGCACCTCGGCTTCGGAGCCCTTGCCCTCGCGGACCGCGGTGACGGCTTGGGGCAGGTCGTACTCGGCGGCGTCGAGCGCGCCGATCCGCAGTTCGCGCAGCGAGCCGAGCAGCTGGCGGGTGATCATGATGATCACGCCGGCGGCGGCGATCAGCGAGGCCAGCAGCAGCACCGAGTCCCACCCGGCGCGGTCGCTGGCATCGTCGGCGAGGCCCTGGGCGATCGAGCGGATCTCGACGGCGAGCTCGCCGCGGCCGCCTTCGATGGTGGCCGCCGAGCCGTCGCTGGAGCTGTTCCAGGCCTCGCGGCTGACGGAGAAGCCGCCGCTGGACACGTCGTCGGTGCTCTCGCTGATGATCGCGGCGAGCATCTGGTTGCGCTGCACGATCGCCGGGACCTGCAGCTGCTGCTGGAGGCGCTGCTGCCAGTGCTTGGCCACACCGGAACCGGCGTCGTTGATCTTGGACAGCAGCCGGGCGCGCGATCCGGACAGGTTGTCGAGCGTGGCGGCGTCCAGCGAGCCCTCGTCCAGCCCGGACAGCACCAGGGACTGCTGCAGCCGGACCTCTTCGGTCAGACCGAGCAGGTCGGTCATGGCGGTCGCGCTCGACGAGATCCGGGGGTCGGCGACGCTGGTGGTCAGCGCGCGGTCCAGCGCCAGCGCGGCGCGCACGGCCTGGCTGTAGGCGCCGATGGCCTGCACAGCGGTGACCCGGTGGGCCTGCACCCCGGCCCGGACCGCGCCGAGGGCGTCCAGCGCCCGGCGGGTCTCGTTGAACCGCTCACCGACGACGTCGGTGTAGACGTCGTTGTCGGTGATGACGCCGCGCAGGTCCTCGGCGGCCTTGTCGGTGGCCTTGGCCTGGTCGGTGAAGGCGCCGATCCGGCCGTCGCCGACCAGGGAGTCCACGGCGTGGTTGCGCTCCTGCTGCAGACCGCTGAGCAGCGGCTCCACCTGCTTCTCGGCGTCGAGCACCTGGGCGACCCGGCCGTACTCGTCGGCCTGCTCCACCTGCCACTGGATCTGCCCGACACCGAGAGTGATGGCGAACAGGACGGGCACCAGAACGACGGCGGCCAGCTTCGTGGGCAGCGACCAGTTGCGCCACTGCAGGAAGCCGGCGGGCCGCCGGTCCCCGCTCACGAGCGCACTCCCCGTGCGTCTCCGCGCTGGTCAAGCAGGCGTGTCGAACTAGGCGTAGGCGAACGGCGCATGCGTGCGGTCCCGCAATCGTCGTGCTGATGGTCAGGGGTGAAAGGCGGGCATGCGGGGAGGGCACGACGCCGGGGAACCAACTGAGGACTCCACGACTTCGAGATCTTGTCGATACTCAGCGTCACCGATGGCTTCCCCGGCCGGCACATTCCGGACACTGGTATCGAACCGTGACCCTTCCCGTTCGCACGACTACCTCTCAGTGCCCAAGCACTATATGCCCCCTGCGCAAGGAAAGCACCGGGGGCTTTTTCGCAATGTGCTACGCCAATCAGGCGAGATCACGCCGAGTGTCCGATCAGTTCGGGAGCGCTTCACGCAATTTCACCCGTTCGGACTAAAAGGAGGCCGGAACTCTTCTCCGGAAGACGATGTAACGCCTGGTCAGCGACTTTCGATCTTGAAACCGTAGGGCGCTGACCTGGCCTTACCCGCCGGTAACCGAGAGTTGCCCACCCGTAGCGGCCTGTCGGCCCCGCTCCTGCTCAGACGGGTGAAATGGAAGTTGGCAGGTGGCCCTCCCCACAGTGTCGATAGAGGTAGAACAGTGGTAATAATTGCCCGCCTCGGCCAGCTCGGCGACCCCGGCAGGCACACCCTGAAGTCCAGGAAGGATGCATGAGCAACGCAACGCAATCCGCGCTGCGCGGTTCCCCCCGCGAGCCCGGAAATCAACGCGCGGCGTTCGGCGGAATCGAGAAGAGCGCGGTTCGCACAACCGCCGACCGGCCCGATTTCACCGCTATCCAGCAGAGCGCCGAATTCCGCAGCCTCCGCCGTCGACTTAAATGGTTCGTTTTCCCCGCGACGGCGTTTTTCCTGATCTGGTACATGAGCTACGTGGTCGCCGCGGCGTACTTCCCCGAGGAGCTGGCGCGCACCGTCTACGGCGAGGTCAACGTCGGACTGCTGCTCGGCATCGGGCAGTTCGTCACCACCGTCGGGCTGACCACCCTCTACGTCCGGTTCGCCCGCCGCCACATCGATCCGCGCGTCGACGAGATCCGCGAGCAGGCCGGAGAGTTCGACCGATGAACCTTGCCCAGAACACCGTCATCCCCGACGACAGCGTGATCATCAACACCAGCGTCTTCGCGGCGTTCGTGCTCATCACGCTGTTCATCGTCTACCGCGTCAGCAGCCGGGGCACCGCGGGCGACTACTTCGTCGCGGGCAGCGCCTTCAGCGGTGTGCAGAACGGCGTGGCGCTGTCCGGCGACTACCTGTCCGCCGCGTCCTTCCTCGGCATCGCCGGGGCCATCGCCATCTACGGCTACGACGGCTTCCTCTACAGCATCGGCTTCCTGGTCGCCTGGCTGGTCAACCTGCTGCTGCTCGCCGAGCGCACCCGCAACACCGGCCGCTTCACGATGGGCGACGTGCTCAGCTTCCGGATGAAGCAGCGCCCGGTCCGCGCCGCGGCCGCGACCTCCACGCTGGCCATCACCATCATGTACATGATCGCCCAGATCGCCGGTGCCGGCGGCCTGGTCGCGCTGCTGCTCAACGTGCACGGCCACTTCGGCCAGATGCTGGTGATGGCGGGCGTCGGCGCGGTCATGATGGTCTACGTGCTGGTCGGCGGCATGAAAGGCACCACGTGGGTGCAGATCATCAAGGCCACCATGCTCGTGCTGTGCGCCGTGCTGATCACGATCTTCCTGCTCGGCAAGTTCAGCTACAGCATGACCGAGCTGCTGCGCGCCGCCGCGGACAACAACCCGAACGGCCGCGCGATCTTCGCGCCCGGTGCCCAGTACGGCAAGTCCGACATGACCAAGCTGGACTTCATCTCGCTGTCGCTGGCGCTGGTGCTGGGCGTCGGCGGTCTGCCGCACGTGCTGATGCGCTTCTACACCGTGCCCAACGCGCGCGAGGCGCGGCGTTCGGTGGTGTGGGCGACCTGGACGATGGCGATCTTCTACATGTGCACGCTGATCATCGGCTACGGCGCGAGCGCCCTGGTCGGCACCGACGCGATCCTCGCCGCGCCGGGCGCGGAGAACTCCGCCGCGCCGCTGCTGGCCTACGAGATCGGCGGCACCGTGCTGCTGGGCATCATCTCGGCGGTCGCCTTCGCGACGATCCTGGCGGTGGTCGCGGGCCTGACGCTGACCGCGTCGGCCTCGTTCGCGCACGACATCTACGCGAGCGTGGTGCGCGGCGGTGAGGTCGACTCCGATCGCGTGGTGTGGGTGGCGCGCGTGACGGCGCTGGTCATCGGTGCCGCGTCGATCCTCGGCGGCATCCTGGTGATCGGGCAGAACGTGGCGTTCCTGGTCGGACTGGCGTTCGCCTTCGCCGCCTCGGCGAACCTGTCGACGCTGCTGTACACGCTGTTCTGGAAGCGGTTCAACACCACCGGCACGCTGTGGGGCATCTACAGCGGTCTGATCTCCTGCCTGCTGCTGGTGATCTTCTCGCCGGTCGTGTCGGGCGCGGAGGACTCGATCATCCCGAGCGTGGACTTCGCGTTCTTCCCGCTGAAGAACCCGGGCATCGTCTCGATCCCGATCTCGTTCCTGTTCGCCGCCATCGGCACCTTCGTCGGCAAGCCGGAGCAGGACGCCGAACGCCAGGCCGAGATGGAGGTCCGCTCCCTCACCGGGATCGGCTCGCGCACCGGCTGACCTGCGCGGATTCACCTCGGAGGGCGCCAGGGGACCACGTGTTCCCCTGGCGCCCTTCGCCGTTGCGCAACGCATCGACCCCGGCCGAGGGCTCACTCACCAGAGGGGTTGGCGAACGCCTCCCGAACGCTGCGCGTCACCGGCTTTCGTGACTGTTCCGCACGAATTCGCCTTACCCGATCGGATACTGCTGTCCTCCGGTTCCGATCCATAAACTGGGAATCGGCCCGACCAGCAACACTCCTCGCCGAAAATCCGGTCGAGAAAACGAACTGGGCGGGCCGTGGGGGTTCGTGATGATGCGCAAGCTTCGGAACTACCTGTTAGGCGTGGCGGTGGCCGCGATGGTGCCCATCACCGGGCTCGGAACCCACGTCGCGACCATCGCCCTCGAAATCAGGGACGCCCTGGTCCAGGCCGCGCACGCGGCCCCTGAGCAGGACAGGACCGACTTCCTCGCCTTCGGGACCCGGATCCGCTCCGAACCCGGCACCGCATCGTCGGTGCGCGGCATCGGAAATCCGGGCGACACCGCGACGATTCACCGCCGCGTGGTCGGCGAGAACATCGTGTGCGATGACGGTCGAACGTTGTCCGAATGGGTCGACGTCACCAACGAACGCAGCCACGTCTCAGGATTCGTGAGCAGCTGCTTCATCTAGGAATTGTCGTTTCAAGTGCGGGACCCGGCTCGCACCGCTGAGCAGAGCGGTCCCACACCGTGTTCGTCAGCTCACCGCGGCGGCTGCGGCTCTTCCGGCTTGCCTGCCGGAGAAGAGGCAGCCGCCGAGGAAGGTGCCTTCCAGCGCTCGGTAGCCGTGCACGCCGCCGCCTCCGAAACCGGCGACCTCGCCTGCCGCGTAGAGCCCTTCGACCGGCCGCACGCCGTCGGTGAGCACCCGCCCGTCCAGGTCGGTCTCCAGGCCGCCGAGGGTCTTGCGGGTCAGCAGGTTGAGCTTCACCGCGATCAGCGGCCCGGCCGCCGGGTCCAGCAGGCGGTGCGGTTCGGCGACCCGGATCAGCTTGTCCACCGCGTAGCGGCGGGCTTCCCGGATCGCGTTGACCTGCAGGTCCTTTCCGAGCCCGGAGGCCACCTGGCGGTCGCGCTCGACGATGGTGCGCTCCAGCTGCGCGGCGTCGATGTGGCCGTCGCCGAGCCGGTTCATGGCCTCGGCGAGCTCGGCGACGCCGTTGCGGACGATGAAGTCCTCGCCGCGGCGGACGAACTCCATCACCGGGCCGGGTGTCGCCCCGCCGCCGCGTTGCAGCAGCTGGCGGACGCTGCGGCCGGTCAGGTCGGGGTTCTGCTCGGAGCCCGACAGCGCGAACTCACGGCTGATGATCTTGCGGTTGAGCACGAACCACGTGTGCTCGTGGCCGGTGCGCACGATGTGCTCCAGCGTGCCCAGGGTGTCGAAACCGGGGAACAGCGGTGCGGGCAGCCGGTTGCCGTTGGCGTCCAGCCACAGCGACGACGGTCCGGGCAGGATGCGGATGCCGTGCTTGGACCACACCGGGGCGTAGTTGCGGATTCCCTCGGTGTAGTGCCACATCCGGTCCGGGTTGATGATCCGGCCACCGGTCTTGGCGACCACTTCGAGCATCCGCCCGTCGACGTGGTCGGGCACCCCGGCGATCATGTTCTTCGGCGGCTTGCCCAGGCGCTTCGGCCAGTTCTTGCGCACCAGCGGGAGGTTTCCGCCGATGCCGCCGGAGGTGACCACGACCGCCTGCGAGGCGAGTTCGAAGTCGCCCTTGGCCTTGCGCGGTGTCGGCCGGCCGCGTTCGGCGTCGCTGGGGATGAGCACCTTGCCGCGCACGCCGGTGACGGCTCCGCCGGTGGTCACGAGTTCGGTGACGCGGTGCCGGAATCGCAGCTCGACGAGACCCTGGGCCTCGGCCGCGCGGACCCGGCGCAGGAACGGTTCGAGCACACCGGGCCCGGTGCCCCAGGTGATGTGGAAGCGCGGCACCGAGTTGCCGTGGCCGCAGGCGAGATAACCACCGCGCTCGGCCCACTGCACGAGCGGGAAGAACTTCACGCCCTGCGCGGTCATCCAGGCCCGCTTCTCACCGGAGGCGAAGTCGACGTAGGCCTCGGCCCACTTGCGCGGCCAGTGGTCCTCGTCGCGGTCGAAGGCGGCGGTGCCCATCCAGTCCTGCAGCGCCAGCTCGTGCGAGTCGCGCACCCCGAGCCTGCGCTGCTCCGGCGAATCGACCAGGAACAACCCGCCGAAGGACCAGTGCGCCTGGCCGCCGAGCGAGGCCTCGGGCTCCTGGTCGACGAGCACCACCCGGCGACCGGCATCGGCCAGTTCCGCGGTGGCGACCAGGCCCGCCAGGCCCGCTCCCACCACGATCACATCAGCGTCCAGCGCCATCGCCGACCTCCGTTATTACCGACGGGTAGTGAGGGACTTTATACCTCAATCGTGGTGTATCCGGCAGGGATGGCGAGTCGATCGATCGCCGGATCAGAATGCGCTTCCACGCCTGCGAATCCACCCGTAGGTGGTGTATCCACCGAATTCGCTGGAAACGGGTGGACGGCCCCGCCAATCTTTCCTCAGCGCGGCGGATGACGTCGCGATCGGATCGAAACCCCCGCATCGAGAGGAATTTCCGCCATGCCAAGCCACGCCCTCGCCCACCGGTTCCGACCGTCCTTCGCGCTCGCCCTGGCGCTCGCGGTGGCGTTGTCACTGGCCGCGCTGCTCACCGGACCGACGGCCGACGCGACCGAGAACCGGTGCGCCGCAGGCTCTTTCTGCGTCTGGCCGGAACCCGGGTTCGGCGGCGAGACGCGCGAGCTCACCTTGCGCGCCACCGGCATCGAGCAGTGCGTCGCGCTCGAAACCGGTTGGGAAGCCAAGTCCTTCGCCAACAGCACCGGCCATCCGGTGACCGTGTACCAGGACCCGCACTGCGACGAGGAGGCCGATTTCGACACGCACCCAACGGGTTCGCAGACCCCGCAGGCCGAGTACGTCGCGCGGGCCATCAAGGTCTGGACTCACTGACGCGAAGTCGCGGCCAGCCCTCGCACCAGTTCCAGGAGTCGTTCGGCGGAGTTGTGCCAGGTGAACTTCGCCGCCTGGGTCAGGGCCGCCGCGACGAGGTCGGCGCGCACCGCGTCGTCCTCCAGCGAACGCACGGCATCGGCGAAGTCCTTCGGCCTCCCCGAGTCGAAGAACCGCGCGTGCCCGCCGGTGACCTCGTGGAAGATCTCCAGATCGCTGCAGACCACCGGTGTCCCCGCGTTCATCGCCTCGATGACCGGCAACCCGAAACCCTCGTCCCGCGACGCCGTCACCAGCGCGCTCGCCCGAGCCAGCAGCCGCTGGTAGTCGTCCTCCCCGATCCCCCGCCAGAACACCACGTCCGCCCCCGGCGGCACCTGCTCGACCAGCTCGGCCTCGCGCTGCGGCGCGATCCGGCTGACCAGGTGCAGTCGGTATCCCGGGAGGAAAGCCATGCCCGCCAGCAGCGTTTCGACGTCCTTGTACGGCATGAACGAACCCATGTACACGAGCTCGCGCGGCCCGCCGGCCGGAGCGTCCGGTGCGTCCTGCTCGGGCTGCTGCTGGGGCGCGTTCGGCACCACCGCGACCGGCCTGCGGGTCAGCCGGTGGCGCCGGATGAGCCGTCGCGTGGTCTCGCTGACGGTCACCACGGCGTCGGCCCGGTTGAGCATGACGCGCTGCGGCCAGAAGGCCTTGTGGTACAGCCGCCAGGCGACCTTCACCGGCTTCGGCAGGAACCCCGGCGGTTCCGGGTGCCGGTAGTAGATGAGGTCGTGCAGCGTGAGCACCAGCCGGTAGTCGCGCCGGAAACCACCGATGATCTGCAGCGGGCTGAACACCACGTCGGCCCCGAGCCGGTTCAGGGTGCGCGAGACCCACAGCTCGCGCGGCGAGAACGGGCTGTTGATCAGCACGTGGGGAACGCCGTCGGGCAGCAGCTCCAGCTGCCGCTCGTCGTGGATCAGCATCGTCACGGGATGCAGCCGGTGCAGGGCTTCGACGAGACTCGCACCGTAGCGGCTGATGCCGTCGTGCTGATCGGTGCGCGTCCAGCGCGCGTCGACCACGAGGTTCATCGCTGCTGCTCCGGGATCCCGGGAGTGCCGCGATCAGCGCGGTTGAGGAACCGCTGGATCTCGACCGCCGCGGCGTCGGGGGTCTCGTAGTGCACCAGGTGCCCCACGTCGGAGATCACCACGAGCTCGGCATCGGGCAGGCGTTCAGCCAGCGCGCGCTGCCCGGGCAGCGGAGCGATCTCGTCGTGCTCCCCGGCCACCAGCAGCACCGGCATCCGCAGCTGGTCGGCGTAGTCGGTCACGGTGTGCGTCACCGACGCCTGGAACGACTGGTTGACCACGGCGGGCGAGTGGAAGCGGCTGAAGTGCCGCAGGTGGTTGTCGTCGATGAAGCCGCGCAGCTTCTTGTCCCTGGTTCGGGTCATCGCCCGGCTGGCCGCCAGCACCACCCAGCGGTTGGTCAGCAGCGACCGCCCGGCGCGGGAGGGCAGCCGCTCCCCGAGCGAGTAGTAGGCGGCGGTCAGCCCGGCCACCGCGGCGTGCGGTCCGCGCAGCGCGGACTGCGCGATGGGATTGATCAGCACCAGCCGACGGATCAGCGACGGGCGCATCGCCGCCAGACGGGAGGACACGATCGAACCGAAGGAGTGCCCGATCAGCACGATCGGATGTTCGGCCGCACCGAGGCGGTCGAGCAGCTCGACGAGGGCCTCGGCGTAGCCGGTGACGTCGTGCTTGCCTGCCATCGGCCCGGAGTCCCCGAACCCGGGCAGGTCCGGGATCACGACGCGACGCCCCTCCAGACCTGCGGCGATGAGCTCCAGGCCGTGGTGCGTGCCGCGCAGCCCGTGCACGAGCAGCACCGTCTCGACCGAGGATCCCAGCTCCTCGCGGTAGATCCAGTAGTGCAGGTCGGAGCCGTTGATCCGAGCTACACGCTCCGCTGGGTGCAGATCAGGAAGGCTCATGGTCAGCTCGCCAGCTCGGTGCTGATCTCGTCGAGCTCGACGGCGCTGTTCGGGTCGATCACGTGGTGGTACAGCGACTCGAACCGGCCGAGGATCTGGTCGATGTCGTGCCGCGCGACCAGCCGCTGGCTGGCCTGGCCCATCCGGTCGATGGTGGCGCGGTCGTCGAGCACGTCGTCGATCGCCGCGGCCAGGGCGTGCACGTCGCGCGGCGCGTACAGCCAGCCGTTCTCGCCCGGGCGGCACAGGTGCGGCAGGGCCATCGCGTTGGCGAGCACGACCGGCGTGCCCGCCGACATGGCCTCCATCGTGGCCAGGCTCTGCAGCTCGGCGATGCTGGGCATGCAGAACAGGTCCGCGCGGGCGTAGGCCTCCAGCAGCTCCTCGTCGCTGAGGAAGCCGTGGAAGTGCACCCGCTCGGCGATGCCGAGCTCGGTGGCGAGCTGCTCGAAGGCCTCGCGGCGAGCGCCGTTGCCGACGATCTCCAGGCGGGTCTCGGCCTCGGTGCGCAGCAGGGACATGGCGCGCAGCAGGTCGTCGATGTGCTTCTCCTCGTCGAGCCTGCCGACGAACAGCACGGTCCGCGGCTGCGGGTCCGGGTTCTGCTCGCGGAAGCGCTCGGCCGGGACGCGGTAGCGCTCGACGTCGATGCCGCAGGAGACCGGCAGCGCGGTGCGGTCGAAGCCGTTGTCCTGCAGCAGCTGCACGGCGCGCGGCGTGGGCGCCGTGACGATCTGCGCCTTGCGGTAGTGCTTGACCAGGTTGTGCCAGAGCAGGCGCCCGGCGGCGTTCTGCAGGAACGGGGGGATCTTGAAGTAGCCGAAGATGTTCTCCGGCATGAAGTGGTTGGTCGCCACCAGCCCGATGCCGCGCCGGCGGGCGGAGTCGATCAGGCCGCGGCAGATGAAGAAGTGCGACTGCACGTGCACGATGTCGGGCTGGATCTCCTCCAGCAGCGCGTCGGCCTGCCCCGCCTGCCACGGCATCAGGCCGCGGATCGTCGGGTGGAAGGGCGAGCTGTAGGAGCCGACCCGGTGCACCAGCACGCCGTCCTCGACCTCGGTGCGCGGCTCACGGGTGTCGGAGTGGCACACCACGTGCACCTCGTGCCCGCGGGCGGACAGGCCCGTGGCCAGCCGGTGCCCGAAGTTGGCGGCACCGTTGACGTGCGGCGGGTAGGTGGTCGCACCGACCACGATCCGCAGCGGGCGCCTGCGCGACGGTTGCGAAGTCAAGAGGAACTCCCGTTAGGACGAGGGGACGTGCGGTGTCCGGCGGTACCGGCGGGAACTTCGTTCGCGGACCCGGTGGTGGGCCCGGTGGTGGGTGCTGGCGTGGCCGTGCGATCCCCGGGCGGGGCCACTCCCAGCGTCTCCGACGTGCTGCGCTCGGTGGTGTCGGGGTGGTGGCGGGCCAGGGCGAACACCCCGGCGCAGGCCACCAGGGCGCACAGCGCCTCGGAGGCGGCGACCCAGCCGCTGACGTGGTCGGCCTCGCCGAGCAGTCCGATGCCCAGGCCCACGGCCACCAGCGGGTCGATGACGGTCAGGCACGCCACGACCAGGTCGGGCGGGCCGCTGGCGTAGCCGTGCTGCAGCAGCCAGCCGCCCACCACCATCGCGACCGCGATGCCGAGCACGGACAGGAGGTTGATCGCCAGCAGGTCCCCGGTGCCGACCTGCTGGGCCACGGCGCGGGCCATCAGCGACACGTACCCGTAGGCCACGGCGCAGCCGGCGGCGAAGAGCACGCAGCGCACCTTCGAGCGGGTCGCGGCGGCGACGAGGCCGATCAGCAGCACCGCCACGGCCACGATCTGGGTGGCGGTGAACTGGTCGTCCTCGCCGACCGGGGTGGGCGTGGCGCTGCCGGCGGCCAGCAGCACGAACACCGCCAGACCACCGGTCGCGGCCAGCACCGCCAGCACCATGCTGGGGTGCACGTCGCGCCGGGTGTAGCCCTGCTCGCGCAGGTTGAGCAGCACGGTGATCGGCAGGGCGAGCACGCCGATCGGCTGCACCACGCTCAGCGGGGCCAGCCCCAGCGCGCTCACGTGCAGCGCGGCGCCGCTGCCCAGGGCCGCGAGTCCGGCGAGCCAGCGCGGGTTGCGCACGAGCTGGGCCTGACTGCGGAGCCCGAGGCCGCCACCGGCCATCGTGGCGTGCACGGCCGCGTGCTGCAGCCGCGCTCCGAAGGCGTATCCGCAGGCGCCCAGCGCCGCCAGCACCACCGCAAGTGCGGTCATCGCGGATCACGCCCTAGCGCGCGTTGCATGACACCCTGTCCGTCCACACCGCTCAATCTCGCGTCTCGCGAGCCCGGCTCGCATCCGGGGCCGGACCCCCAATTTCCCTGAGGCCATCGGGCCCCGCACCTCAGCGGCCGACCTCGGCCGCGCTCCGCCGCCGCGCCGCGCTCCCGGCGTCTGGCTGCGAAGACCGGATCCAGCGGCTCCCGCGGGGTTCCCCGACGGTCTCCGGGTGAACCCCGGGTGATCCCGCAGTTCCGCGCACCGGAGATCACAGCGAAGCACGAATTCTTCACCGCCGGTCCGACTTTGAGCGGAATTCGCGGCAATCGATCCGGTGAACACTCCGCGACGCCCCGGCGAATCGAGCCCGTGCGCAGCGCTGCTGGTGCGCACAAGTGCGTCGACGTCGGCCGGAATCACGCCGCCGACTCTAGAACAACGAGGCTGAGGACTTTGTCAGCAACACATCGCACAACCGTGCCCTCACCTCCGCAGCCCGCTCCCGGCAATTGCCTCGCATGCGAACCATTTCCCCGAACATGCCTTTGGAGCAGGCAGATCAGCGAAAATGAAGATCAACAATCGGGCGCCGGAAACGGTGATCCAAACGACATGGGGAGAACATCACGCCGCCACGCCGCACTCGCTCTCGGGAACATTTCCATCACGAGGAGTGATCTCAGTCGGACTCCGACCTCCGCACGCACGTTCGGGTGACATCATGCGGAACGTGGCAGTGCGCGAAGCGACATCCGGGAAAGAGCAGGCAGTGCGGGACCGCCCGCGTGCCGCGAAAGCACTGGTCGCCGTGGCCCTGGTGGGCGCCGCGCTGCTGGCCGCGCTGGCCGCCACGGCCTACACCGACGTCGGCACCATCCCCGGACTTCCCGCGCTGCCGCCCCTGGTCCGCTTCGGCATCCCGGTCGCGCGAGCCGTGCTGGACCTGGCCGCGCTGGCCACGGTCGGCCTGTCGATGCTGCCCAAGCTCGTCGGCTTCGACCGGCCCGAGCACACCGAACCGGTGCTCGCCCAGGCCCGCCGGCTCACCGTGGTCGCCGCCCTGGTGTGGATGCTCGCCGCGCTGTTCTCGCTGGTCCTGCAGGCCATGGAGGCCAGCCCCGGGGCCGCGGCCACCACCGGGCTGCTCGTCGACTACGTCAACAACGTCCCGGCCGGACCCGGTCTGCTCACCAGCGCGGGCGCGGGCCTGCTGTGCGCGCTGGTGGGTTTGCTCGCGGTCCGCTTCGGCGAGTCGGTGCCCACCGAGCTGCGCACCATCGTCGCCCTGCTCGGGCTGCTGCCGATGCCGCTGACCGGGCACGCCACCGACTGGCAGTACCACGACTTCAGCATGATCTCGATGGAGCTACACGTGGTCGGCGCGGCCATGTGGGTCGGCGGCCTGGCCGCGGTGGCGCTGCTGGTCGCACCGCGGCGCGGACTGCTCGCCGAGGCCATGCCGCGCTTCTCCAAGCTCGCCGGGCTGGCGCTGCTCGTGGTCGGCGCCTCGGGGCTGTTCAACGGCCTGATGGAGCTGGTCATCACCCCGAACGTGGGGCTGATCGGCCTGGTCACCACCCAGTACGGCCAGATCCTCGTCGGCAAGCTCATCTGCCTGGTGCTGCTCGGCGCGATCGGCGCCCAGATGCGCTTCCGGCTCCTGCCGCGCCTCGCACGGCAGGAGCGGACCGCGCTGCTGACCTGGGTGGCCGTCGAGGTCGCGGTGATGGGCGTCGCCTACGGCCTCGGTGTCGTCCTCTCCCGGGCGCCCGTGATCGTCTGACCGGTCTCAGCGGGGGCTGAGACCGCGGCCCCGCCGGTCGCGGATCGCCGCCAGGTGCCGCTCGATGCGGCGCACCCCCGAGCCGAGGTGCTCGAACAGCCACCACATCGCGGCGAGCACCACCACCACGTACAGCGCGGACGCGTAGTCCGACGGCGGTGCGGCGATGTAGGCGTCCTGCAGCCACAGCGCCGCGTAGGCCGCGGCCGTCACCGCAGCCGCACCGATCAGCGGCCGCAGCCGGGTGATCAGCTGAGCGGACATGTCGATGGCCAGAGCCCCGATGAGCAGGAAGAACGGGACCGTCGAGATCGGGAAATCGGCAGCGGCCAGCAGCGCCCACGCCACGCAGCGGAACACCAGGTACCCGGCGGCGATCGTGGTGGCCGTCCAGCGGCGGCCGACGAGGGTCCGCGCGAGCAGCAGCGTCCCGAGCCCGGTCAGCACCGCCCAGACCGGGTAGAGCCAGTCGGGCGTGGGCAGCGTGAAGTTCTCCACCGCGATGTAGTCCAGCGGCCGGTGCAGCTGGTCGGCGGCGAACTGCAGCAGGCTGTCCTCGGCGTAGGGCGCGCCGCGCTCCCAGGCGGCCAGCCCGAGCACGCCGTACTCCTGGTGCTGGTTGAGGAACATGAAGTTGTCCAGCACGGTGAACCACAGGAAGTACGTGATCGGGTAGTAGTACCGGTCGGAGCGGCCCTGCCGGTACCAGCCGAGCAGCAGTCCGATGCTCATCATCCCGGTGCCCAGGTACAGCAGCGCGTGCGACGGGCTCCAGGCGGTGATGTCCAGGCCGTTGACCCGGTGGTTGATCACGTCCAGCGGCGCGGCGACGAGAAAGATCCCCAGCCCCCACTGCATCCAGCGCAGCGTGACCTTGTCGACGCCGATGCCGGTGTAGCTGTGGAAGACCACCAGCCCGATCACCATCACGGTGCCGACCGAGTTGAGCAGGTGCGGCGGTGCCAGGTCGTCCCGCAACCAGCGGAAGTGCCAGCAGATGTCCCAGGTGGCGCCGAGGATCTTGAGCACCATCGCGACGACCCACCAGCGATACAGCGCCGTGACCAGCTCGCCCGGCGCTTCCCTACCGGGCTCACCGCGAGTCCAGTGGGCCCGGACCAGCACAGCGACGTCCGCCATCGCGTTCACCTCCAACTCGGGTGATGTTCACGAAAACGGTAACCCGAGTTGATCGCGGCGGAACCGGTAACCGGTGATCCGTGACCAACCTTTTCCGAAAGGAAATGAGATCGCGGAAATGCGAAGCCCGGCACCGGTTTTCACCACTCGATGCCGGGCTCGAACTGAGAGGAATCTCAGCGTGGAATCTTGAGGACCTGCCCCACGTAGATCAGATCCGGGTCGGCGATTCCGTTCACCCGCGCGATCTCCCGCCAGTCGACGCCGAGCTTGGCGCCGATGTCCGACAGCGTGTCACCGGGCTGCACCACGTAGGTCTCCTGCGGCGGCGCGGGCGGCGGAGGCGGCGGGGCGCCCGCCCCGGTGAGCACCTCCAGCGGAACCAGCGAGACGTTGAGGTCGGTGTCGCCGCCGATGCCGGGGACCTGCCCGTCGGAGGCGTGCTGGTGGATCACGACGCGGTCGGTCATGTACCCGGGCTCACCGGGGTTGCGCCCGTAGTGCGCGACCCACAGGAACACGCCCGGGTCGATCCAGGTGTCGGTGGCGAGCTTGTCCTGGAACCACGAGCTGGACGCGTAGACGACGATCTCGTTGCGGCCGGTGTGGCCGCGCAGCGCGTCGATGAACCCCTTGATCCACCCGCCCAGGTTGGGCGCGTCGGTCTCCATGTCCAGGCACGGCGGGAGGTTGCCGGGCCCGGCGGAGTTCGTCCGCGCCAGCTGCGCGGCGAAGTCGGCGGCCTCCTGCTGCGGAGCGTTGGTGTCGGGCCTGGCGAAGTGGTAGAGCCCGGTGACCATCCCGGCCCCGCGCGCTCCGTTGAGCTGGGAGTCGAGCGTGGGACTGACGTAACCGATGCCCTCGGTCGCCTTGATGTAGGTGAAGACGTAACCGGCGCCGCGCACGGCTCCCCAGTCCGGTTCCCCCTGGTATCTCGCGACGTCGATACCGGGAATGCGTTCGGCCATGATTTACCCCCTGCACTTCTGGCCGCACTGACTTCTGACCTCTGGCACTGCTCAAACTATCGAAGCCGGAGAAACAGGAAGTTCCGCCATTCGGGTTAAGATCAAGGGCCGAAAGCCCGAGGAAAGCCCCACGCAATGCAATCAGTGCGTATTCCTACTCACCCGGTCGCGCTATCCACTGATCCTAGTCGCGAGTTTCCTTCACGCGATGCACAGTGAGGGCGGACCCGCGAAAGCACCGCCGATTTCCCGGCGCGGGCAACCATTTCCGCCGGCGGACGTCTACTCAACAGCAGAGTCCCGAACGCAGAGGGCCCGCGAGAGGGCCCGCACACAACAGCCCGCACACGAACCCGCTGGGGCGGCGGGAACGGGGGTGATGGCCGTGAACCGGCACATCGGAGCACGCATTCTGCAGACGTCCGCAGGCCTGCTGGCCGCCGGAGCCCTGGCGGGCTCGGCGCTGCCGGCCCACGCGCAGGACGCGCCGCAACCGCGCGATCCGCGCTGCCACACCTCGCAGCTCAGCGGCAGCATGTCGCGGGTCGAGGCGGGCGCGGGCCAGCGCTACGCGGACCTGACGCTGACCAACTCCAGCGGCTCCTACTGCACGCTCTACGGCTACGGCGGGATGCAGCTGGTCGACGACGCGGGCAACCCGCTGCCGACCGAGGTCACCCGCACCGCCAACCCGGGCCCGACGCTCATCGGCCTGGACCCGGGCGAGTCGGCGTCGGCGACGCTGCACTGGAGCGCCGTCCCGCACGGCGACGAGGGCTACCCGTGCCAGCCGACGGCCACCGGCCTGGAGGTCATCCCGCCCGACGAGACCGATTGGCTCCCGGTCCCCTGGACCGGCGACGCCGTGTGCGGCGGCGGATCCCTCGACGAGACCGCCTACCACCAGGGCTGAGCCCCGGGAGCACTCCCAGCCGGGCCAGCGCGCGAGCAGCGCGGCCGCGAGGCGTGAAGACCACCCTCGCAGCCCGCACCGCCGCGGGTTCTGAGACGTCGTCCGGCGAGTACGCCGGGACGCCGTGTCTTGGCACACATCAGGAGCGGCGCACGGAGGCCACACGGCGTCTCAGGTTCCGCCACCCGCACCGCCGGGCAAGACGACCGCGGAAACTCCCTCCGGAGGTGGTGGCCGCGGCAGTGGGTTTGTGCTGTGGTGGCCACATGATCGAGTCAACTGATCGCGAGGTGGCCGGGAGCCTGGGGCCGCTGGCCGTGCGGGAGTGGTCGGCGGAGAACCCGGGGTGGATCGCGCTGATCGCGCACGGCTACGGCGAGCACTCCGGGCGCTACCAGTGGGTCGCGGAGCAGCTGGTGCACGCCCGGGCGCTGGTCTGGGCGCCGGACCACATCGGCCACGGCCGTTCCCCGGGCGACCGGGTCCACTACGAGGACGCCGAGGTGCTGGTCGGTGACCTGGAGGCGCTGCGGCGCGAGGTCACCGCGCAGCACCCGGACCTGCCGGTGGTGCTGATCGGGCACTCGATGGGCGGCATGCTCGCTGCGCGCTTCGCTCAGGAGCACCAGCGGCAGCTGGCCGCGGTGGTGCTGTCGGGGCCGGTGCTGGGCACCTGGCACGTGCTGGACCTGCTGGAGCACGACGAGATCCCGGACACCCCCATCGACCCGGCGACGCTGTCGCGGGACCCGGAGGTCGGCGCGGCCTACCTGGCCGACGAGCTGGTGTGGCACGGGCCGTTCAAGCGCGCGACGCTGCGGGCCATCGACGACTGCCTGCTGGCGATCAACGAGGGCCCGACGCTGGAGATCCCGACACTGTGGATCCACGGCGAGGACGACGAGCTGGTGCCGGAGGCGGACACGCGCACCGGCATCGACCGGATCCGCGGCCACGAGTTCCACGAGCACATCTACCCGGGCGCCCGCCACGAGCTGTTCAACGAGACGAACAAGGCCGAGGTCATGGCCGATGTGCACAACTTCATCGGACGAGCGCTGAATTCTTAGAGCCGTTACTAATACTGACGATCATTACTCGATCGGGTGAGGCGTGTCGCTTGCGCGGTTGCAGCCCCCCGCTCTCCCGGGCAGCTTGAAGTCCGGAGAGCGGGGGGCTGTCATGAACGTCGAGCGCGCGCAAGATCTGATCGGGACACCGGTTTTCGATCAGGACGGCAACCGGGTCGGCCGGGTCGGCAACGTCTACGTCGACGATCACACCAACCAACCCGAATGGGTCACGGTGCGGCTGGGCCTGCTGGGCATCAAGGAGACCTTCGTGCCGCTCGACGGCGCCACCAAGGCGGAGAACCGGCTGGAGATCCCGGTGACCCGCGCGACGATCCGCAACGCACCCACCGTCGAGGCGATCGGCGGCCGGCTCACCGACACCGAGGGCCGCGACCTCTACGCCTACTACGGCCTCGCCGACGACGAGAGCGAGATCAACTCCTGACCGCCTCGGCGGTTCGAACTCGCGGGCTCATGCGGAAGAATCCTCCGCGATGGAAGCGCACAGCGAGCTCGAACTGCACATCACGGTCGTCGTCGGAGCCCAGGACGAAGCCTCGGCGCGGAAAGCCTGCGAGGGCCTGGTCAGACGGATCGACGGCCGGGTGATCACCGCCGCCGACTGCTCCGACGAGGAACCCGGCTGCTGGGCGCTGACCATGAGCCGCGGCACCGGCGAGACCGGCTGGCACGTGGCCGCGCTGTCCCGCGTCGTGCGCAACTTCCTGCGCGAGCTCGGGCCGGAGTACGCCCGCCACCGCGTCGCCTGCGCACCGCCGACGGCGTGGTCGGTGGTCGACGACCCGGAGCTGGTCGGCGAGCTCGTCCCGGCGGGCGAGCGGCTGCTCATCGAGACGTGGTCGGAAGAGGCCGAGCGCGCCCCGCTGCCCAACAATCCACAGTAGACAACCGACTCGAACATGCCCGCCCGCCACGACCGAACAATGATCAACAAGGGCGGGCCCCGGCCGCGCGGTGATCTTGCTCGGGCACTACGTTGTGCATCGTTACAGAGTCGTACCGCCCTGGGAGAGGACCACATCCATGGCAGGCGTGGAAGAAGTTCGCGCGGGCATCTCGCTGGCCAACCAGAAGATGCAGGAAGGCGTCGCGGCCATCCAGCAGACCGCGCTCGTCCTCGAAGAGGCCCAGGCCGCGCTCTCCGGCGCCATCCAGGGAACCGCTCAGGACGAGATGCAGCACGCCTACGGCATGCTCGCCGAGGTCCTGCAGACCCTCAGCGGAGCGCAGGGCACGCTGCAGGCGACGATCACCTCCACCGAGAGCTACGCCGGACGGCTGTAACCGTGTCCTCCCTCGACGAACTCCTCCAGGCGCTGCAGGAGATCGAGCGCAGGCTCGAAGAGGCGGGTGCCCACCTGGGCACCTGCCAGGGCAAGCTCGACGAGGCCCGGCAGGCGCTCGTCCAGCTCGACCCCGAGCACCCGGAAACCGTCCTACCTCCGGGACTCCCCCGCACCCACGACCAGGTCGAACGGGCGCAGCGCATGATCGACCTGGTGCTGAGCACGATCCGCGACTTCTCGACCCGCCTCTAGGGGCGCTCGAACCGGAGGAATTCCGTCCCACTGCGCGAGATTCGCGCTCACGCATGGGTTAGGCGGGGCTTACTCCTAGGTGGTACCTTGATCACGTTCCGTAACCCGGTGTCCGAGGGTGGCGTGTGGTGAAACGCAGTGACCGGCGAAGTCGCATCGAATCGGCCTTCGAGCACCTCCGCCGCAGCATCTCCGACGCGCTCGGGGCCGCCGAGAACGCCCACCAGCAGGTGATCGACACCTGCGCCGAGCAGGAGCACGCGCTGCGCATCGCGCAGCTCGGCACGGCCGAGGCCGAGCGCGAACCGGAGCAGATCACCGACGATCCGGCCGACCCGCGGTTCCAGGCCGCGCTGACCCGCGCGCTCGCCGACCGCGACGAGATCTACCGGGACTGGACCGAGCAGGGCCCGCCGTCGCTGGAGAAGCTGGTCGAGGCCAACTCCCCCGGCAGCGCCTCGGAACCCTTCGACACCTGGCTCGGGAGCTCCGGCGACGGCGACCCCGCCAACCCACCCGAGCTGTGGCGCATCGGCACCGCGAGCGTGCCGGACTCCCCGCTGTCGCCGTCCTTCCCCGCCGTCGTCCCGGCGCTGGACTTCGCGCACCTGCGCATCACCACCGACGAGGTGCCGGAGACCGCCGAGACGCTGGTGCAGAACCTGCTGCTGCGCATCATCAGCCACTTCCAGCCCGGCCAGGTGCGGATCCACAGCTGGGACGTCGCCCGGCTGACCGGCACGCTGCCCGACCTGCACCCGCTCAGCAGCGCCGGACTGCTCACCGCCCACGACCCGACGCGGCTCGGCGACATGCTCGACGTGCTCTCCGACCACATCAAGCGCATCCACTCCCACGCCCTGCTCGGCGAGCACACCACGCTGCGCGCGCTGGCCGCCGCGCACGGCAGGCGCAGCGAGCCGTGGCGGATCGCGGTGCTGTTCGGCAACGGCAACCCGCTGCGCGACGAGCAGCAGCAACAGCTCCAGCGGATCGCCCGCAACGGCCTGGCCTGCGGCATCCAGCTGATCACCGTCGACCTGCCGCTGACCGTCAACAGCTCCATCGAGTCCATCACGCTGATCGGCGAGAACCGCGCGCGCACCAGCATGACCGGACCGGAAGCCGTTGTGGCGCTGGACGATCCGCCGACCCGCGGCCAGGCCGCCAAGGCGTGCGGGACGATCGCGACCGACTTCGAGTCGCGACGGGCCCGGGTGCGCACCTTCGACGACCTGATGCCGGACGAGCTGTGGCAGTGCCACTCGCGTTCGGAGCTGCAGGCCCCCGTCGGGTTCGACGAGGGCGAGGAGGTGTGGGTGCGGCTCGGCGACGCCAGCCCGCACACCCTCATCGGCGGTCCCAGCGGCTCGGGCAAGACCAACTTCCTGTACGGCATGCTCGGCGCGATGGCCGCCCGCTACTCGCCGGACGAGCTGGAGCTGTACCTGCTGGACTTCAAGGAGGGCGTGTCGTTCGCCCAGTTCACACCGGGCAAGCGCGACCCCAGCTGGTTGCCGCACGCCAAGCTGGTGGGCGTCAACGTCAACACCGACCGCGAGTTCGGCCTGGCGCTGCTGCGGTTCCTGGCCGACGAGATGCGAAGACGTGCCGACGTCGCCAAGCAGCACGAGGTCACCAAGCTCGAAGAGCTGCGCGCCGAGGACCCCGAGGGCCGCTGGCCGCGGATCGTCGCGGTGATCGACGAGTTCCAGTACCTGTTCGCCGACCGCGACCCGGTGACCGCGCAGGCCACCAAGCTGCTGGAAGACGTTGCGCGGCGCGGACGTTCGCAGGGCATCCACCTGGTGCTGGCCAGCCAGGACGTCTCCGGCATCGAGGCGTTCTGGGGCAAGCCGGCGATCTTCGAGCAGTTCATCCTGCGCATCGCGCTGCCCAAGGCGCGGCGGGTGCTCACCGAGCACAACCAGGCGGCGATGGAGCTGCCGCGCTGGCACGCCGTGGTCAACCACGAGTCGGGTGTCAAGCACGGCAACGAGATCGCGCGCGTGCCGGACGCCACCGCCCGCGACACCTTCCACGAGCTGCAGCAGAAGCTGTGGAAACGACGTTCGGCCGGCGCCCTGGCGCCCCGGTTGTTCGACGGCTCCAACCTGCCGAAGCTCTCCGCGCTGGAGGACTACCGGAAGCTGACGACGTCGGTGAGCACGCCGCGCGCGCTGCTCGGGCAGATCATCGACGTCGAGGGCACCGCCGCCGCGGTCCGGTTGTCGCGCTCGCCGGGCCGCAACGTCGCGGTGATCGGTTCGGTGCCCGAGGACACGACCAGCGCGCTGGGTGCGGCGGCGCTGTCGCTGTCGCGCCAGCACGAGCCGGGGACGATCCGGTTCACCATCGGCTCGCTGCTCGACGACGTGGACGACGACGCGCGCGCGGTCGCCACCGAGCTGGAGGGACGCGGCCACCAGGTCGACCTGGTCGGGCTGGACGGGATCTCCGAGACGCTCGACGGCATCGCCGCCGAGATCGGCGCGGGCGCGTCCCCGGTCCGGCACTGCGTGGTGCTCTACGCGGTCGACGCGGCGCAGACGACGCTGGAGCGCAAGGACCCCGTCACGCGGGCCTCCGCGCTGGACTCGCTGCGCACGATCCTCAAGCAGGGCCCCGAGTCCCGGGTGCACGTGCTCGGCTGGTGGCGCAGCGTGCAGCGGGTGAAGAACACCCTCGGCATGGGTCCGGTGGACGACATCGGCGCGTGGGTGGCCTTCGACGTGCACGGCCAGGAGCTCAGCGCCTTCGCCGCGGGGCAGCCGGTGAACTGGTCGCCGCGGTCGCGTCGCGGCCTGTTCTTCGACCGCTCGGTGCACTCGCGGCCCGAGGTGGTGCTGCCCTTCGACCTGGGCGGGGCGCCGGAGGTCCCGACCCAGCGCTCGACCGAACCCGAGCAGCGCTCGGCGGAACCGGAAGCGGGAGTGCGGGAGGAAGCCGGTGACTGAGACGGCGGCGGAGCGCTACCGCGAGCTGGCGGAGCTGGCCACGGCCGCGGGCAAGCAGATGCGCAAGCACGAGCGGGAGACCGCCAAGGACCTCGGCGAGCAGGTCGCGGCGGGCAACCAGCGCAAGGAGGAGTCCGAGCAGACCCGCGACGAGCTGGTCGCCGAGCTCAAGGGGATCTGGAAGTCCGCGATGCAGGTCGTCTGGGACGAGCGCTGGCTGCGCTCCGACGGTGTTCCGGCCCCGGACCGCAGCGCGCCGGACGCCACGCCGATGGAGTCCCGCGTCGCGGCCCACGAGGCCTACGACGCCCTCCGCGCCGCCATCGCCAAACCACGCCTCCCCCTCCCCCGCCGCCGCAAGTGACCCCACCCCGCCGCAGGTGACCCCACCCGGCGCGGACCGCCCTCCCCTCGCGATGACCACATTCCGACGGGTTGCGGCGTTCCGACGGGGTGCGGCGTTCCGACGGGACGACAGCCTTCCGTCGGGTGCTCTCCTCACCAGGGGACAGTTTTTCCTCGAATCAACCATGATCAATGTCCGAAATGTCGGGACAGTTCTCACTAAAACCGTCACCTGGTGACCACGGTCGCCGCGGAGCTGTCGCACCCGGCGGCACTACGCTCGCCGTCGTGGAGGTGTTGGGGAGCGCGGCGGAGGTGGCCGCGGTGTCACCGGATCTGATGCTGCGGTGGGCCGCTCAAGCGCTGGAGCCCGGGTATCCGCACGAGCGCGGGAGGGCTTGGCGGCGCGGGAGCGCGGTGGCGGTGTTCGCGCCCCGGCTGAACAGGTCCGATCGGCTCGTGCACGCCGGTGAGGTCGACGACGTGGTCGCGCTGCTGCGCGAGGTCCTGCCGACGGTGTCCGGTGAGAAGGTCCGGTTGCTGGCGGGAGCCCCGCTGGCCGCGCAGGTCGCCGAACGGCTCGGGACCGAGGTGCTGGCGACCTTCGGCTGGATGCACCTCGCCGCCCCTCCGCCGCAGCGGCCCGTCCCGGGTGTCGAGTGGTTGACCGACGCCGACGTTCCCGCGATCGACGCGCTGCTGCGCGAGGCCAACCCCGGCTCGTACCTGTTCCCCGACGACCCGGGCGCGGTGCGGTGGGCGGGGATCCGCGGCGCCGACGGCGCGCCGATCTCGGTCGCCGGCGACTCCTGGCCCGCGCCCGGCCTGCGCTACATCTCCGGGGTCGCCACCCGCCCCGACCACCGCGGCGAGGGGCTCTCGACCCGCGTGTGCACCTTCATCACCCGCGAACTCGCCCGGCTCGGCGACGTCGTGCTCATGGTCGACCCGGACAACGAACCCGCCCTGCGGCTCTACCGGGGTCTCGGCTACCGGTACGCGGCGATCTCGGCCGGTCGCTGCTGAGACCTCGGGCGGAGCCGCGACCGACAGCCCTCAGTCGCGGATCAGCTTGCCCGGGTTGAGGATGCCGGTCGGGTCGACCGCCCGCTTGGCCGCCGCCAGCACAGAGACGCCGAGGTCGCCGATCTCCGCGCTCAGCCACGGCCGGTGGTCGACGCCGACGGCGTGGTGGTGGCTGATGGTGCCGCGCCCGGCGATGGCGTCGCAGGCGGCTTCCTTCGCGCGCTGCCACTGGCCGAGCGCGTGCTCGGAGTCGCGCGGCGCGAGCACCGTGAAGTACAGCGAGGCGCCGGTCTCGTAGGCGTGCGAGACGTGGCACATCACGATCGGCGGCCTGCTGCCGGAGTTGAGGTTGCGCAGCAGCGCCGTGCGCACGGCCGAGCGCAGCTCGCTGAGCCCGCTCCAGGTGGTGGCGGTCTCCAGCGTCTCCACGCACACGCCCCGGTCGAGCAGGGCGTCGCGCTGCCGGGGCCCGGCGAACCGGTGCGACCGCCAGGACTCACCGACCGCGCGGCCCAGCCGCACCGTCCGCACGTCCCGCAGGGCGCGGCGCGCGGCCGCCCGGCGCTGCTTGAGCTCGGTGCGGGAACCGGCGTCCCAGCCCAGCACCAGCAGGCACGGGTTGCGAACGCCCTTGGCGCGCAGGAAGTTCCCGAGCGCACGTGCCTTGAGCTGACCCGACAGCGCGAGCTGCACCTCGGTCTCGTCCGGGTCCGACAGCCTGGTCACGTCGGCCGCCACCCGGTCCTGCGCGAGCGCGCGCACCGCGTCGCTACCGGCCTGCCAGCCGTCGACGACGAGCGCTTCGTAGCGGGTCCGGCGGGGTGCCGGCCGCACGCGCACGGCGACCTCGGTGATGACGCCGAGGGTCCCCTCGCTGCCGATGGCCAGCTGCCGCAGATCGGGTCCCGCCGCCGAGGCCGGTGCGACGCCGAGCTTCCACTCACCGGCCGGGGTCGCCAGGCGCACGCCCTCGACCATGTCCTCGAACCGCCCGTAACCCGAGGACGCCTGGCCGGCCGAGCGGGTCGCGGCGAACCCGCCGATGGTGGCGCGCTCGAAGGACTGCGGGAAGTGCCCGAGCGTGAAACCGTGCGCGGCCAACAGCGATTCGGCCTCGGTGGCGCGCATCCCGGCCTGCAGCACGGCGATCCGCGAGTCGGGGTCGAGGGAGACCAGCCGGTCCAGCCGCACGAGGTCGAGGGCGACGACGGCGCGCTTGCCGCCGCGCAGCGCGTCGACGCCGCCCACCACGGACGTCCCCCCGCCGAAGGGCACGACCGCGATGTCGTGGCGGGCGCAGACCTCCAGCACGCCCTGCACCAGCTCCGGTTCGGCGGGCAGCAGCACCGCGTCGGGCACGGCGAGCTCCGCGCCGTCGCGGCGGCGCATCAGGTCGCTGTAGGACATCCCGCCGGCCCGGCCCATGCGCGCGGCGGCGTCGGTGAGCACGTGCCGCTCGCCCAGCAGCGTCTCCAGCTCGGCGCGCGGGGTGTCGCCGAGGGCGCTCGCGGGTACGTCGAGCAGGGACGACGGCACCGCCGGGGTGGTCGTCTCGGCGAGCCCGATGCGGTGGCGCAGCCAGCGCATCGCGGCCGGGGACAGGTGCGCGGCGGCGGCCCCCGATGAGGTCCAGCTGCCGCGGAGGGTGTGTTCGATCTGGCCGTTCACGGCTAGAGTGTGACACATGGAGTCGGATTGTCACAGCATCGATCGGGTCGAGGTGCGCTCCACCGGCACCGGGAGGCGCCAGGCGGCCAACCGCGTCGACGACGCCGACCTGCTCCGCGCGGCCCGCGAGTGCGTGCTCGCCAACGGCGTCCGGCGCACCACGCTCACCGAGGTCGCCCGCACCGCCGGGGTCAGCCGGATGACGCTCTACCGGCGCTTCCCCGACGTCGGCAGCATGGTGACCACCCTCGTCACGGTCGAGTTCGGCGAAGTCCTGGAGAAGGCCCACCGAGCCGCGGGCACCGGTGACGCGCGGACCCGGCTGGTCAACGGCATGGTGCGCGGCATCAGGCTGCTGCACGAAGCCCCGCTGCTGCAACGGGTCCTCGACACCGACGCCGAACTCCTGCTGCCCTACCTGGTGGAACGGCTGGGCAGCACGCAGATCGCCGCCGACGGGTTCCTCCGCGAGTTCCTGAAAGCCGGGCACGCCGACGGGTCGATCCGGCCCGGCGACGTCGCGGTGCAGGCCCGTTCGCTGCTGCTTCTGACCCAGTCGTTCGTCATCTCGGCCGGGCCGGCGAGCCAGGACCTCGACCTCGACGCCCTCACCGACGAACTCGCCCTCCTCCTCGACGGCGCGCTTCGACCCGAAGGCGCCCTCCAGCCAAGGAGCCCCGCATGACCACCACACCGCTTCCCGCCGGGTCGCTGCGCGCCACCTCCCTGAACTCCGCCCGGCTGAAGGACGACCTGCACGCGGCCGCGGAGCAGGAAGTCGACCTTCTCGTCGTCGGCGGAGGCGTCACCGGCACCGGGGTCGCCCTCGACGCGGCCGCGAGGGGACTGACCGTCGCGCTCGTCGAGGCCGAGGACCTCGCGTGGGGAACTTCTCGCTTCTCCAGCAAGCTCGTGCACGGCGGCCTGCGCTACCTCGCGCACGGCGACGTCGCCCTGGCCCGGGAGAGCGCGGTGGAGCGCAACGTGCTGATGACCCGGACGGCCCCGCACCTGGTGCGCGCGCTGCCCCAGATCATCCCGCTGCACGAGGGCGTCCCGCGGCGAAAGGAGGCCTTCCTCCACGCCGGGCTGCGCGCCGGTGACGCGCTGCGGCGCGTGGCGCGGACGCCCTCCGACGTGCTGCCGCCGCCCAAGCGGATCCCCTCGGCCGAAGCGCTCGCGCTGGTCCCGGGCCTGCGCCGGGCCGGGCTGCGCGGCGGCTTGCTGAGCTTCGACGGCCAGCTGGTGGACGACGCGCGGCTGGTGGTCGCGCTGGCGCGCACCGCGGCCGGTTTCGGCGCGCGCGTCCTCACCCGCTGCGCGGTGGAGTCCCTCGACGGCGGCGGCGCCGACGTGGTGGACGCGCGCAGCGGGGAATCGCTGCGGATCCGCGCCCGGTCGGTGGTCAACGCGGCCGGGGTGTGGGCCGGGGACCTGGCGCCGGAGGTGAAGCTGAGCCCGTCGCGCGGATCGCACCTGGTCGTCGACGCCGACGCGGCCGGTGTGGCGGGAACCGCCGTGGTGGCGCCGATGGCGGGCGCGACGGGACGGTTCCTGCTGCTCATCCCGCTGCCCGACGGCCGCGCCCTGCTCGGACTGACCGACGAACCCGCACCCGGCCCGATCCCGAGCGTGCCGGAGGTTCCGGAGTCCGATGTGGACTTCCTGCTGGCCGGCATCCGCGACGTGCTCGGCGCACCGCTGACCCGCGAGCACGTCCTCGGCTCGTTCGCCGGTCTCCGGCCGCTGCTGCAGCAGGACGGCAAGGACTCGGCGGACCTGTCCCGCCACCACGCGGTGCTCACCTCGGAGGAAGGGATCATCACGGTCGTCGGCGGCAAGCTCACCACCTACCGGAAGATGGCGGCCGACGCGGTCGACGCCGCCGTGAGCACCCGCGGCCTGTCGGCGGGCCCCTCCCGCACCACCGAGATCCCGCTGGTCGGAGCGGCCCCTCGACGGCACCTCACCGACGTCGAGGCCCCCGCCGCGCTCGTCGCCAAGTACGGCACCGAGGCCGCCCGCGTCGCGGCGCTGTCCGAACTCGATCCCGACCTCGGCGAACCGGTGGCGGAGGGCCTTCACCTCACCGCCGCCGAAGTCCTCTGGGCGGTGCGCCACGAAGGTGCCCTCGACGCCGACGACGTCCTCGACCGCCGCTCCCGCCTCGGCCTCGACCCCGCCGAACGCGCCGCGGCCCTCCCCCGGGTCCACGACCTCGTCACCCGCGCCCTGGGCGGAATCGACCCCTGACCCGACGAGGTTTTCAGGATTGCGGCCGTATTCCGGCACCCGAAGACGGCCGCAATCCGTCACCGGGCGCCCAGCTGCGGACCCGGTTTCACGAACACGGCCGTAATCCGGTAGCCGAACACGGCCGTAATCCGTCGCCCGGCCGCGCCGTGCCCAGGGGCGGGACGCAGAAAGGCCCCGGGGCCGGCCTGGTGGCCGGGCTCTCCGGGGCCCAATGCGTGGTCGGAGGAACGCGGTCCCCGACTTGATTCAGGTAACGATTCAGATCAGCGCTGGTCCATCGGCTTGTACGAGCGCTCGCCGGAGCCGGTGTAGACCTGGCGCGGACGGCTGATCTTGCGGGCCGGGTCCTCGATCATCTCGCGCCAGTGCGCGATCCAACCGGGCAGGCGGCCGAGCGCGAACAGCACCGTGAAGTACTTCGTCGGGAAGCCCATCGCCTTGTAGATCAGGCCGGTGTAGAAGTCCACGTTCGGGTAGAGCTTGCGCGAGACGAAGTAGTCGTCGGCCAGCGCCTTCTCCTCCAGCCGCAGGGCGATGTCCAGCAGCGGGTCGTTGGCGCCCAGCTTGGACAGCACCTCGTCGGCGGTCTTCTTGATGATCGCGGCGCGCGGGTCGTAGTTCTTGTAGACCCGGTGACCGAAGCCCATCAGGCGGACGCCGGGCTCCTTGTTCTTCACCCGCTCGACGAACGCGTCGACGTCGCCGCCGTTGGCCTGGATGCCCTCCAGCATCTCCAGCACCGCGCTGTTGGCGCCGCCGTGCAGCGGGCCGAACAGGGCGTTGATGCCGGCCGAGACGCTGGCGAACATGTTGGCCTCGGACGAGCCGACCATCCGCACCGTCGAGGTCGAGCAGTTCTGCTCGTGGTCGGCGTGCAGGATGAACAGCAGGTCCAGCGCGCGGGCCAGGGTCGGGTCGACCTCGTAGGGCTCGGCGGGGAAGCCGAAGGTCATCCGGAGGAAGTTCTCCACCAGGCCCAGCGAGTTGTCCGGGTACAGGAACGGCTGGCCGACCGACTTCTTGTAGGCGTAGGCCGCGATCGTGGGCAGCTTCGCCAGCAGGCGGACCGTGGATAGCTCGACCTGGTCCTTGTCGAACGGGTCGAGCGCGTCCTGGTAGAAGGTCGACAGCGCGGAGACCGCGGACGACAGCACCGGCATCGGGTGCGCGTCGCGGGGGAAGCCGTCGAAGAACTGCTTGAGGTCTTCGTGCAGCAGCGTGTGCCGCTTGATGCGCTCGGAGAACGCGTCGTACTCCTGCTGGGTCGGCAGCTCACCGTAGATGAGCAGGTAGCTGACCTCGATGAAGTTCGACTTCGCGGCGAGCTCCTCGATGGGGTAGCCGCGGTACCGGAGGATGCCGGCGTCGCCGTCGATGTAGGTGATGTCGGAAAGGCAGGCTGCCGTGTTGACGAAGCCCGGATCCAACGTCACCAAACCGGTCTGAGACAGCAACTTGCCGAGATCGACGCCAGGCGCACCCTCGGTCGGTTGCGTCACCTGCATTTCGTGCTCGCCGGCGTCATAGCGCAGCGCGACGGTACGTTTGGCGGTCACGTCGTCGGGCATTCGGGAACCTCTCGCGCTCGTCAAGGGGTGCGTGGTGACGACCGCGATTGCCCAGCCAAGCGGCAGGGCTCCGTGTCGCCCGCGCTCCGGTCGGGGTGTCCGAACCGTCGCAGCACCACCCCGTTGGGGTCCTGTCAGTAGTCACGCTAGACCGCCGGAGGGTCCCCGCGCAGCAATCGCGTTTCCTCTTTTTTGCAGGTGGGACCACGATCACATCACACTTACCGGTAGCCGGAGCGCCTTTGTCGACGCTCCGCCACCGTTTGACGCCACCATCGTGACCACGCGTGAAATCCGATCGGTCTAATCCGGACTCCACCTTCCGCAGTCAGGCGCGTGAGCTCACAGGGCGTGTTCGCCACCCCCCGGATGGATTTCGATCACGCATCGAGCTCCGAGGACCACGGCGGTTCGGCCCCCGCGCGCGAGACGGTGATCGCCGCGGCGGACGCGGCGAACGCCAGCGCCCGCTCCCACTGCTCGGCGTCGAGCGCGCGGACCTTCTCCGGCGACAGCGCGCCGTTGCGGTCCAGCCAGGCCAGCAGCGCGGCCTGCACGGTGTCGCCCGCGCCGATGGTGTCGGCGACCTCGACGCGGCGGCCGGGCACCGTGATCTCGCCCTCGGAGGTGACCGCGGTGATCCCGTCAGCACCCCTGGTCACCACCACTGCGGCGGGTCCTCGCGACTGCCACTCGCGGGCCGCGTCGAGCACGTCGCGGCCGGGAGCGAGCCATTCGGCGTCGTCGTCGGAGACCTTGAGCAGCCCGACCGAGGGCAACCAGGAGGCGAATCGCGCGCGGTAGGCGTCCGGGTCGGCGATGAGGTCGGCGCGGACGTTGGGGTCCAGCGCGATGAACACGCCCCGCTCGGCCTCGCGGAACAGCGCCTTCTCGTAGGTGGTGGCGCCGGGTTCGAGCACCATGCCCAGCGTGCCCAGGCACAACGCGGTGGTCTCGGCCGGCAGCGGCTGGTCGGCGACGAACCGCGCGGCGGTGCCCTCGGTGTGGAAGCTGTAGCGGGCCGAACCGTTGGGTTCCAGCCCGACGACGGCCAGCGTCGTGGGCTCCGGGCCGCGCTGCACCAGCGACGTGTCCACTTCGGACTCGGTGAGCCGCTGCAGCATCCGGTCGCCGAACTGGTCGGTGGACAGCTTCGCGTAGAACGCGACGGGCGCACCGAGCCTGCCCAGCGCGATGGCCACGTTGTACGGGCCGCCGCCGAGCAACGGGTGCAGCGGGCCGAGCTCACCGTCCGGGGTGGACGGATCCGGCACGAGGTCGACGAGGGCCTCTCCGCCGATGACGATCACTTTTCCTCCACTGTGTCCACTTCTAATGGGTCCACTTCGAGCTGGGCCGCTTCGGGCTTCTCGTCCTGGGCCAGCCCGCCCAGCAGGAACTGCGACAGCGCGGCGAACGCGGCGGCGTCGGACAACCCCGTGCGCTCGCCGATCTCGCCGCGCTGGATGCCGGCGATGGTCCGGCCGACCATCTCACCGACGAAGCCCGCGTGGACTTCGCGGAACACACCTTGCCGCACGCCCTCGGAGATGAACCCGCGGAGGCGGTCTCCCGCGGCGTGTGCGTTGGCCTCGTAGGTGGCGCGGGTCGCGAGGTTGGCGGCCATGTCGTTGATGAACTCCCGCGACGCGGGGCGCAGCGCCTCGGCGGCCGCGTCGAGGTAGGCGCGCACCTTCTCGCGGGCGTCCTCGGCGGCGCCGGTGCGGCGCTCGATGTCCTCGGTGGCGTTCTTGAAGTAGTGCGCGACGACGCGAACCGCGAGCTGGTCCTTGCTGCCGGCCAGCGTGTAGAGCGTCGACTTCGAGCAGCGGAGCCTGCCCGCCAGGTCGTCGAGGGTGAAGTGGGCGAACCCCTCGGCCAGGAACAGATCGCGGAGCCGGTCCAGCAGGTCGGCTCGTCTCGGGTTCAGCGTCCGCTCGGCTCGGGAGGTGCTCATCAGCGAAAGCCTGCCACAGGAACTCTAGGCATCCGAGCAGACCTTTCCACGGTACTGCAGTACCGCCTACAGTACTGGTTGCAGTACGCACACCGGCTACGCACACTGGACCGCGGGAGCGCGCCATGACCGTTGACCGTCTTCTTCCGACCGAGGAAGCCGCAGACCTGCTCGCGTTGACCCGCGAGATCGCCCGCGAGGAACTCGCCGGCCGCGCCGCCGAGGACGAGGCCGCCGGGAAGTTCCCGCGCGACGCGTTCCGCCTGCTCGGCGAGGCCGGGCTGCTGGGCCTGCCCTACCCGGAGGAGCACGGTGGCGGCGCGCAGCCCTACGAGGTGTACCTGCAGGTGCTGGAGGAGATCAGCAGCGCCTGGATGACGGTCGGCGTGAGCCTGTCGGTGCACACCATGAGCTGCTACCCGCTGTCCCGCTTCGGCACAGCTGAGCAGCGCGAGCGGTGGCTCCCGGAGATGATCGGCGGCTCGCTGCTGGGCGCCTACGCGCTGTCCGAGCCGCACGCCGGCTCCGACGCCGCCGCGCTGAGCACCCGCGCCGAGCGCAGCTGTGACGACTACGTCGTCAACGGGCAGAAGGCGTGGATCACCCACGGCAGCGAAGCGGACTTCTACACGCTCATGGCCCGCACCGGCGACGGCCCGCACCGCATCAGCTGCCTGCTGGTCGACTCGACCACCTCGGGCCTGACGGCGGGCCCGCCCGAGCACAAGATGGGACTCACCGGGTCACCCACGACACCGCTGTACTTCGAGGACGCCCACATCCCGGCCGACCGGTTGCTCGGCGAGGAGGGCGACGGGCTCAAGATCGCGCTGTGCTCGCTGGACTCCGGTCGCCTGGGCATCGCGGCCTGCGCCGTCGGGCTCGCCCAGGCCGCGCTGGACCTGGCGGTGGACTACGCCAAGCAGCGCACGCAGTTCGGGCAGCCGATCATCCGGTTCCAGGGGATCGAGTTCATGCTGGCCGACATGGCCGCGGCCATCCACTCCGCCCGCGCGACGTACCTCGACGCGGCCCGCCGCCGCGACGCGGGACTCCCCTTCGGCGAGCAGGCGTCGGTGGCCAAGCTCGTGGCCACCGACGCGGCGATGAAGGTCACCACCGACGCGGTGCAGGTCCTCGGCGGCGCCGGCTACACCCGCGACTTCCCCGCCGAGCGCTACATGCGCGAGGCCAAGGTCCTGCAGATCTTCGAGGGCACCAACCAGATCCAACGCATGGTCATCGGCCGCCACCTGGCTGGATGAACCGGTGCGGGTGACCCGATTTCAATGGAAGTCTGATCCCTGATTTCCATTGAAATCGGACAACCCCGACGGAAACGCAGGTCAGAGAGGCGATAGGCCCCAGTGGGCTGTCCAGGCTTCGCCCGGGTTCAGGGTGATGAGGTCGGTGCCGGAGTTGAGGGCGTCCGGCGGGCAGGTCATCGGTTCGATGGCGATCGCCCGGCCGCGCTCCGGGAAGTCCTCGGCCGTGTAGACCTGGACCCACTTGAACACCGGGTCCGCCCAGAGCTGGACGCCGCGGCCGTCCGGGCCGGTCAGCGAGTGCCGGACCAGTCCCGCCGGGTCGTCGGGGGCCGGGGCGGCGCCCCCGAAGGCGGTGTCGAGCCAGACACCGGCGAGGCGGCGGCCGGTGCGGAAGTCGACCTCGTCGCCCTCCAGCGCCCGGGGCGGGCGGACCGGCAGCAGCCGGTCGGCGTCGACGGGCAGCACGGTCGAGGCCGCCAGGCGCAGCGTGCACTCGTCGGTCTCGACGGCACCCGCGCGCGGGTACGGGTGCACCCCGACGCCGAAGGGGACCGCGCGCCCGCCCAGGTTCTCGACGGTGTGGGTCACGGTGAGCCCGTCGCCGTCGAGCGCGTAGCCGATGGACGTCAGCAGCGGTACCGGCCAGCCCGGACGCGGTGAGACGGTCGCCTGCAGCACGACGGCGGAGTCGGTGTGCTCGACGATCGACCACGGCTCGTGCCGCAGCAGGCCGTGGATGGCGTTGTGCCGGTCGGGCTCGGTCAGCGCGAGCTGCTGCGGTTCGCCGTCGAGCGCCCAGCGGCCGTCGGCGACCCGGTTCGGCCACGGCACCAGCACCGCGCCCGCCGCGGACGGCGGGAGGCGGTCGGCGTCGAAGGTCTCGGTGAACGGCACGCCGTCGACGGTGTAGGAGCGCAGCGCAGCGCCGAATTCGGTGATGACCGCCTTCGCGGTCCCCGAGGCGATCTCGAACTGCCTGCCGGTGGCGGGAAGAGGATCATGCACGCCGCCACTCTACGACCAGGAGGCGGCTCCTGGCACCGCGAACGGCACCGGGAACCGCCTCCCGATCGTCGAAGGGGACTACTTGCTCAGCGCCTCGGCGTCGAAGTCCGTCTTGCCCTTGATGAAGTAGTTGATCAGCCAGAAGATCACGCCGATGCCCAGCAGGATGCCGGCGATGATGTACTCGGTGGCCGGCCGCCCGGACAGCGGGCTGGCGAAGAACACGCAGGTCAGCGCGCCCAGCACGGGAACCCAGGTGGGGGCCTTGAAGTGCTCGTGCTCGACCTCGTCCTTGCGCAGCACCAGCACCGCCACGTTGACCACGGCGAAGACCACGAGCAGCAGCAGCGAGGTGGTGCTGCCGAGGTCCGAGATCTCCAGCGAGCTCACCAGGATCATGGCGATGATGCTGGTGAACAGGATCGACACCCACGGCGTGCGACGGCCCTTGTGGACCTTGCCGAACGCGCCCGGGACGACGCCCTCGTTGGCCATGCCGTAGACGAGCCGGCTGGCCATCAGCATGTTGATCAGCGCGGTGTTGGTGACCGCGAACAGCGCGATCAGCGAGAACAGGACCGGCGGGAACCACGGGGCGGCGGCCTTGACCACCAGCAGCAGCGGTCCGTCGGACTCGGCGAGCTCCTCGGTGGGCACCAGCGTCGAGGTGATCAGCGCGATGATCAGGTAGATCGTCGCGGTGATGATCATTCCCAGGAGCAGCGCGCGCGGAAAGTTCTTCGCCGGGTCCTTGGTCTCCTCGGCCATGTTCACCGAGTCCTCGAGCCGACCATCGCGAAGAACGCGAGCGCGGTCGCCGACGTGACGGCCAGCAGCGGCGAGCTGCCGGAGTCGAACTGCGTCAGCCTGCTCGGGTCCGGGGTGATGTCGGCGCTGTGGCTGCCGCCGAAGATGGCGATCAGGCCGAACACGATCACGATCGCCAGACCGGACAGCTCCACGCAGGTCAGGACCACGTTCATCTTCACCGACTCGCCGACACCGCGGAAGTTGATCGCGGCGAGCAGCAGCAGGAAGCCGAGCGCGACCATCCACGAGTAGGGCTCGACGCCCTCGCCGAAGATGCCGCTCAGGTAGTCACCGCTGAACGCCTGCGCGGCCGACGAGGCCGAGGTGATGCCGGAGCACATCACCGCGAAGGCGATCAGGAACGTCACGAAGTGGATGCCGAACGCCTTGTGCACGTACAGCGGCGCACCACCGGCCCTCGGGTACTTGCCGACCAGCTCCAGGTAGCTGAACGCGGTCAGGAACGCGACCACGAACGCGACCAGGAACGGCACCCAGAGCGCTCCGCCGACCTTGTCGGCGACCTTCCCGGTCAACGAATAGATCGTGGTCCCGAGGATGTCTCCGACCACGAAGAAGAGAAGCAGTTTGGGGCCCATCACCTTCTTGAGGCCGGGCTCCTGCGCACCGCCAGGCGCGTTGACGGACGTTTCGTTGGCCATAGCTGAGCAGTGTGCAGGGTCCGTTTCGGGCTTGTCTGCCCGCCCCTGGTCGAAACGCACTCCGTCGGGTGGCGCAGGCGTGGCGGAGTGCCCAATCCGGACGCTCCGTCCCGATCAGGTCACGCGCCGTCTCCGGTGGGGGCGCGGTACTTCCAGAACGCGGGCAGGCACACCGCCGACAGCGCTGCGGCCACCACCACGAGCACTCCCCCGATCATCACCGCGGCACCGGTGCCCAGCGCGGCACCGGCCACCCCGTGCAGGGTGTCCGCGAGCCGCGGGCCGCCCGCGACGACGACGGTGAACACGCCCTGGATGCGGCCGCGCATCTCGTCGGTCGCCGCGGCCTGCAGGATCGAACTCCGGTAGACCATGCTGATCAGGTCCGCTCCGCCGCCGAGCGCCAGGAACAGCACCGCCAGCCACAGCGAGTCGGCGAACCCGAAGCCGATGATCGCCACGCCCCAGGCCACGACGGCCGCGGTCACGCCGACGCCGTGCCGGGCGATGCGGTGCAGCCAGCCGGAGAACAGCCCGAAGAAGAAGGCCCCCAGCGGGATCGCCGCGTACAGCCAGCCGAGCGCGGCCCCGCCGCCGGGCGGGTCGCCGAAGGTGCGCTCGGCCATCTCCGGGAACAGCGCGCGCGGCATGCCGAAGACCATCGCGATGATGTCCAGCAGGAACGAGGCCAGCAGCACCGCGTGCAGGCCGAGGTAGCGGAAGCCGTCGAGGACCGAGCGCAGCCCGGCCTTCTTCGGCGCGCCGTCCTGCGGCGGCAGCGCGGGCAGCCGGAACACCGCCACCAGCGCCAGGCACAGCGCGATCGCGTCCACCAGGTACAGCACGGACAGCCCGAGCAGCGGCAGCAGGACTCCCGCCAGCAGCGGTCCGACGATCGATCCGAGCTGGAAGACGGTGGCGCCGAGGGCCTGCGCGGACGGCAGCAGGTGGGTGGGGATCAGCCGCGCGATGGCGGCGCCGCGGGTCGGCGAGTTGACCGCGAAGAAGGTCTGCTGGAGCGCGAACAGCACGAGCACCAGCCACACCGACGGGATGCCCGCGTAGGCGACCAGCCACAGCAGCACGGAGGTTCCCGCGAGGCCGCCGTTGGTGATGATCAGCAGCTTGCGGCGGTCGACGGAGTCCGCGATCGCCCCGCCCCACAGGCCGAACACCAGCAGCGGGACCAGGCCGAAGATGCCCGCGAGCCCGACGTAGAACGACGAGCCGGTGATGTCGTAGAGCTGCTTGGGCACGGCCACGGCGGAGAACTGGGCGCCGACCGCGGTGACGATGTTGGACAGCCACAGCCGCCGGTAGGCCGGGTACTGCAGCGGTCGGGTGTCGATGAAGACCTTGCCGAGCAAGGACTTGACGCTGCGCCGGGGAAGGGTTCCGCTGCTCTGCCGCACGAACGCAGCAGCCTAGTCCTTCGCGAAGCTAATGGACCACTCGTTCCCCACCCGATGTGACCGACCTCCCCACCCACACCTGGTCGAGATCCCCGGAGGAAGGGACGGTTTTCATGAAAACCTCGTCCCCAGAGACCCCGTCGATCCCCGAGATCGGGAGGACAGTTTTCATGAGAACTGTCCCCGTCCCCACAACCTCAACACCCGAACGTGACCGGGGAAGTTTTCATGAAAACTTCCCCCACCCCACAACCCCTCCAGACCCCGGAGTGGAGACCGGGATCCCCACGAAACCCCACGTCACAACCTCTCAACCCCCAACGGGGAGATCGCAGTTCTCATGAAAACCTCGTCTCCTCGGGTCCCGTCGAGACCCTGGGTGGTGGAGGAAGCTTTCATGTGAACTTCGTCCTCTCACACCCGATCGAGACTTGTGGTGGGGAGGGACGGTTTTCATGAAAACCTCCCCATCTCCTGGGTGGAGATGGGGAGGGAGGTTTTCATGAGAACTTCGCTCAGGGGGCGAGGCGCTCGACGGTCCAGCGGTCGTCGTTGCGGCGGAAGCGCAGCCGGTCGTGCAGCCGGTCGGGGCGGCCCTGCCAGAACTCGACGTAGTCCGGCCGGATCCGCCAGCCGCCCCAGTGCGGCGGGACCGGGACCTTCTCGGCGTCGCCGAAGCGGCGCTCGATGCCGTTGAGCGAGTTCTCCAGCGCCTCGCGGCCGTTGACCACGCGCGACTGCGGCGACGCCCAGGCGCCCAGCTGCGAACCGCGCGGGCGCTCGGCCCAGTACTCGGCGGTCTCGGCCGGGGTGACCTTCTCGACCTCGCCGCGCACGTTGACCTGGCGCTGCAGGCCCAGCCACGGGAACGTCGCCGCCGCGACGCGAGTCGACTTCAGGTGGCTCTTGTTGGAGGTGTAGTTGGTGAAGAACACCACGCCGCGCTCGTCGAAGCCCTTGCACAGCACGGTCCGCGACGACGGGAAGCCCTCCGGGTCCGCGGTGGCCAGCACCATCGCGTTGGGTTCGACCAGCTCCGCGGCGAGGGCCTCGTCGAACCACAGCTGCAGCTGCTCGTGCCAGGTGCCGGCGAGCGAGTCCTCGTGCAGCGCCCCCGCTTCGTAGGACACGCGCATGGACGGCATCGCGACCTTGGCCTCCGACATCCTCTTCCTCCCTGACTCGTCCGGCGAACGGCACGACTCGACTTCGACATTCCGGCCTGGACGCACTTCGCCCCAGCGCCGGACGGTACGGGTTGGACGAGACCGACGCGCGCGATGCGCCCCGGCCATTTCGCTATGACGGTAAACGGGATCGGAACGGGAGCCGAATCGACGATAGATCACGATCGATTCCGCAACCGATGCAGTGATCGTTCCCACACCGCCCTCACGTCACCCGAACAGCCGTTGCGCTGGGACGCGAGCAGGGGAACCTTTCGCTCACCCCACCTCACCAGACCGGCAGGACCAGGTCCTTCGCGTCCGGATGATGGGACAGGGCCTCCGCGAGGCGGCGGTCGGCCGTGACCGCGTCGTCGGCGACCGCGGTCGCCAGCGCTCCCCCGGCGGCCAGCGGCGCCAGCGACCACCACTGACCGCTGGCCGGGGCGAGCGGGTCGCGGTCCCACGCGACGGTCTCGGTGGCCAGCACGCGCGCGCCCGCGAGGTAGCCGGTACTGGCCGCCATCCGCGCGTCGCCGAGGTCGAGCCGCTGCCGCAGCAGGGGAACGCCCGACCGCGTGAGGTGCGTCGAGGCGACCAGGTGACCGGAAGGTTCCCCGTATCGCCCGAGCACCAAGGTCTCCCGGCACCGCGCCCGCGCACCGGCGGCCAGCTCGACGATCAGCTCCGACTCGTGATCGGCCCGCGAGCTGATCACCGAGGCCTCGGGGAGGTACTCGACCGCGCCGCCCTCGTCGACCTCGATGCGCACGGTGGAACGGCTGCTCCCGCGGCCGGGCAGGGCGACGGTCGCCGCCGTCCCGGCGAGCCGGAGCCGGGCTCCGGCCCCGACCCGCACCCGCAGGTCGACGTGGTCGCCGCCGAGCGGGGTCGCGGCCGAGTTCACCAGGTGGACGACGGCGGTCCGGCCACCGGCGGTGGCGGTGCGGCGCGGCACCAGCGTGATCGGGGCCT
Source organism: Saccharopolyspora sp. ID03-671 (assembly GCF_045278815.1). Taxonomy (NCBI): domain Bacteria; kingdom Bacillati; phylum Actinomycetota; class Actinomycetes; order Pseudonocardiales; family Pseudonocardiaceae; genus Saccharopolyspora; species Saccharopolyspora sp. ID03-671. Next base: position 3,308,730 of record NZ_CP134054.1, read on the forward strand.
GCGAGCGCAGCTCGCGGACGACCGCGCGGTCGCCGGAGAGCTCGACGGACAGCAGGGCGGTGGCCTTCATCGCGCTTCGCCGGGGACGGTTCTCGCCCGGACCGCCCGGGCAGAAGGGACTTCGATCACGGGTGATCCGAGGAAGGGCCGTCCGCTGCCGAGCTCACGCACCGATGCCGACCTTCACCTGGTCGCGGACCCACGCGGCGACGTCGGGGGCGTTGGGGGTGCGGGTCAGGGACTGGGTGATGACGGGGAGGTTCCCGCGCATGCGGTGGGCGTCGGAGACCATCACGTCCATGTCGGCCCCGACGAGCTCGGCGAGGTCGACCTTGTTGATGACCAGCAGGTCCGCCGTGGTGACGCCCGGACCGCCCTTGCGGGGGACCTTGTCCCCGCCCGCGACGTCGACGACGAAGATCTGCCGGTCGGCCAGGCCCCGGCTGAACACGGCGGTGAGGTTGTCGCCGCCGCTCTCCACGATCACCAGCTCCAGGCCCGGGTGCCGGTCGGTCAGCCGGTCGACGGCGTCGAGGTTGGCGGTGATGTCGTCGCGGATCGCGGTGTGCGGGCAGGCCCCGGTCTGCACCGCCTCGATCCGGTCGACGTCGAGCACACCCGCCTTGCGCAGGAAGTCGGCGTCCTCGGTGGTGTAGATGTCGTTGGTGACCACCGCCAGGTCGATCTCCTGACCGAGCGCGCGGCACAGCGCGGCGGTCAGCGCCGTCTTCCCGCTGCCCACCGGGCCGCCGATGCCCAGCCGGAACGGCCTGCCGCGCTGCGGCGTCGCCGCGTGCGGATCGGGTCCGGCGGCGGTCGGGTCGAACCCGACCGGATGCGTGTGGCCGTGTCCGCGGCCGTGATCAGGAAGCAAAGAGACGCACCTCTTCCCGGTGATGACGATCGTGCGCCTCGGCGAGCAGGTCCAGCGCCGGGGCACCGGGCGCGGGCAGCTCGGCCGGGGCGGTGCCCGCGAGCCGGGCGGCCTCGTCGGCGATCTCGTCGAGCTCCGCGGAGAGCTCCACGAGCGCCGCGTTGACCGCGAACGGGTCCAGCCCCAGCAGCCGGATCCCGGCCGAGGCGGGTCCGCTGATCGCCAGGTATCCGGCGGTCAGCGCGGCCTCCCGGGGCGACGACCCGGCGGTCGCCGCCAGCACGCCCAGCACGATCGGGTGGTGTGGTCGCGGCGTCGCGGCCACCAGTTCGGTGAGCGTCGGCGAGGGCCAGGCGGCCCGGCCGGCGCGGAGCATCCCCTTCCCCTGCGCGCGCGAGGCCTCCCGCTGCGCCGGGGACGGGGTGCGGGCGTCGAGCTCGACGTCCAGCTCCGCCCAGTGTCCGGTGTGGACACCGCGGAGCGCGGCGTGGGTCGCGGCGGCGGCGAAGACCGCCTGCCCCGAACCCGCGCCGAAGAGCCTGCCGCGCATGAATTCCCGCAGGTCGGCAACGCTGTTGACGAGTCCCCGCGAGGCGGCTTCCTCGACGCCGCCGGAGTGCGCGTGGCCGCCCCCGGGGAACCGGGAGTCGGCCAGCGCCAGCGCAGCGATTCCCATCAGAACAGGAAGTAGCGCTGCGCCATCGGCAGCTCGCGGACCGGGTCGGGCTCGACGAGGTCGCCGTCGACGCGGACCGCGAAGCTGTCGGGGTCGACCTGGATGTCGGGGGTCGCCGAGTTGCGCACCATGTCGGCCTTGGTGACGTCGCGGGTGCTCTCGATCGCGGTCATCCGCGAGCTCAGCTCCAGCCGCTCGGCCAGGCCGTCGTCCAGCGACGCGGGCGCCACGAAGAACGAGCTGCTCGCGGCGGCGGTGCGCGGCGCCGAGCCGAAGCTGGGCCGGAGCACGTAGGGCTGCGGGGTCGGGATGGACGCGTTCGCGTCACCCATCGCCGCCCACGCGGCGAACCCGCCCTTGAGCACCGAGTGCGGGCGGACGCCGAAGAACTGCGGTTCCCACAGCACCAGGTCGGCGAGCTTGCCGACCTCCACGGAGCCGACCTCGCCCGCGATGCCGTGCGCCAGGGCCGGGTTGATCGTGTACTTCGCGACGTAGCGCTGGGCCCGGTTGTTGTCGGCGCGGGTGTCGCCGTCGAGGGAACCCCTGCGCCGCTTCATGGCGTGCGCGGTCTGCCAGGTGCGCAGCACGACCTCGCCGATGCGGCCCATCGCCTGGGCGTCGGAGCTGATCATCGAGATGGCTCCGAGGTCGTGCAGCACGTCCTCGGCCGCGATCGTCGAGGGCCGGATGCGGCTCTCCGCGAAGGCCAGGTCCTCGGGCACCGACGGGTTGAGGTGGTGGCACACCATGAGCATGTCGAGGTGCTCGTCGATGGTGTTGACGGTGTGCGGCCGGGTCGGGTTGGTCGAGGAGGGCAGCACGTTCGCGGCCGCGGCGACCTTGATGATGTCCGGCGCGTGCCCGCCACCTGCGCCTTCGGCGTGGTAGGCGTTGATCGACCGGCCGTTGATGGCCGCGAGCGTGGACTCCAGGAAGCCGGTCTCGTTGAGCGTGTCGGTGTGGATGGCGACCTGCGCGCCGGTCTCCTCGGCCGCCCGCAGCGAGGCGTCGATGACGGCGGGCGTGGCGCCCCAGTCCTCGTGGATCTTGAGCCCACCGGCCCCGGCGCGCAGCTGCTCCAGCAGCGCTTCGCCGCGCGTGGTGTTGCCCTTGCCGAGCAGCAGCACGTTGACCGGCACGTGGTCCATCGACTGCATCATCCGCGCGAGGTTCCAGGCCCCGGGCGTGACGGTGGTGGCCTTGCTGCCCTCGGCCGGACCGGTGCCGCCGCCGATGAGCGTGGTGATGCCGCTGGCCAGCGCGGTGTCGGCTTCCTGCGGGCAGATGAAGTGCACGTGGCAGTCGATGCCGCCCGCGGTGAGGATCCGGCCGTTGCCCGCGACGATCTCGGTGGACGGGCCGATGACCAGCGCCGGGTCCACCCCGTCGGCGACGTCGGGGTTGCCTGCCTTGCCGATGCCGACGATGCGGCCGTCGCGGATGCCGACGTCGGCCTTGACCACGCCCCAGTGGTCGAGGATCACCGCTCCGGTGATCACCACGTCGGGCGTTCCCTCGGCACGCGTGGCCACGGACTGGCCCATCGATTCGCGGATGACCTTGCCGCCGCCGAACACGGCCTCCTCACCGGAGCCCTCCGGGCCGCGGCTGCGGTCCTCGGTGATCTCGATGAGCAGGTCGGTGTCGGCGAGCCGGATGCGGTCCCCGGTGGTGGGGCCGAACAGCTCGACGTAGCGGGATCGGTCGATGGAGGGCGTGCTCACCGGGTTCCCTCACCTTTCTGCCCGTAGGCGAAGTCGCGGGCCTGGTGGTCCCGCTGGTCGAGCTCACCGGCGAACTCCGGGCGCAGCCCGCGCACCAGCCGGGCCCCGCCGATCGGCACCAGGTCGACCTCGCGCTCCACGCCGGGTTCGAAGCGCACGGCGGTGCCCGAGGGCACGTCGAGCCGGTGGCCCCACGCGGCGGCGCGGTCGAACTCCAGGCCGGGGTTGACCGCGGCGAAGTGGTAGTGCGAGCCGACCTGCACGGCCCGGTCGGCGCGGTTGACGACGGTGAGCCGGACGCGCTGCCCGCCGGGGTTCAGCGGGATCGGCTCGTCGGCGGTGATGATCTCGCCGGGACGCATGCGCGGCTCCTGCTCAGGTGATCGGGTCGTGGACGGTGACGAGCTTGGTCCCGTCCGGGAAGGTCGCTTCGACCTGCACGTCGTGGATCATCGCCGGCACGCCGTCGAGCACCTGGTCGGCGCGCAGCACCTCGCGCCCGCTCTGCATGAGCTCGGCCACGGTGCGCCCGTCGCGGGCGCCCTCGGCGACGTGGTGGGTGATCAGCGCGATCGCTTCGGGGTGGTTGAGCTTGAGGCCGCGGTCCATCCGTTCGCGGGCCAGTTGCGCTGCGACGTAGACGAGCAGCTTGTCGCGCTCGTGCGGGGCGAGGTGCATGTCTGAATCCTTAACACACCCGGGTGGGGTCAGCCCCTGATCGGACGACCGATTCGTCCGGATCGCCGCGTTGCGAAACAACAATTTTTCCGGAATTTTTCCACGGGGAGCAAAACCATCCATTCCCCCCGCGTCAACTCATCTCGGAATTTTTTCCCACCCCGACTCCATTGCCGGTTCTTCCCCCGGCGGTGCACTGTGGGCGGACACCCCCGCCACGCCGCCCGCCCAACCGCACGCGCGCACCCCTACGACCAGGAGACGAGGCAGCTATGAGCGAATTCCGCCCCGGATTGGAAGGCGTGGTCGCCTTCCAGACCGAGATCGCCGAACCCGACCGGGACGGTGGCGCGCTGCGCTACCGAGGCGTGGACATCGAGGACCTGGTGGGCACGGTCTCCTTCGGCGACGTCTGGACGCTGCTGGTCGACGGGGCCTTCGGCGGTGGGCTGCCGCTCGCCGAGGACCTCCCGCTGCCGGTCCGCACCGGCGACGTGCGGGCCGACGCCCAGGCCGCGCTGGCCATGACCGCACCCGCCTTCGGCTTCGAGCCGGTGCTCGACATCGAGGCGGAGCAGGTGCGCGAGCAGCTCGCGCGGGCCTGCTCGCTCGGCCTGTCCTACATCGCCCAGTCCGCGCGCGGCGACCAGGCGCCGGTCCCGCACGCCCGCATCGCCGAGGCCAGGACCACCACCGAGCAGTTCCTGACCCGGTGGCGCGGCGAGCCCGACCCGGCCCACGTGCAGGCGCTGGACGCCTACTGGGTGTCGGCGGCCGAGCACGGGCTCAACGCCTCGACCTTCACCGCCCGCGTCATCGCCTCCACCGGCGCCGACGTGGGCGCGAGCCTGTCGGGTGCGGTCGGCGCCATGTCCGGCCCGCTGCACGGCGGCGCCCCGGCCCGGGTGCTGCCGATGATCGAGGAGGTCGAGCGCACCGGCGACGCCCGCCGGGTGGTGGCCGACATCCTCGACCGAGGTGACCGGCTGATGGGCTTCGGGCACCGCGTCTACCGCGCCGAGGACCCGCGCGCCCGCGTCCTGCGCAACACCTGCGACCAGCTCAAGGCCCCCCGCTTCGAGGTGGCCCGCGAGCTGGAGCAGGCCGCGCTGGCCGAGCTGCGCGAAAGGCGACCCGACCGCCAGATCGAGACCAACGTGGAGTTCTGGGCGGCCGTCGTCCTCGACTTCGCCCAGGTGCCGACGACGATGATGCCCTCGATGTTCACCGCCGCCCGGCTCGCCGGCTGGTCGGCGCACGTCCTGGAGCAGAAGAAGACCGGGCGCCTGGTCCGGCCGTCGGCGCAGTACGTCGGCCCGGCCCCGCGCTCCCCGCAGGACGTCGCGGGCTGGGACACGATCACGCAGGTCATCGCACCCGTGTGAGCCCCGGGTGGGCCGGTCCGATGACCGGCCCACCGGGGTTTACCTTGAGCTCGTGACCGATTCGCGGAGTGTGCACGTCCAGAACGCCCAGGCCCTCGAGGAGGACGCGGCGCTCTGCGACGACCCGTGCTCCGAACTCGTCCAGGCCGCCGAGAACTGGCACCTGGCCGACGAGCACGAACGCGAGCGCGACGCCGTGACCAGGGCATTCAAGCTCGACGTCGACGCCGGTCCGCTCAGCGGCAAGGGCGCCTACATCGCCTACCTGCTCACCCACGGGCGCGCCGACGAGGCCGCGCCGCTGCTCGACGAGCTGCGCCGCACGCCGAGCAAGGTCGCGATGACCTACATGGACGTCCACTACGGCTTCGCCGCCTCGGGCGACGTCGCCGAGGGGATGCGCTGGCTCAACGCGGGCGCGAACCACATCGTCCCGTCGCTGGACGAGCCGCTGGAGGCCACCGATCAGGGGTTCGACCTGCTCATGGAGCGCTGGCACGCCCGCCGCGACCAGGGCATGCCCGCCGACGCGATGGACGAGTTCGTCCATCGCTGCGCCGCGCACCACGAGGAGGTGAGCGAGGGGATCCACCGGATCACCGACGAGGAAGGCGACCTCGACGGCCTCGTGGACGAGGAGGGGAACCTCTCCCTCACCCTCTACCCGGTCCCGCTGTGGACCGCGGAGGAGTTCGCCCGCTCGGTCGCCGAGCACCCGGAGTGGTGGAACGAGGGCACGACGCACGAGGACTACCGGCGCTCGGTGCAGCGCGAGCTCGCCGACGTCCCCACGGGCGCCTGCCTGGTTCCCACCACCGTCACCGCCGTGGAGGAGTTCGCCGCTTCCTTCGGCATCGACCCGGCCGACCCCGAGGCCCCGGACGACTTCGTCTTCGAGGAGGCCCACGACGGTCGGGTCTCCCCTGGCCACCGGGCCGCAACGACACCTGCTGGTGCGGCTCGGGACGCAAGTACAAGAAGTGCTGCGGAGCGCCCGGATTCGCCTGATCAGTCCGACTCGAACGGGCCTTCTGGGCCACAGTGTGGTTGGCCGGGGAGGCGAACAGCAGTAAGTTGCGGTGCGGCAGCAGCCGCCGGACACCGCGCGGTAACCCTGCTGCAACACTTGAGCCGAGCCGGCAATGGCGCCGGCGGACCTGGCCACTGGCGCGCGGGGACGGGATTCTCACCGACCCGCACAGTCACCACAACAACGCCCGGAGGCGCCGGAATGACGCAGGCCGAGACCACCGACCCGACGACCCTGAAGCTGCCCGACGAACTCCAGCCCTCGGACGGCCGATTCGGCTGCGGACCTTCCAAGGTGCGCCCGGAGCAGCTCGCGCGGCTGGCGAACGAGGGCGCCGCGGTGATGGGCACCTCCCACCGCCAGAAGCCGGTGAAGTCCCTGGTCGGACGGGTCCGCGAGGGACTGCGGGAGCTGTACTCGCTGCCCGAGGGCTACGAGGTCGTGCTCGGCGTCGGCGGCACCACCGCGTTCTGGGACGCCGCGACCTTCGGTCTGATCCGCGAGCGCTCGCTGCACCTGACCTACGGCGAGTTCTCCTCGAAGTTCGCCAAGGCCGCCAAGACCGCTCCCTTCCTCGGCGACCCGGTCGTGGTCTCCGCCGAGCCGGGTGACGCCCCGGAGCCGGTGTCGGACCCGAGCGTCGACCTGATCGGCTGGGCGCACAACGAGACCTCCACCGGCGTCATGCTGCCGCCGTCCCGCCCGGCGGGCTCGGAGAACGCGCTGATCGCCGTGGACGCCACCTCGGGCGCCGGTGGTCTGGGCTTCAACGCCTCGGACGTGGACGTCTACTACTTCGCTCCGCAGAAGTCCTTCGCCTCCGACGGCGGGCTGTGGCTGGCCGCGATGAGCCCGGCCGCGATCGAGCGGGTCAACGAGATCGGCGCTTCGGACCGCTGGGTGCCGGAGTTCCTGTCGCTGCCGACCGCGCTGGACAACTCGCGCAAGGACCAGACCTACAACACGCCGGCGGTCGCCACGCTGTTCATGCTGGCCGACCAGATCGAGTGGATGAACGGCCAGGGCGGCCTGTCCTGGTGCGACGCGCGCACCAAGGAGTCCTCGAAGCGCCTCTACGACTGGGCGGAGGCCTCGGAGCACGCGACCCCGTTCGTCACCGACCCGGCGAAGCGCTCGCAGGTCGTCGGCACCATCGACTTCGACGACTCGATCGACGCCGCCGCGATCGCCAAGGCGCTGCGCGCAAACGGCATCGTCGACACCGAGCCGTACCGCAAGCTGGGCCGCAACCAGCTGCGGATCGGCATGTTCCCGGCCATCGAGCCGGACGACATCACCCAGCTGACCAAGTCCATCGACTGGGTGATTTCAAAGCTGTCCTGATCGCGCTATGCGGCCGTCGGGCGACATCCGCGACCTGCGGATTTCCCCGGCGGCCGTTGCCGTTTCGCGGTCGCGATCAGCGACGAAGTTGATCACCACGAGTGATAGTCGCAGGAGTTGAGTAGTTCAACTCATTCGCGCGACCCGCGCGCATAGGGCAAGATCGAAGCCGACAGGGCGACCAACGAACGACACGAGTACCCGGCGTGCCTCCCGCGTCAAGGCGGCGCGCCGGGTTACTGTCACAGCTTGGTGACATGTAGGTCGGCGGGAGGCTGGCGTGATGCGAGCGCTGCGAGTGGTCGGGCTCGACGAGGACGGTGAATCCGTCATCTGCGAGGACCCGGAGAACGGTGAGCGATTCACCGTGCCCGCCGACGAGCGGTTGCGCGCGGCTTCCCGCGGCGACCTCACCCGGCTGGGCCAGGTGCAGATCGAGATGGAGCAGCAGATGCGGCCGCGCGAGATCCAGGCCCGCATCCGCTCCGGCGCGTCCGTCGCCCAGATAGCGGCCACCTCGGGCCTGCCCGAGCACCGCATCGAGCGCTACGCGTACCCGGTGCTGCTCGAACGCGCCCAGATCGCCGAGATGGCCCAGCGCGCCCACCCGGTCCGCGAGGACGGCCCCGACGTGCAGACGCTCGGCGAGGTCATCGCGCACACCTTCGGGATGCGCGGCCACGAGTACACCGAGGCCAACTGGGACGCCTGGCGCGGCGACGACAACAAGTGGGTCGTGGAGCTGTCCTGGCAGGCCGGTCGCTCGGAGAACAGCGCGCACTGGGTGTTCCACCCCGGCGCGCACGGCGGCACCGTCGCCTCGCTCGACGAGCACGCGGTCGACCTGCTCGACCCGTCGCCGAACCGGCCGCTGCGCACGGTCCGACCGGTGACCGAGCTGGCCCGCGAAGCGCTGCAGCTCGACCAGCAGCCGGGCCCGGCACCGATCGAGCCGGAGCCGGAGCCGCAGCCCGTGCTGCCCGACGCCCCGGTGGCCCGCGCCGAGCCGACGCTGCAGCGCGTCGAACCACCGGAACCGGAGCCCGTCGAGCCCGCCGAGCCGACGCTGGACCTGGAAACCCCGGAGCCGGTCGAGGAACCGGCCAAGGCCGAGACCGAGTCCGCCGAGGACACCAAGGCCGAGCCCAAGCGCAACGCCCGCAAGAGCCACCCGATAGTGCCGTCGTGGGAGGACGTGCTGCTGGGCGTCCGCTCGCACCGCTGAGCAGGTTCTCCGAAGAACGGCCAGGCCTTCGCGGCCTGGCCGTTTCTCGTTCTCAGCCGGGTCCGAGCAGGCTGAGCAGCCCGACGATCCAGGAGATCACCAGGCCCGCCGCGGTGCCGAAGGCGACCCACCGCCAGACCGGCACGTTGCGGCCCAGCCAGATCGAGGGCGCGAACCCGGCGGCGATGGCGATGTTGACGAACAGCGCGAGAACGCCGCTGACGTCGGCCAGCCCCTGGGAGACGACGGCGAGCGTCACGGCCACGATCGCCGCGATGACCGCGCTGATCATCAGCCCGGTCCCCCACGGCGTCGGGTTCACCGGCGCGACCGGTCGCCCTCCGCGTCGGATCGCCTGAGCCGAACGCGGCCGCCCGATCTGGGCGAGCTCCCCGCTGAGCGGATCGACGTAGCCGACGCGGCCACCGGTCTCGGCGGCGAGTCGCGTCGCCAGCTGCCGTCCGCGGCGGGACACGATCTCCCCGGTCTGCGCCGACTCGCCGTTCTGCACGAGCTCGGCCACGCCGGCCCACTCGTGCAGCGCCGCGACGAGCGCCTCGGGCAGCCGCAGCCGCGCCGGGTCGTACTCGGCGCCGTCGCCGCGCACCAGCACGGCGCGTCCGGACCGCGCGTGCAGCTCCCAACCGGCGTCCATCAGGCCCCGCTCAGCGCGTGGAAGGTGATGGCCCCGGCCGTGGCGACGTTGAGCGAATCGACCCCGCCGGCCATCGGGATCCGCACCGCGACGTCAGCGGCCTCGATGGCCTCGTCGGTCAGCCCCGGGCCTTCCGACCCGAGCAGGACGGCGGTCTTCCCGCGATCCAGCCCGGCCTCGCGCAGCGGCCGGGAGTCCCCGCGCGGGGTGAGCGCGGCGATGCGGAACCCCTCCTCGCGCAGCATCTTCAGGTCGGCGGGCCAGGATTCGAGGTGGGCGAAGGGCACCCGCAGCACGTGCCCCATCGACACCCGCACGCTGCGCCGGTAGAGCGGGTCCGAGCACCCGGCGCCGAGCAGCACGCCGTCGACGCCGAGCGCGGCGGCGTTGCGGAACAGCGCCCCGAGGTTCTCGTGGTCGCCGATGCCTTCGAGCACGGCCAGCCGCTGCGCGCGGCCGATCAGCTCGGCGGGGTCGACGACCGGCGCCCGGTCGGCCACCGCGAGCACACCGCGGTTGAGGTGGAACCCGACGACGCGCGCCATCACGTCGGCGTCGGTGGCGTAGGCGGGCACGTCGAGCCCGGCGGTGGCCTCGGCCAGCTCCTCGATCCGGCGACGCACCCCGAACAACGCCCGCACCGGGTAGGGCGAGGCGAGCAACCGCTCGACCACCACCACGCCCTCGGCGATCACCAGCCCGCGCCCGCCGGGCCGGTCCGGCCTGCGGTCCGCGCGGGACAGATCGCGGAAGTCGTCGACCCGAGGATCGTCGACGTCGCTGATCTCGACCATCTCCGCCACGACGGGCATTGTCCCATCCGCACCGCGACCGCCGGTGACAGGAAGGTTCCCACGCTCCCCACGTCCGGGTCCGGCATGAGCGAGAGGTTCCCACGCACGCGCCCGCCCGCGGGGACGTGACAGGAAGGTTCCCCTGCTCGCCCGCGGCGATGGCAGGAAGGTTCCCTTCCTCCTGGCGGGGTCACGAATCGGTGGGTGAAAGGGGGCCTTGGTGTTGCGGAGTTGGGGTCGGTGACGGGAAGGGATGTGGCGTTATGCACGATTTTCGGATTCGCCTCGGTGGATTTGTTCAGACCTGCTCGTGCGGTGGTTGTGAGAACTTCGCGAGTGCCGCGCGGAAGTGGTGGGAAAGTTCTCGCCCCAACAGACGAGAGGGGCGACGCTGCGTGATGCCGGGGTCTCCGGATCACGGTGGACTGGTTGCCGTCCACTTCCGGCTCGGATTGGACCGATTGCCCGTGCGGGCAACACCGAACAGCGCGCGGGAATGCTCCCGGCGGCCCATTTCAACGCGTTTCAGCGGAGCGGGAAAGGCTGAATGCCGTGCGCGTTCGCGAGGTGGGGGCGTTGCGCGGCTGACACCGTTTTGGCCGCTGGCTCCGCAGGTGGGGATGTGTCACGGTGGTTCCCCCAGCGCTGGGCGCTGACGTGCTGCCGATAAAGGGGAGACGGCATGGGACGGCACGTGGACGATCGATCCTTCAAACCGATTGATCGGCAACGCTATCGGAACAAGATGCAACGCGGACTGGACGCCCTGGCCCGCATGCTCGCCGATGGTGAATTCTCCTTCCCCCATCAACAGATGGGGCTGGAGATGGAATTGTGCTTGGTGGACGAGCACATGCAGCCGTCGATGAACAACGTGGTGGTGCTGGAGAAAATCAGCGAGGCGATTTTCACCACCGAGCTGGGGCAGCAGAACATCGAGCTCAACGTCGAACCGCGGGTGCTCGCCGGCGACAGCGCGCTGCGCTTGGAGGAAGGCGTGCGGGCGGCGTTGCGCAGAGCCGACGCCGGGGCGCACGACGCGGGCGCGAAGATCGCAATGATCGGGTCGTTACCGACGCTGAGCAGCTTGCACTTCGACCCGTCGACGCTGACGAGCAATCCGCGCTACGCGGTGCTCAACGACCAGATCATCATGGCCCGCGGCGAGGAGATGCTGCTGGACATGGAGGGCGTTCCGCTGGCCGACGCGGGACCGGAACGGCTGCGTTCCTACGCGGATTCGATCGCGCCGGAGTCGGCGTGCACGTCGGTGCAGCTGCACCTGCAGGTGGCGCCGGAGGACTTCGCGGCGCACTGGAACGCCGCCCAGTGCCTGGCGGGCGTCCAGGTCGCGCTCGGCGCGAACTCCCCCTTCCTGCTGGGCAAGGCGCTCTGGCACGAGACGCGGATCCCGCTGTTCCTGCAGGCCACCGACACCCGTCCGACGGAGCTGCGCAACCAGGGCGTGCGGCCGAGGGTGTGGTTCGGCGAGCGGTGGATCACCTCGATCTTCGACCTGTTCGAGGAGAACGTCCGCTACTTCCCCGCGCTGCTGCCGGAACCGGAGGAAGAGGATCCGGTGGCCGCGCTGGACAACGGCCGCGCCCCGAAGCTCAACGAGCTGCGGCTGCACAACGGCACGATCTGGCGCTGGAACCGCCCGGTCTACGACCTGGTCGACGGTGTGCCGCACCTGCGGATCGAGAACCGAGTGCTGCCCGCGGGCCCGTCGGTGGTCGACATCGTGGCGAACGCGATGTTCTTCTACGGCGCGCAGCGCGCGCTGACCGAGCATGATCGTCCACTCTGGACTCAGATGTCGTTCGCGGCGGCCGAGGAGAACTTCTACGCGGGCGCCCGGCACGGCTTCGACGCGCACCTCTACTGGCCCGGTTCGGGCTGGGTGAGGCCGGACGAGCTGGTCCTGCGCCGCCTGCTGCCGATGGCCCACGAGGGCCTCGCGGCCTGCGGGGTCTCCGACGAGGCGCGCTCCCGCTACCTCGGCGTCATCGAGCAGCGGTGCCTGAACCGCCGCAACGGCGCCACCTGGCAGCGGGACGCGGTCGCGCGGCTGGAGGCCGACGGCGCGGATCGCCATGCCGCGCTGACGTCGATGCTGCGCCGCTACATCGAGCTGGCCGACAACGGCGATCCGGTGCACAGCTGGCCGGCGGGCTGACGCTCCGAGGGCACCTGTAGCCACCCTTGAGCAATTGCCATAGGGTGGCAACAACCAGATGGTGTCGACTACGGAGGGAGACCCCGGTGCCCGAGTACGTGCTGCCGGAGTTGGACTACGACTACGCGGCGTTGGAGCCGGCGATCTCCGGGGAGATCAACGAGCTGCACCACAGCAAGCACCACGCCACCTACGTCAAGGGCGCGAACGACACGATCGACAAGATCGCCGAGGCGCGCGACAAGGGCGACTTTTCCTCGATCGTCGGCCTGGAGACCACGCTGGCGTTCAACCTCGCGGGGCACTCGATGCACCTGGTGTGGTGGAAGATCCTGTCCCCGAACGGCGGCGACAAGCCGACGGGCGAGCTGGCGGCGGCCATCGACCAGGACTTCGGCTCGTTCGACAAGTTCCGCGCCCAGATGGAGGCGGTGTCGACCACGATCCAGGGCAACGGCTGGGGCGTGCTGGCGTGGGACCCGGTCGGTCAGCGGCTGATCACCCAGCAGCTGCGCGACCACCACTCCAACCTGTCGATCGCCACCACTCCCCTGCTGGTGTTCGACATCTGGGAGCACGCCTACTACCTGCAGTACCGCAACGTGAAGGCGGACTACGTCAAGCAGCTGTGGAACGTCGTCAACTGGGACGAGGTCGCCAAGCGCTTCGACGACGCCCGCAAGGGCCTCAACGGCCTGCGCCTGCCCACGGCCTGACGCGATTTCAATGGAAATCGGGCACCCGACTTCCGTTGAAATCGTGGGCCCCGGCTCGGCGGTGAGTGCTCCGACAAGTTCTTGCCGCCGGTAATGATCGAGCCCCGGTCTCCCGAAGGAGGCCGGGGCTCGATCTGTTCCCGAACTGACTACCGCTCCCACCACGAAGCGGACATGTATTAGGTTAGCCTAACCTTGTGGCTGGATCAACCCCTTCTTGCGCTGCTGAGACAGCACGAGAGCGCCTCCGACCGCGGCGGCCAACGAGAGCAGGCCACCGAGCAGCACCGGCCAGCGCGGCCCGAAGACCTCCGCCAGCCAACCCGAGGCGAGACCGCCGAGCGGCTTGCCCCCCATGAACAGCAACATGTAGAGGCCCATCACGCGACCTCGCATCGTCGGCTCGACGGCCAGCTGCACGGTCGAGTTCGCACTGGTCGTGAAGGTCATGACCGCGACGCCCATCGGGACCAGCGTCGCCGCGAACAGCCAGTAGGACGGCATGACCCCGGCCAGCGCCTCCAGCGCCCCGAACACCCCGGCGCCGACCAGCATCAGCCGCAGCCGGGAGCCGGGCCGGGCGCTGCGGCGGGCGGCCAGCGTCGCGCCGGTCAGCGTGCCCACGGCCAGCATCGTGATGAGCATGCCGTAGCCGTCGGCGTCGTGGTGGAACACGTTGCGGGCGATCACCGCGAAGGTGCTCTCGAAGTTCATCCCGAAGGTGCCGATGCAGAACACCAGCACCAGCACGACGACCAGGTCCGGGCGGCCGCGCACGTAGCGCAGGCCCGCCCGGAGCTGACCTCGTTCCTTGCCCACTGCCTTGGCGCGGTGCAGCAGGGCGGTGTCCATCAGCAGCAGACCGGCGACCACGGCCACCGAGCTCAGCCCGTTGACCAGGAACACCCATCCGGTGCCGACGGCGGTGATGGCGACGCCGGCGATCGCAGGCCCGACGATGCGGGCCAGGTTGAAGGTCATGGAGTTCAGCGCGACGGCGTTGGTCAGTTGCGCGGGACCGACCATCTCCACCACGAAGGACTGCCGCACCGGCGCGTTCACCGCCGAGAAGCATCCGAGCACGAAGCACAGCACGTAGACGTGCCAGAGGGCGACGATCCCGGTCACGTCGAGCGTCCCCAGCGCGAAGCCGCAGAGGCCCAGGGCGCTTTGCGTGACGATCAGGATCCGGCGCTTGTCGAACCGGTCGGCGAACACCCCCGCCCACAGCGTGAGCGCGAGGGTGGGGAGGAACTGCAGCGCCACGGCCAGACCGAGCGCGGCCGGGCTTCCACCGGAGAGCTCCAGGACGAGCCAGTCCTGCGCGGCCCGCTGCATCCAGGTCCCGGTCAGCGAGACGACCTGCCCGGACGCGTAGTAGCGGTAGTTGCGCTCGCGCAGCGAGCGGAACATCCCTCCGCCGGCGTCCACTTCCCGATCCGTCGCGGACCGCGTCTGCCGGTTGACCGGGTCTTCGGCGTCCTCGTCTTCCGCAGACCTTCGAACTTGGTCAACCACGCTTCCGCGAACCGCCTCTCAGCTCTCGCTCATCGACTGGCCAGCCGGTCGATGATCTCGGAGGCGCGGGACAGCACCTCCAGCTCTTCCGCGTCGAGCTCCGCGAGGTGCTGGTCGAGCCATCGCTCGCGGATGGTGACTTCCTCTTCCACTCGGGCGGCACCGGGCTCGGTCACCTCGACGATGGCCTGCCGGCCGTCGGTGGGGTGCGGTCGCCGGACCACCAGACCGTTCTCCTCCAGCGCCGCGATGACCCGGGTCATCGAGGGAGGCTGGACACCTTCCTTGGACGCCAGCTCTCCCGGCGTCATGGAACCGGCCTTGTGCAGGCAGGACAGGGCTGACAGCTGGGACAGCGTGAGGGCCGAATCGGCCCGCTGCGCGCGCAACCGCCGGTTCAGGCGAACGACCGCGAGCCGCAGGCGGCTTGCCAGGGTGCGTTCGCGCTCCGCGATATCGGACACGTCGTTAGTCTACCAAACTATCTCGGGAATTCGGACAAACTGATCAGACGACCAGTGGTCGCATACCTTAGCCAGCGGATGCCTCCGAACGGAGCATTTGACGTGAACATGGCTCACAGCGCCAAAAGGTCAGGCCACAACCCGTGCCCGAAGCGCGAAAAAGAGGCACTCGCGTCCGAGTTTTCCTGGACGCGAGTGCCTCTTTCGGCAGTGGTTCAGACCCCGAGCACCGAGCTCAGCGGGCCGGAGGCGAAGTACAGGACGAAGGCGGCCGCCACGACCCACATCAGCGGGTGCACCTCGCGGGCCTTGCCGGTGAAGGTCCGCAGCAGCACGTAGCTGACGAACCCGGCACCGATGCCGTTGGCGATCGAGTACGTGAACGGCATGACCGCGATGGTCAGGAACGCAGGCAGCGCGACCGTGAAGTCCGACAGGTCGATCTGGCGGATCTGCGCGAGCATCATCGCGCCCACCACGACCAGCGCCGGAGCCGCGGCCTCCACCGGGATCACCTGGTAGAGCGGGGTCAGGAACATCGCCGCCAGGAACAGCGCACCGGTGACCACGTTGGCCAGACCGGTGCGCGCGCCCTCGGCGATGCCCGAAGCCGACTCCACGAAGACCGTGTTGGAGCTCGCCGAGCCCACACCACCGGCCACCGCGCCCAGGCCCTCGACGGCCAGCGCCTTGCCGATGCCCGGGAGGTTGCCCTTCTCGTCGGTGAGCTCGCCCTCCTTGCCGAGGCCGGTCATCGTGCCCATCGCGTCGAAGAAGTTCGCCAGGACCAGCGTGAACACCAGCATCGCGGCGGCCAGCGCGGGCAGCCGGGTGAAGGCGCCGAAGGAGATGTCGCCGACCAGCGACAGGTCCGGCATCCCGGCGATCTGCTCCGGCAGCGCCGGGTAGCCCAGGTTCCAGCCGGTCTGACCGGAGTCGCTGGAGGAACCGGCGTGGAAGACCGACTCGACGATGATCGACAGGACGGTGGTGACCACGACGCTGATCAGGATGCCGCCGCGCACCTTGCGGGCCACCAGGATGGAGGTCAGCACCAGGCCGAAGACGAACACCGCGGTCGGCCAGGAGGCGATCGAGCCGTCGATCCCCAGGCCCACCGGAACGGTGGTGTCGGCCGCGTCCGGCAGGCGCCGCACGAACCCGGCGTCGACCAGACCGACGAAGGTGATGAACAGACCGATGCCGACCGCGATCGCGGCCTTGAGATCGGCGGGCACCGCGTTGAACACGGCGGTGCGGAACCCGGTCGCGACCAGGATCAGGATGACGATGCCGTCGACGACCACCAGACCCATCGCCTCGGGCCAGGTCACCTGCGGCGCGATCGTCACGGCCAGCAGGGTGTTGATGCCCAGGCCGGTGGCGATGGCGAACGGGTAGTTGGCGATCAGTCCGAACAGGATCGTCATCACGCCGGCGACCAGCGCCGTGGCGGCCGCGACCTGCGGGATCGGCAGGATGTTGCCCAGCACGTCGTGCTTGGCCCCGGCGTCGCTCGGCGAATCGCTGCCGAGGATCAGCGGGTTGAGCACGATGATGTAGGCGACGGTCACGAAGGTGACCAGGCCACCTCGCACCTCTCGACCCACGCTGGATCCGCGCTCACTGATCTTGAAGTAGCGATCCAGCAGCGAGGTCTTGCTCTCGGTTCTCTCCACCATACGAAACTTTCCCATCACGGTGGCCTATGCGCGGGCCGTTGTTACCGGGAGTAGCCTGCCTGACGTGGTACAAGACGGCGAACGCGCCCCCTCCGAGGCAGATCACCGGCCGGTCCCCTCGCTGCCGCGCAGGCTGGCGGACCCGACGCCGGTGGTCCTGTTCGGCACCTTCCTGTGGTTCGCGGGCGCGGTGCTGTTCGGTTGGCGCGACCTCGTCGACGGCACCTTCGACATCCAGTTCTTCAGCTGCGTCGCGGGAACGACGCTGGGCATCATCGGCTACGGCGTCTTCCGCTGGCAACGCAGCGCCGCCCGTCGAGGCTCCCGAGGCTCCTGGCAGGGCCTCTCGGGCCTGGACACCTGACTTCTCCCCCGAATCACGAGAGCCGGGCCACCTCACCGATGAGGCTCGGGCACCGGGGAAGCGCCCCGTTGCCGCTGTCGGCGCGGAACGCGTCCAGCGCCAGCGCGGCGAAGCGACGGGCCGCGGCCGTCCGCACCTCAGGGCTCGTCGACGACAGACCGCGGCCCGCCAGCAGGACGAGCACCAGGTCGTCGACGCTGAAATCGGTTCGCAGACTCCCCTCCCGCTTCGCCCGCGCGGCGAGCGCCTCCAGCTGACGCAGCACGGCGGAGCGGTGGCGGGCGAACAGCGACGTCCGGCCTCCGGCCGACATGTAGGCGTCGACGAACCCCCTGTTCCGCGCGTTGAGCACGCTCAGACCCTCGATCACGGTCGTCAGACCTCGCCAGGGATCCGGGTCGGCGCAACCGTCTTCGACGATCTGCCGGCACGCGCGCAGTTCATCGGCGAACGCAGCGTCGACCAGCACCTGCTTCGTCGGGAACCGCCGGTAGAGGGTCGCGGGCCCCACGCCCGCGTGCCGGGCCACGTCGCGCATCGAGATCCCCAAGCCCCGCTCGGAGAGCAGCTCGCGAGCCGTGCCGAGGATCCGATCGCGGTTCTCCCGCGCGTCCGCGCGGAGGTTCTGAGTCACTTCTCCCGCCTTCGTTCTCACTTCCGCTAAGCGGACGCCGGCGTCCACTACTGTCCGGACTGTACCCCTCAGCAAGGCGTTGAACAGGAGGAACAGATGCGCGCGGTGGTGATCGAGCGGTTCGGTGACCCGTCCGGGATGACGGTGCGCGAGGTGCCGGACCCGGTCCCAGCACCCGGTGAGGTCGTGGTCCGGACCGAGGCGATCGGCGTCGGTGGGGTCGATGCCGTGATCCGCCGCGGCACGCTCGGCGGCCTCGGGTTCGCCGAGGGGTTGATCCCGGGCAGCGAGGTCGCCGGTGTGGTCGAGGACCTCGGAGACGGCGTCGATCGGACGTGGCTCGGGCGGCGCGTGTGGGCCTTCACCGGGACGAGCGGCGGCTACGCGGAACGAGCCGCTGCCCGCGTCGAGGACATCACCGCACTCCCCGACGCACTCCCCGCCGTCGACGCCGCAACCCTGGGCAGTTCGGCCGGAGTCGCGCACTTCGCGCTCGATCGCGCTCGTTTCGCCTCCGGTGAGTCGGTGCTGGTGCGGGGCGCGGCGGGCAGCATCGGGATCGCGGCCGTCGAGCTCGCCGCCCGAGGCGGGGCGAGCACCGTCGCGGTCACCACGTCCTCGCCGGAGCGCGGCGAACGGCTCCGCGGGCTCGGTGCGACGCGAGTGCTGGACCGGGGTGGAAACGGAGAACCCGGCGACTTCGACGTGATCATCGACGTGGTCGGCGGTGACGGGACGCCGGAATTCCTCGACCGCCTCGCTCCCAACGGCCGCATGGTCGCCGTCGGCGTGATCGCCGGGATGCCTCCGCCGATTTCGGAGCGCGGCTCCTGCGGTCCTTCCAGCAGTCGCGGTCGTTCGCGACCCTCAGCCTCGACAGCGTCCCGCTCGACGAGCGCAGCGCCGTCCGCTCCCGGCAGTTCGACGCCGCCGTCCGAGGCCACCTGCACCCCGTCGTGCACGACGTTCTGAGGCTGGATCAAGCGGCCGAAGCGCACGAGCAGATGGACGCGGGAACGGTTTTCGGCAGAATCGTCCTCAGGCCGTGAGAATCGCGTCGAGCTTTCTCACGGATTTTCCTTGAGGATTTTCCAGCAGGTGTTGCAGGTGGGTTCGATGATCCAGTCGATCTCCGTGGCGTCGTGCAGGCGCGCGGCCTGAGCTTCCGCGCCGCAGTGGGATTTCACCTGGTCATCGAGGCTCTCTCGGAGCGCTGAGGCCGGGAAGGCGTGGCGGCCTCCGGGGATGGGGCGCCAGATGTGGGTGAGGTATTCCGTCATTTCTCCTCCTTGGTCGAGGACATGAGATCGTCCCAGCGATCGAGGAGGCAATCTCGTTCATTAGATTGTGTAATGGTGTCGTCTCAGGCCCTGAAATAGATTCTGCGTATGACAACTGCACGTGCCCGGGGATTGGGCGTGGAGATCCGGCGGCTCAGGAAGGACGCCGGGCTGCGGCTGGAGGAGCTGGCCGAGGTGTGCGGCTGGTCGCGGGCGACGTTCGGACGCATCGAGTCCGGCGAGAAGGTCCCGACCGGCATCGAGATCGCGATCATCCTGGGCGCGCTCGGCATCCGGGGCAACGAGCGCAAGCGCCTCCTGGAACTCGCCCACGACGCGCATCAGAAGCACTGGTGGGCGGTCAGCCGTCCGGGTTTGCCATCTCACCTCATCTCACTGCTGGAATTCGAGCAGCGAGCCACGAAGATCACCGACGTGTCGCCCGGATTCGTCCCGGGACTGCTGCAGACCGCCGACTACGCCCGAGCG
Organism: Saccharopolyspora sp. ID03-671; assembly: GCF_045278815.1. Taxonomy (NCBI): domain Bacteria; kingdom Bacillati; phylum Actinomycetota; class Actinomycetes; order Pseudonocardiales; family Pseudonocardiaceae; genus Saccharopolyspora; species Saccharopolyspora sp. ID03-671. The sequence continues at coordinate 3,328,444 of NZ_CP134054.1, forward strand.
GTCATGCGCAACGGCGGCCTGGACGAAGACGTCGTCGAATCGAGGGTTTCGCTGCGCATCGGCAGGCAGCGCCTGCTGACCAGGGCGAAACCGGTTGAGCTGCACGCCTTGCTGGACGAGTCGATCCTCTGGCGACCGGTCGGCGGTCACCGCGTGATGGCCGGGCAGTTGCGCCACATAGCGCGGATGAGCAGGTACGACCACGTCACCGTGCAGGTCGTGCCCTTCAGCGCGGGAGTCCACTGGGCGTTGTACGGCAGCGTGCTGATCCAGGAGTTCGCGAGGCAACGGCCGATCGTCTACCTCGAACAACGCCGATCAGGATTGTTCCTCGACGAACCCGAAGAGATCTATCCGTTTCTCGAAACCGCTACTAACGTGGCGGAAATGGCGCTGTGCCCAGCGGATTCCGCGAGCCTCGTCCTGGCTCGCGCGGAAGCGATGGAGGTGGACGGGTGATCGACGACTGGCGCACATCCAGCCACAGCGGCCAAGAGGGCAACTGCGTCGAGGTCGGCTGGAGTGCTGACCAGGTCGGGGTCCGGGACACCAAGGACCGCGACGGAGGCACGCTCCGCTTCGAAACCGAAGTCTGGGAGCGCTTCCTGCGGTCGCTGAGCGATTAGCGCAGCAGGGTCGTGGCTTCCGGGTCGGCGAGCAGCGCTGCCAGGGCGAAGCGCTGCGGCCAGGCGTTCGCCGCCCACGCCAGGGCTCGGGCGAGACCGTCCGGGGTGCGTTCGGCGTGGACCTTGCCGTTGGGCTCGACCCACCAGTGGACCTGGTGCTCGCCCGTCGACGCCTGGACGCGCAGCTTGTCGTGCAGCGCGATCTCGCCGTCCGGGACGTCGATGCCCAGCAGCTCGCAACCCGACGGGACGCGGGCGACCTCCGACCAGCGCTGCACGCGGCCCGGGTCCGGGACGCGCAGCGTGTTCTCCTCCGAGGCCAGCGGCAGGTCCAGCAGCTCGGCGAGCGCCTCGGCGTCGAACTGCTCCGGGCTGCCACCGGCGATGACCAGCGGGGCCTCCAGGACGCCGAGCATCCACGGCTCGTCCAGCACCACGGCGCGGCCGGTGCTGACCACCGCGCCCGAGACCGAGCGGACCATCTCCGGCGGCTCCAGGTCGGAGGCGTCCACGACCCCCGCGGCGACCGCCTCCGACAGCACCTGGTGCGCGCGCAGCGCCGTGCCCGCGCGGATCGCGCGGTCCGGGTCGCCGAGGCGCTCCAGCAGGTCCTCGGCGTCGTCGCCGTCGTCGATGCGCAGCTCGGCGCGGACACCGGCCAGCCGCAGCGCCTCGACGCCGAGATCCACGTCCGGGACCGGGTCGTAGACGCCCGTGAGCTCGTCGGCCCCGGGAAGCCGCCAGTGCCGCGGCGGGTGTCCCTCGATCAGCGCGAACCGGGAGATCCACCAAGCCGAGTAGCCGTGCGGCTCGCGGAGCGCGCGCAACGTGTCCGGGTCGCGGGTGAGCAGGCTGATCGCGGCCGGCCAGGCGTCGTCGGCGACCAGGTCGAGATCGCGGATGCCGACGAACCGCGGCGGCGGCCACTCCTCGGGCCGGTCGGCCTCCTGCTCGGCCCACCACTGCCGCGCGTTCGGGAACCGGTCGTCGGCCTCCACCGGATCGTCCTCGACGAACACGCCGAACCCGTCCAGAACGCCGATCGAGGTCAGCAGCTCCGTGGGCCAGCGCTGGGCGACCTCGTCGTCGAGCACCGACAGCGGGGCGCCCTCGCCGAGGTGCTCGGTGTCGATGACCGTCAGCAGCGCGGCCTCCGGCAGCAGCAGCTCGTCGGCTCGCCGGAAGTCGCCCTCGTCGTCGGGCAGCGCCAGCGCACCCAGCCAGTCGCGCGGGTGGGACTCCTCGACCAGCCGCAGCACGGCCTCGGCCAGAGGGCCCACGTCGACGCCGGTCAGCGCGTCGGAGACGCTGCTGCGCACGGCTTCGGCCAGGGGCGGGGCGTCGAGCAGCTCGGCCGGTCCGGCCGGGTGCGCGCCCAGCTTCTCCAGCAGCGCGTGGGTGGCCTCGGGGTGGGCGATGCGCAGCCCCGAGATGTCCAGGGCGGACAGCAGCGCGGCCGGGTCGAGGTCGCGTTCCGGGCGGCTCAGCAGCACGTCCCGCACGCCGTTGACGGTGCGGCCGTCGGCCAGCGGCACCGGCAGCGCGGTGAACTCCTCGCGCGCCTGCGGATCGGCCTCGGCCACCGGGGCCAGCGCGTCGTAGAGCCGGTACCACCAGCGCGGTTCGCGGCTCAGGCCGGTGACGGCCTCGACGATCTCGGCGGCGCCGAGCCTGCGGACCTCCAGCGCGTGCAGCGAGCGGCGGTGCCGGGCGTCGGAGAGCTCCGGGGCCAGCAGACCGGGCACGACGTCTTCGAGCAGCTCCACCAGCTCCGGCGAGACCTGCTCCAGCGCGCGGGCCTCCAGCGGCGCGACCGGCTTGTCGCCCGCCCCGGGCAGCCAGGCCGAGACGCGCAGCCGGTCGTTGACGCCCTGCCGCAGCTTGTCGTCCACATCGGACAGCGGGAATCCCGGCAACGGCACCAGGGCCGTGCGGTGCGGGCCGGGCAGCTTGTCCACCAGCGCCGGGTAGCACTCGGCGGCGAAGGTCAGGACCTCGTCGGTCGCGGGCGAGGCCGCGGCGCGCCTCCGGTCGGCCTCGACCGGCACGCTCGCCAGCAGCCGCGCGGGCAGCGACAGGCGCTCCTCGGTCGGGGTCGGGGTGTGCAGCACGTCCTCGGCCAGCGGGATCGGCAGGCCCTCGGAATCCAGCGGAACGGCCCACGTGACCTGCCAGTGCGCGGCCGAACGGCTCTCCGCGCCCAGCCCGGACAGCACCGACTGGCTCAGCGCGCCCGACGTCCGGTGCACCAGCCAGCGGTCGCTGCGCACCGGTCCGCGCACCACGACGCGATCGACGTCCTCGTCATCGCGCTGCCAGGTCTGGCGGCCGATGCGGATCTCGGTCAGCGCGGGCAGCGACAGCAGCAGGCCCGGGGCCTGGTCGGCGAAGGAGTCCAGCAGCGCCGTCGCGTCCACATCGGAGCGCAGCGGCAGCCGGACCTCGGTGGTGAAGCCCCCCGGCGGGGTGCCGTCGACCTCCCACGGCAGCCGCAGCACCGGCACGGCGCCCTCGCGGCGGGACAGCTCCTCGGCCGGTCCGGGCAGCTGCGCGGCGGCCTCGCGGGTGCGCTCGGCGGAGAACGCCACACCACCCGACGTAGAGAGCACGCTGGGCGCCTCGGACACCGCGAGCACCGCGGCGAACCCGACGCCGAACCGGCCGACCGACGCGCCTTCCCGCTTGGCGGACGCGCGCAGCGAGGCCAGCGCGGCCACGCCCTCGGCGGTCAACGGGGCTCCGGTGTTGGCCACCCGCAGCTCGTCACCGACGAGCTCCACGCTCAGGACGCCGTCGGAACCGGCGGCGTCGGCGGCGTTCTGGGCGAGCTCGACCAGCAGGCGGTCGCGGTAGCCGCCGAGGCGCAGGTCCTCCTCGGCGTTGGCGTCCTCCCGGAACCGGGTCGGGGAGGACTCCCAGGACTGCAGCACGGCACGCCGCAGTCCGGCCGCGCCGAAGCGGTCCGGCTCGTTCACCCGCGCTCCGTGCCGCGCGGTTCGAACTCCAGCGTGGCGTCGTCGTAGACGATCTCGGCGACCGGAACCGTGGACGAGACGTCCACGTCGACCTCGGAGTGCGCGCCGCAACCGAACTCGACGCTGACCACGCGGCCGTCGGCCGGGGCGAACTCGTTGGCGCAGACGCCGAACGCGCTGCCCATCGAACCCGACAGCTTCAGGAAGAAACCGCAGGTCCCGCAGGCCGCGGGCGCGAGCTTGGCGGTGTCGGCGCGCGGGCCGAAGTCACCGGAGTGCCAGCGCTCGGCGGCGTCGGTGCGGCCCTCGAAGCTGAGCACCCGCTTGCGGCCGAGACCGACCTCCTTGGCGACGTCGGCGAACTGCTCGTCGTCGCTGGTCAGGTGGCCCGGGGCCAGCCGCGGGTCGTCCGGGCTCGTCGGCAGCAGATCACCCGCGCCGAGGTCACCGGGCTGGACGCGGTCGCGCCACGGAACCCAGTCCGGCGCGGTCAGCGCCGACGGACCGGGCAGCAGCACGACCTCGCTGACCGTGACCGGCTCGCCCGCGCCGACGCTGGCGACCGTCACGGCCCAGCGCCAGCCGACGTAGCCGGGGTAGTTCGACTCGAAGTAGTGCGTGACCGCGTTCGGGCCCTCGGGCTCGACGCCGACGTGCGCACCGACCGGGGACGTCGTGCTGTCGGCGACGTCGCCTTCGGTGGTGTCCAGGGTCAGCACCGGCGAACCGATCGGGTCGTCGCCGGGGCGAGCCTCGTCCTCCGCCGCGGCTCGGGCGACGTCCTCGGCCGCCGCGAGCTCCGGGTTCAACGGCTCGGCGGCAGGCTGCCCGGCGTCGTCGTACGGGGCATCCGCGCCTGGGCTGGTCATCGGAGCAGGCATAGGCGTCACATGCTCGATTGTGCCGTACGCGCTCCGCGCCGCAGTCGGCTGTGTCTCCGCCGAGGCCGTCGGACCGCTGATCCGGAGCGGAGTGGCACTCGGAGTGACCGGGCGTGTCAAGCTTTCGGGGTGCGACTTGCTCACACTGGCCGTCTCTTGTGCGGAGTGCTGCTCACCATCGGACTCGGCGTTGCGTGCTCGGCGCAGGTACCAGCGCAGCACGACGGCCAGCACGACCGCGAGCAAACCGATCAGGGCGTTGGGCACGCGGGAAGCCTGCCACACCTTCGAGTCGAGGTGATCAACGTGCTCCCGCACGACCGCTCCTCGTTCACTCAGGGCTTGGAAATCGCCGACGGCACCCTCTACGAAGGCACCGGCCTGCGCGGCTCCTCGGTGCTGCGCGCCGGCGATCCGCAGGGCGGCGCGGCGCGGCACGAGGTACGGCTGCCTGCCGAGTTCTTCGGTGAGGGGATCACCGTCACGGGTGACCGTATCTGGCAGCTCACCTGGCAGGAAGGGGTTGCGTTCGAGCGCGATCGGGCGACCCTGCGGGAACTGCGCCGAGTGGAGTACCCGGGTGAGGGCTGGGGCCTGTGCTTCGACGGGAACCGGCTGGTGATGAGCGACGGCAGCGACCGGTTGACCTTCCGCGACCCGGCGACGTTCGCCCAGGTCGGTGAGGTGCCGGTGACCCGCGAGGGCTCGCAGGTGGAGGAGCTCAACGAGCTGGAGTGCGCGGGCGGCCAGGTGTGGGCGAACGTGTGGGGCAGCGACGAGATCATGCGGATCGATCCGGCGAACGGGCAGGTCACGGCCGTCGTGGACGCCGAGGGGCTGCTGCCGCCGGAGCAGCGGGCCGGTGCCGACGTGCTCAACGGGATCGCGGCAGTGCCGGGTACCGACGAGTTCCTGCTGACCGGGAAGAACTGGCCGTCGATGTTCCGCGTGCGGTTCGTGCCCGAGTGAATCGATCACTCGCAGGGGTGATCTAGCCCGCATTTTCGTAGCCTGATCGTGTCCAGCTGTATTTTTCGGCGGCTTTCCGCCTCCTTCTTATTCGTGAGGGCGAACTGCGACGGGCTCGCCCGCAACCCGGTCGTGGCGAAGGGAGGTGGGGCAGGATGGCGGACATGGGGACGCGGGGACGTGACCAGCGGTCGGACGAGCCGCGGGGTCGGCCGGGCTGGGGCGCCGGGCAGCGCGGGAAGCGCGGTTGGTACGCCGACCGGCAGCGGTCCGGGCAGCGGTTCGAGCCGCCCCACGCCGACCAGCCCCACGAGGCCGAGCAGCCCCGCCAGGCCGAGCAGCCCCGCCAGACCGAGCGGCCCCGCCAGACCGAGCGGCGCCGTTATCCCTGGCAGGACGACCCCGACTACGACGACCGGCCCGGCGGCACGAGCCCGCTGCCGCCGCTGCCCGACGACCACTCCGCCGCGCCGGAGGACTCCGCGGAACCGGAGCAGCCCGAGGCGCGGGAACGTCGCGGGACGGCGCCGCCGAAGAAACTGACCGTCACCCGGGTCGCCGCGTGGCGCAGCAAGGACCTGACCCAGCGGGTGGTGCGGCTGTTCTTCTCGCTGGCGCACGCCGACGGGGCCGACCGGTCCGGGCTGGCCAAGTTCACCTACGCGTGGATGGGCAACTACGCGGTCGACGCGGCGATGGCGGTCGCGCTGGCCAACACGCTGTTCTTCTCGGCGGCCACCGCCGAGAGCAAGGACAAGGTCGCGCTGTACCTGCTGATCACGGTCGCGCCGTTCGCGGTGATCGCCCCGGTGATCGGCCCCGCCCTGGACCGCCTCCAGCAAGGCCGGAGGGCCGCGCTGGCGGCGTCGTTCGCGGTGCGCGTGGTGCTGGCCGCGGTGATGGCGCTGAACTTCAACAGCTGGCTGCTCTACCCGGCCGCGCTGGGCTGCATGGTGCTGTCGAAGTCCTTCGGCGTGCTCAAGGCGGCGATGACGCCACGGGTGCTGCCCGGCCAGATCACCCTGACCAAGGCCAACTCGCGGCTCACCGCGTTCGGTCTGGCGGCGGGTGGCGCGTTCGGCGCGATCGCCTCCGGTTTCGCCTGGCTGTGGGGGTCGGAGGGCGCGCTGTGGTTCATGGCCGCGATGGCCGCCGGGGGCGTGTGGCTGTGCCTGCGCATCCCGGGCTGGGTGGAGAGCACCGAGGGCGAGGTCCAGACGTCCATCGGTGATCCGTTGCTCGGTGATCGGGGGCGCTCCCGCAAGGTGGCGCTGAGCGATCACGTCGTGGTGGCCCTGTGGGGCAACGGCGGCATCCGCGTGCTCACCGGGTTCCTGACGCTGTTCGCCGCTTTCGTGATCAAGCACGACACCCAGCACGACCCGTTCACGCAGCTGGTGCTGCTGGGCCTGGTTGGCGGCGCGGCCGGGGTCGGCAGCTTCCTGGGCAACGCGCTGGGCTCGCGGATGACGTTCGAGAAACCGGACCGGCTGATCATCGGCTGCCTCGGAGCGGCGATGGGTGTGGCGGCCTGCGCCGCCGCCCTGGCCGGGCTACCGCTGGCGGTGGTCGTCGGCCTGGTCGGCGCGACCGCCTCGGCGCTGGCGAAGGTGTGCCTGGACGCGGTGATCCAGCGGGACATGCCGGAGGCCTCGCGGGCCTCGGCGTTCGGCCGCTCCGAAACGATCCTGCAGCTGAGCTGGGTCTTCGGCGGCGCGCTCGGCGTGCTGCTGCCACCGGTGTACTGGATCGGGTTCCTGGTGGTGGCCGCGCTGCTGGCCCTGGTGCTGTCGCAGACGGTCGTGCGGGGCCGCGGCGGCACGCTGATCCCGGTGATCCCGCTGCCATCGCGGCTGCGGCGTTCGGCGAGCGCACCGGCCACCGCCCGGTCGACCACCGGCCCGTAGGCTCTGGCCGTGCATCGTGGACTGAAGCCGCTGCTGGCGGTGGCCGCTGCCGGGCTCGCCGCCGGCTGCTCCTCCCCCAGCCAACCGCAGGTGACCTTCTACTCGCACGGGGACTCGGTGGCCGTCGACGCCGCCCAGTACTGCGACCCGACCGGTGACCAGTGCTCTCCCCCGAACCAGGAGGCGGTGGGTGAGCTGCGGATGGTCGATCGCGACCCGCTGCAGATCTCGGTCCCCGCCGAGGTCGCCAACGCGCCGTGGCAGGTGGTGTTCCTCTACCAGGGTCTCGACGGCAAGCAGCTGGACGGCCGCAGCCCGGTGTTCACGCCGAACTCGCGCCACTCGTACACGCTGCAGCTGCCGCCGGACGGCGCCCGCATCGAGCACGTCGAGGTCCAGCAGTTCTCGGCGGTGCTCACCCAAGGCGCCGACGGCGGAGTCGACTTCGGCATCGGCGGCAGCTGGGTCCTCGACGTCAAGCAGTGAGGCCGCGCGTCAGGAAAGCGCCGGAAGCGCTTTCTCAGCACCCCACCTGAGGCACTCGCACCGCCGCGGGTTCTGACACGTCTTCTGGGGAGGACAGCCGAAGCGCCGTGTATTGGTCACACATCAGTCTCGGATCCCGGAGCCAGAAGGCGTGTCAGGTTCCGCTACCCGCACCGCCGAGCAAGAAGACCACGGAGTCTTCCTGAAACCGGTCAGTTGCCGCCCGGGTCGAGTTCTCGGGCCACGGCGCGGACCACTTCGCCGATGCGCTTGGACGTCTTGCGGTCGGGGTAGCGGCCTCGGGCCAGATCGGGCTGGACCTTCAGCTCCAGGAGCTTGATCATGTCCTCGACCATGCCGTGCAGCTCGTCGGCGGGACGGCGGCGCGCCTCCGTGACCGAGGGCAGCGGGTCCAGTAACTTCACCTTCAACGCCTGCGGGCCGCGTCGACCCTGCGCCATGTCGAAGTCGACGCGCTGGCCGGTCTTGAGCGCATCCACACCAGATGGCAACGCGGAGGAACGCACGTACACGTCCTCCCCGCCATCCTGGGTCAGGAAGCCGAAGCCCTTGTCCGAGTCGAACCACTTGACCCTGCCGGTCGGCACTGTCCTCACCGTTCCCTGTCGAATGCGCGCTGACCCGCTCGCGGGCCACGATCCCTGCCGTTGTTCCCACCGCAACGCGGCAAACGCCCCGTCACGACGAAAGCGCCCCGTTAACGCCACGCAGGTGCGCGCGCCGGGACGCGTCCCACCAAGCGTACCGCGAAGGTGGACCACGTCACCCATCCTTGTCGACCCAGACCGGTTGCAGCCGTTGGTGCTGCTGTGAATACGCTGCTCACATGGCGAGCAACTCACCCAGATCCGCAGTGCTTCCGGTCGCGATGGCGATGTTCGGCGTCGGCCTGCTCGCCATCATCGTGATCTTCGCGCTCTTCGCCACCGGTCATCAAGACCTCCCGGCGTGGGTCAGCCTCGCGACCCTGCTGTGCCCGGCGGGCCTGATCTTCGGCGTGATCGCGACCGTGGTGCGCGCCCGCCGGAGCTAGACGCGGGCCGCCAGCCAGGCCGGGAACTCGGTGAGGTCGTTGAGCGCCACGTCGGCTCCGGCGTCGCTGAGCTCGGCGGTCGAGTAGGGGCCGGTGGCCACGGCGACCGCGGTGGCTCCGGCCGCGTGCCCGCCGACGATGTCGCCGAAGTGGTCGCCGACGTAGATGCTCGCGCCCTCGGCCAGCAGCACGTCGCCCTTGCCCGCGCCGAACACGCCGCCGGCGAGCCGGTCGACGTTCCAGCCCATCGCCTTGAGGTGCAGCGCGGCGTTGGGCTCGTACTTGCCGGTGACCACCAGCGTCCGCCCGCCCGCGGCGCGCACGGCTTCCAGGGCCTCGGCGGCGCCCGGCAGGGCGATCGTCTCGCCGATGACGACGGTCGGGTAGATCGCGCGGAAGTGGGTGACGAGCCGCGCGACCATCGGCTCGTCGAAGCCGTATCCGCGCAGCACGTCCTCCAGGGGCGGCCCCAGGTTCGACGCGAAGTGCTGCCCGTCGAGCTCGGTGCCGAACTCCTCGTTGAGGGCCTCGAAGGCGCGGACCATGCCGGGCCGCGGATCGATGAGGGTCATGTCCAGGTCGAATCCGACCGTGAGTGCGTTGCGCTCGTCCATCGCGGCCAGCCTACGGATACGCGCGCGGCGAACTTGACGCGAAACTGTCCGGTACCGAAACTGGCTGGAGTAGCGCACCTCACACCACGGCGAGCCGGAGTCGTTCAATGACGAGCACGCACCCCGCCCAGCGCGAGAGCTTCCACTCCCTGCAAGCACGCGGCCTGAACTGGGAATCGCTGCCGCTGCGGCTGTTCTCCAAGGGCAACGCCCGCTTCTGGAACCCGGCCGACATCGACTTCACCCAGGACGCCCAGGACTGGCAGCAACTCACCGACGACGAGAAGCGCGGCGTGGCCGGGCTGTGCGCCCAGTTCATCGCCGGCGAGGAAGCCGTCACCGAGGACCTCCAGCCGTTCATGGCGGCGATGGCCGCCGAGGGCCGCTTCGGCGATGAGATGTACCTCACCCAGTTCTGCTTCGAAGAGGCCAAGCACACCCAGGTGTTCCGGCTGTGGATGGACGCGGTCGGCCTCACCGACGACCTGCACGAGTTCGTCGCCGAGAACCCCGGCTACCGGGAGATCTTCTACAAGGCGCTGCCGGAGACGCTGCAGGCGCTGCACACCGACCCCAGCCCGGAGAACCAGGTCCGCGCCTCGGTCACCTACAACCACGTGGTCGAGGGGACGCTGGCGCTCACCGGCTACTTCGCCTGGCACAAGATCTGCGTCAGCCGCGGCATCCTGCCGGGGATGCAGCAGGTCATCAAGCTCATCGGCGACGACGAGCGCAGGCACATGGCCTGGGGCACCTTCACCTGCCGCAGGCACGTGGCCGCCGACGAGCGCAACTGGGCGGTCGTCGAGGACCAGATGGCGACGCTGCTGCCGCACGCCATCGCCCAGGTCCAGTGGCAGCCCGCCGACGCCCCGGAGGAGCTGCCCTTCCAGCTCGACAAGGAGGAGCTCACCGCCTACGCGTCGGACCGCGCGACCCGCCGACTCGGCGCGATCTCCAGCGCCCGCGGCATGCCGCTGGCCCAGATCGACGTCGACGCCGAACCCGAAGCCCTCGAAGACCGCTTCGGCGCCGAAGACGCAGCAGAACTCGACAAGCTCCGCACCTGACCCGGTGCAGTTCTCATGAAAACCGCACCAGGTCAACACAAGACGATTCCCGTCGAAGACGTGATGTTGACGGCGAAGTTTTCATGAAAACTTCCCCCACCTCCGAACACCCCACAAGGCACTCGTCACGCCTGGTGGGGTCGTCGGGTGGGGACAGTTTTCATGAGAACTGTCCGTTCTCCGGGTTCCGTGGGTGGCGAAGTTTTCATGAAAACTTCGCCACCACGAGCGGGGTCAGGCTTGGAAGGGGTCCGTGACGTGGTCTCGGAGGTCGGCGATGGAGCGGACGACCTTCGTCGGGCGGTACGGGAACAGCTCCGCCGTGTCCTGATCGGAGATGCCGGACAGGACCAGGATCGTCTGCAGCCCCGACTCCAGGCCGGAGCGGACGTCGGTGTCCATCCGGTCGCCGATCATCAGCGTGTTCTCCGAGTGCACGCCCAGGTGGCGCAGCGCGGAGCGCATCATCAGCGGGTTCGGCTTGCCCACGTAGTACGGGGCGCGGCCGGTGACCCGCTCGATCAGCGCGGCGACGGCACCGGTGGCCGGCAACGTCCCCTCGCGGCTCGGCCCCTTCTCGTCCGGGTTGGTGGCGATGAACCGGGCACCGTTCTCCACCAGCCGGATGGCCTTGGTGATGGCCTCGAAGCTGTAGGTGCGCGTCTCGCCGAGGATCACGTAGTCGGGGTCCCGGTCGGTGAGCACGTAACCGATGTTGTGCAGCGCGGTGGTCAGCCCGGATTCGCCGACGACGAACGCCGAACCGCCGGGGCGCTGCTGCTCCAGGAACTGCGCCGTGGCCAGCGCGGACGTCCAGATCGCCTCCTCCGGGATGTCCAGCCCGCTGCGCAGTAGCCGGGCACGCAGGTCCCGTGGGGTGTAGATCGAGTTGTTGGTGAAGACCATGAACGGGATGCCGTTCTCCCGAAGAGCGGCCACGAACTCGTCCGCGCCGGGCACCATGTGCTCCTCGTGGACCAGCACGCCGTCCATGTCCATCAGGTACGTCCAGGTGGATGGCTCAGTCACGCCCATGATGATCCTCCGGGAACGGGGTGTATGGCCACCTCGGTAGCCTTGATCACGAACCACACGTCCTCACCTGCGGAAAGTCCGAGCTCGGCGACGGCCGCCGGGGTGACGTCGGCGGCGGGACCGCTCTCAGCGCGCACCCGGACGACGTCGCCGCGCGGTTCCAGGGCCGCGACGGTGACCGGCAGCGCGTTGCGCGGGCTGCCGTGCGGGCGCTCCCGGTGCACGGCCACCGCCGCCGGGGCGAACACCGCCGCGGCCGGTTCCCGGACGTCGAGCTCCTCCACGACCCGGCCGCTGATGATCTCGTCGCCGATCCGCACTCCCCCGTCGACCGCGGTGCCCGCGAGCAGGTTGAGCCCGGCCAGGCGTGCGGTGAAGGCCTCGCGCGGCCGGGACAGGACCTCGCTGGTCCGGCCCTGCTCGACGATCCGCCCGTCGCGCAACACCAGCAGCCGGTCGGCCAGCACCACGGCGTCGAGCACGTCGTGGGTGACCAGCACCGTCGGCATTTCCTGGCGGCGCAGCACCTGGTGCAGCAGGCCGCGCATCGCCGGGGCCGCGTCGACGTCCAGCGCCGCCAGCGGCTCGTCGAGCATGAGCAGCCGGGGGTCACCGGCCAGCGCGCGAGCCAGCGCGACCCGCTGCGCCTGACCGCCGGAGAGCCGCGCGGGACGGCGTCCGGCCAGCTCGGCGACACCGGTCTCGACCAGCCAGTGCTCGGCGATCTCCCTCGCCCGCGCCTTGCTCGCGCCCGCCGCGCGGGGCCCGAAGGCGACGTTGTCGCGCGCGGTGAGGTTCGGGAACAGCAGCGGTTGCTGCGCCAGCAACCCCACACCGCGCCGGTGGGTGGCGACGTGGACGCGGCGCTCGGTGTCCAGCCACGGCGTCCCGTCCAGCTCGACGACGCCCCGATCCGGCACCAGCTGTCCGGCCAGCACCGACAGCAGCGTCGACTTCCCGGCGCCGTTGTGCCCGAGCACCGCCAGCACCTCGCCGGGGGCCACCTCGAAGTCGGCGCGCAGCGAGAACTCCGCGCGGTGCAGCTCGACGTCCACCCTCAGGCCGCTCACAACCGTCCCTCCACAGCTCTCGGGCGGGCGATCACGATCACCAGCAGGGCAACGACCACCAGCAACAACGACATCGCCACCGCAGCGTCCACATCGGACTGGGCGGTGGTGTAGATGGCCAGCGGCAGGGTCCGGGTGCTGCCCTGCAAGCTGCCCGCGAAGGTGATCGTGGCGCCGAACTCGCCCAGCGCGCGGGCGAACGTCAGCACCAGGCTCGACCCGAGCGCGGGCAGCAGCAGCGGCAGCGTGACCCGCCGGAACGCCAGCCACGGGCCCGCGCCCAGCGTCGCCGCGACCTGCTCGTAGCGGCCCCCCGCGGTGCGCAACGCCCCTTCCAGCCCCACCACCAGGAACGGCATCGCGACGAACGTCTGCGACAGCACGACCGCCGCGGTGGTGTAGGGCAACCGGACCCCGGCCACCGCCAGCACGCCGCCGAGCGGCCCGGTCCGGCCCAGCAGGTAGAGCAGCGCGAGACCGCCGACGACCGGCGGCAGCACCAGCGGCAGCAGCACCAGCGCCCGCACCACGCGCAGCCCGCGCATCCGGGAGCGGGCCAGCACGACCGCCAGCGGCACCCCGAGCAAGGCGGCCAGCGCGGTCGCGATCAGGCCCGTGACCACCGACAACCGCAGCGCGTCCAGCGCGGAAGGGCTCAGCAGCAGCGCGGGCAGCCGGGCCGGTTCGACCCGGGTGAGCAGGCCGAACACCGGCAGCGCCACCAGCGCCAGCGCGAGCGCCGCAGGCGCCCACAGCACGGCGGGCACCTGCGGCGGATGACGCCTGATCACGGAACGTCGAAGCCGTGCGCGCCGAGGACCTCGTGGCCGACCGGACCGCGCACGAACGACACGAACTCGTCGGCGGCCTGCGGCTGCTGCGAGTCCTTGACGGTGGCGATCGGGTAGCTGTTGACGACCTGCGGCGACTCCGGGAAGTCGATCACCTGCACCTGGTCCCCCGCCGCCTCGGCGTCGGTGACGTAGACCAGACCGGCATCGGCCTCGCCCGCGACGACCTTCTGCAGCACCTGCTTGACGTCGTTCTCCTCGCTGACCGGCTGCAACCCGACCCCGGCGGCCCGGGCGACCTTCTGCGTCGCCGCGCCGCACGGCACCTGAGGTGCGCAGACGACCAGCTTCTTGCCGCCGAGGTCGTGCAGCGAGGTCACGTGGCCGGGGTTGCCGGGAGGCACGACCAGGGTCAGCCGATTGGTGGCGAAGGTCTGCGGCGACGAGACGAGATCGGCGACCTTGGCCATGTTCTTGTCGTCGGCGGAGGCGAACACGTCGCCCGGGCGGCCCTGCTTGATCTGCTCCGCGAGCGTCGAGGAGCCCTGGTAGTCGAACCGCACCTCGACGTCCGGGTGCTCGGCGGTGAACCGCTTCCCCAACTCGTCGAAGGACTCGGTCAGCGACGCCGCGGCCAGCACGGTGACCGTCTTCCGCTCCGCGGGTGCCTGGCCTGGCTGCACCTCCTGGCCTGGCTGGGCCTGCCCGCAACCCGCCAGCAGGGTCAGCGCGAGCATCCCGCCCGCGATCATCTTGAGCTTCGACATTCAGCCCTCTCCCGGTGTCTCCACCACGACGTTGGTCGACTTGACCACGGCCACCGCGAGCGACCCGGGCACCAGCCCGAGTTCGCGGACCGCCTCGGTGCTCATCAGCGACACCACCCGGTGCGGACCGCACTGGATCTCCACCTGCGACATCACCTTGTCCGAGACGATCTCGGTCACCAGCCCCACCCAGCGGTTGCGCGCCGAGCGCCCGACGGCCGACGGGTCCGGCGCGGACCGGGCCTGGTCGCGGGTGAACTCGGCGAGCGCGGCTCCGTCGACGACCAGCCGTCCGGCCGAGTCGCGCTCCGCGGGCAACTGCCCGCCGTCGACCCAGCGGCGAACGGTGTCGTCGCTGACGCCGAGCAGCGAGGCTGATTCTGCGATCCGATAGTGCGGCACGCGCACGACGATACTTCCGCAGATACGGCGAAACTAGGCCCTCTCGACCCGCGAACTCGGATCGTTAACCTCCGCCGCACCCCTGTTGACCAGCGCTCTTGGCGGGCTCGAATCCTCGCGCGCGATCGAAAATCGTCGGTGCGAGGAGATAGGGTCGAGTTGTGAACGCGGTGGACTTGGGAATCCCGCTCGTGCGCCGCTCGACCGACTCCTCCGAACGGCCGGACACTCCGGAACTGGTGGACCGCTTCGGCCGGGTGGCGACGGATCTGCGCGTCTCCCTGATCGACAAGTGCAACCTGCGCTGCACCTACTGCATGCCCGCCGAGGGGCTGCCGTGGCTCAAGCGCGACGAGATGCTCGACACCGACGAGATGATCCGGCTGATCCGGATCGCGGTCGAGGAGCTGGGCGTGACCACGGTGCGCTTCACCGGTGGTGAGCCGCTGTTGCGCCAGGACCTGGTCGACGTCATCGCGGCGACCTCGTCGCTGCCGAGCAGGCCCACGACCTCGCTGACCACCAACGGCATCAACCTCGGCGGGTTCGCCGAGAAGTTGGTGACGGCCGGGCTGAACCGGGTCAACGTCTCGCTGGACACCCTGGACCGAGCGGTGTTCAAGGAGCTGACCAGGCGCGACCGGATGCAGGACGTGCTCGACGGGCTCGCGGCGGCCAAGACGATGAAGCTCGAACCGGTCAAGGTCAACGCGGTGCTGATGCGCGGCGTCAACGAGCACGAGGCCCCGGACCTGCTGCGCTACTGCATCGAGCGCGGGTACCAGCTGCGGTTCATCGAGCAGATGCCGCTGGACGCCCAGCACGAGTGGGACCGCGGCGCGATGATCACCGCCGACGAGATCCTGGAGATGCTGAGCAGGGACTTCACGCTGACCCCGGACGTCGCCGAGCGCGGGTCGGCCCCGGCCGAGCGCTGGCTGGTCGACGGCGGCCCGGCCACGGTGGGCGTGATCGCCTCGGTGACGAGGCCGTTCTGCGCGGCGTGCGACCGCACGCGGTTGACCGCCGACGGGCAGCTACGCTCGTGCCTGTTCTCGACGACGGAGACGGACCTGCGCGGACCCATGCGCGAAGGGGCCACCGACGCCGAGCTGATCCGGCTGTGGCAGGGCGAGATGTGGGCCAAGGCCGCCGGGCACGGGATGGACTCCGGCGAGTTCGCCCAACCATCCAGGCCGATGAGCGCAATCGGGGGTTAGCGGAGATGACCGCGGTGTCGGAGCAGAGCACCGGTCCGGCGGAGGGCGCCGTCTCGGTGCAGGTCCGCTATTTCGCCGGCGCCCGCGCGGCGGCCGGCGTCCCCGAGGAGACGCTGCTGCTGGCCCGCCCGGCGGGCGCGGCGCCGACCGTCTCCGACGCCATCGCGGCGGCGCTGAACCAGCACGACGAGAAGCTCGCCAAGGTGATGCCGGCGTGCAGCTTCCTGCTGGACGGCGTGGCCGTGCGGGACCGCGGCACGCTGATTCCCGCTGACGCCACGCTGGACGTCCTGCCGCCGTTCGCGGGCGGCTGAACCCCCCGCGCACTGTTTCTTCTGCGCGCGTGCGGGTGCGCGCGAATACAACATGCCCTGGCGTGTCGTACAGCCTCGTCCGGGTGACTTTCCGGTTGATTCTTCCCTCATTCGATCTTGGTCCGCGGGGCGCTCTCCGGAGCCCCCGCCCGACCGCTTGAACGCCACCCGATCCAGCGACTAGACCACTCACGGTCCGTCAGAATGTGAACACGCATCGCGTTGGCGCTCTGCCACCCGTGTCCCCCACGACCCGGGGTGGCCCACGGGCGCTCGACGGTTGGTGACGGCGTGACGGGGGTTCCCCAGTGGGAGCATCGAGGTGACCCAAGCCTCACTTACGGTGATCGATATCAGCCCGGAAACGGTCCGATAACGACGCTCTGATCAGGCAAAATGATCGGGATCGCCACCCCTTCGGCCGGTGTTACTGTGACCAGCGTCACATGGTAGAAGATTTCCGATCTTCGGATTGGTTACGTAGTGTCGCTCCTCGGTCGGCCCCGAACCGATCAGCAAGGAACCCGAGAGCCCGTGGCGCCGAGCCTGTCCAGCGGGCCCTCACCCCGAAAACGAAAACGAACCGGACAGGAACGAGGGACATCTCAGGGCTCCCCGAAAGCTCCGAGATGCCGCCGGCTCCCCCGAGACCGGCGGGCACGGACCCGGCTCCACCCGAAGGAGCCAGACGAGGGTTCGACCCGAGGCGCGGCTGGAGAGAGGGACATGGGCAAGCACCGCAAGCCTTCGAGTACCAAGCGCAACTTCGCCCGGATCGCCGTTGCCGGCGCTGTGGTCGCCACCCCGATCGCGATCGCCGCACCCGCCAACGCAGCGGACTGGGACACCCTCGCGCAGTGCGAGAGCAGCGGTAACTGGAGCGCCAACACCGGCAACGGCTTCTACGGCGGCCTCCAGTTCACCCCGTCGACCTGGGCCGCTTACGGCGGCAGCCAGTACGCCAGCAGCGCCCACAACGCCACCCGCGAGCAGCAGATCGAGGTCGCGGAGAAGGTTCTGGCCTCGCAGGGCAAGAACGCGTGGCCGGGCTGCAGCGCGAAGCTGAACTGGACCAGCGGCTCGACCAAGTCGAGCACCAAGACCGAGTCCACGCCGAAGAAGAAGACCACCACGACGACGACCAAGTCGACGGTCAAGGCGGACGGCGCGGACTACACCGTGAAGGTGGGCGACACCCTGGGCAAGATCGCGCAGCAGTTCGGCGTGAACTACCAGGACATCGCGAGCAAGAACTCCAGCGTCATCAGCGACCCGAACCTCATCTTCCCGGGTCAGAAGCTCGACGTGAAGTAAGACTGCGCGGTCAGGCATCCCCCAACGCCGACCGGCAAGAGAAGCACGCGCCGTCTCCCCCGACACAGCACGTGCTTCGCCAGGAGAACCCCTCCACCGCAACGCCCCCAACGCGGTGGAGGGGTTCTTCTCGTGCAGACGGAAGTCCGAATTACCAGCAACGACGAGGCAGGGACGGCAACGGAAACCCCTAGGGGCAGTTGACCCATTCCTCGGAGTTGTCGTCGAAGACCTGCCGCTTCCAGATGGGCAGCCGCCGCTTCACCTCGTCGACGAGCTCGGAGCAGGCGTTGAAGGCCTGCTTCCGGTGCTCGGCGGCGACGGCGCACCCGAGCGCCACATCCCCGATCTTGAGCATCCCGATCCGGTGCGACGTGGCGATGGCCCGAACGCCCTCGAACCGCCCGGCGATGTCGGCAGCGACTTCCTGGATGACGTCCTGGGCGATGGGGTGCCCGGTGTACTCGAGTTCGAGGACGCCGCGTCCGCCGTCGTGGTCGCGGACGACCCCGTTGAAGGTCACGACGGCCCCGGCGGCGTTGTGCTCGACGAGCCTGGCGAGGGCCTCGACGTCGATGGCCTCGTCGACGACGTCGGCCCGGAGGACGTCGGCCGCGGTGCGGGCGGCCCCGGGGTGGGTGGACGCGGTGCCGGAGCCGGGGTGGTCGCCGCCGTGGAGCTGGTCGACGGCGTGGTCGAGGACGCCTCCGAGCACGCCGAGACCGTCCTTGACGCCGCCGGTGGAGCCGGGGAGGTTCACGATCAGGGTGCGACCGCTGACGCCTGCGAGGCCGCGGGAGAGCACGGCGGTGGGGACCTCGGGCAGTCCGGCGGCGCGGATGGCGTCGGCGAGCCCGGGGACCTGGTGGTCGAGGACTCCGGCGGTGACCTCGGGGGTGCGGTCGGTGGGGTTGATGCCGGTGCCGCCGGTGGTGATGACGACGTCGACGCCGCCGTTCACGGCGGTGCGCAGCTGGTCGCCGACCGGATCGCCGTCGGGGACCACGAACGGGTCGGGAGTGTCGTAGCCCCGGTCGCGCAGCCACTGGACGATCACGGGACCGGTGCGGTCCTCGTAGATCCCGGCTGCGGCGCGGTTGGACGCGGCGACGACTCGCGCGGTCCTCGTCATGGAGACCTCCCGTGGTTTTCCCGGTCCTGGTGCAACGACGACCAGTGACTGATTAGTCCCTGCTGCGAAAGGCGGCGGAGCCGCTGCTCCAGGTGTGGGGCTCAGCCCGCACCGCCGCAGGTTCTGCCACTGGCACCGCCACGCAAATCAACCGCGAACCATTCCTAGTCCGCTTCGCGCTCCCAGAGGCCGGTCTTGCCGCCCTCCTTGCGCTCGACCTGGACCTGGTCGAGGACGGCGCCGGGGTCGACGGCCTTGATCATGTCGTGCAGCGCGAGCCCGGCGACGGCGACCGCGGTCAGCGCCTCCATCTCGACGCCGGTGCGATCGGTCGTCTTGACCGCGGCGGTGATCCGGACGTCGGTGTCGCCGAGTTCGAGCTCGACCTTGGCGCCGGAGATCGCGATGGGGTGGCACAGCGGGATGAGATCGGGGGTGCGCTTGGCGCCCATGATCCCGGCGAGCCGCGCGGTGGCGATGGCGTCGCCCTTGGGCAGCCCGTCGCGGCGCAGCAGCGCGATCACCTCGGCGGTCGTGCGCACGACCCCGCTGGCCACTGCCCTGCGGGCGGTGGCGTCCTTCTCGGACACGTCGACCATGCGCGCGGCCCCGGCCGCGTCCACGTGCGTGAGCTCCTCCTGCGCCATGCCCCCGAGCCTAGAGGACCCGCATCCCCCGACCGAGTGCAGGCGACGTCGAAAACCCCGGCGTTCGTCGCGCGAGAACCGGGTTCTCGACGCGATGGATGCCGGGGTCTTCGACGCGGTGGTGGGAGGGGTCAGAAGTCGAGGTCTTCGGCCATGCTCCAGGGGAGGGAGGAGCCTCCTCGGGAGGTGGTTTCGGCTGGCTTGGCGGCGAGGGCCGCCTTCTTGACGGCGTCCGCGACCGCCGGGGCGACCGCGCTGTCGAAGACGCTGGGGACGATGAAGGAGGCGTTGAGGCGCTCGCCGTCGACGACGTCGGCGATGGCGTTGGAGGCCGCGAGCATCATGTCGTCGGTGATCTCGTGGGCGTGCGCGTCGAGCAGACCGCGGAAGACGCCGGGGAACGCCAGCACGTTGTTGATCTGGTTCGGGTAGTCGCTGCGCCCGGTGGCCACGATGGTGGCGTGCTGCTGGGCCTCCAGCGGGTCGATCTCCGGGTCCGGGTTCGCCAGCGCGAACACGATCGCGTCCGAGTTCATCGTGGCCACGTCGTCGGCGGAGAGCAGGTTCGGCGCCGAGACGCCGATGAACACGTCCGCCTCGCGCACCGCGTCGGACAGCGTGCCGGTGCGGCCCTCGGTGTTGGTGGTGGCGGCGATGTTCCGCAGGTTCTCGTCGGTGTCGCCGCGCCCGGTGTGCACGATGCCGTTGATGTCGACGGCGATGATGTCGGCGGGCTTCTTCTTCTGCAGCAGGCGGATGATCGCCGAGCCCGCGGCACCGACGCCGCAGACCACGATGCGGCAGTCGGAGATGTCCTTCTCCACCACGCGCAGCGCGTTGCGCAGGGCTCCGAGCACGACGATGGCGGTGCCGTGCTGGTCGTCGTGGAAGACGGGGATGTTGAGCTTCTCGCGCAGCCGGGCCTCGATCTCGAAGCAGCGCGGCGCGGCGATGTCCTCCAGGTTGATGCCGCCGTAGACCGGGGCGATGAGCTCGACGGCGCGGATGATCTCCTCGGTGTCCTGGGTGTCCAGGCACACCGGCCAGGCGTTGACGCCGGCGAACTTCTTGAACAGCGCCGCCTTGCCCTCCATGACCGGCATCGAGGCCTCGGGGCCGATGTTGCCCAGGCCGAGCACGGCCGAGCCGTCGGTGACCACGGCGACCGCGTTGCGCTTGATGGTCAGGCGGCGGGCGTCGTCGGGGTTCTCGGCGATCGCGGTGCACACGCGGGCGACGCCGGGCGTGTAGGCGCGGGAGAGGTCGTCCCGGTTGGCGAGGGCGACGCGGGAGTTGACCTCGATCTTGCCGCCGAGGTGGACCAGGAAGGTCCGGTCGGAGACCTTGCGGACGCGGACCCCCGGCAGCGCCTCGAGGATCTCGGTGACCTCGCCTGCGTGGTCGGCGGACTGCGCGTTGCAGGTGATGTCGACGACGATGCGGTCGGCGTGCGACTCGACGACGTCGAACGCCGTGATCACCCCGCCCGCTCGACCGATCGCGCTGGTCAGGTCACCGGCGGCGGTCGTCGACGGCGGCGCCTCGACGCGAACGGTGATCGAGTACCCAGGACCTGGAACCGGCATTGGCACACCCCTGTCGAGCGAACGGCTATGGACGTGGGTGCCGTTCTCCAGCGCCCTCGCAGCAGATCAACTGCCCAGGACGCAAGCCCCTCGATCCCGCTAAGCGGCCGGAACTTCACCCAGCACGAAAAAGCCTAAAACTTTTTCGACTGTGAGCTAGATCCGGTCCGCTACTCACCGGTCAGCCTTGACAGGGCGCGTTCGGCGGGGGGACGAAACAGCCGAACCGGCGCGAAGCCGGTCCGGCCGCCGGGTGTCACTTGTTGATGACGGTGACCGGGTGCTCGTACGGGACCACGTCCTCGTTGAGCGGGAACGTCGTGTCCCCGAACGGCGACAGCGCGCCCTGCTTGTCGGCCACCAGCTCGCTGACCGCGTGGTCGCCCTGCGGCCAGCTCGGGTCGATGCGGTCCTTCTTCGTCTTGCCGGCCACGTCATTCCTCCTGCACATTCCGGCTACGGGTAATCCCAGTCTGCCGGATCGACGCGATCGAACTCACCCAAGGGTGGCCCAGCTCGCGCCGATCCTCCCCCGCCACTGCGCAGGGACAGGTCACCGCAGAACCCGGGGTGACCGGATTTCAATGGAACTCAGGGGTCCGATCTCAATGGAACCCGGCCCCCTGACTTCCATTGAAATCGTGAAACCTGCCGGTGGGCGGGTGGGGTGGTGAGGGCGAGTGCGGGGAGTCGGGGACGAGTCCTGGGTATCGTGGACGCGATGTCTCCAGTGGGAATGTGGCTCCGGGACCGCAGCGACGAGCAGCTCGTCGCGCTGCTGCGCGCGCGCCCGGATCTGGCGACGCCGCCGCCCGCCGACCTGTCCGTGCTGGGCTCCCGGGTCGCGCAGCGATCGTCGGTGGCGCGCGCCTGCGAGGAGCTGGACTCCTTCGCGCTGAGCGCGATGGAGGCGCTGGTGCTGCTCGACGCCGACCAGCAGCCCGCCTCCCTCGACGCGGTGGCGCAGCTGCTGGGTTCGGACGTCACCGTGCAGCGGGTCCGGCGGACCGTGACCGCGCTGCGCGACCTCGCCCTGGTGTGGGGTGACGACGAAGCGCTGGAGATCGCGGGCACGGCGCGCGAGGTGCTGCCGACGTTCCCCGGCGGCCTGGGCCGACCGGCCGACGACCTGACCGAGGTGACGGCGAAGGCCGCGCTGGCGGACCTGGACGAGGAGGAGCGGCGGCTGGTCGGCGCGCTCGCCGACGGCTCCCCCGTCGGCCGCACCAAGGACGCCTCCGCGCACGTCCCGCTGGAGAAGGCGGCCAACCCGATCCAGCGGCTGCTGGCCAAGGGCCTGCTGCTGCGCCGCGACACCGAGACCGTGGAGCTCCCCCGCCAGCTGGCGCTCGCCGTGCGCGGCGACCACCCGATGGGCCGGGTCGAGCCCGAGGAACCGGCCCCGGAGCTGACGCAGACCGATCGGGAGCGGGTGGACTCGACCGCGGGCGGCGCCGCGCTGGAGCTGCTGCGGCACGTCGAGGAGCTGCTGCACGCGTGGGAGGCCGACCCGCCGGACGTGCTGCGCTCGGGCGGTGTCGGCATCCGCGACGTGCGCCGGACCGCCAAGACCGTCGAGGTCGACGAGCAGCACATGTCGCTGCTGGTGGAGGTGGCCGTCGCCGCCGGTCTGCTGGACCGCACCGAGGACGCCGAGCCGCGCTGGCTGCCGACGATCTCCTCCGACACCTGGCTGGCCTCCCCCGTCGAGCAGCGCTGGGCGGCGCTGGCCGCCGCGTGGCTGGACCTGCCCCGGCTGCCGGGGCTGACCGGGGCCCGCGACGAGAAGGACCGGTTGATCGGGCCGCTGTCGGACGAGCTCAGCCGCCCGCTGGCGCCGAAGGACCGCCGCCGCGTCCTCGACTACCTCGACGAGCTGCCCGGCGGCTGCGGTGCCCGCCCGGACGACGTGGCCACCGTGCTGGCCTGGCGCGCGCCCCGGCACGCGGGCCGGCTGCGCGACGACCTGGTGCGCTGGACGCTGTCGGAGGCCACCGCGCTGGGGATCGTCGCGCTGGACGCGATGACCACCGCCGGTCGCGCGCTGCTGTTCGACGGCCCGGCCGAGGCCGCGCACCGGCTCGGCGAGGTGCTGCCGGAGCCGCTGGACCACGTGCTGGTGCAGGCGGACCTGACGATCGTCGCCCCGGGACGCCTGGAGCCCGACCTGGCGACGGAGATGAAGCTGGTCGCCGACGTGGAGTCGGCGGGCAGCGCCACCGTCTACCGGGTGAGCGAGGGCAGCGTCCGCCGCGCCCTGGACGCCGGGCACACCGCCGACGACCTGCACGCCCTGTTCCGGGACCGGTCCAAGACGCCCATCCCGCAGGGCCTGACCTACCTGATCGACGACGTCGCCCGCCGCCACGGCAAGCTCCGCGCCGGGACCGCGTCGGCCTTCCTGCGCTGCGACGATCCGGTGGTGCTGGCCGAGGTGCTGGCGACGCCGTCGGCGGAGGAGCTGGAGCTGCGGCGGATCGCGCCGACCGTGCTGATCAGCCCGCTCCCGCTGGCCGACCTGGTGGACGGGCTGCGGGCGGCCGGGTTCGCGCCGGTCGCGGAAGGACCCGACGGCACCGTGCTGGACCTGCGGGCGAGCGGTCGCCGCACCCGCGGCAAGACCCGGCAGCGCCCCGCCTACGGGCCGCCGGTGCCCGGCGCGGAGCAGCTGCAGGCGATGGTCACGCAGCTGCGCGCCAACGACATCGCGGGGTCGGCCCGCCTGGGCCGGGCCGTGATCCCGGAGCGCGGGCGCCCGAGCGCGGAGGCGACGCTGGCGCTGCTGCGCGACGCGGCGGCCGACGACCGCAGCGTGTGGCTGGGTTTCGTGGACACCCACGGGGTGCGCAGCCAGCACGTGGTGCGCCCGGTCAGCGTCGGCGGCGGGATCCTGCGGGGCGTCGACGCGGCGAACGACGAGCTCGGCAGCTTCCCGCTGCACCGCATCACGTCGGTAGCCCTCGTCGAGGACTGACCTGGCGCGGTACGGACCCCGGCTCAGAGCTGTGTGAAGGGCGGCGAAGCCGCTGCTCCAGGTGTGGGACTCAGCCCGCACCGCCGTGTTGTCTCCTCTGGGGGAACCTGTCAACAAGCCCCAGGTCAGGACTGGGTGGCCAGGCGCTGGCGCATCGCGTGCTGGACCAGCGTGATCAGGGCCGTCTTGGTCGATTCCCGGTCGCGGGCGTCGACCGTGATCATCGGGACGGTCTCCGCGATGGTCAGGGCCTCGCGGACGTCCTCCATGCGGTGGTGCGTGACCCCGTCGAAGGTGTTGACGGCGACGATGTAGGGCAGACCCCGGTCGTCGAAGAAGTCGATCGAGGCGAAAGCGTCCGCGAGCCGCCGGGTGTCGACCAGGACGACGGCGCCGATCGCGCCGCGCACCAGGTCGTCCCACATGAACCAGAACCGGTGCTGGCCGGGCGTGCCGAACAGGTACAGGATCAGGTCCTGGTCGAGCGAAACCCGGCCGAAGTCCATCGCGACGGTCGTGGTGACCTTGCCCGGCGTGGCCGTGAGGTCGTCGACGCCGACGCTGGCCTCGGTCATGACCGCTTCGGTGGTCAGCGGAACGATCTCCGAGACCGAACCGACGAACGTCGTCTTCCCGACACCGAAACCACCGGCGACCACGATCTTCGTCGAGGTCTTCTGGTTGCTCGGTTGCTGCGACCGGGGATCAGAGCCTGCGAAGCCCACTGAGCACCCTCTCCAAGAACTCCATGGACGGCCGATCACCGACGACCATGCCACTGTCATGAATCAGAACCAGCCCGGTGTCGGCCATGTCGCCGATCAGGACCCGCACCACGCCGAGCGGCAGCCGCATGTGCGCGGCGACCTCGGCGACCGAGCGGGCCTCCAGGCACAGCTCGGAGATCGAGCGGTGCTCGGGCCGGGATTGGGTCGCCTGGTTGCGACCTCGTTCGCTGGTGCTTACCAACGTCTCGATAGCAAGATCATAATCGGTGCGGGTGCGCCCCCGAGTGCGGGCGTACGGCCGAACGAGTGAACCGCCGCTGTCCTCGGCTTCCATCTCGTCCATCGCCGGGATCGCCGGCATCGAGCCGGAAATCGACGGCATGGACTGGGAAATCGGTGACATCGACTGCGAGATGGACGGCATCGACACCGACGGCGGACCACCGTCCGAGCGGGGACGCGGGGTCGGGGCGCCGCCCTGGGAACCCCAGTCCTGCGAACCCCAACCGTCCTGGGAGCCCCAGCTGTCCTGCGGCGCCCAGTTGCCCTGGGGTCCGCGAGGGTCCCGGGGCTGGCCGTCTTGGGAAGCCCGGCCGTCTTGGGAAGCCCGGCCGTCTTGGGAAGACTGGCCGTCGTAGGAAGCCTGGGCGCTCTGCCCGCCAGAGGAGTCGCCGTACCCGCCCGACCCGAACAGGTCGGCACCCGGTCCCCCGAACAGCGCGCGGTCGTACCCGCCGATGGCGTCGCCCCCCTGCCCGGAGGGCGCGTCGTCGACGAAGTCGTCCTGCCAGGACTCCGCGCTCAGCCGCTTGTTGTAGAGGCGGAACAGGTCACCGTCCCAGCTGGGTTCGGAACCGGCGTTCATGGTCAGCTCCCCTCAGCTCTCCCCAGCCGGAATCACCGGCGACCCATGCCCTGCAGCTGCGCGCGCAGTTCGGGCGTGAGCTGACGACCGACCCGCTCCACGAGCAGGGTCATCTCGTAGGCGACCAGGCCGATGTCGGCGTTGGGCGCTGCCAGCACGGCCAGGCACGACCCGTCGCTGATCGACATCAGGAACAGGTAGCCCTGCTCCATCTCGACGACGGTCTGGGTCACCTCGCCTGCTTCGAAGCAGCGCGCGGCGCCTTGGGTGAGGCTGACCAGACCGGACGCGACGGCGGAGAGCTGCTCGGCGCGGTCCCGCGGCAAGCCCTGGGAACCCGCCAGCAGCAGACCATCCGCGGACACGACCACCGAGTGCGCGACGCCGGGCACCCGGCGCACGAAGTCGGTGATCAGCCAACTGAAGCTGTTGCTGCTCATCGGTTGCTGCACGGACCCGTTCACTCCTGCTCCTCGGGACGGCTCGGATTCGAGCGGGGAAGTTCGGTGGAAACCGGTTCGGACTTGGCGTGCCTGCCCTTGTGGACGCCCTGCTGGAAGTTCGCCATGCGTCCGCGAACGGCGTCAGCCGAACGCGGGGCGGCGGGCTTGCGGCGAGGGGTCTGCGGGGTGCGGGGCGCTGCCGAGCCGGGCACGAGGTTGGTCTTGGGCACCCGCTTGGGAAGTCCGGCCGCGGTCGTCTCCTGGACCTCGGGGGTCTGCAGGAGGGCCTCGGCGGCTTTCCAACCGACATCCGCTTGTCCCCAGCCCGGGTCGGGCGTGGTGGTGCGCGGAACTTCGTCGACCACCGGCTCCGACGCGGGGCTCGACGGGGTCGAGGGCGCGGCGGCTGCCGGATCGGCGGGCTTGGGGTCGGCAGCGGCGGTCGAGTCCTCCACATCGGACTCGCGGAACCACTGCGAGAGCACGGCTTCGTAGATCGGCAGGCGTTGGGTAGGCGCATCGTCCATGTCCCAGGACTCCCTCGGCTCGTCGTCGGCGTAAGCCGTCGACCCGCCGTCGAAGCCCGGGGTGTCCGGACCGGAAGTGCCTCGCACGGATGCGTTCTCGGACTCCCAGGACTCCGACGCCGGCTCCGGCCGGCTTTCGTTTCCTGGGGCGCCCTCGTGACCGCCGCCGAAGGCCGCGCCGATTCCACCGCCGTTCAGGCTGCTTCCGCTCAGGGAGCCGCCGTTGAGCGAGCCGCTGTCGTGCTCGCTCCCGTTCAGGCCACCACCGCTGAAGCCGTTGCGGTCCTCATCGGAGCCGAAGGGCTGCGACGGGGCGAAGTTCTTGGTCTTCTCCGCCTCGAACGGGCTGTGGAACAGGTCGGTCGACGAGGTCTCCGACGGTGCACCGCACTGCCCGTCGAAGCCCGGGTCGATGTCCGGCCAGGCTTCCGCCCCGACACCGTCGTCGTGGGGCGCCCGGTCGTCATCCTCCCATCGGGGGACGCTCGTTGCGCCGAACGAATCGCCGGTGGACGTCGTGATGGAGTACTGCGGCGGCTCGGCGCCGAAGTCGTCGTCCTGGTCCTGGAACTCGTGGCCGTTGACGTCGTGGCCGTTGAAGCCCTGGCCGTTGAACGAGGCGATGCCCGGCATGGAGCTGTCGGAGTCGCGAGCCGCCTGGTTCATCGAGGTGAACGAGGTCGGCGGCTCGGAACCGCTCAGGCTGGGCAGCTCGGCCCGGGTGGTCGGCGCGTCGAGGCCCGGCTGCTGGCCGTTGGTGGCGGCGCGACCGCCGAACGCGGCGGCCAGGCCCAGCTGGGTGCCGGTCTCGCCGGGCCCGCGCTCCTCCGGCTGCGGGGTGCGCGGCATGTCGGGCATCGGCACCGGGCCGTCCGGGGTGAGCTGGACGACGAGGTCGCCGGACAGGCGCACGGTCGCGGTGACGCCACCCTCCAGGCCCTCGTTGTTGCCGAGCTCGACCTCGATGTTGTGCCTGCGGGCCAGCTGACCGACCACGAACAGACCCATCCGGCGGGAGACCGCGACGTCGATCTCCGGCGGCCGCACGAGCCGCTCGTTGATCTCGTCGATCTCGCCGGCGTCGATGCCCACGCCGCGGTCGCGGATCTCGATGACCAGCTGCTGGCGGCGGTAGGCGGTGCGGACGGTGACCTCGGTGTCGGGGTTGGAGAACACCGTGGCGTTCTCCAGCAGCTCGGCGACCAGGTGCACGAAGTCGTTGACCACGCGGCCCTGCAGGGCCAGCTCGGGGGCGTCGACCACTGCGACCCGGGCGTACTGCTCGACCTCGGAGACGGCGGCGCCGAGGACCTCGGTGAGCGGGACCGGGCGCATGGTGCGCCGGGTGAGGTCGGTGCCGCCGAGGATCAGCAGGTTCTCGTTGTTCCGCCGCATGCGGGTGGCCAGGTGGTCCAGCTCGAAGAGGCTGGACAGCTGGTCCGGGTCCTGCTCGTCCTGCTCCAGGCGGTCGATGAGCGCCAGCTGGCGCTGCACCAGGGTCTGCGACCGGCGGGCGAGGTTGACGAACAGGTCGTTGACGTTGTTGCGCAGCATGGCCTGCTCGACGGCCAGTCGCAGCGCCTGCTGGTGCACCGCGTCGAAGGTGCGGGCGACCTGCCCGATCTCCTCGTCGGTGTAGACCGGCACGGTCGGGACCGTGGTCTGGTGCGAGGCGCCCGGGTTCTCGGTGACCCGGTTGATCGCGTCCGGCAGGCTCTTCTGCGCGATCTCCAGCGCGTTGTAGCGCAGCGTGCGCAGCGGCCGCAGCATCGAGCGGGCGATGAAGGTCGCGACGCCGAACGCGACGATCAGCAGCAGCGCCACCAGGGCGGAGTCGCGGATCAGCGTCCAGGTGGCCGAGTCGGCAAGCGCGGTGGCGTCGGAGTGCAGGTCTTCGAGGACGTCGGACTCGACCTCGCGGACGAGGTCGGTGCGCTGCCCGGACTCCTGCCCCCAGTCGGCCGGGGAGACGCCGAGGTTCTGGTTCTGCTGATCGTTGTCGTAGGCGATCAGCGAGCTCTGCTCCATCTGCTCGGTGCGGTCGATCGCCGCACCGGCGACCCGCTCGGCGAACAGGGCGCGCTGCTCCTGAGTGGCCGCGGACTCGAACTCGCCGAAGGCGGCCTCGTAGCGGGCGTTGGCGGCGCGCATCTCGTCGGGCTGACCGGTCAGGAACTCATCGCGCAGCGCGGCGCTGAGCAGGATGGAGCGCTGCCGCGCGAGCTGCTCCTTGGCCTGGCCGAGGGAGTCGGCGGCGCGAGCGGTCTGCGCGGTGTCGGTGTTGGCCGCGGAGTTGGCGACCTGGTTGTTGATGGTCAGCAGCGTGTCGATCACCGAGTTGTAGGCGATCATCGTCTGCGGGCTGGTGAAGCCGCTGTTGACGGTGCCGCGCAGCGCTCCGAGGCTGCCGAGCCGGTGCTCGGCGCTCTGGAAGGCGAAGCGGACCTCGGGGGTGAAGCCCCCGACCTGCGAGTCGAACGCCATCACCTGCTGGACGGCGGTGTCGACCCGCTTGCTCTG
This sequence comes from Saccharopolyspora sp. ID03-671, assembly GCF_045278815.1. Lineage (NCBI taxonomy): Bacteria > Bacillati > Actinomycetota > Actinomycetes > Pseudonocardiales > Pseudonocardiaceae > Saccharopolyspora > Saccharopolyspora sp. ID03-671. The sequence goes on from NZ_CP134054.1 coordinate 3,357,361, forward strand.
GTTCGCGTAGTCGGTGCCCGCGCTGCCGCCGTTGGCGGTGGTGAGCACGATCGCGAAGTCCCGCTCGCGCTGCAGCTCGTGGGTGAGGTTGGAGGTCTGCTGCGCCAACTCGACCTGGTCGACGATGGTCTGCATCTGCGACTGGCTGCTGAGGCCGTCGTAGATGCGCACGCCACCGACGCCGAGCGCGGCCAGGGTCGGCACGAGCAGGACGGCGGCCATCTTGTACCGGAGGCGCCAGTTGCGCAGCCACCACTTCTTGGTCCGGGCGGCAGCCGGATCGGCTGCACCGGCTGCGGTCGCGGGGTCGTTGTTGAGCATCCCTGTTTCCTGCGCTGCGGCGGACATGTGCGGAACCGCCACGGCTAGCTGCCCTCTCTGGCCGTGACGGTGGAGATCATCGTGCTGGGAATGTGCCCGCGAACCGACGCTGCCGCATCGGGTACCCACGAGCGGGTCCACGTCACCTCGGCGATCGAGTTTCCGCAGACCCCGACTCTGTCAGCCGGGCTTGCCATCACACTCCCTGGTCACAACGTGCATTCCCCCGAAGCAGAGGCCGGTCACCTCGACGGGCGAGACTATACTTAACCCGGCGTCACAAGTCAGGCCCCCAATACGGGTGTCCATCACTCTTAAGAGTGCCGTGGATAACAGCTGGGCCAAACGTGTGACCCATAGTTAGTTACGCCTGGTTGTAACCCGATAGTTCAAACCTTTACAGTCCTTTTTGCGCCCCACCCGTCACGGCAGTCGGGTTCGCGCCCGGCCCGCACCGGCGCGCTCCATCGAACGCCGTGGCCAAGTCCACAGTGCACAGACGCACCTGCGGGACCCTGATCGGGGTTGTCCGCGCCCGACCGGCGGGGAGTTCTCGCCGGTGGCGCGCCATGTCGTGCGTTTCGCAAGGAGGACTCGATGACCCTGGCCAGTCGCGCTATGTCGCGGAGAGGTCTGCTCAAACTCGCCGGTGGCACCGCCACCGCGGGCGCGCTGATGGGTGCCAGCGGCTGCGGCCTGCTCGGCGGCTCGGAATCGGCGGGCGGCGGCGACGGCCAGATCGAGAAGCCGAACCTCAAGGTCGGCGCCATGCCGGTCACCGACCTCGCCCCGCTGCACCTGGCCGTGCGCAACGGCATCTTCCAGCAGGAGGGCCTCAACGTCGAGATCGTCACGACCTCGGACGGCAGCGCGGCGCTGACCAGCACCATCGGCGGCGACTACGACATCACCTACGCCAGCTACGTGCCCTTCTTCGCCGCTCAGGCGCGGGGCGTGGCCGACCTCAAGATCGTGGCCGACTGCGGTGCGGGCGCGCCGAACACGACCACGATCATGACCTCGCCGAACTCCCGGGTGCGCACGCCGCAGGACCTGGCGGGCAAGACGATCGCCATCTCGGGTCCGCGGACCATCTCGGAACTGCTGGTCAAGGCCACCATGCGGGCCTACGGCGTGGACTTCTCGAAGTCCGAGTTCACCGCCATCCCGTTCATCAACATGCCGGCCGCGCTGCAGCAGAGCCGGGTGGACGCCGCGATCCTGACCGAGCCGTTCCTGACCCAGGCCGCGCGCAGCAGCGGAGCCGTCCCGGTGGCCGACACCAACACCGGCCCGCTGGAGGACCTGCCGCTGACCGGCTACGGCGCGACCGCCAAGTTCGTGCAGGACAACCCCAAGACGGTGGCCGCCTTCCAGCGCGCGATGGACCGGGCCGTGGCCGAGTCGCAGGACCGCTCCAAGATCGAGCCGCTGCTGCCGGAGTTCGCCAAGATCGACAAGGAAACGGCCGCGATCATCTCGCTGCTGAAGTTCAACTCGCGCGCCGACGCCACGCGCCTGCAGCGGGTTCCGCGCCTGATGAAGGACTTCGGCTTCCTGGACAAGGACATCGACGTCGCCAAGATGATCGTGCCGCCGGCCCAGGCCTGACCTGCCGCGCGGGCTGATCTCAGACGCAGGGCTGAACGCCGGGCCTCCTTCGGGATGAGCCCGGCGTTCGTCTTCCTCCGTCGAAAATCCGGTCCAGACCGGTTTCCGGGCTCTGAAGTTGTCCGGAACCCGCCACGGATTCCCACCGAGCCGCAGACGTTTCGTCCGCTTCGAGACGTCTGCGGCTTTCGTTTGCAACATCCGTGTATTTCCCGTTTTTGAACACAACCTCACCCGTTCGCGATGTGGAGGACACCCTTCGTGTTATTTGCTCTCGCGAACGAGTGATGAGAGACACACCTTCGACTACTCGTCACAACGAGGCAATTACGTCTTGTTGTTCCCCCCTGGTCAGGTATCTAGAGTTCTGCACGCACCGATGCAGCCGGTGACCTGGAGAACGCGGGACGTGCCCGAAACGGGGGACGCCCTCGTCCCGCGAGCGCCGCCACCCGCAGCGCACGCGCACCCGCCTCCCGGCCGCAGCGGCCTCGGTCCACGCAAGTCGCTCCAGCCGCCAGGCCCGCCCCGGGCCACACCCCGCCACGCCAGGAGGAAAACGATGCGTCCCACCCACCGCCCGCTCGGCCGCCGAGACCTGTTGAAGATCGCCGGTGGTGCGGTCACCGCGGGAGCGCTGATGGGATCCAGCGGTTGCGGGCTCCTCGGCGGCGCTGAGCAGCAGTCCTCCGGCAACGCCCAGGTGGAGAAGTCGCGGCTGCGCGTCGGCGCGCTGCCCACCGCCGAGCTCGCCCCGCTGTACCTGGCCGTGGAAGCCGGCCACTTCCAGCGCGAGGGCCTCCAGGTCGAGATCGTCTCCGCCCCCGACGGCGGCGCCGCGCTCAACAGCGCCATCGGCGGCGACCTGGACATCACCTTCTCCAGCTACGTGCCGATCTTCGCCGCGCAGGCCAAGGGCGTGGCCAACCTCAAGATCGTCGCCGACTGCATGTCCGCGGTGCCCAACAGCTGCCTGATCATGTCCGGGCCGAACTCCAACGTGCGCACTCCGCAGGACCTGGCGGGCAAGCGGATCGCCATCTCCGGTGCGGGCACCATCTCCGAGCTGCTGGTCAAGGCATCGATGAAGGCCAACAACGTGCCCTCCGACAAGGTGCAGATGGTGCCGCTGGGCTTCATGAACATGCCCAACGCGCTCAAGACCGGCCAGGTCGACGCCGCGATGGTCGTCGAGCCCTTCCTGACCCTGGCCGCCCGCGACGCGGACGCCGTCCCGGTCCTCGACACCACCACCGGGCCGCTGGAGGACCTGCCGCTGGGCGGCTACGTGTCCAACTCCCAGTTCGCCGAGCAGAACCCGAAGACCGTCGCGGCGTTCCAGCGCGCGATGACCGCGTCGGTGGCCGAGGCGCAGGACCGGGCCAAGATCGAGCCGCTGCTGCCCAAGTTCGCCAAAATCGACAAGGAAACTGCGTCCATCATCACATTGCTGAAATTGAACGCGCGCGCAGACGCCACCCGCTTGCAGCGCGTTCCCCGATTGATGCTGGAATTCGGTTACATCAACAAGGACGTCGACGTGGCGAGCATGATCATCCAGCCGCCGCAGAGCTGATCGGGACATGACCAGAACAATCCGGGGTCTGCTCGGACTGCTGGGATTCCTGCTGTTGTGGGAAGCCTTCAGCAGGTCCGGGCTCGTCGACCCGCAGTACTTCCCACCGCCCTCGGTGGTGCTGACCAGGTTCGTCGAGCTGCTCGGCGACTCCTCCTTCCTGCTCGACCTGATCGCGAGCGTGCTGGCCTGGGCCATCGCGCTGGGCATCTCGATCGCCATCGCGGTCCCCGCGGGTCTGCTGCTGGGCAGCGTCCGCGGCATCCGGGTGGCCACCCGCGCGATCATCGAGTTCCTCCGGCCGATCCCCTCGGTGGCGCTGATCCCGCTGGCCATCGTGCTGGTCGGCTCCGGACCGGAGACCAAGATCGCGCTCGCGGTGTACGCGGCGGTGTGGCCGATCCTGTTCAACACGATCTACGCGTTGGACGAGGTCGACCCGGTGATGGTGGACACCGCGCGGTCCTTCGGCTTCGGCCGGGTCCGCACGATGTTCACCGTGCTGCTGCCCAACGCCGCGCCGTTCGTGCTCACCGGCATCCGGATGTCGGCCTCGGTCGCGCTGATCCTGGTGGTCAGCACGGAGTTCCTGGCAGGCGGCGGTTCCGGCCTGGGCAGCTTCGTGCTGGACGCCTCCACCGGCGCGGGCCGGATGGACCTGGTGCTGGCCGGGACGATCGTCGCGGGCATCGTCGGCTACCTCATCAACGAGGCGCTGGAGACGGTGCACAAGCGCGGCCTGGCGTGGAGCGCGGTCGATCGGGAGGCAGTGTGACGGGCCACCACTTTCCCGGCTTTCCCCATTCCCCGGGAATTGACATCGCGAATTCACTGGAATTCAACGCGCGGTTGCGAGGTGCGCAATGAAGAAGACGCGTGGATTTCTCCGCCAGTGGCTCGTGTTCATCGTCGCCGTGCTGCTGTGGGAATTGGTGACCCAGCTCGCGCAGCACCCGTTCTTCCCGTCGCCGAGCAAGATCCTCGCCACGGCCGGGCAGAAGTGGTTCTCCGGACCACCGCAGTCGCTGTTCCTGACCACCGAGGCCACCGGCGACCTGCTGGCCAGCCTCGGCCGGGTCGCGCTGGGCTGGGTGCTGGCCGCGGTCATCGGCGTCGCCCTGGGCACGCTGCTGGGCCGGTCCCGCACGCTGCTGGACTACGTCGGGCCGCTGATGGCGTTCATGCGCGCCATCCCGTCCCCGGTGCTGGTGCCGGTGTTCATCGTGCTGCTGGGCATCGGCTCGTCGATGCAGATCACCGTGATCGTGTTCAGCGTCGTGTGGCCGATCCTGCTCAACACCGTCGACGGCGTCCGCTCGGTCGACCAGGTCAAGGTGGACACCGCGCGGTCCTTCCGGATCCCGCGCGGTCAGTGGATCACCGGCGTGGTGCTGCCCGCCGCCACGCCCAAGATCTTCGCCGGACTGCGGGTTAGCCTGTCGTTGTCGCTGGTGCTGATGGTCGTCTCGGAGCTGGTGGGCTCCACCAACGGCATCGGCTACCGGTTGATGTTCGACCAGCGGCAGTTCGACTTCCCGGCGATGTGGGCGGGAATCGTCCTGCTGGGCGTCCTCGGATACGTACTGAACACCCTGCTGCTCGTGGTGGAACGCCGTGCGCTGAGCTGGCAGCCCTCGCAGGCGTCGGCGGACCAAGTTGTCGGAGGCTGACCAATGACCCGAACGAACACGATGCTGGAAGTCTCCGGACTCGGTCACCGCTACGGCGGGGAGAACGGGCACCAGGCCATCGCCGACCTCACCTTCGAGGTCCGCACCGGTGAGCTGGCGTGCATCGTCGGCCCGTCCGGCTGCGGCAAGTCGACCATGCTGCGAGGCATCTCCGGCCTGATCAAGCCGACCACCGGCGACGTGAGCCTGCACGGCGAGCCGGTCGACGGCGTGCCCAGCGACCTGGCCGTGGTCTTCCAGGACTACAGCCGCTCGCTGTTCCCGTGGAAGTCGGTGCGCGCCAACGTCGAGTTCCCGCTGCAGGCCCGCGGTGTCAGCCGCGCCGAGCGGCGGGAGCGCGCCGACGAGGTGCTGGAGTGGGTCGGCCTGTCGGGTGCGGCGAAGAAGTACCCGTGGCAGCTCTCCGGCGGCATGCAGCAGCGGGTGTCGATCGCCCGCGCCCTGGCCTGCCGGCCGGCGCTGCTGCTGATGGACGAGCCGTTCGCGTCGGTCGACGCGCAGACCCGCTTCGAGCTGGAGGACCTGCTGCTGCGGGTCCGCAAGCAGTTCGACAGCACGGTCCTGCTGGTCACCCACGACATCGACGAGAGCATCTACCTCGCCGACCGGGTGTTCGTGCTGTCGAAGTCCCCGGCGACGATCGTCAAGGACCTGGAGATCCCGCTCGGCGGCGAGCGCGACCAGATCACCACCCGCGAGTCGGAGACGTTCGTGCACCTGCGCAGCGAGGTGGCCCGCCTCCTCGACGTCAAGAGCGCGGGCCCGGCCCCGGCCTCGTCCGCGGAGACCACTCAGGTCATGTGACGCAACGAAAGAAGGGCGGTCCCGGTTGCTCCGGGACCGCCCTTCTTCCATGTCAACCTCGGTGCAAGCGGCGGAGCCGCGAGGTGCGGAGCCCGCTCTCGCAGCCGGCACCGCCGCGGGTTCTCAGACGTCGTCTGGCGAGTACGCCGCGACGCCGTGTGTGGCATGCAAAAGGAGTGGCGCACGGAGTCCAGGCGGCGTCTGAGGTTCCGCTACCCGCACCGCCACGCAGAACGAGTGCCGAATTGTGGGTGTCAGTACAGGAAGCGCTGGCCCGGGTCGACCTTGACGTGCAGCAGGCTCGGGCCCTGCTTGCCGGAGAACTCCTCCGGCAGCGCCTGGGCGAGCTCCTCCGGGGTCTGGATGAGCTTGGCCGGGCAGCCGAGGCTGGTGGCCAGTCCGACGAAGTCGATGCCGCCGAGTTCCACGCCCGGCAGCTTGCTGCCGCCCGCGGCCTCGCCCAGCACCGCCACCGCCGCGTAGCGCGAGTTGTCCATGATCACGAAGGTGACCGGGGCCTGCTCGCGCACCGCCGTCCACAGCGACTGGATGCCGTACATGCTGGAGCCGTCGCCCAGCAGCGCCACCGTGCGCCGGGCCGGGTCGGCCATGCCGACGCCGACCGCCGCGCCCACGCCGTAGCCCAGGGCGCCCGAGAAGCCGGTGAAGAACCCGCCGTCGGTGGAGCGCACCGGGAAGTACTCGTGCAGGTCGTTGCGGTGGCTCGGGGTCTCCTCCACGACCGCCGCGTCGGCGGGCAGCTGCTCGACGAGCGCGTCGAAGACGTAGGAGGCGGTCATCGGCGTGGTCGCGGCGGGCTTCTCCGGCCGCGGCATCGTCGCGGGCGCCTGCCGCTCCAGATCCTCCAGCTGCGCGTTGACCTGCGGGACCGCGTGCGCCATCGTGCCCATCACGCCGCGCCCGGAGCGGGCGCGCGCCAGCACGTCGGCGTCGTCGTGGACCAGGAACAGCTCCGGCAGCGCGACCTCGGCCTCGCCCCGGTAGACGTGGTAGGTGAACGCGGGCGCGCCCCACACCACGACCAGGTCGTAGCTCCCGAGCTCCTGGCTGAGCAGCCGCTGCTCGGGCTGCAGGAACCCGGCGAAGCACGGGTGGTCCTCCGGGAAGGAGCAGCGCGGCGACATCGGCGGCGCGTACACCGACGCCTTGGTCTTCTCCGCCAGCCGCACCATCTCGTCCACCACGCCGTCGGCGTCGACGGCGGGGCCCGCGACGAACGCGGGCCGCTCGCAGCGCCGCAGCGCCTCGGCGAGCTCGGTGATCGCCGTCGGGTCCGGCGCGAACCCGGGCGTGCGCGGGCGGGCCGCGACCTCGACGCCCGGCTCGTCCCAGTCGTCGGCGGGGATCGACAGGAACACCGGGCCGTGGGGCGGGGTGGTGGCCATCTGGTAGGCGCGCACCAGCGCGGCCGGGACGTCCGCGGCGCGAGCGGGCTCGTAGCTCCACTTCACGTACGGCTTCGGGAAGTTCGGGGCCTCGGTGGCGCCCAGGAACGGCTCGCCGAACATCAGGCTGCGGGTCTGCTGACCAGCGGTGATGACCATCGGCGTGCGGTTCCGGTAGGCGGTGAACACCGCGCCCAGCGCGTGCCCGACGCCACCGGCCGAGTGCAGGTTGACCAGCACCGGCTCGCGGCGGGACTGGGAGTAGCCGTCGGCCATCGCGACCACCGCGGACTCCTGGAGCCCGAGCACGTAGTGGAAGTCGTCCGGCCAGCCGGTCAGGAAGGGGACCTCGGTCGTGCCCGGGTTGCCGAACACCGTGGTCAGCCCGAGCTCGCGCATCAACCCCCGGGTGATGTCGCGGACCGTGCGATCCTCGCTACCCATGTCCATCCCCTCCTCGCCGCGCTGGTCCCGACCCGTCGCGGCAGACCGAATTCGTTAGCGGTAAGAAACTCTAAACGCCCCGGACGTCTCCGAAGCAGACGGTTTTCCGGCTGAAGACGTAGTAGCCCTCGTTCTCGTCGCAGGCCGACTCCGGGTCCTGCCCGCCGACGACCCTGGTGACCTGGTCCTCGGCCTTCGAGCACTCCAGCTTCAGCGGCAGGACTCCCTCGTCCTGCTGGAACGGCGTCAGGCAGTCGCCGACCCGGACGTCGAGCACGATGCAGTAGGTGCTGTCGTCGGCGAAGTTGACGTAGTCGTCGCCGCAGCCCGCGAGGTCGCGCCCCTCGCGGACGTCGACGACCTCGTAGTCGGAGTCCGGGGAACCGCAGTCGGCGGAGGCCATGCGACCGCCGCGCTCGTCGTTCAGCGCCATGCAGTCACCGGCCTCGATGCGGTTGCTCGCGGCCACGGCGAGCGTGATCGCGACGGCGCTCCCGAGCAGCAGCACCACCGCGCCGATCACGAGCCCGACGACGAGACCGGTCCGGTTCTTCGGCGGCGGCGGCGGTGGCGGCTGCTGGTTCCCCGCGACCTGCCGCCAGAACGCGTCCGAACCCTGCTGCGGGTACTGGTAGCCCTGCTGCCAGCCACCCGGGTACGGGCCGGACTGCGCGCCGTAGGGGTCCGGTTGCGGTGGGTAGGTCACTGGTCCTCCGTGGTCGAGTTCGCCACGATCAACCTACCCGGCCAGGGAAAACACCTGGTTACGCGGCATCCCGCCGGAGCACGAACAGGAAGGGGGCGTCGAGGCCGCGGAGGTCCATCGCGCACAGCAGCGTGTCGTCGTCGATCTTGCGGAACGGGTCGTGGATCGGCAGCGCGTCGGCAGCCGAGGAGACGCCCCGGTACTCGACCATCCGCAGCCGCGCGCGGGGTTTCGCCGTGGTCATCAGGGGCATGAGCAGCCGGAACAGCTTCGCGACGACCGGGCTGTTGAGCTTGTCGGCGATGCCGAGCATCAGCCCGACCGGCATGAACGCGGGGTTGATGCTCACGACCCGGTCGCCCTTGCCGCGGAACAGCAGCGGCTCGGCGTCCTCGGGACCGCTGAACCGCTTGCCGTACCAGCCGAAGCGCTCCAGCAGCCCGTCGAACGGGTTCCCGGTCGCGATGCCGTTCCCCCGCCACGTCCCGGCCAGCTCCTCGACCCGCACCGGCGGCAGCGAGTCGAACAACTCCAGCACGTCCTCCCGCCGGACCCGGCCGTCCTTCGCGGCCCCGGCCTCCAACTCCCGCAACCGCCCCACGACGTCCACCACGACCCGCACCCTCCTCACCGATCACGACCAAGATCGAAAAACGCTCCCACCCCTCCCCTCCCACGACAATCCCCCAAGCGCCCCAGTCCGCACCCCGGCCTCCCGCCCACCGCTCCGGTCCGCGCTCACGTCACCAGGGGACAGTTCTTCCTCGAATCACCCGTGATCAATGTCCGTTATGTCCGGACAGTTCTCACTAAAACCGTCATCTGGTGACGCACGCGCGCGCCGGGATCAGGCGATGTGGGTCACTTCGCCGGGTTCTGGGGGTCGGACCCGCGGGGAGCAGGTCGGAGCGGGTGGAATACTGGGTCGGGAGTCCGGTTGGTGGCTGCCAACAGCGCTGATCACCTGCGGAAACGCCGCCCGAACCCCGAGGGAGCGCTCACCTTGACCGACGGACCTCTCATCGTCCAGTCCGACAAGACGTTGCTGCTCGAGGTCGATCACGACCTCGCCGACGACGCGCGCACCGCCATCGCACCCTTCGCCGAGCTGGAGCGCGCGCCGGAGCACGTGCACACCTACCGGATCACGCCGCTGGCGCTGTGGAACGCCCGCGCCGCCGGGCACGACGCCGAGCAGGTCGTCGACGGCCTGGTCCGCTACTCCCGCTTCCCCGTCCCGCAGCCGCTGCTGGTCGACATCGTCGAGACCATGGGCCGCTTCGGACGGCTGCAGCTGGTCAACGACCCCGCGCACGGACTCGTGCTCAGCTCCGTCGACCGGGCCGTGCTCGAAGAGGTCCTGCGCAACAAGAAGATCATCCCGATGCTGGGCTCGCGCATCGACGACGACACCGTCGTCGTGCACCCCAGCGAGCGCGGACGCCTCAAGCAGATGCTGCTCAAGGTCGGCTGGCCCGCCGAGGACCTCGCCGGTTACGTCGACGGCGAAGCCCACCCCATCGAGCTGGAGCAGGACGGCTGGAACCTGCGCGACTACCAGCGCCAGGCCGTCCAGTCCTTCTGGGCCGGCGGGTCCGGCGTCGTCGTGCTGCCCTGCGGCGCGGGCAAGACCCTCGTCGGCGCCGCCGCGATGGCCGAGGCCGCCGCGACCACGCTGATCCTGGTCACCAACACCGTCGCGGGCCGCCAGTGGAAGCGCGAGCTGATCGAGCGGACCTCGCTGACCGAGGACGAGATCGGCGAGTACTCCGGCGAGAAGAAGGAGATCCGCCCGGTCACCATCGCCACCTACCAGGTGATCACCCGCCGCTCCAAGGGCGAGTACAAGCACCTGGAGCTGTTCGACTCCCGCGACTGGGGCCTGGTCGTCTACGACGAGGTGCACCTGCTGCCCGCCCCGGTGTTCCGGATGACCGCCGACCTGCAGTCCCGCCGCCGCCTCGGCCTGACCGCCACCCTCGTCCGCGAGGACGGCCGCGAGGGCGACGTGTTCTCGCTGATCGGCCCGAAGCGCTACGACGCGCCGTGGAAGGACATCGAGGCCCAGGGCTGGATCGCGCCGGCCGAGTGCGTCGAGGTGCGGGTGACGCTCACCGACGACGAGCGGCTGCGCTACGCAACCTCCGAGGCCGAGGACCGCTACAAGCTGTGCGCGACCGCGCGCACCAAGGCCCCGGTGGTCAAGGCGATCCTCGACCAGCACCCGGGCGAACCGGCCCTGGTCATCGGCGCCTACCTGGACCAGCTGCACGAGCTCGGCGAGGCGCTGGACGCACCGATCGTGGAGGGCTCGACGAAGAACAAGGAGCGCGAGGAGCTCTTCGACGCGTTCCGGCGCGGCGAGATCAACCGGCTGGTGGTGTCCAAGGTCGCCAACTTCTCGATCGACCTGCCGGAGGCCTCGGTCGCCGTGCAGGTCTCCGGCACCTTCGGCTCCCGGCAGGAGGAGGCGCAGCGGCTCGGCCGCCTGCTGCGTCCCAAGAGCGAGCGCAAGCAGGCGCACTTCTACTCCGTCGTCTCGCGCGACACCCTCGACACCGACTACGCCGCGCACCGGCAGCGGTTCCTCGCCGAGCAGGGCTACGCCTACCGGATCGTGGACGCCGACGACCTGCTCGGCCCGGCCCTCCCTGACGCCGGGTGAGGATCTGCGGACAGTCGTCCTCCAAAAGGGGTCCGCGTGCGGCTGCTTTGCGGCTACCGTTGCGATGAACGAACGCAGCGTCTGAGCTGCAAGACACTGGAGATCGGATGGAAACCGAGCACGAACGACCGGCGATGGGCGGTGCGCACCGCTTCGTCGGACTCGCGGAGAACCTGGAACGCTACGCCGGCACGCCCACCGGCGCCGAGCCGCCGAACGTGCACGGCAGCAACCGCGGCTACGGTCTGGTGTTCTTCTTCCTCGAGGAGCTCCATCTGACGACGGTGATCAGCAGCGGCCTGCGGTTCCAGCCGCTGGGCGCCGAACCGGCGCAGGAGCTGGCCTGCACGGTCTACAAGGAGCAGGCCGAAGCCGCCCGCCACCTCGTGGACCTCACCTCGGAGCTGCTGGTGCAGCAGCGCACCTTCCTGGTGCCGGACCAGATCGTCCCGAACGAGAAACCGCTGCTCCCGGGCACGGAGTTCCACGGCGTCCTCGCCAGCGGCCACCCGATCTTCCCCTCGGAGTTCACCCGCTTCACCGACCCCGAGGGCAACGAGCAGCTCCAGGTCTTCACGCTGCTCCCGGTCACCCTGGGCGAGCTCAACTACATCCTCGACCACGGGGTGACAGCCCTCCGCCAGCAGTGGGCCCGCTTCGAGGTGGACGTCTTCGACCTCGGCCGCCCCAGCATCGCCTGACGCCCTTCACCCCTGGCCCCCGTCTCCGGCTCCGGCGTTCCGGATTGCGCCCGTATTCGGGTCCCCGATTGCGCCCGTATTCGGGTCCCCGATTACGGCCGTATTCCGGTCCCACCCCGGGCCGGGGGTCGGCGGATTGCGGCCGTGTTCGGGTGACGGAATACGGGAGTAATCCGGATCCTGAGACGGACGTGATCGCGTGCCCTCGGGGGCGCGGGTGGCGGTGCGGGCTGAAAGGATTGGGGTATGGCGAGCTTCGATCCTGCGGCGTTGGATGCGGTCCGGGTGTACGCGTTGCCGATGCGGAACCGCTTCCGCGGGATCACCGTGCGGCGCGGGGTGCTGATGTCGGGCCCCGCCGGGTGGGGTGAGTTCTGCCCGTTCGAGGACTACGACGACGCCGGGGCCGTGCCGTGGTTGCGGGCCGCGCTGGAGGCGTGCCACGAGCGCTGGCCCGAGCCGGTGCGGGAGCGGATTCCCGTGAACTGCACCGTTCCCGCCGTGTCAGCGGAGAAGGCGCAGCAGATCGTGGCGGGTTCGGGGTGCCGGACCGCGAAGGTCAAGGTCGCCGATCCGGGGCAGCCCGCCGCGGACGACCTGGAGCGGGTCGCCGCCGTGCGGGACGCGCTCGGGCCGGACGGGGCGATCCGGATCGACGCGAACGCCGCGTGGGACGTCGACACCGCGATCGAGCGCATCCGCGAGCTCGACAAGGCCGCCGGGGGTCTGGAGTACGCCGAGCAGCCGTGCCCGAGCGTCGAGGAGCTGGCCGCGGTGCGGCGCAAGGTCGACGTGCGGATCGCCGCCGACGAGAGCATCCGCCGGGCCGAGGACCCGCTGCGGGTGGCCGTGGCCGGGGCCGCCGACGTGGCGATCATCAAGGCGACCCCGCTGGGCGGGGTCCGCCGGGCGCTGCAGGTCGCGGAGGCCTGCGGGCTGCCGTGCGTGGTGTCCTCGGCGGTGGAGACCAGCGTCGGCCTGTCCGCCCAGCTCGCGCTGGCCGGTGCCCTGCCGGAACTGCCGTTCGCCTGCGGTCTGGGCACGATGGCGCTGCTCGACGGCGACGTCGTGGCCGACTCGCTGCTGCCCGAGCAGGGCTCGATGCCGGTGCCCTCGGCGCCCCCGGAGCCCGACCCGGCGCTGGTCGCGGCCGCCACCCCGCCCGCCGACGTGCAGCGCTGGTGGCTCGACCGCCTCGGCCGGGTCGGAACTCTCCTGGGGGCCTAGGGGGCCGTTGAGGCATGCGGCGGAGCCGCATTCTCTTCCACCACCCCGGCAACTGGCATCGGCGCGGGTTCTGAGCGCCTTCGTGGCGAGCACGCCGGGACGCCGCGTATTCGAATGCTCAAGGAACGGCGCACGGAGTCCACGAAGGCGCTCAGGTTCCGCCACCCGCACCGCTGAGCAGGGTGGTCACGAACCAGTTTCAGGATCAAGCCGCGCGCTTGCGGGCGCGGCGCTTCTTGAAGCGGCGCAGGACGATGAAGGCGACGAGCAGACCGATCGCGGCCGGGGCCACCCGCTTGAGGACCGGCGCTCCGGCGGTGCCCAGCAGGTCGATGGCCTCGTCGTTGGCGGCGGGCTCGGACGCCGAGGCCGCGCTCGAATCGGCCGGGGTGACCCGCCAGCTGGTGTCCTTGCGCGCCGAGGTCGACCCCACCGCGGCACCGGCGGCGGCCGCACCCGCGGCGGCGGCGGTGCCGTTCCCGCTGGAACCGCTGGAGGTCTCGGTGCTCTTCGGCTCCGCGGCGGCAGCCGACTCCTGGGACGCCGGGGCCTCGCGCTCCGACTCCAGCTTCTTGGCGAGGTTGTCGGCGAACTGGTTCAGGATCTTGCCGCCGACCTCGGAGATCAGCCCCCGGCCCAGCTGGGCGGGCTTGCCGGTGACCTTGAGGTCGGTGTCGACGGTGCCGTGGGTGGTCCCGTCCTGCTCGGTCAGGTTCACCACGACCGTCGCGGCCGCCGTGCCCGCGCCGCGCGAGTCCTTGCCGCTGGCGTCGATGACCAGTCGGCGGTTCTTCTCGTCGACGTCCTTGAAGACGCCGGTTCCCTTGTACAGCAGGGTGACCGGGCCGAGCTTGACCTTCACCGATCCGGCGAACTCGTTCCCCTCGGCCTTGGTCAGCGTGGCGCCGGGCATGCACGGAGCGACCGCCTCGGGGTCGGTCATCGCCTTCCACGCCGCATCGATCGGCACCGGAACGCTGAACGTGTGCTGCATCTCCACTGGAAGGTCCTCCTGATTGGCCGTGCTCGGCTCAGGCGCAGAGCCGTCGTTGAGTCTGAAGCTATAACGCAGTCCGCCCACCAGCCTCCCAGGCCGGACGGCGTGCCGGTAGCCCGTTCGGCCCAGCGAGTCGGACCACCCCGTCCACGAGAACGATCGGGGCCTGGCGACGATTCCTCGCAACCGCCGCCAGGCCCGCATCGATCGATCGTGATCAGCCGCCCGCCGCCGCGAGCACGGCGCGACCGGTCAGCACCTCGGCGAGGTGCTCCCGGTAATCGGCGTCGGCGCTGGAATCGCCTGCCGCGCTGGTGCCTTCGGTGGCGTGCCGGGCCGCCTCGCGGATGGCGTCGGAGGTCGCCTGCTTGCCGACCAGCGCCTGCTCCACGCCCATCGCCCGGATGGGGGTGGCGCCCATGTTGGTCAGCGCGATGCGCGCCTCGGCGATCGCACCGCCGGAGACCCGCACCGCGGCGGCGACCCCGACGATCGACCACGCCTGGGCGACCCGGTTGAACTTCTCGTAGTGGGCGTTCCAGCCGGTCCACTTCGGCATCCGCACCTCGACCAGCAGTTCCGTCGGTTCGAGCGCGGTGGTGAAGTAGTCGACGAAGAACTCCGACGCCGGGACGGTCCGGCGGCCGGTGGGCCCGGCGATGACCATCTCGCAGTCCAGCGCCAGCGCCGGGGCCGGCAGGTCACCGGCCGGGTCGGCGTGCGCCAGCGAGCCGCCGAAGGTGCCCCGGTGGCGCACCTGGGGGTCGGCGACGGTGCGGGTGGCCAGCGCGATCAGCTCGGCGTGCTGCTGGATCAGCGGGTCGCGCTGCACCTCGTAGTGGGTGGTCATCGCCCCGATGACGAGCCGGTCGCCGTCCTCGCGGACGCCCCGCATCTCCGGGATGCGGCCGACGTCGACGATCGTGCCGGGATCGGCCATCCGCATCCGCAGCACGGGCAGCAGGCTCTGCCCGCCGCCGAGCACCTTGGCGTCCTCGCCCGCAGCGGCGAGCGCGGCCACCGCCTCCTCGACGGTGGAGGGCGCGGTGTATTCGAACTGTGCCGGGATCACTGGACACCTCCGGGGTTCATCGAGCCGAGTCCGCCGCCCGCCTCGGGCGCGGTCTTCCCGGACGCGCGAGCGCCGGTCATCGCCCGCCACACGCGCTGCGGCGAGCAGGGCATCTCGACGTCGTTGACGCCCATCGGGCGCAGCGCGTCGACGATCGCGTTGACCACCGCCGGGGTCGAGGCGATCGTGCCCGCCTCCCCGACTCCCTTGACGCCCAGGGCGTTCGAGGTCGCGCGGGTCTCGGTGCGGTCGGTGACGAACTCCGGCAGGTCGGCGGCCGAAGGCACCAGGTAGTCGGCCAGGGTTCCCGTGGTGAGCGTGCCGGTCTCGTCGTGGACGGCCTCCTCGTAGAGCGCCTGCGCGATGCCCTGGGCGAGACCGCCGTGCACTTGGCCCTCCACGATCAGCGGGTTGACCACCGCTCCGATGTCGTCCACGCACACGTACTTGCGGATCTTGACCTGCCCGGTCTCGGTGTCCACCTCGGTGGCGCAGAGGTGGGTGCCGTGCGGGAAGGAGAAGTTCTCCGGGTCGAACGTGGCGTCGGAGTCGAGGTTGGGCTCCACCCCGTCGGGCAGGTCGTGCGCGGCGAACACCGCGAGCGCCACCTCGGCCATCCCCACTCCCCGGTCGGTGCCGCGCACGCCGAACTTGCCCGCGGCGAACTCGACGTCCTCCTCGGCGCATTCGAGCATGTGCGCGGCGATCGGCTTGGCCTTGTCGATGACCTTGTCGGCGGCCGCGACGACGGCCATGCCGCCCACGACCAGCGACCGGGACCCGTAGGTGTCCATGCCGCGCGGCGAGACCTGGGTGTCGCCGTGCAGCACCTCGACGTCCTCGAACGGCACGCCGAGCCGGTCGGCCACGATCTGGCTCCACGCCGTCTCGTGCCCCTGGCCGTGCGGGGTGGCTCCGGTGACGACCTCGACCTTGCCGGTGGGCAGCATCCGGATCGACGCGTGCTCCCAGCCGCCCGCGCCGTAGGACAGCGAGCCGAGCACCCGCGAGGGCGCCAGGCCGCACATCTCCGTGAACGTGGAGACGCCGATGCCCAGCTGGACCGGGTCGTTGTCGCGGCGGCGGCGCTCCTGCTCCTCGCGCAGCGAGGTGTAGCCGAACAGCTCCATCGCCTTGTCGGTCGCGGCCTCGTAGTTGCCCGAGTCGTAGGTCAGGCCCGCGACGGTGTCGTACGGGAACTCCTCGTGGGCGATCCAGTTCTTGCGCCGCACCTCCAGCGGTTCCATGCCCAGCTCGGCGGCCAGCTCGTCCATCATCCGCTCGATGCCGAAGGTGGCCTCCGGACGTCCGGCGCCGCGGTAGGCGTCGGTCGGCGTCTTGTTGGTGAACACGTTGGTGCAGCTGAAGTGGTACGCCGGGATCTTGTAGATCGAGTTGAACATCAGCGCGCCCAGGATCGGCACGCCCGGGGTGACCAGGCGCAGGTAGGCACCCATGTCGGCGAGGAGTTCGACCTTGAGCCCGGTGATCCGGCCGTCGCGGGTGGCCGCCATCGACAGCTTCTGGATCTGGTCGCGGCCGTGGTGCGCCGAGACCATCGACTCGGAGCGGGTCTCGGTCCACTTGACCGGGCGGCCGAGCCGCTGGGCCATCAGGAACGCGAGCACCTCCTCCGGCGTGACCTGCAGCTTGCCGCCGAATCCGCCGCCGACGTCGGGGGCGATGACGCGGATCTTGCTCTCCGGCACGCCCAGCGTCATGGCGAGCATGACGCGCAGGATGTGCGGGACCTGGGTGGCCGACCAGACGGTGATCTGCTCGCCGGTCGGGTCGACGACGACCGAGCGCGGCTCCATGAACGCCGGGATCAGCCGCTGCTGCCGGAAGGTCCGCTCGACGCGCACCTCCGCGCTCGCCAGCGCCTGCTCGACGTCGCCGCCGGTGCCGGCCTCGACCGAGTCGAAGGTCCACACGGCGTTGGTGTTGGTGCCCAGGTCCTCGTGGACCAGCGGTGATCCCGGCGCGATCGCGGAGGGCATGTCCAGCACGACCGGCAGGTCCTCGTAGTCGACGTCGATGGCGTCCATCGCGTCGCGGGCCTCGGCGGCGGAGCGGGCGGCGACCATCGCCACCGCCTCACCGGCGAAGCGCACCTCGTCGACGGCCATCGGCGGTGCCTGCGGGGCCTTCATGTCCTCGGTGATCGGCCACGCGCAGGGCAGGCTGCCCTGGAGGTCGGCGATGTCGCGGCCGGTGACGACGGCGACGACGCCCGGGGACTTCTTGGCGGCCTCGGTGTCGATCGCGGTGATCTTGGCGTGCGCCATCGGCGAGCGCAGGATCGCCAGGTGCAGGGTCCCGCTGGGCGCGAGGTTGTCGGTCCAGCGCGTGCGGCCGGTGATCAGCCGCGCGTCCTCCTTGCGCTTGCGGGAACGACCGAGTTCCGGTTCTGCCACAGCGGTCATGACTGGCGACCTCCCGTTGCCTCGGCACCGGTCCGCTCGTCGGCGGGCCTGCGCTGCATGGGCGTGTCGTCGGTGTGCTCGGCCGCGGGCCCGGCGCCGGGTTCCATGCGCTGGGCGGCGTCGCGCACCGCTCGGACGATGTTCTGGTAGCCGGTGCAGCGGCAGAGGTTGCCCTCCATGCCCTCGCGCACGGCCTGCTCGTCGGGTTCGGGCTCCTCCGCCAGCAGGTCCAGGGCCTGCATGATCATCCCGGGCGTGCAGTAGCCGCACTGCAGCGCGTGGTTGTCGTGGAAGGCCTCCTGCAGCGGGTGCAGCTTGCCGTCCTGGGACAGCCCTTCGATGGTGGTGACGTCGGTGCCGTCGGCCTGCACGGCCAGGACGGAACACGACTTGACGCTGTGCCCGTCCATGTGAACGGTGCAGGCGCCGCAGTTGCTGGTGTCGCAACCGATGACGGTGCCGGTCTTGCCGAGCCGCTCGCGCAGGTACTGCACGAGCAGCGTTCTGGGTTCCACTTCGTCGGTGTACTCGGTGCCGTCTACGTTGACGGTGATGCGGGACATGGAGCGGCCTCCTCGCCAGGAGCGCGAGCGTTCGGGAACGCGACTATCCGCCGAGTGACGGATGTCACTCGGCTAGAGGGTCCTACTCCGTCCCGGCGAGAGCAAGAGCACCCGGCGAGGGGCCAAGCGCTCTCAGTCGTGGTGGTGGATCGGACCCTCCACGTCCGAAAGCCTCACACCGCGGCCGCCCCAGCGCAGCGCGATCAGCTCGGCGGCGATGGACACCGCCGTCTCCTCGGGCGTCCTGGCGCCCAGGTCGAGGCCGATCGGCGAGGACACGCGGGCCAGCTCCTCCTCGGTGACGCCCTCCTCGCGGAGCCGCTGCATGCGGTCCTCGTGGGTGCGGCGCGAGCCCATCGCGCCGATGTAGCCGACGTTCTGGCGCAGCGCTTCCTGGAGCACCGGCACGTCGAACTTGGGGTCGTGGGTGAGCACCATGACGGCGGTGCGCTCGTCGAGCCGTCCCTCCTCGGCCTGGCCGGCGAGGTAGCGGTGCGGCCAGTCGACGACCACGTCGTCCACGCCCGGGAAGCGGCTGTTGGTGGCGAACACCGGGCGGGCGTCGCACACCGTGACCCGGTAGCCGAGGAAACCGCCCATCCGGGCCATCGCGGCGGCGAAGTCGATCGCGCCGAAGACCAGCATCCGCGGCGGCGGCTCGAAGGAGTTGACGAACACCCGCATGCCCTCGCCGCGGCGCTGCCCCTCCGGGCCGTACTCGATGACGCCGCTGCGGCCGCTGGCGAGCATGCCGCGCACGTCGTCGACGACGGCGTCGTCGACCCGGCTGGAGCCGAGCGTGCCGCGCACCCGGTCCCGCCAGATCAGCAGGTGGGTGCCGACCTGGGTCCGCTCCGGGTGCTCGATGACGGTGGCCACCGCGACCGGCTCCTCCGCGCGCACCGAAGCGGCGACCTCGTCGAGGTCGGGGAAGGTCTCGCGGTCGATCCGCTCGACGAAGACGTCGAGGATGCCGCCGCAGGTCAGGCCCACCGCGAAGGCGTCGTCGTCGCTGACGCCGTAGCGGCGCAGCACCGGATCCGAGCCCTGCAGGACGGTGGAGCCCTCCTCGTAGACGGCACCCTCCACGCATCCGCCGGACACGCTGCCGACAGCTTCACCCTCCTGGGTGACGAGCATCGAGGCACCCGCAGGGCGGGGCGCGGAGCGGAAGGTGGCCACCACGGTGCCCAGCCCGACGGACTCGCCGGCCTCCCAGCGCTTGGTCAAGTCGTCCAACACGTCACGCACAGCACACCTCCACGGGCCTCACCGGCCCTTCAAGCATCCACCCGGACCGGTGTCAGGCGAAACCGACCGGTACGCCGGGGATCTGCTCCCCGGACTGGGAAAGTCTGCGAACCCATGACCAGATGTCTTCCAGCGACCGCAGGCTGTGACCGGCCACCATTCGGTCAACGTGCGGGAGTGCCGCCACAATTCCGGATTGCACGGGTTGATATCCGTCGTGCCCGGCGTGCGGGTTCGCCCAGATCACGCCCCGGGCCAGGCGGTGCAGCCTGCGCATCTGCTCGGCCAGGTCGGACGCGTCGCCGCGCTCCCAACCGTCGGAGAAGAGCACCACCACGGAGCCGCGCGCCATGCCGCGCTGACCCCACCTGTCCAGGAACACCCGGAGAGTGTCACCCAGTCGTGTGCCCCCGGAGAAGTCGGGGACCGCTCGGGACGCCGCCTGCAGCGCCGACTCCGCGTCGCGCTGGCGCAACTGCCTGCTCACCCGGGTCATCCGGGTCCCGAGCGTGAAGACCTCGGTGCTCGCCGGGGCCCGGCGCACCACGACGTGGGCGAAGCGCAGCAGCGCGTCGGAGTAGGGGCTCATCGAGCCCGAGACGTCGATGAGCAGCACCACCCGGCGCGCCCGGCGCGAGCGGTGCTGGCGGGGCAGGCGCACCGGCTCCCCACCGGAGCGCAGCATCGCCCGCAGCGTCGCCCTCGGGCTCAACGCCCCGCGCTTGCCCGGCTCGCGGCGCAGCGCCGGGCGCGTCGGGGGCTCGGGCCGCAGCATCGCCAGCATCCGGCGGAGGTGCTCGCGCTCGGCGGCGCTGAGCTCGGTGACGTCCCGGTTGCGCAGCACCTCGGCGTCGCTGGCCGCTGCGGCCAGGGGGTTCTCGCCCTCCCCCTCGCCGTCGGCGCCCTCGGCGGTCAGCGCCGCGATCTTGGCCTGCCGGACCACCGGCTGCCCCGGCTGCTCCACGGGCATCGGCTCACCGCTGAACCACGTCGCGAACGCCGCGTCGTACCGCGCGACGTCGTCGGGCTCGGAGCACAGGGTCAACCGCCCGGCCCAGTACACCCCGTCCCGGTCGGTCACCCCGACCTGCTCCACGGCGTCCAGGAAGCTCTGCACCCGGTTCGGCCCCACGGCCATCCCCGAGTGCCGGAGAGCCCGGGCGAACCCCACCAACCCGGTCACGGTCTCCACCATCACCACACCTCCCAACACACCGACCCGACCCGGTCCTCCCGTCGAAAACCCCGGTTTTCGCGCGACGAAAACCGCGGTTTTCGTCGCGCGAATGCAGCGGTTTTTGACGCGGGGTGTCGTCAGGGGGCGGTGAGGACTCCTGCTGAGCGGACTCGGTCCGCGTCTTCCCGGTACTTGAGGACCGCGCCGAGGGTGGTGGCGGCGGTTTCCGTGTCCAGGGAGCCCGCGCCGAGGGCTTGGAGGGCTTGGGTCCAGTCGAGGGCCTCGGCCACGCCCGGGGGTTTGAGGAGTTCCATCTGGCGCATCCGCTGGAGGGCACCGGCGACCTGCTCGGCGAGGCGGACGTCGACGCCGGGGAGGCGCCGGCGCAGGATCGCGACCTCGCGCTCCAGGCCCGGGTGCTCCAGCCAGTGGTAGAGGCAGCGGCGCTTGAGGGCGTCGTGGACCTCGCGGGTGCGGTTGGAGGTGAGGATGACGATCGGCGGCTCGGCAGCGCGCACCTCGCCGTACTCCGGGATGCTCACCGCGTACTCCGAGAGCACCTCCAGCAGGAACGCCTCGAACTCGTCGTCGGCGCGGTCGATCTCGTCGACCAGCAGCACGCACGGCGCTTCCTGCAGTGCCCGCAGCAGCGGCCTCGCCAGCAGGAATCGCGGCGTGTAGAGGGAGGATTCGGCGGCGTCGGCGTCCAGCTCACCGCCGGAGGCCGCCTCCAGGGTGCGCAGGTGCAGCAGCTGCCGGGGGAAGTCCCAGTCGTAGAGCGCCTGGGCGGCGTCGATGCCCTCGTGGCACTGCAGGCGGATCAGGTCCACCCCGAGCGCCGCCGACAGGGCCTGGGCGAGCGCGGTCTTGCCGGTGCCCGGTTCGCCTTCGGTGAGCAGCGGTCGCCGCATCCGCATCGCCAGGAAGGCCGCGGTCGCGATCCCGTCGTCGGGCAGGTAACCGGTTTCGTCCAGCGCCGCCGCGACCTCGGCCGGTGATGTCATCTCGAGAGCGTCAGCCACCCCCCGAGCCTATTCGACCGCACGGCATCACCCCATAGGATGCGCGTCGGTCACGATCACGAGGTGGGTGCATGAGCAGGTTCCAGGGGTTCCCGGCGCACGTGGAGAAGCACGTCGGGCGGGTGCGCGGCGCGGACAGCCGGAGCGCCGGAGGTCGCGAGCGCGCCTACAACCTCGTCTACTGCGATCACGCCGACGACGCCCACGTGACCGTGCTGACCAGCGGACTCCGCGAGCACACGGCCGGTGCGCCGCTGCCGCAGGAGCTGCTGTGCACGCTGCACCGCGACCAGGAGGTCTACGCCAAGCACCTGGTGGGCGTGATCGCCGAGCTGCTCACCGAGTCGCAAGCGCGGGTGGGCTACGGCGCGCTGATCATGAACGACCGGGTGCTGCTGCCCGACACCGACATCGCGGGCGCCCTGGCCGCGCCGCACCCCTACCTCGGGGACGAGTTCGACGTGCTGCTCGACGACGGGGAACCGGTGCTGCAGCTGATCACGCTCATCCCGATCACCCGGGCGGAGTCGCAGCTGGTCGCCCGCTTCGGCCGCGACGCGCTCTACGACCGGTGGGAGGCGTCGGAGACCGACCTCGTCGACATCTTCCGCGCGGATGTGGGCAAGGGACAGTTCTAGTGAAAACTGTCCGGACATTTCGGACATTGATCACGGGTGGTTCGAGGAAAAACTGTCCCCTGCCGAGTCACCGCAGACCGGGGGCCTGGGCGATGAAAGTGTCCAGGACCCCGTCGGCCACGAGGACCTGGCCCGCGGGGCGGACCTCGGCGGTCGTGGTGCGGATGCGCTGGGCCGCGTCGACGGCCCAACGGGCCTCGTCGAAGCGGGCCTTGGCCATCGCCTCATCTCCCGAGGCGCGGGCCTGGAGCCCGTCGGCCGTGGCGAGCAGCGCCTGACCCCACTGGTCGGTGGCCGCCAGCCAGTGGTCGGTGTCGGCGACGAAGTCCCTCGGCGCCCCGGCCCGGATGCGCTCCGGAGCCGCGGCGATGACCTCGGCGTAGGCCCGCAGGTCGCGGACCGCCGCGCGCCGGTCACCGCCGGACCACCCCGCGCGGAACGCGTCGAGACGACGGGACAGCTCCGGGGCCGGCGGCAGCCAGGCCGAGCCGTTCGCGACCGGGGCCATGTGCTCCAGGTCGAAGAACGCCAGCAGCGCCTCCACCGTCGCCGGATCGCCCCGCACGCCCGGGTCCTCCCCGGCGAACCGCTTGCCCGCCAGGTACTCGGCGGCGGCCCGCCACGACCGCTGCGGGTCGAAGTCCTCGTCGTTCCAGGAGAAGTCGGCCGCACCCATCTCCACGACCTTGCTCGCCGCGGCCTGGTTCATCGGGTTCACCACGTCCCCGGCCAGCTGCCCGCCGAGCCCGCGCTCGCGCTTGTCGTAGGAGCCCAGCATGATCCGGCCGCGCGAGCCGTTGAAGTCGTTGACCGGGTAGTTGTCCCACAGGAAGACCTTGCGGCCCCACACCCGCTCGGCCTGCTGCGCGTCGGACACGGTGATCTGGCGCGGGATCACGCCGTCGCCGGTCCACATCACCAGCACCCGCGGGTCCAGGACCTCGCGGATCGCGGTCTTGTACTCGGAATCCTCGACGTCGGAGTACTCGGTCGGCACGAACTGGAGCGGCGCGACGCCCTGGTGGGTGTCGACGAACTCCCGCTGCACCCGGTTGAGCAGGTCGGCCTGCGCGCGACCGGCCGAGCCCTCCGAAGGGCTGCCGTAGGCGCGCTCGTCGCCGTCGCAGTTCCAGCGGGTGTAGGAGATGTCGTCCAGCGGCAGCGAGAAGTCGCGGACGCCCTCGTCGTACATGGCCTGCAGCTTCGCCTGCAGCGCCTGGAAATCGCGCGGATCGCTGTAGCAGATGGAGTTGCCCGGCGAGAGCGCGAAGGTGAACTTCACGTGGTGCGCCTGGGCCTGCCCGATCAGCTCGCGGACCTCGCCGATCTCCCGCTCCGGGTACGGCTCGCGCCACTTCTCCCGGTGGTACGGGTCGTCCTTGGGCGCGTAGACGTAGGTGTTGAGCTTGACGTCGCCGTAGAACGCCAGCTGGTCCATCCGCTCCTCGTGCGTCCACGGCGGGCCGTAGAAGCCCTCGATCGCACCGCGCAGCGGCATCGCCGGGCGGTCCAGCACGCCGACCCCGGCGATGCGGCCCGGCGAGACGAGCTGCCGCAGCGTCTGCACGCCGTAGTAGGCCCCGGCGGGGTCGGAGGCGCCGACGAAGACCTCGGCGTCGACGTCCGGGCGCACCGCCAGCACGTAGCCCTCGTTCGCCATCGGCACCGGGGCGCCCATCCCGGCTTCCTGCAGCCCCTTGACCACGGTCGGCGCGGTGCGCTCACCGATCCGCACCCGCAGCGCGGCGTCGTCGGCGGGTTGGCCCGGCTCGCGGATCACGACGTCGTCGGCACCGGCGAGCTCGAAGACCTGCTTGGCGAGGTCCTGGGTCGGCTTGTCGACCAGCGGGTCCACCACGATCTCGACCTTGCCGCGGACCGCGACGTCGTCGCCGATCCGGTCGATGCCCTCGGGCTGCGGCACGACCGACGGCAGGCCCTGACCGGGCAGCGCGTCGGAGCTCTGCGGCGCGGGCTGCTCGGGTGGCGCGGAGTTCGTGCACCCCGCCAGAGCCATCACCCCGGCCGCGCACACCGCGAACGACCTGGCAAAACCGCGCATCGAGCTCCCCATCCCATCCAACGTCGACGCCCCAGTCCAACACACCCGGGTGTGCCCCGAACGGGTCACCTACCCGCCTGACGCAAAGACGAAGGGCCGCCCCCTGGTGGGGACGGCCCTCGTCAGCTGCGGGTCGGGCTCAGAAGCCCATGCCACCCATGCCGCCGGTCGGGTCGGCGGCCGCGGCCGCGTCCCCGCCCTTCTCCGGCTTGTCCGCGACCACGGCTTCGGTGGTCAGGAACAGCGCGGCGATCGACGCGGCGTTCTGCAGCGCCGAGCGGGTGACCTTGGCCGGGTCGATGACGCCGGCCTGAACCAGGTCCTCGTACTCGCCGGTCGCGGCGTTGAGGCCGTGACCCGAGGTCAGGTTCTTGACCTTCTCCGCGACGACGCCGCCCTCGAGACCGGCGTTGACCGCGATCTGCTTGAGCGGGGCCTCGACGGCCAGCTTGACGCTGTTGGCGCCGGTGGCCTCGTCGCCCTCGAGCTTGAGACCGTCGAACGCGGTCTGCGCGGCCTGCAGCAGGGCCACGCCACCACCGGCGACGATGCCCTCCTCGACGGCGGCCTTCGCGTTGCGGACCGCGTCCTCGATGCGGTGCTTGCGCTCCTTGAGCTCGACCTCGGTGGCCGCACCCGCCTTGATGACGGCGACGCCACCGGCCAGCTTGGCCAGGCGCTCCTGCAGCTTCTCGCGGTCGTAGTCGGAGTCCGAGCGCTCGATCTCGGCGCGGATCTCGTTGACCCGGCCGGCGATCTGCTCGTCGTCGCCCGCACCCTCGACGATGGTGGTCTCGTCCTTGGTCACCACGACCTTGCGGGCCTGGCCCAGCAGGCTCAGGTCAGCGGTGTCCAGCTTGAGGCCGACCTCTTCGCTGATGACCTGACCACCGGTGAGGATGGCCATGTCCTGCAGCATCGCCTTGCGGCGGTCGCCGAAGCCCGGGGCCTTGACGGCGACGGACTTGAAGGTGCCGCGGATCTTGTTGACCACCAGGGTCGACAGGGCCTCGCCCTCGACGTCCTCGGCGATGATCAGCAGCGGCTTGTTGGCCTGCATGACCTTCTCCAGCAGCGGGAGGAGGTCCTTGACGTTGGAGATCTTGCTGCTCAGCAGCAGGATGTACGGGTCGTCGAGGACGGCCTCCATGCGCTCCGTGTCGGTCACGAAGTACATCGAGATGAGGCCCTTGTCGAAGCGCATGCCCTCGGTGAGCTCGAGCTCGAGCCCGAAGGTGTTGCTCTCCTCGACGGTGATGACGCCTTCCTTGCCGACCTTGTCCATCGCCTCGGCGATGAGCTCGCCGATCTGGCGGTCGCCGGCGGAGATCGCGGCGGTGGCGGCGATCTGGTCCTTGGTCTCGATCTCCTTGGCGTTCTTGAGCAGCTGCTCGGCGATCGCCTCGGTAGCCTTCTCGATGCCCTTCTTCAGAGCGATCGGGGAGGCGCCGGCCGCGACGTTGCGCAGACCCTCGCGAACCAGGGCCTGGGCGAGCACGGTGGCGGTGGTGGTGCCGTCACCCGCGACGTCGTCGGTCTTCTTCGCGACCTCCTTGACCAGCTCGGCCCCGATCTTCTCCCACGGGTCCTCGAGCTCGATCTCCTTGGCGATCGAGACGCCGTCGTTGGTGATGGTCGGCGCGCCCCACTTCTTCTCGAGCACGACATTCCGGCCCTTGGGGCCGAGCGTCACCTTGACGGCGTCGGCGAGGGTGTTCATGCCGCGCTCAAGACCGCGGCGGGCGTCCTCGTCGAACGCGATCATCTTGGCCATTGCGGTGTGGTCCTCCACCTATCAGGACGCCGTCGGTGCACACTGGTGCGTGCACGACGGCAGGACTCTGCTCGGCCAGGCTCGGTGCCCGCGACGGACGATCGCGCGGCGGCACCGTCATGTGGCGCCACCGGAACGACCTCACCGTCCCGACCTGGCACTCAACCCTGATGAGTGCCAGTACCGTGTTTAGCACTCACAGGGGGCGAGTGCAAGCGACCCGTCCGGGACTCACCCGCCGGCGGTCGGCACCGAGGTGGGCAGCCGCCCCGAGGTGGGCGTGGACGTCGAGCCCGAGCCGCCGCCCGAGGTGGCCATCGCCACGAACAGCAGCACGATCACCAGCAGCGCCACGACCACCAGGACCGGCACGATCCACTTCGCCGCGCCGCCCGACGAGGTCTTGGTGAACGCCGATGACCCGGCGGGCATCGGCGGCCGCACCCGCACCGGCTGCTGGTACCCGGCCGCGTAGGGCTGCGGGTAGGGACCGGACTGCTGGTGCACCGGCTGCGGGTGGGGACCGGACTGCCCGTGCACCGGCTGCTGATGCACCGGCTGGGGCGCGGCGGCCTGCGGCACCGGCTGCTGGGCGATGCGCGGCGGCGCCGGGGCCTCCCCCGCCGCCGGGCCGAGCGCGGCGCGAGCGGCGGCGACGAGGTCCTGGCAGGTCGCGTAGCGCTGGTCGGCGCGCTTGGCCATGCCCCGGCGGAGCACGTCGTCGATCGGCGGCGGCAGCAGCACCAGCGATCCCGGCGTCGGCGGTTCGGCGCCCAGGTGGCCCTGGATGACCTCCTGCACCGAGCCGCCGAACGGCGGGCGCCCGGTCAGGCAGGCGAAGAGCACGCAGGCCAGCGCGTACTGGTCGGTGCGGCCGTCGACCGGCTCGCCGCGCAGGTGCTCGGGCGCGGCGAAGGTGGGCGAGCCCAGGAAGTCCCCGGAGGACGTGCGGTGACCGGTGGCGCCGCGCCGGGTCAGCCCGAAGTCGGCGAGGTAGACGTGCTCGTGCACCGATTCGCGCGAGGTGACCAGCACGTTCGCCGGTTTGAGGTCGAGGTGCACCAGGCCGCGCTCGTGCAGCATGTCCAGCGCCTCGGCGATCTGCCCGAGCAGCTCCAGGGTCCGCTTCGGCGAGATCGGGCCGTCGGAGATCAGCCCGGCCAGGTCGGTGCCCTCGACCAGCCGCATCGCGATGTAGAGCATGCCGTCGACCTCGCCGAAGTCGTACAGCGGCACGATGTTGGCGTGGTCGATGGCCGAGGTGTTGCGGGCCTCGTCGACGAAGCGCTCGCGGAACTCGGAGTCGCCGGTGATGTGCTCCCCCATCACCTTCAGCGCGACCTTGCGACCGAGCCGGACGTCGGTGGCGCGGTACATCACGCTCATCCCGCCGCGACCGAGCACACCGTCGATCTTGTAGTGGCCGAGCTTGCGACCGGTCAAATCATCCGAGGACACGCTCGGCAGCGTAGTCGTCGGAGGCGTCGGACGGGTGCAGGTTCAGCGGACCCAGCGCTGCGCCTGCCGTTCCGCGCGCTGCGGCCCGGCCCCCCGACCAGGAGAACCGGGCCGCACGACGACCTGGTGCGCAGTTCTTGTCAGACTTTGCGAACGCCGTCGGCTTGAGTTCGGCCATCACGGCCGGCTTTCACCTCGAATTCGACCCGATCTCCCTCGGAAAGGGTGCGGAAACCAGACATGTTGATCGCGGAGTAATGGACGAACACATCGGAACCACCGTCCGTCGCGATGAATCCGTAGCCCTTCTCCGAGTTGAACCATTTGACCGTGCCGACCGCCACGGCGTCCTCCTCAAGAAAATGTGATGCACGACGCTAGCGTCGCTGGAGCATCGGCCACACTACTCCGGAAAATCTGGCTCGTCGCGGGTTCGGCAATACGACTTTTCCGTTAAACGCTGGGCCGAACGGGTGGCCGACGCAGCCACGTTGCGTTATCGAACGGAGCTAATTCCCCCGAGTGTCGCAATCGTTCTCCACTCGTGGCGAAAAACGGTAACGAAGCTTCCCCGGGTGAAACGCGCGAGCAACGCCGAACGGATACGTCAGACCATTCGGGATCCGGAGACCATTCGCGATTGTGCGCCGACAACGGCGTCAGGAACGCGGTCCGAGACCATTCGACTTGAGCCAGCCGACCAGTCCCCGCGGATTCCGCGTCTGGGTCAGCACCTGCCCCGGACCGGCGAAGTCGAAGACCAGCCCCTCGCCGCTCTTGAGCGACTGCGCCACGCCCTGGTTCATCTGCCGCAGCTGGCTCTGCACCGTGTCGGCGTAGGCGACCACGTGACCGGTGTCGATCGTGACGTACTCGCCGGGCTGCAGCGTCACCACGTCCAGCGCGCCGTAGCAGGCCACCACCGCCGAGCCGTGCCCGCTCAGCCGGGTGAGGAACCCGCTCTCACCGCCGAAGAGGTTCTGGAAACCGCCCCACTGCGTCTCCACCTGCACCGTGCTCGCCGAGGCCAGCCAGTTCCCCCTGGTCACGCACCAGCCGACCCGGCCGTCGAGCTCCAGCACGTTGAGGTCGCCGGGCAGCGTCGGCGCCACGTCGACCCAGCCGCCCTGCTGCGGCGCGGTGTAGGTCGAGACGTAGAACGACTCGCCGCCCAGCGCCGAGCGGGCCAGCGACTTGAAGAAACCGCCCTGCGCGCGCGACTCGACGCCCACGCCGTAGCTGGTTGCCAGCATCGAACCGGACTCCACCCGCACCGGCTCCCCCGGAGCCAGCATGAGCCGGGCGACCCCGTAGGACGGCGTGTGACGAGTGCGGACCTGCACGGCGAACCCCCTTCGAGCGCCCCGCGACCCGGGGCACGGCGATTCTACGAAGACCGCCCCCGGCTCGCGGAAAGTCCGCTCGGCCGACGTGAAAACGCGTCCCCGCTGACGTGAGAGCGCGCCATTGTGCCATCCCGCCGCGCGCGGCCGACCCCACGCCGATGGCGACACGGCGTGCCCGATGACAGATGATGCGTGCGTGTCGTCCAACAACACCGCTCCCGAGCTGAGGTCGGTCACCGATCACCGCGCGAAGGTCGCCTCGCTGCTGACCCGCACGCCGGTCGAGACGCGGCCGCTGGAGAACTGCCTGGGCCTGGCGCTGGCCGCCGACCTGGTCGCGCCGATCTCGCTGCCTCCCTTCAGCAACTCCGCGATGGACGGCTACGCGGTGCGCTCGGTCGACCTGACCGAGGCCACCCCCGACTCGCCGGTGACGCTGCCGGTCGCCGAGGACATCCCGGCCGGCCGGGTCGACGTGCCGCCGCTGCAGCCGGGCACCGCGCACCGGATCATGACCGGCGCGCAGCTGCCGCCGGGCGCCGACTCGGTGATCCCGGTGGAGCGCACCGACGCCGGCACCGAGACCGTGGCGCTGTTCGCCTCGGTGCAGCCGGGCGCGAGCGTGCGCCGCGCGGGCGACGACGTCACCGAAGGCACCACCGTGCTCACCGCCGGGACCCGGTTGGGCGCCGCGCAGCTGGGCGTGGCCGCGGCCGTCGGCATCGCCGAGCTGCCGGTGCACCGGCCGGTTCGGGTGCTGGTGCTGTCCACCGGCTCGGAGCTGGTCGCGCCCGGCGAGGAGCTGCAGCGCGGTCAGATCTACGAGTCCAACGGGCTGATGCTCGCCGCCGCGGTCCGCGAGGCCGGTGGCGAGGCGACGGTGCTGCGGTTCGTGCCCGACGACGTCGCGGCCTTCCACGCCGCGCTGGCCGAGCACCTGGACTCGGCCGACCTGCTGCTGACCTCGGGCGGGGTCAGCGCAGGCGCCTACGAGGTGGTCAAGGACGCGCTGTCGGGCAACGGCGTGGAGTTCACCAAGGTCGCGATGCAGCCGGGCACGCCGCAGGGCTGCGGCCGCTACCGGGACGCGTTCGCGGTGGTCACGCTGCCGGGCAACCCGGTGAGCTCGATGGTCTCGTTCGAGGTGTTCGTGCGCCCGGCCATCCTCGCCGCGGCCGGGCACGCGAGGACGTCGCGGCACGAGCGGCAGGCGGTGCTCACCGAGTCGCTGACCGCGCCCGCGGGCAAGCGGCAGTTCCGGCGCGGGGTGTTCGACCCGGCGACCGGCGAGGTCGGCCTGCAGGGGGCGTCCGGTTCGCACCTGCTGGGCAGTTTGGCGAAGGCGGACTGCCTGCTGTCGATCCCCGAGGACGTGACGGACCTGAGCGCCGGGTCCACAGTGGACGTGGTGTTGCTGGACTAGTTCAAGTCGATATCGCTTGTCACACCGTTGTTGACGGGTCGATGCGCGGTCCCCAAGACTGCGGGCCCGACCTTCCGCTTCCCCTCCGGAGTTTTGCACGTGCGTGGCCCCTGGCGCGCCGCCTTGGCGCTGGCGTTGCACATCGGTTTCTTCGTCGTGTCCCTCGGCCTGGTCGCAGGCCTGCTGATGATGGCGGGCATGACGTTCCGCCGGGACACCGTCGGAGGGCTCAAGGTCGCCTTCGCCGCCCTCGTCGTCGGCGCGACCCTGCTCTTCTGCCTGCGCGCGGTGCTGCGCAACAAGGTCCGGCCGCGCGGCGTGCCGCTGGACCGCGTGAACCAGCCCAACCTGTGGCGGACCATCGACCAGCTCGTCGACGCGACCGACTCCCCGCTGCCCGACGAAATCCGCATCACCTCCGAGCCGAGCGTCACCGTCCGCGAGGACACCGCCCTCCTCGGCCTGCGCACCCGCACCCGCTACCTGGAGATCGGGCTGCCGATGCTGGCGGCGCTGACCACGTCCGAGCTCGGAGCGCTGCTGGCGCACGCCGTCGGCAGGCTCACCGGGCGCAGCAGGCTCGCGGTCACCGCGCACCGGGTGCTGGCGAGCGTGCGGCGGACTCGCGACGGCCTCACCGCCGGGCCGGTGAAGTGGCTTTTCGCCGGGTACGCGCGGGTGTTCACCGCGATCGCCGTGACCACCACCAAGGAGCTGGTGCTGGCCGGTGACGCCGCCGCCGTGCGGGTCGCCGGCAAGCGGACCGCGGTGATGGCGCTGCGCAAGTCGGTGGCGGTGGAGCTCGGCTGGCAGGACTACACCGACGAGTACCTGAGCATGGCGGCCACGATCGGCCACGCGCCGGACGTGCTGCTGGGCTTCCGCAGCTTCATGGACCACCCGACGCGCAAGCCCGCGCTGGCCGAGCGCGCCAAGGTGGCCATCGCCGAGGAGACCGGCGAGCTTCCGGTGCGCACGCGGGTCGAGATGATGAAACGACTCAAGTCCGCCGACAAGGAGGTCGACGAGCGCCCGGCGTTCGCGATCCTGCGCAAGCCCCGCAACGCCGTGCCCGAGCTGGAGGACCACCTGCTGGTGGACTCGCTCGGCCCGCGGATGCCGTGGCCGGACGTGGTGCGGAAGGCCGGTGCGGCGCAGTCCGCCGAGAAGGCCGCGCAGCTCAGCGCCGCCGCCCACCAGTGCGGGCTCGGCGTGGACCCGACGATCCAGGGCGTCCTGGTGGCCATCCACCGCGGTCACGGCCGCGACCTGGTCAACCCCGTGCTCAACCCGGGCCTGCACCCGTCGACGATCGACCAGGCCGCCGAGGACACCCTCACCGACCTGCTGGGATGCACCGTCGTCGACGCGCTGGTCTGCGCCGGGCGCGCCCACCACGAGCTCGACTGGGGCGGCCCGCCCGGGATCCGGCTGGCCAACGGCCGCCCGATCGACCCGGACCGCCTGGTCCGCCCCGCCGTCGCCGACCCGCGGCTCATCCCCGGCCTGCACCGGGTCCTGGTCGACCTGGGCGTCCCGCTGCGCCACACGCGCGAGCCCGCCGAGGAGCCCGAGCCCGTGCTGTCGGGCATCGTCAGCCCGGTGCTGTGCTCCGGCGAGTCCTACGACCTGCTGGTCACCGACCGGGGGCTGCTCCTGCTGCCCAGCGACGCCAGCGCCGCGAAGCGGCTGCTCGCGGGCACCCTGGCGATGCTGCGCGAGGCCGAGGAGGAGCAGCTCAGCGAGCTCGCCTCGCGCCCGATCGCCGAGCTGCGGGAGCGTTCCGGCGCGCAGTGGGTGGACAGCCGCGACGTGGCCAGCGCCCGCCTCGACCAGGACAAGACCGGCTGGTCGCTGGAGCTGGACCTCTACCTCGACGAGTACGCGATGTCGGCGCTGGACGACGTCCGCGTGGTCCCCGGCCGCGACGAGGGCGTCTCGGTGCTCACGCTGCGCAGCACCGCCGACGGCGTCGAGCACGGCGAGCCGTACCACGGCCTGTCCGAGCTAATGGGGGCCCGGATGGAGCTGGACGAGCCCGCCCTGTCGCTGGACTGACGCCCGTCGCTGGGCTGAGCCGCCGCAGACGGACAAAGAGGCCGTTCGGAACCTCCCCGTAGGTGCCGAACGGCCTCTTTGTTTTTCGGGTCCGTGCGCCCCCCGACGGCGCACGGCCCTCTTTTCGCGGTCCGCAGCACCTGGCAAGCGAAGGTGCCGTTCGCGGACACGAAGGAGATGAACTGATCAACGTTTCGTGACGCGGTTAGTGTAATTGAGTTCACAGCTCGTCCGTAGCCGCTATCGGAGGACGTTGGCGACTCGTTTGGTGACTCCGCGTCAACGAAGCCACTGTTATCTCCACGACCGGATGCGGTCACTCCAGGGACGGAAGGACCCCGGCGGTTGGTTGCACCGGCAAGGAGGCTGCGCGTGACCGTTCACCCGTCCGTGTGACTTCGTGCGTGCGGGGCGGTAGCATCTCGCCCGAAATACGTGCAGGTCAGGCGGTTCGTCCTTGATCGACTGCGGCCCCTGGCGACGGAGCCGATCGGACGTCGGCGATGCTGTACGTCTACGGCGCAGGCTGGACTACCGCGCCGCGCTGACATGACCTCCGACGCAGGGGCGCGACTACCTCGATGAGCAGCACCCAAGAGAGCCCGCTGGCGCACCTGATCGCGCTGGCCAAGGACACCGTTCCGCCGATGCACCCGGCAGGCAGGCCGTTCGTCATCGGCGCCGCCGTCGCCACGCTGGTGCTGCGCCGCATCTGGCGTCCGCTGGGCGCCGTCGGCGCGGTGCTCACCGCCTGGTGCGCGTGGTTCTTCCGCGAGCCGGTGCGCACGACCCCGACCCGCGAGGGCCTGGCCGTGGCCGCCGCCGACGGCGCCGTCGCGCACGTCGAGAGCGCCGTCCCGCCGGCCGAGCTCGGGCTCGGCGACGAGCCGATGACCCGCATCAGCACCTTCCTGACGATCTTCGACGTGCACGTCCAGCGCGCACCGGTCAGCGGCCGGATCGACAAGATCGTCTACCGGCCGGGCAAGTTCCTCTCCGCCGACCTGGACAAGGCCAGCGAGGACAACGAGCGCAACTCGATGGCGCTGCGCACCGAGGACGGCACCCGCGTCGCGGTCGTGCAGATCGCCGGCCTGGTCGCCCGCCGCATCGTCTGCGAGGTCGCCGAGGGCGACGTCGTCGCGGCGGGCTCCACCTACGGGCTCATCCGCTTCGGCTCCCGCGTCGACCTCTACGTGCCCGCCGACAGCGAGGTCCTGGTCGAGCCCGGCCAGCGCACCATCGGCGGCGAGACGCCGCTGGCCGAACTGCCCAGGGGGAAGCGCGAACGATGAGCATGCGGACCACCCCCGGCGTCCGGCTGCTGCCCAATGCGATCACCGTGCTGGCGATGTGCGCCGGCCTGTCCGCGATCCAGTTCGCCCTCAACGGGCAGCTGGACTTCGCGATCGGGTCCGTCGCCGTCGCCGCCGTGCTCGACGGCCTCGACGGGCGGATAGCCCGACTCCTCGACGCCACCTCCAAGATGGGCGCGGAGCTGGACTCGCTGGCCGACGCGATGTCCTTCGGCGTAGCCCCGGCGCTGACCCTCTACGCCTGGCACATGCAGGACAACCGGGCCGGCTGGGTGGTCTCGCTGATCTTCGCGGTCTGCATGGTGCTGCGGCTCGCGCGGTTCAACACGCTGCTCGACGACGCCGAGCAGCCCGCGTTCGCCAAGGAGTTCTTCGTCGGCGTGCCCGCCCCGGCCGCCGGTCTGCTGGCGCTGCTGCCGCTCGCGCTGACCGCGCACTTCGGCTACCCGGGCTGGTGGGCGAACCAGACCGTGGTGATGGTCTGGATGGTGCTCATCGCCGCGCTCGCGGTCAGCCGGGTGCCCACACTGTCGCTGAAGACCGTCAAGGTGCCGCCGAAGCTGGTGGCCCCGCTGCTGGTGGGCGTGGCGCTGC
Organism: Saccharopolyspora sp. ID03-671; assembly: GCF_045278815.1. Classification (NCBI taxonomy): domain Bacteria; kingdom Bacillati; phylum Actinomycetota; class Actinomycetes; order Pseudonocardiales; family Pseudonocardiaceae; genus Saccharopolyspora; species Saccharopolyspora sp. ID03-671. The sequence goes on from NZ_CP134054.1 coordinate 3,391,690, forward strand.
TGGCCGCGCTGGTCGTGGTGTTCCCGCTGATCTCGCTGGCCATCGCGATGGTGCTCTACCTGCTGCACATCCCCTACGCGGTCTACCGCTACCGGTGGCTGTCGCAGCACCCCGAGGCCTGGGACGCCGCGCCGCGCGAGCGCCGCGACATCCGCCGCCGCAACCAGCGCCGCCTGGGACTCCGCCCGCCGCTGCGCCGCAGCGTGGCGGGCGCCGCGCGCCGCGTCCGCCTCCCCCGCCGCCCCACGGGTCCGGGCCACCCCCGCCGGAGCTGGCGTCGCCTGGAGCTCCGGCGCAACCGCGACGACTACTGAGGCAGCGGACAGTTTTAGTGAAAACTGTCCCGACATTTCGGACATTGATCATGGGTGATTCGAGGAAAAACTGTCCCCTGCCCACCCTCGTGATCACCGCGACCACGGCTCTCGGCACCTCAGGGGCTCTCGGCGGCTAAGGTCGGCGGGGTGGCTTCGATCAGCTTGACCGCTCGCGCGTCCACCTCCGCTCGCGACACCCGGCGCGGGGTGGTGCGGCTGCACCCCGAGGTGATGGACGCGCTGGGGCTCCGGCCGTGGAGCGCGGTGCGGTTGACCGGGGCCCGGGAGACCGTGGCGCTGGCCGCCGCGGCCGAGCGCACCTCCCCCACCGGGTTCCTGCTGCTCGACGACGTCGCGCTGCTCAACCTCGGGGTCACCGAGGGAACCTCCGTCGCGGTCGCCCCGGCCCAGGTGGAGGTCGCCAAGCGGGTCGGCATCACCGGTTCCCGGATGGCGCGGGCGACGGTGTCGCCGGAGACCGCGCGGCTGGCGCTGACCGGCAAGGTCTTCTCCCCCGGCGACGCGGTGTCGCTGCTGCCGCAGGACCTCTCCCCCGCCTCCTCCTCGCGCGCCGGCGAGGTGCGCAGGCAGATGTCCGCCGCGATCGGCCTGACCTGGACCAACGAGCTCATCACGATCGCCTCCGCTGATCCCGCCGGCGCCGTGGCCGTCCAACCGTCCACAGTCGTCGAGTGGCAGGACGGCGTCACCGGAACGCCGCCCGAGCCCGCCGGAACCCCTGCCGCGCCGCGGGAAGCACCCGCCGCCGAGGAGCACCCGGCCGTGCCGGTGGCCGACCTGGTGGGCTCGCGGGACACCGCGCGCAGGCTCACCGAGTGGCTGCGGCTGGCCTTCGACCAGCCCGACCTGCTGCGCAGGCTCGGCGCCGAACCCCGCCTCGGAGCGCTGATCAGCGGCCCGCCCGGCGTCGGCAAGGCCACGCTGGTGCGCGCGGTGTGCGCCGAGACGGGCGCCGAGCTCGTCGAGGTCGCCGCGCCCAGCATCGCCGCGCTGGAGGCCCGCACCGCCGCCGCGCGGCTGCAGCAGGCCGTCGACCGCGCCACGGCCGCCTCCGGTGACCGGGTCCTGCTGATCACCGACGTCGAGGCGCTGCTGCCCGAGTCCGACCCGCCGCCGCTGGCCACCGTCGCGCTCGACGCGCTGCGCGACGCACTCGGCCGCGACCGGCTCGCAGTGGTCGTCACCAGCGCGAACCCGCAGTCGGTCGATCCGCGGCTGCGCGAGCCCGGCCTGGTCGATCGCGAGCTGACCGTCGGGCTGCCCGACGACACCACCCGCGCCGACCTGCTGGGCGTGCTGCTGCGCGGCACCCCGCTCGACGAGGACGTGCGGCTCGACGACATCGCCGGTCGCACACCGGGTTTCGTCGTCGCCGACCTGCTGGCGCTGTGCCGGGAGGCCGCGCTGGGCGCCGCGCTGCGGTATTCCGACGACCCCGCCGACCCGCGCCTGAGCCACCAGGACCTGCTCGACGCGCTGTCCTCGGTCCGGCCGATCTCGATGTCCACTTCGGACAACCTGCAGACCGGTGGGCTCACCCTCGACGACGTCGGCGACATGACCGAGGTCAAGCAGGCCCTCACCGAGACGGTGCTGTGGCCGCTGCAGTACCCGGACTCGTTCACCCGGCTGGGAGTCGAGCCGCCGCGCGGCGTGCTGCTCTACGGCCCGCCGGGCTGCGGCAAGACCCACCTGGTGCGGGCGCTCGCGGGCAGCGGCAGGCTCAACGTGCTCGCGGTCAAGGGCGCGGAGCTGATGGACAAGTGGGTCGGCGAGTCCGAGCGCGCCGTGCGGGAGCTGTTCCTGCGCGCCCGGGGCGCCGCGCCCGCGCTGGTGTTCCTCGACGAGGTGGACGCGCTGGCCCCGCGACGCGGCCAGTCGTCGGACTCCGGCGTCGCCGACCGCGTGGTCGCGGCCCTGCTCACCGAGCTCGACGGCGTCGAGCCGATGCGCGACGTGGTGGTGCTGGCGGCCACCAACCGGCCGGAGCTGATCGACCCCGCCCTGCTGCGCCCGGGTCGGCTGGAGCGCCTCGTCTACGTCCCGCCGCCGGACGCCGACGCCCGCGAAGCGATCCTCGCGGCGGCGGCGAAGAACACGCCGCTCGCCGACGACGTCGACCTCGCGGACCTGGCCGCCGCGCTCGACGGCTACTCGGCGGCCGACTGCACGGCCCTGATCCGCGAAGCGGCGCTCACGGCGATGCGCGAATCCCTCACGGCGGCCGAGGTCACGGCGAGCCACCTGCGCACGGCGCGCGGGGCGGTCCGCCCGTCCCTGGACCCGGCCCAGCTCGAAGCCCTCGCCTCCTACGCCGACGACCAGCGAGGATGACCGGCCGGTCAAGCACCGAAGGTGCCGCACCGCCAAGCGAGGAGACCGCGGGTCATTTCCCGGTGGAAGGGCCCTTGTAGTCGTTGGTGATGATGGCGATCAGACCGGGGGTGGCGTCCTGTATCCCGTCGAAGCGGGCGTCGGCGCGGGCGCCGATGCGGGCGGCGAGCTCCTCGGCCTGCCGCTCCTCGTCGGTGCCGGGCCGGAAGTAGACCGTGGTGGTCGGGATCTTCCCCGCCGCGTAGTTGCCGACCTCGGGCACGTCGTAGCCGGCCTTGCGGAGGTCCTCGGCGGCGCGGTGCGCGAGACCGGAGATCGTCGAGTTGTTGTAGACCCGGACGATGATCTGCTCGCTGCCCTTGCCGGACCCGACCGGGACGTCCTGCGCCTGCCCGGATCCCGTCGACTGACCCGAACCCGTCGACTGGCCGGAGCCCGGTGCCTGGCCCGAGCCCGGCTGCGTGGCCTGCGGCGGCTCGGTCACCGGCGGGGGCGCGACCGGCGGCGGCTGGACGGGCGGGGTGACGGTGGACGGCGCGGGTTTCAGCGGCGGCTGCACCTGCGAGGAGGGTTCCGGCGGGAGGGGTTGGGCGGTGTCCGAGGACTCGCCCGACATCAGGGTCACGGTCCCGAACACGGCGGCGAGCACGCCGACTCCGATCAGACCCAGGCCGATCAGCTTGGCCCCGCCGGGCCCGCCGGACGGTTCCCCAACACTCATCAGTGCAACTCGATTCCCAGTCGTTGAGCGGCCCTGGCGCGCTGCCGCGCCGCCCGTGCCTTGCGCAGTCTCTTGATCAGCATAGGGTCCGCGCGGAACGCCGCGGGAGAATCCAGCAGCGTGTTGAGAAGTTGGTAGTAGCGCGACGCGGACATGTCGAACAGCTCGCGGATCGCGACGTCCTTCTTGCCCGAGCGCTTCCACCACTGCGCTTCGAAGGCGAGGATCCCGCGCTCCCGGTCGGTCAGCTCGCGATCGGTCAGCTCCCGATCGGCTGGTTCCCGTTCCGCGGGAACGGGTTCCGGCTCGACGATCCGCTCGATGGGCTGGGTGATCGGTTCCGCCACCTGCAGCCGCCGACGCGCCGGAGCCTGCTGCCCGTGCGTCCGCGCGAGCTGCTCGCACTGACGGGCGATCTCCTTCGCGGTCAGCATCTGGGCGGCGTCCATCCGGCTCCTCGCCTCGCGATCGGTCGCGGAGAATCACACGGCTGTCATTCCCGCACCAATTGAACCATGCCGTGATCCGGACGGGGAGCCGATCACACACCGGTTTCACGCGCAAGAGCGGCCCGGGTGCCTCACCTGCGCAACCGATAGGGTCCGCGCATGGCTGTTCACCCCATCCGCGTCTACGGCGACCCCGTGCTGCACCACCCGACCCGCCGCGTGGAGAACTTCGACGAGGAGTTGCGCACGCTCGTCGAGGACATGTTCGAGACGATGGCGGCGGCGAACGGGGTCGGGCTGGCTGCCAACCAGATCGGCGTCGACCTGCGGTTGTTCGTCTACGACTGCCCCGACGACGAGGGCGTGCAGCACCGCGGCCTGGTGGTGAACCCCGAGCTGACGACCTCGGAGATCCCGGAGACGATGCCGGACCCGGACGAGGACTGGGAGGGCTGCCTGTCGGTTCCCGGCGAGTCCTACCCGACGGGCCGGGCGAGCTGGGCGAAGGTCACCGGGTCCGATGTGGACGGTGAGCCGGTCGAGGTCGAGGGCACCGGTTTCTTCGCGCGCTGCCTGCAGCACGAGACCGATCACCTCGACGGCTACGTCTACCTGGACCGGCTCACCGGCAGGCACGCCCGCGCCGCCAAGAAGATGATCAAGCGCAACGAGTGGGGCGTTCCCGGGCTCAGCTGGGACCCGGCCGAGATGGGCGACCCGTTCGCCGACGACTGATCCGGATGGCTGAGCCTCCGGATCCGACTGTTGTCTCCGGGGGCTCCTGGCCGTAGCCTCGGGCACTGCACAAATCAATCCGCGGGAGCTCGCACCGAAAGCGGGCTGAGAGGGTGGCTGGAGCAACTCCGGGGCCGCCGACCGCAGAACCTGACCGGGTAATGCCGGCGTAGGGAGTGAACGGCAGTGGCCGACGTGTATCCGAACGCATCCGGAATCACCACGGGACCCATCGAGGGATCCCGAAAGGTCTTCAGCAGCACCGAATCCGGGCTGCGCGTGCCGTTCCGCCGCATCGAGCTGACCAACGGTGAGCACCTCGACGTCTACGACACGTCGGGGCCGTACACCGATGACACCGCCACCGTGGACGTCCACAGTGGTCTGGCTCCGACGCGCGCGGGATGGCGGGACGGACGGGAGCACAACACCCAGCTGGGCTGGGCGAAGGCGGGCGCGATCACCCGCGAGATGGAGTACATCGCGCACCGCGAGGGCGTCTCGGCGGAGTTCGTCCGCGACGAGGTCGCCTCGGGCCGCGCGGTGATCCCGGCGAACCGGTGCCACCCGGAGAGCGAGCCGATGATCATCGGCAAGAACTTCCTGGTCAAGGTCAACGCCAACATCGGCAACTCCGCCGTCACCTCCTCGGTCGAGGAGGAGGTGGAGAAGATGGTGTGGGCGACCCGCTGGGGCGCCGACACCGTGATGGACCTGTCCACCGGCAAGCGCATCCACGAGACCCGCGAGCGCATCCTGCGCAACTCGCCGGTGCCGATCGGGACCGTGCCGATCTACCAGGCGCTGGAGAAGGTCAACGGCGACCCGGCCTCGCTGACCTGGGAGATCTACCGGGACACCGTGATCGAGCAGTGCGAGCAGGGCGTGGACTACATGACCGTGCACGCCGGGGTGCTGCTGCGCTACGTGCCGCTGACCGCCCAGCGCGTCACCGGCATCGTCTCCCGCGGCGGGTCGATCATGGCCGCCTGGTGCCTGGCGCACCACCAGGAGAGCTTCCTCTACACGCACTACAGCGAGCTGTGCGAGATCCTGCGCGCCTACGACGTGACGTTCTCGCTGGGTGACGGCCTGCGGCCGGGTTCGATCGCCGACGCCAACGACCGCGCCCAGTTCGCCGAGCTGGAGACCCTCGGCGAGCTCACCCACATCGCCCGCGAGCACGACGTGCAGGTGATGATCGAGGGCCCGGGTCACGTGCCGATGCACAAGATCGCGGAGAACGTGCGGCTGGAGGAGGAGCTGTGCGGTGAGGCGCCGTTCTACACGCTCGGCCCGCTGACCACCGACATCGCGCCCGCCTACGACCACATCACCTCCGGGATCGGCGCGGCGATGATCGCCCAGGCCGGTACCGCGATGCTCTGCTACGTCACGCCGAAGGAGCACCTGGGCCTGCCGAACCGCGACGACGTGAAGACCGGCGTGATCACCTACAAGATCGCCGCCCACGCCGCCGACCTGGCCAAGGGGCATCCGCGAGCCCAGGAGCGCGACGACGCGCTGTCGCAGGCCCGCTTCGAGTTCCGCTGGACCGACCAGTTCAACCTGTCGCTGGACCCGGACACGGCCCGCGCCTTCCACGACGAGACGCTGCCCGCCGAACCGGCGAAGACGGCCCACTTCTGCTCGATGTGCGGCCCGAAGTTCTGCTCCATGAAGATCACCCAGGACGTCCGCGCCTACGCCGAGGAGCACGGCCTCACCAGCGTCGAAGCCATCGAAGCGGGCATGGCCGAGAAGTCCGAGGAGTTCACCCGAACCGGAGGCGAGGTCTACTTGCCGATCGCGGCCAACGACTGACCGGTTGCTGGGGCGGCTTCGCAAGCCGCCCCAGCAACCTCAGAACTCGTCCGTGGGGATGGCCAGGCCGAAAGGCTCGGGAAGCTCGATCGGCTTGCCGAAGGAGACCTGCTCACGCTTGCCATAGCTGCCGTCCTGCGGATCGGAGTGCAGGAAGACTGTCGGGCCTTCCTCCGCGAACTCGTCGATCAGGACGTACAGCGGAACCTCTGCGTGCGCGTAGGTCCAGAGCTTCTGCTTGCGATCCACATCCGCATTGCTCTTCGACGTGATCTCCACGACCAGCAGGGCACGTTCCGCGGGAACCGGCTGTGGATCCTCACGCCCGGGTATCTCGGCGCGCGGGACCACGACCACATCCGGGATGAAGAGGCTTCTGCGCAGCGGAACCGCGATGCCGAGCGTTTGAAAGATGCCCAGTTCTCTGGGAAGAGCACCAACCAGTTCGCGATGGACGACGTCAGCGATCATGTTGTGCGCGGGCGCCGGCGGCGGGGACATGACGATCGACTCCTCGATGATCTCCGCGCGCCAAGCCTTGTTCGGCAGGTCCAGGTGCTGCCAGGTCTGCACCAACTCGTCCCACGTCGAGTACGACGGTGCCGGAGCAGCAGTCATAGCGCGGTCACCTCCTGTGTTGTTGCCCTCACGCACAGTACTCACCGCCTCTGACAATCTTGCGATCTGCCTGGTCATGAGCCTATCCGGAATCCTTCACACCGTCAGCAGCTAGGCGATTCCAGATCATCGGTGACACGTAGCATCTCGGGAATGCAAGAAAGCACTGCTCCGGCCACTGCGTTGACGATCGCCGGGTCGGATTCCGGTGGTAGTGCCGGGATGCACGCGGATCTGCGGACCTTCTTCGCCTGCGGGGTGCACGGGATGACCGCCGTGACGGCGGTGACCGTGCAGAACACCGTGGGTGTGACCGGGCTGGTGGAGGTGCCGCCGGAGACGGTGGCGGCACAGGTCGACGCGGTCGCCTCGGACATCGGGGTGGGCGCGGCGAAGACCGGGGTGCTGGCCTCGGCCGCCACCATCGACGCCGTCCTGGAGGCCTGCGACCGCCACGGCATCGGGAAGGGCGGGCGGACGCCGTTCGTCGTCGACCCGGTGGCCGCCTCGCGCAGCGGTGAACCGCTGCTGCGGCCCGACGCGCTCGACGCGCTGCGGTACCGGGCGTTCCCCCGGGCCACCCTGGTCACCCCGAACCTCGACGAGGTGCGGCTGCTGACCGGCATCGACGCGCGCACCCGCGACGACCTGCTGGACGCGGCGAAGGCGGTCCACGACTTCGGCCCCGAGTGGGTGCTGATCAAGAGCGGTCACCTGCCCGACGACCCCGAGTGCGTCGACCTCCTCTTCGACGGCACCGAGGCCCTCGCGCTCCCCGGACCGCGCTACGCCACCGAGCACACCCACGGCGCCGGCGACGTGTTCGCCTCGGCGATCACCGCCGCGCTGGCCAAGGGCGCCTCGATGCCCGACGCGGTGCGCGGCGGCAAGCGGTTCGTCACCCGCAGCGTCGCCGACGCCTACCCGCTGGGGTCGGGCGTGGGACCCGTGTCGACCTTCTGGCGCATCAGCCCTCGCTCGTACTGACCAATCAATAGGGTGATTCTCGCCCCCACCCTGTAACCCGATAGGTGCTACTCGTCGACATATGTTCGAGAGACGCGTAATCCCAGGGCCCGGAACCTGGAGCGCGGCGAGGGATGACAGGGGTTTGCGAGAGCGTGGCTAAAGCGGTGTTGACACGAGCGCGGGGATGGCTGGCCACCGAGGCGGGGGCGCCGGATCCCCGGCAGCGCCAGTACGCGCTGCTGGTGGTGCTCGCCGTCCTCGCCGGAACCGTCGCCGGGTGGTTCTTCGAGGTGCAGACCCCGATGCTGCTCGGGGCGCTGACGACCGTGCTGGCGCTGACCGCCACCAGCGGTCAGGCGCTGCGCTCCGACCTGCGCCGGTTCATGTGGCTCACGCCCGCGCTGGTGCTGATGATGGCCGTCGGCCCGATGCTGACCAAGGTGCCGGTGCTGGCCGGGCTCGCCGTCGCCCTCGTGGTGTTCGGCACCGGGATGCTGCCCGCGCTCGGCGAGCACTACCGGATCGGCGGGCAGATCTTCGCGGCGGCGACGCTGGTGACCACCACGACCGGCATCGGCAACGATCAGCCGTTCCTGGTGCTGCTGGCCTCCACCCTCGCGGGCGGGCTGTTCGCGCTGCTGCTGCGGGTGATCGTCGGGCTCGGCGACCCCGGCCACGCGACCCGCGTCGCCGTGGCGCGCACCCTGCTCACCCCCGGTCCCGGCGTGCTCGAAGGGGCCGCGGCCGCGTGGCGCGCCGACGGTTCCAGCACCTGGCTCGGACAGGTGCTGGCGGGTTCGGCCCGGTTCCGGGCGGCCCGCGAGACGCTGCTCGCGCAGGCCCAGCAGAGCGACCGGATCGAGGCCGAGCGGCTGCGCGAGATCGTCGCCGAAGCCGACAAGGTCGCCGCCGAGCTCGCCCGCGCCGTCCGCTCCCGCGCCTGCACCGGCCTGCCGATGGCGGCCCGCCGCGACCCGGCGCAGATGGTCGTCGCCCGGGGCGGCAGGCAGGACCTGCCCGACGCGGTCGCGGGCGTGAACCAGGGCCTGGACCGGATCCGCGCGGCCGTCGTCAACCGGGACGAGACCCCGGTGCCGCCCGCCGAGGAGGGTGCGCTGAAGGAGCGGCTGATGGGCGCGGTCCGCGCGCACCTGTCGTTCCGGTCCTCGCTGTTCCGGCACGCGCTGCGCTGCACGCTGGCCGTCGCGGTCGGCATGGTGATCGTGCTGCTGATGCGCGACCCGTCGGCGTCGAGCCTGCTGCTCGCGCTCTACGTGGTGCTGGCGCCGGCCGCGCGCGACAGCATGACCGGTGCCCTGGAGCGCACCGGCGGCGCGGTGCTGGGCGTGACCGCCCTGGCCATCCTGATCACCCTGCTGCCCGGGGCCTACCTGCTGGTTCCGCTGGTCATCGGCGGGATGCTGCTGAACATGCCGCGGCTGCGCGCCGAGTACCAGGTGGTGCTGGGCTGCCTGATCGTGATCACCGTCGTGGACCAGGCGATGACGCTGGACCGACCGCTGGTCAACGTCGGCATCAGCTTCGCCGCCAACACCGCGGTCGGCGCGGCGATCGCGCTGATCGTCGGCTACGTGAGCTACCTGGTGCTGCCCAGCAGCATCGTCCCGGACGTGCGGGGCGCGGTCCGCTCCACCGTCTGGTCGGTCTCGGAACTGCTGCGCAGCGTCCGCGCCTCCGGTCAGGGCGCGGACCTGCCGAAGGCGCTGCAGGCCGCGAACGTGCTCGCGCTGCGCCGCACCCAGGACCTGCTGGGGATGCCGGCTCTGCTGGACGGCACCGGCGAGGAGACCGACGACAACCACGCCACCCGCGCCGCCGCGATCGCCCTGGACGCGCTGCGCCAGGACGTCTCCACGCTGGCCTTCCGGCCCGCCGAGGAGCGCAAGGTCGCGGTCCCCGCGCTGCGCTCGGTCGACGACCTGCTGGGCGGCAAGTCCACGGCGAAGATCCCCGACATCCCGGCGGGCGGCGCCCCGGCCTCCGAGCTGCTGGCGAGCTCCCTGGTGGAGAACGCCCTGCACGCCCGCCAGGCCATCGACCGCACCTTCGGCTACGACAACCCGTGGAAGAGCTACACGATCAGCTTCGTCCGCCCCGAACGCCTCCACATCCGCTGAGCCGAACCGCGGCGGGTCGCCCGGAGCTCGGGCAAGGACGGGTTTTCGGTGAGAATCGCCCGGGATTCGGTGGTCCGAACCCCGGGCGATTCTCGCTAGAACCGTCCTCTGCCCTAGCCCATCGGGGTACCGGGGCTGGAGGCTTGGGCCCAGAAGCGCTGGGGGATGCGGCCCGCTTGGGAGGCGAGGCGGCCCGCTTCGACCGCCGAGCGCATGGCCGTGGCCATCCGCTCCGGGTCCTGGGCCCGGGTGACCGCGGTGGCAAGGAGGACCGCGGAGCAGCCGAGCTCCATCGCCAGAGCCGCGTCGGAGGCCGTGCCGATGCCCGCGTCGAGGACGATCGGGACGTTCGCCCGGGAGACGATCATCTCGATGTTGTGCGGGTTGCGGATGCCCAGGCCGGTGCCGATCGGCGAGCCCAGCGGCATGACCGCCGCGCAGCCGACCTCCTCCAGCTTCAGCGCCAGCACCGGGTCGTCGTTGGTGTAGGCCAGGACGACGAAGCCCTGGTCCACCAGCTGCTCGGCGGCGTCGAGGAGCTCCACCGGGTCGGGCAGGAGGGTGTCCTCGTCGGCCACCACCTCCAGCTTGACCCAGTTGGTCTCCAGCGCTTCGCGGGCCAGCTGGGCGGTGAGCACCGCTTCGGCCGCGGTGCGGCAGCCCGCGGTGTTGGGCAGCGCCTCGATGCCCAGCTTGCGCAGCAGGTCGAGCACGCCGGTGCCGCCGCCCGCGTCGGCGCGACGCATCGCGACGGTGGTCAGCTCCGTGCCGGACGCGATCAGCGCGCGCTCCAGGACCGCGAGGTTGGTGGCCCCGCCGGTCCCGGTGATCAGACGCGAACCGAACTCACGACCGGCGATCACCAATGGGTCGTCCACGGTCACCCTCCTTGCACTGCGGTGAGGACTTCGATGCTGGCGTCGGCGTGCACCGCCGTGCCCCGCCAGGACGCGCGCGGCACCACCGCGCCGTCCAGGGCCACGGCCACGCCTCGTTCCGGCACGCCGAAGTCGTCCAGAACCGACGCGAGCGTGGCGTCGGCGGCGACCTCCCGCGCCTCGCCGTTGATCACGACGTTCACTGCTGCCCTCCCAAACGACTCGGATCGGTGGCCTTGATGAGCGCGCCGGGCTCGTCCCCGCGCAGCAGCGCCAGCACCGCGTCGGCGGTGACCGGCGTGAGCAGGAACCCGCCCCGGTGATGTCCGGTGGCGGCCAGCACCCCGGGTTCCAGCCAGCCGATGAGCGGCAGGTTGTCGGCGGTGCTCGGGCGCAACCCTGCGGTGGCCTCGACCAGCGCGTACTCGGCGATGCCCGGCATCACGGTCTCGGCGTCGGAGAGCAGGTCGCGGACGCCGCCGACGGTGACCTCGGTGTCGAAGCCGACCTCGTGCTGGGTGGCGCCGAGCACCACTCCCCCGTCGTCGCGCGGCACCAGGTAGCAGGGCCTGCCGCGCACCGGGCCGCGCACGGTGCGCACCGGCGGCGGCAGCGCGGTGGCGCGGCGCCGCAGCCGCAGGATCTCGCCCTTGACCGGGCGGATCTTGCCGGACAGCGCGGGGTGCAGATCTCCGGAGCGCACGCCCGCGGAGATCACCGCGACGTCGCACTCCAGCTCGGAGTCGGCCAGTTCCACGGCACCGGACCGGACCCGCTCGGCGCGCTCGGCGACGAACTCCACGCCCGCCGCCTTCGCCGCCGCCTGCAGCGCGGTCAGCGCGAGCCGGTTGTCCACCGCGAGATCACCGGGGATCTCCAGCCCGCCGCGCACCGCGGGGCCCAGCGCGGGTTCGCGCTTGCGGAGCTCGCGGCCGGTCAGCCGGGTGACGCTGCGGCCGAGCCCGGCCAGGTACCCGGCGACGGTGTCGAGCTCGCCGCGGTCGGCGCCGTCGACGCCGATCATCAACGTGCCCTCGGTGCGCAGCCCGGACGGCAGTCCGGCGGCGCGCGCGAGCTCGTCGGCGAAGCCGGGCCAGCGGTCCAGCGACGTCGTGCCGAGTTCGAGCAGTTCCTCCTCGCCGGGCCACGCCTCGGCCAAGGGGGCGAGCATCCCGCCCGCCACGTGCGATGCGCCGGAGGCGGGGGCCGGATCGACCAGGCTCACCCGGTTCCCGGCCTCGGCGGCGCGCCAGGCCACCGACAGGCCGACGACTCCGCCGCCCACCACGACGACATGATCGGTTCGTTTCCCAGACAACTCCACGCTCCCTGCGCCGGCATGACCCGGATCAGGTTCGACGGTCGGAGCCCTGCGCTCCCTCTCAGCCCGGTCCGCCGGGCTCCCGTGCTCACCGCCCACCACACTACCCGTCCGCAGATCACGACGTCAGAGGTTGGTTGGGCCCGCCCTCCTCTAGGCTGGGGGCATGCCTGGTTTGGACGGCTTCGGGATTCGCGCTCGCCTCGCCGAGGCGAAGTTGTACTTGTGCACCGGCGCTCGGAGCGAGCGGGGTGATCTCGCGGAGTTCGTCGACGCCGCCCTGGAGGGCGGGGTGGACATCATCCAGCTCCGGGACAAGGGCCCGAACGGCGCTCCGCTGGAGGCTCGCCAGGAGCTCGCGGCGCTGGAGGTGCTGGCGGAGGCGTGCGTCCGGCACGGGGCGCTGCTGGCGGTCAACGACCGCGCCGACGTGGCGCTCGCGGCCGAGGCCGACGTGCTGCACCTGGGCCAGGACGACCTGCCGGTGGAGCTCGCCCGCCGCGTCGTCGGCGACCAGGTGGTGATCGGCCGCTCCACGCACGACATCGCGCAGGCGGACTCGGCGGCCACCGAGGCGGGTGTGGACTACTTCTGCACCGGCCCGGTGTGGACGACGCCGACGAAGCCCGGGCGTCCGGCCGCGGGCATCGACCTGGTCCGGCACGCGGCCGAGCACCGCGGCCACGGTCGCCCGTGGTTCGCCATCGGCGGCATCGGGCTCGACAACGTCGACGAGGCCGTCGAGGCCGGTGCCGAGCGGATCGTGGTGGTCCGCGCGATCACCGAGGCCGAGGACCCCGCCGCGGCGGCGCGCGAGCTGCGGTCGCGACTTCCCTGACACGACGACCCCCGGGACTGGTCCCGGGGGTCGTGTCAGTTTTCATGAGAACTTCCCCCACCCACGACAGAAGCCGTGAGCGGGGAAGTCTCAGATCACTGGGTCAGCAGGGAGACGCCGTAGGCGGACAGGGCCTCGCCGACCGGCTGGAAGTAGGTCGTGCCACCGCTGCTGCAGTCGCCCGAACCACCCGAGGTCATGCCCTGGGCCTGGTCGCCCGAGATGAACGAGCCACCGGAGTCGCCCGGCTCGGCGCAGACGTCGGTGCGGGTCAGGCCCTCGACCGTGCCCTGCTCGTACTGCACGGACTGGTTCTTGGCCTCGACGGTGCCGCAGTGCCAGCCGGTGGTGGAACCCGAGCGGCAGATCGAGGCGCCCTCGGCGGCCTCGGACGACCCGGCGACGGCCTGGGTGCCGCCCTGGTAGTTGTTCACCGCGGGCTGCGGGGTGTCGTCGTCGCCGACGGAGATGTAGGAGTAGTCGTCACCCGGGAAGGACGAGCCCTCGAAGGTGCCGCTGGGCTCGGTGGTGGTGTCGCCGGCGCCACCGCAGTGGCCTGCCGAGACGAAACCGCCGTCAACGGCGAAGCCGACGGAGCAGCGGGCACCGCTGCCGATGTAGTAGGCGTTGCCGCCGACCACGTCCATCAGCGTCTTCGGCTGCTCCTGCGACTCGACGATCTTCACCGCGCCGTCGGGAGCGCCCGCGGCCTGCGCGAACTGCGCGGCCTCGGCGGCGGCACCCGGCTTGACCGTGACGACGACCGCGTTCTGCCGGTTGCTGGTGTACCAGCCGGTGACGCTCTGCGGGGCCTGCGCCTTGCCCGCGTTGAGGCCGTCGATGACGCCGGTGAGCTGCTGGGCGCTGAAGGCGACCTGGCGGACCTCGGCCCCGGCGGCGCGGACCTGCTCGGAGCGGGCCGCGTCGGTCACGCCGACGACGAGCTTGCCGGTCGCGGAGTCGAAGTAGGCGCCGCCGAAGGCGTCGGCTAACGCGCCGCGCAGGGTGCTCTCGGTGCGCTGGGCCGCGGATTCGAGGTGGAGCCGGTCGAGGGCCTGCGCCTCGGTGAGGCCCAGGTCGCGCTGCATGGCCTCCAGCAACGTGCCCGCCACCGGAACGGCGGTCGGCGCGGTGGCGGTGGCCGGCACGGTGAGCGCGGCGACCGTGCCCGCGGTGACCAGAACGGTCCCGGCAATGCGAGCCGCGAGTCTACGTTTCATCTCGTGTCTCCCTTGTAGTGACCTGATCTCTCAAGGCCCCGTCGCCGGTCCAGTATCAGATCCTCTCAGGGAAATCACATCCAGCTTTTAGCGCAATGTGCGCAAAACAACTCCCCTTTCATCGGAGATCACCGACAGAATGGCGGCGTTTCACCGTTTTTCGCATTTATCCGAGCGGGAGTCCCGGCAGCGTCGACTGCGGAGCGGGTTCGGTCGACTCCGGTGCGGATTCGGTGGTCGAGGGTTGCGTTGTGGGAGAACCGGATTCGGTCGGCGGCGCCGTGGGCATCGGGGCCTCGCTGCTCGGCGGGGTGGAGGGAGCGGAGGGTTCCGCCGACGGCGCCTCGCTGGTCGGAGCCGGTTCGCCGGTGGTGGGCTCGGTCCGCTCGGCCTCGACGGGGGCGGGCTGCAGCACCTGACCGAGCGTCGTCCCATCACCGCCGGACAGCGGACGACCGGTGATCCCCTCGAAGCCGGTGACCAGCAGCATGCTCACCGCGAACACGAACGCGCAGGTCGCGCCGACCAGCGCCCAACGCCCCCACCTGCGGCGGGGCACCGGCGGCGAGAGCAAGGTGCGGGGTTCCTCGACGGCCCCGGGCTTCTCGACGGCCCCGGGCCTCTCGACGGTCGCGGGTTCATCCACGGCCTCGCCGCCGGGCCACTGCAGGCCGGTGACCTCCAGCTTCCGCGTCACCTCCTCGGTCTCGCCGGACCTCGGCCGCCCCAGCTGGGTGCGGCGTTGCCGCAGTTCGGCGGCCTTCGCGGCGGCGACTGCGGCCTTCTCCCGGGTCTTCTCGAACGACCGCTGGTACAGCGCTCCGCCGACGGTGATGATCACGCTGGTCAGGCCCGCGCCGAGCACGGTCCCGGCCACGCCGAGCCGCGAACCGAGGAACGCCGCCGTCGCCGACGCCAGCGCCGCTCCGCCGACCTGAGCCGGGGAGACCTGCATCTTCTTCTCGCTCTGCTTCTCCGGCCGATCTTCTTCGGCCGAATCCGCGCCGCCCTTCACCATTTCCCTCACACGCGCAATGGGAGTCCTTCGCTCTGCCCCACCCAACGCGCACGCCCGCGAGGTTTTCTCCCCGCCCGCGTCTTTCGTGAGCACTCCCACGACGTGTAACGAAAAGCGGTGTCACTGCCCGGAATTCCGATTGCGCGCAGCGTGAAGATTCAGGCGGGCGGATTCAGGCGCGCGACGAACTTGTAGCGATCACCGCGGTAGATCGAACGCACCCATTCCACCGGGCGGCCCTCGGTGTCGAAGGAGTGCCGGGACAGCAGCAGCATCGGCAGGCCGACGTCGGAGCCGAGCAGCTCCGCTTCCTCGGGACTGGCCAGCGCGGTCTCGATGGTCTCCTCGGCGTGGCCGAGCTCGACCTCGAAGGTCTCCCGCAGCACCTGGTACAGCGAGCCGCCGGACTCCAGCCTCGCGGTCAGGCCGCGGAAGCGGGCCAGCGGCAGGTGGGTGGTCTCGATGGCCATCGGCTCGCCGTCGGCCAGCCGCAGGCGGCGCAGGCGGAGCACCGCGGACCCGGCCTTGGTGCCGAGCAGGACGGCGAGCTCCTCGTCGGCGGCCTCCTCGACGACCTCCAGCAGCCGGGAGGTGGGCTGCCTGCCCTGGGCGCGCATGTCCTCGGTGTAGGAGGACAGCTGGAGCCGCTGGGCGACCTTGGGCTTGGCGGCGAAGGTGCCCTTGCCCTGCACGCGCAGCAGCCGGCCTTCCACGGTCAGCTCCGCGAGGGCCTGGCGGACCGTGGTGCGGGAGACGTCGAACTCCGAGGCCAGCGAGCGCTCGGTGGGGATCGGCGAACCGGGGGGCATCGACCGCAGCAGGTCGAGCAGGTGCTGCTTGAGACCCCAGTACTTCGGTTCCCGCGGCGCGCGACCCTGCGGATCCGCCCCGCCGGACACGGTCGTGTCGAGCATCGTTCCTCCTACCCGCCGCAGCCTGACCATCGAGCATGCCCGACCGCGCCGCCGCGCGGAACGCACCCGGCGCAGATCGTGCGTGCTGATCAATTCAGTCTTTGGTGTGCGAGCACACTAACGCCGATTCCTGTTGACAATGAGTGTCGCTCACCACAATCCGTGACGCCCCGGCGGTCGCGGTGAAGCCGTCCATCGGACGAACGCCAGTGCTCTCCGGTTCCGGACCGAGTAGAATTGGTCTGGACCTTATGGAAGGGATGGGCCCGACATGTCCGCCACCCCCGGCACCCACATGAAGGACGAGATCGACCAGCAGCCCGCGGTCTTCGCGGACCTGCTGGCCGCCCGCGAGCAGATCGCCGAGGTCGCGGCGGCCGTGGCCGAGCGGCGCCCGCGGTTCGCGCTGCTCGCGGCGCGCGGTTCCAGCGACCACGCCGCGCTCTACGCGAAGTACCTGATCGAGGTGCTGCTGCAACTGCCCGTCGGCCTCACCTCGCCGTCGACGACCACGCTCTACGGCGCCCGGCCGGACCTGACCGACGTGCTGCTGGTGACCGTCAGTCAGAGCGGCGGCTCGCCCGACCTCGTCGCGGTCACCGAGTCCGGCCGGGCGCGCGGAGCGCTGACCGTCGCGGTCACCAACACCGCCGACTCGCCGCTGGCCTCGGCCGCCGAGCTGTCGCTGGACATCTGCGCGGGCCCGGAGCGGGCGGTCGCCGCGACCAAGACCTACAGCGCCACGCTGCTGGCGTTGTACCTGTTCATCGATGCCATTCGCGGCGGGGACGGCGCGCACGCCCGCGCCCTCCCGGACCTGGCGGCCACCGCGCTCGACGAGTCGCGCGACCCCGTCGAGGAGACCGCGCAGCGCTACCGGTTCGCCGGCCGCCTGGTGACGACCGGGCGCGGGTACTCGCTGGCCACCGCGCACGAGGCCGCGCTCAAGCTCGCCGAGACCAGCTACCTGTCGGCCCGCTCCTACAGCGGCGCCGACCTGCTGCACGGCCCGGTCGCCGCCGTCGACAACGAGACCGCCGTGCTCGCGGTCTGCAGCGCGGGCCTGGGCGGCGAATCGACCCGCGAGGTGATCGACGCGGTGCACAAGCGCGGCGCGGAGATCTGCGCCATCGGCTCCGCGGCGTCGAAAACCCCTGCCTCGCACCGCATCCCGCTGCCGGAGACGGCCGAGGAGGTCGCCCCGATCCTGGAGATCCTGCCCGCCCAGCAACTCGCCCTCGACCTCGCCCTGGCCAGGGGCATCGACCCCGATAACCCCCGGGGCCTCCAGAAGATCACCAAGACCACGTGACCCGGGGACAGTTTTCATGAGAACTGCGCTCTCCCCGGGACGGGGAAGTTTTCATGAAAACTTCCCCACCTCCCCACGACGGAGGCCTCCACGGAGGTCTCCGTCGTCGTGGGACGGGACAGTTTTCATGAAAACTTCCCGTCAGAGGGTGTAGATCTCGCGGGCCGTGGTGTCGAAGACGGCGGTGCGCTCGGTGTCGCTGAGGCCGGAGGTGAGGTCCTTGGCGACGCCGAGGACCTCGGTGTAGGAGGCCGCGAGGAGGCAGACCGGCCAGTCGGAGCCGAACATGACGCGACCCGGGCCGAAGGCGTCCAGGACCACGTCGGCGCAGGCGCGCAGCCGCGACGGGTCCGGCTGGGCCGCCCACTCGTCCTCGGTGACCAGGCCGGACAGCTTGCAGACGACGTTCGGGTGCGCCGCCAGCGCGCGGATCCGGCTCGCCCAGGGCTCCAACTCCCCGGTCGCCACCGGCGGTTTCGCGCAGTGGTCGAGCACGAACGTCAGCTGCGGGAACTGCCCGACGGCCTTGATCGCGGCGGGCAGCTGGTGCGGGCGGATCAGCAGCTCGTAGAGCAGTCCCGCGTCCTCCACCGCGCCGAGCCCGGCGAGCACGTCCGGCCGGACCAGCCAGTCCGGGTCGTCCTCGTCCTCGACCTGGTGCCGGATGCCGCGCAGCCAGCCTCCCGACGGGTGGGTCTGCAACCGGCCGATCTGCTCGCGGGTGTCCTTGGCGGTGAGGTCGACCCAGCCGACGACGGCGGCGATCCGGTCGACGGTCTCGGCCAGCACCAGCATCTCCGGCGTCTCGTCCGGGTCGGCGACCGTCTGCACCAGCACGGTGGCCTCGACCGAGGTGCCGCGCAGCGCGGCCTGCAGGTCCGCCGGGCGGAAGTCGCGGCGCAGCGGATCCATCTCCGGGCCGGTCATCCAGGGTTGGTCGCGGACGTCGAGATCCCACAGGTGGTGGTGGGTGTCCACGGTCATCGAGCGCCTCCGCGGGTGTCCACATCAGACGGAGCGCTCGGGTGGGCGTCGCGCATGTTCTCTCTTCTCCCCGACGGTGACACGACGCCTCGATGTATAGCCGCTCCCCGTCCGCGAGACCAGGCCCCGGATTGATCACTTTCCGTCGTATCGCACGCCCCGCTCGCCGCGCCGGAGTAGAAAGAGCGCATGCACGGTGATGACCCCACGGCCCTCGTCCTCGGGCTGGACGTCGGCGGCACCAGCAGCCGCGCCCTGGTCAGCGACCTGTCCGGTCGCGTGCTGGGCGTCGGGGAGGCAGCGGGCGGCAACCCGAACTCGCACCCCGCGCCCGAGGCCGTCGCGCAGATGGCGAGCGCCGCGCGGCAGGCCCTGGGCGCCCACGACCCGGCCGCGGTGCGCGGGTGCGTGCTCGGCATGGCCGGGGTGAGCAAGATGGCCGATCCCGCATTCGGCGAGTTCTTCCGCGACGAGTGGTCGCGGCTGGGCCTTGGCTGCGGGACGACGCCGGTCAGCGACGGTGTCGTCGCCTTCGCCGCCGGGACGCCGGAGCCGCGGGGAACGGTGCTGATCGCCGGGACCGGCGCGGTCGCCGAGCGCGTCGAGGAGCACCGCGTGGTCGCCACCCTCGGCGGCTGGGGCTGGCTGCTGGGCGACGAGGGCTCGGCGTACTGGCTCGGTCGCGAGGCCGTCCGCGCGACGCTGCGCGCGCTGGAGCGCGGCGCGGTGATCGAGGGCCTGGCCGAGGAGGTCTGCGCGCGCCTGGGCGTGCCACCGGAGCGCAAAGCGCTGATCACCGCGGCGAACGCGCGTGAACCGATCCGCCTCGCCGAGCTCGCGCCGCTGGTCACGGCGGCCGAGGACGACGCGGCGGAGGACATCGTGCACCGCGCGGCCGTGCTGCTGGCCGACACCGCGGCCACCGCCCGGCCGGACCAGAGCTCCCCGGTGGTGCTCGCCGGTGGCCTGCTCGGTCCCGACGACCGCATCGGCCAGGCCCTGCGCGCCGAGCTGGAGGCCCGCTCCTGGCCGGAGCCGCTCACGGCGGGCTCCGGTGCCGCCGGTGCCGCCTGGCTGGCCGCGCTCCCGCTGTCCCCGGACCCGAACTCCCTGCACAAGACGCTCCTGGGCTGACGCGGTCGATCCCGCATCAACTGATCGGTTGATCCGGGATCGACCGGCCGACGCCGGGGGACGAGCCGTTGGATCGACGTCCCGCGCCTCCTCAGCGCCGAAGCTGGGAGCACAACGCCGGAACGCACCAACGAACAGGGAGAACCACCCGTGAAGACCCGCACCCGCGCCCTCGTCGGAACCCTCGTCGGCATCGGCCTCCTCGGCGGAGCCACCGGCCTCACCGTCGCCCAGGCCGACCCCACCGCGCAGCAGGCGCCGAAGCCCTCGGCCGTCGTCGCCCAGCAGCCGGTCCTCAGCGCCGACGCCGCGATCAAGGCCGCCCAGGCCGCCCTGGACGCCGCCGAGGCCAAGGGCCAGCACGTCACCGTCTCCGTCGTCGACCGCGCGGGCAACGAGCGCGTCCAGCTGACCGGCGACGGCGCGGGCCCGCAGAGCTTCGACTCCGCCGAGCGCAAGGCCTACACCGCCGTCGCCTGGGGCAAGACCACCTCCGAGCTCAGCAAGCAGGCCGGTGGTCAGGGCGCCACGCTGCGCGACATCCCGAACACCCTCTTCCTCGCGGGCGGTGTCCCGGTCAGCGCCGGAACCCCGATCGCCGGCATCGGCGTCGCGGGCGCACCCAGCGGCGACCTGGACGAGGAGTTCGCCGAGGCCGGCCTGCAGGCCATCCAGGCCGACCTGCGCTGACCCCGATTACGGCCGTAATCCGCGACTCGACTACGGCCGTACCCCGGCACCCGATTACGGCCGTAATCCGGGACCCGACTACGGCCGTACCCCGGCACCCGACTACGGCCGTAATCCGGGACCCGATTGCGGCCGTAATCCGGCACCCGGTTACCGCCGTAATCCTGGACCGCGGACTGGGGCGATCCCGACCGGGCCGGTTCCCGTTGCCCCCGGGGACCGGTCTGCCCCCTCCGAGCGGAAGGACGTTCCATGCACACTCGACGCCTCGCGCTCGGGATCTTCACCGCCCTCGCGCTGGCTTCCTGCGCACCCGCCGAGCAGCCGCCGGCTCCCCCCGGCGGCTGCTCCTGCCCCTCCCAGGAGACGACCGTGTCCGATCACCAGCTCCTGCGCGCCGCGGACGCCGGTGACATCGGCGCCGTGCGCGCCGCGCTCGGCGCCGGGGCCAACGTCGAGGCCCGCGACGAGCACCGCCGCACCCCGCTGCTGCTCGCCGCCCTCGGTGACCACGTCGACGTCGCCCGCGAACTCGTCCGCGCCGGGGCCGACCCCGACGCCCAGGACGATCGCCGCGACACCCCGTTCCTGGTCACCGGCGTCACCGGCAGCGTCGGCATGCTCGAAACCCTGCTGCCCGCCGACCCCGACCTCGCCCTCACCAACCGCTACGGCGGCACCGCGCTGATCCCCGCGGGCGAGCACGCCCACGTCGAGTACCTCCGCGCCGCGGTGCGCACCGGCATCGACGTCGACCACGTCAACGACCTGGGCTGGACGGCGCTGCTGGAGGCCGTCGTCCTCGGCGACGGAGGCCCCCGCCACCAGCAGGCCGTGCAAGCCCTCCTCGACGGCGGCGCCGACCCCTCGATCCCCGACCGGGACGGCGTCACCGCCCTCCAGCACGCCGAACGAGACGGCCACACCGACCTCGCCCGAATCCTCCGCTCCACCTGACCCCAGAACGAAAACCGCTGTTTTCGCGCGTTGAAAACAGCGGTTTTCGTCGCGCGAAAACAGCGGTTTTCGACGCTGGGTCAGGTGTTGTCAGAGGAGGCCGACTTCGGTGAGGGCGCCTCGGATGACCTGGAGCTCGGCTTCGTCCGCCTCGACCAGGGGCAGACGGGGCGTGCCGACGTGGTGACCGAGGAGGTTGAGGGCCGCCTTGACCGGGATCGGGTTCGTGGTGACGCCGAGGGCCGAGTAGAGGGGCTTGAGGCTCGCGTCGATCTCGGCGCGGCGCGCCGGGTCGGTGACCATCTGCTTCATCTGCGGCCCCACCAGGTGGCTGGCCACCAGGATGCCGCCGAGCGCGCCGAGGTCCAGGGCCTGGGCGAAGCCGTCGTCGTTGCCCGCGTAGAGACCGAGGCCGTCGATCTGGGCGAGCGCGTCGTTGTCCGCCTGCTTGACGTAGTCGAGGTTGTCGACCTGGCCGAGCTCGCGCAGCAGGTCGTGGTCCAGCGACAACCCGATCCGCGACGGGACGTTGTAGAGCACCACCGGCTTGTCGGTGGCCTTGCCGATCTCGGTGAAGTGCCGCACCAGACCGCGCCGGTTCGGCTTGTTGTAGTACGGGGTCACCGACAGGATCCCGTCCGCGCCGATCTCGGTGACGCGCTCGGTCATCCAGCAGGCGTGCGCGGTGTTGTTCGAACCGGTCGAGGCGATCACCGTGACGCCCTCGGGACGCTCGCCGACGGCGAGCTCGACCAGCCGCAGGTGCTCGGCGTCCGACAGCGTCGGCGCCTCGCCGGTCGTCCCGCACACGACGACACCGTCGGAGCCGTTGTCCAGCAGGTGGCGGAACAGGTTCAGGAAGGCTTCTTCGTCGACCTTCTGCCGGTCGTCGAACGGGGTCACGATCGCGGTGATCACGCTGCCGAGAGACATGTGCGCATTGTGCGCCCGCGCCCCGGAGGTGTCACGTCGCGGGTTCCCGCGGGTGACGCATGCCCGGGTGATCCCCCGGCAGCGACCGGCGCAGCACCCACCAGCTCACCGCCACGCACACCGCCACCAGCGGCCAGGTCAGCACGACCTGCGCGATCGTCAACGGCCCGGTCGCCCCGGCCAGCCACAGCGGGATGAACACCACCAGCCGCACCGCGTACTGCCCGACCCACACCCAGCTGGCCCGGCTGTAGCCGCGCACCAGGTCGGGGTCCTGACGCCACTTGCGGCCTTGTCCGAGGGCGACGCCGACGACGACGCCGAGCAGCGGCCAGCGGATCGCGATGCTGGTCATCCAGGCCAGCGCGCTCAGCGCGTTGCTGGCCAGGCGGGGCAGGAAGAAGTCGGCGGCGTCGCCGGTGCGGATCGCGATGAGCGCGCCCAGCATCACCGCCAGCAGGCTGATCAGGACCGCCAGCGGCCGAGCGCCCTTGCGCAGGCGGTAGCCGCCGATGAGGGCTCCGACCACAACCGCGGCGGCGCTGCCGATCACGATCGACTCGCCGCCGAAGAACCAGCCGGCGCCGAAGGCGATGGGCGGGAGGCTCGCGTCGATCGCACTCCCGCGGCCGCCGAGCAACCGCATGAACGAATCGCGGTCGTCCCGCTCGATGTCCGTCTCCTGCGTCACGACACTAAGCCTGCCCTAAGTTCCGGCCGAACCAAAATGTCCGATCCCGGTCTCCAGCTCTACCCGAGTTGGCGGGCGCGTTCCACCAGGGTCGCGATCTCGGCGGCGATGGTCGGCTTGTCCGCGGGCTGGCACGCGACCGCGTCCTGGCCATCGACCCGCTCCCCCTGCATCGCGTAGCGACCCCGGTCGGTGTCGAACCAGATCAGGTTGGGCACCCGCGCCCGGCGGCCGCCCGCGACGACGAAGTGGCCGAAGCGGAACTTGGGCCGCGAGGTGACGGCGCGCAGCTCGGGAAGGCCCTCGATGTCGGCGTCGGCGGGCATTCCGCCGCGACGGTCGGCCACCGCGCGCAGCGCCGGACCGGCGCCGACGGGCGCGTCCGGGAGCAGGTCGGCGGCGGTGCGCGGCAGAGCGCTCGGCGACAGGAACGTCATCCGCATCCCCCGGCCGTCGAAGACGCCGAGCACCCCGACCTCGCCGGTCGCCACCACCCTGGCCGCGAGCCGGTGACCGGCGCGGACGTCGAGCAGACCGGACGCCGCGATCGACACCTCCGAGCTGCACAGCAGGTAGAGGGCGTCCTCGACCTCGGGTTCCGGGCGGCCGTTGCGCGCCAGGCCGGTGGACTCCAGCTCCTGCCAGACGCGCTGGGCGACCTGGTTACGGTCCTCGGGCAGCTCGGCGATGCGCGGCAGCTCGAACGGGTACTGCCGGACGGCGAGGTTCAGCTGCTCACCGAGCAGGTCGACCGCGGGGGCCGACAGGGTGATCGTCTCAACCATCACAGCTCACATTTCGCGTTGGCGGTACCCAGTGTTATCAGTGGTCGGTTCTCTCGGGCGCGCTTCGACCCGGGCGGGACCCGCCCGGGGTTCACCGGCCCGTCAGAAGTCCCGGAAGCTCGCCGGGGACTCACCGAGCACCGGCGGCGCCACGAGCCGGCCGCCGTCATCGTCGTCCCACAGCTCGTCGGCCTCGATGAGGAACTGCGGCACGGCTCCGCTGCCGGACTCGCCCGGCTTGTAGCCGGCCCCGGCGCGCAGGTCGTCACCGCCCTCGCGGCGCTCCTCCTTGAAGTCGTCGGCCGACCACGAGGTGTTGCGCCCGTAACCGGGACGACCCGAGCCGCTCGACCAGGAACCTGCCGAGCCCATCGGGCCGAACCCGCCGTCGGGGCGCTCGGTGACCTTCGGCGTCCGGACCGTCCGCGTCTTCGGCCGCTGCTGCTCCGGCCGCTGCTCGGGAGCCTCCGGAGCCCGCGACGTCTCAGGCCGCGGCGGCGGCTGCGCGGGAGGCGGCTGCTGCGCGGGCGGCTGGGCAGGTCGCTGCGGTCCGGGTGCCGGGGGTGGGGGCGGCTGCTGGGCAGGCGCCTGCGGCACCGGCGGTGCGGGCTGCTGCGGTCCCGGCGGCTGCGGCGCGGGCGGCTGGGGTGCAGCCGAGTGCTGGGCAGCGGGTTGCGGTGCCGGAGGCTGGGGTGCCGGAGATTGGGGCGCGGGCGGCTGCGGGCCGACCGGCGGTTCCACCGGCTGCTCCGCCTGCGGCGGCGGCATCGGTGGTCCGGCCGGTCGCGGCGGAGGCGGCGCCATCGGCGGCGGCCCCTGCGGACGGGGCGGACCACCGTTCGGAACCCCAGGGGTGCCCGCGGGCGGGGACGGGGGCGGCTGCTGCGGCCCCGACGGCTGCTGGGGCCCCGACGGCTGCTGACTCGGCGCCCCGGGAGGCGGCCCGACCTGCGGCATCGGTCCGCTCGGCGGCCCCGGCGGAGGCCCCATCGGTCGCGGACCCGACTGGGGGCCCGACTGGGGGCCCGACTGGGGGCCCGACTGGGGCCTGTTCTGCGGTGGTGGCGAAGTCCTCGTGACGGCGTCCCCACCCGGCGGAACGTCGGGTTCAGGTGCAGGTGCGGCGTCCAAAGGCCGAGGACCGGGCGCCTGCGGGATCGGCCCGCTCGTGGGCCCGTCCGCCAGCGGGCCGCGCAGCACGCCGTCGCGCACCTGCGGTCCGCTCTCCGGCGCGGGCACCGGAGCGGGCGTCGACGTGGGCGCCGGAGCCGGACCAGGCTCCGAAGGCGGTGCGGGGCGGCGGTTTTCGGGCGGTGGGAGCAGCGATCCGCTCAGGCTGGCGCCTTCCGGGCGCCCGTGACGCGGTTCGTCCGGCTCCGCCAGGGAACCCGACAATCCAGCAGATCCGGGCAGTCCAGCAGAACCAGGCAAGTCGGCGGAACCGGGCAGGTCAGCGGGCCCGGGTAAGTCGGCGGGCTCGGCCACCGGAGGCTCCGGCGGCGGCGCGGAACCGCCTCCGCCGAGATCGCCGGAGAGCGACGGGAGACCGCCGGTGGACGGGCGCGAGGGCTCGGCGGGGCGGTTCGGCGGAGCGGAACCCGCTCCGCGCTGCTCCTGCTCGAAGCGATCCGGGAGCTGTTCGGCGCGCTGCCAGAAGGCGAACGGGTGCGCCTCACCGGCGAGCGCGGCCAGCTCGGCGCGCACGTCGAGGCGTCCCGGGCGCGGCGCGGGCGGGCCCGGGCGCGCGGGAGGTGCGGGCGGCGGGCCAGCGGGCCCGGCGTCGCTGAGCGATCCGCGCAGCGGTGGTTCTGCTCGGCGCCGGCCACCGGTCTCGGGACCACCTCGCCGGTTCGGCGCCTCGAAGCCCGCCGGCCCCGGCGCGGACGCCGGATTCTGCGGTGCCGTCACGATTCCCCCAGCTGTAGAGGACGGTTGCGGAGACCGGCGATCGGAATCGCGGCCACAATGGGATCGACGCCCACAACGGAACCGACGCCCACAACGGAATCGACGCACTGCCCCATGTCGTCGTTCCCCATCAACCGGCCACGACGGCGAGAGCGCGCAACGGCTGCTCCGGCGTCCTGCGAGCGGACGCGCGTCGAGCTGTGACCTGCAGCGATCGCGTCATCGTGAGCCCCCTTGTCACTTCTGTTACCGCCGAAGGACATTAGCAGCTGACGTTCATCCGTATCGGTGTTTCCCGCCAAGATCCCGCCCCCTGCCGCCGGACGAGCTGATGCACCGCACGTCAAGGAAGAGCATCGTTTCGATCAAGTCAACCGACCAAACGGACATAATTTCTAGACTGCCCAGTGCCGTTAGTCACTCGCCGGGAACCTTCGGTGGCGTAGGTACGTTCCGGAGGGCCACTGTTGATTCCGCACCAACACGAGGGTGGGAAGAGCAGGGAGGACGGGTCGACATGGGATCGGGGCGCTGGGACAGCTTCGTCGCGCTGGGAGACAGCTTCACCGAAGGTCTGGCCGATGCCACTGAGGAGCACGACGTCTACCGCGGCTGGGCCGACCGGCTCGCCGCGCATCTCACCGAGCAGAACCCGGATCTGCGCTACGCCAACCTGGCGGTGCGCGGCAAGCTGATCCGGCAGATCGTCACCGACCAGGTCCCGCAGGCCATCGCGCTCGAACCCTCGCTGGTCGCGCTGACCGCGGGCGGCAACGACATCATCCGGCCGGGCAGCGACCCGGACCTGGTGGCCGCGCTCTTCGACGACGCGGTCGCCCGGATCCGCGCGACCGGAGCCGACGTGCTCATCGGCACCGGCTTCGACACCGCGCGCACCCCGGTCCTCAAGCACGTGCGCGGCAAGGTCGGCACCTACAACTCGCACCTGCGCTCGATCGCCGACCGGCACGGCTGCTACGTCATGGACCTGTGGTCGATGCAGGTCCTCAAGGACCCGCGCGCCTGGTGCGAGGACCGGCTGCACCTGTCCGCCGACGGCCACCGCCGCGTCGCGCTGCGCGCCTGCTCGGCGCTGGGAGTGCCCACCACCGAGGACTGGAACGAGCCCTGGCCGGACCTGGACGAGCGCAGCTGGCAGGAGCAGGCCGCCGAGGACATCAAGTGGGCCCGCGAGTACCTCGCCCCCTGGATCAGCCGCCGCCTCCGAGGAGTCTCCAGCGGAGACGGCCGCACAGCCAAGCGCCCCTGCCTGGAAAAAATGCCCACGAACTGCGGGTAAGCGCCGAAGGCGCTTGCTCTTTCACCACCTGAGCAGCCCGCACCGCCGGGGGTTCTGAGCGGCTTCGTGGCGAGCACGCCGCGACGCCGTGTATTGGCATACATCAGGAGTGGCGCGCGGAGTCCACGGAGCCGCTCAGGTTCCCCCACCCGCACCGCTGAGCAAGGGGACCAAGGGACAAAGCAATAGAAAAGACGAGCGCTCGGGCGGCTCCCCCGAACCGTCCGAGCGCTCGTCACACCCCCACACCCGGCTTCCCGGATGCCCTGCACCCCCTGCGGTCGTCCCGGCCGCGAACGACCGGGACGACCGGGGCGACAATCCCCCCTTGGACTCCCCCCAGAGCCGCCCGTGCGCGGATCAAGCACGGATCGATCCGCACGATCAAGTTCCCAGTCGGCCCTACACGTCCGCTAAACGCGCGCTAAACGATCCTCAACCGGCCTCGTCGAGCCGCTGTCGAACCTCTCTGACCTGCGGAGATCCCTCGGCCTCGAAGATCGACAGCGCGGTTTCCCAACGGGTGCAGGCGACGGGGACGTCGCCGCGGAGCCGCGCGACGTCCCCGAGACCGAGGTTGGCCGAGGCCTGCCGGACCGCCGAACCGCACTGCCGGGCCACTTCGAGGGCCTCGTGGTGGAAGCGCTCACCGTCGTCGAGGTTGCCGAGCTCGACGCTGACCTCGCCGCAGTTGTTGAGCACCATCGCCAGGGTTTCCAGGTCGTCGGCCTCGCGGTAGAGGCCCTCGGCCTCGCGCAGGTGCCGCAGCGCGGCCTCCAGCTCGCCGTTGACCTGCTCGACCATCGCGAGGTTGTTGAGCGCCCCGGCCACGAAGTAGCGGTCGCCGAGCGAGCGGTAGACCTTGAGCGCGTCCTTGGAGTGGATCTTGGCCTCTTCGTAGCGGCCCAGCCGGAACAGCGCGCTGGAGAGGTTGACCTGGGTCATCGCGAGCCGCTCGGAGTCGCCGGTCTGGACGGCGACCCGGTAGGACTCCTCGTAGTGCGCCAGCGCCTCGTCGAGCTTGCCGGAGCGGGCGCAGGCGACGCCGAGACCCGCGGACATGAGCACCTTGCCGACGGGATCTCCCACGGCGCGGGCGGATTCGGCGCCGTCGGTGTAGACGCGGAGCCAGTCCTCCCACGGGCAGCGGACCATGAGGTAGTTGAACTGCAGCCGGGCCAACGGCCAGGCCATGTCGTGCATCCCGGCGAGCTTGGCGGCGCGGACCGCGGCGACGAGGTTCGGCCACTCGGCGTCGAACCACTCCAGGGCCTGCGAGCGGGACCCGACCTCCGGCCGGTGGTCGCCCTGCGCGCAGAAGTCGAGCTCGTCGCGGGTCGGCCGCAGGAAGCGGCGGGCGTGATCGGCGGCGCACAGGTAGTGCCCCAGCAGTCGGCGCAGCGCCGCGGAGTCGTCGGCCCCGGCGGGGAGTTCGCGGGCGTAGGCGCGCAGCAGGTCGTGCATGCCGAACCGGTCCGGTTCCGGCTCGGTGACCAGGTGCGCCAGGGCCAGCGCCCGCAGCCTGCGCTGCGCGGAGGCCGGATCGGTGTCGCACAGCGCGGCCACCGCGTGAGCGGTGAAGGTCTGGCCGGGGATCAGGCCGAGCATCCGGAAGGTCTCGGCGTGCACCGGCGGCAGGCTGCGGTAGGAGATGTCGAAGGCGCGGCGCACGCTGGTGTCGGCGTCGTCGTCGATGTCCAGCGCCTGCAACCGGTTTCGCTCGTCGGTGAGCTCGTGCACCAGGTCGGAGACGCCGCGCGCCGGGTTGGCGGCCAGCCGGGCGGCGGCGATGCGCAGCGCCAGCGGCAGCCCGCCGCACAGCTCGGCGAGCTCGGCGGCCGCGTCGGGTTCGGCGGCGGACTTGCCGGGAACCCCTGCGCGGTCGAGCAGTTCGATGGCGCTCTCGGTGGGCAGCGTCTCCAGCGGCAGCACCCGCGCGCCCGAGCGCACCACGAGCCCGTCGAGCCTGCGCCTGCTGGTGACCACGACCAGCGAGGCCGCGCTGCCCGGCAGCAGCGGCAGCACCTGGTCGGAGTCGCGGGCGTTGTCCAGCAGCACCAGCACCTTCCGCTTCGCCAGCAGCGACCGGTAGAGCGCGGTGCGGTCGTCGAGCTCGACCGGGATCGCGTCGGAGGCGACGCCGAGCGTCTTGAGCATGCTGGTCAGCGCCTCACCGGGGGTGAGCGGCTGGTGCTCGGAGTCGAAACCGCGCAGCGAGGCGTAGAGCTGGCCGTCGGGGAACTCCTCGGCGACCCGGTGCGACCAGGTCAGCGCCAGTGCGCTCTTGCCGACACCGGCGGTGCCGGTGAGCACGGTGATCAGGCTGGAGCCCTTCTCGCGGGTCTCCAGCATCGCGTTCAGCGTCGCGAACTCCAGCCGCCGGCCGACGAAACCGGCCGGTGCGGGCGGGAGTTCGGCCGGGACGGGGCGCCGGATGCCGAGGCCGGGTTCGGCGCGGCTGGGGTGGTTGCGCAGCGCCGGGTCGTCGCGCAGCAGCTTCTCGTAGAGCTCGCGCAGTTCGGGGCCGGGGTCGATGCCGAGCTCGTGGGACAGCCGGTGCCGCAACTCGTGGTAGCGGGCCTGCGCCTCGGCGCGGTGCCCGGCGCGGTAGTTGGCCAGCATCAGCTGCCCGGCCAGCCGCTCCCGGATCGGGTGCTGGTCGACCAGTGTGGACAGTTCGGCGATGAGCTGGTGGTGCCTGCCGAGTTCGAGGTCGGCGGCGATGCGCTCCTCCAGCGCCAGCAGCCGGAGCTCGTCGAGGTTGGGCGCGACCATCCGGTGCAGCCTGCTGCCCGCGATGTCGGCGAGCACCGAACCGCTCCACAGCTCCAGGGCCTCGGTGAGCAGGCGCGATCGCTCGGCGGGTTCGAGTCCGTGCGCCCGGCTGATGAGGCTGCGCGCGCGGTGCGCGTCGATGCGCTCCCCGTCGACGCGCAGCAGGTAGCCGGGCGCGCGGGTGATGATCTCAGGACCGCTGGTGCCGAAGAACTTCCGCAGCCGGGAGACGTAGCCCTGGATGATGGTGCGGGCGCTGGCCGGGGGTTCGTCGTCCCACAGGGTGTCGATCAGCCGGTCCATCGGCACGACCTGGTTGGGCTCCAGCAGCAGGCAGGCCAGCAGCGCGCGCACCGGCGTGCGACCGACTTCCAGCGGAACGCCGTCGAGGCGCACCTCGAGAGGACCGAGCAGGCGGAATTCGAAGCCCGCGGTCCCCCCTAAGCTGCCCAGCGGCGTCATCTTCACCCAAATCCGACTTCCGGCCTACGTCTGGCGTGACCGACACACGGTAGCGATCCGAGACGGAGTCGAGACCGAGGCGTTCACACCGCTCACACCAATGGAGTATGCCCGATTCACCAGGCGGAACATCTGTCTCCGCTTTCGTCTCAGGTGAACGTCTCCCGGCCGCCGGAGCGGGCAAGTAAAGTCTGAGTACGTCGATCACCCGAACGAGTGGCGCAGCAGGACGCCGCGGAAGGAGCACCACCCGTGCCGACGACGTCCACAGTGGTCGATCGGGCGGTGGGTTGCCTGCTGGGCGGCGCCCTCGGCGACTCGCTCGGCACCCTGGTGGAGTACTCGCCGCTGGAGGACATCCGCGCCGAGTTCGGACCGGACGGACTCACCGAACCCGCCCCGCAGGCGATGCTCGGCGACGCCACCCAGATGGCGCTGTTCGCCGGCGAGGGCTACCTGCACGCGTGGACCACGGGCAACAGCGGTGGCCAGTGGCGGCCCGTCGAATCCACCGCCGCTGCGCTGCGCCGCTGGCTGCTGACCCAGCAGGAGGACAAGCCCGCGCCCGGCGCCACCGGCCTGCTCGCCGAACCCGAGCTCTACGTGAGCCGCGCGCCCGGCCTGACCAGCCTGCGCGCGCTGGAGGAACCCGAGCTCGGCACGCCGGACCGGCCGCGCAACACCTCCAAGGGCTGCGGCGGCCTGGACCGCAGCACCCCCATCGGCTTCTCCCCCACCTCCGAGATGGCCTACCAGCTGGCCTGCCAGTGCGCGGCTCTCACGCACGGCGGAGTCGGCGGCTGGTCCTCGGCGGGTGCGCTGGCGCTGATCGTGCACCTGGTCGCCGTGCAGCAGCGCCGGTTGCCCGCGGCCGTCGACCAGGCCGCGGGACGCGTGCTGCGCGAGGACTTCGAGACCGCCAACGCGCTCGCCGAAGCCGCGACCCTGGCCCGGCTCGGCGCCAGCGTCGGTCACGTCGAACGCCTGGGCCAGGGCTGGATCGGCCCGGAAGCGCTGGCCATCGGCGTCTACTGCGCGCTCGCGCTGCCCAAGCCCGAGCAGTTCGCCGACGCGATCCGCTTGGCGGTCAACCACTCCGGGCACAGCGACTCCACCGCGGCGGTCACCGGCAGCATCCTCGGCGCCCGCCACGGCACCGCCGTCCTGCCCCGGAACTGGCTGGCGCGCCTGGAACTGGCCGACGTCATCGAGCGCATCGGCCACGACCTCGGCGCCTCCTGCTCCGGAGAGCCGTTCAACGAGCGCCGCTACCTCGGACTGGCCTGAGACCTCAGGCCGGAACCGGGGCCCGGGAGGCGCGAGCGAGGCGGCGGCTGCCGATGGCCCGGCAGACCAGGTAGATCACGAACGAGATGATCGTGACGAAGGCGCTCACCGGCGCGCCCGGCGCCAGCGACAGCAGGATGCCGCCCAGCACGGCGACTTCGGCGAACACCACGGCCAGGACCGTCGCGCGGACCGGGCTCGCGGTCACCCGCGCCGCGGCGGCGCCCGGCGTGACCATCAGGGCCAGCACCAGCAGCGCACCGACGGTGTAGACGCCGAGAGCCGTGGCGACGCCGACCAGGACCGCGAACAGCGGGGTCAGCACGCGGGTCGGCACACCGCGCGCGGTGGCGACGTCGGGGTCGACGCTGGCGAACAGCAGTGGCCGGTACACGAAGGCCAGCACCAGCAGCACCACCACCGCGCAGCCGCTGAGCAACAGCACGTCGGAGGAGTCCACGCCGACGATCTGCCCGACCAGCAGGCTGAACTTGTTGGCGGTGCGCTCCGGGTTCAGCCACAGCAGGAACACGCCGACGCCCAGCCCGAACGACAGGATCGCGCCGATCACCGAGTCGCGTTCGGTCTGCTTCTGGCCCAGCAGGCCCAGCAGCAGCGCCGCCACGACCGCACCGGCCAGCGCGCCGACGCCGACGCTCACCCCGACCAGCAGCGCCGCGGCGGCACCGGTGAAGGCCAGCTCGGCGGTGCCGTGCACGGCGAAGGACATCTTGCGCGCGACCACCAGCGGCGCCAGGCAACCCGACACGAGGCCGAGCGCGGCGGCCGCCAGCAGCGCCTGCTGCACGAACGGG
Organism: Saccharopolyspora sp. ID03-671; assembly: GCF_045278815.1. Lineage (NCBI taxonomy): Bacteria > Bacillati > Actinomycetota > Actinomycetes > Pseudonocardiales > Pseudonocardiaceae > Saccharopolyspora > Saccharopolyspora sp. ID03-671. The sequence continues at coordinate 3,424,038 of NZ_CP134054.1, forward strand.
TAGCCGAGCAGGTTGATCATGGTGTCGAAGTCGAGCACCTTGCTCAGCGACTCAACGACGTCGTTCACGCTTCGTCCGCCCCCACCACGTGGTGCTCGTCGTTCTCGGCCCCGGCCACGACGAGACGGCCGCCCACGCGGGCGACCTCGACGTCGGTCCGGTAGAGCTCCGAGAGCGTTTCGGAGTTCATCACCTCGTCCGGCGTGCCGATCCGGAACCGGCCGTCGACCAGGTACAGCACCCGGTCCACCAGCGGCAGCACCGGGTTGATCTCGTGCGTCACGAACAGCACGCCCGCGTCGGTGCGGCGGGCCTGCTCGGCGATCAGCCGGGAGACCTTGCGCTGGTGCGAGAGGTCCAGCGACAGCAGCGGCTCGTCGCACAGCAGCACCGACGGGTCGCTGACCAGCGCCTGCGCCACCCGCAGCCGCTGCTGCTCACCGCCGGAGAGCAGGCCGACCGGCATTCTCGCGTACTCGGTGGCCTCGACCGCGCGCAGCGCGTCGGCGACCCGGCGCTTGCGCTCGCGGCGCCCGCCGAAGCCCAGACCCCAGTGGTGACCGTCGAGGCCGAGACCGACGAGGTCGCTGCCGCGCACCGTGACGTTGGCCTCCAGCGCCCGCTGCTGCGGGATGTAGCCGATCCGGTCGCTGCCCCGCCGCGCCGATTCCCCTCCGATGTGGACGGTCCCGGAGTTGAGCTCCTGCAACCCGAGCAGCACCCGGAGCAGGCTGGTCTTGCCCGAGCCGTTCGGGCCGAGCACGGCCACGAACTCGCCCGGCGCGACGTCGAGGTCCAGGCCGGACCACAGGGTCCGCTCGCCGTAGGCCAGCGTCGCGCCGCGCAGCGAGACGGCCGGAGACCCGGCGCCGGCCTGAGCCGCCGCCGGGTCTGCGTCCACCGGTTCTGCGTCCACCGGTTCCGGGGTGTCCGCGAGCTGTTCAGAGGTCATCGGTTGAGGGCACCTTGCAATGCGGTGATCTGCGCGTCCATCCACTGCACGTAACCGGCGCCCTCCGGCAGCGTCTCGGTCATCTCCACGACCGGGATCCGCTGCGCGTCGGCGGCGGTGCGCACGTTGCGGGTGACCGGCGATTCGGTCTGCGGGTTGTAGATGACGGCGACGGCCTGACGCGCGTTGATCGCGTTCTGCACGTCGGCGACGGCGGCCGCCGAGGGGTCGGTCTCGGACTCGATGGCGTTGACGAACGACGGCGGGGTCACGTCGTTCAGCTTGGCGGACTCGATCATGTAGTGCGCCACCGGCTCGGTGACGATCACCGGCTTGCCCTGGTGCGCTGCGGCGATCTCGCCGACCCGGCCCTCCAGCCCGGCGACCTGCTGCTCGAACCCGGCGGCGTTGGCCTCGAACTGCTGGGCCTTGCCCGGCTGGATCTTGCCGAGCTCCGCGGCGATCTTGTCCGCGACCTCGTGCACGACGTGCAGGTCGTACCAGACGTGCTCGTTGACCGAGTGGTCATGACCCTCGTGACCACCGGCGGGCTCCTCCGCGTGCGGCTCACCGGCGTGCGGTTCCTCGGCGTGCGGCTCACCGGCGTGCGGCTCACCGGCGTGCTGCTCGCCCGCGTGCTCGCCCTCCGCCGGGGCGGGCTCGGGGTGCTCGGAGTCGACGGCCTGCACGGTCGGCTTGGCGTTCTGCCCCAGGACCTGGGTCATGAACTCGTCGTAGCCACCGCCGTTGAGCACCACCAGGTTCGCGTCGCTGATCTTGGCGGCGTCCTGCGGGCTGCTCTCGTACGAGTGCGGGTCGGCACCGGCGTCGCTGATGATCGACTCGACCTCGACGGCGTCGCCGCCGACGGCCTGCGCGACGCTGCCCCAGACGCTTGTCGACGCGACGATCTTGATCTTGTCATCGGGCCCGGGCGCGGCGGTCTCCCCCGCCGAGCAGCCGCTCAGCGCGATGGCGCCGACGGTCAATCCGGCTAAAGCGGTCACAGCGGTGCGGCTGCGGACGGTCATGGATGGCACTCCCGGGTGATCAGGTCAGGACGCTGTCGAGCGACTCCAGATGCGAACGGTAACGGAAACCGTTGTCAACTGCAGTCTAAGCACCCTTCAACCAAACGCACTAGAGCCCGTCGTATTTCCGAACGCGACATGCCCCACAAGCAGCGCCAACGCCCCCGCCCGGAAACCGGACGAGGGCGTTGGCGCGATCGCCGACCCCGCAGGAGACAGCGGCGACCGAAACCGATCAGGCGGCCAGGCGGACGCCCGTTTCGGGGTGGAACAGGTGCACCTCACCGGCGTCGCGGAGGGCGACCTTGACGTTCTGGCCCAGCGCCGGGGGCGTGCGGCCGTCGGCGCGGACGACGAAGCGCTCCGAGGAGCCGCCGACCGTGATCGAGCCGTGGATGAGCGCGTCGGCACCCAGCTCCTCGACCAGCTCGACGGTCATGTCCAGGCCCTCGGAGTCGCTGGAGGTCAGCTCCAGGGCCTCGGGGCGGACGCCGAAGGTGACCTCCTTGAGGTCGCCGGCAGCGGCCAGCGCCTCGCGGGAAAGCGGGACCGTGGTGCCGTCGAGCACCGCGCCCTCGCTGCTCAGCGGCACCGTCTTGAGGTTCATGGCCGGGGAGCCGATGAAGCCCGCGACGAACGCGTTCGCCGGGTTCTCGTAGAGCTCGCGCGGCGAGGCCACCTGCTGCAGCAGGCCGTCCTTGAGCACCGCCACGCGGTGGCCCATCGTCATCGCCTCGACCTGGTCGTGGGTGACGTAGATGGTCGTGGTGCCGAGCCGCTTCTGCAGTGCGGCGATGTTGGCGCGGGTCTCCACGCGCAGCTTGGCGTCCAAGTTGGACAGCGGCTCGTCCATCAGGAACACGCTGGGCTCGCGGACGATCGCGCGACCCATCGCGACCCGCTGGCGCTGACCGCCGGACAGCGCCTTCGGCTTGCGGTCCAGGTACTTCTCGAGGTCGAGCATGCGCGCGGCCTCGGTCACCTTCTCGTTGATGACGGCCTTCGGCGTCTTGCGCAGCTTGAGCGCGAAGCCCATGTTCTCCGCGACCGTCATGTGCGGGTAGAGCGCGTAGGACTGGAAGACCATCGCGATGTCCCGCGCCTTCGGCGGGGTGTTGGTGACATCGCTGCCACCGATGGAAATACCGCCCTCGTCGATGTCCTCGAGCCCGGCCAGCATGCGCAACGCCGTGGACTTCCCGGACCCGGAGGGCCCCACCAGAACGAGGAACTCACCGTCGGCGACGTCCAGCTCCAGCTGGTCGACCGCCTTGACCGGCGGGCTGCCGGGGTAGACGCGCGAGGCGTTGACGTACGCGACCTCAGCCATATGTGACACCCTTCACTACAAATGGTCCAGAGGACGCTATCCGCCGAAAGTGTTTCCGTCACTCCCCCGAGGGAACCATTTCGGACAGTGATCAGCCTACATCGTTCCGTGTTCGACGTTCGAACATCAGTGGGACGTAGGTCATGCTCGCTTCACCCTCGGGTTCTGAACCGTTACGGTTCCTGCATGGCGCGGTCAACGAATGCCCGGCGGCCTGCGACCCTCGCGTCGCTCGCTGCGGAACTCGGGGTCTCCCGGACGACGGTGTCGAACGCCTACAACCGTCCGGATCAGCTGTCCCCCGAGCTGCGCAAGCGCGTCCTGGAGACGGCGCGGCGGCTCGGGTACCCGGGACCGGACCCGGTCGCACGCTCGCTGCGCACCCGCAAGGCGGGTGCGGTCGGCCTGCTGCTCACCGAGAACCTCTCCTACGCGTTCCGCGACCCGGGAGCCGTCGGCTTCCTGGAGGGACTCGCGCTGGCCTGCGAGGACGCCGGGCAGGGGCTGACGCTCATCCCGGCCAGCCCCGAGCGCGAGGACGTCGCCTCGGTGCACCGCGCCGGCGTCGACGGCTTCGTCGTCTACTCCGTTCCCGAGGACGACCCGCACCTGGCCGCCGTGCTGGAGCGCCCGTCCCGGTCGTGGTGTGCGACCAGCCGCGCCTCGACAACCTCGACTGGGTCGGCCCGGACGACCGCAAGGCCATCAAGGCCGTCGCCGACCACCTGATCGGGCTCGGCCACCGGCGGATCGGCGTGCTGTGCATGCGCCTGGCGCGCGGCCGCAACGACGGCCCCGCCACCGTGCAGCGGCAGGCCAACGCCAGCTTCCACGTGCAGAAGGCCCGCCTGACCGCGCTCGCCGAGGAGTTCAGCGAGGCCGGCGTGGACTGGACGACGGTGCCGGTCGTGGAGCGCTTCGACCACACGCTGGACTCGGGCGCCTCCGCCGCCGCGCAGGCGCTGGAGATCGACCCGGAGATCACCGCGCTGGTGTGCACCTCGGACATCCTGGCGCTCGGCGCGCTGCGCGAGGCCCGCAACCGCGGCCTGCGCGTGCCGGAAGACCTCACCATCACCGGCTTCGACGGCATCCCGGACGCCGAGCGCGCCGGGCTCACCACGGTCCGCCAGCCCTGGCTGGAGAAGGGCCGCGCCGCCGGTCGCCTCCTGCTGGAGACCGCCGAGCCCAGCCGCCCCCGCCACATCCAGCTGGAGACCCAGCTCATCACCGGCTCCACCTCGGGACCGCCCCGCTCCGGCGAGGAGTTCTGGTTCGGCCCGTGACCCGGGGTGACCCGATTTCAATGGGAATCGGGTCCCCGAGTTCCGTTGGAACCGGGTCGGGTCAGTAGTTGGTCCACTCGCCCTGGGCGTAGTCGAGGATCGTCGGGTGCATCAGCGTCGAGGGCTGCAGGTCCGGGAGGCGGGCGCGGTCCGGTGGGAACGCCTGCGCCGCCCGGAGCGTGGCCGCGTCGAGGGAGCGCAGCGGCGGGGCGTCGTCGGGCAGCCGGGGTTCCGGAGCCGCCGAACCCCGGGTGACCAGGTGGAACCCCCACTCGCCGAAGGCCGGGACGGAGACCTCGTAGGGCGTGGTGGCCAGGCCCAGCGAGCGCAGCGTCGCCTCGACGCACCAGTACGCCTTCGGCGCGAAGTACGGCGACCCGGCCTGCACGACCATCCGCCCCCGGTCGGTCATGGCGTGGTCCACCAGGCCGTAGAACTCGGCGGAGTACAGCTTCGCGGTCGCCGTCGAGTCGGCGTCCGGCATGTCGACGAACACCACGTCGTAGCGGTCCCGGTTCTCCCGCAGCCAGCTGAACGCGTCCGCCGGGATCGCGCGCACCCTCGGGTCGCGGAACGCGTCGCGGTTCAGCGACGACACCCGCTCGTCGCTGCGCGCCAGCTCCAGCACGGCCGGGTCGAGGTCGACCAGCGTCACCTCGCGCACGTCCGGGTAGCGCAGGACCTCCCGGAGCGCCAGGCCGTCCCCGCCGCCGAGCACCAGCACCCGCCCGCGCGGGCCGCTCATCGCCGGGTGCACCAGCGCTTCGTGGTACCGGTACTCGTCGATCGAGCTGAACTGCAGGTCCCCGTTGAGGAACAGCCGCGTGTCCCGCACGCCGCTCAGCGACGCCGACTCGGTGAGCACCACGTCCTGGTAGGGCGTGCGCTCGGCGTGCACCACGGGGGCGGAGTACAGCGCCTGCCGCGCGGTGACCTCGAAGTCGTCGGCGTAGGCGTAGGCACCCAGCAGCAGACCCGCCACCAGGGCCGACGCGCCGATCAGCAGCAGCCGGGCCCGCTTGGACAGCTCGCGGCGGAACACCGTGAGCACCAGGCCCAGCCCGGCGGCGGCGTTGACCATCCCGACCAGCAGCGCGCCCTGCACCTGCCCGAACAGCGGCAGCAGCAGGAACGGGAACGCCAGGCCGCCCACCAGGCCGCCGACGTAGTCCGCGGCGAACAGGTCGGCGACCGCCGACCCCGCGTCCTGGCTGCGGATGCGCTGCAGCAGCACCATCAGCAGCGGGATCTCGGCGCCGATGAGCAGTCCCAGCACCAGCGCGGTCGCGATCAGCGCGGGCAGGTACAGGCTCAGCCACGCGAACGCCGCGTAGAGCCCGAGCACGCTGAGCCCGCCGAGCAGCGCCAGCAGCAGCTCGATCCCGGCGAAGGACGCCGCCGCCCACGGCTGGAGCGGTTTCGCGGCCAGCGCCCCGACGCCCATCGCGAACACCATCAGCGACAGCACGATCGAGGCCTGCCCGATGGTGTCGCCGATCAGGTAGCTGCCGAGCGCGACCAGCGCGAGCTCGTAGACCAGTCCGCAGGCGGCGCAGACGAACACCGCCACCAGCACCGCGAACCGCGCCGCGCGGTTCCGCCGTGCCGGGGGCGAGTCCTCCTGCGCCGGAGCGGCTTCGGTCGTCGTCACCGGATCATCAGTAGATCGCGGCAGCCATCAGCACCGCGAGCACCAGGTGCGCGGACGCCGACACCCAGGTCGCCGGGTGCATGTCCGGGGAGGCCAGCTCGTCGCCGAGCTTGCCGGGCGTGATGGCGTCGATGAGCAGGAACGACAGGCTCATCAGGATCAGCCCGAGCAGGCCGTAGGCGACCGTGCCGATCAGGCCGAGCAGCAGGTCGTTGGCGCTGGCCATGATCGCGGTGGTGAGGATGATCCCGACGCCGAGCAGACCGGAGACCAGCAGCAGCGCGGCGTTCGGGTTGCGGTTGACCCAGATCAGGTCGCGCAGCTTGCCCGGGGTCGCGAGGTCGACGAGCACGTAGCCGAGGGCCATCATCGCCACGCCGATCACCCCGTAGGCGACCGCGGCGAACAGGCCGGCGAGCAGTTCGTTGAGCAAGGTGGTGTGCCTTCCGTGTCGTGGTGCGTCAGCGCGGCGGCCCGGCCTGAGCCGCTCGCGGAGGTCGAGGTGCGGTGACGGAACCGCTGGTCACTTGCCGACTCCCGGTCCGCCGCCGCGGAAGGTCTCGCCGCGCGTGGAGCTCCAGCCCCACACGTGCCCGACGTGGCTGTGGTAGTGCCGGTAGGCGCGATCGGCGTTCATCAGGTGGATGACCGATCCGGCCCGGTGCGGCTGGATGATCACCGCGTCGTCGGAGTAGCGCAGGTAGACGCCCGAGGCGTCGGTGGACTGCGCCTGCGGACGCCACTTGGCGGTGATCTCGGCGGCGACGGCCCTCGGCGGTTTCGGGCTCGTGTAGGCCGCGTTGTCGTCGTCGCCCGCGATGTCGAGGTGCGCGGCGCGGGTGTAGTTCTGCTGGACGTAACCGCGCGCCCCACCGCCACCGGCGAAGATCATCACCAGTCCGACGATGAGCGCGATCACCACGGTCACACCCGCGATGACGAACCAGTACCTGGGTTTCATCGATCAGCCCGCCGTCGGGTAGATGAGCACGTCGTAGCGGCCGAGCTTCTCGCCCGCGGTGGCCTCCCACGCGGCGCCGCCGTAGGACTCGAAGCCCAGCAGCGCGCCGTCGGAGGACTCGTAGTCGTGGTAGCGCACGGTGCCCTGGGCATCCAGGCCCGTCGTCGCCTCGCTGCGGAAGTTCGCCGAACCGGACTCGCCCGAGCGGTAGGTGCGGCCCTCGTGCTCGATCGTCGGCGCACCGGGGGCCCCGACGCCGGTCACCGGCGTCCACAGGGTCAGGACCAGGTCCGGGTCCTCCTCGACCGCCAGCCACACCTGGGTGCCCCGGGAGTCGTCGAGCAGGTGCTCCGACCAGCTCCAGCCGCCCTCGTCGAGGCGCAGGCTCCCGCGCACGGTGTAGGTGGTCGAGCGGATCTCCACGATGTCCCCGGCCTTGAGCGCGCGGGGATCACCGCGCAACGAGTCCTGGTCGCCGGTCCCGAAGGGGTCCTGCGGCGCTCCCGCCCGCGACTCCCCCGGTCGCTCGCCTCGCCGCGCCCGCACCCCGAGCACCACGGCGACGACCGCGACCACGACCAGCAGCAGCACCAGGACGACCAGCAGCGCTGTCATTCCGGAACGCCCCCTTCCACGCGATGTCGCGCTGAGGCTAACCGCTGGAGATCACCCGAGTGGCCCAAACACCCGAAACGTGACCAACCGGAACGCGGAACGGGCCGCCCACCGGTGGTGGGCGGCCCGTTCGAGGAGGTGGATCAGGCGGACAGCAGCTGGGCGCAGCGGATCAGGCCCAGGTGCGAGTACGCCTGCGGGTGGTTGCCGAGGGAGCGCTCCGCGATCGGGTCGTACTCCTCCGACAGCAGGCCCGTCGGGCCGGCGGTGTCCACGATCTGCTGGAACAGCTCCTCCGCCTCGGTGCGGCGACCGGTGAGCAGGTAGGCCTCGATCAGCCACGCCGCGCACAGGTGGAACCCGCCCTCGTCACCGGGCAGGCCGTCGTCCCGCCGGTAGCGGTAGACGGTGGAGCCGCTGCGCAGCTCCGCCTCGATGGCGGTGACGGTGGCGCGGAACCGCTCGTCGGAGGGGTCGATCAGACCCGACAGGCCGACGTAGAGCGAGGCCGCGTCGAGGTCGGAGCCCTCGTAGGCGGTGGTGAACGCCTGCACGTCCGGGTGCCAGCCGTTCTTCACGACGTCCTCGGCGATCTGGTCGCGCAGCGGGACCCACGCCTCGTCGAGCTCGCGGCCGTAGGTCTCGGCGATCTTGACCGCGCGGTCCAGCGTCACCCAGCACATCACCTTGGAGTAGACGTGGTGACGCGGCGCGTCGCGCTCCTCCCAGATGCCGTGGTCGGGCTCGAACCAGCGCTTGCCGACCGCGTCTGCCATCGCCGTGACCAGCTCCCAGTCGCTGTCCCGGACCGTGCCGGTGGCCTGCGCGAGGTGCGCGATCAGCTCCACGACCGGACCGAACACGTCGAGCTGGACCTGCTGGTCGGCGAGGTTGCCGACGCGCACCGGACGCGAACCGGCGTAGCCGGGCAGGCTGTCGATGACGGCCTCCGGGCCGAGGCCGGTGCCCTGCAGCGAGTACAGCGGGTGCAGCCGCTCCGGCCCCGGCACGCTCTCCAGCACCCGGTGCAGCCAGTCCAGGAACGCCTCCGCCTCGCCGTTCGAGCCGAGCGTGACCAGCGCCTGGGCGGTCATCGCGCCGTCGCGCAGCCAGCAGTAGCGGTAGTCCCAGTTGCGGACGCCGCCGATCTCCTCGGGGAGCGAGGTGGTGGCGGCGGCCATGATCGCGCCGGTGTCGGAGTGCACCAGGCCGCGCAGCGTCAGCGCCGAGCGGGCCACCAGGTCGCGCTCGACCTCCGGGAGCGACAGCGTCTTCATCCACTCCGACCAGTACGCCTCGGCCTCGGCCCGGCGGGCGGGCTCGTCGGTGGGCGTGAGGTCCTCGGTGCCGCCGCGCATCTCCAGCACCACCGGCTCGCCCTCGGTGAGTTCGAGGACGGCCTTGGCGGACTGGTGCATGCCGTCGGAGGTGATCTCCCACTGCACGCCGGGCGAGTGCAGCACCATCGGCTCGGAGGTGCCCTGCACGCGCAGGCCCCCGGCCTCGGGCGTGATCCGCACCGGCACCTGGCCGAACTCCGGCCGCGGCGCGAACTCCACCGACACCGTCGTGCTGCCGTTGATCACCCGCACCAGGTCGGTGCGGTGGCTGTCGGTGCCGTGCGCCAGGTAGTCGGTGACCAGCAGCCGCGACCAGCGGGTCTCCACGGTCATGGTGTTGGGCACGTAGCGCTGGCCCAGCGGCAGCGGGCTGCGCTGACCGCCGTTGCCCACGGCGTGCGGGCGGATGCTGAAGTGCCCGGCGGTCGGGCCGCCGAGCAGGTCGGCGAACACCGCGGCCGAGTCCGGCCCGGGGTGGCACATCCAGGTCACCCGGGCGTCCGGGGTGAGCAGCGCGATCGTGCGCTCGTTGGACAGCATGGTCAGCCGCTCGATGGGCGGCGCCTGCTCGCCGTAGAGCCAGGTGCGCCGCTCCTCCATGAGGAACGCGAGCACGGTGGCCACGTCGGTCGTGCTGCTGATCCGGTGCGCGGCCAGCGACTCGCCCTCGCCGACCTTGATGCCCAGGTCGGGGCCCTGGAGGCGGGCGAAGGCCTTCTCGTCGGTGACGTCGTCGCCGAGGAAGATCGCGGCGGTGGCGCCGACCTGGTGGCGCAGAGCGTCGAGCGCGTTGCCCTTGTCGGTCTGCACCACGGCCAGCTCGATGACGGCCTTGCCCTCGGTGACCTGCACGCCGTCCCACCGGGCGGGGCCGGTGCGGACGGCGTCGAGGACGGTTTCGGCCACGTCGGGCTCGGCGCGTCGGACGTGGACGGCGACGCTGGCCGGCTTGGCCTCCAGCGTCACGCCGGTCTGGCCGCGCACGATGTCCTGCACGGCGACCTGCAACTCGGTCCGGAGCTGGGTGGCCTCGGGTTCGAGCCCGTGCACGAAGCCGACGTCGAACTCCGAGCCGTGGCTGCCGACGAGGTGGACCTCGGCGGGCAACCGGGACAGGGTGGCGAGGTCGCGCAGCGCACGACCGGAGATCACCGCCGTGGTGGTCGCGGGCAGCGCGGCGAGCGAGCGCAGCGCGTGCACGGATTCGGGTAGCGGTTTGGCCTGGGTCGGGTCGGCCACGATCGGCGCGAGCGTGCCGTCGTAGTCGCAGGCGACCAGAAGTCGAGGCGTCCGCGCGAGCTGCACGATCACGCGTCGCAGCTCCGCAGGCAGGGCTTCGGCGGTCAACGCCATACTCCTTGGGGCAGGTCAAGTCTGGATGGATCGATCCGGAACGCCTGAGGCGATAACCATCAGCTGGCGACCGGTTCTGCTCAGTATCGCCGACGCGGTGGGATCCGCTGTTGCGGACCGGTTACCGTCAGCTACTCCACGAGGGGCGCGCCCAACGCTTCGAGGAACGACCGCGCCCAGCGGTCGACGTCGTGCGTGAGCACTTGCCTACGCAGAGCGCGCATCCTACGGCGGCCCTCCGCCTCGTCGATCTCCAGGGCGGCGAGCAACGCGTCCTTCACCCCGTCCAGGTTATGGGGATTCACCAGGAACGCACTGGTGAGCTCGGCGGCCGCCCCGGCGAACTCGCTGAGCACGAGCGCCCCGCCCAGGTCGTACCGGCACGCGACGTACTCCTTGCAGACCAGGTTCATCCCGTCGCGCACGGGGGTCACGACCATGACGTCGGCCGCGGCGTACAGCGCGACCAGGTCCTTCTTGTCGACCGAGGTGTGCAGGTAGTGCACGGCCGGGTGACCGACACGCCCGAACAGGCCGTTGATCCGGCCGACCTCGCGCTCGATGCCGTCGCGCATCTGCTTGTAGTGCTCGACGCGTTCCCGGCTGGGCGTGGCGACCTGGATCATCGTCACGTCCTCGGCCTTGATCTGGCCCTCGGCGAGCAGCTCGTGCATGGCGTGCAGGCGCACGTCGATGCCCTTGGTGTAGTCCAGCCGGTCCACCCCGAGCATGATCTTGCGCGGGTTGCCCAGGTCCGCGCGCAGCTTCTTGACCCGCTGCTGGACGTCCTTGCTGCGCGCGAGCCGGTCGAGCTCGGTGGAGGCGATGGAGATCGGGAACGCGCCGACCCGCACCGTCCGGTCGCCGACCTGCACGACGCCGGGCCGGTTGCGCACGCCGACCTGACCGCGGCTGGGTTCGAAGCCGGCGAGCCTGCGCGCCAGCCACAGGAAGTTCTGCGCGCCGCCGGGCCGGTGGAAGCCGACCAGGTCGGCGCCGAGCAGGCCGCGCACGATCTCGGTCCGCCACGGCAGCTGCATGAACAGCTCGACCGGCGGGAACGGGATGTGCAGGAAGAAGCCGATCCGCAGGTCGGGCCGGAGCTCGCGGAGCATCGCGGGCACCAGCTGCAGCTGGTAGTCCTGCACCCACACGGTGGCGCCCTCGGCGCTGACCTCGGCGGCGGCCTCGGCGAAGCGGCGGTTGACCCGCTGGTAGGCGTTCCACCAGGAGCGGTCGAACACCGGCGGCACGACCACGTCGTGGTACAGCGGCCACAGCGTGGCGTTGGAGAAGCCCTCGTAGTACTCGGCGAACTCCGACGCCGACAGCCGCACCGGGTACAGCTGCATATCGCCGTCGTCGAACGGCTGGACCTCGACGTCGGCGACGCCCGGCCAGCCGACCCAGGCGCCTCGCCGGGCCCGCAGGAACGGTTCGAGCGCGGTGACCAGCCCGCCGGGGCTGTGCTTCCAGCGCTCGGTGCCGTCCTCCAGCTTCTCCAGGTCGACGGGTAGCCGGTTGGCGACCACGACGAAGTCCGCCCGGCCGGAACTCCTCTTGGGCTCGTCGCCCTCGCTCACCGGAAACCCTCCCGCCATGTGTCCACCTGGAGTTGTGAGGCTACTCAAACGGCCTCTTCATCGCGTGCTTCGTGTGGCCCAAACACCCTCGCGTGTTTCGGTCCGGATGGGGCCTTAACTTCGTCGCGGTTGCGTTGCGCGGCAAGTCCTTCTCAGTCCAGCCGCCGCCTGCTGGGGCGCAGCGGTCCGGACAGCCTGGGCCCGGAGATCCGCCGCTCCAGGTTGCCGAGCCTGCTGCGCACCGGCTGCGCCAGGTACTCGCCGAGCACCACGCCCGCGCCCAGCGCCAGACCCGTGGCCACCGCCAGCATGAGCGTGGCGACACCGGTCGGGCTGCCCAGCACCGACAGCTCGAACAGACCCCGGTAGGTCGCCAGACCGGGCAGCAGCGGCGACACCGCGGAGACCGCGATGACCAGCGCCGGGATCTGCAACCGCCGGGCGACGATGCCGCCGACGAAACCGACGACGGTGGTGGCCACCGCACCGGCCAGCACGGGGTTGAGCGCCACGCCGTCGTCCATGGTCAGCGTCGCGTACACCCCGGCGGCCACGCCGCCGCCGATGCCGGCGATGAGCAGCGGTCGCGGCGGCGCGTAGCTGGCCAGCGCGAAGCAGGCCGAGGTGGAGGCACCGGCGAGCACCTGCACCGACAGCACCAGCCCGGGCGCGGTCACCTGCGCTCTCCCGAGCGATTGGGCGTCGAGCCCGGCGACCTGGTCGCCGCCGATGCGCAGGCCGATGTAGAGCGCGAGCACCACGCCCGCGATGAGCCCGGCGGTCATCATCGCCAGTTCCGCCATCCGGCCCGCCGCGGTGACGTTGTAGCCGGTGATGGCGCCTGCATGGAACCGACGACGGTCATCCCGGACAGCAGCACGATGATGCTCGCGGCGATCGCCAGCGGCGCGCTGCTCAGCAGGCCCAGCGCGTAGGCGCCGAGCGCGATGGTGGTCGCCACGGCGCCGCCGACGGCTTGCTGGAAGAAGAACGGCAGGGCGCGCTTGTTCAGCAGCCGCCCGACGCGGTCGACCAGCGCGGTGGTGCCGGCGGCGACCATCGGCAGGAACGGGTCGTTGCCGCCGCCGAGCAGCACCGCCAGCGAGGCGGCCATGCCAGCCCAGGCCAGGGTGGCGACCCAGCGCGGGAACGGGTGCGAGGCGGTGGTGATCCGGTCCAGGTCGGCGTAGGCGTCGCTGGCGCTGATCTCGCCCGCGGTGATGCGCCGAAGCAGCTTCTCGACGTCGGCGAGGCGGGTGTAGTCGATGGAGCGGTTGCGGACCACGCGCAGCGACGTGATCGGCGGCTGCTCGGTGCCTCTGTAGCAGGAGACGGTGATCGACGTGTAGATCACGTCGACCTCGCAGTGCGGCAGACCGTAGGCGCTGACCACGCCGATGATCGTCGCGGTGACGTCGGAGGCACCCGCGCCGCTGGCCATCTGCACCTCACCGATGCGCAGGCCGAGGTCGAGGACCAGGTGGACGGTTGATTCGTCGGGCAGCGAGGGCCCGTAGACGACGTTGCGAGAGCCCGGGACGATGGTCTGCTCGGGGTCGCGCCGCCGCAGCACACCACGCGCGCGCTGCGTGATTCCCACCGCGGTCTTTCCTTCCTGCCGCGCCCCGCGAGCGGAGCGCCGCCGTGGCTGATCTTCCCCTCGGGCATCGCCTGTCATGAGCGGACCGTTGCAGTCGGCATCTGTGGCTTCCATCACTGGTCGTGGGCGCACGCGCGGCCGCCTCCCGAGCCGAGCGCAGCGGCGCTTACGATGTTCGCGCACACCTCGTTGTCGCGCGCCGCTGTAGCTCAGTTGGTAGAGCGCCCGCCTTGTAAGCGGATGGTCAGGGGTTCGAGTCCCCTCAGCGGCTCCGAGCGTACCTGACCAGGTCTTTTGACTGAGCGGGTACGCCTGTGTCCGCTCCGCCACAGTCCGCTCCGGAGAATTCTGGTCCCGGGACCAGCAAGAATGCGTCGAATCGCTCAGAACCTGCGATCACGAGCCCATTTCCGGAGTTGAAGATCACTTCGGACGCGGCGGCTGGACACCGGACTACTCCGACCTATACCGTCCCTGCGGTCGTCGATCGTGAATTCTGGTGGGGTTACTGGTGCGCATTGCCGTTGACGATCTGACAGACCCGGAGATCGAGTCTTTCCTGCAGGGGCACATCAGCGAGATGCGCGCGGTCTCGCCGCCCGGGAGCACGCACGCGCTGGAGCTCAGCTCCCTGCGACGACCTGGGGTTACGTTCTGGTCCGCCCGCGAGGGCGACGCGGTGCTGGGCTGCGGGGCGATCAAAGAAATCGATCTTGAACACGCCGAGATCAAATCAATGCGCACGGACCCGTCGCACAAGAATCGCGGAATCGCGTCGCAACTGCTGACGCACATCATCGGCGAATCGAAACTCATGGGCTACACGCGCCTGAGCTTGGAAACCGGTTCGGCCGATTTCTTCGAACCCGCCCGCAAGCTCTACCTCAAGCACGGCTTCGACTACTGCGAACCCTTCGCCGAATACCGCAAAGACCCCAACAGCGTCTTCATGACCAGAACGCTCTGACCCGGACACCGACGTCGGCGCCGCGGTCGGCGACGGCGGCGCATCATGGGGGTGTGGCTGGTGGACCGACGCTGACGGACAGGCTGTTCCGGGTGGCGGTGTGGCTCAAGGGCCTGGACGCCGTGACCCAGCTGCTCGGCGGCGTGCTGCTGATCTTCTTCTCGCCGCGCGAGCTGACCCGGATCGCGCACGGCGTGGTGACGCGCGATCTGCTCGGCCCGCCGACCGGCGCGCTCGCCGGGCACTTCGAGGAGGCGGTGCAGCACTTCGCGGGCGGCACCCGCGCCTTCGTGATCGGCTACCTGCTGGTGCACGGCCTGATCAAGCTCGTCCTGGTGATCGCGCTGCTGCGCAAGGCGGTCCGCTGGTACCCGGTGGCCATCACCGCGCTGGGCCTGTTCGTGCTCTTCGAACTGGCCCGGGGCGTGCAGACGCACTCGCTGGTGCTGCCCGCGCTCACCGCGCTGGACATCGCGATCATCGTGCTGGTGATCAAGGAGTATCGCGAGATCCGTCGGGACTCCGCCTGAGCCGGAGGGTAATCCGATCTCCCGGGGTTGAATTGCGTTGGGAAATACTGGGAATTGCCGGGTGCCGCATTTCCCGGTGATTGGCGAGTTGTGCTCAAGCAATGGACAGCACCACTCGATCGAGTGAAGGTCGATTTCGGCTCTCGCCCAACCGCGAACCGAAGGAGACCAACGTGTCGCTCGTCCGCAATCTCGCCGGACTCGCCGGTGCCGTGATCGCCGGCGGCCTGCTGGCGGTGCCCGCGCAGGCAGCCCCCACCCCGCAGGACGTCCAGCCGTACATCATCGATGGCCGCGAGGTGGACAGCGCGCCGTGGGCGGCCCGGCTGTTCGTCGACGACCAGGAGACCTGCACCGCCTCGATCATCGCCCCCGAGTGGATCCTCACCGCTCAGCACTGCGTCGCCGACGCGGCCGACGGCAATGGCCTGAGCTTCAACGTCGGCGACGTCGACCAGACCAAGGGCGAGCACGTCAACGCCATCCCCGGCGAGGTGCACATCCACGACACCGCCGACATCGCCCTGGTCAAGATCGACAAGGCGGTGCAGACCGACTACGCGCCGCTGGGCGACCCGGGCACCGTCGCCAACGGCGACACCGTGCAGACCTACGGCTGGGGAGCGACCTGCACCGACAAGCCGGAGATCGAGTGCCAGGCGCCGATCCTCAAGGTCGCCGACGTCAACGTGACCGGCGTGAACGGCGACTGCACCGACTACCGAGGCGGCCAGGCCATCTGCGCCTCGCGCGGGGACGGCATCCCGGCGGGCGGCGACTCCGGCGGCCCCATGTTCGCCGGTGACAAGCAGGTCGGCGTGGCCTCCACCAGCGACCGCGCGACCTCGACGGCCTACGTCAACATCACCGAGTACCGCGACTGGATCTCGGGCCTGGCCGGCGTCTGATCGACCTCCCACCGGGGCCCCCGACGCAGGCACGGGTCCCCACTCCAGCGGGCGCATTCGCCCGGGGCGTGCCGGCCCCGGCGGGTGCGCCCGCTTCCATTTCTCACCTGATCCGAGCAGTATTCACAAGACCGGAAGATTTCCTGCCCTACGCGGATCAGCCGCTCCCGGAATCAGCGTTTCCGCTGGTCAGAGGTTGCCGGAAATTGTCCTGCAAATCCCCGGAGAGACCGGCTAGCACCGGCTCAGACGGCGAATCAACGTTTCTGTAGTGCTTCTCACGTGTAAAATCGAGAATCGCCTGGTAGATGCCGGAAGAAAGGCGTGAGAACCTGACTCACGACGGATGTTCTGTTAAGTTGGCACAACATGACCGGCGATAAACCGAGCCATAAACACGAAGATCGGAATGGCGGAAGCGGTTCAGCCGGACGGTTGGAGATCGACGCTCCGGTCGTCGCGGACGGCCCTGAGCTCTACCGGATCACTCGCGATTCGGCAGTGCTCGATGTGAACTCGTCCTACGCATATTTGTTGTGGTGCCGGGACTTCTCGCAGACCTCCGCGGTGGCGCGTGTCGACGGTGCGGTCGTGGGCTTCGTGACCGGGTTCATCCGGCCCGACGCTCCGGACACCCTCGTGGTGTGGCAGATCGCCGTCGATGCCTCCCAGCGCGGTGGTGGCGTGGCCGGCAAGCTGCTGAACCACCTGGTCGATCGAGTGCGGGGGCGCGACGTGCGATTCCTGGAGACCACGATCACCCCGGACAACACCGCATCGATCAAGCTTTTCAGCGCGCTGGCGCGCGACCGAGCGACGCAGATCACCAGCAGCGAGTTGTTCACCGCTGACCTGTTCCCGGACTCGCACCTGGGAGAGGACCTGTACCGCATCGGGCCGTTCGACGCCGCCTGAGGCAAAGCCACTCCACTCTTTCCCGTCTTCAAGCGCCGGGCGCCCGCGCGCCGTCGGCCGAACGGAGGATCCGTGAACGACATCTTCGCCACCCTCGAATCTGAAGTCCGCAGCTACAGCAGAACGTGGCCGACCACGTTCGACCGCGCGGTCGGGAGCTACCTCTACGACGAGGACGGCACCGGCTACCTCGACTTCTTCGCCGGCGCGGGTGCGCTCAACTACGGGCACAACAACCCCGCGCTCAAGCAGAAGCTGCTCGACTACATCGCCCGCGACGGCGTGACCCACGGTCTCGACCAGGCCACCAAGGCCAAGGCCGAGTTCCTGGAGTCGTTCAACACCAACGTGCTGCAGCGGCGCGGGCTGAACTACAAGGTCCAGTTCCCCGGCCCGACGGGCACCAACTCGGTGGAGTCGGCGCTGAAGCTGGCCCGCAAGATCACCGGCCGCGAGTCGATCATCAGCTTCACCAACGCCTTCCACGGCATGACGCTGGGCTCGCTGTCGGTCACCGGTAACTCGATGAAGCGCGGCGGCGCGGGCATCCCGCTGGTGCACGCCACCCCGATGCCCTACGACGACTACTTCGACGGCCAGGTGCCCGACTTCCTGTACTTCGAGCGGATGCTCGAGGACAGCGGCTCGGGCCTCAACGAGCCGGCGGCGGTCATCGTCGAGACGCTGCAGGGCGAGGGCGGCATCAACTCCTCGCGGCCGGAGTGGCTGCGCGGCCTCTACGACCTGTGCCAGAAGCACGGGATGCTGATGATCGTCGACGACGTGCAGATGGGCTGCGGCCGGACCGGTCCGTTCTTCTCCTTCGAGGAGGCCGGCATCCAGCCCGACATCGTCTGCCTGTCGAAGTCCATCGGCGGCTACGGCATGCCGCTGGCGCTGACGCTGATCAAGCCCGAGCACGACGTGTGGGAGCCGGGCGAGCACAACGGCACGTTCCGCGGCAACAACCCCGCGTTCGTCACCGCCGCCGAGGCCTTCCGGCTGTACTGGTCGAACGACGAGCTGGAGAAGTCGACCATCGCCAAGGGCGAGCGGGTCGGCCAGGTGCTGGAGGAGATCGCCGCCGAGCACGGTGGCGCCATCGCCAAGGGCCGCGGGCTGGCTCGCGGCCTGGGCTTCGAGGACACCAACGTGGCGGGCAAGGTCTCCAAGGCCGCGTTCGACCGCAAGCTGCTGATGGAGACCTCCGGTCCCTCCAGCGAGGTCCTCAAGATCATGCCGCCGCTGACCGTCTCCGACGACGAGCTGGAGAAGGGCCTGGAGATCGTGCGCGACTCGGTTCGTGCCGTTTTGGCCTGATTCGACGTTGCTTCCGCGGGTCGGGAGGGTGAAAAAGCCATTCGAACGGCTTTCACCTCTCCCGACCCGAGCACGTCGTGCGGCAAGCTGCGTGTGGCGCGTTCCCGCGCAGTGCACCAACCAAGATTCACAGGAGGAAACGTGATCGTCCGGCACCTCTCGGAGATCGAGGACACCGACGCCGACATCAAGACCGAGAACTGGCGCAGCAAGCGCATTCTCCTCGCCAAGGACAAGCTGGGCTTCTCGGTGCACGAGACCACGCTGTACGCCGGCACGGTGAACGACTTCTGGTACGCCAACCACATCGAAGCCGTGTTCATCACCGAGGGCGAGGGCGAGGTCGAGAACAAGGCGACCGGTGAGGTCCACCAGCTGAAGCCGGGTTCGATCTACGTGCTCAACGACGCCGACAAGCACCAGGTGCGCCCCAAGACGACCATGAAGACCGTGTGCGTGTTCAACCCGCCGGTCACCGGTCGCGAGGTGCACGACGAGAACGGCGTCTACCCGCTGATCGTCGAGGACTGATCATCGCGGGCTGATTCAGCTCCACGCGCGGCGGGTACCCGGAGACCGGGGACCCGCCGCGCTGTCATTCACCACCAGGGTTTTCCCCACGCGTGCGACGTGGGGGAACGCGGGCACTCGACGTGTGCCGCTTCTCAACGAGGAACCGAGAACGGCGGGCGGTGTCATCCAGACATCGATCCGCTCCGGCGGGAATTCGCGAAGGAGGCGCAACCCATGACCGTCGCTGATCTGAGCACCACGGACCGCTACCCGACGCGGGGCTCCGATTCGGCGTTGCTCGAACGGACCGATCCGACCGTCTGGTCCGGTGGGCCCACCGGACCGGCCACGCGCGACGAGCTGGCCGCCCACGACACCAAGGGCTTCCACGTCCAGGAGGGGCTGCTGTCCCCCGCGGAGGTGCAGACCTACTGGCAGGAGCTGGAGCGGCTGACCCGCGACGAGGAGGTCCGCGCCGACGAGCGCACGATCATCGAGCGCTCGTCCGACGAGGTCCGGTCCATCTTCGAGGTGCACCGGATCAGTCCGCTGATCGGGGAGCTGACCCGCGATCCGCGGGTGCTCGACCGGGCCAGGCAGATCCTGGGGTCGGACGTGTACGTGCACCAGAGCCGGATCAACTACATGCCCGGTTTCCGCGGCACCGGCTTCTACTGGCACTCCGACTTCGAGACCTGGCACGCCGAGGACGGGATGCCGGGCCCGCGCGCGGTGAGCATCTCGATCGCGCTGACCGACAACTTCCCGTTCAACGGCGGTCTGATGATCATGCCGGGTGCTCACCGCACGTTCGTCTCGTGCGCGGGTGAGACCCCGGAGCAGAACCACAAGACCTCGCTCAAGCAGCAGCGGGTGGGCGTCCCGTCCGAGGAGGCCATCACCAAGCTCGCCTACGAGCACGGGATCGAGCAGTTCACCGGCCCGGCGGGCTCGGCCCTGTGGTTCGACTCCAACTGCATGCACGGTTCGGGCAACAACATCACGCCCTATCCGCGCTCGAACATCTTCATCGTGTTCAACAGCGCGGAGAACTCGCTGGTGGATCCCTACGCGGCCACCGCCCCACGCCCGAACCACATCGCCTCCAGGGACTTCACCCCCCTGCAACGCTGACACCGACGGCTGGGCTCGGAGCGGGGCGCCTGACCACAAGGCACCCCGCTCCACCCTCCGGCACGCCCGTCCCGAGGCGAGGTCACGGTGACAACGTCCGTTGCCAGTGGACAGTTTTAGCCATAATTATCCGGACAAAAAGGACATCGATCACGGGTGATTATGGCTAAAACTGTCCGCTGCCCTCACCTCACGGGGTGGGCGGCGAGGACTTGGCCGATCTCTGTGGCGACTTCGGGGTTGAGGAGGGGGTACCTGCCGCCGGCCACGAAGCGTTCTGAGAGTTCGAAGGTGATGACCTCGCCCTGGGCGAGGAGTTCGGCCGTGGCTCGGGGCTGGGTGGCGACGTTGTCCGGGTGGGTGATGGTGACGTCGGCGTAGGTGGCCGCGAGGTAGGGGCTGGCGAACTGGGTGAAGGAGTCGCCGACCACCCGGACCGGGACCGTGATCATGCCCGGTTTCGGGGTCGACCTCAGGTGCAGCGGCTCGTGGAAGTCGCTGGGCTTGAACTGCGTGTTGTCCTCTCCCCCGTCCGGTGCCAGCGCGTAGGCCTGGATGTCCACCGCGCGGTCCTGGCCCAGCAGGTCGGGGATGTCGGCGCTGTGCGGGTACCGCCGCGACGGCGTCATCTTCCAGGTGCCGGTGATGCCCGGCGAAAGCCGTTCCGCCAGCTGGTAGACCATCGTCGCGCCGCCCTCGTGGGTCCAGTGCGTGTCGATGTCGTGGTAGATCGGGTGCCCGTTGCGCTCGGCCGCTCGGCGCAGCGGCGCGCGCAGGTCGATCGCGCCGGTCGCCTTCGGGACCCGCCGCCAGAACTCCTCCCGGGCCGCCTCCGAGCAGTCCTTCCCCGCGTAGTTCTCCGGCAGGTGCTCGGGGTACGCGGTCGACTTGTCCGGGGCGATGACCAGCTGGAACGTCCGGCCCGACGACTCCACGGCCTTCCGCCACGCGCGGAGCCCGGCGATGATCTCGTCCGTCGTGCGGCTCGGCACGCAGCGGTACGACACGTCGTGCCCCAGGTACAGCCAGCCGTCGCGGCCCTCGATGACCGGCGGGAACACGCTCTCGTCGATCGGCGGTTTGGCGTCCACCTGCCCCGCGCCGACCGGCGAGCTGTGCGACCCGCCCGCCAGCGGCGCGGGCTCGCCGAACACGCCCCTGCTGATGCCGCTGACCGCCTGCACCGCCGCCTTGCGGAACGGCAGGTGATCGGTGGCCCACCCGTTCAACCCGGTGAAGAACCCGAAACCCTCGGTGACGCTGGGGAACTCGGCCAGCGGCCGGTTCTCCAGCTGTTCCGGCCGCGCCCCGAACAACCAGCTGCTCAACGGCGCGCTGAAGAACGCCAGCGCGCAGATCAACGCCACCAGCTGACGTCGGCCGTGCCGAGGCCGGTGCAGCGGGTGATCCCGCGGCAACCACGCCTCGTGCACCGGAGGCAGCTCCGGAGTCCTCACCTGTCCCCTCCTAGAACTGGTAGTACAGGAACGGGCTGAACGTGCCGGTGGCGACGAGCAGGCCCGCGTAGCCGAGGCCCGCCGTGAGCACCACCGCGCGCACGGCGTAGGCCTCGCGGGTGCGGACCGCCTCCAGGAACGGGCCGGTGCCCGAACCCGCTGGCAGCAGCACCACGATCAGTGCGATCAGCAGGAAGAACAACCGCTGGTGGGTCACCGACGCCGCGACGATGTCGGTCAGCCCCGCCAGGTCCGGGACCAGCATGTGCCCGAGCATCCCCAGCGCGCTGCCCAGGTCGGGTGCGCGGAAGAACACCCAGCCGACCACCACCAGCAGCAGCGTCAACGCCCGCCGCGCCAGTCGTGACCGCAGGTCCGCGGGTGCGGCCGACCAGCCGAAGCGGCGCTCCAGCACCAGCAGACCGCCGTGGAACAGCCCCCACACCAGGTAGGTCCACGCGGCGCCGTGCCAGAAACCGGTCAGCACGAAGATGATCGTCAGGTTCCGGTACGTCGTCGCCGTGCCGCGGCGGTTGCCGCCGAGCGGGATGTAGACGTAGTCGCGGAACCAGCGCGACAGCGACATGTGCCAGCGCCGCCAGAACTCGGTGATCGTCACCGACGAGTAGGGCCGCGCGAAGTTCTCCGGCAGCCGGAACCCCAGCATCCGCCCCAGCCCGATCGCCATGTCCGAGTAGCCGGAGAAGTCGAAGTACAGCTGCATCGTGTAGCCGATCGCGCCCAGCCAGGCGATCGCGAACGTCATGTCCTGCGCGGGAGTCGCGAAGCACGCGTCGACCATCGGCGCCAGCGTGTCGGCGACGACGACCTTCTTCGTCAAACCCCAGGCGAAGCGCGGGAACCCGGCCGCGATGTCGTCGAGCCGGTGCGTGCGGCGCTGCGGCAGCTGGTCGGCGATCTCCCGGTAGCGCACGATCGGACCCGCCACCAGCTGCGGGAACATCGCGATGTAGGTGACGAACGAGACCGGGTCCCGCAGCGCCGGGCGCTCGCCCCGGTAGATGTCCACCACGTAGGAGATGTGGTGGAACGTGTAGAACGAGATGCCGATCGGCAACGCCAGGTGCAGCACCGGGTAGTCGCCGCCGAACCAGCGCGCCAGCACCGCCAGCTGCTCGGTCGCGAACCCCGCGTACTTCCAGATCAGCAGGATCGTCAGGTTGAACGCGACCACGCCGATCAGCAGCCACCGGCGGCGTTCCCGCTGCCCCGGCCAGTCGTCGCCCGGCTCCAGGCGGCGACCGGCCAGGAAGTTCACCGCGATGCACGCCAGCAGCAGCACCGTCGTGCCGCCCGCCCCGCTCGCGTAGAACAGCAGGCTGGCCAGCGCGACGACGACGTTGCGCCCGCTGCGGGGTGCCACCAGCACGACCGCGAGCACGGCCGGCAGGAAGTACCACAGGAACAGCGGCGAAGCGAAGGACATCGAAGGGCCTCGGTTGCGGGAGGCCCACGCCTCCTCGGATCGGTTGCCGGAGCAGCCTAACCGAGGTCAGCGCGTCGCAGGTCCGGAATGGACCGGGCTCTCGCCCCTCAGCGGACCCGGCGCCGCCGGGCGACCTCGGAGAGCACGACACCCGCGGCGACCGAGGCGTTGAGCGACTCGACGTCGCCGGCCATCGGGATCGACACCGTCTGGTCGCAGGTCTCGCGCACCAGGCGCGACAGCCCCCGCCCCTCCGAGCCGACGACGACCACCAGCGGGCCGGTGGCCAGCTCCAGCTCGTCGGAGGTGATGTCGGAGTCCGCGTCGAGGCCGACGACCATCAGCCCGGCCTCCTTGTAGTCCTTGAGCGTGCGCGTGAGGTTGACGGCCTTGGCGACCGGCAGCTTCGCCGCCGTGCCCGCGCTCGTCCGCCACGCCACCGCCGTGATCCCGGCGCTGCGCCGCTGCGGCACGACCACGCCGTGCGCGCCGAACGCGGCCGCCGAGCGGATCACCGCGCCCAGGTTGCGCGGGTCGGTGACGCCGTCGAGCGCCACGATCAGCGGCGGCAGGCCGGTGTCCTGCGCGGCCGCGAGCACCTCGTCGGGGTGGGCGTAGTCGAACGGCGGCACCTGCAGGGCCAGGCCCTGGTGCATCGCGTTGTGGGTGAGCCGGTCCAGCTCGACGCGCGGCACGTCGAGCACCGGGATGCCCCGGTTCTTGGCCTCGCGCACCGCTTCGGTGACCCGGTCGTCGACGTCGATGCCCTGCGCGACGTACATGCCGCTGGCCGGGACGCCTGCGCGGACGCACTCCACCACCGGGTTGCGCCCGGCGACGAGCTCGGGCGCGTTCTCCGCCGCGGCCTGGCGCTTGGCGCGCTGCTGGTCGGCCTTGGCGCGCTGGTCGGCGCGCTTCTTGGCCGGGTGCGTGACGCGGTCCTCCGCCTTCGGGGTCGGGCCCTTGCCCTTGAGACCGCGCCGCCGCTGCCCGCCGGAACCGACGACCATGCCCTTCTTGTTGGTCTTGCGCACGCCACCGCGGCGCTTGTCGTTGCCGGCCACGAGTTACCCGTCTTTCAATGTCCACGTCGGACCGTCGGGGGTGTCCTCGACGGCGATCCCGCCCTCCTGCAGCCGGTCTCGCAGCAGGTCGGCGGTGGCGAAGTCCTTCTCCGCGCGCGCCTTCTGGCGCTGCTCCAGCACCAGGCGCACGGCCTCGCCGAGGGCGTCGCGGGCGGCGTCGCCGCCCTCCTCGGCCCACTGCGGCGACAGCGGGTCCAGGCCGAGCACCCCGGTCATCGCGCGCACCGACGACGCGGCCGCGCGGGCCGCCTCGTCGTCACCGCGGTCCAGCGCGGCGTTGCCCTCGCGGACCGCCGCGTGGATGGCGGCGGTCGCCTGCGGCGTGCCCAGGTCGTCGTCGAGGGCTTCGGCGAACTCCGCGGCGACCTCGCCCGGCTCGACCGAACCGGCGCGGGAGACGACCTTGCGGACGAAGTTCTCGATCCGCCCGTACGCCGAAGCCGCCTCCTGCAGGCCCGCTTCGGAGAACTCGATGGTGGACCGGTAGTGCGGGGTGACCAGGTAGTACCGCAGCTCCACGGCCCGCGCGCGCTCCAGCACCACCGGGATGGACAGCACGTTGCCGAGCGACTTCGACATCTTCTCGCCGCTCATGGTGACCCACGCGTTGTGCATCCAGTACTGGGCGAACCCGTCGCCCGCGGCGTGCGACTGCGCCAGCTCGTTCTCGTGGTGCGGGAACACCAGGTCCAGGCCGCCGCCGTGGATGTCGAACTCGCCGCCCAGGTAGAAGGTCGCCATCGCCGAGCACTCCAGGTGCCAGCCGGGGCGCCCGTGGCCCCACGGCGTCGGCCAGCTCGGCTCGCCCGGCTTCGCGCCCTTCCAGAGCGTGAAGTCGCGCGGGTCGCGCTTGCCGGAGGCCAGCGACTCGCCCTGCTGCACCTCGTCGAGGCGCTGCCCGGAGAGCTTGCCGTACTGGTCGCCGTAGGAGGCGACGTCGAAGTAGACGTCCCCGCCGGACGGGTAGGCGTGGCCCTTGTCGATGAGGCGCTGGATCAGGTCGATCATCTGCGTGACGTGCCCGGTGGCGCGCGGCAGCACCGACGGCGGCAGGCAGCCCAGCCGGTCGTAGGCCGACTCGAAGGCGCGCTCGTGCGTGGCAGCCCACTCCCACCACGGCCGGCCCGCTTCGGCGGCCTTGGTGAGGATCTTGTCGTCGATGTCGGTGACGTTGCGCACCAGGCGCACGTCGTAGCCCGAGCGCTGCAGCCAGCGGCGCAGCACGTCGAAGTTCAGCCCGCTGCGGACGTGACCGACGTGCGGAACCCCCTGCACGGTGGCACCACAGACATAGATCGACGCCACTCCGTCGCAGCGCGGGTGGAACTCGCGCGTCGTGCGGGTCGCTGTGTCATGTAGGTGCAGGCTCACGACCCCGATGGTACGGGGAAGGGCTTCAGGGCAATCACGACAGGCCGATAGTCGTCAAGGGCAGGACCTGGCGCGCAGCGGTCGCTCTGCTCGGCGGTGCGGGTCGATCAGCGCAGGACGTGGGCGACCGCGTCGATCAGGCCGGTCGGGCGTTCGCTGGTCGGAGCGGGATCGACGATCGCGACCTCGCACCCGACACCGGCCGCGCCGCCGTCGGCCTCCTCGCTGTCGCCGACCATGAGCGCCTCCTCCGGGGCGACGCCGAGGCGCTCGCAAGCCCGCAGGAAGATCTTCGGATCCGGCTTGATCACCTCTTCGAGGTACGACAGCAGGAACTCGTCGACGTGCCGGCTGACGCCGAGGCGGTCGAAGGCCGGGCGGATGTCGAAGGCGATGTTGCTGATCACGCCCACCTTCACGCCCTGCTCGGACAACCGGCGCAGCACCTCGGCGGCGTCCGGGTACGGGGTCCACTGGTCGGGGTCGATCAGCCGGGCGTAGAGGGCGTGCGCCTGCCGGTCCGGGACGCCGGAGCTGCGCAGGACCTCGACGTAGACCTTGCGGTGCAGCTCGGGGTCGAGGTCGCGCTTCTCCCACGCGTCCAGGAACTCATCGCCGAGCTCGACGATCCGGCCGGTCGGTGCGGTCATCCGCCGCATGATCTCGGCCTGGGCGGAGAGGTCGAAGGGGGTTCCGTCGGAGTCGGTGAGGTCGGAGTACCAGGACGGGTTCTCCTCCAGTCGGAACAGGGTGCCGGAGAAGTCGAAGATCACCGCTCGCAGAGTCACACGGCCACGGTATGCGCGCCGGGCGAACCCGACATGAACATGCGGCCTAGCTCACGACCAGGGGCGGAGATTTCCCCCGTTCGCCGGGCTCCCGGGACGCCGGGGAACGGCCCTCCCGGGAATCGTCCCCGGCGAGAGGACAGTTTTAGCCAGAACTGTCCGGACAAAAGGGGCTTCGATCATGGGCAGTTCTGGCTAAAACTGCCCGCACTGGAGTGATGATTCCGCACTGCGGAAACGATCTCGGTCGGAGTCGTCGTTCTTCATCGGGAGGACGATGGCCGCGACGCTCGCCGCGGCGCTGAGCCACAGCAGCACGACCGCCAGCGCCAGGTCGAGCTCGTCGCCCAGCGACCACAGCACGACCGACACCGGCCACAACACCAGCGGCTGCACCACGAGCAGCCGACGCACCCACCGGTTCCGCTCGATCACCATGCTTCGAGGATCGCGCGCGTGCGCCCCCGATCAGAAGGGTGCGAGCCCTGAGTTTTCCCCGACTCCAACTACCCGTCACACCCGGGTAGCCGACCGTTACTCAGCGGAAAACCAGCGCGGTCGCCACCGCCGCGATGCCCTCGCCGCGCCCGGTCAGACCGAGCCCGTCGGAGGTCGTGCCGGACACCGACACCGGCGCCCCGACCGCCTTCGACAGCACCTCCTGCGCCTCCTCGCGGCGCTTGCCGATGCGCGGCGCGTTGCCGATCACCTGCACCGTCGCGTTGCCGATCGCGAAGCCCTCGGCGGCGATCCGCGAGCGAACCTCCTCCAGCAGCTCCGCACCGTGCGCGCCGGCCCAGCGATCGGCGCCGGTGCCGAAGACCGCGCCCAGATCCCCCAGGCCCGCGGCCGACAGCAGCGCGTCGCACAGCGCGTGCGAGGCGACGTCGCCGTCGGAGTGACCTGCGCAGCCGTCGGCGTCCGGCCACCGCAACCCGGCCATCCAGCACTCGCGTCCGGCCTGCACGGGGTGCACGTCGACGCCCTGCCCGACGAACGGCAGACGATCAGTCACTTCGGGGAACTCTCCTCGGCGGCCAGGACGGCCTCGGCGACCGCCAGGTCGAAGGCGGTGGTGATCTTCAGGGCGTCCGGGTGGCCGTCGACGGTGTGCACCTTGCCGCCGACGCGCTCGACCAGCCCGGCGTCGTCGGTGGCGATGTCGCCCGCAGCGGCGTAGGCCTGCCGCAGCACGTCGATGTTGAAGCCCTGAGGGGTCTGCACCGCTCGCAGCGGTGCGCGGTCGACGGTCTCCACGACCGCGCCCGACTCGTCGACCCGCTTGATCGTGTCGGTCACCGGCAGCACCGGGATCACGGCGGGCGCACCTGCCTCCACCGCGGACACGACATCGCGGATGACGCTCGACGGCGTGAAGCACCTCGCGGCGTCGTGCACCAGCACGACGTGCGCGTCCGGGGCCACGTCGGCGACGGCGCCGAGCGCCAGGCGCACCGAGTCCGTTCGCTCGGCACCACCCGGCACCACGTGCGCGTTCGGCAGCGTGGCGAGCTCGGCCGCCACGACCTCGACCTGGTCGGGCGGCGAGGCCACCACGACGTGCTGCACGCGGTCCGAGCCCAGCAGGCCCCGGACCGCGCGCAGCAGCAGAGATTCACCTTTGACCGGAACCAGCGCCTTGGGCACGTTCAACCCCAGGCGCACCCCACGACCAGCGGCGGGGACCAGCGCGACAACGCTCACGCTCTAGCCGTTCCGATCACTCACACCGCAGCGGCGAGGACTTCGTCCAGCAGCGTTTCCGCTTTGCCCTCGTCAGTGCCCTCGGCCAGCGCCAGCTCGCTGACCAGGATCTGACGAGCCTTCGCCAGCATTCGCTTCTCGCCTGCGGACAGGCCACGATCCTTCTCGCGTCGCCAGAGGTCGCGCACCACTTCGGCCACCTTGTTCACATCGCCCGAGGCGAGTTTCTCCAGGTTGGCCTTGTACCGACGAGACCAGTTCGTGGGCTCCTCGGTGTGCGGGGCCCGCAGCACGTCGAAAACTCGATCCAGACCCTCTTGACCGACTACGTCCCGAACACCGACGATCTCGGCGTTGTCCGCGGGAACGCGCACCGTCAGGTCACCCTGCGCAACCTTGAGGACGAGGTACTGCTTCTCCTCGCCCTTGATCACACGGGTCTCGATTGCTTCGATGAGCGCGGCACCGTGGTGCGGGTAGACGACGGTCTCTCCGACCTTGAAAACCATGTGTCCTCTGCCCCTTTCGCTACCCCTACTTTAACACGTAGGGCAACCGGGCTTCGACCACCTCACCATCCGTAATCGCAGGTCAGAGCGTGGGCGGTACTTGACAAGAAGCGCTCCGACGTGCAAGGCAGCCCCTTTCGGCCCTGTGAAACCGTCCATAATGGACCGTCCGTACGGGTGGTTCTGCGGGCCTGTCGCGGCCCGCCGATACGTAGTTCGGCAAGCCCCTGCGCGACCCCCGGCGGACGGGGACTAAGCTCCACGTGGTTGTCCGGCAATCAGGAAGGGACGCTGCAACCGTGAGCCGCCCTCAGCACCTCAAGGCCGTCCGCCTGCGGTTGATCCCGGCCGCACTCGGACTCGGCGCCGTCGTCGCCCTCGCCGGCTGCAGTGCCGGTCAGGTCACCGAGACCGACACGCAGGTTGCCGCCGTCAACGGCGGTAGCGGCGATGCGCAGCAGGTCGCCGTCCGCAACGCCACGCTCGCGTTCCCGACCGAGGGCGCGTTCTACCGCGCCGGCTCGTCGGCCCCGCTCGAGCTGGTCCTGAGCAACACCGGCCCGAACGACAAGCTCGTGCAGGTCACGAGCCCGTTCGCGGCGTCCGGCCAGGTCGGCGGCACGACCGACCTGCCGACCAACACCTCGCTGCACGCGTCGGGCCCGACGACCAAGCCCGCGGGCAACGACCAGCGCACCGTGCAGATCGTGCTGAACGGCCTCAAGCAGGACATCACGCCCGGCGTGACGGTCCCGGTGACCTTCGTGTTCGAGAAGGCCGGCCCGGTCACCGTCCAGGTCCCGATCGGCGCGGACCACAACCCGCGTCCCGAGCACGGCAGCCCCGCCGAAGGCCAGCACGCCGGCGGCGGTCACTGACCCAGACCTTCTCAGCGCGAAGGCCCCCGGAGCCCGGCTCCGGGGGCCTTCGTCGTCCCCGCCCCCTCACGTCGAAGACCCCGGATGTTGCGGTTCTCGACCTCCGGAGGGGTGCGGGTGAGTCGGTGCGGGTGATCGTCGGGGTGGGTGGATAGCCTCGCGGCGTGCCTCCCAAGACCTCTCGTTCCCGTCCTGCGTTCCGGTGCGCCGACTGCGGCCACGAGGTCGCCAAGTGGGTGGGGCGGTGTCCCGGGTGCCAGGCGTGGGGGACGATCGAGGAGGCCGCTGCCGCCCGGCCCGCGCTGGCGAAGGTCTCCGCCGGGGCGCCGAGCACTCCGGCGCGACCGATCGCCGAGGTGGACCTCGACTCGGCCCGATCCGTGTCGACCGGGATCGGCGAGCTGGACCGGGTGCTGGGCGGCGGGATCGTGCCCGGGGCCGTCGTGCTGCTGGCCGGCGAGCCCGGTGTGGGGAAGAGCACACTTCTGCTGGAGGTCGCGCACCGCTGGGCCTCCGGCGCCTCCCCCGGCGCTTCGCTGTACGTCACCGGTGAGGAATCCGCAGGTCAGGTGCGCCTTCGTGCGGAGCGGACCGACTCGGTGCACCCGGAGCTCTTCCTCGGCGCCGAGAGCGACCTGTCCGCGGTGCTGGGGCACGTCGACGCGGTCAAGCCCGGCCTGCTCATCGTCGACTCGGTGCAGACCGTCCAGTCCCCCGACGCCGACGGCAGCCCGGGCGGGGTGACGCAGGTCCGCGCGGTGACCACGGCGCTGGTGGCGCTGGCCAAGGAGCGCGGGCTGCCGGTCGTGCTGGTCGGGCACGTCACCAAGGACGGCGCGGTCGCCGGGCCGCGCGTGCTGGAGCACCTGGTGGACGTGGTGCTGCAGTTCGAGGGCGACCGGCACTCCTCGCTGCGGATGCTGCGCGGCGTGAAGAACCGCTTCGGCCCGTCCGACGAGGTCGGCTGCTTCGAGCAGCGCGATGACGGCATCGCCGAGGTCCCGGACCCGTCGGGCCTGTTCATCAACCGGCAGGAGGCCGCCGTGGACGGCACGGCGGTGACGGTCATGGTCGAGGGCAAGCGGCCGCTGCTGGTGGAGATCCAGGCGCTGCTGATGAAGACCGAGATGGCGATGCCGCGCCGCTCGGTGAGCGGCCTGGACTCGGCCCGGGTGTCGATGATGCTGGCGGTGCTGGGCAAGCACGGGCACATCCCGACCGGCTCGCACGACGTGTTCGCCGCGACCGTGGGCGGCACCAAGATCGGCGAACCGGCCGCGGACCTGGCGATCGCGATGGCGGTCGCGTCCTCGCAGACCGGCCGCCCGCTGCCGCCGAACCTGGTGGTGATCGGCGAGGTCGGGTTGGCGGGCGAGATCCGCCGCGTCAACGGCGTCGGACGACGTCTCGCCGAGGCCGCCCGGCTCGGCTTCGACCGCGCCCTGGTCCCGCCGGACCCGGGCCCGCTGCCCAAGGGCATCAAGGTCACCGAAGTCGCCACGATCAAGGACGCCTTGAAACTGGTCCGCCGCCGCAAGCAGGAGGACTAGGAGCGGTTGATCTCTCGCCCCGCGTGGCGGTGCGGTGGGGAAGAGAATGCGGCTCCGCCGCATCCCTCAACGGCCTCAGGGCACGACCTTGAACGGCACGGGTGCGCTGGTGATCGAGGTGAGGCGCGCGACGACCTGGTAGTCGCCCGGCGGGACGGGCTTCTGACCTTCGACGGCGCAGCCGGGAACCGAGGTCAGGCCGGACCACAGCACGTCGTTGCGGACGGGCTTGCCGGGTTCGAGGACGGGCTGCTCGTTGGTCGACTCCGCGTAGCAGTCGTTGCTGGACCACACGTGCCGTCCGGCTGGCGTGGTCACCTCGATCTCGCGGAGCATCCGGTTGAGGTCGCGCGCGCAGCGCTGCGGGCCGGTGTTGGTGACGGTGGCGGCCAGTCCGATCCGCTCACCGGCCCGGAAGGCGGGCTGCCCGACCTCGGCCGCGACGCGCACCACCTCGTCGGGGCACGCCTGCGGCGCGGTGTCGGCGGCGACCGCCAGAGGCGCGCCCGCCGCCTGCGGGACCGGTTCGGGCTGGCCGGGCCCGGCGATCAGGGCGATCACGCCCCACCCGACGAGTCCGACCGCTAACAGGGCCGCCGAGACCGCCACGGCGCGGCGACGCCAGTACACCGCAGGTGGCAACGGACCGTTCGGATCAAACACGAACCGACAGTAACGTGTCGGATACTCTGAATGGACCCCTCAATGATCGCCCGATGGGGCGCATCCGTTGCCGCGCTCAGTGATCGCCGGGCTTCTTCCGGGTGATCACCGAGCGCCTGGCAGGATCTGCAGACGCCATGAACAGTCCCACCACCGCAGCCGACACCCGTCTCGACCTCGACGCGCTGTCCGACTGGTTCACCGCCACCGCCCGCCCGCTGCCCTGGCGCGCCGCCGGCGTGACCGGCTGGGGCGTGCTGGTCAGCGAGACGATGCTGCAGCAGACCCCGGTCAACCGCGTGCAGCCGATCTGGGAGGAGTGGATGCGCCGATGGCCGCACCCCTCCGACCTGGCCGCCGAGCCGCAGGGCGAGGTCCTGCGCGCCTGGGGCAAGCTCGGCTACCCGCGCCGCGCGCTGCGGCTGCACGAGGCCGCCGCGACCATCGCCGCCGAGCACGACGACGTCGTTCCGTCCGATGTGGACACCCTGCTCGCGCTGCCCGGCATCGGGGCCTACACGGCCCGCGCCGTCGCGGCCTTCGCCTACGGCAGGCGCACTCCGGTCGTCGACACCAACGTTCGCCGGGTGGTGGCGCGCGCGGTGCACGGCGCCGGTGACGCGGGCCCGCCGTCGACCAAGCGCGACCTGGCCGACGTGGACGCCCTGCTGCCCGACGAGGACGAGCCGGCCGCGCTGCTGTCTGCGGCGCTGATGGAGCTCGGGCAGGTCGTGTGCACGGTCCGCTCGCCGAGCTGCGAGGCGTGCCCGATCGCCGCGGACTGCGCGTGGCAGCACAACGGGCGCCCGGCCTACGCGGGACCGCCGAAGAAGGTGCAGAAGTTCGCGGGCACCGACCGCCAGGTGCGCGGCAGGCTGCTGGACGTGCTGCGCGGCTCGACCGGCCCGGTGACCCGCGAGCAGCTCGACGCGGCGTGGGACGAGGCCGGTCAGCGCGACCGGTGCCTGGACTCGCTGCTGGTGGACGGCCTGGTCGAGCAGACCGACGACGGCCGCTTCGCCCTGCCCGGGGAGCGCTGATGGCCGACGCGCTGGTCTGCCGCTTCGACGACGAGACCGAGTCGAGCCTGCGCGCGCTGCGGGAACGGCTCGGCGAGGCGGGGATCGACGTCCCGGACGAGCGCCCGAGCGTGACGATGGCCCGGGCCGGGAGCATTCCCGCCGCCGCCCGCAAGGCGCTGCGCGGCGAGCTGGAGCTGCTGTCGATCCCGGACCTGTGGCTGCACGCCCTCGGCACGCTGCCCGGCGACGAGCGGATGCTGCTGCTGGGCGCGGTCGTCGACACCGAACTGCTGGCGGTGCACTCGGCCGTGCACGACGCGCTGGCGGGCAAGGTGAAGAACCCGTCGGCCTACTACTTCCCCGGCGCCTGGATCCCCTACTGCGCGCTGGCGCGCGGTCTCGACACCGACCA
Organism: Saccharopolyspora sp. ID03-671; assembly: GCF_045278815.1. NCBI lineage: Bacteria > Bacillati > Actinomycetota > Actinomycetes > Pseudonocardiales > Pseudonocardiaceae > Saccharopolyspora > Saccharopolyspora sp. ID03-671. Next base: position 3,456,913 of record NZ_CP134054.1, read on the forward strand.
GCTCGCCCGCGCGTTCACCGCGCTCCTGCCGCCCGAACCGGTCCGCGCGGCGGTTCGGGAGATCAGCGTCGTCGACACCAGGACCGGAGACGCGGAAACCCTCCTGACGCGCTAGGAAATGTCGAGGACCTGCGTCGCTCAGCGGTGCGGGTAGCGGAACCAGCGCCTCAGGTGGTGGAGGAGAACGCGGCTCCGCCACATCCATTGACCGCCCCCAGGTCGGGCAGATCAATACGAGTTGCCGATCAGCCCTGCAGCGGCCACTTTGGACGTGCACTGCCTCCACGAGACCGGAGGAGGGTTCATGTACGTCCTCGGCGCGGGAATCCTCGCGCACGGGATCGCCGCGAAGGGCCCGGAAGGCGTGGTGTTCGCCAACCTGGATCTCCGCGTCGAGCCCGGTTCGCTGACCGTGGTGACCGGGCCCAGCGGTTCCGGGCGCACGTCGCTGCTGCTGGTGCTGTGCGGGCGGCTGCGGATCATCACCGGTGAGCTGGACGTGGACGGATTCCCGCTGCCGCGCAAGGCCGCTCGGGCGCGCAAGCTGATCCGCCCGGCCCGGCTGCGGCCCGGCTGCGAGCTGGAGGACCGGCACCGGGTCCGGGAGGCGATCACCGAGCGCAGGCTGATCAGCGGCACCAACAAGGCCTCCATCGAACTCGGCCTGGAGCTCGTCGGTCTGGACGTGGACCGGTCGCTGCTGATCGGCGAGCTGCCGCCGGAGGAGCAGCTGCTGCTCGCCATCGGGCTCGCCGCGGCTCCAGCGCCCGCCGGGATCGTCGTGGACGACGTCGACGCCGGGCTCACCCAATCCGGCCGGGCGCGGGTGTGGGCGGCGTTGCGCGAGGTCACCGGGATCGGCATGACGGTGATCGCCAGCACCACCGACCCCCCGGCGGGCGACCTCAACGTGGTGCGACTGCCCGCGGGGCGGGTCCCCGAGCCGACCGCGGAGATCGAGCTCCCGGGCAAGGCCGGCCGGTGAAGGCCGTCAGGCTCGCCTGGCTGGAACTGCGGCGCTTTCGCGGCTCGCTGCTCCGGCTGGTCCCGCTCGTGCTGATCCTGGTGCCGCTGCTGTACGGGGCGCTGTACCTGTGGTCGAACTGGGACCCCTACGGCAAGCTCGACCGGGTTCCGGTGGCGGTGGTCAACAACGACCGGGCGGTGGACGCGCGGGGCGAGCACCTCGACGCGGGCGTGCAGTTCGTCAAGCAGCTCAAGGTCAACGACGTCTTCGACTGGCGGTTCGTGCGCGGCACCGACGCGCGGCGCGGACTCGCCGAGGGGCGCTACTACTTCATCATCGAGGTCCCGACGGACTTCAGCGCGAAGCTCGCCGCCGCGGCCGACGGGAACCCGCAGCGGGCGGCGGTGCGGCTGACGAAGAACGACGCGAACGGCTACATCGCCGGGATCATGGCCGACACCGTCAAGACCGAGCTGCAGAACCAGATCAACGCCGCCGCGCACGCCAGCTACGCCCGCGCCCTCTACGGCGAGCTCGGGCAGATGCGGGAGAAGCTGCAGGTCGCCTCGGAGGCGTCGAAGCAGCTGGTGGACGGCACGGCGCTGAGCCAGCAGGGCACTGCCGCGCTCACCCGCGGGCTCGGCGGGGTGCGGGACGGAACGAGCCTGGTCTCGCGCGGGGTGGAGGACATCTCGCAGGCGACGGGCCAGTTGGACCGGCAGCTGGGCAGCATCGCCGACTTCGCCGCCGATCAGCTGCCGGGCGCGGTGAACTCGCTGGTCAACGCCAGCGGTGTGGCCGTGAGCAGCCTGACGTCGATCTCGACGGCCACGGCGATGATGGAGCAGCAGGCCGCCGACGGGTACTCGGCCGTGCAGGGGCTGGGCTCGGCGCACCCGGACCTGCGCGGTGATCCGGCCTACGAGCAGGCGCTGGACACCTCGCGCCGACTCGCCGCCGGCGCGTCGGAAACCGACTCGCGGGCGCGCGAGGCGCTGCGCACGGCGGAGGAGGCCAACCGCCGGGCCCGGGCGGTGCAGAGCAGCATGGGCCCGCTGCAGGAGCGGGTCCGGTCGATCACCGCGCCGGTGGACACGCTGCACTCCGGCACCACGCAGGTCACGTCGGGCTCGCAGGGCATCGCAGGCGGGCTGAACTCGCTGGTGGCGGGCAGCACCGTGCTGCAGAACGGGGCGGGTCAGCTCAACGACGGGTCGCGCGAGCTGCGGACGATGATCAACGACACGCTGAACAAGATCCCGCCGACGAACCCCACGGAGGTCTCCCGCGCAGCCGACGTGCTGGGCTCGCCGACCGAGATCCGCACCGACAACCTCAACCCGGCCCACGTCTACGGGCGCGGCCTGGCGCCGTTCTTCTTCGCGATCGCGCTGTGGGTGTTCGGGCTGTTCGCGTACCTGCTGCTCAAGCCGGTGAACCTGCGGGCGCTGGCGGACAAGGTCAACCCGTTCACCATCGCGCTGGCCGGGCTGCTGCCCGCCGCCGCGCTGGGGGTGATCGGCGGGATGGTGCTGTACCTGGTGGTCGACCTCGGCCTGGGTCTCGCGCCGGTGAGCATCGGCTGGACGATCGGGTTGTCGCTGGCGGCGGTGACGTTCGTGGCGATCGACCACCTGCTGCGCACCGCGTTCGGCGCGGTCGGCGACCTGCTGTCGCTGGTGCTGCTGATCGTGCAGCTCACCGCGTGCGGCGGCCTGTACCCGATGGAGACGGCGCCGATGCCGTTCCAGGCCGTCCACCCGTTCCTGCCGATGACGTACCTCGTCGACGGCCTGCGGGTGACGATCTCCGGCGGCCTGGCCTCGCACCTCTACCGTGACCTGATCGTCCTCGGCGGCGTCCTGGCGGTGGTCCTGCTCCTCACGACCCTCGTGGTCCAACGCCAGCGCACCTGGACCCTCGCCCGCCTCCACCCCCAGATCGAGATCTGAGGGTCGGGGAGGTTTTCATGAAAACTTCCCCCACCGACGACCACGAGACACCCCCTCGAGGTCTCCCGTCCCCACGAGAGTGGAAGTTTTCATGAAAACCTCCCGGTCTCCGAGGGTGGACGGTTTTCATGAAAACTGTCCCCTCCACGAGGGTCGGGAGGACTTCCACCGTCGGTGAGATCGAGGAGACAGGGTGCGCCGGGGCGTTCGCTCGTAGGGTGGGTCCATGGCTGTTGTGAAGATCAATGCGATCGAGGTCCCCGAAGGTTCCGGCCCGGAGCTGGAGAAGCGCTTCGCCTCCCGCCACGGCTCGGTCGACGACGCGCCCGGCTTCCTCGGGTTCGAGCTGCTGCGCCCCGTCCAGGGCGACAACCGCTACTTCGTCTACACGAAGTGGGAGACCGAGGAGGACTTCCAGAACTGGGCCAACGGCCCGGCCAAGGAGGCCCACGCGGGCGAGCGCAAGAACCCGGTGGCGTCCGGCTCCAACCTGCTGGAGTTCGAGGTCGTCCTGAGCTCCTACCCGGAGAAATGAGTCACCCGGCGACGCGCAGGGTCGTGAACACGGCCCTGTGGTCGCTGCCGGGCACGTCGACGACCTCGTAGTCCTCCGGCCGCACCCCGCCGGAGGCGAGCACGTGGTCGATGGTGACCGGCGGCGCCGTCCAACCCGACGGCCAGGTCGGCGTCAGGCCCTGCCCCAGCGCTCCGGCGGCGTCGACGTAGCCGCGCCCGATGAGGTCCTTGAGCCGGGTGTGGTCGAGCGTGGCGTTGAAGTCGCCCGCCATCACCCGCGGCTGCCCGGTCAGCGACGGCTCGGGCAGCGCGGCCAGGTCGCGCGCCCAGACCTCCGCCGTGCCCTCCCCCATCGGGTAGAGCGGGTGCACCGCGACGAACTCCACGTCCCGCCCCACCGGCACGTCCACCAGCGCCGACGGCTGCGCCAGCGTCGTCGGTGGGACCAGCGCGAGCTCGCGCAGCGGGTGGCGGGAGACGATGCCGGTGCCGTCGGCCTGCGGCCCGGCGTGCAGCACCCGGTTCGGCAGCGCGGCGAACAGGCCCGCGGCGTCCAGCTCGGCGACCATCTCCGGGGTGAGCTCCTGGAGGCTGAGCACGTCGACCCGCCGGGTCCGGACCTCGTCGACGATCGCGGCCGCGTCGGCGCGGCCGAAGTAGGTGTTGACCGACAGCACGCGCAGCGGCTCGCCCTCTGCGGCGATCCCGTCCGGGACCGCCCTCGGCGCGACCGTGTAGACGAGCGCGGCCGTGGCGAGCAGCGCGATGAGCACGTTCAGCCAGCGCCGCAGCACCATCCCCAGCAGCACCAGGACGACGCCGACGATCACCGCGTACTGCGCCAGGGCGGTCAGCGCGACCGTGTAGCGCTCGACGTCGAGCTCGACGACCGGTAGCGCCGCCCAGGCCGCGAAGGCCAGCGTGAGCAGCGACAGCAGGGCCGTCGCGCATCCTCCGCCGGGTCGGCGGGCGACGTCGTCCTCCACCTCGTCGGGCACCTCGTGCGCCACCCGCGTCATCGCCGCCTCCGTCTTCCCGGGCCCCGAACTCCGCCATGTGGACGTCCGACGTCCACGCATGGTTGTGCCACCAGACTTCCAGAGGTCAACGGACACGCCGGAGAGTGCCGCAGCTCACACCCGATCAAGGCGAAACGCCCGAATCCGCTGGAATCATGGAAGAAACGGACACTCGACCTCGGAGTTCAACCCCGCATGGATCTGACGACGACAGCCGCCACGTCCGCCCAGCCCACAGGCTTCACGGCCTGGGTGATCGGGGTGATGGAAACCCTCGGAGCCCCCGGCGCGGGCATGATCATCGCGCTGGAGAACCTCTTCCCGCCGATCCCGTCGGAGCTGATCCTGCCGCTGGCCGGGTTCACCGCGAGCCAGGGCGACATGTCGCTGCTCGGCGCGATCCTGTGGACCACGATCGGCTCGCTCGTCGGCGCCCTGGCGCTCTACGGGCTCGGCGCCTCGCTGGGCCGCGAGCGCACGCGGGCGATCGCCGCGAAGCTGCCGCTGGTGAAGCTCTCCGACGTGGACAAGACCGAGGCGTGGTTCGCCAAGCACGGGGTGAAGGCCGTGTTCTTCGGCCGGATGATCCCGCTGTTCCGCAGCTTCATCTCGCTGCCCGCCGGGGTCGAGCGGATGCGGCTGAGCACGTTCGCGCTGTTCACGACGTTGGGCAGCCTGATCTGGAACAGCGTTTTCGTGATCGCCGGCTACCTGCTCGGCCAGCACTGGTACCTCGTCGAGGAGTACGCGGGCCTGCTCTCGCGGGCGGTGGTGATCACCGCGGCGCTCACCGTCGTGGCGTTCGTGGCGATCCGCATCCGCAACAACCGCCGCGAGCAGGCGAGCGCTGAGGCCCCCACCGTCCAGTTCGCCCGCGTCCCGGCGGACCAGCCCACGGAGGAGATCCGCCGCCTCCGCTGATCCGGCTGGAGCCCTCCCGGGCGGCGGACAGTTTTAGCCATAATTGCCCATGATCAATGTCCGAAATGTCGGGACAATTATGGCTAAAACCGTCCCACTGCCCAGGGCTCGCGAGCCGCGCCCCGGAACGCGAACGGCCCCCGCACCGAGGTGGTGCGGGGGCCGTCGTCGTGGGGTCCTGGGTCAGGACTCCGCGTTGCCGTTGTTCTGCTGGTCCTCGCCCTGGGCGGAGACGCCGACCGGCGGGGTGTCCGGGACCGCGGACGGCTTCGGCTCACCGCGGAAGGTGAACACGGCCTTGTCGTCCGGGCCTTCGCCTTCCCAGCCCTCGACGTCCACGATGACGATCTGCCCCGGCTCGACCTCGCCGAACAGGATCTTCTCGGACAGCTTGTCCTCGATCTCCCGCTGGATCGTCCGGCGCAGCGGCCGCGCACCCAGCACCGGGTCGAACCCGCGCTTGGCCAGCAGCTTCTTCGCGTTCTCGGTGAGCTCCAGGGCCATGTCCTTGCCCTTGAGCGCCTTCTCCACACGCCCGGAGAGGAGATCGACCATCTGGATGATCTCGTTCTCGGTGAGCTGGTGGAAGACGATCACGTCGTCGATCCGGTTGAGGAACTCCGGCCGGAAGTGCTTCTTCATCTCCTCGTGGACCTTGGACTTCATCCGCTCGTAGTTGGACTCAGCGCCCTGACCACTGGAGAAGCCCAGGCCGACGGCCTTGGAGATGTCCTGCGTGCCGAGGTTCGAGGTGAAGATCAGCACCGTGTTCTTGAAGTCCACCGTGCGGCCCTGACCGTCGGTCAGGCGACCGTCCTCCAGCACCTGCAGCAGCGTGTTGTAGATCTCCTGGTGGGCCTTCTCGATCTCGTCGAACAGGACCACGGAGAACGGCTTGCGGCGGACCTTCTCGGTGAGCTGGCCGCCCTCCTCGTAGCCGACGTACCCGGGCGGGGCGCCGAACAGCCGCGAGGCGGTGTAGCGGTCGTGGAACTCACCCATGTCGATCTGCACGAGCGCGTCGTCGTCGCCGAAGAGGAACTCCGCCAGCGCCTTGGACAGCTCGGTCTTACCGACACCGGACGGACCGGCGAAGATGAACGAACCGGACGGGCGCTTCGGGTCCTTCAGGCCGGCGCGGGTGCGGCGGATCGCCTGCGACACGGCCTTGACCGCGTCGTCCTGGCCGATGATCCGCTTGTGCAGCTCGTCCTCCATGCGGAGCAGACGGGTGGTCTCCTCCTCGGTGAGCTTGAAGACGGGGATGCCGGTCCAGTTGGCCAGCACCTCGGCGATCTGCTCGTCGTCGACCTCGGCGACGACGTCCAGGTCACCGGCCTTCCACTGCTTCTCGCGCTCCTCCTTCTGGCCGAGGAGCTGCTTCTCCTCGTCCCGCAGGCGGGCGGCCCGCTCGAAGTCCTGCGCGTCGATCGCGGACTCCTTCTCGCGGCGGACCTCGGCGATCTTCTCGTCGAACTCGCGCAGGTCCGGCGGAGCGGTCATCCGGCGGATGCGCATCCGGGCACCGGCCTCGTCGATCAGGTCGATCGCCTTGTCCGGCAGGTACCGGTCGTTGATGTAGCGGTCGGCCAGGCTGGCCGCCGACACCAGCGCGCCGTCGGTGATCGACACGCGGTGGTGCGCCTCGTAGCGGTCCCGCAGGCCCTTGAGGATCTCGACCGTGTGCTCCAGCGACGGCTCGCCGACCTGGATCGGCTGGAAGCGGCGTTCCAGGGCCGGGTCCTTCTCGACGTACTTGCGGTACTCCTCCAGCGTGGTGGCACCGATGGTCTGCAGCTCGCCGCGGGCCAGCATCGGCTTGAGGATGCTGGCGGCGTCGATCGCGCCCTCGGCGGCACCCGCACCGACCAGGGTGTGGATCTCGTCGATGAACAGGATGATGTCGCCGCGGGTCTTGATCTCCTTGAGCACCTTCTTCAGGCGCTCCTCGAAGTCACCGCGGTAGCGGGAACCGGCGACCAGCGAACCCAGGTCGAGGGTGTAGAGCTGCTTGTCCTTGAGGGTCTCGGGCACCTCGCCCTTGACGACCTGCGAGGCGAGGCCCTCCACGACGGCGGTCTTGCCGACACCGGCTTCACCGATGAGCACCGGGTTGTTCTTGGTGCGCCGCGAGAGGACCTGCATGATCCGCTCGATCTCCTTGTCCCGGCCGATGACCGGGTCGAGCTTGCCCTCGCGCGCCGCCTGGGTGAGGTTGCGCCCGAACTGGTCCAGCACCAGCGACGACGACGGGGTGCCCTCGCCGCGGCCGCCGGCCTCCGCGGGCTCCTTGCCCTGGTAGCCGGACAGCAGCTGCAGGACCTGCTGGCGCACGCGGTTGAGGTCCGCACCGAGCTTGACGAGCACCTGGGCGGCGACGCCCTCGCCCTCGCGGATCAGCCCGAGCAGGATGTGCTCGGTGCCGATGTAGTTGTGGCCGAGCTGCAGCGCCTCCCGAAGCGACAGCTCCAGCACCTTCTTGGCCCGTGGGGTGAACGGGATGTGTCCGCTGGGGGCCTGCTGCCCCTGGCCGATGATCTCCTCGACCTGCTGGCGCACGCCCTCCAGCGCGATACCCAGCGACTCCAGCGCCTTGGCGGCGACACCCTCACCCTCGTGGATCAAGCCCAGGAGAATGTGCTCGGTGCCGATGTAGTTGTGGTTGAGCATCCGGGCCTCTTCCTGGGCCAGGACAACCACCCGCCTCGCGCGGTCGGTGAACCTCTCGAACATTCGCACTCCCTGACTGCTGCGCCGGCGGTCTAGTTCCGGGACACGGCTTTAGCGCTACGCCGCGATCCACGACGGGTTCAGCACTCTTGGGGACCACTGTAGTAGCCAACCCCGGTCGCGGTCCGTGCCCGCTGCGCCACATTCTTGCGCGGCACACTGCCCAACGGCGCGTTGGCCTGCAGGATTCCTGATCTCGGCCCCGTTCCGCTGAGCGCGAACAGCGCGCGTCGGAACGTCACGCACCGTGTTCACACCTCGGTCCCGACTCCTTCTCCGGCCCGCCGTCCCCCGATCGGGACCACCATCGGGGTACCCGCAACCGGATCGGGAATCACGCGGGCGCGAAGATCGAAAACGTCGGCCAGGAGCTCCTCGGTGAGCACATCGCCGGGCTCGCCGGACGCGACGACGGCGCCGTCCTTCATCGCGACCAGCCGGTCGGCGTAGCGGGCGGCCAGGTTGAGGTCGTGCAGCACCATCACCACGGTGCGCCCGCTCTCGTCGTGCAACCGGCCGACCAGCTCCAGCACGTCCACCTGGTGCGAGAGGTCGAGGTAGGTCGTCGGCTCGTCGAGCAGCAGCAGGTCGGTGCCCTGCGCCAGCGCCATCGACAGCCAGGCGCGCTGCCGCTGCCCGCCGGAGAGCTCGTCGAGGGTGCGCTCGGCGAGGTCGCCGATGCCGGTCATGGCCAGCGCCTCGGCCACCGCCGACTCGTCGTCGCTGGACCACTGCCGGTACCAGGACTGGTGCGGGTGCCGCCCGCGCGCGACCAGGTCGGCCACCGTCAGGCCCTCCGGGGCCTGCGGCGACTGCGGGAGGACGCCGAGGATCCGGGCGACCTCCTTGGTCGACATCTTGTGGATCTGCTTGCCGTCCAGCAGCACCTCGCCGCGCTGCGGCTGCAGCAGCCGGCCCAGGGCGCGCAGCAGGGTCGACTTGCCGCAGCCGTTCGGTCCGATCACGGCGGTGATCGTGCCGCCCAGGACCTCGAAGTCGAGGCCGTCGACGACCACCCGGTCGCCGTAGCCCAGCTTGAGGTCGCGGGCCCGGAGGCGGTCCGTGGTCTGGGTCTGCTCGGTCTGGGCAGAGGTGGACGCGGTCATGCTCGGACCTCCCGGTACCGACGGACGAGCAGGTAGATCAGGTACGGGGCGCCCAGGATCGCGGTCACGATGCCGACCGGGAGCTCCAGGGTGCCGAAGGCGGTCCGGGCGATGACGTCCGAACCGACCACCAGCGCCGCGCCGAGCACGGCCGACGTCAGCAGCGGCGGGCGCGAGGTGCGCGCCACCCGCAGCGCGATCTGCGGGGTGGCCAGCGCGACGAACTGGATCGGCCCGGCCGCCGCGGTGGCGATCGAGGCCAGCACGACCGAGGCGAACAGCAGGAAGCCGCGCGCCAGGTCCATCCGCACGCCCAGACCGCGCACCGTGTCGTCGTCGAACTGCAGCGCGCCCAGCACGTGGGCGCCGACGAGCGTGAGCGGGATCAGCACGGCCAGCGCGATGCCGGTGGGCACCACGTGCTCCCAGCCGCGTGCGTTGAGGCTGCCGGTCAGCCACACCATCGCCCGGCCCGCGTCGTTGACGTCGCCGACGGTCAGCAGCCAGTACACGGCGTTGCCCGCCAGCGCGCTGACGCCCACGCCGACCAGCACCAACCGGTAGGAGTCCACGCCGCGCCGGTAGGCCAGCAGGTAGACGGCGATGCCGGTGATCAGGCCGCCGGCCAGCGCCACCACCGGCAGCCCGTAGTCCGACAGCGCCCCGGCGAGGCTGCCCGCGGTCCCGGCGAACACGATGATCGCGACCGCCGCGCACCCGGCGCCCCAGGTGATGCCGAGCATGTCCGGGCTGGCCAGCGGGTTGCGGGCGAGCGCCTGCATGATCGCGCCCGCCAGGCCGAGGGCGGCACCGACGAACAGGGCGGTGAGCCCGCGCGGCATCCGCAGTTCCCAGATGATGATCGACTGCGCCCGGTCGCCGCCGCCGAACAGCGTGCTGAGCACCTCGGGCGGGCTGATCTGGTACTCGCCGATGCCGACGTCGAGGACGAACACCGCCAGCAGCACCGCCAGCCCACCGACGAGGGCCAGCATCGGCCGCATCCGGATCACGCCGGAGAACGGGCCGAGCCGCAGCGGTCGCCGCCCGGCGACCTGCTCGACCGGCCGGTCCTGAACGGTCGCCGTCATAGCCGCACCAACTTCCGGCGTCGCACGAGCGCGATGAAGAACGGGGCGCCGACCATTGCCAGCATCACGCCCACCTGCACCTCGGCGGGCCGTGCGACGACGCGGCCGAGCACGTCGGTCAGCAGCACCAGCGAGGCGCCGAGCAGCGCGGCGAAGGGCAGCAGCCAGCGGTAGTCGGCACCGGTGAAGTAGCGGGCCACGTGCGGCACGACCAGGCCGACGAAGCCGATCGGCCCGCAGATCGCGACCGCGGCGCCCACCAGGACGCTGACCGCGGCGATACCGGCGCGCCGCGCCCAGGCCACCCGGTGGCCCAGCGAGCTCGCCACGTCGTCGCCCAGCGACAGCGCGTTGAGGCTGCTGGCGTTGGCCAGCCCCAGCACCAGGCCGATCACCAGGAACGGCGCGACCTGCGGCAGCACCGAGGCGTCGGTGATGGCGATCGAGCCGACCTTCCAGAACCGGTAGGTGTCCATCGTCTGCTGGTCGGTGAGCACCAGCGCGGAGGTGATGGCGTGCAGCAGCGAGCTGATCGCCGTGCCGGCCAGGGCCAGCGTCACCGGTGTGGGACCGCCGCGACCCATCGAGCCGATCGCGAACACCGCGACGGCGCCGAGGAGCGATCCGGCGAAGCCGAACCAGATGAAGCCGAACAGGGTGGAGATGCCGAAGGTGTAGACGGCGAGCACGACGCCGAGGCCCGCGCCCTGGGTGATGCCGAGGATGCCGGGGTCGGCGAGCGGGTTGCGGGTGTGCCCCTGCATCAGCGCCCCGGCGAGGCCGAGCGCGACGCCGGCGAGCACGCCGGCCAGCGTCCGCGGGATCCGCAGCTCCTGGATGATCAGGTCGTTCTCGCTGCCGCCCGGCGCGACCAGGCCGCTCCAGACCTCCGCGAGCGGGATGGTCTTGGCGCCGACCGCGACGCTCAGCACGGCGCTGACGGCCAGCACGAGCACCAGGATCCCGATGCCGGTGAGGCGCCGGGAGCGCCTGCGCTGGAGGCGCTCGCCCGGTGCGGCGGACGCGGTTTCCGACGTGGGCGGCTCGGCGAGAGCCTCCGTTCGAGCCACGTCCCACTCCCCTTCGGTGTTCACCCGGACGTCGCCCAGGTTAGGACAACCTAAGCCACACCGACAGGGCGGGTTCGAATGTCCGCCGTCACAGTCGGACACCCGGAGTTGTTCCGCTCCAGGTCAGAAAAGATGAACAACCGTTGCGGAGCCGGCGCCCGGGTCGTCGGGGCACCGATTTCCGGGAAAGTTGATCAATACCGGTTTCACCGTGGAAATGAGTTATCCGAACGCAACAAGAGGCGTTCACCGGGCCCCGACGACCCGGCAAACGCCTCTTGTCCGCGATTCAGTTCGCCTGGTGGTACTGCTCGACGATGTCGGCCGGGATGCGACCGCGGTCGGAGACCTTCAGGCCCCGCTTCCGCGCCCATTCCCGAATGGCCTGGTTCTGCTCGCGGTCCGCGCTGGTGGAACCGCCACCGGCCGAGGAACGCTGCGCGGAACCCGGACGCGGGCCCGGCTTCTTCCGGCCTCCCGCGCGCCGCGCGTTGGAGACGTAGTTCGCCAGCGCCTCCCGCAGGTCTCCGGCATTGTCGGCGGAAAGGTCGATCTGGTACGACACGCCGTCCAATCCGAACTCAACGGTTTCGTCGGCCTGCCCACCGTCCAGATCGTCGACAAGGGTGACAGTGACCTTCTGCGCCATCTTCGAAGTCCTCCCCGAGCAAAATTGTGCATTAGCGGGACAGCAACATCTGCCGGGAGCGGAAACCCCCTCGCCAGAACGCCAGCCGCACTTGGCGAGCACCTCGGCCGCACTTGTACGAGTGCGGCCGACACAAGGACAAGTACGTCAAAAGCCGTCGCCGACACATTCTGAGGTCAGGTTAGCGCAGCAACTCCGATAATGCACTCATCCTGTCCACAAAATTCTGTTGAGCCACCCTGATCGGGTCATTCCGGGCGGACCAAGGGGAACAGGATCGTCTCCCGGATACCGAGACCGGTCAGCGCCATCAACAACCGGTCGATACCCATTCCGACGCCGCCGCTGGGAGGCATTCCGTACTCCAGAGCGCGCAGAAAGTCCTCGTCGACCGGCATGGCCTCGTCGTCCCCGGCGGCCGCGAGCCTCGCCTGCTCCTCCAGGCGCTGCCGTTCCACCACGGGATCCACGAGTTCCGAGTAACCGGTCGCGAGCTCGAAGCCGCGAACGTAGAGATCCCACTTTTCCGCGACGCCGTCCTTCTCCCGGTGCTGCCGGGTCAGCGGCGAGGTCTCCACCGGGAAGTCGCGGACGAACGTGGGAGCCGTCAAATGGTCGCCGACGGTGTGCTCCCACAGCTCTTCCACGAGCTTGCCGTGACCCATCTTCGGATCCACCTGCAATCCGAGCGCATCGGCGTGCTTGCGCAGCGTCTCCGCAGGAGTTTCCGGAGTGACCTCGGATTCCAGGGCTTCGGACAACGACTCGTACATCGTCAGCGTCGCCCACTCGCCGGAGAGGTCGTACTCGGTTCCGTCGAACCACGTCACGACCTGCGAACCGGAGACGCGTTCCGCCGCTTCCTGGATGAGCGACCTGGTCAGATCGGCCATGTCGTTGTAATCGGCATAGGCCTGGTAGAACTCCAGCATCGCGAACTCGGGCGAGTGGGAAGAATCACTGCCCTCGTTGCGGAAGTTTCGGTTGATCTCGAAAACCTTCTCGATCCCACCGACAACGCAACGCTTCAGATACAACTCCGGCGCGATGCGCAGGAACAGGTCGATGTCGAAGGCGTTGGAATGCGTGGTGAACGGACGAGCGGCCGCACCGCCCTGCAACGTCTGCAGCATCGGGGTTTCCACCTCGACGTATCCGCGGCCTTCGAAGGAATCGCGCAGCGAGCGCTGCACCGCGGCGCGAGTGCGGACCGTGTCGGCCGCCTGCTTGCGCACGATGAGGTCCACGTAGCGCTGCCGGACGCGCATTTCCTCGCCGAGTTCCTTGTGCATGACCGGCAGCGGGCGCAACGACTTCGCCGCCATCCGCCATTCATCGGCCATCACCGAGAGCTCACCGCGCCGCGAGGTGATGACCTCGCCGTGCACGAACACGTGGTCTCCGAGGTCGACCTCGGCCTTCCAGCGGGTCAGCGATTCCTCGCCGACCTGCTTGAGGCTGAGCATCGCCTGCAGTTCGGTCCCGTCGCCCGCGCGCAGCGTGGCGAAGCAGAGCTTGCCGGTGTTGCGCAGGAACATCACGCGGCCGGCCACGCCGACCTGCTCGCCGGTCGCGGTGTCGGGCTCCAGCCCGTCGTGGGCGGAGCGGATCTCGGCGAGCCCGTGCGTGATGGGCAGCGTCACCGGGTACGGGTCGACTCCGGCGTCGAGCAGGCGCTCCCGCTTCTCCCGCCGGATCCGCATCTGTTCCGGCAGGTCTTCGACGCCGTCAGCGCTGGTTGCCGGGGGATTGGAAGTGTCCTGGTCAGTCACGCGAAACAGGGTACGGAGTGTGTTGATCGCGGGGTTGACCGGCCTGCTTAGCGGAAGTTGCGGTCGTAGACCAGGCGCAGCCCGAGGAGCGTGAGGTCCGGGACGTGGTGGGTGATCGTGGTCGATTCGGAGAAGACCAGCGGCGCCAATCCTCCGGTCGCCAACACCGTCGTGGGTCCTCCGTGGGTGGCTTCGAGCTCGTCGACGATGCGCCGGACGAGTCCGTCGACCTGACCCGCGAATCCGAAAAGAATTCCGGATTGGAGGCATTCCACGGTGTTCTTTCCGATGACCGACCGCGGACGCACCAATTCCACCTTGCGCAGCTGAGCCGCGCGCGACGCCAGCGCGTCCAGCGAGATCTCCACACCGGGCGCGAAGGCCCCGCCCAGGAACTCCCCCTTCGCCGAGATCACGTCGACGTTGGTCGAGGTCCCGAAGTCGACCACCACGCAGTTCGTGGAGTGGAGGTGGTGCGCGGCCAAGGTGTTGATCACGCGGTCCGCGCCGACCTCCTTCGGGTTGTCCACCAGCAGCGGGACACCCGTGCGCACACCCGGCTCGACGACCACCCGGGGGACGTCGGTCCAGTACCGCTCCAGCATCACCCGCAGCTCGCGGAGCAGCGCCGGGACGGTCGACAGCGCCGCGATGCCGGTGACCTTCTCGGCGTAGTCGCCGATCAGGCCCCGCATCGTCAGCGCCATCTCGTCGGCGGTCATGCGGGGCTCGGTCCGCATCCGCCAGTCGCGCACCAACGTCGCGGCGAGATCCGGCGGGTCATCGACGTCGTCGTACAGACCGAGAACGATGTTGGTGTTTCCGACGTCAATGGCCAGCAGCAAGGAACGTTCCCTTCACAAAAAACGCACGTCAGGCAAGCACCGCAGGTGCTTTCTCAGTGCCCCACCTAAGGCGCTCGCACCGCCGCGGGTTCTCAGACGTCTTCTGGTGAGGACAGCCGACACGCCGTGTAATTGGCATACATAAGTCTCGGATCCCGGAGCCAGAAGGCGTCTGAGGTTCCGCTACCCGCACCGCCGAGCAGCAGGACCACAGAGTTCTTGATCAGTTCTCCGGCTGCTGGAGCAGAGCATCGAGCTTGGCGGCGTCGTCGGTCTCCGCGTCGGCTTGAGAGGACAAGAGACCCGATCCCTCCGGCGCATGACCAGGGTTCGTCCCCAGCTCAACCGGCTTGTTATCAGCGTCGACGAAGATCACCTTGGGCTGGAAGGACCGGGCTTCGAGCTCGTCCATCACGCCGTAGGCGATGAGGATGACGATGTCCCCGGGCTCGATCAGGTGCGCGGCCGCCCCGTTGATCCCGATGACACCGGACCCCCGCTCGCCGGTGATCACGTACGTCTCCAGCCGAGCGCCGTTGGTGACGTCGACGATCGCGACCTGCTCGCCCTCCAGCAGGTCGGCGGCCTCCATCAGGTCCTTGTCGACGGTCACCGAGCCGACGTAGTGCAGGTCGGCCTGGGTGACGGTGGCCCGGTGGATCTTGGACTTCAACATCGTGCGGAACATCGCTGACCTCCTAGGGGCCGGACTTCACTCGCCGAGCAGGACCATCGCGTTGTCGAGCAGCCTGGTGGAACCGACCTTCGCCGCCACCAGCAGCCGCGCCTCGCCGGACTCCGGGGTCGGCCCCAGCTCCGGGTCGCGCAGCTCCAGGTAGTCCGGCTGCACCAGGGGTTCGGTGGCCAGCACCTCGCGGGCCGCCTTGAGCACCGCCTCCGGGCCGCCGACCGCGGCGTGCGCGCCGGCGGTCAACGACGCCGAGATCGCCAGGGCCGCGCGGCGCTGCTCCTCGTCGAGGTAGACGTTGCGGCTGGACAGGGCCAGGCCGTCGGACTCGCGGACGGTGGGGATGCCCTGGATCTGCGAGTCCAGGTTGAACTGCCGCGCCATCTTCCGGATCAGCACCAGCTGCTGGTAGTCCTTCTCGCCGAAGAACGCCAGGTCCGGGCGCACGATGTTGAGCAGCTTGAGCACGACGGTGAGCATCCCGTCGAAGTGCCCCCGGCGGGTCGCGCCCTCCAGCTCATCGCCCAGCGGCCCGGCCTGCACCGCCAGCTCGCGGCCGTCCGCGTACATCGCGTCGACGGTCGGCGCGAACACCAGGCCCACCCCGGCCTCGCGGCAGGCCTCGACGTCGGCCTCGAAGGTGCGCGGGTAGCGGTCGAAGTCCTCGTTCGGGCCGAACTGCAGCGGGTTGACGAAGATCGACACCACCACGACGACGTTGGCGTCCTTCGCCCGCTTGATCAGCTCCAGGTGGCCGCGGTGCAGCGCGCCCATCGTGGGCACCAGGTGCACCCTGCGGCCGGTCGCCCGCAGCGCGCGGGTGACCCGCGCGAGCTCCGCCGGATCGGTGTGCACGGTGAGCTCTCCGGCCTGGTAGCCGGGGTTGTTCGTCATCGTCGACTCCATGTCTTCGCCGCGACGTGCGCGGTCAGGCCTGTTCCTCGTCGAGGGCCTCGCGCACGCGCGCGGCGACGTCGCCGCGCAGCAGGCCGCTCCGCTCGGCCCGCAGCGCCGTGCGCCGGGCCAGCTCCCGATACCCCGGCACGACGTCCGGGTCGGCGTCGGACAGCGCGCGCAGGTGCCCGCGCACGGTCCCGGAATCGCCGCGCACCACCGGGCCGGTGTAGGCGCGGTCGCCCAGGCGCAGCGCGTTGTCCAGCGACGCCGACAGCAGCGGCGCCATCACCCGCCCGGGCACCTCCACCCCCGCGTCGCGCAGCAGCTGCTGGCACTCGTTGACCAGCGTGATCAGGTGGTTCGCCCCGTGGGTGAGGGCCGCGTGGTAGAGCGGGCGGGACTCCTCGTCGATGCGCACCGGCTCCATGCCCAGCTCGATCGCGATGCTCTCGGCGACGCTCCAGCCGGTGAGCTCGGTCGCGGTGATCACCATGCAGGCGTCGGAGAGCCGGTCGACGTCCTCCGGGCGACCGGTGAAGGTCATCGCCGGGTGCAGCGCCATCGTCAGCGCGCCGATCGCGGCGGCCGGCTCCAGCGCGGTCACGCCCTGCGAGCCCGAGGTATGCACGACCAGCTGCGACGCGTGCAGCGCGTCGGCGGAGACCAGGCCCTGCACCATGCCGGGGATCGCGTCGTCCGGGATGGCCAGGACCAGCAGTTCGGCGTTCTTGGCGACCGCGTCCGGCGGCTCGATCGGCACACCGGGCAGCAGTTCCTCCGCGCGGCGCAGCGAGGCGTCCGAGACCGCGGAGACCGCGACGACCTCGTGCCCGATCCGCTGCAGCGCGGCGCCCAGCACGGCACCCACCCGACCGGCGGAGACGATCCCCACCCGCAGTCGAGGGCCCGTGGGTTCAGCAGACATCGCCACGTGTTCCTCCAAAACCGTTCCAGTCCCGATACCGGGTACCAGACAGCGCCGCGAGAGTAGCCCCAACACCCCGGTCAGGGGCCACCCCAAGACGGCTAAAGGTGGCGAGAACCACGCGAACGTGCCCGCTCACTCGCGGGGTTTGGGCACGCGTCGGGTCAGCTCGTCGATGTTGATCTTGGCGGTGTGGATGGCCTCCTGGCGGCCCGCCGCCGAGCGGCGCGCCTGCTTGAGGTCGGCGATCAGCTTCTCGCGGCGAGCCCGGCGCGCGGCGCTGGTGGTGCGCCCGGCCTCCGAGCGGTGCTGCAGGAACGCCAGCTCGGTCACCGCGATCTGGTAGTCGCGCACCGACTTCGCGGCCTGCGCGCCCGCGCGCTTCCTGACCTTGCTCTGCCAGCCCTGCCTGCCGGTCAAGCTCGCCAGCAGCTCCATCTCGCTGCGCGCGATCAACCCGGCCCGCTCCAGCTTCGGCAGCTGCTCGATGACGATCCGCTGCTCCCGCTTGCGCTGCCACATGATCAGCGCGAACGTGCCGAGGAACACCGGGACCATGATCAGGAAGTAGACGTTGATGAACCCGGTGCCGCCCAGGAACGTCGCCGAGTTCCACACCGCGTGCAGCAGCACCGCCACCAGGTAACCGCCGAGCAGCCAGCCGAACTGCTGCAACCGCGTCCGCGCACCCCACGCGAAACCGACCGCGATGCCGAACATCGACGTGAACAGCGGGTGCGAGAACGGGGCCAGGACACCGCGCAGCACGAACAGCGCCACGACCGCTCCCCCGGTCACACCACCGTCGGCGAAGGCCTTGCCGAAGTACAGGATGTTCTCGGTGAAGGCGAAACCGGCGGCGGTCAGCGAGGCGTAGACGATGCCGTCGACCAGGCCGTTGAACTCCGCGCGGCGGCGCATCCACAGGCCGACCACGAACACGGCCTTGGCGGCCTCCTCCACCACCGGGCCCATCACCGCGGTCAGGAAGAAGCGGTGATCGGCCTGGCCCAGGAACAGGTTCGCCACCGACTCCGAGGTGCTGTTGAGCAGCAGCGAGCAGGCCGTCGCACCGCCCGCGCCCCACAGGAACGCGCCGATCATCAGCATCGGCGGCTCGGGCTCCCAGCGATCGATCCACACCGTCGCGGCCACCACGATCCCGACCGGCAGCAGCGCGGCGACCGCGCCGAACACGGCGGGCATCGCACCGACCCGGGACGTCGTGATCCCCAGCATGACCAGCCCGATCATCCCGAGCAGGATCAGACCGGCGATGGGCCAGCCGACGGCGTGGTGCTTGCGGCTCTGCAACCGGCGCGCGCGGGAGACGTCAGCGACCGGCTCCGCGTGATCAGGACTCGACACGCCCCAGACCCTATTGGGCTCGCTTCGCGGCTGACCGAATGGTCGCCTTCTCGCAACCTTCAGGCACGGCGACGGCGGCGCCGCTGCACGTCCGGCGCACCGCCGTAGGCGGCGATGAGGTCGTTGACCGACGTGCCCGAGCCGGTGTGCGCGCCCGACGGGTCCGGCTCGGCCGGCTTCTCGTAGGCCGAGCGGTCCGGCCGCCTCGGCGGGCTCGGAACCGGTTGCGCGGCTTGCGGTTTCGAATCCTGCGGGACGGTCTGCGGCTTGGCGGCCGGAGTCTCGGTCAGCGGGACCTCACCGGAGAGCTTGGCCATCACGTCGGTCTTCGCGGCGGCCGGGACCGGCTCCGGCTGCTTCTTCGGCCGCACCGGCTGCTGGATGGCCGTCTTCTGCTGCTGGACCGGTTTGGCCTGCTGGACCGGTTTGGCCTGCTGGGGACGCAGGAACTTCGTCTCGCCCTGCGAGCGCTCCGGCAGCGAGCGGACCCGGGTGGACTCGGCGCGCAGCGCGACCCGCTCGAAGAGCACGTCACCGCCGATCACCTGCTCCAGAGTGGTGCGCAGCTTGGTCAGCTCGGCCTGCAGCGCGCGGATCTGCGTGTCGGAGTTCTCCGAAGCGCGGCGCTGGGCCTCCGCCTCGGCCTCCAGCTCGAACTCGCGGCGCGCGGCGATCTCGCGCTCCAGCTCCAGTTCGTAGATCCGCTGCCGGTCGGCGACCGCCTGCTCGCTCTCGACGACCCGGTGGCGCAGCCGCGCCACGGCGAACGCGCCCAGCAGCGCGGCCCACAGCGCGGCGATCAGGCCGAGGCGCAGCAGCCGCGCGTCCTCGCTGAGGATGAGCACCGACGTGGCGGCTGCGGCGAGCACGAGCGCGCCGCCCCACAGGACGTGGGAGCGCCCGCTGTCGGGGTCGGTCTCGGTGGTGCCGCGCTCGGACATGGCGCCCACCGTACAAGGCGGTTATCAGTTCGAGACCTGAAGGTGCGCCAAACCGTTCGCACGTTGCGCAGGTCAGCTGAGCGGTGACTGCTCCGAACAGCGCAGTGCGTGGGCGGTTTCACTCGTCCTCGTCGAGCTCGTCCGGGTCGTCCGGGTTCCGGAGGCAGTGCTCCAGCCACAGTCCCGCACCGATCAGCGCGGCCGCGCTGATCAAGCCGACGACCGCCGCGAGCGTGTCCGACCGCGCCGCCTGCACCGTGTTCATGATCGGCAGCAGGTACCCGAGCAGGCCGATCCACACCCCGGCCATGATCGCCCCGGCCAGCGACGACGCCTTCGCCAACGCCACCGCCCGAGCCGCCGTCAACGCCTCCACGGGCTCCACCCCGGGCTTCCGCTGGACCCGAGGCCGCAGCACCAGGGCCAGCACGACGTCCACGACGGCGATCAACAGCAAGGTCGCCCCCGCCAGCAGCGGCAACGGGGGCAGATCCCCGTAGCTCAGCTGGCAGGCCAGGAACACCACCACGGCCGCCACCAACCCCGAGGCCACCAACTGCCCGGGCTTGGTGAACGACATCTGCTCAGTACGTCGAGGCGACACACCCCCAGCATCCCACCTGACCCAACTCCGCGTTCCGGTCCCCAGCCCCGCGTTCCGGTCCCCAACCGCGGATTGCTCCCGTAATCCGGTGACGGAGAACGGGAGCAATCCGCCTCCCCGAGGTGAGTGGTTCCGGGGGTGACGGATTGCTGCCGTGATCCGTGTGCGGAATACCGGCGTTCTCCGTACGGGACCTGGCCGGGCCGCGAGCTGGTGGGTTCGGCGAGCTGGTGGGTTCGGCGAGCTGGTGGGGTTCGTCAGCGGAGGGTGAGGTCGTCCCGCTGGTGGACGTCGTTGATGTCCGACTCCGGGAGGGCCGTGAGGAGGTCCGCGACCCGGCCGTGGCCGGGGAGGGTGGCGTCCGGGTCGATCGCCAGCCAGGGGATGAGGACCGTGGCTCTCGACGGGGTGCCCGGGTGCGGGAGGAGGAGATCGGGGTGGGTGCTGCGGACGTCGTCGACCGCGACGACGTCGACGTCGAGGGTGCGGGGACCCCAGCGCTGCTCGCGGACCCGTTCCGCCTGCTGTTCGAGGGCTTGGGCGCGGCGCAGCCAGTCCCACTCGTCGAGGTCCGGGGAGTCGGCGATGACGATCGCGTTGAGGAAGTCCGGCTGGTCGGTGACACCCCACGGGGCCGTCTCGTAGACCGGGGAGACCGCGACCAGCACGTCGGCGAGGCCCTCGACCGCGAGCCGCAAGTAGCTCAACCGGTCGCCGAGGTTCGACCCCAGCGACAGCACCGCCCTGCTCACGCCGGCACCACGTTCCCCCGCCCGCCCCGGCGGGAGCGGCGGATGGTGACCGCGACGTCGGCGAAGGCCAGCGGGATCGGCGCGTGCGGCTTGTGCAGCGTGACCTCGGTGGCGTAGGCCCGCTCGTCCTCCATCACCCGGTCGGCGATCTCGGCGGCGACCGTCTCGATGAGGTCCCGCGAGGGGCCGCCGACGATCCCGGCCGCCATCTCGGCGAGCTCGCCGTAGTGCAGCGTCTTGGTGAGGTCGTCGGTCGCGGCCGCGTCGGCCAGGTCGAGCCAGACGGTGATGTCGACCAGGAAGTCCTGGCCGTCCCGCTTCTCGTGGTCGAAGACGCCGTGGTTGCCGCGGACCGCGAGCCCGGTCAGCGTGATCCGATCAGCCAAGGCACTCTCCCCCGCTGCGCCAGGCGGCCGTGGTCGCGACCGCGTCCAGGGAACGCTGCACGTCGTGCACCCGCACGCCCCACGCGCCCCGGTCCGCGGACAGCGCGGAGACCACGGCGGTCGCCGTCTCCCTGCCGTCCGGCGGGCGCGGCGCACCGTCGTCGTCGGCCAGCAGCGCGCCCAGGAACCGCTTGCGGGAAGCCCCCACCAGAACGGGAAACCCCTGGTCGACGAGGCTGTCGAGGTTCTGCAGCAGCTGCCAGTCCTGCCTGCCGGTCTTGGCGAAGCCCAGACCAGGGTCGAGCACGATCGCCTCCTCGGCCACGCCCGCGCGCACCGCCGCCTCGACCTGCCGCAGGAGCTCGTCGCGGACGTCGGTGACCACGTCGTCGTACTGGGCGAGCGCGTTCATGTTCTTGCTGTGACCCCGCCAGTGCATCAGCACCCACGGCAGGCCGGTGTCGGCGGCGACGTGCGCCATCTCCGGGTCGGCGAGCCCGCCCGACACGTCGTTGATCACCGAGGCGCCCGCGCCCGCGGTCGCCGCGGCCACCTCGGCCCGCGTGGTGTCCACGCTGACCGGCACGCCCGCCGCGACCAGCTCCCGCACCACCGGCAGCACCCGCTCGATCTCGGTCGCGGCGTCCACCCGCTCCGAGCCGGGCCGGGTGGACTCGCCGCCGACGTCGACGATGTCGGCGCCCATCCGGTGCATCTCCACGCCGTGCGCGACCGCCGCCGCGCGGTCCAGGTAGCGCCCGCCGTCGGAGAACGAGTCCGGCGTGACGTTGAGGATGCCCATCACGGCGCAGCGCGCCGGGCAGGGCAGCTTGGCGTGCATCAACGCCCCCTGATCAGGGCCAGCGCCTCGGAACGCGAGGACGCCGAGCTGCGGAAGATGCCGCGCACCGCCGACGTCGTGGTGGTCGATCCTGCCTTGCGCACACCGCGCATGCCCATGCACAGGTGCTCGGCGTCGATCACCACGATCACGCCGCGCGGCTCCAGCCTGCGCACCAGCGCGTCGGCGACCTGCGACGTCAGCCGCTCCTGCACCTGCGGGCGCTTGGCGTAGAGATCGACCAGCCGAGCCAGCTTCGACAACCCGGTCACCCGCCCCTGCTCGTTCGGGATGTACCCGATGTGCGCGGTGCCGTGGAAGGGGAGCAAGTGGTGTTCACACTGTGAATACACCGGGATGTCCCGGACGAGGACGAGTTCTTCGTGCGCCTCGTCGAAGGTCTTGTCCAAGACCTCGTCCGGGTTGGTGTAGAGCCCCGCGAACAGCTCGCGGTAGGCGCGGGCGACGCGCTGCGGGGTTTCCCGCAGACCGTCGCGGTCGGGGTCCTCACCGGCTGCGATGAGCAGTTCCCGGATCGCGGCCTCGGCGCGGGCCTGGTCGAACTGGGGCATGTGGAAAGAGCCGTCGGGGCGGGAGTTGCCCGCCCCGATCGGCTCGTCGACCGCATTGGTCACAGTTGCTGTCCTCCACTGGCTTCGCAGCGCCCGGCGGGCGCTGCGCCCGCCAGTATCAGCGGCCGTTGTTGCCGCTGCCGTTCTCCCTGGCCGAATCCTGGCCCTCAGGCCGGTCGGATTGCGGTTCGCCCTGCTCCGAGGACTGCTGACCGCGCTCCCAGGAAGGCGTCCAGTTGTAGTTCGAACCGGACGGGTTGGTCGCCGGGGTCCATCCAGGAGGTGCACCGTAGTTCGGCGGCACCGCGGAGGGAACCTGCTGACCGGACTGCGGCTGCTGGATCTGCACCGTGCCCTGGTTCGCCCCGGCGCCCGCCGGGGTCTGCTCCTGGGCCGGGGTCTGCTCCTGGACAGGGGTGCCGTTCTGCTCGGCACCGGTGGCCGGGGCGGAGAGGGGCCGGGGTCGGCTCCTCCACGACCGGGGGCCACGGCTCGCCGCGCTCCTTGGCCAGCTCACCCGGGGTCTTGATCGGCGGCTTCTCCGACGGGGTGCGCCCGCCGAAGTCGTTGAACGCGGTGATCCGCGGCCGCTTCTCGACCCGCGAGAAGATCCGCTCCAGGTCCTTGCGGTTGAGCGTCTCCTTCTCGATGAGCTCCAGCACGAGGTCGTCGAGCACGTCGCGGTAGGTGTTGAGCACCTCCCACGCCTCGGTGTGCGCGGCCTCGATGAGCCGGCGCACCTCCTCGTCGATCTCGTGCGCGACCTCCAGCGAGTAGTTCGGCTGCTGACCGGCGGTGCGGCCCAGGAACGGGTCGCCCTCCTCCTTGCCGTACTTGACGGCGCCGAGGCGAGCGGTCATGCCGTACTCGGTGACCATCGCGCGAGCGATCTTGGTGGCCTGCTCGATGTCGCTGGAGGCGCCGGTGGTCGGCTCGTGGAACACGAGCTCCTCGGCGGAGCGGCCACCCAGCGCGAACACCAGGCGACCGATCATCTCCGAGCGGGTCATCATGTCCTTGTCGTCCTCGGGGACGACGAGCGCGTGACCACCGGTGCGGCCGCGCGGCAGGATCGTGAGCTTGTAGACCGGCTCCAGGTCGGGCATCGCCCACGCGGCCAGGGCGTGTCCGCCCTCGTGGTAGGCGGTGATCTTCTTGTCCCGCTCCGAGATGATCTTGCTCTTGCGGCGCGGGCCGCCGACGACGCGGTCCACCGCCTCCTCCATCGCGGAGGCGTTGATCAGCTGGCCGTTCTCGCGGGCGGTGAGCAGCGCGGCCTCGTTGACCACGTTCTCCAGGTCCGCGCCGGAGAAGCCGACCGTGCGCTTGGCCAGGCCGTCCATGTCGACGTCCTGCGCGAGCGGCTTGCCCTTGGAGTGCACGCCCAGGATCGCCTTGCGGCCTCGCAGGTCCGGTGCCGAGACCGGGATCTGGCGGTCGAAGCGGCCCGGGCGCAGCAGCGCCGGGTCCAGGATGTCCGGGCGGTTGGTGGCGGCGATCAGGATGATGCCGCCGCGCGAGTCGAAGCCGTCCATCTCGACGAGCAGCTGGTTCAGCGTCTGCTCGCGCTCGTCGTGACCACCGCCGAGACCGGCGCCGCGCTGGCGGCCGACCGCGTCGATCTCGTCGACGAAGATGATGCAGGGCGCGTTCTGCTTGGCCTGCTCGAACAGGTCGCGGACGCGGGAGGCACCGACACCGACGAACATCTCGACGAAGTCCGAACCGGAGATCGAGTAGAACGGCACCCCGGCCTCGCCGGCGACCGCGCGGGCCAGCAGCGTCTTACCGGTACCGGGCGGGCCGTAGAGCAGCACGCCCTTGGGGATCTTCGCGCCCAGGGCCTGGTAGCGGCCCGGGTTCTGCAGGAAGTCCTTGATCTCGTGCAGCTCCTCGACGGCCTCATCGGCGCCGGCGACGTCGCCGAACAGCGTCTTGGGCATGTCCTTGGTGAGCTGCTTGGCCTTGGACTTGCCGAAGTTCAGGACGCGGTTCCCGCCGCCCTGGACGTTGTTCATCATCCACATCAGCAGCAGCACGAGCAGGCCGATGGGCACGAGGTAGAACAGCATCTGCACCCAGAACGAGTCCTGGGTGACCTTGGTGTTCCAGGTCGGCACGTGAGCGTTGCGGATCTCGCCGACGACCTGCTCGGTGGAGCCGGCCGGGTAGTTCGCGATCAGCTGATTGCTGCCCTGGAAGTTCTGGCCGTCGTTGAGGGTCAGCCGGACCCGCTGCTCCTTGTCCTCGATGGTCGCTTCCTTGACCTTGCCCTGGGCGATCTGTTCCAGGGCTTGCGAGGTGGAGACTTCGCGGTAGGCGCGAGTCTCGTCGAAGAGCACGCTGAAGGCGTAGACCAACAGGAACGCTGTCAGGATCCACAGCAGCGGGTTGCGGAGCAGGCGCTTTCGGTCCATTCACTTGCGGCCGACGGGCGGCCTCGACCCTCCCTGACTGTTACTTCGGGTGACGACCCCTGATGCGGACACCCGCCGTCAACCCCTTCAGACCAGCGTACCGGCCGATGCGCGCGCACGACCATGCCGCGCCCAGCACAGGGCGCCCAGATTACTAGGACCGCCCCGCCTCACGTGGGCGGGACGATCCTGCACCGAGCATCACACGCCCGAGGTGTACACCTTCGGATCGAGAGTGCCGATGTAGGGCAGATCACGATAGCGCTCTGCGTAGTCGAGACCGTAGCCGACGACGAACTCGTTCGGGATGTCGAATCCGACGTAGCGCACCGGCACGTCCACCTGCACCGCGTCCGGCTTGCGCAGCAGCGTGCAGACCTCCAGCGACGCGGGGTTGCGCGCGTTGAGGTTCTTGAGCAGCCACGACAGCGTCAGGCCCGAGTCGATGATGTCCTCGACGATCACCACGTGCTTGCCCGCGATGTCGCGGTCGAGGTCCTTGAGGATCCGCACCACACCGGACGACGAGGTCGACGAGCCGTACGAGCTGACCGCCATGAACTCCAGCTGCGCGGGCTGCGGGAGCGCCCTGGCGAAGTCGGTCATGAACATGACCGCGCCCTTGAGCACTCCGACCAGCAGCAGATCACCGCCCTGCCGGTAGTCCTCGTCGACCTGCTTGGCCAGCTCCGCGACCTTGTCCTTGATCTGCTGCTCGGTGATGAGCACAGAAGCGATATCGCCGTCGTACACGGCTCGGCTTCCCCTCTTGTCGGATCAACAATTCCCCAAGCCGGAGACCCGCCCCGACGTTCGTGCCGGTGCACCGTCAGCCATTCGGCGGCTTGCGGTCCGCCGTCTCCACCCGCAGCCTGCCATGCGCTCGGCGCAGCACAAAGTCGCCCGGCAGCGCAGGGCCGCCCTGCCCACGCCAGTCGCCGATGAGCGCATCGGCCGAGCGCAGGTGGGCATCGGTCATTTCGGGCACGCCTTCGGCGGTGAGCCACTCCCGCAGCACCCGCCGCCGCACGGCCGCCGGCAGCAGCCGGAGCTCGGCGCAGTCGAGGCCGTGATCGGCGCGGACGCGGGACAGCTCGGCGGCCGCGGCCTCCTCCAGCGCGTCGGAGTCCTCCCGCAGCTGGCGAGCGGTGCGGGCCAGCGCTTCGGCGACGCCGCCCTGCAGCACCTCCTCCAGCAGCGGCAGCACCTCTGTGCGCAACCGCACACGCGTGAACCGGGGGTCGGCGTTGTGCGGGTCCTGCCAGGGTTCGAGGCCCTGGGCGCGGCAGGCGGCCTCGGTGGTGGCGCGCCGGACGCCCAGGAACGGGCGGGCCCACGGCGGGTCCAGCGGGCGCATCCCGGCGATCGAGCGCGAGCCCGAGCCCCGGCCCAGCCCCAGCAGCACCGTCTCCGCCTGGTCGTCGAGGGTGTGGCCGAGCAGCACCGGGGCGCCGCTCGGGCGCTCGGCCCGCAGCGCCGTGTAGCGGGCCTTGCGGGCGGCGGCCTCCAGACCGCCCATCCCGTCGACGGCGACCTCCACGACCTGCGCGGACATCCCGATCCGGGCCAGCTGCTCGACGGCGCCTTCCGCGATCGCGCCGGAGCCCACCTGCAGGCCGTGATCGACCACGATCGCCTGGGCGGGGACACCGAGGTGCCGGGCGACGTGCGCGGCGGCGGCCGCGAGCGCCAGCGAGTCCGCGCCGCCGGAACAGGCCACGACCAGCGGTGATCCCCGGAACGGCGCCGCCTCGGGGGACTCCAGCAGCCGCCGCACGGCGGTTCGGGTCTCGCTCACGGCGGGCTCGGGAGGCATCCCCCGATTGTCCCCGCCCGCCGGGAACCCGCTCGTCCCGGCCGCTGCGGTCAGCCGTGCACCCGGCGGATCCAGGCGTCCGGGTCGGTGATCTCCGACCTGGTCGGGAGGTTGTCCGGATGCGCCCAGACGGCGTTGAAGCCGGTCATGCCGACCCGGTCCACGACGTGGTCGGTGAAGGCCGCGCCCTGCGCGTACTGGCGGATCTTGGCGTCCACCCCCAGCAGGCTGCGCAGGATGCGGTCGAGAACGCCGCCGCCCGCGCGGCGCTCGGTGAAGCGGCGGCGGATCGTGCCGACGCTGGGCACGACCTGCGGGCCGACCGCGTCCATCACGTGATCGGCGTGGCCCTCCAGCAGCGTGGAGATGGCGATGATCCGGTCCAGCGCGGCCCGCTGCTCCGGCGACTGCAGCAGTTCCAGGAGCCCGACCACGCCCGGGCTGGAGTCGGCGCGGCGCGCCGTGCGGGCCTCGCGGATCACGTTCGGCAACCGGGTCAGCAGCTCTCCGGTGCCGCCCTCCATCTGCGTCAGCAGCTCCCCGAGCCCGGCGGCGAAGTGCTCCCGCAGCCACGGCACGGCGTTGAACTGCAACCGGTGCGTCGACTCGTGCAGGCACACCCACATCAGGAAGTCGTCGGCAGGCACGCCCAGCGACTGCTGCGCGGCCACGATGTTCGGCGCGACCAGCAGCAACCGCCCGCGCTGGCCCTCCACGCCGGACTCGCCGTAGGGGTCGAACTGGCCCAGCACCTTGCCGCCCAGGTAGGCCAGCACGACACCGGCCTGCACCCCGGCGCTGCGCGCGCTGACCTCCCCCAGCAGGTCACCGCCGCGCAGCGCCTGCGAATCCACGGTGGCCAGGGCGGCGCTGGTCATCTCGGACAGGCCGAAGGCGGCGCCGCGCACCCAGTCGGGCCGGTCCACCACGTCGCCCTCGGCGATCGGCAGGTCCAGGCCCAGACCGGTCCGCTCGCGCACGTGCGACTCGGCCTCGGCGCTGAACCGGCGCAGCGAGCGCACGGCCCGCGCGGCCTCGGCCTTGGGCACCTCGGGTCCGGGCTTCATCAACCGCACCGCGGTGCCCACGGCGACGTTCCAGTCCAGCGTCCGGGGCGCCTCGACGGCGGAAGTGGCGTTCACCTCACCGACCGTACCCGCCGGAACGCGCCCCGGACATCAGGCTTTCGTGCCGTGACCAGGTGTTAGGAACCTACGGGACTCACCATGCGCGGCGGTGCGGGTGGCGGAGCAGCTCGCTCGGGTGGGGGAGAACGCCGCTCCGCCGCACGCCCCCTAACGGCATCCGCAGCCGCGGAGGGCGTCGGCGAGCTGGTCCAGTGCCGGGCGCGCCTGCGAGGAGCTGGTGCCGTTCGACATCATCGCGAACACCAGCAGCCTGCCGTCCTGGGTGACGACCGAACCGGCGAGGCTGTTGGCGCCGTCGAGCGTGCCCGTCTTGGCGCGCACCCAGCCCTGGCCGGGGCTGTCCTGGTACCGGTCGGCGAGGCTGCCGCTACCGCCCGCGACGGGCATGCCGGGCAGGAGGTCCCGCAGCTTCGCCGAGGACTCCGGCAGCACGCCGTCCGGACCCGCAGGGGCGGTCGCCTTGTGCAGCAGCTGCCCGAGCAGCTGCGGCGTGATCCGGTCGTCCAGCGACAACCCGCTGCCGTCGGCCATCGTGGTGCCGCTGACGTCGAGGCCGTTGCGCTGCAGCACCTCGCGGACCGCCTGGGTGCCGCCCGCGAACGACGGCTCCTTCCCGGTGGCGATGGCGACCTCGCGGGTCAGCGCCTCGGCCAGCACGTTGTCGGAGTGCTGCAGCACGTTCTCCACCAGCTCCGACACCGGGGCCGACTGCACCTGGCCCAGGACCTGCGCGTTCGCCGGGGCGTTGCCCGGCGCTGCGCTCGCGGCGCCGAGCCGCTTCGCGAGCTCCTGACCGGCCTGCAGCGCGGGCGTCTGGGTGCGCGGGCTGTAGTCCACCGTCGGGTCGGCCCGGCCGCCGTCGAGCATCACCGGTTCCATCGGCGCGTAGAACCCGGCCGCCACGTCCTCCGGCAACCAGCCCGGCGCCGCCGCCGGACCCCGGTAGCGGCTGGTGTCGACCAGGACGGTGCTCACCGAACCGCCGGAGGCGGCCTTGACCTGCGCGACCAGGTCGTCGAGCTTCGCCGCGCCCCGGTACACCGACTCCCGATCGCCGGACAGCGCCGACAGCGTCGGGTCACCGCCGCCGACCAGCACCACCGTGCCCGGCTGACTGCCGCGCACCACCTTCGTCGTCAGCCGCGCGTCGTGGTCGAGGGTGAGCAGCGCGGCGCTCATCGCCAGCAGCTTGCCCGTCGAGGCCGGCATCAGCGGCTGGCCCGGGTTCTGCTGCCAGAGCACGTTGCCTGTTCGGGCGTCCATGACGATGCCGCCGAGCGTGCCCAGCGCCGGGTTCGCGGCCGGACCGGCCAGCGCGGCGCTGATCCCCGACTGCGCGGGCGTCGGCGCGTTCTGGCCCAGCGGGGTGATCTTCGGGTCGAGGCGGACCGGCGCGGGCGGGTCGGCGATCTGGGTCTTGCTCAGCAACGACGGACCGAACGCCGCGGCCGCGCCCAGCAGCACGACCAGGCCGATCGCGATGCCGATCAGCGGCCCGCGGCCCTTGCGTCCGGTCTTCGCCCTCTCCGGCTGGAACGGGATGTGCTGCGGCACGGCACGCGAGGCGACCGGGTCGGTCGTGTCCTCCGGCCGGTGCGGCGCGGACAGCCCCGCGAAGTCCTCCGGACTCGCGTAGGCCTGCGGGGCCTGGTGCCCCTGCGCGAGCGGTGCCTGCGGGTTCGGCGGCGCGAGACCGACCGTCGGGTCGGCCTGCGGCACCGACAACCCGGCGAAGTCGGACGCCGAGGCGGTGCGCGGCTCGTCGAAGTCGATCCGGTCGATCCACTGGGTGCGCTCGGCGGGCGCCTCCGAGGGCGCGGACGCGCGCAGCTGCTTGAGGTCGATCCGGGTCGTCTGCTCGGCAGCCGACTCCGGCGGCTCCTCCTTCTTCCCGTCCGGCTTCGCCAGCGCGGCGTCGAGATCCGCCCGCGAGATCCGCTGGGTCCGCTCAGCGGCCTCCTCCTCGGGCTCCCCCGCACCGGACCCGGTCTCGGATTCGGCCTGGGCCTCGTCGGTCTCGCTCGGAGTCCCCGGCTCGTCCAGGACGACCGGTCGCATCACCTGCGTCTGCTCGGCAGGCCACTCCGGCTCCACCGCGGTCCCGGCGGCGGGCGTCTCGTCCTCGTCGTCGTCCTCGTCGGAGTCCGTGGAGGTTTCCGCGGGGGCCTCTCCCCCACCAGCGGAGTCCTCCTCGGCGGGTTTTCCCTCGTCGTCGGCGGTCTCGCCCTCAGCTTCGACGGGGGCCGGGGAAGCTCCCGCGGGAGCTTCGCTCTCCGACGATGCCTCCGCGGCCTCCTGCCCCTCGGTCGAGTCCTGCTCGGCCTCGGTCTCCTCCTGGGGCTCGTCGTCCTGGGCCCCGGAGGTGGGTGCGTCTTCGTCCTTCTCGGGGAAGGCCTCCTGAGCAGGCTCCTCCTGATCGGGTTCGTCCCCCGCCGGAGTCTCCGGCTCGGCGTCAGCAGGTGCCTCGGCGTCGGACTTCTCGCCGCTCTCATCGACGTCCGAGCTCTCGCCGTCGGACTTGTCGGCTGCCTCGGAGTCCTCGTCGTCGGACTCCTCGGCGGCGGTCTCGTGGTCAGACTTCGCCGTGCCGGATTCGTCGGTGGAGGAATCCTCGGCAGGTTGCTCGGGCTCGGTGGCCTCGTCCGCTGCGGTGTCGTCCTCGGAGGTTTCGCCGGTCGCGTCGTCCTCGGTGGACTCGGCTTCCTCGGACTCGGCTTCCTCGGATTCGGCTTCGTCGGAGGCGGGGTCCTCGGACTCGGCTTCCTCGGAGGCGGATTCGTCGGAGGCGGCTTCGTCAGAAGCCGGGTCCTTCGCGGGGTTCTCGTCCTCCGCAGGTTCCTCAGCCGTGGCCCCCTGGGCATCGGATTCCTGCTCAGGGCCTTCCTGATCTGCGGTTTCCGCTTTCGGCTCTTCCTCCGGCTTCGCCTCGGCGGTGTCCTCGGCAGCGTCGTCAGAGGAAGCGTCGTCCGAGGAGGTGTCGTCCGAGGAGGGCTTGGTGAGCTTCTGCGTCTGGGCCGTGGCACTCCGCACCGCGGACTTGGCGAGCTTCACCGTGCTCGACACCCCATCACCGGACTCGCCATCGCTGCCCGAGGCGCCATCGCTGCCGGAAGCCCCGTCGTTCCCGGAAGCCCCGTCGTTCCCGGAAGCCCCGTCGTTCCCGGAAGCCCCGTCGTTCCCGGAAGCCCCGTCGAACAGGCTCCCGGCGACGCGAACGGTCGCCGTGGGGGTCTCGGCGGATGTGGTCTTGGTCCCAGAATCCGAGGCGCTCGGAGCGGTCTGACCCGATTCCGGTCCGGCGTCACCGGTCTCGTCGGCGGCAGAGCTCGCCGGGGGTTCCGCGGGGTTCACCGAAGGCTTCGCCGGGTCGCTTGCGGGCGGGGTGTTCTCCGACGTCTCAGCAGCTCGATCCGGGGACGGCGCAGCGGTGCGCGACCGGTTCCCCTGGTCCGGTGAGGCCGCTCGGACGTCGGTTTCGGACACCTCACCCCGGGTGTTCTGGGGTTCGGGCACGTGCTCCTCCTCGACTGGAGGTCAGACTGCCAGATTGCGAGCTCTCGCACTGCGGTGGGGCCCGGGGCCCGAGCGTGGTCCACACTAGACGTGGTCGCGCGCGCGAGCGTGCGGTTGCATCCGACGCAAGACGAGTGAGGAACCGCGTGGACTTCGACGTCACGATCGAGATCCCCAAGGGGAACCGGAACAAGTACGAGGTGGACCACGAGACGGGTCGTATCCGTCTCGACCGGACGTTGTTCACCGCCACGCAGTACCCGGCCGACTACGGGTTCGTCGACGACACCCTGGGTGAGGACGGCGACCCGTTGGACGCGCTGGTGCTGGTCCAGGAGCCGACCTTCCCGGGTTGCCTGATCAAGTCGCGCGCCATCGGCATGTTCCGCATGCGCGACGAGAAGGGCGGCGACGACAAGGTCATCTGCGTTCCTTCGGACGACCCCCGCCAGGAGCACCTGCAGGACATCCACCACCTCTCCGAGTTCTACAGGCTGGAGATCCAGCACTTCTTCGAGGTGTACAAGGACCTGGAGCCGGGCAAGAGCGTGGAGGGCGCCACGTGGGTCGGCCGTGCCGAGGCGCAGGCCGAGATCAAGAAGTCGTACGAGCGCGCCAAGGAAGCGGGCCACTGACGCTCCCTCCGGGCCACATCGGAAGACCCTCCTCGCAGACGCGCGGAGGGTCTTTTCGTGCCCCGAGGGATCGCCCTGAAGTTCTGCACAGCCGAGTTCTCCACAGTTGTGGATGGATTTCCCCAGCCCTGTGGACAACTGGGGACAACCTTGTGGACGAACGCTCACCGGTACCGCATCTTCCCAGGTCGCGGCACTCTCCCCAGGGGTGAGCCGTCGGCCCGGCGGAGCACCACCATCGGCTCCTCGGACGCGTGTTTTCCACAGCCTCGGACGTAGGGGCGCTGCTCGCGGGGTTGGTAGAACCAGCCCAGCTCGACCTTCGCCCGCGCCACCGATCTCCGCCGCACCAGGTGCCGCCGGAGCCACCGCGCCATCCCCACGACCACGACTCCCGCCGCCGCGGCCAGCATCAACCACGCCATCGCTCTCCTTCCTCCGCGATGTAGGGATGCCCCGAGCCGAAGATCATGACGACCTGGTGTCCGGAGATCACCCTGATGGCCCCAAATTCAACACATGTTGAGCCGAGGCCGGTGCGGAGTTACCGTCGAGGCGACGCACGAGGAGGTGGTCGTCGTGTCGGCGCTGCGGAGCGACCCGGTTCTGCCGATCGGCCCGGTTCTGGGGCTGGAGAAGGTCGACGCGGGGATGGGCGAGCTGGTCGGCGGGAAGGCCGCCAACCTCGGTGAGCTGATCGGCGCCGGGTTCCGGGTGCCGCCGGGCTTCGTGCTCACCACCGAGACCTGCGCGGCGGTCTGCCCGGTCGACGACCTGATCGGCGACCTGCCGGGCTCGGCCTCCCGGATCCGCGACCGGATCACGAGCGCCGAGCTGCCGCCGGAGCTGGTCGGCGCGATCACCGGCGCCCGCGACGAGCTCGGGCCGGGCCCGGTGGCGGTGCGCTCGTCGGCGACGGCCGAGGACCTGCCGCACGCGAGCTTCGCCGGTCAGCAGGACACCTACCTCAACGTCGTCGGCACCGATGCGCTGCTCGACGCGGTCCGCCGCTGCTGGGCGTCGCTGTGGTCCGACCGCGCGGTCGCCTACCGGGAGGCCAACGGCGTCGAGCACGCCGCCGTGCGGATCGCGGTCGTGGTCCAGCGGATGGTCGACGCGCACGCCGCCGGAGTCCTGTTCACCGCGAACCCGGTCACCGGGGATCGGGCGGAGTGCGTCATCGACGCCAGCACCGGGCTCGGCGAGTCGGTGGTCTCCGGCGCCGTCACCCCGGACCACTTCGTGGTGCGCGGGGACCGGGTGAGCGCGCAGCCCGGCGACAAGCCGACCAGCGTCCGGGCCGTCCCGGGCGGCGGGGTGGAGACCATCGCGCAGGACTCGGAGACCGCCTCGATCGGCGAGGCGCAGGCCCGCGAGCTCGCCGAGGTCGGCCGGCGGGTGGCGCGGCACTTCGGGACGCCGCAGGACGTGGAGTGGGCGATCGGCGCCGACGGCCTGTGGCTGACCCAGTCGCGGCCGGTCACGACGCTGTTCCCGCTGCCCGCCGAGAGCGAGCGCGGGCTGCGGATGTACCTGTCGGTCAACGTCGCGCAGGGCGTGTACCGGCCGCTGACGCCGATGGGCGCGGCGACGCTCGGCCTGCTGGCCGCCGGGGTGCTGCGGGAGCTCGGGATCCCGTCGCCCGACTCGCGACCGGCGCCGCTGCGGGAGGTCGACGGGTGGGTGTTCCTGGACATCACCGGCACGACCGGCAACCGCGTCGGCCGGGCGGTGCTGCCGCGTCTGCTGGCGGCGGCCGAGGCGCGCACCGGACGGGTCTACGAGTCCATGATGGACGATCCCCGGCTGCCGCTGCGCCCCGGCGTGCCGTGGCGCGTGCTGCGCGGGCTCGCCGGGGTCCTGGCGCGCAACCGGATCCCGCTGCTGGTGGCCGGTGTGCTGCGCGATCCCGCCGCGCGCCCGCGAGGAGGCGTTCCGCCGGGTCGACGAGCTGCGCGCCGATCTCGCCGCCGCGCGACCGGTCACCGCCCGGGAGCGGCTCGACGCCGCCCGGCACGCGCTGCGGCGGACCACCGCGCCGGTCATGGCGTGGGTGGCGCCGAGGATGATGCCGATCCTGCTGCTGAGCCGCCTGCTGCCGAAGCTCACCGGGGCGAGCGAGGCGGAGATCCAGGTGGTGCTGTCCGGCGTCCCGCACAACGTGACCACCGAGATGGACCTGGAGCTGTGGGCGATCGCGCAACGCCTCGGCCCGGACGTCGACGACCTCGCCGCCCGCTACCGGGATCGGGACCTGCCGTCCGAGGTCCAGCGCGGGCTCGACGAGTTCCTGGCGCGGCACGGGCATCGCACCGCCGCCGAGATCGACGCGGGCGTCGCGCGCTGGTCCGAGCACCCCGAGAAGGTCCTGGCGCTGGTGGAGAACTACGCCCGCACCGGCTCGGCCGGGCACGACGCGGTGCAGCGCTTCCGCGCGGCGGCCGACGAGGCGGAGGTGATGGCCGCCGAGATCGTCGCCCGGCAGCAGAACCGCCCGCGCGCCCGCTTCACGGCCTGGCTGCTGAACCGGGTCCGGAACCTCATCGGGATGCGCGAGCTGCCGAAGTACTGCGCGGTCCTCGGAATCGCCCACGCCCGCAAGCACATCCGAGGTATCGGAGTGGAACTGGCCGAATCCGGCTGGATTTCCGACCCGGACGACGTGTTCTTCCTGAACTACGAGGAGCTCTCGGACGTCATCGACGGAGCGGACCACCACGACCTCATCGCGACCCGCCGCGAGACCCATGTCCGCGAACTCCGCCGCAAGCACCTGCCGAGGCTCCTGCTCTCCGACGGAACGGAACCGGAAACCCTTCTCCCCCAGCAGAACTCGGAGAACACCCTGCGCGGCACGTCGGCCTCACCGGGCACCGTCACCGGCACGGCCCGGGTGATCCACGACCCGGCCCACGCCCGCCTCCAACCGGGCGAGATCCTCGTCGCCCCCTCCACCGACCCGGGCTGGACCCCGCTGTTCCTCACCGCCTCCGGCCTGGTGATGGAGATGGGCGGCCCCAACTCCCACGGCGCCACGGTCGCCCGCGAGAACGGGATCCCCGCCGTCGTGGGCGTTCCGCACGCCACCACCGCCATCCCCGACGGCCGCACCATCACCCTCCACGGCTCCACCGGCACCGTCGACCTCTGACCCGTTCGAAAACCCCGGTTTTCGTCGCGCGAAAACCGCGGTTTTCGCGCGACGAATGTTGCGGTTTTTGACGTGGGGTGAGGGGTGGGGACGCGAAAAGGGCGGTGCGCGACGGGAAACGCGCACCGCCCTCAGCGGTCTCAGACTCGCCGGGAGGGGCTGGGCGAGGTCTGGATGTCGTCGTGACGGGGGCCGATCACCCGAATCGTCCGGCGGGGAAGGGGATGCGCCGGGACCGAGAACGGGTTGGCGGGTTCGGGGATGTCAGTTGCCGAGCTGGGTGGCGCTGCCGAGCGGGCCGTGCGAGACGACGTCGTTGACCTTGTCCAGCGGCGAACCGGCCTTGCCGGTGATGCCCTGGACGTCGCTGACGACGGGAAGTCCGCCCGCGAGACCGCTGACCGGGTCGCCGGCCTTGCCGGTGGGCAGCGCGCTGCCGCCGACCTCGGTGTTGTTCTCCAGCACGTTGCTCACGGTGTCGCCCACGACGTTGGTGGGAACCGGGGTGGCCTGCTGACCGGGCTTGGTCTGCGGGGCGCTCTGGGTCACCTGGTCCAGGGTGCCGGTGAGGGTGGTGGGCAGGGCACCGGTGGGCAGCGCGTCCGTCGCACCGCTCTTGCCGACGGGCAGCGCACCGGCCACGGGCAGGCCGCCGCCGATGAGGTCGGTGACCGGCTTGAGGATGTCGGCGCCCGGCAGGCCGCTCTTGCCGACCGGCAGGCCGCCGCCGACCAGGTCGGTGACCGGCTTGAGGACGTCACCGCCCGGCAGACCGCTCTTGCCGACGGGCAGCGAGTCGGCGACCGGCAGACCACCCGTGACGTCGGTGACCGGGCCGAGGGCGTCGAGCCCGGGCAGGCCGCTCTTGCCCGCGGGCAGGGTGGAACCGGTCGGCAGCGGGACCTCGTCGAGCGCGGACGCCGGGTCGAGGCTGTGGGTGTGGCCGGTGCTGGCGTCCTGGACCGCGTCGACGACCGGCTTGAGCAGGGTGCCGGCGGGGGTGCCGCTGACGACCTGGCTGACCGGGTCACCGGAGCGGCCGGTGAGCTGCTGGTCGAGCGGAACCACGTCACCGACGGTCTTCTGGGCCGATGCGAGGGTTCCGGCGGCGTGGAACGCGGTGTTGGCCACGCCGTTGTCGGTGGGCAGCGATGCCGGCAGCTGCGGGCTCTCGGCAGCTGTGGCCGTGGCCGCGAAGCTGACGGCGCCGGCGCCACCGACCAGTACGGCGGCCGCCGCGGTAAAGGTGCGCTTCATCGCAATGCTCCTCTCTGCACAGGCCGAGTCCTGTGCGCCCGGCGGAGGTTACGGAAGAAACACCTGCCACTATTCAGCGATCACTTAAGAAGGAAATATCAACAACGCGTGATCAAAACCCGCGGGACTTTCTTCACTATCGAGGGAAGGCCCACCGGACTTGATTACTGCATGAGCCCGTCATTGACTGCCGACGGCAACCGGCGGGCGCGTTCGGCGCGCAACGCCTCGACCGCTTCGGCGAATTCGGCGTAGGCCTCGCGCTCGGAACCGAAGCGGCGGTAGCGGCCGACGCGCAGTTCCACGGCCTCGTACTCGCGCTCCAGGGCGTCGGCCGTCTCCTGCCAGGAGGCGCTGCGGTCGCGGTGCTTGGCGTAGCCCGCGTACGCCGCGGCCACGGCCACCAGCAGGCTCAGCACGATGGCGACCCAGCGGATGTCCGGGACGGATGCCGCGGTCGCCGTCGCGGTGGCGGCGATGATCGAGCCGCCGATCACCACGGTCTGCAGCGCGCTGTCCTTCCAGCGGTCGCCGCGCGCCTCGTGGCGGTAGCGCTCGATGAGCTCCGGCAGCTGCGCCCGGTAGCGCTTGTGCGCGTCGAGCAGGTCGCCGGTCCCCAGTTCGTCCAGCAGTTGTTCGCGGTGCGCACCTTCGAGTGCGCGCAGGTCGGTGTCCACCGCGCGAACCCTAAAGTGCTGGCGGTACACGTACACCGCCGCCACGCCCGCCGAGGTCGCGGCGACGAAGAACGTCACCGCCGCGGGCACCACCGAGGCCGATAACGCCAGCAGCGTCACCCCCACCGCCGCCAGCAGCAGGTTCCCCGGGACGGCCCACGCGAGCAGCAGCCGCTGCACGATGCGCTCCCGGTAGAGCTCCTCGGAGCGCTGCGCGATGCGGCGCTCCCAGTCCCCCTGCTGGAGGCCGTCCCCCTGCCGGTGATCCTCGGCGAGCACCCCACCGCCGACGATCCCGGCCGTATTCACTCGCTCCATCACATGTCCTTCCAGCGCGTTAGTGCGATCGAAGTGTCTCCCGGAGTTCCACGACAATCGGCCAGGAGGGTGACTCTCGACTAGGCCTAAAGGTCCACTACCGGCTGCGCCGAGTGATCATCGCTGGGCTCGAACGCCGCGAACCCCGCAATACCCGGCAGTGATAACAGTGAGTGGCGCGATGCCGGGGAGCGCTGCGCGGTTCCGGGTTCCGGGTTCCGACACTGTGGCAGCGCCGCCGGAACTCCGCTCCACCGGGTGGGCAGAACGGCGTTCCGGCGGCGCCGGTGCGCTGGATCTTTCGCGAGCGGCGCGAGAGAGCGCGCGCTCCTCCTAGTGGTCGGGCCAGTCGGTCAGCATCCGCGAATCGCCGTAGAAGGAAACGGGATCGACCGCCTGCCCCTTGACCTCGATCTGGAAGTGCAGGTGCGGTCCGGTGGATTCACCGCGATTGCCCATCGCGGCGATGAGATCACCCGAGTGCACCTTTCGGCCGACTTCCACGTAGGCCGAATCGATGTGGCCGTAGGTGGAAACCGTGTCGTTCGGGTGCGCGATTCGGACCCACAACCCGTACCCGCTGGCCGGACCGGAATCGATGACGGTGCCGGCCGAGGCCGCGCGGATGGGTGTGCCGACGTCGTTGGCGATGTCGACGCCCTTGTGCATCTCGCCCCACCGCATCTCGAAACCGCTGCTGATCACGCCGCGCGTCGGCGCGACCCACGGCGCGGGCCGGGGGGCTGGTGGTCCGGAGTCGATCGGGGGGATCGCGGCGGGGTGCGCGACCGGTCGTACTGCTGGGATATTCCGCTCGGGGTGGGCATCCTGCACAGCCACCGCAGCGGCGGCGATTCCTCCGGCGCAGAGTCCGGCGCTGAGCAGGATTCCGACGACCTCATTGATGACGGGTCTTTCTCGCAATGCCATTGTGCTTCACTCCTGGCGCCCCGGCGCTTTTCACGCCGCGGCTCGGTGAATTCCGGTGGCATACGCCGGTCTATTCGTTTCCGGCGTCGGGGCTGCCCGCACAAGATTGGAGCCGAGTTCGTCGCGGCGTGCATTTCCGCATTCGCCGATCCGTTTCCCGACTTGTGCTCTTCGCCGTCAACTGGATCGGTCCGCCAATCCACCACAGGAATCACACCGGACACCGAGCGTCCACTGTGGTCGTGATTCCCGGTGCACGATCCGGGGCCGGTCCCGCACGGTCCGGGGAAGCGGCACGGAGGGTGCATGGGAATGAAGGAGTTTCCGGTTAGCGGCCCGGAACGCCTTACCACCCGACCGAGAGTCACCCGATCAGGTCAAAACCGATCGTCTTCCCGGCGCGTCGCCGCGTTCCTAGGCTGACGAGCAGGTCGAGCGCAGGGAGGGCCCGAAAATGGACTACGACCGGATCGAGACCCGCGCGGTGCACGGCGGCGAGCGCCGACCGGGACCCGAGGGATCGGTGGTGTACCCGATCTACCAGGGCACGGTGTACTCGGTGCCGAGCGGGACCGACTACCACGACCTCCGCTACATCCGGCTCAACTCGACACCGTCGCAGTCCTACCTGCACGACAAGCTCGCGGCGCTGGAGGGCGCCGAGGCCGGGCTGGCCACCGCCTCCGGGATGGCGGCGATCTCGACCGCGCTGCACAGCGTCCTGCGCAGCGGCGACCACCTGCTGGTCGGCGACTGCCTCTACGGCGGCACGCACGACTTCCTCACCCACCACGCCGCCGACTTCGGCTGGGACGTCACCTTCATCGACCCGCACCGCCCGGACACCTGGGAGGCCGCGCGCACCCCGCGGACCAAGGCGGTGCTCATCGAGACCATCACGAACCCGCTGGTCAGGGTGGGAATGCTGCCCGAGGTCGCCGAGTTCGCGCGTGCCAACGGGCTGGTCAGCCTGATCGACAACACCTTCGCCACACCGGTGAACTTCCGGCCGGTGGCGGCGGGTTTCGACCTGGTGCTGCACAGCGCGACGAAGTACCTCAACGGGCACTCGGACATCGTGGCCGGGGCGATCGTCGGCCGGGCCGAGCACGTCGAGCGGGCGCGGACGACCTCCAACCACTTCGGCGGCAGCCTCGACCCGCACGCCGGGTTCCTGCTGGCCCGGGGCCTGAAGACGCTGGCGCTGCGGGTGCGCGCGCAGAACGAGAACGCGCTGCGGCTGGCCGAGTTCCTGGCCGGACGGCCCGAGATCGCCCAGGTCAACCACCCCGGCCTGACCTCGCACCCGGACCATGAGCGGGCGGCGGCGCTGCTCGACGGCTTCGGCGGGATGCTCAGCATCCGCCCGGTCGGCGGGGTCGCCGCCGCGCAGAAGCTCATCGACGCGCTGCGGCTGCCGTTCGACGCGCCGAGCCTCGGCGGGGTCGAGTCGCTGATCACCCGCCCGGCCGCGACCTCGCACGCGGGCATGAGCGAGCAGGACCGGCTCGCGCTCGGCGTCACCGACGACCTGGTCCGCATCAGCGTCGGCGTGGAGAGCCCGGAGGACCTCATCGCCGACTTCGACCAGGCCCTCGCGACCCTGTGACCACCCGGATGTGATCTGACGACGGCCGGTGGCAAGTTGTCGCAGACGACGGCTTCGTCCGCTGCGTCCTCGGTAGGTTCCTCGGTGTGACTCCTCCGCTCGGCGGGGCTTCTGGCCCGTACTACACCGTGGGTGAGGTCGACGACCACGACGAGGTCGTCCCGTTCATCCCCAGGGATCAACCGTTCGTTCCGCCGACCGCCGTCGAGAGGGAGCTCCGCGCCGCCGTCGTCGACGAGGACCCGTGGTCGTACCTGTGCGTGCTGGCCGCGGTCGGCGCCTACCACCCGGTGGCGCTGGTGCACGCGCACCGCAACCCCGCGAAGCGGCAGATGGTGACCTCGACGCTGGGCGACGGAAGGGTCGCGACGTTCGTCTACACCCAGGACATGCTGCCGCGGCCGCATCCGTACCTGGTCTACGAGTTCTCCTCGGTGCGCACGCTGGCGGAGATCGTGCCGGACGAGGTCGAGGTGCTGGCGGTCAACGCGAACACCCCGTGCGAGCTGTACCTGGAGGTCACCGACGACGAGCGGGCGCGCTGGCAGGAGGCCCACGAGCGCTACGGCGCACCGGGTTTGAGCGGCAACCGGCTGGTCACCCGGATGAGCCGGGGCGCGGAGCCGACGGAGCTGCTGCACGGCCTGGCCTGCGGCGCCCACCTCTGCTACCTCAACGGCGACGCGTGGAACAACCTCGACTGGCACGGCCTGGGCTACAGCGGCGAGGTGGAGCGGCTGGCCGAGGGCTGGGGCGTGAAGGTCCGGCAGGACTGGATCACCCTGCAGAACCGGCTGATCAACTGCGACGTCAGCACCTCCGACTGGGATTTCGTGCTGGGCGCGCGCACCTTCCTGATCTCCACCGAGGGCCCGCAGGTCGACCCGCAGCGCTGGCGGGAGTGCGTGGACACCACGATCCGCAACAACATCGCGGCGAACGTCCCCGGCGCTTCCGCCGAGCGGGGAGGCAGTCCGGAAGTCGATTCCTACGCCGAGTTCCTGTGCGGGCTGGTCGGCAAGATCGTCCGGTACGAGGCCCGGTTCCGCGCCGACGAGCTGCTGCCGCCGGACGGTCACGTGCGCACGGTCGCGGCCTGGGACCTGGGGCGGGCCTCGACGATGGCCCGCTGGGGCCGCGGCGCGCGCTACGCGACGCAGGCCGAGATGTACGAGGCGCTGGACCTGGTCGGCCGGGAGACGCGGTCGCGCTACTCGTCGTGGGAGGAGTTCTCGGTCGGCTACGTCCTGGGCCGCTGCCTGCACTTCGACGACGAGGCGTTCGGCCCCACCTACACCGACGTCCTCGAAGCCCACCGGGCGCTGCTCGCGGAGAGCGAGAGCCCTTGGCTCACGGTTCCGTTCCACCTGGCGGAGCGTTGAGGATCACTCCTGTACCGACGTGCCGGCCGAGGTCGCTCTGAGCTGGGCGCTTCGCGCGATTGGCGAGAAGTCGACAAGATCAAGGCAAGTCCACCCCGCTCTGGCTGTCACCTGATCGGGTGGTGTTTGTCTAGGATCAGCGGGTCCCGCGATGACCCGGCTGCATTGGACCGACGTTGAGCGAGCAACCGAGTACGAGATCCGGCCACGGGCTCTGGCTGTCCCGCGCCGCGCTGGGCTTCGTCGCCCTCGCCGCCCTCATGGGCTGGGGCGCCAGCTTCGTCGGCCTGCACGCCTACGGCCAGGACCAGATGGTCGGTTTCAGCTACTGGACCGCGTGGCTGATCCCGGCGACCTTCGACGGCGCCGCCTTCGGCGCCACGCTCATCACCTACCGAGCCTCGATCTACGGCCGCAGCGCCATGCGCGGACGGCTGCTGATGTGGATCTTCACCGCGATCTCGTCGTGGATCAACTGGATCCACCAGCTCACCCCGGAAGCCCGCATCGTCGCCGCCGGTCTGCCGGTCGCGGCCGTCGCCGTCTTCGACGTGGTGCTCGCCGAGCTGCGCGCGGACTTCGAGGAGCGCCACGGCAAGCGCCGCCTGCGGCTGCGGCCGGGACTGCTCGTGCTCCGCTGGATCGTCGACCGCGAAGGCACCTCGGGCGCCTTCCGCCGCCAGGTCACCGACATCCCGGTCTCGGAGATCGCCGGGCTCAGCGTGCAGGACGAACACCGCGCCGCGATCACGCCCGCGCCCGACCCGAAACCCGAGCCCGCGCCCGAGCCGGCGCCCGACCCGAAACCCGAGCCCGCGCCCGAGCCGGTGGTCGCGGCGGCACCGAAGCGCGAGCCCGCGCCGGAGACCCCGCCGCACCGGCCCACCCAGGAACTGCCGACGAATCTGGACGAAACCCCTTCTCCTGCAACGGAAACGAGCGATCCCGAAACCCCGGTCGCCGAGAACCCGCCGGAGCACGCGGAGTTCGCGGCCGAATCCCAGGACGTCGACGAGCACCGGCCGAGCCCGTCCGAGCAGACGCTCACGCTGCCGCCGGTCCCGGCGGACCCGCTGAGCGACGAGGACAAGCGGACCTTCGCCCGCCGCGACTACCGGCTCTCGCTGGAGATCGGCGAGCCGATCACCGGTGCCCAGCTCGGCCACCGCTACGGCTTCTCGGAGCGCTGGGGCCGCCGTCAGATCGCCGCGGTCCGGGTCGAGATGGAGCAGGAGGACGAGGAGGCCGAGCTGGTCGCGGCCCGCTGATCACCCTCACCCGATCACGAGGTGAGGGCCTCCACCAGGGCCTTGCGGTGCCGGCGGGTCTGCTTGGGCATGTTCCAGCCCAGCACGCCGACCGGCCGGCCGTCGCGGTGGTGCAGCTCGACGAAACGCCGCTCGGCGCGGTCGCCTTCGACCACGGTGACCTCGTCGTCGGGCGAGAGCACGCCGTGGACGTGGATCTTCGCGTCGAACTGGTCGGCCCAGAAGTACGGGATCGGGCTGTAGGCGCGGTCGCCGCCGAGGACGTTGTCCGCGACGGTCATCGCCTGCTCGCTCGCGTTGGTCCGGTTCTCCAGCCGGATCACGCCGAACTCCGGGTGCTCCCAGCGCGCCACGTCGCCGACCGCGTAGATGCCCTCGGCGGCGCGGCAGCGGGAGTCGCAGACCAGGCCGCGCTCGACCTTCAGACCGCTGCCCTCCAGCCAGTCC
Source organism: Saccharopolyspora sp. ID03-671 (assembly GCF_045278815.1). NCBI lineage: Bacteria > Bacillati > Actinomycetota > Actinomycetes > Pseudonocardiales > Pseudonocardiaceae > Saccharopolyspora > Saccharopolyspora sp. ID03-671. Next base: position 3,500,093 of record NZ_CP134054.1, read on the forward strand.
GTCGCCGGGTCGGCGCCGATCGCGACCACCACGACGTCGGCGGGCAGCACCTCGCCGGAGGCGAGCCGGACCCCGCCGACGCGGTCGCCGTCGGCGACCAGACCGTCCACCGCAGCGCCCAGCCGGAGCCGAACGCCCTGGTCGGCGTGCAGTTCTCCCAGCGCCGCACCGGCTCCCGGTCCGAGCTGGGCCGCCATCGGGGAGGCGAGCGGGCCGGTCAGCGTCACGTCGAGCCCCATGCCGCGCGCGGTCGCGGCGATCTCGCTGCCGAGCACGCCCTCCCCGACCACGACGAGCCGCCCGGCGTTGAGCAGGTCGGCGCGCAGCGCGACGCTGTCGTCGAGGGTGCGCAGCACGTGCACCCCGGCGAGCCCGTCGTGACCGGGCAACCGGCGCGGCCGGACACCGGTGGCCACCACGATCGACTCGGCTCGCAGCTCCCGGCCGGAAGCCGTGCGCACGGTGCGCTCGGCGGCGTCGAGCGCGACGGCCGGGTCGCCGAGCAGGAACTCCGCGTCCAGCTTCTCCAGCGCCTCGGCGCTGCGGAGGCCGGTCCGCTCGACCTCCCACTGCCCGGCCAGCACCTGCTTGGACAGCGGCGGCCTGTCGTAGGGCAGGTGCGGCTCGGCGCCAAGCACCGTCACCGCGCCGTCGAAACCCTTGCGCCGCAAGGCGTCCGCCGTGGTCAACCCGGCTGCCGCGGCTCCCACGACCAGCACTGCGCTCACGTCGTCGTTCCCCTGTTCACTCGGTGACGGGCGCCAGCCACAGGCCGGTGAGCGCGTCGATCACGTTCTGCGCGGTTTCTTCCCAGGTCAGACGGGCTGTTCCGTCGGCGAGGGCGCGTTCCTGCTCGGCCATCATGTGCACCAGCACGTGGCGGGTCATGTCGTTGCGCACGATCTTGGCGCGCAGCGGCAGGTCGGGAAGGCAGTTGTTGAGGCCGTCCATGACCCGCATCAGCGTCGGGCCGGACATGGTCTCGGCGACGACGAGCTCGCGCAGCGACGGGTCGCTCATCAGCTGGGCGCTGAAGCGCGCCATCGTGGAGCCGCTCAGCGAGGCGTGGTGCTCGACCGAGGGCCGGACCAGGCAGACCAGCCAGTCGCGGACGTCGCGGGAGTCACCGCACTCGGCGACCAGCTGCTCCCGGCGCGCCTCGATCGGCTCGGCGTGCCTGCGCACGATGGCGCGCAGCAGGTCGGCCTTGGTCCCGAAGTGGTATCCGACGGCGGCGTTGTTGCCCTGACCTGCGGCTTCGCTGATCTGCCTGTTGGACACGGCGAAGACGCCCTGCTCGGCGAAGAGCCGCTCGGCGACGTCGAGGATGCGCTCCTTCGTGGCACTGGCCCGGGAGGTCGCATTCATGACGCCCAGCTTAAGTCAGGTGACTGATTCTGTGCTACCCAGCAGAGTCGCATATCGCTCCAGGTCGACGTTGCCTCCGCTGATGATGACACCCACCCGCTCGCCCTCGATCTCGGCGGCGGCGTTGCGGGCGGCGGCGAGCCCGAGGCAGCCGGTGGGCTCGACGACGATCTTGAGGTAGGTCGCGAACAGCCGCATCGCCTCGACGAGCTGGGCGTCGGTCGCGGTCCGGATGTCGTCCACGGCGTTCCGGATGACCGCGAAGGTGTGCTCGCCCAGGTGCTGGGTCTGCGCCCCGTCGGCGATCGTCCGGGGCGTGTCGATGTGCACGATCTCGCCGCTGCGCAGCGACCGGCGACCGTCGTCACCGGCCTCCGGCTCGACCCCGAACACCCGGCACCCCGGCGACAGGGCCCTGGCGGCCAGGGCCGTTCCGGACAGCAGGCCACCGCCGCCGAGCGGCACGAACAGCGCGTCGAGCTCACCGACCTCCTCGAAGAGCTCCTTCGCGGCGGTGCCCTGCCCGGCGATCACGTCCGGGTGGTCGTAGGGCGGGATCAGCGCGAGGCCCTGCTCGTCGGCGAGCGCCGTCCCGATCGCCTCGCGGTCCTCGGCGTAGCGGTCGTAGCGCACGATCTTCCCGCCGTAACCGCTGGTCGCGGCCACCTTGGAGGCCGGTGCGTCGTGCGGCATCACGATCGTCGCCGGCACCCCGAGCAACTGGCAGGACAACGCGATCGCCTGCGCGTGGTTCCCCGAGGAGAACGTCACCACGCCCCGCCGCCGCTGCTCCTCGGGCAGCGACGCGACGGCGTTGAACGCTCCCCGGAACTTGAAAGCCCCCATCCGCTGGAAGTTCTCAGCCTTGAAGAGCACCTCGGCCCCCACGACCTCGTCCACCAACCGAGACCGCAGCACGGGAGTCCGATGAGCCACCCCCACCAACCGCTCCCCAGCAGCAACCACGTCCTCGAACTCGACCATCCCGACCCCTTCGCACGTCACGGTGAGAGCCCTCCCGGGCAGGTGACAGTTTTAGTGAAAACTGTCCAGACAAAACGGACATTGATCATGGGTAATTCGAGGAAAAACTGTCCGCAGCCCCACACCACCACCCGGGACCCCACCGAACAAGCGCCACCCTCGAAGCCGTGGCCTTCGCAGGCGGCCCCTCCTCGCGGAGCCGAGTTGTCGATACGCTCGGGAGGACCCGCTGCGGAGAGTGGTGATCCGTCGTGACCGACGCTGTAGGGACGAGGCTTCGCGAGATCCGCAAGGCACGCGGCAAATCGCTCGCGGTGATCTCCGGGCTGGCCGGGATCTCCCCCTCCTACCTCTCCCGGCTCGAATCGGGTGATCGAGCGCTCGATCGCCGATCGCTGATCGCGGCCCTGGCCGACGCGCTCGATGTCGCGCCGAGCGAGATCACGGGCGCCTCCCTGACCGCACCCCAGCAGGCCAGCGAAGATCGCGCCCTGAGCGAACTCCGGCCGACCTTGCTCGCGGTGAGCATGGGAGAACCGCGCGGCCGGATCCAACCGGTCGACCAGCTCCAGGCACGCGTCGACGAAATCCTGACCGCGCAACGGCAATGCGACTACGCGGCCGTGGGCGCGCAACTCCCGGATCTCGTCCGAGACCTGCACCAGACGTTGAACGCAGGGCGCGACGGGCGAGAACTCCTGCGCATGCTGGTCCTCACGCACGTGCAGGTCACCCAGGCCTGGCTCGGCGACATCGGCGCTCCGCTGGATCTCTCCTGGCAGGCGGTGACTCTCGCGCAACGCGCAGCGGAACGGCTCGACGAACCGCCCTACACGGCCGTGTGCGCCTTCGGCACGGCGTTCGGACTGCTCGGAGCGGGAGGGTTCGATCTCGCGGCACGTGCGCTCGCAGCCGCCGACCCCGGGACCGCGACCGACGAGTCGACGCAGGTCTCCGGGATGCTCACGCTCACCTCGTCGCTCGTCCTCGCAGCTCAACGAGACGAGGCGGGACGACGTGCCGCGCTCGACGCCGCCACCGATCTCGCCCGGCACACCGGCGAGGGCAACGCCTTCGACTTCGGTTTCGGCCCGAGCAACGTCGGCGTCTGGCGCATGTCCGTCGCTCTGGAAGCCGGTGAGCACGCGGAAGCCGCGAAGATCGCGGAGACGGTGGACGTCGACGCCTTGCCGTCACCGACCCGGCGGAGCGCCTACTACCGGGAGTACGGGCGCGCTCTGGCTCGGCTGCCGAAGCAGCGCGACGAAGCGGTTCTCATGCTGCGGCGAGCCGAGCAGATCTCACCGGCCCGCATCCACCGGCACCCGTTCATGCGGTCGGTGCTCGCCGAACTGCTCACCAAAGCCAAGCGCGACGCGATCGGACGCGAACTCCGCGGCATGGCGTACCGCTCGGGACTGCACGTGTAACTCGATCGAGCGGTTGCCTCCGTGGCAAAAAATCCGTGGTCAACGGCGCAAGAGTGCCCCCATGAACAACACGCGCCTCTACTCGCCCCACCCGTTCTGCTGGCGGCCTGCTGGTGGGGAGCGACATGCGACGACCGAACGTCCTGGGGACGGGCAGACTTTCACCGCGCTGTGCGGGGTGGTGGCGGACGCCGATCTCAGCGAGATCGCCTGGTTCTTCGCGACCTGCGGGCCGTGCAACGCGCGGGCCCACGAGCTCGCGGCCGTGCCGATGCCTTCGGCACCGGATCCTTCGGGGGCCTGCGAGTGCTGACCGATCGCGACATCGCCATGCGGATGCGCGGCGTCATCCGCTCCTTCGAGATCGCGCTGCCGGACGTCGTCGACGGCTGGTACTCCGCCGAGGACTACGAGCGCCTCGCCTCCTACCTCGACAACACCGCCCGCGGGATGCGCAGCCGCACGGATCTCGTCATCGACGCCGAGTGGACCTAGAAATCTCCGGGCCCGGGAACAACCTCCACCCATCCCGCCGCGTCTTCCGAACGAAGACCGTCACGCAGCCCCGGTTCACAGCGGTGACGGAACTCGGACAGTGAAAGACCGCAGGTCACTGGGGGTGTCCTGCGGTCTTTCGCCGGTTCTGCAACAACCCGGCCAGAAAGCGGAACCGGCCCCTTCCCACGTTCGGGAAGGGGCCGGTCACTGCGAGCCGCCTGGGGGAATCGAACCCCCGACCTACGCATTACGAGTGCGTCGCTCTGGCCGACTGAGCTAAGGCGGCAGTGCGTGGACAAGTGTAGCTGGCGCCCTCGCGGCGCTCGCCGGGGGTCCGGCACAGCCCCGGGGCTGGCGAACACGCGCGGCGATCCGACCGTCACCTGCGGCCGATGTGATCGTTGATACACCGCTGAGGCAGTGACGCCTATCACGGAGGAAGTCGGATGCGCGCGTTTCGTCGGCTCTGCGCCTGCACCGCGGTGACCCTGGCGCTGACCGGGATCTCGATGCCCGCGGCGATGGCCCAAGGCTCGTACCCCACGACGCCGACGCCGCAGCCCGTCGACCCCAACCAGCCGCCCGGGCGCATTCCCGACACCACGCCGCGTCCCGTCGTCGGCGACGCCGGGACGATGCTCGGCATCGTGCGACTGCTGCCCGCCACCGCACCCGGCGACTCCTTCTTCGACGAGCCCGAGTTCGAGAGCAAGCTGCCCAAGCAGTCCGTCCTGGAAGCCGGCATGGGCCGGGCCATCGCCCAGGTCAACTCCGAGGCCTACCTCGCGCACGAGCACTCCCTCGCCGAAGCGTCCCCGTTCGGCGTCGCGATCATGGGCGACGTCCCGCAGGTCCCCGGCGGGATCGCCCAAGCCGCGCTGCCCGACCGCGAGGGGCCGATCACCAACTCCCTCACCCCGCCCGCCCCCGGCGAGGTGCCCGTCAAGCTCAACGCCCTCAACGGCAGCGTGCACGCGCGGTGGAACGAGCAGACCGGGCCGTGCGGCGTCGCACCGCTGTCCGACGCCCGATACACGATGGGCAGCGGCTCGGTCCCCGGGCTCACCGGCCCGCTCGTCGACGTGCCCTCGATGGCCGAAGCGCACTCGAACGTGCAGCTCACCGACGTCCCCGGACAGACCGGCAAGGCCGTGGTCTCCACCTCGGAACTGCAGATCTCGGAGGTGAAGCTGTTCGGCGGCACACCGCAGGAGGTGTCGATCCAGGTCGTCGGCAAACCCACGCTCACCGCCACCGCGACCGGTGACCCCGCCACCTCGCGCGTCGACTACACCGCGCCGGTGCTGCGGATCAGCCAGGGCGGCAAGGAACTCGCCGTGCTCGACGCCGCCAACCCGACCCAGGACGTGCCGATCCCGGCGATCCCCGGCCTCGACCGGGGCGTGCTGGACCTCGGGGTGCTGCGGCTCAGCGTCGGCGAGCTCAAGCAGGAGGCGCAGGGCACCGAGATCCGCGGCACCGCGCGGCTGTTCGACCTGAAGATCCTCGACGGCGCCAAGCTCGGACTGCCCGCCTCGCTGGCCCAGATCTCCTTCGGCGAGCAGGTCGCGCGCGCCATCGCGCCCGCGGGCGGCGTCAACTGCGAACCCCCGGCCGCCGGAGCCACCGGCGACGACAGCGGCGCGGGAGCCGTTCCCGCCGACTACCACCAGGGACGCACCGAACCCCTCGCCCTCACCAGCGGCAGCTACTTCGCCGTCCCGATCTTCTGGACCGGAGCCGGATTCCTCCTGCTCGGCTCGATCCTCGTCGCCGCCTTCCCCCGCCGACGCAACGCCCAGCACTGACCGTTCGTGGAGGGACGAAGTTTTCATGAAAACTTCGTCCCCAACCCACACGACGTGAGACGACCTCATCAACCGACGACGTCCTGGTGACGGGGAAGTTTTCATGAAAACTTCGTCGACCCCGTGCACGGGGTGAGAGGGCGTCGTCCCAGGTCACCGTTCGTGGGTGCGCGCAGTTTTCATGAAAACTTCGCCACTCAGAGGGTCGGGACGTTTTCATGAAAACTGTGCGTCACCACGGAGTTGGGTGCACCCGGGGATTCAGCCCGTGAAGAGGGTGGCGAGCATCGCTTCGACCGCGATGAGGGGTTTGACGTTCTGGTTCAGGGCCGTGCGGCATTCGAGGACCGCTTCGAGGCGGCGGAGGGTGGACTCCGAGGTCCACTCGGTCGCCGCCTTCTGCGAGGAGCGGGCGAAATCGGGGTGGTTGAGGGCCGAGCCCGAGCCGGTGCGGGTGACCAGGACGTCCCGGTAGAAGCCCGCCAGGTCGACCAGCGCCAGGTCCAGGGCGTCCCGCTGAGACCGGGTGGCCCGGGACTTCTGGCGCTTCTCCAGCTCCTTGAGCGCGGCGTTGGCTCCTCGGGTCGCCGAGGCCGTGCCCTTGCCCGTGCCACCGGCGCCCATCGCCGTCTTGAGCTCCTCGCGCTCGGCCTCGTTGCGCTCCTCGTTGGCCGTGACCGCCTCCGACTCGGCCAGCTTGACCAGGCCCGATGCCGCGGTGAACACGTCCGAGAAGCGCTGCAGCCCGAGCGGGATCCGCAGCACCGACTCGCGGCGCTCGCGGACCTGCTCGTCGGTGGCCAACCGCCGGGCGCGTCCGATGTGACCGCCGCAGACCTCGGCCGCCCACTCCGCGAGCTGCGGTTCGATGCCGTCGCGCTCGCGCAGCACCTCGGCGATCGCGCCCGCCAGCGGCGTGCGCAGCTGCACCACGCGGCACCGCGAGCGGATCGTCACCGAGACGTCCTCGGGGTGGTCAGACGGCGCGCACAGCAGGAACACGGTCCGCGGCGGCGGCTCCTCGACCGCCTTGAGCAGCGCGTTCGCCGCGCCCTCGGTGAGCCGGTCGGAGTCCTCGATGAGCACCACCCGCCACTGCCCGGTGCTCGGGCGGCGCGCGGCGGCCTGCACCAGCGCGCGCATCTCCGCCACCGAGATCGACAGGCCCTCCGGCACCACGAGCTTCACGTCCGCGTGCGTGCCCTGCAGGACCGTGCGGCAGGCGGTGCAGCGACCGCAGCCCAGCTCGTCCGGGTCCTCGCACTCCAGCGCGGCGGCCAGGGCCCTGGCCGCGATCGACCGGCCGGAACCGGGCGGCCCGGTGAACAGCCACGCGTGCGTCATCGCACCGGGCGGCACCTGCTCGCCCCGGACCTGCCTGCGGGCCGCGTCGGCCGCCGCGTGCAGCGTGCCGACCGCGTCCGGTTGGCCGACGACCTCCGCCCACACCCCGGTCGCGGGTACCTCCGGAGCGCCGGTGCGCATCGCGTCAACTCCCTCGTGCCGAGCTATCGGGTCACGACTCTACGATGCCGCACCGACGCGGCCGTCAGGACTTCGAGGTGCTCGACCGCGACGCCGTGGACTTGGACGCGGTGGTCTTCTTCGCGGCGGTCTTGGTGCCCGTCGACTTCGATGCCGTGGTCTTCTTGGCGGTGGTCGACTTGGACGCGGTGGTCTTCTTCGCCGCCGTGGTCTTCGACCCGGTGCTCTTCGACGCCGTGGTCTTCGAGGTCGTGCTCTTCGAGGTCGTCGACTTCTTCGCCGGTGCCTTCTTCTTCGCGGGGGCCTTCGCCCGCCGCTCCGCCAGCAGCTCCACCGCGCGGTCCATCGACAGCTCCTCCACCGCGTCGCCCTTGCGCAGCGACGCGTTGGTCTCGCCGTCGGTGACGTACGGGCCGAAACGGCCGTCCTTGATCACCAGGGCCTTACCGGTGTCGGGAGCCTCACCGAGCTCGCGCAGCGGCGGTGTGGCGGCCCGGCGGCCCCGCTGCTTCGGCTGCGCGTAGATCTTGAGCGCCTCGTCGAGGGTGATCGAGAAGATCTGCTCCTCGGTCTCCAGCGACCGCGAGTCCGTGCCCTTCTTCAGGTACGGGCCGTAGCGGCCGTTCTGCGCGGTGATCTCGTTGCCCGACTCCGGGTCGGTGCCCACCACGCGCGGCAGCGACAGCAGCTTCAGCGCGTCGTCGAGGCTCACGGTGTCCAGCGACATCGACTTGAGCAGGCTGCCGGTGCGCGGCTTGGACTTGTCGCCCTCCGGCAGCACCTCGGTCACGTACGGGCCGAAGCGGCCCTCCTTGGCGACGACCTCGTGGCCCGACTCCGGATCGGTGCCGAGGCTGCGGCCCTCCATCGGGGTGGCGAAGAGCTTCTCCGCGATCTGCACCGTCAGCTCGTCCGGCGGCAGGTCGTCGGGCAGGTTCGCCCGCTGCGCCGTCTCGTCCTCCAGCGTCCGCTCCAGGTAGGGCCCGTAGCGGCCGACGCGGACGTAGATGGTGCGCCCGTCCTCGTCGTCGAACATCGGGATCGAGTTGATCGCGCGCGGGTCGATCTCCTCGACCGACGAGCCGACCAGCTTCTTGAGCCCACCGGCGCGACCGATCGAGTCCTCCGGCCCCACCTCGCCGCCGAAGTAGAAGCCCGACAGCCAGCGGGTGCGCTCCTCGCGCCCCTCCGCGATGCCGTCCAGCTCGTCCTCCAGCGCGGCGGTGAAGTCGTAGTCGACCAGCCTGCCGAAGTGCTGCTCCATCAGCCCGACCACGGCGAACGCGATCCACGACGGGACCAGGGCCGAACCCTTCTTCCAGACGTAGCCGCGCTCCTGCACGGTGCTGATGATCGACGCGTACGTCGACGGGCGACCGATGCCCAGCTCTTCCAGCGTCTTGACCAGGCTCGCTTCGGTGAAGCGCGGCGGCGGGTTCGTGGTGTGCCCGTCGGGCTCCAGCTCCGGCGCGGTGATCGGCTGGTCCTGGGCGAGCTGCGGCAGCCGCGACTCGGCGTCGTCGGCGACACCGCCGGCCTCGGAGTCCACGGCCTCGACGTAGGCCTTGAGGAACCCGGGGAAGGTGATGGTGCGGCCGGACGCGGCGAAGGTGCACTCCTCGCCGCTGGTGGCGGTGCCGGTGATGCGCACCGACAGCGTGGTGCCCTTCGCGTCGGCCATCTGGGAGGCGATGGTGCGCTGCCAGATCAGCTCGTAGAGCTTGAAGCCGTCGACGTCGTTGGACAGCTCGTTGGCCACCTCGCCGGGGGTGCGGAAGCTCTCGCCCGCCGGGCGGATCGCCTCGTGCGCCTCCTGCGCGTTCTTGACCTTGCGGTTGTACTGCCGCGGCTGCGGCGACAGGTACTGCTCGCCGTAGAGGTCGCGGGCCTGGTTGCGCGACGCCGCAATCGCCGTCTCGGACAGCGTCGTGGAGTCGGTTCGCATGTAGGTGATGTAGCCGTTCTCGTAGAGCCGCTGCGCGGTGCGCATCGTGCGGTCCGCCGAGAAGCGCAGCTTGCGGCTGGCCTCCTGCTGCAGCGTGGAGGTCATGAACGGCGCGTAGGGCTTCCGGGTGTAGGGCTTCTCCTCGACGCTGGAGACGTGCAGCTGCGCGTCGGTCAGCGCCGCGGCGAGCCGCCGGGCCTCGGTCTCGTCGAGCACCTTGGTGTCGGCGTTCTTCAGCCGGCCGTCCGGGCCGAAGTCGCGGCCGGAGGCGAGCTTGGCGCCGTCGACCGTGACCAGGCGGGCCCCGAAGCGACGCGGCGAGGCGTCCGGGCCGGCGTCCATGGTCGCGGCGATGTCCCAGTACTCGGCGGAGACGAAGCGGATGCGCTCGCGCTCGCGTTCGACGACGACGCGGGTCGCCACGGACTGCACGCGGCCCGCCGAGAGCTTCGGCATGACCTTCTTCCACAGCACCGGGCTGACCTCGTAGCCGTAGAGGCGGTCCAGGATGCGGCGGGTCTCCTGGGCGTCGACGAGGTCCTGGTCGAGGTCGCGCGGGTTGGCGGCGGCGGCCTGGATGGCCGACTCGGTGATCTCGTGGAAGACCATCCGGCGGACCGGGACCTTGGGCTTGAGGGTCTCCAGCAGGTGCCACGCGATGGCCTCGCCCTCGCGGTCACCATCCGTCGCGAGGTAGAGCTCGTCGACCTGCTTGAGGGCGTCCTTGAGTTCGGTGACCGTCGACTTCTTGTCGGCGCTCACCAGGTACAGCGGCTCGAAGTCGTTCTCGACGTCGACACCCAGTCGCGCCCACGCCTGGCCCTTGTACTTCTCGGGCACGTCCTTGGCGTTGCGCGGCAGATCGCGGATGTGCCCACGCGAGGACTCCACGATGAAGTTAGAGCCGAGGTAGGAGGCGATCTTCTTGGCCTTCGCCGGTGACTCGACGATCACCAAGCGCCGGGTAGCGGAGCCGTTCCCGTTGGGAGACCCCGAAGCCCGACCGGCCCCGCCGCCGGCCTTCTTCGTCCGTGTCGACCCAGCCAACGCTTACCTGCTCTCTTCTTCCGGAAGCATCCCTTGCACCCGGCGCCCATCCATTTCGTCCCTGGAGTGTGCGCGCCGCACGGTTCGTCGTGCTGCACCGGGAAGGCACAGGGTTGCATATAACACGCCGATATTCGTCGACGTCTTGTTGTACGAACGTATCGGGTTACCCAGGTGTTCCGTTTCGTGACCTGGCGTGATGTGCGTCAACCCGCTCAGGAGACGAGCGGGATCATTCCCTCGATCGCACCATCGGGCAGCGGTCCGACCAGCTCCGCGAGCCTGGCCAGGCGCCTGCGGCCGGTCACGCGCAGGGCCGGTCCGCCCGCCCTGGCACCGATGGTCTTGGCGGGCAGACCGCAGCCGCGGAGCGCCTCGGCGAGCGCCTCGTGCGTGTCGGGCGCGTGCGGGTCGAGGCCGAGTCGGTAGCCGTGCGCGTCGGCGCTGCCGGAGGTGAGCGCCCACATCCGCAGGGCCCAGCCGTCCGGCACGAAACCGGAGGGCACCGACTTCACGGCGCCGCGCAGCCAGTGCGCGGCGATGCCGGTGAGGTCGGAGCGGAACGCGGTGCGGACCAGCGGGCGGCCTTCGTCGGAGCGGCCGAGCTCGGCCTGCACTCCCCGCTCGGCGCAGGCGGCGAGCAGGCAGCGGGCGCGCCACTCGGCGTCGACGACCACTGACAGCCTCGCGGCGGTCCCGCGGCCGAACCCGACGGCCTGCCCGGGACCGCACAGCATGCCCGCGAGGTCGGCGACGTCCGCCCGCCGAGCCTCTGCCGAGTAGAAGGACAGCTGGTCCACGCTCGGGATGCTAGAACAGGAGTTCGAGATTATCCACCACTGTAACCCGATCGAATGAGTCCCGACGCCTGCCGGACACGATTTCAATGGAAATCAGGTTCCCGATTTCCATTGAAATCGTGACGTTCAGCCAGGTGAGGGGCTGTTAGCCGGGTTGGTTGGGGGCCGGTTGGGCGGGAGCCTGCTGCGCTGGGGCCGGTTGGGCTGGGGCCGGGTTGAAGAACGGCTTGCAGCCCGGGGCCTGCTTGGCGGCCTCGGCGAGGGGCTTGTTACTCTCCAGCGCGCCGAACTTGCTGTTCAGGTCGACCTGGGAGGTCTTCTGCAGCTCGCCCTGCAGCGCGGTCATGCCCTCGCTGAACTTCTGCTTGTCGTTCGGGTCGACCTGGTCGGCCTTGGCCCGGGCGCCCGCCAGGATCTCCCGGATCTGGCTGAAGCCGTCCTGGATGCCCTGGTTGACCTGGTCCCCGCCCTGGATCGGCGACGGCGGCAGCTCGTGCAGCCCGCGGACCGTGTCGTCGGCGGTCTTGGTCGCGGTGTCGAGCCGGGACACCACCGAGTTCTTCATCGCCGCCGTGTTGGTCTTGTCCACCGGCGGCAGGTTCTTCTGGGACGCGGAGAAGTCGTTGACCAGCCCGCACAACCGGCCTGCCCACTCGATCCCCTCCGGGCCCGCCGCCTGGGGCGCCGGCACGGGCTTGGGCGCCGGTGCCGTTCCGCAGGCGCTCAGGGCCAGCGGGATGGCCGCGAGCGCCGCGAGGGACGTCGCACGGAACCTCATTGCGCACTCCTCACATCGATCGGAGTAGCTCTCGCTGTGCGCTCGGACTCTCTCGTACCGCCATTCCTCCCGGTGAACCCGGGGTCACCGGCCGCGGCGAATCCCCTGCGCACAGCGATGGGCGCCACCCGAACCGGGTGACGCCCATCGCGAGGGACCGATCTAGGCGGGAGCGCCGTTGATCGTCTTGTCGTCCGCGGGCTCGTCCGCGATGGCGGTCGAACGCCGCTTGGAGATCACCACGGCGGCCACGATCACCGCGAGCGCGACGACCGCGATGCCGATCCGCACCGCCGGGTTGGCGGCGTCGCCGACGGCGAAGTAGACCACGGCAGGCGCGATCAGCACCGACACCAGGTTCATCACCTTCAGCAGCGGGTTGATCGCCGGACCGGCGGTGTCCTTGAACGGGTCGCCGACGGTGTCACCGATGACCGTGGCCGAGTGCGCCTCGGACCCCTTGCCACCGTGGTAGCCGTCCTCCACCAGCTTCTTGGAGTTGTCCCAGGCACCACCCGAGTTGGCCAGGAAGATGGCCATCAGGGTGCCGGTGGCGATGGCACCGGCCAGGTACCCGGCCAGCGGACCGACGCCCAGCCCGAACCCGACCGCGATCGGGGCCAGCACCGCCAGCAGACCCGGCGTGGCCAGCTCGCGCAGCGAGTCGCGGGTGCAGATGTCGACCACCCTGCCGTACTCGGGGCGCTCCGAGCCGTCCATGATCCCCGGCTTCTCCTTGAACTGGCGCCGCACCTCGTAGACCACGGCACCGGCCGCGCGGGACACGGCGTTGATCGCCAGACCGGAGAACAGGAACACCACCGCGGCACCGATGACCACGCCCACCAGGACGTTCGGCGCGTAGACGAAGAACTCCGAGACGGACAGCTGCCCGGCGACGTCGGCCAGCGCGGCGCCGATGGCGTCGGTGTAGGAGCCGAACAGCGCCGTCGCCGCCAGCACCGCCGTGGCGATCGCGATGCCCTTGGTGATCGCCTTGGTGGTGTTGCCGACCGCGTCGAGCTCGGTGAGGATCTTCGCGCCCTCGCCCTCGACGTCGCCGGACATCTCGGCGATGCCCTGCGCGTTGTCGCTGACCGGGCCGAACGTGTCCATCGCGACGATGACGCCGACGGTGGTCAGCAGACCGCACCCGGCGAGCGCGATCGCGAACAGCGCCACCGGCAGCGAACCGGACAGCAGGAACGCGCCGAACACGGCCGCGCCGATGACCGCCGCGGTGTAGACGGCGGACTCGAAGCCGACCGACAGGCCGGTCAGGATCACCGTGGCCGCACCGGTCAGCGACGACTTGCCGACGTCCTGCACCGGGCGGTGCTCGGTGGCGGTGAAGTAGCCGGTCAGCTTCAGGATGACCACGGCGAGCAGGATGCCGATGACCACGGCCATCAGCGCGACCAGCGCCGGGCTGCCCGGGGTGGCGCGCACCTCCTCCGACACGCCGGAGAGCTCGGCGAACGTGCTCGGCAGGTACAGCATCGCGGCGATCGCGCACAGCACTGCCGAGATCCCGGCCGAGATGTAGAACGACCGGTTGATCGCGGTCAGCGCGCTCTCGCCGGAGCGGGCCTTGGTGATGTAGACGCCGATGACCGCGGTGAGCACGCCGATGGCCGGCACGATCAGCGGGAACAGCAGCCCGTGGGCGCCGAAGGCGGCGGTGCCCAGGATCAGCGAGGCGACCAGGGTCACCGCGTAGGACTCGAACAGGTCCGCCGCCATGCCCGCGCAGTCACCCACGTTGTCGCCGACGTTGTCGGCGATCGTCGCCGCGTTGCGCGGGTCGTCCTCGGGGATGTTCTGCTCGACCTTGCCGACCAGGTCGGCGCCCACGTCGGCGGCCTTGGTGAAGATGCCGCCGCCGACTCGCATGAACATCGCCAGCAGCGCGGCGCCGAAGCCGAAGCCCTCCAGCACGCGCGGGGCTCCGCCCGCGTAGACCATCACGACCAGCGCGGCGCCGAACAGGCCGAGGCCGACGGTCATCATGCCGACCACGCCGCCGGTGCGGAACGCCACGCGCATCGCCTTCTCGCGGCCCTCCTCCGACTCGCGGGCGGCCGCGGCCACGCGCACGTTCGCGCGGGTGGACAGCCACATGCCGAGGTAGCCGATGACTGCCGAGAACGCGGCGCCGAACAGGAAGAACACCGACCGTCCGATGCGCTCCCCGATGGTCTCCGCTGGCAGCGCGAACAGTACGAGGAACACCACCACGGCGAAGATCGCCAGGGTGCGGAACTGCCGGTTCAGGTACGCCGACGCTCCTTCCTGCACGCCCTTGGCGATGTCCTGCATCTTCGCGGTGCCCTGCCCGGCGGCGAGCACCTCCCTGATCAGGACGTAGCCGAAGGCCAGTGCGGCCAGAGCGATGACCATGACGACACCGACGACCGCGTAGTCGATGCCTGCGAGCTCGATTCCGGTGGCTCCGGAGGCTTGTTGGGCGAGGTCCATCCGGGTTTGCGAGCTCGGTGGTGCAGCGCCCTGGGCCCAGCCGTGCTGGACCGGGGTGAGCAGGGACATCCGTCCTCCTGGGTTGTGCTCGGTTCTCACACCGGCGGCCCGCACGCTCTTGCAGCACGCTCTCACCGGGCCCCGATGCGCGGTAGGCGGCCCCGCCCGGTACGGCCCGTGTTCGTCCGCTGGCCGTCCGTGGCGACGTCGTGGGTCGGGAGTCTATTCAGACCACGAGTGGCTTACCTCACGGTGTGATACGCAACTCGTCTCGACGTGCGTTTTCGTTACCGAATGATCGATTCAGAGCCCTACTTGATCCCCTGTTCGGACATATTTTGATTTGGTACGAACGGGTGACATGAGGTATGGCGTGTCGCTCCCTGAACGGCGAGAACTCGTCCAGCTCGCGGAACACGCACCGAAATCCCCCCGAAAGGGGACGCGCCCGACTCGCGGAGGGGAACACCTGTGCGGGTCCGGATCAGGTTTGTGCAAGGCTGGCGACGTGCGCGAGGAGGACAAGGGACAGCGGCTGCTCGGCCGCGTCCTCGCCGGGATCCCGGCCGACGAGTCGCCCGTGACGCACGTCGAGCACCGGCCGGCCCGCACCGCCCGAACCGCCGACTGGCCCAAGTGGGCACCGCCCCGGCTCGTAGAGGCGTTCCGGGCGCGCGGCGCGGACGAACCGTGGATCCACCAGGTCGAGGGCGCCGAGGCCGTGCACGACGGCGAGAACGTCGTCGTCGCCACCGGCACCGCGTCCGGCAAGTCGCTCGTCTACCAGCTGCCGGTGATCTCCCGGCTGCTCGACGACCCCAAGGCCACCGCGCTCTACCTCTCCCCCACCAAAGCGCTGGCCGCCGACCAGCTGCGCAGCATCTCCGAGCTGGAGCTGAACGAGATCCGCGCGGTCAAGTACGACGGCGACACCCCGCAGGCCGAGCGGGACTGGGTCCGCCAGCACGGCAGGTGGGTGTTCACCAACCCGGACATGCTGCACTTCGGCGTGCTGCCCTCCCACGGGCGCTGGGCGCAGTTCTTCCGGCGGCTCACCCACGTCGTCATCGACGAGTGCCACACCTACCGCGGCGTGTTCGGCTCGCACGTCGCGCTGCTGCTGCGCAGGCTCCGCCGGATCGCTCAGCGCTACGGCGCCGACCCGGTGTTCGTGCTGGCCTCGGCCACCGTCTCCGACCCCGCCGAGCTCGCCGAGCGGCTGACCGGGGCGCGCTGCCGGGCGATCACCGAGGACGGATCACCGCGCGGCGCGCGCACCGTCGCGCTCTGGGAACCGCCGCTGCTCGACGACCTCGTCGGCGAGAACGGAGCCCCGGTGCGCCGCAACGCCGGTTCCGAGGCGGCGCGGATCCTCACCGAGCTCGTCGTCGAGGACGCGCGCACCCTGGCGTTCATCCGCTCCCGGCGCGGCGTCGAGCTCGCGTCCCTGGCCGCGCAGCGCGCTCTGTCCGAAGTGGACTCCTCGCTGCCGGGGAAGGTCGCCGCCTACCGCGGCGGGTACCTCCCCGAGGACCGCCGCGAGCTGGAACGCTCGCTGCTGACCGGAGAACTGCGCGCGGTGGCCACCACCAACGCGCTGGAGCTCGGCGTCGACATCTCCGGGCTCGACGCCGTCGTCGTCGCCGGGTACCCGGGCACCCTGGCGTCGTTCTGGCAGCAGGCCGGGCGGGCCGGCCGCGACGGGGACGGCGCTCTCGTGGTGTTCGTCGCGCGCGACGACCCGCTGGACACCTACCTCGTGCACCACCCGCCGGCCGTGCTGTCCCGGCCGGTCGAGGCCACCGTGCTCGACCCCACCAACCCCTACGTGCTCGAACCGCACCTGGCCTGCGCGGCGGCCGAGCTGCCGCTCACCGAGGAATCCTTCGAGATCTTCGGCGGCGACGCCGCGCGGCAGGCCGTGGAGGCGCTGGCCGCCGACGGCGTGCTGCGCCGCCGCCCGCACGGCTGGTTCTGGACCGAGCGGGAACGCCCGCACCGCACCGTCGAGCTGCGCGGCTCCGGCGGACCGCCGATCGCCGTGGTCGAAGGCGAATCAGGGCGGATGCTCGGCACGGTGGACCCGGACTCGGCGTGCTCCACCGTGCACCCGGGCGCGGTGTACCTGCACCGGGGCGAGTCGTTCGTGGTCGACGAGCTCGACCTGGAGTCGGCGATCGCGCTGGTCCACGAGGAGAGCCCGGACTGGACGACCTCGCCGCGCGACGACGTGGACATCTCGGTGCTCCGCACCGTCGAGAGCAACGACACCGGGGCCGGTGTCACGACCCACCTCGGCGAGGTCGAGGTGACCTCGCAGGTAGTCGGCTACCTGCGGAAACGACCCACCGGCGAGGTGCTGGACCAGGTCCCGCTGGACCTGCCCGCGCAGACGCTGCGCACCCGCGCCGTCTGGTACACGGTGAGCCAGGAGCTGTTGATGAGCAGCGCGCCGGGGGGCGCCGGGCTGGAACCGGCGCGCATCCCCGGCGCGCTGCATGCCGCCGAGCACGCGGCGATCGGCCTGCTACCGCTGTTCGCGACCTGCGATCGTTGGGACATCGGCGGGGTCTCCACCGCGCTGCATGCCGACACCGGGGAGGCAACGGTGTTCGTGCATGACGGCCATCCGGGAGGGGCCGGATTCGCCGATCGCGGTTTCGCCGCATTGGTCCCCTGGCTGGTCGCGACGCGGGAAGCGATCGCTTCCTGCGACTGCCCGGCCGGATGCCCGTCCTGCGTTCAGTCGCCCAAGTGCGGGAATGGCAACGAACCGCTGGACAAGGCAGGGGCGGTGGCTGTTCTCGACGCGGTGTCCGCCGTGCTTCGGGGCAGCGCCGGTGGTCCGGGTGGGCTGCCCGACCAGGCACGATGAGCGCGCAGGCTGGTGCGTGCTCGCGGGGAAGCTCGTGCCGGGTCGGGCCGGGGAAGCCCTGGGCGCGGTGTCCGGACCGCTCAGCGCGTCACGGCGGCAGGACCTACCTGGTCGCTGCGAGAAGTTCCGCCACGTTCTCCGGTTGGTGATCGATCTCCAGCGCGGTCCGGAGCGCGTCGTGGACGAACTCCGGGCTGGGCAGCTGCCAGGCGCACACGTCGGGCTTGACCCGCCAGTGCACCGCTCCGCCGGGATAGGCCGACGGTGGCAGCGGAACCCAACTCCCCTTGCCGTGCAAGCGGATTCCGCTCTCCTCGGCCAGCTCGCCGTTGAGCTGACCCCCAGGGGTTGTCAGGAAGAACCAGCTACCGGTCGGGGTCGCCACGATCGGCACCGGGAACCCGCCGGCCCGCAGCACCTTGGCCGCCTGCCGTCCGGTCGCGGTGTCGACCTCGATCGCGTCGACCTGGAAACCGGTCGCCAGCAGGAGGTTGTACGGGTGGTCGTCCCACCAGGACATGACCTCGGCGAGGTCCGCCCCCAGTCGGTCCTGCCAGTCGGAGTGGACCGGGGTCGGGCCGTGCAGCTGCATGCCGCGGCGGCCGAACCACTCGCCGTCCTTCGGGAACGTTCCGGGCAACACCGACCACCCGCGCGACGCGAAGTCGATTGCCTGCACGCGCAGGTCGATCCGGCTGCTGGTCAGCCCGGCCGGGTGGGCCGGGACGCCGCGGAAGGCGCTCTGCCACCTCTCCGCAGACCATTGCATGTGCTCCGCCTCCTTGTTCAGCGGTGAGCGGCGTGGTGCTCCCTGAGATCGACCGGCCGGATTTCGGGGTTCCGGCCGATCCCCTGACCTCCTTGTCAGGTGGACCTCGGTTCGTGGCGAACCCGGGCTCGCCGCTCACACATCAAAGAAACGTCATCCGGCCCCGGGCCGTACAGACCCCTTGCGACGACCGGTCGTTCAGCGGCGACGAACGTGAGACGCGGAACACGCGCGCTGAAAGATCGGGAGTCCCACCGAACTCCGCCGGTGAAGCGTCGGCGACCGCTCCCCTGCCCGCGGGACCGCTCATCGACCGCTCGTCGTACACCCGCCGTGATACGCCCAGATCAGCGGGTTGCGGGTCCGGCGCGAGCGCGTGCGCTGGGCGGTGCCTTCCCGGCGAGCGGACCTGGCAGCTCTCCCGCGACCTCGACGCGGGCCTCTCGACCGGTCAGGGTGCAGGTGATCAACCTGGTCCGCATCCCCCTGGTCACCCGTTCGGCCTGGGCGCAGGCGGATTCGGGTCCACCGATCGCGTGGGCGGCGGCCGCCAGCGCCGCCAGGTCCGCGGCGCCCTCGGCCCTATGCCGGGCGGCGGTGGCCGCGCCGAGCTGCACCAGCCACCACAGCAGGAGCAGCACGACCAACGACAGCACCGCGGCGACCGGCGTCGCCGAACCCCGATCGTCCATCACCCCTCCCCCGGTTCCAGCACCGCGACGGCCTCGGCCCGCGCCCAGCGCGCGCTGATCCGCACCTGGACCTGATCGCCGGTGATCGCGTGCTCGTACCGCGCGTCGGCGGGCGCGAGGGCGCGCACCGCCCGCTCGGCCCGGGGCGCGTCACCCCGGGCGAGCAGGCGGGCGGCCTCGACGGCGGCGTCCTGGCAGCGCAGCTGCCCCAGCACCGCCGCGCACCCGAGCAGCAGCAACCCGAAAACCGCGACCAGCGAGCAGATCCCCAGCGCCGCCTCGACGGTCACCGAGCCCCGGTCGTTCACGTGCCCGCGCCCTGCAGGCCGCGCTGGATGATGCCGGTGAGCGCCTCCTCGACCGATCCGCTGGTCACCACCGCGTACAGGGTGGTCGCGAAGGCCACGGCGGCGAGCGTGCCGACCGCGTACTCCGCCGTGGACATCCCGGCATCGCCGGTCAGCGCGGCCCGCAGCCGCCGGATCAGGTTCCGCATCGTCGTCTCCTCATCGTGTGTGCAGTGGATCGATCGGGAGTTCTTCGAACATGCCGAGCACGACCGGCAGCACGCCCAGGCACAGGAACGCGGGCAGGAAGCACAGCCCGAGCGGCGCCGAGATCCACACGGCACCGCGTTGGGCCCGCACCTCCGCCAGCTCCGATCCGCGCGAGCGGGCGCGCTCGGCGAGCTCGGCCGCCACGTCGGCGAGCGCGCTGCCGGTGCGCGCGGTGCGCCGGGCCGCGCGGGCGAGCTCGGCGGTGCCGGGGTCGCGCAGCGCCGGTTCCCACGCGGTGGCGGCGTCGCTGCCCAGCGCCAGGTGATCGGCGACCTCGTCCAGCGCTCGGCGCGCGGTGCCGCCGACCTCGACGGCCACCGCCCGCACGATCACCGGCACCGGCAGCCCGGCCCGCATCCCCGCCGCCAGCAGGTCCCACCCGGCGGCGAGCACCAGCGGATCGGCGCGATCCGCCCGCCGCGCACGGGGTTTCGCCGGGGCGCGCTGCCGGGGCAGCCGCAACCGGTGCCGGGTCGAGGGGAGCGGCACGAGCAGCACCGCCGCGGCGAGCAGCACGAGCACCGCGCTCACGGCCGCACCACCGCTCGGGTCAGCCGCGAGCTCCACAGCACCCCGGCGATCAGCAGCGCCGCGCCGATCAGCAGGAGCAGCTGGCCGCCCGGGCCGCTGCCGAACACCGCCAGCGGCGAGGCCCCGGCGGCGTGCCCGAACACCAGCCCCAGCACCGGCAGCCCGGTGAGCACGCCCGCGGTGGCGCGCGGACCGGCCATCTTCGCCGCGACCTCGCGCCGGAACGCGGTGCGCCGCTCGACGTCGCGGCGCAGCGAGTCCAGCAGTTCGGCGAGCGCGACGCCGTTCCGTTCGGCCAGCTCCCAGGCGCGGGTCAGCCGCCGCACCGGCTCGCGTGGTCGTCCGGACAGAGGAGTGCCGGACAGGGCGGTGACGTCGCCGCCCAACCTGGCGGTCGCGGCCAGGTCGCGGAAGAGGCCCGCGACGGCCGGTCCCGCCTCGGCCGCCGCGCCTTCCGCCGCGCTCGCCGGGTGCGCTCCCGCGCGCACCTGGCTCACCAGCAGCCGCAGCCCCTCGGCGAACTCGTCGTGCAGCGCCAGATCCCGCCGTTCCTCGCGCTGCTCCCGCAGGTACCGGGCCGCGAGCAGGGTCAGCGCGAACGCCGCGCACATCCCCGCCGGACCCGCGAACACCGCTCCGGCGAGCCCGGCAGCCCAGGGCAGCAGCCGGGTCGGGCGCGGCAGTCGCAGCGGCGCGCGCGGGAGCCCGGGCAGCCGGTGGCGGCTGGAGGGCGTCGGCCAGCACAGCAGCCCCGCCGCCGCGAGCAGGGCGCTCGAGATCAGCACGGCAACGCACCTCCCCGGGATTCCAGCAGGTCGGCGAGGTCGTGACGGCCCACGCCCCAACCGGTTTCGCGTTCCCAGGCGGGCCGGACGCTCACCTGATCACCAACGCGGTGCAGCACCCCGATGGCCGCGAGGCGCCGGTTCCGGACCTGCAGCACGACCTGGACGGCCGCGGCGAGCTGGCTGTGCAGGGCGTCCCGGGACAGCCCGCCGAGCGCGCCCAGCGCCTCCATCCGCGCCGGGACCTCGCGCGGCGAGTTGGCGTGCAGCGTGCCGCCGCCCCCGTCGTGCCCGGTGTTGAGCGCGGCAAGGAGTTCACGCACCTCGGCACCGCGCACCTCGCCGACGACGAGGCGGTCCGGGCGCATCCGCAAGGCCTGGCGCACCAGGTCGCGCACGCCGATCTCGCCCGCGCCCTCGACGTTGGGCGGCCGGGTCAGCAGCCGCACCACGTGCGGGTGGCGGGGGCGCAGCTCGGCGGCCTCCTCGACGCAGACGATCCGCTCGTGCTCCCCGACCACGCCGAGCATCGCCGCCAGCAGCGTGGTCTTGCCGCTGCCGGTACCGCCGGTGATCAGGAACGCCAGGCGCCGGGCCACGATCTCGCGCAGCACCGCGCCGATCCGCTCGTCGAAGGTCCCGGCCCGCTGCAGCGCGGCGAGGTCGTGGTCGGCGGGCCGCAGCACCCGCAGCGAGAGGCACGTGCCGTCGCCGGCGATCGGGGGCAGCACGGCGTGCATCCGGACGGCGCCGGTGTCGCGCTGCGGCAGCCAGGCGTCGACCCACGGCTGGGCGTCGTCGAGCCGTCGCCCGCTGGACATCGCCAGCCGCTGGGCGAGCCTGCGCACCGAGTCCTCGTCGGGGAAGCGCACCCGCGCGGGTCGCAGCCCGTCGCCGCGATCGGCCCACACCTTCTCCGGCGCGGTGACCAGCACGTCGCAGATCTCGGGGTCGTCCAGCAGCGGTTCGAGCGCTCCCGCGCCGGAGAACTCCTGCTGCACGAGGCGCAGCGCGGCGAGCACGTCGGCGTCGGCGACCAGGCCGTCGGACTCGGCCCGGACGGCCTCCGCCACGGCGGCGGGGCTGAGCGCGGCACCGCTGCTCACCAGTCGGGTGCGCACGCGCGCCAGCAGTTCGCGGTCCACGGACATGGCGATCCTTCCCCTCCCCTGCCGCGAGAACGGCGGGACGGCATGGCCGATCGGTCGAGATCGGCTTCAGGACAACGGGTTTCAGAGCAGGGACGTCAGCGCGGGACTGGTGGCTCCGCGGCCGCGAGTTCGGCGAGCACCGCCCCGGCGGCGGTGGTCAGCGGGCCGCGGCGCAGCGCGGCGACGAGGTCTCCGCGGTCGACGGCGGCGGCCAGCCGCGGCTGCGGTCGCATCGTCGTGAGCACCGGGGCGCCCGCCGCGCGCGCCACGTCGCGCGGTCTGAGCCCGCCCGGCGACGGGCCGCGCACCACCAGCCGCACGGGACATCCGGCGCGCTCGGTCACGGTGGCGACGACGCGGGCGGCCGCGGCGCAGGCCCGCACCTCGGCGGGGACCACGACGACGGCGAGTTCGGCGTCGCCGAGCACCGGCTCGTCGGGATCGCCGGGCACCGGGCAGCGCGGCAGGTCGCACACCACGGTCGCGCCCGACCGGCGCCCGGCGCCGAGCACCGCGCGCACGCCCTCGGGCGTGAGCCCGCTGGCCGCGCGATCGCGATCGCAGGCGAGCACGGCCATCTCCCCAGCTCCGACGCGCTTGCACGGCAGGGCCTGGCGCAGGGCGCCCGCACCCAGCCGTCCGGCGCCGACCGACAGGCCGGACCAGCGCAGCCCCTCCTCCCGCTCCAGCCCGGCGACGAGGTCGAGGCCGCCGCCGAGCGGGTCGCAGTCGACCAGCAGCGACCGGCCGCCGCCGCGGGCGGCGACGGCGGAGGCCGCGGTGGCGAGCGCGGAAGCGCCCGCACCGCCGCAGCCGCCGAGCACGGCCAGCACCCGGCCCTCGCCGTCCGGGGCGTCGGCGGCGTCGGCCAGCAGCTCGATCAGCCGGCGCTCGTCGGCGGGCAGGGTCAGCACCCGTTCCGCCCCGACGTCGAAGGCGGTGCGCCACACCCGTTCGTCGGTCCGGCGGCACAGCAGGGCGACGCCGCGTCTGCGCGGCAGTCCTCGGGCGGCGCACGCGGTCGCGGTGCTCTCGTCGAGCAGCACCAGCGGCGCGGTGCGCCAGGAGGTCGGCAGCAGTCGTGGCGCGCGTTCGATCTCGCCGCCGGAAGCGGCGGCGAGCCGGGTGATCTCCTCGGCCAAGTCGGCGTCGTGCACCACCAGCAGCGGGTGCGCCGTTTCGGGCTCGGGTGATCGTGCGGCCATGGCGGACTCCCAGGATCGGGATCATTCGGAGGAAAACCACTTCCGGATCGGCCGGAAGAGGGAGCGTGGTGCCGCGAATGGCCGCTCGTTATCCAAAGTGACCGTGGCCGGTCGGACTGCCAAGCGATTTCTGAAATCTGTGGAGTAACCCCCTCGCTGTGGATAACTCGCGCAACCCGAAAGAGTTGCACGACGTCCGCACAATAAACGAAGGGAATTCACATTTTGCTCGCCCGGAAACTGTTGCGCGAGCACGGACTTCGCGCAGGTGGGAGCATCCGCGTACGAGACGACCCCCGCCAGGGGGAGGGGCGGGGGTCGTCCTAGTTCAGCTCCGGGGGGTCGAGCTGAACTGGTCCGGTCACGCCGGACTCCCCACACTGTATCCCGCTGATCCCCAGTAATGCCTCCCGTCCATTTGAGGGAACGTCTTTGCTCTCAGTGCCCGATGACTTGGCCAAAACCATTCATTCGTGGCAAGAAAATCCATCACGGCGACGAGCAACCTTCCGCACACCGCACGGTGTGTGAAGAATCGCTCTTCTGAACGGAGACCCCGCACAACCTGTCCGGGGTCCGGCGGAACGAGCGTCGAAATGCCGCCCGCGCCCGGCTCAACTCCCCGCGCCCGGCTCGTATGCTGTCCGCGTGACCGAGCCCGCGAACCCCGCCGCCGCTCCCGGACACCGGGTGGCCGCGTTCTTCGACCTGGACAAGACGATCATCGCCAAGTCGAGCACGCTCGCCTTCAGCCGCCCGTTCTTCCAGGAAGGGCTCATCAACCGCCGAGCGGTGCTCAAGAGCGCCTACGCGCAGTTCGTGTTCATGCTCGCCGGCGCCGACGCCGACCAGATGGACCGGATGCGCGCCCACATCACCTCGCTGTGCGCGGGCTGGGACGTCGACCAGGTCAACGCCATCGTCGAGGAGACCCTCCACGACATCGTCGACCCGCTGGTCTACAAGGAGGCCACCCAGCTCATCGCCGACCACCAGGAGCAGGGCCACGAGATCGTCGTGCTCTCGGCGTCCGGCCAGGAGGTGGTCGCCCCGATCGCGAAGCTGCTCGGCGCCGATCACTGGTTCGGCACCCGCATGGTCGTCTCCGAGGGCCGCTACACCGGCGAGGTCGACTTCTACTGCTCGGCGGAGAACAAGGCCGTGGCCGCCCGCGAGCTCGCCGAGGAGCACGGCTACGACCTCGACGAGTCCTACGCCTACTCCGACTCGATCACCGACATGCCGCTGCTGGAGGCCGTCGGCAACCCCACGGTGGTCAACCCCGATCGCGGCCTGCGCAAGGAGGCCGTCCAGCGCAGCTGGCCCTCGCTGGCCTTCGAGCACCCGGTCTCGCTGCGCGCCCGCATCCCGACCCCGTCCCGCGCCGCGGTGACCGCCGCGGGCGTCGGACTCGGCGCCGTCGCGGCCGCCGGCGCCACCTGGTGGGGCGTGCGCGCCTGGCGACGTCGCCGGTGACCGCCGAGCGTGACCAAAGACCCTGGTGGTCACCCTCGCGGTTCGCCCCGAAGAACCCTTGCAGTGACGGGCATCACCGTCTACAAAGGGAGGTGCGGACCCTGTTTGGCCAGGGACGTTACGGAGGAGAAGTAACGTCCACCCCTCTCAGGCTCCGCGCGCGAGACTTGGAGCACCCACGCGTCGCCGCAGATAAGGCTGTCGTGCACAGGGTTGCGTCACCGGGACGCCGGACGCCTAGCCCGAAAGTTACGACGAGAGAGCACGCTTGGTAACCCAGGACCTCGCGCGAGGGGGCGGCGCCCGAGACCGGGCGCCGCTCTTTTTGCGCGCAGCGGCGGCCGGGCAGCGGAATCTCGCCCCGCTCGGACCGATCCAGAACGTTGACCTCCACATTCATGGTGAGTAATTTCCTACTTCCACTGGACTTGTGGTGAACAGTTCTCGTCTTGGAGGCCGATGTGGCGTGGCGATCCCCGACCCGACGTGCCGTGATCGCGTTGAGCGCGCTGGCCGTCGGCGCCGCCGCACTGACCACGACCGGGAGTGCCCTGTCCCCCGAAGCCCCGAGAGCGCGGACCGCTGACGAACTGCTGCAGCAGATGACGCTGGAGCAGAAGGTCGGTCAGCTCTTCGTCACCTACGCCTACGGCCGCACGGCCGACACGCCGGACCCGGTCAACCGCGAGGAGTTCGGCGTCGACACCCCCGCGCAGGTCGTGGAGAAGTACCACCTCGGCGGCATCATCCACTTCACGTGGTCCAACAGCCTCTACGACCCGAAGCAGATCGCGGAGCTGTCCAACGGGCTGCAGACCGCGGCGACCAGCTCGGGCGCGCGGGTGCCGCTGCTGATCTCCACCGACCAGGAGCAGGGCCAGGTCACGCGGATCACCGAACCCGCCACCCAGCTGCCCGGCAACATGGCGCTGGGCGCGGGCCGGGACCCGGTGGCCGCCGAGCGGTCCGCGGCGATCACCGGCCAGGAGCTGCGGGCGATGGGCCTGAACATGAACTTCGCGCCGAGCGGGGACGTCAACGTCAACCCGGCGAACCCGGTGATCGGCGTGCGCTCCTTCTCCTCCGACCCGGCGCTGGCGGCGCAGTTCACCGCCGCGCAGGTGCGCGGCTACGAGGACGCCCAGCCCGCGGGCGAGGGCGTGTCGGCCTCGGTCAAGCACTTCCCCGGCCACGGCGACACCAACACCGACAGCCACACGGCGCTGCCGGTCATCGAGCACGACCGGCAGCAGTGGGAGCAGCTGGACGCGCCGCCGTTCAAGGAGGCCATCGCGGCCGGCACCGACTCGGTGATGAGCGCGCACATCGTGGTCCCCAAGCTCGACGACTCCGGCCGGCCGGCGACGCTGGCACCGAACGTGCTCACCGGGATGCTGCGCCAGGAGCTCGGCTATCAGGGCGTGGTGTTCACCGACTCGCTGCAGATGGAGGGCGTCCGCGAGCAGCACCCGGACGCCGAGATCCCGGTGCTGGCGCTGCAGGCCGGTGCCGACGTGATGCTGATGCCGCAGAACCTGCAGGTCGCCATCGACGGCGTGATCGCCGCGGTCCGCGACGGGCGGCTGACCGAGCAGCGCATCGACGAGAGCGTTTCGCGGGTGCTCAAGCTCAAGGAGCAGCGGGGCGTGCTGGCCGACCCGTTCGTCGACACCGGCCAGGTCGACTCGGTGGTCGGCAGCCGCGAGCACCTCGACGAGGCCCAGCGGATCACCGATCCGACCACGACGCTGCTGCGCAACGACGCCGCGCTGCCGCTGAAGTCGCCGGGCTCGGTGTTCGTCACCGGCGCGAGCGAGAAGGGCACCCGGGCGCTGTCGGACTCGGTGCGGGCGCGCGGGCCGCGCAGCTCCGCGCTGGCCACCGACCTGCAGCCGACGCCGGAGCAGATCGGCCAGGCCGTCGAGCGGGCCAAGGCCAGCGACGTCGCGGTGGTGCTCACCAACGCCGCCTGGAACCCGGACAACGCGAGCCAGCTCGACCTGGTGCGGGCGCTGCAGCAGACCGGCAAGCCGGTGATCGCCGTGGCCACCCGCGACCCCTACGACGCGGCCTACGCCGACGTTCCCGCGTGGATCGCGAGCTACTCGGACAAGCCGGTGGCGATGGAATCGGTGGCCAAGGTCCTCTTCGGCGAGACCGCCCCGAGGGGCAAGCTCCCGGTGCCGGTCCCCGAGCCCGGCAAGCCGGGCACCGACCGGTATCCGTTCGGCTTCGGCCTGGGCTGGTGAGCGGCGTGAGCGGCATCGGCAGGCGGCGCTTCCTCACCGCCTCGGCGCTGGCGGTCCCGGCGGTCGGCGTGGCGTCCAGCTCGGCGTGCGCGGCCAAGCCCGCGCAGATCGAGCCCGGGCAGGTGCGCACCGGCGCGGACGTGCTGGCAGGGCGGGGCTTCTCGGACCTGACCGGGCGCAGGCTGGGCATCGTCACCAACCCGACGGGCGTGCTGTCGACGCTCGATCACCTGGTGGACGTGATGCACGCCGGCGGCGAGCTCGACATCGCGGCGGTGTTCGGCCCGGAGCACGGCTTCCGCGGCACCTCGCAGGCCGGCGGGTCGGAGGGCGACGTCCGCGACCCGCGCACCGGGCTGCCGGTCTACGACGCCTACGGCGTCGACGCCACCAAGCTCGCGGAGCTGTTCCGCAAGGCCGGCGTGGAGCAGGTCGTCTTCGACATCGCCGACGTCGGCGCCCGCTTCTACACCTACATCTGGACGATGTACACGGCGATGCAGGCCGCGCAGCAGCTCGGCCTGGGGTTCGTGGTGCTGGACCGGCCGAACCCGATCGGCCCGCTGGTCGCGGGCCCGACCCTGGACCCGCGCTTCGCCTCCGGAGTCGGCGAGCTGCCGATCGTGCAGCAGCACGGCATGACCGTCGGCGAGCTGGCCCGCCTCTTCGACCGGGTGCACCTGCCCGCCCCGCTTCCGGAGCTCAACGTCGTCCGGGTCGAGGGCTGGTCGGGGCGCACCGCCGACACCGGCCTGCCGTGGGTGCCGCCGAGCCCGAACATGCCGACCCGGGAGACCGCCGCGGTGTACCCGGGGACCGGGTTGTTCGAGGGCACGACGTGGTCGGAGGGGCGCGGCACGACGCGCCCGTTCGAGATCCTCGGCGCTCCCGGCGTCGACTGGCGGTGGGCCGAGGAGCTCAACGGGATGTCGCTGGAGGGCGTGCGGTTCCGCGAGACCTACTTCGTCCCGACGTTCTCCAAGCACGCCGAGCAGACCTGCGGCGGCGTGCAGCTGCACCGCACGGGCGAGCTCGACCCGATCCGGGTCGCGGTTGCGATGTTGGTCACAGCCCGACGGCTCTATCCGCAGCTCTTCGGCTGGCGCGAGGATGGGATGGTCGACAAGTTGTCCGGTTCCGACCGGTTGCGCGGCATGGTGGACGCGGGGGCCGACGTCGACGAGATCACCGATTCCTGGCGGCAGGACGTCGTGAACTTCCGCAGGCAACGCGATCCCTACCTGCTCTACCGCTGAGGGGGCTGACTTGGGCAAGACCGCGCTGGCGGCCGTGGCGCTGCTGTCGTTGACCGCGCTGGGCGGCTCGGCGGTGGCCGGGCAGGGACGGGCGGCCGGGCACTTCGACCGGCCGCAGGACGGCTTCGCGCCCGCGACGACGCTGCTGCAGGACGGCACGCCCTCGGGCATCGGCCTGGACCCGGCACCGATCGACGACGCCTGGGCGCAGCTCGCGGCGTGGACCGAGAAGACCCCGGACGCCGAGCACCCGATGTACGCGGGCGCGGTGGGGCTGCTCGCGCACGACGGCGTGGTGGTCAGCCGCACGGCGGCGGGCAAGGAGCTGCGCTACGCCGACGGCAACGGCACCGAGCTGCCCGCGCAGGACCAGGAGCCGATGCGGCCGGACACGATCTTCGACGTCGCCTCGATCAGCAAGCTGTTCACCTCGATCACCGCGCTGCAGCTGGTCGACGACGGGAAGATCGCGCTGCACGACCGGGTCGCCGAGCACCTGCCGGAGTTCGCGGTCAACGGCAAGCAGGACATCACCGTCGAGCAGCTGCTCACCCACACCTCCGGGCTGCAGGCCGAGGTGCAGCTGTGGAAGCTGCCGCCGGAGCAGCGCATCCCGTCGGTCCTGGCGCTGACGCCGGAGCACCCGCCGGGCACGCACTACGAGTACTCCGACCCGAACATGATCACGCTCGGCGTGCTGGTCGAGCGGGTCACCGGGCACCCGCTGGACCAGGTGGTCCAGGAGTGGATCACCAAGCCGCTGGGGATGGCCGACACCGGCTACAACCCGCCGGCCTCGAAGCTGCACCGGATCGCGGCCACCGAGTTCCAGGCCGACCCGCCGCGCGGCATGGTGCGCGGCCAGGTGCACGACGAAAACGCCTGGTCGCTGGGCGGTGTCGCCGGGCAGGCCGGGGTGTTCTCCACCGCCGACGACCTCGCCAAGCTCGGCCAGGCGCTGCTCAACGGCGGTTCCTACGACGGCACCCGGATCCTGTCGCAGAGCACCGTCGAGAAGATGCTCACCGACTTCAACGGCGAGTTCCCCGGCAACGCGCACGGATTGGGCTTCGAGCTCGACCAGCGCTGGTACATGGCCGGGCTGAGCGCCCCGCGCACCGCCGGGCACACCGGCTACACCGGGACGTCGCTGGTCATCGACCCGGCGTCGCGGTCGGTGGCGGTGCTGCTGACCAACCGGGTGCACCCGTCGCGGGAGTGGGGCTCGAACAACCGCGCCCGCCAGGCGCTGGCGCAGGGCATGGCCCGGGCGCTGGCGGTGTTCCCGCGCGAGGGCCGCGAGTCGTTCTACGCGCCGGGTGCGGGGACGCTGACGAGCGCTCCGCTGGGGCCGGTGAACGGGCCGCTGAAGGTGTCCTTCGACGCGTTCGTCGACACCCAGCGCGACTCCGACGGCACCGACGCGCTCACCGTCGAGTCCAGCGCCGACGGGGTGACCTGGCGGCCGGTGCCGCTGACCGCGTCCGGGCCCGGCGCGCCGGCCGGCCCGCAGCAGGGGCTGTCGGGGTCCGGGCACCGGGCCTGGTGGCAGGTCGACGGCGAGGTCCCGGCGGCGCCGGGCGAGAAGGTGCAGCTGCGCTGGCGCTACGGCCTCGACGAGCAGTACGAGGGCCGGGGCGTGAACGTCGACGGCCTCAAGGCCACCGACGAACGCCGCACCCTGCTGGACTCCGAGCGGGATTCCACCGAGCTGCACCTCGACGGCTGGACCGCCACCTCGCGCTGACGGCTTTTCCCGATATTTCCACTGGTCAGGAAGCTGGGAGGACCAGCTTCCCGGTCTTGTCGGTGGTCACGCACAACGAGCAGACGATCTTGCCGGGCTCGGCGCTGGCGAGCACGTCCGGCCGCTCGAACTCCTGCGCGCAGTAGTCGCAGGTGTAGGCGGTCGCGACCGGGGTGCCGCTCGCGTCGAAGCGGGGCTCGTCGATGCCGTCGTCGGTGCGGCGCAGGTAGAAGCGGCCGCGGGTGACGATCGCCATCACCGGGGTGAGGACCACGGCGATGACCACGGCGGCGATCGGCGAGTAGGGCTGGATCGCGTCGCCGAAGGCCCCGAAGTACATCGCGATCGAGATGATCGCCGAGGCCAGGAAGGCCGTGACGCCGACCGGGTTGACCGCGTGCAGCATCCCGCGCCGGAACTCCGGTTCCTTCGGGGACAGCTTCAGCACGAACTTGTTGATCATGATGTCGGCGGCCACCGTGCACACCCACGCGATCGCGCAGTTGGCGTAGAAGCTCAGCACCGAGTTGAGGAAGGCGAACATGTTCGCCTCCATCAGGATCAGCGCGACCGCGAGGTTGGCCAGCACGAACACGATCCGGCCCGGGTAGTGCTTGGTGACCCGGGTGAAGGAGTTCGTCCAGGTCAGCGAGCCGGAGTAGGCGTTGGTGACGTTGATCTTGACCTGGCTGAGCACCACCAGCACCACCGCCAGCGGGATCGCCAGCCAGACCGGCATGAACAGCTCGTAGATGCCCATGAACTGCTGCACCGGCTCGGTCGCCGCGGCCCCGGCGGCGCCCATGATGAAGAACGCCAGGAACGCGCCCGTGGCCTGCTTGACCGCGCCGAACACCACCCAGCCCGGCCCCGCGACCAGCGTCGACAGCCACCAGGACCGCTTGTTCGCCTCGGTGCGCGGCGGCATGAAGCGCAGGTAGTCGATCTGCTCGCCGATCTGCGCCATCAGCGACAGCGCCACGCCCGCGCCGAGCATCACCGAAGCGGCGCTGAGCCCGCCGCCGGACTCGCCGGCGAAGGCGAGCCAGCGGCTCACCGAGTCCGGGTCGACGATCACCAGGTAGCCGATCGGGCCGACCATGAGCAGCAGCCACAGCGGCGTCGTCCACACCTGCAGGGTGCTGAGCGCCTTCATGCCGTAGACGACCAGCGGCACCACGACCAGCGTGGTGATCAGGTACCCCAGCCACAGCGGCACCCCGAGCCCGGCGTGCAGGCCCTGGGCCATGATCGCGCCCTCGGTGGCGAAGAAGATGAAGGTGAAGCTGCCGAAGATCACGCTGGTCAGCACGGATCCGTAGTAGCCGAACCCGGAGCCGCGGGTGATCAGGTCGAGGTCGATGTTGTAGCGGGCGCCGTAGTAGGCCAGCGGCACACCGGTCACGAAGATGATCAGCGCGGCGACCAGGATCGCCACCAGCGCGTTGAGGGTGCCGTAGCTCAGGCCGATCCCGGCGCCGATCGAGAAGTCGGCGAGGTAGGCGATGCCGCCCAGCGCCGTCGTGGCCACCACCCCGGGCTTCCAGCGCCGATAGCTGCGCGGGGCGAAGCGGAGCGTGTAGTCCTCCAGCGTTTCCCGCACCGCCTGGTCCTGCGACGGGTCCTTGCGCGGTGATTCGACGACCATCCAGTCCCTCCTCCGGTCGAACGCGCGTGCGGCCGGAAGTGTCCGCGCCGGATGTTTCCGGAGCCGACGGCTCGCGTTTCTGTCAGATGACAAGAACGCCGCGACGCGCGCGGGCGGAGGAGGTGTAGATGTCGACCGCGGAGTCGGGCCGTTGGGCCCGCCCGAACTCCGGTCCCGTGGTGCAACCTGAACCCAGGCGGGGCCCGTCTACCCCACGGATACCCTGACGAGATGCATTGACCTGCACGAGAATCGGTTAGTAAGTTTCCCACATGGCCACTTCAGAGATCTCCACCGAATCGAGCGAGGGCAGCCCCCTCGTCAAGATTCGCTCGCTGCTGCCCGGACTCGCTCGGGCCGAGCAGCGCGTGGCCAACATCGTGCTCGCCGACCCGGCCTCGATCTCGCGCCGCAGCATCACCGAGGTCGCCGAGGCCGCGGGCACCAGCGAAACAACCGTCACCCGGTTCTGCAAGGCGATCGGCGTCGGCGGGTACCCGGACCTGCGCATCGCCCTGGCCGCCGACACCGCGCGCACCTCGACGCGCGACCGCGAGCTGGGCGGCGACATCGGACCCGACGACGGCATCGGGCAGATCATCTCCAAGGTCGGCTACGCCGACGCCAAGGCCGTCGAGGAGACCGCGGGCCAGCTCGACGCCACGTCGCTGAACGCGCTGGTCGACGCCGTGGCCACGGCGCGCCGCGTCGACGTCTACGGCGTCGGCGCCAGCGCCTTCGTCGCCCTCGACCTGCAGCAGAAGCTGCACCGCATCGGCCTGGTCAGCTTCGCCTGGTCGGACACCCACAACGCGCTGACCTCGGCCGCCGTGCTCGAACCCGGCGACGTCGCGATCGGCATCTCGCACACCGGAGCCACCACCGAGACCGTCGAGGCGCTGCGCGAGGCCAAGCGGCACGGCGCCACCACCAGCGCGATCACCAACTTCGCGCGCTCCCCGATCACCGAGATCGCCGACCACGTGCTGACCACGGCCGTGCGCGAAACGACCTACCGGTCCGGCGCCATGGCCAGTCGGATCGGGCAGCTGACGGTGATCGACTGCCTGTTCATCGGCGTCGCTCAGCGGCACCTGGAGCAGACCAGAACGGCGCTGGAAGCGACTCGCGATGCGGTGTCCGGACATCGCCTCGACAGTCGTCCCGACAAGCGCCGGCACCGAGAGGCCTGACGGCTCATCGCGAGCGGCCTCGCACAACCGAATCAGGAGGCATGAATTTGAGCCGGGATCACGCGATTCGCGTCGCTTCGCCGACCGAGCAGACCAACCCGCACACCCGCGACATCGACCTGCTGCCGACGCTGGACGTCCTGCAGCTGTTCAACCGCGAGGACCGCACCGTCCCGGAGGCCGTCGGGCGCGTGCTGCCCGAGCTGGCCGAGGCCGTCGACCTCGCCGTCGCGGCGCTGCGCTCCGGCGGCCGGGTGCACTACGTGGGTGCGGGGACCTCGGGCAGGCTGGCCGTGCTCGACGCCGCCGAGCTGATCCCGACGTTCAACGCCCCGCCGGACTGGTTCGTCGCGCACCAGGCGGGCGGGCCGGACGCCTACCAGCGGGCGGTGGAGAACGCCGAGGACGACGAGGACGCGGGCGCCCGCGAGATCCGCGCGCAGGGCTCGGACAAGGACTTCGTGCTCGGGCTGGCCGCGTCCGGCCGCACCCCGTACGTGATCTCGGCGCTGACGGCGGCCAAGGAGATCGGCGCCAGCACCGCGCTGCTGACCTCGAACCCGAACCCCGGCCCGGTGCCCGCCGACGTGGTCATCGCCGCCGACACCGGCCCGGAGCCGATCAGCGGCTCGACCCGGATGAAGGCCGGGACCGCGCAGAAGCTGGTGCTCACCTCGTTCTCCACGGCGGTGATGATCAAGCTGGGGCGGGTCTACTCGAACTTCATGGTCAGCATGCTCGCGACCAACGCGAAGCTGCGCGGCCGCACGATCACCATCCTCCAGGAGGCCACCGGCGCCTCGGAGGACGAGTGCTCGGATGCGCTGACCGCAGCGGGCGAGGACCTCAAGACGGCCCTGGTCCACCTGCTCTCCGGCGCCGACGTCGAACGCTCCGCAGCAGCACTGGCCGTCGCCGACGGCCACGTCCGAGACGCCCTCCGCAGCCTGCGGGGCTGAGAGCGGGTCAGCCCATCGCCTTGGCGACCACCTGGAACGCCTCTGTCATCAGGTCCCAGAATCGCGCCTGGTCCAGCACCGTCGGGACCAGGGCGTTGCGGGTCTCGGCCTTGAAGTCGGTGACCGTCATGCCCGAGGTGAACCGCCCCTGGGTCTCGACGTCGACGCGGGCGGGCACGGCGTCCATCAGCGTCGGGTCGATCAGGTAGGCGATCGCGCACGCGTCGTGGATCGCCGGGCCGAGCTCCTGGTAGTCGGGGAACCGGCCGTAGAAGTCCAGGCACGGCGTGAGCAGCTCGGACTCCAGCCTGCCGAGGCCCTCGAAGCGCGCGCGGACCTGGGCGTTCGCGCGGGCCTGGTGGGTGAGGTCGAGGCCGATCATCACGGTCGTCCAGCCCGCCTCGAAGACGACGGCGGCGGCCTCCGGGTCGGCCATGATGTTGAACTCGGCGGCCGGGGTCCGGTTGCCGCGCGTGTAGGCGCCGCCCATGATCACGAACTCGGCCGCCCACTCGACGATCCGCGGCTCCTTGCGCACCGCCAGCGCGATGTTGGTCAGCGGACCCGTCGCGACCAGGCTGATCTCGCCGGGAGCGGCGGCCAGCGTCTCGATGATCAGGTCCACCGCGTGCCGCGGGTCCAGCTCGCTCGCGGTCTCCGGCAGCACGACCTCGCCGAGGCCCATCACGCCGTGGACGTTGCCCGCGTTGATGCCCTCGCGCACCAGCGGCCGCCCGGCGCCGCGCGCCACCGGCGCGGTCATGCCGTAGTAGTCGCGCAGCCGCAGCGAGTTCTCGGTGGTGAACTCCAGCGGCACGTTGCCGCCGACCGCGGTGATGCCCACGACGTCCAGCGTCGGGTCGCCGTGCGCGAGCGCGATGGCCAGTGCGTCGTCGATGCCCGGGTCGCAGTCGATCAGGACCTTCTTCACCGTCATCCCTCCTGGACCGCGTCGGCGATCGACGCCGCCTCGCGAGCACCGGACTCCAGCGCGGTGCAGCAGTGCACGATCCACGCCGCGACCGCGTCCGGGTCGCCGGTGGCGAAGCCCAGCGCGCGCTCGGCGTAGTCCTCCTGCCTGCGGAAGTAGGCGACCTCCGGCACGACCAGGCCCTTGGGGTCCAGTCCGCTGCCGATGACCGCGAGCCGGGCGGCGGCGCGGGCTATGACGCCGTCGGCGTGGCCGAACGGGGACAGCGCGAGCAGCTCACCGTGCACGACGGCGGCCAGCACCGGTCCGGCCCCGTGCGCCTCGGGGTCGGTGATGATCTCGCTTAGCAGGTCCAGCCGTTCGGAGATCACCGGGTCGGCCTGCGGTCGGCCGAGCTGCTCGGGGTCGTCGACGAGGTCGCTGGCGGCGAGCAGGTGCATCCGCGCCAGGGCCTGCCGGGGAGCGCGCTGCCAGGTGGGCAGCAGCGTGCCCATCGCCTCGGCGACGCGCAGCGACCCGGCGAGCAGCGGATCGCTGACCTCGCCGGAATCCGGGATCTCGGTGGCACCGCCTGCGACGGCGGCCGAGGCGCGGGCCGCGCGCACCGAGGCCTCGGCGGCGGTGGCGGGCCAGCCGCGCCGGTTGGCCGGGTGCCGGTGCACCTCGTCGATCGCGGCGCGGGCGGAGGCGACCGCGTCGGTGACCCCGTCGAGTTCGAGCAGCGGTGCCAGCGATGGCTTGTCGTTCACGGGTCCAGACGCTACCGGCCGGTACCCGAAACCCCGGCGCGCGGCCCGCGTGCGAGTTGTGCCACAGTTGCGAGCGCGTTGCACCTCGTGGACGCTGCGTTACCGCTGGGCAACGCAGCGGAACCAGGTCCGGATCGGACGGTGACGGCGCGTGTTCGGTCCGATGCGACCGATTGGTCTGAACCAATAAAGCGAAACCTCTGTTGCGGTGAGCGAGATCGCACTACGGTGCGTCTATCAGTGCATTCACATCTCCAGGGAGGTTCTGGGCAATGAGCCAGCCCGACGGGCAGAGCAACACGCTCGACAACCTGCTGACGGAAAGCAGGACATTCCCGCCGTCTGAGGAGTTCGCGGCGCAGGCCAACGCCACGTCGGCGCTGTACCAGGCCGCTGATGCCGACCGCGAGGCGTTCTGGGCCGACCAGGCCGACCGCCTGGCCTGGGACACCCGCTGGAACCAGGTCCTGGACTGGTCCGACGCGCCCTTCGCCAAGTGGTTCGTCGGCGGCACCCTCAACGTCGCCTACAACTGCGCCGACCGCCACGTCGAAGCAGGCCACGGCGACCGCGTCGCGATCCACTGGGAAGGCGAACCCGGCGACTCCCGCACCATCACCTACGCCGAACTCCAACGCGAGGTCTCCCGCACCGCCAACGCCCTGGCCGAGTTGGGTGTCGGCAAGGGCGACCGGGTCGCGATCTACCTGCCGATGCTGCCCGAGGCCGTGTTCTCCATGCTGGCCTGCGCCCGCCTCGGCGCCCTGCACTCGGTGGTCTTCGGCGGCTTCTCCGCCGAAGCCCTGCGCTCCCGCATCAACGACGCCCAAGCCAAGGTCGTCATCACCGCCGACGGCCAATACCGCCGCGGCAAGGCCATGCCGCTCAAGGCCAACGTCGACGAGGCCGTCGCCGAGGCCCCCAGCATCGAGCACGTCCTGGTCGTGCAGCGCACCGGCACCGACGTCGCCTGGAACGACCGCCACGACAAGTGGTGGCACGACGTCGTCGACCGCCAGCCCGACACCCACACGCCGGAGGCCTTCGACAGCGAACACCCGCTGTTCATCCTCTACACCTCCGGCACCACCGGAAAACCCAAGGGCATCCTGCACACCTCCGGCGGCTACCTCACCCAAGCCGCCTACACCCACCACCACGTCTTCGATCTCAAACCCGACACCGACGTCTACTGGTGCACCGCCGACATCGGCTGGGTCACCGGCCACACCTACATCGTCTACGGCCCCCTGGCCAACGGCGCCACCCAGGTCATCTACGAAGGCACCCCCAACGCCCCCCACGAAGGCCGGCACTGGGAGATCGTGCAGAAGTACGGCGTCACGATCTACTACACCGCCCCCACCACGATCCGCACCTTCATGAAGTGGGGCGCCGACATCCCCGCCCAGTACGACCTGTCCTCCCTGCGAGTGCTCGGCTCGGTCGGTGAACCCATCAACCCCGAAGCCTGGATCTGGTACCGCAAGCACATCGGCTCCGACCGGACGCCCATCGTCGACACCTGGTGGCAGACCGAGACCGGGGCGATCATGATCTCCCCCCTGCCCGGCGTCACCGCCACCAAGCCGGGTTCGGCGCAGACACCGCTGCCCGGCATCTCCGCCAAGGTCGTCGACGAGTCCGGCACCGACGTCGGCCCCGGTGGCGGCGGCCTGCTCGTGCTGGACAAGCCCTGGCCTTCCATGCTGCGCGGCATCTGGGGCGACGACGAGCGCTACAAGGACACCTACTGGTCGAAGTTCGCCGACCTCGGCTTCTACTTCGCCGGTGACGGCGCGAAGTACGACGAGGACGGCGACCTCTGGCTGCTGGGCCGCGTCGACGACGTCATGAACGTCTCCGGACACCGCATCTCCACCACCGAGGTCGAGTCCGCCCTGGTCTCGCACCCCAACGTGGCCGAGGCCGCGGTGGTCGGCGCCAGCGACCCGACCACCGGTCAGGGCATCGTGGCGTTCGTGATCCTGCGCGGCGGGGCCGCCGACGGCGCCAGCGGTGAGGCCGCGCTGGCCGAGCTCCGCGACCACGTGTCCAAGGAGATCGGTCCGATCGCCAAACCGCGCCAGATCATGGTCGTCCCCGAGCTGCCCAAGACCCGCTCC
Organism: Saccharopolyspora sp. ID03-671; assembly: GCF_045278815.1. Taxonomy (NCBI): domain Bacteria; kingdom Bacillati; phylum Actinomycetota; class Actinomycetes; order Pseudonocardiales; family Pseudonocardiaceae; genus Saccharopolyspora; species Saccharopolyspora sp. ID03-671. The sequence goes on from NZ_CP134054.1 coordinate 3,537,613, forward strand.
GGCAAGATCATGCGCCGCCTGCTCCGCGACGTCGCCGAGAACCGCGAAGTCGGCGACGTCACCACGCTGGCCGACTCCTCGGTCATGGACCTCATCTCCAAGGGGCTGAAGTCCGGCGACGACTGATCGTCCCAGCTGTTCTCGGGAGGGCGCCCTCGGTTCGAGGGCGCCCTCCCATTTTTTTCGCACAACCCTTCTGAACTGGTCAAACACCCCCTGAGAGGTGTTTGAAGCGGCAACTGATCCGCCAGACGGATGTTAGGCTCGACTACAGGTGTGCCGGGAAGTCTGGTCGGCGAACGAATCGTGCTGCCCACGAACGGAGCCACCTTGTTCGACCGCAACCGCGCCCGCACGTTCGACTTCGGCGCCTACCTGCGCACCGAGACCGTAGGCGGCATGGTGCTGCTCGCCGCGGCCGCCGTCGCGCTGCTGCTCGCCAACTCCCCCGCGAGCGCCTTCTACACCGCCGTCCGCGACTTCCAGGTCGGTCCGCACCTGCTGCACCTCGACCTCAGCATCGGCGAGTGGGCCAAGGACGGCCTGCTCGCGATCTTCTTCTTCGTCGCCGGCCTGGAGCTCAAGCGCGAGCTCGTGATCGGCGAGCTGTCCAACATCCGCAGCGCGCTGCTGCCGGTCATCGCCGCCGCCGGCGGGATGATCGTGCCCGCGGCGCTGGCCTTCGGGATCAGCGTCGGCGCCCCCGGGCACGAGACCGCGTGGGCGATCCCGGTGGCCACCGACATCGCGTTCGCGCTCGGCGTGCTCGCGCTGACCGGCTCGTGGATGCCGACCGCGGCCCGGGTGTTCCTGCTCAGCCTCGCCGTCGTCGACGACCTCGGCGGCATCATCGTGATCGCCGTCGTGTTCACCTCCGGCCTCGACCTGCTGTGGCTGCTGGCCGCCGTCGCGCTCTGCGCGCTGTACTGGTTCCTGCAGCACAAGCGCATCCGCTCGCCGTGGATCTACGTGCCGTTGGCGGTCGCCACCTGGATCGCGGTGCACAGCTGCGGCATCCACGCCACCATCGCCGGTGTCGCGCTGGGTCTGCTCACCCGCGTCCGCACCGACGCCGACGAGGAGACCTCGCCGGCGATGCGGCTGGAGCACCGGCTGCAACCCTGGTCGGCCGGTCTAGTCGTGCCGGTGTTCGCGTTCTTCGCCGCCGGTGTGCCGGTCGACGGCGAGGCCCTGACCTCGATGTTCGAGGACCGGGTGGCGATCGGCGTGATCGTCGGCCTGGTGGTCGGCAAGTTCGTCGGCATCTTCGCGACCTCGTTCATCGCGGTGAAGCTGCGCATCGGCAACAAGCCGTCCTCGGTGTCCTGGCTGGACATGGGGGCGCTGGCGATGCTCGGCGGCGTCGGCTTCACCGTCAGCCTGCTCATCACCGAACTCGCCCTGGAGGGCGCGGCGGCCGAACGCGCCAAGGCCGCGGTCCTCATCGCCTCCGCCGTCGCCTCGCTGCTCGCCGCGGCGGCGCTCGTGCGGCGCGGCCGCAAGTTCAACGGCAACGGGGCCGACAACGGCGACGGGACCAACGAGGTCGACGGCACCAACGAGGCCGACGGAGCCAACAAGGCCGACGGGACCGACGGGGCCGGTGACAACGGGCCTGGTGAGCAGGGCGGGAATGTCACTCGCGGGTAACGCATCGCGAGTCGATGGGCGCGTGGCTGATCTCCCGTGGCACGATGGTGGCCGTGAACAGCGCCCAGAAGAGCACCAACGGCAGCCGTGAAGGTGCGGAGTGGAGTGCGGTGAACTCCATCCCGTTGTCCGAGGAGGGCACTGCTCCCGACGGGCAGTCCATCGGCGCGTTGGTCAAAGACGCCACCACGCACCTGTCCACCCTGGTCCGCTCCGAAGTGGAGCTCGCCAAGTCCGAGATCGCCGGTGAGGTCAAGAAGGGGCTGCGCGGCAGCGTCTACTTCATCCTGGCGCTGTGCGTGCTGGGCTTCAGCCTGTTCTTCCTGTTCTTCACCGCCGCCGAGGGGCTGCACGCGCTCGGCCTGTGGCGCTGGGCCGCCTTCGGCATCGTCTTCCTGGCGATGCTGCTGGTCGCCGGCCTGTTCGCGCTGCTCGGCTACCTGAAGGTCCGCAAGATCCGCGCCCCGAAGCGCACGATGGCGACCCTCAAGGAGACCAAGAACATCACCAAGCGCCACAAGCCGGAGGAAACCCCGGCCACCTGACCCACCGGCCACTCGGCCAGGGGCGCTCACACCCAGCGAGAACCGCGGCGGACCAAGTCCGCCGCGGTTCTCGCATCTCGGTGCGGGGTCCTGTTCGGCGGGAACGTCACCAGTGGACAGTTTTAGCCATAATTGTCCCGACAAAACGGACATCGATCATGGGTGATTCTGGCTAAAACTGTCCCGCTCCCGGACCGCGCACCCAGGCCGCACCCGGCCTCGCAGCTTCGCGGCCTCCCGGAAGCGGTCCGGTTCGTCAGTTCGTGCAGTTGCCCGTGGGGACCGGGGTGGTGAGGTGCGGGGCTTCCTCCACCTCGTCGGCGACCTCGTCCGCGGTGAGCGCGAAACCCGTCTCCGGATCGTCGACCGCGGCGCCGAAGACCACGCCCACGACCTTCCCGTCCGGGCTGATCAGCGGACCGCCCGAGTTCCCGCTCTGCACCCGGCCGCGCACCGTGTAGACGTCGCGCACCACGGTCGCCGCGTCGTAGATGTCCGGCCCGCGCAGCCGGATGCGCTCCCGGACCCGCCCGGCGGAGGCCGTGTACGGGCCGTCCAGCGGGTAGCCGAGCGCGATCGCGTCGTCCCCCGGGTGCGCCGAGCTCGACGCGAACGTCATCGCCTCGGCGTCCAGGTCCGGGACCGACAGGATCGCCAGGTCCACGTCCGGCTTGTACATCACGACCTCGGCATCGAAGTCACCGCGGCCGATCTCGATGGCCACCCGGTCAGTACCCGCCACCACGTGCGCGTTGGTCATGACCCGGTGCGGGGCGATCACGAAGCCGGTGCCCTCCAGCGCGCGGGCGCACGAGGTCGCGCGGCCGCGGATCTTGACCACGCTGGTCTGCGCGTTGCGCACCACCTCGCTCCCGGCCAGCGCCGGGTCGGGCGGTGCGATCTCGGCGACCGGGGTCTCCGAGAACGGCTCCAGCGCCTCGGGGAAACCGGACATGCCGAGCATCCGGCGCAGGTCGTCGGGCAGCGCCCTGGCCTGCGGGGGCATCACCGAGTTGACCGTGCTGAGCACCTGCGACCGGCTCAGCGCCGCCGCCAGCCCGGGCAGCGCCGTGGCCGAGGTGAACGGCAGCGCCACCAGCCAGGCCACCACCAGCACCGCGAGGAACTGCAGCACCGAGCCGAGCGCGTTGTCGACCCCGGCGAGGCGCGGTGAGGTGATCCGGTCCCGCAGCTCGCGGCCCGCCCACATCCCGAAGGTCTCGCCGAAGGCGACCAGCAGGACCACGATGCCCACGCCGAAGGCCAGCCGGGCGACCGGGCTGTCCAGGGTGTCCAGCAGCAGCGGTGCGACCTTGAGGCCCACCACCGCTCCGACGAACACGCCCACGAAGGACAGCAGTGCGGTGACCAGACCGCTCCGAGCCCCGGAGACCGCGGCGAGCAGTGCCAGCAGCACCACCAGCAGGTCGACCCAGTTCACCCACTCACCCCTCGCACTGGACGATCAGTCGCACCACCGTCTCATGGTCGGACAACGGAACGGCTACGCCGGTCCGCCGGGGAGGCGTTCGCCACCTCCCGGAACGCCCTCAGGAACGTCCGAAGCCGAGGTCGTCGGCTTCCTCCGCAGCTCGCCACGCCTCGTCGAGTTCTCGCACGTCAGCGCGGTTCCAGCTGCGCGACCAGCCCGCCAGCTCCAGCAGTCCGGCCAGCAGCCCGCCGGTGAAGCCCCACACGAGCATCCCCGGAACGAGGAAAGCCGGCCCGGCCACGCCGCTGCTCAGCCGCACCCGCACCCGGTTCTCCGGGTCGGTGAGCCAGGAGATCGGCACGCTCGCCACCGCGGCGGTCTCGCCCGGGTCCACCGGAGCGACGTGCGAGGGCTCCGTCCAGTGCGCCAGCACCGGGGTGACCCGGAAGCCGCTGTGCGGAACGTGCAGTTCCGGCAGGGTGGCGACCGGGCGGATGCCGTCCGTGCGCACCCCCACCTCCTCGACGGCCTCGCGCAGCGCGGCGTCCACCGGACCGCGATCGACATCGTCGAGCGCGCCGCCGGGGAAGGCGACCTGACCGGGGTGCGAGTTGAGGCCGTCGGCGCGGCGCAGCAGCAGCACCTCCGGGCCGTGCTCGCCCTCGCCGAGCAGGATCAGCACGGCTGCCGGGCGGGCGGAGGCGGGTGGCGGGTGGTTCGGCCAGCCGAAGTGCCCGGGGTCGAGGTCAGCGGTGCGCTTGACCAGCGTCCGCATCCACTCGGGCAGGTCGTCGGGATCGACCAGCGGTCCGTTCTCGCTCACTGGCCCCCCAGGGTCCGTTCGACGGCGGCCCGAACCTCGGCGGGAGATTCGAACGCGACCGGCGGGTCGATGCGCCGGACCTCGCCGGAGCCGGTCACCACGAAGCTGACCGGCAGCACGTTGGGGGCCCGCAGCGCGGCCCGGGCCCGGTTGTCGCCGTCATGCACGGTGGGGAAGTGAACGCCCAGCTCGCGCAGTAGGTCAAGACCTTCGCCCGCACCGCTGTCGACCTGCACGCCCAGCACCCGGATCGCACCGGGTTCGGTGCTGTAGGCCTGCAGCGCGGGCAGCTCGGTCCGGCACGGCACGCACCAGGTGGCCCAGAGGTTGATCAACGTGGGCTCGCCGGAGACGGCTCCGGCCAGGTCAACGGGCTTGCCGTCGGCCAGGCACTGCGCGCTGACCCCCGCGAGCCCGGCGGGACCGCCCGTTCCGGTCGGGCAGGGCTGCAGCGCGGCGGCCGCGCGCTGCTGCGGATCGATCCGCTCCGCGGGTGGCGGGGCGGCGGCCGGTCCGCCCTGCTGCTGCTCGTGGTCGCGCGGCCAGAGCGCGACGGCGGCCAGGACGGCGAGCACCACGACGACGACGGTCCACTGGATCTCGGACCGGTAGGCACGCAGGTTCACGCCACCGGCTCCTTGGCCGCCTGCTTCTCCACCGTCTTGTCCGGCACCTCGTCGACGATGCCCGCGAGCTCCAGCAGCCGGGGCGTCTCCGGCCCCCTGACCAGCTTCGCGGCCTCGACGTGGTCGGTGGGCCCGGCGCCGTAGGCCGGGCAGTCCTTGGCCAGCAGGCAGGCGCCGCAGGCCGGTTTGCGGGAGTGGCAGACGCGCCGTCCGTGGAAGATCACCCGGTGGGAGAGCATCGTCCACTCCTTCCGGGGAATCAGCTCCCCGATGGCGTGCTCGACCTTCACCGGGTCCTCCAGCTCGGTCCAGCCCCACCGGCGGACCAACCGTCCGAAGTGGGTGTCCACGGTGATGCCCGGGACGTCGAAGGCGTTGCCGAGGATCACGTTGGCCGTCTTGCGCCCGATGCCGGGGAGCTTCACCAGCTCATCGAGCTTCGCGGGCACGTCGCCGCCGTGCCTGTCGACGAGCGCGGCGCCCAACCCCATCAGCGAGGAGGCCTTGTTCCGGTAGAAACCGGTGGACCGGATCATCTCCTCCAGCTCGGTCCGGTCGGCTCCCGCGTAGTCCGCGGCGGTCGGGTAGCGGCGGAACAGCGCGGGCGTGACCTCGTTGACCCGCTTGTCGGTGCACTGCGCGGACAAGATCGTCGCGACCGCGAGCTCCAGGGGCGTGGTGAAGTCCAGCTCGCAGTGCGCGTCCGGATAGGCTTCGTTCAAGGCGCGCAGCATCCGCCTCGCTCGCCGGACGAGTCCCAGTCGGGTCTCCTCGCCCTTCCGAGATCGGGTCTTCCCCTGGTCAGGAGGGGTTCCAGCGGACTTGGCGCGGGTGTTTCGAGCAGGCTCCGACACCCCACCAGACTACGGAGGAGCCCTGACACGGACGGTGGCGGCACCGTCACCGAGCCCTGAGAACCGACCCCCGGTTGAACCGGCGTCGAAGGTATGAGCGAGGATTCACACCATGATGGCTGCCTGGTTCGTCATCGTAGTACCGCTCGTGATCATGTTCTTCACGCTCTTCATGGAGCGCGTGGAGGCCCGCCTGCGGCATGTGGCGGTGCAGGAGAACGAGGTGGAGGAGTTGCTGGAGAACGCTCGCCCGGACGAGGTGCGGGCGCTGTTCCGGCAAGGTATTGGACGTGCGCTGGAGCTGTTCCAGCTACGCAGGGTGGGACGCGCCGGTAGGCTACGTACCCGCCGTTCGCGCGACCAGTCTTAGAATCGCTGGTAGTGATCGGCGGCACACCGCCAGACGCGCTGACGCGGGTCCGGCACCACAGACAGCCGCCGCGTCTCAACATGGAGGGACGAGGTGGACGAGACCCTGGCCCGGGCCGGCATCTTCCAAGGCGTTGAGCCGGCTGCGGCGGAGGCACTGGCCCAATCGCTGGAACCGATCGAGTTCCCGCGCGGACACGTGATCTTCGCCGAGGGCGAGCCGGGTGACCGGCTCTACATCATTCAGTCCGGCAAGGTGAAGCTCGGACGCAAATCCCCGGACGGCAGGGAGAACCTGCTGGCGATCATGGGGCCGTCGGACATGTTCGGCGAGCTGTCCATCTTCGACCCGGGACCGCGGACCTCGACCGCGACGACGGTCACCGAGGTGCGCGCGCTGAGCATGGACCGAGGCGCTCTGCGGCAGTGGATCGCCACGCGTCCGGAGATCGCCGAACAGCTGCTGCGCGTGGTGGCCCGCCGCCTGCGCCGCACCAACGGCATGCTCGCGGACCTGATCTTCACCGACGTTCCGGGGCGCGTCGCCAAGGCGTTGCTGCAGCTCGCGCAGCGCTTCGGCAGCCAGGAAGCGGGCCTGCTGCGGGTCACCCACGACCTCACGCAGGAAGAGATCGCGCAGTACGTCGGCGCCTCGCGGGAGACCGTGAACAAGGCGCTCGCGGACTTCGCGCACCGCGGCTGGCTGCGTCTCGAGGGCAAGAGCGTCCTGATCCTGGATCCGGAGCGCTTGGCCCGCCGCGCTCGCTGAGCGACGACGCAGCGCACACAACGCGAACGTGACGCGCGTCGGCCGAAGAGTCCGGGGCTCCTTCCCGGGTTCTTCAGCCGACGCGCGTCTCTTCGCGTCTGCGCCACCTCTGCGGATTCCGGGAAAACTCTTCCGGTTCGAACACGCAACCGAGGCCGAGTCGTCCGCGTCACATCACGAGACGCAGACGAAAGGGGTCTCCGGATGGATTCCAACATCGTGATCGCCGTGGTGGCGATCGCCCTGGTACTGCTGTTCGTGACGACGGTGCGCACGGCGATGGCGAGCTCGAACCGCATCGACGGCCGTCGGCGGAGGGCGTCGAGCGGCGCCTTCGTGGGTACGGCGGGCAGCAGCGACAGCGGTTTCAGCGATGGCGGCGGTTTCAGCGACGGCGGCTTCGGCGGGAGCGACGGCGGCGGCTGCGGGGGCGGCGACGGCGGAGGCGGCGGGGGCTGCTGATCAGCGCGGTCGCCGGGCGACAGCGGAATTGCGAAGGGACTGGGCGCCACCCCCGACGTGGCGCTCCAGTCCCTTCACTTTCGCGTGGTTCGTCCCCGACGACTAACCACGCTCCCCCGGCCCTCCGGTGCTTCGGCCCCGAATTCCTCGGCACCGGAGGCGGCTGCGTGCACTCGCCTCGCTGTGTGCAGTTGCCTCTCCACGAAGATGCTGGAAGTGCCTGCTCTCCAGCAACCCCCTTTCACCAACCAAGACGTGCGCGCCGAGGGCTCGGTTGCACACATCACCCGTTCTGAGTAAGCAACCTCACTCCGGTCGTTCCGCTCGAACCGGAAACTCGTTGGTACCGCCGTACCATTTTCGGCATACTGGAACGCGTGTCCCAATCCATGTCGCTGAACGACTACCGCACGGCTCTGACCACTCCCGGCGCCCGCGCCCCCGTCGTCACCTCGCTGCTGGGCAGGCTGCCCATCGCGATGATCGGCATGGCGCTGCTGCTGTACGTGCAGCGGGAGAGCTCGTCGTTCGCGATCGCGGGCACGGTGTCGGCCGCCGAGCTGATCGGCGTGGCGATGGGGTCGGTCGTGCAGGGCAGGATCGTGGACCGCACCGGCCCGTCGAAGCCGCTGTACATCACGTCCGCCCTGTTCACGGGCTCGGTGGTGGCGACGCTGCTGGCGATCGAGCTGGGCGCCCCGACGCCGCTGGTGGTGCTCGGCGCGTTCGCGATGGGACTGCTGCAGCCGAACATCGGTTCGGCCTCGCGCGCGCTGTGGGGACACCTGCTGCCGCCGGGACGGGTGCGCGAGGCGGCGTTCTCCTACGAGGCGATCAGCCTGGAGGTCTTCTTCATCCTCGGGCCGGGACTGGCGGGCCTGCTGGTGGCGACTCCGTGGGCGGGAACCGGTGTCGTGGTCGGCGCGGTCTGCATGGTGCTGGGCAGCGTCGGCTTCGCCGCGACGCGCGCCGCCCGCACGCAGCGCCCGGAGCCGTCGGAGCACGCGGGAGCGCTGCTGGGTGCGATCGCGGCCCCGGGCATGCGCACGGTGGCGCTGGCGGCGCTGGGCTTCGGCGTGGTGATCGGCTTCATCGAGGTCGCGGTCCCGGCGGCCGCGGTGGAGGCGGGGCAGCCGACGATGGGCGGCCTGCTGATGAGCCTGGCCTCGGTCAGCTCGGTCGCGGTCGGCGTGGTCTACGGCGTGCACCCGTGGCCGCGCCCGATGTACCTGCGGCTACCGGCCCTGCTGCTCGGCTTCGCGGGCCTGGTCGCCCTGCTCGCGCTGCCGACGACGCTGCTGGGCCTGGCTCTGATGCTGCTGCTGGCGGGCTGCCTGATCACCCCGCAGTCCACGGCCCACTCGGTCGCGGTCGAGTTCGCCGCCCCGCCCGGCACCGCAGCGGAGGCGTTCGGCTGGGTGGTCACCTCGGTGACCCTGGGCTCGGCGATCGGCCAGTCCACCAGCGGCCAGCTCGTCGAACTGGCGGGCCCGCCCACGGCCTTCCTCGTCGCCGGCGCCACCGGCGCCGCCCTCGCCGCCCTCCTCTACCTCCGCCGGAACACCCTCCTCCCCCACCGCACGAACCTCTCCCTCGCCGGAACCTGAGGCCTCCGAGTTCCGACCGCGGAGCGCAGCAGGGGACAGTTTTAGCCCAAACTGTCCGGGCAAAAGGGACACCAACCCCGGGCAATTCTGGCGAAAACCGTCCCCGCGCGAGGAACGCTCACAGCGTGCGCTGTTCTTCGAGGTAGGTGAGTTGGGCTTGGACCGTGAGGTCCGCTGCCGGCCAGACCGCGGGGTCGACGTCCGCGTAGACGAGTTCTACGACCTGGCGGGGAGTGGGATTGGGGCCCAGATCCGTGAGGGCTTGGCGGACTTGGGCGAGGCGTTGCTGCCGGTGGTCGAGGTAGTGCTCGGCGACGGCGCGGGCGTCGTCGAGTTCCGGGCCGTGGCCGGGCAGAGCCCGGACTCCCGGGGGCAGGGCGGCGATCTTGCGCAGCGAGTCCAGGTAGGAGCCCAGGTGGCCGTCCGGGTGGGCGACGACCGTCGTGCCCCGGCCCAGGATGCTGTCGCCGGTGAACACCGCCGGTTCGTCGTGCTCGGCGACGAAGCAGACCGAGTCGGCCGTGTGGCCCGCCGTGGTCATCACCCGCAGCTCCACGCCCGCCGCGGTGATCGGTTCGCCGTCGGCGAGCGGTTCCGCGTCGCGGCACAGCTTCGGGTCCAGCGCGCGCACCGGGGCCCCGGTGCGCTGCACGAACTCCGCCACGCCCGCCGTGTGGTCCTCGTGGTGGTGGGTGAGCAGCACCAGCCCGACCGGGCCGTGCTCGGCGACCAGACCGAGGTGCTCGACGTCGTCCGGACCCGGGTCGACGACCACGCACTCGCGGGAACCCGGCTCGCGCAGCACCCACGTGTTGGTGCCGTCGAGCGTCATCGGGTTCGGGTTGCGGGCCAGCAGCACCGACGCGTACGAGGTGACCGGGCGGAGCTCGCCGTAGGCGGGGTGCTGCATCAGGCCTCCTCGAATCCCGGCTCGCCCGGCAGCACCGCGTGCCAGCGGCCGTCGCGCTCGATCAACTTCGGCATGATCTTGGTGAGCGTCCGCTCCGCCGTCAGCGCCGCGTCCAGCGCGTCGAAACCGCCGAGCTCGGTCAGCGTCACCTCGGTCGGCGGCAGCAGGTGGCAGCGGCCCTCGCGGAAATCGGTCAGCGCCTGCTCGGGCGTCGCCCAGTAGGCCTCGGCGGCCTCCGTCGTGACCGCGTCGGCGCGCTGCCCGGCCGGCATCGCGGCCAGGAAGAAGCGGGTGTCGTAGCGGCGCGGCTCCTGCTCCGGGGTCAGCCAGTTCGCCCACGGGCGCAGCAGGTCGGCGCGCAGCACCAGGCCCTCCTCCGCGAGGAAGCCCGCGAGCGAGACGTCCCTGGTCACCAAGGCGTGCCGGGCCTGCGAGTAGCCGCCGGTGTCCGCCACGACCGTCGCCGCATCGGGCCCGGCCAGCAGCACGCCGGACTCCTCGAAGGTCTCCCGGACCGCCGCGCACACCAGCGCGCGAGCCACCTCCGGGGTGCAGCCGAAGCGCTGCGCCCACCACTCGGGACCCGGGCCGCTCCAGGCGACCGAGGCGTCCGCGTCCCGCGGGTCGACGCCGCCACCCGGGAACACCGTCATGCCCCCGGCGAAGGCCATGCCCTTCACCCTGCGCTGCAGGAACACCTCTGGCCCCGCAGGACCGTCGCGCAGCAGCATCACCGTGGCCGCGTCCTTCGGGCGCGCAGGCTCCTCCGGCCGGTCCTCGGGCACGAATCCCGTTGGCAGCGAACGATCCATGCCCGCCACCCTATGTCGGCGACCGGCCGGGGAACACCGCCCGGAAACGATCAGCGCTGCTGCTGCGGGGCGTAGGCCTGCTGCTGGTTGGCCGCTATGGGCGGGAAACCCCCGGTGCCGCCCGGCATCGTCGAGGTCCGGCCGTCCTCTCCCTGGCGCTTGCCCGGACCGTCCTGCTCGCGGTGCGCGAGCTCCTCGTGCAGCTTGCGCAGCAGGTTGCGCTCCCGGTCGGTCAGCTTCGCGTCGACCGCGGCCGGGACGCGCATCATCACACCCGTCTGCTCGGCCGCTGTCTCGGGTTGTGCGTCCTCGGGTGATTCACCGGGAAACTCGTGCTGCGGCTCGGCCACAGCGTGCGACACCCCCTCCGGCCGGGACTCCTCCACCGGGGCCGGCGGTGCCGGCGGCGGGGACGGGGGCTCCTCGGGCTGGCGGTGCTCGGCGACCTGCCGGGCTTCCTGCCGCGCTTCCTGTCGGGTCTCCTGCCGGGGCTCGGCCACCTGTCTCGGCTCCACGACCTGCTCCGGCCGTGGCACTACAGGGGGAGCCGTCCTCTCCGCGGGCGCGATGTCCAACCGCACCCGCCGGGCCGTCGACAGCGCGTCGCGGTGGTACTCGGGCAGGTCGGCGCCGGTGGCGAAGACGTCCACCGCGTAGCGCAGCCCGGCCCGGCGCAACGCCGAGATCAGCTGGTAGGCGACCGCCGGACCGGACCCGTCCGGGCCGACCTCGGCCAGCAGCACGCCCTGCGGCACCGCGCCGTAGCTGGTGCCCGCGGGCGTCGTGCGGTTGGTGACCCACAGGCCGCGCAGCCCCGTCAGACGCCCGCCGACCTGCTTGAGCGCCAGCTCCAGGTCCGAGTCGTCGGAGTCGGGGGCGTTGAACTTGTGGTGCTCCGGCAGCAGCGAATCGACCACGGCCAGCCGGTCCGCCAGCTGGGGCTGGGAGCGCGTCTCCTCCAGCACCCGGCGCAGGTGGTACTGCTCGGCGGCGGTCACCTCGATCCGCCCGGCCAGCAGGCACCCCGCGAGGTATTCGGCTCCGGCGTCGGGCTGCCCGATGCCCAGCAGCTCGCGGGCGCCGTCGATGCCGTCGTCATCGACGCGCCCGGTCATGGCCAGCAAGAGGCCGTGCAGCCGGTCGACCGGTCCGGCGGCCTCTGCAACGTCCACCACGAATGCCTCCTCTAACTGCCGACCGCTCAGCCGCGGCGACCGGCGAACTCTTCAGCTCCCGAGCACACCAGCGCCGACTCCTCGATCGCCATCCGGTGGTACGGGGTGGGTTCCAGGTCCTTGGGGACGACCTCGACGCACGGAGCGGAGTCGCCCAGGGCGCGCAGCACCCGCTGGATCTCCCCGGTCAGCTCGACCTGGTCGCTCGACGCCGACACCAGCACGACGAGCTTCGCCGGGCCCGAGTCGCGGCGCCGCCACGTGTTGCGCACCTCGCGCACGCCCGGGCGGCCGCGCAGCGTCGCGCCGAGCACCAGCACCGCGGAGTCGCCGACGTTCGCGGCCGGGGACTCGGTGGTGAACGAGTAGTGCGGGGTGGTGTCGACGACCGCGGGCAGCACCGCGTTGACCATCGCCGGGTCCGCGCCCAGCGGCAGCAGCGCGTCCGCGAGCAGCCGGTGCTCGTCGTCGTCGAGCGCGATGCGCTCGCGGACCAGCGTGCCGGGCAGCAGTCTCGCGACGACCTCGGCGGCACCACCGGCCAGCCAGTCCCGGTATCGCCACAGGTGCCGATCGGGCAACCTGCCGGCCAACCGAAGCAACAGTTCGTGGCACAGCAGATCGGTTTCACGCACTGCCACGGCGCCCCTCCATGCGTAGTACTCCGCGTTCCGGGCCCAGCCCGCCGCTCCCCCGACGCAGCTGCACCCTTCCAGGTGAACTTTGGTGCTACTGACCGGGTCGAACAAGCCCCTGAACGACCCAAACGCAACGCGTTGGAATCAACATCCCCCATCTGAGGTACACCAGATCAGGTGTCGTCAGACCGAGGATGATCGCAGCGTACTGGTCGTAGTTGATCGAGGGACCCCCACCGCCGAAAAAATCACCGCTTCTTCCTCCGGTGACCACGCCGCGATCACGCAACGAGAACGCGGCGTCACCCCGCGTGGGGAGACGCCGCGCGCCAGGTCCGAAATGCCGAGATCACTCCACCTCGACGACCAGCTCCACCTCGACCGGCACACCCAGCGGGAGCTCCGCGACGCCCACCGCCGAGCGAGCGTGCTGCCCCGCCTCGCCGAAGACCTCGCCGAGCAGCTCCGACGCACCGTTGACCACACCGGGCTGACCGGTGAAGCCCTCCGCCGACGCCACGAAGCCGACCACCTTCACGACCCGGACGATCGAGTCCAGGCCGACCAGCGAGTCCACCGCGGCCAGCGCGTTCAGCGCGCAGATCCGGGCGTACTGCTGCGCCTCCTCGGCGCTGACCTCCGCACCGACCTTGCCCAGGCCCGCGGGCGAACCCGCCACCATCGGGATCTGGCCGGCCGTGAACACCAGCGAACCGGTGCGCACCGCGGGCACGTAGGCCGCCACCGGGGTGACCACCTCGGGCAGCGGGATGCCCAGCTCCGCCAGGCGATCCGTCCACCGACCCATGTCAGGCCTCCTTCGGCCGCTTCAAGTAGGCCACCATCTGCTCACCGGTCGGACCCGGCAGCACGGCGACGAGCTCCCAGCCGTCCTCGCCCCACTGGTCGAGGATCTGCTTGGTCGCGTGGCTCAACAACGGCACGGTGGCGTACTCCCACTTCTGCATGGTGGGGAGCCTAATTGCTCCGGTGGTCGTCGTCGTGGGTGGCGGGTGCGTCCGTCGCGGGACGACCGCGATCACAAGTGCGCAGACATTTCCGGAAACGGGGACTTACGCTGATCGCGTGACCTCATGGGACGGGGAGCTCAACCAGGCGCGGTTGCACGTGGTCAGCGGCAAGGGCGGGACCGGCAAGACGACGGTCGCCGCCGCGCTCGCGCTGGCCCTGGCCACCGGGGGCAAGAAGGTGCTGCTCATCGAGGTCGAGGGGCGGCAGGGGATCGCCCAGCTCTTCGACAGCGCGCCGCTGCCCTACTCCGAGGAGTGGATCGCCGCGGCGCCGGGCGGAGGCGAGCTGCGAGCGCTGGCCATCGACGCCGAACCCGCGCTGCTCGAATACCTGTCGATGTTCTACAACCTCGGCTTCGCCGGGCGGACCCTGCGCAAGATGGGCGCCATCGAGTTCGCCACCACGCTCGCGCCCGGGCTCCGGGACGTGCTGTTCACCGGCAAGATCAAGGAGTGCGTCGGCCGCACCGACGAGCGCGGCCGCCACGTCTACGACGCCGTCGTCGTCGACGCCCCGCCCACCGGCCGGGTCGTGAAGTTCCTCGACGTCACCCGCGCGATGGCCGATCTCGCCAAGGCCGGGCCGATCCGCGACCACAGCGACGGCGTCGTGCGCCTGGTGCACTCCAGCGACACCGTCGTCCACCTCGTCACGCTCCTCGAAGAGCTCCCGGTCCGCGAAACCCTCGAAGCCGTCGAAGAGCTCGACGCCGCCGACCTGCGCCCCGGCGCCGTCGTGCTCAACCGCGTCCGGCCCGGGCGGCTGCCCGCGCGCTCCGTCGCCTCCGCCGCCGACGGCCGCGTCGACGCCGACCGGGTGCGCACCGGCCTCGAATCCGCTGGTCTGACCGTCGACGACAGCACGCTCGACGGGCTCCTCCACGAAACCGTCGAGCACGCCATCCGGCACCGGGCCGAGGACGCCGCCCGCGACCAGCTCGCCGCCACCGACCTGCCGGCCGTGTCGCTGCCCGACCTCACCGCCGGCATCGACGTCGCCGAGCTCTACGAGCTCGCCGAGATCTTCACCGAACACGGCATCCGGAGCCCCCGATGAGCGAACCGCAGCGGCCCGCGCAGGTCGACGTCGACGCGCTGCTGGACGACCCCGACACGCACGTCGTCGTCTGCTGCGGCTCCGGCGGCGTCGGCAAGACCACGACCGCCGCCGCGCTCGCCCTGCGAGCCGCCGAACGCGACCGCAAGACCGTCGTGCTCACCATCGACCCCGCACGGCGGCTCGCCCAGGCCCTGGGCCTGCGGGAACTCGGCAACACGCCCAAGCAGGTGCGGCTGGAGGGCTTCGAACCCGCGGGCGACCTGAACGCGATGATGCTGGACATGCGCCGCACCTTCGACGACATGGTGCAGATGCACGCCGGCCCCGAACGGGCCGAGCAGATCCTGAACAACCCCTTCTACCAGACCATCTCGACCTCGTTCTCCGGAACGCAGGAGTACATGGCGATGGAGAAGCTGGGGCAGCTCGCGGCCTCCGGCGAGTGGGATCTCATCGTCGTCGACACCCCGCCCAGCCGTTCCGCGCTCGACTTCCTCGACGCGCCGCAGCGGCTGTCGACCGTGCTGGACGGGCGGCTGATCAAGATGCTGTCCTCTCCCGCGCGCGCGGGCGGGCGCGGGCTGCGCAAGATCGTCGGGGCCTCGTTCGGGATGTTCGCCAAGGCCGTGTCCACGATCATCGGCGGCCAGCTGCTCAACGACGCGGCGAACTTCGTGCAGGCCTTCGACTCCACCTTCGGCGGGTTCCGGCAGCGCGCCGAGCAGACCTACCGGTTGCTGCGCTCGCCCGGTACGGCGTTCCTGGTGGTCGCCGCGCCCGAACCGGACGCGCTCCGGGAGGCCTCCTACTTCGTGGAGCGGCTCGCCGGGGAGTCGATGCCGCTGGTCGGCCTGGTCGCCAACCGGACCCACCCGGTCGTCGCCGACCTGCCCGGCACGCGGGCCACGGCGGTGGCGGAAGAGCTCGAAGAAGCGGGATCGTCCCCGCTGGCGGCAGCGGTGCTGCGGGTGCACGCGGACCGGGTCGCGATCGCCGAGCGGGAGAAGCGGATGCTCGCGCGGTTCACCCGAGCGCACCCGGACGTGTCACTCGTCGGGGTGGCGGCGTTGCCCTCGGATGTGCACGATCTGTCCGGGTTGCGGGAGATCGGCAGGCGACTCGCCGGCGAATGATCAGATGAATCAGGCCGGGCATAAACGTTTTCACGCTCACGCCCGGCCTGATCTTTTCTCGGGGATCAGCTCACCTGGAACTCGGTGATATCGGTGTAATCCTGACGCGCTGCCTCAAGCAATTCGCGCCAGTTACGAACATCCGGACGACGCCGAAGCAGCGCCCGCCGTTCGCGTTCGGTCATTCCACCCCAGACACCGAATTCGATCTTGTTGTCGAGCGCCTCGCTGAGGCACTCCGTCCGCACTGGGCAGCCAAAACAAACCATTCGCGCTTTGCGCTGCTCAGCCCCGCGGACGAACAATTGATCCGGGTTCTGGTCTCGACATGCGGCGTTAACCCGCCAGTCCCCCTGCTCGAACATAGAGTTCCCCCAGCTCCTCACTGGATCGTCGGCGACTGTATTTCGTCCGGAGCCCCCCGGCACCGGATGCCGCGGTTCGGGTCGTCGGGAGTCGAACCGCAACAGTGCTGTCGCTGGACGTAGACGGACTGTAGAGCCCAGCGGTTCCACAACCAACCGACGGTTGTCGTCCCGTTATCTTTCACACTCACTACATCGGGCGGACTTCAGCCGTGACACTCCGTCACGGCGCGTATGCGTTTTACTCTGGCGGAGTGCGTGCCCGAGACGGCTTGTTGAAGCTTTTCGGTCTGTGTGTGCTGGCCGGCGTGCTGGTCGCGGGATTGCTCTTCCCGGCTGCGGGATCACTCGGAGTGGTCTCCAACCGCGCCGGAGACGCGGTCAACAGCATTTCCACGGACATGATGACCAAGGAACCGCCACTTGTGACTACGGTCACAGACAGGGATGGGAGGCCGATCGCCTACCTGTTCAACCAGGACCGGACCCCGGCCGCCCCCGACCAGATCGCCGACACCATGAAGGCGGCGATCGTGGCCATCGAGGACCGGCGGTTCTTCGACCACCAGGGCGTGGACTGGGCCGGGACCATGCGCGCCGCCGTGACGAACCAGATGTCCGGCGAGATCGCGCAGGGCGGTTCCACCCTCACCCAGCAGTACGTGAAGAACTACCTGGTGCACGTCGTCGCCGCCGACGACCCGGTCAAGCAGGCCAAGGCGATCGAGCAGACCCCGGGCCGCAAGCTGCGGGAGATCCGCATCGCGCTGCAGGTGGAGAAGCAGCTCGGCAAGGAGCAGATCCTCACCCGCTACCTCAACGTCGTGCCCTACGGCAACCAGGCCTACGGCATCAGCGCCGCCGCGCGGACCTACTTCGGCACCACGCCGGACAGGCTCACCATCGCCCAGGCCGCGCTGCTGGCGGGCATGGTCAACAGCCCCAGCGCGCTCAACCCGGAGAGCAACCCGCAGGAGGCGCTGGACCGCCGCAACCTGGTGATCAAGGCGATGGAGGACCAGCGCCGGATCACCCCGGAGGCCGCGACCGAGGCGCGCAACGCGCCGCTCGGGCTGGTCTCGCCGTTGCAGAACATCCCCAACGGCTGCGTCGGCGCGGGCCCGGCCGACGGGTTCTTCTGCCGCTACGTCATCGACTACCTGGAGCGCGCCGGGTTCACCGAGGAGCAGCTCAAGACCGGCGGCTACACGATCCGCACCTCGATGGACAAGCGCGCCACGGACGCCGCCAAGGCCGCCGCCGAGCGCGGCGTGCCGAAGACGACCAAGGGCATCGCGAACGTGATGAGCGTCGTCGAACCCGGCAAGGACAAGCACCGGGTGCGCGCGCTGGTCGCCAACCGCGACTTCGGCATCGACGCCTCGAAGGGGCAGACGTCGTACGCGCTGCCCAGCGGGATCGTGAAGTTCGGCGCCGGGTCGATCTACAAGGTGTTCACCGCCGCGGCGGCGCTGGAGAAGGGGATGGGGATCTACAACACGATCCAGTCGCCCGGCTCCTACACCTCGCAGGTCTACAAGAACGGTTCCCGGCCCTACACGGTCGGCAACGCCGAGGGCGTCGCGGCGGGTCCGCGCTCGCTGCAGATGGCGTTGGCGACCTCGCCGAACACCGCGTTCGTGGCGTTGCAGGAGCGGGTCGGGCTGAACCCGACGGTGGACATGGCGGTCCGGCTGGGGATGCGGCAGACGCTGCTGCACAACACCTCCAGCGGCAACCCCG
The DNA here is from genome assembly GCF_045278815.1 of Saccharopolyspora sp. ID03-671. Lineage (NCBI taxonomy): Bacteria > Bacillati > Actinomycetota > Actinomycetes > Pseudonocardiales > Pseudonocardiaceae > Saccharopolyspora > Saccharopolyspora sp. ID03-671. The sequence goes on from NZ_CP134054.1 coordinate 3,555,617, forward strand.
TCACGCCCAACGGCTCGGGCGGCCTGTCCCAGGCCGAGGACGTGAAGCAGAAGAACATCGGCGCGTTCACGCTCGGCTTCGCCCCGACGAGTCCGCTGGAGCTGAGCAACGTCGGCGCGACGATCATGAGCGGCGGCACGTGGTGCCCGCCGACGCCGATCGAGCAGATCCAGGACCGCAACGGCAACCCGGTGTCGATCACCGAGGACCCGTGCGAGCAGGCCGTGGACGAGCCGCTGGCCAACGCGATGGCCGTAGGCATGAGCAAGGACGACACCGGCGGCGGCACGGCGGCTGCCGCGGCCAGCGGAGCGGGCTGGAGCCGTCCGGTGGCGTCCAAGACCGGTACCACCGAGGCGCACCAGTCGGCCGGGTTCCTCGGTGCGACCCCGCAGTTCGCCGGTTCGGTGCTGACCTTCAGCGACGGCACGTCGCCGCAGGGCATCTGCGACACCGATCCGCCCCGGCTGTGCGGGGCCAACGGCGGCAACATCTACGGCGGCAAGGTCCCCGCGCGGACCTGGTTCGACGCGATGAACGTGATCCACCAGGGCCTGCCGGTGGCACCGCTGCCCCCGACCACCGACCGGTACGAGAACGGCGGCAACGAGTTCCAGGTGCCCAACGTCGTCGGCCTGACCAACGACAAGGCCAAGGAAACGCTGGAGAAGGCCGGTTACAAGGTCACCGAGCGATCGGTGAACAGCCAGCGCAAGCGGGGCACGGTCACCAGTCAGACGCCGCGCGGCTTCGCGCTGCCCGGCGAGACGGTGACGCTGTCGGTGAGCACCGGTTACGTGCCCACGCCGTCGACGCAGCGGCCACCGCCGACGGCACCGCCGCCCGCCGCCGGACCGCCACCGGCACCACCCGCGCCACCGGGCGTCCCGCCGGGGCAGCAGCCGGGCGGTCCGCCGGGGCAGTGACCGGTTGACCGGGCCGTTCGGGTGCTTCCTAGACTCGCCTTCGTGACGAGAGCGCAGGCGAGCACCCGACGTGCCCGGTCCCGCTACCGCCTGGTGGAGGTGCGGTCGACCGAGCGGATCACGCCGCGCGTGGTGCGGATCGTCCTCGGCGGGGACGAGTTCGGCGACTTCGTCAGCAACGGCAGCGACCAGCGGATCAAGCTGTGCCTGCCGCAGCCGGGCAAGCCGATGCCGCTGGGCCGCACCCGCGAGGAGGTCTTCGCCCTCCCCCGCGACGAGCAGCCGCGGCAGCGCACCTACACGGTCCGCTGGTTCGACGCGCAGCGCCGGGAGCTGGCGATCGACTTCGTGGTCCACGACCACGACGGCCCGGGCAGCGAGTGGGCCGCAGCGGCGGCCCCCGGCGATCAGATCGTCACCGTGGGCCCGAGCATGGCCTACCAGCCGCCGACCACCGCCGACCCGCTGGTGCTGATCGGCGACGAGACGGCGCTGCCGGCGATCGCCGCGATCGTCGAGGAGCTGCCGGAGCAGGCCCGGGTGACGGTGTTCGCGGAGATCGCCGACGCCGACGAGCGGCTGGAGATCGACTCGGCCGCCCAGGTCACCTGGCACTGGCTGCAGCGCGACGGCGTCCCGGCCGGGCAGAGCGACCTGCTCCTGGAGGCGCTGCGCGGCGCCGAGCTCGGGCCGGATCCGCACGTGTGGATCGGCGCCGAGGCGGACGCGGTCCACCACCTGCGCGAGCACTGCCAGCGCGAGCTCGGCCTGGACCGCCGACACCTCTACGCCCTCGCCTACTGGCGCCGGGACGCGCCCGAGGGCTGAGCCCGCTCCGGGGCCGGGTCAGCCCTGGAGCTGAGTCAGCCCTGGAGTTGGGCCTTGACCTGGCCCGCGACCTTGCCGCCTTCGGCGCGGCCGGCGGCCTTGGCGTTGGCGGCCTTCATGACCTGGCCCATCTGCTTCATGCCCGGGCGCTCGCCCAGCTCGGCCTCGACCTCGGCGATGGCCTCGGTGACCAGCGCGGACAGCTCGTCGTCGGAGAGCTGCTGGGGCAGGTAGCGGCGCAGGATCTCGGCCTCGGACGCCTCGGTGTCGGCCTGCTCGGCCCGTCCGGCGGAGCGGAACGCCTCGGCTGCCTCGTCGCGCTTCTTGGCCTCCTTGCCCAGCACCTTGAGCACCTCCTCGTCGGAGAGCTCCCGCTGCTGCTTGCCGGACACCTCCTCCTTGCCGACGGCGGCCAGCGCCATGCGCAGGACTCCGGTGACGGCGGTGTCGCGTTGCTTCATCGCGGCGGACAGGTCCGCCCGCAGCTTTTCCTTGAGCTCGGCCATGCGTCGATTATCGCGCCAGGCACGCGGGCGCCGGGCCACCGACCCCGGCCGAGACGTAGGCTTGCGAGGGTGAACAAGTTCGGGCGGATTCTGCTCAGCGCGGGCGCGGTCGGCGCCGCGACGCTCACCTACTCGGCGGCCATCGAACGACGGCACTGGACGTTGCGGCAGGCGACGGTTCCGGTCCTGGCCGAGGGCACACCCCCGATTCGGGTGCTGCACATCTCCGACCTGCACATGACGCCGAACCAGCGGTCGAAGCAGCGCTGGGTCGCCGAGCTCGCCGACCTCGACCCGGATTTCGTGGTCAACACCGGCGACAACCTGGCGCACCCGCAGGCGGTGCCGGCGGCGCTGCGCGCGATGGGGTCGCTGCTGGACAAGCCGGGCGTGTTCATCTTCGGCAGCAACGACTACTACGGCCCGAAGCCGAAGAACCCGGCCCGCTACCTGCTGCCGTCGGCGAAGACCAAGCGCGTCCACGGCGAGTCGCTGCCGTGGCGGGACCTGCGCGCGGCGATGACCGAGCGCGGCTGGCTCGACGCCACCCACCGCCACCACGACATCGACGTCAAGGGCACCAAGATCCACGTCGCGGGCCTGGACGACCCGCACCTGCACCTGGACCGCTACGAGGAGATCGCGGGCCGTCCCCCGGCCGACGCGGGCCTGAAGCTGGGCGTCACGCACTCCCCCGAGCCGCGCGTGCTGGACTGCTTCGCCGAGGACGGCTACGACCTGGTGATGGCCGGGCACACCCACGGCGGCCAGCTGCGCGTCCCGGGTTACGGCGCGCTGACGACGAACTGCGACCTGGATCGCTCCCGCGCCCGCGGCGCCTCCACGTGGGGCGAGCGGATGCACCTGCACGTCTCGGCGGGCCTCGGCACCTCGCCCTACGCCCCGGTCCGCTTCGCGTGCCCGCCGGAGGCCACGCTGCTGACCTTGCTGCCGAGGACCGAAAACCCGGCCTCCACCAGCGAAAACGCGGAAACCAGGACCCCTTGGGGAGCCGGAGAAGGCATCCGCTAAGCTATATCCAGCGCTGAGGCGAGCACCCGAGATGCCTCAGAGCTGGAGATCGGGGTGTGGCGCAGCTTGGGAGCGCGCTTCGTTCGGGTCGAAGAGGTCGTGGGTTCAAATCCCGCCACCCCGACAAGGCAAAGGGCCTGGTCAGGACTCCGCGAGGAGTTCAGACCAGGCCCTTTTCCCATGCCCGGAAGCGCCGCTGGGAGAAGAATAGGAAGACGATCTTGGTCCTCCCTCTCCCACAACCTTCGTCGCCTCGGCCAGCGGGGAGACCGCGTATACAACACGGTACGCCTTCCGTTCCGCCGCACCGGCCTCAGCACCATTCCCGCCGTCCGGCACCCACGGCCTTATGCGCCTGCCCGGATGGGCGATGGGTGGGTCGACGCCCTGGTCCTGGCTCGTGGGACGTGTAGGGTGAGTGGTGGTCGTTGTATTTCTGGGTTCGTGTTTTGCGCATGCTCGCAGGATGTTGATGCGGGCGAGCTTCTTTCTTTGGTCGTAGCTGGAGTTAGCCGCCGTCTGAGATTCCCCCGGCCCGGGCCTCCGCGAAGTGCGGTCGCTCGTCATACCCCAGCTCCTGGAGGAGAAGACATGAGCAACGGAACCGTGAAGTGGTTCAACTCGGAGAAGGGCTTCGGCTTCATCGCGCCCGACGACGGTGGTCCGGACGTGTTCGTCCACTACTCGGCCATCGACGCTGCCGGTTTCCGCAGCCTCGACGAGGACCAGAAGGTCACCTACGACGTCAGCCAGGGCCCCAAGGGCCCGCAGGCCGACTCCGTGCGCGTGGCCTGACGATCCGCTGAGCACCGTCCCGGCCCGCGCCTCGCGCGCGGGCCGGGGACCGCGGTTTCGCCGGCACAGCTCCCGCTTCGACGCGGTCGAGACCTCGAAACCGATGCACCACCCGCCGCCGTGAAGACGCCCTTCCGGGGCGCGCGGCGCTTCCCTTCCGGTCGAGCCGAACGCGTTCCCACGCGCAGGGTTCCCGGAACCCCGATCCCGCGGCCTCGCAGCCGCACTTTCCCGATTACCTGGGCGCCACCGCTTTCGCAGCGCCCCGAGAGGACTTCACATGAACGTCTCCACACCCGTACGCCCCGAGAACCGCTCCGAGCGCAACGCTCCGCCGGTCGCCCCGGTGGCGTTCCGCGAGCCGGTTTCGGACCGCACCGCCCCGGAACCCCGCCGCCCGCGGGTGCACCAGGACGAGGAAACCCTGCGTCCGCTGCGCACCCCGTTCACCCCCGATGCGGCCTGACCCGAACCGCTGACGACCCCGTTCTGGTCCGCTCCGGCGAGCCGGAGACCGTCTTCCGAGCTGCGAGCCGATCAGGACGACCGGTTCCGGGCCCAGCCACGCAGTTGCGGCTGGATCTCGTCCAAGAAGGCTGATTTGGCCCGGGTGTAGTCGTCGTAGTCCGATGCGGCTGCGTGCTGCTCGGCGAGGGCGCGCTTGATCTGCTCGTAGCGACGCGCCTGGTCCGGGTGGTGCCGCAGCCAGTCCCGGAAGTCCAGGACGAACTGGGCGAACGGGGAATCGGACCTCCGGATGTGGAGGACGGCCTCCTCGGCGGGAGCGTGGAAGAGCCGCTTCTCGTAAAGCGCGGCGTCCTCGGAATCCCCCGGCCGCGGGATGTCCGCGTAGACACCCGGGGAATCCGGCCGTGCGCCGGGCGCGGGCACGAAGGGCGTCGGCGCGAGCAGCTCGGCGAGTTCGGCCAGGCTCGGCAAGGACGGCATCCGGACCTGCAAGTCCACGATCGGCTTCGCACCGAGGCCAGGCACTGCGGTCGAGCCGATGTGCTCGTAGGTGAACTCGTCAGCCCCGTCGAGAGGGGCGAACGCGGAGCGCAGCTCGCGGAGGAACTGCTGGGCTCGGGCCGACCAGGCCGGGTCGTGCGCGACGATGACAGCAGGTGGCATGCGGCGACGCTAGCAACGGCGCGCGGATTGCGGCGGTACTCCGTCCAGCCGCCGGGGCCGGGTCGGTGCTTCAGGTGGTGAGGTTGGTCAGGAAGACGATCCCGTTGTGGGCCAGGTCTTCGAGGCGGCAGAGGAGGTCTCGGGTGAACTGGGCTGCTTGGGCGGGAGCGCTCACGATGAAGTAGCCGACGACCGCCAGGGATAACCATCCGCTGATCCGTCGTGCTGGTGCGGGCACGATGCTCTCCTCTCCGCGCCGCGTGAGACCCGCGGCGGCCGAACGGGCTGAGCCGGACTCGCTCAGCGAGATCCTCGCGGGAGATGATCCGACATCCGCCCGATGCCGGAACGACCCGGTCGGCGAGACTCGCGAGCGGCGGCCGCTCGGCGGGGCGACAATCGGGGCATGCGCTGGAGGACGCTGGCAGGCACGGGCGCGGCGGTCGTTGCGACGGCCGTCGTCGGCGCGGTCGCGGTCGAGTCGGATTCCCGCTGGTTCCGTGGATTGCGCAAGCCTCGCTGGCAGCCACCGCCGCCGGTGTTCGGACCGGTGTGGACGGCCTTGTACGCCGACATCGCCGTGGCCTCCGCAGCAGCGCTGTCCCGGCTTCCCCGGAGATCGGGTTACGTCCCGGCCCTCGCCGCGAACCTGCTGCTCAACGCCGGGTGGACCTGGGTGTTCTGGGGCGCCCGAAGTCCCCGGTGGGCGGCGGTCGAAGCCGGAATCCTGACGGCGAGCTCGCTCGACCTGCTGCGACGAACAGCGCGGGTCGATGCCCCGGCCGGAGCCGCCCTGGTGCCCTACGCGGGTTGGTGCGCGTTCGCCACCGCGCTCTCCGCGGACATCGCCCGCCGCAACCCCCGACCGCCGACTGCTGGGGCCGATTCCGCCGGCACCGCGCGCTCCCGTTGACGACCATCGAGGCATGGACTCGCGAGTGATGCCGAGCCCCGGTGATGTCCCAGCTGCGCGAGGTCGACGACGCGAGCCGACAGCGAGAACCGTTCGTCGACGACGAGGGCGGTGGACGGCTGCGGTGCTGCCTGCGGCGGATCCGGCCTGGCGAGCGGGTCGCCTTGGTGAGCTACGCGCCGTTGCGGCACTGGGCCGCGAAAACCGGTGCGACGCCCGGCGCCTACGACGAGGTCGGCCCGGTGTTCATCCACGCGGACCCCTGCAACGGCCCGGACGGCGCGGGCTGGCCGTTGCAGGGGTCCGAGGCGCTCGGCGGGTGCTGCGCGCCTACTCCGCCGAAGGCCGGATCCTGGGTGGCTGGCTGCTGGACGGGAACACCGAGCTCGCCGAGCGGACCGCTTCGGACCTGCTCATGGATCCGGCCGTGGCGGCCGTGCCCGTTCGGGCGGTGGAGTTCGGGTGCTTCCTGTTCGAGGTGTGCCGGCGCTGATCAGGGGCGGTCGCCGAGGCGGACGAGGACCACCCCGGTGATGATGAGGAGACCGCCGAGGACGACCGCTGGGCCCGGTCGCTGGTCGAGCAGGGCCCAGGCGAAGAGGGCGCTGGCGAGGACTTCGGTGAGGGCGACGAAGGACGCGAGGCGGGAACCGAGGCGGCGGGTGGCGGCCGTGCCCGTCACGTAGGCGACGGCGGCGGAGAGGACACCGAGGGCGATCAGCGGTGCCCACCAAGGGGTTTCGCCGATCGCGTAGGTCGCCGTCGTGAAAGTGGCGTGCATGGGCAGGATTCCGACCGCGCCCAGGGCCGCGAGGATGGCCGCCGACAGGACCAGGCCGGCGCCCGCCAGGGTGATCGGGGGCAGCGCGCCCTCCGTCTCACCCGAGACCAGGAAGTACGCGGCGTTGCCGATCATCGCCGCGAACGCCCACGCCGCTCCGGTCCACGCCACGTCCGCGCCCGAGGCCAGGTCCAGGGCGAACACCAACCCCGCGATCGCCGACGCCGCGCCCACCAGCGTCAGACGACGGGGGCGTTGCCCCTTCCGCAGCCACAGCCAGCCGACGATCGCCACCGGGGCGGTGAACTCGATGAGCAGCGCCGGAGCCACGTCCATCGTGCTCACGGCCGAGAAGTAGCAGAACTGCGTGCCGGCCATGCCGAGCGCGCCGTAGATCAGCACCGGGCGGGCCTGGGTGCGCAGCAGCGACCAGCGGCCGCGCAACGCGATCAGCGCGAACGGGGCCAGGGTCAGCGCGCCGACGCTGAGCCGGACCAGCACCACCGCGCCCGGGCTCCACCCGGCTTCGAGCAGACCGCGCGCCAGCGCACCCGCCATGCCGAACGAAGCCGCCGAGAGCAGCGCGAGCAGCAGCCCGCTGCCGATCCCCGGCAGAACGCGCACGCCGGGAGCGGACGGAGCGACTGCACCGGCCCCGGGCGGAACGCCTTCACCAGCCCCGGGCGGAACGCCTTCACCAGCGCTGTCATTTGCTAATCGCGTCATGACAAATGACGCTATGGAGCGGAAGTGTAATATGTCAACATGATTTTTGGCCATGACACGGAGGAGGCGCTGCAGGCGGGCGTCGCTCTCGTCAACAGCGCCGGAGATCCCGACGCGCTGACCACCGTCCAGGCCGTCGACGCCTGGTACGCCGAGCACCGCTACACCGGCCGCCGCGACCGCGACGAGGCCGAGCTGGCGGAGCTCCGCGCGCTGCGGCCAGTCCTGCGCGACCTGCTGACCACCGACCGCGACCGCGCGGCGGGCCTGGTCAACGACATGCTCACCGAGGCCGGCGCGCTCCCCCAGCTGGTGCGGCACGGCGACGAGGACTGGCACCTGCACGCCATCGACGCCGACGCGCCGCTCGCCCGGCGGGTCATCGTCGAGGTCGCGATGGCGATGGTCGACGTGGTCCGGCTGGACGAGATGTCGCGGCTGTCGCTGTGCGCCGACGAGACCTGCGAGGGAGTCGTCCTCGACCTCACCCGCAACCGCTCCCGCCGCTTCTGCACCACGGCCTGCGCCAACCGCAACGCCGTCGCCGCCTACCGGGCCCGCAAGTCGCGGTGAGGGCGGGTGCGGGCGTCCGGTGGGGCGATCGGGCAGTATCGGGGGCGTGAGCACCTACCCCGAGGCGAAGATCCCCACTGCCCTGTTCGAGGACCCGGAGCGCGAGAGCCGGTGGCGAGCGCGGTTCACCGCGCCGCGCGTGTCGTTGCCCGACTGGGCTCGGGACGCGCCGCAGCGCAGCCTGTACGTGTCGAACTTCAGCGGCACCTGGGAGATCTACGCCTGGGACCGCGACAGCGACAAGCACCGCCAGGTCACCGACCGTCCACAGGGGACGTTCCACGGGACGTTGTCGGTCGACGGCGAGCAGATCTGGTGGTTCGACGACACCGACGGCGACGAGTTCGGCAGCTGGGTGGTCCAGCCGTTCGAGACCGGTGAGACCGCACCCGCCGTTCCCGGCACCCACCCCGGCTACCCGGCGGGGCTGGAGCTGGGCAGCTCGGTGACCGGGCTCGGCATGTCCACCGACGACGGCGTGACCGTGTGGGTGGTGCGCGACGGCGAGCCCGAGGTGCTCTACCAGCACGAGCAGGACGGCGGGCTGGCCGCGATGTCCTGGGACGAGACGATGCTGGTCCTCTCCCACTCCGAGCACGGCGACTCCCGCCACCCGGCGCTGCGGGTGCTGCGGGTGGACGGCTCCGAGGTCGCCGAGAAGTGGGACGGCCCGGGCAAGTCCCTGGACGCGCTGGCGTTCGCGCCCGTCACCGGCGACCCGCGGCTGCTGGTGCTGCACGAGCGGCGCGGCAAGGAGGAGCTGCTGGTCTGGGACGTCCTCGCCGACACCGAGACCGAGATCTCGCTGGACCTGCCCGGTGAGGTCTCCGCCGACTGGTACCCGGACGGCAAGGCGCTGCTGATCGCCCACACCCAGCACGCGCGCACCACCATGCACCGCTACGACCTGGGCTCCGGCGAGCTCACCGAGCTCGCCACTCCCCCGGGCACCGTGGCCGGAGCGGCCGTGCGCCCGGATCACGCGGTCGAGTACGTGTGGTCCTCGGCGGCGACGCCGTCGCTGGTGCGGACCGTGTCGGCCACCGGCGACGACCAGGTGCTGCTGACCCCGCCCGGCGAGCGCCCGCCGGAATCGCAGCCGGTCAGCGACGTGTTCGTGGAGATCCCCCACGGCCCGAACGACACCGTGCACGCGCTGGTCGCGCGGCCCGACGGCGCCGGGGACGGGCCGGTGCCGACGGTGTTCAACCTGCACGGCGGTCCGCACGCGGCCGACGAGGACCGGTTCTCCGCCTACCGGGCGGCCTGGCTGGACGCCGGGTTCGCCGTGGTGGAGATCAACTACCGGGGCTCGACCGGTTACGGCTCGGCGTGGCGGGACGCCATCGAGGGCAGGCCCGGCACCACCGAGCTGGAGGACGTCGCGCGGGTCCACGACTGGGCCATCGAGACCGGGCTGACCACGCCCGCGCTGAGCGTCGTCGCGGGTGCTTCCTGGGGCGGCTACCTGACGCTCCTCGCGCTGGGGACCCAGCCGGAGCGCTGGGCCGGCGGTGTCGCCGGGGTGCCGGTCGCCGACTACGTCTCGGCGTTCGCCGACGAGATGGAGCCGCTGCGCGCCTACGACCGCGCGCTGTTCGGCGGCTCCCCGGAGGAGATCCCGGCGGTCTACGAGAAGGCCTCGCCGATCACCTACATCGACCAGGTCCGCGCCCCGGTGCTGGTGCTGGCCGGTGACAACGACCCGCGCTGCCCGATCCAGCAGATCCTCAACTACCTGGACCGGTTGGGCGAGCGGGAGATCCCGTTCGAGTTCTACCGCTACGACGCGGGCCACGGCTCGCTGGTCGTCGCCGAGACGCTGCGCCAGGTCGCGACCGAGATCCACTTCGCCCGGCGGGCCGTCGGGCTGGGATGAGCGGCCGGGGACGGTTTTAGCCCGAATCGCCCGGGGGTTATGCCCGAAATGTCGGGACAGTTATGGCTGAAACCGTCACCTGGTGACCTCTGCGCGCCCTAGCGGCGGAAGCTCAGGGGGAGCGCTGGGAGGCGGACCGTGGGGGTGTCGTCGGGGGCGAACAGCTGCCCGGAGAAGTGGCGGGGCGGCGGGCTCGCGACGCTCCTCCCCCGTGGGTCGGCGTCAACGCCGCCTCCGGGCGGTAGGTGCGCGGGCGGGCCTTGGTCGACGACGCGGCCGCCGTCGACGACCACCACGCGGTCGGCTTCGGCGGCCAGGTCGAGGTCGTGGCTGATCAGCAAGGTCGTGCGGGTCCGGGCCAGGCGGCGCAGCGGTTCCAGGACGCGCTTGGCCGAGGCCGCGTCGAGGCCGTTGGTGGGTTCGTCGAGGACCAGCACCGACGCGCCGCGCAGGATGGCGCGGGCGAGGGTGATCCGGCGCCGCTGACCGCCGGAGAGCAGCGCGCCGCGCTCCCCCAGCTCGGTCTCGTAGCCGTCGGGCAGGGCGCGGACGAACTCGTCCGCGTCGGCCTCGCGGGCGGCCGCGACGACCTCCGCGCGGGTGGCCGAGGGCGCGCCGAAGGCGATGTTGTCGGCGACCGTGCCGTGGAAGACCGCCGCTTCCTGCGGCACCAGGGCGATCTCGTCGCGCAGCGCCCGCACGCCCAGATCGGACAGGTCCGCGCCGTCGAGCGTGATGCGCCCGGACGCCGGGGCGTAGAACCGCAGCAGCAGCTTGGCCAGCGTGGACTTGCCCGCCCCGCTGGGCCCGGTGACCATCGCGAACTCGCCCGGCCGGACCTCCAGATCGAGGCCGGTCAGCGCGGGCCGGTCGGCACCGGGGTAGGTGAAACAGACGCGCTCGAACCGGATTCCCCGGCGGCGACCGGGCACCAACCGGCCCCGGCCCGCGTCGGCGACGGACGGGCGCTCGTCGAGCAGCTCCACCAGCCGCTCTCCCGCGGCGCGGGCGGCGGTGACGGTCATGGTGATCTGACCGAGGTTCTGCAGCGGCGGGTAGAGGTAGCCGATGTAGGCGGCGAAGGCCATCAGGCCGCCGATGCTGATGCGCTGCGCGGCGATCTCCCAGATGCCGACGCCGATCACCAGCAGGACGCACACCGTCTCGACGACGGTGACCAGCGGCGGGTACAGCGCGGTCAGCCGCGCCTGGGCGAGCTTCGCGCGGAACCAGCGGTAGGACTGCTCGTGGAGCTTCTGCGACTGCCGTTCCTGCTGGTTGTACGCCTGCACGAGCTCGACGTTGGTGAGCCCTTCGGCGACCGCGGTGCTGATCGCGCCGTTGGCCGCGCGCTCCTCGGTCGACACCGTCCGGATCCGGGCCGAGAACTTGCGCGCGACCAGCCAGAACGCGGGCGCCAGGGCGAACGACAGCAGCGCCAGGTCCCAGCGCAGGTACAGCGCCGCGCCCGCGTAGAGGACGACCCCGACCACGGCGGTCGCGGTTTCCAGAACGCCGGACGCGACGAACCTCTCCACGGCTTCCACATCGCCGGAAAAGCGCGCGACGAGATCTCCTCCCGCTCTTCTCGCGAAGAAGTGCGGCGGCAATTCCTGCACGTGCCCGTACAGCGCTCCGCGCAATCGGAGGAGGAATCTCTCCGCAATTCCGGCGGCGAGATATCCGCCGCAGAACGTCGCCACCGCGCCGAGGGCCGCGATGCCCAACCAGGACGCGGCGGGCGCCCAGAACGCGTTGATGTCGCCGGTCGCCAGGGCCTCGTCGGTGAGGACCATGAACATCCAGATCGCCGCGGTGTCGGCGACCGCCGCGAGCACCAGCAACGCCGCGGCACCGGCCAGACCTGCGCGTTCCTGCCGCAGGTAGGGCCAGAACCGGCGGAAGAGCTCACCCGTCGTCATCTCGTCCTCCCGGGAGCGGGCCCGGCGGCGGAGGGGTCCACCGCCGGGCCCGAGGCGTCGGAGTCCCGCGTCGTCAGCGGCGCGGGGCCGGAGCGGGCTGCGGCTGCTGCGGGCGCTCCGGGAAGTGCGGACGCGGGTGGCCGTTACCGGGGAAGGGAATCGGGAAACCCATTTTCTTTTCCTCCATCGATCGGTTCTGAATCGCTCCGCCGATTTCCGGCGGACACCACTCAACTTAATGAGCGCGCCAGGGGGGAATTCGACGTGAAGAGCCGCAGAATCGGCTGGACGTTCGCTGAACGCGCGGGCGGACTTATCGGGCGAAGAGCGCGCTTTCACCCCACCCGGCTCCCAGCTCTGCGAGAGCGGCGCTGTGAGCGACGCCCCTCCGGAGCGGCGGAATATCTCGTTCCGCGCGGTCGTCATGGTGGGTGTGAGCCATCTGTTTGAACCGATCAAGCTGCGTGATCTGACCGTCCGCAACCGCGTGTGGGTCTCGCCCATGTGCCAGTACTCGGCCACCGACGGCGTGCCCAACGACTGGCACCTGGTCCACCTGGGCCAGTTCGCCATCGGCGGCGCCGGTCTGGTCATCGCCGAGGCCTCGGGCGTGGTGCCGGAAGGCCGCATCACCCCGCAGGACACCGGCCTCTACAACGACGATCAGGTCGCCGCCTGGCGCCGGATCAACGACTTCGTGCACGCCCAGGGCGCCGCGACCGGCATCCAGCTCGCGCACGCCGGCCGCAAGGCCTCCACCAGCCAGCCCTGGAACGGCGGCACCACCGTCGACGCCTCCGAGGGCGGCTGGCAGACCGTCAGCTCCACCGACAACGCCTTCGGCGACCTGGCGGCCCCGCGCGCGCTGACCGCCGAGGAGATCGCCGCGCTGCCGGAGCAGTTCGCCGCCGCCGCGCGCCGCGCCGACGAGGCCGACTTCGACGTCGTCGAGCTGCACTTCGCGCACGGCTACCTGGCGCACCAGTTCTACTCGCCGCTGGTCAACGACCGGACCGATGCCTACGGCGGTGACTTCGAGAGCCGCGTCCGGGTGCTGCTGGAGATCACCGACGCGGTGCGCGCGGCGTGGCCGGAGGGCAAGCCGCTGTTCGCCCGCCTGTCGGCGACCGACTGGGCCGAGGGCGGCTGGACCGGCGACGACTCGGTGCGCCTGTCCCGCCTGCTCGCCGAGCGCGGCGTCGACCTCATCGACGCCTCCACCGGCGGCGCCATCCCGGACGCCCAGATCCCGGTGCGCTCCGGCTACCAGGTCCCGTTCGCGCGGCAGATCAAGCTCGACGCCGAGGTCCCCACCGCCTCGGTCGGCCTGATCACCGCCCCGGAGCAGGCCGAGGAGATCGTGGCCTCGGGTTCGGCGGACGCGGTCCTGCTCGGCCGCGAACTGCTGCGCGACCCGCACTGGCCGCTGCACGCCGCCGATCGCCTCCGCGCCGACACGCTCTGGCCCGTCCAGTACGAACGCGCCCGCTGATCACGTCGAAAACCCCGGTTCTCACGCGATGAGAACCGGGGTTTTCGACGGCGGGGTGGGTCAGGCGAGTTGCGCCTGCCACATCCAGTGGGACTTCTCCAGGTCGCTGGCGATGGCGATCAGGAGGTCCTGGCTGACCAGGTCGGTCTTGTCGGTCTCGTCGATGCGCTTGCGGAGGCGGGTGATGACCTCGGCGAGGGCGTCGACGATCGACTCGATCACCTGCTTGTCGGTGCGCCAGTCCGCGGGGAAGTCCGGGATTCCCGAGCCCTTCGCGACCGTGGCGGCACGGCCGTCCGGGGAGACTCCGATCGCCACGGAGCGCTCGGCGACGTCATCGGCGTAGCCCCGGGCCGCCGTGACCAGCTCGTCGAGCTGCAGGTGCACGTCGCGGAAGAACCTGCCCACGACGTTCCAGTGCGCCTGCTTGGCGACCAGGTGCAGGTCGATCAGGTCGAGCAGGGTGTCCTGCAGGACCTCACCGGTGATCTCGCGGTCGGCGTCGCCGAGCGGGCCGGTGATCGGGCCCGTGTTCTTCGACGCCGAACTCTTCTTCGTCGCTGCGGTCTTCTTCGTGGTCTTGGGGGCACTCTTCTGGGCCATGAGCTCGCACAACCTCCTCGAGAACGTGCAGACCCGGTTCAGGGTGCTGCCCAGGAGGTACCCGCGCACGTCGGGCGGTCACACCCGCCGTTCGGCGAACTCCACGACCTGTCGCCCGATGGTGCGCAACGTGGCGGCGACCTTCTCGTCCTCGCAGCCGCCGTCGGCGTCGAAGCGCGTCTCGGCGGAGTTCACCGCGCCGCCCAGCGGGGTGGGCCAGCCGCGCAGCGCGTGCACGACCGAGCGCAGGGCCTGCAGCGTGGTGACGGTGGCCTGCCAGCCGTAGGCGGTGCCGATGCAGCCGACGGCGCGCCCGTCGAGGTACGGCCGGGCGTCGCCGCGCAGGTCCTCGACGTAGTCGAGGGCGTTCTTGACCAGGCCGGACACCGTGCCGTGGTAGCCGGGCGAGGCGATCAGCACGCCGTCGGCGGTGCGCAGCGCCTCGACGAGCTCGGCGGCGTTGGCGGAGCGCTCGGTCACGTGCGGGTCGTAGAACGGCAGGTCCAGGTCGGCCCCGGTGATCGCCCGGACCTTCGCCCCCGCCTCGCGGGCTCCCTCCAGCGCGGCGTGCAGCACGCGCTCGGACTGCGAGTCGGGGCGGACCGAGCCACCGATCCCCACCACGGTCACCGTCATGTGCCGATCCTTTCACCCGAACCTGGGATCTGTCGCCCCCGTTGTGCTGTGCGGGGTCACGCTAGGACCTCGAGTCCGCTGGAGGTCAAGGTCGACGGGACACTTGGCTACCTGCGGGTAACATAAGACACCACCACCACCTTCCCGGGAAGGCCAGGCTCATGCCCAACGTCGTCGAAGCGCTGCAGCCCGCACTGGAAGGCGCGGCGATGCGCGCCGTGTACGCACTTCCCCAGCCCCTGCGCAGGCTCATCGCGGGCCCACCGGTCCGGCTGGACGACCAGGAACTCGCACTCGACGCGCAGCTGCTCCTCAAGCTGCAGAAGATCACCGGCCAGACCGGCCTGTCCGCGGCGACCGCCGCGAAGGCCCGCGCCGGCATGACGCACGCGACGAAGATCACCTCGCGCGCTCCGCTGCCCGGCGTAGTGGTCGCCGAGCGGACCATCCCGAGCCCGCACGGCGATCTGCCCGCGCGGCTCTACCGCCCCAAGGAGCTCACCGAGACCGGCCCGCTGCTGGTCTTCTACCACGGTGGCGGCTGGGTGATCGGCGACCTGGACAGCCACGACGACCTGTGCCGGTTCCTCGCCAAGAACGCCGGGATCCGGGTGCTGTCGGTGGACTACCGGCTGGCGCCCGAGCACCCCTTCCCCGCCGCGCTCGACGACGCGATGGCCGCCTACGCCTACGCCGTGGACAACGCCGCCGAGCTGGGCTCCTCCGGCGACGCGATCGCCGTCGGCGGCGACTCGGCGGGCGGCAACCTCGCCGCCGCCGTCGCGCTGCAGACGACCCGATCGGGTGCGCAGAAGCCGCTGCTGCAGCTGCTGCTGTACCCGGCGGTGGACGCGACCCGGCGGCGCCGCTCGCGGGAGCTGTTCGGCAACGGCTTCCTGCTCACCGACCACGACATGACCTGGTTCATGGAGCAGTACTCGCCCGACGAGGCCACGCTGCCCGACCCGAGGCTGTCGGTGCTGCTCGCCGACGATCACGCCGACCTGCCCACGGCGGTCGTCGTGACCTGCGGGTTCGACCCGCTGCGCGACGAGGGCGAGGCCTACGCCCAGACCTTGGCGGACGCGGGCGTCCCGGTGGTGGCGCGGCGGTTCCCGGACCTGATCCACGGGTTCGCCAGCATCCGCCCGGTCGGCCACCGCTTCGAGGAGGCGCTGTACGAGGTCGTCGGCAACGTCCGCGCGGTGCTCGACCTGCGCAAGGCGTGAGGCGATCAGCACGATTTCAATGGAAGTCGGGAACCCGATCTCCATTGAAATCGTGCCCACCCCGCCGGGTCCGGCGCGGGCGGTGGGTCACTCCGGGGTGGCGAGCAGTTCGCGTAGGCGGGTGAGGAGCTCCTCGCGGTTCGTCGTGCCGAGGCGCTGCTTGATCCGGCTGATGTGGTGCTCGACGGTCTTGGCGGAGATGAACAGCCGCTTGCCGACCTGCTTGTAGGTCAGCCCGGAGACCACCAGCTCCGCGACCTCCTTCTCCCGCTCGGAGAGGAGCTCGGAGTCCGCGCCGCTGGTCTTGACCGCGCGCGGGCGCGGCGGTTTGCCCTGCAGCGCGCGGGCGCACTCCAGCAGCGCGAGCATCGCGCGGCGGTCGTGGGTGCGGAGGGCGGCCTGCCCGGCGAGGCGGGCGCCGTCCCAGGCCAGGCCCGCGCCGTGCAGGCCGCGGGCGATGCGCTCGACCTCGTCCTGGTCGACCTCGCCGCCCAGGACCCGCAGCCACATCCGGGCGGCCTCGGCCATCGCGCCCGCCAGCGCGTTGTGGTGCGCCAGCGCGTCGAGCCGGTCGGCGAAGTCCCCGGCGGAGGCGGTCTCCTCCAGCACGATGGCGGCCTGCAGCCGCTTCCACAGCAGCATCGCCGTCCACAGCGGCGGGTTGCCGAGCCGGTCCAGCAGCGCACCGGCCTCGTCCAGGTACGGGGTGATCCACTCCTGGTCGCGCAGCCGGGCCGCGGCCACCACCAGCTCGCCCAGCGGCAGCAGCGAGAACAGGTCCACCGAGTGCTCGGCGGCGACCTGGCGGGCCTGAGCGCGGGCGTTGGCCAGCGCCGTCATGTCGTTGTCGCGGCTGGCAATGCCCGCCTCGATCGCGGTGGCCATCAGCCGGTCGCGGGCGGCCATCTCGGAGGCGTCGGGCAGCTTCGCGCGGGCGGTGACGGTGTCGCCCTTGACCAGCGGCAGCCAGGCCGCCAGCAGCCGGTGCCGGTTGTGCAGCAGCGCGCCGCCGGTCCCGGTCTCCACCGCTCTGTCCAAGGTGGACTGGGCGACGTCGAGCTCCCCGCAGTGCAGCGCCACCAGCGCGGCCACCGCCGCCGGCGTGTCGGGCACCAGCACGCCGCGCCCCAGCGGTTCCGCCAGCGAGGCCGCGCGCACCAGCGTGGACAGCGCGGTCGACGCCGATCCGACGACGGACTCGTGCACGCCCACCGCGAGCTGCGCGGCGGCGCCGGTCATCGACGTCGGCGGGCCCGCGTCGTCTCCGGAGCGGAGCAGCTCCTCGGCCTCGCCCAACCGGCCCGCGCCGATGAGACCGACCGCCGCGAACGCCTTGTCGCCGGGCCAGCGCAGCGCGGTCGACGACCAGCGGCACAGCTCCGCGGAGCGCTCCAGCAGACCCCGGTGCGCCAGCACGCCCGCAGCGACCTGCACGCCCAGTTCCCGGTCCGGCGCGGTCTCGTCGACGATCACCCGGTCGGCGAGCCGCAGCGCCTCGTCGAGGTCGCCGGCGACGGCGGCCGCGCGAGCCTGCCGCGCCACCACCGACGCGGCGTCGACACCGGCGGACACCGCGGCGGCCAGCAGCTTCCCGGCCAGGTGCGGGGCGACCTGCACGGCCTCGTCCCCGGCGCGCTCGAACGCCTTCGCCAGCGTCGCTTCCGGCAGCAGCGCCATCGGCGCCTCCAGCAGCGGCGCGACCAGCGGCAGCACCGGGCCGCCCCGGGACATCTGGAGTTCCACCAGTCTTCGCGTGATGCGCAGCCGCCGTTCCCACGACGTCAACCGCAGGACCGCGGCGCGCACGATCGGCAGCAGCGCGTCCTCGGCGCCGAGCATCGCGCCGGAGCGCATCGCCGCGAGCACGGCGGCGGTCACCGCGCTGTCGGTGCCGACGACGGCCGCGAGCAGGTCCGGGTGCGGGGTGGCGCCGATGGCCATCGCCGTCGCGCACTCCCAGCCGGTCTCGCCGAGCTGGTCCAGGTCGTGCTGGAAGTGGTCCAGGGTCCGGGCGGGGAACGCGGCGCGTCCGGGTTCGGCCTCGGCGAGCAGCCGGGCGACGTAGCGCGGGACGCCGCCGGTCTGGGTCTGCACCCAGCCGACCCAGTCCAGCGCCCAGTCCTGCGCGCCGCCCTCGGCCCGCTCGGCGATCTCCTCCACTCCCAGGGCCGCGAGCAGCACCGGGGCGCCGAGCTCGCCGATGAGCTCGCCGAGCGCGGTGCTGCGCGGGCCCGGCCGGTAGGCGACCAGCAGCCGCGTCCCGGGACGGCGGGCGAGTTCGGCGAGCCGCAGCAGCAGGTCGTCGTCGAGCCGGTGCGCGTCGTCGACCAGC
This sequence comes from Saccharopolyspora sp. ID03-671, assembly GCF_045278815.1. Taxonomy (NCBI): domain Bacteria; kingdom Bacillati; phylum Actinomycetota; class Actinomycetes; order Pseudonocardiales; family Pseudonocardiaceae; genus Saccharopolyspora; species Saccharopolyspora sp. ID03-671. The sequence continues at coordinate 3,573,921 of NZ_CP134054.1, forward strand.
ACCGCGCCCTCGTCGGCGCGGTCGAGCTCCCGGACGCCCAGCACCGGCACGCCGGCCTCGCGGTAGGTCGCGGCGATCGCTTCGAGCAGGGCGGTCTTGCCGAATCCGCCCGCGCCCTGGATGCCGACGGCGATCGGCGAGCCCGGGGAGGATTCGATGGCCGACCGCAGTCCGCTCGCGTGCCCGTCCGGGACCAGGGCGGCGCGGGAGGTCGTCGAGTGGTTCACGCCTGCCTTCCTCGTCTTCCGGTTGCTGGGTCTGGCGGTGCTGCCGGGTCGTCCGGTCGGGTGATCAGTTGGCTGACGGTGCCGGGGTGGAATCGCGTTGCGCGGTATGCCGTTCCGTTAACGAAAAAGCCCCTCCGGAGGTCCGGAGCTACTTGAGCAGGTCCATCACGCCGGTGATCGAGTGGTCCTTGGTCATGAAGGTGATCACGATGCCGACGGCGATGAGCACCGCCGCCACCACGAGCTTGATGATCTTCATGCGCTTGGCCCGCGCCTCGTCGGGCGGCTCGATCGGCATCGGCTCGACCTCGATCGGCGGGCGTTCGACGGGTTCGGGTTCGTCATCGATGTCATCGAGGGAGTCGAAGCCCTCGACCGCCATGAGCACGCTGGTCTCGGCCACCGAACCCCGGTCGGTGTGGGTCGACAGCACCTGCTGCGCGGCCAGCGCGGCACCGCTCGCGGCGGTCAGCTCGGGCGCCACGTCGACCAGCGGCGGGGTTCCCAGCCGCTCGGCGACCAGCTGCTTGAGCAGCGGCGTGCGCGCGACACCACCCGCGAGCAGCACCGTCTCGACGTCGTCCGGGCGTAGCGAGGCCGACTGCACGGCCTGCGAGATCAGCTCCGGCACGCGCTCCAGGTGCGGCCGGGCCAGCTGCTCGTAGCGGGCCCGCGAGAGCCCGAACTCGGTGCGCACGCCCGGCAGGTCCACCCACATCGATACCCCGGGCTGGTGCGACAGGGCCTCCTTGGCGCGCACGCACTCGGCGCGCAGCTTGGCCAGCGCCGCGCGGTGGTTGACGTCGGAGGCGTCCAGGGCGGCGAGCTGGGCGGAGAACTGCTCGCGGATCAGCTCGAACAGCGCGTCGTCGAGGTCCTGGCCGGAGGGGTGGTCGGTGTCCAGCGGCGAGCCGACGACGTCGAAGGTGGGGTGGCGGCGGCGCAGCGCGGTCGCGTCGAAGCCGCTGCCGCCGACGTTGGCGACCACGAGCGGATGCTGGTCGTCCACCCGCTGCTTGCTCGCGTAGTCGAGGGCGACGGCGGTCGGTTCGGGGATCATCGTCACGTCGGTGATCCCGAGCTGGGACAGCGCCTGCTGCACGAGGTGGATCCGGTGCGGCCCCCAGGCGGCGCTGTGGGCGATGGCGATGTGCTCGGGCGGGTGCCCCTGCCGCTGGGTCGCGGCGTCGGAGACCCACTCGATCATGGCGGCGACCAGGCGCTGGGCCGGGACGAACTCGCTGCCGACCACCAGCGGCAGGTCGTCGCCGAGCCTGCTGGTGAAGCCGCGCGCGACCCACTCGTGGTGGCTGATCTCCTGGCGGGCGGCGGCCTCCCCGGCGACGAACGACCCGTCCTGGACCCGGCACAGCACGGTCGGCACCACCGGGCCGTTGCCCGCGAGGGGCACGGGAACCGTGGCCGCCCAGCGGCCACCGTTGCGCCTGGCCGTGGCGGCGGTCGTCACCGTCGCGCCCAGGTGAACGCCCAGGACGTAAGGCATGCAATCCCTTCGTGTCACCGACTTGAACGAGTGCCAGGGTCCCCGATCGTGGGACAGCACTCCGGCTGGGGTGCACACAATTTAGCGGCACCCAGTCACGGAGCGGCTTCGGACTCCCCTAGGTAGCCCCCAATGGAGCACCCAACTGATCCCCTAATAGAGATCTCGATGACTAGGAGTCGTACCCGATGGCTAGGGGGCGGGTCATCCCTACGGTGATCAACACAGGAGTGAGGGACGGCACGACCTCACTCGGTCCACCTAGCCGAGTACCGCTGAGCATCGGGAGGTCCGACGATGGCGAACCCTCAGCACCCCTCCGGTCAGGCCGAGTCCCCCATCTCCGACCCCGGGACGCACGCCAACTCCGGCCTGCCCGCGGAACCGACGCTGCACGAGTTCCTCACGCGCCTCGTCAGCGATCCGGCCGCGCGGTCGGCCTTCGACGCTGATCCGCAAGCCACGCTGGATCAGGTCGGACTCGGGGAAATGAGCGCGACGGACGTTTTGCAAGCAACGTCGCTGGTCCTCGACTACGCGCCGGTCGAGGTGGTCAACGCGTACGACCGCTCGCTCTCGAGCAGCGTCGAGCAATTCGCCGCGAGCAACCAGCATGTCGCGATCAGTGAACTGCATCCCGCACATCCACACGAGCAGGAAGAACTCAGCATGCTGCAGAACACCCCCTCTGACGACTTCGGCAAGGGCGGCGACGTCGACGCCCAGCTGCCGACCCCGGCCCCCGCTCCGAGCCACGGCGACGTCGACATCGAGCACAACGACACCGACTCGCACAACGTGTTCAACGTGCACGACAACAACGTGCTCTCGGGCAACACCGTGAACATCGGTGGCGACAGCCTCGACCTGTCCTCGACCGTCGGCTCGGTCACCAGCACGGCCACCCACGTGTTCGACGGCTCGCTGGACGTCGTTTCCGGCACCGGTTCGCTGATCCACGGCGACGTCACCAACGTGGTCGGCGACGTGGCCTCGGGCAACGTGGCCGACGTGGTCTCCAACGCCCCGGTCGTCGGCGACGTCGTCTCCAACGTCACCTCGGGCGACGTCACCGGCGTCGCCGGTGACCTCACCAACACCGTCTCGAACGCCCCGGTCGTGGGCGACGTGGCCGCCAACGTGACCCAGGCCGTGGGCGACGCCCCGGTCGTGGGCGACGTCGTCGGCAACGTCACCTCGGGCGACGTGACCGGCATCGCGGGCGACCTGACCAGCACCGTCTCCGAGGCCCCGGTCGTCGGCGACGTGGTCGGCAACGTGACCTCCGGTGACGTCACCGGTGTCGCGGGCGACCTGACCAGCACCGTCTCCGAGGCCCCGGTCGTCGGCGACGTCGTCGGCTCGGTCACCTCGGGCGACGTGACCGGCATCGCCGGCAACCTGACCGACACCGCCGCCGGCCTGCCGGTCGTGGGCGACGTGGCCGAGACCGCCACCGGCGCGCTGGGCGACGTCCCGGTCGTGGGCGACGTGGCCGGCTCGGTCGCGGGCGGCGACGCCTCGGGCATCGCGGGCAACCTCACCGGTGCCGTCTCCGACGTCCCGGTCGTGGGCGACCTGGCCGGCGCCGTGGGCGGCGCCGCCACCAGCGGTGACCCGCTGGGCATCGTGGCCGGCGTCCCGGTCGTGGGCGACGTGCTCTCCACCGCCACCAACACCGTCGGCTCCGTCCCGGTCGTGGGCGACGTCGTCGGCGACGTGACCTCGGGCGACGTGACCGGCGTGGCCGGCACCCTGACCGACGCCGGCGCCAACGTGCCGGTCGTGGGCGACGCCCTGGGCGACCTGGCGGGCGGCGACCCGGCCGGTGCCGTCTCCAACGTCCCGGTCGTCGGCGAGGTCGCCGACACCGCCACCGGCGCGCTGGGCAACGTCCCGGTCGTGGGCGACGTGGCCGCGGGTGCCGCGGGCGGCGACCTGGTCAACAACGTCCCGGTCGGCTCCGAGGCCTTCGGCGACGTCGCGGGCACGGTCACCGACGCGGTGGCCAACGTCCCGGTCGCCGGCGACCTGGCCAGCACCGTGACCGACACCGTTGCCGGTGGCGACGTCACCGCGCTGCCGGTCGACGACCTGAGCTCGGCGCTGCCGACCGACGCGCTGCCGGTCGAGGACGTCACCTCCGCCCTGCCGCTGGGCGACGCCGCTCCGCTGGCCCCGGTCGGCGACGTGGTCTCGCACCTGCCGGCCCCGAGCGACCTGCCGGTCGCGGGCCCGGTCGTCGGCGAGCCGGTCGAGGACGTGGTGCACACCGCCACCGACGCGCTGCCGCTGGACGGCCTGCTCTGATCGCTCTCCGCGACTGAGCCTTGAGAATGCCGGGCTTCGCTCACTGAGCGGAGTCCGGCATTCTTCACTTTCCGGAAAATTCGCGCACTCTTGCAACACGCCGAGTGCTCGATAACGATGCGAGTTCAACCGATTGGGTTTCTCTCTCAGCCGCGGCACGACACAATGGCCGCCGTGATCGAGACGGCGTTGGTGGAACTGATCGACCGCGCTACTGCCGAATGTGCCGAGCAGCAGCGCGCCGATCTGCATGGACGCCTGCGCCAGATCAGAACCAGGGTGCTCGACCCGACCCAGCTCGTGCTGGTCGTCGGCGAGTCCAAGCAGGGCAAATCAGCGCTGGTCAACGCCATCGTGAACGCCCCCGTGTGCCCCTCGGGCGACGACGTGACGACGACCGTGCCGACGCTCGTGCGCTACGCGGACGAGCCGACCGCGCTGCTCATCGAGCAGGAACCCGCGCAGGGCCCGATCGCCCTGGACCGCACTCCGGTGCCGATCGACCAGGTCCGCGAGCACATGGAGCGCGCCGCCGCGAACGGCCGCCCGGTGACGCGAGGCGAGATCGGCATCCCCCGAGCGGTGCTCCAGAACGGCCTCGCGCTCATGGACACCCCGGGTGTGGGGAGCGTCTCATCTTTCCTCACCTCGACGACACTCTCCGTAGTCGCCGAGGCGGACGCCCTCCTGATGGTGTCCGATTCGACGCAGGAGCTGACGACCAACGAGCTCGCGTTCCTCAAGCAGGCGACCGCGCTGTGCCCGAACATCGCGCTCGTCATGCCCAAGATCGACCGGACCCCGCACTGGCGGAAGGTCCTGGAGGTCAACCGCAAGCACCTCAGCAACGCGGGCATCTCCGCGAAGCTGTTCCCGGTCTCGGCCGACATCCGGATGCGCGCCATGCAGGCCCGCAACACCAACCTCAACGCCGAGTCCGGGTTCCCGCAGCTGCTGGAGTTCCTGCAGACCGAGCTCGCCGGCCAGCACGAGCAGTTCACCCGAAGGCTGGTGGCGCACAACGTCTCCGAGGCGCTGACCCAGATCAACGACTCGCTGCGCGCCGAGCTCGCCGCGCAGAACCCGCGCACCGCCGCCGAGACGCTGGTCGAGCTGGAGACCGCGCAGCGCCGGGCCGAGGACCTGCGGCGGATCTCCGGGCACTGGCAGAAGACCCTCAACGACGGCATCTCCGAGCTGTTCACCGACATCGAGTACGACTTCCGCGAGCGCACCTGGGCGGTGCTGCACGAGGTCAACGAGATCTTCGAGGTCGCCGACCCGCTGCCGATCTGGGAGGACTTCACCCGCTGGCTGCAGGCGCGGCTCACCGACGCCATCACCGAGACCTTCGGCTGGCTGGAGCAGCGGCAGCAGCGGCTCGCCGAGATGGTGGCCGAGCAGATGCCGCCGCAGCAGATGAGCCGCCCGCCCGAGCTCAACCCCGTGCTGATGCCGGAGCCGTTCGACGACGTGCCCCAGCCGAAGCTGCCGACCGGTGCCGACTACAAGAACTTCGACCAGGTCCTGACGGGTCTGCGCGGTTCCTACGGCGGCGTGCTCATGTTCGGCCTGATCACCACGATGGCCGGGCTGCCGCTGATGAACGTCGTGTCGATCTCGGCGGGCGTGCTGCTGGGCACCAAGAGCCTCAAGGAAGAGAAGGACATGCGGCTGCGCCGCCGCCAGACCGAGGCCAAGAGCAACGTGCAGCGGCACATCGAGCAGGTGATCTTCCAGGTCAACAAGGACTCGAAGGACACCATCCGCGCGATCCACAAGGCGCTGCACAAGCACTTCACCCGGATCACCGAGGACGCCCAGATGGAGATCAGCCAGTCCATCCAGGCGATCAAGCGCTCCGCCGAGCGCAGCGCGGTCGACCGCGACCAGCGCGCCCGGGAGATCAAGCAGAAGCTGGAGGAGATCACGGTGCTTCGCCGCCGGGTCACCCAGCTCACGCAGAACCGGATCACCGCCGCATGAGCACCGAGGTACTCCTGGAGCGGGCCAAGGGCCTGCTGCTGCGCACGATGACGTTCTACCGCGACGACCCGCGCACCTCGACGTGGTTGCGGGACCGGCTGGAGCGGCTCGACCAGCCGCTGCGGATCGCGGTCAGCGGGCGGGTGAAGTCGGGCAAGTCGACGCTGATCAACGCGCTGATCGGCACCGACCTGGCGCCGACCGACGCCGAGGAGCGCACCCAGGTCACGACGTTCTACCAGTACGGGCCGGAACCGAAGATCCTGGTGCACACGCCGCACGGCGCGGTGCAGAACGTCCCCGTGTCCACGTTGGACTCGGCGACGATCCGGGACCTGCAGCACTGGCGGCCGGACGAGGTCTCGCGGCTGGTCATCGAGTCCCCCACCCCGGGGCTGCAGGCGATCACGCTGATCGAGACGCCCGGCGTGGCCTCGGCGGCGGTGCAGGAGACCGGGCGGTCCGCGCTCGCGCAGATCCTCTCCGAGTCCGACGCCGTGCTCTACCTGACCCGCTACCCGCGGCAGACGGACCTGCAGTTCCTCCAGTCGGTGAACGAGCTGCAGACCGCGCGCAGCGTGCCGATCAACACCATCGTCGCGTTCTCCCGGGCCGACGAGACCGGCGACGGCGGCTCGGACGCGCTGGTCGCGGCCGAGCGGATCGCCGAGCGCTACCGCACCGACCCGACGCTGAGCTCCTTCGCGCAGCACTTCATCCCGGTCGTGGGCCTGCTCGGGCAGGCCGCGTCGACGATGACCGAGGACGACTTCAAGATCCTCGCCTACCTGGCGCGGCTGTCCGACACGGACCGGGACACGCTGCTGCTGTCGGCGGAGCGGTTCATCAAGGCCGGGCTGGAGGCGGTGCCGTCGGAGATCCGGCAGCGGCTGCTGGAGCGCTTCGGCCACTACGGCATCGCCCGATCGCTGGACCTGCTGCGCGGCGGCGCGTCCACGGCCCAGCAGCTGCAGCAGGAGCTGCTGGAGACCAGCGGGCTCAACACCTTGCAGGAGACGCTGCACTCGCAGTTCGTGGAGCGCCAGGACGCGCTGCGCGCCAGGTCCGCGCTGCTGGCGGTGGACATGGTGCTGCGCGCCAACCCGCGTCCCGGCGTGCAGCAGCTGCTCGGCGAGTTCGAGCGGGTGCTCAGCAACGCCCACGAGTGGAACGAGCTGCGCACGCTGTCCGCGCTGGACTCCGGTCAGATCCGGTTCTCCCGCCCGCTGCAGGCCGAGGCCAAGCGCCTGCTGGGCGCCTCGGGGCACTCGCCGCACGCCCGGCTCGGCCTGGACGAGAACGCCCTGACCAACGACCTCGCCGACGAGGCGACCGCGACCCTGTCCCGCTGGCGCGAGCAGTCCGTCAACCCGCTGCTGGACCGCGCCCACCGCGACGCCGTCCGCACGGTGCTCCGCAGCGCGGAGCGCGTGATCCTGCACCAGATCCAGAACCAGGGCCAACAACCGAACCGGGCCCAGCAGCAGGCCGCGCAGGCCCAGCAGCAGGCCCAGGCCCAGCAGGCCGCGCAGGCGCAAGCCCAGGCCGAGGCGGAACGAGCCCGCCAGGCCGCCGAGGTCGAGCAGGCGCGGCGCGCAGCGGAGGCCGAGCAGGCCCGCCAAGCCGCGGAAGCGGAGCAGGCCCGCCAGGCCGCGGAGGCCGAGCGCGCTCGCCAAGCGGCCGAGGCCGAGCAGGCCAGGCAAGCCGAGCAGGCCCGCCAAGCCGCGGAAGCGGAACGAGCCCGGCAAGCGGCCGAAGCCGAGCAGGCCAGGCGGGCCGCCGAAGCCGAACGAGCCCGCCAGGACGAGTCGTCCACGCCGTCCCGCAGCGCCGACGACCCCAACCGCACCCCCGCCACCCAGTTCCTGCAGCAGCACGACCACCCGACGGGCCGCCGGGCCCTGCGCGAGGTCGGCACCAGCACCGGCGGCCGACGTCGCGCCCCGGAGCCGGGCGAGACCCCGAACCGCTCCCGCTCCAGCGTCAACCAACCGACCGGCAGCCACGCCAAACCGGACCCCGACGAGTCCCGCCACTACGTCGACCCCACCCCGTCAGGCCGCCACTCCCGAGGCTGACCTCACGGCGGGGTTCCCGCCAGGCCGAGGGCTACAGGTGGAGGTCTCGGAGGGTTTGGTGGAGTTGGTCGACGAGGGGGCGGCGTCGGGCGAGGACGTCGGCCGCCGCCGGGTCCGGGGTGGCCCGGGAGTCGACGGTGACGAGTTCGGCCGCGTGGGCGAGGGAGTCGATCTCGCCGAGGGCGCGCCACGCCAGGAGGACCGCGCCGAGACCTGAACCGCCGCTTCCTTCGGCGAGGTCGAGGTCCATGTTCAGGGCGGAGGCGATGGTCTCGGCCCAGACCCGGCTGCGGAAACCGCCGCCGGTGGCGCGGACGGCGCGGACCTCGGCGCCGGTGTCGATGACCGCGTCGCGGACGAGGGCGAGCTGCTGGGCGACTCCCTCGATCACCGCGCGGGTCATCTCGGCGCGGCCGTGCGAGCGGCGCAGACCGAGGAGAGCGCCGGTCAGGCCCGGTTCCCACCAGGGAGCGCGCTCGCCGAGCAGGTACGGCAGGGCCATCAGCCCGTCCGCACCGGCCGGGACCGCGGCGGCCTCGTCGAGCAGGTCGGCGACGTCCACGCCGAACGCCTCCGCGGCCCACTGGCCGACGACACCGCCGTTGCTGACCGCGCCGCCGATCACCCACAGACCGTCGGCCAGCGCGTAGCTGAAGGTGCGGCAGCGGTCGTCCACGCCCGGCTCGTCGCGGGTCACCCGCAGCGCGCCGCTGGTGCCCAGCGACAGCGCGGCCACGCCCGGCGCCACCGCGCCCACGCCCAGGTTCGCCAGCGGCCCGTCGCCCCCGCCGAGCACGACGGGGAGTCCGGCCGGGAGCCCGACGGTCTCGGCGACCCGCGTCCCGAGCGGGACGATCGCCGTCGGCTCGCGGAGCTCGGGCAGCTGCTCGGCGCGGATGCCGGCGACCTCCAGCGCGGGTTCGTGCCAGCGCAGCGTGCGCATGTCCTGCAGCCCGCTGCCGGAGCTCAGCGAGTGCTCGGTGACGAACTCGCCGGTGAAGGCCGTGACGACGTAGTCCTTGAGCGCGCACCAGCGCTCGACCCGGCCGCTGTCAACGCCGCCGCTCTCGGCTCCGCCCGAGGTCAGCCAGGCCAGCTTCACCATGACCGACTGGGTGTGCACGGGAGTTCCGGTCGCGCGGTGCAGCGCGGACGACGTCTCGGGCTCGGCGCGCAGCCGCGCGGCGACCTCGGAGGCCCGGGTGTCGGCCCAGTTGAAGGCCCGCGTCGCCGGTTCGCCCCGGGAGTCGAGTCCGACGAGGGTGTGCATCGCGCTGCTGAACGACAGCCCGGCGACCTCGTGCCCCTGCTCGCGCGCCCACGCCGCGCAGTCGGCCAGCGCCTCGATCGCGGCCCGCAGCACCTCCGCGGCGTCCTGGGTGGCCTCGCCCGGCTCATCGGTTCGCAGCGGGTACCCGCGCTCGCTGGTGTGCAGGACCCGAGCATCGGTGCCTGCGGCGACGACCTTGGTAGCAGTGGTGCCGAGATCGACACCCAGCACGACCGGGACAGAACTCATGCCACGAACCTATCCGCCCCCGAACCACCGGATCAGCCCAGGCATGGTGCCCAGGATCACTCCGCTTCAGACCACCTGCTCCGCTTGCGGAGCGAATCGAGATCGATCCGCAGGTCGAAGGGCTGCTCGGTCATGAACACACCCGTGCCGTTGAAGATCTCCTGGTACACACCGTCGACGAGTCGATGCGCGGTGAGCCTCGGCTGCGCGCTGATGTCGAGAACCCAGTAGTGGGGAATCCCCGCCTCGGCGTACTCGGTGCGCTTGGCGGCGACGCCGTCAAGCGGCGGCACCACCTCGACGGCGAGCAGAACGTCCTCGGCATAGATGTGCAGGCGAAAATAAGGGCGTCCGCTCCCTCCGGGGAAGGAGCGGACGCCCTTGAGTGCCTGATCAGATCACTTGGCGAGGGTTTCGGCGATCTCGTAGGTGTGTTGAGGGCCGCGCCCTTGCGGAGGTTGTCGCCGCAGACGAAGAAGTCCAGCGTGTTCGGGAAGTCCAGCGCCTGGCGGACGCGACCGACGTAGGTCGGGTCGCCGCCGACGACGGCCGCCGGGGTCGGGAACACGCCGTTGTCGTGGTCGTCCTGCAGCACGATCGTGGGCTGGTCGGAGAAGACCTTGTGCGCCTGCTCCACCGACACCTCGCGCTCGAAGGTGGCGTGCACCGCCAGCGAGTGCGTGGTCAGCACCGGCACGCGGACGCAGGTCGCCGAGACGCGCAGCTCCGGGATGCCCAGGATCTTGCGGGACTCGTTGCGGACCTTGAGCTCCTCGGAGGTCCAGCCGTCGTCCTTGCGGGAACCCGCCCACGGCACCACGTTGAGCGCCAGCGGCGCCTTGAACGGGGTCTCGGCGGACAGCCCGGCCGCGGCCAGGGCCTCGGCGACGTCGCCGCCGCGGACGCCGAGCTCCTTGCCCGCCACCGCCTCCAGCTCCGCGTAGAGCCGGTCGATGCCTTCCTGACCAGCGCCGGAAGCGGCCTGGTAGGAGGAGACGACCAGTTCGCGCAGGCCGAACTCGCGGTGCAGCGCGCCCAGCGCCGCCATCATCGACAGCGTGGTGCAGTTCGGGTTGGCGATGATGCCCTTGGGGCGCTCGTGCACCTTCTCCGGGTTGACCTCGGGCACCACCAGCGGCACCTCGGGGTCCATCCGGAAGGCACCGGAGTTGTCGACCGCGACGGCACCGCGCGAAGCGGCCACCGGGGCCCACTCGGCGGAGATCTCGTCCGGCACGTCGAACAGCGCGATGTCCACGCCGTCGAACGCCTCCGGGGCCAGCTCGACCACGGTGCGGTCCTCGCCGCGCAAGGTGATCTTCTTGCCCGCCGAGCGCGCGGAGGCGATCAGCCGGATCTCACCCCACGGCACCGAGTCGCGGTTGTTGATGATGTCGATCATGACCGTGCCGACGGCACCGGTGGCGCCGACGATGGCCAAGGTGGGAGCCACCTGCGCTGCACTCATCAACGACCACTCCCCGCGTACACGACCGCTTCCTCGTCGCCACCGAGCTCGAAGGCCTCGTGCAGCGCGCGCACGGCGGTGTCGAGCTGGGTGTCCTGGATCAGCACCGAGATGCGGATCTCCGAGGTGTTGATGATGTCGATGTTGACCCCGGCGTTGAACAGCGCCTCGCAGAAGGTCGCCGTCACGCCCGGGTGCGAGCGCATGCCCGCGCCGACCAGCGAGACCTTGCCGACCTGGTCGTCGTAGACGACCTCCTCGAAGCCGACCTCAGCGGAGATCTTCTCCAGCTCGGCCACGGCCACCGCGCCGTTGCTGCGGGCCACCGTGAAGGTGATGTCGGTCTTGCCGGACGCGGTGCCGGAGACGTTCTGCAGCACCATGTCGATGTCGATCTCGGCGTCGGCGACCACGCGGAAGATGCGGCCCGCGACGCCCGGGTTGTCCGGCACACCGCGCACGGTGACCTTGGCCTCCGACCGGTCGTGCGAGACGCCGGTGATCATCGCCTGTTCCACGGAAAGGTCCTCCACTGAACCGGACACTGTCGTGCCGGGCTTGGGCGAGTAAGACGAGCGGACGTGCAGCGGCACGCCGTAGCGGCGGGCGTACTCCACCGCGCGCAGGTGCAGCACCTTCGCGCCGGTGGCGGCCATCTCGAGCATCTCCTCGTAGGTGATGTGCTCCAGGTGCTTCGCGTCGGGCACGATGCGCGGATCCGCCGTGTAGACGCCGTCGACGTCGGTGTAGATCTCGCACACGTCGGCGTTCATCGCCGCGGCCACCGCGACCGCGGTCGTGTCCGAACCACCGCGGCCGAGCGTGGTGATGTCCTTGGTGTCCTGCGAGACGCCCTGGAAACCGGCGACGAGCGCCACCTGGCCCTCGGCCAGGGCTTCCTGGATGCGCCCCGGGGTCACGTCGACGATCCGCGCGTTCTGGTGCGCCGATGTGGTGATCATGCCGGCCTGCGAGCCGGTGAACGACTGGGCTTCCACGCCGAGCGACTCGACCGCCATCGCGACCAGCGCGTTGGAGATTCGCTCTCCCGCGGTCAGCAGCATGTCGAGTTCCCGCTCCGGCGGTGCCGGGTTGACCTGTTTGGCGAGGTCGAGCAGCTCGTCAGTGGTGTCACCCATCGCGGAGCAGACGACCACGACGTCGTTGCCCGCTTTGCGGGTCTCGACGATGCGTTCGGCGACCCGTTTGATGCGATCAGCACTCTCGAGTGAGGAACCGCCGTACTTCTGGACGACGAGCGCCACGTGAAACAAACCTCCTCGACCGCTGCGGCCGTCCCGGGCACGGGGTTTCCCCGCACTGACACCGGGTGGACGGAGAGCAGTGGCGCACCCGGTTTCGCAGGTGCGCTCCGCCCCGCGACCGGGCGGAGGCAGCGTCGGCCGATCCCGGCCGAAACGGCCTTCTACCAGGTCGCTCCGCTGCCGGACTAGCCTACCGACCACCGGGGGTGAACCCCAATCACGAACGTCACGTCTAGTCTGTGGGACGCGATTGTCGACAAGAGCGGAGCGTAGGGTTGTCCACCACGCAGGGCGCGCTGGAACCACCCCTGGGGGATACCGGAAACACTGCGGCTACCCAGCGGAAACAGCGGACATTCCGCCCGAGCGGCGGAGCGCGGCTGGGCACACCGCAGCAACGCCGGATGATCATCGCGCTGACCCCGGCTGTGGTCTACCTCGCAATCCGACTGGTGGGACTGCTGGTCCTGGCCTGGTTGTCGGCGGTCCACGACGAGTCGCTGCTGGACAACCTGAACTCGTGGGACGGGCAGTGGTACACCGAGATCGCCGCCCACGGTTACGGCGGCGTGAACCCGAGCATGGTCGACGGGTTCGGACACCGGTACCCGGAGACGCCGCTCGCGTTCTTCCCCGGATATCCCCTGCTCATCATGGCCATCGCGGTGATCCCCGGGGTGTCGACCATCGGCGCGGCGATCACCGCGAGCCTGGTCTGCGGCGTCGTCGCCGCCTACGGGCTGGCGCGGCTGGGTGAGCGGCTCGGCGGCTCCCGGCGGGTGGGTCTGCTGCTGGTCGTGCTGTTCGCGGCGGCACCCATGTCGGTGGTGCTGTCGATGGCCTACTCCGAAGCGCTGTTCTGCGCGCTGTCGATCTGGGCGCTGATCGGCGTCGTCGAGCGCAACTGGCCGCTGGCCGGGCTGTGCTGCGCGGCGGCCGGGCTGATCCGGCCCACCGCAGCGGCGCTGGTCGGGGTGATCGGACTGGCCGCGGTGATCTCGATCGTGCAGCGCCGGGACTCCTGGCGGCCGTGGCTGGCGATGCTGCTCGCGCCGCTCGGCATGATCGCCTACATCGGCTGGGTCGGCGCGCAGACCGGCAAGCTCAACGGCTACTTCGAACTCCAGGCGCGCGGCTGGTCCTCGGCCTTCGACGGCGGCGCGACGACCGCGAAGTTCGTCGTCGAGGCGCTCACCGAGGACAAGTCGGTGTTCGAGACGTTCACCGTCTGGGTGGTCCTGACCGCCCTGGTCCTGCTCGCGCTGTGCGTGTGGCACCGGCTGCCGTGGCCGCTGGTGCTGTTCGCCGCGGCCGTGCTGGTGCTGGACCTGGGCTCGGACGGCCTGATGTACTCCAAGGTGCGGTTGATGTTGCCGGCGTTCCCGCTGCTCATCCCGGTCGCGATCGGGCTGAGCAAGCGGCGTCCGGCCACCGCCGTGACGACGGCGCTGCTGCTGGTCTTCTTCGGCTCCTGGCTGGGGGCCTACTCGCTGACCGCCTGGCAGTACGCCATCTGAGCACCTTCGGGAGGTTTCGGTGACCGAACTGGACAAGACGGCGGACTCCTCCGTCCCGCTGCACCCGCTGCTGGCGGAGCGCTGGAGCCCGCGCGCGCTGAACCCGTCGGCGACCATCGGCGACGAGCAGTTCACCGCGCTGTTCGAGGCGGCCCGCTGGGCCCCGTCGTGGGGCAACACGCAGCCCGCGCGCGGTTCATCGCCGCGCGCCGCGGCGAGCCGACCTTCGACCGCATCCACGGCACGCTGTCCCGCGGCAACAAGAGCTGGGCCGGCGACGCGGCCGCGCTGGCCATCGGCGTGGCGCAGTCGGTCAACGACGAGGGCGAGCCGATGCCCTACGGCGAGTACGGGCTCGGCCTGGCCACCGAGAACCTGGTCCTGCAGGCGGTCGCTGAGGGTCTGCACGCCCACCAGATGGCGGGGTTCGACCGGGAGGCGGCCCGCGTGGAGTTCGCGATCCCGGACGACTTCGAGCCGCTGGTCGCGATCGCCATCGGCGATCTCGGCGACCTCGACGGCATGCCGGACCGGCTCGTCGAGAAGGAGCTCCGGCCCCGCCTCCGGCATCCCCTGGCCGACCTCGTGTTCACCGACTCCTGGGGCACGTCCCTGTTCTGACGACGTCCGTGGGGAGGGGAGGTTTTCATGAAAACTTCCCCGCCCCTCGGACAGCGCGTTCGGGATCGTTCGAGGTCAGCCGCACCACAAGGCCTCCTGACACGACCTGGTCACCCGATATGGTGAGTCGCATGAAGGCGGACGCGGTGCGAGGGCACCTGGACGGACTGCTGCTCGCCGTGCTCGAACCCGGCCCGCTGCACGGCTACGCGATCATCACCTCGGTCATGAACCGCAGCGGCGGCGCGCTCGAACTGCGCACCGGGACGATCTACCCCGCGCTCAAGCGCCTCGAACGCCTCGGCCTGCTCGCCAGCAACTGGGAAGCGGTCGGACAGCGGCGGCGTCGGCGTTGCTACCGGCTCACCGACGCCGGGCGGCGCAGTCTGGCCGGAGAGCGGGCCGGCTGGCGGGCGTTCACCGCCGCGATCGGCGCCGTGCTCAACCCAGGGAGCCCAGCGTGAACGCCATCGAGACCTACGTCGACGAGCTCGCCGCGGAGCTGCGCGGACCCGCGCGGGTCAAGGCCCGCATGGTCCAGGAGATCCGCGACGGGCTCACGGACACCGTCACCGCGCGCACCGACGCGGGCCTGCCGCCGGAGCAGGCCGTGCAGGACGCGGTGCGCGAGTTCGGCACGCCCGCCGAGGTCGCGCCCAGCTGCCAGCGGGAGCTCACCGTCGCCCAGACCCGGCACACCGCGTTCGCGCTGCTGGTGACCGTGCCGGTGCTGCTCGGCGGCTGGCGGCTGGCCTCCACGATCGGCCGCGACCAGAGCGTCCCGACGTCGCAGACCGCGCAGCTGCTCGCCGCCGTCGCCGGGACCGCCGCGGTCGTGGGCTGCGCGGTGCTGGTCATCACCCGCCGTCTCGCGGTGCCCGGCAGGTTGCCGCTGGTGCTGGGCTGGACCGGCACCGCCGCCAGCATCGCGATGCCGCTGGCGTCGATCGCCCTGGCCACGACGCTGCCGCCGGCCGAGAACTGGCCGCTGCTGCTGCTCCTCGCCGCGGGCACCGTCGCGGCGCACTTCGCGCTGGCGTACTCGGCCAAGGTGTGCCGGGAGTGCGCGGCGCAAGTCGAATGAGCGACCGGTGAATTCCCAGAATTGGCGCGCGGTTCGGCGTCGATGTCCGCTGCGTTGGTGATCGGACCAGATCAATCCCCCAGTCGCATTACGACCCCGTGCAATTTTCCGCAATTGATCACCGCTTCGGTTACATGCGGTTCGTTGATGCGGTATGACTTCACTCGTGTGGACGAGTATCAGAACGACCGCGGAAGCGCTTGATGACGCCGACGTGCTCGCTGGACTGCGCCTGCGCTACGACCTCGTCCCCGGAGTCATCCGCGTGGACGGCCACAGCGGCGGCCCGATGCCCCGCACCTCACCCGCGCGACTGCGCCGGTTCGTCCAGCACCGCTGGGAACCGCGCAGCGGTCGCCCCTCCGGCGAATCGGACTGGCGGCGCGAGGCGCGGCTGGCGGCCGACGCGCTGGCCCCGCTGGTCGGTGCGGCCGCCGGCGAGCTCACCGTCGCCGAGTCGACCTCGATCAACCTGTTCAAGGCCCTGGTCGCGGCCGCGAAGCTGCGCCCCGGGCGGCCGGTCCTGGCCGTGGGCCGCGACTGCTTCGCCACCGACCGCTGCCTCGCCCAGTCCGCCGCCGACCACATCGGCGGACGGCTGCAGCTGATCGACGGCGTCGACGGCCTGGACGCGCTGGACCTCGACCAGGTCGCGATGGTCGCCCTCTCGCACGCGGACCTGCGCTCCGGCGCTGCCCGCGACGCTGAACCGATCACCGCCGAGATCCACCGCGGCGGCGCGCTGACGCTGTGGGACCTCAGCCACTCGGCCGGAGCGCTGGACGTCGACCTGCACCGCTGGGACGCGGACTTCGCGATCGGCTGCGGGCACAAGTACCTGGGTGGGAGCACGACCGCACCGTCGTTCGGCTTCGTCGCCGAGCGGCACCACGAACCCTCGCCGACCGGGGGTCTGCGGCACCCGCTGGCGGAGGGCTTCGCCGGACCGGCCGCGACGCTCGCGGCGACCGAGCTGCGCGACGTGCTGGCCATCCTCGACGGCGTCCCGGCGAGCGCGCTCGCGGCGAAGACCACCGGCCTGGTGGAGCTGTTCCTGGAGCGGGTCGGCGAGTTCTGCGCCGACGCAGCGGTCGAGGTGCGCACGCCCGACGCCCGGCGCCGGGCGCAGGTGTGCCTCCGGCACGAGCAGGCGCAGCGCATCGCCGACCTGCTGTCGGACCGCAGCGTGCTGGTCGAGTACGCCGAACCGGACCTGCTGCGGTTCAACTTCGCCCCCGCCTGGCTGTCCTACGTCGACGTCTGGCAAGCGGCGGAGCGCCTCCACGCCACCCTCCACGAGATCCGCTGAGCCGCTCCTCGTCACGCGGTGGCGAGGTGCCGGTGGATCGCGTCGAGGTCGGCGCGCAACGCGTCCGGGGCGACCTCGGGGTCGGCGCGCAGCCTGCGGTTGAGCGTGCGCATCTCGGAGACCAGCAGCTGCGCCTGCTGCAGATCGGCCTCGCCCGCCCGGACCGCTCGCTCGGTGGCGGCGTCGACGACCCGCTCCAGGACGGCGATCGTCGGCCACCACGCCTCGGCCTCCCCGTGATGGGTCGGGTTCATCAGCAGCTGCTGCAGTCGGGACCGCAGGTCGGCGAGCTGCCGGTAGGTGCGGCGGCGCAGCGCGGACCGGCCGTGCTCGGCGCCCGCCAGCGACCGCGACACGTAGTCGGCGACCGACTCGACCGCGTCGGCGACACCGTCCCGCAGCGACGGGCCGGTGCGCATCCCGCGCAGCGCGAACCCCACGACCAGCACGATCGCGCAGCCGACGAAGGTGTCCAGCAACCTCGCCGCCGGGTAGAACTGCTGCTGCTGGCTCATCTGCAGCAGCACCAGCGCCGTCACCACCGCGCTGAACAACCCGTAGTGCCTGCTCAGCGCCACCGGGAGCTTGCCCGCGAGGGCGATGATGAACGGCACCAGCAGCCAGCCCGCGGGCAGCAGCGCCAGCAGCGCCCACGCCACCAGCACGCCGAGGATCGTGCCGAGCGCGCGCAGCACGGTCCGGGCGAACACCGAACCCGAGTTCGGGCGCAGCACCAGCGCGACCGTCAGCGCGATCCAGTACGTCTGGTCCAGGCCCGCGACCAACCCGAACCCCTCCGCCAGCGCCAGGCACAGCAGCATCCGCAGCGCCAGCAACCAGGTGGTGGCGCCGATGCTCGGCCGCCGCCTCGGCGCGCCGGGTGCCTGCTGGCGCTTGACCTCGCGGAGGGCGTCGACGAGCTCGGCGATGCCCTCGTCCAGCGCCGCGAGCAGCGCGGAATCGTGCTCACCGGGCTGGAACCGGGGTGGGGTGTCGCCGGTGCGGACGCAGCGGGCGAGCTCGGCCAGGGCCTCGCGGGTGCGCGGCGGCGGGGTCAGGCCGGCGTGCGCGACCGACACCGCCGCCTCCACCACCGGGGTCGCGCGCAGGTGGACCAGGTGGAGGCGGTCGCGCACGCGGCTGCGCGACATCGACGCACCGCCGATGAGCACGTCGTGCGAGGTGTTGAGAGCCCGGGTCAGGTGCCGGCGGGCGGCGACCGCGTCACCCGGCCCGAGCATCCGCAGGATCGCGGTGAAGACGTCGGCGACCGCGCCCCGGGCGGGAGCCGTGCCGCGCAGCGGCCACGTCGCCGCCGCCAGGGCCACGACCAGCAGTTCCCCGGCGAGGAACCAGCCGACCTGCTCGGGCACCGGCAGCACCGCCGAGCGCTGGCCGGTGGCGACCACGCAGAAGGTCAGCATGTGCGCGCCGCCGGAGGCCCACAGCTCCCCCAGCCTGCTGCTCAGCACCGACGGGACCGACACGGCCAGCACGGCGACCATCGCCCACAGCGGGCCGGGCGCGGCGGCTCCGGCGGCGAAGCCGATCGCCCCGAGCACCGCGGCGATCACCAGTCGCCGCAGCCGGAACCGGTAGGAGCCGGTGACGTCGGAGAAGCTCGCGCACAGCGCCCCGACGGAGGCCACCACGGCCGCGTCGACGGCCCCCGTGACCAGGCCGAGCACCTGCGGTGTTCCGACGCCCGCGGCGGCGACGGCCACGCGGGTCCAGTCGGTGGGGATGGCGATCGGGCGCAGCATGTGCCGCAACCACGGTGGTGCTTCGAGTCTCGGGAGCGCGCCGGTGCTCAACCGTCATCCCTTCGGGTCGCCGTGGCCTGCGCTCCACGCCGAGCGACCGGGGGTACACGCCCGATCCTCCCAGCTCCGGCGATCACGACCCTGATTCCACCACCGGGATCACACGACGGTGTCGGTCACACCCACCCCCGACGTCCGTGGACGAGGGAGGTTTTCATGAAAACCTCCCCTTCGAACGACACCTCGTCGACGTGCGCAGTTTTCATGAAAACTTCCTTTTCGAGAGGTGACCCACGAGGTCAGGAACCTCCCCGAGAACGTCCACTTCGGACTTTGCCTCGTTGGGGAGGGGACAGTTTTCATGAAAACTTCGTCTTGGTGGTGGCCTCGTGGGGAGGGAAGTTTTCATGAAAACTTCCCCCGGCCTCAGCGCAGCGCGGCGAGGATCTTGGTGGCGAGGGAGGTGACGACGAGCCAGAAGACCGCGGCGATGCCGTAGTTGAGCAGGACCGCCAGCTGCGGGTCGGCCGGGGTGAACAGGTCCTGGAACCCGAGCGCGAGGGGATCGGCCGCGGAGGCCACGAAACGGGTGATCCCGTTGTCCGGATTCGCGCTGCCGATGGTGAGGATCACATGGATCGCCAGCAGCGCCGCGCACACCAGGCCCGCCCAGCGGACCACCTGGATCAGCACGTCGACGAAGCGCCCCCACCCGCGTCGCAGGTCAGCGCGCCGCACACCGCCCTCGTGGGCACCCGCACGAACGTCCTCGGTCACGAGATCAGTGTGGCACGAGACCGGGCCGATCCGGGAGGGTCATTCACGCGGGGCGCGCCACGGGCCTCCCAGCATCTGGAACGGCCGCTTGCACTGCGGGCCCCTGATGCGGTTAGCCTGGGTCCGTGGCTCGCGTTCTCCTGCTTCGCCGCCGCGACGGGGTCTCCTAGACCGGCCCCTCGTCGCGGGGTACGAACGCGCCGGTCTCACCTCAAGTCCGTGAACCGGTAAGCGACCAGGAGAACCCCTCTGATGAGCAGCAACACCCCCGACGCGCAGGCCCCCTTCGCCGGACGAGTGCGCAAACCCGCCAAGCCCGCGCCCGCCGGACAGCCGTCGTGGAACCCGCAGCAGGGCAGTTCGATGCCCTTCCACCGCTACAAGCCGTTCCACGAGCTGGTCGAGGACGTATCCCTGCCCGACCGCACCTGGCCGGACAAGCGGATCACCCAGGCCCCGCTGTGGTGCGCCGTCGACCTGCGCGACGGGAACCAGGCGCTGATCGACCCGATGTCGCCCGCGCGCAAGCGCCGCATGTTCGAGCTGCTGGTGCAGATGGGCTTCAAGGAGATCGAGGTCGGCTTCCCGGCCGCCAGCCAGACCGACTTCGACTTCGTCCGCGAGATCATCGAGGACGGCGCCATCCCCTCCGACGTGCGGATCCAGGTGCTGACCCAGTGCCGCCCGGAGCTGATCGAGCGCACCTTCCAGGCCCTCGAAGGCGCCCAGAAGGCCATCGTGCACATCTACAACTCGACGTCGATCCTGCAGCGCCGCGTGGTGTTCCGCGAGGAGCAGGAGGGCATCAAGAAGATCGCGAAGATGGGCGCCGAGCTGGCCCTGGAGCTGGCGGGCAAGTACCCGGACACCGACTTCCGCTTCCAGTACTCGCCGGAGTCCTACACCGGCACCGAGCTGTCCTACGCCGTCGAGGTCTGCGACGCGGTCACCGAGATCTGGCAGCCCACCCCGGAGAAACCGGTCATCCTGAACCTGCCCGCGACCGTGGAGATGGCCACCCCGAACGTCTACGCCGACTCCATCGAGTGGATGCACCGCAACCTGGCCCGACGCGACTCGGTGATCCTGTCGCTGCACCCGCACAACGACCGCGGCACCGGCATCGCCGCCGCTGAGCTGGGCTACCAGGCCGGCGCCGACCGCATCGAGGGCTGCCTGTTCGGCAACGGCGAGCGCACCGGCAACGTCGACCTGGTCGCGCTGGGCATGAACCTGTTCAGCCAGGGCATCGACCCGCAGATCGACTTCTCCGACATCGACTACGTCAAGCGCACCGTCGAGCACTGCAACCAGCTGCCGGTCGCCGAGCGGCACCCGTGGGGCGGCGAGCTCGTCTACACCGCGTTCTCCGGCAGCCACCAGGACGCCATCAACAAGGGCCTGAACGCGCTGCGCGCCGAGGCCGACAAGGCCGGGGTCAACGTCGACGAGCACCCGTGGGAGGTCCCGTACCTGCCGATCGACCCCAAGGACGTGGGCCGCAGCTACGAGGCCGTCATCCGGGTCAACTCGCAGTCCGGCAAGGGCGGCGTGGCGTACGTGATGAAGACCGAGCACCAGCTGGAGCTGCCGCGCAAGCTGCAGATCGAGTTCTCCAAGGCGGTGCAGAGCCACACCGACGACGAGGGCGGCGAGGTCAGCCCGGCCGCGATGTGGACGGCGTTCTCCGCCGAGTACCTGGAGGCCACCGCGCCGCTGAAGCTGGTCCGGCAGAGCTCCTCCGGTGAGGCCGGGAACGAGACGATCACGGCCACGGTCGTGGTGGACGGCGACGAGCGGCAGATCACCGGGCGCGGCAACGGTCCCGTCTCGGCGTTCGTCGACGCGCTGACCACCGTCGGCTACGACATCCGGGTCCTGGACTACCACCAGCACGCGCTGACCGCGGGCGACGACGCGCGCGCGGCGGCCTACCTGGAGTGCGCGGTGGGCGACGACGTCTTCTGGGGCGTCGGCGTGGACACCTCCACCATCGCGGCGATGCTGCAGGCGGTCGTCTCGGCCGCCAACCGCGCCTCCCGCTGACCCCTCTGGCGGAAACACCCCCGGCGCTCGCGGCGCCGGGGGTGTTCTGCTGTCAGCTCTGGGCCGGTTCCGGTTCCTCCTGGCGCTCCGCGCGCTCGACCCGCTTCTGGATGATGCGGGTGCTCCACCAGGCGAAGGCGACCGCGATGACCAGCCCGATCCACGAGAAGCGGTGGAACCACTGGCCCGCGACCAGGCCGAACGCGTACGACAGGGCGGTCACCAGCCCCGCCCACGCGATGCCGCCGGTGGCGTTGGCCAGCAGGAACTTGCGGTAGGGCATGCCGAGGCTGCCCGCCAGCGGTCCGGCCAGGATGCGCAGCAGCGCCACGAACCGGCCGCCGAAGACCGTCCACGCGCCCCAGCGCTCGAACAGGCCCTCCGCCTGGGCCAGCGGCTTGGGACCGAAGTGCTTGGGCAGCTTGGTGCCCAGCCAGGTCAGCAGACGGCGGCCGAAGCGCTTGCCGATGGCGTAGCCGATCGAGTCGCCCACGATCGCCCCGAGCGCGGCGAAGGTGCCCAGCAGCACCGGGTTGATCACCCCGTGCGATGCAGCCACACCCGCGCTGACCAGCAGGATCTCGCCGGGAAGCGGGATGCCGACGCTCTCCAGCCCGATGACCCCGGCAACGATCAGGTAGATCACCCCGGCGGGGATCGTGTTCAGCCACTCGATCATGGACATCCGTTCTGGTCGGGACAGGAGCAGTTCGGCTTCCGCCAAGGGTACGGACCCGAACCCGACCGCCGCCGGGCACGGGGTGGCGGAAAATCGCCGGTCACGGGCATAGCAGCGGCAACAGGACACAGCGGACCAGGACCTGCCCGAACGGGCTAAGGGGCGGTTGCGCCGCACGGACCACCCGGAACACGCGATCACCACCCGCTAAATCGGGGTATTCACTCGACCAAAGTCGGTATTGCCGAGCGGGAAGAACCGGCACGATGGAAGCACGTCGAGGGGATGTCAGGGGATCAGGCGTCACCCCTGGGGTAACTGGATCAGGAGAAGCGGCCTCCGGGAGAAGACGGGGGACACGTCGGGGCACCCGAAGCCGCTTCTCCTTTTCTTCTTCTTTCTCCTGATCGTGGTCGCCTTGCGTGGCGGTGCGGGTAGCGGAACCTGAGCGCCTTCGTGGACTCCGTGCGCCGCTCCTTGAGTACGTGAATACGCGGCGTCCCGGCGTACTCGCCACGAAGGCGCTCAGAACCCGCGGCGGTGCCGGTTGCTCAGGTGGGGTACTGAGGAAGCACCTTCGGTGCTTGCCTGACGGTCCGGGGGCCTCACTCGAACGGTCTACGAAACTTGATGTTCGTCGGTCTGCACGGTTCAGTGATGTGGCTATGTGGCCGACCGAAGATCCGACGGAGCAGCTGCGGTGGCGCTTGGAGTGCGCCACGACGAGCGGCGACGGGAACGTGACCGTGCTGGTCATGGGTGACCGCGTCGGCATCGTGCTCCCTCCCGGCGACACCCTGATCTTCACGGCCGACGAGGCCGAGGGCCTGGCCGACCTGGTGGACAAGGCGCTCGGCTACGCGGTGCCGGGATGAGCCTGATCGACACCGATCTCTCCTTCGATCCCCGCGATCCGCTCTTCCCCTCTCCCGCTCCCGGGTCCGCGCCCGCTGGGCCGCGCTGGTCGGTGCAGGTGTTCACCACCACCAACGGCTACGGGCTCCGCCCCGCCGAACCGCTCGTCGAGGTCGATCGCGTGCGCGTGCGCACCGGCTACGCCTCGCTGGGCCGGCAGCGGGCCGTCGACGCCGGTGCGGTCGACGTCGAGGTCCGAGCCGAGGGCGGCGTCCTGACCTGGGCTATCACGGCGCGGCACGACGAGCCGATCAAGGCCGTCAAGCTGCTGCTGCGCGGTCTGCCCGCCGACCGGCTCGCCGAGGGCTGGTGGGCGCCGAACACCGGCCGCTCGCAGCTCCACCACGAGCGGTTCCAGCTGGAGCACCCGAGCCCGGACTGGGCGACGCCGTGGGTCGCGGTCGGCGAGGAGCCGCGCTGCTCGACGCTCAGCGTCCGCGACCCGCAGGTGCGCAGGCACGTGCTGCACGTCAACCGCCCCGCCCACTCGCCCGAACCGATCGTGGAGCTGGTGCACGTGCCCGCCGCCTCCGCGCGGGAGACGACCTGCCGCGTCCCGGAGATCCGGTTCCGGCCGGACGCCGACGTCGACGCCGACCTGGACGAGCACCTGAGCTTCACCGAGCGGGCGCACGGGCTGGTGCCGTGGGAGTCGCGGACCGACGTGCCCGACTGGCTGCGCGACGTCGCGCTGGTCGTCACGCTGCACGGCCAGCACTGGACCGGCTACGTGTTCAACACGTTCGCGCAGATGAGCGAGGCCCTCCGGTTCGTGGCCCGGCACATCGACCCGCATCGCGCGCTCGCCTACCTGCCCGGCTGGGAGGGTCGCTACTACTACGCCTACCCGAATTACCGGCCCGGACCCGATCTCGGCGGCGACGAGGGGTTCGCCGAGCTGGTCCGCACGGCCCGCGAGCTGGGGTTCCGGCTGATGCCGATGTTCGGCGGGCACGGCGCCAACGCCGTCCAGTACCCGGACTGGGAACGGGCGGTGATGCGCAACGACACCGACCGGTACGCGGAGCTGCTCAACCGCCCCGACTGGGACTCCGACCGCTCGGGCGAGGGAGACCAGGTGTTCCTCAACCCGGGCGAGCCGGGGTTCCGCGCGCACCTGGTGGAGTCGATCTCGGCGATCGTGGACGAGTTCGGCGTGGACGCGGCGTTCCTGGACACCGTCGGCTACTACTTCGACGACCCCCGCCACGACGTGTTCGACGGGTACCGGCTGCTGGTCGCCGAGCTGCGCCGGCGTCATCCGGGCCTGGTGCTGGCCGCCGAGGGCTGGTGGGACGCGCTCAGCGGGCTGTTCCCGCTCAGCCAGCAGTGGTTCGGCACCGACCGCGACCTGCGCAAACCCCGCGTCCTCTCGCGCTACGCCCGCACCACCGGCCACCTCGCCGAAGGCGCCCCTGGCCCGGGCAGCACAGGCGTCCACGAGAAGGGCTTCATCCCCAGGCCACCCGACGTCGCGCGCGAGGGCCACCTCCCCGTCGTCAGCGTCGTCGACGACACCCTCGCCGAGCACTCGGCGGAGCTGGGCGCGATCTGCCGCTGGGCCGCGGAGAACGCACCGCCGCAGGGGACGGTTCTTCCTCGAATCACCCCGTGATCATGTCCGTTTTGCCCGGACAGTTCTCACTGGAACTGTCCCCTGTCCGGGAGCGCGCTTCCGCGATGAGGGCGTCCAGAACGAGTTGGACCGCGGGGCGCTCGGTTGCTCCCTTGCGGGAGACGACCTCGATGTTGCGGCCCGCGCGCACCCCGGCCAGCGGGCGCATCACCAGCTGCGCGCTGTCGATCGTGTAGCGCGGCAGCAGCGCGATGCCATGACCTGCGGCGACGAGCGCCTCGGTGACCCGGAAGTCGTTGATCCGCTGCACCACCGTCGGCCGCACCCCGGTGCGCACCGCCAACGAGCGCAGCACGTCGTCGACCGGGAACCCGATGTCCACGCTCAGCCACGGCTCCCCGACCAGCTCGGTGAGCTCGACGCGCTCGCGACCCGCCAGCGGATGTCCCGGCGGCATCGCCACGTCCAGCGGCTCGCGCAGCAGCGGCGTGACCGCCACCCGCTCGCCGTCGTGCGGCTCCGCCTGGTCGTCCCGGTGCGTGACCACGAGGTCGAAATCCGCCGTCAAGCGGGTCACCTCGGACGGCGTCATGTCGATGTCGCGCGCCTCCAGCCGCACCTTCGGGTGCTCGGCGAGCCGCCGCAGCAGGCCCGAGAGCAGCAGGAACGCTCCCGACGGGAACATCGCCACGCGCACGACGCCGCGCGGCGTGGAGCGGTAGGTGTCCAGCTCGGCCTCCGCCCGGTCCAGGGCGGCCAGCACCTCGTCGGCGCGCGCGGCGAGCGCCCGGCCCGCGTCGGTGAGGCGCAGGCCGCGGCCGGCCGGTTCGGTCAACCGCACCCCTACCTCGGCCTGCAGCGCCCGGATCTGCTGCGACACCGACGACGGCGTGTAGGACAGGGCCTGGGCGACGGCGGTGACCGTGCCGCGATCGGCCAGCTCCCGCAGGAGTCTCAGCCTGCGAACGTCCATAGAGGAATCCTACAGAGTACTTGCGGATAGTGTTGCTTGTGCTTCACAGACGCCGACCGCAGGCTGATCGGTATGACCGCACGAGATCGCCTGCTGGCGGTGGTCGTCGCAGTCCTCTGGGGTGGCAACTTCATCGCGCTGGACCAGGGGCTGGGGCACTTCCCGCCGTTCTTCTTCGCCGGACTGCGCTTCGCGGTGCTGCTGCCGATCCTGTTCTTCATCCCGTTCCCGCGGGTCGAGTGGCGCTGGCTGATCGGCTACGGCCTGTTCTTCGGGACCCTGCAGTTCGCGTTCCTGTTCGTCGCGATGAAGATCGGCATGCCCACCGGCCTCGCCTCGCTGGTGCAGCAGAGCTCGGCGCCGTTCACCGTGCTGCTCGGCGCGCTGCTGCTGCGGGAGAAGCTCACACCGGTCCAGGTGCTGGGCATCACCACCGCCGTGCTGGGCATGATCGCCATCGGCTTCCACCGCGCGCAGACCGCGACGCTGCTGCCGATGCTGATCACCCTGTGCGGCGCGTTCTCGTGGGCGCTGGGCAACCTGTGCAGCCGCAAGGCAGAGGCGCCGAACCCGCTGCACCTGTCGCTGTGGATCTCGATCGTCCCGCCGGTCCCGATGTTCGCCGCCTCCGCGCTGTTCGAGGGGCCGACGACCGGCTGGAGCGCGCTCGCCGGCGTGCTCGACTCCCCCACCGGGCTCGCCGCGCTCAGCGGCCTCGCCTACACGTCGCTGCTGTCCACGATCATCGGATCGGGGCTGTGGACGACGCTGCTCGGCCGCTACCCGGCCAGCACGGTCGCTCCGTTCTCGCTGCTGGTGCCGGTGGTCGGGTTCAGCACGGCGTGGCTGCTCCTCGGCGAGCGGCCGCACCCGTTCGAGCTCGCCGCGGGCGCGGTGGTCGTCGCCGGGGTGCTGCTGGGCAGCATGCGGATCGCCCGGCGACGACCGGAACCGGAACCCGTGCCGGTGTGAGGCCCTCAGGCCGTGGGGCTCTTCTCGAACCCCGGGTTCCTGACGTGGACGCCGTTGCCGACCGGGCAGTCGTAGAGCACCAGCGCCTGGTGGGACTCGGCGACCAGCTTGGCCGCCACGGCTCGCTCCAGGATCGCCCGCTGCTCGCAGGCCGAACAGCGGAGCGCGCTGCTGTACCGCACCACGGGACCTCCCTTCCCCAGCGGAGCATCCTAAGTGGACGTCGGCCGCGGGGGAAACGGTTCGCGGGAAACCCCTGGTTCTCAGGCCGTGGCGACGGCCTCTTCAGGTGACACCGCGTGCGGCTGGATCTCGCCGTCGCGGATCTGCTCGGCGAAGTGGCAGGCGACCCGGTGCCCCGGTTCGAGCTCGCGCAGCGCCGGGCGCTCGGTGTCGCAGCGCTCCGCCTGCCGCCACGGGCAGCGGGTGTGGAAGCGGCAGCCCGACGGCGGGTTCGCGGGCGAGGGCAGGTCGCCGGTGAGCAGGATCTGCTCGCGGCCGTCCTCGACCCGCGGGTCCGGCACCGGCACCGCCGACAGCAGCGCCTTGGAGTACGGGTGCAGCGGCTGCGCGTAGAGCGAGTCCGATGTGGACTCCTCGACGATGCCGCCCAGGTACATCACGCCGACCCGGTCGGCGATGTGCCGCACCACGGCGAGGTCGTGCGCGATGACCAGGTAGGTCAGCCCGAACTCCTCCTGCAGGTCCTCCAGCAGGTTGAGCACCTGCGCCTGCACCGACACGTCCAGCGCAGACACCGGCTCGTCGGCGACGACCAGGTCCGGGCCGACGGACAGCGCCCGGGCGATCCCGATGCGCTGGCGCTGGCCTCCGGAGAACTCGTGCGGGTACTTGCGCAGCGCGGTCGGCGGCAGGCCGACCGCGTCCAGCAGTTCCCGCAGCCGCTCGTCGGTCGCCGCCTTGTCCCCCGCCAGGCCGTGCGCCCGCATGCCTTCCACCAGCAGCGATTCGACGGACTGGCGCGGGTCGAGCGAGGACAGCGGGTCCTGGAACACCATCTGCATCCGCCGTCGCATGGTGCGCAGCTTCTCGCCCTTCATGCCGGACAGGTCGGTGCCGTCGAAGACGACCTTCCCGCCGGTCGGCTTCTCCAGCCGCAGCACCGCGCGCCCCAACGTCGACTTCCCGCAACCGGATTCGCCGACGAGACCGTAGGTCTCACCGCGGTGGATCGTCAGCGAGACGCCGTCGACGGCGTACACGTGCCCCACGGTCCGGTCGAGCACGACCCCCTTCTTGATGGGGAAGTGCACCTGCACGTCGTCGAGATCGACGAGCACGTCCTCGCTCATGACGCCTCCGTGTTCCGCGGGACACCCGCACCCGGTCGGCTTGCACGAGCGCCGGGGGAGAGATTGTCGCTCATGACGCCTCCACGCTGTTCGAGATCGGCTCGCGGACCGGGTTGTGGCAGCGCAGGAGCCTCGCCCCCGCGTCGATGCTCACCTCCGGGGTCTCCTGCTCGCACACCTGGATCGCGTTCGGGCAGCGCGGGCAGAACGCGCACCCGGTGTCCCACGGGATGTTGTCGGACACCGACCCGGCGATCGGCGAAAGCCGTTGCCCGCGAGGCGAATCCAGCCGAGGGATGGAGGACAGCAGGCCCGAGGTGTAGGGGTGCTTGGGGCGGGCGAACAGCTCGTGCCGCGCCGCGCGCTCCACCACGCGACCGGCGTAGAGCACGTTCACCTCGTCGCACAACCCCGCCACCACGCCGAGATCGTGCGTGATCATGATCAGCGCGGTGTCGGTCTCGGCCACCAGGTCCGAGAGCAGCTGCAGGATCTGCGCCTGGATCGTCACGTCCAGCGCCGTCGTCGGCTCGTCGGCGATGAGCAGCCGCGGCTTGCAGGCCAGCGCCATCGCGATCAGCGCCCGCTGCCGCATCCCGCCCGAGAGCTGGTGCGGGTACTCCTTCAACCGCCGCCCCGGGTCCGGGATGCCGACCTTGCGCAGCAGCTCCTCAGCCTCCGGCATCGCCTCCTTGCGGGGCAGACCCCGGTGCCGCTCGATGACCTCGGAGACCTGCAACCCGATGGGCACCACCGGGTTCAGCGAGGTCAGCGGGTCCTGGAACACCATGCTCAGGTCCTTGCCGCGCCGGGCGTCGAGCTCCTTCTTCGGCAGCGTCAGCAGATCCGTGCCGTCGAAGGTCACCGACCCCGACACCTCCGCGCCGCGCGCCGGCAGCAGACCCATGATCGCCAGCGAGGTCACCGACTTGCCGCAGCCGGACTCGCCGACCAGGCCCACGGTCCTGCCCGGCTCGACGTCGAAGGAGATCCCGTCCACGGCGGTCACCGGCGGCTCGCCCTTGCGGGCGAAGACCACGGAGAGGTCGCGAACTTCCAGCAGTGCCATTGCCTTCTCCCCTCACCGGCGCCGCTTCGGGTCGAGCGCGTCGCGCAGCGACTCGCCGACCAGCGTGAACCCGAAGGCGACCAGGATGATGCACCCCGCGGGCCAGAACGCCAGCTGCGGATGCGAGTCGATGATGTCCTGCGCGCCGCCGAGCATCTGGCCCCACTCCGGCACCGAGTCGTCAGCCGCGCCCAGACCCAGGAAGGACAGCGCCGCCGCGTCGATGATCGCCACCGCCAGCACCAGCGTGGCCTGCACGATCACCGGCCCCAGCGCGTTGGGCAGCATGTGCCGGAACACGATCGCGCTCTCCTTCACCCCGAGCGCCCGCGCCGCCAGCACGTGGTCGCTGGCCCGCTGCGCCAGCATCGTGCCGCGCAGCAGGCGCCCGAAGATGGGGATCTGCACGATCGCCACCGCCAGGATCACGGTGAACTGGGTCTGCTCGGCGAACAGCGCGCCGATCGACACCGCCAGCAGCAGCGACGGCACCGACAGCATCACGTCGGCGATGCGCATCACCACCGCGTCCACCCAGCCGCCGAACGCACCCGCGAGCAGGCCGAGCACCAGCCCGCCGCCGAGCCCGATGACCGTGGCCAGCACCGCCACCAGCAGCGTCTGCTGCGAACCGAGCAGCAACCGGGACAGCAGGTCGCGACCGTACTGGTCACCGCCGAGCGGAAAACCGGGCTGCGCCGGGGGAATCGCGTTCTCCGCGCGCGAGACCTGGGATTCCAGCAGGCGTTGCGCCGGGTCGTGCGGGGCGAGCAGCGGAGCCAGCAGGGCCAGCAGCACGAACCCCGCGATGACGAGCGCGCCGACGATGAAGACCGGGTTGCGGCGCAGTCGTCGCCACGCGGACGCGGCGAGGCTGACCCCGGCGTCGGAGGCCGTGTCCGCCAGCGCGTCGAGCTTGTCCTTGCGCTGCGTGTTCAGCACCATCGTCCCTCACCGTGTCCGCAGTCGGGGGTCGATCAACGCGTACGAGAGGTCGACGACCAGGTTGACCAGCACGTAGACCATCGCCGACGCCAGGATCACCACCTGCAGCACCGGGAAGTCCTTGCGCTCGAAGCCGATCGCCACGGCTTGGCCGATGCCGGCGATGTTGAACACCCGCTCGGTCAGCACCGCCCCCGCCAGCAGCGCTCCCGTCTGCAGGCCGATCGTGGTGACCACCGGCAGCATGGCGTTGTGCAGGATGTGGCGGCGCCGGATCACCATCTGGCCCAGGCCCTTCGCGCGCGCGGTGCGCACGTAGTCCTCGTCCATCACGTCGAGCACCGCGGCCCGGGTGATCCGGAAGATCACCGCGAACGGGATCGTCGACAGCGCGATCGCGGGCAGGATGAGGTGCACGAACGCGTTCCAGGAGGCGTCCCACTCGCGGGTCAGCAGCCCGTCGAGGATGTAGAAGCCGGTGACCCGGGTGGCGTTGATCGCCGAGTCCTGCCGCCCGGACGCGGGCAGCGCGCCGAGCTCGATGGCGAAGACGAACTTCAGCAGGAACGCCAGGAAGAACACCGGCACCGCGACGCCCACCAGCGACCAGGTGATGCTCAGGTTGTCCAGCCAGCCCCCGCGCTTGCGGGCCGCCAGATATCCCATCGGGATGCCGATGGCGACCGCGAGCACCAGCGCCAGCACGGACAGCTCCAGCGTCGCCGGGAAGCGGGTCAGGAACACCTCCAGCGCGGAGTCACCGCGCTGCACCCCGGTCGACGTGCCGAAATCGCCGGTGACGGCACGGCCCAGGAACTTGAAGTACTGCACGAAGATCGGCTGGTCCAGCCCGAGGTCCTTCTCGAGCTGCGCCCGCGCGGCCGGTGTGGCGCGGTCGCCCAGCAGGGCCGACACCGGCCCGCCCGGCAGCATCCGCAGCCAGGCGAACAGCAGCATCGACAGGACGAAGACGACCAGCACCAGCTGCGCCAGCCGTCGGACAGTGAAGCGGAGCACGCGAAAACCCCCGTGTTCAAGTCAGCGATCCGCAGCGTCGCGCGCGAGACCTCGCCGGTCTCGCGCGCGACGCTGGGAGTGATCACTGATCGGAGACGCTCACCGAGGCGAACTCTTCGGCGGTCAGCGGGGACGTCACCAGGCCCTGCACGCGCGGGCTGGTCACGATCGCCGGCGGCGAGTGCGACAGCGGAACCGCGGGCAGGTACTCCGACATCAGCTTGCGGTTGATGTCCTGGTACATCGTGGTGCGCTTGGCCTCGTCCGGTTGCGAGTCGGCCGCCTTCAGCTGGTCCGCCAGCTGCACGCCCCACGGCGAACCCGCCGTGTAGAAGCGGTTGGTCGGGGTGCCGAAGAAGGTGCCGATGAAGTTGTCCGGCGTGTTGTAGTCACCGGTCCAGCCGAGCAGGAAGATGTCGGCCTTGGCGTTGTCGACGTCGTCGATGTAGCCGCCGTTCCACGGCTTGCTCACCGGGTTGACGGTGATGCCGGCTTCGCGCAGGTCCTCGGCGAGGGCGTTGTAGATGCCCTGCGGGTCCGGCATGTAGGGCCGGGTGACCTCGGTCGGCCAGTAGAAGTTCAGCGTCAGGTTCGACGCGCCCGCCTCGGCGAGCAGCTGCTTGGCCTTCGCCGGGTCGTGCGGGTACTGCTGCACGTCGGGCGCGTAGCCGTCGACGTTGTCCGGGTAGAACTGGGTCGCGACCGAGGCGCCTTCCGGCAGGTTGGCCTTGACCAGCGTCTCCCGGTCCACCGCGTGCGCCAGCGCCTGCCGCACCTTCAGGTTCTGCAGCGCCGGGTTGTTCTTCTGGGTGATGCCCAGGTACATGATGTTGAACGGGTCGCGGACCTCGACCTTGTTGCCCGCGTCGCGCAGCGCCTTGAGGTCGGCGGCGTTCGGGAAGTCGTAGGCGTCGATCGACCCGGATTCGAGCTCCTGCTTGCGGACCGTCTCGTCCGGGATGATCCGGAAGATCAGCTCGTTGACCTTGGCCTTCTCGCCCCAGTACTGGTCGTTGCGGACCAGCTTGATGGTGCCGTTGGACTGGTCGTACGAGTCGAACTTGAACGCGCCGGTGCCGGTCGGGTGGGCCTTGGCGTACTCCGGGTAGACGAAGCTGTCGCCCTGGGCCTGGACGTCGTTGGCCTTGTACTGGTCCATCGCCGTCGGCGACTGCATGCTGAACGACGGGAGCCCCAGCAGGTCGGGGAACTTCGACGTCGCGCGGGTCAGGTGCACGACCGCGGTCGTCGGGTCCGGGTTCTCGCAGTTCTGGAACAGCGAGGGGGCCTTGCCGTCGGCGAAGCCGCCGAAGTTCTCGATCCAGTAGTAGGACAGCGCGTTGTTCTGCCCGGCCCCGGTCTGGTTGTACCAGCGCTGGAAGTTCTTGCAGACCGCGTCGGAGTTGAAGTCCGTGCCGTCGTGGAACTTCACGCCGCTGCGCAGCTTGAACGTCCAGGTCTTGCCGTCCGGGGAGTGCTCCCAGCTCTCGGCCAGCGCCGGTTCGACCTCGACCGAGCCCGGCTTGAAGCCGACCAGGCCGTCCATCATCTGCCGGGTGACGCGGAAGGTCTCCCCGTCGGAGGCGTAGAAAGGGTCGAACAGGTCCGGGGCACCCGCCGCGCCGAAGGTGAGGGTGCCGCCTTCGCCGCCTCCGGCGCCGCGCTCGGATTGCGCGCAGCCCGCCAGCGACGCAGCCGTCGTCAACGCGATGCCGACCGTGAGGATCCGACGCATTCCGCGGGTTCCGCCGCGTCGCGCCGATGGAGCTCTACTCATTGGATTTACCCACCCGTTTGTGTCCATAGGCAGCAGAGTTCCGTGAGAGTAACCCTCGAAAGGAGGGGAATGGAACATTCAAGGTTACGATCTCGCTACTTAGGCAGTCCTCACCGAACGGGCATCAACCGGACAAAGGAAAAGCCTTGCCAGAACTGCGGAAGCTGCGCTAATCGCGGGCGGATAGTGGAATTCCTCCGCCCAGTCAAGACGTTGGCGACTTGTTTCCTCGCGACGCGAAGACGGCGCCTGACCTCCCGAGAAACCGAGAAGGAAGGCGCCGTCCCTTTCGAGTATTGAATTGTTCGCGCGTGGAGTGCTCGCGAGTACTACATCGAACGACGACCGGACAGCGCCCGGCCGAGCGTCAATTCATCCGCGAACTCCAGGTCGCCACCCATCGGAAGTCCGGAAGCGAGTCGGGTGACGTTCAGACCCGGGAAGTCCCGCAACATCCGAACCAGATACGTCGCGGTCGCCTCGCCCTCGGTGTTCGGGTCCGTCGCGATGATCACCTCGGTGATCTCGTCGGTCCCGATCCGCGCCAGCAGCTCCCGGACCCGCAACTGGTCCGGCCCCACGCCGGACAGCGGATCCAGCGCACCGCCCAGCACGTGGTACCGGCCCTTGAACTCGCGGGTGCGCTCCACCGCGAGCACGTCCTTGGGCTCCTCCACCACGCACACCAGCGTCTTGTCCCGCCGGGCGTCCCGGCAGATGCGGCAGGTCGGCTCCTCGGAGACGTTGCCGCAGACGTCGCAGAACACCACGCCCTCCTTGACCTGCTGCAGAACCTCCTGCAACCGGGTCACGTCCGCCGGCTCCGCGGCCAGCAGGTGGAAGGCGATGCGCTGCGCGCTCTTCGGACCGATGCCGGGAAGACGTCCCAGCTCATCGATCAAATCCTGTACCGGACCCTCGTACACGTCGACTCGCCCCGGATCACAGACCCGGCAGGCCCAGGTCGCCCAGGCCGCCGCCCAGACCACCCGTCAGCGGGCCCATCTTCTGCGCCTGCAGCTCCTGCGCGGCCCGGTTGGCGTCGCGCACGGCCGCGACGACCAGGTCCGCCAGCGTCTCGGTGTCCTCCGGATCGGCCGCCTTCGGGTCGATCACCAGGCCCTTGAGCTCACCGGAACCGGTGACCGTCGCGGTCACCAACCCGCCGCTCGCGCTCCCGGTGACCTCCGCCTCGGCGAGCTCCTGCTGCGCAGACATCAGCTGCTCCTGCATCTTCTGCGCCTGTTCCATGATCTGCTGCATGTTCGGCTGGCCACCTGGCTGCACCGTTGACTCCTCCGTAGGCCGGGCAAATACCCCCAGCAATGGGGCACAAGTCCAGCGTAGAGGTTGGTGCGATTGACTCCGAACTCACCTTGCTTGGCGGTGCGGGTAGCGGAACCTCAGCGGCCCGCCGGCTGCGAGAGCGGTGGGCACGCCTCGCAGCTCCGCCGCTTGCACGCGAACTCCACCGGGGCTCGGTCCCTTGGTCGTCGTCACCCGACGTGAAAAGGTGCTCACGTGACGCTGGAGATCTCGCGGCTGCTGGACCTGACCACCTGGCGCGCGTTCGACGTGACCGACGACGGGCGGGTGCTCGCGGGCTGCGACGAGTCCGGCTCGGTGCAGCTCGTGGAGCTCGCCGAGGACCGGCGCACCGAGCTGACCGCCCTCCCCGGCGCCGTGTCCGGCCGCTACCTGCCCGGCGAGCGCGCCGTGGTCGTGCAGCACGACAGCGACGGCAACGAGCGCGGCCAGCTCTCGCTGCTCCGGCTCGACGACCGCCGCAGCAGGCCCGCCCCGCTGTCCGAGCTGGAACCGCTGGTCCGCGACCCCGACCACGTGCACCGGCTGCTCGACGTGCTGCCCGGCCGCATCGTCTACGCCACCAACCGCCGCAACGGCGTCGACTTCGACGTGATCATCCGCAGCGTCGCCACCGGCGAGGAGCACGTGGTCCACGACGGGGGCGGCATGGTCGCCGAGGTCTCGGTCTCCCCCGACTCGCGGTTCGCCGCGATCACCGTGCCCGCCGCGAAACCCCTGTCGGACCAGGTGATCCTCGCCGACACCATGCCCGAGACCGGAGCCGACCGGCGGCGCGAGCTCACCCGCCGCGACCTCGCCGCCCGGCACCTGCACCCCGGCTGGCACCCCACCGGGCTCGTCGTGACCAGCGACGCCGACCGCGACCGCACCGGCATCGCGCGCCTCGACCCGCGCACCGGCGACCGCCGCTGGCTGATCACCTCCGACGCCCACGACCTCAGCGGCAGGCTCTCCCCCAACGGGCGGACCCTGCTGGTGACCACCGCCGTCGACGGCGCGCACCGGCTCGCGCTGCACGACGCCGGAACCGGCGAGCACCTGATGGACGTCGCGCTGCCCGCCGAGGGCTGGTGCGGCTACCCGCTGCCCGAACCCGCCTGGTCACCGGACTCCCGGTTCGCCGCCGTGTCGTTCAGCTCCCCCACCACCCCCGGCGACGTGCTGCTCGTCGACACCGCGACCGGGACCTGCAAGCCGCTCACCTTCTCCGCGGCGCAGCTGGCGGGCGAACCCCTGGCCGAACCCGCCGTGCACCGGGTCCCGGCGCGCGACGGCGAGCAGATCCCGTGCTTCCGCTACGCCCCCGCGGAACCCGACGGGTCCGCGGTGCTGATCATCCACGGCGGGCCGGAGAGCCAGTCGGTGCGCGCGTTCCACCCCCTGGTGCAGGCGATGGTCGCGCGCGGGCACACCGTGCTGGTGCCCAACGTCCGCGGCTCCACCGGCTACGGCAAGCGCTGGTACTCCGCCGACGACACCCGCCGCCGGCTCGACTCCGTCGACGACCTCGCCGACCTGCACCGATGGCTTCCCGCGGTCGGACTCGACCCGAACCGCGCGGCGCTGTGGGGCGGGTCGTACGGGGGCTACATGGTGCTGGCGGGCCTGGCGTTCCAGCCCGAGCTGTGGGCCGCGGGCGTGGACATCGTCGGGATCTCCTCGCTCGTCACGTTCCTGGAGAACACCGCGCCGTACCGGCGCGCGCACCGCGAGCGCGAGTACGGCAGCCTCACCGACGACGCCGACTTCCTGCGCGCCGCGTCCCCGCTCAACCGCGCGTCCGCCATCGCCGCACCGCTGTTCGTGCTGCACGGCGCCAACGACCCCCGGGTGCCGCTGAGCGAGGCCGAGCAGATCGTGGAAGCCGTGCGCGCCAACGACGTCCCGTGCGAGTTCCACGTCTACCCCGACGAGGGGCACGGTCTGGCCAAGCGCGCCAACCGGCTCGACGCCTACCCGAAAGCGCTGGACTTCCTGGGACGTTGGCTGAGCTGAGCCGGGTTCAGCCTTCGAGGCGGCGAGCGCCCATCACGCGCTCGAACATCTCCACGGCCCTGGCGTCCGGGTCCGGGCCGACGCGCGCACCGGCCTCCATCGGCGAGGACTCGGCCATCATCGACTCGGCGTCCTCCTCGTCCTGCGGCTCCGGACTCTGCTGGGGCCCCGGACTCCGCTGGGGATCCGGCTTGCGCTCGGGTTCCGGGGGCGGCGGGACGTCGTCCGGCGGCGGTGGCTCCTCGTCCGGCGGTTCCGGCGGGGGCGGGATGTCGTCGGGCTCCGGCGGACGCGGCACCGAACCACCGCGCGCACCACCGGGATTCCGCTGACCGTTGCCGGAGGGCTTGGCCTCCGGCGGCTTCGGCTGCTCGGCGTGCTCGGACCGAGCGGGCTGGGCCTGCTGGTTCTGCGCCTGCTGGTTCTGGGCCTGCTGGTTCTGCGCCTGCTGGTTCTGGGCCTGCTGGGGCTGCGCGGGGGCTTCCCGGCGCTGCGGCGGCTGCTTCGGCGGCGCGGCCGGACGCGCCGGTGGGGCGGCTCCGGCCTCGACGCACTGGATGTCCCACTCGCCGCCGACGACCTCGCGCAGCGCCTCCTTGACGAAGTTCAAGCGGCGTTCCTGCGCGAGCTGCTTGACCAGCCCGGACGTCGGCATCGACAGCACCAGCGCGCCGTCGTTGAGGTCCTGCACGGTGGCGTTGAGCAGCAGCGCCTGCGTCGGCCGGTTGCGCTTGGCCACGCCCTGCAGCACGTCGGTCCACACCCGGCGCACGGCGGCGGCGTCGAACCCGCTCGGCGCGGACGCCGCAGGAGCGGCGGCCGGTGCGGGCTCAGCGGGCTGAGCCGGAGCGGGCTCGGGTTCCGGCGCGCGCTGCGGCGCCGGTTCCGGAGCGGGTTTCTCCTGCGCCGCAGGGGTTTCCGCCGGGTTCGGCGCGGACGCCTCCTGCTCGGCCTCGGCGGCGGCGCGCTCGTGCGGGCGCTGGAAGACCCGCTTGGGCTTGTCCCCGTCACCCGACGCGGCGGGCGCAGGCGCACCGGGTTCGGCGGCCGGGGCCTCGCCGGGGGCGATGGTCATCCGGCGCTCGACGCGCTCAAGTCGTTGCAGCAGCGCGGTTTCCGAGTCCGACACGGCGGGCAGCAGCATCCGGGCGCACAGCAGTTCCAGCAGCAGTCGCGGTGCGGTGGCGCCGCGCATCTCGGACAGTCCGGTGTGGACGATCTCGGCGAACCGGGACAGCGTCGCCGCACCCAGCTGCTCGGCCTGCTGCTGCATCCGGGTCAGCTCGTCGCCCTGGGTCTCCACCAGACCGCGGTCGCCCGCGTCCGGCACCGAGCTGAGCAGCACCAGGTCGCGCAGCCGGTCCAGCAGGTCGGAGCCGAAGCGGCGCGGGTCGTGCCCGGCCTCCACCACCTTCTCGACCGTGGCGTAGACCGACGCGGCGTCGCCCGCGGCGAGCGCGTCGACCATGTCGTCGATGAGCGCGACGTCGGTGACGCCGAGCAGCGCCACCGCCCGGTCGTAGGTGACGCCCTCGTCCCCGGCTCCGGCCAGCAGCTGGTCGAGCACGCTGAGCGTGTCGCGCGCCGAGCCGCCACCGGCCCGGATGACCAGCGGGTACACCGCCGGTTCGACCTTCACGCCCTCGTCGTCGCAGATGCGCTCGGTCAGCTCGCGCATCACGCCCGGCGGCATCAGCCGGAACGGGTAGTGGTGGGTCCGGGACCGGATGGTGGTGAGCACCTTGTCCGGCTCGGTGGTGGCGAAGACGAAGATCAGGTGTTCGGGCGGCTCCTCCACGATCTTCAGCAGGGCGTTGAAGCCCTGCGTGGTGACCATGTGGGCCTCGTCGATGATGAAGATCCGGTACCGCGACTGGGCGGGCGCGAAGAACGCGCGGTCCCGCAGCTCGCGGGTGTCGTCCACGCCACCGTGGCTGGCCGCGTCGAGCTCGACGACGTCGACGCTGCCGCCGCCCTCGGGCGCGAGCGCCACGCACGAGTCGCACTCGCCGCACGGGTCCGGGGTCGGGCCCTGGGCGCAATTCAGCGACCGGGCCAGGATGCGCGCGCTGGAGGTCTTGCCGCAGCCGCGAGGCCCGGAGAACAGGTAGGCGTGGTTGATCCGCCCGGCGGCCAGCGCGGTCCGCAACGGCTCGGTGACGTGTTCCTGCCCGGCGACCTCAGCGAAGGTCGCCGGACGGTACTTGCGGTAAAGGGCGAGCGCCACGGTCGGAACCCTACGCGGTCGGACTGACAACTCGGACGAGGGTGAGCTTCCCCCGGAAAGTAAGGGGACCCCGTGCACCCGTCAGAGCCCGCTTACCCTTGCTGCCTTCCGGCCCTGGGGGAGTTCACAGGATGGACGCCGCACGAGGTCCACGGACAGTGTACCCAGACGCCGCGACAGCTCGAAGAACCGGGGGCCGCGACCCGCGTCACCAGCGCTCTCCGCCGCTCAGGCCCCCCAGCGGAATCGCCGGAGTCCCCTGATAGGCTTCCGCACGGAGGATTGGCCGAGCGGCCTAAGGCGCACGATTGGAAATCGTGTTGGGTTGATAGCCCTCACGGGTTCGAATCCCGTATCCTCCGCTCGCGAAGAGCCCCGGACCACTCGGTCCGGGGCTCTTTCTCGTCTTCCGGGTAGAACTCCCCTGTGCAGCGGGCCGCTGCGGCCGCACCGTTCGGACCAGGCGAACGCGCGCGAGCGGAGCGGAGGCGGCTGTCGTGGGGATGACGATCGAACAACTGCGGGAACGGGTGCGCGGACCGGTGATCACCTCCGCCGATCCCGGCTACGACCAGGCCCGAGTGGTGTACAACGCGATGATCGACCTGCACCCGCAGGCCGTGGTGCGCTGCGCGAACGCCGGCGACGTGGCAGCGGTGGCCGACTTCGCGCGGGACAACGCGGTGGATCTGGCGGTGCGCGGCGGCGGGCACAGCGTGCCGGGGTTCGGCACCTGCGAGGGCGGCGTGGTGGCCGACCTGTCCGGGATGCGCGGTGTCCGCGTCGACGCCGAGCGGCGCACCGCCCGCGCGGAGGGCGGCGCGACCTGGGGCGACTTCAACGCGGCCACGCACGCCTACGGACTGGCCACCACCGGCGGCATCATCTCCACCACCGGGATCGGCGGGCTCACCCTCGGCGGCGGCATCGGCTACCTCGCCCGGGGTCTCGGGCTCTCCTGCGACAACCTCGTCTCGGCCGACGTCGTGCTCGCCTCCGGCGAGATCGTGGTGGCCGACGAGCTGCGCAACCCCGATCTGCTGTGGGCGCTGCGCGGCGGGGGCGGCAACTTCGGCGCGGTGACGTCCTTCGAGTACCGGCTCAGCCCGGTGAGCGAGATCTACGGCGGCCCGATCTTCTTCGACCTGGAGCACGCGGCGCAGGTGCTGCGCGGTTTCCGCGACCTGATCGCCGAGGCGCCCGAGCAGCTCGGTGCGTTCCCGGCGTTCCAGATCGCGCCGCCGCTGCCGTTCATCCCGGAGCAGCGGCACGGCGTCGCGCACATCGCGGTGGTGACCTGCTGGGCCGGTCCCGCCGAGGACGGGCCGGCGGCGGTGGCGCCGCTGCGCGACCTGGCTCCGGTGGTCGCCGAGCACGTCGGGCCGATGCCCTACCCGGCGCTCAACTCGGCTTTCGACGCCCTCGTCCCGCCCGGCCTGCAGCACTACTGGAAGGCGAACTTCGCCACCGAGCTGACCGACGACATGATCGCCGCCCACGTCCAGCACGGGCCGCGCGTCCCGGTGGTGAACTCGACGGTGCACATCTACCCGATCGACGGCGCCTGCCACCGGGTCGCGGCGGACGAGACGGCTTTCGCCTACCGGGACGCGAACTTCGCGACGGTGATCGCGGGCATGTGGCCGGATCCGGCGGACAACGAGGCCAACATCGAGTGGGTCCGGGACTACTACGCCGCGACCGCTCCGCACTCCGAGGAGGGCGGCTACGTCAACTTCATGGCCGCCGACGACCAGGGACGCGTCAAGGCCAACTACCGGCAGAACTACGACCGCCTGGCCGAGATCAAGCGCCGCTACGACCCGGACAACCTCTTCCACCTGAACCAGAACATCATCCCGTGAGCTCGGGGACGGACCGACGGGAACGGCTCGGCAGGACTCACCAAGATCCACCGCCCCGGGCGCGGACACGCAAGAGGGCCGGTCCCGATGGGACCGGCCCTCTGCCGAGCGGTAGCGGTGGGATTCGAACCCACGGTGGCTGTTAACCACACGCGCTTTCGAGGCGCGCTCCTTAGGCCGCTCGGACACGCTACCGCCGATAAGGCTACCGGCACCCTCCTCACCGACTGCGACCGGGGGGCACCCCGGAGCCCTCCGGGGTCGTCACCCCTGGTCACCCGGGTGCGGGTGCGGGAGTCGGACAGTTTTAGCCATAACTGACCATGATCGATGTCCGTTTTGTCCGGTCAATTATGGCTAAAACTGTCCCCTGGTGACGCCCCACTCCCGGGACGGACCTCGCGGTGGGTGGTGAAGAAGGATTCGAGGAGGGCTGCGGACTCGTCGGCGAGGACGCCGCCGACGACCTCGGGGCGGTGGTTCAGCCGGTTGTCGCGGACCACGTCCCAGAGCGATCCGACCGCGCCGGTGCGCGGTTCCCAGACGCCGAAGACGACCCGCGCCACCCGGGACAGCACGAGCGCGCCCGCGCACATGGTGCAGGGTTCGACGGTGACCGCCAGGGTGCAGCCCTCCAGGCGCCAGCCGTCGCCGTGCGCCCGCGCGGCGGCGCGCAGGGCGAGGACCTCGGCGTGAGCGGTGGGATCGCCGTGGGCCTCGCGGCGGTTGCACGCCTCGGCGATGACCCGGCCTTCGGCGTCGGCGACGACGGCGCCGATCGGCACGTCGCCGGTGGCCGGCGCGTCGGCGGCCACCCGCAACGCGGCCCGCACCAGCTCGACGTCGCCGGGACGGGCCTCGGTGGTGTTCACCGCTCCATCTTCTCCAACAGGGCCGAGAAGTCGTCACCGAACCCGCAGCGCTGGGCGATCATCTCCAGCTGCTCGTCCGGGTAGAGGTCGACCTCCTCGATGATGACCAGCAGCTCGCCCTCGGGGAGCCCCAGGTCGGACAGGACCGCGAGGTTGCCCTCCGGCCAGACCTCCTCGTCGTCCTCGTCCGGAGGATCGACGCGCAGCAGGTCGAGCACGTCCGCGGCGATGTCGTAGTCGAGCGCCGCCGCGGCGTCGGACACCAGCAGGTCCACGCCGCCGGGCACCGGCCTGATCAGCACGAAGAACTCGTCGTCCACATTGCACATTCCGAACACCGCGCCGGTGGAACGCAGCTCGCGCAACGCCGTGATCGAGGCGTCAAGGCCGGTCAGCACCGAGTTGTCCATCGCGCTGCACCGCCACCGCCCGTCTTCTCGGACCACGGCGACGGCGAAGCCAGCGACCGGCTCCTGCACCGTCATGGAGACACCGTAAAGCGTACGAAGGCCACCCGAAAGCACTATTGCGACGGTCGTAACCATCAGGGGACGGATTGCGCTCAACCGGGTGCGTGCGAATCGGCGCCGTCGGGCAGGATGGACGGATGCGTGCCGTGTGCGTGATCGGACTGGGACTCATCGGCGGATCGGTGCTGCGGGCCGCGTCCGGCGCCGGGCGCCCCGCGTGGGGTGCGACCGCGTCGGAGGCGGACGCCGCCGCAGCGCGTGACGAGGGTTTCGAGGTGCTCGAAACCGATTCGGCGCTGCGCAGGGCGAAGCAGGAGGACGCCCTGGTGGTGATCGCGGTGCCGCTGACCGCGGTCCGCGAGGTGCTGCGCAAGATCGCGGAGTTCCACCCGGGCGCCTGGCTCACCGACGTGGTCAGCGTGAAGGACCCGGTCGACTTCGAGGTCCGCAAGCTCGCGCCGAACGCCCGCTACGCCGGTGGTCACCCGATGGCGGGAACCTCGTCCTCCGGTTTCGCCGCCGGATCGGGTGAGCTCTTCCGGGGAGCGGCGTGGGCGGTGACGATCGAGGAGGCCACCACGATCGAGGCGTGGCGCGAGGCCGCGCAGCTGGCGCTGGACTGCGGCGCCCACGTGGTCCCCACTGGCGCGGCGGCCCACGACGACTCGGTCGCCAGGATCTCGCACCTGCCGCACCTGTTCGCGGCGATCCTCGCGACGGTCGGCGCGGACGGCGGTCCGCTGGCGCTGTCGCTGGCGGCGGGCTCGTTCCGGGACGCGACCCGGGTCGCGGGCAGCAACCCGGAGCTGGTGCGCGCGATGACCGAGGGCAACAAGGCCGCCCTGCTCGACGCGGTCGACGACGCGCTCGGCCGCCTGGGCGCGGCCCGGGGCTCGCTGGCCTCGACCGGAGGACTGAAGTCCACACTGGACTCGGGCCACGACGCCCGGAACCGCCTCGAAGCCGTGGCCTCGGGCGAAGGCACCACGACCTCCTCGGTCCGCCTCCGCCCCGAAGCCCTCCCCCGCCTCCGCGACCTCGGCGAACTCGGAGGCCGCGTGACCGCGATCCACGAGGACCAAGCCACAACAGAAGTCCCAATGGGATAAGCAAAACCACCGCCAGGCAACCGGCGAAGCCGGTTTCTCCTTACCCCACCTAAGCAACTGGCACCGCCGCGGGTTCTGAGCGCCTTCGTGGCGAGTACGCCGGGACGCCGCGTATTCACATGCTCAAGGAGCGGCGCACGGAGTCCACGGAGGCGCTCAGGTTCCGCCACCCGCACCGCTGAGCAGAGCGACCACGGACAGTAGAAGAAGCAAAAGAAGAGGTCGCCCTGTGCGTGGGGGCGACCTCTTCTATGGTGCGCTCGACCACTGGTCGGGACTTTCTCCAGTC
Source organism: Saccharopolyspora sp. ID03-671 (assembly GCF_045278815.1). Lineage (NCBI taxonomy): Bacteria > Bacillati > Actinomycetota > Actinomycetes > Pseudonocardiales > Pseudonocardiaceae > Saccharopolyspora > Saccharopolyspora sp. ID03-671. Next base: position 3,616,787 of record NZ_CP134054.1, read on the forward strand.
CCGCTGCCAGCTTCGGCCGGAGCGCCGTTGTCCGGGTGGTTCACTGCCCGGGCGGGGGCTGCTCCTCGTCTCCGCCGCCGCCGAAGAGGCCCTTGCCCTTCTCGACGGCCTGGTCGACCTGGTCTTCGTGGCCGAACTTGTCCTTGGCCATGTCGCCGGCCTTGTCCATGCCCTGCTCGACCTTGTCGCCGTGCTCTTCGCCGAGGTTCTGCAGCTTGTCCTTGAAGTCTCCGAAGCCCATGGTGCTCCTTCCCAGGCCTTGTGAAAAGCCTTGTCGACCGCTCCCGGCGAAGCTAAGCCCGCCGAGCTCTCCGTGCTCGCCGCAACACCCCGCTGCTCACTCTTCCGAGTGAGACCTTGCGCGGGTCGTGCGGCGGATCTACCGTGAACTGACCGCGTGACCGGATTGACGATTCCGGTCATCACGTCACGAAGGAGAGTCATGACCCAGCCCACCGACCGAGCCGACCGCATCCTCGACGCGGCGGGCGAGCTCATGGTCCGGCTGGGCTACCGCAAGGTCACCATCGACGACATCGCACGCCGCGCCGAAGTCGGCAAGGGCACCGTCTACCTGCACTGGCGCACCAAGGAGCAGCTGTTCGAGGCGCTGATCATGCGCGAGTCGATCGGCATGCTCAACGAGCTGACGGAGGCGATGCGCGCCGACCCCGCCGAGGCGCGGCCGCACCGGTTCTTCCGCCGCAGCTTCCTGCTCACCGCGCACGACCCGCTGATGAAAGCCCTGGTCACCGGGGACACCGAGCTGCTCGGCAACCTCAAGCGGTTCGGGCGCAGCGGGGAGGCGCAGCGCTTCGGCGACCGCTACCGCGAGCTGATCTTCAAGCACCGGCTGCTCCGCGACGACCTGCCGAACGCGTACCTGGCGCTCACGGCAACCGCGAGCGGCTTCCACTTCACCGACGCCATCAACCCGGACTTCGCCGCCCTCGCGGACGAGACCAAGGCCGACGCGCTGGCGCACACCATCCGCGCCGCCTTCGAGCCCGAGGGCGAACCCGATCCCTCGTCGCTGGCCACCGTGGCGAGCGAGATCGGCAACCTCTTCGACGAGCTCAACGCGCAGTTCCGGGAGTGGATCTACACACCACCGCGCAGCGGCTGAGACCCGGCCGCGATTGGGGGCACGACATGACCGCACTGGCCGACACCTGGGGGATCAACGCGGCGCAGTTCTGGCTGCGCGGCGAACGGCCGGACCACGAGGTCCGCTACGACGAGAGCACCGGCATGTGGGAGGTCCACGGGTACCCGGAGATCCTGCGGGCGCTCAGCGACCCCGCCACCTTCTCCTCCCACACCCAACGACTCGTCCCGGAGGCCGGCGGGTTCTCCGAGGGCAACCTGGTCCAGATGGACCCGCCGGACCACCAGAAGCTGCGGAAGCTCGTCAGCCACGCCTTCACGCCGAAGGTGGTGGCCGATCTCGAACCGCGCATCGCCGGGCTCACCACCGAGCTGATGGACGGCATGGGCGAGAAGAGCGAGCTGGTCACCGACCTCGCCTACCCGCTGCCGGTGATCGTCATCGCCGAGCTGCTCGGGGTTCCCGCGAGCGACCGCGACCGGTTCAAGCGGTGGGTGGACGGGATGTTCAACTCCACCAACAAGGTCTCGCTCAAGGACCGCTCACCGGAGGACGAGGAGTACTTCAACTCCGCGATGGAGCTCGTCGGCGAGCTCGTCGCCTACCTGGGCGAGCACGTCCGGGAGCGCCGCCAACGCCCCCGCGAGGACCTGCTGACCAAGCTGGTCGAGGCCGAGGTGGACGGGGTCCGGCTCAGCGACGCCGAGATCACCAACTTCGGCATGGTCCTGCTGGTCGCCGGGCACATCACGACCACGATGCTGCTGGGCAACACGCTGCTGTGCCTGGACGCGCACCCGGACCAGTTCGAGCGGGTGCGGGCGGACCGGTCGCTGGTGCCGCACGCGATCGAGGAGTCGCTGCGGTTCCTGAGCCCGTTCGCCGCGGTGTCGCGGGTGACCGAGACCGACACCGAGCTCGGCGGCGTCCGGATCCCGGCGGATCAGATGCTGCTGCTGTGGGTCGCCTCCGCCAACCGCGATCCGCGCCAGTTCACCGATCCGAACGCCTTCGACGTGACCCGGGACCCGAACCCGCAGATCGGGTTCGGCCGCGGCATCCACTTCTGCCTCGGCGCTCCGCTGGCCCGGCTGGAGGGCCGGATCGCGCTGAACCTCCTGCTGGACCGCTTCCCGCGGCTGCGGACCGACCCGGACGACGCTCCGCGATTCCTCCCCAGCCCCAACATGACCGGGGTCAGCAGGCTGCCGCTGCTGCTGGGGTGACCCCGGCGTTCCGGCGGTGGAGTTCGGGTCAATCCAGAACTCCACCGTCCGGGGATCGGTGGACGTGTGGTGCGAGGGCCGAATCGGCCGTCGTCGTGGAGTTCACCCGCAAACCACCCTTTCGGATTCCTTTTCAACACCCAATGTGACAATGCGGGAAAGCGGCCACTTCGCAGCGTGAATTGAGTTGATACAAGCAACGGTTCGCAGCGGAAACACTTTCCGGTGAACACCCCGTCGGCGAATCTGCACCCCAGCGGCGCGGCAGGTACACCTTGAATTGCCCGATTCCGGGTCATCGTGATCCGGAAATATTCAATGGGTCAGTCGAATGGGAAGGAAGGCAATTATGCGCTCGCTGGTTCGCCCCCTCGTGGTCGGCGCTCTCGCCCTGCCCCTCGTGTTCGCCGGAGCCGGCCTCGCCTCCGCCGCGGAGATGCAGCCGCGAGACGGGGTCTGCGACGTCTTCTCCTGCAACTGGTTGGACCAGGACACAAGCGTCGAGGACAACGACACCGATACTTCCGTCATCAACGCGGGCATCATGGGCTGACCCATCCCCGTACCGAGGCCCCGCCGGCCACACCCGGCGGGGCCTCACCCACGTCCCGCAGCTACGCCTCCGACCTGGGTGCTCCTCGGAACGTCGCGCGGTAACCGCTCGGCGAAACACCGAGTTCGGTTTGCAGGTGTTGGCGCAGCGATGCGGCAGTTCCGAATCCGGAATCGCTCGCGATTCTTTCGACCGGTAGGTCGGTTTCCTCCAATAGACGTCGCGCGAGTTCCACGCGTTGCCCGGTAATCCACTGCAACGGGGAAATGCCGACTTCTTCGCGGAATCGTCTGGTGAAAGTCCGCACGCTCAACGCGTCCTGCGCGGCGAGCTCCCGCAGCGCGATCGGCCGGTCGAGGTGCTCCAGCGCCCACGCCCGCGCCCGCGCGGTCGTCGACACCGCAGGTTCTGGCACCGGCCGACGGATGTACTGCGCCTGACCGCCCTCCCGGTGGGGCGGCACGACCGTGGTGCGCGCGACGTCGTTGGCCACCGCCGCCCCGTGGTCGCGCCGGATCAGGTGCAGGCACAGGTCGATGCCCGAGGCCTCCCCCGCCGAGGTCAGCACGTCCCCGTCGTCGGTGTAGAGCACGTCAGGAACCAGCTCGACCTGCGGGAACAGTCGTCGGAAGTGCTCGCAGGACTTCCAGTGCGTGGTCGCCCTCCGGCCGTCGAGCATCCCGGCGGCGGCCAGCACGAACGCCCCCGTGCAGATCGACGCGATCCGCGCGCCGTCCGGGATCCGGGCGAGCGCCGCCGCCAGGTCGGCGGGCAGTCTCCCCTCCGTCTCGGTCTCGTCCGGCTCGTGGCTGGCGGGCAGCAAGACCGTGCGCGCGTCGTCCAGCGCTTCGGGACCCCGTTCGACGTGGATCGGGAAGTCGGCGTCGGTGCGGATCACCCCTGGCACGACGGCGCAGGTCACGACCTCGTACAGCGGGTCACCCGAGGACGAGCGGGCGCAGCCGAAAAGCTGGTGCACCAGCCCGAGCTCCATCGGCATCACGCCGTCGCGGACCAGCACCGCCACCCGAGTCGTCATGGCCCGATCCTTGCACATGTTGGCCATCGGGCCACTGTTCCCGGGCATCACCGGCTCGCAGGGTGGGGCCATGCCTCTTCATCGAGCCTGGTGGGTCGCCGCGGTGGCCGCGCTGGTGATCATCGGCGCCGGTGCCTGCGCGACGACCGCGGGCCTGCTGGTGACGCCGTTGCACGACGAGTTCGGCTGGTCGCACGGCACGATCGGCGCGGCCTCCTCGGTGAACCTCGTGCTGTACGGGCTGACCGCGCCGTTCGGCGCCGCCGCGATGGACCGCTTCGGCCTGCGCCGGATCGTCACCGCCGCGCTGCTGCTGATCGCCTCGGGTGCCGCGCTCACCACGTGGATGACCGCGCCCTGGCAGTTCGTGCTCGGCTGGGGCGTGCTCGTCGGGACCGGCTGCGGGGCGCTGGCGACCACGTTCGCCGCGCTGGTGGCCGACCGCTGGTTCGCCGCCCGCCGCGGCCTGGTCGCGGGCGTGCTCACCGCCGCCACGGTCTTCGGCCAGTTCGCGCTGCTGCCGGTGTTCGCGCTGCTGACCGACGTCGACCGGCGCGCGGCGACCGGAACCCTGATCGGGATCGCCCTGCTGGTCACCCCGCTCGCCTGGGCGGTGCTGCGGGACCGTCCCGCCGACGTCGGCCTGCTCCCCTACGGCGCGACGCGCCCGGAACCGCCGACGCCGACCGCCCCGCTGACGCGCGCGGTGCGCGCCCTCCCGCTGCGGCGCGGCTCCTTCTGGCTGATCGCAAGTGCTTTCGCGATCTGCGGGGCGTCGACCAACGGCATCATGTGGACCCACTTCACCCCGGCCGCCCACGATCACGGGATGCCGACCGGCATCGCGTCCTCCCTACTGGCGGTCATCGGCGTGGTCAACGTGCTGGGCACGGTCGGCTCCGGCTGGCTCACCGACCGGCTCGACCCGCGCCTGCTGCTGACCGCGTGCTTCGCGCTGCGCGGGGTCTCGCTGGCGCTGCTGCCCGGGCTGTTCGGCCCGGTGGTGCGGCCCGGGATGATCGCGTTCGTGGTGGTGTTCGGCCTGCTCGACGTGGCGACGGTCCCGCCGATCATCGCCCTGTGCCGGCGACTCCACGGCGCCGACGGCCCGATCGTCTTCGGCTGGATCAGCGTCGCCCACCAGCTCGGCGCCGGGCTCCTCGCCTTCCTCGGCGGGCTCGTCCGGGACGCCGCGGGCGGCTACGCGCTCCTCTGGCCCGCCACCGGCGCACTGTGCCTGATCGCGGCGGTCCTGGTGCTGCGGATCCCTGCCAGGCCGCGCGAATCGACCCCTCACGAGCTCGCCGAGGATCCCGCGCGGTGCTGACAACGACTTGCCTCAAGTCCGTTCGGGTGATGAAGGCACGGGGGCACGAGGAAGCTCGACCAGGCTTCCGAGGTCCGTTAGACTGAGTACATCAGCTCCCCAAGAGCTTGCCAGGGATTGCCCGCGGTGCTGTCACCGCTCTCCTTAAGTGGATCGGCCCCTGGAAGCTCTTGGGGAGCTGATCTCGTCGCTGCACTCCACGCACGGAAACCAGTCGTTCTTTCGGACGAGCTCGTGGCGCGGCATGCTCCTGATCCCCAACGGGATCGCACATGAATCACGCTTGCGGATCTGAGGCCAGATCTTGAGCAGGTCATCGTCACTCTGTGTGATCGCCCCTTATTGAGTGATCTTCATGCGCACTCGAGTTCGCGTACCTCTCAACCCCGAACTGCCTGACGGATCACCCGTCTCGCCCGTATCGTCCTGTTATGCGTAACTCGAGAGTCCGGATCGTCACGGCCGTCGCCGGTGCCGTCTTCGCGCTCGGCGTGACCGCCGGGTGCGACTTCGCCCAGCCCCCGCAGCAGGAGGACCAGCAGGAGCAGCAGGACGGCGACCAGCAGCAGGACGACGGGCAGCAGCAAGACGACCAGCAGCAGGACGACGGCGGCCAGGAGGACGGCGGCCAGGAGGACGGCGACGACAACTGATCGCCACCAGCCCACCGAACGCGAGAGCCCCTGCCGGGTGTCACCCGGCAGGGGCTCTCGTCGTCGGCGTCAGCTGCCGCCGTTGGTGACGGCGCGCTCGATGCGCTTGCCGATGTCCTCGTCGATGTTGCGCCAGTACTCGAAGGCGCGCTGCAGGACCGGCTCGGTGACGCCGTCCAGCAGGTGACCGGCCACGTTGGAAACCAGCCGGGCGCGGGCGTCGTCGTCGAACACCTCGCGGACCATCGTTCCCGCCTGCCCGAAGTCGTCGTCATCGCGGCGCTTCGTGTAGGCGGCGTGCACCATCTCGCCGCTGGTGCTCCAGCCCGCGGGCTCGCCGAACCGGACGGTGTCGGCTGCCGGCCCGCCGTAGGAGTTCGGCGCGTACACCGGATCGGCGACCTTGTTGACGCGCATCGCCCCGTCCTTGCTGTAGCTGTGCACCGGGGCGTCGGCCGAGTTCACCGGGATCTGCTTGTAGTTGGCGCCGAGCCGGGCCCGGTGCGCGTCGGCGTAGGAGAACAGCCGGGCCAGCAGCATCTTGTCCGGGCTCGGGCCGATGCCGGGGACCAGGTTGTTCGGCTCGAACGCGGCCTGCTCGATCTCGGTGTGGTGGTCCGTCGGGTTGCGGTCCAGCGTGAGCTTGCCGACCTCGATGAGCGGGTAGTCGCCGTGCGGCCACACCTTGGTCAGGTCGAACGGGTTGAACCGGTAGGTCTCGGCGTCCTCGAACGGCATGATCTGCATCTTCAGCGTCCAGCTGGGGAAATCGCCCCGCTCGATCGACTCGTAGAGGTCGCGCTGGTGGTAGTCGCCGTCCGCGCCGGCCAGGTGGTCGGCCTCCTCCTGGGTCAGGCACTCGACGCCCTGGTCGGTCTTGAAGTGGTACTTCACCCAGAACTTCTGGTTCTGGGCGTTGACCCACATGTAGGTGTGGCTGGAGTAGCCGTTCATGTGCCGCCAGGTCTTCGGGATGCCCCGATCGCCCATCAGCCAGGTGACCTGGTGCGCGGACTCCGGCGAGAGCGTCCAGAAGTCCCACTGCATGTTCTTGTCGCGCGAGTTGGTGTCGGCGCGCCGCTTCTGCGAGCGGATGAAGTGCTGGAACTTCATCGGGTCCCGCACGAAGAAGACCGGCGTGTTGTTGCCGACCATGTCGTAGTTGCCCTCGCTGGTGTAGAACTTCACCGCGAAGCCGCGCGGGTCGCGCCAGGTGTCCGGGCTGCCCCGCTCACCCGCCACCGTCGAGAACCGGATCATCACGTCCGTCTCGGTACCCGGCTGGAACACGGCGGCCCGGGTGTAGGCGCTGACGTCGTTGGTCACCACGAACCGCCCGAACGCACCGTTGCCCTTGGCGTGCGGCTGGCGCTCCGGGATGCGCTCCCGGTTGAACTGCGCCATCTGCTCGATCAGGTAGTTGTCCTGCAGCAGGATCGGGCCGTCGGGCCCGACCGTCAACGAGTGCTCATCGCTGGTGACCGGGATGCCCGCATCGGTCGTCGTCGCGGGTTTTCGGTTCTGGTCGACCATCGTTCTTCGTCCCTCCGGTGGTGGCTCGGCAGTTCAGGACGCCAGCGGGGGAAGGCACACCCCACCACCCAGTGCATGCCCGCACCGGAAATCCGTCAAACGCAGACCGGAGCGGTCACCCCGGGATGGGCACGGCACCGCCGGTCACGGTGACCCGCGGGTCGTCGGGGTCGACGTGCGCGGTGATCTCGCTCCGCCGACCCATGTCCTCGCCCTGGACGATCGCCAGCCGGAGCGGCTCGGTCACCCGGCCGAGGGCGCGCAGGTAGCCGCCGAACGCCGCCGCGGCGGCTCCTGTCGCCGGGTCCTCCACCACTCCGCCGACCGGGAACGGGTTGCGCGAGTGGAAGGTTCCGTCGTCCTCGCGCCAGACGAGTTGGAGCGTGGTCCAATCCCGCTCCAGCATCAGCGCTTTCAGCGCGTCGAAGTCGTAGTCCAGCTCCGCCAACCGCTCTCGGTCGCGGACGGCGAGCACCAGGTGTTCGTTGCCGCCGAAGGCGACGTGCGGCGGGAAGGCGCTGTCGAGATCTTCGGCGTTCCACCGCAGCGCCTTCAGCGCATCCCGGACCTCGGCCTCGGTGGCCGCCCGGCTGGTGGTGGGGACGCTGCGCAGGCCGGCCCGGACGGCACCGGTCTCGTCCGCGCTGGTGCTGACCGCGATTTCCCCCGCACGGGTGTCGAAGAGCAGGTCTCCGACCGCGGTGCGCTCGGCGAGCGCGACCGCGGTGGCGATGGTGGCGTGCCCGCAGAAGGCGACCTCGGCGAGCGGGCTGAAGAAGCGCAGGGTGAAGCGGCGCGGCCCGGTGGGAACGGCGAACGCGGTCTCGGAGTAGCCGACCTCGGCGGCGATCTGCTGCATCCGGGCCTCGTCGAGGTCCCGCGCGTCCAGCACGACTCCCGCAGGATTTCCGCCCTCAGGGGTGGTGGTGAACGCGGCGTAGCGGTGAATTTCAGCCATGCGTTCACTGTCCCCCCGGCCGGTCATTCAATCAAACGATGAGTTTCGATCCATCCGATCGACAGAACCGATACCCTGGACGCGTGGACACCGACCTGCTGCGCACATTCCTCGCAGTGGCGCGTCACGAGAGCTTCACGGCCGCCGCAGCGGAGCTGAACCTGGTCCAGTCGACGGTGACGAGCCGGATCAAGGCGCTGGAGAAGGCCCTCGGAACCCGCTTGCTCGATCGTCTTCCGGACGGTGCCCGGCTCACCGAAGCCGGGCACCGCACCGCCGGGCACGCCCACGCCGTCCTCGACGCGGAACGACGCCTGGTCGAGGACTCCGCCTCCACCGAACCCGCCGGCGAGGTCGTCGTGGGAGCACCCGAATCGGTCTGCGCCTACCGGCTCCCGCGAGCCATCGCGGCGCTGCGGCAGCAACACCCCCGAACCACCGTGCACCTGGTTCCCGCGGGAACCAGCGAGACCTTCCGCGGAGTTCTCGACGGTCGCTTCGGCATCGGGCTGGTCCTCGACCACGCCCCCGCCCCGAGCCCGCTCAGCCCGCGTCCGCTCGGTGCCGAACCGATCGCGCTGGTGGCCGCACCCGGTCACCCGAGCACCCGCGAGGAGATGACCTGGGCGAAACTGGCCGAACACCCCTACTTCCTGCTCGAAGAGGGGTGCAGCTACAGCGACGACTTCGTGCGCGAACTCGAACGGCGCAGCCCGATCCGCCCGCAGATCACCCGCTTCGGCAGCATCGAAGCCGCCCGCTCCTGCGTCGAAGCGGGCCTCGGCCTCTCCGTCCTACCGGCGATCGCGTGCGCGGACGCCCTCCAGCGCGGTCGTCTGAAAGCGCTCCGCCCACCACGCCCGCAGGTACCGCTGACCCTCGTCCTCGACGAACGCAGGTGGCACTCCCCAACGGCGGAGGCGCTCCTCCGAGTCGTCGAAGACCGGGAATGGCCGGAGTGACCCATCTCTCCCGGTCCGCGCTCGATCCGGTGCCACTTCACCCTCCGGTCGAGGAGACCCCTGAAAAGCAAGAAACCCCCTGCTTGAGGGGGTTTCTGCTGTCTCGACCAGACGTGCGCCCGTAGGGATTCGAACCCCAAACCTTCTGATCCGTAGTCAGATGCTCTATCCGTTGAGCTACGGGCGCTTGTTCAATTGTCGGGTCCCACCCTAGGGTAGGGCCCTTGCGGAGGCTCCGGGATTTGAACCCGGGAGGGGGCGTAACCCCCAACCGCATTAGCAGTGCGGCGCCATAGACCAGACTAGGCGAAGCCTCCCGGCGTCCTTCGCGGCCACCGGAGATAACTTTACACACCCCTTCAGCGGCCTCGAACGGGGGGTCCCCCAAATCTCCGCTCACTCCTTCGCAGCGTTGCTGAGCTGCACGAACGGCTCCAGCGACGCCGGGTTCTGCAAGGCGTCGCGGCTGACGGCCCGCTCAGGCGGAGTTCCGGCGAGGATCTTCTTCACCGGCACCTCCAGCTTCTTGCCGTTCAACGTCCGCGGGATCTCGTCGACGACGAGGAAGCGGTTCGGGACGTGCCGCGGCGAGAGCTCGGTGCGCAGGGCCGCCTTGAGGTCGCCGAGCACGTCCTTCAGCGCGGTCCCCTCGGTCAGGACCAGGAAGCACAGGAGTTCGCCGTCGGTCTCGCCCGCGCCGGAGGTGTCGATCACCAGCGAATCGGCGATCTGCTCGAAACCCTCGACCACGCGGTAGAACTCGGCGGTGCCCATCCGGACGCCGCCCCGGTTGAGCGTCGAATCGCTCCGGCCGTAGATCACCAGCGAGCCGCGGTCGGTCATCCGGACCCAGTCGCCGTGCCGCCAGACGCCCGGGAACTCGTCGAAGTAGGCCTCGCGCAGGCGAGAACCGTCCGGGTCGTTCCAGAAGAACACCGGCATCGTCGGCATCGGCCTGGTCAGCACCAGCTCGCCGACCTCCTCGTGCAGCTCCTCGCCGTACTCGTCGAAGGAGGCCGCCGCGGCGCCCAGCAGCGGGCACGAGATCTCGCCCAGCCACACCGGGACGTCCGGGCTCGCACCCACGAACGCCGTGCACAGGTCCGTGCCGCCGGAGACGCTGGCGATCTGCACGTCCGCACCGACCGCGTCGGCGACCCAGCGGAACCCGTCGGTGGTCAGCGGGGCCCCGGTCGAGCCCACCGCGCGCAGCTCCGAGAGGTCGAAGTCGTCCTTGGGGCGCAGCTCCCGCTTCAGGCAGCTCTGGATGAACGGGGCCGAGGTGCCGAAGAAGTTCACCCGGTACCGGGCGGCGAGCTCCCACAGCACCGACAGCGACGGGTACCCCGGGCTGCCGTCGAACATCACCAGCGTGGTGCCCGTCAGCAGGCCGCCGATCAGGAAGTTCCACATCATCCAGCCGGTGGTGGTGAACCAGAAGAACCGGTCCCCCGGGCCGAGATCGCAGTGCAGGCCGATGGCCTTGAGGTGCTCCAGGACCATGCCGCCGTGCCCGTGCACGATGCCCTTCGGCAGCCCCGTCGTGCCCGACGAGTACAGGATCCACAGCGGGTGGTCGAACGGCACCGGCGTGAACTCCAGCGCGGCGCCGCGGTGGTGGGCCAGCAGCTCCGACCAGTCCAGCGCGCCCGGCAGGCCGTGCTCCTCGCCGAGGTAGTCGATCAGGACCGTGGCGGCCAGGCCCGGCATCTCCGCGCGGAGCTGGTCGACGGTTTCGCGGACGTCGAAGCGCCGGCCGCCGTAGCAGTAGCCGTCGACGGCGATGAGGACCTTCGGCTCGATCTGCACGAAGCGGTCCGCGACCGCGCGGGTGCCGAAGTCCGGGGAGCAGGAGGACCAGGTGGCGCCCAGGCTCGCGGCGGCCAGGAACGCCACCAGAGTCTCCGGGCAGTTCGGGGCCAGCGCCGCGACCCGGTCACCGGCACCCACCCCGAGCTCCGCCAGCGCGGAGCGGGCGGCGGCGACGCGGTGCCGCAGCTCGCCGTAGCCGATCTCCTCGCTGCGGCCGTCCTCGCGGACGAAGACCACCGCCAGGTCGTCGTCGGTCTTGCCCTCGCCGGCGCGGAGCGCGTGCTCGGCGTAGTTCAGCGTGGAGCCGGGGAACCAGCGGGCGCCCGGCATGACCTCCTCCGGCAGCACCTGCTCGGCGCGGTCGTGGAAGACGACGTCGAAGAACTCCGCGATCGCCGACCAGAAACCGGGCAGGTCGGCCACCGACCACTCCCACAGGGCGCGGTAGTCCGGCAGGTCCAGCCCGCGCTGCTCGCGCAGCCACGCGCGGAAGGCGGCCATCCGGCTGGCGGCCACGCCTTCCGGAGTCGGTTCCCACAACAGCTCCGGTGCGGTCGTCATGAGCTACTTCCTAACCCACCGCATGCCGTTCCTGCCAGGGCGAACGTCACCCGGACCGCGGGGCCTCAGCGAAGGTGCAGGTCGAACCAGTTGCGGGCGCGGCGCCACGCCTCGTCGGCGGCCTCGGGGCCGACGTCGAAGCGGTGCCCGGCACCCGGGTAGCGGACGACGTCGGTGACGACCTCGGCCGCGTCGGTGACCTCGCGGAGCTTGTCGACCTCACCGGCCTCCACGTCGTCGCCGTAGAGGCCGAGCCACGGGCAGGAGAGCTCGCCCGCGACCTCCACCAGCGGCGGGAGCTTCGCCGACAGCGGATCGAGGATGCCGGTGCCGCCGACGCTGACCGCCGCACCGAGCGAGCGGCTCGCAGCCACCACCAGCGCGGCCGAGCCGCCGATGTCGAAGCCCATGATCCCCTGCCGGTCGGCGGGGACGCCCTGGTCGGACAGCCAGAGGAACGCGGCGTCGGTGTCGGCGAGGATCGAGTCGCCGGAGAGCTTCTGGACCTGCTCGTGCTCGCACTGGTCGGCGGCGAGCTCGTCGGTGCCGTCGCGGTGGTAGAGGTGCGGGGCGACGGTGAGCCAGCCCTCCTCGGCCAGCGCGCTGCAGAGCTTGCGGACCCGCTCCGTGATGCCGCGCGCCTCGTGCAGGAAGACGAGGCCTCCGCGCACCACGTTGTCGGGCTCGGCGACGGTGAGTCGCAGCGCCGTTCCGTCGGTGAGCGCGATCGTCTCGGTACGGGTTCGGATCATGCCCGGCAGGTAACCACAGGTATGTGAACAGGGGGCAACACCGTCATCCATAAGGACCAACACGTGACCGAAAGGACCCGGATGGGGCCGTCACGATGACAATGAGCATTGGCAACGGGCAGTTCTAGCCATAATCACCCAGGATCGAAGTCCGTTTTGTCCGGACAATTATGGCTAAAACTGTCCCCCTCCCGGATCCATCGTCATCGCACCCTCCGCTCCCGCCCGGCCCGGCACCGGGATCGGGTGCGGCGGGAAGGGGACAGCGGTGGTGTGGAGGTGGATGACGCCGGGTTAACGTCCTCCGGAGACGGATCGAGGTAGGAGTAGTCGATGAGCGTGCGCACCCGTGCCGACCTGGAACAGCTGCCGCCCTACGTGGCCGGGCGGACCGTGCCGGGGTCGATCAAGCTGGCCAGCAACGAGGTCTCCGAGGGCCCGCTGCCCAGCGCGGTGGCGGCGATCAACGAGGCCGCCACCGAGGTCCACCGCTACCCCGACATGGGCGTGGGCGCGCTGACCGAGGCGCTGGCCGCGCACTACGACGTCGCGCCGGAGCGGATCGCGGTCGGCTGCGGCTCGGTCGCGCTGTGCGAGCAGCTGGTGCAGGCCACCTGCACCGCCGACGACGAGGTCGTCTTCCCGTGGCGCTCGTTCGAGGCCTACCCGATCATCACGCAGGTCGTCGGAGCCCGGCAGGTGAAGGTGTCGCTGACCGGCGAGCACGCGCTGGACCTCGAAGCGATGCTGGCGGCAATCACCCCGGCGACCCGGCTGATGTTCGTGTGCACGCCGAACAACCCCACCGGCACCCTGGTCCGCAAGGCCGAGCTGGAGGCGTTCCTGGACCGGGTTCCCGAGGACGTCCTGGTGGTGCTCGACGAGGCCTACTTCGAGTTCGTCGACGACGCCGACGCCCCGGACGGCGTGGAGATCACCCGCGTCCGCGACAACGTCGTGTCGATGCGCACCTTCTCGAAGGCCTACGGCCTGGCGGGCGTGCGCGTCGGCTACGCGATCGGACCGGTGGAGGTCGCCGAGGCGCTGCGCAAGGTCACCATCCCGTTCAGCGTCAACGCGCTGGCCCAGACCGCCGCGATCGCCTCGCTGCAGGCACAGGACGAGCTCCGCCGCCGCTGCGCGGACGTGGTCGCCGAGCGGGCGCGGGTGCACCGCGAACTGGTGGCGCTGGGCTACGAGGTCCCGGAGACGCAGGCGAACTTCGTGTGGCTGCCGCTGGGTGAGCGCACCGCCGCGTTCAACGAGCACTGCCTCGAGAACCGGGTCGTGGTGCGGGCTTTCGCCGGCGAGGGCGCGCGGGTGACGATCGGTCAGCCCGCGGAGAACGACGCGTTCCTGGCCGCGGCCAAGTCGTTCGGCTGAGAAGGCGGGAGAAGCCCGGAGAAAGAGCAACGGTGGTGACCGGCGAAGAGAGGGGGAGTACTTCGCCAGCCACCACCGCTGCGATCGTGGCCGCTTGAGCCGAAACGGCCACTTCTTACGCGTAGCGATCTACGCAGCACCGGAATGTAGTGGCGGGCCGGGCCCGCCGCTACAGAAGCGACAGGAGATCCACCCGTTCAGGTGGCCGGCCCGTCCGTCCGGGTGGGGATCAACCGGTCACCGCGTGGTGCCCCTGCACCGCAACGGGTGCCGGGGCCTCGGGCAGCTTCTCGGTCGAGTCGGAGGACGCGGGCGGCTCGTAGCCCGGGGAGACCTCGGTCGGCGGCTCCTCGGCCGGCGGCTCGCTCGGGCCCTCCTCGATCGGGGCGTTGGCCGCGCACACCACGTTCTGCGGGGACGCGACCGGCACGACGGCGCCGAGGATCGCGATGTTGTTGCCGCACAGCTGGATCGGCAGCACGCTCGTGTTGTTGTCGTTGCCGATGTTGATGCCGTCGTTGTCGGTGCTGTCGGCGAAGGCCTGGGTGCCACCGATGACCATGCCCGCGGTGCCCACTGCCAGAGCGCCCGCCATGTAAGCCGTCTTGCGCATAGATCGCTTCCTCTTCCTGGTTTCTCGGGGGAACTCCACCCTCGGCGGGGTCACCGCAGGTGGACGAGCGTGCCCAGTGGCAGCGTTGCCAGCAGGCGCAGCGCGTCGTCGGGGACGCGGACGCAGCCGTCGCTGCTGGCCTGGCCGAACACCGAGGGTTCCGGCCAGCCGTGCAGCGCGACCGTGCCCGGCCCGCCTCCGTACGTGCTGAAGGTGTTGGAGTGGGTGCCCAGCGGCAGGATGATCGGGCTGAACTTGGTGACCGTCTCCTCGATCGCCGCCATGATGAACGTCCGGCCGCGCGGCGTCGGCGAGTCCGACGCCCCGACACCGACCACCCACTGCCCGATCGGTGCGCCGTCGCGGAGCACCGTGAGCCGCCGCGCGTCGATCTCGACGTCGACCGCGTAGGGCGTGCGGGCGCGCTGGGTCCGCTGGTCCTCCAGCACCCAGCCGGTGGCCCCGTTCGGCCGGGACGGGAGCAGGACCTGAGCCCACTTGCCGCGCTCGGCGATGACCGGCACCCACGTGGGGTTGTCGAGCTGCTTGGCGGGCAGCTTGGCGAACACCGGTCCGCCGGGCGAGGAGTGCACCGCGGTGTCCGCCTGCACCCGCAGCACGACGCCGTCGGTGTCCCCGCCCGGTGCCGGATCGGCGGGGGCCGTGGGGAATTCGGTGAAGGTGGTGGCGTCGGCCTGCATGCCCAGGTCCGCCCTGGCCATCGCGTACGGCGGCCGTTCGGCGGGGGCGGGCGCGGTGCCCGCGCATCCGGTCAGCGCGAGGCATGACAGGCCCAGCGCGGCGGCCGCGAGCGACCGGGCCGCGCGTGCGGTGCCGCCGGCGGTGCGACGTAGGCTCATCATCGGCTCCTGGCCCGTCGACTCTGTGGTCCTCCGGGCGGAGCGCCTTGGGACGCCCGGAGGTGGGCAGCTGATCCGAGTGATCACATGCCGACGGGAAGTTATCCGGGCGTGCACGCACCACCGCACCGGCCCGCACCGGGGGTTCGATCGACTTCCGGCCCCTGATCAGCGAAAACGGTTCTCGTTTATCGTCAGCGGAGCCTCGTTACCAAGAGCCGATCACCTGATCGTGTGGATCTTTTCCCCCTGTCCAGCGATGCCTAGTCGAGCGCGCGACGGAGGAAGAAGCGGATCCCCAAGGTCCCGAACAGCAGCATCGCGACCAGCAGGGCCAGCACGCACACCCACGGCGCCATGTGCGGGATGCCCGGCAGCAGCGCTCCCCGCATTCCCTCGCTGACGTAGGTCAGCGGGTTGATCGCGCACAGCACCTGGAACCAGCGCAGGTGCTCCAGCTGCGCCCACGGGAACTGGGTGGCGCCGGTGAACATCAGCGGCGCCAGGATCACCGCGAACATGATGTTGATCCGCCGAGGCGGCACCGCCGCGCCGACCGTCATGCCGACCGCCGCGCCGGAGGCCGACCCGAGCACCATGCACAGCAGCGCGAACGGCAGACCGCTCAGGTCCCAGTCGATCCGGCCGAGCATCCACACGCCCATCGGCACCATCAGCACCGCGGCGAACAGGCCGCGCAGCGCGCCGAAGAGCATCTTCTCCACGGCCACCCAGCTGATCGGCAGCGGCGCCAGCAGCCGGTCCTCGATCTCCCGCGAGTACGAGAAGTCCAGGACGAGCGGGAACGACGTGTTCTGCAGCGACACCAGGAACGCGTTGAGCGCGATCATCCCGGGCAGCAGCACCTGCGCGTAGCCGGGCTGGGTGTAGCCGAGCTCGCCGAGGACCTTGCCGAAGATGAACAGCAGCGCCACCGGCTGGACCAGCACCTGCGCCAGGAAGCTCGGCAGCTCGCGGCCGGTGACGAATACGTCGCGCCCGAGGACGGCGAGGAACGCGCGGATCGAGATCATCGCAGCTCCCGGCCGGTCAGGTCGATGAAGACGTCTTCCAGCGTCGCCGAGCCCAGCGACAGGTCGCTGACCGGGATCCGCTGCTCGTGCAGGGCCTGGGCGATCGGCCCGAGCAGCCCGGCGGGCTCGGACGCGACGTAGAGCCGCAGCCGCAGCTCGGCGGCGTCGTCAGGGCTGATCCGCTCGACCTGCTCGACACCGCGGATCTCGGAGAGCAACCCGGTGATCTTGTCCGGCTCGTAGCCGTCGGCCCGCAGGGTGGCGTCGAGGGTGCCGCTGCCGGGCAGCGAGCGGATCAGGGCCTCGGGGGTGTCCAGCGTCAGCAGCCGGCCGTGGTCGACGACGCCGACGCGGTCCGAGAGCTTCTCGGCCTCGTCCATGTCGTGGGTGGTGAGCACCACCGTGACGCCTTCGGAGCGCAGGTCGTCGATCCGGTCGTGCACGAACAGCCGGGCCTGCGGGTCGAGCCCGGTGGAGGGCTCGTCGAGGAACAGCACCTCGGGCCGGTGGATGAGCGCGCGGGCGATCATGAGCCGCTGCGCCTGCCCGCCGGAGAGGTCGTCGACGCGGGCCTTGGCCTTGTCGGTGAGGCCCATCCGCTCCAGCAGCTCGTCGGCGAGCCGACGCCGTTCGGCGCGGGCGACACCGTGGTAGGTGGCGTGCCAGATGAGGTTCTGCCGCGAGTTCAGCGACCGGTCCAGGTTGACCCGCTGCGGCACCACGGCGACCTTGCGGCGCGCGGCCACCGGGTCGGCGGCCACGTCCACCCCGGCCACCACCGCCTTCCCGCCGGTCGGCTCGACGCGGGTGGTGAGGATGCCCACGGTGGTGGTCTTGCCCGCACCGTTGGGCCCGAGCAGCCCGAAGACCTCGCCGGCTCGCACCTGGAAGGACAGCCCGTCGACCGCGTTGGCCCGGCTCTTGGGATACCGCTTGACCAGCTCGTGGACCTCGACCGCGACCGCCACATCGCCCCCCTGGTTCGGCACTCGATGCTAGTCGCGCGAAGCGGACCGGTGACAGCACATTTTTGGCGGGAGGTTTCCGTCCCGGCCCGCAGCGCTTCCGACCTCGGTAACCTGGCTGGGTGAGTGAGGCGACCGAGCAGCTGACCCCCTGGCTGGGCGAGACGGAGATGTCGGCCTGGCGCGCCTACATCGTGGGCAGCGCCCTGCTGGAGCACCGGCTCAACAGGGAGCTGCAGCTCACCCACGGTCTGTCGATCGCCGACTACGAGATCATGGTCTCGCTGTCGGAGGCCCCGGACATGCAGCTGCGGATGAGCGAGCTCGCCAACGGCATCGCCCACTCCAAGAGCCGCATGTCCCACCAGATCCGCAGGTTGGAGAAGGAAGGTCTGGTCCGCCGCCAGGAGTGCCCGGACGACGGCCGAGGCGTCCTAGCGGTCCTCACCGAGGACGGTCTGGCCAAGCTCCGCGAAGCCGCCCCCGCCCACGTCAGGGGCGTCCGCGAGCACATCATCGACCTCCTCGACGACGACGAGCAGAAGACCCTCGCCGCCGTCTTCACCCGCCTCACCGACCACCTCCGCGCCCTCGACTGACCCCGGACCGCCTGTAGTCCGATCATCCGCGGTTGGCTACGCTGCGGCGTGGAAGCGTGGCAGAGCGGCCGAATGCACTCGCCTTGAAAGCGAGCGTCGGGAGACCGACCGCGGGTTCGAATCCCGCCGCTTCCGCTCAGCTGACCAGCACGACCAGGGCCCGGCGGGGATCTCCCCCACCGGCTCCCTTGGCCGGTGATTGCGCCGAATCGCGTCGGAGGCGGATCGGCGATCAGATCTGCCTTGGACGTCGAACAGGGCTGGTTCGCCGGGTTCGGTGGCGTCACGCCGTCAATCGCAAGCTTGCCGAGTGGGTATGTGCGCTTCAGCGCAGGTTCTCGGGGGATTCCCTCGGTGGCAGGATTTCGATTGCCGTCAGGTCGTCGCTCCCGTACCGATCCCCGACTTTTTCGGAACGCCATAGTTCCAATCGCCGGAGGCATTGGCGCAACTCCTCGGCACGCATAGCCCAATCCCGACGACTTTCACGGCTGCACGTGGGATCGGTCATCATCTTTCGCGCGAAATCCAACCGCCCGTAAAGATATGTCAACGCCGTGTCATCATGGCTGGTCAATCGGTACTCCTTTACCTCAGGAAGCAGCGCTTCCCATGCAGACCACGCAGAGTTTCCGGAACGCCACACTCCATTACTCCGCCGGTCAGCTTTCGCTCCGACTATCGACGCGGGACGCGGTCCGTTACGCCGTCCCGGCCAAACCCACGGCCGCACCATCGATTGAATCCAGCATCCCCATGCGGCGTACGACGTTTCTGCTCAACGAGCCGAACATCCGGATAAAAATCTCCCGGTTGGGTCAAATAAGCCTTCTTGACCTGGTGTTATGTTGCCAGCTACGTGCATCACGCAAGACAACTTGCTCCGGATTTCAATCTCCACCCATACCCCGCGCGAGCGCAGGGAGCCCGTTCCGAAGCATGACTTAATCCACATTTTCCCACATCGGTACGAGAACTTTCTGATCACGGTCCAATAACTATGCTCACCGCCTATTGGTTCGCACCACTCGCAGTCACTCGTGGAGTTCGCTGGTCGCGGCGCATTGCTGGTCGAAGCGCGCCGATTTCGGAGGCAAAGCACGGGAAGTAACAAATCTGGTGCCACGCGGGATTAGCACGTCGATGATGACGCACGAGTCACGGTGAGTTCCCCCACCGTGACGTCGTGCGACCACAAGCCGGCTTATTTCAACGACAAGATCGCGCCATGCCACCTAATCCCCCAGGGTGGTGTCGCCGGTCAGATCGGAGAGCTATGGGCTGCTCCCACGCCAGGACCTGCCCCCTCTTCCCCCTGCTGAAGGCAAGTTTGCGTGGTTGGCGCGAGTCCTATTGCGACAGTGAGAGGCGTTGGCAGGAATGCACCCGGTACCGGTTGGCGTCCCGCGGCCAGCTCGTGCCGATTTCACTGTTGCCCAACGGGGCTGACGCGGGCCACATCCGAAAGAACGCAGAGCGCTCCGCCGCTGCGGAACCGACGCCGCCGTCACCTCACCTTTCCGAGTCGAACGGCACGGTGGCCTGGTTCGAACCGACGCCGACGCCGGAACCTGTCCGGCCACGCGAAGCACCCGTACAGCAGCCCGACGCGGCTTCACGATCAAGTGCCCCACAAGGCCGCGGTGACCTGCCGGTCCCCGAACCGGAGGCAAGGCCCGCGCGAGCGCGGAGGCGCAAGCGCCGCTGGTGGACCCGACTCGCCGACTGGATGAGAGACCCCGCATGACCAGCTACTGGCCCTGGTGGGCGGGCGCGATCGGACTCGCCCTCGTCACCATCAACTACACGCTGATCACCGACCGGTCCTTCGGCGTATCCACGGCATGGGATCGCGTGCTGCACTGGCGCGCCGAACGCCGCTTCGAGAAGCAGGAGGCCGAGTTCGCCAACAGCCGCGAGCTGGAAGAGGCGTTCGCCCTGGCCACCGCGGCGGAGTTCGGTACCCAATACGCAACAGCCGCGCCGGTTGATGAAGCGCGCCGCGACCCGGACCTCGGACCGGCCGCCGAGCACGCCGCAGCCGGACCCACGCGCCCGGCACCTCTGATCACCCAAGCCGCCCTGCTCCTGTCGATCTTCATCGGCGGATGGATCGCGGCGGTCAGCTCAGGCCGATTCGAGATCCGCTACGACATGGGCGAAGGCTTCCGCCAGCTCGTCACCACCGATTCCAACATCATGGTCGGTGTTCTGTTCATCGGAGGCCTCCTCGTCGGCTTCGGCACTCGTCTGGCCGGAGGCTGCAGCTCCGGCCACGGGCTCAGCGGCTGCGGTCGGTTGCGCCCGGTCAGCCTGGTCGCCACCGCGGTGTTCTTCGGCACCGCCGTGCTCGTGTCGTTCCTGCTGTGGAAGGCGGTCTGATGCGCACCAAGGGAGCACTGCTCGTCGCCAACATCATCACCGGACTCGCGCTCGGGTTCATCGTCACCAGCATCGGGTTCGGCGACTACGCCGAGCTGAACCGCATGTTCACCTTCCAGGACCCGCGCATGCTGTACGCCTTCGCCGGAGCTGTGGGGATCATCGTGGTGGTCTTCACCGTGGCGGGTGTCCGCCGCACGCCGGGACGCATCCACGGCGGTGTGATCCCCGGGGCCGTCCTGTTCGGCACCGGCTGGGCGATCTCGGGCGGCTGCCCGGCGATCCCGATCATTCAGGTCGCCAGCGGATACCTCCCGGCCCTCGCCACGATCGTCGGCGTCGTGGTCGGCGTCTGGCTGTGCCGGTGGGCCAACGCCCGGTACTTCCGACTCGACCGCGGCGCCTGCGGGCTGTAGCGGCGAGCACCGCACCACGCAGCTGCGGTTTCCCCTAGCTCGCCGTCTTCGCCTGCGTTGGGGCGGGTTTCGGGGTTGTGGGCTTGGGGCGGGTGGAGGCCTGGTCGATGGGTAGGGCGAGGTTGTGGGTGATTCGCACGTGCCAGTCGAGGGCGTCGAGGCCCATTCGGCCGCTGTCGACCAGGCTTCGACCGCAGCGAGGGCCACCGACCGGGCAGGCGTACCACTCCCGGTCGTCGACGATCACGACCTCCAGCTCCACCTCGTCCGCTCCCCAACCTCAGCCACGCTCAAAGTTCCTGCTCACAATATAGACAACTATGTACGTCTCTGGACATCTCTAGACGTAGAGGTTCATCCCTACAGGTCATGGGGTAACCAGGCTGGGTGGCATGTCCTGGGAAGACCGGTCCGGCCGTATCGACCACGGCGCGGCGAAGACCATTTGGCAGCAGGTCGCCGACGACGTCACCGCCGACATCGAGTCGGGTGCGCTGGCGCGGGGCTCTCGGCTGCCCAGCGAGGCCGAGCTCTCCGAGCTCTACGGGGTCGCGCGCGGGACCGTTCGGCGCGCGCTGAGCTCACTGGTCGAGTCCGGCACGATCACCGTGGTGCACGGACGCGGCACCTTCGTCACCCAGCAGTAGCGCCCGTGTCGGACTCATCGAATCGATCTGACGCCTCGGCCGATTCGAAATCGGCTCTGGGCAGCGACTTCCGGCGGCTTTGGGTTGCTGATGGGTTGAGCCAGATCGGGTCTCGGGTCGGGTTCGTGGTGTTGCCGCTGCTGGCGATCAGCGAGCTCGGGGCTTCGCCGTTCCAGGTGTCGCTGCTGGCCGTGCTGGAGACGGCTGCGTTCCTGGTCGTCGGGTTGCCGGTCGGGGCTTGGTGCGACGGGTGGCGGAATCGGCCCGTGCTGCTGGTCGCCGACGTGGGGCGGGCGGTGGCGCTGGGGTCGCTGCCGGTGGCGGCCTGGTTCGGGGTGCTCACGTTGTGGCAGCTGTACGCGGTCGTGGCGGTGGCCGGGGTGCTGACCGTGTTCTTCGACGTCGCGCACCAGTCCTACCTGCCTCGCCTGGTCGACCGGTCTCAACTGGTGGAGGGCAACGCGAAGCTGCAGGCGAACATGTCGGTCGCCGAGGTGACCGGGCCCGCCGCCGGCGGGTTCCTGGTGCAGTTCCTGACCGCGCCGGTGGCGATCGTCGTGAACGCGCTGAGCTTCCTGTGGTCGGCGGGATGGCTGCGCTCGATCAAGACCTCCGAACCTCCCCGGGAGCGGAGCCGCACCCGGTTGGTGCCCGAGATCCGGGAGGGGCTGCGGTTCGTCTTCCGGCATCCGATCGTGCGGGCGATCGCGTGCAGCGGGGCGTGCGTCGTGTTCTTCCAGTCGATGAGCATCGCGATCGCGATCGCGTTCCTGTCGCTGGAGATCGGCCTGTCGCCCGGAGAAGTCGGTCTGCTCGCCAGCATCGGCCCGCTCGGGGCGGTGGCGTCGGCGCTGACCACGAACGCCCTCGCGCGTCGGATCGGGCAGGCGCGGCTGATGCTGGTGGCGATCGTCGGGCTCGGCGCCGGGATGCTGCTCGTGCCGCTGACCGGTCCTGGCTTGCAGGTCGCGTGGTACGCCATCGGCGGTGTGATCAGCGGGTTCTGCCTCATCTCGCTGAACGTCGTGGAGGTCAGCTTCCGCCAGATGCTGTGCCCCGACCACCTGCTGGGCCGGATGAACGCCACGATGCGCTTCATGCTCCGCGCCACCGCCCCGTTCGGTGCTCTGCTCGGCGGCATCAGCGGGACTCATCTCGGCATGCGCCCCACCCTGTGGATCGCGGCGATCGGCGTCCTGCTGTCCTCGGCGTGGCTGCTCACCTCACCGCTCCGCCACACCCGCGACCTGCCGTTGGAGGAGGCCGTGCGCGATTAGTTCCGGGGGGCCGATCGGTCTGCACTCCTGAGAAGTCCGACGAGGAGGGAACGATGACCGAGCAGACCGCAGCTATGACGACGAACGTCCAGAGCGTCTCAATCCCCGTGGCCGACCAGGACCGGGCGCTGCAGTTCTACACCGAGGTCCTCGGCTGCGAATGCCGCGCCGACGTCGAGGTGTGGCCCGGCGCCAGGCTCGTGGTGGTGGCACCGCCCGGGTCGGACGTGGCGCTGTTGCTGCTGCCGGCGAACAGCGAGATCCCGGTGGCCGTGCGCCTCGGCACGGCCGACGCCGATGCCGCGCACGCCCGCCTCCGCGAAGCGGGCGCCACGGTCCGCAACGCCGAAGTCCTGCGCTGGGAGGGCCAGCCACCGATGTTCGCCTTCACCGACCCGGACGGCAACGAACTCGTCTACCTGGAAGAGAGCTGATCAGCGGCCGCTGTCGGTGGGGCGGGGCATGGTTGCGGGCATGATCCTGTGGTCGTTGGTCGACGTGGAACGGGCGCTCCGGGATTCGTGGGGTGCGGATACCTGCGCGCCGGAGGACGTTCCCGATTGGCACCCCGGCAATCCGGCACGAGGGCAGTGCGGGACCACTGCCCTCGTGCTCCACGACTTCTTCGGCGGGGAGCTGATGTGCGGACCCGTCCACCGCGACGGCGAGCACGTCGACTACCACTGGTGGAACCGCTTCGGCAACGGTCTGGAACTGGACCTGACCCGAGAGCAGTTCGCACCCGACGAACTCGTCGGCGAAGGCGCCCCGGTCCCCCGCCCGACGGGCAAGACCCGCATGGACGTGGAGTACGCCCTCCTCCGGCAACGGGTCCTGAAACACCTGGCGGGCCGACCTGTCGGCTAGTCGCGATCAGGATCCGGCAGCGAACCCGGACTCGCTCTCGCTCGCCGGGTGGTTGTGCAGTTTTCATGAAAACCGCGCCCACACCGGAGGAGGGGACGGTTTTCATGAAAACTGTCCCCTCCCTGCACGGGGGCACCCCGGGTTTCACTCGGGTTGGCACCTCGTGGGGGTGCAGTTTTTCATGAAAACTTCGCGTCCCCATGAGACGTCGCCTACGGGGTCCCGTTGGGTTCGGACGGAGACGTTTCAGTTGAAACTCCTCTCGTCAGAGCCAGCCGCTTGCCATTCGGGAGAGGTGGTCGTGGAGTTCTGCCGCCCAGTCGATCTGGTCGATGGCCCCGTAGTCGATGTTGAGGACGTTGGTGAGGTCCCGGCCGCTGGTGAGCAGGCCCGCCTTCTTGTCGCCCTCGATGACCGCGTCGAGACCGTCGTGGCCTGCGATGAAGGTGACCTCCAGCTGCTTCAGGCGCGGGTAGTTCGGGGAGCCGTGGAACTCGATCTCCTGGTAGAACGGCAGCGTCTGGCGGGTTCCGCGCAGGTGCCCGGCCTCGCAGTCGACTCGGTGCAGGTGGAAGCCGAGGCGCTCCACCGCCTCCAGCAGGACGTGCTGGGCCGGGAGGGCGCCCACGCCGATCGGGTCCGTGTCGGTGGCGTCCACGGCGCCGCTGATCTCCAGGCGGGTGCGGACCGCGACCTCGCCGCCCGGCAGGTGGCGACCGTTGTAGAAGGTGATCGGGGTTTCCATCGGGGCCAGCGCCTGGAAGGGCAGCTCCACGACCTGACCGGGCTGCAGCTCGACGCCCTCGCCGACCCGCTGCTGCCCGAACGCGCGCTTGGACTCCGTCTCGCCGTCGTCGGTCTCGCGCTCCACGCGGGTCACGAACTCGACCGAAACACCGTCCAACCGCTGCGGGACCTCGCCACCGCGCAGCCGGACGACGCCCTGGACCTGACCACCCGGCTGGACACCCGGGGTGTGCAGCTCGGTCTCCACGTCGGCGCCGCCCACGCCGACCGCGGCCAAAAGCTTCTTGAACATGCCCCCCAGTCTTGCGCCTGCGCACCGCGCGCGGAGCCCGAACGCCCGAGATTTCAGCCGCTTCTCAGCGTCCCGCGAAGCGCGGTTCACGGGTATAGCGTCGGGTCATGGCTCAGATCGATTTCCAGTCCCGTGTCGGTGTGTGGTGGACCAGCGATGCCTGGGCGATCCAGGACGTGCGGGTCCGGGCGAAGGAGTTGGAGCGGCTCGGCTACGGATCGCTGTTCTACGGGGAGGCGTTCGGCAAGGAGTCGTTGACGCAGGCCGGGGCGCTGCTCGGGGCGACCGAGCGGCTCGTCGTCGGGACCGGCATCGCCAACATCCACGCGCGCGATGCCAAGGCCGCCGAAGCCGGTGGCCGCACGCTCAGCGCGCTGCACCCGGGGCGCTTCGTGCTCGGGCTCGGCGTCAGCCACGCTCCCCTGGTCGAGGGCAACGCCGGGACCTACGCCAAACCGCTGGCCACGATGCGCGACTACCTGCAGCGCATGGACGAGCTCTCCGCCAAGGTCGAGCCCGGTGCGCCGCGGCCGACCCGGCTGCTGGCCGCGCTCGGCCCGAAGATGATCGAGCTGTCGGGCACCGCCGCCGACGGCGCGCACCCCTACCTGATCACACCGGAGCAGACCGCGACCACGCGCGAGCTGCTCGGACCGGACAAGTGGGTGGTCAGCGAGCAGGCCGTCGCGCTCACCACCGACCGCGAGGTCGGGCTTCGGCGAGCCCACCAGCACCTGCACATGTACTCGCAGCTGCCGAACTACCGGAACTCGTGGTTGCGGCAGGGCTTCGACGAGTCCGACCTCGTCGTCGGCGGCTCGGACGAGCTCGCCGAGCACCTGGTGGCCATCGGCGACGCCGAGTCGATCGCCGCGCACGTGCGGCGGCATCTCGACGCCGGGGCGAACCACGTGGTCATCCAGGTCCTCGGGGACGGTCCCGCCGACGACCCGCTGCCCGCGCTGCGCGAGCTCGCACCCGCCCTCGATCTGTGAGCCTGACGTCGGGGTGACGAACCGGTGATCTTGGGTCGCTAGGGTCGGCGCGTGAGTGGAACCGAGCGAGAACACCCCCACGACACCGAAGACCTGGTCCGGCTGGTGCTCCTCACGCGCCAGGAGCTGGGCTGGGACCACGCGAGGCTCGCGGCGTCGGCCGGCATCGCCGAGTCCGACGTGGCGCGCTTCGAAGCCCACCGGATCGTCCCGGCCAAGCCGCTGGCGCTGCGGTTCCTCGAGGCCATGGGCGTGGTCGTCCAGGCATGAACGCGCTGGTCACGGCGGGTTCATCGGCTGGACGGCAGCCTCGGGGAACGATGTCGGCCCGAGGCTGCGAGCATGGTGTCCGTGGATGAGACACAGGACGTGAAGGCCCGGCCGAAGCCCACCGGCGCCGCCGTGTGCGCGCACCTCGGGATCGGGGTCGACGACGAACAGGCGAAGCTGGCCCGCGACCGCCTCAACAAGTCGCTGGCCCACTACCGGGTGGCGCTGCTGGCGGGCGAGCGCGCCGACGCGGAGACCGTCGGCGCCTGACCGGGGCCCTTCGAGCGGGCCCTTCGAGCGGGGTTCGCGCGAGATTCCGTTCGCCGCGCGCACGGGATGTCGCGCGACCTCCGAGCGCGCGCTGGAGTGCGCAAGATCGGAGAAGACCTGGACGCGCCGACGGCCTAGGTTCGTGGTGTCACGACGACCACGAAGACGAGGCACACCATGACGCAACGCGTTCGCGTTCACTGCATGAGCGTTTCCCGGGACGGCATCGGAGCCGGGCACGACCAGAGCTTCGAGCAACCGTTCGGCGGGGCCGTGAACCCGATGTCGCTGATGTCCTGGGTCGGAGCCACCGCCAGCTGGCCGAACCGGACCGACGAGGGCGGCACGCGCGGGTTCGAGGACTACATCTCGCGGGACTTCACCCGCAACATCGGCGCCGAGATCATGGGGCGCAACAAGTTCGGACCGCAGCGCGGCCCGTGGCAGGACCACGAGTGGCAGGGCTGGTGGGGCGACGAGCCGCCGTTCCACACGCCGGTCTTCGTCCTCACCCACCACGAGCGGCCCTCCTTCACGCTGTCCGACACCACGTTCCACTTCGTCGACGTGACGCCGCGGGAAGCCGTCGAGAAGGCCAAGGCCGCCGCCGACGGCAAGGACGTGCGCATCGGCGGCGGCATCAGCACGCTGCGGGAGTTCATCGACGCCGACCTGATCGACGAGATGCACATCGCCGTCGTCCCGATCGAGCTCGGCGACGGCGTGCGGCTGTGGAACAGCCCCGAGGAGCTGACCGACCGCTACCACCTGGAGCGCATCACCGCGCCGAGCGGCGTCGAGCACCACTTCTTCTGGCGCCGCTGAGTCAGCCCGACGGGAGAGCCTTGGCCCGTTCCTCGGTCGCGCGGGCGTGACCGAGGAACGGGGCCACGACGCAGTAGAGCAGGTCGGGCAGGAGATCCGGGAGCCGGTCGGCTTCGCCCCGCTGGACGCGGTTGTAGAGGACTTCGAGGACCGCTCCGACGATCGTCTCGGCGGTGAAGCTGGCGCCCGGCGCGGCCTGCGGCAGGTCGCGGGTCTGCTCGGTGATGAGCTCGGTGAGCGCGCCGATGATCGCGCTGCGCCGCCGCAGCGCCTCCGGACCGGCGGCGAAGATCTCGACGATGCCCAGCATCGCGGCGTCCGGGTCGACGGCGAGCTCGCGGAGGGTGCACTCCAGGGCGTCGCGGGCGCTGGTGACGTAGTCGTCGTGGGCCGTGTAGGCCTCGCGAACGGCGCCGACGACGCGCTCGGCGACCTGGTCGTAGGCGGCCAGGAACGCGGCCTGCTTGTTGGCGAAGTGCTGGTAGAAGGTCTTGCGGGAGACACCCGCGCGGCTGATGAAGTCCTCGACGGTCGCGTCGGCGTAGCCGCGTTCGCCGACGGCGGCCGTGGCCGCGGCGAGGATGC
Organism: Saccharopolyspora sp. ID03-671; assembly: GCF_045278815.1. NCBI lineage: Bacteria > Bacillati > Actinomycetota > Actinomycetes > Pseudonocardiales > Pseudonocardiaceae > Saccharopolyspora > Saccharopolyspora sp. ID03-671. Next base: position 3,644,298 of record NZ_CP134054.1, read on the forward strand.
GTTCGCGCTGGTCACCGGCGACCTGTTCCGCCGGGATCCCGTGCCTCCCGGGTGGCAGCCTGCGCTGCGCGCGGGGAGCCTTGGCGCCCACCTGCCTGCCACCTCGCTCGTGGTCGACGATTCGGATGGGAATGATCTTCAAATCAAGCTTACCGGCCCGCTAACGTGCCCGCGTGCACATTTCGGGGAACGAAGGCGAACATTGGATTTCGCGTTCTCCGAACTCGTTCACCGATGCGGTCGAAGCGTGGCACCAGGCCTGTCGGAGAGCCTGTTCGGAGAATCGGAACTGCCTGGATCGATACGACGCAGCGATCGACGCGCTGATCACCTGGTTGGCCGAGAACCCGGCGGCCGCCCGGCTCTACTTCGGCGACTGCGGGCAGGCGGAACACCCGAGGCTGACCGCCTACACCCGTGCCGCTAGAGCCCACCTGACCAGGTCGATCGTGGAGATGAACCTGCCCTGCGGCGCGAGCGAGCACGCGACGACGATCGAATTCGTGGTCGGAGCGGTCAGGCAACTCGTGCGCGAGGAATTACGCAGGGAGACGGTCGATCACGCTCGATTGGCGCATCGGCTCACCCGATTCGCCCCGCTTTTCCCGACGAACAGGTGCGATGCGCACGAACCGTGATCGAACTCTTCTTTGCAGTTTAGAAACACTCATGTTTCTATAGGTCTTCCTCGGGCACCGCCTCGAATTCACCACCACTGCGAACCACTCCGCGACGCGAGATGACGCGTCTCGGAGAGCCGAGGCACGCCCGGACGACAAGGAGGTCACGATGCGTCCAGCACGAAGCAGAACCGCGATCGCGGCGCTGATCACCGTGTTCACCCTCGGCGGCGCGGCGGCGGCCCAGGCCGCCACGGCGCAGGCCGTGCAGTGGAACCCGCAGAACACCGTCGAGCCCATCACCCTGGCCGCCGGAACGCAGCTGGTCATGCGGTCCAACACCGGCGTCGAAGTCAGGTGCGGCACCGTCAGCGGCAACGTGCTGGCGCCCACCGGCGGGAACCCGGCAGTCGCCGGCACCGTGGACCGCGCCGGCGCACCTGCGGCGCCCACCATCACCAACTGCACCAACACGCTGGCACCGTCGGCGGCGACGACCGTCACCGCGTCCGGTCAGTGGCTGGCCACCGCGACCGGTACCAGCAACGTGGACATCAGTCAGGCCAGCGCGACGGTGAACATCAGCGGCGTCTGCTCCATCCGGGTCGACAACGTCTCGGTCCCGGCCAACGGCTGGGACAACGGGACGCACCAGCTCACCGCCAACTCCGGCGCCTCGTTCCCGATCAGCGAGAGCGGGCTGCTGTGCGACGGCGGGACCAGCGCCACGCTCAGCGGCACGCTGCAACTCCCGACCGAGGTGACCATCTCCTGATCAGCGCGAACGAGCGGGGTGCGGTCGAGCACCGCACCCCGCTCATCACCTACCGCCGTCAGCTCGCGTTGTGGCCGTGCGGGACGGCCGGGCCGCGGGCGTGCTCGGCGAACGCGCTCAGCTGGGAGTGGCGGAGTGCGGCCCGCTCCTCGCGGGTCCGCATCCCGTTGACGCCCTCGGTGCTGTGCGAGTACGCCTCGATGACGTTGGCCAGGCCCTTGGCGTTGCGCTCCAGGGCGACGCGGTCGATGTTGCCGAGGTCGTCGCCGGGCTGGTGGTAGTTCGGGTCGAACGCGACGCCCGCCGTGCCACCCCACTTGGCCGCCTGCTCCTCGGTCTTGACCTCCTCGGCGCCGGTGAACAGGCCGCCCGCCGGGATGCCGTTGGCGATGAACTCGCCGTAGTCGGAGCGCCCGTCGAAGTCGGTGCCCTCCAGCTCCACGCCCTGCGCGGCCATCGCCGCGGTCAGGTCCTTCTCGATCTGACCCGACCCCTGCGGTCCCGGACCCGAGCCGACGCCGTCCGAGTCGTCGCCGTCGTAGGCGAGGTAGGCGGCGTTCGGCGAGCCGATCATGTCGAAGTTCAGGTACAGGGCGATGTCCAGCTGCTGCTCGAAGGTCAGGCCCTGCACGTACTGCGTCGAGCCGACCAGCCCGGACTCCTCCGCGCCCCACCAGGCGAAGCGGACCGCGTTCTCCGACCGCGGGCTGCCGCCCATCCGCAGCGCCGTCTCCAGCAGCCCGGCGCTGCCGCTGCCGTTGTCGTTGATGCCCGGCCCCTCCGGCACGCTGTCGAGGTGCGCGCCGGCCATCACGACGTTGTCCGGGCGGCCGGTGCGGGTCTGGGCCACGACGTTGCGGGTGGTGACGGTCTCCAGCCGCGACTGGACGTCCAGCTTCACCTCGGCGCCCGCCTGACCGGCCAGGGCCTGCCCGACCTGCATGGACGTGCCCGCGCTGGGGATCCGCGCGTCGGCCGGGTCGCCGAGCGTGCCGTTGAGCGGCCCCTCGACGTTGTTGTAGATGATCACGCCCGCGGCGCCCGCGTCGGCCGCGACCTGCTGCTTCTGCGCGAAGGTGCAGGAACCGCGCTGGATCAGCGCGACCGAGCCCGCCACCTCGGGACCGAAGTCGCTCGCCTCGCAGCCCGGGGTGTCGTCGACCGCGGCGACCGACAGCGGGGCGGTGATGCCGCCCTGCGGGGTGGCCGGGGAGTACTCCAGCGCATCGCCCTCGGTGGGCTGACCGGCGACCGCGAGGCTGAAGGAGTCCAGGTAGAAGGCGTCGTAGGTGAACTCGGCGTGGTCACGTCGAAACCCGCGCCGCGCAGCTTGCCCGCCACGTAGTCCGCGCTCGCCTCGTAGCCGGGCAGCCCGGACGCGCGGTTGCCGCCGTTGAGGTCGGCGATGCGCTGCAACGCGTTCAGGTGGCGGTTCACCGCGTCGCCGGTGACCCGGTCGCCGAGCCCCGCGGGGGCGGCCGAGGCCGGGGCGATGGCGACCAGCGCCGCCGCGCAGGTGGCGATCAGCGCCGCCGCGGTGCGTCTGGGTGTGATGGTTCGCGAACTCATCGTGCTCCCCGTTTTGAGTGGAATGGGTGGATGAGGATCCCAGTCAAGCGAAACCCGCACGAGTTCAGAAGTGGGAATGTTTCCCGTTTTTCCCGGCCGGACCCGAGTTCTCGGTTTTCGCGCCGCCCGCGGCTGACTACCGTCACGGGCATGCATGGGATTTCAATCAGCGAGCCGGGCGGCCCCGACGTTCTGGTGTGGACGGAGCACCCGGACCCGGAACCCGGCCCCGGTGAAGTGGTCATCGACGTCGCCGCCGGAGCGGTCAACCGCGCCGACCTCGCTCAGCGCCAAGGCAACTACCCGCCGCCGAAGGGCGCAAGCGACATCCCCGGACTGGAGTGTTCCGGCACCATCGCCGAGATCGGTGACGGCGTGACCGGCTGGAACGTCGGCGACGAGGTCTGCGCGCTGCTCGCCGGCGGCGGCTACGCCGAGCGGGTCGCGGTCCCGGCCGCGCAGGTGCTGCCCAAGCCCGACGGGGTGGACCTGGTGGAGGCGGCGGGCATTCCCGAGGTCGCCTGCACGGTCTGGTCGAACGTGGTGATGGAGGCGGGTCTCCGGGAAGGGCACCTGTTCCTGGTGCACGGCGGCGCGGGCGGCATCGGCACCTGCGCCATCCAGGTCGCCAAGGCGCTGGGCGCGCGGGTCGCGGCGACCGCCGGGTCGGCGGAGAGCCGGGCGCTGTGCGCGGAGCTGGGCGCGGACCCGGTGATCTCCTACCGCGACGAGGACTTCGTCGAGGTCCTCAAGGGACTCGGCGGCGCGAACATCATCCTGGACAACATGGGTGCGTCCTATTTGGACCGCAATCTCTCGGCGCTGGCCCCCGACGGTTTCCTGGCCGTGATCGGGATGCAGGGCGGCGCCAAGGCCGAGCTGAACATGGGCAAGATGCTCATGAAGCGGCTGCGGATGTCGATGCTCGGGCTGCGCGGTCGCCCCGTCGAGGGCCCGAACGGCAAGGCCCGCATCGTCGCCGACGTGCGCGAGCGCCTCTGGCCGCTGGTCGAAGCGGGCGAGGTGCGGATGCCGGTGCACGCCCGCGTCCCGATGGCCGAGGCCTCCCGCGCCCACGCCACCCTCGAAGCAGGCGACGTCCGGGGCAAGATCCTCCTGGTGCGGTGACGGGTTCGGATGTCGCGCGGAGTTCGAATCGATCGCGGGTTCGAGCTCCGCGCGAGGTCCGAACTCCCACCCGGTCAGGTGAGTTCGGCGACGGCCTGGAGCAGCTGGTCGACTTCGGTGGTGTTGGTGTAGTGGGCCAGGCCCACGCAGACGGCCCCGCCCACCTCGGCCGCGCCCAGCGCGGCGAAGACCCCGTGGGTGCCCGGGTCGGCGAAGGCGCAGATCCCCCGGTCGGCGAGGTGGGCGACGGCGTCCTCGGCCTTCACGCCGCTGACGGTGAAGGCCACCGCCGGGATCCGCCGCATCGAGTCGCCGATGAGCATCACGTCGTCGATCTTGCGCAGCCCGTTGTGGAGGGTGTTCAGCAGCCCCGCCTGGTACGACTTCACCGCGCGCAACGAGGTCAGCAGCCGCTCGCGCCGAGGTCCGATGGCCGCGTCGTCGAGCCCGGCGAGGTAGTCCACCGAGGCGACCAGGCCCGCCAGCAGCGGCAGCGCGTGCGGGCCCATCTCCAGCCGCTCCGGGCCGCGGGCGCTGTGGTCCAGCGCCACCGACGGCAGGTGGTCGAGCATCGCCGGGTCGCGGAACGCCAGCGCGCCCACCTGCGGCCCGCCCCACGCCGAGGCGTTGACGGCGATGACGTCGGCGCCGAGCTCGGTGATGTCCAGCGGCACGAACGGGGCCGCCGCGGAGGCGTCGACGACCAGCAGCGCGTCGTGCTCGTCGGCGGCCTCGGCGGCCGGGCGCAGGTCGGGCCGGGTGCCGACGGCACCGGAGGCGGCGGTGACCGCCACCACCTTGGTGCGCGGGGTGACCAGCTCGCCGTACTGCCAGGTCGGCAGCTCGCAGGTCTCGATGTCGATCTCCGCCCAGCGCACGGTGGAGCCGGAGCGCTGCGCGGCGCGCTGCCACGGGTCGACGTTGGCGGGCGAGTCGAGCCGGGACACGACGACGTCGTCGCCGATCATCCAGCCGTCGCCGAGCGCGTCGGCGAGCCGCCCGAGGAGCACGGCCGAGTTCGGCCCGAGCACCACCCCGGAAGGCTTGGCACCTACGAGATCCGCGATCGCGCGACGAGCGGCCTCCACGATCGCCTCGGCGCGCTGCGAGGCGGGGAAGTTCCCGCCAGGCCCGGAAACCGGGGCCCGCAGCGCCGTCGACGCCGCCGTGGCCACCTGTTCGGGAACCTGCATGCCGGCCGGGGCGTCCAGGTGCACCCACCCGTCGCCGAGCGCGGGGAAGAGTCCGCGAACCGCCGCGACGTCGAACGCCATGATTCAGACACTACGCACACGCGAGCCGCGTTTCCCCCTCCGGGTGGCCAATACTGCATCATTCGTGATCCGTTTCCCCAGCGCTGCGGGCGAGTCGGGACTACGCGGCCCGCGCGGGCGCGGCAGACTGGAAGCATGGGAGGCATGAACGAGCAACAGCGCCCGCAGGTGTTCGTGGTCGGCGAGGACGGCAACCCGGTCGGCGCCGCGTCCGCCGAGGCCGCCGCCGAGGCGGGCGGAGAAGGCCACGAGCAGGGCGAGGACATCAACGGCATGGTCGAGCAGCCGGCCAAGGTGATGCGCATCGGCACGATGATCAAGCAGCTGCTGGAGGAGGTCCGCCAGGCGCCGCTGGACGAGGCCAGCCGCAGCAGGCTCAAGGAGATCCACCAGTCCTCGATCCGGGAGCTGGAGCAGGGCCTGGCGCCGGAGCTCATCGAGGAGCTGGAGCGGCTGTCGCTGCCGTTCGCGCAGGAGAGCACGCCTTCGGACGCCGAGCTGCGGATCGCCCAGGCGCAGCTGGTGGGCTGGCTGGAGGGCCTGTTCCACGGCCTGCAGACGGCGCTGTTCGCCCAGCAGATGGCCGCGCGAGCTCAGCTGGAGCAGATGCGCCGGGGCCTGCCCGCCGGGTCCGGCGAACCGGACATGGGGCCGATGAAGGGCACCGGGCAGTACCTCTAACCGCTCACGCCGTAACGGTAGGTAGCGCTCGACGTCAAGCGGGCGCTACCCCTTCGAGTGATGCCCAGCCCGAAAGTGCGCAGCCGTGGTCGGTACTCTTTCGCTCGTGCATGCTACGAGCACGCTAGACCGACCTCCGGCGCCTTCCGAGAACTCGCCGCGGTCCTGGCGAAAAGCGTTCAAGGACATCAGTGACGCCCTCAGCCAGCGACAGCTGTGGGCTCATCTGGGCTGGCAGGACATCAAGCAGCGCTACCGGCGCTCGGTCATCGGCCCGCTGTGGATCACCATCAGCATGGCGGTCACGGTCACCGCACTGGGTCTGCTGTACTCGCAGCTGTTCGAGCAGCCGCTGGCGGAGCACCTCCCCTACCTCGCGGTCGGATTCATCGTGTGGGGCTTCATCGGCAACTGCGTCAACGAGGGCTCCGAGGTCTTCATCTCCAACGAGGGCCTGATCAAGCAGCTCCCGGCGCCGGTCAGCATCCACGTGCTGCGGCTGCTGTGGCGGCAGATGCTGTTCTTCGCGCACAACCTCGTCGTCTACTTCGTGCTGATCGTGGTCTTCCCGCACCCGCTGAGCTGGACGGTGCTGCTGGCCGTCCCGGCCTTCATGCTCATCGCGATGAACGGCGCGTGGGTGATCCTGGTCGTCGGCACCATCTCCACCCGCTTCCGCGACATCCCGCCGGTGACGCAGAGCATCGTGCAGCTGATGTTCTTCATGACGCCGATCGTGTGGAACTACGACCAGTTCAAGACGAACCCGAACCCCGCGATCGCCGAGCGCGCCAAGCTCGCCGAGATCAACCCGTTCATGCACTTCCTGGAGATCATCCGGCAGCCGATGCTCGGCACGCCGATCGCCTGGCACCACTGGCTGGTGTGCGGCGTGATCACCGTCGTGGGTTGGGCTTTGGCGCTGATCGTGCTGCGCAACTACCGTGCCCGTGTCTCCTACTGGGTCTGAGTGAGGCCGAACAATCATGGTCAGCATCGACGTCTGGAACGCGGCGGTCGACTTCCCGATCTTCGACGCGAAGTCCCGCTCGCTGAAGAAGGCCGTGCTCGGCCGGGCCGGGGGCAAGATCGGCACCGACAGCCGGGTGCCGGTCATCGAGGCGCTGCACGACATCAACATCTCGCTGCGCGAGGGTGACCGGGTCGCCCTGGTCGGCCACAACGGCGCGGGCAAGTCCACGCTGCTGCGGCTGCTGTCGGGCATCTACGAGCCCACCCGGGGCAGCTCCCGCGTGGTCGGCAAGGTCGCGCCGGTGTTCGACCTCGGCGTGGGCATGGACCCGGAGATCTCCGGCTACGAGAACATCATCATCCGCGGCCTCTTCCTCGGCATGTCCCGCAGGGAGATGGAGAAGCGGATCGACGACATCGCCGAGTTCACCGAGCTGGGTGACTACCTGGCGATGCCGTTGCGCACCTACTCCACCGGTATGCGGGTCCGGCTCGCGCTGGGCGTGGTGACCTCGATCGACCCCGAGATCCTGATCCTGGACGAGGGCATCGGCGCGGTCGACGCGGAGTTCCTGGAGAAGGCGCGGGACCGCCTCAACGACCTCGTGAAGCGGTCCGGCATGCTTGTCTTCGCCTCCCACTCCGATGAATTCCTCGTCGAGCTGTGCAGCACCGCGATCTGGATGGACAAGGGCGGTATTCGCGAAGAGGGCTCGCTGCGCGAGGTCTTGACGCACTACAAGGGGTACGACCCCTTCAACAACCTGAGTGAGGAAACCCTGGCCCGGATCGGCGAATCCCGGGCCACGATCGGGAGCAAAGAAGGCTCATGAGCACCGACTCCGCACAGCAGCTGCCCGCCGGATCCGTAGTCGCGGTCATCGTCACCAGGCACCGTCGCGAGCTGCTGGCCGAGTCCTTGAAGGTCATCGCGAGCCAGACGCGGCTGCCGGACCACCTGGTCGTGGTCGACAACGGCCCCGACCAGTCGGCCTCCGACGTGGTCGACGACTGCCCGGTGCCCTCCACCTACATCGCCTCGCAGCGCAACCTCGGCGGTGCCGGCGGCTTCGCGCTGGGCATGCTGACGGCGCTGTCGCTGGGCGCGGAGTGGGTGTGGCTGGGTGACGACGACGGCCGCCCGGCCGACGAGCACGCGCTGTCGACGCTGCTGGAGGTCGCCGAGAAGCGCCGGCTGGCCGCGGTGTCGCCGGTGGTGGTCAACATCGACACCCCGGACACCCTGGCGTTCCCGCTGCGTCGCGGCCTGACCTGGAAGCGCAAGGTCAGCGAGCTGCCGGAGGAGTTCCTGCCGGGAATCGCCTCGCTGTTCAACGGCGCGCTGTTCCGGGCGAGCACGCTGGACGTGGTCGGCGTTCCGGACTACCGGCTGTTCTTCCGCGGCGACGAGGTGGAGATCCACCGCCGCCTGGTGCGCTCGGGCCTGCCGTTCGGCACCACGTTCCGCACGAAGTTCCTGCACCCGGACGGATCGGCGGAGTTCAAGCCGATGCTGGGCGGCCGGTTCCACGCGCAGGACCCCTCGGACGACAACAAGCGCTACTACACCTACCGCAACCGCGGTTACCTGCTCTCGCAGCCGGGCATGCGCAAGATCGGCGCGCTCGAGGTGATCCGGTTCGGCCTGTACTTCGTGGTGCAGCGCAAGGACCCGAAGGCGTTCCGGGAGTGGCTGCGGCTGGTGATCCAGGGGCGCAAGGAGCGGTTCTTCCGCCGCTGATCGGATCAGCGGATCGAGCGGTCGTCGGTTCTGCGACGGCCGCTCGACTTTTTTCACACGGGCTTCACGGGGACTCGATAACCGGAAGATCACGAAACGCTTAGACGCGCCTGAGATCGAACTGAGTTCGCAGCTCACGGCGTTACCGCTGGTGTCGATTCGCACATCGCCGGAATGCCGCGAAAGCGCTCGGACCAGCAACTACTATTCTCCCTTCGTGCTCAGTGGCCAGGATGACAGCCGCCGAACGGACGACCCTTCGGCAGACAACGGGACCGACCGCGCTCGACCGTCGGCCAAGCGGTTGAAGCTCTTCGCCTCCGTTCTGGGCCTGCTGGGCACGGTCCTCGCGCTGGCGGTTCCGTTCCTCCCCGTCAACCACGACATCACCACCTTGAAGTGGCCGACGTCGGAGGGGACGAAGTCGGTGTCGGCCCCGCTGGTGGGCTACTCGCCGCTGTGGCTGAAGGCGGAGGTGCCGTGCACCTCGGCGCGCAGCCTCGACGCCCGCACGACGGGCCCGGGCGTGCTGCTGAGCACCAACCCGCCGTCGTCGGACTACGGCGCGCTGACGGGCCTGACGCTGCAGGTCGACAACGGCCAGCTGACGCTGCTGACCAAGGGCCAGCAGGTGGGCACGGCCCCGATCCCGGCGGGCGACTGCTCGATCTCGCTGCACTCGGACGGCTACGGCAGCACCGCCAGCGTCGGCGACCGGTCGATCGCGAACATGCGCGGTGACCAGCGTCCGCAGCTGACGGGCATCTACTCCAGCATCGACGACCAGCGCGACGACGTGAACGGTCTGTCGTTCGAGGCGCGGGTGGACACCCGCTACGAGAGCCAGGCGACGCCGCTGAAGCTGGCGGCGATGGCGCTGGCGGTGCTGGCGTTCATCGGCTCGGTGGTGTGCCTGCGGCGCCTGGACGTGCGCGCGGGCCGCCGTCCTCCGAAGTGGCTGGCGGTCGGCTGGTGGAAGCCGACGTTCCGGGACATCGCGGTGATCGGTTCGCTGCTGGTGTGGTGGGTCATCGGTGCGATGACCTCGGACGACGGCTACATCCTGAACATCGCGCGGACGCGCGAGAGCTTCGGCTACATCAGCAACTACTACCGCTGGTTCGGTGTCCCGGAGGCGCCGTTCGGCTGGTTCTACGAGGTCTACTCGCTGTGGGTGCAGGTCTCCACGGCGACGCCGTGGGTGCGGCTGCCCGCGCTGCTGATGGGCATCATCAGCTGGCTGCTGATCTCCCGCGAGGTGCTGCCGAGGCTCGGCCAGCAGGTGCGGCGCTCCAACGCCGCCGGCTGGGCCGCGGCCGCGGTGTTCCTGGCGTTCTGGCTGCCCTACGACAACGGTCTGCGCCCCGAGCCGGTCGTGGTGCTGTTCTCGCTGCTGGCGCTGTGCGCGGTGGAGCGCGCGGTGGCCACGGACCGGTTGATGCCGGCCGCGCTGGGCCTGGTCGTGGCGGCGCTGTCGGTGGGCGCGAACCCGCACGGCATGGTGTCGGTGCTGCCGTTCGTGGCGGCGCTCAAGCCGCTGTTCCGGCTCGTCCGCAAGCGGGCGATGGAGTTCGGCTGGCTGCCGGTGCTGGCGCCGATCGCCTCGTCCGGGTTCGTGATCCTGACGTTGGTGTTCGCCGACCAGACGTGGCAGTCGGTGATGGACGCGACCGAGCTGCGCACTGACATCGGTCCGAGCCAGAGCTGGTACGAGGAGCTGAGCCGCTACAACCTGCTGTTCAGCCCCACGGCGGACGGGTCGATGACGCGGCGCTTCCCGGTGCTGCTGGTGATCCTGTGCCTGGCGACGTGCGCGGTGGTGCTGCTGCGCCGCGGCCGGATCCGGGGTGCGGCGCTGGGCCCGAGCCGCCGTCTGCTGGCGATCAGCGCCATGTCGTTCGCCGTGCTGGTGCTGACCCCCACCAAGTGGTCGCACCACTTCGGCATCTTCGCCGCCACGGGCGGTGCGCTGGCGGCGCTGACGGCGCTGGCCACGAGCAGCACGGTGCTGCGGTCGAAGCGCAACCGGGCCGTGTTCTTCGCGGGCCTGATGGTGATCCTGGCCTTCGCCGCCACCGGCCCGAACGCCTGGTGGTACGTCTCGGGCTGGGGCGTGCCCTGGTACAACATGCCGCCGCAGTTCCTGGGCAGGCACTTGAGCACGGTGCTGCTGATCATCGCGTTCATCGCCATGGTCGTGGCGTTCATCGAGCACCTGCGCATCGACGAGCACAACCCGAAGGTCGTCGACGAGCGGTTCAACCGCGAGGAGGGCCGCAGCCGGGCCCTGCGGATGGGCACGGCCCCGCTGTCGATCATCTGCGCCCTGCTGGTGCTGTTCGAGCTGGCGAACTTCGGCAAGGTGATCCAGAAGCAGTGGGGCAGCTACAGCCTCGGCGCGGACAACATCAAGCAGGTCGTGGGAAGCAGCTGCGGCCTCTCGGACTACATCTACGTGGAGACCAATCCCCAGTCGGGGATGCTGCGCGTGTCGGGTGACCAGCCCTCGGTGGCGGCCCCGTCGGAGGACGAGAACATCGGGGTCCCGCCGAAGCGCCTGCAGGACAAGGAAGACGCCCAGCAGTACATGAAGGCCAAGCTGCAGGGCTTCAACCGGCCGGGCCTGCCCCCGGGCGACGGCACGGACCCGCAGGAACCCAACTGGAAGCCGCCGCACCAGTTCGGCAACGACAACGCCCCGGTCTGGGGCAGCTACGACACCGCGGGCGTGGGCACCGGTGAGCTGCGCACCCAGTGGTACGACCTGCCGGAGCGCGCCCAGAAGGGCGAGGTGCCGGTGGTCCTGTCGCTCGCGGGCTCGGAGCTGGGCGCGAACTCGGTGGCGCTGGAGTTCGGCCACGACACGCCCAACGGCTTCCTCATCACCGAGCGCAAGTACGTGGTGCAGCAGGGCGCCCCGAGCTGGCGGGACTTCCGCTACACCCTGGGCGGCAAGTCCGAAGGCGCCACCAAGATGCGCGTGGTCGCGGTCGACAACGCCCTCGGCCCGAACGGCTGGGTCGCGGTCAGCGCACCACGAGCCCCGCAGCTGGTGAACATGACCGACTTCGTCGGTGACCAGCCCACGTTCGTGGAGTGGACGGCGGCCCTGGTCCACCCGTGCTTGCAGCTCCCGGGCGTGCACCACGGCGTCGCGGAGATCCCGAAGTTCCGGGTCGCCGCGGGCGCGGAGGTGCGGGACATCGGCCAGGGCTGGTCCTCGCCGGACGCGGGCGGCCCGTTCGGCTGGCTCAACGTCGCCACGAGCATGCGCGAGCTCCCGACCTACATGAAGAACAACATCCACCGGGACTGGGGCTCCCTCTACGCGGTCGACCCGTACGACCAGGACGCGGTCCCGGCCCAGACGGCGATGGACGTCCACACGGAAACCCACTGGGGCAGGTGGTCCCCGGGCCCCCTCCCGAAGACCCTGCAACTCCCGGGCGACGTCCCCAGCTCCGACGACAGGAACGACGTCAAGGGCTTCGAAGCCCCGGAGGAGTCAGACCAGTAAGGGAAACGCCAGGCGCGCTCACCAGGTCCTTTGGCTTGGTGGGCGCGTCTACGTTTAGCGACAACCGCGACCGAAGCGACCCAAGCTTCAGTAGAAGCAACCCACTACGAATACGTTTCGAAACGAACGCGACCAAGGCGACCCAGGCTTCAGTAGAGGCGACCCACTACGGGTACGTTTCGAAAGGCAGTGGAAATTTCGCCTGAAATTGGCAACCCCCACAACGCAAGAAGAACACGAAACGAAGCCAATTTCTGGCGAAATTGCCACTCCGCAGCCCCGCAGAAGGACCCCGCGAAGCGCCCCCGAAGAACCCCAAGAGGTGGCGCAGTTTTCATGAAAACTTCCCCACCCCACCCCCCAAAAAAGGGGCGCCCGGCCGTCCCGGCCGAGCGCCCCGAAAACTGAAAAACCCTCAATCCCGGAAGATCAGAAGCTTCAGCATGATGAAGTTGATCATCGTCCCGAGCCCCTGGGCGATGACCCAGAAGAGGGTGAACTGCCAGGCCTCCTGCGCGTTGAACAGCACGCACAGCACCTGGTTGGAGCCCATGTTCACGAAGAACGTCGTGGTGTAGAGCACGGCGAAGGCCCCGGCCTTCGCGGTGGTGTTGCCCTGGCCGGCGCCCTGGAAGGTGAACTTCCGGTTGATGATGTAGGACGCCGTGGTCCCGAGGATGAACGAGATCGACTTCGACAACCACACCGGCCACCCGAGCACGCCCAGCAACAGCGAGTAGGTCCCGAAGTCGATGACCGCGCACCCACCGCCGATGACGATGAAGCGGGTCAGCTGGGCTAGAACCCCCAGCTTCTTGGGTTCGGTTGCGGTTTCGGCCACTGTCACAGGTTCACCTTCAAGCAACGACGGCAGGACCGGACGCCCAGGACCGTCCGCGTCCAGGTTGCCCGGACAGCGGTAGACACGTCCCTCGCGAGTGTAGCGATGACGCTTCGCGCATCGCCGGGGACCGCTCGTACCCGGCGGTAGAACAACCCGATGCGCGGATAGACTCGGCTGGGTGGGATCGGTAAAGGACGACTCGCTGACACCGAGAGGCCGGGCGCGCACGGCGCCGACCAGGGCCGTTGTCGGTGCGTCCGCCGACCACCACTGGCAGGGAGGCTTCGGCGGTCCGCTCCGGTCGCCGGGTCTGCTCGTAGCGGACGGTGAGGTCCGCGTCCGCACGCTCGGGAGTGCACCCTCGGAGCTGTCCTGGACGACCGTCGGCCGGCTGGAATCGCCTGACGGCCTCCTGGAGATCACCAAGTTCGAGCACGTCGCACACGTGCAGATGAATCAACTCGACCTTTCGCGAAGGCTGGGCCTGTGACCGCAGCAATGGAGTACCGCACGCTGACCGGTTGGGCACGAACCGCGCCGTCCCGGGCGCGCGTGCTCAGCACGACCGACGTCGACGCCATCGCCGAGGCGGTGCGCACCGCCGACGAGCGGGGCGTCATCGCCCGCGGCTTGGGCCGCAGCTACGGCGACGTCGCGCAGAACGCCGGTGGCGTGGTCGTCGACATGACCGCGCTGAACCGCGTTCACGACATCAACCCGGACACCGCCATCGTCGACGTCGACGCGGGCGTGAGCCTGGAAGAGCTGATGAAGGCCGCGCTGCCGTACGGCCTGTGGGTCCCGGTTCTGCCGGGTACTCGGCAGGTCACGGTGGGTGGCGCGATCGCCAACGACATCCACGGCAAGAACCACCACTCGGCGGGCAGCTTCGGCAACCACGTGGTGGCGATGGATCTGCTGACCGCGGACGGCGAGATCCGCACGATCACGCCGAACGGCCCGGACGCCGACCTGTTCTGGGCGACGGTGGCCGGCATCGGCCTGACCGGCATCATCCTGCGGGCGTCGATCCGGATGACCCGGACGGAGACGGCGTACTTCATCGCCGACGCCGACCGGACGGCGAACCTCGACGAGACGATCGAGCTGTTCAACGACGGTTCGGACGACAAGTACACGTACTCGTCGGCGTGGTTCGACTCGATGTCGACGGGCCCGAAGCTGGGCCGGGGCGCGTTCGGCCGCGGTTCGCTGGCGACGCTGGACCAGCTGCCGCCGAAGCTGCGGGCCGACCCGCTGAAGTTCGACGCGCCGCAGCTGCTGACGCTGCCGGACATCTTCCCGCCGCGGCTGGCGAACAAGCTCACGTTCGGCACGATCGGTGAGCTGTACTACATGAAGACGCCGAAGCGCGGCCGGGACCTGATCCAGAACCTGACGGCCTTCTACCACCCGCTGGACCTGATCGGCGAGTGGAGCCGCGCGTACGGTTCGCAGGGCTTCCTGCAGTACCAGTTCTCGCTGCCGTACGGCAAGGACGAGGACCTGAAGCGGATCATCCGCAAGGTCGCGAACTCCGGCCACGTGTCGTTCCTGAACGTCATCAAGAAGATGGGCGAGGGCAACCGCGCCCCGCTGTCCTACCCGCACCCCGGCTGGCTGGTGTGCCTGGACTTCCCGATCGTGGACGGTCTGGGCCGCTTCTGCCAGGAGCTGGACGAGGACATCATGGGCCTCGGCGGCCGGCTGTACACGGCGAAGGACTCGCGCACGACGGCCGAGAACTTCCACAAGATGTACCCGCGGGCGGAGGAGTTCTCCAAGATCCGCAAGACCATTGACCCCGAAGGCAAATTCGCCTCAGACATGAGCCGGAGGCTTGAGCTGTGATCGACGCTGTTGGCAACCCCCAATCGCTGCTGGTGCTGGGCGGCACCTCGGACATCGCGCTGACCACCGCGAAGCAGTACGCGCAGGCGCAGCCGCTGCGGATCGTGCTGGCCGACCGCCCCGAGGAGTCGGAGCGCCTCAACGCCGCGGCCGAGGAGCTGCGCAAGACCGGCAGCACGGTGTCGATCCTGCACTTCGACGCCCGCAAGCCGGAGACGCACGCCGAGGTCATCGACAAGGCCTTCGCCGACGGCGACGTCGACGTCACCCTGATCGCCTTCGGCATCCAGGGCGACAACGAGAAGGGCTGGACGGACTTCGAGGCCGCCCGCGCGGTCGCCGACATCAACTACGTGGCCCCGGTGGGCCTCGGAGTGCTGCTGGCCAACAAGCTCAAGAAGCAGGGCCACGGCAGCATCGCGGTGATGGCCTCCCCGGCCGGTGAGCGCGCTCGCCGCTCGAACTTCGTCTACGGCTCGTCGAAGGGCGGCCTGGACATCTTCTACACCGGGCTGACCTACGCGCTGGAGGAGCACGGTGTGAAGGTCACCGTGATCCGCCCGAACTTCGTGCACACGAAGCTGACCGCGGGCATGAAGCCGCCGCCCATGTCGCAGACCCCGGACCAGGTCGCCGCGGCGATCATCGACGGCGTCCGCAAGGGCAAGGAAGAGGTCTACGCGCCCGGCCAGATGCGCTGGGTGATGTTCGTGCTCAAGCACGTCCCGCGTTTCATCTTCAAGAAGCTGCCGTTCTGATCGGGTGAGCTCAGCGGGGCCGTCGGGTGCTTCCCGGCGGCCCCGTTCTCGTCTTCGGCCCGTTCTCCCCTCCCCGACCGCCACCGCCGCGTTCCCGCTTTGGGATAAGTTGTTGTCATCGGCGGGCAACGTTTCGGCCCTGCGCAGCGATCTGTCATTGTGCGGGCTCGCGACGCCTGCCAGGCTTCCGTCAGGAAGCGCGGATGCCCGGAGAAGTGGGGTTCCCCAGGCATCCGCGTCCGTGGGTCCTCCGCCTGCCCTCAAGTTCCGGGGGACCCACGGAACGTCCGTGAGACGCGCGCCCCCGTTGCCAGGTTTCGCGAGCAGTCCGGGAACACCGCGTTTTTCGCCCGTTCGGCCCATCTCCGGCGCGTTCACCGGTACCGCACGTGGGCGACTGGACACCGGCAGTAGCCTCATCCCTCGTGGACGACTTCGAGACGGCCATCGCCGAGTACTACCGGCTCGGTCCGGAACGGGATCGCCTGAGCACCTGGGGATATCTGGAAGCGCTGCGCACCGCGGACCTGCTGGGCAGGCACCTGCCGCCCGCGCCGGGTGTCGTCTACGACATCGGCGGCGCGGAGGGCGCCTACGCCCTGCCGCTGGCCCGCGACGGCTACGCGGTGCACCTGGTCGACGCGTGGGAGCCGCACGTGGCGGCCGCCGCGGAGGCCTCGGCGGCCCAACCGGCGGCGCCGCTGGCGAGCTGCGCGGTCGGCGACGCCCGCGACCTGTCCTTCGAGGACAGCACCGCCGACGCGGTGCTGCTGCTCGGCCCGCTGTACCACCTGCTGGAGCGCGCCGACCGGTTGCGGGCGCTGCGCGAGGCGCACCGGGTGCTCAAGCCGGGCGGGGTGCTGCTGGCGGCCGCGGTGTCGCGGTACGCCTCGACGTTCGACGGGGTGGCGGTGGGCGACATCGGCGACGAGGACTTCCAGGAGCTGGTGGAGGGCGTGCTGGACGACGGCCTGCACCGCAACACCGACCCGGGCGAGCACCCGCGCTGGTTCACCCTGACCTACTTCCACCGGCCCTCCGACCTGCGCGACGAGGTCGCCGACGCGGGCTTCCGGGCGATCGAGCTGGTGGCGGTGGAGAGCGCGGCGGCGTGGGCGACCGACACCCGCAGGCTCGCCGACCCGGGGCACCGGGACGCGGTGCTCAAGGCGATCCGCCGCGTCGAGTCGGTGCCGGAGCTGCTGGGCGCGAGCCCTCATCTCATGGCGGTCGCGCGCAAGTCCCACTGACGTCTCGTCGGACGCCTTCCGGCGTGTCGGACAACCCGGCCGGGGGCGGGACTCGTGAAACTGCAAGAGACTCAACGCAGTTCTTCCACCGGCATCCCGGGAGACCCCCAGCGTGAAGTACCTGACGGACACCGCCGCCGCCGAACCGGCAGCCGAGCCGCACCACGACGAGGGGCCTCGGCGTTCGCGCCTGGGCCGGTGGCTGGCGCACGTCGTCGCGCTCTGCCTGGGGATCGCGGGCCTGTGCTGCGCGCTCGCCCTGCCGCTGGCGCCGGTGCTGCTGGACCGCACCGAGGTGCACTGGCCGGCTGATGTGCAAAAGCAGGCCGGGACCGGCGAGAACCCCACGACGACGGCGTTCCTCACGCCCTACCGACCGGCGGAGTTCCGCGCGACGGTGCCGTGCGCGACGATGCGCGCCGCCCAAGCCCGGCCGGAGCCGACGACGGTGCTGAGCACGCTGCCGCCGGGCAGCGACCGCGAGGGCCTGACTCTGTCCACTCAGGACGGGAAGCCGCGGCTGCTGCTGGGCGAGCGCGAGGTCCGGCTGCCCGCCGGGACGTGCGGGCTGACGGTGCGCGGCGACGGGATGAACTCGGTCGTCGAACCGGCCGGGCGCGCGCCGATCGCCCTGCCGGGCGTGCCGGCGCCGGAGGTGTTCACCCTCGCCACGGCGCTGGAAGGCGAGCAGCTGCGCGGGTTCTCGGTCACCGCGCGCACATACTCGTGGGCCGACACCGCGCCCACCGAGACCAAGCGGAGCCTGATCGAGGCGTCGCTGCTGCTGGCGGTGTGCTCGTTGCTGCTGCTGTTCGCCCACACCCCGCCGGTGCTGGGCCGGTTCCGGGTGCGCCCGCTGCTGTGGCCGGTGGACGCCGGGGTGGCGGCGGTGATCTGGACGTGGCTGTTCGTCGGCCCGCTCACCGACGACGACGGCTTCGCGATGATGACGGTCCGCAACTACGCCGAGTCCGGCGACATCGGCAACTACTACCGCTGGTTCAACGCCTCCGAGGCCCCGTTCACGCTGGTGCAGCACTTCATGCGCTGGTGGTCGGCGGACGGGCTGGACCCGTTCTGGCTGCGGACGCCCAGCGCGATCGCGGGGTTCCTGACCTGGCTGCTGGTCAGCCGCGGCATCGTCGCCCCGCTCTGCCGGAACAGCCGCAGGCTGCCGGTGCACCTGGTCTCGGCCGTGCTCTTCCTGGCCTGCTGGCTGCCGTACGGCCTGGGCATCCGCCCGGAGCCGTTCCTGGCGCTGGGCACCTCGATCCTGGTGGCGTCGCTGCTGCTGGCCTCGCGCAGCTCCGCGCCGTTCGGCTGGCTGGGCGTGGCCGCGCTGGCCTGCGGGTTGACGGTGTCGATCACGCCGACCGGGGTGAGCGCGCTGCTGATGGTGCTGGTCTTCGCCCCGCGCATCGCCGCGCTGCTGATGCGGCCGGGGGCCCTGCCGCGCTGGGTGCTGGTGCCGACGCGGGTCGCGCTGCTGGCGAGCCTGGGGTCGGTCGGGCTGGTGGCGATGTTCGCCGACTCGTCGCTCAACGGCGTGCTGGGCGCGACCCGGGTGC
This sequence comes from Saccharopolyspora sp. ID03-671, assembly GCF_045278815.1. NCBI lineage: Bacteria > Bacillati > Actinomycetota > Actinomycetes > Pseudonocardiales > Pseudonocardiaceae > Saccharopolyspora > Saccharopolyspora sp. ID03-671. The sequence goes on from NZ_CP134054.1 coordinate 3,662,846, forward strand.
ACGACGAGTTCGGGCCGAGCCTGGGCTGGTACCAGGAGATCGACCGCTACGCGAAGCTGCTGGGCACCACCATGTGGGGCACCGCGAGCAAGCGGCTGGTGGTGTTCCTGGTGATCACGGCGGTGCTGATCAGCGCGGCCTGCGCGATGCGGCGGCTGCACCGGTCGGTCGACATGCCGGAGCTGCCGCTGCTGCTGGGTTCGGTCGCCTCGGTGCTGGCGGCGCTGTGGCTGACCCCGTCGAAGTGGACGCACCACTTCGGCGCGCTGATCGGCGTCGGCCCGGCGCTGGTGGCGGTGACCGCGGTGCTGCTGGTGCGCGTCGGCAAGCTCCCCGACGCGCAGCGGGAGGCGCGGCTGCTGGGCGTGTTCGGGACGATCGCGGCCTCGGTCGCGGCGGGGCTGGCGTTCATGGGCCCGAACGCGTGGCCGTGGCAGTCGAACCTGGCGATGCCGTGGTCGGACACCCCGGTGCGGCCGGACGTGCCGCTGGACAGCCCGGTGCTCTGGATGCTCGTCGGGCTCGTGACCGGCCTGCTCACGCTGGTCGCGCTGCTGATCCGGATGCGGCTGCGGTCGCGGCCGCTGGGCGGTCTGATGTGGACGGTCGCACCGGCGTCGGTGCTGGCGGGTTCGTCGCTGGCGATGGCCCTGGTGCTGCTGGGATCGTTCCTGTCGGTGCCGGAGACGATGGGCGACCGGTTCTCGGTGGCCCGGATGAACCGGCTCAGCCACGAGGCCACCAGCTGCGGCCTGGAGGACGAGGTGCAGGCGCTGCCGGTCGCCGAATCCCTCCGCCCCCTCGACCCCGGCGCCACCGGCGAGCTGGACGGGTTCACCGCCGGCGGAGCCCCGCCGCAGGAACCGGACCTGCGGCTGGAAGATCGCGGCGGCCCGCTGCAGCGGCCGGAACCGGCCGATCCGGACGACCCGCGCGGCGACGAGCCCACCGCCCGCAGCGCCAGCGACTTCGCCTGGACCAGCCGGACCGGCGGGCCGCAGAACACCGGATCGCTGATCACCCCGTGGTTCGGGCTCCCGGAGGTCGGCGCCGAGCAGACCCTGTCGCTGTGGGTGTCGGGCCGCCCGGAGCAGGGCAACACCCTGACGCTGGAGTTCGCCGCCGGGCAGCGCCCGCTGGGGCGCGAGGTGCTGCGCGACCCGCCGCCGACCGACCTGCCGTTCAAGGACCCCCGGCACGGCCGCGAGGACGACTGGCGCGACTTCACCGCCTGGCGCTCGCTGACCGTCGAGCCCGGCGACATCCCGGCCGGGGCCGACCGGGTTCGCGTGCTGGCCACCGACCGCAGCACCGACCGGCAGGGCTGGCTGAGCATCAGCGGCCCGGTGGTGCGCGACGTGGTGGGGCTGCGGCAGGCGCTGGACGCGCAGGGACCGGTGCTCACCGACTGGCCGATGAGCTTCGTGTTCCCCTGCCGCAGCGACTACCCGCAGGTCGGGCACGGTGTCGCGGCGACCCCGCGGATGCTGATCACGCCGCCGGAGGGCGAGTACTCGATGGCCTACGACGCCGAGCTCGGCGGCGTGTTCGCCGGGGTGCCGATGGTCTCGCAGCGGATGGAGCTGCCCACCCGGCTGCGCGGGGCGCCGGGCTACAGCTGGGGTCACCTGCTCGCGGTCCGCTACGACCGCGAGCACGACGCCTACACCACGACTCGCCGGCGGGAACGCGTCAGCGGCGCCGATGGGGACGGTGACTACCCGTTCGATCAGGGGTGATCGTGCATGCGGGAGACGGCGGGATGCCTGAAACTGACCTTCCCGGGGCCGGAATCAGGCCCACCCGCTGAACGTCGCTGAGCTGGGGGAACGGTGCTGGACGGGATGGAGCGAACCGCGGACGCCTCACCGCCCGCACCCGCAGCACTCGCACCGCGCCGCCGATTCGCGCACGTCGCGGGTCTGCTCGTCGGCGTCCTCGCGGTGCTGGCCGCGCTGGTCGTGCCGTTCGCGCCGGTGATCGGCGAGCGGGTCACCGTCACGTGGCCGCAGGCCGGTCAGCAGCCGGAGTCCACGCTCGCGTTCGTCGTCCCGTACCACCCGGACCAGGTCCACGTCCGGGTTCCGTGCGAGGCGGTTCGCGCAGGTCAGGACCGGGGTGCGCCGACGACGCTGGTGTCCTCGCGGCCGCCCGGCCAGCCCACCGAGGGTTTCGCGGTCACCACCGCGCAGGACCACGTGATCGTCTTGGTCGCCGGGGTCGAGGCGCTGCGCGCTCCCATCGCGAGCGCCCCGATCGCGGGGGCTTGCGACGTGGCCGTCGACGGCGGCCCGTCCGGTTCGACGGTCCGCATCGGCGACCGGACGGCCTCGGTGCCCGCCGGGGTCCGCGACATCGTCGCCTTCGCCACCGACCTCTCCCCCGCCGAGGCGGACGGGACGCGGGTCGACGTGGTCACCGCGAACTGGTTCGCGACGTCCCCGACGCAGGGGAAGCTGCTGCTCATCGGCGTTCAGCTGCTGCTGGCGGCGGCCGGGTTCGCGGTCCTGGCGGTGCTGGACCGCCGACGGCGCCGCGACGTCGAGCGCCCGGTCCAGCGCCCGCTGCACCGGTTGATCGGCTACGGCTTCGACCTGGTGGTGCTGGCCGTGCTCGCCGGGTGGTGGCTGCTGGGGCCGAACTCGCCGGACGACTCGTTCGCCTCGGTGACCGTGCAGAACGGGCTCAACACCGGCGACATCGGCAACTACTACCGCTGGGAGAACGCCTCCGAGGCACCGTTCACGCTGGTCCAGCAGCTGCTGCTGCCGGTCGCCGAGTGGAACCAGAACCCGCTGGCCATGCGCGTTCCCAGCATCCTCGCGGCGCTGCTGACCTGGCTGATCCTCAGCCGCGGCGTGCTCGGCGCGGCCCTGCCCGGCAGGCACCGCCATCCGCTGGTCCGCGCGGTGGCCGTGATCGCGTTCCTGGGCTGGTGGCTGCCGTTCGGCATGGGCGTCCGCCCGGAGGCGTTCGAGGCGCTCGGCCTCACGGCCGTCCTCGCCGCTGTTCTGCAGGCCGCCCGCACCGAGCGGCGGCTCTGGCTCGGCGTGGCGGCCCTGTGCGCGGGCCTGTCGATCGCGATCAACCCGATGGGCCTCACCGCCGTGGCCCCGTTCCTGGTCCTGGCCCCGCGCCTCTGGCGGATGGCGGGCCCGGCGGTCCTCGCGGTGATGGCGGGCATCGCCTCGGTCGGCCTGGTCGCGATGTTCGCCGACCAATCGGTGTTCACCACCGCCAAGGCCACCGACCTGCACGGCTACTACGGCCCGAACGTCCCCTGGTTCCAGGAGATCACCCGCTACCAGTACCTCCTCGGCTTCGACCTGCAAGGCGACATCGCCCGCAGAGCAGCGGTCCTGCTCACCCTCCTCCTCGCCGCCTACACGCTCGTCGTCCTCCTCCGCGCCCGGGTCGGGCACCGCAGTTCTCCCCCGACGAAAGCCGGGGTGTTCGAACGGGTGACCGGGGTGACGGGTTGTGGTTGGTGCACGTGCCGGCTGCTTCCTTGCTGGTGAGCGTGGGTGTGATGACCTTGACGCCGTCGAAGTGGACGCACTACTTCGGCGCGCTCGCAGGAGTGGGAGCCGCTACGCTGGCCGCTGGGGCGGTGGTGATCGGGATCACCGCGGCCGCCGCGAGCCGGGACCGGGTGGTGCTCGTCGCCGCGCTGGTGACCACCGCGCTCGCCGGGGGCACCGCGGCGCTGGTCTTCTCCGGCAAGAACAACTGGTTCCTGCACTCCCAGTACGGGGTGCCCTGGGGCGAAGGCCCGGTCCGGCCGCTGAACAACCCGTTGTGCTGGCTGCTGATCGCCGGGCTGCTGATGGCCGGATCCGCGCTGGTCCGGCGACGGGACGACCGGATGCGCCAGGCGTTGATCCGCACGCCCGCACTGGTCTGCGTCACGGCGATGGGGGTGGCGGTGACGATCGTGCTCGGCTCGTTCGCGGTGGCACCGATCCGGCAGGGCCACGACGCCTACTCGATCGGCGGCCAGGGCCTCGACGCGGTGCGCGGCGGCAGCTGCGGCATCGCCGACAAGATCGTCGTCACCCCGGACCTCGCCCCGCTGCGCGGCGGCGACGGCGCCGAGATGGCCGGGTTCACCGAGGGCACCGGGTTCGCACCGGGGTTCACCCCGCCCGAAGGCGCCCCGGTGTGGGGCAGCCTGACCGGCGGGCAGATCAACACCGGCACCGTCACCACCGGCTGGTTCCCGCTGCCCGCGCTCGCCGAGGACCAGGAGCTGGCCGTCGGCGTCGCCGGGCGCAGTGGCGACGGCAACCGCGTCGCCCTGGAGTTCTCCGGCCCCGGCGGCACCCGCGAAGTCATCCTCGACGACACCTGGCGCGACGCCGACGAGCGCGAGACCTACCCGACCGATCACGTCATCGAGGACGAGCCGCAGGACCACCCCGGCTGGCGCGACCTGCACCTCTCCCCCGCGCAGATCCCGCCCGGCGCCGACCGGGTCCGCATCACCGCACTCGACGGCACCACCGACCCGGCCGGTTGGGTCGCGGTCAGCGGCCCCCGGATCCGGCAGGTCATCCCGCTGCCCGAGTACATGCGCGGAAAGGCCCCGACCTACGTCGACTGGTCCATGACCTGGAACGCGCCGTGCCTGCGGGACCTGCCGAAGGTCCAGGACGGCCTGGTCGAACCGCCCGCGTACCTGGTGACGCCGCCGAACTCGATGGGCTTCGGCGGGACCGCCGCCTTCGAGCGCGGCATCGGCGGGGCGTTCGCCGGGGTCCGCGACGTCGGTGTCCAAAAAGAGATCCCGACAAGGCTCAACGGAGAAGAGAAAACACCCGATTACTCCGAGTGGGGACACCTGTTCGAGGTGGAATACCCCTACCCGGGCAACCGATTCGACGTCCAACGCGTTGACGAGCCGCGGTGGGGTTGGCGAGGGGAGTGACCATGTCCGACGCGATTCGCCACGAGGTCGGGATACCGGTGCCGCAGCAGAAGCAGCGGCACGAGGACGAGACCGGGCAGCTGATCTCCTACGTCCTTCCCGTCTACAACGAGGCCGAGGGCATCAAGCACTTCCACGCCGAACTGACCTCCACCGTCGCCGGGCGGCCCGAGTTCGACTACGAGTTCGTCTACGTCAACGACGGTTCCGCCGACGGATCGCTGCGCATCCTGCGGGACATCGCCAAGAACGACCCGCGGGTGCGGGTCGTCGACTTCGCGCGCAACTTCGGCCACCAGATCGCCATCACCGCCGGGCTCGACCTCGCCACCGGCGACGCGGTGATCGTGATGGACACCGACCTGCAGGACCCGCCGAAGGTCAGCCTCGAGATGATCGACGCGTGGCTGGCCGGGGCGGAGGTCGTGCAGGCGCGGCGCCGGACCCGCCGCGACACCCCGTTCAAGCGGTTCACCGCGCACGCCTACTACCGGCTGCTGCGCAGCTGCGCCGAGGTCGACATCCCCGTCGACACCGGCGATTTCCGGCTCCTCGACAAGCGCGCCGCCGACGAGCTCCGCAGCTTCCGCGAACGCAGCCGGTTCATCCGCGGCATGGTCGCCTCGATGGGCTTCGAGCAGCAGGAACTTCTCTTCGACCGCGACGAGCGCGTGGCGGGCGAGACCAAGTACCCGATGCGCAAGATGCTGCGGCTGGCCGCCGACGGCGTCACCGGGTTCTCCACCGTCCCGCTCAAGCTCATCACCCGGATGGGGTTCGCGAGTCTCGCGCTGGCGCTCGCGGGGATCATCTACTCGGTAACGCTGCGGCTGTTCTTCCCCGAGATCACCGTGTCCGGGTGGACGATGCTGATGGTCGTGATGCTGTTCCTGGGCGGTCTGCAGATGCTGTCGCTGGGGGTCATCGGCAGCTACATCGGCCGCATCTACCACGAAGTGCAGCAACGCCCCCTCTACATCGTCCGGGATGTGATCCGGCATGACCAAGCTTGAGCCGCGCCCCCGGCTGATCAGCCGGGAACTGCTGCTCTACGCGGTGATCGGCGGCAGCGGCGTGCTGCTCGACTACCTGCTGTTCCTGGTGCTGTTCAACTACGTCGGCGTGCACCACCAGGTCGCCAACGCGCTCAGCACGACCGCCGGGATCACCAACAACTTCGTGCTCAACTCGGTGTTCAACTTCCGCAAGACCGACCGGATCCTGGTGCGGTTCCTGCGCTTCTACGCGGTGGGCATCGCCGGGATCGTGCTCACGTTCCTGCTGCTCGCGGCGTTCTCGACCGGTCTCGGCATCGACGCCAACCTCGTCAAGCTCGCCAGCCTGCCCGTCGTCCTGCTGTTCCAGTACACGATCAACAAGAGGTGGAGTTTCGGATGAGAGTGGGGATCGTCGGCGCCGGCGCCACCGGCCTGACCGCGGCCTTCGACGCGGTGCGCGCCGGACACGACGTGACGGTGCTGGAAGCCTCCGACGAGCTCGGCGGGCTCGCGGCCTCCCTCCAGGTCGGCGGCACCCCGCTGGAGCGCTTCTACCACCACAGCTTCGCCAGCGACACCGCGATGATCGAGCTCATCGAGGAGCTCGGGCTGCGGGACAAGCTGCGGTTCCACAAGCCCACCACCGGGATCTACCTGGACGGGAAGCTGCACGACTTCGGCACGCCGGTGGAGATGCTGAAGTTCCCCGAGTTCTCGATGATCGACCGGTTCCGGTTCGGCGCGTCCTCGGCCGCGCTCAAGGTGATCCACGACGGCGCCCGGTTCAACGAGGTGCGGGCGTTGGACTGGATGCGCCGGTGGGCGGGGCCGAAGGTGACCTCGAAGATCTGGGAGCCCCTGCTGCAGGGGAAGTTCGGCGAGCACGCCGAGGAGATCTCGATGGCGTGGCTGTGGGCTCGGATCCACTGCCGGACGTTCGAACTCGGGTACGTGCACGGCGGTTTCGAGCAGGTGTACCGGGCGCTGGCCGAGGCGGTGAGCGAGCGCGGCGGGAAGATCGAGTTCGGCAAACCGGTGTCGTCGATCGCCCAGCCCGGGGAGGAGGTGCTGGTCAGGGCCGGTGATGGGAGCGAGTACGAGTTCGACCGGCTCATCGTCACGGTTCCGCAGCCCGCGTTCGCCAAGGCCGCCGACATCGAGTCCGACGACGTGCTCTGGCGCAATCAGTACCTCGGCGCGACCTGCTTCATCCTGGAGCTCGACCGCAGCGTCATCCCGTACTACTGGCTCAACATCAACGACCCGGAGTTCCCGTTCCTGGCGGTCGTCGAGCACACCAACATGGTCGACCGGCATGAGTACGGGGGGAACCACGTCGTCTACGTCGGCAACTACGTGCCGCGCGACGACTGGCGGTTCACCACCGACCCGGCGGACCTGCTCGACCGGTACGTGCCCTGGCTGAAGCGGCTCAACCCCGACTTCGACCGCTCCTGGATCCGGAACTGGCACTTCTCCAAGGCCGGTTTCGCCCAGCCCATCGTGACTCCGACCTACCGGTCCCTGATCCCCCCGCACACCACGCACCTGCCCGGGGTCACCCTGGCCACGATGTCCCAGATCTACCCCCAGGACCGGGGTCAGTCGTACGCGATCGCGATGGCGCACGAGGTGACCGAGCGGTTGGGCCTTCGCTGACCTTCCTCTGGGGGGTGGGGAAGTTTTCATGAAAACTTCCCGTCTCTCGGGACGTCCTCGGGGGTGGGGTTTTGGGGCCTTCGAGGTGGTTGAGCTGGGGTTTTGGGGTTTCGTCTTGTGGGTGGGTGGGGAAGTTTTCATGAAAACTTCCCCACCCCTTGGGGTCTGTTCAGGGGCGCTTCGCGGGGTCCTTCTGCGAGGGTTCGGAGTGGCGATTTCGCCTGAAATTGGCTTCGTTCCTCGGTTCTCCTCGCGTTGTGGGGGTTGCCAATTTCAGGCGAAGTTTCCACTGCCTTTCGAAACGCACCCGTAGTGGGTCGCTTCTGCCGAAGCTTGGGTTGGTTTGGTCTCGTTCGTTTCGAAACGTATTGGTATTTCTTGGTTTTCAGGCTCTTAGCTTGGGTTCAGGCCTGGGGTTCCGTCCTGGATCGTGAAGGTGGCCAGGTCTTCCGCCTCGGCGCCCGGCTTGGAGACGTGCGGGAGGACCTTGTAGGTGGCTTCCACCTTCTCCTCCGTGATCTTGGTGGAGATGTAGCCGCGCTGGTTGCTGTAGAGCTTCACGTGGGGGTTCTCCGCCAAGTAGGCCTTCTCCTTGTCCGTGAGCTCCGCTGAGCCGTCGCCGCCGCTGGTGATCGAGGTCGCGGTGAGCTCGGTGGCGACCACGTCCTCGCCGTCGTGGATCTCGTTGGCCCAGTGGGTGTGCACATCTCCGGTGAGCACCACCGGGTTCCGGGTGCCCGCCTGCTTCCAGCCCTCGATCACCCGCTTCCGGGAACCGACGTAGCCGTCCCAGGCGTCCGGGTTGTACGCCTTCTCGTCGCCGTTCAGGTAGTCGATCTCGGCGAACATGACCTGCTGGCCGAGGACGTCCCACCGGGCTCGCGACGAGCGCAGGCCCTGCAGCAGCCAGCGCTCCTGCTCCGCGCCCGTGAGGCTGCGCTTCGGGTCCAGGCGCGCCGGGTCCTGCGTCGGGAACTCGTCGTTGCCGACCTGGTCGTCGCGGTACTGGCGGGTGTCGAGCATGTGGAACGTCGCCAGCGAACCCCACTCGATCCGCCGGAACAACCGCAGGTCGATGCCCTGCGGGACCTGGGCTCGGCGCAGCGGCATGTTCTCGTAGTACGCCTGGAACGCGGCCTTGCGGCGCTCCAGGAAGTTCGGCTGCGGCTCGTCGGGGTGCTCGTAGACCTCGTCCGCCCAGTTGTTGTCCAGCTCGTGGTCGTCCCAGACGACCACCCACGGGGCCGCGGCGTGCGCGTGCTGCAGGTCGGCATCCGTCTTGTACTGGGCGTGCCGCTGCCGGTAGTTGGCCAGCGTCTCGGTCTCCGGCCCGGCGTGATCGCGGATGTTGCCGCCCGGGATCTCGTAGTCGCCCGCCTGGTACTCGTACTGGTAGTCGCCCAGGTGCAGGACCAGGTCCGGGCGCTCGTCGCCCAGGTGCCGGTACGCGGTGAAGTAGCCGTGCTCGTACTGGGCGCAGGAGGCGAAAGCCATGTGCAGCTCGCCCATCGTGCCCGGCAGCGGGGCCGTGCGGGTGCGTCCGGCCGGCGAGACCTCGCCCTCGGCGCGGAAGCGGTAGAAGTAGTCCCGGCCCGGGCGCAGGCCCTCCAGCTCCACGTGAACGCTGTGCCCCAGCTCGGGCGCGGCCTGGGCCTCGCCGCGGCGGACCACGCGGGTGAAGTTCTCGTCCTCGGCGATCTCCCACTCCACCGGGATCGCCTTGTTCGGCATGCCGCCCATGCCGTCCTCCGCCAGCGGGTCGGCCGCCAACCGCGTCCACAGCACGAACCCGTCGGGCAGCGGGTCGCCCGAGGCCACGCCCAAGCTGAACACCCCGGCGCGTCGGACCGCACCGGCACCCGGCAACGACAACGCCGACGGGGCGCCGGCCACCGTCAGCGCCGCGGCACCCGCGGCACCGCCCAGCAGCACGTGCCGCCGCGAGAGCTTCGAAACGTCCATGACAGCAGGTCCTCCATCGATTCGGGAACGCCGTCCACTCTCACCGCGCGGGGTGAACGGGCCGATGATCGTCGATGAACAAACCGTGCAGAACGGCGAAGCCCCCGGCCACCAGGGGCCGGGGGCTTCGCCGAGAAGCGTTGCTCAGAGGTAGAACGCCAGGAACAGGCAGCCGGCGAGGATCGCGCCGAGCACCATCAGGACCTTGTCCTTGAGGACCACTTCCTCCGGCTCACCGGCGACACCCTTGTCGATGTCCACCGCGTACCGCAGGATCGCGATCACCATCGGGACGATGGAGATCAGGCCCCAACGCGACATCTCGAACTCGCGGATGTCGTAGGCCCACAGCGAGTAGGTCATGATCGTGATCGCGGCCGCGATCGCCCACACGAACCGCAGGTACGACGGCGAGTACGCCTTCAGCGACTTGCGGATCTTCGCGCCGGTCTCGGCCGCCAGCTTCACCTCGGCGTAGCGCTTGCCCGCCACCATGAACAGCGAGCCGAACGCCACGATCAGGTAGAACCACTGGGTGATCACCAGGTTCGCCGCCGCACCACCGGCGATGGCGCGCAGCAGGAACCCGGAGGCCACGATGCACAGGTCGATCACCGGCTGGTGCTTGAGGCCGAAGCAGTAGCCCAGCTGCACCGCGATGTAGAGCGCCATCACCGCCAGCAGCTGCATGCTCGTCAGAGCCGAGATCACCAGCGAGCCGCCCAGCAGCAGCACGCACACCACGTAGGCGATCGGCACCGGGATCAGCCCGGCCGCGATCGGCCGGTTGCGCTTGGTCGGGTGCTGCCGGTCCGCCTCGACGTCGATCGCGTCGTTGACGAAGTAGATGCCCGACGCGGCCATCGAGAACACCACGAACGCGACCACCGCGTCGAGCAGGATGGCCGGGTCCAGGATCTCGCCCGCCGCGAACGGCACGGCCAGCACCAGGACGTTCTTCACCCACTGCTTCGGGCGAAGCTCCTTGATCAGACCGGTCACCAGGCCCGCGGGCGTGCCCGCCTTGGCGGTCACCTTCGCGTGGTAGGCGTCCGACGACTTGTCCTTGTCGTCGTCGGTCTTCGCCGGCTCGGATTCCAGCACCTCGTCGCCGAACTCGGCGCCGATGGTGCCTTCCGCGTCAGACTCCACCTCAGCCTTCCTGGCGTCGGTCGCCTCCTCGGCATCGGGAGCCTTCTCGGCATCAGGCGTCTCGGCCACGTCGGCCGAAGCTTGCTTGTTGTCAGGCACGGTTCCTCCGCCGTCTCATGAATCGCCGGGTGGCCAGTGCCACGGCACCGCCGAGCACCGAACCGGCGACCACATCGCTCGGGTAATGAACCCCCAGGACAAGACGGCTGACCATCATCGGCGGCACGAGGGCCGGGGTCAGCTTCTTGCCGGTCAACCCGCCGTAGAGCACCGCGGCGGCCGTCGTGGACGTCGCGTGCGAGGACGGGAAGCTCAGCTGGCTCGGCGTACCGACCAGCACCTGGATCTCGGGGTCTTTCGGGCGCGGGCGGCGGACCACCCGCTTGACCGCGATCGACGCCGCGTGCGCGGCGGCGACCCCGGCAGCGGCGGTGACCCACTCACCGCGGCGCTTGCGATCGGCCAGCGCGCCGACGGCACCGATGGCCAGCCAGCCCGCCGCGTGCTCGCCGAACAGCGACATCGCGTGCGCCGTCTTGACGACCGCGGGCTTGGCCAGCGCGCCCTGCACCTTGCGCAGCGCGACGGTCTCGGCCGTGACCTGCTCGTCCTGCTTGAGGTCGGTCACGTCGTCGGGGCCGATCAACGTAGTCAGCTCTGCCACTTCGTCTCCGGGAAGGTCGGCGTCATCGGGGATCAAAGACTTGCTTCCAGGACTCCGCGCTGGTCAGCTCGGGCAGCGCCGCCCGGTACTCCTCGCGCAGTCGCGCCCACTCCTGGCCCAGCCGCTTGTAGTTGGCCAGCGCCTCCAGGCCAAGCTTGCGGAAGGTCTCCGGGTCGCGGCGCCGGAACGCCACCCCGCTGCCGTCGGCGTTGGACACCGTGGCGCTGTCGAGGTTGCCCAGCAGGAACCAGCGGGCGGCGGCGGCCGGAACGTTGAGCTGCGGCCGGTCCGTCGCGTCGTGCGCGGGCTCCTTGAGGTTGTGCAGCAGCGCCTTGGACGCGCGGGCCGCGATCACCGCCGGGTTCACCGGCGGGTTGAGCAGGCCCTCGGCCATGATCGGGTCCGCGCTCGGCGGCGGGAACTCCCGCGCCGAGGGCAGCGTCTTGGCGTCGTCGTAGTCCTTGCGCAGCTCGCGGACCTCGGGAAGCGCCGAGCGGAGACTGTCGAACAGGCCCGACGGGCCCTTCAGAAAGTCCTCGATGGCCTTCTGCTGCACGGCGACCGTGGAGTACTCCATCGACAGCAGGTGCCGCAGCGTGAGCTTGAGGCCCTGCTTGACGATGTTGTTCTTGACCTCTTCCGGGCTGTGCAGCGCGGCCAGGATCAGCCGGTTGCGGGTGTGGAAGTAGGCGGTCCAGTCCGTGGCGTCGTTCTTGTCGGTCCACGGCATGTGCCAGATGGCCGCACCCGGCAGCGTCACCGTCGGGTAGCCGTGGCCGCCCGCGCGCAGCGAGTACTCCGAGTCGTCGTGCTTGATGAACAGCGGCAGCGGCAACCCGGTGCGCTCGATGATCTCGCGCGGGAACAGGCACATCCACCAGCCGTTGTAGGTGGAGTGGATGCGCTGGTGCAGCTTCTTGGTCTTGCGCAGCGGCTTCTTGGCGAAGTCGTGGTCGGTGACCGCGCCCGGCGCGGCCCGCCAGATGCCCTGGCCGAGGTCGACGACCTCGCCCATCGTGTGCAGCCGCGAGCGCGCCTGCAGGTTGAGCATCTGACCACCGACGATGACCGGCTGCGTGGCGGCGCGGGCGAAGGCGTTGGCCCGCAGCACGCCGTCCGGCTCCAGGGCGATGTCATCGTCGATGACCATCACCTGGGCGGCGTCGGAGTTGTGGATGCCCTCGTACATGACCCGGCCGAACCCGCCGGAGCCGCCGAGGTTGTCCTGCTCGATGACGTGCAGCTTGTCGCCGATGGCCTTGGCGGCCTCGTCGAAGCCCTCCACCTCGTGGATCTTCTGCGGGCCCTGGTCGGCGACGATCACGCGCTCGACCACCGCCATGACCTGCGGGTCTTCCCCGAGGGTCTTCAGCGCCTCGATGCACTCCGAGGGCCGGATGGTGGTGGTGCCGACCACGACCTGCTGGTGCGGCATCGGCTGGTCGGTCGTCCAGGCGCCGTCGCTGATCTCCAGCTCGGCGTCGTTGGTGAACAGGTCGAACCAGATCCAGCCGCCGTCCTCGAACGGCTGCAGCGACACCTTGAACTCCAGCGAGGTCCAGTCCTCGCTGGAGACGGGCGTTCCCTGCAGGTGGACGCTGTCGCCGTTGGCCTTCGAGCGGTAGACGTCGAGCCGACCGGACCCCCTGACCCGCAGCCGCAGCACCGTCTCCTCGATCTTGGTCCAACGCTTCCAGTAGCTGGCCGGGAAGGCGTTGAAGTAGGACGCGAGCGAGATCTTGCTGTGCGCGGGGACGCGCAGGTGCCGGCGGGACACCACGGTGACGGTGCTGGCCAGCGCCTCGGGCTCGTCGATGTAGAGCGGACGCACGTCCAGCGGGTCCTCGCCGCGCGGGAACACGATCCGCTGCAGCACCTGCTCGGGTGCCACGTCCGAGGTCCCGGCGCGCACCGAAGTGACGTCGCTGAGCTTGCTCTCACCAGCGGCGTTGGGCTCTCGGGGGGTCCGGTCGGTCACGTCAGTCCTCCAGCGAGCCGTCCAGCGAACGACCCTCGGTGAAGTAAGGAGCGATCTTGTTGTCGAACATGCTCAGCGCCGAACCGATGGCCATGTGCATGTCCAGGTACTTGTAGGTGCCCAGACGACCACCGAAGATGACCTTGCGCTCCTTGGCCTCCTTCTTGGCCAGTTCGCGGTAGGCCTCCAGCTTGCGCCGGTCCTCCGGGGTGTTGATCGGGTAGTACGGCTCGTCGCCGCTCTCCGCGGACCGCGAGTACTCGCGCACGACCACCGTCTTGTCCGTCGGGTAGTAGTCCCGCTCGGGGTGGAAGTGCCGGAACTCGTGGATCCGGGTGTAGGGGACCTCCTCGTCGGCGTAGTTCATCACCGACGTTCCCTGGAAGTCACCCGTGTTGACGACCTCGGTCTCGAAGTCCAGCGTCCGCCAGCCCAGCTCGCCCTCGGCGTACTCGAAGTACTGGTCGAGCGGACCGGTGTAGACGACCGGGACGTCGGTGGGCAGCTCGCCGCGCACGTCGAAGAAGTCGGTGGCCAGCCGCACCTCGATGTTGGGGTGCTCGGCCATCTTCTCCAACCACGCGGTGTAGCCCTCGACGGGCAGCCCCTCGAAGTCGTCGTTGAAGTACCGGTTGTTGAGGTTGTAGCGAACCGGCAGCCGGCTGATGATCGCCGCGGGCAGTTCCTTGGGGTCGGTCTGCCACTGCTTGGCCGTGTACCCGCGCACGAAGGCCTCGTACAGCGGGCGGCCGATCAGCGAGATCGCCTTCTCCTCGAGGTTCTGCGCGTCCGCGGTGTCGATCTCGGCCGCCTGCTCGGCGACCAGCGCCTTCGCCTCGTCCGGGGTGAACGCACGACCGAAGAACTGGGACAGCAGGCCCAAGTTCATCGGGAACGAGTAAATCTGCCCCTGGTGTTTGGTGAACACCCGGTGCTGATAGTTGGTGAATTCGGTGAACTGGTTTACGTAATCCCACACGCGTTTGTTCGACGTGTGGAAAAGGTGCGCGCCGTAGCGGTGCACCTCGATACCGGTTTCGGGCTCCGCCTCCGAGTAGGCGTTGCCCCCGATGTGGTCACGACGGTCCAGCACCAGCACCCGCTTGTCCAGCTGGGTGGCGGCGCGCTCTGCGATCGTGAGGCCGAAGAATCCGGAACCAACAACGATCAGGTCATAGCCTGCGAAGCTCACAGTCGTCGAGGGTAGCTGGAGCGCGGTGCCACCCCGAAACCGCGTTGACGTTATTGGCTACATATGACCACGAAGAGTGTCGATATCACTGCCGAACAACGCCCATTCCTCGTTGGCCAGGCATTTCGTCACCCACCCGGGGTGAGGATCAGGACACCGGCGGCGACTATTCGTGGCTGTTAATACCCGTTAGGCGACCCGCCCGGCGAGTCGGGCGGCGGCTACCATCGCGCCGTACCGACGCGCCGGTGAAAACCCTTCACGCAGGTCCGAGGCGCGCAACGCTGGGTGGTGAGCTGTAGTGCCGACACGCGCCCGTGACGGGCGTCACGTGCTGATCGCGGCGATCGTGCTCGAGGTGCTGGCGGTCTGGTTCGTGCACTGGATCGACACCCGCGGGTACATGGACACCGAGATTTACCGCCTTGGTGCGCGCGCGTGGCTCAACGGTTACCAGGTCTACGGCGACGATCTGACCCCCGAGACGCCGGATTCCGCGACGTTGCCGTTCATCTACCCGCCGTTCGCCGCGCTGCTGTTCATCCCGCTGACCTGGCTGTCCGAGACGGCCGCCGTCGTGGTGGTCGCGCTGTGCTCGCACCTGGCGATCCTGGTGACCGCCTACTCGCTGGCGCGCTCCTCGCGCCACCTCGCGCCGCACGCGGGCCGGGTGGCGGTGGCGACCGCGCTGCTGCTGCCGTGGCTGACGATCATCGAGCCCTCGCGGGAGACCCTCAACTACGGGCAGATCAACCTGGTGCTGATGGGCCTGGTCGCCGCCGACTGCCTGCTGCCGCGCACCCGCTGGCCGCGCGGGATGCTCGTCGGCATCGCCGCCGCGATCAAGCTGACCCCGCTGGGCTTCCTGCTGCTGTTCCTGCTGCGCAAGGACTACCGGGCGATGTCCATCACCGGCGTCACCTTCGCCACCACCGTGTTCGTCGGTTTCCTGGCCGCGCCGCGCGACTCGGCGGACTGGTGGCTGGACAAGATGCTGTCCACCGGCGACTCCTTCGGCACCGTCTACGCCGGCAACCTGACGCTGCGCAGCCTGCTAGCCAAGCAGGAGCTGACCGGCTTCGCGCTGAACTCGCTGTGGATCGGCGGATCGCTGCTGCTGCTGGTCCTGGCGATCATGGGCATCCGCTACGCGCTGAGCGTCCGCGACGTGCCGCTGGCGCTGATGATCAACGCGGTGTGGGTGCTGCTCGTCTCACCGATCTCCTGGTCGCACCACTGGGTGTGGGCGGGCCCGGCGCTTGCGCTGGTGTTCGTGATGTCGCTGCGCAACCGCTGGTACGGGATGACGATCGCGGTGGTGATCTCGGCGATCACCGTGCTCGCCGGGCCCCAGTGGTACCTGCCCAACACCGATGATCGCGAACTCGACTGGACTTTCTCGCAGCAGATCGTGGGCAACGCCTACACGCTGATCGGGATCGGATTCCTCGTGTGCGCGGCCATCGCCCGCGCCCGTCTCGGCCGACGCCCGGTGAATTCCCCGGAATTCACGAGCCGTTCTCTGATTCCGGGACGCTGATTCCACCCTTCGGATTCGGGCATAAGGGAGTTCCGGGCGGCGAATGATCGCTTCCGGACCCATACTCGATATTCGTCAGGAAGCGAGTGTCGAGAAAGGACACCCGCCCTCCAGCCGAAGCGAGGTATCGCCCATGCGTTCTCGGTCCACGCGCCCGCGACTGGCAGCCGCCGCGCTGCTGACCCTGGCCGTACTGCCGATCACGGGACCGTCCGGCGCCGCCGAAACCGCCCCCGAACCCGGGACGCAGACCGTGCACATCCCGCTGCGCGACACCGCCCGCGACCGCTCCTCGGTCCGCGAGGTGCGCAGCGACAAGCCCTTCGACATGCTCGGGCTCACCTGGAAGGGCCGGGCACCCGACCACATCGAGGTCCGGGTGCGCGAGGGCGAGAGCTGGGGCCCGTGGACGCGGCTGGACACCGAGGACGGCGGCAGCGAACCGATGTGGACCGGGCGCAGCACCGACGCGCAGGTCCGCGCCAGCAGCCGGGGCGAGGACATCACCGACCAGCTGAACTTCGTCGGCATCGACCCCGCCGAAGGTGCCCCGCCACCCCAGGTCTCGGCGCCACCCCAGATCTCGGCGCCACCGCAGGTCTCGGCGCAGCAGGCGGGCATGCCGCCGGTGGTGACCCGGGCGCAGTGGGGCGCCGACGAGTCGAAGATGACCTGGCCGGTCGAGCCGACCACCACCAAGGCCGCCGTCGTGCACCACACCGCGGGCACCAACGACTACACCTGCGACCGGTCCGCGGAGCTGGTGCGCGGGATCTACCAGTACCACGCGGTCGAGCTGGGCTGGGGCGACATCGGCTACCACGCGCTGGTCGACAAGTGCGGCACCGTCTTCGAGGGCCGCACCGGCGGTCTGGCGGGCGACGTGATCGGCGGCCACGTGCGCGGGTTCAACCGCAACACCTTCGGCATCTCGATGATGGGCAACTACGACGGCGTCACCCCGACACCGGAGACGGTGCGCTCGGTGGCCGAGATGGCCGCCTGGAAGCTCGACACCGCGGGCGTGCCCGCCGACGGCTCCACGCGCCTGGTCTCCGAGGCCCCGGAGGGCTCGAAGTACCCGGCGGGGCAGGAGGTCTCGCTGCCGACGATCTTCGGCCACCGCGACGCCGCCTACACGGCCTGCCCGGGCAAGCGCGGCTACGACCAGCTCGGCGCCATCCGAGCCCAGGCCGCCGACGCCCAGCGCTCCGGTCGCCCCTGAGGTCGCGAGGTGACGGTTTTAGCCATAACTGCACCATGATCATGTCCGTTATGCCCGGACGATTATGGCTAAAACTGTCACCACCAGCGCTCCAGGACCTGCGCGACGCCGTCCTCGGCGTTGGAAGCGGTGACCTCGTCGGCCGCGGCGAGGGCGTCCGGGTGCGCGTTGCGCATCGCCACGCCGTGCCCGGCCCAGGTGAGCATCGGGACGTCGTTGGGCATGTCGCCGAAGGCGATCACGTCCGACCGCGCGATGCCGAGCTCGGCGGCCGCGGCGGCCAGGCCGGAGGCCTTGTCCACGCCCGGCGCCGAGAGCTCGATCAGGCCCGAGTCCGTCGAGTACGTCGACCGCAGCTGATCACCGATGATCTCCTGCGTCGCCGCCGCGAGCTCCCCGCTGGTCAGACCCGGATGCATCACCAGCAGCTTCATCGCCGGCTTGCCGGTCAGCTCGTCGGTCGGCGCGACGCGGATGTCGGTGTTCATCCAGTTGCGGTGGAAGTCGGCCTCGGCGAGGAACTGCTCGCGCAGGTCGTCGCGGGCGCTGCGGGTCGCTCGCTCGACCGCGAACGCGCAGCCGCCCAGCTCCCGCCGCAGCTCGCGCACCACGTCGTGCAGCGTCACCGGATCGATGTCGTGGCTGTGCAGCACCCGGTCGGCGGCGGTGTCGTAGGTGACCGCACCGTTGGCGCACACCGCGATCCCGGAAACCCCCAGGGCGGCGACGATGCGCGGCATCCACCTCGGCGGACGTCCGGTGACCAGCACGAACGGCGTTCCGGATGCGATCACCCTGCCCGCCGTCGCCGCGGTGCGGCCGGAGACCTCCTCCCTCGGGTCGAGCAGGGTTCCGTCCACGTCCGATGCCACCAGGCCAGGTTCACGCACGCCGTCCATCATGCCCGCCGCGCCGCAAATCCGGACATCATCGCTGGTGAGCTCCCGACGGGATGTTCGTCACCTGATCGGGTCGAAACGTCCGACGCGCTACCAGTACCGTCTACCCGTGCGCGTTGGGATCGTGATCTTGCCCGAACATCGGTGGTGGGCCGCGGAGCCGCTCTGGCGGATGGCCGAGGAGTACGGCTTCGCCCACGCCTGGACCTACGACCACCTCGGTTGGCGCTCCCTGGTGGACAGGGCCTGGTACGACGCCGTGCCCACGCTGACCGCCGCCGCCACCGTCACCTCGACGATCCGGCTCGGCACGCTGGTCGCCTCCCCGAACTTCCGGCACCCGGTGCACTTCGCCCGCGAGCTGACCGCACTCGACGACATCGCCGACGGCCGCATCACCCTCGGCATCGGTGCGGGCGGCACCGGGTTCGACGCGTCGGTGCTGGGACAGCCCGAGCTGACCGCGGCCGAGCGCTCCGACCGCTTCGCCGAGTTCGTCGAGCTGCTCGACCACGTGCTGCGCTTCGACGTCACCGACTACGACGGCAGCTACTACTCGGCGGTGCAGGCGCGGCGCGCGCCCGGCTGCGTGCAGCTGCCGCGGATGCCGTTCGTGATGGCCGCCAACGGAACCCGCTCGATGGAGCTGGCCGCCCAGTACGGCCAGGGCTGGGTGACGACCGGGCGCGGCGGGGACGACATGGAGAGCTGGTGGCGCGCGGTCGCGGAGCTGTCGCTGCGCTTCACCGACGTCTGCCACCAGCAGGGCCGCGACCCGCAGAAGGTCGACCGGTACCTGCAGGTCGACGCGGCTCCGACGTTCTCGCTGTCCAGTGTGGAGCACTTCCGCGACGTGGTGGGCCGCGCCGACGAGCTCGGCTTCACCGACGTCATCACCCACTGGCCCCGCCCCGACAGCCCCTACCAGGGCTCGGAGTCCACGGTCGAGGAGATCGCCTCGGAGGTCCTGCCCGAGCTGTAGGTGTGCCACCTCCGGGACGTGGGTATCCGTCCACGGCAAGGAGGTGGTGACGATGGTGTCGATGCGCGAGAAGGTGCAGGCGCTGCTCGACGAGGGCGGCACGAGCTACGCGTCCGAAGCCGGCATCAAACTGGCCGACAAGCCCTCGCCGCTGTACCGGCTCGTGGTGCTGTCGGTGCTGCTGTCCACGCGGATCAAGGCCGAGATCGCGGTGGACGCCGCCCGCGAGCTGGCGCAGTGGAACAGCCCCCAGAAGATGTTCGACGCCACCTGGCAGCAGCGCGTCGACGCCCTCGGACGCGCCCACTACCGGCGCTACGACGAGAGCACCTCGACCGCCCTGGGCCGGGGCGCCGAGAAGATCCTCGACCAGTACCACGGCGACCTGCGGAAACTGCGCGCCAAGGCCGATGGGGATCCCGAGCAGATGCGCACCCTGCTCATGGACCTCCCACGCCTGGGCCCGGTCGGCGCCGACATCTTCTGCCGCGAAGCCCAGCTCGTCTGGCCGGAGCTGCGCCCCTACTTCGACTCCAAGGCGCTCAGCGGCGCCAAGAAGCTCGGTTTGCCCACCGACCCGGACGCTCTCGCCGACCTCGTCGAGGGCCACGACCTCGCCAGGCTCGCCGCGGCCCTGGTGCGCACCACCCTCGACCGCAGCCTCGCCTCGGCCGTGGGGTGACGCGCAGTTTTCATGAAAACGTCGAAATACGAAGAAGACCCCAGGTCACCTGGGGTCTTCTCGTGTCGAGTCTTCTCGTGGGTGGGGAAGTTTTCATGAAAACTTCCCCACCACATGCCAACAGGGCCCGGAAGGAACACCGGGCCGGGAATCACTTCGGTTCGAGGACCTCGCGGCCGCCGAGGAAGGGGCGGAGGGCCTCCGGAACCCGGACGGAGCCGTCGGGCTGCTGGTGGTTCTCTAGGATCGCCACGATCCAGCGGGTGGTGGCCAGCGTGCCGTTGAGGGTCGCCGCGAAGCGGGTCTTGCCCTCGGCGTCCCGGTAGCGGGTGTTGAGCCGCCGCGCCTGGAACGTCGTGCAGTTCGACGTCGAGGTCAGCTCGCGGTAGGTCTGCTGGCTCGGCACCCAGGCCTCGCAGTCGAACTTGCGGGCCGCGCTGGAACCGAGGTCACCGGCCGCCGTGTCGATCACCCGGTAGGGCACCTCGATCTTGGCCAGCATCTCCTCCTCCCAGGCCAGCAGCCGCTGGTGCTCGTCGCGGGCGTCCTCTTCCCGGCAGTAGACGAACATCTCCAGCTTGTTGAACTGGTGCACGCGGATGATGCCGCGGGTGTCCTTGCCGTAGGAGCCGGCCTCGCGGCGGAAGCACGTCGACCAGCCCGCGTAGCGCGCCGGGCCGTCGCCGAAGTCCAGGATCTCGCCCGAGTGGTACCCGGCCAGCGGGACCTCGGAGGTGCCGACCAGGTAGGCGTCGTCCTCCTCCAGCCGGTACACCTCGCTGGAGTGCGCGCCGAGGAACCCGGTGCCGTCCATGATCTCCGGGCGCACCAGCACCGGCGGCACGACCAGCGTGAACCCGGCCGCGGTGGCCTGCGCGGCAGCCATGTTCAGCAGCGCCAGCTCCAGCTGCGCGCCGACACCGGTGAGGAAGTAGAAGCGGGCGCCGGAGACCTTCGCCCCGCGCTCCATGTCGAACGCGCCGAGCGCGTTGCCGATCTCCAGGTGGTCCTTGACCTCGAAGTCGAACTCCGGCGGCACGCCCACGTGCTTGAGCACCGCGAAGTCCGCCTCGCCACCCGGCGGGACGTCCGGCTCGACGACGTTCTGGATCGCCTTCTGCAGGCGCAGCAGCTCGGCGTCGGTCTCGGCCTGCTCGGCCTCGGCCTCCTTGACCTGGGCGGCCAGCTCCTTGGCCCGGCTCAGCAGCGCGTCGCGCTCCTCGCCCTGGGCCTTGCCGACCTGCTTGCCGAGCTGCTTCTGCTCGGCGCGCAGGTTGTCCGCCCGGGACACCGCGGACCTGCGACGCTCGTCGGCGGACAGCAGCGCGTCCACCAGGGACGCGTCCTCACCACGTGCGCGCTGCGACGCGCGCACCGCTTCCGGATCATCGCGTAGCGTCTTCAGGTCGATCACAGCTGGTCAGCGTAGTCCGCCTGGAACCCGCGCCCCGCGCCGGGTCCGACTACCCCTGCGGGATCCGGTGGGGGACGAAAGCGGCACCGTCGTCGGTGATCAGACCAGCGGTTTCCCGGATCCCGAGCCCGGCGGACTCGTCGCCGACGACCCACGCTCCCAGCGCCGGCCGCATCCCGTCGAACTCGGGAAGCGGGTCGAACGCCTGGTAGACGTAGCCCTCCTCGCCGTAGAAACCGCCCGTCTCGGTCTCCCAGCCGGGCGCGGCGATGGTGATGTTGTTGCCCTCGCGCCCGAGCCGCGGCTTGCGCACGTACTCGGTGAGCAGCCCGGGCTGGTCCAGGTAGGTCGGCAGCAGGTTCGGGTGACCGGGGTGCATCTCCCACAGGATCGCCAGCAGCGCCTTGTTCGACAGCAGCATCTTCCACAGCGGCTCGACCCACTGCGTCGCGGGCAGCGTGTTCACCGCGTGCTTGCCGAACTCGTCGTCGACCATCCACTCCCACGGGTAGATCTTGGCGACGGAGTTCATCGGCGCCTCTTCGAGGTCGACGAAGCGCTCCAGCAGGCTGTCCCAGCCGATCTCCTCGATCGCCAGCCCGACCGTGTTCAGCCCGGCCTCGGCGGCGGTCTCCTGCAGGTAGGCGGCGGTGATGTTGTCCTCACCGGTGTGCTCCTGGCCGGACCAGGTGAAGTGCACCTCGTTGGTCGCCAGCTGCGGCTTGATCTCGCCCCAGCGCTCCACGAGCTTCTCGTGGATGGAGTTCCACTGGTCGTCGCCCTCGTGGACCTCGGTGAGCCAGTGCCACTGCACGACCGCGGCCTCCAGCAGGGAGGTCGGCGTGTCGGCGTTGTACTCCAGCAGCTTCGCCGGGCCCGACCCGTCGTAGCGCAGGTCGAAGCGCCCGTAGAGGTGCGGGTCGTGGCGCCGCCAGGACTCGGCGATGTGCGGCCACACCCACTCGGCGATGCCGAAGTCCTTGTACCGCTCGGTGGTGATCACGTGGTCGACGGCGTCCAGGCACATCGAGTGCAGCAGCTCGACGTCGGCCTCCAGCGAGAGGACCTCGTCGAGGCTGAACTCGTAGTGCACGCTCTCGTCCCAGTAGGGCCGGTTGCTGCCGTCGGCGGCGCGCGCCGGGGTCCCGAACACGAGCCCGAGCTCTTCGACCTTCGACTGCCAGTCCGGGCGCCGGGCCCCGGTCTTGCGCTTCACTCGTTCAGCTCCCGCTGCTACCGGACTTGCTGGAGATCCCGAACCCGCCGCGCTGGACGGTCGAGCCCTTGGTGTTCTTCACCGTGCTGCCGGACGGCTTGTTGAAGGTCGACCCGGTCGCGGGCGAGCCGATCGGCGGCGCGGCCGTCCCCGCGCGGCGTGTAGGCGTACCGGTACGAGTTGTAGCCCCCGATGCCACCGCCGGGCAGGAAGATCGGCATGAAGAACATGCCGCCGCTGACGTGACCGCCGTGGCTGGTGACGTAGTTCTCGTCGCAGTAGTCGTCCTGGTCGCGCACACCCGGCTGACCGTTCTGCTCGGTCGCGCAGTACTCGGTCGCGGCGTTCGCCGAGGCGCTGACCTCCGACGCCGTGTACATCGCGGCCACCAGGGCGACGACGCCGACGGTCGCGCCGCCGCCGATCATCATCTTCCGGCGCTTGGCGGTCTTCGCGGCGGCCGCGGCCTGCTCGGCGCGCTCGGCGTCGGCGCGGCGCTGCTCCGCCATCTGCCGGGCCTTCTGCTCGGCCAGCGTGGGCTCGCGCGGCGTCGTGCTCTGCGGGTCCTGGTAGCGGATGCTGCCCTGAGCGTCCGCAGGGACCTGCTGGGTCGGCTCGTCGGAGGACGAGTCGTCCCCCTGAGGTCTTCCGTTGTCAGACACTGGCTTGTTCTCCGTCATCGCCCCTACTCCCAGCCGCCACACTACTCAAAGAAGTGACGCAACCGGCAACGAATGCGTTCCTTTCCGCTCCGTTTCCGGCGCAGACTGCGCGCAGCGCACACGCGCGCCAGGCATCATGTGTTCGATGGCCCAGTCCGAAAGCACCCCGAATCCCGATCGGACGACCGAAACCGGTCGGAAGAAGCCGCCCAACGCCAAGCTGGTGATGGTCGCGGCGGCGATCGGCGCTCTGCTGATCCTCACGGTGAGCATCCTGCTGAACTGGCCGATGGAGTCCGGCAAGACCAGCGGGCCCGCCGGGGTCGGCGAAGCACCCGCTCCCGAGGTCGTCTTCGAGACGCGCGCCGGTGAGTGCCTGAACTGGACCGAGGCGGACGCCGCCGACATCCGCAAGGTGACCTGCGCCGAGCCGCACCTGTTCGAGGTCACCGGCCCGTACGACCTGCGCGAGTTCGGCCCGACCGCGCCGTTCCCGAGCACCCAGCAGTGGCAGCAGATCAAGCAGCAGCGCTGCATCGAGGTCTCCGACCAGTACCTGGGCGGCCGGTACGACGAGGAGGGCCGCTTCACCGTCGGCGCCTTCACCCCGAGCCAGGACGGCTGGGCCGACGGCGACCGCACCCTGCACTGCGGGCTGCAGCAGCCGGGACCGTCCGGGAAGCTGTTCCCGATCACCGGCGAGATCGCGAAGGTGGACCAGTCGAACGTCTACCCGGCGGGCCGCTGCCTGGGCATCAACGGCACGCAGGTCTGGGACCCGGTGGACTGCTCCCGCCCGCACGCGGTCGAGCTCAGCGGCGTGATCAATCTGTCCGACCAGTTCCAGGGCGACTACCCGCCGGAGAACGACCAGGACGGCTTCCTGGCCACCAAGTGCGAGGAGCTGACCGCGGCCTACGCGGGCGGCCCGGACGTCGCCAGGGACAAGGGCCTGATCGTCTACTGGGACACCCTCACCGAGCAGAGCTGGGCGGCGGGGTCGCGGCAGGTCAACTGCAAGCTCAGCGCCCAGCTGCCCGACGGCAGCGGCCTGGCCCCGGTGACCGGCAGCGTCAAGGGCCAGGTGCAGGTCGGCAGGAGCCCGGCGGGCCAGCACACGCCGACCGAGCCCGGCGCCCCGGCGACCGAGCAGCCGCGCTGACATGCCGGTGGAGATGACCCGAGCCCGCTTCGACGAGCTCGTCGGCGACGCCCTGGACCGGTTGCCGACCGAGTTCGCGAACGCGATGAACAACGTCGTGGTGCTGGTCGAGGACACCCACCCGGAGGACCCGGAACTGCTGGGCCTCTACGAGGGCATCGCCCTGACCGAGCGCGACCACACCTACAGCGGCGTCCTGCCGGACACGATCACGATCTTCCGCGACCCGCTGCTGGCCATGTGCGAGGACGAGGAGGACGTCGTCGAGGAAGTGGCGATCACCGTCGTCCACGAGATCGCCCACCACTTCGGCATCGACGACGAGAAGCTCCACGAACTCGGCTGGGGCTGAGGAACTCCCTCCGCGGCCCTAAGCGGCGCTCCGGCCAAGGTGGGCCATGAGGCGGTCGGTGGGGGTGGCGGTCGCCGGTGGGGTCGTGGCCGGGGCGAAACCGCCCTCGCCGCGCATCATCTCCTCCGGCACCGAGTCGATCAGGCCCTGGCAGTAGCGCAGCAGGCCCTCGGAGAACTCGGCGGAACCGCCGCAGCTGCGGCGCAGGTCCCAGGCGTGCATGGCGAGGTCGGCGACCGGGAACGCGACGGCCTGCCGCAACGGCACCTCGCCGGCCGGGGACGGTCGCGGCGACTCCAGGTCGGCACCGGGCAGCGCGCGCTCGATCCGGCCGCCGATCTCGCGGAGCCGCGAAGCCGGGTCCGGGCACACCCAGTCGGCGGGCTCGGACGGCGTCTGCCAGGTCTCCCCGCCCTCCAGCAGCAGGGCGACCTTCGTCGCGCTGCCGGTCACGTGCCCGACCAGCTCCCGCACGCTCCACTCGTCGAGGATCGACGGCTCGTCCCAGCTCCCGTCGGGAACCCGCTCCACAGCGTCGACGAACAACTCCAGCGCCTCGCCCACCACCGCGTTCAGCTCGCTCATGCGCGAAACCGTAGGCCGTGCCCCCGACACCCGCCGGTTCCCGGCCACCTCCCAGGCTCGGCACGAGGTTCGCCCAGGTCGTCGGCCAGGCCGACATCACTCACGTGTCGCGCTGCCGAAGAACATCTGCGACACCGTCTACGCCCAACCCGGCTACGAGGCCTGGCGGCGGAACGCCCCCGTCGCGCTAGAGCAGGCCGTCCCAGCCGAGGCAGCGCCAGCCGGTGCGGGTGGCCGGGTCGGACTCGATGATGATCAGGCCCGTGTTCGGCAGGTGCAGCGAATCGGCCTCCGCGCCGGTGATCTCCTCCACCAGCACACCGGCGACCAGGCGCAGCATCGCGCCGTGGCTGACCATCACCACCGCGCCCTCCGACACGCCCTCCAGGGCGCTGCGGGCGCCGGCCAGGAACCGGGTGATCGCGTCCCGCCCGGTCTCGCCGCCACCCGGCATCGGCACGTCGAGGTCGTGGCTGTGCCACGCGGCGTAGACCTCGTCGAAGACCGCGAGCACCTCCGGACCGCCCAAGCCCTCCAGCTCACCGACGAACACCTCGTGCGTGCCCTCGACCAGCTGCAACGGCAGCCCGAGGCGCCGCGCGACGGGCTCGGCGGTCTGCTGCGCGCGCACCGCGTGGCTGGCGTGCACCCCGACGATCTTGTCGTCGCGCTCGGCCAGCCGCTCCGCCAGCTCCTCGGCCTGCTGCCGCCCCAGCTCGGTCAGACCCGGGCCCGGCGGCAGCGTGTCGAGCAGCTTCGCCACGTTCGCCGGGGTCTGCCCGTGCCGGGCCAGCACCAACCGCACGCCCGCCGGGGCCGACAGCTCGAACCCGCTCACGCCAACCTCCCCTCGCGCACCGCGGCCAACCACTCCGCGGACTCCCGGAACGCCTGCTCCGACGACTCCGGCCGCACCGGCGCGGCCGCCCGGTCCGCCTTCGGGTACGACCCCAGGAACCGCACCGAGTCGCAGCGCCGCTGCAGCGCCCCCAGCGCCTCGCCGATCCGCGCGTCCGCGACGTGCCCGTCGAAGTCCAGGAAGAACCGGTAGTGCCCGAAGCTGTCCTTGACCGGCCGCGACTCGATCCGGCTCAGATTGATCCCGCGCAGCGACAGCTCCGACAGCATGTCCGTCAGCGTGCCGACCTCGTGGCTGATCACCGCGCAGATCGACGTCCGGTCCGCGCCGGTCGGCTCGGGCAGCGTGCCCGGCTTGCGGACCAGCAGGAACCGGGTGACCGCGTCGCGGACGTCGGCGATGCCGGTCGCCAACCGCTCCAGCGACGGGTAGTGCTCACCGGCCACCGGCGCCGAGATCGCCGCGTCGAAGTCGCCGTCGGCCACGGCGGCGGCCGCCGCGGCCGTCGAGCTGACCGCCCGCACGTCCGCCTTCGGCAGGTTCTCGCCCATCCAGCCGCGCACCTGCGCCAGCGCGTGCGGGTGGCTGGCCACCGTCTCGACCCGCTCCAACGTCATGCCCGGGCGGGCGAGCACGTCGAACTGGACCGGGATCACGGCCTCCCGGACCGCGACCAGCGGTTCGTCGATCGTCAGCGCGTCCAGGGTCGCCGGCACCGAGCCCTCCACGGAGTTCTCCACCGGGACGCCGGCGGCCAGCACCTCCCCCGATCGCACCGCGGCCAGGGCCACCGGAACGGTGTCGCAGGGCACGAGTTCGGCGTCGAAGTCCTCGGTCAGCAAGCGCGTCGCCTGCTCCGTGAAAGTTCCGGGCGGGCCGAGATAGGCGATGTCGGGCACGCGCCCAGGTTACGGGCCCGGTGAAGCGGCCCGCCCCGAACCCGACGACCGGGCCTCACGTGAACGGTTTTCACCGACCACTCGGCGGTTTCCACGCTCCGTGACCGCTCGCGCGGCCACCGAACCGGCTAAACGCCACGTCGCCGCAGATGTGACCTACCCAATGCCACTACGCGGTGCATTCCTGCGATGCTGTGTGGCGTGACCGCAGATTCGGGGCGCTCATCGGCAGAAGGAGCGGAGCCGGAGCTGCAGCTCGTCCTCTGCGCGTTGGACGAGCCGCTGGCCGCGGCCTGGCAGGAGATCGCGGAGAGCCGGCCAGGCATGTCCGTTCATCAGGGCTCGGTGCTCGACGTGCACGTGGACGCCGTCGTCAGCCCGGCCAACTCCTACGGCTGGATGCGCGGTGGCATCGACGCGGTGTACGCCCGCGCCTTCCCGGACGTCGAGGAGCAGGTGCGCAGCGCGGTGCTCGCCTACCACGGCGGCGAGCTGCCGGTCGGCGAAGCGCTGCTGGTCCCCACCGGCGCGCCCAGCCCGATCTGGTTGATCAGCGCGCCCACCATGCGCGAACCCGGCGAGTCGCTGCCCGCCGACACCGTGCACCCCTACCTCGCCGCGCGCGCCGTGCTGCGGCTGTGGGCCAGCGCGGTCCTCGACAACGGCGCCCCGGTCCACCGCGTCGTGCACTCCATCGCCATGCCCGGCCTGGGCACCGGCATCGGCGGCGCCGCCCCCGAGCTGTGCGCCCGGCAGGTCGCCGCGGCCTGGGACGAGGTCTTCGCCCAGGTCGATCTGCACTGAGATCCGTTGCCAGGCGGGCGCAGGAGCGAGTCAGTACCGTCGGGCACGGACTACCCACGTCAGGAGGTTCTCCCGATGCTGATTCGCCGTTTGGCGCGTCCGATGCTCGCTTCGATCTTCATCTGGGGCGGCATCGGTGCCCTCCGCGACTCGTCTAACCACGCCAAGGCCGCCGCGCCGGTGCTCGACAAGGTCACCGGACCGGTCCAGGGCTCGCTGCCCGACCAGGTGCCCACGGACCCCGAGACGCTGGTGCGCGTCGACGCCGCCGTGAAGATCGGCGCGGGCGCGATGCTGGCGCTGGGCAAGTTCCCGCGGCTGGCGTCGCTGCTGCTGGCGGGCAGCATCGTGCCGACGACCCTGGCCGCGCACCGGTTCTGGGAGCACGAGGACCCGCAGCAGCGCGGCGAGCAGCAGATCCACTTCCTGAAGAACCTCGGCCTCCTCGGCGGCGTCCTGCTCGCCTCGGTCGACACCGGCGGCAAGCCCAGCGTCGGCTACCGGGCCCGCAAGAGCGCCAAGAAGGCGAAGAAGACCGCCAAGAAGAACAAGAAGTAGGTCACCTCGGGCGGACACCGCTGCGCGCGGTGTCCGGACCGCCCATTAGCGTGGTCGTCGTGGCAGTCAGAGTGCTGTTGGTCGATGATCACGAAGTGGTGCGGCGCGGTCTGCGGGACCTGCTGGACACCGAATCCGACGTCGAGATCGTCGCCGAGGCGGGCGGCGTGGGCGAGGCCTTGGCGCGCGCGCAGGCCGTCGCCCCGGACGTCGCGGTCATCGACATGCGACTGCCCGACGGCGACGGCCTGGAGCTGTGCCGCAAGCTGCGAGCGCTCCCCGACGCGCCGTACTGCCTGGTCCTGACGGCCTTCGACGACGAGCAGGCCCTGGTCGGCGCGATCAACGCCGGCGCCTCCGGCTACCTGCTCAAGCAGGTGCGGGGGCAGGACCTGGTCAACGCGGTCCGCGAGGTCGCGGCCGGTCGGTCGCTGCTGGACCCGGTCACCACCGGGCGGGTGCTGGCCCACCTGCGCCAGTCCAGCAGCCCGGAACCGGACGAGCTGGCGGCGCTCACCGAACGGGAGCGCAGGGTCCTGGAGCTGATCGGCGAGGGCCTGACGAACCGGCAGATCGCCGAGCGCCTGTTCCTCGCCGAGAAGACCGTCAAGAACTACGTGACCTCGGTCCTGGCCAAGCTCGGGATGGAGCGGCGGACCCAGGCCGCCGCCTGGGTCGCCCGCCGCGAGAAGTGACCGGGCCGCACGAGCCGGATCGCGCGAACCAACCGGCGAAGCCGGTTTCTCCTCCACCACCCTGGCGCAGTGCGGCTCGGATTTCCCTACCCGCGCCGCCGAGCAGGCTGACGGCGGATCGTGGTCATTTCTTGGTCCGGACCTCGACCGAGGTTCCTTCCGGACCGTGTTCGACGGTGATCTCGGCCTTGCTCAGGACCGCTTCGCGGATGGAGGAGCGCAGCCGATCCTTGAGCTCGGTCGGCGCGTGCTCGCCGCTGCACTTGCGCTGCAGCAGCGCCTTGAGGTGCTCCTCGATGCCGAAGTGCTCCAGGCACGTCCCGCAACCGTCGAGGTGGCGCTGCACAGCCTCGCGCCGCGCCTGGTCGCACTCGTTGTCCAGGAACAGCCACACCTCGGCGAGCGCGTCCTGGCAGGAGGCCTCGTCGGGCTCACCGCAATTCATGAAGTGCTCACCTCCTGCTGGGTCTCCCGCAAGAAGCCTCGATCACGGGCGACGTCGGTGAGCATCTCACGCAGCTGCCTGCGACCACGGTGCAGCCTCGACATCACCGTGCCGATGGGGGTGCCCATGATCTCGGCGATCTCCTTGTAGGCGAAACCTTCGACGTCCGCGAGGTACACGACCATGCGGAACTCCTCGGCCAGCAGCTGCAGCGCGGCCTTGACGTCGGTGTCGGGCAGCCGGTCCAGCGCCTCGACCTCGGCGGAGCGCAGCCCGGTCGAGGTGTGGTTCTCGGCCTGGGCGAGCTGCCAGTCGGCGATCTCATCGGTCGGCTGCTGCTGCGGCTGGCGCTGCCGCTTGCGGTAGCCGTTGATGTAGGTGTTGGTGAGGATCCGGTACAGCCAGGCCTTCAGGTTCGTGCCCTGGGTGAAGGACTTGAACGCCGAGAAGGCCTTCAGGTAGGTCTCCTGGACGAGGTCCTCGGCGTCCTGCGCGTTGCGGGTCATCCGCAGCGCGGCGCCGTAGAGCTGGTCCAGCAACGGCATGGCGTCCCGCTCGAAGCGGGCCGCGCGCTGCTCGTCCGTCTCCTCCACGACGTCCTGCTCCTTCTCCGGGGCGACGTCGCGGTTCGCGGTGGTGGTGGAGTCCGCGGTGTTCACAGAGTCCTCTGGGGTGCCAGGCACCAGGCTCCTTTCCCGCCGCCCGGGCTTGGTGGCGGCAGACGACGAACCCATGCACTCCTTCGCATGGTCCGTGTTCGAGGATACCCGCGCTGTCCTGCTATTACCGGTAGGCAACAGCGGCGTGCGCGGTGGGCGGTCCAGCACGCAGGTGTTCGTCGAATCCATCGTCACGCTGGGTTCAACACGGGCTCCGGGAGCGCTATTCCGGGCTCTAAGGTGACGTGCGTGGCAGGCAAGGGAACTCCAGCGACCGCGCTGTTGAGCAAGAAGGGCGTGACGCACCGCGTGCACGCCTACGACCACGACCCGCGCGCCGAGTCGTTCGGCCTCGAAGCGGCCGAAGCACTCGGCCAATCACCCGATCGAGTGTTCAAAACGCTGGTGGCGGACGTCGACGGCTCACTCACCGTGGGTGTGGTTCCTGTCACCGGCCAGCTCGACCTCAAGGCGCTCGCCGCCGCGGCGGGCGGCAAGAAGGCCAAGATGGCCGAGATCGCCGCAGCGGAACGAGCCACCGGCTACGTCGCGGGAGGCATCTCCCCGCTCGGCCAGAAGAAGCGCCTCCCCGTCGTCATCGACACCTCGGCCCGGGCCTTCGACACGATCTACTGCAGCGCGGGCCGCAGGGGGCTCGAGATCGAACTGGCCCCGCAGGACCTCGCCGACCTCCTGCAAGCCGGGTTCGCCGACATCGCGGGCTGAACCGAACCCGCGAGCAGCGGAGCACCGCCCTGAAAAGCCCGAGGGGAGCGACCCGCAGGTCGCTCCCCTCGGCGCCCGGTGCCGCTGCCGCGCAACAGCCGCACCCCGCTCCGAGCAGGGACGGGGGAATCGTCCTGCCCGGTTGGAAGACCGCTCGGGGGCCCAGCGCCGAGGAGATCCTGCTGGCTTGCGATCGCAGGAGCAATCCGGGGAATTTCAAATGGTGATCGAAGCTCGCGATTCCCGTCGCGACCAGCTGGAACACGATCCGAACACCTCCGCTCCACCTGGTGAAGCCACCCGATGGAGCGATCTCAGTCCAGCAGGCGGACGACCTTCGCCAGCCACTCCGACGTCGCCCGGTGCACGGCCTCGACGTCGGCCTTGAGCGAGTGGTCACCGGCCACCAGCACGACCTCGCGGTGATGAGCCGGTTCCGGGCGACCGAAGGCGTCCCGCTCGCCCTGCACGACCAGCACCGGGTTCTCGACCGCGTCGATCTCGGCGGCGCGGGACTTCTCCGGCTTGCCCGGCGGGTGCAGCGGGAACGCCAGGCACAGCACGGCCTGCGCCTCACCCGCCTCGGCGGTGCGGCAGGCCACCCGGGCACCGGAGGAACGCCCGCCGAAGATCAGCGGGAGGTCGGCGAACCAGCGCTCGCCGAGGTCCTCGGCCACCGCCAGCCAGGCGGCGTCCAGCTGCTTGGCCGGCGCGGGAGCCCTGCGGCCGGCCACCCGGTAGGGCTGCTCGACCAGCGCCACGTGCACCCCGGCGTCGGTGGCCGCGCGGGTGGCCGCCACCAGGTCGGGCGCGTGCACGCCGCCGCCCGCGCCGTGCCCGAGCAGCAGCGCGGCACGGCCCTCCTCGGCGCAGTGCAGTTCGGCCCGAGCCGGGCCGTGCGGGGTGTCGACCTCGATGCTGGTCATGACTCGAACAACGCCGCTTGCTCGGCCGGCGCGGGCACCGGGTCGGCGGGTTCCAGGAGGTCAGGATGGTTGTTGCGCATGCTGTTCACCTCGGTCGACACCGTGTGGAGCGCCAGCTCGCCGAGCACGCCGGGCTCGGGGCGCAGCAACTCGTCGATCTCGCTTCGCGTCGGGTCCAGCCAGTCCGCCCAGCTCTCCTCGGGCAGCACCAGCGGCATCCGGTGGTGCACGTCGGCGAGCTCGCCGACCGCGTCGGTGGTGACCACGGCGCAGGTCACCAGCGGCTGCGCCGCCGAGTTCGGGTCCCACCACGCGGAGAACACCGCGGCCATCGCCATGCTCCGGTCGTCCCGACGACGGCACAGGTAGGGCTGGCGGCGCTTGTCACCGGGCTGCCACTCGTACCAGCCGGTCGCGGGCATCAAGCAGCGGCGGCGCCGCGCCGACTCGGCGTAGGCGGGCTTGGTCGTGATCGTCTCCGCCCGGGCGTTGATCATCGGCGGCCCGCCGTCGGCCTCCTTAGCCCACGTCGGCACCAGTCCCCAGCGGACCGGGCGGACGCTGCGCTCGGCACCCCGCTGCACCACGATCGGCACGGTCTTGGTCGGCGTGATGTTGAAGTCCGCGCCGGTCGCACCCGCGGTGCGATCCACGGCGTCGAACTCCTCGGCCAACGCCGCCGGGTCCTGCCGCACGGCGTAACGCCCGCACATCCGCCCTCACCTCGACCAAGGAAATCGTTCAGAACTCACTTCGCGGCTCCGCCGCACGCCCCAACACCGCCTACGTCCGAGGGTCCAAACCTACCGCTTCGCCGGAAGCGTCGAGAGACACGCGATCGAGCAGTTCCGCGCCGTTGTTGCGGACGTTGTTCACCGCCGTCGACACCGGCCTGACCTCCAACGACTCCGCCACGTCCAGCGACGGCGGCGCCAGCAGGTCCGACACGTCCGGCTGATCGGGGTCCAGCCAGTGCGCCCACGCCGAGGGCTCCAGCAGCAGCGGCATCCGGTCGTGCACCTCGGTCAGCTGCCCGACCGCCGCCGCGGTCAGCACCGAGCAGGTCACCAGCGGCTCGGCCTCGTCGTTCTCCCGCCACGTCGAGTAGATCCCGGCCATCGCCAGGCTCGACCCGTCCGGCGGGGTCATGAAGAACGGCTGCTTGCGCCCGCCCTCGCGCTTCCACTCGTACCAACCGTCGGCCGGGACCAGGCAGCGGTAGCGCTTGATCGAGCTGCGGAACGCGGGCTTGCTGGTCACCGTCTCCGACTTGGCGTTGATCATCCGGCTGCCGATGGACTTGTCCTTGGCCCAGAACGGCACCAGACCCCACCGCATCACCCGGATCGACCGCTCGGTGCGCTCCAGGTCGGCTTCCGCGGCCTCGTCCCGCGGATGCCGCTGCACCACCGTGAGCACCCGCTTGGTCGGGGCCACGTTGAAGTCCGCGCCCGGCGCCGCACCACCGGTGGCGTCCAGGGCCGCGAACTCCGCGGCGAGCTTGCCGGGATCCTTGCTGGAGGCGTACCTGCCGCACATCCGCTTCTCCACCCTCCCGCGTGCCGACGAGCCGTCAGTCCACTTCATCCTGGCAGTCCGCTTCGCCCCAGGCGAGCGTCCCGACCGCCCCGGCGCTGAAACAACCGGGTGGAGTGCGGGATCATTGACCCATGACCCAGCTCTGGCCCGCTCCCGTCGCCACCGGCACCGTGCGCGCGACGGTCCCGCTGCCCGGTTCGAAGTCGATCACCAACCGGGCGCTGGTGCTCGCCGCGCTCGCCGACGGCCCGTCGACGCTGCGGGCACCGCTGCGCAGCCGGGACACCGAGCTGATGGCCTCCGCGCTGCGCTCGCTGGGCGCCACGATCACCGACGGACCGGACGGATCCTGGCAGGTCACCCCCGCTGACCTGCGCGGACCCGCCGAGGTCGACTGCGGGCTGGCCGGCACCGTGATGCGCTTCGTGCCGCCGGTGGCCGCGCTGGCCGTCGGCCGGATCGCCTTCGACGGCGACCCGCAGGCCCGCAAGCGCCCGCTGGGCACCGTGCTCGACGCGCTGCGCGCGCTCGGCGCCGACATCACCGGCAGCGCCCTGCCGTTCGAGGTCCACGGCACCGGCGCGCTGACCGGCGGCGTCGTCACCATCGACGCCTCGGCGTCCTCGCAGTTCGTCTCCGGCCTGCTGCTGTCCGCGCCCCGCTTCGACCAGGGCGTGACCGTCCGTCACTCCGGACCGCCCGTGCCGTCCCTGCCGCACATCGACATGACCGTCGAGATGCTGCGCGACGCCGGCGTCGTCGCCGACCGCTCGCAGCGCAACACCTGGCGCGTCGAACCCGGCCCGATCAGCGCGCTGAACTGCGACGTCGAACCCGACCTGTCCAACGCCACCCCGTTCCTGGCCGCCGCCGCGGTCACCGGCGGCACGGTCACCGTCCCCGGCTGGCCCACCCGCACGACCCAGCCCGGCGACGCGATCCGCGAGATCCTGGACCGGATGGGAGCCGAGGTCCGCCTCGACGCCGACGGGCTCACCGTCACCGGCCCGGACGAGCTCGCCCCCGTCGACATCGACCTGCGCGCCGTCGGCGAGCTCACCCCCACCGTCGCCGCCCTCGCCGCCCTGGCCACCGGCCAGTCGCGGCTGCGCGGCATCGCCCACCTGCGCGGGCACGAGACCGACCGGCTCGCCGCCCTGGAGACCGAGTTGAACAAGCTCGGCGCGCAGGCCGGCCAGACCGAGGACGGCCTGGTCATCGACCCCGCCCCGATGTCCGGCGCCGAGTGGCACTCCTACGCCGACCACCGGATGGCCACCGCGGGCGCCATCCTCGGCCTCAAGGTCCCGGGCGTGGTCGTCGAGGACATCGCCACCACCAGCAAGACCATCCCCGACTTCCCCGGGATGTGGACCGCGATGCTGGAGGAGACCGCGTGATCCCGGGAGCCGGCAGATGAGCAAGCGCGGGTGGCGCAACCTCGACGAATCCGACGTGCGGGTGCGGCCCGGGCGCGGCAGCAGGCCGCGCAGCAAGCAACGCCCCAAGCACGCCGACGCCGCCGAGGCGATGGTCATCGCCGTCGACCGCGGCCGCTGGACCGTCGCCCTCGACGGCGACCCGGACCGCGTCGTCACCGCCATGCGCGCCCGCGAACTCGGCCGCACGCCCGTCGTCGTCGGCGACCTGGTGGGCGTCGTCGGCGACATCTCCGGCAAGCCCGACACGCTCGCGCGCATCGTGCGCGTCTCCGACCGATCCAGCGTGCTGCGCCGCACCGCCGACGACACCGACCCCTACGAGCGGGTCGTCGTCGCCAACGCCGAGCGGCTGATCATCGTCACCGCGCTGGCCGACCCGCCGCCGCGCCCCGGCTTCATCGACCGCTGCCTGGTCGCCGCCTACGCGGGTGGACTCTCCCCGGTGCTGTGCCTGACCAAGGCCGACCTCGCCGATCCCGGCGAGTGGATCGCCAGCTACTCCTCGCTGGACATGCCGATCACCATCACCAGCCTCAGCACCCAGCCCGACGAGTTGCGCTCGCTGCTCTCCGGCCGGGTCTCCGCGCTCGTCGGCCACTCCGGCGTCGGCAAGTCCACGCTGGTCAACGAGCTGGTCCCGGCTGCCGAACGCGCGACCGGCGAGGTCAGCGGCGTCGGCAAGGGCCGGCACACCTCGACCTCCGCGGTCGCGCTCGCGCTGCCCGGCGGAGGCTGGGTCGTCGACACACCCGGCATCCGCTCCTTCGGCCTCGCCCACGTCACCGCCGACGACGTGATCGCCCCCTTCGAGGGCTTCGCCGAAGCAGCCGAGGAGTGCCCGCCGAACTGCGGGCACCTCGGCGGCACCGACGACCCGGACTGCCACCTCGACACCTACGCGGCGGAGGAGGGCGGCAGCGCCGAGCAGCTCAGCTCGCTCCGCAGGCTCCTGCGCTCCCGCGCCGGCCTGGACGAGTCCTGATCCGGTGATCTCGGGGCGTCCCCCGAACGGGGACGCGCGTCCCCGGTGAGCTCCCGGCTTCGTTGCTACGTTGGCCAGCGGAATCCGAGCCATCCCGCCACCCGCCGGAGGAGCGCGTCCCGATGCCCCGAGCCCGCACCAGGACTGCGGTGTTGTCCGCCGGTCTCGCCCTGACCGCAGCACTCGGTGCCTGCACCAGCGAGCCCCAGCCCCACGCGGCCGCACCCCGGGCCGCCGCCCGCCCAGATCCGCGCCCGGCCGCCGAGTCGATGCTCGCCGACACCATCGGCAAGATCAACAGCACCGGAACCGCGCACGCGACCATGACCGGCAGCCTCGGCGTCGTCGGACAGCTCAACGCCGACGGAGTCGTCCGCTACCGCGGCCCGCAGGCCGACCTCGCGCTCGACGGCAAGACCCGCAACACGCGCACCGAGAAGCTCGCCGTGTCCATCGTGGACAACACCGGGTACCTCAACACCCCGCTCGCCCGGCCCGACCCGAGCAAGCAGTGGCTGAAGATCTCCCAGGACGGCTCGGACTTCGGCTCCAAGCTGCTCAGCCCCGCCCTGGACCAGCTGCACGAATCCGTCGACCCGCGCGCCACGTTCAGCGGCGTCGAAGCGGCCACCCGCATCCAGGGCACGGCCCCCGACACCGTCGACGGCCGGCCCACCACCCGCTACGAGCTGCGCATCCTCACCGACGAGGCCGCCGAGATCGCGCCCGACGAGCAGCAGCGCGAGCGCTTCCAGCAGGCCGCCGACGACGGCGAGCGGGAACTCGGCTACCAGCTCTGGCTCGACGACCAGGGCCTGCCCGCCAAGTTCGCCGCCACCACCCGCGTCGCCCAGGCCGGCGAGGTCTCGCTGACCTCCACCTACCGCGACTGGGGCAGCCCGGTCGAGATCCCGCTGCCCCCGGCGAACGACGTCGGCGTCCTCGACGGACTCCCGCCGATGGCGCAGCCGCGCTGACCTACATCAGCTCCAGCAGGAACGGAACCTCCTGCGGGGCGTACCAGGCGAGCTCGTGGTCCTCGGCCTCACCGAGCGCGAACTCCGCGTCCGGGTCGCCGAGGTCCGCGGCGTCGATGACCTCGACCGCCGCCTTCACCGCGTCCTCCGCCTCGGTGGTGTCCACGTGCACCGCGGCGAGCTGCTTCCAGCTCACCGGGCCGGACACCTTCACCACCGCGTGGTCCAGGTCCGGCCGCAACGTCACGTCGTCGACGTCGGCCGAGACCACCACGCGGCGCTGCTCGATCTTGCCGTCCTCGTCGGCGGCCAGCAGCCGCAGCGACGCGCGAGCGGCCTCCCGCATCGCCGCGTACTCCAGCTCCTCGGTGTCGCCGGTGGCGTAGGACTCGCGAAGCGCCGGAGTCAACGCGAAAGCCGTCCCGCCGAGCGGCTGCAGCTGCTTGTCCGCCACCAGCTGCTGCAGCATCGGCAGCGTGGCGGGCAGGTAAATCCTCATGCGTCGACCGTCCCGATCATCTCGTCTACAGCTTCACCGATCATCGCCGCCAGCACGCCGACGTCGGGCATCGCATCCCGATCTGCGTTCAGTCCGAAGTACACCGCGCCGTTGTACGAGGTCACCCCGACCGACAGCGACTGGTTCTTGGCCAGCGGCACCACCGGGAACATCTCCATCATCCTCGCCCCCGCCGCGTACAGCGGCACCTGCGGGCCCGGCACGTTCGTGACCAGCACGTTGAACAACCGGTCCGAGAACTGGTTGGCCACCCGGGCTCCCAGCGCGTGCAACGTCGGCGGGGCGAAACCGCTGACCTTCACCAGCGCGTCCGCCGCCACCGACTGGCCCGACTCGGCGTGCGCCCGCATGGCGTGGCTGACCTGGTGCAACCGCATCGTCGGATTGCCCTCGCCCACCGGCAGGTCCACCAGGTAGGCCGAGACCTTGTTGCCCGCGGACCCGACCGGCAGGCTCGCGGTGTCCTGGTAGGCCGCGTCCGCCTCGGCGTCGTCGGACCGCACCGACACCGGCACCATCGCGCGCAACGTCGTCGACGGCGTGACCACCTCGCCGCGCGAGAGCAGCCAGTTCCGCAGCGCACCCGCCACCACCGCCAGCACCACGTCGTTGACCGTGCTGCCGTGCGCCCGCCGGACCGCGCGGAGGTCGTCGAGCTTCGCCTTGGCCACCGCGAACCGGCGCTGCGTCGACGTCGGCGCGTTCAGCGGCCCGCTCGGCGCGGGCACAACCGCCGCCCGGACCGCCGAGGCGACGCCGCCGAGCGCTCGCGTCACCTTCTGCACCGTCGCCGAGGCGTCGACCATCGCGGCCCGAGCGTTCTCCACGATCTCGCCGGGCCGCTGGACCACGTCGGTGGCGGCCTCCACCAGCAGCTGGGTCACCGTCGGCGCGGGCCGCGGCATCCACAGCGCGTCCGGGTCCTCGATCTCGCGGTTGCGCTGCACGTCGAAGATGACCTGCCCGATGTCGATCGCGCCGATCCCGTCGATCATCGCCTGGTGGGTCTTGGTGATGATCGCGATCCGGTTCCGGGACAGGCCCTCCACCAGGTACAGCTCCCACAGCGGCCGGGTGTGGTCGAGCTTGCGCGACATCAGCCGCGCCACCAGGTCGTGCAGCTGATCGTCGTTGCCCGGCTTCGGCAGCGCCGACCGGCGCACGTGGTAGGTGAGGTCGAAGTCCTGGTCGTCCACCCACACCGGTCGTGCGAGGCTGCCCGGCACCTCCATCACCCGCTGCCGGTAGCGCGGAACCAGACCGAGCCTGCGATCGACCATCGACAGCAGGTGCTCGTAGTCGAAACCGCTCCGCGGCCGCCGGAACACCGCGACACCACCGACGTGCATCGGGGTCGTGTAGTCCTCCAGGTAGAGGAAGGAGGCGTCGACGGCGGAAAGACGATCGGGCATGCCGAGATCCTGGCACACATGGCCTGCGGACCGAGGGGTTCACCCGCCGGGCCCTCAGGCGGGCATGTGACACTTGATGGTGTGACCAGCGAAGTTTCCCCGAAGGACCGATTCGTCACCGTCTACGGCCGCAAGCCCGTGTTGGAGGCGTTGGCCGACTACGACCTGCGGGTCGACAAGGTGATCGTCGCCGAAGGGCTCTGGGGCGGGGCCATCTCGGAGATCGAGGAAGCGGCGGCCGACCGCGCGGTGAAGGTGCAGCGCGCCAGCGCGCACCGGGTGAAGGTCCTCGCCGGGAACGGAAGGCACGACCAGGGCGTCGTCGCCGACGTCGTCGCCCGCCGGATGCGACCGCTCGTGGACGCTCTCGCCGACCCGGCCTCGGCACCGCGCACCGTCCTGCTGCTGGACGGCCTGACCACGCCGGCCAACGTCGGCATGATCCTGCGCACCGCGACCGCCGCCGGCATCGACGGCATCGTCGTCCCGCACCGCGGAGTCGCCGGACTCGACCCGCTGGTCATCAAGGCCTCCGCCGGTGTCGCGTTCCACGCCCCCGTGCTGCGCAGCCGCACCGCCGCCGAAGCCGCCGAACTCCTCACCGAAGCCGGCTACCCGCTCTACGCCCTCGACGCCGACGCCGAGCACAGCCTCTACGACACCGACTTCGGCGACCGCGCCGTGTTCGTCCTCGGCAGCGAGACTGCCGGCCTGTCCACCGAGGTGGAGGAGCGCATCGCGCAGCCCCTGTCCATCCCGATGGCCGGCGGCGTCGAATCCCTCAACGTCGCCAGCGCTGCGGCGGTGCTCTGCTTCGAACTCCGCCGCCGCTGGTCGGCCTGATCTGTCGGGGCCGGGCCGACCTCCGTCGGCCCGGCCCCTCCTTTCTCCAGAACGCAAAAAACGGGGCCGGTAGAAGTTGCCTTCTACCGGCCCCGTTGTAAGGAATGTGTCGGCGGTGTCTTACTCTCCCACACCCTAGCGAGTGCAGTACCATCAGCGCTGGGGAGCTTAGCTACCGGGTTCGGAATGGGACCGGGCGGACCCTCCCCGCCATCGCCACCGACAACCCTCGTTCCCACGAAACCGCGGGAAAACCATCGGGTGTCAATCAACGTTGACACACATATCCGATTATCAACAACCCATGGGTTGTTGTCTCAGACATCGTATAGTGGGTGCGTAACACCTTCGTGAGCAAGTCTTCGGCCTATCAGCACCGGTCAGCTCCACACATTACTGTGCTTCCACATCCGGCCTGTCAACCCGGTCATCTACCGGGAGCCTTAACCCACAAAGGGGCGGGAGACCTCATCTAGGAACAGGCTTCCCGCTTAGATGCTTTCAGCGGTTATCCCTCCCGAACATAGCCAACCAGCCGTGCCCTTGGCAGAACAACTGGCACACCAGAGGTTCGTCCGTCCCGGTCCTCTCGTACTAGGGACAGCCTTCCGCAAGTCTCCTACGCGCGCGGCGGATAGGGACCGAACTGTCTCACGACGTTCTAAACCCAGCTCGCGTGCCGCTTTAATGGGCGAACAGCCCAACCCTTGGGACCAACTCCAGCCCCAGGATGCGACGAGCCGACATCGAGGTGCCAAACCATGCCGTCGATATGGACTCTTGGGCAAGATCAGCCTGTTATCCCCGGGGTACCTTTTATCCGTTGAGCGACACCGCTTCCACCAGCCAGTGCCGGATCACTAGTCCCTGCTTTCGCACCTGCTCGACCCGTCAGTCTCACAGTCAAGCTCCCTTATACACTTACACTCAACACCTGATTGCCAACCAGGCTGAGGGAACCTTTGGGCGCCTCCGTTACCCTTTAGGAGGCAACCGCCCCAGTTAAACTACCCACCAGGCACTGTCCCCGATCCGGATCACGGACCCGAGTTAGATGCCCGGAACGACCAGAGTGGTATTTCACCAACGACTCCACCACCACTAGCGTGATAGCTTCACAGTCTCCCACCTATCCTACACAAGCCGAACCAAACACCAATACCAAGCTATAGTAAAGGTCCCGGGGTCTTTCCGTCCTGCCGCGCGAAACGAGCATCTTTACTCGTACTGCAATTTCACCGGGCCTGTGGTCGAGACAGCGGAGAAGTCGTTACGCCATTCGTGCAGGTCGGAACTTACCCGACAAGGAATTTCGCTACCTTAGGATGGTTATAGTTACCACCGCCGTTTACTGGCGCTTAAATTCTCCGCTACACCCCAAAGGGCTTTACGGGTCCTCTTAACGTTCCAGCACCGGGCAGGCGTCAGTCCATATACATCGCCTTACAGCTTCGCATGGACCTGTGTTTTTAGTAAACAGTCGCTTCTCCCTGGCCTCTGCGACCACCACCAGCTCCCACCGCAAAGGGCGTTCACCAGCAGTGGCCCCCCTTCTCCCAAAGTTACGGGGGCAATTTGCCGAATTCCTTAACCACAGTTCACCCGACCGCCTCGGTATTCTCTACCTGACCACCTGTGTCGGTTTCGGGTACGGGCCGTGCACACACTCGCTAGAGGCTTTTCTCGGCAGCATGGGATCACTCACATCACCACAACGGCTACGCATCACCCCTCACCCACAAGGCATGCGGATTTACCTACACACCGGGCTACAGGCTTACACCAGTACAACCACTCACTGGCAGAGCTACCCTCCTGCGTCACCCCATCACTTGACTACCGCAGAATCAGGTCCCATGCACTCAATGCTTCACCCGAAGGATCCACACATCGCGGATGGTTAGTCTCAACCGTTTCATCATGGGCGCATATGCACGGGTACGGGAATATCAACCCGTTATCCATCGACTACGCCTGTCGGCCTCGCCTTAGGCCCCGACTCACCCTGGGCGGACGAACCTTCCCCAGGAACCCTTGGTCATCCGGCGGAAGAGATTCTCACTCTTCACTCGCTACTCATGCCTGCATTCTCACTCCCACACAATCCACACCACGCTTCCGCGGACGCTTCACCTCGTGCAGGACGCTCCCCTACCCAACCCAGAAAAATCTGGATTGGCATGGCTTCGGCGGTGCGCTTCAGCCCCGCTACATTGTCGGCGCAGGACCACTTGACCAGTGAGCTATTACGCACTCTTTCAAGGATGGCTGCTTCTAAGCCAACCTCCTGGTTGTCTAAGCGATCCCACATCCTTTCCCACTAAGCGCACACTTGGGGGCCTTAGCCGATGCTCTGGGCTGTTTCCCTCTCGACGACGAAGCTTCTCCCCCGCCGTCTCACTGCCACACTCAACTCAGGCGTATTCGGAGTTTGGCTGATCTCAGTAACCCGTGAAGGCCCATCAACCAACCAGTGCTCTACCCCACCCAAGCAACATGCGACGCTGCACCTAAATGCATTTCGGGGAGAACCAGCTATCACGGAGTTTGATTGGCCTTTCACCCCTACCCACAGCTCATCCCCCAGGTTTTCAACCCTGGTGGGTTCGGGCCTCCACACGGTCTTACCCGCGCTTCACCCTGGCCATGGGTAGATCACCCCGCTTCGGGTCTACACCACGCGACTAGAACGCCCTATTCAGACTCGCTTTCGCTCCGGCTACCCCACAACCAGGTTAACCTCGCCACGCAGCAGTAACTCGCAGGCTCATTCTTCAAAAGGCACGCCATCACCCCTGCAAAGGAGGCTCTGACGGATTGCAGGCACATGGTTTCAGGAACTATTTCACTCCCCTCCCGGGGTACTTTTCACCATTCCCTCACGGTACTATCCACTATCGGTCACCAGGAAGTATTTAGGCTTAGCGAGTGGTCCCGCCAGATTCACAGCACCCTCCACGAAAGCGCTGCTACTCGGGAACACCACCACACGCACAACAATGACTTTCGCCTACCGGACTCTCACCGTCTACGGTCAGGTTTCCCAACCTATTCAACTAGCCATCATCGCCACGCTGGCGGACTGGTAGATCCGCCCAACAGTGTCCCACAACCCCGCACACGCAACCCCTACCAGGTATCCCACGCGCACGGTTTAGCCTCTTCCGCTTTCGCTCGCCACTACTCACGGAATCACCAGTGTTTTCTCTTCCTACGGGTACTAAGATGTTTCACTTCCCCGCGTTCCCCCTCACACCCTATATATTCAGGCATGAGTAACCCGACATCACTCGGGCTGGGTTACCCCATTCGGACACCCTCGGATCACAGCTCGTTTGACAACTCCCCGAGGACTATCGCGGCCTACCACGTCCTTCATCGGCCCCTGGTACCAAGGCATCCACCATGTGCCCTAAAAAACTTGGCCACAAAGATGCTCGCACCCACTATACAATTCTCAAACAACAACCCGAGAAACAACACACACTCACAACGAGCGCAGTGTGCTCTCTCAGATACCCAACAGTGAACCGTTTCGCTAAACGTTAGTGTGTTCCACAATCCATCGAGCACCCAGACAGCACCACACTCGGATGCTAAATCTGGAAACTCCCGAACCACGTTCGGGGTTTGATTGCTCCTTAGAAAGGAGGTGATCCAGCCGCACCTTCCGGTACGGCTACCTTGTTACGACTTCGTCCCAATCGCCAGTCCCACCTTCGACCACTCCCTCCCACAAGGGGTTAGGCCATGGGCTTCGGGTGTTACCGACTTTCATGACGTGACGGGCGGTGTGTACAAGGCCCGGGAACGTATTCACCGCAGCAATGCTGATCTGCGATTACTAGCGACTCCGACTTCACGGGGTCGAGTTGCAGACCCCGATCCGAACTGAGACCGGCTTTAAGGGATTCGCTCCACCTCACAGTATCGCAACCCTCTGTACCGGCCATTGTAGCATGTGTGAAGCCCTGGGCATAAGGGGCATGATGACTTGACGTCATCCCCACCTTCCTCCGAGTTGACCCCGGCAGTCCCCTACGAGTCCCCGCCATCACGCGCTGGCAACATAGGGCAAGGGTTGCGCTCGTTGCGGGACTTAACCCAACATCTCACGACACGAGCTGACGACAGCCATGCACCACCTGTACACCAACCACAAGGGAAACCCCATCTCTGAGGCTGTCTAGTGCATGTCAAACCCAGGTAAGGTTCTTCGCGTTGCATCGAATTAATCCACATGCTCCGCCGCTTGTGCGGGCCCCCGTCAATTCCTTTGAGTTTTAGCCTTGCGGCCGTACTCCCCAGGCGGGGCGCTTAATGCGTTAGCTACGGCACGGAAACGGTGGAACCCATCCCCACACCTAGCGCCCAACGTTTACGGCATGGACTACCAGGGTATCTAATCCTGTTCGCTCCCCATGCTTTCGCTCCTCAGCGTCAGTATCGGCCCAGAGACCCGCCTTCGCCACCGGTGTTCCTCCTGATATCTGCGCATTTCACCGCTACACCAGGAATTCCAGTCTCCCCTGCCGAACTCAAGTCTGCCCGTATCGACCGCACGCCCACAGTTAAGCTGCAGGTTTTCACGGCCGACGCGACAAACCGCCTACGAGCTCTTTACGCCCAATAAATCCGGACAACGCTCGCACCCTACGTATTACCGCGGCTGCTGGCACGTAGTTAGCCGGTGCTTCTTCTACAGGTACCGTCACTCGCGCTTCGTCCCTGTCGAAAGAGGTTTACAACCCGAAGGCCGTCATCCCCCACGCGGCGTTGCTGCGTCAGGCTTTCGCCCATTGCGCAAGATTCCCCACTGCTGCCTCCCGTAGGAGTCTGGGCCGTGTCTCAGTCCCAGTGTGGCCGGTCACCCTCTCAGGCCGGCTACCCGTCGTCGCCTTGGTAGGCCACTACCCCACCAACAAGCTGATAGGCCGCGGGCTCATCCTGCACCGCCGGAACTTTCCACACGCACACCATGCGGTGACGTGTCGTATCCGGTATTAGACCTCGTTTCCAAGGCTTATCCCAGAGTGCAGGGCAGATTACCCACGTGTTACTCACCCGTTCGCCACTAATCCACCACCGAAGCGGCTTCATCGTTCGACTTGCATGTGTTAAGCACGCCGCCAGCGTT
The DNA here is from genome assembly GCF_045278815.1 of Saccharopolyspora sp. ID03-671. NCBI lineage: Bacteria > Bacillati > Actinomycetota > Actinomycetes > Pseudonocardiales > Pseudonocardiaceae > Saccharopolyspora > Saccharopolyspora sp. ID03-671. Next base: position 3,707,520 of record NZ_CP134054.1, read on the forward strand.
CGTCCTGAGCCAGGATCAAACTCTCCAACAATGCCTTGTTGAAACAATCCCAGCACACACTCAACAACCACAAAGGTCGGAGCGTGATACTCAAAGAAACCACCAACCACCATCAGCAGGCAAAACCCGCATCCAGTTGGTTAGGGGCATAAAAGAACACTAACCAAAACAGTCCACTGTTGAGTTCTCAAAGAACACACCCACACCATCCCTCACCACCCATTCCAGGGCCGCAAAGTCCGGGGAGTCATTTCCTCGGTGATTCCCGCTCTCGCGGTGTTTCCCACTTTAGACCATCCTGATTTCCTCGGTCAAACCGGGGGGTCTCATTCTCGGCCGTTGCTTTTCCGTGACCTTCAAGCAAGTCCCGTACTCCGCAACATCAAGCGAAACAACCGCTCAATCGGTATTCACATTATCAAAAGGTCTTACCCGTTCTCACCGGGCTCCGAACACGCTACCACCCGAAGGTTTAAGCGAGGTTCTCGGGGCCCCGTCAGGCCCGGCCCGGTTTTCCCCGGTCCGTGTCGCGCTGACATGGAATACTTTACGCACACCCGAAAACCCCCTGAACACCACCCCCCCTTTAAGGGTGAAACCCCAGGTCAGGGGGCCAGCCGTGCCTCGAATAGGGCTTCCAGCTCCGTGGTCGTGGAATCGCGGTCCGAGTGGTGGATGCCGACCATTCCCGCCGCGACCGCTCCATCGACGTTGCGCCGGAGATCGTCGACGAAGACGCACTCCCCCGGTTCGAGCCCGATCCGCCGCGCGGCGAGCCGGTAGATCTCGGGATCGGGTTTGGCGAACCCGACGGCTCCGGAGAGCACCACGGAATCGAACCCGTCCGCCAACTCCGGATCGGGAAGCCGGTCGGCGTTGGAGACGACGGCGGTGCGCACCCCGGTGGCCCGGAGCGCGCGGGCTACCGCGTCCATCCCGGGCTCGTCGAGCACTCCGGCGTAGTCGAGAAGCAGTCCGCGCAGATCCACGTTCAGCACCGTAGGCCACACGATCGGGTGGTACCGGCCGAAACGTGACCGGATTCGCGGGTCTCGCGCCTCTTTCACATCGGGGGAGGAACCGACGACGGAGGAGATCCCATGACCGCGATCCAGGGCAGCACCGCTGCCCGGCCCAGAACCACCTCGCAAACCAGAACCACCTTCCCGCCCAGTCCGATCGCCCGTCCGGCGTCGGCTGCCCGCTCCCGCACCGAGCCACCACCAGGTCCTCGGGACGCGGCGCAGCGCAGCGCGACGGCGGTCGCCTCGATGATCGGCAGGCAGGTCTTCGACGTGCTCGCCGGGCGCACGCGCGCGGACCGGGTGCGCGAGTCCCTGACGGCCACGGTCTTCGGGAACCTGATCGGCGTCCGGCTGCACGGCGCCGGCCACCCGGACTACCGGCTGCACTCGGTGCACGCGTGCGCGGTCGGGGATTCGGTGGTGGAGGCCTGCCTGATCGTGGGTGCGCACCGGTTCCGCGCCCTGGTCCTGCGCATCGAGCGGCAAGCGCAGCGCTGGGTCTGCACCCGGCTGTCGCCGATCGAGCGGAGCGCCTTCTAGGCGAGCGGGACTTCCCAGGTCACGGTCGTCCCGCTGTCCGGGGAGGAGGCGAGGGTGCAGCGCCCGCCGGCCGCGGCTGCGCGTTCTTCGAGGTTGCGGAGACCGCGCTTGCTCACGTCGCGCGGGATCCCGCAGCCGTCGTCGACGACCTGCAACCGCAGTCCGGACTCCGATCGCCGGACCCGCACCAGGACGGTCCGCGCGCCCGAGTGCCGGACCACGTTGGACAGCGCTTCGCGCAGCGCCGCCCGCGCGTGGTCGGCCACCGGCACCGGGACGTCGGTGAGGTCGCCGTCGATCTCCAGCCTGGGCGGCCTGCCGAGCAGTTCACCGGCGATCTGCACCTCGGAGCGGATCGAGTCGTCCAGCGCGGGTGCCTGGTTGGGCGTCTCGGGGTCGGCCGAGCGCAGCGTGCGGGCGGTCGCGCGGACCTCGGCGATGGCCTGGTCGATCTGCTCGACGGTCTCGGCCAGCCGGTCGGCGTCGGCGCTGTCGAGGCTGCCCTCGACGCGGCGCTGCAGCACGTCCAGCTGCACGCCCGCGGCGTAGAGCCGCTGCACGATCACGTCGTGCAGGTCGCGGGCGATGCGCTCGCGCTCCTGGTAGACGGCGATCCGCTGCCGGGCGGTGGAGCCCTCGGCCAGCACCAGCGCGAGACCTGCCTGCGCGGCGAAGGAGGTGAGCACGTCGACCGCGACGCGGTTGAAGGTCGACGCCCCGCGTCGCCGGTAGACGGCCAGCGCGCCGAGGCGCCGTTCGCGGGTGCCGAACGGGGCGACGGCGAACGGCCCGTACACCCGCAGCGACGCGGGCACGTACGGCGCGGTCAACGGGTCGTCGATGAGGTCGTCGACGACCACGGGAACGCCGCTGCGCGCGACGCGTGCGGCCGCAGAACGGGAGGAGAGCACGGTTCCGACGGGATCGGCGAGCGGGCCGGTCGCGCTCGGGGCGCCGTAGGCGGCTTCGACGGTGAGACGTCCGTCGTCGGACCGCACCGTGACGACGCCGAGGTCCGCTTCGGCGAGTTCCGCGGCGCGCCGGACGACCAGCGGCAGCACCGCCTCGGGATACTCCGCGGACAGCGCCACCCTGGTGATCTCGGTGGACGCGGTGAGCATCCGCCTGGCGAGGGTGGAATCCATGACGCTTTCGAGGCTATAGCGCCCGTACACGCGGTGAAGGGAGTTGCTGGTGCGGTTCATGACACATCCGCCGTGGTCGTGGTGCGGGCCCGGCCCCCGTTCACCTGGTCACCGTCGACCTGGCTGCCGTCCACCTGGTCACGGTCGACCCGGCCGCCGTTGACGCGGAGCACCAGGTCGCTGCCCGCGGTCTCGCTGATCCGGTGCGTCACGTGCACGACGGTGCGGCCGCGGAGCCGGTCGCGCAGCCGGTGCAGCAGCGCGTCCGCGGTCTCGGCGTCGAGATGCGCGGTGGGCTCGTCGAGCAGCACCAGGTCGGCGTCGGCGAGCAGCGCTCGGGCTAGCGCGAGCCGCTGGGCCTCGCCACCGGAGAGCTCGGTTCCGCCGCTGCCGACCGGGGTGTCGAGGTCCCAACCGGGCAGTCCGGCGGTGTCGAGCGCGTCGGTGAGCTCGGCGTCGGTCGCGCCGGGTGCGGCGAGCCGGAGGTTCTCGCGGACGGTGGTGGTCACCAGCTGCGGGTCCTGCGGGCACCACGCCACGCGGTCCGGCACCCGGGCGAGACCGCCCGCGGCCGGCACGAATCCGAGCAGCAAAGCGAGCAGCGTCGACTTGCCCGCCCCGGAGGGCCCGACGACGGCGACGTGCGACCCGGCGGGCACGTGCAGGTCGACGTCGGAGAGCACCACCGGCCCGTCGGGCCAGGCGATGTCGGCGCCGACCAGGTCGATCTCGCCCTCGGTCCCGGCCGGGCGCTGATCGGGCTCCGGTGCGCTGAGCAGCGGCGCGAGCCGGTCGTGGGCGGCGCGCAGCGTGCGCCACTGCTGCGCGGCGGGCGGCAGCAGCGCGACGGCTTCGGCGGCGGCGAGCGGGACGAGCGCGAGCAGCGGCGCGAGTTCGGGCGCCAGTCGGCCGTCGGCGACGGCGGTCGCGGCGAGGTGGGCGCTGCCGAGCACGGCGGCGCCGATCAGCAGCGTGTGCACGGCGGTCGCGGCTCCGGTGCCGAAGGCGGCGCGGCGGGCGCGGGCGGCGAGCCGCGAGTCGGCCTCGGCGAGTTCGGCGCGACGCCGGGTGTGCGCGCCGAAGGCCAGCAGTTCGGCGGCGCCGTCGAGCAGCGCGAGCACGCGGGCCGCCACGACGCGGCGGCCTTCGGCGACGGCGGCGCTGGCGCGCTGCTCGGCGAGCACCGCGACGACGGGGGTCGCCACGCTCGCGGTCGCCAGGGCGAGGGCGAGCACGAGGCCGGCTTCGGGCAGCACCAGGGCCTGCACCACGACGGCCGCCACGAGGACGACGAACGCGATCAGCGGAGGGAGGACGACGCGGGGGATCTGGTCCCGGACCTCGTCGACGTCGTCGACGAGCCTGGCCACGCCCTCACCGCGCCGCAGTCCGGCGGTGCGGACCGGACCGAGCCGGACCAGCGCGGACCACAGTCGTTCCCGCAGGTCGCCTGCGGTGCGGAAGGCGGCGTCGTGGGTGACGAGCCGTTCCAGGTAGCGCAGCGCGGCACGGGAGAGCGCGAAGGTGCGGACGCCGACGACCGCGACGGACAGGGTCAGGATCGGCGGCTGCTGGGAGGCTCGGGCGATCAGCCAGGCGGAGGTGGCGGTGAGCGCGAGTCCGGACAGCAGCGACAGCGCGCCGAGCGCGGCACCGGCGAGCGTCCGCGTGCCGATCAGGTCGCGCAGTCGGCCGCGCGCGGTGGTCTCCGCTGCGCCCGGTGCCTCGACTTCCGGGGCCGCCGTCTCGGGTCCGGTGCTCTCGGACGTGGGCCGGTGGCTGGCCAGGACGACGGTCGCGCCGCGCTGGGCGGCGCGGGCGACGGCGGCGTCGACGCGCTGGGCGCTGGCCGCGTCGAGGTGCGCGGTCGGTTCGTCGAGCAGCAGGAACGTCGCGTCGCCGCGCAGCCGCAGCAGGGCGCGGGCGACGGCGACGCGCTGGCGCTCGCCCGCGGACAGCTCGTCGATGCGGCGGTCGGCCAGGTGCCCGGCGGCGGCGTCGGCCAGCGTCCCGTCGACGTGGTCGGCGAGGTCGGGCTGGTCGGCGGTGGCGACCAGCAGCTCGTCGCGGACCGTGCCACCGGTGAACGTCGGGCGCTGCGGCACCCAGGCGACCCGGCGCCGCCACTCCTCGACGGTGGGGGTGTCTCCACCGCAGGTCACGACACCGGAGTCGGGGTGGGCGAAGCCGAGCAGCACGGCCAGCACGGTGGACTTCCCGCTGCCGCTCGGGCCGATGTCCCCGGACCCGATGTCACCCGAACCGATGTCGCCGGACCCGAGGTCGCCGCTGGCGAGCCGCAGCACGGATCCGGGTCGCGCGGTGAAGCTCAGCCCGTCCGGCACGAACGCGTCGCGGCGCCGGACCCGCAGTCCGGACACCCGCAGCACACCGGGCTCGTCGTCGGGGTTCCCGGTGACCGCGAACCCGGTCGGCTCGGGGGCGGACACGATCTCGTCGACGCGGCTGACGGCCTCGACGCCGTCCTCGCTGGCGTGGTGCGCGGCGCCGACAGCGCGCAGCGGCAGGTAGCACTCCGGGGCCAGGACCAGCACCAACAACCCGGTCGCCAGGTCGAGATCACCGGAGACGAGGCGGAGACCGATGCCGACGGCGACCATCGCCACCGACAGCGACGAGAACAGCTCCAGCACCAGCGCGGACAGGAACGCGATCCGCAGCGTGGCGACGGTGCTGCGGCGGTGCTCCTCGCTGACCTTGCGGACGACCTCGCGCTGGGCTCGCGCGCGGCCGAACGCGGTGAGCACCGGCAGGGCGCGGATCAGCTCCAGCAGCCGGGCCGACAGCCGGTGCTCGGCGTCGGTGGCGCGGGCGGTGCGCTGCTCGGTGTAGCGGCCGACGAGCCACGCGAACAGCGGGATCAGCGGCACGGTCAGCACCACGACCAGCGCGGACACCCAGTCCGACCAGAGGATCCAGGCGCCGACCAGCGGCGGCACGATCGCGGCGGTGACGAGCGCGGGCAGGTACTTGGTGAAGTAGGCGTCGAGCGCGTCGAGACCCCGGGTGGCCAGGGCGGTGAGCTCGGCGGGCCCGCGCTTGCCGATCCACTCGGGGCCGCGCCGCAGCGCGGAGTCGAGCAGCAGGGCGCGCAGTTCCTCCTTGGCACCGGCGGCGGCGCGCGCGGAGACCGCTTCGGTGGCCCAGCCGAGCGCGGCGCGGGCGAGGACGGCGACGGCCAGCACGACCAGCCGGTCTCCGATCTCGGCGGCGGGCACCCCGCGCACCACGACGTCGGCGAGCGCGCTGCCGATCGCCCACGCCTGCGCGATGAGCGCGACCGCGTTGCCCGCGGCGAGCAGTCCGCCGACGACGAGCGCGCGCCGCGTCGACCCGGACAGCCGGGGCAGGGCGCCGAGCGGGCCGCTCACGGCGCGTGCACCGGTGGGATGTGCTTCGTGCCGATGCGCTTGCGGAACACCCAGTAGGTCCAGCTCTGGTAGATCAGCACGGCCGGGGTGCCGAACGCGGCGACCCAGGTCATGATCATCAGCGGGTAATCGCTGGCGGCGGTGTCCTCGACGGACAGCGAGAACGCGGGGTCCACGGTGGACGGGATGACGTTCGGCCACAGCGAGCCGAACAGCGTCACCACCACACCGGTCAGCGCGACGGCCTGCAGGAAGAACGCCTGCCCCTCCCGGTCGGCGGCGACCCTGGCGAGACCGAGCAGACCCGCCGCCAGGGCGATCACCAGCGGGATCCAGGTCCAGGCCGAACCCTCGCGGAACTGGGCGAGCAGCACCAGCGCGACCACCGGCAGCAGCAGCGGCAGGCCGGCGCGCAGCGCGAACCGGCGGGCGCGCAACCGCATCTCGCCCTCGGTCTTGAGCGCGAGGAACACGGCGCCGTGCAGCATCGAGAAGGTGACCACGGCGATCGCGCCGACGACGCTGGGCAGGCTGAAGATCGTCCACCAGCCTCCGACCCGGTCGCCGTTGGCGTCCAGCGGCAGCCCGAAGACGTTGGCCGACAGCACCAGTCCGACCATCGCGGGCGCGATCCAGGAGGCCAGCACGATCACCGCGTCCCAGGTGCGCCGCCAGCGGTCGGTGTCGACCTTGCCCCGGTACTCGAAGGCGACACCCCGCCCGATCAGCACGAGCAGCAGCACCAGCAGCGGCAGGTAGGCGGTGGAGAACAGCGACGCGTACCAGCCGGGGAAGGCGGCGAAGGTGGCGCCACCGGCCACGATCAGCCACACCTCGTTGCCGTCCCAGACCGGACCGATGGTGTTGATCAGGACGCGGCGCTGGGTGTTGTCGCGCCCGAGGATCGGCAGCAGCATCCCGACGCCGAAGTCGAAGCCCTCGAGGAACAGGTAGCCCAGCCACAGCAGGGCGATCACGAGGAACCAGAAGGTGGGGAGATCCATCTCGGCCTCTCAGTACGCGAAGGACAGGGCTTCGTCGGCGTCGGACTTCTTCTCCGGCGGCATCACGGCGTCGAACCCGCCGCGCGAGAAGCGGATCATCAGGAAGATCTCCACGACCAGCAGCACCCCGTAGAGCGCGGTCAGGCTGATCACCGAGGTCAGCATCTCGCCGGGCGTCACGCCGGAGGACACGGCGGAGGCGGTGTACATGTACACGCCGTCCACGCCGGACGGGTTCGGGTTGGGCGCGACGACGAACGGCTGGCGGCCCATCTCGGTGAACACCCACCCGGCGATGTTGCCGCCGAACGGCGCCCCGATGCCGAGCAGCGCCAGCGGCGCCCACCACTTGCCGCGGGGGAACCGCTGCTTGCGGGTCAGCCACAGCACGGCCACGCCGCCGAGCGCGGCCAGCCCGCCGAAGCCGATCATGAACCGGAATCCCCAGTAGGTCACCGGCAGCAGCGGCTGGTAGTCGATCGGCTGGCCCGCGAACTGCCCCAGCCGCGGGTCGTCCGGGTAGTGCGTGCCGTACGCGGCCTGGTACTTCGGGATGAGCTCGTTGACCCCGTCGACCTCGCTGGTGAAGTCGCCTTCGGCCAAGTACGACAGGATGTAGGGCACGGTCAGGCTCTTGACGTCCTCGCAGTTGGGGCGGCTGACGTCGCCGACCGCGAAGATCGAGAAGCTGGCGGGCGCCTCGCTGTGGCACAGCGCTTCGGCGGAGGCCATCTTCATCGGTTGCTGGTCGAACATCAGCTTGCCCTGGATGTCGCCGCTGATCGCCAGCCCGGCGAAGGCCACGACCGCGACCCAGGCGCCGAGCCGCATCGATCCGTGCCAGGCGCGCCGGTCCTCCTCGTCGACGGGCTCACCGGTGCTGTCGGCCTGCTTGCGCTGCCGCACGATCTGCCAGGCGGCGATGCCGATGAGGAAGCCGCCCGCGACGGCGAAGCAGCCGAAGACGGTGTGCGGGAAGGCCGCCAGGACGGTGGAGTTGGTCAGCACCGCCCAGATCGAGATGAGCTCGGGCTTGCCCTCGACCATCCGGATGCCGACGGGGTGCTGCATCCAGGAGTTGGCGGCCAGGATGAAGTACGCCGAGAGCACGGTGGCCAGCGAGAACGCCCACGCGCAGGCCAGGTGGACGCCCTTGGAGAGCCGGTCCCAGCCGAAGATCCACAGGCCGAGGAAGGTCGACTCGACGAAGAACGCCAGCAGGCCCTCCATCGCCAGCGGCGCGCCGAAGACGTCGCCGACGAAGCGGGAGTAGGAGCTCCAGGCCATGCCGAACTGGAACTCCTGCACGATCCCGGTGACCACCCCCATGGCGAAGTTGATCAGCATCAACTTGCCCCAGAACTTGGTCATCTTCAGGTATCGGCGGTTCCCGGTGCGGTACCAGGCCGTCTGCATCCCGGCGACCAGGATCGCCAGTCCGATGGTCAGCGGCACCATCAGGAAGTGGTAGACGGTCGTGATCCCGAACTGCCAGCGCGCGATGTCGAGCAGATCCACGCCCCCACACTGCCGCCCGCACGCGTGCGCGCGCAGAGGCAAGGGCCCCCAATCGCCCGGTCGAGCGTCCCGACCTCAGCGGGACCTAGGTCCTCATCCACGCAGCGCGACCACGACGCCCACCTGGGACGAAACACCCGAACGATCAGGTGGCGCCGTCCGAAGCGGACGGTCACCGGAGGGCTTCGGCGACCGCCTCCGCCGTCTCGACCACCATCGGCCCGATCTCGTCGGCGGCGATCGGCTGCAGCGCCACCACTCCGACGCTGGCGCGCAGCCCCGGCACCCCGCGCACCGGCGCGGCCACGCCGAAGGCGCCCTGCTGCAGGTCACCGCTGCTGGAGATCCACCGGGGCGCACCCGCGGGCAGGTCGACCGCCCGCCCTGCGGCACCGCGCTGGATGGGGTGGCGCGTGCCCACCCGGTAGGACACGTGATAGCTGGTCCACGAGGGTTCGACGACCGCCACGGCCTGCGCCTCGCTGCCGTCGGCGACGGTCAGGTGCGCGGTCGCGCCGACCTTCTCCGCCAGCGCCCGCAGCGCGGGCGTGCAGGCGACCCGCAGCTGCGGCAGGACCCGTCCCGCCAGCCACAGCACGCCGAGACCCAACCGGACCCGAGACCCCTCGCGCCGCACCAGCCCGCGGCTCTGCAGCGGCCCGAGCAGCCGGTACACGGCGGCGCGGCTCACGCCGATGCGCGCGGCCAGGTCGCTGATCGTCGGCGCCTCGCTCTCCGCGTCGGCCACCGCCTGGAGCAGGCTCAACCCGCGCTCCAGCGTCAGCGAGCTCTCCTTGGTGCCCGCGGGCACCTCGTGCGGGAGGCGCGGGACGTGCGTCGGATCGGGTTGGGCCATCGCGTCACCTCCGAGCCGCCGCGAGCACCGTGCCGGTCACCTCGCCGAGCCCGACGACCGAGCCGCCGGGGCCCGGCGCGCTACCGCTCAGTGTCACCCGGTCGCCGTCCTGGAGGAAGGTCCGCTGCTCGCCGTCGGACAGCGTGATCGGGTCCGATCCGCCCCAGGTCAGCTCCAGCAGGCAGCCGCGGTGCTCGCGCTCGGGCCCGGACACGGTGCCGGAGGCGAACAGGTCGCCGGGCCGCGCCGGGGCGCCGGCGACGGTCAGGTGCGCGAGCTGCTGCGCGGGGGTCCAGTACATGTCGGCGAAGCGCGGGTGCGACAGCGTCGTCTCGTTGCAGCGCACCTCCAGCCGCAGGTCCAGGCCCCACGGCTCGGACTCCACCAGGTACTGCTGCAGCGGGTGCTCCGGCGGCGGGGCCGGGACGCGCGCGTGCTCGAACGCCTCCAGCGGCGTGATCCAGCCGGCGACGGAGGTCGCGAAGGACTTCGACAGGAACGGGCCGAGCGGCTTGGACTCCCACGCCTGCACGTCGCGGGCCGACCAGTCGTTGACCAGCGCGACGCCGAAGACGTGTTCGGCGAACTCCGAGGTGGGGATGCGCGCGGCGGCCTCACCGCCGCACACGAACCCGACCTCGGCCTCGAAGTCCAGCCGCCGGGTGGGGCCGAACGCCGGGTGCGCGTCGCCGGTCGCCTTGCGCTGGCCGCTGGGCCGGTGGATGTCGGTGCCCGACACGCACACCGTTCCGGCGCGCCCGTGGTAGCCGATCGGCAGGTGCGTCCAGTTCTCCGGCAGCGGCGCCGCGCCCCGGCTGAGGATGCGACCGGCGTTCTCGGCGTGGTGCCGGGAGGCGAAGAAGTCGACGTAGTCGCCGACGGTGAACGGCATCGACAGCGTGTGCCAGTCGGTGCGCACCAGCTCGGCCCCGGCCGGGGCGCGATCGGCGGTCACGATGCCGGTGAGCCGTTCCCGCAGCTCGCGCCAGACGTCCCGGCCCGCCGCGAGCAGCGGGTCGAGGGAGTCGCCGGAGACGAGGTCGGCCAGCCGAGGACCGAGTTCGCCGGAGATGCCCCGCAGCGGCAGGGCGTGCCGCCCGACGCGCACCGCGACCACCGGACCGGTGCCGGTGACCAGCACGCCGTACGGGAGGGTCTGCGGCCCGAACGGCTTGTCCGGGGCGAACTCCGCGTCCTCGATCCAGCTCAAAGCAACCCCAATCCTTCCAGTTCGGCGACGGGGTCCTTCAGCGAGCACGAGCCGTACGAGGCGAAGACGTCGCGCACCGCGTTGGCCGCGTCGTCGGACAGCGAGCGGGCCTCCTCGGCCAGCGCGGCGCCGTCGGTGCTTTCCAGCGCCGCCCGCACATCCTTGCCGGAAAGGGAGCGCGCGGTCGCGACGAGCAGGTTGAGGAAACCGTGATGGGTGAATCCCGTTTCCGGGTCCTCGCCCCGGACGGCGGCGTTGAGACCGGTGGTGGCCTTGAACGGGACGTCCAGCGATCCGGCGACGGCGAGGAACTCGGCGACCTCGTCGACCGTGGGCACGGCCTCGGCGGTCTGGCCGCCGGTGCGCAGCTTGGGCCAGCAGCCGTGCTCGGCGACGCGGCGGATGCCGTCCAACCAGCCCTCCCCGCCGCGGCGGGGCTCTACGACGCGGGTGATGTCCTCGGGCACGAACTCCGAGACGCGCTCCAGCCAGATGTCGTCGACGTCCGACGGCGCGGGCATCTCGACCATCCGCAGCGCGAGCAGCTCCTGCCTGCCCTCGATGATCGACAGGGCCTTGGGCACGCCGCCCAGGCCGGTGTCGCACACCAGGGACAGCGGGATCGGCGAGGACGGCTTGGCCTTGGCCAGCTCGGTGATCAGCTCGGCGAGCCGGGACGCCTGGCACAGCATCGGCCCGAGCAGGCCGGCGAACTCGCCGGCCCGCGCGTCCAGGTGGTCGGTGACCGCCTGCGGTACCGGGGTGGCCACCTCGTTGCGGTTTCCGGGCGGCGGGAAGAGCGCGGCGTCATCGACCAGTCGGGCGAACAGGGGTGGGATGCCGCGCGGACCTGGCGCGCGAAGCTCAACAGCGCTTGACACGGTGGACACGCTAGTGCCGTTGCGGCCAGTGAACAAAGATGCCCGATAAACGGACGTCTGACCGGGTCATATGCGCCTCCCTGGGACGAGTTTGGCGGACATCATGCACCCCTGCGTAGTCACCCCACCCACCACCCGGGTGGTTCCTCCCGGACAACCACCCGCTCGGACCTGCGCTCACTGGTCCGGTCGGCTCCCCACGCCACCGTCGCACCTGGTAGTAAGGGGTTCGGCGGGGAGCCCCGCAGCGCGTTCGAGGCCCGGAACCCGTGGTCCGCTCACCGGGACGGGGGCTTTTCTCGCGCTTCAGCTTAAGTTAGGCTTGCCTAAGTTGGAGGTGAGCAGGTGGGCGAGAAGACGATCCGCAAGCCGGCCAGACCGAGCGTGGCGGAGCGAGCCAGGAGCATTGCCAAGCGCGGCGGGAAGGCCGCGCTGCTGCCGTCGGGCGAGGTCTCGGCCCGCGTCGCCCCCTTGCTGCACCACGTGCACTCGGACGGGACCGCGACCGTGCTGCTCGCCGACGACCACCCGCTGGTCGCCGCAGGCTGGCACGCCCCGCGCGGCGAGCTGGCGGCGGTGCTGGAGGTGGCCGACCCGACCCCGGTGCGGCTGCGCGAACCGGTCCGCGGCCTGCTGTGGCTGACCGGCTGGCTGCGGCTGCTCGACCCCGAGGAGGCGCACCACGAGGTGCTCTCCATCGTCGACGACCGGCCCGACCCGCGACTGCTCGACGCCGGGCACGGCGCCAGCGTGCTGCGGCTGGAATCCGCCTCGATCGTGCTCGCCGACGCCGAGGGCACCGACTCGGTGGACCCGACCGAGTTCCAGGCCGCCACACCCGACCCGTTCTGCACCTTCGAGGACGACTGGCTGCGGCACCTGGAGCTCTCGCACCGCGACGTCGTGGGCCTGCTCGCCCGGCACCTGCCGGAGCAGCTGCGCGGCGGCCACATCCGGCCGCTCGGCCTGGATCGCTACGGGCTGCGGCTGCGGGTGGAGTCCTCCGACGGCGACCACGACGTCCGGCTGGGCTTCTCCCGACCGGCCGACACCACCGAGCGCCTCGGCTTCGAGCTCCGCCGCCTCGTCGGCTGCCCCTTCCTCGCCCAGCAGCGCAACGGCTCCTGACGAGATCGGTGACAGTTTTCATGAAAACTGTCCCCACCGAACGACGTCTCCCCCTGAGGGGATCGACCCCTGGGCGGGGGAAGTTTTCATGAAAACTTCCCTCACCACCGAACGTCGGTGGTGAGGGGTGTTGGGGTTCGGGGTGGGACAGTTTTCATGAAAACTGTCCCGTCAGGTGAGTTCGTCGGAGAACCACGTCGCTCGGGTGATGCGGCCGTGGCGGAAGCGCAGCGAGCCGTCCTCGCCGACCAGCACCGCCTCGGCGATCTGCTGCTGCCGGGTGACCAGCCACAGGAAGGCGTGCGCCACCCGCCACGCCTGGCCCTCGGTCAGCCCGTCGGAGAACCGGACCTGCAGACCGCCCGGTTCCGCGTACTGCAGCTCCACCAGGAGCCCGTCGCGGATGCCGAAGAAGTCCGTGGCGCCCAGCGCGCAGTTGATCGAGTCGAAGTCGCGCACCTCCCGCAGCACGCGCATGGCCAGCGCCGGCAGGTTCTCCGCCAGCGGCTCGGCTTCCTGCGTTCCCCACACGTAAACGTCCACGCGCACCCTCTCGCGTCGGCGACACTCATGCGACGGAGCGGGAGCCCTCAGCGGTTCCGCTCCTCCCGAAACCAGTCGCGACGGGCATCCGGTGGCGGCACCGCTGCGGGTACGGTGCGTCCGGTGAGCATCCTGCGCGCCTGGCTGAGCCCTACACGCCCCGATGAGCCCCAGGAGTTCACCGATCCGGCGGAGCGCAAGGCGATCCGCATCGAACTGCTCGTGGTCTTCGCCGTCACGCTGGGCATGTCGGGCCTGCAGAGCCTGATCTCCCTGCTGGACGCGCTGCTGCAGCCGATGCCGCTGGCCCAGCAGCAGGTCGCGATCAACCAGCCGCGAGCCGATCTCGGGCTGCTGGACATGCTGGCGCAGCTGGTCAACGTGCTGCGGCTGATCTCGTGGGGCGCGCTGGGCGCGTTCCTGCTGTGGCGCAGCGGGATCGCGCTGCGGAAGGTCGGCCTGGACCGCACCCGGTTGGGGAATGACGCGCTGCGCGGAGCGGGACTGGCCGCGCTGATCGGGATTCCCGGGCTCGGCCTGTACCTCCTGGCGCACGCGCTCGGCCTGAGCCTGACCGTGCAGCCCTCGACGCTGACCGACGCGTGGTGGCGGGCGCCGGTGCTGGTGCTGTCGGCGTTCGGCAACGCCTTCGCCGAGGAGGTCCTGGTCGTCGGCTACGTGCTGACCCGGCTGCGACAGCTCAGCTGGGGCGAGAACCGCTCGCTGTGGCTGGCCGCGGTGCTGCGCGGCAGCTACCACCTCTACCAGGGCTTCGGCGGGTTCGTGGGCAACGTCGTGATGGGTCTGGTCTACGGCCGGATCTGGCAGCGCTCCAACCGGCTGGTGCCGCTCGTCATCGGGCACGCGCTGATCGACGTGGTCGCGTTCGTGGGCTACGCGGCGCTGCGGGGGCGCGTCGGCTGGCTCCCGTGATCTTGGATTCCGGCGCGGCGCGCAACGCATCGCCGGTTCAGCCGCCGGGAAAGTTAATGATCCATCGAAATCGCGCGTGATCAGCGACGATTACGTTCGTCCCAGCTAGTCTGCGGGTGTGACTCGACCGCACGTCCAGAGCGAGGTCGGACCGCTGAACTCGGTGGTGCTGCACCGTCCCGGTTCCGAGCTCAAGCGCCTCACCCCGCGCAACAACGACCAGCTGCTGTTCGACGCGATCCCCTGGGTCGACCGGGCACAGGAGGAGCACGACGCCTTCGCCGAGGTGCTGCGCGGACGCGGCGTCGAGGTCCTGCTGCTGCGCGACCTGCTCACCGAGGCCCTCGCGGACGCCCGCGCGCGGGCCGCCGCGGTGCACACCGGCGTCGACGAGCTCAAGCTCGGCGCCGACGTGGCCGACACGCTGCGCTCGCACCTCTCGGGCGTCACCGACGAGACGCTGGCCGAGGTGCTCATCGGCGGCATGACCTTCGAGGAGCTGCCGGAGGCGGAAGGCCGCTCGCTGGTGCGCCGGATGCACCGGCCGCACGACTTCGCCGTCGACCCGCTGCCGAACCTGCTGTTCACCCGCGACTCGTCGGTGTGGATCGGCGGCCGGGTGGCGATCGCGGCGCTGGCGATGCCCGCGCGGCGGCGCGAGTCGGCGATCACCGACCTGATCTACGCCTACCACCCGAGGTTCTCGCACGCGGCCCGCGCGTACGGCGCGCACTCGGCACCGGTGGAGGGCGGCGACGTGCTGCTGCTGGCGCCCGGCGTGGTCGCCATCGGGGTCGGCGAGCGCACCACCCCGGCAGGCGCGGAGTCGCTGGCGCGGTCGATGTTCGCCGACGACCTCGCGCACACCGTGCTGGCGGTGCCGATCGAGCAGGCGCGCGCGTCGATGCACCTGGACACCGTGTGCACCATGGTCGACCGCGACGCGGTGGTGATGTACCCGGCGATCCAGCACTCGCTGACCGCCTACGCGCTGCGCCCGAAGGACGGCGCGCTGGACGTCTCCGGCCCGGCTCCGTTCCTGGACGCCGCGGCCGAGGCGATGGGCATCGACCGGCTGCGGGTGATCGACACCGGCCTGGACCCGGTGACCGCCGAGCGCGAGCAGTGGGAGGACGGCAACAACACGCTCGCGGTCGCTCCCGGCGCGGTCGTGGCCTACGAGCGCAACGCCGAGACGAACGCGCGACTGGAGGACGCGGGCATCGAGGTGCTGCGCATCAGCGGCTCGGAACTGGGTTCCGGACGAGGCGGCCCGCGCTGCATGTCGTGTCCGATCAGCCGTGCTCCGCTCGGTGACACGCGAATCGCGTCCACCTGATCGGGCGAACATTTCGACTGTGATCGAGAACAACCGTAGAATTTTGGCGGCACTCATAAGCGGAACCCGATAGGTTGCTTCGGGTAAGGATCGCACGACCTTCCCCGTTTCCGCTGGTAGCAGCGCCGCGGACAGCGAGAACGGCAAGGTAGTGGCTCGCCTTGATTAATTGAGGCAAACCTTTCTTCCCACCCTGGGAAACTAAGGCTAACCATATTAGAATAAGGCTCACCTTGAATGTGATTGGACCGATTCAAGGTTATATTGAGACACATGGCTGTCACCGCGAAGAAGATTCAGCACAAGGAATCGAAGTTCGAGAACCTGCTGCAGGAACAGGTCAAGAACGAGTTCACCGCCTCGCAGCAGTACATCGCGGTCGCGGTCTGGTTCGACGACAACGATCTGCCGCGGCTGGCCTCGCACTTCTACCAGCAGGCGCTGGAAGAGCGGAACCACGCGATGATGATCGTCCAGTACCTCATGGACAACAGCATCACGCCGCAGATCCCGGCCATCGAGCAGGTCCGCAACGACTTCTCCGAGACCCGGGAGCTGATCGCGCTCGCCCTGGAGCAGGAGCGCGAGGTGACCCGCGAGATCGAGACGCTGGCCAAGACCGCCCGCGAGGAGGGCGACTACATCGGCGAGCAGTTCATGCAGTGGTTCCTCAAGGAGCAGGTCGAGGAGGTCTCCTCGATGTCCACCCTGCTCAACGTCGTGGACCGCTCCAAGGGCAACCTCTTCGACGTCGAGGCCTTCCTCGCCCGCGAGCAGGTCGGCGACGAGGGCTCGGACCCGACCGCCCCCAAGGCGGCCGGCGGCGCGCTGTAACCCGGAGCTCGACGAAACCCGGGCAGATCACCCCGAGCGGCTCAGCCGCTCGGGGTGATCTGCATTTCGCTGGGCGGGCTCTGCTCCGACGGGCCCGGTTGCTGCGGTTCCTGCGGTTGCTGCTGCGAGGTCTCCGGATCCGGTTGCTGCTGCGAGGTTTCCGGGTCGGCGGTCTCCGACGGGCCGGTGCGCAGGATCGACGGGTCGTGCGACTCGCTGATCGAGGGCTCCGGCTCGGAAGGACCGGTCTGCTGCCAGCGGGTGCCCGGTGGTGACGACGGCGGCGGGAGGTGACCCGTCGGCGGCGGCACGAGCGATCCGCTCGACGGCAGCGGCGGCAGGACCTGCGGACCTCCCGGCTGCTGGGTCACCGGCGGCCGCGCGGGCGGCAGCGGCCCCTGCTCGTGGCTGACCATCGCGACTCCCCCGCCCACCAGCAGCACCGCCCCGAGCGCGACACCGGTCGCGGCCAGCATCGAGTTGCGCTGACGTCGGCGACGCGCGGCGGCCACCAGCGACCACTCCGCGCCGGTGCGGACCGGGACGTCCAGCCGGTCGTCGCGCAGCAGGCGCTGCAGCTCGTCGTCCAGATCCATCACGCGTCACCTCCCTCGACGGTCTCGCCGAGCCGCTTCCGCAAGGACGTGAGCGCCTTGCTCGCCTGGCTCTTCACGGTTCCGCAGCTGACGCCGAGGGTCTCGGCGATCTCCAGTTCGGAAAGACCTTCGTAGTAACGCAGCACTACCACCGCGCGTTGCCTCGGCGGCAGATCACGCAACGCCTGCCACACCGGCTCGTTCTCCAAGCGGTCCTGCTGCGGGATCGCGGGCACGTCCGGGAACTCGGCCAGCAGCGTCTCGCGGCGGGTCCGGCGCCAGCGGCTGATGTGCGCGTTCGCCATCGCCTTGCGCACGTAGGCCGTG
Source organism: Saccharopolyspora sp. ID03-671 (assembly GCF_045278815.1). Classification (NCBI taxonomy): domain Bacteria; kingdom Bacillati; phylum Actinomycetota; class Actinomycetes; order Pseudonocardiales; family Pseudonocardiaceae; genus Saccharopolyspora; species Saccharopolyspora sp. ID03-671. The sequence goes on from NZ_CP134054.1 coordinate 3,724,791, forward strand.
GGGTCCTCGGTCGTGCGGCTGATCTTGCTCCAGCGCGAGCCGACCTTCTCCAGCACCGTCTGCACCAGGTCCGCGGCGTCGTGCGGGTTGCCGGTGAGGGCATGGCCGTACCGCATCAGCCCAGGCAGAGCCACCCGGACGAAATCGGCGAAGTCGTCTTCTGTCGCAGCCATGTCCCCCCGGCGCGCCTGCCCCACAGGTAGTCCCGACGCCTCAGCGGCGGCCGGCACGGCAGGCGAGTGCGCGGTCACCCCTCCACCCCCTCGACACCGGGTACCACTGTGGAGGGATACGCACCACCGCGCCACTTCGTTGCCCAACGGAACCGAGATCACCCGAACGGAGCAGGCACGTCAGGCAAGCGGCGAAGCCGCTTTCTCCTTCACCACCTGAGCGGCCCGCACCGCCGGGGGTTCTGAGCGGCTTCGTGGCGAGCACGCCGCGACGCCGTGCATCGGCATACATCAGGAGTGGCGCGCGGAGTCCACGGAGCCGCTCAGGTTCCCCCACCCGCACCGCCGAGCAAGGGGACCACTGCCATGTTCTTTCAGCGGATGGTGATCTGGCGGCCTCGTAGCCCGTCCCTGGCGCGGCGCTCCGTGCTGGTCAGGGGCTCGCTGTCCAGGGAGGCCAGGGCTTCGTCGAGGCGGGAGCCGAGGGCTGCCGCGGGCTCGTCCCACTCGCGGGCGTGCAGTTCGCGGTCGAGGTCCCAGACCGGGACGAGCAGGCCGTGCGCGCGGAACGAACCCGCGTAGCGGCTCTCCTCGCCCAGGGCCAGCTCGCCGCGGGCCGAGAGCCGGGCCATCGCGGCCAGCAGCTGCTCCTCCGGTTCCGGGCGGACCCAGCGCAGGTGCGCCTTCTCGCCCGCGTCCACCCAGTACGCCGAGGTCACGCCCTCGCCGCGGAGGCGGTCGGTGGGCATGATCGCGGCGTTCGCGCGCTCCAGCGACAGGGCGACCTCGCCCGTCGGGTCCACGTCCTCGGGCAGCCACCAGGCGAAATCGGTGTGCAGCTCGACGTCGAGGGCGGCATCGGTGTCGATCAGGTCCTGCAGGCGGACCGGGACGGTGCCGGCCTCGGCGGTCTCGGGGCCGACGACCGACAGCGACTGGCCCTCGCCGGCCTCCTGCACCCACTCGACCGCGCGGGCCAGGTCGCGGCTGATGTCACCGGAGTGCGTCTGCACCTGCAGGCCCACGAACCGGGTGCCGTCGTTGCGGTGCAGCGCGGCGGCCGCCATCGGCAGCACCGTGGCCAGGGTGATCGCCGAGCCGTCGCGCATCGGCAGCGCCGCCGTCGCCGACGGGACGAACTCGCGCAGCGCGACCAGCTCGCACTCGGCGGCCAGGCCCTCGAACGGCCGGGTCACGATCACGTCCGCGGCACCACCGGCCTTGCCGTGGCAGGCCTTGTAGCGCTTGCCCGATCCGCACGGGCAGGGCTGGCGGGGACCGACGGCGCCTTCGGGCTGGGCTGGCTTGGTCGCGGCTCGCTTCGACACGGCTGATCCAATCGCTGGCGGTGACTACAGCGCGACGCTACCGAATCGGGAGGAATCGGGATCAGCCAGGTGGAGGCGGGTCGCCTCCGGCGAATTGGTCGCCAGGTAGCGCACCCCGGCGCTCCGGCACAGGTCGATGTCGGCGGGCGCGTCGACCGTCCAGCAGTAGGTGTCCCGGCCCAGCGCGGCGGCGCGCGCCGCGAAACCCGGGTCCTCGCGCAGCAGCCGCACGTCCGGTCCGGCCAGGTCCGCCCACGGCGGTAGCACGCCGCCCCGGCGGACGCCGGTGAAGCGGGAGAACAGCAGGACCGTCGGCACGGCGGGCGCGGCCTCCTTGAAGCGGCGGACGGCGGCGGGCGAGAACGACATCATGAACACCGGCGAGCCCGCCGGGTCGGCGGGCGCGGCCAGGCCGTGCCTGGCCAGCAGGGCGACCAGCTTCTGCTCCACCAGTCCGCCGTAGCGGACCGGGTGCTTCGTCTCGACGAACAGCCGCGTCCGGCGCGGGCTCGCGCGCACCATGCCGAGCAGCTCGTCCAGGGTGAGCACGCCGTACTCGGCGGCCGTGCGGCCGAAATCGATCTCGGCCATCGCGGCCACCGTCAGCGCGCTGACCACGCCCCGGCCGTTGGAGGTCCGGTCGATGCGGCGGTCGTGGACGCAGACCAGGTGGCCGTCGCGGGTGACGCGGACGTCGCACTCCAGCGCGTCCGCGCCCTGTTCGAGCGCCAGCTCGTAGGCGGACCGGGTGTGCTCGGCGCGGTGCGCCGAGGCGCCCCGATGCGCGACGACCTCAGGAATCTCCGCCACCCCTCCAGTATCCGGAACCGGCGCTGTCCGTGCCGTCACGTGTGACCGATTCTGCTCCGCCCCAACTCCGGGCCCCCCAACTCCGGGCCCCCCAACTCCGGGCCCCTCAGCTCCGGGCCCGTCAGCGGGGAGCCGTGCCCGGGCGCGGCGCGCGCTCCGGCGGCGGGGCCGCGCGGACCGCGTGCACCCGCAGCAGGCTCAGCTCGGTCGGGTCGGGCGGCAGCAGCAGGCGCATGAGGTGGTCGATGAGCCGCGCCGTCACCACCGCCAGCACCGCGACCAGCGCGTTGTTGACCGCGTGCAGCACGACGCCGTCGGCGAGCGCCTGCACTCCGTCGCGGAAGGTCCAGCCGAAGGTGAGCAGGCCGACCAGCACCGTCGCCGCCCACAGCGCCCACCAGAACCGGACGCGCAGGCTCGGCGACGGACGCGCGCCCCGGTCCCGGTCTCCCTCGGCGACGAGCAGGCAGTGCTCCAGCTCGGCCATCGCCGATCCCGGGACCAGCGCGTTCAGGCCCGGGACCAGCACCCCGGCCACGACCTGCCAGTCCGGCCGGGCGGGGCGGACGCCGATCCGCTCGGCCGCGGCGGCCCGCGCGCGCAGCCCCCACAGCACGGTGAACACGCCGGTCAGCACGCCCATCAGCACCAGGATCACGCCGGTGGTGCCCACCAGCGCGTCCGAGATCGCCAGCACCGTGCGCGACAGCGCCTCACCCCTGCTGAGCAGCAGCAACACGTACCGCCACACCTCGGCGACGGTCGCCAGGGCGGCGACGCCCGCGGTCACCCACAGCGCCGCGATAGCGGTGGCCGCGGTGGCGCCGGCGCGTTCGTCGTGGTCGACGCGGTCGTGCGTGGGCAGCGCCAGCGGCCAGCGCCAGGCGAGCAGCGGGAAGCCCCAGCGCGGCGGTGCCGGGTAGGACGGCGGACCGGCGTAGGGCCGCGGCCGCCGGGGCGGCCGGGTGCGGCGCGGTCCGCCGGGAGGAGTGGCCACCCACTCCACCCGGTCCGGCTGGGGCTGCCCGGTCACAGCACGTACGGGTCGCCGTCGGCGGCCACCAGCGGGCGGCCGATGGCCGACCAGCCGTTCATGCCGCGCTCGACGTTGACCGCGTCCCAGCCGTTGGCGTTGAGGTACGCGGTGACCTTGGCCGAGCGGCCGCCGGAGCGGCACACCACGTAGACCTGGTCGGCCTCGGGGATGTCGTCGAGGCGCTCCACGAGCTTGCTCATCGGGATGTGCACGGCTTCGGGGGCGTGGCCGGCCTGCCACTCGTCGTCCTCGCGGACGTCCAGCAGCACGCTGCCCTCGGGCAGCTTCTCGGGCAGTTCCTCCGGCTCGACGCCGGGCACCTGTCCAGGAGGAGGAGTAGTCACGCCCCGATGCTGCCACGACCGCCGTGTCATCGGGGTGAGGGTGGGGACAGTTTTAGCCATAATCACCCGTGATCAATGTCCGTTTTGTCCGGGTAATTATGGCTAAAACTGTCCTCACCGCAGCGAGAAGCGCCCCGGACCGAGGGGTCCGGGGCGCTCTGCGGGAGGGATCAGGTCAGTGCTGGACTGCCTTCTCCGAGCCCGCTCCGGTGAGGGAGCGGACCTCCATCTCCGCGTACTTCGTGCCGCCGTTCTCGTCCTTGCTCAGCTTGGTGCCGATGTAGCCGAGCAGGAACGACAGCGGGATCGACACCAGACCCGGGTTCTTCAGCGGGAACAGCGCGAAGTCCAGCGCCGGGAACATCGCCTCGTCGTCACCCGACACCGCGGGCGAGAAGATGATCAGCACGATGGTGATCACCAGACCGCCGTAGATGCTGAACAGCGCACCCATGGTGTTGAACCGCTTCCAGAACAGCGAGTACAGCAGCGTCGGCAGGTTCGCCGAGGCGGCGACGGCGAAGGCCAGCGCGACCAGGAAGGCCACGTTCTGCCCGTTGGCCGCGATGCCGCCGAGGATCGACACGACACCGATGACCAGCGCCGTGATCCGCGCGACCTTGACCTCCTGCTGCTTGTCGTCGACCTTGCCCTTCTTGATCACGTTCGCGTAGATGTCGTGCGCGAACGAGGCCGAGGCCGTGATCGTCAGACCGGCCACCACCGCCAGGATCGTCGCGAAGGCGACCGCGGAGATGAAGCCGAGCAGCAGCGGACCGCCCAGGTGGGAGGCCAGCAGCGGCGCCGCCGAGTTCACCCCGCCCGGCGCGTCCTTGATCGCGTCGGGGCCGACCATCGCACCGGCGCCGTAGCCCAGCACCAGCGTGAACAGGTAGAACAGGCCGATCAGCCAGATCGCCCAGACCACCGAGCGACGCGCCTCCTTGGCCGTGGGCACGGTGTAGAAGCGCATCAGCACGTGCGGCAGACCCGCGGTGCCCAGCACCAGGGCGATGCCCAGCGAGATGAAGTCCAGCTTGCTGGTCTCGGTCTTGCCGTACTGCGCGCCCGGGTTGAGCACCTTGTCACCGGCGACGTCGGCCGCGTGACCGAGCAGCGCCGAGAGGTTGAACCCGTACAGGCCCAGCACCCACACGGTCATCACGAAGGCACCGGCGATCAGCAGCGCCGCCTTGATGATCTGCACCCAGGTCGTGCCGCGCATGCCGCCGACCAGGACGTAGAGGATCATCAGCGCGCCGACCACGGCGATCACGATCGCCTGGCCGCCCTTGTCGGTGATGCCCAGCAGCAGCGCGATCAGGCCGCCGGCACCGGCCATCTGCGCGAGCAGGTAGAAGAAGCTCACCACCAGCGTCGACAGCGAGGCCGCCGTGCGCACCGGACGCTCGCGCATCCGGAAGCTGAGCACGTCGCCCATCGTGTAGCGGCCGGTGTTCCGCAGCAGCTCGGCGACCAGCAGCAGAGCCACCAGCCAGGCCACCAGGAAGCCGATGGAGTAGAGGAAGCCGTCGTAGCCGTTGACCGCGATGGCACCGGCGATGCCGAGGAACGACGCCGCCGACAGGTAGTCACCGGAGATCGCGATGCCGTTCTGCGGCCCGCTGAAGGCGTGCCCGGCGGCGTAGTAGTCCGACGCGGTCTTGGTGTTCCGGCTGGCCCGGAACACGATGACCATCGTGACCGCGACGAAGATCGCGAAAATGCCGATGTTCAGCAGCGAGTTGCCGCCGTGCGCTTCCTGAGCGAGCGGCTGGGCGGCGGAAATTGCCTGCATCGAGCTCACTTCCCGCCTCCCTCGACGTTTTCGCGGATCTGTTCGGCGACCGGGTCCAGATTCTTGTTGGCGTAGCGGACGTACCAGGTCGTGATCACGAATGTGGACACGAACTGAAGCAAGCCGAGCACCAGACCGACGTTGATGTTGCCGACGAGTTTGATGCTCATGAATCCGTGCGCGTAGTCGGCGAGCAGCACGTACACCAGGTACCAGACCAGGAACAACGCCGATACCGGGAAGACGAAGTTGCGCAGTCGCTTGCGCAGTTGGGCGAATTCGGGACTGCTTTGCGCAGCGGCCCAGGTTTCGGCGTCAATACCGGACCCGGACCCGTTTTGGTCCGTGGCGCTCACGGCTCTCCTTCCACAAAGAAAGGCCCACTCTCGCGCAATCGGCAAGCGTGAGCCTGAATCACACAACGCCGGAACGCTACGGAATCCGACGTGCCGGTGGGTAGGTCCGTTGGGAGTACGCCTGCTAACGATCGAGTGAAGCTTGACGCCTCAACAGCATCCTACGAATTGCGTCGATTGAGAAGCTTTTCATACGAACGGACGATTGATCGGCTCGAATTGTCGACGCAAAGTAGTCGATTGCGAGACCAATTACCCGTTCAGCGGTAGGGTCCGCGCGGTCGTCAGCGCTCGTGGCGGCCCTGGCGGGGCGTCTGCTCGGCCACCGGCCTGCTGTCGACGAAGCCCAGCCGGTCCGGCGCGTGCAGCCGCAGCATCAGCCGCGAGACCCCACCCGGAACCCGGCTCCGGGTGGCCACGCTGACCAGGTAGGTCACCGCGAACGCCAGCGGCACGGTGATCAGCGCGGGCTGCCCGAGCAGCTCGCCCCACACCCCGTGCGGGCCGACGAACCGCGAGGCCAGCGCCGCGACGAGCACCAGCGACCCGCCGGTGAGCATGCCGCACGCCGCGCCGGCCGCGGTCAGCCCGCGCCACCAGATCCCCAGGATCAGCACCGGGCAGAACGTCGAGGCCGCCATCGCGAACGCCAGCCCCACGCTGTGCGCGATGTCGTCGTCGTGCACCGCCAGCGCCAGCACCACCGGGACGGCGCAGGACAGCACCGCCGCCGCGCGGAACCGCATGCTCCGGCCCCACAGCACGTCCCGCGAGGACAGCACCCCGGCCAGGCTCATCACCAGACCCGACGAGGTGGACAGGAACGCCGCGAACGCGCCCGCCGCGGTGATCGCGGCCAGCACGCCGCCGACCCAGGTGCCCAGCATCGCGTTCGGCAGCAGCAGCACCGCGGCGTCGGTCCGGCCGGTGACCAGCAGTTGCGGCACGTACAGCCGGGACAGCAACCCGAAGATCGTCGGGAACAGGTAGAACGCGCCCAGCATGCCCAGCACGTACAGCGCGGTCCGGCGGGCGCCCGAACCCGACGGGTTCGCGTAGAAGCGGGCCAGCACGTGCGGCAGGCCCATCGTGCCCAGGAACGTCGCGATCAGCACCGAGTAGGTCTCCAGCACTCCCGGCAGGCCCTCCTGCTCGGGGCGCAGCCAGCTCGCGTTGTCCGGCACCGACCCGGTCACCACCGGCACCGCCGCGCCCGCCGGGAACCGCAGCTCGCTGCCCGCGCGGACCGGGTACTCGCCGGGCTGCAGGTAGACGGCACCCTCCTGGCCTGCTTCCTCCGAGGAGGTCAGCCAGACCGGTTCGCCGACCCGCAGCGTCACGTCGGTCTCGACCCGGACCGCGGTGTCCTGCTGGAAGAACGGCGTGGTCGGCTCGTCCAGCGCCTGGCGCTGACCGCTGACCAGGAACACCACCAGCAGCGCGAACGCGGGCAGGGTGATCGCGAACAGCTTCACCCAGTACTGGAAGGCCTGCACCAGCGTCACCGCGCGCAGCGCTCCGCTGACCACGCTGATGTGCACGATCAGCGCGACCACGAGAATTCCCGCCTCGTACCGGAATCCGATGACGGCGGCCAGCGTCATCCCGGCCGCCTGCAGCTGCGGCACCAGGTACAGCCAGCCGATCACGACCACGACCACGGTCGACAGCGAGCGCAGGTTCAGCGAGTTCAGCCGCGCCTCGACGAAGTCCGGCATCGTGTAGGCGCCGGAGCGGCGCATCGGGGCGACCACGAACAGCATCAGCGCCAGGTAACCGGCGGCGAAACCGATCGGGTACCAGAGCGCGTCGACGCCGTCCTTCACGATTAGACCCGCCACGCCCAGGAACGACGCGGCCGACAGGTACTCGCCGGAGATGGCCGCCGCGTTGCGCTCTTCCCGAACCGGCTTGCGGGCGGCGGAGAAATCGGTGGTCCGAGCCGAGCGCGAGCCCCACAGGCCGATGCCCAGCGTCGCGACGACGATCAGCGCGACGCCGCCCAAGGACCACAAGTTCGCCAACATCTCACCCAGCCGCCCTGGTGCCGAAGAGTCGCACCCACCTTACGCAGAGCAGCCGGTCGACCCGAAACAACCGTCGATAAGCGCCGCAGGCGCTTTCTCCTTGACCACCTGAGACACCGGCACCGCCGCGGGTTCTCATGCGTCGGCCGGTGACGACTCAGGCCCTACTCCTCCAGCATTCCCAGGAAGTCCTCTTCGTTGCGTTCGGCCTTGCGGTTGTAGAGCAGACCGATGACCACCAGGAACGGGTAGGCCAGGACTCCGAGGAGCAGCCACGGGAGGTGGAGGCCGAAGAGCTCGACGTCGCCGAGGGTCGGTGCCAGCCAGAACGCCAGCGGCAGCCCGAACAGCACCAGCGCGACGGTGCCGGAGAGCAGGAGCGCGACGCGGAGCTGCTTCTCGACCAGGTCGCGGACGAGGCCTTCGAGAGCTCCGGTCTGCTCCTCGACCTCGACGCGCACGCGCGGGACGTGCGGTCCGCGCCGGTCGGCGAGCACGACGCGCTTGCGCCGCGGCCGGGGTGAGAACTCCCCGAGCCTGGCGCGGACGTCGAAGCTCTCCGGGCTCATGCCACCTCGCTCACTGCTGGCCCCAGTTGTCGCGCGGCGCCTTGACCAGGCGGTCCTTGAGCTCGCGGGTGTGGCGCCGGGACACCGGGAGCTCCTTGGGCGGTCCGCCGCCGAGCACCACCGAGTACCCGGACGAGGACATCCGCAGCTCGGTGACCAGCGCCAGCGAGACCAGGAAGGACCGGTGGATGCGCAGGAACCCGGCCTCGCCCCAGCGCTCCTCCAGCTGCGCCAGCGGGATCCGCACCAGGTGCGAGCCCTCGGTGGTGTGCAGCCGGGCGTAGTCGCCCTGCGCCTCGACCCAGCGGACCTCCTTGCGCGGGATCATCCGCGTGGTGCCCGCGAGCTCGACCGGGATGACCTCGTCGTCGTCGGCCGCGGGCGCTTCCAGGGGTTTCGGGCCGCCGTTGCTCTGACCGGCCTGCTGCTTGTTCTTCTCGATGCCGCGCAGCGCCCGGTCGACGCGGTCGGCGTTGGCCGGCTTCATGATGTAGTCCAGCGCCCCGACCTCGAAGGCCTCCAGCGCGTTCTCCTCGTGCCCGGTGATGAACACCAGCGCGGGCGGGTTGCGGAACGCGGTGAGCACCCGGGCCAGTTCCATGCCCGACAGGCCCGGCATCGACACGTCCGCGAAAACCGCGTCCACAATGGACTGGTCTTCGTCCTTGCGGCCGACCAGCTCCGGATCGTCGCTGCGCAGCACGCGCAGCGCCTCGGCGGCGTCGAACGCGGTCAGCACTCTGCCGACGCGAGGATTGCTGCCGAAGGAACTTCATCTCGTCAAGTCCGGCCCGCTCGTCGTCGACGGCAAGGACGACGAGGCCCGCGGGATTCTCACGTGTACTCAATGCAACGCCATATCGTGCCGCGCCTTCGGCGCACTGTCCATGTCCCGTTCTTCCCCTTCGGTGCCTCCCGCACCGGTTCGCGAAAATGGGCGCGAACCCTAGTTGTTAGCGCAGCACGAGGGTTCTTCACGAGGGGGCGGTGGCGAATTTCAGCTCCGCGAAGCCGAATTTCGCCCGAATGGATCAGAGATCTGGTCTGACCGCTCCAGGCTGTAGTCGGCGAACCGGACCCTTCTCCACCGGAATTCCACGCAAAACGGTCCCCGCCGCGAGATCCGGCGGGGACCGCGAAGCGCGAGGTTCACAGGCCGAAACGATCCCACATGGCGCGGTGTTCCAGGGCGTCGAGCCCGGAAATCAGGTTGGCCACGGGGTTCCGGGACACGCCCGAGGACATCCCCAGCCGCGCGAGCAGCGGTTTGCGGCCCTCGACGGTCTGCACGTGGGCGTCCGGGTACTTGCGCTCGATGATCTCGCGCAGCGTGCCGACGCCGTCGATCAGGCCCAGTTCAGCGGCTTTCGCGCCGGTCCAGACCTCGCCGGAGAACAGCTCGCCCTCGTCGCCCTTGAGCTTCTCGCCGCGACGCTCGCGCACCCAGTCGGTGAACTGGCCGTGCAACTCGTCCTGCATCCCGCGCAGCCACTCCACGTCCTCGGCCTTCTCCGGCCGGAACGGGTCGAGCCGCACCTTGTTCTCACCCGCGGTGTAGACGCGGCGCTCGACGCCGATCTTGTCCAGCAGACCGGTCATGCCGAAGCTGGAGCTGACCACGCCGACCGAACCGACCATCGACGTCTGGTGCGCGTAGATCTCGTCGGCGGCGCAGGCCAGCCAGTAACCGCCGGAGGCCGCGACGTCCTCGCAGTACGCCAGCACCGGAACGCCCTTCTCCTGGGCCAGGCCGCGAATCCGGTCGGCGACCAGCGCCGACTGGGTGGGCGCACCACCGGGCGAGTTGATCGACACCACCACGGCGCTGAGCCGGTCGTGGGAGAACGCGCGGGTGAGCGCCGAGTCCACGGTCTGCAGCGAGATCGAGGGCCGCCCCATCGGCGACGGCTGCGGCGTGATGACGCCGTGCAGCTTGACCACCGCCACGACCGGGCCGCGCTCGGACACGCCCGGCAGCTTGCCGGTGAACTTCTCGGTCAGCTCCTTGGGCAGCTTGGCCGTGACCACGTCGACGAACTTCTGCGGTGCCTTCTCGTCCATACCTCGACGTTACCGGCCGGCGGCGGGTCCGGCGGCCAAGCCCACGCTCGGCTCCTCCACGGTGGCCAGCGGTTCGGGCCGCACGCCCGGGGCGAACTTGGGCACCCGCATGATGACCTTCATGCCCGCGCCCTTCTCGGTCTCCACGACCAGCCCGTAGTCGTTGCCGAAGGTGGCGCGCATCCGGTTGTTGATGTTGCCGAGCCCGACGTGCGCGCCGGTGAGGTGCGCGTTGGCGAGCTCGGCGTCGAGCAGCTCCGGGTCCATCCCGATGCCGTCGTCGTCGACGCTGATCAGCGCCTCGGAGCCGTTGTCCTCGGCGGTGACCGAGACGGTGCCGCCGCCGGGCTTGTTGGCGAGCCCGTGCCGGACCGCGTTCTCCACCAGCGGCTGCAGCGCCAGGAACGGCACGACGACCGGCAGCACCTCGGGGGCGATCTTGAGCTGCACGTTGAGCCGGTCCGGGCCGAACCGGGCGCTCTCCAGCGTCAGGTAGCGGTCGATGTTGCGGATCTCGTCGGCCAGCGTCGTGTAGAGGCCGCTGTTGCGGAACGAGTAGCGGGTGAAGTCGGCGAACTCCTGCAGCAGGTCCCGCGCGTGCTCCGGGTCGGTGCGGATCAGCGAGGAGATCGTGTTCAGCGCGTTGTAGATGAAGTGCGGGGAGATCTGGGCCCGCAACGCGCGCACCTCGGCCTGGGCCAGGCGCTCCTTGGACTCCTGCAGCTCGGCGAGTTCGAGCTGGGTCGAGACGTGGTGGGCGACCTCGGCGGCCGCCCGCAGGAGCCGCTTGCGGTCTCCCCCGGCGATCACCGTCAGCACACCGCGGACCTGGCCCTCGACCTCCAGCGGGACGACGGCCGCGTGCCGCATCGGGCAGGGCCGCTGCTCGCAGACGACGTCGCCGTGGTCGAGGAAGTCGCGCTTGCCGGTGCGCAGCACCTGCTCGATCTTGGTGCGCAGGTCGGCGTAGTGGTGGTTGGCCTCGCCGTCCCAGGTCAGCAGGGTTCCGTCGGCGTCGACGATGCCGACGGCGACGCAGGCCAGCAGCTCGCGGAGGTGCGGGCCGGTCTTGTCGGCCGACTCCTGGTTGAGGCCCTCGCGCAGGTAGGGCGCCGCGCTGGTCACCCGGTGCAGAGCCGCCAGCGTGGCGTCCTCCGCCGAGGTGCTCACCCGACGTGCCCGGCACAGCAGAACGAACATGCCCAGCACGGCGAGCGCCGCGAGCGTGGTCAGGACCGTCCGCTCTGTCAACAACTGCGCCACAACATCAATCTGCCCGAGTCGCACACTCCGAATCAAGGCGGCTACGGCCAGTGCGAGGTTTCCGTCGGTGAACGGTCAGGGTTCCTTCTATCCAGCGGAATCCGCTCACCCGTTCGCCGTAATCCACCTGTGCACAACCCCACGAGTTGTCCACAACCTGGGGACAACTCCGGTCACTTCAGCAAGCGGGACATCCTGCGGTCCGCCAGCCGCTTCCCACCGGTCTGGCACGTCGGGCAGTACTGCATCGACCGGTCCGCGAAGGAGACCTCCCGCACCGTGTCACCGCACACCGGGCACGGCAAACCGGCGCGCCCGTGCACCCGCAGGCCCGAGCGCTTCTCGGCCTTGAGCCGCGCGGCGTCCTGGCGCAGCGAGCGCTCCACCGCGTCGCGCAGGATCTCCTGGACGCAGCCGTGCAACCGGGTCACCGCGGCCTCGTCGAGCTTGCCCGCCGTGGCGAACGGGGAGAGCTTGGCGGCGTGCAGGATCTCGTCCGAGTAGGCGTTGCCGATCCCCGCGATCGTGGACTGCTCGGTGAGCACCGTCTTGATCCGCTCGGTCCGCCCGTCCAGCAGCGCCGCGAGCCGGTCGGCGTCGAGGTCCAGGGCGTCCGGGCCGAGCCCGGCGATCCCCGGCACCTGCGCCGGGTCCTCGACGATCCAGGCGGCGAGGCTCTTCTGGGTGCCTGCCTCGGTCAGGTCGAAGCCGACGCCGCCGAGGTGCACGCGCAGCGAGATCGGCCCGCGCCCCGGCTTCGGCGGCGTCGCGGCGAGCTTGTCCGACCAGCGCAGCCAGCCGGCGCGGGCCAGGTGGGCGACCAGGTGCAGAACCCCCCGGTCCGCGTCGCCGCAGACCAGGTCGAGGTACTTGCCGTGCCTGGTGGCACCGGTGACCTCGCGGCCGTGCAGCGCTGTGAAGGGCGGGTCGGCGGTCTTGAGGACGCTCATCGAGGCGACGTCCACGCGCGCGACCGTCCGCCCCACGGCGTGGTCGCGGAGGTGCTGGGCCAACGCCTCCACCTCGGGAAGTTCCGGCACACCGCCAGTGTGCCCCAGGAACGGCCCTACTCGGTGGGTTGAAGCCGCCCGTTCATGTCGGGTTCGGCGTAGAGCTCGATGTGGCGGGCGACCTGCGAGACCTCGGTGCGGACCTCGATGAAGCCGCGGACGACGCCCACCCAGGTCTCCGGCGGGTTCTCGTCGGCGTCACCCGGGGTGGACGCGGTGAGCGTCCACGGGCGGTGCAGCACCCAGCGGACCGGGAAGAACAGGATCGCGACCACGAACACCAGGATCAGCCAGGCCGGGATGATCACCTCGGCGGGCGTCCAGGCGACGAACACCACCACCAGGGCCGCGAGCGCGGCTCCCACCACGATCGCCGGCGCGTTGCCGCCGTTGACGTCGTGCTCGAACTCGTCCACCACGATCGGGTTGGACCACTCCAGGTTCGCCCTGATCGTCCACTCGCGGCCGTCGGAGCCCCGCACCACCCGGTTCATCGTCGCCTCCCCGCCCACCCGGGCTGGTCTCGATCGCCAACTCACGAACACCCGTCACCGAGCGTGATCTCACGGTACCGGCTCCGCACACGGAGCGGTGCGTGTTCACCACCTCATTGTCGATCATGCGGAGTCCTCCGGCCAACCCTCGAACCCGGAAACAACCCACCTGAACCACTACGCTTCTCCGCAGACCGACTCCGGGAGGTGCTCGATGGACGTCGACGAGGCCCGCGAGCTGATCCGCACCCAGCACCGCGCCGTGCTGGGAACGCTGCGCGACGACGCAACACCGCTGATGACGCCGGTCCTGGCGGCCCTCGACACCGAGGACCGGGTGGTGATCAGCACCCGGTCGGGCTCGGGCAAGGTCCGCAACCTGCGGCGCGATCCGCGCGCGTGGCTGTGCGTGCTGCCGGACGAGTTCTTCGGGCGCTGGTTCCAGCTCGACGCGAGCGTCGAGATCGTCGAACTGCCCGACGCGCTGGCGCCGCTGGAGGAGTACTACCGCGCGATCTCCGGCGAGCACGACGACTGGGACTCCTACCGCGAAGCCATGCGCAGGGAGAACCGAGTGCTGCTCCGGCTCACCCCGACCCGCGCGATCGGCTGAGGGGACCCCCGGTGAACGACCCGCGAACCATGGGCTAAAGTATTCACCAACAGCCCACCGGGGGCGGAAGTCACCGGGAGGCGATGAAGATGCGGATGTAGCGCAGCTGGTAGCGCATCACCTTGCCAAGGTGAGGGTCGCGGGTTCGAGTCCCGTCATCCGCTCGCAGCGAGAGGCCCGAGGTAACCACCTCGGGCCTCTCGCTTTGTCATGGCGTGGAGATTCGCTGGTCGGGCAGGTCGGTTCCGCAGGCGACGATCTCGACGACCTTGTCGCGCGCGGCGATGTTGCGGTCGATCGCGCCCGGATCGCGCGGGTCCAGAGCACCGGTGGTCATCGACGCGCTGAAGTGCGTGCTGCCGTCGGCGCTGCTGAACAGCAGCGACTGGTAACCGGCCACGCCACCGGAGTGGCCCTGGTAGCGGCCGCCGCACTCCGCGCCCGCGTCGAACGACTCGAGCCCGAGCCCGTAACCGGAGTCCGGATGCGGGGCGCGCATCTCGGCGAGCAGCCCGGACGGCAGCAGCGCACCGGCGAAGAGCGCCCCGAGGAACCTGTCGAGGTCGGCCGTGGTGGAGATGATCTCGCCCGCGGCCCCGCCCCAGCTCGGGTTGTGGCTGGTGATGTCGACGGTCTTGAGCTCACCGGCCTCCGGGTAGGCGAGGTAGCCCTGCGCGTGCGGGTCCGGGACCTCGGTCGCCGAGCCCGGCAGCACCGTGTCGCGCAGGCCCAGCGGCAGCAGGATCCGGTGCTCGACCTGGAACGACCACGGGGTACCGGTGAGCTTCTCGATCAGCATGCCGAGCAGCTGGTAGTTGGTGTTGCTGTAGCTCCACCCGCCGCCCGGTGCGAAGCGCGGCGGCTTGGAGAGCGCGAACTCGATCAGCTCGGGCGGCGAGTACTGGCGGTAGCGGTGGGCCACGAACTCGGGCCCGCCGGTCGGGATCCCCGGCTCGGTGTGGCCGTCCGGGAAGCTCTCGCCGGTGTAGCTGAACAGGCCGCTGGTGTGCTGCAGCAGCATGCGGACCGTGATCCGCGGGTCGAGGCCGAACTGCGGCAGGTGCTCGGCGATCGGGTCGTCGAGCATCAGCCGCCCCTCGCCGACCAGCTGCAGCACGACGGTGGAGACGAAGGTCTTGGTGATGCTCCCGGCCCGGAACGACCCGTTCGCGGGGACCCGTCCCCCGTGCTCCAGGTCGCGCACGCCGGCGGTGCCGACCCAGTCGCCCCGGGCGTCGTGCACCCGGATTTGCGCGCCCGCGGTCCCGGACGCGACCAGCTCGTCCAGGGCCCGTTGGAGCTCACCCCGGTCGACCTCGACCTCGGCCTGGGCCGGGGCGCTCAGCAGCCCCAGCACCATCCCGGCTCCGGCCAGGACGCTCCCCACTCGCTGCCATCCCGTGCGAACCATGCCGACCCCCAGTCGCGGAACAACTCGTTCGCCGCGATCAGAGAACCGGAATTCGCCCGTCCGGACAACCGGTGCGGGCGCGTTCGGGGAGGCAGGGGACAGTTTTTCCTCGAATTGTCCGGGCAAAACGGACATCGATCATGGGTGATTCGAGGAAAAACCGTCCCCTGGTGACGCTCCGCTCACCCGCGAGCCGCTCAGGAGTGGGTCAGCTCTGGACTCCGAGGCCGACGGGGCAGGAGACCCCGGTGCCTCCGAGGCCGCAGTAGCCGTTGGGGTTCTTGGCGTCCGAGAGGTACTGCTGGTGGTAGGTCTCGGCGTAGAAGAAGTCCCGCAGCGGAGCGATCTCGGTGGTGATCTCGCCCTTGCCCGCCGCGGTCAGGGCTTGCTGGAAGGCCTCGCGGCTCGCTTCCGCTTCGGCCTTCTGCTGCTCGTCGGCGTAGTAGATCGCCGAGCGGTACTGGGTGCCCATGTCGTTGCCCTGGCGCATGCCCTGCGTGGGGTCGTGGTTCTCCCAGAACGCCTTGAGGACCTGCGGGAAGCTGATCCTCTTCGGGTCGAAGACGACCAGGACGGCCTCGGTGTGACCGGTCAGCCCGGAGCAGACCTCTTCGTAGGTGGGGTTCGGCGTGTACCCGCCCGCGTAGCCGACGGCGGTGCTCCACACGCCCTCGGTCTGCCAGAACACGCGCTCGGCACCCCAGAAGCAGCCCATGCCGACCACGGCGGTGGCCATGCCCTCCGGGAACGGCGGCACGATCCGGCGATCCGGGAACACGGCGTGGTGCTCGTCCACCGGCATCGCCGAGTCCCGGCCCGGCAGCGCCGACGACGGGTCGATCATCTTCAGCTTCGCACCGAACATGGACCCAGCCTACGCCGTGGTCAACGGCGATCCAGCCGAGTGGGATCGCCGTGACGCCCGGGCTCCGGAGGTCGCGCGTGCCTGCCGCGCGGCGGCTCCTCGGGCTCGTCGATCTCCCCGGACAACCGCCGCGACAGCGGCGACTGCTCCGGCATCCGCCTGGGCGCGGGCCGTCGAGGGACGGGGGAGGTTTTCATGAAAACTTCCCCACCCCCACGATCACCGGGAGAGGGGGAGGAAGTCCCGGGTACGTCGCTCGGAACCCCGTTACCCGCAGGTGGGGGCGTTCTCGGGGGACGTTCCCCTCGGCGACGGGGTCCTGAGGGGGAGGAGGTTTTCATGAAAACTTCCCCCGACGAACGGTCCCGTTCGGGAGGTGGGGGTGGGGAGGTTTTCATGAAAACCTCGTCGCCCTGGGGCGGGGAAGGCGTTCTGAAGGCCGGTTCCGGGGGGAGGACTTCCGTGGGGGCGTCCGACGGGTCCGGTGAGGTGCCGGGCTTCGGGGAGACCGGGGTGAGGAGGTGGCGGAGGCGCATCGTGGGGTCTTCGACGTACTTCCACGACAGCGTGCCGAGGACGTAGGCGATCGGGGCGGCGCAGAGCAGCATCAGCCACTGGTTGCGGAGACCGGCCAGGGCGAGGAGCTGCTGGACCGGGAAGCCCCAGACGTAGACGCCGTAGCTGCCGTTGACCCACACCCCCGGCACCGTCAGCTTCGCCGGCCAGAAGTGCCCGGCCACGATCACCGCGTAGCTGACCGCGAACGCCATCCACGCCGACGCCGTGATGGTGTTGCCCATCACGACCAGCACGACCAGGCCAGCCCCCGCGGCCAGCGGGGACAGCGGGATCCGGTAGAGGTTCAGCAGCACGCCCGCCGCGAAGGCCACCAGGAACGCCACCAGCGACTCGACCGGCACGCTCAGCAGCGAGCCCGCGGACTCCGCGCCCGGGATCTGCTCCAGGTGCCGGTCCCAGGCGACCAGGCCGATCAGCGCGAGCACCGTCAGCCAGCGGAGGTTCTTCCTCGCCGTGCCCAGCAGGAGCAGCGCGAACAGGCCGCCGTAGGCCAGCAGCTCCATCGGCAGCGTCCACAGCGAGCCGTTGACCGCGTCCGGCCACGGGTTGCTCTCGAACACGCCGGGCAGGTCGTGCCGCAGGGTCAGCAGCCCCGCGTTGTTGACGATGTAACCCCAGGTCTCGTGGGCGCGGAAGTACTCGCCGAGCGGCAGCGTCGTGATCATCGGGCCGACCACGAGGGCCATCCCGACCGACACCGTCAGCATCGGCGGCCACAGCCGCAGCACCCGCTTGACAGCGAAGCGCAGCGCGTGCGGATCGCGCATCCAGCTCTCGGTGATCTGGAACCCGCTGAGCGCGAAGAAGCCCATCAGCACGCCCTCGTCGGGCTGCACCGGCCACTCCGGCGGGAACAGCTCCCCGCTGCCCACCAGCGGCGAGCTGTGACCGTAGATGACCAGCAGCGCGCCGATCATGCGGATCCAGGCGAAGCCGTGGTTCGGGGCGGCGAACAGCTCGGGGCGAGCGTGCACCACGCGCGCAGCGCTCAACCCGGATCACCCCATCGATTCATGCCCGGAGCGGACGTCAAACGCTGCGTAGCCTAGCCGGGCCGTCCGCGCGGCGGGGCCCCTTTACAACCCGGACGCCCGTCCGGACCAGGGGTGCGCACCGGATCGTTATTCGGCCGGTGCACCCCGAACGTGTCGCCGGGTGCCAGAATGTCCTCGTTCGCAGCAGCGGCGTTCATGGAAATCCGGAAAGGGCGCTATCGGTGACCTGGCAAGACGAGTTGCAGAACCTCGACGCCGAGCTCGCGGCGGGACGCATTTCCGCCGAGGAGTACCGACAGCGCAGGGACGCGGTGCTGGGCAGGGCGCAGGGCGGGACTCCGTCGAACCCCGACGGGTTCCCGCAGCAGGACACGACCCCACCGGCTGATCCCTCGTCCGGGGGTTTCCCCCAGCAGCAACCGGCCCAGCAACAACCGGCCCAGCAGCAGCCGCAGAGCCCGTTCCCGCCCGCGTTCAGCTGGGGCGACGCCGCGAAGCAGCAGCCGCAGCAGGGCACCGGCGAGGAGGCGACGCAGGTCGTCCAGAACCCGTTCGCCCAGCAGCAACAGCAGCAGCCGCCCGCGGACTCCAACAGCACCCAGATCGTCAGCGTCCCCCAAACCCCCCAGGCCCAGAACCCCCAGGCACAGCCCCCGCAGACTCCCCCGCCGCCGCAGTGGGGTCAGTCGCAGCCGCCGTGGACCGGCCGGCAGCAGGGTCCGCAGGGCTGGGGACCGGTGGAGACCACCGGCACTCCGTGGGGCGATGACCTGCCCGGATCCGGCGATTCCGGCGAGGCGTCCTGGATGCGGCAGGGCCCGGAGGTCTTCGAGTCGGCGGGCAAGCCCGGCAAGGGCAAGCTGATCGCGGGCCTGTCCATCGGCGCGGTGCTGCTGGTCGTGGTGATCGTCGCGGTCGTCTTCTACTTCGCGGGCAGCGGCGGGAGCACCGACGAGCGGGAGACCGCGGCTCCCGCGCCTCCGCCGCCCGCGCCGACGACGACCCGGCTGCCGGAACCGCCGGTCGCCAAGGCCCCGCCGGCCACCACGCAGGAAGTGCTGGTCGCCGCGAACGGCCCGGCGCACCCGTGGTCCGGGCTGCTGGACCTGCCGAACCTGCAGGGCGCCAAGGGCGGGTTGCTGCAGCCCAAGCCGGTGCTCGACACCGCCTTCCAGAACGGCCTGGTCGAGGGCTGGTTCAACGGCACCGACGGCGTGCAGCCGAAGACGACGCTGCTCGCGCTGAAGATGCCCGACACCAACGCCGCCAAGACCGTGGTCGACAAGTACCTGGCCGCGCAGCAGGGCCTGTCCGAGGTGGAGGACCTGTCCTACCAGGGCGTTTCGGTCGTCTCGACGGGCGCGACGTTCCGGACCGCCTACGTGGCGCACAACTACGCGGTGATCATCGACGTGAGCGGGGCGCCCGAGCAGAAGGACGCGGCCCAGCAGTCCTTCAAGGCGGTCCTGGACCAGCAGCTCACCCAGACTCCCCCGACGATCCGCGAGTGATCGCCGGCAGTGCTCGAAGGCCGCCACCTCACCGGAGGTGGCGGCCTTCGTCGTCATGGGCCCGAGTGGGTCATGGGCCCGAGTGGTCATGGGCCCGAGTGGTCAGGGGCGCGGGATGGTGTCCAGCAGGGATTCCAGCGCGGCCCGGGAGGCTTCGGGCCCGAACTGGGCTTCGACGGCGGTCCGGCCCGAGGCGGCGAGACCGCTCCAGGTGTCGTCCTCGGTGAGGAGGCGGGTCACGGCGTCGGCGAGCCCCGCCTCGTCGTCGGCGACCAGCACGTCCTGACCCGGTTTGAGGTGCATGCCCTCCACCGCGACGCCGGTGCCCACGACCGGCACGCCCACCGCGAGGCTCTCCCCGACCTTGCCCTTCACGCCGGCGCCGAAGCGCAGCGGCGCGAGGGTGACCCGGGCGCGCGCGTAGTGCGGCTCCAGCGACTCGACCCAGCCGTGGACCTCCACGCCCGGACCGGCCAGCGCGGTGACCTCGTCGGTCGGGTTGCTGCCGATGACGTGCAGCACCGCGTCCGGGCACCGCTCCCGCACCAGCGGCATGATCTCGCGGGCGGCCCAGCGGGCGGCGTCGACGTTCGGCGGGTGGTCGAAGCTGCCGACGAACAGCACGTCGCGGCGGCCCTCGACGTGCACCGGGGTGTCGTCGATCTCGTGCACGTTGGACAGCACCCGCACGTCGGCGTCGGGCACCAGCTCGCCCAGCAGCGTCCGCTCGGCCTCGGAGACCACCAGCGTCACGTCGCAGGCGCGGGCGAGGCCCAGCTCCATCTGCTGCGACGCGAAGGCCTTGCGGCGCAGCGCCTCCGCGCGGGCCGTCTCGCCCTGGCGCTCGGCCAGCTCGGCCTCCCGCTCCAGGCGCAGGAAGTGCACGTCGACGGTGTCGTAGGCGATGACGGCCTGCGGCGCGCGGGTGCGCAGCTCCTCCACCAGGCTCCACGCGACCTGCGGCCGGGACAGCAGCGCCAGCGAGATCTCCGACCCGGCCTCGTGCAGGAACGCCTGCTGCAGCTCGGGCTGCGGCAGGACGGTCACGCCGATCTGCTGCAGGTCCTCGGTGTAGGGCTGCAGCGGCGCGTGGTTGCCGGGGAGGAACACCACCCGGTGGCCCAGCTCGACGAGCTGCCGCAGCACCCGGAAGATCCGCACCGACCCGGAGTCGAAGTCCGGGCGCGGCACCTGATGGTCCTTGACCAGCACGATCGACCCGTGATGACCGCGGCTGCCGCGCTGCCGGGCCAGCCACAGGTTGCGCGGCGAGGCCTCCGGCAGGTGCTCGGCGCGCAGCGTGTCGGCCCACTTCTCGACGAACACCTGGCGGTTGAGCTCCTGGTGCTTCTTCACCCCGGAGTTGAGGTCGGTGCCGTTCGAGACGCCTTCGTGGTGCACCACCACGGCTTTCGGCTGCACGACGGTGCGGTAGCCGGCGGCGCGGATCGCGAACGCCAGGTCGGTGTCCTCGTAGTAGGCGGGCGCGAACCGGGTGTCGAAGCCTCCGACCTGCCGGAACAGCTCCTCGCGCACCAGGATCGCCGCGCCCGAGCAGTAGTCGACGTCGCGGACGACGTTGAACTCCGCGCCGCTGCCGTCGGTCCCGCGCCCGTAGTTCCAGCCGGTGCCGTCGGCCCAGACGATGCCGCCGCACTCCTGCAACCGCCCGTCGGGGTAGACGAGCTTGGCGCCGACCAGCCCGATCCGCGGGTCCGAGGTGATCGTGTCCACCAGCACGTCCAGCCAGGACTCGGTGACCTCGGCGTCGTTGTTGAGGAAGAACAGGTACTCGCCGCGCGCGTGCTCGGCGCCGAGGTTGCAGGCACCGATGAACCCGAGGTTGCGCTCGGCGCGCACCAGCCGGACCCCCTCGCAGGCGGCGAGCTTCTCGGCGCTGTCGTCGGGCGAGGCGTCGTCGACGACGATCACCTCGAACGGCACCGACACCAGGTGCCCGCCCAGGAACCGCAGGCACTGCCGGGTGTAGGGCCACTTGCCGTGCACCGGGACGATCACGCTGACCAGCGGCTGATCGCTGGAGGGCACCGGCAGCGGCCCGGTCTCGACCTGCTCGGCGACCTCCGGGACGCCGGGCTTGCGGCCGAGCGCGATCTCGTAGGCGTCGCGGCGGGTGGTGCCGCGCGGGGCGACGCGCTCGACGACCTGGCGGTACTTGCTGACCGCGCGCTGCACCAGCGCCGAGTTCTGCGCGGCCAGCTCGGCGTTCTCGGCGGTGAGCCGCTCGGCGCGGCTCTCGGCGTCGGCGAGCTTGCCCTCCAGCCGGGCAGCGGTGTCGCGCAGCCACTCGACGCGTGCGGCGTCGCGCTGCGCCTGCAGGCCGCGCCGGCGCAGCTGCTCGCGGAGTTCGGCGAGCTCGGCGGCACCGGACTCGGCGCGCCGCTCCTCGCCGCGGCGCAGCTCCTCGAGACGTCCGATGGCGGCCTTGAGCTCGTCGGCCTCGCCGCGGCTGCGCTGGTAGAGCTCGTTGAGCTTGGCGACGTCGGCGACTGCCTCGTCGCGCTGCCCGACCAGCTCGGCGGTGTCGCCCGCGCGCGCCAGGGTCAGCTTCGCGTCGGTGAGCACGGCCGCCGCCGGGAGCGTGGGCAGGTGCTTGTCGGAGGCCACGCCCAGCAGGTAGGTGTGCGGCACGCCCCGGCTGACCGACCAGTCCCCCGCCTCGGTGCGCTCGATGGTCTGCAGCCGGACGCCCTCGATCGCGGTGTCGCGGTCGCCGGGATCGGCGGGCACCACCAGCGAGCCGACGGTGACGTTCTGCTTGAGCACCGCGACGTGCCGGAAGGACTCCTCCAGCATCGACTCGTACTCGCGCGCGGTGAGCTCCTTGACGTGGAACGGGTTGTCGTTGCCGTGCTCGTGGCTGTACACGGCGGTGTCGGGGGTGCTGGACAGGAACAGCCCGCCCTGCTTCATCCGCGACCGGACCAGCCGCAGCACCGCGGCGTGGTCGTCGACGTGCTCGATGGCCTCGAAGCACACCACGACGTCGAACGGCTTGGCGTCGGCGAGCAGGTCGGGGTCGGTGATGGAGCCGACCTCGAAGCTCACGTCCCGCCCGGCGTAGTTGTGCCGGGCGTGCTCCACGGTCCGCTCGTCGATGTCGACGCCGACGACCTCGGCTCCCTCGGCGGCCAGCAGCGCGGCGCCGTAGCCCTCGCCGCAGGCGAGGTCGAGGACCCGCTTGCCGCGCGCGAAGGGGGCCGCCAGCGCGTACCGGTGGTAGTGCTCGTAGACCACCTGCACGTCCTCGGTCCAGGGAACGCAGCGCTCCCCGGTCCAGTCGATCAGCCGCTCGTCCATCGGACCCCTTCACCCGTTCGCCTGCCTGGAACGCAGGCTAGCGCCTGGCGGGGCGGGACCGTCGCGGGTCGGGGAATTCCGGGGTTCAGCGGCGGAATCTCCGGCGGAGTCCCCGGGCGACGCGGAGCAGTTCGCGGACGAGCCTCGGCGGGCGTTCGGAGTCGAACCGGCGTTGCAGCTCGGCGTGGCGGTTCCGGAGCGCGGCGAGCTCCTCCTCGTGCCTGACGCGCAGCTCGTCGCAGCGGCGGCGCAGCCGCTCGGCCTCGGAGTGGCGCTCGGCGAGCAGCCGCACCTGCCGGTCGGCCTCGTCGGCGTGCGCGACGGCCTCGTGCTGCAGCGCGAGAACCCGCGTGTAGAGGGCGATCCGGTTGTTCTCCATCGCCTTCAGCAGCGCCGAGCTCGTGAAGGGGCGCAGGGCGTCGGAGAGGTCCTGGTCGGCGTCCTCGCGGAGGATCACGCCGAGCCCGAACACGGCGGGCACGATCTCCAGCTGCCGCCCGCCGTGCTCGGCGAGGGCGTCCTCGACGGCGGTGAGCACGCCGTTTCCCTCGCCGCCCGCGTGCTCGGCGGCGGTGAACTGGCCGAGGCCGACGAACCCGGCCGGGGTGACCTCGTCGTGCCAGACGGTCGGCCCGTCGGCGGTGCGCGGGTGGGTCTGCGCGGCGGGCAGCACGTGCGGCTCGTAGTACTGATCGCGTCGGGAGCAGGGCCAGAGCACGTCGTGCAGCGCGATCAGCGCGTCCGGGGCGTGGGTGAGGATCCAGTCCAGCTCGGCGCGCACGGTGGCGTAGTTGTGGTCGCCGTCGATGACGTAGAGGTCGGCGACCGGCAGCTGCGAGAGCACCTGCGGCGAGCGGCCTTCCACCAGGTGCAGCGCGTCGTTCCCGGCCATCGCCGCCCGCATCTCGTCCGAGGGGACGGGCTCGACGCAGTGCACGGCCTCGGCACCGAGCTCGGCGTAGCAGGCGCTGACCTGCCCGGTCTCCACGCCGATCTCGACGACGGTGCGGATCGAGCGCCGGTCGAAGAGCTCCGCGAACAGCTCGCGGAACAGCGCCATCGAGTGCAGCAGCAGCGGCTGGTTCCGGGCGTCGCGGGCCTGGGCGTGCGGGTCGTCCCTGGTCCCCAGACCGGTTTCGAGCACGCGGGTCATCGGATTCCTCCCATCTTGCGCAGCGCCAGCCGCGCGCCGCCCGCGGCGATGCCGCGCACGCCGCGCGTGCGCAGCTCCTCCCTGATGCGGCCGGTCAGCCGCGCCAGCTCCGGCGCCGGGGGCACCCGGTGGGCCAGGCCGGAGCGGGACTGCGGCAGGCTCGCGAAGGCGATGGTGATCTGCGCCGAGGTGATCGGCCCGCCGGCGCGCTGGGCCAGCGGCAGCCAGACGGCGCCGTGCGGTTCGTGGAACTCGACCATCGTCCCGCCGAGCCAGTCGCAGTCGGCGAACACCAGACCGGCGAAGTCCTCGGCCCGCTCCCAGCGGAGGGTGCGGGGCTCGGGGTCGCCGCGCACGTAGGCGGTGGCCTCGATCCAGTCGATGCGCACGATCGCGGGCTGCCCGGGTATCGCCAGCGAGACGTCCAGCGCACCCCGGGACTCGAAGGTCAGGCGGGCGAACGACAGGCCGTTGTGGTTGATCCGGACGCGGCGGCGCGACGCGTCGTGCCACTCGTCGTCCTCGGTGCGGAACCGCAGCCGCGTGCTCGGGCACTCGCCGGACCTCTCGAACACGGCCGGGTCGACGGCGCCGCTGTGCAGCGCGCTCACCGCGGCGCCGAGCTGCGGATCGGCGGCGGTGAGCAGCGCGGGCCAGAACGCGTCCCGCATGTGCAGGTCCTCCAGGTCGCCCGGCGACATGTACGGCACGGCGGGCAGCAGGTCGCGGGGCACGATGCCGGTGACCACCGAGGAACCGAAGTTGTCGTCGTGCCACCAGTTCCCGAACACCGATGCCTCGGCGGCGCTGGGCGCCTTGAGCGCAGCGGTGATGATCACCGCGAGCCGCTCCCGGTTCAGCGTCGGCCAGTCGCCGCCTGCGGCGCGCGCGTAGCGGTTCCAGGTGCGCTGGAAGCCGCGGACGCCGTCCTGGACCGCGCACCACTCCAGGTCCTGGGTCGGCGTGCTGTGGAACGGTCCCAGCACGGGTTCGCCGGACTCGGTGAAGTCGACCAGCGAGCCGAGCCGCGCGCTCACGCACTGCTCGACGACCTCGGGGCTGCGGACCAGCGCGTAGACGACGTCGTGCGGCCAGCCGCTCTGCCCCAGGTAGCCCTCGGCGGGCTGCCCGGCCAGCGACAACCGGCTGGAGCGGTGGTCGGTGGCCAGGTAGTGGCCGGAGGTGCGGACGTCGATGCCGTTGCGCCGCAGCACCCGGGACAGCTGGTACTGGATGGTGCCGCCCCAGCCCAGGTCGACCAGCACGATCTCCTCGCCGTCGAGCGCCCCGGCCGCGCGCAGCGACCGCAGCAGCCGGTCGCAGGCGGCGGTCACGGTGGCGGCCAGCCGGTTCCGCAGGTGCGGCGCCTCGGTCAGCGCCACGGTGACGCGCTCGCGGAGCTCCGGCTGGTCGAGCAGCATGTCGAGCTTGTCGGCCAGCGCCGGGACGTCGCCCGGGCGCAGGTGCAGCGAGGCGAGCAGCTGGGCGACGGTGAGCCGGTAGCTGCGGCCGATGAACTCGCCGACCGCGTCGGGGTCGTAGCTGTCCAGCGCGGCCAGCGAGGTGACCTGCCGGGACAGCCAGATCGGCTTCGCGGTGACGTCCCGGCCGCGCGCGGCGGCGGCCTCGTTGACCAGCTCGGCGAGCAGCTCGCCCTCCCGCATCGGGCACCAGACGACCCGCTGCCCCAGCTCGTGGGCGCGTTCGGCGACCCAGTCGGCGAAGCCGGTCAGCACCGGTCCGAGCACGCCCGCGCCGAAGCGCCACGCGACCTCCACCGCTTCGCCGGACTCGTCGGAGGCGGCGCGGACGGCCTTGGCGCGCAGCGTGGTCAGCCCGGCGTCGCCGTGCTCGGGGTGCAGGTGGCGGTCGGGCGGGCCGAAGGAGTCGGTCGACTCGCGCTCCCGGTCGAGGACCTCGGCGAAGTCGTCGTCGATGCGCTCGTGGTGCACGGTCCGGATGCCGAGCTTGGCGGGGACCTCGTCGTCGGCCACGGCGTTGTCGCCGACGTGCACGATCTGCTCGGGCCGGGTGCCCAGCTCCTGCAGCACGATCTCCCACAGCCCGGACGCCTTGTCCAGGCCGTGCTGGTGCGAGCGGAAGGTCTTGGCACCCAGCAGCGGGGCGAGGGCGGGCCGGTCCAGCAGGTGCGCGAGCTGGTCGGCGGTGAAGTAGGTGTCGGAGACCAGCACGATCGGCACCGCGTTGCGCTCGGCGGTGGCGATCACCTCGGCGATCTCCAGGTCGGGCACGGTGATCTCGCGCTCCAGCTCGACCTCGGCCCGCACCAGGTCGTCGAGGTCCCCGGGCCCGAGCACGTCGGTCGGCATCTCGCGCCAGATGTCGAACAGCGAGATCTCGCCGCAGGCCGACAGGCTGCGCTCGCGGGCCCGCTTCTCGGCGTCGATGCGCATCAGCCGGAAGGTGGCGTCGGTGACCCAGCCCGGGCAGCGGCCCTCGGCCCACAACCGCGCGCCCAGCATCGCGAACGCGTCGGTGGGCCGGGGCACGCGCCGCCACAGGACCGTGTCGAACACGTCCAGCGACAGCACGGCGCACGAGCCGTCGCTCACCAGCCTGTGCAGCTGCTCCAGCTCGGGTGCCCGGGTGGTTGGTTCGGTGGCCGCAGTTCGGTTCCGCACGTTCTCTCCCCAGCGTGCCGTGAAGCACATCGACAATGCGAGATCATCACTGCCGGAATGACCGTCCGGCATTTCCCCGACGACCGGAGAGTAGACCGGATCGATCGACTTGGACGTGTCCGGTTCGACTCCTGCACGCGAACCGGTGAATCATTTTCAAGGGATCGTTCACGCTGGTCATGATGATGTCGAAATCACTCGTCAGCAATTTTCCGGGAACGCTCGGAAGAATTTCTTTCACGAATTCCTTTCGGACGCTTAGCGCGATTAATGATCACTTTTCGGGCCCGGCGGGGCCCGGTGATCGCGCCCACCGCCCGCGGCGAAGATGAGGAGGTTCTCATCCCCGCTTCACCCGCGGTTGCCCGTGACAGGTCAGAGTGGACCCATGCGTTCCGTCCCCCGGGGAGTCCTGCTGCTCGCGGCCCTGGCACTGCCCATCGCCGCCGTGCTGGTCAGCTTCGCGCTGACCGGGGGCACGCGCGCGCCCGAGATCCCCGAGACCGTGCGGGTCGGCAGCACTCCCGGCCCCGGCCACCAGGAGCCGGGCTCCGACGTGCCGCTGCCGGTCGTCCCCGGGCCGTCCGAGGCCCCCGCACCGCCGGACGTGCACGCGCCGCCCCCGCCCGCCGAGCTGCCGCCACCGGCGCCCCACGACGACGACGCCGACGACGCGGACGACCATGACGACTGACCACCCGACCCGCCCGCTGACCAGCCTCGCCGGTCGACGCGGCACCCGGGTCCCGGCGCGCGCCCAGATCATGGGCTGGCTGCTGCTCGTGCTGGTCCTGGTGCTGCTCACGGTCATCGTGATCGTCCGCGAGTACCTGCACGACGAGGTCGACCGCAGGCTCACCAACTCCCTGGAGCAGGAGGCCAAGGAGTTCGTGGTCTTCGCCGAGCACGGCCGCGACCCGGTCAGCGGCCGGCTGCTCGCCGACCCCGCGACGCTGCTGCACAACTACCTCGGCCACCAGTACCCGGACACCGACGAGGCGCTGATCGGCGCGTGGCCGGCGGCCGGCGGGCTCGGCGTGCTCTCGCAGGAGCAGACCGAGCCGATCAAGGCGGTCGCGCACGACCGCGCGGTGCTGCAGCGGATCATCGACGCTCCCGCCGCGCACGGCGTCCTCGACACCGCCGCCGGGCCGGTGCACTGGGTGAAGGTGCGCGCCGAGACCGCCCAGGGCGGCAGCGCGTGGTTCGTGGTCGAGCGGCACACCGCCGCCGAGACCGCCGAGGTGGACCGCAGCGTGCGGGTGCTGCTGCTGGTCAGCGCGCTCGGCGTGGTGCTCGCCGCGCTGATCTCGTGGGTCGTCGCCGGGCTGATCCTGGCTCCGGTGCGCGCGGTCCGGCAGGCCGCCGCCGAGATCACCGAGCACGACCTGACCCGCCGCATCCCGGTCGAGGGGCGCGACGACATCGCCGCGCTGGCAGACCAGTTCAACGCGATGCTCGACCGGCTGGAGGACGCCTTCCGCATCCAGCGGCAGTTCGTCGACGACGCCGGGCACGAGCTGCGCACCCCGATCACCATCGTGCGCGGCAACCTGGAGCTGCTCGGCGTCGATCCCGCCGAGCGCGACGAGGTGGTCCGGCTGTGCACCGACGAGCTGGACCGGATGACCCGCATCGTCAACGACCTGCTGGTGCTGGCCAAGGCCGACCGGCCGGACTTCGTCTCCCCCGCCCCGATCTCGCTGGCCGAGCTGACCAGCGACATCGACGCCAAGGTGCGCACGCTGGGCGACCGGCGCTGGGTGCTGGCCGAGATGGGCGAGGGCGAGTTCGAGCTGGACGGCCAGCGGATCACCCAGGCGATGGTGCAGCTGGCGCAGAACGCCGTGCAGCACACCGAGGACGGGTCGACGATCCGGATCGGCTCGGCCGTCGGGGACGGCACCGTGGAGCTGTGGGTCAGCGACGAGGGACCGGGCATCGACCCGGCCGAGGTCGACTCGATCTTCGATCGGTTCACCCACGGCAGCGGCCGCAAGGGCGGCGCCGGGCTGGGCCTGGCGATCGTCCGGGCCATCGCCGACGCGCACCACGGCCGGGTGCTGGTGCGGTCAGCGCCCGGCCAGGGCGCGACCTTCCGGCTGGAACTGCCCGCGACGAGCGCGGAGGACGCGACATGAGCAAGGTCCTGATCGTCGAGGACGAGGAGCGCATCGCCGCGTTCATCGAGAAGGGCCTGCGGGCCAACGGTTTCACCACCACCGTCGTCACCGACGGCGACGCCGCGCTGCACCACCTGGTCGACGGCGAGTACGACCTGGCGGTGCTCGACCTGGGACTGCCCGGCAGGGACGGGTTCTCGGTGCTGCGCGACGTGCGCGCGAGGCGGGTCGCGCTTCCGGTGATCATCCTGACCGCGCGGGACACGGTGCACGACACCGTCGCCGGTCTGGAGGGCGGCGCGGACGACTACATGACCAAGCCGTTCCGGTTCGAGGAGCTGCTGGCCCGCATCCGGCTGCGGCTGCGCTCGGCGGAGCGCGCCGAGGAGGTCACGGTGCTGCGCGACGGCGAGCTGTCGCTGGACCTGCGGACCCGCCGCGCCCAGGTGCCGGACGGGACGGTGGACCTCACCGCCCGGGAGTTCGCGCTGCTGGAGCTGTTCCTGCGCCACCCCGGCCAGGTGCTCAGCCGCGAGCAGATCCTCTCGCACGTGTGGGGCTACGACTTCGATCCCGGTTCCAACGTCGTCGACGTCTACGTCCGGGCGCTGCGCCGCAAGATCGGCAACGGCCACATCGGCACCGTGCGGGGCATGGGCTACCGCCTCGGCGGCTGACCTCGCCTCCCCGCCGGTGCTCACGATTTCGATGGGGATCGGGTGTCCGACTTCCATTGAGATCGGGTTCCCGACTTCTGCTGAAATCCCACGCACCGGTGTCCCGGGCGGAGCGGGAGAGATGTGGGGCGAGTGCGTGCACAGCTGTGGATAAGTCTTTCCACAGCTGTGCACAACCACGCCTGAGCGGTTCGGTCATCGCTGGTCACACGCCTGTGGATAACTTTATCCACAAGCGTGTGGACAACTGGGGATGAAGAGCCTCTCACCGGAGGTTCACGGGAACCTCAGGGGTGCGCCCGAGAGTGGTTCTCGTGCAGGTCAAGAGCGTGGAAGCGGACCCGGTCGCCGGGTGGGGATGGGCCGTGGGGTTCACCCTCGCCGGCGTCGGCGTCTTCGGAGTGCTGGCGGTGCTCACCGTCCCGGCCCAGTCCCCGGAGGGATCGCTGAGCCGCGACGGCGTGCTGACGCTGGTCGTGTTCGGCGCGGCGATCATCGGCTGGACGAGAGCGCGGGTCGACGACACCTTCGTCGCGCTGCTGGCCGCCGCCGTGCTCGCGGTGCTGGGAGTGCTGGAGTCCGAGCGGCTGTTCGCCGCGCTCGGCGAGGACCAGATCTGGCTGCTGGTGGCCGCGTTCATGCTGGCCGCCGGCATCAACAGGACCGGACTGCCCGCGCGGATCGCGCTAGGACTGGCCGGGCGGGCGCGGACACCGCGGTCGCTGTGCCACCTGCTCGCGCTCGGCCTGGTCGGCACGGCGCTGCTCATCCCCAGCACCAGCGGCCGGGCCGCGATGGCGCTGCCGCTGCACCGCGCGCTCTCGTCCGCGCTGCCGGAACGGCTGGTCCGCACGACCGGACTGCTGGTTCCGGTGGTGATCCTGCTGTCCGCGATCGCCACCCTGACCGGTGCCGGAGCGCACCTGATCACCAGCCAGGTGCTGGCCGCCACCACCGGCGAGGGCATCGGGTTCGGCTGGTGGCTGCTGTGGGGACTGCCGTTCGCGCTGGTCAGCTCGCACCTGGCCGCCGAGCTCGTGCTGCGGACCGGCGGCGCGGACCGGCGGACCCCGCTGCGCGTCGACGTCGCCGCGCTGCGCGCCGAGCTGGAGGTGCCGGAGACGATGCGGCCCGCCGAGGTCCGGGCCGCCGCGCTGCTGGCCGTCGTGGTGCTGCTGTGGAGCACCGAGCCCTGGCACGGCCTGCCGCCCGCGCTGGTCGCGCTCGGCGCCGCGCTGCTGGTCGTCTCGCCGCGCTTCGGGACCGTCCCGATGAAGGCCGCGGTCGGCGAGATCCCCTGGTCGCTGCTGCTGTTCATGGCCGCGACCGGCGCGCTGGGCACCGCGCTCACCGATTCCGGCGCGGCGGAGTGGATCGCCGGGCACGCGCTGGTCGGCGACAGCCCGGTGACGCTGCTGGTCGCCGTCGTCGCGCTGAGCACCGCGCTGCACCTGCTGGTCACGTCCCGCTCGGCGCGCTCGGCGGTGCTGGTCCCGCTGCTGGTGCCCGCCGCGCTGGCGGTCGGCGCGAACCCGGTCGCGGTGGCGTTCGCCTCGACCGCGGCCGCCGGTTTTTGCCACACGCTGCCGTCCTCGGCCAAACCGCTCGCGCTGTTCGCCGACGAGTACGAACCCCGTGAACTGCGCCGCCTCGCCCTCGTCCTCGGACCGCTCACCGCCGCGCTGGTCCTGCTGTTCGCCCTGCTCATCTGGCCCGCACTGGGCCTGTCGCTCTAGGGGGTGCGTCAACCATGCGGCGGAGCCGCATTCTCTTCCACCACCCCGGCAACTGGCACCGCCGCGGGTTCTGAGCGCCTTCGTGGCGAGTACGCCGGGACGCCGCGTATTCCAATACTCAAGGAGCGGCGCACGGAGTCCACGAAGGCGCTCAGGTTCCGCCACCCGCACCGCCAAGCAACGCAATTCCAATCAATTTTCAATCCCTGGAGGGGACAAGATGTTTCGGATCGTGGTGGCTCCCAGCGGTTTCAAGGAATGCCTGGACGCCGAGCAGGTGGCCGATGCCATCCAGGCCGGCATCCGGCGCGTCATCCCGGGCAGCGTCGTCGACACCGTGCCGCTGATCGACGGCGGCGAGGGCTCGGCGAAGCTGATGGCCCGCGCGACCGGGGGTGCGCTGGTGCCGGTGACCGCGACCGGTCCGGTCGGCGATCCCGTCGAGGCGCACTTCGCGCTGCTCGACGACGACACCGCGTTCGTGGAGATGGCAGCGGCCGCCGGGCTGTCGCTGGTCCCGCCCGGAGCCCGCGATCCCGGCCGCACCACCAGCCGGGGCGTCGGCGAGCTGATCCGCGCGGCGCTGGACGCGGGCGCGCGGAGAATCGTCGTCGGCTGCGGCGACTCGGGCATCTGCGACGGCGGGGCGGGAGCGCTGCAGGCGCTGGGCGCGCGGATCTGCGACGACGAGG
This sequence comes from Saccharopolyspora sp. ID03-671, assembly GCF_045278815.1. Classification (NCBI taxonomy): domain Bacteria; kingdom Bacillati; phylum Actinomycetota; class Actinomycetes; order Pseudonocardiales; family Pseudonocardiaceae; genus Saccharopolyspora; species Saccharopolyspora sp. ID03-671. Next base: position 3,756,378 of record NZ_CP134054.1, read on the forward strand.
GCCGCGAGGTCGGCGCGGGCGGCGCGGAACTGCTGCGGGCGAGCCGCATCGACGTCTCCGGGCTCGACCGCCGGTTGTCCGAAGTGGACATGACGGTGGCGGTGAACCCGCGCAACGTGCTCTGCGGCCCGGACGGCGTCGCCCGCCGCTACGGCCCGCAGAAGGGCGCCTCGGCCGACGACGTGGAGCTGCTGTCCGCGGCGATGGACAACTGGGCCCGACTGCTCGACCCGAGCCTGGGCGAGTTACCGGGCGCCGGGGCCTCCGGCGGTCTGGCGGCCGGGCTCGCCGGAATCCTCGGCGCACGGCTGGAATCCCGCTTCGACGTGTTCCTCACCAGCACCGACCTGGAGCAGCGGCTGCGCACCGCCGACCTGGTGATCACCGCCGAGGGCGCCATCGACGCCTCCACCGCGCTCGGCAAGATCCCGACCGAGGTGGCGCGGCGGGCCAAGCGGCACGGCAAACCGGTGATCGCGCTGTGCGGCACCATCGGCCCGGGCGCCGACACCAGCTACGAGCACGGCATCGACGCGATCACCGGCATCCTCACCGGCCCGGTCGCGCTCCCCGACGCGATCACCAAGGCACCCCGGCTGATCACCGACGCCACCGCCCGCACCCTGCGAATGCTGCTGCTGGGGACAACCCTCCCGGCCGCGTGACCGAAGTGGTCGCCCCGCTCCGCGGTGCGGGGAGCGGAACCGCGGAAGAGCTCTCAGCGGCCCGCCGCGTAGCCCTGGGCTCCCCTGGGGTTCGCGGCGGCCTTGAGCAGGCCGGAATCCGGGTCGCGGGAGACCGCCGAGAGGCGGCCCAGCGACCAGGGGCCGTTGTCGGTGACGTGGTGGCCGCGCGCTTCCAGGGCCGCGATCGCGTCGGCGCCCAGGCGCGATTCCACCGCCACACCACCGGGTTCCCACTCGCGCGGGTAGAACGAGCGCGGGAACGCGGTGCTGTGCCAGGCCGGGGCGTCGATCGCGGCCTGCAGGTCGAGCCCGCCGCGCACGTGCGCCAGCCAGAAGCACAGCTGCCACTGGTCCTGCTGATCGCCGCCGGGCGTGCCGAACGCCAGCGCCGGGACGCCGCCGCGCAGCGCCAGCGACGGGCTCAGCGTGATCCGCGGGCGCTTGCCCGGTGCCAGGGAGTTGGGCAGCCCATCGTCCAGCCAGAACATCTGGGCGCGGCTGCCCAGGCAGAACCCGAGCTCCGGGATCGTCGGCGAGGACTGCAACCACCCGCCGGACGGGGTCGCGGAGAGCATGTTGCCCCAGCGGTCGACGACGTCGACGTGCACGGTGTCGCCGCGGCTCTCACCGTTGGCCAGCACGGTCGGCTCGCCGATGCCGACCCCGCTCGGGTCGAACGCGCCGCCCACGCCCCGGCCCTCGGCGACGAACGCCGGTAGGACGGGCGTGCGCCCGCCGGGCGAGCCGGGCCGCAGGTCGAGCGAGGCGGTCTCGCCGATGAGGGCGCGGCGCTGCGCCGCGTACTCGCCGGAGACCAGGTCGCTCAGCACACCCGGGTCGGCGGAATCGCCGTACCAGGCCTCGCGGTCGGCGAACGCGAGCTTGGCGGCCTCCACCGCCGCGTGGACGGTGTCGGCCGAGGCTACACCGTCCACGTAGGACACCGGGAGGTCCTCGACGAGCTGGAGCTGCTGGGCCAGCGCCGGGCCCTGCGACCAGATCCCGAACTTCGCCAACGTCCAGCCGCCGGGGAGGTCCACCGTCAGCGGGTCCTCGTAGGTGGTCTCGAACTCGGCCATGTCCTGCGCGGTGAGCACGCCCGCGTGGTCGCGGCCGGAGTTGTCGCGGTGCGGGATCCGCGCGAACCGCTCCACGGCCTCGGCCACGAAGCCCTGCGACCAGGCCCGGCGGGCGGCGTCGATCTGCGCCTCCCGGCCGGTGACCGACTCGGCCTCCGCCAGCAGGCGCTCCCAGGTGTCGGCCAGGACCGGGTTGCGCAGCACCGAACCCGGTTCCGGCACCGACCCGCCGGAGGTCAGCCACCACCGCGCGGAAGTCGGCCAGTGCTCCCGGAACATGCCGGCGACCATGCCGATCGTCTCGCTGATCCGGGGCACGATCGGGTAGCCGCCGCGCGCGTAGCCGATCGCGTGGCCGAGCACCTCGCGCAACGTCTTCGTCCCGTGGTCGCGCAGCAGCGTCAGCCAGCCGTCCCACGCCCCCGGCACGGTCGTGGCGAGCAGCCCGGTCCCGGGGATCAGGTCGAGCCCGAGCTCGTCGCGGTAGTGCCCGATGGTCGCCCCGGCGGGCGCGGGCCCCTGCCCGCACAACGCCCTCGGGCGAGGATCGGTCGCCGTGGCGAACAGCGCGGGAACCTCGCCACCCGGCCCGTTCAGGTGCGGCTCCACCACCTGCAGCACGAAACCGGCGGCCACCGCGGCGTCGAACGCGTTCCCGTCGTCCTCCAGCACGGCCATCCCCACCGCCGAGGCCAGCCAATGCGTGGACGCGACCATCCCATGAGTACCGGCGAGCTCCGGCCGAGTCGTGAACACGCGCCCACCCTAGGACCCCGAAAATCCCCTGACGAGTGTCCGATTCCCCACGCCCCCACCGGTTCTCGACGTGCCCGACCGGATTGCGGCCGTGTTCCGGGCACGGATCACGGCCGTACTCCGGGTTCCGATCACGTCCGTGTTCCGGTGTCGGATTACTGCCGTGTTCCGATGTCGGATTGCGGTCGTGTTCCGATGTCGGATTGCGGTCGTGTTCCGGGTACGGATTGCTGCCGTATTCGCGTCACCCGCGTCGGGACCGGGGTTCAGGTGAGGGCGGTGACCGGGGTGCGGCCGACGCCTCGCCAGGAGAGGTGGGCCCGGCGGAGGACGTCGGGGTCGAGGTGGTTCCGGGTGTCGACGACGACGAGACCGGCCAGGGCGTCGGCGATGCGGTTCCAGTCGAGGGAGCGGAACTCCTGCCACTCCGTGAGCAGGACCAGGGCCGAGGCCTCCTTGGCGGCCTGGTACGGGTCGTCGACCAGGGTGAGACCGGTGGGCAGTTCCGGTTCGTCGCCGCGCAGGCCCGGGTCGTAGGCGACGAGCTCGGCGCCCTCGGCGGCGAGCAGCTGCGCGACCTCCAGGGCCGGCGAGTCCCGCAGGTCGTCGGTGCCCGCCTTGAACGTCAGCCCCAGCAGGCCGATCCGCTCGCCGGCCAGCACGCCGCCGCACGCCTCGCGGACCTTGGCGACCATCCGCTGCCGCTGGTGCGAGTTCGACGAGATCGTGGCCTGCAGCAGCGGGAAGTCGAACTCGACGGCCTCGGCGACCTGCAGCAGCGCGGCCGTGTCCTTCGGCAGGCAGGACCCGCCCCAGCCCGGTCCGGGCTGCAGGAACGACTGCCCGATCCGCCGGTCGTAGCCCATGCCCTCGGTGACGTCGGTGATGTCGGCGCCCAGCTGCTCGCACAGCTCCGCGATCGCGTTGACGTAGGACAGCTTCGTGGCCAGGAAGCAGTTCGCCGCGTACTTCACCATCTCCGCGCTCGCCGCGTCGGTGAGCACCGTCGGCGCACCCAGCCGGGAGTACAGCGCGGCGACCCGCTCGGCGGCGTCCTGGGTGTCGGATCCGACGACGATGCGGTCCGGGTTGAGGAAGTCGTGCACCGCCGAACCCTCGCGCAGGAACTCGGGGTTGCTCACCACCGCGACGTCCGCGCGGTCCAGGTGCTCGGCGAGCCGCTTCGACGTCCCGACCGGGACGGTCGACTTGGTGACCATCACGCAGCCGGTGGGCAGCACCTCGCGCACCTCCTGCGCGACGGCCTCCACCACGGCCAGGTCCGCGGCGCCGCCGGAACCCATCGGGGTCGGCACGCACAGGAACACCACCTCGGCCTCGGCGACGGCGCCCGCGGAACCCACCACGAACTCCAGCCGACCTGCGGCGATGCCCTCCTGCACCAGTTCGGCCAGGCCGGGCTCGTGGATCCGGACCTCGCCTCGGGAGAGCTCGGCGACCTTCTGCTCGTTGACGTCGCTGCACACCACGCGGTGGCCGAGCGACGCCAGGCACGCACCGGTGGTCAGTCCGACGTAGCCGGTGCCGACAACGACGATTCGACGGGCGAACACAGGCCCCAACCCCTTCACGTTGAACGACCGGGCGGTCGCCTCCAGCCCCCTCGAAAGTGATCGTGGCACATCTTCGAGCTGGGAAAACCCGCTTCGCCCAGAGTTCACGCTCCCGACGTCGCAGGTGACGAGATGGGAACCTGCCGTTTAGGCTGCGCGCGTGGATCAGCGACGTCTGGGGGAATCGGGTCTCGCGGTGAGCGCGGTCGGTCTCGGCTGCAACAACCTCGGAAGGCCCGGTACCGCCACCGAAACCCTGGCCGGAGCGCGCGCCGTCGTGGACGCAGCGCTGGAGAACGGCATCACCTTCTTCGACGTGGCCGACGCCTACGGCTCGCCGCGCGGGCGCAGCGAGGAGCTGCTCGGGCAGTCGCTGTCCGGGCGGCGCGACCTGGCCGTCATCGCCACCAAGTTCGGCGTGGACATGCAGGGCACCAACGGCCCCGACTTCGGGGCGCGCGGTTCCCGCCGCTACGTGCGCCGCGCCGTGGAGTCCTCGCTGCGGCGACTGGCCACCGACTGGATCGACCTGTACCAGCTGCACCGGCCGGATCCGCTGACACCGCTGGAGGAAACCCTCTCGGTGCTCGACGACCTGGTCCGCGAGGGCAAGATCCGCTACGTCGGGCACTGCAACCTCCCGGGCTGGCAGGTCGCCGACGCGTCCTGGACGGCGAACTCGGCGGGCCTGACCGCGCCGGTGTCCGGCCAGCACCACTACTCGCTGCTGTCCCGCGAGGTGGAGCGCGAGGTGGTGCCCGCCGCGCGGCGCTTCGGGATCGGTCTGCTGCCGTACTTCCCGCTCGCCAACGGTCTGCTGACCGGCAAGTACCGGCGCGACCAGGTCCCGCCGTCCGACGGCAGGCTGGCCGGGCAGGTGCAGCTGCTCGCCGAGGCGCCGTGGGACCGGATCGAGAAGCTGCGGGTGTTCGCCGAGCAGCGCGGCGTCCCGATGGGCACCGTGGCGCTCGGCTGGCTCGCCGCGCAGGACACCGTCGGCTCGGTCATCGCGGGGGCCACCACCCCGGATCAGGTCCGGGCCAACGCGCAAGCGGCCGACTGGGTCCCCGGCCCCGACGACCTCGCGGCGCTGGACAGCATCTGCCCAGCGACGTGACCTCTCCGGCAACACCAGGTGTTGTTCGAGCGGCGAAGCCGCTTCCTCTTCCACCACCTGAGCAGCCGGCACCGCCGCGGGTTCGGTCCTCCTGCGAGGACGCCTCGACGTGGTGTATTGGGCGGGGCGCCCGGAGCAGGAGGACCACCTCAGGTTCCGCTACCCGCACCGCCGAGCAAGATGACCACAACTCTCCAGTGGAGGACGAAGCAGAATGCAGATCACCGACACCGCCGCGATCGTCACCGGTGGGGCTTCCGGGCTCGGAGCGGCCACGGCGCGGGCGCTGGCCGGGCGGGGCGCGAAGGTGTTCGCGGTCGACCTGCCGGGGGCGATCGAGAAGGCCCCGATCGTCGACGGCATCACCTACACCGCGGCCGACGTCACCGACGCCGACCAGGTGCAGACCGCCGTCGAGCAGGCCGCCGGTTCCGGGAACCCGCTGCGGATCGTGGTGAACTGCGCGGGCATCGGCCCGTCCGCCCGCATCGCGGGCCGCAAGGGCGTCCACGACCTCGACCTGTTCCGCAAGGTCCTGGAGATCAACCTGCTGGGCACCTTCAACGTGATGCGGCTGGCCGCGGCCGCGATCGGCGAGACCGAGGCCGACCAGCACGGGCAGCGCGGTGTCGTGGTCAACACGGCGTCGGTCGCGGCCTACGACGGGCAGATCGGGCAGGCCGCCTACGCCGCGTCCAAGGGCGGTGTCGCGAGCCTGACCCTGCCCGCGGCCCGCGACCTCTCGTCCTCCGGGATCCGGGTGATGACCATCGCCCCGGGCATCGTGGACACCCCGATGCTGGCGACGGTGAGCGAGGAGTTCCGCCAGGGCCTCGCCGACGGCGTGCCGTTCCCGAAGCGCCTCGGCACCCCGGAGGACTACGCCCAGCTCGCCCTCGACATCGTCGAGAGCACGACTACCTCAACGGCGAGGTCATCCGCATGGACGGCGCCCTCCGCATGGCCCCGCGCTGACCCCGCTCGGCCCCACCTCGGCGGGCTGAGCACCCGAGGTGGGGCCGCGCCGGGCGCCGAGCCCTGGGCAGTGGACAGTTTTAGCCATAATCACCCATGATCAATGTCCGAAATGTCGGGACAATTATGGCTAAAACTGTCCACTGGTGACGAACGCACCCGACCGGACCACCTCCGCGGCCCCGGGGGGTTCGGGGTCAGAGGTCTTCGGCGTAGGGGATGTCGTGGGCTGCTTCGGAGGTCATCCAGGTGCGGATGGTGTAGGTGGCCCGGACGTCGTCCTCGTTGTAGGTGAGGAGGCGTTCGCGCTGGGTGAGGTCGCGCTCGCCGCCGTCGAGGGCGACCGCGTCGCGGTACCAGCGCATCGAGTTCTCGCCGCCGGCCTCCGGGTCGCGCCAGCCGAAGCCCGCGCTGGGGGCGATCACCTTGAGCCCCTTGCCGTTCGGGCACAGGAACTGGTCGCGGACCACCGCGAACAGGTCGACCCACTCGGCGGAGGCGATGAACTCCTTGACCTCCGACACCGGCGGCACCCCGGGCTTGCCGGCGAAGCGCTCGGCGGAGGCCAGCATCCAGCGGTTCTCCGCCAGCTCGTTGTAGCAGTAGGCGCGGAAGCTCAAGCCCCGCTCGAACGCCTGGCGGCGGACACCGGTGAACCAGCTCCAGAACTCGGCGAACGACCGCGCCTCGTCGTCGGTCGGCAGCGGCTCCCAGGTCACGAACGCCCGGTAGCCCTGCTCCTCGCCGATGTCGGTGCCCGACAACCAGCAGCCCCACATGTAGGCGCCGGCGTCGGCGTAGCTCTCCATGTCCACGTCGACCTCGACGTCGCCGCGCGGCACGTCGAGGTCGCGGACCCGCCGCACCAGCGGCATCTCCCGCAGCCACGCCTTGGCCAGCAGGATCGCGTCGGCGTCGCGCACACCGGTGAGCTGCAGCTGCTCGGCGTCGGCCAGCGGCGTGGCGGCCAGCTCGTCGACGGTGGTGATGCCCTGGTCGCGCAGCGCGGTCGCGTCCTCGCCGCGCACCACCAGGCTCACGTCGCGGCGCTCGCGCAGCTGGGCCTCGCAGGTCGGCCACCAGGGGCAACCGCGGCACTCGGTGATCCGGGACGGCTGGGCCAGCGGCTCGTCGCCGTTCGCGGCGGCTCGGGCGACGTCGAGCCGATCGCCGAAGCGCGCGTCGTACTCGGCCAGCGCGGTGCGCCCGCCGGGCCAGTTGGGGCTGCGCAGGTCGTGCCAGACGACGACGTCGGCGTCCACGCCGATCACGCCCGCCGTCCGGTCGCTCGCGCCGAACCCGCACGCCTGCAGCAGCCGCACCGCGTGCACCAGCCGGAGCTGGTCGCGGGGCTGCGGGCGGACCTTGCGGGTCGGGTCGACCGCGGCGGCCTCGGGAACCGGCTCGCCGATCGGCGAGACCTTCGCGCCGCTGCCCGGGTCGGTGACCTTGTGCCGCACCACCAGCACCGGCACGTAGCCGTTCTCGCTGCGCACCAGCAGGTCGATGGCCCCGCGCCTGCCGCCGTCGACGTCGTCGGGCAGCTGCGCGCCGGAGATGTGGCGGACGCCCTCGCCCATCGCGTCGAGCGTGAGCCGGGCGCGGTCGGCGTAGGGGATGCCGCGCGGGATCTCGGTCCAGGACTCGCCGAGGAGCTCGCCGAGCTGGGCGGCGACGGAGCGGCGGTGCTCGGCGGCGTCGGCGATGCGCTGCTCGACGCCCAGGTCCAGCGGCGCGGTGTCGACCTCGCGCATCGCCGGGTCGTTCTCCAAGTGCACGCGTCGACGGCACCGCGTCACCACGCCCGCGTCGAGCAGCACCGTCTCCTTCACGCGTAAAGGGTATGCGGTGGCTCCGACAGCCGCGCCCATCACCCCGGTGACATCGCGCGGCGGCGATGACCACGCCGAGTGCGCACCCGATCGCGTCGTGCTTTCGTGCGCTGCTCCATCCGGACTTATGGTGATCGCGGGAGCTGGGAGAACGCGGATCCGGGGAGGTGTGCGCGGTGAGGAGACTCGCCAGGCGACGCGGGACGGTCACGCACCGGGGGTGCCGGAGGTGCGCCGCCGGTAAGGCCAGGGCCGAGAAGCGGATACGTCGCCAAGTCGACAAGGCGGCCCGCAAGGCCGAGAGAGCTCAGCGGGCCGAAGCGCAGCAGACCGAGGCCGCCAATCAGGTGGTGACGCCGACGCCGGTGGGCAAGAAGGCGGCGAAGGCGCTGCGCAAGGCGGACAAGCAGACGGCGAAGGCGATCAAGAAGGGCGAGTACGGGACGGTCACCCCGGGCAACGCCAAGAAGATCATCAAGATCGGCAAGATCGTCGTCCCGGTGCTCGCGCCGTTCGCGCTGCGCGCAGCGAGCTCGGCCCGCGCGAGCTACGACCGGTCCCGGGCCCGCAGGCTCGGCGTCGGCGTCGACGAGCTGGGCCGGTTCACCGGGCGCGGGGCCGCGCTGCACGCCCGCATCGCCGGTGACGCCCACGCCCTGCGCGACCTGCGGGAGCAGGCCACCGGCGAGGAGCGCGGCGCCGCCGAGACCTACGCGGCGCAGGCCGACGCGCGCCTGGCCCAGCTGACCAGCGCGGTCCGCGCCGCCGAGCGGATGCCGGCGCCGCGCCGCAAGTCCGCGCACCGCGCGGTGAACCAGGAGCTCACCCGCATCGAGAACGAGCTGCTCACCCGCTTCGGCGTCCCGACGGGCTGAAAGCCGACGAGGGGCGCCTCCCGCGCGGGAGGCGCCCCTCGTCGGCACTGCTGGGATCAGCCCTGACCTGCGATCATCCCTGCCCGGGGATCTTGATCAGGCCCTTCTCGGCCATCCAGTCCCGCGCCACGTCGGCCGGGTCCCGCCCGTCGACGTCGACCTGCGCGTTGAGCTTCATCAGCTCCTCGTTGGTCAACTTCTCGGCGATCGGCTGGAACACCTGCGTCAGCTGCGGGTAGCGCTTGAGCATCTCGTCCCGGAGCGTGACTCCGACGTTGTACCGCGGGAAGAACTGCTTGTCGTCGGCCAGCACCTTCAGGTTCAGCGCCGGGATCCGGCCGTCGGTGGTGAACACCTCGCCGAAGGTGCAGGTCCCGTCGGCCGTGGCCTGGTAGATCGCACCCTCGGTGAGCACCTTGACGTTGCCGGGGTTCGTCTTGAACCCGTAGGTCTCCTCCACGCCCGGCAGGCCGTCGTTGCGGCTGGCGAACTCGGTGTCCACGCAGAACGTGGCGTCCTCCGGGTGCTCGGCCACGACCTGCTGGATGTCGGAGAGGTTCTGGACTCCCAGGCGCTGGGCGGCGTCCTGGTTGACGGCGAACGCGTAGGTGTTGTCCACCTGGTAGTTCACCGCGGTCCAGGCCACGCCGTTGCGCTCGAGGTCCTGCTCGCGCACGGCCTCGAACTGGGCGCGGGCGTCCGGGATCGGATCGTTGTTGCCGTTGTAGCTGATCCAGGACGTGCCGGTGTAGTCGAAGAGCACGTCGATCTGGTCGCTGGTCAGCGCCTTGCGCGCGGTCGACGAGCCCTGGATGGAGCTCAGGTCCCGCACGTCGGCACCGGCCGCGGACAGCGCGAACTCGCCGAGGTAGCCCAGGATGAGCTGCTCGGTGAAGTTCTTCGAGCCCACCGTGATCGTCTGGCCCTCCAGCTCAGGGACGGGCTGGATGATGCCCGGTTCCACCGCCAGCGGAACCGACGAACCGGAGCTGAGACCGCATCCGGCGAGCATCAGCCCGGCCGCCGCCAGCGAGGCCGCCTTGAGCGCACTGCGCGTGCGGAGCTTCATCGCAACCCCCTCGGCGACAGGTAGGTCTCGGCCAGCGCGCCGAGCCAGTCGACCAGCAGCGCCAGCGCCATCGCCAGCACCGAACCGACGATCATGACGGTGTAGTCGTTGAGCTTGTACCCGGTGTCGATCAGCTCGCCGAGGCCGCCCGCGCCGACGAACAGCGCCAGCGTCGCGGTTCCCACCGCCAGCACCAGCGCGGTCCGCAGACCGGCGAGGATGAACGGCACCGCCAGCGGCATCTCGATGCGCAGCAGCACGGCCGAACCGGACATGCCGATGCCGCGCCCCGCGTCGACCAGCGACGCGTCCACCGACTGCAGCCCCACGATGGTGTTGCGCAGGACCGGCAGCAGCGCGTAGAAGGCGATCGGCAGGACCGCGATCCAGAACCCGGTGGAACCACCGGTGAACAGGAAGAACAGCACCAGCAGACCCATCGACGGCGCGGCCTGGCCGACGTTGGCGATGCCGATCACCACGGGAGCGATGCGGCGTGCCCACGACCGGCTGAGCAGCACGCCCAGCGGCACCGCGACCAGCACCACGATCAGCGCCACGGCGAGGCTGATCAGGAAGTGCGTCCAGGTCAGGCTCAGGATCGTCGTCGAGTTGAGGCTGCGCAGCGTCACCTCGTCGTTGTCCCGGGTGAACGCCCAGCCGAGCACCGCCGCGACCAGCACCACCACGGTCACCGGCTGCGCCAGCAGCCGCAGCCGCTCGGCGCGCCCGGACCCGGAGTCGGAAGCGAACGTGCTGCTCATGAGGCGTCAGCCCCCGACCCGGCAGCCGGCGCCTCGGACTCGTCGGCGGCGTTCTCCTCGCGCAGCGCCTTGATCGTGTTCATCACGGTGTCGATGTCGACGACGCCGACGTACTCACCGCGCGAGCCCACGACCACGGCCACGCCGTCGTCGTCGGTCAGGATCGCTTCGAGGGCGTCCTGCAGCGTCGAGGCCCGCGACACCGAGTCCTCCACCGGACGACCGGCGCGCGCCAGGTCCGACACCGAGCCTGCCTCGCGAGCGGTCGCCCAGCGAACCGGGCGGTTGCGCTTGTCGAGCACCAGGCCGATCGCGCCGCGGCGGGTGCCCAGGCGTTCGCGCAGCACCGACGGTGCCTCGTCGACCGTCGCGGTCGGCACTTCGCCGACCTCGATCTGCGCACGCGGCGCAGCGTGAGCTGCTTGAGGGCCGCGCCCGCTCCGACGAAGCCGGCGACGGTGTCGTCGGCCGGGTTGGTCAGGATCGCTTCCGGGGTGTCGTACTGCAGGATCTTCGAGCGCTCGCCCAGCACCGCGATCCGGTCGCCGAGCTTGACCGCCTCGTCGAAGTCGTGCGTGACGAACACGATCGTTTTGCCCAGGTCTGCCTGCAGGCGCATCAGCTCGTCCTGCAGCACACCGCGGGTGATCGGGTCCACCGCGCCGAACGGCTCGTCCATCAGCAGCACCGGCGGGTTGGCCGCGAGCGCGCGGGCGACGCCGACGCGCTGCTGCTGACCACCGGAGAGCTGCCGCGGGTAGCGGCCCCGGTACTCGGCCGGGTCGAGGTTGACCAGGTCGAGCATCTCGTCCACGCGCTCGGCGATGCGCTTCTTGTCCCAGCCGACCAGGCCGGGGACCATGCCGACGTTGTCGCCGACGGTCATGTGCGGGAACAGGCCCGCTTGCTGGATCGAGTAGCCGATCTCGCGGCGCAGCTTGTCCGCGTCCAGGCTGAGCACGTCCTGACCACCGATGGTGATCTTGCCGGAGGTCGGTTCGATCAGGCGGTTGATCATCCGCATGGTGGTCGTCTTGCCGGAGCCCGAGGGCCCCACCAGCACGACCGTCTCCCCGGCGGGGATGGTCATGGTCACCGATTCGACGGCGGCCTGCTTCTGCCCCGGGTAGCGCTTGGAGACCTCTTCCAGCTTGATCTCCACGCCGTGCCCGGCGGTCTTCTTCTCGTCGTCAGCCACGGATACCTCTCGAAGTCGTCAACCGCCCGAACAGCACGAACAAGGCGTCGAGCACGAGTGCCAGGATGACCACGCCGACGGTGCCGGAGATGGCCATGTTCAGAGCGTTCGCGCCGCCCAGCTGGCCGAGGCCCTGGAACAGCAGGTTCCCGAGACCCGGGCCCTTGGCGTACGCGGCGATGGCCGCGATGCCCATCAGCATCTGGGCGCTCACCCGCATGCCGGCGAGGATCGCCGGCCAGGCGAGGCGGAGTTCGACGCGCGTGAGCACGCTGAAGCGGTTCATGCCGATCCCGCGCGCCGCGTCCAGAATCGGCTGGTCGACGTTCGACAGGCCGACGATCGTGTTGCGGACGATCGGCAGCAGTGCGTAGAGGACCAGAGTCACCACCGAGGGGGCCACGCCCAGGCCCAGAACGGGGATCAGCAGGCCGAACAGCGCGAAGGACGGGATGGTCAGGATCGCGCTGGAGAGAGCGGTGGCGATCGCCGCCCCGGCGGGGCTGCGGTAGACCGCAACCCCGACCAGGACGCCGACGATCGTTGCCAGCAGGATGCACTGCACCACCATGCTGACGTGCTGGTATGCGTTGACCAGCAACGATTGCCACCTGGATGCGATGAAATCCAGGAGATTCACTTGTTTTTACTCTTTCTTACCGGCTTCCGCCGATTCGGACTCCTCGTCGAGGTTCTCGGCGGGAGTCGTGACCAGCTGGAACTCGCCGTCGTGCTCCTCAGTACCGGCGATGACGGCCTGCTCGAGCACCTCCGCGCCCTTCTGGTCGCGAACCGTGATGTCGTCCGACCGCAGGTCCTTGACCATGGCGATGCACATGAAGATCATCACGATCGCGAACGGCAGGGCACCGATGAACGTGAGGTTCTGGATGCCTTCCAGGGCTTTGTCCTGGCCGATCACCAGCATCACCGCGGCGACGGCACCGGTGGCCGCACCCCAGAAGATGACGACCCACTTGCTGGGCTCGATCGCGCCCCGCTGCGACAGCGTGCCCATGACGATGGACGCGGCGTCGGCACCGGAGACGAAGAAGATCGCGACCAGGATCATCACCAGCACGGCGGTGACCAGCGCCAGCGGCAGGTGGTCGAGCAGCGAGAAGGTCTGCGCCTCCGCGCTGCCGTCGCCGTAGACGTTCGCACCGGTCTTCTGGGTGTTGATCGCGGCACCGCCGAAGATCGCGAACCAGATGAGGCTCACGACGCTGGGCACCAGCAGCACGCCGCCGATGAACTGGCGGATCGTGCGGCCCCGGCTGATCCGGGCGATGAACATGCCCACGAAGGGCGTCCAGGAGATCCACCAGGCCCAGTAGAAGACGGTCCAGCTGCCGAGCCAGTCCTGCATCTCGGCACCGCCGGTGGCACCGGCGCGCGACGCCATCTCGCCGAACTCGCTCATGTAGGAGCCGACCGCCGTGGGCAGCAGGTCCAGGATGAACACCGTCGGTCCGAGGACGAACACGAAGATCGCCAGGATGGCCGCCAGCACCATGTTGATGTTGGACAGCCACTGGATGCCCTTCTCCACGCCCGAGACCGCGGAGAGGATGAAGCAGAGCGTCAGCACGGCGATGATGCCGACCAGCACGTTCGTGCCGGCGTCGCCCATCGGCCAGTTGGCGGCCTGCATACCGGACTTGATCTGCAGCGCACCGAGACCCAGCGAGGCCGCGGAGCCGAACAGCGTCGCGAACAGCGCCAGGATGTCGATGACCTTGCCCAGCGGACCCTCGGCGGCCTTCTTGCCGATCAGCGGCGTGAAGACACCGGAGATGGTCTGCTTGCGACCCCGGCGGAAGCTGCTGTAGGCGATCGCCAGACCCGCCACCGCGTAGATCGCCCACGGGTGCAGGGTCCAGTGGAACAGCGAGGTCGACATGGCCGTCTTGATCGCTTCTTCGCTCTCGCCCGGGACGGTGCCCGGCGGCGGTGAGACGAAGTGGCTCAGCGGCTCGCTCACGCCGTAGAACATCAGGCCGATGCCCATACCGGCGCTGAACATCATGGCGATCCAGGACACCGTGCGGAACTCGGGTCCCTCACCGTCCCCGCCCAGCGGGATCCGGCCGTACTTGCTGAAGGCCAGGAACAGGGCGAACACGACGAACCCGGTGGCGGCGAGCACGAAGCCCCAGCCGGTGTTCTTGATCAACCAGGTCAGCGCGGCCGACGAGGCGTTGCTCAACGAGTCGGTTGCCAACGCGCCCCAGGCGACCACCAAGAACATGATGATCGCTGTGACGCCGAAAACGACCCAATCGGTTCTTGGTTTGCCGAGGAACTCGGCATCTGCTCCGGTGGATTGGCCGCCGCCGGCGGCCCCACCGCTTTGTTCAGTTTCGGTCGACACAGGTTTCGGCGCCGACTTTCGGCGACGCCCCCTCCTCTCCGTCGTCGGTTACGACGTTTCCGGAACCAATCGAACCGCCAATTCGCTCAGTTCGTGGCTCCAAATCGTCGTCAACCTGTAAACCGTGACCCAAACGGGTTAACAAGGCAAGCTCACCTGCGGTCAGCGTGGCCGAACCGACACCTAGACTGACTCACCGTGAAGGCAGGTCTGACACCGACGCAGGGCGCTCTGCGCGTCCTGCGCGGTGCCGGTTTGGCCTGCACAGCGGCGTCACTGTCGGTAGCCGCCCACACTGCTGCGGGAGGCTCGACCCCGGGTCTGGGGCCCACCGTCGTGATCACCGTTCTGCTGACCGGTGCCGGCGTGGCGCTGGCTGATCGCAAGCGCGGGTCGTGGGGCATTCTAGGGGCACTGTCGGTCAGCCAGCTGGCACTTCACTTCTTTCTCGAGCTCACCGCGGTCAGCGCGCACGGTTCCGGGCACCTCCACGGGCCGCCGCCGATCCCGCTGTCACCGGCCCTGATGACCTTGGGCCACGTGATCGTCACCATGCTGACGGCGCTGGTCATGGCGCATGCGGAACGCGTACTGTTCGTAGTCACCCGGTTGTTGCAGGCGATCTTCCCCCGGAAGACGACTCCGTTACCGGTTGTAACTCCGCCACCGGCCGTGTGCGTCCCCGCACCCGTTCCCCGGACCCTGGCACAACTGATCTACCAGCGGATTCACGCTCGTCGCGGGCCTCCGAAATCTCCGTTCGAAAGCAACGATCCGATGTATATCGGCATCTGATCATTGCCATTCCGATGAATCGCGCCTATACGCGCGCGATTAACAACTCGAACCTGGAGATCTCAAGAGAACATGTCGACAAATCGATTGATCACGCGATCCGCGAACGTCCTCGCGATCAGCGGAATCGCGCTCGCACTGGGTTCCGCGCCCGCCCACGCGCACGTGAGCGCTCAGCCCGAGGAGGCCGAGAAGGGCGGCTACGCCAAGATCGTTTTCCGCGTTCCCAACGAGGACCCGGTGGCCGGGACCGTCCAGGTCAAGGTGACGCTGCCGGAGCAGTACCCGCTGAGCTCGGTGCGCACCAAGCCGGTCCCCGGCTGGACCGCGCAGGTCGAGAAGGCTCAGATCGCACCGGTCGAGGTGGACGGCGCCCAGGTCACCGAGGCGGTCCGCAGCATCACGTGGACCGCGGAGCCGGGCACCCGGATCGGCCCGGACCAGTTCAACGAGTTCGAGGCCACCCTCGGCGCCATGCCGGAGAACGCCGACGAGCTGCTGCTGCCCACCACCCAGACCTACGACAACGGCAAGGTCGTGGAGTGGAACCAGCCGACGCCGCCCGGCGGCGAGGAGCCGGAGCACCCGGCCCCGACGGTCAAGCTGATCGCCGCCCAGGGCGAGGGCCACAGCCACGGCGGAACGCCGGCCGGTGCACCGGAGGAAGCCGCTGACCAGCACGGATCGTCCGACGAAACGGCCCGCTACCTCGGCGGTGCCGGCCTGCTGGTCGGCGCGCTGGGAGTGGGCGTCGGCGCGGGTGCGCTGGTCCGCGGACGGCGTTCCGGCGGTGAGAAGTCATGAGGCGGTTGCTGACCGTCGGCGCTCTCGCCCTGGCCGCCCTGCTCGGCGGCGCGGCCCCGGCGCTCGCGCACAACGTGCTGGTCGGCAGCGATCCGGCCGAGGGCGCGCAGCTGTCCACCGGTCCGCGCGAGGTCAAGCTGACCTTCGACCAGCCGGTCCGCGCGGGTGAGTCCTACAACACGGTCAACGTGGTGGGGCCGGACGGCACGTTCTGGGCGGACGGCCCGGCGCGGGTCGAGGGCAACTCGGTCATCGCCCCGGTCCGCGAGCTCGGACCGGCCGGGACCTACACCGTGGGTTACCGGATCCTGTCCAGCGACGGGCACCCGGTGCCGGGCAAGGTCAGCTTCACGCTGACCGCCCCCGGCAAGGGCACGCCCGCTCCGGCCCCGCAGGGCGGCCAGGACTCCGGACAGCCGTCCGACCAGGCAGAACCCGCTTCCGGCGGGATGCCGATCTGGCCGTGGATCGCCGGTGCGGTCCTGGTCGTGATCCTCGGTCTGGTGCTGGCCCTGCGCCTCGGCAAACCGAAGGACTGATCGCGAGAACCGGGAGGGTGTCCGATTCCCCGGGCACCCTCCCGTCGTGCTCGCAGAACGGGAATCGCACTCGCCTTCACCGGAATTCCGACGCGTTCTTGTGGAATTCCCCGTTCCGCTTTCCCCGGTGTGAATGGTGATCGTGAATGATCATTTAGAACGCAGCTGGATCCCGTCGCGCACCTCGGGGAGCAGAACCCCGCCGCGCACCAGATCCGGCGGCACCATGAACCACGGCTGCGCGTGCCCCTCGGGCGCCCACACCGGCAGGTAGCACTGATCGATCAGCGAGATCGCGAAGTCCGTCGACACCTCGTTGCCCCTGCCCAGCGCCGCCGTCCCCTGCCACGGCATCACCGCCGAACCGCCCAGCGGGACGAACCGGAACCGCCCCTGCTCCGGGCGCAGCGACAAGCTCATCCGGACCCGGTCGCGGCGCCACAGGGCCGCGTAGTCCAGGTCGACGTCGACGTGCTTGTTGGACAGGTAGGTGATCGTCTCGTCCCAGGCCAGCGCCAGCAGCTCGCGGCGGGTGCCCGCCAGGTCCGGGTCGGTCAGGTCGAACGGCTCGGCGTAGACCCGGCGGGCGAACTCCACCGGATCGCCGCCCGCGCGCGGGACGTCGACCGCGTGCACGATCGACCGGAACATCTCCGCGAACCGCGGCTGGCCCGGGCATCCCGGGTCGCGCTCGTCGGCCTCGGCCAGCGCACCGCGCGGGTCGGTGCGCACGTCCAGCCCGGCCAGCGCCGAGCGGTAGCGCTCTCGGTGCCGCTCCAGCAGCTCGGCGCGCTCGTCCGCGTCGCCGCAGCCGAACTCGGCGGCGACCTCGTCGACGTTGCGCACCTCCACGATCCGGCCGGCACCGGTGAGCTCCAGCATCCGCCGGAACTCCCGCTGGTAGCCGCCGTACCGGCGCTCCTCGCGGACCCGGAAGTGGCTCGGGTCGGCCAGCGCGGTCACCCTGATCCCCGGCGGGTGCACCCGCCTGACCGCGGCGTCCAGCTGCAGCAGTCTCGCCAGCATCGCGACCTCGGCGAGGTCCGGCAGGCCGCCGAGCGCCTTGAGCCGGGACCCGTCCTGCTTCGTCGGCGGCCCCAGGAGCACGAGCGCGGCGGGTTCCCCCGCCGCCACCGCCCGGGACAGGTCCTCCTCGGCCTGCTGGACCGGGTAGGCCGAGCGGGAGGCGCCGAACAGCTTCGCCTGCATGATCTGCCAGATCGCCCGGACGCTGCCCGACTCGATGGCCGCCACCCGATCGCCGAGCCGAGCGCCGGTCTCCTCGGCGCCGCGGCACAGCGCGGTCACGATCCCCACCTGCTCGTCCTCGGTCAGGCGCACGCCGCGCCGCCACAGCGTCGGGCGGGTGCGCATCGCGTCGAGCCGCAGCTGCGCGATCGACGTCGCGTGCGACAGACCCGGTCCGGACGCATGACCGCGGCCCAGCGGTACCGGCTGCGGCACGGTCTCGAAGGTGGCGATGGCGTCCGGCTCGTCCACGCCGGTGAACCCGGGAGCGGCGACCGGGACCACCACGGCCTGCGGGAACTCCTCCTGCAGCGCGACGCGGTTGGCCTCCTTGTCGTCGAAGGCCGCCACCGGTTCCCAGCCGGTCATGCCGCGCAGCGCGGCGACCTTCTGCCGCCCGACGTCCGCGCCCTCGTCGGTGGTGAGCAGCTCCAGGTGACCGAGGTCGTGGCGGGCCAGGGCTCGTTCGGTGGCGGCGCGCATCCGGTGGCGACGGCCGGTGAGCAGCACCACCCGGCCACCGGCCTGCGCGACGTCGCCGGTGAACCGCCGCACGCCGGGCGCGAGCTCGTCGGTCAGCAGCGCCTCGTCGTCCCAGGAGATCGCCCGCCGGAAGTCCGCGTGCGCCAGGGCCTCCGGCAGGCCGGCGATCTCGCGGAACGGCCGCCACCCCGGCTCGTACAGCCCGGGCAGCACCGGCAGCGGTTCGGTCACGCCGAGCGCCGCCAGGGCCTCGCGCACGCGGGTGCGGGGGTGGAAGGCGCAGAAGTCCAGGTCCAGCGCCACCAGCGGGCGCGGGACGTCCGGGTTCCGGCGATGCGCGCTCGCCCGCTCCTTGACCAGCCGGAGCACCCGCTGCAGCACCTCGTTCTGAGCGCTCGGCACGTGGTGGGCGAAGCGGCGCCACGCGTGATCGCCGGCCAGCACCGACAGCAGGCCCGCCGAGCAGAACCGCAGCTCCTCGGCCACGACGCGCTCGGTATCCGGGCTGATCGCGGTCAGCGCCCGGTGCAGCCGGTTGATCGCCTCGGCCGTGCGAGCGGGCTCGGCCGCGGCCAGGTCGGGCACCACGACCCGGCCGGTGACCAGGTCGACGCGCGGTTCGCCGACCGGGACGGCGCCCACCGCCAGCAGGCTCCGGACCGTGATGACCACCGGGCGCACGACGAGCTCGACCCGATCTCGTTCGGCGAGCTCAGGCAGGTCCGCCAGTCCGACCGCGTCCTGGGGAGCGGTTCCGACCAGGCAGTACTTCGCGAGGAGGGAGTCGCGCGCGAGTGCTTCCCGCGCGCGTTCCGGCAGCGTGCCGGTTGCGTACACCGCGTCTCCTTTTCGATTGCAGCGCTCATCAGGCCTTCCACGTGAGCGGATGGCGGCTGCGCGAGGGGACGCGAAGTTCGGCTCGACCGAAGCCGACCGGAACCGATCGGCGAAACCCGCAGGTGGACGCGGGAAATCTCAGGCCGGGAACGGTCCGGCAGGCGTTTCGGAGGGCGACTGCGCGACAGTCTGCGAGCGGTCATTCACCGTCGACGAGTTGCACGGGGGACGGCTCGTCCATCCGACCCGGCGTCCATCCGACGCAGCGCCGCGCGGGCGCGTCGGTGGAGTTCCCGGCGCGAGATCCAGCCCGCCGCGTAGTGCCGGTACGCCTGGGCCACCAGCACCAGCTCGGCGAGGTGATCGGCGTAGGGCTCGCGGAACTCCGGGGGCAGTTGCCGCAGCGACCGGAGGTGGTCGTCCACGACCTCGTCCAGCACTCGCGCGCTGGCGAGAGCGCGGGCACGGCGGGAGCGCGGGGCGCGCTCGCCCGGCGGGAACTCAGCGATCCTCATCGACAGCCCATCCGCTATAGCACCGACTCGATGCACCAGTTCGCTCGTATGGTCTACCCCTTCAGGTCGAATCCGGTGACCACAACCGACCGGAAAGACGCCGCGAACCGACCAAGATCCCCCGAACGGCCGCACCGGCTTCAACCGGACGCCCCATCGGAACCAAGACCCCCGACTCCCAACGTCGTGGGGGGAGGGAAGTTTTCATGAAAACTTCCCCCTCTCCAAGAACCGAACCCCCCGGGTCCGAGGGCCCCTGTGAGAGCGAGGTTTTCATGAAAACCTCCCTCCCCCCAGGAACGGAACTCCCAGGTCGGAGATCTTCGAGGGGACCGAAACCCTCGGTTCGGGTGGTCATGTGGTGGGGAAGTTTTCATGAAAACTTCCCTCCTCCTCGACGGACCGGAGTTCTGATCGGGGGTGGTGGGGGTGGGGAAGTTTTCATGAAAACTTCGCGGTCAGCTGTAGGGGGCCCACTGGGTGTCGAGGTCGCCTTCGCGGATGGTCCGCAACCGCCAGGAGACCTGCTCGCGGACGCTCGGGTTGGTCCGCAGGATCGGCAGCACACCGGTCGTGATCTTGAGTTCGCGCAGCTCGCGGAGCACCGGGAAGCCCTCCCACGAGGTGATGTCGAAGCCGTAGGCGTCGGCCAGCTCGCGGTGCCACTCGGCCGGATAGCCCATCCGCAGGCTGCCCACCGCGATCGGCGTCAGGTCCCACTCCGGCTGGCCGATGCACAGCGAGTCCAGGTCGCACAGCAGCGGACCGTCCGGGCCGCCGATCACGTTGCCCAGGTGGGCGTCGGCGTGGATGACCGCGCGCGGCAGCGGGAAGTCCAGCTGTTCGAGCTGCTCCTCCAGGTAGTCGCACCGCTGCTGGAGGAACCGGTGGTCCTCCGGGTCGATGTCCACGGCGTCGCCCAACCGGCGCCGGATGTCGGCCATCGGCTTCCAGGGCTTGAACGTCTCCTCGGCCAACGGCTGGGAGTGCATCTGCCGCAGCAGATTTCCCAGGTCGGCGCTGCCGGGGACCCGGCCTTCCTCGGGCACGTACTGCCACAGCGTCGCGCAGTGCGCGCCGGAGCTGACCGGTTGCTCCACGCCCGGCAGCAGCCGCACCGCGGGAACCCCGTGCATCGCCAGCCAGTGCGCGGCCTCGACCGCGGTGCGGGCCCGGTGGGCGAACGACGGGGACAGCACCAGCCGGACGATGACCGGCTCGTCCCGCAGCAGGAAGACGCCGTTGTTGATGAACCGGAGCAGGCGAGCACCGCGCGGGTTCAGGCCGACGGTCTCGCAGATCTCGGTGAGCGCCAGCTCCAGCTCCGGCGGGACGGACTGGTGCTGGTGAACCTGATATGTCTTCATACGCATGTGTGTGCTCTCACACCGGCGACGAGCCAGTGGGTCTCCCCAGGTCAGGGGGACCTCAGGTCTGGCGGAACCGCCGGACTTCCTCGAAGAGGTCGCGGGAATCCGAGTTGGCCCGGTGCTTGCCCGCTTCCAGCTCCAGTGGTTTGAGCCGGTCGGCGACACGGGCGGATTTCACGCGCTCACCGAACTGCAGCGCGCGACGTCCGACCTTCAGGCCCTCCTGAACGTCGCCGGCCCGGAAGTGGTTGGTTGCCTGCAGACTCAGCCCGAAAACGTGGGTGCGCTGCATGTCCGCGCCGTAGGCCTCGTTGCACTTGATGGTCTCGGCCACCGCGATCGAGGCGTGCTTCTTGGGATCGAACACCGCCAGCGCGTCGTGCGCGGAGCCGATCATGCCGTGCAGGTCGTTCTCGGTGAAGAAGCGGACCCAGTCCGGGGCGTCGTCCACGTTGGCGCGGGCGAACTCGTCCTTGGTGCGGCCCACCATCTTCTGCACCTGATCGGGCTTGTTGAGCATCCCGTAGGCCCACGCCTCGTTCGCGCACAGCACCGCGACGGTCAGCGACGAACCCGATTCCTGCGCGGCGATCTGACCGAGCTGGAACAGCTTCAGCGCCTCGTTGGGCTCCTGGTAGTGCAGGTAGACCCGGCCCATCCGGTACAGCACGCTGGCCACGAGGCTGTCGTCGTCAGCGCGCTTGGCGAACTCCAGGGCGCGGCCGAAGTGGCTGCGCG
The DNA here is from genome assembly GCF_045278815.1 of Saccharopolyspora sp. ID03-671. Lineage (NCBI taxonomy): Bacteria > Bacillati > Actinomycetota > Actinomycetes > Pseudonocardiales > Pseudonocardiaceae > Saccharopolyspora > Saccharopolyspora sp. ID03-671. The sequence goes on from NZ_CP134054.1 coordinate 3,778,006, forward strand.
CCGGGTCCAGCAGACCCACGTCGAACGAGGTCCAGCCGGCCAGGCTGTGCATGTCGGCCAGGGCCACGAACAGCTGCTTGCGCACGGGGTCGCTGGACGTCGAGTCCAGCAGCTGCTGGGCCCAGGAGAGCTGAGCGACCACGGCGTCGCGGCAGGTGCCGCCGCCGTATCGGTAGTCCAGGTCGCGCAGGGCCTTGGTGGCGGCCTGGATCTGCTGCACATCGGTCATGCCGATGCGCGCCGGAGCCGGAGTCGAGGCGCTGGCGGGTGACCAGGCGCTGTCCTCGGTGCCGAACACCGAGGCGCCCATGGTCACCGCGGCAGCGTGGGACAGGAACTTCCGACGCTTCACCGATTCGTCCTCCTCAGCTTCCAGGGCGTTCGTCGCTTTCGCGACCCGCATGGCGGTCGCCCCGTCGTAGGCGAGGCCCATGTAGCCCCGCGGGATGCCGAGCCCGTCGGCTATTCGGGCCAACACGTCGTACGCCATGACCTGCCGGCCCTTGAGGATCTCGGACACCTCGGACTGGGACTGCCCCGTCGAGGCGGCGATCTGCCGCTGCGAGACGCCGTGCCTGCGCAGTTGGCGGTAGACCTCGCTGACGTCTCTCCGGGCCAGCGCATCCCGCATGTCCCGCTCGTTCCAGACGTCGGGAGTAACGGGCGAGCCGCCAGATCCGATGATGTTCATTTGACCCCCTGACGCTCTAGAACGGGCGTTGGTCGCAGAGTAAGCGCACTGCGGCAAGTCGGTGAAGCCCGTATCGGTAGAGGTGATCGGTTGCGGTGAAGTCCGCTTACCGCTCGTCGCGGTCTTCGGTCCGGTCGTCGCCCGTCCTCTAGGCGCAGCGACCGCCAGGCACCAATGTAGTCATCAGCAAGCAGCGAGCACAGACGGGATCTGGGGCGGACGATGGACATCCGAGCGACGAACCGGCAGGAGGGCGACGGAACCCCGCACGTTCCGGCGCCTGCCGACCGCCGTCGCTGGTGGCACGTCGACTGCCGCGATGTCGCCAACGCGCATCGGAGCCTGGCCGTGCTCGTCAATCGGGACAAGGTGGTGCTCGTCGGACCGCCCGGCCACGCCGCGGAGCTCGAAAGCCGCGGTGCCGGTCAGTTGTCGATGGCGTTGCGGGATGCCGCAGCGCAGGCGAGAAAGTGACGGTGGAGTCTCATGGACGAGGTCCTGGGGCAGGTGTTGCGCAGCGCGGTGCGTGAGCGGCTCGATGTGCTTTCCGAGCTCGCCGACCGCGCGGACGCCTCCTCCCTGCTGTCCGTGGCGCGCAACGAACTCCCGCGGCTGACCGCGGGATGGCGGGCGCTGCTCACCGCTCACGAAGCCGACGAGAAGGGCAACTGCCCGGAGTGCTCAGGACGACGACGTCCCACGAAAGCACCGTGCACGGTGTGGGAGTCGGCCTACGAGCACCTGGTGGCGGGCGCCCTCGCACCCCGTCCCGCACGGCACCTGCGACCGGCGCACGCTTTGCAGCCGGCCACGCCGGTGCCGTAAGCCGGCGGACTCGGCCCCGGACAGCAGCACCTCCTCCCCGACCCGGGAAGCCGAGCAACCGCCAGGGTGGCGGCCGATGAGCGCTTAGTCGCGAATCCCCGACCCCGGCCAACGCGAGTCGGCCGCCACCAAGCTCCACCAACTCAACAGACTTCCGCGGGCCGGTGCTGACGCACTCCCCTCCCCCGACCGGTGCCGGTCCGCGGACTCCAACCACTCCGGATCACCGTTTCCCCGGACGGCCCGGAGCAGGAAAAGGCCCTGGACGCGAAATCCCCGACTCGCGCCCAGGGCCTTTCCATAACTTTGAGATTGTTCCCGGTGCCGGTCAGGTGACGAACACGGCTGTGCCGTACCTGGTTCGTCTACCGACACGACTCCGTGGTCCCCGTGCTTGGCGGTGCCAGAAGCGGAACCTCAGACGCCCTCTGGCTCCGGGATCCGAGACTTATGTATGCCAATACACGGCGCTACGGCTGTCCTCACCAGAGAACGTCTGAGAACCCGCGGCGGTGCAAGCGTCTTAGGTGGGGTACTGCGAAAGCGCCTGCGGCGCTTGCCTGACGGTGGCCTGGTTCACTTTCGCCGCAGACGAGCCTTCCTCACGAACTCCTCGTCCAACCGCAGCCCCGATCGAGGCGAAACCCCCCGAGGAGCGGGAACATTGGATTCGATCAGCTCGGTTCGATCGGCGGGAACCATCGCCCAGGGTTGACGTGGTCCCAGCAGCGGCGAGTACACCGGCACGAATCCCTGGTCCTGCAAGGAGATCGCGAAGTCGATCGCGACGTGCCCGCGCGGGTCGAGGACCCCGGTCCCCTGCCAGGGCAGCAGGCCGGAACCGCCGAGGTAGGTGAACCCGAGGCAGCCCTGCCGAACGGCGCTCAACGTCAACCGGACCCGGTGCGGGAACATCCGCTCGTAGCCGAACTCCTCGTCGACCTGCATGGTCGCCATGTAGCGGATGACCGTGTGCCAGGCGCGGCGCAGCACCGCCCGGCGACCCTGCCGGACCTCGGCGGACGTGCTGGGGTCGGTGACGTTGTAGACGTCGGTGTAGAGCGCCGCCGACCACTCCATCCGGTCTGTGCCCGCGGGAACCGTCACCGGGACCGAGTAGACCAGCGACATCAGGATCTCCCGGAACAGCCCGATGACGTGCGGCGCGAAGTCGGTCTCCGACCTCGACCAGTCGTGCACGGCTTCGAGGGTGCGCAGCGGGTTGTCGGTGATGTCGAACTCGCGGAGCCGGTCGCTGAGCAGCTTGCGGTAGTTGGCGATGCGCCGGGCGCGTTCGGCGGGCAGACCGGGCCCGAGCCGCTGCTCGGCGACCTCGTCGATGTCGGCGACGGTGGTGCGGTCGCCGATGCCGACGAGGTCGACGTACTCGCGCAGCTTGCGCTGGTAGGCGTCGGCGATCGCGGCGGGCCGGCTCCGGAAGTGCCTGCCGTCGGTGAGGATGTTGAAGTGCAGCCCCGGCGGGTAGACGGTCGCGACGGCGCGCTGCATCTCGCGGAGCCGGGCCATCGCGCCGAGTTCGGCGAGGTCGGGCAGCGGGCCGGTGGCCTTGAGCCGGTTGAGGCACTGCTTGACCGGGAATCCCAGCAGCACCACGTCGATGGGTTCGCCCGCCCGCACCGGTGCCTCGGCGTCGCGGAGGAGGTCGGCGAGCCGGTAGTTCGCGCGGGAACCCTTGATGAACTGCTTCCGGGTCAGCACGTGGTGCAGCGCGGCCAGGACGCGGTCGACGTCGGCGGGCCGGTCTAGGTCGGCGGGCCGGTCGACCCCGAACTTGGCGGCGGCGCTGCGGCCGGTGCGCAACGCGGCCCGGTCGGTGTCGGCGAGGATCGAGTCCACGATCGACCGCGTCTCGGCTTCGGTGAGGTGCACGGCCCAGCGCCGGGAGATCCGGTTCCGGCGCAGCGCGCCGATCTGCAGCTCTTCCAGCGAGTGGGTGTTGGACAGCTTCGGACCGCCGGGCGTGCTGGGCCGGGTCTCGAAGGTGGAGATCACGGCGGCGCCGTCGGCGACCGGGTCGTCGGGGCGTCGTTGCGGCGCGAGCCCGGGGATCTCGACGGCGACCGGCAGCGCGTCGCGGAATTCGTCGCGCACCGCGATCCGGTTGTCCGGTTCGTCGTCGAAGACGGCGACGACGTCGAGACCGCCGAGCGCGCGGATGCGCTCGGCCTTGACCTCGGCGATCGGCCGGATCGCCTCGTCGGGCACGACCAGCAGCACCGCGTCGGGGACACCGGCCTCGGCCAGCACCTCGGCGGTGACCTCGCGGAACCGCTCCTTGCGGGCCGTGCAGAACACGACCTGCCCCCCGGCGTCGTGCACGTCCCAGACGAAGCGGGCGAGCCCGGCGTTGACGCGGTCGGTGCCGAGCCGTTCGCGCGGCCGGGACTGGAAGGCGCGCAGGAAGTCGCCGCGCAGCGCTTCCCAGTCCACGCCCGGGTAGCGCTCTCCGAGCCCGCTGGCCCGCACGAAGTTCTCCCAGCTGCCGGGCACGTGCGTGGGCAGCACCGGGAGCGTGGCGGGTCCGGCGAGTTCGAGGATGCCGCCCGGCGCGCCGGGGCGGGGTCCGGAGATGGCGCGGGTGGCGTCGGCGATGCGCTGCAGCGGGATCAGCCCGCACAGGTCGACGTCGACGACCACGGCGGGCCGGGGCGCGTCGGGGTCCCACCGCCGTCGGCGGGTGCCCTGCTGGACGCGGTCGAGGACCGACTTGAGCACGGCGTCCTGGCTCTCCGGGACGGTGTGCGCGTAGCTCTGCAGCGGCTGCTCGCCGGAGAGCAGCTCGGCGGTGTGCGGGGCGAGGTAGCGCAGCTCCTCGCCGGTGATCCGGCGGACCGCGTCGCGCACCTCGCAGGCCCGGTCGGCCCCGCCGAGCGCGGCGAAGCCCTCGCCGAGCCGTTCCAGGGTGCTGACCAGCGCGCGGACTCCGGTGGTGACCTCGGCGCGGGTGGGTTCGGCGGTGATCCGCTCGTGGTCGGTGACCACGATCCGGCCGGTGGCCTGCAGCTCGGGTGAGAGCTCGACGGCGAACCCGGTCTCGTCCAGCGCGAACATCCCGAGCCCGTGGGTGTCGAGGGCGCGCCGGAACACCCGCAGCAGCGGTCGGACGAGGTGCTCCAGGAAGTGGTCGAGCTCGTCCTCGCGGCGCGCGAACCGGTTGTCGAGCACGACGCGCAGCAGCTTCGGCGTCCCGTCGGAGCCGGGGTGCAGCAGCGCGTCGAGGTCGGCGGCGATGGTGCCGCCGGGGTGCCGGGGGTGCGCGGGCGCGGGGTCGACGACGCGCAGCAGCGCGGTGCTGCCGGTGCCGGTGTCGACGACGGCGCCGGGCACGGGCTGGGTCGCGCAGTGCATCCGCAGCTCGGGGTCGTCGTTGACGACGGCGGCGAGCCGCTCCCAGCCGCGCAGCTCGCGCAGCGCGCGGTCGCGGGAGTCGACGGCCTGCACGCGCACGGCGCGTTCCCGTCGGCCGACGGTCACCCGGGCTTCGGGGAACGGGACGGTGGGGCCGGTGGCGGGGCCGCGCAGCGAGGCCAGCACCCGGTGCGCGAGTTCGCGATCGGTTCCGGCGAGCAGGTCGACCCGGTCCGCCGGGACCTCGGTGATCTGCGGCGATCGGGCGGGTTCCGGGTCGAGGGCGCCGGTGAGCCGGTTCAGCCACGCCGCGTCGAAGACCCGCCGGGTGCGGCGGAGCCGGACCAGCGCGCGGTACAGGTCGGCCCAGGTGGCGGCCTCGCCGAGCGGGATCCCGGTGCCGACGCCGGCGAGCAGCAGCGCCCCGCCGGGGCCCTGCTCGACCCAGAGGCCGTAGCCGCCCGCGGTGAGCAGGTCGTTGGCCTCGGCGAGGGTGAGCGCGCGCCAGGGTCCGGGGGCCGGGATCTCGGCCACCGTCCAGTCGTCCTCCAGCAGCGGCAGTTCCGCCTCCACCTGTCGAGTCGTCACGCCATCCCGAGCCGTCACGGCGTACCGAGCGGACGCCGCACACCGAACGGACGCCGCACACCGAACGGACGCCGCACACCGAACGGACCCGGGGCACCGAGCGGACCCGGGACCGAGCGGGTGGTCTCGGCACACCGGCGGGCGAACCCGAGTACGGCGAGCAGACGGAGGGCAGCCGTGCAGTAACCCACAATGACCCTTCTGTCACGGAGAATGACGACCCTCGTCACACTAGATAGCGACCCTCCGCGTTGACAACATGACTCAATGCATACCGATTTCCTGTAACGCTGGCGGATCACCAGGCCGATCAGCGTTTTCACCCGCACGGGATGTAACACTGGGCGAAAATCAAGCAACGCTTGCCGATTTCACCCCTTCGCCTGACGGTGTCGCGGCATGTCCGGAACGCACGGATGTCGGCTCAGCACCAGACTGGTCGGCACAACTCCAACCAGGGAGGCGCATTGCCTGCAGAAATAGCCCCGCTGCGGCGCAAGCCCGTGCAGCAGCGGAGTGCCCAGCGAGTGGAGAAGATGCTGGCCGCGACCGCCGGCTTGATCGACGAGGTGGGATACGACGGATTAACGACCACCCTGATCGCGGAACGCGCGGGCGTCGCGGTCGGATCGCTCTACCAGTTCTTCCCGGACAAGCGCGCAGTCGTGCAAGAGCTGACGCTGCGCAACCTGGACCGGTTCGTGCGGACCGTGTCCAGCCGCTTCGAGCAGCTCGAGCTGGCGCACTGGTGGGATGCCGTCGACGCGGTCTTCGACACCTACCTGACCATGCACCGCGAGGTCCCGGCGTTCAGCCGGCTGCACTTCGGGGACGTGGTCGACCTGCGCCTGCTCGACCCGGGCAAGGACAACAACGCGGTCATCGCGGAGAAGCTGACCGGCCTGATCGCCGAGGAGTTCCAGCTCGACCCGGCCGATCTCGCTCTCCCGCTGACCATCGCGGTGGAGGCCGCGGACGCCGTGCTGCACCTGGCGTTCCGCCGCGATCCGCAGGGTGATCAGGCGATCCTGGCCGAGGCCAAGGATCTGGTCCGCGGGTACCTGTCCAACCGGATCACCGAAGAACACCGGGTGACCTCGACTCCGATCGGGCCGACGATCGTGTCGAACTACCCGAACGACCTGCCTTCCCCGCGGTAGGTCGGCACCTCCTCGACGGCCGAGCGCCCCACGCTCACCAGGCGGCCGTCGATCAGGTGGTACCGGTTGAACCGCTCCGCGAGCTCGCCCGCCTTGGCGTGCCGGAACCAGACCCGATCACCGATCCGCAGGTCACGTGCCGATGCGCCGGACACCGGCGTCTGCACCTCACCCGCGCCCTCGGTTCCCAGCAGCCCCAGCCCCTTCGGCCAGTGCGGCGCCGGAACCCGATCCGCCCCGGGCGGACCCGACGCGATGTAGCCGCCGCCGAACAGCGTCGCGATGCGACGCGCCGGCCGGTGCACCACCGGCAGCGCGTAGAGCACCGCCGGACGCGGCTGGAAGCCGCGATACCCGTCGAAAAGCGTCGGGCCGATCAGCCCCGACCCCGCCGCGACCTCGGTGATGACCCCTTCTTCCGCCGCGGTCCGCTCCAGGCTTCCGGTGCCGCCGCCGTTGACGAACTCCAGGTCCGCGACCTCGCGCACCGCCCGCACCACCGCCGCGCGCCGCTGCGCGAGCTCGGCGGCGGACCGCCGCTGGATCGCGCGCAGCAGCGCCCCGCGCAGCGGCCTGCCGGGCGGCACGTCGCCGAGCCCGGCGATCTGCCCCTCGTAGGCCATCAGCCCGACCAGCCGGAATCCCCTGCGGCGCTGCGCGGTCTCGGCGAAGCGCCGGACCTGCGCGGGGCTGTGCAGGGGTGATCGGCGGGTGCCGATGTGCACGCCGGGCAGGGGTTTCCAGGACGCGTCGACCTCGGCGCAGAGCCGGATGTCGGGCCGGTCGGGACCGGTAGCGGCGTCGATGAAGTCGAGGTGGTCGGTGGAGTCGACCATGACGCTGATCGCCGCGGCGGCGGCCGGGTTCGCGGCGAGTTCCCGCAGCGCGGCGCGGTCGGCGGTCGGGTAGGCGACGAGCAGGTCGTCGCTGAGCCCTTCGCCGTGCAGCCACAGGGCTTCGGCGAGGGAGTAGCACATCAGGCCCGAGTAGCCGTCCGTCCGCAGCGCGCGGGCGATCAGCTCCCGGCACCGGACGGACTTGGTGGCGATCCGGATCGGCACACCGGCCGCGCGGCGCACCATGTCCTGGGCGTTGTCGTCGAAGGCTGCCAAGTCCACCGCGGCGAACGGTGGCTCGATTTCGCGGGTGATCTCCTCGATCCGGCGCACGCTGACAACCGTAGGCCGCAGGGCTTGTTATGTGAATTGGTTTCACATAACTTCAGCCCATCGCGCCGAGCACCTCACCCGTTGGAGCGCGCCACCCTCTTGGAGGCCCGGCATGCAGCGTGATCTGGCCCCCGGCAGTCCAGCCCCCCGCGATCCGAACCCCCGAAATCCGAACACCGCACGGCCGTGGACCAACTGGGGCCGCACGGCCACCGCGCGCCCCGCGCGGACCGCGACCCCGCGCGACACCAACGAGGCCGCCGAGGTGATCGCCGCCGCGACCCGGGACGGCCTGCGCGTGCGCCCGATCGGCTCCGGGCACTCGTTCTCGGCGGTCGCCTCACCGGAATCCGGTGTGGCGCTGGACCTGCAGCACTTCACCGGGATCGTCCACGCCGACCCGGCGACCGGGCTGGTCACCGCGCACGGCGGCACACCGCTGCACGTGCTCAACGCCGAGCTCGACGGGCTCGGGCTGGCGATGGCCAACCTCGGCGACATCGACCGGCAGACCCTCGCCGGGGCGATCTCCACCGGGACCCACGGCACCGGAGCGGGTCTCGGCGGGCTGTCGACCCAGGTGGAGGCGCTCGACCTGCTGCTCGCCGACGGTTCCGAGGTGAGCTGCTCGGCGGCGGAGAACCCCGAGCTGTTCGCCGCGGCACGGCTCGGTCTCGGCGCGCTCGGCGTGATCACCACCGTGACCCTGCGCTGCGTCCCGTCCTTCACGCTGTCGGCCGAGGAGGGCCCGGCGCCGCTGGAGGAGGTGCTCGGCGACTTCCACGGGCTGGCCGCGGCCAACGACCACTTCGAGTTCCACTGGTTCCCGCACAGCCACCACGCGATGGTCAAGCGGAACAACCGGCACCCGGGACCGCCGCGCCCGCTGAGCCCGGCGCGGCACTTCCTGGAGTACGAGGTGATGGAGAACCGCCTGTTCGGCGCGGTCTGCGGGATCGGGCGCGCGGTGCCGGCCCTGGTCCGGCCGCTGAGCCGGCTCTGCGCGTCGACCTGGTCGGCCCGCTCCTACCGGGACCGCTCGTACCGGGTGTTCACCACGCCGCGGCGGATCCGCTTCGTCGAGTCCGAGTACGCCTTCCCCCGCGAAGTCGTCCCGGAGGTGCTGCGCGAGCTGCGGGCGGCGACCGAGCGGCTGGCCGATCCGGTGATGTTCCCGGTGGAGGTGCGGGTCGCCCGCGCCGACGACGTGTGGCTGTCGACGGCGCACGGCCGGGACACCGGCTACGTCGCGGTGCACCAGTACCTGGGCATGCCGTACCGGTCCTACTTCGACGCGTTCGAGTCGATCGCCCGGGACGCGGGCGGGCGACCGCACTGGGGGAAGATGCACCGCCTGGACGCGACGGCGTTGTCCGGCCTTTACCCCCGGTTCACCGAGTTTCGGCAGGTCCGCGACTCGGTCGATCCCGGCGGGATCTTCCACAACGCGTACCTGGAGCGCGTCCTCGGCCCTGTGGATAACCCGAACTGATTACGCCGCCGCGGCCCGTACCGCTTCGGTGATCGCAACGTCACCGTTGACGAGTTCCAGGGCCCGTCCGACGGTCCCCGTTTCGGGCAGCAGAGCCGCCAGCACGGCGGCCACGTCGCGGCGGGTGACCGCGTCCCGGCCGACCTCCGGAGCCAGCGTCACCCGGCCGGTCGGCTCGTCGTCGGTGAGCCGACCGGGGCGCAGGATCGTCCAGTCCAGATCGCGCCCGCGCAGGTCCTCCTCGGCGGCGCGCTTGGCGTCCAAATAGGCCCCGAACACCGGGTCCACGTCGGGTGGGTTGGGGGTGCGGGTGCCCATCGAGCTCACCTGCACGAAACGCCGAATCCCCGCCCGCTGGCAGGAATCCGCGAGCAGCACGGACGCCCCGCGGTCCACTGTGTCCTTGCGCGGGGCACCGCTGCCCGGGCCCGCGCCGGCGAGGAACACGGCGGCGTCCACTCCGGACAGACGGCCCGCCAGATCGGCCGCCGAGAGGTTCTCCATGTCGAGCACCAGCGGCTCGACCCCGTCGGTTTCGAGGTCGGCCGCGTGGTCGGGGTTGCGGATGATTCCGAGGACCTGGTCGCCCCGCTGGGACAGCAGCCGGCCGAGCGGCCGAGCGATCTTCCCGTGGGCTCCGGCGATGACGATGCGCATGCCCCCACGGTAGGTCCGATGACGCTCCTCAACCGTTCAAGCACGGCCTGTGGACAACTCCCCGTTCCTGGGGATAACCCACCTGTGGACAGATCTGTGGACAACTCAGCGGACGGAGTCCCACCCCACGCTGCGCGGTGCGCGCGGCGGGTCTCCGTCCGCTTCTCTCCCCCTCCAGCAGGCTTGGCCCCCCGCCCGCCGGTTGGTAGGTGCAGTTCCAGTTGAAGCCCCCCGGTCCAACTGGAACTGCGGCCCCCAGGGGCCTGTCAGCTGCGCGACGGCGCCGGCGCTTCGGCCGACAGCAGCTGCTGGTAGACGACCTCGTTCACCCACCGCGAGACAGCGGTGTGCTCCACGGGCGGCGCGTCGTCGAAGCTGCGCCCCGGGAGCTCCTCCCGCACGTCGTCACCGTCGGAGCTGAGCACGGCGATGCCGAACTGGCGGGCGCGGATCAGGCAGGTCGCGGTGAAGTCGGGGGCGACCGCCACCGAGCGCGGCACCACGATCGCCGCGTTGGCGAACCGCGCGAAGGGCACCGCGGCGGTGAGCGCCGTGCGCCAGTGCCGGGCCGGCGCGAGGAACCCGGTGATCCGGGCGGCGGGCGGGGGCACCCGGCCGTCCATCTCGGGCCAGACCCAGGTGGCGATCTCCGCGCGGTCGAGGACGGGCCCGCTGCCGAAGACGAGGCGTTCGGCGTGGGCGTCGGGCACCAGCTCCGCGGTGGCGATGATCTGACGCCCGAGCAGCTTGACCGGCGGCAGCGTGCTGCCGGTCCAGCCCAGCGCGTCGACCGACCGCTGGGCGAGCGCCCCCACGGAGGCGGCCAGCCCCAGCGGCGACCGGACCTGCGTGGTCGAGCAGGCTCGGAGCTCGTCTTCGGACCAGGCTTGTCCGGGAATTCCGGTCACAGCGTTCCGCCTCCCTCGGCTACGTGCACTCCGCGTCTTCGTCTCCCCCCGGCGCCGGTGCGGGGCAGTCACCGGTGCGGGGGCCACGTTGACTAAAACAGCTCCGAGGCGGTTCTGCGCTGCTCATCGGGGGTCGCTGCGATCGGCGGCGGGCAGCTGTCGGTGACCGGTCGACGAATGACATGGGGGCTTCAGCCCAGCGATGCGGCCAGACGGGTGATCGCTACCCGACACCCGCACGACAACGCCTCCCGCCCATCATTCGTGGCCTGGAAAATCGCCGCATGATATCGGCGCCGGTCATACGACCTGCACAAATGTACAGTTGACGGATTATTCGACCGGTAAGCGGAAGATTATTCACCGATGAATGGCGTCGAGGTTGACCCGTTCGCCGTCAGCCAGCCGCTGCCGGATGCCGTCGGCCGCGGGGAGCAGTGAGCGGACGAGCCGGGTGACGTCCGCGCGGACGCTGTGGGCGACGACGCCGAGCGCCGCGACGACCGTTCCGGAGGCGTCCTGGACGGGCACGGCGACCGAGCAGTTCCCGAGGGTCATCTCCTCGTTGGCGGAGGCGTAGCCGCGCGAGCGGACGCCCTGGAGCTCGCGGCCGAGCCGGCCGGGCTCGGTGATGGTGTAGGCGGTGTGCCGGGTCAGCCCGTGCTCGCAGCAGGAGTGCACGACCGTCGCGGGCGCGTGCGCGAGCAGCACCTTGCCGACCCCGGTCGCGTGCATCGGCAGCCGCCCGCCGGTCCGGGAGATGATCGGCACGGCCCGCGGCGTCGTGAGCTTCTCCACGTACACGGCGTCGAGCCCGTCCCGCACGGCCAGGTGCACGTTGTCGTGCGTGGTCTCGCACAGCTCCTGCATGTAGGGCAGCGCCGCTTCGCGCAGCCGCCCGTTCACCGGGGCCAGCAGCCCGATCTCCCACAGCCGCAGACCGATGACGTACCGCCCGTCGGAGTCGCGCTGCAGCGCACCCCACAGCTCCAGCTCCCGCACCAACCGGTGCGCGGTCGCCAACGGGATGTCGGCCCGCTGCGCGATGGCGGTCAGCGTGAGCCGAGCGTGCTCGGCGTCGAACGCGGTCAGCACGCTCAAGGCCCGAGCGGTCACCGACCGCCCAGGATCCCGACTGTTTCCCGCCACGAGGCACCTCCGAGCCACGGCCCAACCCCCAGCCGGACACCCCCACCCCAGCACACGACAAACCGAACACCAAGAAAGGTCACGAAAAGATTTCGCTCAACGCTGAACCCCACCCATGACAAACCGCACACCCGAAAAGCACAAGAAGGAGAGGCAAGGAACCAAGAAGAACCAGCAGGAAGACGAGGAGGAGGAGGAGGAGGACGACCCCAGCACACGGCGACGGCGAAGCCGAGCAGAAGAGGCATTACGTGAGCAGGCCAAGCACGAAACGAACGCAACAACCAGGAAGAACGAGCCCAGCCGCACCGTGGGGGGCATGGGGGGTTCGACCCCCCAATACGAATACGAAGAAGGCCCCACCGGCGAAGCATGAGCCGGTGGGGCCTTCGAAGTGGGCGAGGAGGGAGTTGAACCCTCACGTCCTTTCGGACACACGGACCTGAACCGTGCGCGTCTGCCATTCCGCCACTCGCCCGTGGCACGATGAGAAGCTTAGCTTGCCGCTTTTCACCGCTGGGCACCGGGGTCTGCTTTCGCTTTTCCCTGCTGCCCTGTTGGCAAGAAGAACATTAGCACGGCCCCGAGAGGGGTCTGCGCAGGGGGGTCAGGAAGTTGGGAACTGGGCGGTGTCTCGGGCCGTTGGCCCAGATACGATGGTCAGCAGGAGTCGTACGCGTGGAGGGATGTTGCCGTGGGCCTCGTGCAGCGCTTTGAGCGCCGGATCGAAGGCATCGTCGGCAACGGCTTTGCGCGCGTGTTCGGCGGGAACGTAGTCCCGCAGGAAGTCGCCCAGGCCTTGCAGCGCGATGCCGAGCTGAAGGTCAGGGAGCTTGCCGGTGGACGGTTGCTCGCTTGTAACCACTACGTTGTGCAACTGAGCCCGTCGGACCATGATCGGCTCACCGGCGATGAGGCCCGGGTGACGGACCTTCTCGCCGACTGCGTTCAGGAGCATCTCACCGAGCAGGGGTGGGACACATATGGTGACGTCGTAGTCTCCCTGGAGCGCTCTGAGACGCTGCACACGGGACAGTTTCGAATCAGTTCGACCGTCGACCCCGACGTAACACGACGGCCGACACAACCGCGTACCGCAGGAGACCGACCCATGAGCCAGCCACCAGGCCACTACCCCCAGGGAGATCCGTACAACCAGCAGGGGCAGTACGGCTACGACCAGGGTTACGGCCAAGGCCAGGACCCCAACTACGGCTACGGCCAGCAGCCCGGCTACGACCAGGGCTACGGCCAGCCGCCGCAGCCCGGCTACGACCAGCAGGGTGGCTACGGCCAGCCGCCGCAGCCCGGCTACGACCAGCAGGGTGGCTACGGCCAGCCGCAGCAGCCCGGCTACGACCAGGGTTACGGTCAGCAGCCCGGTTTCGACCAGGGCTACGGCCAGCCGCCGCAGCAGCCGGGTTTCGACCAGGGTTACGGGCAGCCCCCGCAGCCCGGTTTCGACCAGGGCTACGGCCAGCCCCCGCAGCCCGGCTACGACCAGGGCTACGGGCAGCCGCAGCAGGGTTATGACCAGGGCTACGCACAGCCCGGTTTCGACCAGGGCTACGGCCAGCCGCAGCAGGGCTTCGACCAGGGCTACCCGCAGCAGCCCGGTTTCGACCAGGGTTACGGCCAGCCGGGCGGTGCCTACCCGCAGAGCGCCCCGGGCGGTTTCCCGGACCAGGGCGGCTACGGCCAGCCCGGCGGCGGTTACCCGCAGAGCGCCCCCGGCGGCTACCCGGCCGGCGGCCCGCGTGGTCAGATGACCGCCACGCTGCACCTGGACGACGGGTCGAACCGCTCGTACACGCTGCAGCACGGCTCGAACATCATCGGCCGCGGACAGGAAGGCCAGTTCCGGCTGCCCGACACGGGGGTCTCGCGCAAGCACATCGAGATCACCTGGGATGGTCAGAGCGCGATGCTGGCTGATCTCGGTTCGACAAACGGCACCACGGTGAACGGCACTCCGGTGCAGACTTGGCAGTTGGCAGATGGTGACGTGATCAGGGTCGGGCATTCGTCCCTGGTCTTCCGCGCCCAGCAGGGCTGAGCGCGGATCGCCGATCCCCGTTACGAGTAGGAGCGTTCACAACAAGTGCCGGAGCTGATGATTCAGCTGACCAGAGCAGGGTTCCTCGCCCTGCTCTGGTTGTTCGTGCTGGCTGCGCTTCGCGTGGTTCGTTCAGATCTCTACTCCGCGTCGGGGATGCGCGTCCCGATGCCAGGTGCGAGTCGGGCCCCGGGCAAACAGCCCCGGGGCAAGAGCAAGGCGCCCCGCCAGATGGTGGTGACGCACGGCGCTCTCGCCGGCACGCGCATTTCCCTGGACGGCCGGCCGATCCTGATCGGCCGAGCCGATGACTCCACGTTGGTGCTGGACGACGACTACGCGTCGACCCGGCACGCTCGGTTGTCGCTTCGCGGCTCCGATTGGTACGTGGAGGATCTAGGCTCCACTAACGGCACATACCTCGATCGGGCGAAGGTCACGGGGCCGACCAAGGTCCCGCTCGGCGTTCCGATCAGAATCGGCAAGACGGTGATCGAGCTGCGCTCATGACCCTCGTCCTTCACTACGCAGCCCGCAGCGACCGCGGCCTGGTGCGCTCCAACAACCAGGACTCGGTCTATGCCGGCCCACGACTACTCGCCCTCGCGGACGGCATGGGTGGACATGCCGCCGGTGAGGTCGCCAGCAAGGTCGTCATCGCGGCGTTGGCGCCGTTGGACGACGACGAACCGGGTGACGACCTGCTCGGACAGCTCCGCGGCGCGGTGCTGGACGGCAACAGCGCGATCGCCGAGCTGGTGGCCAACGACCCGGAGCTGGACGGGATGGGCACCACCCTCACCGCTGTGCTGTTCGCAGGCAGCAAGCTGGGTCTGGTGCACGTCGGCGATTCCCGCGCCTACCTGGTCCGCGACGGCGAGCTGACCCAGATAACCCACGACGACACCTTCGTCCAGTCGCTGATCGACGAAGGCCGGATCACCGAGGAGGAGGCCGCCAACCACCCGCAGCGCTCGCTGCTGCTGCACGCGTTGACCGGCCACGAGGTGGAACCGAGCCTGGCGATCCGCGAGGCGCGCGCGGGCGACCGCTACCTGCTCTGCTCGGACGGCCTGACCGGCCCGGTGAGCACCGAGACGATGGCGGAGGCCCTGCGCATCCCGGACCCGCAGCAGTGCGCGGACCGGATGATCGAGCTGGCGCTCAAAGGTGGCGGTCCGGACAACGTGACCGTGATCATCGCCGACGTCGTCGACGTCGAGTTCGGCGACGACGCCCCCATAGTGGGGGGTGCGGCGGGAAATGGCGATGAGCATCCGCAACCCGATTCGTCGGCGGCGCGCGCGTCCGCGGTGACCATGCCGCGGCCGCAGCCGAAGCGTTTCGAGCCCACCTCACCTCCGGCGGAGCAGCCGCGCAAACGGCGCTGGCTGACGTCGCTGCTGGTGACCTGCGGCGTGCTCATCGTGTTGGCGGCTGTCGCGCTGGTTGGGCGTTGGTGGGTGCTCAACCAGTACTACATCGGCGCGAACAGCGCCGATGAGGTCGTGATCTACCAGGGCGTTCAGGGCTCCACGCTGGGCGTGGCGCTGAACTGGCAGGTCGAGACCTCGTGCCCGCCGGACTCCGCCAAGGACTGCCAGCCGATCAAGCTGGACGACCTCCAGGAAGCCCAGCGTCCGGACGTGCGCAACGGGATCACCGAGGTCAACGGCCTCACCGAGGCCCGGGAGGCGATGCGGCGGCTGCGGATGACCGCTCTGCTGCCGGAGTGCGCCACCCCCGAGCCGTCGGTGCCGACCGTGCCCCCGTCCGTGCCGGGCCAGCCCGTTCCGGGCTCCCCGACGCCGGGTGCGCCGACCACCGGTGCGCCGACACCACCTCCTCCGGGTCAGCCGTCGGTGCCGCCCACCCCGGGTGCGCCGGTGCCTGGTCAGGCCCTGCCGCAGGACCCGTCCGCGGCGGACGCCACGCCGCTGCAACCGGAGGAGCCGAAGCCGGGCGTGAACTGCCGGACGGTGAGTTGATGTCCGAACCGGCCGCTACGTCCGGAGCAGTCAACGGGGCCCCCCGAGTGAACACTCGGCGGGGCACCGAACTGTTCATGCTCGTTTTGTCCGCGATCATCGTCACCGCGGCGCTCGTCGTGGTGGAGCTCGCCCAGGAGCAGACCCTCACCCGCGAGCTGCTGTTCTACGGTGTCGCGTTCCTGGTGCTCTACGGTGCCGCGCACTTCGGCGTGCGCTACTTCGCGCCCTACGCCGACCCGCTGATCCTGCCCCTGGTGGCGTTGATCAACGGGGTGGGCCTGGTGATGCTGCACCGGCTGGACCTGGCCCCGGTGCCCGGGGCGCCGTACACGCCGAAGCAGATCCTGTTCACGACGGCCGGCGTGGCGCTGTTCATCGCCGTGCTGTGGCTGGTGAAGGATCACCGGACGCTCGCGCAGTACGGCTACACGTGCGGTTTCGTCGGGCTGGCGCTGCTGGCGCTGCCCGGTGTGCTGCCGTCGAGCATCTCGGAGGCCAACGGCGCCAAGCTGTGGGTCAACCTGGGCTTCATCTCGATCCAGCCGAGCGAGTTCGCCAAGATCCTGCTGCTGATCTTCTTCGCGTCGTTCCTGGTGGGCAAGCGCGAGCTGTTCACCACGGCGGGCAAGCGGTTCCTCGGCGTGGACTGGCCGCGGCCGCGCGACCTGGGCCCGGTGCTCGTGGCCTGGCTGCTGTCGATCGGCATCGTGGTGCTGGAGAAGGACCTGGGCACCTCGCTGCTGTTCTTCGGCATCGTGCTGGTGATGATCTACATCGCCACCGAGCGCGCGGTGTGGGTCGGTCTGGGCCTGTCGCTGTTCGCGGCGGGCGCGGTGCTCGCCTTCAACCTGTTCTCGCACGTCCAGGTCCGGGTCAACACCTGGCTGGACCCGATGATGCGGGTGCCGGACGGTGACT
Organism: Saccharopolyspora sp. ID03-671; assembly: GCF_045278815.1. NCBI lineage: Bacteria > Bacillati > Actinomycetota > Actinomycetes > Pseudonocardiales > Pseudonocardiaceae > Saccharopolyspora > Saccharopolyspora sp. ID03-671. The sequence continues at coordinate 3,794,979 of NZ_CP134054.1, forward strand.
CCGACCCCGGTTACCAGCTGCGGACCGGCCTGTTCGGGATGGCGCACGGCGGCATCCCGGGTTCGGGTCTGGGCAACGGGATGCCGAACATCACGCCGCTGTCGTTCAGCGACTTCATCATCCCGGCGCTGGGCGAGGAGCTCGGCCTGATCGGGATGATGGCCGTGCTGCTGGTCTACGTGCTGCTGATGATGCGCGGCCTGCGCACCGCGCTGGCGGTGCGCGACTCCTTCGGCAAGCTGTTCGCCGGCGGTCTGTCGTTCACCATCGCGCTGCAGCTGTTCGTCGTGGCGGGCGGTTCGACGGGCCTGATCCCGATGACCGGTCTGACGGCCCCGTTCCTGGCGGCCGGTGGTTCGTCGATGCTCGCCAACTACGTGCTGATCGCGCTGCTGCTGCGGATCTCCGACGCGGCCCGCCGCCCGCAGGCCCCGGCGAAGCCGAAGCCCAAGCAGGCGCCGATCGCCGAAGCACACACGGAACTGGTGGAGCGTCCTCGATGAACAAGCCGCTGCGCCGCGTGGCGCTGGCCATGATGGCGATGGTCCTGCTGCTCATGGGCAACATGACCTACGTCCAGGTCATCAAGGCCGACGAGTACCGCGACGACGCCCGCAACACGCGCACCCAGCTGGAGGAGTTCTCCCGGGAGCGCGGGCAGATCATCGCGGCCGGTCAGTCGCTGGCGACGTCCAAGCCCATCGACAACGACCGCTACAAGTACCAGCGGAACTACCCGAACGGTCCGCTGTACGCGCCGGTCACCGGGTTCTACTCGTTCTTCTACGGGTCGAACGGCATCGAGCGGGCCGACGACAAGATCCTCAACGGCACCGACGACAGCATGGCGTTCGGCCGGTTCTCGGACATGATCACCGGCAACGCCCCGCGGGGCGGCAGCGTCGAGCTGACCATCAACCCGGAGATGCAGCAGGTCGCCTACGACCAGCTGACCAGCAAGGGCTACCAGGGCTCGGTCGTGGCGCTGAACCCGTCGACGGGCGAGATCCTGGCGATGGCCAACGCCCCGTCGTACGACCCGAACCGGCTCGCGGGCACGGACAACGACGAGGTCGCCAACCAGTGGGCCGAGCTGGAGAAGGCCGAGGGCAACCCGATGGCCAACCGGGCGGTGTCCGAGATCTACCCGCCCGGCTCGACGTTCAAGCTGATCACCACGGCGGCCGCGCTGGAGAACGGGTACAACCCGGACAGCAAGGTTCAGGACGCCGCCTCGATCACGCTGCCGCAGTCCTCGACGCCGCTGCCCAACTACGGCGGCAAGCAGTGCGCGGGCGACACGCTGACCCAGGCGCTGGCGCACTCGTGCAACACCGCGTTCGCCGAGATCGCGGGCAAGGTCGGCGCGGACAAGCTGCGGGAGACCGCGGCGTCCTTCGGCTTCGGCCAGGACCTGCAGATCCCGATGAGCGTGGCCAAGTCGGACATGGGTCCGATGGCCGACGGCGCGTCGCTGTACCAGAGCGGCATCGGCCAGCGCGACGTCCGCGTCACGCCGATGCAGAACGCGATGATGGCCGCCGCGATCGCCAACGGCGGCAAGGTGATGAAGCCGCAGCTGGTGAAGGCCACCCGCGCCCCGGACATGGAGGAGCTGGACTCCTTCCGCCCGGAGGAGCTCAGCCAGGCCGTCTCGCCCGACATCGCGAGCAAGATCCGCGACATGATGCTGCAGTCGGAGAAGAACACCAAGGGCTCCGGCAAGATCACCGGTATCGACATCGCCTCCAAGACCGGGACCGCGCAGCACGGCGACCCGGGTGACAAGCCGCACGGCTGGTACGTCGCGTTCGCACCGGCCGAGAACCCCACGATCGCCGTCGCGGTGATCGTGGAGAACGGCGGTGACGAGGGCGCCGAGGCCACCGGCGGTTCGCTGGCCGCCCCGATCGGCCGGGAGGTCATCCGGGCCGGTCTGCGAGGGGGTGGCTGATCCGTGCTGACCACCGGCCAGTTACTCGCCGAGCGCTACCGCCTCGGCCGCCGCATCGCGGTCGGCGGCATGGGCGAGGTGTGGGAGGCGGTGGACGTCCGGCTGGACCGGACCGTCGCGGTCAAGGTCCTCAAGGCCGAGCTGTGCGGGGACGCCGAGTTCCTGCACCGCTTCCGGACCGAGGCCCGCACGACCGCGTCGCTGAACCACCCGGGCATCGCGGCGGTCCACGACTACGGTGAGACCGCCGCCGTCCCGGACGGTCCGGAGGACACCGCCTACCTGGTGATGGAGCTGGTCGAGGGGGAGCCGCTCGCGGCGATCCTGGCTCGGGAACGACGGATCAACACCGATCACGTGATGGACATGCTGGAGCAGGCGGGTCAGGCGCTGCAGGCCGCGCACGAGCGCGGCCTGGTGCACCGGGACGTCAAGCCCGGCAACATCCTGATCACCCCCGAGGGCAAGGTGAAGCTGACCGACTTCGGCATCGCCAAGGCGGCCGACGCGGCACCGGTCACCCGCAACGGGATGGTGATGGGTACGGCGCACTACATCGCGCCGGAGCAGGCGCTCGGCAGCGACGCCACGCCGGCCAGCGACGTGTACTCGCTGGCGGTGGTCGGCTACGAGTGCCTGATGGGGCACCGGCCGTTCCTCTCCGAGAACGCGGTGACGGTCGCCATGATGCACATCCGCGAGATCGCACCGCCGCTGCCGCCGGACGTGCCCCCGGCGGTGCGGGCGCTGGTCGAGGCGACCCTGGTGAAGGACCCGTGGCGGCGCTACGCCGATGGCGGGGAGTTCGCCTCGGCGGTCGCCGCGGTGCGCGCGGGTCGGCCGCTGCCGACCCCGTCCGCGCTGGTCGCGCAGCAGCAACAGCAGCAACGACCGGCGAGCGCGACCGGGCCGGGGACCGGGGTGCACCCGGTTCCGCCGGGCTCGCCGCCGATGGGCAACACCTACCCGCCCGGGGTGATCCCACCCCAGCAGCCGGCGGCGCAGCAGCAGGCGCCCCAACAACAGCCGGCGCAGCAGCAACCGGCGCAGCAGGCGGTTCAGCAACACCAGGTCTCACAACAGCAGGTCGCGCAACAGCAGGCCCCGATGCCGATGCCCACCGCGGGCGCGGCCGGGGCGATGGGTGGCAATGCTCACCGGACGAACGCCAACACCAGGGTCGTCGCGTGGATTCTGATCGCGCTCCTGGCGGTAGTGTTGCTGGTCGCCATCGGTCTGCTCACCTACTGGGCGGTACCCCGCTTCGACCTGGGCATGGCCGGACGCGGTCCGGTGGCCACCCCGAGCCTGGATTCCACGAACGGTTTGGGACAGACTTCGCATCGGCAGGAACCCATGATCGGAATGCCTCCCGCGGGTGAGATGGGACGATCGTTGACAAGGATCGGAACGACGATTCGATGAGTTCACCTCGACTTCTCTCCGACCGCTACGAGCTCGGCGAGACTCTCGGTTACGGCGGTATGTCGGAGGTGCACAAGGGCCGCGACACCCGTCTGAGCCGAGACGTCGCGGTCAAGATCCTTCGTGCCGACCTCGCCCGGGACCCCACCTTCCAGCTGCGCTTCCGCCGCGAGGCGCAGAACGCGGCCGCGCTGAACCACCCGGCCATCGTCGCGGTCTACGACACCGGCGAGACGGACTCCGAGAACGGGCCGCTCCCGTACATCGTGATGGAGTACGTCGACGGCCGGACGCTGCGCGACATCGTCAAGACCGAGGGGCCGCTGTCGCCCCGGCGGGCGATGGAGGTCATGGCGGACGCCTCGGCGGCGTTGGACTTCAGCCACCGGCACGGGATCGTGCACCGCGACGTGAAGCCGGCCAACATCATGATCACCCGCTCCGGCGCGGTGAAGGTGATGGACTTCGGCATCGCGCGTGCGCTGCACGACGGCCAGGCGGCGGTCACCCAGACCGCGGCGGTCATCGGCACCGCCCAGTACCTCTCGCCCGAGCAGGCGCGCGGCGAGGCGGTGGACGCGCGGAGCGACGTCTACGCCTCGGGTTGCGTGCTCTTCGAGCTGCTCACCGGGGAGCCGCCGTTCACCGGTGACTCGCCGGTCGCGGTCGCCTACCAGCACGTCCGGGAGGAGCCGCGCAAGCCCTCCGACGTCGTCCCGGCGACCCCGGCGTCGCTGGACGCGGTGGTGCTCAAGGCGCTGAGCAAGAACCCGGCCAACCGCTACCAGTCGGCGGCGGAGATGCGTGCCGACCTGGTGCGGGTGCTGTCCGGTCAGCGCCCGAAGGCTCCGATGATCATGTCGGAGGAAGAGCACACCGCGATGCTCGGCCAGGGCGGCGCCACCGAGATGATCGGTTCCGGCAGGCATCGCTCGGAGGACGTCGAGGACTACCCGGCGGGCCCGCCGGAGCGGCGGCGCAGCAAGAACGCCGTGGTCGCCCTGGTCACCCTGGCCTGCGTGGCGGTGTTCGCGCTGGCCGCGTGGCTGGTGACGATGCTGGTCGGTGCCGGAGAACCGGACCGGGTGGCCGTGCCGAACCTGATGGGCATGACCGCCCAGGCGGCGAACGAGAAGGCCAAGTCCGAGGGCTGGATGGTGCTGCCGCGCTCGTGCCCGTCGCCCGAGGACAAGGTCGGCTCGATCGTCGAGCAGAACCCCCGGCCCGGTGCGCTCGGCGTCAAGGAGAGCACCAAGATCGAGCTGTGCTCGGGCACCGGTCCGGAGTCGACGCCGGTCCCGGACCTGTCCGGGATGACCATGACCCAGGCCCAGCAGGAGTTGGAGAAGGTCGGTCTCAAGATCGGGTTGACCCCGGACACGAAGGAGACCTCCGACTCCTCGATGGTCGACAAGATCATGGACTGGGACAGCAAGGGCACGGAGGTCGCCAAGGGCACCACGATCAACGTCGTCGTCGGCAAGGCCATCCCGCAGACGGAGGTCCAGGACCTGCGCGGTCAGCAGCTGGAGACGGCCAGGGCGTTCCTCGTCGGCGCCGGGTTCCAGGTCAAGGTCGACCAGCGCGACTCCGACCAGCCGGCCAACACGGTCATCGACCAGTCCCCCTCCGGCGGCACCAAGGCCCGGACCGGTTCGACGGTGACGCTGGTGGTCTCCAAGGGCAACCAGATCAGCATGCCGAACCTCGAGGGCATGTCGAAGGACGAGGCCGAGGCCGCGCTGAAGGCGGCGGGCTGGAGCGGTTCGCTCAGCGAGTCCGAGCAGCCGACCGGCGACTCCTCGAAGGACGACAAGGTCGTGGGCAGCTCGCCGCAGGCCGGTCAGAAGATCAGCAAGAACCAGTCGATCACGATCTACGTCGGCAAGTACGACAGCTCGTCCACGAGCACCCCGCCGGGCAACGGGGGCGGGTTCTTCCCGTTCCCCTGATCCTGACGAAGCGGAACGGGCGGTGGCCATCGCGGCCACCGCCCCGTTCCGCGTTCAGGCGGGTCAGCGAGCGGCTGCCGCGACCTTGCGCATGTCGGCTTCGAGCTGGTCGACGAGGTGATCCGGGACCGGGTGGCCGGCGGCGGCCATCCAGTTGGCGAGCATCCGGTGGCCGCCGTCGGTGAGCACCGACTCGGGGTGGAACTGCACGCCCTCGATCGGCAGCTCGCGGTGGCGCATGCCCATCACGATGCCCGACTCGGTGCGCGCGGTGACCTCGAAGTCGTCCGGGATCGTGTCGGCGCGGACGATCAGCGAGTGGTAGCGGGTCGCGATGAACGGCTGCGGCAGCCCGGCGAACACGCCGGCCCCCGAGTGCTCGATCTCGCTGGTCTTGCCGTGCAGCAGCTCGGGCGCGCGCTCGACCGTGCCGCCCCAGACAGCGCCGATCGCCTGGTGCCCGAGGCACACGCCGAAGGCGGGCTTGCGCTCGGCGGCGCAGCGCTGGATGAGCTCCATCGTCCGGCCCGCGCGGTCCGGAGTGCCCGGACCGGGGCTCAGCAGCACCCCGTCGGCCGCGGCCACGTCGTCGTCGGTGACGGCGTCGTTGCGGCGCACCACACACTCGGCGCCGAGCTGCGCGAGGTACTGCACGAGGTTGTAGACGAAGCTGTCGTAGTTGTCGACCACCAGAACACGCACCCCGTCAGGGTACGCGGTCCCGACAAGGGATTTACCCGGTCAGCCGGTGGTGACGTCGTTGAACGGCAGGATCGGCTCGGCCCAGGGGAACACCACGAACAGCAGCAGCGCCACGACCGCGGCGATGAGCACCAGCGCGATCAGCGCCTTGGCCGGGAACGGGCCGGGCAGGTGCCGCCAGATCCACGCGTACATCAGCGCTCCTCCAGTTCCGGGGGTCGCAGGTCGGGGTGCTCGGCGACCTTGGGGTACTGCTTGGTGAGCACGCCGTGGACGATCAGCCGCTCCCGCGCGGAGAACTCCGGGTTGCAGGTGGTCAGGGTGATCAGCCGGGTCTGCTGCTCGCGCGGGACCGCCGCCGGCTCCACCCCGGGCACGGGGAAGATCACCTCGCCCTGCGCGGGCCGGACGACGTGCCTGCCGACGACGTGGTCGTAGGGCGCGGGGATCGGCGCGACGCCCTGGCAGCGGGGGTCGCCGCCGCGCCCGTTCCAGCTCGCGACCTCGTCGCCCATCGGCAGCACCCGGTAGACGTACCAGTGGGTCGCGGTCTCCACGACGATCGGCGCGCACGAGGGCAGCTCGTTCAGTTCGTTGAACGGCGCGCCGCGCCCGATCCGGTGCCCGGCGACCGAGAAGTTGCCCTGCTCCCCCGGCCAGGCCGTGCCGGCGTAGTGCCCGGGACCGCGGGCGAGCGTCTTGAGGTCGGTGCCCTCCAGGACGGTGAAGTCGAAGTCCGGCCCGAACGTCGGCAGGTAGAGCTGGGCGAACCCGGCGCCGTGCGCGGGCGGCGGTGGCTCGGCGATCGGGTGCAGCTGCTGGGCCTGCCACCGGTCGTGCATCCGGCCCGTCGCGCTGGCCTGGTCCCGCGCCGTGAACAGGTCGGTCACGTAGACGACGTAGAAGACGAACAGCAGCAGCACCAGTCCGACGGTGATCATCAGCTCGCCGACGACCCGGATCACGGCGTGCACCCGGCTCCGCTCCGGCGGCGGCGACTGGGGCGGGCTCTGCACGGACGAAACCACGACGTTCCTCTCCGGTCACGGCTTTGCGAGGGGTGCTCGATCAGCGCTGTGATTACGTTAACGTGGTAGGTGGAAGAGGAGCCGTTCCGCCGCCCCTGGATCGGGTGATGTCGCGGAACGGCGGTGCCGCATCACCTGGCGAGGACACCTATGCCGAAGTCCAAGGTCCGCAAGAAGGACGACTCCAACCCGGCTGTCGATCGCCGCACGCCGGTGAAGGCGAAGGCCGTCGGCCCGTCGCACCCGATCTACGTCGCCGTCATGCTCGGCCTGATGATCATCGGGTTGCTCTGGCTGGTCGTCAACTACATCGCGGGCGACAAGATCGGATTCATGAGCGACCTGGGCGGGTGGAATTTCGCCGTGGGCTTCGCGTTCATGATCGTCGGCCTGCTGATGACCATGCGGTGGCGCTGACTCGACCCGCTGACCTGCGGTGTCCACCGGCCTCGACCGCGTCGTAAGGCCGGTCGGCCGGACGCGCAATTCGAGCGCCGAGGACGCGCGGGGCACCACGACGCTTCGTGCACGAGCTCCGAAGGGGTGAACTCCTTCGGAGCTCACTCATCCCATCGCCGTCTTGACAGACGGTCAGCGAAACACACGTGTGTAACTAGTCCCCAGTGGGGATAAGTCCTGTGGATAACTCGTCGATAGCGGGTGGACAACGATGGACGCGAAGCGCTGGGGACCGCCGGCGGCCCTGGTCGGCTGCGGTTGGGTGCTCGCCGCGGGCGCGCTGACCTGGGCGATCCTCGCCGACAGCCCGCCCGACCGGCTCTTCGCGGGCGTGCTCGCGCTGGCGCTGCTGGCCGCGTCGCTGTTCGGCACGCTCTGCCGGCCCCGGCTGCAGGCCGACGCCACCGGCATCACGGTGCGCACGCTGACCGGCCGCAGGCACTTCGCGTGGGACCAGGTCACCATCCGCGTCCGGGAGACCCGCAGGCTGGGCCTGACCAGCGCCAGCCTGGAGCTCGACGCGGACCCGGACCTCACGGTCCTCACCCGCCTCGACCTGGGCGAGGACCCCTACACCGCGGCCGACGCCCTGCACGCCCTGCGCAGGTGAGCCCTGCGCAGGCTAATTCGGGCGCAGGTGATCCGTCAGCCGCAGGCGACCTCGTAGCCGGAGCCGACGCAGGACAGGTCGCCGTAGCCGGTGTCGCGGACGAACAGCACGACCAGCAGCACCACCAGCAACCCGATCAGCGCACCGGCCTGGACGAGGTTGCGGCGCTCGCGCGGCGCGTAGACCAGGGCGGCCGTCGACGCGGCGCCGAGGATCAGCCCGCCGATGTGCCCGAGCAGCGAGATGCCGGGGATGAGCACGCTGGCCACGATGTTCAGCGCGATCACGGTGACCACCGGCCGCAGGCTCACCTTGAGCCTCAGCGCGGCGACCGCGATACCGCCCATCAGGCCGTAGACCGCACCCGACGCACCGGCCACCGGGCTGTCGCCCGCTCCCAGCAGGAACACCGCGGCGCTGCCGCCGAGCAGCGACAACCCGTAGACCGCGGCGAACCGCGCGCGACCGAGCAGCAGCTCCAGGTCCCGCCCGATCACCCACAGCGCGAGCATGTTCATCACCAGGTGCACCACGCCGATGTGCAGGAAGCCCGAGGTGACCAGCCGCCACCACTGACCGCCCGCCACCGTGATCGGCACCAGGGCGTAGTCGATGAACAGGTTCGAGTGGTAGTTCGCGCCGAAGTTGCCCGCCTGGACGGCGGTGGCCACGTAGGCGACGACGTTCGCCGCGATCAGCAGCGGCACCAGGATCGGCTTGTCGCGCAGCCGCGCTCCGGCGACCGTCACCGGCCGCCGCACCGACGCGCCCGCCTCGCGGACGCAGTCGACGCACTGCTGCCCGACGGAGGCGTCGCGCAGGCACTCCGGGCAGGCCGGGCGTTCGCACCGGGTGCAACGCAGGCCGGTCGGCCGGTCGGGGTGCCGCACGCACGTCGGTAACTGCGGCGGCGCCCCGTCCGGTCCGGGCGTCGTTCCGGGTGGCACAGTCACGGGTGAGACCTGCTTTCCCGGGCGCTGTCAGCCGCGCTCGATCGAAACCTTCTCGATGACGATGTCGTTGACCGGGCGGTCGTTGCGACCGGTCGCCGTGCCGGCGATCGTGTCGACGACCTCGCGCGACGCCTGGTCCGCGACCTCGCCGAAGATGGTGTGCTTGTAGTTCAGCCACGACGTCGCCGCCACGGTCACGAAGAACTGCGAGCCGTTGGTGTTCGGCCCCGCGTTGGCCATCGCGAGCAGGTAGGGCTTGGTGAACTGCAGCTCGGGGTGGAACTCGTCCGCGAACTGGTATCCGGGGCCACCCCGGCCGGTGCCCGTCGGGTCACCGGTCTGGATCATGAAACCTTCGATGACCCGGTGGAAGATCACGCCGTCGTAGAACGGCCCGGAGCGTTCGCCCTTGGCGTTCGGCTCCGTGTATTCCTGGGTCCCTCGGCGAGGCCCACGAAGTTCTTCACGGTCTTGGGCGCCTGGTCGGGGAACAGGTTGATCCGGATGTCGCCCTGCGAGGTGTGCAGGGTCGCGGTCAACTTCGTCCCAACGAGCGATCCGTTGTCTTCAGCCACCCGACCATCCTGCCATCGAGCGGGCCGATTGCGGTGTCTGGGTGCAGTATGGGCGGGTCCGCGCCCTTTACCCGGCTCTCCCACGCTCCGGAGCCGGGCGGGCGATTGGCGTGAGCTCATCCCGGGAAACCCGATCTGGTGGAAGAAGCCAGGCCGAGGAGGTCAACAGGCGATGGATGAAGTGAAGGCGATGGCCAGGGCCGGCGAGACCGTGGGCAAGGCGGTCGGCACCGGCATCAAGCAGGCCCGCCACGGCGCGAAGCGCGCGGGCGAGACCGGTGCGGTGCTCTCCAAGCAGGCGGCGGCGCGAGCTGAGCAGGAGCTCGCCCAGCGCGGCTACTCGACCGAGGAGCTGCAGGAGCTCATCGCCCAGCGCGCCACCGGCAAGTCCCGCAAGGAGCTCGCCAAGCAGGCCAAGCAGGCCCGCAAGGCGTGGGAGAAGCGCACGAAGGAATCCCGCAAGAAGCTGGCGGCCCGGATCGACCCGACCCCGGCCAAGAAGCACCGCCGCTGGCCGTGGGCGCTGCTGGTGCTGATGCTCCTGGGCGCGGCCGCAGCGGCGATCGCCCTGACCCGCCGCCCGGAGGAGCTCCCGCTGGCGACGGCGGAGGACGAGCCCTGGGACGCCCACACCCCGGGCGCCCCGCAACCCCGCCACCGCGCCCCCGCGGAGACGGACGGCCACCAGGAGAAGGTGGAAACCCGCAGGTCAACGCCACCAACCCACTGACCAGCAGCACCGCGAAGCCGGGCCCGACGGCCCGGCTTTTCCACGCTCAGCATTAATAGCGAGTGCATCCACCGACTACTGCGAAGTCAGTGGCATCACGAGAGCACGAAACCGCTGGTCGATGACCAGGCCCGGGGAACTGACGCACCCGGATGATGACGGAGCGGTCAAAAGCGAAAACGCCCTGCGTTGAGCAGGGCGTTCGAATCGCTGCGTGGAGACGAGGGGAATCGAACCCCTAACCCCCGCCTTGCAAAGGCGGTGCTCTGCCAATTGAGCTACGTCCCCCAATGGCGGCGGAGGTCAGGGCCCCCGGCCTGAGGATCAGGCCTCGGCGGTGGCCTCGCGCCAGAGGTCGGCCTCGGCCTTGGCGGCCTTGTTGCGACGGACGACGAACAGCACGACTCCGGCAACTGCGGCGAGTGCGAGCAGCTTCTTCATTCCGGTCGCCTCCTACGTGGCATCCATGCCAGTGATGTTCGAGTCTGTGGAGAAAGGGAAAACTTCCCGAGTGGGCCTAGAAGGACTTGAACCTTCGACCTCTTCGTTATCAGCGAAGCGCTCTAACCGCCTGAGCTATAGGCCCTCGTTCGTTGTGCTGCAAACATTACAGGACGGTCCCCGGCCCGCGTCACGGGGGGTCACCTCGTCCCGCCGGTGCCGTGGCGGCGCTCCCCGACCTCGGAAAACGCCGCCACGGCACGGTCAGCGAGTCACTCGCGCTCGGACAGCGTGATCTCGATGCCGCCGGCGAAGTCGGCCGCCACGTTGTAGATGAACGCGGCCACCGTCGCCAGCGCGGTGATCAGGACGATGTTGATCGCACCGATGATCGAGGCGACGCCGAAGACCCTGCCCGCGCTGATCAGCGGCTCGTTGACCGCGTCGTCGGGCTGGGTGAGCTCGGTGAAGGTGCCGTTGAGCTGGTCCCAGACGCCCATGCCGTCGAGCACGCCGTAGAGCACCGCGACGGCGATCATCCACACGAAGAACAGCGCGACGCTGAGCACCAGGGCCAGCTTCAGCACCGACCACGGGTCGAGCCGCTTGACCTGGAGGCTCGCCCGCCGCGGGCCCCGGCTGGGGCGACGCGCGGAGGCGCCGGGAGTGCTGCGCTGCTGCGTTCCCGCTCCCGCGCCGGCCCCGGCACCGGTGTAGGACACCTGGGTGCGCGAGGCCTGCGGGATCTGCGTGCGGACCGTCTCCTGATCGGTGACCGCCTTCGGGATCGTCTGCGTGTCCTCCACGCCGCTGTTCGACGACGCGGACGCACCGGCGGTGCCGCCGAGGGCACCCGCCGCCAGCGAACCCGAGAGGCTGCTCGACTCCGCACCGCCGTCGGAATCGTCCGCGGCGGTGGCGGTGCCGCGCTGCCACGGCGGCGGCGAGTCGGTGCCGTCGAGCTCGTCGGCGCGCTCGCCGGCACCGCTGTCGGCGGTCGTGGGCTCGGCGGTAGAGCCGGACTCCTCGGTCCCGTCCGCAGAGGCAGCAGCCTCAGAACCGGTCGTGGAGACCTTGTCGTCGACTGTCTGGGTGCTGACCGAAGTCCGGCCCGCATCCTGCTGCGGGTCCGAGGACTCCGGCTTCTCGGAACTAGTCACGAGCGATCCTTCGGTGATCGTCGGCGTCGATGTGCCCCGTGGGATACCACGGCATGTTCAGTTCTTCAGCGCGACCCGCGCGGGCTCACGCCTGCTTGGGCTCCGGCGCGGCGTCCGGATCCGCTGCCTCGTCGGCGTTGCGCGCCACCGCCAGCAGCGTCGTCCCCTCGTCGAGGTTCATCAGGCGGACGCCCTTGGTCTGGCGACCGGCCTTGCGCACCTCCTTGGCGGTGGTGCGGATGACCCCGCCGGACGAGGTGATGGCGTAGAGCTCGTCCTCCAGCTCGACGATCTGCGCCCCCACAAGCCTGCCACGTTTGCGGTCGTACTGGAGAGTCAGCACGCCCTTTCCGCCACGCCCCTGGACCGGGTAGTCCTCGATGGGCGTCCGCTTCGCGTAACCGCCCGCGGTGGCGACCAGGACGTACCGGTCATCGCGGCACACACCCATCGCGAGCAGCTCGTCACCGGAGTTGAACCGCATGCCCAGCACGCCCGAGGTGGCCCGGCCCATCGGCCGGAGCGCCTCGTCGGAGGCGTGGAACCGGATCGACTGGCCTTCCGCCGACACCAGCAGCAGGTCGTCGTCGGCCGAGCACAGCACGGCGCCGACGAGTTCGTCCTCGTCCTTCAGGTTCACGCCGATAAGACCACCCGATCGGTTGGAATCGAAGTCCGTCAAACGGGACTTCTTGACCAGACCGTTCTTGGTCGCCAGCACCAGGTACGGCGCCGCGGTGTAGTCCTTGATCTGCATGACCTGGGCGATCTGCTCGTCCGGCTGGAACGCCAGCAGGTTGGCCACGTGCTGACCGCGCGCGGTCCGGTTGGCCTCCGGCAGCTCGTACGCCTTCGCGCGGTAGACCCGGCCCTTGTTGGTGAAGAACAGGATCCAGTCGTGCGTGGAGCAGACGAAGAAGTGCGACACGATGTCGTCCTGCTTCAGCGCCGCGCCCTGCACGCCCTTGCCGCCGCGCTTCTGGGCCCGGTACAGGTCGGTGCGGGTCCGCTTGGCGTAGCCGGTGCGGGTGATCGTGACGACCACGTCCTCGTCGGCGATGAGGTCCTCCATCGAGACCTCGCCCTCGAACGGGACGATCTTCGTGCGGCGGTCGTCGCCGTACTTGTCGACGATCTCCATCAGCTCGTCGCGGATGATCTGCCGCTGCCGCTCGGGCTTGTCGAGGATGTCCTTGAGGTCCTCGATCTCCCGCTCGATCTCGGCCAGCTGGTCGATGATCTTCTGGCGCTCCAGGGCGGCCAGGCGGCGCAGCTGCATCTCCAGGATCGCGTTGGCCTGGATCTCGTCGACGTCGAGCAGCTCGATCAGGCCGGTGCGCGCGTCGTCCACCGTCGGCGAGCGGCGGATCAGCGCGATGACCTCGTCGAGCATGTCCAGCGCCTTGACCAGACCGCGCAGGATGTGGGCCCGCTCCTCGGCCTTGCGCAGCCGGAACCGGGTCCGGCGGACGATGACCTCGATCTGGTGCTTGACGTAGTACCGGATCACCTGGTCGAGGCGCAGCGTGCGCGGCACGCCGTCGACCAGCGCCAGCATGTTGACGCCGAAGGTCGTCTGCAGCTGGGTGTGCTTGTAGAGGTTGTTGAGGACCACCTTCGGGATCGCGTCCCGCTTGAGGGTGATCACGATCCGCATGCCGCGCCGGCTGTTGGACTCGTCGGCGATGTCGGAGATGCCGGTGATCTTGCCTTCCCGGTGCATCCCCGCGATGTTCTCGATGAGGTTGTCCGGGTTGACCTGGTACGGCAGCTCGGTGACGACCAGCGTGGTGCGCCCCTTGCTGTCCTCCTCGACGGCGACGACGGCCCGCATCTTGATGGAGCCGCGACCGGTCCGGTAGGCGTCGGCGATCGCGTTGGTGCCCAGCACCAGACCCCGGGTCGGGAAGTCCGGTCCCTTGATCCGCTCCATCATCGCTTCGAGCAGCTGCTCGTCGTCGGCGTCGGGGTTCTCCAGAGCCCAGACGACGCCGTCGGCGACCTCGCGCAGGTTGTGCGGCGGGATGTTGGTCGCCATGCCCACGGCGATGCCGCCACCGCCGTTGACCAGCAGGTTCGGGAACCGCGACGGCAGCACGTCGGGTTCCTGGGTGCGCCCGTCGTAGTTGTCGGAGAAGTCGACGGTGTCCTCTTCGATGTCGGCGAGCATGTGCATCGCCAACGGGGCAAGCCGCGACTCGGTGTATCGCATGGCGGCGGCCGGGTCGTTGCCCGGCGAGCCGAAGTTGCCCTGGCCGTCGATGAGCGGGTGCCGCATCGACCAGGGCTGGGCCAGGCGGACCAGGGTGTCGTAGATCGCCGAGTCACCGTGCGGGTGGTAGTTGCCCATCACGTCGCCGACGACGCGGGAGCACTTCACGTACCCGCGATCCGGGCGGAAGCCCGAGTCGTACATCGCGTAGAGCACGCGCCGGTGCACCGGCTTGAGACCGTCGCGCACGTCCGGCAGGGCGCGGGCGACGATGACGCTCATCGCGTAGTTGATGTAGGAGTTCTGCATCTCCTGCTGGAGTTCGACCGGCTCGACCCGGCCATGCTCCGGCGGCAGGATGTCCGTCATGCTCTTCCCTTGCTGGTTCGGAGAGTTCGGTGGGTGACCTGCGCGCGGCTCACACGTCCAGGAAGCCGGCGTCCTTGGCGTTGCGGGTGATGAACGAGCGGCGGGCCTCGACGTCCTCGCCCATCAGCACGCTGAACAGCTCGTCCGCGGTGGCCGCGTCGTCCAGCGACACCTGCAGCAGCAGCCGGGACTCGGGGTTCATCGTGGTTTCCCAGAGCTCGTCGGCGTTCATCTCGCCGAGACCCTTGTAGCGCTGGATGCCGTCGTCCTTGGGCAGCTTCCGGCCGTCGGCCGCGCCCTGGGCGAGCAGCGCGTCGCGCTCCTTGTCGCTGTAGGCGTACTCCGGCTCGGAGCGCGGCCACTTGATCTTGTACAGCGGCGGCTGCGCGAGGAACACGTGGCCGTTCTCGATCAGCGGGCGCATGAAGCGGAACAGCAGCGTCAGCAGAAGGGTCCGGATGTGCTGGCCGTCGACGTCGGCGTCGGCCATCAGCACGATCTTGTGGTACCGCAGCTTGGACAGGTCGAACTCGTCGTGGATGCCGGTCCCCAGCGCGGTGATGATCGCCTGGACCTCGTTGTTCTTGAGGACCTTGTCGATCCGCGACTTCTCGACGTTGATGATCTTGCCTCGGAGCGGCAGGATCGCCTGGAAGCGCGACTCGCGGCCCTCCTTCGCCGAGCCGCCCGCGGAGTCGCCCTCCACGATGTAGAGCTCGCACTCGTCGGGCTGGTTGGACTGGCAGTCCTTGAGCTTGCCGGGCAGGCCGCCGATGTCCATCGCGCTCTTGCGCCGGACCAGCTCCTTGGCCTTGCGCGCCGCGACGCGGGCCTGCGCCGAGGACACCGCCTTGTTCACGATCGTCTTCGCGTCGGCGGGGTTGCGCTCGAACCAGTCGGTCAGCCACTCGAACGCCGTGGTCTGCACGAACGACTTGACCTCGGTGTTGCCCAGCTTGGTCTTGGTCTGGCCCTCGAACTGCGGCTCGGAGACCTTCACCGACACGATCGCGGCGAGGCCCTCGCGGACGTCGTCACCGGTGAGGCTGCCGTCC
This sequence comes from Saccharopolyspora sp. ID03-671, assembly GCF_045278815.1. Lineage (NCBI taxonomy): Bacteria > Bacillati > Actinomycetota > Actinomycetes > Pseudonocardiales > Pseudonocardiaceae > Saccharopolyspora > Saccharopolyspora sp. ID03-671. The sequence goes on from NZ_CP134054.1 coordinate 3,810,604, forward strand.
TTCTCCTTGAGCAGCTTCTTGTCCTTGGCGTAGGCGTTGACCACGCGGGTCAGCGCGGACCGGAAGCCCTCCTCGTGGGTACCGCCCTCGTGCGTGTTGATCGTGTTCGCGAAGGTGTACACCGACTGGTTGAAGCCGGAGTTCCACTGCAGCGCGACCTCGAGCTCGTGCCCCTTGCCGGAGGCGTTGAAGGCGACGACCTTCTTGTGGATCGGCTCCTTCGTCGCGTTGATGTGCTTGACGAAGTCCTCCAGGCCGCCCGGGTAGTGGAAGGTCCGCTCCTTGACCCTGGCCTGGGCGCCCTCGGCGTCCTCGCCCTCCGCGGACTCCTCCACCCGCTCGTCGCGCAGCGAGATGGTCAGGCCCTTGTTCAGGAACGCCATCTCCTGCAGCCGCCGGGAGACCGTCTCGGCGTTGTAGGTGGTGGTCTCGAAGATCGTCGGGTCGGCCCAGAAGGTGATGCTGGTGCCGGTCCGGGAGGTCTTCTCGCCCTTCTCCACATCGGCGACGGGCTTGGAGTCCTCGTACCGCTGGCGCCACACGTGACCGTCGCGGTGGATCTCGGCTTCGAGGACGGTCGACAGCGCGTTGACCACCGACACGCCGACGCCGTGCAGACCACCGGAGACGGCGTAGGAGTCGCCGCCGAACTTGCCGCCCGCGTGCAGCACGGTCAGCACGACCTCGAGGGTCGGCTTCTTCTCCACCGGGTGGATGTCGACGGGGATGCCTCGGCCGTCGTCGGTGACCCGGACGCCGCCGTCGGCGAGCAGGGTGACCTCGACCTTGCTCGCGTACCCGGCCATCGCCTCGTCGACCGAGTTGTCCACGACCTCCCACACCAGGTGGTGCAGACCCCGCTCACCGGTGGAACCGATGTACATGCCGGGTCGCTTGCGGACGGCCTCCAGGCCCTCAAGAACGGTGATGGATGAAGCGTTGTATTCGCTCTTCTTCGGTGCCACGGGCCTCGATTTCTCCTCAAGCCGACTGTGCTGTCACGGTGATCGGTCGATGCCGGCCCGGTTACCGGCTCCGGCGCACCTCTGCGACCACTTCGGGGCGACTCGGCTGCCGGCGCCGCACCCCGGCGCGGCCCGGTCAGGACCCCTCGCCTCTCACGACCGGGGAGCGCGTCGGGTCACACCCACTGCGATTCTACTGGTCCCCCGCCGCAGAAGTGGGGCAAGGACGCCCCTAGCTTGCTCACAGAGTCGAGAACTCGGATCTATCCACCATCGGAGAGCCGTGGAGACCCGCTCGGAATTCTCCGCGCCGATCGGCCGCCCGACGATTCCCACCTGCGCTCCGAGGCCTCCGGTTCGGCCCCTCGACGTCGCGCAGCGCGGAGATTACTAGCCGTAGGTGTCCCTCGGGCCTCGTCCGGAGACGTGTCGCGGGCCGTGTCGCCAGCTCGGCGCCGCCGGTCCCTGCACCTTGATCCGCTTGACCACGTCGCGCCCGACCCCGTCGCTGATGCGCTTGAGGATCTGCCGCTGCAACAGCCGCAGCTGGGTGGCCCAAGCAGTGGACTGCGCCTGCACGGTCAGCTCGCCCTCCTTGAGCTGCACCGGCTTGGTGTGCTCGGCGATCTCCTCGCCGACCAGCGAGTTCCACCGCGCGAAGACCTGACCCCCGGAGAGGTGCTCGGTCCAGCCCTGGTCCTTGGCGATGCGGGCGGCGAGCCTGCCCAGCGGCTGCGGGTCGCGGTCGTCGGGCCCGGCGCCGGTCCAGCCGCGACGCCTCCGGGCGGTGCGCAGCTTGCCCGGTTTGCCCGCGGCGCCCCTCGACTTGCGCTTGGCCGCGGACTGCTCGCGCGCGGCCTGCAGCGCCGCGCGAGCCAGGTCCGGGCCCGCCAGCTCGCCGCCGTCAACGCCCTGGCCTGGGGTTTCGATCCCGGGCAAGGAGGCGCCGTCGGTGCCGCGAGTGGCCTTCGAGTTATCCACACCATCCACAGGGTTATCCCCAGATGTGGGTAGTTCCACGGATGACTCCGTGGTTGCCGTCACTCTGCGTGTAGTTTTTCGTCCGTTTCCGTCAGGCGGCACGGTGCACCTCACCTTCCCGGACGTCGAATCGGGTACCGGCGAGCTCCGGCGGGACGTCCTCCCCGACCGCAGCCGTCACCAGGACCTGCTCGGCTCCCGAGACCAGCTCGGCGAGCCGGGAGCGCCTGCGCCGGTCGAGCTCGGCGAACACGTCGTCCAGGATCAACACCGGTTCCGCGCCATCCTCGGTGAGCAGGTGGTAGGAAGCCAGCCGCAACGCCAGCACGAACGACCACGATTCGCCGTGGCTCGCGTAGCCCTTCGCCGGCAGCTCGCCGAGCAGCAGGTCCAGGTCGTCCCGGTGCGGGCCGACCAGCGACACGCCCCGCTCGACCTCCTGCGGCCGGACCCGCTCCAGCTCGGCGAGCAGCGCCGCCTCCAGCTCCGGCACCGCCTCGTCCCACGGGACCTCCGGTCCCCCGGGCACCCCGTAGCGCTCCGGCAGCGACTCCCCCAGGCTGCTGCGGTACCGCAGGTCGGCGACTCGGCCGGAGGGCGTGCTCGCCTCGTCGGTCGCGGCGACGTTGGCGTAGGCCGCGGTCACGTGCGGGGCCAGCGCCGACACCAGGGACAACCGGCCGGCCAGCAGCTCGGCGCCGAAGCGCGCGAGGTGACCGTCCCAGACCGCCAAGGTGCTCAGATCCGCCTTGCCCCCGCCCCGGCGCGCGGCACCCGCCGACTTCAGCAGCGCGCTGCGCTGCTTGAGCACCCGCTCGTAGTCGGAGCGGATACCGGCGTAGCGCGGCGCCCGCGCGACCAGCAGGTCGTCCATGAACCGGCGGCGCTCACCCGGGTCACCGCGCACGATCGCCAGGTCCTCCGGCGCGAACAGCACGGTGCGCAGGATTCCCAGCACGTCGCGCGGCTTACCCGCGGCGCCGCGGTTGATCCGGGCGCGGTTGGCCTTGCCCGGGGTGATCTCCAGCTCGACCAGCAGCTCCCGGCCGTGGTTCACGACCGCAGCCCGCACCACCGCCCGGCCCGCTCCGTAGCGGACCAGCGGCGCGTCGTTCGAGACCCGGTGCGAACCGAGCGTGGCGACGTAGCCGACCGCCTCGACCAGGTTCGTCTTGCCCTGACCGTTCGAGCCGACCAGCACGGTGACCCCGGGTTCGAGCTCTAGGTCGGCCAGGGGCCACGACCGGAAGTCGTTCACCTGCAGATGGCGCACGTACACGGCGATCCAACTTAGTTGTTCTTGCCGGGCGGGTTCGTGCCGGGACGCGCGGTCACGCCGTCCGGCACCGTCCGAAGTGACGTGTCCGGCCGTACCGGACACCTGGGCCGGACACCCGGTCCGCGACCGCGACCAGCGCGGACGTCCGCGGCCGCCGGGGACAAGGCGACTTGTCGACAAATCCCCGGTCCTCGGGGTGGGGAAGTCGTCGTGGAACCACCCCACCCCGGGAAGCGGGAGGTCAGCCCTCGGACTTCTGGACCGCGTGCCCGCCGAACTGGTTGCGCAGCGCCGCGACCGCCTTCATGGCGGGCGAGTCCTCCTGGCGCGAGGCGAACCGGGCGTAGAGCGCGGCGGTCATGACCGGGGCCGGGACCGCGTTGTTGATCGCTTCCTCGATGGTCCACCGGCCCTCGCCCGAGTCCTGCACGTAACCGCGCAGCTCGGCCAGCTCCGGGTCCTCGTCGAGGGCGCGGACCAGCAGGTCGAGCAGCCAGGAGCGCACGACGGTGCCCTGGCTCCAGGCCTTGATCGTGGCCGGCACGTCGGTGACCACGTCGGAGGCGGCGAGCAGCTCGAAGCCCTCGGCGTAGGCCTGCATCAGGCCGTACTCGATGCCGTTGTGGACCATCTTCGCGTAGTGACCGGCCCCGACCGGACCGGAGTGCGCGAAGCCCTGGTCGCGCGGCCCCTCCGGGCGCAGCGCGTCGAAGATCGGCATCGCGCGCTCGACGTCCTCGGCATCGCCACCGGCCATCAGGCCGTAGCCGTTCCGCGCACCCCACACGCCGCCGGACACACCGACGTCGACGTACTTGATGCCGTTCTCGGCGAGCAGCGCGGCGTTGGCCTGGTCATCGGTGAACTTCGAGTTGCCGCCCTCGATCACCAGGTCACCGGCGGACAGCAGCCCGGACAGCTCCTCGACGGTCTGCCGGGTCGGGTCGCCGTGCGGAACCATGATCCACACGATCCGCGGACCGGACAGCTTCTCGACCATCTCCGCCACGGACGCCGCGTCGCTGACGTCCGGGTTGCGGTCGTACCCCACGACCTCGTGACCGGCGGCCCGCAGCCGCTCGCGCATGTTGAAACCCATTCGGCCGAGGCCGACAAGCCCGAGTTGCACTGGAACTCCCTATCCGAACTGTGTGTCGACTTGTGGAGGTCGGCGCGTGGCCGGCCGCGCTGCGGGCGAACCCGCTGAATCGATCTGGCCGGAGCCTACGACCGCGGACCCGGACGGCCGCCCGGGTGGTGCGCCGGATGTGAGCCGCGCACCACCCCGAGGCGGACCGCCGCGATCGGGGCGGACGTCAGCCGGGCAGCCGGACCGGCATCAACAGGTACAGGTAGCCCTCCTGGACCTGGCCGTCGTCACCGATCGGCTTGATCAACGCCGGTCGGTTGGCGGTGGTGAACTGCAGCTGGGCGCGCTCCGACTTCAGCGCGCTGAGCCCGTCCTGCAGGTAGGCCGGGTTGAACGCGATGGTCAGCTCCTCGCCGCCGTCGAGCTCGATCGGCAGCTCTTCCTCGGCGCTGCCCTCGTCGTCACCGCCGGCGGACAGCCGCAGCAGGCGGTCGGAGAACTCGAGCCGGACCTGCGTGCCGCGCTCGGCGACCAGCGACACGCGCTTGATCGCCTCGGCCAGCGGCGCGACGTCGATGTTCGCGGTCAGCGCGGTCTCGGAGGGCAGCAGCTGGCGGTACTTGGGGAACTCCGCGTCCAGCAGGCGGCTGGTGTTCCGCCGGCTCGTGCCGGACAGGCCGAGCAGTCCGTCGCCGGAGGCCAGCGAGATCTCGACCTTGCTCGCACCGGCGCCCAGCGTCTTGGCCGAGTCCGCGAGCGTCTTGGCCGGGACCAGGACCTGGGTGGGCTCGATGCTGGTGCCCGGCTCCCAGGTGATCTCGCGCATGGCCAGCCGGAACCGGTCCGTGGCCACCATCGTGAGCTTGTCCGCGTCGATCTCCATCCGGATGCCGGTCAGCATCGGCAGGGTGTCGTCCTTGCCGGCGGCGATGGCGACCTGGCCGACCGCCTCGCTGAACAGGTCGGTGGGCACCGAGCCGACGTGCTCGGGCATCTCCGGCAGCGCCGGGTAGTCCTCGACCGGCATGGTCGGCAGGCTGAACCGCGAGCTGCCGCAGGTGATCGTCACCCGGGAACCGTCGACGGTCAGCTCGACCGGGCGCGCCGGCAGCGCTTTGGTGATGTCGGCCAGCAGGCGCCCGGAGACCAGGGTCTTGCCGCTGGCGTCGATCGAGGCGTCGATAGTGACCTGAGCCGAAACCTCGTAGTCGAAGCCGGAAATGGTCAGCGCTTCCCCGGTACTCGCATCGAGCAGCACCCCGCCCAGCACCGGAACCGGTGGCCGCGACGGCAGGCTGCGCGCGACCCAGGCGACGGCGTCGGCAAGACCGTCACGCTCCACGCGGATCTTCATGGGTGTCCTTTCGGTTTCAGCCGTGGCTCGGCTGCCGAGAACTGTGTCGAGCCGTGCGCGGCTGGAAGGTTCGGTGTGCTCCGCATCGGGGGCGAAGCGACCCGCATCGAGAACGGCCTGAACTTCGCGAGGAGTTCGGGCAAGGGCTTCTCGCTGCGGGAGTTCCACCGTAGAGCGTGCTCACGGATCTCCGCATCCGGGTCTGGGCACTCGGTCCGAGCCGGATCGAGCCGGGAGGCCGGGAGTTGTCCACTTATCCACCGCCCCTAGTTCTCTTTTTCTTTTTTCTTCAAAGAGAAGAAATGTCCGCAGTAGTAGTAAGGCCTGTGAGTTGTGGGGACAACCGTCGTTTGGGCTGGTCGAGTGGCCTGCGCCGGTGTGGATGGCCACTGGAAGTAACCGGGGACTGCGACAGCCGGGTGGTGGACAACTTCTGGCCGCATCGAGTTCCTCCACAACCATCCCCAGTTGTCCACACCCCCATCCACAGTCGGACCCCCGGTTGTACCCATCCCCGGGTGGATCGAGCCTTCTCCACCCGTCGGGTTGTGGGCAGAGTTGTGGGAACTCTGTTGGCAACCGGTCCGAACCATGTGGGCAGCCTGTGCACAGCTTGTGGATGGGGTGGGGAAAAGGGCTGGTCAACCCTGGGGATCGATTTTCTGTGGACAGTCGGCGGTTCCGGCCGGTTTTCTGCCGCCGGGGTGAGGTGAAGCCCACGGGCCCCGGCAGAAAAGTTCTGGCTGTGAATGTTCCCGGTCCCACGCACCGCGTTCGGATGAACACTGGAAGTGGTGAAGTTGGCGCCCAACTCTTGCGCACGGGCGTCCGGAAGCCCCCGCAGGAGCGCGATTCTTTCTGCTCCACCCCTCCGGCCGGACCCCACCACCCGATCAGAAACCCCGCGACTCCCCTCCCGGGGACGAAAACCGCAACATTCGCGCGTCGAAAACCCCGGTTTTCGACGCGCGAATGTTGCGGTTTTCGACGCCGGCGCCTCCGGGCGGGCGTCGGGCGCGGGGGTGGGGGCGCGTCGTGGCGGCGGAACTTTACTGCTGGAGCGGGTGGCTCGGAGCAGGCCGCGCTACCAGAAAGTTCGAGCGCGCGCGGGCCAGGGAATCACACCGGGGGACCCGAAAAATGCCGTCAGCGGCCAAATGAGCGGCTGACGGTGTAAAAGTGCAGGTCAGAGAGTTGGCTTGAACGCCTCGGAGCGGGCCTGCGGCGCGGAAGCGGACGCAGGACGACTCGGACGGCGGTTGCCCTCGGCGAGGTTCGGTGGTTCAGCGGGACTGCTGCTTGATGCGGGCGGTGAGCTCCTGGACGTGCTCGTACACGCGCCGGCGCTCGGCCATCTCCTTGCGGATCTTCTTGTCGGCGTACATGACGGTGGTGTGGTCACGGCTGCCGAAGTACTGGCCGATCTTCGGCAGCGACGAGTCCGTCAGCTCCCGGCACAGGTACATCGCGATCTGCCGAGCCTGGGCCAGCGCCTTCGTCTTGCCCGGTCCGCACAGGTCGTCGATGGTCACGCCGAAGTAGTCCGCGGTCACCGCCATGATCGTCGGCGCGGTGATCTCCGGGGTCTGCGAGTCCGGGATCAGATCGCGCAGCACGATCTCGGCCAGCTGCAGGTCGACCGGCTGCCGGTTCAGCGACGCGAACGCCGTGACCCGGATCAGCGCGCCTTCCAGCTCGCGGATGTTGCGCTCGATGCGGGAAGCGATGAACTCCAGCACGTCGGCCGGCGCGTTCATCCGGTCCTGGGCCGCCTTCTTGCGGAGGATCGCGATCCGCGTCTCCAGCTCGGGCGGCTGGATGTCGGTGATCAGGCCCCACTCGAAGCGGGTGCGCAGCCGGTCCTCCAGCGTGCGCAGCCCCTTCGGCGGCCGGTCGGACGACACCACGATCTGCTTGTTCGAGTTGTGCAGCGTGTTGAAGGTGTGGAAGAACTCCTCCTGAGTACCTTCCTTGCCCTCCAGGAACTGGATGTCGTCGACCAGCAGCACGTCGACGTCGCGGTAGCGGCGCTGGAACGCCACCTGCCGGTCGTCGCGCAGCGAGTTGATGAAGTCGTTGGTGAACTCCTCGGTCGAGACGTAGCGGACCCGCATCCCCGGGAACAACCGCTGCGTGTAGTGCCCGACCGCGTGCAGCAGGTGCGTCTTGCCGAGACCCGACTCGCCCCAGATGAACAGCGGGTTGTACGCCCGGGCGGGCGCCTCGGCCGCGGCGACCGCGGCTGCGTGCGCGAACCGGTTCGATGAACCGATCACGAAGGTGTCGAAGGTGTACTTGGCGTTGAGCCTGGTCTGCGACGTCGGCGGCGCGTGCTTGGGCGCCGTGAACGGCTGGCCCTGCTGCGGCTCGGCCGACGGGATCGTCTGCGAGGTCTGCACGCCCGGGGTGTTCTGGGCACCCGGGCCGTTCTGGCCGCCGGGACCGCTCTGGGCCCCCTGACCTCGGCCGAAGGTCGGCCACACGCCCTCGTCGGCGGCCTGCTCGGCGGGTTCGGGAGCCTCCTGCTCGGCGGGCTCCTCTTCGGGAACCGCGTCCGCCTCGGCCTCCCCCTCGGGTTCCGGCTTGGCCGCGGGCGGCTTGGGGATCTCCCCGTTGGGCCACTTGAACTCGGCCGTCGGGAAGTCGATGTTGGCGGCCGGAGCCGGGTGCGGTTCCGGCGCGGCGTGCTTGCCCTGCCCCTCCGAGCTGCGCGTTTCCGGCGCTCGCTCCGGGGTGTTCCGGGTGTCCGGCGTGCTGGGCACGATCGGGATCGAGCCCGTGTGCCCGATCGAGCCCGTGTGGGCGGTGTGACCGTAGGAGCTGTCGCCGCCGAAGCCGGGCACCGAGATGTAGCCGGCCGGGGACTGCTCGTCCCCGCCGCGCGGGCTCCAGGTCTCCGGCGCGGGCGCGGCGACCGGACGGGTCGGCGCGGGCACCGCGGTGTCGACTTTGACGGCCAGCGAGACGTCGCGGCCGAGGCGGCGGGACAGGGCATCGGTGATCGGGTCGCGCAGCGCGCGCTCGATGGCTTCCTTCGCGAAGTCGCTCGGAGCGGCCAGCAGCGCGGTCCCGTCGAGCAGGCCGATGGGGCGGGTGACCCGCATCCACGCGCGTTGCTGCGGCGAGAGCGTGCCGGAGGACAGCTCCTGCACCACCTCTTCCCAAACTCGACCGAGATCGGCTTGGTGGTCGGACACCGCCTGCTCCCCTCCCCTCGCTTGATGCTCCCCGGTTGCGACCCGGGTCCCCAGCCCTCACAGTTGCACGGGCAGCGGGTACCACGGGACAGGTGGGCGACTCGATGGACACACGTGTCCACAGAGTTGTCCACAACGTGTGTATGAAGGTACGGCAGGCCGCTCCGGTGTCTCCCCCTGGGGCCGTAGTACCCACTGCGATCGAGGTCAGTCCCCCTGACTGCCGACCGATGCTCCCACCCACCGGCCGCGCCATCGCAGGGAGGCACGCTAACAAGCGGCGGGCGCCGCCACAAGCAGATCCCGGGGGCTTCCCGGTGATCGTGATGTGGCAGGCTGTTGTGCGTCGACGAGCGGTGATCCGATCACCTGCGCTGACCTGGATCTTCACCCGGCGACCTCGCTTCGCCGGGACCGGTGGCCTTCGTTATGGCGCCGAGACCGCTGGAAGCCACCCCGGCTGTGCACCCGCTGTTGGCTCTGACGTACCCTCTTACAGTCCCCCGCTTGTGCAGCGGGCATGTCGGCGCGCCGACATCACGCCCGGCCTTGCGGCTCTCGGTCCGCACCTGCGGACCTGCGGGTTGAAGAACCGGGGACACCAAGACCGAACCGTGGTTCACAAGCGACCATCGGTGCCTGTAGTAACCGGGAGATCCGACCGTGAGCAAGGGCAAGCGCACTTTCCAGCCGAACAACCGCCGCCGTGCCAGGAAGCACGGGTTCCGGCTGCGCATGCGCACTCGCGCCGGCCGGGCCATCGTGGCCGCGCGCCGTCGCCGGGGCCGCGCGCAGCTGTCTGCCTGATCGCGTCCGGCCGTGCTTCCCACGGCAGCCCGGCTGACCAGGAACCAGGACTTCCGCCTGGTGGTCCGTCGTGGTCGTCGGGCCGGACGTCCCCGACTGGTGGTTCACGTCCTGCGCCCGGACCAGTACCGGGCTCGAGTGAGTGAGGCCCGGCCGGAGGCTCAAGCTAATACGGCACCCACCCGGGACTCGACTGCCTCGACCCGGGTGGGTTTTGTCGTAAGCAAGGCCGTGGGCGTGGCGGTGGTCCGCCACCGCGTCGCCCGCCGTCTGCGGCACCTGATGCGAGACCGCCTCCCCGACCTGCCCGCTGGCACACTGGTGGTGGTCCGGGCGCTGCCCCCGGCAGCGGACGCGTCCAGCCGAGAGCTGGGATCGGACATCGACGCGGCGCTGAAGAAGCTTCGCGTTCGGTACCTGGAGGGCCCGGACAGCGGTTGATGGCGGGGTTGTAGGAGATGGCACCGGAAAGTCGGCATGACGATACGCATGACGAAAGTCTTGCGGGTCGGAAGGCCGGTGCGCCCGCGTGGCTCCTGCTCGGCCCCGTCCACGCCTACCGCAAGGTCATCTCCCCGCTGCTGCCGCCGATGTGCCGGTTCTACCCCAGCTGCAGCGCCTACGCCGTCGAGGCGCTGACCACGCACGGGCTGTTCCGCGGCGGATGGCTCACCCTCCGCAGGCTCCTGCGCTGCGGACCCTGGCACCCCGGAGGACTGGACCCGGTCCCACCACCCCGTGAGCGGCGAGCCGGCATTCGCCTTCCCGACCAACCCGCCGAGGAGTAGCCCGCGTGCTGGACTTCATCTACTACCCCGTGTCGGCCATCCTCTGGTTCTGGCACAAGGTCTTCGGGTACGTGCTCGAACCGTCGAGCGGGTTCGCCTGGGCGCTCTCGGTGATCTTCCTCGTCTTCACGCTGCGCGCGCTGCTGTTCAAGCCGTTCGTGCACCAGGTGCGGTCGATGAAGAAGATGCAGGAGTTCGCTCCCCTCGTCCGGGAACTGCAGGAGAAGCACGGCGACGACAAGCAGAAGCTCGCCGCGGAGATGCAGAAGCTCCAGACCGAGCAGGGCTTCAACCCGCTGTCCGGCTGCCTGCCGATGCTCGTGCAGATCCCGGTTTTCATCGGCCTCTTCCACGTCCTCAACGGGTTCAAGCCCGGCGCCCCCGGCAACTTCGTCTTCAACGCGGCCGACGTCGCCTCCTTCGTCGAGGCCGACCTGTTCGGGGCGAAGCTCTCCAACACCATCAGCCAGGCGCCCGAGCTGCTCGCCACCTTCGGCACCGACCGCGTGGCCATGATGACCGTGGGCGTCCCGCTGATGATCGCCGCCGCGATCGCGACCCACTTCACCGCCCGGCACTCGCTGCAGCGCCAGAGCGCCGACGCGGCCGCCAACCCGCAGGCGGCGATGACCAACAAGCTGATGCTGTGGATCTTCCCGATGTTCGCTATCGTCGGTGGTCCGTTCCTGCCGCTGGCCATTCTGATTTACTGGCTCGCCAACAACTTCTGGACGCTGGGACAGCAACGAGTGGTGTACCGCCGGATCGATCGCGAGGAGGCTGCGTCCGCTGACGCGCCCGCGGTCGTCGAATCCGCCGCCGTGGAGTCGACCGTCGAGTCGACGACCGGCGACACCACCGCTGAGAAGGCGTCCGCTGACCAACCCGGTGAGATCCCCGGGGTGATCGAAGACCGCGCTCGCGATGCGGACAAGCCGGGCGAGACCCGCTGACCGCATCACGAACCCCTGGAGAGGAGACACCCAGTGTCTGAAACTGTGCAGGAGAGCCCGGCCGTCGCCGAGGCCACCGACTCCCCCGCCACCGACGAGTCCTCCCCCGAGGCGGCTTCGGCCGAGGTGTCCAACACCGAGGCCCTGCTGGTGCAGGAGGGCGACATCGCCGGCGACTACCTCGAACGGCTCCTCGACCTGCTCGACTACGACGGCGACATCGACCTCGACGTCGAGGCCGGTCGCGCGGTGGTGAGCATCGACGGCGGATCCGACCTGGAGAAGCTCGTCGGGGGCCGCGGCCAGGTGCTGGAAGCGCTGCAGGAACTCACCCGCCTCGCCGTCCAGCAGGACACCGGCGTGCGGTCCCGCCTCATGCTCGACGTCGCCGGCTGGCGGGCCGGTCGACGCGAAGAGCTGTCGGAGATGGGCCGGTCCTCGGCCGAGGAGGTCCTCAAGACCGGGCAGGCCGCTCGGCTCCGGCCCATGACGCCGTTCGAGCGGAAGATCATCCACGATGCCGTGGCGGCGATCGATGGGGTGCACTCGGAGTCCGAAGGAGAAGAACCCAACCGCAAGGTCGTCATCTTCAAGAGCTAGGGATCTTTCACTCCCCTGTTTGGTGTCCCTACCGGGCTGTTCCGGTGGGGACACCTTTTTGTCCTGGTCCGGTTTACTGATCAAGAACTCTGTGGCCACCCTGCTTGGCGGTGCCAGAAGCGGAACCTGACACGCCTTCTGGCTCCGGGATCCGAGGCTTGTGTATGCCGATGCACGGCACGTCGGCTGTCCTCCCCAGAAGACGTGTCAGAACCCGCGGCGGTGCCGGTTGTTCAGGTGGGGTAAGGAGAAACCGGCTTCGCCGGTTGCGTGGTACTGAGAAACCGCCTTCGGCGGTTGGGTTGGTTGCGGTCCTGGGGTCTTGGCGCGATGGTTTTGCAACTCTGGTCTGGCTGAATGGTTGGTGCGTTCGCTGGACTCGTTCGGCGTGTTTCACGTGAAACTGCGGGTTGGTGCATGACGCTGGATGTGGATCCGGCAGGCTAGACGCGAAGTCTTCGGTTTCACGTGAAACAGCGGGGTGAGTGTCTTGACCGCAGGGGTGCCCGAGGCGGCGCGGGTCGTTTTCGGTGAGCGGGTGGAGCTGGCGGAGAGGTTCGCCGAGTTACTCCAGGAGCACGGAATCCGCCGTGGATTGATCGGTCCCCGCGAGTTGGATCGACTCTGGGAAAGACATCTGCTGAACTCTGCTGTGATTGCGGAGTTGCTCCCCCCTGAAAGCCGGGTTGTCGACGTAGGCTCAGGGGCGGGGTTGCCGGGCATCCCGTTGGCGATCGCTCGCCCGGATCTCACCCTCACCTTGCTGGAGCCGATGGCTCGGCGGGTGACGTGGTTGCAGGAAGTCATCACCGAGCTGGCACTCACCGTTGAGGTGGTGCGTGGTCGTGCCGAGGAGGGTCCGGTGCGCGAACGACTGGCCGATCAGGACGTCGTGACCGCGCGCGCCGTGGCGCCGATGGAACGGCTCGCGAAGTGGTCTCTCCCGCTGCTGCGACAGAACGGCCTCCTCCTCGCCATGAAGGGCGAAAGCGCGGCCGAGGAACTCGAACGGGATGCGGCGGCGATCGCCGCGGCCGGTGGCGGTCGTGGCGAAGTCAAATCATGCGGTGTCGGCGCACTGGAGGTGCCGACGACCGTTGTCGTGGTGGAGCGGGTCGCGGCGGCCCGAACCTCGTCCGGTCGGCGTCGTGACGCACGTCGAGCGAGAAAGGAACGTGGACGGTGAATCCGGAGGAAAACGGAGCGGGTCGGGTTTCACGTGAAACAAGGGGGCGCGCGATGGGCGCCATGCGATTCCCCTCCGGCCCGGAGAGCAACGCCATGAGCTTCGGCCGGGACGACATCGGCTGGACTCCCATCATGGAGGAGGCGCAGCGCGCGACGCGCGTCCTCCACCCCGACGAGCTGGACCTCCCCCGGCCCAAGAACCGGCGGATCATCACGGTGGCCAACCAGAAGGGCGGCGTCGGCAAGACGACGTCCACGGTGAACCTCGCGGCCGGTCTCGCGCTGCACGGGCTCAAGGTGCTCGTGATCGACCTCGACCCTCAGGGCAACGCGAGCACGGCGCTGGGCGTCGAGCACCGCGGTGGCGTCCCGTCGGTCTACGAAGTGCTGCTCGGCGAGATCAGCGTGGCGGACGCGGCCGCCAAGAGCACGCAGTCCGACAACCTCTTCTGCGTGCCCGCGACGATCGACCTGGCGGGTTCGGAGATCGAGCTCGTCACGATGGTCGCCCGCGAGGGCCGCCTCAAGGAGGCGCTGAACGCCGAAGCGGTCGAGGCGTTGGACTTCGACTACGTCTTCGTGGACTGCCCGCCGTCGCTCGGCCTGCTCACGGTGAACGCGTTGGTCGCGGCGCACGAGGTGCTGATCCCGATCCAGTGCGAGTACTACGCGCTGGAAGGCCTGGGCCAGCTGCTCCGCAACATCGAGCTGGTGCAGTCGCACCTGAACCCGGCGCTGTGGGTCTCGACGATCCTGCTGACCATGTACGACGGTCGCACCAAGCTCGCGGATCAGGTCACCGCCGAGGTGCGAGGTCACTTCGGTGATCTCACCCTGAGGACCGTGATCCCGCGTAGCGTGAAGATTTCTGAAGCTCCGGGCTTCGGTCAGACGGTTCTGACCTACGATCCGGGATCACGAGGCTCGATGAGCTACCTGGACGCGGCGCGAGAGATCGCGGAGCGGGGTGCCGAAAGGAAGACAGCATGACCGAGCGACGAGGTGGTCTGGGACGCGGTATCGCCGCGCTGATCCCGAGCGCTCCCCCGGCGGGTGCCGATGGCGCCACGCTGGGCGGGGTGACGTCCGGGGTTCGCGGTGGGCCGGCGTACGGAACTCCCGAGCAGAGCTCCCCTGTTTCACGTGAAACCGAGGAGACGGTGCAGGGGTCCGTCGCCGGTGCCGTGTACAAAGAGATCCCCATCGCGTCGATCACTCCCAACCCGAAGCAGCCTCGTCAGGTCTTCGACGAGGAAGCGCTCAACGAGTTGGAGCACTCGATCCGCGAGTTCGGGCTCATGCAGCCCATCGTGGTGCGCGAGATCGAGGACGATCAGTACGAGCTGATCATGGGCGAGCGCCGGTGGCGCGCTTCGCAGCTGGCGGGTCTGGAGGAGATCCCCGCGATCGTCCGCGAGACCAAGGACGACGCGCTGCTCCGGGACGCGCTGCTGGAGAACATCCACCGCGTGCAGCTCAACCCGCTGGAGGAGGCGGCCGCCTACCAGCAGCTGCTCGACGAGTTCGGCGTCACCCACGACGAACTCGCCGATCGGATCGGGCGGAGCCGCCCGGTCATCACCAACACGATCCGGCTGCTGCGTCTCCCCCTGGAGGTGCAGCGCCGGGTGGCGGTCGGGGTGCTCTCGGCCGGTCACGCCCGCGCGTTGCTGAGCCTGGAGGACGTCGGGCACCAGGAGGACCTCGCGAAGCGGATCGTCGCGGAGGGGCTGTCGGTCCGCGCGACCGAGGAGCAGGTGACGCTGAAGAAGTCCGAGGGCCCGGCGAAGGAGAAGGCCGCAGCGAAGAAGCCGATCCAGGCCCCCGGCTTCGATCGGCTCGCGGATCGGCTCGCGAACCACTTCGACACCAAGGTGAAGGTGACCCGCGGGACCCGGAAGGGCAAGATCACCATCGAGTACGGGTCGGTCGATGATCTTGAGCGCATCGCGGAGATGATCTTGGGTCAGGAAGCCCGCGGAATCAGCGAGGAATGACACCAGGGCTTTACGTCACGGTGACGATGACGTTCCGTCATCACATGAGCCGATCTCGGTGACGATCGGCTACCGACGAAAAAGCGGCGGACTCCGCGGAGTCCGCCGCTTTTGTTTCACGTGAAACAGGCGCGAGTCACGCGCCGCGCTTGATCGCCCGCTCGACGAGTCCGGCGTAGGTCTCCCCGAGCGACCGACCGGCCGCCTCGACCGCCATCGGCAGCAGCGAGGTCTCGGTGAGTCCCGGCGACACCTTCGCGTCGAGGAAGTGCGGGACGCCGTCGGTGTCGATGATCGCGTCCGTCCGGGAGATGTCGCGGAGCCCGAGCAGCTTGTGCGCCGCGATCGCGAGCTCTCCCGCGGCCGCCGCCGTGTCGGCGGAGATGTCGGCCGGAGCCCGGTAGTTGGTGAGCCCGGCCGTGTAGCGAGCCGTGTAGTCGTAGACGCCGTCGGCGGCCTCGATCTCGACGGCCGGCAGCGCCTCCGGCCCGTCCGGTCCCTCGACGACGGTGATCGCGACCTCGGTCCCCTCGATGAAGCGCTCGACGAGCACCGCGTCGCCGTACGACAGCGCGCCGACCATCGCGGACGGCAGGCCCTCGGCGTCCCGCACCACCTGGGCGCCCAGCCCCGAGCCGCCCTGGTCCGGCTTGAGCATCAGCGGGAGGCCGAGCTTGCCGACGAGCGCGTCGAGCACGTGCTGGGCCCCCAGCTCGCGGAAGGTCGCGTGCGGGAGAGCCACCCAGTCCGGCGTCGTCAGGCCCGCACGGGCCAACTCAGCCTTGGCAGTGGGCTTGTCCCAGGCGCGACGCGAGGCGTGCGGCCCGGTGCCGACGTAGGGGATGCCGAGCATGTCCAGCACGGCCTGCACCGAACCGTTCTCCCCCTCCCCTCCGTGCAGCGCGATGACCACGGCGTCCGGGCGCTCCTCGGTGAGACGCGACAGCAGGCGCGCGTCCGCGTCCCACTCCGCCACGGTCATGCCGACCGAGCGCAGCGCGGCGGACAGCCGGCGGCCGGAACGCAGCGACACGTCGCGCTCGTGCGAAAGCCCACCGGCGAGCACGGCAACCCAGCGATCAGACACTCTTCAAGCACCTCGGAAAAGTAGCGGTCCACCGCACCCGGAGAGGCGCAGTGGACCGGTCGTGTGGATGGGGAAAACTCACGCGGTGTCGGGCGACGGCGCCTGCGGGCCCGGCACGCTCCTGGGCGGCACGGTACCGAAGGTGCGGACCAGCTCCATCTCCTCGGACAGCGTGTTGGCGAGCCGGCGCACGCCCTCGCGGATCCGCTCCGGCGTCGGGTAGCAGTAGGACAGCCGCATCTGCCTGCTGCCGAAGCCGTCGCGGTAGAAGCCGGTGCCCGACACGTAGGCGACCCGCTGGGTCACCGCCCGCGGCAGCATCGCCTTGGTGTCCACGCCCTCCGGCACGGTCAGCCAGACGAAGAAGCCGCCCTCGGGTTTGGTCCACGTGCACCCGGCAGGCATGTACTGCTCCAGCGCGGCCATCATCGCGTCCCGGCGTTCCCGGTACTGCTCCTGGAAGATCTTGATCTGGCCCTGCCAGTCGTGCGTCGACAGGTATCGGGAGACGATCATCTGGTTCAACGTGGGCGGGCACAACGTGGCGGACTCGGCGGTGAGCACCAGCTTCTCCCGGATGGCCAGCGGGGCGAGCACCCAGCCCACGCGGAGGCCCGAGGCGAAGGTCTTCGAGAACGACCCCAGGTACACCACGTTGTCCGGGTCCATGCTCCGCAGCGCCGGGTAGGGCTTGCCGTCGAAGCCGAGCAGGCCGTACGGGTTGTCCTCGACCACGAGGATGTCGGCCTGGCGGCAGATCTCCAGGATCTCCGCCCGCCGGTTCACCGCCAGCGTGATGCCGCCCGGGTTGTGGAAGTTCGGGATCGTGTACAGGAACTTGATCCGCTTGCCCTGCTTGCCGACCTCGTCGATCGCCTGGCGCAGCGCCTCCGGCTGAAGCCCGTCGTCGTCCATCGCCACGTGGACGACCTCGGCCTGGTAGGCCCCGAAGGAACCCAGCGCGCCCACGTACGACGGGCCCTCGGCCAGGATCACGTCGCCCGGGTCGCAGAAGATGCGGGTGACCATGTCCAGGCCCATCTGGGAACCGGCGGTCACCACCACGTCGTCCGGGTGCGCGCTGATCCCTTCGAGGGCCATCACCTCGCAGATCTGCTCGCGCAGCTCCGGCACGCCGTGCGCGGAGCCGTACTGCAGCGCGACCTGCCCGTCCTCGGACACCAGGCGGGCGACCTCGGTGGCCAGCGAGTCCAGCGGGAGGGCGGCGAGGTTGGGCATGCCGCCCGCCAACGAGACCACCTCGGGGCGGCTGGCGACGGCGAAGAGAGCTCGGATCTCGGAGGCGGTCATCCCGGCCGTGCGCTCGGCGTAGCGAGCTCGGTAGGCGTCCAGGTTGCGGGCGGCCTTGTCCAGCGACTGGTCAGGCTGGTCCGGTTGGCTTCCTTGATCCGACATATCGCGCTCCCGTTTCGGTTAGGCGCACCAAGATTCGGGCGATTCTATAGGCCCTATCGTCGTGCGGTATCGCCTGTGTAACAGGCCTCTCGTCGGCGCTGGTCGGCCGCCTGGCGGCCGCGGGCTGTGCTGTCGTCGTTTCACGTGGAACATCAGGTTGGTCCCGGTCGCGCTCGTCCGCCCGTGGATCATGTTTCGGTTGCGGTTAGGGATCTCACCCCATCGAGAAGTTCCGGGTGCGTAGCGGTGCTTCCCGTCGGGCAGGTGAGCGGCCTATTCTGGCGGTACTCCCGCCGAGCAGAGCGCGGGTTGGTGCGGCTTGCCAGGAGGTCAGGTGTCGCGACGCGTGGTCGGCGTCACGCTGGACAACCTCGACCACCTGCCCCCGAAGTGCCGCCGGTGCGTCTACTGGGAGCTGGCGCCGCACATCAGGGAGCAGGCGGAGGAGTTCGGCGAGACCGAGCTGGAGAAGGAGGCCTGGGTCTCCAGCGTGCTGCTGGAGTGGGGCTCCTGCGGCCGTCTCATCTACGTCGACGGCGTCCCGGCCGGGTACGCGATCTACGCGCCTCCCGCCGCCGTGCCGCGCGCCGCGTCCTTCCCGACCGCCCCGGTGAGCGCTGATGCCGTGCTGCTCACGGCTCTGAAGGTCACGCCCGAGTTCGAGGACGGCGGCCTGGGCCGCGTCCTGGTGCAGCAGACGTCGCCAAGGACCTGACCCGGCGCGGCGTGAAGGCGGTCGAGGCGTTCGGCGATCTGACCGGCGAGGCCGAGAGCTGCGTGATCCCGGCCGGTTTCCTGCAGCAGGTGGGCTTCAAGACGGTCCGCCAGCACCCGAAGTGGCCGCGGATGCGGCTGGAGCTGCGGACCGCCATCAGCTGGAAGGAAGACGTCGAAGCGGCCCTGGAGCGCCTCCTGACGTCGGTCACCATCAAGACGGCGGAACCCGCCGTCGGAGGGTGATCGGTTCGCCGACTCCGGGAGCCGAGACCGGTGTATCGCCGATGCACGGCGCTGCGGCTGTCCTCACCGGAGAGCCGCTCAGAACCCGCGGCGGCGGGTGGTTCCCTGAAGAGCGGTTCGGAAGCTCTCAGGCGCCCTCAGCGCGCGCCAGCTCGTGGCGCAGCAGGTCGTCGAAGGTGAACGTGCCCGTGGGCTGGTCGTCCTTGCCGAGCAGGTAGAGCCGCTTGACCGCGACCAGCAGGCCCTCGGCCACCACGTCGCGGAACGACGGGTCGAGCAGGCGGCTGCGGTCGGCCTCGTTGGTCAGGTAGCCGAGCTCCATCCGGACCGCGGGCATACGGGTCAGCCGGAGGACGTCCCAGGTCTTCGGGTGGGACCGGCAGTCGCGCATGCCGGTGCGGGCCACGATCTCGCGCTGCAGGAACCCGGCCAGCGCCTCCCCCACCGTCGAGGTGGTGCCGTTGCCGGTGCCGAAGTGGAAGCTCGCGACGCCGTCGGCCAGCGGCGACGGGTTGGCGTCCAGGTGCAGCGACAGGAACATGTCGGCACCCGCCTCGTTGGCGAACGCGGCGCGGTCGGCGTCGGGCGGGCAGGCGTTCGGGCCGCGCGTGATCAGCGCTTCCATGCCGGTGGCCACCATCCGGCCCTCCAGCCGGCGGGCCAGGTCCCAGGTCAGGTCGGCCTCGGAGACGTCGCCGACGGTCACACCGCGGTCCGAACCGCCGTGACCCGGGTCGATCACGATGCGCTTGCCGCGCAGCCGCGGACCGGCCCGGCGGACCTTCTCCTGCTCGCGCAGGAACACCGGGCGGCCGCCGCGGACCTTGGGGGCGAGCTGCTTGAGGGCGCGCAGGGTGCCGGGGCCGCAGATGCCGTCCGGGGTGAGCCCGTAGTCGCGCTGGAAGCTGCGCAGCGCCTGCTCCGTCTCGGCGCTGAAGATGCCGTCCGGTCGTCCCGCGTCGTAGCCCAGCTCCAGGAGCCGCTCCTGCAGGGCGAACACGTCGTCGCCGCTGACCGGCTTGGACACCAGGAAGGCGAGCGAGCGGTCGCCGAGGCGCCAGCGGGCGTCGGTGAGAGCGCGGTAGGTGGCCGGGCCGACGACGCCGTCGGTGATCAGGCCGCGCTGCTGCTGGAATCCGCGTACCGCTTGTTCCACCGCTTCGTCGAAGATCGCGGACCCCGGCCGACCGTTGGCCGGCAGCAGTCCCAGCGACGCAAGGGTGTTCTTGATCTCGGCAACGGCCGGACCGACGTCACCGCGGTGGAGCAGCTGCATGCACTCCTCGCTCGATTCAGGCGTCGGCGCGACACCGACGCGGAGGATGATCGGGTTGCCCCGAGTTCTGCGTTTGCGGAGCGGGCCCGCTGCCGGCGGACCCGTCGGGTCATTGTGCCTTGTGCTGCGCACCCCGGCGCTGCGGCCCAGGGGCAGTGGGTCGGACGTGCGACGACGGACCGTACACGACTGATCCCGCACGGCGGTGAAAACACGAACCCGCCGTCACTGTCCTATCGACAAGACGGCGGGTCCGCGTTATTCGGTTGCCTCGAAACGAGGCTGATTTCACAGCGAAATCACAGGTTCGCGATCAGAGGTAGTCCTCGAGGTCCGACAGCAGCGCGGCCTTCGGCTTGGCACCGACGATCTGCTTGACCGGCTCGCCGTTCTTGAAGACCAGCAGGGTCGGGACCGACATCACCTGGTAGTCGCGGGAAACGGTGGGGTTCTGGTCGATGTCGAGCTTGGCGACGGTGATCTTGTCGGCGTGCTCGTCGGCGATCTCCTCCAGCACCGGGGCGACCATCTTGCACGGGCCGCACCAGGTGGCCCAGAAGTCGACCAGCACGGGCTTGTCGCTGTCGAGAACGGTGCTCTTGAAGGAATCGGCGTCCACGGTCACGGTGTTGCCGGCCATGCTCATCTCCCTTGTGTTGAAAGTGGGGTGGTCTGGGTGTCGGGGACGGCGGGCCTCAGGCCCCGTAGCCGCCGCCGACCAGCTCGGAGGCGATCTCGGCCTGCGGGGTCTCGTTCTCGGCGAGCCAGCGCTCCGCGTCGATCGCGGCGGAGCAACCGGAACCGGCGGCGGTGATGGCCTGCCGGTAGGTGTGGTCCACCAGGTCACCGCAGGCGAACACGCCGGGGATGCCGGTGTGCGTGCTGGGCTGCTGCACCTGCACGTAGCCCTCGTCGTCGAGGGTGACCTGACCGCGCACCAGCTCGCTGCGCGGGTCGTGGCCGATGGCCACGAACATGCCGCTCACGGCCAGCTCGGAGGTCTCGTCGGTGACGGTGTCGCGCAGCTTCAGCGAGGCGACCTTGCCCTCGCCCTGCACCTCGTCGACGGCCTTGTTGGTCAGCCACTTGATCTTCTCGTTGGCCCGCGCGCGCTCCAGCATGATCTTGGAGGCGCGGAACTCCTCGCGGCGGTGGATGATCGTCACCGACTTCGCGAAGCGGGTCAGGAAGGTGGCCTCCTCCATCGCGGAGTCACCGCCGCCGATGACGGCGATGTCCTGGTCGCGGAAGAAGAACCCGTCGCAGGTCGCGCAGGCGGACACACCGCGGCCGAGCAGCGTCTCCTCGCCCGGGACGCCCAGGTAGCGCGCCGCGGCGCCCATCGCGAGGATGACCGCGCGAGCCCGGTACTCGACCCCGTTGGCGACGACGGTCTTGACGTCACCGGCGAGGTCGATGCGCTCGACGTCCTCGGTGCGCAGCTCGGCACCGAAGCGCTCGGCCTGGGAGCGCATCTGCTCCATGAGGTCGGGACCCATGATCCCGTCCTTGAACCCCGGGTAGTTCTCCACCTCGGTGGTGGTCATCAAGGCGCCACCGAACTGGGTTCCCTCGAAGATCACCGGCTCCAGCTCTGCCCGGGCCGCGTACACCGCAGCGGTGTAGCCGGCCGGACCGGAACCAACGATGATCACGTTGCGGACGTCGCTGGTCACCGTGCCCCTTCCCTCGTCGCGTCTGCGCCGCGCAAGGAGCGCGACCGTATTGGCATCAACGCGATCCTATTCGGCGATGTTCCCGATCTCCGGGACCCGGTGCCGCAGCGCACAACGCGCCCGGTCCCTCCCACGATGCGGGAGAAACCGGGCGCGTCGCGGACGCCGCGACCTAGCCGCCGAACGTGCTGTCGGAGATGGTCGAGGGGTTGCCGCTGGCGCAGTCGGGGCCGACCGCTAAGAGGCGGAACTTGCCGAGGCCACCGCCCGGCAGGATCAGCAGCTGCGCGGGCTTGCCGTTGAGGGTGATCTCGCGGGCGCCCATCGGTGTGCCGCCCTGCACGCCGTTGGCCCGCAGGCAGCCGATCAGCTGCTGCGGGTCGGCGAGCGCGGACACGTACTGGTCCGAGGACATGACCTGCGAGAACTGCTGCCCGTCGAGGTGCACCTGGTCGCCGGACAGGGCCAGCGGTGCGCCCTGGTTCCCGTGCTGGTGCGACGGGGCCGGTGGCTGCGCGGTGTGGCTGTCGCTCCCGGTGCCGGGCAGGACAGCGAAGATCACCGCCGCCGCGGCCGCCGCGACGCCCACGAGCCCGGCGCCGAGCGTCATCCGGCGGCGACGGCGGGCCTTGGCCGCGGCGAAGTCGACGACCTGCGCCGAGCCGCCGGTCGCAGCTGCCGGGCTGGTCACCGGGGTCGACATCGTTGGCACCGGCCGGGTCGGCTCCTGCTCGGCGGTCCAGGCGCGGACCTCGTCCTGCAGCGCCGCGTCGATCCGGGCCGAGACGTCGTCCGGGATGGTCAGCGGGGGCAGGTCGGAGAGGTCGGCGCTGGTGGCGTCCAGCGCGGCCATGATCTCCCGCGCCTCCGGGTCGGCCTCGACCTGGCGGCGCAGCTCGTCGGCGGTCGGGCCGTCCAGCACTCCCGCGTGCAGATCGGCCAGCAGGTCCAGGGACCAAGGAGGTCCCTGCGGCGCCCCCGCGCGCCCGCTCTCCCCACTCATCGTCCCTCCCGTCGACGCATTGCCATCGCGTCATCTGGGACGTTCGCATCTGCACTTGGGTTCCGCAGGTGCCCCAGAAGTTTCGCGAGCCTGGCTCGACCGCGCGCGCACCGGCTCTTGATGGTGCCGTCGGCGACCCCGAGCATCACGGCGGTTTCGGCCACCGAATACCCCTCCACATCGACCAGGACGATCGCGGCGCGCTGGTCCTCCGGGAGCTGGGCCAGCGCGTCCTGCACGGCCATTCTGGTGTCCTGATCGGCGATCGCGTCGCGCGGGACCGCCGGTTCGGGTCCGGTCTCCGGCAGCGGGACCGTGGGCCGCGCCTGACGGCGGCGGATCCGGTCCAGGCAGGCGTTCACGACGATCCGGTGCAGCCACGTGGTGACCTGGGACTCGGCGCGGAACGACGCGGCGTTGCGGAAGGCCGAGATCATCGCGTCCTGCAGCGCGTCCGCCGCTTCGTCGGGGTCGCGCATGGTCCGCAGGGCCACGGCCCACAGCCGATCCCGATGTCGTCGGAAGAGCTCGGAGAACGCATGCGGATCCCCGTGTGTGTGCGCCGCGATGAGCTCGGCGTCGGAAGGGGCAGGGACAGACACGGCTCAAGACAATACTGACCGTGAGTCGGCGCCAGGGCGGAGTGCGGAATTGTGACCGAATTCCGCTGGTCGTCAACGAAAAAGCGGATGTGATCGTGACTGCGATCACATCCGCTTCGTCGGGTTCTCCCGGTCAGGCGGCGCTTCCGGAGACCGTGATCTCGTTGATCTTGGAGCTGTACTCGCCGCCGTCCTGCGCGAGCTGGGTGAGCACCACCATGATCTTGCTGCTCGGGGCGACCGCCTCCAGCTTGATCGGCGTGTCACCGGCGTTGAGGGTCGCGCTGCCCAGCAGCTTGGAGTTCATGCTCGGCGAGCCGTCGACCTGGCGGATCTCCACCCTGGAACCGGCGCTCGGCGAGTTGATGACGACCTGCTGCAGCACCGCAGGGCGCTCCAGTGTCAGCACGGCACCGGTGGCGGTGTTGATGCCGCCGGGGCCCAGCTGCTGGAAGTAGCCGAAGGTCGACCAGTAGGTGCTCGGGTCGCCGTCGAAGAGGTTGTTGATCCGCGCGGGCGCGTCGGGATTGCCCTGCGCCGTGAACGACGTGCCCTCCGAGATCCGCACCGGTGCCGCCTGCGGGGACGGTTGCTGGGCGGACGTCCCCGGGTTGTTGCCGCTGATCACCGTGCCCGTGCCGCTGGACTGGTTCGACTCGGTGAAGATGCCGATCACGCCGACCGCGATCCAGCCGATCACCAGGATCGTCGCCACCGCGAGCACGCCGACGCTGACCGCGAGCTTCTTGTTCCGCGTCTTGTCCGGCTTCGGGTCCTCGCGCCGCCACACCTCGTTGGACTCGGCGGGCGGGGCGCCGTTGGACAGGGTGTTGGTCGGCTCGTAGGTCGCGTACTGCTCCAGCACCCGCAGCACGGCGGCGCCGGTGCGGACTCCCCCGGTGGTGCCGGTCGAGTCCGGGTTGCCGAGCGCGCGGACCGCGACGGTGGACAGCTCCATCGGCACGGTCGGGCGCAGCGTGCGCGGCGCGACGAGGTTCCCGTCCGGTCCGGTCGGTGCCGCCGGCAGCCCCTCGGGCGCGTCGCCCAGCGCCCAGCGCCCGGTGAGCAGCAGGTACAGCGCGGCGCCGAGCCCCCGCACGTCGTCGCTGGAGGTGGCGTGCGCCAGCGGACCCGGGAACGCCATCCGCACTTCGCCTTCCGGCGTGACCCGGATGCGCTGCGGGTGATCGGCCCCGAGGACGAGCCCGGCGTGGTGCGCCGCCTCGACGGCCGCGGCCAGCGGCTGCATCAGCCGGGCGGCGGTTCCGGGCGGCAGCGGGCCCTCGGCGACCAGGTCCAGCAGATCGGTGCCGTGGGTCCACTCGGCGATGACCAGACCGAGGACTCCGGGCGGGTCGCCTGCGGACGAGGTGACGACGTCGAGCACCCGCGCGACGCCGACGTGGTTGAAGGTGCTGGCGTGCATCGCGCGTTCCAGGGTGCGTCGCGCGTTGGTGGCGGCCTCGGCGTCCGCGCGATCCCCGACCAGGATCGTCAGCGCGACGTCGCGGCCGAGGACTCCGTCCTTGGCACGCCACAGTTCTGCGTTGCAGCGTTCGTCCGAGCCGACTTGGGAGAGCAGCCGATACCGGCCGTGGTCCAAGACCCGGCCCGGTGTGAGCTGCTCCGCCGGAGCATCGGCTCCCGGTTCGTCGTCGCTGTCCGCCGCGATCCGCTCGGTGGGTTTGCTGGTCACCTTCCCTCTCCCGCTCCTTCCGGTCCGCCTACGGGTTGCCCTCACGGAAGGAGACTTCGTAGACGAGGGTACGTGACGTGAAAGTCAGCGACGACGTAGCAAACCGGTGAGGCGCCCGATCGCAGGCTGAAGTTCCGCCACTCGAAGCATGGACATCAACCCGAAGATCACCGCGAACCCGACGGCGCTGCCGATCAGCAGCTGCAGCCACCCGGTCCCCGCCCCGGCCGCACCCGGGATCAGCGCGTCGACGCCGACGGCGACACCCCACGCGGCGAGTCCGCCGATCACCGAGGCGACCAGCGATTTCCCCGCTGTGGCCAGGAATCGGCCGCTGCCGAGCGGTCCGAGCCGGTGCCGCAGCCAGGCCTCGCCGACCAACCACCCGACGATGAACGTGAAGGAGTTGACGAAGGTCAGGCCGTAGACGATCTGATCGGACGGCAGGATCGCCGCGACGAGGATCGCCAGCAGCACCTTCGCCGCGGTCATCACGACCATGATCAGCGTCGGGGTGCGGGCATCGCTGAGCGCGTTGAACGTCCGCATCTGCATCATCGTCAGCGCGTACGGCAGCACGCCGAAGGCCGAAATCGCCAGCGCCACACCGAGCGTCGTGGCCGAGCCGGTCTCGCCGCGCAGCGCGAACAGGGACAGCGCCAGCGGCACGCCCAGCGCGGTCATGACCGCGCTGACCGGCATCAGGGTCACCGTCGACAACCGGTTGCCCAGCGACAGGTCGTCGATCACCTTGGCGTAGTCCTCGTCCGCCGCGGCCGCCGACATCCGCGGCAGGATCGCGGTCATGATCGAGAAGCCGATGACGCCGTAGGGCAGCTGCAGCAGCATCCAGACGTAGTTGTAGGTCGACCAGCCGCCCTCGTCACCGGTGAAGGCCACCCGGCTCAGCGCGACCAGGCCGACCTGGCTGACCGCGACGTAGGCCAGCATCCACAGCGCCAGCCCGCCGAACTCCGACAGCCGCGAGTCCCAGCCCCAGCGCCAGCGGAAGGTGAAACCGGTGGCGCGCAGCGCCGGGATCTGGATCGCGGCCTGGCTGACGACGCCGAGCGTGACGCCGATGCCGAGCACCAGCACGTGCGCGTCGGTCATCGACACGGGGTTCAGCGACATCTGGCCCGGCAGCAGCATGTACACGCCGATCGTGACGATCACGACCAGGTTGTTGACCACCGGCGCCCAGGCCGGCGGGCTGAAGATCTGCTTGGACTGCAGGATCGCGCCGGCCAGCGCGGACAGGCCGTAGAAGAAGATCTGCGGCAGCAGCAGGTAGGCCAGGACGTTGACCAGCTCGGTGTTCGAGGTGTCCGACTCGGTGACGAAGATCCAGGTCAGCAGCGGCGCGGCGACGACGGCGATGAGCGTGCCGATGCCCAGCACCACCACGGCCAGCGTCATCATCTGCTGCACGAACCGCTGCCCGCCGTCGGCGTCGGCCTTCTGCGAGCGCACCAGCACCGGCACCACGACGCTGGTCAGCACGCCACCGATGAGCAGCTCGAAGATGCTGTTGGGCAGCGTGTTGGAGACGTTGAACGAGTCGTTGACGACGCCGAAGCCGACCGCGAACGCCAGCAGCAGCTTCCAGAGGAAGCCGGTGATCCGGCTGATCAGGGTGGCGATGGCCATCGAACCGCTGGCCTTGAGCAGCGACGGCTTGCCCGGCGACACCGGCCTGATGACCTGGGTCTGCTCGGCGGACTGCTCGAAGGCCTGGTCCGGTCCGGGCTCGGCGGGGATGGCGGAGATCGGCTGCGTCTCGGCGACGTGCCAGCCGTGCCGCTCGTTCGGGCCCGCCTGCCCCTGCCGCGGGTTGCGGTTGATCGGCATCGTCGGGCTGTCGTGCTGCCCGCCGGACCCCCTGGGATCGTGTCGGTTCACTACCTCAATCCTTACCCGCGCCTGCGCCGCCCGGCGTTCCGGGACGTGCGCACCAGGATCTCAGCCCCGGTCGCGGTCGCCTTCGGTGGTGGGCCGCTGCGCGGCGGGGGTGCCGGTGACGGCGTGCGCGAGCGGCTGCGTCTGGGCCGCGTCGGCCGCCTGCTGAGCTGCGGTCTTGCGCTCGCGGCGGGCCCTGGCCTTGTTCAGGATCCGGCGCACCGACAGCAGCACCAGCACGGCCCCGGCGATGCCGGTCAGCCACGGGATCAGCGCGCCGTACTCGGTGGACTCCATCGGCATCCGCTTGGTGGCGCCCAGCGGGGTGCCCGCGCCGGCGGTGACGCTGATGTCGACCATGAACCGGCCGGCGCGCTGCGCGGAGGCCTCCAGCATGAACTGCCGCCGCCCGTTGGCGGGCACGGTGGCCAGGCCGCCGCCGAAGTCGTGCTGCACCTCGACGCCGGGCACGTTCGGGATCTTGAACCGGATGCCGACGGTGAACGGCAGGTCGTTGACCACGGTGACCGGGATCGGGCTGTCCGAGGACAGCCGGTTGGTGGTGCCCGGGTACTCCTCGATGCGGACCTTGCCGAGCATGTCCCTGATCGGCGAGGTCGCGCGGCGCACCCAGTCCTCGGCCGCGCCGGAGTTCCCGCGCCAGGCGCTGGAGACGCCGTGCAGCAGACCGTTGCGCAGCGGTGTCGTGACCCGGCCGGGTTCGACGGTCTGGGCGCGGTCCGACTCCGAGGAGCGGGCCAGGTCGCCGACCTTGAAGTTCTGCGCCGCGAGCTGGTCGATCACCTCGCGCGGGATCTCCGAGCCGCCGGCCTGCACCGGGTAGGTCAGGTCGGCCTCGGCGAGCGTCGCGGGGTTCGGCTCGGGCAGCGCGGTGAGCCGGATCAGGCCGTCGGCGTCGAGCTTGGACAGCCCGGTGAGCAGGCCGCGCAGGTCGTCGGCGCGCATGTTCCAGCGGCGCGGCGGCGCCAGCACCGAGGTGGCGTTGGGGATGTAGCCGCCGGTGGCCCGGAACGCGAGCGCGCCGAGCGCGTTCTGCGAGGTCAGCGACCCGCCGCCGGGCGGCGAGGGCTGGGTGACCTCCTGCTGGGTGTCGCGGTTCGGGTCCAGCGCGGAGGCCATCAGCGGGTCGATCGGGATGGCGGTGGTGTTGCTGCCGCGCAGCTTGACCGGGGTCAGCGAGCCGACCGGGATGTTCATCGCGCGCGTGTCGAGCAGCATCGTCGACGGCAGGTCGCCGGCCTTCGGGTCGGCGATCGCGCCCTCGATCGGCCACAGCACGTCGCGGGGGTCGACGCCGAGCCCGTCCGGCGCGCTGAGCAGCTGGGAACCGTCCATCGCGCCGTTGACGAGGTCGGGCAGCCCGGCGCGGCCGAGCGCGACGACGTCGGCGTCGGCGTAGGGCAGCGGGATGACGCAGCGGCCGGTGGTGGCCTGGCGGAGCTTGGTCAGCCACAGGTCGGCGGCGGAGCGGCCGATGCCCTCGACGAGGCTGCCGTTGGGCTGGCGGACCTGGTAGCCGCCCTGCATCGCCTTGGCGGTGATGAGCAGGTCCGGGTCGATGGCGAAGCACAGCGCGTTGCCCAGCGAGGACCCGGCGGGGGCGCTGTCGCTGATGGCTTGCACGAGGTCGTAGAGCCGCCCGCCGGGCGCGAGAGAGGTGGACAGCTGGTCGTCGACGAGCACCGCGCGACCGCCGGGCAGCGCCTCGCGCTCCAGGCGCGGGGTGTCGACGATCGGCACGATCAGGCTCGTCGGGGTGGCCTGCGCGGGCCGCATCGGCGGCTGGCCGGGAACCGCGGTGACCGGCAGCAGGAACTGGGTCTCGGCGACGCCGGTGCGCCCGGCCTGGATCTCGACCAGCAGCGGGTAGACACCGGGCTGGCTCAGCTGCAGCGAGTTCGCGCCGGTCAGCGGGACGCGGATCTGGACGGGGGTCGACCGGCCGGGTTCGAGCCGGTCGGCGATCGGGGCGGAGGCGGGCTCGGTGATGCCGCTGGAGCCCTCGCGGATGGCGCGCTGCACGGCGGGTTCGCTGGTGGGCGGTGCGCCGCGCTCGACGTGGGCCTGGATCCCGGTGAGCGCGCGGCCGCTGCGGTTGGTCAGCGTGCCGCTGACGACGACCTCTCCCGGAGATCCGCCACCCACCACCGATGGCGTGACCTTGGTCACGTCGAAGTCGGCTGAGTTGCCGCTCTGCGCGGTCGCCTGGGTGACCGGCAGCATCGCGAACAACAGCACCGCGCACAGCGCGGCCAGCAGAAACCTCACGTCTGCTCCGTCCCGCTCCCTCTCGTCGGTCGTGCCCCGAGGCGCTCGCCTCCCGCGAGACCGTCCGCGTCGCCGTCGCGCTCGCCGCGGTCGCGCAGGCTCAGGGCCCGGCGCACCAGCCGGCGTTCGTCGGCGTAGGCCAACACCTCGTCCAGCTCACCGAGCGGCACCCACGCCACCTCGGTGACCTCCACGTCCTCGTCGGACAGCTCTCCGCCCACCGCGTCCAGCAGGAAGTGGTGAACGGTCTTGTGGATTCGCCGATTCCCTGCGACGAACCAGTAATCGATGGTGCCGATCGCGGTCACCACGCGGCCGATGATGCCGGTCTCCTCGGCGACCTCGCGCACCGCGGTCTGCTCCGGCGTCTCACCAGGCTCGATGTGCCCCTTCGGCAACGACCACAACAGCCGCCCCCTGCGATCCAGCCTCCCGATGATCGCAGCCAGCCCGTGATCGCCGTCGATCACCAGTCCGCCGGCCGAGGTCTCGTCGACCGTCCGCAGCCGACGCCGCCGGCGCCGGTTCCGACGCCCCGGCTGGGAACCGCCGGAGCGGCCGGGCGACGGGGGCATGGCCCCGATGGTAGTGCGTGGTCGGATCGCGTGGTCGTCTCGCACGGGCCCCGGCCGGTGGAACCTCGGGCGCGCGTCGTGGGTGGTCTCACCCGGCCGATACCCTGGTGAATCGTGTCCACCAAGCAGCAACCCGGTACCCCTCAGGCCTCCTCCGAGCTGGACGCCCAGCGCAACGCGGTCGTCGAGCTGATCAAGGTCGCACCGGTCGCCGAGGAGCTGGGTGAGCGCTTCGCCGCCGCCGGTCACCGGCTCTACCTGGTGGGCGGCAGCGTGCGGGACGCGCTGCTGGGACGCCTGGGCACGGACCTGGACTTCACCACCGACGCCCACCCCGAGCGGGTCCGCGAGCTGCTGACCGGGTGGGCGGAGACGATCTGGGACACCGGCATCCAGTTCGGCACGCTCGGCGCCTTCCGGCACGGCACGACGGTGGAGATCACCACCTTCCGCGCCGACAGCTACGACCGCGTCGGGCGCAACCCCGAGGTGGCCTTCGGCGACTCCATCTCCGGCGACCTGGTGCGCCGCGACTTCACCGTCAACGCGATGGCCATCGAGCTGCCCGCGCGCACCTTCGTCGACCTGCACGGCGGCATGACCGACCTGGTCGAGCGGCGGCTGGACACCCCGGCCGCGCCGGAGGACTCCTTCGCCGACGACCCGCTGCGGATGCTGCGCGCGGCCCGCTTCGTCGCCCAGCTCGGCTTCACCCCCAGCGACCGCGTGGTCGAGGCGATGACCGCCATGTCCGCCGAGATCGCCCGGATCACGCCGGAGCGCGTGCAGGTGGAGCTGTCGAAGCTGCTGTGCGGCGAGTTCCCGCGGCGCGGCGTGGAGCTGCTGGTGGACTCCGGGCTGGCCGAGCACGTGCTGCCCGAGGTGCCCGCGATGAAGCTGGAGATCGACGAGCACCACCAGCACAAGGACGTCTACAGCCACTCGCTGACGGTGCTGGACCAGGCCATCGACCTGGAGCGGGCCGCCGATCCGGACGCCGAGCCGGACCTGGTGCTGCGGCTGGCCGCGCTGCTGCACGACATCGGCAAGCCCGCGACCCGGCGCTTCGAGTCCGGCGGCGGGGTGAGCTTCCACCACCACGAGGTGGTCGGGGCGAAGATGACCCGCAAGCGGCTGCGCGCGCTGCGCTACCCGAAGGACGTCATCAACCAGGTCTCGGACCTGGTGTTCCTGCACCTGCGGTTCCACGGCTACAGCGACGGGCAGTGGACGGACTCGGCGGTGCGCCGCTACGTCAACGACGCGGGCCCGCTGCTGACCCGGCTGCACAAGCTGGTGCGCGCCGACTGCACGACCCGCAACAAGCGCAAGGCCAACGCGCTGCAGCGCGCCTACGACGACCTGGAGGAGCGGATCGACCGGATCGCTGCCGAGGAGGACCTGGCGAAGGTGCGCCCGGACCTCGACGGCAACGAGATCATGCAGCTGCTCGGCGTCGATCCGGGGCCGGTCGTGGGGCAGGCGTGGAAGCACCTCAAGGAGCTCCGGCTGGACCGCGGGCCCATGTCGCGCGAGGAAGCGATCGCGGAACTGCACCGCTGGGCCCGCGAGCAGGGCATCGAAACCGCAGGTCAGTGACCCGGAGCAGGTTCACTATTACTACTGAGTGGTGATTGGTGGGGAGTAATGCTCACTGGTCACCACTCATTCGTATCTTCTCCCGGTTTTCCGCCCATCTTGTTGCGCGAGGACGGGGTCAGCTCCGGTGATCCGGTGAGATCATGCGGAGGTGGGATCAGACGCTGTGGGCCCAGACGCTGTGAGCCCAGATGCTGGGGTGGAGCCGGGGACGCTGCTGGTCGCTGCTCCGCAGCTGATGGACAAGAACTTCCGGCGAACCGTCGTCTACGTCATCCACCACCGCTCGGAGGGCACCCTCGGGGTCGTGCTCAACCGGCCCAGCGAGGTCGCCGTGCACGACGTGCTCCCGAAGTGGGGTGATCACGCGACGCTCCCCCAGTCGCTGTTCGTGGGCGGACCGGTCGAGCAGCGCACGGCGATCTGCCTGGCGACGCTGCGCGCGGGCGAGGACATCGCGGCGGTGGACGGCGTGGTCGGCGTGCGCGGGCCCGTCGGGATGGTCGACCTGGACGGCGACCCGGAGGCGCTGGCGCCCCGGGCGCGCGGGCTGCGGTTCTTCGCCGGCTACTCGGGGTGGGACGCGGGCCAGCTGGCCGGGGAGATCGAGCGCGGCGACTGGCTGGTCGTCCCGGCGCTGCCCGACGACGTCATCGCCGACCCCGACGACGAGCTCTGGTCGAGAGTCCTCCGCAGGCAGGGCCCACCTCTGGCGTTCCTCGCCACGCACCCCGGAGACGTGAAGCTGAACTAGTTCTCCACAGCCTGTGGAGAACTGCCTGTGGAGAACTTGGGGAGAAGTGTGTTCGCGCTGGTCAGGCGCCGCAGCAGCCGCCCGCGCAGCCTCCACAGCCACCGGCCGGAGCGGGTGCCGGGACCGTCTCCGCGGCCCGGTTGCCCACAACCCCGCCGACGGTCATCAGGGCGAAGGCGCCGACGAGGCCGAGCACCGCGACCATCCCGACGCTGAAGCCGCTCGCCAGCGCGGGCAGCGACGCCCCGGCCAGCACGGCGATCCCGCCGCCGGCCAGCAGCGCCGGACCTGCGGCCCGGTTGGCGAGCTCGAAGGCCTCCTCGCTGCGCATCGCGGCGGGTGTCCGCACGCCGACGTAGGTGTTGAGGGGCAGCGAACCCCGAAGGCCCCGGAACCCGAGCAGCAGCAGGGCCGCTCCGCCGAGGATCAGAACCGCGCAAAGGATCACCTGAACAGCGAGCACCCCCGCAGCCTAAACCTCCGCCCGGCGGAGATCGGCCGGACACCGGCTGCGGGTGCGCTGTCCCACACGCCGAGCGGAAACCGTTTTGCCTGGTCCGCTACTCTGGACCCATGAGCGCGCAGCTGCTTCTTGCGAGGCCGCGTTGAGCCGATGAGACGGTTCAGCGCGGCGACCCCTCATGCCCGACCAGGGCTGGGGGGTTTTCCGTTTTCCGGGGGCGGCACACTAGGGCGCACGAACGCGCGCGTTCCGGCGGAGCAGGGAAGGACGCAAACGACATGACTGGCCAGCCCAACGAGGCCACTTCGACCGAAGAGGTGCCGGCGCACCGCTACACGGCGGGCACCGCGACCGAGATCGAGCAGCGCTGGCAGCGGGAGTGGACCGAGCGCGGCACGTTCCACGCGCCGAACCCCGCGGGCTCGCTGGCCGATGGCGAGGTGCCCGCGGACAAGCTGTTCGTCCAGGACATGTTCCCGTACCCGTCCGGTTCCGGTCTGCACGTCGGTCACCCGCTGGGCTACATCGGCAGCGACGTCTACGCCCGCTACCACCGGATGCAGGGCCGCAACGTGCTGCACACGATGGGCTTCGACTCGTTCGGCCTGCCCGCCGAGCAGTACGCGGTGCAGACGGGCACGCACCCGCGCACCACGACCGAGGCCAACATCGAGCGCTTCCTGGGCCAGATCCGCCGGCTGGGCCTGGGGCACGACGAGCGCCGCCGCATCGCCACCACCGACATCGAGTTCTACCGGTGGACGCAGTGGATCTTCCTGCAGATCTTCAACGCCTGGTACGACCCGGACGCCGACGGCGGCCGGGGCCGCGCGCGGCGGATCAGCGAGCTGGAGGCCGAGTTCGCCTCCGGTGACCGCGCCACCCCGGACGGCCGCCCGTGGGCGGAGCTGTCCGAGGCCGAGCGCCGCGAGATCGTCGACCCGTACCGGCTGGCCTACCTGTCCGAGGCGCCGGTCAACTGGGCGCCGGGCCTGGGCACCGTGGTGGCCAACGAGGAGGTGACCGCGGACGGGCTGACCGAGCGCGGCAACTTCCCGGTGTTCCGCCGCAACCTGAAGCAGTGGATGATGCGGATCACCGCCTACGCGGACCGCCTGGTCGACGACCTGGACCGGCTGGACTGGCCGGACAAGGTCAAGACGATGCAGCGGAACTGGATCGGCCGCTCGCAGGGCGCCAACGTGGTGTTCCCGGTCGGCGACTCCGGCCGTTCCGTCGAGGTCTTCACGACCCGTCCGGACACCCTGTTCGGCGCGACCTACATGGTCCTGGCGCCGGAGCACCCGCTGGTCGACGAGCTGGTCACCGCCTCCTGGCCGGACGACGCGGACGAGCGCTGGACCGGTGGCGCGGCCACCCCGGCGGACGCCGTGGCCGCCTACCGGCGGGCCGCCTCGATGAAGTCCGACCTGGACCGGCAGGAGAACAAGGAGAAGACCGGCGTCTTCACCGGCGCGCACGCGACCAACCCGGTCAACGGCGCCCGCATCCCGATCTTCATCGCCGACTACGTGCTGATGGGCTACGGCACCGGCGCGATCATGGCCGTCCCCGGCCAGGACCAGCGCGACTGGGACTTCGCCACCGTGCTGGGGCTGCCGATCATCCGGACGGTGCAGCCGGCCGACGGGTTCGACGGCGACGCCTACACCGGTGACGGACCGGCCATCAACTCCGCGTCCGAGTCCACCGGCCTGAGCCTGAACGGCCTGGACATCGCCGACGCCAAGAAGACCGTCATCGCCTGGC
The DNA here is from genome assembly GCF_045278815.1 of Saccharopolyspora sp. ID03-671. Classification (NCBI taxonomy): domain Bacteria; kingdom Bacillati; phylum Actinomycetota; class Actinomycetes; order Pseudonocardiales; family Pseudonocardiaceae; genus Saccharopolyspora; species Saccharopolyspora sp. ID03-671. The sequence continues at coordinate 3,844,868 of NZ_CP134054.1, forward strand.
TGGAGGAGCACGGCCACGGCCGCGGCACGGTCCAGTACAAGCTGCGCGACTGGCTGTTCGCCCGCCAGCGCTACTGGGGCGAGCCGTTCCCGATCGTCTACGGCGACGACGGCGTGCCGCGCGGCGTGCCGGAGGACCGGCTGCCGGTCGAGCTGCCGGAGGTCGAGGACTACTCGCCGCGCACCTTCGACCCGGAGGACGCCGACTCCCGCCCGGAGCCGCCGCTGGCCAAGGCCGAGGCGTGGCGCAACGTCGAGCTGGACCTGGGCGACGGGCTCAAGCACTACGAGCGCGACACCAACGTCATGCCGCAGTGGGCGGGTTCCTGCTGGTACCAGCTGCGCTACATCGACCCGGACAACTCCGAGCGGTTCGTCGACCCGGCCAACGAGCAGTACTGGATGGGCAAGAACCCGCAGGTGCACGGCGGCAACGACCCGGGCGGCGTGGACCTGTACGTCGGCGGCGTGGAGCACGCGGTGCTGCACCTGCTGTACTCGCGGTTCTGGCACAAGATCCTGTTCGACCTGGGTTTCGTGTCCTCGGAGGAGCCGTACCGGCGGCTGTACAACCAGGGCTACATCCAGGCGTACGCCTTCACCGACGCGCGCGGCGTCTACGTCCCGGCCGAGGAGGTCGAGGAGAAGGACGGGAAGTTCTTCTACCAGGGCGAAGAGGTCTCCCGCGAGTACGGGAAGATGGGCAAGAGCCTGAAGAACTCGGTGTCGCCGGACGAGATGGCCGACGCCTACGGCGTGGACACGCTGCGGCTGTACGAGATGTCGATGGGCCCGCTGGAGGCCTCGCGCCCGTGGGTGACCAAGGACGTCGTCGGCTCGCACCGGTTCCTGCAGCGGTTGTGGCGCAACGTCGTCGACGAGAGCACCGGTGAGCTGCGGGTGACCGACGACGAGCCGGACACCGAGATGCTGCGCGCCCTGCACAAGACGATCGCGGGCGTCCGGGAGGACTTCGCGGAGCTGCGGTTCAACACCGCGGTGGCGAAGCTGATCGAGTTCAACAACCGGATCACCAAGGTCTACTCGTCGGCCGCGGGCACGCCGCGCTCGGTGGTGGAACCGCTGGTGCTCATGGTGGCTCCGCTGACGCCGCACCTGGCGGAGGAGCTGTGGACCCGCCTGGGCCACGCCGAGAGCCTGGCCCACGGCCCGTTCCCGGTCGCCGACGAGCAGTACCTGGTGGAGGACTCGATCGAGTACCCGATCCAGGTCAACGGCAAGGTCCGCTCCCGCATCCAGGTCCCGGCGTCCGCCGACCAGGACGCGGTCAAGTCCGCGGCCCTGGCCGACGACAAGATCGCCGCGGCCCTGGACGGCAAGGACCCCCGCAAGGTCATCGTCGTCCCCAACCGCCTGGTCAACATCGTCGCCTGACCCACCCGGCACCCCGCACGCCCAGAACCCCGGCTCTCGTCGCACGAGAACCGGGGTTCTCGGCGTTCCGGACGTCCTCGGGTCGAACGACGCGGGTGGGAACCGCGGTGTTCGGTCTCGGGCGTGTGCCGGGTCCGGTGCGGGGTGTCCGGTATTACGGTGCGTGGTGAGTTTCGTCGCATGGCGGGGTTACCCGTCGGTAACTACGGTGGGCGGCGTCGGACGGAGAACCTGGAGGCCGCGAGATGACCCAGCCTGCTGACACGAGGCCCGCTGAAACGAGGTCCGCTGACGTGGGTTCCGCCGCGGCGGGGCCCGCTTTCGACGCCGCTGAGCTGCGCGCCCTGCTGGACGGGCGGTGGGCGTCGGTGCGCGAGAAGGTCCGCGCGTCGCTGCGCGAGAACGACCTCGCCAACGCCGACGACCTCGACACCGAGAGCCACCGGGCGCGGACCCTGGAGCAGCTGCGGCTGCTGGCCAAATCCGGCGTCCCCGAGCTCGGGTTCCCCGTCGCCCAGGGCGGCGGCGGTGACCAGGGCGGATCGGTCGTCTCGCTGGAGCTGCTGGCCGGGAACCTGTCGCTGATGGTCAAGTCCGGCGTGCAGTGGGGTCTGTTCGGCGGCGCCGTCGTCGCGCTCGGCACCGAGCGCCACCACGAGCGCTACCTGCGCGACATCATGAGCGTCGAGCTGCCGGGCTGCTTCGCGATGACCGAGACCGGTCACGGTTCCGACGTGCAGCGGCTGCGCACCACCGCCACCTACGACGAGACGACCCAGGAGTTCGTCGTCCACACCCCGCACGAGGCGGCGCGCAAGGAGTACATCGGCAACGCCGCCCGCGACGGCCGGATGGCGGTGGTGTTCGCCCAGCTCATCACCGGCGGCAATGGCAACACCGGGGCCGAGAGCCACGGCGTGCACGCGCTGCTGGTCCCGATCCGGGACGAGGCCGGGAACCCCTGCGAGGGCGTGCGGATCGAGGACTGCGGGCGCAAGGCCGGGCTCAACGGCGTCGACAACGGCCGCCTCTACTTCGACCGGGTGCGGGTGCCGCGGGAGAACCTGCTCAACCGCTACGGCGACGTCGCCGAGGACGGCACCTACAGCAGCCCGATCGACAGCGAGGGCAAGCGGTTCTTCACGATGCTCGGCACGCTGATCCGCGGCCGGATCTCGGTGGCGGGCACCGCGGGCTCCGCCGCCAAGCTGGCCCTGGAGATCGCGCTGCGCTACGCCGACGCGCGCCGCCAGTTCGACCGGCCGGGCGGCGACGAGGAGGTCGTGGTCCTCGACTACCTGGCGCACCAGCGGAAACTCCTCCCCGCGCTGGCGAAGTCGTTCGCCCTGCACTTCGCCCAGGAGGAGCTGGTGCAGGCCCTCGACGAGGTGCAGCGCGGCGGTGACGAGCGGGCCCAGCGCGAGCTGGAGTCCCGCGCCGCCGGGCTCAAGGCGGTCACCACCTGGCACGCCACGCACACCATCCAGACCTGCCGCGAGGCCTGCGGCGGAGCGGGCTACCTCACCGAGAACCAGCTGGCGGGGCTGAAGGCCGACACCGACGTGTTCACCACGTTCGAGGGCGACAACACGGTCCTGCTGCAGCTGGTCGCCAAGGGCCTGCTGACCAACTACAAGGACCAGTTCGACGGGATCGGCACGCTGGGCCTGGCGAAGTTCGTCGCCGACCAGTTCGTCGGCGCGGTCATCGAGCGCTCCGCCGCGCACTCGATCGTGCAGCGGATCATCGACGCCTCGAACAAGGACGACATCCTCGACCGCGGCTGGCAGCTCAAGGCGTTCCAGGACCGCGAGGAGCACGTGCTCGACGGTCTCGGCCGCCGGCTGCAAAAGGCGAACAAGGACAACGCCTTCGACGTGTTCAACAACGCCCAGGACCACGTGCTGCGCGCCGCGCGGGTGCACATCGACCGGCTGGTGCTGGACGCGTTCGTCGCCGCCGTCGACCGGTGCCGGGACCCGCGCAACGCCGAACTCCTCGACAAGCTCTGCGACCTCTACGCGCTGTCGATCGTCGAGGAGGACAAGGCCTGGTTCCTGGAACACGAGCGCATCAGCCCGCGCCGCGCCAAGGCCATCACCCAGGCGATCAACACGCTCTGCGGCGAACTCCGCCCGCACGCGGTCGACCTCGTCGAGGCCTTCGGCATGCCCCGCCAGTGGCTCACGGCCCCCATCGCGACCGGGGCCGAATCCGCGCGCCAGGGCGCGCAGATCGCCCACGACAGGGCGAACCCGCTCCCCTGACGCGATTTTTCCCCGGTGGTGTTCGAAGCGGAGGGAACCGAAACGGTTCCGCTGCGTCTCAACCGTGTCCGCGTTGAACACCACTGAGGGAGAAACGATGAGAGCGCTGGTCCGGAAGAGCGTCGTGGCCGCGGTGAGCGGTGCCTTGCTGCTGGGGGTTCCGGTGACGGGGTCGGCCGCCGAGAGCGCGGCGATCACCTGCGATTCCGACTCCAGCGGCGAGGACGCCTCCTTCTACGGCGGGCCTTCGGCGGGCTACACCTACGACGAGAAGTTCAGCGCGGGCCCGGACATCCCGGGCATCCCCGAGCACACGCCGCAGGGCCTGGCCGCCTGGAACGACTGGGACGGCGCGGGCCACGGCCTGCTGCTGGTCACCGCGTACGGGAAGGACGGTTCGAACGCCAAGATCTACGGCGTCGACCCGGCCACCGGCAAGACCGTCGGCGACGTCGAGATCGCCGAGACCCACGCCAGCGGCATCGCGATCGCCCGCGGCTGGGCGTTCGTGACCGGCCGCAACAACTCCGAGGGCCACTACACGATCCGCAAGTACGAGCTCTCCCGCATCGCCGACGCGCTGAAGGCCGAGGGCAGCCCGTACCTCAAGCAGACCGGCCAGGCCCGCGAGGTCTACGGCGCGTCGTTCCTGGCCGGCGACGGGAACACCGTCTACGCGGGCAAGTACAGCCGCGAGGGCCGCGAGAAGATGTACGCCTACAGCGTCGCCGAGAACGGAGACCTCACCACCGGCAAGTCCTACGAGGTCCCGAAGGGCACCCAGGGCCTGATGGTCACCGGCGACAAGTTCGTCTACAGCACCTCGCTGTCCCGCGACGTGCGCAGCAACCTCTACGTCACCACCAAGGGCGCCACCGACATCGACATCCCGGCGACCCACTGCTTCCGCTCGCCGAGCATGTCCGAGGGCATCGACGACCTCGGCGGAACCGCCTACGTGCTGCACGAATCCGGCTCCGGCCAGTACCCGGACGCGCTCAACGTCGTGAAGAAGCTGCACCAGGCGAAGGTCGGCTCGCTGTAGTCAGCCCCCGCGCAGCCAGCGGAGGAGCGCTCCCCAGCGCCCGACGGGTTGGTAGGGGCCCGGTTCCCGTCGCACGACCGGTGTCGGCGAGCCGAGCCACGGCCGGATCTGCTGGGGCGGTGGCGGGAACGTCACCGGCAGCGAGGCCAGGGACCGGTGGAACGGGCCGGGTTTCCACTCCAGCGCGTCGGCGGGCACCGCGGGTTCCAGGTCCGGCAACCGGTCCAGGACGCGTTCGACGGCCGCGGTGCCCGTCATCCGCGCGATGCGCTGCGCGGGTGTCGGGCACGCGTGCCTGCCCGCGCCGAACGCGACGTGCGCCCGATTCCCCGCTCTCCCGGGGGAATCCACCGCGGGATCGGTGTTCGCGCCCGCGAAGCTGATCAGCAGCGGTTGGTCCGCGGGCACCGGGTTGCCGCCGACCTGCACCTCCCGGGGCGGGAAGACGGCGCCGTGGTTGGCGATCGGGGGATCGGTCCACAGCACCTCGTCGAGCGCGTCGCCCACCGGCAGGCTCCCACCGGAGAGATCACCGGCGAACCGCTCGTCGACCAGCAGCAGCCGCAGCGTGTTCGCGATCAGGTTCTGCAGCGGTTCGCTGCCCACCCCGCACAGCAGCGCCACCTGGTGCACCGCCTCCTCGTCGGAGAGCCCGGCCTGGTGGGCGAGCAGCCAGGACACCACGTCGGGGCCGGGTTTGCCCCGCTTCGCGGCGACGAGCTCGGCGACCGCCTCACCGATCCCCCGCCCGCTGTCCACCCCGTCGAACAGTGCCAGCGCGCCGGAGACGATCTTCTCCGAGATCACCGGCGGTGCCCCGCAGATGCGGGTCACCATCAGCAGCGGCAGCACCCGCGCGTACTGCTCGACGAGGTCGGCCCTGCCGTCGGCGGCGAACCGGTCGATGAGCGCGTCGGCCGTCTCCTCCAGGTTGGTGCGCAGTTCCCGGGTGTCGACGCGGGCGAGCGCGTCGGTCACGGCGCCGCGCAACCGGGTGTGCGTGGCGCCGTCGGTGAACAGGCAGTTCGGCCGGTAGGTCATCAGCGGCAGCACCGGGCAGCTCTGCGGCACGGTGCGCTGCCAGGACCTCGGGTCCTTCGGGAAGTTCGCCGGATCGCGCAGCACCTGCAGGGCTTCGGCGTAGCCGAGCACCAGCGTCGCGGGCACGTCCGGCGCGATCTCCACCGGTGCGGTCGGCCCCGCCTCCCGCAGCCGCCGGTAGGCGGTCTGCGGGTCGGCGGCGAATTCCGGTGCGTGCAGCCGGGTTCGGTTGTCGGTCACGAGTGCTCCCTACAGGCCGGCGCGGAGCCCGTCGAGGACGCCCTGCAGCAGTTCCAGCCGTGGCGCTTCGAGGTCGCGCTGGGCGCTGCGCGTCACGATGTGACCGCTGTCCAGCAGGTCTCCGAGCAGCACCTTCGTCACGCTGAGCGGGCGCGAGGTGCGCGGACAGCTCGGCGACCGACATCGGCCGCTCCCGGCACAGCCCCAGCACGCGCCGCATCTCGGGTCCGGCGGTGCCGGGCGAGGCCTGGCGGACCGCGAAGATCTGGGTGTCCATCTCGAAGGTGTTGCGCGACGGTCGGGCTCGGCCGCCGGTGACGACGTGCGGTCGGACCAACGCGCTCTCGCGGCGCTTCACGCGAACTCACCGACGCGCTGACCGGCGCTGAGTTCCTTCCCGAGCCGCTGGACGAGCTCCATCAACCGGTGGGTCATGCTCTCCACGTCCACGCCGTGACCTGCGGAGGCGGCGACGTAGGCGCGCGGGCCCGCGGCGACGAGGAAGACGAAGCCGTGGTCGTACTCGGTGATGGTCTGCTGCCAGGACTTCTCGGTCGAGCCGCAGAACGCTGCGTTGGCGCGGGCCAGCGACTGCAGGCCGGACATGGCCGCGGCGTGCCGCTCGGCTTCGTCGGAGGTGATGTCCGCGGAGTGGGCCATGAGCAGCCCGTCGGAGGACAGCAGGATCGCGTGCCTGGCCTCCGGGATCCGCAGCGCCTCGTCGAGCATCCACCCCAGGTCGTGTTGTCGGTTCATGATGCGGTCGTTCCCTCTTCGTCGTCCGGTTTGTCCTCGGACCCGCGACCGGTGAGGCTGCCGCGTTGCCACGCCCCCATCACCGATGGCTTGCCCCTTCCCCAGTTCCCCTGCTCGGCCCGATTCCCCTGGTCAGGTCGGTTCCCCTGGTCACGGGCCCGGGTCGGCACGGTCGTGCTGCTGCGGCGCTGCCGCTTGGGCAGTCCGCTGCTGGTCTCCTGCTGCCCGGCCGGTTCGTTCGCGGCCGGTTCGTTCATCGCCGGTGCGGGAGCGGGTGTTTCGGTCTTGGTGAGCAGTTCGTTGGGCAGGAACAGCACCGCGCGCATGCCCCCGTAGGGCGAGGCGGCTTCCACGAAGACCTTGAACCCGTACCGCGCGGCGAGCACCCCGGCGAGCGCGAACCCGATCTGCGGCGGGTCGCCGAGCTTGTTGATGTCGACGACTTCCCGGCCGGTGAGCAGCGCTTTCGCGCGTTCCCGGGATTCGGGGCTCATGCCGACACCGGCGTCGTCGACGACGATGGACAGCCCGTTGTGCGCGGGCTGGAAGTGCACCTGGACCTGGGTGGCGGGCTGCGAGTAGCGGGCCGCGTTGTCGAGCAGCTCGGCGAGCGCGAGCACGACGGGTTCGACGGCGCGGCTGGACACGGCGAGCTCGCTCTCGGCGTGCGCCTCGATCCGCAGGTAGTCGCGGATGCGGGAGGTCGCCCCGCGCACCACGTCGAGCACCGGCGCCGCGGAGCGCTGCCGGCCGGGCCACGTTCCGCACAGCACGGCGGTGGCCTGGGCGCGCCGCACGAGCTGCGAGTTGGCGTGGTCGATCTTCATCAGCCCGGCGAGCACGCCCGGGTCGTCGTGCTCGTGCTGCATCTCGGTGATGGCGAGCTGCTGCTCGTTGGCGAGGCTCTGCACGCCGCGCATGGTGGAGATCAGCGTGGCCTTGGCGGCGCGGTCGGCGCGCTGCCGGGTCTCGTCGGCGAAGCCCGCGAACTGGCCGATGACGGTCTGCAGCTCGTGCTGGAAGGCGGTGTCGGCGAGGTTGGGGCGCAGCGGCCCGGGCACGTCGATGGGCAGGCCGCGCTCGGCGTCCATCAGCGCCGGGAGTCGCCGCGTGACCAAGTGGTGCGCTTCCTCATCGCGCAGCCGGATCTGGAACTTGAGGCGCTGCAGGGAAACCAGGAAGGCGAGCAGAATCACTACGATTGCCGCGAGGGCAACCCACAATGCCACGTCCACTGGGGAGTGCTCCGTCGTTAGCGTGCGTGAATGAATTCGAAAGCACCGGGAACGACGAAGTTACCACGCTGTTGGGGCGACGATCGAAAGCGATTTACCGCGCAATCAAACACTGATCGTGACGAGATGGGCGGTATGACCAGCGAAGATGTGGCCTAGGTAGCGTGCCATTGCGACACTCGCGTGATCTGGGAGACGTTCCTGATCGCCATTCGGATGCGCTCTGTGACAACTCCGCCCAGGTGCCCTCCCGCTCCGCCGAACGACGGAAATCCGCGAACCGGCGCAACCGAATTCATGACCGCGAACACGACCCCATCGCCCCCGTTTTCCCGATCTGATGAACCTCCGCGGAACCGCCTGCCGAACGGCTACAATCCCCCGAATTTCGATCACCCGAAAACGATCATGCGGTGGTTCCGCGCTGCGCCGCGCCTCGCCAGCGGACGGTTTTTCCTCGAACTGTCCGGGCAAAACGGACATTGATCATGGGTGATTCGAGGAAAAACCGTCCCCCTCCGCAACCCGGGAACGACGGGACAATGCCGCGCGGCCGGAGAGCCGCCGGAGCCGCTGCGGGGCCTCGGGGGCGCGTCGCTAGTCTCTCCACATCGGACTGATGAAAGTGGAGGTATGACAGCATGTTTCACGAAATCACGCTTCAGGTGTTCTCAACCGGGTGGCTCGTGGGAGTGGGTGCACTCCTGGTGACGGCCGTTGTCCTGCTGACCTTCCCGCTGCGCGGTGGGAACGGCCAGCACGCGGGGTCAGGGCCGGGCGCGCTGACCGTGTGGGCGCTGCAGAAGTCGATCCGCGAGCGGAGCGAACTCTCCGAATTCGCAAGGTATTTCATCGCCGTGCTGGAGGCGGACCGGCGTCCCGGGACGGCGCGGATGCGGGCTCGGACGGAGCCGCCGCCCTACATCGGGGCGCATCGCCTGCGCGAGAGGTTCCACGCGGACGTCTGTCACCCGCGCGTGCAGGTCGAGCTCGGGCCCGCGCTGATCCGACCACACTGAGTGAGGCTCAGATCAGGCCGCTCTCCTCGGCCAGCTCCTGCAGCGCCGCGTCGAAGAGCTGATCGGCGTGGATCACCTCGAACGGGAAGCGGCCGAAGACCTCCAGCGCGATGTGCCCGTACAGGCGCACCCACCAGCGCATCAGGAAGTACACCGCCTCCGCGTCCAGGGCTTCCGGGGGCATGTCGATGCCCTCGTGGGAGAAGGCGTCGGCCAACGACTTCTGCTGCACCGACAGGTCCGGCAGGTCCACCGACGCCTTCACCTTCTCCTGCGCGTTCGGGTTCTCCGAGATCATCGGGGCGACGATGCTCAGGAACACGCCCGCGAACCGGTCCGGCTGCCGGGAGCGGTCCTTCGGGGTCGCGAAGACCAGCGCGAACTCCTTCGGGTGCGCCAGCGCCCAGGAGCGGAACCGGCGGCAGACCGCGAACGTGCGGTCCAGGAAGTGCTCGGTGACCGGGTCGAACGCCGCCGAGAGCTCCTCGGAGAGGTCGGCGCAGACGTCGTCGCAGAGCTGCCGCAGCAGGTCCTCGCGGGAGGCGTAGTAGCGGTAGAGGGCGGGCGCGGTGATGCCCAGCTCGCGCGCGATCGCGCGCAGCGTCACCGCGTCGCTGCCGTGCTCGACGAGCAGCGTCCGGGCGTGGTGCCGGATGTCCTGCTCGGTGGCCGCCCGCGCCCGCTCGCGCGGGGACAGCTCCGTCTCGCGCGGGGACAGCTCCGTCATGTCCTCCACCCCTCGGTCCCGGCCCGGCCCCTCGGCCGGACGGTCAGACCGTAACGGGCGTCACCGCTGCGCTGGAAGGGGTCCTGTGTGGACGACATGAGCTGCGTCTCCCGGCGGATGAATTCGGCGCCGGGATCGTTGAAGCTTGCAGAGGAGCTTGGCGAACTGGAGGTCGGATGTCCGCGGAACACGTCACCGTCTACAGCAGGCCGGGGTGCCCGTTCTGCATGTCGCTGCGCGCTGGCCTGCAGGGGTCCGGTCTGGCGTTCGAGGAGGTCGACATCTGGCAGGACCCGGAGGCGGCGGGCGTCGTGCGCTCCATCGCCGACGGCAACGAGACCGTGCCCACCGTGGTGATCGGGGACTGGCAGGCGGTCAACCCGTCGACCCGGCAGGTCCTGGCCGCGGTGGCCGAGCGCGCTCCGCACCTGCTGCCCGCCTGAGCGGGTCGTCCTGACCCGGGAAGCGGGCCCGGGGAGCTGAGACCGTGGGCCGACCGCACGGGGGGCGTTGCGGCCGGCCCACAGCAGGTTGCGATCGTCGATGGCGCGATTACCGACGAGCGACAACCCGTTCAGTTTGACGGCAACGCCCGGGGAAAAGATCCACCTTGACAGCGGAATTCGCTCGAACGGTGGATCACAAGCGGAATAATCCGCTGTGTCCGAAAGCACATCAAATTTTGCATTCAGAGTGTTTTCCCTGGTGAGGGCGTTACTCGCGTTTCCTTCCCGGTCTTTTCCGGCCTTTCCGCTGTTCGCGTTCGCCGGGTTCCCCGGTCGAGGCGACCGGGGACTGGGATTCGTCGTGGTGGCTCGTGTCGACCGGCTCGCCCGGGGCGGTTTCGGCCCGGTCCTCGTCGGCCCGGGAACGGGGGGCCTGGGCGGCGCGGAAGCGGTGGCTCGCGGGGTCGTCGTCGGACGGTGAGGGTTGGGCCGCGAAGAAGGTCACGAGGGCGGCCAGTCGCTCGGTGAAGCGGTGCGCGTCCAGTTTCGGCTCGGTGAGCGTCGCGGTGAATGTCATGCCCACAGCCTGCGATTTCAGGGGTGCGAGCCGGATCCGTACGGCTACTCAGTTGTTACCTATGAGTAACGCCACCCGCTGCTGCATCCGGGTGACGTAGGAACCCGCGGCGGACCCGCGGGAGCCCACTGGCTCACACGATCAAGCCAAATGGGAAAACCGTCCCTACGCTGGTCTCAGCGGGGTGTTGAGGTGCGTGTCGTATCCGCGCCGCGCGCTTCTGCTGAGCAACTCGGAAAGGTATGGTCTAGACCATGTCGCGTTTGACTGGTGTCGGAGTCAGCTCCGGCCGTGCCGCCGGGCCGATCGTCCGGGTCGCCGACCCGCTGCCCGAGCCCGCCGCCACGCCCGCCCCGGCCGATCTCGTCGCCGAGGCCGCCCGGATCAGCCCCGCCGCCGACGCGGTGGCCCAAGGGCTGTTCCAGCGCGCCGCGAAGGTCGGCGGCGACGCCAAGGCCGTGCTGGAGACCACCGCCGCGATGGCCATGGACCCGGCCCTGACCTCCCAGGCCGAGCAGCTCGTGACGACCCGGTCGCTGCCCGCCGCCCGCGCCGTCTTCGAGGCCGCCAACGGCTTCGCCGACGCGCTGCGCGCCGCCGGCGGCTACATGGCCGAGCGCGCCCGCGACGTGCACGACGTGCGGGACCGGATCATCGCCGTGATCGAGGGCGTCACCCCGCCCGGCGTCCCCGAGATCACCGCGCCGAGCGTGCTGGTCGCCCGCGACCTCGCGCCCGCCGACACCGCCGACCTCGACCCCGAGCTGGTGCTCGCGCTGGTCACCGAGGAGGGCGGGCCCACCAGCCACACCGCGATCCTGGCGCGCGCGCTCGGGATCCCGGCGGTCGTCGCGGTGCGCGGCGTGCTCGGTGTCCCCGCCTCCGGTGTCCCGGCCTCCGGCGCCACCGTCGACGGCGACGAGGGGACGGTGGAGCTCTCCGACGCCGAGGTCGCGGTCCGAGCCGCCGAGCGACCCGAGCACGCCGACTGGGACGGCGTCGGGCAGACCTCCGACGGCGCGCCGGTCAAGGTGCTGGCCAACGTCGGCTCGGCCACCGACTCGACCGCGGCCGTCGAGGCCGGTGCGCAGGGAGTCGGGCTGTTCCGCACCGAGTTCTGCTACCTGGGCGCCGACGTCGAACCCGACGTGGCCACCCAGCGCGCCGCCTACGCCGAGGTGCTGGCGCCGTTCGCGGGCAAGCCCGTGGTCGTGCGCACCCTCGACGCCGGGGCGGACAAGCCGCTGGCGTTCCTGGACATGGGCGTCGAGCCGAACCCGGCGCTGGGCGTGCGCGGCCTGCGGGTCGCCTTCGACCGGCCGGACCTGGTCGACACCCAGCTGGAGGCGATCGCCGGAGCGGCTCAGGACTCCGGAGCCGAGGTGTCCGTGATGGCGCCGATGGTCGCCACCGCGGACGAGGCCGCGTGGTTCGCCGAGCGCGCTCGCGCCCGCGGAATCGATCGAGTCGGCGTGATGATCGAGGTCCCGGCCGCCGCGCTGTCGGCGGCGGAGATCCTGCAGGCCGTCGACTTCGTCAGCATCGGCACCAACGACCTGGCCCAGTACGTCTTCGCCGCCGACCGGATGGCCGGCGCGCTGGCCGGGCTCAACGACCCCTGGCAGCCCGCGCTGCTGCGGCTCATCGCGATTGTCGGGCAGGCGGGTCGACATGTCGACAAATCGGTAGGTGTCTGCGGCGAAGCCGCCTCCGACCCGCACCTGGCGGGCGTTCTCGCGGGTCTCGGGGTCACCAGCCTCTCGATGAACGCCTCGGCCGTCCGAGCGGTGGGCGCAGCCCTCGCCCAACACCCCCTCGACACGTTCCGCAAGGCCGCTGAAGCAGCCCTCGAAGCCCCCAGCGCAGCAGCAGCTCGGCAAACCACCAAGACGACCCTCGTCTGACCTCGACGCCGCACGCGGCAACGTGGCGCCGGGTCAGGAGTCCTCGGGGTCGGGGTCTCCGTCTTGGTCGAGGCCGTGCTCGATCGCGTAGCGGGCGAGTTCCACGCGGTTGTGGAGCTGGAGCTTGCGGAGCGTCGACTGGACGTGGTTCTCGACCGTGCGGTGGGAGATGACCAGCTTCGTCGCGATCTGGCGGGCCGTCATGCCCTTGGCGACCAGGCGCAGGACCTCCGTCTCGCGCTCGGTGAGCTGCGGGGCCTGGTGCTCCGAGTCGGGGGTGATCGCCATGCGGCGGTACTCGCCGAGGACCAGGCCGGCCAGGCCCGCGGTGAACACCGCGTCGCCGGCGGCCGTGCGGCGGACCGCGTCCACCAGCTCCTCCGCAGAGGCGGACTTGACCAGGTAGCCCGAGGCGCCGGCCTTGACGGCCTCCAGGACGTCGGCGTGCTCGCCGCTCGCCGAGAGCACCAGCACCCGCGTCCCGGGGATCTCCTGGGTGATCTGCAGCGTCGCCTGCACGCCCGAGGTGTCGCCCAGGTTGAGGTCCATCAGCACCACGTCCGGCGTCACGGCCTGCGCGATGCGCAGCGCCGACGCGGCGTCGCCCGCGGTCGCGCGGACCTCGAAACCGCGCTCGCCCAAATCGCGCGCGACCCCATCCCGCCACATCGGGTGGTCGTCGACGACCATCACGGTGACCGGCGGTTCGCTCATCGCTCTCCTCCTCTGCGGCGTGCATTCCTGGGGGCGCGGGGGGTCTCGGGAGCGCGCGGGACGCGCACCTCCCACTCGGTTCCCTCGCCCGGCGCGGTGTCGAGGGTGATCATCCCACCCAGGGCGGTGACCCGACCCCGGATGGATTTCGCAATTCCCATCCGCCCTTCGGCGGCGGCCTCGTCCAACCGTCCGTCGGGGATGCCCGGCCCGTCGTCGCGGACGCTGAGCACGATCTCCTCCGGCAGCTCCTCCAGCAGCACCCACGCCTGGGCCTTCTCGCCCGCGTGCTTGTCGACGTTGGCCAGCGCCTCCCGGACCACCGCCGCGAGGTCCGCGCTGAGCTGCTCCGTCAGCCGAACCGGGTTTCCCGGCACCGACACGTGCACCCGCGCGGTGCGCAGCACCTGGAGCCGGGCCGCCAGGTCCGTCTCACCGTCCTCAGTGGATTCCGGCTTGGTGGCGATCAGCGAGCGCAGCTTGATCTCCTGCTCCCCCGCCAGTTCCGCGAGTTCCGCCGCCTCGCCGCCGAGTTCGGCGCCGCGCCTGCGCACCCGGGCCAGCACCTGCAGCACGCTGTCGTGGATGGACCGGGCGAGCCGTTCCCGCTCCGCCGTGGCGGCTTCGGCGCGCAGCGCCCGCGCGAGCCGCTCGGTCGACCGGCGCGCGGTGTCCGAGTTCAGACCGATCACCAGCCCGACCCCGACCAGCAGCAGCGTGTCCATCGCCATGTCCGAGCCGATCCGGCCGCGGATCAGCAGGTTCGCCCCCGCGGCGAGAACCCCCGCGACGACACCGCCCTTCATCCCCCACTGCACCGCCGCCGCGGTGACGCCGGTGGAGTGCCAGACCGTCACCACCGACGGGTCCGAGGTGTTCATGTGCGCCTCGGTCAGGATGAACTCGTTGAGCAGGAACAGCGCGTTGACCACCACCACGTCGGTGGCCACCAGGAGGTTCGTGCGCCCGGCCCGGGTCCGGTAGCGCCAGATCGTGAACACCGTCCACACCGCCATGCAGCTGATGCAGATGGCCGCCAGCCAAGGCCGCGCGTAGGAGCTGTAGTTCATGCCGAACCAGAACGCGGCGTAGAGGAACGTCACGACGCGAAAGACGTTGTGCCCCCGCCACAGCGGGGTGCGCCCGTCGGCCACCTGAGGTGGCGTCGGCGCTGCTTGCGAACCGGTCAACTCGAACTCCTCCCGACCGACCATCCTGCCCCACGCGCGGCCCGCGGCGGAATCGCGCGGGAGGGAAAGCGACGCGCGTCGCGTTGCTCCGTTCCGCCGAGCCGTCACGCCCGGTCGGGGGTCTTCGGCGCGAAACGCCGTTCACCGTTTTCACGTTGTGCTTCGGTCCGCCGAATCGCTGTGCGAGGCTCCGGACGGGAGGTGAGAGATGGGGCATTGGTCGCTGTGGCGGATGCGCCCTGCTGCGATCGGCTACGTCCTGCTCGTCCAAGCGCTCGCGCTGGCCCTCGTCGTGCTGGTGTTCGTCACCGGGCGGCGGCCCGATCCCGACGACCTCGCCCACTTCGCGGCGCTGGCCGTGACGGCGGGCGCGACCATCGTGGTCACCTCGGTATCGATCAACCTCCGGCGGCAGATCCGGCGCAACCCCTGGACGCTGCACATCGTCTACCTCGCGGCCGGAATCCTGCTGCTGCCACCGAATCTCCTGGCCCTGCTGCTGCTCGGGCCCGCGCTGCACGGGGTCCTGCACGACCGGCCCGAACCCCACCGCTGGTTGTTCACCACCGCGGCCACCACCGTCGCCACGTTCGCCGCGCGGCTGGTGATGGGCTGGGACGAGCCGGTGTGGACCTCGCCGGGGTTCTTCGTCACCGGCGTCGTGCTGCTGGTCGTGCGGTCCTCGGTGGTCGCGGGCGGGATCCGGTTGCGCAGGCCGGAAGCCACCCGCACCGCGGTGCTGGGCGAGCCGATCGACGTGCTGCTGGGCATCGTCGCGGCGAGCCTCGGCGGTCTGCTGGCGGTGGCGATGCAGTGGGCGCCGTTCGCCGCGCTGCTGGCCGGTCCGTCGATGGTGCTGCTGGACCTGGCCAGCCAGCTGCCGCAGTGGCGGCGGTCGGCGCAGAGCGACGGCAAGACCGGGCTCGCCAACGCCACCCACTGGGACCGGCTCGCGCGGCTGGAGCTGATGCGAGCCCGGCAGCGGCAGCAGCCGGTCGCCGTGCTGCTGCTCGACCTCGACCACTTCAAGCGGGTCAACGACGAGGTCGGCCACGTGGCGGGCGACACCGTGCTGGGCAGGTTCGCCGGGATGCTCAGGAACAACGTCCGCCGGGAGGACCTGGCCGGGCGCTTCGGCGGTGAGGAGTTCGTGGTGCTGCTGCCGGGCACCGAGTGCGAGACCGCCTACCGGGTGGCCGACCGGATCCGCGCGGCCACCACCGCCCTGTCGGTGCCCGTCCGCGACATCCGGGGCGAGCAGCGCGAGCTCACCGGCCTGACGGTGAGCATCGGCGTCGCGGTCACCGGCCGGTTCGACTACGAGCTCACCGACCTCCTGCTCGCCGCCGACGCCGCCATGCTCGCCGCGAAGGCAGCGGGCCGGAACGCCGTGACGGTGGCCTAGGGACTGTTGAGGACTCGCGTTGCTCAGCGGTGCGGGTGGCGGAAACCCCCGAAGGGACGGCGCCGCGCCTCCGTGGACTCCGCGCGCCGCTCCTTGAGCATTTCGAATACGCGGCGTCCCGGCGTGCTCGCCGCGAAGGCGCTCAGAACCCGCTCCGGTGCCAGTTGCCGGGGTGGTGGAAGAGAACGCGGCTCCGCCGCATGCCGCAGAATCGCCTAGTCCTTCTTCTTCTCGTCGTCCTCGGTCTCGTCGGCGGGTTCGTCCTCGGGTTCCTCATCGGACGGTTCGAGCGGGAGGCCGGTGGTGTCCGGGATCTCCTCCTCGACGGCGACGAGCGCGCGGATGGCGGCGTTGAGCACCGCGACCATCGGGATCGCCAGCAGCGCGCCGACGATGCCGTTGATCACGACGCCGATGCTGATCGCCAGCACCACGCCCAGCGCGTGGATCTGCACCGCGCGCCCGAGGATCAGCGGCTGCAGGACGTTGCCCTCCAGCTGCTGCACGGCCAGCACGATGCCGACCACGATCAGCGCCACGACCCAGCCCTTGGTCACCAGCGCCACCAGGACCGCGACCGCGCCCGAGGCGACCGCACCGACGATCGGCACGAAACCGCCGAGGAACACCAGCGCGGCCAGCGGGATCGCCAGCGGGACGCCCAGGATCACCAGGCCCAGACCGATGCCGAGCGCGTCGGCCACCGCGACCAGGGCGGTGGCCCGCACGAACCCGACCAGCGAGGTGAACCCGGCGATGCCGGCGCGGTCGACCTTGTCGCGCACGTGGCGCGGGGCCAGCCGGATCACGAACAGCCACACCCGGCGTCCGTCGTGCAGGAAGTAGATGAGGGTGAACAGCGCCAGCACCAGGCCGGTCAGCAGGTTGCCGAAGGTGCTCGCCGTGGACAGGGCGCCGCTGGTGAGCACCGCCTGGTTGGACTGCAGCCAGTCCCGCGCCTGCTGGATGTAGTTGGCGATCTGGTCGTCGTTGAGGTGCAGCGGCGACACGGCCAGCCACTGCCGCATCGCTTCGAGGCTGGCCACGACCTGGCGCTGCAGGTCGGGGAAGCCGTTGATGAAGGCGTTGACGACGCCGGTCAGCACTCCGCCGACCACGGCGAGGCCGCCGACCAGCACCATCACCGTCGCCAGCGACCGGGGCACCTTGTGCCGGGCCAGCCACGACACCAGGGGCGCCAGCAGCGCCGACAGCAGCAGCGCGATGGCCACCGGGATCACGACCACGTAGATCCGGGTGATGATCACGCCCATCACGTAGAGAGCGGCGGCGATCACCAGCATCCGCCAGCTCACCGCCGCGGACACCCGCAGCACCCGTGGGATCGACGTCGAGGCGTCGTCCGGCCCGCTGATCTTCGGCTCGCTCACCCCGCCACCGTATCGCCGATCTTGATTCCGCAACCCCCCAACGCCGCCACCCGTCGTGCCCGGGGCGACCGGATTACGGCCGTTCTCCGGAACCCGAACACGGCCGCAGTCCGGGTCGTACGCGGATTACGGCCGTTCTCCGGAACCCGAACACGGCCGCAATCCGGGTCGTACGTGGAATGCGGCCGCAATCGGGACCCGGAACACCGGCGCAATCCGGACACCCCGCCCCGTCGGGGACGCGATCTCAATGGAGATCAGGAACCCGATCTCCATTGGGATCGGGGGTCATCGCCCGGATCGGGACGTCCGGTTCGGGGGGTTCGGCAAGTCGGGGTGTGTAACACGATGTAGCGAACTGGCTTCCGTGCGCTTACGGAAGTCGACCTTGTTTTGACAGAGTTCCGGACGCGAGGGAGGACGAAGCTCCGTGGGGGAGTCACAGCAGGCCGAGGAGGTTCTGGCACCGCGATGTCCGTCCGCGACCGCACGACGCTCACCGCCGCACGGCGGTGGCTCGGTCGTGCCCTGGTCCTGGCCGGAACGGCGGCTGCCGGGACCTCCGCGGCCCTGCTGATCGGCCAGCCCGCGGAGGCGGCGTCGGACGAGCCCGCGCAGTCGCTCACCGACGCCCCCGTCCTGTCGGACTCCCCGGCGCTGTCCGGGGCGGCCGCGCTCACCGATCAGGTCGCGCGAGTTCCGGCCGCGGCGGTGGAGCGGGTGTCCGGTCCGGCTTCGTTCCCGCTCGACCGCGTCGACCCGCTCTCCCTGGTGCCCGCCGAACCCGTCGGGCACCTGCTCACCGGCGATCTCGACGAGGAGACCGCCGCCGAGCCGCCGGAGTTCGCGGAACCCCCGCAGGCCGCTGGGCCCGCGGATCCGGCGGAACCCACCCCGAACACCGCCGCCGCGCCGGACCGGCAGGCGGACGTCCCGCGGCCCGCCGCGGACGCCCCCGTTCCGGAGCCCGCGTCCGCGGTGCATGCGGACGACCCGGTCCGGACGGGCGGACACCCCGTTCCCGACACCCCCGACCCGGAGCTCCCGGAGGGAGGCTCCGCGCTGCCCGCGCCCGCCGGGTGCGCCAAGACGGCGGACGGGCAGCAGCACGGCACCGGTCTGCTCGGTCGGCACCCGGCGGTCCCGAGGGCCGACGCCGCCCGGCCGGACGCCTGCGCCGGCGATCGGCACGAGCTGCCGCGCGGCGTCCCGGCCCCGCAGCCCGGCGCGACTCCCGACTGACCCGCTGACCGGCCGCGACTCGCAGCGTGGCGATGCCGCGCGCCGGTCACTTCGCGATCTGAGTCCACCGCCGACCGACCATGATCAAGTTCTGATTTCGGTGCGGCGCTCGAAGTTGATTTTCCCCCCGAACGCGGGGAGCCTGGTGAAGGAGAAGATCCATGCAGACTTGGGCGAAGCGCGGCGTTCAGACCGCGCTGGTCACTGGTGGCATGCTGGCCGTCGGAACGGGGGTCGCTTCCGCCGGGGACGCCTGTCAGCAGCGTCCGATGCCGTTGGGAGAGTCGGTGTTCCCGCCCGCGCTCGACGACACTGCGCCGCTGGGCCGTTGCCTGGCCGGAGACCTGTTCGCAGAGGGTGCGCAGCGTCGTGACCACCTCGATGAGTCCGCCAACGAGCTGACCCGCGAGATCCCCGCGCTGCGCTTCCAGGAGTCGCCGCTGCAGCTGGCGGGGTGGGCCGCGGACCCGGCCGAGGCCAAGCCGCTGGACCTGCGCCGCGCGGCGCAGGGGCCCGCGCCGGTCACCCCGGCCGAGGGCTTCCACCGCTCGCTGAGCTGGTCCGCCTCGATCGGCGACGTCGTCCGCGATCCCGCGGGCGACAGCGGGCCGCAGACCGCCGAGCTGGTCATCCCGCACGACGACCTCGTCTACTTCGACGGCTTCGGCCAGGCCGACGGGATCATGGACCTCTACGAGGGCGCCTTGGCCTCCCGCGAGCAGCCCGAGCCCGCCGGTCTGCTGGAAGGCGGCCTGCTGGCCACCGACGCCGTCGACCTGACCGCCTCCGACGTGGGCGGGCTGCGCAGCGACCTGCACACGGTGCCGCCGCTGGTGCTGTCCGCGGCGCTGGCCGAACCGCCCGCTCCCCCGGCCTCGCCCGCGGAATTCGTGCCGCTGCACGTGCCGGGCGAGCGGCAGGCCCCGGTCACCGAGGTGCCGCTGCTGGACGGCCTGTCGCTGCTGGAGCTGTCCAAGGTCCCGGGCGCCGTCGAGCGCAGCGGCCCGGGCCTGTCCGCGCCGCTGCCGGGCCTCGGCGAGCTCAACGCGCTGCAGAACGGTTCGGCCTCGGCGCCGACGCCGAACCGGATCACCGCTGCGCTGGAGGACGCCGTCCTGCCGGAGCGGACGATGGTCGCCTCCCGCTCCGAGCTGCCGCTGCTGTCCGGTGCCCCGGACGTCACGCTGCCGATGCCGGCGGTCAGCCCCGAGATGATGCACCGCTTCGACAACGCCGAGACCGTGGTCATGAACCGCATCTGATGGCGAGAGCGAAGAAGGCCCCCTCCGGCGGAGGGGGCCTTCTTCACGTCTCAGGGCGTCACAGCAGGCGGTTTCTCCACCCGTGGGATGTCCACCGGTTCCCGGTCCCGCTCCCGCCACCACAGGACGACGTTGTAGATCAGGAAGGCGAGCCCGAAGTAGACGTAGGAGTTGCCGACGAACTGCTCGAAGACGTTCCAGGTCAGCTCCAGACCCTTGCCCTGGGGCATCTTCCAGTGCGGGCCCATCATGAAGAAGCAGCCGATCATCGTCGTGATCAGCAGCATCGCCCAGTCGCGGCGCACGACGGCCGCGCCGCCGAGCAGCACCAGGCCGGGGATCGCCCAGACCCAGTGGTGCGACCAGGAGATCGGCGAGAGCAGCAGCCCGAGCACGCCGTTGATCACCACGGCGGTCGGCAGGTCGCGCTGCCGGATCGCGTTGAGCATCCCCAGCACGGCCAGGCCCAGCACCAGCACCACGAGCACGCCCAGCAGCAGGCCGAGGTGCGGCACGCTCAGCTTCGCCAGCAGCGACTTCATCGACTGGTTGCCCGCGTAGGTCGAGGCGTCGCCGGTGAACTTCGGCCCGAAGTTGACGTTGCTGGTCGCGAACATCTCGTGCAGCCAGAAGCGACGGGCGTTGTCGAAGGTGACCAGCAGCCCGAGCAGCGCGGTGCCGGCGAAGCCCAGCAGCGACACGGCGATCATCCGGAAGTCCTTGCGCAGCAGCGGCAGCAGCAGGAACACCAGCGGCGTGAGCTTGATGCCGGCGGCGATGCCGATCAGCAGGCCGCGCGGGTAGGGCAGCTTCTTGGTGCCCTCGACCCGCCACAGGCAGTCCACGACGACCAGCGCCATCAGCACGATGTTGATCTGCGCGTAGGTGATCGTCTCCATGATCGGCTCGCTGATCGTGGCGATCGGCAGCACGGCGGCGGTCACCAGCAGCACCTTGTCGCGGTGCGCCTGCAGGAACGTCGACTCGCGCAGCACCACGTACAGCGTGGTCAGCAGCGCGAGGTGGCTGACGAGCATGATCACCGCGGTGGAGATCGCCTTCGGCACCAGCGCCAGCGGCGCGAACACGATCGCCGCGAACGGCGGGTAGATGAACGGCAGCCGCAGCCCGGACTCGGTGGGGGGCAGGCCGTGGTACAGATCGCGGCCCGCCAGCAGCGCCTGAGCGCCCTGCCGGTAGACCTCGCCGTCGATGTGGTCGTGGGTGTTGACGGTCGAGACCACCACCACGGCGATCAGCTCGGCGATCGCGATGACGGCCAGCAACGACCTGTGATCACGCAGTCGCTCGGCCAGCGGACGCAGGTCCGCGGTTCCGGGCATGGACATGCACCATCCTCTCGGCTACCACTGCCGCCCCAGGGTAGAGATGAGTCCGGTCGTCTCCGACGGTCGGAGTCCGGTTGTGACGCTCTCTCTATCGCTTGTGGACTCGTGGCGTTTCGGCGAGGTCTTCCCGATCGTGTTTCACCTGCACGAATGATCAATTTCCGAAGATCGAGGTGACGCGTGGGGAAGGTGTGACAAGAGCCTTGACGCTCTGTGTTGGACGGACGGTTATTCCACCGTTACGGGTGGTCGCTTCGCTCTTGAAAAACGCCCGGTCACAAGGGGAGGCTCGAACGGACTGCTCCGTTTGGTGGGGAGGGAGGGGCCGAATGAGTGTCCTCGACGTGGCTGCTGCCCAGCTGGCGCCGGTGTGGGACGAACTCGTCAGCGGGCTCAACGTCGGGATGCTGCTGACCGACGACCGCGGCCAGGTGCTGGCCACCAACGACGTCGCCGCCGGGCTGATGCAGCTCGACAAGGCCGACATGCTCACCGGCACCCGCCCGCACGACTGGGAGGTCCGCGACGACACCGGCTCGCCCATGCCGGACTGGGCCGACCTGGCCGGGCAGGTGCTGCGGGCGGGCTGCCCGCTGTCCATCCCGCTCGTCATCATCAGCGGTCACACCCAGAGCCGCATCTGGGCCGATTACCACGCGGTCACCGTCGGCGGTCGCAGGCGAGTGCTGGTGCTGCTGCAGTCGGTGCACACCGACGTGTCGCACTCCTCCGGCCTGCTCGACCCGCTGACCGGGCTGCCCGGGCGCGTGCTGCTGCTGGACCGCCTGGAGCAGTCGCTGGTCCGCTCCCGCTCCCGGGGCACGCTGTCGACCCTGGTCCTCATCGACGTGCAGCGGCTGGCCGACTTCAACGCCGCGCACGGCTTCGAGCGCGGCGACGAGATGCTGTCCACGCTGGCCGGACGGCTGCGCGAGGGGCTCAAGGACGAGCACACCGTGGCCCGCTACGGCGGCGACGAGTTCGCGGTGGTCGCCGAGCACCCGAGCGGCACCGGCGAGCGGATCGCCGCGCAGGCCCGCGAGGTCGCCGGCTGGCCGATGCGCGTCGGGCGCAAGCGCGTCCGCCCGGGCCTGCGCGTCTCCTGGGTCACCACCGACGGCCACGCCTCGGTCCACTCGGTCCTCGCCCGAGCCGAACACCAGCTGACTTCGAAGGTGCGGTCCTGAATGAGGAGTGAGTGCGAGCGGCGGAGCCGCGAGGCGTGGAACCCCACCCCCGCAGCACGCAAGATGACCATTGGAATCTGAAAAAGACCTGGTCGCCGACCCGGAAGGAGGTACACCTTGGGTCATGTAACCCCTGCTGAACGAGGCGGGGCACCCACGGTGAGGTGGGTGCCCCGCTTCTGGCTTCCGGTCCGGGTCAGCGCTCGGCGTCGCCCGCGATGAAGTCCTCGACGGCCTGGTAGGCGTCGGAGTCGGAGTACTGCTCCGGCGGCGACTTCATGAAGTACGAGGAGGCCGACAGGATCGGGCCGCCGATGCCGCGGTCCTTGGCGATCTTGGCGGCGCGGATCGCGTCGATGATGATGCCCGCCGAGTTCGGCGAGTCCCACACCTCGAGCTTGTACTCCAGGTTCAGCGGCACGTCGCCGAAGGCGCGCCCCTCCAGCCGGATGTAGGCCCACTTGCGGTCGTCCAGCCACGGCACGTAGTCCGACGGGCCGATGTGCACGTTGCGCTTGCCCAGGTCGCGGTCCACCTGCGAGGTCACCGACTGCGTCTTGGAGGTCTTCTTCGACTCCAGGCGCTCCAGTTCCTTCATGTTCAGGAAGTCCATGTTGCCGCCGACGTTGAGCTGCATCGTGCGGTCCAGGTGCACGCCCCGGTCCTCGAAGAGCTTGGCCAGCACGCGGTGCGTGATGGTGGCGCCGACCTGCGACTTGATGTCGTCACCGACGATCGGGACGCCGGCCTCGGTGAACTTGGCGGCCCACTCGGGGTCGGAGGCGATGAACACCGGGAGCGCGTTGACGAAGGCCACGCCCGCGTCGATGGCGCACTGCGCGTAGAACTTGTCGGCGTCCTCGGAGCCCACCGGCAGGTAGGACACCAGCACGTCGACCTCGGCGTCGCGCAGCGCCTGGACCACGTCGACCGGCTGCTCGTCGGACTCCTCGATGGTCTCCCGGTAGAACCGGCCCAGACCGTCGTGGGTGTGGCCGCGCTGCACGGTGACGCCCAGCGGCGGTACGTCGGCGATCTTGATGGTGTTGTTCTCGCTGGCGACGATGGCCTCGGAGAGGTCCCGACCCACCTTCTTGGCGTCCACGTCGAACGCGGCGACGAACTTCACGTCGCTGACGTGGTAGTCGCCGAAGGCGACGTGCATCAAACCGGGCACCCGGGTGTCCGGCTCGGCGTCGGAGTAGTAGTGCACACCCTGCACCAGCGATGCAGCGCAGTTCCCAACGCCGACGATCGCCACTCGCACCGAGCGACCGGGACGATCTCCGCCCATGGCAGGGCCCTCCTTCTTGGTCATCTGTCGTGTCCTTGCTTGAGTTGCGCCGGTGGCGGATCGCCCGCGCGCGGGCAGCCACCGGGTTCGGGCCCGGTCGAATCGGGCCTGGTCGAATCGGGCACTGCCGCCGAGGCAGCGGCCTGCTCGGCTCGTTCGGTCTCGATGATGTCGTCCAGCCAGCGAACCTCGCGCTCGCTGTGGTCCAGCCGCAGCCGGTGCAGCTCCCGCGTGTAGCGGTCCAGGCATTCGCCGGACCGGGCCAGCGCGCTGCGCAGGCCCTCCTGCCGCTCCTCCACGCGGCGGCGCCGCGCGAGGAGGATGCGCAGCCGCGCGTCGGCGGGGGTGCGGGAGAAGAACACCACGTGCACGCCGAAGGCGTTGTCCTCGCAGGCGCGGGGGCTGCTGTCGGCGACCAGCTCGGCGAAGCGCTGCTCGCCGGTGGCGGTGATGCGGTACACGCGGCGGGCGCGTCGGCCCCAGGCCTTGGACTCGTCGGCGTCCGACTGCTCCTCGATCAGCCCGGCGCGGCACAGCCTGCGCAGCGTCGGGTACAGCGATCCGCAGGAGAGCGCCCGGAACACGCCGAGCGTGTCGTTGAGCTGTTTCCGCAGCTCGTAGCCGTGCATGGACGAGTTGTGCAGCAGCCCGAGCACCGCGAGTTCGAGCATCTGCACCTCCCACCAGCGTCTAATAGGCGCCGCGAATAATAAGGACTGTCAACGCCGACCGGGTCACCCGGCGGATTATATCGCGCCGATATATCGGACCACGCCGTCGAGCGGTGCCGGGGGTGTTCGGCATCACCGCACGTGACGCCGGGGGTGCCCGCCTGCCCTGAACGGCGCATGGAGCGCGTCGGGGCGGCACGTACCCTGTGGTCGTGCGGACCCAACGGCAAGTGGTCGACTACGCGTTGCAGCGCCGAGCGCTGCTGGCGCAGTTGCACGCTGGTCGCGTCGGGGTGATGGAGGTCTGCGACGCCGACCCGTACCTGCTGCAGGCGGCGAAGTTCCACGGTGAGCCCAGCGACACCACCTGCCCGGTGTGCAGGAAGGAAGAGCTGACCCAGGTCTCCTGGGTGTTCGGCGACGCCCTCAAGCACGCGTCCGGATCGGCGCGCAAGCCCGAGGAGCTGGACCGGATGGCCACCTTGTTCGAGGAGTTCAACGTCTACGTCGTCGAGGTGTGCCGCACATGTAACTGGAACCACCTGGTGCTGTCTTACGTTCTCGGGACCGACGGCTTGAACGACGGTCGCTCGGGACGCAAGACTGCAGCGGAGTGAGATCGTTCGTGCACCCGGCACGACCGCATGCGCCGATGCGGCGCACCCCCGACGTGAACGCATCACCGGCGTCGCCCCGACGCCTGTCCTGGAGGCCAACTCGTGAACGACGAGCGTGACGACCACGCCAAGGGCCGCCACTCCCGGCATCCGAACCCCGACGGTCGCCCCGCGCCACCCCCGCCGCAGAACCCGGGCCAGCCGCCGCAGCGCCCGTCCGGACCTCCGCCGCCCCCGAGCGGTGGTCCCGCGTGGCCCGGCGAGCAGCAGCCCGGTCCCCGTCCGGGAGCGGGTGGCCAGCAGCCGCCGCCCCCGCCGGGGCGTCCCGGCGCGCCGTCCGGCGGACAGCCGCAGTGGCCCGGTGCCGAGGGAGCCCCCGCTGGTGGGCCCGGTGCTGGTGGGCCCGGTGCTGGTGGGCCCGGTGCCGAGGCGCCGGAGGAGACGACCGGTGCGTGGACGCCGTCGTTCGACGACGACTCCGCACCCGGTTCGGGCTCGTCACCGCTGACCAGCAGGTTAAACGGGGAGGACGACGCGACGAGCTACTCGCCGTCGCCTCCTCCTCCGCCTCCGGGACGTCCGGGCCAGCCCCCGTCCGGCCAGCAGCCTCCCCCCGGCCGCCCCGCGCCGCCGCCCGGTGAGGCGCCCACCCAGAACATCCCGCAGACCCCGGGCGATGACCGGGGAGGCTCCGGCGCGTCCGGCGCGGCTGCCGCCGGTGGAGCCGCTGGTGCCGCTGGTGCTGCTGGAGCAGCCGGCGCTGGTGCGGGTGTCGGTCGCGAGCCGAACCTGCTCACGCACTCCGATCAGGCGACGTACAACTACTACGCCGACGATCTTGATGACGACCCGTACGGCGACAACGATTCGCTCGGCGACCGCAGGGCCGGGGGTGCCGCCGACGTCGGCGCCGCCGGTTTCCGGGGCGGGGACGGCCGAGGCACGGATGACAGCGAGGATCCGGACGACGACATGAGTGCCGCTCAAGCCAAGCGCGCCGTCATATGGCGGCGCGTCCGCAGGGCCTGCTACGTGGCCGCGGCCGCGGGAGTGATCATCCCGACGATCGTGTTCATCTACGGCTACCTCTTCTGGGAGGCGCCGGACGAGCAGAAGCTGCTGAACATGAAGCAGCCGATCACGATCACCTACGCGGACGACTCGCCGCTGGCGACGGTGAGCTCGGACGGGTCCCGGGAGGTCGTGCGCGACCTCAACCAGGTGTCCAAGCCGCTGCGCGACGCGACGATCTCCGCTGAGGACGCGAGCTTCTACACGAACCCCGGATTCGACTTCCAGGGCATCGCCCGGTCGGTGTTCTTCATGTTCACCGGCTCCGGCGTCGGTGGTGGTTCCACGATCACCCAGCAGTTCATCAAGCTCGACCTGGAGCTGAACAAGTCGGACCCCGACTACGTTCGCAAGGTCAAGGAGATCGTGCTGGCGTTCAAGATCACCAACGAGCGCAGCAAGGACGACATCCTGCTGTCGTACCTCAACACCGCCTACTACGGCCGCGGCGCCAACGGCATCACGGCGGCGGCCAACGCCTACTTCGGCAAGAAGCCCAGCGAGATCACTCCGGGCGAGGCCGCGGTCCTGGCGGGCATGGTCCAGCGCCCGAAGGGCAACGACCCGCGCGAGGACATGGAGCAGGCGACCTCGCGGTTCAACTACGTGCTCGACCAGATGGTCCAGAACGGGTTCCTGCCCGCCTCCGAGCGCGAGCCCCTGACGACGCCGCCGGAGACCCGCGGGCAGAGCGACTGGCGGATCGACAAGCGGTTGACGCCGGACCAGTTCAAGATCAAGGACCAGGTGCTCCGCGAGCTGGAAGAGGCCGGCTACGACGAGGACACGCTGGCCCGCGAGGGCTACAAGATCAAGACGACGATCGACCCGAAGGCCCAGAAGGCCGCGGTCGACGCCGCCACGAGCCAGGCCGAGAACACGCTGCCGGACAACATCAAGACCTCGCTGGTGGCGGTCGAGCCCAAGACGGGCGAGGTCAAGGCCTACTACGGCGGCGGCGGTGACGTCGGCGGCTACGACTGGGCGGTCGCGCCGACCGAGCCCGGTTCGTCGTTCAAGCCGTTCGCGGTGCTGGCCGGTCTGCACAAGGGCCTGGGCATCGGCGAGTTCTACGACGGTTCGAGCCCGCAGAAGATCGCGGGCACGGACTTCGCCAACGCCCCGGGCGTGTCCTGCGACATCCCGAACCGGTGCGGCGTCCGCGAGGCGATGACGAAGTCGGTCAACACCGTGTTCGTCAACATCGCCGCCCGGGTCGGTCCGCCGGCGGTCGCCGAGGCCGCGCACGCCGCGGGCGTCCCGGAGGCCTACAAGTCGGGCAAGGGCGAGACCAAGACCCTGCAGAACGCCGACGGCCAGACCCAGTCCGGTATCGCGCTCGGCATGTACCCGGTGAAGCCGATCGACATGGCGAACGCCTACGCGACGCTGGCCAACCAGGGCAAGTCGCACGTGCCGCACATGGTCCGGGAGATCACGCCGCGCGAGGGCCCGGCGATCAAGATCCACAACGAGCCGACCAAGAACCTCTACGACGAGTCGGACTCGGAGGCCGCGAAGCTGGCATACAACACGATCGCGTCGATGTTCGACGTCGCCGACCACGCCAAGCGCGGTCTCGAAGGCGGCCGCCGGTGATGTCCAAGACCGGTACCCACCAGTACCTGGACACCAAGGACAACGCGACCGCGTGGATGATCGGTGCGACGCCGCAGCTGTCCACCTCGGTGTCGATGCTGGCCAGCGAGAACGGCCGCAACGTGCCGCTGGAGGACAACTCGGGCACGAGCTTCTACGGCGGCAAGTACCCGGCCATGGTGTGGCAGCAGTTCATGAACAACTACCACAAGGGCCTCAAGGTCGAGCAGTTCAAGAAGACCGACACCATCGGTCAGTTCGAGGACATCCCGCTGCCGCCGCCTCCGACGTCCTCGGAGCCGCCGACGTCGTCGATGCCCCCGACCACGCCGCCGAGCGAGTCGGAGAGCCAGGACCCGACGGCCACCCGGACGCGTCCGGGCGGGGGCGGCAGTGATTGCGGCGGGTTCTTCGAGCCGCCGTGCGAGTCGTCCACGAGCGAACCGGACCAGCCCGGTGACGTCGCGCCCACGCGCGACGGGGGTTGGGGCGGCTAGCCCGATCCCGTTCGTCCCGAGGGGCATCCGCCGACCCGGCGGGTGCCCCTCGGGCTTTTCCGGGCCAAGTAGCATCCGGGCGTGTCCACCAACGAAACCGCCGATCCGGAAGCAGCGGCACCATCGGGCAACGCTCGTGCGGCGGCAACGTCGGGCAAAGCCTTTGCGGCGGCGGTGGACTCGACGTCGCTCTCCCCCGCCGACCGGGTCTCCCCGACGTGGACCGAACCGCTGGGCCGCAAGGCCGGCCGGATCATCGGCGGGCCGCTGGGCAGGCACGCGCAGGTGGGGCGGCAGTGGTTCTGGACCCCGCTGCGGGTGATCCTGCTGCTGGCGGTGCTGACGCTGGCGGCGGCGTGGCTGTTCAAGGCTCCCTGCCAGATCACCTACGACACGACCAGCGGGCCGCAGCTGGACTGGCGGAACAGCAAGCAGTACACCGCCATGTGCTACACCGACATCATCCCGCGCTACGGCATGGGCGATCTCGCGCCCGACAACGCGTTCCCGTACAAGACGGGCTGGGTGGAGAACCAGGGCACGCCGCAGGAGAAGACCCGGTACATGGAGTACCCGGTGCTGACCGGGATCTTCCAGTGGATCAACGCGCGGGCCGCCGACGGCTGGGCGACGCTGGCCGGTTTCGGCTGGTTGCCGGGCGGACTGCTCAGCGTCCTGTACTTCAACATCACCTCGTTCTGGCTGGCGGCGGCCTGGTTGGTGACGAT
Source organism: Saccharopolyspora sp. ID03-671 (assembly GCF_045278815.1). Classification (NCBI taxonomy): domain Bacteria; kingdom Bacillati; phylum Actinomycetota; class Actinomycetes; order Pseudonocardiales; family Pseudonocardiaceae; genus Saccharopolyspora; species Saccharopolyspora sp. ID03-671. Next base: position 3,873,736 of record NZ_CP134054.1, read on the forward strand.
CTGGGCGCTGGTGCTCCTGGCCCGCAGGCGGGTCTGGGACGTCGCGCTGGCAGCGGTGTCCCCGCTGGTGTTCGCGCACGCCTTCACCAACTTCGACACCCTCGCCACGGCGCTGGGCACCGCCGGGCTGCTCGCGTGGGCGCGCCGACGACCGGTGCTGGCGGGCGTGCTCATCGGCGTCGGCGGCGCGGCGAAGCTCTACCCGCTGTTCTTCCTCGGTCCGCTGCTGGTCCTGGCCTGGCGGGCGGGCAAGCTGCCCGACGCGATGCGGGCGGTGCTGGCCGCCGCCCTGTCCTGGCTGGCGATCAACGTGCCGATCCTGCTGGCCTACCCGGATGGCTGGGGCGAGTTCTTCCGGTTGAACAGCTCGCGTCCCGCCGACCCGGACTCGCTGTACAACGCGCTGATGTACTTCACCTCCTGGGAGGGCTTCGACGGTCACCTGGCGCCGGGTGCGACGCCGGTGGTGCTCAACGCGGTGAGCCTCGGCCTGTTCCTGGTGGCCTGCCTGGCGATCGGCTGGCTGGCGATGGCCGCGCCGACGCGGCCGCGGGTGGCGCAGCTGTGCTTCCTGGTGGTGGCGGCGTTCCTGCTGACGAACAAGGTGTGGAGCCCGCAGTACTCGTTGTGGCTGGTGCCGCTGGCGGTGCTGGCGCTGCCGCGCTGGCGGCTGCTGCTGACCTGGATGATCATCGACGCCGCGGTGTGGGCGCCGCGCATGTACTACTACCTGGGCACGGCCAACAAGGGGCTGCCGGAGGACTGGTTCCTGGGCGCGGTGCTGGTCCGGGACGCGATGGTCGTGCTGCTGTGCGCGCTGATCGTCCGCGAGATCCTCGACCCGGCTCGCGACAAGGTGCGCACCGCCCTGGCGACGCGGGGCGAGCACGCCGGCGGCATCGACGACCCGTGCGGGGGAGTGCTCGACGGTGCTCGCGACCGGTTCGTGTTACCCGGTGTCGCTCGTTGGGGGCAACGGACGGTCGCGCTGACCCGGGGAGCTCTAGCTTCGAGGCGCTGATCCGCTCGTTCTCGTGGAGGTGCTTCGCAGATGCCCGGTCGCACGCTGACCTTCGTTCTCGCCGCCGCGGCGGCAGCCGTTCCTGTCACCGCGGCGGCAGCCGTTCCTGTCACCGCGGCGGCAGCCGTTCCTGTGGCTGCGGCGGCGGTTCCCGCCGCGTTCGCGGCTACCGCTCCGGCCCCGGTCCAGGTCCAGCTCGGCGACGCCCGGTGCCAGGACATGTCGGCGCTGGTCGGTTCGATGCCGATGCTCGCGGCGGCGTTCCCCGACCCGGCGCACACGCCGTCGGTGGAGTACCGCATCACCGCGGCCCCGGACGCCCCGACGACGCCTTACGCGGTGAAGGTCAACGGCGAGACCAAGGGCTCCGGCTCGGTCGGTGCCAAGGGCCTGGTCCTGGCGAGCACGCCGCTGCCGAACAACGCCCGCAGCACGGTCGAGGTCACCTCCGGGGACCAGGTCCTCGCCACCCGCACCTACACCCCCGCCTGCTGACCACCCCACCACCGGCTCGACTCCCGCTGAGGTCCTCTCCGCCGAGAGTGCCGTCCCCGGCCGCTGGACAGTTTTAGCCATAATTGTCCGGACAAAACGGACATTGATCATGGTTGATTATGGCTAAAACCGTCCGCACGGCCGGGGACGTCTCCGGGAGCGGTCAGGGCTCGTCCCTGAGGTCCCGCGACGGCGCGCGGCGCATCGTGGGGACATGACGACGATCCACCAGAACAAGTCCCTGTCCCGGCCCAAGGACCAGGCGGTGATCGCCGGGGTCTGCGCGGGACTCGCCCGCCGCTTCGGGATGCGACCGACGACGGTCCGCATCCTCTTCCTGCTCTCCTGCCTGCTGCCCGGACCTCAGTTCGTGGTCTACCTCGTCCTCTGGCTCCTCATCCCCAAGTCCTGAGCGCCCGGGACTTCCTGGCCAGCACCGCCCCGACCCGTCACCGGGTGGCGTGGGCGTCGAGGATGCAGGCGATGGCGCTGGTGATCTTGGTCGCGAAGGCCAGGTCGAGGCTCTCGTCCGGGACGTGGGCGTTGCTGTCCGGGCCGAGGGCGCCGGTGACCACGAACTGCGCGTCCGGGTACGCCTCGTGCAGCAGTCCCATGAACGGGATCGAGCCGCCCAGGCCCATCGTCCGCCAGCCCGCGCCGAAGATCTCCTCGCTCGCGACGTCCAGCGCGCTCGACAGCCACGGGGCCGGGTCGGGGGCGTTCCAGCCCAGTCCGGCCTCCGAGTGGCCGAAGGTCACGCGAGCGCCGTAGGGGACGTCGGCGGACAGCTTCGCGCGCACCGCGTCCAGCGCGGCCTGCGGGTCGGCGGTCGGCGGCACCCGGAAGCTCAGCTGCAGCGTCGTCGACGGCCGCAGCACGTTGCCGGCGTCGGCGGGCTTGGGCAGCCCGTCCGCGCCGATGATCGACAGAGTCGGTCGCCAGGTGTTGTTCAGCGCCAGCTCGACCTCGTCGTCGGCGACCGGCCGCATGCCCTCCGGCCACGGCACCGAGTCGCGGATCATGCCGGGCACGGCCTCGACGGCCGAGCGGGCCTCGTCGATCCGGTTGGCCGGGATGTCCACGTTGAGCTCCGGAACCAGGATCTCGCCGGTCGCGGAGTCCTCCAAGCGGTCCAGCAGCTGCCGCATGATCCGGAACGAGCTGGGCGCGATGCCGCTGGCGATCCCGGAGTGCAGGCCGGAGTCGAGCACCTGCACGGTGACCTCCAGCTGCACCATGCCGCGCAGCGAGTTGGTCAGCCACATCCGCTCGTAGTCGCCCGCGCCCGAGTCCAGGCACACGACCAGCGACACGGTGCCGAGCCGGTCGCGCAGGTGCTCCAGGTAGGCGGGCAGGTCGGGGCTGCCGGACTCCTCACCGGTCTCCAGCAACACCACGCAGCGCGCGTGCTCGCCGCCGTGCGCGCGGACCGCCTCGATCGCGGTCACCGCCGCGTAGCCCGCGTAGCCGTCGTCGGCGGCGCCCCGGCCGAAGAGCTTGCCGTCGCGCACCACCGGCGTCCACGGGCCCAGGCCCTCCGACCAGCCGCCGACCGGCGGCTGCTTGTCGAGGTGGCCGTAGAGCAGCACGGACTCGTCCGGCGCCCCGGCCGAACCGGGCACGTCCACCAGCAGCAGCGGCGTCCGGCCGGGCAGCCGGACGACCTCGATCGCCGCGCCTTCGATGCCCCGGCCGTCGATCCACGCCCGCACGTGCTCGATCGCGGCGTCGAGGTGCCCGGTGGTCTCCCACTCGGCGTCGAACGACGGCGACACCGCGGGAATCCTCACCAGCTCGGACAGGCTCGGCAGAATCGCCTGGTCCCAGGCTTGGTCAACGGTCTTGGCAACAGCAGCTCGATCCACGAGCGCGATCCTATGCCCATCTGGTGGGACGCGTCCGGACCTGGCGCGAGTCGGTCAGCTGCCCGACGCAGCCGCGGCGCCCGCGACGGTCACGGCGGTGAGCACGGCCGTGGTCTGGGCGATGACGTCGCGAACCGCGCCGCCCAGCTCCTCGCCCTTGCTGATCTCCTTGAGCCGCTTGCGCTCGGCCTTGTCCAGGCCGAGGTGCGTCTGCAGCCCGGTGGCCTGCACCAGCGCGGCCAGCATCGCGAGGCGCTCGTCGAGCTGGACCTCGTTGCGCGCGGCGGCCCGGATCCGGGCGGCCAGCGCGTCCCGCGTCCCCGGATCGGGGGTGAAGTGGTCGTAGGGGATGAACAGCGCCTTCCGCCGCTCGCGGCGCATCAGCCCGCGCTCGACGAGCGCTTCGGCGTGCCGCTCGCGGGCTTTGCGGCGGCTCTGGATGAACGTCGTCGCGGCCAGCGGCCTGCCCTTCGGTCCCGCTTTGCGCTGCACGAACTCGACGGACTCGTCGATCCAGGCGGTGCCGGTGGACGCCGGGTCGAGCACGGTCAGCTTCTTGTCGGTGAGCGCGAAGCGCTCGGTGAGCACCAGCTCGCCCAGCTCGGCGGCGCCGGTGTGGTCGGCGGTGGCGTAGTAGGAGCCGCGGGGCTTGTGCAGCAGCAGCACGAACTCCTCGGGCAGGCTCAGGTGCGTCATGAGCGCAGTGTGGCACCGGGGGTGCCGGGATGGTGGCTGCTCTGTTCGGGTCACGGTCACCGGGGTGGGCGGTTGTCGTATTCCCGCAACGGGAGCGAGGGCGGACCCAATATCGGTACCGCAATGGTCCGGAACTCGTTAGTCGGTCCTCCATTAATTCGATGACCTGCGAATTCGCACTGTCCTCAGAAGAACTAACGTGACCGCACGGGAGTTGATCGCTCGCCGCTGTACCGATCCACTCCCTGTGGCAGGGCTCACGGATCACGGGGTTTTCGTGCCAGGATGACGAGGAGCGATCCACCGCTCCGCTCGGCCGACCGGGTGACCCACCAGGTCACCGGCAGGCCGGCGGGGCAGCCGATCAGCACCGCCACAAGCGGTGACATCGGCGCGACACGAGGAGATCACACATGTCCCCCGAGCAATGGACGTCCTCATCCGGCGAACCGCCCGCGAAGCGCACCGACCTCCCTGCCGCAACCGCAGCCAAGCCCACACGGGAGCAGGTGATCGCCGGTTTGCGCGCGACGAGTGAAGGTGGGGCTGACCTCGTTCAGCTCCTCACCCCGGAAGGTCAGCGGGTCCAGCACCCGGACTTCGACATCGACATCTCACCCGAGCAGCTGCGCGACCTCTACCGGGACATGGTGCTGGTCCGCCGCGCCGACCGGGAGGGCAACGCGCTGCAGCGCCAGGGCCAGCTCGGCATCTGGGTGCCGCTGCTGGGCCAGGAAGCCGCCCAGATCGGGGCGGGCAGGGCGCTGAAACCGCAGGACATGGCCTTCCCGAGCTACCGGGAGCACGGCGTGGCCTGGGCTCGGGGCATCGACCCCACCGAACTGCTCGGCATCTTCCGCGGCACCGACCACGGCAGCTGGGACCCCACGAGCACCGGGTTCCACCTGTACACGATCGTCATCGGCAACCAGTGCCTCAACGCGACCGGCTACGCGATGGGGCAGCGCTTCGACGGCAAGGTCGGCGACCCCGACGGCGAGGCCACCATGGTCTTCTTCGGCGACGGCGCCACCAGCCAGGGCGACGTGCACGAGGCGATGGTGTGGTCGGCCGTGTACGACTCGCCGGTGGTCTTCTTCTGCCAGAACAACCAGTGGGCGATCTCCGAACCCCTGGAGCGGCAGACCCGAGTACCGCTCTACCAGCGCGCCAGCGGCTACGGCTTCCCCGGCATCCGGGTGGACGGCAACGACGTGTTGGCCAGCCTCGCCGTCTCGAAGTGGGCGCTGGACGAGTGCCGCAACGGCAACGGCCCGGTGCTCATCGAGGCGTTCACCTACCGGATGGACGCCCACACCACCTCCGACGACCCGACCCGCTACCGGATGACCGACGAGCAGGAGGCCTGGAAGCTCAAGGACCCGATCGAGCGGCTGCGGGTGCACCTGATCCGCGAGCACGCCGCCGACCAGGAGTTCTTCGACTCCGTCGACGCCGAAGCCGACCAGCTCGCCGAGCGCTTCCGCGAGTTCTGCTTCACCATGCAGGAGCCGCCGCCGGAGCGGATCTTCTCGAACGTCTACGCCGAGGAGAGCCCGCAGCTCGCCGCGCAGCGCGAGGAGTACCTGTCCTACCTGGCCGGATTCGCCGACGAGACCGTGGCAGGAGGTGTTCGCTGATGGCCGCGCCCGCTCTCGAACGCCCGACCACCCCGTCGGGGACCCAGACGGTCACCATCGCCAAGGCGCTGAACATGGGCCTGCGCGCGTCGCTGGAGCGCGACCCGAAGGTGCTGATCATGGGTGAGGACGTCGGCAAGCTCGGCGGCGTCTTCCGGATCACCGACGGACTGCAGAAGGACTTCGGCGAGCACCGCGTGCTCGACACCCCGCTGGCCGAGTCCGGGATCATCGGCACCGCGATCGGCCTGGCCATCCGCGGCTACCGGCCGGTGTGCGAGATCCAGTTCGACGGGTTCATCTTCCCCGGCTTCGACCAGATCATCAGCCAGCTCGCCAAGCTGCACTACCGCAGCCAGGGCAAGGTCAAGATGCCGATCGTGATCCGGGTGCCCTACGGCGGCGGCATCGGCGCGGTCGAGCACCACTCGGAGTCGCCGGAATCGCTGTTCGCGCACATCGCCGGCCTCAAGGTGGTGTCCTGCTCGAACCCGGTGGACGCCTACTGGATGCTGCAGCAGGCCATCGAGTGCGACGACCCGGTGCTGTTCTTCGAGCCCAAGCGCCGCTACTACGAGAAGGCGGAGCTCGACACCTCGATCGACCCGCTGCCGCTGCTGAGCTCCCGCGTCGCGCGGTCCGGCTCGGCCGTCACCGTCGCGGCCTACGGCCCGATGGTGCGGACCTGCCTGGACGCCGCGGCCGCCGCGGCCGAGGACGGGCTGGACCTGGAGGTCGTGGACCTGCGCGCGCTGTCCCCGCTGGACCTGGGACCGGTGTTCGAGTCGGTGCGCCGCACCGGCCGGTTGGTGCTGGTCAGCGAGGCCCCGGCGGAGTCGTCGGTGACCTCCGAGATCGCCACCCGGGTGCAGCAGGAGTGCTTCTACTCGCTGGAGGCCCCGGTGCTGCGGGCGACCGGGTTCGACACGCCCTACCCGCCGTCGAAGTTGGAGGAGGGCTTCCTGCCCGACCTCGACCGGGTGCTGGACGTGGTCGACCGTTCGCTGGCGTACTGAGGGGAGTTCATCGATGGCGCTCAAGAAGTTCCCCCTGCCCGACGTCGGTGAGGGGCTGACCGAGGCGGAGATCGTCGGCTGGAAGGTGCAGGCCGGCGAGAACGTCACCGTCAACCAGGTGATCGTGGAGATCGAGACCGCCAAGGCCTCGGTGGAGCTGCCGTGCCCGTGGGCGGGCACGATCCGCGACCTGCTGGTGGAGCCGGGCCAGACCGTGGAGGTCGGCACGCCGATCATCAGCATCGAGATGGCCGGTGCCGAGCCCGAACCCGAGCCGGAACCGGAACCGCAGGAGAGCTCCGGCAAGATCGGCGAGGAGTCCAACGGCCGGATCGCCACGCTCGTCGGCTACGGCCCGCGGACCTCGTCGGCCAAGCGGCGTCCCCGCAAGGACCGGGTCAACGGCACGGCGACCCCCGGCACGGCGACCCCCGGCACGGACACCGGCGGCACGGACACCGGCGGCACGGACACCCGCGGCACGGCTACCGCCGCGCCGCCGGAACCGCGGGCTCCGCAGGTCGAGGAGGTGCGCGGCTCCGTTCCGCTGGCCAAGCCGCCGGTCCGCAAGCTGGCCAAGGACCTCGGCGTGGACCTGCGCTCGCTGGCCGGGTCCGGCACGGGCGGCGTGATCACCCGCGAGGACGTCCAGACCGCGGCCGCCCCCGCGGCACCGGCGGCCGCCCCGTCCGGTGCGCGCGAGCGGCGGGTGCCGATCAAGGGCGTCCGGAAGGCGACCGCGCAGGCGATGGTGGACAGCGCGTTCACCGCGCCGCACGTCACCGAATTCCTGACCGTCGACGTCACGCCGATGATGGAGCTGCGCGAGCAGCTCAAGTCGGACCCGGCGTTCCGCGGCGTGAAGATCACGCCGCTGGCGTTCGCGGCCAAGGCCATGTGCCTGGCCGCCCGCCGCACGCCGGACGTCAACGCGACGTGGGACGAGGCGGCCGGCGAGATCGTCTACAAGGACTACGTGCACCTCGGGGTCGCCGCGGCCACGCCGCGCGGCCTGGTGGTGCCCAAGGTCCGCGACGCCGACGGGATGTCGCTGCGCGAGCTCGCCGAGGCCCTGGAGCAGCTGACCAACACCGCCCGGGACGGCAAGACGGCCCCGGCCGACATGGTCGGCGGCACGATCACCATCACCAACGTCGGCGTCTTCGGCGTCGACACCGGCACGCCGATCATCAACCCCGGTGAGTCCGCGATCCTCGCCTTCGGCGCGATCCGCGACATGCCGTGGGTGGTCGACGGCCAGGTGGTGCCGCGCAAGATCTGCCAGCTCGCGCTGAGCTTCGACCACCGGGTGGTCGACGGTCAGCAGGGTTCCCAGTACCTCGCCGACGTCGGCGCGCTGCTGGCCAACCCGAGCCTGGCCTTCACCTACTGATCCGCGCGAAGGGCGCCTCCGGGAGTTCCCGGGGGCCCCTTCTCACGCGCGCTCGAAGACGCGAACGCCCCGGTCCGGGGTCCACGAGGTGATCACCAGGTGGGTCTGGTCGTCGGCGACGGCGGTGGTGACGACTTCGGTGATCGCGCAGCGGAACAGGTGCGCGTCGGACTGCGGCGGCCCGGCCTCGGCGACCCAGGCGGCCTGGTCGTCGCCGGTCACCTCGGTGGCCAGCCCCGAGATCTTGACGTCCGGCTCGGTCATCGTGCCGTCGCCGGGATTGGTGTGGATCGCGAACCGCCCGTCGCGCTGCAGGTCGCGGGCCTTGCGCGCGCCCGGCATCGAGCCGAGCACGAGCTCGTCCCGGTACCAGCCGACCTCGCTGCCGCTGACCCGCGGCGATCCGTCCGCGCGCAGCGTCGCCAGCACGTGGTGCCGCGCGGATTCGAGTCGTGCCCGAGCGGCCTCGGCCAGCTCAGGTGCTTGTTCGGTGAACTCCCGCCATCCGGTCACGCCGACCAGGCTGGCACGGGTGTCCGACAACCTCAGGACAGCCGAACGGCCCGCGCCATCCCCCCGGATGGCGCGGGCCGTCGGTCAAGTCTGGTCAGTTGCCCTTGCGGCGGCGCCCGCCTCGGCGGCCTCCGGACGTCTCGGAGCCTGCGGAACCGGACTCCGAGGTGGTGGAGCCTGCCGACACGGCGACGGGTTCGGCCTCCTCTGCAGGGGTCTCCTGCACGGCCTCCTGGGACTTCTGCTCGTCGTACTCGCGGAGAAAATCGAACGCGTGCTTGTCGAAGTCGTGGATGTCGATCTCCGGCAGCTCGCCGAGCTCCTTGTTGATCTCTCGGAAGATCGGAGTCTCCGCCTCAGGCGTACTCAACTTCTTCACCGCTTCGCCCTCCCGTTCGTCATCGAAGCGTTGGCCGAGCCGAGCTCTCCCCGCAGAACTCGTTCGATGCGCTCCGGGCCGTCGGCCCTTCACTCATCGGTGGGACGCGGACCGGTGCTCATCCTGACGCATCGGTCTGCGATTCATCCAATCGGACGAATGCCGTTGCACCTGTCCACGCACATGGTGCATCAGCGATCACGATCCAGCGAGATGAACCGATCTCACAACGCGGCCAGGCTGCATACTGCCCTCTACCGAATCAACACCGGTACGGGTTGTGCAATTCCGCACCGTGTCATATGCCACTGACCTGCGGTTAACCCTGCGAACAAGTTGATCTGCTAGGGAAATCACCGGGGAGCGCGCGAACGGACCGGGCTCCGCTGGGGGTTCGGGAGCGCGGCCCGTTCGCTTGGGCCCGGGTCGTCGTGGGGGGCTTTCCGGCGACCCGGTGTCTGGTGCGCGAGATTCACGCCTTCGGGATCTGGAAGAGCTTGGGCAGGTTGACGGCGAAGCCGATGTCCCCGGCGAGCCGGACCCGCCGCGCCATGACCAGCTTCGGCGCGGTGGTGTTTCCCGAGGTCAGCTGGAGGAAGTCGAGCGGGGTCATGGTGATGGTGACCGTGGGCGAGGCGTGCTGGGCGCCCTTGGTCACCTGGCAGCGGCCGTCGGCCAGCACGCACTCGAAGTGCAGCAGGTCGTCGCCCTTGCCGATCCGCCAGTTCACGACGGCGTGGCTGCGCTTGGCGTGTTCGGGCTGGTAGTGCTCGCCCATGCGCCGGAAGATCTCGTCGAGGATGCTCTCGCGCAGCGCGGGTTCGGCGAGCACGGCGTTGAGCTGGTCGACCGAGGATCGGGAGATCAGCCGGGCGAACTGCTCGGGGGTGAGGGAGCTGAGGTCGAGGCCGCCGGAGGTGGCGGTCTCGGAGGCGGCGCGCAGCAGGCGGACCAGCTCGGCCTTGTCGATCGAACGGGGATCGACGCTGCCGAGGGTGGCGATCGGGTCCGGTGGGGATTGCGGCAACGCTGCCACCTCCATTGGTTACTGGGGAGTAAGACTACGTGCGAGTAGGTTGGCGGGCAAGCCGCACAGACTTGAGTCGCTCCACTAACCTGAGGCGAATTACCAGCGTATGAGGTGAGATGGAAGAACATCGGGACAGCGAGCGCCCCCGGTCCCGGCGCCTGCCCAGGGAGGTGCGGGAGCGTCAGATTCTCGACGCCGCCGTGGAGGTGTTCGCCAAGCACGGGTTCCACAACGCGTCGATGGACGAGATCGCCGAGACCGCGAGCATCTCGAAACCGATGCTCTACGCCTACCTCGGTGCCAAGGACGAGCTGTTCATCGCGTGCGTCCGGCGCGAGGCGGCGAAGCTCGTCGAGGCCATCGGCGCCGACATCGGCGAGACCGCGACCCCTGCCGATCAGCTCTGGCACCGGCTGCACATGTTCTTCGGCTACGTGAAGATCAACAAGGCCGGGTGGCAGCTGCTGCACCGCCAGGGCGACGTGCCCGGCGAGCCCTACGTCCAGGAGCTCTCCGAGTGGCGCGCTCGCGCCACCGACCTGATCGCGGCTCTGCTGGCCGAGGCGACCACGGACTCGCCCCAGCCGATGCAGTCCGAGCAGACCGAACCCTTCGCCGCCGCCCTGGTCGGCGCCGGTGAGGCCCTGGTCGAGTGGTGGTTCCAGCACCCCGACTACACGGCCGAGGGCATGGCCATGCGCCTGATGAACATGCTCTGGCTCGGCTTCGGAGAACTCGTCGAAGGCCGCTCCTGGTTCCCCACCGCCGAAACCCCCACCCCCTCCTGAACCACCCCTCGCGTCAAAACCCCGGTTCTCGCGCGATGAGAACCGGGGTTTTCGACGCGAGGACAGGTCGTCAGGCCGTGACGGAGCCCGTGAGGTGGGGTTTTCCGGAGCGGGAGTGGAGGGCGAAGTCCCAGCCCGCGGCGGTCCGGCGCATCGTGAAGTCGGCCTTCGACGGCAGCAGCAGCGGCTTGGCGAAGTCGACGTCCACGGTGAACGCCTCCGGCAGACGTCCCTCCAGGGCCGCGAGGCAGCGGGCCTTGGACCACATGCCGTGGGCGATCGCCTTCGGGAAGCCGAAGGCCTTCGCCGTCAGGGCGTGCAGGTGGATCGGGTTCCGGTCACCGGAGACCGCCGCGTACTCGCGGCCGAGACCCGCGGGCACCCGCCACGTTCCCGAGGCCGCGCCCGGCTCGATCTCCCGGCGCGGCTTCTGCGGCGCGCTCTCGTCCCGCTTGCCCACGCGCAGGTAGGTGGAGGTCTCCCGCCACACCACCTCGCCGTCGACGCTGGTCTCGGTGACCACGTCGAACTGCTTGCCCTTCGGGTGCGGTCGCAGGTCGGCGACCTTGACCACCTGGGTCAGCTCGTCGGTCACCAGCACCGGCCGGTCCTGCTGGATCCGGTTGGCCACGTGCACCAGTCCGACCAGCGGGAACGGGAACCCCTTGTCGGTCATCAGCTGCACCGACGCGGGGAACGACAGGATGTGGGGGTAGGTGATCGGCAGCTCGTCGCGCAGCCTGAACCCGCAGACCCGGTTGTACTCGGCCAGCTCCGCGGGATCGACGGTGATCCCGCGCCGCACGTACTCGGTCTCCGGCAGCTCCCCGCCGCGGCGGGTCGGGCCGGTCGCGGCGGCCTTGAGGTACAGCGGCCCCAGGCTGGGGGCGGTGGAAAGTTCCGGCATCGTCCCTCCAGACCTCAGGCGCCGAGCAGGCTCTGGCCGCAGACCCGGACCACGTTGCCGTTCACCCCGGCCGAGGCGGGGTTGGCGTACCAGGCGATGGTCTCGGCGACGTCGATCGGCTTGCCGCCCTGCGACATGCTGTTCATCCGGCGGCCGGCCTCCCGCACGAACAGCGGGATCGCGGCGGTCATCTTGGTCTCGATGAAGCCCGGCGCGACGGCGTTGATGGTGGCGCCCTTCTTCGCGGCCAGCGGCGCGGTGGACTGCACGTGCCCGATCACGCCCGCCTTGGACGCGGCGTAGTTGCCCTGGCCGACGTTGCCGGCGATGCCGCTCATCGACGACACGCAGATGATCCGGCCGCCCGCGCGCAGCGGCGAGTCCTCGCTCAGCAGCTTCTCGTCGATCCGCTCCTGCGAGGTCAGGTTCACCGCGAGCACCGAGTCCCACTGGGCCTCGCTCATCCGGCCGATCGTCTTGTCGCGGGTGATGCCCGCGTTGTGCACCACGACGTCGAGGCCGTCGTACCGCTCGCTGAAGTGCTCGGCGAGCTTGGCGGGGGCGTCCTCGGCGGTGATGTCGAGCTGCAGCGTCGAGCCGCCGATGCGGTTGGCGACCTCGGCGAGCTCGCCGCCCTGGGCGGGCACGTCCAGGCAGACCACGTGCGCGCCGTCGCGGGCCAGGGTCTCGGCGATGGCCGCGCCGATGCCCCGGGAAGCGCCGGTGACCAGCGCGATCTTGTCCTGCAGCGGGCGGTCCTGAGCGATCTCCGGCACGTCGGCCTGGCCGATGCGCACGACCTGGCCGGACACGTAGGCGGACTTGCCGGACAGCAGGAACCGCAGCGTGGAGTCGGTGGCCTTCTCGGCGCCCTCGGCGACGTAGACCAGCTGCGAGGTGGCGCCGCGCTTGAGCTCCTTGCCCGCGGTGCGGGTGAAGCCCTCCAGCGCGCGCTGCGCGGTGGCCGCGCGCGGGTCGGACAGGCTCTCGGGCTGGGTGCCGAGCACGATCAGCCGGCCGCAGCGGTCGATCTGGCGGATGGCGGGGCCGAAGAAGTCGTACAGCTCGCGCAGGCCCTGGCTGGAGGTGATGCCGGTGGCGTCGAAGACCAGCGCGGCGTAGCGCTCGTCGTCGGCGCGCTCCTTGCGCACGTCGGCGCCGACGTCCTGCAGCGTCGCGTTGACCGAGTCGGCGAGCCTGCCCGAACCGCCGAGCAGCACCGGCCCGGCGATCAGCGGCTCGCCCGGCGTGAAGCGGCGCAGCGGCGTCGGGTCGGGCAACCCCAGCTTCTTGACGAGCTGGCGCCCGAACGCGGACTGGGTGAACTGCTGGTATCGATCGGACATCTCTGGACACTCCCGAGGAGGCGGTTCATGAGGGTTCGGACACGAAGTCGCACGGTCACTCGACGGCTAACTTACCCGCGGGTAGGTTAGATTGGCCAGGAACGAACCAGCAACGAGGGAGTAGGTATGGCCACCGTTCGGCGAGTCGCGATCCTCGGCGGCAATCGGATCCCGTTCGCGCGATCCGGCGGTCCCTTCGCTCGCGCTTCCAACCAGGACATGCTCACCGCCGCGCTCGACGGGCTCGTCGCCCGCTTCGGGCTGGCCGACAAGACCGTCGACGAGTTCGTCGCCGGCGCCGTGCTCAAGCACAGCCGCGACTTCAACCTCGCGCGGGAGACGGTGCTGGGCTCCCAGCTCGACCCGCGCACCCCCGCCCACGACGTGCAGATGGCGTGCGCGACCGGCCTGGAGGCCGTCGTCTCGGTCGCCAACAAGATCGCGCTCGGCCAGATCGAGGTCGGCATCGGCGGCGGCGTCGACTCCGCCAGCGACGCACCGATCGCCGTCAACGACGACTTCCGCCGGGTGCTGCTCAAGGCCAACCACGCCAAGACCACCGGCGCCAAGATCAAGGCGCTGACCGGGGCGCGGCCGCAGCACGTCGTGCCGGAGATCCCGCAGAACTCCGAGCCGCGCACCGGCCTGTCCATGGGTGAGCACGCCGCCAAGACCGCGCTGGCCTGGGAGATCACCCGCGAGGCCCAGGACGAGCTGGCCGCCCGCAGCCACCACCGGCTCGCCGCCGCCTACGACCGCGGCTTCTTCGACGACCTGATCACCTCGTTCCAGGGCCTGGCCAAGGACCAGAACCTGCGCGCGGACAGCTCCGTGGAGAAGCTCGCGAAGCTCAAGCCGGTGTTCGGCAAGGGCGAGGGCGCGACCATGACCGCGGGCAACTCGACCCCGCTGACCGACGGCGCCTCCACGGTGCTGCTGGCCAGCGAGGAGTGGGCCAAGGCCAACAACATCCCGGTGCTGGCCTACCTGTCGGACATCGCCCCGGCCGCCGTCGACCACGTCAGCGGCGACGAGGGTCTGCTGATGGCCCCGGCCTACGCGGTCCCGAAGCTGCTGGACCGCAACGGCCTGCAGCTGGGCGACTTCGACTTCTACGAGATCCACGAGGCGTTCGCCTCGCAGGTGCTGGCGACGCTGAAGGCCTGGCAGGACCCGGAGTTCTGCAAGAACCGGCTCGGCCGCGACAAGGTCCTCGGCGACATCAACACGGCGAAGCTCAACGTCAACGGCTCCTCGCTGGCCGCGGGCCACCCGTTCGCCGCCACCGGCGGCCGCATCGTCGCGACCCTGGCCAAGCTCCTCGCCGAGAAGGGCGAGGGCAAGGGCCTGGTCTCGATCTGCGCCGCAGGCGGCCAGGGCCTCACCGCGATCATCGAGCGCTGACCCGCTCCCGCGAAAGCCCCACCCCCCCGCGAAAGCCCCGGTGCCCCCATCACCGGGGCTTTCGCACGTCCATCCCCGTTGATACGCCTCTCTAGCGAATCTCCTAGAAACTCCGATACACCCCGAGGGAGGCGGATTGCGGCCGTGTTCGGGGACCCGATTGCGGCCGTGTTCCGGGGTCGGATTGCGGCCGTAATCCGGTCGCCCCGCGCGGACGGGGGTCAACACGCGATACCGGGATCTCGCCAAGTATCGAATCTGCGCTAGAGACGCGGATACAGTCCGAGGGTTATGGACCCGGTCCGCAACCCCTTCGCCCCCGGCGCCGGACAGCGACCGCCGGAGCTGGCCGGACGCACCCGCGAGCTGGACGCCTTCGAGGTCGTGCTGGAACGCGTCGCCCGAGGCCGTCCGGAGCGGAGCCTGGTGCTCACCGGACTCCGCGGCGTCGGCAAGACGGTCCTGCTCGGCGAGCTGCGCTCGATGGCGGTCCGCCGCGGCTGGGGCGCGGGCAAGGTCGAGGCCCGTCCGGAGGCCGGACTGCGGCGTCCGCTGTCCGCGGCGCTGCACCGCGCGATCCGCGACCTGGCCGTCCGGCACCGAGCGCCGGACCGGGTCGAGGAGGTCCTGGCCGTGCTCAAGGCCTTCGCGCTCAAGGTGAACCCCAACGACGCGAAGCTGCGCGACCGCTGGCAGCCCGGCATCGACGTGCCCGCGGCGGTCGGCCGGGCGGACTCCGGCGACATCGAGATCGACCTGGTGGAGCTGTTCACCGAGGTCGCGGACCTGGCCGCCGACGTCGGCACGGGCATCGCGCTGCTGCTCGACGAGATGCAGGACGTGCAGGCCGAGGACGTCTCGGCGCTGTGCGCGGCGTGCCACGAGCTGTCCCAGTCGGGCGCTCCGCTGGTGGTCGTCGGCGCGGGCCTGCCGCACGTGCCCGCGGTGCTGTCGGCCAGCAAGTCCTACTCGGAGCGGCTGTTCCGCTACGTCCGCATCGACCGGCTGGACCGCTCCGACGCCGACCGCGCGGTGATCGCGCCGATCGAGCGGGAGGAAGCCGAGATCACCCCGGACGCGCTCGACACGCTGTTCACCGTCTCCGGCGGGTACCCGTACTTCGTGCAGGCGTACGGCAAGGCGACCTGGGACGCGGCCGTGCGCACCGAGATCGCCGAGGAGGACGTCCGGCTCGCGGCGCCCGAGGCGGAGTCGGAGCTGGCGGTCGGGTTCTTCGGCTCCCGCTACGAGCGCGCCACCCCGGCCGAGCGCGAGTACCTGCGCGCGATGGCCGAGCTGGTGGAGGGCAAGGACGAACCCGCCCCCACGGCCAAGATCGCCGAGTACCTGGAGCGCCGCCCCTCCTCGCTCTCACCGGCCCGCGACGCGCTGATCAAGAAGGGCCTCGTCTACTCCGGCGAACGCGGCCAGATCGCGTTCACGGTCCCCCACTTCGGCCGCTACCTGCTGACCCAGGACTGAGGAGGGGACAGTTTTAGCCATAACTGTCCGGACAAAAAGGACATCGATCATGGGTGATTATGGCTAAAACTGTCCACTGCCCCGACCCGCTACCGCTCGATTCCGTTCTCTACCGGTGTATAGCGCAAGATCTAGAGCCCCGTATACGGGGCGATGCGGGGTGTCGGCGGGGGCGGTGAGATCGACACGGGTCGTGGGGGTGCGGCCGCGAAGGGTCGCCGGTACAGGTGATTCGAAGTGACCTAAGACACACTGCGGGAGGTGTGTAACGAACGCTGGGTGGGTGTCGATATTCCTGATGACCCCGCGGTGCTGTCGGACCCCCGACCTGGCAGCATCGCGGGGCTTTCCAATTTCCGGGCCTCGTTCCCGCAGTTCCAGGCCGCCCTGAGTTCCAGGCCGCGCAGCGCCTGATCAGCCCTGCATCTCGTCCAGCACGAGGACCCCGTCATCCCCAGCAGGTGCGCCGGACCTCCGCCGGATCGTTCTGGTCCGGGTGCTCCGCCCAGAGCGGGAAGCTCGTCGAACAGCTCGCTCCGCCCCGAACCGCCGCGCGACCACCGGGCGGCCGGTTCAGCTGGTCAGTCCTCCGGCGAACGGCATCTCCCGCCACTGCTCGATCGCGGGTTTCAGGGCGTCGGCGAGCATCGGCAGCTGCGGTACCAGCGCCAGGCACGACAGCGACCGCAGCATGCCGACGGCGTTGACGAACCGCAGCACCCGTTCGTCCAGCTCCCGCAGGCCGAGCGCGCGGGCGCGGGCGTCGTAGGAGGCTTCGCACTCCGGTCCGAACGCCGCCAGGTCCCATTCCGGCGGGCCCAGAGCGACCAGCTCGAAGTCCGCGTAGAGCTCGCCGTTCGGGGTCGGCGCGATGTTGAACGGCGGGGCGTCGCCGTGGATCGGCTGCAGGTCGACGCCGAACTCCGCCTGGAACGCCGAGCGCGAGCGCACCAGCGGTTCCAGCACCGCCCACTCCCGACGGGCGCGGTCGAGATCGGCCGGATCCACCTCGCCGCCGAGGTCCTCCAGGGAATCGGTGATCATCTGCGGTTCGGCCGCCGACAGGAACGGCAGCTCGCCGGGATACCCGCGCAACGCGCGGTGCATGTCGGCGACCAGGCCGGCGTTGCGCGCGTAGTCGGGTTCGACGGCCTCCAGGATCTCGGTGAACTGCCAGAACGTCATCGAGAACCCGTCGCGCAGAACCGGTTCCCTAGGCACCAGCGGGCTCGGTGGGATCACCGGATGCCCCTGCTCGGCCAGCCACGCCACCACGTCGAGCTCCGTCCGCTGGCGCGCCGCCAGGGCGGTGACGTCGCTGCTCCGGGGCAGCACCACCGGCACCCGCACGACCACCGGCGCCGGTGCGAGGTGGACGACGACGGAGAACAGGTCGTGCAGCACCGTCGCCCCGCTCACGTCGAGGCCGAGGTCCCGGCCTGCGGCCACCGCCGCGTTCAGCGCTCGTGAAGTGCGATCCGATTCGTCCGCTCGCATTCCGCTGATGGTGCCGGGTGGCGTTGACCGGGGCGAGCGATTTTCCGAACACCGCCGTCAGCAGCACGAACGCGGCCGCCACGGCCGTCACCCACGACATCGCGGTCTCCAGCGGGTACCCGAGCGTGATGAGTCCGACCGCGATCGCCGGGCACCCGGCCCCGAGGTAGAAGGCGAGGTAGAGCGCCCCGGTGATCGCACCCCGCCGACCCGCGGGGGCGGCGGACTCCACGGCCCCGGCGGCACCGCCGTAGGCGAGCCCGTGCCCGATCCCGGCCGCGACGGCCGCGATCGCCGTGACCACCATCGACCCACCGCTGGTCAGGGCCAGCAGGACGAGGCTCGCGAACAGCGCGACCAGCCCGTGCCCCTGCGCCCGCACCGCCCCGAGACGCGACACCAGAGGTTGAGCGGCGACCGAGCAGATCAGCACGGACCCCACCACGCAGCCCGACACGGCCAGGTCGGTGTTCCCGGCCCGGTCGAGCAGCACCGGGATCAACGAGAGGAACAACCCCACCGCGGTCCAGGCCGAGAACCCGCTCGCGGCCGAGAACCAGAAGACCCGACGCACCCCCACCGGAAGCCCCAACCGCACCACGCCGGACAGGAGCCTCGCGTCGAGAACCCCTGCACTCGCCGCGCGAGAACCGCGGTTCTCGACGCGAGGAGCGGTCAGGGCGGAGACGCGGAGCCAGGCGTAGCCGAGGAGGGCGAGGTGGAGGAGGTACGGGAGGACGTAGGGGGCCGGGGCGTGCTGGGCGAGGACGCCGCCCGCGATGGGGCCCGCGGCGGTGCCCGCGACGAAGGCGGTGCTGGCGAGGAAGGCGCCTCGGCGGGAGTTCTCGCTGATCAGCACGCCTGCGGCGCCGGTGGCCGCGCCGAGCGCGATGCCCTGGGCCGCTCGGCCGGCCACCAGCCACAGCGGGCCGGAGGCGAGGGCGAAGCAGAGCGAGGCCACCGCGCCCGCGACGAGGCTCGCGCGCAGCACCGAACGCGGGCCCACGACGTCGGTGACCGGCCCCAGGAGTACCAGTGCGGGCGCGCTGACCAGGGCGAACGTGGCGTAGATCAGGGTCGTGGTCAGGTCGTTGAACCCGAAGTCGTGCTGGTAACCGGGCAGCAGCGGACTCGGGAGGTAGGCGCCGACGGTGAGGACGACGAGGACGTAGAGGCCGGTGCGGACCGAGCTAGCGGGGGACGCCGAGGGGATCACGGTCTCCAGGTTGCCGACGAAAACCGCTGAAGAAAATCAGACGTTCCTTCATCAGATCGTGCAAAATGGTTGCATGATCGATCCTCGGCTCAAGGTGCTGCAGATGGTGTCCCACCACGGCACCGTCACCGCCGCCGCGGCGGCCCTGAACTACACGCCGTCGGCGGTGTCGTACCAGCTGCGCCAGCTCGCCGACGAGCTCGGGGCCGAGCTGATCGCGCAGTCCGGGCGCGGCGTCAAGCTCACCGCCGCAGCGCGGACCGTGCTGCGGCACGCCGAGCTGCTGCACGCCCAGGTCGAGCGCGCCTACGCCGAGCTCGCCGCCGCGGCGGACGAGCCCAGCGGCCCGTTCACGCTGTGCGGCTTCTCCACCGCCGCCACCCACCTGCTCCCGCCCGCCGCGGCCGCGCTGCGCGAGCACTACCCGCAGGTCCGGGTCCGGGTGATCGAAGCCGAACCCGCTCGCTGCTTCGACCTGCTGCTGGCGGGTGAGGCCGACTTGGCGCTGGTGATCAACACCGCGGACCTGCCGCCGTCCGCGGATGAGCGCTTCGACCAGCAACACCTCGTCGACGATCCGCTGGACCTGGTCGTGCCCGCCGGGCACCGGCTCGCCGAGCGCTCCCGCGTCTCGCTCGCCGACGTCGCCGACGAGCAGTGGATCGTCGGCCGCCCGGGCAGCACGTACCACGAGCTGGTCCGCGCGGCCTGCACGTCAGCAGGCTTCAGCCCGAACATCGCCCACTACGCCGACGAGTGGGACACCGGAACGGCCCTGGTCGCGCACCACTTCGGGATCATCCTGGTCCCGCGCCTCGCCCGCCTCCACGACTGGCCGGTCGTGCGCATCCCGCTGCGCGGTGAACCCGCCCCGGCCCGCCGCATCCTCGCCGCCACCCGCCTCGGAGGCGCCCGGCACCCGGTCGTCGAAACGGCCCTCACCACCCTCACCACCACGGCCGCAACCCTCCTCCCGCCCCCGTGACCGGTGCGGGGGTTCCCGATTTCAATGGAAATCGGGGACCCGACTTCCATTGAAATCGCGAGCCTCCGAGGGCCGGGTGGTCGACGTCATGAACCCCACCACCTCCGGGAACACGGGATGGTGGCGTGTTGTTGACTCTTAGTGTGAGTGAGCAGCAGAAACGTCGAGGTCGGGTGCGGGCCGCTGAGCTCGTGGGGCGGCAGTGGTTGAACACCGGGGGGAAGGAGCTCCGGCTCCAGGACTTCCGCGGGAAGGTCGTGATCCTCGACTTCTGGACCTTCTGCTGCATCAACTGCCTGCACGTGATCGACGAGCTCCGGCCGCTGGAAGCCGAGTTCGCGGACGAGGTCGTGACCGTCGGGGTGCACTCGCCGAAGTTCGAGCACGAGGCCGACCCGGACGCGCTGATCGCGGCCGTCGAGCGCTACGCCGTGCACCACCCGGTCCTCGACGACCCGGAGCTGACGACCTGGCAGAACTACGCGGTGAAGGCCTGGCCGACGCTGGTCGTCGTCGACCCCGAGGGCTACGTCGTGCACGTCGCCGCAGGTGAGGGGCACGTCGAGGCGCTGCGCAGCGTGATCACCGAGGTCATCGCCGAGCACGACGCCAAGGGCACGCTGCACCGCGGCGACGGTCCCTACGTTCCGCCGCCCGCGCCGGAGACGACGCTGCGGTTCCCCGGCAAGGTCGTCGCGCTGGACGACGGGAACCTGCTGGTCTCGGACTCGGCGAACCACTCGCTGGTGGAGTTCGAACCCGACGGCGAGACCGTGGTGCGCCGCATCGGCACCGGTGAGCGCGGTCGCGCCGACGGCACCGAACCGACCTTCGCCGAACCCGCCGGTCTCGCGCTGCTGCCCACCGAGCTCGCCGCCGAGGTCGGCTACGACGTGGTCGTCGCCGACACCGTCAACCACCTGCTGCGCGGCCTGCGGCTCGCCGACGGGCACGTCACCACGCTGGCCGGAACCGGTGAGCAGTGGCGCGACGGCTCCGACAGCGGGCCCGCGCTGGAAACGCCGCTGACCAGCCCGTGGGACGTCGCCTGGTGGGAACCCGCCGGGGGCGTGGTGATCGCGATGGCCGGCAACCACACGCTCGGCCTGTTCGACCCCCGCACCGGCCAGGTCCGCCGGTTCGCGGGCACCACCGTCGAAGGACTCCGCGACGGTGCCGCCGACCAGGCGTTCTTCGCCCAGACGTCCGGTCTCGCCGACGGCGGCGACCGGCTGTGGCTGGCCGACTCCGAGACCTCCGCGCTGCGCTGGGTCGAGGCCGACGGCGCCGGGTTCGCGCTGCGCACAGCGGTGGGCACCGGCCTGTTCGACTTCGGCCACGCCGACGGCCCCGCCGAGAAGGCGCTGCTGCAGCACCCGCTGGGCGTGGCGGTGCTGCCGGACGGCTCGGTCGCGATCTGCGACACCTACAACGGCGCGATCCGCCGCTACGAGCCCGGCACCGGCGAGGTGTCCACGCTGGCCACCGACCTCGCCGAGCCCTCGGGCGCGACCGTCGTCGACGGCGAGCTCGTCGTGGTCGCCTCCGCCTCCCACCGGCTGGAGCGCCCGGTCCCGCCGGGCCTGGCCGCGAAGCTGATCGAGGGCGCGTCGCAGCAGGTCAAGCGGCCCTCCACGGAGATCGGGTCGGGCGAGGTGGAGCTCGCGGTGGTGTTCACGCCGCCGCCCGGCACCAAGCTCGACGAGCGCTACGGGCCGTCCACCCGCCTGGAGATCACCTCGACGCCGGAGGACCTGCTGGTCGAGGGCGCGGGCGTGGGCACCGACCTGACCCGCCGCCTGGTGCTGGCCGAGGGCGTCGAGCACGGCGTCCTGCACGTGGTCGCCCAGGCCGCCAGCTGCGATGACGACGACGAGATCGAGCACCCCGCCTGCCGTCTGACCAGGCAGGACTGGGGCGTGCCGGTGACGATCTCGGCGACCGGCCCCGGTCGGCTACCGCTGGTGATGGGCGGTCTGGACGCCTGATCCGGCGAATCGAGACCGTACTGGTACCGATCGCGCAAAAGCCCAGGTCGTGACGATGCGGACGGGGCCGGTCCCGCTTGGGGTCGGCCCCGTCGTCGCGCGCTGCCCTGCGACATCGCGAATCACGTGGTCAACGCGGTGTTTCGAGGGCCCCCTGGCGCCCGGGTCACCCGGTGGGGGCAAGTAAACTTTTCGGGTGACCGATGCCAAGCTCGAAATCCAGATGCTGCACGACAGGGTCATGGTGCGCATCGCCGCGGAGTCCGGCGAACGCCGCAGCAGCGGCGGCATCGTGATTCCGGCGACCGCGCAGATGGCCAAGCGGCTGATCTGGGGTGAGGTCTTCGGCGTGGGCAGTCACGTGCGGACCGTCAAGGTGGGCGACCAGGTGCTGTTCAACCCCGATGAGCAGTTCGAGGTCGAAGTCCAGGGACAGGCGTACCTGGTGATGCGGGAACGGGACCTGCACGCGGTGGCCACCGAGCAGACCGATCAGGGCACGGGCCTGTACCTGTAGCCGGACCCCCGGCGAGCGCGGGCGCGCGCCTCACAACGCCCCCACCGCAGGACCGACAGGAGAAGGGGAAGCGGTGCCGGAAAACCACGAGAAGTCCAGTGGTGCGGATCCGTCGACCGAACGGCTGCGCACCGACCCGGACCAGCAGAACGCGTCGGACGTCGAGACCACGCAGGCCTGGCCGGTCCAGGACCCCGAGGCAACGCCGGACGCGGCGTCGACCGGGTCGGCCCCGACGGAGTCCGTGAAGCCGGAGGCCTCGGCGCCCAAGGAGTCCGACGCCGAGCGGACCCAGCAGATCGCGGCGCTGCCCGCCGACTTCAGCGGGTTCCCCATCGGCGAGACCCAGACGATCCCGGCCGTCGGTGCTCACCAGCCCCCGGCCCACCAAGATCACCAACCGACGGCCCAGCAGCCCGCTGCTCAGCAGCCGACCGTCCAGCACGGGGCCCCGGCCGCGACGCAGACCGCGATGTTCGGCGGCGGTGGTGTCGCGGGCACCGACCTCGGCTGGAACTCCTCCGACGAGCCCCGGCCCGTCGACGAGAAGCGGCAGAAGCTGCTCAAGGGCGGGCTGATCGCCGGTGCCGCGGCCGCGGCGTTAGCCCTGATCTACGTCGGTGACCTGCTTTTCACCAGCGGATCGCTGCCGCGCGGCACGGTCGTCGCCGGCGTCGACGTCGGCACGCTCGAACCGGCCGCCGCCGAGAGCAAGCTCCGCGACGAGCTCGAACCCGGTCTCGACAAGCCGGTGCGGCTGCAGGTCGGCGACCGCGGCGCCACCGTCAAGCCCGACGAGGTCGGCCTGCGGATGGACTGGGCCGCGACCGTGAAGAAGGCCGACGAGCAGCCGCTGAACCCGTTCACCCGGATCGGCTCGCTGTTCAGCACCCACGACGTCACCCCGGTCAGCACCAGCGACCGCGAGCAGCTGGTCGCCGCGCTGCAGGAGGTCAGCCCGCAGCTGGGGCTGGAGCCCACCGACGGCAACATCCGCTTCGAGGGCACCACGCCCGTCGCGGTGAACCCGGTTCCGGGGCAGAACCTCGACGTCCAGCACGCGGCCAACGAGATCCAGGCGCACTGGGCCGAGGGACGTCCGATCCCGCTGCCGGTCACGCAGCTGCCGGTGAGCACCACTCGCGAGGGCGTGCAGAAGGCGCTGCACGAGATCGCCGAGCCCGCCGTGTCCGGCCCGGTGACCGTGCGCGGTCAGGGCAAGGACGCGACGCTGGAGCCGGAGGCGATCGCCCGGGCGCTGCGCTTCACCCCCGACGGGCGGGGCGGTCTCAAGGCCGAGCTCGACGGTCCGACGCTGGTCGGAGCCCTCGAACCGCAGCTGCGCGAGACGATGAAGCCCGGCAAGGACGCCGAGATCAAGCTGGAGAACGGCGCCCCGGTCGTGCACCCGTCCGAGGACGGTGTCGGCGTGGACTGGGAGAAGAGCCTGGCGCCGATGCTGGAGACGGTGCAGAAGCCGCAGCAGCGCTCGGTGCAGGCGGTCTACATGCCGGCTCCGGCGCAGTTCACCACCGATCAGGCCAACCAGCTGGGCATTCGCGAGGTCGTGGGCGAGTTCCAGACCGGCGGTTTCGAACCGGCTTCGGGCGTGAACATCCGCCGGGTCGCCGAGCAGGTCAACGGCGCGATCCTGCGCCCGGGCGAGACGTTCAGCCTCAACGGCTACACGGGTCCGCGCGGTGTGCCGCAGGGCTACGTCGAGTCGGGGATCATCGAGGACGGCCACCCGGGCAAGGCCGTGGGCGGCGGCATCTCGCAGTTCGCGACGACGCTGTACAACGCCTCGTACTTCGCGGGCATGAAGGACGTCGAGCACAAGGCGCACAGCTACTACATCAGCCGCTACCCGGCGGGTCGCGAGGCGACGGTGTTCCAGTCGCCGAGCGGGCAGAGCCTCATCGACGTGAAGTTCAAGAACGTCGCCAAGAGCGGCATCATGATCACCACGGAGTGGACGCCGTCGTCGATCACGGTGAAGCTGTGGGGCACCAAGCAGTTCGACGTGCAGTCGTCGACCGGTCCGCGCACCGAGCCGACGCCGCCGGTGGAGAAGCCCGGTCCGACCAACGGCCCGTGCAGCCCGAGCAAGGGCACGCCCGGCTTCACCGTCGTGGACACCCGCACCATCCGGGACATCACGACCGGCGAGGTCCGCACCGAGAACCAGAAGGTGAAGTACAACCCGCAGCCGATCATCCACTGCCCGCCCCCGCCTCAGGGACCGCAGGCGCCGCGCTGATCAGCTGAAAAACCCTCCCGCAGGGCCCTTCCCGTCTCCGGGGAGGGCCCTGCTCGCGTTGTGGGCACATGTCGACATCGCGGGCGTGGAGCTTTGTCGACATGTGCCCCGGGCGACAGTTTTAGCCATAATCACCCATGATCAATGTCCTTTTTGTCCGGACAATTATGGCTAAAACTGTCCACTGGTGGCGGACGACGGCATCGTGACCCCGGGTGATGGCCGGGTTCGGGTGCCGGCGGGAGCGGCTTGGTGACTGCAGGTGATGGGCGTGGGCGTCCCGGGGGCGTGGTGGTGGACACAGGGTGTGGGTTTGACCGGTGGGTTCTGGGGTGGACTGCGGGTGGCGGCCGGAAATCCTGTTGCGGTGGGGCTGCGGGCGCGTCAGGTTTGCCGTTCGATGTCCGGGAGGTTGATGTCGGTTTTCGACGAACTTGATGGATTCGCAACACGAGCTATTGGGTTTACGTCCGATCGAGTGGCACCATTCGAGCACCCGCGTTCTCACCTACTAGGAGTTACATCGTGGCGCGTCGCAGAACCCTCCGTGCGCTGGCAATGCTGCCTGCGCTGACCTTGGCTGTGGCAGTGACAGGTTGTGTCGAATCCACGACGAGCGGCGGAGGGCAGGGCGGCGGCGAACTGAGCCTCATCGCTCCCGGTTCGCTGACCACCTGCACCCACCTGCCCTACGAGCCGTTCCAGTTCCCGGGCGAAGGCGGCAAGATCGTCGGCTTCGACGTGGACCTGGTGGACCTGGTCGCGCGCGACCTCGGTGTGAAGCAGAACATCGTCGACGCGCCCTTCGACGAGGGCATCCAGTCGGGTGAGTCGCTCAACAGCGGGCAGTGCGACGTCGCGGCCGCCGCGATGACGATCACCGACTCCCGCAAGCAGAACCTCGACTTCTCCGACCCGTACTTCGACGCCGAGCAGGCGCTGATGGTCAAGAAGGGCTCGGGCATCACCGACCTCTCCCAGCTGCGCGGCAAGAAGCTGGGCGTGCAGGTCGGCACCACCGGCAAGGACTACGCCGAGGCGCACAAGGCCGAGTTCGGCTACGAGGTCGTGGACTTCGACGACCTGGCCCTGCAGCAGAACGGGGTGCAGATCAACCGGGTCGACGCCGCGATCAACGACAACGGCGTGCTCTACAGCTTCGCCAAGAACAACCAGGACGTCGAGGTCACCAAGGAGTTCGTGACCGGCGACAAGTACGGCATCGGCGTCCGCAAGGGCAACACCGCGCTGCTGACCAAGGTCAACGAGTCGCTGGCCAAGGCCAAGCAGTCCGGTGAGTACGACCGCATCTACGAGAAGTGGTTCGGCAAGAAGCCGGAGTGACCCGCTGATTCGTGCCTGATCGGGGCCGGCGTCGACCACGCCGGCCCCGAGCGGTGCTCGGGGCCGCGAACACCGTCGCGGTTCCCGCCGGATACATGGAGAGAAGTCGATGACAACCGAGATCGAGCGGCCCAAGGCAGGCATGGGCCGACGACAGCGGGCACGGCTCAACCTCGGCATCCAGTACGCGGTGCTGATCGTGGCCGTCGTGGCGCTGGTCTTCGTCGCGGACTGGGGCCAGATCGGCCGGGCGTTCTTCAACGTCGAGGTCGCCCGGGCCCAGTTCCCCGACGTGATCACGACCGCGCTGCTCAACACCGTCCTCTACACCGCGGTGGGCTTCGGGTTCGGCCTCGCGCTGGCGGTGCTGCTGGCGCTGATGAAGATGTCGCCGGTCGCCCCCTACCGGTGGCTCGCCACCGGCTACATCGAGCTGTTCCGCGGACTTCCCGCGCTGCTGGTGTTCATCGCGTTCGGCTACGGCCTGCCGATCGCGTTCGGCGTCAAGTTCACCAACCTCTCGACCGTGATGCTCAGCCTCGGTCTGGTCGGCGCCGCCTACATGGCCGAGACCATCCGCGCGGGCATCCAGGCCGTGCCGAAGGGGCAGGTCGAGGCGGCCCGCTCGCTGGGCATGTCGTCGAGCCGCACGATGATCACCGTGGTGCTGCCGCAGGCGTTCCGGATCATCCTGCCGCCGCTGACCAACGAGCTGATCCTGCTGACCAAGGACTCCTCGCTGATCTACCTGCTGGGCCTGTCGGTCGACCAGTACGAGCTGGCGAAGTTCGGTCGCGGCGCGCTGAACCAGTACCAGTCGCTGACGCCGATCCTGATCGCCGGTCTGTGCTACCTGATCATCACGATTCCGCTGTCGCGCGTCTCCGACCTGCTGGAGCGCAAGTTCGGCGGCGTCCGGACCAAGGAGGCCACCAAGTGAGCGACGTGATGATCGAGCTCTCCGGGCTGAGCAAGTCCTTCGGCTCGCTGGAAGTGCTGCGCGACATCGACCTCCAGGTCGAGCGCGGCGAGGTCGTCTGCGTGATCGGACCCTCCGGGTCCGGCAAGTCGACCCTGCTGCGCTGCGTGAACCTGCTGGAAGTGCCGTCGGCGGGCAAGGTCTCGGTCGACGGGACCGAGCTGACCGACCCGGACACCGACCTCGACGGCGCCCGCCGCCACGTCGGCATGGTGTTCCAGCAGTTCAACCTCTTCTCCCACCTGTCGGTGCTGGAGAACCTGACGGTGGCGCAGCGCAAGGTGCTGGGCCGCTCGAAGGAGGAGTCGGAGAAGGTCGCCAAGGAGAACCTCGACAAGGTCGGGTTGTCCGAGAAGGCCGACTCGATGCCGGCGCAGCTCTCCGGCGGTCAGCAGCAGCGGGTCGCGATCGCGCGGGCGCTGTCGATGAACCCGCACGTGATGCTCTTCGACGAGCCGACCTCCGCGCTGGACCCGGAGCTGGTCGGCGACGTGCTCGGCGTGATGCGCCAGCTCGCCGACGAGGGCATGACGATGCTGGTGGTCACCCACGAGATGCAGTTCGCCCGCGAGGTCGCCGACCGCGTCCTGTTCATGGACGGCGGCGGCATCATCGAGCAGGGCCCGCCCGCAGAGGTCATCGGCAACCCGAAGGAGGAGCGCACCCGCACCTTCCTCGCGCGCGTCCTCGACCCGATTCACACGAAGTGACGTCCCCGAACGGCCCCGGCGTGTCGAATTCCGACACGCCGGGGCCGTTTCACGTGGAACGGCAGCGCATCTACGCCATCCCGGTGTTTTCTGGGGCTGGGCGAAACCTCCGGTGGTGGTCGGGCGTCCTATTGGGTAGATGATCGACAACGTTTCACGGGGTTTCGGGGGCAACGGGTGCCGAGCGGCAGGGTGAAGGAGAACGGCAGCGGTCCGCAGACCGCGGCCGAGCGTCGGGTCGACGAGCTGCTGCGCAGCGGCAGGCCGGACACGCCGGAAGGCGCCCCGCTCGACGTGCACGCCGAGGATCACGAGACCGACCAGGAGATCCGCGGCGAGTTCCTCTCCCGGCGGCTGATCGAGTCGCCGGACGAGACGAGCCGCCGCCCGTTCGCCCGGCGCGCCCGGCAGCAGCCGGTGATCCTCATCCAGGACGCGGTGATCAGCGGCTGCCTCAACCTGCGCGCCGCCGAACTGCCCTACCTGCTGGAGTTCGTGCGCTGCCGGTTCCTCCACTCGCCCGACGTGCGGCAGGCCTCGATGGCGGGGCTGGTCCTGCGGGACTGCCTGCTGCCCGGGATGCAGGCGCGGAACCTGCGCACCACCAGCGACACCCACCTGCTGCACTGCACCAGCCGCGGCGGGGTCATCGATCTCGCCGACGCCGAGCTCGGCGGATCGCTGCTGCTCAACGACAGCGAACTGCACCACCCCGGGCACCGGGCCATCTACGCCGACCGGCTCACCGTGGCCGGGGCGATGCTCGGCATGCGGATGAGCGTCGCGGGCGAGATCCGCATCCCCGGCGCCAAGATCGGCGGCAACCTGACGCTGGCCGGGGCATCGCTGCGCAACCGGGGCCGGTTGGCGCTCAACGCCAACGGGATCCAGCTCGGCGGCTCGCTGCGCTGCGACGTCGACCCCAACACCGGGCGGTCGTTCACCGTCGCAGGGCTGGTGTTCATCCCGAGCGCGACGATCTCCGGCGACCTGCGGATGCGCGACGCCGTCCTGGAACCCGGGATGAGCCCGCCGCGCCGCGGTGAATCGCCCTACGACGACCCGACCAGCACGCTCATCGCCGACCGCAGCCACGTGCACGGCGACGTCGTGATGGACGAGAACTTCCGCAGCGGCGGCACGATCCGCATGGTCAGCGCCAGCATCGACGGCGACCTGCGGCTCTCCGGCGCGCAGATCGACCTCACCTGGGCGCAGTCCGCGCGGGCCGCCGTGGACCGCTCGCTGCGCGCGATCCACCTCGACGGCACCGAGATCCGCGGCAACCTCGCCGCAGGCCGGGCCGAGGTGTGGGGCGAGTGGCGGATGACCGACGTGCGGGTGCACGGCAGCTTCCAGCTCAACCGGGCGCGGCTGACCGGTGCGCGCACCGACGTGCTGCAGGCGAGCAGGGTGACCGTGGGCAGCAACTTCGACTGCCGGGAGGCCGACGTCACCGGTTCGGTGCAGCTGCAGGGCGCGTCGGTCGGCGCGAACCTCGACATGCGCTCCACCGAGCTCACCAAACCCGCCTGGCACCGGCACAAGCTGGCCTACAAGGCGTCGGTCGACCTGCGCGGCGCGCGGATCGCGCGAGACCTGGTGTGCGCATCGGGAGTTCGGCCGTTCGTCGCCGAGGGCGAGATCCAGCTGCGCCGCGCCGAGGTCGGCAGGCAGGCCAACTTCCACGGCGCGCGGCTCGGAGACGGGTTGAGCCGCAACGCCATCAACGGTTTCGGCATGGTCACCCAGGAGCTGACGCTCAGCGTCGAGGAGCCGCCGAAGGGCCGAATCCTGTTGCGGCAGGCCCAGTGCGAGCTGCTGGCCGACAACGCGGCGCTGTGGGAGGCCGGTGGGGGCGTCGACGTCGACGACTTCAGCTACGACAACTTCACCGACAGCGTCGAGCCCACCGACGTCGGCAAGGTCCAGGAGCGGCTGGCGTGGCTGCGCGCCAACTCCGGCGACCGCTACCAGCCCGGCCCGTACGACCAGCTCGCGAAGGTGTTCAGCAACAACGGGAACGAGGAGCACGCGGTCGCGGTGCTGATCGAGAAGCAGCGCCGCCGCTACAAGGCGATCGCGGCCTCCACCCGCGCGGCGTTCCGGCCGCCGGTGCGGTTGTGGAGCTTCCTGCAGCTCATCACGGTCAGCTACGGCTACCGCCCGCTGCGCGCGCTGATCTGGCTGGTGCTGCTGTCGGCGGCGGGCACCACGTGGTTCTCGACGCACGGTCCGCTGCAGCCGGTCAACGCGGAGGACCACCCGCACTGGAGCCCGCTGCTCTACACCGTCGACCAGCTGGTGCCGATCATCAACCTCGGCCACGACGTGATGTGGCGGACCTCGGGGACCTCGCAGTGGATCACGGTCGCGCTCATCGCGGCGGGCTGGGTGCTGGCGACCACCGTCGCCGCCGGCATCACCAGAGCGCTCCGCCGCGACATCCAGTGACCCGGGGCCTCGACGCCTCCGCGCCCTGACGAACTTCCCGCGGAGTTCGAAAAGCCCGCCCCATCGGGGGATTCCCGGCCGCCGAGCGGGTGCAATCCCGGCTCTCGGGGAGGTTCTCGTGCTCAGATCGAGAGGTTTGGTCGTCTTGATCGGGTTCGGGAGGTCTTCGTGCTGGGGTTGCGGTTGCCGGTGGTCGCGGGTGCCGGGGTGTTGGCGTTGCTGACGGCGGGAGTTCCCGCAGCGGCGCGAGGGGATGCGGCGGCACGAGGGGATGAGGACGCGTTCGAGTACGTGGCGATGGGGGATTCCGCGGCGGCCGGGCCGCTGGTGCCGGGTCCGGACCCGAACCTGCTGTGCTTCCGGTCCACGATGAACTACCCGCAGATCGCGGCGGCGCGGTTGGGCGCCCAGCTCCGGGACGTGACGTGCTCGGGCGCCGACACCGAGGACTTCTCCGGCCGCCAGCACTTCGTGCTGCCACCGCAGTACGAGGCGCTGAGCGACTCCACCGACCTGGTCACGGTCACCATCGGCGGCAACGACGTGTCCCTGGTGCAGGCGGCGGTGTCCTGCCTGAACGCGCTGCCGGAACCGGTGGGGGCGTCCTGCGCGGACCGCTTCACCGCCGACGGCGGCGACGAGCTGGCCGAGCGCATCGACGAGTTCACCCCGGACCTGGACGCGGCGCTGGACGAGATCGGCGACCGGGCGCCGAACGCGGAGGTCGTGGTGGTCGGCTACGGGACCTACCTGCCGCCGGGCGGCTGCTACCCGAAGGAACCGATGTGGGCCCGCGACGCCGACTACATCCAGTCCAGTGTGGACAGGTTGAGCGAGCGGCTGGGCGAGCGGGCCCGCGCGCACGGCGCGACGTTCGTCGACCTCGGCCCGGTCAGCGAGGGCCACGACGTGTGCCGGGCGCCGGAGCAGAAGTACTTCGAGGGCGTCGTCCCGACCTCGTGGGCCGCTCCCCTGCACCCGAACGCCCAGGGCATGGCGGCCTTCGGCAACGCCGTGGCGGACGCGGTCTCGGGAACCCAGGCGGATTCGGGAACCCAGCCGGGCTCAGGAACCCAGCAGCGTGTTGAGGCGGGGTGAGTAGGCGTGGTCGAACACCAGTGACGCCGCGCCGACCGCGGCGGCGTCCTCGCCGATCAGCGCGGACTCGACGCGCACCGGGCGCACCTGCGGCGCCCACACCTGCGCGGTGATCACCTTCGACACCCGGTTGCGCACCAGCTCGGAGACGTGCCGCAGCGCGGGTCCGCCGAGCACCACGCGGTCCACGTCGAGGACGCTGACCACCGAGGCGAGGGCCTGGCCGAGGCGGGTCGCGGTCTGCCGCAACACCTTGCGGGCCGCGGCCTCCCCGGCCACCGCGTCCTTGCACAGCTGGTCGTAGGCGGCGGCCACCGAGGTGGGCGCTGGGCGGCCGATGGCCGCGCGCCAGTCGGCGACGACGGCGCGCATCGAGCAGTAGGCCTCCAGGCAGCCGCGCCTGCCGCAGTGGCACTCGCGGGCGCCGCCGCTGTGCACGTGGCCGATCTCGCCGGCGTTGTTGCTGACGCCGCGGTGCACCTGGTCGCCGAGCACGACGCCGATGCCCACGCCGGTGCCCAGGTAGACGTAGACGAACGAGCCGGAGCGCTGCGCGCAGCCCGACCAGCGCTCGCCGATGGCGGCGGCGGTGGCGTCGTTGTCCATCACCACCGGCAGCGCGAACCGCTCCTCGACGAGGTCGGCGAGCGGAACCTCGGTCCAGCCCTCCAGGTTCGGCGGGTCGAGGACCTTGCGGTGCGCGGGATCCAGCGGCCCGGGCACCGCGAGCCCGGCGCCGAGCACGCGGTCGGGTTCGAGCCCGGAACGGCGCACCAGCTGCTGGCCGATGCGGGTGAGCGCGGCGGCGACGGACGAGGGCGTGGCGTCGTGGGGAAGCCGCCGGGTGGCGCGCAGCCGGACGCCGCCCGCGAGGTCGACGAGGACGCCGGTGATGCGCTCGGGGTCGAGGTGCAGGCCGATGGCGGAGTGGGCGTCCGGGGCGACCTTGAGCAGCACCCGCCGCTTGCCGCCGGTGGAGGGCGCGTGCCCGTTCTCGGTGACCAGCCCTTCGTCCATCAGCCCCCGCACGATGTTGGACATCGTCTGGGCGGTCAGCCCGGTGCGCTGCGCGAGTTCCACGCGGCTGATCTCG
Organism: Saccharopolyspora sp. ID03-671; assembly: GCF_045278815.1. NCBI lineage: Bacteria > Bacillati > Actinomycetota > Actinomycetes > Pseudonocardiales > Pseudonocardiaceae > Saccharopolyspora > Saccharopolyspora sp. ID03-671. The sequence continues at coordinate 3,905,852 of NZ_CP134054.1, forward strand.
CCGTGACGCCGGATCGTGTCCAGCACGACCGCGCGGTTGAACCCACCGACCCTGGGCAGATTCGTCCCCTGCCACGACGCACTCGCCATCGAGCTCTCCTCGTTGAGACGCGCATGATCACTGACTTGTGCAAACGATTGGACTTGAACTGCCCAAGCAGTGTGATCCGGATCTCAGGTCGATCGCAAGCGTCGCAGGCCGGAGGAGCCAGATGCGCCGGGAACCGCGTTGGGCTGTCCGGGAGTGGTGCAGTTTTCATGAAAACCGCGTTCACCCGGCGTCGGGGAAGTTTTCATGAAAACTGCACCACTCGTGGGCAGATGAGGTCCTCGTGGGGACTGTGGTCCCGTGGGGTGGGGGAAGTTCTCATGAAAACTTCCCCCACCCAAAGGTCACTTAGGGACACCCGTAAGACGCGCGGCACACCGCGGGGGTGCTGGGCCCGATGCGAAAAGCGGCGGTCCCCCTCGCGAATGAGGGGAACCGCCGCTTCAGGTGGGCGCGTGACCGGGTCTTCCCACGACGAACCGGTCGCGCACCGACCGGGTTCGTCAGCCCAAGCGCTGCTTGAGGGCCTCGAACTCGTCGCGCATCGAGGTGGGCAGGTCGTCACCGATGGTGTCGAACCACTCCTGGATCAGCGGCAGCTCCGCCTTCCACTCGTCGACGTCGACGTTGAGCGCGGTCTCGATGTCCTCGGTCGGGGTGTCCAGACCGGAGACGTCGATCTCGTCGGCGGAGGGCACGCGGCCGATCGGGGTGTCGACGGCGGCGGCGTTGCCCTCCAGCCGCTCGACGATCCACTTGAGCACGCGCGAGTTCTCGCCGAAGCCCGGCCACACGATCTTCTTGCCGGACTCGTCGCGGCGAAACCAGTTGACGTAGTAGATCTTCGGCAGCTTGGAGGCGTCCGCGTCCTTGCCGGTGTTCACCCAGTGCTGCAGGTAGTCGCCGACGTTGTAGCCGATGAACGGCAGCATGGCCATCGGGTCGCGACGCACGACGCCGACCTGGCCGGAGGCCGCAGCGGTGGTCTCCGAGGACATGGTGGCGCCCATGAACACGCCGTGCTGCCAGTTGAACGACTCGTTGACCAGCGGAACCGTGGTCTTGCGGCGACCGCCGAACAGGATGGCCGAGATCGGCACGCCCTGCGGGTCGTCCCACTCCGGCGCCAGGATCGGGCACTGCGACATCGGCGTGCAGTAGCGCGAGTTCGGGTGCGCGGCCTTGACGTCGCTGTCCGGGGTCCAGTCGTTGCCCTTCCAGTCGGTCAGGTGCGCGGGCGTCTCGCCGCCCATGCCCTCCCACCAGACGTCACCGTCGTCGGTCAGCGCGACGTTGGTGAACAGCGAGTTGCCCTTCTCGATGGTGCGCATCGCGTTCGGGTTGGTGTGCTCGTCGGTGCCCGGCGCGACGCCGAAGAAGCCGGCCTCGGGGTTGACCGCGTACAGGCGGCCGTCCTCGCCGAAGCGCATCCAGGCGATGTCGTCGCCGAGGGTCTCGACCTTCCAGCCCGGGATGGTCGGCTGCAGCATCGCCAGGTTGGTCTTGCCGCACGAGGAGGGGAACGCGGCCGCCACGTAGTGGACCTTGTTCTCCGGGGAGATCAGCTTGAGGATCAGCATGTGCTCGGCGAGCCAGCCCTCGTCGCGGGCCATCGCCGAGGCGATGCGCAGCGAGTAGCACTTCTTGCCCAGCAGCGCGTTGCCGCCGTAGCCGGAGCCGTAGCTCCAGATCATCCGCTCCTCGGGGAAGTGGGTGATGTACTTGGTGTCGTTGCACGGCCACGGCACGTCCTGCTGACCCGGCTCCAGCGGCGCGCCCACCGAGTGCAGCGCGGGGACGAACGGGGCGTCGGTGCCCAGGCGCTCCAGCACCTTGGCGCCCATCCGGGTCATGATGTGCATCGAGACCACGACGTACTCGGAGTCGGTGATCTCCACGCCCAGCTTCGGCTCCTCAGCGCCCAGCGGACCCATGCAGAACGGGATGACGTACATCGTGCGGCCGCGCATGGAGCCCCGGTAGAGCTCGGTCATGGTGGCCTTCATCTTGGCCGGGTCCATCCAGTTGTTGGTGACCCCGGCGTCTTTCTCCTCGACCGAGCAGATGTAGGTCCGCTCCTCGACCCGCGCCACGTCGGACGGGTCCGACGCCGCGTAGAACGAGTTCGGCTTCTTGTCGAGACGCGTGAAGGTGCCGGCCTCGACGAGGCGGTCGGTCAGTCGCGTCCACTCGTCCTGCGAACCGTCACACCACACCACGCGATCGGGTGTGGTCAGCTCCGCGACCTCTCGCACCCACGACAACAGGCGCTCGTGCTCGGTCGGGGCCTGGTCGAGACCGGGGATGGTCACTGCGGTCATCGCGACGTGTCTCCTGACTGGGCGCCACAGCCCGGATTGGTCGCCGACGGGGCTGCCCGCCGACGTTTGCAGGGAACGCTTCGCCCGGCCCGGAGAGCCGGGCGAAGTGGAAAAGGGATGCAACGAGGCTAACGGGGATAACGGCGCGCAATGAAGATCGGGGTTGTCGGTTCTCTCACAGGAACGATAAGGGAATCGATTCAGTTCGCACTTCTTCTCCGCTCGTCACGGAAATCCCGTCGCCGGGCGTGCGTGAGGTGCCAGATTTTCCGGCGAAGCGGACAGCATGCGAACGACCGGTGAACCGGAGACAGCCGCCGAATGGCGGTTGCCGCTCGCGGAACAGCGGAATGAAAAACCGCCCGATGGCCTGAGAATCGGGCCACGGGCGGGTGGTGAACTCACATTCCGTCGCGAATTCCGCGACCCGGGGTCACACCCAGGAGTCGTCCTTTCCGGAACTCGCCGGCTCGCCCTCGCAGATCTCCGGGACGGCCGCGTCGGCCGGCGGCGGGGGCGCTTGGGGGTGGGGCTGGAACTCGGGTTCGTCGAAGGTCCAGGTCGTGTCGTCGGTGGCCGAGGCCGCCCGGTTCGGCGCGTACTGGCCGTTGTCGCCGATCCGGCCCTGCTCGACCACGGTCCACTCGCCCTCGCCGGTGTGGTGCGAGATCGTCACGTCGCCGGTCTGGGTGATCTCGACGACCTGGTCCGCGGCGCCGTCGCCGTCGACGTCGGTGAGCATCACGGTGTTGCCGTTCTCGGACTGCACGACCGCGGTGTCGGCGACCCCGTCGGAGTTGGTGTCCTCGGTGGCCGGTCCGACCTGCACGTCTCCCTGCGGGGTGTCGACGACCATCTGCTTGTCGTCGTCGGCGTGCTCGTCGGCGCCGCCGGGGTGCTGCTGCGGGGCCTCCGCCGTCCACTCGCCGCTGTCGGCGTGGAACCGCGCCTGGTCGAGGACCTGCCCGTCGGCGGTGATGGTCTGCATCAGGTCGGCGTGGCCGTCGGCGTTGTCGTCGATGTAGGCGACGTAGCCGTCGTCGGTCATCACCGCGACCGTCTCGTCCAGGCCGTCGCCGTCGAGGTCGTAGTTGGCCTCGGCGGTGTACTCCTCGCCGTCGACGGTGACCTTGATGTCCCCGTCCCCGGTCCCGGTCTCCTCGATGTACACGTCGGCACCCTCCGCCGCCTTCACCTGCGAACCTTTGGACGCAGCGTAGAACCCCCAGGTTCCCACCCGGAAGAACCCGTCGTCAGGGAGAACCCGATTTCAACGGAGATCAGGGTTCCGATTTCCGTTGAAATCGCGATCACCACCCGGGTGCGGGATCCCTGACCTGGGGTTGAGCGGGTCAGGAATCGCGGAGGTTGCGGATCGCGGAGAGCAGGTGCTCGGCGCGCTCGCGGCCGGAGGAGGACTCGGTGAGGCGCCGATCGACCGTCTGCAACCGGCGGCTGCGCTCGGCGGCGTCCATCTTCAGGGCCTTGTCGACGTCCCGGAGCTCGGCGTCGATCGCCTCGATCCGCCTGGTCAACGCGTCGTCCAGGGCCAGCGAGAGCTGCTGCTCGGCCTCGATGAGCTGTTCGGCGACCAGCTGGTCCAGGGCCGAGCGGGCGTCGGCGATGGCATCGGTGAGCCACTGCTTGAGGTGCTGCTTGTCGGCCGCGTGCTTGCGGGTGCGGGCCAGCCACCAACCCGCGCTCAGGCCGAGCACGATCGTCACCGGCAGCACCACCGGGTTCAGCGTCGCCACGCCCAGCCCGGCCAGCGGCATCGCCGCCGCGCGACCGATGCCGAGACCGCCGGAAACGCCCATGAACACCAGCAGCTTGTCCTCGGCGGTGGGCGGACGCCGGTCCGGCGGGCGCAGCTGGATCGGCGCTTGCGCGCCGCGCGCGAACTGCGAGCGGATCACGTCCAGCTCCTCGGCGGAGAACAGGTCGTTGAGGGCCTGCTCGGCCACCGCCGCCAGGCGCGTCGACAGCGTCGCGGCGATCCGGGTCGAGGCCATCTGCAGCGCGATGTCGACCTGGCGGGGCAGGTCGTCGATCTCCTTGCGGGCGGCGCCGTCGATGGACCGGCGGAACCAGTTCTGCACGTCGCGGACCTGCCGCGACACCTCGTGGCTGACCTCCACCCGGGTCCGCTGGATCTCGCCGCGCAGCTTGACCTGCCAGCCGCGGGTCGAGGAGCGGCGGGCGGTGCTGAGCTCGTCGCGGCGGGCGCGCAGCGACTCGGCCTCGTCCTCGCCGACGGTCAGCGCCCGCTTCTCGGCCTCCAGGGTCGCGGTGAGCTCGCCGAGCACGGTCGACAGCGCGCGCATCGTGTTGGCCTCGCCGAGCATCGCCGACCGGCCGGCGATCAGCCGCTGCAGCTCCTCGCGCAGCTCCACCACGCCGGACTTGCCGCGCAGCAGCTCGGCGTTGGCCGAATCCGGGGCCTGCGCGGCGCGCAGGTGCAGCCGGGCGGAGACCGGGAAGATCGGCACCTCGGCGAACCGGGGCGCGTGCTCGGCCAGCAGCCTGCGGTCCTCGGCGAGCACCTGCCGCCAGCCGCGGTGCTGATCGGTCTTGGCCAGCGCGAACACCACGGTCTCGACGCGTTCGCCGACCTGCTGCAGGAACTCCAGCTCGCCGCGGGTGAACGGGGACGAGGCGTCGACGACGAACAGCAGCGCGGTCGCCGACACCGCCGCCTCGCGGGCCAGCTCGCCGTGCAGCTCCTCCAGCCCGCCGACCCCGGGGGTGTCGACGAGCATCAGCTCGGTCAGCTCCGCCAGCGGCGCGGTGACCCGCACGTAGCGGGGCGGCAGCTGTCCTTCGGGCAGGTCGCGGTCGGCGCTGGTCCAGTTCGGCAGCTCGTCGAGGTCGAACGGCACCGGGTCCTGCTGGCCGGGATAGCAGGCCTGGGCGGACCACTGCTCGCCGTGCTCGAACCGCAGGTAGGTGCTGGTGGCGACGTCGGCGTCCACCGGCGAGAGGTTCGGGTGCTCCAGCAGCGCGTTGACCAGCGAGCTCTTGCCGCGGTTGGTCTCGCCGACGACGACCGCGCTGGGCGTGCCGGGGCGGCTGCGGCGGACCTGCTCCACCCACTCGAACGCGGTCGGGTCCGCCTCGCGCAGGAACCCGAGCAGCTTGTCCCGGGTCTGCTTGACCTGCTGCGGGAGCGCGGCGGCAGCAACACCAGGCGCCGTGGTCATGCCGTCCTCTCGGTAGGTCCCAGGCGACGGTACCGGTTCACCTGCGCAGCTGGTAGACGGTCACGACCGGGGTGCGCAGCACGCGGTCCCGGTCGGCGAAGCCGAGCAGCTCGGTCTCGGCGATGACGCCGTCGAGCTCGGGATCGTCGGTGGGCAGGGTGCCGCCGGCCTCGTGCAGGCCCGGGTCGAAGCGCTCGCCGTCGGGGCGCAGCGCGGTGACGCCGATGCGGGTGAGGCCGTCCGCGAGCCGTCCGGCCACGCCCGCGCTGCGGGCCCGGTCCACGGCGTACACGCACAGCTGGATCAGCGCGGCGCGGTCGGTCAGCGCCTGTTCGAGCGGGTCGATGACGGTTTCGCTGGTCACGGCGGTCATGTCTGTCCCCTGATCGGCGTCTGCGTCGGAGGCCTGTTCGGCGGTCTCGTGGGGATCAGACGGACCCGAAAGGACCTCGGTTCCGCTTTCGGGTGACTTCTTGGACCGCCTCCAGCTCCGCACGGTGATCACCTGGTTCGCAGTTGCTGCCAGATCAGGAAGTAAGCCCGGTGCACCACGTGCGCGACCCGGCTCTGGGCGGGCGTGGCACCGAACGAGGAGAACGAGCGCCACCAGTTGGCGCGCTCCAGCGCGAGGTCGGTCAGCTCGGCCTGCGGCAGGCCGGGACCGCCGAGCTGCTCGCCGGGATCGGTGCTGCTGCCGACCCGCATGACCTCGTCGGCCAGGTCCGGGGGCATCTCCACCGCACCGGCCGCGACCAGCGTCAACGCCTCCAGGACGCGCAGCTGGTGGGCCTCCGGCCGGGCCAGCAGGCCCTCGATCGCGTCGTGCACCTCGCGCCGCTCGTCGCGGTCGCCGGAGGCCTGCGAGAGGGCGGTGATCGACGCGAGCGCGGCGGCCGCCTTGATCCCGTCCGCGCGGACCCGGAACACCGAGTCCAGCCTGCTCAGCACCGACGCCAGGCCCGAGGCGTCGCGGATGCGGCGCCGCAGCTCCCCCGCCGTGATGTCGGGTTCGGCGTCCAGCGCCTCCAGCGCGCAGCGCACGCCGTGCAGGTCCATCCGCTCCAGCAGCTGGGTCCGGGTGCCCGCCGGGACCTCGCACTCCCAGCTGGTGAACAGGTCCGCCGACAGCAGCAGCGTCTCCCGCGTGTCCTCGTCGAGCTTGGCCAGCGAGCGCAGCGCCTCGGCGTCGGGCGCGGTGAACCCGCCGGTCTCGGCGGTCTCGGCGAGCAGCCCGATCACCGGGAGCACGTCGGCGACCTTCGGCTTGAGCAGCGCGGACTGCTTGGCGGCCAGGATCTCGGCGGCCTTCCACAGCTCGTCGCCGGAGCCCTCGACGGTGTCGGCCTCGATCATGTCGGCCTTGTTGAGCAGCGCGATCGCGTTCACCGGACCGGCCTCGCGGCTGGCGGTGGCGGCGGTGAAGGCGGCCAGCGCCTGCTCGTCGTCGGCCCGCACGCCCTGGGTGACCACGTAGAGCACGGCCTCGGCGCCGATCACGGCATCGCGCGAGACCGGATCGAGCTGTTGGGTCCCGAGCGCCTGCTCGGTGCGCGCGACCGAGTCGGAGTCCAGCGAGCCCAGGCCCGGGGTGTCGATCACCGTGAGATCGCGCAGCACGGCGTTGGTCAGGTAGGCCTCCAGGTGGGAGACCTCGTCGAAGTCCACGCCCAGGTCGGCGGGGATGCCCCCGGTGGGGTCGAACGGCACGGTCTGCCTGCGCCCGTCGTGGAACACGACCTCGACGCGGTCGACCGTCCCGTACTGGAACCGGGTGACCAGCCGAGTGCACTCACCGACGTCGGTGGGCGCCACCCGCCTCCCGATCAGCGCGTTGACCAGGGTCGACTTGCCGGACTTGATCCGACCGGCCACCGCGACCTGCAGCGGCGCTCCGAGCCGGTGCAACACCTCGCCGAACCCCTCGGCGGTGCGCTCGGACACCCGGGGCTGCAACTCCGCGCACAACCGCGCCACGGCAGCCGACAACGGGCCTGCCCAGCGCTGCTCGGGTGCCGTGTTCACGATGCCCTTCCGATGAACTCAGACATTCCGGACGTCCGGGGAATCCACCCGCCCCATCCTGCCACGCCACCCCCACCCGCAACCCCCACTCCGCGCAGGGCCACCCCACCCCACCACCCCCGCGACGAAAACCGCTGCATTCGCGCGACGAAAACCGCGGTTTTCGCGCGATGAAAACCGCGGTTTTCGACGCGCGGATAGCCTGCACGGGTGAGCGCTGACTTCAAGCCCGAACTGGTCGCCCTGGACATCGACGGGACCCTGCTGGATCCGGAGACCGACGCGATCTCCGCAGCGGTGAAGGACGCCGTGCGGCGCGCGGCCGAGGGCGGTGCGCAACTGGTCGTGGCGACCGGGCGGACCTTCCTCGGGACCGTGCCCGTGCTCGACGAACTGGGTCTGACCAGCGGATTCGCGTTGTGCTCCAACGGTGCTGTGCTGGTCGACGTGGCGCGGCGCGAGCCCGTGTCCGTCGCGTCCTTCGACGCCACCCCGGTGCTGCGGACCCTCCGCGAGCACCTGCCCGGCAGCATCTACGCCGCCGAGGACGTCGGCGTCGGCAACCTCGTCTCCGCGCCGTTCGACCCCGAGAAGCTGCACGGGCCGCAGCGGCTCACGCCGCTCGACGAGCTCACCGCCGCACCCGTGCCCCGGCTCATCGCCGAGTGGACCGGCCACGACCCGGCCGAGCTCGCCACCACCCTCGCCGACGTCCGGCTGCCGCAGTGCGCCATCACCGTCGACACCTACGAGCCCTGGGTCACCGTCGTCCCCGAGGGCCTGTCCAAGGGGGCTGCGCTGGAGAAGCTGCGCACCGAACTCGGCATCGTCCCGGATCGCACCTTCGCCGCAGGCGACGGCACCAACGACTTCGAGATGCTGAGCTGGGCGGCCCGCGGCGTGGCGATGGGGCAGGCGCCGCTCGACCTGCGCGCCGCCGCCGACGCCACCATCGGCACCGTCGCCGACGACGGGCTCGCGGTCGAGCTGAACCGCCTGTTCACCTGAAACGTCCCCCGTTCACCCGGAATGTTCCCGGTCAACCCGAAGTCCACTGTGGAGCGTCGTTGAAGGACCGGGGTGGCGATCCGGGACAACCCTGAGGTGCGTCATCCTCGGGGCCGGTTCACTACTACCGGCACTGCTCCGCGTCCCAGCAACAGGAGTGATCATGATCGAGGCGAGAGGCCTCACCAAGCGCTACGGCCAGAAGGTGGCGGTGGACGACCTGTCCTTCACCGTCAAACCCGGTCACGTCACCGGATTCCTCGGCCCCAACGGCGCGGGCAAGTCCACCACCATGCGCATGGTGCTCGGGCTCGACAACCCCACCGCGGGCGACGTGCGCATCAACGGCAAGCGCTACCAGGAGCTCAAGAACCCGCTGCGCACCGTCGGCGCCCTCCTCGACGCCAAGTGGGTGCACCCCAACCGCACCGCCCGCGCGCACCTGCGGTGGATCGCGCGCTCGAACGGCATCGGCATGCAGCGCGTCGACGAAGTCCTCGACCAGGTCGGGCTCACCGACGTCGCCCGGCGCAAGGCCGGCGGGTTCTCGCTCGGCATGTCGCAGCGCCTCGGCATCGCCACCGCGCTGCTCGGCGACCCCGAAGTCCTGCTCTTCGACGAACCCGTCAACGGCCTCGACCCCGAAGGCATCCACTGGATCCGCCGGTTCATGCAGGGCCTCGCCGCCGAAGGCCGGACCGTCTTCGTCTCCAGCCACCTGCTGAGCGAGATGTCGCTCACCGCAGAAGAACTCGTCGTCGTCGGCCGCGGCAAGCTCATCGCCCAGTGCAGCACCGCCGAGTTCGTCGACAGCGCGGGCAGCAGCTCCGTGCTCGTGCGCACCCCCGAAGCCCCGCAGCTGCAACGACTCCTCGCCGACGAGCAGATCACCGTCCGCACCGCCGCCGACGACAGGCTCGTCCTCGACGGCGTCACCACCGAGCGGGTCGGCGAGATCGCCGCGCAGCACCGCATCGTGCTGCACGAGCTCACCGCGCAGCGCGGCTCGCTGGAAGACGCCTTCATGCAGATGACCAGCGACGCCGTCGAATACCAGACCGCGCTCGGCGAGTCGCCCGAGCTGACCGCCCAGGGGGTGGCCCGATGACCCTGCTCGCCGTCGAGCGGATGAAGCTCTTCTCCACCCGCGCCCCCTGGTGGTGCATGGTCCTCGCGCTCGCCCTGCCCATCGGGTTCACCGCGCTCATCGCCGCCTACTCCGACGGGATCGCGCTCAGCACAACGCAGTTCGGGCACCAGTTCGGACTCATGGTGACCCTGGTGCTCGCCGCGCTGGCGATCACCACCGAATACCGCTTCGGCACCATCCGGGCGACCTTCGTGGCCGTGCCCAACCGCACCGCCGTGCTGCTCGCCAAGACCGCCGTCGTCGCCGTCCTCGCGCTGATCATCGGCGAGATCTGCGCGTTCGGCTCCTGGGGCGTCGCCAAGGTGCTGCTGCCCAGCTCCGACCTCGCGCTCACCACCGCCGACCAGTGGCGGCAGGTCGCCGGTGTCGGGCCGGTTTTCGCGTTCTCCGCGATCCTCGCCGTCGGCGTCGGCATGCTCCTGCGCCAGACCGCGGGCGCCGTCACCGTGCTGCTGCTGTGGTCGCTGCTCGTCGAGAACCTCGTCGCGCTCATCCCCGAGATCGGCACCGAGGCCCAGCGGTGGATGCCCTTCGTGATGGCCGACAACTTCCTCAGCGGCGAAGGCCCCCTGTCCGCGAACATGCCCCTCGGCCCCTGGGCGTCACTCGCGTACTTCGGAGCCGTCACGGTGGGTGTCTGGGTGATCGGACTCGTCGTGACCCACCGGCGTGATGCCTGACCAGCGGATTTGATCATGGAACCGAAAGCCCTTGATCAAAGCCGGGAATCCCCAGCTGGGCCCGGGAACGCGCAACGTTACCGAGCCCGGCCGAGAGTCTGGTCACGCCGACCGATAGGATCGGCTGCAAGATCGAGCGGAAGCCGATCGCACCGGGTCACATCGGACGCGGTGAGTCAGCGGACGATCACACCGTGACTCGAGAACGCTGAAGCACAACCAAAGACGACCGACTGCAGCAGCGCTCGGGGGCGCCGGCGGTCGGGACGGGGGAGGGCCCGGGCTGTCATTCGGGGGATGGCCCGGGCCCTGTGCTTTCTATCTACGATTTGAAGATCTACTTCTCTGTGGTCTTTTTGCTTGGCGGTGCGGGTAGCGGAACCTGAGCGCCTCCGTGGACTCCGTGCGCCGCTCCTTATGTATGCCAATACACGGCGTCACGGCGTACTCGCCACGAAGGCGCTCAGAACCCGCGGCGGTGCCAGCGTCTGAGGTGGGGAAAGAGAAAGCGCCTTCGGCGCTTGTCTGACGGTCGTTCTGGTTAGACGGAGGGTCTTACGACCAGTACTGGGCAGGCTGCGTGCCTTACGCATTGTTCTGCTACTGAGCCGAGCATGAGGCCTGCGAAGCCCCCTCTGCCCCGGTGGCCGACCACGAGGAGGTCCGCTCCCCTGGAGGCGGCCAGGAGGGCTTGCGGGCTCGGCGAGTGGACCGCGTGGATCTCCGTGGTGACCTCGGTGTCGCCGAGCCTGTCCTGCACCAGCTTCTCGGTCTCGCGCTCCACCTCCTGCTGGAAGGCGTCCATGCTCGGGACCGCGTTCGGCGGGCAGTCCGGAGGACGCGGGGCCGTGCGCATGCTCCAGGCGCGGACCACGTGCAGGACCGCGTTGCGGCGGGCGGCCTCCTCGGCCGCGACCGCCAGGGCTCGCAAGGACGAGGCGGAGGCGTCGACGCCGACGACCACCCCGCCGTTGATCTCCACGCGTTGGAACGTCTGATCCGGCACGCCTCTACTCCAACCGCCACGACTCCCCTTGTCGACCTGACCTCGACTAGGTCAACCGAACGAGTCTCTCATGTGATTGCGATCACATTTTACACGGTTGTCTCATTCGTCGGTTTGGCTGTGGTAAGGCATAAGTAGAGGTGTCCCGCAACCAGCGTCGCTTGGGGGCATGCGCTGGCCGTGGGCGAGTAGTTCGGCTCGCGTCTTTCTCCACACCAGAGGAGTGGGCCACATGCTGTCTTCACAAGAGAGTGCTCTGATCGTTCTTCCCCGAAGCGGGGGTGTCCGCGCCAAGCACGACGGCAACGACGTCCAGCTGGAGCCGGTTCCGCGACTCGAGTGGTCGCTGGCGACCGAGGCGCACCCGCCTGCCACCGAAGCCGCGACACCCGCGTCGCTTCGCCGCAGCTGGATCCACACCGCCTCCGAGCGCCAGGTCCTGGAGCTCTTCCGCAAGCTCAACGGCGCTGCGCGCCGGCTGCCCGCGCCCTGGTGGCTGCGCGCGCTGGACCGCGGCGACATCGCCTCGCGCGCCGAGGCGTTCAAGATCGAGGACGAGGTGCACGCGATCCTCTCGTCGCGCCCCGGCTGGGTCTTCGTGCCCTGGGTCGGCACCAGCGAGGCCGGGTACTGGGAGTACGCCCCGTCCGACCGCGGCGACGTCCGGATGCCCACCACGATCGTCCTCACCGACGACCACGACGGCTGGCTCAACGCCGTCCCCGCCTACGGCGAGACCGAGTCCCTGCCGGTGCCGACCAGCACGGGCAAGCTGCTCTCCCTGCTCCCGCAGGTCGAGGCCTGGTGACTTCAAGAACAGCGGTCGTCTTGCTCGGCGGTGCGAGCAGCGGAACCTGACGCGCCGTCCGGACCCCGTGCACCTCTCCTGATGCACGCCGATGCACGGCGCCGCGGTGTACTCGCCGGACGACGTCTCAGAACCCGCGGCGGGGCGAGCTGCGAGCGGGGTGTCGACGTCTCGCGACTTCGTGGCTCGTGTCGGGCAGCGCTGCGCACCCTCCACGCGGTGACGGGGACGCGCTGCCGGTTTGCGATAATTCGTCCTCGTGAATTCCTCTGACCAGCAGGTTCCGTTCCGCCGTACCGTCGTCAGCTACGTCCAGCGGGGCGAGCGGATGACCGTCGGGCAGCAGCGGGCCTGGGACCGCCACTGGGCCGAGCTCGGCGCCGACGTCACCGAGCTGCCGGAAGGGCCGCTGGACGTGGAGTCCTGGTTCGGCCGCTCCGCGCCCGTGGTGCTGGAGATCGGCTCGGGCATGGGCGAGACGACGGCGCAGCTCGTCGCCGCGCAGCCGGACGACAACTACCTGGCGGTCGAGGTCTACAAGCCCGGTCTGGCCCAGCTGATGCTGCGCGCCGAGAAGCTGGAGGTCTCCAACCTCCGGCTGCTGCGCGGTGACGCCATCGTGCTGCTGCGCGACCACGTCGAACCGGGGTCGCTGGACGAGGTGCGGATCTACTTCCCGGACCCGTGGCCGAAGAAGCGGCACCACAAGCGCCGCCTGGTCCAGCCCGAGTCCGTCGCGCTGATCACCTCGCGGCTGCGACCTGGCGGTGTCCTGCACCTGGCCACCGACTGGGAGAACTACGCCGAGCAGATGCGCGAGGTCTGCGAAGCGGAACCGGGCCTGCGCAACCGCTACGCCGACGAACCCGGCGGCTGGGCCCCGCGCCCCGACTGGCGCCCCATCACCAAGTTCGAGAACCGCGCCCACGACGAGGGCCGAGAGATCCACGACCTCATCTACGAACGCCCCTGACACCCCTCCCCGTGTCGAAAACCGCTGTTTTCATCGCGCGAAAACCGCGGTTTTCGACTTGAGGGGGTTGGGAGTTCACTCTTTTGGCGGATCAAGGGTTGCGGTGATCGGGTCGATGTCAGTTACATCGGGTCAGCGGAACACCTGATCGTGGCTGCTCAAGATCACCGGAAAGTGATGGCCTGAGGGCTGCTCAGGCGGTGGTTCCGGAAGTTAGGTTCTCGCGGCGTGACGGCCATTCGCGAGGAACTCAGCCCGAGCCCGACGAACCCGACGGTGACCGCAGCCGAGGACTTCCTGCGCTCCTTCCACTCCGCGCACCCCGAAGCCGGCTCGCTCCGCGACCGGCTCGCCGAGGTGCGGCGCAGCATCGCCGAAACCGGCACCTACCGGCACACCACCGCCGAGCTCACCCACGGAGCCCGCGTCGCGCTGCGCGACAGCGGCTGGTGCACCGGCGGCCTGCCGTGGAACCGGGTCGAGGTCCGCGACCTGCGCGGCCTGCGCAACGCCTCGGCCATCGCCAGCGAGTGCTTCGAACACCTGCGGCTGGCCACCAACGCCGGCCGTATCCGGCCGCTGATCACCGTCTTCGCCCCCGACGCCCCCGAGTCGGCGGGCCCGCGGATCTGGAACGAGCAGGTCGTCCGCTACGCCGGCTACACCCTGGCCGACGGCGGTGTCCTCGGCGACGCCCGCTACCAGGGATTCACCGCGCAGGCGCAGCGGCTCGGCTGGAAACCCCCGGCGCCGCGCGGCCGCTTCGACCACCTGCCGCTCGTCGTGGAGACCGAGCACGAGGGCGTCAAGCTCGTCCCCGTGCCCCGCGACGTCGTGCAGGAAGTGCCGCTGGAGCACCCCGACTACCGCTGGTTCGAGGAGCTCGGCCTGCGCTGGCACAGCGTCCCGCTGATCAGCAACATGCACCTCGACATCGGCGGCATCCGCTACCCCGCCGCGCCGTTCAACACCTGGTTCGTGGGCACCGAGATCGGCACTCGCGGGCTGGCCGACGACCAGGCCTACGGGCTGACCCGGCAGGTCGCCGAGCGGCTCGGCATGGACACCTCCACCGAGCGCAGCCTGTGGCGGGACCGCGCCGTCGTCGAGATCAACCGGGCCGTGCTGCACTCCTTCGACGCCGCCCGCGTCACCATCACCGACCACCACAGCGAAGCGCTGCACCGGCTGGAATGGCTGCGCTCCGGCCCGCGCACCAGCGGATCCGAGCCCGCCTTCACGGTGAGCAGGAACGCGGCCCGGCGAGCCAGGAGCGGAGCGGACGATCCACCAGAGCCGGCGGAGCGGGTAACCGTCCGCCGGGTGCAGGAACCACCGCCGCAGGCCTCGGCTCCAGAAGAGCGAATTCGGCCCCGCTACGACGTTCTGGCCCGGATGAGCCGCCGGTGTCTGGGCACGGACCTGCCCCAGGACTGATCCGGCGGCGCTTGCGGTCCCGACCGCCGTAGCCCTCCAGCAGATCCGGCAGCACCGAGCTCAACGCCATCAGCAGCAGGGCGATCATGGCGATGGCGGCGGCGATCGCGGTCATCGTGGTCTCGAACATGGTGAACCTCCCCGACTCGGTTCCTCCTCCCCAGCGTGGCGGTTGAGCGGGTGCTCGCGGATCGGCCAGCCGGGGATGTTTTCCCTGATCATTCGGTCGGCGCATCGGGGACCTGCCCCTAAGGGGGCGGGTCGCTCCCACGGCCTGACTCCAGAGTCGGGCACCGGGGCGGAAACCGGTATCGGCCGCCGGGCCAGGAAAACCGGGCCCGCAGATCAGCCGATCGGCCAGCGCACCTCGGTCTTTCGGCCAATCGCGGGAACGTCCGGGGCCGGAACGGGGTGCGGCAGAATGCGGTCATGCCGACCGCACTCCGCCTGCACGCACCGATGGCACTGCCCTGCGACCCGACCTGCTCGGTCATCCGGGACGCGGTGGTCGACGTCGACGACACCGGCCGCATCACCTACTGCGGACCCCGGCAGGGCGCGCCGGAGCGCTCCAACGACGTCACCGTCCGCGAATGCGGCGGCATCCTGCTGCCCGGCCTGATCAACGCGCACGCCCACAGCCCGATGACCCTGCTGCGCGGCATGGGCGCGGACCTGCCGCTGCTGCGCTGGCTCAACGAGGTGATCTTTCCGGCCGAGGCGCGGCTGCGGCCCTCCGACGTCCGCGCCGGCATGGAGCTCGGCTGCGTCGAGATGCTGCGGGCGGGCGTGACGACCAGCGCCGAGATGTACTTCATCACCGAGTCGATGGTCGAGGCGACGCTGGCGGTCGGTTCCCGCGCGGTGCTGGCCACCGCCGTGATCGACACCCCCGCGCTGGAGGCGCTGGGCGGCTGGCGCGGCGCGGTCGAGGGCATCGACCGCTGGATCGACGCCGACGGCCTGCGCTTCGGGCCGGGTGAGCGCATCGAGCTCGCCTACGGCCCGCACTCGGCCTACCTGCTGCCGCCGGAAGCCCTGCAGACCATCGGAGAATCCGCCCAGCAGCGCGGCGCGCTGGTGCACACCCACGTCGCCGAGACGCTCGCCGAGGACGCGGTGCAGCGCGAGGAGTACGGCTCGGTGCCGGCGCTGCTGGACAAGCTGGGCGTGCTCGAAGGTCGTGTCATCGCAGCGCACGGCGTGCACCTCGGCGACGACGACATCGAGCTGCTCGCGCGTCGCGGCGTCGGTGTCGCGCACTGCCCCGGTTCCAACGCCAAGCTCGCCTCCGGAACCGCGCGGCTCGTCGAGCTGCTGCGCGCCGGCATCCCGGTCGGCCTGGGCACCGACGGCCCGTCCAGCAACGACGACCTGGACCTGTGGGAGGAGGTGCAGCTCGCGGGCCTGCTGGCGCGCACGGTCACCGGTGACGCGACGGCGCTGAGCGCGCGGGCCGCGCTGCTGGCCGCCACCCGCGGCGGGGCCGAGGCGCTGCACCGCGACGACATCGGCGCGCTGGAACCGGGCCGCTGGGCCGACATCGTGCACCTCGACGTCGACAACCCCGCGTTCGCGACGGGTTTGGACGCGCCCGACGAGCAGGTGCTGTCCAACGTCGTGTGGGCGGCGGGTTCGCGCAGCGTGCGGGACGTCTGGGTGGCGGGCGAGGAGGTCCTCAACGACCGCGAGCCCACCCGCGTCGACCGCCGCACCGTGCAGGCCGCGGCTCGGACGGCGGCGCAGCACGTGCGCGGCTGACGCGGCAGGGGACGGTTCCTCCTCGAATCACCCGTGATCGATGTCCGAAACGTCGGGACGATTCGAGGAAGAACCGCCCCCGCCAGGCGTCGCCCGCAGGGTTCAGGCCGCGGCGGGGCGAACGATGATCTCGGTGAGGTGTGAGTCCTCGGTGGCGTTCACGGCCGAGATGATCGGCTTCGCCACCGACTCGGGACGCAGGTAGCGGTCGGCCTCGAAGGCGCCGCCCTCCTGCTCGCGGACCGAGCGCTGCATGTCGGTCGCGGTGCGACCGGGGAACACCGAGGTCACGCGCACGCTGTTGGTGGCCTCCTCGGCGCGCAGCACGTCGGCGAAGGCGCGCAGCGCGAACTTGCTCGCCGCGTAGGCGCCCCAGTTCGGCTTGGCGCTGAGGCCCGCGCCGGAGTTGACCAGGACGACGTGTCCCTGGGCGGCGCGCAGCTGGGGCAGCAGCAGGCGGGTGAGCTCGGTGACGGCGAAGAGGTTCACCTCGAAGGTGCGCCGCCACGAATCGCCGGTGGCGTCGGCGATCTGGCCGAGCTCGACGAGTCCGGCGCAGTGCACCAGGACGTCGACTCGCTCGATGTCGGTCGCGGCGTCGGCCAGCGCGGCGTGGTCGGTGAGTTCCACCGGCCACTCGCGGGCGGCGCCGGGCAGTTCGTCGATCAGGGTCTGGATGGCGTCGGTGTCGCGGCCGCCCAACAACAGGTCATGAGTGTGGGACAGCTCACGCGCGACCGCGGCCCCGATGCCTCGTGAGGCGCCGGTGACCAGGGCAATCGGGCGTTCTGGCATGTCTGTAACGCTACAGGTGGTGCATTTCACCCGAGTGACCGGCCGTCCCATCCACCGGTCCTCCCTTGACCCGGTGGCCGAGCGGCGCGTATGCCCTTCGGGTGAGCAGCGTCAACGTCGCCTCTGCAGAGATGCAGAACCGGGTCCTGCGCAAGGTCGCGATCCGGCTGATGCCCTTCCTGTGCCTGCTGTACTTCGTCAACTACCTGGACCGGGTGAACATCGGGTTCGCCGGGCCGAACGGGATGAACGACGAACTGGGCATGACCGCAACGGTCTTCGGATTCGCCTCCGGGATTTTCTTCCTCGGCTACCTGGTGCTGGAGGTGCCGAGCAACCTCGCTCTGCACCGCTTCGGCGCCCGCAAGTGGCTCGCCCGGATCATGATCACCTGGGGGATCGTCGCGACCGTGATGGCCTTCGTGCCGAACGCGACGGCCCTGGTGGTGCTGCGGTTCCTGCTGGGCGTCGCCGAGGCCGGGTTCTTCCCGGGCATCATCCTGTACCTCACGTACTGGTTCCCCGCGGTGCAGCGGGCCAAGGCCGTGGCGCTGTTCATGGCGGCCGTCCCGGTCTCCAGCGCCATCGGCGCGACCGTGTCCAGCGCGCTGATCTCCAGCGGTCACGGCGTCTTCGGCCTGTCCGGCTGGCGGTTCATGTTCCTGGTCGAGGGCGTCCCGGCGATGCTGCTGGCCGTGGCCACCTGGTTCTTCCTCACCGACCGGCCCGAGCAGGCCAAGTGGCTCAAGGCCGAGGAGCGGGAGTGGCTGTCCGGGCAGCTGGAGGCCGAGCGCGCCGAGACCGAGGCCGCCCACGCGTGGCCGCTGCGCAAGGCCCTCACGCACCCGCGGATCCTGGCGCTGGCGTTCGTCTACTTCGGCATCGCCTACGGCCTCTACGCGCTGGGCTTCTTCCTGCCGACGATCATCAAGGGCTTCGAGCAGCAGTACGGCACGGACCTGTCCACGATGGAAGCGGGTCTGGTCACGGCGGTTCCGTACGTGATCGGCGCGATCGCGATGGTGATCTGGGCGGCGCACGGCGACCGCACCCGCGAGCGGGTCTGGCACGTGGCGCTGCCGATGCTGCTCGGCGGCGTCGCGATCCCCGTCGCGCTGTACCTGGGCAACCCGTACCTGGCGATGGTCGCGGTGACGATCTGCGCGGTCGGCGTCTGCGCCGCCCTGCCGACGTTCTGGGCGCTGCCCAGCAACTTCCTCGCCGGTGCCGCGGCGGCCGGCGGCATCGCGCTGATCAACTCGCTGGGCAACATCAGCGGCTTCGCCGCCCCCTACGTCACGGGCGCGCTGGCCGACGTCACCGGCTCCCAGCGCTCCGGGCTCTGGGTCGTCGGCATCGTCATGATCGCCGCCGCCTTCACGGTCATCGCCCTGAAGTCGGCCCCCAAGCAGAACCCCACCTCCGAACCCAACCCCACCCCCGAGTCCTGATCCCGCCCCCGAAGCCTGATCCCGCCGGGACAACGCGATTTCAATGGAACTTCGGTCCCCGATTTCTATGGAAATCAGGACCCCGACTTCCATTGAAATCGGGTCCACGGAGGTGACCAGCTCCTGACGTAGGGTTCAGGTGACGGGAATACGGCCGTAGTCCGGTACCGGATTGCGGCCGTATTCCGTCATCCGCCTTGGGACAGGAACCCCTTTGGGGGGCGGGGCATCCGCCTCAGGACGGGTCGCGCGCCTCGGGACGGGGGTGGTGGGCCCGGAACGCAACGAGGGCCCCCGGCTTCCGCCGGAGACCCCCGCGCTCGCAAGGTGAGATCAGCCGCGGCCGATCTCACCGCCGTCCTCGCGCCAGATCGCCACGACCGACGGGCGCGGCTGGGAGGTGCCGCCGTCGGGCCAGTGCGATGCCGGGTTGCCCGCGTTGTGCCCGTCGATCTCGCCGGGGTGCTGGACCGCGACGGTCACGACCTTGTCGCGCACCACGGGACCGCAGGTCTCGGCGCCCTTGGGCACCGTCAGGAACTGCTTGACGAAACCGCGCTCGGGACCGTCGACCGGCACCGCGAACAGGCCGTCGTTGGAGTCCAGCGCGTTGCCGTCGGTGGAGATCCACAGGTTGCCGTGGCGGTCGAAGGCCACGTTGTCCGGGCACGAGATCGGGCTGACCTGCGCCTTGTCGAAGCCGCCGAAGTAGGTGCCCGCGTCGTTCGGGTCGCCGCACACCAGCAGCAGGTTCCAGCCGAAGCGGGTGCCGGTGGTGTCGTCGTCGAGCTCCAGCACGTGACCGTGCTTGTTGCCGACGCGCGGGTTGGCCTCGTCCGGAGCGGCGTTGCCCTCGCTGCCGCGGTTGCTGTTGTTGGTCAGCGCGCAGTAGACCTTGCCGTTGACCGGGTTCGGCTGGATGTCCTCCGGCCGGTCCATCTTGGTGGCACCGGCCTTGTCGGCGGCCAGGCGCGTGAAGACGTAGACCTCCTCGGCGGTGAAGCCGGGGACGAAGGACTCGGTGCCGCTGGCCAGCGCGATCCACTCGCCGATGCCGTCGAACTTGCCGTCGGAGGGCAGCGTCCCGGTGCCGTCGATCTCGCCGGCCGGGCTGTTGCCGGTGAACTTGGCGACGTAGAGCGTGCCGTCGTCGAGCAGGCTCATGTTGTGCCTGCGGGCCAGGGCGCTGGTGCCCTGCTTGACCTTGCCGCGGGAGACGAACTTGTAGATGTAGTCGAAGCGCTCGTCGTCACCGGTGTAGGCCACGACGCGGCCGTCGTCGGCGATCTGGACGGCGGCGCCCTCGTGCTTGAAGCGGCCGAGAGCGGTGTGCTTGACCGGCGTGGAGGTCGGGTCGTTCGGGTCGATCTCCACGATCCAGCCGAACCGGTTGACCTCGTTGGGTTCCTGCGCGATGTCCCAGCGCTTGTCGAACCGCTCCCACTTGCGGGTGCTGGCGGTGCCTTCGAAGCCGTAGCGGTCGAGGCGCTCCTTGGCGGCCGGGTCGGTGACCGTGTCGGCGTTGGCGAAGTACTGGTTGAAGTTCTCCTCGCCGGACAGGATCGTGCCCCACGGCGTGAGGCTGCCGGAGCAGTTGTTTTGGGTGCCGAAGACCTTCGTGCCGGTCGGGTCGACCGAGGTCTTGAGCAGGTCGCTGCCCGCGGCGGGTCCGCGCAGCTCGAACGGGGTGTTGAGGGTGATGCGCCGGTTGTAGCGGCTCGGCGCCGGCTTGAGGCCGCCGTCGTCCTGGCGCTCGACGAGCACCACCGAGAGGCCGTGCGCGGCCCAGGCGATCTTGGCCTGCTCCTCGGTGGGGTTGTTCTCGTCGTAGCCGAGGAACATGTGCTCCTCGGTGGTGTACTCGTGGTTGCACACCAGCAGGCTCTGGGAACCGGTCCGGTCCAGGGCGATGAGCTCGGCGAAGTCGTTGTTGTAGCCGAACTGCTTCTCCTGGGCGGCGGCGCTCTGGTTCGCGAAGTCGAACTCGGGCGCGCCCTCGACGACCGGGTCTCCCCAGCGGATCACGACGCCTTGCCGGTAGCCGTCGGCGGTGACCACGGCGTCCTCGGTGTTCGGCGCGACGGGCGCGAAGTCGGTGCCGGGCACCGCGCCGCCGGTCGCGGCGGGCCGGGGTGCGGCGGCCGCGGTGCCGGTGAGCAGGGACGCCCCGCCGACCGTGAGCGCGAGCGCGCCGGTGGCCTTGAGCGCGCCGCGGCGGCTGAGCACGGACTCGACGATGTCACCGAAGTAGGCGTTACCGGAGGTGTTCGGCGCCTCGTGCTGGCATGCGTTGCCGCAGCGGTACTTGCAGGTGATCGAGGATCGGCTCGCGCTGTGGTGGGACGCGAGGGGGAGCGGGATGACCCGCCCGCTGTCCTGTCGGGAAGACAAGCGGACCTCCAGGAGATTCGTTCGGAACACTCGAACGCTAGACAGATCGGGCGATCTCCCCGGTACATCCGGGTGAACAAGAACCGAACAAGCAACGCAGAGTCGCCAAAACCAGCGCCCGCCACCCCACCGGTCACCCGCCGACGCCTCGCCACACCCTCCCCAGGTCAAAAACCGCAACATTCGTCGGTCGAAAACAGCGGTTTTCGACGGACGAATGCTGCGGTTTTCGACCGACGAAAACCGCTGTTTTCGATCCCGGGTGAGTTGGGAGGGGTGGAAAAATCGGTTTCGGGGGTGGGGTGGGGGCTTGTAGGTTTGTCGACATGGGGCTTTGTTCTGCTGCTTTCTTCATCCGGCTGCGTTCCGCCTAGGCGGCGCGGCTCGTCGAATCGCGTCGCCGTTCGCGTCCGGGTCTCGTCGCCCGACGCGCGGTTGATGCTGCGGTGATTCGCTGCCTGCCTGCGCGCGCGAGACCCGGTTCCCCATCCGGTTCGCGAGTGCAGGAGCAGTCCCCATGTCCTCTCGCCGCAGGTCGGCGCGCGATCGAGCGCGCCGCGAACTCGGCCAGAACTTCCTGATCAACCCGTCCGCGGCTGGGCGCATCGCGCGTGCGCTGACGCCGTCGCCGAACCCGGTCGTCGAACTCGGGGCCGGCCGCGGCGCCCTCACCCGGGAGCTCGTCGAGCTCGGGCGCCCGGTGATCGCGGTCGAACTCGACCCGCGCTGGGCCGACCGCCTGGCCGCCGAATTCCCGCAAGTGCGCCTCCACCGCTGCGACATGCGGGAATTCCGGTTCCCGACGCGACCGCACGCGGTGGTCGGCAACCTGCCGTTCGGCATCACCACGGCCACGACCCGCCGCCTGCTCGGCCTCCCCGACTGGACCGAAGCGGTCCTGCTGGTCCAGCACGAGGTGGCCAGGAAGCGGGCGAGGGGAGGAAGTCAGCTCAACGCGCAGTGGGCCCCGTGGTTCGACTTCCGACTGGTGGGTGAGGTCCCGGCCCGCCACTTCCGCCCGATCCCCGCCTGCGACGGCGGAATCCTCCGCATCACCAGGCGCCGACTGCTCCCGGAGGAGTGCCGTTCCGACTACCAGTCCTTCGTCGAGGCCGTCTACCAGGCGAGAGGCCGGTCGCTCGCGGAGATGATCCGCAACGCGACCGGCCTTCGCGCGCACGGCTTGCCGCCGCTCCCGAAGGATCTGCCGCCCCGGTCCTGGGTGCGCCTCTACCGGAGGCTCAGGAGCTGATCGGCCGGGGCTGGAGCGCGGGAAGGGGACGGTTCTTGCCCGAATCACCCGTGATCGAAGTCTGTCCTGTCCGGGCACTTCGGGATGGAACTGTCCCCCGCCTCAGCGCCAGACGGCGACCACCGAGGGGCGGGGTTGCGTGGTGCCTCCGTCCGGCCAGTGGCTGGCGGGGTTGTCGGCGTTGGCGCCGTCCACCTCGCCGGGATGCTGGGCCGAGACGAGGACGAGGTCGTCCTCGATGACCGGGCCGCAGGCTTCCGCGCCCCGGGGGACGCTGAGGAAGGCCTTGACGTGGCCGCGTTCCGGGCCTTCCAGCGGGACGGCGTAGAGGCCGTCGTTGAAACCGAGCTCGCCGCTGGAGTCGGTGGTGATCCACAGGTTGCCGCGGCTGTCGAAGGCGACGTTGTCCGGGCAGGTGATCGGGCTGACCTGCGACTTGTCGTACCCGGCGAAGTAGGTCGACGGGTCGGCCGGATCGCCGCAGACCAGCAGCAGCCGCCAGGCGAACCGGACGCCCGCCGGGTCGTCGTCGAGCTCCAGGACCTGGCCGTGCTTGTTGGTGTTGCGCGGGTTCGGCTCGTCGGCCGGGGCCTCGCCGTCGGTGCCGCGGTCGGAGTTGTTGGTCAGCGCGGCGTAGACCCGCCCGGTCGTCGGGTGCGGCTGGACGTCCTCGGGCCGGTCCATCTTGGTGGCGCCCGCCTTGTCGGCGGCCAGCCGCGTGAAGACGTAGACCTCCTCGGCGCTCATGCCCTCGACGAAGCTGGTGTCGTTGTGCGCCAACGGGATCCACTCGCCCGCGCCGTCGAACTCGCCGTCGGAGGGCAGCGTCCCGGACCCGTCGATCTCCCCGGGGCTGTCGCCGGTGAGCTTGGCGACGTAGAGCGTGCCGGAATCCAGCAGCGCCATGTTGTGCCTGCGCGCGAGGCCGCTGCCGCCGGGTTTCACCGCGCCGTCGGAGACGAACCGGTACAGGTACTCGAACTTCTCGTCATCGCCCATGTAGGCGGCGACGCGGCCGTCGTCGAGGACGCGGATGTTGGCGCCCTCGTGCTTGAACCGGCCGAGAGCGGTGTGCTTGACCGGCGTGGAGGTCGGGTCGTGCGGGTCGACCTCCACGATCCAGCCGAACCGGTTGGGCTCGTTGACCTGCTGGGAGAGGTCCCAGCGCGAGTCGAAGCGCTCCCACTTGCGGTCGGTCTCGGCTCCCTCCACGCCGTAGCGCGCGAGGCGTTCCCGCGTCGCCGGGTCGGTGACGGAGTCGGCGTGGGCGAAGTACTGGTGGAAGTTCTCCTCGCCGGACAGGATCGTGCCCCACGGCGTCACGCCGCCGGAGCAGTTGTTCATGGTGCCCAGCGAGCGCGTGCCCGTCGGGTCCGCGGGGGTCTTCAGGAACTCGCTGCCCGCGGCGGGTCCGCGCAGCTCGAACGGGGTGGTGAGGGTGATCCGCCGGTTCAGCGGGTCGAGCACCGGCTTCTTGTCGTCCAGCACCACGACCGAGAGCCCGTGCGCCGCCCAGGAGATCCGGGCCTGCTGCTCGGTGGGGTTGTCGGCGTCGTAGCCGCGGAAGACGAACTCCTCGGTGACGTACTCGTGGTTGTTGATCATCAGCCGGCGCCCGTCGGGCAGCGGCAGCAGCGCGCAGAAGTCGTTGTTGTAGCCGAACTGGCCTTCCTGGGCCTCCGGGGTCTGCGCGTCGAAGTCGAACTCCGGTGCGCCGGGCAGGATCGGGTCGCCCCAGCGGATGACGACCTGCTGCTGGAAGCCCTCCGGGATCACCACCGCGTCCTCGGTGTTCGGCCGGATCGGCACGAAGTCCAGTCCGGTCGCGGCGGCGGCCTCGCGGGACGCGAGCGCGGGGACGGCGAGCGCGGCCGAGGCCACCGCCCCGGCCTTGAGCAGGCCGCGGCGGCTCAGGACCTGGTTCAGCGCTTGCCCGAAAGTGGGGTTGTCCGAGGTGTTCGGCGGGTGTTGGGAGCACTGGTCGCCGCAGCGGTATCGGCAGGTGACGCGGGCGCGTCCGCCGTTGAGCAGCGGCAGGAGTCGACGTTCGGGAGCCACCGGGACCTCCAAGCTGTTCGAGAACGGCATGGAGCGTAGGCGACCGCGAACGCGGCGCAAGCGTTTGGCGAACATTGGGCGAACGGCGAAAGGGCGCGCGGATCGTCAAGACCCGCACGCCCTTTCGCGAACCGCCTCGATCAGACCTCTTCGCCGACCACGGCCGGGACCCGCTGCGCGTCGCCCTTGCCGCGCAGGCCCGGGACCAGCAGCAGCGCGGCGATCACGCACAGCGCCGCACCCACGCCGAACGGGGCGTGATTGGAGCCGAACCAGGTCGCGACGTGGCCGACCAGAGTCGCCGCGGCGGCACCGCCGAGCCAGCGGCAGAAGTTGTAGCCCGCGCTGGCGACCGGGCGCGGCGCGTCGCTCACGCTCATCGCCGACCCGGTGAACAGCGTGTTGAGCAGGCCCGACGCCAGACCGCTGAGGATCACGCCGACGACCACGACCGGTTTCGGCCCCAGCGCCATGACGCCGAGGATCACCGCGTAGAGCAGCACGGCGATGATCGTGGCGCCGACCTCGCCGAAGCGGGCCGCGAGCTTCGGCGCCAGCGTCACGCCGGCCACCGCCACGCACAGGCCCCAGCCGAAGAACACCAGGCCGACCGCGATTGCGCCGTACTCCAGCACGAACGGCGACCAGGCCAGCACGATGAAGAAGCTCGCGGTGTAGAGCGCCGAGCCGAGCGAGGTGCGCAGCAGCCCGCTGTGCTTGAGCGCCTTGAGCGGGTCGAGGACACCGATCCTCGCGCGGCTGGACCGGTCGCCGTCCTTGGGCAGGAACCCGGCGGAGAGGATCAGCGCGACGGCCATCAGCGCGGCGGTGCCCGCGAACGGGCCGCGCCAGGAGATGTTGCCCAGCAGCGCGCCGAGCAGCGGACCGGTGGACAGGCCGATGCCCAGCGCCGCCTCGTAGAGCAGGATGGCGGCCTGCTGGCCGCCCGAGGCGGCGCCGACGATCACCGACAGGGCGGTGGCGATGAAGAACGCGTTGCCCAGGCCCCACACCGCGCGCAGCGCGACGAGCTGGCCGATGGAGCTCGCCAGCGCGCACGCGACGGTCGCCAGCACGATCAGGACGAGGCCGGTGACCACGGTGCGCTTGGGCCCGTAGCGGGCGCTGAACGCACCGGTGATCAGCATGGCCACGACCTGAACGCCCAGGTAGGACGAGAACAGCAGGGTGACCTGCTCGGGTCCCGCGTGCATCGCCTCGGCGATGGACAGCAGGATCGGGTCGACCAGGCCGATTCCCATGAAGGCGATGACCGCCGCGAAGGCGGTGATCCACACCGCCTTCGGTTGCCCCTTGAAGACGTCGAGTAACCGAACTTCGTGCCCGGCGCTCATCGCCACGCCACCCCTCATCAACGGCGTCCGCAGCTGCGGTTGCGGCTGCTCGGAAAAGTCATTTCGTTCGCAATGCTAAACAATTCTCGTTAGCAGAACAAACGGACATGAGCAGCGTCACCGCGAATCAGGCATCCAGGGCGCTGCGCGCCGCCGCCGCGACCTCCTCGTCCTCGTGGTGCTCGGCCAGCGCCGCCAGCAGCGCCTCGGCGTGCGAGTGCCCGCTCGCGGCCAGATCCGCCACCAGCTGCAGCTGCTCCTCCTGCGGCTGGTCGGCGACCTCGCCGACCAGCAGCGCCGGATCCGACTCCAGCGACACCGCCATGACGTCGGCGTTGAACAGCACCCGATCGCCCTCGCGCGCCAGCGGCTCGTCGGTCGTGGCCTGCAGCCACACCCGCACCGCCGCGCCGCACACCGGGTCGTCGGCCACCTCGCGCGCCGCCGCGACCCCGTCCTCGCCGGCCGCCTCCAGCAGCGCCAGCGCGGGAAGCCGGACCGCCGGGTCGTCCACCAGCTCCAGCAGCGCGGTCAGCTCCTCCGCCGCCTGCTGCGAACCCCGGTGCTCGATCCAGTGCGCGGCCAGCGCCTGCTGCACCGGTGGCGTGGCGTCGGCGAACAGCAGCACCACCAGCTCGGCAGGCGCCATCCGCAGCGCCTCGGTGGTCGGTACGCGGAAACCGAACGCCCGCAGCGACTCCCGCGCCGCCCACACGCCCGCGGGCTGCAGCTCGACGAACGTCTCGAACGGCTCCTCGTCGTCACCGGCGGGGCGGGTGCGCAGCGCACCCATCGACTCCCACCGCTGCACGATCCGCGTCACCAGGGCCAGCACCGGCCCCGGGTCCTCGGCGCCCAAAACGTCGGCTGCCGTCGCGGCCACGATCTCCAGCGGTACCTCGTCACCCGCGGCGTAGAGCACGCTCAGCGCGGACTGCACCAGCTCCGGCAGCAGGTCGTCGTCGGTGTCGGCGTCGATCGCGTCGAGGTCCTCGCGGAAGGCGTCGTCGAGCAGCACGAAGCTCTGCCACAGCTTCGTCCACAGCACCTCCGGCTCGTCCAGCACGGGAGCGGCGATCAGCGTCGACACCAGCTGCTCACCCGTGACCCGCAGCAGACCCGCGCGCTGCGCCCACTCCAGCAGCAGCCGGGCCGTGCCCTCGTCCTCGCCCAGGGCGGCCGCCAGCTTCTCCGGTCCCTCAGAGGCCTGCCCCACTACGGTGCGCATCTGCTGCGTGATCGGTGCCTGGGCCGCGATCGCGCGGTGCGGTTCGGACTCGGTCAGCTCCACCGGGCTCAGCCACACCCTCGGCTGCGGTTCCGGCTCGGCGGCCTCGCGCGCGGTGATCTCGTCGGCCGTGTCCTGGTCGACGTCGAGCTCACCGGCGTCCACCGCCTCGTGGAAGGCCTCCACCGCGGCGTCGTCGGAGTCGTCCACGCCCAGCTCGCGCATCGTGGTCGTCCAGAACTTCTCCGAGCCCCACTCGCCCGGATCGGCCATCGCCGTCAGGTAGGCCGGGACGGTCGCGTCGATCACCTCGTGCAGCTCGGAGGTCGCATCGGTCGAGGTGAGCAGCCGCTCCTCGGCGAGGAAGTCGACCCAGCGGTGCAGCACGGCCGGGACCGACGACCAGTCCTCGGTCAGCACCGCACGCCGCGGCACGACCTCGGTCAGGACGCGGACCACGTCCTCCTCGCTCCAGTGCGCCAGCATGCCGTCGGCGAGGAACTTGTCGTCCAGCAGCAGCTCGACCACCTCCGCCGCATCGAGCTCGGGGTGTCGGCTGGTGAAGCGGTTGATCAGTTCGGCGCAGGTCTCGTCGAAACGTTCCTGCTCGCCGTGGATGAAGACGGTGCGCATGGGGACCCCGTTCGCTCACGTGTGCGGATCTCGTGCCCACAGGTTAGAGACCGATCCACGGCGAACCCGGGAGCGCAAGCAAGGTCGTGCACTCGTGTCGTGACCCCCCGATGGGGTGAGGATCAGTGCCAGAGCGCGGCGGCCAGCAGCACGCCGAGCAGGCCCGAACCGAGCCCGACCAGCACCGATCCGACCACGTTGAGCAGCCCCAGCAGCCGAGCGCCGCCGGTCAGCAGGCGCACGCTCTCGTAGCCGAAGGTGCTGAAGGTCGTCAGCGCGCCGCACAACCCCACGCCCACCGCGGTCTGCAGCACCGGCAGCGGTGCGCCGAACAGGGCCGCCCCGGCGAGGAACCCGAGGAGCAGCGAGCCGACCGCGTTGACCACCAGCGTTCCCCACGGGAACCCGGTCTCGTGGCGCGCCTGCACCCAGCGGTCGGTCAGGAAGCGCAGGCTCGCCCCGGTGGCGCCGCCGAACGCGACGAGCAGGACCGTCACGGCGCCTCCCGTCGCACCGCGCGCGCCAGCGCTCGCGTCGCGGCCACGCCGACGAACACGGCGATCAGGCAGCACAGGACCGTGCCCAGCAGGTATCCGAGCGCGGCCAGTGGCGCGGTCAAGGCCAGCCGCAGCGCGTCGGTGACGTAGGTGGAGAAGGTGGTGAACCCGCCCAGCACGCCCACCCCGAGGAAGGGCCGCAGCATCCGGTGCGGGGTGATCAGCTCGGTGATCACGCACATCAGCACGCCGATGGCCAGGCAGCCCAGCACGTTGACCAGGAACGTCGACGTCGGCCCCGGCCAGATCAGGCCGGCGCCGTAGCGCAGCACCGACCCGAGCGCGCCGCCGGCGGCGACCGCGGCCAGCAGATCGAGGGGAACGGCGGAGGCCGGCTTGCCGCGCGCGGGCGCGGAGACCGTCCGCGTCTCGGCGGAAGAAGCCATCGACACCTCCGTGACCATCCTCGCCGAGGGTACCGGTCCGGGTGCCTGACCAGGTCCGTTCGCGACCGAGGTCTCACGGGGTGGGGAAGTTTTCATGAAAACTTCCCGACCCCGTGAAACGGCGGAGGGGCGGTCGACGATCTCGACCGCCCCTCCGCCGGAGGTGATTACTGGACCTTGACCTCGACCTTGCGGGACGAGGCGGGGTCGCCGCCCGCGTCGCCCTGACCGGACACCTGCAGCCGGTCGGCACCGATACCGGCCTGCGTCAGCTGATCGGCGACCGCCTGGGCGCGCGCCTGCGACAGCTGCTGGCTGTCCTGGTCCGAGTTGGTGCCCGACGCGGTGAAGCCCGACACCGTGAACTTCAGCTCCTGCGGAGCGCTCTTGAGCAGGTCCGCGACCTGGGTGACCGTCTGCTTGCCCTGGTCGTTGAGCTCGCTGCTGTCCGGGTCGAAGGTGATCGGCGTGCTCTGGGCGAGCTGGTCGAGCTTGCTCTGCAGCTCGGTCTTGGCCTGGGCCGCGTCGCCGCCCTGCTCACCGGCACCCATGCCGCCCGGGGTCTGCTCCCCGCCCTGGGCCTCGCCGCCCTGGCCCGCGCCGCCGGGCTGCTGGCCTTCCTGGCCCTGCTGGGGCGGCGTGCCCGACCCGCCTTCGGGGCCGCCCGCGCACCCGGCGAGCAGGGCACCGGTGCAAGCGATCACTGCTGCGGCGTATTTGACGTTCGTTCGGCGCATAACCCACCTCGCGGTCCGTGGTGCCTTTCTCGGAGACGGGCAGATAGTGCGGGCTGATCGGCCCGGTTCCGCTCAACCACCGCGCGAGTCCGGACTCGTTCACACCAAGGAGTGAACTCCAAAGCGCTTCCCAGCAGCGGAAATGTTATCGCCGCGCACTAACGAGCGTCCCTTGTGGACCATCGTGGAGGAGTCTTCACCGACTCGCCACGCGGCGGTAGCGAGCCACCGCCAGCGGGATGAAGACCGCGAGGATCACCAGCGCCGATGCCACCGAGTACAGCACCGCGTGCTGGGCCGGCCAGCTGTCCGGCGGTGGGCCGGTCACCCGCACCGGGTTGCCGAACAGCTCCCGCAACGCGTCGGAGTACACCGTGATCGGGTTCCACTCCGCGAAGACCCGCAGCGGCCCCGGCATCGACTCGGCGGGCACGAACGCCGAGGACACGAAGGTCACCGGGAACATCCACAGCAGGCCCGCGCTCTGGGCGACCTCGACGCTGCGCGCCACCAGCCCGATGAACGCCCCCACCCACGACATCGCGAACGAGAACAGCAGCAGGAGGCCGAACGCCAGCGCGGCGTCGAGCAGGTCGCCGCGGATCCGCCAGCCCACGATCAGCCCGCACAGCGACATGATCACCACGGTCAGCACGCTGACCAGCAGGTCCGAGGTGGTGCGCCCGAGCAGCACCGCGACCCGCGACATGGGCAGCGACCGGAAGCGGTCCATCATGCCCTTCTGCAGGTCGTTGGCCAGGCCGATCACGGTGAACGCGCTGTTGAACGCCACCGTCTGCACGAAGATCCCGGCGATCAGGAACTCCCGGTAGGCGCCGCCGCCGAGGCTGCCGCCGAAGACGTAGGCGAACATCAGCACGAACATGATCGGCTGCGCCGTGCCCGCCAGCAGCAGGTCCGGGTTGCGCTTGATGTTCATCAGGTTCCGCCAGGCCACGACGTTGCTGTCGCGGACGCTCGCCGCCAGCGCGTTCATGCCCGCTCCTCCTCGGCGTGAGGGGCTTCGGCGTGCCGCCCGGTCAGCCCCAGGAACACGTCGTCCAGCGTCGGCCGGTGCAGGCCGACGTCGTTGACCCCGACGTTCTCGGCGTCGAGCCGCCGCAGCGCCTCGATCAGCGCTTTCGGGCCCGCCTCGACCGGCACGCCGACCCGCCGCAGCGAGTCCTCCACCTGCGGTTCGGCGGTGCCGACCTCGTGCAGCACCCGCGCCACCACCGGCAGGTCGGCCGCGTCGGCGGCGACGAGCTCCAGGCGTTCACCGCCGACCCGGGACTTGAGCTGGTCGGCGGTGCCGCTGGCGATCACCCGGCCGCGGTCGATGACCGCGATCGAGTCGGCGAGCTGGTCGGCCTCCTCCAGGTACTGGGTGGTCAGCAGGACCGTGGTGCCGTCGGCGACGAGCTCGCCGATGACCGCCCAGGTGTCGAGCCGGCCGCGCGGGTCGAGCCCGGTGGTGGGCTCGTCGAGGATCACCACGGTCGGCGAGGCGACCAGCGCACCGGCCAGGTCGAGTCGTCGCCGCATGCCGCCGGAGTAGCCCTTCGACGGCCGGTCGGCGGCCTCGTCGAGGTTGAACCGGTCGATGAGCTGCCGCGCCCGCGCCGAGGCCTTCGCCCGCGACATCCCGTAGAGGCGGCCGACCATGTGCAGGTTCTCGAAGCCGGTGAGGTTCTCGTCGACTGCGGCGTACTGCCCGGACAGCCCGATCGAGCGCCGCACCGCGTGCGGGTCGGCGAGCACGTCGTGCCCGGCCACGAACGCCCGCCCCGAGTCCGGCCGCAACAGCGTGGTCAGGATGCGGACCGCGGTCGTCTTGCCCGCGCCGTTGGGTCCGAGCAGGCCGAGCACCTCCCCGCGCGGGACCTCCAGGTCGATCCCGTTCAGGGCGCGGGTCGATCCGAAGCTCTTCACCAGCGCTTCCGCACGCACCGCAACCATCTCAACCCCCAGCGTGAAGTCCGGTTCGGCCACTGTAGGTCGCGGGGGTGACGGAGCGCTTCCGAATTTTCCCCGGCCGAGGGGTTTTTGCGGACGGGAACGCAGGTCAACAGGGGTGCGCGGGGAGGGTGGCCCAGGTCGCCTCGACAGAAGTTACCGCCAGGTAATACCCTCTTGTTACCGACGAGTAAGGGCTCGGTGCCGGGCCCACCCGCAGCAGCGCGCAAGAGGGAGCCTTCGATGGGCCACTACAAGAGCAACGTCCGAGACCTCGAATTCAACCTGTTCGAGGTCCTCAAGGTGCAGGACCGACTGGGCAAGGGCGCCTTCGAGCAGTCCGACCAGGACACCGTTCGCGGCGTGCTTTCCGAACTCAACGACCTGGCCACCGGTCCGCTCGCCGACTCCTTCGTCGAAGGCGACCGCAAGGGCGCCCACTTCGACCCGGCCACCCACTCGGTCACCCTCCCCGAGGCGTTCAAGAAGTCCTACCAGGCCGTCATGGACGGTGAGTGGTGGCGACTCGGCCTCCCGGACGAGCTGGGCGGCTACGGCATCCCGCCGACCGTCACCTGGTCCGCCGCCGAGCTGATCCTCGGCGCCAACCCGCCGATCTACATGTACATGGCGGGCCCCAACTTCGCGACGATCCTCTGGAAGAACGGCACCGAGGAGCAGAAGAAGTGGGCCGAGCTCATGATCGAGCGCGGCTGGGGCGCCACGATGGTCCTCACCGAGCCCGACGCGGGCTCCGACGTCGGCTCCGGCCGCACCAAGGCGGTCCTGCAGGAGGACGGCACCTGGCACCTCGACGGCGTGAAGCGGTTCATCACCTCCGCCGACCAGGACATGACCGAGAACATCATGCACCTGGTGCTCGCCCGCCCCGAGGGCCCCGGCATCGAGTCCAAGCCCGGCACCAAGGGCCTGAGCCTGTTCCTGCTGCCGAAGTACCACTTCGACGGCGAGACCGGTGAGCCCGGCGAGCGCAACGGCGTCTACGTCACCAACGTCGAGCACAAGATGGGCATCAACGCCTCCGCCACCTGCGAGGTCACCTTCGGGCAGCACGGCACCCCCGCCAAGGGCTGGCTGCTCGGCGACGTCCACGACGGCATCGCGCAGATGTTCCAGGTCATCGAGTACGCGCGGATGATGGTCGGCACCAAGGCCATCGCCACGCTGTCCACCGGTTACCTCAACGCGCTCGACTACGCCAAGGAGCGCGTGCAGGGCGCCGACCTCACCCGCAGCACCGACAAGACCGCCCCGCGCGTCACCATCACCAACCACCCCGACGTGCGCCGCGCGCTGATGCTGCAGAAGGCCTACGCCGAAGGCCTGCGCGCCATCTACCTCTACACCGCGGACTACCAGGACCAGATCGCCCAGGGCCAGCACGACGGCAGCGACGTCAGCCTCGCCGAGGCCGTCAACGACCTGCTGCTGCCCATCGTCAAGGGCGTCGGCTCCGAGCGGGCCTACGAGATGCTCACGCACTCGCTGCAGACCCTCGGCGGCTCCGGCTTCCTGCAGGACTACCCGATCGAGCAGTACATCCGCGACGCCAAGATCGACAGCCTCTACGAGGGCACCACCGCGATCCAGGCGCAGGACTTCTTCTTCCGCAAGATCGTCCGCAACAAGGGCGCCGCGATCGGCCACGTCGCCGCCGAGATCCAGAAGACGCTGGAGAACTCCGACGCCGACGAGCGCCTCAAGGAGGAGCGCGAGCTCCTCACCCGCGCCCTCGGCGACGTCCAGGGCCAGCTCGGCACGCTGTTCGAGTTCCTGACCTCCGCGCAGGAGGACATCAAGAACATCTACAAGGTCGGCCAGCACGCCGTCTCGTTCCTGATGTCCGTCGGTGACCTGCTCATCGGCTGGAAGCTGCTGCAGCAGGCCGAGATCGCGCTCGCCGCCCTCGACGCCGGTGCCGGCAAGGACGAGGCGTTCTACCAGGGCAAGGTCGCGGTCGCCCGCTTCTTCGCCAAGAACGTCCTGCCCGAGCTCACCGGCCGCCGCAAGATCATCGAGGCCGCCGACAACTCCCTCATGGAGCTCGACGAGTCCGTCTTCTGATCCGGACCCCGCAACGAGAGGGGACCCGCGACCGCAGTGGTCGCGGGTCCCCTCTCGTCGTGCTCAGCGACCGGAATTCCAGCTGAAACTCCGCCGCGCGGCGGGCCGGAGCGGGGTCCCACCTGGAACCTCGGTCCTCTCCTCGATCGTCGTGCGCGCCGCCAGGAACGCCACGAACAGGCCGATCAGCAGCGCCGCCCGCCCCCAGACGCCGATCATCAGGGCCTGAGCCGTGAAACCGTCGTGGATGCCGCTGGGCTCGCCCTCGTTGCCCAGGTACAGCCACCGGAAGATGCCGACGCACATCGCGAAATCCGCCACCAGGTACGCCACGATCCAGCCCCAGCGCACCTGCACCAGCACGAAGAACGGCAACAACCACAACGTGTACTGCGGCGAGTGCACCTTGTGCAGCAGCAGGAACCCGCACAGCATCGCCGCCGACACCTGCACCCACGGGTACGTCCCGGTCTTCTCGTAGCGCAACCAGCCGATCCAGCACGCCAGCGCGAACGACACCAGCATCAGGCCCGGCGAGACGATCCCCATCGCGTCCTGGAAGCCCTCGTCGCCGGTCCAGTGCCGAAAACCCCAGTACCAGATGGAATTCGTGCTCAGATCGACCTGCCGCCGCGACTGGAACTCGAACGACGCCGCCCAACCCCGAAAACCCGCCAGCGCGAACGGCACGTTCACCAGCACGCCCGTCGCGGCCGCCGAACCCGCCACCCGCAGCGCGCCCCGCCAATCGCGGCCGCCCTCGGTGAACACGTGGAGCATCAGCGGCAGCACGAAGATCGCCGGGTACAGCTTCAACGCGAAACCCAGCCCCAGCAGCACCGCGGCCACCGTCGACCGCCGCGCCAGCGACGCCTGCCAGCGGTGCATCACGAACACCGCCGCCACCGCGCTCGCCACCACCGGGAGGTCCCAGTTGTGGTACGCGTACAGCACCAGCGGCGGCCCGAGCGCCCACAGCAGCGCCCGCCACCGGCTCAACCGGCCCAGCCACCACGCCACCGCGAGCCCGAACGGCGCCATCAGCAGCGCCGACGACAGCAGGAACCCCGCGTCGGTGTCCACGAAGAACGCGCCCGCCCAGATCAGCACCCCGGTCAGCACCGGGTACTCCACGACCCCGCCCCACAGCGACCCGTCCGGATCGATGCCGCCGTGCACGTACGGGAACACGTGCCGATCGATGTCCCGGCCCACCCACAGGTTCTGGATGTCCGAATAGCAGACGTCCCGGTAGGAGCGCGTCTGGTAGTCCGGACCGGACCGCCCCCACTCGTTGAACTCCGGCCCGGTGCACCGCGCCTTGTTCG
The DNA here is from genome assembly GCF_045278815.1 of Saccharopolyspora sp. ID03-671. NCBI lineage: Bacteria > Bacillati > Actinomycetota > Actinomycetes > Pseudonocardiales > Pseudonocardiaceae > Saccharopolyspora > Saccharopolyspora sp. ID03-671. The sequence continues at coordinate 3,940,478 of NZ_CP134054.1, forward strand.
CGTACCCCAAGGCCAACGTCACGGCCGTCAGCAGGCACAACACCGCCAACGCCGACACCGTCAAGCCGCGCGCGACCCTGATACCGGGCTCCTCTCACCCGGCAGCGCCGGGACCACCGACGTTCAGCTCGACTTCGACCGGAGGAACGCGATGTCGTCGGCCTGCCCCTCGTCCGGGGTCTCCACCACCACCGGCGCGCCCGCCTTCGACACCACGCCCACCAGCAGCTCCGGATCGATCAGGCCCGAGCCGATGTTGGCGTGCCGGTCCCGCGACGAGCCGAACTCGTCGCGCGAGTCGTTGAGGTGCACCAGGTCGATCCGGCCCGTGATGGCCTTGACCCGGTCCACCACGTCCAGCAGCTCCTCGCCCGCCGCGTGCGCGTGGCAGGTGTCCAGGCAGAAACCCGCGCCGAACTCGCCCACCGCGTCCCACAACCGCGACAGCACGTCGAACCGCCTGGCCATCGCGTTGGCGCCACCGGCGGTGTTCTCGATCAGGATCGGCACCTCGAAACCGCCCTCGGCGGCCTGCCGCTCGAACAGCTTCCGCCAGTTCGCGATGCCCTCGGCCGGATCGTCGTCCTTGGTGACGTGCCCGCCGTGCACGATCAGGCCCTGCGCGCCGACCTCGGCGGCGGCCTTCGCCTGCTGCGCCACCGACTTCCGCGACGGGATGCGGATCCTGTTGTTCAACGACGCCACGTTGATCACATAAGGTGCGTGGATGAAAACGGCAACGTCGCTGTCCCGCAGCTGCTCGGCCTGCGGGTGCGGCTTCGGCGCCTTCCACCCCTGCGGGTCGGACAGGAAGAACTGCACCACCTCCGCGCCGCGCTCAGCGGCAGCGGTCAGCGGATCGTCATCGCGAACATGAGCGCCGATACGCATGCCGCGCAGTCTATTCGTCCCCGGCGGCCGTTTCCGGGAACCGGGGCGGTCCGGGATGTTCCACGAAGTGGAACATCAACGGATTTGCCGGAATCCCGCAACCAACGGCGGTACTCACGCGTTAGGAGCTTTGAGACAGTGTCTGTCGTTCCGGAGCCGTTCGCGGGGAGGCGAGCCATGGGTACCTGGGGAAACCCCAACCCGCTGATCAAACCGAGCGCGCTCCGACGCACCGTAGCCGCAGGTGCGGCCGGTGTGGCGATGTTGGCGGGAACCTGCCTCGGTGCGGGAACGGCGAGCGCCGCCGAGCCGCTGGTCGTCGACCACTCGATCGCGATCGTCTCCGGTGAGGCCGGTCAGCAGATCTCCGTGCTGCCCAAGACCCTGGACTTCAAGCTCAACCAGGCCGTGCTGCTGGCGATGCCGCTGGCCTTCGGGTCGGCCAACGACGCCTCGTCGAGCTTCGCCGCGGGCGACCCGATCCCGCTGGGCGTCGCCGAGCCGGGCACCAACTCGTTCTCCGGCCGCGAGATCGCGCAGGCCGCGACGCCGCGCCTGAGCTCGCTGGGTCTGCCGGAGGACAAGCTGGAGGCCGTCCGCTTCCACTTCACCAACCTGGTCAGCCTCGGCAACTCGATCACGGTCAACACCCCGGAGCCGGAGGAGGAGCCGCCGCCGTCCTCCGAGCAGCCGCCTCCGCCGTCGTCCGAGACGCCCCCGCCGCCGGAGCCGGCCCCGGCTCCCGCGCCGGCCGAGCCGCCGCCGTCGGCCCCGTCGACGAGCCCGGTGCCGTCCGTGCCCAGCGCCAACGGCGCCCCGGCCGCGGTCAGCATGCTGCCGCCGAGCCTGCGCGGTGCCTCGCTGCCGTGGGCGCAGGCCCGCTACGGCGCGATCCCGAACGGTGCCGTCCCGGGCATGGCCCCCGACGTCGGTGACCTGGCCCGCCAGGCCGAGGAGCGGCAGCGCGTCCAGGACGAGCAGGACGAGATCCGCGCGGCGGGCCAGGCCGAGGCCCTGCCGACCGAGGTCTCCGAGCGCGTGGCCCTGCCGGTCCTCATCGCCGCGATCTCGCTCGCGGTCGTCACCGCCGCGCTGGTCCGCGCCTGGGTCCTGCGCCGCCACTGACGCAGGGTTTCTGACCAGGGGCGGGGTCCCAGCACACCGAGGCGAGGCCGATGTCCTCGCGGTCGGTGCCCCTTGCTAGCCTTGACCGGTTCGTTGACGCGAACGACCCTCCTGCCACGGAAAGTCCGTGGCCGTGAGTCCACAGGAGGTGAATGGTCTTCATGCGTCACTATGAGCTCATGGTCATCCTGGACCCGAGCCTGGACGAGCGCACCGTCGCTCCGTCCCTGGAGAACTTCCTCAACGTCGTCCGCAACGACGGTGGCACCGTCGAGAAGGTCGACGTCTGGGGCCGTCGCCGGCTGTCCTTCGAGATCAACAAGAACTCCGAGGGCATCTACGTCGTCCTGGACATCAACGCTGAGCCGGCCACCGTCAAGGAGCTGGACCGTCAGCTGAACCTCAACGAGTCCATCCTGCGGACCAAGGTCCAGCGGAAGATCGTTGAGCCCCGCAAGGCCGCGCGCGCCGCCAAGGCCCGCGCCGCCAAGGCGACTGCCTGATCAACGCCCGTACCCGCTGACGACCAGACTGGAGTCCCCAGGTCATGGCTGGTGAAACGGTAATCACGGTGGTCGGCAACCTGACCGCCGACCCGGAGCTGCGCTTCACTCCGTCCGGTGCCGCCGTCGCGAACTTCACGATCGCGTCCACGCCCCGGACCTTCGACCGCCAGAGCGGTGAGTGGAAGGACGGCGAGGCGCTGTTCCTGCGCTGCAACATCTGGCGGCAGGCCGCGGAGAACGTGGCCGAGTCGCTGACCCGGGGCATGCGGGTGATCGCGCAGGGTCGTCTGCGCCAGCGGTCCTTCGAGACCAAGGAAGGCGAGAAGCGCACGGTCGTCGAGCTCGAGGTCGACGACATCGGGCCCGCCCTGCGCTACGCGACCGCCAAGGTCAACAAGGTCAGCCGCGGTGGTGGCGGCGGTTTCGGTGGCGGCAGCGCCCCGGCCGGTCCGCCGGCCGACGACCCGTGGGGTTCGGCCCCGCCGGCGGGATCCGGCGGTGGCTTCAGCGACGAGCCGCCGTTCTGACGGTCGCCGCAGCTAACGCTTAGGAAGTTTTTCGTTCAGGAGGAAGACCAATGGCCAAGGCGCCTGTGCGCAAGCCGAAGAAGAAGGTCTGCGTGTTCTGCAAGGACAAGGCCACGCTGATCGACTACAAGGACACGACGCTGCTGCGGAAGTACATCTCCGACCGCGGCAAGATCCGTGCCCGCCGGGTCACCGGCAACTGCAGCCAGCACCAGCGCGACGTCGCCATCGCGGTGAAGAACGCGCGTGAGATGGCCCTGCTGCCCTACACCTCGACCGCTCGCTGATCTGAGAAAGGAGTCACGTCATGAAGATCATCCTCACCGCTGACGTGTCCGGCCTCGGCGAGTCCGGCGACATCGTCGAGGTCAAGGACGGTTACGCGCGGAACTACCTGCTGCCCCGCAACCTGGCCATCGTGGCCACCAAGGGTGCGCAGAAGCAGGTCGAGACGATCCGCCGCGTCCAGGAGAACCGCCGGGTGCGGAACCTGGAGCACGCCCACGAGCTCAAGCAGCAGCTGCAGAACCTGGACGCGGTCACGCTGACCGCCAAGGTCTCCTCGCAGGGCAAGCTGTTCGGCTCCATCACCAGCGGCGACGTCGTCGCCGCGGTGCGCAAGGCCGGTGGCCCGAACCTCGACAAGCGTTCGGTCTCGCTGCGCGGCCACATCAAGTCGCTGGGCAAGCACGTCGTCGACGTGCAGCTGCACCCGGACGTGACGGCCAACGTCAACGTCCAGGTCACCGGCGAGCAGTGACCCGGTAGTACCGGATTCTCTTCAGCGGCATCGTCCACTCCGGCATTCGTGTGACGGGGTGGACGATGCCGTCTCCCGGCCGTGCACTGGCGGTCACGATGATCTTCTGCTGATCACCCACCGCTGTTGATGACGACACGCCGATGGTGGCGACACGCCGGGAGTTTTCCACGGATTTCTTCCACAGCCTTCACCGATGCTGTGACCTGGGGTTTTCAGTGCATCCACGCCACTTGTCCCCAAGTTGTCCCCAGCGGCGGGGAAGGCTGTCCGGAGTTGTCCCCAACTCGCTTCAACCTATCCACAGGTTGTCCCGAGGTTTGTCCACAACTTGAGTTGCCTGCTCTATGCGGGCGATCTAGCTTCGCGCGCGTGCGCCTCCGCCTACGGTCCGTCCTCGGTACCGTGGCCGGAGCGCGCGCAGGAAACGGTCGCCGTGGTGAGCACGGACGACAGGCTGCTGGCCGGAGGAGGTGACGGGTTCCGGTGACGGTTCCCGACGAGCGGGAGGACGACCCGTACTTCACTGACGACGGTGGAGGTGCACCCGGCGGCGCCAGCACGTTCGAGCGCCAGCCCCCGCAGGACTTGGCGGCCGAGCAGTCGGTGCTCGGCGGCATGATGCTGAGCAAGGACGCGATCGCCGACGTCGTCGAGGCGCTGAGCCCGAACGACTTCTACCGGCCCGCGCACCAGGCGATCTACGACTGCATCCTGGACCTCTACGGCCGCGGTGAGCCGGCGGACGCGATCACGGTCTCGGCGGAGCTGGAGCGGCGCCAGGAGCTGACCAAGGTCGGCGGCGCCCCGTACCTGCACACCCTGATCGCCACGGTCCCCACGGCCGCGAACGCCGGCTACTACGCGGAGATCGTCTCGGAGAAGGCGATCCTGCGCCGTCTCGTGGAGGCGGGCACCCGCATCGTGCAGCTGGGCTACCACGGCTCGGAGGGCGCGGCGATCGAGGAGGTCGTGGACCGCGCCCAGGCGTCGATCTACGACGTCACCGAGCGCAAGGCCAGCGAGGACTACCACGCACTGGAGGAGCTCCTCCAGCCCACGATGGACGAGATCGACGCGATCGCGTCCCGAGGCGGCGAGTCCCAGGGCATCCCGACCGGCTTCGCCGACCTCGACGCCCTCACCAACGGCCTCCACGCAGGCCAAATGATCATCGTCGCGGCGCGACCGGGTGTGGGTAAGGCGCTGGCCTTGGACACTCCGCTGCCCACGCCGGACGGCTGGACGACGATGGGCCAGGTCCAGGTCGGCGATCATCTGATCGGAGCCGACGGCGAGCCGACCGAGGTCGTCGCCGCGACCGAGGTCATGCACGACCGCCCGTGCTACGAGATCGAGTTCTCCGACGGCACGACCATCACCGCCGACGCCAACCACCAGTGGCAGCTGGACGATGGAACGGTTCTCACCACCGAGAAGCTGGCGTCGATCGGTCCTGCGGTCGTGGTGCACCGCCCGGACCTGAAGTTCACCGACGTCCGGCCCGTGGAGAGCGTGCCGGTCAGGTGCGTCGAGGTGGATTCGTCGGATCACCTCTACTTGGCGTCCAGGTCGATGATCCCGACGCACAACTCGACGCTGGGGCTGGACTTCGCCAGGTCGGCGTCGGTGAAGCATGGGATGGCGAGCGTCATCTTCTCGCTGGAGATGGGGCGCACCGAGATCGTGATGCGCATGCTCTCCGCCGAGGCGCGCATCCGGCTGGGCGACATGCGCGGTGGTCGCATGACCGACGACGACTGGACGCGGCTGGCGCGGCGGATGAGCGAGATCAGCGAGGCGCCGATCTTCGTCGACGACTCGCCGAACCTGACGATGATGGAGATCCGGGCCAAGGCGCGGCGGCTCAAGCAGCGCCACGACATCCAGCTCATCGTCGTCGACTACATGCAGCTGATGACCTCGGGCAAGCGCGTCGAGTCCCGTCAGCAGGAGGTCTCGGAGTTCTCCCGAAATCTCAAGCTGCTGGCCAAGGAGCTCGAAGTGCCGCTGGTCGCGATCTCGCAGCTCAACCGCGGTCCGGAGCAGCGAACGGACAAGAAGCCGCAGCTGTCGGACCTGCGCGAGTCCGGTTCCCTGGAGCAGGACGCGGACATGGTCATCCTGATCCACCGGCCGGACGCGTTCGAGCGGGACGACCCGCGCATGGGCGAGGCGGACCTGATGGTCGCCAAGCACCGCGCCGGTCCCACGGCGACGATCACCGTCGCCCACCAGCTCCACTACAGCCGCTTCGTCGACATGGCCCAGGAGTAGCCGCGTTCTCGACCGATGCCGTGATGGGAGAGCCCGATGGGTTCGTTCGACGTGCCGATGGAGGATGAGCGCACCCAGCTGGACGCGTTCGTCGAGGACTACCGCTCCGCCGTTGAGGCGTCTCTCGACGGTCTGACCGAGGAGCAGGCGCGTCGCCGGCTCGTCTCGTCGGCGACGACGCCCCTCGGGCTGCTCAAGCACGTCACGTGGATGCAGCGGGTGTGGTTCGAGGAGTGCGTCGGCGGAACGTCCCGCCGGGAGCTGGGTCTGGTGCGGAGCCCGGACGAGTCCTTCCGCCTCTCCGACGACGACACGATCGCGTCGGTCACGGCAGCTCACCGGGAAGCCTGCGCCACGGCCCGTTCGCTGGTCGCGGACCTACCGCTGGACACCGTCGTGACCGGTCACCGGGCCGGTCCGCGCACGCTCCACTGGGTGTACCTGCAGGTCCTCCGGGAACTGGCCCACCACTGCGGGCACGCCGACATCCTCCGAGAGCAGCTGCTCGCGGAATGAGCTGCGCTGCTCAGCCGCGCTCGGCCAGTTCGGCGAGGCGGTCCATGGAGGCTCGCAGCTGTGCCTCGGTGGTCGATCGGGCGCGGACGAGGCGTTTCTCGTCGGTGAGCCGGGACCAGTCGTAGGTGTGCGTGACGCGGGTGCGGCCGTCGCCGACGGGTTCCAGCTCCCACCGCCAGAGGTGACCGGCCGGTTCGTGGCCGTGGTCGGAGGGCATCCAGGCGATGCGGCGCCCCTCCTCGAACTCGACGACGTGGTTGTCCCGGACACCGCCGGTGGTCAGAGTCATCGTGAACACGGCACCTTCAGCCCGCACCCGCTGACCGGCCGGCGCCTCGCTGAGGTTGTCGTTGCCGTCCCACGACGGCTGCCGAGCGGGATCGGCGATCAACTCGAAGATCCGCCCCGCCTCAGCAGCGATCTCCCGACAACCGGACACGACGAACACCTGAGAACCCACCCCAGCAGTCAACCAAACCCGACCCCCGTCAGGCTACCGAAGAGGTTGTCGGCGGGGGTTGCGATGCTCGGGGGATGAGTCGTGGTGCGTGGGTGTTTTCGCAGGCCGTCGGGGTTGGGGATGTGGGTTCCGGGCTGCGGGGTTCGTTGGTTCGGTGTTGGGTTGACGTGTCGAACGCCGGTGGGGCGGTGGGGTTTCCGTTTCCCCCGGTGGAGGAGGGCGAGGTCGCTGCGTCGGTGGACGCGATCGTGGGTGCGTTGGATCCGCCGACCTGTCGCGTGCTGATGGCGTGGGGCGGCGCGGAGCTGGTGGGGTGGCTCGTCATCCGGCGCGACACGTTCGCGCTGGTCTCGCACTGGGGGACGGTGAACCACGTGCAGAGCCGTCCCGAGCGGCGTGGTGAGGGGGTCGGGACCGCGTTGATGGTTGAAGCTCGGCGGGTTGCGCGCGATGAGATGGGCCTGGAGCAGCTGCATCTCGCCGCGCGTGCCGGGATCGGCCTGGAGCGGTTCTACGGGCGGCTCGGGTGGGAGGAGATCGGCCGGTGGCCGGGTGCGCTTCGGCTCGGTCCCGACGACGACCGCGACGAGGTGCTCATGTTCCTCCAGCTCTGATCTGGTGGGTGTGGAGGTCTCGGAGGAGGCAGACCTCCGAGAGGTGGTGGATGAGTTCGCGGTGGATGTGCAGGACGAGTTCTGCCATCGGGGCGCGCGGGTAGGGCTCCTCGTCGCCGACCGGGGCGCGGAGTTGTGCCTCGGTCAGGCCGCGGAGCCCGGTGAGCCAGACGTCGAGCTGGGTTTCCAGCTGGTTCAGCGCGGTGGTGGCGTCCGGCGCGTAGTCCCACGAGAAGTAGTCGGTCCGGGGTGCGCCGAAGTGGGCGGCGTTGCGCATCGCGAGGACGCCGACGATGACGTGCCCGAGGCGCCAGGCGATCGTGGTGAAGGGAGCCGGTTCCGGTGCGGGGAACCCGTAGTCGATCGTGAGATCCCCGGCGCCCGCTTGGATCTGGGCGGTCGAGGTGCCGCGCGGCCGGACGCTCCAGGCGTCCGGGACCGGCGACCAGAAGTACTCCTCGTCGGTGAGGCCCTGGAGGCGGGGGTGGAGCTGGTTGTCCCAGTGCCATTCCCACTGCTCCCGCAGCGCTTGGTTCCAGTCGAAGTGCTCGGCGTCCATCAGCTCAGCGTGGCACCGCCCACCGACACCGGCAGACCTTGTCAGCGGCGGGCCAGCACGAAGGCGTGGGGTGTGCGTTCGCCTTCGGGTTCGCGGACGAGGGTGGCGTGGGGCGTGAGGTCCGCGTCCGTGAGGAGGCCGGCGATGTCGGCGGGGTCGGAGCGGAGGAAGTCGAGGTCGATCCGGCGACCGAATGCCTCGGGGAGGTGCAGGGTGTCGCCTGCGGTCTGGAAGGCCAGCAGGAGGTGCCCGCCCGGGGCCAGCGCTCGTCGGAACTCGGCGAAGACGCCGGGCAGGTCCTCCGGTGAGGTGTGGATGATCGAGTACCAGGCGACGATGCCGCCCAGCGACTCCGGAGGGACGTCGAGCGAGGTCATCGAGCCCTGGGTGAAGCGGACGTCCGGGAGCCGGCGTCGGGCCTGGTCGAGCATCTGCGCGGAGAGGTCGACGCCGGAGACGTCGACGCCGTGGCGGTGCAGGATCTCGGTGGCGAAGCCGGTGCCGCAGCCGACGTCGAGGACCGGGCCGGAGACGAGCTCGGCGAAGGCGGTGAGCATCGAGCGGTCCAGGGGCTTCGAGTCGATCTCGCCTGCGAAGTGCTCGGCGTAGTCGGCGGCGATGAGGTCGTAGGAGGCCGCGGTGCGGGCGTAGTCGGTCACCCGGCGCACGTTATTCGGCCGGTACGACGCTCCACGCGCTGATCGGTGGGGGCGGCCCGACGGCGGCGTCGGGCTCGGCGGGGTCGGGCTCGGTGGGGGCCGGGTCGAGCAGGTGCATCAGGTCGAGGCGGCCGAGGGATTCCCCGGTGTCGAGGTCGAAGATGCCGCCGCAGACGAAGGTTCCGCACCTCGCGCCTGATCCGCCTGAGTTGCGGGTGGTGGGGTGCCCGATTTCAATGGAAATCAGGGTCCTGGTTTCCGTTGAAACCGGGACTTGAATTCCGTTGACATCACAACAAGAGCGAGAAGTCCTCAGTGGACGCGATTACTACTAGTGCGTGAAGTTCCTTGCGATGTCGCTGGTTTAGGTGACATGAGGCTACGTCGGGTAGTGCAGTAGCGTGTGGATCGCCCGGCGCGGACGAGTCGTCCGCCCTCCCGAGCGTTCGCGAGGAACCGTTGGCGCGCAGTGGTTTTGCCGTCCGGGGATTTCTCGCCCCCAGTCGGTCACGACTTCCCGCAGCAGGAGAGTTGAGGAACGGTGTTTGCGAAACTGACTCGTCGAGTGCTCCTGGCCACCGCGCTCCTCGCCGGAACCGCCGTCGTCCCCGGGATCGCCACCGCGGCGCCGACCGCGGCCCCCGACAGCACGATGCGGCTGACCGTGAAGAGCGACGTCCTCACCGCGAACAAGTTCGGTGAGCTCAAGTGTCACCCGTCCGGGGGCACCCATCAGCACGCCGCGAAGGCGTGCGAAGAGCTGGAGAAGGTCAACGGGAACTTCACCGCGATGCAGGCGAACCTCGGCAAGGTCTGCACGCTGGAGCACCAGCCGGTCACGGCCACGATCGAGGGCAAGTGGCGCGGCAAGGAGATCCGCTACACCCAGACCTACTCCAACAGCTGCACGCTTCAGGTCAAGACCGGCGTGGTCTTCGACCTCTGAGGGACCCTGCTCGGCGGGCTCGCGTGGGGGCCCGCCGAGCAGCGGGTCAGGTGTGGTCGCGACGTACCCAGGCGGCCAGTCCGGTGCCGAGGATGAGGAAGCCGGAGCCGCACAGAGCGACCAGTTGTGCCCATGCCATGCGATCACTCCTCAGTCGAGTACCCGCGCACCGTAGCTCCGAGGCCGTGACCGCTCGGGGGATCTCGCGCGGCGATCCGCGCGGGTGGGCTCTAACGGGTGAAGAGCGCCCGCCACGAACTCGTCTCCGGGTTCGCCGGAAGCGGCAACCGCTCGATCTTCTCCGGCCGCAGCCCTCCGGTGGCGAACGCGTCGATCTCGCCGCGGGTCAGCGGCCACGGCGGCCCGTCCACCTCGACGCCCTCCTCGCGGATGCCCGAGATGACCAGCAGTTCGCCGCCGGGCGCGACCATGCCGGCGACGCGCTCGGTGGCCTCGGCGCGCAGCGACGGCGGCATCGACTGCACCGTGATCGACTCCAGCACGAGGTCGAACGCGCCGATCCACTCGGCGGGCGGGTTCAGCAGGTCGGCCGTCACGTACTCGACGTCGGAGCCGGGGTGGCGCCGGCGTGCCTCGCGGATCGCGGTCGCGGAGATGTCGAACGCCGTGGTCCGGAATCCCAGCGAGGCGAGGAACTCGGCGTCGCGCCCGTACCCGCAGCCCACCACGAGGGCCGAACGGCCGGAGCCGTCGACGTCGCGCCCCCACTCGGGCAGCAAGGCGTGCGGCACCGGGATGTCCCACGGCACGACGGCCTGGCCGCCGGACGCGGCGGCGTAGAGCGGCTCGAACCACCCCGTCGGCTCACCGTTGGCCAGGGCCTCACCGGCGAAGCGGCTCGCATCGGCATCCCGCGGATCCATCTTCTCCCCCAAGATCAGCTCGTATCGGAACCGGAACATCTTCCCAGCTCTGTCCACCGATTTTCCCGGACAGCGGTGCGGAACCTGTGCTCTGCTGGGGAGGTGACGGATCTGGCGGTGAAGTTGCTTCGCACCAGGTGGCTCGTCCGCGCGCCCATCTGGCTGTTCCGCGCCCGCCTGGGCGTGGTGTTCGGGTCTCGGCTGCTCATGCTGGAGCACGTCGGCCGGAAGTCCGGTCAACCTCGCTACGCGGTCCTCGAGGTCGTGGACCGGACGGACACCGGCTACGTGCTGGCCGCCGGGTTCGGCGAGCGCACCCAGTGGCTGCGCAACCTCGACGCCCACCCGAACGCCCACGTCTCGATCGGCACCCGCACGCGCATCCCGGTCACGGCCCGCAGGCTCACCGCCGAGGAAGTCGCCGCCACCCTCCGCCGCTACGAGACCCGGCACCCCAAGGCCTGGGCCCGCCTCCGCCCCGTCTTCGAGAAGACCCTCGAAGCCCCGATCGGAACGACCCTGCCGATGATCGCCCTGACCGAGGCCCCTTCCGCTTGAGGTCAGAGCACGTGGGCTTCGGGTTTGTGGTGGATGGGGAAGTTGACCGAGCGGGCGATGAAGCAGACCTCGTGGATCTTCGAGTGCAGGGCGTTGGCCTCGTCGATGGTGGCGGGGTCGGTGACGGTCACCCGGGGGCGGAGGGTGACCTCGGTCAGCTGGCCGCCTCCCCCGTGCTCGTCCATCGTCATGACGCCGTGGGCGTCGTCCTCGTAGTCGATGACCGTGATGCCGGCGTTCGCGCAGAGGTGGAGGTACCAGAGCATGTGGCACTGGGCGACCGTCGCGACCAGCAGTTCTTCCGGGTTCCAGCGGGACCGATCGCCCCGGAACGCCGGGTCCGCCGAGGCCGCGATCGGTGCTTTCCCCTCGGCGAGGATCTCGTGCGAGCGGCTGAAGGTGCGGTAGCCGTCGGTGCCGGTCCCGAGGTTGCCGGTCCACTCGATCGACACGTCGTAACCATGTGTTTCCGCCATCAGGCGAGCCTAGGGAACCGGCCCGACAACGAAGGCCCAGGCGAAGCTGTGCGCTTCTGACCTGGGCCTTCGGGAGTTGGAGCGGATGACGGGAATCGAACCCGCGTTCTCAGCTTGGGAAGCTGATGTTCTACCATTGAACTACATCCGCAGTGGTCGTGACGGTGTACTCCGTCCGACGGTGCGTAGATTAGCACGGTGGGCGGGCAAGATCGACATAGGCTCCCGATACCCTTGTGTCGTGCTGCTGAGTGATCGGGACCTGCGTAAAGAGCTGGACGAGGGACGCCTCGAACTGGATCCGTTCGACCCCTCGATGATCCAGCCGTCGAGCATCGACGTGCGGCTGGACCGCTACTTCCGGGTCTTCGACAACACCCGGTACACCCACATCGACCCGTCGAAGCAGCAGGACGAGCTGACCTCGCTGGTGGAGACGCCCGAGGGCGAGCCGTTCGTGCTGCACCCGGGCGAGTTCGTGCTGGGGTCGACGTTCGAGGCGGTGAAGCTGCCCGACGACCTGGCCAGCCGGCTGGAGGGCAAGTCGTCGCTGGGGCGGCTCGGACTGCTGACGCACTCCACGGCCGGGTTCATCGACCCCGGGTTCAGCGGCCACATCACGCTGGAGCTGTCGAACGTGGCGAACCTGCCGATCACCCTGTGGCCGGGGATGAAGATCGGGCAGCTGTGCCTGCTGCGGCTGTCCAGCCCTGCGGACTTCCCGTACGGCTCGAAGGAAGCGGGTTCCCGCTACCAGGGGCAGCGCGGTCCGACGTCCTCCCGCGCCTACCTCAACTTCAAGGTCACCGACACCCGCCGCTGAGCGACCCCCACGCCGCGAACCCACGCCCCGCCCACGCCCCGCCCACGCCCCGACCTCCGTCGCGGAGCGGTGGTCCCGTGAGGTGCTCGCCGCGGCAGTGGACAGTTTTAGCCATCATCACCCATGATCAAGATCCCTTTTGTCCGGATAGTTATGGCTAAAACTGCCCACTGCCAACGGGCGTTGTCACCGTGACCGGCCGCCGACGGCTGGAGCGCGGGGCGGAGGTGGATGCTGTCGGTGATCGTGCGCGTTCGTGCGATCGGGGGTGGTCGCGAGCGCGGTGGGGAACCGGTTGGTAACTGTTCGCGTTCCCAGGGAATGTGACGTTTTGCCAGGTAAGGGCTGTTGCCTGCGGATTCTTGCGGCGTGAAGCAAATCACCCTGAATCGAGCAAGGCAAGTGCGGGGTTAAGAACTTACGATCCCCGACGCCCGGCGCTCTGGAACGATCCCGCAACGGGGCGGATCGGCGTGTGGGCAAGCGGGAGAATCGATGTCCGCATTGCAGTCGCGTGCCTCGGGCGGAACCGCCAAGCTCGGGCACGTGGTGATGATCGCCGGGGCTGCGGCTCTCGGCGGCTTCTTGTTCGGGTACGACACCTCCGTGATCAACGGCGGCGTCGACGCGATCCAGGAGCACTTCGGCGTCGGCTCGGCGATGACCGGTCTGACCGTGTCGTCGGCGCTGCTGGGGTCGGCCGTCGGTGCCGGCATCGCCGGTGGTCTGGCGGACCGGATCGGTCGGATCCGGGTCATGCAGGTCGCCGCCGTGCTGTTCATCATCAGCGCCATCGGCTCGGCCGTTCCCTTCGCGATCTGGGACCTGGCGATCTGGCGCGTGGTCGGCGGTGTCGCGATCGGCATCGCCTCGGTGATCGCCCCGGCCTACATCGCCGAGGTGGCACCCGCTGAGTACCGGGGCAGGCTCGCCTCGTTGCAGCAGTTGGCGATCGTGCTCGGCATCGCCGTGTCGCAGCTGGTCAACTACGCCCTGGCGGCGTTCGCGGGCGGCAGCGCCTCCGGGATGCTGGGGCCGATCCAGGCGTGGCAGTGGATGCTGGGCGTGGCCGCGATCCCGGCCGTGGTCTACCTGGTCGTCGCCTCCTCGATCCCCGAGTCCCCGCGCTACCTGGTGGCCGCGGGCAAGGTCGACCGGGCGCGCGAGGTGCTGACCAAGATCGAGCCCGGTGACGTCGACGGCAAGATCGGCGAGATCCAGGCGGCCCTGGGCGAGACGAAGCCGAAGCTGAGCGACCTGCGCGGCAAGTTCGGCGTGCTGCCGATCGTCTGGGTCGGCATGGCCATCGCGGCGTTGCAGCAGTTCGTCGGCATCAACGTGATCTTCTACTACTCGTCGTCGCTGTGGCACTCGGTCGGCATCAACGAGGAGAGCTCGCTGCTGCTGAGCCTGTTCACGTCGATCGTGAACATCATCGGCACGTTGGTGGCGATCGCGCTGGTCGACAAGATCGGCCGCAAGCCGCTGCTGATCATCGGTTCGGTCGGCATGACGGTCTCGCTGGCCGTGACCGGCTGGGCCTTCAGCTTCGCCCAGGTCGTCGGCGAGGACGCCGTGCTGCCCGCGCAGTGGGGTGTCGTCGCGCTGATCTCGGCGAGCGCGTTCGTGCTGTTCTTCGCCGCCTCGTGGGGCGTCGTGATGTGGGTGCTGCTGGGCGAGATGTTCCCGGCTCGCATTCGCGCCGCGGCCCTGGCGCTGGGCACCGCGACGAACTGGATCGCGAACTGGCTGGTGACGGTGTCCTTCCCGAGCATGCGGGACTGGAACCTGCCGGTCACGTACTTCATCTACGCGGCGTTCGCGGCGCTGTCGGTGGTGTTCGTGGTCAAGTACCTGAAGGAGACCAACGGCCGCTCCCTGGAGGAGATGGGCAGCTGATCCCTCCAGCCAGCCGATCGAGGGCCGTTCCCGCGGGTGGGGAACGGCCCTCGATCACTTCTCAGGGCTGCGGGAAGTAGAGCGCGAGGTCGAAGAGCCGGCCGAAGCGCTCGTCGGCGCTCTCGACCGTGTCGAAGACCGCGAACTGGCTCTTGCCCTGCTCCCGCCAGTACAGAACGGCTCTAGTCTCCAGCTCCATGCCCCAGAGCCGCACGTGGTCGGGGTCCGGAGTCCCGTCGATGTTCTTCTCGGCCAGGCCGAAGATCCTCGGTGTCATTGCGTAGAGGATCCGGGCGGGAGTCCCCCGATGGGATCACCGCAATCGGGAATCCCGGTGACGGGTTCCCGCTGCGATCATGGAATTCGTGCGCACCAGCCCCACTTTCCGGCGGCGTCGGCTCGCGCGCCGGATACGGCGGTTGCGCGAGGACGCCGGGATCACCCAGGAGCAGGCCGCCGCTGCGCTCGACATGTCGACAAGTGCGCTCAGCCGCAAGGAGACCGGCGAGGTCGCCACCTCGGTGCACGAAGTGCGCTCGATGATGGACCTCTACGACGCCTACGACCCGGGACTGGTCGACCTGGCCAGGTCGGCGAAGGCGAAACCCTGGTGGCACGCCTACGGCATTACCAGCCGCGGTTATTACGACTTGGAAGAAGAAGCTGCTGTCGTTCGTGATTGGCAGTCCACATACGTCCCGGGCTTGCTGCAGACCGAGGGCTACGCGCGCGCTGTCTTTGAGGGCGTGGGCGTTCTCAAGCCGGGCGAGATCCACAAGGCCGTTGCTGCACGGATGCTGCGACGACACCGATTGCACGATCCCGAAGTGCCGCTGTGCTTCTCGGCGGTGATGGACGAATCGGTGTTGTGGCGGCCGGTCGGTGGGCCGAACGTGATGCGAAAACAGTTCGCCGCACTGCTGGAGTTCATGGAGCTACCAACTGTGACGCTGCAGATCATGCCTATCGGGACGGGATCTCATCGCGGATTGGAAGGCTCGTTCACACTGCTCAGCTACGGGGACGCGGAGGAGAACGACGTCCTGTTCCTGGAGCACGCGGTCGGATCGCTGCATATCGACAAGCCCGAGGCGGTCGCGACTGCAGCGTCGATCTTCGACCGGCTGCGGTCCAGTGCCTTGAACGCCGACGATTCGGCGGCGCTCATCAGTCGGTTAATGTCCGACTGCTATCCCGAGTGAAGGCGCGGATTCATGGATTTTTCGGATGCTCAGTGGCGCAAGAGCAGTCGTAGCGGCGGCGGAGGCGATGGGAATTGCGTTGAGGTCGCTTTCGTCAGCGAGGTCGTTGCGGTGCGGGATTCCAAGGAACCGGACGGCCCGGCGCTGGTGTTCCCAGCCGAGTCCTGGCGGCGGTTCTTAACAACCCTCAACGGTCGCTGACAGCAAGAAGGGCGCCTCCCGCACGGGAGGCGCCCTTCAGCGTTTTTCGGTCAGCTGCCGGCGGGTTCGGGTTCGGCGGCGCCGTCCTTCTTGTCGTCGCCGCGCTTGACGGCGTTGAGCAGGAGCTGGGCGACGTCGACGACCTCGACGGACTCGTTGGCGACCTGCTCCGACTTCCGGGTCGTGACGCCGTCGGAGAGCATCACCTTGCAGAACGGGCAACCGGTGGCGATCTTCGAGGGGGCGGTGCCCAGGGCCTCGTCGACGCGCTCCAGGTTGATCCGCTTGCCGATGCGCTCCTCCATCCACATGCGGGCACCACCGGCGCCGCAGCACATGGAGCGCTCCTCGTGGCGCGGCATCTCGCGGAAGGTCGCGCCCGCGGCGCCGACCAGGTCGCGCGGCGGCGTGTAGACCTTGTTGTGCCGTCCCAGGTAGCAGGGGTCGTGGTAGGTCACGTCCTCGGCGACCGGGGCGACCGGGGTCAGGCGCTTCTCCCGCACCAGCTTGTTCAGCAGCTGGGTGTGGTGGACGACCTCGTAGTTGCCGCCGAGCTCGGAGTACTCGTTGGCGAGGCTGTTGAAGCAGTGCGCGCAGGTCGCGACGATCTTGCGCTTGCCCGGCTCGCGGTCCTCGAACACCGAGTTCAGGACCTCGACGTTCTGCTGGGCCATCATCTGGAAGATGAACTCGTTGCCCGCGCGGCGGGCCGGGTCACCGGTGCAGGACTCCTCCGGGCCCAGCACCTTGTACTTCACGCCCGCCATGTGCAGCAGCTCGGCGACGGCCTGGGTGGTCTTCTTCGCGCGGTCCTCGAAGGCACCGGCGCAGCCGACCCAGAACAGGTACTCGTCGTCCTCGGCGAGCTCACCGTCGAAGACCGGGACCTCGAAGTCCAGGTCCTCGGTCCAGGCCAGCCGGTCCTTGGCGTTCTGGCCCCACGGGTTGCCCTTGTTCTCCAGGTTCTTGAACATCCCGCCCAGCTCGGTCGGGAAGTTCGACTCGATCATGACCTGGTAGCGGCGCATGTCGACGATGTGGTCGACGTGCTCGATGTCCACCGGGCACTGCTCCACGCAGGCACCGCAGGAGGTGCAGGACCACAGCACCTCGGGGTCGATGACGCCCATCTCCTCCGGGCCGCCGACCAGCGGGCGCTCGGCCTCGGCCAGCGCGAGAGCGTCGATCTTGGCCAGCTTCTCCTCGGCGCCGTCACCGGTGATGCCGACCTCGTCGCCGGCCATGTCCTTGCTGCCACCGGCGAGCAGGTACGGGGCCTTGGCGTAGGCGTGGTCGCGCAGCTGCGTGATCAGCATCTTCGGCGACAGCGGCTTGCCGGTGTTCCAGGCCGGGCACTGCGACTGGCAGCGACCGCACTCGGTGCAGGTCGTGAAGTCCAGCCAGCCCTTCCAGGAGAAGTCCTCGACCTTGCCCGCGCCGAACACGTCGGTGTCCGGGTCGGCCTCCTCGAAGTCCAGCGGCTTGCCGCCCGACATCATCGGCTTGACCGCGCCCAGGGCGACGTCGCCGTCGTCCTCGCGCTTGAAGTAGATGTTGAAGAACGCCGAGAACCGGTGCCAGGCGACGCCCATCGTCATGGTGCGGGCGACGACGATCAGCCAGACGGTGGCGCTCATCAGCTTGATGAAGGCGAACACCGAGACCAGGTTCTCGCTGGCGGGCAGCAGGTGACCGATCGGGCCGGAGACGAACTCCGCCCACAGCGGCATCTCGTGCACGCCCAGCGCGGTCTTGGCGGCGCGGACACCGATGATGCCGATGCCCTCGACCAGCACGACGGCCTCGATGAAGTAGGCCCAGGCGAAGTTGGAGCCCTGGAACCGCGAGACGCGGCCCGCGCGACGCGGGTGGTTGGCCTGGCGGATCGCCATCAGCACCAGGATGCCGACGATCGTGCCGACGCCCAGGACCTCCATGAGGAAGTGGAAGATTGCCAGGTCGTCGAGGATCGGCCAGCCCCAGGTGGGGACGAAGACCTCGCCGTAGGCCTCGAACAGGGCAAGGGAGCCGAGCAGGAAGCCCCACATGACCAGCCAGTGCCACACGCCGACGTGGCGGAACTTGTTCATCCGGGTGTGCGCGGCGAACTCCTTGACCAGCGTGGCCAGACGTGCCAGAGCCGGACCGTTCCGGGTGCCGTCGGGTTGCCCGAGGCGGATGATCCGCACGAATCGGGCGATGGTCATGGCGAACATGCTCCACGCGACGACGCCGAGCGCGACTGAGATCGCGCCAAGCGTGATCTGCACAGCACCCATGCTCGTGGCCTCCTGTTTCGGGGGTTGTCCGTTTGGGGAGCGTACGCCCTGTTACCCGCTGGTAACCACGGGGGCTGGGGCGTGAATTCGGGAACAGTCGGTGATTCTGCGAGACCCCAGGTCGAAAAACTACTTGGGCGGTCGTTCAGTTTTCTGCTATTTTCGCAGTGGGCACGACCGCCGATCGGTGTCCGGGGGTAACGGGTGTTTCGGGAGTTGTCGCTGCTGAACGCCCGAGGCGTGCGGAGCGCATCTCGCCGGTTCACCACCGGGGCGGTGTCGATCAAGGCAAACTGACGAGTAGATGTGCGATTTTCGCCACGTAATTGATCGAGTGAGCCTCGCGTTCGGTCAATCCACACCTGGGGTAAGGGCGATGGTGGATCCCAGCGACGGCGATATGCGGGCGTCCGACGCCGACCGCGAGCAGGTCGCGCAGCGGCTGCGGGTGGCGCTCGACGAGGGGCGGCTGACCGTCGCCGAGTACGACGAGCGGCTGCAGCAGGCCTTCGCCGCAACGACGTTCGGCGAGCTCGAACCGCTGACCCGCGATCTGCCGGAGTCGAAGCCCTCCGCCGAGCTCGCCGAGCGCGAGGAGCACAGGGCGAAGATGGCCAAGGAGTGGCGGGACTGGGCGGGCGGCGCGGTCATCATGATCGCGATCTGGGGCGTGACCTCGGTCGTCTCCGGTGATCTGATCGCGTTCTGGCCCGCCATCCCGCTCGTGATCTGGGCGGCCGTGATCCTCGCGACCTCGATCGAGGGGCCGGGGAAGAAGAAGCGCGACTGACCTCTTGCGTCCTCCTGGCCCGGGCGGACGTGTCCAAACAAAGTTGGGCGATCGCCCATGATTCTCAGGAGGGATTTCGTGGCCTACGTGCTGCTGGTGCTGGCGATCTGCAGCGAAGTCGTCGGGACCGTCTCGCTGAAGCTGTCCGAGGGCTTCAGCAAGCTTGCGCCGTCGGTGGTGGTCGTGGTGGCCTACGCGGTCGCGTTCACCGCCATGAGCGCGGTGCTCAAGCTCGGCCTGCCGGTCGGCGTCGTCTACGCCATCTGGGCCGGGGCCGGGGTCGCGCTGGTCGCCATCATCGGGGCGGTGTTCCTCGGCGAGTCGATCACCGCGGTGCAGATCGGCGGCATCGCGCTCATCATCGGCGGGGTCGTGGCACTGGAACTGGGAGGCGCGCATTGACCTCGGGAACCGCATTGACCTCGGGATCGGGGGCCGAGGTGACCGACGGGCGACGGCTCAAGGGCGAGCGTCGCCGCCGGGCGATCGTCGACGCGGCGCTGCGGGTCGTGGCCCGCGAGGGCGTCGGGGCGGTCAGCCACCGCAACGTCGCGCGCGAGGCCGGCGTGCCGCCCGCGTCGATCGCCTACTACTTCGACGGCATCGACGACCTGCTGGTCGCCAGCCTGCTCGACGGGTGCGAAGCGCTGGTCGAGCAGATCACCGCCGTGCGCGAGGAGGTCACCGACAACACTCAGTGGCCGCGCGCCATCGCCGAACTGCTCGTCCGCATGATCACCGAGCAGCGCGAGCGCACCATCGGCGAGTACGAGCTCTACCTCCTCGCCGCCCGGCGTCCGGCCCTCCGGCCCGCCGCCCGCCGCTGGCTCGACCTCATCCGCGGCAACATCAACGACGGCGACGACGGCGAGGACCCGGTCATCAGCGCCTTCATCGCGGGCATGGACGGCCTCCTCATCCAGGCCCTCATCGCCGACGAACCCCCGTCGGTCGACGACCTCGAACCCGTCCTCCGCTTCCTGATGCACCCCTACGACTACCTGGGCGTGCCTTCCTCCCCGGCATGACCTCGTCCGCTGCGGCCGGTGGCGACCGGTCCGGCGTGTCGGGTGGGTCACCCGGTGGGGTGGCCGGGAACTGAAAGCGCTGGTGGGGCGTTGGGTAGGCAGAAAGCTTGAGTGAGCCTTGCTCAACCCGTTTGACGTGCGTTGGGACCGTGGGTAAAACTTGAGCTAGCAAGGCTCAAGGGCCCGCGACGGCGCTTGGGCGGACTGGACTAAGTACTGGAGGAACCACCCATGGCGCGAGCGGTCGGCATCGACCTGGGGACGACCAACTCCGTCGTTTCCGTCCTGGAGGGCGGTGAAGCGACGGTGATCGCCAACTCCGAGGGCTCGCGGACCACGCCGTCCATCGTGGCCTTCGCGAAGAACGGCGAGATCCTCACCGGTCAGCCCGCGAAGAACCAGGCCGTCACCAACGTGGACCGCACCATCCGGTCGGTCAAGCGGCACATGGGCACCGACTGGAAGGTCGGCATCGACGACAAGGACTACACGCCGCAGGAGATCTCCGCGCGAGTCCTGATGAAGCTCAAGCGCGACGCCGAGGCGTACCTGGGCGAGGACGTGACCGACGCGGTCATCACCGTCCCCGCCTACTTCGAGGACGCCCAGCGCCAGGCCACCAAGGAAGCCGGCCAGATCGCCGGCCTCAACGTGCTGCGCATCGTCAACGAGCCGACCGCCGCGGCCCTGGCCTACGGCCTCGACAAGGGCGAGTCCGAGCAGACGATCCTCGTCTTCGACCTCGGTGGCGGCACCTTCGACGTCTCGCTGCTGGAGATCGGCGAGGGCGTCGTCGAGGTCCGCGCCACCTCCGGTGACAACCACCTCGGTGGTGACGACTGGGACGAGCGCATCGTCGAGTGGCTGGTCGAGAAGTTCAAGTCGTCCAACGGGATCGACCTGACCAAGGACCGCATGGCCATGCAGCGGATCAAGGAAGCCGCCGAGAAGGCCAAGATCGAGCTGTCGTCCTCCTCGACCGCGGGCATCAACCTGCCCTACATCACCGTCGACGGCGACAAGAACCCGCTGTTCCTCGACGAGACGCTGTCGCGCGCCGAGTTCCAGCGCATCACCTCCGACCTGCTGGAGCGCTGCCGCAAGCCGTTCGAGGCCGTCATCCGCGACGCCGGCATCAAGCTCTCCGAGATCGACCACGTCGTGCTCGTGGGTGGTTCCACCCGCATGCCGGCCGTGTCCGAGCTGGTCAAGGACCTGACCGGCGGTCGCGAGCCGAACAAGGGCGTGAACCCGGACGAGGTCGTCGCCGTCGGCGCCAGCCTGCAGGCCGGTGTGCTGCGCGGTGAGGTCAAGGACGTCCTGCTGCTCGACGTCACCCCGCTGTCCCTGGGCATCGAGACCAAGGGCGGCATCATGACCAAGCTGATCGAGCGCAACACCACGATCCCGACCAAGCGCTCCGAGACCTTCACCACCGCCGACGACAACCAGCCGTCGGTGCAGATCCAGGTCTTCCAGGGCGAGCGCGAGATCGCCGCGCACAACAAGAAGCTCGGCATGTTCGAGCTGACCGGCCTGCCGCCGGCGCCGCGCGGCGTCCCGCAGATCGAGGTCACCTTCGACATCGACGCCAACGGCATCGTGCACGTCTCCGCCAAGGACCTCGGCACCGGCAAGGAGCAGTCGATGACCATCACCGGCGGCTCGGCGCTGCCGAAGGAGGACATCGAGCGGATGGTCTCCGACGCCGAGGCCCACGCCGACGAGGACAAGAAGCGTCGCGAGGAGGCCGAGGCCCGCAACCAGGCCGAGACCCTCGTCTACCAGACCGAGAAGGTCCTCAAGGAGAACGACGAGAAGCTGCCCGAGGAGACCAAGACCAAGGTCAAGGGCGCGATCGACGAGGTCAACGAGGCCCTGAAGGGCGAGGACGTCGACGCCATCTCCAGCGCCGTCGAGAAGCTGGCCACCGAGTCGCAGGCGCTGGGCCAGGCCCTCTACGCCGACGCCGGTGCCGCCGCCGCGGGCGACGCGGGTGCCGGTGACGCCGCGGGCGAGGCCGGTGCCGGTTCGTCGGCCAAGGACGACGACGTGGTGGACGCCGAGATCGTCGACGACGAGGACGAGAAGAAGAAGTGACTTCGGACAGCCCCGAGATGTCGCGCAACGAAGGCGAGCAGGAGCCGGTGATCGTCCGGGATCGGCGTCGCATCGACCCCGAGACCGGCGAGCGCCGGACCCCCGCTCCGAACGGAGACGAGGCTCAGGTGTCCGAAAGCATCTCCGGCACCCTCGACGAGGAGCTCGGCCAGGCCGACGAGCAGGCCGAGCAGCCCGTCGACGGTGCTGCCCCGGAGGCCGGGGAGTCCGGTGGCCTGCAGAAGCAGGTCGACGAGCTCACCGCGGACCTCAAGCGGGTCACCGCCGAGTACGCGAACTACCGCAAGCGGGTGGAACGCGACCGCGAGTCGGTGATCGCCGCCGCCAAGGCGTCGGTCGCGGGCGACCTGCTGACCGTGCTGGACGACCTGGAGCGGGCCGAGGCGCACGGCGACCTCAACGGCGCGTTCAAGTCGGTGGCCGACAAGCTCGTCGGCGCGCTGAACTCCGCGGGTCTGGAGGCGTTCGGTGCCGAGGGCGACGAGTTCGACCCGTCGGTGCACGAGGCCGTCCAGCACACCACCTCCTCGGAGGTGTCCGGGCCGACCGTCACCACGGTGATGCGTCGGGGTTACCGGTTCGGTGAGCGGGTGCTGCGCCCGGCGATGGTCGCGGTGACCGACTACGAGGCGGACGAGAGTCCCGCCGAGGCCGCCGAGTCCAGCGAACAAGAGTGATCAGGAGCGGAAGGAGGAGCGTCCGGTGAGTGCCAGGGAATGGCTCGACAAGGATTTCTACGCTGAACTGGGCGTTTCCTCCGATGCTTCGTCGGACGACATCAAGAAGGCGTACCGGAAGCTGGCGCGGGAGAACCACCCCGACGCCAACCCCGGCAACTCCCGGGCCGAGGCCAAGTTCAAGGCGGTCTCCGAGGCCTACGGGGTGCTGTCCGACCCCGACAAGCGCAAGCAGTACGACGAGGCCCGCCGGCTCTTCGGATCCGGCGGCTTCGGCGGCGGGGGCGGCGGTTTCGGCGCCCCGGGCGGTTTCGGCGGACCGGGTGGTGCCGGTGGCGGCTTCGACCTCGGAGACCTCTTCGGCGGTCAGCAGGGGGCCGGTGGCCTGGGCGACCTGTTCGGCGGGTTGTTCGGCAACCGGCGTCCCGGCAGCGGCGCCGGAGCGGGCGCGGGCACGGCCAACCGGCCGCGCCGCGGCGCCGACGTCGAGACCGAGGTGCGCATCGACTTCTACGAGGCGGTGCGCGGTGCCACGGTGCCGCTGCGGCTGTCGAGCCCGGCGACCTGCCAGACCTGCCGGGGTTCGGGCGCCAAGCCCGGGACCCGGCCGCGCGGCTGCTCCACCTGCGGTGGATCCGGTCTGGTCACCCGCAACCAGGGCGCGTTCGCGTTCAGCGAGCCGTGCCCGGACTGCCGCGGCCGCGGCCAGATCATCGACACGCCGTGCGAGGACTGCGCGGGCGAGGGCGTCAGCACCCGCAGCCGGACGCTGACCGTGCGCATCCCGCCGGGTGTGGACGACGGGCAGCGGATCAGGCTGGCCGGGCAGGGCGAGCCGGGCCGCCAGGGAGCGACCGCGGGTGATCTCTTCGTCGTCGTGCACGTCAACGCGAACAAGGTGTTCGGACGATCCGGTGATGATCTGACGATCACGGTTCCGGTCACCTTCCCGGAACTCGCGCTGGGCACTACGTTGACGGTGCCGACCCTGGACGGGAAGGTCTCGCTGAAGGTTCCCGAGGGGACCAGCAGCGGGCGGACCTTCCGGGTGCGTGGCAAGGGCGTGGGCAAGAAGGCCGGTGGCAACGGGGATCTCCTGGTGACGCTGCAGGTCGCGGTGCCGTCGAAGCTCGACGACGCGGCGACGCGGGCGTTGCAGGAGTACGCCGAGGCCACGGCTGACCACGACCCGCGCAGCGAGCTGAACGAGTTGCTCGGGAGGTAGGCATGGCCGGCCGCATGACGGGTCCGGAGGGATCGGACCGGAGATGGGATTCGCGTTCCCGCCCGGTTCCAACGAGGACACCCCGATGTTCGTGATCTCGGTGGCGGCGCAGCTGTCCGGTCTGCACGCGCAGACGCTGCGCAGCTACGACCGGCTGGGCCTGGTCTCGCCGGGGCGCACCGCGGCCGGCGGCCGGCGCTACTCGCTGCGCGACATCGCGCTGCTGCGCGAGGTCCAGCGGCTCTCCCAGGAGGAGGGCGTCAACCTGGCCGGGATCAAGCGCATCATCGATCTGGAGAACCAGGTGGACGCGCTGCAGTCCAAGGTCGCCGAGCTGACCGAGGAGGTCGCGGCGGCCTACGCCGCGGCGGAGTCGGCGGCGGCGCAGGTCCACGCCTCCTACCGCCGGGACCTGGTCCCGGTCCGCCAGGAGACCGCGCTGGTGGTCTGGAAGCCCAACCGCAAGCGCTGACCTCAGCACCGGAAAGAGGCGCCTCCCCACCCGGGGAGGCGCCTCTTCTCGTCAGTCAAGCGACGGAGTCGCTTTCTCCTTCACCACCTAAGGCGCTTGCACCGCCGGGGGTTCTGAGCGGTGCTGTGGCGAGCACACCGCGACGCCGTGTATTGGCATACATCAGGAGTGGCGCGCGGAGTCCACAGCGCCGCTCAGGTTCCCCCACCCGCACCGCTGAGCAAGATGAGTGGCGTCAGTCCAACGTAAAAGGGTCGTAGCGGATGTGGTCGAGGGTGGTGCCCGCGACCAGCATCTTCGAGACGGTGGCTCGGATCATGGCCGGGGAGCCGGAGACCAGGACGTCCCAGTCCTCCCAGGCGCCGTAGCGGGAGACGACGTCGGCGATGGTGCCGTGCTCGACCCCGTCGACGTTCGGGTCGTTCTCCAGCACGCCGGTGACCGTGAGCCACGGGTTCTGCATCGCGATGCGGCGCAGGTTGTCCAGGTCGTAGAGGTCGTCGCGGGTGCGCCCGCCGTAGAAGAGCTGGACGCGCGGGTTCTCGCCGTACTGGGCGAGGTCGTCGATGATCGCGCGCAGCGGCGTGACACCGGTGCCGCCGCCGATCATGAGGATGTCCGGCGAGTTCTCCCGGTCCACGGTCAGCCGCCCCATCGGCGAGCCGATCCGCCACTGGTCGCCGGGCCGGGCGTGCCCGACCAGCGCGCGGCTGACCCAGCCGCCCTCGACGGAGCGGACGTGGAACTCCATGACGCCGTCGTCGCTGGGCGCGTTGGCCGGGGACAGGTAGCGCCACAGCCGCGGCCGCTGCGGGACCTCGACGCTGACGTACTGACCGGGCTGGTAGGGCACCGGGTGATCGGTCTGCACCCGGATCACGGCGAGATCCCAGCTCAGCCGCTCGTGGTGCAGGACCTGGCCGGTGTACCAGGCGGGACCGTCGTCGGCGGCCGCCGCCTCGGTCATCGCCGAGGCCATGACGGTGTAGGCCTCCGCCCAGGCGCGCTCGACCTGGTCGGTCCAGGCGTCACCGGCGAAGCGCTTGATGGAGGCCAGCAGCGCGGTGCCGACCGCTTCGTAGTGCTGCGTCACGACGCCGAACTTGCGGTGGTCGCGGCCCAGCTGCTGCAGGAAGGGCAGCAGCTCGTCGGGCTTGTCGACCATCTGGATGACGTGCACGAGCGCCCTCAGCAGGCGGCTTCGCTGCACCTCCATGTTGGCGGCGAACAGCTCGCGGGTTTGCGGCGCGATGCTGAACAAGGTGCCGTAGAAGAACTTGGCCACCTCGTCTGAGTGCGGCTCGACCACCGCGAAGCTCTCGCGGATGAGTCGAACCATCTTGCTCACGCCGGAGTTGGACGGCTCGTTGTTCGGGGGCGGACCGGGGCTCAGTACGGCGTTCGTCATCGTTTCGGGCGCAGTCTTCTCCACGTTGGCGGCAGTCACCTGGGGCGGGCGCAACCGCTACCTGCAAACGTCCCCCGACATCAGGGGCGACCCTAACCGCTGATCGCAAGGACGTCTGCCTTGATGGCACTTTTGAGTGCTTTTTAACTACCTCGCGTAGATAATCCATCAATCGGTCGGGGGAAAGCTAGTGGGCAACCTGTTACCGAAGGGGGCGACGTGACACTGTGGCCCGCTGTGACCCCCGATCACATCAACCCGGTCGGCGTGGCTCCCGAAGCCATGCTGGACCTCGAGTTATCCGACCCGGCAGCACCCCCCGTCCCGATCCCGACCCCGATCTCCGCTCTGGTGGAGTCCCAGCTCAACGACCCGTTCCGGCAGGAATCCCCGACTCTGCCGGGCTCGGCGGGCGAGCACCTCCTGCAGAGCGCCTACGGCACCGAGAAGCGGGCCCGCCGCTTCTACGACGACCAGGTGCTGGACCGCCTCAACGCCGAGATGAAGGAGTTCATCGGGCGCATGGAGCTGGCCTTCGTGGCCACCTCCGACGCGCGCGGCGAGTGCGACTCCAGCCTCCGGGCGGGTCCGCCCGGCTTCATCGAGGTCCTCGACGACCAGCACGTCTGCTACCCGGAGTACCGGGGCAACGGCGTGATGGCGAGCCTCGGCAACATCAGCGAGAACCCGCACGTCGGGATCCTGCTGGTGGACTTCGTGACCGACCTGATCGGCCTGCACGTCAACGGCAAGGCCCGCATCGTCGAGGACGCCGACCTGCGCGGCATCTACCCCGCGCTGCCCTCGGAGTTCGACCGCGGCCGCACGCCCGAGCGGTGGGTGGTGGTGCAGGTCGAGGAGGCCTACATCCACTGCCGCAAGCACATCCCCCGGATGATGCCGGTGCTGCGGGAGCGGACCTGGGGCACCGACGACGTCAAGCGCAAGGGCGGTGACTACTTCGGGGCCAAGGGCATGCCGCGCCCCTGGCACGAGGTGACCGCGGGCAGCTGACCTGCCGAGTTCCGGCCTGGTGCACCGCCGCTCAGGTGCGCTCCCTAGAGTGGGCGTCCCTAGAGTGGGGCGAAACGGTCGGAACGCAGGGAGCGAAGTGAGCGAGCAGGACGCCGAGTTCGTGGAGGAGGACCCGCGCGCCGGGAGGCCGCCGAGGAGGTCGAACGCGAGCTCGTGATGATGTTCCGCAACGCCCGGAACCTCTCGACCCACGTCGCCGCGCTGGTGCACCCGGACCTCGACCCCGCCTCGTACACGCTGCTGCTCATGGTCGCCAACGAGGGACCGCTGCGCGGCATGGACCTGGCCGGCCGCACCGGCCTGGACAAGTCGACCGTCTCCCGGCAGATCGCCACCCTCGTCGACCTCGGCCTGCTGGAGCGCGCCCCCGACCCGGACGACGGCCGCGCTCGCCGCATCCAGCTCTCCGACCTCGGCTCCGAGCGGCTGGAGCGGGTGCGCGCCGAGCGGCGCAAGCACCTGCACGGCCAGTTCGCCAGCTGGAGCACCCAGGACCTCGCGGATCTCGCCCGCCTGCTGGGCAAGCTGAACCAGACCAGCTGACCCCCGGCTGAATCGTCGCCTATCAGGCAAAACGGCCAAAAACGGCCGGTGTCGCGCGTCACCCCCACTTCAGTTGCGTGCTGCAACCAAGTGGTCGTATTGTTGCCTTTAGCAACTAAAAGGATGGGCTCACATGGGACCAACACCCGAGACCTGTGGTGAGCTGCTCCGCCCACTCCGCGCCTTGATGGGCCTCAAGCAGGTCGCGCTGCAACGGGGATTGCAGCTCTCCGACCAGGTTCCCTACGCGGCGGCCGGACTGCTCACCGAGCTCGTGCACCGCGGCGAAAGCCGGGTCTCCGACCTCGCCCACCACCGCATCGTCGATGCGTCCGTGGTGAGCCGTCAGGTGAACCAGCTCGAACAGGCCGAACTGATCACGCGCCGCCCCGACCCCGCCGACCGGCGGGTGTCGCTGCTCCGCGCCACCGCCGACGGTGAGCAGGTCGTCACCGACCTCGAACGCAAGAAGCAGGAGTGGATCAGCGAGGCGCTGGTCGACTGGGACGACGGCAAGGTCCGCGAGCTGGCCCGGTTGCTCGGCGACGCGATGTCCGACATCCGCCGCCACACGATCGACGACGGTCATGCGCCCGACCACGGGCACACGATTGACCAGGGGGACCTCTCGGCCCCCCGGATGAGGGAAGGAACTCGATGACCAGCTCGACGGAGACGGCGCCCAAGGTGTCGACTCAACCGAGCGCGCCGCACGAGTCGGCTCAGGAACCGGCGATGTCGCACCGCCAGATCCTGGAGGCCCTGTCCGGCCTGATGTTGGCGCTGTTGGTCGCCATCCTCAGCTCGACCATCGTGTCGAACGCGCTGCCGAGGATCATCGCCGACCTGCACGGAACCCAGGGCCAGTACACCTGGGTCGTCACGGCGATGCTGCTGACCTCCACCGCCTCCACCCCGCTGTGGGGCAAGCTCTCCGACCTGTTCAGCAAGAAGCTGCTGTACCAGATCGCCATCACCATCTTCACCGTCGGCTCCGTGGCCGGTGGTTTCGCGCAGTCGATGGAGACCCTGATCGGGTTCCGCGCACTGCAGGGCATCGGCATGGGCGGTCTGCAGGCGCTGATCCAGGTCGTGATCGCGGCGATGGTCTCGCCGCGCGAACGCGGCCGCTACAGCGGATACATCGGCGCCACCTTCGCGGTGGCCACCGTCAGCGGCCCGCTGGTCGGCGGCGTCATCGTCGACACCCCGTGGCTGGGCTGGCGCTGGTGCTTCTGGGTCACCGTGCCGATCGCGGTCATCGCCTTCATCGTGCTCGGCCGGGTGCTCAAGCTGCCGGTCGTCAAGCGCGAGGTCAAGATCGACTGGTTCGGCGCGCTGTTCCTGGTCGGCGGTGTCTCGCTGCTGCTGATCTGGGTCTCGCTGGCCGGCAAGAACTTCGACTGGCTCTCGCCCGAGACGGGCTACTTCGTCGGTGGCGGCGTCCTCGCGCTGATCATCGCCGTGATCATCGAGGCCAACCACAGCGAACCGATCGTGCCGCTGCGGATGTTCCGCAACCCCACGGTCACGCTCGCCACCATCGGCACCGTCGCGGTCGGCACCGCGATGTTCGGCGGCGCGGTGTTCCTCGGCCAGTACTTCCAGATCGCGCGCAGCTTCAGCCCGACCATCGCGGGCCTGATGACGCTGCCGATGGTCGGCGGGCTGTTCATCTCCTCCACCGTCAGCGGCCAGATCATCTCCCGGGTCACCGGCAAGACCAAACCGTTCCTGATCATCGGCTCGATCGTGATGATGGTTGCGATGGGGCTACTGAGCACCGTCGATCACGAAACGAACCTGGTGCTCATGGGGGTCTACCTCTTCCTGATGGGAAGCGGAGTGGGCATGCTCATGCAGAACCTGGTGCTGGCCGTGCAGAACGCCACCAGCGCCAAGGACATGGGCTCGACGACCTCCGTCGTCACCTTCTTCCGCACCCTGGGAGGTTCGGCTGGCGTGTCGGTGCTCGGTGCGGTGCTGGCCACCCGCGTGCAGGACTACATCGTGGAAGGCCTGGCGAAGATCCCCGGCGCGGCCCAGGCCGCGGCCGCAGGCGGCGGCACCGGATCGCTGGACGTGGGACACCTGCCCGGGCCGATCCAGACCATCGTCCGCGCGGCCTACGGGGATGCCATCGGCGACATCTTCCTCATCTCGGCCTGCATCTCCGTGGTCACCTTCATCGCGGTGCTGTTTATCCGCGAGAAGCCGTTGCGGACGACGATCGAGAGCAACGAGGAAAGGGAGACGGCTTCAGTGTCGGCACACGACGAGGGCCTCGACAGCGGCAGGACCAACGGTGCGCAGGTGAACTCCGAGCGCTCCAACCCGTGGACCGAGCCGTCGATCCCGTCCTTCGCCTCCAACGGCGCGGCGCTGACCGGCCGGTTCGCCGAGGGCCACGAGCTCCAGCGGCGTTCCGTGCACGGCGTCGTCCACGACTCCATCGGCACCCCGGTCTCCGGCGTCGTCCTGACGCTGACCGACGCCAACGGGCGCCAGGTGGAGCGGACCCGCACCGACAACGACGGGCGGTTCCACTTCGACGTCGACAACGACGGCACCTTCGTGCTGATCGCCTCCGGCGGCAGCTACCAGCCGACCGCCTCGATGGTCGTGGTCTCCGACCGACCGGTGCGGCACGACGTGCAGCTGCTCGGCGCCGGTGAGCTCAGCGGTCTGGTGCACGTCGGCGGCGTCGGCGTCCCGGGCGCGATGGTGGTGCTCACCGACGTGCGCGGCGAGGTCGTGGCCACCAACGCCACCGACGGCGACGGCGAGTACGGCTTCTCCGACCTGGTCGGGGGCTCGTACGCGCTGACCGTCACCGCGGACGGCTACCGCCCGGTCGCGCACCCGATCGTGGTCACCGACGGGGAGCGGGTGCGGCTCGACGTCGCCCTGCAGACCGGGGCGCAGCTGCACGGCGTGATCCGCTCGGCCAACCTCGGCGTGCCGGTGCCCGACGCGCGGGTGACGCTGCTCGACGCCTCGGGCGCGGTGGTCGCCGCGGGCACCACCGACATCGACGGCAACTACCACTTCACCGACCTGCCCGACGGTGAGTACACGGTCATCGCCAGCGGGTACCCGCCGGTGGCCAGCTCGCTGCGGCTGACGGGCCAGGAGTCGTCGCACGACGTCGACTTGGGCTACCCGGAAGCCTGACGGTCGCGCTCGCACCACCCGCAGGTCACGGTCGCGCTGCGGCGGGCGGGTTCGGCTGGACCCCGGGCCCGCCCGCACAGCAGGATCATGATCGAGCTCTTCAAAGGAGTGTTTTCACCATGGATCTCGGCCAACCGCAGGCCGCGTCGGGCAACGGTCAGACCGGTTCCGCTCCCGGTTCCGGAGCGGTGACCGCGTCGGTGCTCGGCAGCGACGGCTGGCCGGTGCCGGAGGCGGTGCTGACCCTCATCGACTCCGGCGGCGCGCAGGTCGCCCGGGCTCAGGGCGACGGCAAGGGCTCGGTGCTCGCCTCCGGCCTCGCCGCCGGCGCCTACACCGCGATCATCACCGCGATCGGCCACGAGCCGGTCGCCCGCACCACCCTCGTGCACGAGGGCGCCACCGCCAACCTCGGCGGTGTTGAGGTCCGCCGCATCGGCGGTGCCGACCTGCCGGCCCCCGGGCTGTGGCGGATCGACCCCGTGCACTCCTCCATCCAGGTCACCGCCAAGCACCTGGGCCTGAGCAGCATCCACGGCCGGTTCAACGAGTTCTCCGGCGAGGTGCGCATCGGCGCCCCGATCGAGCAGTCGCTGGTGGAGGCCCGGATCAACGCCCGCACCATCGACACCGGCAACACGATGCGCGACGACCACCTGCGCACCGAGGACTTCCTCAACGTCGACCGGTTCCCGGAGATCGCGTTCCGCTCCACCGGGCTGCGCCCGCGCGGCGGCGACAAGTGGGACCTGCAGGGCGAGCTCACCATGCTCGGCGTGACCAAGCCCGTCCTGCTCGACACGCGCTTCGACGGCGTCGGACCCGACCAGTGGGGCGGCACCCGCGCCTCGGCCTCGGCGGTCGCGCAGCTGCGCCGCGACGACTTCGCGGTGCGCTTCAGCCAGTCGCTGGCCTCCGGCATCGCCGCGGTCGGCATGACCCTGCGCGTCCAGATCGACATCCAGGCGGTGCTGGAAGACGGGTAGACCAGGAGCGGTCCGCTGTGGCTGGCTCGACCGCTCCGCCGAAGAAGAAGCCGTGCGCACGTCGGGGGTGCGCACGGCTTCTTCGCGTTTCGCGGGGCCGGATTACGGCCGTTCTCGGTGACCCGAATACGGCCGTAATCCGTCACCTCGTCGTCAGGCGTCGGCCTTCTTCTTGTCGATCTTGCGGATCTCGCCGGAGCGGATCTTGGCCTTGTACTCGGCCAGCTCCTTCTTGACCACCGGGATCATGATGTACAGGCCGATGATGTTGAACAGGGCCAGCAGGAACAGCACCGCGTCGGTGAAGTCCATGACGCTGCTCAGGCTCAGCACCGAACCGACGATCACGAACAGGCAGAACACCAGGTTGTAGATGTTGCGGCTCACCGAGGTGTTGCCGAACAGGAACAGCCACGCCCGCTGGCCGTAGTAGCCCCAGGTGATGATCGTGGAGACGGCGAAGAGCACGACCGCCACGGTCAGCACGTACGGGAACCAGGGCAGGACCTCGGCGAACGCCTGCGAGGTGACGGTGACGCCGTCCGGCTCCTCACCGCCTGCCAGGACCGCCTTCTGGCCCTCGATCCACAGCTGCGGCTGCGCGATGACGATGGTCAGCGCGGTCATGGTGCAGATGATGACCGTGTCGATGAACGGCTCCAGCAGCGCCACCAGGCCCTCGGTGGCGGGGTACTGGGTGCGGACCGCGGAGTGCGCGATCGGCGCCGATCCCAGACCGGCCTCGTTGGAGAACGCGGCGCGCTGGAAGCCGACGATGAGCACGCCGATGAGACCGCCGAAACCGGCCTCCGGGGTGAACGCGCCCTTGACGATGGCGACGGCCGCGTCCGGCACGGCGGTGATGTTGACGCCGATGACCGTCAGCGACGCCACGATGTAGATGATCGCCATCGCCGGGACGAGCTTGCTGGTCACCGCGCCGATGGACTTGATGCCGCCGACGACCACCGAACCGACGATGATCGCCAGGACGATGCCGAAGATCAGCGCGGCACCGTCCGAGCCGAGCAGGCCCTCGTCACCACCGGTGACGTCGCGCAGCTGCGCGAAGGTCTGGTTGGCCTGGAACATGTTGCCGCCGCCGACTCCGAACAGCAGGATCATGATCGCGGCCAGCACGGCCAGCGTCTTGCCCAGGCCGCGTCCGAAGGCGTTCGGGATGCGCTCGGCGATGCCCTTGCGCAGGTAGTGCATCGGGCCGCCGTGCACGTTGCCGTTGGCGTCGATCTCGCGGTACTTCACGCCCAGCGTGCACTCGACGAACTTGGTGGCCATGCCGAGCAGGCCGCACAGGATCATCCAGAAGGTGGCGCCCGCGCCGCCGACCGTCACCGCGACGCCGACACCGGCGATGTTGCCGAGGCCGACTGTTCCGGACAGCGCCGAGGCGAGCGCTTGGAAGTGGTTGATCTCGCCCGGTTCGTCGGAGCTGGTGTACTTGCCGCGCACCAGGTCGGTGGCGAGCTTGAAGTTCCGGATCTGCACGAAGCCGAAGACCAGGGTGAACACCGTCGCGGCGATCACGAGCCAGGCCACGATCCACGGGAAGGTCACGCCGAAGACGGTGATCTCACCGAACACGAACCCGGAGAAGCCCTCCGAGATCGGCGTGAAGACGTTGTTGATGGTGTCCTCGATGCCGGCGAGTGGACCGGCGTCGGCCGCCAGGACGAGTTCGCCGTCCGGCGGCTCGGTCGCCAAGGAGGCGGTCGCCAAGGTGTAGGTCATGGCGCACTAGCAAAGCGGGCGAAAACCCCGAACACAAGCACTGTGCGTAACAATCTGCAGAAGGTTGGTCCGATTGGTCAGACCTATTGTTTACGCGCTGTGAAAAGAGAAAATTAGTGTGAAACTGGACTTGAGCGGAACACGCTCAACCTTTGTTACGTTGGAAGTGTGAAGTCCGGTCGCCGACAACCGGGATGACCAGGAACGAACCGGCACGCAGCACGAATCCGGCACGAGGTGAGGGAATGGACGCGTTCAACCCGACGACGAAGACCCAGCAGGCGATCTCCTCCGCGGTGCAGGCCGCCACCGTGGCGGGCAACCCGGACGTCGGACCCGCGCACCTGCTCGGCGCCCTGCTCGCCCAGGGGGACGGGCTGACCGCGCCGCTGCTCACCGCCGTCGGCGCCGAGGTCGCCGACGTGCGCCGCGAACTCGAATCCCTGATGAACTCGCTGCCCGCCGCCACCGGCAGCACCGTCGGAGCGCCGCAGCTCTCCGGTGCCGCGGTCAAGGCCCTCACCAGCGCGCAGCGGCTGGCCACCGAGATGGGCGACGAGTACGTCTCCACCGAACACCTGCTGGTCGGCCTGGCCGCCGAGGGCGGCCGCGTCGCCGACCTGCTGCGCAGGCACGGCGGCACCCCCGACGCGCTGCGCGAGGCATTCGGCAAGGTGCGCGGCTCCGCGCGCGTGACCAGCCCCGATCCCGAGGGCACCTACCAGGCGCTGGAGAAGTACGGCCAGGACCTCACCGAGCGCGCGAGGGCGGGCGAGCTCGACCCGGTCATCGGCCGCGACGCCGAGATCCGCCGCGTCGTGCAGGTGCTGTCCCGGCGGACCAAGAACAACCCGGTGCTCATCGGCGAGCCCGGCGTCGGCAAGACCGCCATCGTCGAGGGACTCGCCCAGCGCATCATCGCCGGCGACGTGCCCGAATCGCTGCGCGGCAAGCGGGTCGTCGCGCTCGACCTCGGCTCGATGGTCGCGGGCGCCAAGTACCGCGGCGAGTTCGAGGAGCGGCTCAAGGCCGTGCTCAAGGAGATCACCGACTCCGCGGGTCAGGTGATCACCTTCATCGACGAGCTGCACACCATCGTCGGCGCCGGGGCCGCCGGCGAGGGGGCGATGGACGCGGGCAACATGATCAAGCCGATGCTGGCGCGCGGCGAGCTGCGCATGGTCGGCGCGACCACGCTCGACGAGTACCGCGAGCACATCGAGACCGATGCCGCGCTGGAACGCCGCTTCCAGCAGGTGCTGGTCGGCGAGCCGAGCACGGAGGACGCGGTGGCGATCCTGCGCGGCCTCAAGGAGCGCTACGAGGTCCACCACGGCGTGCGCATCACCGACGGCGCGCTGGTGGCCGCCGCGACGCTGTCCGACCGCTACATCACCGCCCGGTTCCTGCCGGACAAGGCGATCGACCTGGTCGACGAGGCCGCGTCCCGGCTCCGCATGGAGATCGACTCGCGGCCGGTGGAGATCGACGAGGTCGAGCGCGCCGTGCGGCGGCTGGAGATCGAGGAGATGGCGCTGGCCAAGGAGTCCGACCCGGCCTCCGTCGAGCGGCTCGCCGCGCTGCGCGCCGAGCTCGCCGACAAGCGCGAGAAGCTCTCCGAGCTCACCGCGCGCTGGCAGCAGGAGAAGGAGTCCATCGACAAGGTCCGCGACCTCAAGACCCAGCTGGAGCAGGTGCGCGGCGAGTCCGAGCGGGCCGAGCGCGACGGCGACCTCGGCAAGGCCGCCGAGCTCCGCTACGGCCGGATCCCCGCGCTGGAGAAGGAGCTGGAGGCGGCCACCCAGGCGCAGAGCGAGCGCAAGGCGATGCTGCAGGAGGAGGTCACCGCCGACGACGTCGCCGGGGTGGTCAGCGCCTGGACCGGCATCCCCGCCGGACGCCTGATGGAGGGCGAGACCGCCAAGCTGCTGCGCATGGAGGAGGCGCTGGGCGCCCAGGTCGTCGGCCAGGAGGAGGCGGTGCGCGCGGTCTCCGACGCCGTCCGGCGCACCCGCGCCGGCGTGGCCGACCCGGACCGGCCGACCGGCTCGTTCCTGTTCCTCGGGCCGACCGGTGTCGGCAAGACCGAGCTGGCCAAGGCGCTGGCCGGGTTCCTGTTCGACGACGAGCGGTCGATGATCCGCATCGACATGAGCGAGTACTCCGAGAAGCACTCGGTGGCCCGGCTCGTCGGCGCCCCGCCCGGCTACGTCGGCCACGACCAGGGCGGGCAGCTCACCGAGTCGGTGCGGCGGCGGCCCTACTCGGTGGTGCTGTTCGACGAGGTCGAGAAGGCCCACTCGGACGTCTTCGACGTGCTGCTGCAGGTCCTCGACGACGGGCGGCTCACCGACGGTCAGGGGCGCACGGTCGACTTCCGCAACACCATCCTGGTGCTGACCTCCAACCTGGGTTCGCAGGCCATCGCCGACCCCACGCTCGACGAGCGGGGCCGGGACGAGGCCGTGATGTCGGTGGTGCGCGGGCACTTCAAGCCCGAGTTCCTCAACCGGCTCGACGACGTCGTGGTGTTCCACCAGCTCAGCACCGAGGAGCTCACGTCCATCGTGGACATCCAGGTGGACCGGCTGGCCAAGCGCCTCGCGCAGCGGCGGCTCACCCTCGACGTGCAGCCCGCTGCCCGGGACTGGTTGGCGCTCAACGGTTTCGACCCGGTCTACGGCGCCCGCCCGCTCCGCCGCCTGGTCCAGTCGGCCATCGGCGACCAGCTGGCCCGCAAGCTGCTGGCGGGCGACATCCGCGAGGGCGACAAGGTCCGCATCGACGTCACCGACGACAACGAGTCCCTCACCGTGGCCCCGCAGAACTGACCGACCACAGCGAAACCCCGTTCCCCGAACGGGGTTTCGTCCCCCGCACCCGAAGGGGTCCGTCGCGACGCGAAGTTCTCATGAAAACTTCCCCGCCACCCACCCACGTGAGTCCCCCCGAGAAAATCACCCATTCCCAGGTCACGGGTTCCTGAAGGGGAGTTGGTCGCGTGTGTTGGGGGGAAGTTTTCATGAAAACTTCCCCACCCAACGGTCGGGTGGGGGAGTTCGTTCAGCGTCGGGCGGTGGAGAGGGCTGCGGTGGCGGCGAAGACGGCCGCTGCCGCGGTGAAGGCGAGGGTGGCCGTGCGCAGGTCGGTGAGGGTGCTGAGGTAGCCGAGGGCGACGCTCGGGACCGTGGCCGAGAGGTAGGCGACGACGTAGATCATCGCCGCGGTGCCCGCGCGCTGGTGCGGGGCGGCGAGCCCGGTGAGCATCCGGAACGCGCCCATGAACATCAGGCCCCACCCCACCCCGAGCACCGCCGCGGCCAGGAAGAACACCACCGGGGAGGCGTCGAGCTCGGCCGCCGCGACCCCGGTCAGGGCCGCGATCATCAGCACCGCGCCGACGCGCACCGCGCGGGTCGCCGCCCAGCGGGACAGCACCAGCTGCGTGAGCCCGCCGAGCCCGGCGAGCACCGCCACCGGCAGGCCGCTGATCAGGCTCGGGTAGCTGTGCACCATGCCCTTGACCACCGACGGGGCCAGCGACATGAACATGCCGCCGACGGTCCACGAGGCCAGCACCATCGTCGACATCAGCGCGAACCGGCCGCCCTGCCCGGCGGGCACGATCGGCCGCCGGGGCCGCAGCGCCTCGCGCAGCGGGCTGAGCTGCGCGACCGGTTCGGGCATCGCCAGCACGACCGGGATCGCGACCGCGAAACCGGCCGCCAGCAGCAGGAAGGTGGTCAGCGTCGGGCCGGGCAGGAACTGCACCAGCACGCCCGCCAGCAGCGAACCGCCCGCCATGCCCAGCGCTGCGGCGACCCCGTTGACCAGCGAACCCCGATTGGATCCGGGCCGCTGGAAGTCCAGCAGCGCACCGCTGATCGCGCTGGTGGCGGCACCGGTGGCCAGGCCCTGCAGGACGCGGCCCGCGAACAGCCAGCCGACTCCGGGCGCCAGCGCCAGCACCAGCACGGCCGCGATCTCCAGCACCAGCGCTCCCACGAGCACCGGACGCCGTCCGATGTGGTCTGACAGCGATCCGCACAGCAGCAGCGCCAGCAGGATCGCCACCGAGTAGGAGGCGAACACCTCGGTCAGCACGGTGTTGGTGAAGCCCCATCGCTGCTGGTAGAGCGAGTACATCGGGGACGGGGCCGTGGAGGCCATCAGGAACAGGGCGTAGATGCCGCCGATGAACCAGAACGAGCCGGAGCGCGACAGGCCCCGTGCGGGCTGGACGCGGGGCCGGACCAGTTCGGTGGTCATGCGCTTCCTCTTCGAGTCGGTGGGCGGGTCCGGTGCACGACAACCTCTGAGCGGAACGGACCATTCCGCGCGGGCGTAGGCTGTGCGCATGACCACAGCAGCGACGGCCGAGCACGACGACGCGGTGATCCGCGCCGCGCGGGAGGTCTTCGCCGAGCAGGGCATGTCGGCCCCGATGGCGGAGGTGGCCAAGCGCGCCGGTGTCGGCGTGGCCAGCATCTACCGCCGGTACCCGAGCAAGGCCGAGCTCGTCGAGCAGGTCCGCATCGCCGGGTTCCGGCTGGTCATCGCCGAGGCGCAGGCGGCGCGCGCCGAGGAGTCCGACCCGTGGCGGGCGTTGAGCCGCTTCATGCACCGCTGCCTGCGCGAGGGCTCCGGCATCGGCACGGTGCTGCCGCCGCTGGAGAAGCACCACGCGTTCTCGGCGGAGTTCCGCATCCTGCAGCAGCAGGTGGCGGAGGTGATCGAGGCGCTCGTCGAGGATGCCAAGCTGGCGGGCGAGCTGCGCGCCGACATCGACTGGACCGACGTCCTGCTGCTGTTCAAGCACCTCAACCCGACGCTGCCGACCGGCGAGCACCGCCGCGCCGAGCTCCGGGCCCGCTACCTCGGCCTGGTCCTGGAGGGCATGCGCTCGGAGGGCTCGGCCCTGCGCGGCCCGGCCCCCGACACGGCCGAGTGGCGCGCCCTCTGCGACAACGTCGAACCCTGAGGGGTCGAAGCCTGAGGGGTCGAGGCCTGACCCGCCCGACAGGCCCGGCGTTCCGGCGTTTTCGCACGTCAAGATCAGTCGATC
The DNA here is from genome assembly GCF_045278815.1 of Saccharopolyspora sp. ID03-671. NCBI lineage: Bacteria > Bacillati > Actinomycetota > Actinomycetes > Pseudonocardiales > Pseudonocardiaceae > Saccharopolyspora > Saccharopolyspora sp. ID03-671. Next base: position 3,978,913 of record NZ_CP134054.1, read on the forward strand.
GAGGGGTTCGGATTCGGATGCCCAGGTGATCTTCGAGATCCGCGATGTTCGGACTACCCTGCCCCGTGTGGGCATACCTGCGTGGCTCTGGTTCCTCGTCGCCGTCGTCGCGATCGTCGCCGGCGTCGCGCTGCTGATCTCCGACCGATCGCAGCGCACCTCCAACAACCGGGAGCGGCGCCGCTGGGCGGCGCTGCGGGGTTGGCAGTTCGCCGAAGCGGACCGCGTCCTGCCGACGCGGTGGGAGCGCGGCGTGCTCGCGCAGTACGGCGCGACGACCGCGGTCGACGTGGTGGCGGGCTCGACCTTCACCGCCGACGGCCGCCGCCAGGTCTACGTGCTGGACCTGGAGGCCGGGGGCAAGAACGTCGTCGTGCTGGTCGGCATCCGCTGCCGCCGCACCGCCCCGGCCACCATCGAGCTGTGGCTGCCGGACGTGCCGGTGCCGCAGGACTCGGGTCTGGACCTGCTGGGCCCGGTCGGCTCGCGCTACGCCTTCGTCACCGAGGTCGCCGCGGCTCGCCCGCTGGTGACCGAGGACCTGGTGGACGCCACCGAGGAGATCGGCCAGGACGTCACCGTGGTGTGGCTGGAGAACGACTGGGTGCTGGCCGCCATGCACCCGGCCGACGCCGACCCGGCTCGCCTGGAACGGCTGCTCCGCGACCTCGGCGACCTCGCCGACCTGGTCGACCCGTTCGACAGCGACCCCAACACGACCAAGGACCCCAACAGCACCGAGGACGCCGAAGAAGCAGAGGTCGAGGAGCCCTCGGAGCACCTCCAGTAGGTCGACGAGCGGCGTGGCCGCTCTCTCTTCCACCACCTGAGCGACTGGCACCGTCGAGGTGGTTCTCCTGTGAGGACGCGTCGGCGTGGTGCATTGGCATACCTGAGTCGGCGCGCCCGGAGCAGGAGGACCGGCTCAGGTTCCGCTACCGGCACCGCTGAGCGGGGTGACCACAACACCCTCAGCTTTCCGAGACCGGTAGGTTCGGGATATGCCTACCGCACTCGTCACCGGTGCCACCGCGGGCATCGGCCGCGCTTACGCTCGCCGGCTGGCCGCCGAAGGTCACGACATGGTCCTGGTCGCGCGCGACACGGCTCGGCTGGAGGAGCTCGCCGACCGGTTGCAGACGCGGCACAACGTGCGGGTCGAGGTGCTCACCGCCGACCTGGCCGACGCCGCGCAGCGGGCCGAGGTCGCCGCGCGCGTCGGCGACGCGGCCAAGCCGGTCGACGTGCTGGTCAACAACGCCGGGTTCGGCACCGGCGGCGCCTTCTGGGACCTGCCCGCCGACGTGCTGCGCGAGCAGCTCGACGTCAACGTCGCGGCGGTCCTGGAGCTCACCCACGCCGCGGTCCGCGGGATGCGCGAGCGCGGGCGCGGCGACGTGGTCAACGTCGGCAGCGTCGCCGGTTTCTTCACCGTCTCCGGTTCCACCTACGCGGCCACCAAGGCCTACGTGATCGCCTTCTCCGAGGGCCTGGCGACCTCGCTGGCGGGCACCGGCGTGCGGGTCATGGCGCTGTGCCCCGGCTTCACCCAGACCGAGTTCCACGAGCGCGCGGGCCTGGAGATGAGCAGGCTGCGCGCGCGCGTTCTGGCTGCAGGCCGACCAGGTCGTGCACGAGTCGCTGGCGGACCTGCGCGCGGGCAAGGCGGTGTCCATCCCGGGCGCCCAGTACAAGGCGCTGGTCGCGGTCGGGCGGCTCATCCCGAAGAAGCTGCAGCGCATGGTGGTCACCCGAACCGTTCCCGGCCGGACCTGAGAACTATCCTCAGACCTCGTGGTGAACGAGAAGCAGCGCTCCGAACTGGCCCGTCTGGTCACCGACCTCGCGGTGGTGCACGGCAAGGTCACGTTGTCCTCCGGCAAGGAGGCCGACTACTACGTGGACCTGCGCCGGGCGACCCTGCAGCACCAGGCGGCTCCGCTGATCGGGAGTCTGCTCCGGCAGATCACCGCTGACTGGGACTACACCGCCGTCGGCGGTCTCACCCTGGGCGCGGACCCGGTCGCGGCGGCCATGATGCACGCCGACGGTCCCGCGCTGGACAGCTTCGTGGTGCGCAAGTCCGCCAAGGCCCACGGCATGCAGCGGCAGATCGAGGGCCCGGACGTCGTCGGCAAGCGGGTACTCGCGGTGGAGGACACCTCCACGACCGGCGGCAGCGTGCTCACCGCTGTCGAGGCGCTGCGCCAGGTCGGGGCCGAGGTCGTCGGCGTGGCCACCGTGGTCGACCGGGACACCGGCGCGCGGGAGGCCATCGAGGAAGCGGGCCTGCCCTACCGCACGCTGCTGGGGCTGGCCGACCTCGGGCTGGCGTGAGCGAGGACGTCGGGCCCACCGAGTGGGGCACCAGCGTCGGCGTCGGCCCGTGGGAGGGCCCGTGGCCCGAGGACGAGCGCTACGACCCCGAGCTGCTGGAGCACGGTGACCGGCGCAACGTCGTCGATCACTACCGGTACTGGCGGCGGGAGGCGATCGTCGCCGACCTGGACCTGCGGCGGCACGACTTCCACGTGGCCATCGAGAACTTCCAGCACGACCACAACATCGGCACGGTGGTGCGCACGGCGAACGCGTTCCTGGCGCGCGGCGTGCACGTCGTGGGTCGTCGCCGCTGGAACCGGCGCGGCGCGATGGTCACCGACCGCTACCAGCACGTTCACCACCACCCGGACGTGGGCTCGTTGACCGCGTGGGCGCGGGTCGAGGGCCTGGCGGTGGTGGCGGTGGACAACACGCCGGGAGCGGTTCCGGTGGAGCGCGCGGAGCTGCCGCGCCGCTGCGTCCTGCTCTTCGGCCAGGAGGGCCCGGGGTTGCACGAGGAGTCCCGCCGCGAGGCGGACCTGGTGGTCTCCATCGCGCAGTTCGGCTCCACCCGGTCCATCAACGCCGGCGTCGCCGCGGGCATCGTCATGCACACCTGGGTCCAGCAGCACGCCGACCTCATGCGGGCGTGGTGAGGCAGGGGACGGTTTTAGCCATAATTGTCCGGGCAAAACGGACATTGATCATGGGTGATTATGGCTAAAACCGTCCCCTCGCAAGCGAAGAGCCGGAACCCGAGCGGGCTCCGGCTCTCGCGGGGGACTGCGTCAGGCCGCTTCGCGGGCCTTCTCGCGGCGACCCTTGATGTACTCGATGATGATCGGGACGATCGAGATCACGACGATGACGATGGCCATCGCCTCGATGTTGTTCCGGATCCACGGGATGTTGCCGAGGAAGTACCCGAGCAGCGTCATGCTCAGGGTCCAGGCGATGCCGCCGATGGCCGAGTAGCTGAAGAACTTCTTCTGGTCCATCTGACCGATGCCGGCGACCGCCGTGATGAACGTGCGGACGATCGGCACGAAGCGGGCCAGGATGATCGCGCGGGCCCCGTACTTCTCGAAGAACGCGTGCGTCTTGTCGACGTGCTCGCGCTTGAACAGCTTCGAGTCGGGCTTGTTGAACATGGCCGGGCCGACCTTGCGGCCGATCCAGTACCCGGTCACGTTGCCGACGAAGGCGCACACCGCGAGCAGCACGCAGGTCAGCCAGATCGGCGTGTTGATCGCGCCGATGGCCACGAACATGCCGGTCACGAACAGCAGCGAGTCACCGGGCAGGAAGAAGCCGATGAGCAGACCGCATTCGGCGAAGATGATCAGGCAGACGCCGATCAGCGCGAACGGGCCCAGACCAGAGACGATGTTCTCCGGATTCAGCCAATCCGGAAGCAGAGCGAGCGCGGGCTGTGCCGCGGCGGCGAATTCGGACGTCACGCTTGCCAACGGTACCGTGGCGCCGCGCTGTCCGGATTCCGGGAGAGCAACCGGACATACACGCAGCGCACACCCGCGATCACCCGATCGGGTAAAGGACTGTGACGCCCGCCGCGAGCAGTCCCGCGAGGAGTCCCAAAACGATCACGAAGAGCAGCACTCCGCCGGGCCCCGGACGCCGGTTGCGCTGCGGTGGACCGGAACGGCCGACCGCCCGCGCCCGCAGCGCGGCGGACAGCGCGTCCTCGGTGTTCCGGCCCGTCATGCCCCGACCTTAACCAGCCGGTCGCCCGGATCGGGGTGGATCGGGGAAAGACCAGGTCAGCGAGGCTCGGCGAGCCACCGGCCGCGCCGCATGACGCCCTGGACCACCAGGTCGTCGTCGAGCACGACCAGGTCGGCGGCCGCGCCCGGCCGGATCTCGCCCACCTCGGTCAGGCCGAGCCGCCGCGCCGGGTTCGTCGAGGTGGCCGCCACCGCCGCGGGCACGGACAGCCCGCAGTCGCGGACCAGGTTGCGGAACGCGGCGTCCATCGTGAGCGTGCTGCCGGCCAGCGACCCGTCCGCGAGCCTCGGCTCGCCGTCGACGACGGTCACCGGCAGCGCACCCAGCTCGTAGGTGCCATCGCCCGCGCCGGTGGCGCTGATCGCGTCGGTGACCAGGATCGTCCGGTCCGCACCGGCGTGGGTGGCCGCGATCCGGGCGATCGTCGGGTGCAGGTGCACGAGGTCGCAGATCAGCTCGACGTCGACCCGCCCGTCGTCCAGCAGCGCCCCGACCGGTCCGGGTTCGCGGTGGTGCAGCGGACGCATGCCGTTGAACAGGTGCGTGGCCACGGTCGCCCCGGCGTCCACGGCCGCCAGCACCTGATCGGCGTCGGCGTCGGTGTGCCCGACGGCCGCGATCGCGCCGCCGTCGACCAGCTGCCGGACCGCCTCCCGCGCGCCGGGCAGCTCGGGCGCGAGGGTGACCATCCGGACCGCGCCGCGCCCGGCTTCGAGCAGCTGCCGCACGTCGTCGCGCTCCGGCGCCCGCAGCGCCTCGGGCGCGTGCGCGCCGCAGCGCGCGTGCGACAGGAACGGCCCCTCCAGGTGCACCCCGGCCAGGAGCCCTTCGGCGGTGAGCTCGGTGAGCGCGGTGATCTGCTTGACCAGCTCGGGGATCGGCGCGGACACCAGGCTGGCCAGCATCGTCGTGGTGCCGTGCGCGCGGTGGTGGCCGACGGCGGCCTGCGTCTGCTCGGGGTCGAGGGAGGTGAACGAGCCGCCGCCCCCGCCGTGGCAGTGGATGTCCACGAAGCCGGGGACCAGCCAGCTCCCGGACAGCTCGATCGCCGGTCCCCGCGGAACGGCCCGCTCGGCCCCGGCCCGGTCGCCCACGGCGCCGTCTCCGACGGCGGCGATCGTGCCCCCGGACACCCGCACCCAGCCCGGTTGTGCGACTCCGCCCGGGGTGACGACCCGCGCGCCGGTGAGGATCTGCTCGGCAGTGTTCACGCTTACGATCCTCCGCCAAACGAGAGCAGTGGTCTACACCAAAATCGGTGGTGTGCGGCTCAGTCCCCCGGACGCGGGCCGTCCACGCTCGAGCCGTCAGCCGTCGATGTGCTTCTGCAGCGCCTCCAGGGCCCGGCTCGCCGTCGACTTCACCGTCCCCTTGGACACCCCGGTGGCCTCGGCGATCTCCGCTTCCGACAGGTTGCCGTAGTAGCGCAGCACCAGCACCTCGCGCTGGCGGCGCGGCAGCTTGCTCAGCGCGTCCACCACGGCCTGGTGCTCGGCGGTGAGCATCGCCAGCGACTCCGCGGAGCGCGCGTTGGCCTGGTGCGGCGGCTGGTACTCGCGGGCCGTCTTCCGGCGGCGCAGCATCGAGCGGGACCCGTTGACCACCGCGGTCCGCAGGTAGCCGACCGCGGCGTTGGCATCGCGCAGGTTCGCCCAGTTGCGGTAGAGGCCGGTGAACGCCTCCTGCACCACGTCCTCGGCGCTGCTGATGTCGTCGACCAGCAGGATCGCCAAGCGGACCATGCGCATCCGCTGCTGCTTGTAGATGTCCTCCAGGGAGAGCGGCTGCTGCGTCTCGCGGTGGGCGCCGTCGAGCTTGCGCAACGTGCCGAACGTCTTCTCGACGCTCCGCTCGATCCCTTCCGAATCACCGCCCATGATCGAAGAACTTACCGGGCGAGGATGGGTTCGCGGGGCGGGTTCGGGTTAGCGTCATCGCGATCGTTGAATTCGCCGCGATGGAGGACGACATGGCGAGGTTCGTTGTCGAGCTGGTCTACGGCCCGGACGAGGACAAGCGGCTGGCCGTCCGGCCGGATCACCGCGAGTACTCGCGGGGCCTGGCCGACAAGGGCGTGCTGCTGGCGGGCGGGCCCTACACCGACGGCAAGGGCGCGCAGATCATCTACGAGGTCGCCGACGAGGCCGAGCTGAACGAGGTCCTGGCCGCCGACCCGTACACCGAGGCCGGCGTGATCGCCTCGACCACCATCCGCCAGTGGGAGGTCGTCACCGGCGCTTGGGTGTAGTCGGCGAGTGCCCCGGCGTGTGACTATGTGCACAGGATCGTTTTCTGAATCCTTGCACCAACTTTTCAAAACCACACCGCTGGGGCACTGTGACGCGCGAAAGAGTGGTACCTGCCCCGACGCGCCGTTGAGGGCGCTCGCGGGTTCTTAGGATGCTGCGCGATTCTCGCGTCACTGACGACCGAACTCCATCTGAGGAGGATGACCGATGCCCATCGCGACCCCCGAGGTCTACACGGAGATGCTGGACCGGGCGAAGACCGGTGAGTTCGCCTACCCAGCGATCAACGTGACCTCGTCGGAGACGCTCAACGCGGCGCTGCGCGGGTTCGCCGAGGCCGAGAGTGACGGCATCATCCAGGTGTCGACCGGTGGCGCCGAGTTCGCCTCCGGCACCAAGGTCAAGGACATGGTCACGGGCGCCACGGCGCTCGCCGAGTACGCGCACGTCGTCGCCGCCAAGTACCCGGTGAACATCGCGCTGCACACCGACCACTGCCCGAAGGACAAGCTCGACGGCTACGTCAAGCCGCTGATCCAGATCAGCCAGGAGCGCGTCAACCGCGGCGAGAACCCGCTGTTCCAGTCGCACATGTGGGACGGCTCGGCGATCGACCTCGACGAGAACCTGCAGATCGCGCAGGAGCTGCTGGAGCTGTCGGCCAAGGCCAAGATCGTCCTGGAGCTGGAGGTCGGCGTCGTCGGCGGCGAGGAGGACGGCGTTGCCAACGACATCAACGACAAGCTCTACACCGCTCCCGGCGACTACATCAAGACCGTCGACGCGCTGGGCACCGGCGAGAAGGGCCGCTACCTGCTGGCCGCGACCTTCGGCAACGTGCACGGCGTCTACAAGCCGGGCAACGTCAAGCTCCGCCCGGAGATCCTCAAGCAGGGTCAGGACGTCGTCTCCGAGAAGCTGGGCCTGCCCGCCGGCTCGAAGCCGTTCGACCTGGTCTTCCACGGTGGTTCCGGTTCGCTGCTGGAGGAGATCCACGAGGCGGTCTCCTACGGCGTGATCAAGATGAACATCGACACCGACACCCAGTACGCCTTCACCCGGCCCATCGCCGACCACATGATGAAGAACTACGACGGTGTGCTGAAGATCGACGGCGAGGTCGGCAACAAGAAGACCTACGACCCCCGCAGCTACCTCAAGGTCGCCGAGCAGGCCATGGCCGCCCGGGTCGCCCAGGGCTGCGAGGTCCTCAAGTCGACCGGCCGCATGATCGCCGGCTGACAGAACATTTTCGGTGCTCGATGGCCCGTCCGCCCGCTGGGTGGACGGGCCATCGTCGTCGAGGCGGTAGTGCGAGGATTGGGGCATGACGAGGAATCTGTTGGAGCCGCCGGAGACGCTGCTGCCGGAGAGCCCCGAGGCGCAGGGCGCCCTCGACGCCGGCACCGACCCCGCCGAGGTCGCCGCGCAGCACCCCGCGTTCAGCGCCGCCTGGGCCGCGCTCGCCGACAACGCGCTGAACGCCGGCGAGAACATCGCCGCCTACGCCTACGCCCGCACCGGCTACCACCGGGGCCTCGACGCCCTGCGCCGCGCGGGCTGGAAGGGCTTCGGCCCGGTCCCGTGGCACCACGAGCCCAACCGCGGCGTCCTCCGCTCGGTCGCCGCCCTGGCCAAGGCCGCCCGCGCCATCGGCGAGACCGAGGAGTTCGACCGCTGCCGCCAGCTCCTGGAGGACAGCGACCCCGCCTCCCTCGAAGCCAACGACCTGGCCTGACGTCCCCGAACCCGGCCACCGACGGACCCCGTCCGCAGGTGGTCGGGTTCGTCGCGCCCGGCACCTCCCGCAGCGGGTGACACGATTTCAATGGAAGTCGGGTCCCTGATCTCAATGGAAATCGGGACCAGGACTTCCGCTGAAATCGTGACCTCGCGGCGGGCACCGGCGTTCGGTGGCGGAGGATGGTGCCGTGGGGCGTGTGCGTGAGGAGTTGAGCCGGCGGCTCCGGCGGTTGTTGCGGACCGGGGTGCCGATCGTGCAGTGCGCGGTGGCGGCCGGGGTGGCGTGGTTCCTGGCGCACGACCTGGTCGGGCACGCCGCGCCGTTCTTCGCGCCCATCGCCGCGGTGATCTCGCTGGGCGTGTCGCTCGGCCAGCGGATGCGGCGGGCGCTGGAGCTCGTCGTCGGCGTGAGCATCGGCATCGGCGTCGGCGACGTGCTGATCTCGGTGATCGGCTCCGGCCCCTGGCAGATCGCGCTGGTCGTGGCGCTGGCGATGTCCACGGCGGTCCTGCTGGACAGCGGCGGCGTGATCGTCCTGCAAGCGGCGTCCTCATCGGTGCTGGTCGCGACGTTGCTGCCGCCCGCGACCTCCGGCGGGCTGACGCGGATGCTCGACGCCGTCGTCGGCGGTCTCGTCGGCTTCGCCGTCGCCGCGCTGCTGCCCGCCAACCCGCTGTCGGTGGCGCACCGCAACGGGCGCGTCGTGCTCGGCGAGCTGGCCGACGCGCTGCGCGGGGTCGCCAGCGCGGTCGCGCACCGGGACGTCTCGATGGCCGCCGACGTGCTGGCCAAGGCCCGCAAGAGCCACAAGTCCGTCGAGGAGCTCCGCACCGCCCTGGAGGCCGGGGCCGAGATCGCCCGGTTCGCGCCCATCCGCTGGCGCAGGCGTCGCGACCTCGAACGCTACGAAACCGCGGCCACGCCCGTCGACCGGGCGCTGCGCAACACCCGCGTGCTGGCCCGGCGCGCCCTGGCGGCGCTGCGCGACGGCGAACCCGTCCCGCGCCCGCTGCCGGGCATGCTCGAAGAGCTCGCCGGAACCGTCGTGCTGCTGCGCGACGAGCTCGCCAGCGGCAAGGACCCGCTGCAGGCCAGGGAGGCCGCGCGCTCGGTGGCCAAGAAGTCCACCGTGGAACTGCTGGGCGAGGGCGACTTCTCGATGCAGGTCGTGGTCCTGCAGGTCCGCTCCATCGCCGTCGACCTGCTGCAAGCCTCCGGCCTCACCCGCAACGAGGCCGTGGCGGCCCTCCCGACCCTGCACCCGGACGAGGACTAGGGCCGGTTCAGCACCGCCGCCAGGGAGGCGTGCAGCGGCTCGTGGTCGCGCGGGTCGTGCAGGTCGCAGTCGGCGGCGGAGAGGCGGTACCACTCCTCGGCGCCGTCGTAGCGGATCCACACCTTCACGGCGCCGTCCTCGCAGGCCGTCGCCAGCTCCAGGTCGCCGGTGATCACGCCGACCTCGTCGGTCATCACCCCACCCGGAGGCGCTGTCACGGTAGTGCGCAACTCAGCCATGCGCGCAGTATGCCTCCCCTGACGACGAGGAACGGGCACCTCCACGCCCGGGAGGTGCCCGTTCCTCGGGTGAATCCGATCAGCAGCCGTCCAGTGCGGTCTGCAGCGCGCCCTTCTCGGCCTCGGTGACGGTCAGCTGGTACTTGTGCTTGGTGCCGACCCACATCGAGGCGTAGGTGCAGTGGTAGTCGGTCGACGGCGGCATCCAGGCGTCCGGGGTCTGGTCGCCCTTCTCCTGGTTGACGTTGTCGGTGACCGCGATGAGCTGCGGGCCCTCCAGGTCGTTGGCGAAGGCCTGGCGCTGCTCCTGCGTCCACTCGGCAGCGCCGGAGCGCCACGCGGCGGCCAGCGGCACCACGTGGTCGATGTCCAGGTCGGACGGCTGGGTCCAGGTCTCGCCGTCGTAGGGGCTCACCCAGCTGCCCGAGGTCGGGTAGCAGTCGGAGCCGACCTCGACGCCGTCACCGTCGCGCTTGAGCACCGACTCGCGGGTGCTGCAGCCGTCGGAACCCTCGTTCCAGTGCGGGAACTTCTCCCGGTCGTAGCCGTCCATCGAGCCCTCGGCGGCGACGGTCAGCTCGCCGAGCTGGGTCTGGGCGGTGGCCGGGTCCGGGATGCCGGGCGGCTCGGCGCCCGCCGGCACCGCCAGTCCGAGCCCGATCAGGCCGGCCAGCGGCAGCGCGGCGAGGGTGGTGCGCAGCGAACGTGTCATGGCTTCCTCCGCGGTGGGCGTGCATCGCCTGCTCGGGGATGACGATTGCCCACGTGAGTGGACGATTCAATGCCGCGGAGTGACCGGAAGGTGACATGGCGTGAAGTCGCCACCGATCAGGGGGCGCAAATGTGAATTCCACACACCCGGTGATCAGCGGGCCAGGTTCAGGTCCTCGGTGTGCCGGTACCAGACCCACTTCTCCGTCGGACGCGGGTGATCGGTCCCGTCGTGCCGCACGGTCGCCGACCGGAACGACGCCTGGAACGCCCGGCCGCGCGCCACGTGCTCCTTGCGGCGCAGCAACCCGCGCCGGGCGACGGTGACCCGAAGGCCGTCCATCGGGGGATCGATCGTGTGGTTCATCGGATCGGCCGTCGGGTCCGGCAGCGGCTCGGCGTCCGGGTCCGGCGAGACCACCAGGCTCTGCGCGGGGCCGTTGAGGACCTGCTCGTCGTCGCAGTAGGCCTGCCCGGTGATCGGCGCGATCACGCCCTCTCCCAGCAGCACCCCGCCCGAGTCGTCCCTGATCAGCGGAACCGGGCGCGGCTCGGCGGTCAGCGCCCGCTCGACGTCGTCGACGGCGAGCCCCCACAACCGGGCCACCGGCGAGTCGGCGACCGGCACGTAGCCGACGGTCAGCTCGGTGAGCCGCTCCTTGCGCAGCAGCCGCAGCACGACCGCCGCCAGGTCCATGTCCGTGCCGCGCACCACCACACGATCGGTGGCTTCCGCCAGCAGCGGATCGACCTCGTTGCGGCCCGGCGCCGCCGAAACCTCGTGCCATTGCGCACCGTCACCGGACGGACGCACTGCGCCACCAACGTTTCCGCAGGACAATGCGGTGGTACTCACGTTTCGCTCCTGGTTTACCCTGATCGACCGGCATACCCCGTGGTGGGAGCGGGCGAAGCGTGCGGTCACGCTGGCGACCACCCAGTCCAGGTTGGAGTTTCACATGCCGGCGATCGTGCTGATCGGCGCCCAGTGGGGCGACGAAGGCAAGGGTAAGGCGACCGACCTGCTCGGCGAGCAGGCGCAGTGGGTCGTGCGTTACCAGGGCGGCAACAACGCGGGACACACCGTCGTGCTCCCGGACGGGCAGGACTTCGCGCTGCACCTCATCCCGTCGGGGATCCTCACCCCCGGCGTGACGAACGTGATCGGCAACGGCGTCGTCGTCGACCCGGGAGTCCTGCTGGAGGAGCTCGCGGGGCTGGAGGAGCGCGGGGTCGACACCTCGCGGCTGCTGCTGTCCGCCGACGCGCACCTGATCATGCCGTACCACGTGGCCATCGACCGCGTCACCGAGCGATACCTGGGCAAGAAGCAGATCGGCACCACCGGCCGCGGCATCGGCCCCTGCTACCAGGACAAGATCGCTCGCGTCGGCGTGCGGATGCAGGACCTGCTCGACGAGAAGATCCTGCGCCAGAAGGTCGAGGCCGCCCTCGACATCAAGAACCAGATCCTGGTCAAGGTCTACAACCGGCGGGCGATCGACGCCGAAGAGGTCGTCGACACGGTGCTGGAGCAGGCGGAGAAGTTCGCCAACCGCATCTCCGACACCAAGCTGAAGATCAACCAGGCGCTGGAGCGCGGCGAGACGGTGCTGCTGGAGGGTTCGCAGGGCACCCTGCTCGACGTCGACCACGGCACCTACCCGTTCGTGACCTCGTCGAACCCGACCTCCGGTGGTGCTTCGGCCGGTTCCGGCGTCGGCCCGACCAAGATCAGCGCCGTGATCGGCATCCTCAAGGCATACACGACGCGGGTCGGCGCGGGCCCGTTCCCGACCGAGCTGACCGACGAGGCCGGCGAGAACCTGCGCAAGCAGGGCGGCGAGTTCGGCGTCACCACCGGTCGCTCGCGGCGGACCGGCTGGTTCGACGCGGTGATCGCCCGCTACGCGACCCGCGTCAACGGCATCACCGACTACTTCCTGACCAAGCTCGACGTGCTCTCCGGCCTGGAGACCATCCCGATCTGCGTCGCCTACGACGTCGACGGCGAGCGGGTCGAGGAGATGCCGATGACGCAGACCGGCGTGCACCACGCGGTTCCGGTGTACGAGGAGATGCCGGGCTGGTGGGAGGACCTCAGCGACTGCCGCACCTTCGAGGACCTGCCGGCCAACGCCCGCGCCTACATCGAGCGCATCGAGGAGCTCTCCGGAGCCCGCGTCTCGGCGATCGGCGTCGGCCCCGGCCGCGACCAGACGATCGTGCGTCACACCATGGCGTGATCCTTTCGGTGGTGGGGAAGTTTTCATGAAAACTTCCCCACCACCCACGGGACGTCGGATCCCTCGGTTCTCGACGGAGGGAGCGAAGTTTTCATGAAAACTGCGCCCTCCCAGGAACCGGGGTGTCAGCGGTTCCGCCAGGAGCCCTCGACCGCTGCTTCCTGCAGGTCGAGCTCCCTGAAGACGCGGCGGAGGACCTCGTCGTCGAGGTGGCCCGCGTCGCGTTCGTCGGCGATGGCCGAGCGCTGCACCTCGATGGTGCCGCGGCGCAGCTCCGCGAACGTCCGCGTCGCCGTGTCGGCGCGCTCGGCGGGAGTGCGCCCCACCTGCTCGGCCGCCGCCAAGCCCTGGTGCTCGACCACGTCCCGCATCCGGCTCACCATCCGGTTCAGCGCTGAGCGCTCGCAGCGCGCCTCGCCCGGGGTGAGCCCGTCCAGGTAGGCCAGCGCCGCGTTGGTGGCGATCCGCCGCGCCTCCGCCTCGGCCTGGTCGTCGCTGCGCGCCTCCTCCGGGTCGGTGACGCCCAGGCGGCGGATCAGCGGCGGCAGCGTGGTGCCCTGGATCAAGATCGTGGCCACCGTGAGCACCGCGGCGACGAACTGGATCACCTCGCGACCGGGCAGCGGAGCACCGGCCTCGGTGGTGAACGGGATCGCGCCCGCCGCCGCCAGCGTCACCACCCCGCGCATCCCCGCCCAGGACAGCACCGCGGTCCGGCGCCACCGGCCGCCGCGCCGCCCGCTCATGATCAGGTGCGACACGCCGGGCAGGTAGTTCGAGGCGAACATCCACAGCACCCGGAACGCGATCGCCGACACCAGGATCAGCAGCGTGGCCAGCAGGATCCCGCTCATCGGGCGGCCGGACCCCACGACGTCGCCGACCACCGACTTCAGCTGCAGACCGATGTAGGCGAACACCAGGCTCTCCAGCAGCAGGTTGATCGCACCCCACACCGTGTGCTCCTGCAGCCGCCCGGCGGCGCGCGCCCGCGGCAGGTTGTGCCCCACGTACAGCCCGGCGGTGACCACCGCGAGAACACCGGAGCCCTGCAGCTCCTCGGCGGTCAGGTAGGCGATGAACGGCACCAGCACGCCCAGCAGCGTCGCCACCTGCACGTCCGGGATGTGCTGGCGGGCCAGCTGGGCGAGCATCCCGAAGCCCAGCCCCAGCACCACTCCGACCACCACGGCCAGCGCGAACACGCCGATCCCGTGGGCGAGCGACGGCGTCGTCCCCACGGCGGCGGTGATCGCCATCCGGTAGATCGTCAGCGCCGCCGCGTCGTTGATCAGGCTCTCACCGCCGAGCACCGTCATCACGCCGCGCGGCAGCTTCAGCTGGCGGCCGATCGCCGCCGCCGTCACCGCGTCCGGCGGCGCGATCACCGCGCCCAGCACGATCGCCGAGGCCAGCGGCAGGTCCGGGATCAGCGTGAACGCGATCCAGCCGAGCACGAACGACGTGACGATCACCTGCAGCACGCCGTGGTGCACGATCGGGCGGATCCGCGCCCGGAAGTTGGTGAACGAGCTGTCCAGCGCCGCCGCGTACAGCAGCGGCGGGAGGACCGCGGTGAGCAGCAGTTCCGGCTCGATCCGCAGCGGGTCGAGGCCGGGCACCAGCGACACGGCCATCCCGACGGCGACCAGCAGCAGCGGCGAGGCGATCTCCCGGCTCCGAGCCAGCGCCGTGACGAGCAACGCCCCGATCAGCACCAGGATCAGCTGAACCACCGCACACCTCCGTCCACGGTGGACACCTTAGGTGCGCACCCCGCCGATCACCCGAAACGACGAAACCGCCGCCCCCGAAAAGGGGACGACGGTCTCACTCACCTCGCGGGAGACCCGATTTCAATGGGAATCGGGTGACCCCGGCGGGTCAGTGCTGGTCGCGGGCGGTGAGGGCGAGGTCGGGCATGTCGCTGAAGATGCCGTCGACGTTCTGGGCGTAGAGGGCGTGGAAGAAGGCGAGGACGTCGCCCCACTGAGCCGGGTCCGCGGAGGACTGGAAGTCCGCCGGGAGGAAGGTGTTCTCGGCGCGGACCGTGTAGGGGACGACCTGGAGGCCGGCGGCGTGGGCGTCGGCGACGACCGCCGTCGGCTCGGTGAGGTGGTTGGAGCCGTCGACCGGGAGGATCACCTTCGTGTCGGGGCCGATGACGTCGGCGTAGGTGGCGATCTCCTTCAAGCCCTCCGGCGTGACCATGTCGGCGTAGGTGCGCGGGTCGCCGGTCTCGATGAAGTCCTGCGGGGCGCCCGTGTTGCTGATCAGCTGCACCAGCCGCACCCGGAGCTCGTCGCGCAGCTCCTTGAGGTTGCCGACCTCGAAGGACTGGACGACGACCTTCGAGTCCTTCTCGTTGAGCCCGTTGCCGTCGAGCGTCTCGACCAGGCCCGGCTCGACCGGCAGGCCGATCTGCCGGAAGTAGCTGGGGTGCTTGGTCTCCGGGGCCACGCCGATGTCGCGGCCGAGCTCCTTCGACAGCCGGGCCCGCAGGTCCAGCACCTCCTGGAACGTCGGCACCTCGTAGAGGCCGTCGTAGACCGTGTTGTGCTGCCGGATCTCCGGGATGCGCTCCTTCGCGCGCAGCGTCTTGAGCTCCGCGAGGGTGAAGTCCTCGGTGAACCAGCCGGTCATCTCGGTGCCGTCGATGACCTTGGTGGTCTTGCGGGAGGCGAACTCCGGGTGCTCGGCGACGTCGGTGGTGCCGCCGATCTCCGGCTCGTGCCGGGCGACGAGCACGCCGTCCTTGGTGGGCACCAGGTCCGGCTCGATGAAGTCGGCGCCCATCCGGGCGGCCAGCTCGTAGGAGGCCAGCGTGTGCTCCGGCCGGTAGCCGGACGCGCCGCGGTGGCCGAACACCTCGATCTGCTCCGCTCCCGGCGCCGACTCGGCGGCGGTGGCCGGGCCGGTGGCGATCACCCCCAGTGCGGCAGCTCCCGCGACGGACAACGCGATCAACCGTCCCCGAATCGTCATGTGCACTCCTCGCTGTGACTGTGGCGGGCCCACTCAACTTGCCGCAACCGACGCGCGAGGCACACCTGTGCGACCGGAGGGTGAACGCCGACCGACGGACCAACCCCGCGCGACCTGCGGTGCGCCATCCGGACGCAGCACTTCCCGGGGGCAGCGGGCGAGTGGCTCACCGCACGCTCTACGCTGCGGTTTGTGCGAATCCTCGTGATCGGCGGTGGCGGCCGGGAGCACGCGATCGTGCTGGCCCTCTCCCGTGACCCCTCCGTGACGGCACTCGCCTGCGCGCCCGGCAACGCCGGTACCGCTGCGCTCGCCGAGTCCTACGCCGTCGACGTGGCCAAGCCCGACGAGGTGGCCGCGCTGGCCACCCGCTGGAAGGCCGACCTGGTCGTCTTCGGTCCGGAGACCCCGCTGGTCGCGGGCGCCTCCGACGCGGTCCGCGCGGCGGGAATCCCGTGCTTCGGCCCGTCCAAGGCGGCGGCCCGCATCGAGGGTTCCAAGGCGTTCGCCAAGGACGTCATGGTGTCGGCGGGCGTGCCCACCGCCCGCAGCGAGATCGTGGACAACCCCGCCAAGCTCGACGCCGCGCTGTCCGGTTTCGGCCCCACCTGGGTGGTCAAGGACGACGGTCTGGCGGCAGGCAAGGGCGTGCTGGTCACCAGCGACTTCGACGCGGCCCGCGCGCACGCCATGAAGCTGCTCGACGGCGGCCACCCGGTGCTGCTGGAGTCGTTCCTCGACGGCCCCGAGGCCTCGCTGTTCTGCCTGGTCGACGGCACCACGGTGGTCCCGCTGCTGCCCGCGCAGGACTTCAAGCGCGTCGGTGACGAGGACGCCGGGCCCAACACCGGCGGCATGGGCGCCTACGCGCCGCTGCCGTGGGCCCCGGACGGCCTGGTCGACGAGGTGGTGCGCACGGTCGTGCAGCCCACCGTCGACGAGCTCGACCGCCGAGGCACCCCGTTCTCCGGCCTGCTCTACGCGGGTCTGGCGCTGACCTCGAACGGCCCGCAGGTCATCGAGTTCAACTGCCGCTTCGGCGACCCCGAGACCCAGGCCGTGCTGGCCCTGCTGCACACCCCGCTGGCGCGGCTGTTCCACGCCGTCGCCAACGGCGAGCTCGCCGACCAGCCGCCGCTGGAGTGGGAGCCGGGTTCGGCGGTGACGGTCGTGCTGGCCGCTGAGGGCTACCCGGGCCGTCCGCGCGTCGACGACGTCATCCAGGGCTCGGACATGCAGGGAGTGCTGCACTCGGGCACCCGGCGCCGCGAGGACGGCGCGGTGCTGTCCTCGGGCGGTCGCGTCCTGTCGGTGGTGGCCACCGGTCCCGACCTGACGGCCGCGCGCGACGAGGTCTACAAGCGGGTCGAGCGGGTGCACCTGCCCGGCGCGCACTGGCGCACCGACATCGCCCGCCGCGCCGCCGACGGCGAGATCACCGTCCCCCGCGCCTGACCTGACGCGTTCGCCCTGGCAGGCTTGCACCCATGAGTGGTCAGCACCCCGCGCTCGCCGTCGCGGCGCGAGCCGATGTGGCTCCGTTCCAGGTCATGGAGGTTCTCTCGGCTGCTGCGAAGCGGCAGCGGGAGCTCGGTGACGTCGTGTCCCTGGCCGCCGGGCAGCCGTCCACCCCGGCACCGAAGGCCGTGCGGGAGGCCGCCGCGCGCGCCCTGGAGGGCAACGCGCTGGGCTACACCGAGCAGCTGGGCGTCCTGGAGCTGCGGGAGGCCATCGCCGGGCACTGCGAGAAGGCCTACGGCCGCTCGGTTCCGGTGGACGAGGTCGTGGTCACCACGGGTGCGTCGGGCGCGTTCCTGCTGGCGTTCCTCAGCGCCTTCGACGCCGGTGACCGGGTCGCGCTGGCCAGCCCCGGCTACCCCGCCTACCGCAACATCCTGTCCGCGCTGGGCTGCGAGGTCGTGGAGCTGCCCTGCGACGCCTCCACCCGGTTCCAGCCGACGGTGGCGATGCTGGAGGACCTCGACGAGCCGGTGCGCGGGCTCATCGTGGCCAGCCCCAACAACCCGACCGGCACCGTGCTCTCCCGCGACGAGCTCGCCGAGCTCGCGGGCTGGTGCGAGGCCAACGGGGTGCAGCTGATCAGCGACGAGATCTACCACGGGCTCAGCTACGGCGAACCGCTGCACACGGCGCGCGAGTTCTCCGCCGAGGCGATCGTGGTGAACAGCTTCTCCAAGTTCTGGTCGATGACCGGCTGGCGGCTCGGCTGGATGCTGGTGCCGCCGCGGCTGCTGCGCGCCGTCGACTCGCTGACCGGCAACTTCACCCTGTGCCCGCCCGCGCTGTCGCAGCAGGCGGCCGTCGCGGCGTTCAGCCCGGAGGCCTACGACGAGGTCGAGGCGCACGTGGAGCGCTACCGGGAGAACCGGGCGCTGCTGCTCGACGGGCTGGCGAAGGCGGGCATCACCAAGGTCGCCCCGGCCGACGGCGCGTTCTACGCGTGGGTGGACATCGGCGACCACACCGACGACGCGACGTCGTTCTGCCGCCGCCTCCTCGACGACACCGGGGTCGCGCTCGTCCCGGGCGTGGACTTCGACCCGCAGCGCGGCCACCACTACCTGCGCCTCTCCTTCGCGGGCGACCCGGGGGACATCACCGAGGCGGTGCAGCGCCTGGGCGCCTGGCTGTAGACCTCGGGTCCCGACGCGGTGACCCGATTTCAATGGAGATCAGGAACCCGACTTCCGTTGAAATCGGGTCGGGCACGGGGCGGGCGGGACTCGGGGAGACCCTGATGTTTCCCGGGTCCGGGTCTCGCGACCTGCCGTTTCAGGGGTTCTGTCTGGCAGGCTGGAGCTGCGGGAAGGTCCCGGCGAGAGGTGGTCGCGATGTGGTGGAAGATCCTCGGCGGGCTGCTGGCCCTGTGGCTGGTGATGTCCGTGGCCGGATTCCTGATCAAGGGCCTGTTCTGGCTCGCCGTGATCGGCGGCGTCCTGTTCCTCGCCACCGCGGCCATCGGCTGGTCCAAGGACAAGAAGCAGATCAAGCCCTGAAGCCGGCCGTCGTGGTGGCTCCGCGCGGCGGTGCGGGCTGAGCCCGGCACCTGGAACGGCGGCTTCGCCCCCTCGGGCTCAGGCGGCCAGCTGGTCCTGGAGGAGGTCTCGCGCGCGGACGGCCGAGGTCCAGCGCTCGGCGTGCAGGCCCGCGCGGCGGGCGCCCGCGATGTTCTCCTCGCGGTCGTCGAAGAACAGGCACTCCTCGGGGCGCGCTCCGAGGGTGTCCAGCAGGATCCGCCAGATCTCCGCGTCGGGCTTGATGACCCGCAGGTCGCCGGAGAACAGCAGGTGCTCGAAGTACCGCGCCCACGGCTTGCTCTCCGCGGCGCGGGCGAACGTGGTGGAGGCGTTGGACAGCAGCGCCAGGTGCGCGCCGCGCCGGTGCAGGTCCTCCAGCAGCGCCAGCGTCTCCGGGTCGGTGGACATCCAGCCGTCGACGTCGACGCTGGTCAGCCGCTGGATCAGCGAGTCGTCGACCTCGCGGTCCAGCCGGGCGGCCACCGCGCGCCAGTAGTCGGCGTCCGACAGCCCGGCGTCGTAGGCGCCGCGTTCGCTCCAGTAGGCCGGCTCGAAGGCTTCCGGGGTGCTGCTCAGCAGCGCGGCCAGCTGGGGCAGCGCCGTGATGCGGCGGCTGATCACCTCGCCGTAGTCGAACACGATCCACCGCAGCACGGGCACCTCCGCTGCTCGGACGCCCGATCCCGACCGGGTCAGGCCCCGGTGCCGGCGATCCGGCGCAACGCCTCTTCCACGTCCGACTTCGACACGTTCCGGTGCGTGACGAACCGGACCTGACCGTTCATCGGCACCGCCAGCACACCCACCGAACGCAGTCGCTGCAACGTCAACTGCACGTCCGGCACCGCCGCCAGCAGCATGTTCGTCTGCGGGGTCGTGACCTGCCAGCCCTGCTCGACGAGGCCGTCGGCGAGGAGCCGGGCGTTGTCGTGATCATCCCCCAGCGCGTCGAGCCGGTCCAGCGCGACCAGCCCGGCCGCCGCCAGCACGCCGCCCTGCCGCACGCCGCCGCCGAGCATCTTGCGGATCCGCCGTCCGGCCTTGATGAACTCCGCCTCACCGGCCAGCACCGATCCGACCGGCGCGCCCAGCCCCTTGCTCAGGCACACCTGCACGCTGTCCACGCCCACCGTCAGGGCCGCGGGCGGCACGCCGAGCGCCACCGAGGCGTTCCACAGCCGGGCGCCGTCGAGGTGCACCTTGAGCCCGAGCTCCTTCGCCGCGGCCGCCAGCCGGGCGTGCTCGTGCGGCGGGACGACCGCTCCACCCGCGCCGTTGTGCGTGTTCTCCAGGCACAGCAGCGTGGTGTGCAGGGCGTCGTAGGCCATCGTCAGGTTGGCCTGGGCGCGGACCGCCTCGGCGGTCGGCCTGCCCGGTCCGGCGTCCCAGTCCAGCGGGTCCGGCATGCCCCCGGCCAGCCAGGCCGCCGAGCCCAGCTCGTGGTTGAGCACGTGCGCACCGCGCGGCGCCAGGAACCGGTCGCCCCGCTTGAGGTGCAGCATCAGCGCGATCAGGTTGCCCATCGTCCCGCTGGGGACCACAGCGCCGACGAGGTGCCGAGCAGCTGGGCCACCCGTTCCTCGAGCGCGCGCATGGTGGGATCGTGGTCGAGTACGTCATCGCCGACGTCGGCGGTGGCCATGGCGGCCAGCATCTGCTCGTCGGGACGAGTCACCGTGTCGGAGCGGAGGTCGATGGGCGCCGGAGTGGTCACGAACCGATCACATCACACCTGCGGGGGGTCTGGGCAATGGCCCTGTGAGACGTGAATTCACCGCTGCGGTATCAATCACAGGTGGATCCGTCCCCGCGGGCGTGCAACGGTCGGGGCGCGCGATCCCGTCATAGCAGTGCAGGCAACGAACGAGCGGAGAGTTCCGCGTGGACCAGCGCGAAGAGCAGGAGTTCGCGGAGTACTTCGTGGCTCGGCGGGAGGCGGTGCGTCGGATGGCGTACATGATGTGCGGCGACTGGCACCGCGCGGACGATCTCGCCCAGACCGCGTTCATCGCCCTGCACCGTCACTGGCGGAAGGTCCGGGACAAGGGCGCGCTCGACGCCTACGTGCGCCGGACCCTCACCCGCGCGGTGATCGACGAGTCGCGGCGGCCCTGGCGACGGGAGAGGGCCGCCGAGACTCTGCCCGACAGTCCGGTCGACGACCCGGACGTGGACGACTCGGTGTCCACCAGGCAGACCCTGATAGCCGGTCTGCGCCAGGTGCCGCCGAAGCAGCGCGCCGTGCTGGTCCTGCGCTTCCTGGAGGGGCTGGACGTGGCAGGGGTCGCGGCCGTCATGCGCTGCAGCGAAGGAACCGTGAAGAGTCAGTGCGCCCGGGGGTTGGCGACATTGCGGGAGGCGCTGGGAGACGAGCTCGGGGATCTGAGGTCCGCGTGAAGGGGGTGCGGGTTGGACGAGCGCAAGCTCGAAGAGCTTTTCCGTGACTCGGTGCGAACCGTTCCGCCGGCGTCGTTCGACGAAGGTGATGTCGCGACCGCGTCGCGCCGGATCACGGCCCGGCGCCGGGTGACCGCCACCGTCGGCGGCACGGCGGTGGCCGCCGCCGTGCTGGTCGGCGGGATCGGCGTGGGCTCCGGCTGGTTCACGTCCTCGACGGACACCGCGGCGAGCCCGCCTCCGGCGGTACCGCTGACGGCGGCGCCGGGGCCGCAGATCGAGTCCACCGGGATCACGCCGCGTTCGGGGGGCTGCAAGCCCGACCCGGGTCTGGTCGAGGCCGTCGAGGTGACGCTGCCCGAGGCGGGCGGCACCACGCCGACCTCGGTGCTGTCGTGCCCGACCGGGGCCAAGGCGGCGGCGTTCCCGCTGCGCGACGGTTCCGCGGCGGGCCGGGTGACGGTGCTGGTCAGCCCGGCGGGCACCGCGCAGGCGGGCCAGTCCGCGCCGGGCGACGTGCAGCGTCCCGACGGGGCGCAGCAGTCGGTGCGCAAGGCGCGCAGCGGCAAGCTCGTCGTGGTGGTCAGCGAACCCGAGCAGGGCTCGCCGGCGGCGCCGTTCGGCACCCGGCTGGCGCACGTCGCGGGCGACCTCGCCGCCCGGTTCTGACTGGTCACCGGGGTCGTGCTCATCCGCGGCGGCGGCAGCCAAAGCGACAATGCGGACTCGGCATAGGATCGCGTGTCATGACAGCGGCCAGCACACCCAAGGGAGAGCGGCGGCGGCAGGCGTTGGTGACGGCTGCGGCGCAGCTGCTCGTCGAGGGCGGGTTCGACGCGGTCCGGCACCGGGCCGTGGCCGAGCGCGCCGGGCTCCCGCTGGCCTCGACGACCTACTACTTCTCCTCGCTGGAAGACCTGATCAGCGCGGCCGTCGAGCACAACGGCCGGGAGGAGCTGGCCGCCGGGCACGCCCGGCTCGCCGACCTGTCCGCGCAGCCGCGCAGCACCGACACCGTGATCGAGCTGCTGCTGGACCTGCTGCTCGGCGTCGACTCCCGCGACGGCGGCGTCGAACCGGTGCTGCTGCGCTACGAGCGCCTGGTGGGTTCGCCGCGCCGCCCGTACCTCACGCCGCTGATGCGGGAGATGGCCGCCGAGCTGCAGCAGCTGCTCGCGGAGATCTTCCGCCGCAGCGACATGGAGGTCCCAGCGGAGCGGCTCACCGAGCTGGTCGCGCTGGTGGACGGCGCGGTGGTCAACGCGCTCATCGAATCGGACCCGGACCCGCGGGGCGCCGCGCGCAGGATGTTGCGCGCCCAGCTGTCCTGATCCCCAGCAGTCCTGATGCGCGTGCAAGAACGCTGAACCGGACGCCGCGCGAACCGCGACCGTGCTTTCGCGTCAGAAATCCCAGGTGATTTCCGCGAAATTCCCGTCGGCGATCAGTTGTTCGCAGTCGAGACATTTCTCGGCGATGTTCTTCGTCTGCGGTTCTCGTCCGAGCGGAGTGGGTTGCGGGATTTTGACCTCGTGCTCGCAGAGCGCCGGTACCACCTGGCCGGAATATACCGCGCCTGGTCGCATCGTCGTCGCGTGCCGAAGGGTCTGACCAGTGCCGACTATCCAGAAAGCGTCCTGCCGGTCCTCGGCGAACCTGTTGATGCTCATCCGCTCCCGTTCCTGTGCACAAGCCGCGAATGCTTGGGCCAACGATATGGTCGCGCCGTTGTATCAGTCCAGATTCCCACACCTGATCGAGCGCAAAAGGCGAATTCGCCGAATGAGCGATTGACCTCGACATTCGAGTTCGATCCTGATGGGATCGGTTCTGGGCGGTTCAGATCTGGGCGGCCCGGTACAACTCCGCGTACGAACCGCCCGCCGCCATCAGCTCGTCGTGATCGCCCAGCTCCACGATCCGGCCCTCGTCCAGCACCGCGATCCGCTCGGCCGTGCGCGCGGTGTGCAACCGGTGCGCGATGGCGATGACCGTGCGGCCCGCCAGCAGCCCGGCCAGCGCGCGCTCCAGATCCCGCGAGGTGCTGTTGTCCAGCAGCGACGTCGCCTCGTCGAGCACCACCGCGCGCGGGTCGGCGAGCAGCACCCGGGCCAGCGCCAGCTGCTGCGCGCGGGCCGCGGGCACCGCGAGCCCACCGGCGCCGAGCCGCGTGTCCAGCCCGTCGTTGAGGCCGCGCACCCAGTCGCGCAGGCCGACGGCGGCGAGCGCGTCGAGCAGCTCCGCGTCGCCGGTGTCCCGGTCCAGCAGCGCGAGGTTGTCGCGCAGGGAGCAGGCGAAGACGTGCTGCTCCTGGGTCAGCAGCACCACCTCGCGGCGCAGCGCCTCGGTGGGCAGCGCCGAGACCTCGGTGCCGCCGAAGGCCACCGACCCCGAGTCCGGGCGGCCGGTCCCGGCGATCAGCCGGCCCAGAGTGGACTTGCCCGCGCCGGACGGGCCCACGATCGCCAGCCGCTGCCCGGCGGGCACGACCAGGTCGATGCCGTGCAGCACCTCGCGCTCCGGCCGGTAGGAGAACCGCAGGTCGCGCACCACCAGGTCGCGGCCGTCGGACGGCGGTGCCGGGTCGCGGGGCCGATCCACCGGGACCTGCGAGACGCCCAGGACCCGTTGCAGCGCCGTGCCGCCGACCTGCAGCTCCTCCAGCCACATGAACAGCTCGTCCAGCGGCGCCGACAGCGACTGGGCGTAGAGCACGACCGCGACGATCGTGCCCAGCTCGGCCGCGCCGGTGGCGTGCGCCCAGCCGCCGAGCAGCAGGATCGCGGCGACCGGCAGCACGTAGGACAGCTCCAGGCACGGCAGCCACACCGTCAGCAGCGAGCGGTGCCGCTCCTCCGCGGCGACCGCCGCGCCCAGCACGCGCTCGTTGCGCGCGGTGCGCCGCCCGCCGAGCCGCAGCGCGGCGATCGTGCGGGCTCCCTCCACCGATTCGTGCGTGCCCGCCTGCACGTCCGACCAGCGCTCCATGACCTCCTGCACGACCGGCAGCGAGCGCGGGTAGTACCAGCGGGTGCTCAGCACCAGCAGCGGCACGGCGACGAGCATCCCGCAGGCCAGCAGGGGCGAGGACAGCACCATCGCGGTCGTGGTGAGCGCGATGGCGATCAGCGCCGCCGAGATCTCCGGCAGCGCGTTGCGGATGGTGAAGTCGAGCCGGTCGACGTCGGTGGTGGCCCTGCTGAGCAGGTCACCGGTGCCCGCGGCCTCCACCGCGCCCAGCGGCAGCGCCAGGGCGTGCTCGACGACGTCCTCCCTGGCCTCGGCCAGCAGCTGTTCGCCGAGCAGCATCGCGCGCAGCCGCGCGGCCCGGGCCAGCAGCGCCTGCACGATCAGGACCAGCAGGAACGCCCCGGCCAGCAGGTCGATGCGGAGCACCTCGGCCCCGGCCTGCACGGAGTCGACGAGCACGCCGAGCAGCTGCGGTCCGAGCAGTCCGACGGAGGTGGCCAGCGCGTACAGCGCCGTGGTGATCAGGAACCGCCGTCGGTGGGCGCGCGCGGTCGCGCGCAGGTGGCGGCGCAGCGCGGCGCCGTCGGCCAGCGGCAGCTTCACGGTTCCCCCAAGATCACTGGTCCCCCAAGATCACGTGCCGGTCGGCGACGGCCGACCACAGCGGGCTCTGGCTGAGCACGACGGTGGTGCGCCCGGCGCGCAGCGCGCGGACTCGGTCGGCGATGCGGGCCTCGGTGTGCGCGTCGACGGCCGAGGTCGGGTCGTCGAGGACCAGCACGTCGGCGTCCGCGCTCAACGCTCTGGCCAGCAGCAACCGCTGCCGCTGGCCGCCGGAGAGCAACCGGGCGCGCTCGTCGAGCAGTCCGTCCGGCGGGAGCGCGGCGAGCACGTCGGAGGCGTCGGCCGCGCGGATGGCGGTGTCGAACCCGACCCCGGCGCCCAGGTCGACGGCGTCGTGCACGTCCCCGGCGAACAGCAGGTCCTGGTTGTGGGCGAGCACGACGCGGCGGTGCCGCTCGTCCGGGTCGACGTCGGCCAACCGGACCCCGCCTGCCACGGCCGAGCCCGCCAGCCGCTCGGCCACGGCCTCGCCGCGATCCCCGGCGTCGATCACCACCAGCTGCCCGGCCGGAACCTCGACCTCGTCGTCGACCAGGCCCAACGGGCCCTCCGGCAGCGGAACCGGGTCGGCCGGGGGTGCGGGCTCGACCTCGACGCGGCCGAGCGCGGTGGCGCGTCCGGCGGCGATGCGCGCGGAGGCGAACGCGTAGGCGGTCTCGGTGGCCGTGCGCACCGGGATCACCAGGAACGCGGAGACCCCGTAGAAGGTCACCAGCTCGCCGACGGTGATCGACCCGGCCAGCGCCATCCGGGCTCCCAGCCAGGTCACCAGCACCGTGACCAGACCGGGCAGCAGCACCTCGGCGCCGCCCAGCCAGGCGTCGATCCGCCCGGTCGCGACTCCGGCCTCCCGGACCCGCTGCCCGGTCTCGGCGAAGCGCGCGAAGAACCTCCGCTCACCGCCGATGCCGCGCAGGATCCGCAGGCCGGAGACGATGTCGGCGGCCTGCGCGCCGAGTTCGCCCAGCTCGTCGCGCTGCACCTGCTCGCGGCGGTGCAGCGGCCGCAGCAGCGGTCCGATGCCCAGCACCGCCAGCGGCACGCCGATCAGCACCACCAGGCCCAGCGGGGGCGAGATCCACAGCACCAGCGCGGTCCCGCCGACGAAGGCCAGCAGCGCGCCGACCGCGCGGCCCAGGTTCTCGAACAGCTCGCCGATCTTGAACACGTCCGAGGCGCCCATCGTGACGACCTCACCGGCCTTGACCTTGCGCGGCAGCGCGCCGCCGAGCCGGATCACCTGCTCCAGCACGAACCGCTGGGCGTCGGCGGTGCCGTGGATCCACAGCGTGTGCGACGCCCAGTTCACCGCCGTGGCGGCCAGCATCTGCACCAGGCCGAGCACCAGCACGACCAGCGCCCAGCGCAGCAGGGCACCGGTGTCACCGGCTCGGATCCCCTCGTCGACGGCGAGGCCGACGACGAGCGGCAGCACCGCCGTCGGCAGCATCCACAGCGCTCCGGACACGGCCGCCAGCGACACCAGGCCGGGACGCCGGGCGAGCAGGCCGACGAGGAAGCGCACCGCGCCGTTCCTGGTCACGAGCACCGACGTTAGCGATGATCAACACTCCCGGCGACCGAATTTCCAGCGGGTGAACCGGGCTGGACCGGGCGGGTGCGGCGGGTCAGGATGCGATCATGGCGAACCCCACCGGCAGCAGCCTGTCCCACCTCGAGTGCACCGCCTGCGGGCGGACCTTCGACGCCGACGAGCCGCACCGGCTGTGCGCGGACTGCGGCAAGGTGCTCTACCCGCGCTACGACCTGGCGAAGGTCGCGCTGCGCCCGTCGGACCTGCTCGCGCGGGAGCCGTCGATGTGGCGGTACCGGGAGGTGCTGCCGATCCGGGACGCCGACCACGTCGTCACCCTCGGCGAGGGCTTCACGCCGCTGCTGCCCGCGCCCCGGCTGTCGGCGCGGCTGGGCCTCGGCGACGTGCGGATCAAGGACGAGGGGCAGAACCCGACGGGCAGCTTCAAGGCGCGCGGCATGTCCGCCGCCGTGTCCCGGGCCCGAGAGCTGGGTGCGAAGGCCGTCGCCGCGCCGTCGGCCGGCAACGCCGGGGGCGCGCTGGCCGCCTACGCCGCTCGCGCCGGGCTCGCCGCCGGGGTGGTGATGCCCGAGGACTGCCCGCGCATCAACCAGGTCGAGGCCGTCGTCTCGGGCGCGGACACGTGGCTGGTCGACGGCCTGATCGACGACGCGGGACGCCTGGTGCGCACGACGTCGGAGGCGCGCGGCTGGTTCGACGTCTCCACCCTCAAGGAGCCCTACCGCGTGGAGGGCAAGAAGACGCTGGGCTACGAGCTCGCCGAGCAGCTGGGCTGGGAGCTGCCGGACGTGGTGATCTACCCGACCGGCGGCGGCACCGGGCTGGTCGGCATGTGGAAGGCCTTCGCCGAGATGACCGAGCTCGGCTGGATCGGGGAGAAGCGCCCGCGCATGGTCGTCGTCCAGGCCGAGGGGTGCGCCCCGATCGTCCGGGCCCACGACCAGGGCGAACGGCACGCGCCGCGCTGGGAGGACGCCACCACCGACGCCAGCGGCCTGCGGGTCCCGGTCGCCGTCGGCGACTACCTGATCCTCGACGCGGTCCGCGATTCCGGCGGCACGGCGGTGTCGGTGAGCGAGGACGAGATGCGCGAGGCCACCCGCGAACTCGCCGCCTCCGAGGGCATCTACCCGGCGCCCGAAGGGGCGGCGACCCTGGCCGCGCTGCGCAGGCTCCGCGACACCGGAGCGGTCACCGACACCGACCGGGTCGTCCTCTTCAACACGGGCGCGGGCCAGAAGTACCCCGACTTCGTCCCGGTTTCACCGGAGTTCGTCCCCGCGGACTCCCCGGCCTGGGCCTCGGGGCTCTGACCAGGGCATGAGCACCGGAGGTGCTTTCTCTTCCCCCACCCTCGCAGCCCGCACCGCCGGGGGTTCTGAGCGGCTTCGCGGCGAGCACGCCGCGACGCCGTGCATCGGCATGCATCAGGAGTGGCGCGCGGAGTCCGCGGAGCCGCTCAGGTTCCCCCACCCGCACCGCTACGCAGAACGGGTGAAGGTTTCGGTTCAATTATCCTGGGCGCGTGACTGAGAAGCCCAGCATCCCGAATGTTCTCGCCGGTCGTTATGCCTCTCCGGAGCTGGTCGAGCTGTGGTCGCCGCAGCACAAGATCGTTCTTGAGCGGCGCCTCTGGCTGGCCGTGCTGCGCGCCCAGGCCGACCTCGGCATCGAGGTCCCGGAGCAGGCCGTGGCCGACTACGAGCGGGTGCTGGAGCAGGTCGACCTCGACTCCATCGCCGCGCGCGAGCGCGTGACCAGGCACGACGTGAAGGCGCGGATCGAGGAGTTCAACGCGCTGGCCGGTCACGAGCAGATCCACAAGGGCATGACCTCGCGGGACCTGACCGAGAACGTCGAGCAGCTGCAGGTCCGCCGCAGCCTGGAGCACGTGCGCGACCGGACCGTCGCCGTGCTCGCGCGCCTGGGCAAGCTCGCGGGCGAGAACGCCGAGCTGGTCATGGCCGGTCGTTCGCACAACGTCGCCGCGCAGGCCACGACGCTGGGCAAGCGCTTCGCCACCGCCGCCGACGAGCTGCTGGTGGCGTTCCGGCGCCTCGAGGAGCTCCTCGACCGGTACCCGCTGCGCGGCATCAAGGGCCCGGTCGGCACCGCGCAGGACATGCTCGACCTGCTCGGCGGCGACACCGCAAAGCTCGCCGAGCTGGAGCGCCGCGTCGCCGGTCACCTGGGCTTCGGCAGCACGCTGACCAGCGTCGGCCAGGTCTACCCGCGCTCGCTGGACTTCGAGGTGCTGAGCCTGCTGACGCAGCTGGCCGCCGCGCCCTCCAGCGTCGCCAAGACGATCCGGCTGATGGCCGGGCACGAGCTGGTCACCGAGGGCTTCAAGCCCGGCCAGGTCGGTTCCAGCGCCATGCCGCACAAGATGAACACCCGCTCCTGCGAGCGCGTCAACGGCCTCGCCGTGATCCTGCGCGGCTACCTGTCGATGAGCGGGGAGCTGGCCGGTGACCAGTGGAACGAGGGCGACGTGTCCTGCTCGGTGGTGCGCCGGGTGGCGCTGCCGGACGCGTTCTTCGCCTTCGACGGCCTGCTGGAGACGTTCCTGACGGTGCTCGACGAGTTCGGCGCGTTCCCGGCCGTCATCTCCCGCGAGCTGGACCGCTACCTGCCGTTCCTGGCCACCACGAAGGTGCTGATGGGCGCGGTGCGCGCGGGCGTGGGCCGGGAGGTCGCGCACGAGGCGATCAAGGAGAACGCCGTCGCGGTGGCGCTGGACATGCGCGAGCGGGGCGCCGAGCGCAACGACCTGCTCGACCGCCTCGCCGCCGACGAGCGCCTGCCGCTCGACCGCGACCAGCTGGAGGCCCTGCTGGCCGACCGCCTCGCCTTCACCGGTGCGGCCTCGGCCCAGGTCGGCGACGTCGTCGCGGCCATCGAGAAGGTCGCCACCCAGTACCCCGAGGCCGCGGCCTACGCCCCGAGCGACATCCTCTGACGCCCAGGTGGTCGCACGATTTCGATGGAGATCGGGAACACGACTTCCATCGAAATCGTGCGACTCCGAGGGGCTCAGTCCCAGTGGGCGTTGAAGAAGTCGATCTCGCACTTCGTGGCCTGCTGGAAGAGCCGCAGGCAGCGGGCCCGATCCCGCTCGTCGAGGTCGGCGCCGATGCGGTCGAGCTCGGAGCGCAACCAGGTCACCCACTCCTGGAAGTCCGGGTTGGCGTGCAGGTCGATCCACTCGGCGTGCACGAAGTTGTCCGGCTTCGCCGGGGCTCGCACGGCCCACTCCTGGTAGGTCCACTCGGCGACGGTGAGCACCGTGAGGATCTCGGCGTAGCCGCCGTTGTCCCTGGTGTCGCGCATCAGGTCGCGGAACGCCACCGTCGCCGGGTCCAGCTCCGGGTCGACCCGGTCGGACTCGACGATGCCCAGCGCCTCGAAGGACCGCTGGAAGTAGGTGTTCTCCTCGCTGGTGACCACCGCGATGCTGCCGGCCAGCTTCAGCCGCGACTCGTACCGGTCGGCCCGGGCGACGGCGGCGCCGAGCAGCGCCAGGAAGTCGTCGACGAACTGGTAGTCCTGCACCAGGTACGAGCTCATGTACTCGTCGGGCATCGACCCGTCGAACAGCGCGTCGGTGAACGGGTGCTCCACGACCGCGGTCCAGTCCGGTTCGCTGCGCTCGCGCAGCCAGTCGGTGAAGTTGTCGGTCACGATCTCCTCCTTCTCCCGCTCTCCATCCCACCACGTGCGGGCGCCCAACCTGCGGTGGGAGACAATGCGCGTCGTGGTTGCACTCGCCGATTACCCCCAGATCGCGGCAGGCAAGGTTCGCCAGCTGCACGCCGTCGATGACGAACACCTGCTGCTGGTCGCCTCGGACCGGATCTCGGCCTACGACCACGTGCTGGACACGCCGATCCCGGACAAGGGCGCGGTGCTCACCGCGATGAGCGTGTTCTGGTTCGAGCTGCTGGCCGACGAGCTGCCGAACCACCTGGTCGCCCACGACGACCCGCGCATCCCCGCCGAGGTGCGCGGCCGCGCGCTGCTGGTGAAGCGGCTGACGATGGTGCCGGTGGAGTGCGTCGCCCGCGGTTACCTGACCGGTTCCGGGCTGATCGACTACCAGCGCACCGGCGCGGTGTGCGGCGTGTCGCTGCCGGACGGGCTGGTGGAGTCCTCCCGCCTCCCGGAGCCGATCTTCACCCCGGCCACCAAGGCCGAGATCGGCGAGCACGACGAGAACGTGAGCTTCGAGGCCGTCGCCGCGCAGGAGGGCGCCGAGCGCGCCGCCGAGCTGCGCGACCTCACCCTGCGCGTCTACGCCCGCGCGGCCGAGCACGCCCGCGAGCGCGGCGTGATCCTGGCCGACACGAAGTTCGAGTTCGGCCTCAACGCCGCCGGTGAGCTGGTGCTCGGCGACGAGGTGCTGACCCCGGACTCGTCCCGCTACTGGCCGGCCGACGGCTACGAAGCGGGCAAGGTGCAGCCGTCGTTCGACAAGCAGTTCGTCCGCAACTGGCTGACCTCGGAGGACTCCGGCTGGGACCGGCACTCCGACACCCCGCCGCCCGCGCTGCCGGACCACATCGTCGCGGCCACCCGGGACCGCTACGTCGAGGCCTACGAGCGCATCACGGGACGCTCCTTCGCCGACTGGCCCCAGGGCTCCTGACGGCGGGCGCCTGACCTGGGCATTCGGAGCTTCACCCGGTAGCGGGATCCGGCGGCGTGTCGGGAGGTGGGCCTGGCCTGCGCGTTTGATGGTTGCGGTGTGGAGGTTCGCCGGATTTGCGCCGGGGCGACACCTGGCTTTCAGGTAACGGTCACCCGCGCCAGGCCGAATGGGTGCTCGTGAGCACGCCGCTCGTGGTGTCGTTGTCGGGGCTGGAGCACCGGTCGTTGGACAGCTGCGCGGATTTCGCCGCGGAGCTCGACCGGCGGTCCGTCCCGCTGTCCCTGCTGATCTCACCGCGCCCGACCGACCTCGACGCGCGTGACCGCAGGTCACCGACGCTGCGCTGGGTCGCCGACCGGTTGGGCGGGAAGGACACGGTCAGCCTGCACGGCTTCGCCCGCGTCTCGCCCGGCCTGCGCTCCCGGCTCGCCCCGGCCGCGCGGCTGCCCGCGCACGAGGCGGGCCTGCGACTGGTGGCCGCCTCGGCGGTGCTGGAGCAGGCGGGCCTGCGCACCCGCACCTTCGTGCCGCCGCGCTGGCTGGCCTCGCCGGGCACCGTCCTCGCCGCTCAGCGGCGCGGTTTCGCGGTGTGCGCGGACGCGATGGGGGTGCGCGACCTGGGCACCGGCCAGGTGCTGCGGTCCCGGATCCGGATCCTCGGCCCGGGTGAGGCCGCCGAGCCGTGGTGGTGCCGGGCGCTGGTGCTCGGAGCGGGCCGCGCGGCCCGCCGGGGACGCGCGGTGCGGCTCGCGCTGGAGGCCCGGGCGTTGGCGAAACCCGCTGTGCGGCACGCGATCCTGGACGCGATCGACCTCGCGCTGCACCACGGCGCGGAGCCGGTCACCTACGCGTCGTTCGCGACCGTGCGCGCGGAGACCGACCGCATCCCGACGCCGCGGATTCCGCACGAGGTCTGGTGAGCGGCGGTTCCAGCCATGATTGACCGGGCGGAAGGGGCCTTGATCATGGCCAGAGCTGCTCGACGGCCCTAGATCTCGGTGGCGGTGGCCCGGGGGAGGACGTCGACCGCGGTCTCCGCGGGGCTGAGCTCCTCGAAGCGGCGGTAGTGCATCGCGGGCATCGCCAGCACGGCCTCGTGGATCGGGACGGCGGCGCGCGGGGCGACCGCGCGGAGGAAGTCCACGGCCTCGGAGAGCTTGAGCCACGGCGCGCCGGTCGGCAGGCCGAGGACGTCGATCCGCTGCTCGGGCACGTGGAACGAGTCGCCCGGGTGGTAGAAGGCGCCGTGGTCGACGAGGTAGCCGACGTTGTCGATGTTCGGGATGTCCGGGTGGATCACCGCGTGCTCCCCGCCGACGACGTTGATCGACGATCCGCCCAGTTCCAGGGCGTCGCCGGGCTTCGCGGTGGTCGCGGTCAGGCCCTTCTCGGCGACGGCGGCCGCGCTGCCCGGGTCGACGACCAGCCGGGCGCCGGGGTTGGCCTCCAGCAGCGCCGGGAGCCGGGCGAGGTCGAGGTGGTCCGCGTGCTGGTGGGTGATCAGCACGGCGTCCAGGTCGCGCAGGTCCTCGAAGTCGGACGAGAACCCGCCCGGGTCGAGCAGCAGTCGGCCGGAACCGGTCTCCAGCAGCACGCACGCGTGTCCGAAGTGGGTGATGTGCACGCGAATCCTCCTCAGCGGCGAGCGAAATCCGCGCCCCACTCTGCCACCACCCGCTGCGACGCGAAGGACCGGCGAGCCCCCGAGCCTCGCCGGTCCCAGGTCGTCACTCGACGGTGATCACGACCCCCGGAACCGGGCCGCCGCCCGCGCGGCCGTGCACCTGGTACTGCCCCGGCGCCACGTCGGCGATGGTGGCGATCAGGTCGGTGCTGCCGTCGGACGCGCGGACCAGGTGGGCCACGCCCTCGTCGGCGCCCATCGGGTGGTCGGAGTCGCGGACGAAGGCGCCGGACGAGACCCAGCTCAGCGCCTCCTGCCCGTGCTCGACGTGGATCCTCAGCTGCTCGCCCGGGTGCACCACAGGTCGGTCGACGGTCAGCGGGACGCCCTGCGCCGCGGTGGCGGTGATCGGTGCGCTTCCGGCGTCCGGGACTGCGGTGGTGGCGTTGGCGACGGGCGCGGTGGTCAGCGCGAGGCCGGCGAGAGCGGCCCCGGCGAGGACGGTCGTGAAGCGGCGCATGGCGAAATCCCCTCAGCGGTCAACGTTGTTGTTGCTGACCTGAAGACGCCCGGGCCGCCGGGAGGTTCGGACCAACGCCGCCACATGTGTCCCACGTCACCATCGGCGGGTGAGCTGCGACGCACGTCGGGCCCCTGCGCGGACGGGTGAACCCGCAGCTCAGGTACGCTGCGCGGGTACTGCTGGCCATCCGCCGGACCGGCGGATCTGCACGGAAACCGGGAGCAGCACCCGTGGCCCGAGTCGTTGTCGACGTCATGCCCAAGCAGGAGATCCTCGACCCGCAGGGACAGGCGGTGGCCAACGCGCTGCCCCGTCTCGGGTTCGACGGGATCACCGAAGTCCGCCAGGGGAAGCGGTTCGAGCTGGAGGTCGCCGACGACGTCGACGACGCCACCCTCGCCAACATCGCCGAGACCCTGCTGGCCAACCCCGTGATCGAGGACTTCGAGGTTCGGCGGGTGGAAGCGTGAGCGCGAAGATCGGGATCATCACCTTCCCCGGCACGCTCGACGACGTCGACGCCGCCCGGGCGGTGCGCCGCGCCGGTGGCGAGGCCGTCGCGCTCTGGCACGCCGACCACGACCTCAAGGGCGTCGACGCCGTGGTCGTTCCCGGCGGCTTCTCCTACGGCGACTACCTGCGCTGTGGCGCGATCGCCAAGTTCGCCCCCGTGATGACCGAGGTCATCATCGCCGCGGGCAAGGGGATGCCGGTGCTGGGCGTGTGCAACGGCTTCCAGATCCTGTGCGAGTCCGGGCTGCTGCCCGGCGTGCTGACCCGCAACGCGGGCCTGCACTACGTGTGCCGCGACCAGTGGCTGAAGGTGGAGAACAACTCCAGCGCCTGGACCACGCGCTACGACGCCGGTGCCGAGCTGCTCATCCCGATCAAGCACGGCGAGGGCAACTACATGGCCGACCAGGCCGTCCTCGACCAGCTGGAGGGCGAGGGTCGCGTGCTGTTCCGCTACGCCGGGGAGAACCCGAACGGATCGCAGCGCGACATCGCGGGCATCACCGACGCGCGCGGGCGGATCGCCGGCATGATGCCGCACCCCGAGCACGCGATCGACCCGCTGACCGGGCCCACCGACGACGGCCTCGGCATGTTCCTGTCCGTTCTGGATTCTTTGGTGGCAGCGTGACCGACAAGATCGATTCCGTCGGGGTGGCCGAGAAGTCTCCCGACGTCGACCAGCCCTACCGCGAGCTGGGGCTCAAGGACGACGAGTACCAGCGGATCCGCGAGATCCTCGGCCGCCGGCCCACCGAGGCCGAGCTGGCGATGTACTCGGTGATGTGGAGCGAGCACTGCTCCTACAAGTCCTCCAAGGTCCACCTGAAGTACTTCGGCGAGACCACCACCGACGAGATGCGCGCCAAGATGCTCGCCGGCATCGGCGAGAACGCGGGCGTGGTCGACATCGGTGACGGCTGGGCCGTGACCTTCAAGCTGGAGAGCCACAACCACCCGTCCTACGTCGAGCCCTACCAGGGCGCGGCCACGGGCGTCGGCGGCATCGTCCGCGACATCATGGCGATGGGCGCCCGCCCGGTCGCCGTCGCCGACCCGCTGCGCTTCGGCCCGGCCGAGGCCGAGGACACCAAGCGCGTGCTGCCCGGCGTGGTCGCCGGTGTCGGCGGATACGGCAACTGCCTGGGTCTGCCCAACATCGGCGGCGAGGTCGTCTTCGACGACACCTACGCGGGGAACCCGCTGGTCAACGCCATGTGCGTGGGCGTCATGAAGACCGAGGACCTGCACCTCGCGCACGCCACCGGCAAGGGCAACAAGATCATCCTGTTCGGCGCCCGCACCGGTCTCGACGGCATCGGCGGCGTGTCCGTGCTGGCCTCGGAGACCTTCGACGGCGACGAGAGCGCGGGCGGCCGCAAGAAGCTGCCGAGCGTGCAGGTCGGCGACCCGTTCGCCGAGAAGGTGCTCATCGAGTGCTGCCTGGACCTGTACCACTCGGGCCTGGTCGTGGGCATCCAGGACCTCGGCGGTGCCGGGCTGTCCTGCGCGACCTCCGAGCTGGCCGCGGCCGGTGACGGCGGCATGCGCGTCGACCTCGACCAGGTCCCGCTGCGCGCCACCGGCATGAACGCCGCGGAGATCCTCTCCAGCGAGTCCCAGGAGCGCATGTGCGCCGTCGTGGATCCGTCCAAGGTGGACGAGTTCATGGCGGTCTGCCGGAAGTGGGACGTCACGGCGAACGTCATCGGTGAGGTCACCGACGGCGAGAACCTGGAGATCTACTGGCAGAACGAGCTCGTCGTGGACGTGCCGCCGCGCACCGTGGCCCACCACGGCCCGGTCTACGAGCGTCCCGTCGAGCGGCCGGGCGAGCAGGACCTCATCGCCGCCGACAACGCGAACACGCTGGCGCGCCCGTCCACCCCGGACGAGCTGCGGGAGACCATCCTGACGATGGCCGCCTCCCCGAACCTGTGCTCGCGCGCGTGGGTCACCGACCAGTACGACCGCTACGTGCGGGGCAACACCGTGCTGGCCCAGCCGTCCGACGGCGGTGTGCTGCGCATCGACGAGGAGACCGGGCGCGGCATCGCGGTCGCCACCGACTGCAACGCCCGCTACACCCGGCTCGACCCGTACACCGGCGCGCAGCTGGCGCTGGCCGAGGCGTACCGGAACGTGGCCACCACCGGCGCCACGCCGATGGCCGTCACCAACTGCCTGAACTTCGGTTCGCCGGAGGACCCGGGCGTGATGTGGCAGTTCCAGCAGGCGGTGCGCGGTCTCGCCGACGGCTGCGCCGAGCTGGGCATCCCGGTGACCGGCGGCAATGTCAGCTTCTACAACCAGACCGGGCAGCAGGCGATCCTGCCGACTCCGGTCGTCGGCGTGCTCGGCACGATCGACGACGTCACCCGCCGCATCCCCACCGGCATCGGCGGTGAGGAGGGCGAGACGCTGATCCTGCTCGGCGACACGCGCGAGGAGTTCGGCGGTTCGGAGTGGGCCCGCGTGGCGCACGACCACCTCGGCGGCACGCCGCCGCAGGTCGACCTGGCCCGCGAGAAGCTGCTGGCCGACATCGTGCTGGCGGGTTCCCGCGACGGCATGATCTCCGCCGCGCACGACCTCTCCGAGGGCGGTCTGGCGCAGGCGCTGGTCGAGACGGCGCTGGTCGGCGAGTGCGGTGCCCGCGTGGTGCTGCCGGAGGGCGCGGACCCGTTCGTCCAGCTGTTCTCCGAGTCGTCCGGCCGGATCCTGGTCGCGGTGCCGCGCTCGGAGGAGCTGCGCTTCACCGACATGTGCACCGCTCGCGGCCTGCCGTGGGCCAAGATCGGCGTCGCCGACGCGGGCTCGAACTCCCTGGACATCCAGGACGTCACCGAGATCCCGCTGCCGGAGCTCCGCGAGGCGTGGGAGGGCACGCTGCCGAAGCTCTTCGGCTGATCCTTCACTCGACGGGGGCCCCGACCACTTCGGTCGGGGCCCCCGTCGTTCCGGTGACGTCCGGGGCGCGGGTGAACACGACGCCGTCGAACTCCGCTCGCTCCTCGAAGGACGAACCGGCCAGCGAGACCTCGTCGGTGAAGGTGCTGTCGGAGAACTTCGCGGGCCCGCGGAAGGTGCTGCGCTCGCAGCGCACCGGGCCGCCGAAGTGCACTCCGCTGAACCACGCCCTGCGGTGGAACACCGCGTCGTCGCAGCGGAACCGGCCGCTGAGCCGTCCGGTGCCGAAGGTGCTGCCGGTGAAGTAGACGTGGCCGTGGAAGGTGCTGCGGCTGAGGTTGTTGCTGCTGAACAGGTGCGCGTAGCGCAGCAGCACGGTGCCGACCTTGCGGTCGGAGAGCTCGAAGTACTCCAGCGTCGCCCCGGTGAGGTCGAGGTCGTAGATCGGCGCGTCGGCGTCGTCGGCCGCCGGCAGCAGGTCGGTGATCAGGCGCTGCGCGGTGAGCCGCACCTGCAGCTGGCGCTCGGCGTCGTCGGAGTCCTCGGGAGCCCAGTCCCGCGACGTCGAGTAGCGGGGGTGCTGGAAGGGGCGGCGCAGGTAGGAGCAGAGGACGTCGAGCACGGTCTGGGCGTAGTCGGGGTTGCTGCGCGCCAGCCCGGCGAGCGCGTGCAGCGCACCCACTCTGACCTGGTCGGTCTCGTGCCCCAGCAGCTCGACGGCCCGCGCGAAGCGCTCGTCGGCGACCCGGTCCCGCTCCAGCTCGGTCCGCCGGCCCTCCAGCGTCTGCCGCTGCTCCTCGACCCGGCGCCGCCGATCGTTCAACCACAACGCGTACAGGGCCACCACGGACCCCGCGGCGAGTCCCCCGGTCCGCAACGCCTCCGCCCCGGTCACCCGGGGGTCGAACACCAGCAACCCGACGCTGACCGCGCACAACCCGACGATCGCCACCGCGATCGTCACCACCAACCCGACCTTCCGCTCACCCACACCGGTGATCCTCCCCGAAAACGATCACCCAACACACCCACCTCCCGTCAAAAACCGCAACATTCATGCCGCGAAAACCGGGGTTTTCAACGCGTCGAAAACCGCGGTTTTCGCGCGACGAATGTTGCGGTTTTTGACGTGGGGTGGGGACGGGTCAGCCGCGGGCGAGGAGTTGGAGGGCGAGGAGGGGACCGTTGAAGTGGTCCTGGTCCAGGGGATCTGAGGTGTGCTGCCAGAAGGTCCAGAGGAGCCAGCCGGTGGGGAGGGCGCCCGGGGTGTCGGAGTAGCGGGCGATCCAGAGGGGGTTGGTGGCGGCGAAGGTGCCGATGCCGCACCGGGTCCACCAGTTGGTGCTGGTGTAGATGACCGGGTGGCGGCCGGTGCGGGCGCGGTAGGTGTCGCTGAAGTCCTCGATCCACCCGGTCAGCGCCTCACCGCTCATGCCGTAGCAGGTCTCGCCGTACGGGTTGTACTCCACGTCGAGCGCGCCGGGCAGGGTGCGGCCGTCGGCGGACCAGCCGCCGCCGTGATCGACGAAGTAGTTCGCCTGGTCGGCGCCGCTGGAGGCGTTGGGGATCGCGAAGTGGTAGGCGCCGCGGATCATCCCCGCGGCGTGGGAGCCGTCGTACTGCTGCGGGAAGTACCGGTTGGTGTAGCTGGTGGACTCGGTGGCCTTGACGTAGGCGAACCGCTTCCCCCGCCCGTACCAGGCCGGCCAGTCCACGTTCCCCTGGTAGCTGGCGACGTCCATGCCGGGCACGCTCAGCAGCGGGTCGAGGTCCGGCAGCGGCAGCGGGTCGAGCGGTTCGAACTCGCGGATCTGCGAGCCCAGCGTCGCGTTGTCGTCGTCGGTGATGACCGGACTCGCCTGGGCGACGCTCGTCCGGACGGGGGCCGACAGCGCCGCGCACACCAGCACGAGCGACACCACCAGGGCTGATCGAACGCGTGCCGTCATCTTCCCTCGCATCACGGGCGGTCGTGGACCGCGTCGGGTGGCTGCGCATCGGGCCCCGGAAGCGCGGCGAACGTTTTCCGAGGGCGGGAGATGCTGTGTTAGCTTTTGACCGGATCGGCTCAATCCGTACCGCTGCGGGGCACCCGAGCAGGGGTTTTGGCGAAGACTTGCCAGCGCAACCTCTGGGGGTGGGTTGAGCGTCTAACAGTGGGGGGATCGAACTCTCCGTAACGTTGCGCGGCGAAAGGCGATCGCGGACGGTAGTGGTGATGTGCGCGTCGGTAGCGCGGATGGCCGCCCGACATCGGTGTGACGGCTGCTCCGGGCGCCGTACGTGATGTTCGACCGCCGAGCTCATCCGGTCGTATGCTCCGACGAGACACGGCCCGGGCTAGGACGACGAGTGGAGGGCGCCCAGGCATGACTGGCTGGACCGCGCCGGTGCCCAGCGCTCACGAGGTGGCCGCCAAGGTGAACCGAACCGACCGACGACGTTTCGCCGCGGTCTGGGCGCAGGCGTTGATGGGGACCAGCTACGTCCCGATGACCAGCGCCGAGGTCGAGGGCCGTCTGCAGGGCTACACCGACCGGCTGGTCGACGCGCTGATCGGTGAGCCGTTCGACGCCTCGCCCGCGCGGGCGGTGGGCGTCGACCTCGTCGGCGTGCACTTCACCAGCGCCGAATCGCTGGCGCGCACCGTCGAGCTCATCGGCGGCGAGATCCTCGACGTGCTGCACCTCGGCGACGACCCCGTGTGGCGCGGCCG
The DNA here is from genome assembly GCF_045278815.1 of Saccharopolyspora sp. ID03-671. Lineage (NCBI taxonomy): Bacteria > Bacillati > Actinomycetota > Actinomycetes > Pseudonocardiales > Pseudonocardiaceae > Saccharopolyspora > Saccharopolyspora sp. ID03-671. The sequence goes on from NZ_CP134054.1 coordinate 4,017,949, forward strand.
GGTCGCCGCGCTGCAGGCCGCGCTGTGCTCCGGGTTCGTGCAGGCCGCTCGCAAGCGCACGCTCGACGAGCAGGAGGCCATCCGGCAGGCCGTGCTCGACGCCCGCGACGCCGTCGAGCTCGCGCTGCGCACCAGCGAGGCCCGCTTCCGCGCGATCTTCTCCGAGGCCGCCATCGGCATCGGCATCGCCGACATCGAGGGCCGGATCCTGGAGGTCAACGGCTCGCTGGCGCGCATCCTGGGCCGCTCCACCGACGACATCCGCCGGATGCAGGTCGCCGACATGGTGCACCCGGCCGACCCGGACCGGACCTGGGAGCTCTACGAGGAGCTGCTGCGCGGCGAGCGCGAGCAGTTCCGCGTCGAGAAGCAGTTCTCGCGGCCCAGCGGCAAGACCGTGTGGACCGAGCTGTTCGTGTCCCTGATCCGCGACGAGGACGGCAAGCCGCTGTACCAGGTGGCGCTGATCGAAGACGTCACCGACCGCCGCGAGCTGCAGGAACGCCTCCGGTACCAGGCGATGCACGACCCGCTGACGGCGCTGCCGAACCGGGCGCTGTTCCTCGACCGGCTGGAGTCCGTGCTGCAGCGGCACGGGCCGCGGGACCGGGTCGCGCTGTGCTACATGGACCTCGACGGGTTCAAGGTCATCAACGACAGCCTCGGCCACCACGTCGGCGACGACCTGCTGCGCACCGTGGCCGAGCGGCTGGCCGCCGCCGTGCAGGGCGACGACCGGCTGGTCGCGCGGATGGGCGGCGACGAGTTCGTCATCCTGCTGCAGAACTCCGCCGGGACCGAGCAGGCCGTGGAGATCGCCGACCGGGTGCTGGACGCCGTCGACGAGCCGATCCGCATCGATGGCCACGAGCTGATCGTCTCGGCCAGCATCGGCATCGTCGAGCGCGAGGTCGCCGGGCAGACCGCGGCCGAGCTGATGCGCGACGCCGACGTGACCCTGTACTGGGCGAAGTCCGACGGCAAGGCCCGCTGGGCGCAGTTCGACCCGGAGCGCAACGCCAACGAGGTCGCCCGGCTGCGGCTGGCCGCCTCGATGCCCGCCGCTCTGGAGCGCGAGGAGTTCTACGTCGACTACCAGCCGCTGATCGGGCTGCGCGACAGCTCCGTCGTCGGCGTCGAGGCCCTGGTCCGGTGGGGCCACCCCGACCTGGGCAGACTCGGTCCGGACAAGTTCATCGGGCTCGCCGAGGAGACCGGGCTGATCGTCCCGCTGGGCAGGTGGGTGCTGCGGAAGGCCTGCGAGCAGGCCAAGCGGTGGCAGGACCGGTTCGGCGACGAGGCCCCGTTCGTGAGCGTCAACCTCGCGGTCCGGCAGTCCCGCGACCCGAACCTGGTCATGGATGTCGCCGAGATCCTGGAGGAGACCGGGCTCGCCCCGCACCGGCTGCAGCTGGAGCTGACCGAGAGCGCGATCATGTCGACCGCCGACGAGCCGCTGGACAAGCTGCGCGCGCTGTCCCGGATGGGTGTGCGGATCGCCATCGACGACTTCGGCACCGGCTACTCCAACCTCGCCTACCTGCGGCACCTCCCGGTGCACGAGCTCAAGATCGCGGGGTCGTTCATGGAGGGCCTGCGCGACGCCGAGCGCGCGGATCCCGTCGACGCCCGCATCGTCGGCACCCTCGTCGACCTGGCCCACACCCTCGGCCTGACGGTCACCGCCGAGGGCGTCGAGACGCAGGCGCAGGCCCGCAGGATGGCCGAGATCGGTTGCGAGACCGGTCAGGGCTACCTCTGGGCCAAGCCCGGAGACCCCACCACGGTCACCGACTACATCGCCTCCCACCTGGAATGACGAAATTCCAACGGGAACTTCGTCATTCCTCGAACCGACCGCACTCACGTCCCCTGGAAGAGGGAAGTTTTCATGAAAACTTCCCTCCCCTCGCAACGACTTGGTGGTCACGCGGGTGGTTCGGGGACGGGGAGGTTCTCATGAGAACTTCGATTCGGGGGTGGTCCCGCGGGTGGGGAAGTTCTCATGAGAACTTCGCGTCCGGTCAGAGGCCGTTGCGCCGGGACTTCTGCTCCCGGGTGCGGCCTCCGAACAGGACCGCGGCCGAGTTGACCAGGGCGAGGTGGCTGAAGGCCTGGGGGAAGTTGCCCGCGAAGCAGCCGGTCTCGCCGTCGACCTCCTCCGCGTAGAGGCCGACGTCGTTGGCCATGCCGACGAGCTCGTCGAACATCCGGACCGCCTCGTCCCGGCGGCCGCAGTAGGCCAGCGCGTCGACCATCCAGAACGAGCAGGCCAGGAACGAGCCCTCCCGCCCGGTCAGGCCGTCGACGTCGTTCGGTGCCTCGGTGGTGGTGTAGCGGTCGACCAGCACGCCGTGCTGCAGCTCGCGCTGGATCACCTCGACGGTGCTGCGCATCCGCTCGTCCGTGCCGGGCAGGAACCCGACCGAGGGCAGCAGCAGGACCGCGGCGTCCAGCGCGGTCCCGCCGTAGAACTGGGTGAACGCGCCCAGCTCCGGGTTCCACGCCTCGCGCAGCACCTCCTCGCGGATCTCCTCGCGGAGTTCCCGCCAGTGATCGGCGCTGCCCGGCAGCCCGTCCTCCTCGGTGGCGCGGATCGCGCGGTCGAACGCGACCCACACCATGACCTGCGAGTGCGTGAAGTACCGGTCGGGCCCGCGCACCTCCCACAGACCGCGGTCGGGGCGACGCCAGATCCGCTCCAGGTGGGCGAGCATGCCGCGCTGCACCGCCCAGGACTCCTCGCTCTCGGCGAGCCCGCGTTCCCGGGCCAGGTGCAGGGCGTCCATCACCTCGCCGTAGACGTCGAGCTGGGTCTGCCGGTAGGCGGCGTTGCCGACCCGCACCGGGCTCGCGCTCCGGTAGCCCGGCAGCCAGTCCAGCTCCCACTCGACCAGGTGCCGCTCGCCGCCGATCCCGTACATGATCTGCAGGTCGGCGGGGTCGCCGGCCACCGCGCGGACCAGCCAGCTCCGCCAGGCCTCGGCCTCGGAGGTGCAGCCGAACTCGTCGAGGGCGAGCAGCACCAGCGTCGCGTCGCGCAGCCAGCAGTAGCGGTAGTCCCAGTTCCGGTTGCCGGGCACGGCTTCCGGCAGCGAGGTGGTGGGAGCGGCGATGATGCCGCCGGTCGGTGCGTAGGTCAGGGCCTTGAGGGTGGTCAGCGAGCGGCGCACGGCCTGCGGGTGCGGCCCCTCGTAGACGATCTTGTCGGACCAGGCGCGCCAGAACTCCTCGCACTCCCGCAGCTCCTGCTCGGGGTCCAGCGGCGCGGGCGTGCGACCGTGGTCCGACGCCCACTGCATCGTCCAGGACATGCGCTGACCTGCGGAGATGGTTCCCGTGTAGCGGTGGGCGCGCTCGCCTTCGACTCGGGTGGGCAGCTCGTCGCCGCGCAGCACGACGGTGTGCGGTCCGGCGATGGCCAGAATGTGCTCGTCGAGCACCGGTTCGCGCATCCGGACCCGCCGCACCCACGGCACCGCGTCGCCGTAGTCGAAGCGCAGCACCCAGTCGAGCTGGAAGGGGACCTCGCCGGAGACGCCTTCGACGATCCGCATCACGCACGGCTCGCCGCTCTCGTTCATCTCGTGCGGGGGCATGAAGTCGATCAGCCGCAGCACGCCGGAGTCGGTGCGGAACTCGGTCTCCAGCACCAGCACGTCGTCCCGGTAGCGGCGGCGGCTCTCGCGCACCGGCTCGGTCGGGGCGATCGACCAGCACCCGTCGCCGGTGCCGCCCAGCAGCCGGGAGAAGCAGGACGGCGAGTCGAAGCGCGGCAGGCACAACCAGTCGAGCGATCCGCTCCTGCCGACCAGCGCCGCCGTCCGAAGATCGGACAGCAGCGCGTAGTCCTCGATCAACCCGGGCCCGGTCACCCTGCCGACACTAGGTTCGATCAGGGCGACCGGCCATCCGTCGAACGAGTTTCACCGGTAACCGGCGAAGCCGGTTTCTCCTCCACCACCCTGGCAGCTCGCACCGCCGGGGTTCTGAGCGGTGCTGCGGCGAGCACGCCGCGACGCCGTGCATCAGGAGCGGCGAGCGGAGTCCGCAGCGCCGCTCAGGTTCCCCCACCCGCACCGCCGAGCAAGCTGAGGAGCTCTATTCTCCTGGTTCTTCGGCGAACTGCGCCAGGACTCCGTTGGGGATGACGGCCTGCACGGCTTCGTGGAGGTTGAGGCCGAGGTCGTAGCCGCCGAGGACGTCGGGCAGCCAGGAACCCGGGACGGTGCGGTAGCCGGGCCAGTCCTCGGGAACGCGCGAGGCCGAGGTGCAGGCCGGGACGAGCGTGGTGCCGTCGGACATCTCGGCGGTGTAGACGTTGCGGTCCTCGGCGGACGGCGCGTAGAGCATGACCTCACCGGCCAGGACGGCGCGCGGCAGGTCGTCCTCCGGGCGCTCGCCGTCGGCGATCTCGTCGAGGACGCGCTCCAGGTCGTTGGTGGGTTCCGGACGGTGCAGCATCAGGTCCGAGGGGACGTACTGCTCGTTGAACTGGAACTCCTCGTCGATCTCGCCGTTCTCGTCGATGCGGTACGCACCCACGACGCCCTCCGGCGGCATGTCGCCGTCCTCGTCCTGCGCGTAGCCGGGATCCGCGATGTACAGCCAGGTGTTCGGGTTCTCCTTGGCGTGCGCGCGCATCTCGTCGGTGATCGGCGGCGTCGGTTCGGTCATGGGGTTCGAGACTCCGTTGCTCGGCTGGACAAAGAACACGCCCCGCGACTGCCGAGCGTTCCCGTTGAAGGGTCCCATTCTCGGCGAGGCGTGGTCCGAAGAGGTCAGTCCGCCGTTTTGAGGTGCCGTCTCGCCTGATGAAGGGGGAGACTTGATTCCCGGGGCTTTCGGGAGGGGTGCTCGATGATCGGTCAGCGGGAAGCGTTGCGCATGTTCGGGTGCGAGGTCTTCGATCCGGCGGGGCAGCGCATCGGCATCGTGGGTCAGCTGTTCATCGACGACGACACCGAGCAACCCGCGTGGATCACGGTCCAAACCGGTCTGTTCGGCACCAACGAGAGCTTCGTGCCGCTCGACGGCGCCGCGTTCGACGGCGACACCCTGACGGTCTCGGTCGGCAAGGAGGCGGTGCGGCTGGCGCCGCACGTCGACCTGGAGCAGGGCGATCTGCCGCTGGCGACCGAGCGGGCGCTGTACCGGTACTACGGCATGACCTACGGCGTCGAGCCCGAGGGAGCCGAGGGTGAGTCGGAGCAGTCCGACGAGTACGTCGAGTCGGTTCGGCTGCGGTTGCGGCGCTGGGTAGCGGCCACCCGTTAGAGCTTCCACCCCCGTCGTTATATTGAGTACGGACTGTTACCGCTACTTGCGGGTAACAACTGGGAAATCCGGCGATCGCCGGGCCGATCGGCCCCTTGCGCGCACTCCGGTTTCAGCTGCTCATTCCCGGTAGGACCGGGCTCATTGGGAATGCGTTAACCCCAACGTCCGATTGTTTGGCGCAAAATCGCCAACGTCGCCCATACGAGTGCACTCGCTGGTTACGTTCCGCTCTGAAACACCTCCGCTCGGCCCCACCCGAGCGGAACCGTTTGAAGGAGGGGAACGCATGAGGAAGCTGCTCTTCGGCACCGGGGCAGGGGTTGCCGCGGCGGCGCTCGTGTTCGCCGGAGCTCCCGCCGGCGCACAGCCGCAGGTCGACCTGGCCCCGCTGACCCTGCACCCGCAGGCTCAGTCGAGGGACACCGCGGACGTCTACATCGTCAACCTCAAGGACGGCATCGCCCCGCAGGGCGTCGCCGAGGAGCTGGGCGTCCAGGCCCGGCACACCTACACCAAGTCCATCAACGGCTTCTCCGCGAAGCTGACGCCGGAACAGCTCAACGAGGTCCGCGCCAGCGACAAGGTCCAGAACATCTCGCAGAGCTACCGCATGGCGGTCGAGCCGGACGTCAAGCCGGCCGCCGCCGGCTCGTGGGGCCTGGACCGCCTCGACCAGCCGCAGCTGCCGCTGGACGACAGCTACACCCCGGCCGGCAACGGTGAGGGCGTCACCGCCTACATCATCGACACCGGCATCGCCCCCGACCACCCCGACTTCGGCGGTCGCGCCTCGGTCGGCTTCGACGCCACCGGCGGTGACGGCCTGGACAAGCAGGGCCACGGCACGCACGTCGCCGGCACCATCGGCTCCAACACCTACGGCGTGGCGCCCGGTGTCAAGCTCGTCGGCGTCCGCGTCCTGGACGACCAGGGCCAGGGCACCACCGAGTCCGTCGTCGGCGGCATCGACTGGGTCGCCCAGAACCACGACGAGAACGCCGTGGCCAACATGTCGCTGGGCGGTCCGAAGGACCCGGCCCTCGACGAGGCCGCGACCAACCTGGTCAACAGCGGCGTGTTCCTCGCGGTCGCCGCGGGCAACGAGTCGCAGGACGCCTCGCAGGTGTCCCCGGCCAGCGCCGAGGGCGTGTTCACCACGGCCGCGTCGGACAACACCGACACGTCCGCCGAGTTCACCAACTTCGGCGAGACCGTCGAGGGCTACGCCCCCGGCGTGGACATCGTCTCCACCGTTCCCGGTGGCAGCACCGAGGCGATGAGCGGCACCTCGATGGCCAGCCCGCACGTGGCCGGTGTCGGCGCGCTGTTCCTGGCCGCCAACCCGGGCACCGCCCCGGCCGACGTCATCAAGGGTCTGCAGGGCCAGGCCTCGACCGGCGTCGTCCAGGGAGCCCCGCAGGGCACCATCGCCGACCTGCTGCAGATCGGCGACCTGTGATCGCTTGACGCGATAGAGCGCCGTCGCGGGCCCTTCCTGAGCGCTTCAGGGAGGGCCCGCGCTGCATCGGCGCTGCTGCATTCGGGGGTATCGGGACTCCGCTGATCGGGCTGCGTCACCTCGTCGCCCGAGATGTCCGGCGAAAGTCGGTTCCGGCGGTGGTTCCCGGTGGATACGTTGCCAGAAGCAGGGGGAGCTCAGTGTCCATTGCGGTGCCGCGCCGAGAGGTCGGGCGGGTGCCGCCGGGGCACATCGAGGAGGGATGTGCCGTGTTACCCGGATACACCGAGGAACTGACCAAGCCGTCGACCGATGTCGCGGAACCTCCGGGCGGGGAGTCGCCCGCACCGGAGCAGCTCAGCCAGCGCGCCGTGCAGGCGCAGGTCGCCTCGGTCACCCGAGCGGCCAAGGCGCAGGCGGGCAGCGGCGGAGTGCTGCAGGTGGTGCACGGGGCCAAGCGGGTCGGCTGGGCCGCCTACGAGCTGCAGGCCGGTGCCACGCACCTGGTCCAGGGCGTGGCCAAGCCGCCGTACGCCCAGACCGGGACGCTGGACTCGCTGGAGTCGCGCAAGCTCGCCGAGGGCGTGCGCTACCAGGTGCTCTACGACCGCTCGGCGCTCGCTCGTCCGCCCCAGCTGGACATCACCACCAAGCTCGTCGCGATGGGCGAGCAGGCGCGGGTGATCCACGTGGCGCCCACCAAGCTGATCATGGTGGACAACGAGATCGCGCTGCTGCCGCTGACCGTCACCGAGACCTCGGTGGAGAGCGCGGTCGTGGTGCGCAGCTCGGCGATGCTGGCGGCGATCGCCCGCATCTTCGAGGACCTGTGGCGCTACGCGGCGCCGTTCACGGCCAACCAGGACCTCGACGGCAACGAGCTGCGGCCCACCGAGGAGGAGCGGTGGATCCTGTCGCTGCTGGCCTCGGGCGCCACCGACGACACGATCGGCAGGCTGATGGGCTTCAGCGCTCGCACCGCGCACCGCAGGGTGCGGGAGCTGATCTCGCGGCTCGGCGTCGAGACGCGGTTCCAGGCCGGGATGCAGGCGGTCAAGCTGGGCTGGCTGTGAATCGATCCGACTGGTGAATCGATCAGGCGCCTCGGTCCCGGTTCTGCACATCTGAGCACCGGATCCGGGGCGCACGGTCGGCCCTCCCCCTCGTCGCGCCTCGCCCTCGCGTTGTCGACGGCCGTTGTCGGTGGACAGTTTTAGTCCAAATCGCCCATGATCAACATCCGTTTTGTCCGGGTAATTTTCACTAGAACCGTCGCCACTAGACTTCCGCTCATGCCGAAGCGCGGTGCTGTGGATCCCGGGGAGATGCGCGAGGCGGTCGCCGCCGTCCGCGACTGGCTCGACGACGCCGACCAGCGCCCCGCCAGGCCCGAGCTCGCCAAGGCCGTGCGCCTGAGTCTGCGGACGCTGGAGCAGATCGCGCCCGGCAACAGCGTCGAGGTGCGCGTCCCGCCGTTCGCCGCCGTCCAGTGCGTGGAAGGCCCCCGGCACACCCGGGGCACCCCGCCGAACGTCGTCGAGACCGACCCGCGCACCTGGCTCCGACTCGCCGCTGGCCGCATGACCTGGAGCGATGCCGTCGGCGAGGGTCTGCTGACCGCGTCCGGATCGCGCTCGGACGTCTCCCAGTGGCTGCCGCTCGTCCGAGTGGACCAGGGCTGAAGCGGTGAGCGAACGCTACGTGCGGTGATGAGATGGCGAACACGCTTCAGGTGGGGTTCGCCCAGGTTTCGGGCGTCTTACACTGAGGTGTAACTCCGGCTCCGTCCTCCAGGGAGTTCTCGGTGGTCACCGACCGTCCGGCTCATGCCAGCACGACAACGGACCTTCCCTTTCCGACCTTCGACACCTCGGCCGAAGCCATCGAGCGGGACATCCCGCGCGAGGAATGCGGCGTCTTCGGCGTGTGGGCCCCTGGCGAGGAAGTCGCCAAGCTCTCCTTCTACGGGCTCTACGCCCTCCAGCACCGAGGCCAGGAAGCCGCCGGCATCGCCGTCGGCGACGGGTCCCAGGTGGTCGTCTACAAGGATCTCGGCCTGGTCAGCCAGGTGTTCACCGAGCAGACGCTGGCCTCGCTGCACGGCCACGTCGCCGTCGGCCACTGCCGCTACTCCACCACCGGCGGGGGCTCGTGGGAGAACGCCCAGCCGACCTTCCGCACCACCGGCGCGGGCAGCGGCCTCGCGCTCGGCCACAACGGCAACCTGGTCAACACCGCCGAGCTGATGGACCGCGCGAGCGAGTCCGGCAGCCGTCTCGACGGCGGCAACCTGTCGTCCCCGGCCAACGGCTGCGACCGCGCCACCAGCGACTCCGACCTGGTCACCGGGATGCTCGCGGCCAAGGCCGCCGACATCGGCCTGGAGCAGGCCGCGATGGAGCTGTTCCCCACGGTCTCCGGCGCCTTCTCGATGGTCTTCTGCGACGAGGACACCCTCTACGCGGTGCGCGACCCGCAGGGCGTGCGGCCGCTGGTGCTCGGCCGCCTCGAACGCGGCTGGGTCGTGGCCAGCGAGACCGCGGCGCTGGACATCGTCGGAGCGTCGTTCGTCCGCGAGGTCGAGCCCGGCGAGCTGCTGGCCATCGACGCCGACGGGCTCCGCTCGCAGTCCTTCGCCAGCCCCAAGCCCAAGGGCTGCGTCTTCGAGTACGTCTACCTGGCCCGCCCGGACACCACGATCTCCGGCCGCACGGTGCACGGCACCCGCGTGGAGATCGGCCGCCGCCTGGCCAAGGAGCACCCGGTCGACGCGGACCTGGTCATCCCGGTCCCCGAGTCGGGCACCCCCGCCGCGGTCGGCTACGCCCAGGCCTCCGGCATCCCGTACGGAAACGGCCTGGTGAAGAACTCCTACGTGGGCCGGACGTTCATCCAGCCCTCGCAGACGATCCGCCAGCTCGGCATCCGGCTCAAGCTCAACCCGCTCCGCGAGGTCATCCGCGGCAAGCGGCTCGTGGTGGTCGACGACTCCATCGTGCGCGGCAACACCCAGCGCGCGCTGGTGCGGATGCTGCGCGAGGCCGGAGCCGTCGAGGTGCACGTGCGGATCGCCTCGCCGCCAGTGAAGTGGCCGTGCTTCTACGGCATCGACTTCGCCTCCCGCGCGGAGCTGGTCGCCAACGGCCTCGACGACGACGGCGTGCGCCGCTCGATCGGGGCCGACAGCCTCGGGTACGTCTCGCTGGACGGTCTGATCGCCGCCACCGAGCAGCCCCGCAACCGGCTGTGCGCGGCGTGCTTCGACGGCGAGTACCCGATCCCGCTGCCCGACGACGCGCGGATCGGCAAGTACCTGCTCGAAGGCCTCGGCAACGAGCGCGGCGTGGCCGGACCCGCCGAGCCCGTGCTGCCCAGCGGTTACGGCGCGGAAGACGCGTTGCAGCGCCCTTGACCTCACCGTCGCCGCGTAGCGTTGGCCGTGCCAGGATTGCGCGTCCGGCGAATCGCAAATCGCACTAGATGTGGAGCCAGTCGTGTCCGAAGACCTGATCGCAGGGTCTGCCCCATCCGAAACCCCGAAGGCCACCTACGCCGCGGCGGGAGTGAGCATCGAGGCCGGTGACGAGGCGGTGGAGAAGATCCGCCCCTGGGCGGAGCGCGCGACCCGGCCGGAGGTGCTCGGTTCCCTCGGTGGGTTCGCGGGCCTGTTCCAGCTCAAGCTCGACCGCTGGAAGGAGCCCGTGCTGGCGTCCTCCACCGACGGAGTGGGCACCAAGCTGGCCGTCGCGCAGGCGATGGACAAGCACGACACGGTCGGCATCGACCTGGTCGCCATGGTCGTCGACGACCTGGTGGTGGCCGGTGCCGAGCCGCTGTTCCTGCAGGACTACATCGCCGTCGGCCAGGTCGTCCCGGACCGGATCGCCGACCTGGTCAAGGGCATCTCCGAGGGCTGCGTGCAGGCCGGCTGCGCGCTGCTGGGCGGCGAGACCGCCGAGCACCCGGGCATGATGGCCCCCGGCGAGTACGACATCTCCGCCACCGGCGTGGGCGTCGTCGAGGCCGACGGGATGCTGGGCCCGGACAAGGTCCGCCCCGGCGACGTCGTCATCGCGATGGGTGCCTCGGGCCTGCACTCCAACGGCTACTCGCTGGCCCGGCACGTGCTGCTGGACCTGGCGCGGATGCCGCTGGAGGGCCACGTCGAGGAGTTCGGCCGCACCCTCGGCGAGGAGATGCTGGAGCCGACCCGGATCTACACCAAGGACTGCCTGGCGCTGGCCGCCGAGGCCGAGGTGCGGACGTTCGCGCACGTCACCGGCGGTGGTCTGGCGCAGAACCTGGCGCGGGTCATCCCGTCCGGCCTGACCGCGACGCTGGACCGCGGCACCTGGACGCCGGCCCCGGTGTTCCGGATGATCGCCCAGCGCGGCCGGGTCGAGACCGAGGAGATGGAGAAGACCTTCAACATGGGCATCGGCATGGTCGCCGTGGTCACCGCCGAGGACGTCGACCGCGCCCTGGCCGTGCTCACCGCGCGCCACGTGCCCGCCTGGGTCCTCGGCGAGGTCGCCAAGCAGCCCACCGTCGAAGGCGCGGAGGAGGACGACCGGGTCGTCCTGCGGGGCAACCACCCCCGCTTCTGACCTTCAGCGACGAGAAGCCGCAGCACTCTCCTCGGGTGCTGCGGCTTCTCGCGTTCTGAAGTTAGGAGCCGGGTCGTGCGGGCCGCCTCTCGGCGGGTGGCACTGATGGGCTCCAGCCGAACGGTATTCCCAGCAGGCGATAGTTGGAGCCCGGGGGCACGCGCACGACGCCGGCACCCCGTCCAACGAACGAGTGCCGCCGAGGATTCCCGGAGCGCCGACGATCACCCGTTGGTGGGTTCCGATCAGCCCGGTCCCAGCGCAGCACGAGGGGCGGTGCGGGAGTTGATCCCGCACCGCCCCTCGGCGGTTCTCCATGTCCGGTCCCGGTTTTCCGGGTACATCGCAGACGTGAGTGGCGCCGCCGGTTCATCACCGGCGGCGCCACTCACCTCGTGCTGCTCTGGTGGGTCCTGCGAGCTAAGCGACGCACTCCGCCCTCGAACGAACAGCGTTCAACCGCTGTTCTCGCTGGAGGAGTGCGTCAACGTCGACCGTAGTCGTAGTCGTCGTACCCGTCGTCGTGCGAGTCATCGCGGTCTTCGCTGGACCACTCGCCGGACTCCGAGGTCGACAGCTCGCGCTGCAGAGCCTCTATGTCCATGGACGGGGAACTGTACTTAAGCTCGCGGGCCACCTTCGTCTGCTTGGCCTTAGCCCGGCCGCGCCCCATGGCTCGACCCCCTCGCACAGGGTGTGCGGGGCGGACAGGGGAAAGCCGGCCCCGCATGATCTCGACAACTTTTCCTGTAACTACCGTACCGTGTCGAGGCGGTTGAACGCGACGTGGTGCCGTGAGTTGGCGGTCGTGTCTTGGGTGATGTGTCCCTCGCCCGTTTCGATCAACCTCCCGAGGCCCTCCGGAGGGGGCCGTGAGTCGCGCGAACCGGCTCGTCGCGGGCATGACACCATGCTCGCTGTGCCAGAGCCGTTCGTCGCCTACCTGAGGGTCTACGAGCCCCTGTCGTCGTTCGAGTCACCGCTGCGCGAGGAAGTCGAGGCGGCGGTGGACCGCGGGTCCGTGGACCCGTTCGACGCGGGGCTGTGGGAGCAGCACCTGTGGCTGCGCAGCCAGCTGGCCGCGCCTCCCCGGCTGCTCCCCGGGGAGAACGCCGACGGCGAGGTCCAGGGCGTGGGCGGAGTCCTCGTGCTGGACCCCAAGGAGGTCCCGACCGCCCCGGCGGCCACCGTCGGTCCCGGCCCGCTGGTGTGCCCGCTGGACGTGCGCGGGCGCGCCGCCGCGGCCCTGGTGGGGTTCCTCGGCGACGCGGACGTCCCGCTGCGCACGGCGGCCCTGCCGGAGTCGGTGGAGAAGGCCCGCACGCGCGCGGGCGCGGTGGTCAGCGAGCTCGGCGGCGGAGCCGTGCACGTGCTGTCGTCGACCTGGACGGTCCCGCTGCCCTGGTTCGTCGTCGTGGACCCCACCGAGCGCTGCGTGTTCACCGAACCCGAGCGCCGCCGCGTCTGCTGGCGGGTCGCGATGGCCGACGCCCGGCGCCGGGTCGCCCGCGCCCACTCGGTGTCGCAGCAGTCGATCGGCGAGGACGGGCCGACCCGGATCCTCAAGGAGACCGGGCGCTGGCTGGAGCGATTCCACCCGCACAGCGCCGTCGAGCTCGACTACGGCGGCCTCGTGCAGCTCATGACCCAGGACGACCTCGACGCCGACACCTCCGCCGAGGACGTCCACGCCATCGTCGACGCCATGGAAGCCGACGACGCCGAAGAGGTCGCCACCCGCTACGAGCAGCTCCGCGACTTCTGGTCCGAGTTCGCCTCCAGGGAACACCACAACTGACCGGACTCCGATCCGCCGACCCACGCGCACCCGTGCCCGAACCCGGATTACCGCTGTAATCGGGAACCTGATTCCGGCGGCAATCCGGGTTCGGCATCCGGTGGGCACCCTCGGGACTCGGAATACCGCCGTAATCCGTTCACCGAATACCGCCGTAATCCGTCACCTCCCGGGGCGGGACGGGCCTGACGTCAGGGGTGGCAGCGGATCTCTCCGTTGAGGACGGCGAACCAGCCGTTGTCGGAGTCCCGCCAGGTGTGCCAGGCGGTGGCGAGGTCTTCGAGTTCGTCCTCGGTGGTCAGGCCGTAGGAGATCGCCTGGGTCGCGAAGGACGACCGGCGGATCCGGTCCGCCCAGAGGTCGCCCCACCAGGCGCGTTCCTCCGGCGTGTCGTAGCACCAGGCCGAGGCCGTGCACTCGACGTCGGTGAAACCCGCCTGCAGCGCCCAGGTCTTGAGGTGCTTGCCGCCGTCGGGGAAGGCGTCGTTGTGGCGGGCGACCTCGCGGTAGAGCTCCAGCCAGCGGTCCAGCCCCGGGTTGTCCGGGGACCAGCGCATCCCGCCGTAGTCGGCGTCGCGGACGGCGACGATCCCGCCGGGCCGGCACACCCGGCGCATCTCGCGCAGCGCGGCCACCGGGTCGGTGAGGTGCTGCAGGACCTGGTGGGCGTGCACGACGTCGAAGGAGTCGTCGGCGTAGGGGAGCCGGTAGACGTCGGCGGTCTCGAACTCGACGTTGCCCAGGCCGCGCTCCGCGGCGGCGGCGCGGGAGATGGTCAGCGGGTCCTCGACGTTGTCGATGCCCAGGACCCGGCCCGGTGCGACCCGCTCGGCGAAGTCCAGGGTGATCGTCCCCGGCCCGCAGCCCACGTCCAGCACCTCGACGCCGGGCCGGAGGTCGCCGAGCAGGTAGGCGGCGGAGTTCTCGGCCGTCCGCCACTGGTGCGACCGCAGCACGCTCTCGTGGTGCCCGTGCGTGTAGGTGTCCTGAGCGCTCATCACTCACCATCCCGATATGTGGGAATTTCGTTCCGAAATATGAGCGTATCGCGAACGAGTCGCTGGTGAGAAGCCTTCAGGGGTGAATGATCCCGAACGCAGCAAAGATCAGGTCCCCGACTTCCGCTGAAATCGGGGACCTGGCTTCCGTTGAAATCGCGCGAATCAGTCCAGGGCGCCGGGGATGAGCCGGACCGAGCCCACGGGCTCGCCGCCGCCCAGGACGGGGATCTCGGCGAGGTCGTCCAGATTCCCGATCCCCGGGCCCTCGACGCCGAGGCGGGAGAGGAGGCCGACCGCGATGGGCAGGCGGGGGCGGTCGGCGCCGTCGGCGATCTTGATCGCGGCCGCGCGGCCGTCCGGCAGCGCGAACGCGAAGACGCCCTCCGCCCCGATCTTGCTGATCAGACCGGGGACCGCGTCCATCAGGCGGGTGTCCTCCCGGCCGGTGCCCGCCACCAGCCACGGGTGTTCGTGCATCGCGTCCCCGACCGGCGTGCCGACCAGGCGCTGGAACACCCGGGCCAGCCCGGTCAGCGAGATCGCGAACAGCGGGGCGCCGCAGCCGTCCACCGCCGTGTTGGCCAGCGGCTCGCCCGCCAGGTCCACCACGGTCTCGGCGATCGCGACCTGCAGCGGGTGCTTCGGATCCAGGTAGTCGGCCGTCGACCAGCCGTTGATCACGCAGGTCGCCAGCATCGCGGCGTGCTTGCCGGAGCAGTTCATCGCGATCCGCCGCTCCACCGAGACGCCGCGGCGCGCCTCCGCGCCCAGCGGCAGGTCGGGCGGGCATCGCAGGTCGTCCTCGGTCAGCGAGTAGCGGGCCAGCAGCTCGCCGACGCGGCGCACGTGGTCGTCCTCGCCGCTGTGCGACGCGGACGCCAGAGCCAGGTCGGCGGAGGGCAGTTCGAGCCCGCAGCGCAGCATCCCGGCCGCCTGAGCGGGTTTGAGCGAGGAGCGCGGGTACATCGGGGCGGTCGCGTCACCCAGCGAGAGCAGGGGAGCACCGTCCGGGTCGATCATCACCACCGAGCCGTGGTGCAGGCCTTCCCGAAGTCCACTTCGGACGATCTCGACGAGTGGAACAGGTTGGATCAACGCCGGTCTCGCTCCTCAGCCAGAAGGTCATCCACCGAAGCAGCGCCTTCCCGGTAGCGGCGGGCGATCTCGGCGTTGAGCCGATCCACGACCTGCTGGACCTCGCGGCGGCGCTGCGACACCGAGTCCTCCTCGGCGGTGTAGGCGCTCAGCGCCCGGTCCAGCTTCTCATCGGACAGCGACATGACGTCGGACAGGTCCACGTCCGAGACCAGCGCCTCCACGTGCCTGCGGTGCGCTTCGGCGCGCGAGGGCTCGGTGGTCTGGTAGCGGCCGGAGCCCATCGCCGGGCCGACCGCGTTGTCGGACAGGATGGCGACCAGCTGCTCGACCACCGACCGCGAACCGTCCTCGCGCCGGCGGCGCTGCTCCGCGCGCACGATGTCGATGCGGGCGTGCAGCACACGCCGCAGGTAGGACAGGTCCGTCTCCTCCTGGGCGGCCTCGTCCCGCAGCGCGCGCACCTCGCCCAGCGCGTGCTGCTCGATGCCACTGGTGTAGTCCGGGGACAGGACCCTGTCGATGCGGCGCCGTCCACCCGGGCGGACTTCGATCACGTGGCCATCCTCCGGCAATTCGGTCGAGCTCGCCAACATTTCGGGTGATGTCATTACGACAACAGTGTGACGCCGAGCTTTCGATCAGCGTTCCTCGGTGGTCGCAACGACCCTGATCGGGTGATCGGCATGCCTCAAGGGATACCGGCCCTGTCAAATGGCGACGTCACTCCACGCGCAGAACTTGAGGACCGTTATCGAACCTAACCTCCTCAGCGCCCACGAAGCCGGTCCGCCGCCAGCCGACCGGGTGGCTCGCCGGTGTCCGGCGGCACCGAGTCCGGGTCGACCGCCGCGGCCACCGAACGCTCCTCCGCCGGGTCACCCGCCATCAGCTCCGCTTCCACCGGGGCCGAGCGCTTGAGCAGCGCCAACGCCACCGGACCGAGCTCGTGGTGCTGGACGACGCTGCCCACCCGGCCGACCTTGCGGTCGCCGTGCAGCACAGGGTCGCCGGTCTCCGGCGAGACCTCCACCGACCCGTCCAGGTGCAGCAGCACCATCCGGCGCGGCGGCTTGCCCACGTTGTGGACCTTCGCGACCGTCTCCTGACCCCGGTAGCAGCCCTTCGCGACGTGCGCGGCGAGGTGGATCCAGCCCAGCTCGTGCGGGATCGAGCGGTCATCGGTGTCCAGCCCGACCCGAGGCCGCAGCGCCTCCACGCGCAGCGCCTCGAACGCCATCGTCCCCGACGGCCGGATGCCGGCGTCGGTGAGCTTGAGCCACCAGTCCACCATCGACTCGCGCGGCACCAGCAGGTCGTAGGTCTGCAGGTTCCGGAACGGGACGTTGCGCACGAACCCGCCGCCCGGCAACCCGCGCACCTCGTAAGCGCCCGAGGGCACCTCGGTGAACCCGGCGAGGACGCCGCCCGCGTCCGGGCCCATCGCCGTCAGCACCGCGAACTCCGAGGTCGCGTCGCGCGGCTCCACCTTCGACCAGAACCGCATCGCGTCCAGGTACTGCAGCAGCGTCTGCCTGCCGTCCACGCCGATCGTCGGCAGCGCGCTCGTGGCCTCCGCACCCGCGTCGGTGTCCAGGTACACCACGCCGTCGTGGTGGGCGACCATCATGTGGCTGTCCACCCGGCCGTGCGTGTCGAGCACCAGCGCCTCGGTGCCCTGCCCCTCCGGCAGCTCCGTGAGGTGCTGCGAGAGCACCAGGTGCAGCCAGCTCAGCCGCTCCTCGCCGGGCACCGCGATGACCTCGCGGTGCGAGCGGTCCACCAGCACCGCCGAGCGCGCCGCCGAGCGCTGCTCGGCGAACGGGTCCCCGAAGTGCCAGGGCACGCCGACGTCCACCGACTCCTCCGGCGCGGGCACCGCGCCCGGCAGATCCAGCAGGGGTGAAACCATCAGCGCTCCTTGAATCGCGTGCTCGTCCGACACCGGGTTCAGCCGATGTCGGCGTTCTGGCATTCCCGGCAGGTGCCGGACAGCGCCAGGTGCGTGGCGTCGAGGGCGAACCCGTGCTCGCGGCGCAGCTTGTCCGCCAGCTCGTCCATCGTCTCGATGGCCACCTCATCGATCCGCCCGCAGCGGTGGCACGCCAGGTGGACGTGCTCGTGCTCCTCGGCGGAGTAGGTCGGCGCGCCGTGACCGAGATGGGTGTGCCGCACCAGCCCGAGCTGCTCCAGCAGGTCGAGCGCCCGGTAGATGGTGGTGATGTTGATCGTCGGCGCGGTCTCCTGCACCTTCTTGCACACCTGCTCGGGCGTGGCGTGCCCCAGCTCGCGCACGGCGTCGAGCACCAGCTGGCGCTGGGGCGTCATGCGCATGCCGCGTTGGTGCAAGGTGCTGCGCAGCGATCCCTGGTCGCTCAATGCCCGCTCCTGTGCTCGGCGCGAATCCCCCTCGATCGTAACCTCCGGGCGCACCGCCGGATCTGGACGCTCTACGCTCGCGGCATGCGCGTACTGGCACTTCTGGACGGGACCCTCGCCGACCCCGAGGCACCGCTGTTCCGGGCCGACGACCTCGGCGTGATGCGGGGCGACGGCTGCTTCGAGACGATCCTGGTCGTCGATCGGGAGCCGCGCGAGCTCGGCCCGCACCTGGACCGCATGGAGCGCTCGGCGCAGCTGATGCAGATGCCGCTGCCGGAGCGCGAGGCGTGGGAGCGAGCCGGTCAGGCCGTCATCGACGCCTGGCCGTGGGACGCCGAACCCGAGATGGGCCTGAAGTTCGTCTGCACCCGCGGCATCGACGGCGGCGACGGCACTCCGCACGGCTTCGCGATGGGCATGGACGTCGGCCCGGACACCAAGCGCAAGCGCGACGGCGGCGTCGAGGTCGTGACCCTCGACCGCGGCTACCCGTCGGACCTGATGGAGCGCGCCCCCTGGCTGCTGCTCTCGGCCAAGACCCTGTCCTACGCGGTCAACATGGCGGCGCTCCGCGAAGCCGAATCCCGCGGTGCCGACGAGGTCATCTTCACCGCGACCGACGGCGTCGTCCTCGAAGGACCGACCTCGACCGTCGTGCTCGCCCAGGGCCGGAAGCTGCTGACCACCCCGCCGACCTCGGGGGTCCTCAAGGGGACCACGCAGGGCGCGCTGTTCCGCGCTGCCGAGCGCGCGGGCTGGGAGACCGAGGTGGTCGACTTCCCCACCTCGGCCCTCTTCGAGTCCGACGGGGTCTGGCTCGCCTCCAGCATCCGCAAGATCACCCAGGTGCGTGGGATCGACGGGACGTCGATCAAGGCCGACGGAGCCCTGCACACCGAAATCGCCGGCCTTTACGAGTCGAACTATCAGGGGTGAAGTTCCGGGTTCCTCTTTGCCCGGCAGTCCGGTTGACCTGGGGTTTTGTCTACTGACAAGACTCTGTGGTCACCCTGCTCGGCGGTGCGGGCAGCGGAACCTGACACGCCTTCTGGCTCCGGGATCCGAGACTCGTGTATGCCAATTACACGGCGTGTCGGCAGTCCTCCCCAGAAGACGTGTCAGAACCCGCGGCGGGTGCCGGTGCCTTAGGCGGGGTAAAGAGAAAGCACCTTCGGTGCTTGCCTGACGTTTTTCAGCCGACGACGCGGTCTAGCTTCGCTGAGAGGCGGGGCTGGAGCTCGTGCTCGGAGGTGGCCCGCTCCTCGACGTAGGCGAGGGCGCCGTCCACGACGCCGTAGAGGCGGCCGGCGGCCGTGACGTCCTCGCCGCTCGGGGTGCGCAGCACGGCGTCCGAGCCGAACTCCCAGGTCGTGGTGTTGCGCGGGGTGCCGATGAGCAGCTCGGTCACGCCGGTCGAGTGCATCAGCATGAACTCGATCGTGTCGTCCGGCTGCGGGCGCAGGAAGCCCTGCTCGCGGAACGCCGGTCCGACGACGTTGCCGCCCTCGCCGTCCAGCTTCCAGGCGCGGCTCTCGTAGATCAGGAACGGGCGACCGTCGTGGGAGATCGTCACCTGCTGGATGAACCGGTAGGTCTCCTCCAGCGACGGGTGCGCGGCCTCGCCCTCGCCGCGCCACACGCCGACCAGCGGCAGCAGCGACAGGCATGCGTCATCCAGCGACGGGCCCATCCGCAGGTTCGCGGTGTCGCCCTCGCCGGGGAGGTCGTCGAACTCGGGGACGTTGAGTTCCCGGGTGATCTTGGCTCGTTCCGCCGCCGCGGCAACTGCGGCGTCGCCGCTGCCCGGCTGCGGTTCGTTCGGCGTTGCAGTCATCGCGTCGAGGCTACAACGAGGCGCTGATCAGTCGTTGAACAGGCGGTACACCACGTAGAAGGCGAACCAGATGGTCGCGACCGCAGCGAGTCCGACGAGCGTGACGAGGCCGTAGTGCATGAAGTCGAGGAGTTCCACGCGTGAAGGATAACCACGGCGCCGCCCCGGCGGAGTGTGGCGTGCGGCATGATCGGCGTGGTGCGCGGTCGCGACAGGCCGCTGAACACCAGGAACGTCAGAGCCGGGACGAGGATCACATGGACTTCGAGACGCTGCGCGAGCGCGCGCTGGCCTACCGCGAGGAGCTGCTGGCCCGCAAGGACAAGATCGCTCCGACCGACTTCGGGTGGTACCCGTACGACACGATGGCCAACATCTTCCACCTGGACGCCCTGCTCAGCGGCGAGCACCGGCAGGTCTTCGACCGCATCGCGGGCACCCGCATCGCCGACATCGGCGCCGCCGACGGCGACTTCGGGTTCTTCCTGGAGGACGAGCTGGGCTGCGAGGTCGACCTGATCGACAACGCGCCCACCAACTTCAACGGCCTGCGCGGCGCCCGGCGCCTGGTGGCGGAGCTGCCGTCCCGCGCGCAGGTGCACGAGATCGACCTCGACGCCCAGTTCCGGCTGCCCGCCGAGCACTACGGCGCGGTGTTCTTCCTCGGCCTGCTCTACCACCTGAAGAACCCGTTCCTGGTGCTGGAGCGGCTGGCCGAGCGCGCCGAGCTTTGCTTCGTCTCGACCCGCGTCGCCCAGGTCACCCCGGACGGCACCCGCATCGCGGACCAGCCGGTCGCCTACCTGCTGGACCCGGCCGAGGCCAACAACGACGCCACCAACTTCTGGATCTTCAGCGAGGCCGGCCTGCGCCGCCTGTTCGACCGCACCGGCTGGGAGGTCGTCGACTTCACCACAGTCGGCTGCCGGGAGGACTCCGATCCCCGGACCCCAGACCGCGACGAGCGGGCTTTCGCGCTGCTTCGCTCCCGCAAGGCCTGAAACGGCGAAGGGCCGGCACCTCGGTGAGGTGCCGGCCCTTCGGGTCGATCAGGTCAGGCGACCGCGATGTCCACCGCGTGCACGCCCGCGCCGCTCGGGGAGACCTGGGACTCGCCCTTGCCGCTGCGGTGCAGCGCGCGGACGGTCCAGTCGCCGGGGGCGGCGTAGAACCGGAAGTCGCCCTCCTCGGAGGTGACGACCTCGGCGGTGAACTCACCGGAGGAGTCCAGCAGGCGGACGAAAGCCCCGCCGACGGGCGACTCCCCGGCTCGCACCTTGCCGGCCACGACGACCTGGTCAGTGGCCTCGTCGACCGCGGTTGCCGACTGCTGCGGCGCTCCGCATCCACTCATGACGCAAACTCCTTGCTCGGTGTTACCGGGTGATCAGGCCTCGGACGGGTTCTCGATCGGCACGCCGACCAGCGAGCCGTACTCGGTCCAGGAACCGTCGTAGTTCTTGACGTTCTGGTGGCCGAGCAGCTCGCGCAGCACGAACCAGGTGTGCGACGAGCGCTCGCCGATGCGGCAGTAGGCGATGGTGTCCTTGCCGGTGTCCAGCCCGGCCTCGCCGTAGATCTCCTTGAGCTCCTCGTCGGAGCGGAAGGTGCCGTCCTCGTTCGCGGCCTTGCTCCACGGCACGTTGATCGCGCTGGGGATGTGGCCACCGCGCTGCGCGGCCTCCTGCGGCAGGTGCGCCGGGGCCAGCAGCTTGCCGGAGAACTCGTCGGGCGAGCGCACGTCGACCAGGTTCTTGTTGCCGATGGCGTCCACGACCTCGTCCCGGAAGGCGCGGATCGAGGTGTCCGGTTCCTGGGCCTTGTAGGTGGTGGCGGCCTTGTTCGGCTCGTCCTTGGTCAGCTCGCGGCCGTCGAGCTCCCACTTCTTGCGGCCACCGTCGAGCAGCTTGACGTCGTCGTGGCCGTAGAGCTTGAAGTACCAGTAGGCGTAGGCGGCGAACCAGTTGTTGTTGCCGCCGTAGAGCACCACGGTGTCGTCGTTGCTGATGCCCTTGGCGGACAGCAGCTTCTCGAAGCCCTCGCGGTTGACGAAGTCACGACGGACGTGGTCCTGCAGGTCGTTCTTCCAGTCCAGCTTGATGGCCCCGGGGATGTGGCCGCCGTCGTAGGCGGTGGTGTCCTCGTCCACCTCAGCGAACACCACCCCGGCGGTGTTCAGGTTCTCCTCGGCCCACTCGGTGGAGACCAGGACGTCTGCGCGGCTCATCGAGCGACTCCTTCGTTGATCTTCGAACTGTGGTTTCAGTCTGCTGTGGACGCCCCGGCCGGCGCGAACCGGCGGAGCACCAGGTACATCTGGCATCCGAGGCAGTAGCCGAACACCGCGTTGAGCAGTGCCGCCACCAGGGCGAAGGCGTTGGCCACGATGCCGAGGGTGGTCAGGTCCGCCGCGTAGCCGATGGTGGCCACGAGAGCGAAGACGAAACCGACCCCTTGCGAGAAGCGGACAGGTGCGGGTTCCTCGCGGTCCTCCGGGGCGACCGGCGCCAACCTGGGCTGCACGGTGCTCCGGTAGAGAGCCCCCCACGGGTTGAGGCCCATCCCGATGAACGCGCACAGACCGAACAGAACCATCTGGGCCGCCATCACGCGCCAGCTCGTGGTGATCAGGCCCAGCGCGAGGATCGCGCTGGTGATCGCCGCGGTGAACCGGACACCTCGCGGGTCGAGCGTCGTGACAGACATCTTCGAAGGCCTCCTGACGATGTGGACTGGGTCTGCCGAGTCCGTCAGGCGGTCGAGGGCGCACGCCGGCGGGAGTCATGAGGGCATGACGAGGCCGTGCGGGGAGCGCGTACTACCGCCCGGTCAGTGCCATCAACACAGGCTGCTACCCACGCGGCAGAGATCAACCGCGCGCCTTCGGGTCAGCAGTACATGCACGACCCGGAGATTACCCGGATCGACCGATCGCCGGGAAGAACGTTCATACAGTGGGACGGATCTAACGGAGCTGCTCGCCTCGTTGCCGGGTCAGAGGTGCGGCTCGATCGCCTCGGCGAGGGCCTGGGGGCGGGGGACGCCGCCGATGCGGAAGAGCTCGCGGCCCGCGCGGTCGAGGACCAACGTCGTGGGCGTGGTGTGCACGCGCAGCGGCGTGGACCACTCGGGGTGGTCGGTGAGGTCGACCTCGACGTGCCTGACCTGGTCGTTCTTGCCCGCGAAGTCCGCCAGCAGGATGCGGGTGTGCCGGCACGGCTGGCAGAACGTCGTCGACAGCTGCAGCAGCGTCACCCGCGCGTCCGGGTCCGGAGCGGCGTCGAGCTGCTGCTTGAGCCCGTCCGGGAAGTGGTCGGTCACGATCTCCTCGCCCCCGCTGCTGCGCACCTTGCCCTGCCGCGCCTGCCACACCAGGCCCAGCACCAGCGCCACCGGCACCACCACCAGCAGCGCGATCACACCCGGGCTCATCCGGTCGTCACCCCGCTGCCGCTGATCGTCACGTTCTCGGCGGTGCCCTCGACGACCATCGCGCCGCGCTCCGCCCGCACGGCCGTGGGCTGCACCTCGAACGGCAGCATCCCCGGGTCGAGGGTGGTGTTGAACTGCTTGAGCACCGACTGCTCGAAGATCGGTGGCAGCTCGATCTTGCCGAACGCGCTGTTGTTGAGCTCCAGCTTCCGCGGCTCGATCTCCATCTTGCCGTTGACCAGCGACATCACCGCGATCACCCGGACCTTGTTGTCCGAGCCCGCGATGTTGACCGTGCCGTCGAGCTGCACCAGCGCCCGCTGGTCCTCGCCGCCCTCGGCCAGCCGCTTGTCGGCCTCGCTGACGTTGCCGTCGTCGTCGGCCAGCGCGTCCGGGGCCGCCGGTTCGATTGTCAGGTCCTGGATGCCGATCAGCCGCGCCACGTCGGAGGCCCGCAGCTTCACCCGGCCGACCAGCTGGTCCACCGAGATCTCGTCGGCGGTCCCGGCGATGACCTCCGAGGTGGCGACCTTCGCGCCGTGCAGGTCGGCCTCGATGCCCACCTCGTTGAACGGGCCCACCGGCACCGCGTTGGCCACCAGCTGCACGTCGCGGTAGTCGCCGGCCGCGACCTGCGTCAGGAACGGGAAGCCGTTGATCGAGACTTCCGGGTTCTCCGGCAGCTTGAGCTGCTGGGCGACCTTCTTCGACACCTGGTACTCCGCGAACGCGGCCGACCCGAAGTCGGCGGCGACCAGGAGACCCAGGACGAGGACGAGGGTGATCGCGAGCTTCTTCACTCCGAGCGTTCCGTTTCTGTCGGGGCGCCGGTCACCCGACCGCGTGGGGATCGGGTGGCCTCACTGTAATCATCGCCCACGCGGCGATCCGGTCCACCAGCTCGGGAGTGGTCGAGCTCTCCGCGTGCCGCATGCCCTCCACCGGCCAGAACTCCGCGCCGCCCGCCTCCGCGAGCGCCAGTGCGTCGGCGAGCGGGAAGTAGTGGTCGTCGGTGCCGTGCACGATCAGCTGCGGGATCTCGATGCGGGTGGCGAGCTCGATCGGCGAGGTCGGAACCCGAGGCCACGGGCCCGCCAGCCGCACGCCGAGCAGCCGCGCGCTCGCCCGGCCGTGCGGCTGCTCCAGCAGCCAGTGCACCCGGCGCATCGCGGCCGTGTCGCGCACGAACCAGCGGGCCGGGCTGCTCACCGCGACCACCGCGTCCGGCGGCGTACCGAGCGCGGCCTGGCGCAGGACCACGGATCCGCCCAGCGAAAACCCGAGTGTGACGACGCGCTCACATCCGGCGGCGCGCAGATGTGCGACGGCGGCGTCGACGTCCATCGCCTCGTTCGGGCCCACGGTGGTGCGACCACCGGAGCGGCCGTGGCCGCGGAAGTCGGTCGCCAGCACCGGCCCGTGCGTCGCCAGCCGCTCCAGCACCCCGCGCACGCTGGGCTTCCGGATGTGGTTGGTGAACCCGTGGCCGACCACGAACCCCAGTGGCGCGGGCAGTCCGGGACCGGGGTGCAGCACGCCCCGCAGCCGCGTACCGTCCTCGGCGCGCAACGTGACGGGCCGGTCCGGAAACATGCCGGAAACACGGTGACGGTTTCCGTTCACAATTGTGATGCCCTCGGTTGGACCTGGGTTTTTCCACCGCATGTCGGTTTTTCTCCTTGCCATCCACAGGCAACGACGCCGAGTCATCCGCCCGCTGCGGGTGATGACCACACAACATGGCTGTCGACTCTCGCGCCTGGAGATGGAGGCCCCCAGATGAGCTCCGAGCTGCTCCTGCTGACCGGTGAGTCCGACTGCGATGCGGTCCTGCCGTCGCTGGCACTGCTGCCGCACCGCGTCCGAATCCTCCCCGCCGACCCCGGCGCCATCCTGTCCGGCGGTGCCCACGACGTCGTCATCGTCGACGCCCGCACCGACCTGGCCGGTGCCCGAGACCTGTGCCGCCTGCTGTCCGCGGGTGACGTGCCGGTGATCGCGCTGGTCAACGAGGGCGGCCTGGTCACCGTCAGCGCCGAGTGGGGCGTGGACGACATCCTCCTGCCGGCCACCGGCCCGGCCGAGATCGACGCCCGGCTGCGCCTGCTGGTCTCCCGCCGCAGCAGCGCTTCCAGCAGCGGCGACGGCTCGCTCAGCGTCGGCGACCTGGTGATCGAGGAGGCCACCTACACGGCCCGGCTGCGCGGCCGCGCGCTCGAACTGACCTACAAGGAGTTCGAGCTGCTGAAGTTCCTGGCCAACCACGCGGGCCGGGTGTTCACCCGCGCCCAGCTGCTGCAGGAGGTCTGGGGCTACGACTTCTTCGGCGGCACCCGCACGGTCGACGTCCACGTGCGGCGGCTGCGCGCCAAGCTCGGCCCGGAGCACGACTCGATGATCGGCACCGTGCGCAACGTCGGCTACAAGTTCGTCCGCCCGAACCGCGGCGGCTCGTCTTCGCCGCTGGCCACCGAGCTCACCGAGACCGAGACCGTCGAGATCACAGACGAGGACCTGCGCAGCCTCAACGCATGACACCGAGATCGACGAGGAGCCCCCGATCACCGATCGGGGGCTCCTTCGCGTTCGGATCGGTAGGGTCATGAGCGTGCAGTTGACTTGGCGTAACGGACTGGATGACGCGGAGACCGCTGAGGTGATGGGTCTTCTCGACGAGGCGGAGAAGGCCGACGGCGTGGCGCCGGTGGGCGAGCACGTGATCCTGCGGCTGAAGGCCCACCGCGACGTGGTGCACCAGATCGAACCGGTGCAGGCCGACGTCCGCTCCGAGCACTTCGTCCTCCGCGACTCCGGTGGGGTGCTGATCGGTTACGCCCACCTGGACACCGAGCACGAGCCGGGCGCCGGGCAGCTGGTGGCCGAGCTCGCCGTGCACCCCGAGCACCGCAGGCGGGGCGCGGGCGCTCGGCTCGTCGAGGCGCTGCTGGAGCGCGCCGAGCTGGGCACCGAGCCGGACGCCGACTCGGGTCGGCTGCGGATCTGGTCGCACGGCGAGCACCCGGGAGCGGTGCGCCTGGCCGAGCGCTACGGCCTGCACCGGCCGCGCGAGCTGTGGCGGATGGGCCGCGAGCTCGCCGAGCCGGAGCTGCCCGAGGTGACGCTGCCGGAGGGCGTGACGATCCGCGCGTTCGAGCCGGGCCGGGACGAGGCCGAGGTCGTGCGGGTGAACCACCGCGCGTTCGTCTGGCACCCCGAGCAGGGCGACATGACCGAGGACGACGTGCGCACCAAGGAGCGCGAGGACTGGTTCGACCCGCAGGGCTTCTTCCTCGCGGTCGACGCGGCGGGCGCGCTGCAGGGCTTCCACTGGACGAAGGTGCACCCGGACGGGACCGGTGAGGTCTACGTCGTCGGCGTCGACCCGCACGCGCAGGGCGGTGGCCTGGGCAAGTCACTGACAGTGGCCGGATTGCGGTACTTGCGGGACACTGGCCGTAGTCACGTCATGCTCTACGTCGAGGCCGACAACGTCCCCGCGGTGAAGGTCTACCAGCGGTTGGGCTTCGCCAAGTGGGACAGCGATGTGCAATTCGGACGCTGACCCGCCGATGCGCTGAGTCACGGCGGGACCGGAACACGGGTGTCCTCATCGCCCGTTCGAATGTGGCCCCGCTTACTCAGGGTGCCTTGTTCACTTCGCGTTCACTTGGATGGCGAGGGGCGTCCACTCGGGCTGCTTAGCGTTCGGGCCAAGCGGCACAAAGCACGAGCGTCCGCGCTCGGCCGCGCCCCGCAAGTTTGTCCCCTTGGGTGGAGGAACGAAGTGAGAATCAAGCGGCACAGCGCTGCGTTGGCCGTCGTCGCCGCGGGCGCGCTCGTGCTCGCCGGCTGCGGATCGGACCAGAACGTCCCGCAGGGCGGCGGCAACCCGGCCCTCGACAGCGTCCAGGTCGAGTGCGGCACCAAGCCCGTCTCCGGTGAGGGTTCCTCGGCGCAGAAGAACGCCGTCGACGTCTTCGCCCGCGACTACGGCCTCAAGTGCGCCGGCCAGAACGTGAACTACACCAAGTCCGGTTCCGGCAAGGGCGTCGCCGCGTTCACCGCCGGCCAGATCGACTTCGGCGGCTCGGACTCCGCGCTCAAGGAGGAGAAGGGCGAGGTCGCCAAGGCCGCCGAGCGCTGCCAGGGCAACCCGGCCTGGAACATCCCGATGGTGTTCGGCCCCATCGCGATCTCCTACAACCTCCCGGGCGTCAGCGACCTGACCCTCACCCCGGACCTGATCAGCAAGATCTACAAGGGTGAGATCAAGAAGTGGGACGACCCGGCGATCAAGGCCGCGAACCCCAACGCGCAGCTGCCCTCGATCGACATCGTGCCGTTCTTCCGCTCGGACGAGTCGGGCACCACCGAGAACTTCCAGAAGTACCTGAAGACCGCCACCGGCGGCGCGTTCTCCGGTGAGGGCAAGACCTTCCAGGGCGGCCAGGGCGTCGGCCAGGGCCGCGACGGCTCCGACCAGGTGGCGCAGTCGGTCAAGGCGACCGAGGGCGGCTTCACCTACGTCGAGTGGTCCTTCCCGAAGAACCTGGGCCTGGGCATCGCCAAGATCGACAGCGGCGCCGGCCCGGTCGAGCTCAACACCGCCAACGTCGGCAAGGCCATCGAAGAGGCCAAGATCGAGGGCCAGGGCAACGACCTGCGCGTCGACCTGGAGTCGATCTACGGCAACAAGGCCCCGGGCGTCTACCCGATCGTCCTGAACACCTACGAGATCGTCTGCTCGAAGGGTTACGACCCGGAGACCGCCAAGGCGGTCAAGGCCTTCCTGAAGGTGGCCGCCAACGCCAACCCGCAGGAACTGGAGAAGGCGGGCTACGTCCCGCTGCCCGAGGCCTTCAAGACCAAGGTTCTGGGCGCCGTCGACGCCATCGCATGACCGTGTGACCGGGCCCGCCCGCGACCCGGGCGGGCCCCTGGTCCTGCGGAGAGGATGAGAGGCTGCGAGCTGCAGTGACCGACTCAACGAGAGCCGAGACGCGCCCCGCGGACACCACCGGTGCCCAGCGGGGCGCTTCGGCGCATTCCGGACCGGAGGCTCCCATTTCCGCTCCAGAGACGTCCGCGGGCAAATCCTCCCGCGTGGGCGACAAGGTGTTCTCCTCGCTCGCCACGGCGTCCGGGGCGTTCGTGGTGGCGGTGATCGCGGCGATCGCGATCTTCCTGCTCATCCGGGCGATCCCCGCGCTGCAGGTGAACCACGTGAACTTCCTGTTCAGCCGGGAGTGGGACACGCGGAACCCCGCAGACATGAGCTTCGGGATCCTGGACCTGGCCTGGATCACCGTGGCGAGCTCCGTGGTCGCGCTGGTGATCGCGATGCCGCTGTCCGGCGGGATCGCGCTGTTCCTCACCCGCTACGCGCCGCGCAGCCTGGCCCGCCCGTTCGCCTACATCGTCGACCTGCTGGCCGCGGTGCCCTCGGTCGTCTACGGCCTCTGGGGATTCCTGGTGCTGGGGCCGGTCCTCAAGCCGGTGTCGACGTGGCTGAACGAGACGCTGGGCTGGATCCCGATCTTCGGCCAGGGCAACATCGCCCAGGTCGACTCCGGCGCGAACGTCTTCACCGCGGGCATCGTGCTCGCCGTGATGATCATCCCGACGATCACCGGCGTCACCCGGGAGGTCTTCGCGCGGACCCCGGACGCCCAGGTCGAGGGCGCGCTCGCGCTCGGCGCCACCAACTGGGAGGTCGTCAAGACCACGGTGTGGCCGTTCGGCCGCAACGGTTTCGTCGGCGGCTCGATGCTCGGCCTCGGCCGCGCGCTGGGCGAGACGATGGCCCTGACCATCATCCTGAGCGGCGCCACCGCCCCTCCCGGGTACAGCATCTTCGACAGCGGGGCGACCTTCGCCTCCAAGATCGCGCTCGGGTCGGCGGAGTTCAACAACAACCTGCAGGTCGGTGCCTACATCTCCGCAGGTCTGGTGCTGTTCATCATCACCTTCGCAGTCAACGCGATCGCGCGCTGGATCGAGAGTGCGGCCGGCGCTAAGGGGAAGTCATGAGGACCGACGCTGCCGACGTGGAGCAGCTCGCAACCGCGCCGGCCTTCCAGAGCATCGGCTTCGGCCGGAAGTTCAAGAACAACCTGGCCACCGTGCTGTTCGCGGCCGCCTTCGTGGTCGCGGTCATCCCGCTGCTGTGGGTGCTGTGGACGCTGATCGAACGCGGCCTCAAGCCCATCCTCAGCGCCGACTGGTGGTCGCACTCCTTCAACGGCCTGCTGCCGACCGACGAGGGCGGCGGTGTCTACCACGCCCTGGTCGGCACCATCTTCGAAGGCCTGGTCTGCCTGGTCTTCGCGGTGCCGCTGGGCGTGATGGTCGCGGTCTACCTGGTCGAGTACGGGCAGAACTCGAAGCTGGCCAAGGCCGCGACGTTCATGGTGGACATCCTCAGCGGCCTGCCCTCGATCGTGGCCGGCCTGTTCATCTACGCGCTGTGGATCACCACCTTCGGCATGACCCGCAGCGGTTTCGCGGTGGCGCTCGCGCTGCTTCTGCTGATGCTGCCGGTCGTCGTCCGGGTCACCGAGACGATGCTGCTGATCGTGCCGAACGAGCTCCGCGAGGCGGCCTACGCGCTGGGCCTGCCCAAGTGGAAGACCATCGTGCGGATCGTCCTGCCGACCGCGCTGTCGGGCATCGTCACCGGTGTCATGCTCGGCCTGGCGCGCGTGCTCGGTGAGACCGCACCGTTGCTGATCCTGGTCGGGTACTCGTCCTCGATCAACTTCGACCTGTTCAAGGGTGAGATGGCGTCGCTGCCGCTGACCATCTTCATGGAGCGCAGCACCGGAACCACGGCCGGTGACTACCGGATGTGGGGGGCCGCGCTCACCCTCGTGATCGTCATCATGCTGATCAACCTTGTCGCGACCGGTCTGTCCAAGATCTTCGCGATCAAGACGAAGTAGGGACTTTCGACATGGCCAAGCGTCTCGACATCAAAGACCTGAACCTGCACTACGGCAAGTTCCACGCCGTGCAGGACGTGACCCTGCAGGTCCCGGCCCGGAGCGTCACCGCGTTCATCGGCCCCTCCGGTTGCGGCAAGTCCACCGTCCTGCGGTCGCTGAACCGGATGCACGAGGTCATCCCGGGTGCCCGCGTCGACGGCAAGGTGATGCTCGACGGCGAGGACATCTACGCCGACGACGTCGACCCGGTGCAGGTCCGCAAGACCATCGGCATGGTCTTCCAGCGCGCCAACCCGTTCCCCACCATGTCCATCCGCGACAACGTGGTGGCCGGGCTGAAGCTGGCCGGTGAGAAGAACAAGTCGCACCTCGACGAGGTCGCCGAGAAGGCGCTGCGCGGCGCGAACCTGTGGGAAGAGGTCAAGGACCGGCTGAACAAGCCGGGCGGCGGTCTCTCCGGCGGTCAGCAGCAGCGGCTCTGCATCGCCCGCGCGATCGCGGTGCGGCCCGACGTGCTGCTCATGGACGAGCCCTGCTCGGCGCTGGACCCGATCTCGACGCTGGCGATCGAGGACCTGATCTCGCACCTCAAGCAGGACTACACGATCGTCATCGTCACCCACAACATGCAGCAGGCCGCTCGCGTCAGCGACCAGACCGCGTTCTTCAACCTCCGCGCGGTCGGGGAGCCCGGCCAGCTGGTGGAGATCGACGAGACCGGCAAGATCTTCTCGAACCCCACCCAGAAGGCGACGGAGGACTACATCTCCGGCCGCTTCGGCTGATCTTGTTCTGCTGACGACACGTCGGCTGTCCTCCCCAGAAGACGTGTCAGAACCCGCGGCGGTGCCAGTTGCTTGCTCGGTGAAAGAGAAACCGGCTTCGCCGGTTGACTGACGGGTGACGAAGGCGGGGCCTCCTCGATGGAGGCCCCGCCTTCTGTCGTCCGCTCAGGTCGGGAGTTCGTCCGCGACCGAGGAGATGAAGGCGCTGGAGTCCTTGGGGTTCAACGCGCTGGTGCAGACCTGCTCGAACGCCTTCAAGTAGTCGGAGGTGTCCGCGGCCTTGTCGAGGAAGCGGGAGTTGGCCGAGTCGCCGAGGTGCACGACCTGCGGGTCGGCCTCGTTGGCGAAGGAGAAGACCGCGGCGCGGTCGCCCATCAGCGGGTGGCCGCCGACGCTGAACGGCAGGACCTGCAGCGTGACGTTGCGGCGGTAGCCCAGCAGGACCAGGTGCTCCAGCTGCTGGCGCATCACGGCCGGGCTGCCCACGCAGCGGCGCAGCGCGGACTCGTCGAGCACCGCCCACAGCTCCAGCGGCTGCTCGCCCAGCAGCCGCTGCTGGCGGGTCGAGACGACCTTGAGGCGCTCGGCGATCTCGTCGTCGGTGAACACCTGCGAGTCCGAGGCCAGCAGCGCGCGCGTGTAGTCGGTGGTCTGCAGCAGCTCGGGCAGCGGGTCGCTGCCGAAGCAGCTGACGGCCTTCGCGGACGTCTCCAGGCCCAGGTAGGTCTGCAGGCCCGGGCGCTGCGCGGTGCTCGGGTACTGCTGCCACCAGCCGCGCTGCTTGGAGTCCTGAGCGAGGTCGATGAGCGCGTCCAGCTGGTCGCCGGTGGCGCCGTAGAACTCGGCCATCAGCCGCACGTCCGAGGTCCGCACCGGGACCCGGCCGAGTTCGATCTGGCTGATCTTGCCCTGCGAGCAGTCCAGGTGGGCGGCGACCTCGCGGTGCGTGCGTCCGGCGATCTCGCGGAGGCGCCGCAGTTCACTGCCCAGTCGACGTCGGTGCACGGTCGGACTCTTACCCACCGCGCACCTCATCGGTACGAGTTCGGTCGCTTCTCACCCGAAAGAGGATGGCACACGATGATCGCAACATCGAGTGCTGAGATCGACTATTAATACTTTCCGCGGAAGTTCACACCTGACCAGCGGAAACGCATCAACGGGACGGCATCTTTCCGGTCACGATGAACTCGACCCGGCGGGCCACCGCGACCGCGTGGTCGGCGAAGCGCTCGTAGAAGCGGCCCAGCAGCGTCACGTCGACGGCCGTGGCCACGCCGTGCTCCCAGTCGGGGCTCATCATCACGGTGAACAGGTGCCGGTGCAGGTCGTCCATCTCGTCGTCGACCTCGTCGAGCAGCCGCGCCGCCTCGATGTCCTGGGTCCTGATGACGGTGCTGACCTGGTTGGCCAGCTTCACCGCGATCCGGCCCATCTCGGCGAAGTAGGCGGCGACGTCGTCGGGCAGCACCGCGTTCGGGTGCCTGCGGCGCGCGGCCTTGGCGACGTGCAGCGCGAGATCGCCCATCCGCTCCATGTCCTCGGCGGCGTGGATGGTGGCGATGACGCTGCGCAGGTCGCCGGCGACCGGCGCCTGCAGGGCCAGCAGCCCGAAGGCGTACTCCTCGGCGCGCGACCGCGCCTCGTCGACCAGCGAGTCCTCGTCGATGACCTGCTCGGCCAGGCTCAGGTCGGCTTCCAGGAGCGATTTGGTGGCGCGCTCCATCGCCGTCCCGACCATCGCCGACATGGAGGCGAGAACGTCGGTGAGCATGCCTAGTTGTTCCTGGTAGACCTCGCGCATGTCACCCAGCGTACTTCGCGGCGGAATCGGGCAGAATGACCTGTGGTGAACCACGGGTGAACAGGTCGTGATCCGCGCAACCGGAAACGGACGTTCCCGCTGGTCAGCCGCAGATGTCGTGGCCGGCATTAACGGTTGAGAGATCACCCGGCAGCGAGGGGTCCGCGGGCTGCTGGTGCAGCGTCCGGCCCACTCCTGAGGCCCCGCCGGAACCACCCGATCCGCCGATGGGCGCGCTCTGGGCGGCCTGCTGCGGAGCGGCGTCGGTGGTCACCGGAGCTCCGTCGATCATCGACTGGAACAGCGACTTCGCGGCGTCGTCCCGCAGGACCTCCATGCCCTCGTCGTTGGCGTAGCCGGTGGTCGGGACCGTCACGAAGGTGACCTTGCTCGGGTCCAGGCCCTGCAGCTGCTGGCCGAGGTCCATCAGCCGGTCGGCACCGATGTTGTCGCCGAAGGTGTTGGCGCTGACGGCCTTGACGAAGTCGCTGAGCTTGCGCGGGTCGAGCAGCACCTGGCTGGACATCGTCTTGCGCAGCAGTGACGACAGGAACATCTGCTGGCGCTGCATCCGGCCGTAGTCCGAGGTCGGGTCGCCCTTGACGTGGCGGGCGCGGACGTAGGTCAGCGCCTGGTCGCCGGTCAGGTTGTGGCGGCCGGCCTCCGGGATGACCGTGCCCAGGGTGGTGTCGATGACGGGCTTCTCGGTGCAGACCTCGACGCCGTGCACGGCGTCGACCATCGACTTGAAGCCGTTGAAGTCGATGCCCAGGAAGCTGTCCATCCGCAGGCCGGAGACCTGCTGGATGACCTTGGTGGTGCACAGCGGGCCGCCGACCGCGTAGGCCTCGTTGAGCCGCGCGCCCTGCTTGGCCGGGACGACCTCGTTGCTGTACTGGCCGGTCTTGGAGTCCCAGCGCTGGCAGGCGGGCATGTTCACCTGCAGGTCGCGCGGGAAGGACACCAGCACCACGCGGCTCCGGTCGGCCGGGATGTGCGCGATCATCGTGGTGTCCGAGCGCGCGCCCGGCTCGTCGGACTCGTTGCCGACCCCGTCCGCGGCGGTGGCCCCGGCGCGGGTGTCGGAACCGATCATGAGGAAGTTCTGGTCGCCGGCCTGACCGGCGGCGTCCTTGATGTCCTGCGAGTTCGGGTCCAGCGCCAGCACCGCCGGCGGGCCGAACAGGGTGGTGGCGCCCCAGGCGAAGCCCAGCGACAGGAACACCGTCAGCGAGGCCGCGACGGCCACGGCCATCACGATGAGGTTCGTGCGGCGCTTGCGCTGCTTCTTCTTCCACTCCATGCGCGACGCGCCGCCGCGGTCGTCGTGGAAGTCGAACGGCATGTCGCTGCCGAGCTCGGGTTCCTTCTTGTTGCCGGGCAGCCACGCGTAGCGCTTGCGGCGCTTGGCCTCCTCGGCGGCGATCTCGTCGTGCACCGCGGAGAAGCGGGCGAGCGTGAGGTCGATCTGCTCGATGTCGTTCTTGCGGTCGCCGTCGCCGTCCAGGTCGTCGTCGACGACCTCGGCTTCGTCGTCGAACTCGTCGAGCTCGGAGTAGCCGTCGGCGGGCTGGACGATCGCCGTCTCCTCGGCCCGCTCGACCGGGGGAGGCGTGGGCTTGGCGGGCTGCCCGTTCTGCGCCGCCTGCTGCTTCTGGGCCGCCGGTTTCTGGGCTGCCTGGGGCGGCTGCTGGGGAGCGGCCGGGACGCGGGGGTGCTGCGTGGTCGCGTCCATGTCCGCCTGCGGGGCCGCGGGCGGTGCGGGGCGCGGGTTGCGGCCGGACGGCGGCGAGACGCGCTGCGGGGCGTCGGTGCTCAGCGCCTGGCTGATCCGGGTGGCCTCCTCGCCGGGGGGCTCGGGGTTGCGCCGGGCCGGCCGTGCGGCGGCGCCACCGGCGAACGCGGCGGCGGCGCCCGGGGCCGAGGGCGGAGGCGGGGTGGGCCGCTGGTTGCGGCCGGACGGCGGGGAGACCGGCCCTGCGGGCGGCTGCTGCACCGGTCGGGGTCCGGTGCCGGGGGCCGTCCAGCCCGCCGGGGGCGCCGGGTTGATCGGCGGCGCGGGCGGGTTGGGCATCGGGCGGCTCGGCGGCGCCTGCCGGGGGCGGCGGCCGGACGGTTCGGGGTTCGTCCAGGCCTGCGCCGGTTCCGGCGGTGCCTGCGGAGCGGCCCGGCGGGGGCCGGTCTGCGGGGGCTGGGGTGCGGCCGGTGGCTGGCTGACCGGCGGCGGGGAGCTCGGGGGTTGGCTCGCGGGCGGCTGGGGTTCAGCCGCGCGGCGGTGGCCTGAGGTGTTCGGACCCTTGCCGTGCTTGGACAGCAGGTCGATCACTCGAGTGCCGCCCGTGCCGTCCTCGGACAGCGCGCGTCGGCGACGTCCGGAACCACCACTTGCCGAACCGGTGGCATCGGCGTCCTCGTCGGGGCGGGTACGCCGGTGCCCGAAGTCGCCATGCCGGGGGTCTTGCGGCACGCGTGTTCCCTCCCAACCTGCCTCAGTCATCGTTCTGCGAATCGTCCTGGCGCGTCGACACTCCCCGACATGCATCGCGTGGCGCCTAGAAGATAGTACGGCGGATCGCCCGAACTGACGATAGCGCCGACAGTTTCTTCACAATCAGTGCACGATCCTACCGCGCGGCTCGTCTATTGCGACGAGCCGTGCTAAGCCAGATGACCGATAAGTTCACAATTCGAATGGACCCTGCGTTTTCGCGTGATCGCCATCAGTAGCCGGCGGCTCTTCTCCCCGTTTCGGTGACCCGCTCGGAAGCGGCACCCGCCAACCGGACTTCGGCGCCTTTTCGGTAGGCGACGGCATTCCGACCGGCACGCTTCGCCGCGTACAGCAGGGCGTCGGCCGAGATCAACTGCTGCTCGCCCGAGACGTGCCCGCCGGTGCCCTGCTCGTGCGCGACGCCGATGCTGATCGTCACGCCGAGGCCGGGCGCCATCGTCTCCCATTGGAAGTGCTCCACCCGCTGCCGGGCCGCCTCGCAGACCTGCACCGCCGAGTTGGGCAGGATGTGCGGCAGCACCAGCACGAACTCCTCGCCGCCGTAGCGGGCGCAGAACGCCCCGTCCGGCAGGGCCTCCTGCAGCAGGTCCACGACCCGCTGCAGCACCCGGTCGCCGAACAGGTGCCCGTAGGTGTCGTTGACCACCTTGAACCAGTCCAGGTCGATCAGCGCCACGGCCAGGCCCTCGCCCGTCATGGCGTTCTCGGCGACCAGGTCCGCGAGCCGTTCGTCGAGGTAGCGACGGTTGTAGCTGGCGGTGAGGCTGTCCCGGAGGCTCTCCTCGCGGGCCTTGGCGTGCTCCCGGCGCAGCAGCTCGACCTCGCTGCGCAGCTGCTCGGGCACCGCCGGCTTGTCCGAGGACATCATGTCCAGCGCTGATCGCAGGTGGTGGTAGGCCTGCCGCCACTGACCCCGGGAGGCCAGCAGTCGCGCTATGGACTCGTGCAGTTCCGCCATGCCCGTGCCGTTGGCGACTTCCTCACGGCTGCGGGGCGTGGGCGGTTGCGGCACGTCTCCTCCGCTGGGGTGCGGGTCCTGCCCGGTGAATCCGTTGCGGATCATGTCGGCCACCTCCCGTCCGCGCTGTCGTTCGGTCTGACGGAACGATCATGCCGTTTCGACTCGACCGG
This sequence comes from Saccharopolyspora sp. ID03-671, assembly GCF_045278815.1. NCBI lineage: Bacteria > Bacillati > Actinomycetota > Actinomycetes > Pseudonocardiales > Pseudonocardiaceae > Saccharopolyspora > Saccharopolyspora sp. ID03-671. Next base: position 4,054,013 of record NZ_CP134054.1, read on the forward strand.
TGCCTCGGTTCGCGCGATCGAGTGACAACTTCGGCGATTCCGAGACCGAGCCATCGGCTCCTAGGTGTGTACCGGGCGGAGGGGTGGATGTGGAAGCGAATCGGGACGGACCCACCCGCACGGACGAGCAAACCAGTGTCAGTTTCGCATCACCGCCCCGCAAGCCGATCGAGGTGATCTTGGCCGCAGACTCCGGGTTTTCGGGTCCTGGCTCATCGAGGAGCCACTGCCTTCATCGAGGACCCGCTGCTGTCATTGAGGACAGGGTGCGAAGCCGAACGTGCGCCCGTCGAGCACCACGAGGTGTTGTGACCCGATTTGATGACCGGTGGTGCTGCCGCCCGTTCGGGTGGTGACCTCGACGCCGATGACCCAGATCTGCCCGTGCGGGACGACGCCGTCGGCGGTGAAACCGGGATCGGGCCGCAGCGTGCTCCACGCCGGGTCGAGCCGGACGGTGAGATCGCCGAGCTCGCACGTGTTGGCGGTGAAGTCGGGGTGCTGCGTTCGGTTGAAGAACTCCTGCTGCGCCGCCGGTCCCGCCGCGGCCGCCGCGTTGTTGTCGGCGAAGTAGCCGCGGAAGTCCGGCTGCTGCGGCGTCGAGGCGCAGCCGGTCAGGCACAGCGCGGCGAGCAGCAGCGGCCAGGCCCGCACTGCTCAGCCGCCGCTGGAGTCGACCTCGGCACCGGCCGGGACGGTCGCGTCGTCGGGGTCGTCGAGCCAGCCCTCCGGCAGCACGACCTTGCCCGCCGAGCCCTGGCGCCCGCGCGGTCCCTCGGCATCGGTCGGGAACGGCACGTTCGGGTCGAGCTGGGCCAGCAGGTCGTCGAGCTGCGCGAGGCTGGACACGAGCCCGAAGCCGTGCCGCAGGTCGGAGCCGACGGGGAAGCCGCGCAGGTACTGGGACATGTGCTTGCGCAGGTCGCGCAGGCCCTTCTCCTCGCCCATGTGGTCGGCGAGCAGCTCGGCGTGCCGCCGCAGGACGCGCGAGACCTCGCCGAGGTCCGGGCCCTCCGGGATCGGCTGCCCGGTGAAGGCCGCCTGCAGGTCGCGGAACAGCCAGGGACGGCCGAGGCAGCCGCGCCCGACGACCACGCCGTCGCAGCCGGTCTCGTCGACCATCCGCAGCGCGTCGTCGGCGCTGAAGATGTCGCCGTTGCCCAGCACCGGGATCGACGTGACGTGCTGCTTGAGGGTGCGGATCGCCGACCAGTCGGCGGTGCCGGAGTAGCGCTGCGAGGCGGTCCTGCCGTGCAGCGCGACGGCCGCGGCGCCCTCCTCCTCGGCGATGCGCCCGGCGTCGAGGTAGGTGATGTGCTCGTCGTCGATGCCGATGCGGAACTTCACGGTCACCGGGATGCCCGCCGGTGAAGCGGCGGTGACGGCCGCGCGCACGATGTCGCGGAACAGCCGCCGCTTGTACGGCAGCGCCGAACCGCCGCCCTTGCGGGTCACCTTGGGCACCGGGCAGCCGAAGTTCATGTCGACGTGATCGGCGAGGTCCTCCTCGACGATCATCCGGACGGCCTGCCCCATGGTGACCGGGTCGACGCCGTAGAGCTGCATCGAGCGCGGGCTCTCGTCGGCGTCGAAGGTGATCATCTCGAGCGTCTTCGGGTGCCGTTCCACCAGCGCCCGGCTGGTGATCATCTCGCACACGTACAGCCCGGCGCCGTACTCCCGGCACAGCCGTCGGAACGCCACGTTCGTGATTCCCGCCATCGGGGCGAGCACCACCGGCGGATCGACCTCGTGAGGTCCGATCCGCAGCGTCTTGGCACCCGTCGGGGCGGGCAGGTCCAGAGCGGTCATCAAGCCCATTGTCCCCGACCCCGAACCTCGATCACCCGTGACCTGCGTCAAAGTCGTTCCGGTGGGAGAAGCGAGGAGGGCACCCGCCTGCGCGGCGGGTGCCCTCCCGGTGGTTCAGCGGATCAGAAGTCCGCGGTGATGCAGCCCAGGCGCGAGCCCGCCGAGCCGGCCTTGCCGGGCTCGGAGTGGGTGTGGGTCTCGTGCAGGACGACCGACTGCGCGTCGTCGCGGGTGGCCAGCGACCAGGTGCCCTCCGCGGTGGCGGTGCCGTTGCCCTGCGCGTCGGTGTGGAAGTCCAGCCACACCTCGTTCTGCGGGTTGGCGTAGGCCGGGTCGACCGACGGCTTCACCGGGTCGGCCTTCTCCTGGTAGTGGGAGCCCGCGTCTTCGCCGGTCGCACCGCACGGCTTGACGTGCACGTGGGCGCCGTAGGGGCGGTTCGGCTGCAGGCCCTTGACCTCGACGGTCACCTTGCTCTTGCCGTCGGCGGCGGAGGAGTTGACGGTGATCTGCCCGCCCGCCGGGACCTCCTCCGGCTTGTAGGTGATGGCCTTGGCGGTCGGCGAGAAGTTCTCGAAGGTGCCCGAGGTCTGCTTGCCCGCAGCGGACTGGCCCTCGGCGGGCGTCTGCGGCGCGGGCTGGTGCTGCGCGTGCTCGGCCTCCTGGCCCCCGCCGCCGCAGCCTGCGAGGAGTGCGCCGGCGGTGCACAGGCCCACGATCGAACCGAACAGTCGGGTCCGCTGCTGAAGCATGTGTATCTGTCCTTAGTGGTCGCCGAGGTCTCGGCTGTTGACGCTGCCCGCATAAACGTTTTTGGCATATTCAGGTTTCGCCTGATCAGCGGCCGCGCGGACATTCCCTTCCCTGGGTGATTGATCCTAAGTACCCAAGGTTGCGTTCCGGCATCGCCCGGGCCACGCGGACGTGCATCATCCGAAAGCGCGAAGGGGTCGTCGCTGCTCATGACGATCCAGCGCTCGGGTCGAGCGATCCTCGTCACTCGGGTGCAATCGTGATCTTCATTCGTCCTCTGTGGACGGAGGTGTTGATCAGCGCCGCTTATCGGCCGAGAAGCGCGGTTGATCCCGAACGGGCCCCGGCGTTGCGCGCGCGCCGCGATCTCCCTAAGGTGTTACTTGAAGTAACAGGTTCGCTCGGTATCCCCGGAGGAGGTCGCGATGCCGGTTCCTGAGGCGTTCTCCAAGCTGGTCGACACGACCGTCGCGCAGACGGCGAAGTTCTACGAGCAGGTCCGCCAGGACGGCTCCGAGCAGATCGCGCGCTTCTCCGGCCGCGCCGCCAGCTGGGCGGATCAGGCGGGCGCGGCCACGGCCGAGTTCACCGAGGACGCCGCGACCAAGGCCGCCGCGGTGAGTCGCACGGCGGCCGACCGGGTCGCCGCCGCGACCAGCGGCCTCGCCGAGAACGTCGGCGAGCGCATCATCCGGGTCGGCGAGAAGCTCACCCGCCGGGACTGACCTCAGGCGTTCCGCTCGGCGTCGATGACGCGGCCCACCGAATCGGGGTCGCGGCCGACGACGGTGGTGCTGTCGGAGGCGGTGATGATCGGGCGCTGGATCAGCTTCGGGTTCTCGCTCATCAGGCGCAGCCAGTCGCCCCGGTGCTCGGCGTCCTTCGGCACCTCGCGGAGTCCGACCTCCGCGGCGACGGCCTCACCGGTCCGCGCGATGTCCCACGGTTCCAACCCGAGCCGCTCCAGCACGGCCTCCAGCTCGGCGACCGTCGGCGGCTCCTCCAGGTACCGCCGCACGGTGTACTCGGCCCCGGCCGCGTCCAGCTCGCTCACCGCGGACCGGCACTTCGAGCACGCCGGGTTCACCCAGATCTCCATCACGACCCCAGACTACTGCCCCGAGAAGGCGGATGTCCTTTGTAGGCGGTCAACACCTCCTCCACGGACCCGCTCATCCGAACCGCCCCCTCGTCCATCCAGATCGCCGAACTGCACAGCTCCAGCAGCAGTTCATCGGAGTGCGAGGCGAAGACCAGCATCCCGGAGCGCTCGACTAGGTCCACCATCCGCTTGCGGGCCTTGGCGATGAACGCCGCGTCCACCGCGCCCAACCCCTCGTCGAGGATCAGGATCTCCGGGTCGATCGTGGTGACCACGCCGAGCGCCAGGCGCACCCGCATCCCCGCGGAGTAGGTCCGCAGCGGCATGTGCAGGTAGTCGCCGAGGTCGGTGAACTCCGCGATGTCGTCGGCCCGGTCCAGCATCTGGCGCCGCGTCATGCCGAGGAACAGCCCGCGGATGACGATGTTCTCGTAGCCGGAGACCTCGGGGTCCATCCCCACGCCGAGGTCGAAGACCGGCGCCACCTTCCCCCGGATCCGAGCGCTCCCCCGCGTCGGCTCGTAGATCCCGGACAGCAGCCGCAGCAACGTCGACTTCCCCGCCCCGTTGTGCCCGACCAAGGCCACCCGATCGCCCTCCCGCAGCGACAGGGTGACCCCGCGCAGGGCCTCGATGACCGGCACCTTCGCCTCGGTCCCGATCTTGCCGCCGACCTTCCCGAACACCTTCTTCTTCAGCGACCGAGACCGCGCGTCGAAGATCGGGAAGTCCACGAACGCCTCCCGCACCTCAATCCCCACCAAGCCGGAACCCCTCTCCACAGAAAGAGAACGCAAATTACCATTCGCATCCCGCCCGACGAAAACCGCTGCATTCGTGCCGCGAAAACCCCGGTTTTCGCGCGACGAATGTTGCGGTTTTCGACGCCGGATCACTCGGACGGTGGAGGGTTCGGGGGCGGTAGCGTCGGTGGGATGAGCGCCCCGCACTTCCGGCCTCCGCAGCAGGCCCGCAGTCGAGAGTCCCTGCAGAAGGTGCTGGCCTCGGCTGAGCACGTGCTGAGCGCGCGCGGGCTCGACGACTTCACGGTCGCGGCGGTCGCCGAGCGCGCGGGCGTGTCGGTGGGGGCGATCTACCGGCGCTTCGCCGGCAAGGAGCAGCTGCTCGAAGCGGTCAAGGACCAGCTGCTGGCGCAGCTGGAAACCGATGTGCGCGAGGCGCTCTCGTCAGCGTCCCCGGATCTTCGCGGGGTCGTGGAGGCGTTCACCCGCGCGATGGCCGACGCCTTCGCCGGGCACACCCGGGCTTTCCCGGAGCTGCTCAGCGGTCAGTCGGCGGAAGGCGCCGAGCGCGGCCTGCGGGCTCTCGACGTGGTGCAGCTCGCCTTCGTCGATGCCGTCGAGCCGCACGCTGGGGCTGATGCGGGCGATGCCGTTCGCTTCGCCGCGCGCAGCGTCATCGGCTCGTGCGTCCACCGCGCGGCCAGCTGCCGGGCGTGGCCCGACGGCCTCGGCTGGCAGGAATGGGCGGACCGCACCGCGGCGATGGTCTTGGGTTACTTGGGTTCGGGGGCTTGAGCGGAGCGGTTCTCGCCGGAACCGCCCGGGATTTCACAGCGAAACCCCGGCGGTTCTGGGAAAAACCGCCCCTGGTGGGGATCACACGAGCAGGGAGCGCTCGTGGAGGTGGTCGAAGATGATCTGGTCCACCGGTGAGACACGGTCGCGGTCGGCGTAGCCGAGCCAGATGAGCTCGGCGATCTCGCTGCTCGCGGCCGGGGTGCCCTCGTGGGCCGCGGTGTAGCAGGTCATGCGGACCAGGACGTCGGCGTTCTGGCCGTGCGCCTCGGCTTCGAAGGTGCCGATGTGGGTGGCGCTGTCCCGGTCGATGGTGACCGCCAGCTCCTCGGTGATCTCGCGGGCGAGGGTGTCCAGATCGGACTCGCCGGGTTCCCGCTTGCCGCCCGGGAAGTAGTAGACGTCCTTGCCGTGCGACCGGGTGCTGAGGACCTTGCCGTCCCGCAGCTCGATCCACGCGATCTTGTCGATGACCTTCACGAGTCCTCCCCATCAGCTCCTGCTCCGCAAGGATGACTCGGCTGCGCCGCCCGCACGCGGCGGGGTGTCGGTCGCCCGACCGGGGCCCGCGAGTTCGCTACGGTGCGGCTGCTGCGAGGAGAGGGGACGTCGTGGGGTGGTTCGAAGCGATCGTGCTGGGGCTGGTGCAGGGGCTCACCGAGTTCCTGCCGATCTCCTCCAGCGCGCACGTCCGCGTCGTGGCGGCGTTCGCCGGGTGGGACGACCCGGGGGCGGCGTTCACCGCGGTCATCCAGATCGGCACCGAGCTGGCGATCGTCGCGTACTTCGCGAGGAAGATCGGTTCGATCCTGCGGAACTGGTTCCGCTCGCTGCACGACCGCGACCACCGGCATCACCCCGACGCCCGCATGGGATGGCTCATCATCGTCGGCACCCTCCCGGTGGTGGTGCTGGGCGTGCTGTTCGAGGACGCGATCGACTCGGTGTTCCGGGACCTGCGGCTGACCGCCGTCGTGCTGATCGGCTTCGGCCTGCTGCTGGGCTGGGCCGACCGGTTCGGCCGCAAGCAGCGCACCCTCGACGACCTGACCGTGCCGCACGGCCTCGCCTACGGGTGCGCCCAGGCGCTCGCCCTGATCCCCGGCGTCTCCCGCTCGGGCGGCACCACGACCGCCGGTCTGCTGATGGGCTATCGGCGCCCGGACGCCGCCGAGTACTCGTTCCTGCTGGCGGCCCCGGCGGTGTTCGGCTCCGGGATCTACAAGCTCACCGACATCGGCGACGGCACCGCTCCCGCCTGGGGCCCGACGCTGGTGGCGACGGTCGTGTCGTTCGCGGTCGGCTACGCCGTCGTCGCGTGGTTGATGGCCTACATCAAGCGCGGCACCTTCGTTCCGTTCGTGATCTACCGCGTCGTGCTGGGCGTTGTCCTGCTGGTGCTGGTGTTCGCGGGCGTGCTCGACCCGGCGGCCGGTCCGAGCACGTAGTCTCGGCTGCGGATGACGTGCTGCGCGGCGAGGAGACACTGCATGCCTGAGCTGGCCTTTCGGGGGCGAACCGTGGTCAGCGATCGTGCCTTGATCATGGCGATCGTGAACCGGACGCCGGATTCGTTCTACGACCACGGCGCCACGTTCGAGGAGGACCGGGCTCGGGCGGCCATCGCGCACGCCGTCGCCGAGGGGGCCGACGTCCTGGACATCGGCGGGATCCCGGCGAGCCCGGGGCCGGAGGTCACGGTGGAGGAGGAACTCCACCGCGTCCTGCCGACCCTGGAGTGGACGCGCTCGGAGTTCCCGGACCTGATCATCAGCATCGACACCTACCGGCACGAGGTCGCCGACGTCGTGTGCCGGGCGGGCGCGGACCTGCTCAACGACACGTGGCAGGGCTACGACCCGAAGGTGCTGGAGGTCGCCGCGAAGTACGGGGCCGGTTACGTCTGCTCGCACACCGGCGGCCTGGAGCCGCGCACCGATCCCACCAGCCCGCAGTACGACGACGTCGTCGCGGACGTCATCGCCGAGACCACGAGCCTCGCCGAGAAGGCCGTCGCTCTCGGCGTTCCGCGCGAGGGCGTGCTGATCGATCCCGCGATCGACTTCGGCAAGAACACCTACCAGTCGCTGGAAATCCTCGGACGGATCCAGGAGATGATCGACACCGGGTGGCCGGTGCTGATGGCGATGAGCAACAAGAACGTCGTGGGCGAGACCCTCGGCGTCGAGCTGGACGACCGGGTCACCGGGACGCTCGCCGCGACCGCCCTGGCGGCGCAGGCAGGTGCGGCGATGTTCCGCGCGCACCAGGTCCGCGAGACCCGGCACACCCTGGAGATGGTCGCGAGCATCGGCGGCGAGCGGAAGCCGTCGCGGGTGGTGAGGTACCTGTGATGCGACGCGTGTGGCCGCCGGACGAGGCGGGAAGCGTGGACCGCGCCGAGCTGGAGCGCCTGTACGGCTATCCCGAGGACCGGTCCCAGTGGCTCGCGATGAACTTCGTGAGCAGCGTCGACGGCGCGGTCGAGGTGGCGGGCCGCTCGCGCGGCCTGAGCAACGAGGCCGACCGCGAGGTGTACCCGCTGGGCAGCAGCCTGGCTGACGTGATCCTGGTGGGGGCGAGCACCGCGATCATCGAGGAGTTCCGCGGCGTCGAACCGGACGCGCAGCAGGCCGAGCTGCGCGCCCGCCACGGGCTCGCCCCGGTTCCGCGCATCGCGGTCGTCACCTCCGGCCGGTCGCTCCCGCCGGATGCGCCCGTGATCACCGACGTGCAGGTCCCCACGATCGTGATCACCTGCCGCTCCGCTCCCGCCGCGCTGCGCGAGGAGTGGGAAGCGGCGGGCGCCGAGGTCCTCGTGGCGGGCGACGGCTCGGTCGACTTCGCCGCAGCGACAAGCGCTTTGGCGCAGCGCGGCCTCAAGCGGATCCACTGCGACGGCGGCCCTCGCCTGTTCGGCTCGCTGCTGGAAGCGGGAGTCGTCGACGAACTCCGCCTGACGCTCTCCCCGATGCTGGTCTCCGGCACGGCGGAGCGCATCGCCGCCGGCACGGGCATCGACCCCGCCCACCTCACCCTGGCCTCGGTCCTGGCCCAGGACGACACCCTGCTCCTCCGCTACCTGATCAACCGCTGACCAGGAAAAGAAGAACCCCAGGTCGTGTGACCTGGGGTTTTGGTGGGCCGCCAGGGGATCGAACCCTGAACCCGCGGATTAAAAGTCCGCTGCTCTGCCAGTTGAGCTAACGGCCCGCGTGCCCAGGCTACAAGGTCCGGATGATCTCCGTGGCCCGTGGTCGCGGCAATTCGGACCGAAGTCACACCACACGGCCGAGGAGGGCGACTCGTGACCTACGGGAACCGGCTCGCGACGCGCGCGGATTTGCCCGCGATCGTCGGCATCTACAACTCGGTGATCCCGGACCGCTCGGCGACCTGCGACCTCGACCCGGTCACCGTCGAATCGCGCGAGGACTGGTTCGCCGAGTCGGATCCCCAGCGCTACCCGATCTGGGTGGGGCACGAGCCGCCAAACCCGGATGTCGTGACCGGGTACGTGTCTCTGGAGCCGTTCCTCAACGGCCGTCGCGGCTACGACGTCACCGCCGACCTCGCGCTCTACCTGCATCCCGACCACCGCGGCAGCCGCCAAGGCGCGTGCCTGCTGCGCCATGCGATCGCGCAAGCCCCCGAACTCGGCTTCCGGAACATCGCGACCACGATCTTCGCCTCGAACCAGCGCAGTCTCCGCCTCTTCCGCGCTCACGGCTTCCAGGAGTGGGGACGGCTCCCGGCCGTCGCCGATCTCGACGGCCGCTCCGAAGACGTCGTCTTCGTCGGCCTCCCGCTGGCTCAGGTGTGACCCGCGGTCGAGAACCTGCGGTATTCGTCCCGACGGTTCCCGTGGGGTTCGTCGGGTGGGTTGTTGACCTCGACTTCGTCCTGGAGATGGGTCGGGCGTGCGGTCTCGGCGGCCGTGTTCTTCAGGGCTTGTCGACATGGGGAGAGCTCCGCGACGTCGTCGACCTGATCCTGCAGGTCAGCGCCGGTGCCTACGCGATGGAACAGGCCAACCCGCGGCACGAGCACGAGTGGCGGGTGTGGGAGGAGGTGCAGCTGCCGGACGGCAAGAAGCTCATCCCGGGCGTGGTCACGCACCACACCAACGTCGTCGAGCACCCGGAACTGGTGGCGCAGCGGCTGATCCGGCTCGCCGGGGTCGTGGGGCGGGACAACGTGCTGGCCGGGACCGACTGCGGTTTCGCGTGCACCGGGTGCACGAGGAGATCCAGTGGGCGAAGCTCTCGGCGCTCGCCGATGGTGCGCGACTGGCATCGGAACACCTCTGGAGCCGCTGAGGATTTGGGCTGCTCAGCGGGAAATGCCGTTGTGCCGCTTAGTTTTTCGGTAGGATGGCGTGATGTCGAGATCAGTGCGCGACGTCGGCGGCCTGCTGCGGATGCTGGACGAGATCTTCCCGTCGCCCCAACCGTTCTGGGACGGCTTCTACGCGGATCGCGACCGCGACGTCCCGTTCTTCGTCACCGAACCCGATGAGAACCTCGTGTCCTACGTGGACGACGGCGTGCTGAAGCCGGGCCGCGCGCTGGACCTCGGGTGCGGCCCCGGCCGCAACGCTATGCACCTGGCCGCAACGGGTTTCGACGTCGACGCCGTCGACCTGTCGGCCACCGCCATCGCGTGGGCCCGCGAACGAGCACCGGAAATCCGCTTCCGGCACGGCGATGCGTTCACCCTCGACCTCGCCGGGCCCTACGACCTGATCTACGACTCGGGCTGCTTCCACCACCTGCCGCCGCACCGCCGCATCAGCTACCTCGACCTCGTCGACCGGCTGCTGGCCCCCGGCGGTCACCTGGCCATGACCTGCTTCGTCACCGGCGCCGATAACACCGGAACCGAGCTGCCCGACGCCGACCTCTACCGCCGGGGCGACCTGCGCGGCGGCCTCGCCTACGGCCCCGACGAGCTGCGCGCGATCTTCGCCGACCTCACCCCGGTCGAGATCCGCCCGATGCGCGCCCAGCCGCCGGAGTCACCGACCTTCGGCGCGGACTTCCTCCAGGCCGCGCTGTTCCGCCGCTGAGCCGTCAGGCGCAGATCGACGGGGTCGCCCGGCCCAGGGCGGCCTGGTGGAGGGCGTCGAGATCGCGGGCGGTGTGCGCGTAGGCGCTGACCAGGTGGCCCGTGCAGGACGGGCCGTCGCGGAGCTCGTCGGTGTCGCGCAGCTGCACCAGGATCGCCTCGCCCAGCCGGTCCAGCTCCGGGCGGATCTCGCCGAGATCGGGGCGTTCGGTCGGCTGCTCGTCGGGGTGCGCGGTCCAGCGGGCGTGCAGCCCGCGCTGCACGAGCTTGCTGGCCTCGATCTGGTCGCGGAAGACCCGCGTGGCCTCCTCCGGGTCGAGACCGAGCTCCACCGCCCGCGCGGCGACGCCGTCGAGCACCTCCTGCTCGCGCTCGGGGTCCTCGATCGGCGAGTCCGTCCCCCACTTCGCGGCGGCGACCTGGTCGGACAGCACCACCCGCTCGGCGGCGGACCCCACCAGCGGATCCAGCGCGCCCTCGGCCTGCGCCGGTGCCCCGAGCCCCAGCACCGCGGCGACCACGGCACCCCCGACGACCAACGACCTCATCGCAGAACCTCCCCAGGATGATCAGGTGTTCCCAGTCATACACCCGAATCCCGCCCCGGTCGACACGATTTCAACGGAAGTCGGGTCCCCGATTTCAATGGAAATCCGGGACCCGACTTCCGTTGAAATCGTGAATCCCCTGCTCGGCCGTGGCCGGAGCCGGGTGCTGGGAGTCCGGTTAGTGTGGAGGAGGTGGACTACAGCACCGACTTGTTCTTGATCATCTCGGGCTGGGGCGCCGCCTCGCCCGGCTGGCTGCAGGCCGTCGCCCTGGTGCTGACCCATGCGCTGCTGCTCGGGTTCATCCCCGTCGCCGGGTACGTGTGGTGGCGGGTGGACCGGCGGGCGCGGGCCGCGCTGGCGATCCTGATCTCCGGTGGTGCCGCCTGGGTGCTCACCGACCCGGTCAAGGACGTCGTCCGGCAGCTGCGGCCGTGCCGGACGTTCCCGGTGCGCACGGTCGAGCACTGCAGCGAGGTCGGTGTCTTCTCCTTCCCCAGCGGGCACTCGGCCACGGCCGCGGCCTTCGCGGTGACGGTGGCCGTGCTGTGGCGGCGGGCCGCCGCGATCGTGGCGGTGGTGGCCGTGCTGGAGGCGTTCCTGCGGATCTACCTGGGCGTGCACTACCCGCACGACGTTCTCGCGGGCCTGCTGTTCGGCGCCATCATCGGTGCGATCGCGGCCGTCGCGAGCAAGCCGAGCGCGAAACGACCGCCGACCGTCCTCGCTGACGAGACCGCTGCTGCCCAGAAGTGTTGAAAGCGTGCGGCGGCACCGACGCGCAGAGCAACCACGTGAACGGTTCTCAGAGCTCGGCGTGGACCAGCTCGCCCTCGGTGGCCTGGGCTGATCCCCCGGTGTTTTCCGCCAGCCAGGCGTGGAAGGTCTCGACGTCCTCGACCGGGACGTGGACGTGGAAGCGGACCGCGGCGTCGTAGGAGGTGTCGGCCACCTGGTAACCGGCCGACCGCAGATCGTTGTCGAGCCGGCCCGCCAGCACGTAGTCGGCCTCCACCTCCAGCACCCGCACCGGACGCCGCTCCAGCGTCCCGACGTGCTCCAACGCCTCGGACACCGCGCCGCCGTAGGCGCGGACCAGGCCGCCCGCGCCCAGCAGCACCCCGCCGAAGTAGCGGGTGACCACGGCGACGGTATTGGTGATCTCGTTGCGGCGCAGCACTTCCAGCATCGGCACCCCGGCCGTGCCCGCGGGTTCGCCGTCATCGCTGGACTTCTGGATCTCCCCGGAGTCGCCGAGGACGAACGCCGAGCAGTGGTGCCGGGCGTCGTGGTGCGCCTTGCGCTGCAGCTGGATGAACTCCCGGGCCTCGGCCTCGGAGGTCACCCGCAGCAGCGAGCAGATGAACCGGGACTTGCGCACCTCGATCTCGTGCTCGCCCGACCGCTTGATCGTCCGCATGCGACCTCCCCACCGCCATCCTCCCACCTGGGGGTTCACCGATCGGCGTGTGGGGATTTTCATGGAAAGGGCGGGCGATTTCGGACCTGTCGGTACCGCCCCGTACCGTCCACCCTCATGGAGCAGTCATCGAGCCCGTTTGAACCAGGCGTGCGTGTGCGTGCCACGTTCGGCCGGTTCCGTGATCAGGAGGGCACGGTGGTGGAGACCGCCACCGGTCTCCCGCAGGTCTTCGAGGGCCCGGTCCTCTGGGTCAGATTCGACGGCGCCGAAGAACCCGGCCTCGTAGCGGGCCGCTTCCTGGAAGAGGCGGCGTGATTTCTTGAATCCCGTGGTCACCTCGCTCGGCGGTGCCGGTGGCAGAACCTGAGCGGCTCCGTGGGCTGCGGGTGCGGCCGTCCTAGCCACGAAGCCGCTCAGAACCTGCGGCGGTGCGGGTTGCTCAGGCGGGGCTGACCAGCCCCAGAACCCCTGACCAGCCTGACCTCCTGATCAGCCCCAGACCTCCTGGGCCGTTTCGACGACCAGGCGGAGCTTGGCGACCTCTTCCTCGTAGGTCAGCGCGTTGCCGTCCTTGGTCGAGGCGAAGCCGCACTGCGGCGACAGGCACAGCTGGTCGATGTCGACGTACTTGGCGGCCTCGTCGATGCGGCGCTTGAGCTCGTCCTTGGACTCCAGCTCACCGCGCTTGGTCGTGACCAGGCCCAGCACCACGTACTTGCCCCGGGGCACGTGCCGCAGCGGGGCGAAGCCGCCCGAGCGCTCGTCGTCGAACTCCATGAAGAAGCCGTCGACCTCCAGCTCGTTGAACAGGGCCTCGGCGACGAAGTCGTAGCCGCCCTCGGCCACCCACGACGACCGGAAGTTGCCCCGGCACATGTGGGTGGTCACCGTGAGCGTGTCCGGACGTCCGCGCAGCGACTCGTTGATCAGCCGGATGTCCTTGATATGCGCGTTCTCGCCGTCCTCGCCCCGCGCGTTGAGCATCTCCCGCTGCTTGGGGTCGTTGAGGTAGGCCAGGCTGGTGTCGTCGAGCTGCAGGTAGTGGCAGCCCAGGTCGGCCAGCGCCCGCACCTCCGCCCGGTAGGCGGCGGCCAGGTCGGCGCGGAACTGCTCCATGTCCGGATAGACCTCGGAGTCCACGGCCGCGGGTCCGCCCCGGTAGGTGAGCATGCCGGGCGACGGGATGGTCAGCTTCGGCGTGTTCTTGGTGGTCCGGGACGCCAGGTACTTGAAGGCGTCGGCGAAGATCGTGCCCGAGAGCTTGATCTTGTCGGTGACCTTCAGGTCCGGGGTGATGAACTCGATGTCGCCCTGGGCGTTGTGGAACTGGACCTTGAGGTTGTTGTCGTCGACGCGTTCGACGCCGTCCAGCTGGTACAGGAAGTCCATGTGCCAGGAGCTGCGGCGGAACTCGCCGTCCGTGGCGCTCTGCAGGCCGACGTCCTCCTGCATCTTCACGACCTGAGCGATCGCCTCGTCCTCGATGCCGCGCAGCTCGGCGTCGTCGATGCGGCCGGCCGCGTGCGAGTCACGGGCTTCCAGCAGGCGTTCGGGGCGGAGCAGGCTGCCGACGTGGTCGGCCCGGAACGGTGGTGCAACACGTGGGCTCATGGGACGCAAGATAGTTCTCGGGCCAGGGCGTGCCTAGGTGAGTTTTCATTTTCCGAAAACCCGTCCCCTTCCGGGTGCCGGTTGACTCGTTCACGGCGTGTGACCAAGGACAATTCGGTACATACGGTCGAGTGGATAAAATTGTGGAGCAGCACTGTCGGGGATGACGGATGGAGACGATGCGAGTTCTCGTGATCGGAGCCGGAGTCGGAGGACTCGCAATCGCCAACGGATTGCTCCGCCGCGGCTATGACGTGCAGGTTTACGAACACCACGACGCGCTGAGGACGTCGGGCGCCGGCATCACGGTGTGGAGCAACGGCACCGCCGCGCTGCGCGAGCTGGGCGTGGACATCAGCGATCGCGGGCACCAGCTCGACAGCCTCCGGTCACTCACCGAATCCGGTCGGTTGCTCTGGGAAGCCGACCTCGACGAGGTCACCGAACGGCTCGGCTCCCCGACCGTGCAGATCCCGCGCCGCCGGCTCATCGCCGAGATGGCCGGGGCGCTGCCCGCAGGGGCGCTCCAGTTCGGCCGCCGCTGCGTCGCCATCACCGAGCACCCCGACCACGTGCGAGTGGACTTCGCCGACGGCTCCAGCGCCACCGGCGACCTGCTCATCGGCGCCGACGGCCAGCGGTCGGTGGTGCGGCAGCAGGTCATCGGCGGCGAACCCGCCAAGCCCACCGGTTGGGCCAGCTGGCAGGGCCTGACCCGCAGCGACCTGCCGGTGGCCGAGGGCAGGCAGACCCTCAACATCGCCGGGCGCAACGCGCACTGCGGGCTCATCCCCACCGGCGACGGGCTGCTGCACTGGTGGTTCGACATGCCGTGGCGCGCGGGCGACCCGGTGCACGCGGTCGCCGAGCTCCGCGAGCTGTTCCGCGGCTGGCCGGAGCCGGTGGAGGCGCTGCTGGACTCGGTCACCGACGACGACCTGGGGTTCTTCCCGCACATCCGGCACAAGGTCCCGCAGGTGTGGGGCGGTGCCCGCAGCACGCTGCTCGGCGACGCCGTGCACGCGATGCCGCCCGCGGTCGCCCAGGCCGCCAACCAGACCCTCGAAGACGCCTGGCTGCTCACCGAGTACCTGGCCGACGGCGAGGGCTCCCTCGCCGAGCGGCTGCGCGCCTACGAGTTCGAACGCCGCCCCCGGGTCCTCAAGGTGTCCCGCACGGCGGCCCTGACCTCGGCCCAGCGGCGCACCCCGATCCAGCGCCTCGCGCGCTTCCCCGGCTGGCTCGCCACCCACAGCCAGGTCGTGTCGCTGCGCTCCGGCAGCAACGTCCTGCGCTCGTTGGCGGCCAAACCGGCGCTGCGCGCGGCCTGAGCAGCGAGAAGGGCCCTCGACCTGATCAGGTCGAGGGCCCTTCTCCGTTCAGTTCCGGATCACATGTCGTCCGGGTTCGGGCCGACGCGGACGCCGTTCTCCAGGGCCGTGAGGGCCTTGATGTCGTCCTGGGCGAGCTCGAAGTCGAAGACCTCGATGTTCTCCTGGATGCGGGACGGCGTGACCGACTTCGGGATGGTCACGTTGCCCAGCTCGATGTGCCAGCGCAGCACGATCTGGGCCGGGGTCTTGCCGTACTTCTCCGCCAGGTTGGCGACCGTGGCGCTGTCGAGCAGACCGTTGTTGCGGCCCAGCGGGCTCCACGCCTCCGTCAGGATGCCGTGCTCGGCGTGGAAGGCGCGCAGCTCGGCCTGCGGCAGGTTCGGGTGCAGCTCGATCTGGTTCAGCGCGGGCACGACGTCGGTCTCGTCGAACAGGCGCTTGAGGTGCGCGATCTGGAAGTTCGAGACGCCGATCGCCTTGGCGCGGCCGCTCTTGCTGATCTCCTCGAACGCCTTCCAGGTCTCCACGTACTTGTCCTGGCTCGGAACGGGCCAGTGGATCAGGTACAGGTCGACGTAGTCCAGGCCGAGGCGGGCCATGCTCGCGTCGAAGGCCTTGAGCGTGCTGTCGTAGCCCTGGTCGTCGTTCCACAGCTTGGTGGTGACGAACAGGTCCTCCCGCTTGACGCCGGATTCGGCGATGGCCTTGCCGACGCCTTCCTCGTTGCCGTACACCTTCGCGGTGTCGATGCTGCGGTACCCGGCGTCGAGCGCTGCGCGAACCGGGGCGATGACCTCGTCGGCCGGAACCTGGAAGACGCCGTAGCCCAGCTGGGGCATCGAAGCACCGGTGTTCAGCGTGACGTTCGGAACCTGAGTCATGTGGGTGTTTCCTCCACCGAGTTCGGGATTGTCTGGCCGCAGTTCGGAATTGGTACAGGGCCCCCGTCCGGCTGGAACCGATTCAGGGGCACCTGCATTCCAGAGCACTCGTGTGAGCTGAGCAACCGCAGATCAGGCGGTGAGCTCGGATTCCGCCGACGCGGCCTGCTGCGAGGACTGGTGCGAGACCACGACCCCGCGCCGGTTCGGGCGGGTGCCCAAGCGGCCCGACAGCACCGCGAAGCTCAGCCCGACCAGCGCCAGCAGCGCGCCGACCCAGCTCGGCGACACCAGCCCGAACCCGGCCGCGATCACCACGCCGCCCAGGTAGGCGCCCAGCGAGTTGGCGATGTTGAAGGTGGACTGGATGCTCGCCGAACCGAGCGCCGGGGCCTCCTTGGCCTCGTCGAGGATGCGCGCCTGGATGCTGGGGATCGCGGTGAAGCCGGTCGCGCCGATCAGGAACACCATGATCGGAGCCATGATCGGGTTCTGCGCGGTCAGCGCGAACACCGCCAGCGAGACCGCCAGCGCCGAGATGCCCGCGCACAGCGTCTTCAGCGGCGCGCGGTCGGCCAGCCGGCCGCCGATCGCGGTGCCGACGGTCATGCCGACGCCGAACACGGCCAGCAGCGGGGTGACGGCGGTCGCGCTGAACCCGGTCACGTCGGTGAGCACGGGCTTGATGTAGCTGTAGAAGGAGAAGATCGCGGCGAAGCCGAAGACCACGACGGCGAAGGCGATCCACACCTGCGGGTTGCGGAAGGCCCGCAGCTCCCCGCGCAGGCTGACCTCGGTGGGCTTGGGCTGCTTGGGCACCAGCACCGCCACGGCCGCCAGCGCGAGCACGCCGATCACCGCGACCAGGCCGAACGCCCAGCGCCAGCCGAGCGCGTGGCCGAGCTGGGTGCCGATCGGCACGCCGACGATATTGGCGACGGTGAGACCGATGAACATCATCGAGATGGCCTGCCCGCGCCGGTCGGCGGCGACGAGACCGGCGGCGACGACCGCGCCGATGCCGAAGAACGCGCCGTGCGGCAGGCCCGAGATGAACCGGGCGGCCAGCAGCGTCCCGTGGTTCAGGGCGAACGCCGAGAACAGGTTTCCCGC
The DNA here is from genome assembly GCF_045278815.1 of Saccharopolyspora sp. ID03-671. NCBI lineage: Bacteria > Bacillati > Actinomycetota > Actinomycetes > Pseudonocardiales > Pseudonocardiaceae > Saccharopolyspora > Saccharopolyspora sp. ID03-671. The sequence continues at coordinate 4,071,195 of NZ_CP134054.1, forward strand.
GGTGAACAGCACGAGCATCCACAGCAGCATCGTCTTGCGGCGGGCTCGCAGACCGAGCATGGTCAGCGCGGGTGCGCCGATGACGACGCCGAGTGCGTACAGCGAGATGTACCCGCCGGCGTCGGGGATCGACACCTGCAGGTCGGTGGCCACTTCTGGCAGCAGCCCCATCATCACGAACTCGGTCGTTCCGATCCCGAATGCGGCGATGGCCAGGGCCAACAGGGCAATGGGCAAGGAATTCTCCCGTGTGGTGAAGGTGTGGTCCTTTTCCGCGCGCTGCACTGCACGGCGTGTTCAGGCGTTCGTCGCCTTGCTGGTGCTGGGGTGGCTGCGGAAACGATTCAGTTCAGCGCCCACGATGGCGCTCCGCACACGTTCAACAGTACTCAGGCCTGCGCTGTTCCTCGTCCGAGTATGAAGCGCGCCACTGCCGAGATCGCTCGTTCGGACCACAGCGCTGCGGGATCAGCGCGTCCACTGTGGAATTCAACGGTGCGGAACGCACAACCGAATGGCGCTCGGATTGGGCGAATTCGGAAATCCCCGAAAATTTCGAAAATGGAGAGCTGAATGCGAAAGCCGGGTTCACGTCTCGTCGCGGGAGCAGCGCTCGCCATGACGGCGCTCGTCGCCGCCGCGATCCCCGGAGCGGCGGCACCACCCGTGCCCAGCCAGTACGCCAGCCGGCCGGACCTGAGTCCACCGCAGGTGCAGATCGAGTCACCTGCGCGCGGCACCGAACCCGGCTACATCTTCCTCGACGCCCGCGGCACCGCGACCCAAGGCGGACCGATGATCGTCGACGACTCCGGGCAGCCCGTGTGGTTCCGGCCCTACGGCGACGGCATGAGCCGGGTGAGCACGTCTCTGCGCACCCAGACCTACCGCGGCCAACCGGTGCTGACCTGGTGGGAAGGTGATCAGGACGAGGGCTGGGGCGACGGCGAGTTCCACGTGCTCGACCAGTCCTACGAGGAGGTCGCCACCGTCAGGACCGGCAACGGGATCGACACCGACCTGCACGACATGACCATCACGCCGCGCGACACCGCGCTGCTGCTCGGCTACCACCAGGTGGAGCGGGACGGGCGCCAGGTGGTCGAGGGCGTGATCCAGGAGGTCGACATCGCCACCGGCCGCGTCCTGTTCGACTGGCGGAGCCTCGACCACGTCGGGCTGGAGGAGTCGACGATTCCCGCCCCGGCCGACCCGAACGCGCTGTTCGACTACCTGCACCCGAACTCGGTCACCGAGGACGCGAACGGGAACCTGCTGCTGTCGGCCCGCAACACCGACGCCGTCTACCAGATCGACCGCGCCACCGGCGCGATCCAATGGCGGCTGGGCGGCGTGCGCAGCGACTTCGCCGTCGATCCGGCCGCGCGGTTCGCCCGGCAGCACGACGCCCGCTGGCTGCCGACCGGGCAGCTGAGCATCTTCGACAACGCCTCCGACGTGCCCGGACCGCCCTCGCGCGGCATCGTCCTCGACCTCGACCCGGTCGCCCGCACGGCCCGGCTCGCCCAGTCCGTCGCCCATCCCGGCGGGACGACGAGCCCCACCCAGGGCAGCTACCAGGTCCTGCCCGGCGGCCACCACTTCGTGGGCTGGGGCTCGCAGGGGCAGTTCACCGAGTACGACGCGGCGGGCGGGGTCGTGCTGCACGCGTCGCTCGGCGACGGGATGCAGTCCTACCGCGCGCTGCGGTTGCCGTGGGTCGGCACGCCGAAGACCAAGCCGGACGTGGCGCTGAGCGAGGAGAACGGCTCCCGGTACCTCCACAGCAGCTGGAACGGCGCTACCGAGGTCCGTTCGTGGCGGATCCTGGCCGGTGACACCGAGCTGGACCTCAAGCCGATCGGCGACGTCGCCAAATCCGGCTTCGAGACCAGTGGCCAGCTCGTCCGCCCCGAGCGCTACTTCGCCGTCGAAGCCCTCGACGCCCAAGGCCAGGTCCTCGGCCGCTCGGACCCGGTCTCCTGACCCCGACCCCTCCCGCGGGGTGGGGAAGTTTTCATGAAAACTTCCCCACCCCAGAGACCCCGAAGAATCCGACGTTTTCATGAGAACTTCCCGGTCTCAGAACCACCAGGACCACGAGATGCCCTGGTGAAAGCCTCCCCGCCCGTTCTCGGAGGGGTTCGGAGGTGGGGACAGTTTTCATGAAAACTGCGCCGTCAACGGCGTCGGAGACTGGCGTGCGCCTCGGAGTCGAGGCGGTCGGCCATGTGCGGGTAGTGCAGCTCGAACGCCGGCCGGATCGAGCGGATCCGGGGCAGCGCGGTGAAGTTGTGCCGCGGCGGCGGGCACGACGTCGCCCACTCCAGCGAGTTCCCGTGCCCCCACGGGTCGTCCACCTCGACCGGCGTGCCGTAGCGGTAGCTGGTGAGCACGTTGTACAGGAACGGCAGCATCGAGGCGCCCAGCACGAACGCGCCGATCGTGGACACCACGTTCAACGCCGTGAACCCGTCGGTGACCAGGTAGTCGGCGTAGCGGCGCGGCATCCCCTCGTCGCCCAGCCAGTGCTGCACCAGGAACGTCGTGTGGAACCCGACGAACGTGAGCCAGAAGTGCAGCCTGCCCAGCCGCTCGTCCATCATCCGGCCGGTGATCTTCGGGAACCAGAAGTAGACCCCGGCGAACACCGCGAACACGATCGTCCCGAACAGCACGTAGTGGAAGTGCGCCACCACGAAGTAGGTGTCGGTGATGTGGAAGTCCAGCGGCGGTGAGGCCAGCAGGACGCCGGTCAGCCCGCCGAGCAGGAACGTCACCAGGAACCCGACGGAGAACAGCATCGGGGTCTCGAACGTCAGCTTCCCCCGCCACATCGTGCCGATCCAGTTGAAGAACTTGATCCCGGTCGGCACCGCGATCAGGAACGTGGCGAACGAGAAGAACGGCAGCAGCACGGCCCCGGTGGCGAACATGTGGTGCGCCCACACGATCGCCGACAAGCCCATGATCACCATCGTGGCCAGCACCAGCCCGGTGTAGCCGAACAGCGGTTTCCGGCTGAACACCGGCAGGATCTCGGTGACGATGCCGAAGAACGGCAGCGCCACGATGTAGACCTCGGGATGGCCGAAGAACCAGAACAGGTGCTGGTAGAGGATCGCCCCGCCGTGCGCCGGGTCGAAGACGTGCCCGCCCAGGTGCCGGTCGATCAGCAGCCCGAACAGCGCGGCGGTCAGGATCGGGAACGCCATCAGCACCAGGATGCTGGTGGCCAGCACGTTCCAGGTGAAGATCGGCATCCGCCACATCGTCATGCCGGGGCAGCGCAGGCAGACCACCGTCGTGATCATGTTGACCGCGCCCAGGATCGTGCCCAGCCCGGACACGATGAGCCCCGCCGCCCACAGGTCACCGCCCGGGCCGCCGGTGAAGGCGCCGCGCGAGAGCGGCGCGTAGGCCGTCCAGCCGAAGTCGGCGGCGCCGCCGGGCATCAGGAAGCCGCTGATCACGATCAGCCCGCCGAACAGGAACAGCCAGTAGGACAGCGCGTTGAGCCGCGGGAACGCCACGTCCGGCGCGCCGATCTGCAGCGGCAGGACGATGTTGGCGAAGCCGAACACGATCGGCGTCGCGAACAGCAGCAGCATCACCGTGCCGTGCATGGTGAACAGCTGGTTGTACTGCTCCTGCGACAGCATCTGGAGCCCGGGAGCGGCCAGCTCGCCGCGGATGAGCAGCGCCATCGCGCCCCCGGCGAGGAAGAACGCGAACGAGGTGAGCAGGTACAGGACCCCGATGTCCTTCGGATCGGTGGTCCGCAGCCACGGCACCAGCCGTCCGCCCTTGCGCGGGCGCCTTCCCGTCAGGGCCCGCGTGGGTACCGCGGTGGGATGGATTTCGGTGGTGGCCATGTCCGCCTCCGGCCGAGCGCGGGAGCGACCTACAGGCCCAGTCTTCTCCCGAGGCGGAACCCCCGCAAGCGACCACCGGCGCCGCGAAACCCGGCCTCCGCCATGCGGAAGGGCTCAGATCGCGGCGATGGCGCCGTGCGCCATGTCGCGCAGCAGCCGCGACATGGCGGAGGTGTCCAGGTGCGCGCTGAACGGCGTCGAGTTGATCAGGCCGAACACCGCGTGCACGGCGGCGCGGGCGCGCGGGCGGTCCAGCGCCGGGCGGGCGTCGACCAGGGTCTGCACCCACACCTCGACGTAGAGCCGCTGCGACTCCCGGACGCGCCGGTGATCGCGGTCGGAGAGGCTGTCCAGGTCGCGCATGTGCACGGTGATCAGAGCCGGGTTGCGCAGCGCGAACTCGACGTGCCAGCGCACCAGCCGGTCCAGCGCCTCCGCCGGATCGGTGGTGGCGTCGACCCGGTCCTTGCCGCCGAGCAGCAGCCGGTCGCTGATACCGGTCAGCAGCTCCGCCAGCATCGCGTCCTTGCTGCGGAAGTGCCTGTACAGGGCGGGTCCGGAGATGCCGACGGCCGCGCCGATGTCGTCGATCCCGACGCCGTGGAAGCCCGTTCGCGCGAACTTCTCGGCCGCGGCGGTCAGGATCTGCTCGCGCCGGGTCGGCTTCGCCGCATCGGTGGACATGCCCCGAGATACTAGACGAGCGCGTTAGTCGTCGTTAACATGAGGCTCAAGTTAACGATGACTAACCGCCCGAGGAAGGTGTGCCCCATGGATGCGCCCGTCCTGCGCACGTCGGTGGATCCGGACTCGCCGGAGTACGCGCGCAACGTCGAGCAGCACGCCAAGCTCGTCGACGACCTCAACGCGCAGCTGACCCGAGCCCGCCTGGGCGGGCCGGAGAAGGCGCGGATCAGGCACGTCGAGCGCGGCAAGCTGCTGCCCCGCGACCGCGTGGACGCGCTGCTGGACCGGGGTTCGCCGTTCCTGGAGCTCTCGCCGATGGCCGCGCACGGCCTCTACGACGACGAGGCGCCGGCCGCCGGGATCATCACCGGTGTCGGCCGGGTCGCCGGCCGGGAGTGCGTGATCGTCGCCAACGACGCCACCGTCAAGGGCGGCACCTACTACCCGGTGACGGTCAAGAAGCACCTGCGCGCCCAGGAGGTCGCGCTGCACAACAACCTGCCGTGCCTGTACCTGGTCGACTCGGGTGGCGCGTTCCTGCCCAGGCAGGACGACGTGTTCCCGGATCGCGAGCACTTCGGCCGGATCTTCTACAACCAGGCCACGATGTCGGCGCGCGGCATCCCGCAGATCGCGGCCGTGCTCGGGTCCTGCACGGCCGGTGGCGCCTACGTGCCGGCGATGAGCGACGAGGCGGTGATCGTCCGCGAGCAGGGCACGATCTTCCTCGGCGGTCCACCGCTGGTGAAGGCCGCGACCGGTGCCGAGGTCACCGCCGAGGAGCTGGGCGGCGGTGAGCTGCACTCGCGCACCTCCGGCGTCACCGACCACCTCGCCGCCGACGACGCCGACGCGCTGCGCATCGTCCGCGACATCGTGAGCACCCTGGGGCCGCGCGAGCCGCGGCCGTGGGAGGTCGCGCCCAGCGAGGAGCCCGCGGTCGATCCCGGCGAGCTCTACGGCGCGGTGCCCACCGATTCGCGCACGCCCTACGACGTGCGCGAGGTGATCGCGCGGATCGTCGACGGCAGCCGGTTCCAGGAGTTCAAGCAGGAGTACGGGCAGACGCTGGTCACCGGCTTCGCCCGGATCCACGGTCAGCCGGTCGGCATCATCGCCAACAACGGGATCCTGTTCAGCGAGTCGGCGATGAAGGGCGCGCACTTCATCGAGCTGTGCGACAAGCGCTCGATCCCGCTGGTGTTCCTGCAGAACATCTCCGGGTTCATGGTCGGCAAGGAGTACGAGGCCGGCGGCATCGCCAAGCACGGCGCGAAGATGGTCACCGCCGTGGCCTGCGCCCGGGTCCCGAAGTTCACCGTGGTCATCGGTGGCTCGTTCGGCGCCGGGAACTACTCGATGTGCGGGCGGGCCTACTCGCCCCGGTTCATGTGGATGTGGCCCAACGCCCGGATCTCGGTGATGGGCGGCGAGCAGGCCGCATCGGTGCTGGCCACCGTCCGCCGCGACCAGAAGGACGCGCGAGGCGAGGACTGGTCGACCGAGGACGAAGAGGCGTTCAAGCAGCCGATCCGCGACCAGTACGAGCACCAGGGCCACCCGTACTACGCGACGGCCCGGCTCTGGGACGACGGCGTGATCGACCCCAAGCAGACCCGGGACGTGCTGGGGCTGGCCATCTCGGCGGCGGGCAACGCCCCGCTCGAACCGATCTCCTACGGCGTTTTCCGGATGTGAGTGGAGTGAGCATGTTCGACACCGTGCTGGTCGCCAATCGCGGCGAGATCGCGGTCCGGGTCATCCGCACCCTGCGTGAGCTGGGCATCCGCTCGGTCGCGGTGTTCAGCGACGCCGACCGGAACGCGCGTCACGTCGCCGAAGCCGACACGTCCGTCCACATCGGACCGGCGTTGGCGTCCGAGAGCTACCTCAACGGCAAGCGGATCCTCGACGCAGCCCGGGAGACCGGGGCGCAGGCCATCCACCCCGGCTACGGGTTCCTCGCGGAGAACGCCGATTTCGCGCGCGCCTGCGAGCAGGCGGGCGTGGTGTTCATCGGCCCGCCGGCGAACGCGATCGAGTCGATGGGCGACAAGATCCGGGCCAAGCAGACGGTCTCGGCAGCCGGCGTTCCCGTCGTGCCCGGCCGCAGCGACCCCGACATGACCGACGCCGACCTGCACCGGGCGGCCCTCGACGTCGGGTTCCCGGTGCTGCTCAAGCCCTCGGCGGGCGGCGGCGGCAAGGGGATGCGACTGGTGCACGCCGAATCCGAGCTCGACGACCAGATCGCCTCGGCGCGCCGCGAGGCGGGAGCCGCCTTCGGCGACGACACCCTGTTCGTCGAGCGGTTCGTCTCCCGGCCCCGGCACATCGAGGTCCAGGTCCTCGCCGACGCCCACGGCACCGTCGTGCACCTCGGTGAGCGCGAGTGCAGCCTGCAACGACGTCACCAGAAGATCGTCGAGGAGGCCCCGTCACCGCTGCTCGACGCCGAGACCCGCGCCCGCATCGGCGCCTCGGCGGCCGACGCCGCCCGAGCGGTCGGCTACACCGGGGCCGGGACGGTGGAGTTCATCGTCTCCGCCGACCGGCCGGACGAGTTCTTCTTCATGGAGATGAACACCCGCCTGCAGGTCGAGCACCCGGTGACCGAGCTGGTCACGGCGGTGCGCGGTGAACGCGGCGTCGACCTCGTCGAGCAGCAGGTCCGGGTCGCCTCCGGCGAGCCGCTCGCCTGGCGGCAGCAGGACCTGTCCCTCGACGGCCACGCCGTCGAGGCCCGCGTCTACGCCGAGGACCCGGCCCGCGGCTTCCTGCCCACCGGCGGCGAGCTGCTCGCCGTCCACGAACCCACCGGCCCGGGCGTCCGCGTCGACTCCGGCATCCGGCAGGGCGGCAGCGTCGGCTCCGACTACGACCCGATGCTGGCCAAGGTCATCGCCTGGGCCCCGCACCGGGCCGACGCCCTGCGTCGGCTCGACAAGGCCCTGGCCGACACGACGATCCTGGGCCTGAGCAGCAACATCGCGTTCCTCCGCGCCCTGCTGCAGCACCCGGAGGTGATCGCGGGCGACCTCGACACCGGTCTGGTCGAGCGCGACCTGGACTCCCTCACCGGGGACGCCGTCCCGGAGCACGCCTACGTCGCCGCCGCCCTGCGCGGCCTCCTCGCGGCCCAGCCCGGCCGCGGTGCCGACCCGTGGGACGTCCCGAACGGCTGGCGCATCGGGCCACCGGCCTGGAGCACCTGGCGCTTCGCCGACGACCTCAAGATCCACCTCCGGGGCGCCCCGGACGGGGCCGAGGCCGTGGTGGAGTCCGGCGGGTCGACGACCACCGCCGAGGTCTCCGCCCACGCCCGGGACGACGCGCTCACCGTCACCTACGAGGGGCGCACCCGCCGCTACCGGTTCGCGCACGTCGACGGCACCACCTGGCTCGCCTCCGACGGCCACGCCTGGGCGCTCACCGAGCACGAGCTGCTGGCCGAGCGCGGCGGCACCGCGGGCCGCTCCGACGGCGTGGTCACCGCCCCGATGCCGGGAACGGTGCTGGTCGCCGACGTCGCCCAGGGGCAGCAGGTGCGCAGCGGACAGCGCCTGTTCGTCGTCGAGGCGATGAAGATGGAGCACACCGTCACGGCCCCTATCGACGGAACCGTCACCGAATTGCACGCGCGGAAGGGGCAGTCGGTCGGGCTCGACCAGCCGCTGGCCGTCCTCACCGCCGAAGGGGAGGGATGAGGAGATGGTGGACCACCGGCTCACCGAGGAGCACGAGGCGCTGCGGCAGAGCGTGCAGGACTTCGCGCGCAAGGACGTCGCCCCGGTCATCGCCGACTACTACGAGCGGGAGGAGTTCGCCTACCCGCTGGTGCGCAAGATGGGCGAGATGGGTCTGTTCGGCCTGCCCGTGCCCGAGGAGCACGGCGGCATGGGCGGCGACTACTTCGCGCTGTGCCTGGCGCTGGAGGAGCTCGGACGCGTCGACCAGTCGGTCGCCATCACCCTCGAAGCGGGCGTCTCGCTGGGCATCATGCCGTTGCTGCGGTTCGGCTCGGACGAGCAGAAGCGCACCTGGCTGCCCAAGCTCGCCACCGGTGAGGCGCTGGGTGCGTTCGGCCTCACCGAGCCCGACGGCGGTTCCGACGCGGGGGCCACCCGCACGACCGCGGTCCTCGACGGCGACGAGTGGGTGATCAACGGCGCGAAGGCGTTCATCACCAACTCCGGCACCGACATGACCGGGTTCGTCACGGTCACGGCGGTCACCGGCGAACGTCCGGACGGGCGCAAGGAGATCTCGGCGATCCTGGTGCCGTCCGGGACCCCGGGCTTCACGGTCGCCAAGAAGTACTCGAAGGTCGGCTGGAACGCCTCCGACACCCACGCCCTGTCCTTCGACGACTGCCGCGTCCCGGCGGCCAACCTCGTCGGCGAGCGCGGGCGGGGCTACGCCCAGTTCCTGGCCACGCTCACCGAGGGCCGGGTGGCCATCGCCGCCCTCGGCGTCGGCACCGCGCAGGGCTGCGTCGACGAGTGCCTGCGCTACCTGGGAGAACGCGAGGCGTTCGGGCACAAGATCGGCGAGTACCAGGCGATGCAGTTCAAGGTCGCCCAGATGGAGCTGCGGGCGCACACGGCCCGGCTGGCCTACTACGACGCCGCCTCGCGGATGGTGCGCGGCGAGCCGTACAAGAAGCAGGCGGCGATCGCGAAGCTGGCCTCGTCGAACGCGGCGATGGACAACGCCCGCGACGCCACCCAGATCTTCGGCGGCTACGGCTTCATGAACGAGACGCCGGTGGGGCGCTTCTACCGCGACTCGAAGATCCTGGAGATCGGCGAGGGCACCAGCGAGGTCCAGCTCATGCTCATCGCCAGGGAGCTGGGTCTGCCGGCCTGACCTCCGGCAGACGCGAAACGAGGCCGTGGGCGCGCATCGGGGGGCGCGCCCACGGCCTCGTCGAGTTCGTGTCACATGGGGCGGTAGCGGTCGACCGGGACGGTCATCTCCTCGGTTCGCTCCACGTCGGGGATGCCTCCGGAGAAGTCGGAGGGCATCGGGTCGGGGGTGTTGTTGTCGGGGTAGGGGCCGTCCTGGCCGGGCCACGCGGGCGCCTGCGCAGCGGGCTGCTGCACCTGCGTCTGGGCCTCGTGCTCCTCCTCGGCGATCTCGAGGTGCTGCATCACCCAGTCGCGCGCGAGCGCGGCAGGGGATGTGCCCTGCTTGACGGCGAGCTCGCGGAGTCGCTCGTTGGCCAGCAGCGGCAGCCGCAGCTGGTACACCTGAGCGGCACCGAAGCGACGCCCTGACCCGGTGGTTTCGGGGTTGTCCGCCGGGTCCAGCGCAGCCAGGTACGACTCGAATTCGGGGTCCGGTTCGGCTTCCTCGGCTGTCTTGCGCTGCCGATTCGCCCTGGTTCGTCCTAGAGCCACGCGGACACGATAACGGTTGTGTTGCGGCCTGCCTATCACGGCGACCTCGGAATTCCAGCCGTGCGTCCGGGCCGGGCATCACCACCTGCGGGTGAGCCGGCCGGGGCGGGAGATGGCGAAAACCCGTCCTGACGTGGAAGGGCCCCCGCGCCAGGGGGAGGAGCACGGGGGCCGGAGGGGATCTCCACAGGTGCTGACCGGGGGTGTGTCAGCGAGGCCGATTGTGGCACGCGCCTCCCTCTGCCGGGGAGTGTTCTCGCCACGATTCGTGCTTCCGGAGCCGTCCGCGGGCACCCGGTCGGCGGTCGCGGTGCGCTACGAGCGGTGAGGTCGCCGAGATCCGGAATGCCGGAGCTGTCGTGTTCGTTGTCCGGTTAGGACGCGGGGATGTGACGCAGCCGATATCCGAAGTGGATCGACCCACGCACGTGATTACGCTCAGTTGACTGCGAATCACTCTCTGGGGGGCTGCGGCTGTTGACAACCTGTGGATAACCTGCGGCCGAAACCCGAGGCCTGGGAGGCGTCATGTACGGGTCGCTGGACGTACGAAAGTTCTTGTGGCAGCAGGACGACGGGCAGTCGCGCCAGTCGGGCGCGGTGCCCGGGCAGCGCGTCGGCGAGCCCTCGCGCATCTCGGAGGAGCAGGTCCACCGGGCCAGGATCGCGGTCGCCCGCAGCGCCGAGAGCGCGGAGGACTGCCGCCTGCTGCTGGACATGCTGGGCCTGGTCCCGGACGAGGACGGCCAACCGCCGGTGGCGCGCTGACCTGGGACGCGCACGCGGCCGGGTCGGCCGCGCGCCGGAGCGGCGTGCCGGGCGCAGCCCCGGTCGGCGTGCGTTCTCCGAACGTGTGACACGTAGGTGTTCCGCTGGGCGAAAGACCGCCGTCCGAGGTAACTTCCGGTGGCATATTTGATCATCCGTTCGGGCGGGTCTCGCCCGCACGAGCGGGTCATGCACTGCCATCGGGGGTCGGAGTCGATCAATGCCGCAGCAGCAGCGGGCACAGCTCACGCGTCACTCGATCCTGGTCGCCGCGGCCGGGGTGATCGATGAGGTCGGCTACGAGGCCGCCAGGCTCAGCGCGATCCTGCGCCGCTGTGAGACGACCAAGGGCGCGTTCTACTTCCACTTCAGCGGCAAGGAGGAGGTCGCGCACGCGCTGGTCGAGCGCTACCGCGAGAACCTCACCGAGCTCAGCGAACGCTGGTACCAGCGCGCGCAGGACCCGATGGCGACGCTGGTCGGCCTCACCTGCGACACGGCTCGCCGCCTGGAGGAGGACGTGCTGCTGCGCGCGGGTCTCGTGTTGGCCTGCAACCACGTCGGCACGGACACCGACGGCTGGGAGTGCCTGTTCGACGATCTGGTCGGTCGCGCGGCGGAGCGCGGTCAGCTGCGCCCGGGCGCGGATCGGGCCGCCGCGGCCCGCCTCTGCTACGCGATGGTGGTCGGCACGAACCTGTTGGTGGCCGGCGACCCGCACCGCCTCGCGGCCCGCCTGGAGGAGTCGTGGCGAGTCCTGCTTCCGGGCCTGCTCGCCGACAGCTCCCGCATGGCCGCCGCAGCCCGATGATCATGAGTCGTGGATCACAAAACCGGCCCGCTGTCGGTTTTGACCGCTTCCGCCCCCTGCGGACCCGCTCCGGCGGGCGCCGGGCGGCCGTGTCGGGTCGCGCTCGACTGTGGCGATTGGGCTGGTCAGGCGGCTAGTATCGGCGTCAGGCGCGGGGCGCCGAGGTGGCCCGCGACGGTGTCGCGCGGCTTAGGGGACCCCCGGTTTGGGTGGCCGGAAGCGTGTGTCGTAAGCTTTCATCACTGCCAACGGGGCGCCCCGAAAGGGAAAGCCGGTTGGAGGCGACGGCCGGACCGGTTTCGGATCGGTCAAGCCCCCATCGTCTAGCGGCCTAGGACGCCGCCCTTTCAAGGCGGTAGCGCGGGTTCGAATCCCGTTGGGGGTACGAACAACTGAAGAACGATTGCATGGCCCAGTGGCGCAGTTGGTTAGCGCGCCGCCCTGTCACGGCGGAGGTCGCGGGTTCGAGTCCCGTCTGGGTCGCCAAGGCGAACGGCATCAAGCCGGACGCTATCGGCCAGGTAGCTCAGTTGGTACGAGCGTCCGCCTGAAAAGCGGAAGGTCGGCGGTTCGACCCCGCCCCTGGCCACCGCTCTTAGCTGCGAAGAAGCCCCTCCGGATCCCGGAGGGGCTTTTTTAGTCTCAGTCGAGCGTCGCGGGGCGTTGTGCAGGCCGCCGGGCTTGCCGCCTTCCGAGCGCGCATGGCCTCGGCGCGTCTGACACCGGATTCGCGCGATCGGCATCGACACGCCGGGTGTTGACCGCGCGCGGGCCGTGTAGGGTGAGCGGTGGTCGTTGTATTTCTGGGTTCGTGTTTTGCGCATGCTCGCAGGATGTTGATGCGGGCGAGCTTCTTTCTTTGGTTTGCAGCTGGAGTGAGCCGCCGTCTGAGATCCCCCGGCCCGGGCCTCCGCGCGGTGTGGGTGCCCGTGATACCCCCAGCTCCCGAAGGAGACTGACATGACCAACGGAACCGTGAAGTGGTTCAACTCGGAAAAGGGCTTCGGCTTCATCGCCCCGGACGGGGGCGGCCCGGACGTGTTCGTGCACTACTCGGCCATCGACGCCGGTGGCTTTCGCAGCCTGGACGAGGACCAGCAGGTGACCTACGAGGTCAGCCAGGGCCCCAAGGGCCCGCAGGCCGACCTGGTGCGTGTGGTCTGAGGCTCCGCTGAGTTTCCTCCCCGGCCCGCGCCTCGTGTGCGGGCCGGGGAACCGCGGTTTCACCCGGCACGGCTCCCGCACCCGCTACTTGCGGTGCGGTTGAGACAGGCCGAGGCGATCTAGTCGCGCAGGACGCTCGCCGCCGTGACGACTCCGCCCACCGCTGGTGAGCGCAACGACGCGGCTGGTCCGTCGCCTGCTGCACCAGTTTTTCTCCCCCTCCCGGTTGAGCCGAGCGCGTGTGCGCCGGCGGTTCCCGGAACCAGTCTTGTTTCTGCCTGCGGCCTGCAGCGGCGACTTCTCTGCGTTGCGCCAGGCCACAGGTTCCTTCGACGTGTATTGGAGCCCGATGCGGGCTAAACGCAACCTGATCACAACCCTGCCCACCCTGTTCGCAGTGGAGGGTGACCTCGCCGGCGAGGAAGTCGTCCTGCTGGCCGAGCGGCTTTGGCCGCACGTGCTGACCGGACCACCGGACACGCTCGTGGACCTGGCCCAGGCCGGCACCATCGATACCGCCGGGTTCGACCTTCTGGTCGCCGCGCACTCCTACGCGGCTCACCGGCGCATTCCGCTGCGCATCGTCAACGCAGCGCCTCGGGTGCTGCGCTGCAGGCGGCCGGAGTTCACGCGCTCCCGGCCCCCGGTCGCCGTCCCGATTTCGCGGCCGCGAAGGCCACGGCACCTGCACCTCGGCAGCACAACGCGGCGGTGATGGCGTGATGCGGCACTGCCGTCACGTCGCGCGGACTTTGTCCGACGATGCCTGGCAGATCACCGATGCCGAAGGCCAGCACACCGCCCGCATCGCAGGCACCGAACACGATGCGGTCGCCCGCGCTCACCACCAGCTCGCCGCCTACGGCGGAGGACGCGTGTTCCTCACCGACGCCGACTGACCAACCACTACCGGCTTCAGACCTGCGAACGGACTTTCCCGTGAACCTCTCCACTTCCCTCCGCCCTGGCAACGTGCCGCGGAGCGGCCACGACCCGCGTCCACCTGGCCGCGGAGACACCTCTCGCGCGCGGAGGCCGGTGGAGCCTGTGGCGTTCCTCGAGCCCGGCACGACCGGCCCCACCTCGGCTCCACTGCGTCGGCGCACCGATCAGGATGAGAAGGCGCTGCGCCCGCTCCGCACGCCCTTTTCCACCGGCGAACCCGGAGGTTCGTGATCGGAACGCATAGGTCCTGCGCAGAGCGAACATGAGAAGACGCGACGCGTCGTCAGAACTTCGCCCATGCCAAACAGGATATGAATAGAGTGCCGAATGCTCCATCGTGGTCAGCGGCACGACCCCTGCGTCGTCCATCGGTCTCCCCCGATATGTCAACGGCAGCTGGCAGCACTTTCCCGCGCCGTACGACAAGCGACTCGACGCACACCTCCTCTCCGGGTCGTCGAAGCGATAGCTACCCAGAATTTCGACGTGCCCTTCAGCTCCCCAAGGATGCGCGTCGAGCCACGCGGTGGCGATTTCCTGCTTGGTCGGCGAGACGGTCGCCCGGTGCACCACGGCCATACCCGGACGCTATTGCAAATGATCTGCAGGTATGGCCTCCTCGGATCGGCTCCCTGACGAGCTCGCGAGGTCCGTCACGGTTCGGCCTGAGACGCGGTTTCCGCGGTATTCCTGCCCTTCGCTCGGGCCAGCGCGTCGGCCCCGGCGTCCAGGGCGAGAATGCCGCCGCGCTCATAAAGGCGGTTCAAGTATCGCACCGTGATCCCGAGGCACAGCGGCTTGACGATCGCGGCCACCAAGAGGACGTGCGCAGCGATCAACCAAACCCACATGTCCACATCAATCCCTTCATTCCCGCTCGAAGCCGGATTTCGAGTCCGGACTTGGGATCAACATAACTGCAGGTCAAACCGTAATTTACGCTCTTGCACGAAATGGGTTGAGGTTCTTTTTGGCTATTTTCGGCGGGTTCCGCCGACCTTCTCGGCCGGTCTCGGCTCCAGGCTCGAAAAGCTCTGAGGCCTTGATCATTTACGCTATCTTACGGATTCTGACGCATTCTGCTTGTCAAGGAGTTGAAGTGGCCGGTGCACCGTGGAAGCGTCCCTCCCTGTCTGAGGGCGCGTTGAAGGACCTCAACGACGCTCTGCACGAGCTTCACGAACTCGCCGGGTGCCTGGGCAGCCGAAGGATCCAAGGGTGGATCGACCAGGAGAACGGGCATCGCGCAGCTCCGTCGCACACGAAGATCCACCAGATGTTCACGCAGCCGATGCTCCCGGTGCCGGTCCAGCACATGCTCTGGGTGGTCGAGGAGTTGGCCAAGCGGACCGTTTCGCGAAGCCCCGAAGACGAGTGCAAGCGTTTCGGTGAACTGTGGGACGCGGCGCGGGAAGAGCAGCTGGCCCAGCTTCGGCGTTCATCCGAACAGCCGCAGTCCGGTCCCGCTAACCCCGCTGTCGGAGAGGAACCTGTGCTCGCGGGCGCTCGGGCGTTCGGTGAGACGGTGCTCGACACCTCGCGAGAAGGGATTTCCATCCACCCCACAGCCAGGATTGCCTCAACAGCCCGTGTCATTGCGCCCTCGCGGCGGAGTGGCTCCCTGGAGAAACGGGAAACGGTCATCAGCGAGGACTGCACCGTTCGCCATTTCTGCGTGATCGGGGCGGAAGCGGAAGTCGGTCCGGGGACCACCGTCGAAAACTACTGTCTGGTCGAGCGGGGCGCGAGGCTCGGTGAGCGGGTGCTCATCATGCACCGGGCTTCCATCTGCGCCCACGCCACCGTTGGTGACGCCAGCGTCGTCAGCAACGCGCTGATTTGCTCGCGCAGCCAGATCGGCAAGAACTGCCAGGTGTACGGAGATCTCGTGCGCCACATCACTCCTCTCACAGCGGCGGGCGTTGAGCCGCGGACGGGGAATCTCTCGCCGAAGCTGGAGGACCACGTCGTCGTCGGCTGGGGCGCCACGGTGATCGGTGGCATCACGATCGGCGAGGGCGCGCACATCCGTGCTGGCGCCACGGTTACCAGGGACGTTCCAGCGGGGATGATCGTCGCAGGCAGGGACGAGTTGTACAGCGCTGACCAGTGGAAGAGCGACGTTCAGCAGGACGGTCGTGCGTTCGAGGCGGAGGCTGTTGGCCGGTCGTGGTCGGCGGACGACGGTCAGTGGTCGCAGCAGGAGGAGCCCGCCGTGCCTGTGGTGGCCGTGAGCGGGCATCCGCGATTCAAGCCTCATCACGGCTCCGGGCAGGTGCTCTCCACGCTCAAGACGCTCACCACGGAGTCCGAGTACATGGCGTTGCTACGGGAGATCCGGCAGGCGTCCGGGCTGCATTTCCGCCGTCTGGAGCAGAAGTGGAGGCGTCGAGTCGGCCGCTCGTCGTCGGTGCCTTCGGTATACGAGCTTCTCGTCATGGACACCCTGCCCGAGCAACCGCTGGTTCGGGATTTGATCGCGCTGCTCCTCGATGCTTGCGGTATTCCGGATTCGTTCCTGGAGGAGTCCTTCGTCGCAAAAGCCGATCAGATACGGCGCGGTACCTCGTACGTCTGAACGATCGGTGTCGGATTCGACGTGCTGCACCGACCGGTGCGGCTGACCGACGACCTCACTCCCAGGTGAGGAAGCGGTAGTGGAGGCCGGTGGTGGACTCGTGCCATTCGCCGACCGTGTCTGCGGGGCGGTCGAGTTCGGGGGCGTGGGTGTCGCCTTCGAAGGGTTCTCGGATCTCGGTGACGACGATCTTGTCCGCCAGGGGCAGGGCCGCTCGGTAGACGGCTGCGCCGCCGATCACCCAGACGTCGCCGGACACCGCGGCGAGGGCCGCGTCGAGGTCCGGGAAGGTTTCCGCACCGTCCTGCGGGGTGCGGGAGAGGACGAGGTTGCGCCTGCCGGGCAGGGGGCGGAAGCGCGGCGGGAGGGATTCCCAGGTGCGGCGGCCCATGAGCACCGCGGCGCCCCGGGTGACCGCGCGGAAGTGCTTGAGGTCCTCCGGCAGGTGCCACGGCATGGTGCCGTCGCGGCCGATGACGCCCGTGGACGACTGGGCCCAGATCAGGCCGATCACACCGCCACCGGAGCCTTGATGCCGGGGTGCGGGTCGTAGCCGTCGATCTCGAAGTGCTCGTAGGTGTAGTCGAACAGGCTGTCCGCCGGTTTGAGGTTCAGCGTCGGGAACGGCCGGGCTTCGCGGGAGAGCTGCTTGCGGACCTGCTCCTCGTGGTTGTCGTAGATGTGGCAGTCGCCGCCGGTCCAGATGAAGTCGCCCACGTCCAGGCCGACCTGGTCGGCGATCATGTGCGTGAGCAGCGCGTAGCTGGCGATGTTGAACGGCACGCCCAGGAACAGGTCGGCGCTGCGCTGGTACAGCTGGCAGGACAGCTCGCCGTCGGCGACGTAGAACTGGAAGAACGCGTGGCACGGCGGCAGCGCCATCCGCGGGATGTCGGCGACGTTCCACGCCGAGACGATGATCCGCCGCGAGTCGGGGTTCTCCCGCAGCGCGCGCAGGACCTCGCTGAGCTGGTCGATGTGGCCGCCGTCCGGTGTCGGCCACGACCGCCACTGGACGCCGTAGATCGGTCCGAGGTCGCCGTCCGGGCCTGCCCACTCGTCCCAGATCGTGACGCCCTTGTCCTGCAGCCACGTGGCGTTGGAATCGCCGCGCAGGAACCACAGCAGCTCGTACGCGAGCGACCGGAAGTGGACCTTCTTCGTGGTGATCAGCGGGAACCCGTCGGAGAGCCGGTAGCGCAGCTGGTGACCGAAGATCGACCGCGTCCCGGTCCCGGTGCGGTCGTCCTTGCGGGCTCCCGTGTCCAGCACGTGGCGGAGCAGGTCTTCGTACTGCGTGTCCGGCATACCGACGAGCCTACAAGCGGGCCCGGACGCGGGATCTACCACGGTGAACGCGGTCGCTCCAGGTCTGCGCCTCCGGACGGCGGTGAGCGGGGAGAGCCAGGTGGACGCACCAGGCGCATCGACCGTTCGGCGCAGCCGGACGACCGTCGGGCGCAGCCCGGCTTGTCACAGGTGCGTCGAGAAGAACTCGGTGAGCCGTTCCACCGCTGGGTCGACGTACCGGGGCTCGTCGTAGAGCTCGTAGTGGCCCGCGCCGTCGATCACCATCAGGTCGACCGGGTTCGGGGCGAGCTCCCACAGCCGCACGCCGTCCTCGTAGGAGCCGGTGCTGCCGCGCCGACCTGCGACCACGACCTGCAGCGGCTGCGTCAGCAGCTCCTCGACCAGGTGGAACGCGTCGTAGCCGAGCAGCAGAGAGTCGCTGCGCGACAGGCGGCGGTTCGTCGAGCTCTCGTGCCCGCCGCGCTCGGTGCGGTAGTAGTTGATCGCCTGGATCGTGTCGACGTCGGTGAGCTCGCCCGCCTCGTCGAGGGTGTCGGGCAGCCAGTTCGAGCGGGTCAGCGCACCGGTCCGGTTCTCCTCGGTGCGCGCGGCGGCCAGCTCGCCGAGCGCGGCGGCCGGGCCGTCCGGCTGGAACCCCCGGAACGCGGTGCCGATGTTGCCGGGAACGACCGTGCCGACGGCCTTGATGCGGTGATCGGTGCGGGCGGTGTGCACCGCGTATCCGCCGCCGGCGCAGATCCCGAGGACCCCGATCCGCTCCGGATCGACGCCGTCGAGCGTGCTCAGCGCGTCGATGGCGTACGAGATGTCCTCGCCCCTGCGGTACGGGTCCTCGAGATCGCGCGGCTCGCCGCCGCTTTGGCCCTGGTGGCTCGGGTCGAACGTGAGGGCCGTGATGCCTCGGGCGGCGAGCCGGGACGCGTAGTTCGCGCCGATCTGCTCCTTGACGCTGCTGCCGGGCGTGGAGAGCACCACGGCGCGTGGTGGGGCGGCGTCGTCCGGGCGGTGCAGGTCGGCCGCGAGCTCGAAGGGCCCGCGCGGGATCGTGAGGTGCTCGATCATGCGAATCGCCTTTCCGCTGAAGATCCCCTTTTTCAGGGTACTCACGATCGGTGCCTCCGGTTGTCAGCTCACCGGGGTGAGGCTCGCGAGGGCTTCGGCGACGCAGTCCGCCCAGGGGCGGTCGAGGCTGGTGACGCCGGAGTCGCCGGTGAAGGCGCTGGAGATCACCACGTCCGGCGTGAGCGGAGCCAGGGTTTCGAGGCTGTGCACGAGGGAGTCGTGGTCGCTGTGTCCGGGCAGGTATCCGGCGAACCACTCGCCGTCGGCACCGCGGACGATCGTGTCGCCGGTGAGCAGGTAGAGCGTCCCGTCCGCGCCCGGAACCAGGAAGCAGGCGCTGCCCGGGGTGTGACCCGGCGTCGGGATCACCTCGAAACCGGCCTCTTCCGTTCTCCTCTCGTCGAAAGTGCCGTCCACGTCGCAGGTTTCGCCCGCGACGGGTGCTTCGGCTGCTGTGATGTGCAGTTCCGAGCCGAAGCGCTCCTTGATGGTGCGCAGCGACGGGGCGATCTCGTCCCGGTGGCTGAGGTACTGGTGCCGCATGCCGCCGAGCTCGGCCATCGCCTCGATCTCGGACTCCAGCGAGGTGTTGTAGAACAGCACGTTCCCGTCCGGTGAGGTCCACAGGTAGGCGTGGGTGCTCAGGCCGGGAGCCGGGTACTCGGGTTCGGTTTCCCAGAGATCAGGTCGAATCCGCTTCATGACTACCTCCAGTCGAAGAGCCTGACCCCACGCTAGAAGTTCCAGTTAACTCGAAGTCAAGGGGCGGCGTGGTGCCCTGTTCCGGGACGACCGTTGTGGGAGGGGGACAGTTTTTCCTCGAATCACCCATGATCAACATTCGTTTTGTCCGGATGATTCGAGGAAAAACCGTCCCCTGGCGACGTCCGCTCGAACCGGACCACCGGTCGCTCGGCGCGGAAAGCGGGCCGTGCCACCGGGTTTCCCGGCGGGCCGGGAGATGAACTCGGCGTGAACAGCGATCATCTCGGCCCCCGAACCGCCGCGAATCGGCCCTACGCTGTGCTGACCAGCGCTGATGGGAGAGGGCAATGGCCAACCTGTGGGCGGGTCTGGTCGGCATCGTCGCCGAGCTCGGTACCCCGGGGTGGATCGCGTTGGCCGCGGCGCTCATGCTCGCCGCGCCGCTCGCGGACCGGTTGGTGATCCGGCGCAAGCGCATCGACTACCGCGTCCTGTACAACTCGAAGATCGGCCTCGACCCGCTGTCCAGGCACGACGAGCTGTCCTCCGAGGCGGATCCGCGGCTGCGGCACCTCACCGACATGGCCAACCGGATGAGCGTGGTCATCATCCGCATCCGCAACGTCGGCAGCTACGACATCGAGAAGCGCGACTACGACCTCCCCCTCTCGTTCACCTTCGGCAAGCGCGTCGTGTGGGACGCGCGGATCTCCGAGGCGAGCACCCCCGAACTGCGCGCGGCGGCTCGGGCCAACCTCGCGTTCTTCACCGAGGACACCGCGCCCCGCCGACCCGCTCCCGGCGACTCCGGCGACCTGGGCGCCGTGCGGACGTGGCTGCGCAGCCGCATGTCGACCACGATCGAAGCCGGTGCGACCGAGCTCGGCCCGCAGTGGCACGGCGTGCGGGTGGGGCAGCTGGCGCTCAAGAGGCGGGAGAAGTTCAAGCTCGTCGTGGTCCTGCAGGAGCCCGACGACCGCTCCGGCGGCGAGACGACCAAGACGGTGCTGGCAGACGGCCGGATCGAGAACGGCTGGATCCGCGACGAGAAGACCAAACCCCGCTTCACCGGGGCCGCGGTGGCGACCGGGCTGAGCCTGCTGCTCGCCGGTGCGCTGATCGCGACCTCGATCCACACCGCCGTCTCCGCCGAACCCGACCACTGCGCGAGCGGCTCCATCCAGATCGCCGGGTCCAGCGCCGTCATGCCGGTCGTCGACCGGGTGGCCGAGCAGTACGAGAAGGACTGCGACGGCGCGACCATCAGCACCTCCGACACCGGCAGCATCGACGGACTGGGACTGCTCGGCCGCGACGCGGGATCGCCCGTGGTCGGGGTGTTCTCCGACGGCCCGGCCGATCGCGGCGACTTCCAGCAGCGGCCGATCGCCGTCGTCACCTTCGCCGTCGTCGTCAACAGCGAGACCGACGTCCCGGGCCTGACCTCCGACGATCTCCGCGCCATCTTCTCCGGGGAGCTGACGGACTGGAGCCAGGTCGGCGGCGCGCCGGGTCCGGTCAAGATCGTCGACCGCACCGATCTGTCCGGCACCCGGAAGGTGTTCGAGAACGAGGTCATCAAGGGCGACATCACCGCGCCGACGCTGCCCTGCGACAGCCACGTCCTCGCACCGGACGGCCCGCCCGTGCGCTGCTGGTCGCCGAACACCGCTGCAGTGCTCAACCGCGTCGAGACGACGCCCGGCGCGATCGGGTTCGCCGACGTGCACGCCGCCAGGACCGTCGCCGAGGCCCGGGCGCTGACGATCGTGCCCCTGGACGGCAAGGACCCGGGCAAGGACGGCTACCCGTTCTGGGCGGTGGAGTACCTCTACACCCGCAAGTCCGAGGACGACCCGCTGCTCACCCGGTTCCAGGAGTACCTCACCGGCGATCCGGCCCGCGCGCTCCTGATCGGCGCCGAGACCACTCCCTGCGGCAACCCGAGCCAGAAGCCCTGCCCCGACCGCTAGGCGACGTAGTCGGCCAGGTGCTTCGCGGTGAGGGTCCTGCCGGACGCGACGAGGTCGGCCGGGGTTCCCTCGAAGACCACCTGACCGCCGTCGTGACCGGCACCGGGACCGAGGTCGATGATCCAGTCCGCGTGCGCCATGACCGCCTGGTGGTGCTCGATGACGATCACCGACTTGCCCGAGTCCACGAGCCGGTCCAGCAGGCCCAGCAGCTGCTGCACGTCGGCCAGGTGCAGGCCCGTGGTGGGCTCGTCGAGGACGTAGACGCCGCCCTTGTCCCCCATGCGCGTGGCCAGCTTGAGGCGCTGCCGCTCACCACCGGACAGCGTCGTCAGCGGCTGGCCGAGCCGCAGGTAGCCGAGCCCGACCTGGTCCATGCGCTCCAGGATCTTGTACGCGGCCGGCGTGCGGGCCTCACCGGAACCGAAGAACTCCTCGGCCTGGGCGACCGACAGGTCCAGCACCTCGCTGATGTCGCGGCCGCCGAAGGTGTACTCCAGCACGTCGGCGTTGAACCGCTTGCCCTCGCACTCCTCGCAGGTCGTGGCGACGGTGTCCATGATCCCCAGATCGGTGTAGACGACCCCGGCGCCGTTGCAGGTCGGGCAGGCGCCCTCCGAGTTCGCGCTGAACAGGGCCGGTTTCACGCCGTTGGCCTTGGCGAAGGCCTTGCGGATCGGGTCGAGCAGGCCGGTGTATGTCGCGGGGTTGCTGCGCCGCGACCCTCGGATGCCGCTCTGGTCGATGGCCACCACGCCCTCCTCCGCGGGCAGCGATCCGTGGATCAGCGAGCTCTTGCCCGAACCCGCCACCCCGGTGACCACGCACAGCACGCCCAGCGGCACGTCGACGTCGACGTCGCGCAGGTTGTTGGCGTTGGCCCCGCGGATCTCCAGCGCTCCCACGGCCTTCCTGAACTGCGATTTCAGCGAGGCGCGGTCGTCGAAGTGCTTCCCGGTGACGGTGTCGCTCGCGCGCAGGCCCGCCACGTCGCCCTCGAAGCACACCGCACCGCCGTCGGTGCCCGCGCCCGGACCCAGGTCGACGACGTGGTCGGCGATGGCGATCGTCTCCGGCTTGTGCTCGACGACCAGCACCGTGTTGCCCTTGTCGCGCAGCCGCAGCAGCAGGTCGTTCATCCGCTGGATGTCGTGCGGGTGCAGCCCGATCGTGGGCTCGTCGAACACGTAGGTCACGTCGGTCAGCGACGAGCCGAGGTGCCGGATCATCTTGGTGCGCTGCGCTTCACCACCCGACAGCGTTCCGGCGGGGCGGTCCAGCGACAGGTAGCCGAGGCCGATCTCGACGAACGAGTCGAGGGTGTGCCGGAGCTTGCCGAGCAGCGGAGCCACCGACGGCTCGTCCAGGCCGCCGACCCACTCGGCGAGGTCGCTGATCTGCATCCGGCACGCGTCGGCGATGCTGATCCCGGCGATCTTCGACGACCGCGCGCCCTCGTTCAGCCGCGTGCCCTCGCACTCCGGGCAGGTGTCGAAGGTGATCGCCCGGTCCACGAACGCGCGGATGTGCGGCTGCATCCCCTCGCGGTCCTTGGACAGCATCGACTTCTGGATGCGCGGGATCAGCCCCTCGTAGGTGACGTTGACGCCCTCGACCTTGATCCGGGTGGCCTCCTTGTGCAGGAGGTTGAACAGCTCCTTCTTGGTGTACTCGCGGATCGGCTTGTCCGGGTCGAGGAACCCCGAACCCATGTAGATCCGCCCGTACCAGCCCTCCATCGTGTAGCCGGGGATCGTCAGCGCGCCCTCGCGCAGCGACTTCGATTCGTCGTAGAGCTGGGTGAGGTCGAAGTCGGACACGCTGCCGCGTCCCTCGCACCTCGGGCACATGCCGCCGGTGACGCTGAACTCGCGGCGCTCCTTCACCTTCATCCCCCCGCGCTCCAGGGTGACCGCGCCCGCGCCGCTGACCGAGGCGACGTTGAACGAGAACGCCTGCGGTGAACCGATGTGCGGCTCGCCGACGCGGCTGAACAGGATGCGCAGCATCGCGTTGGCGTCGGTGGCGGTGCCGACCGTCGAGCGCGGGTCGGCGCCCATCCGCTCCTGGTCGACGATGATCGCCGTGGTCAGGCCGTCGAGCACGTCGACGTCGGGGCGCGCCAGCGTCGGCATGAAGCCCTGCAGGAACGCGCTGTACGTCTCGTTGATCATCCGCTGCGATTCGGCGGCGATCGTGCCGAAGACCAGCGAGCTCTTGCCCGATCCGGACACGCCGGTGAACACCGTCAACCGGCGCTTGGGGATCTCGACGCTGACGTCCGCGAGGTTGTTGACGCGCGCCCCGTGCACGCGGATCAGGTCATGGCTGTCGGCGACGTGCATAGCGGCTCCCGTTCGACGTGCCCGGCAGGGCTCCCGCTCGGAGCCCCTGCTGCGGCTTGCTCACCAGCGGAATCCTGCCACGAAGCACCGACGATCGCGTCCGTTTCGTCCCGACGGTTCAGGGCTTCCGCCCGGTGAACGCCAGCAGCTCCTCGAACGGGCCCGCCCCCGGAGGCACGGGCATCGCCGGGCCGAACATCCCGTCGGCGCGCAGCTCCTCCTCCCCGCTCTGCCGCTGGAACCGGAGGACGGCGTCGACCGAGCTCTCGTCCGGGGAGTACGGCAGACCGGTGGCCCGGGCCAGGTCCCAGCTGTGGAGCACGGTCTCGGACAAGCTGATGTTGGCGATCACCCAACCCGGCGTCGGGCCGAACGCGAACGGCAGCTCCTCGCTGAGGACACCGTCCCGGCCGAACGCCTCCACGTTGAGCCGGGTGGCCTCGTCGAAGTCGGCCACCACCTCGTCGCCCAACGGGCGGGGCTCCTCGGTCGGCAGCTCCGGCGCCAGCCCGGCCGCACACCTCCCGAAGTAGGTCGCGCCCCCGACGAGATGTCCGCCGAGCTGCCCGGCGTTCCACCCGTCGCACGGCGTCCCCGCGCCCCACCGCTCCGGTGGCACGGCCGCCAGCACGGCCCGCGTCACCGCGAAGCTCCGCTCCAACAACCCCACCAACTCCGGCCCCACCACGGGCCCTCGCTGCGTCATGCCGCACCTCCCGCTCGACGACTCCCCAGGTAGACCTCCGCCAACCCCGGAACTCATCGCCCCGACGAGAACCCCGGTTTCGACCCGGGGCGGGTTGTCGGTGGGTGCGGTTAGGTTCGGGTCGCGGGGACGAGGGGGACCTCTGTGGATGATGACAACGTCGTGGTCAAGGTGCGGTGGAGGTGGGGACGGTGCTGTCCACCTTGGGCGCTCAGGTCGCTGCGGGCGCCGGTGGAGGTGGAGGGGACCTCGTCCACATTCAACGCGATCTAGGAATAGCGACGCCCCCGCGCTCAACCGGCCTGGGGGTTACCGGGAGTGCGGGGGCGTCAAGGTCCACCCCTGGGGGTCAGGTGGACGGCGTCAATGCTACTGCGTGGTATCCAAGATGTCTCTAGGGGAAGAGATCTTTTTTCACCCGCACGGCGGTGAATTGCAGACATGCCTGCGTGAGAGGGCCGATCGCCGCCGCGTACAGCACGGTTCCCAGGCCGGCCGTGCCGCCGAGCAGCCAGCCCGCGGCGAGCACGCAGACCTCGATGGACGTTCGCACCGCTCGCATCGACCACCCGGTCCGCGCGTGCAGTCCCGTCATCAGACCGTCGCGCGGTCCCGGGCCGAGGCGGGCGCCGACGTAGGTGGCGGTCGCCAGCGCGTTGAGCACGACCCCGGTGACCAGCAGCGGGACCCGCATCGCGAGCGCCTGCACCGGAGGCAGCGCGGCGAGCGTGGCGTCCACGGCGACGGCGATCAGCAGCACGTTGGCGACCGTGCCCACGCCCGGACGCTCCCGCAGCGGCAGCCAGCACAGCAGGACCGCCACGCCCACCACGGCGCTGGCCGTGCCCATGCTCGCGCCCAGCCGCTCGGCGATGCCCTGGTCGAGCACGCTCCACGGCGACAGGCCCAGGTCGCCGCGCACCATCAGCGCCAGGCTCGCCCCGTAGAGCAGCAGCCCGCCGATGAGCTGCGCGAACCGGGCGAGGGGGCGGAATCGCATCGACAGCGGTGAGAGATCCACGGGAACCGTTGCTGAGGCCATGACCCAGTAATAGCCGTGAATTGGACTTAAACTCGATATCCAATCTGGCTATTCTGGACTCATGTTGCCGACTCCCGGTGCGCACATCCACGGCCAGAAGCTCCTCGACCTCCTCGGGTTCTGGCACCAGGGCGCTCGCCCGTCCTCGCAGCTGCTCGCCGACGGCGTCCGCCAGCTGGTGCTCGACGGTCGGCTCCCTCCCGGCACCCGGCTGCCCGCCGAGCGGGAGCTCGCCGCGTCCCTCGACGTGAGCCGCACCCTCGTCGCCCGAGCGCTGGAACGACTGCGCGAGGACGGTTTCGCGGCGAGCCGGCGCGGCGCGGGATCGTGGGTGAAGCTGCCGGACTCACGGCGCGGCAGCGAGATGCACGGCGGCTGGTTCCCCTCCAACGATCCGGGCGTGATCAACCTGGCCCAGGCCACGCCCGGCGCTCCGCCGGAGCTGCGCGGGGCCGTGGAGCGCGCGCAGGTGCGGCTCGCGGAGCAGATCGGCGACCACGGCTACCAGCCGCACGGGCTGCCCGCGCTGCGCGCCCGCGTCGCCGAGCGCTACACCGCGCGCGGACTGCCCACCAACCCCGAGCAGATCATGATCACCAACGGCGCTCAGCACGCGTTCGCGCTGGTCCTGCGCGCGCTGGTCTCCCCCGGTGAGCGCGTCCTGGTCGAGCACCCGACCTACCCGAACGCGATCGAGGCGCTGCGCGGGCTCGGGGCCACACCGGTGGCCGTGCCGATGACCGGCGACGGCTGGGACCTGGAGCTGCTCGCCGCGACGCTGCGCCAGACCGCGCCGCGGCTGGCCTACCTGATCCCCGACTTCCACAACCCGACCGGCGTGCGGCTGGATGCCGGAGGCCGCGAGCGGTTGGCGCGGGCGCTCGCCCGGACCTGCACCAACGCGGTGATCGACGAGACGCTGCTGGACATCGATCTCACCGGGCGGCAGGCGCCCCCACCGATGGCGAGCTTCACCGACCGGGTCATCACCATCGGTTCGGCGGGCAAGTCGTTCTGGGGAGGATTGCGGCTCGGCTGGGTGCGGGCCGGGGAGGAGTTCGTCCAGCGGCTGGTGCTCGGTCGTGCCGCGACCGACCTGGGCACCCCGGTGCTGGAGCAGCTGGTGCTCGCCGAGCTGCTCGACGACGCCGAACCCGTGCTCGCCCGGCGGCGGGCCGAAACCCGGGAGCGGCTGGACGTGCTGGTCGCGGCGTTGCGCGAGCACCTGCCGGAGTGGCGGTACCGGATTCCCGACGGCGGTCTGTCGCTGTGGTGCGACGTCGGCGAACCCATCGCCAGCAGGCTGGCCGTGGCGGCCGAGGCGCACTCGGTGAGACTCGCTCCGGGGGCGCGGTTCTCGGTGAACGGATCGCTGGAGCGCTGGATCCGGGTTCCCTACACGCTGCCCGGCGAGCGGCTGGTCGAGGCGATCCAGCGGCTCGCGGCGGCAGCGGGTTCGGTGCGGCCGGGGCCGGCACCGAACCCGCTCACCGTTCCCATCGCCTGAAGCTCACACCCCTCGTAGCGAGCTTCAGGACTGCGCCGGGTGGGATGCCGGGCGAAGTCCCGTGCGGATTTCGTGCGGATCCCACCGATGAGAAGTTGCCGGCCGCCCGTCGGCACGGCCCCTCGACGTGCCGACGGGCGGTTCGACCTGTGGGGCGCCGCCCCGGTGCCGCTGGGGCATTAGCGGCACCGGGGCCAGGGCCCAGTCCTGTTCTTCCAGCAGGTCAGAGACGCTTAATCAGCGATGTTCTTCAGCGACGCTGCCGGGCAGGCTGATGGCGCCCCGGTCCGATCCGGCCGGGCGCAGGCGTCCGGATCGGAGTCCATCGGGTGGTGTTGACACCAGAGTCACCGCAGATGCGGTTTCATGCAGGCCGGATCGGCCGCTGTTAGTCGGGCGACGCCGTGGTTTCGGCCGATCGGGTGTTGATGTCCGGGCCGATGTCGCGTTGCGCCACCAGCGCGGCGGCGGTGTCGGAAAGATCGGGTGATCCGGGCAGGATGGCGTGTGCGCTGCGCAGGCCACCGATGCAGCCGGTGTTCGCGGAGGTCAGCGAACTGGCAGGTGGTGAGCAGGGCGCGGGCGCCGCCGGGCTCGAATCGCTCTGCCGCTCCACGTCCGGTGCCGGGGCCTCGTCGGGCGCCCGGGGCTGCGCGTCGTCGCGGGCGGTGCTCGTGCCGGTCGCTGCCGCCGATTCGTGCGTGATCGGCTCGCTGATCAGCTCGGGAGTCGTCCCCTGCGGCTGGCCGTGGGCGGCCGCAGGCGTGGTGTGGCGCGCGTGGGAGACCTGGGCCGACGAGCCCTGGCCCTTCTCGGACGCGGCGTCGGCGTTCGACGAGGAGTTCGTCTCGGCTTGCTCGGAGCGTCGGCCGTCGTCCTCGGAGTTGCCGGCCGCGGGTTCGGCCGGGTCCGGGACCTCGGGCTTGCTCGGCTGGACCTTCTCGGGCTTCGCGGGTTCGGCCTTCTCGGGCTGGACCTTCTCGGGCTTCGCGGGTTCGACGCCGGACGTGTCCGGCTTCGAACCGGGGTCCTGCACGTCGGGCTTCGACGGCTTCTCGGAGCCCGAGCTGCTCGACCCCTTCGAATCCGATGCCGTCGAGTCCGAGCCCGAGCTGCTGGAGTCCTTCGAGTCGGACCCCTTCGTCGTGTCCGGCCCCTTCGCCGAGCCGGACCCCGTCGCCGAGTCGGATGAGGAGGCGGACTGCGTGGCGCTGGGCTTGTCGGCGTGCGCGTGCTCGGCGGCCGAGGCCGCGGTCGCACCACCGACGAGCACCCCGAGGCACACGCCGCTGAACAACGAGATCCGCACCAGGAACGCGGCGGTCCGCGAACGGGGACCGCGCGCTGCGCAGATTCCCTTCACGGTGATCACCGCCAATGTCCGTCAGATTCGCGCGGTTCGAGCGCGGCGGGGCAACGGCTGCGCCGGGGTCGGCGCCTCCGGTTGACATTCAACCACTCCAGGGGGCGATTTCGGACCACCCGGAGCGACGATCACGACAGTTGGGCCAGCATTCTCCATGCATTCGGGGGACTCCGGAAGGGGCCAAACGTTGTCGCGACGGAGTGGCCCGTTCCCCGAAAGGGTCTCGTCCGCTGTGGACTTCGCCCGAAACATGCAGAGTGTCCGCTGTGGATCACGAGCAACAGCGCGGCGGCCTGGGGCTGGCCGAACTCCATCGCATCTGGACGTCCTACGGGCACGAGATGGTGCTGCACGATGCGGGCGGCGACTCGGAATGCCTGGTCAGGCGGGGTGAACTGCTGGCTCCGGCGGAATCGCTGGATCCCGTTCTGGACCGCTACCGCCGGTGGATCGACCGGGTGCACCACGACGAGGAGCTGCTGCTGGCCCGCATCCGGCTGCGCGATGCGGAACGCGATCACTGCGTGGAGCTCGCCCGCGACACCTCCGGTGTGTCGGTGAACAACGTGCACGTGGGCAGCCCGGTCATGTTCGGCACACCGGTGATGTTCGGGACCGGCGCCGAAGCGGAATTCATCCCACCGGTTCCGGAACCGCCTGCGGCCCAATGGGAACCGCCCGTGGTCGTGGGAGTCCTGGACACCGGCTGCGATCCGCACCCCTGGTTCACCGGCCGCCCGGGGTTCGTCGCGGCGCCGGAGGTGCTCGACGCGGACGACGACTCGGGGCAGGACCGGCAGGCGGGGCACGGCACCTTCGTCAGCGGTGTCGTGCTCCAGCACGCGCCCGGCGCGGTCATCCGGCCGCAGCGCGTGCTGTCCTCGCTGGGCTTCACCGACGACCTCACCGTCGCCACCGGGCTGCGCGCGCTGCGGCGTTCGGCGGAGCAGCGGGGCGTTCCGGTCGACGTGGTGGTGCTGACCTCCGGCTGCCACACCGCAGACGACGAGTGCCCGGAGATCCTGGCGGCCGAGCTGCGGGAGATGGCCCCGGCCGTCGTCGTGGCCGCCGCGGGCAACCACGGCCGGACCCGACCGTTCTGGCCCGCCGCGCTGCCCGAGGTGGTGGGCGTGGCCGCGACCGGGCCCGACGGCCGGATCGCGGAGTTCTCCAACAGCGGCGACTGGGTCGACGCGGCGGCTCCCGGCGTGGACGTGCGCAGCTGCTTCGTCCGGATGCGGGCCGGAGGCGGCCGCAGCTTCGGCTACGCGCGCTGGAGCGGGACGTCGTTCGCCGCGCCCCGCGTCGCCGCCGTGATCGCCACCGCGCTGCAGGCCGACCGCGATCCCGAGCGGGCTCGCGCGGCCGTCGCGCACATCTACCCGGCCGCGGTGCCCGAGACCGATGTGGCGCCCGAGGCCGGTGCGGTGCCCGAAACTGCTGCGGTGGAGTGATTCCGGCGGGCAATTCTTGACTCGATCGTGGGGTATCCGGCTCGAACTGAATCTTTGAGGCCCCCTTCCTCCTCTTACTCGGTGGGAAAGAAGACAACGCCGAGCTCCGGAGGTGCTGGTCGTGTACGAGGTCGGGGAAGCCGGTCCGGCTGCGGTGCTGCTGAGTCGGGCGGCGTCCGGGGACGAACAGGCGTGGCGGGAACTGGTGGACCTGTACACGCCGGTGATCTGGGGTGTTTCGCGCGCGTTCGCCGGCAACACCGCCGACGCCGAGGACGTCTGCCAGGCCACCTGGCTGTCGCTGGCGGAGAACCTGGATCGGTTGCGGGAGCCGGAGAAGCTGCCGGGCTGGCTGGTGACCACCGCGAGGCGGGAGGCGATCCGGTTGCGCCGGGCCCGGTCGCGGGAGGCGCCGATCGGGCTGGACACCGATCACCTGGACGGTTCCGAGCGTTCCGAGCCCGCCGAGAACCTGGTGATGCGGATGGTCTCCGCCTCCCGCCTGGCGCAGGCGTTCGGTGGCCTGCCACAGCGGTGCCAGCAGCTGCTGCGCGTCCTGGCGGTCACGCCGGAGGCCAGCTACGCCCAGGTCAGCGAGGCCTTGGGGATACCCAGAGGAACGATCGGCCCGAAGAAGAGCCGGTGCCTGGCCGAGCTGCGCAAGCGGCTGCTCGGCGCCGAACTGCCCGAGGAGGTGGCGGGATGAACCAGCGGATTCCAGCGGAACTGCGCAAGCTGCGCGAGCTGTTCCAGACCGAGGATCCGGTCCCGGAACGGGTCCTGGCCGGTTCGTACGCGGCGGTCGCGATGCGCACGAGCGGTCGCGACCGGGGCGAGCTCAAGCTCGTCGGCGACTCGGCGGACGAGCGCGTCGGGGTGCGCACCGGAGGACCGCAGAACCGGGTGCTGACCTTCGCGATGCCCGGGCGCGTGCTGGAGATGGACCTGGTGCCCGCCGCGAGCGGGCTGGTCACGGTCTCCGGGCTGGTGCTCAACAAGGCCGGGCAGGCTTCGCCGACCGGCGAGATCGTGCTGCGCCACCCCGCGGGTGAGCGCAGCGGCGAGCTGGACCGGCACGGCGCGTTCCAGGTGACCGACGTGCCGCGCGGACCGCTGAGCGTGGTCTACCGGCCGGAGCGGGCCGAGCCCGCCTTCGCGGATTGGCTGGTCTGTTGAGCGCCGCGGCGGCGGTGACACCGCCGGAGGCGATCGCGGACGCGCTGCGCTGGCGCGAGGAGGCGACGGCCGTGCCGAGGGACGCGCTGCGCGAGGCCGAGCGGCTGCTGGCGGGTGCGGCACCGGAGGGAGAGCTGCGGGTGCTCGCCCGGCACATCGCGGCGCTGGCCTCGGTCGAGCTCGGCATGGTCGAGCAGGCGCGCGGGCACGTGCGGCTCGGGCTGTCCACCGCCCAGCGCGGGCGGTGGGCCAAGCGGTCCGCGCAGCTGCAGCTGACGCTGGCCTGGATCGAGCTGGAGCGCGGCGACACCGGGGCGAGCTGGGCGAACCTGGCCGCGGCCGAGCCGCACCTGCCCGCCGACGACCGGCCCCGGGCGACCTGCCTGCGGGGGCTGCTGCACTGCCAGCGCGGTCATCACCGGGACGCGCGGCTGCGGCTGACCAGCGCGCTGGCCCACCTCGACGGGGACCGGCGCTGGCGGGCGAACGCGCTGCTCGGTCGCGGCCTGGCCAACCTCTACACCAACCGGCTGGAGGAGGCCGAGCAGGACCTGGCCGACGCCGAGCGGATCTTCGCCGCCGACGGCCGGGGCGCGCGGGCGGCGGGGTGCCGGCACAACCGGGGCTGCGTGGCGTTCCGGGCCGGGGACCTGCCCCGGGCGCTGCGGCTGTTCGAGGAGGCCGAGGCCGCCGGGCTCGACGTCCGGGCCAACCCCGAAGCGCTGGTCGACCGGGGTGAGGCGCTG
Source organism: Saccharopolyspora sp. ID03-671 (assembly GCF_045278815.1). NCBI lineage: Bacteria > Bacillati > Actinomycetota > Actinomycetes > Pseudonocardiales > Pseudonocardiaceae > Saccharopolyspora > Saccharopolyspora sp. ID03-671. The sequence goes on from NZ_CP134054.1 coordinate 4,102,818, forward strand.
GCGGCGGCGGGGCTGACGCAGCAGGCCCGCGCGGTCATGGAGCAGGCGGCCCGGCGGCTGTCCGCCACCGGGAAGCAGGGCAGGCTCGCCGAGACCCGGCTGGCGCTGGCCGGGTGCGCGCTGCGCGACGGCGACCCGGCGGCCGCGGTCGAGGCCGCGAGCGCGGCGCGTCGGCTGTTCCGGACGCAGAAGCGGCCGGCCTGGGCGGCGCTGGCCGCGGCGATCGTGTGGCAGGCCAAGCTGCGAACCGGGCAGAGCACGCGCTGCGCCGTGTCGGCTGCGCGCCGCGCGGCCTCGGCCTGCGAGGAGTTCGGGTGGCGGGCCACGGCGGCGGAGCTGCGGCTGACCGCCGGGAAGACCGCGCAGCGCGCGGGACTGCACTCGGTGGCGCGCAAGCTGCTCCGCCGTTGCTCCCGGCTGCGCGAAAGCGACGCCGTGCCACCGCAGTTGCGGGCGATCGGGTGGTTGGCGGACGCGCTGCTTGCCGAGCAGGACGGCAACACCGCGCGGCTGCTGCGGTCCTGCCGCGCGGGCCTGCGCGCGGTCGACGGTCAGGCCGTGGACATGGCCGCCTTCGAGATGCGGGTGCACGCGCTGGGGCTCGCCGACGAGCTCGGCGAGGTCGCGGTGCGGGCCGCGCTGCGCGTCGGCGACCCGCAGCTGGTGCTGCGCTGGACGGAGCGCTCCCGAGCCAGCAGCGCGCTGCACCGGCGTTCGCTGCTCCCGCCGACGGATCCGGCGCTCAACGACGCCCTGGTGCGGCTGCGGGGCGCGGTGCTCGACGCGCAGCGGTCCGCCGACCCGCAGCGCGGCATGAGAACCGTCGCCGACATGGAAGAGCGGGTGCGGCGCCGGGCGATGCTCGTCCAGGGACGCACCGACCGGCTGCGGGCCCCGGCCGAGGCCGACGAGATCAGCGCCGAGCTCGGGGAGGCCGTGCTGCTGAGCCTGTTCTCCGAGCGCGGCAACCTGTTCGCGGTGTCCATCGTGGACGGTGAGTTCGGGTTGCACGCGCTCGGTCCGGAATCGGCCGCCGAAGCGCAGGCGCTCCGGCTCCGGCACCTGCTCTCGCGCCAGGCGTGCGGGGTGGCGTCGCGCGCGGCGCCGATGTTCGAGCACGGGATCAGCGTGGCAGCGGCGGAACTCCAGTCGCAGCTGCTGTCCCCGGTGCTGGCCGAGCTGGAGCGGGGGCGCGATCTGGTCGTGGTGCCGACCGGGCGGTTGCACCTGCTGCCGTGGTCGGTGCTGCCGGCGTGCGGCGGGAACGCGGTCACGGTGAGCCCGTCCATCCGCTGCTGGCTGGGTGGCGCGGCCCGGGCTCGCGCGGCCGATCCCGCCGGGGAGCGGGTGTGGGTCGCCGGGCCCGCGCTGGACCACGCCGAGCGCGAGGTCACGACCTTGCAGCGGCGAGGTGGTGGACGGCTGCTCGCCGGTGATCAGGCGCGGACCGACCAGGTCCTGTCCGCAGTGGACGGAGCAGCGGTGGCGCATCTGGCCGCGCACGGTCATTTTCGCGCCGACCAGCCGCTGCTGTCCTGCCTGGATCTGGTCGACGGGCCGCTCTACGCCCACGACCTCGACGGCCTGCACCGGAGCCCCACCACGGTCGTGCTCTCGGCCTGCGACGTCGGCAAGTCCGCGATCAGCAGGGGCGATCAGCTCAGCGGGCTGACCGCCACGCTGCTCGAACGCGGCACCGCCACGGTGATCGCGAGCGTCGTCCCGGTTCCGGACGAGCGCACCGTGGAAGTCATGCTGACCCTGCACGAGGCCCTCGACGCGGGTCTGCCACCAGCAGCAGCCCTCGCGAAAGCCCAAGCGCAGCACGGAGAAGCGGGCTTCATCTGCATCGGCTACGGAGGTGGTTGAGACCCGTCTCGCTACCGGAGCTTGTGCAACCGCCGGATTCCCTCGTCGAGGACTTCGTCCTTCTTGCAGAAGGCGAAGCGGACCAGGTGCTTGAAGTCGTCGGGGTTGTCGCAGAAGACCTGGACGGGGATGGCGGCGACGCCGACGCGTTCGGGCAGCGAGCGGCAGAACTCGGCGCCGTCGGTGTAGCCGAGCGGGCGGACGTCGGTGCAGATGAAGTAGGTGCCTTCGCTGTCGAGCACGTCGAAACCGGCTTCACCGAGTCCTTCGGCCAGCCGGTCGCGCTTGCGCTGCAGGTCGGTGCGCAGGGAGTCGACCCAGGGCAGCTCGTGCCGCAGGGCGTGGGCGACCGCCGGCTGGAACGGGGCACCGCCGACGAAGGTCATGAACTGCTTGGCGGCCCGGACCGCCGCGACCAGCTCGGCGGGTCCGCAGACCCAGCCGATCTTCCAGCCGGTGGCGCTGAAGCTCTTGCCGACGCTGGAGATCGACACGGTGCGCTCGGCCATGCCGGGCAGGCTCGCCAGCGGGTGGTGCTCGCGGCCGTCGAACAGGAGGTGCTCGTAGACCTCGTCGGTGACGGCGATGACGTCGTTGTCCCGGCAGACCTGGGCGATCGCGGCCAGCTCGGCATCGGTGAACACGGTGCCGGTGGGGTTGTGCGGCGAGTTGAGGACCAGCGCGCGGGTCTGCGGTCCGACGACCGATCGCAGCTGGTCGAGGTCGAGCTCGAAGCGGTGGTCGGGGCCCTGGCGCAGGCCGACGGTCTTGCGCACGCCACCGGCCATCGCGACGGCGACGGGGTAGGAGTCGTAGTACGGCTCGACGAGCACGACCTCCTCGCCGGGCTCGACCAGCGCCATCATCGTCGCGGTCAGGGCCTCGGTGGCGCCGACGGTGACCAGCACCTGGTCGGCCGGGTCGTAGGTGGTGCCGTAGCGGGCGCGGTGCTCGCTGATGGCCGCGCGCAGCTCGGGCTCACCGGCGCCCGGCGGGTACTGGTTCACGCCGTTGGCGATGGCGTCCCGCGCGACGCGCAGCATGCTCTCCGGGCCGTCGGTGTCCGGGAAGCCCTGGCCGAGGTTGACCGCGCCGGTGCGGCGGGCCAGCTCGGTGATCTCCGCGAAGATCGTGGACGTGAACGGCTGGAGACGCGAGGTCAAAGCAGGAGTGCGCACGCTTGCGGAGCCTAATACACCGAACAACCCGCGTGACCAGCGTTTTAAGGCCCCCGATGGGTGGGGCCGGGCGCCGTGTCGGGGCTCACGTCGTCGTGTTCGCCCCGGCTTGCCCGAAAACGCTGCCACAATCGTGGAGTGCAACCCACGACGGTCCCCGACTCGGACAAGCGCCGGAGCCTGCGGCGGATGAAGGCGGTGGCCACCGCGTTCCTGCTGGTGGCGACGGCGGTCTACTTCTTCGCGCGGTGGCAGGAGAACGCGGGGGCCGGGGCCTGGGTGGGCTACGTCCGGGCCGCGGCGGAAGCGGGCATGGTCGGTGCGCTGGCGGACTGGTTCGCGGTGACGGCGCTGTTCCGGCGGCCGCTGGGGCTGCCGATCCCGCACACGGCGATCATCCCGACCCGCAAGGACACCATCGGCCGCAGCCTCGGCGACTTCGTCGGCACGAACTTCCTGGCCGAGAACGTGGTGCGGGACAAGCTGCGCAGCGCCGGGATCAGCCGCCGCATCGGGGTCTGGCTCGACGACGACGATCACGCCGAGCGGGTCACGTCGGAGCTGGCCACGGCGGTGCGGGGTGCCGTGCAGGTGCTCCGGGACGACGACGTGCAGGCGATCATCGAGCACGGCGTGGTGCGCAAGCTCGTCGACCAGCAGTGGGGGCCGCCGCTGGGCCGGATCCTGGGCCAGGTGTTCAGCGACGGATCGCACCACAAGCTGGTCGACCTGGTTTGCGACCGCGCCTACGACTGGGTGCGCGACAACCACGAGACCGTGCTGCGGGTGGTCAGCCAGCGCGCGCCCTCGTGGTCGCCGAAGTTCGTCGACGCGATGCTCGCGGACAAGATCTACGCCGAGGTCCTGTCCTTCGCGTGGGCGGTGCGCACCGATTCGGAGCACCCGATGCGCCAGGCCGTGGATCGCTTCCTGGTCGAGTTCGCCCACGACCTGCAGCACGACGAGAAGACGATGGCCAAGGCCGAGCAGATCAAGCACCAGGTGCTGGAGCACCCGGAGGTGCAGAACCTGGTGTCCTCGGCCTGGGGCACGGCCAAGAAGATGCTGCTCGACGCCGCCGAGGACCCGTCCAGCGAGCTGCGCGTGCGGGTCCGCGACGGCCTCCGCTCGCTCGGGGCCCGGCTGCACGCCGAGCCCGAGCTGCGGGAGAAGGTCGACGGCTGGCTGGAGGGCGCCGCGACCTACGTCGTGTCGAACTACCGGGACGAGCTGACCACGCTGATCACCGACACGGTGGAGCGCTGGGACGCCCAGGAGACCTCGCGCAAGATCGAGCTCCAGGTCGGCAGGGACCTGCAGTTCATCCGCATCAACGGCACCGTCGTGGGCGCCCTGGCGGGTCTGGCGATCTACGCGATCTCGGAGCTGCTGATCTAGGTCTTCGCGGCATGCGGCGGAGCCGCGTTCTCCTCCACCACCCGGGCAACCCGCACCGCTGAGCGAGGTGACGACGATCGCTTTGTTCAGGCGGGAGTGTGTCTCTCGCGCCAGGAACGGGCCTTCTCCCGGTTGCCGCAGACTCGCATCGAGCACCAGGTGCGGGATCTGTTGCGGGAGCGGTCGTAGAACGCCCACAGGCAGTCCTCGGCCGGGCAGATCTTGATGCGTTCCCAGTGCTCGGTGTGCACGAGTCGGGTGGCGGCGACGAGCACGCTGCCCAGCGCGTCCACGCCGACCAGCGAGGGGATGCCGTTGCGCAGCTGCACCTGCACGGGCCAGGTCGTGTTCGCCAAGCCGGTGGGGCGGGTTCCGCAGGCCACCGACGACCGCATGGTGTCGCGGATCTCGCGGGCCGCTTCGACTTCGGGGACCACGACCAGGCCGCGTTCGGTGCACCACCGCTGCCAATGGGCGTGCTCGTCGAGGACTTCGGTGCCCTTCTCGGCGTCGCAGGTGTTGAGGAAGGCCAGGACTAGCTCGATGTCGTGGTCGAAGTCGAGTCCGACCGCCTCCAGCACAGACGCGCGGTCCACTTCCGGAGCGACAGCTCTGCTGTTCACGGACACCATCGTAAGCCAGTAGGGGGTTGCGGCCGACACTTGTAACCTGCATTCTGCTCATTGGTGGTTAGTTAGCTCCGACACAGCTGAGGAGAAGTGCGATGAGTGCGTTGACGCTCGCCGCGTACGCGATCGACTGCGCCGACCCGCGCCGGCTCGCCGAGTTCTACGGCCGCTTGCTGGGATGGCGGATCGACGAGGAGGAGTCCGGCGATCGGTGGGTGGAACTCGCCGACCCGTCCGGCGGTGCGCCGCTGGCGTTCCAGCTCGACCCGCACCACAAGCCCTCGACCTGGCCGAGCCCGGAGGTGCCGCAGATGGCGCACCTCGACGTCCGGGTGGGCACGCTCGACGAGGGGCACGAGCGGGCGATCGCCGCCGGGGCGGTTCAGCTCCCGCAGCCGGCCGATCAGCGCGACGCGAGATTTCGGGTTTACGCCGATCCCGAAGGTCATCCCTTCTGCATGTGCGCAAGTCAGTAGGGTTCCCGGCCGAGCGCTAGCAGGGTGTTAGCTGGGTGCTTGCAAGAGCTAGCACTCGGGGCTATGGTGGATGTCGAAACCGGAGAGGTGCCCGATGGAACGCGTGGACAAAGCCGTCCCCAAGGCCGTGAACCAGGCGGTCAGCGACCTCGGTGGCTACATCCGGACCCAACGCAACAACGCCCAGATCTCGTTGCGGCAGCTGGCGAAGCTCGCCGGAGTGTCCAACCCGTATCTGAGCCAGGTGGAACGCGGGCTGCGCAAGCCGAGCGCGGAGATCCTCCAGCAGATCGCCAAGGGGCTGCGGATCTCCGCCGAGGCGCTCTACGTGCAGGCCGGAATCCTGGAGAGCCGCGAGTCCGGGCCCGTGATCGACGCGATCCTCGCCGATCCGGAGCTCAGCGAGCGGCAGAAACAAGTGCTTCTGGACATCTACTCCTCGTTCCGGCGCGAGCAGGACGCCGCGGAGGACGGGGACAGCGACGGGGACACCCACCAACCCGAGGAGTGAACCGCGATGCCGGCTTTCCCCAAGACCGACGACGTCAACAAGGCCTTCAAGGAGGGCGTCGACCAGGCCCGGACCCCGCTGCTGGCGGCGCTGGGCGCCGGTGACCTGGCCGCGCAGGCCGTGCTGGACGCCGTCACCAAGTTCCGCAACCAGGTCGCCGAGCGCACCGAGTCGGCCAAGTCCGAGCTGCCCAAGGACTTCAGCGAGTTCAAGGCCAAGCTCGACCCGTCCGAGGTGCGCAAGCAGCTCGAGACCTACGGCGAGTCCGCCAAGAAGTTCTACGAGCAGCTCTCCGAGCACGGCGAGGAGACCTTCAAGAAGCTGCAGGACTCCACGCAGGTGAAGAAGGTCCGCGAGCAGGTCGGCACCGCCCAGGGCAAGGTCGAGGACACCGTCGGCGACGTGCGCGGCCTGGCCGACGACGTGCTCGGCAAGGTCACCCGCACCTTGGTCAAGGAGGACGCGGAGCCGGAGACCGAATCCGACAAGGCCGACTCCGGGAAGGCCGAGGAGCCGAAGGCCGAGACCGCCGAGAAGCCGGCCGAGACCAAGCCCGCCGCCAAGCCGGCTGCGGCCAAGGCCACCCCGGCGCCGAAGGCGACGACCACCAAGGCGACCCCCGCCAAGAAGTCGACGAGCGCCAAGGCCGCCGCCGACGACTGATCGCCGCGAGCGCCGGTCCCGGTACCCGACGGGTGCCGGGACCGGTTGCTGCCGGAGGCGGGTGCCCACGACGGCACCCGGCACGTAAGGTGGGCACGTGGGTTTTTCGAGCGGAATGCCGCTGTACTGGTGGATCCTGACGGTCATCTGGATCGTGTGCATCCCGGTCGGTGTGTTCGCGTTCGTGCACGCCGCGCTGCAGCGCGCGGATGCCTTCACGGCCGCGGACAAGTTGAACAAGCTGGCCTGGATGGGGATCACCGGCGCCGCCGCGCTGCTGCTGATCGTCGACACGCGCGGGCCCTACGGGATCATCTGGATCGCCGGGCTGGTCGCCGCGCTGGTCTACATCGTCGACGTGCGGCCGAAGGTGAAGGAAGTCCAGGGGCGGTCCTGGTAGTGCGCGCTCGCTGGCGGGCGCTGGGCAGCGGTGCGCCGGTGACGCTGGTCGCGCACGGACTCGGCGCGACCGAGGGCGAGGCGCGCATCCCCGCGTCCGGCCTGCGCGGCACCCGGGTGGTGATCACCCTGCCTGGGCACGGCTCCGCGCCCGACGCCCCGGCCGGGTACTGGAACTACGCCTCGGTGGCCGCCGACGTGCTCGCCGTCGCCGACGAGGTCGGTGCGACGCAGGCGGTCGGCGTCTCGCTCGGCGCAGGCGCGCTGACCCGCATCGCCGCCGAGCACCCCGATCGCTTCCAGCGCCTGGCGCTGCTGCTCCCGGCCGCGCTGGACCGGCCCCGGGAACCCGCAGCGGCCTGGGCCTACGAGCGGTTGGCCGCCGCGATCGCCGCCGACGACGAGGGCGCGAGCCTGCGGGAGGCGCTGGCCGCCGAGATCCCGCCCGGCGTCGAGGTCGGCGATCACCTGGCGCAGCGGGCCGCCGCGCTGTCCCGGCTCGCCGAGGCGCTGCGCGAGCTGCCGGAGCAGGTCCCGGTCGCCGACGCGAGCGCGCTGTCGCGGGCGTCGGCCGAGGTCCTGGTCATCGGCGCCACCAGCGATCCGATGCACCCCGCCTCGGCGGCGAAGGCCACCGCCGCCGCGTTCGGCGACGCCCGGCTGGAGCTGCTGGAGTCCCAGGCGCCGATGCTCACCCACCGCAAGCTGCTGCGGGACCTGCTGACGGGTTTCCTGCGCTGAGCGTTCTATCGTGCGGGCATGGGTTTCGATGGGTCCGCGGCGGCGGGAACGCTGGAAGTCACCACGGCGCTGGAGCGCCTCGACCTGCTCGCCGACCCGGTCGCCGAGTCCGTGCGCGGGCTCGGCGACGACCGGATCGGCGTAGCCGAGATCGACCCGGATCTGGCCGACACCGCCGCGTTCTGCGAGAAGTACGGCTCGCCGCTGGAGCTCTCGGCGAACTGCGTGGTGGTGGCGGGCAAGCGCGCCGGCGAGGTCCGCCGCGCGGCCTGCGTCGTGCTGGCCACCACCCGCGCCGACGTCAACGGCGTGGTGAAGCGCCGTCTCGACGTCCGCAAGGCCTCGTTCGCCGCGATGGACGAGGCGGTGATGCTCACCGGCATGGAGTACGGCGGCATCACCCCGTTCGGCCTGCCCGAGGGCTGGCCGATCCTCGTCGATCCCCGCGTGGTCGAGGCCGGCGCGGTCGTCGTCGGCAGCGGCCTCCGCCGCAGCAAGATCATCACCCCGGCCGACGTGCTCCCGGAGCTCCCGCACGCCGAAGTCCTCGAAGACCTCGCCCGCTGAGCGGAGGTCCTGGGAGGCGCGTTCCGCACCAGGGGACGGTTTTTCCTCGAATTGTCCGGGCAAAACGGACATTGATCATGGGTGATTCGAGGAGAAACTGTCCACTGGTGACGCTCAGAACACGACGGTGCGCTTGCCGTGGACCAGGACGCGGTCCTCGACGTGGGAGCGCAGACCCCGGGAGAGCACCATCTTCTCGATGTCGCGTCCCTTGCGGACCATGTCCGCGACGTCGTCGGTGTGATCGATGCGGATCACGCCCTGCTCGATGATCGGGCCCGCGTCCAGCTCCGCCGTCACGTAGTGGCAGGTCGCGCCGATCAGCTTCACGCCGCGCTCGTAGGCCTGGTGGTACGGCCGGGCACCGGCGAACGACGGCAGGAAGCTGTGGTGGATGTTGATCGCCTTGCCCGCCCACCGCTCGCACAGCTCCGGCGGCAGCACCTGCATGAACCGGGCGAGCACGATCGCGTCCGGGTCGTGCTGCTCGGCCAGCTCCCGGACCTGCTCGAACGCGGCCGCCTTGGTCTCCGGGTCCTTGCTGAAGGGCACGTGGTGGAACGGGATGCCGTGCGCCTCGGTGATCGGCCCCAGCTCCGGGTGGTTGCCGATCACCGCGCACAGCTCGACGTCCAGCTCCCCGGAACCGACCCGGCCGAGCAGGTCGTGCAGGCAGTGGGCCTCCTTGGACACCAGCACCACGACGCGGCGGCGCTCGGCGGTGTCCCAGATCCGCCACTCGGCCCGGTCGCTGAGCTCGCCCGCCACGGCGCCGAAGCGCTCGCGCAGCTCCTCGATGCCGAACGGCAGCGAATCCGCGCGCACCTCCTGCCGGGTGAAGAACCAGCCGGTCGTGGTGTCGGTGTGGTGACCGGCCTCGACGATCCATCCGCCGTGCTCGGCCAGGAAGCCGGAGACGGCGGCGACGATCCCGGTCCGGTCGGGACAGCCGAGGGTGATGACGAAGCGACGTTCGGAAGAGCTCACGACCAAGATTGTCGCAGGTCGGTTGGGTTCCTTCAGCGTCCGGCCGCCACACCGGCCAGCGCGGTGTCGCCGGTGACCGAAGCGGAACTGGGCCGTCCCCACACCCGTCGGTACACCGCGTCGGCCGTGCCCGCGACGGTCGCGCCGGTCTCCAGCCCGGCGCCCGCGGGAGCGCCGGTCTCGGGGCGTTCGCCGGGGCGGTAGGTCACCAGCCAGGCCCGTCCCGCGTCGGCCGCGTGGTAGAGCACGGTGCCGTCGTGCTCGCCCGCGCTCCAGTCGCCCAGCGGCAGCAGGACGGTGAGCATCTCGTCGATGCCGTCGGCCGCCAGCTCCGGGTCGAAGACCAGGTCGTGCGCCTGCCCGAGGGCGAGTTCGGCGTCGAGCCGGTGGATCGCGGTCTCGTGCGCGACCCGCCGCGCCCAGCCGGTCGGGGTCGCGTCGTCGAAGAACGCCCACACCCGCCGACCCGGGTCCATCGTGGACAGATCGGAGACGAGTTCGCCGCGGAGCTCGTCCCACCAGGACAGCAGCGCGTCGAAATCCGCTGGGGCGTCGGGAACGTCCGGGCGCGCGTCGCCCGGGCCCGACCGCAGCGATGCCCGCACCCGCGCGTAGACGCGCGCGAGGTGCCCGGTCATCCGCCGGACGTCCCAGCCCGGGCAGGTCGAGACCGGGGCGTCCGGACCGGCTTGCAGGACCGCACGCCGGAAAGCGTCCGCCTGCTCCTGAAACGCCTTGAGGTGGAAGTCGCGATCCATGCCCCCATTAAAAGCGCTACCCCGCTCGCGGGGAAACGCCCGCTCCCGTCGTGTCCGAGACGGCGCAGTTCTCATGAGAACTGTCGGACCCCTGCGAAGCAGGGTCACGTTCGAGAGCCGAGAGGAGATCCCGTTCCGATGCAGGTGAGAAGGGCTCTCCCGTCCCCAGGCCGTCTCCTGCCCCGGAGGGGGACGGGGAAGTTTTCATGAAAACTTCCCCCAGGACCGAGGTCAGGGGGCGACGGAGGACCAGGGGACGGTGAGTTCTCCGAGGCGCCAGCGGGGGTGCCGGTCGAGGACCGGCCACCGCTCCGCGAGGAGGCGGACGGCGTGGGCCCAGCGGGCGCGGGGACCGAAGGTGGCCAGCGGGGCGGCCGTCGCCCAGCACGAGTCGAGTTCGCCGAGCAGCGCGTGGATCCGCTCGCCGGGGACGTTGCGGTGGATCAGCGTCTTCGGCAGCCGCTCGGCCAGATCGGAGGGCTTGTCGATGGCGGAGGGGAGGCAGGCCAGCGTGAGCGTGCGCGGGCCCTCGCGGGTGAGCATGACCCAGCAGCAGCGGCGGCCGATCTCGTCGCAGGTGCCCTCCACCAGCAGCCCGGTCGGGGCGAGCCGCGAGCACAGCTCGTCCCACGCCTTCCACGCCTCCGGCTCGGTGTACTGGCGCAGCACGTTGAGCGCGCGGATCAGCGCGGGACCGGGGAAGCCGCGGACGCCCGCGGCGAGGCCCGCGAGCTCGAACCCGCCGCGCCGGAACTCCAGCCGGGGCGGATCGGCGACGACCTTGCCCGCCGCCACCCGCTCCGGGTCGATCTCCAGGCCCACCACCCGCAGGCGCGGGTGCAGCCCGGAGAGCCGCTGCGCGAGCTCGACGGTGGTGGTCGGGGTGGCGCCGTAGCCGAGGTCGATGACCACGGGTTCCACGGCGGTGCGGACGGCGCGGGCGACCTGCGGGGTGGCGGCGATCCAGCGGTCGACGCGGCGCAGCCGGTTGGGGTTGGTGGTGCCGCGCGTCGGCATCCCCATCGCCCGGGCGCGGCCGGCGGCGAGCCGGGGGTTGCGCTTCTTCGGGACGTTCATCGCGGGCGGGAGTCGCGCGCTCAGGCGCGCTGGGCCAGCCACGCGGCCGTGAAGTGGTCCTCCTCGACCAGCATCTTCTGCACCTGCTCGGCGACGAGGTCTTCGAGCTTGCCGCCGACGAACGGGACGGTGACCTTGACCGAGCCCTCCACGACGAGCTCGCTGACCGCGGGCCCGGTGGGGTCGACGAGGTCGCGCAGCCACATCGAGCCGGTGATGGAGCAGGGGGCGCCGGCGATCTCGGCCGCGATCTCGCCGGTGTAGTGGCCGTCCTCCTCGCGCCGCCAGGACTCGCTGCGGTCGATGAGCAGGTCGCCGCCGACGACGGTGCGGGCCACCGACGGGAGCTTGTCGGCCGGGACGCCCTGACGGGTCTGGAAGCGGGCCCCGTCGTCGGTGTCCACGTGCTGCAGCAGGGTCGCGGTGGAGCCGCCGAGCTCCTCCAGCCGGGCTGCGAGGTAGTCGGAATCGATCAGCGCCCGGTACACCTCGACGGCGGGCCGTTCGGAGGTGCTGCGGTGCTCGATGCGGCGTGCCATGCAGCGGAGGTTACCTTTGGCAGTCGTGAGTGCCTCTACGTCCGGTGCCGAAGAAGTGCGCGACGACACTGCCCTGCCTGGTGAGAAGCCGGGCGGCGGGTCGCCGCTGGCCGAGTTCACCACCCTGCGACTCGGCGGCCCCGCGACCGGCCTCGTGGTCGCCACCAGCGAGAACGAGCTGGTCGACGCGGTCCGCGCGGCCGACGACGGCGGGCACCGGCTGCTGGTGCTCGGCGGCGGGTCGAACCTGGTCATCGCCGACGAGGGCTTCGACGGGCACGCCGTGCGCATCGCGACCCGCGGCCGCGAGTACGACAACGTCGGTGACGGGATCGTGCAGCTCACCGCCGAGGCGGGCGAGGACTGGGACGACGTGGTCGCGGACTCGGTGGCCCAGGGCCTGGGCGGGCTGGAGTGCCTGTCGGGCATCCCGGGCCTGGCCGGGGCGACCCCGGTGCAGAACGTCGGCGCCTACGGCGTGGAGGTCTCCGAGCTGCTGGTCTCGGTCGACCTGCTGGACCGGCGCACCGGCCGGGTGCGGACCGTGCGGGCCGCCGACCTGGGCCTGACCTACCGCAGCAGCGTCCTCAAGCACAGCGACGCGGCGGTGGTGCTGCGCGCCCGGTTCCGGCTGCACGACAGCGGCCTGTCGGCGCCGATCCGCTACGCCGAGCTGGCCCGGACGCTGGGCGTGGAGCCCGGGGAGCGGGTGGACGCGGCGAAGGCGCGGGACGCGGTGCTGGGGCTGCGGCGCGGCAAGGGCATGGTGCTCGACCCGGCCGATCACGACACCTGGAGCGCGGGCTCGTTCTTCACCAACCCGATCGTGCCGGAGGCCGAGCTGCCCGCCGCGCTGGAGCGCATCGCCGAGCGGGTGGGCGCGGACCAGCGGATCCCGCAGTACCCGGCCGAGGGCGGCGGGAAGCTGTCGGCGGCCTGGCTGATCGAGCGCGCCGGTTTCGCCAAGGGCCACCGGGGGCCGGGCGGTCGGGTCGCGCTGTCGAGCAAGCACACCCTGGCGCTGACCAACAGGGGCGGTGCGACCACCTCGGACCTGCTGGAACTGGCCCGCGAGGTCCGCGACGGCGTCCGCGAGGTCTTCGGCGTCACCCTCGCTCCCGAGCCCGTGATGGTCGATTGCGCGCTCTGATCCAGCGGCCATCCAGGTGACTCTTAGTGACTAACAGGTAACCCTGTGTGTTAAATGGCAGAGGTGGAGGGGGCCACCATGCTGAGCATCAGGGAACTTCGCGACCGCGCGGTGATCCGCCCGATCAAGCGCGCGGTCGAGGACCAGCTGCTGGACCTGCCCGGGGTCACGGGCGTGGACATCGGCGCCCGGACGCGCGCGGGCAGCCGACTCCGCGAGCAGGTCATCGTCGTGTCGGTCGCCCGCAAGCGGCCGCGCGAGGTCCTCGGCCGGGACGGTTGCGTGCCCGCCGAGCTGTTCGGCATCCCCACCGACGTGGTCGAGGAGCAGGCTCTCCTGCAGCACATCCACCGCTCCAGCGAGGAGCCGCTGCGGTGGCCGACCCGGACGATCGGCTCCGACGGCGCTCCGGGGTGCCCGCTGCGCGCGGTGCGCGGCGGCAGCGGCCTGGCGCCGTGCCGGTCGGTCCGGCTGGAGGCCGGCGAGTACCGCCGGATCGGGACGCTCGGGGTGCTGGTGGCCGGTGATTCCGCCGAGCCGATGGGGCTGACGACCTTCGACGTCGGCTGCCTGGACGACGCGTGGTCGGTGGGCGACCGGATGGCCGAGCCGGAGAGCGGCCAGGTGCACGCCGAACTCGCCAGGGCCGCCCTGTCGGGCCGGGTGGACGCGGCCGCCGTCCGCGTCGTGCCCGGTCTGACGGCCTCGCCGGAGGTCGGCAGGCTCGGCCCGGTCACCGGTCACGCGCGGGCCTGCCCGGGCGAGCCGGTCCGCAAGCACGGCTTCGGCACGGGTCTCACCGACGGCGTCGTGACCTCGGTGGACGCCACGATCAGGGTCGATCACGGGGCGGCGCTGGGGGTGCGGGTGCTGCGCGAGCAGATCCGGATCACCACCGATCGGCCGCACTTCTGCGGCCCGGGTGATGCCGGGGCGGCCGTCGTCGACCCGTCGGGCCGGTTGCTGGGTCTGCACGTCGCCGGGGCCGAGGGCGGGGTCGTCGGATATGCGACTCCGATAGGGGACGTTCTCTCGGAACTCGACGTCCGGCTCCACCCGCGATTCCAGTCGCTCGGCGTCTGAGGGCCGTTCGCGCGAATTGTGCCGGGGAATCGCGCGAACTCCATTTCGCGTCGAATGTCCCCCTTTCGGGGCAGGTGGAGCGGCATTCGGCGGTTGTGATGCGATGCACAAGCGTCCCGGACATCTTTTCGCGCCGTCGCGCGTCTTAATGGTGGGGGCGAGGAGAACCGCCGGCTGGAGAGAAGCGCGTTCGCTTTTTCCGGCGGTGACCGTTTTTTGCCGATTTCGACTTCATTTTCAGAGAGGATTCCTTCGAAGTGAGTGGTGTGATGCGGCTGCCGTGGCGCGTGTTGTTGGGGGCGTTGGCGGCCGTCCTGCTGATCGCGGGCTGTTCTGCGCAATCGCAGGAGCAGTCCCAGCCCGCTCCGCCGGTCGCCGCGGTCCACCTCGAACCGGGCGCCGGTGCGGGTGAGGTCAGTCCGACCGCTCCGATCAAGGCTTCCGTGGACGAGGGGCGCTTCGAGTCCGTCCAGCTGACCAACGCCGACGGCAAGGCCGTCGCCGGGCAGCTGGCCGCCGACGGCACGAGCTGGCAGGCGACCGAGGCGCTCGGCTACGGCAAGGAGTACACCTGGTCCGGCCAGGCCGTCGGGACCGACGGGAGGAAGGCGCCGGTGCAGGGCTCCTTCCGCACGGTGCAGCCGAAGAAGACGGTCCGGGCCACGGTCAACCCGACCGACGACGCGAAGGTCGGCATCGCGATGCCGATCAGCGTCAAGTTCGACGAGCCGGTCAAGGACAAGGCGGCGGCGGAGCGCGCGCTGAGCGTGCAGACCTCCACGCCCGTCGAGGGCTCGTGGGCGTGGCTGTCGGACAAGCAGGTCGACTACCGGCCCAAGGAGTACTGGCCGGCGAACACGCACGTCACCGTCAAGGCCGACCTCTACGGCGTGCCCTACGGCAACGGCTCCTACGGCCTGGCCGACCTGACCAGCGATTTCGACATCGGCCGCGCGCAGATCGTCAAGGCCGCGGTGGGCACCCACCAGATGGTCGTGATGCGCGACGGGCAGCAGGTGGCCAGCTACCCGGCCAGCTACGGCGAGGAGTACGACCCGGGGCGCAACACCCCGAACGGCACGTACATCGTGATGGAGAAGAACCCCGTCGAGATCATGGACAACCCGCGCTACGGGTACCACGACGTGCGCAAGACCTTCGCGGCCCGCTTCTCCAACCACGGCGAGTTCATCCACGAGAACCAGGAGAACGCCGCCGCGCTGGGCAAGGTGAACAACTCGCACGGCTGCATCAACCTCAACGCCGCCGACGCCAAGGCCTACTACGACAGCGCCCTGCTGGGCGACCCGGTCGAGGTCACGGGCTCGGCGAGCTCGATGGAACCGCGCTACGACGTCTACGACTGGATCTTGACCTGGGACCAGTGGAAGGCGAAGTCCGCCCTCTGATCGAGGCCCGGGGTGGGGAGGTTTTCATGAAAACTTCCCCACCCCCACCGCGTTGCCGTGGAAGCGCGGACGGCCTGTGACGGAAGCCACCGAGGGGCGGCGGAGCGGGGGTTTCGCCGCCCCTCGGGGGTAGCGTCGTGGGTTGGCTCCGAGGTTTCAGCGCGTCGACGGGAATGTTTCGGCGGCGTGCGGTGTCGGGGTTGATCGGGTCCGAACAACTCGGGCCCACCGGCTTGCGATGGGCAGCAGATGACTTCCAGGACCTTGCGGATGCGGCCGCGCCGCGCCGCCGTCTTCTCGTTGCACACCTCCCCGCTGGAGCAGCCCGGCACCGGTGACGCGGGCGGGATGAACGTCTACATCGCCCAGACCTCCCGGCGGCTCGCCGAGCTCGGCACCGAGGTGGAGATCTTCACCCGCGCCACCTCCTCCGACATCCCGCCGATCGCGGAGCTGGCACCGGGCGTGCTGGTCCGCAACGTGGTGGCCGGCCCGTTCGAGGGCCTGGACAAGAACGACCTCCCCTCGCAGCTGTGCGCGTTCGCCGCCGGCGCGCTGCGGGTGGAGGCCCGGCACGAGCCCGGGTACTACGACGTGGTGCACTCGCACTACTGGCTGTCCGGCCAGGTGGGCTGGCTGGCCCGGGAGCGCTGGGGAGTGCCGCTGGTGCACACCGCGCACACGCTGGCCAAGGTCAAGAACGCCAACCTCGCCGAGGGCGACTCGCCGGAGCCCAGGGTGCGGGTGCTGGGCGAGGAGCAGATCGTCGACCAGGCCGACATGCTGGTGGCCAACACCGAGTTCGAGGCCACCGATCTCATCGACCGCTACGACGCCGACCCGGACGCGGTCGCGACGATCCCGCCGGGGGTGGACCTGGAGGTCTTCACCCCGGGCGACGGGTCGGCCGCGCGCGAGGAGCTGGGCGTTCCCGCCGACGCGCTGGTGCTGGCGTTCGTCGGACGGATCCAGCCGCTGAAGGCGCCGGACGTGCTGCTGCGCGCGGCCGCCGAGCTGCTGCGACGACGTCCGGAGCTGCGCGAGCGCCTGGTGGTGCTGGTCGTCGGCGGTCCTTCCGGCAGCGGTCTGGAGCGGCCCCGGGCCCTGCAGCAGCTGGCGGTGGACCTGGGCGTCGACGACGTGGTGCGCTTCCTGCCGCCGCGCGGCGGGGCGGACCTCGCCCGCCTCTACCGCGCTGCCGACGTCGTGGCGGTGCCCAGCCACAACGAGTCGTTCGGCCTGGTCGCGCTGGAGGCGCAGGCGTGCGGCACGCCGGTGGTGGCGGCCGCGGTCGGCGGCCTCCCGGTGGCGGTCGCCGACGACGTGTCCGGCGTGCTGGTCGACGGCCACCGCACCGGGCAGTGGGCCGACGCGCTGGGCTCGGCGCTGCTGAACCCGGAGCTGCGGCACCGGCTGGCGGCCCGCGCGCGGGAGCACGCGAGCACGTTCTCCTGGGCGCGCACGACGGAGTCCCTGCTGGAGACCTACGCGCAGGCGAAACTGGCGTTCAACCGGAGCCTGCGGATCGAGGAGGTGACGGCGTGACCCCGGAACAGGTGATCACGTCCACGCTGGAGGCCAACGAGCTCGCCCACCAGGACAAGGGCGAGGGGCGCTTCTTCGTGACGCTGCCCGGCACGAAGAAGCTGCAGACCAACTGCTGGCTCATCGTCGCCGAGCACGCTCTGCTCATCGAGGCGTTCGTCTGCAGGCAGCCGGACGAGAACCACGAGAACGTCTACCGCTACCTGCTGCGCCGCAACGCCAAGCTCTACGGCGTGCACTACACGATCGACAAGACCGGTGACATCTACCTGGTGGGCCGCATCAGCCACCAGGCCACCACCCCGGACGAGCTGGACAGGATCCTCGGCCAGGTCCTCGAAGCGGCCGACGGGGACTTCAACACCCTCCTGGAACTCGGCTTCGCCACTGCCATCAGGAGGGAATGGGCCTGGCGCGAGTCCAGGGGCGAGTCCCTCGCCAACCTCCAACCCTTCAAACAACTGGTGGACCAAGAGGACTAGAGGGCTGACGGGAAAGTCACGAACGTCAGGCAAGCACCGCAGGTGCTTTCGCAGTACCCCGAGCAAGCAACCGGCACCGCCGCGGGTTCTGAGCGCCTTCGTGGCGAGTACGCCGTGACGCCGCGTATTCACATACTCAAGGAGCGGCGCACGGAGTCCACGGAGGCGCTCAGGTTCCGCTACCCGCACCGCCACGCAAGACGACCACGATCGAAAAGAGACCGGGAGGGGCGGCTCGGGAGAGAGGGGGAGTCACGAGCTCGAGCCGCCCCACCACGGTGGTCCCGCCTGACGGGTCTGGAGGGCGGGGGCACCCTGAACCCGGCGGGGCGCGGCTCGTTGGGGGAGCTGAACCGCGCTCACGCTCTCGCGAGATCGGGGAGTGCGTGGGAGCCGATCAAGGAGAGCGTTGTCAACTTCGCAGAGTTATGTAGCTGCCACAAGGCCGCCGCATTACTCCATTCGTGTGATGTTCGACTAGAAAACTAGAGCACGCACGGTTGGAGGCGCCATATCTTCCACGGAAAGTGACGGCCGACACTGTCGTGTCACAGCCGGGCGGGGATCACGTAACTCTCGGGTGAAGCTCACAACCCCGCTGCCCTGCGGATCGGGCCGGATAGCCTGGGGCCATGACTTCGACTTTGGTGCTGCTGCGGCACGGTGAGAGCACGTGGAACGCCGAGAACCTGTTCACCGGCTGGGTGGACGTCCCGCTGTCGGACAAGGGCCAGGCCGAGGCCAAGCGCGGCGGTGAGCTCCTCCGCGACGCGGGCGTGCTGCCGGACGTGCTGCACACCTCGCTGCTGCGGCGCGCGATCTCCACGGCGAACATCGCCCTCGACGGCGCCGACCGCCACTGGATCCCGGTGAAGCGCGACTGGCGGCTCAACGAGCGCCACTACGGCGCGCTGCAGGGCAAGAACAAGAAGCAGACGCTGGAGGCCTACGGCGAGGAGCAGTTCATGCTCTGGCGCCGCTCCTACGACACCCCGCCGCCGGAGATCGAGCTCGGCGACGAGTTCAGCCAGGACTCCGACCCGCGCTACGCCGACCTCGGCGCGGAGATGCCGCGGACCGAGTGCCTCAAGGACGTCGTGGCCCGGCTGCTGCCGTACTGGGAGTCGGCGATCGTGCCGGATCTCCAGGCGGGCAAGACGGTGCTGGTCGCCGCGCACGGCAACTCGCTGCGGGCGCTGGTCAAGCACCTGGACGGGATCTCGGACGAGAACATCGCCGGGCTGAACATCCCCACCGGCATCCCGCTGCGCTACGACCTCGACGAGAACTTCAAGCCCACCAACCCGGGCGGCACCTACCTCGACCCGGAGGCCGCCGCCGCTGCCGCCGCGGCCGTGGCGAACCAGGGCCGCTGACCCGCCGCTGAACCACCGGCGGGCCGCTGAACCACCGGCTTCGCGGGGGAGGGCACCTCGGGAACGTTCCCGAGGTGCCCTCCACGCGTCGCTCACGTGGGTGACGAGTGGCGAGAAGTCGCCGAGTCGGGGAACGGAGCGCTACCGAGGCCCGGGTGGTAGCTGAACCAGCTCCGATCAGGGGGTGAACCACAGGTGAAGAAGCGCCCGATTCGTGTCACGGGCGTCACGGAACGCCCTCGTGGACTGGCATTCGCCCACCCGAGCTTGCTTACGATGCAGACGTGACCGCATTGGGCTGGACCGCCCTGATCATCGCCGCGCTCCTGCTGGGCGCGGTCGGCGGATTCTTGGTTGCCAGAGGATCCCGGCCCTACCGCACGTCCAAGCCCCAGGGCCCCACCGTCGCCGAACTCCTGCAGCGCCTGGTGCACACCAGCACCAACGGCGTCGTCGTGCTCAACCGCTTCGGCGACGTGGTGCTGCACAACCCGCGCGCCGCCGAGCTGGGCGTCATCCAGGACTACCGGGCCGACGCGCGCGCCCAGAAGGCCGCCGAGCAGGCCGTGCGCACCGGCGAGCCGGTGACCGTCGACCTGTGCCCGCTGGACGGGCGCGCCTCGCTGGCCGGCCGCGGCCCGGCCGCGGTGCTCGGCGACGTCCGGCCGCTCGGGGACGGCTTCGCCGTCGTCGACGCCGCCGACCAGTCCGACTCGGTGCGCCTGGAGGCGACCCGGCGCGACTTCGTGGCCAACGTGAGCCACGAGCTCAAGACCCCGGTGGGCGCGCTGGCGCTGCTGGCCGAGGCGCTGCTGGACAGCGCCGACGACGCCGACGAGGTCAAGCGCTTCTCCACCAAGATCCTGCACGAGTCCACGCGCCTGGGAACGCTGGTCTCGGAGCTGATCGCGCTGTCGCGGCTGCAGGGCGCCGAGCGGCTGCCCGAGCTGACCACGGTCGAGGTAGACGACGTGGTCGAGGAGGCGCTGGGCCGGTCCCGGTTGGCCGCCGAGTCCGCCGGGATAGAGATCGCGGTGGACGGACCGTCCGGCTACCTGCTGGAGGGCGACCGGGCGCTGCTGGTCACGGCCCTGACGAACCTGGTCACCAACGCGGTCAACTACTCCCCCCACGGCAGCCCGGTGTCGATCTCGCGCCGGTTGTCCGAGGACTTCGTCGAGATCGCGGTCACCGACCGCGGCATCGGGATCGAGCCGGAGCACCACGAGCGGGTGTTCGAGCGGTTCTTCCGGGTGGACCCCGCGCGCTCGCGGGCCACCGGCGGTACCGGCTTGGGGTTGGCCATCGTCAAGCACGTCGCCGCGAACCACGGAGGCGAGGTGAAGCTGTGGAGCAGGCCGGGGACGGGCTCCACCTTCACCATCCGGGTGCCCCGGCACAGCGTTGCCGAGGGCGACGACGAGGCGACCACCGAACCCGATCGGGCGGCACCTGCCGCGCGGTCCACCACCGACAGTGCGGACGGCGTGACAACCGTCGAAACAGGAGGAGTCCGGTGACCAGAGTGCTGATCGTGGAGGACGAGGAGTCCTTCGCCGACCCGCTTGCCTTCATGCTCCGCAAGGAGGGCTTCACGGCCGCCGTCGCGGCCAACGGCACCGATGCCCTGGACGAGTTCGACCGCAACGGCGCGGACATCGTGCTGCTGGACCTGATGCTGCCCGGGATGAGCGGCACCGACGTGTGCAAGCAGCTGCGGCAGCGCTCCGCCGTGCCGGTGATCATGGTGACCGCGCGCGACAGCGAGATCGACAAGGTCGTGGGCCTGGAGCTGGGCGCCGACGACTACGTCACCAAGCCCTACTCGGCGCGCGAGCTCATCGCCCGGGTGCGGGCGGTGCTGCGCCGCCGCGGCGAGGCCGAGGAGCTGCAGCCGCAGGTGCTGGCGGCCGGTCCGGTGCGGATGGACGTCGAGCGGCACGTGGTCACCGTCGAGGGCGAGGACGTGAACCTGCCGCTCAAGGAGTTCGACCTGCTGGAGTACCTGCTGCGCAACGTCGGCCGGGTGCTCACCCGCGGTCAGCTCATCGACCGGGTCTGGGGCGCGGACTACGTCGGCGACACCAAGACCCTGGACGTGCACGTCAAGCGGCTGCGCTCGAAGGTCGAACCGGACCCTGCGGACCCGAGCTACCTGATCACCGTGCGTGGTCTTGGCTACAAGTTCGAGGCCTGAGCCGGCCGGGTGTGACCGGTCGCATCCCCGAGAGGCTGCTGACCTGGTGGCGGGCCCTGATGACCTGGTGACGGGTGCGGCGGGAGTGTTCCGGGACGCAGTTTCCCGCCCACCTGCAGCCCGGGGACGTGCGCAGCCGGTAATTTGTCGGTCATGCGCCTAGGGGTCCTCGACGTCGGATCCAACACCGTCCACCTGCTCGTGGTGGACGCGCACCGCGGTGCGCATCCGACCCCGATGACATCGGAGAAGACCGTCCTGCGACTCGCCGAGCGGATCGGCGCGCAGGGCGGCCGACTCGCCGACGACGACGCGGACGCGCTGATCCGGACGATCGCCGACGCGCAGGAAGCGGCCGTGGCCGCCGGGTGCGAGGAGCTGATGGCCTTCGCGACCTCGGCGATCCGCGACGCGGACAACGCCGCGGAGGTCCTGGACCGGCTGCGCGCCGAGACCGGCGTCGAGCTGGAGGTGCTGCCGGGCGAGGACGAGGCCCGCTACACCTTCCTCGCGGCCCGCCGCTGGTACGGCTGGTCGGCGGGCAACCTGCTGCTGCTCGACATCGGCGGCGGTTCGCTGGAGATGGCGCTGGGCATCGACGAGCAGCCCGACCTGGCCGTCTCGCTGCCGCTGGGCGCGGGCCGGATGAGCCGCACGATGCTGCACGACCCGCCGAAGCAGGACGAGATCAAGAAGGCGCGCGAGTGGCTGGAGGGCCAGCTGGCGCCGACCGCGAAGAAGTTCCGGAAGCTCGCCCGCCCGGACCGCGTGGTGGCGACGTCGAAGACGTTCCGCTCGCTGGCCCGGCTGACCGGTTCCGCGCCGTCCTCGGCGGGCCAGCGCGTGCCGCGCAAGCTCACCGACACGGGGTTGCGGCAGCTGCTGGCGTTCATCACCCGGATGTCCTCGAACGACATGGCTTCACTCGACGGTGTGAGTTCCGCCCGGGCGCACCAGCTCGTCGGCGGTGCCCTGGTCGCCGAGGCCGCGATGAAGGCCCTGGGAGTCACCGAACTCGACATCTGCCCGTGGGCGCTGCGCGAGGGAGTCATCCTTCGGCGGCTGGACCACACCAACGGAGATAGTCACACTGCGTTCAAGAGCGGCGTTCCGGTGCGTGCGGGGGGCACGGGCGGGCTCGTGCCGGCGCAGGAGAATGCGTCCGGCCCGACACGGAATGAAACCGAGGCACCGGTGGACGGAACTGGACTGCAACCGCGGCACGGGGCACGGTGGGAACGATGAGTCGGGACAGCGGGGCGGACCAGCCCACCCAGCGCACCGTGGCAGAGCTGCTGGCCGAGTACGGCGGCAGCTCCGACAAGAGCTCCCGGCGCCGGCGCAGGAAGGCCGAGGACCCGACCGAGACCGCGCCGCAGGAGATCATCAACCGCGTCCTGTCGGACAGCGGTCAGATGCGCGCGGTCAACCCGGACGAGGAGGCCCCGGCGAGCCGCAGGCACGGCGGGCAGCCGCCGCAGACACCTCCGGCCCCGGCACCCCAGGGACAGGCACCTCAGGCTCAGCCGCCTCAGTCGCAGGCACCGCAGGCACCACCGCCTGCGGCCCCGCCCGCGGCGCAGCAGCCGCCGCAGGCACCTCCGGCCGCGCCGCAGCCGCCCGCGCGCCCGGCACCGGAGACCCCGGCGGAGTCCGGGCCGCAGCCCGGCAGCGCCGGTTACTGGGCGCAGCGCTTCGGCAGCGCCGGTGGCGCGTCCGCCTCCCCGGCGCCGTCCGCGCCGAGCACCGACGCCGAGGCGACGATCCGGCAGCCCGCGCTGCCGGCGCCGCCCCCGTCCGGACCGGCCGCCGGTCCTGCCGCCGGGCCCGCTGCCGGTCCGCCGATGGCTCCGGCCGGACCGCCGCAGCTGCCGGAGAGCTTCACGGAGCAGATCCCGCGCATCGACGGCGGCGTCGGCGCCTACCCGGCGCAGGCCGAGCCCGAGTCCGACCCGTACGACTTCGACGATCAGAGCCTCGCCGAGGGCGGCTACGAGCAGGCCCCCTACGAGCAGCCGTACGACCAGTCCTACGACGAGGACTACGACCTCTCGGCGCCCGCCGGGCTCGACGACGACTACGACCCGGACGAGGGCGACCGGCCGCCGTCGGCGGGCAAGGAGTGGGGCACGCTGGCCCTGCAGGGCGTCCTCGGCCTGGTCGGCGGCGGTGCGGTGTGGGTCGGCTTCCGCTGGTTGTGGATCAACGCGACGATCGCCGCGTTCGGCGCGGCACTGGTGTTCACCGGCCTTTTGGTGCTCGTTGCGTGGAAGTTCTTCCGCACCAACGATCTGCAGACCATCCTGCTGTCGGTGCTGGTGGGCCTGTTCTGCACGGTGTCGCCCGCGGCGCTGCTGCTGATCAACCAATGAGAGGTCGTCGGTGTTGGCTCGGACAGGTGATGTGAACGTCCGGACGCCCGACCGCTGCGCAACCGCTCCACGACCGTCGGTCATGCTTGGTTCGAGATGACTGGACAACCAACCCGACCCGAGCGGCAGGACGCCCCCGACCGGATACCGGTGGGGCTGTCCAGCGCCTCGGTGTGGCCGCAGCCGGCGCGCGCGGCCTTCGAGATGTCGGCGGACCTCGGTTTCGACGGGGTCGAGGTGATGGTCTGGGCCGACGCGGTCAGCCAGGACGTCAAGGCGCTGAGCCGCCTGTCCCGGCAGCACGGGGTCCCGGTCCTGGCCGTGCACGCGCCCTGCCTGCTGATCACCCAGCGCGTGTGGTCGCCGGAACCCGAGGAGCGGCTGCGCAAGGCCGTGGTGGCGGCCTCCGAGCTGGGTGCCTCGACGGTCGTGGTGCACCCGCCGTTCCGCTGGCAGCGCCGCTACGCCGAGGCGTTCCCGGAACTGGTGGAGGAGCTGGAGGAGACCAGCGGCATCAAGATCGCGGTGGAGAACATGTTCCCGCTGCGCCCGCCGAACTCGCTGAACCGGCTGCGCACCGCCCGGTCGTCCGGGGCCAAGGGCAACGGCGGGCTGTCGGCGTTCAAGCCCTCGCCGGACCCGACCGACGTGGGCTTCCGGAACTACACCCTGGACCTCTCGCACGCGGCCGCCGCGCACGTTGACGCGATCGAGCTGCTCAAGCGGATGAGCAGTGGACTCGCCCACGTGCACCTGGCCGACGGCACCGGGGCAGCGCACGACGAGCACCTGCTGCCGGGTCAGGGGAGCCAGCCGTGCGCCGAGGTGTGCGAGGCGTTGGCGGCCGACGGCTACGAGGGCTCGGTCGTGCTGGAGGTCAACACCCGCAAGGCCAAGAATCCCCAGCAACGAGCCGATCTCCTGGCCGAAGCCCTGCTCTTCGCCCGTCTGCACCTCGAACCGCTGGGCACTTAGGGCCGCTAACCGACGCCTGATGATCAACTTCGGCGGCGGTCATTAGAATCCTCGATCATGAACTCGTTGCGCGCAGTGGGCTTTCGACCGGTGGACCCCACGTGACCGAGGTCCAGGACTCGTTCTCCGCGGCCACCTCGGTGCGTTCGCTCGGCGACGGCAGTTACGTCGCGAACCTCCACCCCGACTGGGCTGTCGGGGACAACCCGCACGGCGGCTACCTGCTGGCACTGCTCACCAGAGCGGTCTGCGACGGCACCGGGCTGGAACCGCTGTCGATCAGCGCGCAGTACCTGCGGCCGCCGCGCGTCGGTCCGGTGATGATCCGGCTGCAACCGCTCAAGACCGGCAAGACCGTCACCGTCGTGCGCGCGTCCCTGGAGCAGCGCGGCCAGGTGTGCGTCGACGCAACGGTCACCGCCGGGCGGATGCCCGCGGCCGAACCGGAGTGGTCGGACCTGCCGTCGATGCCGGTGAACCCGCCGCCGGACGCCGTCGACCTGAGCCAGTCGACGCGGTTCTTCCACCTCGCCGAGGTCTGCGACATGCGGCTGGACCCGAACACCGCCGAGTTCCTCAACGGCGGCACCGGCGAGCCCCGCTACCGGATGTGGGTCAAGCCGCGCGACGGCCACCCGGATCTGCTGTTCGGCCTGGTCGCGGGTGACCTCACCGTCCCGGTGACGCTGAACCTGGGCCGCTTCGGCTGGGCCCCCACGGTCCAGCTGACCGCCTACCTGCGCGCGCACCCGGCCAACGGCTGGCTGCGGATGCTCGTCGACTGCCGTGCCGTCCACGGCCAGTGGTTCGACGAGGACGTCCAGGTCATCGACTCGGTGGGCCGCCTCATCTGCCAATCCCGCCAACTCGCCCTCTCCCCCTCCTGACCGGTGCACCCGGACCGACCGGGGGCCGCGATTTCAACGGAAGTCGGGAACCCGATCTCAATGGAGATCAGGTCCACGACTTCCGTTGAAACCGGGTTCCCTCTCCGGGTGCGCGGGTCAGGTGAGGTGGATGACGTCGAGGGCGCCTTCGGCGTGGTGCTGGCGGAGGCGCTTCTTGTCGAACTTGCCGACGCTGGTCTTGGGGGCCTCGGTGATGAAGGTCCAGTACTCCGGGAGCTGCCAGTTCGCGACCGAGCCGGTGAGGAACTCGCGGAGCTCGGCGGCGTCGGCGGTCTGACCCTCGCGCAGCACCACCGCCACCAGCGGGCGCTCCGACCACTTCTCGTCGGGGACGCCGATGACCATCGCCTCGGCCACCGCCGGATGGGCCATGACCTGGTTCTCCAGCTCCACCGAGGAGATCCACTCGCCGCCGGACTTGATCACGTCCTTGGCCCGGTCGGTCAGGTGCAGGAAGCCCTCCGGCGTCAGGAACCCGACATCACCGGTGCGCAGCCAGCCGTCGTGGAACTTCTCCGGGTCGTCGTCGCCGTAGTAGGCCTTGGCCACCCACGGGCCGCGAACCTCCAGCTCACCGACGCTCTGCCCGTCCCACTGCAGGATCCGGCCGTCGTCGCCGACCAGCCGCCCCTCCACCGAGGCGGGCAGCCGGCCCTGGCTCTCCCGGTAGGCCCACACGTCCTCGCCGGTGGCCGCGGCCGGCGGCCGGGCGAGGCTGCCCAGCGGGGACGTCTCGGTCATGCCCCAGGCGTGCACGACGGTGATGCCGTAGCGCTCCTGGAAGGTCCGCATCATCGCGGGCGGGCAGGCCGATCCGCCGATCACGACCTCGTGCATCGAGGAGATGTCGCGCGGGTTCGCGTCGAGCTCGGCGAGCACGCCCTGCCAGATCGTGGGCACCGCGGCCGCCATCGTCGGGCGCTCGGCGGCCATCATCGTCACCAGCGGCTCGGGCTGCAGGAACCGGTCCGGCATGATCATCGAGGCGCCGACCATGAACGCCGCGTAGGGCAGGCCCCACGACATCGCGTGGAACATCGGCACGACCGCCAGGCCCCGGTCGCCCTGCCGCAGGCCCATGCCGTCTGTCATGCAGACCTGCATCGAGTGCAGGTAGATCGAGCGGTGCGAGTAGACGACGCCCTTGGGGTTGGCGGTGGTCCCGGACGTGTAGCACATGGCCGCCGCCGAGCGCTCGTCCAGCTCGGGCCAGTCGAACTCGTCGGGCTGCCCGGCGAGGAGCTCGGCGTAGCCGTGCACCTCGACCCCGGACGGGGCCTCCAGCGCCGCCGCGTCACCGCCGACCACGACGACGTGCCGGACGGTCTTCATGTCCGGCAGCAGCTTCCCGAACAGCGGCAGCAGCGTGTGGTCGACCAGCACCACGTGGTCCTCGGCGTGGTTGGCGACGTAGACGACCTGCTCCGGGAACAGGCGGATGTTGAGGGTGTGCAGCACCGCGCCCATCGACGGCACCGCGAGGTACGCGGCGAGGTGCTCGGCGTTGTTCCACATGAACGTGCCGACGCGCTGGTCACCGGTGACGCCGAGGCCGCGCAGGGCGTGGGCCAGGCGAGCGGCGTCCCGGCCGACCTCGGCGTAGTCGCTGCGCCGAGCCCCGTCCCCGGTCCAGGTGACGACCTCGGCGGAGGCGCCGTGTGGGCCGGAGCCCTGCCGCAGGATCCGGGCGATCGAGAGGGGACCGTCGTTCATCGTGCTCAACATGGTCGAAGCTCCTTCGGGTGGGGATCGCTCGGTGTGGCGGGGTGAAAGACCTTCGGTTTGTGGTGCAAGACACAGTATCTTCCAGGCCGGGTCAACGGGAGGGCTCGACACGCAGCGTGGTCTGGCACCCTGAGGCGCATGACGACCATCGCCGTGCTCGGAGCCGGGAAGATCGGAGAAGCCCTGCTCTCGGGCCTGATCAAGGCAGGCCGGGCCCCGTCCGACCTGCTGTTCACCGAGCGCTTCCCGACCCGGGCCGAGGAGCTGACCAAGACCTACGGCATCTCGCACGTGGACGTGCCCGCGGCGGTGGAGCGCGCGGACGTCATCGTGGTCGCGGTCAAGCCGCAGGACATCGAGCCGCTGCTGGACGAG
The DNA here is from genome assembly GCF_045278815.1 of Saccharopolyspora sp. ID03-671. Taxonomy (NCBI): domain Bacteria; kingdom Bacillati; phylum Actinomycetota; class Actinomycetes; order Pseudonocardiales; family Pseudonocardiaceae; genus Saccharopolyspora; species Saccharopolyspora sp. ID03-671. The sequence continues at coordinate 4,130,207 of NZ_CP134054.1, forward strand.
GTGGCGCCGAAGATCCCGTCGGGCAAGCTGGTCGTCTCGCTGTGCGCGGGCCTGCCGACGAAGCTGTTCGAGCGCCGGTTGCCGGAGGGCACGGCGGTCGTGCGGGTCATGCCGAACACGCCGATGCTGGTCGGCGAGGCGATGGCCGCCATCTCCGGCGGTGCGCACGCCGAGGAGCACCACCTGGACCTGGTCGAGGAGCTGCTGGGCAGCGTCGGCAAGGTCGCCCGCGTCCCGGAGAGCCAGCAGGACGCGGTCACCGCGCTGTCCGGATCGGGTCCGGCGTACTTCTTCTACCTGGTCGAGGCCATGATCGACGCCGGGATCCTGCTGGGCATCCCGCGCGCCACGGCCGCCGACCTCATCGTCCAGTCCGCTGTCGGGGCGGCCGCCATGCTCCGCGAGGGCGACGGCCACCCGGTGATGCTCCGCGAGGCGGTCACCTCCCCGGCGGGAACCACGATCGCGGGAATCCGCGAACTGGAGAAGCACGGAGTCCGCGCAGCCCTCATCGACGCCATCGAAGCGGCCCGAGACCGCTCGGTGGAGCTCGGCAAGGCCCACGAGGACTGACGAACGTCAGCCCACCGGCGAAGCCGGTTCCGGAGGGTCGCTGTGGGTGGGTGCGTCACCAGTGGACAGTTTTAGCCAGAATCACCCATGATCAATGTCCGTTTTGTCGGGACAATTATGGCTAAAACTGTCCACTGGCGACCTCCGCGCGGCACGGGTGGTTCCGAAGTCAACTCAACAATCTCGCTGTGTCCCGTTAGTCTCGGTGGAGCACGTGCGTGAGGTTTCCGGCGGAGGGGAAGCCGCCGGGGGCGACACGTGCGAAGGGCACGGTGAAGCATGTCTGCGAACTCCGAACCCAGCCAGCAGGCGCCTCCCAACATGGGTCAGGTGCGGTTCCTCACCGTCGCCGAGGTGGCCAAGCTGATGCGGGTCTCGAAGATGACCGTCTACCGGCTCGTGCACGCCGGTGAGCTGCCCGCGGCGCGGGTGGGGCGCTCGTTCCGGGTCGCCGAGAAGGACGTCCACGCCTACCTCGAGCACGCCTACTACGACGCGGGATGAGCCGACCGCGATGATCACCCCCAGGTGCGCCCGGGGGTGATCGAACCGCGCTTGCCGGACCACGGCGGCAGCCCCGAGACCAGGGCGGGTAAAGTTTTGGGTTGGTCGTGCCTGATGCGCTCCTGGCAGCTGCTCCGGCACGGAAGACGTTCGAACCGCCGTCAAGAGTGAAGGAGTCCGCATGGGCTCGGTCATCAAGAAGCGCCGCAAGCGTATGTCCAAGAAGAAGCACCGCAAGCTGCTTCGCAAGACGCGCGTCCAGCGTCGCAAGTTGGGCAAGTGATGTGAGAACCGCCGTCGACCACTGGAGTCGACGGCGGTTTTTCTTGCACGACCCCGCTTGGTAACGCCCGGTCAACCCGGTCGGGGGCGGGTGCGCCTGTAGCATCGATCTCGGGCGGCACTCCTTCGACTGCGCGGGGTGACTAATGGGGCCGAACGTCGTGCTGGTGACGGGTGTGAGCCGCTTCCTGGGCGGCCACCTGGCGGCGCGGCTGGCGGCGAACCCGGCGATCGACCGGGTGCTGGGGGTCGACACCGTCCAACCCGGTCGCGACCTGCTGCGGCGGATGGGGCGCACCGAGTTCGTGCGCGCCGACATCAGGAACCCGCTGATCAGCAAGGTCATCAACAACGCCGGGGTGGACACCGTGGTGCACGCGGCGATCAACACCCACACGGGTCCGGGCGGGCGCGCGACGCTCAAGGAGATGAACGTCATCGGCAGCATGCAGCTGCTCGCCGCCTGCCAGCAGTCTCCCCGGGTCCGCAAGGTCGTGGTGCGCTCCACCTGCGCCGTCTACGGGTCGAGCTCGCGGGATCCCGCCGTGTTCACCGAGGACGTCGAGCCCAAGGACCTGCCCTCGTCCGGCTACGCCAAGGACGCGGTCGAGATCGAGGGCTACGTGCGGGGTTTCGGCCGCCGCCGGCCCGACGTGGACATCACCACGCTGCGGTTCTCCAACCTGATCGGCCCGCGCATCGACGCGATGCTGGCCCGCTACTTCATGCTCCCGGTGGTGCCCACCGTCCTCGGTTTCGACGCGCGCTTCCAGCTGCTGCACTCGGAGGACGCGCTGGCCGTGCTGGAGCGCGCGACGCTCGGGGACAAGACCGGCGTCTACAACGTCGCCGGCGACGGGGTGCTGATGCTGTCCCAGGCGATCCGCCGCGCGGGCCGGGTGGCGCTGCCGCTGCCGAGCGTGTCCGTCCCGGCCGTGACGCAGCTGTTCCGCAGCGCCCGGCTGGTCGACTTCTCCCCGGAGCAGCTGCGCTTCCTCAACTTCGGCCGGGTGGTGGACGCCACACGGCTCCGTGAGACCTTCGGGTACACCCCGCGCTGGACCACCCAGCAGGCGTTCGACGACTTCGTGCGCGGTCGCGGACTCCGCCCCGTGGTGGAGCCGGACAACATCATGGCGCTGGAACGGCGCGCCGGGGACCTGCTTTCCAGACTGCGGTGAGAGACGGAGGCGCGATGGCCGATGCGCAGGTGATCCCGCTGCGACCGGAGGACGGCGACCGGATCCCGCCCCACCCCGAGGAACCGGGGTGGGAGGAGTCCGTCATCGACGTGCTCGCCTTCGCCCGCCGCCGCCTGCTCGGCGACTACCAGGTCGACGAGTTCGGCTTCGACGAGGAGCTCACCGACGAGGTGCTGCTGCGCCTGATCCGCCCGTTCTACGAGAAGTGGTTCCGGGTGGAGACCATCGGCGCGCACAACGTGCCCGAGACCGGGGCGCTGCTGGTCGCCAACCACTCCGGCACGCTGCCGTGGGACGCGCTGATGACCACCATCGCCGTGCACGACCACCACCCGGCCGAGCGGCACCTGCGGATGCTGGGCGCGGACCTGGTGTTCCGGATGCCGGTGCTGGGGCCGCTGGCCCGCAAGGCCGGGCACACGCTGGCCTGCAACCCCGACGCCGAGCGGCTGCTGACCAACGGCGAGCTCGTCGGCGTCTGGCCGGAGGGCTTCAAGGGCATCGGCAAACCGTTCAAGGACCGCTACAAGCTGCAGCGGTTCGGCCGCGGCGGCTTCGTGTCGGCCGCCCTGCGCACCGGGGCGCCGATCATCCCGTGCGCGATCGTCGGCGCCGAGGAGATCTACCCGAAGCTGGCCGATCTCAAGCCGCTCGCCCGCCTGCTGGGGCTGCCGTACTTCCCGGTGACCCCGCTGTTCCCGCACTTCGGCCCGTTGGGCGCGGTCCCGCTGCCGTCGAAGTGGTACATCGAGTTCGGCGAGCCGATCGAGACCAGCGGCTACCCGGAGGGCGCGGCCGACGACCCGATGCTGGTGTTCAGCCTCTCCGACCAGGTCCGCGAGATCATCCAGCAGACCCTCTACCGCCTGCTGTCCCAGCGCACGAACGTCTTCCTCGGCTGATATCCACCCGGTCTGATGATCCCGCCCCATCGGGCATGCAGGGGGCGCCGCCGGATGTTCAGGATGTAGCTGGCCGGCGCGACGGGCGGGGATGCCGCCGCGCCGGCCCGTCCGCACCCCTACTACTGGAGGCGATTCCGGTGGCGGCGAAGCTCAACCCGTACCTGCAGTTCAACGGCGACGCCCGGCAGGCGTTGGAGTTCTACCGCTCGGTGCTCGGCGGTGATCTGGCGCTGAACACCTACGGCCAGTTCGGTCAGGCCGACGGCCCGCTCGCGGACAAGATCATGCACGGGAACCTGATCTCCGAGCTCGGGTTCACGATCATGGCGGCCGACGCGCCGCCGGACACGACACCGCAGCCCGGCAGCAACTTCTCGATCAGCATCAGCGGCGAAGCGGCCGACGGCGACGCCCTCCGCGGCTACTTCGCGAAGCTCTCCGAGGGCGGCCAGGTCCACGTCCCGCTAGAGAAGCAGATGTGGGGCGACGAGTTCGGCATGTGCACCGACAGGTTCGGCATCAACTGGATGGTCGACATCTCCGGTTGAGCTCAGGAGCGGTCGCGGCGGCGGTAGGCCATGCCCGCTGCGACCGCTCCGGCCGCCGCTCCCGCGCCGAGCATGGAGTTGAGGCCGATGCGGACGGCCTTGCGGCCGGTGCGGAAGTCGCGGACCTCCCACTCGCGGGCGCGCGCGATCTCGCGGAGCCGCTGGTCCGGGTTCACCGCGACGGCCGTGCCCACCACGGACAGCATCGGGATGTCGTTGGCCGAGTCCGAGTAGGCGGTGCAGCGCCGCAGGTCCAGGCCCTCGCTGGCGGCGATCGCTCGGACCGCGTGCGCCTTCGCGCGACCGTGCAGCATCTCGCCGACGAGCCGGCCGGTGTAGATCCCGTTCTCGCTCTCCGACACCGTGCCCAGCGCGCCGGTCAGGCCCAGCCGCCGCGCGATGATCGAGGCCAGCTCGACCGGGGTCGCGGTCACCAGCCAGACCCGCTGACCGGCGTCGAGGTGCATCTGCGCGAGCGCGCGGGTGCCCGCCCAGATCCGGTCGGCCATCAGCTCGTCGTAGATCTCCTCGCTGAGGTTCACCAGCTCCTCGACGCTGCGCCCGGCCACGAACGACAGCGCCTGCTCCCGGCTGGCCTGGATGTCCTGCGGGTTCTCCCGCCCGCCGATGCGGAACTTGAGCTGCTGCCAGGCGAATCCGGCCAGGTCACCGGCGTTGAAGAACTTGCGGGCGGCCAGACCTCGGGCGAAGTGGAACAGCGAGGCGCCCATCATCATCGTGTTGTCGACGTCGAAGAACGCCGCCGCGGTCAGGTCGGGCGGCGTCGTGAGCGTGCCGTCCTGGACCGGGGCAGCGGCGACCGCGGCCTCCGCTGAGGCGCGACCCGCTACCTTCGCGCTGTCGATCTGCTCTGTGCTGGACGTGCGCATGCCGTTGTGGTCCGCGTCATCGGCCGAGCCCTGCCGTGTCGGCACCGCCGCGCCTCCCGGGTTCCTCCGGAGTGGTGATGTGCGAAGTCCGTGGTCCGATCCGACCCGCTCCGAGGATGCCGTCCGGGTCGGCGTCCTCCTAGCTTAAGACCTCGCCCGCGCCACGATTGCGCACCTACGCCGGGAACGGCAAGAACCTTGATCGTGTCGAAGCGGCGGAGCCGCTTTTTCTTCTCGGTGAGCTGCCTCGCGGCCCCACCCGCACCGCCGAGCGGGGGGAGCGCGATCTCCTGAGGACTAGCGGAGATCGTCGGGCAGGAGCTGGGCCAGTCGGCGGACCGCGCGGTGCTGCAGGGCCTTGACGGCGCCCTCGTTCCGTTGCATCGCCACGGCGGTCTCGGTCACCGAGAGGTCCTGCAGGAACCGCAGCCGGATGCATTCCCGCTGGTCGGGGTTGAGCTGGCGGATGCACTGCAGCAGCTCGCTGTTGGTGGCGTCGAGCAGCACCTGGTGCTCGGGCCCGACGTGCGAGCCCTTGGCGGGCAGGTGGTCGGTGACCTCCGAGGTGGGGATCTCCAGCCGGTTCCGGCTCGACTTGATGTGGTCGAGGATGAGGTTCTTGGCGATGGTGATGAACCAGGCCGCCACGTCGCGGCCCTGGTAGCTGATCGAGGCGATGCGCCGCAGCGCCCGCAGGAACGTCTCGCTGGTGATGTCCTCGGCCAGGCAGTGATCGCTGACCCGGAACAGCACGTACCGGTAGACGGTCTGCGAGTACTCGTCGTAGAGCCTGCCGAAGGCGTCGTTGTCGCCCTGCTGGGCCGCGCTGACGTAGGCCCAGCTGTCGGGGACGCGGTTGTCCAGGACGGTGTCCGCGATCTCCGACCAGGCGTCGGGCGTGCTCGGTGAACTCACAGGCCGTGACCGCACGTGGTGAGTGCGGCCTGCGGTGTCGGGGGCGGGGGGTGCGAGCGTCTCGGGGCTGCTCATCTCCGGCGACCTCCTGCCTTCGTTGGCTTCGCCGACTGGCGGTGGTACGGGGACGCACCGCGCCGGCAACCATGTCGTCGTGCCCGTGACGGACACCTGATCCGGGGACCGATCAGGGCCGACGGGTTGCGCCGGTACCGCTCGATCGGGCCTTCACTCGACTGGCCGACCTCCCACCGAAGTGGGCGTTGGAGCAGCAGCATACGTGTTGTTACTCAGAAGTAGGTAGTTCATTGCGGTGACGGTCCGGTCGCGTTGCGTGGCCTCCTGGCGGGATGAGCCCGATCACGCCGGGTGATTTTGGCCACGTGAGCAGGACGATCGCGCCAGTGAGCCCGGTCTCCGCCCGGTCGCGGGCTGAGTACGTTGGAGTCGCGGATTTTTTTCGAACGACCCGCCGAGGAGGCGACGTGCACGAGGTCACCGTGATCTCCCGCGAGGGCTGCCACTCCTGCGTCGACGCGATCTCCGACGTGCGCCGGATCTGCGATGAGCTGGGGGTCCCGTGGTCGGTCAGCGACGTCGACGGCGACTCGGAGCTGCGCGCCGAGTACGGCGACCGGGTCCCGGTGATCTTGATCGATGGAGCCGAGCACGGTTTCTGGAAGGTCGAGGAGGAACGCCTCCGCCGAGCGCTGGGCGACTAGCCCCGGTTCGGAGCCCGCGAGCCCCGTCACGTGCCCTGTACCACCCGTTTTGGCACTTCAGGGGGGTATCCGCAATGATGGCGGGGAAGGTTTGCGCCTCCGGTGCTGCGGCCCCCGCCGACTTTGTGCATGCATTCACAAATGGCTACGGTGTAAGGGTCGTGCCGCCGGAACTCCCCGCCGGATTCTCCGGCGCGGATCAGCGGATCAGGTGGTTCGGTCTCACCGCTTCCCCGGTGTTCGTCCCACCTCGATGCCGCCCGAGGGGCAGACCACCAGCAGGCGAGGGAGATCCAGCGTGACGGCCCAAGGAGCGGACGTGCCAGAAGGAGACGGGCAGAGCTCTGCCCGGACCGCTGCGTCCCCGCGGACCCCGGACGCCGACGCGACCGACGCCGCCGGCACCAACGGGAGCCAGAACAACGGCGACCAGACCAACGGCGACCAGACCAATGGGGCGGCCATCGAGGTCCCGGCCGCTCGCGAGCGCGCCCGCTCCATCCCGGAGGCGGCCGTCGCCCGGCTCGCGGTCTACCTGCGCGCCCTGTCCTCGCTCGCCGAGCAGGACATCACCACGGTCTCCAGTGAGGAGCTGGCCACCGCGGCGGGCGTGAACTCCGCCAAGCTGCGCAAGGACCTCTCCTACATCGGCTCCTACGGCACCCGCGGCGTCGGCTACGAGGTCGAGGTGCTGATCGGTCAGATCGAGCGGACGCTCGGCCTGACCCGCAAGCACAGCGTCGCCGTGGTCGGGATCGGCAACCTCGGCCACGCGCTGGCCAACTACGGCGGGTTCCCCGGCCGCGGTTTCCCGGTGTCGGCGCTGTTCGACCTCGACGACGACCTGGTCGGCGTGCCGGTCGGCGGCATCCCGGTCAGCCACATCGACGACATCGTCGACGTGTGCTCCCAGCGCGAGGTCACCATCGGCGTCATCGCCACCCCCACCCAGGGCGCGCAGGAGGTCTGCGACCGCCTGGTGGCGGGCGGCGTCACGTGCATCCTGAACTTCGCCCCGGTCGTGCTGCAGGTTCCCGAGCACGTCGAGGTGCGCAAGGTCGACTTGGCGGTGGAGATGCAGATCCTGTCGTTCCACGTGGCCCGGCGGCAGCAGGAAGCGGCCGCCTCCGGCGAAGCCGCGTCCGGTCAGGTCGCGTCCGGCCAGGTCAACGGGGCCGGTCCGCCGGGCGGCGGCGCAGGGCTCCCGGGCGAGATCGATTCGGCGAACAGGATGGTGGAACGGCTGTGAACCTGCTCACCGTCGGGATTTCCCACCACAGCGCCCCGGTCCGGGTCCTGGAGCGGGTCGCCATCAGTGGCGGGGACATCAACAAGATCCTCGACGAGCTCGTGCTCCGCGAGCACATCGCCGAGGCGTTCGTGATCTCCACCTGCAACCGGGTCGAGATCTACGCGCTGGCCGAGACCTTCCACGGCGGCCTGGACGACGTGACGGCCGTGCTGTCGCGGCACTCCGGCGCCGAGGTCTCCGAGCTGGCCGACCACCTCTACGTCTACTACGCCGGTGCCGCCGTCGAGCACCTGTTCTCGGTGTCGTCCGGGCTGGACTCGATGGTCGTCGGCGAGGCCCAGATCCTCGGCCAGCTGCGCCAGGCCTACGGCACCGCCGACGAGCGCGGCACCGTCGGCAAGACGCTGCACGAGCTGGCCCAGCAGGCGCTGCGCGTCGGCAAGCGGGTGCACAGCGAGACCGGCATCGACAACGAGGGCGCCTCGGTCGTCTCCGAAGCCCTGGCCGACGCCGAGATCGCGCTCGACGGGCTCGCGGGCAAGAACGCGCTGCTGGTCGGTGCGGGCTCGATGGGCGGCCTGACCGCCGCGCAGCTCAAGCGCGCCGGCATCGGCCGCATCGTCATCGCCAACCGCACCGCCGCCAACGGCGAGCGGCTGGCCGAGTCGCTGCGCGCCGACGGCGTGGACGCCGGGACCGCGGACCTGTCCGGCCTGGCCGAGGCGATCGCCGCCGCCGACCTGGTCGTGGCCTGCACCGGCGCGGTCGGTGCGGTGGTGACCGAGGATGTCGTGTCGGCCGCGCTGACCGTCCGCGACGACCGGCCGCTGCTGTGCTGCGACCTCGGTCTGCCGCGCGACATCGCCGCCGAGGTCGGCGACCTGCCCGGCGTCACCGTCGTCGACCTGGCGAGCCTGCAGCAGCGGCTGTCGGCCAAGCAGGGCGGCAACGAGTCCGACCGGGCCGCCGAGATCGTCGCCGAGGAGGTGCGCGGCTACCTCGCCGCGCAGCGCTCGGCCGAGGTGACCCCCACGGTCACCGCGCTCCGCAAGCGCGCCGCCGAGGTCGTCGACAGCGAGCTGCTGCGGCTGGACTCGCGGCTGCCCGACATCGACGCCCCGACCCGCGAGGAGCTCAGCCGCACCGTCCGCCGCGTGGTGGACAAGCTGCTGCACTCGCCGACCGTGCGCGTCAAGCAACTCGCGTCGCAGCCGGGCGGTTCCGGCTACGCCGACGCCCTCCGCGAACTCTTCGAGCTCGACCCGCAGACCGCTGCGGTGATCGGCACCCCGCAGGCCGAGGAGAACCTCCCCGGCGGTGTCACGGTCGCCCAGGCGTTGCTGCGCGGACGAGCGGAACAGGACGGTGAGGACCGTTGAACAAGACCCTCCGCATCGGCACCCGGGGCAGCGCGCTGGCGATGGCGCAGAGCACGTGGGTCGCCGAGCAGCTGGAGGCGGCCGGTTACCCGACCCAGCTGGTGACCGTCGCGACCCCCGGTGACAAGTCGATGGCCCCGATCGCCGAGATCGGTGTCGGCGTGTTCACCTCGGCGCTGCGCGAGGCGCTCGCCGCCGACGAGGTCGACGTCGCGATCCACTCCTACAAAGACCTGCCGACCGAACCGGACCCCCGGTTGTCGCTGGCCGCCGTCCCGGTCCGGGAGGACCCGAGGGACGCGCTGGTGGCACGGGACGGTCTGACGCTCGGCGAACTGCCCCCGGGGTCCGTTGTGGGCACCGGTTCGCCGCGCCGCGCCAGTCAGCTCCGGGCCGCAGGCCTGGGGCTGGAGGTGCGCGGCATCCGCGGCAATGTGGACACCCGAATGCGCAAGGTGACCGACGGCGAGCTGGACGCCGTCGTCCTCGCCCGCGCCGGGCTGGCCCGGGTGGGCCGGCTTTCGGTGATCACGGAAACGCTCGATCCGCTGCAGATGCTGCCCGCGCCCGCCCAGGGCGCGCTCGCAGTGGAATGCCGCGTCGAAGACGTGGACACAGAGCACCTGCTGCAGTCCGTTTTGGACGATCAGGCCAGCCGCGCCGCGGTTGCCGCCGAACGCGCCGTGCTGGCCCGGCTCGAAGCCGGTTGCCACGCGCCGGTCGGTGCGCTGGCCGAGGTGGTGGAGGACCTCGACGACGACGGGCGCGTGGCGCTGCGCCTGTCCGTGCGTGGAGTGGTGGCGACAGACGACGACGTTCTGGTCCGCGCCTCCGCCACTGGTGAGACGACCGCCGCAGAGCAGCTCGGCCTGGAACTGGCCGATGAGCTGCTCGAAGCCCGGGCCGCACTGCTCAGCGGCCCCGGCAGTAGTTGATGGGGAGTGCCCTGATGACCCGAGCACGTAAGACCCCCGGACGGATTGCTTTCGTGGGCTCCGGTCCCGGTGACGCGGGACTGCTCACCGTTCGGGGCCGGGATGTGATCGCCCGCGCTTCGCTGCTGGTGACCGACCCGGACGTACCTTCCGACATCGTCGCCCTGGCCGCCGAGGGGGCGGAGGTCCGCCCCGCCGTCGGCGACCCGGCCGACGTCGCCAAGGACCTGGCCAACGAGGCCGACACCGGCCGCAACGTGGTCCGGCTCGTCGCCGGCGACCCGCTGACCGCCGACGCGGTGGTCCGCGAGACGCAGGAGGTCGCCAAGACCGAGGCGCCGTTCGACGTGATCCCCGGTGTCGCCAGCGGCAGCGCGGTTCCGGCCTACGCCGGCATCGCGCTGGGCGCGGTGCACACCGAGGTCGACGTCCGCGGTGACGCCGACTGGCCCGCGCTGGCCGGTGTTCCCGGCGCGCTGGTGCTGCACACGACCGGCAGCCACCTCGCCGAGGCGGCGTCGCGGCTGGTCGAGCACGGCCGTCCGGCGACCACCCCCGTCGCGGTGACCGCGTCCGGCACCACGGTGGCGCAGCGCACGATCGACACCACGCTGGCCTCGCTGGCCGCCGACGCCGGTGAGCTGCAGGGCCACCTGGTGGTGACGATCGGCGACATCGTCTCCGAGCGGAACAAGCTGTCCTGGTGGGAGTCCCGCGCCCTGTACGGCTGGAAGATCCTGGTGCCGCGCACCAAGGAGCAGGCCGGTGTGATGAGCGAGCGGCTGTGGTCGCACGGTGCGGTCTCGCACGAGGTGCCGACCATCTCCGTGGAGCCGCCGCGCAGCCCCGCGCAGATGGAGCGCGCGGTCAAGGGCCTGGTCGACGGCCGCTACCAGTGGGTCGTGTTCACCTCGGCGAACGCGGTCCGCGCGGTGTGGGAGAAGTTCGCGGAGTTCGGCCTGGACGCCCGCGCGTTCTCCGGTGTGAAGATCGCCTGCGTCGGCGAGGCCACCGCGGAGAAGGTGCGCGCCTTCGGCATCATCCCGGAGCTGCTGCCCTCGGGTGACCAGTCGAGCGAGGGCCTGCTGCAGGAGTTCCCGCCGCACGACGACATCCTGGACCCGGTGGACCGGGTGCTGCTGCCGCGCGCCGACATCGCCACCGAGACGCTGTCGGCGGGTCTGCAGGAGCGCGGCTGGGAGGTCGACGACGTGACGGCCTACCGGACCGTCCGCGCCGCGCCGCCGCCGGCCGAGACCCGCGAGATGATCAAGACCGGTGGTTTCGACGCGGTCTGCTTCACCTCGTCCTCCACGGTGCGCAACCTGGTCGGCATCGCGGGCAAGCCGCACGCCCGCACGCTGGTCGCCTGCATCGGCCCGAACACGGCCGAAACGGCCAAGGAGTTCGGCCTGCGCGTCGACGTGCAGCCCGAGGCCCCCAGGGTCGAGGAGCTGGTCGACGCCCTGGCGGCCCACGCGGCCCGCCTCCGCGCGGAAGGCGCTCTGCCGCCCCCGCGCAAGGCCAAGCGAGCCCGCCGCAGCTGAAGCACCTGACCGAAGGGCGCCTCCCCACCGGGGAGGCGCCCTTCGTCATCTCCGTCCCTCGCATCCCTCCGGCGAAAACCCCTCCTTGGGCGTCGTGATGGGAACAGCCTGGGTACCAGCTGGATCCCGGCGCCGGTGGTGGTTCGCCGCGGACCTGCACCCCGTCGGTGCGGCGGTTCCGGTCACCATCCGTCGAGGCCTGCGGAGTGCGGATGGGTGGGATCGCTACGCTCGGGGGGTCACCCCGCCGAGTCTGCTTGGGGAGCCGCAGTTATGTACCCGACGAGCCGTCCCCGTCGTCTCCGCCGCAATCCGGCGGTGCGTCGTCTGGTGTCCGAGACCTCCGTGGAGCCGCGGCACCTGGTGCTGCCGATGTTCGTCCGCGAGGGCGCCACCGAGCCGTCGCCGATCTCCTCGATGCCGGGAGTCGTCCAGCACAGCCGCGATTCCCTGAAGAAGGCCGCCGTCGAGGCGGTCAGCGCGGGTGTCGGCGGGCTGATGCTCTTCGGCGTGCCGGAGGAGCACGACGCGGTCGGATCGGGCGCGGTCGACCCGGACGGCATCCTCAACGTCGCGCTGCGCGACCTGCGCGCCGAGGTCGGGGACAGCACGGTGCTGATGGCGGACCTGTGCCTGGACGAGTTCACCGACCACGGCCACTGCGGCGTGCTGGACGAGGACGGCAACGTCGACAACGACCGCACGCTGCAGATCTACGGCGAGATGGGCGTGGTGCAGGCGCAGTCCGGCGCCCACGTGGTCGCGCCCAGCGGCATGATGGACGGCCAGGTCGGCGTGATCCGCGATTCGCTGGACGCCACCGGCTACGACGACGTGTCGATCATGGCCTACTCCGCGAAGTACGCCTCGGCGTTCTTCGGCCCGTTCCGCGAGGCCGTCGACTCCCAGCTCAAGGGCGACCGCAAGACCTACCAGCAGGACCCGGCCAACGGCCGCGAAGCCCTGCGCGAAGCCGACCTCGACCTGGCCGAGGGCGCCGACGTGGTGATGGTCAAGCCCGCTCTGTCCTACCTGGACGTGCTGCGCGACATCGCCGGCGTCGCCGACGTGCCGGTCGCCGCCTACCAGGTCTCCGGCGAGTACGCGATGGTCGAGGCGGCCGTGGCGAACGGCTGGCTCGACCGGAAGCGCACCGTGCTGGAGACGCTGACGTCGATCCGCCGCGCGGGCGCCGACATCGTGCTCACCTACTGGGCGACCGAAGCGGCCCAGTGGCTTCGGGACTCGGGGTTCCAGGGCTCGGGGTTGCAGGACGCGCGCGCATGACCGGAGTGGAGCAGCAGGTGGACGCCTTCGGCCGACCCGTCAAGCAGCCCGAACCGCCGCAGCCGCCCCGGGCGCTGCAGATCGCGCGGTGGCTGTGGGTGGCCTCGGTGCTGGTCGGCGTGGTGCAGGCGTTCATCCAGCTGCTCGACCGCGAGCGGCTGATCGGCGAGCTGCGGCAGCTCCAGCCGGAGATGACCCAGACCGACCTGGACGCCGCCGCCAACAGCGGCATCATGTTCACCTTCATGTTCAAGGCGCTGACGCTGATGGTGTACGTGCTGCTGAGCAGGCGGGTGCTGGAGGCCCGCAACTGGGCCCGGGTGACGCTGACCGTGTTCGGCGCGTTCGGAGTGCTCAACGCCGTGATCACGGTGCTGACGGTGTCGCTGGTCGGCCCGGAGCTGATCGAGCAGCTCACCGGGATGGCCGTGGGCGGCTCGGACGTGGTGTTCGCGGTGCTGGTGGCCGCGGTGGAGGTCGCCGCGATCGTGCACATGTACCGGCCGGAGTCCAACCGCTTCATCCGGGAGAACCGGGGTCACCGCCCGCAGCCGCCGCGCACCGTGCTGTGACTGTCGCGTTGGACACCCCGCCGGGGTGTTCCTAGTCTGGCCTGGTGACGCCGCCTGACGCAGTCAACCCGTACGGAGCCGCCCCGCCGCCCCCGGAAGGCTCCGGGTCGCGGCGGCCGCGCACGGTCGACTACTCGTTCTGGGCGGGCATCGCCTGCCCGATCATCGGGTTCGTGCTGCTCGCGCTGTCGTTTTCGGTGATCACCGACGCCGAGCTGGAGATGATCCTCGGCGAGGCGGGAGCGGCCGGCGGGCAGACGCTCACCCTCGACCAGGCCCGCGCGCTGTTCCGGGTGACGATGGCGATCGTGGTGGTGTTCTGCCTGGTCCTGGCCGGGTTGTGGATCATGTTCCTGATCTTCATGCGCAACGGCCGCAACTGGGCCCGCATCGTGATCACGGTGGTCGGCGCTCTCTGGTTCCTGCTCACGATCCCCACGGTCATCGGCGGAGCCACCGGCGCCGTCCTGACCACCCTCGCCGCGGTCCTCCAACTCGCGGCCCTCGCAGCCACGATCATCTACGCCTACCTCACCCCCTCCAACCCCCACTTCCAACCCCGCACCACGCCCCCGGGCCACTTCTGACCCGAATCGCAGCCCGTGCGATCCGCGTCGTGTTCGGGGGTACTTGACCTGAAGTGGTGGACAGGGGTATCGGGGGTTTCTAGGGTTCTTGCGTGAGTTATCCGCAGAATCCTTGGCAGCAGGGTGGTTACCCGCAGTCGGGGACCCCGTCGGGTGGTTTTCCGCAGCAGGCTCCCGGCGGTTACCAGCCCCATCCGCAGAACCCGTTCAGCGCGCCGCCGGTGCCGGTGCACGAGATGGCGGTGCCGCGCCGTCCCGCCACCGTGGAGACCGCGTTCTGGATCGCCGTGGTGCTCCCGCTGCTGGTGACGGTGCTCAACGTGGTCAGCTACCTGCTGCTGCAGGGCTGGGTGCAGGACTCGATCGCCGGCGGGACGGACGAGGATCTCGCGGCGGAGATGTCGTCGGCCGTCAACGGCGTGATGATGGTCTTCTTCATCGTCCTGACGATCTTCTACCTGATCCTGACCGGGCTGTGGATCGCCTTCGGCTTCAAGCTGCGGGCCGGGCGCAACTGGGCGCGCGTCACCCTCACGATCTTCGCCGGGTTCTGGGCGATGTCCAGCGTCGGCACGCTCGGCTCCGGCGGCGTGGCGGCCGGGATGGCCGACGGCGACGCGCTGCCAGGCTCCTACTACGCGCTGAGCTACGTGCAGGGCGGGCTCGGCGTGCTCGGCACGGTGGCCTTCGTGGTGCTGGTCTTCATGTCGGCCTCCAACGCCTACTTCGACGCCTCCCGCCCCCGGTACTGACGGATGGCACCGCCGAAACCGCTGCGGATCTCCGTCGTGCTGTGGTGGGTCGTCGCGCTGCTGCTCCTCCTGGAGACCGGGCTGAGCTGGTTCGACCCGGCGATCGAGGACCGGTTGCTGCTGGTCAACACCGTCGTCGGGATCGTCTTGGCCGCGATCTACCTGGTGCTGGGGGCGATGGTGTTCCGCCGCAGGGCGTGGGCGCGGCTCGCGCTCACGATCTTCGCGGCCGCGCACCTGGTGCTGATGGTCGTTTCGGGTGCCGGTTTCGGCATCCCGATGCTCCTGCTTGCGCTCGGTGTCGCCGGAACCGTATTGATGTGGGCGCGGCAGAGCTCCGACTGGCTGACAGGAGAGCGATGAGCGATCCGGTGTTGTACTCCGAACGCGGCAGCAGCTGGTGGCCGGTGCTCTGGGGGCCGGTGTTCGCGGGACTCGGACTGGTCGCCGAGCAGGTCACGCTGGGGCCGGAGCACGTGGCGATGTGGATCTTCGTCGGCCTCGGGCTCGCCGTGGCCGCCGCGATCTGGGTCTACGGCAGGCGCAGGCTGCTGTCGGTCACCCTGACCCCGTCCGAACTGGTGCTCGGCCGGGAGACCGTCGAGGTCAAGCGCATCGCCTCGGTCAGCGACGTCGGCGCACCGGTCGGCGCGCGGGTGCTCGGCGGCAGCTGGACCACCCCGAAGGGGACCGGCGAGATCCCGCTGCGCCTCGACGACGACACCGTCGTGCTGGCCTGGGCCAAGGACTCCGAGAAGCTCTCCGCCGAGCTGACCAGGCTCGTCGAGAAGTCCGAGTTGTAGTCGCCCGGGCGGCAGTCGCTTGGGCTGCAGTCGGCGGATCGGCGCGGTCCGGAACGCGGGATGTGAGACGCTTTCGGCCGTGACTGCCGAACCGTGGCCCAGCGACGGGCCGAAGCTCGACGGCGACGCCGAACCGGAACGCGCCGGTGGCCGGCTCAACCAGCCGTGGCGGGCGGCGGTGGCCGGGATCGAACTGGTCGCCGCGGTCGCCCTCGGGCTGCTGGCCTGGTGGGCGTGGGGCCGGGGCGTGGTGACCATCTACCTGCCCGGACCGCACGGCGCCGTCGACGTCGTGACCCGCTCCCTCGGCAGCTGGCTGTCGGGCTCGGTGATCGCCGCGACCCTGGGCGGACTGCTGCTCATCGACGCCGTGCGCCAGATCGTCCTCGCCGCCCGAGCGGGTCGCGAGTAGGCGCGCTCCGCGCACGCGTCGGAGCCGCGTTCTCCTCCACCACCTGAGGCGCCGGCACCGCGACCTGCACCGCCGAGCGAGGTGACCACCGACCGTTCGTTGTCGGGGTGCGCCCGGCCACACGGCCGGGGGTGTCAGACTGGGGAGCGTGACAGCTTCTGCGAACTCCGCTTCGACCCGGCACGACGATCCGGCTCCGCAGTCGCGGCAGCTGTTCGAGCGTGCGCAGGCGGTGACGCCCGGCGGCGTCAACTCCCCGGTCCGCGCCTTCCAGTCCGTCGGCGGCACGCCGCGGTTCATGGTTCGCGGCGAGGGCGCCTACCTCTGGGACGCCGACGACAACCGCTACGTCGACCTGGTCTCGTCCTGGGGCCCGATGATCAACGGGCACGCCCACCCCGACGTCGTCGCCGCGGTGCGCGACACGGCCGTGCACGGCACGTCGTTCGGCACGCCCGGCGTCGGTGAGATCGACCTGGCGCAGGAGATCATCGACCGGGTCGAGCCCGTCGAGCAGGTCCGGCTGGTCAACTCCGGTACCGAGGCGACGATGACCGCCGTCCGGCTCGCCCGGGCCTTCACCGGCAAGCAGAAGATCGTCAAGTTCGCCGGTTGCTACCACGGTCACGTGGACGCGCTGCTGGCCGCGGCCGGGTCCGGGGTCGCCACCCTGGGCCTGCCGACCTCGCCGGGCGTGACCGGTGCGCAGGCCGCCGACACCCTCGTGCTGCCCTACAACGACCTCGACGCCGTGCGGCAGGTCTTCGCCGAGCAGGGCGACGAGATCGCCTGCGTGATCACCGAGGCCGCCGCAGGCAACATGGGCACGGTTGCTCCGCTGCCCGGCTTCAACGCCGGCCTCAAGGAGCTGACCAGCGCCAACGGCGCGCTGCTGATCATGGACGAGGTGATGACCGGCTTCCGCGTCTCGTCCGCCGGGTGGTTCGGCATCGACGGCGTCGCCGGTGACCTCTACACCTTCGGCAAGGTCATGTCCGGCGGGCTGCCCGCCGCCGCGTTCGGCGGTCGCGCCGACGTGATGGAGCGGCTCGCGCCGACCGGCCCGGTCTACCAGGCGGGCACGCTCGCCGGGAACCCGATCGCCGTGGCCTCCGGCCTGGCCAACCTCCGCGCCGCCGACGCCTCGGTGTACGCGGCGCTGGACCGCAACGCCGATCGGCTGCGCGAGCTGATCGGCTCGGCGCTGACCGCCGAGGGCGTGGCGCACCAGATCGCCTCGGCGGGCAACATGCTCAGCGTCTTCTTCAGCGAGACGCCGGTGCACAGCTACGAGCAGGCCCAGGGCCAGCAGACCTGGCGCTTCCCGCCGTTCTTCCACGAGCTGCTGGCGCGCGGCGTCTACCCGCCGCCGAGCGCGTTCGAGACCTGGTTCGTCAACGCGGCGATGGACGACGCCGCGTTCGAGCAGATCGCCGACGCCCTCCCGCACGCCGCGCGCGCGGCCGCCGCCGCGACGGCTCCGGAGGCGTCGAAGTGACCCAGCAGCAGAGCGGGACCGAGCCGCAGGGCGAGAAGACCCTCGTTCACTTCCTCCGCCACGGCGAGGTCCACAACCCGGAGGGCGTCCTCTACGGGCGCCTCCCCGGCTACCGGCTGTCCGACCGGGGCGAGCAGCAGGCCAAGCTGGTCGCTGAGTTCCTCTCCGGCCACGACATCGCCCGCGTGATCGCCTCGCCGCTGCAGCGCGCGCAGGAGACCGCCCGCCCGCTGGGCGCGATGTTCCAGACCGAGGTGGCCACCGACGACCGGCTCATCGAGGCCGACAACCGCTTCGAGGGCCTGAAGGTCTCCGTCGGCGACGGCGCGCTGCGCTCGCCGCGGCACTGGCCGAAGCTGTGGAACCCGTTCGCGCCCTCGTGGGGCGAGCCGTACCTGGAGATCGCGCACCGGATGCTCGGCGCCGCGCACCGCGCGCGGGCCGCCGCCTACGGCCGGGAGGCCGTGTGCGTGTCGCACCAGCTGCCGATCTGGACGCTGCGCCGCTACGTCGAGGGCAAGCCGATGTGGCACGACCCCCGGCGCAGGCAGTGCTCGCTGGCGTCCCTGACGACCCTGGTGTTCCGGGGCGAAGAACTCGTGCGGGTGGCCTACGTGGAACCCGCTGGTGGCACCGATCCGAGAGTGACGGGCGCATGAGGAAGCTTCTGGTGCGGCTCGGCCTGATCACGGCCGTGCTGGCGATGGTGGGCGGCTGCGCCGCTCAGGAGGACTCGAACAAGGCCGGGGGCGAGTTCACGTTCGTCTCGCCCGGCGGGCAGACGCGGATCTTCTACCCGGCCGATCAGCGGGGCAAGATCAGCTCGCTGTCCGGCGACGACCTGCTCACGCCCGGCAAGCAGCTGGGCATCCAGGACTTCCCGGGCCAGGTCGTGGTGCTCAACATCTGGGGCTCCTGGTGCGGCCCGTGCCGCTCGGAGGCCGACGACCTGCAGGCCGTGCAGGACAAGCTCGGCCCGCAGGGCGTGCAGGTGCTGGGCATCGACGTCCGGGACAGCCAGAGCGCCGCGGCGGACTTCCACCGCGACCGCGGCCTGACCTACCCGTCGATCTTCGACCCGGCCGGCCGCACGCTGCTGTCGCTGCGCCAGTTCCCGCGCAGCACGGTCCCGGCCACGATCGTCCTGGACCGCCAGCACCGGGTCGCTGCGATCTTCCTGACCGAAATGCTGGAGAGCGAACTCCTCCCAGAAGTCCAGAAGATCGCTTCCGAACCCGCCTGAGAGTCTGTGACGCCGGTCTCCCGCGGGGAGACGTTGGTCCTGAAATCGGCGGGACCAACGTCCCCCCGGCGCGCGGTTCGTGCCTGGGAGTCGCGTTCACCTGGGCGTTTGTGGGCCGGTTCACCGAGCCCGGTGCGTGAGGGCGACGTCGGCTTTCCTACCCTCGAAGCGTGAACCCCACCGAGCTCGCCGCGTCCGGACCGCTGCTGTTCGCGGCGGCCATCGCGGCGCTCGCCGGGGCGATCAGCTTCGCCTCGCCCTGCGTGGTGCCGCTGGTCCCCGGCTACCTGGCGTACCTCGCCGGGGTCGTGGGTGCCGATGCGCCGCCGGTCGACGAGGCCGAGACCGAGCAGGACCGGCGCGGTCGCTGGCGGGTGGCCGGTGCCGCGCTGCTGTTCGTGGCCGGTTTCAGCGTCGTGTTCGCCGCCGGAGCGCTGCTGCTGCTCGGCCTGTCCGACGCCCTGCTGACCAACGAGCTGCTGCTGCAGCGCATCGGCGGCGTCGTCACCGTCGCGATGGGCCTGGTGTTCCTCGGCCTGATCCCCGCCCTGCAGCGGGACGTGCGCGTGCACCGCGTGCCCCGCGCCGGGGTGTGGGGCGCGCCGCTGCTCGGCGCGGTGTTCGGCCTCGGCTGGACGCCGTGCCTGGGACCGACTCTCGTGGGCGTCATCTCGGTCGCCGCGGGCACCGATGTGGACACCGGGACCGCGCTGCGCGGAATCCTGCTGGTGCTCGCCTACTGCGTCGGTCTCGGCGTCCCGTTCGTCGTGCTGGCGCTGGGTGCCCGCTGGGCCGTGCGCAGCGCGGGGTGGCTGCGGCGACGCGGACGCGCGATCCAGATCGCGGGTGGAGTGCTGCTGGTGGTGGTGGGCCTGCTGCTCGTCACCGGTCTGTGGGGAGAGCTGATCTCGATGCTTCGTGGCCCGATCGCCGGTTTCGAGACGCCGATCTGATGCGCGACCACCTCCGAACCGCCCTGTCCTTCCTGCGCAACACCTGGCGCGGGCTGACGTCCATGCGCACCGCTCTGGTGCTGCTGTTCCTGCTGGCGCTGGCCGCGCTGCCCGGCGCGCTGATCCCGCAGCGCTCGCTGAACCAGTCCGAAGTGGACAAGTACTTCCAGGACTACCCGGACATCGCGCCGCTGCTCGACAAGATCGGCATGTTCGAGGTGTTCAGCTCCGTCTGGTTCGCCTCGATCTACGTGCTGCTGTTCATCTCGCTGATCGGTTGCCTGCTGCCGCGCTGCTGGGAGTACTACAAGCAGTGGCGCAGCAAGCCGGTCCGCACGCCGCGCAACCTCGCCCGGCTGCCGCACCACGCCGAGAAGACGCTGGACACCTCGGTCGACGCGGCCATCGACGACGCCAAGAAGCGGCTGCGCGGCTGGCGGATGGTCGAGCACACCGAGGCCGACGGGGCCCGCTCGATCAGCGCCGAGCGCGGATTCCTGCGCGAGATCGGCAACCTCGTGTTCCACTTCGCGCTGGTCGGGCTGCTGATCGGGCTCGCGGGCGGCAAGCTCTACGGCTACGAGGGCCAGGTCATCGTGGTCGCCGACGGTTCGGAGTTCTGCAACTCCGGCACCTACAACTACGACTCGTTCCGCGCGGGGCTGTCGGTCGACGGCACCCAGCTGTCCCCGTTCTGCGTCAAGGTCGACGACTTCGACGTGCAGTACCAGCCCAACGGTCAGGTCGCCAGCTACAACGTCGGCATGCAGTACCAGTCCGACGAGGACCTGGAGACCAACACCTGGAGGCCCTACGACCTGCAGGTCAACCACCCGCTGCGCACCGCGGGCGACCGGGTCTACCTGACCGGCAACGGCTACGCGCCCCGGTTCACCGTCACCTGGCCCGACGGCCAGCAGCGCACCCAACTCGTGCAGTGGCAGCCGATGTCGCCGCAGACGATGCTGTCGCAGGGCGCCACCAAGTTCGACCCGCCCGGCGTGACCGACGAGGCGCAGCGCAGGCAGAACCAGCTGGCCATCACGGGTCTGTTCGCGCCGACCGCCGCGTTCGACGGCAAGATCCTCAGCTCCGGGTTCCCCGACCTGCTGGACCCGACCGCGGCCATCGACGTGATGCGCGGCGACCTCGGGCTGGACTCCGGCCGCGGCCAGTCGATCTTCGGCGTGGACCAGTCGATGGTGCAGCAGGGCAGGCTCCAGCGGGTCGCGCGCGAGAACGTCCGCGTCGGCCAGGAGATCCGCCTCGACGACGGCACCACGGTCCGCTTCGACGGCGTCGAGCGCTGGGCGAACCTGCAGATCTCGCACGACCCGTTCCAGACCTCGGTGCTGGTCTTCGCGGTGCTCATCATCGGTGGGCTCGGCACCTCGCTGATCATCAAGCGCCGCCGCATCTGGGTGCGGGCCGCTCCGCACCCGGAACCCGGCGAAAACGGCTCCGCGCGTACCGTTGTCGAGGTCGGCGGGCTCGCCCGCACCGACCAGGCCGGGTACGGCGAGGAGTTCGCCCGGATCGCCGACGACCTGCTCGGTGCGGATGTCGACCACTCGCCCCAGCCCCGCGCGGACGCAGGGACCGCGCGCGAAAGGAAGAGCTGATGCCGGTCAACCAGACGCTGTCCAACTACAGCGACATGGCCTACGCCACCTCGGTGGTCATCTACATCGCTTCGATGCTGCTGTACTTCGGCGAATTCGCCCTGGGCCGGGTCGCCACGGCCGCCCAGGCGCGGGAGGCCGCGCTGGTCGGCGTGAAGTCCGGTGCCCAGAAGTCGGGGGCCGAGAAGTCCTCGGACGCCAAGGACGTCATCGGCCACGTCCCGGCCGCGCCGAAGCGCCCGCTGGCCGAGCGGCTGGGCGGCATGGCCGTGTCGATGACCGTGCTCGGCGCGCTGGTCCACTTCGGTTCCCTGCTCACGCGCGGTCTGGCCACAGGCCGGGTGCCGTGGGGCAACATGTACGAGTTCGGCTCGGCGATCTGCCTGGCGGCCGTCGTGGCCTGGCTGATCGTGCTGTTCCGGCAGCTGCGCAACGCTCGCCGCGAGGCCACCCCGGCCCAGCTGCGCGGGCTCGGCGGATTCCTGATGCTGCCGGTGACGCTGCTGCTGTTCCTGTCCGGCACCGTGCTCTACGCCGACGCCGCGCCGCTGCAGCCAGCGCTGCAGTCGTACTGGATCATCATCCACGTCGCCGCCGCGATCGTCTCCAGCGGCGCGCTGCTGTTCGCCGGTGTCGCCAGCATCCTCTACCTGCTGCGCAGCCGGTACGAGAACAACCCGCTGAAGATGGTCAAGTTCGGTTCGCGGCTGCCCACCAGCCAGGCGCTGGACCGGATGGCCTACCGCGCCACCGTGATCATCTTCCCGGTGTGGACGTTCGCGATCGTCGCCGGCGCCATCTGGGCCGAGGCCGCGTGGGGCCGCTTCTGGGGCTGGGACCCCAAGGAGACCTGCGCGTTCATCGCCTGGATCGTCTACGCCGCCTACCTGCACGCCCGCGCGACCGCGGGCTGGCGCGGGGTGCGCTCGGCGTGGATCAACATCCTCGGCCTGGCCGTGATGATCTTCAACCTGTTCTTCGTGAACCTCGTCGTGACGGGATTGCACTCCTACGCCGGTCTGTGAGCACCCGATCCGGCGTTCGCAGCAGCGCCACGGCGCGTTCGGCTCGCAGTCGTGGCGTGCATCGCGTTTGGTGTCCGGGAGAACCGAGGCGCCTACCCGCCACCTATGGTGACTAGGGGGTATGGGTGGCGTTAGGTTTTGCCGACGTGGAGCCCGCCCGAACATGATGGGCTCGACTCGAACGTGGGAGGGACGGCGACGGTGACGGGACAGTACGAAGAGCCCGAGACGCGGCGGGACATCGATGCGACCGCGCCGCGGACCGACGGCCCGGCCGGCACCGAGGCGGAGACCGGCAAGAACGGCAACGGCTCCTACACCGAGCCGGAAACCCGCCCGCAGCAGCCGAAACCGGTTCCGGAGCACCCCGAGCCGTCGTACGTGGACCCGTCGCAGCCGGACGTCTCCGGTCCTTTCCCGGTCGCGGAGGCTCCGCAGCCGTACTACCCGAGCGGAGCGCCGGTGTACCCCGACCCGTCCCAGTCCGGCCCGCACGCCCAGCCGCAGGCCCAGCAGCCCCAGGCCCAGCAGACGCCGCCGCAGGCCCAGGCCCCGCAGGCTCAGGGGCAGCAGTGGCCCGGGCAGTCCGGTCCGTACCCCGTCTCCTCGGGCCCGTACCCGGTCGCCGAGGGCGGTTCCGGTCCGGTGAGCCCGTACGCGCCGGTGTCCGGCGGTCCGTCCGGTCCGTTCCCGACGGGCCAGCCGTACCCGCCGCAGCAGGCTCCCCAGCAGGGACCGCCCCAGCCGGGGCCGCAGCCGAACGCCGACCTGTCCTCGGCGCAGCTGCTGCGCCAGACCAAGCGGCCGCCGCAGTCCGGCTGGCGCAAGGCCGTCTACCTGGCCAGCGGCAAGACCGTGAACTTCGGCGAGGGACCGACCGACCGCAAGCGCCGGGAGCTGATCGCGCGGGTCAACCAGCCGCTGCAGGGCTGCTACAAGATCGCGATGCTCAGCCTCAAGGGCGGCGTCGGCAAGACCACCGCGACCGCGACCCTCGGCGCCACGTTCGCGTCGCTGCGCGGTGACCGGGTCATCGCGGTCGACGCCAACCCCGACCGCGGCACGCTGAGCCAGAAGATCCCGCTGGAGACCACCGCGACCGTCCGGCACCTGCTGCGCGACGCGCACCGGATCCGCCGCTACAGCGACGTCCGCTCCTACACCTCGCAGGGCCCGAGTCGTCTCGAGATCCTCGCCAGCGAGCAGGACCCGGCCGTCTCCGAGGCGTTCAGCGAGGACGACTACCGGCGCACGGTGACGCTGCTGGAGCACTTCTACAACGTGGTGCTCACCGACTGCGGCACCGGCCTGATGCACTCCGCGATGAAGGGCGTGCTCGACGTCGCCGACTCGCTGGTGATCGTCTCGTCCAGCTCCCTCGACGGCGCCCGCAGCGCCTCGGCGACCCTGGACTGGCTGGACGCGCACGGCTACGGCGACCTGGTGTCGCGCTCCGTCGCGGTCATCAACTCGGTGCGCCCGGCCTCGGGCAAGGTCGACGTGGACAAGCTCGGCGCCCACTTCGCGGCCCGCTGCCGCGCGGTCTCGCGCATCCCGTTCGACGCCCACCTGGAGGAGGGCGCCGAGGTCGAGCTCGACCAGCTGGCGGCTCCCACGCGCATGGCGCTGCTGGACCTGGCGGCGATGGTCGCCGACGACTTTCCGCACGCCTCAGGACGGCAGGCCTCTCAGGGGTAGAGGCCTGTGGTCACCCTGCTCGGCGGCGCGGGTAGCGGAACCTGACACCGGTCCTTGCCCGGCGGGTGGGGTTCACTCCTCGTCGGTCGGGCGCTTGTTCTTGCGCTGCTCCTCGGCGAGCCTGCGGAGGAACTCCGGGTCGTCGTCGGGGGCGACGGGCGCTCTGCGCGGACGTGTCGTCG
This sequence comes from Saccharopolyspora sp. ID03-671, assembly GCF_045278815.1. Classification (NCBI taxonomy): domain Bacteria; kingdom Bacillati; phylum Actinomycetota; class Actinomycetes; order Pseudonocardiales; family Pseudonocardiaceae; genus Saccharopolyspora; species Saccharopolyspora sp. ID03-671. The sequence continues at coordinate 4,154,495 of NZ_CP134054.1, forward strand.
CGACCTGCGGTCCGAACGCCTTCCACATCAGCACAGCGATGGTGAGCGCGCCGATCGCGGCGAGGACGTAGATCATCGAGGGCACCTCCAACCGTTCCGCTTACGAGATTAGCCAATCAGAGCGGGTGGCGTCTTTGTCCGGAGGTGTCCGGTTTCCAGCGGTGTTCATCTAGCGGTGTTCGTCTAGCGGGGCCCCTGGTGACGCCTCGCACCTGCGCGAGGCGTCACCAGGGGCGGCGGTCGTCATCGGCCGGCCGCCCAGCGATCTTCGACTTGGTGCAGTGATTCTCGGCTGTGCAGACTGCTTCCTCGGCGCCTGCAGCGGTGTTCGGGGCACTCACCACGAGGGGTCTTGGGGAGTGGTCCTGAGCCACCGCCGCGTTGACTTCCGCGCCGCTTCGAGATGTTCTCCGCTGCCGGACTCGGTCAGGCGGTGCGGTTCACATCGTTGGTCAGCTCGGCCAGCAGGGTGCGGACCTCAGACTCGCGGAAACGACGGTGACCACCGGGGGTGCGGATGGAACCGATCCGGCCGGCGGTCGCCCATCGGGTCACGGTCTTGGGGTCGACCCGGAAGAGCGCCGCGACCTCACCCGGGGTGAGGAGCTGCTCCTGACCGTTCTGGCGAGGCTGCTGAGTCGACGCGGTCACAGGTGACCTCCACATTTGCGATAACTGGTATTCGGGCATTCCGGTCGCATCCTGGCACTTCAGGGGCCAGGTACTCGAACGTTTGGGTTTAGGTAAAGGGAAGGTAAGGGACGAAAGCGGCGCATCGGGCGGTGGCCGTCGCGGACCGCATCCGCCGGGACGGGCCGGTCAGCAGGTGCTCTACCCTGGATGACGTGCGGGAACAGCAGGAGACGACGACCGGCGAGTCCGAGGCGACCACAGCGACCGCTCCCGAGGCGGGCACCGAGCAGCCGACCGGCGGGACGTCCGAGGTCAAGCCCAACCTTGCCCGCGACATCGCGCTCTACACGGTCGCCCGGTTCGGCCTGGTCGCGATCGTCGCCGCGCTGCTGATGCTGGCCCAGGTGCCGGTGCTGGTGGCGATCGCGGTGTCGGTGGTCGTCGTCATGCCGCTGTCGCTGCTGGTCTTCGGCCGGTTGCGGCGCAGGGTCGCGATCGGCATGGCCGAGCGCACCGAGGACCGCAGGCAGCGCCGCGAGCAGCTGCGCGCCGAACTGCGCGGCGACGCCCCGGCGGACGCCGAATGACCAGCGACATCGACCGCTCCTGCGAGCGCACCAGGGCGTGGGTCAGCGAGGCCGTCCGGATCATCGAGGCCGACGCCAACCGCAGCGCCGACACCCACCTGCTGCGGTACCCGCTGCCCGCGGAGTGGGGGATCGACCTCTACCTCAAGGACGAGTCAACACATCCGACCGGTTCGCTCAAGCACCGACTGGCCCGATCCCTGTTCCTCTACGCCATCTGCAACGGCTGGGTGACCGAAAACACACCCGTGATCGAGGCGTCGTCGGGCTCGACGGCGGTGTCGGAGGCCTACTTCGCCCGCCTGCTCGGACTGCCGTTCATCGCCGTGATGCCCCGCTCCACCAGTGCCGAGAAGGTCTCGCTGATCGAGTGGCAGGGCGGGCGCTGCCACTTCGTGGACGAGCCCGGCGCGATCTACACCGAGTCGCGACGGCTCGCCGCCGAGCTCGGCGGCCACTTCATGGACCAGTTCACCCACGCCGAGCGGGCCACCGACTGGCGGGGCAACAACAACATCGCCGAGTCGATCTTCGACCAGCTCACGCTCGAACCGCACCCCGAGCCCGCCTGGATCGTGGTCGGAGCTGGCACCGGCGGCACCAGCGCCACCATCGGCCGCTACCTGCGCTACCGCAGGCTCGGCACCCGGCTGGCCGTCGTCGATCCGCAGCGCTCGGTGTTCTTCGAGGCCTGGCGCGACAGCGACCCGGGGCTGACCAGCGACACCGGCTCCCGCATCGAGGGGATCGGCAGGCCGCGCGTCGAGCCGTCCTTCATCGGGCAGGCCATCGACCGGATGATCAAAGTGCCGGACGCGGCCTCCATCGCCACCATCCGCTGCACCGAGCACGTCCTCGGCCGCCGCGTCGGCGGCTCCACCGGAACCAACCTGTGGGGCGTGTTCGCGCTGGTCTCGGAGATGCTCGCGCAGGGCCGCCGGGGCAGCATCGTCACGCTGCTCTGCGACGGGGGCGAGCGCTACACCCACACCTACTTCGACGACGCGTGGGTCGCCGAGCAGGGCATGGACCTGGAAGCCCCGCGCAAGGTCCTGGACCGCTTCCACACCACCGGTGAGTTCCAGGCAGACTAGGGCCCGTCGATCTTTCGCGGAGGAGGTCCGGTGCTCGAACGCCTGCTGATCAGCGCCGTCGCCTGCACCGCGCTCGCCGGGTGCAGCGCGGTGCAGGAGGTCGTGCCCACGCCGCCGTCGTCCGAGCCGAGCACGTCCGAGGAGTCCACGGCGACCAGCACGGCCCCGTCGATCACCCGCGACGTGCCGCCGGAGCAGCGGCGGATGCTGGGAACGCTGACGGCAGCGGACCTGTGCGGGCTCCTCCGGCCCGACGAGATCGCGGCGCTGGCCTTCGACGTCGAGCCCGGTCGGCCCCGGGAGGTCGGCATCGAGCCGCCGGTGCGCGGCTGCGCGTTCGAGTCCCGCACCGGCGGACGTCAGGTCCTGATCGGCGCGCAGGCCCCCGGCTACGCCGACCTGGGCGACGAGGAGATCGAGCTCGGCCCGGTGCGCGGCACCAAGGTCCTGCGCACCTCGGACTGCACCGTCTACGCCCCGGTCGCCGAGGCGACCCTCCAGGTGTCGGTGATCTCGGGGGAGACCGACTCCGACCTCTGCCGCATGGCCTCGGACGTCACCCAGTACGTCCTGCCTGTGCTTTCTTAGGTCCGTGGTTGCTTTGCTTGGCGGTGCGGGGAAAGCACCTGCGGCGCTTGGCCTCTAGCCGAACGCCAGGGTGGCGCCCGTGATGGCGCCCCAGGCGAGCATGGCGAAGCCGGTGTCCCGGACCGCGGGGATCAGGTAGCGGCCGGTGGCGCCGCGGATGACCGCGCGCAGCGGGATCAGCAGCAGCGGCAGGGCCAGGAATCCCAGCAGGACCCAGGAGTTGCGCAGCCCGATCAGGACCGTGATGACGAACGGCACCAGCGCCAGCGCGGTGTAGAGGGTGCGGGTGTCGCGATCGCCGAGCATCACCGCCAGGGTCCGCTTGCCGGTGACCCGGTCGGAGGGGATGTCGCGGAGGTTGTTGGCCACCAGCACCGCGCAGGACAGCGAGCCGATGCCCACCGCCGCGCCGATGCTGAAGCCCGAGATCGTCCCGGCCTGCACGAACATCGTGCCCAGGACGGCGATCAGGCCGAAGAAGACGAAAACCGCGACCTCGCCCAGGCCCGCGTAGCCGTAGGGCTTGCTGCCGCCGGTGTAGAACCAGGCACCCGCGATGCACAGCGCGCCGATCGCCAGCAGCCACCACTGGCCGCTCAGCGCGACGACGCCGAGCCCGGACACCGCGGCCACGCCGAAGCACGCGAACGCGGCGTTGCGGACCGCTCCCGGCCGCGCCGAGCGCGATCCGACCAGCCGGAACGGGCCGACGCGCGAGTCGTCGGTGCCGCGGATGCCGTCGGAGTAGTCGTTGGCGAAGTTGACCCCGATGATCAGGCTCAGGGCCACCACCAGGGCCAGCAGCGCGATCAGCGGGTCGAACGAGTCCACTCCCGCGGCGGCGCCGGTCCCGGCCAGCACCGGCGCGATCGCATTCGGGAAGGTGCGCAGACGGGCACCCTCGATCCATTGCGCGACAGTCGCCATGAGCCTCATCTTCGCTCACCGGCGATGCGGCTCGGCTAGCAGGTGGCACACATCGGGAGCGGTGCGCGGAGCCCGGAAGCCGCTCGGGTTCCGCTACCCGCACCGCCGAGCGAGGTGACCGCGAAGCGGTTCTCAGCAGGTCAGCTGGGTTCTCAGCAGGTCAGGTGGGCGGCGAGCGCGCGCCGGTCCGGTTTGCCGGGCCCGCGCAGCGGGAGCTCTTCGAGCAGGGCGATGCGCTTCGGCGCGGCCGCGGCGCCCAGCCGCGCGCGGACGGCGGCCCGGAGGGCGTCGACGTCGGGTTCGGCGGCCGGGTCCGGGACGATCGCGGCCACCACGGCCTGGCCCCACTCGGCGTCGTCCACGCCGAGCACGCAGGCCTCTCGGACGCCGGGCTGCTCGGTGAGGACCCGCTCGACCGGCAGCGGGGCGACCTTCTCGCCACCGGTGATGATCACGTCGTCGGCGCGGCCCAGCACCTCCAGCCTGCCGTCGGCGAAGCGGCCGAGGTCGCCGGTGCGGAACCAGCCGCCCGCGAAGACCTCGGCGTCGGGCCGGTTGCGGTAGCCCCTGGCCAGCATCGGCCCGGCCAGCCGGATCGGACCGAGGTCGCCTTCGACGTCGACCCGCGCCACGTCCAGCGGGACGCCGTCGTAGACGCAGCCGCCCGCGGTCTCGCTCATGCCGTAGGTGGTGGTCGCCCGCACGCCGAGCTCCCGGGCGTCGGCGAGCAGGGCGGGCGGGGTGGCGGCGCCGCCGAGCAGCACGGCGTCGAACTCGCGCAGCGCGGTCAGGCCCGCGCCGCCGTCGGCGATCAGCCGGGACAGCTGGGTCGGCACCAGGGCCGTGTAGTGCGGGCCGTCGGCGGCCAGGAGGGGGCGCGCGGCCTTGGCGAAGGCGTCCGGGCGGAAGCCGTTCGAGGTGTCGACCGCGTGCGGTCGGGTGCCCGCCAGGAGCGCTCTGACCAGGACCTGGACGCCCGCCACGTGGTGCGCCGGCATCGCCAGCAGCCAGTGCCCGGCTCCGCCGAGCCTGCGGTGGGTGGCCTCCGCCGAGGCGCGCAGCGAGCTCGCGGGCAGCAGCACCCCCTTGGGCGCGCCGGTGGAGCCGGAGGTGGCGATGACCAGCGCGGTCGGGTCGTCCTGGGCGTCCTCGCCGGGGTTCAGCGGGCCGCTCAGGGCCGTGGCCAGGCGTTGCGCCTCCTCGGGGGCGTCGGCCGCGACCGGCAGCAGGGCGGGTCCGGCGCCGTCGAGCGCGCGGCGGAGAGCGGGCAGCACGTCCAACGCCCGGGTTCCCGGTGGCACTTCGAGCGGCTGCAGGTCCCGGGCGTTCGGCATGGGCTCCATTCTCGGCGCGGTGGCCGGGAGCGCGGCCGTCGGGAGACCGAGAGGTTCGACACTAGCTCACCTGTTCGAGCGATCAAGTGTTCGAAAGGATCGGTCGATGATGTGGGGGCGAGCGGAAGGAGAAGGCGATGTTTCTCGTGTTCGTGCTGGTCATCCCCGTCTTCACCGGGCCGTCCCCTGCCGGCGAGCCGGGGTCGCCGGAGGACGTGAGGTCCGGCAGCGGCGGTGCCGACCCGGCCGGGCCCGAGCGGGAGACGCCGGACGAGCAGGGCCAAGGGCTGCTGCTGTCCGGCGTGCTGCCCGACGAGGACTGGGAGGTCTCAGAAGTACCAGGGGAACTGGGACCAGTCGGGGTCTCGTTTCTGCAGGAACGCGTCCCTGCCTTCGACGGCTTCGTCGGTCATGTAGGCGAGCCGGGTGGTTTCACCGGCGAAGAGCTGCTGACCGACCAGCCCGTCGTCGAGGGCGTTGAACGCGTACTTGAGCATGCGCTGCGCCGTCGGGGACTTGCCGTTGATCTCCCGGGACCACTGCAGGGCGGTGGCCTCCAGCTCGGCGTGCGGGACGACCTCGTTGACCATGCCCATCTCGTGGGCCTGCCCGGCGGTGTAGGGGCGCCCGAGGAAGAAGATCTCGCGGGCGAACTTCTGCCCGACCTGGCGGGCCAGGTAGGCCGAGCCGAAACCACCGTCGAAGCTGCCGACGTCGGCGTCGGTCTGCTTGAACATGGCGTGCTCGGCGCTGGCCAGGGTGAGGTCGCACACCACGTGCAGGCTGTGCCCGCCCCCGGCGGCCCAGCCCGGCACGACCGCGATCACCACCTTGGGCATGAACCGGATCAGCCGCTGCACCTCCAGGATGTGCAGCCGGCCCGCGCGCGCCGGGTCCACGGTCTCGGCGGTCTCACCCCCGGCGTACTGGTAGCCGGAACGGCCGCGGATGCGCTGGTCACCACCGGAGCAGAAGGCCCAGCCACCGTCCTTGGCCGACGGGCCGTTACCGGTGATGAGCACGCACCCCACGTCACTGGACATCCGCGCGTGGTCCAGAGCGCGGTAGAGCTCATCGACGGTGTGCGGCCGGAAGGCGTTGCGGACCTCGGGGCGATCGAAAGCGATGCGCACCGTGCCCCTGCCGGGGCCGTCCTCGACGCAGCGGTGATAGGTGATGTCGGTGAAGTCGAAGCCCTCGACCGGCTCCCACAACTTCGGATCAAACAGCTCAGACACAACGGGATTCTGCACACCTGGGACAATAGGGGTAGCAAGTGCTCGGCGCGGGGTCCTCCCCGCGGTCCCCCGGTGCTTGCGTGGACGCCGGAGAAGGTCGCCGCGGACCCTTCTCCGTTGTCCGCCAGGCGATTTCAGAGGTGATCGGTTGAACCCGTCCACAGCCCAGGCTGAGGTCATCGTCGATGAGCTCGTCCGGAACGGGGTGCGCCACGCGGTGCTCGCCCCGGGATCCCGCAACGCACCTCTCGCCTACGCTCTGCATCGGGCCGCGCACGCAGCGCGGTTGCGGCTGCACGTCCGGATCGACGAGCGCAGCGCGGGTTTCCTGGCGCTGGGTCTGGCGGCGCGCACGCACCGGCCGGTCCCGGTGTTCTGCACCTCCGGCACGGCCGCGAGCAACCTGCACCCGGCGGTCAGCGAGTCGTACCACGCGGGCGTGCCGCTGCTGGTGATCACGGCCGACCGGCCGCCGGAGCTGCGCGCGGCGGGCGCCAACCAGACCATCGATCAGCATCGGCTGTACGGCAGCGAGGTGCGGTTGTTCGACGAGCTCGGCGTGGCCGAGGCCCGGGCGGGCCAGAACGCCTACTGGCGCAGTCAGGTCTGCCGAGCGTGGAGCGCGGCCTCCTGCGGCATGCGCGGAGGACCGGTGCACCTCAACGTGCCCTTCCGCGAGCCGCTGGTGCCCGACGACGACGCGGAGTGGTTCGAGTCGCTGGAGGGGCGTCCCGGCGGGGAGCGGTGGACCGAGGTCGCCGACCGCGGCGCGGGGCCGAGCTCGCTGTCGCGGCTCCGGCCCGGGCGCGGCCTGGTGCTGGTCGGCGACTGGGGCGCCGAGGCCGCCAGCGCCTGGGGCGAGCGCTACGGCTGGCCCGTGCTGTCGGAGGTCGGCGGCGTCGGGGTGTCCGGCGCGGCCGCGATCAGCACCGGCATGTGGCTGCTCAACCTGCCCGAGTTCGTCCGCGAACACCGGCCCGAGCAGGTGCTCTGCGTGGGGCGCCCGACGGTGTTCCGCCAGGTCCAGCGACTGCTGGCCGACACCGACGTGGAGGTGCTGCTGGCGCACGGGGGCGTTGACGGGAGCGGGGCCGACTGGCCCGCGCCGGCGCACAACGTGCGCGAGGTCGCGGAGGCATTCGGTTCCGGACCCGATCCGAGCGGGCCGGGCGTGGTGGACCCGCAGTGGCTCACGGCCTGGCAGCAGGCCGACCAGAAGGCCTCGGCGGCGCTGCACGCCGCGCTCGACCTGGAGCGGTGGCCGAACGGACCCGCCGTGGCGCGCGAGGTCGTCGACGCGCTGCCGGAGAACGCGCTGCTGGTGCTCGGGTCGTCGAACCCGAGCCGGGACGTCGCGCTCGCCGCCCGGCAGCGCCCCGACGTCCTGGTGCACCGCAACCGCGGTGCGGCCGGCATCGACGGGACGGTGTCGACCGCGCTCGGCGCGGCCACCGGGCACGGCGGCCCGGCCTACGCGCTGCTGGGCGACCTGACGTTCCTGCACGACAGCAACGGCCTCGTGCTCGGCCCGTACGAGCAGCGACCCGACCTGACCATCGTGGTCTTCAACGACGACGGCGGCGGCATCTTCAGCCTGCTGGAACAGGGCAGCCCGGAGCAGCGCGGATCGGATCAGCGCAACCCTGATCAGCGCAACCCCGATCAGCGCAACCCCGATCAGCGCGGCCCGGAGAGGGGTGACTCCTTCGACCGCGTCTTCGGCACGCCGCACGGCACCGACCTGGGGCGGCTGTGCGCGGCGCACGGCGTCGAGCACGTCCAGGTCCCGGGCCACGCCGAGCTGCGCGAGGCGTTGCGGCCGCAGCCCGGTCTGCGCGTGGTCGAGGTGCGCGCCGACCGCGAGGAACTGCGCGCGGTGCACCAGCGGCTGCACGCGGCGGTCCGGTCCGCACTGCTCGGCTGAGGCGCGACCGGCCTGAAAGGCCTGGCGCGCGACGTGAAAGTCGTTGCGGGACGAACGATTCCTGGCTCGACGGAACGCGAACGCGGTGCGCTTCCAGGGCTCGTGGGTGTTCGACCGGCCATTGTGGCCGGTGCAACGCCGCACCCCGTCAACGCCGTACTCCATTGGTGTGCATTCGCGTTTTTCCGTGTGGTGATGGGAAAAACTCGGCTCGAAAAGCCCGCCGGGTGTGAACGCGGTTGCCTACTCTCCTGATCGGACCTGAAGTTCGAGGAGGTGGCAGGGTGATTCGACTCAGCAGGGTGATGAAGCGGCCCGGCAAGGCGGTGAAGCGGAGGAGCTTGCGCGCGGTGATGGCGGCCTGCTGCGCGAGCGCGATGTTCGCTGCGCCGGCGTTGGCGGGCAGTGCGGGGCCGGGTGCGCCGGGAGCGGGTGACCCCTACTTCCCGGGCTACGGCAACGGCGGCTACGACGTGTCGCACTACGACCTGCAGCTGCGCTACCAACCGGCCGACGACCACCTGCGGGGCACCGCGACGATCGTCGCGACCGCCACGCAGGACCTGACGGCGTTCAACCTGGACTTCGCGCTGACCGCCAAGTCCGTGCTGGTCAACGGCGCACCGGCGCAGTTCTCCCAGAACGGGCTGGAGCTCACCGTGACCCCGCCGGACACGCTGGCGGAGGGCGAGATGGCGACGTTCGTCGTGGAGTACGAGGGCACGCCCTCGGCCGTCGACGTCAACGGCTTCAACCCGTGGGTGCGCACCTCCGACGGGGCGCTGGCGATCGGCCAGCCGGAGATCTCCTCCTGGTGGTTCCCCGGCAACGACCACCCGCGCGACAAGGCGACCTACGACGTGGCCGTCACGGTGCCCGACGGCACCGAGGTCGTCTCCAACGGCGTGAACACCCGCCGCAGCACCCTCGCCGGCTGGACCACCTGGAACTGGCGCAACACCGAGCCGACCGCCACCTACCTGGCGTTCATGACCATCGGCCAGTACGAGATCGTCAGCAAGACCGGCGCTTTCGGGCAGCCGTTCGTCACCGCCTACTCCGACAAGCTCGGCCCGCTGGCCGGTCCGGCGAAGGCGAGCATCGAGCGCACCCCGGAGGTCCTGGACTTCCTGAGCGGGCTGTTCGGCGAGTACCCGGTGTCCGCCCAAGGCGGCGTCGTCCCGTCAGAGGGCCCAGCTTCGCGCTGGAGAACCAGACCCGGCCGACCTACAGCCACCTGTTCTTCCAGAGCGCGGCGAACGTGTCGGTGGTCGTGCACGAGAACGCCCACCAGTGGTTCGGCGACTCGGTGTCGGCCGACACCTGGCGCGACATCTGGCTCAACGAGGGATTCGCGTCCTACTCGGAGTGGCTGTGGTCGGAGGCGCACGGCACCGGCACCGCCCAGGAGCTGTTCGACCACTACTACGACTCGCACCCGGCCGACGACCCGTTCTGGCAGGTCCTGCCCGGTGACCCCGGACCCGACAACGTCTTCCACGAGGCCGTCTACGACCGGGGTGCGATGGCGCTGCACGCGCTGCGCACCGTCGTCGGCGACGAGGCGATGATCGACATCACCCGCACCTGGGCGGTCGAGCGTCGCCACTCGACCGGCACCATCGAGCAGTTCGTGGAGCTGGCGGAGCAGAAGTCGGGCAAGCAGCTCGACGACGTGTTCAACGCCTGGCTGTTCACCCCCGGCAAGCCCGCGGTGAACCCGGCCACCGGCGTCGCCGCCAGCGCCGCCCGCGAGAACGTGCCCGCACCCCCGGCAGCCGCCGAGATCGACCGCGCCCACGAACTCCTGCACGAGCACTGACGGGCTAGAGAACACCTTCCAGCGCTTCGCGCACCGGGAGGAGTTTGGCCTCGGCTTCGGCCACTTCGAGGTCCGGGTCGGAGTCGGGGACGATTCCGCCTCCGGCGAACAGCCGGACCCGACCGCCACGGACCCCGGGGCCCCCACGAACCCCGGGGGCACTGCGAGCACCGCCGGAGACGCCTCCGGCGGTGCTCTGCTGTTCGATCTGTCCGCAGCGCAGGGCGATGCCGAGCTCGCCGTTGCCCGCGCCGTCGATCCAGCCGACCGGGCCCGCGTAGCGGCCGCGGTCCATCCCCTCCAGCTCCGCGATCGCCGGGATCGCGTCGGCCGTGGGCGTGCCACCGACCGCCGCGGTCGGGTGCACCGCCTCGACCATCGTGAGCAGGCCGGACCCGTCGGGAACGCCCGGGAGGTCGGGGCTGCCCGAGCGGGTCGGGGTGTCGGCGAGCTTGCCCTCCACGTCCGTCGCCAGGTGCAGCACGTTGCGCAGCCGCAGCACCGACGGGGCCGAGGGCACCGACAGCTCGCTGCAGAACGGGCGCAAGGCCTCGGCCAGCGACTCGGCGGCGTAGGAGTGCTCGCTGCGGTTCTTCTCCGAGCTCAGCAGCTCGGCGGCGATCTCGTCGTCGGTGCGACCCGGGTGCGGCCAGGCCGTGCCGGCCAGCACCCGCGAGCGGACCTCGTAGCCGCGCCGCTCCAGCAGCAGCTCCGGGGTGGCGCCGACCAGCCCGTCCACCGCGAAGGTCCAGCAGTTGTCGTAGCGCGCGGCCAGGTTGTGCAGCAGGAACCGCTCGTCGAGCGGCTCGGAGGTGTTGGCGAGCAGGTCGTGGGCGAGAACGATCTTGCGCAGCTCGTCGCCGGAGGAGCGCATCCGCCGCACCGCCTCGGCGACCGCCTGCCGGTAGCCGGTGGCCGACAGCCACCCGTCGCTGTAGGAGACCGTGCCCGGCTGGCGCAGTGGCTCCCGCGCGAGCTCAGCGGCATCGCTGCCGGTGGTGGGGGCCGAGTCCGGATCGCCGACCGTGGTGATCCAGCGGACGCCGTCGCGCTCCCCGACGACGACCTCGGGCAGCACCACTACCGAATCGCCCGGCTGGTCGGCGAACGCCAGGCTCGCGAACGCCACCGGGCCGCAGCCCGGCAGGCCCACGGCGTCGTCGACGTCGATGTGCCCGCACAGCCGCCGCCACCACGAGTCGGCGTCGGCGAAGCGGGCGGCGCCGGAGGTGTCGAGGCGGGCCGCGCAGCCCCATCCGACCAGGCCTTCGCCCTCGCGGACCCAGCTCAGCGACTCGCCACCGGGCAGCAGGTCCAGCAGCGGCCGGTCGTGCCGGGGGTCGGCCGGGTCGAGCCTGCGGGTGCGCGCCATCAGCCGCCGGGATGTAGTCGCCACGCTTGGAGCGTATTCGGCGTGGCGGTTCGGGTGTGCCGAGCGGCCACGTGGCTCTCGACACGAGCCCGGCACCGCACCGCTCGACCCCTACAATCGGTCACCGTGGCAGGCGACGCGGTGACCCAGGACGCGGCCGACTCGGTGACCGGCTCCGACACGGACGGTGATCGGGCGGCGTCGAAGTCCTCGCCCGGCCGTGTCCGCCGCCGGGTGGCCCGGGGTGTGCTCATCACCGGTGCGCTGCTCACGGTCATGGGCTTGTCGATCATCGGGGCCTGCTTCATCAACGACCGCACGATCGTGGAATCGCGGGGCCAGGCGGTCGCCGAGGTCGTGGACACCTCGCTGACCCGGACCGTCGTGCGGTTCAACACCGAGGACGGTCGCGTCTACATCCCGCCGAACGGCGTGCTCTACCCGACCGACCTCCAGGTGGGGCAGCTGGTGCGCGTCGAGTACGACTCCCGCAACCCCGACCTGGTGCGGGTCGCCGGGCGGACCGCGCTCATCTCGCTGCTCCCGGTCCTCAGCTCGCTGGCCGTGCTGTGGGCCGTGGTGCTGCCGACGTATTGGCTGCTCAGGAGATCTCACCAGGACTGAAGGCCCTTTTCGCCGCCCCGCGGCCGGTGCGAGACTGAGTGTCCGCCGAAAGGGGGTCGGTGGCCGACGAGTCGACGAGCCGGCCCCGCGTCTGCGAGGTCGTTGCCATGAACACCCCCAGAGCGCTCTTCGAGGAACGCGACCAGGGTCAGCGCTGGGTGCTCGGAGCCCCGGTCCTGGCCACCGTCGACCGCTCGGTTCCCGCCGGGGCGGACCCGGCTGACCTGGCCCTGTACTGCACGATGCTCGGAGATGACGCCCTGGTGCTCGCTCACCGGCTCTCCGAGTGGGGGCTGCGCGCGGGCCTGGAGGAGTCGGCCGCGCTCGGCGAGATCGCCCACGAACTGCTGGGACACGCACGGGTTCTGCTCGGCCGCGTCACCGAGGTCACCGGTCGGACCGACCCGGACGGCCTCGCCTACTTGCGAGAACCCGCCGAGTTCCGGAACGTGCGGCTGGCCGAGATCGACTGCGGGCCCGGCCCGGGCGGGAACTTCCCGACCACCGTCGCCCGCCTCCTGCTGTTCACCACCTGGCGCTTCGCGGTCTTCGAGGAGCTCACGGGCAGTTCGGACGCGGTGCTGGCGACGCTGGCAGCGCGCTCGCTGGACGAGCTCGGCCGACACCGCGACCACGCCGCCCAGTGGGTCATCAAGCTCGGGGACGCCGACGGGGAGATGACCGCCGGGTGGCAGCTGGTGCGGCCGCTCGGAGCGGAGCTGTTCGTCCCGCACCCCGTCGAGGCGCGGCTGGCCGAGGCGGGCTGCGGCGTCGACCCCTCCCGCGTGCGCGCCCGCGTGGGCCAGTCCCTCGACGAGGTGTTCTCCATCGCCCGGCTGCCGGTGCCCGCCGGGTTCGGCGAGTTCACCCGGCCCGGCGGCCGCGACGGCGCGCACACCGGTGCCCTGGAGTTCCTGCTGGCCGACCTGCAGCACCTGGCCAGGGCGGGGCTGGCGAGCAGCCGCCTGACCCCGCGCGCGCCCGGGGACCGGCCCGGCCGGGAAGCACGACCGCCAGGGCGGGGAAGTGTCGGAAACGCAATCGAAGATGAGTAGTTCCCCGCACGCCGATGAGCACCGGCCCGGAGCACAGTGATCGAGGGGGTATCGGAACGCCGGAAGCACTGGCCTGGGGGCCTTCCGCGTTCCCCTGTCGGGGTCTAGTGGAAGGGCGCAACTGGGATGGACGAGATCTGGTTGCAAGTGCTCGTGGCGTTGATCGCGGGAGCCGCCGGTGCGGGCGTCGTGCTCGCGGTGCGGCGTCGCGGCGTGCCGGAGGAACCGGCCGAGGCGGTCGTGGCCGCGGACCCGGAGCCGCTGCCGCGGTCCGAGCCGGACGGCTGGGAGCCGTTCGTGCAGCACTGCGAGCAGGCGGTGCGGCGGGCCTGCCGTGCCGTGGAGGCCGTGTCGTCGCTGCGGGCCCGCAACCTGCTGCGGACCGTGGTGCGCCGGATGGACGCCGAGCTCCCCAGCCTGCGCGTGTTCGCCGAACTCGGCCGGGGCCTGGGATCCGCGCCGCGCGACGTGGAGATAGCCCGCCGCGTGCGGGCCGAGCTCACCGCCGCCGAGCAGCGCTTCGCGGAGGTCACCGCCGAGGTGCTGGACCTCGTCGAGGACACCGATCCGCAGCGGGTTCAGCAGCTGCGCTGCCGGTTCCCGCTGGTCAAGCCGCTCTCCGCGGTACTGCCGGAGCCGGTCGGCCAGTCGTGCTGAGGCGTCGCGCCGACGCCGCTGAGCAGGTCAGCCGGTCGTGATCCCGGCGGCCTGCAGCCACCACTGGTGCACCTCGGCGGCCGCGCCGGGGGCGGCGACGAGCAGGCCGTCGCGGGGCAGCGGGTCCGGTTCGCCGCGCCGGTCGAGGACGGTGGCACCGGCCTCGGTGGCCAGCGCGAGCGCGCCGGCCACGTCCCACTCCTGGTAGTCGTCGAGCACCGCCGCCACCGCGTGCCCGAGCACGACCTGGGTGATGGCCAGCGCCGGTGAGCCCAGTAAACGCACCCCGACCTGCGCGGACGCCGCGTTGGTGATGAACCGGTCCATGCCGGGCCACGGCCCGTTGCGGGTCAGCTCGGTGCACACGATGCCGCCGCGGATCTCGCCGTGATCGGGCAGCCGCACCGGGGTTCCGTTGGCGCGCATGCCCCGGCCGCGCGCGGCCGCGTAGATCTGGGTGCGGTACGGGTCGGCGACCACGCCCACCACCGGCCCGTGCGCGTCGAGCATCGCCAGGCTGTAGGCGCACCAGGGGAGTCCGGCCACGTAGTTGGCGGTGCCGTCGACCGGGTCGACCGACCAGCGGAACCGCGCCCCGCCCTGCTGCGGCGGGCCGTTGGGCTCCTCCCCGAACTCCTCGCCGAGCACCGGGGTGCCGGGGAACTCGTCGGCGAGGATGCGGCGGGTGTGCCGCTCCAGCGTGCGGCCGGTGTCGGTGACCCAGTCGAACGGCGATTCGCTCGGTTCCGGCCGCGCCCCTCGTCCCGCCGTCGCGATGATCACGTCCGCGGCGTCGTTGGCGAGCCGGCCGGCGACCTCGAAAGCCCGTGACACCAGGGCCGGTTCGATCTGTGCGGGAGGAGTAGGCAGGGCCGTCATGCGTCCCCAGCCTCCGCGCGGCGGGTGACCGCCCAGCAACGCCGAGGTGACCGGCCGTGGAGCCGCAGGCCACGTTTGCGGACCGATGTCCGAGTTGGGGCGGACTTCGGTTGTCGTTGGTGGTCGCGTCACATGGGCGTCGGCTGTTCGCCCGAACCGGCCGCGACCGTGTTCCGCGTGCGCATCGCGATCGTGACCGAGAGCTTCCTGCCGCAGATCAACGGAGTGACGAACTCGGTGTTGCGGGTGCTGGAGCACTTGCGTCGCCGAGGGGACCAGGCCCTGGTCATCGCCCCTGGTCCGGGCCCCGACTCCTACGAGGGCTTCCCCGTCATCAGACTGCCCGCGATGGACCTGCCGATCGTGTCCTCGCTGCCGATCGGGTTGCCGAGCCGCCGCGTGCTGCGCGGGCTGCAGGAGTTCCGGCCCGACGTGGTGCACCTGGCCTCGCCCTTCGTGGTGGGCGCGCGGGGGCTCAACGCCGCGCGCAGGCTCGGGGTCCCGACGGTCGCGGTGTACCAGACCGACGTGGCGGGTTTCGCCGAGTCCTACGGGCTCGGGCTGACCGCGAAGGCCGCGTGGAAGTGGATCCGCCGCCTGCACTGCCACGCCGACCGCACCCTGGCCCCGTCCACGTGGGCCGTGGAAACCCTGCGCGAGCACGGGATTCCGCGGGTGCACCGGTGGGGGCGCGGGGTCGACACCGAGCGCTTCACGCCGCGCAGGCGCGACCCGCGGCTGCGGTCGGAGCTGGTGCCGAACGGGGAGCTGCTGGTCGGCTACGTGGGCCGGTTGGCGCCGGAGAAGCGCATCGAGCGGCTCGCCGAGATCGACGGCGACCCGGGCGTGCGGCTGGTCGTGGTGGGCGACGGGCCGGAGCGCGAACGGCTGCGCGGGGAGCTGCCGAACGCGGCGTTCCTCGGCCAGCGCACCGGCGACGAGCTCGCCGACATCTACGCGAGCCTCGACGTGTTCGTGCACACCGGCCCGCACGAGACGTTCTGCCAGGCGGTGCAGGAGGCGATGGCCTCCGGCGTCCCGGTCATCGCGCCCGACGCGGGCGGTCCCCGCGACCTGGTCGACGTGGGTCGCACCGGTTACCTGCTGCCCGCGCACGACGACGCCGAGCACGCCGAGGCGCTCCGCCGAGCCCTGGACGACCTGCGCGATCCCGCCCTGCGCGAGCGCTTCGGCGGCCACGCCCGCAACGCCGTCGCCGGGCGCACCTGGCCCGCGCTGTGCCGCCAGCTGGTGGATCACTACGCCGCCGTCTGCGGCTGGGCGGAGTCGGCGGCTGCCTGAACCCGGCTCAGCGTCGGCCACGTACGCTGCGGGTGTGTCTCGGGCAGGCTTGGACAAGAACCCACGCGAAGTCGCGGCGATGTTCGACGGTGTCGCGCGCCGGTACGACCTGACCAACACGGTGCTGTCCTTCGGGCAGGACCGGCGTTGGCGGAAGGTGACCCGGCAGCTGCTCGCGCCCCAGCAGGACGAGAAGGTCCTCGACCTCGCCGCGGGCAGCGGTGTGTCGACGGTCGAGTTCGCGCGCTCCGGCGCCTACTGCGTGGCGGCCGACTTCTCGCTGGGCATGCTCTCGGTCGGCAAGGGGCGCGGGGTGCCGCTGGTGGCCGCCGACGCGCTGCACCTGCCGTTCGCCGACGACGCCTTCGACGCCGCGACGATCTCGTTCGGCCTGCGCAACCTCGCCGACACGGTGGCCGGTCTGCGCGAGATGCGCCGGGTCGTCCGGCCCGGTGGGCGCCTGGTCGTGTGCGAGTTCTCCACCCCGACCTGGCAGCCGTTCCGCGGCGTCTACATGAACTACCTGATGCGCGCGCTGCCGCCGATCGCCCGCGCGGTCTCCTCCAACCCGGACGCCTACGTCTACCTCGCGGAGTCCATCCGCTCCTGGCCGGACCAGCGCGCGCTCGCCGAGCTCATCGCCGAGGCCGGCTGGACCGACACCACCTGGAAGAACCTCACCAGCGGAGTGGTCGCGGTCCACCACGCCCGAAACCCGCTCTGAGAACCGCGGGGCCCACCGCGGGCGCGGTATCTGAGCGCTTCCGCACGGGAGCGGCTCAGAGCCAGGACGTCTCCGGCGCGGGTGTGCGCGCTCGGGTCAGGGCTTCGGTGAACGCCCTGGTCGCCGGGGGTTGCGGGTGGTGCGGCGCGCGGATCACCGCGATCCGGCGGTGGGTCTCCGGTTCGGTGAGCGGGACGTGCGCGAGACCGGCGAAGGCCACCAGCGGCAGCACCGTGCCCGGCATGACCGCGGTGCCCAGACCTGCGGCGACGAGCCCCGCGACCGCCGTGATGTTGCCGGATTCCAGCACCACGCGAGGTCGCGTCCCGGCGGCGGCGAAGGAGCGGTCGGCGTGCTGGCGGATGCTGGAGTCCGCGCCGAACGCGATGTGCGGCTCGCCCGCCAGCTCGGCCCAGGTCAGCGCCGCGCGAGCGGCGAAGCGGTGCTCCGGCGGGAAGACCGCGCACATCCGGTCGGTCGCGATCGGGAGCACCACCAGGTCCAGCGGCGGCTCGGCGACGACCGTGACGCCCAGGTCGGCGGTGCCCGCGCGGACCTCTGCCAGCACCTCGTCGGACATGCCGTCGGTGATCGACAGCTCCACGTCCGGGTGCTCGGCGCGGTAGGCGGAGACGACCGGCGGCAGCAGGATCGCCGCCATCGACGGCAGCGCCGCCACCCGGACCCGGCCCCGGGACCCGGCGAGGAAGCCCTGGAAGTGGTTGATCCCGGCGTCGAACGACTCCACCACGCGCCGCGCGACCAGGCAGAACTCCACGCCTTCCGGAGTGGTGACCAGCTGCCGGGTGGTGCGCCGGAACAGCGTGGTGCCGACCCTGCGCTCCACGTCGCGCACCGCGCGGCTGATCGAGGACTGCGCGAGGTGCAGCCGCTCGGCGGCCGGGGTGAACCCGCCGGTGTCGTGCACGGCCAGGACCAGTCTGAGCTGCTGCACCGTCAGATCCATGCTCATGGCACATGAATCTATCCGTTTTTATTGCTTGACCGGCATGAGCGGTGTGGATCACAGTCTTCCCGTTCGGTTCGCTTCCCGTCCGACCCAACG
Organism: Saccharopolyspora sp. ID03-671; assembly: GCF_045278815.1. Classification (NCBI taxonomy): domain Bacteria; kingdom Bacillati; phylum Actinomycetota; class Actinomycetes; order Pseudonocardiales; family Pseudonocardiaceae; genus Saccharopolyspora; species Saccharopolyspora sp. ID03-671. The sequence goes on from NZ_CP134054.1 coordinate 4,172,321, forward strand.
GCGGTGTTCGGAGGTCGCCCATGCTCGCCGCGAGCGGATTCCTCACGATCGGCGTGTTCCTGGCCCTGGTGCTCTCGCGCCGGGTGTCGGTGCTGTTCGCGCTCACCCTCGTCCCGATCGCCGCTGCGCTGCTGAGCGGTCACGGTGCGAAGCTCGGCGAGCTCGTGGCCGACGGACTGGTCACGGTCGCCCGGTCGCCATCATGATCACCTTCGCGGTGCTCTACTTCAGCCTGATGATCGACGCGGGGCTGTTCGACCCCGCCGTCACCCGCATCCTGGCCTGGGCCAAGGGTGACCCGCTCAAGATCACCGTCGGGACCGCGCTGCTCACGCTGCTGGTCGCCCTCGACGGCGACGGCGCCTCCACCTTCCTGATCACCGTCTCCGCGCTGCTGCCGATCTACCAGCGGCTCGGCATGCGGCGGATCGTGCTGGCCGGTGTGGTCTGCCTCGGCGCGGGCGTGATGAACATGGTGCCGTGGGGCGGTCCTACCGCGCGGGCGATGGCCGCGCTCAAGCTCGACTCGGCGCAGCTGTTCCTGCCCGTGCTGCCCGCGATGATCGCGGGGATATGCTGGGTGCTGCTGGCCGCGTACCTGATCGGCCGCTCCGAGCGGAAGCGGCTCGGCGTGATCGCCGTGGAGGACGTCGAGCGGGTGCGGCTCACCGGCGCCGACCGGGCCCGGTTCTGGTTCAACGCCCTGCTCACGCTGGCCCTCGTCGGCTGCCTGCTGTTCCAGCTCGCCGACCTGGAAGTGCTGTTCCTGGTGGCCTTCCTGGTCGCGCTGCTGGTCAACCGGCCGACCTGGCAGGGCCAGCAGGAGCTGTTCGGCAAGCACGCCTACAACGTGGTGCTGGTCGTCGTGGTGATCTTCGCGGCCGGCGTGTTCACCGGCATCCTCACCGGCACCGGCATGATCGAGGCGATGGCCGAGGGCCTGGTCGCGGTCATCCCCGACGCCGGGGGCGCGGTGCTGCCGGTGATCACCGCGATCGCCGGGATGCCGCTGAGCCTGGTGTTCACCCCGGACGCCTTCTACTACGGAGTGGTGCCGGTGCTGGCCGAGACCAGCGCGGCGCTCGGCGGTGATCCGGCCGCGATCGGTCGGGCGGCGATCCTCGGGCAGATGACCACCGGTTTCCCGCTGAGCCCGCTGACCGCCTCGACGTTCATCCTGCTGGGCATGTCCAAGGTCGACATCGGCGACCACCAGCGGTTCATCTTCGGCTGGGCCTTCGGCACCACCCTGGTGATGACGCTGGTCGCGCTGGTCACGGGGGTGCTGTAGTGCGCGCGATGCGGATCGGCAGCGGAGCCGGGTTCGCCGGGGACCGGATCGAACCGGCCGTCGAGCTCGCCCGGGCCGGGGTGGACGACCTGGTGCTGGAGTGCCTGGCCGAACGCACCATCGCCCTCGGGCAGCAGCGCAGGCTGGGCGATCCGGACCAGGGCCACGACCCGCTGCTGCGGGCGCGCTTCGAGCGGCTGCTGCCGGTGGCGCTGGCGAACGGAGCACGGGTGATCACCAACATGGGCGCCGCCCATCCGCTGCGCGCCGGGGAGGTCACCCGCGAGGTCATGGCCGCGGCCGGGCTCACCGGTCGGATCTCCGTGCTGACCGGCGACGACGTGCTGGACCGGCTCGACCCGGACGCGCCCGCGCTGGAGGACGGGCGGCCGCTGGCCGAGCACGGCGAGATCGTCTCGGCCAACGCCTACCTGGGGGCGGAGGAGCTGCTGCCCGCGCTGGACGCCGACGTGGTGATCACCGGCCGGGTCGCCGACCCCTCGCTGTTCGTGGCGCCGATCGTCCAGCGCCTGGGCTGGGACCTCGACGACGTGCCGCGCACCGCCGCCGCGACGCTGGTCGGGCACGTCCTGGAGTGCGCCGGGCAGGTCACCGGCGGCTACTTCGCCGATCCGGGTGTCAAGGACGTGCCCGGGCTGGCCGAGCTCGGTTTCCCGTTCGCCGACGTCGCCGCCGACGGCAGCGCGACCATCGGCAAGCCCGAGGGCAGCGGCGGGATGGTCACCGTCGGCACCGTGCGGGAGCAGCTGCTCTACGAGGTCGCCGACCCGACCGGCTACCGCACGCCCGACGTGGAGCTGGACTTCCGCGAGGTCCGGGCCGAGCGGGCGGGCCGCGACCGGGTCCGCATCAGCGGTGCCCGTGGGCGGCGGCGACCCGACGAGCTGAAGGTCAGCGTCGGCTACCGCGCAGGTCACCGGGCCGAGTGCGGCATCAGCTACGCCGGTCCCGGCGCCGCCGACCGGGCGCGGCTGGCCGCCGACGTCGTCACGGCGAGGCTGGGCGGAACGGGGCTCCGGGTGCGCGCCGACGTCCTGGGCGCGATGGGCGATCCGGACGGTGAGTGCCGACTGCGGGTGGCGGCGATGGTGGAGGACCGGATGGCGGCGCTGACCGTCTGCCACGAGGTCGAATCGCTCTACACCAACGGCCCGGCCGGGGGCGGCGGCGTCCGCGCCGACGTCCGCGAGGTGATCGGCATCGTCTCCGCCCTGATTCCCCGAACGGACGTGTCCTCGCAGGTCACGACCCTGGAGGTGGACGATGCGACTGCATGAGATCGCGCATTGCCGCGCGGGCGACAAGGGCGACACCTCGATCCTCTCGGTGTTCCCCCTCGACGACGCCGACTACGAGCGGCTCCGCCGCGAGCTCACCGCGGACCGGGTCCGCGAGCACCTGTCCGGCCAGGTCAGGGGCGAGGTCGTCCGCTACGAGCTGCCGCTGCTGAAGGCCCTGCAGTTCACCTGCCAGCAGGCCCTCGACGGCGGTGTCACCACGTCCCTCGCCCTGGACACCCACGGCAAGACCCTCAGCTCCCGCCTCCTCGCCCTGGAGCTCTGAGCGCTCCGGCTCGCCAGGGGACGGTTTTAGCCAGAATCGCCCGGGTGCGGCGTCCCTTTTGTCCGGTCAATTATGGCTAAAACCGTCACCTGGCGACCCCCTCGCGGGCTCGTGCGGTGCACCTGGAGGGCGGGCTTCCTCACTCGGGTGGCGTAGGAGAAAGGGTCGATCGCGCTGGTGCAGCGGCCTAGACTCGGAATTAGTGAACTCGTTCACAAGCGGGTTCGCACCGAGCACTGCACTAGTTCGAGGAGTGTCATGACCAGCGCCACCAGCCGCCGCGGACCGGACGACGACGCCGACGTGATCGTCGTCGGGCCGGACCGGCCGGCTCGACGGCTGCGACGTACCTGGCCCGAGCGGGACTCGACGTCCTGCTGCTGGAGAAGAGCGTCTTCCCGCGGGAGAAGGTCTGCGGCGACGGGATCACGCCGAGGGGCGTCAAGCAGCTCATCGACCTGGGGATCGACACCCGGGAAGAAGCCGGCTGGCTGCACAACAAGGGTCTGCGCGTCGTCGGGGGCGGGGTCAGCCTGGACCTCGACTGGCCGAGCCTGTCGGACTTCCCGCCCTACGGCGTGGTGCGCCCGCGCAACGACTTCGACGACCTGCTGGCCCGCAACGCCCAGCTCGCCGGCGCCCGGCTGTTCCAGCAGACCAGCGTCACCGGCGCGCTCACCGACGACCGCACCGGCCGGGTCGTCGGCGTCGAGGCCAAGACCGGTCCCGAGCGCGAGCCGGTCAGCTACCGGGCGCCGCTGGTCCTGGCCTGCGACGGGGTGTCGGCGCGGCTCGCGCTGTCGGTGGGCATCCAGAAGCGCGACGACCGCCCGATGGGCGTGGCCGTGCGCCGGTACTACACCAGCCCGCGCCACAAGGACGAGTACCTGGAGTCCCACCTGGAGCTGTGGGACCGGTCCAACCCGGACGAACCGCGCCTGCTGCCGGGCTACGGCTGGCTGTTCGCCATGGGCGACGGCACGGTCAACGCCGGGCTGGGCATCCTGTCGACCTCGTCGGCCTACGGCAAGACCGACTACCGCCAGTTGATGCGCGCCTGGCTGGACGGCACCCCCGAGGAGTGGGGGTTCCGGGAGGAGAACGCCACCGGCAAGATCGGCGGCGCCGCGCTGCCGATGGGCTTCAACCGCACCCCGCACTACCGCGACGGCCTGCTGCTGGTGGGCGACGCGGGCGGCATGGTCAACCCGTTCAACGGCGAGGGCATCGCCTACGCCATGCAGTCGGCGCGGCTGGCGGCCGAGTGCGCGGTGCACGCGATGGCCCGTCCGACCTCGTTCTCCCGGGAGCAGGCGCTGCGCCGGTACCCGACGGCGGTGCAGCAGGAGCTCGGCGGCTACTTCCGGCTCGGCAATATCTTCAGCAAGTTGATTGGCAATCCCACGGTCATGCGGATGGCCACGAAGCACGGCCTGCCGAGGCAGACGTTGATGCGTTTCGTGTTGAAGCTGCTGGCAAATCTCTACGACGAGAAGGGCGGGGACGCCATGGATCGTGTGATCAGCGCCACTACTCGCGTCACCCCTAGCGCGTGACCCTGAGTGTCTGGTCAGATGTCCCGGTAAGCGTGAGACACGTCATAAAGTTAGGTTCGCCTCACTACGGAGCCGATTCGGCCGACCGCATAGAGTGCGCACCGAATGCCTGAGGCGTGACCTGCGTCTCGGCGGGGACTGACGAAGTGTGTTCCGGGCCACACAGCCGGAACCGGTTGGAGGGCAGCAAAGGTGCTCGACCCGTACATCCCGTTGGTGCTGTTGTTCGCGCTGGCGCTGGGGTTCGCCGTGTTCTCGGTCGCGATCGCACCGCTCGTCGGTCCCCGCCGCTACAACAAGGCGAAGCTCGACGCCTACGAGTGCGGGATCGAGCCCTCGCCGCAGCCCGTCATCGGCGGCGGCCGGATGCCCGTCGCCTACTACCTGACCGCGATGTTGTTCATCCTCTTCGACATCGAGATGGTCTTCCTCTACCCGTTCGCGGTCTCCGCCGATTCCCTGGGGATGTTCGGCGTCATCGAGATCGTGCTGTTCATCGCGACCGTCGGCTTCGCCTACATCTACGTCTGGCGGAGAGGCGGGCTGGACTGGAACTGAAACCGGAGCGCTGAGCCCGGTAACCCGCCGGGCGCCTGGACGAACTGCAGGGACTAGCCGCAAAGACGCGGGAAGGAGTGCCGGCGATGGGGCTCGAAGAGCAGCTGCCCAACGGCATCCTGTTGGCCAACGTGGAGAAGCTCGTCAACTGGACCCGGAAGACGTCGATGTGGCCGGCGACGTTCGGGCTGGCCTGCTGCGCCATCGAGATGATGACCGTCGGCGGTTCCCGCTACGACATCTCCCGGTTCGGCATGGAGCGCTTCTCCGCCACCCCGAGGCAGGCCGATCTGATGATCGTGGCCGGTCGGGTGACCAACAAGATGGCCCCGGTGTTGCGCCAGATCTACGACCAGATGCCCGAGCCGCGCTGGGTGCTGGCGATGGGCGTGTGCGCCTCCACCGGCGGCATGTTCAACAACTACGCGGTCGTGCAGGGCGTCGACCACGTGGTGCCGGTGGACATGTACCTGCCGGGATGCCCGCCGCGCCCCGAGATGCTGCTCGACGCGATCCTCAAGCTGCACGCCAAGATCATGGACGAGCCGATCAACGCCAAGCGCGCTCAGGAGAAGCTGGAGCGCGGTGACCGCACGCCGATGATCCCCTCCTCCGTCCGGTACGCGCCGAAGAACGCCTCGCAGCGCAAGCGCGCCGAACGGCAGCAGGCCGCGCAGCGGCGCGAGATGGGCGGATCCGACGAGCTCGGTGCCTTCGAGAGCGCTCCGGTGCGCCCGGAGCTCTCCCAGGGTCCGGAGCAGCGCCAGGAAACCAAGGCGGGTAGGTGAATCCAGTGGCAGACGAGACCACCCCGGCGCCCGGCGAACCCGGTTCGAGCGCCGAGCGCGCGACCGACCTGGCGCCCACCGGCGCCGAGCCGGCCCGCGCGGGAGCCCCGATCGCGGGACGCGAGCGCCAGGGCATGTTCGGCGTGCGCGGCACCGGCGACACCTCGGGCTACGGCGGGCTGCACCTGCCGGCCTACGTGCCGCCCGCGAGCGATCGCCCCTACGGCGGCTGGTTCGACGAGGTCGTCGACGCGCTCTTCGAAGCGTTGCGCGCCGAGGGGATTCCGGACGACACCGTGCAGCAGGTGACCGTGGACCGCGGTGAGATCACCTTCTACCTGCGCCGCGAGCACCTGCTCGAGGTGTGCCGGATCTTCCGCGACGACCCGGCGCTGCGCTTCGAGCTGTGCAGCTCGGTGTCCGGTGTGGACTACGGACCGGACGCCCCGCAGCGGCTGCACTCGGTCTACCACCTGACGTCGATGACCTACCGGCGTCGCGTCCGGCTCGAGGTCGCCGTGGACGTGGAGGACCCGCACCTGCCGTCGGTGGTGCCGGTCTACCCGACCGCCGACTTCCAGGAGCGCGAGGCGTGGGACATGTTCGGCCTGATCTACGACGGGCACCCGGCGCTCACTCGGATCCTGATGCCCGACGACTGGGACGGCCACCCGCAGCGCAAGGACTACCCGCTCGGCGGGATCCCGGTGGAGTACAAGGGCGCGGAGATCCCGCCGCCGGACCAGCGCAGGGCTTACTCGTGATCGCGGAGAGGTGTGTGCGATGACCACGGAATCACTCGCGGGTGCTCACCCGGCGGAGTCGAGGGACACCACCGAGGGCCGCATCTTCACCGTCACCGGTGGCGACTGGGACGAGTTCCTGGACGAAACCGGCGGCGAGGAGCGGGTTGTCATCAACCTGGGCCCGCAACACCCGTCCACGCACGGGGTTCTGCGGCTGGTGCTGGAGCTGGAGGGCGAGACGGTCACCAAGGCCCGCTCGGTCATCGGCTACCTGCACACCGGCATCGAGAAGAACACCGAGTACCGGACGTGGACCCAGGGCGTCACCTTCGTGACCCGCATGGACTACCTGGCGCCGCTGTTCACCGAGACCTCCTACTGCCTGGCCGTGGAGAAGCTGCTGGGCATCGAGGCGCCGAAGCGGGCCCAGACGTTCCGCGTGATGCTGATGGAGCTCAACCGGATCTCCTCGCACCTGGTCTTCCTGGCCACCGGCGCGATGGAGCTGGGCGCGACCACCGGCATGACCTACGGGTTCCGGGAGCGCGAGGAGGTCCTGCACCTGCTGGAGTTCCTGACCGGTCTGCGGATGAACCACGCGTTCGTCCGGCCCGGCGGTGTCGCCCAGGACCTGCCGGAGGGCTGGCAGGACAAGGTGCGGGAGTTCATCAAGGTCATGGACACGCGGCTGCCGGACTACGACAAGCTGTTCACCGGCCAGCCGATCTGGAAGCAGCGCCTCAAGGACGTCGGCTACCTGCCGCTGGACGGCGCGCTGCAGCTGGGCGTGACCGGGCCGCTGCTGCGCGCCGCGGGCCTGCCGTGGGACCTGCGCAAGGTCGAACCGTACTGCGGGTACGAGGAATTCGACTTCGAGGTGCCCACCAGCAACGCCGGCGACTGCTACGCGCGCTACATGTTGCGGGTGCAGGAGATGCACGAGTCGCTGAAGATCATCCGGCAGTGCGTGGACAAGATGGAGTCCGGGCCGCACATGGTCGAGGACGCCAAGATCGCCTGGCCGTCGAAGCTGAGCATCGGCGCCGACGGCATGGGCAACTCCCTGGAGCACGTCCGCAAGATCATGGGCCAGTCCATGGAGTCGCTGATCCACCACTTCAAGCTGGTGACCGAGGGCTTCGACGTGCCGCCCGGCCAGGCGTACGCGCCGGTGGAGTCGCCGCGCGGCGAGCTCGGCGCGCACCTGGTCTCCGACGGCGGCACCCGGCCGATGCGGGTGCACGTCCGCGAACCCAGTTTCGTGAACCTGCAGGCGATGCCCGCGATGTGCGAAGGCGGACTGGTGGCCGACGTGATCGCGGCGGTCGCCTCCATCGACCCGGTGATGGGCGGGGTGGATCGATGACCGAGCAGTTCGAGTTCACCACCACCGAGGAGCGGACCGACGCGGTCGACACCTCGGTGTTCGGAGAGGACACCCGGGCCGAGGCGAAGCAGATCATCGCCCGGTACCCGGAGTCGCGGTCGGCGCTGCTGCCGATGCTGCACCTGGTGCAGTCGGTGCAGGGGCACGTCAGCCCGGCGGGCATGAAGTTCTGCGCCGAGGAGCTGGCGCTGTCGGTCGCCGAGGTCAGCGCCGTGGCGACCTTCTACACCATGTACAAGCGCAAGCCGTGCGGTCAGCACCTGGTCAGCGTGTGCACCAACACGATGTGCGCGGCGCTGGGCGGCGACGCGATCTACCGGACGCTCGGCGAGCACCTGGGCGTCGGGCACGAGGGCACCGCCGGCGAACCCGGCACCGAGGGCTCGATCACCCTGGAGCACGCCGAGTGCCTCGCGGCCTGCGACCTCGCCCCCGTGCTCCAGGTCAACTACGAGTACTACGACAACCAGACGCCCGAGCAGGCGCTGGAACTGGTCAAGGCCCTGCAGCGCGGTGAGAAGCCCGCGCCGTCGCGCGGCCCGGCGCTCTCGGACTTCCGGGGCGCCGAGCGCCAGCTGGCCGGGTTCTTCGACGACCTCGACGAGACGGTGACCGGCTCCTCGCAGGCGACCGAGACCAACCGCGGCGCGGCGCTGGCCCAGGAGCGCGGCTGGATCGCGCCGAGCATGCCCGATGACGCGGAACTCCCGCCGCTGCCGGAGAAGAAGTGAGGGTGGCCATGACCGAACCGAGTCCCAGCCCGGTGACCCCGGTGCTGACCAAGCGGTGGCTGTCGCCGGACGCCTGGCGGCTGGAGACCTACGAGCGGCTGGAGGGCTACACCGCCCTGCGCAAGGCGCTGGGCGCGCACCCGGACCAGCTGATCGAGCTGGTCAAGGCCGCCGGCCTGCGCGGTCGGGGCGGTGCGGGCTTCCCGGCGGGCGTGAAGTGGAGCTTCATGCCGAAGGACCCGGTCAAGCCGCACTACCTGGTCATCAACGCCGACGAGGGCGAGCCGGGGACCTGCAAGGACATCCCGCTGATGATGGCCGACCCGCACTCGCTGATCGAGGGCTGCATCATCGCCAGCTACGCGATGCGGGCCAACCACTGCATGATCTACGTGCGCGGTGAGGCCCTGCACCCGATGCGGCGGCTCACCCACGCGGTCCGCGAGGCCTACGCGGCCGGGTACCTGGGCAAGAACATCCTGGACTCCGGTTTCGACCTGGACATCGTCGTGCACGCCGGGGCGGGCGCCTACATCTGCGGCGAGGAGACCGCGCTGCTGGACTCGCTGGAGGGCAAGCGCGGCCAGCCGCGGCTCAAGCCCCCGTTCCCCGCCGCGGCCGGGCTCTACGCCTGCCCGACGACGGTGAACAACGTGGAGACCATCGCCTCGGTGCCGTTCATCGTCAACGGCGGCTCGGACTGGTTCCGCACGATGGGCAGCGAGAAGTCGCCCGGACCGAAGATCTACTCGATCTCCGGTCACGTGGAGCGGCCCGGCCAGTACGAGGCGCCGATGGGCACCACGCTGCGTCAGCTGCTGGAACTCGCGGGCGGCATGAAGGACGGCGTCCCGCTGAAGTTCTGGACCCCCGGCGGGTCGTCCACGCCGCTGTTCACCGCCGACCACCTCGACGTCCCGCTGGACTTCGAGGGCGCGGCCGAAGCCGGATCGATGCTGGGCACCACGGCCGTGCAGGTGTTCAACGAGACGGTGTCGGTGCCGTGGGCGGTGATGAAGTGGACCCAGTTCTACGAGCACGAGTCCTGCGGCAAGTGCACCCCCTGCCGGGAGGGCACCTACTGGATGGCGCAGGTGCTGGAGCGGATGGTCGACGGGCACGGGACCGAGGAGGACATCGACACCCTCCTCGACGTCTGCGACAACATCTTCGGCCGCTCCTTCTGCGCGCTCGGTGACGGCGCGGTCAGCCCGATCACCAGCGGCATCAAGTACTTCCGCGAGGAGTTCCTCGCGCTGTGCGACTCCAACAAGAACAAGACGGCTCCGGACCTCGTGGGAGCGGCCCGATGACCCTGGCACCCGAATCCGAAGCGCGCCCGGTCCCCGAAGGGCACGTCCGGCTCACCATCGACGGGATCGAGGTCGACGCCCCCAAGGGCGAGCTGCTGATCCGGACCGCGGAGCGGATGGGCATCACCATCCCGCGGTTCTGCGACCACCCGCTGCTGGACCCGGCGGGCGCCTGCAGGCAGTGCCTGGTCGAGGTCGAGATGAACGGCCGGCCGATGCCGAAACCGCAGGCCTCCTGCACCATGACCGTCGCCGACGGGATGGTCGTCAAGACGCAGAACTCCTCGCCGGTGGCGGACAAGGCGCAGCAGGGCGTGATGGAGCTGCTGCTGATCAACCACCCGCTGGACTGCCCGATCTGCGACAAGGGCGGCGAGTGCCCGCTGCAGAACCAGGCGCTCAAGCACGGTCGCGCGGAGTCGCGGTTCCACGACACGAAGCGGACCTTCGCCAAGCCGGTCCCGATCTCCTCGCAGGTGCTGCTGGACCGCGAGCGCTGCGTGCTGTGCCAGCGCTGCACCCGCTTCTCCAAGCAGATCGCCGGTGACCCGTTCATCGAGCTGCTGGAACGCGGTGCGCTGCAGCAGATCGGCATCGGCGAGCAGCAGCCGTTCCAGTCCTACTTCTCCGGCAACACCATCCAGATCTGCCCGGTCGGCGCGCTCACCAGCGCCGCCTACCGGTTCCGGTCCCGGCCGTTCGACCTGGTCTCCACGCCGGGGCAGTGCGAGCACTGCGCCTCGGGCTGCGCGACCCGGACCGACTGGCGGCGCGGCAAGGTCATGCGCCGGTTGGCCGGGGACGACCCGGAGGTCAACGAGGAGTGGATCTGCGACAAGGGCCGCTTCGCGTTCCGCTACGCCAACGCCGCCGACCGCATCACCCGCCCGCAGATCCGGGTCGACGGCGAGCTCCGCGAAGCCTCCTGGACCGAGGCGCTGCAGGCGGCCGCGAAGGGCCTGACCGCGGCGCGTGACGCGCGCGGCGTCGGGGTGCTGCCCGGCGGCCGGTTGACCGTCGAGGACGCCTACGCCTACTCGAAGTTCGCGCGGGTCGCCCTGCGCACCAACGACATCGACCACCGGGCCCGCCCGCACTCCGCCGAGGAGCTGCGCTTCCTGGAGTCCGCGGTGGTCGGCGTGACGCCGGAGACCGGTGTCACCTACGGCGACCTGGAATCCGCCCCGGCGGTGCTGTGCGTGGCGTTCGAGCCGGAGGAGGAGTCGCCGATCGTCTTCCTCCGGCTGCGCAAGGCGGCGCGGCAGGGCACGACGCAGGTCTTCCACGTCGCCCCGCGCACCTCGCCGGGCGTGGAGAAGACCACGGTCATCACCCACGCCGGAGGCCCGGTGCGCACCGGCTCGCTCGTCGAGTGCGTGCCCGGCGGCGAGGCCGCCGCGCTGCGGGAACTGCCGTCCGAGGTGGACGAGGCGATCCGGCAGCAGGGCGCGGTGCTCGTCGTCGGCGAGCGCGCCGCCGAGGTGCCCGGCCTGCTCTCCGAGGTGCTGCGCACCGCCCAGCGCACCGGGGCCCAGGTCGCCTGGATCCCGCGCCGGGCCGGGGAGCGCGGCGCCGTCGAGGCCGGTGCGCTGCCGACGCTGCTGCCCGGTGCCCGGCCCGTCGTCGACGACCACGCCCGCTCCGACGTCGAGCGGACCTGGGGCATGGCGCCCGGGTCGCTGCCCGCCTCGGCGGGGCGCGACCTCACCGAGATCCTCACCGCCGCGGCGTCCGGCGAGCTGTCCGGGCTGGTGCTCGGCGGCGTCGACCCGGACGACCTGCCCGACCCGGAGCTGGCCCGGAAGGCCCTGGAAGCGGCCGATTTCGTGGTCAGCCTCGAACTGCGGCCGAGCGCGGTGACCGAGCGGGCCGACGTGGTGCTCCCCATCGCGCCCAGCGCCGAGAAGAACGGCAGCTACCTCAACTGGGAAGGCCGCCGCCGCGAGTTCGCCACCACCATCGACGGCACCGGCGCGCTGCCGGACTGCCGGGTGCTCGACACCCTCGCCGTGGAGATGGACGCGGACCTGTTCACCCAGAGCCCGGCCGCCGCAGCGGCCGAGCTCGACCGGCTCGGCACGCACACCGGTGCCCGCACGCCCTTCCCGGACGAGGCCGCCGCGCACGCGCCGCGACCCGGGCCCGGGCAGGCCGTGCTGGGGACCTGGCGGCAGCTGCTGGACAACGGGTCGCTGCAGGCCGACGAGCCGAACCTGGCCGGCACCGCCCGCAACCGGGTCGCGATCGTCTCGCCCGAGACCGCCAAGCGCGTCGAGATCAGTTCCGGACAGCGCCTGGAGATCCGCACCGAGCGGGGCAGGATCGTGCTGCCGGTCGAGATCGCCGACATGCCCGACGACGTCGTGTGGGTCCCGACCGACTCCGGCCCGGCCCGGGTCCACCAGGCACTCGGCGCCGGGCACGGGGCGCTCGTCGACCTCGCTCCGGTCACCGGGGACGCGGGGAGCAACGGGTACTCCCCGAACGGCACGACCAGCGTGAACGGCAACTCCGCCCACCACCGCGGGGGGAACGCATGACCGAGACAGCCGAACTGCTCGCCGACGACCCGATCTGGTTGATCCTGATCAAGGTCGTGGCGATCTTCGCGTTCCTGGTGCTCATGACGCTGCTGACGATCTGGGCGGAACGCCGGGTCATCGGCCGCATGCAGCACCGGCCGGGGCCGAACCGGGCCGGGCCCTTCGGCATCCTCCAGTCGCTGGCCGACGGCCTGAAGCTGGCGTTCAAGGAGGACATCCGGCCGGTCATGGCCGACAAGTGGGTGTACTTCCTGGCCCCGGCGATCTCCGCGACGCCCGCGCTGGTGTCGTTCTCGGTGATCCCGATCGGCCCCGAGGTCACCATCTTCGGCGAGCGCACCGCGCTGCAGCTGGTCGACCTGCCGGTCGGCCTGCTGGTCGTGCTGGCCTGCGCCTCGGTCGGCGTCTACGGCATCGTGCTCGCCGGGTGGGCGTCCGGATCGCCGTACCCGCTGCTGGGTTCGCTGCGGTCCGCGGCGCAGGTGATCTCCTACGAGATCGCGATGGGCCTGTCGTTCGTCGCGGTGATCATGTACGCCGGGACGCTGTCCACCTCCGGCATCGTCGCCGCGCAGGAGAACGGCTGGTTCTTCGCGCTGCTTCCGGTGAGTTTCCTGGTCTACGTGGTGTCGATGGTCGGCGAGACCAACCGCGCCCCGTTCGACCTCCCGGAGGCCGAGTCCGAGCTGGTCGGCGGTTTCCACACCGAGTACTCGTCGCTGAAGTTCGCGCTGTTCTTCCTCGCCGAGTACATCAACATGGTCACCGTCTCGGCGCTGGCGACGACGCTGTTCCTCGGCGGCTGGCACGCGCCGTGGCCGCTGTCGCTGATCGGCGACGGGGTCCTCAACACCGGGTGGTGGCCGGTGCTGTGGTTCCTCGGCAAGACGATCGCGTTCCTGTTCTTCTTCGTGTGGCTGCGCGGCACCCTGCCCCGCCTGCGCTACGACCAGTTCATGGACCTCGGCTGGAAGCTGCTGGTCCCGGTCAGCCTGGTGTGGATCGTGGCGGTGACCGTGATCCGCGCGCTGCGCAACACCGACACCGTCAGCACCCAGCAGTTCATGATCGGCGGGGCGGTCGTGGTGGTGATCCTGGTCGCGGCCACGTTCCTCATCCCGGACCGCAAGCCCGCCGAGGACCGCGACGAGGTGCCGATGGCGGGCAGCGGGTTCCCCGTGCCACCGCTCGACCTGGAAGTCCCCAAGACCCCGCCGCGACGCACCCCGGTGCGCAGCGGCACCGGTTCCGGCGAACTCGCGGGTCCGGAAGGCGAGGAGGCGCCCCATGGGAATGTTTGATCCGATCAAGGGATTCGGCGTCACCTTCTCGACGATGTTCAAGAAGGTCGTCACCGAGGAGTACCCCGAGGTCAAGAAGGTCGCCGCACCCCGGTTCCACGGCCGCCACCAGCTCAACCGGCACCCGGACGGGCTGGAGAAGTGCGTGGGCTGCGAGCTGTGCGCGTGGGCGTGTCCGGCCGACGCGATCTTCGTGGAGGGCGGGGACAACACCGACGAGGCCCGCTACTCGCCCGGCGAGCGCTACGGCATGGACTACCAGATCAACTACCTGCGCTGCATCGGCTGCGGGTTGTGCATCGAGGCCTGCCCGACCCGGGCGCTGACGATGACCAACGAGTACGAGACCGCGGACGACAACCGCCAGGACCTGATCTACACCAAGGCCGACATGCTCGCGCCGCTGCTGCCCGGCATGGAGCAGCCGCCGCACGCGATGCGCCTCGGTGACGACGAGCAGGACTACTACGTCAACGGCCCCGAACTCGCGAAGCAGCGCGGTGTTCCCGAGGGGGCGACGGTGGAATCCGGTCCGGAGGTGGATGCGCGATGAGCACCGGAATCGTGCTGGCGCAGGCCGGCGACGTGGTCGGCACCGGGGAGACGGTTCTGTTCTCGGTCCTAGGACCGCTGTCGCTGCTGGGCGCGCTCGGCATGGTCTTCGCCCGCAACGCGGTGCACTCCGCGCTGTGGCTGGTGCTGACGATGCTGAGCCTGGGCGTGCTCTACATGGGCCAGAGCGCCGCGTTCCTGGGCTTCACCCAGATCATCGTCTACACCGGCGCGATCATGATGCTGTTCCTGTTCGTGCTGATGATGGTCGGCCGCGACTCGTCGGACTCGGTGGTGGAAGTCCTGCGCGGACAACGCCTCTGGGCCGGTCTCGGCGGGGTCGGCCTGGCCGCGCTGCTGGTCGCGGGCCTCGCCCGGTCGCTGACCTCGGTGCAGGCCGCCCCGCCGCTGGACGCCTGGCAGCCCGCCGGTGGCGGTGCGGGCGGACTCGGCCGGCTGATCTTCACCGACTACCTGTTCCCGTTCGAGCTGACCTCCGCGCTGCTGATCACCGCGGCCGTCGGCGCGATGGTGCTGGCCTACGGCGGCAAGGGCCGCGGCCCGCGCCTGAGCCAGCGGGAGCGCGCCAACCAGCGGTTCCGCAGCGACCGCTCGTCGCCGCTGCCCGGTCCCGGCGTGTACGCCACGGCCAACTCGGTCGCGGTGCCCGCGCTGCTGCCGGACGGTTCGGTGGCGCCGGAGTCGCTGTCCGAGCTGCTGGAGAACCTGCCCGCCGAGAAGCTCGACGAGGAGCGCCGCGCGATCGCCGGGGACGAACCGGCACCCGATCCGCATGCCCTGGCCGGTGGCGAGCCCGAGGTGCCCGAGCAGTCCGAGCAGTCCGGGGCCGGCAAGTCCGGTGAGCCGGGCGGGTCCGGTGCGGACGGACCGGACATCCCGGTGCCCAACGGCTCCCAGGAGAACGGGCGCGCGCGCTCGGGGCACGCCACCGAGGAGGTTCACCAGTGACCCCCACCTACTACCTGCTGCTGTCGGCGCTGCTGTTCTCGATCGGCGCGGTCGGAGTCCTGGTGCGGCGCAACGCCATCGTGGTGTTCATGTGCGTCGAGCTGATGCTTAACGCGGTGAACCTGACGCTGGTCACCTTCGCCCGCATCGAGGGCACGGTGCACGGGCAGGTCATGGCGTTCTTCGTGATGGTCGTCGCGGCCGCCGAAGTGGTCGTCGGCCTGGCCATCATCATGTCGATCTTCCGGACGCGTCGCTCGGCCTCGGTCGATGACGCCAACCTCCTCAAGTACTGAGCTGCTGAGAATGACTGAGAGGGCGCGTGGTGACGGCAATGATGCTTGAAACCGCAGCGGAGGTCGCCGACGCGACCGGTCCGGCGCAGTCCTACGCCTGGCTGCTGATCGCGTTCCCGCTGGTGGGCGCTGCGATCCTGCTGATCGCGGGACGGCGGGCCAACGGGTGGGGCCATCTGCTGGGGTCGGCAACGGTGATCGCCTCGTTCGTCTACGGGCTCTGGCTGTTCACCTCCGTCGCCGGCAGCCCGGAGAGCGAGCAGGTCCGCGAGCTGCACCTGTTCTCGTGGATCCCGGTGAACGCGCTGCAGGTCGACTTCGGGCTCCGGCTGGACCCGCTGGCGATGGTGTTCGTGCTGCTGATCACGGGTGTCGGGTCGCTGATCCACCTGTACTCGATCGGCTACATGAGCCACGACCAGCAGGGGCGCACCGGCTCCGACAACACCGAGCGCCGCCGCTTCTTCGGCTACCTGAACCTGTTCGTCGCCGCGATGCTGGTCCTGGTGCTGGGCAACAGCTTCGTGACCCTCTACCTCGGCTGGGAGGGCGTCGGCCTGGCGTCCTACCTGCTGATCGGGTTCTGGCAGCACCGCCCGTCGGCGGCGGCCGCGGCCACCAAGGCGTTCGTGATGAACCGGGTCGGCGACGTCGGCCTGGCGCTGGCGATCTTCCTGCTGTTCGCGAACCTCGGCACCACCCAGTACGCGGAGGTCTTCGCCCGCGCCGGTGAGCTCTCGCCGGGCGTGCTGCTGGCGATCACGCTCCTGCTGCTGCTCGGCGCCTGCGGCAAGTCCGGCCAGGTCCCGCTGCAGGCCTGGTTGCCGGACGCGATGGAGGGCCCGACCCCGGTGTCGGCGCTGATCCACGCCGCGACGATGGTCACCGCGGGCGTCTACCTGGTGGCCCGCTCCAACCCGCTGTTCTCGCTCTCGCCCGGCGGGCAGCTGGCCGTCACCGTCGTCGGCGCCGTGACGCTGCTCGTCGGCTGCGTCATCGGGTGCGCCTACGACGACATCAAGAAGGTGCTGGCCTACTCCACGGTCAGCCAGATCGGCTACATGATGCTGGCGGTCGGGCTCGGCCCGGCCGGGTACGCGCTGGGCATCATGCACCTGCTCACCCACGGCTTCTTCAAGGCCGGGCTGTTCCTCGGCGCCGGGTCCGTCATGCACGGCATGAACGACGAGGTCGACATGCGCAAGTTCGGCGGCCTCGCCCGGTACATGCCGATCACCTTCGGCACCTTCGGGCTCGGCTACCTGGCGCTGATCGGGTTCCCGTTCCTGTCCGGTTTCTACTCCAAGGACGCCATCATCGAGGCGGCGTTCGGCCAGGAGGGCTGGCGCGGCTGGGTCTTCGGCGGCGCGGCCATGCTCGGCGCGGGCATCACGGCGTTCTACATGACGCGCCTGGTGCTGATGACGTTCTTCGGCGAGAAGCGCTGGAAGGACCTGAAGTCGAGCGACGGCAAGGAATTCCACCCGCACGAGTCCCCGGCGATCATGACCGCGCCGATGATCGTGCTGGCGGTCGGCTCGGTCGCGGCGGGCATGTTCCTGGCCGGCGGCGACCGGCTGGTGACGTTCCTGTCGCCGTCGCTGGGCGAGCTGCAGGAGGCGCACCACACCGCCATCCCGCACGCGCTCATCCCCGTCCTCACGGTGGCGTTCTCGGCGCTGGGCGTGCTGATCGCGTGGCTGGTGGTGGGCCGCAAGCCGGTTCCGGTGCAGCGCCCGGCGAAGGTCTCCCCGGTCGTGCGCGCGGCCCGCGCCGACCTCGGCGGCAACAAGTTCAACGACCTGGTCGCGGTGCGCCCCACTTTCGGCCTGACCAAGGGGCTGCTCGCGGTCGACCGCAAGGGCGTCGACGGCGCGGTGTCCGGCATCGCCGGGCTGCTCACCTTCGCCTCCGGCCGGATGCGCCGCTGGCAGACCGGGTTCGTCCGGTCCTACGCCCTGTCCATGCTCTTCGGCGGCGTCGTGGTGATCGCCGCCTTGATGGCAGTGGGGATCCCGTCATGAAGCCGCCCGTCATGAAGCTGCCCGTCGAGTCCATCCAGCTCCGGGAGGAGATCCGATGACCCTGCTGCTCGCCCTGGTGCTGCTGCCCATCGCCGGGTCGGTCGTCGTGGCCCTGCTGCGCGGCAACACCGGCGCGGCGAAGTGGGCCGCGCTCGGGTTCTCCCTCGCCGAGCTGGTGATCGCGGTGGCCGCCTGGTTCGCCTACGACCCGGCCGGGCCCCGGTTGCAGCTGACCAGCTCGATCCCGTGGATCCCGTCGTTCGACATCAACCTGTCGTTCGGCGTCGACGGCATCGCGCTGGTGATGATCGTGGTCATCGCCGTGCTCACCCCGCTGGTGCTGGGCTACAGCTGGGGCGAGCGGCTGCCCGAGGGGCGCACGCACGGCGGGTTCTTCTCGCTGCTGCTGCTGGAGCAGGCGTTGACCGTCGCGGTGTTCGCCGCCACCGACGTGTTCCTGTTCTACGTGCTCTTCGAGATCATGCTGATCCCGATGTACTTCCTCATCGGCGGCTACGGCGGTGAGAACCGCACCTACGCCGCGGTCAAGTTCTTCCTGTACTCGTTCCTCGGCGGCCTGATCATGCTGGCCTCGGCGATCGGCGCCTACAGCTACAGCGCGCAGGTCACCGGCGAGGGCACCTTCGACTGGGCCAAGCTCGTCCCGATCCTGTCCGACGCCCCGGTGAACGTGCAGATCTGGCTGTTCCTGGGGTTCTTCGTCGCGTTCGCGATCAAGGCGCCGCTGATCCCGTTCCACACCTGGCTGCCGGACGCCGCGCAGCAGGCGCCGATCGGCGTCGCGGTGATCGTGGTCGGCGTGCTCGACAAGGTCGGCACCTTCGGGTTCCTGCGCTACAGCCTGCCGCTGACCCCGCAGGCCTCGCAGCAGCTGGCACCGCTGGTGCTGGTGCTGGCGGTGATCGGCGTGCTCTACGGCTCGCTGCAGGCGTTCGGGCAGACCGACCTGAAGCGCTTCGTCGCCTACGTGTCCATCGCGCACTTCGGCTTCATCGCGATGGGGATCTTCGCGTTCACCAGCCAGGCCCAGGTCGGGTCGGCGTCGTACATGGTCAACCACAGCGTCGCCACCGGCATGCTGATCCTGGTCATCGGCATGGTCATCGCGCGCGGCGGGTCGACCCGCATCGCCGACTACGGCGGCATGGCGAAGGTGACCCCGCTGCTGGCGGGCAGCTTGCTCATCGCCGGTCTGAGCACCCTGTCGCTGCCGGGGACGAACTCCTTCGTCAGCGAATTCCTCGTGCTCGTCGGGTCTTTCGCGACCCGACCGGTGTACGCGACGCTGGCCACGATCGGCATGGTGCTGGCCGCGGTCTACGTGCTGCGGCTGTACCAGCGCACCATGCAGGGCCCGGTGCGCGGCGACGCGCTGCTGGGCACCGCGGGCGGCCCGGGAGCGGTCACCGACCCGAATCGCGAAGGCGCGCACCGGCTCCGGTTCGCCGACCTCGGCGCCCGGGAGGTCGCCGTGCTGGCCCCGCTGATCGTGCTGATCGTCGGGCTCGGCGTGTACCCGAAGCCGGTGCTGGACGTGATCAACCCGTCGGTCGCGGCAACCATGAGCGAGGTCGGCGTCACCGACCCCGTGACCTCGCAGGGAGGTAACTGACAGTGGGAGCGTTCATGGGAGTGACCGCCGGCTTCCCGAGCCAGCTGGGCCACGTCGAGGTCCCGCCGATCGACTACGCGGCGATCGCGCCGGTGCTGGTGATCCTGGGCGCCGCGTGCCTGGCGATCCTGGTCGAGGCGTTCCTGCCCCGGCACCAGCGGTGGTCGGTGCAGGTCGGGCTGAGCCTGGTCGCGATCGTCGTCGCCGGTGTCGCCCTGGCCGTCTTCGCGCGGTCCGCGGGCACCGGGGTGACCACGCTGTCGGACTCGCTGGCCGTCGACCCGCCGACGCTGTTCCTGTGGGGCACGCTGCTGGCGCTCGGCCTGGGTTCGGTGCTGCTGATCGCCGACCGCTCGGTGGAACCGGGCGGCGCGTTCGTGGCCGAGGCGACCCCGGCCGAGGGCCCGGGGACGATGAGCCGCGCCGCCGCGTCGGCGGCCGGGATGCGCACCGAGGTCTTCCCGCTGGCCCTGTTCTCGCTCGGCGGGATGATGGTGTTCTGCGCGGCCAACGACCTGCTGACGATGCTCATCGCGCTCGAGGTGCTGAGCCTGCCGCTGTACCTGATGTGCGGGCTGGCCAAGCGCCGCCGGCTGTTGTCGCAGGAGTCGGCCGTGAAGTACTTCCTGCTCGGCGCGTTCGCCTCCGCGTTCTTCCTCTACGGCCTCGCGCTGCTCTACGGCTACGCGGGTTCGGTGAAGCTGCAGGCGATCGCCGACGCCACCGCCGGCTCGGAGCGGTCGGACACGCTGCTGTTCGCCGGTCTCGGCCTGCTGCTGGTGGGCCTGCTGTTCAAGGCCTCCGTCGGCCCGTTCCACACCTGGACCCCGGACGTCTACCAGGGCGCCCCGACCTCGGTGACCGGCTTCATGGCGGCCTGCACCAAGGTCGCGGCGTTCGGCGGCATCCTGCGCGTGCTGCAAGTGGCCTTCGAGGCCTCCAGCTGGGAGTGGCGCGGCGTGGTGTGGACGATCGCCGTGGTGTCCATGGTCATCGGCGTGGTGCTGGGCCTGACCCAGCGCGACATCAAGCGGATGATCGCCTACTCGTCGGTGGCGCACGCCGGGTTCATGCTGCTCGGAGCCCTCGCGCTGTCCGACCGCGGGCTCGCGGCGACGCTGTTCTACCTGCTGGCCTACGGCTTCACCACGATCGCCGTGTTCGGTGTGATCAGCCTCGTGCGGCGCTCCGACGGTGAGGCAACTCACCTTTCGGACTGGGCAGGTCTGGCAAAGCGGTCACCCCTCGTCGCCTGGGTGTTCACGTTCCTGCTGCTCGCCCTCGCGGGTATCCCCATGACCAGCGGTTTCGTCGGGAAGTTCGTGGTCTTCGAGGCCGCGCTGACCGACGGGATGGCGCCGCTGGTCGTGGTGGCCCTGGTGGCGAGTGCGGTTGCGGCCTTCTTCTACCTTCGTGTCATCGTGCTGATGCACTTCCAAGAACCGGCTGCGGACGGCCCCACCGTCAGCGTGCCGGGTGCGTTCACGACGGCGGCGATCACGCTGGGCGTGGTCGTGACGCTGTTGCTGGGCGTGTTGCCGACGTTGGCCCTGGACTGGGCGAACGTCGGTGGCTTCGTGTCGTAGAGTGCTCGCCCGTAGGGCGATCGTGGGGGAGCGAAGGCGACGGTGACGTGAGCAGGCCAGCGGATGACCCGATCAGTGAACTGACGGCAGGCGGGTCGGGTGGTTTCCAGATCACCGACGCCGCGTTGGCCGACTCGGTCAAGCAGGGCATGGCACGCGTCGAGCAGCTGCTGCACCACGAGGTGCGCAGCGATCTCGACTTCGCCACGCGCACGTCGCTCCACCTGGTGGACGCGGGCGGCAAGCGGTTCCGGCCGCTGTTCGTGCTGCTCGCCGCCCAGTTCGGCGACCCCGCGGCGGACGAGGTGATCAAGTCCGGCGCCGTGGTGGAGATGATCCACCTCGCGACGCTCTACCACGACGACGTGATGGACGAGGCCACCATGCGGCGGGGTGCGACCAGCGCCAACGCCCGCTGGGACAACTCGGTCGCGATCCTCACCGGCGACTTCCTGTTCGCCAAGGGCTCCCAGCTCATCGCCGACCTCGGCGCCGAGGCCGTTCGCCGGATGGCGATCACCTTCGAGGCGCTGGTCACCGGGCAGATGCGGGAGACCGAGGGCGTCCGCGACGGCGAGGACGCCGTCGACTTCTACCTCAAGGTGATCTACGAGAAGACCGGTTCGCTGATCGCGACCGCCGGTCGCTTCGGCGCCTGGTTCTCCGGGGCCGACGAGGCGACCGTCGAGTCGCTGGAGCGCATCGGCAAGCTGATCGGGACCGGGTTCCAGATCTCCGACGACATCATCGACATCGCCTCGCCGTCGAAGGAGTCCGGCAAGACCCCGGGCACCGACCTGCGCGAGGGCGTCAAGACGCTGCCGATGCTGTACGCCCTGGCCGACGAGAACTGCTCGCCGCGACTGCGGGACCTGCTCTCCCGCCCGCTGTCCTCCGACGCAGAGGTCACCGAGGCCCTGGAGCTGCTGCGCGAGAGCAGCGGTCTGGAGCGGACCCGCGGCACGCTGCAGGAGTTCGCCGACGACGCGCGCAAGGAACTCGCCTCGCTGCCCGACGTGCCGGCCCGCGAGGCGCTGTCCTCGCTGGTCGACTACGTGGTCGCGCGCACCTGGTGAGCCGTCTCGTGACCCGCGTCGTCCCGTGATCTGCGCTGTCCCGTGATCTGGGTTGTCCCGTGATGTGGGCCGCGTCGTGAGCCGGGTGCTGTCTTGAACTTGCCGCGTGCGTCACGAGCGGGTCAAAGAGGTACCGGGGCGCGCCGGACGCGTGGTAGGAACCCGAGGATGACCGGCGGTGCCGCTGGAACCCCGGAGGAGGGACGTCACTCGTGATCACCTGGTTGTTCACCCAGGTGTGGCTGTGGAGCCTCGCCGCATTTCTGCTGGGTGCGTTCATCACCTGGCTGCTGTTCGTCCGGCCGCTGCGCCGCCGCCTGAAGGCGGAGCTGGCCAGGCCGCTGTACGCGGAGCCCGTGTACGACGAGCCCGTGTACGACGAGCGGGTCTACGAGGACGCCGCCCACGTCGACGACCGCTTCCGGGACGACCGCTTCCGGGACGAGCACCACCCGGACGACGGCTACGCGGGCGAGGAGTACGCGGACGATCGGACGGTCGCGCACCAGCCCGCTCCTCTGGACCTGCTGGAGCAGCCGCGCCAGTGGGAGCCGCCGGAGGAGCAGCAGGACGAGTGGGACCGCAGGCCCCGCCCGTGGGTGTCGCCGGAGACGCTGCGCTCCGCCCCCACCGGGACCCAGCGCCTGCCCGAGCCCGACCCGGAGCCCGAGCCCGAGCCCCAGCCGGAATCGGTGGTCGAGGCGGATCTCGAACCGTCGGGTGACAACACCTGGTTCCGCAATCCCGAGGCCGAGGAGGCCCGGGGCGAGACGCGGCCGTCGCAGTTCCCGCCGGGGGCCGACGAGGAGGACTCCGGGCAGCTCTCGGGTCAGCTGCGCTCGCTGTTCGAGCCGGAATCCGCGGGTGGGGCGCAGGAGCCGTACACGCCGCCGGTCGGCGCCGACGCCACCCAGGTCATCCCCGCCGTGCCCCGCGAGCAGGACGCGTCCGCGCAGGTCACCGGCAGCCTCGACGACGCAGGGACCTCCGCCGCGGCACCGCTGCCGAAGCGGACGCCGCAGCCGCGCCCCGAGATGGCGCACACGGCTCAGGACGACCAGGTTCGCGACGACTCCGGCCGCGCCGACGTTCCGCAGATCCCGGAATCGCTGCGCAGGCACGTCGCGGACGGCAAGCCGCTGCCGAAGGCGGATGAGAGCACGGGCGACCCGGCGGAGATCAAGCTCGTCGACAACCCGGACGAGTCGTCCCCGCTGCCCCGCCGGACCCCGGGCGCGGGTCCGCACCCCGGCCGCGACGCGAAGTGGGAGACCCCGTCGGAGTCGCCCAAGCAGGAGTTGCCCAAGCCCGAGACCCCCAAGCCGGAGTCCTCCTCCGGTCCGATGATCAAGGGCCACTCGGCGTCCCGGAAGTACCACAGCCCGGAGTCGCCCGAGTACGACCGGATCACCGCCGACGTCTGGTTCCGGACCCCGTCCGACGCCGAGATCGCCGGCTTCGAGCCCTGGCACAGGTGAGCCCCCGCAGGGGCTCGGGCGGGCCGGGGTTCACTCGGCCTGCTGGGGCTGGCGTTCGAGCAGGCGGGACAGCACGACGGTCGAGACCGTGCGGGAGACGAAGTCGACCTCGCGGAGCCGTTCCATCGCCTCCTCCAGGTGGTGGATGTCGGCCGCGCGCAGGTGCACGATCGCGTCCGCCTGCCCGGACACGGTGTAGGCGGCGATGACCTCCGGCAGCGGTTCGAGTCCGGTGCGGATCCGGTGCGCGGGGACGTTGCCGTGGCAGTGGACCTCCACGAACGCCTCGGTCCCCCAGCCCAGTGCCTCCGGGTCGACCACGGCGGTGAACCCCTGCAGAACGCCCTGGTCGAGCAGCTTGTCCACCCGTCGTTTCACCGCGGGCGCGGAGAGCCCCACCTCGGACCCGATCTCCGCGTAGCTCGCGCGCGCGTCCGCGACCAGGCGCGAAATGATTCGTTGATCCAGGGCATCCATGCGCAACATTCTGCCGCATATCGCGAACGGAGCGGCGTTGATGGCCGGTATCAACACCGCTTAGATTTCGATTCATGACGGCAACAGCGGCGCGACCCGCCGACACGTTCGCGGCCGAACAGGCCACCGCACGCCACTTCCTGATGTGCCCGCCCACGTACTTCACCGTCGAGTACGTGATCAACCCGTGGATGAACCCGGACGAGCCGGTGGACGCGGAACTGGCGATGGCGCAGTGGGAGGAGCTCAAGAACACCTACCTCCGGCTCGGCCACACCGTGGACACCATCGAGCCGCAGCCGGGCCTGCCCGACATGGTCTTCGCCGCCAACTCGGGGACCGTCATCGAGGGCCGCGTGCTGGGGTCGAGGTTCCGCGCGCCGGAGCGCGCCGCCGAGGCCGAGCACTTCCGCCGCTGGTTCGTCGCGCACGGCCACCGCGACCTGGTGATGCCGACCCGGATCAACGAGGCGGAGGGGGATTTCGCCTGGACCGGCGAGGTGCTGCTGGCCGGGACGGGGTTCCGCACCGATCCCTCGGCGCACGCCGAGGCGCAGGAGGCGCTGGGGGTGCCGGTCGTCTCGCTCACCCTCGTCGACGAGCGCTACTACCACCTGGACACGGCGCTGTTCGTGCTGGACAAGGGTCCGAACGCGCAGATCGCCTACTACCCGGAGGCGTTCTCGGAGGGCTCCCGGCGGGTGCTGGCCCGGATGTTCCCGGACGCGGTGATCGCCGACGCCGCCGACGCCGCCTGCCTGGGCCTCAACGGCGTCTCCGACGGCCGTCACGTGGTGCTGCCGGTCGAGGCGACGGGACTGGCCAAGCAGTTGGAGGACCGGGGCTACGAGGTGATCGGGCTCGACATGTCGGAGCTGCGCAAGTCCGGTGGCGGCCCGAAGTGCTGCACGCTGGAGCTGCACTCCTGAACCGCGGCCCCGTGTGATCGGCCGGGACGGCCGCGCAAGAGCGTTGCGCGGCCGTCCGCCGCGCCGTCATTCCATGACGGCCTGAACGCCGAGCTCGATGTTGATCGTGGGGCCGACGACCGCGATGCCCTTGGCGAGGGTGGCCTGCCAGTTCACCGAATAGTCCTCGCGCCGCAGGACGGCCTTGGCGTCGCAGGCGACCCGCAGGTCACCGTCGAAGCCCGGGCCCTGGAACCTGCGCTGCCCCAGGTAGGAGGTCTCCAGGTCGACGGGGCTGGTGGTGCCGCGCAGCGTGAGCCGGCCGCTGACGTTCCAGCGGTCCGCGCGCAGGTGGGTCAGCCGTTCGCTGCGGAACAGGACCTTCGGGTGCGACTCGACGTCGAGGAAGTCCGCGGACCGCAGGTGGTCGTCGCGCATCTTCACGCCGGTGTCGATGGAGGCCGCCTCCATGACGACCTCGATCTGGGAGTCCTCGAACCGGGGCGCGACCTCGATCACGCCGTCGAACTCGCGGAACTCCCCGTGGATCTTGGACATCCCGATGTGCTGGGCGACGAACCGGATCTCCGTGTGGTACGGGTCGAACCGGTAGCGGCCGGGCTGCGGGAGCTGCAGCGAGTCATCGGGTTCCAGGCCGAGGCTGCCGAGCGGGGTGTGCTGGTTGACCTGCACCTGGATGCGGGTGCTGTACCGGCGGTAGCCGCCGGAGGCGACGGACAGCCGGTGCGTGCCGGGCGAGACCGCGAGCGCGAAGCCGCCGTAGGAGTCGGTCTGCGACTCTCCGATAACCTGATTCAGACGGTCGACGACGGTGACGCTCGCGCCGGGGAGGAGCGCACCGCGTTCGTCGTGCACCTGACCGCTCACCAGACCGCTGTCCAGTGGCGTCGGGTGGAGGGAGAATCCCCCGCCGCGTGGGGAGCGCGCCGGGGTGCCCTCGCTGGCCGACCAGAGTCGGCGCAGCTTGGCGAAAACCATTGAGAATCCCTTCTGAACATCCTCCGTTGGGGGGAAGCGGAGGATGATTTTCGGTGTCATCCGCTAGAACTTTCAGCCTAGATCGAAGCACGATTTCATCCGATCGGTGGGCGGAGTTGCATTCCGCACATCCGTTCAGCGGAACCACTCGCCGCGCCCGCGCGTTTTCCAGTTGAATCACAGGCGGAGGCAGAGGTGCACAGTCATTTCAACGGTCTGAAAACCGCGGTGCTGCTCGGCGGCATGAGCGCGCTGGTGCTGCTGGTCGGCGCGATCTTCGGTCGGGCCGGTCTGGTCATCGCGCTGGTCGTGGCGCTGGGCATGAACGGGTACGCCTACTTCAACTCGGCGAAGATGGCGTTGCGCTCGATGCGCGCACGACCGGTGTCGGAGGCCGAGCAGCCGGCGATGTACCGGATCGTGCGCGAGCTCGCGACGTCGGCGCGGCAGCCGATGCCCGCCCTCTACGTCAGCCCCACCCGAGCTCCGAACGCGTTCGCGACCGGCCGCAACCCGCGCAACGCCGCGGTGTGCTGCACGCAGGGAATCCTGGAGCTGCTCGACGAGCGCGAGCTGCGCGCGGTGCTCGGCCACGAGCTCTCCCACGTCTACAACCGCGACATCCTGATCTCCAGCGTGGCCGGCGCGCTGGCCAGCGTCGTGACGTTCCTGGCGAACTTCGGGATGTTCTTCGGCATGTTCGGCGGCAACGACGAGGATCGGCCGAACCCGTTCGCGATGCTGCTGGTGGCCCTGGTCGGCCCGATCGCGGCGGCCGTGGTGCAGATGGCGGTGAGCCGGTCCCGCGAGTACCAGGCCGATGCTTCGGGCGCCCAGCTCACGGGTGACCCGCTGGCCCTGGCTTCAGCGCTGCGGCGGCTGGAGAAGGGCACGCAGGCGGCCCCGCTGGCCCCGGAACCGCAGCTGGTCTCGCAGTCGCACCTGATGATCGCCAACCCGTTCCGCCCGGGCGAGCGCCTGGCGAAGCTGTTCTCCACGCACCCGCCGATGGCGGAGCGGATCTCCCGGCTGGAGGGCATGGCGGGACGTCAGCTGCCGCCGATCCGCTGACTCAGGCACCCGCTTTGCGGGCGACCTCCATCACGTATTCGCCGTAGCCGGACTTGGCCTGCTCGGCGCCGAGCTCGTAGCAGGCCTCGGCGGTGATGAAGCCCATCTTGAGCGCGATCTCCTCCAGGCAGGCGATCCGCACGCCGGTGCGGTGCTCCAGCACCTGCACGAACTGCCCGGCTTCCAGCAGCGAGTCGTGGGTGCCGGTGTCCAGCCAGGCGAAACCCCGGCCCAGCTCGGTCAGGTGCGCGCGGCCTTCCCGCAGGTAGGCGAGGTTGACGTCGGTGATCTCCAGCTCGCCTCGCGCCGACGGGGTGAGTCCCTTGGCGATGTCGACGACGGCGTTGTCGTAGAAGTAGAGCCCGGTGATCGCCATGTTCGACCGGGGTTCGGCGGGCTTCTCGACGATCGACAGCAGCTTGCCGCTGTCGTCGACCTCGCCCACGCCGTAGCGCTGCGGGTCCCGCACGGGATAGCCGAACAGGGTGCATCCGAGCAGGTCGCGGGCGCAGTTGCGGAGGATCCCGGAGAAGCCCTGGCCGTAGAAGATGTTGTCACCGAGCACCAGCGCCACCGGTTCGTCGGCGACGAAGTCGGATCCGATCACGAACGCCTCGGCCAGCCCGTTGGGCTGGGGCTGCTCGGCGTAGGAGATGTCCAGCCCGAACTGCGAGCCGTCGCCCAGCAATCGCCGGAACAGCGGCAGGTCCGATGGCGTGGAGATCAGCAGCACCTCGCGGATCCCGGCCAGCATCAGCACCGAGATCGGGTAGTAGATCATCGGCTTGTCGTAGACGGGGAGGAGCTGCTTCGACACCGCCTGGGTGAGCGGGTGCAACCGCGTCCCGCTCCCGCCGGCCAGCACGATCCCCTTCACACAAGCCTCCACTGAACCTCTAGTCGCACCGGCTCGTCCGGCGGACGAACCCTCGCACGAGGGTAGCCAGCGCGGAGGCCCGCGGTCGGGCCAGAGCCCGTGCGAGGTGTTCCGTGGCACGAACCCGCCACGCGCGTGCCGGTCCGAGCGCGAAGAGGCCCGTTCCGCCGGTCGGGCCGGCGGAACGGGCCCAGAGGTGCCAGGGGGTTACCGGTAGTTCTCGAACTGCAGCGCCACGTCGAAGTCGGAGGACTTCAGCAGCGAGATGACCGCCTGCAGGTCGTCCTTCTTTTTGCCGGACACCCGCAGCGCGTCGCCCTGGATCTGCGCCTGAACGCCCTTGGGGCCCTCGTCGCGGACCTTCTTGGAGATCTTCTTCGCGATGTCCTGCGAGATGCCCTGCACGATCTTGCCGGTGACCTTGTAGATCTGGCCGGAGCTCGCCGGCTCGCCCATGTCCAGGGCCTTCAGCGAGATGTTCCGCTTGATCAGCTTTTCCTTGAAGACGTCGATCGCGGCCTTGCAGCGCTCCTCGGTCTCCGACTCCAGGACGACGGCGTCCTCGCCGGACCAGGAGATCTTGGTCCCGGTGCCCCGGAAGTCGAACCGGTTGGCGAGCTCCTTGGCCGCCTGGTTCAGCGCGTTGTCCACCTCCTGGTGATCCACCTTGCTGACCACGTCGAAGGACGGGTTTGCCACCTTGACTACCTCCCAAGTGCGCGCTGTTCAGGTCTGCCTGAACACGCTACCGGGGGCCGAGCAGGTCCCACTTGTTACCCGCGATGTCGCGGAACACCACCACCCGCCCGTACGGCTCGCTCCGGGGCTCGCCGAGGAACTCCACCCCGGCCTCGACCATCCGCCGGTACTGCCCGTCGAAGTCGTCCACCTGTAGGAAGAACCCCACCCGACCTCCGGTCTGGTTCCCCGCGGCGGCGACCTGCGCGTCCCCGTCGGCCTGCGCCAGCAGCAACCCCGTCCCCGCGCCCGGTGGCCGCACCACGACCCACCGCTTCGGCCGCCCGTCGTTGGTCAGCGAAGGGGAATCCTCCACCAGCTCGAACCCCAGCACCCCCACGAAGAACTCGACTGCCCGGTCGTACTCATCGACCACGAGGGAAACCAGAGAAATCCGCATCGCCCCATGCTCCAGACGCCCCCGCCGGAACCCCACCGCCATTCGTACACACTTTCGAGCGAGACGGTTGGGATTTTCCCAATCCGGGTCTACGGTGGAGGCATGGACGGCATCGGAGAGCGCGTGTCGCAGCGGATCAAGCAGGTCCGCCCGGACGCGCTGCAGCGCGAGATCGCGCAGGCCATCGGGATGACACCCGATGCGTTCTCGCGCGCCCTCAACGGGGCCCGTCACTTCTCGTCGCTCGAGATGGTCCAGCTCTCGGACCTGCTCAACACCGACGTGTACTGGCTCATCACGGGCTCTCCGGACCCGCACAAGCTCCGGGTCGCCGCGCGGCACGGCTTCGACCACGACACCGGTCACCGCGACGTGCCCGGCCGCGACGGAGACGAGCAGACCCTGAACGACATCGCGCTCGCCTACCGCCAGGCGTATCCGGACCCGGAACCCAAACCGGCCTTGCCGGCCACCGTGCGGGCCGTGCGGGCTGCGTTGGGGGAGGGTTTCGTGCGGCCGTTCGCCGAACGCCTGGAGGACGGGCTCGGCATCGACATCGTCCGCGTGAAGGAACTGTCCACCGCGTACTCCTTCTCCGTCGGGGGACGTCACGTCATCGCCGTCCCGGCCACCGGCAACTGGTTCCGCGAGAACTGGAGCATGGCGCACGAGCTCGGGCACCTCGTGCTGGGACACCACGACGACGGCGCGGACGCGGACGTCTCGGACGAGCACGAGGCCGCGGCGAACTCGTTCGCCGCTGAGCTGCTGCTGCCCGCCGATCAGGTCCGACCAGTGGACTGGAACCGCGTCGCCGACGACCGGCTCGCGGATCTGATCTGGTCCTGGGGGGTCTCCACCGATGCCCTGGCCCGGCGTCTCGACTCGCTGATCGGTGCGACTCCCGCGCCCGTCGAGCGCTGGGTGGGGCACTCGACGCAGCGCCTCCTGCGGCACCACCTGCCGCTGAAGGACGAGATCGACCACATCACGATGCGGATGGACGCCGCGTCCCAGCGTCGATTTCCGCTGTCGCTCCAAGAGGCGCACCTGGCGCGCATCGAGCGCGGCGAGATCGGGAAGCGAACCCTCGCCTGGATGCTCGACATCGACCCGGACGTCCTCGACGTCGACGCCCCCGAGCAGTCCGAGCCGGAGCCCGATCAGCTCGCTTCAGCGCTGGGGCTTTGATCCGAGGTGGCCGCGCTCCTCTTCCCCGACAACACGGTTCTGGTCAACTTCGCGCTCATCGACCGGATGGATCTGCTGGAGCGGCTGGTCAACGGTAATGGCCAGTGGTGCGCCACGGTCGCGAGCGAATGCCACGCGTCGTCGCTGCGACCGGAGCTGGCCGCGCTGACGGAGGTCGGCGCGATCTTCGGCTCACCGCTGTCCCCGGATCGCGCTGAGAAGCTGGACGCCCACCTGCTGCGCGATGAACTGGCAGGCCCGGGCGATGCGCCCCACAAGCACCTGGGAGAGGCGGAGACCATCGCGATCGTGCTGCGCCGAGGGTTGAACGCCTTCTTCGTCACCGACGACCGCGAAGCGCAGCGCCTCGCGGGCAAGAACGGGATCACGACCGTCACGACCTGGAAGCTCCTGAAAACCGCGGTGATCGTGGGTTTCCTCGACGCCGACACCCTGTGGACCTACGTCCAGGTCCTCCGCAAATCACGCCGAGGCTCCCCACCCGGAGTCCACGACCGCCCCACCTATGACACCTGGCTCGCCGGAACCTGACCGATCGTTCCCAAGCACCGACTCGCACGGGAGTGAGAACGCGAGAAGGGCCCCTGACCTGTTGGTCAGGGGCCCTTCTCGGAGTGCCGGGTGGAGGATTCGAACCTCCGAAGGCAATGCCGGCTGATTTACAGGCTCCCGGCTAGATGTCGTCTGACCAGCCTTTTTGTTCCCCGCTTCGGTCGTTTGGACGTGTATTTGCCGTACACGGCCACGTGGCGACTCCTGTTGGGAGCCCGCAGGACCCTTCAGCTGTTGCGGCGCGGACTCGTCGGCGCGACGGGCAGGCGGGGTACGGGCTCGTCCACGCTCGCACTGTCTGCCCACACCGCTAGCCTGCTGATCATGGCGTCCAATGTGTGGGTTCGGTACGTGGCGAAGTCCGTAGAGACGTTCATCAGGGGGAGCGAGATCACCGAGGTGAGGGTGAGCACGGGCAGCACGTACTCCTACGGCAAGAAGATCGAGACCTCGACCGTGCGAGTCAGCTACCCCGGAGCCGAGTACGGCTCGGCCGACCTGTGGAAGTTCGACAGGCGCGCAGCCGCGGATGAGGCCGTCCAGGCGTTGCTGGCTGCGTTGGCAGCTGATCCATGCGGCGTGATGGACCAGGACAACAACGGCAAGGTCGGTGTGCGCCCATTCCCGGAGACCGCCGAGTAACTCGTGAACGGCGCAGGCCTCGGCGATCACCACTTCTTGGAGGTGTGGAAGCCCTCCTGCTGATCGTCGTGGTTCTCCGACAGCGCGAGTGCGATCGCGAGGGTCGCGTGGACCTGGGCTCGCTGGAGGTTTAGCTGCTCCGCCTTGTCGTGGCCCTCCGAGGCTGCGGCATTCTTCAGGTAATGGTCGGCCTTGGCCCGATGATCGGCGCTGCTCATGGCCATCACACTCTCCCCCGGTGAGCTTTCGTCGCTGCTGGATGGGCCTGCCTGGGGGCGGGTCATCGTCGATGTCAGTGGACTGGCGGGCGGCCAGCAGCCTGGTCGTCCTTCCGCCCACGCAGGCAGGTGGGATCCAGTCTCGGCGGACGGTGTCGGGTGTGAAGGGCCGAAGGGCCTTGGGCGGGCTTGCCGGCTGGGCGCAGGCTGGCGCTGTGAGGACGCTGTGGAACGGTGTGATCAGTTTCGGGCTGGTGGCGATCCCGGTCGGGCTGGCGGCGGCGACGGAGTCACGTTCGATCAGCTTCCGGCAGGTGCACCGAACCGACGGGGCCCGGGTGCGGCACGAGCGGGTCTGCACCGCGGAGGACCGCCGGGTGCCGTGGGAGGAGATCGCCAAGGGCTACGAGCTGCCCGACGGCCGGATGGTCGTGCTGACCGAGGACGAGCTGGCGGAGCTGCCGCTGCCCAGTGCGCACACCATCGAGGTGGCCGAGTTCGTCCCGGCCGACGCGGTGGATCCGATCCTGTTCGACCGCTCGTACTTCCTGCAGCCGCACCAGGTCGCACTCGGCGCCTACAGCCTGCTGCGCGACGCCATGACCGACACCGGGCACGTGGGGTTGGGGCGGGTGGCGATCCGGACTCGGGAGCGGTTAGCACTGCTGCGGCCCTATGGGGCGGGGATCAGTCTGGTCACGTTGTTGTGGCCGGATGAGGTGCGGGAACCGGATTTCGAATGGTTCACCGATCAGGCTCCGCAGCCCCGCGAGCAGGAGCAGCGGATGGCCGAACAGCTGGTGCTGTCGCTGTCGAGCACGACCTTCGACCCCACGACCTATCGGGACCACTCACGCGAGGCGCTGCAGGCGCTGATCGATGCCAAGCTTGCCCACCGCCAGATCGCCGTACCGGAGCCCCGCTCGCAGGAAGCTGCGGATCTGGAAGAGGCGCTGCGGGTCAGCCTCGACCAGGCCCGCCAGGCGCGCAGCGCTGGGCAGCGTGAGACCGGCTGAAGGAGCAGGGGCGAGCGGACGACGAAGCGCCCCGCGTCGCCATGGTCAGGTGGCGCGGGGCGCTGTCGTGTCCACCGTCGGCACTTCCCCTACCTCGGTGAACGGGTGTGCTGTCGAGGCACACATCGGCAATACTAGACCACATGTTCGAACGCGTCCAAGCGCATCCGCCCTCACTTCCGGGTGACGATCGGGAGCGACGCCCACCGGTCCCGGTCCGCGTGGACCTCTCGGTCGTGTTCGCCATCCGACCTGCAGGGCCCGACTCAGAGTTGCCCGACGGATGGGATATGACGGCGACCGTGGACGGCGAGCTGGTTGCCTGGCGGCGAGACACTGGCGGTCGCTGGTGGGGCGAGGTTCGCATTCGTCTGCAGCGAGGCGTGGCACCTGGAGCTGGCGGGGTTCGGCACCTGTGGTGGGTGCCGGCGCACGCGGTGAGTCCCCGCTCGCGCGGTTAGTTCTCGCCTTGCTGGGCTCTTAGCTGTTCGAGCACGTCTTCCCAGGTCCACCGGTGGTGTCCGCTCGGCAGGGTCAACGACGGCTTGAGCTTCCCTTCGCGGACATAGCGGGCGAGCGTGCTCGGGTTGATCCCGAGACGCTTCGCGACCTGACCTGACGTCAGTAGCTCGTCCGCCACGAATCGGACCGTATGCGTCCCTTCGAGTGAACGCTCATCATCTGCCGTGTATGCAGTGATCAAGCTCTATACTCGCGATCACCACGATTGCCACGGTTGTCCGATTTGGGGTGGGCGAGGTGGAGCTAGACGTTGTACTGATCGACAATCGGGAGTGGTACGTCTGCCCGGTTAGAGGGCATCGCTGCGGTCGCGTATTGGTGGACCTTGGCGCGATGGGTCTGGATGCGCTCGACTGGCACGTTCGTAGCGCTCACCAGCTGGCCCTTTCGATTCGCCCGGACTCCACCAACACGAGGAGTGCCAAGCAGGTGGCTCAAGCGCCGCGTGATGAAGAGGCGGGCTAGCCCGGATGATTGCGGACGGGCGGCCCAACCCCCTAGGAAAGGGCCGTTCAGGCCGTCTATGAAGCTCTCAGCTGTCCATGAGAACGCCTGTGGCGGCACTGCCGCTTCCTGGCATGTGGAAGGACCGTATGTCGCCTAGGCAGCTGCGCGGTCGGGCCGTAGCCTGCTGGAGCGAGCCGAGGAGGAGCAGCGCTTGATGGAGAACGCGACGTTCACGCCGCAGACCACCCGCCAAGTTCTGGAGACCGCTTGCGAGTGCGCCGGCGTCGACCCCAGCGGCGCCGAACTGGTGCGCATGGGCGAGAACGCGATGTTCCGCCTCGCCTCTGCCCCGATCATTGCCCGTGTGGGCCGGTCGATCACGGCCGGCCGCAAAGAGGCGCGCATCGCTACCTGGCTCGCCTCTCACCAGTTCCCTGCCGCTCAGCTCGCCCCGACCGACCACGAGTTCGTGACAGTCGGGGATCTCGTCGTGACCTTCTGGGAGTTCATCGAAGAGAGCGAGGAGCCAGTCAGCTCCGGCGAGCTCGGCGAGGTGCTGCGGCGCTTGCACTCCATCCCTGAACCTTCTGACCTGGCATTGCCCTTCTTCGAGCCCATGCCGAAGGTTGAAAGCCGCCTCAACGCAATTGGAGGTGCTCTCTCTGAGGATGAGCGGGCCTTTCTCGGCAATCGGAAGGACGAGCTCGACGAGCAGTTTGCCGGCCTGAACTTCCAGCTTGGGTTCGGACCAGTGCACGGCGACTTCCATAAAGCCAACCTCATGCGCGAACGAAACGGCCTCGTCAAGGTTATCGATTTCGAAGACTTCTGCTGGGGGCCACGTGAGTGGGATGCCAGCGTGGAGGCTGTCCGCTATCGCGCTCTGGGGTGGGTCAGCGATGATGAGTACGCCTCGTATGTAAAGGAATACGGCTTCGATCCGTTGGAGTGGGACGGGTTTCCGGTGATTAGGGCGATCAGGGAACTCAACATGACCACATGGCTTGCCCAACAGCTAGGACAATCTACAGATATCGACGACGAAGTGCATAAGCGGATCGCGGATCTGCGGGACTCAGAACGCCCGCGACAGTGGCGGACGTTCTAGTCTCCTGTCGGAGCGCTCGATCCATCAAACGTCTCCTCAGGGACCAGTGAGTCCCACTTCTCACCGTGGTCACCATCGAGGTTAAGGTGACTTGGACTCCATCCCGGTGGCCACACGGATTTTCGCGTACTTGCGTCGGACCATATGCGGGTGCCATCCAGAATGATTTTCGCATCGAAGGACGCATCGTCGAATCTGGCGCCCCTATGGAACCGAGCTTTGATGAATTTGGCATCGCCGTAGAAATGCGAGTTTTCGAACCCCGCAAGGTGGCGGAATTCTACCTCATCGAAACGTGCCTCTCCGTGGAACAGCGCAAAGTTGAATAGTACCTGTTCGTGGAACTGTGACTTGTCGAACCAGGAGTGGACGTAAAATTGAGCCTCATCGAATCCAGCGAGCTTGCAGAACTCTACCTTATCGATGCCCGCGGGGCCGTGAAAATGGACTTCAAGAAAGAATGCGTAATCGTGGAAAGTCGCCTCATCGAAGTTCACGGCGTCATAAAAATGTGAACCCTGGAAGGTTGTCCATCCATGAAATTGGACTCCCTTGAAAACTGCCGCATCGTGGAACTTTGCGTTGTCGAAATCGACATCGTCATAGAATCGTGTCTCGTTAAACCAGGAGTCGCCATAGAAGTTGGTTCCTTTGAAATTGGCACTCCTTACTTCGCAGCCAATAAAATTCCACTCGTGTAGGCTTGCCATAGAAAGGTCGATGTTCATATCCGGCCAGAAGGCGGGATTCGTGGGTTCCTGGGCGTAGCGCCTTGGCTGGAGGTGTTGGACGAGTATTCGTTGCGCGGTGAGGCGTACTTGACGTTCTTGCTGTCGTTGTGCAGATAGGTCCGGTGCTAGAGCAGTCAGGGCAGCTAGAGGGGCGGAAGCCAGGTCGAGCACCACCGCTGGCGAACCTTCGCGGCGGTGAAGCGTGCCGTGGTTGCGTGGATCGCCGGGCGCTGCTTCGGACGTTGCTGTGTCCTCGCGGATGCTGATATCAGGCATGCGCAGGTATGCGCAGAGCAGGTTGATGATTGTTTGACGGAGACCATGGTTATTCTCGCCCAAACGCGAGAGTGCGTACATGCCTGCCATGCGAACCGGTGCTTTGTCGGAAGCGAGCTGCTCAGCAGCAGCTGTGTACAGCTCGGTCGCGCGACGTTCGTTCGCATCGTGGCGGTTGTCGTCGGCTACACGGTCTCTTTGAAGGAGATCCAGCTCGCTGACTCGCTGTCGCCGCGCGGCTAGCAGGAGCGCGGCGACCCCGCCGGTTCCAACGACGACGCTTCCCGCGAGCTTGATGGCTTCGAGCTTGACCCGGTTCTGTTCGATCGTTTTGGAATCGCCGCTTCCGTAGCTGGTGACGAGCCACCAGGTCGCGAGCAGACCGACCGCGACGAGACATGCCATGCCGGCCCAGATCGCCCAACCAGGTATCTCCCGCAAGAGCGGCTTCGCCTCGTCGTCGGAGCCCGCTTCCTGATCCAGTCGCCTACGTGCGGCAACAGTCGAACCGGCGATTCCGGCCAGGCTAAGGATGAAGAGGCCAGTCAAGAGTATCCGCCACTGAGCCAGCACGAAGGCTCCAGTTGCGGCGTAAACCGGCCGTGGGGTCCAGATCAGGATGGCGCTGAGGACTAGGCCGCCCCCGAGCCACCCTTGCCAAACGACACGGCCATGCCTACGTGCGTTCGAGTCCACCACACAGTGATGATCACATTCGGCGCGGTGCGCGTGGGCTGGATTCGTTGGTTTCGATGGTCTTACCTTTGCGTACTTGCGTACGACTCGAACTCCGCGACGACCGGTGAGTCGGAATGCTGGCGTAGACGGTGCCGGAACTCGTCGAGGTAGGAGTTGACGCGGTAGGACTTCAGGCCGGCGGCGGTGTCGACGACTTCGCGGGCGACGGTGACGGCCTGCTCGACCTCGTTGGCCTGGAGATATGACGTGGCTAGCACGGTGCGGCAGAAGGACAGGCTGCGGACGTACAGGCTCTCAGAGACCTCAATGGACTTGGCCGCGTGCTCGGTCGCAAGGTCAGGTTTGTCGAGGTCACGGAAGCAGTGAGCAAACTCAGCGTTGCTCGGCGAGGTCGAAGTACCTGATCCACTCCGGGTCATCGTCGGGGTTGCTGGAGCTGAGCCACTTCTCGGCTTCCAGCATCGCAGCGGTTGCTTCCTGCTCGTTGCCCTGCGAAGAAAGCGCGCGAGCCTCCATCGAATGGAAGAGCGCCATCGTTGTTGGGGTGGCCTGCCCGCGGGCGCCCTGAGCTGCACCGCGAGCGAGGTGCACCGCCTGTTCGTAGTAGCCGAGGAAGTTGGCCTGGTGGCTCATGCCCGCGAGAATGCGGCCGGCCAAAGCGCGGTCGCCGGCTGCCTTGGCCAGACGGAACGCCTGGTGAAGATACCGCTGCGCGAGAGCGTGCTGACCAGTGTCGTAACAGGTCCAGCCCGCCAACCGCGTAAGCGCTGCTACCTCCTGGAAGTACCGTCGTCCCAGCTCAGTGTCCGGTTGCACGTGTGGCAGCAACGGGAGAACTTCGCTTTCCAGGTACTGCGCGACCAGGGGCTTGGGGCGACCACCGCCGTAGCGGTAGTCGTAGTTGGCGAACATCGAGGTGGCGTCCTTCACGGCCTGGACGTCGAACTCGCTGATAGGCCGCGGTTCCACCGGCTTCGACTTCTCGCCGTCGCTGCCGAACATCCACTTGACCAGGAGATTGCTCCAGGCAGCGGGGACGACAAGCAGCTTGTCCGCCTGCCCGTTCGGCCGGAGGTCGAACTCTGCGAGGCGCGTCAGGGTCGTCACCGAGTCGGACAGGGTCTCGGGGTATTCGAGGGTGTCGTCGACGTTTTCGGCCGGCACTTCGCCGTACCCGACGTCATCGACCGTGACAGGCCGTCCGAGCGCGTTGGAGAGCACTCGAACCAGCACATGGCAGGTGCGGGCCTTCGGGCGCCGTGTCTCCCCGCGCAGCCACTTGTCGACGTTGGTGTGCGTCGGCGCGATGGGGTCGCCGCCATCGATGTTGCTGAGGTCGGTCATGCGCTTGGCGAGGCCCTTGTTGGTCAGGCCGGCCTCGCGCATCAGCGCAGCTAGTCGACGGTTCGGTTCCTTCGCAGCCATGATCGTGCCCCTCCTGCCAGGTAGTAAAACACGCGTACCGGCCGGAAGGGGGCACACGAGGCACACGGCATGTGCCCCCTGTGCGCCAATGCGCCCTGTTTTGTGCACTGATGTGTCAGCGTTGCGGCGGCGATTCTTGAGTCATGACAACGGAAACGGCGGCGGGAACAGACCGAGTTCCCTGAAAGCCGGTTCCACGAAGGAGGAAGTCATGGCCAAGCAGACGATTCCCGGAGTTCAGGCCGGTGGCGGCATCATGCCCAAGCTCATCGGTGCAGCCATCACGTTCGCGGTTCTCGTCCTCATCGTGAAGCACCCCGCCGAGTCGGCGGTATGGGCCAAGGGAGCGTTTGAGCTCTTCCTGGCCCTGGTCAGCGGCTTCGCGCAGTTCTTTCAGGGGCTGATGGCGTGACTGGGCAGCCCGGGGGCAGGCGACCGCTACGAGGACTCGTCCAGCTGATCCGTGATCTCAGCCAGGCGATTTTCGAGGGACCTGATCGTCGAGCCCATTTCCTTCGCGGTCTCGTCGAGGGTCGCCAGCTGGGCACGTGCCCGCTTGAGCTCCGCAACTACGTCGAGCTGTTCAGACGGTTCCGGAACGTAGGCGCCGGCATTGGGACGGATCTTCACAATGCCGGCGTCTCGGAGGAGCTTCACCGCATTGATCGCTGTGCCCAGGGCGACGCTGTATTCCGCCGCCAGGGTTCGGTAAGGCGGAAGTTGCTCCTTCGGGGCGAATTCGCCGGCGTCGATCCGCCCCTGTAGGGCGTCGGCGACGCGCTGGCTAGCACGGCGTTTGTCCTCGCGAGCGTCGTTGGCAGCCATGCGATCAGCGTACTCGATGTTCTGACACATCAGGTTGA
The DNA here is from genome assembly GCF_045278815.1 of Saccharopolyspora sp. ID03-671. NCBI lineage: Bacteria > Bacillati > Actinomycetota > Actinomycetes > Pseudonocardiales > Pseudonocardiaceae > Saccharopolyspora > Saccharopolyspora sp. ID03-671. The sequence continues at coordinate 4,210,914 of NZ_CP134054.1, forward strand.
CAGTGGAACGCCTAGCCCTTAAGTTACAGAACATCAAGAAAGTTCTAGAACATCTGGAGGTAGAGATGAACGACGCGGACAGGGTCTCGGTGGGTGCCGAGCTCGCGTTTTGCGAGGCCGAGCTCGACGAGTTCGAGCAGGAGGCGGTGCAGGACTACTGGTCGCAGGTCATCGCCGAGGAGTTGGGCGAGGTCCCGGTGGCGCCGTTCGTGTGGTCGGAGCTGGGCGCGGGGGAGCGCACGCGGCTGCGTCGCTACGAGCGGCGCGAGGCCGGCGCGGTGCTGCGGCTGATCACGACCGAGGTGGACGCGGGTTCGGATTCCGGGGAGGCGGCGTGAACGGGCTGGTGAGTTGGCTGTTGTCGGGCCGGCGGGTGCCGCGGTTTTCGACTGAGGACGGTTCTCGGGGTGCTAGGCGGCGGCGTGAGCTGACCTGCCCGGAGCACCGGCCGAGCAGTGGTGAGCAGGTCAGCGAGGTGTCAGTGCGGTGGACCTGCGACTGCGGTGCCTATCGCTTCGAGATCGACGCGCCTCCGCCGCACGTCGATGAGGTCCCCACGGCGGCGTATCTGGAGATGGAGCGCAGGGGCCTTCAGGGCAAGAAGGGGCCGTGGCGGTCCCAGATCACCGGCAAGCCCTTGCCGGTCGAGCGCACCGAAGCGGCCGCCGAGGAGGTCGAGGTGAGCGCGTCGGAGCAGGCGGAGCGCGAGCTGCGCTGCGACCGGAAGGCCAGGGAGTACGTCAAGCGGTACGGGCCGAATGCGGCGCGGGATGAGGCCTACTGGGCCGATCAGAACAACGACGCCTGGATGGCCGAGGCCCTGTTCCGGGCTGCCGATCGCGTCGACGGCGGCGAGACCACCTGGCCTTTTTGATGTCCCGACCCAACAGTCCTTCCGCCAAGAACGCCTGTTGGGCCGGGTCTCCCACCGATCACGAAACCGTTAGGAGATCTCTGATGCTACGGATCGCCACCAGCCCCAGTGGGGGTGTGCGATGAAGACCCTGATCATCGGGCTGTTGAGCCTGGTTCTGCACCTGGCCGTGGTCGTGGTGCTGCCGCTGGTGTTGCTGGCGGTGGCCGGGCTGCTGCGGATCACCGTGGTGACCGTCCTGCCGCTGGTCGTGCTGCTGGCACTGGCGGTGACCTCCGGGATCGCCCGCACCGCCGGCCTCGGTCTCTTCGGTCTGGGCGTGGTCCTACGGCTGGTCATGGCCACCGTCGACGCGGCGGGCGCTCGGGTGCCTGCTCCGCGGCTTCCCTTGGGGGTGAGCCGATGACCACCGCGAAAAGCTCCTACCCCGTGCCGGTCGCTGACCTGCTGCCGCAGGCCCGTCAGCTGGTCAAACAACTGGGCCGCACGCCGAGCCGGAACCAGCTCATGGCCGAGCTGCGCATCGGGGCACCGAAGGCCCGCGAGATCCTGGACCGCCTGGCCGACGAGCACCCGGTGAAGGCTTCCAACCCGGCGGGGCTGCACGTGGTCACCGACCCCGCCCCGGACGAGGACGAACCCACCGAGACCCACGATGACGAGTCCGCCGAACCCGGGCACGAGTCCGCCGAGACGGACCAGGCGAGCGAGTCTGCCCCGGCTCCGTCTGAGGAGTCGGAGCCGGTTGGTGAGGTGGGGTCTGAGCCGATCACGGTTGACGCGGACCCGGCCAAACTCACCGTCGACCAGGCGGTGAAGCCGGTGGCGGTGTGGCCGGTCATGTTGCTGGCTTTGCCCGCGTTCGTGGCGATCTGGTCCGGCTGGGTCGGACTCGGTCAGCTGACCGGGTTCGGGATCGTGCACCCGCTACCGGGCATCGCGGACGGGTTCGCGATCAACACCGCGATCACGCTTCCGATCGGGGTGGAGACCTACGCGGCCTATGCCCTGCGGGTCTGGCTCTCGGGGCAGGTTCCGGCCCGTGCTCGGCGGTTCGCGAAGTACTCCGCGCTGGGCTCGCTCGGGCTGGGGGCGTTGGGTCAGATCGCGTTTCACCTGATGAAGGCCGCCGGGATGACCTCGGCTCCCTGGCTCATCACCGCAGCAGTCGCGTGCCTGCCCGTCGCCGTGCTGGGCATGGGAGCCGGCCTTGCCCACCTGATCAAAGACACCAATGACCACCGGGAGGTGCAGCGATGACCGAACAGCCGAACACCCCTAAGCCCGAGGACAATGAGCACCAGGCGGCCGAGGAGCAGGCGCGCGTGCTGCGCTTCCCCTCCGAACGCCTCAACCACGACCAAGCCCAGACCGAGACCGAGTCGCAGGTGATCGACGGGGAGCTGGTCGACGATGCCGACCAGGCCCAGCAAGTCGACCAGCACCAGGCCGCAGCGGCGGGTTCGAGCCTGGTCCGCCGGGAGAAGCGCGAACCGGTCCTGCCCGCCTGGGCGAGCAGCGTTGAGGAGTTCCGGGAGACCGCGAAGTGGGCGGTCGGCTACGCCGGCCACACCTTCGCCTTCCACGCGGTGCGCTGCCCGGTCTACATAGCCCGCATCCTGATCCGCGTTCCGCAAGGGACCCTGCGGCTGTTGCGTGGGTTTCTGCGGTGGGTGACCGACGCCGAAGGCCGGCCAGTTCGACACGCTGCTGCTGACCGCGCCGACGCCGCCGAATACCTCCGGCTTTCCGGGCAGCGTGATAGCCGGGTCCGGGGCCGCGTCTACACGACCGTGGGCTTGGGCGTGGCCGCCCTGGCGGCGTTCTTCCTCGGCCGCGAGCTGCTGCCCGAGATCGTGCAGTACGCGATCGTGGCCGGCGCCGTGGGCGCGGTCGGGTGGTTGGGTGCTCCGGCGGACCAGCCGATCGCGTCGCGGGCGGTGGAGGCGACGAAGGTGCCGAAGCTGACCAGCAACGCCGTCGAAATCGCCCTCGCCTCCCTGGGCATCTCCGGGATCAACCAGGCGATGGGCAAGGGAGGCGAAGGCATCGGGTTCCCCAAGCCCATCTCCCGTGATGGCAAGGGATGGCGGGCCGACATCGACCTCCCGCACGGCGTCACGCCGGGCGACATCATGGACCGCCGCGAAAAACTCGCGAGTGGTCTCCGCCGACCGCTGGGCTGCGTGTGGCCCGAGGCCGACAACGGCGAGCACGCCGCCCGCCTCATCCTCTGGGTCGGTGACCAGGACATGCGCAAGGCCAAGCAACCCGCCTGGGCACTGCGCAAGGGCGTCAAGGTCGACCTGTTCCAGCCCCAGCCCTTCGGCACCGACCAGCGCGGACGCTGGGTCGACCTGCGCCTGATGTTCACCAGCGTCGCGATCGGGGCGATCCCGCGCATGGGCAAGACCTTCGCCCTGCGCGAGCTGCTGCTCATCGCCGCACTTGACCCGAGGGCGGAGTTGCACACCTACGACCTCAAGGGCACCGGCGACCTCGACCCCCTGGAAAAGGTCACCCACGCCCACGGCGTCGGAGACGACGACGAAGAAATCGAAAAGGCCATTAGTGACCTGCGCAAACTCCGCGAGGAGCTGCGGCGACGGGCCAAGCTCATCCGGGATCTCGCCAAGCAGGGCCTGGCGCCGGAGAACAAGGTCACCCCCGAGTTGGCCGGCAAGCAGTCGCTGGGTCTGCATCCGATCGTGATCGGTGTGGATGAGTGCCAGGTGTGGTTCGAGCACCCCGACCACGGGGAAGAGTTCGAGGCCATCTGCACCGACCTGGTCAAACGCGGACCCGCGCTGGGAATCATCATCATGCTGGCCACCCAGCGCCCCGACGCGAAGAGCCTCCCCACCGGTATCTCGGCGAACGTGTCCACGCGGTTTTGCTTGAAGGTGCAGGGCCAGACCGAAAACGACATGGTCCTGGGCACCTCGAAGTACAAGCAGGGCGTGCGCGCAACAACGTTCGCCTGGGCCGACAAGGGCATCGGCTACCTGGTCGGCGAAGGCTCTGACGCCCAAATCGTGCGCACCGTGGCGGGTTTGGATGGTCCGGCGTCGGAGAAGGTCGCCGCCTACGCCCGCACCCTCCGCGAGCAGGCCGGCACCCTGACCGGCCACGCCATCGGCGAAGTCCCGGAGGTCGACGAGTCGGTGTCCAAGAAGGACACGTTGCTCGAAGACATCCTGGCCGTCGTTCCTGAGTCCGAGAAGAAGGTGTGGAACGAGCGGGTCATTGCCCGCCTGTATGAGCTCAGGCCGGAGGTCTACGGGACCTATCGCGAGTCGGCCGACCTGACCGCCGCGCTCAAGCGCCACGGTGTCCGCACCGGCCAGGTGTGGGGCACCACCGACGACGGTAAGGGCGCCAGCCGCATCGGCGTCACCCGCGCCGACATCGCCGAAGAAGTCGCGGAGCGTAATCGCCGCGAGGGGGCTAGCTAGTCCTCGCCGGGTCTCTAGACCTAGACGCCAGCCCTTCTAGGTCTAGAGACCCCGCTAGACCCCCATCCCCTTTCTCACCAGCGCCCTAGTTCCTAGAGGCGCGTGGGCCACTGCGCCCAAAAACCGCCCTGGAGGCCATCTGTGACCCCCGCTGACTCCGCTAGCACCGTCCTGTTCCTCGCACTCCTATTGGTCACGTTCGGTTACGGCATGACGTGCTGGTTCTGGCCCTTCAAGGCCTGCCGCACCTGCCGAGGCGGCGGAAAGCTCCGCTCCCCGTTCGGCCGCGCGATCCGCCTCTGCCGCCGCTGCACCGGCACCGGGCTCCGGCTGCGCCCCGGCCGCCGGGTCATCAACGCCGCACGCCGCGTCCACCGCGCCAACCACCACCGTCACTGACGAAGCCCGCCATGACCAACTCGACCGAAAGGAGGCCGATGGTGACGAACCTGGAGAAGCCGTACGGCGAGACGGAGTTCGACCCGGTGCGGGCGTTCCTGGGCTGCCTGATGGCCTGCTCCGCCGAGCGTGCCAGGGAGCTGTTGGCCGGGATGCGCCCATCCGATGCCGACCCCGGTGTGCGCGGGGTCGTATTCGACCTGGCCGTGCGGGTGACCGCGGCCGGTGTCTCGCCGGACCCGCAGGTGTTGGTCGCCGAAGCCCGCCGCCGTGGCCTGCTGACCACTCGGGACCAGGCTCACGGCCTGGCGATGTGGATCTTCGAGACCTACCAGCGGGCTCCGTGGCCTGAGGCCGGATGGGTGCTGCGCACGCACGTCCTCGAAACCGCCTACCGCCGTGCCGTTGCCGAGCACGCCCAGCGCCTGGCACAGGCTGCCGAGACCGCCGCGACCGAACAGCTGCTGGCCCTGCTGGAGCCGAGCGATGAGCTGGTGGACCTGGGACAGCGCCTGGCCACCGACCTCGCCCGGTGGCAGCGCGACATCGGTCCGGACGTGATCGAGCACCGGAGGGCCGCATGACGCACGCAGAACACCTCGATCACGGAGCGGACCCGGGTGAGGGTGGCCGGGTCGTGCCGTTCCCGACCCCGGCGGGGGAGGACGAGACCCCGTTGCCGGTGGTGGGGTTTCCGAACCTCAGCCCTGCGGCGTTGCAGGGCACCGCGGGCCGGATCGTCCGCGAGGTCGCGCCGACGACCGAGGCGCACCCGGCCGCTCTGCTGGCGATTCTGCTGTCCACCTTCGGCGCGTGGGTCGGCACCGGCTCGTATCTCTACCGAGCCAACAGCGTGCACCCCGGGCGGGTGTGGCCGCTGATTACCGGCCGGACCTCTGACGGGGCGAAGGGCACGGCGCAGGCGGTCATCGAGCGGTTGTTCCGCGAGGTCGCCAAGACCTCCGAGTGGCCGCTGAAGACAGTCCGGGGCCTGTCCTCGGGTGAGGGGCTGATCGAGCAGGTCGCCGACGAGAAGGACGACGACACCGGCGACATCACCCCGCGATCCGACCGGCGGTTGCTGGTGGTGGAGGAGGAGTACGCGAAGGTGCTCGCTCAGTTCGAGCGCTCGGGCAACACGCTGTCGATGACCCTGCGGGAGGCTTGGGACGGCAAGAGCCTGCAGTCGGTCACCCGCTCCAACCCCGTCACCGCCACCGACCCCAGCATCACCGTCATCGGCCACGTCACCCCGCGCGAGCTGCGTGAGCGGATGACCAGTGCCGAGGTGTTCGGTGGTGGGCTCAACCGGATGCTGATCGTGGCCAGCCGCCGCACCCAGCTGCTGCCCGAAGGCGGCAACCTCCCCGACGGCATGGTCGCCGACATCGCCGGGCAGCTCGCCGACCGGCTGCGCAAGCTCTCCGGGCTGGGTGAGGTGCCGTTCACCCCGGCCGCGATCGAGGCGTGGGAGCCGATCTACCGCGACCTCGCACGCCCCCGCCCGGACGGCCCGGTCACCGCGCTGCTGGCGCGGGGGCGGCCGATGATCCCGCGCCTCGCGCTGGCCTACGCCCTCCTCGACGGCTCCCAGGCCGTTGACGCCGAGCACCTGCACGCCGCCCGGGCGCTGTGGGCCTACACCGAGGAATCCATCCACTGGCTCTACGGCCAACTCGACGACCAGGAAGAAGTCGAACGCCTCATGGCCTGGCTCGCCGAAGCCGGAGAGACCGGCCGCGGCAAGTCCGAGGTCTACAACGACTTCGCCAAGCGCCACAAGAAAGCCGCCGAGCAGGCCCTCGAAATGATCGCCCTGCTCATCCGCGACGGCATCGTCACCCAAGAAACCCGCACCGGCCGCGGCCGGCCCTCAACCCGGTTCATCCTCCGCCCCCAGGCTCGCCAGCCCTGCGGAAGAAGCGGAAGTGCGGAAAAAGTCCCAGAGCAACCGCCCTGATCAGGCAAAACCAGCACGCGACTTTCGCCGCGACCCCTGCGGAAGAACTGCGGAAAAAGCCCCCCACACCGACTTTCTCCGCACTTCTTCCGCATCCGCCCCGGAAGAAGTACCAGCACCAAAACGCCAGGTCACGGGCCGGTTTCCCGCACTTCTTCCGCATTTCCGCTTCTTCCGCAGACCCACCGCACCAAACAGCCCGCATAACGCGGGCAAGGCACGCACGTGCCAGACCAGGGGAGGAACCAGGACATGGATACGCGCCGAGCGCCCATGACTGTTGCTGAGTTCTGCCGAGAGCTCCGGATCGCCCGCTCAACCTTCTACGAGTGGCGCGCGAAGGGGATCGGCCCGCGTTGCATGAAGTTGCCCAACGGCGAACTGCGCATCCGGCAGGCAGAGGCCGAGCGCTGGTTCGACGCTCACGAGGAGGCCGCCTGATGAAGACCTCGTACGAAGTCAGGCTGTGGAAGAGGCGAAAGTACGTCGGGAAGACACGGACCACCCACTACGTGCGCTGGGCGGTCGCGAAACAGGAGTTCCAGAAGGGCTTCTCGTCGGCCGGTCTGGCCAAGAGCTTTGAATCGAAGCTCAACTCGGCGATGGCCGAAGGCGTCGCGTTCGATGTCGCCTGCGGCCTGCCGGTCACGATGCTGAAGGCGGAAGAGTCGAAGATCGGGTGGTTTGAGTTCGCTCGGGACTACCTGGCTATGAAGTGGCCCGATGCCTCACCCGGCCACCGCAAGAGCCTGGTCGACTCCCTGACACCGATCACGATCTGGATGCTGAAGCCCCAGCCGTCCGAGCGTGACCAGAAGGCCGTGCGTGCGGCGTTGAGGCGCGGCCTGAACCCCAGCTGGCGAGACGAAGAGCACCCGGCCGAGACCACGCGACGGCTCCGGTGGGTTCAGGACAACAGTCGGCAGGTGGCTGAGCTTTCTGAACCGGACGTGCTTCGACGGCTCCTGGCGGCCCTCGATCTCAAGCTCGACGGTGCCCGGGCAGCTGCGGACACGATCCGTCTGCGGCGGACAACGCTCGGCAACGCCCTGGATTACGCGGTCGAGACGAAGGTGCTGGCGGAGAACCCTTTGACGGAGGTGCGGGTGAAGAAACACCGGACACGGATGCAGCAGGTTGACCGACGCAGCGTCGTCAACCCAACGCAGGCCCGACAGCTCCTCGGAGCGGTTGGTGAGGTGAATGAACGACTGCAGGCGTTCTTCGCTCTGATGTACTTCGCGGCGCTTCGTCCGGAGGAGGCCGCGAACCTCCGCAAGCACAATTTGTCGCTGCCGCGGTCAGGGTGGGGTGAGCTCTTTCTTGAGCAGTCGGCCCCCGAGATCGGAGCCGAGTGGACTGACTCGCGGATCCGGAGCGAGCAGCGGTCGCTGAAGCACCGGGAGGACGGCAGTGGTCGTCAGGTGCCGTGTCCGCCCGAGCTGACGCAGTACCTGCACGACCACCTCGACAAGTTCGGGACCGCTGCTGACGGCCGTCTCTTCCGAGGACGGCGGAACGGAGGGCGGATCTCAAGCACGGTCTACGGCCGGGCCTGGGCTAAGGCCCGGGAAACCGCCCTCACCCCGGAACAGGCTCACTCACCGCTCGGGAAACGGCCTTATGACCTACGCCATGCCGCGGTGTCCACCTGGCTCAACGGCGGGGTCGAGCCGACTCGTGTCGCCGAATGGGCCGGCCACAGCGTTGGCGTGCTGCTTCGCGTCTACGCGAAGTGTCTGGACGGCGGCGAGCAGGCAGCCCGCCAGCGAGTGGAACAGGCGCTAGCCCAAGCCTGAGCTATCCGGGTTCCCCAATGGCTACGGACGGCAGAGCTCGCGGCACCTCAGCTCGCGGGGGCTGTCCATGGTGCCGCTTGCACGGCTCACCGACCGGAGCCTGGACCGCTTCTGTTTAAGGCGCTGCACCTCGGGCTTTGGCCCTCGCGGTCCGTGACATGACAGACGGTTAAAGGGGGCGTGGGTTCGAACCCGCTGATCAAACTGGCCCACCACGAAACATTGCCGGTTACCACGAGCGCATGGCCGGTTAACCCAGCAGGCTCTCGTGCCGGGGACTTGCCCACATCTATGCGTTTACCTGCGGCCTAGGCTGCCCGCCATGCACACCGCCCTCAACGTGGCGATCCACGATGATAGACCAAAACTACAGGCCCACCGGGGTAACCGGGTCTCGCAGGATAGTGCGGAGTTGCTCTTGGGAGCTGCCGTGGGAGAAGGGGTCCAGATGGAGCTCGTGGTGCGGTCCGCTGCGTTCGAGATGACTTCGGGCAGCGAATTCTCCGAGGCGGTGGAGCGTGTCGAATTCGTTGGCAAATGGCCCGTGGTGCATTACCTGGACAACCATCCTGCCAGGGGTCCTGTACAGCTCGGGTTTGATCCCGGCAGTTCGCACAGCGTCGGGCAGGTTCCGCCACGCGATGTCGAGGTGGTCGTTCGTTACTTCGTCGGGTATTTGGACCAACATGCGGAAGTGTAGGTATTCGAGGGCTACGGACGAGTAGAAGTTGGCAATGCCGATGTCGCCGTGGACGTCGTCGTACCAGTAGGCGATCTCCGTGATGTCTCCGGGCGTCCAGGCGGGGTCCGATCGGATCCGCCGCAGCTCGTGGGCCGCCGTTTCGACGAGGGACTTGCGGGTGTAGAAGGCTTCGGTACCAGGCGGTCCCTCACCGCGCACTGATACGTACTGGGCTGGTCCGATCCAGGTGGTCTCGGGTTCGTCGGGGGCGGTGAAGTGATCTGCGCGGCGGTCCACGTGTTTCTCCTCTTCGCGATCGGTCGTCCGGGTCGATGTTAGGAGCAGTTGAGGACAGCTACCGCCCGGTTTTGCGGTGTCCGCCCTTTTCCTCTTGCATCACGAGCATGTCGCGCGCGTGCGTGATGACTGCCTGGCGGACCTCCAGAGGGCTGATGATGCGAAGTGGGACGCCGAGGCGGATGAGGTATCCGGACAGCCATTGCGCGTTGGGACCGCCGACCCGGGAGACTGTCAGCCGATCGCCCGCCGATCGGTGTTCGGCCACCGTGGCGGGCACGAGCTCGCGCACTTCGTTCAGCGGTAGCGGGAACTCGACGTCGGCGTACATCTCGTACGGCGTGCTTGTGATGGCTGCGTCGACGAGTGCTGCTGCGTCGGCGACCGGGCGGTCTGGGGCGGCGCGACCGGTGACCACGACGTCGCGGGCGCGGTCCGCCCGGAATGTGCGCCAGTCGCGGCGGTCGAGGCCCCAGGCGACGAGGTACCAACGGTGCGCGGTACGGACCAACCGCTGCGGCTCCACATCGCGCAGGCTGTCGACACCCTGACGGTCCAGGTAGGAAAAGTGCACGCGGTCGCCCTCCCGGCAGGCGTTGGCGAGATCGAGCAGGACCTGCGGATCCGCGCGTCCCCAGTGCTCGGAGTTGCGGTCCCCGATGTGCTCGACCGTCGCGTTTAGCGAGCGCAGCCGATTGCCGATCGTGCGCGGCAACGAGTGCTGGAGCTTGGCCAACGCCGTCAGTGCGGAGTGTCCGGCGGTGTCGGGACCGTCCCAGGCCGCCTGCCGCAGGGCGATCGCGACGGCCAGTGCCTCGTCGTCCTCGAGGCTCAACGGCGGCATCCGCGAACCGCCCCCCAGCCGGTAGCCACCGTATGGCCCGGAGGTGGATTCAATTCCGTAGCCGAGTTCTCGCAGCTTCGAGATGTCGCGGCGGACGGTGCGCTCGTGGATGTCCAAGCGGTCGGCCAGGTCCTGGCTTGACCACTCCGGGCGAGTCGACAACACCGACAGCAGACGGAGGAGGCGAGCAGAGGCGCTAATCACAGAAACACACCCTACGGCGCATTCGCGGGCCAAACCTGTCCGGAACCGCCAATAACGTCGTCCGCACACGTAATGGCGTGGTCCGCCGGGGACTGCGGGAGCGAAGGGACTGATCATGGGACAACTGGATGGCAGGACGGCTGTCGTCACGGGCGGCAGCGCCGGGATCGGACTGGCAGCAGCGAAGCGGTTCGCCGCCGACGGCGCGCACGTGTACGTGACCGGCCGACGCACGCCGGAGCTCGAGGCTGCCGTCGCGGAGATCGGCCCGCTCGCCACCCCGTTCCGAGGCGACGTGTCCGAGATCGTCGAACTCGACCGGTTGGCGGCGACGATTACGGCGGCGGGAGAGCGGATCGATGTTCTGTTGGCCAACGCTGGTGGCGGCTCGTTCCGCACGCTGGAGGACGTCACAGAGGAGCACTTCGACCAGATCTTCCGGACGAACGTGCGTGGACTCGTGTTCACCGTGCAAAAGATGCTTCCCCTGCTGGTGGACGGCGCCTCGGTGATCCTCACCGGTTCCACAGCGGCGTTCACCGGAAACCCGGCCTTCGGCGTCTACGGGGCTTCCAAGGGTGCGGTGCACGCAATCGCTCGGGTGTGGGCGAACGAACTCAGCGGGCGTCGTATCCGGGTCAACACGCTGGCGCCGGGATACATCGAGACGCCGGGGCTCCTCGCCGGTGCGGGCGACGAGCAGGCGAAAGAGCGGGCGCGCGGGCGGTTGAGCGCGGGCGTGCCGCTGGGACGCCTCGGGCGTGCCGAGGAGGCCGCCGACGCGGCGATGTTCCTGGCCGGCGATCAGAGCACCTTCATGACAGGAGCCGAACTCGTGGTCGATGGCGGTGAAAGTCGACGCCGCTGAACGGCGAGCGTTCGGCCTCGGTCTGCCGTGAGTTTCCGCCACCTGCGGTGGGAAGTGATGCGTTCGACACTCGGGCGGTGGTGTAGCGGCCGAGAACAGGACCCGAGTGGTCCGGGTTCGGGTCTACCGTCCGAACTCGGCAAGCCTTCGAAGAGAGGAACAGGCATGAACGACGTGCAGTCCGGTGGCAAGGCGGGTCTCGCCGAGGCGAATGCCACGGCACTAGAGGTGCGCGCCCTGTACGAGCGGCTCGAGCAGCGCCTGCTGGAGCGGACTTGGACGGTGCCGGAGCTCGCGGTCGGGTTCACCAACGACGCGGCATATGTCGGTCGGCTCGTGCTGGCAGCCGAGCGCACCTGGGACATCGACTGCGATGTCGACGCCGAACTGCGCCACAAGCTGGCCGAGTGCCTGTGGTGGGTCTTCGTGCTCGCCGACAAGCTGGGTGTGGACATGCCCGAGGCGTACGGGACGACCATGGCCAAAATCGCAGCGGGTCTCGAACGAACAATCACGCAGACGGGCGCCTGATGCGGCCCGACGGGGAGAGCTGATGCCTTTCGCCGATGAGCTGATCGGCGCTCAGACCGTCCGTGCCCTGACAGCCGCCCTGCGCGCGGCCGAACCACGTGCGCGGTTGGCCAAGTTGCGCGCGGCCGAGTTTGTCTTGGCGCCGCTGCCGCTGCGTGAACGCAGTGATCTGCTGCGCGACGCTCTGCTGGCCGATCTGCCAGGTGACTACGACTCGTTCGCCGCGACCGTGCGTGCCGCGAGTGAACGGGCGACGTCGTTCACCGGCTGGTTGATCTGGCCGGTTACCAGCGCCGTCGCGGTCAAGTCCATCGAGAATGGAACCGGTGAGGCCTTCGACGATGCTCTTGCGCTGCTGGCGGAGCTGACTCCCCGACTGTCTTCGGAGTTCGCGTTGCGGGTGCTGCTCAGCCATGACCTCGAACGCGCGCTGGTGACGGTCCTGGGATGGACCGCGTCGGAGAATGAACACGTGCGCCGGCTGGCGTCGGAGGGAGCTCGGCCGTTCCTGCCGTGGGCCGTGCGAGTCCCGGGAGTCCTAGCCGAGCCCCGCTCGACCCTGCCGATTCTGGACGCGCTGTACTGCGACCAAAGCGAGTACGTCCGGCGTTCGGTCGCCAACCACCTCAACGACCTCAGCCGCCGCGAACCAGATCTGGCCGTCAAAACCGCGGCAGCATGGATGGAGGGAGCCAGCTCCGACAACACGGTTCGCCTCGTTCGGCACGGGCTGCGCACGCTCGTCAAGCAAGGCCACCCGGGCGCGCTGGAACTACTGGGATTCACCCCGGCCAGGCTCGACGTGACCGGCCCGTTGCTCGCATCGAACACCGTGACGATCGGGCAGACTCTGACGTTCAGCGCATCGGTGCGCAACCGCGAGTCGGAGCCCGCTCGGCTCGCGATCGACTACGTCGTCCACCACCGCAAGGCAAATGGCGACCTGACCGGCAAGACGTTCAAGCTGACCACCCGCACCGTCGGCCCCGGCGAAACCATCGAACTCACCCGGGGGCACTCGTTCCGGCCGCTGACGACTCGCCGCTACCATCCCGGACTGCACCGCATCGAGTTGCAGGTCAACGGAGTGCGTTTCGGTCGGGTGGAATTCACCCTGCTCCCGGACTGATCTCGGCGTTGTCCGTCGCCATCGCGGCGGCTCGTCGCCGCACCACCTCCCGAACGGAGTCCGGTGCGAGCACGGTCAACGGGGTGCCCAGCCGCATCAGGTAGGCACCCAGCGACACCGGATCGGCCCCGCCGATCTCGACGATCGTGGTGTCCGGCCCATCCGGCCGGTGGACTCCGGCGGTGGGCGGAACGACGCGGAGCGCGTCCTGCTGCGACAGCGGCAGACGAATGGTGGCATAGAGCGGGTAGTCGCTGGTGAGCATCTCGGTGACGACCTGTGCCGCTTCGGGCGGGTTCTCGATGTGGACCACGCGCCCAGTGGGCTGGGCCTCGATCACGCGGTCAGCGCGAAACGTTCGCCATTCGCCCTTGGTCACGTCACGGGCGACGAAGTACCAGCGGTTCCCGGTGAAGACGAGCCGGTGCGGGTCCACGTCGCGAATGGTCTCGTCGCCCCGCATATCCCGATAAGACAGGGTGATTCGCTCACTGCGGCGGCAGGCACTCGCCAACCCGGCGAGCATGCCGGGCGACAACGGTTGGCCACAGACCCGAGTTGTGTGCTCGAAAACGTCATCCATCGCGCCGAGCCGGGCGGCCATCCGGGATGGCAACAGCTGCCGCAGCTTCAAAAATGCGGACAACACAGCTTGGTCGTCGCCGAGAACGCGGGTTTGCGCGGCCTCGCGCAACGCAACGCTGACCGCCAGCGACTCTTCGTCGTCGAGCACGAGCAGCAACTGCTTACCGCCGCCTCCGAGCTTGTAACCGCCCCATCGGCCTGGATCGGAGGACACGTCGTAGCCGAGGTCGCGCAGCCGGGCGATGTCCCGCCGTACCGTGCGCTCGGTGATCCCCATGCGCTCTGCCAGGTCACCGGCGGTCCAACTCGGTCGCGACGGCAGCAGGGACAAGAGCTTCAGCAGCCGTGAGGAGGTGCTCATCACGGCTTCGGATGCTACGGACCAACCCGGTCAGATCCGGTCCGGATCCTTAACGCGGTTCCGTCAGCGGTGGCCGCAGTGCGGAGCCCTGCCCGGCGCTCGGGTGTGCAGGAGTTGATGGGGTTGCGTCTGCGATCGGCGTGATCATTGCCGGCGAGCGAGTGGCTTGACGTGGGGATTGGCCGTTGCCGGGATCGAGCGCGACTCATTCCTGCATGAGGCGCACCACGTGCTTGATCGCGGCGTAGATCCGGACTAGGGCGCTCAGACGTTTACAAGTCGGTGATCGTCGTGTCGCCGACTGAAAGCGCCAGGTCTGTGTCGTATGCCAACGCCGGGGTCTGATAGCCGACCGGTGCGTGGCCGTCCAGCACTCGGCGTGCGATCTCGATCCCGGCCAGCGGGGTGTAGGTGTACCCGTTCGGAGTGTCGATCATCGAGCGTGCGACCTGGCCGTCGTGGCCGGTTACCTCCGCGAGCACTTGGTAGCGGTTCGCGGCGCGCTCCTGCGCGCTTGGGCCGTTGCCGACGATGTCGTCGGGGAAGCCTGAATCGGTGCCCAGGTAACATTCGATGTCACCAATCCCCGTCGATCGCCAGCTGGTGATCAGTTCGCCCATCGCCGCGGGCATGCATTCCACCAGGCCGTCTCCGAAGTCAAACGTCCGCGGCTGCGGGCTGTCGACGCTGATGACCTCGCCACCGCGCCGGACGAGTACACCCAGATCCATGATGATCGACGAGCCGGCGATCGAGCCGCGGGAGAAGCCACCGGTGACGTGCAGGCCGATTGCCACTCGCTGCGGGTCCCGCACTCGCCGGGCCGTGTGCATCACCAAGCAGTCGCTGGGAACGGACTGCCAACCGCCTCCCGACAGCACCATGACCCCGGCTCGTCTGGCGACCGCATCCATCGACTCGGCAAGCGCGAACGTCGGGTACTCGGCGGTCGAGTCGACATAATGCACCCCGGCATCCAGGCATGCCTGCATCATCGGCTGTGCGGTCTCCTGGAACGGCCCCGCGACGTGCAGCACGCAGTCCACACTTTTCAAGCCACTGCGCGCCGTGTAGGGATCGTCCAATGCGAAGGAGCGAGACTCGACACCGAACTCGGCGCCGAGCGCCGTGACTTTGGTGGTGTTGCGGCCGGCGACGACGATGTCGAGGCCGACCTCCACCGCCCGCTCGAGGGCGAGACGGCCGGTGTAGCCATTCGCCCCGTAGATCAGCAGCCGTCCACCCATAGCGTTGCTCCTCGTCCATCAGGGATATCGCTGCCGACGGTAGGCGCAGTCCAGGACAGCTCTGGTCCGCATATCAGGCGGACCTCTTCATTCGGCCCAAGTCGAGCGATAGCTTCGTTGGGTGCAGGACAACAGCCGGCGTGTGGTTGAACTCGCTGAGCCAGATGTGCTTCGGGGCTCCAGGGTGCGCTTGAGCTCAAGCTTGACAGCACGCGAGCGGCAGCCGACACGTCCGTCTGCGGCGTCAACCCGGTGCAGGCTCGCAGCTGTTGCAAGCCGTCGGCGAGGTGAACGAGCGTCTTCAGGCGTTTTTCGCCTTGGTGTGCTTCGCGGCGCTTCCGTCGGAGGATGCCGCAAAACTTCCGCAAGCACAACTTGTCGCTGCCGAAGGACGGCTGGGGCGAGCTCTACCTCGAACACTCCGCTCCGGAGATCGGAGCCGAGCGGACCAACTCTCCAACCTGGAGCGAGCAGCGTCCTCTGAGCACCGAGATGAAGACGGCAGAGCCGCCAGGCCCCGTGCGCGCCAGAGCTGACGCAGTACTTGCATGACCACCGTGCTGCTTCGCGTATACGCGAAGTGTCTGGACGGCGGAGAGCAGGCAGCCCGCCAGCGAGTGGAACAGGCGCTAGCCCAAGCCTGAGCTTTGCCGTGTATTTGCCGTGGATCGTCGTACACGGCCGGACGGCACCGGACACAGCCGGACTGCAAAGCAAAGACCCCGTGACCGCTTTGGTGCTGGTCACGGGGTCTTTTTCCTGCTTGTGCCGGGTGGAGGATTCGAACCTCCGAAGGCAATGCCGGCTGATTTACAGTCAGCTCCCTTTGGCCGCTCGGGCAACCCGGCGTGCTCGCCAGCGTGCTGGCTTGCGGGAAAAAGCATACAGACCGCTTCGCGGGATGTTCCGGCGGGGTCCCGGGTCAGGTTTCCTCTGGGTGGAAGACCAGGTCGTCGGCTTTCGAGCGGCCTGCGGTGAGGGTGTTCCGGGACGTTTCGTCGAGGGTGTCGGGGAAATCCGGGCCTGCTGCCTTGATCAGGACCATGAGGCGTTTCGCCAGGCCCCTGGCCTGGGTGAGGCGGATCTGCCGTTCGGTCAGCAGGGCCAGGGACTCCTGCAGCATCGCGCGGTAGCGGTCGTTGAGGTCCGCGCGGGAGTCGAGGAGCTCCAGGGCTCGGGTGAGGTCCGCGAGGTCCTCCGTCGGGACCTGGACGTGGTACGGGTCGGGCACGGGGCGACCCTACTGGTGGCCGAACGCCGCGGATGGTGCTGATGAGCGCTTCGCCGGGTTAGCGTGGACGCATGGCCATCGATCGGGCGGGACGGGCGAAGCGGCGCGCGGAGCTGCGGGCGGCCCATCCCGTGTCCCAGCCCGAGCCCAAGCCGGAGCCCTCCCGAGTCGGGTCCGTGGCGATGGAGGTCGAGGGGCTGTTCAACGTGGGCGTCAAGCACCAGCTCGACCACCTGGCCTGGGTCGAGGTGGCCAAGGAGGACGAGCGCGAGTCCGGGGCCGGACCGCTGGATCTGGACTCCGACGTCGTGCGCCTCAAACCCCAGAACTAGCCCAGCCGGTCCAACGGTCCACGCGCACCGCGATCAGCGCGCCTCCCGGGGGTTTCCGCTGGTACTGCGGGTACTTCGCGATCAGCGCGTCCAGCAGCGGGTGCTCCTGGAGGATCTCCGCCGTGCCGTCGGCGCGGGCCCACCACAGCTTCGACCAGTCCTCGTCGTAGCCGTCGACCAGGACCGACACCAGCGGGTTCTCCTCGATGTTGCGGATCCGGCGCAGCTCGCGCCCCGACTTCGGCTTCCAGTCGACCGCGGTGATCAGTTCATCGCCCGCGGCGGCGAGCACGATCGGCACCACGTGCGGCCTGCCCGCGGCGTCCGCGCTGGCCAGCCGGGCCACCCTGGCCGCGGCGATTCGATCACGTGCCTGCTCTCGGCTGATGCGCATGGTCACCCGGACTCCGTATGTTCGAGGTGTGCCTTCGAGCGCTCCATCCACCCCAGGGTCCGCCACCGACGTCGGCCCCGGCTACCGCGACCACCTGCACTGGCAGCGTTACCAGGCGTTCTTCCCGGGCGCGCTGCGCCTGAGCGCCGACAACGCGCCCGACGAGCAGTGGTGGCGGTGGCGCGGGCTCAAGGTGCACGTGGACCGAGTCGACCGCCTCGACGCCCCCGCCAAGGTCATCGCGCTGCACGGCGTCGGCACCTACGGCCGCATGCTCGCGCCCTACGGCAGGCTGCCCGCGCTGGCCGACTTGGAGTACATCGCCCCCGACCTGCCCGGATTCGGTCTCACCGGCGCCCCGCTGCTCGGCGCGACCTACGCGGACTGGCTGGACTGCGTGCGCGACCTGGTGCGCTGCGAGCGGGAACGCGACTCGCGACCGATCGTGCTGCTCGGCGTGAGCACCGGCGGCAGGCTCGCCTACGACGTCGCCGCGACGACGCAGGTCGACGGCGTCATCACCACCTGCCTCGTGGATCCCAGCCGCGACGAGGTCCGGCGGGTGCTGGCGGCGCGGCCCGAGATGGCGCGCTGGTCCGGGCTGCTGTCGCTGGTGCGGCCGCCGCTGTCGGCGGCGCGGGTGCCGGTGCACTGGCTGGTCAACATCGCCGCGGTGTCCAACCAGTCCCAGTACGCCAACCTCGTGTGGGCCGACGAGCTCGCCGGCGGTGGCTGGCTCTCGCTGCGCTTCGCCCGCAGCTGCCTGGCGACCGCCCCGGCGCTGCCGCCGGAGCGCTTCACCGGCACGCCGCTGCTGCTCGCCCACCCCGACGAGGACCGGTGGACGCCGCCGCTGCTGTCGGAGGCGTTCTTCGACCGGATCGCCGCGCCGACCCGGTCGGCGGCCCTGCGCGGGGCCGGTCACCTGCCCGTCGAGGAGTCCGGGCTGGCCGACCTCGACCGTGCTGTGCGTGACTTCCTGGACGAGTTCGATCTCCAATGATGACCTCTTGTGGTCAGACCGAACACGTACCGTTACCGGCGTGTGGTGTTGTTGCGGTGATCCTCACAAAGTTGTTCACCGGCGCCGCTGAGCGCAAGCGTATCTTCCGATTCCACTTGATCGGTTCAATCTTCGCAGGTCAGAGTGCTTCTGGCGGAACGAAGAACCACGCCACCGGCCGGTTGAACTCATCTGATGCGTGCATCCGGAGTGCCCTGGCGCGACCATTCGACCCTGGCCATCCGTGCTCTCGTGCGTCACGATCGGCGGACGGACACATGTGGTACGGCCGTATCGCCAGCGGGAGGAGCGTGGATGATCGAGCGTCACCGCTCCCTTGGTCCGCATTCCGGTCTGGAACCAGCCAGGCCTCCGGTCAGAGCCGAAGTGGATCCGGTCCGACGCCGGACGTTCGCGATCTTCTCGTTCGTGGTGCTGGCGGCGGGCATCCTCGTCTCGCTGCTCACCGCGGGCGGCTCGCCCGGGCGGTACAGCCCTGAGCTGCTGTTCATCGGCCCGCTGCTGGCGGTCGGGTTCCTGCTCGCCGAGCAGCTGACCATCGACGTCGACGTCAAGCGCGTCGGCTGGACGATCTCCTTCACCGAGATCCCGCTGCTGCTGGGCCTGCTCACCGCGCCGTTCGAGGTCGTCCTCGCGGCGAACCTGCTGGCCGGGCTCGGCGCCCAGGTGGGCAGGCGCGCGGCGACCCACGTCGTCTACAACGCCGGTGTGCTGTGCCTGGAGATCGCGGTGCCGTTCGCGGTCGCCAACCTGGTCAACGCGGCCCTCGTCGGCGTCGCCCCCGACTGGTTCGGCCCGGTCCTGGGCACCCTGACCTCGCCGCTGATCAGCTGCGGCTTCGCGCTGGCGGCGCTGACCGTGCTCGGCGGTGCGATGAAGGTCGCCGCCGGTGCGCGGCTGGCCGGCCGCACCCTCGCCGTCGGCCTGCTCAACACCTCCGTCGGCCTCATCGGCTACGAGGTCGCCATCGGCACCCCGTGGGGCTGGCTGCTCGTCGGCCTCGTCGCGGTCGCGGTGATCGGCCTCTACCGCGCCTACTCCGACCTGCTGCGCGAGCAGCGCGACCTGGAGGCGCTCAGCGACGTCAGCCTCAGCGTGGCCCGCTCCGGGCAGGGCGCGCCCGCCGCTCCCGACCCCGTCGGCGAGCAGGCCGTGCCGGTGGGCGAGTGGGAACCGGTCGCCGAGCGGATCCGCGAGCAGCTCAACGCCACCCGGGTCGTGCTGCGGCTCCGGCTGGACCCGCGCGGTGAGGTCACCACGCTCGTCGCCGGTGAAGCTCTGCCGGACGCCGCGGTGCAGGCCGCGCCCGACGCGCTGCGCGACGACCCGCTGCTGCAGCTGCCGGGCAGCCACGTGCGGTCCTTCCGGACCCTCGAAGCGCCCGAGGAGGTGCGCCGCGTGCTGCGGCAGCGCGGCGCCTACGAGGCGCTGGTGGTGCCGCTGCGCGGTGCCAGCCAGCTGCTCGGCGCCGTCGAGGTGCACGACCGGGTCAGCCGCTGGCGCGGGTTCGGCCGCGCCGACGTGCGCCTGCTGCACACCCTGGCCAGCCACCTGGCCACCGCGATGGACAACCGCAGGCTGCTCGCGCGACTGCGGCACGACGCCTACCACGATCCGCTGACCGGGCTGCTCAACCGCACCGGCTTCCGCGAGATCTCCGGTGAGGAGCTGCGCAGCGGCCGCGCCGCCGTGGTGCTGCGGGTCGACCTGGACCTGCTCACCACCGTCAGCGAGGCGCTGGGCTACACCTGGGGCGACCGGATGGTCGTCGCAGCCGGGCAGCGGATGCGCGAGGCCCTGGGCGACGCGCCGCTGGCCCGCCTGGAGGCGAACTCGTTCGCGGTGCTGCTGCTCGACCACACCGAGGAGCAGGCGCACGAGGTCGCCGTGAAGCTCTGCGACGTGATCGCGATGTCCTACCCGCTGGACCGGATCGTCGTCGAGGCCGCCGGGGTCGCCGGCTACGCCTCGTCCGATCCGGAGGACGGCGAGGCCGAGACGGACGTGGACACGCTGCTGCAGCACGCCGACGTGGCGGTGCGGGCCGCGCGCAACGGCGAGGACGGCGTCCGCTGCTACGCCCCGGCGATGGGGCAGGTCTTCCTGCGGCGCTTCCAGCTGGTCACCCAGTTCCGGCAGGCGCTGGACACCGGGCAGGTCGAGGTGCACTACCAGCCCAAGGTGGCGCTCCCGGAGCGCCAGGTCGTCGGCGCCGAGGCGCTGGTGCGCTGGTCGCACCCGGAGTACGGGCGGCTGGACCCGGACGAGTTCGTGCCGCTGGTGGAGGCCACCGGCCTGGTAGACGCGCTCACCGCGTTCGTCATGGAGTGCGCGCTGATCAAGATCCGGCAGTGGCTCGACCGCGGGCTGCGGATGTCGGTGGCGGTGAACCTGTCGGTGCGCAACCTCGCCGACGAGACCTTCCCGGACCGGGTCGCCGAGGCGCTGGAGCGCCACGACATCCCGCCAGAGCTGCTCACCCTGGAGCTGACCGAGTCCAGCGTGATGGCCGACAAGGAGCGGTCCCTGCCGGTCCTGCGGCGGTTGCACGCGATGGGCGTGGTGCTCGCGGTGGACGATTTCGGCACCGGCTACTCGTCGCTGGCCTACCTGCGGCAGCTGCCGGTGGACGAGGTCAAGATCGACAAGAGCTTCGTGCTGGGCATGGGAACCGATCTCAGCGACCTGGCGGTCGTCCGCACGATCGTCGAGCTCGGCCACTCGCTGGACCTGGCGGTGGTGGCCGAGGGCGTCGAGGACGACGCCGCGCGCGATCAGCTGGTCGGCATGGGGTGCGACGTGGCCCAGGGCTACCTGATCTCCCGCCCGCTGTCCGAGGAGCGTTTCGAGGCGTGGCTGCAGGCCCGCACCAAGCGCGACCGCGGCAGTCGCGAGGAGACCGTGCTCACACTCCTGCACTGATGACCCGCGTAACCCGATCCGGTGGGGCGCTGGCTGAAAAGGCGGCTGTGACCTGCGGTTTCACGAAAAGGTACCCCCCTGTTCGCAGGGGTTCGGGCGGTGTGTAAAGTTCTACCCGTTCCGCAAGGAAACGCCCCAATAGCTCAGTCGGCAGAGCGTCTCCATGGTAAGGAGAAGGTCTACGGTTCGATTCCGTATTGGGGCTCGAAAGACAGCTGCGGTGCTCGGTAAACTGGGTGCTGTGGCTGTTTTGCGTGGGATATCCTGCGTCGCTTGAGGCAACCGGTTCACACCGCGTCCTCGGCATGGCGGTGTAGCTCAGTCGGTAGAGCAAGCGGCTCATAATCGCTGTGTCGCCGGTTCAAGTCCGGCCACCGCTACCAGTCACGGGTTCGCGAGGATCTGTCCAGCGAACCGCCCAGTAACGACCGAGAGAAAGGCACCCCCGTGGCCGCCACCGACGTTCGACCCAAGATCACGCTGGCGTGCGAGGAGTGCAAGAACCGCAACTACATCACCAACAAGAACCGGCGCAACAACCCGGACCGGTTGGAGATGAAGAAGTTCTGCATGAACTGCGGCACGCACAAGCTCCACAAGGAGACCCGCTGACACCAGCGGTTCCTTCGCGAACGCCTTCGAGAGCCCGTTCCCTCCTGGGGACGGGCTCTTCTCGTTCTCAGGACGGGTCAGCGGTCCTGCTGCGTGGCGGCCGATCAGAACCCGCGGCGGTGCCGGCGCCTCAGGTGGTGGAGGAGAAAGTGGCTCCGCCGCTTCAAAGGCGACCGGGTAGCCTTCCCGCGTGCCGCTCGACCAGTCATTCATCGGACGTGAATACCCGCCCACCGAGCCCTACGAGGTGGGCCGGGAGAAGATCCGCGAGTTCGCCCGCGCGATCAAGGACGACTCCCCGCTGCACGTCGACGTGGACGCGGCCAAGGCCGCGGGATACCCCGACGTGATCGCCCCGCCGACCTTCGCGGTGATCCTCTCGATGGCCGCCCAGGACCAGATCGTCGAGGACGACCAGCTCGGGCTCGACTACAGCCGGGTCGTGCACGGCCAGCAGGACTTCGTCCACCACCGCCCGATCCGGGCCGGCGACCGGCTGGTGACGGTGGCGCACGTGGACGACATCAAGACGCGCGCGGGCAACGACTTCCTGACCGTCCGCGCCGAGATCGCCACCACCGACGGCGAGCCGGTGTGCACCGCCACGTCGATGTTGGTCGTGAGGGGGCCTGAAGCGTGAGCCTGAAGCTGTCGGAGATCTCCGTGGGCGACCAGTTGCCGGGCCTGAGCGTGCCGCTCGTGCGCTCGGACCTCGTCCGGTACGCGGGGGCCTCGGGGGACTTCAACCCGATCCACTGGAACGAGCGGTTCGCCACCGGCGTCGGCCTCCCCGACGTGATCGCCCACGGGATGCTCACGATGGCCGTCGCCGGGCGGCTGGTGAGCAACTGGACCGGCGACCCGGGCGCGATCGTGCGCTACGGCGTCCGGTTCACCCGGCCGGTCGTCGTCCCGGACGACGACGAGGGCGCGACGGTGGAGCTCAGCGGCAAGGTCGCGAAGATCAACGACGACGGCACGGTGAAGGTCGCCATCACCGCGAAGTCGGCGGATCAGGGCGTGCTCGGCGGGGCGTCCGCCACGGTGCGTGTCGCGGCGTGACACCCTGCGCTCACCAGCGGCGAAGTCGTCTTCCCGCCAACACGGGGGGTGCCGTTGGAGGAGCGTTCCGGTCGTGCCGTACACTTTCGAACCTGGGATGCCCGAGCACCTTGGAACCCCGAGTTCCAGGGATGGTCAAGGGCGTCCCGACTTTGCGGTCGGGCTCCACGGGCCGCAGAGGGGTGTAGCTCAATTGGCAGAGCAGCGGTCTCCAAAACCGCAGGTTGCAGGTTCAAGTCCTGTCACCCCTGCGTCGATGCGACGGTGAGCGGAGGATGGTCGTGAGCGAGGACCGCGAGCAGGGCCAAGACGGTGAGCGCGAAGGCGCACGTCCGTCCAGCGCTGCGGCGCGTCGCGAGCGTCGTGCCTCCGCCCGTTCCGGGTCGGACTCCGGTCCGGCGCGCACAACTGAGTCGAAGGGTCGGCCGACGCCCTCGCGGGATGGCCGGCAGGGTCGGGTTTCGCTGTTCCGGAAGATCGGACGCTTCCTGCGCGAGGTCGTCGCCGAGCTGCGTAAGGTCATCTGGCCGACGCGCAAGCTGCTGATGACCTACACGCTCGTGGTGCTGGTGTTCGTCAGCATCATGGTGGCGTTCGTCGCCGGCGTGGACGTGCTCTTCGCGAAGGGCGTGGGCTGGCTGTTCGGCACTGGCTGAACCTCCGGGCCCGCCTAAGTGGTGCCGGCGGCGAAATGACGACCCGGCACGCAACGCACGAGAGGAAGCGAGACCGACTGTGACCTCGCACGAGGAGACCTCCCAGGAAGCCACCGGCCTCACCGACGAGCAGGTGCAGCCCGAGGCTGCCGAAGCCGAGGCCGCGTCCGTCGAGGCTGAAGAGGCCGGCGCAGTCGATTCCGCGGACACCGACTCCGCCGACGAGGCCGGTGACACCACCGACGCCGACGCCACCTCCGAGGAAGCCGACTCCGAGGACGCTGCTTCCGGGGACGCCGCTGACGAGGCCGAAGAGGCCGACCCGGTCGAGGAGCTGCGCGCCGCGCTGCGCCGCGCGCCCGGCGACTGGTACGTGATCCACTCCTACGCGGGCTACGAGAACAAGGTCAAGACCAACCTCGAGACCCGTGCTCAGACGCTCGACGTCGAGGACTACATCTTCCAGGTCGAGGTGCCGACCGAAGAGGTCACCGAGATCAAGAACGGCCAGCGTAAGATGGTGCAGCGCAAGGTGCTGCCCGGCTACATCCTGGTCCGGATGGATCTCAACGATCAGTCGTGGAGCGCCGTGCGCAACACGCCGGGTGTGACCGGATTCGTCGGTGCGACCTCCAAGCCGTCGCCGTTGACCATTGACGACGTGCTGAAGTTCCTCGCCCCGCAGGTCGAGGAGAAGAAGCCGGAGGCGGGCAAGAAGGCCCCGAGCGGCCAGGCCGCCGCGGCGACCAAGACCGCGGTCGAGGTCGACTTCGAGGTCGGCGAGTCCGTCACGGTGATGGACGGCCCGTTCGCGACGCTGCCGGCCACCATCAACGAGGTCAACGCCGACGCCCAGAAGCTCAAGGTGCTGGTGTCGATCTTCGGCCGCGAGACCCCGGTCGAGCTCTCGTTCGACCAGGTCTCCAAGCTCTGACCGCTCTCCCGGTCGCGGGAGCGCGGCGGGCTGCGCGCGGACCTGGCAGGACCCGCGCAGCAGGGGCGATTCCACCGTCTCGTGGTCTCGCCAGATTCGGTGCCGCCTTCCGGCGTCGCCGAGCAACCGGATAGCGAAGACACAGGAAGCAAACATGCCGCCCAAGAAGAAGAAGCTGGCAGGGATCATCAAGCTGCAGATCCAGGCCGGCCAAGCCAACCCGGCTCCGCCGGTCGGCCCGGCGCTGGGTCAGCACGGCGTCAACATCATGGAGTTCTGCAAGGCGTACAACGCGGCCACCGAGGCTCAGCGTGGCAACGTCGTGCCGGTTGAGATCTCCGTGTACGAAGACCGGTCCTTCGACTTCAAGCTGAAGACCCCGCCGGCCGCGAAGCTGCTGCTCAAGGCCGCCGGCGTGCAGAAGGGCTCCGGCGAGCCGCACAAGACCAAGGTCGGCAAGGTCTCCATGGAGCAGGTCAAGGAGATCGCCCAGACCAAGATGGAAGACCTCAACGCCAACGACATCGACCAGGCCGCGAAGATCATCGCCGGTACTGCTCGGTCGATGGGCCTGACGGTCGAGGCCTGATCCGCTGCCGGTCCCACCGGCGCGAGAGGGCAGTGGGAGGGCTCGCGCGGCCCGACCAACCACAACTGATCCACACTGACTTCAAGGACAGACATGGCACAGCGCAGCAAGGCATACCAGCAGGCGGCCGAGCTGGTCGACCGGGAGCGCCTCTACACCCCGGCCGAGGCCGCCGAGCTGGCGAAGAAGACCGCCAAGGTCAAGTACGACGCCACCGTTGAGGTCGCTCTGCGACTCGGCGTCGACCCCCGCAAGGCAGACCAGATGGTCCGCGGCACCGTGAACCTGCCGCACGGCACTGGTAAGACTGCCCGCGTCATCGTGTTCGCCACCGGCGACAAGGCCGCTGAGGCCGAGGCCGCCGGCGCGGACGCGGTTGGTTCCGAGGACCTGATCGAGCGCATTCAGGGCGGCTGGCTCGATTTCGACGCGGCGATCGCCACCCCGGACCAGATGGCCAAGGTCGGCAAGATCGCTCGGGTGCTCGGCCCGCGCGGCCTGATGCCGAACCCGAAGACCGGCACCGTCACCCCGAACGTCACCAAGGCGATCGCGGACATCAAGGGCGGTAAGATCAACTTCCGCGTCGACAAGCAGGCCAACCTGCACTTCATCATCGGCAAGGCGTCGTTCGACACCGACAAGCTGGTGGAGAACTACGCGGCCGCGCTGGACGAGATCCTGCGCGCCAAGCCGTCGGCGTCGAAGGGCCGGTACCTGAAGAAGGTCACCTTCACGACCACGATGGGCCCGGGCATCCCGGTGGACCCGGCCGCCACGCGCGCGCCGGCTTCCGCCTGACCGGAACACCGCATCTGAGAAAAGAGGGCGAGCGCTCGCTGGAGCGCTCGCCCTCTTTTTCTCGTTTTCCCGAGCGGGCTCAAGATCGATATCTTTTTTGCCCGGTCAATTGCAGCGGAAAACTTCTCGGCCCGGAAATGGTGACGGCGGGTGCCGAGCCGGTCACTCGCGATTCACCCATTTCCGGGCCGGTGGAATTCACGGGCAGGCGGACGAGGTGCGGGCGTAGGCCGAGATGGTCCAACCGCCCTGCGGAGTCCTGGTGAGTTTGAACGTGCCGAGCTGCGGACCGCCGGTGACTTGCATCCGGCAACCGAGCACCTGCGCTTCGGAACCGGCTTCGACGATCGCGTCGTGGCCGAATCCAGGATTCGCGTAGGCGTTGGGATCGGTGATCTGCGCGTGCACCGCCCGGGCGGCCGCGGTGCAGTCGCCGGGCGCGCCGTGAGCGCTGCCGAACCCGGCCTTGCCCTGGGCGTCGAACAGCGCGCAGGCCTGTTCCGGCGGCTCGGCGCGCAGGTAGTTGTGGACGCTGCGGATGGCCTGCTGCGGGTTCTGCGCGGTCATCGGGACCGCGTCCACCGGGGCGCTGCCGCCGGTGCCACCGCCGCTCGACGAGCCGCCGCCGTCGCCGAAGTAGTGGTCGTAGGCCAGGTTCAGCAGGAGCAGGGCGATGAGCACGTAGAGGATCCGGCGGACCCACTTGTACCGGAGCGTCCCGAGAGCCTTCTTCCACCACGGCTTCTCGGGCTGCGGGGCGCCCGCTGCGCCGCCGCCCTGGGCGGCCTGCCACTCCTTGAACCGCTTGAACTCCAAGAACTCCTGGTACTCCGCGTCCTCGGCGGTCTTCGGCGCCTGGGGGCGCGGGGGCGGTTCAGGGGCCCGGTCGGACTCGGCGGCCCGGTCGGTCTCGGCGACGTCGACGACCTCGGCGTCGACGATCTCGGGCAGGTTGTCGGAGCGCGGTTCCCGCTGATCAGCCACGCACACATGATGCCGGGCAGCGGGGGGTCGGTGGAAGCGCCCGCACCGGGTCCAGTACTCTTGAGGAGGTTCCACCCAAGACCGCTGGTCTTCCTCCACGCTCGGCGACGGGCCGCGAGGAACGAAGGTCCCGTGAGATGCGGGCGACCCGCGCAGGAGGTCCGAGGCTGGTGAAGCGCGTTTCGTGCGCGCGACATCGTTCTTCACGCCCCGTGCTGCCCTGCGCCGGGGCGTTTCGTCGTCTCAGGGCCGACTCTGACCGGCTAGGTCTGCCGCAGTCGGAAACAGAGAGGAGGCGACATGGCGAAGTCCGACAAGGTCGATGCGGTCAGCGAAATCGCGGAGAAGTTCAACAACTCCACCGCTGCCGTGGTGACCGAGTACCGCGGTCTCTCGATGGCTCAGCTGTCTGAGCTGCGACGCGCGCTCGGTTCGAACGTGAGCTACCGTGTCGCGAAGAACACGCTGGTCAAGCGTGCCGCCGAGCAGTCGGGCGTCGAGGGCCTCGACGACCTGTTCGTCGGTCCGACCGCGATCGCCTTCGTCGAGGGCGAGCCGGTCGACGCTGCCAAGGCCATCAAGGAATTTGCCAAGGGCAACCAGAACCTGGTGGTCAAGGGCGGGTACATGGACGGCCGCCCGCTGTCCGTGTCCGAGGTCGAGAGCATCGCCGATCTCGACTCGCGCGAGGTCACGCTGAGCAAGCTGGCCGGCGCGATGAAGGCCAAGATGAACCAGACCGCCGCGCTGTTCCAGGCGCCGGCGTCGCAGGTGGCTCGCATGGCCGCTGCCCTTCAGGAGAAGAAGGGCGAGTAAGGCTCTCCGCAGTCCGCAGTGGACGGTGCGTGAGAGCGCGCCGCCGAAGTGGGCCGCAGGAACGTCTTTCGCGCGAAACCCCTTCCCGGACGCCGCCGGTGCCCGGGCTTTGAGCAGAAAGGAACGCCGACATGGCGAAGCTGAGCAACGACGAGCTGCTGGACGTCTTCAAGGAGATGACCCTCCTGGAGCTGTCGGAGTTCGTGAAGCAGTTCGAGGAGACCTTCGACGTCACCGCCGCCGCCCCGGCCGCGGTCGCCGTGGCCCCGGCCGCCGGTGGCGAGGCCGCCGCCGCTGAGGAGCAGGACGAGTTCGACGTCATCCTCGAGGGCGCTGGCGACAAGAAGATCCAGGTCATCAAGGTCGTTCGCGAGATCGTCTCCGGCCTGGGCCTGAAGGAGGCCAAGGAGCTGGTCGAGGAGTCCGGCAAGGCCATCCTGGAGAAGGTCGACAAGGAGAAGGCCGAGGAGGCCAAGGGCAAGCTGGAAGAGGCCGGCGCCAAGGTCGTCATCAAGTGAGCCTTCTGACTCACGGCTCTGGGGCCGAAGACCTACTTCTGGTCTGAGGACTCACAGTAAGAGAACGGGCACTCGCTGTTGCGGGTGCCCGTTCTCTTTTCCTGAGGACGGAAACAACCATCTTTTTTCGGACGTATGTCTGCGGGTCACTTGATTTGTAGTGAACTCATGAGTAACCCTGCTGCGTCGTGCTCGTTGCATAGGTGTGACGCCAACTACCTTCGTTAAGCGCGTCACATGTGCAAGGGTGCTTCTCCGGGGAATGTCGTCCCCGGAATCGGTGTAATCGAGGACGCGGAGGTTCGGATGGGCGTCGAGGTGGTTGTCGACGGGCTCTCGAAGTCCTTCGGCCCGCAGACCATCTGGCGGGACGTCTCGCTGAATCTGCCCCCGGGCGAGATCAGCGTGCTGCTCGGGCCTTCCGGCACCGGTAAGTCGGTGTTCCTGAAGTCGCTGGTGGGTCTGCTCAAGCCGGACGAGGGTCAGGTGATCATCAACGGAACGGACATCTGCACCTGTTCCGAAAGTGATCTCTACGAGGTCCGCAAGCTTTTCGGCGTGCTGTTCCAGGACGGCGCGCTGTTCGGTTCGATGAACCTCTACGACAACATCGCCTTCCCGCTCCGCGAGCACACGCGCAAGAGCGAGTCCGAGATCCGCAACGTGGTTCTCGAGAAGATGGAGATGGTCGGGCTCATCGGTGCGGAGGACAAGCTCCCCGGTGAGATCTCGGGCGGTATGAAGAAGCGCGCCGGTCTGGCCCGCGCTCTCGTGCTGGACCCGGAGATCCTGCTGTTCGACGAGCCGGACTCGGGTCTGGACCCGGTCCGGACCGCGGTGCAGAACCAGCTGATCGTCGACCTCAACGCGCAGATCGACGCGACGTTCCTGATCGTCACCCACGACATCAACACCGCGCGGACCGTGCCGGACAACATCGGCATGCTCTACCGCCGGAACCTGGTGATGTTCGGGCCGCGCGAGGTGCTGCTGACCTCCGACGAGCCCGTGGTCGTGCAGTTCCTCAACGGTCGTCCCGACGGGCCGATCGGCATGAGCGAGGAGAAGGACAGCGCGCTGGTCGAGGCGGAGCTGGCCAAGCACGGTCGGCCGAAGGTGCCGCACATGATGCCGCAGCTGGAGGTCAGCCCCGGGCTGCCGGACCGCTCCGCGGTGCACCGCCGCAAGGACCGCGTGCTGCGGCAGCTGCGCTCGCTGAACCCCTCGGCGCAAGAGGAGATCCTCAAGAGCCTGACGCCGGAGGAGCTGGCGCTCTACGGCTTCCAGTCCCCGGCGACGGGTTCGTGGCCCCAGCAGCAGCCCCAGCCGCAGCAGCCCCAGCCGCAGCAGCCCCAGCCGCAGCAGGCCCAGCCGCAGCAGCGCCAGGCCCCGCCGCCGCAGAGCTTCCCGCAGCAGCAGCCCCAGGCCCAGCAGCCCCAGCAGCCCCAGGTCCAGCAGTCCCAGCCTCCGCAGCAGCAGCGGCCTTCGCCGCACCCGCGCCAGCAGGAGGAGCCGGTGTGGCCGGGCGGTCTGCAGGCGGAGCAGGAGACGGAGTCGGCGGGTGGCCGCCGGCGTTGGTTCGGCCGCAAGCGAGGTGAGCAGTGAGCGCGTCCCGGGTGCAGTTCCCCGGTGCCGGCGGGCTGCGCCAGACGGGCCGCCTGTTCGCACTCGGCATGGACATCGTGCGGGCCATGCCCTCGCGTCCGTTCCAGATCCGCGAGTTCATCCAGCAGTGCTGGTTCATCGCCAGCGTCACGATCCTGCCGACCGCGCTGGTGTCGATCCCGTTCGGCGCGGTCATCGCGCTGCAGCTGGGGTCGTTGACCCGGCAGATCGGCGCGCAGTCGTTCACCGGTGCCGCGAGCGTGCTGGCGATCATCCAGCAGGCCAGCCCGATCGTGACGGCGCTGCTGATCGCCGGTGCCGGTGGCTCGGCGATCTGCGCGGACCTGGGTTCGCGCAAGATCCGCGACGAGATCGACGCGATGGAGGTGCTGGGCGTCTCGCCGATCCAGCGCCTCGTGGTGCCCCGGGTGCTGGCCGCGATGCTGGTGGCCGTGCTGCTGAACGGCATGGTCAGCGTCGTCGGCGTGATGGGCGGCTACACGTTCAACGTGATCATGCAGGGCGGTACGCCGGGTGCGTACATGGCCAGCTTCAACGCGCTGGCCCAGCTGCCGGACCTGTGGATCAGCGAGCTCAAGGCCCTGATCTTCGGCTTCCTGGCGGGAGTGGTGGCCGCCTTCCGCGGCCTGAACCCGCCACCGGGTCCGAAGGGCGTCGGGGACGCCGTGAACCAGTCGGTGGTGATCACCTTCCTGCTGCTGTTCGCGGTGAACTTCATCCTCACGACGCTGTACCTGCAGTTGGTCCCGCCAAAGGGAATGTGACGGCCGCCAGGGGAATGGGAACATGGTGACGATCTCGCAGCGCGCGAAGCGCGCGGCCCGACGGCCGGTGGAGCTGCTGGACGACCTGGGTGACCAGATGTCGTTCTACATCCGCTCGCTGGCGTGGATTCCGCGGGCCATCACCCGCTACTCCAGGGAAACGCTGCGCCTGCTGGCCGAGGTCAGCTTCGGCAGCGGCGCCCTGGCGGTCATCGGCGGCACGGTCGGCGTGATGATCGGCCTGACGCTGTTCACCGGCACCGTCGTGGGTCTGCAGGGCTTCGCGGCCCTGGACCAGCTGGGCACCTCGGCGTTCGCCGGCTTCATCTCCGCGTACTTCAACACCCGGGAGATCGCGCCGCTGGTGGCCGGTCTGGCCCTGTCGGCGACGGTGGGTTCCGGGTTCACCGCCCAGCTCGGCGCGATGCGGATCTCCGATGAGATCGACGCGCTGGAGGTCATGGGCGTGCCGAGCCTGCCGTACCTGGTGACCACCCGCGTGATGGCCGGGTTCATCGCGGTCGTGCCGCTGTACGTGCTGGGCCTGCTCACGTCCTACGTCGCGTCGCGGGCCGTCACCGTCTACCTCTACGGGCAGTCGGCGGGCACCTACGACCACTACTTCAACCTGTTCCTGCCTCCCGAGGACGTGCTGTGGTCCTTCGGGAAGGTCCTGATCTTCAGCGTGGTGGTGATCATGACGCACTGCTACTACGGGTACCGCGCCAGCGGCGGCCCCGCCGGGGTCGGCGTCGCGGTGGGACGTGCGGTGCGGACCGCGATCGTCACCACCGCGCTGCTGGACTTCTTCCTGAGCCTCGCCATCTGGGGCACCACCACGACCGTTCGGATCACCGGATGAGCGCGCAGGGAGCGGTCCCCAAGGTCAAGCGCAGGCTGATGGGTCTGGCGCTGCTGATGAGCATGGTCATGTTCGTCGTGCTGTGCCTGGCGTTCTACAACAAGTCCTTCACGTCCTCCTCGGACGTCATCCTCAAGGCCGCCTCGACCGGCAACCAGCTGCTGCCGGACTCCGACGTGAAGGTCCGCGGCATGGTCGTGGGCCGGGTCGTCGAGGTGAAGTCCGTCGGGAAGGGCGCCGAGCTGCACCTGGCGCTGCAGCCGGACAAGGCCGAGGCGATCCCGGCGAACGTCTCCGCGCAGCTGCTGCCGCGCACCCTGTTCGGCGAGCGCTACGTGGCGCTGGAGCTGCCCGACAAGCCCTCGTCGAAGACGCTCGCGGCCGGCGGTGTCATCGAGCAGGACCGCACGCGCGCCGGGCTGGAGCTGGAGACGGTGCTGGCCGACACGATGCCGGTGCTGCAGGCCGTCAACCCCGACGACCTGGCGGCGACGCTCAACGCGCTCGACCAGGCGCTGTCGGGTCGCGGTGACCAGGTCGGCGACACGCTGTCGCAGCTCAACACCTACCTGGACGGGCTGAACCCGGCGATCCCGGACCTGCGGGACAACCTCCAGGAGCTGGTCGGGGTCGCGCAGACCTACGAGGAGGCCGCGCCGGACGTCATCAACGCGCTGGACAACTTCTCCACCACGGCCCGGACCCTGGTGGAGCAGAAGCAGAACCTGCAGAAGCTGACCGGCCAGGTCACCACGACCTCCGGTGATCTGACGACGTTCCTCGACAACAACGGGCAGAACATCATCCGGCTCGCGGACGCGCAGCGCCCGACGCTGGACCTGCTGTCCCGGTACTCGCCGACCTACCCGTGCTTCCTGGGCGAGATGGCGGAGTTCGTGCCGCGCATCCGCCAGGCGTTCGGCGAGGGCACCGACGAGCCCGGCCTGCACGTGACGCTGGAGATCGCCCCGCACCGCGGCAAGTACCGCCCCAACCAGGACGAACCCGAGTTCGCCGACCACCGGGGGCCGCGTTGCTACAACTTCATGGAGCACCTGAACCCGATGCCGGAGTACCCGCCGGACGGCCCGTTCAAGGACGGCTCGGTCCCGCCCGCGCCGTCGCGCGCGGTGACCGGCGGCCTGAACCCGCCGGCGACCACCACCCAGCAGTCGACCCCGGCCGGCACCGCGACGCAGTGGGTGAACTCGCCCGCTGAGCGCGACATGGTGGCCACGGTGCTGGCCCCGGCCCTGGGCAGGCCCTCCTCGGAGGTGCCCGACTGGGGTGGCCTGCTCGTCGGACCGGTGCTGCGAGGCGCGGAGGTGAGCTACCGATGAACGGGATCAGCATTCGCGGACCGCTGACCAAGTTCCTGATCTTCGTGGTGATCACCTCGCTGGCCACCGGCCTGCTGATCATGACCATCGCGAACCAGGACCTGCGCTCGGCGAGCTCCTACAAGGCCCGGTTCACCGACGTCACCGCGCTCAACGTGGGCGACGAGGTGCGGATCTCGGGCGTGAAGGTCGGCGAGATCGAGGACATCGAGCTGGTCGACAACAAGGTCGCCGAGGTCGAGTTCAACGTCGCCGACCGGCGCCTGCCCTCGTCGGTGACCGCGACCATCAAGTACCGGAACCTGGTGGGGCAGCGCTACATCGCGCTCGAACAGGGCGCCACGCCCACCGGCAACGGCGGCGCCGCCGCGGCCCCTGGTCGCACCGTCCGAGGTGGGTACCTGGCGCCGGGCGAGACGATCCCGCTGGACCGGACCAAGCCCGCGCTGGACCTGACGGTGCTGCTCGGCGGTTTCAAGCCGCTGTTCCAGGCGCTCAACCCGGACGACGTCAACAAGCTGTCCTACGAGATCATCCAGGTCCTGCAGGGCGAGGGCGGCACGGTCGAGAGCCTGCTGTCCCACACGGCGTCGCTGACCACCACCATCGCCTCCCGCGACCAGGTGATCGGCGAGGTCATCAACAACCTCAACGGCGTGCTCGACACCGTCAACGCCCGCGACCAGCGGCTCTCCGAGCTGGTGGGCCAGCTGCGGCAGGTGGTGTCCGGGCTCGCCGAGGACCGCGACTCCATCGGCAGCGC
The DNA here is from genome assembly GCF_045278815.1 of Saccharopolyspora sp. ID03-671. NCBI lineage: Bacteria > Bacillati > Actinomycetota > Actinomycetes > Pseudonocardiales > Pseudonocardiaceae > Saccharopolyspora > Saccharopolyspora sp. ID03-671. Next base: position 4,244,379 of record NZ_CP134054.1, read on the forward strand.
GATCACCGCGATGGACGGGCTGACCAACACCACCGCCGGGCTCCTGCAGGACGCCAGGCCGGGGCTGCAGGCCGACATCGACGGTCTCGGTCAGCTGTCGCAGAACCTCAACGGCCACGAGCAGCTGGTGGACCGGGTGCTGCACAACATGCCGAACAAGCTCGAGAGCCTGTCCCGCACCGCCTCGCACGGGTCGTGGTTCAACTTCTTCCTGTGCCAGACCTCCGGCAACGTCGGCGTCGGCGACATCAACCTGCCGCTGCCGCTGGCGCCCGTGACCCAGCCGAGGTGTCAGCGATGAGTTCCTTCTCCAAGCGCGATCCGCTCAAGATCGGCGTCGCCGGCATCCTGGTGCTGGTGGTGCTGTTCCTGCTGGCCGCGAACTACGAGCGGTTGCCGTTCATCAGCGGCACCACCTACACCGCGGAGTTCTCCGAGGCCGCGGGCCTGCGGGCGGACAACGAGGTCCGCGTCGCGGGCGTGAAGGTCGGCTCGGTCTCCGACGTCGAGCTCAAGGGCGACCGGGTGCTGGTCAGCTTCCGGGTCTCCGACGCCGAGCTGGGCGACCACACCACGGCGGCGATCAAGGTCAAGACGCTGCTCGGCCAGAAGTACCTGGCGCTGGACCCGCAGGGCTCCAAGCCGATGGACGAGGACCAGCCGATCCCGCTGAACCGCACGATGTCGCCCTACGACGTCATCGACGCGTTCAGCGACCTGTCCAAGAACGTCGACCAGATCGACACCCAGCAGCTCGCCAAGAGCTTCGAGACGCTGTCGAGCACGTTCAAGGACACCCCCGGTGAGGTCAGCGGCGCCCTGAACGGGCTCTCCCAGCTGTCGCAGACGATCTCGTCGCGCGACGAGCAGATCGAGCACCTGCTCAACAACACCACGCAGGTCTCGCAGCAGCTCGCCGACCGCAACGAGGACTTCGAGAAGCTGCTCTCCGACGGCAACCTGCTGCTGCAGGAGCTGCGGGCGCGCCGCGACTCGATCTCCTCGCTGCTGACCGGCACCCAGGAGCTGTCGCAGCAGCTGACCGGTCTGGTCGACGACAACCAGGCCCAGCTCAAGCCGACGCTGGAACAGCTGGACAAGGTGACCAAGATGCTGCAGCGCAACCAGGCCAACCTGGACAAGAGCCTCAACACCTTCGCTCCGTTCACGCGGCTGTTCTCCAACGTGCTCGGCAGCGGGCACTGGTTCGACACCTACATCTGCGGTCTGCTGCCGCCCGCCGTCGGGCCGATCAACCAGGAGGGTTGCAAGCAATGACGAACGCACCCTCGAAGAGCTCCAACCTCGCCAAGATCCTCACCATCGGGATCGTGGTCGTGCTGCTCGGCGCGGTCGGCGGCTGGTGGCTGTTCTACGGAGCGGCCGAGCGCAAGGTCACCGCCTACTTCGACGCGGCCGTCGGCCTCTACCCGGGCGGCGACGTGCGGATCCTCGGCGTGCCGGTCGGCACCATCGACGAGGTCACGCCGCAGGGCAAGCAGGTCAAGGTCGTGCTCAGCGTGGACCGCGACACCGCGATCCCGGCCGACGCGAACCTGGTCGCGGTCTCGCCCAGCATCGTCTCCGACCGGTACGTGCAGTTCGCGCCGGTCTACAAGGGAGGCCCGAAACTCGGTGACAACGCGGTGATCCCGGCCGACAAGACCGCGACCCCGGTCGAGCTGGACAACATCTACCGCAGCCTCAACGACCTCACCCAGGCCCTGGGCCCCAACGGCGCCAACAAGAACGGCGCGCTGACCGACCTGCTCAACACCGGTGCCGCCAACCTCGAAGGGAACGGCAAGGCGCTGTCGGAAACCCTCCGCAACCTCGGCGAGGCGGGCACGACGATGTCCGGGAACAGCGAGGAGCTGTTCAAGACCGTCGACAACCTGCAGAAGTTCACCGGGATGCTGGCCGACAACGACGACCAGATGCGCCGGTTCAACACGCAGATGGAAGAGGTCAGCAGCAACCTCGCCGGCGAGCGCAACGACATGAGCGCCGCGCTGGCCGAGCTGTCGGTGGCCTTGGGCAAGGTCGAGTCGTTCGTGCGCGACAACCGCGGGCTGCTGCAGTCCAACGTCAGCCAGCTGCACGACGTCGCCGCGGTGCTGGTCAAGCAGAAGGAAGCGCTCAACGAGTCGCTGACCACCGCGCCGCTGGCGATGAGCAACCTGAACAACACCTACAACGGCGCCTCCGGGACGCTGGACCAGCGGGCGATGTTCAACGAGCTCAACCAGCCGCCGCTGGTGTCGGTGTGCAAGCTGCTCGACCAGTCCACGCCGCAGCAGGTCCCGATCGAGGTCAGCAGCGCCTGCGACGCGCTGAAGCCGGTGCTCGGCGGCACCGAGAAGCTGCCGACGCTGGCCCAGACGCTCAACTCGGTGCAGAACGGCACGCTGCCGCCGTTGCCGCTGCCGCTGACCAACGGACTCCAGCCCGCCGGAGGTGGCCAGTGATCTCGCGGTTCGTGCGATCCGTGTTCAACCGCTCCTCCGCGGTCAAGGTGGGTGCGGTGGCGACCGTCGGCCTGCTGGCGCTGTCGGGGTGCTCCTCGCGCGGCGTCTACGACATGCCGCTGCCCGGCGGGGCCGACGTCGGCGACCGCCCGTACGACGTGAAGGTCCACTTCGCCGACGTCCTCGACCTGGTGCCCAACGCGGGCGTGCGGGTCAACGACGTCGCCGTCGGCAAGGTCTCCAACATCAGCCTGGCGCCCGGCAGCTGGGACGCCGAGGTGACCGTCACCGTCAACGGCGACGTGAAGCTGCCCGCGAACTCCATCGCGCGGCTGCGCCAGTCCAGCCTGCTCGGTGAGAAGTACGTCGAACTCGCCGCGCCGCCGCAGGCCGCCTCCGGGCGCCTCACCGACGGCGACACCATCGGGATCGACCGCACCAACCGCAACCCCGAGGTGGAAGAGGTCCTCGGCGCGCTGTCGCTGCTGCTCAACGGCGGTGGTGTCGCGCAGCTGCAGGACATCACCAAGGAGCTCAACAAGGCCATGAGCGGACGCGAGTCCGACATCCGCGGCCTGCTCAACAACCTCGACGAGCTCGTCGCCGGGCTCGACGCGCAGCGCGACGACATCGTGCGCGCGCTGGACAGCATCAACCGGCTCTCGGCCAAGCTCAACGAGCAGCGCGGCAGCATCGACACCGCGCTCAACGACCTCGGTCCCGGGCTGCAGGTGCTCAACGAGCAGCGCGGGCAGCTGGTGACCATGCTGCAGTCGCTGGACAAGCTCTCGGGCGTGGCGACCGACGTCGTCGACAAGTCCCACGAGGACCTGGTGCACGACCTCAACCAGCTGGCCCCGACGCTGCACCAGCTGGCCGCCGCGGGCGACTCGCTGCCGAAGTCGCTGGAAACCCTGGTCACGTTCCCGTTCCCGGACAACGCGGTGCAGGGCATCGGGGGCAGCGACTACAACAACCTGTTCCTCAAGGTCGACCTGAACCTGAGCACCATCGTGGACAACCTCGGGCGCTCCCGGCAGCCGCTGATCCCGCTGCCCGACTCGGTCCCGCTGCCGCTGAACGGTCAGCAACAGGAGCAGCAGCAACCCGCACCGACCCAGCCGAAGCCGGAGCAGCAGGAATCCGGCGGCGGTGTGCTGGGCTGGCTGTTCGGAGGTGACAACTGATGCTCACCCGTCGAGCCCGATTCCAGATCATCGGCTTCGTGCTGATCGCGCTGATCGGTTGCAGCTACGCCGGATTCAAGTACGCCGGTGTCGACCGGCTCTTCGGCAACCGCGGTTACGTGGTGGCGCTGCAGCTGGCCAGCACCGGCGGTGTCTTCCAGAACGCCGAGGTCACCTACCGGGGCGTGCCGATCGGCCGGGTCGGCGAGCTGAAGCTCACCGATGACGGCGTGCAGGTCCCGCTGGACATCGAGAACAGCGCGCCGCCCATCCCGTCCGATGTGGAGGCCGTGGTCACCAACCGCTCGGCGGTCGGTGAGCAGTACGTGGACCTGCGTCCCAAGCAGGACAAGGGCCCGTACCTCAAGGAGGGCTCGGTCATCGCCGAGTCCCGGACGACCACGCCGCTGCCGGTCCAGGACCTGATGATGAACCTGGACGGGTTCGCCAAGTCGGTGCCGCAGGACTCGCTGCGCACCGTCGTCAGCGAGCTCGGCACCGCGTTCCGCGACAACGGCGGACACCTGCAGACCATCCTGGACACCTCTCGCGAGTTCACCACGCAGGCGCAGAACCACCTGCCGCAGACGGTGCAGCTGCTGGAGGACGGCAAGACGGTCCTGGGCACGCAGAATGAGCAGGGCTCGGCCATCAAGTCGTTCAGCAAGGACCTGAACCTGCTGTCGCAGTCCCTGGAGAAGTCCGACGGGGACCTGCGCGGCGTCATCCAGAAGGCGCCGCCCGCGGCCCAGCAGCTGTCCGGGCTGATCAAGGACAACCCGCGGATCGGCCCGCTGCTGGCGAACCTCACCACGACCTCGCAACTGCTCTCGGCGCACCGGGACGGCATCGAGCAGCTGTTCATCAGCTACCCGGCGCAGGTCGCGGTGTCCAACACCGTCGTCCCCGGGGATGGCACCGCTCACTTCGGACTGGTTCTCAACCTGTTCGACCCGATGCCGTGTACCAAGGGATATGAGGGGACGCCGGAACGCACCGGTACCGACATGTCGCCGGCACCGCTGAACAAGGACGCGCGCTGCGCGGAGCCTCCGGGCAGTCCGATCAACGTGCGCGGCGCGCAGAACGCACCCGGGCAGTAAGAGAGGCAACACGTGACCGAAGAAGCCGAGACCGCTCGCCGGCGGCCCACGCTGTCGCTGGTGCTGTTCGTGGTGAGCCTGGTGTGCGCCCTGGTGTTCGGGGTGTTGTGGGTGTTCGCGCTGAACAACTCCTCGGTCGCCTACGCCGAGACGCGCGACGAGGCGCTGCAGCAGGGCCAGGAAGCGATCATCAACTTCAACACCCTGGACCACAAGGACGTCGACCGCGGCCTGCAGCGGTGGGAGGACTACTCCACCGGGCCGCTGCGGGACGAGGTCAAGAAGGGCCGCAAGGACTACGCGACCCGGATCCAGCAGGCGAAGAGCACCACCACGGCGCGCGTGCTCGACGCCGGCATCGCCGAGCTCGACGAGAACGCGGGCAAGGCGCGGATGATCGCGGTCGTGCAGATCACGGTGACCGTCGAGGGCCAGCCCCCGGCCAACAAGCAGGATCGCTACCAGGCAGAACTCACGCGTGAGGGCGACGTCTGGAAGCTCAGCGGACTGGGCACCGTCCCGGTCGGCTGAACGGCGACACCCGAGAGCGATTCGAGGAGTACAGCCAGTGCCAAGCAACCGCCGTTCCGGCGCGAACCGGCAGCCTTCGGCCCGCCGGCCGAAGGTCGCCGGCCTGCGCAAGCGCCCCACCTCGCCCGCCTCGACCGACGCCGCCCCGGCGGAGGACGAGGCGGTCAACGGCACTGCGGTGACCGAGCAGCCGGAGGCCGCCGAGGCCCCGGCCGGGTCGGAGGAGTCCGGGGCCGCTGCGTCGTCGGGGGAGTCCGGCTCGTCCGAGGCGGCCGAGCCGTCGGAGACGCCCGAGCCGTCGGAGACGCTCGAGTCCGTTGAGGAGCCCGGTTCCTCCGGTGTTCCGGTTCTTCCGAGGGGGCCGGTTCTTCCGAGTCCGGGTCCACCGAGGAGTCCGGGGCGTCCGATGAGGACGAGTCCTCCGACGCGTCCGGTGCGGCCGCGACGTCCGGGGAACCTGAATCCGCTGAGGCCGAGTCGAAGTCTTCCGAGGGCGAGGCGAAGTCCGGGAAGCCGTGGGTGCTGTGGGCGGCGACGGCCCTGCTGTTCGCGCTGGCGATCTTCTTCGGCCTAGCGACCTACACGACCTACAACACCGGCCCGGCCGCCAACGAGGCGCTGACCTCGGCGGGCGAGACCAGCGAGGTCAACGGTCAGGTCAGCGACGGCGTCCAGAAGCTGTTCTCCTACGACTTCAACGACACGGCCAAGACGGAGAACGCCGCCAAGGACCTCCTGGTCGGCTCGGCCGTGCAGAAGTACAACGAGCTGTTCGCCCTGGTCAAGCAGCAGGCCCCGCAGCAGCAGCTGATCGTCACGACCACGGTCAAGAACAGCGCGTGACCCGCCTGGAGGGCGACCGCGCCGAGGTCCTGGTCTTCGTCGATCAGCACGCCATGCGCGCCAACACCGGCGAGTCCAACATCGGCCCGGCGCAGCTCTCGGTCTCCGCCGAGAAGCAGGGCGACACCTGGAAGATCGCCAACCTCACCCTCCGCTGACCGACCCCCACGAGCCCCTCCCGCCCCGAAACCTCGGTGCCGGAGGGGCTCGCGCGTCACCAGGGGACAGTTTTAGCCATAATTGTCCGGACAAAAAGGACATTGATCATGGGTGATTATGGCTAAAACTGTCCCCTGGTGAGCCGGGAACCCCCCGCACCTCCCCAGCCCCACCGACTTCCACCCCTCCGCACTTCAACCTTCCGCGCTTCCGTGGTGCGGCGGGGTGGCGGGGTCAGGGGCCGACGTGGATGTGGGCGCTCCAGGTGGCGTGGTCGTTCGGGCGGGCGTTGCGGAGCTCCCGGGCGGCGTTGTGCAGGGCGTAGGCCGCGCCGTCGGTGCCGTAGCCGTTCTGCCCGAAGACCTCCGAGTAGAAGTCCGCGTGCGCGTCGATCGAGCTCGTCGCGTCGACCTCCCACAGGGTGCCGATGACGTGCGTGAACCCGGCGAACCCGAGCGCCGAGGCCAGCGACAGCGCCGCCGCGCACGGCTGATCCGCCGCGGTGGCCACCTGCCCCAGGTAGCAGAACTCCGCCTGGTCCAAGGCGACCTGGCCGAGCTCCACCAGCCCCAGCGGCCGCTGCCCGTCCCGGTCCAGCAGCATCCCCGCGGCCGGCTGCGCCGGGAACTGCGAGCTTGGCTCGCAGACGTGCACCCACGGGTAGTTCGGCAGCATCCGCAGCACGTCGGTCGCGCTCGCGCTCTCCGTCGAGACGATCTCCGCGGTCGGCCAGAACCGGGCAAGCACCTGGTTCTGCGGCGGCAGCTCCCGCGACACCTGGACCGCCGAGCCCGCCGCCACCAGCGCCTCGCCCTCCGGCACCGGGCGGGTGCGGGCGCGCAGCAGGCAGCCCAGCGTCGGCGTGTACGAGGACACGACCCGGTCCAGCGCCGAGGCCCCGGCGTGCGCGGTCGCGGCGTGCAGCGGCAGGTACGCCGCCGCCCCGAAGCAGCTCCACCAGACGCGCGGCCAGCGGGCGCCCGCGGCGGGCGTGTTGAGGTACCCCATCCGGTCCAGCACCGGACGCACCACCCGCACCCACGTCCAGTCCAGCACCTCGGCCATCGTGGCGTGGTCGTCCTGCTGCGCGGCGGTCAGCAGCGCCAGCGACTGCTCACCGGCCTTGTCCGGGGTCGCGTGCGAGATCGGGACGGTCAGCACCCGGCCACCGAAGATCACCAGCACGTCCGACCGGTACCGGCTGAGGTTGACGATCGCCACCGACCCGTCACCGCCGACCCCGCTGAGCTCGGAGAACGGCCGCACCCGCAGGTGCCCGGGCTGAACCTCGCGCACCTCGGCGATCAGCGCGGACCAGGCGTCGGCCAGCCGCATCCGGTCGTCGGCGTCGCCGAGGTCGGGGTCCTCGGCCGGGCGGTCCAGCAACCGCCGCAGCCGCACGACCTCGTCGGCCAGGTCCGGGTGGTCGCGGTGCAGCGCGCCGAGCTCGCCGCCGCTGGGCAGGAAGTCGGCCAGGATCGCCGACCGGCCGTGCTCGATGAGCTCCACGGCCTTGTCCGGCTCACCGGCCTCGATGGCGCTGGCCGCGGCGTCCGCCACGATCGACGCCCACCGCTGCTGCGCGCTCGGCGAGGCCACGACGCGCTTGCCGCGCGTCATCAGCGGCAGCAGCTCGACGGCGGTGGTGAACGACTCCAGCGCCTCCGACCAGCGCTGTTCCTGCGCGCTGATCCGGCCCGCCAGCGCAGCGGCTCGCAACCGCTGCTCGGACGGGGCGTTGCCCTGGCCGGCGGCCTCGGTGAGCACCTTGCGCGCCCACCGGTAGTACCGCCTGCGGCCGGTGCGCTGGTGCAGCGCCTGCAGCGCGAGCCCGAGCTGGATGGACACCGCCGCCCGGCCGGGGGTGGTCTCCGGCATCGCGATCAGGGCCTGGTCGAACAGCTCGATCGCGGTCTCGACGTCCTGCGCGCGCCCGGCCCGCTGGAACCGGTGGGTGAGCACGGCGCCGAGCTGGACCCACGCGATCTGCTGGGTCTGCGGCACCGCGTCCTTGGCCGCCTCGCGCGCGAGGTCGGCGGCGCGGTCGAGGTCGTCGCGGCTCTCGCCGTGCTCGTAGCGCACCAGCAGGCTCGTGTTCAGGGCGGTGATCATCCGCGCGCGCTGCGACGGCGCCGCGGCCTCCACCGACGCCTCCCCGGCGGTGACCGCGGTGTCCAGCGCCTTGGCCTCGCCGCCGTGCAGGAAGTGCCTGCGCAGCAGGATCGCGTAGCCGCCCAGCGCCAGCGATCGGGAGGTGTCCTCGGCGGCCATCGCCCGCACGGCCGGGGTGATCGGCCGCAGCACGCGGCGCAGCTGCCCGGACTCGCCGGTGGCGTCGACGTGCTCGATGGTCGCCGCGCACAGCTGCCACACGGCCGTGCCGAGCTGCGGGTTCCCGCCTTCCAGGACCCCGAGGACGCCGATCAGCTCGTTGATCGCGGAGTTGAGGTCGGTGAGGTCGCCGTTGCGCTGGAAGCGCAGCCGCAGCGCCTCGGCGTAGCGGCACAGCCCGCCGCGCCGGGTGTCGCCGTCCGGCAGCGCCCCGGAGCCGGCCGAGAGGTGCTTGATCGCCTCGTCGAGGTCGTCGGGGTCGCTGCCGCGCTGGTAGCGGCGCATCAGCGCGGCGCCGAGGTTGATCAGCAGCTCGGAGGTGGTGGCGTCGGAGGCCGGGGAGATCCGGGCGGCCTCCCGGAACACCGCGATCGACTCCTCGTCGGACTCCGGCGAGTCGGCGAGCTGGGCGTGCAGCTTGAGCGCGTTGGCCAGCCGCAGCAGCACCATCGGCCGCCGCTGGTCGCGCTTGGGCGTCTGGGCGACGGCGTCGCGGGCGACCTGCGCGCCGTCGGCGGCGATCCGGGGCTGACCGGTCTTGGCCGCGAGGTCGGTGAGGGCGAGCGCGAGGTTGCAGAAGTAGAGTATGCGGTCGCGGTCGCCGGAGTGCGCCGAGTCGGTGGCCGAGCGGTAGTAGCCGATGGCGTCCTCGAGATCGGCGAGGTCGCGGCTCTGCACGTAGCGCAGCTGCGCGGCGCTGCCGAGGTTGTTGAGCACGCCGGCCCGCGCGGGGTCGTCCGCGCGGAGCACGCCCGCGGTGTTGCGGAAGATCTCGGTGACCCAGGGCAGGTTGGTGAAGTCGAGGCTGGTGACGATCTGGTTCATCGCCGCGATGGCGTCCGCGTAGCGCTGCTCGGCGCTGCGACGCTCACCACTCCCCGGCCCGGGCGGTCCGGGGTTGGGCGGGCCCGGGTGCTGTCCGACGGCCCGGTGCCCGCCGGTTCCCGGATTCGTCCCGTAGCCCGGGTTGGTCCCATGTCCCGGGTTGGTCCCGTAGCCCGGGTTGGTGCCGGTGTGCGGGCCGCCCGATCTCGCGTCGGGCGCTTCCCCGGTGGTCTCGCCGTCGTCCTCCGGCGCGAACCAACTGGATTGCGAGGGTTGCGGGCCGCTCTGGTCCTGGCCTCCGGTCCAACGCTGCAGCCCGCGGAACCGCTCGCTCGCGCGGCTTGCATCGTCTGTCATCGGTCGTTTCTCCTGTGGCCTGCCGGGCACCGGTCGGGGGCCGGTGGTGATCTCACGTTACCGGCGGAGGTAATTGTCGAGTAGCCCATGTGTTACTCGGTGGGATCGCCTCCGGAGGCTGCGCGTCCCCCCGTTGGATGTAATTGCTGAGCTTCGTTGGGAGAAACTACTAGCTCTGCGCGACGGGTTCAGCCCCGTAGGGGAATGTTTGAGGCAACCCGTGGTCTCGATGCGGTCAAGCGAGCATGATCATCGCTCCGCGTTGATGTCGAGGCTCGTTCGCTACGACGTTCGGGGGACGGCCGTCCAGGTCACGAGGCGCGACGTCACACACCGTAGTTGATCATGAACAGTCGTTTCCAGATCCTCTCGGGCCGCCCGAGTGGTCTCGGGTGGTCCCGCGAATTGGCGTGGACCAATCTTTTCAAGATCGCGAAAGTGGGACGCCCGAATTTCTTCGCGCGGCCCAATCCGCCGGGTGTGCGAATTGGGTCGCGTGGGGCGGGTGGGAATTGCGCCGACCCCCTCGGAGGGAGGAGCGAACCGCCCACTTTCGTGTGGACCTCCCACCCGCCGGGTGGTCTCGGGTGGTCTCGACGACCGCGCGATGTGATCCGCGCGGCCTCGCGCCACCCTCCTCCGTGGACTCGCAGGAGGGTTCAGAGCGTTGTCAAGAGCCGATCGGAGGGGGTTCGCCAACGGCGTGACGGGAGTACCGCACACGATGATCAAAAGCGCCTGACCAGGTTAAAAAGGGTTCTCAGCGGTCACGTGAGGTGATCGTGTTTTCCGCCACGAGAGTGATCGATCGGTGATCTCTTGACTGAGAGCGCGTGCGGGTTCACTCTGGTCCTCAACGCGGGGCTGGGCCGCCATCGGTGGGCCCCCTCGACAGCTGGCGTCCTTCCGGCTAGACTGCTACTTTGCGCTGCCCTCTTATTGGTCTGTCCCGCACTGGACCGTAGGATGGTCGGCGCCATTGCACCCTTGACAGCTGTGCTAGCGATCTGCGCGCTTGCCTGACGCGCGCTTGTTGCGGCGAGCACGGCTGTAGCCAGTTCAGAGTCCCGGAAGGACGCATCTTGGCAGTCTCCCGCGCGACCAAGGTCTCTGCAGCTTCCAACTACACGTCGGGGATCCCTGGGGCACCCAAGCGGGTCTCGTTCGCGAACATCCGCGAACCGCTGAACGTGCCGAACCTGCTAGACCTGCAGATCCAGTCCTTCGAATGGCTTGTCGGTAACGAGGCCTGGTTCCAGCGCCGGGTCGACGCCGGCGAGGACAATCCGGTTGGTGGTCTTGAGGAGGTCCTGAGCGAGATCTCCCCGATCGAGGACTTCTCCGGATCGATGTCGCTGTCTTTCTCCGATCCGCGCTTCGACGAGGTCAAGGCCTCCGTCGGGGAGTGCACGGACAAGGACATGACCTACGCCGCCCCGCTGTTCGTCACCGCGGAATTCACCAACCACTCCACTGGCGAGATCAAGAGCCAGACGGTGTTCATGGGTGACTTCCCGATGATGACCGACAAGGGCACCTTCATCATCAACGGAACCGAGCGGGTCGTCGTCTCTCAGCTCGTGCGTTCCCCCGGTGTCTACTTCGACCAGTCGGTCGACAAGACCACCGACAAGGACGTCTTCAGCGTCAAGATCATCCCCAGCCGCGGTGCGTGGCTGGAGTTCGACGTCGACAAGCGCGACACCGTCGGTGTCCGCATCGACCGCAAGCGCCGCCAGCCGGTCACCGTGCTGCTCAAGGCGCTGGGCTGGTCCACCGAGGCCATCCGCGAGCGCTTCGGCTTCTCCGAGACGCTGATGGCGACCCTGGAGAAGGACCACACCGGCGGCACCGACGAGGCGCTGCTCGACATCTACCGCAAGCTGCGCCCGGGCGAGCCGCCGACGAAGGAGAGCGCGCAGACCCTCCTGGAGAACCTGTTCTTCAAGGAGAAGCGCTACGACCTGGCTCGCGTCGGCCGCTACAAGGTCAACAAGAAGATCGGTCTCTCGCAGTCCTACGAGACCGGCGTGCTGACCGAAGAGGACATCGTCACCACCATCGAGTACCTGGTCCGCCTGCACGCGGGCGAGACCGAGATGGCGGCTCGCGGTGACGAGGCCGGCGACAACATCCCGGTCGAGGTCGACGACATCGACCACTTCGGCAACCGCCGCCTCCGCACCGTCGGCGAGCTGATCCAGAACCAGGTCCGGGTGGGCCTGTCCCGCATGGAGCGCGTCGTCCGCGAGCGGATGACCACGCAGGACGTCGAGGCGATCACGCCGCAGACCCTGATCAACATCCGCCCGATCACGGCGGCGATCCGGGAGTTCTTCGGCACCTCGCAGCTGTCGCAGTTCATGGACCAGACCAACCCGATCGCGGGTCTGACGCACAAGCGTCGCCTCTCCGCGCTCGGCCCGGGCGGTCTGTCCCGTGAGCGCGCCGGCATGGAAGTCCGAGACGTGCACCCCTCGCACTACGGCCGCATGTGCCCGATCGAGACGCCGGAAGGCCCGAACATCGGTCTGATCGGCTCGCTGGCCACGTTCGCTCGGGTCAACCCGTTCGGCTTCATCGAGACGCCGTACCGCAAGGTCATCGACGGCCGGGTCACCGACCAGATCGACTACCTCACGGCCGATGAAGAGGACCGCTACGTCAAGGCGCAGGCGAACGCCAAGATCGACGACGAGGGCAACTTCGTCGACGACCGCGTCCTGGGTCGGCGGAAGGGCGGCGAGGTCGAGCTGCTCGCCCCGAACGAGATCGACTACATGGACGTCTCGCCGCGGCAGATGGTCTCCGCCGCGACCGCGATGATCCCGTTCCTGGAGCACGACGACGCCAACCGCGCCCTGATGGGTGCGAACATGCAGCGTCAGGCGGTGCCGCTGCTGCGCAGCGAGTCCCCGCTGGTCGGCACCGGCATGGAGCTCCGCGCCGCGGTCGACGCCGGTGACGTGATCACCGCCGAGAAGGCGGGCGTGGTCGAGGAGCTGACCGCGGACTTCGTCACGATCATGGCCGACGACGGCAGCCGCCGCTCGTACCGGATGCAGAAGTTCTCCCGGTCCAACCACGGCACCTGCATCAACCAGAAGCCGATCGTCAACGAGGGCGACCGGATCGAGGCGGGTCAGGTCATCGCGGACGGTCCGTGCACCGAGAACGGCGAGATGGCCCTGGGCAAGAACCTGCTCGTGGCGATCATGCCGTGGGAGGGGCACAACTACGAGGACGCGATCATCCTGAGCCAGCGCCTGGTGCAGGACGACGTGCTCACCTCGATCCACATCGAGGAGCACGAGGTCGACGCCCGCGACACCAAGCTCGGCGCCGAGGAGATCACCCGGGACATCCCGAACGTCTCCGACGACGTGCTGGCCGACCTCGACGAGCGCGGCATCATCCGCATCGGTGCCGAGGTCCAGGGCGGCGACATCCTGGTCGGCAAGGTCACGCCGAAGGGCGAGACCGAGCTGACCCCGGAGGAGCGCCTGCTCCGCGCCATCTTCGGCGAGAAGGCCCGCGAGGTCCGCGACACCTCCCTGAAGGTGCCGCACGGCGAGACCGGCAAGGTCATCGGCGTCCGCGTGTTCAACCGCGAGGACGACGACGAGCTGCCCCCGGGCGTCAACCAGCTGGTCCGGGTCTACGTCGCGCAGAAGCGCAAGATCTCCGACGGTGACAAGCTCGCCGGCCGCCACGGCAACAAGGGCGTCATCGGCAAGATCCTGCCCGCCGAGGACATGCCGTTCCTGTCCGACGGCACCCCGGTCGACATCATCCTGAACACCCACGGTGTTCCGCGTCGTATGAACATCGGTCAGGTGCTGGAAACGCACCTCGGCTGGATCGCGTCGCGAGGCTGGACGATCGACCCGGACGCCGAGTGGGCCCAGCGCCTGCCGGAGGAGCTGCTCGACGTCGAGCCCGGCACCAACACCGCCACGCCGGTGTTCGACGGTGTGCGGGAGGAGGAGATCACCGGTCTGCTCGCCTCGACGAAGCCGAACCGCGACGGCGACCGCATGGTCGGCGCCGACGGCAAGGCGCAGCTGTTCGACGGCCGCAGCGGTGAGCCGTACCCGTACCCGACCGCGGTCGGCTACATGTACATCCTCAAGCTGTCGCACCTGGTGGACGACAAGATCCACGCCCGTTCCACCGGCCCGTACTCGATGATCACCCAGCAGCCGCTGGGCGGTAAGGCGCAGTTCGGTGGTCAGCGCTTCGGTGAGATGGAGTGCTGGGCCATGCAGGCCTACGGTGCGGCCTACACCCTGCAGGAACTGTTGACGATCAAGTCCGACGACGTGGTGGGCCGCGTCAAGGTCTACGAAGCGATCGTCAAGGGCGAGAACATCCCCGAGCCGGGTATCCCGGAGTCGTTCAAGGTGCTGCTGAAGGAGCTTCAGTCGCTGTGCCTGAACGTCGAGGTGCTCTCCAGCGATGGCGCCGCGATCGAGATGCGCGACACCGAGGACGAGGACCTGGAGCGCGCCGCTGCCAACCTCGGCATCAACCTGTCGCGCAACGAGAACCCGTCGGTGGACGACATCGCTCACTGACCCTCGCCGCCGGCCCGCGGGACTGCTCCCGCGGGTCGGCGACCGACCCAACCTGGCACTCGCTTCCCCCGGTGGCACCGGGAGGAGCACCATTCGACCAAGGGAGAAGACCCGACGTGCTTGACGTCAACTTCTTCGATGAACTCCGCATCGGCCTCGCCACGGCCGACGACATCCGCCAGTGGTCGTACGGCGAGGTCAAGAAGCCCGAGACCATCAACTACCGAACCCTGAAGCCGGAGAAGGACGGGCTCTTCTGCGAGAAGATCTTCGGTCCGACCCGGGACTGGGAGTGCTACTGCGGTAAGTACAAGCGGGTCCGCTTCAAGGGCATCATCTGCGAGCGCTGCGGTGTCGAGGTCACCCGCGCCAAGGTGCGCCGCGAGCGGATGGGCCACATCGAGCTGGCCGCCGCCGTCACGCACATCTGGTACTTCAAGGGCGTTCCGTCGCGGCTGGGCTACCTGCTGGACCTGGCCCCGAAGGACCTCGAGAAGATCATCTACTTCGCGGCCTACGTGATCACCGGTGTGAACACCGAGCTGCGGCACAACGACCTGTCGACGCTGGAGAGCGAGATCAGCGTCGAGCGCAAGCGCGTCGCCGACCAGCGCGACGCCGACCTGGAGGCCCGGGCCCAGAAGCTCGAGACCGACCTGGCCGCGCTTGAGGCCGAGGGCGCCAAGAGCGACCAGCGCCGCAAGGTCAAGGAAGGCGCCGAGCGCGAGATGAAGCAGCTGCGCGACCGCGCGCAGCGCGAGCTCGACAAGCTCGACGAGATCTGGGACACCTTCACCAAGCTGGAGCCGCGTCAGCTCATCGCCGACGAGGTCCTCTACCGCGAGCTCTACGACCGGTACGGCGAGTACTTCACCGGTGGCATGGGCGCCGAGGCGATCCAGACGCTGCTGGCGAACTTCGACATCGGCGCCGAGGCCGAGTCGCTGCGCGAGACCATCCGCAGCGGCAAGGGCCAGAAGAAGCTGCGCGCCCTCAAGCGGCTCAAGGTCGTGGCGGCCTTCCAGGCCACCGGCAACGACCCGAGCGGCATGGTGCTCAACTGCGTGCCGGTCATCCCGCCGGACCTGCGTCCGATGGTGCAGCTCGACGGTGGTCGCTTCGCGACCTCCGACCTCAACGACCTGTACCGCCGCGTGATCAACCGCAACAACCGCCTCAAGCGACTGATCGACCTCGGCGCGCCCGAGATCATCGTCAACAACGAGAAGCGGATGCTGCAGGAGTCCGTGGACGCGCTGTTCGACAACGGCCGTCGCGGGCGTCCGGTCACCGGCCCGGGCAACCGGCCGCTGAAGTCGCTGTCCGACCTGCTCAAGGGCAAGCAGGGTCGTTTCCGCCAGAACCTGCTGGGCAAGCGAGTCGACTACTCGGGCCGTTCGGTCATCGTCGTCGGCCCGCAGCTGAAGCTGCACCAGTGCGGTCTGCCGAAGGAAATGGCCGTCGAGCTGTTCAAGCCCTTCGTCATGAAGCGGCTGGTCGACCTCAACCACGCGCAGAACATCAAGTCCGCGAAGCGGATGGTGGAGCGCCAGCGCCCGCAGGTGTGGGACGTGCTGGAAGAGGTCATCGCCGAGCACCCGGTGCTGCTCAACCGTGCTCCCACGCTGCACCGCCTCGGCATCCAGGCCTTCGAGCCGCAGCTGGTGGAGGGCAAGGCCATCCAGCTGCACCCGCTGGTCTGCGAGGCGTTCAACGCGGACTTCGACGGTGACCAGATGGCGGTCCACCTGCCGCTGTCGGCCGAGGCCCAGGCCGAGGCCCGGGTCCTGATGCTGTCCAGCAACAACATCCTGTCGCCGGCCTCCGGTCGGCCGCTGGCGATGCCGCGTCTGGACATGGTCACGGGCCTGTACCACCTGACCCGCCTGGTCGAGGGCGCCAAGGGCGAAGGCCTGGCGTTCTCCTCGGTCGGCGAGGCGATCATGTCCTTCGACCGCGGCGTGCTGGACCTGCAGGCCAAGGTCAAGATCCGGCTGCGGGACCTGGTCCCCAACGCCGAGCAGATGCCGGAGGGCTGGGAGCCGGGCCAGCAGTGGATCGCCGAGACCACGCTGGGCCGCGTCTGGTTCAACGAGCTGCTGCCGGAGGACTACCCGTTCGTCGACGACCTGCTGCCGAAGAAGAAGCAGGCCGCGATCGTCAACGACCTCGCCGAGCGGTACCCGATGGTCACCGTCGCCCAGACGCTGGACAAGCTGAAGGACGCCGGTTTCCACTGGGCCACCCGTTCCGGTGTGACCGTGTCGATCACCGACGTGGTCGTGCCGCCGAACAAGACCGAGATCCTCGACAGCTACGAGGCCAAGGCGGACCAGGTCGAGAAGCGGTACCGCCGCGGTGCGCTGTCCTACCAGGAGCGCAACGCCGAGCTGGTCAAGGTCTGGACGGCGGCCAAGGACGAGGTCGCCGAGGCCATGGAGACCAACTTCCCCGAGGACAACTCGATCAGCACGATCGTGAAGTCCGGGGCCGCCGGTAACATGACCCAGGTCGTTCAGCTGGCCGGTATGCGTGGTCTGGTGTCGAACCCGAAGGGTGAGTACATCCCGCGCCCGATCAAGGCGAACTTCCGCGAGGGCCTGTCCGTGCTGGAGTACTTCATCTCCAACCACGGTGCCCGCAAGGGTCTGGCGGACACGGCGCTGCGCACCGCCGACTCGGGTTACCTGACCCGTCGTCTGGTGGACGTCTCGCAGGACGTCATCGTCCGCGAGACCGACTGCGGCACCGAGCGCGGTGTGAAGATGCCGATCGCCGAGGTGCTGCACGACGGCCGGATCATGCGTCACCAGCACGTCGAGACCAGCGTCTACGCCCGCACGACCGCCGAGGACGTCACCGACGCCGACGGCAACATCGTGCTGGCCCGCGGTTCGGACCTGGGTGACCCGGCGATCGAGAAGCTGCTCGCCGCCAAGGTCACCAAGGTCAAGGTCCGCAGCGTCCTGACCTGCGAGTCCGGCGTGGGCGTCTGCTCGGTCTGCTACGGCCGCTCGATGGCCACCGGCAAGCTGGTCGACGTCGGCGAGGCCGTCGGCATCGTCGCCGCCCAGTCCATCGGTGAGCCCGGTACGCAGCTGACGATGCGCACGTTCCACCAGGGCGGTGTCGCCGGTGACGACATCACCACCGGTCTGCCGCGTGTGCAGGAGCTGTTCGAGGCCCGCGTCCCGAAGGGCAAGGCCCCGATCGCCGACACCTCCGGCCGCATCCGGCTGGAGGACAACGACCGCTACTGGAAGATCACGATCATTCCGGACGACGGCGGCGAGGAGATCGTCTACGACAAGCTGTCCAAGCGTCAGCGGCTCGCGGCGATCTCGGTCGACGGCACCGAGCGGCAGATCTCCGACGGCGACCACGTCGAGGTCGGGCAGCAGCTGCTCGAAGGCGCGGTCGACCCGCACGAGGTGCTGCGCGTGATGGGCCCGCGCGAGGCCCAGCTGCACCTGGTGAACGAGGTGCAGGAGGTGTACCGGTCGCAGGGTGTGGGCATCCACGACAAGCACGTCGAGGTCATCGTCCGCCAGATGCTGCGCCGGGTCATCATCATCGACTCGGGTGCCACCGAGTTCCTGCCCGGTTCGCCGGTCGAGCGCTCGCAGTTCGAGGCGGAGAACCGCCGCGTCGTCGCCGAGGGCGGCGACCCGGCTTCCGGCCGTCCGGTGCTGATGGGCATCACCAAGGCGTCGCTGGCCACCGAGTCGTGGCTGTCGGCGGCCTCCTTCCAGGAGACGACCCGCATCCTCACCAACGCCGCGATCGAGGGCGCGAGTGACAAGCTGGTCGGCCTGAAGGAGAACGTGATCATCGGTAAGTTGATCCCGGCCGGTACGGGCATCAACCGGTACCGCAACATCCAGGTGCAGCCGACCGAGGAGGCACGGGCCGCGGCCTACGCGATCCCGTCCTACGACGACAGCTACTACACCCCGGATGTGTTCGGCGCCGGCACCGGTGCGGCCGTCCCGCTGGACGACTACGACTTCGGCCGGGACTACCGCTGAAGTTCCGAGTGAAGTAGCCGAGAGCCCCTGCCCGACTCCTCCGGGCAGGGGCTCTTTCTCGTTCCGGGGCCGCCACGAGCGGCGCGGGGTGGAGCGGACTGCTGTGCTCCGTCCCCGGCCGCGTGACCGGGTTCGTGCTGGTCAGTCCTCGTCCGCGGGCTCGTCGCCCGCGGCGGGCTGGGCGTCGTAGTGGTCGGCGAGGGCTTCGGCCTCGATCTTCGGCATGGGCAGGGTCTGCTCAACGGGGGCTTGGGTCATGGTTCTGGAAGCTAGTCCAGGTGGGACCTGTCCGGAACCTCCCTTGATCATTTCGTTGACTACTCCGGCGCGATCCGGATCCCGTCCTCAGCTCCGGGCTCGTTGTGGGGGTGGGGAGGTTTTCATGAAAACTTCCCCACCCCACAACGAGCCCGGAGGACTCAAGACATGAAAAAGCCCCTGCTGAGCAGGGGCTTTCTCATGTCCAGGGGGCCGTGCCTGGGAGGGGACCACGGCGCCCCGGGAGTCTTCGGGTTAGCCTTCGAGCTCGGCGAGGGCCTTGCGGACCCGCTCGACCTCGGCCTCGAGTTCGGCGAGCTTGGCCTCGTGCTGCTGGCGGGCTTCGTTGATGACGCCTTCGATGGTCTCGAAGATTTCCGGGTTCAGCTCGGCGGCTGCCTTGGACACCGCGGCGGCGGCGACCGGCAGGGCCTGGACGACGCGCTTGCCCTGGTGCATCAGCTCCGCCTGCCACTCGCCGTCGGCGGTGCCGGTGACCGTGAGGGTGAGCTCGACCGTGCGGGTCTTCTTCGCCGAGCTCTTGCGGGTCTGGCGCTTCTTCGGCGCTTCGGCCTCGGCAGGAGCCCCGGAAGTCTCAGCGGGGGTCTCGGCGGCAGCCGGCGCCGGAGCTGCCGGAGTCTCGGGCGAGGTCGGCTCGGTGGCGACAGCGGTGGAGGCGGTGCTGTCGAAGCCGGTGGCCTCGGCCGGGGTGGTCTGCTCTTCGGTCAACTTGTCTCCTGTTTATCGCGGGAGGGGACACCAGAATAGAACAAGTGTTCCCCGTTCGTGCTACGGACACAGCGGCGACGCGCAGTGTCGCCCGATCGAGTCACCGCTCCAGGACGGTGACCAGCGCTCGCAGTGCGGGACGGAACGCGTGGTCCGAGGGTGCGGCGTACCCGACGATCACGCCGGGCGGGTGCGCACCGGGAGCGACCCAGTGCGGCCCCAGCACCTGGAGTTCCACCGAGTGCCGCCGCGCCCTGTCCAGCACCTCGCCTTCCGCGGGTCCTTCCGGATCCAGCTGCAAGGTCACGTGCAGGCCCGCCGAGATCCCGGCCGGGTGCGGCCGGTGGTTCGCACGCATCCCGCGCAGCGCTTCACCGAGCTGCTCGCGGCGCTGCCGGTAGGTGGCGCGCGATCGGCGGACGTGCTGATCGTAGGCCCCCGACAAGATCAACTCTGCCATGGCCAGCTGTTCGAACAGCGGTGCGTGCAGACCGCTGTTGCGCTTGAGCTCGCGCACCGGCTCCACCAGCCGCGACGGCAGCGCCAGCCACGCCAGGCGCAGCGCCGGGGCCAGCGTCTTGCTCGCCGTCCCGGCGTAGACGACGTTCTCGGGCGCCATCCCCTGCAGCGACCCCACCGGCTGCCGGTCGAAGCGGAACTCGCCGTCGTAGTCGTCGTCGATGACCAGCAGGTCCTCGTCCTTGGCGCGGCGAGCGAGCTCGGTCCGCCGCGCGGAGCTCATGCTCACGCCGAGCGGGAACTGGTGCGCCGGGGTCACCACCACGGCCCGGCTCCGCAGCCGCGACACGTCGATGCCCTCGGCGTCCACCGGGATGCCGTGCACGGCCATCCCGAACCCGGCCGGGATGTCCCACAGGTGCGGCGCGGACGGGTCCTCGAAGTCCACCGACGTCTCGCCCAGATCCGCGAGGGCATTGCTGAGCAGCGACAACGCCTGGGTGTAGCCGTTGCAGACGATGATGTTGGCCGGGGGCGCGGCCACCGCCCGCTCGCGCGCGAGGTAGTCGGCCAGGGCCTCCCGCAACCGCGGGTGACCCTGCGGGTCGCCGTAGTCGAGGTCGTCGGTGGGCGCGTCGCGCAGCGCCCGGCGGCTGGCCGCCAGCCAGTCCCGGCGCGGGAAGGCGCTCAGGTTCGGCCGCCCCGGACGGAAGTCCCAGCGGGCCACCTCGGGCTCCGGCTCGGCCGGTGCGGGTTCCTCGGGAGCGGGGGTGGCGAGCAGCTCGGCGACGACCGTGGGCGCGCCCTGCCGGGCGATGAGGAAGCCCTCGGCGGCGAGCTGGTCGTAGGCCCGGGTGACGGTGCCGCGCGCGATCCCGAGCTCCTGGGCGAGCGAGCGGGTCGAGGGAACCCGGCTCCCGGCGGCCAGCGAACCGTCGCGGATGGCGGCCCTGAGGGTCTCGGTCAGCTGCTTGCTGTCCGGCCGAACCAACGCAGCGAACCATCCCCCCGTCACGGTCCCGACCTTACATTCCGGGTTCCCGGACAGCGTGATCCTCGCCTCGGGCGGGAAAGTTCGGATCCGGTCTACCGGCACACGATCGGTTGATAACGTGCTCATCCGCTGGCCAGTTGATCGACGGGGAGTGCTGTGGCGGAGGACTTCGGCAGGGACATCGGCGCCGCCGAGCGGATGGTCCGGGAGTGGCAGGACCGCGCGGCGGAGAAGGCCGAGAAGTTCACCCGGCTGCAACAGCAGGTCGAGAACATCGCGGTGACCGAGTCCTCCCGCGATGGCGCGATCCGGGTGACCGTCGCCTCCAGCGGGATGCTGCAGGACCTCCAGCTCGCCGACAACGCCGACAACCGCCCCATGGCCCGGCTCGGCGCGGACATCATGCGCCTCGTCCAGCAGGCGCAGGCCAAGATCCCCGGGCAGATGCAGCAGGCCGTCGAGGACACCGTCGGCATGGGTGATTCGGCCGCTCAGCACGTGCTCGACCAGGCCCGCAGGCACTTCCCGGAGCCGCCGCCGGAGGAGGAACCACCGGCGCGCGGCGGCGGGCGCAACGAGATCCGGACGCCCGTCGAGGACACCGCCCAGCCGCCGCGCCGCCCCCAGCCCCCGCAGCAGTCCCCGGGTCGTCGCAGGCCGGACGACTTCGACGACGAGGACTTCGGCAACGGCTCCTTCCTGCGCTGATCTGGGGGATCGCACATGCCTGACGAGATGACCGTCGTCATCGAGAACCTGCGCACCCACGCGTCCAAAGTGGATGGTGTGGTGGATCAGCTGAGCACGGCGGTCGACGCCTCGCAGCAGGTCTCGCTGGACAACAGCGCCTACGGAGTCCTGTGCCAGCCGTTCGCGCAGATGATCGACATCGCCGAGCAGCAGGGCGTGGACGCGGTCCGCGAAGCGGTGAAGTCGATGCAGCAGATCGCCGATGACGTGCGCACGACCGCCGAGGACTACCAGGAGATCGACGACCGCAACAGCGAGATGATCCGCGGGGTGCAGCCGTGAGCAACCCGCTCGTCGAGAAGCAGCCGGAGAGCGACGACGGCTTCATCACCAAGGGCACCGGCGACCAGGGCTGGGCGGCGGGCATCGGCATCGCCGAGTCCGTCAACGACGTCTCCAGCCTCAACGAGGGGTCCAGCTGGGTCGAATCCGGGCTCGCCTACGGCGGTCTCGCGCTCGAAGGCATCAGCATGGCCGTCGACCCGATCGGCACGCTGCTGTCCTACGGCCTGTCCTGGCTGATCGAGCACGTCCAGCCGCTCAAGGAGGCCCTCGACTGGTTCGCCGGCGACCCCGACGGCGTCGCCGCCTACGGCAAGACCTGGGAGAACGTCTCCAAGGCCGTCGAGGAAGCCGCGAGCCAGTACGAGGACGCCGTCAAGGCCGACACCGCCGACTGGACCGGCGCCGCGGGCGACGCCTACCGGCGGACCGCCGCGGAGAAGGGCGAAGCGCTCGCGGGTGCGGCGAAGCTGGCGGGCACCATCAGCTCGGTCGTGACGGTCATGGGCGAGGTCGTCGCGTTCGTCCGCGAGTTCGTCCGCGACCTGGTCGCCGACTGCATCTCGCGGCTGATCACCTACGCGCTGGAAGCCCTGCTGCCGCCGATCGCCTCGCTGGCCTGGGTGGTCCCGCAGGCGGTCGCGTTCATCTCCAAGACCGTCAGCAAGATCGCCGACGTGGTCAACAAGCTGATCAAGACGATCAGCAACGTCTCCCCGAAGCTCGCCAAGCTCGCCGAGGTCTTCGGCGACATCATGAAGACCCTGGGCGGCAAGGCGAAGGCCGGAGCGGGGGCGGTCAGCAAGGTCGCGGAGAAGCTCGACGTCGCCGAGCACCTGGCCGCCAAGTCCTGGAAGAAGATCGACGAGACCTTCGGCACCGACGTCGTCGGCCGCCACAACGCCAGGTTCGGCGGGCCGGACAGCCCGAACGCCCCGGACTCGGGCGACGACGGCGGTTCGCCGTCCGCGGAGGGCGGCCGTTCGTCGTCCCAGGGGGATGCGTCCACGCGATCGGGGTCGACCTCGGACGGCGGTTCGCAGTCGGAGGGGGCCTCGGGGGCTGGTTCGGCGCAGTCGGGTTCGAGTTCCGGGGGCAGCGGTGACTCCGGCTCGGGTGCGTCCGGCGACCCGGGTTCGAGCGGGTCGGCCCAGTCGCGGTCCAGCTCGGATTCGCCTTCCGCGCAGGCGGATTCGGTTTCGAGCCACGGTGACGCGGGATCGCAGTCGCGGTCGAGTTCCGATTCGGGTCAGTCGGGTTCGAGTTCTGCTGATGCGGGGCCGCAGTCGCGTCCCGACTCCGGTTCGGCGCAGGCGGATTCGGGTTCGAGCCACGCTGACGCGGCTTCGCAGTCGCGGACGGATTCCGGTTCGGCGCAGGCGGATTCGGGTTCGAGCAGGTCGAACGTCGATTCGGGCTCGCAGTCCGGTTCAGGTTCCACGCACTCGGGTTCTGGCGGTGCGACGCACACCGACGCCCCTCGCGGCGACGCCGGATCGCCGTCCGCGCAGACCCACACGGGTTCCGGCGTTTCGACTCCCGACGCCCAGCGCGCTCCCGCGAACACCTCCGCAGCCGGCGTCGACGCACCCGCCAGGCCGCCGGAGGCCGCCGCTCCGCAGTCGGCTCCGTCCGCTCCGCGCCCGGACCAGCCGTCGAGCGCGGCTCCGGGCGGAGCCGCGAGCCCTTCGGCCCCGTCAGGTGGTTCCCCGTCCGGTGGCGCGCCGTCGCCGCGCGGCGCGGGACGCCAGGGATCGCCCGGGTGGACCGGCACGTCCGGCCATCCGGGCGCCGCGCACACCCCGAACCGACCCCACGCGGACGCGCCGAACCGCCCTGCGGCCTCGCGTGGGGACGCGCCGAATCGTCCTGCGGCCTCGCGCGCGGATGCGCCGAACCGGCCCCACGTCGATGCCCCGAGTCGGCCGCGCGTGGAGGCCTCGGCGCACGCGCCGCGCGGTGGGCGCGGAGCCCCGAGCCCGTCCCGCGCATCCCAGGCTCGCCCCGGAGCCCCGGTGCACCGCCAGACCGCGGCCCCGCCCCGCCCGGAGCACTTGCGCACGGCCGAGGCGCCCCGCACGCCGATCCCGGCCCAGCGCACCCCGGAAGCGCCGAACAGCCTTCCTGACCAGCCCAAACCCGACCAGCCGAAGCCGTCGACGGCGGAGTCGATGGCGGCCGAGACCCCGCCGAAGGACTCGTGGCAGGCCGGCCACCACAAGGCGTCGCACACGCCGCGCCTCGACATCTCGGACGAGCTGCGCGAGAAGCTGGGGCCGCGCCGCCGCGACATCGAGGCGAACACGGCCGGGCTGTCGTTCACCAGGCCGCCGAAGGAGCACTACTTCGGCCGCGCGGAGTGGGCCAACAAGCGGCCGCGCTGCTCGGTCGACCCGAACCGCTTCACCGTCGAGATGCACGGCGGACCGAACGGCGTGAGGTTCAAGGACCTGGACCTCGACGCCAAGGAACTCGCCGAGATCATCAAGGGCTCCCCGGGCTACAAGGACGGCACCCCGATCCGCCTGGTCTCGTGCGAGACGGGGGCCGACGTCCCCGGCGGCAAGAACTTCGCCCAGCAGCTCTCCGAGGAGCTCGGCGTCGAGGTCCTGGCCCCGAACAGCAACGCGTGGGTCGACAACTACGGCAACATCTACGCCAGCGAAACCCGCGCGAACTTCGACAGGGACGAGTCCGGCACCCCGCACCCCCGCATGGACTCCCCGGGCGAGTGGACCGCCTTCCGCCCGGACGGCACCAAAGCAGTCCACACCAGCCCCTACCCACCAGGCCACAACCCCGAGTGGACCCGAGGAGGAGTACAAGCAGAAGCAGCCCAACGACGAGGCTTCTTCCGCCGACGACTCAAGGAAGAAGATTTCGCAATCGACGCGGCCACAGGCCACGACTACAGAACCGGGCCACCGGGATCTCACCCCCCACCACAGCAGCCGAACCACGCCTACAACCCGCAACAGCAGCAGGCTTACAGTCCGCAACAGCAGCAGGCTTACAACCCGCAGCAGCAGTACCAGGCGTATACCCCGCAGCACCAGGCGTACAACCAGCAGCACCAGGCGTACAACCCGCAGCAGGGATTCCAGCAGCAGAGCGTCCAGCCTCCGCAGAGCCAAGGGTTCGCGCAGCACCCGCAGGGCTACGCGCAGCCCGGGCCGAATCAGGGGCACCCGCAGCACGGATACCAGCAGCAGGGCTATCCGCAGCAGGGACCGGCACAGCACTACGCCCAGCCGAACGCTCCGCAGCACTACTCGGCTCAGCCGCACCAGAGTTACCAGCAGCAGGGCGCCCCGCAGGGATATCCGCAGCACGCCGCTCCGCAGAACTCGCAGCAGGCGGGCGGCGCCTACCCGCAGCAACCGCAGCACGTTTCCCAACAAGGTGGCTACCCGCAGCAGCCCCAGTACGCGAATCCGCAGTATCCGCAACACGCCGGATACGGGTCGCCGCAGCACGCGCAAGGCGGCCGCCCGCCTCAACAGCCAGTCCCCACACAGCCTCGGCAAAACGCGCCGCAGGCCCAAGGGAATCCGGTTCAGGGTGGGCAACCGAACGCTTCCCCATCAGGCAGTCCGCAACAGCGGTGGAACGCACCTCAGAGCACTCCAGCTCCGCCGGTAAGCGGGCGCGCAACGGGACCTCAGCAGACCGCCTCCCATCGTCCAGTGGCGTATTCTGAGGCTCCGGGCCCGAACTTTGGAACTCCGCGAGTCGACTCCGGCGCGGCGAGCTTCCCGCCTCCTCCGGATGTGACCCCGCCGACCCGATCCTATGACGACTTCCTGAGCGACAACGGGTTCGAACAGGGAACGTTGCTGCCGGACGGCCCGGACCCGGATGTACCTGGACTCGGTGAACGCAATCCGCTCGACGAGCTCGACTTCTTCGGCGACAGGGACTTCCGCGCGACGGCCGAGGACCACTCTGCCCTTCGGCAGCTCGGCAAGGTGCTGAGTGATGCCGAACTCCGAGAGATCCGAAGCCGACGGCCGGATATCGAGCACATCACCGACGAGGAACTTTCCGCGATGTACCTCTACACCGGTATGGATCACCAGTACTGGAACGAGGCGCTCCGCGGCGGAGACGTCGAAGAGGTGCGCAGGTATGAGACCGTGATTCGCAACGCCGTGTCGGGTATGAACAAACTCCCGGACTGGACTGCGACTCCGGATGTCCCCACGGTTCACCGTGGCATTTTCATCGATTCCTGGAACATGGAAGATTTCCTGGAGCGGTATTCGGATGGCGCAGAGGTCACGGAGAACGCCTTTACGAGTTCCTCGAAGGGGGATCCCTTCCCCGGAAATGTCGAGTTCGTGATCGAGGCACGTGAAGGTAAAGACCTCGAGTTCCTCAAGCCGTATGGGGGCATGCGTGAGGTGGCGTGGCCCCCAGGTAGCCGTTTTGCGGTCAGTAGCAGAAAATTTGATGAGGAAACTGATAAGTGGACGATCTACCTGACTGATCTTGGGCGGTGAGGTGGTCTTGGACGAAGAAGTTGTCTGGCCGCCGAAGAGTCGCTTCGAGCTGCTGAGCAAGGAGTTCAGCGACGAGCTGGGGAAGTGGGTCGTCCACCTGCGGGACCGTGGGACCGAGCCGCTCAGTCATGAGGAACTCGTGCGGAAGTACAGCGCGGATTGGAGCAAGCTCCCTCCGGAGAAGAGGGAGGCTCTGGAAGCTTCACGGGAGTGGATGCGCGAATTGCATCGCAGTGGGCGTCAGGGGACTCCCAAACCGGGGGACAACTTCCCCATCGGGCTGGATGACGACTTCAAGCCCTTCCCCGCCAAGCGGAGGCGCGACGCGGAGGGCGCGGTCGAGGACGGAGAAGCGGGATGAGCCAGCAGGGGCCGACGACTGCTCTTGAGCAGGCCATCGAGCGGTACGCGAATGATCCTGAGGCGATCGATCAGGTGTACCGGGAGTTCCTGATCGCCAAGCTGTTCCTGGTCACGTCGGAGGACTCGGCGGATCCGGTGATGGTCAGCGTCGAGGGCCAGGAGAAGCAGCAGGTCTGGGTGTGCACGAACAAGAAGGCCGTACCGGACTTCGCTCCTGGCACGACCGTCGTGAACGGGTACCAGCTCTTGCCGATGCTGCCCGAGTTGAACGTGCATGTCGCGACCGGTCCTGACGCGCAGGACGTGATGCTGATCGGTTCACGGGCGATTCTGCAGTCGGCGCCCGAGATCACCGATGAGTTGCGAGCCGCGGCACAGCAGCGCCTGGTACCTGGATCGCTGTGCCGGACCGCATGTACCAGGGGCAGCCGCGCGACAAGGTTCCCGAGCACGCGTTCGTCGGTGAGTACTGGGTTGACGATGCCGGCGCCGTGACGGGGCAGTACCGGCCGAGCTCGAAGTACAAGCCGTCTCCACTGACGCTCGGGTTTCCGGAGCCGGTGAGCATGCTTGAGAAGGTCCTGCACCTGCACACCGCCGGCTACGTTTCGACCGGCGCGCTCGTGACCGTTCTCGCGGACAGCGACTTCGCGCTGGTGGTCGAGGAAGACGGGGCCGCCCCGATCTTCCCGCTCGGCGGCAGGAAGGTTCTGTTCGGTGCGTCGGCGGTCAAGTACGTCCCGGATTTCGCGAAGGGGGCGCACAAGGCCAACCTGGCCTCGATCGAGCCGTTCCTGGACGAAGCCGGTCTCGTGCTCGACATCGCCACGCGGCACCAGGCGTTCATCGAAGGCTCGGTGCTCAAGCAGGAACTCGAGAAGCGCCGAGCTGCTGGGCAGAACCCTCAGCCCGCTGCCGTTCCTGCGGAGCCCATCAGTGCCCAAGAGCGGTTCCTCGGGGCCATGCTCGGTGGGGCGATGGGGGATGCGCTGGGCTATGCGGTCGAGTTCAACGACATCGACATGATTCGGCGGCATCACGGGGCTGATGGCGTGACGGGGCCGGTGTTGCGGGACGGGGTTGCTCAGGTCTCCGATGACACGCAGATGATGCTGTTCACTTTGGAGGGGCTGATCCGGGCGCACGTGGCTCGGCGGATGCAGCCGCGGGACAACGATCCGGT
Organism: Saccharopolyspora sp. ID03-671; assembly: GCF_045278815.1. Lineage (NCBI taxonomy): Bacteria > Bacillati > Actinomycetota > Actinomycetes > Pseudonocardiales > Pseudonocardiaceae > Saccharopolyspora > Saccharopolyspora sp. ID03-671. Next base: position 4,272,308 of record NZ_CP134054.1, read on the forward strand.
TCCCGAGGTGCAGCACGCGTATCAGCGCTGGTACCACACGCAGGGGCCGGAGTGGCGCACCTCGGGTGGGCCCTACGCGCAGCACTTGCAGCGGCCGGACGGCTGGTTGATCACGAACCGGGACCTGTTCGCGTCGCGGGCTCCGGGCAGCACGTGCATGTCGGCGTTGGCGAACTTCGCGCAGACGGGCGTTTTCGCGACTCCGCAGCACCGGATCAACAACTCCAAGGGCTGCGGCGGGGTGATGCGGGCGGCGCCGGTGGCGGCGTGGTCGAACGACCCGAGCGAGGTCTTCCTCGTGGCGGTGCGGACCGCCGCGCTGACCCACAGCCACCCGAGCGGGTTCCTGTCGGCCGGTGTGCTGGCGGTGATCGTGCACCAGTTGCTGCGCGAGGTCGCGCTGCGCGATGCGGTCCGGATGGCGCGGGACCTGTTGACGCGCTGGCCGGAGCACGAGGAGCAGCTGCAGGTCCTCGACCGCGCGGTGGCGCTGGCGGAACGCGGTCGCGTGACACCCGAGGAGCTGAAGGCCGAGCTCGGCGAAGGCTGGGTCGGTGAGGAAGCGCTCGCCATCGGCCTCTACGCCGTGCTGGCCACCGACAACCTGCGCGATGCGCTGCTGCTGTCGGTGAACCACTCCGGCGACTCAGACTCCACGGGCATCGTCTGCGGCAACATCGGCGGCGCCCTGTACGGAACCCGCGCCATCCCGGCGGATTGGCTGCAAACCCTGGAGCTTCGCCAGATCATCGAAACCATCACCAACGACGCCCTCGCCGAGTTCAGCCCCGGACCACCCACAGACCCCTCCTGGCCCCAGCGCTACCCGGCCTGGTGATCGTTCGAGGTACGGATGGTTGTGATGGGCGGTACAGGGCCGGAGACCGCCGGCAAGCCGGTGAGGCGTCCCGTGCTGGGAGACGGGGAACTCGCTGCGGAACGCGCGCAGCGATTCCTCGGTGCTGTTGTCGGAGCGATGATCGGGGACGCGCTTGGACACCGGGTCACGTCATCGGGTTGGCCGAAGAACGGGGAACGGTTCGGTGCACCGGGTGCGACCTCGTTGGAGCCAGGCGCCGAAGAGCCGCCGATGTCGGACGGTCTGGTGACGCTGGCTCTGTCCCTGGATGGTTTGATCAGGTCCGATCGTGCGTTGGTTCGTGGCTTGGATCCGATGGCCGAGTTGCGGGCTACCTACGCTCTCTGGTCGTCGAGTTCCGCTGAAGCGCAAGGACAGGCCGGTTGGCTGGGAAGGCACCTTCCACCCCGGATTGCCGGTTCGCGTGCTGTTGCGGCTGTCGCCGCCGGTCTTCCCGGGCGGCCTGCGGGCTTGCCCGAGTTCCTGTACTCGGCCATTCCCGCAAGTGTGTCCTCTCTGGTCAGTCGAGAGGTCGTCGAGCATGTGGGGCGGGCGTGCGGTGTGCTCGGGATGCGTGGTGAGTCGGTTCAAGCAGCTCAGGCTCTTGGGGCGATTCTGCAGCAGACTGTGATGACCAAGAACTACGTCCGTGGATTCGGCCAGGTCATCGAGGTTGATGCCGATGAACTAGGTGCTGGGGACGCAGAGCTGTTGCGTCTCATGCGGGCCGCTGATTCCTTGGCATCGCCCGGCATCACACCTGAGCAGATCGAGACGTTGGGAGACGGTTGCAGACCGTTCTCGGCGCTGGCGATCGCCGCGTGTGCGGTGCAGTCGGGGGACTCGATTTCGACGAGGTGCTGCGGATCGCGGTCAGCCACTCGGGCAACAGCGTGGTGACCGGGGCGTTGGCGGGAGCCATCGGAGGTGCGAGTTTCGAAGGTCTTGGCGGCATCCCGGCGTACTGGGCCGAGGGTCTCTCGATGTCGGCCAAGCTGGTGTTCAGACTTTCCCAGGACGTTCCGGAGCAGCTGAGGGAATTCCCGAGGGATGATGATGAATGGGATCAGCGCTTCCCGCTCCTGAGTCGGCCGGGGTGCTGGCCGTGATCGTCCACCAGCTGGTCCGCGAGGTGCCGCTGCGCGGGGCCGTGGCCCTGGATCGGGAACTGCTGACGCGGTGGCCGGAGCACGAGGAGCAGCTCCGGGCGCTGGACGGGGCCGTCGCGCTCGCCGAGCGCGGACCCGTGTCACCTGAGGAGATCGCGCAGGAGCTCGGGGGTGGTTGGGTCGGTGAGGAAGCGCTCGCGATCGGGCTCTACGCCGTGCTGGCCACCGACGGACTGCGCGAGGCGCTGCTTCTTTCGGTGAACCACTCGGGGGACTCGGACTCCACCGGAATGGTGTGCGGCAACATTGGCGGGGCGCTTCACGGGGCTCGGGCCGTTCCGGCGGAATGGTTGGAGACCCTCGAACTGCGCGGACTGGTCGAGACCGCGGCCCGGGACGCGCTGGCGGAGTTCAGCCCCGGACCGCCCTCGGATCCGGGGTGGGCGCAGCGCTATCCCGCCTGGTGAGCAATTGAGGAGAAGGCGATGACCGACCCGCAACCGCAGCTGAGCTGGGCCGATCGTTTCCGCGGGGCGCTGCTCGGCGGTGCCGTGGGCGACGCCCTCGGCGCCGGAGTCCGGCACACCTCGACCGCCGAGATACAGCAGTGGTTCGGGCCGCGCGGCGTCGTCGACTACCTCCCCGTCTACGGGCGGCGCGGGGCCGTCACCGACCTCACGCAGCTCACCGTGTTCACCCTCGAAGGACTGCTGCGCGCGAAGGCCGAGGGCTGCACCGGCTTACCCACCGAGTTCGTCCTCGCCAACCACCTCCGCTGGCTGCACACCCAGGGCGTGCCGTGGGAGTACGCGATGGCCGCGTTCGCCGCGACCGAACCCGCGCCGACCAGCTGGCTGCTGGAACGCCGCGAGCTGTACTCCACCCGCAACCCGGCGGGCTTCTCGCTCGGACTGCTCGGGCGGATGGCCGCGCGATACCCCATCGGCCCCGACGGCCGACCGCAACCCCCGGTCGTCGTCGACGGCTCCGCCGACCACTCGGTGCTGGCCGCGCCCGCGATGGTGTGGTCGAACGTGCCCGAAGGCGTGTACGCGGCGGGCGCGGGCATCGCGAACCTCTACACCTCCGGCGCCAACACCGTCGCCGCCTCCGGGGTGCACGCCGACGTGCTGGCGCAGCTCATCCGCGGCATCCCGCTGTGGGACGCGGTCACCCAGTCCGACCAGCGTCGGCTCAACGCCGCCTACCGGGTCGCCGGGGTGCCCGCCGACGTGCGGCGGACCGTGCACGCGGCCATGTTCGTCGGGCAGCGCGGCGGCGTCCCCGGACCGCTGGACATCGACATCGAGTTCGACGTCGTCGACAAGCCCGGAGAGCTCGGCATCGCGCTCGCCGCCGTCGGCAGCACCCGCAACTTCGCCGACGCCGTGCAGGTCGCCGTCAACAACTCCGCCGACAGCGCCGTCACCGGTGCGCTCGCCGGACAGCTCGCCGGCGCCGTCCACGGGCCCGGCGGGATTCCGCGGCAGTGGCTGGACGAGCTCGAACTCCGCGAGGTCATCGAGACCCTGTGCGGCGACGCGGCCGAGGCGTTCGTGCCGCCGCCACCGCCGCAGTGGGCGCAGCGCTACACGCGCGGACCGCAGCCGACCGGGCCGCGGCAGATCCCCGCCGGGCCCGCCAAGACCGTCGAGGGCTCGGCCGAGCAGACGATGGTCATGCCCGCGATCAAGGACGACTCGCCGCCTCCCGCGCCGGAACCGCCGCGAGCCGCTGTGCCCCAGCCCGCCGCATCGCAGCCCGCCGCACCGCAGCCCGTCGCGTCGGAACCGCCTGTGCAGGAGGAGGTTCCGCGGTTCGACGGCCGGATCGGTGCGCCGACGTTCCCGGCGCCCGTCGAGGAGCGGCCTGCTGCCCAGAATTCGGTCGAGCAGTATTCGGTCGAGCAGAAGCCGGTCGAGCAGCGTCCCGAGCGGCCGGTTCAGGAGGCCGAGACGACCGCGGTCTTCGCCGCGATCGGTTCCGAGCCGGAACCCGAGCGCGCGCCGGTGGACCTCGAACCGCGCTACCGCACGCCCATCGACCTCGACCCGGGCGAGGCCGAGGAACCCGAGCCGGAGATCGAGGCGCCCGCGCCGATCCCCGAGACTCCCCGCGTCGACCTCGAACCGGATCCGGAGCCCGAACCGGAGCCGCTGGTCGAGGCCGAGCGCGACCCGGAGCCCGAGCCGGAACCCGTGGTTGACCTCGACCCGGAACCGGTGGTCGAGGCGGCCGCCTTCGAGCCGGGGAGCGCGTCCGACCCGGAGCCCGAACCGGCGAACGACCTCGAACCGGAGGCCGCCGAGCCGCAGACCGACCTCGAACCGGAGGTCGAGCCCGAGTCGGACGTGGAGACCACGCAGGTCGTCGAGGCCGTGCGCGAGCTCGAACCCGAGTCGGCGGCCGAGACCACCGACGTCGTCGAAGCCATCCGGGACGTCGACGCCGACCCCCGGGAAGCCATCGACCCCGAGCCCGTGACCGATGCCGAGCCCGTGACCGATACCGAGCCCATGGCCGAGCCCGCCGCCGAATTAGAGCCCGCCGACGAGCCCGAGCCCGCCGACGACTTCGCGACGGCTGACGCCGAACCGTCCGGTTCGACCGTGGTCGACGTGAGCGGCATCGGCTCGCCCTTCGACCTGATCTCCGTCCCCGAGCGGGGCGAGAACGAGCCGGAGCCCGACGCCCGCTTCACCCGGGACTCGGACCCGGAGCTCCGCTTCGCCGACGCCGACTCGGAACCCGCGCCGATCGACCTCACCCCGGACCCGGACGTCCTGCCCGGCGTCGCGAAGCCCCCGGAGATCTCCGCGGAGCCCCCGGAGGTTTCCGAGGAACGGGAGGAACCCGAGGGAGCGGAACCGGCGCGGGACACCACCGAGACCGAAGAACCGCAGGTCACCGAGGCCATTCCGGCCTCGGGTGGTCGTCGCGTGCACGCCAAGAGCGACGGTCCCAGCGACGCTGAGCCGTCGCTGACGGAGCGAGTCCTGGGCTGCTTCCTCGGCGGTGCCCTCGGTGACGCGCTGGGCTCGGACCTGGAGTTCACCAAGGCCGCGCAGATCACCGAGCGCTTCGGTCCCTCCGGCCCCGACGGCCTGCGCGAGGCCTACGGCGTGCACGGGGCGATCACCGACGACACCCAGATGACGCTGTTCACCGCCGAGGGCCTGATCCGGGGCAGCGTCGCCGCGCGCACGCTCGGCGCCGACGACCCGCTGCCGGAGGTCCAGCTCGCCTACCAGCGCTGGCTGCACACCCAGGGCGTCGAGTGGGACGCGGCCGCGGGCCCGTTCCTCGCCGAGTACCCGGTGCCGGACGGCTGGTTGATCGAGGTGCCGGGCCTGTTCAAGACCCGCGCCCCGGGCAAGACGATCTTCCGCGCGCTGACCGGCTTCGGCGACGGCAAGCCCGCCGGATCGCTGACGGAGAAGGTCAACGACTCCAAGGGCTGCGGTGGTGCGATGCGCGCCGCCCCGGTCGCGCTGACCTCCACCGACCCGGCCGAGGTGTTCGAGCTGGCCGCGCGCACCGCCGCGATCACCCACAGCCACCCCGCCGGCTACCACTCGGCGGGCGCGCTGGCGGTGATCGTGCAGCAGGCGCTGCTGGGCCGCAGCCTCGACGACGGCGTGTGGCTGGCGCTGCAGGTGCTGGAGACCTGGGACGACCACGACGAGACCACCGCCGCGATCAAGGCCGCCGTGGACCTGGCCGCCGAGGGCGAGCCGACGCCGGAGCGGATCGCCGAGGTCCTCGGCGGCGGCTGGGTCGGGGAGCAGGCCGTGGCCATCGCGGTGTGCGCGGCCCTGGTCGCCGGGGACGACGTGCAGCGGGCGCTGCAGATCGCCGTGCACCACGACGGCGACAGCGACTCCACCGGCGCGATCTGCGGCAACATCGTCGGCGCGCTGCAGGGAGTGGGCGCGCTGCCGCTGGACTGGCTGGCGGAGCTGGAGCTGCGCGACGTCATCGAGCAGACCGCCCTGGACTGCGTCGCCGAGTTCGGCCGCGGCGGGTTCCAGCCAGGCCGCGCCGCCATCGACCCGCCGTCCGATCATGACTGGAACGAGCGCTACCCGGTCCGACCGCAGTGGTCGGCCGAACCCGCCACCGTCGGGGCCGAGAGCGGCGGCATCCCGTCGCCGAAGCCGGCGCCGCGTCGCCGCCTCGACGGAGTGGCTCACACCGATACCGCTGAGGGGGACAGTTGATCAACGTCAGGCAGGGTGACCCGTTCCCGGTGCACCCGCCGTTCCCGGCGCCCGCCGCGTTCGGGACCTTCCCGGACCGCTCCGCGGAGCTCGCCGGGCTGCTGGAGGAGCTGCGGGCCGTGGCCGGTTCCACCGAGATCCGCTGCACGGCGCTCGGGACCCGGTACGAGACCGATGCCGGGGACGAGGCGTTCGAACTGCTGCGCCGGATCCGCGACGTCGGCTACACCCCGGACACCGGGGCGTGGACGAGCGCGGTGCTCTCCGGGGGCGAGCTGCGCACCGCCCACGGCGAGCCGCAGTGGCGGACGCCGCCGGAGGACGGCCGCGCCCACCTCGACGAGCTGCGCTTCTACCCGCGCCGCAACCCCGAGCAGTGGCTGCTGGCGCCCGCCTGGGACCACTTCGTCGACGCCGTGACCTACCCGGACGGGGCGACCGGTCCGCTGCGGATGCTGCCGGTGTTCGACGGCCGGGACGCCCAGGGCCGCCCGCAGGTGTTCCGCCCCGCGGTGCCGTGGATCGAGAAGCGCGAGGTCTTCAGCTACCTCAACGGCGGCGAGATCGTGCTCTCGGCGATGTCGACCGACGCCGACGAGCTGGACCCGCAGCGCCGCCCCGAGGTGCCCAAGCAGTTCCACACCGACGGCGTGTTCGTGTGGCCGCAGGCGATGGCCTACTACCTCGAAGAGCACGACATCGCCCCGCCGCCGGAGTTCCTCGACCACATCCGCCGCGCCCGCTACCAGGCGCCGACCGCGGTCGCCGACATCGCCTCGGCGCGGGCCAAGGCGATGATCCTGGCCACCGACCCGGTCGCGATGCTGGCCCGGCAGCCGGAGGAGGCCTTCGCCCTGGTCGGCTCGCACCTGGCGGCGCAGGGCGTGAGCAGCCGGTTCTACAGCTTCGACGAACCGGTGGGCGGCGGCTGGAGCATGCGGCCGGAGCCGGACGGCTGGTGGGCGGTGGAGGCCCACGACGACCGGCCCAACCCCAAGCACCGCTTCCCGGACCCGTGGACGGCCGGCTGCTTCCTCATCGGCGCCATGACCGTCGAGCGCGAGCGCTACCTGCGCGAGCCGGACGAGCCGCTGCTGGACTTCGAGTGCCCGTGGCCGGAGATGGCGGGCGAACCGCCGCTGTCGGCCTACGACCAGAAGTTCGTGGTCCGGCTGCGGCCCGGTGACGAGGTGGACCGCTTCGGCGAGCCGACCGGCAACACCGCCTATGTCGCGGGCACCACGATCCCGCAGCGCAGCATCGCGCCCGGCGAGCCGCCGGGGCCGTACCACCGCTACCGGGTGGTGCGGGAGTTCGAGGCGATCACCGGGATCGTGCGCCCGGACCACGGCCAGGTCGGCGGCGGCACCGCCTACCTCCTGCCGAACTCGACGAAGGTCCTCGTCGAGGAGGGCTGGCTGGCCGAGGCCTGACCTGCCGACGAGAACGGGGGTGTCCACGGGGGACATCCCGTTCTCGCCTGCCGGGAGGCTCTTGTCACACGGGGTAGGGTGGCGGGAGAAGTCGACGCCAGCTCGCACCTCTTCTGCGGCGCTCCGGCCGCGCCAGGTGATCGAGCAGGTCAAGGGGACCCCCGTTTTGACCCTCTGAGAACGGGCCGGGTATCTTTGTTTATCGGACCCGACGCCAATCGGGTCGATCCGCATGCCCGTGCATGACGTGGCCGCCCGAGCGGAGGGCCGCGGCAGCGCCGAGGATGTGTGGAACTCTTCCGAAAACCCTCTGGGGTCTACCTCGGTTTCGGCCGAAACGGGCGCTGCAGGGGCCGAGGAGTGGGCGACACGCCCGACCTCGTGGTGCGGGGGAGTCCCGAAACACAGTGCCTGACAGGTGCTCGACGCCCAGGGCACGCCGAAGCTCGAACGAGCGGCTGCTTGGTCGAGTACCTAAAAGACGCGAACGCTGACAGAAAGCCGGTCCATGCCCACCATCCAGCAGCTGGTCCGTAAGGGCCGCCAGGACAAGGTCGCCAAGACCAAGACCGCGGCGCTCAAGGGGAGCCCGCAGCGGCGTGGTGTGTGCACCCGCGTGTACACGACCACCCCGAAGAAGCCCAACTCGGCGCTGCGCAAGGTCGCTCGTGTGAAGCTGACCAGCGGCATCGAGGTGACCGCCTACATCCCGGGCGAGGGCCACAACCTGCAGGAGCACTCGATCGTGCTCGTTCGTGGCGGCCGTGTGAAGGACCTGCCCGGCGTGCGCTACAAGATCATCCGCGGTTCCGCTGACACCCAGGGTGTGAAGAACCGCAAGCAGGCTCGCAGCCGCTACGGCGCGAAGAAGGAGAAGAGCTGATGCCCCGCAAGGGTCCGGCCCCGAAGCGGCCGCTGCACGCTGATCCCGTGTACGGCTCGCCGCTGGTCACGCAGCTGGTGAACAAGGTCCTCGTGGACGGCAAGCGCTCGCTGGCCGAGAAGATCGTCTACGCGGCGCTGGAAGGCTGCCGGGAGAAGACCGGCACCGACCCGGTCGTCACGCTCAAGCGTGCCCTGGACAACGTCAAGCCGACCCTGGAGGTCCGCAGCCGCCGCGTTGGTGGCGCGACCTACCAGGTGCCGATCGAGGTGCGGGCCGGCCGGTCCACCACCCTCGCGCTGCGCTGGCTGACCACCTACTCGCGGCAGCGTCGCGAGAAGACCATGGTCGAGCGCCTGATGAACGAGCTGCTGGACGCGAGCAACGGTCTCGGCGCGAGCGTCAAGAAGCGTGAAGACACGCACAAGATGGCGGAGTCCAACAAGGCCTTCGCGCACTACCGCTGGTGACATCTGGTGGGTCTTGCCCGCCAGCCGAACCGATTCGACAGCTTTGCACCTGTCACCTCGACTTTGCACCTGCTGTTAGGGAACGGGGAAGAATCTCGTGGCACGCGACGTGCTGACTGACCTGACCAAGGTCCGCAACATCGGCATCATGGCCCACATCGATGCGGGCAAGACCACCACGACCGAGCGGATCCTGTACTACACCGGGATCACGTACAAGATCGGCGAGGTGCACGACGGCGCCGCGACGATGGACTGGATGGAGGAGGAGCAGAAGCGGGGTATCACCATTACCTCGGCTGCTACCACCACCTTCTGGGGCGACACCCAGATCAACATCATCGACACCCCCGGTCACGTCGACTTCACCGTCGAGGTCGAGCGCTCGCTGCGCGTCCTCGACGGCGCGGTCGCGGTGTTCGACGGCAAGGAAGGTGTCGAGCCCCAGTCCGAGCAGGTCTGGCGCCAGGCGGACAAGTACGACGTCCCGCGCATCTGCTTCGTCAACAAGATGGACAAGCTGGGCGCCGACTTCTACTACACCGTGAGCACCATCGAGGACCGGCTCAACACCACCCCGCTGGTCCTGCAGCTGCCGATCGGTGCGGAGTCCGAGTTCGAGGGCGTGGTCGACCTCGTCCAGATGAAGGCTCTGACCTGGCGTGGCGATGTCCAGAAGGGCACCGAGTACGCGATCGAGGAGATCCCGGAGGACCTGGTCGAAACGGCGGCCAAGTACCGGGAGAAGCTGGTCGAGGCCGTCGCCGAGACCGATGAGGCCCTCATGGAGGCCTACTTCGGTGGCGAGGAGCTGACCGAGCAGCAGATCAAGGACGGCATCCGCAAGATCACCATCGAGCGCAGCGCGTTCCCGGTGCTGTGCGGTACCGCGTTCAAGAACAAGGGCGTTCAGCCCATGCTCGACGCGGTCGTCGACTACCTGCCCTCGCCGCTGGACGTCCCGCCGGTGCAGGGAACCCTGCCCGACGGCGAGACCCCGGCCGAGCGCAAGGCCAGCACCGACGAGCCGTTCGCCGCCCTGGTCTCCAAGGTCGCGGTGCACCCGTTCTTCGGCAAGCTGACCTACATCCGGGTCTACTCGGGCAAGGCCGCCTCCGGCGCCCAGGTCATCAACTCGACCAAGGGCCGCAAGGAGCGCATCGGGAAGATGTTCCAGATGCACTCCAACAAGGAGAACCCGGTCGACGAGATCCAGGCCGGCCACATCTACGCGGTGATCGGTCTCAAGGAGACCACCACCGGTGACACGCTCTGCGACTCGCAGAACCAGATCGTCCTCGAGTCGATGACGTTCCCGGCGCCGGTCATCGAGGTGGCCATCGAGCCCAAGACGAAGGCCGACCAGGAGAAGCTCTCCACGGCGATCCAGAAGCTCGCCGAGGAGGACCCGACGTTCCAGGTCAAGCTGGACGACGAGACCGGTCAGACCATCATCAAGGGCATGGGTGAGCTGCACCTCGAGGTGCTGGTCAACCGCATGAAGACCGACTTCAAGGTCGAGGCGAACATCGGTAAGCCGCAGGTGGCCTACCGCGAGACGATTCGCAAGTCGATCGAGAAGTACGAGTACACGCACAAGAAGCAGACCGGTGGTTCCGGTCAGTTCGCGCGTGTGATCATCCAGCTCGACCCGATCGAGCAGACGTCCGAGAGCGCGACCTACGAGTTCGTCAACAAGGTCACCGGTGGTCGCATCCCGCGGGAGTACATCCCGTCGGTCGACCAGGGTGCTCAGGACGCCATGCAGTACGGCGTGCTGGCCGGCTACCCGCTGGTCGGTGTGAAGATGACCTTGCTCGACGGCCAGTACCACGAGGTCGACTCCTCGGAGATGGCGTTCAAGGTCGCGGGCTCGATGGCGATGAAGGAGGCCGCCGCGAAGGCGTCCCCGGCACTGCTCGAGCCCATGATGGCGGTCGAGGTGACCACGCCCGAGGACTACATGGGCGAGGTCATCGGTGACCTGAACTCCCGCCGTGGCCAGGTCCAGGCCATGGAGGAGCGCAGCGGTACCCGCGTCGTCAAGGCTCTCGTGCCGCTGTCCGAGATGTTCGGGTACGTCGGCGACCTGCGGTCCAAGACCCAGGGTCGTGCCAACTACTCGATGGTGTTCGACTCCTACGCCGAGGTTCCGGCCGGTGTGGCTAAGGAGATCATCGCCAAGGCAACGGGCGAGTGACCTGCTGGCCGGTTCCGGGTGACCGGGGCCGGCCCAGAGGCGACGCCTCGCGAAAGGCGACCGGGGAGCAATCCCCTCCAGACGGCGGCGAGCGGGACGCGATCCCTCCGGGGTGAGCGATCCGCTCGTCACCTACCCGACAGGACTCCGCCTGGCACAACAAGTCGTACGGCGGAAAGTTAACAAGTCCAGGAGGACAATCCAGTGGCGAAGGCGAAGTTCGAGAGGGACAAGCCGCACGTCAACATCGGGACCATCGGTCACGTTGACCACGGCAAGACCACGCTCACCGCAGCCATCACCAAGGTTCTGCACGACAAGTACCCGGAGCTGAACCCCTTCACGCCGTTCGACGAGATCGACAAGGCGCCGGAGGAAAAAGAGCGCGGCATCACGATTCAGATCGCGCACGTCGAGTACCAGACGGAGAAGCGTCACTACGCTCACGTCGACGCTCCGGGTCACGCTGACTACGTGAAGAACATGATCACCGGTGCCGCCCAGATGGACGGTGCGATCCTGGTGGTCGCCGCGACCGACGGCCCGATGCCGCAGACCCGCGAGCACGTGCTGCTGGCTCGCCAGGTCGGCGTCCCCTACATCCTGGTCGCGCTGAACAAGTCCGACATGGTCGACGACGAGGAGATCCTCGAGCTCGTCGAGATGGAGGTCCGCGAGCTGCTGTCGTCCCAGGAGTTCCCGGGCGACGACGTTCCGGTCGTCCGCGTCTCCGCGCTGAAGGCGCTGGAGGGCGACGCCGAGTGGGCCGACAAGATCGTCGAGCTCATGACCGCCGTCGACGAGAACGTCCCGGACCCGGTGCGCGCCACCGACCAGCCGTTCCTGATGCCGGTCGAGGACGTCTTCTCGATCACCGGCCGCGGCACCGTGATCACCGGCCGCATCGAGCGTGGTGTCATCAAGGTGAACGAGGAGGTGGAGCTCGTCGGCATCAAGGAGAAGCCGCTCAAGACCACCGTCACCGGTGTCGAGATGTTCCGCAAGCTCCTCGACGAGGGCCAGGCGGGCGACAACGTCGGTCTGCTGATTCGCGGTATCAAGCGCGAAGAGGTCGAGCGCGGCATGGTCGTCGTGAAGCCGGGCACCACCACCCCGCACACCGAGTTCGAGGCGCAGGTCTACATCCTGTCCAAGGACGAGGGTGGCCGTCACACGCCGTTCTTCAACAACTACCGTCCGCAGTTCTACTTCCGGACCACGGACGTCACCGGCGTTGTGACCCTGCCCGAGGGCACCGAGATGGTCATGCCGGGCGACAACACCGAGATGTCGGTCCAGCTGATCCAGCCCATCGCGATGGACGAGGGTCTGCGGTTCGCGATCCGCGAGGGCGGTCGCACCGTCGGCGCCGGTCGCGTCACCAAGATCACCAAGTGATGTGACGAGGGCCCGCTTTCCGCACGGGAGGCGGGCCCTCTTCTGTTTTGCGTGACTTCGGTCCCGTAAAACGACCCCCGATTTTGGGTGGTGCAGAGGATGTGCCATCCTATGTGGGTTGCTCGTTCAGGGCGGCCGGATTTTCCGCGTTGAAGCTCCGGCCGCCCTGGTGCGAGGGCCTCGCGCCCTTGTTCGGTGTTCGGCTCCGTTCTCCTTCGGATTCCGATTCCCCGGCCGCTCGGTCGGCCGAGCAGGGCACAAGAAAGGTGTACGGGCCTCCGGGCCCACCCCATCGGCGACGTTCGAGGGGACCGGTCTGCGACAGCCGGGCGACACGCCCGACCGCGTGTACCGGGCACCTACACACCTGAACAGGGGCGGACTGAGAGCTGTGACGGCTCCCGGTAATCGGGGACGACACCAAGCTGAGGGCCGTGAGGGGCACCGATGGGTGCGCCCTGCACCCAAGTACCTGACCGCGGCACGAGACTAGAGGAACGGCAAGCCACCATGGCGGGACAGAAGATCCGCATCCGGCTCAAGGCCTACGACCACGAGGCGATCGACGCGTCCGCACGCAAGATCGTCGAGACCGTGACGCGCACCGGCGCTCGGGTCGTCGGGCCGGTGCCGCTGCCCACTGAGAAGAACGTCTACTGCGTCATCCGCTCCCCGCACAAGTACAAGGACTCGCGGGAGCACTTCGAGATGCGGACGCACAAGCGGCTGATCGACATCCTCGAGCCGACACCGAAGACGGTTGACGCGCTCATGCGCATCGACCTGCCGGCCAGCGTCGACGTGAACATCCAGTAAGGCACGGCGACGAGGTAGCGGAGAGAACGAGACCAATGTCTGACAGGCAGATCAAGGGGATTCTGGGCACGAAGCTCGGCATGACCCAGGTCTTCGACGACAACAACCGGGTCATCCCGGTGACCGTCGTGCAGGCCGGGCCGAACGTGATCACCCAGATCCGGACCCCCGAGAAGGACGGCTACTCGGCCGTGCAGCTGGCGTTCGGCGCCATCGACCCCCGCCGGGTGAACAAGCCGCGCAGCGGCCACTTCACCAAGGCCGGTGTCACCCCGCGCCGCCACGTCGTGGAGCTGCGCACCGCGGACGCCGGCGAGTACGAGCTCGGCCAGGAGATCAGCGCGGACCTCTTCGAGGCCGGCGCGGTGGTCGACGTGGTCGGCACCAGCAAGGGCAAGGGCTTCGCGGGCACGATCAAGCGGCACGGCTTCCACCGTCAGCCGATGAGCCACGGTGCTCAGGCCGTGCACCGCAAGCCGGGTTCCATCGGCGGTTGCGCGACCCCCGGTCGCGTCTTCAAGGGCATGCGCATGGCGGGGCGGATGGGTTCCAACCGCGTCACCACGCAGAACCTGAAGGTGCACAAGGTCGAGGGCGACAACGGCCTGCTGCTGATCAAGGGCGCCGTGCCCGGCCCCAAGGGCGGCCTGGTGCTGGTGAAGAGCCCCGCGAAGGGTGGTGCGTGATGAGCTTGACGCTCGACGTCCGTACCCCGGACGGCAAGACCGACGGCACCGTCGAGCTGCCGGCCGAGATTTTCGACGCGCAGGCCAACGTGGCGCTGATGCACCAGGTGGTCGTGGCTCAGATGGCCGCGGCTCGCCAGGGCACGCACGCCACCAAGACCCGCGGTCAGGTCTCCGGCGGCGGCAAGAAGCCGTACCGGCAGAAGGGCACCGGTAACGCCCGTCAGGGCTCCATCCGCGCCCCCCAGTTCGCCGGTGGTGGCACCGTCCACGGCCCGCAGCCGCGGGACTACACCCAGCGGACCCCGAAGAAGATGAAGGTCGCCGCCCTGCGCGGTGCCCTCTCCGACCGGGTTCGCGCCGGCCAGCTGCACGTGGTCACCGGCGTGGTCGGCGGCGAGCAGCCGTCCACCAAGTCGGCCAAGACCGCGCTGCGGAACTGGACCGAGGCCAAGAAGGTTCTGGTCGTGCTCGACCGCCACGAGGAGCAGAACTCGTGGCTGAGCCTGCGGAACCTTGAGAACGTGCACCTGATCGACCCGGGTCAGCTGAACACCTACGACGTGCTCAACAGCGACGACGTGGTGTTCACCAAGGCCGCCTACGACCGCTTCGTCGCGGGCCCGGCCAAGGGCCGGTCGGTCAAGGCCGCCGCTTCTTCCGCTGAGGAGGCTGAGCAGTGAGCGCCGACCCCCGGGACATCATCCTGAAGCCGGTGATCTCCGAGAAGAGCTACGGGCTGCTGGAGCAGTCGCAGTACACCTTCTTGGTGGACCCGCGCTCGAACAAGACCGAAATCAAGATCGCCATCGAGCAGATCTTCGACGTCAAGGTCGCCAGCGTCAACACGATCAACCGCAACGGCAAGCGCAAGCGCACCCGCACCGGGTTCGGCAAGCGCAAGGACACCAAGCGGGCGATCGTCACCCTGACGCCGGAGAGCAAGGCGATCGAGATCTTCGGCGGTCCGGCCGCCTGACGGTGCTGATTAGGACGAGGTTTCTTTAGAAATGGGCATTCGCAAGTACAAGCCGACGACGCCTGGCCGTCGTGGCTCGAGCGTGTCCGACTTCGCCGAGATCACCCGGACGGAGCCGGAGAAGTCGCTGATCGTCCCGCTGAACCGCAAGGCGGGCCGCAACGCTCAGGGCAAGATCACCACGCGGCACAAGGGTGGCGGTCACAAGCGGGCCTACCGCCTGATCGACTTCCGCCGCAACGACAAGGACGGTGTGCCGGCCAAGGTCGCGCACATCGAGTACGACCCGAACCGCAGCGCTCGGATCGCTCTCCTGCACTACGCCGACGGCGAGAAGCGGTACATCATCGCGCCGAACGGTGTGAAGCAGGGCGACGCCATCGAGAGCGGCGCTCGGGCCGACATCAAGCCGGGTAACAACCTCCCGCTGCGCAACATCCCCACCGGTACCGTGATCCACGCGATCGAGCTCCGCCCCGGTCAGGGCGCGAAGATCGCTCGTTCGGCCGGTGCCCGGGTGCAGCTGGTGGCCAAGGACGGCCCGTACGCCCAGCTGCGGATGCCTTCGGGCGAGATCCGCAACGTGGACGCGCGCTGCCGCGCCACCGTCGGCGAGGTCGGCAACTCGGAGCACGCCAACATCAACTGGGGCAAGGCCGGCCGCATGCGGTGGAAGGGCAAGCGCCCGACCGTCCGCGGTGTCGTCATGAACCCGGTGGACCACCCGCACGGTGGTGGTGAGGGCAAGACCTCCGGTGGTCGCCACCCGGTCAACCCGAACGGCAAGCCGGAGGGTCGTACCCGTCTCCGCAAGCCGAGTGACAAGCTCATCGTCCGCCGCCGCCGTACCGGCAAGAAGCGCTGAGCAGGGAGGTAAGCAAACATGCCACGCAGCCTGAAGAAGGGCCCGTTCGTGGACGACCACCTGCTCAAGAAGGTGGACGCGCTGAACGAGTCCGGCAAGAAGACCGTGATCAAGACCTGGTCCCGCCGGTCGACGATCATCCCGGACATGCTCGGCCACACCTTCGCGGTGCACGACGGTCGCAAGCACGTCCCGGTGTTCGTCACCGAGGCGATGGTGGGGCACAAGCTGGGCGAATTCGCCCCGACCCGCACCTTCAAGGGCCACGTCAAGGATGACCGGAAGTCGCGCCGCCGCTGAGCGGGTCTGTGACACGAACGAGTAAGAGCAAGGGGTAGCAGGATGACAGCCCGTTCCGACTCCACTGCGGCGGAAGCCCCGCACGCAGTGGCGCGGGCCCGGTTCGTCCGCGTGTCGCCGATGAAGGCGCGCCGCGTGGTCGAGCTCATCAAGGGCCGGAGCGCCAGCGATGCCCTGGCCGTGCTTCAGTTCGCGCCGCAGACCGCCAGCGGTCCGGTGTCGAAGGTGCTCGCCAGTGCGATCGCCAACGCGGAGAACAACCTTTCCCTCGACCCCGACACGCTGGTCGTGCGCCACGCGTACGTGGACGAGGGTCCGACGTTGAAGCGGTTCCGGCCGCGCGCGCAGGGTCGCGCGTACCGGATCCGGAAGCGGACCAGCCACATCACGGTCGAGGTCGAATCTCGGCCGGCGGCGACCAAGTCCCGAAAGAGCCAGAAGGGGAGTGCCCGGTAGTGGGTCAGAAGATCAACCCGCACGGCTTCCGACTCGGCATCACCACGGACTGGAAGTCTCGCTGGTACGCCGACAAGCAGTACTCGGAGTACGTCGCGGAAGACGTCAAGATTCGCAAGCAGCTGTCCCGCGGCATGGAGCGCGCCGGCATCTCGAAGGTGGAGATCGAGCGCACCCGTGAGCGCGTCCGCGTGGACATCCACACCGCCCGGCCGGGCATCGTCATCGGCCGTCGCGGTGCCGAGGCGGACCGCATCCGCGGTTCGCTGGAGAAGCTGACCGGCAAGCAGGTCCAGCTCAACATCCTCGAGGTCAAGAACCCCGAGGCGGACGCCCAGCTCGTCGCACAGGGTGTGGCCGAGCAGCTGTCCAACCGCGTGTCCTTCCGTCGTGCGATGCGCAAGGCCATTCAGTCGGCCATGCGCTCCTCGCAGGTCAAGGGCATCCGGGTGCAGTGCGGCGGCCGCCTGGGCGGCGCGGAGATGTCGCGCTCGGAGTTCTACCGCGAGGGTCGCGTTCCGCTGCACACGCTGCGCGCGGACATCGACTACGGCTTCTTCGAGGCCCGCACCACCTTCGGGCGCATCGGCGTCAAGGTGTGGATCTACAAGGGTGAGCTGGTCGGTGGCCTGAAGCAGAAGCAGCAGGAGTCCGAGGTTCGTCCGCCGCGCGGCGGCGGCAACGACCGCAACGAGCGTGGTGGCCGCGGTGACCGCGGTGGCCGTCGCCGCGGTGGCGACCGCGGTGAGCGCGGTGGTGCTGACAAGTCCGCCAAGACCGAGGCCAAGGCCCCGGAGGGCGAGCAGCAGGCCGCGCCGGCTGAAGAGAAGACGGAGGGCTGAGACGTGCTCGTCCCACGCAGGGTGAAGTGGCGCAAGAGCCACGCGCCGAAGCGTAAGGGCTTCGCCAAGGGTGGCACCCGGATCAGTTTCGGCGAGTACGGCATTCAGGCGATCGAGCACGGCTACGTGACCAACCGTCAGATCGAGTCGGCCCGTATCGCCATCACCCGGCACGTCAAGCGTGGCGGCAAGGTGTGGATCAACATCTTCCCGGACCGCCCGCTGACCAAGAAGCCGGCCGAAACCCGTCAGGGTTCCGGTAAGGGTTCGCCGGAGTCCTGGGTCGCCAACGTCAAGCCCGGACGCATCATGTTCGAGCTGACCTTCCCGAACGAGAAGACGGCGGTCGAGGCGCTGACTCGTGCGGCGCACAAGCTCCCGATGAAGTGCAAGATCGTGTCCCGCGAGGGTGGTGACTTCTGATGGCAGCGGGTGTCACCGCATCCGAGCTCCGCGAGCTGAACAACGAGGAGCTCGTGCAGCGGCTGAAGGAATCGAAGGAAGAGCTGTTCAACCTCCGGTTCCAGATGGCCACGGGTCAGCTGCAGAACAACCGGCGGCTGCGCGTCGTCCGCCAGGACATCGCCCGGATCTACACCATCATGCGCGAGCGCGAACTGGGCCTGACGGTTAACCCCGAAGGCGCTGAGGAGGGCGCGGCATGAGTGAGAAAGGACAGGGCGTGGAGCGCAACAGCCGGAAGGTGCGCGAGGGCTACGTCGTCTCGGACAAGATGGACAAGACGATCGTGGTCTCCCTGGAAGACCGCAAGAAGCACGCCCTCTACGGCAAGGTCATGCGTCAGACCACCAAGGTCAAGGCGCACGACGAGGCCAACTCGGCCGGCGTCGGTGACCGGGTGCTGCTGATGGAGACCCGGCCGCTGTCGGCCAGCAAGCGCTGGCGACTGGTCGAGGTCGTCGAGAAGGCCAAGTAATCAACAGAGTTTTGGGTCGTCCTGCGCAATGGGTCAGGTAGCGGAACCTCGGACGCCTTCTCGCTGCGGGATCTCGGACATCATGCATGCCAATGCACCACGTCCGAGCCGTCCTCACGAGAAGACGTCTGAGAACCCGCCGGTGGTCACGCTGCGCAGGCGGTTCTCAAAACGACACGGTGAACCGGCCGGTCGTCGGCAAGATCAGCGACCGGCCGTTTCGCTTGTGGAAGTTGACCGCGCGTGTCAGGTCGGGAATTTGGCACGCCAGAGTGTGTCCGGGCACAAGGTCCGGGCACTTAGGGTCAGGAGTCAGACGTGATCCAGCAGGAGTCGCGACTTCGCGTCGCCGACAACACCGGGGCCAAGGAGATCCTCACGATCCGTGTCCTCGGTGGGTCGGGCCGGCGCTACGCGGGCCTCGGGGACATCATCGTGGCGACCGTCAAGGAAGCCATCCCGGGTGCCGGAGTCAAGAAGGGCGATGTGGTCAAGGCCGTCATCGTCCGCCAGAAGAAGGAAAAGCGTCGCGCGGATGGTTCCTACATCCGGTTCGACGAGAACGCCGCCGTCCTGGTGAAGCCGGGTGGCGAGCCGCGGGGTACCCGCATCTTCGGGCCGGTGGCCCGAGAGCTGCGCGACAAGAAGTTCATGAAGATCATCTCGCTCGCGCCGGAGGTGTTGTGATCATGAAGATCAAGAAGGGCGACACGGTCGTCGTCATCTCCGGTAAGGACAAGGGTGCCAAGGGCAAGGTCATCCAGGCCATGCCGGCGGAGCAGCGGGTCCTGGTCGAGGGTGTCAACCGGATCAAGAAGCACACCAAGGTCTCCCGGACCGAGCGCGGTGCGCAGTCCGGCGGCATCGTGACCCAGGAAGCCCCGATCCACGTGAGCAACGTGATGGTCGTGGACTCGGACGGCAAGCCCACCCGCGTCGGACACCGCGTCGACGAGGACGGCAAGAAGGTCCGCGTCGCGCGCAGCAACGGTAAGGACATCTGATCATGACCACTGCTGAGAAGATCGTCCCCCGGCTCAAGACCCGGTACCGCGAAGAGATCCGCTCGGCGTTGAACGAGGAGTTCAACTACGCCAACGCCATGCAGGTGCCGGGCGCGGTCAAGGTCGTGGTCAACATGGGTGTTGGCGACGCCGCGCGGGACAGCAAGCTGATCGAGGGCGCGGTCCGCGACCTCACCGCCATCACCGGCCAGAAGCCCGAGGTTCGTCGGGCCCGCAAGTCCATCGCGCAGTTCAAGCTGCGCGAGGGCCAGCCGATCGGCGCGCGGGTGACCCTGCGCGGCGACCGCATGTGGGAGTTCCTGGACCGCCTGGTCACCATCGCGCTGCCGCGCATCCGTGACTTCCGCGGTCTTTCGCCGAAGCAGTTCGACGGCAGGGGCAACTACACGTTCGGCCTCAACGAGCAGTCGATGTTCCACGAGATCGACCCCGACTCGATCGACCGTCCGCGAGGCATGGACATCACCGTCGTTACCACTGCCACCAACGATGAAGAGGGCCGGGCGCTGCTGAAGCACCTGGGCTTCCCGTTCAAGGAGAACTGAGCGATGGCGAAGAAGGCGCTGGTTCACAAGGCGGCCCAGAAGCCGAAGTTCAAGGTTCGCGGTTACACCCGCTGCCAGAAGTGCGGACGTCCGCGTTCGGTCTTCCGCAAGTTCGGTCTGTGCCGCGTCTGCTTCCGCGAGATGGCGCACGCGGGCGAGCTGCCCGGCGTGAGCAAGTCCTCCTGGTGACGTGACGCCTGCTTCAGGGTCCCGGTTGTCCGGTGCGAATCGGCGGCCTTTACCCTGAAGCAGGCGCTACCAGGGCTGATGCCCACGCTCCGCACGCGAGCCGTGCTCGTGCACGACTGCAAAAAGGGCTCCGTCACCGTGGCGGGAGGCCCCGACTTCGTCCAGGCCAGAGCCGAGACGTCCGCCCGCAGGGCGTGACCGGTCCGGGCTCATCGGAACCAGACGAGAAAGGTTGAGCAGGTCATGACGATGACCGATCCGATCGCAGACATGCTGACGCGTCTGCGCAACGGAAACTCGGCATACCACGACGAGGTCGTGATGCCGCACTCCAAGCTGAAGGCGAACATCGCCGAGATCCTCAAGCGGGAGGGCTACGTCGCCGGCTCCCGCGTCGAGGACGGGGACACCCACAAGAACCTCGTCGTCGAGCTGAAGTACGGCCCGAACCGCGAGCGGAGCATCGCGGGCCTGCGCCGGGTCTCCAAGCCCGGTCTGCGGGTCTACGCCAAGTCCACGAACCTGCCCAAGGTTCTCGGTGGTCTGGGCGTCGCCATCATCTCGACCTCCGGCGGTCTCGTGACCGACCGGCAGGCCATGAAGAAGGGCGTGGGCGGGGAAGTCCTCGCCTACGTCTGGTAAGGGAGGAGGAGCGGCCATGTCGCGCATCGGAAAGCTGCCGATCACCGTCCCCTCCGGCGTCGAGGTGAACATCGACGGCCAGGCGGTGACCGTGAAGGGCCCCAAGGGCGAGCTTGCCCACCAGGTCCGCGAGCCGATCGTCGTCGAGAAGGACGAGGACGGCGCGGTGCTGGTCAAGCGCCCGGACGACGAGCGGGAGAGCCGGTCCCTGCACGGGCTGACCCGGACCCTCGTCAACAACATGGTGATCGGCGTCAGCCAGGGATACCAGAAGGATCTGGAGATCCAGGGCGTCGGTTACCGCGTGCTGCTGAAGGGATCGAACCTCGAGTTCTCCCTCGGCTACAGCCACCCCATCGTGATCGAGCCGCCGGACGGCATCCAGTTCGCGGTCGACGGCCCGACCAAGCTTTCGGTCAAGGGTATCGACAAGCAGCTGGTCGGCGAGATCGCGGCTCGTATCCGCAAGCTGCGCAAGCCCGACCCGTACAAGGGCAAGGGTGTCCGGTACGCGGGTGAGACCATCCGCCGCAAGGTCGGAAAGACGGGTAAGTGACCATGAGCGAGACAGCTACCAAGCGCAAGCCGGTTGGCAAGGACATCTCGACCAAGCGTCGGCTCTCCCGCGCCAAGCGTCACACGCGCCTCCGGAAGAAGATCCTGGGCACCGCCGAGCGCCCGCGTCTGGTCGTCACCCGGTCGCTGCGCAACATCACCGCGCAGGTCATCGACGACACCAAGGGCTTCACCGTGGCCTCGGCCACGAGCCTGGAGTCCGAGCTCCGCGGCTTCGAGGGTGACAAGAAGGCCGTGGCCACCAAGGTCGGCGAGCTCGTCGCCGCCCGGGCCAAGGACGCCGGTGTCGAGAAGGTCGTGTTCGACCGCGGCGGCAACGCCTACCACGGTCGCGTCGCCGCTCTGGCCGACGCCGCCCGTGACGGCGGACTGGAGTTCTGACAAGTGCGTAAGAACGAGACTGGAAGGGACGCCTGATGCCTGGACGCACTCGGCGTGAAGGCGGGGAGTCCGGCGGCAAGGACCGCCGGGACCGCCGCGACGGCGGCCGTGGCGGGGCGGCCCAAGAGAAGACCCCGCAGTTCGAACGTGTCGTGACCATCAACCGCGTCGCGAAGGTCGTCAAGGGTGGTCGGCGCTTCAGCTTCACCGCTCTCGTCGTCGTCGGCGACGGTGACGGCGTGGTCGGCGTCGGCTACGGCAAGGCCAAGGAAGTTCCCGCGGCCATCGCCAAGGGCGTCGAGGAGGCGAAGAAGAACTTCTTCCGCGTCCCGCGCCTGGGCGGCACCATCACCCACCCGGTGCAGGGCGAGGACGCCGCGGGCGTCGTGCTGCTGCGTCCGGCGAGCGCCGGTACCGGTGTCATCGCCGGTGGCCCGGTGCGCGCGGTGCTGGAGTGCGCCGGCATCCACGACGTGCTGAGCAAGTCGCTGGGCTCGGACAACCCGATCAACATCGTGCACGCCACGGTGGACGCCCTGAAGCAGCTGCAGCGTCCGGAGGAGGTCGCGGCTCGTCGCGGCCTGCCGCTGGAAGATGTCGCTCCGGCGTTCATCATGCGGGCACGCGCTGCCGGGCAGGGGGTCTGATCGTCATGGCTCAGCTCAAGATCACTCAGGTGCGCGGGCTGGTCGGCACCAAGCAGAACCAGCGCGACACCATGCGCAGCCTCGGTCTGCGCAAGATCCGTCAGTCCGTGGTGCGCCCGGATGACTCGAACGTGCGCGGCATGGTCAACGCCGTCCGTCACCTGGTGACGGTCGAGGAGGTCGACTGACATGGTCATCAAACTGCACGACCTGCGTCCGGCCCCCGGTGCCAAGCGCGACAAGATCCGCGTCGGCCGCGGTGAGGCCTCCAAGGGCAAGACCGCCGGTCGCGGTACCAAGGGCACGAAGGCCCGCAAGACCGTCTCCCCTCGTTTCGAGGGTGGGCAGATGCCGATCCACATGCGGCTCCCGAAGCTCAAGGGCTTCAAGAACCGCTTCCGCACCGAGTACCAGGGTGTGAACCTCGGCAAGCTGGCCCAGGCGTTCCCTGAGGGCGGCACCGTCGGTTTCGACGAGCTCGTCGCCAAGGGCCTGGTCAAGAAGAACGAACTGGTGAAGATCCTCGGCGACGGGGACCTGGAGGGCGTCAAGCTGGACGTCACCGCTCACGCCTTCACCGGCAGCGCTCAGGAGAAGATCACCGCCGCCGGCGGTTCGGTCACCAAGATCGAGCGCTGATCCAGCTCACGGGAAGACCCGCCACCCCACGGGGTGGCGGGTCTTTTCTTTTCCCGTTCATCCCCCTCCTTTCCGCTGATTCCCACTGGTTCCCAGTCGGGATACGCTGCGCACCCGGCACATCACCCTGGGCAGTTCACTTAGCCGGATCGCGAGTTCCGCGGCCCCGAGATGCGCGAGTTCCGGGGCACCCGGCCGGTCCAAGCGGCTGCGCCGATGAGTTTCAAGCGAAAGTGGGCTGCCACGGCTCCTTTTCGTGGGTGTTGCCGCCATCACAGGACTCCCTAGCTTGATCGGCGCCGTTCCGACCGGACGGCGCTTGATCAATCGAGGGAGGAGCGACGGCGATGCGACCACGACAGGTGGGACGGCGTGCCGTTCTGATGATCGTCGCGGTGTTGGCCGCGGTCGTCCCGGGAGCGGCGGTGGCGCAGGCGGACGGCCAGGCGGCCCCGCCGCACTGCAGCTACCACTTCAGCACCGGCGAGACCCGGTGCTTCGCGACGCTGGCCGAGGCCACCGCGCAGTCGCGGGACGCGCGCGGCGACGTCATCCAGGCGACCTTGTTCGCCGACCCGAACTACGGCGGCGGCAGCTTCACCGTCTACGGCTCCGACATGTGCGAGAAGGACGGCGTCGTCAACTTCCAGATCAACCTGCCCGACGACTGGAAGAACACGGTCTCGTCGGTCCAGCCGTGGGGCGGGTGCTGGATCTGGCTGTACCCCGAGCCGGACCTCGGCGGTGAGCGCGACGGGCCGTTCGACGAGAACACGCCCGACGTCGGTTCGATGATGAACGACCGCACCCAGTCCGTCGGTCTGAGCTGAGGGGATTCCGCCATGCAGGCACGAACGATCCGCACCCTGGTGGCCTCGGCGAGCGTGCTCGGCGCGCTGGTCACCCCCGCAACCGCTACCGCCACCGCGGAGGACGCCGGCGTGATCAACGCCCGCGGGGTGCACGCCGCCGAGGACCCGACGGTGCGCGAGCTGCTGGAGAAGTGCGACAACGGCACCGACAGCTGCGTGTTCCACCCGGCAGGTGAGCCGGAGTACTTCACCGCCGACGCCAAGCAGGTCGGCGACCCGGTCTACAACTGCACGCCGGACGACCAGCGGCACAACGTGACCTGGTCGGACACCACGTCGCAGAGCAACAGCGTCGGGCTGTCGATGACCACCGAGGCGGGTTTCGGGAAGGTCTTCGCGGTCAGCTACGAGCAGACCTTCCAGCACACCTGGGAGGAGTCGCACACCGAATCGCAGTCGACGTTCGTGGACACGAGCTCGCACCAGGTCGGCTGGGTCGAGCGGGCGGCGCAGATGCAGAAGGTCCGCGGCACCTACGAGCTGCACTTCGAGGACAAGTTCCACGACCACTACATCTGGTATGTCAACGACTTCGAGGCGACCGGGCCCGCCGAGGACTCCTCGTCGGCCGTCAGCCAGCACACCCGCGACATGACCGAGGACGAGGTCAACGCCTGCCCGTGACCGTCCGCCCCGCACGGGACGACCGGAACACGGCCGCAATCCGTCATCCGATTACGGCCGTATTCCGGTCATCTCGGGGCGTGAGGTTGGAACGGGGAGCCGATCGAGAGGAACTCGATGAACAAGCGCATCGCGATGAGCTGCGCGTCGGTGATCGGGGCGGCGCTGCTGCTGGCCCCGCCGGCCGCGGCGGCGGACGAGCCCACGGTCCGGGAGCTGCTGGAGAAGTGCGACAACGGCACCGACAGCTGCGTGTTCCACCCGGAGGGCGAGGTGGAGTACTACCAGAACACCTCGGAGGAGGTGGGCGCTCCGGTCTTCAACTGCACCGACAAGGAGCAGATGATGAGCGTCGCCTGGTCCGACAGCACCGCGGAGAGCAACAGCGTCGGTCTGTCGATGAGCACCAGCTTCGGCGAGGTGTTCAAGGTGACCTTCAAGGCCACGTACGGTCACGAGTGGCGTTCCGAGCACACCGAGTCGCAGACGACCTTCGTCACGGTGCGTCCCGGTGAGGTCGGGCAGGTCTACCACGGGTCGAAGATGCAGAAGGCCAAGGGCACTTACGAGCTGCACTTCGAGGACAAGTTCTACGACCACTACATCTGGTACGTCAACGACTTCGAGGCCAGCGGTCCGGCCGACGACCAGGGAGGCACGGTCACGCAGTCGACACGCCCGATGACCGACGACGAGAAGGCCGCCCACTGCGGTTGATCCGAGGCGGGGGACGTTCTCGCGGGAACTTCCCCCGCCCCGGAACACCGCAGGTCACCCTGTGAATAACGGCAACCGCGCCGAACCGGGCGCGGTTGCCGCTGTTGGGCGGCGATGTTGCGAAACGTTGATCGTCGTGAGGGTTCGGTCGCTGTCCGTATCCACCTCGCGGCCTGCTAAAGTCGCGCGGTAGTGCCGTGGGTGACCACGGCCCTTGTCCATGGAGTTTCCCGCCGTGCCGGCTGGCGAAGCCGGCCGCTTGTTTTCCGGCCGGTTCCGACCGGCTCGCGTACAGGAGGTTCGCGTGCTCGGCGCCTTCCGCTCGGCTCTGGCAACGCCGGACCTGCGCCGCAAGATCCTGTTCACGCTGGGAATGGTGGTGCTGTACCGCCTCGGCGCGACGATCCCGTCGCCCGGTGTGTCGTACCCCAACATCCAGCAGTGCATCGAGCAGATTCAGGGCAGCGGCGCCCAGAGCGTGTACTCACTGCTCACCCTCTTCAGCGGCGGCGCGCTGCTGCAGCTGTCGGTGCTGTCGCTGGGCATCATGCCCTACATCACGGCGAGCATCATCATCCAGCTGCTGCAGGTGGTCATCCCGCGCTTCGAGCAGCTGAAGAAGGAAGGCCAGTCCGGCCAGGCCAAGCTCACCCAGTACACCCGGTACCTGACGATCGCGCTGGCGATCCTGCAGGGCACCGGCATCGTCGCGCTCGCGGTGCGCGGGCAGCTGTTCCAGGGCTGCTCGGTCTCGCCGATCCCGGACGACTCCGTGCTGAACCTGATCACGATCGTGGTCGTCATGACCGCGGGTGCCGCCATCCTGATGTGGATGGGCGAGCTGATCACCGAGCGCGGCATCGGCAACGGCATGTCGCTGCTGATCTTCGTCTCGATCGCTTCGCGCATCCCGGCCGAGGGCGGCAACATCCTGACCTCGCACGGTCCGCTGGTGTTCGCGATGATCTGCCTGTTCGCGGTCGCGATCATCGCCACGGTGGTCTTCATCGAGCAGGCTCAGCGCCGCATCCCGGTGCAGTACGCCAAGCGCATGATCGGCCGCCGGATGTACGGCGGGACGTCGACCTACCTGCCGCTGAAGGTCAACCAGGCGGGTGTCATCCCGGTCATCTTCGGTTCGTCGCTGCTGTACCTGCCGCAGCTGATCGGTCAGCTGGCCGGCAACCAGGACAGCTGGTGGGCGCGCTTCCTGCAGACCTACATCGTCGACCCGTCCAGCTGGGTGCACATCCTGCTGTACATGCTCCTGATCATCTTCTTCGCCTACTTCTACGTGTCGATCACGTTCAACCCGGAGGAGCGGGCGGACGACATGAAGAAGTTCGGCGGGTTCATCCCCGGCATCCGCCCGGGGCGCCCGACGGCGGAGTACCTGAGCTTCGTGCTCTCCCGCATCACCCTGCCCGGTGCGCTGTACCTGGGCATCGTGGCGATCCTGCCGATGTTCTTCCTGGGCTTGACCGGTGGTCAGGGCCAGAACCAGAACTTCCCGTTCGGCGGCACCGCGGTTCTGATCATGGTCAACGTGGGCCTCGACACCGTGAAGCAGATCGAGAGCCAGCTCACGCAGCGCAAGTACGAGGGCTTCCTCCGGTAGGCTGGAGCGTCCGGGCGTGTGCCACACACGCCCGGACCTGCGTGCGTGCCCTTGCGCTCACTTCCGCATGGGCGTGTTCGCACGCCCGCCGTCCATGCGTAGGGTGGTTGGGATCGCGGCGCCGTCGGTCCGGGGCGGCGCGGCGCAGCTCGTCAGCAGTTGGCGCGCGATGGTGAGGATTCGGAGGCAGACCCTTGGTGCGATTGGTTCTCGTCGGCCCGCCCGGTGCCGGTAAGGGTACCCAGGCGGCTGTGCTCAGCGAGAAGCTCGGTGTGCCGCACATCTCCACCGGAGATCTGTTCCGCGCGAACATCGGCAACTCCACGCCGCTCGGCCAGAAGGCCAAGAGCTACATGGACGCCGGTGAACTGGTGCCGGACGAGGTCACCAACGAGATGGTGCGCGACCGCCTCGGCGACGAGGACGCGGCCCGGGGGTTCCTGCTCGACGGCTACCCGCGCAACACCGCGCAGGCGGAGGTGCTCACCGGCATCCTCGGTGAGAAGGACCTGCAGCTGACCGCGGTCGTGCAGTTCGACGTCCCGGAGGAGGAGCTGGTCAAGCGCATGCTGGCGCGCGGCCGCTCCGACGACACCGAGGACGTCATCCGGCGTCGCCTCGCGGTGTACCACGAGGAGACCGAGCCGATCCTGGGCTACTACAAGGACAAGGTCATCAAGATCGACGCCCTGGGCTCGATCGAGGAGATCACCGGCCGCGCGTTGGAAGCGCTGCGCAGCCACCAGTGAACGTTGGCGCGGCCGGTCACCTCGGGTGGCCGGCCGTCGCATTTCCACCAGCTTCTTCTTGCATCCCGCCGGGCGCGACCCGGCACCGTCTGGACATACTTCGAAGGTGAGTGCCTTGTTGCGTCGGGGGAAGGGCATCGAGCTCAAGTCGCGCGGTGAGATCGAGGCGATGCGCGCCGCCGGTCTGGTCGTCGCGCGTGCGCTGGCCGCGGTCCGGGAGAAGGCCGTGCCGGGCGCCAGCACCGGCGAGCTCGACGCCGTGGCCGAGCAGGTCATCCGCGACGCGGGCGCGGTGCCCTCGTTCAAGGGCTACCACGGCTTCCCGGCCTCGATCTGCGCTTCGCTGAACGAGAAGGTCGTGCACGGCATCCCGTCGGTGCGCGAGACCCTCTCCGAGGGCGACATCCTGTCCGTCGACTGCGGCGCGATCCTCGACGGCTGGCACGGCGACTCCGCCGTCACGCTGGCCATCGGCGAGATCAGCGACGCCGACCGGGCGCTGTCGGCCGCGACCGAGGCGTCGATGTGGGCGGGCATCGAGAAGGTGCGCGCGGGCAACCGGCTCACCGACATCTCGCACGCCGTGGAGACCGCCGCGCTCGCCGCGGCGAAGGCCGACGGCCGCGAGTACGGCATCATCGCCGAGTACGGCGGCCACGGCATCGGCACCCAGATGCACATGGAGCCGTTCCTGCCGAACCTCGGCAAGCCCGGCCGCGGACCGAAGCTGCGCGTGGGCATGTGCCTGGCGGTCGAGCCGATGCTCACCGGCGGCACCGCGGAGACCGAGGAGCTCGACGACGCCTGGACCGTCGTCACCGAGGACGGCTCCCGCGCCGCTCACTGGGAGCACACGGTCGCCATCACCGATGAGGGCCCGTGGGTGCTGACCGCCCCCGAGGACTCCTGACGGAGCGAAGTTTTCATGAGAACTGCGCTTCCCCGCACCACGGGAAGTTCTCATGAAAACTTCCCTCCCCCCAACCACACGAATATCCCCAGGACACGTCCGTCCCTCCTGACCAGGGAGGTTTCCGACGGAAACCGGACTCCCCGAGTCGGGTGAGGAACTTGGGGTTCGTGGGGAGTGGGGCAGTTTTCATGAAAACTTCCCCACCCGAGGGGTGAGGGGTCAGGCCTTGGGTCGTCGGCAGGCGTAGACGCGGGCCGGGGGGATGTTGCGCCAGACGGCGCTGCGCGGGAACACCTCGTCGAACGTCTCGTCGAGGGCGCCGACGAACTCCTTGGTCTGCGCGCGCCACAGCGTCGTCAGGTAGGTGACCGTGGTGAACACGGCGTCCGGCGACATGACGGAGGCGGTCTCGTGCAGCAGCTCGCGCTGCTTGTCGCCCGGCAGCAGCGTCCACGGGATCGAGCTGATCACCGCGTCGACCCCGTCCACGCCCGCGTCGGCGAGGAGTTTGCGCAGGTCGGAAGCGTCCCCGTGGATCACCTCCAGCCACGGCTTGGTGCGGTTGAGGTAGCGCACCAGCGCCGGGTCGATCTCCACCGCCAGATGCCGGGACCCGGGCGCGATGCGGTCCCGGATCGGCCCGCTGAGCGCCCCGGTGCCCGGGCCGAGCTCCAGCACCGTGCTGGGGCGGTTGCTGGGCACGACGTCGGCGACCGCGCGGGCCACGTGCTCCGACGTCGGCAGCACCGCGCCCACCTTGGACGGGTTCTGCACGGCGCGGCCCACGAACGTCAGGTATTCGCGTGACTTGTTCACGGTTCTCCTGCCCCTCCCCGGGTTGAGATGCCGCCCGACCGTAACCGGTCCGCAATCGGGCTCCGACATCGACCGATCCCGGGCTTTTGCCTGGAAGTACCCGCTCGTCGGGGTCGGGAACCTCAGGCCAGGGGCCGCCGGCACAGGTAGTGCAGGATCGGCGGGAAGTTTCGCCACGTGGTGTGGGTGAGGACCTCGTCGAAGGACTCGTGCAGCCGCTCCCGGAACCGCCGCGCGTTGCGGGTCCGCTCGGCGGGCAGGTAGGTCAGGGCGGTGAACGCCCCGTGCGGCGCGAGGGCCTGCGTGACCTGGTCGAGTATGTGGCCCTGGACGGGGTCGTCGAGCAGCGACCAGGGGATGCTGCTGATGACCGCGTCCACCCGGTCGATGCCGCGGTCGGCGAGCACCGCCTTGAGCTCGCCCGCGTCGCCGTGCACGACCTCCAGCCACGGCTTGTTGTCGCGCAGGTGGGCGACCAGGTCGGCACCCAGCTCGATGCCCAGGTGGCGGGCCCCGGCGGGCAGCCGCGCGTGGATGCCGTCGGACAGCGATCCGGTGCCGGGGCCGAGCTCGACGACCACGGGGTTGCCGGTGCTGGGCACTACCTGGGCGACGGTCGCGGCGACCGCGGAGGAGGTGGGGGTGGCCGCGCCGACCATGCGCGGGTTGCGCACCGCGGTGGTGAAGAAGGTGCGGTACTCGGCGAACTTGCCGGTCAACGGCATACCGGTGCGCTGCTGATGGGCTGTCACGCTGCTCCTCGGGTCTTCCGGGGTGGCCGCGCCCCGACGCCGGTGTCGAGGGTGTCGAGTATGCGATCGAAACTAGTGAGCCGGAGAAGAACCGCGCAAGCCGCCGATGGCGTCGGATGCGCTGTGAGCAGCCCCGATGTGTGGTGCTCATTCGGCTGCGCGTACGATGGACTATCGGCGCACAAGTGGCGCCGGTTCGTTGTGCCCGGAGTGTCCGTCCGCGCGACTCTGGTTCTCAGAGTATCCGGATCGGGTGGTTCATCGGTATTTCGAATCGGACCCCGCGTGTGTCGGTCATGGGTTCCGGGGCCTCCGGTGCCCGTGGCAGGGGTTGTTAGCCCCACAAACCGTCACCGTCACGAAACGCGGAGGACATGGGCAAGAAAGACGGGGCCATTGAGGTCGAGGGTCGGGTGATCGAGCCGCTTCCCAACGCGATGTTCCGTGTCGAGTTGGAGAACGGCCACAAGGTCCTCGCGCACATCAGTGGCAAGATGCGCCAGCACTACATCCGAATCCTCCCGGAGGACCGGGTTGTGGTGGAGCTCTCGCCGTACGACCTCTCCCGTGGGCGCATCGTCTACCGCTACAAGTGACCTCCACGGTGTCCGGGGCGACCCGGACACGCGTCCAACAGGAGAGCACGACCGTGAAGGTCCAGCCGAGTGTGAAGAAGATCTGTGACAAGTGCCAGGTCATCCGTCGTCACGGACGGGTCCTGGTGATCTGCGACAACGCCCGTCACAAGCAGCGTCAGGGCTGAGCGCAGACCACTTCGGTCGCAGACGACATCGAGAAGAACTCCCACGACCTGTCGGCTCGAGAGATGAGCCGGCTGACCTCCGGACCAGGCCGGGGCTCCGCACGTCACGTGCGGGGGCGGCGTGGGAGCAGACCTGGACCGATCTAAGGAGAAGGAGCCGACATGGCACGGCTCGTTGGCGTCGACCTCCCGCGCGAGAAGCGCATGGAGATCGCGCTTACCTACATCTTCGGGATCGGCAAGACCCGGGCCAAGGAGATCCTCTCCGGCACCGGCGTCTCCGCCGACGCGAAGCCGCGTGACCTCGACGACGAGCAGCTGACCAAGCTGCGCGACTTCATCGAGGAGAACTACCGGGTCGAGGGTGACCTCCGCCGCGAGGTCCAGGCCGACATCCGCCGGAAGATCGAGATCGGTTGCTACGAGGGTGTGCGCCACCGTCGTCACCTGCCCCTGAACGGGCAGCGGACGAAGACCAACGCGCGTACCCGCAAGGGGCCGAAGAAGACGGTCGCCGGCAAGAAGAAGGCCGGGAAGAAGTAAGCCTCGCTAGGAGAAAGCTGAAGCTATGCCACCCAAGGCTCGCGCTGGCGCCGTCAAGAAGGTGCGGCGCAAGGAGAAGAAGAACGTTGCCCACGGGCAGGCTCACATCAAGAGCACGTTCAACAACACGATCGTTTCGATCACCGACCCCACCGGTGCGGTGATCAGCTGGGCCTCCGCCGGCCACGTCGGGTTCAAGGGCTCCCGCAAGTCCACCCCGTTCGCCGCGCAGATGGCCGCCGAGAACGCGGCCCGCAAGGCCGCGGAGCACGGCATGAAGAAGGTCGACGTCTTCGTCAAGGGTCCGGGCTCGGGCCGGGAGACGGCGATCCGCTCGCTGCAGGCCGCAGGCCTCGAGGTGGGCACCATCCAGGACGTGACCCCGCAGCCGCACAACGGCTGCCGCCCGCCGAAGCGTCGTCGGGTCTGAGCCGCGGGAAAGGAGTAAGGATCACCAATGGCTCGTTACACCGGTCCCGCGACCCGCAAGTCCCGTCGTCTCAAGGTTGACCTTGTCGGCGGAGACCAGGCATTCGAGCGTCGCCCGTACCCGCCGGGGCAGCACGGTCGCGCGCGCATCAAGGAAACCGAGTACCTGCTGCAGCTCCAGGAGAAGCAGAAGGCCCGGTACACCTACGGCGTGCTCGAGCGTCAGTTCCGCGCGTACTACGAGGAAGCCAACCGCCGCCCCGGCAAGACGGGTGAGAACCTGCTGCAGCTGCTGGAGTGCCGGCTGGACAACGTCGTGTACCGCGCCGGTCTGGCCCGCACCCGCCGGATGGCGCGTCAGCTCGTCAGCCACGGTCACTTCCTGGTCAACGGCAAGAAGGTGAACGTCCCCAGCTTCCAGGTTTCGAAGTGGGACATCATCGACGTCAAGCCGAAGGCTGCCGGCACCACGCCGTTCCTGATCGCCAAGGAGACGCTGGGCGAGCGCCCGGTGCCGGCTTGGCTCCAGGTCGTGCCCTCGAACCTGCGCATCCTGGTGCACCAGCGCCCGGAGCGCGCGCAGATCGACACCCCGGTCACCGAGCAGCTCATCGTCGAGCTCTACTCGAAGTGACGCGTCCCGCCGGCGATCTCCTCGCGAGGTCGCCGGCGGCCGCAGCCAGCGGTGGCGGTGCAGGAATCCGTCGCCGGCCCGCGATCCTTCGCGGGCATGCCGTTCCATCGGCGTCAAATAGCGGGCGCCGTGAGGAAAGGAATACGAAGTGCTCATCTCCCAGCGACCCACACTGTCCGAAGAGGCCGTGTCGGAGACCCGTTCCCGGTTCGTCATCGAGCCGCTGGAGCCGGGCTTCGGTTACACCTTGGGCAACTCGCTGCGCCGTACGCTGCTCTCCTCCATCCCGGGGGCGGCGGTCACCAGCCTGCGCATCGACGGTGTGCTGCACGAGTTCACCACGATTCCGGGTGTGAAGGAGGACGTCACCGACGTCATCCTGAACATCAAGGAGCTCGTCGTCTCCTCCGAGGAGGACGAGCCGGTCACCATGTACCTGCGCAAGCAGGGCCCGGGTGAGGTCACCGCCGCGGACATCGTCCCGCCGGCCGGTGTCACCGTGCACAACCCCGATCTGCACATCGCCACGCTCAACGCGAAGGGCAAGCTGGAGATCGAGCTCGTCGTCGAGCGTGGCCGTGGCTACGTCCCCGCGATGCAGAACAAGCAGACCGGTGCTGAGATCGGCCGGATCCCGGTCGACTCGATCTACTCGCCGGTTCTGAAGGTGACCTACAAGGTCGAGGCCACTCGTGTCGAGCAGCGCACCGACTTCGACAAGCTGATCCT
This sequence comes from Saccharopolyspora sp. ID03-671, assembly GCF_045278815.1. Classification (NCBI taxonomy): domain Bacteria; kingdom Bacillati; phylum Actinomycetota; class Actinomycetes; order Pseudonocardiales; family Pseudonocardiaceae; genus Saccharopolyspora; species Saccharopolyspora sp. ID03-671. The sequence continues at coordinate 4,305,564 of NZ_CP134054.1, forward strand.
CGACGTCGAGAGCAAGCCCTCCATTACGCCCCGCGATGCGGTGGCGTCGGCGGGTCGCACTCTCGTCGAGCTGTTCGGGCTCGCCCGCGAGCTCAACGTCGATGCCGAGGGCATCGAGATCGGCCCGTCGCCGGCGGAGGCCGACACCATCGCGGCCTACGCGATGCCGATCGAGGACCTGGACCTGACGGTTCGCTCTTACAACTGCCTCAAGCGGGAGGGCATCCACACCGTCGGCGAGCTGGTTTCGCGCAGCGAGGCCGACCTGCTGGACATTCGCAACTTCGGTGCGAAGTCCATCGACGAGGTCAAGATGAAGCTGGCCGGTCTGGGCCTGGCCCTGAAGGACAGCCCGCCCGGGTTCGACCCGTCCGCTGCCGCGGCCGAGTACCCCGCGGAGAGCTGGACCGCCGAGGACGAGGTCATCGTCGGCTCGGCGGGTCCCGTCGAGGACCACGGCTACGACGACGGTCAGGACTACGCGGAGACAGAGCAGCTGTAGCTGTGTTGCGCGTCCGGGGTTCACCGGCGCGCCCTCGAGAGGAGCAACCGATGCCCACCCCGACCAAGGGTCCGCGTCTCGGCGGGTCCCCGTCGCACGAGCGGCTCATCCTGGCCAACCTGGCCACCTCGCTGTTCGAGCACGGTCGGATCACCACCACCGAGGCGAAGGCGAAGCGGCTGCGGCCGATCGCCGAGCGGCTGATCACCAAGGCCAAGAAGGGCGACCTGCACAACCGTCGCGAGGTCATGAAGACCATCCGCGACAAGGACGTCGTGCACAAGCTCTTCGCCGAGATCGGCCCGTTCTTCGCCGACCGCAACGGCGGTTACACCCGCATCGTCAAGACGATGCCGCGCAAGGGTGACAACGCGAAGATGGCCGTGATCGCGCTGGTGGCGGAGAAGACCGTCACCTCCGAGGCGGAGGCCGCCCGCGGCACCACGTTCGCCAAGGACGAGCCGAAGGCCGCTGAGCCCCAGGCCGAGGAAACCACCGAGGCCGCCGAGGCCCAGGTGGAGTCCGCTGAGGACACCGCCGCCGAGAAGAAGGACGAGTCCTGATTCTGGGCAGTGATGCTGTGAACGAGCCCGTTGTCCCCGCTGGGGATGACGGGCTCGTTCGCGTGCGCCTCGACCTGTCCTACGACGGCACGGACTTCAAGGGCTGGGCGAAGCAGCCGGGTCTGCGCACGGTGCAGGGCCTGGTGGAGGACGCCCTGGCCAAGCAGCCGCCGGGCCGCGAGGTGCCGAAGTCGGTGGTGGTCGCCGGTCGCACCGACACCGGCGTGCACGCCACGGGTCAGGTGCTGCACTTCGACGTCGTCCCGCTGGACCCCTCGGCGCCCGGGCGGTTGGCCGTCGACGAGCGGGGGATTCCGGACCTGACGCGGATGGTGCACCGCTGGAACCGGATCCTGCCGCCGGACGTGCGGATCCTGGGCGCTCAGGTGGTCCCCGCCGAGTTCGACGCGCGCTTCTCGGCGCTGCGCCGCCACTACCGCTACCAGGTCTCGGACGCGCCGTGGGGCGCGGATCCGCTGCGGCGCAAGGACACGCTGGCCTGGAACCGCCCGCTGGACGTGGACGCGCTCAACGCCGCGTCACGGGAGCTGTTGGGCCTCAACGACTTCGCGGCGTACTGCAAGCCGCGCGAGGGTGCGACGACGATCCGGGAGCTGCAGCGCTTCACCTGGAGCCGGGTTGAGGACAACCTCATCGTCGCCGACGTCTCGGCCGACGCGTTCTGCCACTCGATGGTCCGCAGCCTCGTCGGCACCCTCCTGATGACCGGGGACGGCCGGCGTTCGGACTCCCACCCGGCGGACCTCCTCGCGGAGGGCACCCGCACCACAGCGGTGGCCCCACCCCACGGCCTCACCCTCCGAGCCATCGACTACCCCCCGAACTCGGAACTGGCCGCCCGCAAAACCCAAACCCGAGCCACCCGAACCCTCCCCTGACCCCGCGCAGCCCGAGAACCTCTATGTCGCCCGGGTTCGGGAGCGCCGTGTTCGGCCGTGGGGCAGTTTTAGCCATAATCACCCATGATCAATGTCCGTTATGCCCGGTCAATTCTGGCTAAAACTGTCTCCGGTCCACGTGAGGCGGAACAGCATCCGCTGATAGCGGAGGCTATTGATAGCGGGCATTGTCGGTCGGAATTGACCGGGTGGAACGGAAGAAGCCCCTGGGACCTCGGTTCGAGGTCCCAGGGGCTTTTCGCGGAGGTGGAGGTCAGTCGCCTCGGCGGATGGGGCCGAGGATGTCCTTCTCCTTCTGGTTCGTGACCAGGCGGATCATGGTCCAGGTCATGTTGCCCAGGGCGATGAGCTGGTCGTCCTGGAGCTGCGTGAGCGGCTGCACCTGGTGGTTGCGCAGGCTCCAGATGCGCTGCGCGAGCTGGGCCTGGTTCAGCGGCAACCGCTGCAGCAGCACCAGGTCCGCGGTGTTGGCCGCCGTGCCGCTGCTGACCTGCGGGTGCAGGTACGGCAGCACGTACATGGTGGTCTGCCACGGGGCGCGCGGCGGGAACAGCTCCTGCGGGACCGCGCCGCCGTCGTGGATCACCAGCAGCGGGGTGTCCTCGGACGACCTCGGCAGGTCGAACGGAGCGAGCCGGCGGATCTGCACCAGCGGCACCGGCTTGCCGTCGGGCGTCTCGCCCGCGGCGCGCTCCAGCATCTTCCACGCGGCCGGACGCCCGGTCGCGATGATCACCCACGCGCCGGTCGCCATCGCGCGCAGCGCGAGCTGGCGGGCCAGGTAGAGGCCGCCGACGGTGACCATGCGGGTCGGCAGCGACCGCAGGATCGACGCGGCCTGCGCCCCGCCCTGCGGGTCCGACCCGATGATGACGCCGCCGCGGTCGCCGGACGGGCTGATCGCGTCCAGCGTCTCCGGGGTGACCAGGAACTCCGGTGCCGGACCGTGGCTTCCGGGAACGTCGATCGTCCTGCTTCGGCTCATGCCGCACCTCCGAGCGGCAGCGTCGCTGCGTAACCGGCCAGCTGCGAACCGCGCAGCGGCGTGAGCGTCAACCCGAGTCGGTTGCTGATGGCCTTCAACCGCGCGTCGGCGGTGTCGAGCTCTGCGGGCGTGCGGGCCGAGACGCGGACCAGACCGCGCAGGCCGACCTCGCCCTCCTCTCCGACCGGCGACACCGACAGCGCGATGCTGGTCGACAGCGCCCGGATGCCGGTGAGCGCGTTGAGGCTGTCGTTCATCTGGTTCGGCCACGACGTGACGGCGTAGCTGGAGTGACCCACACCGCCCGCCGTGACGCCGTCCCAGCGCTCCTTGAGCGCCACGGGGCGGTTCGTGCCGAGCACGGTGTGCAGCTCCGCGGACGAGACGCCGGCCTGCAGCAGCTCGTCCGGGTCCAGCGGGCGGGCCGGAATTCCCTGCTGCTCCAAGGAGGAACGCACGCGCGAGAGAGCACCGATCAGCGCGCGCTGGGCGCCGAGGACGCCGCCGCCGCGCTCGCCGATGGCCTTGGCGCACCGCTGCGGGTCGAGCCGCACGGCGATCCAGGTGGTGCGGCGGGCGGCGGCGGGGAGCCGGCCCAGCACTTCCAGGTAGGAGTTCAGCGCCGGGGAGTTCGACGGCAGCGCCGCGCTTCCCGGGTAGCAGTGCCAGATGACCTGGATCGCGTCGAGCACCACGCCGCGGTCCTCCAGGCACGGCACGAGAGCGCTCATCGGCAGGTTCGGCGCGTTGTCCACGGGGTTGAGCAGCGAGGGGGTCGGCTCGACCATCAGCACCGCGGTCCACTTGCCGTCGTGCCAGGACATCCCGACCGGGTTGCGGTCGTGGTCCTGCGCTCGGGCGATCACGAGGTCTTCGACGACGACGCGCAGCAGCGCGACCCGGTGGTTCTCGTCCGGGCCGATGATGCCGTCGCCGTCCTTGTCCTCAGCGGGCTCGGCGATGTCGACGTTGGCCGGGTGCGAGACGCGGGTGTGGTTGCGGCTGCGGTACTCCAGGACCTGGCCGAACCACTGCGTGAACCAGCGGCCGCGACGGCGCAGCAGCGCGAGGATCAAGGCCAGCAAGGCGATTCCACCCGCGATCGACCACATGACGGGATCGCGCGGGTTGATCAGGAACACGCCGGCGCCGATTCCCAGGCCGACTTCGATGAGCACGATGTTGGCCGCCGGGATTCCGGCGAGCGTCACGCCGTTGATCCGCCGACGCCGCGCGCGAATCCGGGCGCGGGTCGGGTTGGCTGGCCCGGGAGCCTTCGGCTGGGCCGGATGTTGTGTGGGCACGGACATCCGTTCGGTCTCTCCCCCTCGCAGGTAGGTGCGGCGGACGCGTTCGTCGGAGTTGAGCCGCGTGCAGAGAATACTGACGGAGTCCGCCGAACCGCACCCATTCGGTATATCTCAGCGACTATCCTGCGAAACCGTACCTCGGACGGGAGAGCTGTAGGCGAAGAATGGCATCAACACCCACAACGAAGTCACAGGTTCAGGCCTATCGGTTCGTGCTTCGCCGCATGGAGTCGGCGCTGGTGCGGAAAGACGCGGTGATGCTCCACGATCCGATGGGCTCGCACAAGCGGGCCACGGTCGCGGGTGCGGTGCTGGCGGCCGTCGGTGTGATCGGGTTCCTCGTCTGGGGCCTGTTCGGCGGCAAGGGCACGGTTCCCGAGCCCGGGAACATCGTCGTGGCCAAGGAGAGCGGCAGCGTTTTCGTCGTCACCTCCGACGACAAGGCGCAGAAGCGGCTCATCCCGATGCTGAACATGGCCTCGGCGAAGCTGCTGGTCATGCAGCAGGGCGGCAAGCAGGGCAGCGGCGCGGTGCCGACGACCACGGTCAAGGAGGCGGCGCTGGCGGACTTCCCGCGCGGTCCGCTCACCGGCATGGTCAACGCGCCGACGTACGTGCCGAGCGCGGACAACCCCGCCGAGCCCTCGTGGGCGATCTGCGACGTCGGCCAGGTCCAGGGCAACCTCAACTCCGAGCGGGTGGAGGCGGCCACGAAGGTCGAGACGACGGTCATCGGCGGTGACGGCAACCACGGCATCGAGCTCAACCCCGACCAGTCGCTGTTCGTCGAGGACCAGAGCTCCGGCGACGAGTACCTGGTCTACCGGGTCGGCCGGGACGACAACACGCACGCGGTGAAGTCGAAGATCGGCAAGAACGAGTCCGTCGTGCGCGACGTGTTCGGGCTCGACGGCGCGACCCCGCGCACCATCAGCACCAACATGCTCAACGCGATCCCGAGCGTGCCGGACCTCTCGGTGCCGAGCATCTCGGGTGAGGGCAGCCCCGCGTCGTACCTGACCCGCTACAAGGTCGGTGACGTGGTCAAGCGCAGCGTTCCCGGTGAGCCGGAGCAGTTCTTCGTGCTGATGCAGGACGGCAAGCAGGAGCTGAGCGCCGAGGGTGCGGCCGCGGTGCTGCACGCGGGCCGGCTCAACAGCAAGGACATCCCGAACGTCACCGGTGCGATCACCGACGCGCCGCGCACCGAGAGCCCGGTCGACCTCGACTACTTCCCGATGTCGGTGCCGAAGCCGGTTTCCTTCCAGCAGGCCGACACCTCGTGCCTGAGCTGGAAGAACGTCGGTGGCGCGCAGGTGATCACGGTGACCCTGAACAAGGGCACCCCGGCGGTCAAGCCCGCGGTGAAGCTGGCGCAGTACGACGGTTCCGGCCCGAAGGTCGACTACTACTACGGCCCGGCGGGCAAGGCGGCGGTCGTGCGCGGCACGTCGAACGAGGCCGGTGCCGAGAGCGGCCCGATCTTCCTGGTCTCGGACCAGGGCGTGCAGTACGGCGTGAAGGACGTCGCGACGGCGCAGGGATTGGGCGTGGCGAAGAGCGCGGGTGACATCAAGGCGGGCCCGTCGTGGCTGATGCGGACGTTGCCGCGCGGTGACTTCCTGGATCCGGCGGGGGCGAGCGTCACCTACGACTCGGTTCGGTGGGTCCGGGCGGTGTGAACCGCCCCGCTCCGAAGCCGCAGGCCGGAGGGGCCTAGTCGTGTGGGAGTGGGGGAAGTTTTCATGAAAACTTCCCCCGCTCACGAGGAACCGGACCGCCGGGTTCGGACGTCCGAGGGAACGAGCAAACCGCCCGCAGCCACGGTGAGCTGCGGGCGGTTTCGTCTGGGAAGCCAGATCCGATCTTGGAGGTGCGGATGTCGGGGATCAGGATCGACATCGACTGGCTGTCGACCCACGCGCGACAGGTCCGCGAGGCGGGCGAGGACATCACCACCGGCCGCGCGCGGCTGGCGGAGGCCGAGCTCGGCGCTGATTCCTTCGGCGAGATCGGGCGGGAATCCGGTGCGCCGGAGGCCTACCGGCGGTTGTGCGAGCAGCTGCTGGACCGGCACCGCAAGGCCGCCGAGACGTTGACCAGCGCGGGCGACGAGCTTCGCGAGGTGGTCGACTTCCATTCGGTCGGTGACGATGACAGCGCTGTTGACCTGCGCAGACAGGAGGCGTGACGATGTCGGCCGAGAACCTGCACTACCTCGCCGGAATCGCCGACGAGCTCGACGTCGCGCAGTCCATCCCCGCCGACGCGGGCGAGCTCATCGGGCGTCCGGACGACTTCCGCGATGCCGCCCGGGTCTGGCGCGAGGCGGCCGCCGCGGTCGAGGACTCCTCCGGTGATGTGGACGGCAAGCTGGGCGGGATCGACACCGCCTGGCAGGGCGCGGACGCGGAGGCGTTCGTCGCGCACATCCGCGACGCCGGGCTGGCGGGCAAGGACCTCGCGGACGCGATGACCGGCCTCGCCGATGCGCTGGAGCACACCGCGGAGGGCGTGGGTGCGCAGCTGCGACGTTTCACCGACCTGGTAGCTCAGACGGCTGAGGACGTCAGGGCCGCGATGGACGCCTCCGATGAGGACGGCGCTCGCGAGCGCTTGGCGGAGCTCGGCGAACCGGCTCGGGAGCTGCTGGAGTCCATCGCGGACTACTACACGGCCTTCACCCGCCTCTGCGACGACATGGCCGGCGGGGCGACTCGGGAGCCCGGCCGTTGGGAGGCGGGGGAAGTTTTCATGAAAACTTCGCCCACCACGGGAGAACCGGAGAACACCGGGGTTTCCGGGAGCTCTGGGGTTCCTGGGGCTGCTGGGACCGCTGCGGCGAGTGCGTCGGGGGAGTCTGAAGAGGACCGGTCCGGTGCCGGGGCGGCTGCGGGTGCGGCCGTGGGCGGTGCCGCCGTGGGGGCCGCCGGTGTCGGGATGGGCATGATGCCGATGGGCATGATGGGCGGAATGCTCGGTCAGCGCGGCGGTGGCGGTGGCAAGGAGCGGCAGAACTCCTCCCGCCTGAAGTCCAACCCCGAGGAGCTCTTCGGCAGCGCGCCGGAAGCCCCGCCCTCGGTCTTCGGCGAGACGGCGAAACCCCAGCAGGCCCAACAGGACCAGCCTGACAGCGCCAGGTCGAAGCTGGACCTCCCCTCGACCCTCCAACCGGCACCGCCGAAACCCTCCATCGACGAAGCCCTAGCCCCACCCCAAACCTCCCAAAACCCCACGACGTCCCAGAACCCCGCAACGCTCCAGAATCCCACGACCTCGCAGACCCCCACGACCTCGCAGGCCCCCACGACGTCCCAGAACTCGGGGCCGACGGTCGAAGCCGGGGTGCTCCAGGACTCCAAGGGCTCGACGCCCGAGGTGCGGACCGCTGGAGTGGAGGACGCGCCTCCGCCGAAGCCCCGCGGTTAGGTCCCTCGCGTCTCGAAGTGCTGGGCCGGGGACAGTTTTAGCCATAACTGTCCGGACATAACGGACATTGATCATGGGTGATTATGGCTAAAACTGTCCCCGGCCCCGACACGCCCGACGCGAGTCGGGGAACCAGGGGGAGTCGGGCGCTCGGTGGTGCGCTCAAATCCTTGGTTAACTTTCGCTGGGAATGTACTTTGTGACGCGCGTGATGTGTGGATGTGAGAAAGGGCCGTCTCCGCAGGGAGACGGCCCTTTCTCGGTGTTGGAAGCGGACGTTTCGCTTCACGCGTTGGAAGCGGATGTCGCGCTTCGGTCGCGGAAGCTGTCGTCGTGCTTCAGCGGTTCTGGCGGGCTCGGGCTCGGACGTTGCGGACCGCGTTGGCGAGGAACGCCGTGAAGACGATGCCCGCGATGCCGGCTCCCGCGCCGCCGATGGCGACGATGATCGCCGGGAAGTCCTTCTGCTGCAGGGCGTCCGCCGCGAGGTGCGTCGTCTTCTTCGGCGGTTCCTGCTTGCCGTGCTCGGACGGGACGACGTCCTGCAGCGCGGCCATCGGGTCGATCATGCCGTAGCCGACGATGTCGTTGCGGCCGTTGACCCCGCCCGGGTGCAGCGCCGTGGTCTTGATCCGGTCCATGACCTGCGCGGCCGACATCCCGGGGTACTTCTGCTGGATCAGCAGGGCGAGCCCGGACACGTACGGCGCCGCGAAGCTGGTGCCCTGGATCGGGCCCATCTGCCCCTGCTGGCCTTCCGCGATCTGGCTGACCAGGCCGTTCCCGCCCTGGCCGGGGTCGATGGCGATGAGGTTCTCGCCGGGCGCGGCCACGTCGACCCAGGGGCCGGGCACCGTGAACTCCGACGGGGCGCCCTGCTGGTTCAGCGAGGCCACGGTGAGCACCTCGTCGTCGAACCAGGCGGGGAGCACGGCCGTCGATGGGCTGCCGGGGGAGTTCTTCTGGCAGTTCCCGCCGACGTTGCCCGCCGCCGCGACGATCACGACGTCGCTGTTGTAGGCCTTCTTGACCGCGTTGTGCAGCATCTGGTTTCCCCAGTTGCTGTACTGGCCGGCCTGCGCGACCGGCTGGCACGACGACTGCGAGATGTTGATGACCTTCGCGCCGCGGTCCACCGCCATGTTGATGGCCTGCGCCATCGTCTCGGTGGTGCCGACGGTGGCGTTGGTCTGGTCGTCGACGAACAGGTTCGACGTCTGCCGGATGGACAGGATCGTCGCGTTCGGCGCGACGCCGACGTACCCGGTCTCCCCGGTGGGGTCCGGGTCGGCGCCGATGATGCCGGCCACGATGGTCCCGTGGCCGTCGCAGTCGTTGGTGCCCCGGCCGTCGGGGATCGCGGTGCCACCGGACTCGACCCCGCCGGCGCCGAGCCTCGGCTGGGCGCTGTTCACACCGGTGTCGATCACGGCGACCTTCGAGCCCGCACCGGTCAGCCCCAGCTCGTGAGCCCGTTCGTAGCCGAGGACCAGCTGGCTCCAGGGCTTCTCGGGGATCGTGCTGCCGGGGCTGCCGTTCATGCAGCCCTGCTTCTGCGGGAATTTCTGGGTCGAGAGGTTCGACCCGGCCACCTGGCTCGGGTCCAGAGGCGGTGGCCCCACCTGCTGCGCCAGGGCCGGGGCCGCCGGTCCGCTGAGCCCGAGGACGCCCACCGCGGCGCACAGCGCGAGACCGCGCCGTGCGCCGCGAGAGCGGGGGTGCTTGAAGCCCATGTGCGAGGCCCCTCTTAGAAGTTCAGGTTCAGGTCGCGGATGGCCATGTAGAGGTCCATCGCGGCCAGCGCCAGCGGGAGCACGAGGGCGATCAGGACGGCTTCGAGGATGTCGACCATCCGCCGCTGCACCGGCGAGAACCGGCGGTTCGGGAACACCACGCCGAAGATCACCGCGAGGCCGCCGAGGATCAGCAGCGGCGGGAACACCGCGGCCACGTACAGCGGGTTGTCGGCGACCTGGGCGAGCAGGCCGATGGCGATGCCGCCGGCGGCGAGCAGGCCGTTGAACAGCAGCGCGAGGGCCTGGCTGCCGTTGGCGTAGTTGCGGCCGCGCAGCAGCAGGACTGCGGCGACGACGATCGCGAACGCCGCGCCCCAGATGGGGTTGGTGGCGGCGGCGACGATCGCGCCGACGGCGGCGACGAGACCGCAGCCGATGATCAGGCCCGTCATGTACTGGTGGGCGAGCCCGGTCTGCCGCTCGATCATCCGGAACTCGGGGAAGCCGGAGTCCTCCTTGAGGTCCTCCGCGCTGCCCGGCACGTGCGGCAGCGGCAGCTTCGACAGCTGGATCGTGATGCGCGGCAGCAGGGAGATCCCCGCCAGCGCGACGGCACCCGCACCTGCGGCGACACCGGAGGCGGTGACCTGGGTGAAGATCGTCGCCACGATGAAGGCGATGGTGCCGAAGGCGCCGGCGGTGGCGGCGGCGATGAACGTCACGATCCCCGCGCCGATCACCATGATCGCCACCGAGGAGAAGATGAACACCAGCGCGCTGCCCAGCAGCAACCGCGGTTCCAGCGTGTTGCCGGGAACCATGTTGAAGCCGGCCACGAACGCCATCGGGAGTCCACCGGCGGCAGCGATCACGGTGCCTGTCGTGGACGCCGCGTAGGCGCGGGTGACGATCGAGCCGATGCCGGTCGCGAAGATCGCGACGACGATCGCCGCCACGGCCGCGACCAGCTGGAACACGACCGCGGTCGTGCCCTGGAGGTGGTCGGGTGCAGCATCCCGGCGGGTCCGGCGAGGCCGAGCGCGGCGGCCGCCGCGACGAGGCCCAGCGCACCGGCGGTGTGACCGACCTTCGCGGAGGTCTCCTTGGTCCACGGCCGGTAGCTGCCCGGCTCCGCCTCCGCGAGCGCGTCGACGACGTCGTCGTAGAGCGGCGGCGGCGGGTCGTCCGACCGGCGGCGAAGCTGCAGGATGTCGCCGTCGACGACGCCTTGCGAGGACAGCGACTGACTCGGATCCAGCGCCGCGCTCTCACCGAGCTTGGCCAGCACCCAGCCGCCGTGCCGCGAACCGCCGTCCGGGGTCATCTCGCGGGCCATGTCCAGCAGCATCGGCAGCAGGTCCGCCACCGATACGTCTGAAGGCAGCGCCAGGTCGATACGAGTTGTAGGCGCCACCACCGTCACGCGGCTGAACACCGTGGTCCCGGTCGCCACTTGGGCCCCCTACTCCCTGAAAGTTGATTGCCTTGCATTCATTTGTCGAGGGCTCGATCCAACCAAGCTCGGGTTTTCTTGTCGAAACCCACCCGCCCGATCGGAGAGCGCCCCTAGTATGGCCACACCGACCGTCCACGGGTGACGGGTTTGGCGGAACTCGTGTCAACTACTTGGTATCTGGTTGGTCACGCTGAGCCGCACCCCGTCATCCAGAGCTGCGCGGCAGTGAACAATGCTGGCTGCGAGTTCGACGAGCACCGGAGGTCTTCTGGTGTTTCCAGGCACGTCTGAGAAAGGTTGTTGCGTCCGGTGAGCACGCTGCAGTTCAAGCGAACGCCACGCCTGGCCGCGCCCCGGCCACCGGGCGGGGAGGTGCATCTCGAGCCACCGCCGGAGATTCCGCGGACCATCCCGGGCAACATCGTTCAGAAGGTCTTGCCGGGCCTGATGATCGTGGCGTCGCTGGGAATGATGGCGTTCATGTTCACGCGGGCCCAGAACAACCCGATGATGATGATGATGCCGATGATGATGCTCATCTCAACATTCGGGATGATGGCCGGCGGCGGTCGGGACGGCAGTCAGAAGAAGGCCGAGATGGACGAGGACCGCAAGGACTACCTGCGGTACCTCGGCCAGATGCGGGACCGCGCCCGCGAGGCCGCCGACGAGCAGCGGCTGGCCCGCGAGTGGGTGCACCCCGATCCGCAGACCCTGTGGTCGATGGCGGCGGGCAGCCGCCGCATGTGGGAGCGGCGCCCCAACGACAACGACTTCTGCCAGGTCCGCGTGGGCCGCGGTTCGCAGCGGTTGGAGACCCGCCTGGTCCCGCCGCAGACCGGCCCCGTCGACGAGCTGGAGCCGATCACCACGCTGGCGCTGCGCCGCTTCGTGCGCGCGCACTCGCTGGTGCAGGACCTGCCGATCGCGACGTCGCTGCGCGGCTTCGCGGCGGTCGGGCTGCAGGGCGAGAAGGAGCAGGTGCGGGGTCTGGCCCGCGCGATGCTGTGCCAGCTGGCGACGTTCCACACGCCCGAGGACGTGATCATCGCGGTCGCGAGCTCGGGTCAGGCGCGCCGCGAGTGGGAGTGGGTGAAGTGGCTGCCGCACGCGCAGCACCCCACCGAGACCGACGGCATCGGCCAGATGCGGCTGATGGCGGGTTCGCTGGCCACGGTCGAGAGCATGCTCGCCGAGCAGCTCGCCGAGCGCCCGCGCTTCCAGCGCAACGCGGCTCCGCCGGAGGGCCAGCCGCACGTGGTGATCCTGATCGACGACGCCGAGATCAGCCGGGAGGAGGCCCTCTACGTCGAGGGCGGCCTGGCGGGCGTCACCATGATCGACCTGTCCGACCTGCTGGGTCCGCTGACGGCGCGCCGCGGGATGCGGATGGTCGTGGAGGAGGACCGCATCGGTGCCCGCGGCGGGTCCGGTGTGGAGTGGTTCGGCAAGCCGGACTCGCTGACCATGGAGGAGGCGACGTCGCTGGCCCGCCAGCTGGCGCCGTACCGGGTCGCGGGCGGTCCGGCCGTCGACACCGACTCGGGCAGCTACGAGCCGCTGACCACGCCGCTGAACTACATCGAGCAGCTGGGCCTGGCCGGTGACGTGGTCACCTTCGACCTCAACGAGGCCTGGCGCCCGCGTCCCACCGACGATCTCTACAAGGTCGCGATCGGTCCTGGTGAGCAGGGCGAGATCGTGCACCTGGACATCAAGGAGACCGCCTCGGGCGGCATGGGCCCGCACGGCCTGTGCATCGGTGCGACCGGTTCCGGTAAGTCGGAGTTCCTGCGCACGATCGTGCTGGGCCTGATGGCCACGCACTCGTCGGCGATGCTCAACTTCGTGCTGGTCGACTTCAAGGGTGGTGCGACCTTCAACGGGTTCGACACGCCCCACGTGTCGGCGTCGATCTCGAACCTCGAAGGCGACGGCTCGCTGATCGACCGGATGCAGGACGCGCTGGCCGGTGAGATGAACCGCCGCCAGGAGGTCCTGAACAAGGCGGGCGCGAAGAACGTCTGGGACTACCGGAAGATGGCCGAGGCCGGTGACGAGCACGCGCAGGAGCCGCTGCCCGCGCTGTTCGTGGTCATCGACGAGTTCTCCGAGCTGCTCTCGCAGCAGCCGGAGTTCGCCGAGCTGTTCGTGATGATCGGTCGTCTGGGTCGTTCGCTGCAGGTCCACCTGCTGCTGGCCTCGCAGCGCCTGGAAGAGGGCAAGCTGCGCGGTCTCGACTCGCACCTGTCGTACCGGATCGGTCTGAAGACGTTCAACGCGGCGGAATCCCGCGCCGCGATCGGTGTTCCGGACGCCGCGGACCTGCCGGCCAGCGGTGGTCACGGTTACCTGAAGCACCCCAACGGCATGGATCGCTTCCGCGCCGCCTACGTGTCCGGCCACATGCACCAGACCAGCGGTCGTCGTCCCGCGCTGCGGGGCGGGGCGTCGCCGGTGACCGGTGAGAAGATGCCGCGCTACTTCATCCCGGACTTCATCGAGAAGCCCCCGGAACCGGAGAAGCCGGTCGAGCCGGAGGCCAAGGAGGAGCAGAAGGACCCGGAGTACACCGACTTCCAGATCATCGTCGACAAGTTCAAGGAGATCGCTGCGGTCCCGGCGCACCAGGTGTGGTTGCCGCCGCTGGACGCACCGCCCACTTTGGACACCCTGCTGCCGCCGCTGCAGCAGACCGACGATCGCGGCTACACGGCCGCGGGGTACTCGGGCAGCTCCCGGTTGCAGATCCCGATCGGCATCATCGACGTGCCCTACCACCAGCGTCAGGACCCGATGGTCCTGGACCTGTCGGGTCAGGGCGGTCACGGTGCCGTGGTCGGCGGTGTCGGTTCCGGCAAGTCGAACGCGATCCGCGCGATCATCGGCTCGGCGGCGCTGACCCACACGCCGCAGGAGATGCAGTTCTACTGCGTCGACCTCGGTGGTGGTTCGCTGACCTCGCTGCGCGGTCTGCCGCACGTCGGCGGCTACGGGTCGCGGCGCGACCCGGACACGGTCCGCCGGTCGATCGCCGAGCTCAAGGCGGTGCTGGCCGAGCGCGAGGGCCGGTTCCAGCAGCTGGGCGTCGAGGGCATGAACGACTACCGCAACCGCAAGCGTCGCGGTGAGTTCGACGACGACCCGTACGGCGACCTGTTCCTGGTCATCGACGGCTGGCGCGCGTTCCGCGAGGAGTTCGCGGCGCTGGAGCAGGACGTGCTGAACCTGGCCTCGAACGGTCTGGCGTTCGGCATCCACGTGCTGGTCACGGCCACTCGGTGGGCGGAGATCCGGCCCGCGATGAAGGACCTGATCCAGACCCGCATCGAGCTGCGGCTGGGTGATCCGAGCGAGTCGGAGATCGACCGCAAGGCCGCGGTGAAGGTGCCGCAGGGGCGTCCGGGTCGCGGCATGCACGACTCGAAGCTGCACTTCCTGATGGCCCTGCCTCGTGTGGACAGCGAGAACATCGGTGACCGCGTCGAGGTCGAGAAGCAGGCCGCCGAGGACGAGCGCCGTCCCGCGCGGATGGGCTGGGAGCTCTACAACGACGACGTCTCCGACGGTGTCGCCGACCTGGTCAACCGGGTCAAGAGCTCGTGGAAGGGGCGTCCGGCCCCGCAGGTCCGCCTGCTGCCGGAACTGCTGCCGCACCAGCAGCTCCCGCGTCCGGAGCAGCAGCCGAACCCGAAGCTGGTGCCGATCGGCATCAACGAGGACGGCCTGCACCCGGTCTACCTGGACTTCCGCGCGGAGCCGAACTTCTACGCGTTCGGCGAGCGGGAGTCGGGCAAGACGGCGCTGCTCAAGACGATCGTCCGCGGCATCACCGAGCGGTACACGCCGAAGGAAGCGCTGATCCTGCTGGTGGACTACCGGCGTTCGATGCTGGGCTTCCTCAACTCCCACCTGCTGGAGTACTCGGTCAGCGCGGACCAGCTCAAGAGCAACATCAAGGACGTCACGGCGTCGTTGAAGAAGCGGTTGCCCGGACCGGACGTCACGCAGGAGCAGCTGCGGGACCGCTCGTGGTGAAGGGCCCGGAGCTGTTCGTGGTCGTCGACGACTACGAGCTGGTCGCACCGCAGGGGAACAACCCGCTGGCCCCGCTGGCGGAGTTCATCCCGCAGGCGGCCGACGTGGGTCTGCACATCATCCTGGCCCGCAACTCCGGTGGCGCGGGACGTGCGCTGTTCGAGCCGGTCATCGGCAAGATGCGCGAGACGTCGGCCCCGGGCTTGGCGATGAGCGCCAACAAGGACGACGGACAGCTGGTCGCCAACATCAAGTCGCGCCAGCTGCCCCCGGGCCGAGGCACTCTCGTCTCCCGCACCCTCCGCGGAGGCCCGCAGATGATCCAAACAGCGATGATCACCGAACAACAGCAGTGACCTGAGCGCTGAAAAAGCCTCCCCCGAACCACTTACACGGTTCGGGGGGAGGCTTTTTCGTTGCGGTGGTTCCGCGAGGGTGTCGACGATGGTGGGCAGTGGACAGTTTTAGTGAAAACTGTCCATGATCAATGTCCGTTTTGTCTGGACAGTTTTCACTAAAACTGTCGTTTCGCCAGGACTGCGCCCCTCAGGTGCGTGGTGGGGTGTTCGCGAGGTGCTTCCAGCAGTCCATGCAGGTGGGTTCGAGGATCCAGGCGAGTTCGTCGAGGTCGTGGAGCTTCGCGGCTTCGACCTCGGTTCCGCAGTAGGCGGTGGCGGTCTCCTCGGGGGCGAGCTTGGTGGCGGCGATCGGGAACGCGTGGCGGCTTCCGGGCACGGGGCGCCAGACGTAGGTCAAGTATTCGGGCATCGAGACTCCCCAGTGAGTTGGTGTCGTTAAAGGCTCTCGTGAGATCTGCAAGACTTGCAAGATCCACGATTGGGTGTATCGAATGCGCTGGTGAACACCCGTAAAGTGGCCGCGTGTCGAACTCACCGCGTGCTCGTGCGCTAGCCAAGGAACTCCGTGCCGCCCGTAATGAGGTCGGTTTGTCGATGAAGCTCGTCGGCAAGCAGCTCGGTTGGTCCGAGGCGAAGGTCAGTCGCGTCGAGAACGCCAAGCAGGGCATCACCGAGTCCGACGTCTCGGCGATCCTCGCGGTCCTGCGCGTGACCGGGACTGATCGCGATCGGCTGCTCAAGATGGCCCGCGAGATCGACCAACCGGCGTGGTGGGAGCTCGGCCGTGAGCTGCCCGAGCAGCTGACCGCGCTCATCGATGCCGAGCAACGCGCCGTTCGGATCACCAACGCCTCGCTGAACACGATTCCCGGCCTGCTCCAAACTCGCGCGTACACGCGGGAAATCATGGTCGCGGGAGGCGTTTCGGTCGACGAGCTCGACGATCACGTGTCGATTCGTCAGGTCCGGCAAGGAATTCTGAGCAAGCACGACCCGGCTGAGCTGTGCTCGTTCATCGATGAGACGGCGCTGCTGCGTCCTATTGGTGGCACTCGTGTGATGGCCGAACAGCTGCGGAAGCTCATTTCGGCTGCTGACGCGCCCAACGTCACGTTGCGCGTGCTTCCGCTTGAGGTCGGTGCGCATGCCGGGCTGAGCGGCACGTTCGTAGTCATGGAATTCGTGAAAGCTCGCCCGATCGTCTTCTTGGAAGGTCGAAGCTCCGGTGCTTTCATCGACGAGCCTGAAGATGTGAGCTTGTTCGACGAGGCCGTGAAAAGCCTTGACGCGCAGGCCGCGGATCCGGCTTCCTCGGTGGAGATCGTGAGCGGGTACCTGAAGAAGTACGAAGGTGAGGCGGCATGAAGGGCGAGTTATCCGGCTGGCGCAAGTCCTCCCGCAGCGGAGCGCAGGCGGACTGCGTCGAGGTCGGGTGGGCTCCGGAGGTCGTCGGGGTTCGGGATTCGAAGGATCGTCAGGGCGGTGTCCTGGTGTTTTCGTCGGAGCGGTGGGCTGAGTTCGTCGAGGGACTACGCCGTTCCGGCTGACGTTCTGGGCTGTTCGGATGGTGTGTGAGGTAGGTCCCTCGAAACCGCCTCCGCACCGGTTCGTCGCCTTGTACTCTCTGCGTCCGTGATCGCTCGGTTGAGTGACGTTCATGATCACGAACGTGGAGGGGGCTCTCGATGACCACCGGGATGGAAGGCTTAGCGGCCGGCGCGAACGCGCTGGCAGGCCAGTCAGCCGGCCTGCGCGCAGCCGTCGACAACGGCCAGCTCGTCATGGACCCGGAGAGAGCCGAAGCCGTCGCCAAGGTCTACGACGACAAGGCTAAAGAGCTTCAGAAGCTGACAGGTCGTCTGGACCGCCTCGTCGTGCGTCAGGGATTCGGGGACTGCTTCATCGGGCGTCAGCTTGAGCAGAAGTTCGACCAGAAGGTCAATGCGCCTAACGTCGGTCTCGTCGCGATCCTTGGCCAGATGAAGAAGGTCCTGGAAGACATGGCTTCGGCATATCGGGACTCCGCACGCGACATGAAGAACATCGACGACGAGCACGCCAGCAACCAGAAGCGGATTGTCTGATCTGATGGTGACTATGCGTACGACACGATTTGTGGCGGCGGTTGCCGTCGTTGCCGCTGGGTCCGTCCTGGCCGGGTGTTCTGGCGGAGGTTCCGCAGGTGAGACCGGGCAGCCAGCTCCGCAGAACGTCCTGGCCGGGTTTGATCCGTGCAAGGTCGACCCGCAAGCGCTCGGAGCGACGGCTCCGGGTGAGCCGGTCGATGACGGGAGCGGCGAGCAGGGCTGTGAATTCGAGGCAGGGGACGCCATTGTCGCTGTCTACAAGGGCGAGAACGACAGCCTTCAGTTCTGGGAAGGCCAGCGCGATCGGTTCGGAGTCTTCGAGCCGAATCAGGTCGGCGCGCGCAAGGGCATCAAGCAGGTGTCGAAGGGCGCTGTTGGCCAGGGGATCTGCAACCAGGTGATCGAGGTCGGCAGCGGATCTGTGTCTGTGCAGGTGAACAACTCCGGCAACGAGCCGAACGACGACGCGACGTGTGCGAAGGCGATGGAGATCGCTCAGGCCGTCGAGCCGACCTTGCCGAAGTAGAACTGTCGAGGGGACGACATGGGGAACGGATTCACCGACTTCGTCGGCGGCGTCGCGTCGTCGGCTGGTGACTTGTTCGTTGGCGCTGTCGGCGGTGAGACTTCCGCGCAGGAAGAAGCTCGATTGGCGCGGGAGGATGCTGCGAAGCAGGGGCGCCAAGACCTCAGGGCGCTCACGAAGGAACAGCGGGATCTCCAACTCGCCAACGGGCATGACCCTGCGTCGATCACCCAGCAGGACAACTGGCAGAACTGGGATCAGGCCCGTCTCGCGACTCAGCTGAAGCCGTCGCTGAGTCCTGAGCAGATCGCCAAGTCCGGCCACTCGTGGGAAAAACTCGGGAACGAGATCGCCGAGATCTTCGGCAACCTGGATGAACTCGCTCGCCGTGAAGCTGGTGACGGCATGCGCGGCCAGGCTGCGGAAGCTGGTCTGAACGCCTCGAAGCCGTTGCAGGAGTGGGGGCGTGCGTTCGGGGACTCCGTGCGCGGCACGGGCCTGAAGATCCAGGAGGCCGGGGTCGCGGCGGAGCAGACGAAGGCGTCGCTGCAGCCTCCGGCCGGGTACGACTCGGTGCGCGGCGGGATGTCCGCGATGCTGGGCCCGAGCGGCGCGCTCGTGGACGGCGCCATGCAGATGCGGGAGCAGAAGGAAGCCGATCAGCAGGCCCGGCAGGTCGCGGAGAACGTCTACGCGAAGAGCTACCAGGCCGTGGACACGAGCACTCCGACGTTCCCGCCACCGGTGAATCCGCTCGCTCCTCCGCCGCCTCCGCCCGGTGGTGAGACTCCGGGTGGGCCTGGCACGGGCTCCGGCTCGGGGGCCGGGTCCGGTAGCGGCAGCGGGTACTCCGGCTCGTCCGTCGGCGGTGGTTCCGGCGGTGGGTACTCGGGTTCCGCTCCTGCGCAGAGCAGTTCGCAGTGGGCTTCTCCCTCTCCGACCGGTCCCGGTGCCGGTGGCGGGATGCCGCCCGGGGCGAATCCCGGTCAGGGCGGTCCGGCCGCCGGGTTCGCCGGGGCGATGCCGCCGGGAGCCGGTGCCGGAGCAGGTCGTGGTGCCGGTGGCGCGGGTGGTGCGCGCGGTGCAGGCATGGGTGCCGGCGGCAAGGCCGGTGGCGGCATGGGTGCCGGTGGCCGGGCCGGGATGGGCGGTCTCGGCGCGGGTGCCGGAGCCGGTGGTGCTGCCGGTGCGGGCGCCGGTGGTCGCGGTGCCGCGGGCGCGCCCGGTGGTGGCGCCGGTGCCGGTCAGCGCGGTCAGGGCGACGAGGACAACGAGCACGAGCGTCCCTCGTGGCTCGAAGAGCAAGAAGACATCTGGATGGACGACATGCCCAAGACCGCACCGCCGGTCTTCGGGGAATGACGAGGGTGGGCGAAGTTTTCATGAAAACTTCGCCCACCACCGATCCGCAGGAAGCTGGGGGAGGAAAGCGTGTCGGAGCGTTGGCTGCTGCCACCGCTGTGGTTCGACCTGTGCTGGGAGATCGGCGGGTTCGACGAGCACCCGTTCCCGATCTCCGTTCGCTCGCACGGCGAAACGCTCGAAGAGCGGGCCGTGCTGCGCCAGCGCACCCTCCCCGACCTGCACAACGCCGGTCTGCTCGGGCAGAACGGCCTGACCCAGCGCTTCGCCGAGATCCTCGGCCAGCTGGCCAAGCCGGGGCTGTGGATCGAGGGCCTGTGGATGCCCGACGACACCGGTGACTCCCCGGCCCGGCTCCTGTCGGTCGCCACCGAGCAGGGCGCGCTGCTGCTCGTCCAGCAACCCGGCGACTCCGAGAGCTACGGCGGTGACCTGCGGATCTCCGTCCTGCCGCGCACCTCGATCGGTGCCGCGGCCGTGCAGGGGATGCCTCCGGCGCCGGTCGGCAAGCGCCCGCGCCTGGCGGTCCCGGCCGCCGACATGGCGCAGCGCAAGCCCGCCGACGACTTCGAGAACATCGACCACATGCAGTCGGCGGGACCGCGCAAGGCCCCGGCGGCCGAGACCCTGCGCGGCTTCGTCGAGGCCCCGCACTTCCGCGACGGTCAGTTCACGGCCAACCTCCGCGACCGCTTCGGCCGGACCCACCGCTCAGCGGTCCTCAAGTGGTTCGACGCACCGGAACCCGACGGCCGCTACGGCCTCACCCAGGCCCAACGCCCTGGCGTCGGCGTGGAGATCATCCTCGCGGGTCTCGGAGCCCCGGAACTCACCGCCGCTCTCGACAACCGAGTCGCCGAAGTCCGCGCCCTCGCCCAGTCCTGACCAACACCCGACCGGGTGTCACAGCCTCGCCCACCTGCGGTTCTCGCCGTGCTCCACCGGATTTCAATGGAATTCAGGAACCCGATTTCCATTGAAATCGGACGCACCACCTGCGCGGGCGCGCGTCGGACCCGGAATACGGCCGTAATCGGGGACCGGAATACGGGCGTAATCCCGTCACCCGCGGGTGAGGCGCGGGAGGATGTTGGTGCTGGGGCGGGCGGGGCCTCTAGGGTGCTCACCCGGGGGGACGGTGCCGTCCGGACGGCGGGCCGGTTGACGACGTCGTCGCAGGCGAGGGCCTGCGGCGACGGTGAATGGAGTACTGGGTGTCCCTGCACGTCTCGATCGACTTCGGCACATCGAGCACATGCACGGTGGTCTCGGTCGGCGGTGCCGAACCACAGGTGGTCGTCATCGACGGGCAGCCGCTGGTGCCCTCGGCGGTCTTCGCCGCCGCGGACGGCACGCTGTTCGTCGGCCACGAGGCCGAGCGCCAGGCCGCCGTCGATCCCGCCCGCTTCGAACCGCACCCCAAGCGCCGCATCGACGAGGGCGAACTGCTGCTCGGCAGCACCGTCCTCAAGGTCGGCGACGTCATCCGGGCCGTCCTGCAGCGCGCCGTCGGCGAGGCCCGCCGCTTCGCGGGTGGAGCCGCCGTCGACCTCCTCGTGCTCACCCACCCCGCCGACTGGGGTTCGGTGCGCGCCGCCGAACTCCGCCAGGCCGCCACCGGCCTCGGCAAGGAGATCGTGCTGGTGCCCGAACCCGTGGCCGCCGCGGTGTTCCACTCGGCGGGCAACGGGCTCCCGGACGGTGGGGCGCTGGCCGTGCTCGACCTCGGCGGCGGCACCATCGACGCCTCCGTGGTGCGCAAGCAGGGCGCGTCGTTCCAGGTCCTGGCCACCAAGGGAGAACCGAACTTCGGCGGCGCCGACGTCGACCAGCTGCTGCTGGAGCACGTCGGCGAGCTCGTCGGCAGCACCGATCCGGCCGCGTGGCGCAAGCTCGTCGAAGGCCGCGAGATGCCCGACCGGCGTCGCCGCCGGGTGCTGCGCCAGGACGTGCGCGGGGCCAAGGAGACGCTGTCCCGCCACGCCTACACCGACGTCCCGATGCCGCCGCCGTTCTCCGACGCGCACGTCACGCGCGCCGACCTCGAAAAGCTCATCGCCGCACCGCTGGCCCGGGCCGCCGACCTGGTGCTGAGCACC
This sequence comes from Saccharopolyspora sp. ID03-671, assembly GCF_045278815.1. Lineage (NCBI taxonomy): Bacteria > Bacillati > Actinomycetota > Actinomycetes > Pseudonocardiales > Pseudonocardiaceae > Saccharopolyspora > Saccharopolyspora sp. ID03-671. The sequence goes on from NZ_CP134054.1 coordinate 4,326,936, forward strand.
CTGCGCGACGGTCAGGTGCCGCGAAGACAGCTCGCCGGGGTGTTCCTCGTCGGCGGCTCCAGCCGGATCCCGATGGTCGCGCGGCTGATCCACGAACGCACCGGCGTCGTCCCGGCGACGCTCGACCAGCCCGAAACCGTCGTCGCCCGAGGCGCTTTGCGCGCCGTGCGGCTCGATCCCGGGCGCAGCGGCGGACTCGCCCCGACGGGTGCGTGGGCGGGCACGACCGTGCGCGACTACCCGCTTCCCGGGCAGACGACCAGGGGCGACTCGCTCAGCCGCGCCCGGACCGTGATCATGACCGGCGACGAGCCGACCCGGCCGGTCACCAAGCGCCCGAAGATCAAGCGCAAGCGCAAGACCCCGTGGATCATCGGCGCCGGAGCGGTGCTGCTCGCCGCGGTCGCCGGGGTGACCGCGCTGCTGCTCACCGACGCGCCGCCGCAGGCCGATCCGGCCGTGCCCGCGCAGCAGATGGCGGCTTACGACTACCACTTCGCCTATCCCGGCGGCTGGCGTCCGGCGGGCGGTGATCCGGCGAAGTTCCAGACCCTCGTCGAACCCGCGGCCGGCCCGCAGGGCGCGCTGGTCGCGGTCGAGGAGGGGCGGCTGACCTTCGACACCGACGGCGATCGCAACCGCGCGGTGCAGCTGCTGCGCGGCGAGTACGAGAAGAGCGTCGCGGCGGGTGAGGACTTCTCGCTGTTCACGCCGTCCACGAGCTTCGCCGGGCGGGACGTCGTCTACTACCGCGAAACGCTGCCTTCGGCGACGGTCGAGTGGTACACGCTGTACAAAGGTCAATTCAAAGTCAGCGTGGGCTGCAAGTACGGCGCCGACGGCAGGGAAGAGGTCGTTCGCGCTTGCGAACAGGTCGTGGGTTCTCTCGCGCTCGGCTGATGCGAATGCGAACGGGGTCCGTTCGGACGAGTCGCCTTTGAGGTTTTCGCAACCGCAAAACCGTTGTTGACCAGCGGGTTCCCCGTTCCGCGTTTACAACAGCAACGGCTTGCGAAGAAATCCAGGACAACGGGGAACCGAACGTGGCAATGTCTGCGTCGCAGGTTCATCAGAGCTTGATACCGAGTTTGAAGGGGGTCATCGGAGAGATGGCTGGAATTGGTGCGGACACCGAGGCGATCCAGCAGGCGTCGGTCGACATCGACGAGGCCCGCAACGCCGTCGAGCAGGCGCTGCAGCAGCTGCAGGGGCAGCTGGAGGGCCCGGTGCAGAACTGGAAGGGCGCTGCGGCGGACGTCTTCCGCAAGCTGATGGAGCAGTACGAGCAGAGCGGCAAGACGATCATCCAGAAGCTCGACGAGCTGGGCCAGAACGTGAAGTCCTCGGGTCAGGACTACGCCGCCACCCAGGAGGAGCAGGCGCAGGAGATGCAGTCCAAGATCGGCAGCCTGCTCGACGGCTGATTTCGCTTCCGCAGTTCGCAGATTCCACATTTCTTGATCTAGAAGATTCCGAGGGGACAGGTAATGAGCGAGATCAACGTCAACTTCGCGGAGCTGCAGCAGGCTTCCGATGACCTGCAGACGGCCGCCCAGAAGATCCAGGGCGAGCTGGACGACCTGGAGGGCAAGATCCAGAAGCTCGTCGCCACCTGGGACGGCGAGGCCGTGGGTGCCTACCAGGAGGCGCAGCGCGCCTGGGACCAGGAAGCCGCCAAAATGCAGGAGACCGCCGCCAAGATGGGCATGGCCGTCGGTGCGGCCAACGAGTCCTTCCAGGCCGGTGAGAAGAAGAACGCCGGCCGTTTCGGTGGCTGAGCTCACTTCGCACTGATTTCCGCGCTGATGGCTCCGGCGTTTTCGCCGGGGCCATCAACGCGTCCGGCGGGTGATCTCCATTTGCGGAGGTCCGATCGGCTTTGCCGGGGCGCCCGTCGGCGACCAGCGGGCATTGCTATGCTGGTTTCGGCGATCTGGCAGGTCAGGGCCTCAAAAGAAGAACCGAGGACCCGTTTTGACCGGCCCAGAAGCCACCAAGTACCCTCATTCTTTGTTGTGCGGTGCGCGGCTGCAGTTCGCGCCAGCGGAACGGACTCGCTCAGCGAGTCGCGGTCCCGGCGGCGGTACTGGCGGACGTGCCGGTTCCACGAGCAGACCTCGTGTGAACCGTCCGGCGTGATCGAGACGGGCTCCGCACTGAGATTCCGACGCGAACGACGACGAGGTAGACCCGTGCGCACGTACAGCCCGAAGCCCGGCGAGGTGACCCGCGCCTGGCATGTGATCGACGCCGAGGATGTGGTGCTCGGCCGGTTGGCAACTCAGGCCGCGACGCTGCTGCGCGGCAAGCACAAGCCGACCTACGCGCCGCACGTCGACACCGGTGACTTCGTCGTCATCATCAACGCCGAGAAGGTGGCCCTCACCGGTAACAAGCGCGAGCAGGCGTTCCACTACCGGCACTCCGGGTACCCGGGTGGCCTGCGCAAGCAGTCCTTCGGCCAGGTGCTCGACTCGCACCCCGAGCGGCTGCTGGAGAAGGCGATCAAGGGCATGCTCCCGAAGAACAAGCTCGGCCGGGCCATGGGCAAGAAGCTCAAGGTCTACGCCGGTCCGGAGCACCCGCACCAGGCCCAGAACCCGCAGGCGTTCGAGATTAAGGCGAAGGTCGAGAAGTGACTGACGAAGAACTGCAGCAGGAAGAGGCAGTGACCGCTGCCGAGGAGACGGTCGAGGCCGTCGCCGCCGAGGAGACCGTCGACGAGGCCCCGGCTCCCGCCCCGGTTCCGGTTCCGGCCGGTGGCGCGGTGCAGACCGTGGGTCGTCGCAAGGAAGCCGTGGTCCGCGTCCGGCTGGTGCCGGGCAACGGCGGCTTCAAGCTCAACGGCAAGAGCCTCGAGCAGTACTTCCCGAACAAGGTTCACCAGCAGCTCATCAAGGAGCCGCTGGTCACCGTCGAGCGCGTTGAGAACTTCGACGTGCTGGCCACCCTGAGCGGTGGCGGCCCCTCGGGCCAGGCCGGTGCGCTGCGCATGGCGATCGCTCGCGCGCTGACCGCCTTCGACTCCGAGGACCGCCCGGCGCTGAAGAAGGCCGGCATGCTCACCCGCGACTCGCGGGAGAAGGAGCGCAAGAAGTACGGCCTCAAGAAGGCCCGCAAGGCGCCGCAGTACAGCAAGCGCTGACGCGACCCCAGCATCACCTGCGGGAGCAGGTCCGTTCCTTTCCGGGCGGGCCTGCTCCCGCAGTCGTTTGTCGGGGTGGGGACAGTTTTAGTCATAATTGACCGGGCAAAACGGACTTTGATCATGGGCAGTAATGGCTAAAACTGTCCGGGACCGCTGTGGAGTGCCGACCGACCGGTTGTGCGAGGCTGTGTGCCACCGGTCGCAGACACGAGGAGGACTTGCTGCTGATGGCTCGGTTGTTCGGCACCGACGGTGTGCGCGGATTGGCCAACGGCGATCTCACGCCGGAACTGGCGATGTCGGTGAGCTCCGCCGCCGCTCGCGTGCTCTATGACCGGGACGACTCCCGGCGCCGGGTGGCGCTGGTCGGCCGTGACCCGCGGGCCAGCGGCGAGATGCTGGAGGCCGCCGTCGTGGCGGGCCTGACCTCGGCCGGCGCCGACGTCGAGCGCATCGGAGTCCTGCCGACCCCGGCCCTGGCGCACCTCGTCAAGGAACTGGGCGCCGACATCGGCGTGATGATCTCCGCCTCGCACAACCCGATGCCGGACAACGGCATCAAGCTCTTCAGCGCCGGTGGCAACAAGCTCCCCGACGCGCTGGAGGACGAGATCGAGACCCGTCTGGGCGAGCAGGTGGACCGCCCGACCGGCGTGCACGTCGGTCGCGTCCGCGACGTCCCGGACGCGCTGCGCCGCTACACCGATCACCTGCTGGTCGCGGCCCCGAACCGGCTCGACGGCCTCAGGGTCGTCGTCGACTGCGCGAACGGCGCCGCCTCCGAGGCGGCCCCCGACGCCTACCGCCGCGCGGGCGCCGAGGTCATCGCGATCAACGCCGAGCCGGACGGTCTCAACATCAACGACGGCGTCGGCTCCACCCACCTGGATGTGCTGCAGGCGGCGGTGGTCGAGCACGGCGCCGACCTGGGCATCGCGCACGACGGCGACGCCGACCGCTGCCTGGCCGTGGACGCCGCGGGCGAGGTCGTCGACGGCGACCAGATCATGGCGATCCTGGCCGTGGACATGCGCGAGTCCGGTGAGCTGGCCGAGGGCACGCTGGTCGCGACGGTCATGAGCAACCTCGGTCTGCACCTGGCGATGCGCGAGCACGGGGTGTCGCTGCGCACCACGGCCGTCGGCGACCGCTACGTGCTGGAGGAGCTGCGCGCCGGTGGCTACTCGCTGGGCGGCGAGCAGTCCGGCCACGTCGTGCTGCCCGCCCACGCCACCACGGGCGACGGTCTGCTCACCGCGCTGCGCCTGATGGGCCGCGTCGCGTCCACCGGCACCCCGCTGTCCTCGCTGGCGAAGGTCATGCGCCGGCTGCCGCAGGTGCTGATCAACGTTCCCGTCGCCGACAAGGCCGCGGCCGTCGTCGCGCCCGAGGTCACCCAGGCCGTCGCCGCGGCCGAGACCGAGCTGGGCGAGACCGGTCGGGTCCTGCTCCGCCAGTCCGGCACCGAGCAGCTGGTCCGGGTCATGGTCGAGGCCGCGAGCGAACAGGACGCGCAGGACATCGCGGACAGACTGGCGAAGATTGTCTCCGCTATCCGGTGATCTTTGTGATTTGGGTCTCCACGGAGCTTGATTCTGTGAGACCCTGCTCACATGGGTGCCATCGTCGTCGCCATGGTTGTCGGGCTCATCGCTGTTGGGCTCGTTGTCGGGATCATCGCGTTCGGAGCGCTGATGATCGGAGCTCTCAAGGCTGTCAACGCAGCTCACGAGGGCCGTTCCTGGTACGTCAACCGACGCCACCACAAGGTGTGAGATCCCGATGCGCCTCCTCGGCGACGTCTGGACGATCCTGATCGTCCCGCTCCTCTGCCTGCTCCTGGGCGCACTGGTGTTCGCAGTGGTCCTCGCCCAGGGCTGGGGCCTCCACACCCTCATGCACTGAGCGCTCACCTCCGTCTCCTCGCGTCCGATAGGTTCGCGAGGTAATCGAGGACGGATGGAGGGACACGCGTGTTCATCGGACTCTGGCTGCTGGTCGGGCTCGTCATCGGAGGTGGCCTCGGCTTCCTCGGTGGATTCCTGGTGTTCAAGAAACGACCAGCTCAGCAGGGCTATCCCCACGCGCCTCAGGCCTGGGGCCATCCGCAGGCGCCGCAGCAGCCCGTGCAGGCGCCGCAGCAGTGGGGCCAGATGCCTCAACTCCCGCAAACCCCTCAGCAGTGGGGCAATCCGCAGCAGCAGTACCCGCCGCAGCAGTGATGCCTTCGCGGTTGCAAGTACCTGGTCGTTCCGGCCTTCCGCGGGCCTCTTTCCTGCCAAGATGAGGAACCAGACCGTCTTGGTTCGCGTCGGAACCTGTGCTTGAGCGCCGTGCGAGCGACGGCGGGTTCTTCGGATGGAGGGGGAAGGGTGACCGGGTTCGGGGCCAACGCCGGTGAGTTCTCATCGGTAGGAGGAAGCATTCGTGCTGCGGCGGATCCCGTCCGCGACAAGCACAGCAAGGACATCGCCGACATGGGGATGGGTCAGGCCGACTTCGGCAAGGCCCACGGCGAGAACTTCCAGCCCTACCAGCAGGCGATGGACAAGATCTCCAAGTGCGTCGCGAGCCTCGCCGACGGCATGGACGACTTCGCCGGGAAGCTGGAGCAGAGCGGCTCCGGCTACACCTGGTCCGACGCTGATGCGGCCAGCACCGTCGGAAAGTCTGGGGGTAACTGATGTCGGACGACCTCCCGAAGTGGGAAGACGTCAAGACCGTCCTCGACGACCCGAACGTCTCGGACGACAAGAAGCGCCAGCTCACTCTCGCTTACGCCCAGAACTCCGACGAGATCTGGGGAAATGGCATCAATGACGAGGTCGAGCCCTACCTTGACAAGTACGACGACGGCTCCTGGCGTCTAGCGGGAGAGGGCTTCCTCAACGCGGACGCCGAGCAGAACCTCACGGACTCCTACAAGGACGCCAAGGGCGAAGCCGACAAGGCCGCGAAGGCGGAGAAGGCGCACGACAAGGCAGTCAGCGACGGCAAGGACAAGCTCGAAGACGTCAAGCGCAAGTCCGAGAACGGTGAGAACGGCGGCGCAGGCGCCAAATCCGGGGACGAGCTGCTCGACGCCGGCAAGCCGGGGCTGAAGTTCTTCGAGACCTGGGTTCCGCTCTACGAGAAGATCCAGCACGACTACAACGACAAGAGCAAGGTCCCGAAGCTCGACAAGATCAAGGAGCACTACGACGAGCAGCGCCGGCTGAACTTCGACAAGTTCGCCAAGAACATCGACGACCTCGAAAAAGCCGAGAAGGGCATGCGGGAGTCGATGCAGACCATGTCCGACAAGCTCGGCGGTCTGTGGAAGAGCTGGACCGGTGGTGCGTCCGATGCTTCGCAGGACTTCTTCTCGTCGAAGTTCACCCCCACCGCGCAGGAGCGCGTGATCCAGACGGTCAGCGACGGTGCGTCGACGACCAAGGAGACGGTGAAGGCCGTTTCGTCGCTGATCCAGACGAAGGCCAACGCCGCGCTGGAGCTCGACCAGTACTCCACGAGGATCGGCGGCAAGGCCGAGCAGGACTGGGACACCACCATCACGGTGGCCAACGGCACCGATGACGACACCACGCTCCGCAAAGCGTGCTCCATCTGGGACATCCAGATCGACGAGAGCTGCGGCGACCTCACGCAGGACGTGAAGGACAAGATTTGCGACGAGTGTCGCAAGGTCGTTCGCCAGACCTTCGCGAAGACGGTCGAGGACACGACCCATCAGTTCGTGAAGATGTGCGAGGACACCAAGAAGAACATCAACGAGGCGTGGAAGAAGCTCAACGAGGAACTGGGCAAGGCCGAGGAGAACCCCTTCAAGAACCCCGGGCCGGCCGACAAGGGCGGTGACCCGAAGCCGGGCGGTCAGCAGCAGCCCGGCGGCCAGCAGGGCGGAGGCTCGGGCGGCGGTGCCGGTGGCGGAGCCGGAGGTGGCGCTGGCGGCGGTGCCGGTGGCGGTGCTGCTGGTGGCGGTGCGGGCGGAGGCGCCGGTGCCGGTGGTGGCGGCGGTGCCATGCCCGCTGCTCCGGAGATGCCCAAGCCCCCCGAGATGCCGGAGATGCCGCAGGCCCCGGGCATGCCCGGCCAGGGCGGCCCGGGTGGGCCCGAGGGGGAGAAGGTCACGCTCGGCCAGGGCCAGAACGCCGTGACGGTTCAGGAACCGGGCGCGGACGGCAAGCCCCAGGTCCAGCTGACCGGGCCGGACGGCCAGCCCAAGACCTACGCGGTCGACTTCGGACAGGGGCAGCCGGGGCAGATGCCCGGGCAGCCCGGTGCGGTTCCGGGCGGTGTGCAGACCATGCCCGCACCGGCGCCCGGTGCTCCGGGAGCCCCCGCACCGGGTGGGCCGCAGCCGATCCCGGTCCAGGCCGGTCCCGACGGGCGCGCGGTCATCCACGAGGGCGACCGCACGATCACGCTGGAGCAGGGCGCCGGTGGCGAGATCAAGGTCAACGTCGACAACGGCGGCGGCCAGCCCCCGCTGAACCAGACGATCGACTTCGGCGACGAGCCGCAGCCACCCACCTTGGGTGGGCAGGCTCCTCCCGCTGAGGGCGGCATCGTCGGCGGCCCGCACCCGGGCGAGCCCCCGCAGTCCTTGACGCCGGAAGCGCCCCCGGTCGCGCCGGGTCCGCCTCCGGCGGAACCTGCGCCTGCGCCGCCGATTCCCGAACCCGCGGAAGCCGGTGCGACGAGCGGCTTCACGACCATGCCCGCTCCCGACACCAGCGGGTTCACCACGATGCCCGCTGCGGATACGAGCGGATTCACCACGATGCCCGCTGCGGACACGACGGCCGAACCGGTGCCCGGTGCCCCGGCGGCCACCACCGCGCAAGCCGCGGGAGTCGCTTCGTCCGGGGCTTCCGGCGACGGCGTGCAGAACTCCTTCGGGAGCATGTCCGGCGACCTGTTCGGCGGTGCCCCGGACGCGCAGGCACCTTCCGGTTCCGCAGGGCTCTCCTCGCTGGGCAGCGATCCCGCTGGAGGAGCGGCTCAAGGCGCGGGGTCGACCGGTCTCTCCTCGCTCGGCGGCGACCCGGGAGCCGGTGCGCAGACCGGTGGTTCGCAGAACGGGCAGGGCGGTTCGAGCGCGATGGGCGGCGGCATGATGGGCGGCATGATGGGCGCCGGCCAGGGGCAGCAGGGCGGCGAGCAGGAACGCACCAACGACAGCCCGTGGCGCACCCAGGGCCAGCTCTTCGACGACGGGGTGGAAGCGTCCAACGTGCGCTTCCAGTCCGTGCTGGGCGAGGACCGGGATCAGTGAATCCCGGTGAAGGAGTGCAGCGGTGATCAGTGAGAACGCCAAGGCCTTCCGCAACGCGATGGAAGGTCTGGTGCGGGAGAACTCGGCGAACGTCCGCGCCGTCCAGCAGAGCTGGGCGGACTCGGCGAAGGCCGCGGACAAGTCCGCGCAGGAGACCACGGAGAAGGGTCAGAAGCTCGTCGAGCGCATCCGCGAGCGCGCTGAGAACCTGCGCCGCGCCGACGAGAAGTCCGGCGTTCAGGAGATCTCCGTCGGCGAGGAGCCGGAGACCGTGGACCCCGATCCCGAGGTGGAGCGGTTCGGGCAGCAGCTCTACGCGACGCAGAAGAGCAAGGCGGAGGAAGCCGCCGCGACGACCGCGCAGGCCGCGGAACCGCAGGCCCCGCAGCAGGTCGGCCACGCGCCGGTTCCGCCCGCGCCGCAAGCACCTCCGGCCGACAACGGGTGGAACGTGCAGGCCGGGCGCTTCGGTCGGCGGAACGCTCCGCCGCCCTCGCCGCCGCCTGCCGCGCCGAAACCGCCTGCGCCGCCGAAGCCCGCGCCGCGACGGCAGCAACCGGTGTTCGACGACGACGATGACTACGAGAACCAGAGCTGGCTGCGCTGAACGCAATTCGGGCCGTGATCCCCAGGATCACGGCCCGATTCGTCACTGCTGCGGATAGCCGCCCGGCTGCTGCGGTCCACCCGGCTGCTGCGGCGGATGCCCGGGCTGCTGCGGCGGATACCCGGGCTGCTGCGGGAATCCTTGCTGCTGCGGGTATCCCGCTTGCTGAGGCGGGTAGGCGAACCCGCCCTGCTGGGGATGTCCGCCGAACTGCACCGGCTGCGCCGCGCGGGAACCGCCGGGCTTGGGCTTGAGCGACTTGCGCACGACCGGCAGGAACGCGAGCACCGTGACGACCAGCCCGGGCAGGAACGTCGCGATCCCGGCGAAGGGGAGGAGCGCTTCGGCGATCGTGTCGTCGCGGTCCATCGTCATCAGCCCGAAGATCACCGCCCACACCAGGTTCCCCAGCAGCAGGACGCCGCCCCCGAGCACGACGAACGGCGCGAACCAGAGCCGGAGGATCAGCAGGACACCGCCCGCGATCAACACCAGTCCACCGGTCACGCACATGACGATTCCGCGGAGGCTGTCCATCCCGTCGAAGAGGACGACGAGCCCCGCGATGATCGCGATGGCGGCCGTGAGGAACCCGATGATCCGGCCTGGACCAGAACCGGCCTGCTGCGGTCCCGCCTGCTGTGGATAACCCTGTGGATAACCTGCTTGCTGCTGCGGATGAGCAGGCTGCTGGGGGTATCCCGGCTGGGCATGGCCCTGAGGTGGAAGTCCCTGCTGCGGGTAGCCGGGTGGCTGAACACCGGGCTGCTGGGGCTGACCGTGGGGCGGCTGCGGCGAGGTCATGGGCGGGATTCTCCCGCATCCGTTCGTCGCACCGGGAGGGTTCCGGGAAGGTCTACGCGGCGAGTTTCCCGTGGGTGTTGACCTGGTCGATGGTGCTGCCCTTGATGTTCTCGTTGAGCAGGAGGTCTCCGCGGCGGTCGTTGGCGAGGGCGCGGAGGAAGAACGCCGTGAGCAGGCCCTTGGTGATGCGCTGGGTGGTGTACTCCGGCTTGCCGTGCAGCAGCAGCTGGGACCAGTGCGCGCCCTCGGTGAAGCCGAGGTGGGTGGCCTTCTTGATGGTGCGCAGCTGCACCGGGCCGCCCCAGGCGCGGGAGATCGGTTCGGCGTTGGCGACCGGCGGGGTGAGCAGGTCCTCGGCGGCCGCGAGGTGCATGGCCGGGGCCTTGACCTTCGGGGCCGCGTCGAGGGCCGACGGGTGGGTCTCGGCGGCGGCGAGGGTGGCGACCGCCTTGATGCGCTGATCCTCGGCCGCGGCCAGCACGGCGCAGCCTCCGCCCATCGCGTGACCGGCGGCGCCGAGCTTGTTCTCGTCCACGCTGATCTTGCCCTCGCCCAGCCGGACGCCGACCGCGACGTCCAGGGCGGCGCGCATGTCCTCGGCGTAGAGCCGGTGCGAGGCCAGCGGGCCGCGGTGGGTGGCGGGCGAGACCACGACGATGCCCCAGCTCGCGAGGTGCCTCATCAGGGCCAGGTAGCGGCGCGGCGGCTGCAACCAGCCGTGCCCGAACACGACGGCGGGCAGACCCGTCCCCGTGCGCGGGGTGCAGACCGTGCCGGGCAGACCGACCAGGGCCATGTCGCCGTGCAGCACGTCGTGCGGACCACGACGGGACAGCTCGACGAACGCGTGCTTCGCGGAGGGCAGCTTCTTGGCTTTGCGCGCCATGGTCGACAACGGTAGCGGATCTACGCGCACGCGCGCGTCAACCGTTATCCGGTGGTCGCCTTGCTCGGCGGTGCGGGTAGGAGAACCTTGAGCGACGTGGGTCACCAGGGCTCCGTCATGTTCTGTTCGGGCGGAATGGCTACCCTGGCTCGCGTGTGCGGCATCGTGGGTTACGTAGGACATCGCCAGGCGCTGGAAGTCGTGCTGGGCGGACTTCGGCGACTTGAGTACCGGGGTTACGACTCGGCGGGCGTGGCGCTGCTCGACGGTGAGGGCGGCCTCGCGGTGGAGCGGGCGGCCGGAGCGCTGTCGAACCTGGAGAAGAAGCTCGCCGAGAGCGACGGCTCCCGGTTCGAGGGCAACGCGGGCATGGGGCACACCCGGTGGGCGACGCACGGTGCACCCACCGACCGCAACGCCCACCCCCACCGGGACTCGACCGACCGGGTCGCGGTGGTGCACAACGGCATCATCGAGAACTTCGCCGCGCTGCGGGCCGAGCTCGAGGCCGACGGCGTCGAGATGGCCAGCGAGACCGACACCGAGACCGCCGCGCACCTGGTGTCCGCGGCCTACGCGGCCGGACCGACCGCCGGTGACCTCTCCTCCAGCGTCTGCGCCGTGGCGCGACGCCTCGAAGGCGCGTTCACGCTGGTCGTGACGCACGCCGACGAGCCGGGGACGATCGTGGCCGCGCGGCGCTCCTCGCCGCTGGTGGTCGGCGTCGGCGAGGGCGAGCACTTCGTCGCCTCCGACGTGGCGGCGTTCATCGAGCACACCCGGGACGCGGTGGAGCTCGGTCAGGACCAGGTCGTGACCATCACCCGCGACGGCTACCGGGTCTCCGACTTCGACAACGCCGAGGTCGAGGCCAAGCCGTTCCGCGTGGACTGGGACCTGTCGGCCGCCGAGAAGGGCGGCCACGACTACTTCATGCTCAAGGAGATCGACGAGCAGCCCGCGGCGCTCGCCGACACCCTGCGCGGCCACTTCGCCCACGGCCAGGTCGTCCTCGACGAGCAGCGGCTCACCGAGCAGGACCTGCGCGACATCACCAAGGTCTTCATCGTCGCCTGCGGCACCGCCTACCACTCGGGCCTGCTCGCCAAGTACGCCATCGAGCACTGGTGCCGCATCCCCGTCGAGGTCGAGCTGGCCAGCGAGTTCCGCTACCGCGACCCGGTCCTGGGCCGCGACACCCTGGTGGTGGCGATCTCGCAGTCCGGTGAGACCGCCGACACCCTGGAGGCCGTGCGCCACGCGCGGACCCAGCGGGCGCGGGTCCTGGCGATCTGCAACACCAACGGGGCGCAGATCCCGCGCGAGTCCGACGCGGTGCTCTACACCCACGCCGGCCCGGAGATCGGCGTCGCCGCCACCAAGACGTTCCTCGCCCAGATCGCGGCGAACTACCTGGTCGGGCTGGCCCTGGCGCAGGCCCGCGGCACCAAGTACTCCGACGAGGTGGCGCGCGAGTTCAACGAGCTCGCCGCGATGCCGGAGGCGGTGAGCGCGACGCTGTCGACCGTCGACCAGGTCCGCAAGCTCGGCAAGGAGCTGGCGGACTCGAAGGCGGTGCTGTTCCTGGGGCGCCACGTCGGCTACCCGGTGGCGCTGGAGGGCGCGCTCAAGCTCAAGGAGCTCGCCTACATGCACGCCGAGGGCTTCGCCGCCGGCGAGCTCAAGCACGGCCCGATCGCGCTGATCGAGGACCAGCTGCCGGTCGTGATCGTGATGCCGTCGCCGACCGGTAGGGCGCTGCTGCACTCCAAGATGGTCTCCAACATCCGGGAGATCCAGGCGCGCGGTGCTCGCACGATCGTGATCGCCGAGGAGGGTGACGACGAGATCGAGCCCTTCGCCGACGAGCTGATCACCATCCCGGCCGTGCCGACCCTGCTGCAGCCGCTGGTGTCGACGATCCCGCTGCAGGTCCTGGCCGCGGAGATCGCCCGTTCCCGCGGCTACGACGTCGACAAGCCGCGCAACCTCGCGAAGTCCGTCACCGTCGAGTGATCCCCGGGGGCCCGGAATTCAGCGGAAGTCCGGGCCCCGATTTCAGTGGAGATCGGGTACCCGGGTTTCCACTGAAATCGTGTCACCCGGGAGGTGGCAGCGGGCCTGGGGCAGACTGTCGGCGGATCTTGTCCCCGGGCGAGAGGACCCGTGATGCAGGGCGTGTGGACTCCTGACCAGGTTCGGGCCGCCGAGCAGCGATTGTTCGCCCGGACCCCGGAACCCGTCGTGATGCGCCGGGCCGCCTACGCGGTGGCCGGTCAGTGCGCGCGGGTGCTCGCCGATCAGACCGGCGGCGTCACCGGGCGGCGGGTCGCGCTGCTGGTCGGGGCCGGGAACAACGGTGGCGACGCGCTGTGGGCGGGCGCGTTCCTGCGTCGGCGCGGCGTCGGCGTGACCGCCGTGCTGCTGGCGCCGGAGAAGACCCACGCGGCCGGGCTCGAAGGGCTCCGCCGCGCCGGTGGCCGGGCGGTTCCGGCCGAGGGCGCGGGCGCCGACACCACCGGGATCGGCGCCGAGGCCGCCGACGCGCTGGAGCGCGCGGACCTCGTCGTCGACGGGATCGTGGGCCTGTCCGGGAGCGGCCCGCTGCGGCCGGTCGCGGCCGAGCTGGTGCGGCGGGTGATCGTGCCGATCGTGGCCGTGGACCTGCCGTCCGGCGTGGACCCGATGACCGGGGCCGTCGAGGGCTCGGCGGTCTCGGCGGATCTGACGGTGACCTTCGGCGGGCTCAAGCCCTGCCACGTGCTCGGGGCCGGTGCGGTGCGCTCCGGCGAGGTCATCGCCGTCGGCATCGGCATCACCGAGGAACTGCCCGACCCGGAGCTGTCGCTGCTCGACGCCGCCGACATCGGCGAGAACTGGCCGGTGCCGGGCCCGGAGGACGACAAGTACAGCACCGGTGTGGTGGGCGTCGCCGCCGGTTCGGCGACCTACCCGGGCGCGGCGGTCCTGGCCACCGGCGCCGCCGTGCGGGCCACCGCCGGGATGGTGCGCTACGCCGGTCCCGCCGCCGACGAGGTGCGGGCCCGCTGGCCGGAGACCGTGGCGACCGGCTCGATCGGCGACGCCGGACGCGTGCAGGCGTGGTCGGTCGGACCCGGCATCGGGGTGGGCGCCAGCGGTCGCGACGTGCTGCGGTTCGTGCTGGAGTCCGGGCGGCCGGTGTGCGCCGACGCCGACTCGATCACGATCCTCGCCGACGACGACGCGATGTGGGACTCCCGCGACCCGGACGCGCCGCTCGTCCTGACCCCGCACGCGGGCGAGTTCGCGCGGCTGGCCGGTGCCGAGCTCGGCGCCGACCGAGTCCGGGCCGCCCGCGAGGTCGCCGCCCGCTGCGACGCGTTCGTGCTGCTCAAGGGCAACACCACGGTCATCGCGGCCCCCGACGGCAGGGTCCTGGTCAACGACGCCCGGCAGGCGTGGCCCGCCACGGCCGGTTCCGGCGACGTGCTCACCGGACTCATCGGCGCGCTGCTCGCCACCGGCGTCGAACCCCTGCTGGCCTGCGGTTACGCCGCCCACGTCCACTCCCTGGCGGCGGAGATCGCGGCCCACGGCGCCTCCGGCGACGGCCCGCGTTCCGAAGCCGGCGCCCCGATCGGTGCCTCGGCCCTGCTGGAGGCGGTCCCGGCGGCCATCCGCGCGGTCCGGGACGCAGCCCTGAGCGCCTGACCCGCGTGAAGGTCCGAACTTCGCGCGGGATTCGAGCGGATTCCACACGATGGTGGGATGTGGCGTGGATTTCGCGTTCGCGGGTCGTCCCGTCAGTGCGTTGAGCTGGGGAAAGGCCACGTCGGGCGAAGGGCGGGACGGCGCATGTGGGAGCATGACCGGGCCATGAGTGACCAGCACGTGTACCGCGCCGACCTGCGGATCGACGTCGATGCGATCCGCCACAACGTCCGGGTTCTCGCGGGCCGTGCCGCCGACTCGGGCGCGCGCACGATGGTGATCGTGAAGTCCGACGGCTACGGCCACGGGGCCCTGACCGTCGCGCGCGCCGCGCTGGAGGCCGGAGCCGACCGGCTGGGCGTCGCCGCGCTCGGCGAGGCGTTGCAGCTGCGCGAGGGCGGCATCACCGCACCGGTGCTGTGCTGGCTGTTCACCGAGGGCGACGAGTTCGGCCCGGCCATCGCCGCGGACATCGAGCTCTCCGCGTCCTCGCAGGCCACGCTGGCCCGCATCGTCGCCGCCGCAACGGCGCAGGACCGCGTCGCGCGGGTCCACCTCAAGATCGATACCGGGCTGGCGCGCAGCGGCTGCCCCGCCGACCTGTGGCCCGCGCTGGTCGAGGCCGCCGCGAAGGCCGAGGCCGCCGGGCGCATCCGGGTCGAGGCCGTCTGGTCGCACCTGGCCTGCGCCGACGAGCCCGGCCACCCGTCGATCGACATGCAGGCCGAGCGCTTCGCCCGCGCCTACGAGCAGGCGCGGGCCGCCGGGCTGGACCCGATCCGGCACCTCGCCAACTCCGCCGCCGTGCTCACCCGTCCCGACCTGCACTTCGAGCTGGTCCGCCCGGGCATCGCCGTCTACGGGCTCGACCCCGTGCCGCAGGCCGGTGATCACGGCCTGCGCCCGGCCATGACCTTCCGCTCCTCGGTCTCCCTGACCAAGCGCGTCCCCGCAGGTGAGAGCGTCTCCTACGGCCACTCGTGGACCGCGCAGAAGGCCACCAACCTGGCGCTGGTGCCGGTCGGCTACGCCGACGGCGTGCCGCGCAGCCTGTCCGGCCGGATGGACGTGTGGCTGGCCGGGCGGCGCAGGCCGGTGCGCGGCCGGGTGTGCATGGACCAGCTGGTCGTGGACTGCGGCGACGACGAGGTCCGCGAAGGCGACGAGGTGATCGTCTTCGGTCCCGGGGACCGGGGCGAGCCGACCGCCGCCGAGTGGGCCGACGAGCTCGGCACCATCCACTACGAGATCGTCACCGGCATGTTCCGGCCGCGCGTGACGCGGACGGTCGTGAACTCCGAAGCGGAGGGAACATGACCGGAAAGCGTCATTTTGCCCAGGATTCGGTGACGGTGGTGGGGCGCACCGCACACAGAGCTGGGCAATCGGCACCGCGCTCTGTAACGATCTTCACGTTCCGCCGCTGGAGCCGACTGGAGGCGACGTGAAACCGGTGTGGCAGGCGTTGGCCTGGACGAGCGGGGTGATCGGAGCCGCGGTCACCGGCGCCGCCGTCGGTGCGGCCGCGCACAGCACGCGCGCCGCCGTGCAGCGCAAGGGCGACGAGGCGTTCGTCGAGGAACCTCTCGGCAGGCTGCGCCCGGACCGGCAGTCCACCGTCGCCGCCGACGACGGCGTCCCGCTGTCGGTGCAGGAGATCGGCCCGGCCTCCGGTGGCGAGCCCGCGCTGACCGTCGTGCTCGTGCACGGCTTCGCGCTGGACTCCCGGTGCTGGCACTTCCAGCGCCGCGACCTGCCCGGACTGCTCGGCCCCAAGGTGCGGCTGGTGCAGTACGACCAGCGCAGCCACGGCCGCTCCGGCCACTCCAGCAAGAAGAACAGCACCATCGACCAGCTCGGCCGCGACCTCGACGCCGTCCTGCGCGCCGCCGCCCCGCGCGGCCCGATCGCGCTGGTCGGCCACTCGATGGGCGGCATGACGATCATGGCGCTGGCCGAGCAGAACCCGAAGTTGTTCGCCGACCGGGTCCGCGCGGTGGCCCTCATCGGCACCTCCGCCGGTCAGCTCGGCGAAGCCGGGCTGCCGCGCACCTGGCTGTCCCGCGCCAACCCCGTCCCGCGCGGCCTCGCGCTGCTGTCCGAGCTCAACCCGGGCCTGGTCGAGCGCACCCGCAAGATGGGCGACCGGCTGGCGTGGAGCATCATCCGCGCGCTGTCGTTCGGGGACCGCAAGGTGTCCCCGGCGGTGGTGGACCTGATGGCCGAGATGATCGGCGCCACCTCCGTCGAGGTCGTCACCGACTTCCTGGAGACGATCAGCCTGCACGATCGCAAGAAGGCCCTGGCCGCGCTCAGCACCTGCGAGGTGCTGGTGCTCAGCGGCGACGTCGACAAGCTCACGCCGTTCTCCCCGCACGCCGAGGTGCTGGCCGGTGAGCTGCCGGACGCGACGCTGGTGAAGGTCGAGGGCGCCGGGCACCCGGTGATGCTGGAACGCCCCGAGCTGGTCACCAACGAGATCGTGGCTATGCTGCGGCGCGCCACCGGGATGAAGTTCAAGAAGGGGACCGGGAGTTGAGCGCCGCGCTGAAGACCGTGGAACTGCCGCAGGAAACCGACACCCTGGAGTTCGGCCGACGGCTGGGCACCGCGCTGCGCGCCGGCGACCTGCTGCTGCTCGACGGACCGCTGGGTGCCGGGAAGACCGTGCTGACCCGCGGCATCGCGGCGGGCATGGGTGTGACCGGCCGGATCACCTCGCCGACGTTCGTGATCGCCCGGGTGCACCACCCGGAGACCGACGGGCCGTCGCTGGTGCACGTCGACGCCTACCGGCTCGGCGGGCTGGAGGAGATCGACGACCTCGACCTGGACACCGACCTCACCGACGCCGTCGTGGTGGTGGAGTGGGGCGAGGGCCTGGCCGACCAGCTCTCCGACACGCACCTGATGCTGCGGCTGCGCCGCAGGCAGGACGACGTCCGCGAGCTCACCCTGGAGCCGCACGGCGAGGGCTGGCCGGAACGGCTCGGCGAGCTCACCGGGTGACGGAGTTCCTGGCCGGGTTCCCCGGTCTGCTCGCGCTGGCGGTCGCGGCGGCGGTGCTGTTCGCCGAGTCCGGGCTGCTCATCGGGGTCTTCCTGCCCGGGTCGGGCACGGTCCTGGCGCTGGGCTGGCTGGCCGGGCACGGCCCTGCCGGTGTGGGCGGCGGCGCTCGGCGCCTCGGCGGCCACGGTCCTCGGCTGCCAGCACGGCTTCTACCGCGGCTCCCACCCCGGCGCGCTGAACCGGCGCCTGGTCGAGCGGGTGGGCGAGGCCCGCGTGAAGCGCGTCGAATCCGCCCTGGACGGGCGAGCCGGGCGCACCGCCGCGATCTCCCAGTGCTTCGCCGTCGTGCGCACCCTCGTCCCGCGCCTGGCGGCCCGCTCGGGCATGTCCCACCTGCGCTTCACGGCCTGCAACACCCCGGTCGGCCTCCTCTGGGGAACGGGCCTGACCCTCCTCGGCGCCTACTCGGGCGACGCCTACGACCACGTCCGCACCACTGTCGGCCTCCTCGGCCTCCCCGTCCTGGCCCTGGCCGCGGTCATCGTCGCGCTGCTCTGGTGGTCCCGCCGTCGCCGCGATTTCAATGGAAGTCGGGTCTCCGATCTCAATGGAAATCAGGAACCCGACTTCCGTTGAAATCGGGAGCCGGTCAGGCGGTTGCGCTGAGCTCCGTGGAGAGGGATCGGGCGAGGCGTTGCATGACGGGGATGATCTCGTCGGTGGCGATGCGGGTCATGCGGCCTTCCGGGCCCGAGATGGAGATGCCCGCGCCCGCCGGGGCACCGGGGACCGCGACCGCGTAGCAGCGGACGCCGACCTCCTGCTCGCCGTCGTCGACGGCGTAGCCCTGCTCGCGGATGCGACCCAGCTCCTCGTGCATCGCCTCGACGTCGGTGATGGTCCGCTCGGTCTGCGGGTTCATCGCCGTGCGCGAGAGCAGCTGGGTGACCTCGTCGGCGGGCATGGTGGCCATGACGGCCTTGCCGACGGCGGTGGCGTGGGCGTCGACCCGGCGGCCGACCTCGGTGAACATCCGCATCGAGTGCGGTGAGGGGACCTGGGCGACGTAGACGATCTGCGTGCCGTCGAGGACGGCCATGTTCGCCGACTCGCCGGTGACCTCCGTCAGCTCCGCCAGGTACGGCCGCGCCCAGGAGCCCAGCGCGCGGCTGGCGGTCTCGCCGAGCCGGATCAGCCGCGGGCCCAGCGCGTACCGCCGCGAAGGCTGCTGACGGGCATAACCGCTGTTCACCAAGGTCCTGATGATGCGGTGGATGGTCGGCAGCGGCAGTCCGGACTTGTCGGCCAGCTCGGACAGGGCGACCTCGCCGCCGGCATCGGCCATCAGCTCCAGGAGCTCGAAGGTGCGCTCGACCGACTGCACCCCTCCGCCCTGGTTCGCCCGCCGTGGGCCAGTCGTCATCGCAGAACTCCCTCTTGTGGATCCAGCCGAAGTCTAGTTCGTGGCGCGTGCGCAAGCTCATGTTGCTTTTGACGCTATGTGGAAACTAACATCCACGATGCAGAATTTCATGTGGATGTTCTCCGCTTGTGACGGCCCTGCTCGCGGGTGCGCGCCGGCTCGTCACGCGGCAAGGTGAGCCCTCAGCCACCGTCTGAAATCCGGCAGCAGAAAGAGGTGGACGATTCATGTCCGAAACGGCAGGGGTGAAGGTCCTCGGCGGCGCCGTCGAGCGCGGCGACGAGATCCTCACCGCCGAGGCGCTGCAGTTCGTGGCCGGTCTGCAGCGCGCCTTCGGTGCTCGGCGCGATGAGCTGCTCGAACGCCGCAAGCAGCGTCGCGCGGAAGCCGCCGAGAAGGGTCGCCTCGACTTCCTCGAGGAGACCAAGCACATCCGCGAGGGTGACTGGCAGGTCGCCGCGCCGCCGGCCGACATCGCCGACCGCCGCGTGGAGATCACCGGCCCGACCGACCGCAAGATGGCCATCAACGCGCTGAACTCCGGCGCGAAGGTCTGGCTGGCCGATCTCGAAGACGCCAACACCCCGCACTGGGACAACGTCGTCTCCGGTCAGGTCAACCTCTTCGACCTGGTCCGCAAGCAGATCGAGCTGCACGTCCCGGGCGGCAAGTCCTACACCCTGCGCGACGACGTCACCCACGCCGTCCCGCTGGTGCGCCCGCGCGGCTGGCACTTCGACGAGAAGCACATCGAGGTCGACGGCAAGCCGGTCGTGGCCGCGCTGGTCGACTTCGGCCTGCACTTCTTCCACAACGCCCAGGAGCTCCTCAACCGCGGCAGCGGCCCGTACTTCTACCTGCCGAAGATGGAGAGCCACCTCGAGGCCCGGCTGTGGAACGACGTGTTCACCCACGCGCAGAAGGAGCTGGGCATCCCGCACGGCTCGGTGCGCGCCACGGTGCTGATCGAGACCTACCCGGCCGCGTTCGAGATGGAGGAGATCCTCTACGAGCTGCGCGACCACTCCGCGGGTCTCAACGCCGGTCGCTGGGACTACCTGTTCAGCGTCATCAAGACCTTCCGCGACTCCGACAAGTACATCCTGCCGGACCGCAACGCGGTGACCATGACCGCGCCGTTCATGCGCGCCTACACCGAGCTGCTGGTGAGCACCTGCCACAAGCGCGGTGCGTTCGCCATCGGCGGCATGGCCGCGTTCATCCCGACCAAGGACGACTCCAACGCCGCGGCGATGGAGAAGGTCCACGCCGACAAGAAGCGCGAGGCCGGCGACGGCTTCGACGGTTCCTGGGTGGCGCACCCGGGCCTGGTGCCGATCTGCTTCGAGGAGTTCGACGCGGTCCTGGGCGACAAGCCGAACCAGATCGACCGCAAGCGCGACGACGTCACCGTCACCGCCGACCAGCTGCTCGCGGTGTCGGAGACCCCCGGTGAGAAGACCATCGAGGGCGTGCGCGGCGCGGTGGACGTCGGTGTCCGCTACATCGTGTCCTGGCTGGGCGGCAACGGCGCCGCGGCGATCCACAACCTGATGGAGGACGCCGCGACCGCCGAGATCTCGCGTTCGCAGCTCTGGCAGTGGCTGCACAACAGCGTGAAGCTGGCCGACGGTCAGACCGTGACGCTGGAGCTGGTCCGGCAGACGCTGGCGGACGCGGAGAAGGCGCTGCGCGCGGAGCCCGGGTTCCCGACCGAGAACCTCTCCCGCGCCGTGGAGCTGTTCGAGCAGGTGGCGGTGGCCGACGAGTTCGTCGACTTCCTGACGCTGCCCGCGTACGAGCAGATCGACTGAGTTGTCATCGCGGGGGTACCGGGCGCACCGGTGCCCCCGCTTTGTCTCTAGGGAGGGTGCAAGTGGCTGAAACCTCGTTGGATTCCGCGGAAGTCGCCCGGCGGCTTGCTCGTTTATCCACTGTGGACGAGCACATGGTGCGGACCTACCCGGGTGCTCGTTCCGACCGGCAACCCGTGCACACCTGCTACGTCCCCGCCGACAAGGTCGGGGCGACCGTGCTGCGGGACTGGGCCGATCAGGCGCTGGCGGTGCTCGACGAGCACGCCGCCACACCCTCGAGACTGGCCGAGGTCCTCGGCCTGACCTCGGCGATCGCCGAAGCCGTGCACCCCAGGATCCGCGCGAAGCTGGCCGGTTCCCCGGTGCAGGACCTGCGGATCGACTTCGAGGACGGGTACCTCGCCGACGCCGAGGACGACGACGCCGTGCGCACCGCCGCGGTCGTGGCCGACTGGCTGCGAGACGGCGTGGCACCGGCGAACTTCGGGCTCCGCGTGAAGTCCTACGACACGCCCGAGCTGCGCGAGCGCTCGGTGCGGACGCTGGACCTGTTCCTGACCGCGCTGCTGGCGCGCACCGGCGGCGTGCCCGACGGGTTCGTGCTGACCTTCCCGAAGGTCGTCGACGTCGCGCAGGTCGAGGTGTTCGTGGAGATCCTCGGGTTGCTGGAGCAGCGGTTCGGGCTCGACGAGGGCGCGCTGCGCTTCGAGATCCAGGTCGAGACCACGCAGTCCATCGTGGACTCCGAGGGCCGCTTCGCGCTGCCGCGCTTCCTGCGCGCCGGGGCCGGGCGGGTGACCGGCCTGCACTTCGGGACCTACGACTACACCGCGTCCTGCGGGCTCACCGCCGCGCACCAGCACCTCGCGCACCGCGCCTGCGACTACGCGCGGCACGCCATGCAGGTGGCCGCGGCCGGCACCGGCGTGTTCCTGTCCGACGGCTCGACCAACGTGCTGCCCGTCGGCGACCGGGTCGTCCACGGCTGGCAGACCCACTACGGGCTGGTGCGGCGTTCCCTGGAGCACGGGTTCTACCAGGGCTGGGACCTGCACCCGGCCCAGCTCGTGACCCGCTACGCGGCGGTGTTCGCGGCGTTCCGCGACTCGGCTCCGGCCGAGGCGGCCCGCCTCGCGGCCTACACCGGCACCGGGTCCGCCGAGGTCCTCGACGAACCCGCCACGGCCCGCGCCCTGGCGGCCTCCTTCGTCCGCGCCCTCGACAACGGCGCCACCGACGCCGACGAGGTCAAGGCCCTCACCGGCCTCCCGGAACCGGACCTCCGCGCCCTCGGCCGCCTCTGACCCCGCTCCCGACACACCCGGACCACCCGGACCAGGTCGAGAACCATCGGATTCGTCGCGCGAAAACCGCTGTTTTCGCGCGACGAAAACCGGGGTTTTCGATCGGGTGAACGCCGGGTTTTTGTCTCGGGTTGGGTGCGGGGGCGTGTGGGGTTGGGATTTCGCGGGGGTGCGGGTCCATGCTCTTGGGCTGTACGAGCTGTTGGGCATCCGGGAGTGGTCGTGGCGGGCGTTGGTCCCGCGACGGTGCGGTGTTCCTGGGCCGCAGCACCGCCTAGGAAGGGATATGCCGTGACCAGCACAGTTCTGGCGGGGAGCAGCACGCACGTCGGTGGCCGGGAGACCAACCAGGACTCCTCGCTCGTGGCCGAGGGGTTGTTCGCCGTGGCGGACGGGATCGGGGGCTACTCCCAGGGCGACGTCGCGAGCCGGCTCGCGTTGGACGCGCTGGAGCAGGCCTTCGCCGAGGACCGCACGACCTCCGGACTGCTGGAGGCGGTGCGGCGGGCCAACGAGGTGGTGTGGGAGCGCGCGAACAGAGACGGCACGTCGATGGGGACCACCGTCGTCGCGCTGGCCATGACCGAGGACGCCGGAGCGGTGGCGCTCAACGTCGGCGACTCCCGGCTCTACCGGCTGCGCGACGGGAACTTGGAGCAGCTCACCGATGACCACACGGTCCCGGCCGAGCTGCTGCGCGCCCACCGGGTCACCGACGACGAGGCCCGCAACCACCAGTACCGGCACGTGCTGACCAGGGCCATCGGCGTCGGGCCCGAGGTCGAGGTCGACCACGCCGAGGTGCCGGTCGAGCCCGGCGACCGCGTCCTGCTGTGCACCGACGGGCTCTACAACGCCCAAACCCCCGAGGAACTCGCCGCGCTGCTGGGCACCGACGCCGAACCGCAGCAGATCTGCGACGCGCTCGTCGAAGCCGCCCTCGACCACGACGCCGACGACAACGTCACCGCCGTGGTCCTCGACATCCGCTAGGTCTTCACAGCCGCCGCAGTCCTTCGAGGACGCGCTGCATCAGCGCTTGGTCCGGCACCGGGCCGCCGCCCCCGGCGGTGTCGTGGGCGGTGACCGCGTCCGAGTCGGCCATGTCGGAGATGAGCACGCGCGCGACGCCCACCGGGATCGACAGCGTCGCCGAGATCTCGGCGACCGACCGGGGCGCCGCGCACAACCCGGCGATCGTCCGCCACTCCGGCGGTCGGTCGTCGAGCGGGCAGCGGCCGGTCGCGGAGATCAGCGCCTCCAGCGGCAGCGACCGGCGCGCCCGGGTGCGACCGGCGGTGTGCGCGTACGGGCGGATCAGCGAGGCGGGCGGCTCGTCCCACTCGGTCTCCGGGAGGGGCCGGAGCGGGACGGGCCTGGCCTCGATCAGCTCGGTGGGTTCGGACCCCGGTTCCGGTGGTGGCGGAATCGGTTGCAGCGCTTCGGTTTCCACGGGCTCGCGGGCTCGCTCGGCCTCGCGCTTCCAGCGTCTGCGCAGCGACGGGGAGCCGAACCGGGCACCCGAGAGCTCGGTGATCGAGTCGTCCTCGTCGGGCGGGAGCAGGTCCTCCTCCGACTCGGCCGCCTCCCACGTCTCGCGCATCGCGGCCGAGCCGAACCGCGCGCCCGTCCGGCCGACCACGCGCTTCCTGCTCATCGCATGCTCCCCAGAAGACCCATGCTCCCCAGAACGCCCGAGCTCCCCAGAACGCGGAGGGTGTTCACGTCATTCCTCCTCGTGATCCCGAAATCCGACAGCCCTCGAAAATACGGACGTCGAGGCCGGGGGTCGTGACGCACGCGTTCCGGTCATGTGCACAGCGTGTTACGCGGCGAACCGGGCACACTGCTCGCAGACGTCACGCGAAGGGATCGGACATGGAGAAGGACGTGCTCGACAGGCTCAAGGGCCACCTCGGCGACCACCAGATCTTCGGGGAGCCCGTGCGACAGGGCGACACCACGCTCGTCCCCGTCGGCGAGGTGCAGCTCGCCGGGGGGTGGGGCGGCCGCGACGACGAGTCGGGAGGTGGCGGAGCGGTGCGCGGCCGGGCGCTGGGCGCGTTCTCGATCAGGGCCGACGGGACGGTCTCCTGGCACCCGGCCGTGAGCGTCAACAAGATCGTCTGGGGTGGCCAGCTCGCTCTAGCGACCGCCGTCGTGGCGTGCGCGATCGCCTTCCGCCGCCGCTAGGTCCCCACGGATCGGGGGTCCACGCCGGAGAACTCGACGAGCCGGGCGGAGACCTCGGCGATGCTCGGGCGCGACTTCGGGTCCGGTGTCAGGCAGGCGTCGACGGTGCGCGAGAGGATCGCGGGGAGCCTCCGGTGGGTGCGCAGCGGGGCAGCCTGCTCGTCGCGCTGCGGGTAGTGCCTGCTGCCGCCCGCGGTGCGTTCCCGGTGCGAGGCCGACGCCCACGGCGTGGTGCCCGACAACGCCTCGTAGAGCGTCACTCCCAGACCCCACACGTCGGCGGCGGGTGACATCCGCTCGCCCCGGGCCTGTTCCGGGGAGAGGTAGTCGAAGGTGCCCGCCGAGCTCTTCTCGCCGATCCGGCACACCAGGCTCAGGTCCAGCAGCACCGCGCGGCCGCCGATCTCCACCACGTTCGACGGTTTCACGTCCAGGTGCGCCCAGCCGTGCCCGTGCAGGTAGCCGAGCACCGAGCACAGCTGGATGCCCAGCACCGCCGCGTCGGCGGGCCGGAGCTTGCCCAGCGCGCTGATCAGGTAGCTCAGCGTGTGCCCGGGCAACGTCTCGGTGATCACCACCGGGCGCTCGGGTTCGTTGCTGCGCACGATCTCGTAGCCGCGCACCAGGTGCGGGTGGGTGAGCTGGGTGAGCAGCACGCCTTCGTTGCGCAGCCACGCGATCGCGCGCTCATCGCCGGCGCGCTCGGGCCGGATCGTCTTGGCGATGCAGCGGCAGGACCGCTGCTCGCTCCAGACGTCGTAGACGTCGAGGCGGCTGCCGCGCCGCATGTGGTCGACGACGTGGTAGCCGGAGGCCAGGGAATCGCCGGGCGCCAGCGGCGCTCCCGGCGTTCCCCAGTCCTGCTCCGGTTCTCCGTAGTAGTAGGACGAGGTCACCGAATCGATCAGCACAGCGGAGATCAGCTGTGACTGCGGTGGCGACGGCGGTGGTCGCTGCTGTCCCGGCGACGCCGGTGGTCGTCGCTGCTGTCCCGCCGGTAGCGGCGGTGGTCGCTGCTGTCGCGACGACGGCGGTGGTCGTCGCTGCTGTCGTGGCGCCGTCGGCGGTGGTCGCTGCTGCCGCGCGAATGATGCTGCTTCGCGGGGGACACCATGTTGAACAGCTTGGAAAGGTCCACTGCACGCTCCCGGGGGATTTCATGATCATTCGGGTCACTCGGGGGCAACCCATCGGACCATTCTTCCGTAGATCGAGTGGCTCATGCGACCGATTTCGAATGAAAAGCGCTTCGCGCAGCGAATGAAAAGCCGCGGCTGGTAATAGCGAGAGCTACTACCAGCCGCGGCTTCCGGGGGCGGAGGTCAGCCCTGGTAGGCGACCGCGGCCGCGGCGTCCACGACGCCGTAGCCGTAGACGGGGTTGTAGACCCCGCGCAGACCGACGACCGGGGTCCGCGCCGTGCGGATCAGCGCGTCCTCGACGTCGGCGGCGTCCCGTCCCTGCGCACCGAGCAGCGCCGCGACACCGGCGACCTGCGGGGCGGCCATCGACGTGCCCGCGAGCGCGTCGTAGTCGGCCTGCCCGCACTCCGGCCTGCCGGCCCCGCGCGGGACGGTGGACCAGACGTCGGCGTCGCAGTCGCCGAGCGAGGACCCGCCCGGGGCCGAGACGGCCCGCAGGTTGAGCTTGACGCCGAGGTTGGAGTAGACGGCGTGCATCTCGTCGGCGTCGGTCGCCGCCACGCACAGCGCGCCCTGCTCCCAGGACGGGGTGTCGCACAGCGGCGAGGTCTCGTTTCCGGCCGACGCCACCACGACCGCGCCCTTGTCGCGGGCGTAGGCGATGGCGTCCTTGGTGGCCGACTGCAGGCCGAGCAGGGTCAGCACCTGGATGCCCGGCTGGGCGCCCAGGCTCAGGTTGATCACGTTGGCGCCGTGGTCGGCGGCGTAGCGCACGCCCGCCCCGATCTCCTCGAACGTGCCCGTACCGTTCTCCAGCGCCTTGATCGGCATGATCTTGGCGTCCGGGGCGACACCCGCGCCGCCGGCTCCGTTGCCCGCGGCCGCCGCCGCGATGCCCGCGACGTGCGTGCCGTGGACGTCGGTCTCCTGGCCGACGCCGTCGGTGCCGGTCCAGTCGCCGTTGCCGCAGGGTGCCGGGGCTCCGCCGCAGGAGAAGGTGGCGCCCGGGACGAGCTTCCCGGCGAACTCGGGGTGACCGAGGTCCACGCCGGTGTCGACCACCGCGATGGTCTGGCCGGATCCCGTGCTCGTCGCCCATGCCTCGGGGGCGTGCAGCTGCTGCAGGCCCCACTGCTTGTCGATCATCGGGTCACCGGCGGCGGCGCCGGCGCTCGCTGGGGTGGCCACCAGTGATAAGCCGACCAGGCTCGTGGTGATCAGGCTCCGCATCCGCATACGAGTTCCTTGGGGTTGGCGCGGCATTTGGAGGATCAACGAGCCCGGTCGGCGATGGTTTCCCGCGCAACTGTGAATGGGTCCGTTCACGAGCCGATATTCATGCGCGTGGAGCAATGCGGACTGTGAACATCTCAGTTGAGTGACGGCAAAAACCGTGCGGCTCCCGGCATTTCCGGCGCTAGGCCAACTCGGTCTTCTTCTGCCGTTGGGAGAACAGCAGGTTCAGCAGCAGGGCCGCGATGCAGCCGGTGCTGATGCCGGAGTCGAGGACGGTCTGCAGCGCCGCGGGGAAGTGCTCGTAGAAGGACGGCGCCACGACCGGGATCAGGCCGAGCCCGAGGGCTCCGGCGACGATGAGCCCGTTGCGCGGGTCGTCGAGACCGGCCGTGCTCAGGGTGCGGATGCCGCTGGTGGCGACCGATCCGAACAGCACCAGCGCGGCCCCGCCGAGCACCGGCTGCGGCACCAGCGAGACGACCGCGCCCGCCACCGGGAACAGCCCCAGCAGCACCAGCACGCCGCCGCCGGTGGCGACCACGAAGCGGCTGCGCACGCCGGTCAGCGCGACCAGGCCGATGTTCTGCGCGAAGGCGCTGCAGGTGAAACCGCCGAACAGGGCGGAGATCGCGCTGCCCGCGCCGTCGGCGCGCAGGCCCGCGGCGATGGTCTTCTCGTCGGCGGGCCGGTCCACGATCTCGCCGAGCGCGATCATGTCGGCGGTGCTCTCCATCATCGCCACGAGCATCACGATGCAGATGGACAGCGTCGCGGTGAGGCTGAACGCGGGGGCGCCGAGCTCGAACGGCATCGGCAGGTTGAACAGCGGGGCGGATTCGAAGGTGCTGGTGTCGATCAGACCCATCGGCCAGGCGATCAGGGTGCCCGCGAGCAGGCCGATGAGCAGCGCGATCCGGTTGAGGAACCCGGTGAGGAAGCGGTTGAACAGCAGCACCAGCACGAACGTGATGGCGCCGAGCAGGATCTTCTGGGGTGCGGCGTAGTCGGGGGCATCGCTGTCCTGACCGGCGATCCACTTGATCGCCACCGGCATCAGCGAGAGCCCGATCAGGGTGATCACGGTGCCGTTGACCACCGGTGGGAAGAACCGCACGAGCCGGGAGAAGAACGGTGCCGCCACGAAGGCGAGCACGCCGGCGATGAGCACCGATCCGTAGACCACCGACAGCGGGTTGGCCGACCCGCTCTGCTGGGCGACGATCGCGAGGATCGGCGCCACGGACCCGAACGTCACACCGTTGACGAACGGCATCCGGGCGCCGATCTTCCACACGCCCAGGGCTTGCAGCGCCGTGGCGATGCCCGCGGTGAACAGGCTGGCGCCGATGAGCAACGTCATCTGCAACGGGGGGAGGCCGATGGCCTCGCCGACGATCAGCGGTGGTGCCACCACTCCCGCGTACATCGCCGCGACGTGCTGCACGCCGAAGGCGATGAGTCGTGTCGGTGGTAGTACCTCGTCGACCGGGTGCACTGCGCTTCCGGTGTCGGTTCTGGCCATGCTCTAGCTCCCAAGCCCGCCGGTTCTTGAATTCACGTCACTATCGGCACTAGCTGTTCTTTCCGGGTTTTCGTTGTGTTGCAACGCAATTACGATCCACAGTGGACTTTTGGGCACGGCGGACCGGGCGTCTCATTCGGAACGCCTTGGTTACCAAGGTGTTTCATGGCTCGTGATCCTGCTGCGAGCGCGAGCGGCGGAGCCGCGAGGTGTAGATCCCACCCTCGCAACTTGCACCGCTACCTGCACCGCTGCGCAAGACGAGCCGGTCCAGTGGAGGAGTCTCAGAACTCCGCGAGGGAGTACCAGGCCATCGGGGCGTCTTCGACGTCGTCGCGGCGGACGGTGCCCTCGATGAGGCCGTAGGGGCGGTCCGCGGCGAAGAAGACCTCGTTGTCGTTCTCCAGGCCGAAGGGGGAGAGGTCGACGAGGAAGTGGTGCTTGTTGGGCAGCGAGAGCCGGACCTCGGCCAGCTCGGGGTGCTTCTCCAGCGCGGCCTTGCCCATCTCGTAGAGGCTCTGCTGCAGCGCGAGGCTGTGCGTGGTGGCGAAGGCCTCCAGCATCGTCGCGCGGATCGACTCGAAGCTCTTGCCCCAGTCGACGTCGGTGCTCAGGTAGCGCCAGCGAGCGGTGACCGCGGTGGCCAGGATGCGGTCGTTGGTCTCGGCCAGCGTCGTGTACTGGTCCTTCGGGTAGCCCCAGAACTCCGAGCCGGTGGACTTGAGCACCACCAGGTCCTTCATGCCCGAGACCACGTGCGCCCGGTCGCCGTCGATGGTGACCGCGGTGGTGCGCTTCTCGTCGTTGGCGCGGGAGAACGAGTGGTCGTGGCCGGTGCCCTCGACCTGGATCCGCTGCCAGTTGTACTCGTCGATGAGGATGCGGGCGCCGGTGATGCCGTCGGCGGTGGACACGAAGTGCTTGCCCAGCCGCAGCGCGAAGTCCTCGATCTCGCCGATCGGCTCCTGCTTGGCGAAGGCGTAGACGGTGTTCTTCTGGGTGTCGGTCGGCAGGCAGTTGCCGTTGTCGCCGGTCAGGTGCACCGCGTCGAGGTCACCGCGCAGCGCGCTGCTGACGTTGAGGTCCTTGATGGAGTGCCGCGGCGTCGAGCGGTCCACGGTGACGATGCGGACCTCGGCCTTGCCGTACTGGTTCGGGCCCATGGAGATGCCCATGATTCAGCTCCCTCGGTAGGTGGAGTAGGCGAACGGGCTCAGCAGCAGTGGAACGTGGTGGTGCTGCTCGGGATCGGTGATCCGGAAGGTGATCGCCACCTCCGGGTAGAAGGTCGCGGTACCCCGCTGGTCGAAGTACTCGCCGGTGTTGAAGGTCAGCCGGTAGTCGCCCGCGTCGAGGCGGTCGGGGCCGAGGTCGCGGCAGCGGCCGTCGGCGTCGGTCCGGCCGGTGGCCGCCGGAGTCCCGTCGGGCAGGGGTTTCCCGTCGGCGGTCTCCAGCCGGACGGCGACGCCGGTCGCCGGCTTGCCCTGGGCGGCGTCGAGGACGTGGGTGGTCACAGCGCTCATGCTTCGATCTCTTTCGCCAGCCGCAGAGCGGCGATCTTGCGGAGTTCGGAGTCGACGATGCGCAGCTCGTCGGCCGGGGTGTTGTCGAGCCTGGAGCGCAGGATCTCCAGGAGTTCCTCACCGCTGCGGCCGCTGGCGCACACCAGGTAGACGTGGCCGAAGCGCTCCTCGTACTCCAGGTTGGCGGCCCGCAGCTCCTCGGCGAGGTCGTCGCTGACCGCGGCCTGCTCGCTGCGGGAGAACTCGGCGCTGCGGCCGGTGTCCTTCGGGCGCTCCCCGATCCGGGGGTGCGCTGCCAGGGCCTGGTGGATCTCGGAGTCGGTGAGTCCGGGGGCGGCGACGTCGGCGGCCTTGAGCACGGCTTCGGCGTCGGCGAAGGGGCGCGCGTCGGCGACGTCGGCCGCCCATCGGGTGATGTCCAGGCAGCTCAGCAGCCTGTCGATGAGATCGGCTCGGGACGAGTCGTTGAGCCGTTGCACACCGGTGGTCGTAGCCATGCGCTTCTCCGCTGAAGTGGTTCACATGCCGGCTGGATGGTCCCGGGCGAACCCGGTGACCGCAGTGCCGGTCCGGTGCGCAAAAAGTTACGACTGGCCTGACGGGGTGTCAACAGTTTGTTGAAAAACCCAGGTTAACGATGATGCGGAAGTGAACTCCAGGTGCGCGAGGTCAGCCCTCGGACTGCTCCCGGTTCAAGTAGTTGTAGACCGTGAAGCGGCTGACGCCGAGCGCCTTGGCGACCGATTCGACGGACTTGCGCATGTTGAACGCGCCGCGCTCCTCCAGCAGCCGGACCGCCTTCTGCTTCTCCGGGCGGGGCAGGTCCGGCAGCTTGGCGCCGAGCTCGGTCTCCACCGCGCGGATCATCCGGTCCAGGGCGCTGGTGAGCTCCTGCCCGGGCACCCGCACGGCCACGGCCGGGGAACCTTCCCAGTGGAGCACGATGTCACCGGGTTCCCGCTGGTCGACGGGTACGGCGGTGCCGCCGATCTGTTCCAGCAGCGGGGCGATCGCGTGAGCCAGCGGATGCATCGCGACCAGCCTAGACCTGGTCGCCGTCGGCGGTGACCTGCAGGGTGATCCGGCTCGCCCCCGCCGCCAGCGCCTTGTCCAGCACTTCCGCCAGCGCGGGCAGCAACCGCTCGCGGTCCGCGGTGATCGCCGTGCCCAGCGGACCGAAGTCCGGATCCAGGCCCGCGGCGAGCAGGCAGTCGCGGGCGGCCAGCGCGTGCGCCGGCGGCTCGCCTTCCCCCTCGAACGGTTCCGTGGTGAACTCTGCGCGCAGCATCATGACCGACCTCCCTGTCGAGACGGTAGCGTCCGGTCGCCGACACGACCCACACGGGAAGCCGATGAGAACGGACCGATTCGACGTCAACCTGTCGATCCTGTTCACCGAGCTCGATCTGCTCGAACGCCCCGCCGCCGCCAAGGCCGCGGGGTTCGACGAGGTCGAGTTCTGGTGGCCCTTCGACGCGCCCGTGCCCGCCGAGTCCGAGGTGGAGGAGTTCATCCGCGCCATCGACGACGCGGGTGTGTCGCTGGTAGGACTGAACTTCTTCGGCGGCGACCTGGCCGCCGGTGAGCGCGGAGTGCTGTCCGATCCCGACCGGGCCGGGCAGTTCGCGGCCAACATCGACGTGCTCTGCGAGATCGGCGAGCGGCTCGGCTGCCGCGCCTTCAACGCGCTCTACGGGAACCGGATCGACGGCGTGGATCCGCGCGCCCAGGACGAGATCGCGACCGAGAACCTGGTGCGCGCCGCGCGCAGCGTCGCCCGGATCGGCGGTACCGTGCTCATCGAGCCGGTCAGCGGGATCCCGGCGCATCCGCTGCGGACCGCCGCCGACGGGCTCGCCGTCGTCGACCGGGTGCGCGAGGCCGGCGGGGTGGACGACGTCCACCTGCTGTTCGACCTATACCACCTGGTCACCAACGGGGATGATCCGGACGCGGTGCTCGACGAGCGCCCGGAGGCGATCGGGCACGTGCAGATCGCCGACTCGCCGGGACGCGGCGAACCCGGCACCGGATCGATCGATTTCGACCACTACTTCACCAGGCTCGACGAGGTCGGCTACACCGGCCACATCGGACTCGAGTACCGACCCAGCGGCGCCAGCACCGAATCCTTCGGCTGGATCTCGCGCTGAACCAAGGAGGACGCAGTTGCCCGGTCCCGTTCTCATCGCACCGGACAAGTTCAAGGGAACGCTCACCGCGCCGGAGGTCGCCGAGGCCGTCGCGGCCGGGCTGCGCGCCGAGCGCCCGGACGTGGAGATCCGGCTCGCGCCCGTCGCCGACGGCGGCGACGGCACCGTGGAAGCCGCGCTGGCGGCCGGGTACTCCCGGATGACGGTGCCGGTGAGCGGCCCGACCGGGTACCCGGTCGACACCGAGATCGCCTACGACGGCGAGACGGCCGTGGTCGAGCTCGCCTCCGCTTCCGGCCTGGCGCTGCTGGACCCCGACGACCTCGATGCGCTCGGCGCCTCCAGCGACGGCACCGGGGAGGCGCTGCTGGCCGCGCTCAGCACCGGCGCCCGGCGCATCGTGCTCGGCGTCGGCGGCAGCGCCTGCACCGACGGCGGGGCCGGTCTGCTCACCGTGCTCGGCGCGAGAATCCTGGACACCAACGGGAACCCGGTCGCGCCCGGCGGCGGGCCGCTGGCCGACGTCGGCGAGATCGATCTGTCCGGGCTCGACCCGCGGCTGGGCGAGGTGGAGCTGATCCTCGCGTCCGATGTGAACAACCCGCTCACCGGCCCGAACGGCGCGGCCCACGTCTACGGCCCGCAGAAGGGCGCCAACCCCGAGCAGGTCGAGCTGCTGGACGCGGCGCTGGGCAAGTACGCGCAGGTCATGAAGGCCGCAGGCGGCCGGGACGTCGCCGATCAGCCGGGCGCGGGCGCCGCCGGAGGCGTCGGCTACGCCGCGCTGGCGGCGCTGGGCGCGACGATGCGGCCGGGCGTGGACGTGGTGCTGGACCTGGTGGACTTCGACCGCCACCTCGACGGGGCGGGACTGGTCATCACCGGTGAGGGCGCGCTCGACGAGCAGACCCTGCACGGCAAGGCCCCGGCCGGTGTCGCGGCCCGCGCGATCGCGGCCGGCATCCCGGTCGTGGCCATCGCGGGCCGCTGCGACCTCACCCCGGAACGCCTCGCGGAGGCGGGCATCGACGCCGCCCACGCCCTCCTCGACGTCGAACCGGACCCGCAGCGCTGCATGGCCGACCCGGCCCCCATCCTCACCACCCTCGCCGCGAAGCTCGCGAAGGCCCACCTGTAGGGACGAAGAACGTCCCCCTCACCGAACCTTCGGGAAGGGGGACGTTCTCCGAGATCACTCCTCGTCCTGGGAGCGCCTGGGTATCAGGGCTATGACGACCAGGAGCAGGATCACGATCACCGTGCCGCCGCCGACGGCCAGCCAGAAGGTGTAGCCGTTGTCGTCGGACTGGCCCGGCGGGGCCGGGGCCACGTTGAGGTAGTAGCCGCCCTCGGTGGTGTGCCCGTCGTCGAAGGTGGTCGTGTACTTCACCGTGTGCAGGCCCGGTTTCAACGCCTCCATGCGGACGGTCACGTGGTTGCCGTCCACCTCCGCCTCACCCGAGACGAGGTTCGACCCGGAGGGGTTCTTCACCTCGACATGAGGCGGCTTCGACGCGTCCAGCGCGCCCGCGAAGTCCATCTCGATCCGGTCCACCCCGGCCTGGGCGGTCTCGCCCGGGCCGGGCTGGGCCGAGTTGAGCCCGCTGTGCGCGAGCGCGGTGCCCGCGCTCAGGTTCAGCAGGGCCAGCAGCGCGGTCAGGACCGCGCCGAGGGTGGGTCTCAGAAGTCGGCACATGCGATGCGGTTGTCGGAGAACTCGGCCGGGTGCACCACGAGCGACTTCGCGGCGTCGGCCCGCTTGTCGTTCTCGGCGGTCATGAAGCCCTTGCCGCTCGCGTCGGCCGTGAAGGCCAGGTGGATCTCGTTCGGCGGCGTCTCGGGACCGGCGGGGTCGAACTTGAGGTGACCGCCGCCGTTCTCCTCCGCGCACGGCTTGGCGTGCACGTGGGCCATGTACTCGCCGTTGGGCTGCAGACCGGTCATCTCCAGCGTCACGGTGGTGCCGCCCTGGTGCAGCGCCAGCCACGCGGTGCCCTGGGCCTGGTCGAGCCCCGGCGGGCGGGTGGGCAGCAGCTGGAACGGGTTGCTGCGCAGCTGCGCTCCCGCCACGTCCTTGGCCGGGGTGGCGTTGGGGTCACCCATGTTCATCTGCATGCCGCCACCGGCCTGCTCTCCACCGGAGTGCTGCATGTGCGCGCTGTGGTCCTCGGCGGGAGCCCCGCCGCTGCACGCCGACAGCGCGGCGCAGGCGACGACCAGTCCGGCGGCGTAAGACTTGCGAAGTGTCAATGCCCTCATCAACTTCTCTGTGGACTCGTTCGGGAAGCCGTGACCGTGCCAACGGTGGTTGGCAGTGGACGGTTTTAGCCATAACTGTCCGGACGAAACGGACATTGATCATGGGTGATTATGGCTAAAACCGTCCGCGGTCTCCCCGGCCCCACCGCGAGCCCGAGGAGACCCCGGCAACGGCTCACATGTTCTCGGCGGCCTGCTTGATGGCCTGGCGGATCCGGCCGTAGGTGCCGCAGCGGCAGACGTTCTCGATCTTGTCGATGTCCGCGTCGGTGACGTCGTCGCCCTTCTCGTTGAGCAGCGCGACGGCGGTCATGATCTGGCCCGGCTGGCAGAAGCCGCACTGGGCGACGTCGCGGTCCAGCCACGCCTGCTGCACCGGGTGCAGCTCATCTCCGTCGGCCAGGCCCTCGATCGTGGTGATCTCGGTGCCGTCGGCGTCTTCGGCCTTGACCATGCAGGTCTGGACCTCTTCGTCGTCCTGCAAGCAGGTGCAGGCCCTGCAGACGCCGACGCCGCAGCCGTACTTGGGACCGGTGATGCGCAGCTGATCGCGCAGCACCCACAGCAGGGGCATCTCCGCCGGGACGTCGACCTCGACGTCCTTGCCGTTGACGGTGAACTCGTACTTGGGCATGTCGCTCGGGAACTCCTCGAAGGATCAGGCCGGAATCAGAAGTTGATCGGGAAGCTGCGCGGCCGAGTGCCGGTCGCACGCGCGTAGGCGCAGGCGATCGCGCCACCGCACACCGGAACGCCCAGCTCGCCCACGCCGCCCGGTTCGTCGGTGGTGGCGGGCATGACGTGGATCTGCAGCTCCGGCGGGGTGTTGCCCTGGCGAGCCCAGTAGAAGTCGCCGTAGCTGCCCTCGCGCACCGCGCCGTTGTCGATGTGGATGCCGGCCTGCAGGATCGTCGAGATCGCGTCGGTCAGGCCGCCCATCATCTGGGCCTCGATGCCCTTCGGGTTCAGCGGCTGGCCCGCGTCGACGACGATCACGGCCTTGGTGACCCGCGGCTTCTTCGGGTCGGCGGCGTTGATCTCGACCAGGCAGGCCGCGACCGACTTGAACTCCTCGTGCATCGAGATGCCCTGGGCGTGGCCCTTGGGCATCCGGCGACCCCAGTTGCCCTCCTCCATGACCTTCTGGAGCACGGCCTTGGCGCGGTCGGTCTTGGCGTTGTCCAGCCGGAAGTTCGCCGGGTCGGAACCGGCCTTCTCCGCGATCTGGTCGACGACCAGATCCTCGGCGACGCGGAAGGTGCCGGAGTGCACCGAGCGCCAGCTGCCGGTGTTGACGCCGTCGAGGTCGAGGTCGTGCAGCGAGATCGTGGTCGCGCCGAACTCGTAGGGCACCGACTGGGTCAGGTTGAAGTACAGCTGCGCGGCCGGGAGCTTGCCGATCCCGGACTCCACCGCGGTCGAGGTGATCAGGTCACCGAGGCCGTGGGTGAAGTCCGTTGCGACGCTGGCCATCTTGTGCGACCAGGAGCGGACCTTGCCCGCGCGGAAGGAGGCCTTCACGCGGTGGTGCGAGGCGGGACGCATCCGGCCGTGCCGGGTGTCGTCGTTGCGGGTCCACATCAGCTTGACCGGCTTGCCGATGGCCTTGGAGACCTCGGCGGCCTCGACCGCGGCGTCGTGGAACAGGTGGCGGCCGAAGGAACCTCCGGCGCGGGTGACGTGCACCTTCACGTCGAGCACGCCGATCTTCGCGGCGATGTCCTTCTGCGCGTCCTGCGGGGACTGGGTCGGGACCCAGACCTCGGCGCGGCCGTCCTTGACGTCGGCCACCGCGTAGTTGACCTCCATCGGCGCGTGGCTGACGAACGCGAAGTCGAAGCCCTCGTCGATCTCGTCGCCGTCGTCGTCGTTGACGGAGTCGTCGAGGCTGCCCGCCATGTCGGCGAGCTTGGCCTGGATGTCGGCCGAGGACATGTCGGTGATCGGGCCGGACTTCCAGGTGACCTGGAGCTTCTTGGCCAGCTCCATGGCCTGCCAGGTGTACTCGGCGCAGACCGCGACACCGCTGGAGATCTCGGCGGTGCCCTTGAAGCCGGAGGCGTTGCGGATCGCCGAGTCGTCGAAGGACTCGACCTCGCCGCCCAGCGTCGGCGGGCGGACCACGACGGCCACCACCGAGTTCGGCAGCTTCATGTCGGAGACGTAGTGCGCCTTGCCGGTGACGATGGCCCGTCCGTCGGAACGGGTCATGCCCTTGCCGAGGACCTTGAACTCGGAGGCCTTCTTCGGCGTGGCCGGGACCGACGGGACGACGACCTTGGCCGCGTCCTTGGCCAGCTCGGCGAAGGTGGCCTTGCGGCCGCCCGGGCCGACGATGCCGCTGCCCTGGGCGGTCAGCGAGTTCGCCGACACGCTCCACTTCTTGGCGGCGGCGGTCATCAGCCGGGCGCGGGCCGTGGCGGCCATCTGGCGCAGCGGCTTCCAGAAGGTCCGCACCGACGACGAGGCCGCGGTGAACTGGTTGAACAGCAGCTCGGGGCGCGCGTCGGAGAGCTCGACGACGACGTCGGAGGTCCGGGCGCCGAGCTCCTCGGCCAGCAGCATCACGACGGCGGTGTTGAGGCCTTGACCGACTTCGAGGCGCGGGAGTTCGAAGCGGACCTTGTTGTCCGCGGTGAACTCGAGCTTCATCAGCTCCATCGTCGGAGCGGTGGCGATCTCCATGATGTCGCCGAAGTCCATCAGCCCGGAGACCGGCGGGAGCGGGAGTTGCCCCGCGACCGGACCGGCCGCGGCGGCTGCTTCGCCCTCTAGGACGAACTTGCCGGCGATCGTCAGCATCGGCGCCGCCGCGACGTAGGTGAGGAAGCGCCGGCGCCGCGTGCCGGAGGCCGGGGCGGCTTCCTCGTGATCGGTGGCGGGGTGAACCATCCAAACTCCTCTCGCGCGTCGGCACTCAATGGCCCGACCGGGGACCATTCACCGAGCGGAAAGGCGTGCCGACGTACTCAGAACAGACCAAGGCAGGACTTGTCCGACTGCAGGGCCGTCATAACCCCGCGCGATGCCGTGAGGGAGCATCGCGTTATCGAAAATTCATTTCCGGTTGCCAGGAGTAGTCACGTTGCGGCATTTGGCCGTGAATGTCACTTCCCGTGACCGGAACCTATTCGAAGATGACTTTCCGGGGTTGCGTTGACTTCCTCTGGGGTCGGGGGAAATGGTGCTTGAAAAGTCGGTGCGGCCGGCTTTTAGCCAGCCAACGTCGCGAGAGCCTACCTGACGGTAGAGAAGCCCCTGAATCGCCCTTTGGGCAGCGTTTCCGTTAGGCCGAATGGAGCAATTGCGCGTAGTTCCAGTCTATTTTGGTCGGGTGGCCAGCCAGCCGGAATCGGTGCAGAACGGGCGTCCGGTGCCCGGGGAGTTCGGGATCAGTTCGGTCTCGATGTGATAAGTGGCAATGCAATTCAGCATTGCTGGGCGCGTCTGCTAATCTTCCCGCGCATCCTGCCCGACCAGCGTATATAACAATTGCGTCGATAGGTTCCACAAGCGCGTTGACCACGTATGACAGCGGTCCTAGGCTGCGTCGTCATCTGATGCGCCGATGGGCCCGAAATTTTTCGGCGCTCCCGCCGGGCCCGGCCGTTTCGAGGAGCCCGGGTCAGCGCGAGTTCTTCTTGCTGCGGCCAACCAACGGAGAAGGTTTGAGACGAGGTCCATGTCAACGCTGAAACGCCTCTTCGCCTCCGGCACGATCCAGGCGCGTCTGTTGGCCATCGCACTCGTTCCGAGTGTCGCGGCCCTGCTCGTCGGCGTCGGCTTGTCGGGGTACCTGATTTTCCAGGGCCTGAGCGTGCAGAACTACGTCGGCAGACTCGCCGACGCCAAGGACCCCTCGGCCCGATTCGTCGCCAACCTGCAGGACGAGCGCCAGCTCAGCCTCGTCTACCTGAGCAACCACAACGAGCGGCGCAACCTCGACGACGTCCGCAAGAAGTTCGACGCCTCGGTGGCCGAGATGGACGCCGTGGCCGAGGACTTCGCCGACGGCGTGCCGGGCGAGGCGCGCGGCAACTTCGACGAGTTCCGCTCGCAGCTGGCGACCGTCAAGGAAGTGCGCAAGCAGATCGACGGCGGTCCGGCCGAGCTGGACGCGGTCTACAAGTTCTACAACGGGCTCTTCGACTCCTACAACATGAGCCTGCGGACCTACGTCCGGTACGCCCCGGACGCCCAGGTCTCCTACGAGAGCTCGGTTTCCGCGGACCTCATGGACGCCGCCGACGCGATGGCCCGAGGCCACGCTCTGGCGCTGGGCCGCACCTCGGTCGGCATGACGCCGGCGCAGTACCACGAGTACGCGCACCAGATCGGCGCCTTCCACGACAACCTGAACTCGCTGACCCCCCGAATGACGCCGGTGGAGCAGCAGAACTACACCGGGCTGCAGAAGGGATCGGCGTGGTTCCGCGTCGACGCCGTGCAGGACGCGATGGAGGTCGCCGGTGGCAAGGCGGCCGCGGGTGAGGTCATCCGCGTCCCGGTCAGCACCACCGACTGGATCAGCGCCTCGCACGACCTGGCGCAGGAGCTCAACGCGCTGTCCACCTCGCACTACCAGTACGCGCTGGACCTCGGTGGCGCGGTCGTCGACGAGACGCTGCTGACCTCGCTGATCACCGGCGCGATCATCGTGCTCATCGTCCTGATCGTGTTCCTGATCGCGCTGCGGCTGTCGAACCTGCTGGTGCGACGGCTCAACCGGCTGCGGAGCAAGACCCTGGCGCTGGCGCAGCAGGAGATGCCGTCGGTGGTGGCGCGGCTGCGGAACGGGAAGCAGGTCGACATCGAGCGCGAGGTGTCCTGGCTGCGCTTCGGTCACGACGAGATCGGTGAGGTCGCCGACGCCTTCAACGAGGCGCAGCGCACCGCGATCCGCGCGACCGTCGCCGAGGCCGAGACCCGGCAGGGCGTCCGCTCGGTGTTCCTCAACATCGCC
This sequence comes from Saccharopolyspora sp. ID03-671, assembly GCF_045278815.1. NCBI lineage: Bacteria > Bacillati > Actinomycetota > Actinomycetes > Pseudonocardiales > Pseudonocardiaceae > Saccharopolyspora > Saccharopolyspora sp. ID03-671. The sequence continues at coordinate 4,365,896 of NZ_CP134054.1, forward strand.
CACCGCAGCCAGGTCATGGTCCACCGCCAGCTGCAGGTGCTGGACAAGGCCGAGCGCAAGCTGGAGGACCCGGACCAGCTGGAGCTGCTGTTCCAGCTCGACCACCTCGCCACCCAGTCCCGCCGGAACGCCGAGAACCTGATCATCCTCGGTGGTCAGCGGCCCGGACGGCAGTGGCGCAACCCGGTTCTGCTGCACGACGTCGTGCAGGGCGCGGTCGCCGAGACCGAGCTCTACGCCCGGGTCGAGATCCAGCAGCTGCCGGAGATCTCGGTGCAGGGCCGCGCGGTCGCCGACCTCGTGCACCTGCTCGCCGAGCTGGTGGACAACGCGACCTCGTTCTCGCCGCCGGAATCGCACGTCGAGGTGCGCGGCAACGTGGTCGGCAAGGGCATCATCGTCGAGATCGAGGACCAGGGCATCGGCCTGGAGCCGGAGAAGCTCGACGAGCTCAACCAGATGCTGGCCAGCCCGCCGGACTTCGCGGTGATGGCGCTGTCCGAAGAGGCCCGGATGGGCCTGTTCGTGGTCGCCCAGCTCGCGGGCAGGCACGGCATCAAGGTCACCCTCCGCGACTCCGCCTACGGCGGCATCCGCGCGGTGGCGCTGATCCCGAACCACATCGTCGCCGAGCGCGGTCCGCAGACCGAGCGCCAGGACCGGGTCGAGACGAGCGGGCAGCAGCCCGTCGTCGCCGAACCCGAGTCCGAGCAGAGCGGGCAGCAGCCGCGCAAGCGCTGGATGGAGGGACGGCTCGACCCCGACGTCGCGCCGGACCCGATCGGGCCCGACAGCCCGATCACCCCGCACAACCCGGTCGGCCCCGACGCCGCCACCCAGCGCTGGACCCGCCCGGGCACCAACGGTTCCGGGCCGACCACCGGCGAGATCGGTGTGCCGCAGCAGAATCCGGCCGAGCACCGGAGGCCGGTGGCGCCCCAACAGCAGTCGTCGCCGCAGCAGCGTCCGCCGGAACCGCCTCGTCAGCCCGAGTACCGGCCGCCGGAGATCCGTCCCGATCAGCAGCGACCGGCGACGGGGCGGCGGATCACGCCCGAGGCTCCGGCGAACATGCCGGGGCTGTCGTCGAACATGCCCAACGCGTCTGGTGAAATCCTCCCGACGGAGGTAGTTGCGAATGGAACCAACGGCGCTGGTCCGCCGAAGAGCGGTACCACCGCCGGAGTTTCGGTGAACACGTCGGCGTCCAGCTCGGCCGACAAGCCGCCGCTCCCGCAGCGTCGGCGCGGTCAGAAGGCCAATCTCGCGGCGCCCCTGCGCGCCCAGATCGACCAGGGCCAGAAGACCGAATCCGCGCCGCAGCAACCTGCTCCGAGCAGCGGTCCGCCGCGGACGCCGGACCGGTTCCGCAACAGCATGAACGCCTTCCAAACAGGCACCAAGCGAGCGCGCACCAACGATGCGAACAACGAGGCTGCGCGGCCAGGAGGAAACGAGGCATGACGCTGAAGGCTTACAGCAAGGAAGTTGACTGGCTGCTCAACGATCTCGTGCAGCGGTTGGCCGGCGCGGACAAGGCGGCGCTGCTGTCCTCCGACGGCCTGCTGCTGGGCAAGACCCCGCAGCTGGGCCAGGCCGACGCGGAGCACCTGGCCGCGGTCGCTTCCGGGTTCCAAAGCCTGTCGAAGGGGGCCGCGCTGCAGTTCAACGGCGGCGAGGTCTACCAGACCGTGGTGGAGATGGCGAACTGCTTCCTCATGGTCACCGCGGCCAGCGAGGGGGCGTGCCTGGCTCTGATCGCCGCGGCGGACGCCGACCTGGGCATGATCGCCTTCGAGGCCAACCGCATGGTGACCCGGGTGGGCAACTACCTCAGCTCCGCGCCCCGTGCCGCCGGTTCTCCGTTAGATGCGTGACCGCGATGTCCGGTGGGCGAGGATGGTTCGACGAGGACGCGGGACCGGTGGTGCGTCCGTACGCCATGACCAAGGGGCGTACGCGGGCCACGAGCTACGAGCTCGACCTGATCACGCTCGTCGTGGCGCGCCAACCGCTGCCGCCGAACGCGCGTGCGCTGTCACCGAACTACCAGCGGGTTCTGCAGGGGTGCGGATATCCGGTCTCGGTCGCCGAGGTCGCGGCCCGGGCAGATCTCCCGCTGGGCGTGGTGAAGATTCTGATCAGTGACTTGATCGAGCGTGACTACGTGGTCTTCGGGCCGGATTCGTCACCGACGACCGGGCCGAGTCTCGACATGATGCAGAAGGTGCTGGATGGGATCCGCAAACTCTGAACAAGCCAGCCTGAACGCGGTCGCGGCGAAGATCCTCATCGCCGGTGGCTTCGGTGTCGGCAAGACGACCCTCGTGGGGTCGGTCAGCGAGATCGTGCCGCTGCGAACCGAGGAGACGCTGACCGAGGCCAGTACCGGGGTCGACGACCTGACCGGTGTGGAGCGCAAGACGACCACCACGGTGGCGTTCGACTTCGGCCGCATCACCATCAGCTCGGACCTGATCCTGTACCTGTTCGGCACCCCGGGCCAGGAGCGCTTCTGGTTCATGTGGAACGAACTGGCCAACGGGGCGCTCGGGGCGATCGTGCTGGCGGACACCCGGCGACTGGACACCTGCTTCGCGGCGATCGACTACTTCGAGGGTCGCGGGCTGCCGTTCATCATCGGCGTGAACTGCTTCAACGGCACGCAGATCTACGACCCGGAGGAGGTTCGGCGCGCGCTCGACATCGACGACAACGTGCCGATCATGCTCTGCGACGCCCGCCAGCGGGAGTCCAACAAGCAGCTCCTGACGACCCTGATGGAGCACGTCATGGCCGTCACCCGGGCCAAGCAGCAGCACGCGATGCGCTGAACGTCCTCGGCGCTCACGCGTCCCAGGGCGCGAACTTCTCCACGCGCGGCGGCCCCCGGTTCCCACCGGGGGCCGCCGCGCATCCACCACCCGGTCCCGAGACCGAGAGCGGTGGTCCCGTGGTGTGCGTCCGTCACCAGCGGACAGTTCTAGTGAAAACTGTCCGGGCAAAACGGACATTGATCATGGGTGATTCGAGGAAAAACTGTCCCCTCTTGACGCCCGCGCTCGAACGTTCAACACTTTGTTGAAACTTCGGGGCTTCGGGAGGTGCTGTGGACGAGGGTCAGGTCGTGCTGCGGGCGCGACGGATCGTGCTGCCCGGCGGCGAGACCGCCGGTGAGTCCGGGGCGGACGTCGTCGTGCGCGACGGCACCATCGCCGCGATCGAGCCGCACGGCTCGAACCGGACGGGCCGCGTCGTCGAGCTCGCCGATGACGAGGTGCTGTTGCCCGGGCTGGTCGACACGCACGTGCACGTCAACGACCCCGGCCGCACCGAGTGGGAGGGCTTCGAGACCGCCACCCGCGCCGCCGCGGCCGGCGGCGTGACCACCATCGTCGACATGCCGCTCAACAGCCTCCCGCCGACCGTCGACGTCGACGCGCTGGAGCTCAAGCGCAAGACCGCCGCGGCCAAGGCGCACGTCGACGTCGGGTTCTGGGGTGGCGCGATCCCCGGCAACGTCGGCGACCTGCGCGGACTCCACGAGGCCGGGGTGTTCGGATTCAAGTGCTTCCTGCTGCACTCCGGGGTCGACGAGTTCCCGCCGCTGGACCCCGCCGGTCTGGAGGAGTCCCTGACCGAGCTCGCCGGGCTCGACGCGATGATGATCGTGCACGCCGAGGACTCGCACGTCATCGACACCGCCCCGACCCCGCACGGCGAGGACTACGGCGACTTCCTCGAATCCCGCCCCAAGGGGGCCGAGAACGTCGCGATCGCCCAGGTCATCGAGCTGGCCCGGCGCATCGGCGCCCGCGTGCACATCCTGCACCTGTCCTCGGCGGACGCGCTGCCGCTGATCGCTTCGGCCCGCGCCGACGGCGTGCGGGTGACCGTGGAGACCTGTCCGCACTACCTGAGCTTCACCGCCGAGGAGATCCCCGACGGCGCCACCCAGTTCAAGTGCTGCCCGCCGATCCGCGAGGCGGGCAACCGCGAACTGCTCTGGAAGGCCCTGGCGGACGGCACGATCGACTGCGTGGTCAGCGACCACTCGCCGTGCGTCCCGGAGCTCAAGCGCCTCGACATCGGCGACTTCGGCGTCGCCTGGGGCGGGGTGTCGAGCCTGCAGCTGGGGCTGCCGGCGATCTGGACCCAGGCCCGCCTGCGCGGCCACTCCCTCGACGACGTGGTGCGCTGGATGGCCACCCGCCCCGCCGAGTTCGCCGGGGTGCGCGGCAAGGGCTCCATCGCGGTCGGCAACGACGCGGACTTCTGCGTCTTCGCCCCCGACGACGCCTTCGTCGTCGACGTCGAGAAGCTCCAGCACCGCAACCCGATCTCGCCGTACCACGGCCGCCCGCTGGCCGGGGTGGTCCGGCAGACCTGGCTGCGCGGCGAACAGCTCGACATCAGCGCCGCTCCGCAGGGTCGCCTGCTGACCCGATGAGGGCCCGTGACCAGCGCTGACGTAAGCTGAACAGCTGTGCTCGTCATAGCGCTGGACACTTCGACGCCCGCGGTCACGGCGGGGCTGGTCGCCCTCGACGGAGGACTCCCGCGGGTTCTCGCCGAGCGCGTCATGATCAACCCCCGCGCGCACGGCGAACTGCTCATGCCGCAACTGGTCGACGTCCTGGAGGAGGCCGGTCGCGGCCTCGCCGACGTCGACGCGATCGTCGCCGGGATCGGGCCCGGTCCGTTCACCGGCCTGCGGGTCGGCCTGGCCACGGCCGCCGCGCTCGGCCAGGCCCGCGACGTCCCGGTGCACCCGGTGTGCGGTCTCGACGCGATCGCGGCCACCGCCGCGGTGACCGGCCCGCTGCTGGTCGCCACCGACGCGCGCCGCAAGGAGGTCTACTGGGCCGCCTACGACGGCGCGACCCGCGTCGACGGCCCGCACGTGGCCAAGCCCGCCGACGTGCCGACCGAGGGCTACCCGGTCGCCGCCGGTGAGCTCGCCGAAGCCGTCGGGCTGCCCGCCGTCGCGCCGAAGTACCCCACGCCCGCCGGGCTGGTGGCCGCCGCGACCCTCGACGCCGACCCCGAGCCGCTGGTCCCGCTGTACCTGCGGCGGCCCGACGCCGAGGAACCCGGCAAGCGGAAGTCGGTGCTCACCCGGTGAGCGAGGTCGAGGTGCTTAAGCTGCGGCGGTCCGACCTGCGCCGCTGCGCCGAGCTGGAGCGGGTGCTCTTCGACGGGGACGACCCGTGGTCGCGGGCGGCCTTCTCCGCCGAGCTGGACCAGGGCCACCACTACGTCGGCGCCTACCTCGGCGAGCGGCTGATCGGTTACGCGGGCCTGGCCGTCAACGGCCGCCCGCCGCACGCCGAGGCCGAGGTGCACACGATCGGCGTCGACCCCGAGCACCAGGGCGAGGGCGTCGGCAAGGCGCTGCTGCGCGCGCTGCTGTCGCGCGCCGACGAGCACCGCGCGACGACGTTCCTGGAGGTGCGCACCGACAACGAGGCCGCGATCAAGATGTACCGCGACCACGGCTTCGAGATCGTCGGGCTGCGCCCGCGCTATTACCAGCCCTCCGGGGCCGACGCGCACACCATGCGACGCGAAGCCGTGGAGGTGTCATGAGCGAGCGGATCGTTCTCGGGATCGAGAGCTCCTGCGATGAAACGGGAGTCGGCCTGGTCCGGCTCTCCGACGACGGCCGGGTGGAGCTGCTGGCCGACGCGGTGGCCTCCAGCGTGGACGAGCACGCGCGGTTCGGCGGGGTCGTCCCGGAGATCGCCAGCCGCGCGCACCTGGCCGCGATGGGCCCGACGATGCGCCGCGCGCTGGACGAGTCGGGACTCTCCCTGTCCGATGTGGACGCTATCGCGGTCACCGCGGGTCCCGGTCTGGCCGGGGCGCTGATGGTCGGCGTCGCTTCCGCGAAGGCCTACGCGACCGCGCTGAACGTGCCGCTGTACGGCGTGAACCACCTCGGTGGGCACGTCGCCGTCGACACGCTGGAGCACGGCCCGCTGCCCGAGCGCTGCCTGGCGCTGCTGGTGTCCGGAGGTCACAGCCAGCTGCTCCTGGTGGAGGGCGTCGGCGAGAAGATCACCGAGGTCGGCACGACCATCGACGACGCGGCGGGGGAGGCCTACGACAAGGTCGCCCGCATCCTCGACCTGCCCTACCCGGGCGGTCCGCCGATCGACAAGCAGGCCAAGCTCGGGAACCCGAAGGCCATCGCGTTCCCGCGCGGTCTCACCGGCCCGCGCGACGCCCGGCACGACTTTTCCTTCTCGGGCCTGAAGACGGCCGTGGCGCGCTGGGTGGAGACCGAGCGGCGCGAGGGCCGCGAGATCCCGGTCCCGGACGTGTGCGCCTCGTTCCAGGAGGCCGTCGCCGACGTGCTCACGATGAAGGCGGTGCGGGCCGCGCGGGACCACGACGTCGACACGCTGGTGGTCTCCGGTGGCGTGGCGGCGAACTCGCGGCTCTCGGAACTGGCGCGCGAGCGCTGCGCCGCGGCCGGGATCACGCTGCGGGTGCCGAGGCCCCGGCTGTGCACCGACAACGGCGCGATGATCGCCGCGCTCGGCGCGCACGTGCTGCTCTCGGGTGCGAAGCCGTCGCCGCTGGACATACCGGCGAACCCGGGTCTGCCGGTGGACGAGATCGTCGTCCAGTAGATCAGCGGGGGAACCAGAAGGCCTTGACCGTCGCGAGCAGCTCGCGGCGGGTCGCCCGCGCGTTGACCCGGCGCAGGCCGTCGGCCGCCGCGTCGTGCCCGACGCCGCAGGCGTCGATGCCCTGCCGCCGCGCGAGCGCGATCGAGCGCCGCAGGTGGAAGCGCGTGGTGACCACGATCAGCGAGCGGTACCGCTTCGCGGCCGTGCGGCACGAGGAGTAGGTGTCGACGCCGGTCTCGTCCGGCACCACGGCGTCCTCGGGGATGCCGCGCGAGAGCAGGTACCGCCGCATCACGACCGGTTCGCTGTAGCCCCGGGACCGCGGTGATCCGCTGACCACGATCGTGCGGACCTTCCCGGCCCGGAACAGCGCCACGGCCACGTCGAGCCTGCCCTGCAGGATGCGGCTGGGAACGCCGTCCCACCGGACCCCGGCGCCGAGCACCAGCGCGGCCTCGGTCGCGGGCGCGTCGGCCGCGGTCCGGACCCGTCCGGCGCTGCGACCCCACGCCCAGGCGAACGGGAGGACCAAGCCCCCGAACGCGACCCCCACGATCACCCACAGCGCACGCACCGCCCCAGTTTCCCATCCCGGGTTCGCGAGGGGTGGACGTGATCACGGCCGCGGCCCCGGGGAGTCCGGGATCGCGGCCGTGTCATCGCGGCGGCCGGGGTTCCGGCGCGCCAGGGGTCTCGGGGGCGTCCTTACTTCGGACGCCAGCTTCCGCGGGTCGGGGGGCCGGACGGACCAGGCGGGCGAGCGGGTCGGGGACGTCGTTCCCACGGCCGGTTCGCGGGCTTGGAGAGGGCTGGCATGCCGAGCAACCTAGGGCACCGGACGCCTCAGGTGTGAACCACCGGGCGACATTGGTGAGATTCCCCGCATGCCGATCTACCTGCGATGATCACTCTGCGCGCAGTGGAGGTGACGACGTCGCAGGTGGGGCCGGGCGGGGTGATCGACACCGGGTGCCACCACCACGAGTGATGCCGTCGCCCCGTTGGGTGAACGCGGGCGGACGCGACACGCCGGGGCGTGTCGTGCGGGTTGAATGAACCCCGCCGATCGGGGGCGCTGAGCGGTGCCGTTGAATGCCCTCCAGTCGCGTTCCGGCGTTCGGGTGAGCGGGTGGTTGTTGAGCGCTGGCACTCTCCTGGGTAGAGTGCTAGCAGCACGGCGACACCGCGACCCGGCACCCGCGACGACGGGGAGCAACGGAGCCGTCATTCCCAGCCAACGCTTCGAAGGCCCCAGAAGGTGGAGGTCACACCGTGGCGAGCATCAAGCCGCTTGAGGACAAGATCGTCGTCCAGGCGAGCGAGGCCGAGACGACGACTGCGTCCGGCATCGTGATCCCGGACACCGCCAAGGAGAAGCCCCAGGAGGGCAAGGTCCTGGCTGTCGGCCCGGGTCGCATCGACGACAAGGGCAACCGCATCCCCGTGGATGTCAAGGAAGGCGACGTCGTCATCTACTCGAAGTACGGCGGCACCGAGGTCAAGTACAACGGCGAGGAGTACCTGATCCTCTCCGCCCGCGACGTGCTGGCCGTCGTCAACTGACGCCAGATCATCGTGCGCCCACCGAGCGTGGGCTCAGCCGCCCCGGCGGTCCCGACCGCGGGACCGCCGGGGCGGCTGCATGTCGGGGATCAGGCACACATCTGAAGGGCTGTAGCAACAATGGCTAAGCAGATCACCTTCGACGAGCCGGCGCGCCGTGCACTGGAAAGCGGCGTCAACCAGCTCGCCGACGCGGTGAAGGTCACGCTCGGGCCGCGCGGCCGGCACGTCGTGCTGGACAAGCAGTTCGGCGGACCGCAGATCACCAACGACGGCGTCACCATCGCTCGCGAGATCGAGCTCGACGACCCGTTCGAGAACCTGGGCGCCCAGCTCGCCAAGAACGTCGCCACCAAGACCAACGACGTCGCCGGTGACGGCACCACCACCGCCACCGTGCTCGCCCAGTCGCTGGTCAAGGAAGGCCTGCGCAACCTGGCCGCGGGCGCGAACCCGGCGGCGCTGAACAAGGGCGTCACGCTGGCGGCCGAGGCCGTCGTCGAGGCGCTCAAGGCCAAGGCCACCCCGGTCAAGGGCCGCGACAACATCGCCCAGATCGCCACCGTGTCCTCGCGCGACGAGGCCATCGGCGACCTGATCGGCGAGGCGATGGAGAAGGTCGGCGAGGACGGCGTGATCAGCATCGAGGAGTCCTCGACGCTGGCCACCGAGCTCGACCTGACCGAGGGCGTGCAGTTCGACAAGGGCTTCGTCTCGCCGCACTTCGTCACCGACGCCGAGCGCCAGGAGGCCGTCCTCGAAGACGCGCAGATCCTGCTGCACCGGGAGAAGATCTCCAACATCCAGGAGCTGCTGCCGCTGCTGGAGAAGGTCGTCGAGGCCGGCAAGCCGCTGCTGATCGTGGCGGAGGACGTAGAGGGCGAGGCGCTGTCCACCCTGGCCGTCAACGCCGTGCGCAAGACCCTGAAGGTCGTCGCGGTCAAGGCGCCGTTCTTCGGCGACCGCCGCAAGGCGTTCATGGACGACCTGGCGATCGTCACCGGCGCCCAGGTCATCGCTCCCGAGCTGGGCCTGAAGCTGTCCGAGGTCGGCCCCGAGGTGCTGGGTTCGGCCCGCCGGGTCACCGTCACCAAGGACGAGACGACCCTGGTCGACGGCCACGGCGCCGCCGACGACGTCAAGGACCGCGCCGCCCAGCTCCGCAAGGAGATCGAGGCGACCGACTCCGACTGGGACCGCGAGAAGCTGCAGGAGCGGCTGGCCAAGCTGGCCGGCGGCGTCGCGGTGATCAAGGTCGGTGCGGCCACCGAGACCGAGCTCAAGGAGCGCAAGTCCCGCATCGAGGACGCCGTCGCGGCCGCCAAGGCCGCCGCGGAGGAGGGCAGCGTGCCCGGCGGTGGGTCCGCGCTGATCCACGCCGCCAAGTCCCTCGAGGGCGACCTCGGCCTGACCGGTGACGAGGCGACCGGCGTGCAGCTGGTCCGCCGCGCGCTGGACGCGCCGCTGTTCTGGATCGCGGCCAACGCGGGCCAGGAAGGCGCGGTCGTGGTCTCCAAGGTCCGCGACCTCGACTGGGGCGCCGGCTACAACGCCGCCACCGGCGAGTACGGCGACCTGGTGCAGTCCGGCATCGTCGACCCGCTGAAGGTGACCCGCTCCGCGGTCGCCAACGCGGCCTCCATCGCCCGCATGGTGCTCACCACCGAGAGCGCCGTCGTGGACAAGCCGGAGGAGACCGAGGAGGAGGCCGGGCACGGCCACGGACACGGTCACGGTCACTGATCTGCTGAACGCAAAGAATCGGGGCGGTACCCACCTGGGTACCGCCCCGATTCTTTGCCTCCGCCGGGGGCGAATGACGCCCCTCGTGCCATTCGATCCCGGCTTCACCTGACCCGCGGCGCTTTCCCCCACCGCCGATCGAGGGCTCTGGGTCAGCCGGCTGCGACCGCCAGCTGCTGGCGCTTGCGCGCCTTGATGATCACTTCGCGTTCAGACTCGGACAGCCCTCCCCAGATGCCGTACGGCTCCTGAACCGCCAGTGCGTGCGTCCGGCACTGGGCGAGAACAGGGCAGTGGTGGCATACCTCCTTCGCCTTCGCCTCGCGCCTGGCTCGTGCCGGACCTCGCTCTCCGTCCGGATGGAAGAAGTACGCGCTGTCCATCCCCCTGCACGAGCCCCGTATCTGCCAATCCCAGATATCGGCGTTCGGTCCTGGAAGACGTCGAGTGTCTGCCATTGCGACAACCACCTCCTACCGGTGGATCCCCTCCCTCGCTACGGCGGGACCGCCGCAGCCTCGCATGATCCGACCGTAGAACCGAGTCAAAACTTGTTCAACCCCTTTCGCGCCAAAAGCTGTTCATCGTTGGTGTGATCCTTGGAAATGGGGTGATCGAAGTCCGGCCGGCTTGCTCTTGAGAGGCCAGAACCGGAATATGTCCCGCGTGACGACGCGGCCTGAACCAGTTGTGGGGGTGGAGACCCCCGAACCGCTCGGCGATCCGCCCGCGTGCGAGCCGGCGGTCGCGTCGGAGGCAGCAGCACAGGCACCGGAGGGGATCGCCCTGGACGACGAGCCGAGGCTCACCGTCGCCGCGGTCGCTCGCAGGCTCGGCGTCGCGCCCGCCACGCTGCGCACCTGGGACCGCCGCTACGGCCTCGGACCCAGCGATCACACCAGCGGCAGGCACCGCCGCTACGGGCCGGACGACATCGCGCGCCTGGAGCAGATGCAGCGCGCCCTGCTGCGCGGTGCTTCACCGATGGAGGCGGCCCGCTACGCGCGCACGGTCGCCGCGCCGCCGCCTCAGCGGCGCGTGGAGGACCCGTCGCGTGCCGAGTCGCCCGATGAGGGCCCCCTGCTGCTGTCCGGCGTTCTCGACGGCGACGAGGGGCTCGCCCTGGCCGGTGCCAACACCGGCGGCCGGGGTCTCAAGCTCTCCGGGGCGAGCCCGCGCGCCCGCGGTCTCGGCCGGGCGGCGCTGGCGCTGGACTCGTGGTCGGCGCAGCGGCTGCTGATCGAGGCGATGGACGCCGACGGCGTGGTCCGCACCTGGCAGGAGATGCTGCAGCCGGTGCTGCGCGCGGTCAGCGAGCGCAGGCAGCGCTCCGGCACCGGCGTCGAGGTGCTGCAGCTGCTGCACGACTGCGCCTCGACCGCGCTGCGCTCGGTCATCGCGGGCGCTCCGAAGCCGCAGAACCCGCGTCCCGCGGTGCTCGCGCCGGTTCCCGGCGAGGGGCAGGAGCTGGAGCTGGTGGCGCTGGCGGCGGCGCTGGCCGCGCAGGGCGTCGGGCACCGGCTGTTCGGCGCCGCGCTGCCGCGCGAGGGCCTGGCCGCGGCGGTGAAGCGCTCCGCGCCCGCTGCGGTCGTGCTGTGGGCGGATCAGCCCTACTACGCCGCGCCGCGCGTCCTGGACGACATCCCGATCACCCGGCAGCGGGCCCGCGCGTTCGTCGCGGGGGCGGGGTGGTCGCCCGAGGCGCTGCCGGGTCACGTCGAGCTGCTGGGGTCGCTGGAGGCTGCGGTGACGCGCGTGTCCGACGCCGTTCTGGGCTGAGTTGAGTATGATGTGACCTAAATCACAGAACCGTGTGCGGGGTCGTTTTCGATGTTCGTTCGGACGGGCGAAGTGATCGTCACATTCGCAGCGATCGGGTGAACACCGCAGGTATGGCGGGCGAGCCGCTCCATTCAAGGGGTAACGATCTGACCCTGCTCCGTTATGGTGAATGTCCCTCACGTGTGTCAGCCGCCCGAATTCTGGACGGATTAAGCACCGGATCGTGTCAAGGTTTCGCCCACTGCGTCCGATAGGGCTTGTGGAACGTCACTCGCCTGCAGGAAAGGAGTTCCCGTGACGACGGTCCTGATCTGCGATGACCGACGTAGCGTCCGGGAAGGGCTCACTCGTGTGATGTCGGCTGTCCCCGGAGTGAGCCGGATCGATTGCGTTGCGCACGGCGACGAGCTGCTGGCCCGCTTCTCGCGGCAGGCCGTGGACGTCGTGCTGGTGGGAACGCAGCGCGCCGTGCCCAACGGCGTCGAGGCCACCCGGCGGCTCGTGTCCGCGCACCCCCAAGCCAACGTGATCGTCTTCGGTGCCCCCGACGACGCGGCGAGCATCGCCGCGGCCATCGCCGGTGGTGCCCGCGGCTACCTCCGCTGGGACGCGTCCCGGCCGGAGCTCGTCGCCGCGCTCGCGCACACGCTCGCGAGCACCTCGGTGCCCGCACCCCGTCAACCGTCCGACCCCGGCGTGCAGCTCACGGAGCGCGAGCTCCAGGTGCTGCGCGGCATGAGCCAGGGCAAGAGCAACGGCCAGATCGGCCGCGAGCTCTACCTCTCCGAGGACACGGTCAAGACCCATGCTCGCCGGCTGTTCCGCAAGCTCGGCGTTCGCGACCGCGCTCAAGCGGTGGCGCACGGGTTCCGCCGCGGCCTCGTCGCCTGAACCGATGATCAGGCGGCACCGGCCGGTTTCGGGGGAGGCCGGTGCCCGTCCGATGAAAGCGACTTCGGGTGAGCTGACGCTTCGGTAGCGGCTGTGGCTCGCCTCGCGCACGGTCCCGCCGCCGCGTTTCGCGGCGACGCAAGGGATTTCGTGACGTGAGCCACAGCCGCCTTCGGTCGGCAGATGTTGCGGGTGCCGGCGGCGAGAACCTTCTCCGCTTCGGCCGTCGCCGCCGCCGGGCGCCCGCGGGAGACGATGTGAAGATCGTCTCCGATTCCTCCCACGCGCACCACCAAGATGTCGGTGGCCAGCTCAAACGCCACCGGCCCCGGCTTCTGGTAGATGTGGATGTGTGACGACGACGGCCCCCGATCCCCGGTCCCTGTTCTGCGGACGCCTCCTGCCCGGTACGGTGGCCACGGCGCGGCGTGCGGTGCACGCGAAACTCGCCGGGCAAATCCGAATCGCTTGAACGCGTAACACCAGGGCTGCTGTCTGCGATGACCAATGTGGGGGACGGGCTGGACGCTCTTGTAAGCGCCGCCGTCGACGGCGATCGTCAGTCGATTGAGCGCTTGCTGGCCGAAATCCGTCCTTTGGTGGTGCGGTACTGCCGCGCCAGGGTCGGACGAAACGAGAGGTCGTTCGCTTCGGCGGACGACGTGGCCCAGGAAGTGTGCCTGGCGGTACTGACCGCGCTGCCCACTTACAAGGACCAGGGTCGTCCCTTCTTGGCGTTCGTGTACGGCATCGCCGCGCACAAGGTGGCTGATGCGCACCGTGCGTCAGCTCGCAACCGTTCCGAACCGGTCGCGGACATGCCGGACACCCCGGAGTCCGAGGCCGGTCCAGAGCAGCGGGCGATGCAGGGTGAGCTCTCGGGCAGGATGGCGCAGTTGCTCCAAATCCTCCCGGCCAAGCAGCGGGAAATCCTGCTGCTCCGGGTGGTAGTCGGGCTGTCGGCGGAGGAAACCGCCGAAGCGGTCGGCTCGACACCGGGTGCTGTGCGCGTGGCACAACATCGCGCACTGGCCCGGTTGCGGAAGACGCTGTCCGCGGAGGAGGTGGTCTGAATGGCTGAGCGGAAAGGGCCCGACGGGGAGCTGGGAGGCATCCCGCACGAGGAGTCCGCCCCGGAGCAGGACCGTTCGACCCATGCAGACGAGCGGGACTCGGCTCCCGCTGAGGGATCCGCAGACGAGGGAACGGAACTGAGCGACAACCACCGGGACTCCGGCTCGCACGAGCCCGAGACCTCCCGCGAAGAGGCCGGTGCCGAGGTGCTGACCTTCCGTCCGCGCGGTGACGCGGACGAGGAGCTCACCGACCTCGACGACTTCAGCGACGAACCGATCGACCTGGCCGCGCTGCAGGAGGACGACCTCCTGCTGGACGCGCTGGGCGGGACCAATCCCGACGTTCCCGCGTCGGCCGACGGCGCTCCCAGCCTGGAAGAGCTGCTCGTGGCCTGGCGCCAGGACGTCGACTCCGCGCCGATCGGTGACCTGGTGGACACCGACACCGCCGTCGCGGCGATCGCCGAGGCCGGCCGGCCGCGCAGCTTCCTGCGCCGCAGGCACCTCGTCCCGGTGGCCACCGCGGCAGCGGTTCTGATGATCACCTTCACCGGTGTCGGCGTGGCCGCTCGCGACGCGCAGCCCGGCGACATGCTGTGGGGCGTGGCCCAGGTGCTCTACACCGACCACACCCGCGCGGTGCAGGCCGCGGCGTCGGCGCGCACCGACCTGGACACGGCGGAGAGCGAAGTGGACCGGGGCAACCGGTTGGCCGCCGAGGAGGCGCTGCGCTCCGCCAAGGAGCACATGGCCAAGGTCGACGCCGAGAACGGGCTGTCCGAGCTCAAGGCCGCGCACGAGTCGCTGACCAAGCGCATCGATCGCGGTACCGGCGGCTCCTCGCAGACCTCGACGCCGACGACGACGCTGCCGCCCACGACGCAGCCGTCCCCGTCGCAGCCGCTGCCGCCGAACCCCGGCGTTCCGCCGACCGGCAGCAGCACGCCGCCGTCGAGCACCAGCGACCCGACCTCGCCGACCACGTCGCCGAGCGAGACCAGCAGCTCGGAGAGCTCGTCCGGCGGCTGGTTCTGGCCGAACCAGCCGCAGACGTCAACTCCCTGAGATCGCGAAGAAGGGGCTTCTCGTAAAAGAGGAGCCCCTTCTTTTCGTCAGGCAAGCGACGGAGTCGCTTTCTCCTTCACCACCTAAGCAGCCAGCACCGCCGGGGGTTCTGAGCGGCTTCGTGGCGAGCACGCCGCGACGCCGTGTATTGGACATACATCAGGAGTGGCGCGCGGAGTCCACGGAGCCGCTCAGGTTCCCCCACCCGCACCGCCAAGCAGGATGAGCCTGGAACTCTGACGTCAGAGCGTCGTTTCGCTCTCGGTCATTCCGTCCGCGTAGCCGCGGCAGTACTCCCAGGTGACGTACTGGCCCGGGTCGGGGTCGAAGGCCGGTTCGTGGGGGCGCATGCGGCCGTCGTGCAGCAGCTGGGACAGGCTGGAGCGCAGCAGCTCCCAGTCGTGGTAGTGGCACTCGCCGCAGTCCGCGCAGTCGACGACGATGCCGCGGACGCCCCGCGGCTCCAGCAGCGCCTGGTAGACGGCGAGATCGGTCAGGTCGGCGAGCAGCTCGGCGCGCTCCTCGTCGCCGAGCGGCGGGCCGTCCTCGGCGTCGTGGTCACCGAGTGCCATGCTCGGATCGTCCGGATCACCCGCGAAGGGGTCTGGTGGCATCGGATCGTGCGGCACGGCCCGCACGGTACCGGGCGCGTCGCCTGCGCGGGGCTGTCGGGGCGGGTTTCACACGCCTGCGACCACCGTCCGTGGTGTGGCGCACCCCTGGTGGGGCGGGGGATCCACGTCCTGACCTGTGGTCTCTATCATCTGAGGAATCCCGTATCCGGACTCCGCGTTGCTACTCAGCACAGCTGAACGCTTCGACGCGATCGCCGTGGTAATCCCAGCAAGCCGCACCTCGAAGGTTTGTGGGCCATATCGTGAAGGAAGGCACATCCCTCGCCATGACCAGCGAACTCTCCGCTCCCGGCCTCCCCGATAAGTTCGCGACGCTGGGTCTGACCTTCGATGACGTGCTGCTGCTGCCCGACGAGTCGGACGTCATCCCGAGCGCGGTCGACACGTCGACCCAGCTCTCCCGCAACGTCCGCCTGCGCGTCCCGCTGCTGTCGGCGGCGATGGACACGGTGACCGAGGCGCGGATGGCGATCGCGATGGCCCGCCAGGGCGGCGTCGGCATCCTGCAGCGCAACCTGTCCGTGGAGGAGCAGGCCGCGCAGGTCGAGGTCGTCAAGCGCTCCGAGGCGGGCATGGTGACCCAGCCGGTGACCTGTTCGCCGGAGGACACGCTCGCCGAGGTCGACGCGATGTGCGCCCGCTTCCGGATCTCCGGGCTGCCGGTGACCGACCCGGACGGCACGCTGGTCGGCATCATCACCAACCGCGACATGCGCTTCGAGGTCGACTTCACCCGCAAGGTGCGCGAGGTGATGACCACGACGCCGCTGATCACCGCGCAGGTCGGCGTCACCGCGGACGCGGCGCTGGGCCTGCTGCGCCGCAACAAGATCGAGAAGCTGCCGATCGTCGACGGCGCGGGCAAGCTGCGCGGCCTGATCACCGTTAAGGACTTCGTCAAGACCGAGCAGTACCCGAGCGCCACCAAGGACCCCGACGGCCGGCTGCTGTGCGGCGCCGCCGTGGGCGTGGGCGCCGACTCGCACGAGCGCGCGATGGCCCTGGTCGACGCGGGCGTGGACGTGCTGATCGTCGACACCGCCCACGGTCACTCCCGCGCGGTGCTGGACACGGTCGCGACGCTGAAGAAGGAGCTGGGCAACTCCGTCGACGTCATCGGCGGCAACGTGGCCTCGCGCGCGGGCGCGCAGGCGCTGGTGGACGCGGGCGCGGACGCGGTCAAGGTCGGCGTCGGACCGGGCTCGATCTGCACCACCCGCGTGGTCGCCGGGGTGGGCGTGCCGCAGATCAGCGCGATCTACGAGGCCAGCATGGCCTGCAAGCCCGCCGGTGTGCCGATCATCGGTGACGGCGGCATCCAGTACTCCGGTGACATCGGCAAGGCCATCGCCGCCGGTGCGAGCTCGGTGATGCTGGGCAGCCTGCTCGCCGGCACCGCCGAGTCGCCCGGCGACCTGGTGCTGGTCAACGGCAAGCAGTTCAAGGTCTACCGGGGCATGGGTTCGCTGGGTGCGATGCAGTCGCGCGGCCAGGCCAAGTCCTACTCCAAGGACCGCTACTTCCAGGACGACGTCCTGTCCGAGGACAAGCTGGTGCCGGAGGGCATCGAGGGCCGGGTCCCGTTCCGCGGCCCGCTGTCCCAGGTCGTCGACCAGCTCGTCGGCGGTCTGCGCTCCGGCATGGGCTACACCGGCTCGACCACGATCCCGGAGCTGCAGGAGGCCAAGCTGGTCCGGATCACCGCGGCCGGGCTCAAGGAGTCCCACCCGCACGACATCACGATGACCGTCGAGGCCCCGAACTACACGACCCGCTGAGTTCGGACCTCCTCCGAGAGCCCGGTGCCCGCGCGGCGCCGGGCTCTCGGTCGCTCTGGGTGATCTCGCGGGTTCGGGTGGTGATCGGGGGACCCCGCGCGGCGGACACGGGGTCCTTGCGGAGAGAATGTTTCGCTGGACATCCGCCGCTAGGAGGGACACACGGTGCGGGATCAGGTTGAGATCGGGATGGGCCGGACCGCCATGCGCGGCTACGACTTGGACGACGTCGAGATCGTGCCCTCGCGGCGCACCCGCTCGTCCAAGGACGTGTCGCTGGCCTGGCAGATCGACGCCTACCGCTTCGACATCCCGGCGATCGCGCACCCGACCGACGCGGTCGTCTCGCCCGCGACGGCGGTGCGGATGGGCGAGCTCGGCGGTCTGGGCGTGCTCAACGCCGAGGGCCTGTGGGCTCGGCACACCGACGTCGAGGACAAGATCGCCGACGTCGTCCGCATCGCGGAGGAGAGCAGCGACCCCGAGGCGCCGATCCGGCGGCTGCAGGAGCTGCACGCCGCGCCGCTGCGGCTGGACCTGCTCGCCGAGGCCCTCAAGCAGGTCAAGGACTCCGGCGTCACGGTCGCGGCGCGGGTGAGCCCGCAGCACGCCGAGGAGCTGACCCCCGACCTGCTGGCCGCGGGCGTGGAGATGCTGTTCGTGCAGGGCACGATCATCTCCGCCGAGCACGTGGCCCGCGACGGCGAGCCGCTGAACCTCAAGCGCTTCATCAACGAGCTGGACGTGCCCGTGGTCGCCGGTGGTGTCGGTGACTACCGGACCGCGATGCACCTGATGCGCACCGGCGCGGCCGGCGTGATCGTCGGTTTCGGCCAGTCCCGCTCCGCGACGACCACGCAGGTGCTGGGCATCGGGGTGCCGATGGCCACAGCCATCGCCGACGCCGCCGCCGCGCGCCGCGACTACCTGGACGAGACCGGCGGCCGCTACGTGCACGTCATCGCCGACGGCGCGCTGTCGTACTCGGGTGAGATCGCCAAGGCGATCGCCTGCGGCGCCGACGCGGTGATGCTCGGCGAGTCGCTCGCCGAGTCCACCGAGTCGCCCGGCCAGGGCTACTACTGGACGTCGGCGGCCGCGCACCCCAACCTGCCGCGCAGCGAGATCGTCGGCTTCACCGGCACGGACGCGGACCTGGAGAAGATGCTCTTCGGTCCGTCCAGCGACCCGTACGGCACGCTGAACCTCATGGGCGGCCTCCGCCGCGCGATGGCCAAGACCGGCTACCGCGACCTCAAGGAGTTCCAGAAGGTCGGCCTCATGCTCCGAGGCTGACCCCGAACCCCGCACTCCGGAAGTCGCTCCGGTGCCCCTCCTGGGCCGATGCCACCTCACATGCGTGCGTGGTCCGGGAGGGGGACGGTTTTAGTGAAAACTGTCCGGACTTTTCGGACATTGATCATGGGTGATTCGAGGAAAAGCTGTCCCCTGCCGAGCGCTCGGCCACCGGAGGGCACCTCGGGCCGAGTCCCGAGCGGGGTCTAGCTACTCGCGAGTAGTTTCGCTTACGCTGTCGCGCATGGCACAACGTGGTGATGGCGGTACCGATTTCGACGTGGTGGTCATCGGCTCGGGCTTCGGCGGCAGCGTGGCCGCGCTGCGCCTGACCGAGAAGGGCTACCGGGTCGCGGTGCTCGAAGCGGGTCGGCGGTTCTCCGACGAGGAGCTGCCCAAGACCTCCTGGGACCTGCGCAAGTTCCTCTGGGCCCCGCAGCTGGGCTGCTTCGGCGTGCAGCGGATCCACATGCTCCGCGACGTGCTCATCCTCGCCGGCGCCGGTGTCGGCGGCGGCTCCCTGAACTACGCCAACACGCTCTACCGGCCGCTCAAGCCCTTCTACCAGGACTCGCAGTGGGCGCACATCACCGACTGGGAGTCGGAGCTGGCGCCCTACTACGACCAGGCCACCAAGATGCTCGGCGTCATCGAGCAGCCCTCGGAGACCCCGCACGACGTGGTGATGAGGCAGGTCGCGGCGGACATGGGCGTGGCCGACACCTTCCACCGCACGCCCGTCGGCGTGTACTTCAACGAGCCCGGCCGCACCGACGCCGACCCGTTCTTCGGCGGTGCGGGACCGGCCCGCACCGGCTGCACCGAGTGCGGCGCCTGCATGACCGGCTGCCGGGTCGGGGCGAAGAACACGCTGGTCAAGAACTACCTCTACCTCGCCGAGAAGCAGGGCGCGGAGATCTTCCCGCTCACCACGGTCAACCGGCTCGGCAAGGGCCGCGACGGGCGCTGGCGGATCGCGACCTCGCGCACCGGCGCCAAGCTCAACCGCAAGCCGAAGATCTTCAGCGCCGACCAGGTGGTGGTCGCCGCCGGGACGTGGGGCACGCAGAACCTGCTGCACCGCTGCGTCGACAACGGCGACCTGCCGAAGCTGTCGAAGAAGCTGGGGACGCTGACCCGCACCAACTCCGAGGCGATCATCGGATCGCAGGTCGCGAAGGTCGACCCGGAGCGGGACTTCTCCACCGGTGTGGCCATCACGTCGTCGTTCCACCCGGACGAGGACACCCACATCGAGCCGGTCCGCTACACCAAGGGCGCCAACGCGATGGGTCTGCTGCAGATCCCGGCGACCCGCGGCGGGCGGGGCTCGCGCTGGAAGCAGCTGGGCAAGTTCCTGCGGGAGAACCCGAGGCTGTCGCTGCGGATGCTGTCGGTGCGCGGCTGGAGCGAGCGCACGGTGATCCTGCTGGTCATGCAGAGCCTCGACAACTCGCTGACGACCAGCGTGAAGCGGTTCCTCGGAAAGCGGCTGCTGACCTCGAAGCAGGGGCACGGTGCGCCGAACCCGAGCTACATCGAGGCCGGCGAGCAGGCCAACGAGCTGGTCGCCGAGAAGATCGGCGGGATCTCCGGCGGCACCTGGGGCGAGATGTTCGACATCCCGATGACCGCGCACTTCCTCGGCGGCTGCGCGATCGGCGACAGCCCGGACGCGGGCGTCATCGACCCGTACCACCGCGCCTGGTCCTACCCGGACCTGTCGATCGTCGACGGCTCGGCGGTCAGCGCCAACCTCGGCGTCAACCCGTCCCTGACGATCACCGCCCAGGCCGAGCGAGCCTTCGCCCTCTGGCCCAACAAGGGCGAGGCCGACACCCGCCCGGACCAGTCCGAGTCCTACCGCAAGGTCACCCCGGTCGAGCCCAAGTCCCCGGCGGTCCCGCCAACGGCCCCGGCAGCCCTCCAGCTCCCCCTCGTCTGACGTCGTCGCCGAGGTGGCGCGATGTCAATGGAACCGGGTTCCCGACTTCCATTGACATCGCGTCCTCCGCGGTGGGCCGCGGGTGGTGGAAGTCCGGGGCGATGCGGTTGTGGCCTTCGTTACCTGCGACAATGTGCGGACCAGTGCGATGGCCAAGGAGGTCGGCGACCACGTGTCCGGTTCCGCAAGCAACAGCGCCACAGGGCCTGTTCTCGTTGTCGACTACGGCGCCCAGTACGCCCAGCTGATCGCTCGGCGGGTGCGCGAGGCGCAGGTGTACTCCGAGGTCGTCCCGCACGACACCCCGGTGTCGGAGATGGTCGCCCGCGATCCCGCGGCGATCGTGCTGTCCGGTGGTCCTTCCAGCGTGTACGCCGAGGGCGCGCCGCAGGTCGACCCGGAGCTGTTCAACGCGGGCGTCCCCGTCTTCGGCATCTGCTACGGCTTCCAGGCGATGACCTCCGCGCTCGGCGGCACCGTCGAGCACACCGGCACCCGCGAGTACGGCCGCACCGAGGTCGAGATCAGCGGTGACGGCGGGCGGCTGCACAACGACCTGCCCGGCCACCACCCGGTGTGGATGAGCCACGGCGACTCGGTCAGCAAGGCCCCCGAGGGCTTCCAGGTCACCGCCGGCACCAAGGACACCCCGGTCGCGGCCTTCGAGAACGTCGAGCGCCGCCTCGCGGGCGTCCAGTACCACCCCGAGGTGGTGCACTCCCCGCACGGCCAAGAGGTGCTGCGCCGCTTCCTGCACGAGATCGCCGGTGTCCGCCCGCAGTGGACGACCTCGTCGATCGTCGACGACACCGTCGCCGCGATCCGCGAGCAGATCGGCGACCGCCGGGCCATCTGCGGCCTCTCCGGCGGCGTGGACTCCGCCGTCGCCGCCGCGCTCGTGCAGCGCGCCATCGGCGACCAGCTGACCTGCGTGTTCGTCGACCACGGCCTGCTGCGGGCCGGTGAGCGGGCGCAGGTCGAGCGCGACTTCGTCGCCGCCACCGGCGTCAAGCTGGTCACCATCGACGCCGTCGACCGGTTCCTGGGCGCGCTGGCCGGGGTCACCGACCCCGAGGAGAAGCGCAAGATCATCGGTCGCGAGTTCATCCGCGTCTTCGAGCAGGCCGCCCGCGACCTGCAGGCCGAGGCCGGTGCCGCGGGCGAGCAGATCGACTTCCTGGTGCAGGGCACCCTCTACCCGGACGTGGTGGAGTCCGGCGGCGGCTCGGGCGCGGCCAACATCAAGAGCCACCACAACGTCGGCGGACTGCCCGACGACCTGCAGTTCGCGCTGGTCGAGCCGCTGCGCGCGCTGTTCAAGGACGAGGTCCGCCGGGTCGGCCTGGAACTGGGCCTGCCCGAGACGATCGTGCACCGGCAGCCGTTCCCCGGCCCCGGCCTGGGCATCCGCATCATCGGCGAGGTCACCGCGGACCGGCTGGAGACGCTGCGCGCCGCCGACGCGATCGCCCGCGAGGAGCTCACCGCCGCCGGCCTGGATCGCGACATCTGGCAGTGCCCGGTGGTGCTGCTGGCCGACGTCCGCTCCGTCGGCGTGCAGGGCGACGGCCGCACCTACGGCCACCCCGTCGTGCTGCGCCCGGTCTCCAGCGAGGACGCGATGACCGCCGACTGGACGCGGCTGCCCTACGACGTGCTGGAGCAGATCTCCACCCGGATCACCAACGAGGTCCCCGACGTCAACCGCGTGACCCTGGACGTCACGTCCAAGCCGCCGGGCACCATCGAGTGGGAGTGACGTGATGAAGGGCCCCTCCGACCAGATCGGAGGGGCCCTTCTCGCGTTTCAGCGGCTCACTGCTCGACCTTGACCCAGTCGATCAGGTAGCGGGCCGTTCCGGCCTTGATCTTGTCGACGCTCTCCTGCGGCAGGCCCGGGTAGGGCTCCGTGACGCCGTTGACGTTCTGCGGGTACTGACCGCCGGTGGCGAAGTTCAGGATCATGTACTGCGGGTCGTCGAAGACCCAGGTCCAGCCGTTGGCGTCGAACTCGGCCTTGGTGACCTGGTAGGTCTGGGTGTCGTCGACGAAGAAGGTGAAGCCCTCCGGCGTCCAGTCCACCCGGTAGGTGTGCCAGTCGGCCGGGTCCTTGCCCTCGAAGTTCTGCTGGTGGGTGATCGGGGTGTCGCCGTTGTACTCGGGGCCGTGCATCGCCGAGCTGGTCCACGGCTCGCCGACGTGCTCCATCACGTCGACCTCGCCGCACTCCGGCCACGGCTTGCCCTCGTTGATGCTGGTGCCCAGCGACCACCACGCCGGCCACAGGCCCGAGCCGGTGGCGTTCTCCGGCAGCTTGATGCGCGCCGAGTAGCTGCCGTAGGTGAACTCGAACTTGTCCTCGGTCTTCACCCGGCCGGACACGAAGTCGTAGGTGCCGCCGTCGGGCGCCTGGAAGCCCTGCTGGTAGCGCGGGTGCAGCGCGAGCGCGCCGTTCTGGGCGCCGGTGCCGCTGTCGTCGTGGTCGATGTAGATCGTCTCGGGCGAGTCGACGTAGGCCTGCTGCTCGTTGTTGACGGTCCCGAAGTTCTCACCGGTTACCTCGACCTGCCACTTCGAGCGGTCGAGCTCGCTGCCGGAGAAGTCGTCGAAGAAGACCTCCGCGCGCGGCTTCGCGTCCTTCGGCGCCTCAGCCGGGTTCGCGCCCGCCGCCGCGGACGGCAGCGAGACGAACAGGGCGAGCACGGCGCCGCCTGCGAGCAAGCGGTTCCTGGTCATGGCCAGCTCCTTGCGGGGGTGTTGGGAGCAACGCTGTTCGGATCGATCAAGACCGCAGTATCAGCAGACCGGCGCCGCGCTCGGTGGGGGTTGTCGTGTTTTGGAAAGGGTGCAGGAGATGTGATCGGCGAGGAACGGGAAAAATTCCCGGAAATCCTCGACGCGATCGCGAAAGTGCTGGTGGAACTGGCAAATTCACTCGGCTCGACGGCGCAGCGACGCCACCAGCAGCACGACGCCGACGATCACCGCGACTCCGGCGAGGATCCACTGCAGGAAGCTCGACAGGTCGAGCGCGACGGTGGCCGTGATGATCAGCGCGATGGCGCCTGCGACCAGCAGGATCGGGTCGGGGCCCTCGTAGGGCGTGGTCTCGTCAGTCACGGACGACCTCCACGTTTCCGGTGCCCACCGCTGCGTTGAGCACGAGTTTGCCGCCGCCGAGCCCGTCCGGGCCCTCGTCGGTGACGGATCGCTGCAGGTCCTGGCCGTTGGCGTGCCGGCCCAGGCAGTCGAGTTCGCCGACCTCGGCGTCGCAGTGCGCCGTCACGTCCACAGTGGAGGGAACGCGGATCAGGACCTTGCCCGCGCCGACGTTCGCGGTGGTCTCCACGACCTGGCCGGTGCTGATCCGCAGGTCCGACAGGTCCAGCTCGACGGTCCCGGCGGTGCGGTCGTAGCTCGACAGCACGTCGGTGGTCTCGATCGGCGCGACCCGCAGGTCGCCCACGCTCAGATCGCCGTTGAACCGGTACTCGTCGGCGAACGAGGCGATCAGGGCGAACATCGCCAGCGGCACCGCGAACAGGATCGGCCAGCGCCCCACGTGCAGGAACGCGCCGATCACCATCGCCGCGCCGAGCACGCCCAGGCCCGCGGCCGCCGCCGGAGCGCCCCCGGCGCCCGAGCCCGCGACCACGACCGCGGCCAGGAACGCCGCGAGCAGCGCGACCGGGTTGAACCACCGGTACCGCCGCGACCTCGGCTCCGGCGGTTCGGGCTCAGAGGGTTCCGGCAGGTCCCACGCGAACGGTGCCGCGCCCAGCGGGTCCCACGCGGGCGGGGTCTGCTGCTCCGCCGCGGCACCCGGGTAGACCCAGGTGTTCTCGCCGGTCGGAGTCGCTTGCGGCGGCGGGTTCGACGTCCCGGTCACCTGGCGGTCGCCCTGGTTGCGGTGCAGGAGGTACAGCGCGACCGGACCGGCCGCCAGCCCCAGCACCGCCATCGAGCTGATCATCCACATCAGGCTCGGGAACAGCAGGAGCACCAGCACCACCACGATCCACGTCGCGGTGGGTTCGCGGCTCGGCGTCGTCTGGCCGGGCAGCGGTGGCGCCTCCTTCGGGAACAGCAGCCAGCCCAGCATGTAGAGGACGATCCCGGCTCCGCCGTAGCAGGCGAGCACCACGAAGGCGACCCGCACGAGGATCGGGTCGACGCCGTAGCGGCGCGCGATCGCCGCCGACACACCCGCCGCCTTCGACCCGCTGCGCGGCCGGACCGGGCGGGTGGCCCAGAAGTCGCGCAGGGTGGCGTCGACGCCACCGGATTGCTGCGTGCTGTTCATGCCGACCACTATCCGATCCGGCGCACCTCCCGGGAATCCGGGAGTCCCCTGAGACCACCCCGGTCCCGGGCTCCGCCGCCTCCCGGGGACGGGGAAGTTTTCATGAAAACTTCGATCTCCCACCGCACGTCGGGAACGGTCCTCCGAAAGCTCTTCGAGCAGGTCACCCGGGTGGTGGTCCGTTCGGGGACGGGGAAGTTTTCATGAAAACCTCCCCACCCCACGTCGACCGGCACGGGCGTCGTGGGGCCACCGAGTCGATCGTCGTCCGGGGGCTCGGTGGGGAGGTCGTCAGGAAGACGCTCCCACCCCCCCGGGTAGGTCAGGGGACGTCCCTGATGCCCCGGGGGTCTCGACCGTGTGACCATCGAAAACGTGACGGCCCCCGACGACCAGAACCCCCCGCAGCACGCGCCGCGCAAGGTGAATCCGATGCGGACCGACCCGCGGATGCGCCGAGGCGGTGAGCCCACCGAGCGGATGCTGCCCGTGCTCCCGCAGCTGCACCGGACCCGCGACGGGCGGTTGCTGGCCGGGGTGTGCGCGGGCGTGGCCGAGCACCTGGGCGTCCGGGTGCTGTGGGTGCGGATGACCTTCGCGGTGCTGTCCGCTCTCGGCGGCGCCGGGATCCTCGGGTACGCGCTGCTGTGGGCGTTCGTGCCGCAGGGCGGCGGATCGCGCCCGGCGACGAAGCGGGAGTGGCAGCAGGGCTTCGGGATCGTGCTGCTCGGCGTCGGCGCGCTGGCCGCCTTCGGCGCCGTGCTGTCGATGCCGACGTGGCTGACGGTCCCGCTGGTGGTGGCCCTGGTGGGGGCGGCGGTGGTGTGGCGGGAGGCGGACGACTCACAGCGCCGCCGCTGGCGGCAGGGCGCCCGCTCCGGGGTCGCGGGCGCCCTGCTCGGCTCGGGTGCGCGCAGCGCCTGGATCCGGGTGATGTCCGGTGCCGCGCTGGTGGTCGTCGGCATGGCGCTGCTCGTCGGCAGCACCACCTCGCTGGACGCGCTGCCGACCGGGCTGCTGGCCTCCGGCGCCACGCTGGTCGGCGTCGCCGTGCTCACCGTGCCCTGGTGGGTGCGGATGATGCGCGACCTCAACGTCGAGCGCTCCAGCCGAATCCGGTCCCAGGAGCGCGCCGAGATCGCCGCGCACCTGCACGACTCGGTGCTGCAGACGCTGGCCCTGATCCAGAAGCAGGCCGGTTCCGAGCGCGAGGTCCGCAGGCTCGCCCGGGGGCAGGAGCGCGAGCTGCGCGGCTGGCTCTACGGCCCCGACGGCTACGGCGCGGCCGGGGACAGCGCGGGGCCCTCCGAGGAGGCGGAGAAGGCGACCTTCGCCGCCGAGGTGGCCCGCATCTGCGGCGAGGTGGAGGACCACTTCGCGATCACCGTGCAGCAGGTCGTCGTCGGCGACTGCGAGGTCGACGACCGGCTCACCGCGCAGCTCAACGCGGCCCGCGAGGCGCTGGTCAACGCGGCCAAGCACGCCGGGGTCCGCGAGGTCAGCGTCTACGCGGAGGTCGAACCCGAGCTGGTGTCGGTGTTCGTGCGCGACCGGGGCGCCGGGTTCGACCCGGACCAGGTCCCCGAGGACCGGCACGGGCTCGCCGACTCCGTCCGCGGCCGCGTGCAGCGGCACGGCGGCAAGGTCAAGGTGCGCACCTCGCCCGGTCAGGGCACCGAGGTCGCGATGGAAATGCCCAGGTCGGCGGCGTGAGGCGTAGCCTGCCTGGGGAAACGACGTTTTCGGAGGATGTTGTGACCGGTGAAGCCACCGAGGAGCCGGGCTCGGTCCGGGTGTTCCTCGTCGACGACCACGCGCTGTTCCGCGCCGGTGTCCGCGCCGAGCTCGCCGCCGCCGACGGCGTCGAGATCGTGGGCGAGGCGGGCTCGGTCGCCGAGGCGGTGGCCGGCATCGGCCACTACCGGCCCGAGGTGGTGCTGCTCGACGTCCACATGCCCGACGGCGGCGGCGCCGAGGTGCTGCGGCAGGTCCGCGCCCGCTCCGGCGACGACAAGGGCGAGATCGTGTTCCTGGCCCTGTCGGTCTCCGACGCGGCCGAGGACGTGATAGCGGTGATCCGCGGCGGCGCCCGCGGCTACGTCACCAAGACGATCTCCGGGCGCGAGCTGGTCGACGCCATCACCCGGGTCAAGGCAGGCGACGCGGTGTTCTCGCCCCGGCTGGCGGGATTCGTCCTCGACGCCTTCTCCGAGGGGCCCAACGCCGCGCCCGTTGGCGATCCCGAGCTGGACCTGCTCACCCGCCGCGAGCGGGAGGTGCTGCGCCTGCTCGCCCGGGGCTACGCCTACAAGGAGATCGCCTCCGAGCTGTTCATCTCGGTCAAGACCGTGGAGACCCACGTCTCCAGCGTCCTGCGCAAGACGCAGCTCTCCAACCGCTACGAGCTCTCCCGCTGGGCCTCCGACCGCCGCCTGGTGTGACGGTCGGAGGCGCGTCACTTCATCGGGTGGTTCCGGGCGAGGTCGGCGTAGAGCTCCGACGCTCGCGCGAAGCTGCGGCCCGCGCGGGTGAGCAGCGCCGGCGCGCCCGGGGTCTTGCGGTGCGTGAGGGCGACGCCGAGCAGCACCACGACCATGCCGAGGATGACCCGGAGCGGGAGCTGCTCGCCCAGCAGGAGCCAGCCGAGCAGGACCGAGAAGATGGGCATCACGTAGGTGACCGTGGAGGCCGTGGTGGCGCCTTCGTCGCCGATGAGCCGGTAGTTCAGGGCGAAACCGATGCCGGTGCCGACCACGCCCAGGGCGAGGACGGCCAGCAGCGCCACCGGCTCCCAGTGCACCATCCGGAGCCCGTCGAGGGGCAGCGCGAGCACGGAGAACCCGATCGCGGCGGTGAGCTGCATGCTCGCCAGCGCCAGCGGCGGTGTGCCGCGCCCGGTGATGAACCGTCCTGTGTAGACGAATCCGATGCCGTAGCTGGCGGACGCCGCGACGCACGCGAGCACGCCCCAGCCCAGCATCCCGCCGCCCTGCCACGGCGCGAAGATGACCAGCACGCCGAGGAATCCGAGCAGCAGGCCCGCGGCGCGGCGCGGCGGCAGCGCCTCCCGGCCGGCGAGCAGGCCGAACAGCACCGTCCACAGCGGTGTCGTCGCGTTGAGCACTCCGGCCAGCCCGGACTCGACGGTCTGCTCGCCGACGGCCAGCAGCACCCACGGCAGGGCGTTGGCGAACACCGCGGCGACGGCGACGTGCCGCCACAGGACGCGGTCGCCGGGGATGCGCAGGCCGCGCACCGCGCAGATCGCCAGCAGCGTGAGCGCGGTGCGCAGGCCGCGCACCGCGCAGATCGCCAGCAGCGTGAGCGCGCCCAGCACGATGCGGGCCAGCGCGATCTGCGTCGGTGACAGGGCTTCCAGACCGAGCTTGATCAGCAGGAAGCTCGCTCCCCAGAACAGCGCGAGCGCGCCCAGCCGCAGGTAGCTGGTCGGGTTGTTCATGATCGCTCCCCAGAGTCGTCGAAGCCGGTTCGCCGAAGTGGTACGACCAGCTTGCGGAACCCGAGCTGTAAGGACAAGCGAATTAATTTCAACGAACGTGTAAGCAATCCTGTATCGTCGGTGGCGTGCTAGACGTCAGGCGGATGCAGGTCCTGCGCGCGGTGGTCACCAGCGGTTCGGTGAGCGCTGCCGCGTCCAACCTCGGCTTCACCCCCTCGGCCATCAGCCAGCAGCTCTCCACGCTGGAGAAGGAGGCCGGGACGCCGCTGCTGGAGAAGGTCGGGCGCGGCCTGCGCCCGACCCCGGCGGGCACGCTGCTGGCCGAGCGCGCCGGGCGGATCGCCGAGCTGCTGGGCGAGACCGAGGCCGAGCTCGCCGACATCCGGGCCGGTCGCACGGGACTGCTGCGGCTGCGGTTCTTCACCACCGCCGCCGTCGGCCTGATCCCGCAGGCCGTGGCCAAGTTCCGCGCCGAGCACCCGGAGGTGCAGCTGGACCTGCAGCTGCAGGAGGCGGGGCTGCTCGACGACGTCGAGGCCGGGGAGGCGGACCTGGCGGTCATCGTGCTCGGCGAGTCGGTGCCGGAACGGCGCGGGGTGCGGCTGGTGCACCTGGCCGACGACCCGTACCGGGTGGTGCTGCCCGGCTCGCACCCGCAGGTCGACCAGGGGAGCGTCGACATGGCCAAGCTGGCCCACGACTCGTGGATCAACAGCTCGGTCACCGACGGCGGGATCTGCTCCCGGCTGCTCGAAGACGCCTACGCCAGCGCCGGTTTCACGCCGCGCGTCGTGGTCGAGACCGACAGCACCTACTCCGCGCAGAGCTTCGTCGCCGCGGGGATGGGGATCGCGCTGGTGCCGCGGCTCGGGCTCGACGTCGTGCACCCGGGCGTGGAGGTCCGCGCGGTCACCAACCCGG
The DNA here is from genome assembly GCF_045278815.1 of Saccharopolyspora sp. ID03-671. NCBI lineage: Bacteria > Bacillati > Actinomycetota > Actinomycetes > Pseudonocardiales > Pseudonocardiaceae > Saccharopolyspora > Saccharopolyspora sp. ID03-671. Next base: position 4,394,992 of record NZ_CP134054.1, read on the forward strand.
AGCCGACCCGCCGCCTCCACCTCGCCGTCCGCGAAGCCGTCGCCGACCTCCCCGCCGCCGGCTCCCTCCAGCACTGCCTCCGCGAAGTCGCCCAGAAATGACCCTCCGCAGAAGCGACCTGACGCAGAAGCGCCCCACCGCAGAAGCGCCCACCGCGGAAGTGGGCTGACGTGGAAGTGGGTTGTCGTGCTCTGGAGTGGGACAGTTTTAGTGAAAACTGTCCGGGCATAACGGACATTGATCATGGACAGTTTTGATTAAAACTGTCCCCTGCCCGCCATCGTCGACACCTCGATGGACCACCGCAGCGAGGAGGGCTTCCCTTCCCCGGGGGTCGGGGAAGGGAAGCCCTCCTCGGGTGGTCAGCGCCTGTTGTCGGTGTTGATCAGGGCGTCGCCGTCGGTGTTGGCGACCATGCCCAGGACGTGCATCTCGACGCTCTTGTTGCCGTCCTTGGTGAACTGGAGCGTGACCACGACGTTGGCGCCGGACTGCATCGGCTCGCCGATGATCTTGACGTCGTCGATCTGCTTCCAGAACGCCTCGTAGCGCTCCTTGCCCTGGGACTGCAGGCTCGGCCCGAGCAGCTCCCACGCCTCGTCGAGGTCGTCGGGCACCAGGGTGTAGTACTTCTTGACCGCGGCGACCAGCTTCTCCTTGGTCACCTGCTTCTTGGTGCTCGTCGCGCTCGACGTCGGAGCCCGGCTGCTGGTCGCAGGGACCGCCGAGGACGTCGGGGCAGCCGAGGACGTCGGGGCCGGCGCGGCCGTCGGGACCGGTTTCGGAGCGGGGGCCGGAGCCGCGCCCTTGTCCTGGGAACCGGAGCCGAACGCGTTCGCGGCCAGCACGCCCACCAGGACCGCCACCACGATCGCCACGATCCACAGCGCCACCTGCTTGCCGCCGCGGCGCGGCGCGGCGGCCGCCACCGGGGCGGCGCCGCCGACGCGGGTGGGCGGGCTCGCCCCGCCCATGCCTGCGCCGGCCATCCCGCCGCCCTGGTAGGCCATCGTGGGCGAGCCGGTGGGCGGAGGCGGTGCGGGCGCCTGCTGCTGGCGCTGCCAGCCCGCACCGGCGCCCGGGGCCGCACTGGGCACCGGACGGCCGTCGAGGACGGCCTGCAGCAGGTCGCGGGTGTGCGCCATCGTCGGCCGGTCCACCGGATCCGGGCACAGCATCTGCATCAGCACCGGCGTCATCGGCCCGGCTTGGCGCGGCGGCTCGAACTGACCGCGCGCGACCCGGTGCAGCAGGCTGATCGCGTTCTCGTCGGTGCCGAACGGCGGACCGCCCTCGATCGCCGCGTACAGCGTCGAGCCCAGCGAGAACACGTCCGAGGCCGGTGCCGGGTCGCGGCCCAGCGCGACCTCCGGGGCCAGGTAGGCGGGGGTTCCCGCGAGGATGCCGCTCTTGGTGACCGCGACGTCGCCGATCGCCCGGGAGATGCCGAAGTCGGTGATCTTGGCGAGGTCGTTCTCGCCGAGCAGGATGTTCCCGGGCTTGAGGTCGCGGTGGACGATGCCCGCCATGTGCGCGGCGGCCAGCGCACCGGCCACCTGCACGCCGATCCGGGCCACCCGCATCGGCGGCTGCACGCCCTGCTCGTCGATGACGGCGGCGAGGCTGGTCGAGGGCAGGTACTCCATGACCAGCACGGGCTGGCCCTCGTCCTCGGCCACGTCGAACACGACGATGGCGTTCTGGTGCTGGAGGCGGGCGGCGATGCGGCCTTCGCGCATCGACCTCTGCCGCGCTTCCTCGGTCTCCTCGGGGGTGTAACCGGGCTGCAGCAGCAGTTGCTTGACGGCGATCGTGCGGTGGAGGCGCTCGTCGACGGCCTTCCACACCACGCCCATGGCGCCGCTGCCGATCTTTTGCTGCAAGCGGTACCGGCCCGCGATCAAACGACCTTCGGCGCTCACCGGTGTCTCCTGGTACTGGTTCGCCCCACGGGGCTCGCCTGTCTGAGGACTGCCTGTTTTCTCGTTAGCGATGAGGACGGACCGGACTCCCCGCTGCCGGCTTCACCCGACGGTGTCACGCCCGCAGCCACGTTACTGGGCGGCCCACTCCGGGCGGCACCCCGGGGCCGGAATGCGCCTGCGGCCGGGACGCTCACCTGGTGATGAGCATCCCGGCCGCAGGGCGTCGAGACGATCGCCGACTACCTCACTGGGTGGTGATGCTGCCGGACTGGCTCGTCGTGGTGCTCGTCGGCTTGCTGGAGGTCTGCTCGGCGCTCGACGTCGGCTGCTCGGTCGACGTGGGCTCCTCGCTCGACGTCGTCGGCTCCTCGGCCGAGGTCGTCGGCTCCTCCGTGGAGGTCCTCGTCGGCTTCTTGCTCGTCGTCGTCTCCTCCGACGTCGTCTCCGGCGGCGGCGCGGGGACCTGCGGAGCCTCGGACTGCTGGTTGGCCGGCTGCGGCGGCGGTGCCTGCGGCCGCAGCGCGGAGGTGACCAGCACCGCGATCACCGCGACGGCGACCAGCGCGATCGCCGAGATGATCACCGGCCGCTTGCTGCTGCGCCGCGGCTCCTCGTAGACCGCCGAGTCGGCGCGCGGATCGGCGCCCATGTACGACGTGGCGTCCTCGTAGGGGCGCTCCGTGTACGGGTCGTCCTCGTAGTAGGCGACGGTGGTGCCCGCGGCGGCGCCCGCGCCCATCACGCTCGTCGCCTCTTCCGGGGTCTCCGGGGCCAGCGCGGGCGGGATCGGGGCGGCCATCGTCGGGATGGAGTTCACCGAGCCGCCGTCGGCCACGGCCTGCAGCATCTCGCGGGACTGCGCCATGTCCGGCCGGTCCTGCACGCGGGCGGCCATCATCGCCATCAGCGGCTGGGCCATCGGGCCCGCCTGCTGCGGCGGCTCGATCTTGCCCGCGGCCACCGCGTGCAGCAGCGCCAGGGTGTTCTCGTTGAGACCGAACGGCGGGTGCCCCTCGATGGCCGCGTAGAGCGTCGCGCCCAGCGAGAACACGTCGGAAGCCGGCGTCGGCTCCTGCCCCATCGCCACGTCCGGCGACAGGTAGGCGGGCGTGCCCGCGAGCATGCCGGTCTTGGTGACCTGCACGTCGCCCTGCGCCCGGGAGATGCCGAAGTCGGTGATCTTCACCTGGCCGTTGTCGCCGAGCAGGATGTTGCCCGGCTTGATGTCGCGGTGCACGACACCGGCCGCGTGCGCGGCGCCGAGCGCCGACGCGACCTCCGCGCCGATCCGCGCCACCTCGCGCGGCGGCAGCGGCCCGTGATCGGACATCATCGCGGCCAGGCTCGTCGACGGCAGGTACTCCATGACGAGGACCGGCTGGCCCTCGTCCTCGGCCACGTCGTACACCGAGATCGCGTTCGAGTGCTGGAGCCGGGCCGCGATCCGGCCCTCTCTCATTGCCCGTTGCCGCGCTTCCTCGGCTTCACCCGGATCCAGACCGGGCTGCAACAGCAACTGCTTGACCGCAACGGTGCGGTGCAGGCGCTCGTCAACACACTCCCACACCACGCCCATCGCGCCACTGCCGATGCGTCGCTGCACCCGGTAGCGTCCGGCGACCAGGCGACCTTCGTCGCTCACCGACGTCTCCCCGTACTGCTATCGATGCCCAGCGGTGCCACCGCCCGGAGTTCCGGACGCCGTCCCACCGAACACCGGCGGATTAGGGCGGACCGGCATCGGCCCCCCACAAGTACACGTTTCCAGCACGACCCGGGTTGCCACCGAACCGCGATACGGCAGCCTAGCCGACGCCGTGCGGGCGTAGGTCCGAAGTCGAAAAGATCGGTACGACCTGTTTCGACCCGGTGCCGTCCGATCCGGACGCCCGGGTGATCCGGGCAGTTCGCCCAGCTGTTTGCGCTGGTGATCCGGATCTGCGCCGTCCGGTGCCGTTGAGCTCATGACCCTCGGCACCGACCGGCTCACGCCACGGTACCGGCGGCGGCGTTCCTGGTGGGCGGGGGTGGCGGTGGTGACGGGTCGTTGCCGCATTGTTGTGCACCCCCGCGGCCGGTCGGCTCAGCCGGGCGGCAGCTGGTGCGCGCTGCGCAGCTCGGCTCCGACGATGCGCGGCAGCGGGCCGGGGGAGACGTGCAGGTGCTGGTCGAGGAGCACCCGGCGGCCGTCCGGGTAGACGGCCTCGACCTGAGCCGACACCGACGCGTCGGACTCCCTCCGCAGGCCCACGACGCGCACCGCGCTGACGGCCTCCCACGCCCGGCGCAGCTCCTCGGCCTGCCCGAGCTCGGGCGCGATGAGCTCGCCGAGCCGGTCCGGGGCGTCCTGGGCGCGGCGGTAGAAGTCCTCGACGAGGCCGATGGTGGTCTGGGCGCTGCCCGCGGCCGGGTTGGCCAGGTGCGCGTCGTCCGGTTCGGCGGCGACGACGGCGCTGCTTCCCTCGGTGGCGGCGTCGAAACCGCCGTTGTCGTGGAACGGCCACGCGGCCTGCAGCACCAGGTCCGGGCGCAGCGCCAGGGCGCCGCTGATGGCCGCGGCGGAGTCGGTGGGGCGCGGCAGCTGCGCGGGCTTGGCCATGACCAGGGCGCCCGCTCCGGCGGCGGAGACCAGCAGGAGCACGCCGAGCACGGCCAGCGCGACCAGCCCGCCCAGCGGCGGCGAGGCGGAGGTGAGGTCGGGGCGCTCGTCGAGGTCACCGGCGAGCAGGCCCTGCTCGGGGGTGTGCGGTCCGCGCCTGATCAGCTCGGCGACCGTGACGGTGTCGCTGAGCCCCGGGTCGCTGAGCCCCGGGTCGCTGAGCCCCCGGTCGCTGAGCCCCCGGTCGCCGGGATCGCTGGGGTGGTCGTCCACGGCCTGAAGACGTACCCGCCTGCTGCGGTCAGGGGAAGACTTCGCGCAGGAATCACCGGATGGGGTGGACCCGAAGATCACGAACGGAGTAGTGGATCACGATCCGTGGTCACGAGAGCTGCTCGTCGGACGCGATCAGCGGGCGATCGGCCATCTCGTAGCGCAGCACGCGGCGCTCGGTGCGCTGCGAGCCGTCGGGGAGCGTCAGCCGCAGCGCGTGCGTGGTGCTGGTGGGCGTCACGTAGACCTCCGTGACCTCGACCTTCGTCGCGTGCGAGTAGCGGGCGGCGAAGGACTCGTAGCCCTCCTCGCGCAGCCGACCGGTGGTCAGGGCGTAGGCGCCCGGCAGGTCGCCCGCGGCGATCGCGTCGTAGTACTGCTCGCTGCTGCGCTGCATCCCCTCGGTGTCGGTCAGCTTCAGCAGTTGCGGCGCCTCGGTGGTGGGCGGCCTGCTCGTGGTCGGCGGGCCCGGGACGTCCGCGCCGGGAGCGCCGTCGCCCGGCGCCTCCGGCAGGTCGTCGCTCGCCTCCTCGCCGGGATCCGGGGTCGCGGTCCCGGTCGGCAGCGGGCCCGCGGCCAGCCGGTTCGGGCTGCTCGGCGGCCGTGGCGCGGCACCGGAGGTCGTGGGCCGGGTGGGATCGCCGGTGAGGAAGTACGGGTCGCGCAGCAGCGGGGGGTAGGCGCCGCCGCGCGGCATGCTCGGCAGGTCCAGGCCCTCGATGCGGGTGGTGTGGCTGGACACGAGCGTCGTGGCGAACACCAGACCGCCCAGCGCCGCCACCGACGAAGCGATGGCGAACCAGGCCGCGCGGCGCCACGACCGCGGCGGCGTCACCGAGGCGGGCACCATGCCGAGGTCGAACTTGTGCAGCCCGCCGACGGGCGCGGTATCGATCAGCGGGTCGATCACCAGCCGTGGCGAGGAGTCCTCGGACGCGGTCCGCTGCGCGGGGACCGGAGCCCAGGTGGCTCCGGCGTCGGTCTTGCGATGCCGGCCAGGTGCCGGTTCCGGGGGTGGCGGCGGCCCATCGAGTGAGCCGCTCCAGCCGATGGTTCTGCCGCTGTGCATCGGAGTCTCGACTTCCTGCAAGTCGTGAGGGTTCACGGCGAGCTTCGCGTGAGGAAGATCGGTACTCCGAATGGAGCTCTTGATGCATCGAACGGGTGATATCAGCGCAGATCCACCCGGACGAACGTCACCGAAAGGCGCGTCCGACGTGCGGAGATGTCAGAACTCACCCTTGCGGAAGCGGCTCTGCGTGGTCCCCAGCGCCTTGAGCGACCCCGCGCCGCCGCCGAGCGCCAGCAGCGTCGCGAAGACGTCCGCGCCCACGCCACTGCTGCTGATCACCAGCGCCAGCAGCGTGACGCCGAGGCCGACGCCCGCGACCGGGTAGCGCTTCTTGGCGAACTCGACGGCCGGCTGACCGCCGGGACGCTTCTTCGCAGCCGAGGTCAGCATCGCCAGATAACCCGCGTGCCCCGCCGCCGCGATCACCGCGGCGATCGTCACCAGGAGCGCGACCAGACCGATAACCATGCCCATGCCGACAGTCTGCTCCTTGACGAGGCATGTCCGATATGGGGGATCGCCCTGATTCCGGGATCGGTTCGAAAAGGTTGTGAATCAAGTCTGGTTTGAGATCGTCGTCACGCCTAGGTTCTGTCGCTATGAGCGAGCGAACCGGTCTCGATCTGAACGGCAAGCGGGTCCTGGTCACCGGGGCTGCCAGCGGCATCGGAGCCGCTGTGAGCAGGAGATTCGCCGAGGCGGGAGCCGAGGTGATCGCGGTCGACCGGAACGCCGATGCGGTCGCGGCGCTCGCCGACGAGCTGGGGGCGCGGGCCCGCGTCGTCGACCTCGCCGACCCGGACAACGCCGACGGCCTGGGCGAGGGCGCCGACGTCGTGGTCAACAACGCCGGGCTGCAGCACGTCGCGCCGCTGCACGAGTTCCCGACCGAGGTCTTCGGCACGATCCTGCGCGTCATGGTCGAGTCGCCGTTCCGCATCGTCCGCTCCGCCCTGCCGGGCATGTACCGCAGCGGGTGGGGGCGGGTCATCAACATCTCGTCGGTACACGGGCTGCGGGCCTCGGCGTTCAAGAGCGCCTACGTCACCGCCAAGCACGCCATCGAGGGCCTGTCCAAGACGATCGCGCTGGAGGGCGCCGCCTACGGCGTCACCTCCAACTGCCTGAACCCGGGGTTCGTGCGCACCCCGCTGGTGGAGCGGCAGGTCGCCGAGCAGGCCCGGCTGCACCGGGTTCCCGAGGAGCAGGTCACCGAGGACGTGCTGCTGGCCCGGACCCCGGTGAAGCGGCTGGTCGAGCCGGACGAGGTCGCCGAGTTCGCCGCCTGGCTGTGCGGTCCCGGGACCACGTCGATCACCGGAGCGTCGCTGTCCATGGACGGGGGCTGGACGGCGAACTGACCCAGGTTTTCCCGAGGTGACCACGGCCCGTCAAGGAGGACGCCAGCCATGACAACCGAGCCCGCTCCCGCCAGATCCTCGACCACCCGGGTCGTGCTGGCGAGCCTCGTCGGCACCACCGTGGAGTGGTACGACTTCTTCCTCTACGGATCAGCCGCCGCGCTGGTGTTCAACAAGCTGTTCTTCCCGGCGGGCGACCCGCTGATGGGCACCCTGCTGGCGTTCATCACCTACGCCGTCGGCTTCGTCGCGCGGCCGCTGGGCGGGCTGGTGTTCGGTCACTTCGGCGACCGCATCGGCCGCAAGAAGCTGTTGGTGCTGAGCCTGGTCATGATGGGCGGCGCGACGTTCGCGATCGGCCTGCTGCCCACCTACCAATCGGTGGGCGTGCTGGCTCCGCTGCTGCTCACGGCCCTGCGGCTGATCCAGGGCTTCGCCATCGGCGGCGAGTGGGGCGGGGCGGTGCTCATCGTCTCCGAGCACGGGTCCGGAGACCGCCGCGGCTTCTGGGCGTCCTGGCCGCAGGCCGGGGTGCCGCTGGGCAACGTCTTCGGGACCGCGGTGCTGGCCGTGCTGGCGGCGGTGCAGTCCGACGAGGCGTTCATGGCCTGGGGCTGGCGGATCGCGTTCCTGCTCTCCGGCGTGCTGGTGCTGATCGGGCTGTGGGTGCGGCTGGCGGTGGCCGAGTCGCCGGTGTTCCTGGAGGCCCAGCGCAAGGCGCAGGAGGCCGGTGCCGAGCAGAAGCCGCCGATCCTGGAGGTGCTCAAGCGGTACGGAGCGAGGTGCTGACCGCGATGGGCGCCCGGTTCGCCGAGAACGTCGTCTACTACGTGCTGACCTCGTTCGTGCTCACCTACGTGTCCACGTTCCTGGACCTGCCGCGCGGCGTGGCGCTCAACGCGGCGCTGATCGCCTCGGTGTTGCACTTCATCAGCATCCCGATCTGGGGCGCGCTGTCGGACCGGTTCGGGCGGCGGCCGATCTACCTGCTGGGCACGGTCGGCACGGGCGTGTGGGCGTTCTTCTTCTTCACGATGCTCGACACCAAGTCGTTCTGGGTGATCACCTTCGCGACCACCGTGGGCCTGGTGTTCCACGGCGCGATGTACGGGCCGCAGGCGGCGTTCTTCGCGGAGCTGTTCGGCACCCGGGTCCGCTACTCGGGGGCGTCGATCGGCTACCAGCTGGCGTCGATCGTGGCCGGGTCGCTGGCCCCGATCATCGCGACGGCGCTGCTGGCCGCGTTCGGCTCGTCGGTGCCGATCTCGATCTACGTGGCGCTGTGCTCGGTGGTGACGCTGTTCGCCGTGCTGCGCGCCCCGGAGACCCGGGAGCGCGACCTGGCCGCCGACCACGCGGTGTGACGCCGCCGAAGGGCGCCTTCGACCAGGTCGGAGGCGCCCTTCGGGGTGTCAGGAGTGGCCCAGCCGGCCCCGGCCGAGGCGGAGCAGGATCATGGCGATCTCGCGTCCCTCCGGCCCGAGCTCGCGGTAGCGGGCGAGCACGTCCATCTCGCGGTTGTAGACGATGCGCGGGCCGCCCGCGGCCATGCGAGCCTGCCCGACCTGCTGCGAGACCTCGGCGCGCCGCTTGATCAGGCGCAGGATCTCGGCGTCGAGGTAGTCGATCTCCTCGCGGAAGTTGGTGATGGCCTCCGCGGCGGCCTTCTCAGCCGAGGGCTTCTCGGACTGCGGTTGGTCACCGTCCACAGTGGCGTTCATCGGACGTATTCCTCCGGCTCCGGCCCCGTTCCCGTCCCGGAACGCGAAACGCCCCGAGTCCGAGGACTCCGGGGCGTCGTAGTGGTTTTCGTGCTCACGCAGCTACGGGCGCCGGAGTCCCGGGCCCGTAGAAAAACTCGTACTGCTGCGTCCGCACGACACCAGTCTGCCACAACCCGGACGACCGATCCACCACTCGGTCGTGGCGTCCCACGAGGTGGAATCCCTCACCCGGTCGAGGGGTCCTGGGCTTGATCGTGTTGCGAGCTCGGCAGATTCGGGGGCCGTCAGGGGGGTTCGGTAACGTGGTCAGGCGATGAGCACCCCTCTCGATCTCGAATTCCAGGGCGACGAGCCCGCGCAGCCCGCCCGCCGCTCCGGGCCGGACCCGGACGCGCTGCTGGCCGGGCTGAACCCGCAGCAGCGCGAGGCCGTGACGCACACCGGCTCGCCGCTGCTGGTCGTGGCCGGTGCCGGGTCGGGCAAGACGCGGGTGCTCACCAACCGCATCGCCCACCTGCTGGCCAGCGGCGCGCACCCCGGCCAGATCATGGCCATCACCTTCACCAACAAGGCCGCGGCCGAGATGAAGGAGCGGGTCGCCGACCTGGTCGGGCGCCGGGCCAACGTCATGTGGGTCTCGACGTTCCACTCGATGTGCGTGCGGGTGCTGCGCCGCGAGGCCAAGACGCTGGGCATGTCGTCGAACTTCTCGATCTACGACTCCGACGACTCCAAGCGGCTGATCACCCTGATCGCCCGCGAGCAGGACCTCGACTCCAAGCGCTACCCGGCGAAGACGCTGTCGATCCACATCTCGAACCTGAAGAACGAGCTGCTCACGCCCGAGGACGCCGCGCAGCAGGCGGGCAACGACGTGGAGCGCAAGGTCGCCCAGGTCTACGCCGCCTACCAGCGCAGGCTCGCCGAGTCCAACGCGATGGACTTCGACGACCTGATCATGCGCACGGTCGAGCTGCTGCAGCAGCACCCGGCGGTCGCCGAGTACTACCGCCGCCGCTTCCGCCACGTGCTCGTCGACGAGTACCAGGACACCAACCACGCGCAGTACGTGCTGGTCAGGGAACTGGTCGGGACGGAGCCGACGGAGAGCGGGGTGGAGCCGGCGGAGCTGTGCGTGGTCGGCGACGCCGACCAGTCGATCTACGCGTTCCGCGGCGCCACGATCCGCAACATCGAGGAGTTCGAGCGGGACTACCCGCAGGCCCGCAGCATCCTGCTGGAGCAGAACTACCGCTCCACGCAGACGATCCTGTCCGCGGCGAACGCGGTGATCAAGCGCAACCCGAACCGCCGCGACAAGCGGCTGTGGAGCGATGCGGGCGACGGCGAGCCGATCGTGGGCTACGTCGCAGACAACGAGCACGACGAGGCCGCCTTCGTCGCCGGTGAGATCGACCGGCTCGTCGACCAGGGCGAGGCCACGTTCAACGACATCGCGGTCTTCTACCGCACCAACAACCAGTCGCGCGTGTTCGAGGAGGTGTTCATCCGCCTCGGCCTGCCCTACCGGGTCGTCGGCGGGGTGCGCTTCTACGAGCGGCGCGAGGTCCGCGACGCCCTCGCCTACCTGCGGGTCCTCGACAACCCGGACGACACGGTGAGCGTGCGCCGGATCCTCAACGTGCCCAAGCGCGGCATCGGCGACCGGGCGGAGGCCGTGGTCGCGGTGCACGCCGAGCAGGAGCGGATCTCGTTCACCAGCGCCCTGCGCAGGGCCGCCGCCGGTGAGGTGCCGCTGCTCAACACGCGCGCCCGCAACGCGATCTCGGGCTTCGTGGAGCTGCTCGACGAGCTGAACCGGGTCGCCGCCGAGAACGACGTCGCCGAGACCCTCGACACCGTCCTGGAGCGCACCGGCTACCGGGGTGAGCTGGAGGCCAGCGACGACCCGCAGGACGCGACGCGGCTGGAGAACCTGACCGAGCTGATCACCGTCGCCCGCGAGTTCACCGAGGCCCGCGCGGGTGCGCCGCTGCCGGTCGACGCGGAGGCCTCGCCCTCGGCGGAGGCCGTGGTGTCCGGTGTCGGGCCCGACGAGGACGACGAGAACCCGATCGCCGACGACTCGCTGGCGGCGTTCCTGGAGCGCGTCTCGCTGGTCGCCGACGCCGACTCGCTGCCGGAGACCGGCGACGGCCTGGTCACGCTCATGACCCTGCACACCGCCAAGGGTCTGGAGTTCCCGGTGGTGTTCTCCGGCGGCTGGGAGGACGGCGTCTTCCCGCACACCCGCGCCCTGGGCGACCCGGCCGAGCTCGCCGAGGAGCGGCGGCTGGCCTACGTCGGCATCACCCGGGCTCGCCAGCGGCTGTACCTGTCGCGCGCCATGATGCGCTCGGCGTGGGGGCAGCCGATGACGAACCCGGCGTCGCGGTTCCTCACCGAGATCCCCGAGGAGCTGATGCACTGGCGCCGCATCGAGCCCGAGCGCGCCGCGCCGCAGGTCCGCAGCACGTGGGGCAGCCGCGGTGGCGGGGGCTTCGACCGGACCGGTGGGGACTCGGCGCAGGCGGGCCTGTCCGAGCGCGGCATGCGCAGCACCGGCATGAAGGGCTGGAAGGACACGGTCGCCCTCAAGCTCGAAGCCGGCGACAAGGTCACCCACGACAAGTACGGCCTCGGCACGGTCGTGGCCACCGACGGCGAGGGCCCCCGAGCCACGGCCACCATCGACTTCGGCACGGCCGGCACGGTCAAGCTCATGCTCATCGGCAGCGTCCCCCTCACCAAGCTCTGACCCCGGGCGCCTGGTCTCGGGTGCCTGGTCTCGGGTGCCTGACCCCGGGTGCCTGGTCTCGGATGGGCGCTCGCGTCGCCTGGCGACAGTTTTAGCCATAATTGCGCATGATCAATGTCCGAAATGTCGGGACAATTATGGCTAAAACTGTCCACTGCCGGGCACCGTCGGGGCGGGGGAGCTCTCGGGTCAGGTCACCGCGCCGGGGCGGTTAGGGGTGGGGTCGTAGGCGCCCGTCGTGGTCGTGCGGTGGAGCCGGGTGCACGCCGCGAGGACGTCTTCGTGGGTGGTGTAGAGGGCGTTGACCCCGAAGCGGAGGACGTCCGGGGCGCGCATGTCGGCTATGACGCCCTCGGCGGCCAGGGCTTGGACGAGGCCGTAGGCGTGCGGGTGGCGGAGGGAGACCTGGCTGGCCCGGACGTCCGGGTTCGACGGGGTGATCGGGTCGAAACCCTCCGGCACCAGCAGGCTTTCCGCGCAGCGGAGGAAGAGGTCGGTGAGCGACAGGCTCTTCGCGCGGACCTGGGTGAGGTCGACGCCGTCGAAGGCCGTCAGGGCCGCTTCGAGGGCGAGCAGCGAGAGGATCGGTGGGGTGCCGATCCGGGCGCGGGCGATGCCCGCAGCGGGGGCGTAGTCGGCGTGCAGGCCGAAGGGTTCGGCGTGACCGGTCCAGCCGTGGAGCGGGGTGCGCCAGGAATCGTGGTGGCGTGCTGCGGCGTAGAGGAACGCGGGGGCGCCGGGGCCGCCGGAGAGGAACTTGTAGCCGCAGCCGACCGCGAAGTCCACCTCCCACTCGTCGAGGTGCACCGGCATCGCCCCGGCCGCGTGGCACAGGTCCCACAGCACCAGCGCGCCGACCTCGTGCGCTGCGGAGGTCAGCGCGATCACGTCGTGCAGCTCGCCGGTGCGGAAGTCGACCGGCGAGTAGCTGATCACCGCGACCCGATCGCCGTGCGAGGCCAGGAACTCCGGCAGATCCGCGGGCGCGACCCGGCGGACCTCGCGGCCGTGCAGCCGGGCCACCGAGTCCGCCAGGTACCGGTCGGTGGGGAAGTGCTCCGGGTCGGTGACCAGCAGCGACCGGTCGGGGCGCAGTTCGCACGCCGCGCTGAGCGCCGTGAACAGCTGCACGCTGGTGGAATCCCCGGCCACCACCTGACCCGGCGCGGCGCCGATCAGCGAACCGACGGCGTCGCCGACGCGCAGCGGCGACTCCCACCAGTCGTTGTCGTTCCACGAGCGGATCAGGTCGGTGCCCCACTGGCGGTGCACCACGTCCTCCAGCACCGGCGGCACCGCGGCCGGCAGCGGGCCCAGCGAGTTCCCGTCGAGGTAGATCACGCCCTCGGGCAGCAGGAAGCGGTCCCGGACGTGCGCCAGCGGGTCGGTGGCGTCGAGGTGGTCGGCGAGCTCGGCGAGTTCGGTCATCAGGAGCACTCTCCCGCATCGTCGTCGCGTTCACGGAACAACCGCCGCAACACGTCGGCCACCGCGGCCGCGGCCGGGTTGGCGGGTTCGATCAGCGCGTAGTGGCCGGTGTCCGGCAGCACCACGGTCTCCAGGTCCTCGTGCACCTCCGCGTAGTCGGTGAACTGCCCGTGCGGCACCTCCTCGTCGGCGTCGCCGTGCAGCAGGACCGTGCGCACGCCCGTGGTCCGGGCCTCGGCCAGCAGCGTCACCGGGTCCACCAGCGGCAGCCGGGCTTCGAACTCCGCGGAGCCCACGAGCTGCACCGCCGCGCCGTCGCTGAGGTCGTCGCGGCGGGTGGCGGCCAGGTCGGTGATCGGGGCCAGGGCCAGCACCGCGTCCGGCAGGCGCGTCGAGTGCCAGGGCGAGTCGGCGGGCAGCAGCCCGCGCGCCGCGCACCACAGCGCCAGATGGCCGCCCGAGCAGTGCCCGGCCAGCACGTACGGGCGCCCGGCGGGCAGCTCGTCGACGATCCGGGCGACGTCGTCGAAGGTCTCCGGGTAACCGCCCGCGCCGCCGGAGCGGCGGAAACCGGGCAGCAGCACCGAGAACCCCTGCCGCGCCAGGTAGGCGGCGAACGGGGTCAGGTGCATCCGGTCGTAGCGCCAGTAGCCGCCGTGCAGCAGCACCACCAGCGGCCCGTCGCCCGGCCACTCGTCGTAGCCGTGGTGCGGGTGCTCGCCGTACTTGCCGTGCTTCGGCGCCAGCACCGGCTTGAGGCTCAGCACCCGCTGCTCCTCGGCCGCCGCGCGCTCGGAGATCGTCCTGGAGCGCCCGGATTTCTCAGAGGGCGCGGTTTCCTCAGAGAGCCCGGATTGCTCAGAGAGCCCGGTTTCGTCACATGGCACCGCGGGCCTCCCACAGCTCGGGGAAGACCGGGATCGCTGCCCGCTTCTCCAGGTACTTCACTCCCGCCGACCCGGCGCTGCCGGGCTTGGAGCCCATCGCGCGGCGGACCACCATCACGTGGTCCAGCCGCCAGCGGGTGATCGTCTCGGCGACGTCGGTGAGCAGCTCGCCCAGCCGCAGCAGTGGGTGGCGCTGGTCCCCGGCGTAGACCTGCCGCCACACCTCCACCACGCCGGGATCGGAGGAGTAGGGCTCGGTGACGTCGCGGGTGAGGACGTGCTCGGGCACCGGAAGCCCCTGCCGGTGCAGGAACCGCAGCACCTCGTCGTAGAGCGACGGCTCCTCGTGGGCCTCGCTCAGTCCCTTGTGGACGTCCGGGTCGCCGGAGTGCGCGCGCAGCAGCGCCGTCGACTTCTGCCCGATGAGGAACTCCATGTGCCGCTGCATCGCCGACTGGAAACCCGACGCCTTGCCGAAGGCGGCGCGAAAACCGTTGAACTGCACGGGTGTCAGCGCCGCGATCGGCGCCCACGAGCTGTTGAGCGCCTGCAGGCCGCGGCGGCTGCGCAGCAGCGCGTCCATCGCGGTGTCGAGCTCGTCGGCCCGGAAGGACTCCCGCGCGGCCCGCCACTCGTGGACGATCAGGGTGAACCACAGCTCCATCACCTGAGTGGTGACCAGGAAACCCATCTCGTCGGCGGCGTCGGTCAGCGGTTCCTGCAGCGTGTTGAGCAGCGTCGCGCGGACGTACTCGTCGTAGGGGCTGGAGCCCTGGAACGGCTGGGTCAGGGGGTCGTCGGTGGACAGCTCCGCGATGGCGGAGGCGCGGTCGGTCATCACCACTCCTACGGGGACCGGAGGTTGCGGGATTCGGGGTTTCAGATCCGGACGCCGCCGCTGGCGTCGATCCACTGCCCGGTGGTCCACCCGGCGTCGCCGCCGGCCGCGAACGCGACGACGGCGGCGATGTCCTCGGGCTGCCCGAGCCGGTCGAACACCGACTCGGCCGAGTAGTTCCGGCGGATCTCCGGGTTGCGCAGGGTCGGGTTGATCTCGGTTTCGGTGAAGCCGGGAGCGACCGAGTTGACCCTGATGCCGCGCGGGCCGAGCTCCTTGGCCAGGGCGAGGGTGAAGGTGTCCAGGGCGCCCTTGCTCATCGTGTAGGCGATGATCGCCGGGTAGGCGAAGCGCGTCGTCACCGACGAGACGTTGACGATGGCGCCGCCGTCGCGCAGCCTCGGCAGTCCGCGTTGGACGATGAAGAACGGCGCCCGGGTGTTGATCGCGAACAGCCGCTCGTAGTCCTCCTCGGTCACGTTCGCGATGGTGCGGGGCAGGGTGATGCCCGCGTTGTTGACCAGCACGTCCAGTCCGGGTTCGGCGTCCTGACCTGCGATCTCGCGGTCGAACGCCGCCCACAGGGTGTCGGCGTCGCCAGGGACGCCGAGCTCGGCGTGCACCGGGAACGCGCGGCCGCCGTCGGCGACGATCTCCTCGACGGTCCGCTCGGCGGCGTCGTGGTCGTGGCCGTAGTGCACGGCGACCAGGGCGCCTTCGGCGGCGAGCCGCCTGCTGATGGCCCTGCCGATGCCGCGGCTGCCGCCGGTGACCAGGGCGGTGCGGCCTTCGTGGCGCGGGGTGGGGGTCACGTCGTCTCCTCAGGCGTCGAAGTCGAGCGCGAGCTCGTCGGTGCGGGGGCGGGCGCGGCAGGCGAGCGTGTAGCCGTCGGCCAGGTCGTCGGAGTCCAGGGCGTGCTGCGGCCCGAGCGCGACCTCGCCGGCGACGACCTTGGCGCGGCAGCTGCCGCACACGCCGTCGCGGCAGGAGTAGGGCACGTCGGGCCGGTGCCGCAGCACCGCGTCGAGCACCACCCGGTCCTGCGGCAGCATCGCGACGCTGCTGGTCCGCCCCCCGAGCGTCGCCGAGATCCGACCACCCCCGGGCGTGTCGGTCTCCGCGTCGAAAGCCGCGGTTCTCGACGCGGGGGACTGGAACAGCTCGGTGCGGACGTGGTTCGGGGGGACGTCGGTGAGGGCTTCCCGGGCCGTGGTGAGGAGGCCGGGCGGGCCGCAGAGGGCGTAGCGGGTGTCGGGGGTCGCGTCGAGGAGGTCCAGGAGTCGGCGCAGCTTCTCGGGGTTGAGGCGGCCGGTGCGGAGGTCCCCGCCGCCGTGCTCGCGGGAGGGGCCGCCGTGCTCGCGGGAGAGGACGTGGAGGACGTCGAAGCGGCTCAGGAACTCGTCCTTGAGGAGGGCGAGTTCGTCGGCGAGCAGGGCGTCGGCGGCGGTGCGGACCGAGTGCACCAGCGAGACCCGGCAGTCCGGGTCGTCGCGCAGCGCGGCGGCGGCCATCGGGGCGAGCGGGGTGATCCCGCTGCCGCCCGCGAGCAGCACGTGGTGCGCGCCCGGAGCGTCCGGCAGCCCGAAAGCGCCTGCCGGAGCGGACAGTTCGAGCACGTCTCCGCAGGCCAGCTCGGTGCGCGCGTAGCTGCCGAAACCGCCGGGGGTGACGGGTGCGAGCACCAGCCGCAGCGCCGCCCGGTCGTCGGGCGGCGGGCACACCGAATAGCTGCGCCGCAGCTCCCCGGCCGGGGAGCTGTGCCGGACCACGATGTGCTGGCCCGGCCGGTGCGCGAAGGTCCCGGCCAGCTCCGGCGGGACGCGCAGCGACAGCGCCACCGACTCGGCGGGGAGGTGGTCGATGCGGGTGACTTCCAGCGGGTACCAGGTCATCGGGGCCTCACATCGCCGTGATGCACGGGAAGATCTCCCGGCACCGCGCGCAGCGCAGCAGCGACTGGCAGCGCGTCGGGCCGAAGGAGCTGTGCGGGCGGGTGTCCTGCGAACCGCAGTGCGGGCACGGCGTTCCCAGGCCGAGGCCCAACGGAGTGGGCCCCACCGGCGTGGGGCCGCCGGGCGGCGCGATGCCGTGCTCGGCGAGCTTGTCGCGCCCGGACGCGGTGATCCGCTCGGGAGTCCACGCGGGCGAGAGCACGTGCCGCACCCGGCCGTCGGGGTGGCCGCAGTCGCGCAGCACGCCCTCGATGGCCTCGGTGATCGCCGGGATCGCCGGGCAGCCCAGGAACGTCGGGGTGAACTCGACCTCCACGCGCCCGTCGCCGGAGGTGCGCGCGGAGCGGATCACGCCCAGCTCGCCGAGGGTGATCATCGGCAGCTCGGGGTCCGGCAACGCCTCGACCCGCTCCCGAACCAGGTCCGCGCTCACCAGGTGCCTCCGGGGAACTGGCGGTGCACCGACTGCATCTCGGCGATCAGCGAGCCGAAGGCCTCGGTGTGCAGGCCGCTTCGGCCGCCGGTGGCGTGCCGGCCCGGCCTCGGCTCGGCGAGCCCGGCGCGGGCGAGCACCTCGGTGACGCCGTCGTGCCAGACCTCGCGCACCTCATCGGGTTCCGGGTGCAGCCCGGCCTCGACCAGCCGCTCCACCACCGGGTCGGTCTCGACGAGCTCGGCCGCGTGCGGCCAGACCCGCTCCAGCCCGGCCCGCATCCGGCGGGCGCTCTCCTCGGTGCCGAGCCCGAGCCGCACCGCCCAGTCGGAGGCGTGCCTGCGGTGGAAGGCGCATTCGGCGGCGGCCCGCTCGGCGAACGCGGCCAGCTCGGGGTCGCCGCACCTGGCCAGCCGCTCGTAGAACGGGACCGCGTGGTGGGTGAACACCAGCTGCCGCGCGATCGTCACCGCGAAGTCGCCGTTGGGCAGCTCCACCAGCAGCGCGTTGCGGAACTCCCGCTCGGTGCGGCCGAAGGTCAGCTTGTCCTCGTCCCGCCCGCTGCCGTCCAGCTCGCCGCCGTAGGACAGCAGCACCCGGGCGTGACCGATGAGGTCGAGGGCGATGTTGGACAGCGCCAGGTCCTCCTCGATCGTCGGCGCGCGCGTGATCCACTCGCACAGCCGCTGACCGAGGATCAGCGCGTCGTCGCCCAGCCGCAGCGCCAGTTCCGCGAGGTCGGCGTGCTCACGCATCCCCGTTCTCCTCGGTCATCGGGTACTGCTCCGGGTACCGGTAGGGCTTGTGGCGGGCGTTGCTGAAGAACGGGTCGTGCTCGTCGGGCGCGGACGCGTGCACGGCCTCCGAGGCCACCACCCACAGCGACAGCGGATCGCCGCGCCTCGTGTAGAGGTCGCGGGCGCGGGTGAGCGCCAGGTCCGCGTCGGCCGCGCGCACCGAACCGACGTGCTGGTGCGCCAAACCCCGGCGCGGGCGCAGGAAGACCTCCCAGGAAGCGCCGCTCATGAGGCCTCCTCGCGAGCCGCGTGGGCGAGGGCGGCTTCGCGCACCCACGCCCCGTCCTCGTGCGCGGCGAGCCGGTGGGCGATGCGCTGCCGGGCCGAGGGCAGGTCGTCGCCCAGCGCGTCCCGGTACACCTCCCAGGTGATCGGGGTGAAGTCGTAGTGGCCGCGCTCGGCGTTCCAGCGCAGGTTCGGATCGGGCAGGTCCAGGCCCAGCGCCTCGGCCTGCGGCACCACCTGGTCGACGAAGCGCTGCCGCAGCTCGTCGTTGGTGTGCCGCTTGATGCCCCACGCGATCGCCCGCCGGGACACCGCCGCGCCCATCGCCGCGGTGCGCTCGTCGGCGCCGCCCGCGACGGTGTCGGGCGGGCCGAACATCAGCGCCACCGCGGGCAGCCACCAGCGGTTCACCGCGTCCTGCGCCATCTCGCGCTGCGCGGGCGTGCCCCGGCACAGCGCGCGGATCTGGTCGTAGCCCTGCCTGACGTGGAACGTCTCCTCCTGGCAGACGCGCCGCATCGCCCGCGCGTAGGGCCCGTAGGAGGTGTGGCACAGCGGGGCCTGGTTGAGCACCGCGGCGCCGTCGGTGAGCCACGCGATCGCGCCGGTGTCGGCCCAGGTCAGGGCCGGGTGGTTGAACGTCGCGGCGAACCGCTGCCTGCCGTCGTGCAGCGCGTCGAGCAGCTCGTCGCGGTCCGCGCCCAGGGTTTCGGCGGCCGAGTACAGGTACATGCCGTGGCCAGCCTCGTCCTGAACCTTGGCCAGCAGCACGGATTTGCGGTGCAGCGACGGGGCGCGGGTCAGCCACGCGCCTTCCGGCTGCATACCGATGATCTCGGAGTGGGCGTGCTGGGCGACCTGCCGCAGCACCATCCGGCGGTAGCCGTCCGGGACCCAGTCGCGCGGCTCCACCGAGGCGCCGTCGGCGAGCAGGGCCTCGAAGCGCTCGGTGAGCTCCTGCTCGGACTGCCGCTGTTCGGAGAGCGGGGCGCTCACGGGTTCCCGCCTCGTCCGCGTTGCCTGCGCACCCCGCACCACTCCTCACGTGATCACCCGCGGTGTTCCCACCCGAGAAGGAGTGCCGATCCGGCGCCGACTATCCCGCCCGGTGGCGTGACGAACCTCACCGAGGGCGCGGGGATCGCGGGCGCCCGCGCGCGCCTCCTCCCCGGGGGCACACGTTGTCGAAGAAGCGAGAGAGGTTGCCATGAGCACCATCCGGGAGCTGCTGGTCGAACTCACCGGCACCGCCGAGTACGCCGACCAGGTCGGCGACGACGTCGACCTCGCCGCCAGCGGCATCGACTCCGGCGATCTGGTGCGCCTCGTGCTGCTCGTCGAACAGCGCACCGGCGTCGAGATCACCGCCGAGGACGTCGAGGAGCTGCGCACCATCGCCGACTACGAGCGCTTCATCGCCGAGCGCGCGGCCACCACCGGCGGCGCGTGATGTGGCTGGCCCAGCTGGCGGAGCGCAACCGCCAGTGCTTCCCGAACCGCACGGCCCTGGTCGACGACCGCCGCAGCGTCACCTGGGCGGAGTTCCACGACCGCACGGTCGAGCTGGCCCGCGGGCTGATCGAACTCGGCGTGCAGCGCGGCGACCGGGTCGTCGTGCTGTCCCAGGACCGGGTCGAGGTGCTGGAGAGCTACTTCGCGATCGCGCGCGTCGGCGCGCTGTTCGTGCCGCTCAACCACAGCGTCGCCGCCCCGGAAGCCGCCGAGATGATCGAGCGGGTCGGCGCCGTGGCGATGCTCGGCGAGTCCGAGCTGCTGGACCGGCACACCGACCTGCCGTCGGTGCGCGTCCGGGTCTCCTTCGACAAGCCGGAATTCGCCGCGCTCGGCAGCACGGCTCCGGAGGTGGAGCTGCCGGAGGTCGCCGACACCGACCCGGTGGCGGTGCTGCACACCTCGGCGACGACGGGCCGGGCGAAGGGCGTGACCGTCGACAGCGGCTCGTTCCGCGCCATCGCGCTCGGCTGGCTCGTGCAGGCGCGGCCGACCGACGACATCGTGATGGTCAACTGCTGCCCGCTGTACCACGGCAGCATGGTCGTGTCGCTGACCTACCTGGCGGCGGGCGCGACGCTGGTGCTGATGCCCGGGTTCACGCCGCAGCGCGCGCTGGCGGCGGTGGAGGAGCACCGCGCCACGCACATGTGGCTGGTCCCGCAGATGCTGCGGTTCATGTTCCAGGCGAAGGCGGCCGAGTCCGCGGACCTGTCGTCGCTGCGCGAGGTCCTCTACGGCGCGGCCCCGATGCCGATCGACGTCTACACCGACGCGGTGCGCCGGCTCGGCTGCGGATTCCGCCAGGTCTACGGCATGACCGAGGTCGGCGGCCCGTTCGTGACGCTTGGCCCGGACGAGCACCCGCAGCCCGGCGACGTCACCGCCCGCATCCCCTGCGGCCGGGTCATCCCGGGCATGTCCGCCCGCGCGGTGGACAAGCGGGGCGTCGAGCTCCCGACCGGGGAGATCGGCGAGATCGTGGTGCGCGGACCCGGTGTCATGCAGGGCTACTGGAACGACCCGGAGGCCACCCGCGAGGTCACCGTGGACGGTTGGGTCGTCACCGGCGACCTCGGGTTCCTCGACGAGGACGGGCGGATCCACCTGGTCGACCGCAGCAAGGACGTGATCATCCGGGCGGGGCAGAACGTCTACCCGTCGGAGATCGAGCGGGTGCTCATGACGCACCCGGCGGTCCGGGACGCGGCGGTGATCGGCATCCCCGACGACGACTACGGCGAGGTCCCGCTGGCCCACGTCGCCGCGGACGGTGTCACGGCACGGGAACTCCTGGCGTTCCTCAAGGAGAACCTCGCCCCCTACAAGCGCCCGCGCCGCATCGAGTTCATCGACGCGGTCCCCCGGAACCCGGCGGGCAAGATCCTCAAGAAGCAACTCCGACCCTGACCCGGTCGAGGAGGGTCACCTTCTGTGGGTCGGTGGTGGGGGAAGTTTTCATGAAAACTTCCCCCACCACCCCACGACGTCGCCAGGGAGGTTTCAGTTGAAACCCCACTCCCTCAGAAGCCGCAAGGTTTCAACTGAAACTGTCTTTCTCCTCTGCGTGACCAGGAGGTTCTTCCGTCCACGACTGAGTCTTCGGTGTGGAGCGGGGGTGGTTTCAACTGAAACTTCACTTCTTCGTGCGGGGCTGGAGGATGTCACCTTCCGGAGGTGGGTGGTGGGGAAGTTTTCATGAAAACTTCCCCACCCCGGTCACCGGGGGCCGGGGTGTTGGTCGAGGGTTTTTCGGAGGGTTTCCGCGATGTGCGCGATCGGGCCGGGTTCGGTCATCTCGTAGTGGTCGCAGGGGATCGGGTGGTCGTGGAGGGTGCCGGTGACGTGGCGGCGCCAGTGGGCCGCCTTGTCGGGGGCCAGCGCGAAGTCGTCGGCCGCGCCGGGGACGTCCTCGGTGGCGGTGAAGAAGAGGGCGTCGCCGTCGAAGGTGCCCGGGGCGAACTGCGGGGCGATGCGCAGGCTGTTGCGCATCACCTCGGCGATCGACGTCGCCTCGTCGCGGGTGACCGGGGAGTCCGCTGTGGACAGTCGGCCGATCCGGTCCAGCACCTCGGCCACGTCCTCGGCGTCGGTGAGCCCGGCGATTCGGCCGAGCAGGCCGGCGACCTGGCGTTCGATGCCCTCCGGCGTGTACGGCAGACCTTCCGGTAGCGGGGCGTCGAGCATCGCCAGGAGCTCCACCTCCTCGCCGTCGGCCTGCAGGCGCAGGCCATCGCGTGGGCGACGAAACCGCCGTAGGACCAGCCGAGCAGGCGGTACGGGCCGCGCGGCTGGACCTCGCGGACGAGGTCGACGTAGGACCGGGTCATCTCGGCGGCGTCGGCGGCGGGCGGCCGGGTGCCGTCGAGCCCGAACGCCTGGATGCCGTGAACCGGCTGGCCAGCGCCCAGGTGCGGCAGCAGGCCGGTGTAGCGCCACGCCACGCCCGCGCCCGGGTGGACGCAGAACAGCGGGGTCTCGCCGCCCTCGGCGCGCAGCGTCAGCAGCGGGCTCAGGGTGTTCGGGCTCGGGCCGTCGGCGGCCAGCGCCCCGGCGATCGTGGGCGCGGCCAGCAGCGCCGCCGCGGGCACGTCCAGCAGACCGGCCTGACGCAGCCGACCGGCGAGCAGCACCGCGCGCATGGAATCACCGCCGAGGTCGAAGAGGTTGTCGTCCAACCCGATCCCCTCGATGCCCAGCGTCTCCTGCCACACCCACGCCACCGCCTGCTCCCGGTCGGTGCTCGGCGCGCGGTGCGGCGTGGTCAGGTGCGGGCGCGGGGCCAGCACCGGCTCGACCGGTTCCGCCCGCTGCTCGCCGCCGGTGCTGGCGCCGGGGGCGTCGATCCAGTGCCGGTGCCGCTCGAAGGCGTAGCCGGGCAGCCGCACCCGACGCGGCTCGCCCGCGACCTCCGGCAGCGCCGAGGTGACGCCGTGGCTCCACAACCCGCCCAGCGCACCGGCCAGCACCAGCCCGTCGGGTTGCCGCGCCTTGGCGTGCCGCATCGTCGTGACCGCCCGCACCCCCGGGAACTGGGCCCTGGCGAGCTTGGTGAGCCCGTCGCCCGGGCCGATCTCCACCAGCACCGGTTCGTCCTCGCACAGCGTCGCGACGCCGTCGGCGAAGCGGACCGTGCGGCGGAAGTGGTCGATCCAGTGCTGCTCGCCGGTCACCTCCGCGCCCGCCCAGGTACCGGTGACGTTGGAGACGTAGGGGATCCGCGGCGGCCGCAGCGAAACCCCGCGCAGGTGCGCGGCGAAGGCGTCCACCACCGGGTCCAGCACGTGCGAGTGCGCGGCGGCGGAGACCCGCAACCGGCGGAACGGCACCTCCCGTCGGGTCAGCTCGTCCTCCAGCCGCGCCACGGCGTCGGTGTGCCCGGCGACCGCGCACGCCTCGGGACCGTTGATCGCGGCCAGCGACAACCGGTCGTCGAGCAGCTCCCGCACGTCCTCCACGGGGGCGGCGACACCGACCGTGGCGCCCCCGGCGGAGACGATCAGCCGCAGCCGCTCGGCCACCAGCGGCAGCATCTCGTCGAGCTCCAACGTCCCGGCCAGGCACGCGGCGGTGTACTCGCCGAGCGAGTGGCCGATCAGCGCGTCCGGCACCACACCGGCCTCGATCAGGGTCGTGGCCAGCGCGTGCTCGGTGACGACCAGCGCCAGCATCGCCGCCGGGCTGCCCGGTTCGGCGCGCTCGAACAGCGCGGTGCGGATGTCCTCGCCCAGCACCGGGCGCAGGATCGCCGCGCAGCGGTCGACCGCGTCCCGGTAGACCTCGTCGTCGCGGTACAGCTCGGCGCCCATGCCCACGTGCTGGGTGCCGCCGCCGGGCAGCAGGAACGCGATGCGGGGCTCGTCCTCCCCGGTCGCGCGACCTGCGGGTCCGGCCGCTCGCAGCGCGGCGACGGCCTCCTCCGGGCTGGACGCGCTGACCGCGAGCCGGTGCGGGAAGGTCGGGCGGTCGACGCGGAGCGAGTGCGCCACGTCGTCGAGCCGCAGGTCGGGATGGGTCTCCAGGTGCCGGGCGAGTGCCTCGGCCTGGCCCCGGATCGCCCCGGCGGTGCGCGCCGACAGCGGCAGCACCTGCCGTCCGGAGCAGGGCGGGCGCGGCGAATCCCGTTGCGGTGGGGCCTCTTCGAGGATGACGTGCGCGTTCGTGCCGCCGATGCCGAAGGCGCTCACCGCCGCCCGGCGCGGATGCCCCGGGTCGGGCCAGGGCTCCAGGGCCGTCGGCACCCGGAACGGGCCGGACGGGAAGTCGATCAGCGGGTTGGGCTCGGTGAAGTGCAGGTTCGGCGGGATCTGCCGGTGCTCCAGGGCGAGCACGGCCTTGATGAACCCGGCGATCCCGGCGGCCGCGCCCAGGTGCCCGATGTTGGTCTTCACCGATCCCAGCGCGCAGAAACCGGTGTCGTCGGTGGACTCCCGGAACGCCTCGGTGAGCGCCGAGATCTCGATCGGGTCGCCGATCCGGGTCGCCGTGCCGTGGGACTCGACGAGGCCGATGGTGCGCGCGTCGACGTCGGCCTGGGCCTGCGCGGCGAGCACGACCTCGGTCTGCCCGGCGGAGCTGGGCGCGGTGAAGCCCACCTTGCGCCGACCGTCGTTGTTCAGCGCGGTGCCCCGGATGACGGCCCGGATGCGGTCGCCGTCGGCCAGCGCGTCCTCCAGCCGCTTGAGCACCACCACGCCCACGCCGTCACCGGAGGAGGTGCCCGCCGCGTCGGCGGCGAACGCGCGGCAGTGCCCGTCGGGCGAGAACGGCCCGTCGGGCACGTGCCGGTAGCCCAGCGCCGCCGACGGGTTCAGCGAGGCCGCCCCGGCCAGCGCGGTGTCGCAGCGGAACTCCAGCAGGTCCTGGCAGGCGGTGTGCACCGCGACCAGCGCGGTGGAGCAGGCCGTCTGCACCGACACGCTCGGCCCGGTCAGCCCGAGCTCGTAGGAGATCCGGGTGGCCAGCGTGCCCAGCGAGTTCGCGGTGGCCGAGTGCACCAGCTCCACGCTGCCGGGCTGACCGGCGAAGCGCGGGTGGACGTGCGCCGGGTAGTAGCGGCTGTCGCCCGCGCCCGCGTACACGCCGGTGGTGAGTTCGGCGTCGGGTTCGGGACGGCCCGCGTCTTCGAGCGCGTGGTACGCGGTCTCCAGCAGCAGCCGCTGCTGCGGGTCGACCACGGCGGCCTCGGCGGGGCTGTAGCCGAAGAACCCCGAGTCGAACCGGTCCACGCCGTCCACGGTGGACGCCATGCGGACCAGCGCGGGATCGTCCAGGTCGCGCGGATCACCGCCCGCGGCGAGGAACTCCTCGTCGTCGACGGCGCGCACGGACTCCCGCCCGGCGGCGAGGTTCGACCAGAACTCGTCCACATCGGACGCTCCGGGCAGCCGCGCCGCCATCCCGATCACGGCGACGGCCGGTGCGTCCTCCGGCGTGGTGTCATGCATCGCGATCCTTCCGCAGGCGGCGGGCGCTGCGGGCGGCCCGCTGCCGCTGTGCTCGTTGCTTGGCCCGGTCCAGGCCGCTGGGTTCGGCCTGCCGGTCGGTCTCGGGTGCGGACGTGCCCCGCTCGGCCAGGTGCCGGGCCAGCGCGCGCACCGTGGGGTGGGCGAACAGGTCGACCACGCCGAGCTCGCAGCCGAGCGCCCCGTTGATCGCGGTCTGGGCCTTGACCAGCAGCAACGAGTTGCCGCCGAGGTCGAAGAAGTTCTCGTCGCGCCCCACCTCGTCGCGCCCGAGCACCCCGCCCCAGATCTCGGCGAGCTCGCCTTCGAGCCGCTTCAGGTCGTCGCTGCCCGCCTGCTCGGCGCGGGCCGAGGTCCCGGCCGAGCGCAGCACCCACGTGCCGGGCGCGGCCCCGGCCGCCGCGGCCTCGTGCAGCGCGCCGAGGTCGGTGCCCGCGTCCAGCCCGACCCGCCCGGCCAGCCGCCGCAGCTGCCGCGCGGGCGCGCGCACGTGGCTGCGCACCCACGGGGTGGTGCGGTCGGCGCCGATGAGCAGGTGCGGTTCGTCGAGGCCGCGGGCGAAGTCGAACGAGCGCAGCGCCAGCGCCGGGTCCAGCACCCGGTAGCCGCGGACCTCGGTGAGCTCGGTGTTCCGGTATCCGCGGCTCATGCCGCGCTCCCGCCACATGCTCCACGCCAGGCTCTGGCCGGGCAGGCCGCTGCGCCGCCGGTGCACGGCCAGGGCGTCGAGGAACGCGTTGGCCGCCGAGTAGGCGGCGTTCATCGACCCGCCGAAGTGCCCGTTGACCGAGGAGAACGCGACGAACGACGTCACCGGGTGCTCGGCGGCGACCTGGTGCAGCGTCCACCCGCCCAGGACCTTCGCGGCCAGCGCCTCCCGCCAGCCGTCGGGGGAGAGCTCCTGCACGGGGCGCTCGTCGAAATCGCCCGCCAGGTGCAGCACCCCGGTCAGCGGCACCCGCCACTCGGCGGCCGCGGCGTCCACGGCGGCGCGCACCTGCGCCGGATCGGTGACGTCGGCGACCGCGTAGCGCACGTCGCCGAGACGCTGCAGCGCCGCGATCCGCTCCGCGCGGTCGCCGTCGGTCGCCGGGGTGCGCCCGAGCAGCAGCAGCTTGGCCCCCGGTGTCCTGAGCAGGTGCGCGGCCACGTCCTCGCCGACACCGCCCAGGCCACCGCTGAGCAGCTGGAACCCCTCCTGCCGCGCGGGTTCGGCCGGGTCGGCGGACAGCGGGGCGAGCCCGCGCGCGTACCTCCGTCCACTTCGGACCGCGATCTCGGGGTCGGCGGGATGCCGGGCGAGCTCGAAGAGGATCGGCTCCAGCGCGTCCTCGCCGGCGCCGACGTCGAGGTGCGCGCCGCGCAGCCACGGCCGCTCCTCGCGCAGCGACTTCAGCAGCGCCCCGGCCGCCGCGTGCGCCGGGGACGGCAGCTCGTCGTCGGCGACGGCCTGCGCCCCCGCGGTCACGTGCAGCAGGTCCAGCGGGCGCGGACGTCCGGGCCGGTCCGCGAGCGCGCGGGCCAGCGCCAGCAGCGACTCCGCACCGCCACCCCACGGCTGGTCACCGCCGGGCGCCAGGTGCACGACGGCGTCGACCTCGCGGCCGTCGGCGGTCAGCGCGGCCAGCAGCGCGGCGAGGTCCCGCTCGTCGGACCCGACCCGGTAGGCCGCCGCGTCGGCGCGCTCGAACTCCGCACCCGGCCGGACGACCGTGCACAACCCGCCCTCGGCGCGCAGCCGCTCGGCGAGGCGCTCGGCGAGCTCCGGCCGCTCACCCGCGAACACCACCGCGTGCCCGACCGCTCGTGCGCCGCGGTGATCGGCCCGAGCGCGCTGCCAGACCGGGCGCAGGAACCAGTCCGGGACGGTGGCCGACGTGCCCAGCAGCAGCTGCGACTCGCGGACCTCCGCGTCGAACTCGCCCGCCTCGAAGCTCTTCCGCAGCTTGGTGCGCTGGATCTTGCCGATCTCGGTCTTGGGGATCCGCTCCGGCGCCACCGGGATCAGGAACGCCGGGCTCACCCCGATCTCCCGGGTCACCTTGCCGCCGATCTCGCGCAGCGCCACCGCCGCGTCCTGCCCCTCGGCCAGGTGCACGAACAGCGCGAGCTCGTCGGTGCTGACCGACGGGTCCGAGCGCACCGCGCAGGCGGCGGTGAAACTCCGCACCACGCTGGGCAGTTCCTCGACGCACGCCTCGATCTCGTGGCTGTAGTGGTTGACCCCGTTGACGATGATGACGTCCTTGGCGCGGCCGGTGATGAACAGCTCGCCGTCGCGCAGGAACGCCAGGTCACCGGTGTCGAACCAGCCGTCGTCGGTGAACGACTCGGCGTTGGCCCCGGCGTTGTCGTGGTAGCCCCCGGTCACCGAGGTGCCGCGCACCTGCAACCGGCCCACCTCGCCCTCGACCAGCAGCCGGTCCTGCTCGTCGACGACCCGCATCCCGAAGCCCGGGTAGGGCAGGCCGCAGCTGACGAACGACTCGTCGTAGCCGGGAACCTCGCCGGGCAGCGCGAAGTCGGTGACCACCGAGCAGGTCTCGGACATGCCCCAGCCCGGGTGCATCACGTGCTGCGGCAGCCCGAACGGGCGCAGCGCGCGCAGGAACTTCCGCGCGGCCGAGGCGACCACGACCTCACCGGCGTTCATCACCAGCCGCACCGGCGAGAGGTCCCAGTCCCGGCCGGTGAACCGCTCGGCGTGCTCGGCCAGCAGCCCGAACGCGAAGTTCGGGGCCCAGGTGACGCTGACCCGGTGCCGGTCCATCAGCTCCGGCCAGCGCGGCGGGTCCTCCAGGATCCACGAGGTCTGCGCGTGCACCTGGCGGCAGCCCAGGTAGACGTCCCGGAGGTGGAACATCACCACGCCCGTGACGTGGTCGAGCGGGATCCAGTTCAGCGAGACGTCCTGCGGGCCCAGGTCGTTCATCGCCTCGGTCGCCGCCGAGCGGGTCAGCACCGCCCGGTGCGTCTGCCGGACCGCCTTGGGCAGGCCGGTGCTGCCGGAGGTCATCAGCAGCAGGAGCAGGTCGTCGGGATCGGCGCGGTACCAGTCGCGGTCCTCGGGGTGCGCGCGCAGCTCGTCGGCGGTGAGGAGGTGCAGGTCCGGCCAGTTCTCGCGGGCGGCGTGGCCGCGGATGCCGGGCTCGTTGCCCGCGGAGGCCGCGATGACCGGGCGGCCCAGCATCCGCCAGATGCCGTCGAGCTTGGCCAGCGCCGCCGACCCGGTGTCGTAGGAGCCGGGGACGGTCAGCGGCACCGCCGCGAAACCGCCCAGCACGCAGCCCCACAGCACGGCCACGAAGTCCTCGGTGCCGTCGCACTGCATGATCACCTGGTCACCCGGCCGCAGGCCCGCCCGGCGCAGCCCGGTCAGCACCCGGGAGGCCTGGACGACCAGGTCCGCGTAGCTCATGCGGCTCTCGGTGCCGTCGGGGCGGACGTGCACGATCTCGCCGTCGCCGCGCTCGGCGGCCCGGGTGAGCGCCGAAGCCCAGTCGGGCACCGACGGTTCGGGCAGCACGGGGCCCTCGGACAGCGCCGGGACCGCGCTCGCCGGACCGGTTTCGAGCGCGTGCGCCGCTTCGACCCGCGGCGTGCCGACGTGGCGGCGCTCCAGCTCGACCGGGACGTCCTCCAACCGCACCTCGACGTCGCGGACCCCGTCGACGGCCGCCAGCCGCGCCCGCCACTCCTGGGCGCAGCGCTGGTCGACCAGCGGCAGCGCGCGCAGCGCGGCGACGTCGACCGCGCCGTCCTGATCGCGCGGCAGGTCGTTGACCGCGACGACCCGCGCCGCCCCCGCCAGGGATCGTTCGACCTGGTCAACGGCGCCCTGCCGGTCCGGGACCACCGCCATCACGCCGTCGTCGAGCACCACCGCGTCGCGGATGCCGGGCACCGCCAGGGCGGCCCGTTCGAGATCCGTTGCCGCGCCGGACTTCCCGGTCGCGGCCGGTCGCGTGCGGGTGGTCAGGGCGCTGAGCGGGGCGTCGGGGTCGGCGCAGGCCGCCTCCAGGACCTCGCGCAGCGCGCGGGTGAACTCCTCGGCGGTGGCCGGTTCGTAGAGGTCGGTGGCGTACTCGACGTGCAGCTCCAGTCCGTCCGGCCGCTGCTGCGGGTCGTGGCGCTCCAGGACGTCGACGAACAGGTCGAACTTGGCGGTGCCGGTGGCGCTGGGCCGCAGCGCCGCGCGCTCGGAACCCAGGTCCAGCACGGCGCTGTCGTTGTTCTGCAGCGCCAGCATCACCTGGAACAGCGGGTGCCGGGCCGGGTGCCGGGCGGGGTTGAGCTCCTCCACCAGGCGGTCGAACGGCATGTCCTGGTGGTCCAGCGCCCGGAGGTCGCCCTCGCGGACCCGGGCCAGCAGCGCGCGGAACGTCGGGTCGCCGCCGGTGTCGGCGCGCAGCACGAGGGTGTTGGTGAGCAGGCCGATCACGTCGTCGAGCGCCGGATCACCGCGCCCGGCCACCGGCGTGCCCAGCACCACGTCCTCCCCGGCGCCCCAGCGCGTCAGCACTGCGCTCACCGCCGCGTGCAGCACCACGAACAGGCTCGCGTCGGCCCGCTCGGCCAGCTCCAGCAACCGGCCGTGCAGATCGGAGTCCACGGTGGAGGTCGTGTGGGCGCCCCCACCCGCGCTGGTGTCCGGGCGGGGGCGGTCGGCCGGCGGGGCGCTCTCGGCGGGCAGCCCGGCCAGCGCCGAGCTCCAGAACGCGGTGAGCTGCTCGATCCGGCCCGCTCCGGGCGCGAGCAGCTCCCGCTGCCAGAGCGCGTAATCGGCGTGCTGCACCGGCAGCGCGGGCAGTTGCGGCACCTCGCCCGCGACGCGCGCCCGGTAGGCGGCGCCGAGGTCGTCGGCCAGCGGCCGCAGCGACCAGCCGTCGGCGGCGCTGTGGTGCAGCAGGAGCAGCAGCGCCCGCTCGTCACCGGTGCCGAACAGGCCCGCTCGCAGCGCGCTCTCGCCGGTCAGGTCGAAGTGGTGCCGCGCGGCCGCGGCGACCTGGGCGTCGACCTCGGCGGCCGGGCAGTCCACCACCCGCAGCTCGGGTACCAGCTCACCGGGCTCGCGGATGAGCTGGTGCACCCCGTCCTCGTCGGTGGCGACGACGGTGCGCAGGCTCTCGTGCTTGGCGGCGACGTCGCCCAGCGCGGCCCGCAGCGCCTCGACGTCGACGTCGTGGCGCAACCGCACCACCAGCGGGATGTTGTAGGTGGCGGCCCGGTCGCCGAGCCGGTCGAGGAACCACATGCGCTCCTGGGCGAACGACAGCGGAACCCGATCCGGGCGCTCGACGGCGGTGAGCGCGGGCAGCCGCGCGCCGGTGCCCGCGCCGATCCGCGCGGCCAGGGCCGCCGGGCGGGGCGCGTCGAACAGCGCGGAGATCGGCACGTCCGCGCCGGTCTCCGCGCGCAGCCGCGCCAGCAGCCGGGTCGCCAGCAGCGAATGCCCGCCCAGCGCGAAGAAGTCGTCCTCCACGCCCACCTCCGGCAGCCCCAGCACCTCGGCGAACAACCCGCACACCAGCGCCTGCTCCGGCGTGCTCGGCGGGATTCCCCCTGCGGAGGCGGCGAAATCGGGTTCGGGCAGCGCGGCGGTGTCGAGCTTGCCGTTGGCGGTCAGCGTGAACTCGTCGACGACCACGCACGCCGCCGGGACCATGTGCTCGGGCAGTCTCGCGGCCAGGTGCTCCCGCAGCTCGGCCGGTTCCGGCCTCGCCGAGCCGGGCACCGCGTAGCCCACGAGCTGCGGCTGCCCGTCCCGCGCGCGGGCCACCACGGCCGCCCGCGCGACCGCCGGGTGCTCGGCCAGCACCGCCTCGACCTCGCCGGGCTCGACGCGGAAGCCGCGGATCTTGACCTGCTGATCGGCGCGACCGACGTACTCCAGCACGCCGTCCCGGCGCCGCCGCGCCAGATCGCCGGTGCGGTACGCGCGGGTTCCCGGGCGACCGAACGGATCCGGCACGAACCGCTCCTCGGTCAGCTCCGGCCGGTTCAGGTAGCCCGGCGCCACACCGGGCCCGGACACGTGCATCTCGCCCACCACGCCCGGCGGCACCGGCCGCCCGGAGGCGTCGAGCACGTGCACCCGCAGGTCGGCCAGCGGGCGGCCGATGACGCTCGCGCGGCGCGGGTCGTCGAGATCGGCCCAGGTCATCCGGTGGTGCGTGACGTGCACCGTGGTCTCGGTGATGCCGTACATGTTGACCAGCGCGGGCGAGTCCAGGCCGCGCCGCTCGGCCCACGGCCGCAGCCGGTCCGGGTGCAGCGCCTCGCCGCCGAAGACCACGTACCGGAGCGCCAGCGGACGCCCGTCGTCGGCGGCCGCGAGCTGCTCGAACGCCGACGGCGTCTGGTTCAGCACCGTCACGCCCTCGGTCGCCAGCAGGTCCAGGAACTCGCCCGGCGAGCGGCTCACCTCGTGCGGCACCACGACCAGCCGCCCGCCGTGCAGCAGCGGGCCCCACAGCTCCCAGACGGCGAAGTCGAACGCGCACGAGTGGAACAGCGTCCACACGTCGTCGGCGCCGAAGTCGAAGTGCTCGGCGGCGGCGTCGAACAGCCGCAGCACGTTGGCGTGCGGCACCGGAACGCCCTTGGGGCGCCCGGTGGAACCGGAGGTGTGGATGACGTAGGCGATGTCCTCCGGCCCGGTCGGCCCGGTGCGCTCGTCGTCGGTGAGCGGCCCGGTCTCCCGCCCGGCCAGGTCGGTTCCGGTGGCCGGGTCGTCGAGCACCGCGGTCGCCGGGACCGGCAGCTGCTCGGCGTGCGCCGAGTCGGTGACCAGCGCGACCGGGTCGACGTCGTCGAGCACCAGCCGCAGCCGCTCGGCCGGATGCCGCACGTCCAGCGGCAGGTACGCCGCGCCCGTCTTGAGCACCGCCAGCACCGCCGCGACCAGGCGGATCCCGCGCGGCAGCGCCAGCGCCACCGCCGTTCCCGGCCCGGCGCCGCGCTCGACGAGCAGCCGCGCCAGCCGGTTCGCGTCGGCGTCGAGCTCGGCGTAGGTGACGGCCTCGCCCGCGCAGGACACCGCGACGCGGTCCGGGAAGCGCGCCGCCCGCTCCTCGAAGCGGCGGGCCAGCGTCGTGGTCACCGAGTGCCCGGGAGCCTCCGCGTCGCGCGGTTCCTCCTCCGGCAGCAGCAGTTCCGCCGCGCCCACCGGAAGTTCCGCGTCGGCCTCGGCGCACTGCCGCAGCATCAGCAGGAATCGCCGCAGGTGCGCGTCGAGCTCGGCCTCGTCGTAGAGCTCCGGGTTGGCGTCGAAGGCGATCCACAGCGCCTCCGGGTCGGCACCGGGCCGGATCGAGATCTGCAGGTCCTCCACCGCCCCGCCGGACAGGTGGTGCGAGGTCGACGGGCTGCCCGCGAACACCAGGTCCTCGGTGAACGGCACGACGTTGACCACCGGCCCGTGCATCCGCCGACCGCCGCCGAGCAGCCCGAGGTCGCGGCGCAGCACCTCGCCGCGCTGCCGCTGGTGCCGCCGCAGCGCCCGCAGCTCGTCGGCCACCGACCCGGCGAGCTTGCCGATCGGCGTCTCCGGGGCCGCCGCGATCCGCAGCGGCAGGATGTCCGAGGCGGTGCCCGGGGTGCGCAGCGCGGCGCTGCCCAACCGGCTCATCGTGGCCAGGCCGAGCACCAGGTCGTCGGCACCGGTCATCCGGTGCAGGTAGGCGGCGATGGCGGTGACCAGCAGATCCGTGCGCGCGACACCGAGCCGCGCGGCCGCCGCCGACAGCACCTCGGCCTCGTCGCGGTCCAGGTCGACGGTGCGGCGCAGGAACGGCGCGACCGGGGCGGCGGTGCGGTCGGTCAGCCGCGCGGGTTCCGGGAGCCCGGCCAGCTGCTCCGCCCAGTGCGCGCGATCCCGCTCGCTGCGCTCGGAGTCCAGGTAGGCGGCCTCGTCCTCCTGCAGCCGGTGCACGGACTCGAACCGCGCCGGCTCCGGCTGCCGCCCGGCGGCCAGCGCGGTGTAGGTGTCGGCGAGCCGCCGCGCGACCATCTTGTAGCTGTAGCCGTCGAGCAGGATGTGGTGCGCGCGCAGGAACCAGATGTGGTGCTCGGCGCCCAGATCCAGCAGCGCGTGCGAGAACAGCGGTCCCGCGTCGAGGTCCACCGGCGTGGCCAGCTCGCGGTGGATCCACTCCTCGGCCGCGGCCACCGGGTCGTCGGAGTCGCGGAAGTCCTCGCGGTGCAGCGGCCAGTCGTCACCGGCGCCCAGGTCGCAGCGCGGACCGTCCGGGGTGTCGAAGAAGCGCAGCGCGAACGTGTCGATCTCGGAGACGGTCCGGCGCAGCGCGATCTCGAAGAGCTCGGCGTCGATCGGCCCGTGGATCTCCACGTGCTCACCGGTGTTGTAGGCGGCGCTGCCCGGGGCGAGGCGCTGGGCGAACCAGAGGCCCTCCTGCGCTCCGGACAGCGGTCGGCGATCTTCCCGGCGGACTGACATGGCACCAACCCCGTTGTGGCGAGCGGTCTTCCAACGGCGCCCGCTCCCGCAGCCGGTCGTGGGCGCACCGATCTGCGCGCGCACCCGACCGCACCCCCGCGTGGGTGCGGCGAAGCGCCGGGAGAGCCGGGGTGAAATGGTCGGGGAAATGCGTTCGCGCGTTCGGCGGGAATCGCGATCTCCCGCCGCGCGGAGCACATTGCCTGAGCGCGACAACCCGGTCAAGACCGGAGAACGCGGGAGGAATGTCCGATCTAGGAGAACACCTAGAATGCGCTTCGCGGGCCGTGATCCAGCCCATTCCCGTATCGGTGTCGAGCCGCCGGAACGGGCAGTCCGCAGGGCTGCACGGGTGTGCCCATCGTGCCGGTGAATGCCGCGTGAACTGCGTTGATGATGCTGCCGCCCGGGTGGTTGCGGACTGGTTCGACCGGTCTCGGTCTGGGGAAATCCTTAGCTTCTGCGCCGGATGTCTTGATTTCTGATCGGCCTCCCGCCTTTTCTGGTCCCGACCCTGCCGATGCGAAGTTCAGGCGTGGGAAAAACGCGTGCTGAGGAACGCCTCCGTTCTCCGGGAAAAAGGGGATCGCGGCGTTTGGGAAAGGGCGGAAGCGATGCGACGCGCACTGTGCCCGGTGGAAGCGCTCTACGTCGGCCAGCGCAGCAGGGCCGTGCTCTCCTGCGAGGTGCGCGGCGTCCTCGACGCGACGCTGCTGGCGCGGGCGTTCGACGAGGTGGTCGCCGAGCACCCGACGCTGCGCTCCCGGATCGCGCCGGACGGCGACGGTCACGTCTTCGAACTCCTCGGCCCGCACGAGCGACCGGAGCTGCGGCTGCGGTCCGATATGGACACCGCGCACGGCGACGAGCTCAACGACCCGCTGCCGGTCGGCGGCCCGCTGGTGCGCGCCACCCTGGCCTCCGAGCCGGTGGGGCGGCGCCACCTGCTGGTCATCTCCGTCGACCACGCGGTCATCGACGGGCACAGTGCGATCGCGCTGCAGAACGCCGTCTGGGACCGCTACCGCGCGCTCGCCTCCGGCGCCCCGCTCGCCGCCCCGGTGGAACGCGGGTGGCCCGCGCCGATCAGCGGTCTGCTGCCGCCCGCCGACGACGCCGTCACCGCCGAGCACCTGCGGCGACGCCTGACCGAGGTGCAGCGCAACCCCGTCGAGCTGCTCGCCTACGACGGACCCCGCAGCGGCGGCCGCATCGAGGTCCGCAGACTGCTGCTCGACGCCGACCGCACCACCGCGCTGCGCGAATTCGCCCGCAGCGCAGGCGTTTCGGTGCACGGGCTGATCGGCTCTGCGCTGCTGTCGGTCGCCCGCGCCCGCCTCGGCGGCGACGACCCGCGCGTGCTGGGCTGCCTGTCCCCGGTCGACCTGCGCTCCCGGATCACCCCGCCGGTGCCGCCGAACGAGATGGTCGCCGCGGTGGCCACCCACCTGCACGCGCTGCCGGTCGCCGCGAACCCCGAACCCGTCGCGCTCGCCGGTGAGATCACCGCCCACCTGCGCGCGGCCATCGCCCGCGGCGAGCACTTCCACGACATGCGGATCACCCCGGAGGTCCCGAACCACCCCGCGCTGCAGATGGCCACGGTGATCGCGACGAACATGGGCGAGGTGCCCGGCCCCCGGCCGCCCGACGGGCTGGAGCTGGTCGACGTGCGCCTGGTGCCGGGCCGCGAGCACTACTTCCCGCAGGCAGGCCGCAGTCCGCTGATGGCCTGCGTCGTGTCCTTCGACGGGCGGCTGGCCGTCGAGCTGCCGCACCACACCGCATGCTTCAGCGCGGAGTTCATGCGCTCGTTCCGCGACGACCTCCGCTCGGAGCTGCTGTCGCTGCCCGCCCCGCGCGGACTCCTCACCTGAGCGCACCCGACCGGTTCCACCCGAGGAGCGAGCCTCCGAGATGACGATCGCGCACGAACCGAACCCCGTCCCCGCCCTGCTCCCGCGCGCCCAGAGCGGCGAGTCGCAGGCGATGAACGAGCTGCTCACGCACATCACGCCGTACGTGGCCCGGGTGTGCGCGTCGGTCGCCCGGTACCACACCTCGGACGCGGTGCAGGAGGCGTTGCTGGCGATCTACCGCGGCCTGACGACGGTCCGCGAACCCGCGGCCTTCTACGGCTGGGTCCGCTCGGTGACGATCCGCGAAGCGGTCCGCACGGTCAAACGCCTCAACGACGGCACGACGTACTCCTCGGTCGAGGCCCGGCACGAGGCCAACCCGCTGGACCGCGTGCACATCCACGACGTCCTGGAACGGTTGTCGACCCCGCATCGCGAGGTGCTGACCCTGCGCGCGTGGGGGCTGAGCGAGGAGGAGATGGCCGAGACCCTGCACCTGCCGGTCGGCACGGTCCGGTCCCGCCTGCACCGGGCCCGCCGCTGCTTCCAGGAGGCCTGGCACCCCTCCGCCGCGTGAGCCGTCAGAAGCGGTAGTGGAGGATTCGGCCGAGGCGGTTCAGCGTCGGGATCTTCGACATGGCGCGGAAGACGAGCCGGGCCGGAAGCGGGTAACCGGCCAGCTCCGGAGCGTCCAGGAACGAGATCTCCGAGACCAGCCGCAGGCCCAGGGGTTCCAGCCCGCGCGGATCGTCGATGCCCCAGTGCAGGCGCGAGCCGGAGCGGGTCACCGCCGGGTTGGCGACGTTGTTGAGGTGGATGCTCACCGTGTTGAACGCGTCGAACAACAGCTGCCCGCTCGGGAAGCGGTCGACGATCCGGCGCACCAGCGATTCCCCGTCCTGCCTGGTCAGGTACATCGTCAGGCCCTCGGCGACGACGAGCACCGGCCGGTCCGCGGGGATCTCGTCCAGCAGACCGGGATCGGTGACGGAGCGTCCGAGCGCGCGGCGGTTCGGGGACGACGCGAACAGCTGCTCGCGCAGCTCGATCACCGCGGGCTGGTCGACGTCGTACCACTGGACGTCGGCGGGCGGGTTCACCCGCTCGAAGCGGCTGTCCAGCCCGCATCCCAGGTGCAGCACCGCCATCCCCGGCCGCAGCGCGGCGCGCACCTGCTCGTCTAGGGCCTTGGCGCGGATCGCCACCGAGATCGCGTTGTTCGCCCGCAGTCCCAGCCGGGTGAAGTCGTAGTCGAGGCGCCGCACCGCCGCGTCCGCCCAGCGATCGGCCAGCACCGGTTCCGGCGAGCGGTTGTCCAGGGCGCGCAGGTGCAGGGTCGCGAGCATGGTGGCCGCCGGGCCGGTCAGATCGACCGGGATGCGCTTCTCGCGCTCGAAGTCGAAGCGCAGCACCCGCATCGCGTCGCGCAGCGGCGGCACCGCGTTCATCGCACCGGCGATGCGCCGGTCGCGCGGCTCGACCTTCGCGACCCCGGGCAGCGCGGTGACCGGCACCGACCCGCGCAGGTGCAGCCCCGGCACCTTGATCTCCAGGTCGTGCGGATCGCCAACTCCCCAGTGGAAGCGGGCGCCGGTGCTGCGCAGGAACCCGGAGTGCTTGGCGGCGCGCACGGTCCACGGCGCCACCACGTCGAAGAGCATCGCGCCGCTGCCGAACCGCTCGACGAGCCGCCGCAGCAGCGCGATCCCGTCCTGCTCGGACAAGTACGGCGTGAGGCCCTCGGCGATGACCAGCGTCGGCCGGCCCGGGGGGACCTCGTCCAGCCAGCCGGTCTCGGTCACGGACGCGGCGAGGGTGCGGTGGTTGTCGCGCAGCTGCGGGTAGAGCCGGTCGCGGAGCTCGACGACGTCCGGCATGTCCACGTCGAACCACCGCGCCTCGTCGGGGATTTCGAGTCGGAACGGCCGGGAGTCCAGGCCGCACGCCAGGTGCAGCACGACCGCGTCCGGGTGCGCGGCGAGGAAGTCGCGGGCCCGGTCGTCGATCTCCTTGGCGCGCAGGACCACGGCCATCCGGTCGGCGGAGTCCATCCGCAACCGGCGGAAGTCGAAGTCGATGCGCGCGGCCAGTTCGTGGGCCGCGTGGTCCCCCAGCACCGGATCGGCGCGGAGGCTGTCGAGCGCGCGTGCGTGCAGGGGACCGAGGAGCGTCTGCTGCGCCCCGGTCAAGCGGATCTGTTCGGCCACGGTGCAACGCTACTGCCCGCCTGGGCGGCGGGAGCGTCAACATCGCGTGAAGAAGCGGTTCGGCGACCGCGCGTTGGTCGCCGAACCGCTCGAAGCCCGATCAGGTGGGGGAGATGCCTCGCTCGCGCATCCACGGCAGCGGGTTGATCTTCTTGCCGCCCGCGTTCCACACCTCGAAGTGCAGGTGGGTGCCGGTGGAGAAGCCGCGGTTGCCCATCGTCGCGATCTGGTCGCCCGCCTTGACCTTGTCGCCCTCGTCCACGGTGATCGTGTTGACGTGGCCGTAGACGGTGATCGTGCCGTCCTCGTGCTGAACCCGGACCCACAGGCCGAAACCGCTGGCCGGACCGGCTTCGATGACGACGCCGTCGGCGACCGACATGATCGGCGTGCCCTTGGAGTTGGCGATGTCGATGCCGTAGTGCGTGGTGCCCCAGCGGCCGCCGAAGCCGGAGGTGAAGTTGCCCAGCGCGGGCACGTGGAACTTCGGCTGCTTGGCGGCTTCCTCGGCCGCGCGGCGAGCCGCGTCGCGGGCCTCGGTGATGCGCTCGCTCTTGGTCAGCTTCTCCATCTCGGAGCTGACGTCGGAGGTCTTGGCGACCGGGAGCATCGCCGGCGCGGGAGCGCTGCCGCCCATCCCGTTGTACGCGGGGGAGGACGAATTGCCCTCGGACATCGCGGTGTTGAACGACCCCGCGGCGTCGGAGGCGTTGAAATCATCGCTGTCGGGGGAGGCGTTTCCCTCGCCCGCTGCCAGCGACTGGCCTGCCGCTGCGAACGCACCCGCCGCTACTGCGGCGACGACGACGCGACCGCGCCAAGCCGATGCTGTCGATGCACCCCGGCTCCGATCCCGGGTGGAGGGGTCGTCGGGGGACGCCTCCGGGTGACCGGGAAAGGGTCGTGCGCCGCCGGGGGAGCGGTGGTGAGCCAATGCCTGCCCTTCCGTCTCGGGGAGCCTGATCGCGCGGGCCCGGAACGGGGAATTTCCGGGTGCCGGTCGGGGAACCGGCCGAAGGTTGTCCTTCGTGATCAGACCGTGACAACGGACCGGGGGACAGTAGCGAAGCCGATCCCCTAGGGGCAACTCCCGATCTGTGACGC
This sequence comes from Saccharopolyspora sp. ID03-671, assembly GCF_045278815.1. Taxonomy (NCBI): domain Bacteria; kingdom Bacillati; phylum Actinomycetota; class Actinomycetes; order Pseudonocardiales; family Pseudonocardiaceae; genus Saccharopolyspora; species Saccharopolyspora sp. ID03-671. The sequence goes on from NZ_CP134054.1 coordinate 4,433,869, forward strand.
GTCGGCGACCGCTCGTGTTCGAAAGGTCCGCTGCGAAGCGGATTGTCAGCCCCGTCCGGATACTGCGCGTGGTCGTCGCTCAGCGGAGCCACCTGCGGGTTCGTGATCAGGACGGGGTGTGCCGATCGGCCCAGCGGGGCTCGATCTCGGAACCGATTCGGACACTCGCGGGAACCGCGTTGTGCGGCACGTCACACCCCAAGAGCGTCTTGTCGGCGATCCGAAGATGCTCCGTTCGGGTGCTCCCCGGGCGTGTCGGGGCGCACCGACCCCGAGGGAGGGCTCCGGGTGGTGTCCCGAAACGGTCACCCGGTTGCTAGCGTCTGGCCGGTGACTGCGCGGCCCGACCTCCCGTCCGGTTCGTCTGCCTCGGCCCCGGCCCAGGCCACGGACCCGCAGCCAACGCGCGGCACGCCGGCTCGCCTGCGCGCCGCGATCGGGCTCTCCCTGATCGGCGCCGCGCTCACCGGCCTCGGACCGCTGCTCGGGCTGACCAGCCCGGCCGTCCCCGCCGCCTACCCCGCCTGGCCGTTGCTGCTGGTGCTCGCGCTGCTCGCCCCGGTGGCGGCCGCGGTGTTCGCCCGGCGCGGGCGCCCGGTCGTGGCCGCCGCGCTGCTGGTCGGCCCGGCCGCCTTCGCGCCGGGCAGGCTCGGGCAGGACGTCCAGTTCGCCGCCGACGCGGGCATGGCCGCGCGCCCGGAGCTGCTGCGCGCCACCTCGTTGCTGAACTTCGAACCCGGCGTCGGCTGGTGGCTGCTGGCCGCCGGGCACGTGCTCGCGCTGGTCGCGGGCGTGCTCGCCACCTGGGGCACCCGCGAGTCGGGCGACGGTTCGCACCGCCAGGGCCTGCTCGCGATGGCGCTGTGCGCGGGAGTGCTGGGCGCGGTCGCGGTGCTCATGGCCCCGTTCTCCTCCGACGACCCCTACCTGCCCGCCGAGACCGCCCTGGACGGGCCGCTGCCGGTGCTCATCGGCAGCGCTCTGCTGGCCGTCGCGGTGCCCTGCGCCGCCGGTCTGCTCGCCGGGTCCACCGACGCGGAGTTCGCCCGCGGCGGCCTGCTCGGCGTGGCGTTCTCGCTGATCGCGGTGGCCGTGCCGCCGCTGGTGTCGGTGCTGGTGCTCGACGAGCTCAGCTTCGCCTGGGGCCCGCTGCTGGGGCTGCTGGCCGCCGCGGCGCTGCTGGTGCTGGCGGTGCGGGCCGGGCGCGGCGAACCGGCCGAGGACGTCGACGACCTGCGCCTTCCCGCGCTGACCAGGCTGCTCACCCTCGCCGGGGTGTTCGCGCTGCTGGCCGGTGCCGTCGCGGTGCTCGCGGCGCTGACGCCGCACGTCGCCATGCCGTACGGGCTGCGCGACCCCTCGGAGTACCCGGCCCGGATGCTGCTCCCGGCCGGGATCCTGCTGGTCGTGGTGGGTGCCGGGATGCTGCTGCCGAAGCTCGCGCTGCCGCTGCGGCCGGTGCTGACCGTGCTGTGGGCGGTCGTGCCGCTGGCCGCGGCCGGATCGCTGGACGCGGTGTTCACCGCCGTGCAGGCGGCCGGGGCCGGAGCGGGCCTGGGAGCCTGGGCGGCCGGGCTGTCGGTGCTGCTGGCGGCCGTGTCCGCGGTGCTCGCTGCGCTGGCCGGGGCGGTCGAGCGCGACGACGTCGACCTCACCGAGATGGCGATGCGCCGACTCGTGCTGATCCCGTCGCTGGTCGCGCTGGTGCTCGGCGCCGGGGCGTTCAGCCTGCCGGTGCTCACCGCGCCCGACTACAGCGCGCCCGGCGTGTTCACCGACTTCGGCACCACCTCGTGGGGCCTGGTGCTGGCGCTGGCCGCCGTCGTCGGCGCGACCGCGCTGGCACCGATGTGCCGTCCGGGCCCGGCCGCGGCGCTGCTGTTCGGCGCGGCGCTGCTGGTCGCGGTGCGCGCGCTGGAGTTCCCGCTGACCGCCGGTCGCCTGACCGGCGCCACCCCGGGGCTGGGCCTGTGGTGCGCGATCGGGTGCGCGGTGGTGCTGCTCGGCACCGCTCTGGCGGCCCGCACGACCGCCGAACCGAGCAACTGAGTTCACTCGCCCGGACGTCTTGTGACCGCTCGCGCGGTGCCCGAGACTGGCTGCACGCCGTCACGGCGTCTGTTCCGTTCGTCACGCGAACGCAGATATCGCTCCTGCCGAAACAGGCGAATCCCCGTGTTGGACGGGTCGACCCAGGCAGACGCCCTACCTCAGGTGAGGCAGTTCACCAGGTGCGCCGCCCCATGCGTCATCGCAGGTCGATATCGTCACCGAGTCCGACACCGACGTCGCAGGAGAGTCGAGTGGACCTGTACGAGTACCAGGCGAAGGAGCTCTTCGCCTCCCACGGCGTGCCGACGCTGCCCGGCGCCGTGGCGACAGACCCGCAAGGGGCCAAGGCAGTCGCCGAAGAACTCGGCGGGCCCGTAGTCATCAAGGCCCAGGTCATGACCGGTGGCCGGGGCAAGGCCGGCGGCGTGAAGCTGGCCGAGAACCCGGACGAGGCCAAGGCCAAGGCCGAGGCCATCATCGGTCTCGACATCAAGGGCCACATCACCAACAAGGTGCTGGTCACGACCGCCTCCGACATCGCGGAGGAGTACTACTTCTCCTTCTTGCTCGACCGCGCGAATCGCAACTTCCTCGCGATGGCCTCGGTCGAGGGCGGTATGGAGATCGAAGAGGTCGCGGCCACCAACCCGGAGGCCCTGGCCAAGATCGCGATCGACCCGATCGAGGGCGTCGACCAGGACAAGGCGAAGGAGATCGTTTCCGCCGCCAAGTTCCCGGCCGAGGTCGCCGACCAGGTCGCCGACGTGATCGTGAAGCTGTGGGAGACCTTCGTCGCCGAAGACGCCACCCTGGTGGAGGTCAACCCGCTGGTGAAGGACCCCGAGGGCAAGATCATCGCCCTCGACGGCAAGGTCACCCTCGACGAGAACGCCGCGTTCCGCCAGGCCAAGCAGGCCGAGCTGGTGGACAAGGACGCGGAGAACCCGCTCGAGGCCAAGGCCAAGGAGAAGGGCCTCAACTACGTCAAGCTGGACGGCGAGGTCGGCATCATCGGTAACGGTGCCGGTCTGGTCATGTCCACCCTGGACGTCGTGGCCTACGCCGGTGAGAACCACGGCAACGTGAAGCCGGCGAACTTCCTCGACATCGGCGGCGGCGCCTCCGCCGAGGTCATGGCCGCGGGCCTGGACGTCATCCTGGGCGACCAGGACGTCAAGTCCGTGTTCGTCAACGTCTTCGGTGGCATCACCGCCTGCGACGCCGTGGCCAACGGCATCGTGCAGGCGCTGAAGATCCTCGGCGACGAGGCCACCAAGCCGCTGATCGTGCGTCTCGACGGCAACAACGTCGTCGAGGGGCGTCAGATCCTGGCCGAGGCCAACCACCCGCTGGTCACGGTCGTGGACACGATGGACGGTGCGGCCGACAAGGCCGCCGAGCTGGCTGCGGGGGCGTGAGGCGATCATGGCTATCTTCCTCAACGAGAACAGCAAGGTGATCGTTCAGGGCATCACCGGCTCTGAGGGCACCAAGCACACCGCCCGCATGCTGCGCTCCGGCACCAACATCGTCGGCGGTGTCAACGCCCGCAAGGCCGGGCAGACCGTCGAGATCGAGGGCAAGGAGCTCACGGTCTACGGCAGCGTTCAGGAGGCGATGAAGGAGACCGGCGCCGACGTGTCGGTCGTCTTCGTGCCGCCGAAGTTCGCCAAGGACGCCGTGATCGAGGCGATCGACGCCGAGATCGGCCTGGCCGTCGTCATCACCGAGGGCATCCCGGTGCACGACTCGGCCTACTTCTGGGCGCACGCCAACGCCACGGGCAACAAGACTCGGATCATCGGGCCGAACTGCCCCGGCATCATCTCGCCCGGCAAGTCCAACGCCGGCATCATCCCGGCCGACATCACCGGCCCGGGCAAGATCGGTCTGGTGTCCAAGTCGGGCACGCTGACCTACCAGATGATGTACGAGCTGCGGGACATCGGTTTCTCCAGCGCCGTCGGCATCGGTGGTGACCCGATCATCGGCACCACCCACATCGACGCGCTGCAGGCCTTCGAAGAAGACCCGGAGACCGAGGCCATCGTGATGATCGGTGAGATCGGTGGCGACGCCGAGGAGCGCGCGGCCGACTACATCAAGGCCAACATCACCAAGCCGGTGGTCGGCTACGTCGCGGGCTTCACCGCGCCGGAGGGCAAGACCATGGGTCACGCGGGCGCCATCGTCTCCGGTTCGTCGGGCACCGCCTCGGCGAAGAAGGAGGCCCTGGAGGCCGCGGGCGTCAAGGTCGGCAAGACGCCGAGCGAGACCGCCAAGCTGATGCGCGAGATCGTCAAGGGCTGACACCCTCCGACCTCGCTCGTTTCGGGGCCGGGTTCCCCTCGGGAACCCGGCCCCGAACGGTCTTCCGGCCCAAGCAGGCGGGCCGCCCTGGCCGTCGCCGGGGTTCGGTACCGTCGATCAGCACGCCCGATCGAGTGCTTTCGAGGAGTCCGATCCCATGTCCGCCCCGTATCCGCAACAGCCGAGCACCGGCGGCGACCGCCGTTCGTTCGAGCTGAGAGAAATCCTCGCGATGGGGGCCGCCGGTGCCGGCGTTGTCGGCTACCTGCTCGGGTTCTTCGACGACGGCGTCGGCGCGCTGATGGGCAGCATGGCCGGTGTCGGCCTGATCTCCACCGCCGCGCTGGCGGGCATGCGGTTCCTGCCGAAGACGCCGGACGCGCTGTTCGTCGCCGTCCCGCTGTCGGCCTACGCGGCGCTGGCGCTGCTGCAGGACGTCGTCCGCAACACCGCGTCGGGCCTGGTCCCGGTGCTGATGGTGCTGGCGCTCGCGCAGCTGGCCGCCGTGCTGGGCGTGCTGCTCGTCGAGGGTGGTGTGATCAAGCCCGGCAGCAGGTCCGGCGACGGTTCCTCGCGCCCGGGGACCGGTCCGCAGCCGTACGGTCAGCCCCCGTTCCCGCAGGGTCGGCCGCAGCGCGGACCGGGCGGACCCGGAGGACCGCGACCCGGCCCCGGTGGCCCGGGCTGGAGCCCGCAGGGTCAACCCGGAGCTCAGTTCGGCGGGCCACCTCCGTGGAACCCGAACACCGGCGGCCAACCCGCTCAGCAGCAGTCGTCAGCGGCGGACTCCCAGCAACCGGGCGGCTGGAACCCGTCCTCCGGCGGCGTCCCCACCCCCGGCCCGGACTCGAGCGGCCCTCACCAGAACCGCCCCGGCCAGCAGAACGCCCAGCCCGGCCCGAACGCCCAGTCCGGCGCCCAGCCCCCGCAGCAGCCCCAAAGCGGCCCGAACACCCAGCCGCCCTCGAACACCCAGCCACCCCCGAGCACCCAGCACGCTCAGCAACCGAAATCCGACCAGGACGGTGGCGGCCCGCAGGGCACCCGGCAAATGCCCCACCCGGGCACCAACCCACCCGCCTTCTGACCCACCCGCCGTCTGAGCGGTCTGAGCGGCTCGCCTTCTGGGCCGCCCGCCTTCTAACTGAGCCGCGATCTCGCGGAGCGTTGAGCGGACGTTGCCAACGGTCGTTGGCAGTGGACAGTTTTAGCCATAATCACCCATGATCAAGATCCCTTTTGTCCGGGTAGTTATGGCTAAAACTGTCCTGCTCCCAGCCCGCATCCCCCGATGGGCGGATGGGCTGGCGTGTTCGAGGCCGTTCGGAGCAGCGGTGGTGCGACATTCGGTCGCGTGTCTGCGCTGGATCCGATCCCCCATGCCGTGGCCGCCGGCCCTTCCGACCGGAAACCGGGTCTGCGCCGGTGGCTGTTCATCGCCGTGGTCGGCGCGGTGCCGCTGATCGGCTTCCTCGCCGTCGCGGCGCTGCTCGCCCTGGTCGTCGGCATCGCCAGCGGCACGAGCTTCGACCCGCTGCTGGTCCTGATGGCCGCGCTGCCCGGCTGGCTGATGCTCTACCAGTCGCCGCTGGTGATCTCCGGCGCGCCGCTGAGCGTGCTGCCGATGCTGCCCACGATCGGCGTCGTGCTGCTGGTCGCGGCGGCCTCGGCGTTCGTCGCCCGCCGCTGCCGGCTGCGCCGCCCGGACCAGGCGTGGCCGGTGATCGCGACGATGGCGCTGGTGCACGCGTGCGTCGGCGCGCTGTTCGCGATGCTGCTCGGCGGCCCGTTCAGCGCGGTCCCGGTCGAGGCGTTCCTGAGCTGCGGCCTGACCGCCGCGATCGCCGCGACCGCCGGGGTGGCCAACCGCTGCGGCCTGTTCTACCTGCTGTGGGAGCGCACCGACGCCTACGTGTGGACCGGGCTGCGGATCGGCCTGCTGACGATCGCCACCGTGGTCGCGGCAGGCGCGTTCGTGCTGCTGGCCGGGGTCGTGCTCGCCGCGCCGGAGATGGCCGCGTCGATGGAGCGGATGGGCGGCGCGGGCGACGCCGTCGGGGCCACCGTCCTCTCGCTGCTGTACCTGCCCAACGCGATCCTGGCGGGCTGGTCGTTCGCCGCGGGCAGCGGTTTCGCGATCGGGTCCCAGACCGTCCAGCCGCTGAACCACGCGCCGGGTCCGCTGCCGGACCTGCCGCTGCTGGCGGTGCTGCCGCACGACGGACCGGCGGTGTGGTGGTCGGCGGTGCTGCTGCTCCCGCTGCTGGTCGGGATGTTCCTGGGCCTGGTCGCGCGACGCGTTCCCGGCCCGCTGTTGCGCCGTCTCGTCGTCGTGCTGGTGGCGGCCGGGGTGGCGACGCTGGCGGTGCTGATCCTGGCGGTGGTCGCCGGCGGCCGGCTCGGCAACGGCCCGGTCGGCGACGTCTCGTTCCACCCGGTGGGCCTCGCGCTGGCGACGCTGTGCTGGCTGGCGATCCCCGCGCTGGCGATGACCTGGCTGGGCGGAGCGGAGGAGCCCGACGACCCGGCGCTGGCCGCCTTCGCCACCGACGCGTTCGACGACGAGGACATCGATCCAGAGCCGGATCCGGAGTCGCCGGAGGAGGACTTCGACTACACCGACCTGGACGACCTGGTCTCCGAAATCCCGGTCGCCCGTGCGGAAAGCGACGCCGAACCCGAGGTCGAGGCGGACGAGTTCGACGCCGAGCCGGACGAGGAGGAGTCCGCGCCGCGCGACCGGGGGTGAGCGCTGCGCCACTCGCCCGGCCCCTGCCGGAGCCGACCCCGCAACCAGGTCTTACGCTGCGGGGGAGATCGTGCCGAGGCATGTCAGGAGCGAACGCTGAACCCGAGTACGCCCGACCAGCCGAGCACCGCCGCGCACCCGAACCGGATCACGACCGCCACCCCGGCGCGGGTGGTCGTGCTCGTCTCCGGTTCCGGCACCCTGCTGCAGGCCCTGCTCGACGCCACCAGCGAACCCGACTACCCGGTCCAGGTGGTCGCGGTGGGCGCCGACCGCGACGGCATCGAGGGACTGGCCCGCGCCGAGCGCGCAGGCATCCCCACGTTCGTCCGCAAGGTCGGTGACCACGCCTCCCGCGAGGAGTGGGACCGCGCGCTGACCGAGGCCTGCGCCGAGCACGAGCCGGACCTGGTGGTCTCCGCCGGGTTCATGAAGCTCGTCGGCGCCGACTTCCTGGCCCGCTTCGACGGCCGATACCTCAACAGCCACCCGGCGCTGCTTCCCTCGTTCCCCGGCATGCACGGGGTGCGGGATGCGCTGGAGTATGGAGTCCGCGTCACCGGCTGCACCCTGTTCGTGGTGGACGCCGGCGTGGACACGGGGCCGATCCTGGCCCAGGAAGCCGTCGAGGTGCTGCCCGAGGACGACGAGGCGAGCCTCCACGAGCGGATCAAGGCCGTCGAGCGGCGGTTGCTGGTCGGCACTCTGCAGAAGCTGGCGTTGCACGGGTGGACCGTGCAGGGACGGAAGGTGAATATCCCGTGACCGCGAACTCCCAGGAGCGGCGCCCGGTTCGCCGCGCGCTGATCGGCGTGTCGGACAAGTCGGGCCTGCTGGAGCTGGCCACCGGGCTGCACGCGGCCGGGGTGGAGATCGTCTCCACCGGCGGCACGGCGCGCGCGATCGCCGACGCCGGCGTGCCGGTCACGCCCGTCGAGGAGCTCACCGGCTTCCCGGAGGCGCTGGACGGCCGGGTCAAGACGCTGCACCCGCGGGTGCACGCGGGCCTGCTCGCCGACCTGCGTCGCGACACCCACGCCCGGCAGCTGGAGGAGCTGGAGATCGCTCCGTTCGACCTGCTGGTGGTCAACCTGTACCCGTTCGTGCAGACGGTGGCCTCGGGCGCCGCGCAGGACGAGGTGATCGAGCAGATCGACATCGGCGGCCCGGCGATGGTGCGCGCGTCGGCGAAGAACCACGCCAACGTGGCCGTCGTGGTCGACCCGAGCCGCTACGAGTGGGTTCTCGAGGAGGTTCGCGCGGGCGGTTTCTCGATGACCGACCGGACCGAGCTGGCGGCCGAGGCGTTCCGGCACACCGCGTCCTACGACGTGGCCGTGGCGTCCTGGATGAGCAAGGTCCCGACCGGTGACGACGCCGCGTTCCCGGGCTGGATCGGCGAGACCTGGCAGCGCCGCTCTGCGCTGCGCTACGGCGAGAACCCGCATCAGCCGGCCGCGCTGTACGTCTCGGGCGGGGAGGCCACCGGCCTGGCCGCGGCCGCGCAGCTGCACGGCAAGGAGATGTCCTACAACAACTACGTCGACGCCGACGCCGCGTGGCGTTCCGCGCACGACCACGACGAGCCGTGCGTGGCGATCATCAAGCACGCCAACCCGTGCGGCATCGCGGTCGCCGACGACATCGCCGCCGCGCACCGCAAGGCGCACGAGTGCGACCCGGTGAGCGCGTTCGGCGGCGTGATCGCCACCAACCGCGAGGTGACTGTGGCGATGGCCGAGCAGGTCGCGGAGATCTTCACCGAGGTCGTGGTGGCCCCCGGCTACGCCGAGGGCGCGGTGGACGTGCTGAACAAGAAGAAGAACATCCGCATCCTGACCGCCCAGCCGCCGCAGAGCGGCCGGGTCGAGATGCGCGCGATCTCCGGCGGCATGCTGGTGCAGGGCTCGGACGCCATCGACGCCGACGGCGACGACCCGGCGAACTGGACGTTGGCGACCGGTTCCCCGGTGGACGCGGCGACGCTGGCGGACCTGAAGTTCGCCTGGCGCGCCTGCCGCGCGGTGAAGTCGAACGCGATCCTGCTGGCCGACGCGGGCGCGACGGTCGGCGTGGGCATGGGCCAGGTGAACCGGGTCGACTCGGCCCGCTTGGCGGTCTCCCGCGCGGGTGACCGCGCCAAGGGTTCGGTCGCGGCCTCGGACGCGTTCTTCCCGTTCCCGGACGGCCTGCAGGTCCTGCTCGACGCCGGTGTCCGCGCCGTCGTCCAGCCGGGCGGTTCGGTCCGCGACGGCGAGGTCATCGCGGCGGCGGAGGCGGCCGGAGTCCCGGTCTACCTCACGGGCACCCGCCACTTCGCCCACTGACGACGCTCATCCACGACGAGCCCCGAGGCCCTCGGCCTCGGGGCTCGTTCTTTTGCGCTCTGGGGCGGGCGGAGCGTGAAACGAACTCGTGGGAGGGCGGGAGCGGAGCCCCGGATCACTCTTTCGAACGAATGTTCCCTTGGTTCTTGACTTGGCTCTCCGAGCAGGGTTAACTGGACTTGTTCGAACGAAAGTTCGAGATTGGGGACGGCCGGTGTCGGGGTCGGCCGCTCCGATGGGGTTCGGCGCTGTGGTCCGGGTGCAGGCGCAGCGCTGACTCCACCGCTGCCTTCCCCGCAGCGGCTGTGTTCGTGGGTGCCCGCGCCGGGGTCGGGCACCCACCGCGGTCACGTATGTGGGGAGGGCGGCGATGTCCGCGATGGTGTCTTCGACGCCGCTGAGCGCGCCCACGGCTGACGGGGTGTCCGTGGGTGTGCCGCGCGTCGAGGCGGGCGGTGTCCCGGGTGCGGGCCGGGTGCTGCCGACGCGGGCGGAACTCGCCGCCGTGCTGCCGTGGCCAGGTTTGCGCCGCGGCAGCACGGTGGCGGTGCACGGATCGGTGTCACTGCTGTTCGCGCTGCTGGCGGAGGCCACGGCGAACGGTTCCTGGGCGACCGTGGTGGGCCTGCCCGGCATCAACCTGGTCGCCGCCGCCGAGGCGGGGGTGTCGCTGGAGCGGCTGGCGGTCGTGCCGCAGCCGGGATCCGATCCGGCGGGCGTGATCGCGGCGCTGCTCGACGGCGTCGACCTGGTCGTGGTCGGCGGGACCGGGCGGGTGCTCGACGCCGATGCCCGCAGGCTCTCCGCGCGAGCGCGCCACCGCGGTTCGGTGCTGCTGCCCTTCGGGCGCTGGCCGGGCGCGGAGGTGCAGCTGCGCTGTTCTGGGGCCCGCTGGCGCGGGCTCGGGCACGGCCACGGTCACCTGCGCGAACGCGAGATCGCGGTGCACGCCGAAGGGCGTGGCGCGGCGTCGCGCCCGCGTTCCTGCCGAGTGCTGCTCCCCTCCCGCGACGGCGCGATCGCCCCTGTCGAAAGCCCCCCTGTCGAAAGCTCTGCCGTCGAAACCTCCGCCGTTGCAACCGTTTCCGACGTCGCGACTGCCGGAGAACGCCCGGCCGCTCGGGCTCACCTGCGCGCGGTGGCGGGGTGAGCGACGTGCCCGCCCGCAGGATCGTCGTGTGGTGCCCGGACTGGCCGGTGGTGGCCGCCGCGCGCGCCGCCGAGCTCGCGCCTCTCGTGCCCGCAGCGGTTTTCGCCGCGAACCGGGTCGTCGCCTGCTCGGCGACCGCCCGGGAGGGCGGTGTGCGCCGGGGGATGCGCCGCCGCGAGGCGCAGGGGCGCTGCCCGGAACTCGTCGTGTGCGAGCACGATCCGGCGCGCGACGTGCGGCTCTTCGAGCCCGTCGTGGTCGCCGTCGAGGAACTCGTGCCCGGGGTCGAGGTCGTCCGCCCGGGCCTGGTCGCAGTACCCGCCCGGGGGCCTGCGCGCTACTTCGGCGGAGAGGAGGCCGTCGCGGAGAAGCTCGTCGACCACATCGACGCGCAGGCCGGCGTGGAGTGCCGGATCGGCGTCGCCGACGGGCTGTTCGCCGCGATCCTCGCCGCGCGGCACGCCCGGCACGTCGAACCCGGTGGCAGCCGGGGCTTCCTCGCCCCGCTGCCGATCGAGGAGGTCGAGCAGCTCGCCGACCGGCTCGGCCCGAAGCAGGTCGCGCAGCAGCCCGAGCTCGTGGACCTGCTGCGCCGCTTGGGGATTCGCACCCTCGGCGAGTTCGCCGCGCTGGGCCCGGCGGACGTGGCGACCCGGTTCGGGCAGGCCGCTCTGCTGGCCCACCGGTCGGCGGGAGGGCAGGAGGAGCGCCCGGTCAAGCGGCGTCGACCACCGCCCGAGCTGATCGTCACCGAGGAGCTCGACCCGCCGGTGGACCGGGTGGACCGCGCGGCGTTCGTCGCCAAGGCGCTCGCCGACGACCTGCACGCCAAGCTGGGCGATCTCGGCCTGGCCTGCACCCGGTTGGGCATCTCGGCGCGCACCGAGAACGGCGAGGAGCTGCACCGGGTGTGGCGCTGCGCGGAACCGCTGACCCCGGCCGCCACCGCCGACCGGGTCCGCTGGCAGCTCGACGGCTGGCTCAACGGCCGCACCGGTCGTCCCACCGCGGGCCTCGGCGAGCTGAGCCTGAGCCCCGAGGAGGTCGTGGGCGCGGGCGGTCTGCAGCTCGACCTGCTCAGCTCCGCGACCGGCGAGGCCACCGCCCGCGCGGGCCGGGCCTTCGCGCGAGTGCAGGGCATGCTCGGCCCGGAAGCGGTGCTGACCGGCGTGCTCGGTGGCGGCAGGGACCCTCGCGACCAGGTGCGATTCGTGCCCTGGGGCGACGAGCGCCGCGCGACGCTGCCCGCCGAACCGCCGTGGCCGGGCCGGATCCCGGCGCCGTCGCCGACGGTGGTGCCGGGCGAGCCGTGGCCGGCGCGGGTGCTCGACGCCTCGGGCGAGCCGGTGTGGATCACCGACCGGACCGGTCTGTCCGCCGCTCCGGACCGGGTCGAGGTGGCCGGCGGGAAGTCCCGCGCCGTGGTCGGCTGGGCCGGTCCGTGGCCGGTGACCGAGCGCTGGTGGGTCGAGCTGCTGGCCACCGGGTCCGGCCGAACCGCGCCGGAATCGCAGGTGCCGCCGCGGGCCCAGGTCCGCCTCCAGGTCGTGCTCGCGCCGGAATCCCCGGCGGGGTCCGGCGATGCGGGGTCCGGCGATGCGGACGAGATCGCGCTGCTGCTGGTGCACGAGCGCGGTGACTGGTGGGTCCAGGGCGCCTACCGATAGCAGGGGAACACTCGTTCGAGTGGATGTCGTCCCAGCTGGTAGCGCCAACGGTTCGAACAGGAGTTCACTAGGTCCATGAGTTGGTTCAACCCGCCCCAGAGCTGGTCCGAGCTGGAGAAGGCCCTCTCCGGCACGATGACGCCGCGCCGCGACGAGGGGCCCGCGGCACGCCCCCGGGCCGAACATCGACGACGAGGACGAGGCCTGTCGCCGCCGGGCGAGAAGGTCCCCTACGCCGAGCTGCACGCGCACTCCAACTTCAGCTTCCTCGACGGCGCCGCGCACCCCGAGGAGCTGATCGAGGAGGCCGCGCACCTCGGACTGGCGGCCATCGCGCTCACCGACCACGACGGGCTCTACGGCGTCGTGCGGTTCGCCGAAGCCGCCAAGGAGCACGACGTGCGCACCGCGTTCGGCGCCGAGCTGAGCCTGGGGCTCACCCAGCCGCAGAACGGCGTCCCCGACCCCGAAGGCGGGCACCTGCTGGTGCTGGCCCGCGACCTCGACGGCTACGCCTCCCTGTGCCGGGCGATCAGCACCGCGCAGCTGCGCGGCGAGGAGAAGGGACGCCCGGAGTACCGGCTGGAGGAGCTGGCCGCCGACGCGGCCGGGCACTGGCAGGTCCTCACCGGCTGCCGCAAGGGCGCGGTCCAGACGGCCCTGGCCGCGGGCGGGGCGGACGCCGCCGCGGTCGAACTCGACCGGCTGGTCGGGCTCTTCGGCCGCGAGCACGTCACCGTCGAGCTCACCGACCACGGCCTGCCCACCGACTCGGTGCGCAACGACGCCCTCGCCGAGCTCGCCGACCGGGCCGGGCTGTCCACGGTGGCCACCACCGGCGCGCACCTGGCGCGCCCGGACCGGGCGCGGCTGGCGAGCGTCGTCGCGGCCGTCCGCGCGCGACGCAGCCTGGACGACATGGACGGCTGGCTGCCCGCCTGGGCCGGCAACCACCTGCGCTCCGGAGCCGAGATGACCGAGCGCTTCGCCCGCTACCCGGGCGCGGTGCAGCGGGCCGCCGAGCTCGGCAAGTCCTGCGCGTTCGACCTGAGCCTGGTCGCCCCCCAGCTGCCCCCGTTCGACGTGCCGCGCGGCCACACCGAGACCAGCCACCTGCGGGAACTGGTCTACCTCGGCGCGCTCGACCGCTACGGGCCGCCGCAGGCCGCGCCGGAGGCCTACCGGCAGATCGAGCACGAGCTCGCCGTCATCGAGGAGCTCGAGTTCCCCGGCTACTTCCTGGTCGTGCACGAGATCATCGACTTCTGCCGCCGCGAGGACATCCTGTGCCAGGGCAGGGGATCGGCGGCGAACTCGGCCGTGTGCTTCGCGCTGCGCATCACCAACGCCGACCCGGTGCGCTACCGGCTGCTGTTCGAGCGGTTCCTCGCACCCGAGCGGGACGGGCCGCCGGACATCGACATCGACATCGAATCCGGCCGCCGCGAGGAGGTCATCCAGCACGTCTACGCCAAGTACGGCCGCACCCACGCCGCCCAGGTCGCCAACGTCATCGGCTACCGCCCCAAGTCCGCGGTGCGCGACGTGGCCCGCGCGCTCGGCTACTCGCCCGGCCAGCAGGACGCCTGGAGCAAGGAGATCGAGCACTGGGGCCCGCTGCCCGAGGACTCCGAGATCCCCGGCGCGGTGCGCGATCTCGCCGACGAGCTGATGGGATTCCCTCGCCACCTGGGGATCCACTCCGGTGGCATGGTGATCTGCCACCAGCCGGTCAGCGAGGTGTGCCCGGTGGAATGGGCGCGGATGCCCGGCCGGACGGTGCTGCAGTGGGACAAGGACGACTGCGCCACCGTCGGCCTGGTCAAGTTCGACCTGCTCGGCCTGGGCATGCTCTCGGCGCTGCACCACGCCATCGACATGACCCGCGAGCACCACGGCATCGACGTCGACCTCGGCGAACTGGACCTGTCCGATCCCGAGGTCTACGCGATGCTGCGCCGAGCCGACGCCATCGGGGTGTTCCAGGTGGAGAGCCGCGCGCAGCTGGCCACGCTGCCCCGGCTCAAACCCCGCGAGTTCTACGACCTGGTGGTCGAGGTCGCGCTGATCAGGCCCGGCCCCATCCAGGGCGGATCGGTGCACCCCTACATCCGCCGCCGCAACGACGAGGAGGAGTGGGACTACGAACATCCGCTGATGGCCGGTGCGCTGGCCAAGACGCTGGGCGTCCCGCTGTTCCAGGAGCAGCTGATGCAGCTGGCGGTCGACGTCGCCGGATTCAGCCCGGCCGAGGCCGACCAGCTCCGCCGGGCGATGGGCGCCAAGCGCTCCGCCGAACGCATGGAACGCCTGCGCGACAGGCTCTTCGAAGGCATGGCCGCCAACGGCATCGGCGAAGAGCTGGCCGAGCACATCTACCAGCGGATGCTGGCCTTCGCCAACTACGGGTTCCCCGAGAGCCACGCGCTGAGCTTCGCGCTGCTGGTGTTCGCCAGCGCCTGGTTCAAGCGCTACTACCCGGCCGCTTTCTGCGCGGCTCTGCTCAAGGCCCAACCGATGGGGTTCTACTCGCCGCAATCGCTGGTCGCCGACGCGCGCAGGCACGGCGTCGTGGTGCGCGGACCCGACATCAACGCCAGCCGAGTGCACGCCGATCTGGAACCCGACGCCACCAGCGCCGGACGGCAAGCCGTGCGCATCGGCCTGTCCGCGGTGCGCAAGCTCGGCGAGGACCTCGCCGAGGAGCTGGTCGCCGAACGCGCCGAGAACGGGCCCTTCGCCGACATGGCCGACGTGGCGCGGCGCGTGCGCCTGACCGCGCCCCAGATGGAAGCCCTGGCCACCGGAGGCGCGTTCGACGGGCTCGGCCTGACCCGCCGCGAAGCGCTGTGGAACGCCGCCGCGGCCGCCCGCGAACGACCAGACCGGTTGCCCGGCACCACCGTCTCCTCCGACGCCCCCGCCCTGCCCGGGATGGACGGCGTCGAGAAGGCCGCCGCCGACGTGTGGGCCACCGGCGTCTCACCCGACAGCTTCCCGCTGCAGTTCGTCCGGGCGCGCCTCGACGAGCTCGGGGCGCTGCCCGCTTCCCGTCTGTCCGAAGTGGAGCACGGGACCCGGGTTCTGGTGGGCGGGGCCGTGACTCACCGGCAGCGGCCGGCCACCGCTGGCGGGATCACGTTCCTCAACCTCGAGGATGAGACCGGGACCGTCAACGTCGTGTGCTCGCCCGGGCTGTGGGCTCGGTACCGGAAGGTCGGACGAACCAGTGCTGCTCTGCTGGTTCGGGGGGTTGTTGAGCGGGCTGGGGAGGTGGTGAACCTGCGGGCCGATCGACTCCAAAAACTGGATATTCGGGTGCCTTCGGAGTCTCGGGATTTTCATTAGGTCTGTGGCTGTTTTTGGACGTCATCGGTGCGGTCGTTCGGGGTTCTGTCTACTGACACGACTCCGTGGTCTTGTTGCTTGGCGGTGCCAGAAGCGGAACCTGAGCGACTCTCTGGCTCCGGGATCCGAGGCTTGTGTATGCCAATTACACGACACGTCGGCTGTCCTCCCCGGAGAGCCGCTCAGAACCCGCGGCGGTGCCAGTTGCTCAGGTGGGGCAGGGAGAAACCGCCTGCGGCGGTTGCCTGACGTCAGGCGATTCCGCAGCGGTTGATTGCTAGGAGGACGAAGGTTCTGGCGCACTGCTCCAGGTCTGCGATGGTGACGTGTTCGTCGTCGGCGTGGGCGTAGCGGACGTCGCCCGGGCCGTAGGTGAGCGTGGGCATTCCGGTGGCCGCGTACTGGCGGAGGTCCGAGCCGTAGGGGGCGCCCAGGACCTCCGGGTCGGGGCCGCCCGCTGCGACGATCGCTTGCCGGGTCTCCTCCAGCAGCGGGTGGCCCTCTGGGAAGCGGCCGCTGGCGAGATGCCGCCCGGCCAGGTCACCCGGACCGGGTGCTCGGCCAGCCACGGGTCGGCTGCGCAGGCCTCGGCCACGGCGGCGGCGAACTCGGCCTTGGCCTGCTCGACGGACTCGCCGAGCCGCACGCCGTAGCGGCCCTCGGCGACCGCGAGGTCCGGGACCGTGCTCGCCCAGTCACCGACGTGGGCCTTGCCGACCGACAGCGGGTACGGGATCTCCAGGTGCTCCACCAGCGGGTCCGGGTCGACGTTGCGCCGGGACTCCAGCTCGCGCAGCACCGGCAGCAGCTCGGCCAGCTTGTCGAGCGCGTTGACGCCCCGGTAGCGGGTCGAGCCGTGCGTGCTCTGACCCGGGACCTCCAGCCGGAACGTCAGCGAACCGCCGTTGGCCGCCACGATGGTGTTCTGCGTCGGTTCGGCGATCACGCACGCCTCACCGCGGTGACCGCGCCGCAGCGTCGCGAACGCGCCCAGCCCGCCGTCCTCCTCGGCGACGACCGAGTGCACCGCGACCGGCCGGGCCAGCTCCACACCCGCCGCGCGCAGTGCCTGCAGGGCGCCGAGGAACGCCACCACGCCGCCCTTCATGTCGCAGGTGCCGCGACCGGCGGCGATGCCGTCGTCGATGCGCAGGGTGTACGGGTCGCGGTCCGGCCAGCGGTCCAGATCGCCCGGCGGAACAACGTCGGTGTGCCCGCAGAACACCAGCGCCGGATCACCCTCGCCGCTGACCCCGACGCAGCCGTACGCCTCGTCCCGCTCGGCCTCCTGGCCGGGGAACTCGGGGTGCCGGGCGAGCTCGTCGACGTCGATGCGCCAGTGATCGACCCGGTGGCCCAGCCCGGCGAGCTTGTCGGCGCACCACTGCTGCGCGTCGTGCTCGGCCGTGGTGCCGCCCACGCTGGGGATCGCCACCAGCTCGCGGAGATCACCGACGATGGCGTCGACGTCCACGGCGTCCAGGGCGCGCTGCTCGGCTTCGGTGCGGGGTTCCACTGCGGTCACGTCGCAGAACCTAACGCGCGGCCCCCGGCACCGGACACCCCCGGTCGGCGCAGCACCCCCGCACGGCGCAGCACCCCCGCACGGCGGAACGAGCAGCGACGGAACAACGGTTCCGGGCACTGAGTACCATTCCGGCGTGGCCGAAGGCGACAGCACCGAGCGTGAATTCGAGATCGGCAAGGACGGCCTGGGCGGCATCGTCGTGGGCATGGACGGCAGCCCGGCCAGCTTCCACGCCGCCGCGTGGGCGGCGGGTCTCGCCCGCCGCGAACGCGCGCGTCTCGTGCTGGTCTACGTCGAGGCGGTGGGCGGCGTCGCCTACTGGTCCCCGATGGGTGTCGCGGTGGCCAGCGAAGCCGCCGAATCCCTCGTGGAGGAGCTCAAGCAGGAAGTCGTGTCGCACCTGAAGTGGGTGGACATCGACTGGGACTTCGTGCATCACCGAGGCGACCCCGCGGTCGGCCTGGAGCAGGTCGCCGAGCAGTACCGAGCCGACCTCATCGTCGTCGGCCGCTCCCGCCGCCGAGGCGGCCTCCTCGGCACGGTCCCGGCGACCCTGGTCGTCGAAGCGGTCCGCCCGGTGGTCGTCGTCCCGTAGCCGGCGGTGGGACCCGGGACTAACGGTGGGACCCGCGACTAACGGTGGGACAGCGTGTTGACCACGGTTCCGCTCGGGTCGCGGTGGAAGAACCGCCGCACGCCCCACGGCTCGTCGGTCAGCGGGTGCACGATCTCCGCACCGGACTCCACCGCGGCCGCGTAGGCGGCGTCGACGTCGTCCACCTCGATCGAGATGTCCGGGTGCTCGGGCGCCGTGGCGTCCTCGGTGATCAGGCTGAACTGGCGCATCCGGTCCTCGGGCGAGCTGAGGGTGACGATCCAGTCCATGTCCATCACCACCTCGAAGCCGAACACCCGCACGTAGTGGTCCCGCGTCGCCGCGAGATCGGTGGTCTTGAGATTGGGCACTACCCGGTGGATTCGCATGGCGCTTTCCCAGGACGTCGGGCGCTCGTGCCAGGGTGTGTCCCATGACGAGCGCGGTCGGCGAGGACTTCCAGGACGCGATGTTGCCGGATCAGGAGTGGTCCGGCCGGGTTTTCGAGCAGTGCGATTTCACCGACGCCGACCTGACCGGCCTGAGCACCCGCAACTGCGTGTTCACCGACTGCGATTTCACCGGCGCCGACCTCAACGGTTCGCAGCACGTCGCGAGCGCGTTCCGGTCCTGCAAGTTCGAACGCACGGTGTTCGGGAAGAGCTCCTTCGAGGGCTGCAGCCTGCTCGGCTCCAGCTTCGTCGACTGCCGGTTGCGCTCGCTGAAGGTCGGCGAGACCGACTTGACCCTGGTCGCGATGGGCCGCTGCGACCTGCGTGACGTGGACCTGCACGGCGCCCGGTTCCGCGAGGCCAACCTCACCGAGTGCGACCTGCGCGGCTGCGACCTCCGCGAGGTCGACTTCTCCGGCGCCCGGATGCTCGGCGCCCGGCTCGACAACGCCGACCTGCGGGACGCCCGCCTCGACGCCGACGCCCTCGTCCAGGCCCACTTCCGGGGCGCCCGGGTCGACACGACGCTGGCCCTGTCCTACGCGGCGGCCCACGGCCTCCAGCTCGACTGAAGCGCGAAAGAGGGCCCCTCCCAGGCGGGAAGGGCCCTCTCTCAGCTCTCGCTCACTCCATCGGCGGGCGCTCCGGCGACGGCACCTCGGCGAGCGTGCCGTCCGAGAGCAGGTCGCTGACCGCTGCCGGGAGCACGAACGCCGTGCCACCACCGGGCTGCTCGAACCACGCGACCGCGGTGCCCCGCAGCGCCTGGATCGGGCGCTGCACCCGGTAGGCCGCGTAGGTGCGGTTCGCCCACTGCGGCGGCAGCGAGCGGTGCGTGTACGGCGTGCGCACCGCGTACATCACGTTGCCGTTCGGCTCGCCGAAGCGGTCCAGCTCGGTGCCCGGCTGCAGCATGACGATCCGGCGGTCCCGGTACAGCGTCAGCGGCGGTTCGCCGTTGAGCGGCTGGATCTGCTGCCCCTGCGGCGGCTGACCGTTGGGCGACCCCTGCGGCTGGCCCTGCGGAGGCTGGCTCTGCGGCTGCCCCTGCTGCGGACGCGGCGGTCCGGGCGGCGGGCCCTGCCGCTGCGGTCCGGCCATGCCGGGACCACCCGGTCCGGGACGGCGGTCGGCGCCACCGGCCGGGCCCTGAGCGGGTCCGCCGTTGCCGGGACCGGCCGGGGGAACCGGCGCGTTGCTGTCCCGGCGGGGCTGGCGCTTGGGCAGCGGGTTCGAGCCCGGCGCACCGCCCTGCGGCTGCACCGGGTTGCCCACCGGCGGCGACTGCGGTGCCTGCGGCGGCAGCGGCCGGTCCATCGACGGCGCGGGTTGGAACCGGGTCGCCTCGTCGGCGGGTGGCGCCGACGGGCTCTGCGGAACCGGGTCCTGCGGGGCGGATTCCTGCGCCACCGGTTCCTGGGCGGCCGGGGCCGCGTCCTGGTTCGCGGTGAACAGCGGGTTCCCGCCGGTGCTGGGCCCGGACTGCTCCGGCTCGCGCGCGGCGCGCTGGGGCAGTTCGGACGCCTGCGGCGTGCGCTGCGGCAGACCCGAGGACGATTCCGGGTTCCGCTGCGGCAGGTCGGATTCCGGTGCGCCCCGCTGGGGGAGCTCGGCGGACTCCGGCGTGCGCTGCGGCAGATCGGTCGGCTCCTGCGCGGAGCGCTGCGGGAGCTCGGGCTCCGGAGCACCGCGGCGCGGCAGGTCGTCGACGGACTCGGAGCTGCCGGGCAGCAGCTCGTCGACCGACTCGGCGTTGCGCTGCGGCAGGTCCGCCTCGGGGGCCACCGGGGCGGCCGGGACCGACGCGGGCGGCTGGTCCATCAGCAGCTGGCCCAGCAGGTACGCGGCGGCGTGGTCGACGCGGGCGAAGCGGACGTCCTCGGTGCCGGTGACGACCCAGTCGTCGCCGTCCTGCACGAGGCAGAGGGCGTCCGTGCTGCGGCTGCCCAGCCGGTAGGAGTCGCTGTCGATCTGGAAGTCGGTGAGCCGGTCGTGCAGCTTGGCCAGCACTTCCTGCGAGTCCGGGGCGTCGTCGTCCTCGTCGAGGACGTGCCGGGAACCGGAGGCGGCCGGCACGGCCTCCTCCTGGACCGGGGCGGCGGGCTCGTCGAGCTCCTCCGGCTCGTCCGAGGAGGACTCGGTTTCGGGACCGGAGACCCCGGCAGCAGCGGCCCCGACGGCGGCGGCGCCGACGGTGGCGGCCCCGGCACCCGCGACGGCGGCACCGGTCGACACCGAGGAGTCGGCCCCGGCCTCGTCGACCGGCTCGTCACCGGACGGGTCCGGGAGGGGCTGGTCCACGAGCTCGCTCACGGCCGCTTCGCGGGTCTCGTCGTCGACCTCGCCGACGGTGAAACCGCGGCTGCGGGCGTGCTCGACCAGCGCGGACTCCGGCGGCATGCCGTACTGCGCCAGGTAGTAGGCCACCGCGCCCGGCCACAGCCAGGTCCCGTCGGTGTGCCAGGTGCCCGGGACGGACTGGGGGCGCTCGGGATCGAGGTGGTCCTCCTCGTTCTCCCGGGAGGCCAGCACGACCGGGGCGTTCTCCAGGTACTGCCGCAGCGCGCCGACCTCGTCGGCGGGAACCGGGCGGCGCTCGGAGACGACCGGGCGGCCCTCGTCGTCGACGTCGTCGAAGACGTTGGTGATGCGGAAGCGGCCGGAGCCGATCTCCGCGGACCCGGCGGCCTCGGCCTCGAGGCCCGCGACCGTGTCGGGCACCACGGGGGCGTCCTCGGCCTGCGGCGCGGAGGTGCCGTCGACCCGCTCCTGCATCCAGTCCGGGATGTTGTCCTCGGACCGCGGGTAGCGGCGAAGCTCGTCGACGTAGGCCGCGCGGGGCAGCGGGCGCTGCCACTGCGGCTCGGTGTCGAAGTTGATATCGATTCGGTAACTGGACGGGCGCTCGACGACGTAGAGCGCGCTCAACCAGGTGCCCACGTCGGGGCGGTACATGCCCTCGCGCAGGCGCTCGAAGATCTCCCGCAGTTCCGCCGGCGGCTCGACCGGGCGTGAACTGCCGTCCTGCGCGGTGAGCTCACCCAGCAGGTCGGTGTATTCGCCGGTGGCTCGGTACTCCACCGTGATCTCCTGCCAGTCCTCAGGAGCGCCTTGTAAAAGCAGAACACCGATCTTGCGGGCGATCTGCTCCTGCTCTTCCGGACTGATCGCTGTCGGACGCGACATGGGTGACATCCTCCCCCTCTCGACGAGGCAACCCGACTCCACCCCGCCGAAACGCTACTCGACGCGGGCCCGGCGTTGTGCGCTGTGTGTGACATCCGCGCCGCCGGTGATCGTCTTGTGGCGGTTTTCAAGATCGCCCCGGACGGGACCGATGATCTCGCCCCAGAGCTTGCCTGCTGAAAGTTCGAAAGAACATCACACCACCAGGTGTATTGGATCAGCGAGGGGGTTCTCCGAAAAACCGGTGGCACTCCGTCAGTGCCCAAGGACACAGTTGTGGACGTGCTTCGTCCGTACCGGCTCCTGGCCGCTGTCCCACACGCTCCGTCACTGATGACCTTCGGTCTGTTGGCGCGCCTCTACATCCCGGCCCAGGTGATGGTGGTGACGTTCCTGATGGCCGAGTGGACCGGTTCGTACGCGCTCGGCGGCGCGGTCTGCACCGCCATGACCATCGGGCACGCGATCGCCGGGCCGGTGCGAGGACGTGCGGCGGACCGCAGCTCGGTGGCGAAGGTGCTGGTCGTCAGCGGTGCGGGCCAGTCGGTGGGCTTCGCGGCGATGATCGCGACCGCGGCCTGGGCGGACGCGGCGATGTGGTGGTTGATGCTGCCGGTCGCGCTGGCCACGGGCCTGTCCGCGCCGCCGCTGGGGCAGGTGACGCGCTCCATGTGGCCGATGATCGCCACGGGTCGGGCGCGGGAGGCCGCCTACGCGGTCGAGGCGACGATCGGGGAGCTGCTCTACGTCGTCGGACCGATGCTGGCCGCGTTCGCGGTCGCCGCCTGGGGCGCTCCGGCGGCGCTGGTGGCCTGCGCGGTGTGGGCGGTGGTCGGCCCGGCCCTGTTCGCGTCGGCCCTGTGGCGCGCCGGGATCCGGGGCGGGCTGGGCGGTGGCTCGCGCGGGAGCGCCGGGAGCCTGGTGCGGACGCCGGGGTTCCTGACGCTGCTGTGCTTCTTCTGCCTGATCGCGGGTGCGCTGATCTCGGTGGACGTGCTGCTGGTCGGTTGGGCGCGCGGCCGCGGCGAACCGCAGCTCGCCGGGGTGCTCGCGGGCGTGTGGGCGGTGGGCTCGCTGGTGGGCGGGCTGGTCATGGGAGGTTTCCCGCGGCACCGGTTGTGGGCGCGCGCTGGGGTGACGGCGCTGGGCCTGTGCGCGCTGGTCCCGGTGCTGCCGCCGATCTCCGGGGGCTCGCCGTGGGCGGTCGGGCTGATCCTGCTGATCGGTGGTTCGGCGGTTGCCCCGCTGCTGACGGCGGCGAACAACCGGCTGGCGGATCTCGCCCCGGTGGATCGGCGGGGTGAGGCGTTCGGCTGGATGTCGACGGCCGGGCAGGGAGGTGCGGCGCTGGCCTCACCTCTGGTGGGCGCGTTGCTCGACGGCAGCGGACCGGCGGGTGCCGGGGCGGGCATCGCCGGGATGGCGGTGGTCGCGTTCGCGGTCGTGCTGCTGCACCTGCGCCGCTCCGGGCCGGTTTCGCCCGTGGCGGAAGTGGTGGAAAAAACTGCGGACCGGCGAGGTCATGCGGTCGACGATCTGCCACGATGAGCAGCTGTGAGCGCGACGATTCTCGACGGCAAGGCCACCAAGGACGCGATCTTCGAGGAGCTGCGACCCCGCGTCGCCAAGCTCGTCGAGCAGGGTCAGGCCCCGGGCCTGGCAACGGTGCTGGTCGGTGACGACCCCGGCTCGCAGTCCTACGTGCGCGCCAAGCACAACGACTGCGCGAAGGTCGGCATCAAGTCCATCCGCAAGGACCTGCCCGCTGACGTCAGCCAGGCTGACGTCGAGGCGGTCATCGATGAGCTCAACGCCGACCCCGAGTGCACCGGTTACATCGTGCAGCTGCCGCTGCCCAAGCACCTCGACGCCGGTCCGCTGCTGGAGCGGATGGCCCCGGCCAAGGACGCCGACGGCCTGCACCCGATCAGCCTCGGCCGCCTGGTGCTGGGCGAGGAGGCCCCGCTGCCGTGCACCCCGCGCGGCATCATCGAGCTGCTGCGCCGGCACGACGTCGAGCTCAACGGCGCGCGCGTCGCGGTCGTCGGCCGCGGCATCACCGTCGGCCGCCCGATCGGTCTGCTGCTGACCCGCCGCAGCGAGAACTCCACGGTGACCCTGTGCCACACCGGCACCAAGGACCTGGCCGCGGAGATCTCCCGCGCGGACGTGGTCGTCGGCGCGGCCGGCGTGCCGAACCTGATCACCCCGGACATGGTCAAGCCGGGTGCGGCGGTGCTCGACGTGGGCGTCACCCGCACCGACGACGGGCTGGCCGGGGACGTGCACCCGGACGTCGCCGAGGTCGCAGGCTTCCTGTCGCCGAACCCCGGTGGCGTCGGCCCGATGACCCGCGCGATGCTGCTGACGAACGTCGTCGAGGCGGCCGAGCGCAACCTGGGCTGAGGCGCCCGGTTCGCCGGAGTGGCGCCCCGCTGGACTGGAGGATCGTGAGCGACTGGTTGCCGGACAGGTCCCGCCTGTCCATCCACGTGCCGTTCGGCTTGGTGTGCGGCATCGGGCTGATCGGGTTCCTGCTGGTGTCCCTGCAGCACTGGCGCCGCGGCACGGTCGTGCTGGGCCTGGCGCTGCTGGTCGCGGCGGGCCTGCGCGCGATGATCCCGGACGAGCGCGCCGGTCTGCTGGCCATCCGCAGCAGAGTCGTCGACATCCTCCTCTACGCCGGTTTCGGCGTGGTCATCATCTCCATCGCCATGACCATCAAGGGCCTCTTCGGCTGACCCGGCCGCCAGAAGGCAGGCACCCCACCCCGGGGGTGCCTGCCTTTTTCACGTCCACACCGGACACTCCACACCGGACCACCCGGCCCCGCGACGAAAACCCCGGTTTTCGCGCGACGAATGTTGCGGTTTTCGCGCGATGAATGTTGCGGTTTTTGACGGGAGGGGTCAGTCCCACCAGAAGGACCAGGTCCGTCGGCCTCGGATCTCGTTCGCGTAGGCCGAGAGGGAACCGGATTCCTGCAGGATGCGGTCGGGGCAGAAGGTCCAGTGCTCGGCGGCGACGGCGGCCGCGTGCTCGGCGGTCTGCGGCGGGGCGGCGACGCTCATGTCGAGCCGGTCCGGTCCGAGCCGCAGGATGCGGGCGCCGAAGCGCTCCTCCCAGGAGCGCACCATCGCCGAGAGCCCGGCGGTGCGCGAGACGTGGTTGGCCGCGCCGGACCAGCCGAGCACCGTGAGCACGTCGGCACCGCGCTTGACCGGTACCAGCGCGAGCCGGGTGTCCTCGTCGACGAGCTTCGGAAGCTGTTGGTTGGCCAGCACGTCCGGGTCCGCCAGCAGGTTCCCGGCCTTGGCCGGCCCGGGGCAGCTGTAGTCGAAGGGCGCGAGCACGTCGAGGTCGTAGGCCGGGCCGAGCTCGTCGTCGACCTGCACGAGCCCGTCCCAGATCCGCGCCATCACGTCGTAGACGCGCCAGCGGTCGATGTGCTCCAGGGGTTCCGGCGAGACGACGCCGACGGTGCAGCGCTCGCCGAAGGTCTCGTCGCTGTCGCAGAGCAGCAGCGGCCACAGCCCGCTGCGCCGGTGCTCGGCGCGCAGCGCGGCGGCCAGTTGCGGCCCCGGGGTGTCGAGGCTGATCCAGCACAGCGGTGCCGGGTGGACCGCCATCGACATCTGCTCGGTGAGGATCTCGCCCGGTGGCAGCTCGGTCGAAACCCCGGCACCGATGCCGAAAACCGCAGAAAGATCGGCCGGTGCCCCCGCGTCCCGGTCGTCTTGCAACATCACCGCCTCCTAGCGATTCCCCGATGGGACCACCTTAAGGACGCGGGACGGTCGGGGGGAGCCCGGGATGGTGCAAACCAGCTAACATTTCGGCCATCACTCCCGGTGAGAGCCCGGTTGCAGCACGATGCGACCGGTCCGCTTCCCGGACAGGTGCAGGTCGAGCGCGCGTTCGGCGTCCTCCAGCGGCAGCCGTTCGGCGATGAGCGGGCGCAGTCGTCCCCGGGCGAGCATCCCGAGCAGTTCGGCCAGATCCTTCCGCGACTGCTCGTCGGAGCGCACGTAGTACAGCCGCGCGCGGCGTCCGCCGGTCCTGCCGAGGAACCTGCGGATCTCCCACCCGGCCAGCATCCGCACGATCCCGAGGTAGGGAGCGAACCACGGGCCGGTGTCGTCCAGCGTCGTGGAGCTGCCGTAGCTGACCAGCGTTCCGCCGGGCGCGAGCAGTCGCCAGGACGCCGGCAGGCTCGACGGTCCGAGCGGGTCGAAGACGGCGTCCACGCCGCCGGGGGCGAGCGCGGTGACCTGCTCGGCGACGTCGTCGGTGCGGTGATCGATCAGCTCCGCTCCGAGGTCGCTCAGGTCCGGGTGCCGGTGCGCGGAAGCGGTTCCGATGACCCGGATCCCGTCGAGGGCGGCCAGTTGCGCGAGCAGCGCCCCGACGCCGCCGCCGATGCCGTGCACCAGCACCGTCCGTCCCGTTCGCGCGTTCGCGGTGCGCAGCAGCTGGCGCGCGGTGACGCCGTTGAGCACCAGCGCGACGGCTTCGGCCGCGTCGACGTCGTCGGGGACGGCGACCAGGTCGCGGTCGCGCAGCACGACGTGCTCGGCCCAGGCTCCGGTGCGCGTCAACGCCGCCACCCGCTGCCCGATCTGCCAGGGCGTTCCGGGTCCGGTCGCGACGATCTCGCCGACCAGGTCGTAGCCGGGCACGAACGGGAACTTCGGCTGGGCGGGGTAGCGGCCGCGCCGCATCTGCACCTCGGCGAACGCGACGCCGGTGGCTTCGGTGCGCACGAGCACCTGGTGCGGCCCGAATTCGGGGGTCTCGGTATCGCGGACGACGACCTCGTCGAGTCCGGTGAGCACGATCTCGGTCATGGGTCCCCCAGGGTGATAAGAAGTAGCGAAAGTGAGAAGCTCTAACGCAAATATGGACCTGTTACTCTCAGGCGTCAAGGGAGGGGGAGCATGTCCGCTGAGCCGCGCAGTCCTCGGGAGCGCTTCCGGGAGCAGACGCGCAACGAGGCCAAGCAGGTCGCGATGGAGCAGCTCGCCGCGTCGGGCCCGTCGGGGATCTCGGTGAACGCGATCGCCAAGCGGATGGGCATCACCGGGCCCGCGCTCTACCGCTACTTCGCCAATCGAGACGCGCTGCTCACCGAGCTCATCGCCGACGGCTACCGCGACCTCGCGGAGGCGCTCGAAGACGTCGCGCACGAGCACCGCCGGAAGACGCCGGAGAACCGGTTCCGCGAGGTCGCGGCGGGTTTCCGGGCGTGGGCGCTGGAAGGGCCGCAGCGCTTCCTGCTGCTGTTCGGCACCCCCGTGCCCGGCTACGTCGCTCCGGACGAGACCTTCGAACTCGCCGACCGCGCGTTCGCGCCGATCCTGGAGGCCCTGGCCGCGCTCGCGCCGGAGTCGCCGCCGAGCAGCGCGCTCGACCGGCAGCTGCTGGCCTGGCGCGACCGCCGAGGTGGCCCGCAGCCGCCGCTGCCCGCGCTGCGCAAGGCCGTCCGCGCCTGGTCACGCCTGCACGGCGTGATCAGCCTCGAGGTGATCGGCCAGTTCGGGGGCATGGGCGTCGACCCGGAACCGCTGTTCCGGGCCGAAGTCGAATCCGTCCTCGCCGACCCCTGGGACTAGTCGCCCCGGCGCTGCGAAGGGGCTTCGATCACGCAGTCCGATCCGGGGAAGACGATTCCCTCGTGGCCGTCGGTGTAGCGGACCTTGTACGGCGGTTCGCCGTCCTGGCCGAGAACCTCCAGGATCTCGGCGTACTTCTCGGCTTCGTCGACGTGCTTGCTGTGCACGTGGAGCTGGTCGCCCACGACTGCTCTCATCACCCATCACCTCCGCCCCATCAGGCTAGGCGAGGTGTGATGCAGATCGCAGCAGTCGTCATTCCGCCAGTCGTGAGCAGGTCGTGGTGACCGCCTGGTACTTGTCCAGCTGGGCGGAGGTCCACTCGGCGCCGGCCTCGATGTCGACCTTGCCGTCGGCGACCTGCTGCACCGATTCCTGCACGTCGAGCAGGTTCTGCTTGAGCGTCTCGTCAGCGGTCGCGCTGGTGAGCTGCTCCAGCTCGGCGACCTTGGCCTGGGCGTCGGCCTGGGCCTTCTGCGGGTCGGCGAAGTTCGGCACGAAGTTCGCGGCGTTGATCGCCCGCAGGCACGCCTGCGCGGAGTCCAGGGTCTGCTGCGCGCCCTGGAGCTGCTGGTTGGCGTCCTGCAGCCCCTGCTGGGCCTCCTGGATCTCGCCGCACGAGGCGAGTCCGGTCAGCAGGGGTAATGCCAGGACCGCCACCGCGATCCGCGTTCGAGCTCGCATCTTCCCTCCGGGGACAAGGCGCAGTGCCTCGGTGGCGCTGCACGTGCACCTTATCGGTGCGACCAGAGGGATTGTGCACTTTGTCTTGTTTTAGGTGCTAATGGTCTAAACCCTGCTCCGACTGGCTCAAGGGCCCGCCTCGATCCAGGTCATCACGGCGGGCGGCAGGTCCAGTCCGGCCAGCCAGGGAGCGGCGCCGATGCGGTAGAGGACGACGCAGGTCAGCGCCAGCGACACCAGGGTCAGGCCGGGGCCGACGATGGCGAGCTCGACGGCGCCGCCGGTGCGCATCCGCAGCTTCTTCGGCGGCGCGACCGGGTACCAGGTCTTGCCGCCCAGCGGCACCGGCCACAGCATCGGGCAGCCCTGCTCGGTGATGGCGTCGCCGATGAAGTGCGCGATGCAGCCGATCATCACCGCGACTCCGAACGCGGCGGCGTCGGTCGGCTGGTCCCCGGCCCAGGCCCAGCACGCGACCGTGAGCAGCAGCGACGTGCCCGCGATGAGCAGCGCGTCGCGGCGGGAGCACCAGGTGTGCATCAGCCCGCGCACTGCGAGGCCGGCGAAGAAGAACATCAGCACGCCCAGCGCGCTGCCCTCGCTGGTCTGCACGATCGCGGTGGTGATGAGCCCGGCGAGGATCGCGAAGACGACGGTGTGGGTGAAGCCGCGGTGCGTGCCCTCGCGGTCGCTGTCCTTCTTGGTGCGGGTGAGCCGGTAGAGGAAGCCGCTGAGCCCGCTCATGGCGGCGGAGAAGCCCTTGGAGATGGCGCCGAAGGTGGCCGCGACGGTCGAGGACGGGTGATCGATGTCGGGCAGCAGCGCGGCGCCTGCGGAAAGAGTGGCTCCGACCACCCAGGTCTTGGGGGATAATTGCCCCAGCGCGTGCGTGTCGGCCAGGGCGGTCACCGCTGCCCATGCGGCCAACCCGCTCATCGCGTGCGTCGGTCCTGTCGCCATGTCTCTCCCGCATCGCCTGCCGCGCCGAACAGCTGCTCGACAAGATCACTCGTCTGTGAGTTCGAGAGTAGAAGAAGATCGCGGCGCGGCCGGGCATTGCCCTGGGGGTGGCAGCTGTGAATCTGACTTCGGATGCGCCGTGACCCTGGTGGCGGGCGACGGGGGCAAGGCACAATCGAAAGCGCTAGCAGTACGCTTGTACCGCTTGCATTCTCGCGAGAGGAGCACCCCGCCACATGAGCAAGATCAAGGTCCAGGGCACGGTCGCCGAACTGGACGGCGACGAGATGACCCGGATCATCTGGTCCTTCATCAAGGACAAGCTGATCCACCCCTACCTGGACGTCAACCTCGACTACTACGACCTGGGCATCGAGCACCGGGACGCCACCGACGACCAGGTGACCGTCGATGCCGCGAACGCCATCGCCAAGCACGGCGTAGGTGTGAAGTGCGCCACCATCACGCCCGACGAGGCGCGCGTGGAGGAGTTCGGCCTGAAGAAGATGTGGCGGAGCCCGAACGGGACCGTCCGCAACATCCTCGGCGGCGTCATCTTCCGCGAGCCGATCGTCATCTCCAACATCCCGCGGTACGTGCCGACGTGGACCAAGCCGATCGTCATCGGCCGTCACGCCCACGGCGACCAGTACAAGGCCAGCGACTTCAAGGTCCCGGGGCCGGGCACCGTCACCATCACCTACACCCCCGAGGACGGCTCCGAGCCGATCGAGATGGAGGTGGCGAAGTTCGGTGAAGACGGTGGCGTGGCCATGGCCATGTACAACTACCGCAAGTCGATCGAGGAGTTCGCGCACGCGTCCTTCCGGTACGGCCTGGACCGCGGCTTCCCGGTCTACATGTCGACCAAGAACACGATCCTGAAGGCCTACGACGGCATGTTCAAGGACGTGTTCCAGGAGATCTACGAGAACGAGTACAAGGCCCAGTTCGACGCCAAGGGCATCACCTACGAGCACCGGCTGATCGACGACATGGTCGCCACCGCCCTGAAGTGGGAGGGCGGCTACGTCTGGGCCTGCAAGAACTACGACGGTGACGTGCAGTCGGACACCGTCGCGCAGGGCTTCGGCTCGCTGGGTCTGATGACCTCGGTCCTGATGACCGCCGACGGCAAGGTGGAGGCCGAGGCCGCGCACGGCACGGTGACCCGCCACTACCGCCAGCACCAGCAGGGCAAGCCCACCTCGACCAACCCGATCGCGTCGATCTACGCTTGGACCCGGGGTCTGCAGGCCCGCGGCAAGATGGACTCGACTCCGGAGGTCATCGGTTTCGCCGAGGCGCTGGAGCAGGTCGTCATCGAGACCGTCGAGAGCGGCAAGATGACCAAGGACCTGGCCCTGCTGGTCGGCAACGACCAGCCGTTCCAGACCACCGAGGAATTCCTCGCCACCCTGGACGAGAACCTGCAGAAGAAGATGGCCGACCGCTGATCTTCGCCTGACGCGAAGCGCCGCTACCACCGCACGGTGGGGCGGCGTTTTTGCGTTCGGGGTCGCGAAGTTTTCATGAAAACTTCGCCCCACCACGCTCCCGAAGAGCACGATCACCTCAGGCGGCGGGCGCCCGTTGCCGAGGTCCGCTGGTCTGATGCACCGAGGTCAGGAGCGCCCTTCACGGCGCTTCTCGGCGAGCTCGCGAAGCTCGTTCCGCACCACGTCCAGGTCGAACTTGTACCGACCCCCGGGTGTCACGAGAGCGACCGAGATCAAGCCCTCGTCGGCGTAGCGGCTGATCCCGCTGTTCCCGGATCGCCGATTACCGGGCGCTGTGGGGCTCGGGCGGGTGTCCCTGGGGTTGTTGAATCGGTGGCGCGGTGGTGTGGCGGGACTTTCATGTTCGCCTGGAGGGTCGTTATAGCTGGGGGCGACGTTCTTGACCTGGAGGTTCGGTGTGCTCCCAGTTCCCCGCCCGGTTCTGCTGGCCGGTGTCGGCCTGATCGCCGTCGTCTACGCGATGGGCGCTGACCGGGACAGCGATGCGGCCAAGCCGGACGACTGCGCGTTCCAGGTCTCCGCCGACGCCCTCAACGTCCGCTCGGCCCCGGACGAGGAGGCCTCGCGCGTCGATCGACTCGGAGCGGGCGAGCAGGTCGAGGCGACGCCGAACGTCGTCGACGGTTTCCGCGAGATCGGCTCCGGCCGCTGGGCCGCCACCGAGTTCCTCGTGCCGCTGCCGGGAAGCGCCTGCGTTCCCTGACGGGCAGGGGTGGGTGTGAACGCCCGGAAACCGCTGAGATAAGCTCTCCACCGCTGGCGGCGAACACCGCCGAGCGCGATTAGCTCAGTGGGAGAGCGCTACCTTGACACGGTAGAGGTCACTGGTTCAATCCCAGTATCGCGCACCGTTTCGAGCCCCTGTCAGTTCGCTGGCAGGGGTTTTCGTCGTTTCCGGGCCCGTTCCGCCTGTCCGTCCACAGTGGATCCGACTGGTTTTCGTGCGGTGTGACGTGCGCCGCTGTTGTTTCAAACGCGTCACCGTTCTGTTAAAAGCAGGTGAGCCCTTCTGGTATCCGACGCCGAGGAGATTGCACCCGTGATGAGTCGCAACCCGGATGACCTGCAGCTGACAGCCGACACCTATCGGGCCATCCAGGTTCGCGACGGGCATCAGCTCGAGTTCGGCCAGGCCGTCTACGAGGTCCTGGAGTCGTTGGAACCCGCGCTCGCCCGGCACCCCGAGTACCTGCGGTCAGGTGTGCTGGAGCGGTTGTGCGAACCCGAACGGCAGATCATCTTCCGGGTGCCGTGGACCGACGACTCCGGTGCGGTGCGGGTGAACCGGGGCTTCCGCGTCGAGTTCAACTCCGCGCTCGGGCCGTACAAGGGCGGCCTCCGGTTCCACCCGTCGGTGAACATCGGCGTGGTCAAGTTCCTCGGCTTCGAGCAGATCTTCAAGAACGCGCTCACCGGCCTGCCGCTCGGCGGCGGCAAGGGTGGTTCGGACTTCGACCCGAAGGGCAAGTCCGACGCCGAGATCATGCGCTTCTGCCAGTCGTTCATGACCGAGCTGCACCGCCACCTCGGCGAGTACACCGACGTCCCGGCCGGGGACATCGGCGTCGGACGGCGCGAGATCGGCTACCTGTTCGGCCAGTACAAGCGCATCACCAACCGCTACGAGTCGGGCGTGCTCACCGGCAAGGGGCTCAACTGGGGCGGTTCGCAGGTGCGCACGGAGGCGACCGGGTACGGCACGGTGTACTTCGTCGAGCAGATGCTGCGCACCCGCGACGAGGGCCTCGACGGACGCCGCGTCGTGGTGTCCGGGTCGGGCAACGTCGCGATCTACGCGGCCCGCAAGGCCGTCGAGCTCGGCGCCACCGTGGTGGCCATGTCGGACTCCGAGGGCTACGTGGTGGACGAGGCCGGCATCGACGTCGAAGCGGTCCGCGAGCTCAAGGAGGTCCGCGCCGGACGCATCAAGGCCTACGCCGAGGACCACGACCGCGCCAGGTTCGTCGAAGCCGGTTCGATCTGGGACGTGCCGTGCGCGATCGCGTTGCCCTGCGCCACCCAGAACGAGCTCGACGACGAAGCCGCCCTCGCGCTGGTGCGCAACGGCGTGGTCGCGGTCGGCGAGGGGGCGAACATGCCGACGACCCCGGGCGCGGTGAAGATCTTCCAGGACGCCGGGACCCTCTTCGGGCCGGGGAAGGCGGCCAACGCCGGTGGGGTGGCCACCTCCGGTCTGGAGATGCAGCAGAACGCGTCCCGGGATTCCTGGCACTTCGACTACACCGATGACCGGCTGTCGGAGATCATGGCCGACATCCACCGGGCCTGCCAGGAGACGGCCGAGTCCTACGGGGTTCCCGACAACTACGTCCTCGGCGCGAACATCGCCGGTTTCGTCAAGGTGGCCGACACGATGCTCGACCTCGGGGTCATCTGATACCGGCCCCGTCGCCGTTCGATCACGAACCGCGTGTCGTCGAGGCCGTTCGGTGCGGCGTCGTCGAAAATCACGGCGTCGGACCGCGGTGCGCGCGGTTCGCGATCGGCGGAGCGCTGGGAGGAGGGGTCGTGCCGCAGACGTTCTTCGCGCGGCTCCGGCACCCGCGCAACCGGCGGGTCCGCGGCCTGATCCGGTTGACCGAGCGGACCGTGGAGAGCAGCGGTCGCTACCGGTTGATGGGTCTGGCCGGGGAGGCGGCGTTCTTCACGCTGACCTCGCTGCCGCCGGTGCTGCTCGGCGTCGTCGGCACGCTCGGCTACTTCGCCGGATGGCTGGGGCGCGAGGACACCCTGGCCGCGGTCGAGGAGGCCCTGGTGCACGCGGCCGGGGCGGTGCTGTCACCGGAGGCCATCGATGAGCTGCTGCGTCCGGTGCTGGTGGAGATCCTGGGATCGGGACGGGCCGGGATCATCTCGATCGGTTTCCTGCTCGCGCTGTGGTCCGGGTCGGCAGCGCTGAACGTCTACATCGACACGATCTCGGTGGTCTACGGCCTCGGCGGGCAGCGCAGCGCGGTGCGGCAGCGGCTGATGTCGATCCTGATCTACGTGGTGGGACTGCTCGTCTCGCTGGTGCTGCTGCCGCTGCTCGCCGTCGGCCCGTCGGTCATCGCCGGATGGCTCCCCGAGGTGTCCGCGCTGGTGTACGGGCTGTACTGGCCGGCGGTCGTGCTCGGTTCGATCGCGTCGCTGAGCACCCTGTACATGGTGTCCGTCCCGATCCGCACGCCCTGGCACGAGCACTTGCCGGGAGCCGTTGTGGCGCTGCTGGTGTGGCTGGCGGGCAGCTTCGGCCTGCGGATCTACCTGGACGTGAGCCTGGAGAACTCCCCGGTCTACGGCGCGATAGCCGCACCGATGGGCGTGCTGCTGTGGCTCTACGTCACGGCTTTCGCGGTGCTGCTCGGCGGCGCCGTCAACGCCGAGCTCGACACCGTCCAACCCTCCCGCGAGATCGCCATCGCCCGCCGCGCCGCCCGAGAGGCCACCGAGTGATCAAGTCGGTATGTCGACCGGCAGCCCGGAGTCGCGGGCCGCGTCGGCGAGCCGCTTGTCGTAGGTGACCAACGACGTGATCTCGTCCTTGCGTCGCAGCGCCGTGGCCAGGTGGAGGGCGTCGAGGGTGCGCACGGCCGCCGGCTTCACGGTCTGGGCGAGGATGCGGATGCAGGAGTCGATCTCGATCAGCTCGATCAGGTCGAGCACCGGGTGCAGGCGGCCGATCGCCTGCGGGGCATGTCGTGCCAGCACTCGCGAGGTCTCGATCTCGGCGAGAACCGAGCTGACCCAGCCGGTCTCGGCCCGGGCGTCGAGCCACTTGCGGAGCGCCTGCGACTCGGCCTCGGCGTGGACGAGCTTCACGATGGCCGCCGAGTCCAGGTAGAACATCAGCGCTCGTCCCCGCGGTCGCGGGCGATCTCGGCCGCCAGGTCCACGCCGTCCGCAGCCTCCATTCCCATCCGCAGGACGGTGCGCCGCATCGCCACCGCGCGTTCCTTGCGGAGCGCGGCGTCGATGACCGCCTGCCGGATGGCTGCGGAGCGCGACGCGCCGTCGTGGGTGAGCACGTCCAGCGCGTGCTCCGTCTCGGCGTCGCTGCGGATCGTGATGGTGTCGGCCATGAACCCAGCGTAAGACAGAACGTCTTACGCCGGCCAGGTCACGATCGGGTGAGACGCTCGGTGGTGTGGCGGAAGGCCCGGAGGACGACCAGCGCCGCCGCCGCGCCGCCCGAGAGGCCGTCGGGTGAGGGTCACGTTCGCTCCAGGTTCCGGAAGACCAGGCCGGGGTGCGGTTCCGGGCCGAACGACACCGATCCTGCGGGCAGCCGAACGCCTTCGCGCGCAGCGGTGGTGACCTCCTCGGTGGAGGGTGAGCTGGTCAGCACCGCGATCCCGCCGCTGCGCTGAACGTGCCGAACGGCCCTGGCGGCACTGGCGGCACTGGGTTCGCGGTGGTGCGCGTCGTCGGGGAACTGCCAGATCCCCTTGATCAGCGCGGTGTTCAGGACCGTCACGTGCAGGCCGCGGAGGCGCGCGGGCTCCTCGCGCAGTGCCGACTCCAGCAAGCCCGGATGCGGTCGGTCGAGGAGATAGCCGCCGGACGCGGTGGCGACGACGAACGACGGCCCGTGCTGCCCGTGCCGCTTGAGCGCGGTGATCCAGCGCGCCGGATCACCGCCGAGCGCCTGCACCCGGAAGTGGTTCGCGGCGGCGCGCAGCACGCGTCGCGGGTCCGCGCCCGGCAACACCCGGTGGATCGGGGTGATCCGCAGCGGCGTCGCGGTGGTGTCGACCAGCAGCGCCGGGAAGTAGTCCCACGGCCCCGGGCCCCGGCCCGCCGCGTGGGCGGCCCGGCGGTAGCGGACGGCCGCCGCGTGGCGGTGGTGGCCCTCCGCGAGGAACGCCGGACCCGCGCCGATCTCCGAGGTGATCGAGTCCTGCGCCTCGTGCTCGGTGATGCGCCAGAGCCGGTGGGCGCTGCCGTCGTCGGCCCGCACCTCGGTGTCCGGGTCGCGGGTCGCGGCTTCGCGCATGAGCGCGGTGGCGCGCCCGTCGCCGGCGAAGCCGACCAACGCGGGCGCCAGGCTCCACCCCTGGGCGCGCATGCTCTCGACCATGCTCCCGACCCGGTCGGGGACGAGTTCCTCGGGGGCGTGGAGCCCGCTGTCGAGGTGAACCGACGCCAGCACGCCGCGCACGTGCCCGTGCGGTCCGTGCTGCTCGTAGGCGTAGAACGCGGGCAGCCGGTCCTGGACCACCGAGCGCCGCCAGGTGGCGGCGTCCTGGTCCGGGCTCCACGGCGTCGCGTACCTCGCGGCCAGGGCACTCAGGTGAGGCGGGACGACGAGACCGCCTCGGAACGGCACCGCGGCCACACCCGTGCGCACCGGCTCGGTGACCCGGATCCGCGTCGTGATCTCCGATTCCGGCGGGGATTCGTCCGGTCCGCGGCGCTCGGCGCGGGACGCCAGAGCGGCGAGCAGCGCGCCGAGCGCGCACGCGAGGGCCATGACCAGCACGGACCCGGAGACGGGCAGCAATCCCGTCATCGGTCCGGCGAGCAGCGGCCCGGCGGACTGGCCGATGAGCAGCCAGCTGTTGGCGGTGCTGACGTGGCTGCTCCTGCGTTCCTCCGGGGCGTGCTTGCTGAAGTGCAGGAACAGCGACTGGGCGAGGGCCGCGAAGCAGAAGCCCTGGACCAGGCGCACCGGGAGCATCGCGTACGGGTCCAGCGGCAGGGACAGCAGCGCGATGGCGACCGCGCATCCCGCGGCGGCGACCGCGAAGGTGCGCAGCGGACGTCCGGTGCCGTCGTTGTGCCTGCCCCACCAGAACGACCCGAGCAGGGTCGCTCCCCACATCACCGAGTGCAGCACGCCCACCCATGCGCTCGCGATGTCGCGGTCGGGGAGCACGCCTGCGACGTGTTCGGCGTAGACCGGGATCAGCCCGTAGACGCCGAAGTGGACCGCGATCGCCGCGAACGCCAGCGCGGCGGCTCCGGGGACCTGCGAGACGGGCGGCGTCCGGACCGGGTCGCGGCGCGCGGTGGTGGCGCGCGGGACGCGGGGTTCGCGGAGCCCTGCCGCGCAGGCGATGGCCAGCGCGACCGCCGCGGCGGCGATGACGAGCATGAGCTCGCGCAGACCACCGGAGCCGACGAACAGGCCACCGGCCACGGGACCGGCGAGAGCTCCGGCCGCGGTGGCGCTGAACGACTTGCCCAGCGAGGACCCGCGGGTGCGGTCCGATCCGGCGGCTCCGGCGAACGCGGCGGCGGCCTCGACGACCCCGCCGAGCGTTCCCTGCAGCAGGCGCCCGACGACGAGCGCGAGGGGAGTGTCGGCCGCGGCCATCACCACCATGGCCGCGGCGAGTCCCAGCAGCGCGCGCACCACCATCCACTTGCGGCCGATCCGGTCGCCGAGCCGGCCCCACAGCGGTGTCGCGACGGTCAGCGCCAGAGCGGGAGCGGCGATGGCCACGCCCGCCCAGGTCTGGGTCTCGGCGGTCGTGCTGGTGCCGATCTGCTCCAGGTAGAACGGCATGATCGGCACCAGCATCATCAGCCCGGCCGTGTTGACGAACTGGCCCGTCCAGAGCAGGAGCATGTTGCGCTCGCCGCCGGGCTTCGCGTCCTGCTCCCGGTTCGTCGACGGGGCGTGCGCAGCGGCGGTCACGGTGCCGTCACCTCCGGCTCCCACGGCTCGGGAAGCGCGGCGACCCAGTCGTCGTCGTAGACGAGATCGAGGTAGCGCTCTCCGCGGTCGGGCAGCACGGTGACGATGCGGGCAGGCCCCTCCAGCCGTGAGACGAGGTGCTCGACACCGGCGATGACCGCGCCGGAGGACCCGCCCGCGAAGATCTTCTCGGTGGCCAGCAGCCGTCGGCATCCGGCGGCCGATTCGGCGTCGGCGACGTGCACGACGTCGTCGATCTCGCCCGGCTCGTAGATCTCGGGCACCCGGCTGGCCCCGAAGCCCGGGATCTGCCTCGGCCCGGGCGGCGCGTCGAAGATGATCGAGCCGACCGCGTCGACGGCGACGACCTCCAGCGAAGGGTGGTGCTCGCGCAGTCGGCGGGCGATTCCCTGGATGGAGCCGGTGGTGGACACGGCGGCCACCAGGTAGTCGATGGGGCCTTCGAGGTCGGCGAGGATCTCCGCGCCCGCGGTCTCGTGGTAGGAGCGCCAGTTCAGCTCGTTGGCGTACTGGTCGATGAGCGTCGCGTTCGGGGTGGCTGCCGCGATCTCGCGGGCGCGCCGCACGCGCGAGTGCAGGTAACCGCCCGCTTCGTCGAGCTCGGTGACCATGTCGACGTCGGCGCCGAAGAGTTCGAGCAGGCGGAGGTTGGCCGGGGACGTCTTGGGGTCGACCACGGCGGTGAAGGACAACCCGTGGAGTCCCGCTGCCATCGCCAGGGCGATGCCCAGGTTGCCCGAGGTGCTCTCGACCAGGCGCATGCCCGGCCGGAGAGTCCCGTCGGCGAGGCCGCGTTCGACGATGAACCGGGCGGGCCGGTCCTTCATGCTGCCGCCGGGGTTGAGCATTTCGAGCTTGGCGAGCACTTCCACGCCGGGTTCGGGGAAGCACCGGTCGAGTCGGATCATCGGGGTTGATCCGACGCAGCCGATCACCGAATCGTGGATCACTGGAACCTCCGAGTTCTCGGGCGCGCGTCATGGCGCCACCGCATTGCGAGGAGCGGAAAGCGTGAACCGATGCGCGGATGACGAGTGGCGCGTGTTTCGGGGCCGTCGTCAGCGCGCGAAGAAGCGGCACGTGCCCGTTTCAGGAATCAGCGCGGCGAGGGGTTCGGAAATCAATTCGCCTGCTGTTCATCCGGGCGAAGTGCTGCATTCGGTGAATCACGTCCGCGCAATGCACGCGAAGTGGAGGAACTCGATTCCGGTTGTTCTCCGCGGTGGTCGGGAGAGCCACTGCCGGAGCCGTGCGGCCCAGGAGGCCGAGCCCGCCGGCAGTGCCGCCACCACCGCGGTGAGCATCAGCGCGAAGAGGAGGAAGTCCAGGTCATCGGGGTTGTTGATGCCCCTGTTGATGCTGATCGCGCTGTAATCCGGGCCTGCGTCGCAGTCCGGGGCACCGCTGCCGGGGCCGTCGTGGTGACCGGCGGTTCCCGGCGCGGATTCTCCGGGACCGTGATGCTCGTGCTCGGCCGACTCGTCGTGGTGCGGGGCGGCCGAATGCGATGCCGCCATCATCGCGGCGTGCCCGGGAAGTGCGTGCGCGGGGAGGAATACGAACGGGACGACGAGCAAGCCCAGCACGAGAAGGGGAAGTGCGATCCACTTCCCCTTCTCCAGCTCGCGCGCCGTCGATCGATGCACGGAGCCCACCATAGAGATTCGCTCGCCGGGAGGCGAAGCCGGATGCGGTCTTTCACACGAGGGAATCCGCGTTTCCCGGTGGAACGAATTCGTTTCGGAGGTGTGCTCGGTCAGAACCGCTTGGTGGTGTGGCGGAAGGCCCAGAGGACGACCAGCGCCGCCAGTGCGGTGAGGGGTGTGCCCATCGCGATCTTGGCGAAGGCCAGCCAGCCCGTGGAGTCGGCGAGGTACAGGTACTCCTTGACCACGAACCGGGCCGCGAACACCGCCGTCACCGCCAGCGAGGCGAGGTAGTGGGCGCGCAGGGCCGAGCGGTCCTGCCGCCACGCGTTCTGGCCGCCGTGCAGCAGGTTCCAGATCACGCCGGTCAGCGGTCGTCCGACCAGCAGCGAGACGAGCATGACGATCGCCCCGGCGAGGCTGGCCCAGATCCCGATGAGGAAGAAGTCCTTCGCGGACCCGGTCAGCGCCGCGACACCGCCGGCCGCAGCGATGGCGATCACGCCGCCCAGGGCCGAGGAGAGGCGTTCCCCGCGCAGCACCCGCACACCGGTGAGCACCAGCGCCGCCGCGAGGGCGACGCCGATCGCCACCATGAGCGGCAGGAACGGGACCGCGGTCACGAACACCACCACCGGCAGGGCGGTGTAGAGCATTCCCATCGGCCCGCCGACGCCGTCGACCAGGGCCTGCTTCACGTCGGTGGGCTTCTCGGTCGCGGTCATCGGGCATCTCCTATGTGGCGGGCGAGGAAGCGGTCGGCGGCGCGGAACATGGTCACCCGGTTCTCCGGGTTGACCACGGCGTGCCCCTCGTCGGGGAACACCAGGTATTCGACGTCGAGGCCGCGAGCGCGGGCCGCCTCGACGATCAGGTCGGATTCGCCCTGCACGACGCGGGCGTCGTTGGCGCCCTGCACGACCAGCAGCGGCGAGCGGATCTTGTCGACGTGGCTGATCGGCGAGCGGGCCAGCATGTCGGCCTCCTGCTCGGGATCGGCCGGGTCGCCGACGTAGCGGAACCAGTTGGTGATCAGGGCGGGTTTGACGAACTCGGGCTGGGTGCGCATGAAGTTCGCCAGGTCGGAGATGCCCACGTAGTCGACGACGGCCGCGAACCGGTCGGGCGTGAAAGTGGCGCCGACCAGCGCCGCGTAGCCGCCGTACGAGCCGCCCATGATCGCCACCCGGTCCGGGTCGGCGTAGCCCCGCTCGATCGCCCAGTCCACGGCGTCGATGAGGTCGTCGTGCATCTTGCCCGCGAACTCGCCGATCGCGGCCTGCATGTGCGCCTTGCCGAACCCGTCCGAACCCCGGAAGTTGACCTGCAGCACCGCGTACCCGCGGTTGGCCAGCAGCTGCACCAGCGGGTTGAAGCCCCAGTGGTCGCGGTGCCACGGCCCGCCGTGCACCAGCAGCACCATCGGCAGCTCCGAGGGCTCCGCGCCGACCGGCAGCGTCAGGTACGACGGCAGCTCCAGCCCGTCGCGCGCGGTGATCGTCACCGGCGTCATCGGGGCCAGCGACTCGGGGTCGAGGTGCTCGTAGGGCTTGAACAGCAACCGCTTCTCGCCCGTGGCGTGGTCGTAGAACCAGGTCACGCCCGGATCGCGGTCGTGCTGGAACGACACGATCCAGCGCTGCCCGGCGTAGTCGGACGACAGCTCGCCCACATCGCCGTCGGAGAGCTTCTCCAGCTCGGCCAGCACCTCGGCGAAGTGCGGGTCGATCGGGCGGATCTCCTGGCGCGCGCCCCGGTAGCGGGCGCCCAGCAGCTCGCCGCGCCGGTCGAGGACGAACGTGGCGGGCGCGGTCGGGAACACCTTCGGGATCGGGTCCAGGTCGAACGTCGGGTGGCTGTCGACCTCGGTCCGCTCGCCGGTGGCCAGGTCGACGCGGACCAGCCGCGAGCGGTCGCCGTCCTCGTACGAGCCGATCCACATGCCGGTGCCGTCGGGCGTCATCTGCGACAGGTGGCCCACCGGGTGGTCGGCTCCCGGGAGCAGCACGACGCGGTGCAGCTCGCCGTCGGCATCGGGGCGCAGCAGTTCGAGGTCGCCGTCGGCGGTGAGACCGGTGACGAGCAGTTCACCGGAAGCCTGGAACCAGCTGCGGCCGAGCCCGGGACTCCGGCCGAGCAGGGTGAGCTCCCCGGTGGCGACGTCGAGCTCGTGCAGGTCGAACTCGGCCGGGGTGCGCGCGTTGAGCAGGACGGTGAGCTTGCCGGGCCGGCCGATCGACGGTTCCGCCGAGACGACCCGGGCTCCCGGGAACGGCGTCAGGTCCACCGCGGGCACGCCCGGGGCGTGGACGTCGGCGCGGTGCAGGTGCCAGTTCTCGTCGCCCCCGGAATCCTGCAGGTAGAGCAGCCAGCGCGGGTCGTCGGCCCAGTGGAAGTTCTCGACGCTGCGGGTCTCGTCGGCGGTCACGCACAGCGGCTCGGAACCGGGTTCGAGGTCCTGCACCCACACGTTGAGGCGGTTCTTCCACGGCGCGAGGAAGGCGATCCGGGTGCCGTCCGGCGAGATGCGGGCTTTGAGCCGGTGCGGGTCGCTGAACAGGCTCTCGACCGAGAGGTGAGCGGGTTTCATGGTGGTTCCCCCATGTCGGTGTCGGTGGAACCAGTCCAAGGCGTGCCGCTGCGGCATGCTCAATACCCTGGAGCGGTGATGCGCGTCACGGTTGACCGTGCCGCAGCGGCACGGTTTTCACTGGAACCGCAATCCACGAGGGACGAGGAGAGACCGGTGGCCTGGAGCACCCGTGAAATCGCCGAGCTGGCGGGTACGAGCCTGCGCGCGGTCCGGCACTACCACGAGGTCGGGCTCCTCGACGAGCCCGAACGGCGGGCCAACGGCTACAAGCAGTACGGCGTCGCCCACCTGGTGCGGCTGCTGCGCATCAAGCGCCTGGTCGACCTCGGTTTCTCGCTGTCCCAGATCGCCGCCATGGGCGACGCCGACACGCACCCGGAGGAAGCCCTGCGCGCACTGGACGCGGAACTCGCCGCCACCATCGAACGACTCCAGCGGGCCCGCGTCGAACTCGGCCTCCTGCTGAACCAGTCCGCACCCACCGACCTGCCGCCCGAGCTCGGGCCGGTCGCCGGCGACGTGGAGATGACCGAGGCGGACCGCAACTTCCTCGTCGTCATGTCCCGGGTCGTCGGGCCGCGAGCGCTGGAGACCTACGCGGAGATGCTGCGCACCACCGCCGAGGAGGCCACGCTGCCGGAGTTCGACCACATGGCCCCCGACGCCGACGAGGCCACCCGGCAGTCGGTGGCCGAGACCCTCGCCGAGCTCACCCGAGGTCTCTACGAGAAGCACCCCGGCCTGCGCGACCTCGACGCCGACGCCCCGGGCGGCGCCCGGCACGCCTGGCGGACAGCGGGCAAAGCCCTCGTCGACCTCTACAACCCCGCCCAACTCGACGTCCTCACCAGAGTCCACCACCTCGTCCGCGGCGCCTGACGGCTCCGTCGCCCGGGCACGAGGGCACCTCGCGCGGAGCGCGGGCTGGGGTGGGCCTGGCGGGCGTGTGCTCGCACGTGGTCGACAGTGGACAGTTTTAGTGAGAACTGTCCATGATCAATGTCCCTTTTGTCCGGACAGTTTTCACTAAAACTGTCCACTGGCGAGGGGAGTTCCACCGCGGCCTCGGTGCCGTTCGAACTCGTGGGGTTGTTAGCGGGGTGTGCGGGGGGTGAGGGCTGCTGTGAGGCCGAGGAGGGTCAGGCCTGCGGTGGGGAAGGCGACCGCCCAGGGGGCGGTCTCGGCGTAGTCCAGGGACTGGGCGAGGATCGCGCCCCACTCCGGGGAGTCGTGCGGGGCCGCGAGACCGAGGTAGCCGAGGCCCGCCAGGGCCAAGGCGTTGTGCGGCAACCGGATCAGGGCGTGGCGCAGCACCGGCGGCAGCACCGACGGGACCAGGTGGCGGCGCGCGACGTGCGCGCGTCCGGCGCCGGAAGCCCGTGCGGCGCGGACGAATCCCGCGTCGCGGACCTCGGCCACCAGCGTCCGCGTGTGCACCGCCAGCGGGATCCACGCCACGGCGCCGACCGCGACCACGGCACCGGCCATCCCGGGCCCGGCGACCGCGGCGACCACGATCCCGGCCAGCACCGGCGGCACCGCGTTGAGCACGTCGGCCACGCCGGCGCGAGCGCGCGTCATGCCCACGACAACCCCGATGACCAGCGAGATCGTGCCGATGACGAGTGATCCGCCGATGCTCAGCAGCGCGCCGTGCCCGAAGCGGGCCAGCAGGTCCCGGCCCAGCGCGTCGGTGCCGAACGGGTGCGCCGCCGTCGGCGCCGCGAGCCGGTCGGTCAACGAGATCGCGCTCGGGTCCCGCAGCAGCCCGGCCACCACTGCCACCGCCAACACCCCGGCCGCCGCCAGCGCCCAGCGCGCGCTCCCCCCGGAGTCCGATGTGGACTGCGGCAGTCCCGCGCCGCGCAGCGCCGGGCCCAGCATCCACCGGTGCGCGAGCACCCCGACCCCGCCGAAGGCCAGTCCCAGCAGCGCGAGCACGATCACGCAGCCCTGCACCACCGGCAGGTCCTGGGCCAGCACCGCGTGCAGCGCCGTCGCCCCGAGCCCGGGGATCGCGAAGACCGTCTCGACCACGATGCCCGACCCCAGCAGCCCGACGAACAGCAGCACCAGCTGCGGCAGCGTCACCGCCACCGCGCGGCGCAGCACGGCCCGCAGCACCACTCGGCGGCGCACGCCGTTGGCCCGCCACACCCGCACCCACGGCTCCGACAGCGC
The DNA here is from genome assembly GCF_045278815.1 of Saccharopolyspora sp. ID03-671. Classification (NCBI taxonomy): domain Bacteria; kingdom Bacillati; phylum Actinomycetota; class Actinomycetes; order Pseudonocardiales; family Pseudonocardiaceae; genus Saccharopolyspora; species Saccharopolyspora sp. ID03-671. Next base: position 4,477,093 of record NZ_CP134054.1, read on the forward strand.
GCCGTCGATCGCGCTGGCCAGCACCCGGCTCAACGCCCCGGCCGCCGGAAGTCCCAGCGCCAGCGCGGGAAGCGGCATGTTCGCCGGACCCGTCCAGCCCGACGTCGGCGCCAGCCGCCAGTGCGCGGCCACCACCACGAGAAGGCCCGCGGCCAGCAGGAACTCGGGCAACGCCGCCAGCACCGCGCCGACGGCCACAGCGCCCCGCCCGACCCCACCGGTGCCGCGCGCCGCCCGCCGAAGGCTCGGGGCGAGCACCAGCAGCGCGCACACCAGCGCCACCAGGGCGGCCACCAGCGCCAGCGTCACCGAGACACCGATGGCCGGACCGACCGACTCCGACACCGGCACGCCGCTGACCCAGGAACGCCCGAAGTCGCCGCGCACCGCACCGCCCAGCCAGCTCAGCGCACCGGTGAGCGGGTCGTCGGGAATCCCCGCCTCGCGGCGGATCGCGGCGAGCACCGCCGGGTCGAGCTCCTGCTCGGCGGAGCGGGCGCGCAGCACCGTCTGCGCCGGGTCGTCGCCGCTGAGCCACGGCAGCGCGCCCACCACGAACGCGGGAACGAGCACCGCTCCTGCGGCCAGGAGCGGGAAGCGCAGGAACCTCATGCGCCGAGCGCGGTTTCGGCCGTGATCAGCCTGTGGTCGAAGCCGTCCTGAGCCACGCCGCGCACGCCGGGAGCGACGCCGATGCGGGTCCGCTCGTGCGCGATCGGCACGACCGCGTCGGTGCCGATGACCTGCTCGGCGATGCGCACCGCGGCGCGCTCGCGCTCCTCGATCGGTGCGGAGCGGGCCGCGTCGACGGCGGCGTCGATCGCCGGATCGCACAGCCGCGACAGGTTGTAGGCGCCGTCGCAGGTCCAGTCGCTGCTCAGGTAGCTGATCGGGTCCCCGGTGTCGACGGAGTAGTTGCGGGCCCCGATCACCACGTCGTAGGTGCCGGAGAGCAGGTCGGACTCGATCGTCGAGTACTCCTGCGCGACCACGTCGCTCACCTGGAACCCGGCGGCGCGCAGGTTCTCGGCCACCACCGAGGCGATCTCGGGCAGCTCGGGGCGCTCGTCGTAGGTGGCGATGCGGATCGTTCCGCGCGCCGCCCCCGGTGCCGTCGCGGGACGCGGCGCCTCCCCGGCCCACGGGCTCGCGGGCCCGAACAGCCCCCGCGCGGGATCCGCCTGACCTGCGTAGACGCCCTGGGTGATGGCGGTCGGGTCGATGGCCTGCCGCGCCGCCGCGCGCGTCGCCGGGTCGGCGAACACCGCCGAGCGGGTGTTGAGGTGCGCACCGACGAGTCGGGGCAGCGGCACGTCGAGGACCTCGTTGCCGGAGACGGTCGGCAGCTGCGAGACCGGCACGGTGTCGACCACGTCGACCTCGCCCGCGCGCAGCGCGTTCGCGCGGCTCGCGCCGTCGGCGATGAACCGCGCGTCGATCCCGGCGGTCTTCGGCGCCCCGCCCCAGTAGCCGGGGTTGGCGCTCAACGTCGCGCCGGAGGCGCCCTGCACCGAATCCAGCGCGTAGGGGCCGGTTCCGGCGCGCACCGGGTTCGGCGCGGCCGGGTCGGCGTAGGCCGACGGCGCGAGGATCGCCAGCTGGGGCGCGGTGAGCCGCTGCGGCAGGATCGGGTCCGGCGCGGCGGTGGTGATCTCCAACGTCCGCTCGCCCGCGGCACTCGCCGTCAGCTGCACGCCCTTGATCGCCCGCGGCGGGGTGGTCGCGGTGGTGACGTGGTTGATCGACGCGGCCGCGTTCTCGGCGGTCAGCGGCGTGCCGTCGTGGAAGGTGACGCCGGGGCGCAGGTTCAGCCGCAGCGTGCGCGGATCGGTCTGCTCCCAGCTCTCGGCGAGGCCGGGGCGCGGCATGCCGTCGGCGTCGAGGACAGTGAGGGTTTCGGTGGTGCCGAGCTTGGTGAGCAGCAGCGCGTCGTCGCTGTAGGGCGAGAGGTTCGCGACCGGCTGGAACGACAGCGCCACGCCGAGCCGGTTCTCCGCGCCGCCTCCGGGAGCGGCGGCGAAGCAGCCGGAGAGCACGAGCGCACCGGCTAACAGCGCGACGACGCGAGCGAATCGGTGGGGCGAGGGCATGCGGGTACGAACCTCCTAGGGTGCAGGAACACCCAGATTAATGAGAACGACTTTCATTCCTGTACCGCTTGGCGAGTGCCAGCAGCGTGAGGCCACCCACAGCGGGCAGCGCGGCCAGCGCCGCCCACGGCACCGGAGCCATCGGCCCCGGGTGCGCGGCCAGGTCGAGCAGCCCGCCCGCGACACCGCTGCCGACCAGCACCGCCAGACCACCGGCCGAGGCCAGGAAGCCGTAGTACGAGCCGAGATTGCGGCCACCGGCCAGCCGCGGCACCAGGTCCTGGGCCACCGGCACCGCGAGCATCTGCCCGCAGGTCAGCAGCACCACGAACACCGCGGCGGGCACCAGCGACAGGCCACCGGGCAGCGCCCACGGCGAGAGCACGGCGACCGCGGCGAAGGAGAGGCTGAGCAGGCCGAACCCCAGCGGCAGCGCACGGTGCGCGCCCAGCCGCGTCCGGGCCCACGCCGCCATCGGCAGCTGGCCGAACACCACCAGCACCGAGGCCAGCGCGAACATCCAGCCCAGCGCCCACTCCGCGCCCGACCGGCCCAGTTCCACCGGCAGCGCCAGGTAGAGCTGGTTGTAGCTGAGCAGGTAGGCGCTGTAACCGGCGGCGAAGACCAGGAACGTGCGGTTGCGCGCGATGTCGGCCCACCCCGCCAGCAGCGGCCGCCGCTCGGCGTGCGGGCCGCGCGGCAGGAAGCGCGCGTGCGCGAGAAGGATGATCACGAACACCGCGGCCGCCACCGAGCAGGTCAGCCCGAAGTCGACGCTGAGCAGCGCCGCCCCGAGCAGCGGCCCGGTCACCGCACCGACCTCGCCGCACACCGCGAACAGCCCGAACAGCTCGGTGCGGGTGATGATCCCGCGCTCCTCAAGCTCCGTGCCCTGCACGGCCAGCGCGGACTCGACGGCCGGGGAGAACAGCGCCGCGGCGAAGCCGATCAGCACCGTCCCGATCAGCACCGTCGCGAAATCACCCGCGGCGGCGAGCACGACGAAGCCCGCGATGCGCACCGAGCAACCCGCCAGCACCGTGGGCCGGACGCCGAAGCGGTCCGCCAGCGCCCCGCCGAGCGCGAACATGCCCTGCTGGCTGAACGTCCGCACGCCCAGCACGATCCCGATGGCCCACCCGGCCATCGCCAGGTCGTCGGCCAGGTGCGTGGCGAGGAACGGCACCACCAGGTAGAAGCCGATGTTGAAGGCGAGCTGCGTGAGCAGCAGCAACCGGGCGAGCCCTGGCAGCACCGCGAACCGCGCCAGCAGCGACCAGCGGCCGCGCCGGGTGTCGGTGGCGGTCACGAGCGGGACTGGGGGAGCGCGATCTCGAAGTGGACGACGGGCTCGCCGTCGGGGCGTTCGTCGAGGACCTCCTTGGCGAGGCTCCGCCAGAACGGTTCGGCGCCGTCGATCTCGGGATTGGTGTGCAGGTAGGCGGTGTCGTAGCCGGATTCGGCGGCGAACTCGCAGCACAGGTCCACCAGCGCCCGGGCCAGGCCCCGCCTGCGGTGGGCGGGCCGCACGTAGGTGCGCACCAGCTGCGCGGTCGCCCCGCGCGCGTAGTGCTCGGCCAACCACAGCGGGTTCGGCGGGCTCTTCGGGCCGCCCGAGCGCACACCGCCGGTGGCCACGACCTCGCCGCCGCGCTCGGCGACGAACAGCGCCTGACCGGGAGTGCGCAGGTAGGTCCGCTCCAGGTCGATCACGTCCACGTGGAACGCGGGCACGTACCCGGTCCCCATCTCCCGGTAGAACGTGTCGAGCATCAACGACCGCGCGCCCTCGACGTCGTCGGGCGCGGCACGCCGCACCGTGTACTCCCCGACCTGGTACTCCCCGCCCTGCCGCACCACGGCACAACCCCCTCAACCGGAACCACTCCGTCCGAGGTTAAGCACTCCCCACTTGCTGTAGCAACAACCTGGCAACAGCACCGAGACGTAGATCGCACCGGTCACCGCGTCGAAAACCCCGGTTTTCGCGCGATGAATGTTGCGGTTTTCGACGTGGGGAGGGGTTCGGGGTCAGGAGCGGCGTTGGGCGGCTTGGTCGAGGAGTTCGCCGACGGTGCGGCGGCCGACGGCGTTGTCGCCGTTGAAGCGGCGGAGGAGCTCGATGCGGGCCTCGGTGGCCTGGCCCTGGGCCACCTGCAGCAACAACAGGTCCTTGTCCGCGGAGGGGAGGTCGGTCACCCAGGCGCCGAGGGCCTTCGGGTCCAGGGCGTCCTGCAGCGGGGTGCTGTTCTCGGCCGCGACCGCCAGCAGGTCGTCGTCGAGGCGCAGGAACTCCGCCAGCTTCCGCTGAGCCGGGGTGAGCTGGGTCAGGCCCGGCGGCACGACCGGCTCGGGCTCGTTCTCGGCGTCGGTGTCGAAGGCGAACTCGTCGCGCTCCCACGCGCCGTACCCGGCCAGCCACGCCAGGTAGAGCGCCCGCAGATCGCCGTCGATGATCTCGTCGCGCACCGCGGCGAGCTCCGGCAGCAGCTCCTCGTGGTCCGCCGGCGGATCGGCCGGTTCCTCCTCCTCGCTGAGCAGGTCCAGCACCACGTGCTCGTCGGAGCTCCAGACCTCCACCCGCTCGGCGACCTCGAACTCCTCGGCCAGCGAGTCGTCGAGGGCGGTCAGCGGGACGCGCAGCATCAGCCGCCGGGTGCTCCAGGCCGTCACGTGCAGGTGCGCGTCGTAGTAGGACTCGACGAGCACGTCCGGGTCGCCGCGGAACGATCCCTGCTCGTAGACGGCGACGAACGAGGTCTCGTCGACGGAGGCCAGCTCGGAGAGCGCCCGCACCTCGGTCTGCTCGTCGTCGCTCAACGGCCGGTCGACCGCGAGGAACTCGTAGTACTGGTAGTCGCTCACGAAAACCCCGCAGCTCCTAGGGAACACCGAGCCGCCAGGCTACTCATCGGACCCGTCGCGCGGGTGAACACCTCGGCTCGAGCGGGCTTCGCCCGTTGTGATTACTGGCCGCGTCCGGCCCGGGAGGCGCTGGTAAGTATCGATTCCGGGCGAACCGGACGGGTTCGCCAACCCCGAAAAACCTTCATAGTGGAGGAGATCGATCATGAGACGCGCTCGCTGGACGCTGGGTGCGCTCGGCGCGCTGGCGGCACTGACCGTCGCGCCCGCGCTCCCGGCCTCGGCCGATTCCGTGCTCATCACCAAGATCACCAACGTGGCGGACCAGTCCCGCTGGGTCGTCGCCGACGCCGACGCCGCGATCACCGCCGTGGCACCCCAGTCGGTCCCGCAGCCCCGGGCGACCGACCTGTGGGCCATCACCAAGCGCCCCGACGGCTCGATGACCATCCAGAGCAGGCAGAACCACCAGTGCGCGACCGCACCGGGGCGCGCCGGCGGCGAACTGCGCACCGCCGACTGCGACGCCGCCGACGACGCCCAGACCTGGACGGTCAAGCGCCGCAACGACGGAACCGTCGTCATCAGCCCGAAGTCCGCGCCGCACCTCGTCGTCGCGATCCAGCAGACCCCGTCCAAGAGCGGCACCCTGCGGCTCACCGAACGAGAACAGGTCACCAGCGATTCCACCCAAGCCGATCACCACGCGATGGACACCCAGGCGTTCAAGCTCGACATCTGAGGGAGCTGAAAAGGCGGCTGCACCACCGTTTCCGCGGTGGAGCAGCCGCCTTTTTCGCACTGCGCAAGAAGAAGGTCGGGTTCCCGCGCGCTGGGGGACTCGATGCGCGGGAACCCGACCCCTCGGGGGTGCCCGAACCGGCGCGGGATGGGGGGTGTTCGCGCACCGGTCGTCGGACGGGGGTTTCGCGGCAGCAGGACCAGGCCCGGGGTGGGACGAGCCCACCGCGAATCAGGTCCTGCTGAGAACCGGGATCAAGCCGTGACGGCGAGCCAGCGGGACCGGCCGGCGTGGGTCGGGATCCAGCAGCCGGCGGCTTCCGCGCCGCTCTCCGGCAGCGGTTCCGGCATCGCCAGGAGTTCGTTGATCACGTCGAGGGCGGGACCGTTGGTCCGCCACAGCACGCGGCTGGGGAAGAGCACGTCCGGCTCGTCGGCCGGGATGCGCGCGGCGTCGGCGTCGTTCTCGCCGAACAGCTGCAGGATGTCGAAAACGCCGCGGTGCACGCGGATTCCGACCACAGCGACCAGGCTTCCGCTGGCATCGCGGGGATGCGTGAACTGGAAGTCGCGGGCGACCAGGGCTTGCAGGCCGTTGGTTATGTCGTTCATGGCGCCACCGTTGTTCGTCGTAGGGGCTCAGACCATGTGGCGACGGTCAGACGATCAGGTCGTCGAACTCGCCGTCCTTTGCTCCGTTGAGGAACGCTGCGATCTCGTCCCTGCTGTAGACCAGTGCCGGGCCCTCGGGGTAGCGCGAGTTTCTGACGGCAACCCCGCCGTCGACCAACGGTGCCAGCTCCACGCAGTTGCCCACCGCTCCGCTGTGCCGGCTCTTGCGCCAGTCAGCGTTGGGAAGCTGCTTCGCGGGCATGCCGTTCTGGATGTTCGTCATCCGAACCCCACCCTTCCCCGACTCTCGTCTTGCACGGATCATCTGCACGTGCAGTTGATCGTGCACCGAAGGTATCAGTTGCAGATGCACGGTTGAATGCACGTGCAGATCACTGAGACCGTGATCACACGGATGGGGGTACGCGGAACGACGGCACTCGGTGCCGGTTGCATGGCGAACGTAGGTTCTTGATCGACCGAACGGCCTATGAACTGGGAATTTCCCGAGTTTCGCTCAGAATTCTCGGAGGCGGTCCTGCAGCATCTTGCGGGTGCCCTCCGGGGTCAGCGCGTCCACCGCGAGGCGGTGGCTGACCTTGCTGTAGACCTCGATCTCCTCGGGTTTGTCCAGGTACAACGCTCCGCAGAGGTGTTCCAGGTAGACGATGTCCGGGATCTCCGGCTCGGCGAACCGCAGGATCGTGTAGGCGCCTTCGGCGGCGGAGCGGCCGAGCGCGAACGGCAGCACCTGCAGCGTGACGGTCGGCAGCTTCGTGGCGTCGAGCAGTGACTCGATCTGCTCGCGCATCACGCTCTTGCCGCCGATCGGGCGATGCAGCACCGATTCGTCGATCACCGCCCACACGCGCGGTGACTTCGGCTGGGCGAACATCCGCTGCCGCTGCATGCGCAGCCGGACCCGGCGGTCGACCTCCTCGTCCTCGGCCTCCGGGCGGCCCTGGCTGGCGACGGCGCGGGCGTAGCGCTCGGTCTGCAGCAGTCCCGGGATGAACTGGAGCTCGTAGGTCTGGATCCGGGAGGCGGACTCCTCCAGGCCCACGAAGTCCTGGAACCACGGGGCCATCAGGTCGTTGTAGCGGTTCCACCAGCCCGGCTCGTTGGAGCGGCGCACCAGGTCCAAAAAGGACTCGCGCTCGGACTCGTCGGCGACGCCGTAGAGGGTCAGCAGGTCGGCGACGTCGCGCTCCTTGAAGCCGACGCGGCCGAGCTCCAGTCGGCTGATCTTCGAGCCGGAGCCGCGGATCGCGTAACCGGCGTCCTCGCGGGAGATCTGCTTGGCCTCGCGCAACCTGCGCAGCTGGCTGCCCAACACGAGACGGCGGGCCGTGGGGCCGCTTCCCGTGGCGCTGTCCGGGGCCACGCAAGACCTCCTGCAGGAGTTTTTCCATGCTCTACGACCCGTTGTCGAGTCGGAGGTGTGGAACGTTACGGGAGGCGATCTTAGTGGAATACCGCCGAAGGTCCAGTAGCTCGCCCCGACTCGATCGGGGTTTCCCAGGTCAAACCCGCGAAATCAGCGGATTGCGGAGTGTTGGAATCCGGGTGAATCCGCCGAGCGGGTCGATCAGCGGCCGAAATCACTCGTGCGGGGCGGTTCGCGGGAGGAAAGGCGGTAGTTAGGCTCGTCGATGTGCTGACTTTGTCAACGGTGAATGTAAATGGTTTGCGCGCCGCCGCGAAGAAAGGTTTCGTCGAGTGGCTCGCCGGAACCGGTGCGGACGTGATCTGCATGCAGGAGACGCGCGCCGAACCCGACCAGCTCACCGCCGAGGTGCGCGAGCCGGCGGGCTGGCACGCGACGCTGGCCCCGAGCTCGGCGAAGGGCCGCGCGGGCGTGGCGATCTACAGCCGCACCGAACCGGAGGACGTGCGCATCGGTTTCGGCTCCGCCGAGTTCGACGACAGCGGCCGCTACCTGGAGTTCGACCTCCCCGGCGTGACGGTCGCGAGTCTCTACCTGCCCAGCGGCGAGGTCGGCACCGCGCGGCAGGACGAGAAGGAGCGCTTCATGAAGGAGTTCGGCGAGTACCTCACCGGACTCCGGGAGCGCGCCACCTCCGCCGGGCGCGAGGTCGTGGTCTGTGGTGACTGGAACATCGCTCACCAGGAGGTCGACCTGAAGAACTGGAAGGCCAACCAGAAGTCCGCGGGTTTCCTCCCGGAGGAGCGCGCCTGGCTGACCGAGGTCTTCGAGTCCGGTTACACCGACGTCGTCCGCAGCCTCCACCCCGAAGGCCCCGGCCCGTACTCCTGGTGGTCCTACCGGGGCAAGGCCTTCGACAACGACTCCGGCTGGCGGATCGACTACCAGGTCGCCACCCCCGGTCTGGCCGAGCGCGCCACCGCGGCCGTCGTCGAGCGCGCCCCGAGCTACGACCAGCGCTGGTCCGACCACGCCCCGGTCACGGTCACCTACGACCTCTGATCAGGAGCTCCGCGGCCACGGTGCGGACCTGCGCAGCCGGGGCTTGACCTCCAGATAGCTCGAAGTTCGACACTCGTCGCATGCTGACATCCGACGAAGGGCCGATCCTCTTCCGCAACACCATGAAGATCGCCGCCGGGCACCTGGACGAGTTCGTCGAGGCCGTGCGCAGGGCGGTGGCGTTCGTCGAGGTGCACGGGCCGCAGCTGATGGTGGACGTGCACGTCGACGAGGAGCGGATGCTCGCCCACAGCTTCCAGCTCTACCGGAACTCCGACGCGATCCGGGAGCACTGGCGGCTGTCGGACCCCTACATCCGGGGCGTCACGGAGCACTGCGAGGTCGAGCGCTTCGAGGTGTACGGGCCTCCCGACGACGCGGTCCGAGAAGGTCTGCAACCCATGGCGGAAAGTGGAATTCCGCTCACGATCACCGGGAGAACCGCGGGGTTCGCGCGATTCCTGGAAGACCCCGAGAAACTGTGATCTGACAACGCTCGTCGTCAACGTTCGCGATCATGTCGTTGAGTGTTGTGAAGAACGGTTCTCCACTTTCAGCGACGGCGCAACGGATGTTGTGAGTGCGCAACACTCAACCGGGTGGGCACTTGACGTTGGGTGGGAGGGTGCGCAGTGAAGTGACTCGGTGTCCGTGATCAGGCACAATGAGGTCGGGAGGTGTTGACCATGCACGAGCTGATCGAGGCGAAGCGTGACGAGATCGAAGCGCTGTGCCAGACGCTGTCCGTGCGGCGCCTCGACCTCTTCGGTTCGGCGGTCGGCACCTCGTTCGACGTCGACAGCAGCGACGTTGATGTCTTGGTCGACTTCGCGGTCGGTCCGGGCTTCGACTACTTCGGCACCTACTTCGACCTGAAAGAGGGTTTGGAGCGGATTCTCGGGCGCCCGGTCGATCTCGTGAGCGCGTCGAGCATTCGCAACCCCTACTTCAAGCAGCAGGTTCTGGACACCAGGGAACTCCTCTATGCAGCGTGACGTTCGGACGTATCTCTGGGACGCGCTCCAGGCAGCAGAGCTGGTCGGTGAGTTCACCAAGGGTGAGGACTTCGCGTCTTACCAGGCTCAGGCGATGATGCGATCGGCTGTCGAGCGGCAGTTCGAGATCATCGGAGAGGCGTTGAACCAGCTGTCGAAGGTCGATCGAGAGCTTGCCGAGAAGATCCCGGATCTCGCTCGGATCGTGTCCTTCCGCAACATCCTCATCCACGGCTATGCCACGGTTGACGACGCCTTGGTGTGGCAAGTGCTCACCGACAGGCTTCCCGCGCTTTCCGACGTGTTGCGGAAGCTGTTGGACTCCTGACGACGTTGGGTTTGGTGTCAGCGGGCGATGTGTTCGTTGAGGGGGACCGAGGGGTCTTCGAGGGCTCGGCGGTCGATCGTGGTGGCCGAGGTGATGAGCGTTTTGAGCTGGTCTCCGACGTCCCAGATGTTGACGTTCATCGCTGCCCGGACCCGGCCCTCGGCGAGCCAGAAGGCGATGAACTCGCGGGCTTCGACGTCGCCGCGGAACAGGACCTCGTCGTAGCCGCCGGGGTCCACGTGACCCAGGTACTCCATGCCCAGGTCGTACTGGTCGGTGAAGAAGTACGGGAGCTCGGAGTAGGTGGTGTCGCCGCCGAGCATCGACGAGGCGGCCACGGCGGGCTGGTTCAGGGCGTTGGCCCAGTGCTCGACGCGGATCTGCTTGCCCAGCAGCGGGTGGAAGGCGTTGGCCACGTCGCCGGCGGCGACGATGTTCGGGTCTCCGGTGCGCAGCGTCGCGTCGACCAGCACGCCGTTGTCCACGCGCAGCTTCGCCTCGGCGGCCAGCTCCACGTCCGGGTCGACGCCGACCGCGACCAGCACCGCCTGGGCCTCGATCTCCAGGCCGTCGGTGAGCCGGACGCCGGTGACCTCGCCGGACGGGGCGAGGATCTCGTCGACGGCGGTGGTGAAGCGGAACGCCACGCCCCGGTCGCGGTGCAGCGCGGCGAAGACCTCCGCGACCTCGCGGCCCAGCACCCGCAGCAGCGGCAGCTCGGCGGTCTCCACGACCGTCACCGCCACCCCGGCCTCGCGGGCCGCTGCGGCGACTTCCAGGCCGATCCAGCCCGCACCGACGACCACCAGGTGCTCGATGCCGGACAGGGCCTGCTTGATGCGGTCGGAGTCGCCGACCCGGCGCAGCTGCAGGACGCCGTCGGCGTCGTGGCCCGGCACCGGCAGGGAACGCGGGTGGGCGCCGGTGGCCAGCATCAGCTTGTCGAAGTCGAGGTGCGACCCGTCGGCGAGCTCCAGCCTGCGCAGCGAGCGGTCGATGCGCCGCGCGGAGGTGTTCAGCCGCAGGTCGACGTCGTTGTCGGCGTACCAGGACTCGGGGTGGACGTAGGCGGAGTCGAACTCGGCGCTGCCCATCAGGTACTCCTTGGACAGCGGCGGTCGCTCGTAGGGGCGGTGCGATTCATCGCCCAGCAGGGTGATCCGCCCGTCGAATCCCTGGTCGCGCAGCGCCTCGGCGCACTTCGCGCCGGCCATGCCCGCGCCGACGATCACGAAGTTCTCGGAATCTCCCACCCCCGAAGCGTCCTGCCACCACCGGAACCGGGCAACCGGAGCCGCCGACCTCGGGCCGGCCGCTTTCGGGTGAACGGACCGCCGGGCCCCTCAAGATGAGAACCGGGGTTTTCGACCCGTCGAACACCGCAGTTCCCGACCGCGCGAGAACTGCGGTATTCGACTTGAGGGCCTTATCGGGTGACTGCGTCGAGGGCGTCGATGAGGCCCGAGCCGTAGAAGCCGGCTCCGGTGGGGCCGCCGGCGCAGACCGCGTCGACGACGCCGTCGCCGTCCCCGTCGTAGTCCTTCGGGCAGGGCAGCGGGTCGGACTGGTCGTTCATCGCGCCGATGACCTGCTCGGCCGTCCAGTCCGGGTGGGTGCTGCGGACGAGGGCGGCGACGCCCGCGGCGTGCGGGCCCGCCATGGAGGTGCCCTGCATCCAGCCCCAACCCCCGCCGGGGACGCTGGAGAGGATCCGGCCGTTGGCCGACGGGGTCTGCGGGATCTGCTTCGCGTCGCCGCCCGGGGCGGTCACCGAGATCGAGCCGAGGCCGTAGTTGGAGTAGTACGACTTGACCGCGTTCACGCCGACCGCGGACACCGACACCACGCCCGGCAGCTCACCGGGCAGCACGTGGCACTCCGGACCGGTGTGCCGGTCCTGGGTCGGCCCGCCGTTGTTCGGGCTCTCGGTGTCGTGGATCGGCTGCGACAGGTCCCAGTTGCTGTTGCCCGCCGAGACCACGTTGACCACGTCGTGGCCCTGCGCGTAGGCGACGGCGCGGCGGACCGCCTCGGCGGCGGCCCTCTGGTCCGGGTCGCTGTCGCACCACAGGAACCACGGGTCGACGAAGTAGGAGTTGTTGGTGACGTCGAAGTCGTGCTCGGCGGCCCAGATGAACCCGCAGATCGCGTACTCGGGGTAGATGAACCCGCCGTCGTCGATGACCCGCACCGACGCCAGCGTGACGTTCGGCGCGACCCCGGCGACGCCGACGCCGTTGCGCGCGGCGGCGATGGTGCCCGAGACGTGCGTGCCGTGGTCCTGCGTCGGGTCCTGCGGCTGCCACGCCTCCTGGTTCTGGTCCGGCACGCCCTCGTCGACGCAGCTCACCGAGCGGGACACGTCGAGGTTCGGCGCCAGGTCGGGGTGAGCGGGGTCGATGCCGTAGTCGAGGACGCCGACGGTGATGTCCTCGCTGCCCTGCGAGATCGCGTGGGCCCGGTCGGCCTTGATCTGCGGCAGGTCCCACTGGTCGGCTTCCAGCGGTTCGTCCCCGTCGACCGCGGCGGCGCCGACGCCGCTCGCGTGGCCTTCGAGGGTCTCCAGCCGGGTGGACTCGGTCGGCGGCAGCTGCTCGGCGAGGTTGCGGCTCGCGCCCGCCTGCTCCACGCCCGGCTGCTCCCGGACGGTCGCGGCGAACGCCGGATCGGGCGAGCTGGCGACGACCACGCCGATCTGCGGCCAGCTCTGCACGACGGTGCCGCCGACGGCGCGCACCGAGTCCTCGGTCCGCGCGAGCCCGTCGCCGACCGGGCCGACGACCACGAAGTGCGCCGGAACGGCCGAGGTCGCGGGCGCTTGTGGCGCCGAACCCAGCAGACCTGCGGGCAGCAGCAACGTCAGGGCGAGGGCCGATCCCGCGATCCGCAGCGAACGACCACTCCTACTTCTGCGTGACAACTTGTCCCTCCCGTGGAGACGAAGAATTGGTTCACCCAGTGGCATTCGTCGGATTTTGCGCCTGATTCGGGGACACCCGGTAGGTCTCAACGGAGCAATTCGATAGCCGAAAGTGAGGGACTGCGCACTCGCGGGATGGCTGGGCAACGACTTCGAGCGGACTTAGAGTCGTCAGGTGTCGGTTGCAGATCTGAACATCACCCCGCCGGAACAGACCCCCAGCGCATCGGCGATGCGGCGCGCGCTGCGCCGCGCCACCGACGGTGTCACCCTCGACGCCACCGAGGCCGCGGTTCTGCTGCACGCGCGCGGCGATGACCTGGACAAACTCCTGACCGCAGCGGGCAGGGCCCGCGATGCCCACCTGGTCGCCGAAGGCCACCCGGACGTCGTCACCTACAGCCGCAACGTGTTCATCCCGCTGACCAGGCTGTGCCGGGACCGGTGCCACTACTGCACTTTCGCCACGGTCCCGCACAAGGTCGAGTCGGCGTTCCTGGAGCGCGACGAGGTCCTGGAGATCGCCCGCCAGGGCGCGGCCGCGGGCTGCAAGGAAGCCCTGTTCACGCTGGGCGACCGCCCCGAGGAGCGCTGGCCCGCCGCCCGCGAGTGGCTCGAAGCGCGCGGCTACTCCTCCACAGTGGACTACGTCCGGGCCTGCGCGATCGCGGTGCTGGAGGAGACCGGTCTGCTACCGCACCTCAACCCGGGCGTCCTGTCCTGGTCCGAGCTGACCAGGCTCAAGCCGGTCGCGGCCAGCATGGGGATGATGCTGGAGACGACCTCGGAGCGGTTGTGGAGCGAGAAGGGCGGCCCGCACTTCGGCAGCCCGGACAAGGAACCCGCCGTCCGCAAGCGGGTCCTCACCGACGCCGGGCGCGTCGCGGTGCCGTTCACCAGCGGAATCCTCATCGGCATCGGCGAAACCCGCACCGAGCGCGCCGAGTCGCTGCTGGCGCTGCGCCAGTCCGCCCGCCAGTACGGGCACATCCAGGAGATCATCGTCCAGAACTTCCGGGCGAAGCCGGAGACGGCGATGCGCAGCATGCCCGACGCCGACCTGGACGACCTGGCCGCCACGATCGCCGTGGCCCGGCTGCTGATGCCCTCCGGGGTGAGCGTGCAGGCGCCGCCGAACCTGGTCGGCGAGGAGCACCTGCTGATGCTGCGCGCCGGCATCGACGACTGGGGCGGCGTCTCGCCGGTGACCCCGGACCACGTCAACCCGGAGCGCCCGTGGCCGCAGATCGACGAGCTCGACGAGCTCACCGGCCAGGCCGGGTTCGCGCTGCGGGAGCGGCTCACGGCCTACCCGCGCTACGTGCGCAAGGGGCTGGCCGGGGACAGCACGCAGTGGCTGGACCTGCGGGTGGCCTCGCACGTGGACGCCCTGTCGGACGCCGACGGCTTCGCCGATCCCGACGCCGAGATCACCGGTAGGGAGTGGCAGGAGCCCGACGGCGGGTTCGAGTCGATCGGGCGCACCGACCTGCACCGCAGCATCGACACCGACGGCCGCACCGAGGACCGGCGCACCGACTTCGACACCGTCTACGGCGACTGGGACGAGCTGCGCGGCCAGGTGCCCTCGGCCGCGTCGCCGGAGCGGCTGGACGCCGACGTCAAGCAGGGGCTGCGACTGGCCGAGTCGGACCCGGCGGTGCTGCTGGAGGAGCAGCACCACGAGGCCGCGATGGCCTTGATGACCTGCGACGGAGCGGCGATGGACGAGCTCGCCGGGATCGCCGACCGGTTGCGCCGCGAGGTCGTCGGCGACGACATCACCTACGTGGTCAACCGCAACATCAACTTCTCCAACATCTGCTACGTCGGCTGCCGGTTCTGCGCCTTCGCGCAGCGCGAGCGCGACGCCGACGCCTACCGGCTCTCGCCGGAGGAGGTCGCCGAGCGCGCCGACGAGGCGTGGCGGGCCGGGGCCACCGAGGTGTGCGTGCAGGGCGGCATCGACCCGCGGCTGCCGGTGTCGGGCTACGCCGACCTGGTGCGGGCGGTGCGGGCGCGGGTGCCGGAGATGCACGTCCACGCGTTCAGCCCGATGGAGATCGTCAGCGCCTCGGCGAAGGCCGGCGTGTCGGTCGAGGACTGGCTCGCCGAGCTCAAGGAGGCCGGTCTGGGCAGCATCCCGGGCACCGCGGCCGAGATCCTCGACGACGAGGTCCGCTGGGTGCTGACCAAGGGCAAGCTGCCCGCGGCCGAGTGGATCGAGGTGGTCAGCACGGCGCACCGGCTGGGCATCCCGTCGTCGTCGACGATGATGTACGGCCACGTCGACCACCCGGAGCACTGGCTGGGGCACTTCCGCACGCTGGCGGGGGTGCAGGACCGGGCGCGCGAGCACGGACAGGCCGGGTTCACCGAGTTCGTGCCGCTGCCGTTCGTGCACCGCAACGCCCCGATCTACCTGGCGGGCCTGGCCCGGCCGGGTCCGACGCGGCGGGACAACCGGGCGGTGCACGCGATGGCCCGGGTCCTGCTGCACGGCCGGATCGACAACGTGCAGACCTCGTGGGTCAAGCTCGGTGATTCCGGGACCACCGAGGTCCTCAACGGCGGTGCCAACGACGTCGGCGGGACGTTGATGGAGGAGACCATCAGCCGGATGGCCGGGTCCGAGCACGGGTCGGAGCGCAGCGTCGAGGAGCTGCACGAGCTCGCGGGTCGCGCGGGCCGCACCGCGCGGCAGCGCACTACGACGTACGGGCGAGTGGGTCAGGTGCAGCTCGGCATCAGCGCTGTTTGAAGCCCTGAATGCTCCATTTGAGTGAGATTCAGGTCTCTCGGTGACGCTTGGTGGGGTCGGCGAGCCGCTGACCCCACCGCTCACCTGCGAAAGCCGTGATCAACAACCCGGGGAAAACTACTTAGGTCCGGAAAATATGATCACCCCGTCGTGGTTGGTTTACGCAAGGCAACCGCGATGGCAACAGGCGGTCGGTACTGTCCGCCATCGGACCACACGAGTAGATGGCCCCCGAAAGGGTCAACTTTCGCAGGGAGGCACGCTCTTGCGTAGCCGAATATCTCGCGTGATCGGGCGGGTTTCCGCACCCGGTGCCGTCGCGGCAGCGCTCCTGCCGGCGACCGCGGGCCTCGCCGAAGCCCAGTCCGAAGCCGCCGTCCTGGCGGCGCCGTCGATGGATTCGCTCGGCCCGGTCGGTCTCAGCGCCGTCGTGCTCGGCGTCGCGGGCATGGTCGTCGGCGTCTTCCGGAAGAAGAAGATCCAGCCGGAGAACCAGCGCAAGGGTTGAGCCCGGTCCCGGGCGCGGGGCGGCTCTTGCGAGAATCGGACTCGTGAGCAGCGACAGCCCCGCAACCCAGACCAGCGGCCGGTCCGAGGGCCGGCGGCCCCGAGTCCTGTCCGGCATCCAGCCGACGGCCGACTCCTTCCACCTCGGCAACTACCTCGGCGCCCTGCGGGAATGGGTCACCATGCAGGACACCTACGAGTGCTTCTACAGCGTCGTCGACCTGCACGCGATCACCGTCGAGCAGGACCCCGAGCTGCTCCGGCAGCGCACCCGGCTGTCGGCGGCCCAGCTGCTCGCCCTCGGCATCGACCCCGACCGCTCGGCGCTGTTCGTGCAGAGCCACGTCCCCGAGCACGCCCAGCTGTCCTGGGTGCTGGAGTGCATCGCCGGGTTCGGCGAAGCGGGCCGGATGACCCAGTTCAAGGACAAGTCCGCCCGCCAGGAAGCCGACCACGTCAGCGTCGGCCTGTTCACCTACCCGATCCTGCAGGCCGCCGACATCCTGATCTACCAGGCCGACGCGGTCCCGGTCGGCGAGGACCAGCGCCAGCACCTGGAGCTCACCCGCAACCTCGCGCAGCGCTTCAACTCCCGCTTCGGAGAGACCTTCACGGTTCCCTCGGCGCACATCCCGAAGGACACCGCCAAGATCTACGACCTGCAGGACCCGACCTCCAAGATGAGCAAGTCGGTGCCCAGCGGCGTGATCGAGCTGATGGAGGAGCCCAAGCGCTCGGCGAAGAAGATCCGCTCGGCGGTCACCGACACCGAGCGCGAGATCCGCTACGACGTCGAGAACAAGCCCGGCATCTCCAACCTGCTGGCGATCTACTCGGCGCTGACCGGCCAGAGCGTCGCCGAGCTCGAAACCGCCTACGACGGGCGCGGCTACGGCGACCTGAAGAAGGAGCTCGGCGAGGTCGTCGTCGAGTTCGTGACGCCGCTGCAGCAGAAGGTCAACGGCTACCTCGACGACCCGGCCGAGCTGGACAAGGTCCTGCAGCGCGGCGCGGACAAGGCCCGCGAGGTCACCGCGCAGACCCTGCAGGCCGTGTTCGAACGGGTGGGATTCCTGTCTCCGTTGCGCTGACGTGATCAACCGCCGGTAGCCTGCCACCGTTCGGGGGAACGCCGTTGGGTGGGAGGCGCACCGTGGCGGAGCAACAGGAGCAGCAGGAGCGACCGGGTCACCAGGAGCCGGAGGGGCGCCTGGCCCGGTTGCGTCGGCGGCACGAGTGGCTCGACCGGTTGGTCCGCGCCGCCGCCGGTTACCAGAAGCAGTACGGCGACTACTACGCCGCCGCGATCACCTACTTCAGCGTGCTGGCCCTGGTCCCGCTGCTGATGATCGGGTTCGCGGTGGCCGGTTTCGTGCTCGGCGGCAACCCGGACCTGCTGGCGAGCCTCCGTCAGTCGATCACCTCGGCGGTCCCCAGCCCGGCGATGAGCGAGATGCTCAACAAGGTCGTCGACCAGGCCATCGAGCAGGCCGGGGCGGTCGGGATCATCGGCCTGCTCACCGCCCTGTACTCCGGTCTGGGCTGGATGACGAACCTGCGCGAGGCGCTGACCGCCCAGTGGACGCAGATCCCCAGCGCCCAGCCGATGCTCAAGCGGATGGCCTCGGACCTGGTGTCGCTGCTCGGTCTCGGGCTGGCGATGGCGCTCTCGTTCGGCATCAGCGCGCTCGGCGGCGGCGCCGGGCGGATCCTGCTGGAGGCCGCCGGGTTCGAGCGCAGCGCGATCGCCGGGATGGTGCTGCGGGTGCTGTCGGTCCTGCTGTCACTGCTGGCCGGGTGGCTGGTGTTCGTGTGGGTGCTCGCGCGCCTGCCGCGCAAGCCCGTGACGTTGCGCAGCGCCATCTGGGGCGGGCTGTTCGCAGCGGTGGGATTCGAGATCCTCAAGCAGGTCGGCGTGATCTACCTGAACACGGTCACCAACTCGCCCGCCGGGGCGGCGTTCGGCCCGATCCTGGGTCTGCTGGTGTTCGCCAACCTGATGTCGCGGTTCGTGCTGTTCGTGACCGCCTGGACGGCCTCCGCCCGGGAGAACCGCGATGCGGCCGCGGTGCCCGCCCCGGGACCGGCCGTCATCCGCCCGACGGTCCGCCTCCACCGCCGGCCCGGCGCCCGCACCACCGCCGGTCTCCTCGGCGCGGGCGCCCTCGCGGGCTGGCTGCTGGGCAGGCGCCGGGACTCCTAGCGGCGCTCGGGCTCCGCCACTCGGTCGACCACGGCAACGGTGCTCAGGGGTGCTCCGCGGACTCCGCCGCGGCCTGGCGGCGGGCCTGGGCGAGCTGGGCTCGGCGACGACGCAGCAGCACGGCCGCGGCCACCGCGACCAGCGCCGCGGCGAGCAGCAGCAGTGGGCCGGTGATCGTGCCGAAGAACGACGAGTCGCGGACGCCGACGCCGTCGGCTCCCGGCGGCGGCAGGTCGGCGCGGGCGGCTGGGGCCACCGCCTCCGGGGCGCGCGGCGAGGTCGTCACCAGCTCGCCCACCGCGGTGCCCCTCGGCAGCGAGAAGCCGTAGTCCAGCAGCGCCATCGCCTGGTGCGACAACCGCACCGGGTGGTTCTCGCCGCGCACCAGCACCGCCACCAGGCGGCGCCCGTCGCGCTGGGCGGAGCCGATGAAGGTGTGCCGGGCGTCGTCGGTGAACCCGGTCTTGCCGCCCAGGCCGCCCGGGTACTTGCGCAGGACCTGGTTGTCGCTCCACAGCTCGTACGGCGGCTGCCCGGGGGCGCCGGGCAGCACCATCATCGGCGTGGCGATGGCCTGGGCGAACGCGGGTTCGCGCATCGCCAGCCGGAAGATCGTGGCCAGGTCGTAGGCGGAGGTGCTCATCCCGGCACCGTCCAGTCCGGACGGTGTGGCGGCGCGGGTGTCCAGCGCGCCGATCTCGGCGGCCACCGCGTTCATCTTCCGCAGCGCCACGTCGACGCCGCCCATCTTCACCGCCAGGGCGTGCGCCGCGTCGTTGCCCGAGCCCATCAGCATCGCCTGGAAGACCTGCCCGACGCTGTAGGTCAGGCCGGGCTGCAGCCCGATCCGGGTGCCCTCCTGGTTGGCGTCCTCCTGGGTGGCGACCAGGGTGTCGTCGAGCTTGAGCTCGCGCAGCGCGGTCAACGCGGTCAGCACCTTGATGGTGGAGGCCGGGCGCTGCCTGCCGTGCGGGTCCTTGGCCGCGAGGACCTCACCGGTGTCGAGGTCGGCGAGCACCCAGCCCGCGGCGGCGTTGGCGACGTCCGGCGGCGGACCGGGCCGCTCCGGGGCCGTCCGCAGCTCGCAGCCGGCCATCGCGTCCCCGCCCACGGGCGTCTCGGGGACCGGCACCGGGGCGGGTGCGGGTTGGCCGGGAGCCGGGACCTCGGAGGTGTCCACCGGCGGCGGAGGCGCCTCGACGTGCGGGCAGGCCGGCGCCTGCGCGGCGGCGGGTGCGGTGGTCAGGAGCGGGAGAGCGGCGAGCATCGCGGCGAGAATCGGCCAAAAAGGTGATTTCGCACGGGATTTCGCCGAGCGGTGTGGACGCGGAGGCACACGGGAGAGGTTAACGGGTCCCGTCCATGAACGTCCGGCGCGCACTCGACCCGGGACCCGGGGTGAGCCCGGTAACAGCGGATACTCGGGGACGTGACGATTTCTCGCCGAGTTGCGCTGTTCCTGCTGGCCTTCGGGGTCTGGTCCTACCTGCTGTGGCCGACGTTCATGCGCAACATCTGGAACAGCGACCACTCCTGGGCGCAGGGCAGCCCCACGGCCTACCTGATCGTCCACCTGGTCATCGCCGTGGTCTCGCTCGTCCTGGGCACCATCATCGGGGTCCTCGGCTGGCGCGCCTTCCGAGCCACCCGCTCCTGAACGTGACCCCTTGAACGTGACAACGGCGCCCACCCGTGTGCGGGGTGGGCGCCGTTGAGCTGTGCCGGTCAGCGGCGGCGGAACATCAGCGCGCGCTTGACCTCCTGGATCGCCTTGGTGACCTGGATGCCACGCGGGCAGGCGTCCGTGCAGTTGAAGGTCGTGCGGCAGCGCCACACGCCGTCGACGTCGTTGAGGATGTCCAGGCGCTCCTCAGCGGCCTCGTCGCGGCTGTCGAAGATGAACCGGTGCGCGTTGACGATCGCGGCCGCCGAAGTAGTTGCCGTCCGACCAGTACACCGGGCACGACGTGGTGCACGCCGCGCACAGGATGCACTTGGTGGTGTCGTCGAAGCGCTCCCGCTCGGCCACCGACTGGATCCGCTCGCGGGTCGGCTCGTTGCCCTTGGTCTGCAGGTACGGCTGCACCGACCGGTAGGCCTCGAAGAACGGCTCCATGTCCACGACCAGGTCCTTCTCCAGCGGAAGGCCCTTGATCGGCTCGATGGTCAGCGTGGTCTCGCCGTCCTTCTTCAGCATGTCCTTCATGAGGACCTTGCAGGCGAGCCGGTTGACGCCGTTGATCCGCATCGCGTCCGAGCCGCACACGCCGTGGGCGCAGGAGCGGCGGAACGTGAGCGTGCCGTCGACGTACCACTTGATGTAGTGCAGCAGGTTGAGCACGCGGTCCGACGGCAGCGCCGGGATCCGGTACGACTCCCAGTGCGGCTCCTCGTCCTGCTCCGGGTTGTAGCGGAGCATCTTGACGGTGACCATGACCGCGTCGTCCGGGATCGGCGGGGCGTCGTCCGGGATCTGCGTGGGGTTCGGTTCTGTGGTGGCGGCAGTCATCAGTACTTACGCTCCATCGGCTGGTACCGGGTGACGGTGACCGGCTTGTAGTCCAGGCGGATGTCGGCCTGGAACCCGGTCAACCCGAGCGGCGCGTTCGGATCTTCGGACTCGGGCAGCACCTTGTACTGCATGCTGTGCCGCATGAAGTTGGTGTCGTCCCGGGAGGTGTAGTCCTCGCGCGCGTGACCGCCGCGGGACTCCTTGCGGGCCAGGGCCGCGTTGACCAGGGCCTCGGCCAGGTCGAGCAGGAAGCCCAGCTCGATGGCCTCCAGCAGGTCGGAGTTGTACCGCTTGCCCTTGTCGTGCACGGCGATCCGGCCGTAGCGCTCCTTGAGCGCCTGCACGTCCGACAGCGCCGTCTTCAGCGTCTCCTCGGTGCGGTACACCGAGGCGTTGGCGTCCATCGTCTGCTGCAGCTCGGTGCGGATGGTCGCGACCCGCTCGCCACCGGTGTTGGTGCGCAGGTGGTCGACCATGCCCTCGACCAGCTTGGCCGGGTTCTCCGGGATGTCGACGAACTCGGCGCTGTGGGCGTACTCGGCGGCGGCGATGCCCGAGCGGCGGCCGAACACGTTGATGTCCAGCAGCGAGTTGGTGCCCAGGCGGTTGGAACCGTGCACCGAGACGCAGGCGCACTCACCGGCGGCGTAGAGGCCGCGGACGACGTTCTCGTTGTCCCGCAGCACCTCGCCCTGCACGTTCGTGGGGATGCCGCCCATCGCGTAGTGCGCGGTCGGGTAGACCGGGACGGGTTCCTCGGTCGGCTCGACGCCCAGGTAGGTGCGGGAGAACTCCATGATGTCCGGAAGCTTGGACATCAGCAGGTCTTCACCGAGGTGGGTGACGTCGAGGAGCACGTAGTCCTTGTTCGGACCAGCTCCGCGACCTTCGAGCACCTCCAGGGCCATCGATCGGGCGACGATGTCGCGCGGTGCGAGGTCCTTGATCGTCGGGGCGTAGCGCTCCATGAAGCGCTCGCCGTCGGCGTTGCGGAGGATGCCGCCCTCACCCCGGACGCCCTCGGTGATGAGGATGCCCAGACCGGCCAGGCCGGTCGGGTGGAACTGGTAGAACTCCATGTCCTCCAGCGGCAGGCCCTTGCGGTAGATGATGCCCATGCCGTCACCGGTGAGGGTGTGCGCGTTGGACGTCGTCTTGAAGACCTTGCCGAAACCGCCGGTGGCGAACACGACGGACTTGGCCTGGAAGACGTGGATCTCGCCGGTGGCCAGCTCGTAGGCGATGGCGCCGGTGCAGACCTGCTCGCCGTTGGCGTCCTCGCTCATCATGACGTCGAGGACGTAGAACTCGTTGTAGAACTCCACGCCGTGCTTGACGCAGTTCTGGTACAGCGTCTGCAGGATCATGTGGCCGGTGCGGTCCGCGGCGTAGCAGGCCCGGCGGACCGGGGCCTTGCCGTGGTCGCGGGTGTGACCGCCGAAGCGGCGCTGGTCGATCTTGCCCTCGGGGGTCCGGTTGAACGGCAGCCCCATCTTCTCCAGGTCCAGGACCGCGTCGATGGCCTCCTTGGCCATGATCTCCGCGGCGTCCTGGTCGACCAGGTAGTCACCACCCTTGATCGTGTCGAAGGTGTGCCACTCCCAGTTGTCCTCTTCGACGTTGGCCAACGCCGCGCACATCCCGCCCTGCGCCGCACCGGTGTGCGAGCGGGTGGGGTACAGCTTGGTCAGCACCGCGGTCCTGGCGCGCTGGCCGGACTCGATCGCGGCGCGCATCCCGGCGCCACCGGCGCCGACGATGACCACGTCGTACTTGTGGAATTGCATGGTCGCCTCCTCGGGCTGTGGCGGGACCCGCGATCGGCTCAGCCTCGCCACGCTGTGGTCGTCTCTGCGGCGCTAGCCGATGTTCGGGTCGAAGGTGAAGATCACGAAGCTGCCCAGACCCACGGTCAGCAGGACGGAGACGTACAGCAGCATCTTCAGCCAGAAGCGCGTGCCGTCTTTTCGGGAGTAGTCGTTGATGACGGTACGAAGCCCGTTGCCGCCGTGCAGGCCGGCCAGCCACAGCATCGTCAAGTCCCAGAACTGCCAGAACGGGGAGGCCCAGCGGCCCGCCACGAAGGCGAAGTTGATCTTGTGGACGCCGCCGTCCAGGAACAGCATGATCAGCAGGTGGCCCAGCACCAGGAACAGCAGGACCACACCGGACAGACGCATGAACAACCAGGCGTAGAGCTCGAAGTTGTTGCGTCGTGCGGCGGACCGGCTCGGGGTGCGCGGCTTCTCCACGGCGAGAGGTGCGTCGGTGACGGACATTGGCGCTTAACCCCCGAGGATTTCCGTGACGGCGCGGGTGAGCATGCTGATCGCGGCCGGGATCATCAGGACGAGCCAGAGCCCGATCACGGTCCACAGCATCGGCTTCTGGTACTTCGTGCCCTGGGACCAGAAGTCGACCAGCATGACGCGGATGCCGTTGAACGCGTGGAAGAGCACTGCGGCCAGCAACCCGAGCTCGAACAGGATCATCACTGGGTGCTTGTAGGTCTCGATGACCGTGTCGTACGCGTTGGGCGACACCCGGACGAGGGCGGTGTCCAGGACGTGCACGAACAAGAAGAAGAAGGTGAGTACGCCCGTGATCCGGTGGGCGACCCACGACCACATGCCCAGATCGCCGCGGTAAAGACGTCCCTTGGCGCGCACGCTTTCGGCGCGCGTCGGTGCGTCGGCCGCGGAGGCGGTGGTGCTGGCCATGGTGGAAGGCCTCCAACCTCGCTGGTGGACTGGCGGCCCCGCGTTCGGGAACGAGGGCGGCCGGCCCCGAGTTGCAGTTGGTCCCAAGCGATGTTGGGTGCATTCCCGTCACCGGCCACGAACTGGGGCCTTGACGAATGGGATGCTAGACCCGACTAATCGCCTCGGCCTACTCGCCCGAGCTGTCTGTGATCGACCAGACAAGCCGGGTGGCGGGGTTAATCGAGCAAGAAATCATTTCGTGACGCGCGAGCAATGCGTAAGCAGCAGCGTCAAGCCTTAATTTCGAGAGTCACGTCACCGGCTGACGTGCGCCGAGTCCTGAGCGTGAGATCCACCCGAAAGTGGATCTTCGCTCGGGCGCCGCTCGTCCCGCTGATCCGGGGCGCGGCCGGGGGAGGCTCGGTGCCCTCGGATGAAAGGGGAACGGCATGCGGCGAACGCCGACATCAGCACGGCGCTCGGGTGCCGGACGACGCGGAGGCGTCGCGACGGTCGCACTGCTGCTCACCGGCGCGTTAGCGCTGGCGGGCTGCGCGAAGGACACCGGCGGGGGGAGCGCCGACGGGGGGAGCGGGCCGTGCCGGTTGAACGCGCCGCCCGCGGCGACGGCGGCGCCGACCGGCTCGACGACCCAGCAGCTGCCGCCGCCGAACGCGAGCGGGATGCGGGTCGGGCTGGCCTTCGACATCGGCGGTCGCGGGGACGCCTCGTTCAACGACGCCTCGGTCGCGGGCCTGGACCGGGCCAAGGGCGACATGGGCCTGGGCGAGACCAAGGAGCTCGACGCCGGGGCCGGTGAGCCGGAGGACGCCAAGCAGACCCGGCTGCGCCAGCTCGCCCGCGAGGGCTTCAACCCGGTCATCGCGGTCGGCTACGCCTACGCCGACGCGCTCAAGATCGTCGCGCCGGAGTTCCCCGGGACGAAGTTCGCCATCATCGACGAGCAGATCGACGGCGTGCCGAACGTGACCTCGCTGGTCTTCGCCGAGGAGCAGGGCTCCTTCCTGGCGGGCGTGGTGGCCGCGCACAAGTCGAAGAGCTGCCACGTCGGGTTCGTCGGGGGCGTGCAGACGCCGCTGATCCAGAAGTTCCAGGCCGGGTTCGAGGCGGGCGCCAAGGCCGCCGCGCCGGAGATCCGGATCGAGCGGGAGTACCTGACCCCGGCCGGTGACTTCAGCGGCTTCCAGGACCCGAACAAGGGCTCCGAGGTCGCCACCGGCCAGCTGGAAGCGGGCGCCGACGTGATCTACCACGCGGCGGGCGCCTCCGGTAAGGGCGTGTTCGGCGCCGTCCAGGGCGCGGGCGCGCAGGCCATCGGGGTCGACTCCGACCAGTACAACCAGCCGACCGTGGCCGAGTACAAGGACGTCATCATCAGCTCGATGCTCAAGCGCATCGACCTGGCGGTCTACGACTACATCGCCGGTGTCGCGCGCGACGACCTGAGCACCGTGCCGAAGAAGTTCGACGTCGCCATCGACGGGGTCACCTACTCCACCTCGGGCGGCAAGATCGACGACCTCGAGCAGACCCTCGACGCCTACAAGGCGGCCATCGCGAGCGGCCAGATCAAGGTCCCCGAACAGCCCTGATCACCCCTGCTGTTTTCGTCGGGTCGAGAACCGCGGTATTCGACCCGACGAAAAGCAGCGGTTCTCGGCCGGTCGAAAACTGCGGTAATCGACCGGCCGAGAACCTCGGAATTTCGTCCTCGGGGCGGTGAGCGCGTCGTGACGGTGGCGTGTTCACGCCAAGAACGCCGGTCGCGCGGTGAAACCGTC
This sequence comes from Saccharopolyspora sp. ID03-671, assembly GCF_045278815.1. Lineage (NCBI taxonomy): Bacteria > Bacillati > Actinomycetota > Actinomycetes > Pseudonocardiales > Pseudonocardiaceae > Saccharopolyspora > Saccharopolyspora sp. ID03-671. The sequence goes on from NZ_CP134054.1 coordinate 4,502,580, forward strand.
CACTGTTGAGCGTCCCCCTGGTTCGCTGCCGGTGAGACCCGTCCAGGAGCGCCATGAACACCTCTGCCGAACCCGACCCCGGTGACCCGCCCGCCGTCGAGCTGACCGGGATCACCAAGACCTTCCCCGGCGTCGTGGCGAACTCCGACGTCAACCTCCGCGTGCGCGCGGGCGAGGTGCACGCGCTGTGCGGGGAGAACGGCGCGGGCAAGTCGACCCTGATGAAGATCCTCTACGGGATGCAGGCGCCGGACTCGGGAACCGTCCGGGTGCGCGGCGAGGAGGTCGCCTTCCGCACCCCCGCCGAGGCCATCAAGGCCGGCATCGGCATGGTCCACCAGCACTTCATGCTCGCCGACAACCTGACCGTGCTGGAGAACGTCGTGCTCGGCGCCGAACGCGCCCACGGCATCGGCGCGGAGGCGCGGCGCCGGATCCGGGAACTCGCCGAGCAGGCGGGTTTCGAGGTGCGGCTGGACGAGCTGGTCGAGCGCCTGGGCGTGGCCGAGCGGCAGCGGGTGGAGATCCTCAAGGTCCTCTACCGGGGCGCGCGGATCATCATCCTCGACGAGCCGACCGCCGTGCTCGTGCCGCAGGAGGTCGACGAGCTGTTCGCGACCCTGCGCACCATGCGCGCGCAGGGGTTCACGTTCCTGTTCATCTCGCACAAGCTCGACGAGGTGCGCGGCATCGCCGACACCGTCACGGTGCTGCGGCGCGGCACCACCGTGGGCACCGTCGCCGCCTCGGAGGTCAGCAGCCGCGCGCTGGCCGAGATGATGGTGGGCAGCGAGCTGCCCGTCCCCGAGCGCGGACCGTCCACGGTGACCGACCGCGCGGTGCTCTCGGTCACCGGGCTCGACGCGCTCGAAGGGGACCGCCCGGTGCTCGCCGGCATCGACCTGACCGTGCGCTCCGGCGAGGTCGTGGGCATCGCCGGGGTCGAGGGCAACGGCCAGACCGAGCTCGTCGAGGCGATCATGGGCATGCGCCCGATCACCTCCGGTCGGATCGAGCTGGAAGACCGGGACATCACCGGGCTCGGCACGCTGGCCCGGCGCGAGGCCGGGATCGGCTACGTACCCGAGGACCGACACCGCCAGGGGCTGCTGCTCGACGAATCGCTGTGGCAGAACCGCGTCCTCGGCCACCAGACCCGGCCACCGGTCTCCCGGGGCCCCTGGATCGACCGGCAGGGCGCCAAGGACGACACCCGGCGCATCGTCGAGCGGTTCGACGTGCGCACCCCCGGCATCGACGTCGACGCCGCCGCGCTGTCCGGCGGCAACCAGCAGAAGCTCATCATCGGCCGGGAGCTGTCCGGCGACCCGAGGCTGCTCATCGCCGCGCACCCCACCCGGGGCGTGGACGTGGGCGCGCAGGCGGGCATCTGGGAGCACCTGCGCAGCGCCCGCGCCGAGGGCCTCGCGGTGCTGCTGATCTCGGCCGACCTCGACGAGCTCATCGGCCTGTCCGACACCGTCCGGGTCATGTTCCGCGGCCGCCTCGTGGCCGAGGCCGACCCGCGCTCGGTGACGCCCGAGCAGCTGGGAGCTGCCATGACCGGTACCCAGGAGGCGGTGTGAACACCTGGCGGGCGCGGCTGCTGCCGCCGGCCCTGGCGATCGTCTTCTCCGCGGTGCTGTGCAGCGCGGTGCTGCTGGTCTCCGGGGCCGACCCGATCGCGACGTTGCTGGAGATGGTCGCCCAGGTCGGCCGGGGCACGACCGCCGTGGACATCGTCAACACGGCGGGCGCCTACTACCTGGTGGCCATCGCGGCGGCGATCGGGTTCCAGATGAACCTGCTCAACATCGGCATCGAGGGCCAGTGCCGACTGGCGGCCTGCGTGGCCGCGATCGTGGCCGGTGCGGTGAGCCTGCCGTTCGGGCTGCACGCCGCGCTGGTCGTGGTCGTCGGCGCGGTCACCGGAGCGGTGTGGTGCGGCATCGCGGCCCTGCTCAAGGTCTACCGAGGGGTGTCCGAGGTGATCTCCACGATCATGCTCAACACCCTGTCCATCGGCCTGATCGCCTTCCTGGTGCGGGTCTTCGGCGAGATGCGCGGCAACAGCCAGGGCACCGCGATCATCCCGCCGAGCGGTCTGGTGCCGGGACTGCCGCTGGGCGGTGCGGGCACCGTGTTCGGCCTGGTGCTGCTGGCCGTGCTGGTCGGCGTGGGGTACGCGCTGCTGGTGGATCGCACCCGCTACGGCTTCGAGCTGCGCGCCTCGGGCCTGTCGCCCACGGCGGCGCGCGCGGGCGGCGTGAACTCCAAGCGCATGGTCCTGACCGCGATGCTGCTCTCGGGAGCGATCGCGGGCCTGGCCGGGTTGCCGGAGATCCTCGGCCGCGACCACACGTTCACCATCAACTTCCCGACCGGCTACGGCTTCGCGGGCTTGGCCATCGCGCTGCTGGGGCGGAATCACCCGCTGGGAGTGGCCTTCGGCGCGCTGCTGTGGTCGTTCCTGGACAAGAGCTCGCTGACGCTGGACAACATCGGCGTTCCGAAGGAGATCGTGACCATCCTGCAGGGAACCATCGTGCTGTCGGTCGTGGTCGCCTACGAGCTGGTGCGCCGCCGCGAGCTGGCCGCCGAGCAGCGGCGCGTCGGCACCGCGCTCCGGGCCCCGGAACCGGTCGCCGCGAGCGGGGGTGAGCGGGCGTGACCTCGGTGTTGGCAGGAAGGATCCCTTCCGCAGGGCAGGGCGGGAAGAAGCTGCCCGGCTGGGCGCGGGTGCTGCTGTGGGTCGTGGTCGGGTTCGTCGCGCTGGCGATCACCTCGTACCAGACGGGCGTGCCGCAGCTGACGGGGTCGGGCACCGTGCAGGCCGCCGTGCGGTTGGGCATCCCGATCCTGCTGGCCGCGCTCGGCGGGCTCTGGGCCGAACGCGCGGGCGTGATCAACATCGGCCTCGAAGGCATGATGATCATGGGTACCTGGGGCGGTGCCTGGGCCGGGTATCAGTGGGGACCGCTGGCCGGGCTGATCGCGGCCGCCGCGTTCGGGGCGCTCGGCGGGCTGCTGCACGCGATCGCCACGGTGTCCTTCGGCGTCAACCACATCGTCTCCGGCGTGGCGATCAACCTGCTCGGCGCCGGGGCCGCGAAGTACCTGTCGACGCTGATCTTCGAGCCGATCTCGCAGAACCCCCGGCAGTCGCCGCCGGTGCCGAAGTTCGACACCTACTCGATGCAGCCGGTCGCGGGCTGGCTCCAGCAGCTGGAGGACCTGCAGCGGGTCGGGATCTCCGACGTCGCGGGCGTCCTCGGCGGGCTGGTCTCCGGCGTCTCGCCGCTGACGATGCTGGCCTACCTGCTGGTCCCGGTGAGCTACCTGGTGCTGTGGCGCTCGCCGTTCGGGCTGCGGCTGCGGTCCTGCGGCGAGAACCCGGTCGCCGCCGCGTCGCTGGGGGTGAACGTCTACCGGTACAAGTACCTCGCCGTGATCATCTCCGGCGCGCTGGCCGGGATCGGCGGCGCCGCGCTGATCCTCAACCCCGGTCAGGCCGGGTACCTCGAAGGCCAGACCAACAACCGGGGCTACATCGGCCTGGCCGCGATGATCTTCGGCAACTGGCGGCCGGGCGGGCTGCTCGGCGGTGCCGCGCTGTTCGGCTACTCCGACGGGCTGCAGCTGCGCAGCGGCGAGACCAGCGTGCACGCGCTGTTCTACGGGGCCACCCTGCTGCTGGTGGTGGTCGCGGCGCTGCAGGTCCACCGGCGGCACTGGCTCGCCGCGGGGATCTCGCTGGTGGCCGCGGCGGCGATGTACTCGGTGTACTGGTTCACCGACGAGCTGCCCGAGGAGCTCACGGCCTACACGCCGCACCTGGTGACGCTGGTCGTGCTCGGCGTGGCCGCGCAGCAGCTGCGACCACCGGCGGCCAACGGGCTGCAGTACCGGAGGGGGATGGACTAGGTGGACGTCGACTGGGAATCGTTGCGCGCCAAGGCGGTCGAGGCCGCGGCGCTGGCCTACTGCCCGTACTCCGGGCTGCAGGTCGGTGCCGCCGCGCTCTGCGACGACGGCCGCGTCGTGACCGGCTGCAACGTCGAGAACGGCTCCTACGGCGTCACGCTGTGCGCGGAGTGCACGCTGGCCGGCCAGCTCCACCTCACCGGCGGCGGCCGCTTCGTCGCGGTCGCCTCCCGCAGCGGCACCGGCGACCTCCTCATGCCCTGCGGCCGCTGCCGCCAGATCCTCCACGAACTCGGCGGCCCCGACTGCCTCGTCGACACCCCCGGGGGCGTCCTACCGATGCACCGGGTCCTCCCCGACGCCTTCGAACTCTGACACCGGCCGGGTACCGCCGGGGGCTCCGATTTCAATGGAAATCAGGGACCCGACTTCCATCGAAATCGCGTCGACCTCGGCGGAAACCGGTGCGGTGCCGAGGAAAGACCACACGATCGAGGTGCATTCGGCCGAACGTGCATTTTCAGCGGCGGTGTGCGCCTCTGTACTGGTGAGGGCGAAGTGAGCGGCCGAGTGCTGGAGGTGTCGTCGTGCATTCCGCGGTGGACGTGATTCGGGTGAAGCGTGATGGGGGTCGGCTCAGCGATGAGCAGATCGACTGGGTCATCGATGCCTACACCAGGGGTGAGGTGGCCGATGAGCAGATGTCGGCGCTGGCGATGGCCGTGCTGCTGCGGGGGATGACGCCACCGGAGACCGCCCGCTGGACGGCCGCGATGATCGCCTCCGGCGAGACGCTGGTGCTCAGCGGACTGGGACGGCCCACCGTGGACAAGCACTCCACCGGGGGCGTGGGGGACAAGATCACCTTGCCGCTGACCCCGCTGGTGGCCGCGTGCGGGGCCGCCGTTCCGCAGCTGTCCGGCCGCGGGTTGGGGCACACCGGCGGCACGCTGGACAAGCTCGAATCGATCCCCGGGTGGCGGGCGAGCCTGAGCGCCGACGAGATCCGCGACCGGCTGCGCGAGGTCGGCGGGGTGATCTGCGCGGCGACCGAGGGATTGGCCCCCGCGGACCGGAAGCTCTACGCGTTGCGCGACGTCACCGGGACCGTCGAGTCCGTGCCGCTGATCGCCGGCTCGATCATGAGCAAGAAGATCGCCGAAGGCGTCGAGTCGCTGGTGCTCGACGTCAAGTGCGGGTCCGGCGCGTTCATGAAAACCCCCGATCAGGCCGGGGAACTCGCCACCGCGCTGGTCGACATCGGTGCGGCGCACGGGCTTCGGGTCAGCGCGCTGATCACCGACATGTCGGTTCCGCTGGGCCGGGCGGTCGGCAACGCGCTGGAGGTCGCCGAGAGCGTCGAGGTGCTGCGGGGCGGCGGGCCACCCGATGTCGTGGAGCTGACGGTCGAACTCGCCCGCGAGATGCTGCGGCGCGCCGGGGTGTCCGAAGTGGACCCGGCGGAGGCGCTGGCCGACGGCCGCGCGCACGACGTGTGGCGCCGGATGATCGCCGCCCAGGGCGGCGACCCCGACGCCGCGCTCCCGCGCGCCCGGCACGTCGAGACCGTCACCGCACCGGCCACCGGAACGCTCACCCGCCTCGACGCCTACGCCGTCGGCCTCGCCGCGTGGCGCCTCGGCGCGGGCCGGGCCCGCAAGGAGGACGCCGTCGACCACGGCGCCGGCGTGCGCTGCCTGGTCAAACCAGGCGAGCAGGTCACCGAGGGCCGGCCGCTGCTGGAACTGCACACCGACCGGCCCGAGACCCTCGAACCGGTTCGGGAAGCACTCGCCGCCGCGTACGAAATCAGCGGTGCCGACGTGGAGTCGACACCGCTGATCCTCGACAAGGTCACCTCGGACCGATGATCAGGCGCTCTCGGCGGTGAAGTCCTCGTCGCCGCTCTCGATGGCCTTGTTCTCGCTGCTCTCCCGCTTGGCGCTCTTCGAGCGACCGCGGCGCTGCTGCCGGGGCAGCGTGGTCGGCGGCGGCGGGGTGGACTGGGCGCTGCCACCGAGGATGAGCTCGGCGAAGGTCGCCATCGCCTCGTCCAGCTGACCGGCGTGCCGCTGCTCGCTCTCCTCGTTGGCCTCGCGGACCAGCGCGTTGAGCTTGTCGGCGTCGGGACGCTGGGACAGCGTGCCGGACAGCTGCGAGAGGTTCTGCGACAGCGTGCCGCCCAGCTCGCCCAGGCCGGTCTTGACGCCCTCCTCGACGGTGTCCAAACGGGAGTTGACGCCCTGCTCGACGGTGTCGATGCGGGTGTTGACGCCCTCCTCGACCTGCGACAGGCGACCGGAGACCTGGTCCAGCCGGTCGGTCAGCGCTTCGAGGCGCTGCGCCAGGTCGTTGAGCTTGTCGGTCGGGTCCACGGCCGGGCGCTCGGCGAGGTGGTCGAGCTTGCCGTCCAGCTGGTCGCGGGTGCCGGCGACGGCGTCGGCCAGCTCCTTCTGCGACGCGGCCAGCTCCTTCTGGGCCTCGCTCAGGTCCTTCTGGGTGGTGCCCGCGGAGTCGGTGACCGCGCGCTGCAGGGCCTCGCGGGTGCCGTCGAGGTGCTCGTGCACGCCCTCGTCGATCTCGGCGAACCGGCCGCGCAGGCTGGTCTCCAGCGAGTCGATGCGGTCGCGCACCGGGTCGTTGACCGACGCCGGAAGGGCTTCCAGGCGCGCGTCCTGCTTGTCCAGGTGCGCGCCGAGCTCGTCCATCCGGTTGTGGATGTGGCCGAGCTTGTCCTCCAGGCCGTCCATGCGGCCGGACACGCCGTCCATCCGACCGGCGACGCCGTCGAGGCGGCCGTCGAGCTGGGCGAAGGGCTTGGCGAGCTTGTCCACCACGGCCTCGACAGCGCCCTTGAGGTCGAGCAGCGCGCCGTCGTGCGCCTCGAGCTTGGCCAGGGCCTCGTCGAGTCGTTCGGCGAGGACGCTGACCTCGGTGCGGTCGGGCAGCTCGGACAGGCGCTTGCGCACGGAGCCCAGGGACTCCAGCGGGGAGAGCCGGGCGTGGATTTCGTCGAGTGCGTCGAAAATCTGCTGCTGTTCGCTTTCGCGGATCTCAGCCGCACGCGTGAGCATGTTGCGCATGCGGTCGAACGACATGTTCTCGGTCACGGCTAGGGGCGTCCTTCGTCGAGGGGGGTGAGGACTAGAGAAGCCTAGCCACTCCTTTCTCGCGCCCATAGCCGCCCCCCGTTACATTCGGCGACATTGATCCGCCAATTGGGTCCGATCAGCTCTGTTTCGTTGGTCTGATGGGATCAGCGATCCTGAACCGGATGCAGCAAGAATCGTGATTGCCTCCATACGGGTGAGTTTTTTCGCGGGTCATGTTGGGCCAATTGGTAGTGAACCCCGATCGGCGCAGCGGTGGAGCGCCGCTGAACAGCTGTGAGGCCCCAGGGTGATCGTGCGGTGGCGCTCTGTGAGGCGCCGAGGGCAGGCGGGTAACGTAGGCGCATGTCGACACCGGTGAACCTGGAAAACATCCGGCAGGCGCCGAAGGTGCTGCTGCACGACCACCTCGACGGCGGGCTGCGTCCGCAGACCGTCCTCGACCTCGCCCGCGAGGGCGGTTATCACGGTCTGCCCCACGACAACGCCGATGACCTCGCGCGTTGGTTCGTGACCGCGGCCGACTCGGGCTCGCTGGAGCGCTACCTGGAGACCTTCGCGCACACCGTCGGGGTCATGCAGACGGCGGACGCGCTGTCCCGCGTCGCGGCCGAGGCCGCCGAGGACCTGGCCGACGACGGCGTCGTCTACGCGGAGGTCCGCTACGCGCCGGAGCTGTTCCAGGAGCAGGGCCTGACCCTGGACGAGATCGTGCAGGCCGTGCAGGACGGATTCCGCGAGGGAGAGCGCCGCGCGGCGGCCGCGGGCAAGCGAATCCGAATCGGCACGCTGCTGTGCGCGATGCGGCAGAACGCGCGATCCACCGAAATCGCCAATCTCGCCGTTCGCTATCGCGACGCGCAGGTCGTCGGCTTCGACATCGCGGGTCCGGAGGCGGGATTTCCGCCCACTCGCAATCTCGACGCCTTCGAATACCTGCGCCAGCAGAACGCGCATTTCACCATTCACGCAGGTGAGGCGTTCGGATTGCCCTCGATCTGGGAGGCGATCCAGCACTGCGGCGCCGAGCGCCTCGGGCACGGCGTGCGGATCGTCGACGACATCAAGGTCGACGACGACGGCACGGTGCACCTGGGCAGGCTCGCGTCCTACGTGCGGGACCGCCGCATCCCGCTGGAGATGTGCCCGTCGTCGAACCTGCAGACCGGGGCGGTCTCCGCGCTCGCCGATCATCCGATCGGGCTGCTCGCCCGGTTGCGCTTCCGGGTCACGGTCAACACCGACAACCGGTTGATGAGTCATTGCTCGATGTCCAGCGAATTCGCCGCGCTGCATGAGACATTCGGGTACGGCTGGGAGGAGTTCCAGTGGTTCACGGTGAACGCGATGAAGTCGTCGTTCATCGGTTTCGACGGACGACTGGCCATCATCAACGAGCAGATCAAGCCGGGATATTCGGACATGCTGGTATGACTCGGGCGGTGCGCGGCAAGTAGGCTGCGTGGTCTCCGGCGGCGCGACGGGGTGCTGCCGGAGTCCCGCAGGTACGAGCCGCTGCACGGTCCTGGAGGCGCAGGTGAACAGAGGCAGCGAACCCACGTTGATCGCATCGGTCCAGCGGGCTCTTCGGCTGCTGGAGGTGGTCGGGCAGCACCCGAGCGGCATCACGGCGAAGTGCCTGGCCCGCAACACGGGTTTAGCCCTGCCCACGACGTATCACCTGCTGCGCACCCTCGTTCACGAGGGCTACCTCACCAAGCTGGACGACGGCGCGTTCATCGTCGGCGAGCAGGTCGCCGGTCTGCACGACGCGGCTCAGGCGCAGCAGCTGCGCAGCACGATCCGCAGCACGATGATCGAGCTGCGGGAGGACCTCAGCGCGGCCACGTACCTGGCCCGCTACGACGACGGGGAGGTCCTGGTCGACGAGATCGTCGACAGCCCCCGGACACCCCGCGTGGACGCCTGGGTCGACTTCCGCCAGGCCGCGCACGCCACCGCTGTCGGCAAGTGCCTGCTGTCCGGGCTGAGCAAGGACGAGCGCACCGACCACTTCCGCCGCCACCCGCCGGAGGGCCTCACCCCGCGCACCATCACCGGACTGCGCGACCTGGTGGAGGCCCCGAGGTCGGCGCTGGTCACCGACACCGAGGAGTACTCGCTGGGCACGGCGTGCCTGGCGGCGCCGATCCGGGTCGCGGATCTGCCGGTCACGCTGGCCATCTCGTTCCCGGCGCGCAAGCTCGCCACCACCCGCGACTACGTCCGCCCGCTGCGCGCGGCGGCCGAGCGGATCTCGCGGTCCCTGGCCGTGGCCGGGAACTACCCGAGCTGGAACTGAGCGGTTCCGGGATCACCATCTGAAAAGCCGTGCCTTGTCGGCCTCTCCGGCGCGGCGGGAGACTTGAAAGCAGTCAGCCAACGAGGGGTATCCGATGCCAGCCGGCGACGACCGGAAGTTGTTGCGCAACGTCCGTTCCGGGTCGATGGTCGCGTTCGCGGAGCTCTACGCCCGGCACCAGGCCGCGGCCCACACGATGGCGGTCCAGGTCGCGACCGTTCCCGCTGATGCCGAGGACCTGGTTTCCGAGGCGTTCACCAAGATCCTCGACGTGCTGCGCCGAGGTGGCGGTCCGGAGCAGGCGTTCCGCGCCTACCTGCTGACCACGATCCGCAACCTCGCGGCCGCCCACGCCGCCAAGTCCCGCCGCACGCTGCTCGCCGCTGATCTGGACGGCTACTGCGAACCGCAGGAACCGGTGCCGTGCACCGATCCGATCAGCGAGGAGTGGGAGCGCACCCGGGTCTGCGAGGCGTTCTCCCGCTTGCCGCAGCGCTGGCGCCAGGTCTTGTGGTCGGTGGAAGTGGAGAACCAGACGCCGTCGGACCTGAGCCGCCGCTACAACATCAGCCGCAACAGCGCGGCGGCCCTGGTCTACCGGGCGCGCAAGGGCCTCCGGCAGGCCTACAACGAGGCCCTGCCGGGGCTGCAGGCGCTCACCGAGGCCGCCTGATCAGTGCGTCCGGAAGCGGGCCTCCAGGTCCGCGACCAGCTTGCGCCACACCTCGACCTCGTCGTCGAACGGTGCGCTCGGGGGCATCCGGTTCGGGTTCGGGCGCAGCACGAACGAGACCAGCCAGCCCAGCCGCTCGGAGGACTGCAGCGCCTTGTCGGCGGTGTCGTCACCGGCCCAGGCGGCCGCGTCCAGCAGCAGTTCCTCGGCGAGGTCGAGCTGCGTCGGGTCCACTTCGGACGGACCGGCGAGCAGGTCGGTGTCGAGGCCGTTGAGCACGTAGGTGTTGTCCGACTCGACCTGGACGTCGAGCTCGCCGCCGGTGGCGGCGTCGCGCAGCTGCTGCCAGGTGGCGACCCGGGCCATGTCGGTGTCCTCGACGGCCTCGTCGTCGGTGAGGAAGCGGGCCAGGGCGCGCGGCGATCCGAACACGTCGATCTTGCCGTCGTGGCCGAGGAAGACCGGGTCGTCGCCGAGGTAGCAGCGCAGCGTGTAGTACTCGGCGTCGCTGGTGATGATGTGGATCGGGTCGATGCCGATCTCGCCCCAGAAGCCGAGTTCGACCTCCTCGATCTCGTCCACGTCGGACGGCGTGGCCGCGGCGGTCTCCTCGTCGGCGTCGGTCTCCAGCGCTTCGGCGAGCTCGGTCTCGGCGGTGGCGACCGCGTCCGCGGGCACCTCGGGGGTGCTCACCACGGCGTCGATGGCGTCGAGGACCTCGTCCCAGCGCTCCACGACGACCTTGCACACCTCGTTCCAGCGCTTCTGCCCGTCGCGGCCGTTGAAGGCCAGCATGCCCTGGTTGAGCAGCGAGAAACCGTCGGCGGCGTCGAGGACCTCGGTGACGGCGTCGAGCTCGCACACCTCGGCCAGCGACCGGGCGATCTCGACGATGTCGGCGAGCTCGGCGACGGTCCAGGTGTCCAGCGGCTCGGCCACCAGCTCCGGCACGCCGACGAGGTCGAACTGGTGGTCCTCGTCGGGGCTGAGCTCCACGGCCGACAGCGCGGGTACCACGTGCCAGGCGGGGTGGTCGTCGAGGTCGTGCTCGCGCGCGGTTCTGACGAACGCGGCCAGCCGCGCGGGATCGGGGAATCCGTAGAGGTCATCTCCGTATCCGAGGAACGCTTCCCATTCCTCGCCATCTTCGCGCCAGTGCGGTGCCCACAGGGTGACGACGTCGCCCTGCGGCAGCCCGAGCTCGATGGGGACGATGTCCTGCGCCATCTCTCTACCTCCGGTCACCGGAACCAGACCCCGCGGGAGCCTACGGGTTGGCCTTGGGCCGCTAGTGCCCTGGTCCGGTGTCACCGTAGCTGGTTCGATCATTGCAACGGTCAACGGAACAGTTCGTAACGATGGTCTGTCGCTTCTGCGGCGTCGGAGGAACGCGGTTCCGCTGTTCGGCCCAGTGGTTCGTCGCGGGGCTCACCGTTCTCGCCGGGTCCCCTTTGGCGGTACCGCCGGGGTTCCCGGGGCGAGACCATGATCAGAATGAATGTCACGGAGCTGTGGAGTCAGATCGCGCACTGGCTCGGGCGTCATGCGCCGGTCACCGCAGCCGCCCTGCGTCCGCCCGTCCGGGAACCGGACTTCGCCGAGCTGGAGGCCGAGTTCTCCGTGGAGCTCCCCGGCGAGCTGCGCGCGCTGTGGCTCAGCTGCGGTGGCACCGAGGGCGATGTGCTCGCCGACGTCCTGCCGCCGTTCTACACGCCCTACGGGGCGGAGCAGGCGCTGGCGTCGTGGCGCGATCACCGCAAGAACTGGACGGCGCAGTGGGAGCGGCCGGCCTGCGACTACTACGCGGGCTCGCCGGGATCGAGCTTCCACCCGTCGTGGATCCCGATCGCCGGCGACGGGTTCGCCGACGAGCTGGTGGTGGACCTGAGACCGGGTCCGCTGCACGGCTGCGTGCTGGAGTGGGAGCAGGAGCACGCGCAGGTGCTGCGGCCGGAGTGGCAGGGCATCGCGGCGATGCTGACCGACGTCCACCGAGCCCTGATCAACGGCGTCCCGGCCGGGCACAGCTACCCGACGGTGACCGAGGACGGCCGCCTGGACTGGCAAATCCGCTAGGGGCTGTGCGGGAATTCCTCTGCTTGGCGGTGCGGGTAGCGGAACCTGATCGGCTTCGTGGACTCCGGGCGCCGCTCCTGATGTACGCCAATTGCACGGCGTCCCGGCGTGCTCGCCGCGAAGCCGATCAGAACCTGCGGCGGTGCCGGTTTCGAGGGTGGTGAACGAGGGTGCGGCTCCGCCGCATCGCTCAACAACTCCTGGTCGCATCCCCATCGGAGATCCGGTGGGGATTTTTTCCGACCCACTAGTTGGTCTCACACACTAGTCGGTGTTACGTTCTAGTCATGGCGGAACGGACGACCACCAGGCAGACGCAGTGGCTCCGCGGGGTGCTCGACCTCGCGGTGCTCGCGCTGCTGGCCGAAGGCGGGGAGGGCTACGGCTACACGCTGCTGCAGCGGTTGGCCGAGGCCGGACTGCCGGACATGAAGGCCGGAACGCTGTACCCGCTGCTCAACCGGCTGGCCGCCGACGGCCTGCTGGACACCGAGTGGCGGGCCGGTGAGGGCGGCCCGGGGCGGAAGTTCTTCACGCTCACCGACCAGGGCCGCGCCGTGCTGGCCGAGATGGGACCGAAGTGGACCGAGTTCGCCCGGAACTCGATCACCGTTGTCGAACGAGGGATGAAGGCATGATGACGCTGGACGCGAAGTACCGCGACGACCTGTACAAGGCCCTGCGCTTCCACGAGATATCCGGCGACCGCATCGGCGAGGTGCTCGCCGAGGTCGAGGCGCACGTCGCCGAAACCGGGGACGACCCGGTGGACGCGTTCGGCAAGCCCCGCGAGTACGCCCGGCAGGTCGCCGCGCAGCTCGACCCCGCCACCGGCAAGCGCTCGACCGGCGGAGTCATCCTCACCTTCGTCCTCGCGGCGGTCCTGGCGCTGTTCGGCCAGCGGTTCTGGGGCGACGGGCTGTCGATGGACCCCGCCGGGGTGCACTACACGATGAGCGACGTCGTGTCGCAGCCGCTGATGCTGGTGGCGATCATCGCCTTCGCGGTGCTGCTGTTCTACGCGCGCACCGCGTTCAGCCACCGCAAGATCTACGGCATCGGAGCCGTCGTCGCGGCGGTCGTGGGCCTGGCCGCGCAGTTCCCCGCCCGCTGGTACCTCGACGACGAAACCCCGGTCATCACCGCCCCGAGCTGGCTGATCCTCACCCTCGGCGCCGTGTTCCTGGTCGCCATGTTCGGGATGCTCATCCACTCCATCCGCCGAGGCCGCGTCCGCTACCCCGAGAAGAAATGACGTTCCAGCCGGGACCTACGTCCCCACCGGGTGCCAGACGGTTTTGATCTCGGTGAAGGCGCGCAGGCGCTGGAGGTCGGGTTCGCCGGTCCAGTCGGGTTCACCGCGGACCGGCAGCACCCGTTTGACGGTGTCGGCGGCCGAGCGCGCGAGCTCGCCGCGCAGTTCGGCCGGGGCGCCGGTCGGGTCGAGCGCGTTGACGTCGGCGTGCGAGGCCAGCCACGGGCCGAGCTCGGAGGCCCGCCCGGTCAGCAGGTTGACCACCCCGCCGGGCACGTCGGAGGTCGCCAGCACCTCGGCCAGCGTGATCGCGGGCAGCGGGCGCTCGCCCGAGGTCACCACCACGCAGGTGTTGCCCGCCGCGATCACCGGCGCGACGACGCTCACCAGGCCCAGCAGTGACGACTCCTGCGGTGCGAGCACTCCGACGACACCGGTCGGCTCCGGCGTGGAGAACGAGAAGTACGGTCCCGCAACGGGGTTCGACGCACCCAGCACCATTGCGATCTTGTCCGTCCAGCCCGCGTACCAGACCAGCCGGTCCACCGTCACATCCACTGTGGACAGTGCTGCGCCGTGCGAGACGCCTTCGGCCGCAGCCACTTCGGCGGCGAACTGCTCGCGGCGGCCCTCCATCACCTCTGCGATGCGGAACAGCACCTGACCTCGGTTGTAGGCGGTGGCGCCCGACCAGCCGCCGAAGGCCTTGCGCGCCGCGGAAACCGCGTCCCGCACGTCCTTGCGGGAGGCGTGGGCGACGTTGGCCAGGAACTCCCCGTCGGCAGAGGTCACCGCGAACACCCGTCCCGACTCGGAGCGCGGGAACGCGCCACCGATGTAGAGCTTGCACGTCTTGGCAACGGCCAACCGGCCGGTCACGTCAGACATCGAGGTACGCCTCCAAACCGGCCCGACCGCCCTCGCGGCCGAACCCGGACTCCCGATAGCCGCCGAACGGCGCGGTCGGGTCGAACCGGTTGAACGTGTTGGCCCATACCACGCCCGCCCGCAGCTGCTGCGCCGCCCACAGGATGCGCGAACCCTTCTCCGTCCAGATCCCCGCCGACAGCCCGTACGGCGTGTTGTTGGCCTTGGCGATCGCCTCGTCGGGCGTGCGGAAGGTCAGCACCGACAGGACCGGGCCGAAGATCTCCTCGCGCGCGATCCGCATCGACTGCTGCACCTCGGAGAACACCGTCGGCGCGAAGAAGAAACCGCGTTCGGGCAGCTCGCAAGGGCTGCTCCAGCGCTGAGCGCCCTCCGACTCGCCGCTGGCGGCCAGCTCGGTGATCTTGCCGAGCTGCTCGGCGGAGTTGATCGCGCCCACGTCGGTGTTCTTGTCCAGCGGATCGCCGACGCGCAACGCGCTCACCCGCGCGCGCAGCTTCTCCAGCAGCTCCTCGGCGATCGACTCCTGCACCAGCAGCCGGGAACCCGCGCAGCACACGTGGCCCTGGTTGAAGAAGATGCCGGTGACGATGCCTTCGACGGTCTGGTCCAGCGGGGCGTCGTCGAAGACGATGTTGGCGGCCTTGCCGCCCAGCTCCAGCGTCAGCTTCTTGCCGGTCCCGGCCACCGCGCGCTGGATCTGCTTGCCGACCTCGGTGGAACCGGTGAACGCCACCTTGTCCACATCGGAGTGCGCCACCAGCGCCGCCCCGACGTCCCCGGCGCCGGGCACGATGTTGACCACGCCCGGCGGCAGCCCGGCCTGGCGGCACAGGTCGGCGAAGACCAGCGCGCTGAGCGGGGTCGTCTCGGCGGGCTTGAGCACGACGGTGTTCCCGCAGGCCAGCGCGGGTGCGATCTTCCACGCCAGCATGAGCAGCGGGAAGTTCCACGGGATCACCTGACCGGCCACGCCCAGCGGTTTCGGGTTCGGCCCGTACCCGGCGTGGTCGAGCTTGTCGGCCCACCCGGCGTGGTGGAAGAAGTGCGCGGCCGCGGTCGGGATGTCGACGTCGCGGGACTCCTTGATGGGCTTGCCGTTGTCCAGCGTCTCCAGCACCGCCAGCTCGCGGCCGCGCTCCTGGATGAGCCGCGCGATCCGGAACAGGTACTTGGCCCGCTCCTTGCCCGGCAGCGTCGACCACACCTGCTCGTAGGCGCGGCGAGCGGCGGCGACGGCCCGGTCGACGTCGCCGGTGTCGGCGGCCGAGACCTCGGCGAGGGTTTCCCCGGTCGCCGGGTTGAGGGTCTTGATGGGCTGGCCGCCGCCGTCGACGAACTCGCCGTCGACGAACATCCGGTAGTTCGGCTTGAGGTCGGCGAGCTCGCGCGACTCCGGCGCGGGCGCGTACTCCCAAGGGCTGGTCATCAGTCCACCGCCACGTGTTCGGGGCCGCTGTAGTGGCCTTCGAGCTGGGTTCGCCGCTGCATCAGCAGGTCGTTGAGCAGGCTGGACGCCCCGAACCGGAACAGCTCGGGGGTGAGCCACTCGGGTCCGGCGACCTCGTTGACCGCCACCAGGTAGCGGATCGCGTCCTTGGTGCTGCGGATGCCGCCTGCGGGTTTGACGCCGCGCAGCTCACCGGTGGCGTCCCGCCAGTCGCGCACGGCCTGCAGCATCAGGTGCGTGACCGGCAGCGTCGCGGCGGGCGAGACCTTCCCGGTGGAGGTCTTGATGAAGTCGCCCCCGGCCAGCAGCGCCAGCCAGGAGGCCCGGCGCACGTTGTCGTAGGTGGCGAGCTCGCCGGTTTCGAGGATGACCTTGAGGTGCGCGTCCCCGCAGGCGGCCTTGACGGCCTTGATCTCGTCGAAGACCTGCCCGTAGCGCCCGGCCAGGAACGCGCCCCGGTCGATGACCATGTCGATCTCGTCGGCCCCGGCCGCCACGGCGTGCTCCACGTCGGCGAGCTTCACGGCCTGCGCCGCCCGCCCGGACGGGAACGCGGTGGCCACCGAGGCCACGTGCACGCTCGACCCGTCGAGCTCCTCGACGGCCGCGGCGGCCAGATCGGAGTACACGCACACGGCAGCGACCTGCGGAACCCCGTCCTGCCCGGGATCGGGGCGGCGCGCCTTGGCGCACAGCGACCGCACCTTGCCCTCGGTGTCGGCGCCTTCCAGCGTCGTCAGGTCCACCATCGAGATCGCGGTGTCGATGGCCTGCAGCTTCGAAGCCTTCTTGATGCTCCGAGTCGCCAACCCGGCAGCCCGCTGCTCCAACCCCACCTGGTCCACCCCGGGCAGCCCGCGCAGAAACCGCCGAAGCGACCGGTCATCCCGCACGGCGTCATCAAGATCAAAAGGCGTCCGAGCCATGCCCGCAGTCTAGGTCCACACCACCCGCCGGCACCCCGATGGAACCAACCCGCCACCCGCACAATCCACAAAATCCACCCTCGCTCCGCGCTCCCCGGCCCGGATGCCCCGACCGCGTCGTCGTGGTGCTCGGCAGGGGACAGTTTTTCCTCGAATCACCCATGATCAATGTCCGTTATGTCCGGACAGTTTTCACTAAAACTGCCCCCTGCCGAGGCGCACCCAAGCAGAGCTGAGGCTCGCCCCGGCCGCCAAGTGCGGAGGTGAAGTCCTGTCGCCTTCAGGAGTTCTGAGGGCTTGGGGGAGTTGGTCGGCGGTTCGGTCGGGAACCATGAGAACTTCCCATCGCGCACAGCGTGCTGCTCTGGGGTGGATTCGTGCGCGGGTTGGTCTGGGGCGGGGTCGGCATCGGGTTGTCGTCGTCGGTGTGCGACTGGGGACACGTTTGTGCACGTCGGTGGTGTTGGGGCGGGGGTTGGTCGTTACTGTTGTCGGTCATGGATGTTCGGGTTGTGGATCACCCCCTGGCGAAGTCGCGGTTGTCGACGATGCGCGATGCGCGCACCAACAGCGCTGCGTTCCGGGCCGCGTTGCAGGAGCTGACGCTCATGCTCATCTACGAGGCGACGCGGGGGGCCGAGCTGGCTGAGGAGCCGATCCACACGCCGGTCGCCAAGACCACCGGCTACCGGATCGCGAACCCGCCGCTGCTGGTGCCGGTGCTGCGGGCCGGGCTGGGCATGGCCGACCAGGCGCACCGGTTGATCCCCGAGGCGCAGATGGGCTTCGTCGGGCTCGCCCGCGACGAGGAGACCCTGCTGCCCACGCCCTACCTGGAGTCGCTGCCCGCGGACCTGACCGGCCGCCCGGTGCTGGTGCTCGACCCGATGCTGGCCACCGGCGGATCGATGGTGCACACCATCGAGCTGCTGGTCGAGCGCGGCGCCACCGACGTCACCGCGATCTGCACGCTCGCCGCCCCTGAGGGCGTCCGGCGCCTGGAGGAAGCGGGACTGCCGGTGCGCGTGGTGACCGCGAGCATCGACGAGCGGCTCAACGAGTCCGGCTACATCGTCCCGGGCCTCGGCGACGCCGGAGACCGCGAGTACGGCGCCGTCTGAGGCGGGGCCGCAGTCCGACGGCGCGGTCCGAGTCGGCGCAGCTCGAGACAGGGCCGTTCGAGTCCCTCGTGTCGAAAACCGCGGTTTTCGTCGCGCGAAAACCGGGGTTTTTGCACGTCGAAAACCGCGGTTTTCGGTGGGGCCGTTCGAGCTGGGGTTTCTGAGCTGTTCGCAACCGGTGCGGGGTTTCGGCGCAACGCGAAGTTCAAGACCAGTTCGGGCGTTTGCACAGCGCCTCTTTGCCCCTTTCGTGGCAGTCTGAGGGCGTGGTTTCACCGCGAAGACACACCAAGGGCTGGTCCTGGGGGCTCGGTGCGGTCGCCGCCGGAGTGCTGATCCGCAGCGCGCGGACGCTGCGCCAGACGCGCGCGATCGTCCCGCTGCGCCAACCCCGCAGCGGTGCGGTCTCCCCGCCGAAGGTCACCGTCGTCGTCCCGGCCCGCAACGAGGCCGCCGTGCTCGCCGACTGCCTGGACTCGATCATCGGCCAGACCCACGGCGCCGGTCAGGACGGCCTGCTCAAGGTCGTCGTGGTCGACGACGGCTCGACCGACGGCACCGGCGACATCGCGCGCGAGGCCGCCCGGCGCGACCCGCGCGTCGTGCCGATCCGGGTGGACTCGCCGCCGCCGGGCTGGGGCGGCAAGGTGCACGCGATGCACGTCGGCGTGGAGGCGTCCGGCCCGCCGGAGGCCGGGGAGTGGCTGCTGTTCCTCGACGCCGACACGGTCGCCGCGCCCGAGCTGCTCAGCCGCCTGCTGGCCACCGCTGATTCCGTCGAGGCCGACCTCGTGTCCACGCCGGGTGGCCCGCCCGCGCAGCCCTCCGCCACCTGGCCGCTGCTCATGCCGCCGGGCCTGCAGCTGATCGGGGAGAACGCCTCGCCGGACGGCCGGGGCCGCAAGGCCTTCGCCATCGGGCACTGCATCCTGGTGCGCCGCTCCCACTACGAGAAGGTCGGCGGCTGGGCGGCGTTCTCCGCGATCCGCAACGAGGACGTCGCGATCGCCACCGCCGTGCGCGACCACGGCGGCACCACGCGCACCGTCGACGGCCTCGACCACCTGCGCACCAGCGGTATGGACCCGTTCGGGCAGGGCTGGGCGTCGTTCCGGAAGAGCTTCGTGGCCGGCACCAAGGGCTCGGCGCCGACGCTGGCGGCCATCGGCCTCGGCCAGATCGCGATGTCGCTGGCCGCGCCGCTGTCGGTGCTGGTGGGGCGCAGGCGCAGGCCGGTGCTGACCGCGCTGGGGCTGCTCGGCTGCGCCGCGCAGGGCGCCGCGCACGCCGGGACGGCCCGGTTCATGCGCTCGAACCCGGAGCTCGCGCCGCTCGCGCCGGTCAGCGGGACCCTGTTCGGCGTGCTGCTGCTCGACGGCGCGGTTCGCGCCCATCGGGGTCGTGACCAGTGGAAAGGACGCCGGTCGACGTTCTAGTGGCCGGTCGGACCCGAAGAGAGGCCCGGCCGGACAGCCGGCCGGGCCATCGAGTTGGGAGGGTGAAGCGGGTCAGCCGACCGAGTCGCTTCGCAACCTGCGCATGGCGATCGGCGCGCCTGCCAGGTCCTCCTCGTTGCACATCAACTTCAGGTCGTAGTACGGGGCGCCGTCCCGGTCGTCGTAATCGAGATGCACTGCGATCACGTCGATGGGTTCCCCGAGCCAGTTCTGGGCTTCGCGAAGCCACTTGGCGGATCGTTCCAAGGCCGCCGGCAGGTCGTCGTCGCGGAACTCGACCGGCCGGTACGGAACGCCCTGAACCTGGTCGTCAGGACCAGGGGGCTTGGGGAGATCCACGGAGACGCCGGAGTCATCGAGTTCGAGTCGGATCGTTTCCTCACTCACTGTCGCAGGGTAACGCGTTCGGACCCGGAAATGCTGCTGGAGGTCCTGCTGATCGCTCGACGGTCGCAACCAGGCCATCGCGTCCGATTACGATGAGCGAAGGTGCGGGGCGCCCCGAACATCGCACGTGATGAGGGAAGGCGGGCTCTGTCCGGGGCGCCCCGCCGTCGTCAAGGGGCGCGCCCCGACGACACGATCAGGTTACTCGAAACAGGCCAACCAAGATCAACTGGGTGGTCCCGGGACCACCTACGGCATCAGGCCCGCGGCTACCGTGGCGCCCAGTTCCCAGCAGGACTCCAGGTCGGACTTCTCCGGCGTGCCCAGGACGATCGCCGGTTCGGCGGCCTGCTGCCAGCCCAGACCCGTGGTGATCGACCCGATCGCGCGCTGCGCGCCCTCGACGCCCTCGTTGCCGTGCACGTAGTACCCGAACGGTCGCCCGATCGTGGCGTCCAGGCACGGGTAGTAGATCGTGTCGAAGAAGTGCTTCAGCGCCCCCGACATGTAGCCGAGGTTGGCCGGGGTGCCCAGCAGGTAGCCGTCGGCCTCCAGCACGTCGGAGGCCGTGGCGCCCAGCGCCGGGCGGCGCCGCACCTCGACGCCCTCGATCTCGTCGGTCGTGGCACCGGCCACCACCTGCTCGAACATCGCCTGCATCCCCGGCGACGGCGTGTGGTGCACGATCAGCAGCGTCGGCATCTACTCCTCCACCAGCGCGGTCACGGCCTGCGTCAGCTCCTCCAGCCGGTCGGCGGCGCGCTGCTTGGCCTGCGCCAGCGGCAGCTCGCCGACCTGCTCGACCACCTGCAGGTAGCACTTGAGCTTCGGCTCGGTTCCCGACGGGCGGATCACCACCCGCAACCCGCCCGCACCGGTGACCACCAGCGCGTCGGTGTCCGGCAGCAGGTCGCGGACCTCCACCTCCGCACCCGACAGCTCCGACGGCGGCTCCTCGCGCAGCCGCCGCATGATCCGCGGGATCACCGCCAGGTCCGTCACCCGCACCGACACCTGCCCGGTGGCGTGCACGCCGTGCTCGGTGGACAGCTCGTCGAGCAGGTCCAGCAGGTGATCGCCGGAAGCCAGCAGGCTCGCCGTCAGGTCGCAGGCCAGCACCGCCGTCGAGATCCCGTCCTTGTCGCGCACCCGCTCCGGGTCGACGCAGTGCCCCAGCGCCTCCTCGTAGGCGTAGACCAGGCCGGTGCCCTCGCCGTCGCCCGCGCGCACCAGCCACTTGAAGCCGGTCAGCGTCTCGGCGTAGCGGACGCCGAACTCGGCGGCGATCGACCGCAGCATGCTGGACGACACGATCGTCGTGGCCACCAAGGGGTCCGGCGCCGATTCGTCCAAAGTGGAGAGCACGTGCCAGGCCAGCAGGACACCGGTCTCGTCGCCGCGCAGCATCCGCCACGCCTCGCCCTCGCGCACCCCCAGCGCGCAGCGGTCGGCGTCCGGGTCCAGCGCGATCGCCAGGTCCGCGTTGATGTCCGAGGCCAGCCGCAGCAGCTCGTCGGTGGCGCCCGGCTCCTCCGGGTTCGGGAACCCCACCGTCGGGAAGTCGGGGTCCGGTTCGGACTGCGAGGTCACCAGGTGCACGTCGTCGAAACCCGCGCGCTGCAACGCCCTCCGCAGCGTCTTCGCCCCGACGCCGTGCAGCGCCGTGGCCGCCACCCGCACCTCGCGGTCCCCGCCGCGCGGCAGCGCCGACACCCGCGCCAGGTAGTCCTCCTGAGCGGACTCCAGCACCGTCCAGTTCCGCTTGCGCGACACCGCGTTCGCCGCGGGGGTCTTGGCGATCGCCGCCTCGATCTCGGTGTCGGCCGGGCCCACCAGCTGGATCCGCCGCCCAGGTAGAGCTTGTAGCCGTTGTCCCGCGGAGGGTTGTGCGACGCGGTGATCTGGATGCCCGCCACCGCGTCGAGAGCGCGCGTGGCGTGCGCGAGGACCGGTGTCGGCAGCGGCTCCGGCAGCACCCGCACGTCGAACCCCGCCGCCGCCAGCACTCCCGCCGCGTCGTTGGCGAAGTCCTCCGAACCGTGCCGCGCGTCGCGGCCCACCACCACGATCCCGCCGCCCAGCCCCTGCTGCACCAGCCAGCTCGCGACACCGGCGGTGGTGCGCACGACCACCGCGCGGTTCATGCCGTGCGCACCCGCGCGCACCGGCGCCCGCATCCCCGCGGTGCCGAAGCGCGGCATGCCCGACATCCGGTCCGCCAGCTCGGGCGAGTCGAGGAGTCCTCGCAGCTCGTCCTGAGCCAGCGGATCGACGTCGTCGGCGATCCACTGCTCCGCGGCAGCCCGAACGTCCGACTGGGTCACGCCGCCTCCAGCAACGACCGCAGCAACCGGCCCATCCGCGACGCCGAGACCCGGCCCGCTTCCAGCACTTCCTCGTGGTTGAGCGGCTGACCGCTCAGGCCCGCGGCCAGGTTCGTCACCAGCGACAGGCCGAACACCTCGGCGCCCAGCGAGCGGGCGGTGATCGCCTCCAGCACCGTCGACATGCCCACCAGGTCGACGCCCAGCGAGCGCAGCATCCGGATCTCCGCCGGGGTCTCGAAGTGCGGACCCGGCAGCCCCGCGTAAACGCCCTCCTGCAGCGAGGAGTCGATGCCGCGCGCCAGCTCCCTCAGCCGCGGCGAGTAGAGGTCGGTGAGGTCCACGAAGTTCGCGCCCACCAGCGGGGACTTGGCCGTCATGTTGATGTGGTCGCTGATCAGCACCGGTTGCCCGACCTGCATGCCCTCGCGGATGCCGCCGGCGGCGTTGGTGAGCACCACGCTCCGGCACCCGGCGGCGACCGCGGTCCGCACGCCGTGCGCCACCGGATCGATGCCGTGGCCCTCGTAGAGGTGGGTGCGGCCGAGCATGACCAGCACGCGCTTGTCACCCACCGGCACCGACCGCACCTTGCCGGTGTGGCCGACGGCGCCCGGCTTGGCGAAGCCCGGCAGCTCGTCCATGCCGATCTCGGCGTCCGGCGTCCCGATCTCGTCGGCGGCCGGCTGCCAGCCGGAACCCAGGACGACGACCAGGTCGTGGCTGTCGACACCGGTGAGCTCGGCGAGCTTCGCCGAGGCCTCGTGAGCGGTGGCGGTCGGGTCGGTGATGTTCGTAGCGGTCACGGCCGGGCAGCTTAGTCTCTCCGCATTTCCCACGCGTGCTCGTCCGGTATCGGCTGCGGGAAGTGCTCAGGTCCCGGGCTTGAACGTCGGGACCACGCGGTCCAGGAGCGCCCGGGCCATCTCCGCCTGATCCGCGGCCCCGGTCACCCGGATGATCCACAGGTCGTCGCCGGAGCGCTGCAGCGACGCCTCGCTGTGGCGGGTGATCTCCTTGGCGGGACCGGTCAGCAGCTGGTGGGCGCGGGTCACGTAGGACACCCGGCGGGTGTCGCCCTCGCCGTGGAACGGCCGGCTGAGCTTGACGCTCGACGTCGGGCCGCCGAGCGTCGATCCGGCCTTCGCCTCGTAGTCGTCCATCGTGCCGCCGTCGGCGAAGTAGTCGCCGTAGCGCTGCACCGCGACCTCGGTGGTGCCGTCACCGGAGATGAACGCCACCACCGAGTTGTTCGCCAGGTCGTTGCGCTCGCTCTGGAACGGCCGCCAGCCCGACGGCGCCGAGATGGTGAACTCGCCGCCGCTGGGCGCCGACGAGTGCTTGGCGTCCTGCTGGTTCGGCACCAGCGGCGGCAGCGACACGGCGGGGGTCGTCGGCTGCTCGGTGCCCCGCCCGGGAACCAGCGGCGCGCCGACCAGCAGCCGGGTCGCGACGAACGAACCCACCATCGCTCCCGCGAACAGCACCAGCGCGGCCATCACCAGCGCGACCGTCCGAAGGGGACGCCGCCGCGGCTTCGGCGGGTCGTGCAGCGTGAACGGCGGCGGCCCCGGATCGGCTGCCAGCGGTGCCGACCCGGTCAGCTGCGGAGCGGGCGGCACCGACGGCTGGGACTGCTGGTGGGAGGAGTGCTGCTGCAGCACCCGCTGCCGCACGCGCACCGTCGGCGAGTCGGGGTCGAGCAGCATCGCGAACGGCCGCGCGCCCGGCTCGGGAAGCAGGTGCTGCAACCGGCGCCGCACCTCCGTCAGCGGCAGCCGCTGCGCCGGGTCCTTGACCATCAGCGCCCGGATCACGTCGCCCACCACGCCCGGCCGGTGCAGCACCGGGACCGGCCCGCGCACCACCTCGGTGACCGTGGCCAGCGGGTCGTCGCCGACGTCGTAGGGCGGGCGGCCCTCGGCCGCGGCGAACAGCGTCGCGCCCAGGCCCCACAGGTCGGCGGCGGCGGTGACGTCCTCGCCCGCCGCGACTTCCGGGGCGATGTAGGCGGGAGTGCCAGCAGGATGCCGGTGTTGGTGAGGGTGTGCTCGGCGACGTTGCGGGAGATGCCGAAGTCGCTGACCTTCAACCGGCCGTCGTCGCCGATGAGCACGTTGCCCGGCTTGACGTCGCGGTGCACGATCCCGGCCCGGTGCGCGGCGTCGAGACCGGCCGCGACGCCGTCGGCGATCACCGCCAGCTGCCGCTCGTCCAGCGCCCCGTGGTCGTCGAGGATCGCCGCCAGGCTCTGCGACGGGACGAGTTCCATCACCACGAACGGCTCCGCCTGCTCGCGCGCGACGTCGTAGAGCGTCACCACGTTCGGGTGGGACAGCACCGCGATGGCGCGAGCCTCGCGCAGGGCGCGCTCGCGCAGTTCGGCGGCCTCCTCCTCCGGCATGCCCGGAGCGAGGCGGACCTCCTTGACGGCCACCGGGCGCTGCAGCAGCTCATCGGTGGCGTACCACACGGTGCCCATCGCGCCGCCGCCGAGCTTGCGCTCGATCCGATAGCGGCCCGCGATCAGCCGGCCGATGCCGGCGAGGGTGTCTTGGTTCTCGGTGGGCACCGCCACATCTTCCACCTTCGGTCCGACAGCCGGGGCCGGAACGGGATCAAAGGCCCTCGAAAACCCGTCGACGACGGGTTGATCGCCCAGGTCGGGAGGTGATGTTACGCCACGTGAAGAATCCCACTCGAACCGTCGCGCCGCGGAACCCCTTTAGCTCCGAACGTCATTTCGGCGCAACGAAAAACCGCCTCCCAGCGGCCAGGACGCCCGGTTCGGCGGTGTTGGCGCGTAACCCCCTACTGCGGATAGGTTGTCACCGGTCGGACCTTCCGGACATCCGCGGCGCTGGAGATCGCGTCGCGGTGCGCGCAGCGAGCGGGTGGCGAATGATCGGGCGAGTCCGGGCCGGCATGACAACAGCGGTGTGGAGGAGGTGCCTTGTTCGGCTTCGTCGTCGCGCACCTGGTGGTGGCTTTGCTCCTGCCGCTGGTTGCCCGTCGCAGCACCCGCGCCGCGTTCTTCATCGCCGCGACCCCGCCCGCCGCCGCGGCGGCCTGGCTGCTCGCCCGCACCCCGCAGGTGCTCGCCGGCGGCACGATGACCGAAACCGTGCCCTGGGTCCCGCTGATCGGCCTGAACTTCGGCTTCCGACTCGACGCGCTGTCGCTGGTCATGACCATCCTGGTCTGCGGTCTCGGCGTGCTGGTGCTGGTCTACGCCGACTCCTACTTCGCCCGCGGACGCGGTGACGCGCGCCGATCCGCGCCGCTGCTGCTGGCCTTCGCCGGAGCGATGCTCGGCCTCGTCGTCGCCGACGACCTCACCACCGTCTACGTCTTCTGGGAGCTGACCACCGTCTGCTCCTTCCTGCTGGTCGGGCAGGCCGGCATCAGCCGCGAGTCCCGGCGCTCGGCGCTGCAAGCGCTGATGATCACCAGTCTCGGCGGCCTGGTGATGCTGCTCGGTTTCGTCGTGCTCGGCGAATCCGCGGGCACCTACCGCATCTCCGAGCTCGTCGCCCACCCGCCGTCGGGCACCGCGGTCTCGGTGGCCGCCGTGCTGATCCTGGTCGGCGCGTTCACCAAGTCCGCGCAGCTGCCGTTCCACAACTGGCTGCCCGCCGCGATGGTCGCGCCCACCCCGATCAGCGCGTACCTGCACGCCGCGTCGATGGTCAAGGCCGGTGTCTTCCTCATCGCGCGGCTCGGCCCGATCTTCGAATCGCTGCCCGAGTGGCGCTACCCGGCCATCGCGTTCGGCCTGGCCACCATGCTCTTCGGCGGCTGGCGGGCGCTGCACGAGTACGACCTGAAGAAGCTGCTGGCCTACGGCACCGTCAGCCAGCTCGGCTTCCTCGTGGTGCTCTTCGGCGAGAGCAGCCACGACGCCGCGCTGGCCGGGGCCGCGATGCTGCTCGGGCACGGCCTGTTCAAGGCCACCCTGTTCCTGGTCGTCGGCATGATCGACCACCAGGCGGGCACCCGCGACATCCGCAAGCTCTCCGGGCTCGCTTCGAGCCAGCCGTGGCTGGCGGTGGTCGCCGGGCTCGCCGCTGCCTCGATGGCCGGGCTGCCGCCGATGCTCGGCTTCCTCGGGAAGGAAGCCGCCTTCGGCGCGTTCCTCACCGGACCGGCCGGTGTCGCCGTCGACGTCGTGCTGGTGATCGGCTCGATGCTCACCGTCGCCTACAGCCTGCGCATGTGGTTCGGCGCGTTCGCCACCAAGCCTGACCTCGCGCCCACCACCGTGAAACCCGCCGAGATGCAGGCCCTGATCCCCACCGCGCTGCCCGCGATCGGCGGAGTGCTGCTGGGCCTGGCCTACCCGCTCACCCACGAGCTCGCCGACAGCTACGCCCGCTCCTACGACTCGCCCGGCAAGCCCGCCGAGCTAGCGCTGTGGCACGGGCTGAACTTCCCGCTGGCGATGTCCCTGCTGGCCGTCGCCGGTGGTCTGCTGCTGCACCGGGTGCGGACCCCGCTGACCGCGTGGCGCACCCGGATCCCCAAGCCGCTCAACGCCCAGCGCGGCTACGAGCGGATCACCGCGCTGCTGGAGCGCGTCGCGGTCGCCGTCACCGCGCGGACGCAGGTGGGTTCGCTGCCCACCTACCTCGGGATCATCCTCGTGACGGTCGTGGCCGTTCCCGGATCGGCGCTGCTCGTCTCGTTCACCGTGCCCGACGACCTGCGCGCCTACGACAACCTCATGCAGCTCCCGCTGGCCTTGGGCGTGGTCGTCGCCGCGCTGGCCGTGCTGCGCGCGCACCGCAGGCTCACCGCGGTGCTGCTGGTCGGCGTCATCGGCTACGGCATCGGCGGGCTGTTCATCGTGGACGGTGCCCCCGACCTCGCGCTCGCCCAGTTCCTGGTGGAGACGCTGACCGTGGTGGCCTTCGCGTTCGTGCTGCGGCGCCTGCCGGAGCGCTTCTCCGAGGCCGACACCGCCAAGTCCATCCGCATCCCCAAGGCGGTCATCGCCACCGTCGCCGGGTTGTTCGTCTCGCTGGCCGCGATCGGGTTCAGCTCCGTCCGGCACGCCCCGCCCGAGGCCAGCGAGTACTTCATCGACCACGCCGAGAAGGGCGCCGGGGCCACCAACGTCGTCAACTCGATCATCGTGGACTTCCGGGCCTTCGACACCGTCGGCGAGATCGCGGTCCTCGCGGTCGCCGCCACCGGCGTGGCCAGCCTGATCCTGGCGTCCCGCCACGAGCGCAGGCGCCGCGAGCAGCAGGAGGTGCGCAAGTGAGTCCGATGACCCACCGCTCCTGGACCAACTGGGACGCGCCCACCGAGCGCTGGCTGCTGTCCGGTTTCCGCCGCGAGGGCCAGTCCCGCTCGGTGCTGCTGGAGCTGGCCGCGCGCATCGTGTTCCCGACGGTGCTGGTGCTGTCGATCTACCTGCTGTTCGCCGGGCACGACCGCGCCGGCGGCGGGTTCACCGGCGGTCTGGTGGCCGGGCAGGCGTTCCTGCTGCGCTACCTCGCCGGTGGCCGCATGGACGACAGCGCCGTGGTCTCGATGCGCCCGCCCGTGCTGATCGGCATCGGCCTGACGCTGGCCTGCGCCGCGGCGTTCCTGCCGCTGCTGTTCGGCGGCCAGCTGCTGGAGACCGCGATCTACAAGTTCACCGTCCCGCTGCTCGGCGAGATCAAGTTCGTCAGCAGCGTCATCCTCGACACCGGCGTGTTCCTGCTCATCGTGGGCGTGGTGCTGGACCTGCTGCGCACGCTGGGATCCGGGATCGAGACCGACGCCCACGCGGCAGCCAGGGGACGACGATGACGATCAACTTGACGCTGGCCGCGGTCATCGCGGTGCTGTACTCGGTGGGCTTCTACCTGCTCATGCAGCGGTCCCTGATGCGGATCCTGCTGGGCATCGTGGTCCTCGGCCACGGGTCGAACCTGCTGCTGCAGACCGCCGGTGGCCCGCCCGGACGCGCACCCATGCTCACCACCGCCCTGCCCGAGGAGATGACCGATCCGCTGCCGCAGGCGATGGCGCTGACCGCCATCGTGATCACCTTCGCGCTCACCACGTTCCTGCTCGCGCTGGCCTACCGCTCGTGGACGCTGCTCGGCCACGACGAGGTCCGCGACGACGTCGAGGACCGCCGGATCCAGCGCCTGGAGAAGCGCATGGAGTCCGATGAGGACACCGACGTGGTGTCCGAAGGGGAGGAACCCGCGAAGGAGGCCGCCCGGTGACGGTTCTGGTCGCCCTGCCGGTCCTGCTCCCGCTGACCGCCGCCGGGCTCTCGCTCGCCCTCGGCCGCTTCGCCGACCTGCAGCGACTCCTCGGGCTGCTGGTGCTCGGCGTGATCATCGCCGACGCGGCGGTGCTGCTGCACGTCTCCGACCAGAGCGGCCCCGTCGTGCTGCAGATGGGCGCCTGGCCCGCGCCGTTCGGCATCACGCTCATCGCCGACCGGCTCTCGGCGCTGCTGCTGCTGGTCTCCTCGGTGGTGACCTTCGCGGTGCTGATCTACTCGATCGGCCAGCGCATCACCGACTACGGCCGGGAACGCTCCAGCACGACCTTCCACCCGATGTACCTGATGCTGTGCGCGGGCGTGTCGCTGGCGTACCTCACGGGCGACCTGTTCAACCTGTTCGTCGCCTTCGAGATCATGCTCAGCTCGTCGTACGTGCTCATCACCCGGCGCACCACCGCCACCCGGGTGCGCGCGGGCATGACCTACACGATCGTCAGCCTCGCCTCGTCGCTGCTGTTCATCACCATGATCGCGCTGGTCTACGCCTCGACCGGCACGGTCAACCTCGCCGACCTGGGCGGCAAGGTCGCCGAGCTGCCGCAGGGCCTGCAGGTCGCGCTGGCCCTGCTGGTGGTGATCGTGTTCGGTGTGAAGGCCGCCATGGTGCCGCTGCACTTCTGGCTGCCCGACAGCTACCCCACCGCGCCCGCACCGGTCACCGCCGTGTTCGCCGGGCTGCTGACCAAGGTCGGCATCTACGCGCTGATCCGCACCCAGACCCTGGTGTTCGCGCACTCCGAGAGCTGGAACCTGATGCTGATCATCGCGCTGGTCACGATGATCGTCGGCGCGCTGGGCGCCCTCGCGCAGAACGACCTCAACCGGCTGCTGTCGTTCCTGCTGGTCAGCCACATCGGGTACATGCTGTTCGGGCTCGGCGTATACGACGTCATCGGCCTGACCGGCGTGATCCTCTACGTCGTCCACCACATCACCGTGCAGGCCACGCTGTTCCTGGTCAGCGGTCTGATCACGCGGCACAGCGGCACGGTCGCGCTGACCCGCATGGGCGGCATGGCCAAGGCGACGCCGCTGATCGCGGTGCTGTTCGCGCTGCCCGCGCTGAGCCTGGCCGGCGTGCCCCCGTTCTCCGGGTTCGTCGCCAAGCTGGCGCTGCTGCAGGCCGGTGTCGGCAGCGGCACCACCACGGGTTACGCCGTCACCGCGGGAGCGGTGCTGACCAGCCTGCTGAGCCTGTACGCGATGGCGCGAGTGTGGACGCGCGCGTTCTGGGGACAGGTCAAGGCACCCGCCCCGGACCCGGACCCGACCGACGAGCTGGTCGTGGGCACCGCGAGCTCCAACCGGCCGATGCTGGCCGCCACCGGGGTTCTGGTGGTCGCGAGCCTGGTGATCGCGCTGGTCGCGGGCCCGCTGGGCGAGATCGCGGGTCGCGCGGCGGGCGATCTGATGCACGGCGAGACCTACCGGACCGCGGTGCTGGGAGGTGGTTCCGGTGGGTGAGCGGATGACCCGCCGCCAGCGGGCGCTGCGCAGGCTGCCGCTCGTGTGCTGGCTGACGGTGGTGTGGGTGCTGCTGTGGGGCAGCTTCGACCTGGGCACCCTGTTCTTCGGGGTCGTGGTGGCGCTGCTGGTGACGTGGCTGTTCCCGCTGCCGATGATCCGCACCGGCATGGTGCTGCGCCCGGTGCCGCTGCTGCGGCTGGCCGCCTACCTGGCCTGGGACCTGGTGATCTCCACGGTCCGGGTGGCCTGGCAGGCGGTGGCCCACCGCCGCGCCACGACCGCGGGCATCGTGGCCACGACGCTGCACGCCGACTCCGACCACCTCATCGCGATCGTGGCCAGCGCGGTGTCGCTGGCGCCGGGCAAGTTCGTGCTGCAGATCGACCGCGCCGAGCTCACCTGCTACGTCTACGCGCTGGGCATGCGTCCCGGCGACGAGGACTCGGTGCGCCGCGAGGTGCGGTTCCTGGAGCGGCTGGTCGTCGAGGCGGTCGGGTCCACCGCGCAACGGGACCTGGTCAGGGGGAGTGCGGGATGAGCTGGGTCTTCGCCGTGACCTTCGCGCTGCTGGGCGTGGCCGGGCTGCTGGTCGTCGTCCGGTTGCTGCGCGGTCGGACCACGTTGGACCGGATCGTGTCGGTCGACGTGCTGGTGACCCTGATCGTGGCGGGCAGCTGCGTGGGCATGGGCCTGCAGCAGGACGGGTCGAACATCGCGCTGCTGGCGGCTTTCGCGCTGC
This sequence comes from Saccharopolyspora sp. ID03-671, assembly GCF_045278815.1. Classification (NCBI taxonomy): domain Bacteria; kingdom Bacillati; phylum Actinomycetota; class Actinomycetes; order Pseudonocardiales; family Pseudonocardiaceae; genus Saccharopolyspora; species Saccharopolyspora sp. ID03-671. Next base: position 4,532,974 of record NZ_CP134054.1, read on the forward strand.
TGGCCTTCATCGGGTCGATCAGCACGGCCAAGTTGATCGAGAAGAAGGAGCCGTACCGATGAGCTTCCCGGACGTCTTCTCCGCGATCTGCCTGATCGGCGGTGCGCTGTCGTGCCTGTTCGGCGCGATCGGTCTGCTGACCTTCCCGGACGTCACCGCGCGGCTGCAGGCGGCCACGAAACCGCAGACGCTGGGCCTGATCCTGATCCTGATCGGAACCGGCGTGCAGCTCGACCTCGTCTACGCCACCGGTTTGATCCTCGTCGGACTGTTCCAGATGCTCACCGCCCCGGTGCTGGCACAACTGGTCGGTCGCGCCGCCTACCGCACGGGAAGCGTGGAACGGGACACTTTGATCATCGATGAACTCGGTGACCGCATCGATCGTGAACCCGGGGTTCGCTGAACCGGCGGTTGTCGCGGCGCGGTCGATCGAGGACTGTCCTCAGAGGTGGCAGTCGATCGCGTTCACGCGACCCGTTCGCTCCCGACGCGTGTTCGATATGATCGACTCCGACCGGAACGGGTGACCCCCGATGGGGTCGCTTCAGCACGACCCGGATGTGTCGGTTCTCCGGCGCGACGCGAAGGATGTGGAGCCATCATGTGGGGGATCGGCCGCCTGCTCGCGGGAGTCGCGATCGCGTTATCCCTGCTGTTCACGCCGCTGACCGCGGAGGCCCCGGCCCAAGCGGCGCCGGTCGCGGTGGTCGCCCAGCAGCCGACGCCGGAGGCGCCCGCTCCGGAGCGCGAGACCGATGCCGAGCGCAACCAGCGCACCGCGATGGGGGTCGCGGGAGTGGTGCTGATCGGGATCGTGCTGCTTTCGCGCAAGCTCCGGAAGAAGCCGATGTTGTTCTTCGAGAAGAAGAAGTAGGGAATCCGAATAAATATCAGACCAGCAGGTCGGTTTTAGCGCTTTCTTTAATATCAATTTCCGTCATGGACTAGACCTGACGGCGAAGCTGTGGGATTTTCACACCGGATCGCGTGCGGAGCCATTCCGTGCGCTTCTCGGGTGAGTAGCCCACAAAGACGTGGGTCGGCACCGGGAAGCCCCCCGACCGGTGCCGGCCCACACCCCATTCCTCGTTCCGCGGTTGAAACGGCTGGTTTGACCAGCGATTTCAGCTGTCGTCCGGGAATAGTGGGAATTCCCCTTTTTCTGCCCAGCTGAAGTCCCGCCACCCGTTCGGCGCAGCAGGGCTACCGGTGGTCTCCACGAAGCGTGTTCGCGCCGCGCGGTCGATCGGGCTGATGCAGGATGAACGCACATGCGTACCACCCCGCCCGAAGAGCACAGCGCGTCCGAGGAGCCCGGTTCCTCCGCGCTCCGCGACCGCTGCCGCGACGTCGTGCGCCGGAACGAGGCGGCGCTGACCGGGCTCTCCCGCAGCATCCACGCCGAGCCCGAGACGGCCTTCGCCGAGCACCGCAGCGCCGCCAAGGTCGCGGACCTGCTCGCCGAGCACGGCTTCACCGTCCGCACCCCGGTCGCCGGTCTCGACACCGCGCTGGTCGCCGAGCGCGGCAGCGGTGACCTCGTCGTCGGCATCTGCGCCGAGTACGACGCGTTGCCGCAGGTCGGGCACGCCTGCGGGCACAACGTCATCGCCGCCTCCGCCGTCGGAGCCGCCCTCGCGCTGGCCGACGTCGCCGACGAGGCCGGGCTGACCGTGCGACTGCTGGGCACGCCCGCCGAGGAGACCGGCGGCGGCAAGGTCCTCATGCTCGAAGCGGGTCTCTTCGACGACGTCGCCCTGGCGCTGATGGTGCACCCCGGCCCCGAGGACGTCTGCCTGCCCAGCTCGCTGGCCATCACCGATCTCGAAGTCCACTACACCGGCCGCGCCGCGCACGCCGCGGCGGCGCCCGAGCTGGGCCGCAACGCCGCCGACGCGCTCACCGTGGCGCAGGTGGCCATCGGACTCCTGCGGCAGCACCTCGAGCCGCAGCAGATGGTGCACGGTATCGTCACGGAGGGTGGCGCGGCGCCGAACATCGTGCCCGCGCGCACCGCGGCGGTCTACAACCTGCGTGCTGCCGAAGCGCGCTCCCTGCAGCGCCTGGAGAACCGCATCCGGGCCTGCTTCGAGGCGGGTGCGACGGCGACCGGATGTGCGCACGAGATCGTGCAGATCTCCCCGGTCTACGCGGAGCTGACCTGCGACCACTGGTTGTCGGAGGCGTACCGTCGCGCGATCACCGATCTCGGGCGTGAACCGCTCGATCGGAGCACTGAGCGGGGCCGGGTCATCGGCAGCACCGACATGGGCAACGTGACCAGGGCCTTGCCCGCGATCCACCCGATGATCGCGGTGGAATGCGGAGACGCGGTCAACCACCAGGCGGAGTTCGCCGCCGCCTGCGCCACGCCCTCGGCGGACCGAGCGGTCCTCGACGGGGCGGTGGCGATGGCCTGGACCGCCCTGGCGGCCGGGCTCGACGGCACGCAGCGCGCGCGGCTGCTCGCCGGGGTGGACGACCGCGCCCGGGAAGGTTCGACCGAACAGTTCTGCACGTCGGGAGGCGTGGCGTGACCGTGGTGGATTCTCGTGGCCCGGACCCGGGTCAGTTCCCGAACCGCGAAGGTTCGGCTGTGGTCGAGGAGAGGTCCGGAGCTCCGGCGACGCTGGTGGCTGACGAGCCGATCGGCGCGACCGAAAGCACGATGGCGGACGTGGATTCCCGCTTCGAATCCAGTGTGGATTCCGTCGTGCCCGACCTCGGTGCGGGCCGCGGGCCCGCCTGGCTGGACGCCTGGCTCGGTGCGCACGCGCACCGGGTGGTCGCCTGGCGCCGCCACCTGCACGCCCACCCGGAGCTCTCCCGCGCCGAGCACCGCACCACCGCGTTCCTCGCCGACCAGCTCTCCCGCGCCGGGCTCGCGCCCCGCGTGCTGCCCATCGGGACCGGGCTGACCTGCGACATCGAGGGGAATGCGCCCGGTCCGACCGTCGCGCTGCGCGCCGACATCGACGCGCTGCCGCTGACCGAGGCCACCGGCCTGAGCTACTCCTCCACAGTGGACGGTGTCGCGCACTCCTGCGGGCACGACGCGCACACCGCGGTCGCGCTCGGCGCCGCGAGCGCCCTGGCCGGCAACCGCGACTTCCCGGGCCGCGTGCGGATGATCTTCCAGCCCGCCGAGGAGGTCATGCCCGGTGGTGCGCTGGACGTGCTGGCCGCGGGCCGGATCGACGACGTCGACCGGATCTTCGGTCTGCACTGCGACCCGCGGTTGCCCGCGGGCAGCGTCGGCACCCGCGTCGGCCCCATCACCTCCGCCAGCGACCTGATCGAGCTGCGGCTCACCTCGCCCGGCGGGCACACCTCGCGGCCGCACCTCACCGCCGACCTCGTGCACGCGCTGGGCACCGTCATCACCGGACTGCCCACGCTGCTGTCCCGCCGCGTCGACCCGCGCACCGGGACCGTGCTGACCTGGGGTGCGGTGCACGCGGGCGAGGCGCCCAACGCGATCCCGCAGGACGGCGTGCTCACCGGCACGCTGCGCACCGCCGACCGCGACACCTGGGCGAAGCTGGAGCCGCTGGTCCACGAGCTGGTGCAGGCGCTGCTCGCGCCTCTGGGCGTCGGCTTCGACCTGCAGCACCGCCGCGGCGTCCCGCCGGTGGTCAACGAACCGGAGAGCACCGAGCTGATGCGCGCCGGGATCACCGCCGCGCTGGGCGAGCAGGCGCAGGCCGACACCCCGCAGTCCTCCGGCGGCGAGGACTTCGGCTGGTACCTGGAGCACGTGCCGGGCTCGTTCGCGCGCCTCGGCGTGCACCCGGGCAGCGGGCGGATCAAGGACCTGCACCAGCCGACGTTCACGCTCGACGAGCGCGCCCTGCTGGTGGGCGTCCGCACGATGGTCCACACGGCCCTCCAGGCCCTGCGCGGCTGAACAGGCGCCGGGCGGCTGAACAGGCGCCGGGCGGCGGAAACTCCGCCTGATCGAGGTGTATCCGGGCCGGGGTGTATCTGTGGGCGGGGTTCGCGCCTCTGTATGTGCATGAGGACCTACATCGACCGCCCGCAGTTCCTGCCCGCCCCCGACCCCAGCGCCCCCGACCCCAGCGGCCCCGACTCCAGCGGCGCCGATCGCAGCCCGCTGTCCCGGCACGGTGCCCTGCCACGTGAGGAGGCCGAGCTGCTGCTCGGCTCGGACGAGCTCGCCGAGGCCCTGGCCGACGGGTCGTGGGTCGAGCCGTTCGGCGGGGTGGTGCTGCCCGCCGCGTTGAGCGACGACCCGATGGCGCGGGCGGCCGCCGCGCTGCTGCGCGCCGGGGACCAGGCGGTGATCTCCGGCCCGACGGCCGTGGCCATGCACGGCTGCGGCCCGGCCGACGACGAAGCCGTGCACGTGACCGTGCCCTACGACCGCGACGTGCGGTCGCGGGACGAGCTGGTCGTGCACCACGCCTGGTTCCGGGAGACCGACGTCATCGAGCTCGACGGGCTGCGGGTCCAAGCGCTGGACGTCGCGCTGGCCGACGTGCTGTGCACGGGCCCGCAGCGCCGTGCGCTGGACTGCCTGGAGCGCGCGCTGTCCCGGCTCGGTTCCGGGGCCGAGCACTTCCGCGCGCTGGTCGGGGAGCGGCTGTCCCGGCGCCGCGACCGGCGCGGCACCCGCAAGGCCTACGCGCTGCTGGAGCTCGCGTGGGCGCACCCGACCGTCGCGGGGGTCGCGCTGTGATGCCACTGGTAGATATCACAGTCAATACTGTTAAATACATCGATAGCGATGTTATTTTGACACAGGAAGGTGCCATCCCGGTCCTGGTGGACCGCGAGCGGAAGGACCGGACGTGCCGGAACCGATCGACCTCGTGCTGCTCGACGTCGGCGGCCCCGTCTACGACGACGCCGCCTACCGCGACGCGCTGCTGCGCGCCACCTGCGAACTCGCTGCCGAAGACGGGCGCGAGGTCGCCGAGGAGGACTTCCTGCGCCTCTACGACGAGCGCAGGCAGGCCCAGGGCGGTTCCCTGCGCACCGCTGTGGCGCGGCGCTTCCTCGTCTCGCACGACCGCGCTCAGCTCTCCGAACGCGCCGAGCGGTACTGGGAGTACCCACCGGAGGCGCTCCACGACGACGTGCTGCCCGCGCTGCGCCGGATCCGCGAGCACCACCGGATCGCGGTGGTGGCCAACCAGCGCGCGGTCGTCGTCGACGCGCTGCGCCGCGACGGCGTCGCCGAGCACGTCGACGTCTGGGCGATCTCCGAGACCGTCGGCGCCGAGAAGCCAGACCCGCGGATCTTCCAGCACGCCCTCGACGAGGCCGGGGTTCCCGCGTCCCGCGCGGTGCACGTCGGCAACCGGCTCGACACCGACGTCCGCGGCGCCCAGCGCGTCGGCCTGCGGACGGTGTGGGTGCTTCGCGGCGAGGCGCCACCGGCTCCCACGCCCGATCAGCTCGCCGAACCCGACGTCGCGGTGCGCTCGCTCGCCGAGCTCCCGGCCGCGCTGGAGAAGCTGGCGTCATGACCGGCGACCTCGTCGCCGGTGTCGACGTGGCCACGGCCGCTGTCCGGGTGCAGGTCCACGACCCGTCCGGTGCTCTGCTGGCCCAGGCCTCGCGGGCGCTGCCGGCCCCGGTGCGATCCGCGGGCGGGCGCTCGGAGCAGGACGCCCGCGCGTGGTGGCCCGCCGCGCGCGACTGCCTGGCCGAGTGCACCGCGGTCCTGGGCGCGCGCAGCGGCCGGATCACCGCGCTGGCGATCTCGGCGACCTCCGGCACCGTCGTCGCCGTCGACGGCCGGGGCGAACCGGTCGGCCCGGCGCTGATGTACGACGACCGGCGCGCGCGGGTGACGTGGCTGGCGGAGCACCTCCCGGCGGGGGCGGAGCGGATCTGCCACACGCCCGAGGTGATCGCCCGAGCCCTGGTCGGTCACCCGGTGGCCACCGACAGCAGCCACGCTCTCAAGAGCGGGTACGACCCGGTCGCGGGGGAGTGGGCGGCCGAGTCCCCGGCAGAGCTGCTGCCGCGGGTCGTGCGCCCCACCGCCGTGCTCGGCCAGGTGAGCCGCGAGGCCGCCGCGGTCACCGGACTGCCGGTGGGCTGCGAGGTGCGCGCCGGCATGACCGACGGGTGCGCGGGACAGCTGGCCACCGGTGCGGTCGACCCGGGCAGGTTCGTGACGGTGCTGGGCACGACGCTGGTGCTCAAGGGCGTGTCCGAGAAGCTCGTGCACGATCCGGCGGGCGTGGTCTACAGCCACCTGCACCCCGAAGGCAGGTGGCTGCCCGGCGGCGCCGCCAACATCGGCGGCGCGGCGCTGTCCGATGTGGACCCGGAGGAGCTGCCCGAACTGGACGCCGCGGCGCTGGCGCGCGGACCGGCGAGCGTGCTGAACTACCCGCTTCGCGGGCGCGGTGAGCGGTTCCCGTTCGCCGCGCCCGACGCCGAGGCGTTCCTGATCGGCACGCCGCAGGACCGCGTCGACGAGCACCGCTCACGCCTGGAGGGCATCGCGTTCTGCGAACGCCTCGCGCTGGAACGCCTCGCCACCCTGGGCGCGGTCGCCGAGGGACCGGTGCGCACGGCGGGCGGCGGGGCTAGGAGCGCGGCCTGGTGCCGGATCCGCGCTTCGGTCCTGGACCGGCCGGTCCTGCGGGTGCGCGGCGCGGGAACCGCCCTGGGCGCCGCGCTGCTGGCGGCCACGGGCTCGATCCACCCGGACCTGAGCAGGGCCGCGGCCGAGATGGTCCCGCCCGGCGACCTCGTCGAACCCGATCCCGCCGAAGTGACCTGCCTGGACGACGCGCACCACCGCTTCGCAGCCGAACTCCGCGCCCGCGACTGGCTCTAGGCGCTCGGTCGAGAAGCGCGGCGGAACCGGCGTTCCGAGTGCGTGGGGCTCAGCGGGCGACCACGACCGGTCGTCACAGCTCGCGAGGGGAGCCCGGGCCGACGTTGTGGCAAGGACGCTTCCGGAGCCGCTCGACGTAGTCCTCGGGGGCGCCGGCGGCTTCGGCCGCATCGGCCATGACGCCGAGGTAGCGGGCCGAGGGCAGGCCGCCCTCGTAGGCGTCGAGGACGTAGAGCCACGCCAGCACGGGACCGTCGAGGGTCTGCACCATCAGCCGCAGCTTCTTGTGCATCCCGAGCTCGGCGCCCTCCCAGTTGTCCAGGTTCTTCTCGTCCTCGGGGCTCACGTCGTAGAGCACCGTGAAGACCTGCGAGCCGGGCTGCTCGACGATCGTGGCGAGGGCGCCTTCCCAGCCGTAGTCCTCGCCGCCGAAGGTCAGCCGCCAGTCCATCAACCAGCCGCTGCCCGCCAGCGGGGAATGCGGGGCGCGCTTCAACATCTGGGCCGGATCCATGTTGGATCCGTACGCGGCGTACAGAGGCACGCCCCACAGGGTAGCGATCCGAGAGCCGAAAGGCGGACCGGACCACGGCACGAATGTGGTTTTCTCGCTCAGCCCCCGCTCGACCGGGTCACCGATGTCGCTGGCCACCGATGTCACTGGGCACCTGATGACGATCACTCGCGGTGTCCGGGGGTGGGAGTGGTGTTCGCCACGATCACCCATCTCGGGCGGTACCACCCGGTTTGACCGGACCCGTCGCGGCGTACCGTGAGGCCGGTGCCCCGCTCGGCAACGGGTGCCCCTCGGCCGGACGGACTCAGGAGGAGCGCGAAGTGACCCGCATCGTGATCATGGGAGGCGGCCCGGCGGGCTACGAGGCGGCATTGGTCGCCGCTTCCAACGGAGCGGACGTCACGCTCGTCGAGCCGGAAGGTCTCGGCGGCGCCTGCGTGCTCTACGACTGCGTTCCCTCGAAGACCTTCATCGCCTCCGCCGGTGCTCGCTCGGCTTCCCGCGACGCCGAGGAGCTCGGCATCCGGACCTCCTCCCGCGACGCCGACGTCGAGGTCGCCGTGGTGCACGGCCGGGTCAAGGGCCTGGCGCTGGCCCAGTCGGCCGACATCCGCTCCCGGGTCCGCCGCGAAGGCGTCAAGATCATCCCGGGTCGCGCGCGCTTCACCGACCCGACCCCGGGCATGGCGGTGCACCAGATCGGCGTCGACCGCGCCGACGGCACCTTCGAGGAGCTCACCGCCGACGTCGTGCTGATCGCCACCGGCGCCACGCCCCGCATCCTGCCGGGCGCCGAGCCCGACGGTGAGCGGATCCTGACCTGGCGCCAGCTCTTCGACCTGCCGGAGCTGCCCGAGCACCTGGCCGTCATCGGTTCGGGTGTCACCGGTGTGGAGTTCGCCTCCGCCTACACCGAGATGGGCGTGAAGGTCACGATGATCTCCTCCCGCGACCGCGTGCTGCCGCACGAGGACGCCGACGCCGCCGCCGTGCTGGAGGAGGTGTTCGCCGAGCGCGGCACCGAGGTCGTCAAGCACGCGCGCGCCGAGTCGGTGGAGCGCACCGACAAGGGCGTGATCATCCACCTCGCCGACGGCCGCGCGGTCGAGGCCAGCCACGCGCTGATGACCGTCGGGTCGGTGCCCAACACCAGCGACATCGGCCTGGAGAAGGTCGGGAGCCCGGTCGCGGCGGATACGTCGAGGTCGACCGCGTCTCGCGGACCGGCGCTCCCGGCATCTACGCCGCCGGTGACTGCACCGGCCTGCTGCTGCTGGCCTCGGTCGCCGGCATGCAGGGGCGCATCGCGATGTGGCACGCGCTGGGCGAGGGCGTCACGCCGATCAAGCTCAAGACCGTGGCCGCGAACGTGTTCACCCACCCGGAGATCGCCACGGTGGGCATCAGCCAGCAGGCCATCGACAGCGGCGAGGTCCCGGCCCGCACGGTGATGATGCCGCTGGCCACCAACCCGCGCGCCAAGATGGAAGGGCTGCGGCGCGGTTTCCTCAAGGTCTTCTGCCGCCCGCAGACCGGTGTGGTCGTCGGTGGCGTGGTGGTCTCGCCGAACGCCAGCGAGCTGATCCTGCCGATCGCGCTCGCGGTCCAGAACCAGGTGACGGTGGACAACCTGGCCAACACGTTCTCGGTCTACCCGTCCCTGTCGGGTTCCCTGACCGAGGCCGGCCGCCTCCTCATGCGCCACGACGACTTGGACTGACGCGGGAACCTCTTCGGAGGAGGATGGACCCATGTCCGACCGGCCTGTTCTGATCTACGACGGCGACTGCGGGTTCTGCACCCGCAGCGTCCGCATCGCCGTCCGCCTCCCGGTCCGCATGCGCGTCCAACCCTGGCAGGAAGCGGACCTCGACGAGCTGGGCACCGACGAATCCCGAGCGCGCCGCGAAGTCCTCTGGGTCGACACCGCGGGCCGCGTCTCCGGAGGAGCGGAAGCGGTCGCCGCACTCCTCAAGTCCAGCCGCGTCCCCTGGCCCGTCCTCGGCCACCTCGCCTCGGCCCCGCTGATCCGCACCCTCGCGGCCCGCACCTACCGCTGGATTGCGGACAACCGCCACCGCCTCCCAGGCACCACCCCGGCCTGCCAACTCCCACCCGACCAACGCCCCCGAAGCACCAGCTGAAACCTCCCCGAACCCAGGCTCCCCGAGCTCGTTCACGCCGAAGTTTTCATGAAAACGTCCCCGAACCCACGAAATCATGAGTCGTGAACGTTTTCATGAAAACTGCGTCCTCCCAGAGGTAAGTCCTCGTCAGAGCCTTGGGGGAATCCGAATCCCCGGGAGAGGGAGGGAGGTTTTCATGAAAACTTCGTTGGGGGTACTGAGACGTTGGTGGGGGAGGTTCTCATGAAAACCTCCCCCACCTTGGGGTCGTCAGGACGTCGGCGTCAGTCGACCCAGTCGAAGGTCTTGGTGACGGCCTTCTGCCAGTTGGTGTACTGCTTCTCGCGGACCTCGTCCGTCATGGACGGGTCCCACTGCTTGTCCTTGGCCCAGTTGCTGCGGATGTCCTCCTCGCTGCCCCAGAAGCCGACCGCGAGGCCGGCCGCGTAGGCGGCGCCGAGGGCGGTGGTCTCGTTGACCACCGGGCGGATCACCGGGACGCCGAGGATGTCGGCCTGGAACTGCATCAGCAGCTCGTTGACCACCATGCCGCCGTCGACCTTCAGCGACTTCAGCGGAACGCCCGAGTCGGCGTTCATGGCCTCGATGACCTCGCGGGTCTGGAACGCCGTGGCCTCCAGCACCGCGCGGGCCAGGTGCCCGCGGTTGACGTACCGGGTGAGGCCGACGATCGCGCCGCGGGCGTCGGAGCGCCAGTGCGGGGCGAACAGGCCGGAGAACGCGGGCACGAAGTACGCCCCGCCGTTGTCCTCCACGGTGCTGGCGACCTGCTCGATCTCCGGGGCGCTGCCGATCATGCCCAGGTTGTCCCGCAGCCACTGCACCAGCGAACCGGTGACCGCGATCGAGCCCTCCAGGCAGTAGACCGTGTCGTTGTCGCCGATCTTGTAGCCGACCGTGGTGAGCAGGCCGTTCTCGCTGATGACCCGCTCGGTGCCGGTGTTGAGCAGCACGAAGTTGCCGGTGCCGTAGGTGTTCTTGGCCTCACCGGGCGACAGGCACGCCTGGCCGAAGGTGGCCGCCTGCTGGTCGCCGAGGATGCCGGCGATGGGGATGCCCGCGAACACGCCGCGCTCGCGGAACTGCCCGTAGACCTCCGAGGACGAGCGGATCTCCGGCAGCATCGACATCGGCACGCCGATCTCGGCGCAGATGTCCGGGTCCCACTGCAGGGTCTCCAGGTCCATCAGCAGCGTGCGCGAGGCGTTGGTCGGGTCGGTGACGTGCAGTCCGCCGTCCGGGCCACCGGTGCAGTTCCACAGCACCCAGGTGTCCATGTTGCCGAACAGCAGCTCGCCCTTCTCGGCGCGCTCCCGGATCCCGTCGACGTTGTCCAGCAGCCACTTCACCTTCGGGCCGGAGAAGTAGGTCGCCAGCGGCAGACCGGTCTTGGCCTGGAAGCGGTTCTGCCCCTCGGTGGCGCCGAGCTCGCTGACGATCTCGTCGGTGCGGGTGTCCTGCCAGACGATGGCGTTGTACACCGGCTTGCCGGTGTCCTTCTCCCACACCACCGTCGTCTCGCGCTGGTTGGTGATGCCGCAAGCGGCGATGTCGGTGGAGACCAGGTCGGCCTTGGCCAGGGCGCCCGCGCACACCTGGCGGACGTTGTTCCAGATCTCCATCGGGTCGTGCTCGACCCACCCGGCCTTGGGGAAGATCTGGCGGTGCTCCTTCTGGTTGACCGCGACCACCCTGCCGGAGTGATCGAAGATCATGCACCGGGTCGAGGTGGTCCCCTGGTCAATGGCGGCGACGTACGAGGCCATCGTTCAAACCTTCCTAGAATTCTCAGCTGCTGATGGGCAGGGCGAGCGCGAGCAGCGCCGCCAGTGCGCCGCCGACGATCGGTCCGGCGATCGGGACCCACGAGTAGCCCCACTCGGCCGAACCCTTGCCGCGGATCGGCAGGATCGCGTAGGCGATGCGCGGGCCCAGGTCTCGGGCCGGGTTGATGGCGTAGCCGGTCGGCCCGCCGAGCGAGTTGCCGATGCCGATCACGATGAAGGCGACCGCCGCGTAGCCCAGCGCGGCGTTGCCGAAGTCCGGCACTCCGCCGTCACCCGGGCTGGCGGGCGGGTTCGTGATGATCCAGAAGACCAGCACGAAGGTGCCGATGATCTCGGTGACCAGGTTCCACGGCGCGTTCGGCACGGTGGGTCCGGTGCAGAAGATCCCCCGGGTGTCGGCCGGGGCCTCGGTGGTGTCGAACTGCAGCTTGTAGGCCGCCCAGCAGAGCACCGCGCCCAGGGTGGCGCCGATGATCTGCGCGATGATGTAGACCGGGACCTGCGACCACGGGGTGTCCCCGTAGATCGCCATGCCGATGGTGACCGCGGGGTTGATGTGCGCCCCGGCCGGTTCGGCGATGCTGGCCCCGGCGAAAACCGCGAAACCCCAGCCGAAGTTCACCAGCAGCCAGCCGCCTCCGACCCCGAGACTCCTGCTCAAGGTCACGTTCGCGACGACGCCGCAACCCATCAGGGTCAGCACTGCCGTCCCGAGCAACTCCCAGAGGAATACCTCGCCAAGACTGGTCATTCTCCGTTCCCCTCGTGATGCCGCCGTTGGCACGGGCGGGTGTTCGGTGTCTGTCCGACGTGGAGCGAGTCGGGACGGTACTGCCGCATGGCAACACGTGTCCATCAGTGCCGCCAGTCGTGCGCAGGCCATTCGTCTGTAACGCCTAATCCGCGTCTCGCTCGGCGGTAGCGCGGAGCGCGCGGCGGTGTCCGCGTGCCGGACTCGCGGAGCTGGGGACGCCGTCGTCCGGCAGCGGGGACCGACGATCGACCCGGCTACCGATCAACACTGTAATCACAAACGAGATGTGAAAAGAAGCGTTGCGGTCCGGTCGAGATGGTGTTTTTATCGAGATGTACGGTGAGCGTCGTAGGTAGCGCCACCCGGAACGAGGAGTCACCATGTCCGGCCGACGACCGTCCGGCAAGCAGCAGGACCGGCGCCGCAAGATCACCGAGCTGGTGATGGCGGAGGGCACGCTGCGCATCGACGACCTGGTCGCGACCATCGGCGCCAGCGCCATGACCGTCTACCGGGACCTCGCCGACCTGGAGTCGCAGGGCCTGGTGCACCGCAACCGCGGCAACGTCTCGGCCGCCTCCTCACTTCTCTACGAAGCGGCTTCGGAATACCGGCTGCAGCAGAACCAGGCCGAGAAGGACGAACTCGCCCGCGCCGCAGCCGAACTCATCGAGCCCGGCCAGGCGCTGGTGCTCGACGACTCCACCACCGGCGTCCACCTGGCGCGGCTGCTGCCCGAACGCGCGCCGCTGACCGTGGTCACCAACCACCGCGGCGTCTTCGACGAGCTCGCCTCGGCCCCTGGCATCAGCCTGATCTGCGTCGGGGGCGACTACCTGCCGTGGGCGGACGCGTTCGTCGGTGGCATGGCGCTGGATTCGCTGCGCAACCTGCGGGTCGACCTGGCGATCATGTCGGTCTCGGCGGTGACCGACGGCGTCGGCTGCTACCCGCAGCAGGAGATGGTGCAGATCAAGAAGGCGATGCTGGCCTCGGCGCAGCGCACCGTGCTCTACGTCGATCACACGAAGTTCCACCGGCGCGCGCTGCACGCGGTCGCACCGGTGGAGGACTTCGACATCGTCATCGTGGACTCGAAGACGCCCGAGTCCCAGATCGAAGTGCTGCGCGAGCGCGGCGCCCTCGTCGAACAGGCGCCGGTCGCGGGCCGTGCTGCACCGGGCACGGACCGTGCAGGTCGGGCATGATGACCACCGAGGTGCGCCACCGCAACGCCGGTGGCGGTTCCGCGTCGGCGGTGGGGTGACAACGGTGGGATGCGAACAACGCTAGGAGGACGCGGTGTCCAAGGATAAGACGGAAGCGGGAAACCGGCTCAAGGGCACGTTGGGACCCACCGAGCGTGCCGAGAACTGGAATCGCCTGGGGTCGGAGGAGTTCGACGTCGTGGTGATCGGCGGCGGCGTCACCGGCGCCGGCGCGGCGCTGGACGCGGCGACCCGGGGACTGCGGGTCGCGCTGGTGGAGGCCCGCGATCTCGCGGCCGGCACCTCCAGCCGCTCCAGCAAGCTGTTCCACGGCGGGCTGCGCTACCTCGAACAGCTGGAGTTCTCCCTGGTCCGCGAGGCCCTTCGGGAACGCGAGCTGATGCTCACCCGGATCGCCCCGCACCTGGTCAAGCCGGTGCCGTTCCTGTACCCGCTGACCCGCCGGTTCTGGGAGCGCCCGTACACGGCGGCCGGTCTGCTGATGTACGACACGATGGGCGGCGCCCGCTCGGTTCCCGGGCAGAAGCACCTCAGCCGCGCCGGGGCGCTGCGAATGGTCCCCGCGCTCAAGCGCAACGCGATGATCGGCGGCATCCGCTACTACGACGCGCAGGCCGACGACGCCCGCCACACCATGACGGTCGCCCGCACCGCCGCCCGCTACGGCGCGGTCGTGATGACCTCCACGCAGGTCACCGGGTTCCTGCGGGAGGCCGACCGGATCGCCGGGGTCAAGGTGCGCGACGTCGAGACCGCCGAGGAGGTCGAGATCCGCGCCCACGCGGTGATCAACGCGACCGGCGTGTGGACCGACGAGCTGCAGAAGCTCTCCGGCGGTCGCGGGCGGTTCCGCGTGCGCTCCAGCAAGGGCGTGCACATCGTCGTCCCGCGCGACCGGATCGTCGCCGAGAGCGGCATGATCCTGCGGACCGAGAAGTCGGTCCTGTTCGTCATCCCGTGGGGCAACCACTGGATCATCGGCACCACCGACACCGACTGGCACCTGGACCTGGCGCACCCGTCGGCGACCAAGGCCGACATCGACTACCTGCTCGAACACGTCAACACCGTGCTGGCCACGCCGCTCACGCACGACGACATCGAGGGCGTCTACGCCGGGCTCCGGCCGCTGCTGGCCGGGGAGAGCGAGGAGAGCTCGAAGCTCTCCCGCGAGCACGCGGTCGCGCGGGTGGCGCCGGGTCTGGTGGCCATCGCCGGCGGCAAGTACACGACCTACCGGGTGATGGCGGCCGACGCGGTCGACGCCGTCTCGCCCGACGTCCCGGGCCGGATGGCCTCGTCGATCACCGACCAGGTCCCGCTGCTCGGCGCCGACGGCTACCACGCGCTGGTCAACCAGGCCGATCAGCTCGCGGGCGCGCACGGCCTGCACCCGTACCGGATCCGGCACCTGCTGGACCGCTACGGCTCGGAGGTCCACGCGGTGCTGGCCACCGCCGACGACAACGCCGAGCTGCTCAAGCCGGTGCCGGCCGCGCCGAACTACCTGCAGGCCGAGATCGTCTACGCGTGCAGCCACGAAGGTGCGCTGCACCTGGAGGACGTGCTCACCCGGCGCACCCGGATCTCCATCGAGTACCCGCACCGGGGCGTGGACAGCGCCGACGCGGTGGCCAGGCTGATGGCGGGCGTGCTCGGCTGGGACGAGGACACCATCGCCCGCGAGGTCGCGGTCTACACCCAGCGGGTCGAGGCCGAGCGCGCCTCGCAGACCGAGCCCAGCGATCAGGCGGCCGACGCCAAGCGCTCCGCCGCGCCGGAAGCCCGGACCAGCCTGGTGGAACCGGTCGTCTGACCCCGGTTCGAATCTCGCGCGGAACTCGGGGACGACCGGGTCAGCTGTCGGTGATCTCGTGGAGGAGCTCTTCGAGGTGGCCGACGAGGCGCCGGTTGTCCACCGGGGCGATCGTGCTCCACACCTCCCCGGACGGGGACGCGGTGCGCAGCTGGACGTAGCGGCCGAGCGCGGTGTCGAAGAACCCGACGACGCGCTCGGCCCTGTCGCGCTTGCCGAACCGCGTTCGCGCCGCCGCGCCGAACTGGCCCTGCGCGGTCGCTCCGGCGACCATCTCGGTCAGCGCATCGGCGTCGTCGGGGCGCACGCCGCGACGACGCAGCGCGGCCGGGAGCTCCTCGACCTTGTCGCCCACGTCCGCAGCGGCGTCGTCGAGAGCCCGGCTGGGCACCGACACCGAACGGCCCGGCCCGGCGGGCAGGTCCGGTAGCGGTGACACGGCGGCGCGCGGCAGGCCCGCGGCCGAAGTCGGGGAGAATTCCAGGTGATCGCCGTCCTTGACCACGAGAACGGCGCGCTCGCCGTCGTTCTCGGCCGCCGCGAGCACCCGGACGCTGCGCCCCAGCCAGTTCCGGCCGTCGATCTCGCGGCCGGGTTCGGCGACGAGCCGCAGCACCGCCTCCAGCTCGGGGTCGGGCTCGCCGCCGCTGATCAGGCCGCGCCGCGACAGCGCGCGCCACGTGGAGTCGACCAGCTCGGCCCGCTCGGAGTGCGTGCGGCCCGGCGAGGGGACCTTGAGCACCAGCGGCAGCTCGTCGAGCCCGAGGTGTTCGGTGAGCACGTCGAATTCCAGCGCCGACAGGCTGATCCGCCGGTCGGTGGGGGAAGCGGTGTTCATCGCCCGGGTTCGCCGCCGATCACCGGGCGCGACCCGGTCTGCGGTTCGTCGAAGAACCCGCCGTCGCCGAGCCGCTCGGTGACCTCGTGCTCGACCGGCTCCTCGCGGCGGGACCTCCCGCGCTTGCCCGACGCCTTCGCCGCGGTCCCGGGGGGACGCGTCGCGGAGCGCGTGCCCGCGGCGGCGTTCCCCGGCGCGGTCCCGGCGGTCGAGGAGGTCGGCACGACGGTCGGGCCCCAGCTGATCGTCACCTTCGACGACCCGCCCGGGGCACCGGAACCGCCCGAGGCCGGGGCGTCCACGACGACCTGCGGCGGCGGGGCGAACGAGGCCAGCGACGTCGTGTTGGCCCGGGTGGAGGACTCGTAGGTGCGCATCACCTCGAACGCCCGCTGCTCGGCCGCGTGCTGCGCGGCCTCCTGGACCTCGTAGTCGGTCTGCCCGCCGAACAGGTGCGTCAGCGCCGACACCGCCGTTCCCGGGTCCTCGCTGGTCACCGCCACCGGCGGCGGCATGTCGCGGCGGGCCTTGGCGATGAACTCCGCCTGCTGCTCGGCGCGTTCCCGCATCACCGTGCTGGCCTGCTGCGCCAGCTGCGCCCACTCGCCCAGCGGGCGCAGCCCGGAGTCGGCGCTGTCGGCGGCGTGGCCCTGCCACCCGCTGCGGGCCGCGGCCGTCGCGGCGGCCAGACCGCCGTCGATCTCACCGAGCGCGCGGGTCAGCTCGCTCCAGCGGCGCACGCTGTCGGTCGACCCGTGCGCCCCCGGACCCTCGTTGATCTGCGCGTGCAGCTCGGCGTGCCGGTAGCCCTGCCATCGGTGGTCGCCCATCGATCAGCATCCCCCGCCCAGACCGGCCGCGCTGTCGTGGTCGATCCGCTCGTACTCGCGGCCCGCCTTCTGCAGCGATTCGGCCGCGGCCTGCAACTGGTCCCGGTACCCGCACAGCGCGGTCAGCGCGTCCTCGCCGCCGCCCACCGAGCGCTCGTTGAACAGCTCGGCGGCGTCGGTGCTGACGGGATCCCCGGCCCACGGGCGGATGCGGAGCTCGGTGATGGCGTGCTCGATCTGCAACCCGACCGCGTCCAGGGACTCCTGCAACGAGTTGACCAGGCGCGGGATCGCGGTGGGCTCGACCTGCATCGAACCACCGGAGCCCGCCCCGTACGGCTCGGTTAGCGGCACGGTGTCCCCTCCCAAGGTCCCCTCCCGCGGGCCGGGGCGCGGCCCCGGGTGAACGTCCGCCGGACACTGTATCGGCGAATCATCACCCTGTGGAGTCCTCCAAATGCGGGGAGTGTCACCCCGGCCGGGGTGACCGCGCTGGTCAGGGGGTGGATTCCTGCTGCACCGGAGCCTGGGTCTCCGACGTGGAGGCCGGCGGGTTCGCCAGGGTGCGCACCGCTTCCTCGGCGACCCGCTGCGCTCCGGCGCAGAGCTGGTCGACCGGTGGCGGTGGCTGCCCGCCGTCGTCGCGGTAGAGCACGTCGAGGTGCTGGCCGTCGGCGACGTCGACCGCCACGTTGCAGGACAGGTCCAGACCCGGGGTCTTGATCACCAGCGCGGGGAAGTCCGCGACCTGGACCGGGGAGGCCTCGACCTGCGCGGTGTCGTCGGTCCACACCCCCATGCCCTCGGTGGTGATCAGCGCGAGCCGGGCGCCGACCTTGGCGGTGGTGTTGCGGTAGCTGCAGGTGGCGGCGTTGCCGAACCCGGCGTCGGAGTCCGGCAGCGGTTCGCGGTCGAAGCCGAGCTGGTTGCGCTGGTCGGCGGTGAGCAGCCCGCACGGGTCGACGCCGTCGAGCCCGAGGTCGAACGGTCGCGGTGGCGGCGACGGCGGTGCGCTCGTCACCGGTGCGGGAGGTGGGGGCGCGGGCGGCGTGGTGCCGGCCGTGGGGGCCGACTGCCACACGCCGCACCCGGTGAGGGCGAGCGCGCCGAGGGCGAGCAACGCGCTGAGCCGACGCGCCCCGGAGAACCGCGAGCTGTGCATGGCTCTCACCGTAACGAAACGTGGTCGGCGGTGACGGCAGGTCGTCACCGCCGGCGCCAGGTGAACCAGATGATCGCCAGCATCGGGATCAGCAGGAGCACGCCGATCTGCCGCGCGACGACCACGAGCGCGATCCCGGCGGCGATGGCGCCGACCGTCAGCGCGATCGCACCCGCCGAAGGGGCGGGGCGTGTCGTGGCGGGGGCGAGCTCGACGGGACGCGGCCCGGGCAGGTCGTCGAAGAGCTCGTCGAGCTCGGAGCCGAAGCGCGCACCCGCCGCCTGCCTGCAGCGCTCGTCGTACTCGGCGAGCTCCAGGCGCCCGGCGGAGAAGTGCTCGCCGAGCAGCCGCATGGCCCGCTCCCGCTCGGGGTCACCGATGCGCAGGTCTCGTCCCCGCCGGCCGCTGTCCACGCGCCCATCCTACGGATGAGACGTCCCCCGAAGGAGTGCCGCGGCCCGGTGCGGTGCGCACCGGGCCGCGGGGGGCTCAGACGGTCGCCGGTGCGCGGCTCTCCAGCAGCGGCGGAGCGCTGGGAGCGGACAGCACCTCGTCGTCGAGGACGTTCTCGCTGCGGGCCACCACGACCGGGACGACGATCTGGCCCGCGACGTTCGTGGCGGTGCGCATCATGTCCATGATCGGGTCGACGGCGTAGGCGATCGCGATGCCGGTGGCCACCACCTCGGGCGGGAAGCCCAGCGCGCCGACGGTCAGGGTGAGCATGGTGAACCAGCCGGTCACGCCCGCGGTGGCGATGGAGCCGAACACCGCGACTGCGATGATCGTCAGGTACTGCACCGGGCCGAGGTGGATGCCGAAGAGGTTCGCGATGAACATCGAGCCCACCGCCGGGTAGATCGCCGCGCAGCCGTCCATCTTGGTCGTGCTGGCCAGCGGCACCGCGAAGTTGGCGTAGGACGAGGGCACGCCGAGGTTCTGCGCGGCCTGGCGGGTCATCGGCAGCGTCGCGCCGGAGGAGCGGGAGACGAAGGCGAACTGCAGGACCGTCCAGGTCTTGGCGAAGAAGCGGGCCGGGCTGACCCGGGCCACCAGCGCCAGCAGCAGCGGGTACACCGCGAACAGCACCAGCAGGCAGGCGACGTAGGTCGAGCCGATCAGCTTCAGCAGCGGTGCGAAGAACTCGTTGCCGTAGGTGGCCACGGCGTTGCCGATGAGGCCGAGGGTGCCGATCGGGGCGAGCCGGATGATCCAGCCCAGCACGCGCTGGATGACCTCGAAGGCGGCCTTGTTGAAGTCGACGAACGGCTTGGCCTTGTCGCCGAGGCTGTAGGTGGCGGCGCCGATGATCAGCGACACGAACACGACCTGCAGCGTCTCGCCGTCGGCGAAGGCGCTGATCAGGTTCTCCGGGACCAGGCCGTTGAGCAGGTCCAGCCAGGAACCCTGGGTCTTCTGGCCGATGGACTGCAGCTTCTCCGGGTCGGGCTCGATGACCAGGCCGCGGCCGGGCTGGAACAGGCCGCCGACGACCAGGCCGATCACCACCGCGATCAGCGAGGTGAGGGCGAACCATAGCGCGGTCTTGCCGCCCAGCCGGGCGGCGGTGCGACCGCCGCCGAGCCCGCGGAGGCTGTTGATGCCCACCACGATCGCGGTGAAGATCAGCGGCAGGACGGTGAAGCTGAGCAGCTTGGTGAACGTCGAGCCGATGGTGTCCAGGGTCGTGACCAGCCATTCGGCGCCGGTCTGCTTGGCGATCCAGCCGAGCAGGGCGCCGAGCACCAGCGAGGCGAGCACGGCGACGGCGAACAGCTTCGGGTTGAAGCGCAGGCGCGACCGCGCAGCGGTAGAGGACACAGGGGTCTCCTGAAGTCGTGAAGGGTTGATGCGGAGGGCGCGGAGGCGCGCCGGGGGAGCGGCGGGTGGCCGCGGGTGATCGGCGGAGCCGCCCCGGGATGAGCGGCGGGGTCGTCAGCTCCGGCCGGAGGAGGTCAGCGACAGACGCAGCTGGCCTGCCGTCGAAGATCGACGTGCAGGCGGGAGGTCAGCATCCACGGTCGCAGGGCACCCATAGCGCTAGTAGATAACCACTCGATCGAGCGATTAAGTCCCGATCAGGGAGCAAATGTGCCCACGTTCACCCCGAAGTCGGCGCCGCGCGGGGCTGAACGCGCGAGCGGAACGCCGCCGTGCGCGTCGTCGGTGGTCACCCGCGGACAGTTTTAGCCATAATTGTCCGGGCAAAACGGACATTGATCATGGGTGATTATGGCTAAAACCGTCCACTGGTGACGCGGCGAACCCAACGGGTCAAGCGCTCGGCGGTGTCCAGAAGCTGGTGATGGAGAGGTCGAGGTCCGCGAGGAGCTTGCGGGTGAGGGAGAGGCTGATGCCGAGGACGCTGGACGGGTCGCCGTCGACGCCCTCGATGAACCAGCCCCCGAACCCCTCCAGGGTGAAACCGCCCGCGACGTGCAGCGGCTCCCCGGTGGCGACGTACGCCTCGATCTCCGCCTCGCTCGGCGTCCCGAACCGGACCGTCGTGCCCAGGTGGCCCGAGGCGCGGCCGGTGATCTCGCCGTCGCGGAGCCGCAGGATCGCGTGCCCGGTCAGCAGCTCGGCCTCGGTGCCGGCGTTCTGCGCCCAGCGCTTCGCGGCGACCTCGGGCGTGCCCGGCTTGCCGACGATCTCCCCGTCGGCCTTGAGCAGCATCGAGTCGCACCCGACGACCACCGCGTCGGACCCGGAGATCTCCGCGGCGACCGCCTCGGCCTTGGCCCGGGCCAGGGCGGTGACCAGCTCGGCGGGCGCGGGGTCGGTCAGCGACGCGGTCACCGCGTCCTCGTCCACTCCCGACACCTGCACCAGCGGGTCGATCCCCGCCGACCGGAGCACGGACAGGCGGGCGGGCGAGGCGGAAGCGAGCACGAAACGCACGGGCTCGATGCTAGAGCCCGAGCCGATGAGCCCGGCGCCTAGGCTGAGCGCGTGAGCGATGAGGTTCTGCTTGACGGTGATGCGCTGAGGCGTCGGCTGGTCGACGACGGCCCGTACGCGGCGCTGGACGTGGTGGCCGTGACCGGCTCCACCAACTCAGACCTGGCCGAGGCCGCGGCCAAGGGCGCGGCCGACCGGACGGTGCTCATCGCCGAGGAGCAGAGCGCCGGACGCGGCAGGCTGCAGCGGCAGTGGATCTCGCCGCGCGGCTCCGGGCTGTTCGTGAGCGTGCTGCTGCGCCCCGGCGTCCCGCCGTCGGCGGTGGCGTGGATGCCGCTGATCGCCGGCGTCGCCCTCGCCGAGACCGTCGAGCGCACCACCGGTGTCCCGGCCGGTCTGAAGTGGCCCAACGACCTGCTGCTGGGCTCCGGGGCGGAGTGGCACAAGGGCGCGGGCATCCTCTCCGAGGCCGTCGCCGGACCCGACGGGATCGCGATCGTGCTGGGCATGGGCGTCAACCTCGCGCAGCGGCGCGACCAGCTGCCCACCGGCGCGGGCGGCCTGCCCGCCACCTCCCTGGCCGCCGAGGGCGCCGAGGTGGATCGCGACGAGTTCACCCTCGCTCTGCTCGACGCGCTCGCCGAGGTCGAGGGCCGCTGGCGGGACGCGGGCGGCGACGTCGTCACCACCGGCCTGCTCGACCGCTACCGCGAGCGCTGCCGGACCCTCGGCCAGCGCGTCCGGGTGGAGCTCGGCGGTGATGAGGACCTGATCGGCGAGGCCGTGGACGTCGACGACAGCGGCAGGCTCGTCGTCCGCGCCGACACCGGCCGGACCACGGCGGTCTCGGCCGGCGACGTGGTGCACGTGCGCCGGAGCTGAACGTTCTCCGCACCCCGCGCGGGCCGGTAACGTGAATTCGCAGACCCGCAACGAGGAAGGGGAACCGTGGCCTACCCGGACGGCCTGCTCGGCGACGACGAGGACGTCGTGGTGCACAAGCACCCGCACTGGAAGATGCTGCTCGGCCCGGT
The DNA here is from genome assembly GCF_045278815.1 of Saccharopolyspora sp. ID03-671. Lineage (NCBI taxonomy): Bacteria > Bacillati > Actinomycetota > Actinomycetes > Pseudonocardiales > Pseudonocardiaceae > Saccharopolyspora > Saccharopolyspora sp. ID03-671. Next base: position 4,554,812 of record NZ_CP134054.1, read on the forward strand.
GCTGGTGCTGTTCGCGGTGGTCGGAGGCGCGTCCTACCTGGCCGCGCTGGTGGCGACGACGGACTGGCGGCTGCCGGTCTGGATCGCGCTCGGCGTCGTGGGTCTGCTGCTGATCGTCTGGTTCACCCTCGCCCCGCTCGCCCGCTGGCGGACCACCCACTTCGTGATCACCACGCACCGGCTGATGGTTCGCGAGGGCGTGTTCACCCGCTCCGGGATCGACATCCCGATGTGGCGGATCAGCTCGGTGCGCTTCCGCCGCGGCATGGTGGACCGCGTGTTCGGCTGCGGCACCCTGGTGGTCGAGTCGGCCTCGGACGAACCGCTGGAATTCGACGACATCCCCCAGGTGGAGCAGGTGCAGACGCTGCTCTACCGCGAGGTGGGAGATGGTGCGCAACACCGGCCGCAGGAGGGCTGAATGGGATCCCGTGAATTGGGCTCGACGAGTGAACTGGGCTTGCCGATGAAGGTCGCCTCGCCGGAACCGGCGTCGCTGCCGGCCGAGGTGACGATCTGGGAGGTCGGCGCCCGCGACGGCCTGCAGAACGAGAAGGAGATCGTCCCGCTCGAGGTGAAGCTGGAGTTCCTGCGGCGACTGGCCGACGCCGGGCTCGTGGTCCTGGAGGCGACCAGCTTCGTGCACCCGAAGTGGGTTCCGCAGCTGGCCGACGCCACCGAGCTGCTCGCCGAGCTCGACCAGGCTCCCGGCGCCCGCTACCCCGTGCTGGTGCCCAACGCGCGCGGCCTGGACCGCGCGCTGGAGTCGAAGGTGCGCGACATCGCGATCTTCGCCTCGGCGACCGAGACCTTCGCGCAGCGCAACCTCAACAGCGATCTGGACGGCCAGTTCGGCATGTTCGAGCCCGTCGTCTCCCGCGCGGTCGGCGAGGACATCGCCGTGCGCGGCTACCTGTCGATGTGCTTCGGCGACCCGTGGGAGGGGGCGGTCCCGGTCGAGCAGGTCGTGGCCGCGGGCAAGCGGCTGCTGGAGATGGGCTGCTTCCAGCTCTCCCTCGGCGACACGATCGGCGTGGCCACGCCCGGTCACGTGGAGGCCCTGCTGCGCGCGTTCGTCGCGGCCGGTGTCGGCGTCGACAAGCTGGCCGTGCACTTCCACGACACCTACGGCCAGGCGCTGGCCAACACCTGCACCGCGCTCCGCCACGGGGTGTCCACCGTGGACTCCTCGGCGGGCGGGCTCGGCGGCTGCCCCTACGCCAAGTCCGCGACCGGCAACCTCGCCACCGAGGACCTGGTCTGGATGCTCGAAGGTCTCGGCATCGAGCACGGCGTCGACCTGGGCGCCCTGGTCGAAACCAGCCGCTGGATGGCCGAAAAGCTAGGCCGCCCAAGCCCTTCCGCCGTAGTGAAGGCGATGGGTTGAGAACTGTTGCTGTGATCGACCTGCGTGGCGGTGCGGGTGGTGGAAGAGATGCGGCTCCGCCGCATTCACGGACAGCCCTTAGTCCTGCTCGCGCGTTCCGAACATTCCGACGAAGCTGAAGCGGAGGATCCGGTCACCGTCGCGGTCGGCGGTGCCGGTGATCTCCACCAGGCCGAGGTCGGGTTTGCTGCGGGAGCGGCGCTGGCCGGTCACCTCCATGCCGAAGTGCAGCACGTCGCCCGGGAACACCGGCGCGAGCCACGTCAGCTCGTTGCCGCCCGGCGATCCCTGCGAGGTCGAATCGCCCAGCACGTGATCGACGTAGGCGCGCATCCACAACGACGCGGTGAACCAACCGGACGCGCACAGTCCGCCCAGCACCGAGTTGCGGCCGGCCTCCTCGTCGAGGTGGAACGGCTGCGGGTCGAAGCGGGCGTTGAACGCCAGCATCTCCTCGCGGTCGATCTCGGTCTTGCCCAGATCGAACACCCGCCCCGGCGTCAGGTCCTCGTACGCGATGGTGGCCATGCCGTCATCCTCGCAGGTACCGGGCCTGCCCTGCGGTGAGAGGGTCCTCACAGGGGGCTCCGGCGACCGGCGGTTTCCGCGACGGATGCGCGGCAGGTTGGTGAAAAGCGGGCTCTGCCGTGGAACCATCGAACACCTCGACCACCGGCGTCAGGGAGGTGAAGCGGTGCCGACCGACCACAGGGCCCGTGCCGAGGAGCTGCTCGCCGACTACCGGCGCAGCCGCGAGAACCTGGACGACACCCGCCGCGACCTCGCCGCCGTGACCGCCACCGCCGCCAGCGACGACGGCCGGGTGCGGGTCGTCGTCGGCCCGCAGGGCGCGCTGCGCGAACTCGTCCTCGCCGACGACGTCGCCCAGCGGATGCGCCCCGCCGAGCTCGCCGCCACCGTCGTCCGGCTCAGCGCCGAAGCCGCCCGCACCGCCGCCCAGCGCACCGCCGCCGTGCTCGCCGACGTCCTGCCCGCCGGAACCGATCCCGAGCTGCTGCTCGGCCCTCCGCCGGAACCGTTGCCGCGCAACGAAACGCCCCGCCGAAGCGATGTCTCGAGCGGGGACGCGTGCGACGACGAGGACTTCTCGGACACCAGCTGGTTGCAGCGGGGACGGACGTGACGATGGGTGGTTTCCGCAGCGACGTCGAACGGCTGGCGCAGCGCGCCGGCGAGTTCGAGGACCTCGCCGGACGAGCGCGCAGCATCGCCGACGCCCTCCGGCGTGCCGTGGGCGACACCGATGCCTGCTGGGGCGACGACGAGTTCGGGCAGCGCTTCGACGCCGCCCACCGGCCGCAGGCCGACGCCGCCCTGGCCGCCGCTGACGAGCTGCCCGGCAAGCTCCGCGACCTCGGCGAGAAGTTCGCCGCCACCGCCGACACCACGCGCCGCACCGACGCCGACCAGGCCGACGCGCTGCGCCGCATCGCCGGGGAGGGATGAGCGTGGGACTCGAACTGCCCGCCGAGCTCCGCGACGTCGCCGACCGCGCCGGCGTCCGCTGGCCCGCCGCCGACGAGGACCGGATGCGCGAGGCCGCCACCTCCTGGCGCGAGGCCGCGCGCTCCCTGGACGCGCTCGCCCGCGACGCCGACACCACCGCGCAGGGCGCGCTGCGCTCCTTCGACGGCGACGCCGCGCAGGCCGCGAGCCGCGAGTGGGACGCCCTCGCGGCCGACGACGGACTCCTGCCGTCGACCTCGCGGAAGTGCCTGGACAACGCCGACCGCCTGGAGCGGGCCGCCGAGCACGTCGGCACCGCCAAGGTCGAGCTGGTGCGCGAACTCGTCTCGCTGGCCAAGCAGACCGACGCCGCCGAGCAGGCGGCCGCCGCCGGGCACCCGCAGGCGCTGGCCGCGCTCGACACCGCGCTCAGCGGCGCTGCGGCCGGTGCCGCGAAGGTGCACGAGGACCTCTCCGCCGCGCTGGACGCCGAGCCCTCCGATGCTCTGGCGGACGCGAGCTCCAGCGCAGGCCATAGGCTGGACCCCGGAACCGGGGCCGCTGAGTCCATAGTGGACGAATCGGTGCCCGGTGATGTCGGTGGTCCGGTCGAGGAAGCGGAACGTGGAGTGGACGCAGTCGGGGGAGCGCAGGAGACGCTGCGCGAAGAGGTCCCGGAAGGCGGGTTCGGCGGTCCCGCGGCCCCGGCCGCGCCGGGTTGGGAACCTCGGCTCGCCGAGGCCGGAACCGGGCCGATCCCGGTGATCGGCGGCCCGGACCCGGCACCCAGCACCGCACCGCAGACCTCGCACACCGCCTGGGCCGGGCAGCAGCCCGGGCAGCAACCACCGCCGCCACCAGCGGGTTTCACCCCGCCGCCACCTCCGCAGCAGCACCAGCAGCACGGCGGATACGCCGTCGCACCCGGGCAGCCGCCGCAGGGGCCGCAGCCGCCGCAGGGACCCGCCCCGGCGCGGCCGCCGCAGCCCGGCCGCGGTCCGGTCGTCTACGGGCAGGCCGCACCGCCCGCGCCGCCGCAGGGCCAGAACCGGCCCGCGCACCACCAGCCCGCCTCGAACCAACCGGTGTCGAACCAGCCCGCCCAGAACGTGCAGCGCGGGGCGCTGCGGCCGCTGCCGCCGCAGGCCCAGCCGGCGCCGGAACCGCAGCAGCGGCCGCTGCGCCACGGCCCCCGCAACGCCGACGTGGTGGCGTTCGTGCTGCACCAGTTCCCGATCGGCTACATGCCGGTGGCCGCCGACCAGGCCAGCCGCCAGCTGCCCACCCGCGACCCCGAGGACACCCGCGACGGCCTGAACTTCCCGCCGCAGGACCACCCCCGCTCCGGCCTCGTCGACGACACCGACGCGCTGCGCCGCGCCCGGTCCACCGCCGTCTACGACGACGCGCGCCGGGCCCGGGCCGAACGCGCCGAGCGCGCCGAGATCCCCGCCGAGCTGCTCACCGGGCACGACCCGCTCGGCGAGCTCAGCGAACTCGACTGGGAACGCCGCTACGGCGGCGGTGACCGCTGGCCGCAGGAGCACCCGGAGGGCGGCTTCGAACCCGGCGAGCCCGTGGTGCTCGAACCCGATACCGTGCTCGACCTCCTCGGCACCGGCGACGGGCGGCTGTTCTGCGCGGTGGCCACGCCTTTCGCGCACCGCTCGCTGCCACCCGCCCACGCCGAGCGGGACTACCGGCGCTACCGGCTGATGCGGCCGCTGCCGGTGTGGCGGTCGGTGGCCGCGCCGTGGTTCGAGCAGCCCGGCGGCGGTGTCCGCTACCGCGCCACCTACTCGGCCGTCGACCTCGTCGGCCTCGGCTACCTGGTGGAGCTGACCAGGTCCCGCGAACTGTCGGAGGCCTCCACGCTGCGCCTGGTGCTCACCGGCACCACCGACGAACCCCCGGACGAAACACCACAGGAGAGCACGCGGTGAACGGCGAATCGGTACTCGGCTGGCTGATCGCGATGGGAGTCCCGGAGGAGCTCGTCTCCGTCGGCGCCGAGGCCGACGACTCGTGGTGCCTGATCCGGGTGGAGACCGACGCGGGCCCGGCCTGGGAGGTCTTCTGGCGCGAGCAGGGCAACCGCTACGACTGGGCGAGCTTCAGCAACGAGCAGGTCGCCTGCTTCTACCTCTTCGGCCGACTCACCTGGACCCAGGCCCTCCGAGGCGTGGTGGGCCCGGTGGACGTCACCGCCACCCCACCCCAAGGAACCCCCCTCCCCAAGTGACCGGTCCCGCGTCGAAAACCGCTGGGTTCGCGCGTCGAGAACCGGGGTTCTCGACGTAGGGGTGGGATCTGAGTAGTGCTACCGATGCCGTGCGGGCGAGTGGCGTGGAGCATGTCCGCATGTCGCATCCGCAGCAGGGGGACGCTCTTCAGCTGGTCGCCGGTGAGCTGGCCGCGATCGGGCAGCGCTTGTCGTACCTGGGCAGCGTGTTGCAGAGCGAGGCCGCGAACCGGCCTCCGGCGGCGGTTCCGCCGACCGCTGCGCCCGATCCCCAGCAGCCCGAGCCCCAGCAGGCCGAGCCGCAGCAGGCCGCTGCGTCGTCGACAGCTGGTGCTGAGCCCGGCTCCGTGCCGTCGTACCCGTCTCCGGCCGTGGCCGAGCCTCGGCGGCGGTTCCGGGCCGATCTCGAACCGAGCCGGGTGCTGGCCTGGGTCGGTGGCGGCGTGACCCTGCTCGGCGTGGTGTTCCTGCTGGTCCTGGCCGTGCAGCAGGACTGGCTCGGGCCCGCCGCGCGCGTCGGCGGGGGAGCCGTGCTGGCCGGGCTGCTGATCGCGGCGGGCTGGTGGGTGCACCGGGCCGCCGCCGAGCAGCGGATCGCCTCGATCGCGCTGGCGACCACGGGTTTCGCCGCGCTGTTCCTCGACGTCGTCGCCGCGACCGCGCTCTACGAATTCCTCCCCGTCCCGGCCGGGCTCGGTGTCGGACTGCTCGTCGCCGTCGGCGGGCTGCTGCTCGCCGACCGCTGGCAGGCGCAGCCGCTGGCCATCGGCGTGGTGCTGGCCTCCGCGATCTGCGCGCCGATGATCACCGGTGAGGCCGACGCGCTGCTGATCGGTTTCGTGGTGCTGCTGCAGGTCGCCGCCTCGCCGGTGCAGGTGCGCCGCGGCTGGGGCGGACTCGCGCTCGCCGCGGGCGTCCCGACCGTGCTGGCCGCGTTCGCCGGAGCGTTCTGGGGCCTGGCCTACCCGAACCCGGTGCTGGTGCCCGCGATCCTCGCCGCGGCCGTGCTCGGCGTGGTCGTCGCCGCCGTCACCGCCGGGTTCCGGCCCGCCGCCGAGCGCACCGCGATCGGCCTGCTCGTCGCCGCGCCCACCCCCGCGTTCCTGGCCGGACCGATGCTGCTGGAGCGCGCCGAGGCGACCGCGACCGGTGCCGGCATGGCGCTGCTGCTGGCCGCGATCTGGGCCGTCGGCCGCTACCTGCCCGCGTTCGCCGACTGGCTGCCGAGCCGCTTCCTCGCCGCCGTCGGCGCGATGGCCGTGATCGCCACCGGCCAGGCCACGATCACCGCCCTGGACGTCTCCAGCTGGGCCACCGGTCTGCTCTGCGAGGCGCTGCTGCTGACCGCCGCCGGACACCTGCTGCGGCGCGGCGGAATCCTGCTCGGCGCCGCCTGCTACGCGGTGTTCGGGTTCTTCCTGGCCCTGGGCAACGAGGTGCCGATCTCGGCGCTGGTGGTCTTCGACGAGCCGGCCGGGGTGGCCGGGCTGGTCGCGGGCCTGCTGATCGGCGTCGTCGCGGTCGCGCTGCCCACCGCGGGCGTGCGCCTCGGCGCGATCGGCAGCCTCCCGAGCTCGCTGCCGCTGTGGGCCTCGGCCGCGATCGCGCTGCTCTACGGCACCGCCAGCGCCACGATGGCCGCCTGCCTGCTGGTCAGCGACTCGCGCGGCGCGTTCCTGACCGGGCACATCCTGATCACCCTGTGCTGGGTGGTGTTCGCGATCGCCCTGCTGCTGCGCGGAGTCCGCGCCCGGCACCTGCGCATCGGCGGCATGGTGCTCACGGCCGTGTCGCTGGCGAAGCTGCTGCTGTTCGACCTCGGCACCCTCGACGGCTTCGCCCGCGTCATCGCCTTCCTCTGCGCGGGCCTCATCCTGCTCACCGCCGGAGTCGGCTACGCCAAGCTCCTGACCAGGCAGGCCGATTAGAAACGGGTTCAGGGTGCGGCGGAGCCGCTCAGGTCCCGCCACCCGCACCGCCACGCGAAGCGACCAGGGCGACAGTCCTCAGCGCTGAAGCAGGCGCAGCGCCTCGTCGTGCAGGTGGCCGTTGGTGGACAGGGCGCTGCCGTTGTCGTAGCGGGCTTCGCCGGAGAGGTCGGTGAACCGGCCGCCGGCCTCCTCGACGAGGACCTGGGCCGCGGCCACGTCCCACGGGTTGACGATCGGCTCGGCGGCGATGTCGATGGCGCCCTCGGCGACCAGGCAGTGGTGCCAGAAGTCGCCGAACGCGCGGTTCTCCCAGCACGCGTCGATCAACCGCAGGTAGGACTCCCGCGAGTGGTGCTCCACCCACGTGCCCAGGTGCGTCGTCGAGACGTAGGCGTCGGCGGTGTCGCGCACCCCGGACACCGAGATCCGCTCCGGCTCGCCCTGCCCGGTCCGGCACCACGCGCCCTCGCCGGAGGCCGCCCACCAGCGCTTGCCGAGCGCCGGGGCGCTGATCACGCCCATTACCGGGCGCTGCCGGTCGACGAGCGCGATCAACGTCGCCCAGGCCGGGACACCGCGCAGGAAGTTCTTGGTGCCGTCGATCGGGTCGAGCACCCACGCGCGACCGTCCCCGGCCGTGCCGCCGCGCTCCTCACCGGCCACGACGTCACCGGGGCGGTGCTCGGCGAGCACCTCGCGCACCGCGTCCTCCACCGCCAGGTCCGCGTCGGTCACCGGCGTGCGGTCGGGTTTGCGGTCGACGCCGAGATCGCGGGCGCGGAACCGCGCCGTGGTGATGGAGTCGGCCACGTCGGCCAGCTGCAGGGCGAGGTCGAGATCGCTGGTCACGACCGGAAACCCTAACGCCTCGCGCTCGGCGGGCCCGCCCAGGGCGGCAGCGGCTCGGGCGCTAGCAGCACCGGCGGTCACCGCGCCCAACGGCCCACGCGGCGGACGAGATCTTGCGGGCCAACTAGTCTGGGGCACGTGAGCGTGGTGTTGCTGGCAGAAGACGACCCGGCCATCGCTGTGCCGCTGTCCCGGGCGCTGCAGCGCGAGGGGTACACGGTGAAGGTCATCGAGGACGGTCCCTCGACGCTGCGCACCGCCGCCGAAGGCGGCGTCGACCTGCTGGTCCTCGACCTCGGACTGCCCGACATGGACGGGCTGGAGGTGTGCCGCAGGCTGCGCGCGCAAGGCCGCGGACTCCCGGTGCTGATGCTCACCGCGCGCACCGACGAGGTCGACTTCGTGGTGGGTCTCGACGCCGGTGCCGACGACTACGTGGCCAAACCGTTCCGGCTCGCCGAGCTCATGGCCCGCATCCGCGCGCTGCTGCGCCGCGGCGCACCGGAAACCCTGGAGCACTCGGGCGTGCGCCTGGACCTCACCGCGCGGCGCGTCCTCGTCGACGAGCACGAGGTGCAGCTGGCCAACAAGGAGTACGAGCTGCTGCGGGTGCTCATGCAGCACGCGGGCCAGGTCGTGACCCGCGAGGAGATCCTGGAGGAGGTCTGGCCCGAGTCCGACCGCAAGGGCAGCAAGACCCTCGACATGCACATCTCGTGGCTGCGCCGGAAGCTCAGCGACAGCAACGGACGACTCGACGAGACCCGCATCGCGACCGTCCGCGGCGTCGGGTTCCGCTTCAACTCGGACTAGTCGCGGATGCGCCGCCGGATTCTGCAGGCCACGCTGCTCGCAGTGGCCGTCACCACCGTCGTGCTGGGGCTGCCGCTGGGTTTCACCGCGCTCAAGCTCGTCCAGGACCTCACCGGCGCGGACCTGTCGACCCGCGCCCAGCAGATCGCGACGCTGCTCGACGAGCAGGTCGCCAACCAGCGGCCGATCGACCTCAACGCGGTGCGGCTGGCCGTGCCGCGCGGCGCCCGGCTGGTCGTGCGCACCCAGTCCCACGACTACGTCTACGGCCCCGACCCGGGCGAGGCCCCGCTGGTGCAGATGGTGCCGATGGTGCAGAGCGGCTCGGTGACCATCGCCGCGCCCAGCGCCCCGGTGCGCACCCAGCAGCTCCAGGTCGCGGGCCTGGTGCTGATGCTGGTGGTGCTCTCGGCGGGCACCGGCATGATCGTGGCCTCGGTGACGGCGCGGCGGCTCGCCGACCCGCTCCGCCACGTCGCCTCCCGCGCCGCCCGGCTCGGCGCCGGTGACTTCCGCCCCGACCCGCAGCGGCACGAGGTTCCCGAGCTGGACCGGGTCGCCGACGCGCTGGACGCCTCAGGCGCGGCGCTGTCGCAGCTGGTGCAGCGGGAACGCGAACTCGTCGGCGACGTCTCGCACCAGCTCCGCAGCCGCCTGACCGCCCTGCACCTGCGGCTGGAGGCGCTGGCCGCCGTCGAGGACGCCGACGTCGCCGAGGAGGCGCGGGCCGCGCTGGAGCAGGCCGAACGGCTCTCCGCGGTCCTCGACGACCTGCTGGCCGCGGCGACCGCCGCCCGCGCCCGCGACGCCGAACCCCTCGACGTCACCAGCCTGCTCACCCAGGTCGCCGACGAGTGGCGGGAACCGCTGCGCGCCCAGGGCCGCGCCCTGCGGTTCAAGGTCGCCGACGAGCTGCTGGCCCGCGCCACCCCGGCCCGGCTGCGGGAGGCGATCGGGGTGCTGCTGGACAACGCGCTGAGGCACGGCGAGGGCCCCGTCTCGCTCACCGCCCGGCACGGCGGCGGCACGGTGCTCATCGAGGTCTCCGACTCCGGATCCGGGGTGCCGGACGCGCTGGTGCCGCACGTCTTCGAGCGCGGCTTCTCCGGCCACGGCTCCACGGGCGTCGGGCTGGCGCTGGCCAGGGCGCTGGTGGAGGCCGACGGCGGGCGGCTGGAGCTCAGCCAGGCCCGCCCGGCGATGTTCGAGGTGTTCCTGCGCGTCGCCCGCGCCGACGACGTCCTCGGCCTGCCCTGGAAACCCGAACCCACCCCGCGCTGAGGGCACGAGATCCTGGCCGTTCAGCGCGCCAGGACGCGTTCCCGCTGGTCCTCGTCCTCGTGATCGGTGGGGAAGACCCACTTGCGGAACGCCCACCAGCGGAACGCCATCCCCAGCAGCAGGCCGACGACCTGGCCGGAGGTGAAGTCGGCGAGCTCCTCGACGAGCCTGCTGGTGAACGGCGTCTGCAGGTGCAGCACGTAGCGCGACACCCACAGCGGCGCCGAGTACAGGCCCACGCCGATGCCGCTGATGATGAAGTACAGCGTCGCCTCGTGATGCCTGCGGCGACCGCCGCGCGTGCGGAACGACCAGTCCCGGTTGAGCACGTAGGACACCAGCGTCGCCACCAGCACCGCGATGACCTTCGAGGTCACGGGCTTCGGCGAGAGGATCGTCAGCTTGAGCGCGTAGAAGATGCCCGTGTCGATGAAGAAGGTGATCGCCCCGACGACACCGAACTTGAGCAGCTCCCGGTGCCGCACAGCGAGCGCTCGGTACGCCTGCGGGACCCGCGCGAGCACCGAATCTGCAACGGACACACCCCCGAGTCTACGGAGTGGTCCCGACCTCTCACCCCGGCACCGGAGTAGCACGCCTCACTTCTCCGCCTCCGGCCGTCGAGAACCCCGGTTCTCGTCGCGCGAAAACCGGGGTTCTCGACGGCTCGGACGGATCGGGTCAGGAGCCGGAGCTCGTGGTGGTCGACGACGTCGGCGGCGTGGTCGTGGTGGACGACGGCGGGGTGGACGACGACGGGGGCGGCGTCGAGCTCGGGGTGGAGCTGGGGGTCGGGCTCGGCGTCGTCGTGGTCGTCTGCGGCGGGGTCGTCGTGGGCGCCGGCGGGGGCGTCGTCGGCGACGGCTGCGGCGGGGGCAGCGGCCGCTCGTGCGACGGCGGGCCGCAGTGGTCCCACGGGCGGTCGTGACCGTTGCCGTGACCGTGGCCGGGATGCTCGCCGGGCGGCCACGGGGGCTCGCCGGTGTGGCCCGGCGGCCACCACGGCGGGCAGTCGGGCCGGGTGCTGGTCGTCGTCGACGTCGTCGTGCTCGTGGTCGTCGGCGGGGTCGTCGGAGGCGTCGGCTCCGGGGGCTTCGGCGGCCACCACGGGAGCCACAGCCGCAGCGGGACGGACTGCTGATCGGTCGCCTCGCCGAGCTTCGCGGTGATCGGCACCCACACGTCGTGCTGGCGGCGGCCGTCGACGGTCACCGCGTCCGGGTCCTGCACCGGCCACCACGGCCAGCCCGGGTGATCGTGCTCGCGCGAGACCCACAGCTCCCGGTAGAAGCCCTCCTGCGGGCGGAGGTCGTCATCGGTGCAGGTCACGGTGTTGCCGACGGCGCTGCAGCCGTTCGGCACGAAGTCGGCCTCGACGCCCTCCGGCAGCGTGGCCACGGCCGCGGCGCGACCGGTGCTGGTGCCGGTGTTGCGCACCCCGACCGCGATCCGGCTGACGTCCATCCACGGCTGGTCCCAGGACCAGGCGTGGAGGTCGATGTCGTCGACCGGCTTCGGCGGCTCGGGCGGTTCGGGTTCCGGCGCGGGCTCCACGATCACCGGAACGGCGGGCAGCCGCAGGTCGACCTGGCCACCGGCCTTGATGTTCACGGTGATCTCGCCGCCGGTCGCCGACTCGTCGGCCCGCACCAGGTAGTCGAACACCAGCGACTCGCCGGGGTTCAGGCCCCGGTCGGTGGTGCAGGTGACGGTGCCGGTCTGGCCGCTGCAGGAGATCGCCGGGGTCCCGGGGGCCTGCGTGCGCAGCGACCTCGGCGACGCCGACGCGGGCGAGGTGCTCGCCGGGGTCGACGCCGACTGCGGGGTGGTCGCGGCGGGCGCGGACGCGGCGCCCGGCAGCTGCGCGGTGACGCCCGGAGGCAGCGCCATCGTCGAGGTGAGCGGCACCGACGGACCGGTGCCGCTGTTGGTCACCCGGATCGGCACCGACACCGGCGCACCCCCGGCGACCAGCTGCAACGGCTGCGACGGCCCGGCGGCGTTGAGCGACGGGGCCACCGCGGGCGGCGGTGCGGCGGGAGCCGGGGCGGGTGCGGGTGCGGGCGCCGGAGCCGGAGCTGCGGGCGGCGGTGCCGGTGCGGGCGCCGCCGGCGGCGCGGGTGCGGGTGCGGCCGGGGGAGCGGGCGGCGGTGCCGGTGCGGGAGGCGCGGCCGGTGGCGGTGCGGGCGCCTGGGCGACCGGGATGGACTGGTCGGCCCCCGTCATGGCCACCGCGATCGCCGCGGCCAGCACGGCCGTGGCCACGCCCGCGGTCACCGCTTGGCGGGGACCGGAGCCGGCCGCGTCCCCGGCGGCACCGGCGGCACCGGCACCTCCGGCGGCGCTGCCCGCGACGACGGCACCGGCGGCGGTCCCCGACGACGCGGCCGCCAGGTAGCCGGTGGCGGTGACGCCCAGGACCAGCGGCGCGATGATGACGCGCAGCGCACCGTTGACGTCGGCGAGCTCGGCGGCCAGCGCCCGGCACCGGTCGCAGGTGTCCAGGTGAGTCTCGACCTGCGCGGTCTCCCGCTTGGACAGTCCGCCTCGGGTCCACGCGCCCAGCCGGTCCACGGCCGCCCGGCACTGCTCCACACCGGACCCGGACGCCTCCAGCTGTCCCAGGTGGACCTGCAGGTACGCCTGGCGGAGTCCTTCGCGCGCCCGGTAGGCCAGCGCGGACACGCCGTTGGGCGTCAGCCCCAGCAGCGGCGCGACGTCGGCGGGCGTCTGCCCCTCGATCTCGATGTGCCAGAGCACCGTCTGCCAGCGCTCCGGCAACCGCGAGAACGCCTGCGCGGCGAGCGTGCGCTCCAACCCGGCGACGGCTGTGTCGTTGAACGGCACGCTGACGTCGGCACCCGAGACCTCGGCGACGTCGTCGGCCAGCTGCACCTTCTTCTCGCGGCGCGTCCGGTCGTAGGCGGTGTGCCGCAGGGCCGTGAGCAGGTAGGCGCGGAACGCCGAAGTCGGGCCGCGGCCCTCGCGCAGCGTGTCGAGGACCTTGGCGAACGCCTCGGACACGAGGTCGTCGGCCTCGGCCGCGGACTTGGCGACCTGGCGGGCCATGTTGTAGGCCGCGGCCACGTGACGTTCGTAGAGCTGGGCGTACGCCTCCGACGAACCGCCGCGCACTTCCTCCAGCAGTTCACCGTCGCTGGGGCCCTGGACTTCTGCCGGGACAGCTACCACGCCGCACCTTCCTCCCCAGAGGGGGCATGTCCTTGTCAGTCCTACCTGGGAGCTCTGGTCGGCGAAAACCACCGGATGTGGAATTCGACGAATATTGTGATCCGAATCGTATGACCAAAGCCAGCGACTCCACCGTCATGGGCGACCGCTTGCTTCGTCTCGCTCACGAGTAGGCCCATCGGGGAGGGACGTTGAGCATGCCGGACTGGCCACTGAGGTGTGACGCGTCGACAGCGCGGACGCTGCAGCGAGCGATGCGCGTGCGCTGGCGAACGGCGAGCCTAGCAGCGGGATGGCCGTTTCCCAGTGACTGGGAGGTGCCGGCCGTGGACGCGGTGTGCGCGGCCGTCGTGGCCGGGGAAGACCTGAGCACCCCGCTCGCCGATCTCGGCGCCTCGCGCGCCGAAGCCGGTGTCGGCCTGTCCGGCACGCTGCAGGACCTGGCCGCGCTGCACGCGGTGTCCGGCGAGAACTCCGACGGGCTGGTCTCGGCCGACCCGGACGCGGTGCCCTCGTCGATGCTCCGCACCACGGCATTGGGCTGGGCGGACGCGGTCAGCGGCATGGCCGTCGGCCGCGAGGTCGAGGACCCGCTGACCGGCCTGAACACCGTCGGCTACCTGCGCACCCGGCTGCACGAGGTCTACCGCGAGGCGCACTCGCGCGGGGCCGCGCCCGACGACGACTACGCGCTGATCACCGTGATGCTGGGGGTGTCCACGGCCGGCTACCCGCGGCTGGTGGCGATGGTGCTCATCGCCGACGCGCTGCGCACCGTCTTCGACGCAGGCGAGACTACGGCGCTGGTGCGCTCTGCCACCGCCGCGGTCCTCGCGCCCCGCACGCCCGAGCTGCGGAGCCGGTGCGTGCAGGCGCGCTGGATGATCGAGCACCGCCTCGCCGCCGACCCGGCGCTGCGCGACTGCGGCCAGATCCGGCTCCAGGAGGAGGCGCTGCCCGGTGACCACGCCGAGGTGTGCCGGATGCTGGCGTCGCTGTGACCGCCTGTGAACCAGGTCGCGTTGACCCGTCCCGGTGCCGGTGCGAGGGGTGCGTCACCTTAGGCTGAGCGCGTGGACCAGCGCACCGGAACCCCAGTCGTCGGCATGATCGGCGGTGGCCAGCTCGCCCGGATGACCCATCAGGCGGCCATCCCGCTCGGCCAGTCGTTGAAGGTGCTGGCGAACTCCGCCGACGAGTCCGCCGCGCTGGTGGCCTCGAACGTCGAGCTCGGCCACCACACCGACCTGGACGCGCTGAAGAAGTTCGCGGAGGGCTGCGACGTGGTCACCTTCGACCACGAGCACGTGCCCGGCGACCACCTGCGCGCCCTGGAGGCCGCCGGGGTGTCGGTGCAGCCGCGCCCGGACGCCCTGCTGCACGCCCAGGACAAGCTGGTGATGCGCCGCAAGCTCGCCGAGCTGGGTCTGCCGGTGCCGCCGTTCGCCGAGATCACCTCCGTCGACGACGTGCTGGCCTTCGGCGCCGAGCACGGCTTCCCGTGCGTGCTCAAGACCGCGCGCGGCGGCTACGACGGCCGCGGCGTGTGGATGCTCGACGACGCCGCCGACGCCGAGCGCGTCGTCACCGAGCTCCTCGACGGTGGTGCTCCGCTGCTGGCCGAGCAGCGCGTTCCGCTGCGCCGCGAGCTGGCCGCGCTGGTCGCGCGCTCGCCGTTCGGGCAGGGCGCGGTGTGGCCGCTGGTGGAGACGGTGCAGGAGGACGGCATCTGCGTGCAGGTGCTCGCCCCGGCCCCGGACGCGTCGCCGGAGCTCATCGAGCGGGCCCAGGACATCGCGCTCAACGTCGCCGAATCGCTGGGCGCGACGGGCGTTCTGGCGGTCGAGCTGTTCGAGACCGAGGACGGTCTGGTGATCAACGAGCTGGCGATGCGCCCGCACAACTCCGGGCACTGGACCATCGAGGGCTCCCGCACCTCCCAGTTCGAGCAGCACCTGCGCTCGGTGCTGGACTACCCGCTGGGCAGCACCGAGCAGACCGCGCCCGCGGTGGTCATGGCGAACCTGCTGGGCGCCGAGACCGAACCGGCGATGAGCGTCGACGAGCGGCTGCACCACCTGTTCGCCCGCTACCCGCACGCCAAGGTCCACCTGTACGGCAAGAGCGAGCGCCCGGGCCGGAAGCTGGGGCACATCACGGTTCTCGGCGACGACATGGCCGAGGTCCGCGAGCAGGCCCGGCTGGCCGCGCACTGGCTGTCGGCGGGCGAGTGGCTCGACGGCCACGAGATTCACTGACTTCCAGTAGGTTCCGACTTCTCCGGGAGGTTCTCCGCGTGACTGAGCAGCCGCTCGTCGGTGTGATCATGGGCAGCGACTCCGACTGGCCGGTGATGCGCGCCGCCGGTGACGCCCTCACCGAGTTCGGGGTTCCGTACGAGGTCGGCGTCTACTCCGCGCACCGCACTCCGCAGCGCATGCTGGACTACGCCCGCGAGGCCGCCGACCGCGGCATCCGCGTGATCATCGCCGGGGCGGGCGGCGCCGCCCACCTGCCGGGCATGGTCGCTTCGGCGACGGTACTGCCGGTCATCGGCGTCCCGGTGCCGCTGAAGCACCTCGACGGCATGGACTCGCTGCTCTCCATCGTCCAGATGCCGGCAGGGGTCCCGGTCGCCGCGGTCTCGGTCGGCGGAGCCCGCAACGCGGGCCTCCTCGCGGTCCGCACCCTCGCCGCCGACTCCGGCGACCTCGGCGCCCGCCTCCGCTCTCAGATGGCGGACTTCCAGGCAGACCTCGAGAAGATGGTCCACGACAAGCACGAAGCCCTCCAGCACAAGGCCACCGAAGCCTGACCCGCAACCCCTCTCCACCCCTGCCCTGAACTTGTCGGCCACAGCAGGGAAATCCGTCCGCGCGGTCGGAACACGATTTCAATGGAAGTCGGGGACGCGATTTCAATGGAAATCGTGGTTCGGACTTCCGTTGAAATCGCGTGGAGATGACCGCGCGGGTCAGCCGAGTTGGTTGACCATCACTGTTTCCTGGGCCGTGCCGATGGGGCCTCGGGTGTCGTAGAGGCGGGCGTGGGCCGTGCCGATCCCGGTGCGCTGGACGTCTCGCCGCATCTCGAAACCCAGCCACTCGCCCCGCATCTCGCGGTGGAGGTGGATCGAGACGTCGGTGTTGATCCACGGGCCGAAGAGGGGGCCGACCGGGCTGGCGGCGCTGATGGCGTCGGCGAGGATCGCGACGTGCGACAGGGGGCTGAGGGGCTCGTCCGGGAGCAGCGGCAGCGGCATGCTCATCCACGCGCGGCTGGTGCCGGTGGCCGACTGGTCGTCGATCCAGCGGACCCGCATCACGTCGTGCACTCCCCAGCGCAAGCCGAGTTCCGGCGGCAGCAGGGTGCGGTCCTCGATGCCCTCGGGCCCCGTGAACGGCACCGACGTGTCGGGTTCGGGCCCGTCGAGGTCGGAGCGTCGCAGCAGGTGAGCGGTGGCGTTGGTGCAGAGCGTCCCGTCCTGGGTGAGCGTCGCCCGCACCACCTGCAGCCGCTTGCCGGTGCGCAGCGGGCGCACCTCGATCGACAGCGGTGCGCGCGGGACCGGGCGCATCAGGTCCACGGTGAGCCGGGCGACGAACAGGTCCGGGTCGTCGTTGGCGGCTTCGATGGCGCGGGCGATCAGGCCCGCGACCGGTCCGCCGCCGGTCAGCTCGCCCCACGGGTTCCCCGACGCCTCGTTGGGCACGAGGAACCCGTCCTCCACGCGGAACAGCGACTCGGCATCACGCATGCACCGAGGTTACCCGCCGGTAGGTTGGCGGTAGGGGCGGTTTGTGAGGGTCCTCTCAGAGCCCGAGCTCGACCGTCGTGCGCTCGTCGGCACGCCGTTTGTCGAGGCGGGAGGCGTCCGGGTTGGTGCAGTGCACCAGGGCCGCCTCCGCGGCGAGCACCGACAGCAGCCCGTCCACGACGCCGTCCGGCAGCGTCCAGTCCAGAGCGGACAGCACCCGGTCGTCGCGGCCGACGCCCAGCTCGCCCGCGCGCCGCCGCGCCCGCTCGACGACCTCGTCCACCGACATCTCCAGCAGCGCGGGCGCGTCCCCGGCCACCGGTGAGATCGGGCTGAAGTCGTCGCCGTGCACCCGGATCTCCGAGACGTAGTCCGCGACACCGGGCGGCAGGTCGCGCACCGGTGCCCCCAGCGGGTCCAGGCCGACCGCGGCCACGGTGTGCGCGCCCTCGCCGCGCGCCAGGTCGGACGCCGGGACGAACGCGACCTCCGCGCCCTCGGCCCGATCGGTCACGTGCGCCCCCGCCCACCAGGCGCCCAGCAGCACGCCGACGGTCTGCCAGTGCGCGGGCAGCGACACGAGCACCGGCATCCCCGGCTCCAGGTCGACCTCGTCCACCAGCCAGTTCGCCGTCTTGGCCGCCCAGTTGGCGGTGGTGGCGCGGGACAGCTCGATGCGCGCACCCGTGGTGTCGTCGTAGTGCGTGATCAGCGGCTTGGGCGCGCCGGATGCCAGCAGCGGTCCGAGGAGGGACTGGGTGATGCTCATGCCCGGCAGGCTAGGAGCTGTTGAATTATCACTGCGCTTCGGGGTGCGGGTGGCGGAACCTCAGCGGCCCTCTGGAACCGGGCGCCACTCCTGGACCTAGTTCACGCAGGGGACGTCGCTGTCGGAGGTGATGGGTTGGCGCTGGGCGCTGCCGTCGAGGCGCAGCGCGGGTTTCGGCGCCATGCCCGGGGGACTGGCCGCCAGACCGGTGAAGAACCGCTGCACCGCGTCCCGGTCGACGGACACGATGCTCTGGCCGCGCTCGTCGCGCGCTCCGGCGCTGAGCACCGGCATCGTCACGAAGCTGACCCTGCCCGCGGCGATCTGCTGCATCTGCTGCACGAAACCCAGTGCGTCCCAGGCCTCGTCGAGCTCCACGGTGCGCTGGGTGGCGGCGACCAGGTCGTTGACCATCGCCGGATCGGTGAGCGTGCCGGTCGACAGGACCTTGTTGGCCAGGCCCGCCATGAACACCTGCTGGCGCACGATGCGGTCCAGGTCGCCGCGCGGCAGCCCGTGCCGCTGGCGGACGAACGACAGCGCGTCGCCGCCGGTGACGGTCTGCCTGCCGGCGCTGAAGTCGGCGCCGGAGTCCTTGTCGCTGGTCGCGTTGTTCAAGCACACCTCGACACCGCCGACGGCGTCGGTGAGCTCGTAGAACCCGAGCAGGTTGATCTCGGCGTAGTGGTCGACGCGCATCCCGGTCAGCGTCTGCACGGTCTGCACCAGCGCCCGCTGCCCGGCGACCTTCGCGCGGTGCTCCACCTCGGAGGCGGGCAGGTTCTCGCCCGCCAGCTCGTCGGAGGTGGCCCGCTTGGTCAGCCCGTACACCGAGTTGATCTTGTCGGGGCGGCCGGACGGCGTCTCGGTGTAGGTGTCGCGCGGGATGGACACGGCGGTCGGCGGCGCGCCGCTGTGCGGGACGCGGATGAGCACCAGGCTGTCGGTGTTGAGCCCGCCGGTGGCCTCGGTGCGCAGCCGCTTGAGCACCCGCAGCGGCAGCGGGTTGCCCTGCGCGTCGGTGCGGCTGTCGCTGCCCACCAGCAGCACGTCGGTGGCCCCGTCGTCCGGCGGCGGGGCTTGGGGCACTTCGGTCAGCACCTTCGCGGAGCTGACCTCGCTGAGCCGATCGGTGACGAACCAGCCGACGGCGCTCAGGCCCAGCACGACGACCGAGGCGAGCGCGATCGCGCTGCGCCCGGCGATCCGCGCAGCGGACCGGCGTCGGACGGGTGCGCCGCGGGTGTCGTCCGGGTCGGGGAGCTGCTGCTCCTGGTCCGGTTCGTCCACCAACGCCTCCCCCGAGTTGTGCGCCGGGCTTCACAGTAACCGCCGGAGATGATCTCCGTGGGGCGAGGAGGGGAACCTTTCTCCCACTCGTGACACGACGGCGCCCGCCCCGGGAGTCCGGTGCGGGCGCCGCGGGAAGCATCAGGTCAGAACAGCACGCCCTGCGCCGACGGCTGCAGGGTGCCGACCTGGAGCCCCTTGAGCGGGATCTCGGTGACCGGCTCGTTGTTCAGGCCGTTGACCGGCGCGTTGACCGACCCGCTCATGTCCGCCGGAGTGGCGACGAAACCGCTGGTCACGTAGGTGTTCGGGTCGCCCTTGTCGCCCAGGTCGGCGTGCACGCCGGCGAAGGCGGTCCGGCCCGGCTCCAGGGTGATGTCGGCGGGCCCGCCGGGCTTCTCGACGTTGCTGCTGGGCACCTCCTCGATCGGCTCGTCGGCCATGTTGGTGGGCGTCAGGTTCACCCAGCCGCCGAGCTCGCAGGCCTCGTCCGAGGTGTTGGTCATGGTCAGCAGGTACTGGCTCGGGTCGGGCTGCGCCTGCAGCTTGATCTCGAAGTCGGTGGCCGAGCAGTTCGAGGCCGAGACGTCGGACGCCGAGGCGCCGTGCGCGGTGACGGCCTGGGTCGCCGCGGCCCCGCCGCACCCGGTGATCAGCAGGGTGCCGCCGAGCAGAGCGGTGGCGGCGCCGATGGTCCGAAGTCGCTTCGACATGAGTGAGTCCTTCCCCCAGGGTTGTGCGTCGCGGGAGCGTTCCTCCCGCCTCTGCCCTGTAAGACGCCTCGGAGCCGAACTGGTTGCCCGGCGTCCGGAAAGGAATCGCGGAGAGAACGTCCCCCGCCCGACGTGCGCGAGGGAACCTTCCTGTCACCCGAGAGGAAGGGAGCCTTCCTGCCACCAGGCGAGGGGAATCGATGTGTCACCGGAGAGCAGGGGAACCTTCCTGCCACCGCGGTGACAGGAAGGTTCCCCAGCTCGTCAGTCGATGCAGGGCACGCCGTCGGCGGTGATCGGGTCGTTGCCCGTGTCCGCCTGGGTGCGCAGCGGGGCGGCCTTGTTCAGGCCGTCGAGGCGGAGGGTGGGGGCGCCGGTGAAGTTCTGCTTGCCGGGGCCCTTGTAGTCCTTGCCGATGTAGACCTCGACGCTGCCCGCGCTGAGGTTGGGGCTGACCTCCGTGGCGATACCACCGCCGAGCGACTCGGCGACCATCTTGCCCGCGTCCTCCTCGCCGTTGGCGTAGTAGACGACCGAGGAGCTGCGGGTCTCGGAGTTGGCGCTGCTGCCCTCCTGGAAGCCCTGGCTGGTCAGCTCCTCCAGCACGTTGGCGGCCAGGCCGCTGATGCCGGAGGCGTTGTAGACGCTGGTGCTGATCTTGGTGGGGGACTTCAGCGTCGCCAGCTTCTGGGCGCGCTGCTGCGGCGGCAGCAGCAGGTCGGCCGCGAACTGCTTGCTCTCGGCGATGTTGAGCGTGACGTCCTCCTGGCCGGACTCGCCGACCAGGTGCACCGGGGCGCTGTAGAACTGCACGTTGCCGCCGGCGACGCCCTGCATCTGCTCGGCGAAGCCGAGGATGTCGTTGGCCAGCGCCGGGTCGAGGGTGACCGACTTGTTGATCGCGTCGATCAGGTCGCTGAGCTTGGCCGGGTTGGCCAGCGTGCCGGAGGACAGGATGCGGCGGGCCAGCGCCGACATGAACACCTGCTGGCGCTTGCCGCGGGAGAGCTCGTTGAGCAGGCCGTGCCGCTGCCGCACGAAGGCGAGCGCGTCGGCGCCCTCGATCGTCTGCACGCCCTTGGCGAAGTCGGCGCCCGAGTAGCTGTCCTTGGTGGCCTCGTTGAGGCAGACCTCGACGCCGCCGACGGCCTTGGTGATCTCGTAGAAGCCGAGCAGGTTCACCTCGGCGTAGTGGTCGATGCTGACGCCGGTGAGCTTTTCGATGGTCTCCAGCAGCGCCTGCTTGCCGGCCAGCCGCGACTTCTCGTCGAGCTCCTTGGGGTCGGTGACCCCGTCTTCCTGGAGCTTTGCGCGCTCGGCGTCCTTGCCGCGGTTCATGGTCTCGGTGAGCTTGTGCTTGCCGTCGCCGAAGCCGCTGTCGACCATCGTGTCCCGGGGGAAGGACATCGCGCTGGCGCTCTTGCCGTCGTTGGGGATGCGCACCAGGATCACCGCGTCGGTGAGGTCGCCGCCCTCCTGGGTGGTGCGCAGCTCCTGCAGGAGCTGCTTGGGCAGCGGGTTGCCCTGGGCGTCGGTGCGGCTGTCGTTGCCGATCAGCAGGATGTCGGTGGCGCCGTCGGGGGCGGAGAAGCCGCCGCCGATGACGTCGGCGGTGCCGGTGCCGCCCGCGCCCGGGCGGAACATGGCCCAGGCGAACCCGGTCACGCACAGGACGATCACCGACAGCAGGGCGGTGAGCGTGCGGGCTCCGTTGCGGGTGGCCTTGCGCTGCCAGAAACCGCCTCGGCTCCACACATCGTCAGGCGATATGTCTTCACCGGTTCGAGCGGATTTCCGCGCTGCGGCCTTACTCTGAGCAGCTGCGGGAGCGCTCTTCACGGCACCGGCGGCACCGGCCTTCGCGGCGCTGGCAGCACCGGTGCGGCGGGCGCCCTGCGGCCGTCCGGCGGCTGCGCCGGGACGAGCCGATCCGCCACCCGACCCACGGGGCGGAACACCTCGGCCGGGCCGCCCATCAGGGCTCCCGGGCCGCCTCGGCCGGTCGTCCACGCGATTCCTCCTCGGGGGCTGCGGGGGCGAGCGTTACACCTTCAGGAGTGATGTTGCCCGACTTCCTGATGAAGGCTAACGGTGATCCACTCGAACCATGACGGGTCCCTCGGAATCTGGTGACCTCACTCATATGGGTGAAGTCGCGCCGTAACCGTACGTAACTTGGGAGTCGATTCGGGCGGGCATCGGCGCATGTCAGACTGCCCATCGCGGGCGGTGCGCCTACTGCCCGCGCAGGACGAGGAAGAGGCGGAATGCGGATTCTGGTCACCGGTGGAGCCGGCTTCATCGGCTCGCACTACGTCAGGCAGCTGCTCGGCGGGGCCTACCCCGCCTTCGGCGACGCCGAAGTGGTCGTGCTCGACAAGCTGACCTACGCGGGCAACGAGGCCAACCTGGCCGAGGTCGCCGACGATCCGAGACTGCGGTTCGTGCGCGGCGACATCTGCGATCGAGACCTGCTCGCGGGCCTGATGACCAGCGTCGACGTCGTCGTGCACTTCGCCGCCGAGACCCACGTGGACCGCTCCATCGCCGGCTCCGACGCCTTCGTGATGACCAACGTGGTGGGTACCAACGCGCTGCTGCAGGCCGCGCTGGACGCCGGCGTCGGCCGGTTCGTCCACGTCTCCACCGACGAGGTCTACGGGACGATCGATACCGGTTCGTGGCCAGAAGATCATCTTCTCGAGCCGAACTCGCCATATTCCGCCGCCAAAGCCGGTTCCGACCTCCTCGCGCGCGCCTACCAGCGCACCCACGGGTTGCCGGTGTGCATCACGCGGTGCTCGAACAACTACGGCCCGTACCAGTTCCCGGAGAAGGTGCTGCCGCTGTTCATCACCAACCTGATGGACGGGCGCGAGGTTCCCCTCTACGGCGACGGGATGAACGTGCGCGACTGGCTGCACGTCGACGACCACTGCCGCGGCATCCAGCTGGTCGCCGAGTCCGGGACGCCGGGCGAGATCTACAACATCGGCGGCGGCACCGAGCTGACCAACCGCGAACTCACCGAACGGCTGCTCGCCGAGTTCGGGCTGGACTTCTCGATGGTCGAGCAGGTCGCCGACCGCAAGGGCCACGACCGCCGCTACTCGGTCGACCACACCAAGATCACCGAGCAGCTCGGCTACGCCCCGCAGGTCGACTTCGAGACCGGCCTGCGCGACACCATCGCCTGGTACCGGCAGAACCGGGCCTGGTGGGAACCGCTCAAGCAGCGCGCGGCGGTGACCCGGTGACCCGCCTGGCGGTGCTGGTGCCCGGCGGGAAGGGCCAGGTCGGCTCGGAGCTGTCGGCGATCCTCGCTTCCCGGCGCGGCACCCTCGTGCACGCACCGGGTTCGGCGGAGCTCGACATCACCGATCGCGAGGAGGTGCGCGACGCCGTCGAGGCCTTCGCCGAAGCCGCACGCGACACCGACCTGCACCCGGTGGTGATCAACACCGCCGCCTACACCGCCGTCGACGCGGCCGAATCCGACCCCGACGGCGCCCACCAGGTCAACGTCGCGGGCCCGGCCGCGCTGGCCGAAGCCTGCCGCGACAGCGACCTGCCGCTGCTGCACGTCTCCACCGACTACGTCTTCCCCGGCGACGCCGACCGGCCCTACGAGCCCACCGACGACACCGGGCCGCGCACCGTCTACGGCCGCACCAAGCTCGACGGCGAGCAGGCGGTGCTGGACTCCGGTGCGCGCGCCTGGATCGTGCGCACCGCGTGGGTCTACGGCGCGCACGGCGGCAACTTCGTCAAGACCATGGCTCGGCTCGCCGCCCAGCGCGACGAGCTGTCCGTCGTGGACGACCAGATCGGGTCACCCACCTGGGCCGCCGACCTGGCGGCCGGACTGCTGGAACTGGCCGAACCCGTCGCGACCGGTCTCGGACCGTCGCAGCGGGTCCTGCACTGCACCAACACCGGCAGCACCAGCTGGTTCGAGTTCGCCCGCGCGATCTTCACCGAGCTCGGACTCGACCCGCGGCGGGTGAACCCCTGCACGACCGCGGACTACCCGACCAAGACCCCGCGCCCCGCATACTCGGTCCTCTCCGGCGACGCCTGGCACGACGCGGGCCTCACCCCGCTCCGCCCGTGGCACGAGGCCCTCCACCAAGCCCTCACCACCAACCCCGAGGCCTTCCACCCCGGATGATGCGCAGTTCTCATGAAAACTTCCCCGATCACCGAAACCTCGGCGGCGACGTCGTGAGTGGGGGAGGTTTTCATGAGAACGTCGCGACGACCCGCAAGAGAACTGGACCCGGAAAGTGCCGTGACCAGGAACTACATCGGCATCGGAGTTCCTGGCGGGGGTTCAGTGGGTGGGGAGGTTTTCATGAAAACCTCCCCGTTCAGTGGGTGTGGGACTTCGTGGGGGAGGGAAGTTTTCATGAAAACCTCCCTCCTAGTGGTCGGGGTTGGAGCGGCGGTTAGGCGAGGGCGCGGAGGTAGGCCCCGCGGGTGCGGGCGGCGCAGCGGTCCCAGGTGAAGGTCTTGGCGTGCCGGCGTCCCGCTTCGGGATCCGGGGGAGCGGTGAGGGCCTGACGCAGGGCGTCGCGCAGCGCGGCCGGGTCGTCGACCGGGGCGAAGTGCGCGTGGCCGCCCGAAACCTCGCGCAGCGCGGGGACGTCCGAGCAGACCACCGGGACGCCGCAGGCCAGGGCCTCCAGGACCGGGAGGCCGAATCCCTCGTCGCGGGAGGGCAGTACCAGGGCGCTCGCCCCGGCCACCAGCGACCGCAGCCGCTCCTCTGAGACGTAGCCGGTGCGGATCACGCCGTCGGCCTCGCCCGCAGCGCCCGGACCGGCGATGACCAGCGGCGGGAGATCCGGTGCGAGCGCGGCGCGCAGCACGTCGAGACCCTTGCGCGGCCCGTCCGCGCCCACGAAGAGCAGGTACTCCGGCGGAATCCGGTCGTCGCGGACCGGTGATGCCGAGAACCACTCGGGATCCAGGCCCAGCGGCGTCACCGCCAGCTTCTCCGGGGCGACGTCCAAGCGCTCGGCGACCTGATCGGCCACCGCCGCCGTCGGCGTGCACACCACCCGCGCCCGCTGCGCCGAAAGCCGCACCAGCGCGGGCAGATCCGGCTCCGCCAGCGACGGGTCGTCGAGGAACGCCAGGTCGTGGACTGTCACGACGCCCGCGGCGCGCAGCGACGGCGGCAGCACGAAGTTCGTCCCGTGCACCACATCCACCGGTCCGGACAGGACCTCGACCGGTGGAAAGCGCCCAACGCGCCACAACATCCGCAACGCGCGCGCCGGAACCGGCGGCCCCACCACGCGCGTCCCGGCAGGAGCTCCGCCCCGCAACCGGCGCCAGCCGCGCGCGCTGAACCCGATCAACCGAACGTCCACATCGGACGCCAGCGCGGTCACCAGCGAGGCCGTGTACCGGCCGATCCCGGTGCGCGTGCCCAGCAGCGGCGTGGCGTCGAGCAGGACGCGCAGGTCAGCGGCCACGAAGCCGTTCCCCGGCCAGGCGCCGCAACCGCCCGGTCGCCCGCTTGGCGACCTCCGCCGGGCCACCGGCGTCGAGATATTCCCGCAGCAGCGCCAGATCCCGGCGCACCGACTCCACCCGGCCCGGCTGCGCCGCGCGCACCAGCGGCGCGGACGCGCTGAGCCGGTCGGCGGCCGGGCGCGGATCGCGGCAGAACGCCGTCAGCGGCGCCAGCACCGACTCCCAGGTGAACCGCTCCCGCACCGGTTCGATCCGGCGACGGCACTCGGCGGCGAACTCGGCGTCGTAGAGGACCTTCTCCAACGCGTCGGCCAGCGCATCCGGGTCCTCGGGCGGCACCACCACGCCGATGCCCTCGGCGCGCACCAGATCCGCGAACGAGTCGCCGTCGGTGGTGATCACCGGCAGCCCCGACCACAGGTAGTCCAGCACCCGAGTGCGGAACGCGAAGGTCGTCTCCACGTGCTCGAAGTGGGTCGTGACACCGCAATCGGCGTCCAGCAGGAAGTTCTGCCGCTCCTGGTAGGGAACCCAGGTCTCGTTGAAGAACACGAACTTGTCGGTCAGGCCCAGACGTTGCGCCAGCGCCCGCGTCTGCCCGGCCATGCCCATCTCCGGCACGTCCGGGTTCGGGTGCTTCATGCCCAGGAAGAACAACCGCACGTCGCTGCGCCGCTGCGCCAGCCGGTCGACCGCGCGCAGCAGCGTCAGCGGGTCGAACCAGCTGTAGACCCCGCCCGCCCACAGCACGACCTTGTCGTCGGCCGAGATGCCCGGCCGGGTGCCCTTGATCGCGGGAGCGGTGCGCCGCGGCGCCGCCGACGGCAACCCGAACGGCACCACCGACAGCAGCGAGCGCACCGTCGGATCGGAGTCGTAGAGCCCGGGCGTCAACCGGCCCAGCGAGGCGAGGTGACCGAGCCAGAAGTGCCGCTGGCGCTCCGAAGCGCACAGGAAGAAGTCGCCCCGCTCCAGCTGCGCGTTGAGCACATCGGTGACCCCGGCGAGGTCCTTCGCGCGGCGCTCGTCGTCGGTGTCGCGACCCTGCTCCAGCAGTTCCAGGTGCATCGGGTCGTAGACATCGCAGACCACGATCTTGGTGGAGTCGACGCGCTTGAGCGTCGGCACCATCTCCAGCACGTGACCCTGCAGCACCACGACATCGGCCCACTCGACGTGCTCGGCGAGCTCGCGCGGCTTGGCCGCCACCACCTCGAAGTCCGACTCCGGCGGGTCCACCCGCGCGTTGACGCTGACCAGCCGGACGGAGTGCTCGGCGGCGAGCACCTCGGCCATGTGCCAGGCGCGGATCGCCGGGCCCGCCATCCGCTCGCTGACCGCGTCACCGGTGATCACCACGATCTTGCGGGGCCTGCCGAACACCTCGTCCAGCTCGAAGGCCTCCACCAGCGCGTCGTGCGCCGCCAGGTAGCGGGGCAGCGGGTAGGCGGGCTCCATCGCCTTGCGCATCAGCGGCAGCAGGTCGGTGTCGGTGCGCACCCGCGCCCGCTGCTCCTGCTCCCGCGAGACCTTCAGGGACGGCAGGAGTTCCACGAACTGGTCGATGGCCAGCATCCCGGCCAGCGCGGAGCGGTCGACGGGAACCGGCGCGTCGTCCTCGGTCTCCCCGCGGCGGGTGATCTCCAGCTGCGTCGGGTCGATCTCGCCGCGCGCGGTCGCTCGCCGCACCGCCAGCGCCATCGCCGCGGGCAGCGCCCGGGCCAGCGTCTCGTCGGAGACGTTCTTGTACAGCGCCGCCAGCGCGTTGCGCTCCAGCAGGTAGTGCTCGCGCGACGACGACACCTCGGCCATCGAGGCGTGATGGCGGTGGAACGTCAGCGACCTCGGCTCGTAGCGGACCCGCCAGCCGCGCAGGTTCAGACGCCAGCCCAGGTCCACGTCCTCGTAGAACATGAAGAAGCGCTCGTCGAAGCCCTCCAGCGCGGTGAACAGCTCGGAGCGCACGAACAGCGCCGATCCGGTGCCGAACAGCACGTCGCGGGCGGCGTCGTGCGACCCGTCGTCGAGCTCACCGGCGTGCCGCTTGTAGCCCATGCCGAACCAGGTGAGACCGCCGTCGACGAAGTCGATGCGCTTGCCGTCCCAGTCCAGGACCTTGCTGGCCACGGCGCCGACGGTCGGTTCCGCGCGCAGCACCTCCACCGCGGAGCGCACCCAGCCGCGGTCCGGGCGGGCGTCGTTGTTGAGGAACGCCAGGACCTGCCCGGACGCCTCGGCGGCGGCCAGGTTGCAGCCGCCCGCGAAACCGGTGTTGGTGGCGGACTCGATCAGCCGCACCTCCGGCACCGCCTCGCGGATGCGCCGCGCGGAGTCGTCGCCGGAGGCGTTGTCGACGCACAGCACCTCCAGCTTGTCGGCCGGGTAGTCCAGCTCGTCGCGCACCGCGCGCAGGCAGGTGATGGTGTCGTCGGCGCCGCGGTAGTTGACGACGATCACGGACACGACCGGCAGGGACACGACCGGCGAGGGGGCGACGGGCAGGAAGGTTCGGTTCGACCACGCCCCAAGCCTGCACCATCGCCCACCCGAGCCGCCCGGGTGTTCGGTCAATTCGGTCGCCGAGCACCGTTCCCGGCCCGGGCGGCCGCGTCACCAGCGGACAGTTCTCCCCCGAACCGCCCGGGCAGGGATCACCCCATGTCCTCGACGAGCAGCTCCCGGAGCCGCGGCGTGTACAGCGCCGTGATGTCGGTGGCCCCCGCGAACGCGTCGAAGTAGATCGACGTCAACTCCTCGTCCCGCTGGATCGCCCGCAGCAGCGCCATCCGGTGCTCGTTCGGCGGCATCATCCGCGCCACCGACAACGTCGCCCCGTACCCCGGGGTCAGGGCCCCGTCCCGCTCGGCGGCGAAGCCCCGCAACGCCGCGTCCAGCCGCGACGGCGAATCCAGCTCGCCGCTGATGTGCCGCGCCAGCGACTCGGCCTGGCCGAACGCGTCGCTGATACCGCGCGCGGTGATCGAATCCTTGTGGTGCCCCGCATCACCCACCAGCACCCAACCCGGCCCCGTCGCCTCCCGGAAGAAGTTCTGCTGATCCCCGGAACCGCGCAACCTCTCCACCTGCTCGCCACCCCGAAGCCGCTCGAACAGCTCGGGAGCGGTGCCGCGAACCCGCTCCAGGTGCGCTCGACGGGCATCGGCGCGCACCGCGCGGAACCGCGACTGCGGGAAGTAGGTCAGCACCAGCGTCGCGTGCCCGTGCGTCGGCGTCGCCGCCACCCAGCTGCCCGGCGTCTCGTAGATCTCCAGATCGGCAGGCACCCCCGTCCAGTACGAGTAGTACGCGCAGGTCAACCGCTCGTCCCAGGTCGTGAACGCGGCGCCCGCGTGCGCCGCCACCGACGAGCGCATCCCGTCCGCGCCGACCACCAGCGCGGCCCGCTCGGTGAACTCCACGCCCCGGTGCTCGCCGCGCACCCCCACGACCCGGCCGCTGTCGTCCCGCAGCAGCCCGGTGACCCGGCACTTCTCCCGCAACTCCGCGCCCGCGGCCACCGCCGCCCGCGCCAGCAGGTCGTCGAGCACGAACCGGCGCGGCGCGAACGCTGCCCGCTGCCCGGCCACACCCCGGCCGCACCCCGCCAGCCGCACGTCCCCGACCTGGTAGCGGAAGTGCCGCAGCGGCGGGCACCCGGTGGCCCGCAACTCCTCCAACAACCCCCAGCGGGCCAGCGCCGCCACCCCCGGCTGGTGGATGACGTGGGTGGAGATCGTGTCGGACGGGAACTCACCCCGATCCAGCAGCAGCACCCGGTGCCCCGCCCGAGCCAGCAGCATCGCGGTCGGCGACCCCGCGCAGCGCGCCCCCACGACGATCGCGTCGAAACCCATCGCTCACCCCTCCAGCTCGATGCGCAACGCCCGGCGGTCCAACTTGCCGTTGGCGTTGAGCGGAAGTCGGTCCAGCACCGTGATCCGGCGCGGCAGCATGTACGGCGGGAGCCGATCCCGCAGACCCGCGTGCAACGCCTCCGGCACGCAGTCACCCCCGACCGCGGCCGCCAGCTCCGGCTCGCCGTCGGTCGGCACCGCCAGCACGATCGCGTCCGCCACGCCCGGCAACGAGCGGAGGGCGGCCTCGATCTCACCCAGCTCGATGCGATGGCCGCGGACCTTCACCTGCTGATCCGTGCGGCCCAGGTGCAGCAGCAACCCGTCCTCCACAGCCACCAGATCCCCGGTCCGGTACCAGCCGCCCGGGACGAAACGTCCCGCGTCGTCGGCCGAGTCGAGGTACCCGGCGAACCGCTGCGGACCCCGCACGCACAGCTCACCCCGCTGGGCGGGCCTGCCACCGGGATCGAGCAACCGGAACTCCAGCGAGCCGAAGCACTCACCGATCGGCGCCACCCCGTTCGGCGTCACCGGCCACGCCGACTCCTCGGCCGGGAACCGGTACCCGGTGCAGGCCACCGTCAGCTCCGTCGGCCCGTACAGGACCTCGATCTCGGCCTGCGGAGCCGCGCGCTTCCACCCGCGCAGCGCCTCCACCGGCACCGCCTCGCCCCCGAAGATCGCGCACCGCAACGATGGCATCGCCCCCGGCCGCAGCGTGCCGAGCCGCTCCGCGAAGGAGATCAGCGACGGCACCGAGAACCAGTGCGTCAACCCCAGCGCGTTGATCGTCCGCACCGGTGACAGCAGAGCTCCCTCCGCCGGCACCACCAGCGTCCCGCCCTGGCCGAGGGTGACGAACAGATCGTGCACCGACCCGTCGAAGGTCAGGTCGAAGTTCCCGGACACCCGGCTCCCCGGCCCGATCCCGTACCGCTCCGCGACCTCCACCAGGTACGCCTGCACGTTGCCGTGCGAGATCGGCACCGCCTTCGGCGTCCCCGTCGACCCCGACGTGCAGATGACGTAGGCGACGTCCTCCGGCGCCACCGCCACCTCCCGCGCACGCCCGAAGGGCTCGTTCCGCCCGGCGCGGAGCATGGGAACTTTCCACTCATCCGCCGCCTGGGACTCCTCCGCCAGCAGCAGCTCGACCCCGGTCCGGGAGACCAGCTCGCGGATCCGCTCCGGCGGGTGCTGCGGGTTGAGGGGAACCACCGACGCACCGGAGCGCAGCACCGCCAGGTATCCGGCGTAGGCCAGCACCGAGCGGTTCGCCAGCAGACCGACCCGCCGCGGCGCGCCCGCCGCCTGCAGTCGCGCCGCCAACCGCTCCACGAGCTCGCGCAGCTCCGCGTAGGTGAGGCTGACGCCCTCGACCTCCAGCGCGGGCAGATCGGGGAACCGCTGCGCGGCCCGCTCGAACCAGGTGTGCACGTTCATCGGGACACCTCCGTCAGCTCCCGCGCCCAGCGGCACAGGTCGCGCACGGTGCGCAGCGCCGCCAGTTCCTCGGGGTCGATCTCGCGACCGGTGCGCTGCTGCACCTCCACCATCAGCTGCAACTTCGCCAGCGAATCGATGCCGATGTCGGCCAGCGTCGAGTCCTGGTCGAACGCGGTGCGCGCGTGCTTGCCCAGCAGCCACTCCGCGGGATCGTCGCCGTCGAC
Organism: Saccharopolyspora sp. ID03-671; assembly: GCF_045278815.1. Taxonomy (NCBI): domain Bacteria; kingdom Bacillati; phylum Actinomycetota; class Actinomycetes; order Pseudonocardiales; family Pseudonocardiaceae; genus Saccharopolyspora; species Saccharopolyspora sp. ID03-671. The sequence goes on from NZ_CP134054.1 coordinate 4,585,514, forward strand.
CGGTTCGTCGCCGGGCCAGTAGCGGCGCGTCCGCCACGGGTAGGTCGGCAGCGGCGCGTGCACCCCTGGCCCGAACAGCCCGTCGCGATCCACCGATTCCGCGCCCAGGAACCGGTCCAGCTCCGGGGTGCTGCCGGTGCGCAGCGCCTCGATCAGCTCCTGGTGCGTCGCACCGATGACCACCGCGCGGTGCTCGAAGCGGGTGCGGCGCAGCGCGGCGCTGCGGCACAGGTCCCGCACCGGGAACGCCGCGCCCGGCCCGGCCAGGTGCTCCGCGCAGGCGCGGGTCAACTCCGCCAAGGCCTCCGGCGTGCGCGCCGACAGCACCAGCGGCCACCGCGTCCCGTCATCGGCGTCCCGCCGCGCCGGCTCGGCGCTGCGCAGCACCACGTGCGCGTTCAGCGACGACGAGCCCTGCGCCGAAACCCCGGCCACGGCCCGCTCCGGGATGTCGGTGATCTCCTGCGGGATCGACAACCCCGCCCAATCCACGTCGGGACGCGGCAGCTCAGCGTGCAGGCTCGCCGGAACCTGCCTGCGTTCCAAGCACAACGCGGCCTTCATCAACCCGACCAGCCCGCTCGCGGCCTCGGCGTGCCCGAGATTGGACTTCACCGACCCGACCAGCAGCGGCCGCTGCGATGAGCGGAAGGTTCCCATGCACCGGCCCAGCGCCGTGAGCTCCAGCGGGTCCAGCAGCGGCGAACCGGCCCCGTGCGCCTCCACGAAGTCCACCTCGGACGGTGCGATCCGCGCGTCCTCGTACGCCCAGCGGAGCACGTCCAACTGGCCCTCCAGCGACGGGTTGAGCACCGAGGAGCTGCTGCCGCCGTCGTTGCCGACCGCGCTGCCCGCGATCACCGCCCGCACCCGGTCGCCGTCGGCCAGCGCGGCTTCCAGCGGTTTGAGGACGATCACCGCCACCGCGTCGGCGGGAGCGTGGCCGTCGGCGTCGGCGCTGCCGAAACGACTGCGACCGTCCGGCGACAGCGCTCCCGCGTGCGACATCATCACGCCCTCGTCGGGCCGCAGCGGCAGGTTCACCCCCGCCACCAGCGCGACCGGCACCTCACCGGACCGCAGGCTCCGCACCGCCTGGTGCACCGCGGTCAACGCCGACGAGCACGCCGTGTCGACCACCGCGCTCGGGCCCCGCAGGTCCAGCACGTGCGACAGGCGAGCCGCCAGCAGTGAGCGAACGTTTCCCAACTGCGTCGCCGTCGCCGAGGAAAGCCCTTGCTGAAGTGCTGTTTCGAGGAAGTCCGCGCGGGAGTTGCCCACGAACACGCCGGTTCGGGTGCCGCGCAGGTGCTCCGGGACGATCCCGGCGTCCTCCAGGGACTCCCACGCGCACATCAGCAGCAGCCGCTGCTGCGGGTCGAGCGCGGTGGCCTCGGCCGCCGACATGCCGAAGAACTCGGCGTCGAAATCGGCGACGCCCTCGACGAATCCGCCGCGCGAGGCGGCCGGGCCGCCGGTGGACCGCAGCGCCGCCGCGTCGTAGCGCTCGGCGGGCGTCTCCGAGGTCGCGTCGACACCGGCGCGCAGCAGCTCCCACAACTGGTCGGGGCCGGTCGCACCGGGAAGCCGGCAGGACATCCCCACGATCGCGACCGAACGCTGATGATCTCCACTCGTAGTCATGCCCACGAAGTGTGGGCAGGTCGCTTACAACCCACTTGCACAGCGCTGAACCGAACTCAGCGCCCCGCCCAGGTCTTCCACACCTCGCGTCGGGACACTTTCGCCCGCTTCCCGATCCGCCACCGCGCCCGCAGCGCCGAGGGCAGCAGGAAGGCGACCTTCATCAGCACCCGCAGCCGCACACCGGCCCGCAGGTTCGGCGGGGGATGCGGCAGGCGCCGCCACGGCAGCAGCGCCGTGATGGCCGCGAACCGCGCGAGCTCGCGCAGCGCCACCCCCGCCGGTGCGCAGCGCAGCAGGGTGAGCAGGCGGTTCCCCTCGTTCCAGCGGTGGAACAGCACCGAACCGGGCCGGGTGCTGGCCCCGTGCAGGTGCGCGGCCGTCGCCTCGGTGCGCACCACGTCGAAACCGGCCAGCCGCAGCCGCCACGCGGTGTCGGTGTCCTCGTAGTAGCAGAAGAACTCGGCCGGAACACCGCCCGCGTCGCGCAGCACGTCGGTGCGCAGCAGCGCAGCACCACCGCAGAACCCGAACACCGCACCGCGCCCGGTGGCGTCGGCCCCGTGCCCGTCGGAGGTCAGCCGCACCCCGGTCGACTGCACCCCGCCGTCCGGTGTCAGCAGCACGGAGGAGGCCGCCGCGGCGCGGGTGGTGGCAGAAAGGTTCCCTTCCACCACCTCCAGCCAGTCCGGGGAGGGCGCGGCGTCGTCGTTGAGCCAGGCCGTGAAGGGCGTGTCCACCCGGGGCAGCGCGGCGGCCAGCCCGCCCGCGTAACCGAGGTTGCGGGGGAGGCGCAGCACCTCGACCCCGGTGCGCGCGGCGAGCAGGTCGGCGGTGCCGTCGTCGGAGGCGTTGTCCACCACGAGCGTCCGATGTGGACGAGTCTGCGCGGCCAGCGCGTCCAGGCAGGCGTCGATGTGCTCTCGCCCGCGCCACGTGATCACGACGACCGTGGTGCGGACTCCCTCGGATGTCACCCGGGAAACTTAGCGTCACGCGCCTGCGGTGTCCCCGCGCGTGCGAAGCTGAGCGCGTGCCCGAGCTGGTTGCCCTCGCCGAACAGCTGCTGGCCCCGGTCCCCGGCGGCACCGGCCGCTACACCCGGGAACTGCTGCGCGCCCTCGCCGCCACAACCCCCGACGGCTGGACGCTGACCAGCGCGATCAGCCGCACCGGTGACCCGGCCGAGGCCCGGGTGCCGGGCGTGCGGGGCCCGCGCGTGCTGCCGCTGCCGCGTCGAGCGCTCATCGCCGCGTGGGAACGCGGCGTCCCGCTGTGGCCGGGCGGCGACAGCGTGCACGCGATGACACCGCTGGCCCCGCCCCGGCGGCGCGGGCGCGGCCTGGTCGTCACGGTCCACGACACCGTCCCCTGGACCCATCCTGAAACCCTCACCCCGCGCGGAGTCGCCTGGCACCGCCGCATGATCACCCGCGCCGCCCGGCACGCCGACGCCCTGGTGGTGCCCACCCGGGCCGTCGCCGACGACCTCGCAGGTCGAGTTCCGCTCACCACCCCGCCCCGGGTGCTGGCCGAGGGCGTGAGCCCCGACCTGCTCGCCGAACCCGCACCGGTGACGCGCCTCGACCTGCCCGACCGGTACCTGCTGGCCATCGGCACGGTCGAACCCCGCAAGGGCTACCAGCACCTCATCCGCGCCCTCGCCGAACCGAACGCCCCCGACCTGCCGCTGCTGATCGTCGGCCGCCCCGGCTGGGGCGACCTCGACCTGCCGGCCCTCGCCGACGAGCTCGGCTACCGCGGTCTCCGGGTGCTCACCGACGTCACCGACGCCGAACTCGCCGCGGTGCTGCGCCGCGCGATGGCCCTGGTCGTCCCGAGCCTCGCGGAAGGCTTCGGCCTCCCGCTCCTGGAAGGGATGGCCCTCGGCGTCCCGGTCGTCCACGCCGACGCCCCGGCCCTGTCCGAGGTCGCGGGCGGCGCGGGAGTCGAGGTCCCCCGAGCCGATCCACCGGCCCTGGCCACCGCGCTCCGCCGCCTCGCCGACGACCCCGACCACCGCGCCCACCTCGCCGAAACCGGCCAACGCCGAGCTGCGACCTTCACCTGGGAACGAACCGCCCACGAGATCTGGAACCTCCACCGAAACCTCGTCGGTGACTGAAAGGTTCCCTTGCGCACGTCATGAAGGGCACCGTGCGATCAGGGCCCGGCCCGCGAGAACCCCGGCCGGGGGGACGAGGCGCCCTCGGCTCGGCCGGAATGACAGGAAGGTTCCCTTGCTCACAGCGGGGCTGAAAGCGCCCGCACGTTTTTCCCGTACTGGGCACGGGGGCGGGTGGCTTCGCCGTACTCTCTTCTGGTGCGCAGAGGCGAACCGGCTGTTCTGATCGACGCGACCGCGGTGCCCGCGGACCGCGGCGGCGTCGGACGGTACGTCGATTCCCTGCTCGCCGCCCTCGATTCCGACGGGGCGCGAGTCAGCGTGGCGTGCCAGCCGCGCGACGCCGGGTTGTACGCGACCCTCGCGCCCGGCGCGCGGATCGTTCCCGCCGCCGAAGCCGTGGCGACCCGGACCGCGCGGTTGACGTGGGAGCAGACGACGCTGCCGCTGCTGGTCAAGCGGCTCGGCGTGAACGTGCTGCACTCGCCGCACTACACGACACCGCTGGCCAACCCGGCCGCGTCCGTGGTCACCCTGCACGACGCCACTTTCTTCACCAACCGCCGCGTGCACTCACCGGTCAAGGCCCGCTTCTTCCGGGCCTGGACGCGAGGTGCGCTGCGCCGGGCCGAGATCTGCCTGGTGCCCAGCCAGGCCACCGCCGCCGAGCTCGCGCGCACCGTCGGCGCCGACCGCAACCGGATGGCCGTCAGCTACCACGGGGTCGACCCCGACCGGTTCCACCCGCCGACCCCCGAGGAGATCCAGGTCGTCCGCGACCGCCTCGGCCTCTTCGACCAGCCCTACGTCGCGTTCCTCGGAGCGCTGGAACCGCGCAAAAACGTCCCCGCGCTCATCCGCGGTTTCACCCAGGCCTGCCGGGGAAGGCGCGCTGATGCTCCTGCGCTGGTCCTCGCCGGTCAGCCCGGCTGGGACACGCAGGTGGAGCGGGCGCTGGAGTCGGTGCCGCACCGGATCCGGGTGATCAGGGCCGGATACCTGCCGTTCGGCCAGCTCGCCGGATTCCTCGGCGGGGCGCGGCTCGTCGCCTACCCGAGCCTCGGCGAGGGGTTCGGGCTTCCCGTGCTGGAGGCGATGGCCTGCGGCGCACCGGTGCTGACTACCCGTCGGCTGAGCCTGCCCGAGGTCGGCGGTGACGCCGTCGCCTACTGCGGCGTGCGCCCCACCGACATCGCCGCAGGGCTGCGGGAACTCCTCGACGACCCGGCCCGCCGCGCCGCGCTCGCCAACGCCGCTCAGCTGCGTGCCAAGGAGTTCACCTGGGAAGCCTGCGCTACCCAGCACCGCGAGGCCTACGCCCGGGCCCACCACGCCCGCACCCGCTGACCTCACGGCGACCGCGTTGCAGCAGAATGTGACGGCGTGACCAACGCGCGCACCTACGGCGATCAGCTCGCCGTCGTCACCGTGACCTATTCGCCCGGCGAGACGCTGCAGCGCTTCATCGACACCCTCGACAAGGCCACGCAACGCCCGGTCCGGGTGGTCCTCGCCGACAACGGTTCGCAGGACGGTGCGCCGCAGCGGGCGGCGGAGCAGCACGACCACGTCGACTTCGTGCCCACCGGCGGCAACCTCGGATACGGCGGCGGCGCCAACCGCGGAGTCGCCTCGCTCGGGTCCGAGTACGGCTGGATCGTCATCGCCAACCCGGACCTGGAGTGGGGCTCGGGCAGTCTCGACGAGCTGATCGCGGCGGCCGGCCGCTGGCCGCGCGGCGGCGCGTTCGGCCCGCTGATCACCGAGCCGACCGGGGAGGTCTACCCGTCCGCGCGGCTGCTGCCGTCGATCGGACGCGGTGTCGGGCACGCGCTGTTCGTCAAGATCTGGCCCGGTAACCCCTGGTCGCGCGCCTACCGGCAGTCCGAGACCGGGCGCAGCGAGCGCACCGCCGGATGGCTGTCGGGTTCGTGCCTGCTGGTGCGCCGCGAGGCCTTCGACTCCGTCGACGGTTTCGACCCGCGCTACTTCATGTACTTCGAGGACGTCGACCTCGGCGACCGGCTGGGCCGCGCCGGCTGGCTCAACGTCTACGTGCCCAGCGCCGAGATCATGCACATCGGCGGCGCCTCCACGTCGAAGGCCTCCAAGCGGATGCTCGCCGAGCACCACCGCTCCGCCTACCGCTACCTCGCCGACCGCTACCGGGGCCCGAAGTGGGCGCCGCTGCGCCTCGCCCTCAAGCTCGGCCTCGCAGCGCGCGCCAAGATCCAGGCCCGTTGACCTGGTCGTAGACGAACAACGGCGCCGCGGATCCGCGACGCCGTGAGAAATCCCTGATCAGTACTGCTGCGGGTACTGCTGCATGGGCTGCGAACCCAGCGGTCCGAACTCGTTCGGATTGCGCTGCGCCTGGTAGGGATTGGGCGGCAGGGCCTGCTGCGATTGCCCGTAGTCCTCGGTCGGCCACCCGGTGTGCGGGTCGGCGGTGGGGAACTGGGGCTGCTGCTGGTTCGGGGCGGGCATCTGTTGACCCGCCGCCGGCAGCATGGTGGTGTCCGTGTCGCTGTCGACCGCGCTGTTGACGATGTCGCGCGGGATCCGCACGGTGTTCGCCGCATCCATCGGCGACGTGGCGTTGTCCGGTGTGACGACGAACGCGCCGCGTGCCCGCGCGCGAGCAAGTGCTTCGTCGGCTCGGAGGCGCGGGTCCATGTGGATGCCCTCTCAGTCGTTCGCAGTCGGTGGTGCCATACCCGGGAAAAATCCGGGTGTGGTGTTGAACCGGGCACGGCCATCGGGCACGGGCCCAGTGTCATTATGCCGGTGCCACTGCCAGAGTATTCCCCCCAATGGGTTTTCGTCATCGATCTAGGTCAGGTAGAGGAGGACGACGCCGATGTCCGCGGATGCGCAGACCCCGGCCGAACCGCGCCCGAAGGCGGAAGCGGTCGTGCTGGTGGGCGGTCGGGGGGTCCGGCTCCGGCCTCTGACCCTGTCGGCACCGAAACCGATGTTGCCGACCGCCGGGGTGCCGTTCCTGGCGCACCTGCTCTCGCGCATCCGCGCCCTCGGCATCGAGCACGTGGTGCTCGGCACCTCCTACAAGGCGGAGGTCTTCGAGGAGCACTTCGGTGACGGTTCCGATCTCGGTCTGCGCATCGAGTACGTGGTGGAGTCCGAACCGCTGGACACCGCGGGCGCGATCCGCAACGTCGCCGACCGGCTCAGCGCCGACGACGTGCTGGTGTTCAACGGCGACATCCTCTCCGGCGTCGACCTCGGCGAACTCCTCGACACCCACCGCGAGACCTCCGCCGACGTCACCCTGCACCTGGTGAAGGTCGACGATCCGCGCCGCTTCGGCTGCGTGCCCACCGACGGCGACGGGCGGGTCACCGACTTCCTGGAGAAGACCGACGATCCGCCGGTCGACCAGATCAACGCGGGTTGCTACGTGTTCCGGAGAGAGGTGATCGAAAGGATCCCCTCCGGTCGTCCCGTCTCGGTCGAGCGAGAGACGTTCCCGGGACTGCTGGCCGAGGGCGCGCGCGTGCAGGGCTACATCGACGCGTCGTACTGGCTGGACATGGGAACTCCCGCCGCGTTCGTGCGCGGCAGCGCGGACCTGGTCCAGGGCAACGCGCCCTCCGCCGCACTGCCCGGCCCCACCGGGCGGGCCCTGGTGCTCGGCGGCGCGACGGTCGCCGATGGCGCGGTGGTCGACGGCGGCAGCACCGTGGGCGCGCAGTGCGAGATAGGTTCCCATGCTCAGGTCAGCGGCTCGGTGCTCTTCGAGGGCGTGACGGTCGAGCCCGGCGCGGTCGTGGAGCGCAGCGTGGTGGGGACCGGGGCCCGGATCGGGGCCGGGGCGGTGCTGCGGGACGCCGTGGTCGGTGACGCCGCGGTCATCGGGGCCGGGTGCGAGCTGGTGGACGGGATCCGGATCTGGCCCGGCGTCGAGCTGCCGCCGAACGGAGTACGGTTCTCGGCGGATTGAGCAGCATGAACGAACCCCTCACCCGTGACTGGCACCACGACTACCCGCTCGACCTGGTCCGGGTCCTCGCGCCGCTGCGACGCGGCAGCGGCGACCCGACGACCCGCGTCGAGCCGGACGCGCTGTGGTGGGCCAGCACCACCTCCCTCGGCCCGGCGACCCTGCGCCTGCGGCGGGCGAGCGGGGGAACCGTTCGCGCATCCGCCTGGGGGCCGGGAGCCGAAGCGGTGCTGGAGGGGGTGCCCGACCTGCTCGGCGCCTCCGACGACGCCAGCGGCTTCGAACCCGCCCACGACGTGGTCACGCGCGGGGTGAAGGCCGCGAACGGCCTGCGGCTGTGCGCGTCGGGCCGGGTGTGGGACGTGCTCGTCGCCGCGATCCTGGAGCAGAAGGTCACCAACCGGGAGGCGTGGCGCTCGTGGCGGGAGCTGTGCCGCCGCTTCGGCCATCCCGCGCCGGGGCCGGTGGCGGAGCTGTGGACGGTGCCCGACCCGCAGCAGGTCCGGCAGATCCGCGACTGGGAGTGGCACCGCGCCGGCATCGACGGGGCACGCCGCCGCACCCTGCTCGCAGCGGCCTCGTCGGCGCGCAGCCTGGAGAAGGCGGTCGTCCTGCGCGGCGAGGAGGGGCGGAACCTGCTGCGGAAGATCCCCGGCATCGGCCCGTGGACGGCGGCCGAGGTCGCGCAGCGCGCCTGGGGCGACCCCGACGCGGTCAGCGTCGGCGACTTCCACCTGCCCACGATCGTCGGCACCGCCCTGGTCGGCCACCCCCTCGACGACGAGGGGATGCTCGACGCGCTCAGCCCCTACGAGGGCCACCGCCACCGCGCGGTCCGCTACCTCGCCGCAGCAGGGGTCAACCGCCCCCGCCACGCCCCACGCCTCCCAGCCCGCGACTACCGCGCGTTCTGATCTCGCTGATCACGCAAAGTGATCGGGTCCGGTTCGGTCCCGCTTCAGTGGCGGTCCGGGCCATCCTGCCGAGCGAATCGAACCCAGATTCGCATTGCAAAGCAATGCGTCGTGTTCTACTCTGGCCGTGCGTGAGATTTGTTGGACCGAACAGTCTGAGGACCACATCGCTCGGCATTGCGTCCACCCGAGCGAAGCCGAGGAAGTGGTCGGTAGCAGGCCGCTGTGGGCAGTGCGCGGGCCAGGCCACACGACCATGCTCTTCGGTCGTACTCATTCCGGCAGGTACCTGCTGGTCGTGCTGGCGGGGGGAGCGGACGGACGTTGGTACGTCGTGACTGCGCGCGAGATGACACTCAGAGAACGCCGAACCTTCCGGCGTAAGGGAAGGTGAATCACATGACGAAGCTGGACAAGATCGCTGAGTACTACGACAGCCACGACATGTCGGAGGTCATGGAGTCGGGGCATTGGGTGGAAGAGCCCCCGGAACCCGACCCGATGATCACCACGTCGTTGCGGCTGCCGAAATCGTTGCTGGATCAGGTCCGCGACCGGGCTGCGGCCGAGGACGTGAAGACGACGGCCTGGATCAGGGGACTGATCGAGTCCGAGCTCGCGCGCACCGAGCCGAACGGCGTCGAAGCGCGGCTGAAGCGCCTCGAAGACGCCGTCTTCAACCGGTCAGCCTGAGGACGCCGCGGTGAGCAGCGGGCCCAGGTCGGTGTTCTCCGGCGGGGTCGTCAGGGGCCACCAGCGCAGGTCGAGGGACTCGTCGCTGCGGGTGGGTTCGGCGCCGTCCGGGGCGCGGACGACGTAGCGCACGTCGAAGTGGCGGGTGGGCTTGCCCAGCGAGCAGGTGATCGGGTGGACGTCGAGGTGCACCGGCTCCGGATCCACGACCAGGCCCGTCATCCCGGACTCCTCGGTCGCCTCGCGCAGCGCTGCACCCGCGAGGGTGTCGTCCTCGGGTTCGCAGTGCCCGCCCAGCTGCAGCCACCGGCCGACCCGCGGGTGCAGGGTGAGCAGCACGTTGTCGCCCGCCGAGTCCAGCAGCACCGCCGAAGCCGTGACGTGGCCGGGTTCGCAAGCGCGCAGGCAGGCGTCGTCGCGGGCGTCGAGCAGCGTGAGGAACGCCTGGCGCAGCGCCTCCTGTTGCGGATCGGCCGGGCGCCATTCGCCCAGCACCCGGGTCGCGTCGGCGTGCGGTCCGCTCACAGCTCCACCAATCCGTCGTCGAGGTCGCGCGGGGGTCGCGGGCCCTCGGCCGGGGTGGCCGGGTGGCCGACGGCGACCGCGCCGAGAGGTTCCCAGTTCACCGGCAGGTCCAGGGCCGAGCGGACCACGTCCGGGCAGAACAGCGTCGAGGACACCCAGCACGAGCCGAGCTCCTCGGCGGCCAGCGACACCAGCAGTCCCTGCACCGCGGCGCCCCCGGCGACGGTGAACATCTGCCGCTCGGCGTCCGAGCGGGCCGCGTCCGGGTAGTCGTGGGCGCCGTCGCGAACCAGGAACGGCAGCACCACCTCGGGGGCGGCGTAGAGCAGGTTGCCGCGGGTGACGCGGCGCTGCGCGGCCTGCTCGGACAGGCCGTCGGCGCGCAGGTCCTCCAGCCACGCCGTGCGCATAGCGTCGAGCAGCTTGATCCGCAGCGCGCGGTCGCGCAGCCACACGAACCGCACCGGGCGCGTGTGGTGCGGGGCCGGTGCGGTCAGCGCCGCGCCGACCGCGCGGCGCACCGCGTCCTCGTCCACCGGGGTGTCGGCGAACTCGCGCACCGACCGGCGCACCAGCACCGCTTCCCGGCGGCCCTGCGCGACGGCCTCCGCCGTTCCGAGGTGGAACAGGTCCTCCTCGACCGGCCGGGCCAGGTCCCGCGCCGTCGACGAATCGTCCACAGTGGTCAGACCGCGCAGCACGGCGACCGGGACGCCGCCGAGCTTGCCCTTGACCAGGTCCGCGGCCGCGGCGATCTCGTCGGCGATCGCGACCTCGGTGACCGCGAGCTCGTTGCCCTGCGCGTCCGTGCTGCCGGCGTAGCGGTGCAGCACCGCGAGACCGGCCGAGCCGATGGCCGCGTCGGTCTGGCCGACCCGCCAAGCCCGGCCCATCGTGTCGGTCACCACCACGGCGACCCGCACGCCCAGCCGCTCGGCGATGCCGTCCCGCAACCGCCGCGCGGACGCGTCCGGGTCCTCCGGCAGCAGCGCGATCTGGTCCTGCGCGACGTTCGAGGCGTCCACCCCGGACGCCGCCTGCACGATGCCGAGCTTGTTCTGCGTGATCAGCGTCCGGCCCTTGCGGGCCAGCACCGAGATGGCCTCGGAGAGCACCAGCTCCCGGCGCAGCGCGTCCCGCTGCTCGGGGTCCTCGGGCGCGGTGACCATCCGGCCCTCGGCCTTGGACACGATCTTGCTGGTCACCACCAGCACGTCACCATCGCTCAACCACGGTGCGGCCGCCGCGATCGACGCCGCCAGGTCGTCCCCCTCGACGAACTCCGGCAACCCCGGCACCGCGAACAGCTGCAGACCCGCAGCGGCAGCGTGGTCCCTCATCGCTCCGCTCCAGCCCGCGGGACACCCGCACCCCGTCGGCGATCATGAGCGCGGGCGAGCCGAGTGCCGTTCATGACGCCTCCGAGCCCAGGTCGAACGCCGCCCGGGCCATCGCCGCGGTGGCGTCCACATCGGACATCAGCAGCGGCACCGAGCGCACCTCCACACCGGGCACCTCGGCGGTCTCGTCGCTGTGCACCAGCCAGCCGTCCAGGATCCCCTCGGCGTCGCCGCGCGCGCCGTAGTGGCGGCCGACGGCCTCCGCGGAGGTCTCCACGCCGATCGCGCTCAGGCACGCGTCGGCCATCCCGCGCAGCGGCTTGTCGCCGATGATCGGCGACAACCCGACCACGGCGGCCTCCGTCTCCCGCAGCGCCGAGCGGAAACCGGGCACCGCCAGCAGCGTTCCGATGCTCACCACCGGGTTCGACGGGGCCAGCAGCACCACGTCGGCCTGCGCGATCGCGTCCAGCACCTCGGGGGTCGGCTTCGCCTCGTCGGCGCCGACCGGCACGATCGCGCGCGCCTTCGGCTCGGCGCGGTAGCGCACCCACCACTCCTGGAAGTGCACCGCGCGGCTCTCGCCGGACTCCGGGTCGTCGATCGCCACGTGCGTCTCGACGCGGTCGTCGGTCACCGGCAGCAGCCGCACCCCCGGCCGCCAGCGGTCGCACAGCGCCTCGGTCACCGCCGACAGCGAGTAACCCGCCCGCAGCATCCGGGACCGCACCAGGTGGGTGGCGATGTCGCGGTCGCCCAGGCCGAACCAGGTCGGCTCGGCGCCGTAGGCCGCGAGCTCCTCCTTGACCGACCAGGTCTCGTCGACCCGGCCCCAGCCCTTCTCGGTGTCGATGCCGTCGGCGAGCGTGTACATGCAGGTGTCGAGGTCCGGGCAGACCCGCAACCCGTGCATCCACACGTCGTCGCCCACGTTGACCACCGCGGTGACCTCGTGCTCGGAACTCTCCGCCTCGCCGATCGCGGGCAGCCCGAGCGCTCTCTTGACCCCGAGCAGGAAACGGGCGCCACCGACGCCGCCGACCAGAACTACGACCTTCACACCACCGATCCTCGCACGCCCGCACGACGCGGCAGGTGTGAACCCGGACGCTCCCGGTCAGCGGACTCAGATGCCGCCGAAGACGCTCCGGAACAGGCTCTGGCCCAGCGAGGTCATCGCCGAGTCGCCGCCGACCAGGTCGAACACGAAGTAGGCGAGCTCGAAGAACCACCGGCCCACCATCGGCACGCCGATCAGCAGCACGAACAGCACCAGCGGCGCCCACGGGCGGGCCTTCTCGCCGAACCGGCGCGCGGGCGCGGACAACCACGGCTCGATCGCGCCGTACCCGTCGAGGCCGGGCACCGGCAGGATGTTCAGCACGAACGCGATCACCTGCAGGAACGCCAGGTACGACAGTCCCGCCGTGAGCCCGAGCGGCATCGGGACCAGCGCGACGACCGTCGTCAGGACCAGCCCCAGCACCAGGTTCGTCAGCGGTCCCGCGAGCGAGACCATCGACTCCACGCGACGTCCCCGCAGCGCCCCGTGGTTGATCCACACCGCGCCGCCGGGCAGCGGGATGCCGCCGATCGCAACGAAGATCAGCGGCAGGATGATGCTCAGCACTGGATCGGTGTAGCGGCGCGGGTCCAGCGTCAGGTAGCCCTTCGAGCGCACCGACCAGTCACCGCCCCGGTAGGCCGTCGCCGCGTGCCCGAACTCGTGCAGGCACAGCGACGCCGCCCAGCCGCCCAGGACCAGCAGGATGATCCCGCCGGTCAGGGCCGCGGTGTTGGTGAGCGTCGTCAGCACGCCGCCGAGAGCGGTGACCGCGACGATGCCGAGGAACAGCGGGCTGACCCGCACGGCGGAGGTAGTCACGACCCAAGTCTCCACGACTCGCCGCTGGCGTGTTGATCGGATTCAGCGCGCGCTGATCGTCGGCGGGTGATATTAATGATCTTGGCGCAGCGCGATGCGCCGTACGGAGCACAGGACCTGTGCCGAACGCGCTGGACCGATTGGCGCTGCCGGACCTGGGAATCCGAAGATCCGGATATCCCCCTACGGATGGTCCCGGCTTGACCGCAAGGAGCTACACGGGTGTAATCACAGCAGTGTCATTCGCTGCTGAAATCGAACGCCTCGCTGCGGCAGGTGGTCGCGGCGGCGGTCGGCCGGGTGCGGGAGAACCCGGCCGGGCACGAGGTCGACCGGCACTTCGTCGGCAGTGAGAGGGCGACGGGGTGAGCGGTCGGCGACGGCACCGCCGTCGATGCGTCCGGTCCCGCTGGCGGGACCGGAAACCTGCGAGCAGGAGTGCGTCCTGTTCCGGTCCTGGGGAGGACCGGTGGGATAACGGGGAGAAATCGGGGGAGTCATGTGGGAATCAGGAGATAGCCGTCTCGTGGAGCGCGGGGATGCCACCGCCACCGCCACGGTCGCGGAGTTCGACGCGCTCGCCGAGCTCTTCGAGATGGAAGAGGAACAGGAGTGGCAGGAGCGCGCGCTGTGCGCGCAAACCGATCCGGAGGCCTTCTTCCCGGAGAAGGGCGGATCCACGCGCGAAGCCAAGCGCATCTGCTCCGGCTGCGAAGTCCGTTCGGAATGCCTGGAATACGCGCTGCAGCACGACGAGCGCTTCGGCATCTGGGGCGGGCTCTCGGAACGCGAACGCCGCAAGCTCAAGCGCCGCGCGGTCTGACTGACTTCTTGCGCGGCGGTGCGAGCAGCGGAACCTCAGCGCTCCGCTGACTCCGGGCGCCGCTCCCGGTGCGTGCCATCGCGGCGTCCTCGGTCCCGAACAGGGATCAGGACATCGCACCCCCGCCGCCGGGTCTCTCGCGTGCATTACCGTTCGGGCCGTAGGGGTTCGGACGAGCGGGAGGACCAGCGCGGGTGGACGAGCCGTCGAAGTCGCGGTTGCGGGGCTTGAAACTGCTGCACCGCAACTCCTTTCAGCGAAGCGGTCGGACCGGTCAGCCGACACCGGCGCCACGTGAGTCCGGGCCGCCCGAGTCCGCGACACCCGAACCCGGGGACGCGCCGGAACCGCGCGCAGCCTCGCTCGGCTCGCGGGCCGCGGCCGCGCTGCGCTCACCGGGGACCGCGATGGTCGCCGTGCTGGTCGTTTTCGCGCTCGTGACCGCGCTCGTCACCGGTCGTCTCGGTGGTGCGCTGGCCGGCGGGCGGCTGCTGCCGACCGCGGATCTGGCCACCACCTGGGGTGACTACCTCAACGCCTGGCACGCCGTCGGCGGTGGGACCGGGGCGCCCGCGTCGCCGTCGCTGGCCGTGCTGGCGCTGCTCGGGTCCGTCCTGGGTGGACCGTCGGTGGTGGTCTCGGCGCTGCTGCTGTTCGGCGTCCCGCTCGCCGGGCTCAGCGCCTACCTCGCCACCCGCTCCCTGGCGACACCGCTGCGCCGCGCCCTGGTCGCCGGCGCCTACGCGCTGCTGCCCGCCGCCGCGATCTCCGCGGGCGAGGGGCGGCTCGACGTCGTCGTCGCGCACGTCCTCGTCCCGCCGCTGCTGGCCGGCATCACCGCGGTCATCCGCCGCTCCGACGGTCAGTGGCTCGGCACCGCCTGCCTCACCGCGCTCGGTCTCGCCGTCCTCGGCGCCTTCGCGCCGCTGGTGCACCTGTCGCTGATCGCGCTCGCGCTGCTCGCCCACGTCCTCGTCCCCGGCAACGGGCTGCGCGGACGCCGCAGGGCCGCCGGGCTCGTCGCGCTCGTCCTGCTGCCGGTCGCGTGCCTGCTGCCGTGGCCCTCGGTGCTGCTCGGGCACCCCGAGATCCTGGTGCACGGCCTCGGCGCCCGAGTCGTCGAGCAGCCCGCGTCCGTGCTGATGGCGGTGCTCAGCCCGGACGCCTCGCTCGCCGGGGTTCTCGGCGCGCTGCTGGTGCTGGCCGCGATCCTCGCGCTGGCGGTCTGCTTCGACGTCCGGATGCTCGCCGGCATCGGCGTCGCGCTGCTCGGCTGGCTGGTGGCGATCGTCGTCGGCACCGTGTCCGCCGAACCGCTCACCGGCGGCGTCGCGAGCCCCGGCTGGACCGGCGGACCGCTGGTGCTGGTCGCCGCGGGCTGCGCCTGGATCGTGCTGGTCGCCGAGGTCCCCCGGCTGAGCTGGAAGATCACCGCGCCGGTGCTGGCCGCGGGTCTGCTGGTGCTGGGCGCGGGCTCGGCGATCGGCACCGCCTCCGGCCCGCTGCGGATCCACCAGGCCGAGCCCGAGACCGGAACCCGGCTGGTGCTGGAGCCCGGACCGCAACCCGCCCGCCTGATCACCGGCGACGGCCCGCGCTTCGGCGACGACGACCTCGCCCCGGCGGGCACCGCCGCCGACTGGCTGCGCCAGGTCGACGAGGACCTGCTCAGCGACGACAGCGCGCGGGTGCGCCGGGCGCTGGCCGCGGTCGCGGCCAGGGGTGCGGAGCACGTGATCGTCCCGGCCGGCTCGCGGCTGGCCGAGCTCGCCCACGACATGGTCGTCGACGACGGCGCGCTCACCGGCCCCACCCGCGAGCTGCGGCTGCTGATCCCGGCGACGCCGGTCAAGCTCGTCGGCCCCGACCTCGCCCGGCAGGCCCAGACCGAACCCGGCCCGGCGCCCGAGGCCCGCCCGCTGCCGGTCGACGCCCAGCTGCCCTCGTTCACCGTGCGGATCTCCGAGGGCGGCACCGGGCGCGCGCTGGTGCTCGGCGCGGAGAACGAGCCCGGCTGGTACGCCGCGGTCAACGGCAAGCGCCTCCCGCTGGCCACCGCCTGGGGCCACCAGGTCGCGGTGCCGCTGCCCGAGCAGGCCGCGGAGGTCCAGGTCGGCTACACCGAGCTGCCCCGCACCACGCTGCTGGTGGTCCAGGCCGCGGTCGTCCTGTTCACGATCATCGCCGCCATCCCGGGCCGCCGACGCCGAGCGCTCACTGGCCTTCGATGACGTCCGGGTCCAGGCCGAGGTAGGTGGCGACCTGCTCGACGAGGACGTCGTGGAGCAGGTCTGCCATGTCCGTGCCGTCGCGGGCGCGGGCCTCCAGCGGCCTGCGGTAGAGCACGATGCGCGCGCGGGTGGGCAGGCCGCGCCTGTCCACCCCGGCCGGGACGAGCCGGGCCAGCGGGACGTTGGCGTCGACCACGACGTCGTCGTCCCAGGCCACCTTCTCCGGAGCCGTGTCGCTGATCTCCGGCACCTCGTCGACGGCGACGTCGAGCTGGGTCAGTTCGGCGTGCCAGCGCTGCTCGATCGGTTCCAGCGCCTCCAGCACCAGCGCGTCGAAGCGTTGCGAGCGGCTGCGCGAGACCGGGACCGACGAGGGGTACAGCGGTCCGCGCAGGCCACGACCGCGCCGATCCCGCCGGAAGCGGGTTCGACGCCGAGATCCACGTGCGGTCACCACGGGCTGAGGGTACGCCCTCGGCGTGCCCGGCCGGGACAGCCGCCGCGGGGATTTCAGGTGGTGATCGAGTGCATCTGTTCGCCGGAAGCGGACACCCGATCGAGTCGGCTGGAGGCAGGGTGGAAACTGGTGTTCGGCGTGGCTCGTGAAAGAGATTCCGCGTGCCTGCGCCGCGAGGTGGACAGGAGGCGCTATCGTGCGTGTCGTGCGGAGCGTGAGGCGGTGCTCGCGGACCGGGTGTGTCAACCCGGCCGTCGCCACGCTCACTTATGCCTATGCGGACTCGACCGCGGTCGTGGGCCCGCTCGCCACCTACGCCGAACCGCACAGCTACGACCTGTGCGAGGCGCACGCGCTGCGCCTGACCGTCCCCAACGGCTGGGAGGTCGTCCGGCACGAAGGCGAGTTCGCGCCGCCGACCCCGTCGGACGACGACCTGACCGCGCTCGCCGAGGCGGTGCGCGAAGCGGGCAGACCGGACAGGCCGGTGGAGCCGCAGGTCAGCGCTCCGGGACCCGGCCGTCGGGGGCATCTGCGGGCGCTGCCCGACCCCGTCGACGAGTGAACAGATCGTGACGAACAGCTCTGGTCAAACCGGATGCTGCCACCGACCCGCCGATCGCCGGTAGGCTGCCAACCACGTTGGTCGGGAACGGGGAGGATGCAGCGTGCGGGACCTGTCGGGGATCGTCAAGGCTTACGACATCCGCGGGGTGGTCGGCGACGGGTTGGACGCCGACGTGGTGCGGGAGATCGGAGCGGCGTTCACCAGACTGGTCGGTGGGCCGGCCGTGGTGATCGGTCACGACATGCGCGACTCCTCGCCGGGGCTGGCGCAGGCGTTCGCCGAGGGCGTCACCGGTCAGGGCGTCGACGTCATCAACATCGGGCTGGCCAGCACCGACATGCTCTACTTCGCCTCCGGCAAGCTGGAGCTGCCGGGAGCGATGTTCACCGCCAGCCACAACCCCGCGAAGTACAACGGCATCAAGCTCTGCCGCGCCGGTGCCGCGCCGGTCGGGCAGGACAGCGGCCTGTCGGAGATCCAGGAGCTCGTCGCCCACGGCGTGCCCGAGTTCCTCGGCGCGAAGGGCTCGACCAGCGAGCGCGGCATGGTCGCCGACTACTCGGCCTACCTGCTCGACCTGGTCCAGCTGCGCGACATCCGCTCGCTCAAGATCGTCGTCGACGCGGGCAACGGCATGGGCGGGCACACCGTGCCCACCGTGTTCGCCGACCTGCCGGTCGAACTCGTGCCGATGTACTTCGAGCTCGACGGCTCGTTCCCGAACCACGAGGCCAACCCGCTGGACCCGGCCAACATCGTCGACCTGCAGGCGAAGGTCCGCGAGGTCGGCGCCGACGCGGGCCTGGCCTTCGACGGCGACGCCGACCGCTGCTTCGTCGTCGACGAGCGCGCCGAGCCGGTCACCCCCAGCGCGATCACCGCGCTGGTCGCCTCCCGCGAGCTGGCCAAGGAACCCGGCGGGACGATCATCCACAACCTGATCACCTCCAAGGTCGTGCCCGAGATCGTCACCGAGCTCGGCGGCAAGCCCGTGCGCACCCGCGTCGGTCACTCGTTCATCAAGCAGACGATGGCCGAGACCGGGGCGATCTTCGGCGGGGAGCACTCCGCGCACTACTACTTCCGCGACTTCTGGCGCGCCGACTCCGGGATGCTGGCCGCGCTGCACGTGCTGGCCGCCCTCGGCGAGCAGGACAAGCCGCTGTCCGAGCTCATGGCCGACTACTCCCGCTACGCCGCCAGCGGTGAGATCAACTCCACCGTCGACGACCAGCAGGGCCGGATGCGGGCCGTCGCCGAGACCTTCGGTGACCGGAATGGCGCTTCTGTCGACGAGCTCGACGGGCTTACCGTGGAGCTGTCGGACGGATCGTGGTTCAACCTGCGCCCGTCCAACACCGAACCGCTGCTCCGGCTCAACGTCGAGGCGAGGGACACTGAGGCCATGACCGCGCTGCGCGACGAGGTGCTCGCGGTCATCCGCGGATGACCGCCGGTCCTGACACGAGTGACACTCGCCGAAGCGCGCGAGTTTGGGGAGGAAGACGTGGCCGTTGACCTGGAAGCGCAGTTGCTGGAGATCCTGGCCTGCCCGTGCGAGCAGCACGGGTCGCTGCGACCCGGCCTGGCCGACGACGCGCAGGCCGACTACCTGACCTGCACCTCCTGCGGCCGCGGCTACCCGGTGCGCGACGGCATCCCCGTGCTGCTGCTGGACGAGGCCGTCGGGGGCGGATCTCCCGGCGGCGCCGAGAAGAGGTGAGGCGCCGGTGCTGGACGACACCCTCCTCGACGACCCGGCCAGGCTGGCCGACACCGACTCCGGCGGTCTGCTGAGGCTGGCTGCGCTCTCCGGCGCGCAGGTGCGCGCCACCGCCGAGACCGCGGCCGAGATCGGCCTCGACGACCTGGCCGACGACCGCCCCCGCGCGGTCGTGCTGCTGACCAGGCCCGGCGTCGCGGTGAGCGTGGCGCGGCTGCTGGTCGCGCTGACCGGACCGCGCTGCCCGGTCCCGGTCGTGGTCGCCGACGAGCTGCCGTCCTGGGTCGGCGCGCTCGACGTCGTGTTCGCCCACACCGACGACGTCGGTGATGTCACCCTCGCCGAGTCCGTGGCCACCGCCTGCCGCCGGGGCGCCAGCGTCGTGCTCGCAGCTCCCTCCGACGGTCCCGTGGCCGCCGCCGGCGCCGGGCGGGCGAAGGTCCTGGTCCCGAGGGTTCCGGTGCCGCCCGCGCTCGCGTTCGCCTACGTCTTCGCCGCAGGCATCACCACCTTCCGGGCCCTCGGCCTGCTGGACTTCGACGTCGAGGAGCTCGCCGACGAGCTCGACAAGGAAGCCGAGCGCGCCCACCCCGGCCACGAGTCGCTGAGCAACCCCGCCAAATCGCTGGCGCTGCGGATGGCCGAGCACACCCCGCTGCTGTGGGGCCTGGGCCCGGTCGCCGCCGCCGTGGCCGGACACGCCGCGTTCGCGCTCGGCGCGCACGCGGGCGTCCCCGGCCACGTCGCCGAGTACCGGCAGGCCGTCGCGCAGCGCGGGCTGCACCGCGCCGCGGCCTCCGTCGGGTCCGAGGCGGACATCTTCGCCGACCCCGACGACGAGACCGGGGCGGCGCTGCGGGTCCTGCTGATCAGCACGCGTCACGACGAGCAGGGGGAGGTGGGGGAACGGTCCGCCCTGCGGGACCTGCCCGGTGCCGACGTGGTCGCGCCGGGCGACTCGGTGCGCGCCGACCCGCTGCTGCGCGCCGCGGTCCTGGCCGCCCGCTTCGACCTGGCCGCCGTCTACCTGGGCCTGGCCGCGGGCACGCTCAACGGCCCGGGCTGGCCCGCACTGGCCATGAGCTGAGGCGCGGGCCCGGCACCGAAAATCCGGGAAGCCCCCGATACCGCGCGCTGCGCGGACGGGGTGTGCTGGCCGGACGAGCAAGCGCGAGAACGAGGAAGCGAGAACGACTGTGGAGCTACTGCGCAACGCGGTGCGCCCCTACGCGTGGGGTTCGCGCACCGCAATCGCGGATCTGCTCGGTCGGCCCGTCCCCACACCGCACCCGGAAGCAGAGCTGTGGATGGGCGCTCACCCCGGCGACCCGTCGCGGGTCCTGCGCCCAGGCGGGGACGAGGTTTCGCTGCTGTCGCTGCTGGACTCCGAACCCGCCCACCACCTCGGCGACGAGTGCGTGCGCCGCTGGGGCGGCAGGCTGCCGTTCCTGATGAAGGTGCTGGCCGCCGACGAGCCGCTGAGCCTGCAGGCGCACCCCTCCGCCGAGCAGGCCGCCGAGGGCTTCGCCCGCGAGGAGAGCTCGGGCATCGCGCGCAACGCCGCCGACCGCAACTACCCGGACCCCACCGCCAAGCCCGAGCTGATCTGCGCGCTCACCGAGTTCCACGCCCTGGCCGGGTTCCGCGAGGCGCAGCGCACGGTCCGGTTGCTGGACGCGCTGGACGTGCCGAGCCTGCGCGCCCACCGCGAGCTGCTCGCCGCCCAGCCCGACGCCGACGGGCTGCGGGCGCTGTTCACGACCTGGATCACGCTGCCCGAGCACTACCTGCGCGACGTGCTGCCGGAGCTGCTGGAAGCCTGCATCGCGCACGTCAAGGAGCGCGGCGAGTTCGCCCTGGAGTGCCGCACGGTGCTGGAGCTGGGCGAGGCCTACCCGCACGACGCGGGCGTGCTGGCGAGCCTGCTGCTCAACCGGCTGGTGCTGCAGCCCGGCGAGGCGATCTTCCTCCCCGCGGGCAACCTGCACGCGTACCTGCACGGCACCGGCATCGAGATCCTCGCCAACTCCGACAACATCCTGCGCTGCGGGCTGACCCCGAAGCACGTGGACGTGCCGGAGCTGCTGAAGGTGCTGGACTTCGCCTGCGGCGACATGCGGGTCCTCAAGGGCGAGTCGCTCGACGCCAACCTCACCGCCTACCGCACCCCGGCCGCCGAGTTCGAGCTGTCCAGGCTGGACTGGACGCCCGCCGAGTCCGGCACCGTCCACCTGGACTCGCCGGGCCCGCAGATCCTGCTGTGCACCAAGGGAAGCGTCCGGTTGACCAGCGGTCACCGCGAGAACGGGTCGCTGCCGCGGGAACTGGTGCTGCAGCGCGGCCACTCGGTGTGGTTGGCCGCCAGCGACCCGGCGGTCGAAGTCCGCCCGGCCGAGCTGGACCCCGACGGGCAGGCCCAGGTGTTCCGGGCGGCCGCCGGCTCGTTCTGAGAGCG
Source organism: Saccharopolyspora sp. ID03-671 (assembly GCF_045278815.1). NCBI lineage: Bacteria > Bacillati > Actinomycetota > Actinomycetes > Pseudonocardiales > Pseudonocardiaceae > Saccharopolyspora > Saccharopolyspora sp. ID03-671. The sequence goes on from NZ_CP134054.1 coordinate 4,606,858, forward strand.
ATCTCAAGTCGGCGATCTTCCCGGTCGTCCCATTCCTCCCCTGCGCACCCGGTACATTCCTCCCGTCATCGCAGCCGGAGGACCTGGAGGAGATCGTGTCAGCAGGGGGCGGGACCAAGGCCATCTTGGCCGCGTTGGCCGCGAACGCGGGAATCGCGGTGGCCAAGTTCGGCGGATTCCTGTTCACCGGTTCGTCGTCGATGCTGGCGGAATCGGTGCACTCACTGGCCGACACCTCCAACCAGGGGTTGCTGCTGCTCGGCCAGAAGACCTCGCAGCGCAAGGCCGACGAGGAACATCCCTTCGGCTACGGCCGCGACCGGTACTTCTACTCGTTCGTCGTCGCGCTGATGCTGTTCACGCTGGGCTCGGTGTTCGCGCTCTACGAGGGCATCCACAAGATCGAGCACCCCGAGCCGCTGCAGTCGGCGTGGGTGGCGGTGCTGATCCTGGTCATCGCGATCGCCCTGGAGACCTACAGCTTCCGGACCGCCATCAAGGAATCGCGCGAGATCAAGGGGAAGCTGACCTGGTGGCAGTTCATCCGCCAGGCCAAGACGCCGGAGCTGCCGGTGGTGCTGCTGGAGGACTTCGGCGCGCTGATCGGCCTGGTGCTCGCGCTCGGCGGCGTCGGGCTGACCGTGCTCACCGGCAACCCGGTCTTCGACGGCATCGGCACCGTGTGCATCGGCGTGCTGCTGGGCGTGATCGCGGTGGTGCTGATCGTGGAGACCAAGAGCCTGCTCATCGGTGAGGGCGCGAGCCGCGAGGTGCTCGACGACATCATCCGGCAGATCGAGTCCGAGCGGGTGGAGCGCGTCATCCACATCCGCACCCAGTACCTGGGCCCGGAGGAGCTGCTGGTCGCCGCGAAGATCGGCCTGGCCCCGTCGCTCTCGGTTGCGGATGTCGCCGCCGAGATCGATGGTGCAGAGCAGCGGATTCGAGCGAAGGTTCCGGCAGCGCGCCTGATCTACCTGGAACCGGATCTCGACCGTGGCCGCATGACCACGGCCTGACACAAGACAACGTCTTGTCATCACAACGGGTTAACGAAAGCTAGGGCGAATACTAGTCGGTCGTTACCCGGAGCGACATGCGCGAGTTAGGGTGCGTGCACCCACGACACTTGGGACTTGATGGAGGAGGCGACAGTGCCAGGCACTGGGCTGTGGCGTACCAAGTCGGTAGAGCAATCCATTCTCGACACCGACGAGCCGGACACCAAACTACGCAAAAATCTGGGCACCTGGGATCTGATCGTCTTCGGCGTATCAGTCGTCATCGGTGCCGGTATCTTCACGCTCGCGGCACGTACGGCGGGTGACGTCTCCGGGCCCTCGGTGTCGTTGGCCTTCGTGCTCTCCGCGATCGCCTGCGGCCTCGCCGCGCTGTGCTACGCCGAGTTCGCCTCGACGGTGCCGGTCGCCGGCAGCGCCTACACGTACTCCTACGCCACCTTCGGCGAGTTCATCGCCTGGATCATCGGCTGGGACCTGATCCTGGAGTTCGCGGTCGCCGCGGCGGCCGTCTCCAAGGGCTGGTCGGTGTACCTGCAGGAGGTCCTCGCGCTCATCGGGCTGAACGTGCCCACCGTGTTCGAGTTCGGGGCGCTCCAGTTCGACTGGGGCGCACTGCTGCTGGTGGCCGTGCTGTCCACGCTGCTGGCGGTCGGCACGAAGCTGTCCGCCCGGGTGTCGCTGGTCATCACCATCATCAAGGTCGCCGTCGTGCTGCTGGTGATCGTGGTCGGCCTCGCCTACATCAACGCCGCGAACTACACGCCGTTCATCCCGCCGGCGCAGGCCGCGACGGAGGACAGCCCTGCGATCGAGCAGTCGCTGCTGTCGCTGATCCTCGGCGGCGAGACCAGCAACTACGGCCTGTTCGGCCTGCTGGCCGGTGCGTCGCTGGTGTTCTTCGCGTTCATCGGGTTCGACATCGTCGCGACCACCGCGGAGGAGACCAAGAACCCGCAGAAGAGCGCCCCGCGCGGCATCATCGGCAGCCTGGTCATCGTGACCGTGCTCTACGTCGCGGTCGCGCTGGTCGTCACCGGCATGGTGCCCTACACCGACCTGGCCACCGCCGAGGACGGCACCCGCTCCACGCTGGCCACCGCCTTCGCGATCCACGGCGTGACCTGGGCGGCGGCGATCATCTCGGTCGGTGCGCTGGCCGGTCTGACCACGGTGGTCATGGTGCTGCTGCTGGGCCAGACCCGCGTGCTGTTCGCGATGTCGCGCGACGGTCTGATGCCCGGTGCCCTGGCCAAGACCTCCAGCAAGGGCACTCCGGCCCGCGCCACCATCCTGGTCGGCATCGTGGTCGTGCTGGCCGCGGCCTTCTTCCCGGCGGACAAGCTGGAGGAGATGGTCAACGTCGGCACGCTGTTCGCGTTCGTGCTGGTGTCGCTGGGTGTGATCGTCCTGCGGCGGACCCGTCCGGACCTGCCGCGTGGCTTCAAGGCCCCGCTGGTCCCGCTGGTGCCGATCCTGGCGATCATCGCCTGCCTGTGGCTGATGCTGAACCTGACGGCGCTGACCTGGATCCGGTTCGTGGTCTGGATGATCGCCGGTGTGGTGATCTACTTCCTGTACGGCCGGTCGCACTCGCGCCTGGGCAAGCAGGGCGACGTCGCCAACGGCGGCCAGGTCACCGGCTAGCCCGCACCACGCAGAAGCGGCGCCGTCCCCACCCGGGGACGGCGCCGCTTTTCGTTGTCCTCCCGGAGGGCCCGAGCGTCACCAGTGGACGGTTTTAGCCATAATTGTCCGGGCAAAAAGGACATTGATCATGGGTGATTATGGCTAAAACCGTCCACTGGTGACCCACCCCGGCACCGCCGCGGGGGCACCGCTCCGGGGGACCGCTCCCGGGGGCCGCTCCCAGGGGCCGCTGCGGTGGCCGGGGACCGGGGGTCGGTCGTTGTGCGGTCAGGAGTCCGTGGAGCGCAGGGACGAGCCTCGTTCCCACGGGGCGATGCGGCCCCTGGGCTCGGTGATCTCCGGCAGCACCGACGGTTCCGAGCGGGGCTCGGAGTCCTGCTGCGCGGGCAGATCGGGGGAGGACTCGGCGGCCTCCGGAGGCGGTTCCTCGTGCGACTGCTGCTCCGGGACCTCGGCCTCGACCGGGCGTTTCGACTCCTTGCGGAACGCCCGGATCGACTTCGAGCGCTTCGACCTCGCCGCCTCCGCCGTCTCCCCGGCGGTCCTCCTCGGGAGGTCCTCCACCGAGTCACCGATCGACCCGCCGTCATCGCCCTGCGGCGACAGCGCACCGGACCCGACGGCACCAGACCCCACAGCACCGGACCCGACCGCTCGCGGATCGGGTGCGGACGGGATCTGCGGCGCCTCCGACAGCGGCAGCGCCGCGCCGCGCACCGGGCGCTCCAGACCCGCCGCCATCGCCACCGCGCGATCCCACTCCGGGTCGCCGCTGTAGTCCGAGTGCCCCAGCACGCCGGGAACCCAGCGGCGGCACGAGAACGGCCCCCGCTGCGGGTCCGGCAGCCAGTGGTCCCCGCCCAGCACCAGGGCGCCCGTCGGACCCCGCGTCGCCGCGGGCAGCGGACCTTCCGTGCCGTCACCGCGCAGGCCGACGCCGATCAGCATCCCGTTGTAGACCTGCCGGTTCCAGGTCGTCACGGCACCTCCCAGCGGGTCCGTGCCCCGGCACAGCGACCGCCAGCGGTCGCCCATCGCCCCGGCCAGGTCCCGCAGCGCCGCGTGCGGCACCACACCCGGGAACGCCCTCGGGTACGCCCACTGCAGCTGCGAGCCCGCCGTCACCAGGCCGACCCGCTCGCGGTCGGACTCCGGCAACGACTCCAGCAGCCGCGCCGCGGCCACCGCCGCCAGCAGGCTGCCCTGGCTGTGCCCGACCAGGACCACGCGCGTGTTCGGGTCCTTGAGGTGCTCGGTGGCCCGGTCGGCCAGCTCCGGGATCACCTTCAGCGCGTAGCACGGCGGCACCACCGGGTGCGCCTCGCGCGGCCAGAACAACGCCAGATCGCCCAGCACGCCCAGGTAGCGGGCGGTGTCGCGCTTCGTCGCCGCCAGGAACACCATGCGCAGCAACCCGACCGCCAGACCGGCCAGCGCCACCACGCCGATCGCGCTCAACCACGGCAGCCGCGGCATCCCCGCGAACCGGGCCGCCAGGCTCGCCGCGGTGCTCACCGTCAGCACCCCGGCGATCACCAGGAACAGCTGGTGCGAGTAGCGGCGCTGCAGGTCGGCGATCCGCCACGCGCTCGCGGCCTTGCGCTGGTCCTCCCGACGACCGGCGTGCAGCAGCGCGACCTCGTCCGGGATCGGGTCCTCGTCGTCGCGCCGGAACCGCCGCACCAGCAGCCACGGCACCGCCACCACCAGCGCCACGGCCATGAGCACCACCGCGGTGCCCCAGAAGATCGTCACGTCGTCGAAGGCGGCCGGCAGCAGCAGCGGCGCCGCGCCCGGCGCCCGCGGCACGCTCAACGTCTGCCGGACGCTCAGCGCCAGACCCGCGCCGAAACCGTTGCCCAGCATCGCCGCCAGCATCAGCACCGGCGCCGCCATCCAGCCACCGGCCCACGGCCGCAACTGCTTCGGCTGCGACTTCCACACCGGCCGCGCCAGCAGCGACGCCGGGAGCAGCAGCACCGCGACCGCCACGCAGGTCAGCACCAGCAGCGCGGTCAGCGCGTCGATCGTCGCCCCCGACCCCGGCAGCGGACCCGCCGGCTCGCCCGGCAGCAGCGCCACCGAGGCCAGCAACACCCCGGCCACCGACATCAGCACCCGCCTGCTGCGGCGGCCCAGCAGCGCGCGGAACAGCTTGCTGGTCTCGCGCATCCCCGCCGGGTCGTCCAGCCCGGCCGTGCCGATCACGGCGACCAGCAGCACCGCGACCGCCACCAGCCACCGCGGGTCCAGGCTGAACGTCAGCGGACCGCCCAGCACCACCAGCGCCGCCGTGGCCAGCGCGGCCGCCACGTGCAGCGCTCGCAGCGCGGGAGTGTCCGGATCGGACACCACGTTGCCGCCCGGCAGCATCGGCGCCAGCGCCGAGTGCTGCGGGCTGTCGTCCTTCGGCGCCGACACCCGCCAGGACACAGTGGACAGCCGGTGCATGAGCAGCACGACCAGAGCCACCGGGATCAGCAGCACCACCGACCGCAGCACGTCCGCGCCGCGCGCCGCTTCCGGCACGAAGCCGAGGCACCGCGCCCCCGGAGCCAGGCACTGCGAGCCCACCAGGTCCAAGGTGATCACCGTGATCTGCGCGACCATCAGCATCGTCAGCAGCAGCGCGGAGATCCGCATCAACGCGCGCAGCGAGGAGCACAGCACCCGGCTGACCGGGTTGTCGGTGCGCGTCGGCGGCAGCATCCAGTGCGCCATGTTGGCCAGCGCGAACGGGAACAGCAGCGCCCAGGTCGCCTTCGCCAGGCCGCCCGAGGTCATCGCGCCCCACACGTAGCCCTCGACGATCCGGGGCACCGAGCGCTCACCGGCGTTGAGCATCGGGCCCGGAACGGGACGGCGCAGCCGGTCGGCGGGACGCATGATGCGCCCCACCCCGTCCCCGGCCACGTCCACCGACGCGACCGAGTCGGTCAGCTCGTCGCCGGTGGTGCCGAGGATTCCGTGCACGCGCAGCTCAACGACGCGGGTGTCGGGCCCGGGTACTTGCACAGGGTCCTCCCGAGCAGGTGGTGATCATCGAACGCCGTGGTGATTGTCCATCGCAGATCCACACCTGGCGACCTCTACGCGAACGATTGTGATCGTCACGGCAGGTGATGTCATGGTTTTCCGGGGTTTCGCACGGCGGGACCGGCGCGGCGGAAGACGACCCGACCCGCTCCGCTACGGTTCTGCGACGTGGGACGACTCATCGTCATCGAGGGACTGGACGGCGCGGGCAAGCGCACCCTGGCCAGGGGGATCACCGAGGAGCTGACCGCGCGGGGCCGCACCGTCGCCGGGGCGGCGTTCCCGCGCTACACCGAGGACGTGCACGCCGAACTCGTCGCCGAAGCGCTGCGCGGCGAGCACGGCGACCTCGGGTCCTCGGTGCACGGCATGGCCGTCCTCTACGCGCTGGACCGCAGGGGAGCGGCGGTCGCGCTGCGCGCCGACCTCGACGCCCACGACGTCGTCCTGCTGGACCGCTACGTCGCCTCCAACGCCGCCTACGGCGCGGCACGGCTGCACCAGCGCGCCGACGGCGAGTTCGTGTCCTGGGTCCGCGACCTGGAGATCACCCGCTTCGGCCTGCCCGAACCCGACCTGCAGATCCTGCTGCGGGTTCCCGCCGAGGTCGCCACCGGGCGGGCCGAGCACCGCGAGCGCACCGAGACCGACCGCCGCCGCGACCGCTTCGAGTCCGACACCCCGCTCCAGCAGCGCTGCGCCGAGGTCTACGCCGAACTGGCCGAGGCCGGTTGGTGGACGCCGTGGGTCGTCGTCGACGGCGCGGCCGACGTGGACTTCGCCGCCCTGGTGGACGAGCACGTCATGGGTTGAGAGCTGAAACCCACACCACACCGACCCTGCTCCATTCGGCGGTATGAGCTCCGCTAATCCGGCGCCGAGTTCGCGACCTGCGACGACACCCGGCGGGTGGATGCACGGGCGCCAAGTGACAAGTGCAACGATGTGGTGCATGAAGGCACGCGTGCTCGTGGTGGACGATGATCCGGCCCTGGCCGAAATGCTGACCATCGTGCTCCGGGGAGAGGGATTCGAGACGGCCGTCGTCAGCGACGGCACCAAGGCGATGCCCGCCTTGCGCGAGCTCAAGCCCGACCTGGTCCTGCTCGACCTGATGCTGCCCGGGATGAACGGCATCGACGTGTGCAAGGCGATCCGCACCGAGTCCGTGGTGCCCATCGTCATGCTCACCGCCAAGAGCGACACCGTCGACGTCGTCCTCGGTCTGGAATCCGGTGCCGACGACTACATGGTCAAGCCCTTCAAGCCGAAGGAGCTCGTCGCCCGGCTGCGCGCCCGGCTGCGCCGCACCGACGCCGAGCCCGCCGAGGTGCTGACCATCGGCGACGTGATCATCGACGTGCCCGGCCACGAGGTCACCCGCGACGGCCAACCCATCGCCCTGACCCCGCTGGAGTTCGACCTGCTGGTCGCCCTGGCCCGCAAGCCGCGCCAGGTCTTCACCCGCGAGGTCCTGCTGGAGCAGGTCTGGGGCTACCGGCACGCCGCCGACACCCGCCTGGTCAACGTGCACGTCCAGCGCCTCCGCTCCAAGGTCGAGCGCGACCCGGAACGCCCCGAGGTCGTCCTCACCGTCCGAGGAGTCGGATACAAGGCAGGCCCCCCGTGATCAGCTGACCACCTCGTTCCGGACGCCACCTCGTCTGCAAGGGTCCGATGGGGAGCGTCAGGAGCAAGCGGCGCAGCCGCGAGCCGTGAAGACCACCTTCGCAGCCCGCACCGCCGCGGGTTCTCAGACGTTGCCTGGTGAGGACGCCGGGACGCCGTGTATTGGCTGGCATACATCAGGAGCGGCGCCCGGAGCCAGGCGGCGTCTGAGGTTCCGCTACCTGCACCGCTACGCAAAACGAGTACTAGCAGCCTTGAGGTCGCCGTGAGCGTGTGGACTCGACAAAGCCGCTGGGTGCGGTTGTTGAGCAGTCGTGTCCGGGAGGAGACGCGCACCCGCTGGCACCGGTTCGAGGCCATGTGGCGGCGCTCGATGCAGCTGCGCGTCGTCGTCAGCACCCTCGCGCTGTCGCTGGCCGTGGTGATCGTGCTGGGCATGGTGCTGCAGTGGCAGATCACCTCGCAGCTGCTGGACTCCAAGGAGCAGGCCGCGATCTCGCAGGCCGAGTACAGCCTGCCGATCCTGGAGCGCGAGCTCACCGCCGTCGACCCCAACTCCGACAGCGTCGCCGAGCAGCTGCAGGCCGCCCTGAACCGGCTCACCACCTCCTCGTCCGGCCAGTCCACCACCGAGACCGTCGCCGGGGCCTTCACCCCCGTCCTCGTCGACGGCCGGGCACCCGGTGAGCGCAGCAAGCAGCCCGCCGCCGGACCCGTCGAGGACGTGCCCGAGGACCTGCGCGGCTTCGTCGAGCGCGGCCAGCTCGCCACCAAGATCTACACCGTTCAGCGCGAGACCGGCCCCGTCACGATGGTCATCGTCGGCACCCCGGTCTCCAGCGCGACCCGACCGCTGCAGATCTACCTGCTGTTCCCGCTCACCGCAGAGCAGACGACCCTCGCCGTCATGCAGCGAACCCTGCTGGTCAGCGCCGTAGTGCTGCTGGCGCTGCTCGGCGCGATCACCAACCTGGTCACCCGCCAGGTGGTGCGCCCGGTCCGGCAGGCCGCGCAGATCGCCGAGCAGCTCGCCGAAGGCGACCTCGACAAGCGGATGCGGGTGATCGGCGAGGACGACGTGGCCCGGCTCGCCGAGTCGTTCAACGAGATGGCCGACAGCCTCAAGCAGCAGATCACCCAGCTGGAGGAGTTCGGCCAGCTGCAGCGCCGCTTCACCTCCGACGTCTCGCACGAGCTGCGCACCCCGCTCACCACCGTGCGGATGGCCGCCGACGTGCTGCACGCCTCCCGCGAGGAGTTCCCGCCCGGCCTGTCCCGCTCCACCGAGCTGCTCGTCGACGAGCTCGACCGGTTCGAACTGCTGCTGGCCGACCTGCTGGAGATCTCCCGCCTCGACGCCGGCGTCGCCGACCTGGCCGCCGGGGAGCTCGACCTGCAGGAGATCACCACCCGCGCCGTCGAGTCCGTGCGCGCCATCGCCGAGACCAGCGGCGTCGAACTCCGCGTGCACCCGCCCGCCGACGGCACCGACCTGCACATCGTCGCCGACGCCCGCCGCGTCGAGCGCATCATGCGCAACCTCGTCGCCAACGCCATCGACCACGCCGAGGGCGGCCCGGTCGAACTGCGCTTCGGCGGCAACGAGCAGGCCGTCGCCGTCACCGTTCGCGACTACGGGGTGGGCCTGCGCAGCGGTGAGGCCGAGCTGGTGTTCACCCGCTTCTGGCGCGCCGACCCGTCCCGCAACCGGCGCAGCGGCGGCACCGGCCTCGGCCTGTCGATCAGCCTGGAGGACGCCCGCCTGCACGGAGGCGAACTCGACGCCTGGGGCGAACCCGGCGAGGGCTCCTGCTTCCGCCTGACGCTGCCCCGCAAGCCCGGCGAGGAAGCCGAGACCAGCCCGCTGTCGCTGCCCAGCACCCGGCGCATCGCCGCGCCCGAGGCGCTGCTGGCCGCCGGCGTGGAACGACCGTCCGAATCGGACGGCGAGCAGGAGGTCCGGGACCAGGGCCCGGCCCGGCTCTCCGAAGAGCCCCGGGAGGAGAAGTGATGCGCGCGGCACGCCGGTGGGTGGCACTGCTCGTCCTGCTGCTGACGGTGTCGGCCTGCGCGTCGATCCCGGAGAGCTCCGAGCCCAAGGCCGTCAAGGAGGTCGACGGCAGCAACACCACGATCCCGATCAACCCGCCGCCGGACGACATCGACCCGCTGGCGCTGGTGCGCAGCTTCGTCGACAAGGCCGCCTCGCCCGCCAGCAACCACGAGTCCGCCCGCAAGCACCTGGCGCCCTCGATCGAGCGCAACTGGACCCCGCCGCCGGGCATGCTCATCGTCGAGAACGTCGACACCATCCCGGCCACCCCGCCGCAGCCGCTGCCCGAAGGCGTCCAGCTGGTGACGCTGCGCGCCGACCGGGTCGGCAGGCTGCTCGCCGACTCCTCCTTCGTGCCCGAGACCGGTGAGCTCACCGTGGACGTGCGGGTGGAGCGCCAGGGCAACGGCCAGTGGCGGATCACCACCCCGCCGCAGGAGATGGTCGTCAGCAAGACCTCGTTCAGCAGCGTCTTCCGCCCGGTGCCGGTGTACTTCCTCGACCACGACCTCAGCGGCGTGGCCCCGGACCTGCGCTACGTCGTGTCGCAACCGGCGACCACGCTGCCGCGCCGGGTCATCGAGCTGCTCACCTCCGGCCCGTCGGAGGGCATGCGGGATGCGATGCGCACCGCGATCCCGCCGGGCGTGCACCCCAAGACCAACACCACCGAAGCCGCCGACGGCGCGCTGGAGGTGAACCTCAGCCAGCTCGGCGAGGTCTCGCCGGAGACCCGCAGGCTGATCGCCGCGCAGGTGGTCTACACGCTCGAAGGCGTCAGCAGCGCGCGGGTCCGCATCAAGGAGGAGGGCATGCCGCTGCTCGCCGACGGCAAGGACCTGCGCCCCACCGACATGGAGAACTACGAGGCCGACAACCTGCAGCGCCCCGACCTGCCGGGCCTGGCCGTCGTCTCCGAGCGGGTGCTGGTGCTCGACCGGCAGGCCAAACCGATCCCCGGACCCGCCGGTTCCGGCGAGTACGACGTGGTGCGGGCCGGTCGGTCGCCGCACGGCGGCAAGTTCGCCGCGGTCACCCGGCGGCCCGGTGGTGTGGCGCTGCGCGTCGGCGACTTCGGCGGGCAGCTGGCCGAGCTGCCCACCGCGGGCAACTACATGAGCAAGCCGACCTGGCGCGGCGAGGAGGAGGCCTGGACGGTCGTCGACGGCCGCGAGGTGGTGCGCGCGATGGCCACCGCGGCCGGGTGGGTGCCGCAGACCGTCGACACCCGGGCGCTGCCGGCCGGTCGCCCGATCACGGACCTGCGGCTGTCCCGCGACGGCACCCGCGTCGCCGCCGTCGTCGACGACGAGGTCGTGGTCGCCGGGATCGGTGAGCACGACGGCCGGGCCGTGCTGCAGCGGCCGGTGGTGCTGCGCCCGCCGCAGGACGTGCGGATCACCTCCGTCGAGTGGCGGCAGGACGAATCGCTGGTCGCGACCACCGACAGCAACAACTTCCCGGTCTTCGACCTGTCGGTGGACGGTTTCCGCTGGGAGCCCTACACGGCCGCCAACCTCGGCCAGCCGCTCACCGCCATCACGGTCGGCCCGGGCGGCCAGGTCGTGGTCGCCGATCGCCACGGGATCTGGCAGTCCCAGGACACCGAGGACGTCTGGTCCCTGCTGGACGTCCCCATCGGCGGCGCCTCCATCCCGTTCTTCCCGGGCTGACGCCCGACACGCGCCGGTGAGTCGGGTCGGCGGGAACGTCATGATCGGGGCGTGCTCACCCGCCTGCGCGACGCGCTCTCCGGACTGGCCGACCTGCTGCTGCCGCAGCACTGCGTCGGCTGCGACGTCGCGGGCACCGCGTGGTGCCGCGAGTGCGCGGGCCGGTTGGGCGGGCTGCGGCGCGTCGAGCGGCCGCTGCTCGCCGACGGGCCACCGGTGTTCGCGCTCGGCAGGTACCGGGGTGCCGCTCGCCGGGCGGTGCTGGCCTACAAGGAGTCGGGACGGCGCGATCTCGCCGCTCCGCTGGCCGCGCAGCTCGCGGTCGCGCTGCGCTCGATCACCCTGGACCGCGCGCTGCCGGGGGAGTGGTGGCTGGTCCCGGCGCCGTCGCGGGCGATGGCCTCGCGGCGTCGGGGTGGTTCCCACATGGGCCGGATCGCGCGGCACGCGGCCACCGCGCTCACCGAGTCGGGGATGCCGGCGCGGGCCGCGGACTGCCTGCTGACCGCACGTGGCGCGGCGGATTCGGCGGGACTGACCCCGCAGCAGCGCTCCGACAACCTCAACGGCCGCGTGCTGGTGCGCCCGGAACGCCTCCCACCAGCGGGAACGCAGGTCGCGCTGCTCGACGACGTGGTCACCTCCGGTGCCACGGCGGCCGGTTCGGCGGCCGCCCTGAACGCGGCGCGATGTCCGGTTTCGCTGGTGCTCGCGCTGACCGCGACGGCGGGCTGATCTCCCCGGGTGATTCGGCCATACCTGATCGGCCCAGGAACCCGAGGGCCCTCCCGTTCGTTCTCCGGGTATGAGCTGGGTGAACAGTCAGATCGCCACCCTGCGCAGAGCGACGACACTACCTACCCGAACGGGTGAACAACCCGTTCGGCGGCTCTTTTCGGGCACGCCTGGCACTCAGCGTGATCTCGTGCTTTCGGCTGCAAATATCACTCTCGGTGGATGCTTGACTTCGCCCTACCGAGGGGGTGTCACAAATCGATAAACCGAGCTAACGTGGCGAACCAATCCAGCCAACTCGAGGCGGAGGGAAGGAGCGAAAACCATGTCCCTGGCGCCGAAAGCGAGCTGATCTCCCTTTCAAGGCGCCCCCGTGCACACCTCGCCTACGGAGCATGCAAGGAACGGAGGTCGTGAATGGATATCGTCGTCAAGGGTCGTAACGTTCAGGTTCCCGATCACTACCGGGAGCACGTCACCACCAAGATGACCCGGCTTGAGCGGTACAACCGGAAGGCCATTCGGGCGGAAGTGGAACTGTTCCACGAGAAGAACCCCCGCCAGGCCAAGAACTGCCAACGAGTCGAGATCACACTCAAGGGCAAGGGCGCTCCCATCCGCGCCGAAGCCTGCGCCGGCGACTTCTACGCCGCGCTCGACGCCGCGACGACCAAGCTGGAGAGCAGGCTCCGGCGCATGCACGACCGTAGAAAGGTGCACTACGGACAGCACAACCCCACTTCCGTGGCAGAGGCGACCGCAGCGATGGCCGACCGGCCCGTCGTGACCGGCTCCAGCCCTTCAGGCATGGCCGAAGGCCGGACCGCGCTGCTCGAAGCGCCCCAGGAAGCCCCCGAGCGCACCGCCGAGGTGCCGGGGCAGCGCATGACCGAGGAGGACTACGACTACGCCCCCGGGCAGGTCGTGCGCGAGAAGGAGCACACGGCCAAACCGATGACCGTCGACGAGGCCCTCTCCCAGATGGAACTCGTCGGCCACGACTTCTACCTCTTCGCCGACGCCGACAGCGGCCGTCCCAGCGTCGTCTACCGCAGGAAGGGATTCGACTACGGCGTGATCCGACTCGCCGACGCCTGACCACACAATCCGGGCGGTTCCGCGCACGTCGCCGGAGAACCCCTCAGGGCGAGTCTGCGCCACGCCCGACCCGCACGGCTGTCCCCCGCGTACGGTGGTTCGCGGGGGACAGCCGCGTGTTGCGGTCCGCCAACGCTGCAGCGGACTACGGCACACCCCCACAGCCAGCTCTAATACGATGGCCACAAAGCGTCCGTGACGGACGCGTCACGATCAGCTAGCGAGGTCGACCGGATGGTCCTGTCCCGACTGCTCCGCGCCGGCGAGGGCAAGATGCTCAAGCGCCTGCGCGCTATCGCAGCGCACATCAACGAGCTCGAAGACACCGTCGTCGGTTTGTCCGATACCGAGCTGCGGGGCAAGACGGACGAGTTCAAGCGCCGCTACAGCGACGGCGAGTCGCTGGACGAGCTGCTCCCCGAAGCGTTCGCCGTCGCCCGCGAAGGCGCCAAGCGCACCCTCGGCCAGCGCCACTTCGACGTGCAGCTGATGGGCGGTGCCGCCCTGCACCTGGGCAACATCGCCGAGATGAAGACCGGTGAGGGCAAGACCCTGACCTGCGTCCTGCCCGCCTACCTCAACGCCATCACCGGCAAGGGCGTGCACGTGGTCACCGTCAACGACTACCTCGCCAAGCGCGACGCCGAGTGGATGGGCCGCGTGCACCGCTTCCTCGGCCTCGAGGTCGGCGCGATCCTCGCCGAGATGACCCCGGAGCAGCGCCGCCAGGCCTACACCGCCGACATCACCTACGGCACCAACAACGAGTTCGGCTTCGACTACCTGCGCGACAACATGGCCTGGAGCCTCGCCGACTGCGTGCAGCGCGGCCACCACTTCGCCGTGGTCGACGAGGTCGACTCCATCCTCATCGACGAGGCCCGGACGCCGCTGATCATCTCCGGCCCGGCCGACCAGTCCTCGCGCTGGTACCAGGAGTTCGCCCGGCTCGCCCCCATCCTCAAGCGCGACGCCCACTACGAGGTCGACGAGCGCAAGCGCACCGTCGGCGTCACCGAGGAGGGCGTGTCGATCATCGAGGACCAGCTCGGCATCGACAACCTCTACGAGGCCGCCAACACGCCGCTCGTCGGCTACCTCAACAACGCGCTCAAGGCCAAGGAGCTCTACCAGCGCGACAAGGACTACATCGTCCGCGACGGCGAGGTGTCCATCGTCGACGAGTTCACCGGCCGCATCCTGGCCGGCCGCCGCTACAACGAGGGCATGCACCAGGCGATCGAGGCCAAGGAAGGCGTCGAGATCAAGGCCGAGAACCAGACGCTGGCCACGATCACGCTGCAGAACTACTTCCGGCTCTACGACAAGCTCGGCGGCATGACCGGTACCGCCGAGACCGAGGCGGCCGAGTTCCACACCACCTACAAGCTCGGCGTGGTGCCCATCCCCACCAACGAGCCGATGGCCCGCATCGACCAGCCCGACCTGGTCTACAAGGGAGAGCCCGCCAAGTTCGAGGCCGTCGCCGAGGACATCGCCGAACGCCACGAGAAGGGCCAGCCGGTCCTGGTCGGCACCACCAGCGTCGAGCGCTCCGAGTACCTGTCGAAGCTGCTCACCAAGCGCGGCATCCCGCACAACGTGCTCAACGCGAAGAACCACCAGCGCGAGGCCGCGATCATCGCCGAGGCCGGTCGCCTCCGCGCGGTCACCGTCGCCACCAACATGGCCGGTCGCGGTACCGACATCGTGCTCGGCGGCAACGTCGACCACCTCGCCGACGCCGAACTCCGCCAGCGCGGCCTGGACCCGGTCGAGAACCGCGAGCAGTACGAGGCCGAGTGGCCCGCCGTCGTCGAGAAGATCAAGGCGCAGGTCGACGCCGAAGCCGACCGCGTCCGCGAGGCGGGCGGCCTCTACGTGCTGGGCACCGAGCGCCACGAGTCCCGCCGCATCGACAACCAGCTGCGCGGTCGTTCCGGCCGTCAGGGCGACCCGGGCGAGTCCCGCTTCTACCTGTCGCTGGGCGACGAGCTCATGCGCCGCTTCAACTCCGCCATGGTCGAGACCGTCATGACGCGCCTGAAGGTGCCCGACGACGTCCCGATCGAGCACAAGATGGTCTCCCGCGCGATCCGCAGCGCTCAGACGCAGGTCGAGCAGCAGAACATGGAGATCCGCAAGAACGTCCTCAAGTACGACGAGGTGATGAACCAGCAGCGCACCGTCATCTACGACGAGCGCCACCGGGTTCTGGCCGGTGAGGACCTGCAGGAGCAGGTCATGCACATGCTCACCGACGTCATCACCGCCTACGTCGACGCCGAGACCTCCGCGGGCTACGCCGAGGACTGGGACTTCGAGAAGCTCTGGAAGGCTCTGGGTTCGCTGTACCCCGTCGGCCTGAGCTGGGAGAAGCTGGTCGAGGAGGACGACGACCTCAGCAAGGAGCACCTGCTGGAGCTCATCGTCGCCGACGCCAAGGAGGCCTACGCCCGGCGCGAGGCCGACGTCGACGGCAAGGTCGGCCCGGGCGCGATGCGGGAGCTGGAGCGGCGCGTGCTGCTCAGCGTCCTGGACCGCAAGTGGCGCGAGCACCTCTACGAGATGGACTACCTCAAGGAGGGCATCGGCCTGCGCGCCATGGCGCAGCGCGACCCGCTGATCGAGTACCGCCGCGAGGGCTTCGACATGTTCGGCGCGATGCTGGACGCGTTGAAGGAGGAGTCGGTCGGATTCCTGTTCAACGTCCAGGTCGAGGCCGCCGAGCCCGAGCCCGCCGCCGAGCAGCCCGCTGTGCCCGTCTCGGTGAGCCAGGCCGGCAACGGGGTCCCGGAGGTCCCGCAGACGCCGCAGGCCCCGCAGGCGGCGGCTCAGCCCCAGGGAGCCCGCGCCCGGCGCGCCAAGCCCGCCTCGGCGGGCCCGGCGCTGAGCCAGCTCGCCGGTGGCCCCGCCCAGGGCGGCGAGCAGCCCCCGGCCGCGCTGGCCGGTGGTGGCCTGCAGGCTCCCGCCAACCAGCGGCTCAGCTACTCGGGCCCGAGCGAGACCGGCGACGTGCAGACCAACCAGGACGCCGACACCCCCGAGTCCCGGGGCGGCACCCGCCGCGAGCGCCGCGCGGCGGCCCGAGCCGACAACAAGAAGCGCAAGCGCTGACCGTCAGCGATGAGAATGGCCCCGGACCGATCGGTCCGGGGCCATTCTCATCTCGGGTGCGGCCAAGAGCCGCCGAGATCACGAGTTGGGGCGCTTGCCGTGGTTGGCCTTGTTCTTGCGCCGGTCCTTCTTCTTGCGCGCGCGCTTGCCCATAAGGCGACTCCCTCGAAAGTCGAGATTCACTCCAGCCCGGTGACCGCGAGTGATCAACTGACACCCGGTCTCCGCTGGGATTTCGAGGTTCCAGTCTGCCATGTCCGATACCTGCCTCCGGCGGGTGGTGGCGCTCGTGGTTTCCTAAGCGGGGGCCGGTGACGGCCGTGACGAGGAGGAAGAATGGCGGGGGAGATCCGCGTAGCCGACCCGGAGGGCCGACTTGTCCACGCTGAGTGACCTTCTCGCCGAGCACACCGGCCTGTCCGGCACCGCTGCCGACCACCTGCAACTCGTGGTCGCCGAGTGGCAGCTGCTGAGCGACCTGTCGTTCGCCGACTTCATCATGTGGGTCCCGATCGGCCCGTCCGAGGCACCGGAGGACCGCTTCCTGTGCGTCGCGCAGGCGCGCCCCACCACGGCGCCCACCGCGCACCCGGAGGACGTCGTAGGCTCCGAGGTGACCCAGGACGACCACCCGCAGCTGCGCCGCGCGGCCCTGGAGGGCCGCATCTGCCGCGAGGAGGACCCGCGCTGGCACCTGGGCGTGCCGGTCCGGCGCGAGACCATCCCGGTGAAGCTGGGCGACGAGATCGTGGCCGTGCTCAGCCGCGACACCAACCTGGCCGTGCCGAGGGTGCCCAGCCCGCTGGAGATCTCCTACCTGGGCAGCGCCGCCGACCTGTGCCAGATGGTCGCCGACGGCACCTTCCCGACGCCGGAACCCGCCCCGGACGTGCACACCAGCCCGCGCGTCGGTGACGGGCTGATCCGCCTGGACAACTCGGGCACGGTCGTGTTCGCCAGCCCCAACGCCCTGTCGGCCTACCACCGCATGGGCCACGCCGCGGACCTGGTGGGAGCGCAGCTGGCGCCGCTGACCCGGTCGCTGCTCAACGACCCGTTCGACGCCGACGAGGTCGCGCAGCGGGTCCGGCGGGCGATGGGCGGCGAGCCGAGCATGCGCATCGAGGCCGAGGCCCGCGGTGCGACGGTGCTGTTCCGCGCGCTGCCGCTGCGCCCGCGCGGTCAGACGGCCGGCGCGCTGGTGCTGGTGCGCGACGTCACCGAGGTCAAGCGGCGGGACCGCGCGCTGATGTCCAAGGACGCCACGATCCGCGAGATCCACCACCGCGTGAAGAACAACCTGCAGACCGTGGCCGCGCTGCTGCGGTTGCAGTCGCGGCGCACCGGCAACAACGAGGCGCGGCTGGCGCTGGACGAGTCGGTGCGGCGGGTCACCTCGATCGCCCTGGTGCACGAGACGCTGTCGATGTCGGTCGACGAGCGGGTCGACCTCGACGACGTGGTGGACCGGGTGATCCCGATGATGAGCGATGTCGCCGTGGCCGAGACCGGGGTGAAGGTCAGCCGCGGCGGGAAGTTCGGCGTGGTGTCGGCCGAGCTGGCCACGCCGCTGGTGATGGTCCTGACCGAGCTGGTGCAGAACGCTTTCGAGCACGCCTTCCCGGAGGGGCAGGGCGGGGAAGTGGTCGTGCAGGCGGAGCGTTCGGCGCGCTGGCTCGACGTCGTCATCTCGGATGACGGTCGTGGCCTGCCGAAGGGATTCTCCCTCGAGCGCGCCGAACGTCTCGGCCTGCAGATCGTGCGGACCCTCGTGGAGTCGGAGCTCCGCGGGTCGTTGAGCTTGCGTGGCCGCGGTCATCAACGTGGTACCGAGGCGGTCTTGCGGGTGCCTCTGAAGTACCGGCGATGACGGCCCGTATGCTGGGCGCCACGCTGATGCGTCGATCGTTCGAGTGACGTCCCAACGCGCCTGGGACGTCGGGCCGATCGAGTCGGTTTCCCGGCCGGGTTCCGGCTACCCCGTCGAGATGGGGAGATCGGCTGGAACGTGCGGGACCGACATCGACGCTGATCGGCCGAGTAGCTACTAGTCGGGGTGGGTCAGTTCACGCTGCGAGGCCGTGTGCGGCCCGGGGCGAGACGGGCGGTCGGTCACCGGGGGTGCGACCGACCTGCCGCGTCTCAGCGAGCTGCTACTCAGGCGTTGGTGCGCGCCCGGGTGCGAGCGTTGCGCCGCTTGAGGGCACGCCGCTCGTCTTCGCTCATGCCGCCCCAGACACCGGCGTCCTGGCCGCTCTCGAGCGCCCACGCCAGGCACTGAGAGGCAACCGGACAACGGCGGCATACGGCCTTCGCCTCGGCGATCTGCAGCACAGCAGGACCGCTGTTCCCAACCGGGAAGAACAGCTCCGGGTCCTCGTCACGGCAAACCGCATCGTGGCGCCAGTCCATTGTTCCTTGCTCCTCGCTAGGCACGCCATGCGCGCGCCGATAGTTCGTTCGGGGTGTTTGTGAATGCTTTCACGGAGTCCGTGTGCTTGTGAATGCTTTCACGAACTGCCGCGATGTCAAGAGGTCGATCTCGAGCGGTGAGCCAACTCACCTGAAAGATCGACGAGACTTGACCAGGGGTTTCGGTGTGCTCCCGGGCTCAGACGGGGGTCATGAGCCGACAGCGACGTCCATCCGTTACGAGAAGGTTATACAGCGACGCGGAGAGCGTTCGGGACTGAGGAGAACTCGACCACCGATCGCTCACCCAGGCAATCGCCGTCCACCTGCAGGCGCAACGGCTCCGTACAGGCTACGCGTAGATGGGGCACATCCGCAGCCTGAATTGAGTTTCTTCCGTGTGGTTTCCCTCTACCGCGTAGCATCTCCGCTACGTGTCGCAACACAGGGTAAACGCTCGTCTTGGTCAGCGCGAACACGCCGAGACCGTTGTCGAAGCTGGTCTCGGGGCTCATGCGCACCGGAGTCGACCCCAGGTAGGTCCACGGGTCGGTGTTGGAGACGAACACGCTGTGTAGTAGGTCACTCGGTTCGTCGTCACCAATTTGCAAGGTGAGCTTCGGCTCGCCGCGCGCCATCCGGAAGTAGCAGGACAGGGCGATCCGGGCGTACAGGGCGGGCGTCGCCTCCCGGCCGCGCGACCGCTGCCGCTCCATCTCGGCGACCACCTCGGCGTCCCAGCCGATGCCGGCGTTGAAGGTGAACCACCGCTCATCGGCCTTGCCCAGCCCGACCCGCCGGGTGCTGCGATCCGCCAGCGCGCGCATCAGGTGGTGGGTGGCGTCCACCGGATCCTTGGGCAGCCCGAGCGCGCGGCCGAAGACGTTCGCCGACCCGCCGGGCACCACGCCCAGCGTCGGCATCGACGGATCGCCGGGCTCGGCGACCTCGAACATGCCGTTGACCACTTCGTTGACCGTGCCGTCACCGCCGTGCGCGATGACCAGGTCGGCGCCGTCCCGCACCGCGTCCCGCGCGGCCTCCGCGGCGTGCCCGAAGTGCCGGGTCTCCACCACGTCCAGCTTCAGCACGCTGGCCAGCGCCGCGGCCAGCACATCCCGGCCGCTGGCGGTGGTGGAGGTCGCCTGCGGGTTGACGACGAGAACAGCGCGCACGACCCGAAGCCTAAGCGAGACGGTTTCGTGTCCGTCGAGCGCGGGGGCTCGGGTACGCGCGGCGAGCGGTCTCAACCGGCCTGAGAAGTCTCAAACCGGCCCGCGAAGTCTCAACTGGCCCGCGAAGTCTCAACTGGGCTGTCCGGCCACCTCCGGCTTCGACGACCGACGGGACCGGCCGAGGTGCGCGGCACGGGCGGACGCGGCGGTGGAGCGCACCAGGAGCGAGTGCGCCACGCCGCTGATCACCGGTTTCCGGTGACGACTCGATGCGTAACCCCGGAACGCACCCGCTCGTCGTCCACCGGCTGCCGACGTGCACGCGGCGAGCTGGGCGGACACCCCGATATCCGCGATCGCCGCTTCAGCCATGAGTCGATCATGGCGTCTGGGGCGAGCGGCAGCTATGCGGCGATCGGGCGGTATTACCATCGAAAGTGCACACGCAGAGTCACTAGCGGGGTCCAGGCCCCGATTCTGAGAGGGCCCCTTGGCTACCGAGATCGTTCCCCGCACGGTGCGCATCGCCGGCCTGCTGACCACGCTGCAGGCCGTGGCGGGACTGGTGTTCGTCGTGGCGCTGCTGGTCCGCAGCACCTCCACCGACCTCGGCGGTGTCGGCCAGCTCGAACGCGGCGAGACCTGGGGCGAGGCCGGCTACTACGCCCTGCTGGCCGCCGGCGTGCTCGCCGCGGGCATCGGCCTGATCAAGGGCAAGCACTGGGCCCGCACCCCCGCCCTGCTGCTGCAGCTGCTGCTGCTGGGCACCGCCTGGTACGCCACCGGCCCGTCCGGGCGGCCGCTGATCGGCCTGATCATCGCCGTCCCCGCGATCGCCGTGCTGTGGTTCCTGTTCAACCGCCAGGGCCGCGAGTGGTCGTTCCACGCCTCGATGGCCCCCGACGCCCGCGAGGACTGACCAGGACCCGCTCAGCCGCCGAACGACGTCAGGGCGTCGCCGGTGAGCCGGTAGACGCTCCAGCCGTCCATCGGGAACGCGCCCTGGGCCTTGTAGAACGCGATCGAGGGCTCGTTCCAGTCCAGCACGGACCACTCCAGCCGCGCGTAACCGCGCTCGACGCACTCGCGCGCCAGCGTCCGCAGCAGCTCCTTGCCCAGACCCGACCCGCGGTGCTCGGGGCGCACGTAGAGATCTTCCAGGTAGATCCCGTGCACGCCCTCCCAGGTGGAGAAGTTCAGGAACCACAGCGACAACCCGACCACGGCACCGTCCACTTCGGCCACGTGACCGAACAGCGCGGGATCGGGCCCGAACAGCGCCGTTCGCAGCTGCTGCTCGGTGAGGTGGCAGGACTCGGGTTCCTCCTCGTAGCGGGCGAGCTCGTAGACCAGCTCGACCATCGCCGCCACGTCCTGCTCACGGGCCCGCCTGATCATCCGACCTCCACGACCGACTCGGTTCCTGCCGGTCCATTCTGCGCAGCCGTGCGCGCGGGGATCGAGGCAGGTCTCAGCCGTGCTGCCAGGCGGGGACGTTGGCGCGCTGGATCTGCGGGGCGCCCCGATCGTCGCCGAGGACCGTGACGGCCGCGGGGTCCAGCGCGAAGTGCACGCCCGCGGCGATCGGCAGGTTCAGCCAGCGCGCGATCAGGCAGCGGCTGAAGTGCCCGTGGCCGACCAGCACCACGTCGGTTCCCGCCTCGCGCACCCGGGTCAGGAGGTCGTCGGCGCGGGTGGCGACGTTGGACGCGGTCTCTCCGCCGGGGCAGGGGTGGCTCCACACCGTCCAATCCGGAACGGTCTCGCGGATCTGGTCGGTGGTCAGGCCCTCGTAGTCGCCGTAATCCCACTCCACCAGCAGCGGTTCGGTGACCACGTCGGCGAGCCCGGCGAGATCGGCGGTCCGCTGCGCCCGCTTGCGCGGACTGCACAGCACCAGCACCGGACCGGGCGGGCGCAGCGCGGTCAGGGTCTGCCCCGCCTGACGAGCGCGCAGCTCACCCTCCGCGGTGAGCGGGATGTCGGTGCGGCTGGTGTGCTGGCCGGTCAGGGACCACTCGGTGGTGCCGTGCCGGAGGATGTAGACGCGCTGCTCCACGCACCGCAGCCTACGGACCCGGGCTCGTTCCGCACGGCGACGTGCCGAGTCCACATCGGTCAGTGCTCGTCGTAGTGCTCCCCGTGCACGGCGTGCCGGTGTCCGTCGTGGACGTAGTCGACGTGATCGCCGTGCGGCACCGCGACGTGCCCGCACCCCTCGCCGTGCACGTGCTGATGGGAACCGTGCTCGTGATGTCCCTCGGCCTCGCACTCGTCGTAGTGCCCGCCGTGATCGACGTGCAGATGCCCGTCGTGGGCGTAGTCGACGTGGTCGCCGTGCGGCACGGCGACGTGCCCGCACCCGGGACCGTGCTGGTGATCGTGACCGGTGTGCTCGCGGCATGCCGTGGTCATGACTGCCTCCAGACGTCGATGTCCGATATCGCTCACCCTAGGACCGCCCCAGACCGCCCGCATGGTCGTCACCGGCGCCCCGACCGGGGCATGGGAACCTTCCGATCACCGGAACGCGAGCAAGGGAACCTCCCGATCACCTCGCGGAGTGCACGGGAACCTTCCGCGCATCGGCTCGCGGGGGAGTGCTCGGGAACCTTTCTGCCACCGGGCCGGTCAGTCGCGCGATGTCCTCGACAGGAGGTTCGTCGTCGCGGTTGTTCGCGGGTTCGCGGCGTAGATCCAGGTGAGGATCGCGACGATGCAGATCAGGAACGTCCAGGAACCGACCGAGTCGTAGGTGTTCTGCGCCCAGTCGCGGATGGCGGTCGCGGCGGGATCGGGGCCGAAGGTGTCGGGACCGGTGGGGATGAGTTCCTGGGCGCTGTGCCGGGCGACGAAAGCCATCCGCCAGGTCGACAGGGACAGCAGCGAGATCTGCATCGCGATGCCCAGTCCGAGCGCCACGCGCGCGCTCCGGGTCCGCAGGGCGCGGTCGATCTCGTCGTTCGAGCTCACCGAGCGGTTCTGCGCCGTCCAGAGGACGAAGGCGACGAGCACCAGGACCGCCGCGGTGCCCGCGAAAGGAACGGTGATCGGGGCTCCGAGCTGATCGCCCGTGCCGTGCTCGCGGGCCGCGCGGAGCAGGGCGGGGGTGATGTGAGGTTGCGCCCGCAGGTCGATCAGGCCCAGCGCGAACGTCGTCAGCACGAGCGCGGCATAAACAACCGCTCCCCAGCGCGAGACCAGGGCGAAGAGCCGGATCCGAACAGGTCGCGATCGTCGCCCTCGACCCCGGTGGAGAGCGAGGACCTCCGCGATCACCGCCCCGCACAGGAACATCGGCAGCACAGCCATTCCGCCGTTGGTGGTGCCGCCCTGGTCGTTCTGCGCGAGCGGACCCCAGATCCCGAACACCGCGTACAGCACCGGGTAGCAGGCCAAGCGCACGCGCCGGTAGCGGAGAACTTCGTCGACCTGCCCGTCGGCGGGTTCCGGAACTCCCCACTTCCGCGCCATCTTCAGCGCGCGCGTGCGATCGGACCACAGCGCGAGCGCGAACACGAGCACCACCGCGGTGGGGAACACCAGGCTGCCGAGCACGGCGCTCCACTTGTGCCACTCCACTCAGCGAACCCCCAGTGCGCGGACGGCAGATGCGGGGAACGTATCGATCAGCGCGGGAGCACGACCCCAGCTCGGTGATGATGTGACTGCGGTCACGCGGTCGGCGTGCTCGGGTGTGGAAAGTGGACGGAGCGCAAAAAAGACGCCGACCTGCGGCGAGGCGCAGGTCGGCGTCTTCAGCGGGCGGACTACTCAGCCCTTCTTGGTCTCCCAGAAGATCTTGTCGATCTCGGCGATGTAGTCCAGCAGCTCCTGACCCTTGGCCGGGTCCATCGAGCCCTTGGTGCCGGTGGCGCCGGCAGCCTTGGTGGCCTTGTTGACCAGCTCGTGCAGCTGCGGGTACTTCTCGAAGTGCGGCGGCTTGAAGTAGTCGGTCCACAGCACCCACAGGTGGTGCTTGACCAACTCGGAGCGCTGCTCGGCGATCATGATCGCACGAGTGCGGAACTCCGGGTCCTCGTTGGCCTGGTACTTCTCCTGGACCGCCTTGACCGACTCCGCCTCGATCCGCGCCTGCGCGGGGTCGTAAACGCCGCACGGAAGGTCGCAGTGCGCGGTCGCCTCAAGACGGGGGCCGAGGATGCGCGACAGGAGTCGCATGTTTCCTCCCTGACAGTGAGTGCTCCGACGGGGCCGACCCTACTCTTGAAGATCCTCGTAGTCCTACTGGAGGTGCCGGTGAAATCACTCGGACCGTGGCCGTTGCGCCGGTTGCGGGTGCGCGGACCGTCGATGGTTCCCACTCTTCGGGACCAGGACGTCGTGGTGTTCCGGACCGGCGATGTTGCCCGGCCGGGTGATGTCGTGCTCGTGCGGTGGCGGCAGCGTCCCGAGCAGCTGTCGGTCAAGCGCGCGGTCCGCCGGGAGGCCGACGGCTGGCACGTGGAGGGCGACAACGGTTTCGGTTCCACCGACTCCCGCGAGCTCGGTCCGGCCCAGGTGCTGGGAGTGGTGCGGTGGCGGTTGTGGCCGTCGCCGGGGCGCGTGCGCTGAGGAGGGGAACCTTCCTGCCATCACCTCGGCGGTGGCAGGAAGGTTCCCGTGCTCACGTCGCCGAGCGCAGCGACTCGTAGTGGGTGAGGCAGGTGGCGAAGTCCGGGAGCAGGCCATCGGCCTTCGCTTCGGCGAGGGTCGGGGCGTCGCGGTCCTTCTCGGACAGGATCGGCTCGCCGGCGAGTTCACCGGACCAGGGGAGGTCGAGCTCGGGGTCCAGCGGGTTGATGCCGTGCTCGCCGGAGGGGTTGTAGCCGGTGGAGCACAGGTAGGTCATCACCGTGTTGTCGGTCAGGGCGAGGAACGCGTGCCCGAGTCCTTCGGCGAGGTAGACGGCGCGGTACTCGGTGGAGTCGAGGCGGATCGCCTCCCACCGGCCGAAGGTGGGTGAACCGACGCGGACGTCGACGATCACGTCCAGCAGGGCGCCTTGCGGGCAGTAGACGTACTTGGCCTGGCCGGGCGGGGTGTCGGCGAAGTGCACGCCGCGGATGACGTCGCGGGCCGAGACGCTGTGGTTGGTCTGCCCCAGGCGTATGGGGTGCCCGGTGGCTTCGGCGAACGCCTCCCCCTGGAAGGGGGCGACGAACAGCCCCCGGTGATCCGGGAAGGCCTTCGGGGTGAATTCGAACGCCCCGGTGATTTCAAGTCGACGTACCTGCACGGGCCGAGCCTAGGAGGCGTGATCGTCGGTTCCCGCGACGGGGCGGCGGTGACAGGAAGGTTCCCGTGCTCGATCGCATCGCGGAAAATGCGAGGTCGGGGAACGCGTTTTTGTGAACAGTTTCGATTCAGATTCTGAAACGGCTCGGTTGGTCCGCAACTCCGCGAATTGCAAACCGGACGTACGTACTGCTTGACGTGTGCGGAAAATATGACGCGCGTACTGTCATGTTCCGTAAAAATCTCGCCTTTTTGCTGGTCGAGCGTGTGATCCCTGTCGCTGACATGCCATCGCGGGGCTGGCACACTAACCGGACCGCAGCGTCCACCGAGCCGCTGTCCGAACAGGATGGCCGGTACCGGTATTTCGATAAGACGTCCACTTCTCCGGAACGCCCGGAAAGTCGGCGTCGAAAGCGACCGATGAAGGTCGCATCCGCCCGGCTCGGAATTGTGCTCGGGCCGCAGGCATGGCAACAGGAGGGACGCCGTGACCACCATGAACGAGGGCACCGCCAATGGAATCGGTGCCGAGCTGACCCACGAAGAGATCTTCGCCGCGCACGAAGGGGGCAAACTCACCGCTGCGGTGACCGCCCCGCTCGACAGCGCGCGCGACCTGTCGATCGCGTACACCCCCGGGGTGGCGCAGGTCAGCCGGGCGATCGCGAGCGATCCGTCCCTGGCCGACCGCTACACCTGGACGCAGCGGCTGGTCGCCGTGGTCAGCGACGGGTCGGCGGTGCTCGGTCTCGGGGACATCGGGCCGAAGGCCTCGCTGCCGGTCATGGAGGGAAAGTCCGCGCTGTTCAAGACCTTCGCCGGGCTCGACTCGATCCCGCTGGTCCTGGACACCAACGACGTCGACGAGATCGTGGAGACCCTGGTCCGGCTGCGCCCCTCGTTCGGCGCGGTGAACCTGGAGGACATCTCCGCGCCGCGCTGCTTCGAGCTGGAGCGCCGCGTCACCGAGGCCCTGGACTGCCCGGTCATGCACGACGACCAGCACGGCACCGCCGTGGTCGTGCTGGCCGCGCTGCGCAACGCCGCCCGCGTCTCCGGCCGTGAGCTGGAGTCGCTCAAGGTGGTCATCTCCGGCGCCGGTGCCGCCGGTGTCGCCTGCGCGAAGATCCTGCACACCGCGGGTGTCGGCGAGATCATCGTGCTCGACTCGCGCGGCGTGATCAGCGCCGACCGCGACGGGCTCACCCCGATCAAGCAGGAGCTGGCCGAGTTCACCAACCCGCGCGGCATCAGCGGCGGCCCCGCCGAGGCGATGCGCGGCGCGGACGTGTTCATCGGCGTCTCCATCGGGCAGGTCCCCGAGGAGCAGGTGGCCTCGATGGCCCCGGACTCCATCATCTTCGCCCTGTCCAACCCCGACCCGGAGATCCACCCGGAGGTCGCGGGCAAGTACGCGGCGGTCGTGGCCACCGGGCGCAGCGACTTCCCGAACCAGATCAACAACGTCCTGGCGTTCCCCGGCATCTTCAAGGGAGCCCTCGACGCGGGTGCGCGGCGCATCACCGACGGCATGAAGGTCGCCGCGGCCGAGGCCATCGCGGCCGTGGCCGCCGACGACCTCAGCGCCGACTACATCGTGCCCTCGCCGCTGGACCCGAGGGTCGCACCGGAGGTCAGCGCGGCGGTCGCGAAGGCGGCTCGTGCCGAAGGTGTGGCCACCGCGTGATCAACGAACCCTGTCGCCCGTCGGTGGGTCGGCGGTAGGTTCTACACCGGCATCGAGTGGGGCCGGGAGAGTCCTCGAGGGCTCTCCCGGCCCCACTCGTCGATGGCGTCGGAACCGACTTCAAAAAGATTTTGGTGAGTCGGCGTCATCATGTCGGGCGAAGGCTGTCACCTCTTCAGGGAACGGGCCTCAGGTCCCGGCACCATGGCGGTACCGGCCGTGCGCGGACCGGTAGGGTCTGCGATACGACTCGCTGTGGCGCGCATCACTCGATGATGGGTCATCGGGGCCGGAGTGGACGGCCGTTGCGCGGCTGCAACGCAGGAGGGGTGCAGTTGACCGAGCGGAGCGAGCGGAGCCGGATGTCACCGACGTCCGGTGGTCTCGGCCTGGCCGGCACCCCGGCGCGCGTGCACGGCCTGTCACTGCCGGAGGCACCGGCGCTGCTCAGCGCCGAAGACGGCCTCGTCGTCGCAGCCAGCCCGCAGGCCGCCACGCTGGCCGGGCACGACGCACCCGGCGCACTCGTCGGCAGCAAGCTCGCCGACCTCATCGAACGCGAAGGCCGCGAGACCTGGCTCGTCGGCGCCTCCGGCCGCACCCCCGTGCGGCTGCAGACCTGGCCGCACCCCGACGACGAGGCCTTGCAGATCACGCTGCTCGTCGACGTCTCCGACCTCACCGGTAGCAGCCCCGAGGCGGTCGGCGGCCCGCGCGACTCCGAAGAGCGCTACTGGCTCATCGACGCCCAACGCCTCGCCAAGGTCGCCAGCTGGGTCTACTACCCGGACACCGGCGCCATCTACCGAAGCCCGCTGCTCGCCGACTTCCTCGGCGCGGGCGGTGCCGAACACGCCGACGACGTCACGGCGATGATCTCCACGACCCACCCCGACGACCGCGACCGCGCCGCCCAGTTCTACGCCGACGTGCTCAACGCCCGCGAAGGTGAACTCCTCGAAGTCGAGCTCCGCAACCTCCACGGCACCCGCATCTTCCTGTGCACCGGGCGCGCCGAGTACGACCGCGCCGGGCAGATCGTGCGCGTGCAGGGCACCGTTCAGGACGTCACCGAGCACCGCGCGCTCGAACGGCAGCTGCGCGACGAACGCCGCCGCCTGCAGGACGCCCAGCGCATCGCCCGCCTCGGCACCTGGGAAGTCGATCCGCGCACCAACGTCATGCGGCTGTCGAGCATGCTCTACGAGATCCTCGGCCAGCCCGTCAGCAGCACCGGCACCTTCGACCGCTACCTCGACCGCGTCCACCCCGACGACCGCGAATGGGTGCGCCAGGCGTGGCGGCCCCTCATCGAGTGCGGCGAGCAGGTCGAGATCGAGCACCGCTACCAGCGCACCCCCGACAGCACTCGGATCCTGCGCATCCACGGCACCCGCATCGCCGACGCCGACGGCAGGGACCTGCTGGTCGGCACTGCGCAGGACGTCACCGAGCAGCGGGCCGTCGTCACCCGGATGGAACGCTCCAGCCAGCGCTTCTCCGACCTGGTCAACATCACCCCCGTCGGCATCGGCCTGTTCGACCGCTCCGAACGGCTCGTCAACGCCAACGAAGCCCTCTGCGAACTCCTCGGGTACCGGCTCGACCAGATGCGCGGGCTCAGCATCCGCGACATCACCCACCCCGACGAGGTCGACCCCAGCCTGCCCGCGCCCGACGAGCCCTCCGGGTTCCGCCGCCGCGCACCGCAGCGCGTCATGGTCCGCGCCGACGGCGAACCCGTCTACTGCGAACTGCACACCTCCAGCTCCGTGCAGGACGACGGCACCGAGTTCTGGCTCGTGGTGTTCCAGGACATCACCGAACGCCGCCGCGCCGCCGAAGCCCTCCGGTACCAGGCCACCCACGACGACCTGACCGGACTGCCCAACCGCACCGCCGTCAAGGACCTCCTCGGCCGCCTGCTGGGGCGCGCCGACTCACCCGGCATCGCCGTGCTGTTCTGCGACATCGACAACTTCAAGCGGGTCAACGACTCCCTCGGCCACGACGCGGGCGACGAACTGCTCGTCGCCCTGGCCCGACGCCTCGAAGGCGGCCTGCCGGAGGGCTGCACCCCCGCCCGGTTGTCCGGCGACGAATTCGTCATCATCTGCTCCGACGTCGAGGCCAGCGGCGGCGTCGACCAGCTCGCCACCCGAGTCTCCGCGCTGCTGCGCACCGCCGTGCCCGTGCACGGACAGCTGGTCCGCGTGTCGTCCTCGATCGGCGCCGCCGTGCCCAACGGCTCCGGCGCCGGCGGCGAAGACCTGCTGCGCTTCGCCGACGCCGCCATGTTCGAGGCCAAACGCCGCGGCACCGGCAAGGTCTCGCTCGCCAGCCCCGCGCTGATGGCCGCCGCCGACCGCCAGCTCCACCTCGAAGGGCAGTTGCGCGAAGCGCTCAGCAACGACGGCCTGGCCCTGCACTACCAGCCCGTCGTCGACGCCGAAGGCACCGTGGTCAGCGCCGAAGCGCTGATCCGCTGGCCGCACCCCGAACGCGGCATGCTCTCGCCCGACGCGTTCCTGCCGGTGGCCGAACAAGGCGACCTGCTGCGCGAACTCGACCGCTGGGTGCTGCGCACCGCGCTGCGCGAAGCCGCGTCCTGGCCGGTCCGCAACGGCCGGCCCGTCAGCATCGCGGTCAACCTCGCCGGTCTCGTGCCCGGCGGCCCCGACTTCGTCGACTCCGTCGCCGACATCGTCGCCGAGACCGGCATCGCCTGGGACCGGGTGATCCTCGAACTCGTCGAGACCTCGCTCGTCGACCTGCCCTCCCGCACCCGCCACGAGATGGGCGAACTCGTCTCCCGCGGCGTGCGGTTCGCCGTCGACGACTTCGGCACCGGTTACTCGTCGCTGGCGCGCCTGAAGGACCTGCCCGCGCAGATCATCAAGGTCGACCGGCGGTTCGTCGCCGGAGTCGGCGGTGACGCCTCCGACTTCGCCGTCGCCCGCGCCGTCGTCGACATGGCCTACGCGATGGACCGGCAGTGCGTCGCCGAAGGCGTCGAGGACGCCACCCAGTTCCGGCTGCTGCGCGGTGTCGGCGTCGAGGCCTACCAGGGGTGGCTCTTCTCCGGCGCGATCCCCGCGCCGAAGTTCCGCGAGATGCTCGCCGACGGGCCGCTCACCGTCCCGTGACCCGCGCTCACCGCATCGCGCGCAGCACGTCGGCGATGCGGTGCCGGGGCAGGTCGATCAACCGCAGCTCCAGGTCCCGCGAGTGCGGCGCCAGTTCCGCGACCTTCTCGCGCGCCTGCCGCTTGGTGAGGTCACCGGACCCCGCGATGAGCGCCTCCCGCCAGACGTTGCCGAGCTTGCCGTGGACGCGCTGCAGCAGGAAACCGGCCGCCGACTCCTCGGCCGCTTCGGTTCCCGGTCGTTCGGCGACCACGATCGCGTGCTTGCCGTCCGGGGTGCTGCGGTGCAGCGCCAGCCGGTACTTGGCCGCCACCAGGTCCCGCAGCTCGGACTGGGCGCGTTCGCTGGTCACGTCCGGGTGGTTGTTCCCCAGCACGAAGGCGACCTTCTGCGCACCGCAGGCCAGCAGCATCCGCAGCAGCCACGGGCCCGGATCGGCCCGCAGGTCGAACGCCACCGGCCCCGACTCCCGCACCGGCCGCGCCCAGCTCGCCCGCCGCAGCTCGGCGACCGGCGCGCCGAGCCGCTCCGCCGCGGCCTGCGGCAAGGCCTCCGGCGTGTCACCGGCGGCCTCCACCGACTGCGGGCCGTGGGTGTAGATCGCCTGGCCCTGGCGCAGCGCCAGCTTGCGGGTGCGCGCCGTCGGCAGGCACACGTACAGGTCGCTGGCGCTGCCGATGGCCTGCGCCCCGTAGTAGCGGTTGAACTGCGGCAGGATCGCCTCGAACGCGAAACCCAGTCGCATCAGCTCCTGCTGGACCTTCCAGCCCAACGCCGGGGTGCGCGGGCTGCAGCCGTAGGCCAGGAACAGGCGGCCGTTCCCCGGCGCCAGGCACTCGGCGGCCCGCGTCGCGAACAGGCCGATTCCCTCCGGGGTGTAGGGAGGGTCGGTGAACACCGCGTCGGCCCAGCCCTCCAACGTCGGCGGCAACCCGAACCGCAGGTCGGCGTGGGTGGTGACGATGGGAAAACCGCGCTCGGCGGCGACCGAGTCGATGTGCCGCAGCACCCGCTCGTCGAGGTCCACCACCCGCACCTCGGCCGACGGCGCCACCAGCGCGAGCGCCAGCGACGTCAGGTCGTGGTCGCCCAGGCACAGCACCTTCCGGCCGTCCAGGTCGTAGTGGTCGCGCAACCACATCGCCCGGCGCAACGCCGTCTCCGGTGTGGCCGTCACGTGGTCCAGCGCCGATTCCGGTCGGGGCCCGGACGCCACGAAACCGGCCATCGCCTCCAGCGCACCGGCATCGAGGTCGCTTTCTTCCCGCACCACCGGCAGCGCGTCGAGGTCCAGCTCCCGCCGGTACAGCGGGAGGAGGGAGTCCTTGATGCAGAACGCGCCGCCGCGCTCGTCGACGTCGGCACCGGCCGCGGCGAGCACCTGCTCGACGGTGCGGCGCGACACCCCGGTGCGCCGGATCAGCTCGTCCAGCGAGCGCGCAGCGGTGGTGAGCTCGGCCAGCACGCGACGCACCTGGTGGCCCAGCAGGCCCTGCTCGGCGCGCAGCTCGCGGACGGCTTCGATCGGGGGAACGTCTGACGCAGCGCCGGATGCCGGGCCGCCGGACGACGGGTTGCCGGCGGAAGGGGCGCTGGATGAGGGGGCGTTGTCCATGGGAATGCACAGCCTAATCGGTGCCCGAATGCGGCGACGGGAACGTTCGTGTCGTCGAGAATGGTTCAACGCGCAGGCACTTCCCGCATCATGGGAGCAGATCACGCATCGATCTCAGGAGATCGCGGTGAGTGACGCGCCCGGCTAGGGTCGGCCGCGTTTGGGGGACCCGCGCGAGAGGGGGCTCGCTTGATCGAGTTCCGAGCTGTCCGAAAGCAGTACCCGAACGGCACCGTCGCCGTCGATGAGCTCAGCCTGTCCGTCGAGACGGGAACCATCACCGTGCTGGTGGGGCCTTCCGGCTGCGGCAAGACGACCCTCATGCGGATGGTCAACCGCATGATCGACCCCTCCTCGGGCACCGTGTCCGTCGACGGCACGGACGTGCGCGACCGCGATCCCGCGCAGCTGCGCCGCGGCATCGGCTACGTCATCCAGCAGGCCGGGCTGTTCCCGCACCGCACCGTCGTCGACAACATCGCCACCGTCCCGCTGCTCGCCGGGGAAACCCGCCGCGCCGCCCGCGACCGCGCCGGTGAACTCCTCGACCTGGTCGGACTCCCCGCCGACCTCGGCAAGCGCTACCCGGCCCAGCTGTCCGGCGGGCAGCAGCAGCGCGTCGGCGTGGCCCGCGCCCTGGCCGCCGACCCGCCGGTGCTGCTCATGGACGAACCCTTCAGCGCCGTCGACCCCGTCGTCCGCGAAGGGCTGCAGGACGAACTGCTGCGGCTGCAGGACGAGCTGGGCAAGACCGTCCTGTTCGTCACCCATGACATCGACGAGGCCATCAAGCTCGGCGAGAAGGTCGCCGTCCTGCGCCAAGGCGGCCACCTCGCCCAGTACGCCCGCCCCGACGACCTGCTGGCCGCGCCCGCCGACGACTTCGTGACGTCCTTCGTCGGCCGCGACCGCGGCTACCGCAGACTGTCCTTCGCCGACGCCACGAGCCTGCGGCCACGTCCGGTCCCGACGGTCCGCGTGGGAGAGAGGTTCCCCTCCTCCCACGACTGGCGGCTCGCGGTGGATGAGGGGAACCGCCCTCGCGGCTGGCTGCCCCCGGGCGCCGACGCCGGTGAGGGGCTCGACGACCAGGCGCTGGTGGCGGGCGGATCGCTGCACGTGGAGCACGGGAACCTTCGTGGCGCCCTGGACGCGGCGCTGTCCGCGCCCTCAGGGCTCGGTGTCGTCGTGGACTCCGACGGCGGTGTGGTCGGCGTGGTCACCGCCGACGAGGTGCTGTCGCTGCTCGACCGGCAGCGGGCGGCGACATGATCGACTTCTTCGGGTCGCCGAGCAACCGGGAACTGGTGATCACCCAGCTCGGCCAGCACCTCTACCTGTCGCTGCTCCCGCTGCTGCTCGGCGTGCTGATCGCGCTGCCGCTGGGACGCCTCGCGCAGCGCGTCGGTTGGCTCCGCGAAGCCCTGCAGAACATCGCCAACGTCTTCTACACCATCCCTTCCCTGGCGCTGTTCGTGATCCTGCCCGGGCTGATGGGAACCCCTCTGCTGTCGCCGCTCAACGTCATCATCGCCCTCACCCTCTACACCGCGGCGCTGCTGGTGCGGCCGGTGCGCGACGCCCTCGACTCGGTTCCCGGCCACATCGTCGCCGCCGCCACCGCGATGGGATACCGGCCAGGCAGGCGGCTGCTCGCCGTCGAACTGCCCCTGGCAGTGCCGGTTCTCGCCGCGGCCGTGCGGGTGGCGTCGGTGAGCAACATCAGCCTCGTCAGTGTCGGCGCCCTCGTCGGCATCGGCGGGCTCGGACGGCTCTTCACCGACGGATTCCAACGCGACTACCCCGAGCAGATCGTCATCGGCATCGTGCTGACGCTCCTGCTCGCCCTGGTGGTGGACCTGGTGCTCGTGCTGCTGTGGCGACTCGCGACCCCGTGGACGCGGTCATGATCGGCGAGATGATCGCGTGGCTGACCGACCCCGCGCACTGGAGCGGACCGGACGGCATCCCCGCGCAGACGCTGCTGCACCTCTACTACTGCGTCGTGTCCGTCCTCGTCGCCGCTCTCATCGCCATCCCCCTCGGCGTCTACATCGGACACACCGGGCGGGGTTCGGTGCTCGTGGTGGCCTTCGGCAACGCGATGCGGGCGCTGCCGACGCTCGGCGTCGTCACCCTGCTGGTGCTCGGGTTCGGGCTGGGGGTCACCCCCGCGCTCGCCGGCCTGGTGATCCTCGCGATCCCGGCGATCCTCTCCGGCGCCTACGCGGGCGTGCGCAACGCGCCCGCCGACGCCGTCGACGCCGCACGGGGAATGGGAATGCGGCCCGCCCAAGTGCTGTGGCAGGTGGAGCTGCCGACCGCGCTGCCGCTGGTGCTCGGCGGCATCCGCAGCGCGATGCTGCAGGTCGTGGCCACCGCCGCCGTCGCCGCCTACGTCGGTCTCGGCGGGCTCGGACGCATCCTGCTCGACGGGCTCAAGATCAGCGACTACGCCCAGATGGCCTCCGCGGCGATCGTCATCGCGGTCCTGGCCGTCCTGCTCGATCTGGCGTTGGCCGGGCTGACCCGGCTCGTGGTACCCCGCGGTCTGACCCTGGCCGCCCGACGAGGAGGAAACGATCGATGAAACGACTCCTGGCCCTGGCCGCCGCCGCGGCGGTGCTGCTCACCGGCTGCGGATCGCAAGACCCCCTGGAAGCCAACAAGGCCCAGGGCGGCCAGGTGGTCATCGGCTCCGCTGACTTCGCCGAGAGCGAACTGCTCATGCACGTCTACGCCGAAGCCCTCAAGACCACCGGGGCCGACGTGCAGACGAGACCCCGCATCGGCGCCCGCGAGTTCTACGTCAACGCCGTCCGCAACGGAGAACTCACCCTCGTCCCCGAATACACCGGCAACCTGCTGCAGTTCCTCGACCCGGCCTCGACCGCCACCGAATCCCAGCAGGTCTACGACCAGCTCGGCACCAAGGTCGCACCCGACATGGAACTCCTCGAGCAGTCACCCGCCGAGGACTCCGACGTCCTCACCGTCACCCGCGCCACCGCCGACAGCGGCCTGCGCTCGATGGCCGACCTCGGACCGCGCTGCGGCGAACTCGTCCTCGGAGCACCCGCCGAATGGAAATCGCGGTGGGAGACCACGATCGCCCGCGACTACGGCTGCACCTTCAAGGAGATCCGCAGCGTCGAAGCCGGCACCATCACAGTCAACGCGTTGACCGCCGGTGAGATCCAGGTCGCCAACCTGTTCACCACCTCGTCGCAGATCGCCACCAACGACCTGGTCAAGCTCGACGACCCGAAGAACATGTTCCCCGCCCAGAACGTCGTCCCCCTGGCGGGCAAGGGCAAGCTCACCCCGCCCCAGGCCGACGTCCTCAACAAGGTCTCCCGGGCCCTGACCACCGACAAGCTCACCGAGCTCAACAAGCGGCTCGAAGTCGACAAGGCCAACCCCGCCGACGTCGCCAAGGAATTCATCGCCACGGTCGGTCTCTGACCTCGATCGACCGGCCACCCCAGCGGTGGCCGGTCACGCCGTGCGGCCGCTGATCCGCGACGTGAGCTCGGCGGCCGCACGCCCCACCTCCTCGGCCAGGTTCGGCCACGTCTCACCGCACCCCGGCCCCTCGCACGAATGCCGGAAGGTCACCCCGATCGCCGCGATGGGACGCGTCGTGTGATCGAAGACCGGGCACGCCACCGACGCGAAACCCGGCGTGATGACACCGTCCTCCACCGCCCAGCCCCGGCGCCGCTCCTCGGCCAGCAACCGCCGCAACTCCGGCAGGCTGCGCGGCCCCCGATCCGTGCGCAGCACGAAGCGCTCGGAAGAAGGGAACATCGCGCGCACCTGCGCCGCCGGGAGATGCGCCAACATCGCCCGACCCGACGCAGGCAGCTGCGCAGGCAACCGCACACCGACATCGGTGACCAGCGTCTGCGGCTGCGAAGGGCGCTCCTTGATCAGGTACAGCAGCTCGCCCCCGCGCAACACCCCGAGCTGCGCCGCGCGCCCCACCCGGTCCACCAGCCGCCGCAAGATCGGCCCCGCCAGGCGCTCCAGCGGATCGTGCCGCAGATACGCCGAACCCAGCTCGAACACCGCCACCCCCAGCCCGTAGCGGCGCTCCTCCGGCAGGTGCACCACGAAACCACCCGCCACCAGCTCCGCCAGCAGGTGATACGTCGTCGACCTCGGCAGATCCAGCTCGCGGGCCAACACCCCAGCCGACACCGGACCCGCCCGCCCGGCCAGCGCCCGCAGGATCGCCAACCCGCGCCGCAGCGCGGGCACATCGCTGCTCTCGCCCACGCCCGGAGTCTGACATCCCAGACAGAGACCCACCATCAGGGCTTCTGCCAGGAGCTTCCGCGAGCTGGGATGGAGACATGCACAACGAGTTGTTCATCGGCCCGCAGCCGCTCACGCGAGCCGAGGTCGTCTCCGTCGCACGCGGCGGAACCCCGGTGCGGCTCAGCGAACTCGCCGAACAGGGCATCGCCGACACCCGCAAGCACATCGACGCGCTGGCAGCCGAGGAACGACCCGTCTACGGCGTCTCCACCGGCTTCGGAGCCCTGGCCGTGCGCCACATCCCCAGTGGCAGAAGGGCGGCCTTGCAGCAATCCTTCGTCCGCTCCCACGCCGCCGGGGCGGGTCACGTCGTCGAACCCGAAGTCGTGCGCGCCCAGATGCTGCTGCGCCTGCACACCATCGCCACCGGCCGCACCGGCGTCCGCCCCGAAACCGCCCACGCCCTGGCCGCGATGCTCAACGCCGGCATCGTTCCCCTCGTCCACGAGCACGGCTCGCTCGGCTGCTCCGGAGACCTCGCGCCCCTCGCCACGGTTGCCCTCGCCCTCACCGGAGAAGGCGACGTCCTCGACGCCGAAGGACGACAGCGCCCCGCCGCCGACGCCCTCGCCGCCGCCGGGATCGCCCCCGTCGCGCTCGCCGAGAAAGAAGGCCTCGCGCTCACCAACGGCACCGACGGCATGCTCGGCATGCTGGTGCTCGCCCTGCGCGACATCGGCGACCTCATCGACGTCGCCGACCTCACCGCCGCCATGAGCGTCGAAGCCCTGCTGGGGACGGACCGTCCCTTCGCCGCCGACCTGCAGGCGCTCCGCCCGCACCCCGGCCAAGCCGTCTCGGCCGCGAGGATGGCCGCCTTCCTGTCAGGCTCGCCCATCGTCGCCAGCCACCGCGGCCCCGACTGCCCGCGCGTCCAGGACGCCTACTCGCTGCGCTGCTCGCCGCAGGTCCACGGCGCCGCCCGCGACACCGCCGGCCACGCCGAGACCGTCGCCGACCGCGAACTCGCGGCCGCCATCGACAACCCCGTGGTGCTGCCCGACGGGCGCATCGAATCCAACGGCAACTTCCACGGCGCCCCGCTCGGGTACGTCCTCGACTTCCTGGCCATCGCCCTGGCCGACGTGGCCAGCATCTGCGACCGGCGCACCGACCGGATGCTCGACGTCGCCCGCTCCCACGGTCTCCCGGCGTTCCTCGCCGACGACCCCGGTGTCGACTCCGGGCACATGATCGCCCACTACACCCAGGCCGGGATCGTCTCCGAGCTCAAGCGCCTCGCCGCGCCCGCCTCCGTCGACTCCATCCCCACCAGCGCCATGCAGGAAGACCACGTGTCCATGGGCTGGTCCGCCGCCCGCAAGCTCCGCCGCGCCGTCGACGGCCTCACCACCGTGCTCGCCGTCGAACTGCTCACCGCCGCCCGAGCCCTCGACCTGCGCGCACCGCTGGACCCCGGACCCGCCACCGGGGCGGTCCGCGACCTGCTCCGCACCCGCGTGCCCGGACCCGGACCCGACCGGCACGTCGCCCCCGAGATCGCGGCGGCCGAAGAACTCATCCGCGGCGGCGACGTCCTCGCCGCCGCCGACGCAGGGAGGGATCGATGACCGACGTGCGAGCCCCGCGCGGCACGACGCTGACCGCCCGCAGCTGGAGCACCGAAGCGCCGCTGCGGATGCTGCGGAACAACCTCGACCCCGACGTCGCCGAACGCCCCCACGACCTCGTCGTCTACGGCGGGACCGGTAAAGCCGCCCGCAACTGGCCCAGCTACCACGCCATCGTCCGGGAGCTCACGACGCTGCGCGACGACGAAACCCTGCTGGTGCAGTCCGGCAAACCCGTCGGCGTCCTGCAGACCCACGAGTGGGCGCCGAGGGTGCTCATCGCCAACTCCAACCTCGTCGGCGACTGGGCGAACTGGAGCGAGTTCCGCCGCCTCGACGAGCTCGGCCTGATGATGTACGGCCAGATGACCGCCGGATCCTGGATCTACATCGGCACGCAAGGGATCCTCCAAGGCACCTACGAGACGTTCGGGGCCATCGCGGCCAAGCGCTTCGGCGGAACGCTCGCCGGAACCCTCACGGTCACCGCCGGGCTCGGCGGGATGGGCGGCGCGCAGCCGCTGGCGATCACCATGAACGAAGGGGCCGCGCTCGTCGTCGAATGCGACCCGGAACGCGCCCACCGCCGCGCCCGGCAGGGCTACCTCGACGAGGTCGCCGACTCCCTCGACGAGGCCATCGACAAGGCCGTCGCCGCCAAGCGCGACCGCCGCGCCCACTCGGTCGCCGTCATCGGCAACGCCGCCGACCTGCTGCCCGAGATGCTGCGCCGCGGCGTGCCCGCCGACATCGTCACCGACCAGACCTCCGCCCACGACCCGCTGTCCTACCTGCCGCTCGGCGTGGAACTGGACGACTGGGCCGACTACGCCGCGCGCAAACCCGACGAGTTCACCACCCGCGCGCGGGAATCCATGGCCCAGCACGTCGAAGCGATGGTCGGATTCCTCGACGCCGGCGCCGAGGTCTTCGACTACGGCAACTCGCTGCGAGGTGAGGCCCAGCTCGCCGGGTACGACCGGGCCTTCGCCTACCCGGGCTTCGTCCCCGCCTACATCCGGCCGCTGTTCTGCGAAGGAAAAGGTCCCTTCCGCTGGGCTGCGCTGTCCGGCGACCCCGCCGACATCGCCAAGACCGACAAGGCCGTGCTGGAACTCTTCGGCGACGACGAGCACCTCGCCCGCTGGCTGCGGCTGGCTGACAGGAAGGTTCCCTTCCACGGCCTGCCCGCCCGGATCTGCTGGCTCGGCTACGGCGAACGCGCCGCCGCGGGCCTGCGGTTCAACGAGATGGTCGCCTCCGGCGAACTCGCCGCCCCCGTCGTCCTGGGGCGCGACCACCTCGACTGCGGCTCCGTCGCCTCCCCCTACCGGGAGACCGAGGCGATGGCCGACTCCTCCGACGCCGTCGCCGACTGGCCGCTGCTCAACGCCCTGGTCAACACCGCGTCCGGCGCCACCTGGGTGTCGCTGCACCACGGCGGCGGAGTCGGCATGGGGCGTTCCCTGCACGCCGGCCAGGTCACGGTCGCCGACGGCACCGAGCTCGCGGCCCGCAAGCTCGAACGCGTCCTCACCAACGACCCCGGCATGGGGGTGATCCGGCACGTCGACGCCGGATACGAACGCGCCGAGGAGGTCGCCGCGCAGCGCGGCGTGCGGACTCCGCTGGTGGGTCGATGAGCGGGCTGGACGACCTCGCCGGCATCGGCGCCGACCGGCGGCGCGGCGGTTACTCGCGGCACGTCTTCGACGACGCCGAGCGGACCCTGCGCGAATGGTTCGTCGAGCAGGCCGAGCGGCGCGGGCTCGCGGTGGAAACCGACGCCAACACCAACATCTGGGCCTGGTGGGGACGGCCAGGCCCGGGAGCGGTCGTCACCGGAAGCCACCTCGACTCGGTGCCCGGCGGCGGGGCCTTCGACGGCCCGCTCGGCGTCGTCAGCGCGCTGGAAGCCGTGGACCTGCTGCGGGAACGCGGATTTCAGCCCCGCGCGCCGCTGGCGCTGATCGTCTTCGCCGAGGAGGAAGGCGGCCGGTTCGGCATCCCCTGCCTGGGTTCGCGGTTGATGACGGGAACCATCCACCCGGATCGCGCTCGCGGTCTGCGCGACGCCGACGGGCTCACCTTCGCCGAAGCGATGGGAACTTTTGGCGCGGACCCGGCCCGCATCGGCCGGGATGACGGTGCCCTCGGTCGCATCGGGACCTTCGTGGAACTGCACGTCGAGCAGGGCAAGGGATTGATCGACCTGGACCGGCCGGTCGCGGTCGCCGACTCGATCCTCGGCCACGGCAGGTGGCGGTTCCGGTTCCGCGGTCAGGGGAACCACGCGGGCGCCACCCTCATCGACGACCGCCACGATCCGATGATTCCCGCCGCCCGGCTCGTCCTCGCCGCCCGCAGCGCGGCCGAGGCGACGCGGGACGGTCGCGCCACCGTCGGCCGACTGGTCCCCACCCCGGGCGGCACCAACGTCATCGCGTCCTCAGTGGACGTTCACCTCGACGCCCGCGCGCCCCGCGGAGCGCGGTCCCTGGTCGACGACCTGACCGAGCAGGCGAGGGAATTCGCCTGGCAGGAAGGCTGCCGGGTCGACGTCGTCGAGGAATCCTTCGGCGACACCGTCCACTTCGACCCGACGCTGCGCGACCGGCTGCGCGGAGTTCTCGACGACGCACCCATCCTCCCCACCGGCGCCGGCCACGACGCGGGAGTGCTCGCGGCCGAGACACCGACGGCGATGCTGTTCGTGCGCAACCCCACCGGCATCAGCCACGCCCCCGAAGAGCACGCGACCGCCGAGGACTGCGAGGAAGGTTCCCATGCCCTGGCCCGCGTCCTGGCCGAGCTGGCGGGGTGAAGGGGATGTTCTGGTGCGCGTGGGCGTGGCTGCCCGAAGGTCCCTGCCAGGACGTGCTGTTCGAGGTCGAATCGGGCCGGATCACGGCGGTGCGGCGAGGTGAGGCGCCGGGCGGGGCGCGACGGCTTCCCGGGCTCGTGCTGCCCGGCCTGGCCAACGCGCACTCGCACGCCTTCCACCGGGCGCTGCGCGGGGACAGCGCTCGCGGCACGTTCTGGACCTGGCGGGAGCGGATGTACCGGGTCGCGGAGCGGCTCGACCCGGACGGCTACTACCTGCTCGCCCGCGGCGTCTACGCGGCGATGGTGCAGGCCGGCATCACCGGCGTCGGCGAGTTCCACTACCTGCACCACGCACCCGGGGGCTCCCGCTACCGCGACCCGAACGCGATGAGCCACGCCCTGGCGCACGCCGCCCGCGACGCCGGGATCCGCTTGACGCTGCTCGACACCTGCTACCTCACCGGCGGTTTCGGCCGCGAGCTCGATCCGGTGCAGCGGAGGTTCTCCGACGGCGACGCGAGCCGCTGGGGTGAGCGCGCGGAGTCCTTCACCGCGACCGGCGTGCTGACCGGGGCCGCCGTGCACTCGGTGCGGGCGGTGCCCGGCGAGGCGATCGAGGAGGTCGCCGGGTGGGCGCGTGACAGGGAGGTTCCCCTGCACCTCCACCTGTCCGAGCAGCGCGCCGAGAACGAAGCGTGCCTGGCCGCGCACGGGCGGACCCCGACGCAGCTGCTGGCCGAGCGCGGCGCGCTCGGTGACGACGTCACCGCCGTGCACGCCACCCACCTCGCGGCCCGGGACGTGGCTCTGCTGGGCGGGAGCGGGACCGGGGTGTGCTTGTGCCCGACGACCGAGGCCGATCTCGCCGATGGGATCGGTCCTGCCGGGGCGCTGGCGGTGGCGGGAAGCCCGCTGTCGCTGGGCAGCGACGGGCACTCCGTGATCGACGTGCTCGCCGAGGCGCAGGCCGTGGAGTCCTACCAGCGGTTGGCGACGGAGACGCGCGGCCACCACGCGCCGGGGGAGCTGCTGGCGATGGCCACCGCGCACGCGGCCCTGGGGCATCCCGACGCGGGACGGCTCGAAGTGGGGGCCCGCGCGGATCTCGTCGCGGTCGACCTCGACTCGACGCGGTTGGCGGGCGTCGCGCCGGAGGCGGTTCCGGCCGTCGCGCGGGCCGCCGACGTGCGCGAGGTGATCGTCGACGGCAGGACGGTGGTCGTCGACGGTGCCCACACCGACATCGACACCGCACGCGAACTGCGGGAATCCATCACGGCACTGCGAACGTGAGGAAATGGTCAACGATGGCAGCCACTGTTATCACTGGGATAGGTGAACTCACCACCCACGACGACGAGCTCGGGACCCGCACCGACGCCGCGCTGGTCGTCGAGGACGACCGGATCGCCTGGGTCGGGTCCGCCCGGGACGTCCCCGACGCCGACGAGCGCGTGGACGTCGGCGGGCGAGCGGTCCTGCCGGGCTGGGTGGACAGCCACACCCACCTCGTCTTCGCCGGCGATCGCACCGCCGAGTTCGCCGCCCGCATGTCCGGACAGCCCTACCGGGCGGGCGGGATCGCGGTCACCGTCGACGCCACCAGACGTGCCTCGGACGCGGAACTCGCCGACACCCTCCGCCGCCACGTCGACGAAGCGGCCTCCCAGGGCACGACGTGCGTGGAGACCAAGACCGGGTACGGGTTGACGGTCGCCGACGAACTGCGGTCGGCCCAGGTCGCCGCCGCCATCGCCGACGAGGTCACGTTCCTCGGCGCGCACCTCGTGCCCCCGGGCACCGACTCGGCCGACTACGTGGACCTGGTGTGCGGGGAAATGCTCGACGCCGTCGCGGAGCACGTCGGCTGGTGCGACGTGTTCTGCGAGGAAGGTGCCTTCGACGCCGCCCAATCCCGGCGAGTGCTGACAGCAGCCCGGAAGCGCGGCCTGGGACTGCGGGTCCACGGCAACCAGCTCGGGCCGGGACCCGGGGTGGCGCTGGCGGTCGAGCTGGACGCGGCCAGCGTCGACCACTGCACCCACCTGGCCTCCGCCGACGTCGACGCGCTCGCGAACTCCGACACCGTCGCGACGCTGCTGCCGGCCTGCGACCTGTCGACCCGCCAGCCCCTCCCGGACGCCCGCACGCTGCTGGACGCGGGAGCCACCGTCGCCCTCGCCAGCAACTGCAACCCCGGCTCGTCCTACACCTCGTCGATGGCGTTCTGCGTGGCGACCGCGGTGCTGCAGATGCGGATGAGCGTCGCCGAAGCCGTGCGCGCCGCCACCTGGGGAGGGGCGCGCGCTCTGCGGCGCGAGACCGGCGACGGCGCGGTCGGGGTGCTGAGCCCCGGCTCCCGCGCGGACCTGCAGGTCCTGGACGCCCCGAGCGCGACCTGGCTGGCGTATCGACCGGGTGTTCCCCTCACCCACGCGGTGTGGCGGAAAGGCGACCGCGTTCGCTGACGCCTTCGGGCGGGAGCGTGGGAACCTTCCTGTCAACACCGCCGCCCCTTCGTACACTGCGTTCATGGCCTGCGGTTCGGACATGGCTCGGTGAGCGACCGCGAGCGGCTGCGCTCGGTGTTCGGCGAGGACGCCGAGCGCTACGACCGGTGCCGTCCGGGGTATCCGTCGCAGGTGTTCGACGTGCTCACGACCGCGGTGGGTGAAGGGGCCCGCGTTCTCGAGATCGGCTGCGGCACCGGGCAGGCGAGCGTGCCGCTGGCGGGCAGGGGTTTCGCGCTGACCGCGCTCGACCGGAGCGAGGAGATGGCGAAGATCGCCCGGGGACGCCTGGACGACTACCCCTCGGCTCGGGTCGTCGTCGAGGACTTCGAGACCTGGGCGCTGCCGCCGGTCGGGTTCGACCTCGTGGTGGCCGCGACCTCGTTCCACTGGCTCGACCCCGCGCTGCGCATGGTCAAGGCCGCCGACGCGCTGCGTCCGCGAGGTGTCCTGGCGGTGGTGTCGACGCACCACATCGCCGGTGGCAGCGAGGAGTCCTTCACCCGGATCCAGCGCTGCTACGAGCGGTTCGACCCCGTCACCGAACCCGGGCGGCGCCTCCCCACCGCGGACGAGATCGCCCAGGATCCGGAGGAGTTCTACCGCTCGGGCCGGTTCAGCCGGCCCGAGTTCCACCGCTACGAGTGGGAGGTGACCTACGCGGAAGAGCAGTACCTGGACCTGCTGATGACCTACTCGGGTCACCGGGCGATGCCGGAGTCGGCGCGCGAGCGGCT
Source organism: Saccharopolyspora sp. ID03-671 (assembly GCF_045278815.1). Classification (NCBI taxonomy): domain Bacteria; kingdom Bacillati; phylum Actinomycetota; class Actinomycetes; order Pseudonocardiales; family Pseudonocardiaceae; genus Saccharopolyspora; species Saccharopolyspora sp. ID03-671. The sequence goes on from NZ_CP134054.1 coordinate 4,650,111, forward strand.
CCTGACCTGCATCGGACGCTGCGTCGAGGAGGGCGGCGGCACCATCACCAAGCGCTACCTGACCCAGCTCGCGTGCGCGCAGCGGCTCGGCTGATCAATGCATCGTCGAGGAGCGCTATCATCGTCGTATGACGATCGATCAGGCGGGAGTCGACTCCGCCGTGGCCCTGTTCCACAGCCTCTCCGACGGCACTCGGCTGGCCATCGTGCGGCACCTCGCCGAAGGTGAAGCCCGGGTCGCCGACCTGGTGGGCCGGCTCGGCCTGGCCCAGTCGACGGTGTCGGCGCACATCGCGTGCCTGCGCGACTGCGGCCTCGTCGACGGTCGCCCGCAGGGCAGGCAGGTGTTCTACTCCCTGGCCAGGCCCGAACTGATCGACCTGCTGGCCTCGGCGGAGTCCCTCCTGGCCGCCACCGGCAACGCCGCGGCGCTCTGCCCGAACTACGGCGTCGAGTCGCTCCCCGACGGAGGTCGGCATGAGTGACGACCCGGCCTCCCGGCGGACCAGCAAGGACACCTGCGCCGACCCGTGCTGCGCCGACCGCTCTCAAGCGCCCTCAGCGACCACCATCGCCGAACCCCGACGCCTCACCCTGCAGCGACGGATCCGCTGGTTGGTGGCGGCGACGATCACCTACAACGTGATCGAAGCCGTCGTGGCCATCGCCGCCGGGGCCGCCGCGTCCTCCACCGCGCTGATCGGATTCGGCCTCGACTCGGTCATCGAGGTCGCCTCCGCCGCAGCCGTCGCCTGGCAGTTCTCCGGAACCGACCCCGAATCCCGCGAGCGCACCGCGCTGAAGGTCATCGCCGTGTCGTTCTTCGCGCTCGCCGCCTACGTCGCGGTCGAATCCGTTCGCTCCCTGCTCGGTGCCGGCTCCGCCGAGCACTCCACGGCCGGAATCGTGGTCGCTTCCCTGTCACTGGTGATCATGCCGCTGCTGTCCACCGCGCAACGGCGGGCGGGTCGGGAACTGGGATCGGCCAGCGCCGTCGCCGACTCGAAGCAGACCCTGCTGTGCACCTACCTGTCCGGGGTGCTGCTGCTCGGACTGGTGCTCAACAGCCTCTTCGGCTGGTCGTGGGCCGACCCGGTGGTGGCGCTGATCATCGCGGCCGTCGCCGTCGACGAAGGTCGGCAGGCTTGGCGCGGGCAGCGCTGCTGCTGATCGAAAAATCCCCTTGACCTCCAGCTAACTCGAAGTCCGACGGTGGGTGCAGTCGACCGAGAGCGGAGTGATCGAAAATGCGAGCGGTGCAGGTGACGAAGTTCGGCGGACCGGAAGTCCTGTCGGTGATCGAACGACCCGCCCCCGAACCACGAGCCGGAGAAGTCCTGGTCAAGATGGCAGCCGTGGACGTGCTGTTCCTCGACACCAAGCTCCGCCAGGGGTGGGGACGCGACTACTTCGACATGAACCCGCCCTACGTCCCCGGCGACGGCGTGGCCGGGGACGTGGTCGCGCTCGGCGAGGGCGTCGACCCGGCGTGGCTGGGCAAGACCGTCGTCGCCAGCACCGAGAACAGCGGCACCTGCGCCGAACTCGTCGCCGTCCCCACCGGCGAACTCGTGGTGATCCCCGACGGGCTCGACGAGCAGGCGGCCGCGGTGCTGCTGCACGACGCGGTCACCGCCCTGCAACTCGTCGACCACGCGGCCGTGCGACCGGGGGAGAAAGTGCTCGTCACCGCGGCCGCCGGGGGAGCGGCGTCCATCATCGTCCAACTCACCGCCGCCGCCGGAGCGCACGTCATCGGTGCGGCGCGCGGTGACGAGAAGCTCGGCCGCGTGCGCGCACTCGGCGCCGAGCCGGTCGACTACGGCGCACCGGACTGGGCGGAACGGGTCCGCGACCTGACCGGGGGAGTCGACGTCCTCTTCGACGGAGCCGGTGGGCACTACGGTCGCGACGCGTTCCGCGCCGTCGGCGACGGTGGGCGCGTCATCGCCTACGGTGCCTCCGACGGCGACTTCGCCGACATCGACACCACCGAGGCCGGTCGGCGCGGCGTGACCGTCACCGGGCTCCTCGGCATCCAGCACGCCACGCGCGAGCGGCGTCGGGACCTGCTCCGCAAGGCCCTGGCCGAGGCCGCCGCGGGACGCATCACCCCGGCCATCGGCGGCAGCTTCCCGCTGGAGGAGGTCGCCGACGCCCACGCGGCCATCGAACGACGCGAGATCTCCGGGCGCGCCGTGCTGCGCCCCTGAACGTGGCCCGGCCGCGCTCGCAGGGGGTGCGCGGCCGGGCCCGGCTCACTCGTCGTCGGCGTCGTCGCGCGCGAGGAAGGTCGCCAAACGCTCAGTGGCGTCCTCGAAGTCCGGATTGAGGTCCACGAAGGCCCGCATCCGGTCAGCGACCCACGCCAAGGTGACCTCGTCGTCACCGCGACGCTCCTCGAGTTCCTCAATGCCGCGGTCGGTGAAATACACCGCTTCCTCCTAGTGCTCGGTCGATCTTCGACGCGGTGCGGTCGGGAACAGCAGGGTACGAAACGACCCTTCACCACAACGAAACAACCCCGGCCGAGATGAGCGGAAGGTTCCCGTGCACACTCCGCCGCCCCACCGCGCTCCGCCCGGGCGCGAAAAAGCGGGCCGCCGGTTCCGGGAGGAACCGACGGCCCGCTTCAGCCGTGGAGATCAGGCGAAGGCGTTCGACACGACCTCGGCCTGCTCGACCTCGTGGACCTTCGCCAGACCGGTGGCCGGGGCGGCCATCGGACGACGCGAGACCCGCTTGAGCTTGCCGATCAGCTCCGGGAACTGCTCGGTCAGCGCCAGGCCCAGGAACGGCCACGCACCCTGGTTCGCCGGCTCCTCCTGCGTCCAGCGGACCGACTCCAGGTTCGGGTACCGCTCGAACAGGGCGCCCAGCTTGCGGTGGGGCAGCGGGTAGAGCTGCTCCAGCCGCGCCACCGCGGTGTCGGTGATGCCGTTCTTGTCGCGGTAGGCCGCCAGCTCGTAGTAGAGCTTGCCGGTGCACAGCACCAGGTTCTTGACCTGCGACGGGTCCGGCTGGGCCGGGTCGTCGATGACCGACGTGAACTTGCCCTCGGTGAAGTCCTCGACCGGGCTGGTCGCGGCCTTCAGGCGCAGCATCGACTTCGGCGTGAACACCACCAGCGGGCGGTGGATGCCGTCGAGGGCGTGCCGCCGCAGCAGGTGGAAGTAGTTCGCCGGAGTCGACGGCATCGCGACCGTCATGGACCCCTCGGCGCACAGCTGCAGCCACCGCTCGATGCGGCCCGAGCTGTGGTCCGGGCCCTGGCCCTCCTGGCCGTGCGGCAGCAGCATCACCACGTCGGAGCGCTGGCCCCACTTGGCCTCACCGGACGAGATGAACTCGTCGATGATCGACTGGGCGCCGTTTGAAGAAGTCACCGAACTGCGCCTCCCACAGCACCAGCGACTCGGGGTTGCCCACCGAGTAGCCGTACTCGAAGCCCAGCGCGGCGAACTCCGACAGCGCCGAGTCGTAGACCAGGAACTTGCCCTGGTCGTCCGAGAGGTTCTGCAGCGGCGTGTACTCGGAGTCGTTCTTGCGGTCGATGAGCACCGAGTGGCGCTGACCGAACGTGCCCCGGCGGCTGTCCTGACCGGTCAGGCGGACCTGGCGGCCCTCCATGACCAGCGAACCGAACGCCAGCAGCTCGCCGAACGCCCAGTCGATGCCGCCCTCGCGGCCCATCTTGGCGCGACGCTCCAGCACCGGCTTCACGCGCGGGTGCGGGGCGAAGCCCTCCGGCAGGTTGATCTGCGCCTCGGAGATCCGCTCCAGGGACTCCTGCGAAATCGCGGTCGACAGACCACGCGGAACCTGCTGCTCGGACTCCACCGACGGGCTCGGCGTCGGCGGGTGCTTCTCCAGCTCGCGGACCTCGTTGAACACGTGCTCCAGCTGCGCGGCGTAGTCCTTGAGGGCCTTCTCGGCCTCGTCCACGGTGATGTCACCGCGGCCGATCAGCGACTCGGTGTAGACCTTGCGGACGCTGCGCATCTTGTCGATCGCGTCGTACATCTTCGGCTGCGTCATCGACGGGTCGTCGCCCTCGTTGTGGCCGCGACGGCGGTAGCAGACCATGTCGATCACGACGTCCTTGCCGAACGCCTGGCGGTACTCCACGGCCAGCCGCGCGACCCACACGCAGGCCTCGGGGTCGTCGCCGTTGACGTGGAAGACCGGCGCGCCGATCATCTTCGCCACGTCGGTGCAGTACTTGCTGGAACGCGAGTGCTCCGGCGCGGTGGTGTAGCCGACCTGGTTGTTGACGATCACGTGGACCGTGCCGCCGGTGCGGTAACCGCGCAGCAGCGACAGGTTCAGCGTCTCGGCGACCACGCCCTGACCGGCGAACGCGGCGTCACCGTGCAGCAGCACCGGCAGCACCGTGAAGCCCTCCTGGCCCTTGTCCAGGATGTCCTGCTTGGCGCGGACGATGCCCTCCAGCACCGGGTCCACGGCCTCCAGGTGGGACGGGTTCGAGGTCAGCGACACCTTCGTCTCGCCGTCGCCGAACATCCGGAAGTACTTGCCCTCGGCGCCCAGGTGGTACTTCACGTCACCGGAACCGTGGGCCTGGCCCGGGTCGAGGTTGCCCTCGAACTCGCGGAAGATCTGCGAGATCGGCTTGCCGACGATGTTGGCCAGCACGTTCAACCGGCCGCGGTGCGGCATGCCGATGACGACCTCGTCGAGCTCGTGCGCGGCGGAGTTGTCCAGCACCGCGTCCAGCAGCGGCACCACGGTCTCGGCGCCTTCCAGCGAGAACCGCTTCTGCCCGACGTACTTGGTCTGCAGGAACGTCTCGAAGGCCTCGGCCGCGTTGAGCTTCGACAGGATGTACTTCTGCTCGGTCGAGTCCGGCTTGGTGTGCGGCTTCTCGACCCGCTGCTGCAGCCATTCGCGCTCGTCGGGCTCCAGGATGTGCATGTACTCCACGCCGACGGTGCGGCAGTAGGAGTCGCGCAGCACGCCGAGCACGTCGCGCAGCTTCATCTTCTCGCGACCGGCGAAACCGCCCACGGCGAACTCGCGGTCCAGGTCCCAGAGGGTGAGGCTGTGCGACAGGACGTCGAGGTCCTCGTGCCGGCGCTGCCGGTAGTTCAGCGGGTCGATGTCGGCCATCAGGTGGCCGCGGGTGCGGTAGGCGTCGATCAGCTCGAGCACCCGGGCGGTCTTGTCGACCGCGCCCTCGGGGATGTCCTGCGTCCAGCGCACCGGCTCGTACGGGATGCGCAGCGACGCGAAGATGTCGTCGAAGAACCCGTCCTCGCCCAGCAGCAGCTGGTGCACGCGGCGCAGGAAGTCACCGGACTCGGCGCCCTGGATGACGCGGTGGTCGTAGGTGGACGTCAGCGTCACGATCTTGCTGATGCCCATGTCGACCAGCGTCTTCTCGCTGGCGCCCTGGAACTCGGCGGGGTAGTCCATCGCGCCGACACCGATGATCGCGCTCTGCCCCTTGGTCAGCCGCGGCACCGAGTGGTTGGTGCCCGACGGGCCCGGGTTGGTCAGCGAGATCGTGGTGCCGGAGAAGTCGTCCGCGGTCAGCGCGCCACCGCGCGCCTTGCGGATGATGTCCTCGTAGGCCTGCCAGAACTGGTAGAACGTCATGTCCTCGCAGCCCTTGATGGAGGCGACCACGAGGTTGCGCGACCCGTCCTTGCCCGGCATGTCGATGGCCAGGCCCAGGTTGATGTGCTCCGGCGTGACCGACGCGGGCTTGCCCTTGGCGTCCTCGCCGTAGTGGCGGTTCATGTTCGGGAAGTCCTTGACCGCCCTGATCAGCGCGTAGCCGATCAGGTGCGTGAAGGAGACCTTCCCGCCCTTGTTCCGCTTGAGGTGGTTGTTGATGACGATCCGGTTGTCGAACAGCAGCTTCGCCGGCACCGCGCGCACGCTGGTCGCGGTGGGGACCGTCAGCGACTGGTCCATGTTCTTGGCGATCGCGGCCGCGGCACCGCGCAGGGTCTTGACGTCGCCCTCGGCCTGCGGCTGCTTCACCGGCGCGGCCTTGGCGGCCTGCTGCGGGGAGGGCTTCGGTGCGGCGGGCTTGGCCGCGGGCGCGGCGGACGCCTGGCCGTTGGTCTCAGCGGCGCGGGTCGCTGTGGCCGTCGGTGTCGGGGCCGCTGCAGCGCCGGCCGCAGCAGCGGTAGCGGTGTTCTCGTTTTTCGCCTGGTCCGACTTGTAGTCGGCGAAGAATTCGTGCCACGCCGAGTCTACGGAAGTGGGATCTTGGAGGAACTGCTCGTACATCTCCTCGATCAACCACTCATTGGGGCCGAACTGTGACGCGGGGCTGCTGGACACGGCTGGCGTTCGCCTCGATCCATATGCTCGTGATTTACAGACACACTCGGGTACCAGGCTAGCCGCCCGATTCGCGAGGTTGACACACAGGACGGCCGTTCGGCGGAAGGACTCCTGTCACAGAATCGATCAGGATCGTCCGGCCAGCGGAGATGAGACCCCGCCCGAGCCGTTCGAGTGATCATCAGCCGTCCTGAGCGTGCTTCGTTCGCTGATCAGCGCCGTTCAGCGCTGGTCCATACGGGTTGTCGTACGCGTCCATTATGGCGTTTCACCGCCACGCTGTGTTCTCAACTGGTAACCGAATCGACCGCATGGCGGGAGCGCTCCCACCGACCCTCACCCGAGTGCCCGATTTTTTCCGTTTAGCGATCGCGGAACGTGCCCGCCTGATCCCGGTGCGTGCGCTCGTGGGCTGAGATGTGGCGATCGTGACAGAAAGGTCCCCTTCCTCACACCCGTCGGCGACCTCGCGGTGACCCGGAAGTAGCGCTCCCCTCGCGGTCCCGGGGTGACAGGAAGGTTCCCCTCCTCACGCGATGTTGCTCGTCTCCGCCACGGCGCCGCCCCCAGGTGAGTCGTGCGCGTCGGACGCCCGCCACAGCCGCGCGTAGTGACCGCGCCGGGCCAGCAGCTCCTCGTGCCCGCCCTGCTCGACGATGCGCCCGCCGTCGACCACCACGATCCGGTCCGCGCGGGCCGCCGTGCCCAACCGGTGCGCGACGACGAACGTGGTGCGCTGCGCCGCCAACCGGTCGCTGGCCGCCACCACCATCGACTCCGTCGCCGGATCCAGCGCCGCCGTCGCCTCGTCCAGCAGCAGCACGTCCGGCTCCACCAGCTGCGCCCTCGCCAACGCCACCAACTGGCGCTGGCCCGCCGACAGACCTCGACCGCGCTCACCCACCTCCTGCCGGAACCCGTGCGGCAGCATCGCGATCCCCGGCAGCGCCCCCACCGCCCGGGCGGCGGCCTCCACCTCCGCAGGCCCCGCATCGGGGCGGGCGTAGGTGATGTTGTCGGAGACGTCGCCGGTGAACAGGTGCCCCTCCTGCGGCACCACCGCCAGCCGCTGGTGGAACGCCGCCAGCTCGTAGCCGCGCACGTCCGTCCCGTCGACCAGCACCGCGCCGTCGGTGACGTCGTAGAACCGGGCGATCAGCTTGATCAAGGTCGACTTCCCGGCACCCGTGGCCCCCACCAGCGCCACCGTCTCCCCGGGCCGCACGCGCAGGTTCACGTCCCGCAGCGCCCACTGCTCGGTGCCTGGGTAGCGGAACGAGACGTCCCGCAACTCCACCTCGCCGCGCAGCCGCTCGGGCACCTCCACCGGCTCGGCGGGCTCCGGAACCGACGTCGGCGTGCGCAGCAGCTCGCCGATGCGCCGCAACCCGACGCGAGCCTGCTGGTAGGCGTCGAACACACCGGACAGCTGCTGCACCGGCGAGAAGAACAGCCCCAGGTACAGCAGGAAGGCGACCAGCACGCCGGCCGTCAGCTCGCCCGAAGCGACCCGCGTCGCCCCCACTCCCAGCACCGCGGCCTGCGCGATCTCCGACAGCAGCGCCACGAACGGGAAGTACGTGGCGATGTAGCGCTGAGCCCGCAGCCGCGACCGCCGATAGGCATCGCTGCGCTGCGCGAACACCGTCGCGGCGTGGCCCTCGCGGCGGTGGGCCTGTGCGACCCGCATGCCCGAGACGTTCTCCTGCAGGTCGGCGTTGACGGTGCTGACCCGCTCCCGCGCCTCGGCGTAAGCCGTCGACGAGACCCTGCGGAACACGATCGTGGCCACCACCAGCACCGGCAGCACCGCCATCGCCACCAGCGCCAGCGACGGGTCGGTGAACAGCAGCGCGCCCGCGATGCCCAGCAACGTCAGCACGCTCACCACGAACGTCGCCAAACCCGTCTGCAAGAACGACGACAGCGCATCGACGTCCGTGGTCATCCGGGTCATGATCCGCCCGGCCAGCTCCCGCTCGTAGAAGTCCAGGCCCAACCGCTGCAAGTGCGCGAAGCTGCGCAACCGAAGCACGTAGAGCAGGGTCTCGCCGGTGCGGGCGGTGATCACCGTCTGCAGCTTGATCACCAGCCAGCCACCGGCCACCAGCACCGCCGCCAGGCCCGTGGCCAGCCACAACGTGTCGACGTTGCCGGTCCCGACACCGCTGTCGATGCCGTGCCGCACCAGCGACGGCAGCAGCACCGAGGTCAACGCGTCCCCGGCGACCAGGGCGACCGTCAGCACCAACCCCCACCGGATCGGGCGCAGCAGGCGCGCCAGCCGGAACTGCGGGTCGGGCGCCGTCGGATCGGTTCCCCGCACCCGAGGCAGATCGCGCGCCGGCGGCAACGCGCGAATGCCCTCGACCAACTCCGGAGTGGGAGGAACGGACCCCTCACCCATCCCGTGCCTGCCCGGCGTTGACACGGAGGTTCCCGTCACCTCATCCGCGGGCTGCTCCTCCCGCCGCCACAGCTCCGGGGTGATGCCGTCGGGGGACACGTCCGCGCCACCGTCGTGCGGCTCGTCGATGGTCTCGCCGGGACCGGCCAGCAACGACCGGAACAGCTCGCACCGCTCCCGCAGCTCGCTCTCGGTGCCCACGTCCACGACGCGTCCCCCGTCGAGCACCGCGATCCGGTCGGCCAGCGCCAGCGTCGACCGCCGGTGCGCGATCAGCAGAGTCGTGCGCTGCGCTGTCACCGACCGCAGCGTGTCGTGGATGGCGGCCTCGGTCGCCGGATCGACCGCCGAGGTCGCGTCGTCGAGCACCAGCACCCGGGGGTTCGACAGCAGGGCCCTGGCCAGCGCCACCCGCTGCCGCTGGCCCCCGGACAGCGTCAGACCGCGCTCGCCGACGGTCGTGTCATACCCGTCCGGGAGGGCGGAGATGAACTCGTGGGCCTCCGCACCCTTCGCCGCCGCGATCACGTCCTCCTCGCTCGCGTCGGCGCGACCGTATGCGATGTTGCCGCGAATGGTGTCGGAGAACAGGAACGCTTCCTCGAAGACCACGCCCACCGCGCCGCGCAGCGAATCCAGCCGCAGGTCGCGGAGGTCGAAGGTCTCCCCGGTGTCGGCGGAGGCGATCGCGACGCGGCCCGAGTGCACGTCGTAGAAGCGGGGCAGCAGCAGCGACACCGTCGACTTGCCCGACCCGGCGGGCCCCACCAGCGCCACCGTCTCGCCCGGGCGGACCCGCAACGTCGCGTCCCGCAGCACCGGCTGATCGCGGGTGTAGCCGAACCCGACCTCGTCGAGGCGGACCTCCAGCGGACCCTCGGGCAGGCTGCGGGCGTCGGGCTTCTCCTCGACCTCGGGCTGGGAGTCGGTGAGCTCGTGGATGCGCTCGACCCCGGCCCGCGCCAGCTGGGCCTGGATCATCACGCTGGAGAGCATGCGGGCCGGGCCGGACAGCATCGCCACGTAGCCCGCGAATGCCACGAAGGTTCCCAAGCTCACCTGGTCCTGCAGCACCATCCAGCCGCCCAGGCCGAGCACGCCGACCTGACCGGCCGACGGCAGCGTCGCCAGGCTCGCCGCCGGGAGCGAGGTCATGCGGGCGCGCGCGCAGCCGCGCGGCGAACAACCGCCGCGCCCGCGTCTCCAGCCGGGAGACCTCCCGTTCCTCCTGCCCGAAGCCCTTGACCACGCGCACGCCGGTGACGGTCTCCTCGACGTGCTGGGCGATGTCGGCCGCGCGCTGCTGAGCCGACCAGGTCGCCGGGAACAGCCGTTTCTTGCTGCGCGCCGAGACGACCGCGATCAGCGGCGCGACGATCAAGGCAACCACCGTGAGCAGCGGGGACAGCCACAGCATCGCCGCGATCGCGAACACCGCCAGCACCGCGGTGCCCGCCGCCAGCGGCAGCATCGACAGCAGCGAGTTCACCAGCTGCAGGTCGCTGATCGACCGCGACACCACCTGGCCGGTGCGGAGCGCGTCCTGCTTGCCCCCGTCGAGCCGCTGCATCGCGGCGAACACCGCCCGCCGCAGGTCGTGCTGCACGTCCAAGGCCAGGCGTCCGGCGCTGTAGCGGCGGACGAACGCGGCCGCGAACCGAACACCCCCAGCACCAGCAGCACGAGCACGATCCACCACAGCCGTTCGGTGCTGCGCGCCACCGCGTCGTCGACCGCGAGCTTGGTCAGCAGCGGAACCAGCGCCTCCAGCCCCACCGCGGTCACGGAGGCGCCCATCGCCAACGTCAACGCGACCGGGTGGCGCCGACATGCGGCGAAGAGGCGACGGATCCAGCCGCCGGAGGAACGGCGGGGATTCTCGGAGTCGCTCACCCCGTCAGGTTAGGCCGCCGCACCGACGTCGCAGCACCACCGATCCCGCGGTGTGACCGGCGCCAACGGGTGAGGAAGGGAACCTTCCCGTCATTTCGCCCGCAGCCCGGGAGGGATGACAGGAAGGTTCCCTTCCTCACACCACGTCGCGCCGCGTGCTCACGAACCAGCCCCCGGCCACGAACAGCGCGGTGTAACCGAGGAACGTCAGCAGGCTCGCCCACCACGGGTGCCCGTAGGTGCCGCCGAAGAACAGGTGCAGGAGTTCGAACGCGGCGCGCGGCGTGTTCGGTTCGTCGGGTCCCGCCACCGCGGAGACGAACAGCGGCACCGCCAGGTTCGACACGATCCCGTTGCCGGCCGCGCCCGGCAGGTAGGGGCTGATGCCCGAGACCGCGGTGTCGATCAGGCTGATCGACAGGATGAACTCGACCGCGAACTTGTAGACCAGCGGCAGGATGATCACCAGGACGGAGTTGGCGATCAGCGCCCCGAAACCGACCCCGAGCAGCGTCCACAGCAGCATCGCGAGCACACCGGCCCCGCCGACGCCGAGCCAGCTGCCGAGACCGCCGAAGTTGCCCATGTCCTGGCCGGCGCCGAGCAGTGCGCCGAAGCTCGCGACCAGCACGTTCGCCAAACCGTAGAGCACCCCGATGCCGGCGCAGGCGATCAGCTTCGCCCACAGGACCGAGCTGCGCGGGTTGGCCGTGAGGTAGGTCGTGGTGATGGACTTGGAGCGGAACTCGCCCGCGAAGGACATCGCGCCGAACAGCAGCGCGAAGATCGTGCCGAAGTTCGTCGACAGCGCCACCGACAGCAGGCCCAGCGGCAGGGACGCGCTGAACTCCTCGACCATGTCGATGATCCCGCCGAAGGCGGTGCCCAACCAGCCCGCGCCGAACCCGAGCACCACCACGGGGATCAGCAGCGCCCACCACAGGCTGGTGGTGAAGATCTTCCGGTACTCGGCCTTGATCAGCGCGATCATCACACGTCCCCACCTTCGCCTGGCCGGCCAGTCCACGTCCCCGGAACCGGTGGGGCGTACTGCGGAAGTCCCGCGTACTGGCCGTGGGTGAGGCGGAAGAACAACTGCTCCAGGTCGATGCGCTCGTCCTGCATCGCGTAGAGCGCGACGCCCGCTTCCCGCGCCAGGTCGGCGACCGCGCGGGAATCGGCTCCGATCACGGCCAGTCGCCCGTCCGGCAGGTATTCGACCCCGAAACCGGCTTCCTGGACCTTGCCGACCAGCACCTCCGGGCTGTCGGCCTGCACGAGCGCGCGGGCCTGCTGGGCGGCGCGCAGCTCCTCGACGTGCCCGTCGTAGACGCAGCGGCCCTGGCTGATGATGACCAGCCGGTCGACGGTGTTCTCGATCTCGCGGAGGAAGTGGCTGGACATCAGCACCGTGCGGCCCCCGGCGGCGAACGCGTGCAGGAAACCCCGCAACCACGCGATCCCCTCGGGATCCAGGCCGTTGGCGGGCTCGTCGAGGACCAGAATCTGCGGATCCCCGAGCAGCGCGGTGGCCAGCGCGAGGCGTTGCCGCATGCCCAGCGAGAAGCCGCCGGTCTTGCGGTCCGCGGCGGCGGCGAGGCCGACCAGCTCCAGCGCCCGGTCCACCTGCGAGTCGGGGACGTCCATCGCGGCGGCGTAGCAGCGCAGGTGGTGGCGGGCGGTGCGGTTCGGGTGGAACCCGTGCGCGTCGAGCACCGCCCCGACGATCCCGCCGGGCTTCGGCAGCCGGTGGAACGGCAGTCCGTTGATGGTCGCGGTGCCCGAGGTGGGCGCGACCAGGCCGAGGATCATGCGCAGCGCCGTGGTCTTGCCCGCCCCGTTGGGGCCGAGGAAACCGGTGACCGCGCCGGGCTGCACCGTGAAGCTGAGGTCCTGCACCGCGTGCACGGGGCCGAACGTCTTGTTCAGCCCTTGCACGTGGATGCGACCGCTGCCGTCGTGCACGCGCCCTCCCACGTCCGGTCACCCGTCGGTGTGCCAACCCTGACGGCCCCCATCCTGCCGGACAGGCGGGCGCGGCCCGGTGCGGTGTCGCGGCCGCAAAGGTCATCGGGCGCCGGACGTGGGGGAGAGCGGCAGGTCAGGAGCGTTCGACGACGGCCGCGCGGTAGATCGTGCCGCGCTCGGCGTCGGCCGGCTGGGCGAGCAGCGGCGGGGTCATCGGGACGGTGGTCAGGTCGGGCCGGATGAACTCGTCTGTGTCCCAGTCGGAGGGGCCTCGTCCGACGGTCGACACGATCGGCTCGCTGATCACCGGGACCTCGGGTTCGGGGGTGCGGGGGTGCGATCCGGTTTGGCGGCGGAGGTTGCTGCGACGTTCCTGCGAGGCGGAGCGCTCGGTGATGAGCTGGTGGTGCGCGGCCTGCCACACCTTGCAGGGCCAGGGGCGGCCGCGCAGCGTTCCGCGGCAGGACGGGCAGCGTCCGTCCTTGTCGGGTTCGTGATCGGCTAACAGGGTTTGGAGGGCTTCGGTGAGTCGATGCAGTTCGGATCGGGCAATGGGGAGGAGCACTTCGGGAGCGCCTTCGCCCATCGCTCTGTCCAGCGTGTCGAGCCGGTCGAGAACCGCCTTGCGCAGTGCCGTGTCCGTCACGTTTTTCTCCCACCCTCAGCGTGCTTTTGCTGCCACGGAGTTTCCGGCGGGAGCGTCCGTCGATCAGTCACCCGCCGTTACTCCGATGGGTGACATCGGCATCAGCGGTTCACGCCTGCACGGCCACCCGGCGAGACTCACCCCATCGAGTGGTTATCGATTCGGCTGAAAATTGGCGGCGAAGGGCTCGCTCACGTCGTCGGCAAACCGGCGATCTTGCCCTACACTGAGCGTGGCGGCCTGCTCCCGGTGACCCCCAGGCTGGTTGAGCGGGCCGCCCCTAATTCCCCTTTTTCGCCGCACTGCGATTCATGCGCTCCGGCAATTGACCCGCATTCGGACTTGAGTTGCTCATCCACCAATTCGAATTCGAACTAGGGGCAAATTCCCCAAACCTCGCGCTGGTGGTGGTGAGCTGCTGGCGGGTGCGGTCCGCTGAGCATGTGAAACTGTGCCCGTGGACGCTTGCCCGACGACCGAGAACACCACGATCGGCAGCCCGGCGCGCGACCTGCGCGACCGACTCGCGCGCGTGCTCACCGAGGTGTTCGCACCGTGGGTGATCGTCGTCCTGCTGCCGCTGGCGGTGGCCTGGCGCGCGACGCACCTGGTGCTCCCCGCGCTCGGCTGGGGCCTGCTCGTCGCGGCCACCAGCAGCATCCTCCCGATGGCGGTGATCGTCTGGGGAGCCAGGACCGGCCGGTGGGACGGCCACCACGTCCGCGACCGCGCGGGCAGGTTGGTTCCCCTCATCGCGCTGATCGTCATGAGCCTGGTCGGCCTGGGCCTGCTCGCCGCCCTGGGCGCGCCGCGGCAGGTGATCGTCCTGGACGTCGCCATGATCGCCTCCCTGCTCGTCACGGGAGGAATCACGGCGCGGTGGAAGATCTCGATGCACTCGGCGGTGGCGTCGGGCGCGGTGGTGATCCTCGCCGTGACCTACCACCCGGTGTACTGGGCGTTGATGGTGCTGGTGGCGGCGATCTCCTGGTCGCGCGTGCAGGTCCGCGACCACACCACCGCGCAGGTCGTCCTCGGCGCGCTGATCGGCGCCGCCATCGGCGGCGGCCTGTTCGCCGCCCTCGGCTGAGAGCTCAGCCGGGAACGTCGGCCCGGGTGCGGGACCGGATGTCGGCCACGATCGGGGAGCGCTCCACGAGGCGGCCGATCTCGATCAACCACCGCGCCTCGGCGTGCGGATCCGAGCCCACGCCGCGATACGGCGCGGTGGACTCGTCCGGGTCAGGCTGATGCCGCTGCCCCGCGGCGTGAGCGTCCAGCGCGCTGGCCAAGCACGCCGCCTCGACGACCTGATGGGCGCGCCGGGGGCCGAGCCCCGCCCGCTCGGCGGCGCGGCGAGCCCACGCGTGGGCCTCGGGGTGGACGTAGGAGCGCAGCACCAGCTGCGCGTCGCGGATCTCCACCACCCGCCGGTACAGGGCGAACCGCGCGTCGGCGTGGGCGTACATGGCGGCGGGCAAGGTGATCTGCGGCAGCTCGCCGGCCAGCCGCTGCCACAACGGGCGCAGCCGCCGGGATTGGAGGACCGCGCGGCACCACGAGACCGGGACCGCCGCGCGCGGACCCCAGACGGGCATGGTCGCCCCGGCGGCGACCAGGGCGACGCACGCCGCGGCGCACGCGCTCGCCAGGTCCGCCACCGGTTCCATCGCGACGGGGCTGCGGCCGCTCACCACCCACAGCGCACCGGTGATCTTGGCCGCCGCCCACCCCGCCGATGCCAGGCACCCGGCCTGGATCGTGCGCAGCCCGGCGCGCAGCCACCTGCGCGGGGTTCGCGCGATGTAGTGGTGCAGGAACCAGCCGAACACCGACGTCGACCAGAGGATGTAGAGGGTGAACACGACGATGTAGGCGGCTACGGCCGGGTGGTGGGCGTAGCCGGCCAAGTAGGCCAGGTGGAACGGGAGATCGGCCGTGAGCAGCAGCAGCGCCATCGCGGCTGACGCCAGGACCACGATCGGTATCTGCACGCGCATCACCGCGCGGGCGCGCGCCGGTTCGTGCAGCAGGTGCGCCACCAGCCCTTGGACGCACACGGCCGCGAGCATCGCCAGGACGTTGGCCACCAGACGCCCGAGGTTGGGCACGGGTTCCCAGGTCGACATCCACCTCAGGGAAACCGGAGCCACCAGCGCCGCGGACAGGCCCACGCTGCCGATCGCGCCGCACAGGTACAGCGTGCTCGGCGTGAGGGACCGCCTGCGGTGGCCTTGAACGGCCTTTCCGACCGCGGCCAGCACCGCGATCAGGCCGACGCAGGGGAGGACGATGCTGCTCATCGCTTCTCGGGCCCGCGTCGGCGAGCGCTGCCGAACGTCGCCTGGATCTCGCGCAGGGTGCGGCCGGACCGCGCGTCCAGCTTGCGCACGCCCCGCAGCGGTGCCGGTGCGCGCCCGGCGCGGTAGAGGTACAGGCTGGCCACGAGCTCGGCCTGCTGCTCGGTGACGGCGTCGAACGCGGAGCGCCCCAGGACGCTGCGGATGAGCTCGGGCGACAGGTCCGGCACCAAGGCGGCCACCATCGGCGAATCGGCCAGCTTGGTGTCCGAATGCCCGCACACCAGGTGCCCGACCTCGTGCAGGATGATGTGCTCCTCGTGCAGCGGGGTGCTGGGCACGTAGCCGATCACGTCGTGGTCGGCGAGCGAGATCAGGGCGCCGCAGGGGCTTTCGGACTCCACCGCGGAGACCTGGCGCAGCGTGATCGGGCGCCCGCGGGCCCGCCCCAGCTCGTCGATGAACGTGCGCAGGTCCCACGGCGTCGGCAGCGGAAGCGCGGACGCCAGTTCCTGGCACCACGCCCGCATCGTGCCGGGCTGCGCGTGATCGTCGGAGGGGGTCACGCCGCGATCATCGCCCGGGACGAGCACCAGGCGCGCGCAGCGGAACGGTGCGGTCGCCGACGCATGCTCATGTTCCGGATCATGCGTCATCGTTGCTCGCGGTGTTGCTGTCGCGCAGATCGGCGACCACACCGCGGATGCGCTCGGCCTGGGCCGGGGTCAGCCCGCGCAAGCTGAGCGATTCCACACCGGACTCCTTCAGCTCCCGGAGTTCGACCAGCGTCGCGAGCTGGGCCCGCACCGAGTCGGCGTGCTCACCGGAGTCGAAGGTGTCGAGCGGCACGCGGAAGAACGCCGCCAGCGCCCGCAGGTGCTGCCAGCCCGGGTTCGGGGACTCCCCGCTGAGGATCTTGTAGAGCTGCGATCCGGAAATGCCGGTCTCCGCGGAGATCCGCTTGACCTCGTACGGCCGCCCGGTCTCCGGGTCGGGGAACGATCGCCGCAGCCACGCCAGCCTCTCCGCCAGCGTGTCCCCTTGATCGCTCACCGTGCTCTCGCGCTTCTCGGGCACAGGATCACCCCCAGGTCCGTTCCCCCGATTGACGGATTCTCGCATTTGATACTACTCTCTGTCGAGATTCCACGATCGTGTAATCGCTTGGGGGTGTGCCGGGCAGAGCCGCAGGAGAGCAACATCATCCCGCGGTTCTGCTCCGGTGCCGCAGCCGCTCGGACGTGACCGGGTGCCCGCCGATGCCATCGCGCGCGAGCAAGGGAACCTTCTTGCCGACGAAGACCGGCGGGGCTGCGCGGAAGGGAACCTTCCGCGCAACCCCGAGGCTCGATCGACCCGGCCGAAGTCAGTCCAGGACGCTGTTCAGCGGCAGGCTCGTGCGGCCGTGGGCCTCGGCGACGGCCTGGTTGACCAAGTGCCCGTCGTGGGTGTTGAGGCCACCGGCCAGCGCCGCGTCACCACGGCAGGCCTGCCGCCAGCCCGCCTCCGCGATGCGCAGCACGTAGGGCAGGGTCACGTTGGTCAGCGCGTGCGTGGAGGTGTTGGGCACCGCGCCCGGCATGTTCGCCACGCAGTAGAAGACCGAGTCGTGCACCCGGTAGGTCGGGTCGTCGTGCGTGGTCGGACGCGAGTCGGCGAAGCACCCGCCCTGGTCGATGGCGATGTCGACCAGAACACTGCCCGGCTTCATCTCCGAGACCAGGTGGTTGGACACCAGCTTCGGGGCCTTCGCTCCCGCGATCAGCACCGCGCCGATCACCAGGTCGGCCGAGCGGACCGCCTGCTCCACCGCGTAGCGGTTGGAGGTGACGGTGCGGATCTGGCCGTGGAAGTCGCGGTCGATCTCGCGCAGCTTGCCGACGTTGGTGTCCAGCAGCTCCACGTCGGCGCCCATGCCCAGGGCCACCCGAGCCGCGTTGAGCCCGGCGACACCGCCGCCGATCACCACGACCCGGGCCGGGTGCACGCCCGGAACGCCGCCCGGCAGCACACCGCGGCCACCGCTGGGGCGCAACAGCGAATGCGCTCCCACCAGCGGCGCCAGCCGCCCGGCGACCTCGCTCATCGGCGCCAGCAGCGGCAACCCGCCATCCGCGGTCTGCACCGTCTCGTAGGCGATGCCGGTGACGCCCGAGTTCAGCATGGCGTCGGTCAGCTCGGCCGAGGCGGCCAGGTGCAGGTAGGTGAACAGCACCTGGTCCCGGCGCAGCCGCGGGTACTCCTCGGCGATCGGCTCCTTGACCTTGAGCACGAGGTCGCCTTCCGCCCACACGTCGTCGGCGGTGGCCAGGACCTTCGCGCCGGAAGCGAGGTAGTCCTCGTCCGGGATGGACGATCCGGCGCCGGCGCCCGCCTCGACGAACACGTCATGACCACGCGCGGTCAGCTCGTGCACACCGGCAGGAGTGATCGCCACCCGATACTCGTTGTTCTTGATCTCGCGAGGCACTGCGATCTTCACCGTGGGGTCCTTTCGTCGTGTGGAAACAACGATCGGACGATGTGGCGCAGGACGCATCATGTCCGCGGCATGAGATTGGGTGGGGGGCTTTGTGCTGCCGGCACAACAGCGGTGCGTGCGGGGCCGGTGGTGACAGAAAGGTTCCCGTGCTCGCCCCGCGACGGACTCAGCCGTGCTGGGCCCACCGCTCGGCCAGCAACTGCACCAGCAGCGCCGACCGGACGTCGGGGTCGTCGAGGTCGACGTCCACCAGCTGGCCGATCCGCTTCATCCGGTACCGGAAGGTGTTGGGGTGGACCCGCAGCTCCCGGCTCGCCTGACGCGGATCACCGGGATGACGCAGCCACGCGTGCAGCGTGGCCTGGTAGTCGGTGTGCTGCGCGCGATCGTGCTCGCGCAGCACCGGCAGGGGACCCAACGTGGCAACCCCGGCATCGGTGGCGGCCCCCGCCATCCGGCTCAGCACCAGCAGGTGCCACAGGTCGTCGTAGACCGCGACGCGCTGCCGCACCAGGCCCGTGCGCAGCAGCCCGATCAGCTCGTCGGCCTGCGCGCGCGACCGCGGTACGTCAGTGACCGGCACGGACGTTCCCACCGCGACGAGGGGGCGAGGGGACAACTCGTGCGAGAGCAGGGCCTGGCGCAATTCGGGCCAGCCGCCACCGCGTCCCCGATCGGGCACCAGCGCGTAGAGCACCGAACCGATCTCGGTGACCAGCGGACGTCGCCCGATGCCGCGGGTGATCCGCTCCCACATCGCCAGCCGCTGCCCCTCGGCGGGCTCGTCGGACGCCGGCATCTCGATCGCGATCACCCGGTGCTCCTCGTTGGGCACGGCCAGTTCGGTGGCCGCCGAGCGCCAGCCGTCCCCTCCGTCGAGCAGCAGCCGCACCTGCTCGGCCGAGCGCTTCCGCTGCACGTCGGCGACCGCGCGCCAGCGCAACAACTGCAGCGCCACCAATGGCGCGGTGTCGGCGAAGGCCGTGGCGCGCTCCTCCGAGACCGGTCCCGGCACCACCGCCCACATCGACCCGAGCAGCTCACCTCCCATGCGGATCGGCACCACCAGCCGCGGCAGCGTGCCGTCCTGCTGCGCGGGCACGAAGATCGCCGAACTGCCCTTGGTGAGCTGCCGGAACGTGCCGCGGGCGCGGAACTTCGCGAGCACGTCGTCCGGCTGCTTGCGTCCCATGATCGTGGAGATCCGCGCCGGATCGGTCAGGTCCTGCCGGGCCGAGTAGGCCAGCACCTGGGAGTGGGCGTCCTCGATGGTCACCGGGGCGTCCACGACGTCGGCGACCGCGTCGGCCAGCCGGAACAGGTCGGCGACCCCGACCCCGCTCTCCTCGGTCTGCCGGATCCCGCCCGCGAGCGCCGCGCGGATCAACCACACCAGCTGCGCCCACGCCGTGCCCGGCCGCACCTCGACCAGCGCGATCCCCGCCTCGCGCACCGCCTCCACCACCTCGGCGAGCGCCGCCACCGGGGGTTTGAGCAGCACCGCCGCCGCACCGCTCTCGCCGCTCTCGCGCACCAGCCGCAGCGCCTGCTCGCGATCGGCGATGCCCACTCCCAGCACGAGGTCGCCACCGGTGGCGGGTGTGGGCTGATCGGGTTCGGCGATCACCACATCACCGGCGACGGTGCTGGCTTCCGGGCTGATCACGGTGCGCAGCAGAGCCGGTCCGACCCGCTCGACCAGCGCCCGGATGTCGAGCATCGAAGGGGCCTCCTCGACCAAGACGCACCGGCGGAGATCACATGTGCATTGACAGTGCCGCTGGCGCGTTTATCGTTGCTGAGCACATCGACAATCGCATACCGGCCATCGACCCCGTGCGGGAGAGACCCTGCCAGCAGCGCAGGGCGCCGAAGGAGCAACACTCCCCAGCAAACTCTCAGGCACCCACGACCGCTCGGGCGAGGCGACTCTGGAAAGCGCTCGTCGACGCAGACGTGCCACCCACGGTGCAAGCCGCCGCCGCGGCGAAGCTCTCAGGTTCCGCAACAGAGGGGGAGGCCCAGCCGAAACCGGGGATCAACGCCCCTCGAAACCGCTTTGGAGCCTCCCTCATGACGCTGCCCACCAACCTGGCCTACACCGAAGAGCACGAGTGGATCGAGGACCGCGGCGAGATCTCCCGCGTCGGCATCACCGAGCACGCCGCCAGCGCCCTCGGCGACATCGTCTTCGTGCAGCTCCCCGAGGTCGGCGACAAGATCGAGGCCGGTCAGGCGTGTGGTGAGCTCGAGTCGACCAAGTCCGTCAGCGACCTGTTCGCGCCCGTCACCGGTGAGGTCGTGGCCATCAACGACGCTGCGGTCGACGACCCGGCCGTGGTCAACTCCGACCCCTACGGCGAGGGCTGGCTGATCGAGGTGCGCGTCACCGAGACCGGTGCGACCCTCACGGCCCAGCAGTACTCCGACTTGATCAACGAGTAGTCGCGGAGCCCGGAACGAGGCGAGGCGATCAATGGCGATCAGTGTCTTCGACCTGTTCTCGGTGGGAATCGGTCCGTCCAGCTCGCACACCGTGGGGCCGATGCGCGCGGCGCAGCGGTTCACCGTCAGGCTGCGCGAGAACGGCGTGATCTCCCAGGTCAACAGAGTCAAAGCGGAGTTGTTCGGTTCTCTCGGCGCGACCGGTCACGGTCACGGCAGCCCGGGAGCCGTGGTGCTCGGGCTCGAGGGGAACCGCCCGGAGGCGGTGGACCCGGTGGCCGGCGCGGAGCGCGTCGACGAGATCGAGCGCAGCGGCATGTTGCGGCTCGGCGGCGACCAGGTGCTGCCCTTCAGCGTTGCGCGCGATCTGGTGCTGCACCGGCGCAAGTCGTTGCCGCAGCATCCCAACGGGATGCGGTTCACCGCCCTCGGCAACGACGGTGGGGAGCTCGACTCGGCGATCTACTACTCGGTCGGCGGCGGTTTCGTCGTGGACGAGGACGCTGCCGGGGCGGATCGGGTCAAGGCCGATGACACGAAGGTTCCCATGCCCTTCCGCACCGGGGCCGATCTGCTGCTGCACAGCACCGGGTCTGGTTTGCCGATCAGCGGGGTCATGCTGGCCAACGAGCTGTCGTGGCGCGAGGAGTCGGCCGTTCGCGCGGGGCTGCTCGACATCTGGCGGGTGATGCGGGAATGCGTCGACAACGGGTGCCGCAGCACCGGTGAGCTGCCGGGCGGGTTGAAGGTGCGGCGGCGCGCGGCGCAGCTGGCGGCGTCGTTGACCGACCGCGACGACCCGCTGGAGTGGGTCACGTTGTTCGCGCTGGCGGTCAACGAGGAGAACGCGGCGGGCGGGCGCGTGGTGACGGCTCCGACCAACGGCGCGGCCGGCATCGTTCCCGCCGTTCTGCACTACTACGCCCGTTTCGTCCCCGGTGCCGATGAGGACGGTGTGGTGCGATTCCTGCTGACGGCAGGGGCGATCGGGGTGCTGTTCAAGGAGAACGCCTCGATCTCCGGTGCCGAGGTCGGTTGCCAGGGCGAGGTCGGCTCGGCCTGCTCGATGGCGGCGGCCGGTTTGGCGGAGGTGCTGGGCGGCACGCCGGAGCAGGTGGAGAACGCCGCCGAGATCGCGATGGAGCACAACCTCGGGCTCACCTGCGATCCCATCGGCGGGCTGGTGCAGATCCCGTGCATCGAGCGCAACGCGGTCGCATCGGTCAAGGCGATCACCGCCGCGCGCATGGCCCTGCGGGGCAACGGCACGCACTACGTGTCCCTCGACAAGGTCATGAAGACGATGCGGGAGACGGGTCGCGACATGTCGGTCAAGTACAAGGAGACCGCGCGCGGCGGCCTGGCCGTCAACGTCATCGAGTGCTGAACGGCGGCCCGGGGTGAGCAGGGGAACCTCCCTGTCATCGCCTCGGGCCTCAGCGCGCCCCTGACCTGCTCGTTCGAGTATCGGGGGAACCTTCGACGCGAACACCCGCAGCATCATTGTGCCCAATTTAGTTGTGCACAACTGAATGGTGCGCTACTGTTCGTGGCGTGGCGACAGAACCCGGAACGACGCTGGACCGGCTGCTCTGCTTCGCGCTGCACAGCGCGTCGCGGGCGTTCACCAACCTCTACCGGCCGTTCCTCGACGAGATCGGCCTGACCTACCCGCAGTACCTGGTGATGCTCGTCCTGTGGGAACGCGAGTCGCGCACCGTCAAAGAGCTCGGAGCCCTGCTCCGGCTCGACTCCGGAACGCTGTCACCCCTTCTGAAGCGACTCGAGGCTCGCGGAGTCCTGGTCCGCGCGCGCAGCGAGACCGACGAGCGGTCGGTGCGCGTCGCGATCACCGACGACGGGCGCGCGCTCGGACAGCAGGCGCGCGACATCCCCCAGCGGATGGTCGCCGCCACCGGGATGCAACTCGGCGACGTCGAGGAACTTCGGTCCACATTGGAAAACCTGACGACCACGTTGAACGACGCGGCCCGCCGGGTCACCGAGAATCAGGAGACGCGATCATGACCGTTCTCTACACCGCGGAGGCCACCGCCACCGGAGCCGGCCGCGCCGGCCGCACCCGCACCTCAGACGGCCTCGTCGACCTCGAGCTGGCCATCCCCAAGGAGATGGGCGGTCCCGGCGGTGCCACCAACCCCGAGCAGTTGTTCGCCGCCGGCTACTCCGCCTGCTTCCACAGCGCGCTGCAGGTCGTCGCCCGCAAGCAGAAGGTCGACATCGAAGGCTCCTCGGTGACCGCCGAGGTCGGCATCGGCCCGAACGGCCAGGGCGGCTACGGCCTCCAGGTCGCGCTCGCCGTCGAACTGCCCGGCGTTCCCGCCGACCAGGCGCAGCAGCTCGCCGAGGCCGCGGACGCGGTGTGCCCGTACTCCAACGCCGTGCGCGGCAACATCGACATCGACGTCCGCGTCGCCGCCTGATCCGCTACGCGAACAGGACGTACACCGCGCCGGTGGCACCGGCGAGCATCGCCAGCGCCGCTGTCGCGGCGGGCAACACCCCGCCCGGCAGCGGCGTTCGCGCGCGCAGCCGACGCTCGCTGCGGCGATGGCGCCACCACAGCAGCCACGCCACGACACCGCTGAACGGCAACGTCACCAGCGCGCACACCACCGCCGCGACCGTGCTGTGGTGCGAGATCAACTTCAGCAGCACCAGCAGGCTCGCCATGAACGCCAACACCGTGCGCAACCACGCCAACGTCGTGCGCTCGATCTGCAGACCCGGATCCCAGGGCTGATTCCCGCTCACCGTCAGAACCCGGTCACGAACAGCAGCACGCAGGCCAGCACCCCGATCACGGCCAACCCGTAACCCAGCACCGGAGCCAGGCGCGGCGCGGGCAGCGGCCGACCCCTCCGCAACGCGCGCTCGGTCGACACCCACCGCGTGAAGGCCGTGGCACTGCACAGCACCCCGGCCAGCAGCAGCGCGACCGCCAGCACGGTGCGGATGGGGCTGGGCTCGGCGGCCACGGCGTTGAGCGCCTCGACACCGACCCCGCCGGCCATCAACGCCAACGCCGTGCGGATCCAGGCGAGGAAGGTCCGCTCGTTGGCCAGCGTGAACCGGGGATCGGGCTCGTCGCCCTCCTCGTAGAGCCGACGCGGCCAACGCGTGGTCCGCTCTTCGCCATCGGTCGCCATGACCTGAGGTTATCCGGTCCGAATGGCGGAACAGCCGCCGCTCACCCCTCCGCCCCAGGCGACAAGAAGGTTCCCGTGCTCCAGCCGAAATGACAGGAAGGTTCCCGTGCTCGTCGTGCTCACCGGGCCAAGGGCACGTTGCCGCCGAACAGCTCCGCCTTGCGGCCCGTGATCGTCAAGTACCCGTGGGAGTCCAGCTCGCCGACTTCGCCCGTGCACAGCCATCCGTCGGCGTCGGTGACGGGACGGATCATCCCGTCCGCCTCCAGGTAGCCCGCGCACACCAGCGGGCCGCGCACCAGTACTTCGCCGTCGGGCGCGATGCGCAGCTCCACGCCCGGCATCGCGCGGCCCACCGTGCCGGTGCGGCGGGCATCGGGATGGTTCGCGGTGGCGCACCCGGTGGTCTCGATCAGCCCCCACCCCTCGCACACCTCGAGCCCGATTCCGCTGAACAGCTCCAGCACCTCGGAGTCGATCGGACCGGACCTGGTCGACGGCCACACCGTGCCGCTCAGGCCGATCCGCGCCCGCACCCGCTGCCCGTCGCGAGGCGTGCTGCGCTGCTCCGCAGGGATGTCGCGGAGAGCGCCCGTCAGCTGCGACAGCACCTCCGACGAGGCGAAGAACAGCGCGGGCCTGGTCCGCGGGAGTTCGGCGAGCACCCGAGTGCGGTCCCTGCAGAAGTGCACGTGCGCGGCGTCGTGGATCGCCGCGTGCACACCCGCCACCCGCTCGGCGATGTGGCTCAGCGGCAGGTAGCTCAGCCGCGTCGTGCCCGGTTCGGGACGGTTGACGCGGTGCAGAGCCGCGGCGGCGAAGCACAGGTTGCGGTGCGTCAGCACCACGCCCTTGAGGTGGTCGCAGTCCTCGCTCGGGTAGACGACGGCCGCCGGTGTGCCGGGGGAGATCCGGGCGCCGGCGCGCTGCAGCAGCCCCGGGTCCTCCTCCGCTCGGCGCGCGCCCTGTCTCCGCAGGTCGTCCCAGGTGCGGAAGCGGTGATCGGCGCTGACCATCACCGCTTCGTCGAGCACCACCACGTGCTCGATCGTGCTGTCGTTGCGCAGCGCCTTGGCCCATCGCCGCAACTGATCGCCGCTCTCCAGCACCGCGACGCGGGCGCGGCTGTGCGCGACGATGGCGTGCACCTGGTCCTGGCTCAGCCCCGGGTGCAGCGTGCTGGGAACCGCGCCCAGGTGCGCGGCGGCCACATCGGCCAGCCAGTGCTCGGCGCGGTTGGACATCATCAGCAGGATGGTCTGGCCCCGTTGCAGGCCGAGCGCGTGCAGCGCAGCGGCCAGCAGTTCGACCTCCTCGCCGGTCTGCTTCCAGGTGTAGGTCCGTTCGCCGTCGGTCAGGGCCGGTTCGTCCGCGAAGCGCGCGGTGGTGCGGGAGAGCAGTCGCGGGATCGTCGTTTCCAGTGCTGCCTCGGCCCAGTCGTCCACGGTGCTCATCGCAGCCGGATCTCCCCTCGCCCCGAACGACGGTTGCGAATGTCGCGCGTTGAGGCGATGAAACCTGATCAGGGCCGAGGGAAACCAGCGCCGAAAGCTGGAATCACGTTCCGCCCAACCGGTAGACCTGGCCGCCCATCCGGAAGAAACGGCGAAATCAGACGTGGTCGCGGATGACGTCGTTGACGGCGTGCTGGAACCCGTTGACCAGCACCTGGATGGTCAGCGGACGCAACTGGTCCGTGGCCGCCCGCACCCGTTCCCGCTCGTCCTCGGGGCGCCCGTGCTCCATGTAGGGGCGCAGGACGTTCGCCGCGAACAGCTCCCGCAGCTCGGTCGCGATCTGCGCGGTGTGCTGCTCGACGATTCCCTTGGCCTGCACCAGCATCTCCAGCGGCAGCCCCAGGTCGAGGATCTGCAGGCCGACCCCGAGCATCGCCGGGCTGGGCAACCGCAGCTCGTCGGAGTCGTCGATGCGCTGCAGGATCCCCAGCTCCACCAGGTGCTCGACCAGGTCGTCGTCGAGGTGGCGACCGGCGCGGCGATCCAGCTCGTGGCGGTCGAGCTCCTCGGCGTGCTCATCGGTCCACGGAGCGATCAGCGCCCGCTGCAGCGCCAGCTCGTCCGGCGAGGACCCCTCGGGGATGCGCTGCAGGTGCCGCTCGATCGCCGACAGGGTGAAGCCGAGCGTCTGCAGCTCGCGGATCAGATCCAGTCGCGCGAGGTGCTCGGCGCCGTACAGTCCGAGACGACCGCGCAGACGCGGTGCGGGCAGCAGGCCGCGCGACGAGTAGAAGCGGACCGTCCGCACGGTCACCCCGGCACGGGCGGCCAGTTCGTCGATGGTGAGCTCTTCGTCCGCAGTTCGGAGCATGCCGGTCACGCTACTCCTTGACCGCTGTTACACCAACGATGTAACACTGATTGCGTCGTGATTCTTGTGTCGCGTGACACAGCGTTGTCCTGGGGCCCGCGTTGTTCGAGGGCTCCGGCTTCCGCGTCGTGGAGAGGACTCTGTCGTGACGGCAACGGGTGGCCCGCTGGCCGGGGTGAAAGTCGTCGAGCTCGCCGGGATCGGTCCGGCGCCGTTCTGCTCGATGCTGCTGGCCGACCTCGGCGCAGACGTGGTCCGGGTCGACCGGCCCGGCACCGCCGGCGGCGGCGAGGACCTGCTCAACCGGAGCAAGCGGTCGGTGCAGGTCGACCTCAAGCACGAGAAGGGGCCGGAAGCGGTGCTCGCCCTCGCCGAAGAGGCCGACGTGCTGCTGGAAGGACTTCGGCCCGGTGTCACCGAACGCCTCGGCGTCGGCCCCGAGCAGTGCTGGGAACGCAACCCCCGCCTCGTCTACGGCCGGATGACCGGCTGGGGGCAGGACGGCCCGCTCGCCCACACCTCCGGCCACGACGTCGGCTACGTGTCGCTGACCGGGATGCTGCACCTCATCGGCCGCAAGGACGGGCCGCCGCAGGTACCGGCGAACCTGCTCGGCGACTTCGGCGGCGGCGCCATGTACCTGGCGGTCGGAGTGCTGGCCGCACTGCTCGAAGCCCGCTCCAGCGGACGCGGGCAGGTCGTCGACGCCGCCATCGTCGACGGCACCGCGCACCTGGGCGCCATGCTCTGGGGCTTCTTCGGCTCCGGAGGGTGGAGCACCGAACGCGGCACCAACCTCCTCGACACCGGGGCGCCCTACTACGACGTCTACGAGACCGCCGACGGCGAGCACATCTCCGTCGGAGCGCTGGAACCCAAGTTCTACGCCGAGCTGCTCGACCGGCTCGAACTGACGGGGAAGGTCCCGGACCGCGACGACGCCTCGAACTGGCCCGAGCTGCGGGCCACGTTCGCCGAGACGTTCAAGCAGCGAACCCGCCAGGAGTGGACCGAGGTGTTCGAGGGCTCCGACGCCTGCTTCGCGCCGGTGCTGTCGATGGCCGAGGCCGAACAGCACCCGCACCTGGCCGCCCGCCAGACCCTTGTGCGACGTGACGGGACCCTGCAGCCCGCTCCCGCCCCGCGCTTCAGCCACACCCCCAACCCCGAGCCCGGGCCGGTCGCCACACCGGGCGCGCACACCGAAGAGGTCCTGCGCGACTGGGGTCTTCCCCAGGACCTGCTCGACTCCGGGGCGATGCGCTCCGCGTCATGACGTCCCGCGACGCGACCCGTCGTGAGATCCCGTCCCCTCGAAGCGGTCCCGCGGGCCGGTGGTGACAGGAAGGTTCCCTTCCTCGCGCCGCCCGCCACGAACGAAAAGGATGCGTGATGATGCGCAGGGAGTTGTTCGAGTCCGAGCACGAGGCGTTCCGCGACACGGTTCGGACCTTCGTCACCAAGGAACTCGTGCCGCACGTGCAGGAGTGGGAAGAAGCCGGTCAGGTCAGCAGGGAGGCCTGGCGCGCCGCCGGTGCGCAGGGACTCCTCGGCTTCGCCGTCGACGACGAGTTCGGCGGCGGGGGAGTCGACGACTTCCGGTTCAACGTCGTGTTCGACGAGGAGCTCGTCGCCGCAGGCGTTTCCGGGTTCGGATCGCCCCTGCACAACGACATCGTCGCGCCCTACCTGATGAGGCTGGCCAACGACGAGCAGAAGCAGCGCTGGCTGCCCGGGTTCTGCTCCGGTGAGCTCATCTCGGCCATCGCCATGACCGAACCCGGTGCGGGCAGCGACCTGCAGGGCATCCGCACCACCGCGATCCGCGACGGTGACGAGTACGTGCTCAACGGGCAGAAGACCTTCATCAGCAACGGCATCATGTCCGACCTGGTGATCGTGGTGGCCCGCACCGATCCCGACGCCGGGCACCAGGGCATCAGCCTGCTGGTCGTCGAGCGCGACATGCCGGGCTTCGAACGCGGCCGCAACCTCGACAAGATCGGCCAGAAGTCGCAGGACACCGCCGAGCTGTTCTTCCACGACGTGCGGGTACCGGCCCGCAACCTCCTCGGCGAGGAGGGGCAGGGCTTCGTCTACCTGATGCAGAACCTGCCGCAGGAACGACTGTCGATCGGCGTCGCCGCCATCGCCTCGGCCACCAAGATCCTCGAGCTCACCAAGGAGTACTGCCGCGAGCGCACCGCCTTCGGCCGTCCTATCGGCAAGTTCCAGAACACCCGGTTCGAGCTCGCCGAGATGGCCACCGAGGTCGAGATCGGCCAGGTCTTCGCCGACCGCTGCGTGCGCGACCACGTGCGCGGCGAGCTGAGCGTCGAGCACGCCGCGATGGCCAAGTGGTGGCTGAGCGAGCTCAACAAGCGCGTCATCGACCGCTGCCTGCAGCTGCACGGCGGCTTCGGCTACATGACCGAGTACCCGGTGGCCAAGGCCTACCTGGACTCCCGGGTGCAGACCATCTACGGCGGCACGACCGAGATCATGAAGGAGATCATCGGCCGGTCCATGGGATTCTGACGGTGTTGGCGGTGACCGGCGCCCGCCGGTCACCGCGCCCCGCCGCGAAGGAGGCGAGCCGTGGACTGGATCGTCGCCCCCGATCCCAGCGGTCGCGCGCTGCGCGACGTCCTGCCCTCGATGCTGTCCGCGATGGGCGTCGAGGACTTCACCGACACCATCGGCATCCCGCCGTGCCGCAACGCCCTGGTGCTGCTCGTCGACGGGCTCGGCCACGAACTGCTGCGCGAGCACGCCGCCGATGCCCCGTTCCTGTCGAGTCTGCAGACCACGCCGCCGCTGACAGCGGGGTTCCCCACCACCACCGTCACCAGCATCACCTCGCTGGCCACCGGCCGGTGCGCGGGCGAGCACGGGCTCGTCGGATACACCTTCGCCGAACCCGGCGGCGGGCTGCTGCACCCCCTGAGCTGGACGGCGCGCAGCGCCCCCGGCGGTGCCGACGACGAGCGCAGCAGCCTGATCGAGAAGTGGCCTCCCGAGCAGGTGCAGCCGCACACCACCGTTCTGGAACGCGCCGTGGCCGCGGGCGTGGACGTGCGCACCGCCGTGCCGCCGCACTTCGAGGGCACCGGGCTGACCCGGGCCTCGCTGCGCGGCGGCCGGTTCCGGGGCGTGCGGGAGCTGGGCGATCTCGCCGCGGAGCTCCTCGCCGCCGCCGAGAGCCCCGGACCGACCCTCTGCTACGGCTACCACGGGGGCGTTGACCTGCTGGGACACGTCCACGGGCCGGGGTCGGTCCCGTGGCGCATGCAGTTGCGGCAGGTCGACGCATTCGTGCGGATGATCGCCGAAGCGCTCCCGCCGGGAGCGGTGCTCGGAGTCGTGGCCGACCACGGCATGGTCGACCTCGACCCTGCCGAGGCGATCGACGCCGACAGCGATCCCGCGCTGAGCGAAGGGGTCCGGTTGCTCGGCGGAGAGGTGCGCGTCCGCCACGTCTACGCGCGGGCGGGTGCGCGGGGCGACGTGCTCGCCGCCTGGCGGGACACCGTCGGTCCGGCCGGTGCGGTGATGACCGGCGAGCAGGCGATGGATGAGGGCTACTTCGGGCCGGTGTCGGCGGAGGTGGCACCGCGCATCGGCGACGTGCTGGCGATCATGCGCACCGGTGGGGTGATCCGTTCCGCGGTCGAGCCGGGGGAGTCGGCGTTGCGGGGCCACCACGGGTCGCTGACCGCCGCCGAGCAGCTGGTGCCGGTGCTGGTGACGGGAGGGTGAGTCGGTGGCGGTCGACGAGGGCTTGTTCGGGCCCAGGACGGTGACCTGGCAGCTGCACGGTGATCCGACGATGTGGATCGCGGGGATCTGCAGCCTCTTCCTGCAAGCCCTGCACCCGCGGGCGGTGGCCGCGGTGGTGCAGAACTCGCGGTTCCAGCAGGACCCGATCGGCCGGTTGCGCCGCACCAGCGACTTCGTGGGTGTGGCCACCTACGGCACCACCGACAAGGCCGCTGCCGCTGCGGAACGCGTCCGCCACGTGCATCGCGCGCTGAGCGCCAGCGATCCGAGGACGGGTGAGCGGATCCGGCTCGACGACCCGGATCTGCTGCTGTGGGTGCACTGCGCGGAGGTCGCCACGTTCGCGGAGGTGGTGCGGCGCGCGGGTTTTCCGCTCACCGACGCCCAGCACGACCGCTACCTCGACGAGCAGCGCCGTTCCGCCGAGCTCGTGGGGCTCGATCCGCAGCGGGTGCCCGGGTCGCGTGGCGAGGTGGCGGACTACTTCCGGCGGGTGCGCCCGGAGCTGGCGCGCACGGACGAGTCGGAGGTCGTGTTCCGGTTCCTGCACCACCCGTTGCGCGCCAGGCGCTGGCGGCCGCTGAACCTGGGGTATCTGCCGATCGGGCGGCTGGCGTACTCGCTGCTGCCGGGCTGGGCGCACGACCTGCACGGCCGGACGCCGCTGCCGGAGTCGGCCACCACGGCCGGTGCGCGTGCGTTCCGCACCGCGGGCAAGGCGGTGCCCGACCGGCTGCGCTACCGGTTCCCCAGCGGGCACGTGCTGCGCGCGGTGGAGCGGCTGGGTGAAGGGGCCTTCCCTTCCGCGCGGTCGCTCGCGGAGCTCTAGCGGCCGGGAGGAAGGGAACCTTTCTTCCACGTCTCCGGGGCGGCGCCGCCCTGCGGAGATCGTCTGTGAAGTGCATATTCGGGCACACTCGGGGTGGGCACCCGCATCTTGTCCACCTCTTGTATCTATGTTGTGAGCAACCTAGGATTTCCTTTCACGGAACCACTTTTCTGCTAGGCGGAAGTTTCCCGGGAGGCTGAACAATGCAGTCGGCCAGTGTCGAAGCCGAGCGCGCGGCGGGAGGCCCGACCGCGCTGGACACCGCGATAGGGGAATTCCGCGCGGCCTTGCCCGACGGAGCGGTGATCACCGATCCGCAGCGGCTGCGGACCTACGAATGCGACGGACTCGCCAGCCACCGGGTCGTCCCGGCCGTGGTCGTGCTGCCCGAGACCGCCGATCAGGTCCGCGATGTCGTACGAGCCTGCGCCGCGCACGAGATCCCCTTCGTCGCACGAGGATCCGGAACCGGCCTGTCCGGAGGTGCGCTCCCGCACTCCTCCGGAGTTCTGGTGGTCACCTCCAAGATGCGCCGCATCCTGGAGATCGACACCGCGAACGAGCGCGCCGTCGTCGAACCCGGCGTGATCAACCTGGACGTCACCAAAGCCGCTGCGCCGCACGGCTACTACTTCGCCCCCGACCCCTCCAGCCAGCAGGTGTGCTCGGTCGGCGGCAACGTGGCCGAGAACTCCGGCGGCGCGCACTGCCTGAAGTACGGCTTCACCGTCAACCACATTCTCGGCATCGAAGTCGTCACCCCCGACGGAGAACTCGTCGAACTCGGGTCCGACGCGCGCGACGCTCCCGGCTACGACCTGTTGGGGGCCTTCATCGGCAGCGAAGGCACCCTCGGCGTCGTCACCAAGATCACCGTGCGGCTGCTGCGCAAACCGGAATCCGTGCAAACCCTGCTCGCGGGGTTCCCCTCCACCGACGAAGCGGGTGCCGCGGTGTCGGCCATCATCGCCGACGGCGTGACACCGGCGGCCATCGAGATGATGGACGCGCTCGCCATCGAGGCCGCGGAACAGGCCGTGCAGTGCGGATATCCGGACGGGGCGGGCGCGGTGCTGGTCGTCGAGCTGGACGGGCCCGCGGCCGAGGTCGAGCACACCTTCACCGAGGTCGAACGGCACTGCCGCGCCCACGGCGCCTTCGAGATCCGCGTCGCCGCCGACGACGCCGAGCGGGCCATGATCTGGAAAGGCCGCAAATCGGCCTTCGCCGCCGTCGGCCGCATCAGCCCCGACTACATCGTCCAGGACGGGGTCATCCCGCGCACCGCGCTGCCCGAGGTCCTGGGCCGCATCGCCCGCCTGTCCAGCGAATCCGGTGTGCGCGTGGCCAACGTCTTCCACGCCGGCGACGGGAATCTCCACCCGCTCGTGCTCTTCGACAACGCCGAACCCGGCGCGGGTGAGCGCGCCGAAGCCGTCTCCGGCGCGATCCTGGACCTGTGCATCGAGCACGGCGGCTCCATCACCGGTGAGCACGGAGTCGGGGCGGACAAGGTCAAGTACATGGGGCGCATGTTCACCGCCGACGACCTCGACACCATGCAGCGGGTGCGCTGCGCGTTCGACCCGGTCGGGATCTGCAACCCCGGCAAGGTCTTCCCCACACCCCGGCTGTGCGGAGAAGTGCCGGGTCGGCGCACCGGCGTGCACCCCCTGACCGAAGCGGGATTGGCGGACCAGTTCTGATGCCCACGAAGACCACCGAAGCCGCCCACGACGCACTGGTCGCCGCGCTCGGCCCCGACCACGTCCGCGCGGCGAACGACCAGGACCACGGGATCGGCCACTCCCTGGTGGCCGCAGTGGAGGGAACCGAGCAGGCGGCGGCCGCGATGAAGGTCGCCGCGGAACACCAGCTGCGCGTCGTGCCCAAGGGCTCCGGCAGCAAGCTCGACTGGGGCGCCCCGCCCCGCGACGTCGACCTGCTGCTGGACCTCTCACCGGCCAACGAGGTCGTCGAGCACGCCGCGGGCGACCTCGTCGTGCACGCGCTGGCCGGCACCCCCATCGCCGAGATCAACCGGACCGTGCGCAGCGGCGGGCAACAACTGGCGATCGACCAGCCCATCGACTCCGCCACCGTCGGCGGCGTCATCGCCACCGCGAACTCCGGACCGTGCAGGCACCTGTTCGGCGGCGTCCGCGACCTGCTGATCGGCATCACCGTGGTGCTCGCCGACGGCACCGTCACCACCGCGGGCGGCAAGGTCGTCAAGAACGTCGCCGGCTACGACCTCTGCAAGCTCTACACCGGTTCGTTCGGGACCCTAGGCGTCATCACCGAAGCCGTGTTCCGGTTGCACCCCGTCGCCGAAGAGCACCGGTGGATCACCGTCACCACCGACGACGCCGCAGCAGCGGCGGCCGCCGCGGACACCATCCGCCACTCGCAGGCGATGCCGACCGCCATCGAGGTCGACCGTCCCGCAGGAGGCCCCTTCACGGTCTGCGGACAGGTGGAAGGACGCCCTTCTGCCACCCACGCCCGCGCGCTGGAGCTGGCGGCCGAGATCGGCGGCGACGTCGTCGACCAGCCGCCGCAGTGGTGGGGGAAGCATCCCTTCACCCCCGACGGCACCGGGTTGCGCGTCGGAGCCGAGCCCACCGCCATGCGCGATCTGCTGGGCGCCGTCGAACAGCTCGCCGGTGAGCTGCCGGTGTCCGTGCGCGGCGCGATCGGGCTCGGTGTCCTGCACCTGGGCCTCCCGGCCGACTCCGACCCGACCGCGATCGCGCGGCTCACCTCGCGACTGCGCGACCGCGGCGACTACGCGGTGCTCGAACGCGCCCCGCGCGAGGTGCTCCAGGCCGTGGACCCGTGGGGCCCGATCGGCGCCGGACCGCTCGCGCTGATGCGCCGCACCAAGGACCAGTTCGATCCGCAACACCGGCTCGCCCCCGGCCGGTTCGTGGGAGGAATCTGATGACCGAGACCCCGGCCCGCCCCGGCGCCTTCGACGCCTTTCACCCGCCCCAGCGCGAACTCATCGACGACTGCGTGCACTGCGGGTTCTGCCTGCCCAGCTGCCCCACCTACGACCTGTGGGGCGAGGAGATGGACTCCCCGCGCGGACGCATCTACCTGATGAAGGAAGGACTCGAAGGCGAACCGCTCACCGACAACATGGTCGAGCACTTCGACGCCTGCCTGGGCTGCATGGCCTGCGTGACCGCCTGCCCGTCCGGCGTGCAGTACGGCACGCTGATCACCGAGACGCGCGCGCAGGTCGAGCGGCACCACGAACGCGGGCGCTTCGAGAAGCTGATGCGCACCATCATCTTCACGCTCTTCCCGTACCCGAAGCGGCTGCGCGCGATGCGCGGCCCGCTCGCTCTCTACCAGCGCACGCGCCTGGGCAGGTTGCTCAAGCGCACCGGGCTGATGGCCAAGCTGCCCGCAGGCCTGCAGGTCATGGAATCCCTGGCGCCGCCGATCAACCGCGCCGAGAAGCTCCCCGCGCGGATCCCGGCCCGCTCGGCCAAGCGGGCGACCGTCGGCATGATCACCGGCTGCGTCCAGTCGGCGTTCTTCCCCGACGTCAACGCGGCCACCGCCCGCATCCTCGCCGCCGAGGGCTGCGACGTCGTCGTCCCGCCCTCGCAGGGCTGCTGCGGTGCGCTCAGCGAGCACTCGGGGCGCGAAGCCGAAGCGGTGGCCTTCGCCCGCGACCTGCTCGACAGCTTCGAAGCAGCCGGGGTGGACCACGTGGTCATCAACTCCGCCGGGTGCGGCTCCACGCTCAAGGAGTACCCGCGACTGCTCCAGGACGACCCGGTGTACCGGGAGAAGGCCGAGCGGTTCTCCTCGAAGGTCCGCGACATCGCCGAACTCCTGGTGGAACTCGGTCCCGTGGCCGAGCGGCACCCGCTGCCGGTGAAGGTCGCCTACCACGACGCGTGCCACCTGGCCCACGGTCAGGGAATCCGCTCGCAGCCGCGCGAGCTGCTGCGAGCCATCCCGGGGCTGCAGCTCACCGAGATCAACCGCGCGGAGCTGTGCTGCGGCTCGGCGGGCGTCTACAACCTGCTGCAACCCGAGCCCGCCCGGGAGCTCGGTGACCGCAAGGCCGCCAACGTGCTCGACACCGGGGCTCAGCTGCTGGTGACGGCCAACCCGGGTTGCTCCATGCAGATCCGCACGGCGCTGGAACGACGCGACGAGGCCATGTCGATGGCGCACACGGTGCAGGTGCTCGACGCCTCGATCCGCGGCGCGGGCGTGGAGACGTTGTTGAAGTGATGTCGGTGACCGGAAGCGGGGACGTCGTTGCGGCGTCCCCGCTTCGTCGTTGAAACGGGTGTGCGGTGCCGAGCAGGGGAACCTTCCTGCCGAGTTGCCGCGCGCCGCTGCGGGGGGAAGGTGAACGAAAGGTTCCCACGCTCCCAACACCGCCCGCTCCCTCCGGCGGACATCAGGATTGTCATTGACTGTGACAGCATTGGTGTCACACTCTGAGTGGAGCACCTGCCGCAATGAGGAGGCACGCCACACATGTCCGAGGCGTTCGTCTACGACGCGATCCGCACACCGCGGGGTCGTGGAAAGAAAAACGGGTCGTTGCATGGGGTGAAACCCATCTCCCTGACCGTGGGCCTGATCGAGGAGCTGCAGCGCCGCCACCCCGAGCTCGACCCCGCGCTGATCGACGACGTCGTCCTCGGCGTGGTCTCGCCGGTCAGCGATCAGGGCGGCGACATCGCCAAGACCGCGGCGATCGCCGCAGGGCTGCCCGACACTGTCGCGGGCGTGCAGCTGAACCGCTTCTGCGCCTCCGGCCTGGAAGCCGTCAACATCGCCGCGCAGAAGGTCCGCTCCGGCTGGGAGGACGCCGTCCTCGCAGGTGGTGTCGAGAGCATGTCGCGCGTCGCGATGGGCTCCGACGGCGGCGCGTGGGCGATGGACCCGGAGACCAACTACTCGACCGGCTTCGTCCCGCAGGGCATCGGCGCGGACCTCATCGCCACCATCGAGGGCTTCGATCGGGGCACCGTCGACGCCTACGCCGCCGAATCGCAGGACCGCGCCGCCAAGGCCTGGGCCGACGGCCGCTTCGCCCGCTCCGTGGTCCCGGTCAAGGACCGCAACGGCGTGACCGTCCTCGACCGCGACGAGCACATCCGCGCAGGCACCACCGCCGACTCCCTCGGCGGGCTCAAGCCCTCCTTCGCCGGCATCGGCGAGATGGGCGGGTTCGACGCCGTCGCGCTGCAGCAGTACCACTGGGTCGAGCAGATCGACCACGTCCACACCCCGGGCAACTCCTCGGGCATCGTCGACGGCGCCGCGCTGGCCCTGATCGGCAGCGAGAACCTCGGCGAGCGCACCGGTCTCAAGCCGCGCGCCCGCATCGTGGCCGCCGCGCTGTCGGGCGCCGACCCGACCATCATGCTCACCGGCCCCGGCCCGGCCGCGCGCAAGGCGCTTGCCAAGGCGGGCATGAGCATCGAGCAGATCGACCTGATCGAGATCAACGAGGCGTTCGCCGCGGTGCCGCTGAAGTTCATGAAGGAGTTCGGCGTCGACCACGACAAGGTCAACGTCAACGGCGGTGCGATCGCCATGGGCCACCCGCTGGGCGCCACCGGGGCCATGATCCTGGGCACCGTCATCGACGAGCTCGAACGCCGCAACCTCCGGTACGGCCTCGCGACGCTGTGCGTCGGCGGCGGCATGGGGATCGCGACCATCGTCGAACGGATCGGCTGAGGGGCACATCAGACATGAGCGAGCAGAACACCATCCGCTGGGAGTCCGACGCCGACGGCATCGTCGTGCTGACCCTGGACGACCCCCAGCAGCAGGCCAACACCATGAACCTGCGCTACCAGGCGAGCATGGACGCGGTCCTCGACCGCCTGGAATCCGAGCGCGACAGCATCACCGGCGTGGTCCTCACCTCCGCGAAGAAGACCTTCTTCGCCGGTGGTGACCTGCGCGAACTGATCCAGGCCCGGCCCGGTGACGCCGAGACCGTCGGCGCCACCACGGCCAACGTGAAGAAGCAGCTGCGCCGCCTGGAAACCCTCGGCAAGCCCGTCGTCGCCGCGCTCAACGGCACCGCCCTCGGCGGCGGCCTCGAAATCGCGCTGGCCTGCCACCACCGCATCGCGCTGAACAACCCCAAGGCCCGCTTCGGGTTCCCCGAGGTCAGCCTGGGTCTGCTGCCCGGCGCCGGTGGCGTGGTGCGCAGCGTGCGCCTGCTGGGCATCGCCGAGGCGCTGATGGGCGTCCTGCTGCAGGGCCAGCAGCTGCGTCCCGAGAAGGCCCTCAAGACCGGGCTGATCCACGAGATCGTCGACACCCCCGAGGACCTGCTGGGCAAGGCCAAGGAATGGATCAAGGCCAACCCCGAGGCCGCTCAGCCCTGGGACACCGACGGCCACAAGATCCCCGGCGGCACCCCGTCGAACCCGAAGTTCGCGGCGAACCTGCCCGCCTTCCCGGCCAACCTGCGCAAGCAGCTCAAGGGCGCCCCCATGCCGGCGCCGCGCAACATCATGGCCGCGGCGGTCGAGGGCAGCCAGGTCGACTTCGACACCGCCCTGGACATCGAGGGCCGCTACTTCGTGGAGCTGGTCACCGGCCAGACCGCGAAGAACATGAGCAAGGCGTTCTTCTTCGACCTCCAGCACATCAACGCCGGTGGCAGCCGCCCCGACGGCGTGCCGGAGTTCCGGGCGAAGAAGGTCGCGGTGCTCGGCGGCGGCATGATGGGCGCCGGAATCGCCTACGTCTGCGCCAAGGCCGGCATGCAGGTCGTGCTCAAGGACGTGTCGCTGGAGAACGCCGAGAAGGGCAAGGACTACTCGGCGAAGATCCTGGAGAAGGCCGTCGCGCGCGGCCGTTCCACCCAGGAGAAGGCCGACGAGCTGCTGGGTCGCATCACCCCGACCGATCAGGTCGAGCCGCTGTCGGGCTGCGATCTGGTCATCGAGGCGGTCTTCGAGAACCTCAAGCTCAAGCACCAGGTCTTCGGCGAGATCCAGGACGTCGTCGACGGTGACGCGCTGCTGTGCTCGAACACCTCGACGCTGCCGATCACCGATCTCGCCGAAGGTGTCCGCAACCGCGAGGACTTCATCGGCCTGCACTTCTTCTCGCCGGTCGACAAGATGCCGCTGGTCGAGATCATCTCGGGTGAGCGCACCAGCGACCGCGCGCTGGCCCGCGCCTTCGACGTCGTGCAGCAGATCAACAAGACGCCGATCGTGGTCAACGACAGCCGCGGATTCTTCACCAGCCGCGTCATCGGCACCTTCATCAACGAGGGCGTGGCGATGCTGGCCGAGGGCGTCCACCCCGCCTCCATCGAGCAGGCGTCCTCGCAGGCCGGCTACCCGGCCCCGGTGCTGCAGCTGTTCGACGAGCTGACCTTGACGCTGCCGCGCAAGATCCGCGACGAGACCAAGGCTGCGGTGGAAGCGGCCGGTGGCACGTGGGACCCGCACCCCGCCGAGCAGATCATCGACCGGATGGTCGACGAGTTCGGCCGCACCGGCAAGTCCGGCGGCGCCGGTTTCTACGACTACGCCGACGGCAAGCGCGCCGGCCTGTGGCCGGGGCTGGTGGAGAACTTCGGTTCCGCCGACGCCGATCCTTCCCAGGTCGACCTGGGCGATCTCCAGGAGCGGATGTTGTTCGCCGAGGCGCTGGAGACCGTGAAGTGCTTCGACGAGGGCGTGCTGACCTCGGTGCCGGACGCCAACATCGGGTCGATCATGGGCATCGGATTCCCGCCGTGGACCGGCGGTGTCGTGCAGTACATGAACGGATACCCCGGTGGTCTGGCCGGTTTCGTCGCCCGCTCCCGCGAACTCGCGGAGCGCTACGGCGACCGGTTCCAGCCGCCGGAGTCTCTGGTCAAGCGCGCCGCCAACGGTGAGTCGCTCGACATCGGCGAGCCGGACGCGGAGATCGTGCAGGCCACGTCGGCCCGATGAGCTGACGGTGATCAGCGAGCTGACATGACGAGGCGCCGGGCCCGAAAGGACCCGGCGCCTCGTTGCTCGCTCAGCGAGTTCAGCCCTCGGGGTGGTCCACGACCGGGGCGTTGACGCACTGCGGGGTCTGCGGCGACAGGACCGGGACAACCGCGCCGAGGACGGCGACGTTGTCTCCGCACAGCTGCACCGGAACGGCGCTGATGTTGTTGTCGTTCGCCCCGTTGACGCCCTCGTTGTCCGCGCTGTCGGCGAACGCCGGGCCGGCCAGGGCCAGCATGGCGGTGGCGGCGCCGGCGACGCCGGCGATACGTGCAGCGGTACGCACTGTCGTTCTCCTTATGGATGACTGTTCTTCAGGGGATGAACCCTTGCGGCACAGGGAATTTCTGCGCTTCGCCTGCGTCGCGCGGCAGAGTCTGCGACATGGCGCACGTCCAAGTCGAACTCAGGAGGGCGTTTTCAGCCGAATACCCACGATGGAGTGACGCGAACCGGACATTCCACTATGGACTTTCATTTCGGCTGAAGCCTCAGGGGCTCTCAGTTCTTCGGAAGGACCCCGCTGATCCGCTGGAGCGGAGCGTCCGACACGCCGCCCACGGCCTTGTCGACCTCGGACAGCACCGGGGTCTTCTCCACGGCGGGCAGCACATCGCTGGGCTTGGCCAGCGTCACCGGCTCGCCGGAGGTCTGCAGCGGGTTGTTGTTGAGCGTCGGGGCGACCAGCGCCACCGGGTTGCTCACCGGCTCGGACTCGTAGCCCTGCGCGGCGGTCAGCGCGACCGCGGTGTCCACCGCGGAGAAGCCCTGGTGGCCGGGCTCGCGCGGCCCGATCTCGGTGTCCAGCAACGCCGCGTCGGGCGTGTGCTCGTACACCACGCCGAGGTGGCCCGGGGTGACCGAACCGCTCACGGTCGGACGGGTCTTGGTCATCTTCGACACGCGCGTGGTCTCGGCGAAAACGTGCCCGAGCACCCGGTTCGGCTTGCCGGGGGCGAGCACCGGACGGCCGTCCTGCAGCTCGCCGGCCACGCCGTGCGCGGTCTTGGTGATGTCCACGCCGACCTTCTTGACGACGTTCGGCGAGCTCACGTTCAGCTGCGTGTCGGCGCACGGCGCCTTCGTCGGGCTGAACGACGGGCCTTCCTGCATCTGGCAGGCGTTGGCCGGGATCTCCGCGGTGACCTCGTCCGGCACGGACGTGAGGTCGGGCTTGTCGATGTCGGTTGTTCCCGCCGCGTTCGCGGCACCGGTGCCGACGGTGGCGAGGCCCGCGGCCATGACGGCCGCCTTGACTGTGCGCGTGGTCCAGGAGCGCAAGATTGGATCTCCTCGAGTCAGAGGTGTTGGCACGGCTGACTCGACATCGGAGACGCTGTTAAGGATCTTGAGCCGTGATCGACCAATGCAGCCCGAACGAGTGAATCGGCCCCTTCGGCTCGCGGCTGTGGCAGGAAGGTTCCCATGCACCGGTCCGGCCACCGCCCGCGGGCGCGGTGATGGCAGGAAGGTTCCCATGCGCCGGTCGGCGCCGTGTTGATCAGAAGCCGAGGCCGGGGGTGAACAGCGTGATCATGTGCTCGGTGGCCTTCTCGGCGGTGACCTCCGGCCGGTGCTCCCGCCAGAGCGCCAGGCGTTCGCTCGCTCCGATGATCGACTCCGCGTAGGCCTCGGCCTGCTCGTCGTCGAGGTCGCCGCGGACCTGGCGCAGCAGGTTCGCGGTGAAGTCGCGCTGCTGGATGCGGATGGCCTCCAGCTCCGAGTTGACCGAGGCGTTGGGGATCGAGAACTCGTTCCGCAGCAGGGCCCACGCCTGCTGGTGCTCGTCGCCGAAGCGGAAGAAGGCCAGCATGCAGTCGTAGAGCAGCTGCTCCGAGCTGGTGGCGTTGGCCGCGGCCTGACTGGTGGCTTCGAGGAGCTCGCGCTTGGAACGCCGCAGGCAGGCCAGCAGCAGGCCTTCCTTGGAGCCGAAGTACTCGTAGAGCATCGGCTTGGACAGGCCCACCTGACCTGCGATGTCGTCCATCGAGCTCGCTTGGTAGCCGTCGCTGGCGAAGACCCGCTCGGCGACTTCCAGGATCTGCGCCTCGCGTTCGGCGCGGGACATCCGCTTGCGGCCGCCCAATGCAGGAGAGCTCGTCACGAATCAACCCTACCGCAAGTAACCTACTCGTAGTAGCCTACTGATCAGTAGATAGCGTGCCGGTGTCCGAGGAGGGGCTCTGATGGTGCAGAGGCAATCGCCTGGCCAGCGTCGATACGAAACTTCGGTGGTCATCGTCGGAACCGGGTTCTCCGGTCTCGGCATGGCTATCAAGCTCAAGCAGGCCGGGATCGATGACTTCATCGTGCTGGAGAAGTCCGACGACCTCGGCGGGACCTGGCGCGACAACACCTACCCGGGCTGCGCCTGCGACGTCCCCTCGCTGATGTACTCGTTCTCGTTCGAGCAGAACCCGAACTGGTCGCGGCTGTTCGCCGAGCAGGGCGAGATCAACGACTACCTCAGTCGCTGCGCGGACAAGTACCAGGTCCGCGACCACGTGCACCACGGCGTGGAGTTCACCGGTGCCGAGTACGACGAGCGGAGCAAGACCTGGCTGGTCACCACCGGCGACGGGACCGAGTACGTCGGTCGCGCCCTGGTCTCCGGCGTCGGCGCTCT
This sequence comes from Saccharopolyspora sp. ID03-671, assembly GCF_045278815.1. Taxonomy (NCBI): domain Bacteria; kingdom Bacillati; phylum Actinomycetota; class Actinomycetes; order Pseudonocardiales; family Pseudonocardiaceae; genus Saccharopolyspora; species Saccharopolyspora sp. ID03-671. The sequence continues at coordinate 4,691,306 of NZ_CP134054.1, forward strand.
GCACATCCCCAGCTACCCCGACCTGCCGGGCGTGCAGGACTTCGAGGGCGAGATCTTCCACTCGGCGCAGTGGAACCACGACTACGACTTGAAGGGCAAGCGCGTCGCGGTCGTGGGAACCGGGGCCAGCGCCATCCAGTTCGTGCCGAAGGTGGCCGAGCAGGCCGAGAAGCTGCACCTGTTCCAGCGCACGCCCCCGTGGATCCAGCCCAAGCCCGACCGCGCGATCCCCGAGTCCGTGAAGAAGCTGTTCCGCACCGTGCCGCTCACGCAGCGCGCGGCCCGCGCCGCCGTGTACTGGATCCTCGAAGCCCGCTACTTCGCGGTGTTCAACAAGCGGCTGGGCAAGGCCGCCGAGTGGTTGTCCAAGCGCTACATCAGCAAGACCATCTCCGACCCGAAGCTGCGCGAGGCGGTCACGCCGGACTACTCGATGGGCTGCAAGCGCATCCTGCTGTCCAGCGACTACTACCCGGCGCTCAACCGACCCAACGTCGACGTCGACACCAGCGGCGTCGCCGAGGTCCGGAAGAACTCGGTGGTCACCGGCGACGGCCAGGAGCACGAGGTCGACGCCATCATCTACGGCACCGGCTTCCACGTCACCGACGCCTACGACCACCTCGCCATCGTCGGCCGCGAAGGGCGCAAGCTCCAGGACACCTGGCGCGAGGGGTCCGAAACCTACCTCGGCATCACCGTTTCCGGGTTCCCCAACCTGTTCTTCCTGCTCGGGCCGAACACCGGCCTCGGGCACAACTCGGTCGTGTTCATGATCGAGTCCCAGCTGAACTACGTGATCGACTGCATCCGCCGCATCCACCGGGGCGAGATCGGGCAGGTCGACGTGCGCCGGCCGGTGCAGGACGCCTTCAACCGCGAGCTCCAGGACGAGCTCGGCGGGGAGGTCTGGTCGGTCGGCGGCTGCCGCAGCTGGTACCTCGACGAGAACGGCGTGAACCGCACGTTGTGGCCGGGCTTCACCTGGAAGTACTGGATGCGCACCAGGAAGGTGGACTACTCCGACTACGAGGTCGCCGCGCGCTGAGGTGATCGACTCGCCGCCCCGTTGAACCTTCGCACGAGCGTTCGATATAGTGATCCGGTCACTGTCGAGCAGCTCCGTTCGGAGCGCACCCTAGCTAGGGGCGGCGATGTCACCGCTGTCGTCCGATGAACTGCGCGCAATCCGCGACGAACTCAGCGCGGGAACCACACCGACGGTGTGGTTCACCAGCTCTGCCGTCGGCGTCCAAGAAGGGCGCTCCGGCAAGGTGATCGCGCTCGGCGAACCGGCCGAAGGGGACTTCATCCAGGTCCGCCCGGCCGGCTCGAAGGACGTCCTGTCCTTCTCGACCGCCGAGGTCACCCAGGTCAAACCACCGCGCAAGAAGCAGGCTCCGCAAGAACCGGCCAAGGCTCCGACGAAGACCCCGGCGAGCAAACCCGCCCAGCCCGCTGCGGCGAAACGGGCCGAGAAACCCGCTGCGAAATCGGCAACTCCTGCGGCCACGTCGACACCGCAGGCCGCTGCGAAATCCGGTGACACCGCTGCGGCACGCCGCAAGCCGCGACAGGCCAAGCCCCAGATCGGTGGCGCCGTGGTCACGCTCACCGCCGATGAGGACGGGCAGTGGAGCGTCGAGGTCGTCAACACCAAGCGCAAGCTGGTCAAACCGACCCCGGTCCCGGCCAACGCCGTCGCGCAGGCGGCCAAGCTCCTGCACGACGACGTCGCCGCGGCAGTCGAGCCGGTGATCGAAGCCGCCCGAGAACAGCACCGGGCCCGAGTCGAACAACTCCGGGCCGAACTCGAAGCGGCCCAAGCGGCACTCGAAGAACTCGACGAGTGAGCAGTTGTCGTCCCGTCCTCGACGGGACGACAACGCCCTCGCATCCTCGCCCCGCACCGGCCCGACGCGCGCAGGTGGTGAGCACGGGAACCTTCCTGTCACATCCCGCGTGCCATCCCGTCCGGGACCGAGGCGGTGGGCCGGATCAGCCCTCGATGTCCGTCTGTCCGCCCAGCGTCCGCTCACCCCGGTCGGTCGGCGGGATCTGGTCGTAGGCGGCCGGGTCGAGCCGGGTCACCTCGCCGCTCGCGATGGAGGAGAGGATCCCGTCCAAACCGATGTGGACGGTGCGGGTGAGGGTTTCCCGGTGCTGCTCGCCCAAGGTCTGGGTCTGCCCCCGGACCTCGAACAGCACGGCACCGCTGCCGTTGAGCTGGAAAGCCCCGAGTCCGGTGCCCGGCAGGTTGATGTCCTGCGGGTACAGCGTGATGTGCCCGTAGTCCGGGTTGCGCTCGGCCGCGTCCTGCAGCGCGTTGTAAGCGGCCACGTTGAGCTGACGGGAGTACTCCGGCCGGAACGTGTCGGCGAACTCCGCGAACTCGGACCCCTCGGGCGTGCGCGGGTCCGCGACGAACTTGCCCGACAAGCTCATCGTCACGAAGTCATCGGTTCCCGGCACCGTGTAGCAGGCGCCCTGGTGATGAAGGTCGACGTAGGTGTCGACCGCGCCGAACTCCGCTCGCAGCCGCTTGTAGACGTCCCGGACCGTCTGCGTCTCCGGGCTGAGGAACCAACCCGGGCTGTCGCTGCTGCCCGGGAAGTCCTGCGGCTGCGGCTGGTAGTTCAGGTCCGGGTGGTAGTCGCGGTTGACGTCGAAACCCGGCCGCTGCGAGTAGTCGTCACCCTGCCGCTGGTCGGTGATGTAGTTCCAGGGCGGAGGCGACGCGGCCAGCTGGGGGAACCGCGCCTGCGCCTCCTCCCAGGTCATGTCGTTCCCGCGCCGGTCCAGGGACGCCGCGTCCGGGTTGATCTTCGGCATCGCCACCACGGTCAGCTGGTCGCGAATCCGCTGAGCCGCAGTGGAATCCGACGTTCCCAGGTAGTCGACCACGTCCAGCAGGGCGTCGGGCCCGGTCTTCTCGTTGCCGTGGATCTCGGCGGTGATGAACACGACCTTCGGGCCAGATCCGACCCGGGCCAGCATCATGCCGCGCCCCTGGTTGGAGGTGCCCGCTTCTGCGAGCGCCACCCGGCCTTCGCTGACCCGTTCGATGCGGTCGAGTTCCACCAGCATCTCGTCGTAGCTGGTGAACTCGCTGATCGGGTTCTCCCGCGGCTCCTCGCTGCACGGTGGTGGGGCCGCAGCGGTGCGCGGTGCCGACGCTGTCGAGGGAACGAACGCAGCGCCCACCACGACGCCGACCAGCGCCAGTGCTCGTAAACGGTGCATTGCCGAACTCCTTGCCGTAGCCGAAACGCGCTCCAGACAAATCGCTCGACCCGAAACGCACAATCGGCCAAGAGGTGACAACTCGGGTGCTGCCCGAATGGACACGGGCCGTTCGAGCGGCCTATCAAGAGCAGGTGCGCACACCCGTCTCCACCGGCACCCCGACACCGCTGCGACAGCGATCCTTCCGATTCCTGCTGATCGCGACGGTCGGGGGATTCTCCGGGTATGCGCTGCTGCTGCCGGTCGTGCCGCTGTGGGCGGTCTCCGGAGGCGCGGGAGAGGTCGCGGCCGGTGCGACGAACGCGGTGTTCATGCTGATCACGGTGCTCACTCAACTGGTGATGCCGTGGCTGCTGCGCCGCGTCGACTGCCGCGGGCTGTTCGCCCTCGGCACCGCCTTGATCGGGGCGCCCACACCGCTGTTCGCGCTGTCCAGCGACATCGCGACCCTGCTCGGGGTGTCAGCGCTGCGCGGGATCGGCTTCGGCGTCCTGACCGTCACCGGCTCAGCGTTGACCGCGGAACTCGTGCCGATCGCCCAGCGCGGCAGAGCCGCCGCCTACTACGGCCTGGCGATCGGACTCCCCAACGTCGCACTGCTACCGGCGGGGGTGTGGCTCGGTGAGCGGATCGGATTCGAGCCCCTGTTCTGGGCCGCCGGTGCGGTTCCCCTCGTGGCCGCGCTAACCGCCCTGGGGATCGCGCGCGTGCACCTCGGCGAGGCGAAGCGGACCGCGCCCGCGCGTCCGGTCGCCTTGCTGCCGTCCTGGACGATCATGGTCGTCAACACCGCGGCGGCAGGCGGCCTGACCGCCTTCCTCCCGATGGCCGTCGACGCCTCGGTCGCGCCCGCCGGCCTGCTCGTCTTCGCCGCCGCGACCATGCTCGGCCGGTGGCTCGCGGGGTACGTGGGGGACCGGCTCGGCCAGCGAGGTGTCCTCCGGCCCGCGGTCCTGCTCGGCGGCATCGGCGTGCTGCTCCTGGCGGTGGCCGCGTGGACCGCGGATCCGGTCGCCCTGGCCGGCGCGGCGCTGTTCGGTGCCGGTTTCGGCGCGGTGCAGAACACCACCCTCATCCTCATGCTGGAACGCGTCGACTCGGCGACCGCCAGCACCGCGTGGAACATCGCCTACGACGGCGGCCACGGACTCGGGGCCATCGGATTCGGCGTGCTCATCGCCGCAACCGGATATCCGGCGACCTTCGCGATCACCGGCGCTCTGCTGGTGCTCTGCCGGGCCCTCGCGGTGCGTCGGTGGGCGTGAAGCACGGGAACCTTCATGTCACGACCGCGCGGGCACCATCCGATCACGGGCACATCCGTCCTGTGGGGTCGGCCACACCGCGCCCGTGGGCGTGAGGGCGGTGAAGTCACCGACAGTGGCCGGTGGTCGGCGCCGCAGATGCCGGGCAGCCGCCGGGGACGGGGAGCACCTAGAATCGGAAGCGTGTTGCGCAGCCTGTTGACCCCACGTTGGCTGCTTCTGCATGTGCTGTTCATCGTGGCCACGATCGCCACCGGCTTCCTCGCCGTGTGGCAGTGGGACCGCGCGCACGAGGCGGGCGGGAGCTTCCAGAACCTCGGCTATGCGCTGCAGTGGCCGCTGTTCGGCGCGTTCACGATCTTCCTCTGGATCAAGCTCGTCCGCATGGACTTCGCTCAGCAGCGCGGCGAGGACGAAACCGGCAGCGAACCCGAAACTCCGGAAGAACAGCGGACGACAGCACCCGAGACAGCGGAACAACGCCGGACGCGGCCGCTCGTGCCGCCGCCGGCGCCCCCGGTCGACGCCGACGAAGATCCGGAACTGGCCGAGTACAACCGGTATCTCGCCGGGCTCAACGAATCGGATCAGTCCCCTAGTTGAAGGTGATCCCGCCGTTGATCTCGCGGGTCTGCACGAGGTTCGTGACCTGACCCTTGTTGATGTTGACCACGTTGTCCGACGCCGTGATCTCGTTGTGCACGGCAGCTCCTTCGCGGCGCAGCTGCTCGGCGAACTCCACGTCCTCGGCGCACACCTCGTCCAAGCGCTCGGACAGCGCGGTGATCTGAGCCGGACCCGCGTCGTCGCGCTCGACCGCCTCCAGGGCCGCCTGGGTGTCGGGATCCTGCTGCGACCTGCGGCGCAGCAGATCGCGGACCTTGGCCAAGGCCATCGTCCCCGCGGCACCCAGCGCGGTTGCGGTCTGCCCGCCGAGTGCGGTGGCCAACGAATCCAGGAACGGGTCGGTCATCTTTCCTCCGCGAGCAAGGGAACCAATCTGTCACGAAGTGTAGTGATCTGGCCCTGCTCCGTGTCGATTTCAAGTCGAATTCAGTTGTTCGGCAGCACGCTGGCCACGCGGCCGGGTGTGATATCAACGAACTGGTTGACGGCAAAGCGAAACGATGCCGATTGCTTCCGCGCAGCGGAAGCCGGTGGTTCTTTCCGACCGCTGGGATCGGTGAGCGGGAGTGCGGATGTGCGCCGCGTCCCGCGGTCGGTGGCCGGATCTTGCGGACACTTTGGTGATAGGGGCTGGCGTGCGCAGCGGCGTGCTGTTGAAGATGTTCGGACTGTGCGTCCTTGCCGGCGTACTCGTGGCGGCATTACTGCTGCCGGTGGCGACCGGGGCTGGGGCGATGGTCAACCAGACCACCCATGCCATGTCGAAAATGTCGAGTTCGCTGGCAAAGCAGGAAATGCCCCAGGTGTCCACGGTCACCGATCGCAACGGCAAGCCCATCGCCTACTTCTTCAAGGACTATCGGGTCGAAACCCGCCCGGACCAGATCGCCGACACGATGAAGGCCGCCATCACCGCGGTCGAGGACAAGCGCTACTGGCACCACGGCGGCGTCGACTGGCACGGCACCATCCGGGCCCTGGCCACCAACATCGGCAGCGGTGAAACCGCCCAGGGCGCGTCGACGATCACCCAGCAGTACGTGAAGAACTACCTGGTGCACGTCACGGCCACCAACGAACTCGAGGCCGAGCAGGCCAAGGAAACGACGATCGCGCGCAAGCTCCGCGAAGCCAAGATCGCCGTCGAGCTCGAACGCACGATGTCCAAGGAAGAGATCCTCACCGGGTATCTCAACGTGGTTCCCTTCGGCAACCAGACCTTCGGCGTCGGGGCGGCCGCCCAAACCTACTTCGGCACCACCCCGGACAAGCTGACGATCGCCCAGTCCGCGCTGCTGGCCGCGGTCGTCAACCAGCCCGGATCGCTGAACCCCAACAGCAACCCGCAGGACGCGCTCGCCCGGCGCAACCTCGTCATCGACCTGATGGCGGACAACAACAACGACATCCGCATCACCAAGGAAGACGCCGAGATCGCCAAGCAGGAGCCCCTGGGCGTGCTCTCCCCGCTGGGGCGCCCGCCGAACGGCTGCGTCGGCATCGGTGACGGCACCACCGACGGCTTCTTCTGCACCTACGTCCGCGACTACCTCGAGCGCTACGGGATCGACACCGACCAGCTGAAGGTCGGCGGGTACACGGTGCGCACCACGCTCGACCGCACCGCCTCCGACGCGGCCAAGCAGGCCGCCCAGAAGCAGGTCCCGACCCAGACCGAGGGCATCGCCAACGCGATGTCGGTCGTCGAACCCGGTAAGGACAAGCACAAGGTCCGAGCACTGGTCGCCAACCGCGACTTCGGCAACGACCCCAGCAAGGGGCAGACGGCATACGACATCGTCAGCCGAGTGCAGCCCTTCGGTGCCGGGTCGATCTACAAGATCTTCACCGCCGGGGCCGCGCTCGAACGCGGCATGGACATCTACGACACGATCGACGTGCCCGCCAGCTACACCTCGCGCGTCTACAAGAACGGTCTGGCGCCCTACACCGTGCACAACGCCGAAGGCGTCCGGCCCGGACCGCGCACCCTGCAGATGGCGCTGGCAACATCCCCGAACACCGGATTCGTGGCGCTGCTGGAACGCGTCGGGCTGAACAACGCCGTCGACATGGCCGCCAAGCTCGGCATGCGCAAGAGCATCAACGGCGTCAACGCGCTGGGATCCACGCTCAAAGACGACGGGTCGAACGGGCCGTCGCTGGGCGACTCCATCAAGAACCGCAACAACGGGTCCTTCACCCTCGGCTTCACCCCGACCAGCGTGCTGGAGCTGTCCAACGTCGCCGCCACGATCATGAGCGATGGCGTCTACTGCCCACCGACGCCGATCGAGGAGGTCAAGGACCGCTACGGCAACCCGGTCCCGCTCAACGAGCCCGGCTGCGAGCAGGCGGTGTCGCCGGCGGTGGCCACCGGGCTGGCGCAAGGGCTCAGCAAGGACGACACCGAGGGAACCTCCCGCGCAGCGGCGCAGGCCGTTCAGTGGGCGCGTCCGATGATCGGCAAGACCGGCACCACCCAGGAGCACAAGTCCGCCGCGTTCCTGGCCGCCACCCCGCAGATGGCGGGCGCGGTGCTGACCTACTCCGACGGCAAGCGGCCCCAGGGCATCTGCGACGGTGGCGGCGACGCACCGCCGTACCTGTGCGGTGACGGCAACATCTACGGCGGCAAGGTGCCCGCGCGCACCTGGTTCGACGCGATGACGAAGATCCACAACGGTCTGCCGACCGTGCCCCTCCCGGGCACACCGGCGGCACCGCCCGCGCAAGCCCCGCCGCCCGGAGCACCAACTCCGTGAGCGAGCGGTCGTGACCACGAGGGGGCCTTCCTGTCATGTCGGATGACAGGAAGGCCCCCTTTCTCTCATCCCAGGGCGTGCTCAGCGACAACTCAGAAAACGTTGGCAAAATGCCAGCGTGGTTTCCGAACGTGATCGAGTGGATGTTCGCGGCACCGTCTGGTTCGTCGTCCTCGCCTACGCACCGGCCTGGCTGCTGAGCCTTCCGCTCTGGCTGACCGGCGAGGGGCTGTCGTGGAAGTGGGCGCCGGTCGCCCTCACGCTCATGATGTTCATGCCCGCGGTGGCCGGGTTGGTAGTCAGCCGGTGGATCAGCCCGAGCCCGACCCCACTGCGATCACTGGGACTGACCAACCCCGGCGGAATCAAGAAGTGGTGGCACTACGCACTCCTGGGCTGCGCCGGGCCACTGGTCGCGATGCTGCTCGCCCTGGTGGTCGGATACCTGCTCGGCGTCTACGAAGCGGACTGGACCGGGTTCTCCGGACTCGCCGAACAGACCGGCACCACCGTCGTCGGTGAGCAGAACCAGGTCTCACCGACCGGGCTCGCCGTGACCCAGCTCGGCTGGATCTTCCTGCTCGGGTGGGTTCACGCGCTTCCCGCGCTCGGTGAGGAACTCGGCTGGCGCGGCTACCTGGTCAAGCAGCTGCTCCCGCTCGGTCAGGCCGGCGCGTTCTTGACCACCGGTGTCCTGTGGGGCCTGTGGCACGCCCCGATCCTGCTCCTCGGCTACAACTACCCGACCGTGCCCGTCGTGGTCGCGTTCTTGATGATGGGCTGCTTCTGCGTGCTGGTGGGGACGTTGCTGAGTTGGCTGCGGCTGGCGTCGGGCAGCGTCTGGCCGGCGGCGATCGCGCACGGATTCCTCAACTCCGCGGGCACCATGGCACTGGTCTTCAGCCAGGCCGGACATCCGGTCGACAACGCCGGTGTCGGCTTGCTGGGGTGGACCGGCTGGATCGTGCTGGCACTGCTCATCCTCGTCCTGATCATGATCGGAAAGCTGCCCGTGAAGTTCCCGGTGGTGAAGCAGGGGATCAGCAAGGGAGTCGAACGGCGCAGCCGCAAGGCCTGAGCCGAAGCACGGGAATCTTCCTGCCACTCCGACCGGACGCTCGGAGACGATGCGCGTGCGCACGACCTTTGGCGTGACAGCATTGAGGCATGGTGACGAGTCTGCTGCCCTCCACCCAGCGCGTGCTGCTGCGACGCCTGGCCGTGGAGCAGAGTGAAAACCGGGTTCCTTCCCTCATCGCCGGCCTGCTGCGCGATGGCGAGACCATCTGGGTTGACTCCCGCGGCCAGGTCAACGGGGCACCCGCCTCCACCGACACCCAATACCGGGTCGGTTCGATCACGAAGACGTTCGTGGGCGTCCTGGTGATGCGGCTGCGCGATGAAGGGCGCCTCGACCTCACCGACAAGCTCGACGAGCACCTCCCTGGAACGGCGCTCGGCAACCGCAGCATCGGCGAGATCCTCAGCCAGTGCAGCGGCCTGACCGCGGAACCCGCCGGGCAGTGGTGGGAACGCACCCCGGGAGGAAGCGCCGACGAGCTGCTCGCCACCATCGACGACAGCGCGATCCGCCCGACACCGCGCCACCAGTTCCACTACTCGAACGTCGGGTTCGGCATCCTGGGCGAACTGGTCGCCCGCCTCCGCGGAGCCCCGTGGCACGAGGTGATGGAACGCGAAATCCTGCAGCCGCTGGGGATGCGTCGGACCACCCTGAGCCCCGTCGCACCGCACGCCGAAGGACTGGCCGTGCACCCGTGGGCGGATGTCGTGCTGCCGGAACCGGCCGAGGACGCCGGTGCGATGGCACCGGCCGGGCAGTTGTGGTCGACGTTCGACGACATGGCCAGGTGGGCCCGGTTCGTCCTGGGCGACACCGGGGAGGTTCTGCACCCGGACACCGTGGCGGAGATGCGCGTGCCCGGGTCCGTCGACGACGGACCCGAATGGCGCTCCGGCTACGGCCTGGGCCTCCAGCTGATCCGGCACAACGGTCGCAGGCTCGCAGGCCACAGCGGCTCCATGCCGGGTTTCCTGGCCAGCGTCTGGACCGACCCGGCCGAGAACGAGGCAGTGATCTTCATGGCCAACACCACGGCCGGCGTCACCGGAGCCCTCGGCACGGACCTGCTCGACGCTCTCGCCGAGCACGAACCGCGCATCCCGGAGCCCTGGATCCCCCGCCCGGACGTCGACATGGGACTGCTCGAACTGACCGGTGAGTGGTACTGGGGCCCGTCCCCGCACGTGCTGCGGGTCCTGAGCAACGGTCTTCTGGACCTCAGGCTCGGGCACGGACGCAAGGGGAGGGCGTCGCGCTTCCGCCCCAACGGCGATGGCACCTGGACCGGTCTCGACGGCTACTACGCGGGCGAGATCCTGCGCATCGGCCGCGACGCCGACGGCAAACCCAACCACCTCAACCTCAACACGTTCATCCTCACCCGCACCCCCTACGCCGCCAACGCCCCGGTGCCAGGCGGGGTCGCCGGGTGGAGGCCCGCCGGGAGCTGAATCGCCTGCTTGGGAACCTTCCTGCCGCACAGGTGGCAGGAAGGATCCCAAGCCGCTCGGCAGGTGCCGCCGTGCCCGCCGATGGACTGCGGCATGCTGGCGGTATGCCCGAAGACCTGCCCGTCACCCGTGCCTGGAGCATCCCGCCCGCGGAGCTCTCCGAGCGCTTCTCCAGGTCGTCCGGACCTGGCGGGCAAGGCGTCAACACCACCGACTCACGCGTGGAACTGTCCTTCGACCTCGCGCGGGCGGCGTCCGTGCCGGAGAAGCTGCGCGCCCGGGCGCTCGAGCGGCTCGGCAAGCGGCTCGTCGACGGGGTCATCACGATCACCGCGTCCGAGAGCCGAGCGCAGCTGGCGAATCGCCAAGCCGCGCGCGAACGCCTCGCCGCCGTGCTGGCCGCCGCCGTCGCACCGCCCGCGGCCCAGCGTCGCCCCACCAAGCCGACCAAGGGATCGCAGCGGCGGCGCCTGGCTGGCAAGAAGCGGCGCTCGGAGATCAAGCGCCACCGCAGGCGCGGTGATCCCGGCGACGCCTGAGCTGCGAATACCGCGTTCCTCGCTACTCTTGCGCACAAGGTGAATGCAGGAGGGAACGAGCTGATGCGCACAGCATGGGTCCTGCCCGGCGGCTCCACCTTCGGAGCCATCCAGGCCGGTCTGGCAACGGCACTGATCGAGCACGGCGTCACCCCCGACATCGTCGTGGGAACCTCCGCGGGCTCGCTCAACGCGGCGTGGATCGCCGGTGACCCCACCGTGCGCGGTGTCGAGAAGCTGCGCGAGCTGTGGAAGTCGATGCGGCGCGCCGACGTGTTCCCGATCCAGCCGATGAGGATCCTCGCGGGCAAGCTCGGCCTGTCCAACCACGTCATGGGCAACCACGGTCTCGCCCGATGGCTGCACGAGACCCTTCCGTTCCGCAGGCTCGACCAGGCGGAGATCCCGCTGACCGTCACCGCGACCGACCTCGTCAGCGGCGAAGCCGTCTACTTCGAAGACGGGCCCGCTCTGCCACCGCTGGTGGCGTCCTGCTCGATCCCCGGGATGTTCCCACCCGTGAAGGTCGGTGAGCGCTGGCTGGTCGACGGAGGCCCCGCGGCCTTCATGCCGATCAGCCGCGCCGTCGAGCAGGGAGCTCAGCGCGTGTTCGTGCTGCCCTGCGGCGGGACCGAGCCGTTCGAGCGCAACGCGGACCGGCGCCGCGGGGTCGGCTCCATCGCGACCTGGCCGCCGCCGAAAACACCGCCGCGCTCGGTCGGCGGAGTCAACGGCGCCGCCCTGGGTGCGGCGATGGTCTCCGCAGCACGCCTCGACATGCAGCTCAACGCCTCCCGCTGCGAGTTGTACGTGGTGCCCGCTCCTTCCGTCGTGGGGCTCTCGCCCTACTCGTTCGCGCACTCCGGCGCGCTGATCGACACGGCGTGGCGCAGCGCAGGCAACTGGCTGCCTTCGGCGACACCGGTCCCGCCGGGACGTGCCGTGGACATCGCCGGGAAACCGGTCGACGATCGCCTCGCGATCAGGGATTCAGCGCCTGTGTCCTGAGGAACGCGCGACTGATCAGGCGCCCCGCCACCGCCAGCGGATGGCGACGTGAACGGGCTGCCCGCGCGGACGGCGGCGGTTTCCCGGAACCGGCGAGCGGCGCGACGCGCAGCAGATCGCACGGTGGAGCGAGGTCTAGGCGGTAGGCGCGCAGCGTCGCGCGCGGCAAGGCCGTGCCACGGCGACTGCCGCGATTCATCTCGGTCACCAGTTCCTCGAAATCGCAGAGGTTCTCGTGCTGAACCGCTTCGAAGAGGAGCTGCTTGGTCAAGGCCGCGGACAGGAACGTGCGGGCGCCGTCCATCACTGCGCGCACCGGCGGGGCGACCGGAATCCCGTCGACGAAAACAGGTTTCGGCAGGCGGGTGGTCCGTTCGAAGCGCGTCCCCGCATAGCTCTGGATCTTCTGACCGTGCGGGATGAGGATGTGGACGTCAGCCGACTCGGGCGGCGATTTCAAGCCGTGCAGCCGTGCCGCGTGCATCCCCGTGACCATCGCGGCCGGGCCCGCGCGCAGCAACGCGGCGTCGATGCGGTCGCGCACCGTCGCGGGACCTGGTGCGACGAGCACGATTCCGGGAGCCAGGCGGGTCCACGGGCCGTCGGCACGAGCCCAGCGATAGGCGGTGGACTGGCTGATCCCGAGCTTGGCGAGTTCGGCGACGCGGTAGACGCGGCGACGCAGGTTGGCGGCGGCTGCCTTGGCGGCGATCGATTTCTGCATGCCAAGAACTATCGGCCCACAGCGCGCGAAATCGTGGAAGCAAGCGTCGACGTGCGCGTGTTGGGACCCGGTTCCTGAACGGGTGACCGCCCGGCTACGAAGTGGGCGTGGGAACGCTTCGCCCAGCCGAGCACCGGGATGAAGCGCTCCCACGCCCACCGGGAGCGGAGGGGTCAGCGCGTGGCAGAAAGGTTCCCCTGCTCCTCCGGATGCCGCTGCATCCACCACTGCATCGCGTACTCGACCAGCCGGATCAGGGATTGCTTGGTGGACTCCCTGTTTCGGGCATCGCAGGTGACGATCGGAACGTCTTCGGGGATCGCCATCGCTTCGCGAACTTCCTGCACGCGGTGCTGAAGGGTGCCGTCGAAGCAGTTGAGGCCGACGATGTACGGCAGCTTCCGGTCCTCGAAGAAGTCGATGGCCGAGAAGCAGTCCGCGAGGCGGCGCGTGTCGACCAGCACGACCGCGCCGATCGCTCCCCGCACCAGGTCGTCCCACATGAACCAGAACCGGTGCTGGCCGGGGGTTCCGAACAGGTACAGGATCAGGTCCGAATCCAGCGAGAGGCGACCGAAGTCCATGGCCACCGTCGTGGTCTGCTTGTTCGGAGTGGCGTGCAGGTCGTCGATTCCGTGACTGGCCTCGGTCATGACCGCTTCCGTGGTCAGCGGCACGATTTCCGACACAGAACCGACGAACGTGGTCTTTCCTGCGCCGAAACCACCGGCGACGACGATCTTCGCCGAGGTGGTGGTCGGGGACCTGCGGGGGGATTCAGGCCGGGCTTGCGTATCAGGATTCATGTCTGCCCACTTCAGTCATCGAGTCAGAGCTGAGTTGCTGCGTTCGGCGCGTCGCCAAGGAGTCCGGCGCGCTGGGGGAGTCAGAGCCGACGGAGACCGCTCAGAACTCGTTCCATCAACAGGAAGTGCGACGAGCTGGCGCTGTCGCTGACGGTTTCGTGCACGGTGATCAACCCCAGGTCCGCCATATCACCGAGCAGCACCTTGGCCACGCCGAGCGGAACTCCGAGCATCGCGCCCACTTCGGCCACCGATCTGGGGTGCCGGCAGATCTCGGCGATCGAGTGGTGCTCGGTGCGCCGCAACCGCTCCGGCGTGCAGAACTCGCTGGCCGAGACCAGCGTCTCCAGTTCCAGGTGGTGGTTGGACCTGGTGCGGCCTCCGGTCCACGCGTAGGGGCGGATGGAGGTCGACATCGCGTCACGGTCCGGCGAAGCGTCCGAGGGCTGCCTGGACGCGGGCACCGGTGCCGGGGCGGTCTCGCCGTGGCCGTCGGAGGCCGGCCACGGCGGTTCGGGCGCGGAGGCACCGGAATGCGGCGCGTGCGACCGCGTCCCGCGATCGTCACCGCCCGGCTCGGTCGCGCCCTGCGGTCCGGGGTCCTTCCGCGCACGTTTCCAGCGCCACCCGCGGCGTCCGCTGTCCAGGGTGAACCGGTTGAAAACCTCCGCCACGCCGTCGTTGTCCGGCGCATCGGGGTTACGCCACCGGTGTTGCCCGGTCGGGTCCGGACCTTCGCTCATTTCCGCCTCACACCGACTGTCCGGTCATCACGCGGCTCGTGCCCTGCAGTTGAGAACGCAGCTCGGGGGTCAGGATCTGGCCGACGCGTTCGACCAGCAGCGTCATCTCGTAGGCGATCAAACCCATGTCGCACTGCGGAGCCGCCAGCACCGTCAGGCAGGAACCGTCGCTGATGGCCATCTGCAGCATCAGACCGCGTTCCATCTCGACCACGGTTTCGGTGACCGAACCCGCCTCGAAGCACCTCGCAGCCCCTTGCGTGAGGCTGAGCAGCCCGGACGCCACCGCCGCGAGCTGATCGGCGCGATCGGTGGGGAGCTTCGCCGATGCGGTCAGCAGCAGTCCGTCAGCAGAGACGACGACTGCGTGGGCGACACCGGGGACTCGCTCGGTGAAGTCCGTGACGAGCCAACCGAACTGGCTCGGCTGGGAATTGTGGGCGTTCATGGCGCCTCCTTTCCTCCTAACTGATTCGGGGGTCACCGGGTCTCATCCGTTGAGGGCTGAGGGTCGCGGAGACTGTGCTTGCCTTCGCGGACACCGCGTTGGAAGCTGGCCAGCCGACCGCGCATCACGTCTGCGTCGCGGGGCGGTGCGGTGGCCGAATCGGTGGCCAAGCCCGATACCAGCTGGGCTCTGGGTGTGCGGCGGGGAAGGCCGGAGGGCGTGTACTGCGCGGCCTCGTCGGAGGTCTCCTCCACCGCTGCGGGTGCGGGGTCTTCGGGCGCGTCCGGTGGCGCGGTGGCGGGTCCCTCGACCGCGCTGCTCGCAGCCTGGCCCGCCTGGGTCAGCCGGTGCCGACCCCGCTGGACCCCTGCCTGGAAGCTGGCCAGCCTGCCTCGGGCCAGGTTGGCGTCCCGCGTCGGCCGGGGCTCTTCGGTGCCGGGCCGGTCGGCGCTCCCGGCGACCAGGTTCGCCAGCGGAATCCGCTGCGGCAACCCGGCCGAGGTGAAGTCGGTGGGTTCCGCCGCCGCGACCTCCTCGGCGCGCTGCCTGCCCTCATCGCTGGCGAAGCTCCAGTCCCGCAGCGGCGCCTCGCTCGTGGAGTCGTCGGCGTCGTCGGAGGACGGGTCCTTCTCTTCCAGGTCCACCACCGCGAACGTCTCGGTGTTGGGGCCGTCGGCCTCGTCCGGCCAGAGGAGCTCGGGTTCACCGTCGGGCCGTTCCTGGAACCACGCCGAGGACAGCTCGTCGAGGATCGACTCCGCGGTGGAGGGAACCTCCATCGCGGGCGGCGGCTCGGTGGAGATCTCCTGGGTGGCGAACAGGTCCGCGGGAGCGGTGTTCGGCACCTCGTCGCCGTCTCCGCGGAAGAGGTGGAATCCGTTGTGGGTGGGCGGATCGCTGATCGCGTCCTGCTCAGCGGCCTCCCAGTCGAACTGCCGGATCAGCGTGTCGTCGTCGTGGTCCGGGCGGTAGACGCCGTTGGTGCGCGGGGCGGGCAGCGAGACGTCGTCGACCAGGAGCTCCGGCCGCAGCGTCATCGACACGCGCACGCCGGTGCCCTCCTGACCGGGGGCGAGTTCGACGCGGATGCCGTGCCGACGGGCCAGTCGCCCGACCACGAACAAGCCCATGCGCCGGGACGTGGACTGCTTGATCTCCTCGTCGGAGGTCAGGCGCTGGTTGGCCTCGGAGAGCTCGGCGGGGTTCATGCCGATGCCCTCGTCGTCGATGTCGAGACGAAGGGAGCCGTCCTTCTCCCGCTGTCCCGACACCACCACCTGGGTCTGCGGCGCGGAGAAGTTCGCGGCGTTGTCGAGCAGCTCCGCCAGCAGCCGCACCAGGTCGTTGGCCACGTATCCGACGATCTTGGTGTCGGGCAGTTGCTGCACGGTCACCCGCGGGTAGTGCTCGATCTCCGAGACCGCCGCCCGCAGCAGGTCGGCGGGGGTGGTCGGCCTGGTGAACCGCCGGGCGAGGTCCGCGCCGGAGAGCACCATCAGGTTCTCGTTGTTGCGGCGCATCCGGGTCGCGAGGTGGTCCAGCTGGAACAGCGTCGCCAGCTGGTCGGGGTCCTCCTCGTCGCGTTCCAGCTGCTCGAACAGCCGCAGCTGGCGTTCGAGCAGGCTCTGGCTGCGCCGCGACACGTTGATGAACGAGTCGCTGTAGCTGCGGCGGAGCTCGGCCTGCTCGGTGGCGAGGGTGACCGCTTGCGCGTGCACGTCGTCGAACGCGCGGGCCACTTCACCGACCTCGTCGGTGGTGGAGACCGGCACGGGGTCGACCGCCAGCGGTGCGTGACCGGCGCGGATGTCGGCGACGGCGTTGGGCAGCTGGTGGTTGGCGGTGTCGAGCGCGCTGCGCCGCAGCACGTCGAGCGATCCGAGCAGGTGCCGGGCCATCACGACCACGATCGCTCCGGCGACGAGCAGGGCGCTGAGCAGCAGGACCGATTCGAGCCCGGCGAGGTTGCCCGCCGTGTCCTGCAGCGTGAAAGCGGTGTGGTGCAGCTGGCGGTCGAGCTGGGCCTGCAGGTCGGTGAGCGCCTGCGCGGCTGTGTGCGACTGGTTCTTCCAGGTCGTCGTCGACACCAGGTGCGAGGAGAGGCTGGATCGGGTGTTGTTCTGCTCGGCCATGGCCAGCTGCACCGAGGTTTCCCGGGCGGGCACCTCGGGATTGGTGTAGAGCCGGTCGTAGCGGATGCGCTGCTCCGGGTCGGCAGCGGCGCGGAACTCCTTGACCGCCGCGGTGCGGCGGGCCTCGCTGGCGGCGATCCGGGCGAGGTTGTCGCTGGTGAAGTTCTCGTGCGCGAGGCCGGTGAGCACCAGCGCCTGCTGCAGCTGAACCTCTTCGCTGATCTTGGCCAGCTCGTGGATGGTGGTGGCCGTGGCCACGAGTTCCGACGAGGAGATCTGGCTGATCAGGGTGCGGTCGAGCGCGAGCATCACGTCGATGAGCTCGGTGTAGGAGTTGGCGGTGATGCCGGGGTCGACGTTGCCGCCGAGCACGAGCCTGCGGATCGGTTCGAGTTCGGTCGATTGCCGGTCGGTTTCCTGGCGGGCGTAGCGCACGGCGTCGCTGTCCGGTGCGGCGCGCAGCAGGCGTTGGGTTTCGGCGAGCGCCCGGTCCGAGTCGGCGAACCGGTTGCGGACGTCGGCGCTGGTGACCTGTCCGCGTGCCAGGAATTCCGCGGCCTGGCTGCGTTCGTCCTGCAGCCGGTCGACGGCGGTGCGCACGGCGCGGCCGGCTGAAACGACCCGGTCCATCTGCTCGTAGTTGCTGGCCTCGGTGATCTGACCGCGGATCTGCAGGACGCCCAGCACGATCGCGAAGATGACCGGGACGAGCACGACCGCGGCGATCTTGACCGGGAGTTTCCAGTTCTGCCACGTGATGATTCGAGTTGTGGCGCGCGACCACATGGACGTCCGGGTCGCGTTCGCGGGCGGGTCTTGTACTCCGCTGCTCACGACGCAGTCCTTTCCCGCGCGGTGGAAGCTTTCGTCGCCAACTGCGCGTTCGTGTGGTGGGCAGGCCGGCCCGCCTCGGGTGTGCGCGGCAGGTCATGCGTGGTTGGCGGCGCTGCCTGCGTTTCGGGGTTTTCGCGGGTGGCCGTGCGGTCTTCGACGGCGGTGCTCGAAGGCCTGCGATGTCGGGGGTGATCGCGGCGGCATCGAATCAGTTCGCACCGGTCGTCGGCGTGCAGAACACTACCTCACCGGAATGATCTACCAAGGTTCCTGAATTTGAACCGCTGACCTGCGCATTCGCATCAATGGAGATCATCTTCGTGGGTGGTGGCGGCCTAGCCGAGCAAATTGGACACTGCTCGTGTTCATTTCCGGCGAGGTCGCCCGCGCTTTAGTCACCCGATGGAGAGAATCTCTCCTATCGGGTGACGATGTGGGCGAAAACGACAGGAAGGTTCCCATGCTCTTCCTGTGTTACCCTCGCCTAATTCTGCTGTTGATCAGCTAAAACGGTGTTCATCGGGCCGATCGTGGAGCTCCCTGAGCTGCCGTCCGGCACCCGGGGAGGTGCGCCTTCGAGTCGGCCCCAATCACGCGTAGTGATCATTCGATTCATCAATAGGTGTGGTGTGTCGCTGCCGTAGTCCAGGTAATGCGAATTGATCGTTAGACTCCGCCCCGGTTGGCATCGCAAGTCGTGCGGTCACCGGCCGCTGCTGAATTCGCGATCGAAGGAGATCGGGAACGACTGCGGCGGTCGGACGGAGTTGGGGGACTTCGCAGCATCGGCGGAACACGCCGGTGCGATGCTCGAAATGCTTGGAAGGATGCATGCGCAACGCCACCCAACCCCCGCCGCCCCCGCGGCAGACCGAAGCGACGTTCGGTCAGATCGACAAATCCGCCCGGCGCACCGATCTGCCCGACCTCGGTCGTCCGGAGCCGGACTTCCCCGAACTCGCGCGCAGTGACGACTTCCGCGAACTGCGCGGCAAGCTGCGCAAGTTCACGTTCCCGATGACCGCGATCTTCCTGCTCTGGTACATCGGCTACGTCATCGCCGCCGCGTACTACCCCGGATTCATGGCGATCCGGCTGTTCGGGACCATCAACATCGGTCTGGTCTTCGGCATCGCCCAGTTCGTGAGCACCCTGGTCATCACGGTCCTCTACCTGCGCTACGCGGCCGGCGAGATCGACCCGCGCGCCGATGCCCTCTACCGCGAGGCGACCGGGGAGGAGCGGCCGTAATGGACACCAACCCGATGCTCAACATCAGCATTTTCGCAGCATTCGTGCTGGTCACGCTGTACATCGTCTACCGGGTGAGCAGTGCGGGCTCCACCACCGACTACTTCGCCGCCGGTGCGCAGTTCACCGGTGCGCAGAACGGAATCGCGCTCTCGGGCGATTTCCTGTCGGCCGCCTCGTTCCTCGGCATCGCCGGCGCCATCGCCGTGCACGGCTACGACGGATTCCTCTACTCCATCGGGTTCCTGGTCGGCTGGCTGGTGAACCTGCTCCTGATCGCCGAGCTCCTGCGCAATACCGGCAGATTCACCATGGGCGATGTTCTCAGCTACCGGATGAACCAGCGTCCGGTGCGCGCGGCAGCGGCCGTGTCGACCATGGTCATCTCCTTCATCTACATGATCGCGCAGATCGCGGGCGCGGGAAGCCTCGTCGCGCTGCTGCTCGACGTGCACAGCGCGGCCGGGCAAGCGCTGGTGATCGCCGCGGTCGGCGCGCTGATGGTCGTCTACGTGCTCGTCGGTGGGATGAAGGGAACCACCTGGGTGCAGATCATCAAGGCCGTGGCACTGATGCTCTGCGTCGCGCTCATGACCCTGTTCCTGATGGGCAAGTTCGGATTCAGCATCACGTCCCTGATGCAGCACGCGGCCGAGAAGAACCCGCTCGGCGAGCGGATCTTCGCCCCCGGAGCCCAGTACGGCGAGAACGGGACCACCAAGCTCGACTTCGTCTCGATGTCGCTGGCCCTGGTGCTCGGCGTGGCAGGGCTCCCGCACGTCCTCATGCGCTTCTACACGGTGCCCAACGCTCTGCAGGCCCGGCGTTCGGTGGTGTGGGCGACGGTCACCATGTCCGTGTTCTACCTGTGCACGCTGGTGATCGGCTTCGGCGCGGGCGCGGTCAGCGGCACGGACTCGATCCTGTCGTCCCCGGGCGGGGAGAACTCCGCGGCTCCGCTGCTCGCCTACCGCATCGGCGGAACGGTGCTGCTGGGAGTGGTTGCCGCGGTCGCCTTCGCCACGATCCTCGCCGTGGTGGCGGGGCTGACGTTGACCGCGTCGGCCTCCTTCGCCCACGACGTGTACGCCAACGTCTTCAAACGCGGCCAGGCCGACCCGGACTCGGAGATCCGGGTGGCCCGGCTGACGGCGTTGATCATCGGCGCCACGTCGATCATCGGCGGCATCCTGGTCAACGGTCAGAACCTCGCGTTCCTGGTGTCGCTGGCGTTCGCCTTCGCCGCTTCCGCGAACCTCTCCACCCTGCTGTTCTCGCTGTACTGGAGGAGGTTCAACACCCGAGGCACCTTGTGGGGCATGTACGGCGGGCTGGCCACGTGCCTGCTCCTGATGATCTTCTCGCCGGTCGTCTCGGGCGCCCCGTCGTCCATGATGCCCTGGGTCGACTTCGCCTTGTTCCCGCTGAACAACCCGGGTCTGGTGTCGATCCCGGCCTCGTTCCTGTTCGGCTACATCGGCACCCTGCTCGGAGAGCGGGAGGACGGCGACCGCACCGACGAGATGGAGGTCCGATCGCTGACCGGCATCGGCGCCCACTGACCAGCTGACCGATGAACGGGAACCTTCCTGCTACTTCCCCGGCAGGAAGGTTCCCGGGTTTTTCAGGGCCCGAATCCGGGCACCGGCCTCGAGCGGAGCGTAAGGATGCCGTCAGTGGGGCCGATTTCGGGTGAACGGGGACGTAAGGTGGTTGGACCTGGGCAACGAAGGCCGGAAGTGAGGAGTGGCATGAGTTCCGCGACCCACAGCTCGTGGGAGCCGGCGCGCAAGGTGCGGACCTACGAGCAGGTCATGTCGCAGATCGAGCAGCGCATCCTCGACGGTCGTCTCGCGCCCGGCGACCGGTTGCCCAGCGAGCGGGAGTTCGCCCAGCTCCTGGGAGTGAGCCGACCCTCGTTGCGGGAAGCGCTGCGCGTGCTCGAGGCCCTGGGCGTCGTCGACGTCCGGCCCGGCCGCGGTCCCGAAGGCGGAACGGTCTTCCTCGGCCACCCGGGTACCGGGTTCTCGATGCTGTTGAAGATGCAGCTCGCGCTCGGCCACTTCGACCCCGCCGAAGTTCTGCGGACCCGGTTGACGCTGGAGGAGTGGGCGATGACCGAGGCCGCACGGCACGCCACTCAAGCCGACCACCTCGCGTTGCGGGCGATCCTCGACCAGATGGACTCGCCGCACCTCACGGCCCGGGACTTCAACCGGCTCGACACCGAGTTCCACGTGCGGATCGCCGAATCCACCGGGAATTCCCTGGCCGCGCACCTGATGGGGTCGCTGCGCACCGCGATCCAGCGGCAGATGATCGAGGCCTACGAGCAGCTCGACGACTGGCGCCTGACCTCGCGTTGGGTGCGCCGCGAGCACCGATCCATCCTGGAAGCGATCGAGAACCGCGACGGCCGGCGGGCGGTGGAGCTGTTGCACGGGCACATCAACGGCTTCTACGAACTCGGGGACGACCACCGCCCCTGATCGCGGGCGGTCACTCCTCCCTGCGGACTCGCAGCCCGTCGAAGGCGACCGCGGCCACCGTGTCGGCGAGCGTCTCGGTGTCCGCGCCGCGCTGCGGCCGGTACCACTCGACCAGCGAGTTGACCATGCCGAACAGCAGGCGAGCCGCGGTGGCCGGGTCGACGTCCGGGCGCAGATCACCGTCCGCGGCGGCCTTGCTGACCAGGTCGGCGACGATCTGGTCGAACTCCCGCCGACGTGCCAGCGCAGCCTTCTCGACCTTGGTGTTGCCGCGAATCCGCAGCAGGAGGGTCACGAAGGGCAGCTGCTCGACGAGCACGTTGACGCTGGCGCGGACCAGGTACTCGAGCTTGTCGATGGCGCGACCGTCGATGCTCTCCAGCTTGTCGGCTTCGGCGAACAACCCGTCCAGCCCGCGGTTGACCGCCAGTCGCAGGAGTTCGTCCTTGCTGCGCACGTGGTGGTAGATCGCGGACTTGGTGATCTGCAGCTTGCGCGACAGATCTTCCATGCTGGTGCCGTCGTAGCCGCGCTCGTTGAACAGCTTGACCGCCACCGCGAGCAGGGATTCCAGGTCGTAGCCGGGACGACCGCGCTTGGTGGCGCGGTTGCTGGGTGGTTCGGTCATGGACACCATTATCGCAAGTGACCTCAGTCTCTAGGCCGTTGGTCGATGACCCTGCGGAGCTTGCCGACCGAGCGTTCCAGGGAACCCGGCTCCACGATCTCCACGCCGACGCTGACGCCGACACCGTCCTTGACCCGCGCCGCGATCTCGGCCGACGCCGTTCCCCACCGCTCCGCGGGCGTCTCGGGAAGGGCTTCGACGAGCACGGTCAGCCGGTCCATCCTCTCTTGGCGGGTGAGCCGGATCTGGAAGTGCGGTGAGAGGTCGGCGGTGTCGAGCACGATCTCCTCGACCTGGGTCGGGAAGACGTTCACCCCGCGCAGGATGATCATGTCGTCGCTGCGGCCGGTGACCTTGTCCATCCTCCGGTACGCGGGGCGGGCGGTGCCGGGACGCAGTGCCGTGAGGTCGCGGGTCCGGTAGCGGATGATCGGCAGCGCCTGCTTGGTCAGCGAGGTGAACAGCAGCTCACCGGTGGTCCCGTCGGGAAGCGCGACGCCGTCGATCGGGTCGACCACCTCCGGGTAGAAGTGGTCTTCCCAGATGTGCAGGCCGTCCTTGGTCTCGACGGCTTCCTGCGCGACGCCGGGTCCCATCACCTCGGAGAGCCCGTAGATGTCGACCGCGTCGATGTTCGCTCGTTCCTCGATCTCGCGGCGCATCTGCTCGGTCCACGGCTCGGCGCCGAAGATCCCCACCTGGAGCGAGGACTTCCGGGGGTCGATCCCTTGACGTTCGAACTCGTCGAGGAGCGTGAGCATGTAGGACGGCGTGACCATGATGATTTCGGGACGGAAGTCGTTGATGATCTGAACCTGGCGCGCGGTCATGCCGCCGGAAGCGGGGATGACCGTGGTGCCCAGCTTCTCGGCGCCGTAGTGGGCGCCGAGCCCACCCGTGAACAGCCCGTACCCGTAGGAGACGTGCACCTTGTGCCCGGGGCGCCCGCCCGCGGCGAAGATGGATCGGGCCATCACCGTCGCCCAGGCGTCCAGGTCGGATTCGGTGTAGCCGACGACGGTCGGCTTCCCCGTGGTTCCGCTGGAGGCGTGCACGCGCCGCACCTGCTCCTGCGGGACGGCGAACATGCCGAACGGGTAGTTGTCGCGCAGGTCCTGCTTGGTGGTGAAGGGGAACTTCTCCAGGTCGCCCAGTTCCCTGCAGTCGTCCGGGTGCACCCCGGCGTCGTCGAACTTCCTGCGGTAGAAGGGAACGTTGTCGTAGGCGTGGCGCAGCGTCCACTGCAGGCGTTCGAGCTGCAGGGCGCGGAGTTCGTCGGTGCTCAGCCGTTCCGCCGGTGAGAGGTCGTCCACCGCGGGCGCGGTGCCCAGTCGGCGCGCGGTCGGCACTTCGTTGTGCGTGGTCGGCATGGGGAGACTCCTCAGGGCTTGATCTGTCCGACGGTCCGGCTCCGGCCGCGGAACTCCGCGATGACCTCCGGTCCGGCGGGGGTGGCCCGGTGCACGGTGACGTCGTAGATGCCGTTGCGGCCGTAGCTGGTTCGTTCTTGCGCGGTCGCGGTCAGCTCGTCGCCGAGGCGTGCGCTCGTGACGAAGGAGATCTCCGCTCCGGCGGCGACGGTGACCGGCCCGTGGCTGTTGCACGCGGCCGCGAACGTCGTGTCGGCGAGCAGGAAGACGTAGCCGCCGTGCGCGATGTCGTGGCCGTTGACCATCTGCTCGGTCACTCGCATGCGGGCGGACGCGATGCCGTCGTGCGCCGTGGTCACGTCGATGCCCAGCGACGCCGAGGCGACGTCGGATTCGAGCATGGAGCGCGCGGAATCGGTGAGTCGGTTCGCCGAGGTGGACACGGGTCTGCACCGCCTATGCTTACTGACCGAATGGACGGTAAATAAATCTGCTCAAGTAAAAGTCAGCCCGCGAACGCCTGTCAAGGGCGGCCTGAGCGGAGGGAGTCCTTCCGAAAGCGGTCGGGGTGAGCACCTGGAACTTCGTCCGTTGAGCGGGGCGGTGCGCTGCGCAAGGGAACCTTCCTTTCATTTCCGGCGCGCGCTGCGGGGAGGGGCTTCCGGGTGGGCGGTGACGCCGGATGGGGGCGAATCGCGGTTCGGCCGGTTCCGTTCTCCGCGGCGGCGCGCTAGCATTAATTCCCGACCGTTCGGTTAGTAATTCTGGGAGAGCGAGGCACGATGGCTCAGGGTGCGAGCAAGGTCCTGCGCAGCTACACCAGTGGCGGCTGGCAGGTGGGCGAAGGCGACGGCGCACCGCTCCACGACGCCGTCACAGGAGCGGAAGTCGCACGGATCTCCTCGGCGGGTATCGACATGGCCGCCGCGCTCGACCACGGCCGCCGGGTCGGCGGACCGGCGTTGCGGGAACTGACGTTCCACCAGCGCGCCGCGCTGCTCAAGGCGCTTGCATCCCACCTCCGCGAGAACCGCGACGAGCTCTACGCGCTGTCAGCCAAGACGGGGGCGACCCGCGGCGACTCCCAGTTCGACATCGACGGCGGCATCGGAGTCCTGTTCTCCTACTCGAGCAAGGGCCGTCGCGAACTGCCCAACGACACCGTCTACGTCGATGGCGGGGTCGAACCTCTCAGCAAGGGCGGAACGTTCCAGGCCCAGCACATCGCCACGCCCCTGCGTGGTGTCGCGGTGCAGATCAACGCCTTCAACTTCCCGGCGTGGGGTCCGCTGGAGAAGTTCGCCCCGGCGTTCCTCGCCGGTGTGCCCAGCCTCGTCAAACCCGCCAGCCAGACCGCCTACCTCACCGAGAAGCTCGTCGAGCTGATCGTCAACTCCGGCCTGCTGCCAGAGGGATCGCTGCAGCTGATCAGCGGAAGCGCCGGTGACCTCCTCGACCACGTGACAGGCCAGGACCTGGTGTCGTTCACCGGCTCGGCCTCCACCGCGCAGAAGCTGCGGGCCCACCCGGCCATCGTGCGCAACTCGGTGCGGTTCAACGCCGAAGCCGATTCGCTCAACTGCTCGATCCTCGGCCCCGACGCGACACCGGGAACGACCGAGTTCGACCTCTACGTCAAGCAGCTGGTCACCGAGATGACCGTCAAAGCCGGTCAGAAGTGCACCGCGATCCGGCGGGCCTTCGTCCCGGCCGACCTGCTCGACGACGTCGCCGAGGCCGCGCGGGAGCGCCTGGCCAAGATCAAGGTCGGCAACCCCGCCCACCCCGACGTGCGGATGGGTGCGCTGGCCAGCCTCGAGCAGCGCGAAGAGGTCCGCCGTTCCCTGAAGGCCCTGCGAGGGGCGGGCACCATCGTCTTCGGCGACCCGGAGACGGTCGAGGTCCTCGACGCGGACGCGGAGAAGGGAGCCTTCCACTCACCCGTCCTGCTCAAGGGCGACCCCGACCGGGCCGAACCGCACGAAGTCGAGGCCTTCGGCCCGGTGTCGACGCTGATGCCCTACACCTCGGTCGAGCAGGTCGTCGACTACGCGGCTCGCGGGCAGGGGAGCCTCGCCGGCTCAGTCGTCAGCGGCGACGCGGCGTTCGCGCGGGAAGTCGTGCTCGGGGTGGCGCCCTGGCACGGGCGCCTGCTGGTGCTCGACGCCGACGACGCCAAGGAATCCACCGGACACGGCTCGCCGATGCCGGCGCTCGTGCACGGCGGCCCCGGACGCGCCGGTGGCGGTGAGGAGATGGGCGGGATCCGCGGCGTGCTGCACCACATGCAGCGCACGGCCGTGCAAGCGAGCCCGAACGTGCTGTCCCAGGTCACCGGCCAGTGGGTGGAAGGTGCCCCTCGTCGCGAGGAAGGCACCCACCCCTTCCGGAAGTCGCTGGCCGAGCTGAAGATCGGAGACGCGGTCGTCGCCGGCCCCCGCCCCGTCACCGACGAGGACGTGGCCCACTTCGCCGAGTTCACCGGCGACACCTTCTACGCGCACACCGACGAGGCCGCCGCGCGCGAGAACCCGCTCTTCGGCGGGATCGTGGCGCACGGCTACTTGGTCGTCTCCTTCGCCGCGGGTCTGTTCGTGTCACCCGAACCCGGACCGGTGCTGGCCAACTACGGGCTGGAGAACCTCCGGTTCCTCACACCCGTCAAGCCCGGCGACGACCTGACGGTGACCTTGACCTGCAAGCAGATCACCCCACGCGAGAACGCCGACTACGGCGAGGTCCGCTGGGACGCCGACGTGACCAACCAGAACCAGGAGTCCGTAGCCAAGTACGACGTGCTCACCCTGGTGGCCAAGGAGAACCGATGACAGCGACGTTGTCCGACGAGGAACTCGAAGCGCACTTCGAGCGCACGATCGACAAGGACCAGCGGATCGAGCCCCGGGACTGGCTTCCGGACGGCTACCGCAAGACGATGATCCGGCAGATCGCCCAGCACGCCCACTCCGAGATCATCGGGATGCAGCCCGAGGGCAACTGGATCACGCGGGCACCCTCGTTGCGGCGCAAAGCGATCCTTCTGGCCAAGGTGCAGGACGAGGCTGGGCACGGGCTGTACCTGTACTCGGCGGCCGAAACGCTCGGCGGCGACCGGCAGGACCTGACCGAGAAGCTGATCACCGGACGGCAGAAGTACTCGTCGATCTTCAACTACCCGACGCTGTCCTTCGCCGACGTCGGGGTGATCGGCTGGCTCGTCGACGGTGCCGCGATCTGCAACCAGGTTCCGCTGTGCCGCTCCAGCTACGGTCCCTACGCCCGATCGATGATCCGCATCTGCAAGGAGGAGTCCTTCCACCAGCGGCAGGGCTACGAACTGCTGATGACGATGATGAAGGGAACCCCTGCGCAGCAGGAGATGGTCCAGGACGCGGTGAACCGGTTCTGGTGGCCCTCGCTGATGATGTTCGGCCCGCCCGACGCCGAGTCGGCCCACACCGAGCAATCCATGCGCTGGAAGATCAAGCGGCACACCAATGATGAGCTGCGGCAGCGGTTCGTCGACATGACCGTCCCGCAGGCCGAGGTGCTCGGTGTGACGCTGCCCGATCCCGACCTGAAGTGGAACGCCGAACGGCAGCACTACGACTTCGGCGAGGTCGACTGGAACGAGCTCAAGCAGGTCATCAAGGGCAACGGGCCGTGCAACACCGAACGCGTCGCGCGGCGACGCCAGGCCCACGAGGACGGCGCCTGGGTCCGCGAAGCCGCGGCCGCGCACGCCCGCAAGAGGACGGAGGCGACGTCATGAGCCGGAGCGAGTGGCCGCTCTACGAGGTGTTCGTGCGCGGCAAGCGCGGATTGAACCACGTGCACGTCGGTTCGCTGCGCGCCGCCGACGACGAGATGGCCGTGCACCACGCCCGCGACCTCTACACGCGGCGCAACGAGGGCGTGAGCATCTGGGTGGTCAAGGCATCGGAGATCACCGCGTCATCCCCTGACGAGAAGGATCCCTTCTTCGCGCCCTCGGGGGACAAGGTGTACCGCCACCCGACGTTCTACGACATTCCCGACAACGTTCCCCACATGTGAGCCGACGATGTCCTTCGACAACGCCTACGAGGCACTCATCGACGCCCACGACGACTCTCGTTGGGCCTTCGGCACGGGGTTCGAAGATCCCCTGGCGGGCATCGACACCTCGGTTCCGCCCGGCGTGGACGGTGCCGACCTGGCCGAGTACTGCCTGATGCTCGGCGATGACGCGCTGGTCCTGTCCCACCGGCTGCAGCAGTGGTGCACCTTCGCTCCCGAGCTGGAGGACGAGGTCGCGATCGCCAACATCGGCCTGGACCTGCTGGGGCAGGCCCGGCTCCTGCTGGCCCGCGCGGGAAAGGCCGACGGCAGCGGACGTGGTGAGGACGACTACGCGTTCTTCCGCCACGAGAACGAGTTCCGCAACGTGCGGCTCGCCGAGCTGGAGCGCGGCGATTTCGGCCGGCTCGTCGCGGTCCTGCTGGTGCTGTCCACGTGGCGGCTCGCGCTGTTCCAGCGGCTGACGACCTCGGCGGACCCGGTGCTGGCCGCGATCGCCGACAAGGGCGTCAAGGAGCTGACGTACCACCGCGACTACGCGGCCCGGTGGGCCGTTCGGCTCGGTGACGGAACCCCGTTCTCGCGAGAACGCATGCAGGCGGCCTTGACCGACGTCTGGCCGTACGTGGACGAGCTGTTCACCGCGCACGAGATCGAATCACGCCTGGCCGAGTCCGGTGTCGCGGTCGATCCGGCCGCAGTGCGCGACGAGTTCGACGGCGTGCTGGACCAGGTCATCGAGCCCGCGACGCTCGAACTGCCCGCGATCACGGGCAAGGCCGGGATCGCCGGCGGCACCGGCAGGCACGGGCGGCACACCGAGGACATGGGATACCTCCTCGCGGAGCTGCAGAGCGTCGCCCGAGCTCACCCGGAGGCGACGTGGTGACCGCGCGCGCCGTCGCCGAAACGGTCTGCGACCCGGAGCTGCCCATGCTCACGCTCGCCGACCTCGGAGTCTTGCGCGAGGTGTCCGAACAGGACGGTGAGGTGAAGGTGTCCATCACACCCACCTACACCGGCTGCCCTGCCATGGACACGATGCGCGACGACCTGGTCCACGCACTGCGCGAGGCCGGGTACGCCAGCGTCGAGGTGCGCACGGTTCTCAACCCGCCGTGGACCACGGACTGGATCAGCGAGCGGGGCCGCCGCAAGCTCGCCGAAGCCGGCATCGCGCCACCGGGCGGCGCACCGGCCCCGACGCCGGGGCCGGTTCCGCTCACGCTCCTCCCGCCTGGCAGGGAGGTTCCCTGCCCGCGTTGCGGTGCCGCGGACACGGAGCTGCTGTCGGAATTCGGTGCCACGGCGTGCAAGTCGATGCGTCGCTGCCGGTCGTGCGCCGAACCGTTCGAACACGTCAAGGAGATCTGAGGTGGCCGCGTTGACGAAATCCCGCGTGCGGGGCGAGTTCCACACGCTGACCGTCGCCGACGTCAGCCGCCTGTGCGACGACGCCGTCGCGGTCACCTTCGCCGTGCCGCCGGAGCTGGAGGACGTCTACGACTTCCGAGCCGGGCAGTCGTTGACGCTGCGTCGCGTCGTCGACGGCCGCGAGGAGCGGCGGTCGTACTCCCTCTGCACGGCGGAGGGGAACCTTCCGCGCATCGGTGTGCGAGAGGTTCCCGAGGGGCTGTTCTCCACTTGGCTGGTCAACGAGGTCCGGGCGGGCGACGAGATCGAAGTCGGTGCTCCCACCGGGTCGTTCACACCGCGGTCGCCTTCCGGTCACCACGTGCTGATCGGCGCTGGATCCGGGATCACCCCGCTGCTTTCGATCGCGGGAACGGTCCTGCGCGACCCGGACGCGACCGTCACCGTCGTGTACGGCAACCGGCGCACCGACACGGTGATGTTCGCCGACGAGCTCGCCGACCTCAAAGATCGTTACCCGGAGCGCCTGGAACTCGTGCACGTGCTCTCGCGGGAGCCGCGCGAAGCGGACCTGTTCACCGGTCGCCTCGACGCGGCCAAGCTCCGCGACCTGCTGGCGCTCGTGCCCGAGGTCGGTGAGGTCGACGAGTGGTGGTTGTGCGGGCCGTTCGGCATGGTGACGGGCGCCCAGCAACTGCTGTCCGAACTCGGCGTCGGTGACGAGCGCATCCACCGCGAGCTGTTCTACGTCGACGACGTCCCGCCGGAACCCGTGCGTCACGTCGACGCGAAGCCGGTGGGGGAGATGACGGAAGCGACCATCGTCCTGGACGGCCGGCGCACGACCACCGCCCTGCCGCGCGAGAACACGGTCCTGGACGGCGCGCAGAGGGCCAGACCGGATCTTCCCTTCGCCTGCAAGGGCGGGGTGTGCGGGACCTGTCGCGCGAAGGTCACCGACGGGAAGGTCGACATGCGGCGCAACTTCGCCCTGGAGCAGGCGGAGGTGGATGAAGGGTTCGTCCTGACCTGCCAGTCGGTCCCGGTGACGGACGCGATCACGGTCGACTTCGATTCCTGATCTCCTCGGCTGATCCCGCTGCGCACGACACCGCCCCTGGTTGAGAATCCGCTGGCCAGGGGCGGTGTCGCGGGAGCCTCGCGTCGTGATCGGAACTCGTGCCCGCGAGGCCGGAGGGGGAAGTGGGCCTTCCCCTTTTCGGTGGCGCGGACAACCTTCGACCCGCCACGGCGTCTCCAGAAATATGAACAGCAATCGGATCCAGCGTGACTGGAGCGCGCAGCAGCGGCCGGTGGGGAGCCCGGTGGGGCGGGTGCCGGTGCCGCGGCGGCGGAGCAGGAAGAGGCCCTTCGTGGCGCTGCTGGTGGCCCTGATCGTGCTTCCGGTGGTGTTCGCGGGCTGGCTCTGGTTCCACATCGACTCGGCGGTGCACCGGATCGACGCCTTCCCGGACTACCCGGGCCGACCGGAGGCCACCGCGGGCGCGAACTGGCTGGTCGTGGGATCGGACAGTCGGGAAGGGCTGGATCCGGAGACCGCGGAGGGCCTGCACGTGGGGGACGCGGACGGCCAGCGCACGGACACGATCCTGGTCGCGCACCTGCCGGACAACTCCACGACTCCCACGCTGATCAGCATCCCGCGCGACTCGCGGGTGCCGGTCCCGGGACAAGGCCGGACGATGATCAACGAGGCTTTCGCCGTCGGCGGGCCGAAGTTGCTGGCGCAGACCGTGGAGCAGGCGACCGGGCTGCGCATCGATCACTACGCCGAGATCGGGTTCGGCGGCTTTTCGGGTCTGGTCGACGCGGTCGGTGGCGTCGAGATGTGTCTCGAACAGGAGATGCACGACGTCAAGACGGGCCAGACCCTCCAAGCCGGCTGCCAGACGCTGAACGGCCCGGACGCCCTGACCTTCGTGCGCATGCGCTACAGCGACGCGACCCCGCGCTCCGACCTGGACCGGGTCGCCAACCAGCGCAAGTTCATCGGCGCCCTGGCATCCGAGGCGTCGAGCATCAGCACCCTGATCAACCCGTTCCGCGCGTACGCGCTGGCCGACGAGGGCGCGGGCGCGCTGACGATGCTCGACTCGGACGGCCCGGGCGACCTGCTGTCGCTGGCATGGGCGATGCGCGGCATCTCCTCGGGCGGTGTCGTGACGACGACGGTTCCCGTTACCGACTCCACCGCTCACCAGTGGGACAAGGAGAAGGCGCTGCGGCTGTTCGAAGCGATGGAGACCGACACCCCGCTCCCGCAGGACCTGATCGTGAACTGACGTCAGCACGACGCCGAGCTCGGCGGTGGAGCGCCGGCCACTGAAAAGCAACCGCCCCTGGCCCAGTTCGTGCTGGCCAGAGGCGGCTTTGCTCGTCGTTCTCAGGCGCCCTCGATAGGATTCGAACCTATGACACCTGCCTCCGGAGGGCAGTGCTCTATCCACTGAGCTACGAGGGCTGGTCGCTGTGGACGATCGATAGCCTATCGCACGCCTCGCAGGTGCCTGGGGCGGGGTCGGGTTGTGGCGGGGCGGTCGCGTTCATCTGGGGGTTCCCCGGTGGCCGGTGCAGGGGGAACCTTTCTGTCACCACGGGTGCGGAGGTTCGGGTGAAGGTCGTGATCTGAGTTGCAGGGCACTTTCGTCGCGCGCCGCGAATCATGCATACTTCGCTATGTATCTGGTGCGGATGTGAGGAGGCGACGAGATGGGGCACGGCCACGGGCACGGTTCCGCCGCCGACGCGGCGCACGCGTCCGGCCGCTACCTGACCAGGCTGTCCATCGCCTTCGGCGTGCTGCTCGCGTTCTTCGTGCTCGAAGCCGTCGTCGGTTGGATGACGTCCTCGCTGGCGTTGCTGTCCGATGCCGGGCACATGCTCACCGACGTCCTCGGCGTCGGGATGGCCCTGGCCGCGATCACCGCTGCGCGTCGTCCCACCGGCACCAAGCGCACCTTCGGCCTCTACCGGGTGGAGGTCCTCGCGGCGCTGGCCAACGCGGTGCTGCTGTTCGGCGTCGCCGGCTACATCCTCATCGAGTCCGTGGAGCGCTTCCAGCGGCCGCACGAGGTCGCCGGGCTGCCGATGATGGCCACCGCGGCCGCCGGTCTGCTCGCCAACCTGGTCGTGTTCGCGCTGCTGCGCAAGGGTGCTGACGAGAGCCTCAACGTGCGCGGCGCCTACCTGGAGGTCCTCGCCGACACCATCGGCTCCGCGGGCGTGCTCGTCGGCGGCTTCGTGACCTGGGCTTTCGGCTGGTACCTCGCCGACCCGATCATCGCCGTCGGAGTCGGGCTGTTCGTGCTGCCCCGGACCTTCAAGCTCGCGCGCCAGGCGCTGCGGATCCTCGTGCAGCAGGCGCCGGAGGGGCTGGACCTGCAGGAGATGCGCGACGACCTCGCCGCGCTGCCCTCGGTCACCGAAGTGCACGACCTGCACGTGTGGACGCTGACCTCCGGCATGGAGGTCGCCTCGGCGCACCTGACCGCGAGCCAGGACGCCGACCACGGCGGAGTGCTCACCGCGGCGCAGCGCCTGCTGTCCGAGCGCTACCGCATCGAGCACGCCACCCTGCAGGTCGAACCCACCGAGTGCGCGCGCCGGTGCCGCGAACTGACCTGGTGAGCGAGAGGGACCCTTCTTCCTCGGCGGAGTGAGCGGAAGGTTCCCATGCTCAGCTCAGCGCCCGCTCAACCGAGCGGTTGGGCGCCTCGCTGGTTGAGCATGGTCTTCATCAGTTCCATCTCGCTGCCCTGGGAGCCGAGCATGTTCTCGGCCAGGGCGCGCACCGCCGGGACCGCTGCGTGGGTGGCACCGTACTCGGCCATCGGGGCGCCGCCCTGGTGGTGGCGCAGCATCAGCTGCAGGAAGAAGACGTCGAACTCCGGTCCTCGCAGCGAGCCGAGCCGGGCGAGTTCCTCGCTGCTGGCCATGCCGGGCATGAGCGCGCCGTCGGACATCGGCATCGCGGTGGCGCCGTGCTGGTGCTCGCCGGTTTCCTTCATCCACTGCATGACGGGGCCGGTGGCCTGGGCCGGCTGGTTCCAGATGCTCAACCAGCCCTGCATGCGCCCGATCTGGTCGCGCTGGTTGGTCTCGATGTCGAAGGCCAGCTGCCGGACGGCGACGTCGTCGGCTCGTTCCCGGGCCAGCGTCGCCATGGTCACCGCCTGCTGGTGGTGGACGCTCATGTCCTGGGAGAAACCGATGTCGGTCGCCGTCGCCTCGGGGGCGGCGTGCTCGAAGGACGGCACCCGGATCAGCAGTCCGAGCGCCGCCCCCAGCAGCAGCAGCGAGAACGCCGCGACGATGGCGACAACGACGTGAGAGATGCGTCGTGCCTCGACCAACGGGCTCACTGCCCCATTTCGCCGGTGCCGGCGTTGGCGCCCTTGCCGTCCATGGTGACCGCGTCCGGGCCAGGCGGGCTCGCGTCGAACTTCGGCGGGTTGTTCGTGTCGAACGCGCCCGGGTAGGCCTGGCAGGAACCG
Organism: Saccharopolyspora sp. ID03-671; assembly: GCF_045278815.1. Taxonomy (NCBI): domain Bacteria; kingdom Bacillati; phylum Actinomycetota; class Actinomycetes; order Pseudonocardiales; family Pseudonocardiaceae; genus Saccharopolyspora; species Saccharopolyspora sp. ID03-671. Next base: position 4,724,663 of record NZ_CP134054.1, read on the forward strand.
CCGACCTCGGGGTAGACGCCGTTGTTGTTCAGCCGCAGCGCGGTGATGAACTGGTCGATCCGCGGGTCGTCGGCGCTGTCGAGCTTGAGCTGGTGGCCCCAGGACTGCAGCGAGATCGGCTTGTCCAGGCCCGGGTACGGCGACAGCATCGTGTACGGCTTGCCCTGGGCGCGGACCTTGAGCCGGTCCAGCCCGGCCTCGTCGACCTTGTCCGGGTTGTAGGCGATCCAGACCGCGCCGTGCTCCAGCGAGTGCACCATGTTCTCGGTGCGCACGGCCTCCGGGTAGACGACGCCGGTGCAGTCGGCCCAGACGCCGTCGTGCGGGCCGCCGTACGGCGGGTTCTTGTCGTAGGCGACGCGCTGGGTGGGCTGGACGTGCTGCTGGCCCTTGTAGTCGGCGGTGACGACCCCGGGGATCGCCTTCGACGGGTCGGGGTTCTGCGGTGACGGCTTGAACGCCTCGGTGGCCTTCTCGGCGGCGGCCTGCGCGTCACGCGTCGCGGCCTGGTCGGACCAACGGCTGTAGGCGTACCCGAAGATCACCGCAGCGAACACCGCGACCACCGTTACCCCGGACACCAGCATCCAGGGGATCGACCGTTGGTTGACCACGGCGGCGCCGCGCACCGCGTTCTTCTTAGCCATGCTGCTCGCAAACCTCGTCTCGCCCGAACCTGGGGACAGCGCCCGCCAGTGTAGAGAGTGCCCGAACGGCGGTGTGCCGATCGGCGCATGCTCGCCACCACACGTTCTCACACACAGACAACGCTTCGATCACGCCCCGTGGTCGTCTCGGAAGCGGCCGCGGCCGGTCTTGCGCGCGGTCGGAGGCCCCGGCTGGGCCGAACGGAGGGGGCGGAGTCCACGGAGTGGGCGGCAACCCGACGTCTGAACTGCGCGGAAGGATCCCTAGACTTCATCAGGTGACTCCCGCCGCGCTCGCTGAACTGGTCCGCAACACCGCCGTCGACGTGCTCTCCGCCCGTGGGCTGGACACGTCGGTGCTGCCCGAGGCGGTCACCGTCGAGCGCCCGCGGAAGCCGGAGCACGGCGACTACGCGACGAACCTCGCGATGCAAATCGCCAAGAAGGCCGGAGTCGCCCCGCGCGATCTCGCCACCTGGCTCGCCGAGGCGCTGACCAGCCAGGACGGCATCGACTCGGTCGACGTCGCCGGTCCGGGCTTCCTCAACCTGCGGCTCGCCGCCGACGCCCAGGGGCAGATCGTGCGCGAGGCGCTCAACGCGGGCGCCGACTACGGCACCGGTGAGCTCTACAGCGGCCTGAAGGTCAACCTCGAGTTCGTCTCGGCGAACCCGACCGGCCCCATCCACCTGGGCGGCACCCGCTGGGCCGCCGTTGGCGATGCGCTGGGACGGGTACTTTCCGCTCAGGGCGCCGAGGTGACCCGCGAGTACTACTTCAACGACGCGGGCGCGCAGATCGATCGCTTCGTCAAGTCCCTCGTCGCCGGCGCCAAGGGCGAGCCCGCACCGGAGGACGGTTACGGCGGCGACTACATCGCCGAGATCGCGGGCAAGGTCGTCGAGGCCGAGCCCGGCGTGCTGGAACAGCCCGAGGACGAGCGGAACGAGACCTTCCGCCGCATCGGCGTCGGGTTGATGTTCGAGGAGATCAAGCAGAGCCTCACCGACTTCGGCACCGTCTTCGACGTCTACTTCCACGAGGACTCGCTGCACACCTCCGGCCAGGTCGAGCAGTGCGTGGAGCAGCTCAAGGCCTCCGATCACCTCTACGCCGCCGACGGCGCCTGGTGGCTGCGCTCCACCGAGTACGGCGACGACAAGGACCGGGTCGTCATCAAGAGCGACGGCGACCCCGCCTACATCGCCGGAGACATCGCGTACCTGCGCGACAAGCGCTCCCGCGGCTTCGACCTGTGCCTCTACATGCTCGGCGCCGACCACCACGGCTACATCGCCCGGCTCAAGGCCGCCGCCGCGGCGCTGGGCGACGACCCGTCGGTGGTCGAGGTCCTCATCGGCCAGCTGGTCAACCTGGTGCGCGACGGCAAACCGGTCCGGATGAGCAAGCGCGCCGGCACCGTGGTCACCCTCGAGGACCTCGTCGAGGCCGTCGGCGTCGACGCCGCCCGCTACTCGCTGATCCGCTCCTCGGTGGACTCCGCCGTCGACATCGACCTGGACCTGATCAGCAAGCGCACCAACGAGAACCCGGTCTTCTACGTGCAGTACGCGCACGCCCGGCTGTCGTCGTTGCAGCGCAACGCCGCCTCCCTGGGCATCGAGCGGGGAGCCGTGGAGAATGCCGATCTGTCGCTGCTCACCCACGAACGTGAGGGCGACCTGATCCGCACCCTGGGCGAGTTCCCGCGCGTGGTGCGCTCGGCCGCCGAGTTGCGCGAACCGCACCGGGTGGCTCGGTACCTGGAGGACGTGGCCAGCGCGTACCACAAGTTCTACGACGCCTGCCGCGTTCTGCAGCCCGGTGATGACCAGGCCAACCCGCTGACCATCGCGCGGTTGCAGCTGTGCGAGGCCACCCGCCAGGTGCTGGCCAACGGTCTGGGCCTGCTCGGCGTGAGCGCGCCGGAACAGATGTAATCGCGGGCAGGCGGGATCCCTCGACGTGGAGGGAACCTTCCTGCCACTTCACCGCCTGTCCAGCGGCAGGCTGCGCTAAGGAGCTTTGTCAACATGCGCGCCCATCCCGCCGGGCCGCGGCACGCCGATGTCGTGCCGCCCGGCAACACCGCAGGACCGTCCCCGTCCAGTACGGGGGAGATCGACCTGCTGCATCCGCACGTGTGGCCGCGCAACAGCGAGCGCGGTGCCGACGGCGTCGTGCGCGTCGCGGGCCTCGACGTGCGGGAGCTCGCCGAGCAGTACGGCACCCCGCTGTTCGTGCTCGACGAGGACGACTTCCGGTCGCGCTGCCGCGACTACGCCGAGGCCTTCGGCGATCCGGCCGCCGTGCACTACGCCTCCAAGGCGTTCCTGTGCACCGAGGTGGCCCGCTGGGTCGCCGAGGAGGGCCTGAGCCTGGACGTGTGCAGCGGCGGCGAACTGGCTGTGGCGCTGCGCGCCGGCTTCCCCGCCGAGCGCATCACCTTCCACGGCAACAACAAGTCCGTGCCCGAGCTGACCGCCGCCGTGGAGGCCGGGGTCGGTTCGGTGGTGCTCGACTCGTTCCACGAGATCGCCCGGCTCGACCACATCGCCTCCCAGCGCGGCGCGAAGCAGCGGGTGCTGGTGCGGGTGACGGTCGGCGTCGAGGCGCACACCCACGAGTTCATCGCCACCGCCCACGAGGACCAGAAGTTCGGGTTCTCGCTGGCCTCGGGTCAGGCGGCGGAGGCGGTCGCCCGCGTGCTCAAGGCCGATGCGCTGGAGCTGGCCGGGCTGCACAGCCACATCGGTTCCCAGATCTTCGAGGTGGACGGGTTCGAGCTGGCCGCGCACCGCGTGGTGCGGCTGCTGGCGGACCTGCGCGAGGAGCACGGCACCGACGCGCTGGCCTCGGCCGACACCGTGGACCTCGGTGGTGGCCTGGGCATCGCCTACACGCCCGAGGACGATCCGATGCCGCCCGCGCAGCTGGCGAGCAGGCTCTTCGAGATCGTCGGCAAGGAGGCCGAGAACGCGGGCCTGCCGGTGCCCAAGATCGCGGTGGAGCCGGGGCGCGCGATCGTCGGCCCGAGCATGATGACCGTCTACGAGGTCGGCACGATCAAGGACGTGGCGCTGGGTTCGGACGTCGAGCGGCGTTACGTCAGCGTGGACGGCGGGATGAGCGACAACATCCGCACCTCGCTCTACGACGCCGTCTACGACAGCCGATTGGTGTCCCGATCGGCCGAGGCGGAGCCCGTTCTGTCCCGCATCGTGGGCAAGCACTGTGAATCCGGTGACGTAGTGGTGCGCGATTGCTGGCTTCCGAGCGACATTGCTCCGGGAGACCTGCTCGCGGTGGCCGCCACCGGGGCGTACTGCTACGTGATGGCCAGCAACTACAACCGCCTGCCCAAGCCGCCGGTGGTTGCGGTTCGAGCTGGTCAGGCGCGATTGTTGCTGCGCAGGGAGACCGAGGACGACCTGCTCCGGCTGGAGGTGTGAGTGATCCGGGACCGTGAACCGATCAGGGTCGCGATGTTGGGCTGCGGCACCGTGGGCACCGAGGTGCTGCGGCTGCTGCAGGATCAACCGGAGGAATTCGCGGCGCGAACCGGGGCCCCGATGCTGGTCACCGGCGTCGCTGTGCGCCGTCCGCACAAGCATCCGGAGGTGCCCGAGAACCTGTTGACCACCGATGCGCAGGCGTTGGTGGAGGGTGACGTCGATGTCGTGGTGGAGCTGATCGGCGGCATCGAGCCCGCCCGCTCGCTGCTGCTGTCGGCGCTGCGCTCGGGCAAGTCGGTGGTGACGGCGAACAAGGCGCTGCTGGCCGAGCACGGCTCGGAGCTCTACGCCGCGGCCGACGAGTCGGGTGCCGACATCTACTTCGAGGCCGCCGTGGCGGGCGCGATCCCGCTGCTGCGGCCGCTGCGCGAGTCGTTGGCCGGGGACCGGATCAACCGGGTCATGGGCATCGTCAACGGCACGACGAACTACATCCTCTCGGCGATGGACTCCACCGGCGCCGGCTACTCGGAGACGCTCGACGAGGCCGGTCGCCTGGGTTACGCGGAGGCGGACCCGACGGCGGACGTGGACGGGTTCGACGCTGCGGCGAAGGCCGCCATCCTCGCGTCGCTGGCGTTCCACACCCGCGTCACGGCCAGCGACGTGCACCGCGAGGGGATCTCCGGGGTCACCCCGGGCGACATCGCGGCCGCGGCGACGCTGGACCGGACGGTGAAGCTGCTGGCGATCTGCGAGCGGGTGATCGACGAGGACGGCACCGAGTCGGTGTCGGCGCGCGTGCACCCGGCGATGATCCCGCGCAGCCACCCGCTGGCCGGTGTGGGCGGGGCGTTCAACGCGGTGTTCGTGGAGGCCGAGGCCGCCGGTCAGCTCATGTTCTACGGCCAGGGCGCCGGTGGGGCGCCGACCGCGAGCGCGGTGCTGGGCGACCTCGTCGCGGTCGCCCGCAACCTGGTGGTCGAGGGCAAGGGGCCGCGCGAGTCTGCGCACGCCCAGCTGCCGGTGCAGCCGATGGGCAAGACCCCGACCCGGTACCACATCAGCCTCGACGTGGCCGACAAGCCGGGCGTGCTCTCGCAGGTCGCGGCGACGTTCAACGAGCACGATGTGAGCATTTCGGTGGTGCGTCAGCAGGGCAGGGGTGCCGAGGCCAGCCTCGTGGTGGTCACGCACACCGCCGACGACGCGGCACTGTCGTCCACAGTGGACAAGATTCGCAGCTCCCGATTGTGCGCGACGTGGTCAGCGTGATGCGCGTGGAAGGTGAACCGACGTGACGAACATCCAGAGCGCTCCGGCGAAGTCCGGAGCCGGCTGGCCCGGTCTGATCGAGGCGTACCGGGACCGGGTTGCCGTCCCGGACGGTGCGCGCATCGTGACCCTGCAGGAGGGCAACACGCCGCTGGTGCCCGCGCCGCACCTGTCGGAGCGCACCGGCTGCACCGTCTACCTGAAGGTGGAGGGCGCCAACCCGACCGGGTCGTTCAAGGACCGCGGCATGACGGTGGCCATCACCCACGCGCTCGCCGAGGGCAGCAAGGCCGTCATCTGCGCGTCCACCGGCAACACCTCGGCCTCGGCGGCCGCCTACGCCGCGCGCGCCGGGCTGACGTCGGCGGTGCTGGTGCCGCAGGGCAAGATCGCGCTGGGCAAGCTGGCCCAGGCCGTCGTGCACGGCGCGAAGATCCTGCAGGTCCAGGGCAACTTCGACGACTGCCTGGAACTGGCCCGCAAGACCGCCGCCGAGCACCCGGTCACGCTGGTCAACTCGGTCAACCCGGTGCGCCTGGAGGGCCAGAAGACCGCGTCGTTCGAGATCTGCGACGTGCTGGGCCGCGCGCCCGACATCCACTGCCTGCCGGTCGGCAACGCGGGCAACATCACGGCCTACTGGAAGGGTTACACCGAGTACCACGGCGAGGGGATCACCGATTCGCTGCCGCGGATGTTCGGCTTCCAGGCCGCCGGTGCCGCACCGCTGGTGCACGGCCACCCGGTCGCCGAGCCCGAGACGATCGCGACCGCGATCCGCGTCGGCAGCCCGGCCTCGTGGGAGGGCGCGGAGAAGGCCAAGGACGCCTCGCAGGGCCTGTTCTCAGCGGTGAGCGACGAGGAGATCCTCGCCGCATACCGCACGCTGGCCGCCCGCGAGGGCGTGTTCGTCGAGCCCGCCTCGGCTTCCAGCGTCGCCGGCCTGCTGGCCACCGCGGCCGACGGGCGCCTGCCGAAGGGCTCGGTCGTGGTGTGCACGGTCACCGGTCACGGGTTGAAGGACCCCGACACCGCGCTGGCGGGCATGGTCGAGGTCGAGCCGCTGCCGGTCGACCCGAGCGCGGTCGCCGACGCGCTGGAGCTGCGGTGAGTTCGCTGCCGGTGAGCGCGGTCCGGGTCGAGGTTCCCGCGTCGACGGCGAACCTCGGCTCGGGTTTCGACGCGTTGGGCATGGCGTTGTCGTTGCACGACGTCGTGTCCGCGCGCGTGGTCGACGGCCCGGGCGGCTCGGCGACGGTGTCGGTGACCGGGGAGGGCGCCGGTTCGGTGCCCGGCGACGAGCGGCACCTCGTCGTGCGGGTCGTCCACGACACCCTTGCGGAGCTGGGTTTTTCGGCTCCGCCCGCGCTGGAACTGCGTTGCGAGAACAGCATTCCGCACTCGCGGGGTCTCGGGTCCTCGGCCGCCGCCATCGTCGCGGGGATCGCCGTCGCGCACGGTCTGGCGGGAATCGATTTGCGCGCAACGGAAAACGTGGAACGCGCGCTGCACCTGGCCGCGGTTCGCGAGGGGCACGCCGACAACGTGGCGGCGAGCTTGCTGGGTGATTTCGTGCTGGCGTGGCGGGAATCGGAGCGCTTCCGCGCGGTGAGCTCGCCCGCGCACCCCGACGTGTCGCCGATCGTCTTTGTGCCGCAAGCGGAATCGGCCACGAACGTGACGCGAGGGCTGCTGCCGGAGCGGGTTCCGCACGCCGACGCCGCGTTCGCCGCGGGGCGTGCCGCGCTCGCGGTGCACGCGATCACCCGCGACCCGTCGCTGCTGCTGGCCGCGACCGACGACCGGCTGCACCAGGACTACCGCGAGCCGGCGTGGCCGGAGACCGTGGCGCTGGTGCGCGCGCTGCGCGCGGAGGGGATCGCGGCGGCCGTGTCCGGCGCGGGGCCGACCGCGCTGGCGCTGCCCGTGAAGAACGTGAACGCGCGCGAGCTCGCCCCCGGGAGCTTCGCCGCGCTGGACCTGCCGGTCGACCGCGTCGGGGTCCGCACGCACGTCGAGGACTGACTCCGCCGCTTCGCGATCAGGCGTCGGGCCGCCGGCGGCCGGGGTTCGTCGAGGGGTAAAGGCCCTGCTCATCGGCCCCCGGCGCGGCGGCTTCGCCGGAAGTGGTAGAAAGGAGTTGTCGCCGACGGTCCGCTAGCGCGAGTCGCTGGAGGGAATCACGCGGACCGGTCCCGGAAATGGGATCGCGACCGCGTCCGGGGTCTTCGCTCGCGGAAATGTCGACGGCTTGATCTGCGAGGGCGGTACACGCCCGCAGGGGGTTGTTGCACCCGAACTACGGGGCGTCTACCCTCAAGGTCAATCAGTCACCGCGCCTAGGGCCGGTGCCGTGCCCGGAACATCGTTTTCCGGGGCGCATCTCCCGCAGTGAATTGGACTTCGCCCGGCATGGGTGAAGATCAACTTCAGGCGGGTCTGGCGACCGCGGTGACCGAGGCAGGAGTTGTCAACTCAAAGTGAGTTCGCTTCGGGATCATCGGCGCCAATCCGTTGCCGATGTCGGGGTGGGGGCCTTAAGTTCCACGGTGTGGCCTCTCAAGGTGACCATGACGCCGACCCGGAACCCGAAGTTTCCCGGTTCACCACCGGGGCAATCCGAGAGTCGGGGATTCCTGGAATGAGGCGGCAGGACGTGCATCGGCACGTGTGGATCGGAGTGGATGCGTCGCACATGGACCACGCGAGCCGGGTGCCTCCCACTGCCCGGTGCTGCTGGTTCCCCGAGCCAACGTCGAAGTCGGTAATGCTGCGTCCGAGGGGCGAATCCGACCGGCGACAGGGCTGGTAGCACATACCGGCCGTCCGCACTCAAACGAGCGGGCGGGCAATCCGCTGGGTCGCGTAGGAGGCGCGATCCGGTCAGGAAGGACATTCGTGAGCAACACCGAACTGTTGAGCAGCGAGGCCGCCAACGGCACCTCATCTGCTGGCCAGCAGGATGCCGAGGCCAACGGCACTCCGCGGCGACGCGGCGGGCTTTCCGGCATGGTTCTTGCCGAGCTGCGCCAACTCGCGGGGGAACTGGGGATCGAGACCGGCGGCCTTCGCAAGGGCGACCTGATCGCCGCGATCAAGGAGAAGCAGGGGAGCGGCAGCACTGCGCCGCGCACCCGCTCGACCGCGAAGAAGGCGCAGGTGCGCAGCGAAGAATCCCCCGCCAAGGCCAGCCAGCAGACCCTCGACAGCACCACCAACGAGGGTGACAACGCTTCGCGCGACACCGCGGCGGAGTCGACCGGAGGCGGGTCGACCGCGAGCGGGTCGGCCGGGAACGGGTCGAACAACAACGGCTCCGCCGCCACGCGCACCCGCACCCGTCGGCAGTCCGGCGACAGCGGCGGCGAGGACGACAACCGCCGCGGCAACAACCGCCGTCGCCGTTCCAACGGGCGCAACAACGCGAGCACCGAGTCGGGCGGTGCCGAGGACCAGCGCGGCGGCGGCAACGCCGAGCGCAAGTCCGACAACAACCGCCAGGACCGAGGCGACAACCGGCAGGACCGGGACAACCGCCAGGATCGTCAGGACCGCGACAACCGGCAGGACGATGACGACGAGGGCCGCGGCAGGGGCCGGGGACGTCGCTTCCGCGACCGCCGCCGCAACCGCGGTCGCGGCGAGGGCGGCGAGCCGGAGGTCCGCGAGGACGACGTGCTGCTGCCCGTCGCCGGCATCCTCGACGTGCTGGAGAACTACGCGTTCGTGCGCACCTCCGGCTACCTCGCCGGACCCAACGACGTCTACGTCTCGCTGTCGCTGGTCCGCAAGTACGGGCTGCGCCGCGGCGACGCCATCAAGGGCGTCATCCGCCAGCCCCGCGAAGGCGAGCAGCAGCGCCAGAAGTTCAACCCGCTGGTGCGGGTGGACTCCATCAACGGCCTGGAGCCCGAAGCCGCCAAGAGCCGCTCCGAGTTCCACAAGCTGACGCCGCTGTACCCCAACGAGCGCCTGCGCTTGGAGACCGAGCCGCAGAACCTCACCGGCCGGATCATCGACCTGGTGATGCCCGTCGGCAAGGGGCAGCGCGCGCTCATCGTCTCGCCGCCCAAGGCCGGTAAGACGATGGTGCTGCAGGCGATCGCCAACGCGATCACCACGAACAACCCCGAGTGCCACCTGATGGTCGTCCTGGCCGACGAGCGTCCGGAAGAGGTCACCGACATGCAGCGCTCGGTCAAGGGTGAGGTCATCGCCTCCACCTTCGACCGCCCGCCGTCGGACCACACCACGGTCGCCGAGCTGTCCATCGAGCGCGCCAAGCGCCTGGTGGAGATGGGGCACGACGTCGTCGTGCTGCTGGACTCGATCACCCGGCTGGGCCGCGCCTACAACCTGGCGGCCCCGGCGTCCGGGCGCATCCTGTCCGGTGGTGTGGACTCCACCGCCCTGTACCCGCCGAAGCGGTTCCTGGGCGCGGCCCGCAACATCGAGAACGGCGGCTCGCTGACGATCTTCGCCACGGCGCTGGTCGAGACCGGTTCGACGATGGACACGGTCATCTTCGAGGAGTTCAAGGGCACCGGTAACGCGGAGCTCAAGCTGGACCGCAAGCTCGCCGACAAGCGGCTGTTCCCGGCGGTCGACGTCGACTCCTCCAGCACCCGCAAGGACGAGATCCTGCTCTCGCCCGACGAGCTGGCCGTGACCCACAAGCTGCGCCGGGTGCTCGCCGCCCTCGACGCGCAGCAGGCGCTGGAACTCCTGCAGGACCGGCTGCGCAAGTCGCGCACCAACATCGAGTTCCTGATGCAGGTCGCCAAGAACACCCCGGGCAAGGACGACGACTGACCCGTCCCTCCCGCAGAACAGGGCCCGCACCCGAGAGGCGCGGGCCCTTTTTGCGGTCCAGCGGTGACAGGAAGGTTCCCCTGCTCACTGCAGCGCGGGCGGGCGCAGCAGGAGAGCCCTTGGGCGGTTCCCCTCGGGCCGTGGTTGGCGAAGGTTCCCTTGCGCCGGTCAGCGGCGGTTCAGGAGGCGAGGCAGTCGGCCTCGTCGCGGGCGTGGTGGGCGCGAACCAGCAGCGCCGCGAGCAGCAGCGCGGCGATCGGACCGATGATCAGCGCTGCGCTCATCGGGAGCGTGAGCGCATCCATCGCGATCGCGCACACGAGCATCGCCAGCGGGTAGGCGACGCGCAGGCTCAAGCGCTGCCAGCGGAAGCTCCACTGCACGTGGCCGGCGCTGAACAGGGCCAGGCCACCCGCGAAGCCGAACAGCAGGGGAGCCGACAGCGACAGCTCGCCCGCCAGCGTCGGGTCGGACTGCAGCATCAGGTCGATGAGCGCCGCCACACCGGTGGCGCAGCCCAAGAAGAGCAGGGGGAGTGACACCCACGACCGGACCGTGAGTCTTCCCAGGGCAGCGCAGAACGACACGGGAAGATGATGAACGGTGTTCACGGAGTTCTGCATCCGGGGCACGACCCGGTCTCGCCGGACGGTTGTTCCGATGCGCCGGGCGGTCGCGCAGCTGCGACGAACGGCGCCGGGAATACTGCTCCGAACACCTGCGTTGCAGGTCGCGTGCCGTGGTCTGGCACAATCGAAGGCTGGTTCCGGTCCCGGTTCACCACGTCGCGATGTGCGCGTGGACCCGGCGGCCAAGTCGAGAGGAAAAGCCGTTGAAGAGTGGCATCCACCCCGAGTACGTGGTGACGCAGGTCAACTGCGGTTGTGGCAACAGCTTCACCACCCACAGCACCCGCAAGAGCGGTCAGATCACCGTTGAGGTCTGCTCGAACTGCCACCCGTTCTACACGGGCAAGCAGAAGATCCTGGACACCGGTGGTCGCGTGGCCCGCTTCGAGGCCCGGTACGGCAAGCGCAAGAAGTAGCTGCGCCGACGGCGCCCGCCCTCCGCTCCCACGCGCGAGGGCGGGCGCCGTCATTGCGTGAGGGCCGTCTCGACCGGGGCGGCCGCGCCGAGACCGACTTCAAGCCGTCAGGAAAAGGGTCGCCCCGTGGAGACATCGAAGCTCGAAGGTCTGCTGGCCGAGTACGACGATCTGGAGAAGCGGCTGGCCGACCCGAGCGTGCACGTCGACCAGGCGAACGCCCGCAAGCTCGGCCGCCGCTACGCCGAGCTCACCCCGATCATCCGCACCTCCCGCGAACTCGACGAGACGCGCTCCGACCTGGAGACCGCGCGCGAGCTCGCCACCGAGGACGAGGGCTTCGCCGAGGAGGCCGAGCGGCTCGCCGAGCGCGTCCCCGAGCTGGAGGACAAGCTCACCGAGCTGCTGCTGCCCCGCGACCCGCACGACGGCTCCGACGTGGTCCTCGAGGTCAAGTCCGGTGAGGGCGGCGAGGAATCCGCGCTGTTCGCGGGCGACCTGCTGCGCATGTACCTGCGGTTCGCCGAGCGCCAGGGCTGGCGGGCCGAGATCCTCGACTCCACCGAGTCCGACCTCGGCGGCTACAAGGACGCCACCGTCGCGCTCAAGGCCAAGTCCGGCGACAACAGCCCCGACGGCGTGTGGTCGAAGATGAAGTTCGAGGGCGGCGTGCACCGCGTGCAGCGCGTCCCGGTCACCGAGTCCCAGGGCCGCGTGCACACCTCCGCCGCCGGCGTCCTGGTCTACCCCGAGCCCGAAGAGATCGAGGTCGAGGTCGACGAGAAGGACCTGCGCATCGACGTCTACCGGTCGTCCGGGCCCGGTGGGCAGAGCGTGAACACCACCGACTCGGCCGTGCGCATCACCCACCTGCCGACCGGCATCGTGGTGTCCTGCCAGAACGAGAAGTCGCAGCTGCAGAACAAGCTGCGCGCCATCCAGGTGCTCAAGGCGCGCCTGCAGGCCGCAGCCGAGGAGGAGGCCGAGCGGGAGGCGTCGGAGACCCGCCGCAGCCAGGTCCGCACGGTCGACCGCTCCGAGCGCATCCGCACCTACAACTTCCCGGAGAACCGCATCTCCGATCACCGGGTCAACTACAAGGCGTACAACCTCGATCACGTTCTCGACGGCGACCTGGAAGCGGTGCTCGACGCGCTGCTGGCTGCGGATCGCAACGAGCGCCTCGCGCTCTAAGCTGACCGACGTGACCCGACAGCCCTTGCGCCTGGCCATCCTGGAGGCCGAGCGCACACTCACGGCGGCGGGCGTGGGGAGCCCGCGCACCGACGCCGAGCTGCTCGCCGCGCACCTGCTCGGCGTCGAGCGCACCAAGCTGATGATGGTGCCGCTGGTCGACCCGCCGGTCGTGCAGGCGCTGCAGGACCTGGTGCGCCGCCGTGCCGCGCGGGTCCCGCTGCAGCACCTGACCGGGCAGGCCTTCCTGGGAGAGGTGAACCTCGAAGTGGGGCCGGGCGTGTTCGTGCCCCGCCCGGAGACCGAGCTGCTCCTCGAATGGGGAGCGGGCGTCATCGAGGACATCGACAAGCCCGTGATCGTCGACCTGTGTACGGGATCGGGTGCGCTCGCGCTCGCCTTGGCGCACGCCCGGCCGGACGCCGCGGTGCACGCGGTCGAGAAGGACCCCACCGCGCTGTCGTGGGCCCGGCGCAACGCCGAGCGGCGAGCGGAGTCCGGCGACAGCCCGATCGCCCTGTACTCGGGCGATGTCACCGACCCGATGCTGTTCATGGAGCTCGAGGGCCTCGTCGACCTGGTCGTCTGCAACCCGCCGTACGTGCCGGACGGGACGCCGGTCCCGCCCGAGGTCCGCAACCACGACCCGCACGAGGCGGTCTTCGGCGGCCGCGACGGTCTCGACGTCGTCCGCCACGTGGTGGCGTGCGCGGCCCGCCTGCTCAAGCCGGGGGGCGGTGTGGCGATCGAGCACGACGACACCCACGGCGGCTCGGTGCCCGCTCTCCTGCGCGCCCGCAGGGTCCTCACCGACGTGCGGGAACACCCCGACCTCGCCGGTCGCCCCCGCTTCGCCACCGCCCGCCGCACCCAGCCGGAGTGACAGGGAGGTTCCCCTGCTCGCGCGGAGGAGGGGAACCTTTCGCGCACGGCCGGGCGTCGTGGCGGTGAAGCCCGCGAAGCGAGCGCCGGTGGTGCGCGAAAGGTTCCCTTGCTCAGGTCACGGGCTTGTCGTCGGTGCTCTTCGAGTCGGTCTTCTTCGGCTTCTCGGTTTCCTCAGGGGCGTCCGTCTCGTCGTCCGCGGTGGGAGTTTTCGCGTCGGTGCCGCTGGTGTCCGCGTCCGAATCGGTGTCGGCGTCGGAGGTCTCGCTGTCGCTGTCGTCGGCATCCGAGGTGTTGGTGGCGGCCGGTTCGGCGGCGGCCTTCTCGGACGACTCGGCTTCGTCGGTCGACCCGGTCTCCTGCTTCGGCTCCGTCTTCTCGGCCGTCTCGGGTTCCTGGGCCGTCTCGGCTTCTTCGGCCGTTGCTGCGTCCTGGGCCGTTTCGGAATCCGCCGGTGCGTCGTCTCCGTCCTTCGGCGTGGAGTCGAGCTTGATGAAGCGGGTCGGTGCGTCGGTGGTCGCCTTCCTGTCATCGCCGCTCTCGTCGGAGGGGGCAGCGGTGCTCTCCGACGCCTCGTCGGTCGTCTCGGTGGCCTCCGAGGTGTTCTCGGGCTTGTCGGGGGACTCCTCGGACCGCTCCTGCGACTTCACGTCCTCGGACGCGGACGTGCCGATCTTCATCATCTGGGTCTCGGCGTCGGCGCCGGGCCCGTCGTCCTGCGGAGTGGCGGGGACCTTCATGCGCTGCGTGGGGGCCTCTGCGGTCGCATCGCGCTGCGGGGCCGAGGCCGGCGGTGCCGCCGGGGGCGGGGCGTTGAGCGCGTTGACGAACTCGCGGAGCAGGGCGTTGAACTCCGTGGGGCGTTCCCGGTTGGGCCAGTGACCGGCCTGCTGCATGATCCGCAGCTGGGCGCCGGGGATCGCTCCGGCCACCGCCTGGGCGGAGGAGACCGGGACGAGGGCGTCCTTCTCGCCGTGGACGACCGTGACCGGGCAGGTGATCCGGTTGAGCTGCGGCAGGTGGTTGATGCTCATCGAGCGCCGGTTGATGGCGTCGGCGTGCCAGTCGGCGAACACCGAGCGGCGGACCCGGGCCTCGGCGCCGACCTCCTCGACGACGGCGTCCAGGTCGGGCACCGACGTCGAGTCGGCGAAGAACACCTTGTTCAGGGCGGTGCGCACCAGGGCGCGGTTGCCGCGCAGCAGCTTGGCGGCGACCCGGCCGGTCAGGTCGGTGCGCATCAGCAGGTAGGTCAGCAGGTGGTGCGGCATGCGGTGCTGCACGCCGGTGCTGTCGACGAGGGCGAGCGCGCGGACCCGCTGGGGGTGGCGCAGCGTGAAGCCGGTCGCGATGCTGCCGCCCATCGACAGGCCGACCAGGATCGCCTGCGGGACCTGCCAGGCGTCGAGCAGCCAGCGCAGGACCTCCTCGAAGGTGCGCTGGTTGCCGCGGCCGCGCCACTCGGTGCTGCCTCCCTGACCGGGCAGGTCGGGGGCGTAGACGCGGTGGTCGGGGGCGAGGGCGCCGATGGTGTGGCGCCAGCTGAGCAGGGCGTTGTCGGGGCCGCCTCCGTGCAGCAGGACGATCGGCGGTCCGTCGGTTCCCGCCTTGTAGTAGCGGACCTTGCCGGCCGGGAATTCGATCTGGTCGACCTCGACACCCTGGGGTGGGGCGGTCATCAGCGTTCTCCTCATTTCTGTGCTCGATCGGCGCCCGTGTCCGGCAGACGCGTGGGAGGCCGGGTTCGTTCCACGTCCACGGCCACACCCGAATTGATCTCGGGCCGATGCTCCGGCGTTACTAGTCAGGATGCCCCCGACGGTGATCTGGTGCACCACCCGCTGGTGTCTCGGCGTGGCGTGTCAGGATTCGTGGTGTGAGCACCGTTTTTGACTGCAGCAGTCAGGACAAGCGCAAGGCGGGACTGGCCGCCGCGGCGAACGCGGTCCGCGCAGGCGGGCTCGTCGTGCTGCCGACCGACACGGTCTACGGCATCGGCGCAGACGCCTTCGACGCCGAGGCCGTGCGGTCGCTGCTGGCGGCGAAGGGCAGGGGCCCGGACATGCCGGTGCCGGTCCTGGTCGGTTCCTGGTCCACGGTGGACGGCCTGGTCATGTCGGTCCCGGAGCAGGCGCGAGCGCTCAT
Organism: Saccharopolyspora sp. ID03-671; assembly: GCF_045278815.1. Lineage (NCBI taxonomy): Bacteria > Bacillati > Actinomycetota > Actinomycetes > Pseudonocardiales > Pseudonocardiaceae > Saccharopolyspora > Saccharopolyspora sp. ID03-671. The sequence goes on from NZ_CP134054.1 coordinate 4,740,118, forward strand.
CGAGGCGTTCTGGCCGGGCGGGCTGTCGCTGGTGCTGCCGCAGGCACCGTCACTGAACTGGAACCTGGGCGAGACCCGGGGCACCGTGAACCTGCGGATGCCGCTGCACCCGGTCGCCCTCGACCTGCTGCGCGAGGTCGGCCCGATGGCCGTCTCCAGCGCCAACTTCACCGGTCAGCCGCCTGCCGGCAACGTCACCGAGGCCGAGGAGCAGCTCGGTGACCGGGTCCAGGTGTACCTCGACGGCGGGCCGTCGGGGGAGCCGGTGGCCTCGACCATCGTCGACCTGACCCAGGGCACGCCGCGGATCCTCCGCGACGGCGCTGTGAGCAGGGCGGAGCTGTCCGACGTGCTGGGCGTGGAGCTCGAAGCGGACCGGTGAACGGTCCCGGTGGCGCGATCGATAGCGTTAGGCCTGTAACAGTGCGGACCTGCCGTCCCGGTCGGGGCGGGCGGCGGTCTCGCCGCGCGGGTGCCAGGCGCCGCGGCGACGCCGGCGGGACCGCGATTCTCAAGCGACGAGGAGCGCCGGGTTTGATTACGCCGTTCTGGGGGCTGGACTTCGACCGCGCGCCGCAGCGCGGGTGAGCCACCGGCATGGACTACGCACCCTTCGCCCCGGTCGGACTGCCCGCTCGTGAGTACCTGCTGGTCCTGCTCACGGCGGCCGTCACGACCTTCCTGCTGACCGGTCTGGTCCGGTTGCTGGCCATCCGGGTGGGCGCGGTCGCCTACCCGCGGGTCCGGGACGTGCACGTCAAGCCGATGCCGCGGATGGGCGGCGTGGCGATGTACGGCGGCGTGCTGGCCGCGATCTTCCTGGCCGCGAACCTGCCCGCGCTGTCCCGCGGGTTCAGCTACTCCAGGGATTCCCTCGCCGTGCTCATCGCGGGCGGGTTGATCGTGCTGGTGGGCGCGCTCGACGACCGGTTCGAGCTGGACTCGCTGACCAAGCTCGCCGGTCAGGTCACCGCGGCCGGGATCCTGGTGCTCGGCGGCGTGCAGTGGTTCGTGTTCTGGGTGCCGTGGGGCGGTTCCGACGGGCACGTGGGTCAGCTGCTGGTGCTGGGCAGCAACCAGGGGCAGCTGCTGACGGTCCTGCTGGTCGTGGCGATGATCAACGCGATGAACTTCGTCGACGGCCTCGACGGGCTGGCCTCGGGCATCGGGCTGATCTCGGCTGCGGCGACGTTCGTGTTCTGCCTGAGCGTGCTGGACCGGCAGAACGGCGACGTCAACGCCTACCCGCCGGCGCTGATCGCGGCCGCCATCGCCGGTGCCTGCCTGGGCTTCCTGCCGCACAACTTCCAGCCCGCGAAGATCTTCATGGGCGACTCGGGGTCGATGCTGATCGGCCTGATGCTGGCCACCGCGAGCACCTCGGCGTCCGGCCGCATCATCTACACCGGTTCCGGGCCGGGCGACACGATCGCGCTGCTGTCGCCGCTGCTGGTGGTGGCGGCGGTGCTGTTCGTCCCGCTGCTGGACCTGATCATGGCGGTGGTGCGGCGGACGAAGGCGGGCAAGAGCCCCTTCCACGCCGACAAGATGCACCTGCACCACCGGCTGCTGGAGATCGGTCATTCGCAGCGCCGCGCGGTCCTGCTGATGTACCTGTGGGCGGCCGTGATCGCCTTCGGCGCGGTGTCGTTGACGCTGTTCAACACGTGGGTGGTCGGCTGGGTCGTGGGACTGGTCGTCCTGCTGGCCGCTATCATCTCGTTGATTCCGCGCATGCGAACCCGAGCCGATCGAGAGTCCTGATGAGCGAAGCATCCGAGCCCGCCACCGGCGAGCAGGCCGTGCAGGCCGAGCCGGTGAACCCGCACGCCGAGGTCGTGCGCAGGTTGGCCTCGGCGATGCTGCGCACCGCCGTGTGGCCGGGTGTGGCCACCGTGGTCGTCGGGGCGATCGTGGCGACGGTGCTGGTCGGTGTTCCCGGGCTGGTCGGGGCGCTGATCGGCGGGGTCGTGGCCTTCGGGTCCTCGCTGCTGACCATCTGGCTGATGCGGTTCTCCGGAGGTATGAACCCGCAGTTTGTGATGGTTGTCGCATTGGGTGGATACGTGGGCAAGATGCTGGTGCTGCTGGTGGTGATGACGCTGCTGGGAGGCGTTGACGCCATTCACCGGGAGTCGCTGGCGTTCACCATGCTGGCCACCGTGATGGTGTGGGCCGGTGCGGAGGTCGTGGCCTTCAAACGCACCAGGATCCCGACCATCATTCCGGGTAACTGAACCGTTCTCACGGCGTAATCCGGCCCTGCGGACGGGTGGAATCGCAGGGGTAGCCGACCAGCATGTCGGTTGGCTACGTACCCGCTGGTAAGGTCTGAACCGCAAGCCTTCCCTGCACAGCGGGTTGAAGGGCACCAGGAGGCCGGCCCTTGAGACACCACTAGGTGGGGTGGGCCCCTCCGCGTGCCGGATCGCGTATCAGGTACGTTAAGTGCAAAACGTGACGATTCCCCCGGAAGAGTGAAGTTCGGCCGGGAGAACCGGAAGGAGCCCAGTTGGGCGCGCTGATGCTGGCCGAAGGCGGAACATTCCAGCCGCCGGGCGCCGATAGCTTTTTCCTCCCGCCGATCGCCGGCGGAGTCACCAAGCCGATGGTTCTCGTCATCGCTTCGGCGATCATCGTGGGCGCCTACTTCCTGATCGCCACCCGAAACCTGAAGCTGGTTCCGGGCAAGGGTCAGTTCGTGGCCGAGTTCGCCTACGAGTTCAGCAGGAACAAGATCGCCCGCGAGCAGATCGGTGCCAAGGACTTCCGTCCTTTCGTGCCGCTGATCTTCGCGCTGTTCACGTTCGTCCTGGTGAACAACCTCTTCGGCATCATCCCGATCATCCAGTTCCCCACGATGTCCAAGATCGGTTTCCCGATCGCGCTGGCAGCCGTGGTGTACCTGGTGTTCCACGGGGTCGGATTCGCTCGGCACGGCTTCCTGGGCTACTTCAAGCACATCATGTTCCCGCCCGGGGTTCCGAAGCCGATCTACATCCTGCTGGCGCCGATCGAGTTCCTGCAGAAGTTCATCGCGCAGCCGGCCGCTCTGGCGGTCCGAGTTTTCGCCGCGATGTTCGCCGGGCACCTGATCCTGCTGGTGTTCACGCTCGGCGGTGAGTACCTGCTCCTCGAGGCGGGCGCGGCGTTCAAGCCCATCTCCGTGGTGGCGTTCGCCTTCGCTATCGCCCTGACCTTTGTCGAAGCCCTGATCCAGGTGCTTCAGGCCTACATCTTCGCCTTGCTGACCGCCAACTTCATCGGCGCGGCACTGGCCGAAGGCCACTGAGGGCCCGACACAAATAAAAACCGGGCGACGACAAAGACTTTCCGATCCGAAAAAGGACCTGTCGATCCGCCCAGATAAAGCGGACCGAGTGAAAGGTAGTGAAAGTGAGCAACATCGTTCTCGCGCAGGCCGCTGAGGCTGCGGGCAGCATCAACCCCGGTCTCGCCGCGATCGGCTACGGCCTCGGCGCCGTCGGCCCGGGCATCGGCGTCGGCCTGATCTGGGCCGCGGTCATCAACGGCACCGCCCGCCAGCCGGAGGCCCAGGGTCAGCTGCAGGGCATCGCCTGGATCTCCTTCGTTCTGGTCGAGGTGCTGGCGCTGATCGGTCTGGTCGTCTACTTCATCGCGTCGGCTGCCTGATCATCTGACGGCTCAACGCGTTGGGAGACGTTGTGGTGAAGACCCAGATGCTGCTGGCCGCTGAAGGCGAGCACAACCCGATCATCCCGGAGCCCGCGGAGATCGTGGTCGGTCTGATCGCGTTCCTGCTGCTGCTGTTCGTGCTCTGGAAGTTCGCGGTCCCGCGCTTCGAAAAGATCTACGCGGAGCGCAGCGAGCGGATCGAGGGCGGCATCGCGAAGGCCGAGGCCGCGCAGGCCGAGGCTCAGCGGACCCTCGAGCAGTACAAGTCGCAGCTGGCCGAGGCCCGCGCCGAGGCCGCACGCATTCGCGACGACGCCCGTGCCGAAGGGCAGCAGATCCTGGAGGAGATGCGCGCTCAGGCTCAGACCGAGTCGGACCGCATCGTCAGCCAGGGTCAGGCCCAGCTGACGCACCAGCGGGCGCAGATCGTCGCCGAGCTGCGTGCCGATCTGGGACGTCAGGCGGTCGACCTGGCCAGCCGGGTGGTCGGCGAGTCCCTGGAGGACGAGGCGCGTCGTCGCGGAACCGTGGACCGGTTCCTCGACGAGCTGGACGCGACCTCGGCCCCGGCCGAGTCGGCCAAGCCCTGAATCTAGTGAAAGGCGCTGAGAGTTGAGCACCCTCGTGAACGCCGCGAGCCGTGAGGCGATGGCAGCGAGCCAGCTGCAGTTGCTGCAGGCCACTGACGGGGCTCAGGCTGCGGAGATCACCGGGCTCGCCGACGAGCTGTTCGGCGTGGCCGCTCTGCTGGGCCGTGAGTCCACGCTGCGGCGGGCGCTCGCCGATGCCTCCACCGACGCGCAGTCCAGGGAGAACCTGGCCCGCGGGTTGCTGGAGACCAAGGTCGGCGCCCGGGCGCTTCCGGTGATCGTCGAAGCCGTCCGCGCCCGCTGGTCCAGCCCGAACGACCTCGTCGGCGGTCTGGAGCAGCTGGCCCGCACCGCGCTGCTGGTGCAGGCCGAGCGGGCAGGTCGTCTCGACGCCGTCGAGGACGAGCTGTTCCGCCTGGGCCGGATCATCGGCTCCGAGGTGGATCTGGAGCGCTTGCTGTCGGATCCCTCCGGGGACCCGGCGGCCAAGACCGCCGTGCTGGATCGGCTCATCGAGGGCAAGGTCGAACCGGTCACCCTCGAACTGGTCCGGCAGCTCGTGGCCCGGCCGCGCGGTCGGCGGGTCAGCGAGGGGCTGGAAGAGCTGGCCGAGCTGTCGGCGAAGCGCCGGGAACGCTCGGTGGCGCACATCCGATCCGCTTTCCCGCTCAGCGCGGAACAGCAGGACCGGTTGTCGCGCACCCTGCAGCGGATCTACGCCCGTCCGATCGCTCTGCACCTGGAGATCGATCCCGGTGTCGAGGGCGGGCTGCTGATCAAGGTCGGTGACGAGGTCATCGACGGCAGCGTGACGGGACGCCTGCAGACGCTGCGGCGCGACCTGGCCGACTGATGCCGACGCCGCGCCCCGGCTTGACCGAGCCGGGCGCGCGGCGCGCAACACCAACTCCCTTCCAAGAACTAACCGAGGGCAGGAACGAGACATGGCGGAGCTGACGATCTCGTCGGACGAGATCCGCAGTGCGATCGAGAATTACGTCTCCAGCTACTCCCCGGAGGTCAGCCGCGAGGAGGTCGGGGTCGTCACCGAGACCGGTGACGGCATCGCCCATGTCGAGGGCCTGCCTTCGGTCATGACCGAGGAGCTGCTGGAGTTCCCCGGCGGCATCTACGGTGTCGCGATGAACCTGGAGGCTCAGGAGATCGGTGCGGTCATCCTGGGTGAGTCCGACAAGATCGAGGAGGGCCAGGAGGTCAAGCGGACCGGCCAGGTCCTGTCGACCCCGGTCGGCGACAACTTCCTCGGCCGCGTCGTGAACCCCCTGGGTGAGGCCATCGACGGTCTCGGCGACATCGTCGCCGAGGAGCACCGCCCGCTGGAGCTGCAGGCCGCCACGGTCGTGCAGCGGCAGGGCGTCGGCGAGCCGATGCAGACCGGCATCAAGGCCATCGACTCGATGACCCCGGTCGGTCGCGGTCAGCGTCAGCTGATCATCGGTGACCGCAAGACGGGCAAGACCACGGTCGCCGTCGACACGATCATCAACCAGAAGCAGAACTGGGAGTCGGGCGACCCGGCCAAGCAGGTCCGCTGCATCTACGTCGCGATCGGCCAGAAGGGCTCCACGATCGCCGGTGTGAAGCGGTCCCTCGAGGAAGCCGGCGCGATGGACTACACCACCATCGTCGCCGCCCCCGCCTCGGACTCCCCGGGTCTGAAGTGGCTGGCCCCCTACACCGGTTCGGCCATCGGCCAGCACTGGATGTACCAGGGCAAGCACGTCCTGATCATCTTCGACGACCTCACCAAGCAGGCCGAGGCGTACCGAGCGATCTCGCTGCTGCTGCGTCGTCCGCCGGGCCGCGAGGCCTACCCGGGTGACGTCTTCTACCTGCACTCGCGTCTGCTGGAGCGCTGCGCGAAGCTGTCGGACGAGCTGGGCGCGGGTTCGATGACCGGTCTGCCGATCATCGAGACCAAGGCCAACGACGTGTCGGCCTACATCCCGACCAACGTCATCTCGATCACCGACGGCCAGTGCTTCCTGCAGTCGGACATGTTCAACGCCGGTCAGCGCCCCGCCATCGACGTCGGTATCTCGGTGTCGCGTGTCGGTGGTTCCGCGCAGATCAAGGCGATGAAGGGCGTCACCGGTTCGCTGCGTCTGGACCTGGCCCAGTACCGCGAGCTGGAGGCCTTCTCGGCCTTCGCCTCCGACCTGGACGCCGCTTCCAAGGCCCAGCTGGACCGCGGTGCCCGCCTGATGGAGGTCCTCAAGCAGGGCCAGGGCGAGCCGCTCCCGGTCGAGGAAGAGGTCCTGACGCTGTTCATCGCCACCAAGGGTCACCTCGACTCGGTGGCGGTCGGCGACGTGCGCCGCTTCGAGGCCGAGTTCCGCGCTCACATGCGTCGCTCGCACGAGACCACGCTCAAGGAGATCGTCGAGACCGGCAAGCTGTCGGCCGACGGCGAGAAGGTCATCGTCGACGCGGTGGAGGAGTTCAAGAAGAGCTTCACCGGTTCCGCCGGTTCGGCCGCCCCGAGCGGCCCGGACGCCGAGGCTCTGGCCGCCGACGAGGTCGGGCAGGAGACCGTGAAGGTCGCCAAGCCCGCCCCGAAGGAGTGACCAGATAAGCCATGGCCAACCTTCGGGAACTCCGGGATCGCATCCGGTCGGTGAAATCGACCCGGAAGATCACCAAGGCGCAGGAGCTGATCGCTACCTCGCGCATCACCAAGGCGCAGGCCAGGGTCGAGGCTTCGCGGCCGTACGCCGAGGAGATCACCAACGTCCTGTCCGCGCTGGCCGACGTGAGCACGCTGGACCACCCGCTGCTGACCGAGCGCTCGAACCCCAAGCGGGCCGGGGTGCTGGTCGTGACCAGTGACCGGGGTTTCTGCGGTGGGTACAACGCCAACGTCATCAAGGCGGCGGAAGAGCTGCAGGCCCTGCTCCGCGAGCAGGGCAAGCAGCCGGTGCTCTACGTCATCGGCCGCAAGGGCGAGTCGTACTACCGGTTCCGGCAGCGCGAGATCGAGGCCAGCTGGTCCGGTTTCAGCGACCGGCCCGAGTACGCCAACGCCTCCGAGGTCGGCGAGACCCTGGTCAAGGCGTTCCTGGCGGGCGCCGACGACTACCTCGACGACGGTGGTCCGGACGGTAAGCTGGGTGTGGACGAGCTCCACCTCGTCAGCACCGACTTCGTGTCGATGCTGACGCAGAAGCCGGCGGTCCGGCGGATCGCTCCGCTGGAGGTCGAGTACACCGACGAGCGCAAGCTCAAGCCCGTCTTCGAGTTCGAGCCGGACGCCGAGACGCTGTTCTCCGCCCTGCTGCCGAAGTACATCAAGACCCGCCTGTTCGCGGGTCTGCTGGATTCGGCGGCGTCGGAGCACGCGGCGCGGCGGACCGCGATGAAGTCGGCGACGGACAACGCGGACGAGTTGATCCGCAACCTCAGCCGCGAGGCCAACCAGGCCCGCCAGGCCCAGATCACCCAGGAAATCAGCGAGATCGTCGGCGGTGTCGAGGCGCTCTCGTCCGCAGGAAGTGAGTGACATGACTGCTGCTACTGCCACCAGCACTGGCACGGGCCGCGTCGTCCGGGTGCTCGGCCCGGTCGTGGACGTCGAGTTCCCGCGTGACCAGGTGCCGGACCTGAACAACGCCCTCACCGCCGAGATCACGGCGGAGGGCATGGCCAAGACCCTGACCCTCGAGGTCGCCCAGCACCTGGGTGACAGCGTGGTGCGCACGGTCTCCATGCAGCCCACCCAGGGCCTGGTCCGCGGCGTCAACGTCGTGGACAGCGGCGCCGCCATCTCCGTCCCGGTCGGCGACAAGGTCAAGGGCCACGTGTGGAACGCGCTGGGCCACTGCCTGGACGAGCCGGGCTACGGCTCGGACGCCGAGCGCTGGGCGATCCACCGCAAGGCGCCGGCCTTCGACCAGCTCGAGGGCAAGACCGAGGTGCTGGAGACCGGCATCAAGGTGATCGACCTGCTCACCCCGTACGTGCAGGGTGGCAAGATCGGTCTGTTCGGTGGTGCCGGTGTCGGCAAGACCGTTCTGATCCAGGAGATGATCCGCCGAGTCGCCAAGAACTTCGGTGGTACCTCCGTGTTCGCCGGTGTCGGCGAGCGCACCCGTGAGGGCAACGACCTCTGGGTGGAGATGGACGAGTCCGGCGTTCTCGCCGACACCGCCCTGGTGTTCGGTCAGATGGACGAGCCGCCGGGCACCCGTATGCGCGTGGCGCTGTCCGCTCTGACGATGGCGGAGTACTTCCGCGACGTGCAGAACCAGGACGTGCTGCTGTTCATCGACAACATCTTCCGGTTCACCCAGGCCGGCCAGGAGGTCTCGACCCTGCTGGGCCGCATGCCTTCGGCCGTGGGTTACCAGCCGACGCTGGCCGACGAGATGGGTGAGCTGCAGGAGCGCATCACCTCGACCCGGGGTCGTTCGATCACCTCCATGCAGGCGATCTACGTGCCGGCGGACGACTACACCGACCCGGCGCCGGCGACGACCTTCGCCCACCTGGACGCGACGACGGAGCTCTCCCGTCCGATCTCCCAGATGGGTATCTACCCGGCGGTCGACCCGCTGACCTCCAGCTCCACCATCCTCGACCCGTCGATCGTGGGTGACGAGCACTACCGCGTGGCCCAGGAGGTCAAGCGGATCCTGCAGAAGTACAAGGAGCTGCAGGACATCATCGCCATCCTCGGTATGGACGAGCTGTCCGAAGAGGACAAGGTGACGGTGCAGCGGGCGCGTCGCATCCAGCGCTACCTGTCGCAGAACTTCTTCGTCGCGAAGCAGTTCACCGGCCAGGAGGGCTCCTTCGTCCCGGTGAAGGAGACCATCGAGGCCTTCGACAAGCTGTGCAAGGGCGACTTCGACCACTACCCGGAGCAGGCGTTCCTGTCCATCGGTGGTCTCGACGACCTCGAGGCGTCGTACAAGAAGCTCACCGAGCAGTGATCGCCCGCCCCGCCGAGCGCGGCGGGGCGTGGTGAGACCGGCGAGCGGGGTCGGGACCCGGAGCGGTCCCGACCCCCTTTGCCACTAGGCACTTCCAGCCCGGCAGTCACGATCGCCCCGGTGGCGTTGGCTAGACTGCGGGCACACACCCGACAAAGGAGACGCGCGTGGCCAACATGTCCGTCCAACTGGTCGCCGTCGAGCGCCTGCTGTGGTCCGGGGAGGCGACCGCGGTGGTCGCGCAGACCACCGAGGGAGAGATCGGCATCCTGCCGGGTCACGAGCCGCTGCTCGGGCAGCTGGTGGAGGGTGGCGTCGTGCGCATCACCACCACCGACAAGGAGACCGTGACCGCTGCGGTGCACGGTGGCTTCCTCTCGGTGACCGGTGTCGGCGTGAGCGTGCTCGCCGAGTCCGCCGAGCTGGCCCAGGAGATCGACGTGGCCCAGGCCCGTCAGGACGCCAAGAGCGACGACGAGCTGGCCAGAACGCAGGCGTCCGCCCGATTGCGAGCAGCGGGCCAAGCGGACTGATCGGGCCAGCATGGGGTCGCCGGTCGTGGTGCTCGTCGCAGCGTTGACGCTGCTGGTGCTCGCTGCTGCGGTGGTGGGCCTGCTCGCGTGGCGACGAGTGCGCGAACTGCGGGTCGGAGGCATCGACGTGGCGCTGCGCGCCACCGATGGCAAGGGACGCGGCTGGCAGCTGGGTGTGGCGCACTACCGGGGCGAGGAGTTCGCCTGGTACCGCATCCTGAGCCTTCGCTCCGGCCCGAACTGGGTGATCAACCGGCGAACCGTGGACATCGCCCAGCGCCGCGAACCCTCGGTCGCCGAGGCGTACGCGATGCCGAGCGGCTCCACCGTCCTGGACCTCACGGGACCGGACCTGGAGCTGGCGATGAACAGCGACGCGCTGACCGGTTTCCTCTCCTGGCTCGAATCGGCACCACCGGGACGATCGGTGCCGTGGGCGTCGTAGCACGCCCGACGAACAACAGCGGGGCCCACCACGGGCCCCGCTTTTTCGTGTCCGGGGGTGGGAGCGTGGGAACCTTCGTGTCACTCCAGCCCGGATGAGGGGCGGGTACGTTGCCCTGATCGCGCCGGTGGTGACAGGAAGGTTCCCACGCTCGCAGCGACCCGCGCGCCGTCCTGCGGCGGGTTTCGCCGAGACTGGCGGGCGTGGCTGAGGACTTCGCGATCGCCCCGGAACCGTTCGACAGCGCCGACGCCCGGTGGGCGTTGGCCCAGTACGTCGCTGAGCTCGTGGCGCGCTTTCCGGATGGGTTCGATCCGGATAGGGGTGCGCGGCCCGTTGAGGACGCTTTCACGCCGCCGAAGGGCGTGTTCCTGCTGCTGCGCCGGGACGGGGCGGTGCTGGGCTGCGGCGGGGTGCGGACCGAGTCCGCGGGCATTGCGGAGATCAAGCGGATGTGGGTCTCGCCGGAGCTGCGCGGCAGGGGCGCCGGCCGCGCGCTGCTGAGCGCGCTGGAGGAGCAGGCGCGGCGGTTGGGTTTCTCCCGGGTGCGGCTGGACACGGCGGCCGAGCTGGGGGAGGCGCGGGCGATGTACGCGAAGGCCGGGTACGTCGAGATCCCCGCCTACAACGACAACCCGTACGCCGCGCACTGGTTCGAGAAGAGCCTTGGCTGACCTGGTCCGGAGCCGATTACGCTGCGGGTGTGCGCATCGAGATCGTCGACTACGACCACCCCCATTCACAGCGGTTGATCGAGGATCTGCAGCAGGAGTACGTCGTGCGCTACGGCGAAGCCGACATCACTCCCGTGGACCCGGCCGAGTTCTCCCCGCCCCAGGGGCTGTTCCTGCTCGGTTACCTCGGCGACGAGCCGGTCGCGTCCGGTGGTTGGCGGGCGCACGAGTCCGGCGAGGAGGACTTCCGCGACGGCGACGCCGAGCTCAAGCGGATGTACATCGTCCCTGATCAGCGCGGCAACGGATGGTCCAGGCGGATGCTCGCCGAACTGGAGTCCACCGCCGCGCTGGCCGGGCGCAAGCGCGTGGTGCTGGAGACCGGCACCGAGCAGCCCGAAGCCGTCGCGCTCTACACGTCGTCCGGGTACGAGCAGATCGACAACTTCGGCGTCTACCGCGACGATCCGCGGAGCCGCTGCTTCGCCAAGGACCTCTAGGCGTTGCCGCCCGGCCTCCACAGCACGTCGCCGTCCGGGTTGGCGACCCTGGCCAGGATGAACAGCAGGTCCGAGAGCCGGTTGAGGTACTTCGCGGGCAGGGGTGAGGTGCGCTCGGCGTCGGCGTCCTGCAAGGCCCAGGCGGAGCGCTCTGCGCGACGTGCCACGCAGCGCGCCTGGTGCAGCAGGGCGGCACCGGGGGTGCCGCCGGGCAGGATGAACGAGTCGAGCTTGCCGAGCCGCTCGTTGAACTCGTCGCACCAGCCCTCGAGCCGGTCGACGTAGGACTGGGTGACGCGCAGCGGCGGGTACTCGGGAGCCTCCACCACGGGAGTGGACAGGTCCGCGCCCACGTCGAACAGGTCGTTCTGCACGGCCCGCAGCACGGTCACGACGTCGTCGGCGAGCTCAGCGGTCGCCAGCGCCACTCCCAGCACCGAGTTCGTCTCGTCCACGTCGGCGTAGGCGACCAGGCGCGGATCGGTCTTGTGAACCTTCGAGTTGTCCGACAACCGCGTGGTGCCCGCATCCCCGGCCCGCGTGTAGATCTTCGTCAGGTGGACTGCCATGCCCCACACCCTAGGCGCGCCGGTGCCGGGTGGAGAGTGGCAGGAAGGTTCCCATCATCACGCGGGTGCGGGTGGGAGGTTCCCTTCCTCCCATCCGGTGGGCGGAAGGTTCCCTCACTCGCTCGTGACCCGCTCCGATGCGCGCCACGCCGGGGCCGTAACCTCGATGCTCGTGAGTGAGCACTTCCGGGTACGCGGCGGAGCCCGCCTCGTCGGCGCGGTGGACGTGGTCGGGGCGAAGAACAGCGTGCTGAAGCTGATGGCGGCGGCGCTGCTGGCCGAGGGCACGACGACGATCGTGAACTGTCCCGAGATCCTGGACGTTCCGCTGATGGCCGACGTGCTGCGCAGCCTCGGCTGCGAGGTGACCATCGACGGCGGCACGGTGCGCATCACCACGCCCGCCTCGATCAGCCACGAGGCCGTCTCGCCGTCGATGGGCAAGCTGCGCGCTTCGGTGTGCGTGCTGGGGCCGCTGGTGGCGCGCTGCCGCCGGGCGGTCGTCACGCTGCCGGGTGGCGACGCGATCGGCTCGCGGCCGCTGGACATGCATCAGAACGGGCTGCGCAAGCTGGGCGCGACCAGCCACATCGAGCACGGCGCCGTGGTCGCCGAGGCCGAGAACCTGCAGGGCGCGCAGATCTGGCTGGACTTCCCGAGCGTGGGCGCCACCGAGAACATCCTGATGGCCTCGGTGCTGGCGGAAGGCACCACGGTGATCGACAACGCGGCTCGCGAGCCGGAGATCGTCGACCTGTGCGTGATGCTGCAGCAGATGGGCGCCAAGATCGAGGGCGCGGGCACCTCCACGCTGACGGTGCACGGCGTGTCCTCGCTGCGCGCGGTGGAGCACCGCGTGATCGGCGACCGGATCGTCGGTGCGACCTGGGCGTTCGCAGCGGCGGCGACGCGCGGTGACATCACGGTCAACGGCGTCGACCCCCGGCACACCAACCTGATGCTGGAGAAGCTGCGCAGCGCGGGCGCGGAGGTGATCACCGACGAGGAGAGCTTCCGGGTGGTCATGCCGGAACGCCCGAAGGCCGTGGACTACGTGACGCTGCCCTACCCGGGTTTCCCGACGGACCTGCAGCCGATGGCGCTGGCCCTGTCGGCGGTGGCCGACGGCACGTCGATGATCACCGAGAACCTGTTCGAGTCCCGGTTCCGGTTCATCGAGGAACTGGTGCGGATGGGTGCCGACGCGCGCACCGATGGCCACCACGCCGTGGTGCGCGGACTGGATCGGTTGTCCAGCGCGCCGGTGTGGGCCACGGACATCCGCGCGGGCGTGGGCCTGGTGCTGGCCGGGTTGTGCGCCGACGGCGACACCGAGGTGTGGGATGTCTTCCACATCGACCGCGGGTACCCGAACTTCGTGGAGAACCTGCGCGCGCTGGGCGCCGACATCGAGCGCGTCGCCGACTGATTTCGCCTGTCCTGCGGCCGGTGCCCCGTTTCGGACCGGGGGTGCCGGCCGCAGTGCACGGTCGTGCCGGGGATCGTGATCATCGGCTCCGGCCGCGTGGCTAGAGTCCTCGTGGTCCTGGTGAGAATCCGGAAAGGGAACCGATGAGCACCACCGCGCGGGTCGGCCGAATCATGACCTTCACCGCGACGCCCGGCAGGGGCGCGGAGTTGGCTTCGATCATGATGCAGGTGGCCGAAGGCCTGCGCGGTTCGTTCGGCTGCGAGCTCTACCTGGTCAGCCGTGACGCGGAAGCTCCCGACACGGTGCGCGTCGTGGAGGCGTGGACGGATTTCGCCAGCGCCGACGCGGCCCTGGCCACCACCGTGGCCACTCACCGCGACATCGACCTCAACGCGGTGCTGGGGATGCTGGCCGAGCCGCCGGAGCAGATCGACCTGGACGCGCTCGGCGGCGTCGGCCTCTGATCCGACCCCTTCACGTCCGGCCCGGCTGGTCGGGCTGCCGGGAGCTCAGCCGTTGCGGCGCTCGTGCAGCAGGAGCAGCGCGTAGGCGGCGACGGACTGGGCGTCGGTGACCTCACCTGCGGCGATCATCTTCTCGAACTCGGCGCGGCTGAACCACGCGGTGCGCATGTCCTGCTCCTCGTGCTCGCGTTCGTGCGCTCCTTCCGTCAGGTCGGTCGCGACGAACACGCGCCCGCGCTGGCTGGACATGCCAGGGGCGACGTCGAGCAGCCCCAGCTCGCGCATGGTGGCCGCGCGCAGCCCGGTCTCCTCCCGCAGTTCGCGCGCCGCGAGCTCACCGGCCTCGACATCGGCCCGGTCCGGCGCGGTGCCCTGCGGGAATTCCCAGCGGCGCAGGCCCAGCGGGTAGCGGAACTGCTCGACGAGGTGCACGCGATCCCCGTCGAGCGGGATCACCAGCGCGTAGTCCGGCTTGTCGATGACCCCGTAGATTCCGTCGGACCCGTCGTCGCGGCGGACGCCGTCCTCCCGCACGGTCATCCACGGATTCGAGTACACCTCGCGGCTGCTGGTCTGCTCCATGCGCTCCATCGTGCCGTCGACGGGGCGGTGACGTGCGCATGGGAACCTTCCTGCCAACCCGGCCCGGCGAATCCGCTGGTCGGGGCTGTGGTGACAGGAATGTTCCCTTACTCCGCGGCGCCGTGGAGGCGTGATGCGCGGCGGCCGTAGCCGAAGTAGACGGCAAGGCCGATCAGCGTCCAGATCGCGAAGGTGAGCCAGGTGACCGCGTCCAGACCGGTGATCAGGTAGGCGCACAGGGCCAGGCCGAGCAGCGGAACGAACGGCATGAGCGGGGTGCGGAAGCTGCGGGGCAGTTCCGGGCGGGTTCGCCGCAGCACCACGACACCGATGTTGACCAGGCCGAACGCGACGAGCGTGCCGATGCTGGTGGCCTCGGCGAGTTGGTTGAGCGGCACGACCGCGGCCAGCAGCGCGACGAGCACGCCGACCAGGAGGGTGTTGCGGGCCGGGACCGCGCGGTGGTTGACCTTCGAGAGCATTGGCGGGACGAGGCCGTCGCGCGACATCGACACCAGGATGCGGGTCTGCCCGTACAGGACGGTGAGCACGACCGAGGCGATGGCGATGACCGCTCCGAGGGCGAGCACGACGGCGGGCCAGCCCTGGCCGGTGACCATGCGCAGGGCGGTGGCCAGCGATGCGTCGGACTCTCCCAGCGTCCCGGCGCCGACCGCGCCGACTGCGGCGAAGGCCACGAGCACGTAGATCGCGGTGACGATGATCAGCGACAGGATGATCGCCCTGGGCAGGTCGCGCTTCGGGTTGCGGGCCTCCTCACCTGCGGTGGAGGCGGCGTCGAAGCCGATGAAGGAGAAGAACACGGCCGAGGCCCCGACCGAGATGCCCGCGATGCCCGCCGGAGCGAACGGGGTGAGGTTGCCGGAGTTGAACGCGGTGAGGGCGACCGCGACGAAGAACACCAGCACCGCGATCTTGAGCACCGTGGTGATGGTCGTGGCCCACGCGCTCTCGCGCACGCCCCGCAGCAGGACGGCGGTGGCCAGCAGCACGACGATCGCGGCGGGCACGTTGATGACCCCGCCCTCACCGGGCGGTGCCGCCAGCGCGTCCGGGATGGTCACGCCGATGGTGCCTTGCAGGAATTCGTTGAGGTAGCCGCCCCAGCCGACCGCGACGGCGGCGACCGACACCCCGTACTCCAGCAGCAGGCACCAGCCGCAGATCCAGGCGACGATCTCGCCGAGGGTCGCGTAGGTGTAGGAGTAGGCGGACCCGGAGACGGGGACGCTGCCCGCGAGCTCGGCGTAGGACAGCGCCGAGCACAGCGCGGCCAGACCCGCGAGAACGAACGAGACGACGACGGCCGGACCGGCCGCCGGTGCGGCCTCGGCGAGCACCACGAAGATGCCGGTTCCCAGCGTCGCGCCCACTGACAGCGCCACCAGCGGGACCAGGCCGAGGGTCCGGTTCAACTCGCTGTGCGAGCCCTCGCTGGAGAGCTGTTCGGCTGGTTTGACGCGGAGCAGGCTGCGGGCGAAAGACACGAGCGGTAACGGTAACTCCGGTGGTGGGAGGCCTGGTGGAGCGGGTCCTGACCGGGTGACCGAGCTTGATCACCCGTGGGGGTGCTCGACATCGATCACCACGCCCGTACTCTGTGCCGGGTGCGACTCGTGATTGCCCGCTGCCAGGTGGACTACGTCGGACGCCTCACCGCGCACCTGCCGATGGCGCAGCGACTGCTGCTGGTGAAGGCCGACGGTTCGGTGTCGGTGCACTCCGACGACCGCGCCTACAAGCCGTTGAACTGGATGAGCCCGCCGTGCTGGCTCATCGAGGACCCCGACGTGTGGACGGTGCAGAACAAGGCCGGCGAGAAGCTGGTGATCACCGTCGCCGAGGTGCTGCACGACTCCAAGCACGAGCTGGGTGCGGAGCCGGGCCTGGTCAAGGACGGCGTGGAGTCGCACCTGCAGGAGCTGCTGGCCGAGCACGTGACGACCCTGGGTGACGGATGGTCGCTGGTGCGCAGGGAGTTCCCGACCGCGATCGGGCCGGTCGACCTGATGTGCCGCGACGACGCCGGCAAGAGCGTCGCCGTGGAGATCAAGCGTCGCGGCGAGATCGATGGTGTCGAGCAGCTGACCCGCTACCTCGAGCTGCTCAACCGCGACCCGTTGCTGGCACCGGTCTCGGGTGTGTTCGCCGCGCAGCAGATCAAGCCGCAGGCGCGGACGCTGGCCGAGGACCGCGGTATCCGCTGCGTCGTCCTGGACTACGACAAGCTCCGCGGCATCGAGCCCGACGAGTACCGCCTGTTCTGATCGCACGAGCGCTCCCGTCGTCGCGGGGGTGCGTTCGGCGCTGGAGTGACAGGAAGGTTCCCTTCCTCAGGTCATCGGGGGAACGATCGTTTCGCGATGGCTTTCCGGGGATCGCACTCCGCCAAAAGTCGATCTTGATCGGCGGTGGTGCGGATCTGGCGATGACAGGAAGGTTCCCCTCTCACCGCGCTCCCAAGTCGAAGAATTGATCTAGACCTCTTCGTCGGGTCGATGATGATCGCCGTTCGTCCGGGAGTGGCAGAAAGGTTCCCGTGCTCGTGCCCCCGCGGCGACGCGAGCGGGACTTGATGCGGGTAGCGGGCGGGTCAGCGGTGCGCGTGGCCGGGGCAGTCGCAGGGGTGCAGGCGCGGCGCGGTCAGCGGTGCGAGCACTGCGGTCAGCTGGTGGAGCAGTCCTTCGCGGCGGGATTCGGTCGGCGCGATGTCGCCGGACCGCGATTCCTCGATCGGGTATTCCGCGAGTCCGGCGCTGATCGCCAAATCGATCCGGGCGTTCACGATTCCTCCCCGCGGCGTTGCGAATGCATACCGTGACGATACAGTCACGGTGAGTCGAATTCGGCGGGGCAATGCGTATATCACTCGCATGGACCCGGGTGCTCACGGGGTGCGCACGCGTACGACCGGAAAGTCTCCTGCGTGACGCCACTCGGCGGAAGTTCCGTGATCGATTTAGTGTCTTCTCCAACGAATTGATATCGGCTTACGGCCACCGCCTCATCTGTGCGGTACTGTCCGACCGCTATCGCGAATGTGGTGGTTCTCGTTTGACTTTGTTGGGTCTGTGGGAGGTGGGGCGGCAGTGCTGCTAGCCCAAGGTCAGCTACTCGACGCGAACGGCGTCGACTACGCGTTGTTGGCGCTGTATTTCGCGTTCGTACTGGGAATCGGCTGGCTCGCGAGGCGGGCCGTTTCCACCAGTCTTGACTTCTTCCTCTCCGGGCGCGCGCTGCCCGCGTGGGTGACGGGTCTGGCGTTCATCTCGGCGAACCTCGGCGCCATCGAAATCATCGGCATGTCGGCCAACGGCGCCGAATACGGCATGCCGACGATGCACTACTTCTGGATCGGTGCAGTCCCGGCCATGCTGTTCCTCGGCGTGGTCATGATGCCGTTCTACTACGGCTCCAAGGTCCGAAGCGTTCCCGAATTCATGCTCCGCCGATTCGGCAAAGCGGCGCACCTGGTCAACGGCATCTCCTTCGCCCTGGCCCAGGTGCTCATCGCAGGCGTGAACCTCTTCCTGCTGGCCAGCATCGTCAACGCGCTGCTGGGCTGGCCGCTGTGGGTGTCGGTCCTGATCGCCGCGCTGATCGTGCTCTCCTACACCGCGCTGGGCGGCCTGTCCGCCGCCATCTACAACGAGGTGCTGCAGTTCTTCGTGATCGTCGCGGCGCTGCTGCCGCTGACCATCGTCGGCCTGGTCAAGGTCGGCGGTGTGCAGGGCCTGGTCGACAAGGTCACCGCCAGCAAGGGCGGCGCCGAGCAGCTGACCGCCTGGCCGGGCGCTGAGCTGACCGGCTTCGACAACCCGGTCCTCAGCGTCATCGGCATGATCTTCGGTCTCGGCTTCGTGCTGTCCTTCGGTTACTGGACCACGAACTTCGTCGAGGTCCAGCGCGCGATGGCCTCCAAGTCGATGTCGGCCGCGCAGCGGACGCCGATCATCGGCGCCTTCCCGAAGATGTTCATCCCGTTCATCGTGATCATCCCCGGCATGATCGCCGCGGTGATCATCCCGGAGATGACCAACTACAAGCTGACCGAGCAGGGTCCGTACGACTACAACGACGCGATCCTGCTGATGATGCGAGACCTGCTGCCCAACGGCATCCTCGGCATCGCGCTCGCCGGTCTGCTGGCGTCGTTCATGGCCGGTATGGCCGCCAACCTGTCGTCGTTCAACACGGTGTTCACCTACGACATCTGGCAGGCCTACGTCGTCAAGGACAAGCCGGACCACTACTACCTGCAGATGGGCCGCTGGGTCACCGTCGGCGCCACCCTCGCGGCCGTCGGCACGGCGTTCATCGCCTCCGGCTACGAGAACCTGATGGACTACCTCCAGCAGCTGTTCTCGTTCTTCAACGCACCGCTGTTCGCGACCTTCATCCTCGGCATGTTCTGGAAGAGGATGACCGCCCACGCCGGTTGGTCCGGTCTGGTGTTCGGTACGGCCTCGGCCATCGCGGTCTACGCTCTGGCCGAGAGCGGGGTGTGGGACCTGCCCGGTCAGGGCGCCAGCTTCGTCGGTGCCGGTGTCGCCTTCGTGGTCGACGTCATCGTCAGCGTCGTGGTTTCGCTGGCCACCAAGCCCAAGACCGAGGAGCAGCTGGTCGGTCTCGTGTGGTCGCTGACGCCGAAGGAGAACCTGCAGGCGTCCACCACGGGTGAGGACGCCGGTTGGTACCGGCGGCCGGGCCTGCTGGCAGGCATCGCGCTGATCCTGATCATCGCCCTCAACATCATCTTCGGCTGAGCCAGGACTGGGAGGAAATCTCATGGCTAGTGGAGGTTCGGGGCACAGCGCAGGTGCCTTCGACATTCGCACGGTGATCGCGCTGCTGTTCGGCATCTACGGCGTCGTTCTCGTCGTGCTCGGCTTCGTCCAGCCCGAGGTCGAGAAGTCCGCGGGAATCAACATCAACCTGTGGGCCGGTGTCGGCATGGTGGTGTTCGCGGCGGTGTTCGTCGCCTGGGCGCGACTGCGCCCGATCACGGTTCCCGACGACGTCGAAGGCGGCACCACCGCCGAATGACGTGACCTGAGATCGCCCGAGACGGCGTCCGAGCTCCCGGTGAGCGCGGGCGCCGTCTTGCATTTCGGCACCGATTCCCCCGTTCCCGCCCTCATTTCAAGATCCGCTGGCTACGGTGGCGGCCGGAACGCAGCTGACAAGTGGACCAGTGGTCAACGCCCCGTGTCCAGCACATGAGTCGGGCGGTACAGGACGGTTCTTTCCCGACCCGTGATTTCGTAGGCTGCATCGTGACAACGACCGTCGTAATGGTGGGAGGCCGGCCATGACCCAGACCGCCCGTGGGAACGTCGAGGAGATCGCCGACGCGCGGTTCGAGACGTTCGAGTCGATCGATCCGCGCACCGGTGAGGTGGTGGGCGAGCATCCGATCCACGACGCGGAGACGGTCGGCAACCGGGTCGCGGCAGCGCGCGAAGCGCAGGTGGCGTGGGATGCGCTCGGCTTCTCCGGCCGCAAGCAGCATCTCGACCGCTGGCGGAAACTGCTGGTCAAACGCCTGGACGAGCTCGCGGGCGTGATCTGCGCCGAGACCGGCAAGCCGCTCGAAGACGCCAAGCTCGAACTGGTCCTGGTCATCGACCACCTCGCCTGGGCGACCTCCAACGCCGAGAAGGTCCTCAAGCGCCGCAAGGTCTCGCCCGGCGTGCTGATGTCCAACCAGACCGCCACGGTCGAGTACCTCCCGTACGGCGTCGTCGGCGTCATCGGCCCCTGGAACTACCCGGCGTTCACGCCCATGGGCTCCATCGCCTACGCGCTCGCCGCGGGCAACGCCGTGGTGTTCAAGCCCAGCGAGCTCACCCCCGGGGTCGGGGAGTGGCTGGTCAAGAGCTTCGCCGAGGCCGTACCCGAGCACCCGGTGTTCCAGCTGGTGACCGGGTTCGGGCAGACCGGCGCCGCCCTGTGCCAGGCCGGTGTGAACAAGGTGGCCTTCACCGGGTCCACCGCCACCGGCAAGCGCGTGATGGCCTCCTGCGCGGAGAACCTCGTCCCGGTGCTCGTCGAGTGCGGCGGCAAGGATGCCCTCATCGTCGACTCCGACGCCGACCTCGCCGCCGCCGCCGACGCGGCGGTGTGGGGCGCGATGTCCAACGCGGGCCAGACCTGCATCGGCGTCGAGCGCGTCTACGTGCACGAAGCCGTCGCCGACCGGTACCTGAAGATGGTCAGCGACCGCGCCGCCAAGCTGCGTCCGGGCGGTGAGCCCGGCGCCGACTTCGGCCCGATCACGATGGCCTCGCAGGTCAACATCATCCGCGACCACATCGACGACGCCATCACCCGCGGCGGCCGCGCCGTGATCGGCGGCCGGGACTCGGTGCGCCCGCCGTTCGTCGAGCCCGTGGTGATCGCCGACGCCCCCGAGGACTCCGCCGCCGTCACCGAGGAGACCTTCGGCCCGACCCTGGTGGTGCAGCGGGTGCGTGACGTGGACGAGGCCGTCACCCTCGCCAACGCCACCAAGTACGGGCTGGGCGCCACCGTCTTCTCCCGCGCCCGCGGCCTGGAACTGGCGCGTCGGCTGCGCAGCGGCATGGTCGCGGTCAACTCGGTGATCGCCTTCGCCGGTGTGCCCGCGCTGCCGTTCGGCGGCGTCGGCGACTCCGGCTTCGGCCGGATCCACGGTGCCGACGGCCTGCGCGAGTTCGCCCGCCCGCAGTCGGTCACCCGCACCAAGTTCAAGATCCCGCTCAACCCGATGAGCTTCGCCCGCCCCAAGGGCACCGTCCGCACCGTCGTCAAGCTCATCAAGGTCATGCGCGGTCGCTGAGCGGATCGGGACCACCGCGGTCGGTGTTTTGGCTTGCGCCCGTGGTGACAGGAAGGTTCCCTTGCTCGCATCCCCCTCCCTGACCGAGGGGGATGCGCGCGGGCGCTCGTCCCGTGCAGAGTTGACCGCGCACGGTTGATCGCGCCGAGTCCTTCAGGTGACTTCGGCAGCGGGAGCGCAGGCAGGGAGGCCAGCGGGTGAAGAAGATCATCAACGATCCGACGGACGTGGTCGCCGAAGCGTTGCGGGGCGTGGCTGCGGCCCACCCCGAACTGCTCCGGGTGCAGACCGATCCGGCGGTGATCGTCCGCGCCGACGCCCCGGTGGCGGGGCAGGTCGCGGTCATCTCCGGTGGCGGTTCGGGCCACGAGCCGCTGCACGGCGGTTTCGTCGGCGCGGGCATGCTCGCCGCGGCCGTGCCGGGCGCGGTGTTCACCTCCCCGACCCCGGACGCGGTGCAGGCGGCCATCACCGCCACCCACGGCGGTGCCGGTGCGCTGCTGCTGGTCAAGAACTACACCGGCGACGTCCTCAACTTCGAGACCGCCGCGGAACTCGCCGGCATCGAGGACATCGACGTGCGCAGCGTCGTCATCGACGACGACGTCGCCGTCAAGGACTCCACGCACACGGCCGGGCGTCGCGGGGTCGGCGGCACGGTGATGGTCGAGAAGATCGTCGGTGCTGCGGCCGCGCGAGGCGACGGCCTCGACAAGTGCGAGGAACTCGCCCGCAAGGTCGTTTCCCAGGTGCGGTCGATGGGCATGGCGCTGAGCGCCCCCACCGTGCCGCACGCCGGGCAGCCGAGCTTCGAGCTCGCCGATGACGAGATGGAGATCGGCATCGGCATCCACGGCGAGCCCGGTCGGGCCCGGGTGCCGATGGGGACCGCCGACGAGATCGTGGCGCAGCTGCTCGACCCGATCCTGGAGGACCTGCCCTTCGTCGAGGGCGACGAGGTGCTGCTGTTCACCAACTCCATGGGCGGTACCCCGCAGCTTGAGCTGTACCTCGCGCACGGCGTCGCCGAGCGGCTGCTCGCCGAGCGCGGCATCACCGTGCGCCGGCGACTCGTCGGCCCGTACGTGACGAGCCTGGAGATGCAGGGCATGAGCCTGACGCTGCTGAAACTGGACGACGAGCTCACCGAGCTCTGGGACGCGCCCGTGCACACCGCGGCGCTGCACTGGTGAGGAGGAGTCCCGGAATGGGTTGCACAGCACAGGACATCGCCGCGGCGCTGCGGGCGGGTGCCGCCGTGGTCGCCGAGCACCGCGACGAGCTGATCCAGCTGGACCGCGAGATCGGCGACGCCGACCACGGCGAGAACATGGACCGCGGGTTCCGCGCGGTCATCGCGAAGCTGGAGACGGCCGGCCCGGAAACCCCGGCCGCCACGTTGAAGCTCGCCGCCACGGTCCTCATCTCCACCGTCGGCGGGGCATCGGGTCCCCTCTACGGCACGGCGTTCCTGCGCGCGGCCACGGCGGTCGGTGACGAGACCGAGCTCGACGGCCGGGCCGTGGCCGCGGCGCTGCAGGCCGGGATGGAGGGCGTCGTCGGGCGCGGCCGCGCCGAGGTCGGCGACAAGACGATGATCGACGCGCTCGCGCCCGCCGTCGAGTCCGCCCGCAACGCGGCCGAGTCCGGAGCCGACGGGGCCAAGGTGCTGGCGGCCGCGGCCGAGGCCGCGCACCAGGGCGCCCAGGACACCGAAGGGCTCGTCGCCCGCAAGGGACGCGCCTCCTACCTGGGAGAGCGCAGCGCCGGGCACATCGACCCGGGTGCGCGTTCCACCGCGCTGCTGTTGACCGCGTTCGCCGAAGCCGCAGGAGCCCGTTCATGAGCGTGGGACTGGTCGTCGTCTCGCACAGCACCGGCCTCGCGGAGGGAGTCGCGGAACTCGCCGCGCAGATGGCCCCCGAGGTGCGCATCGTCCCGGCAGGCGGGTTGCCCGACGGCGGGATCGGCACCGACTTCGAGAAGGTCTCGGCCGCGCTGTCGGACGCCGACACCGGATCGGGCGCTGTCGTGCTCTACGACCTGGGCAGCGCGCAGATGGTCGCCGATCTCGCAGTGGAGACGCTGGGCGATCCCGACAGCGCGCTGGTCGTGGACGCCCCGTTGGTGGAGGGAGCCGTTGCCGCAGCCGTGTCGGCCCAGGGCGGCAACGACATGAAGACCGTGGCCCGGGCGGCGGAGAGCGCCCGCGGCAGCGCGGACTCCGCAGCGGCCGAACCGGCCGGTTCGGAACCGGAGTCCGGCCAGGTCACCCGCGAGCTGGAACTGACCAACGAGGTCGGTCTGCACGCACGCCCGGCCGCACTGCTGGCCCGCAGCCTCACCGGACTGCAGGCCACGGTCAAGATCGCCCTCGGCGACAAGCAGGCGGACGCGGCCAGCGTCCTCGGCCTGATGGGGCTCGGCGCCCGCAAGGGCGACCACCTCACGCTGACCGCCGACGGTCCCGACGCGGTCCAAGCGGTCGAGCGCATCATCGACCTCGCCCGCCGCGACTTCGACGAGTAGCCGCGGACCAGTGCGAGGGAACCTTCCTGTCATCTCCGCGGCAGGGAGGTTCCCTCGTGCGCGCGGTGGTGACATGAAGGTTCCCTCGCTCACGCCGGTGTCGGTCGCTGTGTTCCAAGGTCATCGAGGGCTAGGCTGAGTCGATGTCGCCGCGTCGCCACCGAGGCATGCTGCTGCTGGTGCTGTGCTGGGTGCTGATCGCCGCGTGCACCGCGCAGCCCACCACTCCGACCGGCGGTTCCAGACCGGTCGACACGAGTGCGCGCGCGATGCTCGGTGACCTCCGCACCCTCGATCCCTGCACGCTCACCGATACCGAAGCGCTGCAGCGCTTCGGCGCGGTGTCGAACGCGGGGACGGTGTCGCTGGACTACTGCCTGCTGCACGTCAAACCCGACGACGGCACGCTCGTCCAGCTGGCCGTCGGTGAGCTGGCCGGCCCCGACAGCAGCCGGCCGGGGGATCCCGTCGTGCAGCGGGGAGCGCTGCGCATCGCGCAGAACGCGCCCGTCCCCGGGCACTGCACGCGCCAGGTGCGGTTCGGCGACGGTGTTTCCTTGCAGGTCAGCGCCGATCTGCTCGGTGGTGAACCCGGTGCGGGGCTGTGCGGCATCGCCGATGCCGGGGCCGAGTCGGTTGCCGACGCGGTTCAGCAGGGCAGGGCCGGGCATCGCGACTACCCGCCGAACTCGCTGGCCCTGGTCGACCCGTGCACCGTGCTGGACACGGCCGCCGTGAACCAGGTGCCGGGTCTGGAAGAAGCGCGCCCCCGACCGGCCGTCGGCGGCCACCAGTGCTCGTGGGGTGAGCAGTCCGCGGACTCCCCGCGCGTGCAGCTGCAGCACACCGCGGGTGAACCGCCCAGGATCCTGCACGGGGCCGCGGTGGAAGAGCAGGTGGACGGGCGTCCCACCGTGCTCAGCGTCGTGGGCGGTGACCCGCGGGTTCCCCTGTGCTCGGCGGAGACCCCGCACATCCCGTTCGGGACCGTCGCGGGGCAGGTCGAGGTCGCTCAGCTCGTCGTCGCGGTGCCCGGTGAGACAGGTCCCGACGCCTGCGCCTACGCCCGGGGCCTGGCGCGCTTGGCGTGGCCGAGCCTGCCGCCTGCGAATCCCTGAGCGCCGAACCGGTTACCGTTGTTGTCGTGCCTCGACGCAATCGACAGCAGCGCCACAAGGGTCTCCGCGCGGACACCAGCCACCGCGGAGCCGGCACCGCCTACGGGGCGTCCCGCGTCGAGCAGGGGCCGGACGGTGACTGGATGGTGCGCACCGTTCCCGCAGCGCAGGCCACCAAGATCTACCGCTGCCCGGGCTGCGACCACGAGATCCAGGCGGGCATCGCCCACGTGGTGGCGTGGCCGGAAGCGGAGCTCGGCGGCGTCGACGAGCGCAGGCACTGGCACACCGGCTGCTGGAAGGCCCGCGCCCGACGCGGCCCGACT
Source organism: Saccharopolyspora sp. ID03-671 (assembly GCF_045278815.1). Lineage (NCBI taxonomy): Bacteria > Bacillati > Actinomycetota > Actinomycetes > Pseudonocardiales > Pseudonocardiaceae > Saccharopolyspora > Saccharopolyspora sp. ID03-671. The sequence continues at coordinate 4,765,330 of NZ_CP134054.1, forward strand.
CGTCGCTGGTCGTAGTCCGCACCACAGCAGAGCAGGTCACCACGAGCAGGCCACCCGTTCGTGGCAGGATCGGGTCCGATGAGCACCGAGATCCGCGCCAACACGATGCTGCCCGCCCGTCGCGAGCAGATCACCCTGCACACCGCTGACGGGCTGGAACTGATCGGTGAGCTGGCCCTTCCCGAGTCCGGGCAGCCGCGGGCCACGCTGGTCTGCCTGCACCCGCTGCCCACCCACGGCGGCATGATGGACTCGCACATCTACCGCAAGGCCGCGTTCCGGCTTCCCGCTCTGGCCGACATCGCGGTGCTGCGCTTCAACACCCGCGGCACCGCCAGCGAGGCCGGACGCAGCCAGGGCAGTTTCGACAACGGCGACTCGGAGCGCTTCGACGTGGCGGCCGCCCTGGAGTACGCGGAGTTCCACGACCTGCCGAACGTGTGGCTGGTCGGCTGGTCCTTCGGCACCGACCTGACCCTCGTGCACGGCCTGGATCCGCTGGTGGAGGGTGCGGTGCTGATCTCGCCGCCGCTGCGCTGGAGCACCGAGGACCACCTGCGAGCCTGGGGTGATTCGGGCAAACCGGTGCACGCCCTGATCCCGGAGTTCGACGACTACCTGCGGCCGGAGGAGGCTCGCGAGCGCTTCTCCCTCATCCCGCAGGCGGAGGTCATCGGCTTCACCGACACCAAGCACCTGTGGGTCGGCAAGGCGGAGGCCGCGCTGGACGCCATCGTGCAGGCCGTCGCGCCCGACGTCGACACCCCGCTGCCCCGCACTTGGGACGGTCCGTCGGAGACCCGACAGGTCACCATCGTCAACTCCTGAACCAGGCGGTGGGGTGGCAGGAAGGTTCCCGTGCTCACCTCAGCGGCTCGGGAACCGACCACCGGTAGAGGACTTCGGGGACGCCTTCGTGGAGGCGTTCCCGGACTCGTCCGAAGCCGAGCTTGTCGGCGACCCGGATCGCGGGGGCGTTGCGGACGGACGTGGCGATGACGACGGGCAGCCCGGGGCGGTTGCGGTGCGCCCACCGCAGCGCCGCGTGGCCCATCTCCGGCGCGTAGCCGCGCCCCCAAGCCGCGGGCAGGAACCGGAAGTACAGGTTGAGCACGTCCTCGGCGTCGTCGACGCATTCCCGCAGGCCACCGAAGCCCAGCACGTCGCCGGAGGTCACCGACAGCACCGTCCAGTAGCCGACGCCGCGGGTGTCCCAGTCGTTCTGGACGCCGTCCAGCAACCGCAGCGACTGGGCTCGGTCGCGCGGTGCGACACCGGGGAAGACGTGCGTGTCGGGGCTGGTGTGCACCTCGACGAACGGTTCGGTGTCGGCGGGCAGCGGACGTCGCAGCAGCAGCCGGCGGGTGCGGATCTCCGAGGGGACGGACACCTTCCGCACGCTAGTGGGCGTGATGGTCGCCCTGCAGCCGATTTTCCGGGTTGCCGCAGGCGTGAAAGTGACACGAAGGTTCCCATGCTCGGCGCGGCCCCACGTCGGCGCGGCTCGGTGGGTGTCCGAGGTGGGGGCCGTCCGGCAGGATGGTTCCCGTGCACTACATCGAATCCGGAGCCGGAACGCCCGTCGTGCTGCTGCACGCCTTCCCCGTCGACGCGCGCATGTGGGATCCGCTGCGCGGGCGGTTGGAGGAGCAGGTTCGGATCATCGCGCCCGATCAGCGGGGGCTGGGGGAGAGCGCGCTGGACGGGTTGTCGGCGCGCGGCATGGTCGACGAGCGGTCGGCCTCGCTGATCGTCGACCGTCCCGGTGTCGACGTGGCCGCGGCGGACGTGGTGGAGCTGCTCGACCGGTTGGAGTTGCCGCGGGTGGTGCTGGGCGGCTGCTCGATGGGCGGGTACGTGGCCTCGGCGGTGCTGCGCGCCGCGCCGCAGCGGGTCGCGGGGCTGCTGCTGGTGGACACCAAGGCGGCCGCCGACACCGAGGGGCAGCGGGCCAATCGGCTCAACGTGGCCGCACGTGCCGAGCAGGAGGGTATTTCCGGGTGGTTGGCCGAGAGCATGCTGCCGAACCTGCTGGGTGCGAGCACGCGCCAGCGGCGCCCGGAGGTCGTGGAGGAGCTCCGGGCGCTGATCGAGGCGCAGCCCGCCGACGGGGTGGCTTGGGCGCAGCGCGCGATGGCGTCTCGGCCTGACAGCCTCGCCGCGCTGCGCGGGTTCGACGGACCGGCGATGGTCGTCGTCGGTTCCGAGGACACCATCACCCCGCCGGAGGCGGCTCGGGAGATGGTCGATGCGTTGCCGAACGGCGAGCTGGTCGAACTGTCCGGGGTGGGGCACCTGCCGTCGCTGGAGGCACCGGACGCTCTGGCTCAGGTGCTGCTGCCGTGGTTGGCGAGCATCGACGTGTGAGCGCTAGTCATCGCGGCCGCGGTCGTCGTCCTTCGCGTGCTGGGTGGATTCCGGCTGGCGCTCCTCGCGCCGGAACCGCTCCGCGGTCTCGCTGGGCAACATGAAGTACCGGCCCGAGTCGCGCTGTCCGCGCGACCGGGTGCCGGCGGTGTCACTTCCGGGGTCGTTGTCCGCCATCGATTGGTCCTCTCCTGGGGCGCCGGCTCACGGCCGACCTCGCCCATAGAGAGAGCGCTGCTCCGAAACGATGACGCGCGGTCACCTGACCAGTGGTAACGCGATCAGCTCTGCTGGTTGGCGTTCACCCGGTCCGAGTCCTGCGAGTGCTGTTCGGACTGCTGCTCGCCGGGCACCGGGAGCTGGATGCGGCGGGTCGGTTCGTCCGCGGAGAGCTGCTTGCGCTGGATCTTGTCGGTGGACTGGTCGACCGACGGTCGCGGTGAACCGCCCTGACCCGGGGTGCGCTTGGGCAGGCCCGATTCGGTGACGGTCTGCTCGGGCTCGCTGGGGGTGTCGTGGACCTCGCCGGTTTCGCGTCCGTCGCGGGCGATGGCCTCCTCGGCGTCCTTGCGGGCCTGTTCGCGGGCTTCCACCGCGGCCTTGCGGAGCTTCTCCTCCTCGGCGTCCTCGAGGTCGAGGCGTTCCAGCAGCGGCGTGGTCTGGCCGAGCAGTTCCGCGGCGTCGCGGAGCTTCTTGGCGACGGTGTCGCGGAGCTGGGTGAGCGAGTGGACGTGCTCGTCGGCCTGGGCGAGCCTGCGCTGCACCTCCTCGGTGGTGGCGCCGAGCCTGCGCTGCGCGTCGGCGCGGGTGGCGGCGACCAGGCGCTTGGCCTCGCGGGTGGCGACGTCGATGCGCCGGGTGGCTTCCTCGGTGCACTCGCGGATCATCCGCTCGGACTTCTCGGTGGCGTCGCCGACGAGGCGCTCGGCTTCCTGCTTGGCCTCCTGGATGCGGCGCTGCGCTGCTTCCTTGCTGGAGGCCTCGCGCGCGTGCGCGGCCTCGGTCGATTCGCGCTCGAGCTTCTCGGCGGCCTCGGTGGAGTCCTTCTCGAGCTTCTCGGCCTTGGCGGTGGCGTCGCTGACCAGCGTGGTCGCCTGGTCGGTGGCTTCCTGGACGCGGCGGTGGGCCTCGTTGGTGCCTTCGCGCAGCCTGCGGTTGGCCTCCTCGGTGGCCTCGCGGACGCGGCGTTCGGCCTCGGACTTGCTGGTGGCTTCCTGCTCGGCGAGGGCCCGCATGGACTCGGTGCGGCGGGCCGACATCGCGATCTCGAAGTCCTCCTCCACCTGGGTGCGGTGGGCTTCGGACTCCTGGTCGGCGCGCTTGCGGTTCTCCTCGGCTTCGCGGGTGATGCGTTCGGCCTCGGCCTTGGCGCCTTCCATCAGCGACCGGTGCTCGGTCTCCATCTCGCTGCGCCGGTTGTCGACCTCGCTGATCAGCCGCTCGTAGCGGGTGCGCAGGTTGACGGCCTCGGCTTCGGAGCGGGCGCGGATCTGGGCGGCGTCGCCCTCGGCGCGGGAGCGGATGTCGGCGGCCTCGTCCTGGGCCAGGCGCAGCATCCGCTGCAGCCGCTCGCTGAGGCCTTCGAGGGTTGTCGGCGGCTTGGCCAGCCGATCGACCTGACCGCGCAGGCTCTCGATCTCCGAGCGGGCCGCTTCGAGCTGCTTGGAGAGGTCGCCGGCCTGCGACACCGCGGCATCCCGGTCGGAGGTGAGGATGCGGATGTCGGCGTCCAGGCGCTCGAGGTGCTCGTCGACCTGGGCGCGGTCGTAGCCGTTCTTGCGAGCGAGATCGAAGCCCGATCCCAGTGGCAGCAAATCGCGGTCGTCGGCAAGGCCCATGACAACCAAGCTACCTGGTAGCCGACGTTGTTGTGGGAGGTGCGGCTGGGTCTCGGGAGGATTTTCCTCACCTCGGGTGGTCGGGGTCGCGACCCGCGAAAAACCCGCTATTGACCGGCTGGCCAACCAAGAGTGAACATGGACTGGTCAACTCGGACATAACGGAGGTGATCGACGTGGCCGACAGGTCGAGCGCTTCGGCTTCGAAGCCGTGGGTTCGCTGGCAGGACTGGGCCGGGGTCGTTCTCGGCGCCTACCTCATCCTCGCCACCATGTGGACGTCGACGAACGGTTCCGCGATGTCGGCGATGATCGTGCTGGGCGCGCTGCTGCTCATCGCGAGCGTGTGGTCGCTGGCGATGCCGGGATCGATGACCAGCGAGTACAGCCACATGCTGCTCGGCGTCCTGCTGTTCATCTCCCCGTGGGTCCTCGGCTACACCGAGATGATGGCGGCGTCGTGGACCTCGTGGATCGTCGGCGTGCTGGCCGTGATCGCCGGTGCGGCGGCACTACCCGAAGCCAATGCGAGCCACCGCGGAATCGCGGGGCAGCACTGATCCCCACCACCGCACCGCTCCGTCCCGCGAAGCGTTCGGCGCGGGTGCGAAGCGGTGACGAGCAGGAAGTGCACGGTTGCGACAATCGCGCGGCCCGGCGGTAATCTCCGGGCCGCGCTTTCGCGTTCAACCCGCCAGGAGGAGGTCGGGCGCACATGTCGAACGAGGTGGGCGAACGAGCCCGTCGACGCCCGTCCACTTCGGACCCCGACGACGATCGCGGTGCGAGCACCCGCGAGCGCATCCTCACCGCGGCCGGTGAGCTGTTCGCCCAGCACGGTTTCAACGCGACCCCGACCTCCCGCATCGCCGAGCGCGCCGAGGTCCCCAAGGGACTCATCCACTACTACTTCCGCCGCAAGCAGGACCTGCTGGCCGCGCTCGTGGAACGGCTGCCCGACGAAGAGGTGGAGTCCGACGCCCTCGTCGTGCGCGGCGACGTCGCGGGCAGCCTCCGGCGGCTGGTGAGCGAGCTCGACGCCCGACTGGAGTCGTCGATGCTGCTCAGCCACCTGCTGTGGCGGGAAGCCGACACCCACGACGCGGTGCGCCAAGCCATGCAGCAGCGCTTCGGCGTCGTCGTCGAGCAGATCCGCCGGGTCATCGAGCTGGCCATGCCGCGCGGGCTGGCGGGCTGCGACATCGAGGCGGCCGCCATGCTGCTCGCCCGGGTGATCAACCACCGGCACTCGGTCGCCCGCCACCGCACCGAGGATGACGAGCTGGACCGCGAGATCGGGTTCATCGCCAAGGCCCTCGAACTCGGCGCTGCGGTCGAGCCCGCCTGACGCGCTCTCGGCCTTGTGGCCGGGCGTTCGCGGCACTAGACATTCCGGCAGGTGATCACTGCGGGAGGTTGGGGTGGGCATTGGGCGCGTTCGCTTTTCCCGTCGGCAAGGACTCATCGCGACCGGATTCGGCATCGCCGGGGCGGGTGCCATGACCTCGGTCGGTGACGCGACGCCCGACCCGGCGTCCTACCCCGTGACCGGGCTGGCCGAGGCGGTCGAGCTCATCGAGGACCGCTACGGCGTTCCGCACCTCTACGCCCGCAGCGAGGAGGACCTGTTCCTCGCGCAGGGCTTCAACGCGGCGAGGGAACGTCTCTTCCAGATCGACCTGTGGCGGCGGCGCGGCCTGGGCCGGCTCGCCGAGGTGCTCGGCGCCGACTACGTCGAGCAGGACCGCGCGACCAGGCTGTTCCTCTACCGCGGCGACATGGACGCCGAGTGGGCGCGCTACTCCGACGACGCCCGGCTCGTCGCCACCCGGTTCACCCGGGGCATCAACGCCTACCTCGACTGGCTCGACGAGCACCCCGAGCGGATCCCCGAGGAGTTCGGCGTCCTCGGCTACCGGCCCGCGCGCTGGGAACCGGCCGATGTGGTGCGCATCCGCAGCCACGGTCTCACCCGCAACCTGGAGAGCGAGGTCGAGCGCTCCCGCGTGGTCTGCGCGGCGGGCGTGGAGGCCGACCTCGTCCGCCAGGGCCTGCAGCCCGAGCACCGCACCGTCGTCCCGGACGGGTTCGACCCCTGCGCGCTGCCCGACGACGTGCTGGACGTGTTCGACCTGGCCACCCAGGACGTCGAGTTCCGGGAAGGTTCCATTCGCCGCGTCCCCCGCGACGCCACCAGCGAGGGCAGCAACAACTGGGTCGTCGGCGGCGAGCGCACCGCGACCGGACGTCCCGTGCTGGCCAACGACCCGCACCGCGCCTACTCGACGCCCTCGTTGCGCTACATCGCGCACCTGTCCGCGCCGGGGCTGGACGTGATCGGCGCGGGGGAGCCCGCGCTGCCCGGCATCTCCATCGGCCACAACGGCACGATCGCCTTCGGGCTCACGATCTTCCCGATGGATCAGGAGGACCTCTACGTCTACGAGCTCGACCCGGCCGACGCGACCCGCTACCGCTACGGCTCGGGCTGGGAGTCGATGACGGTGCTGCGCGAACCGGTCCGGGTGCGCGGCGAAGCCGATCGCGAGGTGGAACTGGCCTTCACCCGGCACGGCCCGGTCATCCGCGTCGACCGGCAGCGCAACCTCGCCTACGCGGTGCGCACCGCGTGGCTGGAACCGGGCATGTCGCCCTACTTCGGCAGCATCGCCTACATGCGGGCGCGGAACTTCACCGAGTTCACCCGCGCCATGCGCAACTGGGGCGCGCCCACCGAGAACCAGGTCTACGCCGACGTGGCGGGAAACATCGGTTGGGTCCCGGGTGGTCTGGCGCCCAAGCGCGTCGGCTACGACGGGCTGCTGCCGGTTCCCGGCGACGGCCGCTACGAGTGGGACGGTTTCCACTCGGGCGACGACCTGCCGCGGGTGCTCAACCCGGATGAGGGGTTCATCGCGACCGCCAACCAGTTCAACCTGCCCGCCGGGCACCAGAACCTGGGGCTCGGCTACGAGTGGACCAACCCGTTCCGCCACCAGCGGATCGTGGAGGTCCTCTCCGGCCAGCGCCGGCACGCGGTCCGGGACTCGGAACTGCTGCAGAACGACCAGTTGTCACTGCCCGCCCGCCGGATCCAGGCGCTGCTGTCCGGTGTGGACAGCGGCGAGGCGGATCTGCGCCGCGCGCTGCGGCTGCTGCGCGACTGGGACGCGGTGGTGGGGGCGGATTCCGCGGCGGCGGCCCTGTTCGAGGTGTGGAGGTCCAAGCACCTGGGGCCGGGTTTCGCGCGCGTCGCGGTCCCGAAGGCCGCCGCGCACATCGAGGCCGTCGACGACCTCGTCATGCTCACCGAGCTGGAGAGGCCGGGACGCTGGCTGCCCGACGCCGCGGCCCGCGACCGGCTGCTGCTGGACACCCTGCGCACCGCCTACGCCGAGGTGCGCGAGCGCCTGGGTCACGCCGAGACCACGTGGCGGTGGGGACGACTGCACCACAGCTACTTCGCGCACCCCGCCTCTGGCGCTTTCAGCGAGCACCAGCGCGCCCGCTTCGACGTCGGCCCGTTCCCGCGCGGCGGTTCGTCGGCGACGGTGAACCAGTCCGCCTACCGCGTCAAGGATTTCCGCCAGACCAACGGTCCGTCGTTCCGGATGGTCCTCGACGTCGGCGACTGGGACCGTTCGGTCGCGGTGAACACACCGGGCCAATCCGGCAACCCGTCCGACCCGCACTACCGGGACCTCGCCGAGCGCTGGCGCAAGGGAACCTACTTCCCACTCGCCTACACCCGGGATGCGGTCGAAAGCCTCGCGGAACGACGAATCCTCCTCGTCCCGGCGTGATGGGGCTCCCGACGTGACGGGGAGGAGGCGTGACGGCGGCGGGTCCTCTTCGGACCCGCCGTCCGCGTTCGGGGATCAGTGGCCGGTGGCGGCCGGTTCGACGAGTTCGACGAGAACTCCGCCGGCGTCCTTGGGGTGGACGAAGTTGATGCGGCTGTCCGCGGTGCCGCGGCGGGGTGCGTCGTAGAGGAGGCGCAGACCCTTGGCCTTCAGCGCGGCCATCGCGGCCTCGACGTCGGTGACCCGGTAGGCCAGCTGCTGCAGGCCGGGGCCGTTCTTGTCGAGGAACTTGGCGATCGTGGAGTCCTCGCGCAGCGGTGCGAGCAGCTGGATCTGGGTCGCACCGGTGACATCGCCCGGGGCGCGCAGCATCGCTTCGCGGACGCCCTGCTCCTCGTTCTCCTCGGAGTGCGCCACCTCCAGGCCGAAGGTGTCGCGCTGGAACGCGATGGCCTCGTCGAGGTCGGGGACCGCGATGCCCACGTGATCGATTGCCGTGACCAGGTCGTTCAGTTCCGCTCGCATGGGTCGCAGCGTAACCGTCGCGGAAACCGTGGGAAAAGCGGCGAAATCCGAAGATCGGATTGCCCCAACAGGCGGAGTCGGGTGCTCTGATCCAGAGGCGAGCATGTGGACCATTCACGTGGAAGGGGTTGAAGTGGTCAGACGCAACGGAAACGCAGACTCGCCGGGGCAGTCCTCGCCTTCGGCATCGCCGCCGCGACAACGGCTCCCCTCGCTCACGCGGCCGGCGATGACGGGACCATCAGCGGCGGTGGTGGGCCCAACCCGCGCGCCGAGCAGATGAGCCGCGATCGCGGCTGGGTCGTTCCCCTCGCACCGCTGCACTTCGGCGCCGAGCCGTACGAGGCGGTCGAGACCGCGGCCGCCACCGCGGCGGGGGAGGCCGACTGCAGCATCAGCACCACCGCCGCCACCTACCTGACGCTGTCCACGACATGGCCGGAAGTGTCCCCGTCCGGGGCCTCCCCATCGCCGATGACGCTGTCCCGCTACGACGACCAGGCCTCGCTGGCCGACCCCGAGCAGCGGGCCGAAGGGCTGTTCTTCAACCCCGGCGTCGGAATCTGGCAGCTCGACTCCGCGGGGCTCGGCGCGAAGGAAACGGCCGCCACCGCCATCGACAGCTCCAGCGCGGCCGCCGCGATGGCTCCCCGAATGGTCGGCAAGTACTGCTCGGCGATCAACGCCGGCAACAGCGAAGCCCAGGCGCGCGCCTCCGCCTGGGGCGACTGGCACGCCTGCGACTCCGGCGCCTGCGAGGACGTCTACCAGCGGCTCAGCTCCGACGGCGTCACCAAGGACGACGGAGTCGACCGCTACGGCGGCGCCGAGATGCGCACCTGCACCTTCGAAGGCGCCGAGTACGACTGCCTCTACGTCGACCCGGCCGAAGCCCAGGGCGAGGACGCCTGGACCTCCCCCGACTACGGGCCCGCCCCGGTGCCCGCCCCCTTCTACGCCTTCACCTACACCGAGGACGGCGTGGACTACGAGGTCCGCTACTGGCTCAAGGGAGACTCCGGCGCCGACACCGACGTGTCCGCCTCCCGGGAACTGGGCGTGGACGCGCGCAGCAAGCTTTCCTGGGCGGAGGAGTCGTCGCTGTGCGACGCCACGACCGGAACCGGCAACTGCTGAGCCCGTTCCTCCCGAGCCGCCGCGGGGCCCGGGGCCGGTGTGAGCATGGGAACCTTCCTGTCACCCCGGCCCCGGCGAAACCGCAGGACGGGAACCTTTCGCTCACCCGCCCACCGCGCTTATGGCGGTCGTCACAGGCGGTGCCCGCGCGGTTCGCGGGTATGGTCCCCAGGGCGTTCGCGGGTGATGATGGGTGCGAAGCCGAGAACGTTTGTGTCGACGATGACCGGGAGGCAGTCGTGAGTGGTTCTGTGATCGTTGCGGGCGCGCGGACCCCGATGGGACGACTGCTCGGTTCGCTCAAGGACTTCTCCGGTGCGCAGCTGGGCGGGGTCGCGATCAAGGCCGCGCTGGAGCGCGCCGGTGTCGCGCCCGAGCAGGTCGAGTACACGATCATGGGCCAGGTGCTGACCGCCGGAGCCGGTCAGATCCCGGCCCGCCAGGCAGCGGTGGCCGCCGGCATCCCGATGGACGTGCCCGCGCTGACCATCAACAAGGTCTGCCTGTCCGGGCTCGACGCGATCGCGCTGGCCGACCAGCTCGTCCGCGCCGGTGAGTTCGACATCGTCGTGGCCGGTGGCCAGGAGTCGATGACCCAGGCGCCGCACCTGCTCACCGGGTCCCGCGAGGGCTTCAAGTACGGCGACACCACGATGCTCGACCACATGGCCCACGACGGTCTGTTCTGCGCGTTCGACCAGGTCGCGATGGGTGTGTCGACCGAGAAGCACAACTCGCGCCACGGGCTGACCCGCGAGGAGCAGGACGCGTTCTCCGCCCGTTCCCACCAGCGCGCGGCGGCCGCGATCGCCTCCGGAGCGTTCGCCGAGGAGATCACCCCGGTCGAGATCCCGCAGCGCAAGGGCGACCCGGTGGTGTTCGACACCGACGAGGGCGTGCGCGGTAACACCACTGTCGAGACGCTCGGCAAGCTTCGCCCGGCCTTCGCCGCCGACGGCACGATCACCGCGGGCTCGGCCTCGCAGATCTCCGACGGCGCCGCCGCGGTCGTGGTGATGAGCAAGGCCAAGGCGCAGGAGCTGGGTCTGGACTACCTGGCCGAGATCGGCGCGCACGGCGTGGTCGCCGGGCCGGACGCGAGCCTGCACGAGCAGCCGTCCAACGCCATCGCCAAGGCCTGCCGCAAGGCCGGGGTCGAGGCCGGTGACCTGGACCTCGTGGAGATCAACGAGGCTTTCGCGGCGGTCGGCATCGTCTCGACCCGCCAGCTGGGCATCGACGAGGACAAGGTCAACGTCAACGGTGGCGCGATCGCGCTGGGACACCCGATCGGCATGTCCGGTGCCCGGCTGGCCCTGCACCTGGCGCTGGAGCTCAAGCGGCGCGGGGGCGGAACGGGTGCCGCCGCGCTGTGCGGCGGCGGTGGCCAGGGTGACGCGCTGCTGCTGAACGTCCCGTCCGCCTGATCCGGGTTTCCCCGGTAAATCCCTGAGAGGGACCCGGGGATTTGCCCACCTCCATGATCAACTGTCTGGTTCGTGGCTACCCTGGAACGCATGAGATGGCTTCCAGGCGGATGGCAACGAGCTGATTGGAGCGAGCCGACGCGCACGATCCCGCGCGGCACCGCTCGCTACACCTCGGGGCGCCCGGCGGCGGAGCCGCACCGCCCGCCGGCCGGGGCGCCCGCGCCCACGCTGCTCGGTGCCGACGCCCACGACGTCGACGTCAGCGCCGCGGGTTTCCGCTCGCTGCTCATCGGCGGCGGCATCAGCGGCCTGGGCACCGTGCTGATCGCGGCGACCCTGGTCAACAACGGCAGCACCGCGGGCATGTGGTTCTGGCAGCTGGTCTTCGGCGTCGCGTTCCTGTGGTTCGTGATGGGCTCGCGCGGCATGCTGCGCGGACGCGGCTTCCTGATCGACCGCAGCGGCTTCTACGCGCGCACCATGGGCGAGGTCGTCGGCGTCGACTGGCGAGAGATCCAGGCCGTGGGCATCGGAGCGCTGCCGTGGGTGGAGAACAAGCGCCCGGTGAACCCGGAGCGCCGTCGTGCGCTGGAGATCTACCCGGCCGACGCGGGCTTCGCCGAACGGCACCCCGAGCTCGACCGCTGGTGGGTCGAGGAACCGCCGACCGTGCAGGGGCTGCCGCCGGACCGCTACCGCTTCCACCTGCCGCCGTTCAGCAGGCTCCCGAAGGACCTCGAAGCCGCGATCAAGGACATCGCTCCGCAGAAGTGGGTCGGCCAGTACCGGCGTCACCTGCCTCGTCCGCCGCAGGGCTGAGCCCCAGGCTGTCGATCGGGTCGGCGCTGACCAGCTGCGGGTCGTCGACCGAGAAGGTCCGCGCCACGCCCCGGCCGGTGGCCGCGGTCTCGAAGCGGACCGTGACCCGGCCGTGCCCGGCGCCCTGCACCCAGCCGTGACCGCGTTCGGCGTGGTGGACGTCGTCGCCGGCCCGCCACTGCCGCGTCGCGGGCCCCGGGGTCTCGACCGGGTCGGGCGCTTCGGCCTCCGGCTGCGCGGCGTCGTCCGGGTCGGCGGGGTGGTCGAACAGCGACTCCTGCTCGGAGGTCGCCAGACCCGAGTACGAGACGCCCACCAGCCGCACGGGCGTGCCCGGTGGCACGGCGATCGGCAGGAGGCGGCGTGCCGCGGCCGAGAGGGTGTGGAGTTCGCTGGTCGCGGAGGAGAACGTCTCGGCCCGGCTGATCGTGGTGAAATCCGAGTCGCGCACCTTCAGCGTCACCGTGCGCGCGGCGCGCCCGGACGACACCAGCCGCCGGTGCGCGTTCTCGGCCTGCCCCATCACCTCGGCGAGCAGCATTGCGCGGTCGGTGATGTCGGTGTCGAAGGTCGTTTCCGCGCTGACCTGCTTCGCCTCGGCGCGCTCGGCCACCGGGTGGTCGTCGATGCCCTGGGCCAAGCGGTGCAGCTCACCGCCGACCGCCTGCCCGAGCAGCGAGGTCACGTCCTGCGGGTGCAGCGCGGCGAGCTCACCGATGGTGCTGACGCCGATGCGGTGCAGCTTGGACTCGGTGACCGGACCGATGCCCCACATCTTGCGCACCGGCAGCGCCCACAGCAGTTCCAGCTGCTCCTCGGGCGGCACCACCAGCATGCCGTCGGGTTTGGCCAGACCGGACGCGATCTTCGCCAGCTGCTTGCCCGGGCCCGCGCCGATCGAGGCCACCACCCCGACCTCCCGCTGCACGCGGGCGCGCAGCGCGGCCGCGAATTCCTCGACCTGCCGGGTCGAGGCCCCGGCGAGCTCGGTGGGTTCGAGGAACGCCTCGTCGACCGACACCTGCTGCACCACGTCGGAGACCTCCCGCACGATCTCCAGCACGTGCCGGCTCACCGCTTGGTAGACGCGGAATCGCGGCGGCAGCACCACCGCGATCGGGCAGCGGCGGCGCGCCTCGCCCATCGGCATCGCCGACTTCGCCCCGTACTCGCGGGCCTCGTAGCTGGCGCCGGCGACGGTGCCCCGCGGCCCGAGCCCGCCCACCAGCACCGGACGTCCCCGCACGGTGGGCCGGGTGAGTTGCTCCACGGACGCGAAGAACGCGTCCATGTCCATGTGCAGCACCCACCTCATGGGGTTCATTGAACTCGAACGGACCGACAACGGCCCGCAAGGCAGGGCCGTGAGCGCCGTCCCGGGTCCGGATCGGGGGAACCTCGCGATCAGCGTGACCGGTGCAGGGGAACCTTCCTGTCACGCTGCGGCCCGGCGGGGTCAGCGCAGGCGCGCCCAGGCGTAGGTGGTCATGGCGTCTCGGAGGTAGGCGGCCATGCCCTTGGGCTTGCGGCGTTCGATGCGGTGCCGGAACTTCGGCTGGTTGACGTACATCTCGGCCAGCCGCAGGTACGAGGCGCGGTCGGGGGTCCAGAAGTGGCCGAGCCACTGGTAGTGGTCGTGCACGACCTGCTGGGTGCGGGGGTCGTTGCTGGGGACGCCGGTGGCGAACAGCTCGGCGACCGCGGAGCTGATCCGCTGCCAGTCCTGGCCGATCTTGCGTGCGATGGCCTGCTTCTGCGCGGGGCTGATGTTCCCGGCGCCGGCGGGGGTGAGGCTTCCGATCAGCGCGGTGCCGTCCTCGACCGCCTCGGTCTGTTCGAGAGCGGCGCTCCCGGACAGGTTGTTCGGCTGCACGGCATCCCCCTTGCTTCGATCACGCGCGCACCACGCGTTCCACACGGCCAACGGGCAGTGACGACCGAAGACTCTTTCGAGCGAATTGCGTCAACTGCCCGTGGCACAGTAGCGGAGGCGATCGGACGCGGTGCGTGATCCACCGGATCCGCGACCAGTCTGTGACTGCCACGCGGAGTCCGAGCAGCGGAGGTCAGTCCTGCGGGCGGTCGTCCTGCTCCTGGTCCTGCTTCGCGGCGGGTTCGCGCGGTGAGAGGAACACCACGCCCTTGTCCAGGTCCAGCGGACCCCCGGGATCGTGCTTCCGGGACACGCCGTCCTGATCGCCCTCGTGCTTGAGCTTGCGACCGGGGAACATCTCACCGATTGCGGCCATGCCCCCACGGTAACCGCGAGCTGCGACGACGCGCAGGTGTGACAGGAAGGTTCCCGTGCTCGCGCCGCACGGCCCGCGGGACGAAGGTGCCCGCCTCACCGCGGCGAGACGGGCACCTCCCGATCAACCGATCGGGATCAGCACTGCGACTTGTAGAAGTACTGGGCCTGCTGGTCCATGTTGTCGCGGGTGATGGAGATCATCTCCGTTTTGGTCTCCCGCTCCACCGGCTGACCCTTGATCGCCGAGATGGCGCGCTTGACGCCCTCCTGGCCGATCTTGCCGGGGTTCTGCGCGATGAGGGCCTGCACCCGACCGTTGCGCAGGTCGTCGACCTGCTTGGGGCTGGCGTCGAAGCCCACCAGCTGCACCTGGCCGGACTTGCCCGCGTTTGACAGCGCCGTGCCCGCTCCCTCACCGGTGTTGAGGTTCGTGCCGAACACGCCCACCAGGTCCGGGTTGGCCGCCAGGGTCGAGGACACGATCTGCGCGGCGGTCGCCGGCTCGTTCTCGGTGTACTGGGTGGGCAGCAGCTTCAGGTTCGGGTGCTTGCGGATCTCGTCCTCGAAACCCTTGGCGCGCTCGTCGGTGGTGGAAGTGCCGGCCTTGGTGTTGAGCGCCAGGACCGAACCGCCCTTGCCGCCCAGCAGCTGCACCAGCGTCTGCGCCGCCAGCTGCCCACCGGCGTAGTTGTCCGAGGACAGCGAGGTGACCGCGACGGACCGGTCCTCCAGCGCGGTGTCGACCTCGACGACCTGGATGCCGTTGCCCTTCGCCTGCTGCAGCGGAGCCGCCAGGGCCTTGTCGTCGGTCGGAGCGATGATCACCGCGCCCGGCTTGCTGCTGACGATGCCGCCGAGGATCTGCGACTGCTCGGCCTGCTCGAACTTCTCCGGCGCCTGCGCGTTGAGCTGGTAGCCCTGCGCCGCGGCCTCCTGCTGCGCGGCGCACTCGACGGAGACGTAGAACGGTTCCCCTCGCTGACCGGTGATCAGGGCCAGGTTCTTGTTGTTCGGGTCGGTCTGCCCGCCCGAATCACCGATCTGCCCGGAACCGCAGCCGGCCAACAGCAGTGCCGCAGCGCCCAGCGCCAGCAGTCCCTTGTGCGTTCTCATCGAAACGACCTCCACACGACTCTGTGTTGAAAAAGGCTTCGGTTCCAAGGAATCGGTTTGTCAACGAGCTGGGGTTCTCACCGGCTGTTGCGGGCTCGCCGCCGCCGCTGGTCCAGGTAGACCGCGGCGACCAGGACCGCCCCGACGGCGATCGGCTGCCAGAACGGGCGAACACCGGCCATCACGAACCCGGCGTCGAGCACCGCCGGGATGAAGATGCCGATGACGCTGCCGAGAATCGACCCGATGCCGCCGAACAGGCTGGTCCCGCCGAGCACCACCGCGGCGATCGAGTTGAGGTTGTCGTTGCTGTGGCCGCTGATCGTGGTCGTGCCGAAGTAGGCCAACGACATGAACCCGGCCAGACCCGCCAGCACACCGGTCAGCGCGTAGACCACCACGAGGTGGCGGGTCACCTTGATGCCACTGCGTCGAGCGGCCTCGGCGTTGGAACCGATCGCGTAGGTGTAGCGGCCGAAAACCGTGGTGTGCAGCAGCCACCACGCCAGCAGCGTGATGATCGCGGCCAGGATCACCAGGTTCGGCACCACCCCGAACGACGTTCCGGTGCCCAGCGTGGTGCGCAGCACCGAGGGAACCGTGCGCACGTCGACGCCGTTGGTCAGCAGCTGCGCGGCACCCAGCGCCGCGCCGAACGAGCCGAGCGTGACGATCAGCGCGGGCACCCGCGCCACCGCCACCAGCAGGCCGTTGAGCAGACCCCACACCGCGCCGCCGAGCAGCGACACGACCAGGCCGATGACGATCACGCCCCACCCGGCGCCGGTGGCGTCACCGCCGCTGAGCGCTTCCATGGTCATCGCCGAGACGACCCCGGCGAACACCAGAACCGACCCCACCGACAGGTCGATCCCGGAGGTGATGATCACGAAGGTCATGCCGACCGCGAGCATCAGCAGCGGAGCGGCCTGCACCAGCAGGTTCTGCACGTTGAACAGGGTCAGGAACGCGTCCGGGCGCAGCGCGCCGAACAGCACGCACAACGCCACCAGCACCAGGCCGGTCCACACCGTGTTGGAGCCGGCCAGCCGCGAGCGCAGGCTCGCGGTCTTGTCGTCCGGCGTCTGCTGCACCGGGGTCTCGGCGGAGGTCTTCTGCGGAGTGGGCATCAGCTCGCGTCCTCCTGGGCCAGGGCCCCGGTCATCGCACCGACCAGGTCCTCCAACTGGGCTTCGGCGGCCTTGAACCGGGCGACGCGGTTGCCCAGGCGCAGCACCTCGACGCGGTCGGCGACCGAGAGCACCTCGGGCATGTTGTGGCTGATCAGCACGACGGCCATGCCGGTGTCGCGGACGCGGCGGACGACGTCGAGGACGCGTTCGCGCTGCACCACACCCAGCGCGGCGGTGGGTTCGTCGAGGAACACCAACCGGCTCGCCCACGCCACCGAGCGCGCCACCGCGACGCTCTGGCGCTGGCCGCCGGAGAGGGAACCGATCGGCACCGACAGGTCCTGCAGCGACACCCCGAACTTGGCGAACTGCTCGGTCGCTTCGGCGCGCATCTTCGCCTTGTCCAGCATCCCGATCTTGCCGAGCAAACCCGGTTTGCGGATCTCGCGGCCGAGGAACAGGTTCGCGGCCGGATCCAGGTCCGGCGCCACGGCCAGGTCCTGGTAGGCGGTTTCGATCCCGTGACCGCGGGCTGCGGTCGGGGAGTCCAGCGACACCGGTTCGCCGTTGACCAGGATCTGGCCCGAGTCGGGCTGTTCCACCCCGGACAGGCACTTCACCAGGGTCGACTTGCCCGCACCGTTGTCGCCGATGAGCGCCACCACTTCACCGGGGTGCACGGTGAAGGACGCTCCGCGCAGCGCCTCCACGCTGCCGTAGCGCTTGACGAGGTCGCGTGCTTCGAGAAGGGGTTCGGTCATGCGTGGCTCCCAGCTGACGGAGGTCTGCACAGCACGGTGGTGAGGTCGCCTTCGATTCGGGTCGCCCCCGCGGCGTGCGGCACGACGGCGGTGGTGCCCCGGTTGAGCTGCAGAGGGGAACCTTCCGCGCAGTGCAGCTCGCCGCTGCCGTCGAGGACGATCAGCACCCCGAATGACGGGTCCAGTTCGGCCGATCCGTGCAGGCGGTCCGCGCGGAAGAACGGTGCGGCGTCATCGGCCAGCAGCGGAACGCGTCCTTCACCCGCATCGCCGGTGCGCTTGATCAACGACGACAGGAGCGCGTCGTCGAACCGGGTGCGGTTGACGGTTTCCAGGGCGGTGGCGGTCTCCAGGCCGAGGAACGCGCTCTCGGCGTCGGACAGGAATCCCCGCCATTCCAAGGTGATCGAGAAGTCGGTGGGTTGCTGCAGCTCGACGATGAACACCCCGGCGCCGATGGCGTGCGGTGTGCCCGCGGGCACGTGCACCGTGTCGCCCGGTTTGACCGGGATCTCGTTCAGCGAGCCCAGCATCGCCGTGGAGTCCTGGGTGCGCACCCACTCGGCGACGGTCTCCGGTGACACGTCGTCCCGGAAACCCAGGTGCACCACGGGGTTCGGACCGCTGGTTCCCACCACGATCCACGCCTCGGTCTTGCCGAAGCGCGAACCCAGGTGCTGCTGGGCGAAACCGTTGTCGGGGTGGCAGTGCACCGGCAGCCGCTGCCCGGCGTCGAGCAGCTTCACCAGCAGCGCGGTGCTGTCGCCGAAGGTCGAGGTGTGCTCGGCTCCCAGCCAGGCCCGCGGGTCGGCGCTGACGGCGTCGCGCAGCAGCCTCCCGTCGGGCAGGCGGGAGAGCCCGGACTCGTCGTGCCCGAAGCGGGCGGTGGTGGAGGCGACCCAGTCCTCGGGGCCGAACTCGCTGTCGTGACCACCGCCGCGCAGCGCGGCGATCGACGCGCCACCCCGGTAGAACTGCCGGGGCTGGTTCGCCGGCAGGGCCGTGACCCGCGCGGGAGGTGAACCGTGGACGGAACTCAACGCACTACCTCTCCAGAGCCTCGGACCAGCAGCCTGGTCGGGACGACCACGCGACCGGGCGGCGAGGTGTCGCCGTCCAGCCGCGCGAACAGCAACTCGGCCGCGGACTTGCCCAACGCCCAGGTGTCGTGGGTGACCACGGTGATCGGTGGATCCAGCAGGTCGGCCAGTTCGAAGTCGTCGAAGCCGACCAGCGCCGGGCGGTCCGGCCGTCCGGCCAGCGCCCGCAGCGCGTGCACGGTGATCCGGTTGTTGCCGGTGACCAGCGCGGTGGCGTCGCGCAGCGGCCCGGACAGGGCTTCGGCGACGGTGGTGTCGTCGTGCGGGCCCATCACGACCAGGTCGGCGTCGAAGGGGACACCGGCCTGGGCGCAGCCTTCCCGGAATCCGCGCAGCCGCTCGGCCGCGGTGTGGATGTCGGGGGAGTCGCCGAGGAACGCGATGCGGCGGTGCCCGTGGTCGGCGAGGTGCCGCGCCGCCTGCGCGGTGCCGCCGGCGTTGTCGATGAGCACCGCATCGGCGTCGAGGTTGCCCGGTGGTCGGTCGACGAACACCACCGGTGTTCCGGCGTTGATCTCGTGCGCGATGTAGCCGTGCTGGTGACCTGCGGGAACGACGACGAGTCCGTCGACGCGCCGCGAGCAGAACTCCAGGACCAGCTCCCGCTCGCGGGTGGGGTCCTCGTCGGAGGAACCGGTGAGCACCTGCTTGCCCTGGACGCGGGCGATTTCCTCCACCGCGCGGGTCAGCACCGAGTAGAAGGGGTTGGCCAGGTCTTCCAGGACCAGGCCGAGCGTTCCGGTTCCGGTGCCGCGGCGCAGGTTTCGGGCGCTGACGTTGCGGCGGAACCCGAGCTGGTCGATCGCCGACAGCACGCGCTGCGCGGTCACCGGGTGCACGCCGGCCTCGGCGTTGACGACGCGGGAGACCGTTTTGACGCTCACGCCGGCCAGCCGCGCCACGTCGGTCATGGTGGCACGACGAACGTTCCTCGAATCAGACAACGTTGTCATGATGTCGCGGATTGGACCCCGCGGAAGATCGCCGTGTCAACGCCAGGAGGCCGAACCTGCTGCAGCCGGATGCGCGGAATGCTCTGCTCGGCCCAGCCGGTGGAAGGGCTCTTTTCGCGCGCGGGAGATGGGAGAAAGGTTCCCTCGCTCCCGTTTCGTCGGTGTGAAGGTCGTGGTCAAGGCGCCCGACGGCGGCAACCGGTGCGGCTGATCGATGCTCGCCGTGTCCAAAAACGACAGGAACGGCGCTGCGCGTTGACCTGGTCGGCGACGGCCCGCGACGGTGGTGCTGCGTGGCTTGACAAGGTTGTCCAGGTGCGGAGATGACGATGCTTCCAGGCATGTCCAGAAGGTCCGTGTTGCGCGCGTTGGGTGCCGTCGCGGTGGCAGGTGGGACGATCTCGACCACGGCCGGTCCGGTTTCGGCTCAGGGGAGCTGGAAACCGGTCGCCGACACCGTCCGCGAGGAATACCTGTGGGCGTGGCGCCACTACGTCGATCGCGCTCTCGGCGCCGATCACATCAAGCCGATCTCCGGTGGTCGGGAGGACTTCTTCGTCGAGGGCCACTCGGTGGGGTTGAGCCTGGTCGAGGCGGTCGACACGCTGTGGCTGATGGAGGCCGACGACGAGGTCGCCCTTGCCGTGCAGTGGATCGTCGACCACCTGGACTTCGACATCGACGCGCCGTTCCAGGCCTTCGAGACCAACATCCGCATGGTCGGCGGGCTCGCCGCCGCCTACCACTGCACCGGTGATTCCCGGCTGCTCGATCGCGCCAAGGACATCGCCGACCGGCTGCTGCCGGCCTTCACCCGGTCACCGACGGGACTGCCCTACCGGTACGTGAACCTGGCGACCGGGCAGGTCAGCGACCCTGAGACCAACATCGTCGAGATCGGCACCTACATCGCCGAATTCGGCGTCCTCACGCAGTGGACCGGGGATTCCCGCTACTACGACCTGGCGAAGCGGGCGATGCGCGTCGCCTACGACAACCGCACCGAACTCGGCCTGCTGCCGCACGACATCAACGCCGAGACCGGCCGGTGGCGCAACCGGCAGGCCACCATCGGCCCGCCCGGAGACTCCTACTACGAGTACCTCTGGGACGGGTACCGGCTCTTCGGCGACCCCGACCTCAAGCAGTGGTACGACACCCTCACCGAGGCGATCCTGACGCGGCAGGCCGAACGGCGGGACGGGCTGTTGTGGTTCCCGCAGGTCGACGCGTTCACCGGGGAGGTGCTCAGCCGCGAGCAGAGCGTCCTCGCCGGTTTCTACGCGGGACTGCTCGCCGAATCCGGCCATCTCGCCGAAGGCCGCGCCTACCACGACGCGTTCTCCGTCGTGCAGGACCGCTTCGGCGTGATCCCGACCTTCGTGGACTACTCGACGATGACCGCCACGCGCGTCGACAACGCGCTGCGCCCGGAGTTCGCGGACTCGGCGCTGATGCTGTGGCTGGCCACCGGCGACGAGGTGTTCCGCGAACGCGCCCGCATCCACTTCGAGAACATGCGGAGCACGTCCAAGACGACCTACGGTTTCGCGTCCCTGGCCGACGTGACGGCCACGCCACCGTCCCAAGAGGACACGTGCCCGGGCTACTGGTGGTCGGAGCAGATGAAGTACTACTGGCTGCTGTTCTCCGACACCCCGCGCCTCGACTACCGGGACAACTACCTGAGCACCGAGGCGAACCTGCTGCGGGGAGCGCGGCGCTGACCTGAGCATGGGAACCTTCCTGCCACCGCGGTGACAGGAAGGTTCCCATGTGCGCTGCGCCGCGCGGATACGCTGGTGTCATGGCCGATCACGTGCTGGTGGTGACCACCACCGATTCCGAGGAATCCGCCGCCGAGCTCGCGCGGGGTGTCGTGGAGGCGCGGTTGGGGGCGTGCGTGCAGGTCGTGCCGATCCGCAGCTTCTACGTGTGGGACGGCGCGGCTCAGGACGACCCGGAGTGGCAGCTGCAGATCAAGACCTCCGGTGGCAGGTTGGACCCCCTCATCGCGCACCTGAAGGCCCATCACGGCTACGACGTGCCCGAGATCATCGCGACGCCGATCGTCGGCGGGAACCCGGACTACCTGACGTGGGTCGACGAGCAGACCACTCCACCGTCCCCGTGACGCGCGCCACCAGGCACACTCGCTAGGAGGTGCCGTGCAATCGGAAGTGGGGTCGACGTGCCGCGTGGCTATGGCGGGTGGTTCCGGCTGGTGGCGATCGCCGAGGCGTTCTCCTGGGCGGGTCTGCTGGTGGCGATGGCGTTCAAGTACGGGCTCGGCTGGCCGCTGGGCGTGACCATCATGGGTTCCGTGCACGGAGCCATGTTCACCGCGTACGTGCTGATCACGCTGGTCGTGTTCAGCCCGCTGCGGTGGCGCTTCTGGACGTTGGCGCTCGCCCTGGTGGCCTCGGTGCCGCCGCTGGCCACCGTGTGGTTCGAGCGCTGGGCCCAGCGGAAGGGCCTGCTCACCGAACCGGAGTCCGATGCGCCGACCTTCTGGGGGCAGGTCCGCTACGCCCTCAAGGAGCTGAACTAGAAGTCGCCCGCCGCGTGGCGGACCTTGCCGAGGAGTTCGGTCAGCTGCTGGGTCTGGCGCTCGGTGATGCCGCCGAGGCCGAAGTCGATCTGGTTGACCGCGTCGGTGGCCTTCTGCATGAGGTTGCGGCCCTCGTCGGTGATCTCCACCAGGGTGGTGCGCCGATCGGTCGGGTGCGGGACGCGGCGGACCAGTCCGTCCTGCTCGAGCCGGTCGACGATGTTGGTGACGCTGGTGGGGTGCAGCTGCAGCCGGTCACCCATGACGCGCATCGGCAGGCTGCCGCGCTTGGAGAAGGTCAGCAGCACCAGCGCTTCGTAACGCGCGAAGGTCAGGTTGTGCGGGCGCAGCGCGTTGTCGACGGCGGACTGCAGGATCTGCTGCACGCGCATCACGCTGGTCACCGCGGCCATCGTCGTGGACGGGCCGATCCGCTCTGCCCAGGTCTCGGCCGCGCGCGCGATGGGGTCGAAGGGCAGTGGACCACGGGAGCTCATAACCACCGACGCTAGCAGCGCGAGAGTGCGAGCCCGATGGCTGTGCTGCTAGTACTTCTTCTAGGACTCATGTCAACGTGGATCAGGCGATGGGAGCGGACGTGCTGGTGGCCTTCAGTGTTGCCCCGAGCGGTGCCGGTGAGAGCGACAGCGTCAGCGAGGCGGTCGCAGCCGCGGTGAAGGTGGTGCGGGATTCCGGTCTGCCGCACGAGACGACCTCGATGTTCACCACGATCGAGGGCGAGTGGGACGAGGTCATGGACGTGGTCAAGCGGGCCACGGAGGCGGTCTCGGCGCACGCGCCGCGCACCAGCCTGGTGCTCAAGGCCGATATCCGCCCCGGGCACACCGGGCAGCTGCGGGAGAAGGTCGAGCGGGTCGAGCAACATCTCCGGGAACAGTAGGTGAACGCGGAACGGGGGTGGTGTCGTCATCGACACCACCCCCGTTGTCACGTCAGGCTTGCGACTGACGTCAGCCCTGCGGGTGGTCGACCACCGGGGCGTTGACGCACTCGCTGCTCTGCGGCGACAGGACCGGGACGACGACGCCGATGGCGGCACCCACGTTGTTGCCGCAGGCCTGCACCGGGACGGCGCTGATGTTGTTGTCGTCCAGCAGGTTGACGCCGTCGTTGTCGGCGGTGTCAGCGAACGCGGCGCTGCCCAGGGTCACGATGCTGAGGGCGGCGACGCCGGCGGCACCGGCAACACGAGTTGCAATACGCACTGTTTCGAACCTCTCGTTGAACTACTGGCCGAAGGTCCCCCACGAGAGACCCCGCAACCCACGGAGGACAGCAGTCCCTCGTGGGCTCTGTGTCCTCTTCGGCGATCACTGCGGGGATACCTGAGGGGTTGATCGCCAACACCACCTTTTCGAGTGGCTTCGTTCACCGGTTCGAATTGATCTCTGATGTTCTCGGCGTGTCGGGTCGAGCGCATTCGGTGACCCGGCCGCCGCCCGGACGTGACCTTGTGGCGCGCCGTGCGAGAAAGGTTCCCCGCATCGCCCGCCCACGCACCACGCCGCTGGTCGGACGTGTCAGGATGGACGCGTGACGAGGCCGGATCCACGCCAGAACGCAGCAGCCATGTCCGCCGCGATGTCGGGCGCGGTCGACCTGTCGGCACTCAAGAACCGTGCCGAGGCCGCCGCGAACTCCGCCGCCCAGCCGCCCGGTGGTGGCGACGGCGCGGCCGGGCAAGCCCACCCGGCGATCATCGAGGTCACCGAGGCCGACTTCCAGGCCGAGGTGGTCGAGCGGTCCCTGCAGGTCCCGGTCGTCGTTGACCTGTGGGCCACCTGGTGCGAGCCGTGCAAGCAGCTGTCCCCCGCGCTGGAGAAGCTCGCGCTCGAAGGCAACGGTTCCTGGGTGCTGGCCAAGATCGACGTCGACGCCAACCCGCGCATCGCGCAGCTGTTCCAGGTGCAGTCGGTGCCGATGGTGATCGCGGTGGCCGGCGGCCAGCCGGTCGACGGGTTCGCCGGAGCGCAGCCCGAGCCGCAGCTGCGCGAGTGGATCAGCTCGCTGCTCAACGCCCTGCGCGACCAGCTGCCCGGCATCCGCGCGGCCGAGGAGGGCGCCGCGGCGGCCGAGCCCGAAGAGGAGCCCGAGGACCCGCGGTTCACCGCCGCCGAGGACGCCCTGGAGAACGGCGACTACGCCGCGGCCGAGGCCGCCTACCAGCAGATCCTCGACAGCGAGCCGAACAACGAGCAGGCCAAGGCCGCCCTGATGCAGGTGCGGTTCATGGCGCGCGCCGAGCAGGCCGACCCGTCGGCCGTCGAGCGCGCCGACGCGGCCCCGGACGACATCGACGCCCAGCTCGCCGCAGCCGACGCGGAGGTCGCATTCGGCAAGGTCGAGGAGGGCTTCACGCGCCTGATCCAGACCGTCAAGCGCACCTCGGGCGACGACCGCGACCGCGTGCGCACGCACCTGGTCGAGATGTTCGAGATCTTCCCGGACGGCGACGAGCGGGTCACCAAGGCCCGCCGCAACCTCGCCAGCGCCCTGTTCTGATCAGCGCGCCGTTCCAGCGCGCGAACGCCCTCGGCACCACCACCGGTGTCGGGGGCGTTCGCGCGTCCCGGTGGGAGAAAGGTTCCCTTCCACCGCTCACGCCGGGTCCAGCAGGCGTTCGCGGAGCGCGGCCAACCCCTCCTCCCCGAGCCCGGCGGTGCGCAGGTAGTCGGTGAAGTCGCGGCCGCCGAGAACCTCGTCGAGGGCTCGGCCCTCGGTGGTGCCCCGCTCGGCGAGGAATGCCCGGATCTTCGGGGTGTCGTCACCCAGCCCCGCCATCGCGCACAGCTCCGCGCGGCGCTGGTGGCTCAGCGCGTAGTCCTCGGCGATGTCGGCCGCGCTCACCCCGAGCGAGGCGAGCAGGACCAGCACGATCAGCCCGGTGCGGTCCCGGCCGCCGCCGCAGTGCAGCAGCACGCCGCCCGGCTCGGCGCGGACCAGCGCGTCGACGACCTCGGCGACGCGTCCGGGGAACCGGTCCAGGAACGGCCCGTAGTACAGGGGCGTGCCGCTGAACACCCCGCCCCACCGGTCCCAGAACTCGGTGTCGGACGGATCGTCCAGCGGGATCCGGATGGTGGTCATCCCGGCCGGGCGCGGGCCCCGATCGGGTTCGGCCTCGTCCTCGCCGGTCAGGTCGATGATCGTGCGCACCCCGTGCCGCTGAACGTCGCCCCAGCCCGATGCGCTCAAGTTCGCCGGGTGTTCGGCGCGCACCACCGCACCCCAGCGGGTCCGCCCGCCCGCAGCGGCCAGACCGCCCAGGTCGCGGGCGTTGACGAGACCGTCGAAGTCCAGGATCCGCTGTCGGCTCATGTTCTGGGGACGTGCGGGCCCGCGCGGGGTTGTCCGAGAACGCCTCAGCCGTCGTACTTCGTCGTGCAGGGGGACAGGCCCTCCTGCACGCCGACGCGGAACGCCTCCACCCGGGCGAAACCGACCGGGACCTGGTCACCGTTGACGTTCGCCGAGATCAGGCTCTCGTCACCGAGCAGCGCCGACACGCCCTCGTCGATGTCCTGCGGCACGATCCGCAGCTTGCCGACGGGGTTGCGCTGGCCGATCGGATCTTCCACCAGCAGCCCGCTCCACGCGCCCACCATGCACGCCGTGCGCAGCCCGGCGGCCTCGTCGTCGAGGGAGTAACCCGCCGCCTTCTGCACCGACAGCGCGTACCGGGAGGCGACCTGGGCGTAGGCGGCGAAGTCGCCGTACCCGGCGGACTGGCTGTTCTTGCTCGGCGGGGTCGCGATCTCGCGCAGCTCCGGCACGTTCAGCGAGATCGTGTTCGTCTCCGAGCAGTACGAGGCGGGAGACGTCGGTTGCCGGCCGGAGCACGTCTTGGGGTCGTTCACGATCTCCGGCGGCTCGACCCCGGTGTCCCGGAAGACCGCGTGCAGGCTGTCCGCGACCGCCCGCAGGCTCCGGTCGTCGATGGGCAGCTCGGTCTCCTGCTGGGCGGGCTTCCAGTTCTGGAACAGCGTCGTGCGCTGGGTGACCTCCTCGTTGGTCATCTCCGCGCAGCGCTGCGGACCGTCGCTGAACCCGTACTGGAAGGCGCTGACCCGGTCGAAAGCGGTGCCGTGCGCGTTGCTGCCGGTGAAGTCCGAGGTCCCCGGTGAGTCCCGGATGAAGTTGAGCACGCCCATGACCTCGTTGAGGCCCGAACCGGTGGACACCTGGAAGTACTGCGACGACCCCTCGGCGACGTGCCGGAAGTAGGCGCCGGTGAAGCAGTCCGCCTGCTGCTCCAGCACGATGACGGGATCGTTCTGCTCAACGGTGCCCGCCCGGTGCTGCACGGCGTGACCCATCTCGTGCGCCAGCACGGTCACCACCGCCAGCGGCCCGAAGCTGTTGTTGAGCTGCGGCAGCAGCGTTCCGCGGTCCCAGGCGACGAGGTCCTCGGTCGGGCAGTAGAAGGCGTTGACCATGCCCGCGGTGTTCTGCCCGCACAACGGGCCGCCGGGAGCGCCCGAGTCGTAGGAGATCAGGCGTTTGAGGGGCTCGAACTTCTTGCCGCGGAACGCGTCCGGGAAGGCTTCGGCCCAGTAGGCGTCGACGTCGG
Source organism: Saccharopolyspora sp. ID03-671 (assembly GCF_045278815.1). Classification (NCBI taxonomy): domain Bacteria; kingdom Bacillati; phylum Actinomycetota; class Actinomycetes; order Pseudonocardiales; family Pseudonocardiaceae; genus Saccharopolyspora; species Saccharopolyspora sp. ID03-671. The sequence continues at coordinate 4,791,702 of NZ_CP134054.1, forward strand.
CGACCGCGTTGCGCGCGATCTTGTCCATCTCGCCGTTGTCGGTGCCCTCCACCGGAAGCGGGGCCTGCGGCGCACCGTCCTTCGGCCCGCTCGGCCCGTCGGCGGCGGGCAGCCCGGCCACGCTGGTCGTCGAATAGCCGCCCAACGTGGTGGGAACACCGCTGATGACCTGAGAACACCCGCTGACCAGCGATGCGCAGGTGAATGCCGAGATCACGGCACCGAGGATCCGCCTCCGCCGCGAACTTGCCGTCGCCACCACTCCACGCGCCCCATCTCGCCGCCGGTACCGAATTCGTTCGCACCGGGCTGGTCGCGCGGCCCGGTCGTCGCGCAGCAGCCTATCGGGTGACCGATCTTCGTCACGTCCGATCTCGGAGGCCGCCGATCAAGGAATGACAGGAAGGTTCCCACGCCCCGCCCGCGGGGCCGACGGGAGTGACAGGAAGGCTCCCTTGCTCAGCTCACGGGCCTGGCCGTTGTAGCAGGAAGGTTCCCTTGCTCACGTCAGGCACCCGCCGGAGCCGGAGCGGACGCCGTCGCGGAAGGACGCGATCCGGTCGAAGCCGCTCATCGGGGTCCCTCCGCCGCGTGACACCGCGTCGGATTCCAGGACGATCCGCACCGCCTCGTCCAGGTCGCCGGGGGACAGGTGCGGTTGGGCTGCGGTGAACGCTCCCGTCAGGCAGGAGATCGCGGCCCCGGTCGGGCGGTGGCCGAGTTCGGTCAGCGCCGCCAGGGCGTAGCGGGAGGCGATGAGGGTGGTGACGGCCTGGTCTCCGACGTCGTCGTGGGTGCCGGCGAGACCGGCCGGGTCCGCGGCGACCGTCGGGGGCGAGGGGCAGAAGCCGACCGGCCCGCTGGCGCCCGCGCAGCGGGCCGCGCGGGCCGGGGGAACCCATCGCCCGCCGCGTTCGGTGACGACGTCGCCGAAGTAGTCGGCGATCGCGGTCGTGTCCAGGACCGAGGCGAGGGGAGCGTTCGGGTCGGCGTCGGTCGGCTCGGCCACCTCGCTCTCGCGCACCTGGGCGCAGCCGCGCGGCCCGCTGTCGAAGCCCTGTTGGAACGCCGTCACCCGGTCGAACGCGGTGCCGTGACCGGAGGTGCCCACCGGATCGCGGAAGACCGTGATGGCGCGCAGCGCGTCGTCGAGCCGGTCCGGGCTGGTGCGCAGGTGCGGGGCGCGGCCGTCGGAGACCCAGCGCAGGAACGATCCCGCGTAGCAGTCGGCCATCGACTCCAGCCGCAGCGGTTCGCCGTCGGCGAGCCCGGCTCGCTGCTGCACGGCGTGCCCGATCTCGTGGGACAGGACGACCGCCACGGCCGTGTCCCCGTAGTGCTCGCGCAGCACCGGCAGCAGCGCCGCCCGGTCCCAGGCGATGGCGTCCACCGACTGGCAGTAGTAGGCGTTGCCCTCCACCTCCCGCGGGTCGGACGCGCAGGGCGGCGCGGTTCCTGTGGCGTCGTTGGTGTCGACCGAGAAGAACCCGCCGTCGAGATCCCGCCACGGGGAACCGAACGTCTCGGGGTAGGCCTGCGCCCAGTAGCGCTGCACGTCGGTGACGACGGTGGCCGCCAACCGGTCGGTGCCGCCGCCGTCGGTGCCGTGCACGAACCCCGGATCGACCGTGGGTTCCGCCACACCCGGCGGTGGCGCAGCGGGCGTGGAGCAGGCGCTGATGATCAGCGCGATGGTCACCGCGACGAGTCCGAATGCACGCACGCACCCCAGCTTCCCACCCGTCTCGGGGGTCTCGGCGGCGTCGGTGCGCGTCGCACGCGAGCGTGTCGAGCGAGATAGGGTCCGCTCCCGTGAGAGCAGTCCACCGCTTCACCGTCCGGGCCCACCTGCCCGAGCCGCTCGCCGCTCTGGGCAAGCTGGCCACCAACCTGCGCTGGGCCTGGCACCCGCCGACCCAGGACCTGTTCTCTGCGGTCGATCCGCAGGTGTGGGCGGCGGTGGGAGCCGATCCGCTGCGGATGCTGTCCGAGGTGCCCGCGGAGCGGTTGCGGCAGCTGGCCGCCGACGAGGACTTCCTGGCGCGCACCCGCGCGGTGGGTGACGACCTGCGCCGCTACCTGACGGTGCCGCGCTGGTACCAGCAGCGGCAGGACGAGGGCGCCGAACTTCCCGCCTCGATCGCCTACTTCTCGATGGAGTTCGGGCTGACCGAGGCGCTGCCGAACTACTCGGGCGGCCTGGGCGTGCTCGCGGGTGATCACCTCAAGTCCGCGTCCGACCTGGGGGTTCCCCTCATCGGCGTCGGGCTGCTGTACCGCTCGGGCTACTTCCGGCAAGGGTTGTCGTCGGAGGGCTGGCAGGTCGAGCACTACCCGGTGATCGACCCGCGCGGCCTGCCGCTGGAGGTGCTCACCGACGCCGACAACCGCCCGGTCGTGGTGGAGGTCGCGATGCCCGCGGGCCGCACGCTGCACGCGAGGGTGTGGAAGGCGCAGGTCGGGCGGGTTCCGCTGCTGCTGCTCGACAGCGATCTGCCGGACAACGACGACGACCTGCGCGGCACCACCGACCGCCTCTACGGCGGCGACGCCGAGCACAAGATCCGCCAGCAGATCCTCGCCGGCATCGGCGGGGTGCGGGCGGTGCGCGCCTACTGCCGGATCACCGGGCACCCGCAGCCCGAGGTGTTCCACACCAACGAGGGCCACGCCGGTTTTCTGGGGCTGGAGCGGATCCGCGAGCTGCAGGCCGACCCGGGGCTGGAGTTCGACCAGGCCACCGCGGCGGTGCGGGCGGGAACGGTGTTCACCACGCACACCCCGGTTCCGGCCGGGATCGACCGGTTCCCGGTGGACCTGGTGCGGCACTACTTCGACGACGGTGCTGAGCGGCCGTTGCTGCCGGGCGTGCCGTCGGAGCGGGTGCTGGCGCTGGGGGCCGAGGACAACCCGGGCATGTTCAACATGGCCCACATGGGGTTGCGGTTGGCGCAGCGCGCCAACGGGGTCTCGGAGCTGCACGGCGAAGTGATCCGCAAGATGTTCCGCAACCTGTGGCCGGGGTTCGGGGTCGAGGAGGTCCCGATCCGCTCGGTCACCAACGGCGTGCACGGGCCCACGTGGTCGGCGCGGGAGCTGGGCAAGCTGCTGGGCGAGTCCGAGATGGACAGCGGTGCCGGGTTGCGCGGGATGGAACCGGTCAGCGATTCGCTGCTGTGGGAGCTGCGGTGCTCGCTGCGGCAGCGGCTGATCGACGAGGTGCGGCGGAGGCTGCGCGTGGCCTGGAAGCAGCGCGGCGCCTCGGACCTGGAACTGGGCTGGTGCGACTCGGTTTTCGATCCCGAGGTGCTCACCATCGGTTTCGCGCGGCGGGTTCCCACCTACAAGCGCGCCACGTTGATGCTGCGCGACACCGAGCGCCTGCGGGAGTTGCTGCTGGATTCCCGGCGCCCGGTGCAGATCGTGGTGGCGGGCAAGTCCCACCCGGCGGACGAGGGCGGCAAGGCGATGATCCAGCGGATCGTGCGCTTCGCCGACAGCGCCGATGTGCGGCATCGCATCGTGTTCCTGCCGGACTACGACATGTCGCTGGCCCGCTACCTGGTGACGGGGTGCGACGTGTGGTTGAACAACCCGGTGCGTTCGTTGGAGGCGTGCGGCACGTCGGGGATGAAGGCCGCGCTCAACGGGGTGCTGAACCTGTCGGTGCGCGACGGCTGGTGGGACGAGATGTACGACGGCCGCAACGGGTGGGCGATTCCCACGGCCGACGGCGTCAGCGACCCGAACCGGCGCGATGACCTGGAGGCGGCCGCGCTCTACGAGCTGATCTCCGAGCACGTGGCGCCGATGTACTACGAGCGCAACAGCGACGGCGTGCCGGGCAAGTGGATGTCGATGGTGCGGCACACCCTGGCGACCTTGGGGCCGAGGGTGCAGGCGTCGCGGATGATCCGCGAGTACGTCGATGTGCACTACACGCCGGCTGCGCAGTCGATGCGCGCGATGTCCGCGGACGACTTCCGCGGGGCGCGGGAGATCGCCGACTACCGGGCGCGGTTGCAGGCGGCTTGGAGCCGGGTCCGGGTCGGGGACACCGAGATGTCGGTGGATCACGGGACTCCGCTGCTCGGCGGGCAGGTCACGGTGCGCGCCCGGGTGGACCTGGCCGGTCTGGACCCGTCCGACGTGGACGTCGAGGTCGTGGTGGGCCGGGTCGATGACAACGACGTCTTGCACGACTTCGTCACCGCGTCGATGAAGCCGATCGGCGAGGACCGCTACGCGGCGGCGGTGACCCTGCCGCACGCGGGCCCGGCCGGCTACAACGTGCGGGTCCTGCCGCGGCACCCGCTGCTGTCGGAACCGGCCGAGCTCGGCAAGGTGGTGCTGGCGGGCTAGGGAACCTTCATCGCACGCGGCGGATGCCGAAGGCGCCGAGGGCGAGGAAGACCAGCGCGGTGACGCACACGCCCGGCCACCCGTAGGCGCCGTAGGCGGCGCTGCCCAGGGCGGAGCCGAGGGCGCCCGCCAGGAACGTCGAGAGCATGAAGATCGTGTTCAGCCTGCCGCCTGCGGCGGGGTTGACCGACAGCGCCGCGTTCTGGTTGGCGGCCTGACCGACCTGCAGGCCGATCGGGACCGCTGCGGTGCCGATGAGCAGCGCGATCAGCGAGTTCGTGCCGAGGATCATCACGAGTGCTGCGAACGCGAGCACGCCGAGGCCCAGCGCGCCGACGAGGCGGGGGCCGCGCCGGTCGACCATCTTCCCGGCGACGGGTGCGAGCGCTGCGCTGATCAGTCCGAGGAGTCCGAACAGTCCGGCTTCGGCGACCGTGAAGCCGTGCGGTGGTGCGGTGAGCACGAGGGCGAGGGTGGTCCAGATGGCGTTGAAGGCCGCGAAACCACCGGCCTGGCGCAGGCAGGCGCGGCGAAGGCCGGGTTCGCGTCGCAGGTAGCCGGGGAGCGACCGCAGCAGCGACCAGTAGTTCACCGGTTCCCGCTCGCCGTCGCCGGGCAGCGCGCGCACCGTCCACAGGCCGACGACGAGCGTCAGCGCGGCGCCGACGGCGAACACGGACCGCCACCCCATGAACCCGGCCAGCTGCCCGGACACGACGCGGGCACCCATGATCCCGGTGATCAGGCCGGCCTGGACCCAGGACATGGCGGTGCCTCGCTGCGCAGGGTCGGCCAGCTGCACGACGAGCGGGATCAGGATCTGCGGCACGACGGTGGTCACGGCCGCCAGCCCGGCGAGCACGGCCAGCACCGGCAGCGACGGTGCGAGGGAACTTCCCACCAGCAGCAGGGCGGTGAGGACGCTGAGCGTGCCGACCATCTTGCGGCGGTCGAGGCTGTCGCCGAGGGGGATGACGAACAGCAGCCCGGCGGAGTAGCCGAGCATCGCCGCGGTCACCACGATTCCCGCGCTCTGCGGCGAGGCGCCGAAGGTCTCGGCGATGGGGCCGATGATCGGCTGCGCGAGGTAGATGTTGGCGACGGTGATCCCGGCGCACAGCGCGGCGGCGAACAGCAGCGCGCGGCTGAGACGCCCGGTGTCGGGGGCGACGGCGGTCATGAGCTCTCCGCAGGGACAATGATGTAACCAACTGGTTGGTTACAGTGTGGTGGCGGCCCTCGCGCGTGTCAACCGACCGGTTGGTCGCGGCGGTATGGTGCGGCTGTGTCCCGCAACGCCGAAGCCACCAAGGCCCGGATCTTCCAGGCCGCGACGACCGAGTTCGCCGCGCACGGCATCGCCGGTGCCCGGGTCGATCGCATCGCCAAGCAGGCCCAGGCCAACAAGCAGCTGATCTACGCCTACTTCGGCAGCAAGGACGCCCTGTTCACGGCCGTGCTGGAAGCGGCGATGGCCGAACTAGCCGCCGAGGTTCCCATCGACGGCGAGGACCTGCCCGGCTACGCCGACCGGCTCGCCGCCTACCACGCCGCCAACCCGCACGTCCTGCGCCTGCTCATGTGGGAGTCGCTGGAGCGCGGCGACAGCGGCGTCGTCGCCGAATCCGAACGTGCCGAGCACTACCGCCACAAGGTCGACGCCGTCCGCCGCGCCCAGCGCACCGGCGCCGTCACCGGCAACCTCGACCCGGGCGTGCTCGTCCTGCTCGCCCTCGGCGCGGTCAGCTGGCCCCTCGTCGTCCCGCAGCTGAGCCGGCTGATCCTCGGCGACACCGACGTCGACGACCTGCGCGCGGCCTCCCGCGAAGCAGTCCGCCGCCTCACCAACCCCGACTGAGCCGACGCGGTGCATGGGAACCTTTCGCTCACGCCGGTGACAGGAAGGTTCCCTTGCTCACGACGCCCGGTAGGTCGGTGACAGGAAGGTTCCCTTCTTTGGCTCCACCGGGCGGGGGTGGTGACAGAAAGGTCCCCTGGCTCAGCTCGCCGCCGCGCCGGTCCGGAAGGTGCGCCGATAGGTCACGGGGGCGACCCCGATCGCCGCGTGCAGGTGCTGGCGCAGCGATGCGGCGGTGGCGAACCCGACCTGACCGGCGATCTGGTCGATCGACAGGTCGCTGGTCTCCAGCAGCTGTCGCGCGCGAGCCAGCCGCTGTTGCGTCAGCCACCGGCCGGGGCTGGCCCCGACTTCGTCGCGGAAGCGGCGGGCGAACGTGCGGTTGCTCATCCGCGCCTGCTCGGCCAGGTCGGCCACGGTCAACGGCCGGTGCAGGTTCTCCAGCGCCCACGCCCTGGCAGCCGCCGTGCCCTGGTCGCCCGGTTCGGGGACGGGCTGCTCGATGTACTGGGCCTGGCCGCCGTCGCGGAACGGCGGCACCACGCAGCGCCGCGCCACTTGGTTGGCGACCTGGCTGCCGTGGTCGGAACGCACCAGGTGCAGGCACACGTCGATGCCGGAAGCGGCGCCGGCCGAGGTGAGCACGTCACCGTCCTCGACGAACAGCACGTCCGGGTCCAGCTGCACCGAGGGGAACAGGCGGCGGAAGTCGTCGGCCAGCAGCCAGTGGGTGGTGGCGGGCCTTCCGTCGAGCAGCCCGGCGGCGGCGAGCATGAACGCCCCGGTGCAGATGGACACGATCCGGGTCCCGGCCCTGATCGCGGTCAGGGCGCGCATCACCGGATCGGGGATTTCCGGCGAGATCAGGGCCACGTCGAACGGCGGGATGATCACGGTGTCGGCGGTGGTCAGCAGCTCCGGCCCGTGCTCGACCGAGACCATGAAGTCGGCGTTGCTGCGCACCGGGGCACCGTCGACCGTGCAGGTCATGATCTCGTAGAGGCCGTCGGCGCTGCCGAACACGCGCTGCGGGATGCCCAGCTCGAACGGGTACACACCGTCCAGTGCGAGAACGACGACGCGATGCATGGCACGATCCTATCGAATGTTGTCCTTCCTGCCATTTCGAGATCGGTGCAGATGAGGCAGGGTGGGGGCATGAGTGAAACCATGCGTGCCATCACCCAGGACTCCTACGGCGGTCCCGAGGTGCTGCGCGAGGCGCAGTTGGACAAGCCCGAGCCGGGACCCAGCGAGGTCCTCATCCGCGTGCACGCCGCGGGCGTCAACCCCACCGACTGGAAGCACCGCGCGGGTCAGGGGTTCCTCTCCGAGCCCCCGCGCATCCTCGGCTGGGACGTCTCCGGCGTCGTCGAGGCCATCGGCACCGGCGTCACCCTGCACAAGCCCGGTGACGAGGTCTTCGGCATGCTGCCCTACCCGTTCGGCCTCGGCTCCCACGCCGAGTACGTCACCGGCCCGGCCCGGGCGTTCGCCCCGAAGCCGGCCGGGACCGACCACGTGCAGGCGGGTGCGATCCCGCTCGCCGCGCTCACCGCGTGGCAGGCCCTCAACGACACCGCGAACCTGCAGTCCGGGCAGCGGATCCTGATCCACGCGGCCGCGGGCGGCGTCGGGCACCTCGCGGTGCAGATCGCCAAGGCCAAGGGCGCCCACGTGATCGCGACCGCCAGCAAGAGCAAGCACGAGTTCCTGACCGGGCTCGGCGTTGACGAGCTCATCGACTACACCGAGACCGACTTCACCGAGGCCGTCAAGGACGTCGACGTCGTGCTCGACCCGATCGCCGCCGACTACCGCAGCCGCTCGCTGCAGGTGCTGCGCAAGGGCGGCATCCTCGTGTCGATCCTGCCCTACGACCGCGAAGAGCTCGTCGCCGAAGCCGAGGAGCTGGGCGTTCGCGCCGAGCTCATGCTCGTCGAAGCCGACCAGGCCGGCATGCAGGCCGTCCGCGAACTGGTCGAGTCGGGCAAGCTGCGCGCCGAGATCGCCGGCACCTTCCCGCTGGCCGACGCCGCCAAGGCTCACGCCCAGGGCGAGACCGGCCGCACCCAGGGC